>NZ_CP029263.1:0-4791771 GCF_018831305.1 Xanthomonas sp. MLO165
ATGGATGCTTGGCCCCGCTGTCTGGAACGTCTCGAAGCCGAATTCCCGCCCGAGGACGTCCACACCTGGTTGAAACCCCTGCAAGCCGAAGACCGCGGCGACAGCATCGTGCTGTATGCGCCGAACGCCTTCATCGTCGACCAGGTCCGCGAGCGCTACCTGCCGCGTATCCGCGAACTGGTGGCGTATTTCGTCGGCAACGGCGAAGTGGCGCTGGCAGTCGGCTCCCGCCCGCGTGCGCCGGAACCGCAGCCGGCACCGATGGCCACGCCCAGCGCACCGGTTGCCGCGCCGATCGTGCCGTTCGCCGGGAATCTGGATTCGCACTACACCTTCGCCAACTTCGTCGAGGGTCGCAGCAACCAGCTCGGTCTGGCCGCCGCGATCCAGGCCGCGCAGAAGCCGGGCGACCGCGCCCACAACCCGCTGCTGCTGTACGGCAGCACCGGCCTGGGCAAGACCCACCTGATGTTTGCCGCCGGCAACGCGCTGCGCCAGGCCAATCCGGCCGCCAAGGTGATGTATCTGCGCTCGGAACAGTTCTTCAGCGCGATGATCCGGGCGCTGCAGGACAAGGCGATGGACCAGTTCAAGCGCCAGTTCCAGCAGATCGATGCGCTGCTGATCGACGACATCCAGTTCTTCGCCGGCAAGGACCGTACGCAGGAGGAGTTCTTCCACACCTTCAACGCGCTGTTCGATGGCCGCCAGCAGATCATCCTGACCTGCGACCGCTATCCGCGTGAGGTCGAAGGCCTGGAGCCGCGGCTGAAGTCGCGCCTGGCCTGGGGCCTGTCGGTGGCGATCGACCCGCCCGATTTCGAGACCCGCGCGGCGATCGTGCTGGCCAAGGCGCGCGAGCGCGGCGCCGAGATTCCGGACGACGTGGCGTTTTTGATCGCCAAGAAGATGCGCTCCAACGTGCGCGACCTGGAAGGTGCGCTCAACACGCTGGTGGCACGCGCCAACTTCACCGGCCGCTCGATCACGGTGGAATTTGCCCAGGAGACACTGCGCGACCTGTTGCGCGCCCAGCAGCAGGCGATCGGCATCCCCAACATCCAGAAGACCGTGGCGGACTACTACGGCCTGCAGATGAAGGACCTGCTCTCCAAGCGACGCACCCGCTCGCTGGCGCGTCCGCGCCAGGTGGCGATGGCGCTGGCCAAGGAACTCACAGAACACAGCCTGCCCGAGATCGGCGACGCCTTCGCCGGCCGCGACCACACGACCGTGCTGCATGCCTGCCGGCAGATCCGCACGCTGATGGAGGCCGACGGCAAGCTGCGCGAGGACTGGGAAAAGCTGATTCGCAAGCTCAGCGAGTAAGCCGGCAACGGTCTTGACCGCCCGCTTGGAGAAAAGCGTGGAAACGTTGGGGTCAAATGCGGGAGAATCTGTGGATAACGTTGCCTCGCAGGTCGGGCGGAAAACTATCCACAGGTTTTACCGCCAGACCAGGGGCACTAGTCCAACGACTTTCAGGCGCTAATTTGTCTTTGGAAACAAACAGTTATGGTGGTTATCCGCTGAAAACGGCCCTACCATCACCACCAAGCTTTTGATTTATTCCATTATCTTTTAAAGCATAGGGGCACGGAACCACATGCGTTTTACACTGCAGCGCGAAGCCTTCCTCAAACCATTGGCCCAGGTGGTCAATGTGGTCGAACGCCGTCAAACCCTGCCGGTTCTGGCCAATCTGCTGGTGCAGGTCAAGGACGGACAGGTCTCCTTGACCGGTACCGACCTGGAAGTGGAAATGATCTCGCGCACGATGGTGGAAGACGCGCAGGACGGCGAAACCACGATTCCGGCGCGCAAGTTGTTCGACATCCTGCGTGCCCTGCCCGACGGCAGCCGCGTCACCATCTCGCAGACCGGCGACAAGGTCACGGTGCAGGCCGGGCGTAGCCGCTTCACCCTGGCAACGCTGCCTGCCAACGATTTCCCGTCGGTGGACGAAGTCGAAGCCACCGAACGGGTTGCGGTGCCGGAGGCGGCGTTGAAGGAGCTGATCGAGCGCACTGCGTTCGCCATGGCCCAGCAGGACGTGCGTTATTACCTCAACGGTTTGCTGTTCGACCTGCGCGAGGGCTTGCTGCGGTGCGTGGCCACTGACGGCCACCGTCTGGCGCTGTGCGAGACCGAGCTGGAAAAATCCGGCGGTGCCAAGCGTCAGATCATCGTGCCGCGCAAGGGCGTAACCGAGTTGCTGCGGTTGCTGGAAGCGGCGGACCGCGAAGTGGAGCTGGAAGTCGGTCGTAGCCATATCCGCGTCAAGCGTGGCGATGTGACCTTCACCTCCAAGCTGATCGACGGCCGCTTCCCGGATTACGAGGCGGTGATTCCGATCGGCGCCGATCGCGAGGTCAAGGTGGACCGTGAAGCGCTGCGTGCATCGCTGCAGCGTGCGGCGATCCTGTCGAATGAGAAGTACCGTGGCGTGCGGGTGGAAGTGTCGCCGGGACAGCTGAAGATCAGCGCACACAACCCCGAGCAGGAAGAAGCGCAGGAAGAAATCGAGGCCGACACCAAGGTCGACGATCTGGCCATCGGCTTCAACGTCAACTATCTGCTCGACGCGCTGTCTGCACTGCGCGATGAGCACGTGGTCATTCAGCTGCGCGATGCAAATTCGTCGGCACTGGTGCGCGAGGCCAGCAGCGAGAAGTCCCGCCATGTGGTGATGCCGCTGCGTCTCTGACGTCGCGTTCCACGTGGAACACGAAGAGCCCGGCGAAAAAGCCGGGCTTTTTCGTTTTGGAGGTCAAGATCGCTACGTTCGTTGCGGTGTAAGGCTTTGGGAGGCGTGAGCGTCCGTGGGCATCCGCTCTGCGCTGGTATTGGGTGCCCAGATGCGTCGGTGCCTTACCCGGAGCTACTTTGCCTTCGGGCATGAGCCTCAGAGCATCAATGCCGCACGTTTACCAAGCCAAGAACGGTTCGATAGACGCCACTCACGGGTAGTCAGACTTCGACGACCGGACAAGGGCGTTGGTTCGTTTGCTTGGATTGACGGGTGTGAGTTGGAACACGAGCGCTATCAAAAACTGGCATCAGCCCGGTGCGCTGCTGTCGTCAGCACGGATACTTTGCCCATCTGTGTTTCAGACATGCCCAAGGATCAGTGAGCTGTCTTGCCTAGGGAACGCGCCGCGTGCGATCGCTGTGCTCTGGGCAAGCAGGCAACCTAGCCGTGACCTGTCGAGTTGCGGAGGCTTTGTTGGCAGATCCACGCGGTGCACGTTGAACAACGTGCTTCTCCTCGTGTCACCAACCGCATTGAGGAAAGCCGGCTTGTCGCAGCTCCTGTGAGATTCGGTGGCCATGCATGCTGCGCTTTGTCGTCCAGCGAAGTCGCGCTCATTGGAGTTGGCCTGAACGCATTCATCAAAGACAGCATGGCCCGCTCAGAACCAGCATGTGCAGTTGCGTCTGGCGTAAGCATCCTCAAGCCGGTTTTTTGAGTTATGCACATCGCGCTTTGCCTTTAAATCTATAAATAATTTAAGAGCTTGGTGGTGATGGTAGGGCCAGATTTCGCCGGAAACTACCCTATGTGATTGTTTTTAATTTACTTTTAGGCCTCGAAACCCTGTGTCTAGACCCGTGTAGAGGGGTCCACAACCTGTGGATAAGCGGAAGCGGTTGTTCGGGCCTGCTTTTTATCCACAGGTTGTCCCCTGCCTGTCCCTAGGGTCGCCTCACGTCTGCACGGGCAGGATCCGCATCGATCACGTATCCTCCGCTCCGACCGGGATGCCGGATCACAGCGCAGAGCAGACCGATCGATGCACGTAGTGCGGTTGTCCATCCATCGACTTCGTCGTTTCGAGACCGTCGACCTCCACCCCGCCAGTTCCTTGAACCTGCTGACCGGCGATAACGGCGCGGGTAAGACCAGCGTGCTGGAAGCGTTGCATCTGATGGCCTATGGCCGCAGCTTTCGTGGCCGTGTACGCGACGGGCTGATCCAGCAAGGTGCCAGCGATCTGGAAGTCTTCGTGGAGTGGCGCGAGGGAACCGCCGCGATTGGCGAACGCACGCGGCGGGCGGGGTTGCGCCATAGCGGCCAGGAATGGACGGGGCGGCTGGATGGCGAAGATGTCGCCCAGCTGGGTGCCTTGTGTGCGGCGCTGGCTGTCGTGACCTTCGAGCCCGGCAGCCATGTGTTGATCAGTGGCGGCGGTGAGCCGCGGCGGCGCTTCCTCGATTGGGGGCTGTTCCACGTGGAACCTGACTTCCTGGCGCTGTGGCGGCGCTATGCGCGGGCGCTCAAACAGCGCAATGCCTTGCTCAAGCAGGGCGCACAGCCGCGCATGCTCGATGCCTGGGATCACGAACTCGCCGAATCCGGCGAAACGCTGACATCGCGTCGCCTTCGCTATCTGGAGCGCCTGCAGGAGCGACTGATTCCGGTCGCAACCGCGATCGCCCCGTCGCTCGGGCTGTCCGCGCTGACGTTCGCACCGGGCTGGAAGCGCCATGAGGTGTCGTTGGCCGACGCGCTGCTATTGGCACGCGAGCGTGATCGCCAGAACGGCTACACCTCGCAGGGGCCGCACCGGGCCGATTGGGCGCCCGCCTTCGATGCATTGCCGGGCAAGGATGCGCTCTCCCGCGGCCAGGCAAAGCTCACCGCCCTCGCCTGCCTGCTGGCACAGGCCGAAGATTTCGCCCACGAGCGCGGCGAATGGCCGGTGATCGCCCTGGACGACCTGGGCTCGGAACTGGACCGCCACCACCAGGCGCGCGTGTTGCAGCGCCTGGCGTCCGCACCGGCGCAGGTACTGATCACCGCAACCGAAATGCCGCCCGGCCTGGCCGAATCCGGCAAGCTGCTGCATCGGTTCCACGTGGAACACGGCGAAGTGGCCGTGTTGACACCCTCCGCGTAACCGTCGGCGGCGCAGGTGGGCCGACTGGTATAATTTCCGGGCTATCCCCCTTTTCCCACGGTGCGATGCGGCTTCCGTCGCCTGCGCCCGTGTTGTGGAGCTAACGGCACACGCATGACCGACGAACAAAACACCTCGCCCACCCCCAACGGCACCTACGACTCCAGCAAGATCACCGTGCTGCGTGGCCTGGAAGCCGTCCGCAAGCGCCCCGGCATGTACATCGGCGATGTCCATGACGGCACCGGCCTGCATCACATGGTGTTCGAAGTGGTCGACAACTCGGTCGACGAAGCCCTGGCCGGCCATGCCGACGACATCGTGGTCAAGATCCTGGTCGATGGATCGGTTGCGGTGTCCGACAACGGCCGTGGCGTGCCGGTCGACATTCACAAGGAAGAAGGCGTCTCCGCGGCGGAGGTGATCCTCACCGTGCTGCATGCCGGCGGCAAGTTCGACGACAACAGCTACAAGGTATCCGGCGGCCTGCACGGCGTGGGCGTGTCGGTGGTCAATGCGCTGTCCGAACACCTGTGGCTGGACATCTGGCGCGACGGCTTCCACTACCAGCAGGAATACGCGCTGGGCGAGCCACAGTACCCGCTCAAGCAGCTGGAAGCCTCGACCAAGCGCGGTACCACGCTGCGCTTCAAGCCGTCCGTGGCGATCTTCAGCGACGTCGAGTTCCATTACGACATCCTGGCGCGACGCCTGCGCGAGCTGTCGTTCCTCAATTCGGGCGTCAAGATCACCCTGATCGACGAGCGCGGCGACGGCCGTCGCGACGATTTCCACTACGAAGGTGGCATCCGCAGCTTCGTCGAGCATCTGGCGCAGCTCAAGTCGCCGTTGCACCCGAACGTGATCTCGGTGACCGGCGAGCACAATGGCATCGTGGTGGACGTGGCCCTGCAGTGGACCGACGCCTACCAGGAAACCATGTACTGCTTCACCAACAACATCCCGCAGAAGGATGGCGGCACCCACCTGGCCGGCTTCCGCGCCGCGCTGACGCGTGTGCTGAGCACCTACATCGAGCAGAACGGCATCGCCAAGCAGGCCAAGGTCGCGCTCACCGGCGACGACATGCGCGAAGGCATGATCGCGGTGCTCTCGGTCAAGGTGCCCGACCCAAGCTTCTCCTCGCAGACCAAGGAAAAGCTGGTCAGCTCGGATGTGCGTCCGGCGGTGGAAAACGCCTTCGGTGCGCGCCTGCAGGAATTCCTGCAGGAGAATCCGAACGAAGCCAAGGCCATCACCGGCAAGATCGTCGACGCCGCCCGTGCGCGCGAAGCCGCCCGCAAGGCGCGCGACCTGACCCGCCGCAAGGGCGCGCTGGACATCGCCGGCCTGCCCGGCAAACTTGCCGACTGCCAGGAAAAAGACCCGGCGCTGTCCGAGCTGTTCATCGTCGAGGGTGACTCGGCAGGCGGCTCGGCAAAGCAAGGCCGCAACCGCAAGAATCAGGCGGTGCTGCCGCTGCGCGGCAAGATCCTCAACGTCGAACGCGCGCGTTTCGACCGCATGCTGGCCTCCGACCAGGTCGGCACGCTGATCACCGCGCTGGGCACCGGTATCGGCCGCGACGAGTACAACCCGGACAAGCTGCGTTACCACCGCATCATCCTGATGACCGACGCCGACGTCGACGGCTCGCACATCCGGACCCTGCTGCTGACCTTCTTCTACCGGCAGATGCCGGAGTTGATCGAGCGCGGCTACATCTACATTGGCCTGCCGCCGCTGTACAAGCTCAAGCAGGGCAAGAGCGAGCTGTATCTGAAGGACGACGCGGCGCTCAACGCCTACCTGGCCAGCAACGCGGTCGAAGGCGCGGCGCTGATCCCCGCCACCGACGAGCCGCCGATCACCGGCGAGGCGCTGGAAAAGCTGTTGATGCTGTTCACCAGCGCCAACGAGGCGATCGCGCGCAACGCACACCGCTACGACCCGGCGCTGCTCACCGCGCTGATCGACCTGCCGCCGCTGGACGTGGACAAGCTGCAGGCCGAAGGCGAGGTGCATCCCACCCTGGATGCGCTGCAGGCGGTGCTCAACCGCGGCACCCTCGGCACGGCGCGCTACCAGCTGCGCTTCGACCCGGCCACCGATGGCGCCTCGGCGTCGCTGGTGGCGGTGCGCAGGCACATGGGTGAGGAATTCACCCAGGTATTGCCGATGGGCGCGTTCGAAAGCGGCGAGCTGCGTCCGCTGCGCGAGGTCTCGCTGGCCCTGCACGATCTGGTGCGCGAAGGCGCGCAGATCGTGCGCGGCAACAAGACCCACCCGATCACCAGCTTCGCCCAGGCGCATGCCTGGCTGCTGGAAGAGGCCAAGCGCGGCCGCCAGGTACAGCGTTTCAAGGGCCTGGGCGAAATGAACGCCGAACAGCTGTGGGAAACCACGGTCAATCCGGACACGCGTCGCCTGTTGCAGGTGCGTATCGAAGATGCCGTGGCCGCCGATCAGATCTTCAGCACCTTGATGGGCGATGTGGTCGAGCCACGCCGCGACTTCATCGAGGACAACGCGCTGAAGGTGTCCAACCTGGACATCTGAGCCACCGTTGCCCGTCGGCGCACCGCTCAGGCGTTGCGCCGACGCCTGCGGTTTTTTCAGGACGACGATGAGCGCAGATCCTTCCCCGCGGCCGGTACCGACGCCGGCCGCCGGCACCGCCCCGCTGTTGCCGCCATTGCTCGGCTTCGGCATCGATGTGCTGATCGCCACCGGCCTGCTGCTGTCGCTGAGCGTGGCCGGGTTTGCGCTCTGGGGCGTGTTCCGCGGCGTCAGTGCCGTGCAGGCCGCCAAGGCGCAGGGCCTGACGCTGTCCTCGAGCGAGATCATGGCCACCATCGGCCAACCCGGCGTGCTGGTGCAATTGCTCACCGCGTTGGTCAGCACCGCCTCGCCGGCGCTGCTGCTGTATTACTGGCGTCGGCGTGCGACGGCAGACGAACACCGGGCCTCGCGCGCCGCTGCAAGGCGTGCCTCCACCTGGGGCTGGACCGCGCTGATCGCGGTCGGCGTGTTCCTGCTCAGCAATCTGGTCAGCGTCGCGGCGTCCGCGTTGGGCATCAAACCGGTGCCGACCAATCTGCCGCTGATGGAAGAAGCCATCAGGCAATGGCCGCTGGCGCTGGTGGTGTTTGCCGTGGCGATCGCCCCGGCGTACGAAGAATTGCTGTTCCGACGCGTCTTGTTCGGCCGCCTGCTCGCCGCTGGCCGGCCCTGGCTGGGCATCGCGCTGAGCAGCGCGATCTTTGCGCTGGTGCACGAAGTGCCCGGCGTCAGCGGCAACGGACCGGCTGCCATCGCGCAGCTATGGCTGGTGTACGGCGGCATGGGCGCGGCGTTCGCATGGCTGTACTGGCGCACCGGCACGCTATGGGCACCGATTGTGGCGCATGGCGTCAACAACGCCACCGCCCTGGCGGCACTGTACTTTTTTGGCATCGGCTGAGCCGTTTGACGAAAAGTTAAGACGAGCCTGCCAAAATGCCCCCAGGGTTCAAGGGGGATTGAATGAAAGCCAGGCTGTTGATCGTTGTCGCCGTCTTTGCACTGACGGCATGTGCCACCACAACCTCGCCGACCGGCCGCCGACAGGTGGTGGGAGGCGTCACGCAGGACCAGCTCGACAAGCTTGGCGCCGAATCGTTCGCGCAGACCAAGGCCAAGGAAAAAGTCAGCACCGACGGCAAGCAGAACGCCTACGTGCAGTGCGTGGTCAATGCGCTGGTGGCGCAGCTGCCGCCGCAGTGGCGCGAAACCCGCTGGGAAACCGCGCTGTTCGTGGATAACGAAGCCAACGCCTTTGCGCTGCCCGGTGGCAAGGTCGGCGTGAATACCGGAATCTTCACTGTCGCCAAGACGCAGGATCAGCTGGCTGCCGTGCTCGGGCACGAAATCGGGCATGTGATCTCCCGCCATCACGAAGAGCGCATCACCCGCCAGCTCGGCGCGCAGACCGGCCTGGGCATCATTGGCGCGCTAGCTGGTGCGGCCTACGGCGACGGCGCCGCTAGTGCGGTCAACCAGGTCGGCGGGATGACTGCCCAGACCGTGTTCCTGCTGCCCGGCTCGCGCACCCAGGAAAGCGAGGCCGATGTGGTCGGCCAGCGCCTGATGGCCCAGGCCGGCTTCGACCCTGCCCAGGCAGTCACGCTGTGGCAGAACATGATGGCCGCCAGCGGCAATCGCCAGCCGCAGTGGCTGTCCACCCACCCCGACCCCGCCAATCGCATCCGCGAACTGCAGGCAGACGTCAATCAACTCGAACCGGTTTACCAGCAGGCGCGACAGGACGGGCGCGTGCCGCGTTGCGGCTGATATCGCAGCGCTCACGTACCGAATGTCGCAACACAGCATGGAAACCGTTTTCGGGAACTGAGACTTTCTGCTAAGTTTGCCGGCTCAGATTTTTCGTACAGCGTTTATTCCGCTTTTCGTACCGCCCGACGGCGGCTCGTCCGAGGTGAAACATGAAACTGCTCAACCGCAAGCAAGCCCTGTTGTCCCTGTTCATCGCCGCGTCCCTGGGCGGGGCTGTCGTCACCGACGCGGTTGCGCAGTCGGATCGGTCGTCCGAGCGCGCCAGCCGCAAGTCCAAGAACAGCGGCAAGGCCGAAGAGTTGTATCCGCAGTCCACCCGCGCCGCGCCGACGATCAAGCCCTCCTCCAAGATGGGCAGCAAGCTGCAGAAGCTGATCGAAACCTTCAACAAGGGCGAAGACTTCCCGGCCGTGCGCAGCCAGGCCGACGAGATCCTCGCCAATGGCTCGGCCAACGAAGCCGATAAGGCGCTGGCGTCGCAGCTGGCCGCCCAGGCGGCGTACAACATGGACGACACTGCTGCTGCCAAGAAGTACCTGCAGCAGGCGATCGGCCTGAATGCGCTGGACAACAACGGCCAGTTCCAGTCGATGCTGATGCTGGCGCAGTTGCAGATGCAGGACGACCAGCAGGCCGAAGGCCTGGCCACGCTGGACAAGTATCTGGAAGAGAGCAAGTCGCAGCGTCCGGAAGACCTGATCCTCAAGGGCCAGGCGCTGTACCAGGCCGAGCGCTACAAGGAAGCCATTCCGGTGCTGAAGCAGGCCATTGCCGCCTCGCCCGAGCCGAAGGACACCTGGAACCAGTTGCTGATGGCGTCCTACGCCGAAGCCGGCCAGACCGGTGAAGCGGTGGCCGCTGCCGAAGCGCTCGCCGCCAAGACGCCGAACGACAAGAAGGCCCAGCTCAACCTGGCCAGCATGTATATGCAGGCCGACCAGATGGACAAGGCCGCCGCAGTGATGGACAAGCTGCGCGCTGCCGGGCAGTTGACCGAAGAAAAGGAGTACAAGCAGTTGTATTCCATCTACGCCAACACCGAGAACAAGGAAAAGGACGTCATCGCGGTCATCAATGAAGGTATGCAAAAAGGCATCCTTAAACCCGATTATCAGACATACCTTGCGCTGGCACAGTCGTATTACTACAGCGACGACGTGCCCAAGGCGATCGAGAATTGGCAAAAGGCCGCACCGCTTTCCAAGGACGGCGAGACCTATCTGAATCTGGCCAAGGTGCTGCATTCGGAAGGTCGCATCCCGGAGGCCAAGCAGGCCGCGCAGCAGGCAATCGCCAAGGGTGTCAAAAAACCTGATGACGCCAAGAAGATCATCAATCTGAAGTAAAAAAGAAAATAAACCCCCGAAATCCCTGTGTTTTTAGTGGTTACAGGACTCGGGATTGGTATAAGCTTGGGGGTTCCTGCGGTGTCAAAGCCGTCCGAAAACCTGGGGATCATCACAGTGATCCGGGGCCCCCACTGAAAGAGCCATTGGCGCATGACGGAACAACTCGTTATCCACAGGCATGACTATGATGCCGGGAACCAGGGTCTGAGCTGGGCCCGCATTATCGGCATTGCTTTCGTAATTGCCTTGCACCTCACTGCACTGATGATGTTGCTGATCCCTGCAGTGGCGCCGAAGGCTCCGGCAGAGAAGGAGCGCACCACCATGGTCACCTTGGTGGATGCACCGCCTCCTCCCCCGCCGCCGCCGCCGCCGCCGCCGCCGGAAGACAAGCCGCCACCGCCGGTCAAGAATCTGTCGCCGCCGAAGCCGTCACCGGTTCCGCCGCCGCCGGAAGCTCCGGTTGTCGATGTTCCCGAACCGCGTCCCAGCGATATCGTCACGCCGCCGAGCCCGCCGGCTCCGCCGCAACCGCCGAGTGACATCGGCGCCAGTGTCGATATCTCGTCCAAGAACATGAACCCGCCGAAGTACCCGCCGGCTGCATTCCGTGCCGGTGTCCAAGGTGAGGTCATCCTGATCGTGGATGTGGATGCCAACGGCAACGTGACCAATGTGTCGGTCGAAAAGTCCAGCCGCAACCGCGACCTTGACCGTGCCGCGATGGACGCAGCACGCAAGTGGAAGTTCAACGCCTCCACTGTCAACGGGCAGAAAGCCGCCGGACGTGTCCGCGTCCCGGTCAACTTTGCTCTGAACTGATCCCACGGGCCGGCCACGGTCGGCCCAGGATCCTGTCTTCCTTTCGCTCCACCCTTCATCACCACACACAACAAAGGTAAGCGTCATGCTGCAGGAATTCTTTATCGCCGCCGCTGCAGGGGGCTCCAATCCGTCGGCCGCCCTGTCGCAGATGGGCTTCGAGCACTTGATCACTGAAATGACGTCCAGCCCCGGCGATTTCGCCGTGTCCTGGGTCGTTCTGATCACCCTGATCGCCATGTCCGCTGCCTCCTGGTACTGGACTGTCATCAACATCTTCCGTGCCACCCGTCTGAAGAGCGCGGCTGACCGCGTCACCACTGCGTTCTGGGATGCCCCGAATGCACAGGATGCCATCCGCGCCATGGAAGAGCAGCCGGCTTCCGAGCCGTTCTCCAAGATCGCACTGGACGCAGCGCAGGCTGCTGCTCACCACCAGCGCGCCGAAGGCAGCACCGGTGGCCTGGGCGAGAGCCTGAGCCGTTCGGAATTCGTCGATCGCGCCCTGCGTCAGGCCGTGACCCGCGAAAGCACCAAGCTGCAGTCGGGCATGACCCTGCTGGCCACCGTCGGTGCGACCGCGCCGTTCGTCGGTCTGCTCGGTACGGTGTGGGGCATCTACGGCGCGCTGATCAAGATCGGTGCAACCGGTTCGGCCTCCATCGACGCCGTTGCCGGCCCGGTGGGTGAAGCGCTGATCATGACCGCGATCGGTCTGTTCGTCGCCATCCCGGCCGTGTTCGCGTTCAACTTCTTCTCCAAGGTCAACAGCTCGGTGATCGCCAAGTTCGACACCTTTGCCCACGACCTGCACGACTTCTTCGCCACTGGTTCGCGCGTTCGCTAATCCGTAGTAAAGAACGACTTCGCAACGATTTAGACGGAGCCCGTTATGGCCTTCAGTAGTGGAAACAGCGGTGGCCCGATGGCCGACATCAACGTGACGCCCCTCGTGGACGTGATGTTGGTGCTGCTGATCATCTTCATCATTACGGCACCGCTGATGTCCCATAAGGTCAAGGTGGAGCTGCCAGAGGCCAACCTGATCCAGAAGGAAGATGCGGAGAAACGCGCCGCGCCGATCACCCTGGCCGTCAAGGAAGACGGGTCGCTGTACTGGAACGACGAGCCGATTTCCAAGGAGGCCTTGGAATCGCGCCTGTCCACCGCCGCACAGCAGACACCGCAGCCGCCGCTCAATTTGCGTGGCGACCGCACGACTAAGATGCGTACGATCAACGAGATCACCAAGATCGCGCAGGGTCAGGGCATGTTGGACGTCGGCTTCGTCGCAACCAAAGAGAAGGGGCAGTAAGCCATGGCATTCAGTACCGGTGGAAACCGCGGCCCAATGGCCGACATCAATGTCACGCCCCTGGTGGACGTGATGTTGGTGCTGCTGATCATCTTCATCGTGACCGCGCCGATCATGACCTACCCGATCGCCGTGGATCTGCCGCAGCGGGTGCTCAACCCGCCACCGCAGACGACCGAACCGCCGCCGCCGATCGAGTTGCGGATCGACGCCAGCAACCAGGTGTTCTGGAACAACAGCCCGACCCCGGTCGCGCAGTTGCAGCAGAAGATGGAAGAAGTGGTGCAGGCCGATCCGACCAATCAGCCGGAACTGCGCATCGACGCCAATGAAGATGCGGAGTACGAAGTGATGGCCAAGGTCCTCGCTGCGGCGAAGAACTCGCAGATGAAGAAAATCGGCTTCATGCAGTAAGACATCGCAAGACCGCAACACAACAGTCATGACGCGACTGCAACGCCACCGGAAACGGTGGCGTTTTTTTATGCTCGATCAATGGGGTGGTTGCTGCTGCGATGTTCGACGCGCATGCATGCGGCCGGCTGTTTGCCAGGACGTGATATCCGTTTCCCGGGCACCGGGCGAGTGATGCATGCAGTGACCCTCAGGTCGTCCGCGCAAGCAAACCGCCGGAGGTGCAGCGACAAGTCGCAACGGCACGCTTCGGGGCTCGGCCTGCCAGAGGCGTCTGCCCTGCCCTTCCCTCACTGCCGACCAGGTGTATGCTCGATCGTGCAGCACCCACGCTCATAGCACAGGAGGCAGTCATGGCTTTCAGTACGGCAGGCAATCGGGGACCGCTGGCGGAGATCAATGTCACGCCGCTGGTGGATGTCATGTTGGTGTTGTTGATCATCTTCATCGTCACCGCTCCGATGCTGGCGCGGCCAATCACGGTGGACCTGCCACAGCGCAGCGAGCAGACCCAGTCACGCATGGACCCGCCTGCACCGATCGGGTTGCGTGTGGACGCCAGCGGGCAAGTGTTCTGGAATGCCAGCCCGATAACGCTGCAGCAATTGCAGCCCAGGTTGATCGAACAGATGCGCCAGGCAGCCGGCAATCAGCCAGAGCTGCGCATCGCCGCCAGTGCGGATGCCGAATACGCGGTGATGGCCAAGGTGCTGGCTGCAGCCGAGAATGCGCAGGTGGATCGCATCAGTTTTGTGCAATAAATGGGTGATTAACCAGCCTGGTAAATCAGCCGCAAGTCATCGATAACGATTGCATCGGGGCAGACGCCCTGCCCCGATGCAATACCTAGAAACTAGACAACGCATCCATATAATCGACTTGATTATCTCAAGCGCTGATCGATGCGCCGCGCAGTATGTCCAGATAGGCGCGCACGGTCGCATCCAGGCCTTGATACAAGGCTTCGCTGATCAATGCATGACCGATCGAGACTTCGAGTACGCCGGGGACAGCGCTCAGAAAGTCGCCGAGATTGGCCTGCGACAAATCGTGGCCGGCATTGATGCCCAGACCTGCGGCGGCGGCGCGCTGCGCTGCGTCGGAAAACAGCTTGAATGCAGCATCCGGCTGGCCGCTCAGATGCGCGTGCGCATATGGGCCGGTGTACAACTCGATCCGGTCTGCACCGAGTGCTGCCGCCTGTGCGATAGCGGGATTTTCGGCATCGACAAACAGACTGACGCGAGCACCGATGGCCTTGAACGAGGCAATCAGCGTGGCCAGTTGGGAGGTGTCCTGGGCAAAATCGAAACCGTGGTCGGACGTCAGTTGTCCATCGCCATCCGGTACCAGGGTGACCTGTTCGGGGCGGGTGGCACGACATAAGTCCAGCAGGCCCGGATAACCGTCGCGCGGCGGCGCGAACGGGTTGCCTTCGATATTGAATTCGACACCGTGCTCGCGTGTCAGCGCGCTCAGCGCCAGCACATCGTCGGCGCGGATATGCCGCTGGTCCGGGCGCGGGTGCACGGTGATGCCGTGCGCACCGGCGGCAATGCAGGTGCGTGCGGCCTGCACCACATCCGGATCGTGGCCGCCGCGCGAATTGCGCAACACCGCGATCTTGTTGACGTTGACGCTGAGCTTGGTGGTCACTGCGTCGGTCTCAGGCCTGTGGCTCGCCGTCGCGCGTGGCATTGAGGGCAGCCGCCTTGCGGGCTTCGGCGATCTCGCGCAGGCGGCGCAGCTCGGCCGGGTCGATCAGGCTGCTGGTATCGCGCTGGGTATCGCCCATGCGCGAGGCGAACCAGCCGCGCGTCCACAGCAACAGCAACAGCAGTGCCACCAGCAGCGAGGCCACCAGCAACCACACGTGCGGCGTGCTGAACGCCAGCACCAGCGCACCCAATGCCATAAGCAGAAACAGCCAGTGCATGACGAGCTCCCCGATCAGTGGCGGCAGTGTAGCGCCGCGCCCGGCATGGTTCCACGTGGGCGCGGCGATGCGGCTCAGAGCAGCGGTGACAGCAGCCGTGCACAGGCTTCGGGCAGCCGCGATCGCCACAATGGCCGGTGGCGGGCGAAGCGCACCTCCTGCGCCTGCTGCAGGTCGGCGTCGATCAAACCGGCCAGCTCGGCGGCCACCGCCTGATCGCGGAACAGCATCGACAGCTCGAAATTCAGGCGAAAGCTGCGGCTGTCGAAATTGGCGCTGCCGACGATGCAGACCTCGTCGTCGGCCAGCAACGCCTTGGTGTGCAGCATGCGCGGGCCGTATTCGTAGATGCGCACGCCGGCCTCGAGTAGCTCGTCGAAATACGAACGCGCCGCGTAGGTGACCAGACGCGAGTCGCTGACACGCGGCACCAGCAGGCGCACGTCCAGTCCGCCCAGTGCGGCCGAGGTCAGCGCCATGCGCGCGGCCTCGCCGGGCACGAAATACGGCGTGACCAGCCAGACCCGATGCCGGGCTTCGTGAATCGCAGCGACCATCAGCCGGTGGATGGACTCCCACGACGAATCCGGGCCGGAGACCAGCACCTGCGCGTCGACATCGCCCTGCGCACGGCTCGGCACGTCCTCGGGCCATAGCTGCTGGCCGTGGAAGGCAGCGCGGCCCTGCCCGGTGGCGTACAGCCAGTCTTCCAGGAACACCAGCTGCAGGCTGCGCACCACGTGGCCCTGCAGGCGCATGTGCAGGTCGCGGTAGGCATCGCTGCGGACCTGCTCGTTCTCTTCGTCGGTGACGTTGATGCCGCCGGTGAAGCCGATCCTGCCGTCGACCACGACCACTTTGCGGTGGGTGCGCAGGTTCAACCACGGCCGCTTGAACGGCTTGAGCAGCTGGGATGGATGGAACCAGGCGGTCTCCACCCCGGCCGCGCGCAGCGTGCGCAAGCTGCGCCGGGTCATCGCCGACGACCCCACCGCATCCATCAGCAGGCGCACCTTGACCCCGGCGCGTGCGCGCTCCATCAGCGCATCGCAGATCGCGGTGCCGCTGTGGTCGGGCTGGAAGATGTAGTACTGCAGATGGATATGATCGCGTGCACCGCGGATGGCCTCGATGATGGCCGCATAGGTGGCCGCACCATCCACCAGCCAGTGCACCTCGGTGGCGCTGCTGGGGGCCAGCCCGGTAGTGGACTGGGCGATCTTGGCCAGCTCGGTGCAGTCCGCATCCGGCGGGCAGACGCTGCTGTAGCTCTCCATGCCCGAGCGCGAACGGCCGCGCCGCAGTCGCTGGCGTTTGACCTTCTGCGGGCCGAGCCAGTAGTAGATCAGCAAGCCCAGGTACGGCAGCGCCGCCAGCGACAGCACCCAGCTGAGCGTGGCCACCGGCTCGCGCTTCTGCAGCACGATCCAGCTGGCGATCCACAGCAGGTACAGCACGTAGGCGGCGAGGAGAAGCGCTTCGAGGTGGGGAATGGTGGCCAGCCACTCCCACGCGCCCTGTACGGATGCGAGCATGCGCGGATTCTACGGGGCGCACGTACCACTGCGGTGAGCGTGGGGACGATGCGATCGCCGCGCCGGGTCTGAAAGCTTCATCGTGGCGCGCCCCTGGTCGCATCGATTGAGACCCGCCGGCCGTACGATGACGCGATGGCAACAGCGATCAAGGGCCGTGGGGCGACCGGCCATCTGCCCGGACGCTTCGAAACCACCACCCAACAACCGGTGGACGATGGCTGGTACGCCGACGACGGCGAGGAGTTCGCCGCGCCGGCATTGCGCACCCAGGTCACCGAGGAAACCGCGCGCAGCATCATCAGCCGCAATCAATCGCCGGACATCGGCTTTTCGCAATCGGTCAATCCGTATCGTGGGTGCGAGCATGGTTGCAGCTACTGCTTTGCGCGGCCTTCGCATGCCTACCTCAATCTGTCGCCCGGGCTGGATTTCGAGACCAAGCTGTTCGCCAAGACCAACGCGCCGGAGCTGTTGCGCCGAGAATTGTCGCGCCCGGGCTATGTGCCCAGCCCGATCGCACTGGGCATCAACACCGATGCCTACCAGCCGATCGAGCGCAAACGCGCACTGACGCGGCGCCTGATCGAGGTGCTGTGGGAAACCCGGCACCCGTTCACGCTGATCACCAAGAATGCGCTGGTTACGCGCGATCTGGACGTGCTTGCACCGTTGGCACGCGAGGGCCTGGTCAACGTGCATTTTTCGGTGACCACGCTGGACCCGCATCTGTCGGCCAGGCTGGAACCGCGCGCATCCGCACCGCATGCCCGCCTGCGCGCGATGCGGGCACTGCACGAGGCCGGCGTGCCGGTCGGGGTGATGGCCGCGCCGGTGATCCCGTGGATCAACGACCATGAGCTGGAAGCGATCCTGCAGGCCGCGTCCGCTGCCGGCGCGCACAGTGCCGGCTATGTGTTGTTGCGGCTGCCGCACGAAGTGGCGCCGCTGTTCCGCGACTGGTTGCAGACCCATCACCCGCAACGCGCCGGGCACGTGATGAGCACGATCCAGCAACTGCGCGGCGGCAAGGATTACGACAGCGCCTTCGGCACACGCCTGCGCGGCCAGGGCGTCTACGCGGAGTTGCTGGCACGCCGCTTCGCCCTGGCCCACCGCCGCAGCGGTTTCGACGCACGCGACATGCCGGCATTGGACACGACCAAGTTCCGCCGCCCCGCTCCGCCGGCCAAGCCGGTGCCGCAATCGCCGCAAGGCAGTCTGTTCTAGCGGCGGGGCTTGGGGATTTGGGATTGGGGATTCGTAACAGCCGACGCACTGCAGTGACCCGCCCTTACCAATCCCCAATCCCCAATCACGAATCTCCGCCGTACAAGGCACTCGCCGACTGGAACAGGATCCAGCTGGTGGCGATGAACTTGTCGCCGCCGACCGGGCGGTTGCCGCGGTGGGTGTGGGTGAAGGCGGTGGGGGCGATCAGCAGGCTGCCGGTGCGCGGGCGGGCCTTGCGCTGCTGGAACAGGAATTCGGTCTCGCCCTGTTCGAACTCGTCGTTGAGGTACAGCGTCCACAGCAGATGCCGGTGCAATGTGTCGGCGCTGGCATCGCGTGGATACAGCTCGCAATGCCAGTAGGGATAGCCGCCCTGGTCGGCGGTGTACCACTGCAGGTTGATCGCGCCCGGACGCAGGCAGGTACGGGCCAGGTCGCCCAGCGCCTGGTCGCTCATCTGCGCGATGTCCTCGGCCACCAGCCGGTGCGGGCTGCCGTCGGCAGTGGTGACCTGCAGCATCAGCGGTGAGATCAGGGCTTGTGGATAATGCCGCAGATAGGTCAGCACGCCTTCGAACACCGCTTGCTGCAGGCGGTTTTCCACCGCCGCCCACTCGGCTACGCCGCTGATGCGCAGGTCGCGGCTGTGTTTGAGTTCGGGAAACACGCCGCCACCGATACGGCCGGGATGCAGCTGCTGGCTGTCGCGCATGCGTTGCACGATGGCGGCGCAATCCTCGCGCGAGACGGCGTTGTCGGTGATCTGGATGAAGTCGGGTTGGCTCATGCGCACGACCATAGCAATCTGCGCTAGCGCCTGCACAGCGCGCCCGGCGGCGCACGCAAGGCAGCAAAGAAAAACCCCGCCGAAGCGGGGTTTTTCGTTACACGCGTGGTGCTACGACGATCAGAACTTGTAGTTGACCGAAGCGGCCAGCACGTCGCCCTTCACCTTGTAGCTGCCCGCCAGGCGGTCGCCGGTGGCACTGCGGGTGTCGCTGGTCGGGTCGCTGGTGAACAGGTGGGTGTAACCGAAGTTGTATTCGGCCTGCTGCGACGGACGCCAGCTCAGACCCAGCGAGACCCACTTGCGGCTCGCATCCGGCACGCGCACGTCGCGGTGCTCGGCGGTGGTCGGGGTCTGGTCGTACGCCAGGCCGCCACGCAGGGTCAGCGTCTCGCTCATGCGGTAGTCGGCACCGATCGAGGCGAAGGTGGTGTCGCGGTAGGAGAAGTCCAGCACGCTGTCGGGCTGGTTGGAGGCGAAGTCCACGGTCACCTGGTCGAACTTGCTCCAGGCGGTGCGGGTGACGTCGGCCATGATCGACCACTGCTCGTTCACGTTGTGGGTGAAGCTGGCGGTGGCGCTGGCCGGCAGCTTGACGGTAGCGCGACCCTTGGTGTCGACGAAGGTGCCCGGCGCGGCAACGCCCAGGACTGCCGCAGCCGGACCCGGCACGGTGAAGTCGGCATCGCCGTCGGTGATCTTGTGCTCCACTTCCGAGCGGTAGCTGAAGCCGATGTGGGTGTTCTCGTCGATGCTGAACAAGCCGCCGAGGGTGAAGCCCACTTCGGTGCTGTCGCCCTTGATGCGCGAGTAGCCATCGGCATTGCCCGGCGCGAAGCCCGGCACGCGGCGCGCGGCCAGCACGCTGCCGAAGTCGACCGCATTGGCCAGGTCGATATCCAGACGCTCGGCGAACACCGAGGCACCGAAGGACACGTACGGGTTCACGTCATAGGAGAACGCGACATTGAAGTCGATCGCCTGCAGCTCGGTCTTGGTGCCGTGGTAGCGGCCGACCCAGTCGCGGTCGTATTCGGTCTTGAAGCCGAACGGCACGGTCAGCGAGGTACCCAGGTGCATGTTGTCGTTCTCGCCGAACGGCACGTGGAAGTACATCGCCGGGACCGGCGCGATCATGCCGGCGTCGCCGCCATTGCCGCCGGAGACCGGGGCGCCGTTGGCGTAGGTGGCGGTGTCGGGCTGGAACTTGGCCGAGAAGCTGATGGCGCTGACGTCGGCCTGGAACAGGCGACCGTCCAGCTGGCGCATGCCGGCCGGGTTGTTGGCGATGATCGAGGCATCGTCCGGGGCGCTGCCCGAACCGGCGAAGGCACGGCCAAGACCCTTGGCGCTGTTTTCCTTCAGCTGGAAGGCGGCGCCGTGGGCCTGGCCAACGGCGAGTACGCCGGCAATACCGACGGCCAACAGGGTGGCGCGGCTGAGAGTGGAAGCGGTAGACATAAGGTGGTGCTCTCCGGATAAAGACTGCAGTGGTCGGTACAGCGCCCGCGCCCAGCGCCAAGTGGCTGCTGGAGCGCGCCGGAGACCCCCCCCCGACATACGACGCCGTACGCAGTATACCCACCACAATTAACCGAACAATAACGAAGCACGTTTTGATCGTCTGGACAGGTTAGGGATGGGTTCAGGAGCGTGAACCCGCTAGAGTGCCACTCCGATGTTCGTCTCTCTCCCTTCCCGCAAGAAACCCACCCCGCGCTGGGCAGTGCCGTTGCTGTTCGCAGCCGTCTGGCTGGCCTACCTGTGGTCGATCAGCCGGCCCGGCGAGGCACGCAATACGCTGTGGCTGGACTGGGGCGCGCTGTCCAGCGGCGTGTCCAACCTGGGCGACTGGTGGGCGACGCTGCGCGACGGCAGCGTGCTGCGGCTGTTCACCGCGTTGTTCCTGCATGCGGACTGGTCGCACCTGCTCGGCAACCTGGTGTTCCTGCTGATCTTCGGGCTGCCGGCCGAGCGCATCCTCGGGCCGTGGCGCCTGCTGTTGCTGTTCCTGGTCGGCGGCGCGGCCTCCAATCTGGCGGCAATCTTCGCGATCGGCACCCCGGACCGGGTGATCATCGGCGCCTCGGGCGCGGTGTCGGCGTTGATCGGCACCTATCTGGCACTGTTTCCCGGCGCCAAGCTGGGCGTGGTGCTGCCGCTGGGGCTGTTTCTGGAATTCATCCGGGTACCGGCGCCGTTGCTGATCGGCGCCTGGGCGCTGCTGCAGGTGGTGTTCGCCTATATCGGCCCGGCCTTCGGCATGGTGGCGTGGTCGGCGCATATCGCCGGGTTCGTGTTCGGCATCGTGTACGGGCTGTATGTGCGCGCGGCGATCGCGCGGCGGCTGCGCAAGCGCCACGGGTTCTAGCGCGGCGGCAATCGTGCAAGGCGCACCGGGGCGCCGTGTTGCGCCGGCTGCGCGCTGCGTCGCTGCGTCGCTGCGCGGTGGCGCGCCTATAATCGCCGCATGTCCAAGCCTCTGTACAAAGTCACCTTCCTCAATCACGGCAAGGTCTACGAGCTCTACGCCCGCCAGGTCACCGGCAGCCATCTGTGGGGCTTCAACCAGATCGGCGAGCTGGTGTTCGACGTGCACGACGGGCTGGTGGTCGACCCCACCGAAGAGCGCCTGCGCGAAGAGTTCGGCAACACCAAGACGCTGCATCTGCCGATGCAGAGCATCGTGCGCATCGAGGAAGTCGAGAAGAAGGGCCAGTCGGTGATCCGCGATGCCACCACCGGCGACAAGGTGGTCACGCCGTTCCCGTTGCCGACCAAGCCGCGCTGATGCGCATCCTGGTGCCCGACGATTACCAGGGCGCCGTGCGTCACCTGCCCTGCCTGCAGCGCCTGCACGGCCACGATGTGCAGGTGCTGGGCGCGCTGGCCACCGACCCCAACGAATGGGCCGAGCGGCTGGTCGAAGCCGATGCATTGGTACTCATCCGCGAACGCACCCGCGTGGACGCCACGCTGTTGCGGCGCCTGCCGCGACTCAAGTTGATCAGCCAGACCGGGCGGATCGGCGCGCATGTGGATGTGGCCGCGTGCACCGAGTTCGGAGTGGCGGTGGCCGAAGGCGTCGGCTCGCCGGTGGCACCGGCCGAACTGACCTGGGCCTTGATCCTGTCGGCCAGCCGGCGCCTGGGCGAGTACCAGCGCGCGCTGCACCAGGGCCGCTGGCAGGCGCTGGGCGATCCTGGTCTGGGGCGCGCGTTGCATGGGCGCACGTTGGGCATCTGGAGTTACGGGCGCATCGGCCAGCGCGTGGCCGGCTTCGGGCGTGCATTCGGCATGCAGGTGCTGGTGTGGGGCGGCGAGGCCTCGTGCGCACAGGCCGCGCGCGATGGCTTCGACATCGCCGCCAGCCGGCAGGACCTGTTCGAACGCAGCGATGTGCTGTCGCTGCATCGGCGCCTGACCGCGCAGACCCGCCACCAGATCAACGCGCAGGATCTGGCCTGGATGCGTCCGGATGCGTTGCTGGTCAACACCAGCCGCGCCGAGCTGATCGCGCCCGGCGCCTTGCTGGCCGCGCTGGATGCGGGCCGGCCGGCACAGGCGGCGGTGGATGTATTCGAACGCGAGCCGGTGCTGGATCCGCGCGACCCGCTGCTGCAGCATCCGCGCGTGCTGGCGACGCCGCATCTGGGCTACGTGGAAAGCGACAGCTATGCGCTGTACTTCGAAGCGGCGTTCGACAATGTGCTGGCATTTGCCGCCGGTGCGCCGCGCAACCTGGTCAATCCCGAGGCATTGGCGATTACGCGATAGCGCGTGGTTGACGCGGTGATCGTGCGCTTGGAGAGGCTTGTCGCGACCGGGGTCGCTCCTACAAGCGCTTTGGGGTCCAAACCCGCCGGCGCTGTGGCGGCCGGGTGATCCAGGGATGCGTGCAGGTGGCGTGGCAGTGCCGATGCGTAGCGATCGGGCCTGGCGCGCAGCGGGTGATTCACCCGCTGCGCTGTGGCCGGATTACTTGACTGGTTCGGCCGGCGCAGGCGCAGACGCGGCAGGTTCCACCGGCGGCGCGGGCTTGGCCTTGTCGGCCGGTTCGCTCGGCTTGTCGGCTGCTGCCGGGCGCGCGGCGGCCGGCCTGGGCTCGGCCGCGGTCTTGGCGGCCTTGGCCTTCTGCGCTGCCTGTGCCTTGGCCTTGAGCGCGGCTTGCGCCTTGGCCGCCGAGCCGGGCTGCTTGAGCTCGGCCAGCGCGGAGGCGATCGGGCCATCGCCCGGCAGCACGTCGCCGGCGCTGTAGCCCTCCTCGCCTTCGGCATCGCCACGCAGATGGCCCGGCAGCGTGGCTTCGCTGAAGTCGGCCAGGCTGGCCGGCACGTCGGCATCGCCCGGTTGCGGTTCCGGGGTGAGCAGCACTTCCGGCACGATGCCGCTGGCCTGGATCGACTTGCCACTGGGGGTGTAATAGCGCGCGGTGGTCAGCTTGACCGAGTCGCCGTTGTCCAGCGGCAGCACGGTCTGCACCGAGCCCTTGCCGAAGGTGCGGCTGCCGATGATGCGCGCGCGCTGGTTGTCGCGCAGCGCGCCGGCCAGCACTTCCGAGGCACTGGCCGAGCCGGCGTCCACCAGCACCACCACCGGCGCGCCGCCGAGCAGATCGCCCGGGGTGGCGTCGAACTTGGCATCGCTGATGGAGATGCGCCCGCGCGTGCTGACGATGTTGCCCTTGTCGAGCAGGTCGTCGGCCACCTGCACCGCCGAGGTCAGCAGACCGCCCGGGTTGCTGCGCAGGTCCAGCACCAGGCCGCGCAACTTGCCGCCGGCCTGCAGCTGCTTGAGGTTCTTCTGGAAGTCGGCACCGGTGTCGGCCTGGAAGGTGCTGATGCGGATATAGCCATAGCCCGGCTCCAGCAGCTTGCTGCGCACGCTGGCCACGCGGATGGTCTGCCGCTGCAGGGTCACGTCGAACGGCTTGGGCGCCTTGTCGCGCACGATGGTCAGCACGACCTTGCTGCCGGATTCGCCGCGCAGCGGCTCCATCGCCTTGCTGGCGTCGATCGGCTTGCCGTCGATGGCCACGATGACGTCGCCGGCGCGGATGCCGGCACGTGCGGCCGGGGTGTCGTCG
Organism: Xanthomonas sp. MLO165; assembly: GCF_018831305.1. NCBI lineage: Bacteria > Pseudomonadati > Pseudomonadota > Gammaproteobacteria > Lysobacterales > Lysobacteraceae > Xanthomonas > Xanthomonas sp. MLO165. The sequence goes on from NZ_CP029263.1 coordinate 23,714, forward strand.
ATCGGCGCGATCACCTTGAGCGTGTTGTCCTGCTGCTGCAGCAATTCCACGCCGATGCCGTCGTAGGCGCCAGTGGCCTGCTCGTCGAAGGCTTCGGCATCTTCCTTGTCGAAATAGGTGCTGTGCGGGTCCAGATCCGAGAGCAGGCCGCGCACCGCGGCGTGCATCAGCTTCTTGTCCTCGACCGGGTCGACGTAGGCCTGCTTGACCGCGTTGTACACCGCCACGAAGCGGCGGATCTCGTCCAGCGGCACCTTGGAGACGGCGGCTTCGTTGGCTTCCGGATCGTCCGCAGTGGCCTGGGCGGCGGCGGGACTGGCTTTCTGCGCCCAACCGGGTGAGGCGAACAACGCCAGCGACAGGGCAACGGACAGGACGGCTACGCGCATGAAGCACTCCGACAAAGAGATAAGACGCCCCGCAACGGAGCAGCCTGGATTATGCGCGAAGCCGCGGTAAATCCGCGTTGACTTGGCGGGGCCAGGTATGGCGGCGGTCATGCACCGGCACGCGCGCGGCGTGCGCGCCACTCAGCGGCGCTGCAACCAGCTCGACGGATCCACCGGCTGCCCGTTGCGACGCAGTTCGAAGTACAGCGCCGGCACGCCCTGCCCGCCCGAGCTGCCGACCTTGGCCACCGCTTCGCCGCGCTTGATCGACGCGCCGGCATCGCGCAACAGCGTGTCGTTGTGCGCGTACAGGCTCATGTAGCCGTTGCCGTGGTCCACGATCAGGATCATGCCGTAGCCGGTCATCCAGTCGGAGAACACCACCGTGCCATCGGCCACCGCGGTGACGGTGCTGCCCTTGGGCGCGCCGATCAGCACGCCCTTGCTGGTGTGGCCATCGGGCAAGGTGGCGTTGAAGCGCGCCAGCAGGTTGCCCGCCACCGGCCAGCTCAGGCCGCCGACCTTGGGTGCCGGCGCACTCGCGATGACCTTGGGCGGGGTCTTGCCGGGACGCTCGGGGCGCTCGGTCTTGCTGCGTTTGGCCTGCGCGGCGGCTTCAGCGGCAGCGCGTCTGGCGGCGGCACGCCGTTCGGCCTCGGCCTTGGCGGCGGCCGCGCGCAGGTTGGCGAGCAGCTGCTCCAGCGATTTGGCGTCCTGGCCCAGGGCTTTTTCGCGTTCGGCGCGCTGTTTGTAGCGGTCGTCCAGCTGCGCGACCGTCGCCGCCTGCTGCGAGCGATCCTTCTGCAGCAATGCGGCCTGCGCCTTTTGCTGCGCACGCGCCGCATCCAGTGCCTGGCGACGGTTGGCGATGTCCTGCTCCACCTTGGTCAGCGCATCCAGCTGCGTGGTCAGTGCCTGGATGCGCTGTGCACGCGCGTTCTGCACGTAGCGATGATCGGCCAGCATGCGCGTGGCATCGCCCACGGTGTCCTGCGACAACAACACCTTCAACGGCGCGTTGCGGCCGACCTGGTCGGCGGCGCGCAATAGCGCAGCCAGCTGCACGCGCTGGTTCTGCAGGCCGCGCTGCAGCTGCGCACGCTCCTGCTGCAGCTTGCCCAGATGCTGTTCCTGCTCGCGCATCGCCGTTTCGGTCTCGCTCAACGCGCGCGAGGTCCTGGCCACCTTCTCATCGGCCTGGCGCAGTTGCTGGGCGGCAGTGCCGCGCTTGCCTTCCAGCTCGCGGCGGTCGGCGCTGATGGTCTTGAGTTCGTCGCGCAGCTGCTGCAGTTTGCGCTCGGTTTCGCGCTGGCTTTGCGCACCGGCCGCGGTGCTGCCCAGCAGCGTGCAGGCCAGCACGGTCGCCGCCAGCCACGCGCGGCAGCGGCCGGTGGCGGGGGCGGACGGCAGGCGCGAGCGCGGGGCGGGCGACAGGGGCAACGAAAGGTCCAGTGACTTCAGGCAGGTGCGCGATTGTAGCCAAGCATGGTGTGATCACCGCCACGCCCAAGACAGCCGCCGCCGCGCAAGGTTCAGCATGAAGCCCCAGCATCTTCTTCTGGCATTGTCCCTGGTCTGCGCAAGCGCCTGGGCCGACGAGGACATCAGCAAGGTCAACGGCCGCATCAGCGCCGAGCCCGGCAAGGTCTATGGCGGGCTGGACACCGTCAATGGCTCCATCGAGGTCGGCGCCGGCGCGCAGACCCGGAGCGTGGAAACGGTCAACGGCAGTATCCAGATCGGCGACAACGCCCGCACTGGCGATGTTTCCACGGTCAATGGCGCGATCACGCTGGGGCAGAAGGTGGTGGTGTCCGGCGGGCTGGAGACGGTCAACGGCAGCGTGCTGGTGGAGCGCGGCAGCCGCATCAGCGGCGGTGTGGAAACCGTCAACGGCAGTATCGGCCTGGTGGAAACCGAGCTCGGCAAGGGCATCGAGACCGTCAACGGCGACATTACCGTCGGGGTGCGCTCGCATGTGCATGGCGGGATCGAGGTCACCAAGCCGAACTTCAGCTTCTCGTTCAAGCCTGCGCGCAAGCCGCGCGTGGTGATCGGCCCGGATGCGGTGGTCGATGGCCCGCTGGAGTTCGAGCGCGAGGTCAGCCTGTACGTGCACCGCACTGCGAAGATCGGTGCCGTCACCGGCGCCACCGCGCGCAGCTTCGACAGCGACGTGGCACCCAAGGACTGACGCGCTCACCACGGGACCAGCGCCTAGAATCGGGGGACCTTCGCCGCACGAGGAGTCCCGATGCCCCGCAAGATCCTGTTGTGCCTGGCCGCGACGCTGGCCCTGGCCGGCTGCAAGCGCGAATCCGCCGACGCACCAAGCGCGCCCGCCGCACAGGCGCCGGTGGACACGGCGGCCAGCGCACCGGTCAGCCGCCACACCTTTTCGCCGGAGCTGACCGGCGACGACTTTGCCGAGCTGGTCAAGACGCTGGCCTCGGACGAATTCGAAGGACGCGGCCCCGGCACGCCGGGCGAAGAGAAGACCGTCACCTATATCCGCGATCAGATGCAGCGCATCGGCCTGCAGCCGGGCAACGGCGACAGCTGGTTCCAGGACGTGCCGATGGTGGAAACCACCGCCGATGCGGCCACTGCACCCAGCCTGCGCAGCGGCGAGCAGACCCGCACCCTGGCCTTCGGCACCGACATCGTGGTCGGCACCCGCACCGGCCAGGCCGAGGTCAAGCTGGACAACAGCGAGCTGGTATTCGTCGGCTACGGCGTGGATGCGCCCGAACAGCAGTGGAACGATTACGCCGGCCAGGACTGGAAGGGCAAGACGGTGGTGATGTTCGTCAACGATCCCGGCTTCCATACCGGCGATGCCAAGCTGTTCGACGGCAAGCGCATGACTTACTACGGCCGCTGGACCTACAAGTTCGAGGAAGCCGCCCGCAAGGGCGCGGCCGCCGCGCTGATCGTGCACGACACCCCGGGCGCCAGCTATGGCTGGGATGTGGTCAAGAATTCCTGGGCCGGCCCGCAATACGACCTGCCGGCCAAGGACGATCCCGATCCGCGCCTGCCGGTACAGGGCTGGATCAGCGCCGAGACCGCCAAGCAGCTGTTCGCCAATGCCGGGCTGGATCTGGCGCAGGCCTACAAGGACGCCAGCAAGCGTGGCTTCAAGCCGGTGCCGTTGAAGGCGAGCTGGTCGGTGGACCTGAAGAGCACGATCGCGGAGAAATCCTCGCGCAACGTGGTCGGCGTGCTGCCCGGGACCACGCATGCCGACGAAGCGGTGCTGTACATGGCGCACTGGGATCACCTGGGCAAACACCCGGGCGAGAGCGGCGACAACATCTATAACGGCGCGGTGGACAACGCCACCGGCGTGGCCGGCATTCTCGAGATTGCCGACGCGTTCGCGCATCAGGATCCCAAACCGGCGCGGTCGGTGGTGTTCGTTGCGGTGACGCTGGAAGAATCCGGCCTGCTCGGTTCCAAGTACTACGTGGCCAACCCGAGCTTTCCGCTAGACAAGATCGCGGCGGTGATCAACCTGGATGCGATGTCGGTGGCCGGGCGCGCACGCGATGTCACCGTGGTGGGCATGGGCAGTTCGGAGCTGGAAGACATCCTCAAGCCGATCGCCGCGATGCAGGGCCGCACCCTGCATGCCGAAGCCACGCCGCAAAGCGGCTCGTATTTCCGCTCGGATCATTTCAACTTCGCCAAGGCCGGTGTGCCGGCGCTGTATGCCGATGGCGGCGAAGACCTGCGCGAGGGCGGTACCGCGGCCGGGCGCGCGGCCGCCGAAGACTATGGGCGCAATCGCTATCACGCCCCGGGCGACGAATACGATGCGGCCAGCTGGAAGCTCGATGGCACCATCGAAGACCTGCAGGCGGTGTATGGCGTGGGCAAGGAGGTGGCCGCCGGCCAGCGCTGGCCCAACTGGTATGCCGGCAACCCGTTCAAGGCTGCGCGCGATCGCATGATGGCCGGCAAGCCCGCTGCGGGCGCCGCGGTAGCCGCGCCTGACGCCGAAAAAGACGCAGCTGCCGAGGGCAAGAAGGCGGCGCCGGCGCGTTGAACGACGCCAGCACCGCATGCGATGTCATGCAGCTACTGCATGGCGTCGTGATGCGGCCTGCAAGGTGCGCGGCAGCGGCGAGCCCGCGTATCGCGATCAACGTAAAGGGCCTCCGGTTGGAAGCCCTTTGTGTTGGTTCGTCCTGATCGTTGCGGTTGCGGACGAGGTCACGATCCGTGTCGATGCAGTGCATCGATGCGTCAGATCACGTGCCGCCTCCCACTGAAGTATGTCTGTTCGTCGGTGCCCTTCTGAGAGAGGATGCCACCGGCCTGGGAGATGCCTTCAATCGTGCTGACGGCAATGCCTTGCCATCAGCACGGCCGTCCTGTCGGCACGCCGGCGCCCCGAGATGCGATGGTCAATCGTTATCCACGCTAACCACGTGACCATCATCCGGGTCGACGTGCAGATCGACCTTCTGCCCACCGCGTTGCTCGGCATCGGCCTTCCACAAGCCGTCTTCGAACTTGAGATCGTGCACATTGGAATAGCCGCCGGTCGACAGCGCGGCGCGGATATCGGCCTCGCTCAGTTTGGAGGTGGTCTGGTCGCCGTACACGCGGCCGGTCACCGGATCGATACGGACATCCACATCCTTGCCGTCGCCGCTGCGTGCGTCGGCGGTCCACACGCCATGTTCGAACTTGACGTCGTGTACCTTGGTATAGCCCTTGTCGGTCAGCATGCTGGTGACCTCGCGGGCGGTCAGCGCCTTGGCCGGCTTGTCGGCGGCGGCCTGCGCAAACGCGCCCTGCGCTGCCAATGCGAGTGCGCCGATCAGCGCGGTCTTCATCAGTCGATGTGCCATGTGATGCTCCTGCAGTGAAGTGCGCCCATGCTGGACGCGGCTTTATCGCTGCCAGGTGAATGGCCGTTAGAAGCCGCAGCAAGAGTTCAGTGAGCTCAAGCTTCGGTGATGATGCGCCCGGGGTGCGTCCGATGGCGCACGCACGTTCGCACGTTCATCAGCCAGTGGTTTGCGGCATTGCGGCGCAATGGGCGCGTAGTGTGCTGGGAGCGACGTAAACGGTGTCACATCGAAACCGTCCTGCCCGGCCTGTCATCCAATAGACAGCCAGTACGAAGATGCAAAAGAAGCGAGCCGCCTTGCGGCGGCTCGCGTGACTCAACCCATCTGCCTCAGATTACGGAATGGCACGTGTGGCGCGCACGGCCTGCGGCGAGAGGATGGACATCTGCGGCTTGTCGGTGCCGTCCTTGTTGGGATGCACGCTGTACTGATAGCTGACGTTCCACCACGAACCGGCAGCCCACCAGGTCCAGCCCGACCAGACATCTGCATTGGCATCGATATAGCGGAGCATGCCGCGCAGTGCCTCATTGCAGACGGGGTTATTGGCGGTGCCGAATTCGCCCAGAAACCCGCGCCTGTGGTTGGTGCGCAGCCACTCGGTGAAACTACGCAGACGCTCGACACCGATGGTGGCACTGACGCAGACATTGGTGGTGCCGCTGGAATCGGCATCCAGGTATTGATGCACTTCGAACGCGTAGCGATCGAGCGGATCGTAGATCGAAACCAATGCGGTTGCGTTGGAATAGCCGTCGTTGGTGGGCGAATACCAGCTGTGCGCACCGGTCCATAATGCGCCCGGCACCAGAATCAGGTTGTTCGCACCGGTGGCACGAATCGCATTGATGCCTGCCTGTGCAGTGGCAGCCCAGGCGCTGGCCGAGACGCCATTGGGCTCATTCATCAGCCCGAAGATCACCGCGTTGTCACTGGGAAATGCCAGCGCAAGGCGGCGCCACAAATCGGCGAATGTGGCGATCGGCACTTCGTCGCCACCGATCTTGTAACCGTAGTATTTGCCGTAATTGTGGATGTCCAGCACCAGATACATGCCCGATGCCTTGGCGCGTGCCACGGCTTGCTGCACCAGGGCCAGTTGGGTCGGATCCAGTTCACCGCGTGCACTGGGCTGCAGACGTTCCCACAGCACCGGCAGGCGGATCGTGTTCATGCCGACGCCGGCGAAATAGGTGTAATCGCTGGCCGAGGCATACATATAATCCTTATTGAGGACGCCGGGTTTTTTGGACGATGCGAATTCGGCGCCGGATAAATTGACGCCGGCATACGTCAGTGCGCGTGTTTGTGCGTAGACGGGTGCGAATGTGCCGAACAGAATGCAGAGCAGGGTGCAGCGGAAAACGGTGCGCAGCGTTTGAGAGACAGCAGACATGAAACAACTCCTTCGACGACGGGGATGGTGTGTCGCAGCGGTTTGCGTGCGATCTGCGCGAGGTGCGCCACACCTGTCGTAACCAATGCATCTGCCGTGCCTAAACGCTCACCACATCGAATGTGAATTAAATGTGTAGGCTGGGTCGCAGTCACTTACCGCAAGGGTCACGTTCTGGAACAGCACGCTGTGACGCGCCGCGCTGAAAAGCGGTCGCGCACGCTTGTCGACACCGCCATCGCATGCATGGCGCTGTCGAAAAATCGGCGGATGGATACGCTCGCCGTCAACGGCGCGGCGCCGGATCACCGACGCTGCACTGCTGTAGCGCACGCACACGCAGCGAGCGCTAGAGCGCTTGCTGAGTGCTGGCGTTTTGCTGCGTGACGACTGTGCTCACCGCGACTGGGCACGGCTGTTGCCGGGCATCGGCATATACCGGGTGTACATGCGTGAGCTGGGTGCTTGCTGCGCAGCGTGCGACGGTTGCCCATCGCACGCTGCTTGCTCCGACTACTGGGTGATGCGTTTTGCGCGCGCGCTCAGGATCGACATCTGCGGCTTGTCGCGGCCCTGCGCATCGGGCTGCACGTTGAAGGGGTAGCTGCGGTTCCACCACGCGCCGGCGGCCCACCAGGTCCAGCCCACCCATACGTCGCGGTTGGTTTCCAGATAGCCCAGCATGCCGTTGAGTGCGCTATTGCAGGTGGCGTTGTTGCCGGTACCGAACTCGCCGAGAAAGCCCTGCTTGTGATTCAGACGCAGCCATTCGGTGAAACTGCGCAGGCGTTCGGCACCGGCGGTGCTGCTGACGCAGCCGGCACTGGTGCCGCTGGAGTCCGTATCCAGGTACTGATGCACTTCGATGGCGTAGCGATTGAGCGGGTCGCGAATGGAGGCCAGCGCCACCGCGTTGGACTGGCCGGCAACGGTGGAGTACCAGCTGTGCGCGCCACTCCATAGCGCGCCGGGCACCAGGATCAGATTGTTGGCACCGGTCTTGCGGATGGTGTCGATCGATGCCTGCGCGGCGTTGGCCCAGGACTGCGGGTTGATGTCGTAAGGCTCGTTCATCAGCCCGAAGATCACGCTGTTGTCGTTCTTGAAGGCGATCGCCAGGCGTCGCCACAGATCGTTGAAGGTGCTGATCGGCACGCGCGCGCTGCCGATCTTGTTGCCGTAATACCGGGCGTAGTTGTGGATATCCAGGATCAGGTACACCTTGGCCGCCTTCGCGTTGGCCACGGCCTGGCGGATCAGTGCCAGCTGCGCCGCATCCAGCTCGCCGCCGGCCTTGGGTTGCAGGCGCTCCCACAGGATGGGCAGCCGGACGATGTTCATGTGTTTGCCGGCGAAGTAGCGGTAATCGCTGGCGGCCGGATACAGATAGTCGACGTTGAGCACCCCGGGCTTTTGCGAGGATTTGATTTCGGCACCGGAAAGATTGACGCCTGCGTACTTCAGGCGGTTCTGTGCCTGTGCGAATGGCACACCTGCAAGCAGCGCCATGACAAGCAGCAGCAATGACAACGCACGGCTGGACAGCCGGCGCGTCGGCGTGGGGGAGGGCAGCATGGGTGACTCCTGAAGCATTCGCGGGGGAGATGCATTGCCCTGGCGTGGACCTGCCACGTGCATGACGACACTGCATCGCGTTTCACCCTAAGCGCATCGAGACATTCAAACTACGAATGCGAGCTATCACTTAATTGGAGCTGTGAGCGACTTCGCGTTTATTGCCAAACATGCGCACGCTTTGTTGTGGTAAGGCGACACCGCACGGTCACGCGCATTGCATGCCGATTGCAATCTGCGCCGAATCGCTGCGGAAATACGCCGCCTCCCGCATCGCTGGACGGCCATGGTGCGATCACAACGCGGCAGGTCGATGGCGCCGTGCGCCTGGCAGTGGTGCGCATCGCAATTGCGACGTACGCCGCATTGCGCGGGCATCATCGAAACGCAACGCGCGGCGCGGCGCAGCACCTGCAATCGCCACCGCGCTGCTGCGCGATCAATGCGCACGCACATGCAAAAGTCACCTGGTGCGGTCGCGCAACCTCGGCACTTGCCATGTGCACCGCGCACTAGGTGTGGGCGGCGTCATGCTTTCGGCAGCGGGCAGCCAGTGCACCTGCTGCAATAAGAAGATCGGATTGCGGCTGAGATGGATGCAGCGCGCGGTCTGCAATCGCTGGTGGATGTCATCGGTGACGCGTGGCAGGACAGGGCGGATGGCGCGCAAAAAAAACGGTGGCCGCAGCAACCGCTGCGACCACCGTGATCGAGCGGACCGCGCGGCTTACTTGGTCGCGCGGCGGGCATACTTGCTCAGAATCGACATCTGCGGCTTGTCGCTGCCGTCCTTGCCCGGCTGCACGGTGAAGAAATACTCCGGCTTCCACCAGGCACCAGCGGCCCACCAGGTCCAGCCCAGCCACACGTCGCTGTTCTTTTCCATGTAGGTCAGCATGCCTTCCAGCGCCTGGTCGCAGACCGGATTGTTGGCGGTGCCGAATTCGCCCAGAAAGCCCTTCTGCTTGTTCTCGCGCAGCCATGCGGTGAAGCCGCGCAGCTTTTCCTCGCCGACCGTGGCGCTGGTGCACACCGGCTTGGTGCCGCTGTAGTCGTTGTCCAGATATTGGTGCGCTTCGAAGGCCAGGTTATTGCCCGGGTCCTTGAGGATTTCCAGCGCCTTGGCATTGGAGACGCCATAGTTGGAGCTGCGCCAGCTGTGCGCGCCGCTGTAGGCGGTACCCGGCACCAGGATCAGGTTCCTGGCGCCGGTCTTGCGGATCGCGTTGATCGCGCCTTGCGCCGCACTCGCCCAATCGGTGGCGGAAATGCCGTTGGGCTCATTCATCAGCCCGAAGATCACCGACTTGTCGTCCTTGAATTCGAGCGCCAGCCGGCGCCACAGATCCGCCACCGCGCCGGTGGGCACCTCGCTGCTGCCGATGCGCTTGCCGTTGTACTTGGCGTAGTTGTGCACATCCAGGATCAGGTACTGCTTGTTGGCCTTGGCCGCATCCACCGATTTCTTCAGCAGCGCCAGTTGCGCCGGATCCAGATCGCCATTGAGCTGTGGCTGCAGGCGTTCCCACAGGAACGGCAGGCGAATCGTGTTCATGCCCTTACCGGCGAAATAACTGAAATCCGACGCGGCCGGGTAGGTGTAGTCCTTGAACAGCGTGCCGGGCTTCTTGCGTGAGTTGAACTCGGCGCCGGACAGATTGACGCCGACATACTTCAGGCCGCTGGATTCCTTTCCGGGGCGCGCAGGCTCCTTGGCGTGCGCCAGCGGCAGTGCGGCCAACAAGGTCAGTGCGAGTGCGGCACTGCGCAAGGATGGGAGGTTGGGGGGAGAGCGGAACATGGAAGCCTCCTTCGGCATCGACGTAGGCGGCCGCAGGGGGAGGGCACGGCCAGCAGGGATGGTGCAGCGCAGGATGGTGGTTGGTCAGCGTAGAAGCTCCGGCGTTAGCGCGCCATTCACGCCGGCGAACGCCGATTTGATCGCGCGCAAACACCTGCAGGGCGCACCATGCCGCTGCGGTCGCGTCCGCAACCCGCCAGGCAAGACGCACTGTCGCAGGAGTGCGACAGGCGCCTGTCTTAAGCTAGCGCCACCCTTTTTTAGTCTCCCGCACTGTCGCGGGGGACGTCACATCTGGAGTCTCCCCCATGAGCCAAGCCCACGCGTACGCCGCCCAAACTGCCGATCAGCCGCTTGCACCGTTCGTGTTCGAACGGCGTGCGCCCGGCCCCAACGATGTGCAGATCGATATCGCCTATTGCGGCGTGTGTCACTCGGACCTGCACACCGCACGCAACGAATGGCACAACACGCGCTACCCGTCGGTGCCCGGCCACGAGATCGTTGGCCGCGTCACTGCGGTCGGCGATGCGGTCACCGGCTTCAAGGTTGGCGATCTGGCCGGCGTCGGCTGCATGGTTGACAGCTGCCGCAGCTGCGCGTCCTGTCAGGAAGGCGAAGAACAGTATTGCGAGCAGGGCTTCACCGGCACCTATAACGGCCCGATGTTTGGTGGCGGCGAGAACACCTACGGTGGTTACTCGGACCACATCGTGGTCGACCAGAAATACGTGCTGCGCATCTCGCACAGCGACAACCTGGCCGCAGTGGCGCCATTGCTGTGCGCCGGCATCACCACGTATTCGCCGCTGGCGCACTGGAAGGTCGGTCCCGGTCAGAAGGTGGGCGTGGTCGGTCTGGGCGGCCTGGGCCACATGGCGGTGAAGATCGCCAAGGCGATGGGCGCCACCGTGGTGCTGTTCACCACCTCCGAGAGCAAGCGCGCCGATGCGCTGCGCCTGGGCGCCAGCGAAGTAGTGGTGTCCAAGGACGAGGCGCAGATGGCCGCGCAGGCCAACACGCTGGATTTCATCCTCAACACCGTGGCCGCGCCGCACAACCTGGACCCGTTCCTCAATGCGCTCAAGCGCGACGGTGCGATGGTGCTGGTGGGCGTGCCCGAGGAATCGCATCCTTCGCCGAGCGTGTTCAATCTGGTGATGAAGCGCCGCACCCTGGCCGGTTCGTTGATCGGCGGCATCCGCCAGACCCAGGAAATGCTGGATTTCTGCGCCAAGCACAACATCGTCTCGGACATCGAAACCATCCGCGCCGACCAGATCAACGAGGCCTACGAGCGCATGCTCAAGAGCGACGTGAAGTACCGCTTCGTGATCGACATGGCCACGCTGGACAAGGCGGCCTGATCGCCTGGCTTGCAGCCCTGCCACAGGGCTGCAGGTCGGTTGCCGGCGCTACGGTCGGCCCAGGTGATGCGGCATGGAATGCATCACCCGGGTTAGGACGGCGGTGTGTGGTCGTATGACCGCACGACATCAGCCGTATCAGCCGGATCGGCAGCGCCGCTGGGCGGCACTGCCGGCAAGGACTGCGGCTATGCGGACACCGGCGAGGCGTGCAGCTTGCCGGCGACAGGCAAGCTGCGTGGGCGACGCACCGGCAGCGGTGCGGAGAACAGCAGGTTCAGCGCGGGCAGGCGGCCCGGTGCGCGCAGCAGGCACAGCACCGCCGGCCCCAGCACGCCGACACTCAATAAGGCGAAAAACAGCACCGTCCCCTCGTCGATCCAGCGCGGCAGCAGGTAGGCCAGCACAATGAACGGCGGAAAGTGGCTCAGGTAGAACACCACCGAGTTGCGGCCCACATAACGGATTGCCTGCGCGGCCGGTTGCCGGTTCGCCCACATCGCCGCGGTGATCAGCAGCGGCAGCGCGACCAGCACCAGCGGCAGGTAGCCGATCCAGATGCTGTGCAGCGCGGTGAGATTGGCGATCAGCACGATGGCGCACAGGCTCAGGCACGACAGCGGCCAGATCCAGCGCGGTGCCTGCCGCAGCAGTGCCGGCACCCGGCCGGCCAGCAGCGTGCCGATGTAGAAGAACGCAAAGTAATAGAACGGATCGGCACCCTGACGCAGCAGCGGACCCAGGCAAACCGAGCCCAGCACGGTCGCGGCCAGGACCAACGGCGCCGGCAGCCGGCGCAGCAAGGGCATCAGCACCAGAAACACGAACAGGTAGAACAGGAACCAGGTCAGTGCCACGTTGCCCACTGCGATCTTGCCCAGGTCCACCCAGGCGATGGGTTCGGCCTTGGCCAGCACCGAGCCGGCCTCGCGCAGGGCGAAGATCAGCACCGACCAGAGCAGGTAGGGATACAGCACGTGCCGCAGCTTGCCGCCGAGGTAGGGCGCGATGCCCTTGTCCAGCCCACGCGCCACGAACAGGCCCGAGAGCAGGAACATCAGCTGCATACGCAGCGGCGCCAACGAGCGGTTGAGGCGCTCGATCGACAGCATCAGTGCGCTGCTTTCTTCAGCAGCGCCGCCGCGCAGTTCCGGGTAGGCATCGAAGGCAAAGCCGTAGGCGTGCAGCACGATCACCATCAACACGCTGGCACCGCGGAGCCAGTCCACCCAGTCGTCGCGTCCGTATTGGCCGGTAGTGAGTTGCTGTGTCATGAGGTTGCTTCCTTGGTGGGGCCCACGGCTTCGCCGCCGCGGGGCGCGGCGACAGATGAATGAGGTCTGGAGTCCGCGGCGGCGGTATCGCGCACCGGGATGGGACCGACTGCCGTCATTGCCGAGCACATCCGGTTCGGAGCAGGGCGTCCTGCGCGTCGCTGGTGAGTCGGCAGCATCGCGTTAGGGGGCGACAGCAGATATGTGACTTAAATCACACTTCTATAGTGGGTGCAATCGTCGAGGCTGCAGATCGATGCGGGCCCGGGCGCATGCCGATGGCAGGCTCAAGCGTGTGTGCGAAAGGCTGCATGGCGGCTGGGCGCTTGCGTTTGCTGGCACTCCCGTCCGGTGCGCCGTGTGTCAGCTAGATGCCGATCGCGGAGGAGGCGTGCGTGTGGCCTCGCGCGCTGCGGGTCGGACAAGCCACGACCTTGCGGATGCGATATCGGCGTTGCGCCACGAGGCGTGTGGCCTGCGTGGCAAGCAGGTGGAACCCTGGGGCATGAGTCAGGCGAGAGTCTGGTCGCCTACAGGAGCGTCTTCCGCACGGTGGGTCGCGGTGGATGCGCTGCATCGAGCAGCGTCATGCGGCCTGGCCGCCAACGCAGCGTGCGGGCTGCCCGCACGCGAGCCGGTAACCAGCGGTGGGCGCCGAGCCCACGCACTGGTCGGCACTCAGGCGGCGGCCGGTTCCTTGACCTGCGCCTTGACGCCCAGCAGCTGCACGATGCTGCTGGCCGCATCGCGGCCTTCGGCCACCGCGGTGACCACCAGGTCGGCGCCGCGCACGCAGTCGCCGCCGGCGAACAGGCGCGGGTTGCTGGTCTGGTAGGGCAGGCGGCCGTTGTCGTCGGCCGGTGCGACGATGCGGCCGTTGCTGCCGGCTTCCACGCCCTGCGCTGCCAGCCAGTCGGGCAGGGTCGGCGAGAAGCCGAAGGCGATGATCACCACGTCCGCTTCCAGCAGCGATTCGCTGCCTTCCACCGGCACCGCGTTGCGCCGCCCGCTGGCATCTGGCTCGCCGAGCCGGGTTTCCACCACGGTCACGCCGATCGCTTCGTCGTCGGCGCCGGATTCGATCGACAGCGGCTGACGGTTGAACAAAAAGCGCACGCCTTCCTCACGCGCGTTGGCGACCTCGCGTGCAGAGCCCGGCATGCTGGCCTCGTCGCGGCGGTAGGCGCAGGTGACCTTGGCCGCACCCAGGCGGATGGCGCTGCGCACGCAGTCCATGCCGGTGTCGCCGCCGCCGAGCACCACCACGCGCTTGCCGTTGAGATCGGGCAGCGCCATCTGGTCTTCCCAGCCGGCGATCGGCCGGCCGTGCGGGTCATTGCCGCTGACGATGCGGCTGTTCTGCACCAGGAACGGCAATGCCGGCAGCACGTTCTTCAGGTCCTGCCCGGGCAGCCCGCCATCGGTGTAGCGGTAGGCACCGGTGCCCAGGAACACCGCATCGAACTCGCCCAGCAACTGCTCGATGCTGACGTCGCGGCCCACTTCCACGCCCAGGCGGAACTGCACGCCCATGCCTTCGAGGATCTCGCGGCGCTTGCCGATCACCGACTTGTCCAGCTTGAAGCTGGGAATGCCGAACTGCAGCAGCCCGCCGATCTGCTCGTAGCGGTCGTAGACCACCGCCTCGATGCCGGCACGCACCAGACGGTCCGCGCAGGACAGGCCGGCCGGGCCTGCGCCGATCACCGCCACCCGCCAGCCGCTCGGCTGCACGTTGCCCAGGTCCGGGCGCCAGCCCATCTTGAAGGCGGTATCGACAATGTATTTTTCCACCGCGCCGATGGTGACCGCGCCGAATTCCTCCAGCGTGCAGCTGCCTTCGCACAGGCGGTCCTGCGGACACACCCGCCCGCACACTTCCGGCAGCGGATTGGTGGAGTGGCACAGTGCGGCGGCTTCTTCGATGCGGTTTTCCTGCACCAGCTGCAGCCACTGCGGGATTGCGTTGTGCACCGGGCATTTCCAGCTGCAGTACGGGTTGCCGCAGTCCAGGCAACGGCCGGACTGGTACTGCGCGTCGGCCTTGTCGAACTTGCCGTACAGCTCGCCCCAGTCACCGGACGTACGCAGCTCCACCGGAATGCGCGTGGGCATGGTCCGGGGCAGGTCGAGGAATTGGAAGGCTTGCTTGCGGCTCATAGGGCTGGGATTCGGGAGTTGGGATTGGGGATTCGCAACAGCGGGCGACGGGGGGCGGACGCGGTGCGAATCTCGAACAAACAATCACGACGCTGGAAGGCCGGGAGTGGAGATTCGGGAATCGGGATTCGCATAGCTTGAGCGAATCCCCAATCCCGATTCACCAATCCCGTCACTCAGGCGGCACGCCTGAGCGACTCTGTCAGCGACTCGATGCTGGCGGCCTTGGGTTTGACCAGCCAGAACTTGCCGATGTAGTCGCGGAACTCGTCCAGGATCTGCTGCGCCCAGATGCTGCCGGTCAGCTCGCGGTGGCGGCTGATCAGGGTGTGTAGGTGCTGGCGATGGTTCTCGAAGCCCTCGGCGGAGACGCGGTGGATGTCGATCAGCTCGTGGTTGTAGCGGTCCACGAAGTCGCGTTCGATATCCAGCACGTAGGCCAGCCCGCCGGTGAAACCGGCGCCGAAGTTCAGGCCGACCTTGCCCAGCACCAGCACCACGCCGTCGGTCATGTACTCGCAGCAGTGGTCGCCGGCACCTTCCACCACCGCCAGCGCGCCGGAGTTGCGCACCGCAAAGCGCTCGCCGGCGCGGCCAGCGGCGAACAGCTCGCCGCCGGTGGCGCCGTACAGGCAGGTGTTGCCCACGATCGGCGTGCTGCGCGCCTCGAAGCGCGCCCCGCGCGGCGGGCGCACCACCAGCCGGCCGCCGGCCATGCCCTTGCCGACGTAGTCGTTGGCTTCGCCTTCCAGCTCCAGCTGCAGGCCACCGGCGTTGAACGCGCCGAAGCTCTGCCCGGCGGTGCCGCGGAAGCGCAGATTCAACGGCGCATCGCTCATGCCGTGGTTGCCGTGCACGCGCGCGATGGCGCCGGACAGGCGCGCGCCGATCGAGCGGTCGGTGTTGTGGATCAGGAAACGGTGGTCGCCGCCGCGCTTGTTGGCGATCGCATCGGCGAGCAGGCCGTCCATCTGCGTGGCCAGGCTGTCGGGCGATTCGTACAGGCGCTGGGCCGCGCAATGGCTGCCGTCGTACTGCGCATGCGTGAGCAGGCGCGAGAGATCGACCTTGACCCCGGCACGCGGCGAGACCTCCAGCTGTTCGAGCAGGTCGGTGCGGCCGACGATGTCGTCCAGCGAACGCACGCCCAGGTAGGACAGCCACTGGCGCACCTCTTCGGCCAGCAGGCGGAAGAAATGCTCCACGCGCTCCGGCAGGCCGGTGAAGTAGTTCGCGCGCAGGCGCTCGTCCTGGGTGGCCACGCCGGTGGCGCAGTTGTTGAGGTGGCAGATGCGCAGGTACTTGCAGCCCAGCACGATCATCGGCGCGGTGCCGAAGCCGAAGCTGTCGGCGCCCAGCAACGCGGCCTTGACCACGTCCAGGCCGGTCTTCAGGCCGCCGTCGGTCTGCAGGATGGTGCGCTCGCGCAGGTCGTTGGCCACCAGCGCCTGGTGCGACTCGGCCACGCCCAGTTCCCACGGCACGCCGGCATAGCGGATCGAGCTGACCGGGCTGGCGCCGGTGCCGCCGTCGTGGCCGGACACGGTGATCAGGTCGGCGCCCGCCTTGACCACGCCGGCGGCAATGGTGCCGACGCCGGCATGGGCCACCAGCTTCACCGACACCAGCGCGGTCGGGTTGACCTGCTTGAGGTCGTAGATCAGCTGGGCCAGATCCTCGATCGAATAGATGTCGTGGTGCGGCGGCGGGCTGATCAGACCGATGCCGGGCTTGGCGTAGCGCAGCCGCGCGATCAGCTCGTTGACCTTGTGGCCGGGCAGCTGGCCGCCTTCGCCGGGCTTGGCGCCCTGGGCGACCTTGATCTGCAGCACTTCGGCGTTGACCAGGTATTCCGGGGTCACGCCGAAGCGGCCGGAGGCCACCTGCTTGATCTTGGAGCGCTTCTCGGTGCCATAGCGCGCCGGGTCTTCGCCGCCTTCGCCCGAGTTACTGCGCCCGCCCAGGCGGTTCATCGCGATGGCCAGCGCCTCGTGCGCTTCGGGCGACAACGCGCCCAGGCTGATCGCGGCGGTGTCGAAGCGACGCAACACATCTTCGGCCGGGGCCACCTCGTCCAGCGGGGTCGGGGTGTCGGCGCGCTTGAGCTGGACCAGATCGCGCAGCGTGGAGGCCGGGCGCGCATGCACCGCATCGACGTACTTCTGCCAGTCGCCGGCATCGCCGGTGCGGGTGGCGCGCTGCAGCGTCATGACCACGTCGGGGTTGTACATGTGGTACTCGCCGCCGTGCACGTACTTGAGCAGGCCGCCCACTTCCGGCTTGAGCTGGTCGTTCCAGGCGCGTGCGGTGAGCTCGCGCGCCTCGGTATCCAGCCGTGACAGGCCCACGCCGCCGATGCGTGCGGGCGTCTCGGCAAAGCAAAGCTCCACCACGTCCGGGTCCAGCCCGACGATCTCGAACAACTGCGCGCCGCGGTAGCTGGCGATGGTGCAGATGCCCATCTTGGAGATGATCTTGGACAGGCCCTTGTAGATGCCCTTGCGGTAGCGGCGGCCGATCTGCGACTGCTCGCCGCCCTTGCTCAGCTGCAGGATGCCGCGCCGGCCCAGGTCGAACAGCGTCTGGTAGGCCAGGTACGGATACACCGCGGTGGCGCCGAAGCCGAGCAGGCAGGCCATGTGGTGCGCATCGCGCGCGGTGCCGGTTTCGATGATCAGGTTGACGTCGCAGCGCAGGCCCACCTTGCACAGGTGGTGGTGCACCGCGCCGGTGGCCAGCAGCGCATGCGCCATCGGCCGGTCCGGGACCGGGTAGCGGTCGGACAGCAGCAGCATCACCGCGCCCTCGCGCGCGGCCGCCTCCACGTCCTGGCAGATGCGTTCCAGGCCGGCCTTGAGGCCTTCCTCCACGCTGTAGGACAGGTCGATCAGGCGGTTGCGCTCGACGTACTGCTCCATCTTCAGCAACTGGCGCAGCTTGCGCTGGCTGAGCACCGGCGAGTTGAGGATGACGTGGTTCACCGTCTCCGCACCGGCGTGGAAGATGTTGGTCTCCTTGCCGAGCTGGGTGGTGAGCGACATCGCGATGCCTTCGCGCAGCGGGTCGATCGGCGGGTTGGTGACCTGCGCGAAGGCCTGGCGGAAGTAGTCGTACAACGGCCGGGTCTGGCGGCTGAGCACCGCCATCGGGGTGTCGTCGCCCATCGAGCCGGTGGCTTCCTGCTCGGTCTCGGCCAGCGGGCGCAGGATCTGCTCCACTTCCTCGGTGCTGAGCTGGAACAGCTTGTGGTAGCTGCGCAGGGTCTGCTCGCTGAAGGGTTCTTCCACCAGCGAAGGGTCGATCAGTTCGGTCTGCAGATAGGTCACGCCCTGCTGCAGCCATTGCTTGTACGGCGCGCGCGCGCGGTTGATGCGGTCGATGGCGTCCGAGTCCAGCAGATCGCCGCGCTTGAGGTCGATCGCCATCATCTCGCCCGGGCCCAGCTTGCCCTTGCGGGTGATGCGTTCGGCGGGCAGCTCCCACACGCCGGCCTCGGAGGCCACCAGGAAATGGCGGTCGGAGGTCAGCATCCAGCGCGCCGGGCGCAGGCCGTTGCGGTCGAGCATGCAGGCGGCATAGCGGCCGTCGCAGGCGACGATGCCGGCCGGGCCGTCCCACGGCTCAGTATTGAGGCCGTAGAACTCGTAGAACGCAGCCAGGTCGGCGTCCTTGAACTCCAGCGACTGGGTCGCCGGCGGCACCAGGATGCGCAGCGCCTGCAGCAGGTCCATGCCACCGGCGATCAGCAGCTCGAGCATGTTGTCCAGGCTCTGCGAGTCCGAGCCGTGCATGGAGATCACCGGGTCGAACTCGGCGATGTCGAAACGCGGGGTCTGCCACACCTTGCTGCGCGCCTGCGCCCAGCGGCGGTTGCCTTCGATGGTGTTGATCTCGCCGTTGTGGGCGAGCAGGCGGAACGGATGCGCCAGCGGCCAGCGCGGCAGCGTGTTGGTGGAAAAGCGCTGGTGAAAGACGATCGCGCTGGAGGACAGGTCGCTGCGCTGTAGGTCCGGGTAGAACGTGCTCAGCTTGTCCGGCAGCACCATGCCCTTGTAGCTGATGCCGTTGGGCGAGAGCGTGGTGACGTAGAAGTTTTCCACCTCGCGCAGCGCCTGCTCGGCGCGGCGGCGCGCCAGGAACAGCGCCAGGGTGAAGCCATCTTCGCTCTGCTCGGCGCCGGCATCGACGAATACCTGTTCGATGCGCGGCAAGGTGTCGCGTGCCAGCTGGCCGCAGACGCTGTCGTCGGTGGGCACCACGCGCCAGCCGCGGAACTGCACGCCGGCGCTGTGCAACTGGGTTTCCAGTTCGGTGCGACAGCGTGCGGCATCGGCTTCGTCCAGCGGCAGGAACACCACACCGGCCGCGTAACGCGTGCCCAGGGCGATGCCGGCATCGCGCGCCAGCCCGCGGAGGAACGCATCGGGCTTGCGGATCAGCAGGCCGCAGCCATCGCCGGTGAGGCCGTCGGCCGCCACGCCGCCGCGGTGGGTCATGCGCGAGAGCGCCGCAATTGCGGTGTCCACCAGCGAGCGGGAAGGTTGGTCGTCCAACTGGGCGACCATGCCAAAACCACAGGCGTCGCGCTCATCGCGCGCGCTGTTGTAGAGACCGTGGTCGTTGAGCCCTTGGCGAGTGCGGGGGGCCATGTCTGCCTCTTTGCGATCTGGGAGAGCGGCGACGACGTTGCAGCGCTCGATCCGTGGAGCGTTTCGAAGAGGTCACCGGATGATCGACTAGACCACAGTTGATGCGGTGCCGCAATACACCGTTACAGCTGCAACGAGGGCGGCCGCAAGGCCTTGTGCCAGCTGGCTTGGCGCCTGTTCGCCAACAGGCGCCAACCGATACTTAGCCGCAACGCACCGAAGCGATCACGTTCTTGGCATCCACTTCCAGATTGAGCCGTTCGCCGTTGAACTCCATCGTGGTCATCTGGCCGGGCTTGAGCACGCGCACCGACTTGGCGCCTGCGTCTGTGCGGGCCTGGTCGCTCACCGCATCGGTCAGCGCCTGGCCCACCAGCGATTGCACCTGGGTGGCATCGCAGCTGCCGATCGGCGGCGCTTCGGGCGCGGCCGCCGGTGCCGGTGCGGCGGCCTGTTCGGCGGCTTGCTGCGCCTTGGCGGAGACGGCTTCCTGCTCGTCCGGTTGCGGCGAACCGCAGGCAGTCAATGCCGCCAGCACGACCAGGGTACAGGCCAGACGGGCGGTAGGCAGGACAGCACGCATCGATGACTCCAGCACAGTAGGGGAGGTCCAAGCATAAGCAGAAAACCCGCTCGCGGGCATCGCTTGCCCACATGGCGTTGTCGTAGCGTTGACGCGGCCTAGTCCTGACCGGCTCAACAATCGGCGCCTGTCCTTCGATCCGTGCGCAATGAAAGCCAAACGTGTTCTTCGCAATGCCGCCGCCACCGCCAGCGCGGCCGGCAAGTTGGCCACCGTTGCCGCCGGCGCGGTGGCCGCCACCGCCGCGGTGGCGAGCGTGGCCGCGGTTGCACAGGCCAAGGCCACCGCGCGCGCGGCCGGGCTCACCTACGTCAACGATCAGCAGCCCGGCATCAGCCGCCGCAAGGCCGGCAAGAGCTTCAGTTACCGCAGCGCGGATGGACAACGCGTAGCCGATGCCGACACCTTGCAGCGCATCCGCGCGCTGGCGATTCCGCCGGCGTATACCGAGGTGTGGATCTGCGCCAAGCCCAACGGCCATCTGCAGGCCACCGGCCGCGATGCGCGCCGGCGCAAGCAGTACCGCTACCACGCCGATTGGGCGCAGGTGCGCGGCGAAGGCAAGTTCGAACGGGTGATCGCCTTCGGCCAGGCGCTGCCCAAGTTGCGCCGCAGGCTGCGCCGCGATCTGGTCCTGCCGGGATTTCCGCGCGAGAAGGTGCTGGCGATCGTGGTGGCGTTGCTGGCCGACACACTGGTGCGTGTAGGCAACGCCGAATATGCGCGCAGCAATCGGTCCTACGGGCTGACCACGTTGCGCAACCGGCACATGGAATTCCTGCGCGGCGGACGTGCGCGGCTGAAGTTCCGCGGCAAGAGCGGCCAGGATCACGATATCGAGGTGGACGACAAGCAACTGGTCAAACTGATCCGCGAATGCCAGCAATTGCCGGGGCAATCGCTGTTCCAGTACCGCGATGACGACGGCCAGCTGCAGCCGGTGGACTCGGGCGAGGTCAACGACTACCTGCGCGAGGCGATGGGCGAGGATTTCACCGCCAAGGATTTCCGTACCTGGGGCGGCACGCTGGCGGCATTGCAACGTCTGGCACGGTTGCCGCTACCCGAGCGCATGAGCGAGCGCGCGCTGACCCAGGTGCAGAACGATGTCATCCGCGAAGTGGCCGATGCGCTGGGCAACACGCCCTCGGTGTGTCGCAAGGCGTATATCGACCCGTGCGTGTTCGAAGGCTGGCGCGCCGGTCACTTGCAGGCCATGGCCACCGGCGTGCGCGGCGAGCGCCAATGGGAGGCGGCCACGCTGAAGTTCTTGAGCGCTTCGCGTAACAAGCCCAAGGCACGGGCAAGGCCTGCATCAAAGCGGAAGTCCGCTTGAAAACGGCGACAAAAACGACTGCGCTGACCCCCAGGCGGGCGCGGCAGGTGCCACAAGTACAGTGCGGTTGCTGCTCGCCGTCCACGCTTACGTGAAGCCGACGCGCTAGATTTTGTCAGCCACTCCAAGTGGAGGACCGGGAGCCGGATAGCAGCAGTGCCTTACCGAATCCCGAATCTCCAATCCCGAATCCCAAACGACTCAGCCGCAGTAGATCGCGGTGATGTTGTTGTTCGGGCCGGTCTCGACGGTGAGGTGATCGCCACCGCTTTCGCTGGCGCCCTGGGCCGGGTCGGCCAGGCCGCTGGCAGTGGTGCCGCCGGTGGCGCGCTCGCCGCGGCGCACGCTGACCTGCAGGCTGTCGCTGTCCACGCGCGCGCGTTCGATGGTCTGTGCCGCCGCGGCCAGGCCGACTGCGCCGCGCACCTTGTCGATATGGCACTGCCCGGAAATGGCCCCGTCGATGGGCTGCACCTGCACGACCTGGTTGGAGGCACAGGCCGAGAGCAACAACACGGCAGCGAGCGGAGCAAGGGTGCGGATCATCGGAGATCTCCAGCGGAAGAATGGCGCAAGCGTGAAGAAAGCGTTGTTGGCGTGGCATGAAGACTGCCCGCAGCCCGTGCAAACGCCGGCTGACGCTGTTGGGCGTGGCGCCCCAGTCGGCGCGCGGCCCCGGCAAAACCGGCGCTGCGTACCATCTGCACGTACAGCGCAATGTCACCGAGATCGACCACCAGCGGCCTTGGCGCGTGCGGAGGCTGCCTGCGTGCTTACTGCGTCCGCGTCAGTCCGTGACGGCGCAGCAGCTGCCGCAGGCGACATTGCACCCGCTGCAGATCGGCTGCAGCCGCCTCATCCAGAATGCCTTTGGCCAAGGCATCGAATTGCGGCCAGAACTGGCTGGGGTCGCGCACCCGCTGCGGCCAGACCGACAACATCTTGCCCAGATCGGAAAGCTGGTGATTGGTGTGGGTGCGTATGCGTGTGCTCATGTCGCGTCTCCCGGCCAGTCCAGGGCGACAGCGTGGACCGCACCGTCGTCGACCAGAGTGAAAGCAAGCTCGGCTTGCGCTATGCCGTCGATTTCCAGCCGTGGCTCGACACCGGGGCGCTGGGTGACGTCAATGACGTAGGTGCTGGTGCCGAAGCGATAGCGCAGCTGGTACTGGGGCCAGCTGGCCGGGATGCACGGCACGAGGTGCAGGCGCTCGCCATGGCGTTGCAGGCCGAGCAGCGATTCGGTCAGCAAGCGGTACATCCAGCCGGCGGCGCCGGTGTACCAGCTCCAGCCGCCGCGGCCGGCGTGCGGCGCCACCGCGTAGACATCGGCCGCCAGCACATAGGGTTCGGCCTTGTAGCGCTGCACGCCCGCCGCGTCGCGGGCGTGGTGGATTGGGTTGATCAGGCCGGCCAGTTGCCAGGCCCGCGCGCTGTCGCCCAGATGCGCGAAGGCCATCGTCGCCCACACCGCCGCATGCGTGTACTGGCCGCCGTTTTCGCGCACGCCGGGGACGTAACCGCGGATATAGCCGGGGTCGTGCCCGGTGCGATCGAACGGCGGCACCAGCAACTTGACGATGCCGGCGTCGGGATCCACCAGCTGCTGGTGCATCGCGTCCATCGCCTGTGCGCTGCGTGCCGGGTCCATCGCACCGGACAGCACCGCCCAACTCTGCGACAGCGAATCGATGCGGCATTCGTCCGAATCGCTCGAACCCAGCGGCGTGCCGTCGTCGAACCAGGCACGCCGGTACCAGCGCCCATCCCAGGCATGCTGCTCCAGCGCGGTGCGCAAGGCCTGCGCATGCGTGCGGCAGGTCGCCGCGAATGCCGCATCGTCGCGCTGCACGGCCACCTCTGCGAACCTTAGCAGCGTGTCGTAGAGGAAGAACCCCAGCCACACGCTCTCGCCTTTGCCGTCCTTGCCGACCCGGTTCATGCCGTCGTTCCAGTCGCCGCTGCCGATCAACGGCAGGCCGCGTTCGCCCAGCCGTGCCATGCCGCGTTGCAGGGCGAGCACGCCGTGCGCGTACAGCGACTGCATGTTGGCGGTGATCTGCGGCAGGTCGTAATACGATTCCTCGTCGGGCTTGAGGGCGCGCCCGTCGATAAAGCTCACCCGCTCGTCCAGCACACTGGCGTCGTTGGTGACGTCCAGATAGCGGCATAGCGCCTGCGGCAACCACAGAAAATCGTCCGAGCACTGCGTGCGCACGCCGCGGTCCTGTGGCGGGTGCCACCAATGCTGCACATCGCCCTGCACGAACTGATGCGCGGCGCAGCGCAGCAGATGCGCGCGTGCCAGCGCTGGCTGCCCGTGCACCATCGCCATGCTGTCCTGCAACTGGTCCCGGAAGCCGTACGCGCCACCGGACTGGTAGTAGCCGCTGCGTGCCAGGAACCGGCAGGCGATGGTCTGGTAGAGCAGCCAGCCGTTGGCCAGCAGATCCACCGCCGGATCGGGCGTGGTGACCTGCACGGTGCCCAGAACCTGCTGCCAATGCGCGCGCACCGCCAGCAAGGCGGTGTGCGCGGCGGCCACGCCACGGCTCTGGCGGGCCAGTGTCAGTGCGGTGTCGCGATCCACCGCCGCGCCCAGGCGGAATACCGTTTCGAAGCTCTGTTCGGCCGCCAGCGTGACCGGGATCTGGATCACCGCGCACGGGTCCAGGCCGGCACCCACGCGCCCGGACAGACGTTGCCGGCTGAGTGCGGCGGGCGCGGCCAGGCTGCCATTGCGCCCGATGAATTCGCTGCGGTCTGCGGTGATGCTGCGGCTGGGTGCATCGGCATCGAAGAACGCCACGCGCCCGTCGAACTCGGTGTTGTACGGGTTGCGCGCGGTCAGCACGCTGCTGCCCAGGTCCACCTCGCTGACCACGTGCAACTGCGAGCGGGTGCGGATGTCGCCCAGCACCCACTCCACGTACCCGGTGACGCTGAGCCGGCGCGGGCGGCCGGAAAGATTCTTCAACCGCAGATGGCTGAACTTGATCGGGCGCTCCACATCCACGAACACCCACAGCTCGCTGCCGATGCCGTGTTCGATATGGCTGTAGACGCTGTAACCGAAGCCGTGGCGCACCGTGTAGCGACCGCTGCCGCGGCATGGCAGCGCCATCGGCGACCACACCTGGCCGGTGTCTTCGTCGCGCAGGTAGAACGCTTCGCTGGAGGCATCGCCGACCGGGTCGTTGTGCCACGGCGTGAGGCGGAATTCGTGCGCGTTTTCGGCCCAGCTGTAGCCGGGGCTGCTGTCGCTGACCACGCTGCCGAACTGCGCGTTGGCCATCACGTTGCACCACGGCGCCGGCGTGGCCGCGCCTTCGTCCAGGGTGATGCGGTATTCGCGGCCGTCGGCGGCGAACGCGCCCAGGCCGTTGTCGAACAGCACAGGTTCTTCGGCGGCGGCCTGCAGGGTTCGGTCCAGGTAGGCGGCGTGGGTGCTGCTGAGGTAATCGGCGCTGTCCAGTTGCTTGATGGGCTCCAGCAACGGCGGATGCGCACGCGCGCTGGGGTGGCGCTGCAATTGCGCGTCCAGGCTGCCGTTGGCATCGCTGAGGATCGCGCGCGCCACGGTCTGCAGCAGCACGCGGTCTTCCTGCGAGATGTGTTCGATGGCGCGCACGAAGATGCCGCCGGGGCGGTCGAGCACATTGGCCTCGGGGTCTGCGGCGATCAGGCCCAGGATGGCGTCCTGCAGCGATTGCCGATAGCCGGCCTGGCTTTCGTTCCAGATCACCAGATCCGCGCGCAAGCCTTTCAGGCGCCAGTACGCGTGTGCCTGCACCAGCTGGCGCACCAGCTCCAGATTGTCCGGGTCGGCGATGCGCAACAGCACGATCGGCAGATCGCCGGAGATGGCGTGACTCCACAGCGCCGACTGGCCGCGATGGTTGTGCAGCAGCACCTCGCTGTCGGCGCGCAATTGCGGGTCGACGAACAGCACGCGTGCGGCCAGCCGTTCGTAGAGCATCGCGTCTTCCAGCGAGGCGTTGATCTGCCGGCGGATGACCTGGCTCTGGGTCAGCGCCAGGTCGAACACGCGGTCGGCCAGACGGCGGTCGCGGTACTTGTCGATCAACGCGGTGCAGGCCGCGCGTTGGGTGCCGACGCCGTAGACCATGTCCACCTGCGCCTGTTGATCCGGCGCCAGCGAAATGCGGCAGCGGATCGCCACGATCGGGTCCAGCACCGAGCCGGCCGCGCCGGACAGGCTGGCCTGATCGCGCAGGGCCAGCGGATTGCGGGTGCTGCGCCCGCGCCCGACAAATGCAGCGCGATCGGTCTCGTAGGAGATCGACGCCACGTCGGCATCGTGCACTGCGACCAAATGCAGCATCCACGGCTGCGCCTCGTCGTGCCCGCGCGGGCGACGCGTGCACAGCAACGCCTGTTTGTCGGCCAGGATCTCGGTCTGCACGAACAGGTTGCTGAAGGCCGGATGCGCCTCGTCGGCCTGTGCCGGTGCCAGCACCACTTCGGCGTAGGTGGTGATTTCGATCACCCGCGTCTGCCGCGAGCGGTTGCGGATACGCAAGCGGCGCAGTTCCACATCGTCTTCGGCGGAAATGGCGATTTCCAGATGGCTGTCGTAACGCTGGTGGCTGCCCTTGAACTCGGCCTTCGCATCGGAAAAGATCGCCTCGTACCGTTCCACCGGCACGCAGGTGGGCTGATGCGCGGCCGACCACACCGCGCCGCTGTCCACATCGCGCAGATAGCAGAACGTGCCCCAGTGATCGCGGGTGCCGTCTTCGCGCCAACGCGTCACCGCCATGTCGCGCGCGCGGCTGTAGCCGCCACCGGCCGACGTCAGCATGCCGTGGTAACGCCCATTGGAGAGCAATTGCAGCGCCGGCTGCGGCAGATTGGGGTCGCGATGGATGCGCAAGGCCATGCCGGCTTCGGTGGCCACAGGGCGCTCGGCGGCGTCGGCCAGGCCTTTGACATACACGCCAGCGCGCGGTGCACGCTCCTGCAAGAGCAACAGCGTGGCCTGGAATTGCGGGTCGGCGACAAAGCGCTTCTGCATCGGCCCGTCGCGCAACACGTGGTCCAGCGCCAGCAGCGCCATGCCCTGGTGATGCGACATGAACGAGCGCACCAGCGCATGCTGTTCGCCACGCGGCACGCGCGAGGGGGTGTAGTCGATCGCCTCGTACAAGCCGAAACGCCCGCCAAATCCCAGCGCCTGCAGTTGCTGCAGATTGCGGCAGGCCGCATCCGGCTCGACTATCAGCGCCATCGCGCTGGCGTAGGGGGCGATCACCAGATCCTGGCCAAGGCCGCGCTTGAGCCCCAGGCCGGGCACACCGAATGCGCGGTACTGATAATTGCGCCGCGTATCGACGGTGTTGTAGCCCGATTCGGACACACCCCACGGCACATCGCGTGCGGTGCCATAGCGGATCTGCGCCTGCAC
Organism: Xanthomonas sp. MLO165; assembly: GCF_018831305.1. Taxonomy (NCBI): domain Bacteria; kingdom Pseudomonadati; phylum Pseudomonadota; class Gammaproteobacteria; order Lysobacterales; family Lysobacteraceae; genus Xanthomonas; species Xanthomonas sp. MLO165. Next base: position 50,537 of record NZ_CP029263.1, read on the forward strand.
CGCGCCGCGCATCGAACGGCTCAGCAGCGTCTGCGGGTAGCTGGGCATGACCAGATCGGGCATCAGGTACTCGAACATCGAGCCGCTCCACGACAGCAGCGTGGGCTCGGCGCCGGTGTCGGTCAGCGTGCGGCCGAGTGCGAACCAGCTCTCCTGCGGCAACTTGCCCTGGGCGATCGCCACGAAGATGCCCAGGCGCGCCTCGGAGGCGAGCAGATCGTAATGGCCGCTATCCAGGCGCTGGTCGTCGACGTTGTAGCCGATCGAGAGCAACTGCTGGGCGGGGCTGTAGAGGAAATCGTAGTCCAGCTGCGCCAGCTGCCCGGCGATATGCGCCAGCCGTTGCAGCTCCTGCACGCGTCCGGCGGCCCAGGTCTGCACGCCGGGTGCGTGGTCGCTGGCGGCGAGTTGCCGCAGCGTGGCGACCGCATCGCCGGGTTGTTCGGTCGCCTGCGCAGCGCTGCCGGCAGGCGCCGCCGTGCAGTGGCCCACTTCGGCCAGGGCCGCCTCGCAGCTGTCGATCAAGCGTTGCGGCCACGGCTCGTCATTGTCGCTGCCCGGCATCAGCGCCAGGATCGTGTGGCTCTGCGCCAGCAGCAGGCGCAGCGCTTGGTCGGCCTGGTGCAGGCTCGGCGCGGGCTGGCTGCGGATGCTCTGCAAGCTCTGCGACATGGCGTCCAGCGCATTGGCGGCGGCGTCGCTGCGTGTCTGCGCTCGCGATGCCAGCACGCCCAGGGTGTCGGCCAGCCCATCGAACACCGCCATCGACACCGCCGGCGCATCCACCAGTGCCAGCAGGCCTTGCCGCAGCGTCAGCAGATGCCCGACCAGGTTGCCGCTGTCCACGGTGGAGACGTAGCGCGGCAACAGCGGCACCAGCGTTTCGGTGTCGTACCAGTTGTAGAAGTGGCCGCGATAACGCGGCAGCGTTTCCAGCGTGGTCAAGGTATCGGCCACGCGGGTCATCACGCCGGCCACCGTCAGGTAGCCCAGATCGTAGGCGGCCAGATTGGCCAGCAGGCCCAGCCCGATATTGGTCGGCGAGGTGCGGTTGGCCACCACCGTGACCGGGTATTCCTGCACGTTGTCCGGTGGCAGCCAGTGGTGCTGCGCGGTGCAATGGCTTTCGAAGAACGCCCAGGTGCGCCGCGACAATCCACCGAGGAAAGCGCGTTGTTCCTGCGACAACTGCGCCACCGGTGCGGCGGGTTGTTCGCCCAGCCAGGCCATCAGCCAGGGCGCGGCCATCCACGCCAGCCCCAGCGGCAATGCCGCCCACAACGCCAACGGCGACCACCACGCCACCGCGGCGATCGCCAATGCCGCGCTGCACGCGGCGCCGGCCATCAGCTGTTGCTCGGCATTGCCGCTGCGCGCGCTGCGTTCCACTTCGCTGGATGGCGCCCACTGCAGCAGATGGCGCCGGGTGATCGACATCCGCACCAGCGTGCGGGCGATGGCGGCCAGCTGCATCCCTGCTTCGAACGGCAGGCAGGCCAGCACCACGCCGGTGCGTAGCAGATGCTGACGCAGCCCCACACCGACCTGGCGCGCGTGATGACGCAGCCCCAGGCCCTCGGGCGGATGCGCCAGCGCATACACCGCCGAACACAGCCCCGGCAGCAGCCATAGCACCAGCAGCCACAGCGTCCAGCGCAATGGCGTGGGTGAGCAGAACCAGCCGATCAGCAACAGACTCAGCGCGGCCGGGGCCACCAGGCTGCGGCGCAGGTTGTCCAGCAGCTTGCCGCGCGACAGCCACGACAAGGGATTGCGCGCGCGCCGGCCACCCCGGTCGGGCACCCACGGCAGCAACCACGGCAGCAACTGCCAGTCGCCACGCACCCAGCGCGCGCGGCGCTTGGCATCGGTGGCATAGCGTTGCGGGTGGCGCTCGTACAGCCGCACGTCGCTGAGCAGCCCGGCGCGCACGTAACAGCCCTCCAGCAGGTCATGGCTGAGCACACGGTTGTCGGGAAAGCGGCCGGCCAGCACCTGCTCGAAGGTGGCCACGGCATAGATGCCCTTGCCGATGAAGGAGCCTTCGCCGAACAGATCCTGATACACGTCCGACACCACACGCGTGTACGGGTCGATGCCCGGCTCGATGCCGAACATGCGCGCAAACCGCGACTCGCCGCCCTCGCTCATGCCGGTGCCCAGGCCCGGCTGCAGAATGCCGTAACCGGCCTCGACGATCTGCCCGGCCGCATCCATGCGCGGCACATTCAACGGATGCGACATCGCCCCGACCAGCGCGCGTGCCGCATCGCGCGGCAGGTGGGTGTCGCTATCGAGCGTGATCACATAGCGCACCTGCACCAGCGCGGCGACATCGCCTTGCACCTGCAGGAATTCGCTGGCCGCCTGCAGCCGCGCGTCGTCGGCGCAGAGCAGGCGGTTGAGCGCCTCGAGCTTGCCGCGCTTGCGTTCTGCGCCCATCCAGCAGCCTTCGCCCGCGCTCCACTGGCGTGCGCGATGCAGCAGGAAGAAGCGATCGCCGTGCGCATCGGCATAGGCCGCGTTAAGCCGGTCGATATGCTGCGCCGTATGTGCCACCAATGCCATGTCGCCAGGCAACAGCGCTTGCGTGGCATCGAGAAAATCGGTGAGCAGCGCGAAGTACAACTGTGCGTCGCGGTTGGCCAGGTAATGCACCTCCAAGGCGCCGACCAGCTCGTCGATGGCCTCGTGACTGGCGAGCATGCTCGGCATCACCACCAGCGTGCGGCAGTCGGGCGTGATGCCGGCACGCAGGTCCATGCGCGGCAACGGATGCGGGCGCACCCACAGCGTTGCCACCCAGTTGACCAGCGCAATGCCCAGCTCGCTGGCGGCCAGCAGCGCGATGCCAGCGGTGATCCACCACAGCGCCGGCGGCAGTGCGCTCACGCCCTGCAGCAGCACGCCGGTCCACAGCAACGCGATCGCTGCGATCGGCAACAGGTAGAGCGGCAGCGCAACGCGATGCGCGCGCGGGCGAGGGGGGGGCGGCGTATCTGCCGCAGCTGGGTCGCGAAGCGCGGCACGCAGCCGCGGCAATCCCGCATCCACCAGGTAATAGCCCACGTGGCCGGCCACCGGCATCGCGGCATCTGCGTGCGCCGCCAGCTGCAGCACGGCCTCGGCCACGTCCGGCTCGTCGCGGTCCAGGCGCTGCGCCAGCTGTTCCACCACATGCCGGTAGCTATCGCGGGTATGGAAATCCATGCGTGCGTAGACGTCGGCCGGATCCTTGCGCAAAGTCTGCTCGACCACGCTCATGGCCTCGACGAAATCGCGCCAATCCATGTCGTCCAGGAACCGCAGGCTGCCGATGCTGTTGCTGATCGCCACCTGCTCGGCTGCCTGGCGCTGGCTTTCGGCGTGCACCAGCGCTTCCACACTGTGGCCCTCGCTTGCCAGCCATTGCTCCACCCAGGCGCTGGCCATCGACAACACCGGCCCACGGCCGTGGATGCCGCGCGTCAGCTCGGCCACGAATGCACCGGTCACCGGTGGCTGTGAGCGCGCCAGATCGGCCACCACCACCACCACGTCCTTGGGTTGCGCCGCCGCCGTGGCGTTGAGCAACGCGGCCCAATGCGCGGCCAGGCGGGTGTCGCGCCCGTCGTGCATGATGTCGTCGGCAACGCGGCGCAGGTTGTCGATCAGCGCCAGCCGCAACATGATCGGAATCGCCCACAACTCGCCGAGCTTGAGCGGTGCCACCTGTTGGTAGGCGGCGATGAAACGGCTCAGCGTGATGACATCCACGCGTCCGTCGCCATGCGCCACCACCTGCAAGCCCAGCTCGTAGACGCGCGGCAGGCCCACCGACGTTGGCGTGCGCAGACGCGGTAATTGCCGGCTATACCCGGGCGGAAGATGCTGACGCGCCAGGCGCATCTGCTCTTCCACCAGATAATAGTTGTCCAATAACCACTCGCCGGCCGGATGCAGGCGCAAGCCATCGGCAGACATTTCGGCCAATCGCGCTGCGGCCGTGCCGAGCGAGCGCTCGTTGAATTTGAGTTGCGACAGCAGCAGCTCGCGGGTAGGCCCGGTATAGAGCACATGCGCCTGCGCCAGGCTGTGCCCCAGCGCCTCCATCTGCTCGTCGCCAAGCAAGGCCGCGCCTTCAGGCACGGCATCGCGCACCGACGGATGCTGCAGGGTTGCTGCTGGCTGGGTAATCGACTGCCACCAGAGAGAAAATGCAGAAGCCTTCCGCTGTGGCGGCATCGAGACATGACCTGTGCAGCATAAGAGCCGCTAGAACCACGATCATGCGCGCTTGGTCTGGCAGGCATGTGAAGGCACTACGTCGAGGCGTTGCAATCGTTGGCCTGGCGACAAACGCTCATGCGCCACGCGCGCCGATCCGGCAAACCGACGACTGCACGCGTGCCTCCATCGACGCAGCTGCAGCGGGCCGTACGCGGATGGTGCCGATCGCCGCCAGACGATGCGCGGCCAGGAGTGCAGACACGATTCGTTTCTCGCGCCGCTGGTTCTCTGGCGACCCGATGCACCACGCACCCCATGCCGCACCCTGCGCGACTGTTTATGGGATAACTGACATGCCGCTGAGTACCACTCTTTTTACCCGCAAGGTGCGCCACGCATGATCTGGATGAGCATGATTGCGACACGCAAGATCGCGAAAAGCACGATCTCGATCGGCAAGACAGCGCTCTGGTGTCTTGCGGTGTGCCAGCTGATGCTCAACAGCGCAGCGGCGGCCACGCCGACGCGCGGCATGCGCGCATCACCCAGGTGCTGTCGCAGCTGCCAACGGTGAGCCTGCAGGATTCGGAAAAGCTGCAGAACGATCAGCTGTCGTTGCTGGCGCAGCGCCTGGTCGCGCTGGTCGCGCCGCTGCATGCACAAGATGCCGCAACCACTGCGGCGCTCGGTTTGCTCAAACCCTGGGATGGCACGGTGAGCGCCACCTCTGCTGCTGCCGCGTTGGAAGAAGTGTGGTTCAGTCGCTATCTCGGCGATGCCTACAAGGCGCTGGTGCTGCGCCCCTCCGAGGCGGCCACCTTCGGCATGCCCGATGCAGCGGTGTTGATGGATGCGCTTGAACATCCAGGCGCCGCCTTCGGCCCCGCACCGGCCGCACGCCGCGATCAGCTGCTGTTGGACTCGCTACGCAGCGCGTACCAAGCACTGGTCGAGCTGCAAGGCCCGGATCCGCAGCAATGGCAATGGGGCAAGCTGCATACCAACAAGGTCGCGCACGCGATGAGCGCGGCTGTCGGCACCGATCATGCGCTGCTGGACGTTGGCCCGTTCGCCAAGGGCGGCAGCCCGTATACGCCCAATCAGTCCAGCTACAACCCCAGCGATTTCCGCCAGACCATCGGTCCCTCCGCACGCCTGATCATCGACCTGGGCAACTGGGACAACTCGCGCGCCATGAACTACCCAGGCCAATCCGGCGACCCGGCCAGCCCGCATTACCGCGACCTCGCGCCGCTGTGGCTGCAGGGCCGCTATTTCCCGTTGGTGTATACGCGGGCGGCGGTTGATGCGGCGACGGAGCAGATCGTGGATCTGGTGCCGGCGCAAGTGCCATAGCGCAGTGCTTGAAGCGCGTATGGCATCGAAGGCGATGCAGATGTGCTGTCGCTCTGTCTTCGGTATGCATTCAATGTAATGTGTGGATTCAATACAGCACAGCACACATGCGCTTGATGAAACAAGCACGCACACACTGTGCGAGATAGCAGTACGTTTGATACAGCAGCCACATACGCATCAATTGTGTTCGTTCATTCGATCCGACATGCATGCGTTCAAGAGGCACGAGCTCCTACTACAGTTCCACGAAATCCGTCGTACCAATCCGGTTGGCGATCAATAGGATCTTGGTGGCCGCGGTAATCACTGCTGCTGCTTCCTGTGCTTCAACCTGTGTGGCATGGAAGCTGACCGGCGTGGAATCCTTTGACGTGAAAAGGCCCCAGCACCTGCGCCATCCTGGATTGAACGTGTCCAGGTTTGGAACTAGCGGTTCGATTTCGCGGGCCAGACCAAAATGCACGGCATAACCTATCCCGTGTTGATCAGATTCGGCACGTAGTGAGCGGCTCACCATGCCGATGACCTCGCCTTCACGGTTGAACACCGGCCCACCGCTCATGCCGCTTGGCCAATCGCTTTCTATTTCGAACACCGGCGTTGGGTTTGGCTGGCTAACTCCTTGTGCGTGGATCGCGACGACTCGCCCATACGCGCCGTACATCCCCTCGGTGATCAGCGCCACTTGCCTTTCGACGTCTACCTCGGATAGATCCAGCTCAGGAAAACCAATGGCAAGTACGATATCGCCGACCTTGGGCATCGAGCCTCTTGTTCGGACCGGCAAGGTCTGCGGAAGGCGGGCACCTGGACCTACCGGGGCAGGTTTCATAAGCGCTGCGTCGATTGCTGGTTGCTGAGAAGAAGCGCCGCGCAGGGTGGCCATCGGGTCGTCCTTCTCCTTCATTGGCACAACAACTTCTTCCACTGGCACGAAACAATCGTCTGGAACGTGAACTGTGCCAAACACCAGTGCATGCATGCCGAGAAAAAGGATAGGGCGGCCAGCGAGATGCTGGTGTACGAAGTCGACGACATGGTGAGCGCTCAGGAAACTTCCAAAGCCATCGACGTGGAAAGCGGTCCCCACACCGTACATTCGACCGTCGACGTGCTGGCAAAAAACGGGCACGATCGCGTTGCGAAGCCCAAAAGGATCTTGGATCTCGAAAGGTGAGAATGGTCCAGTCTTTCCGGGTGGATAATCAGTCGCGGTATGCGAAGACTTGGTGCGTGCCTCGCAGGTACTTATTGCGAAGGGCTTAAAGTCGGACATTAAAGATCCTTGCAGATTGAAAGCACAAATGGAGTCGGCGTCGTAAGGATAAAATTCGTGAAATAATGTAGGTGAAAAAAACATTGTTAGTCATGGGCTGCTGCTTCTGGATCTGCGGGCTGAATGATCCGGTGAACCTTATCGTCTCGCCAAGCCCATCTGCGATCTTCAGGCCAAGACAGCGCGGCAAGGAGAAGCCTCTCGGAGAATGCCCTTATCCTCGTCAGATCTACGCTCATAAGATCGAGGTCTGAAGTGTGTGCGGCATGGAAGAGGTCATGTCTGAACTCTGATGCTCGCTTGAGTCCGGCCGCGAAACCTTCAGCAGTCCATAGATCCGATGTCTTGACCGAATACACCTCGACGACCCTGTCGATTCTTGATGCGAGCGATGCTCGGCGCAGTTCCGGGAGCTTTTCTTGCATGTGTTTGGCGGTATCTAGAGAGATGGACTTACCTTCTGCGCAGTCGGACAGGGACTTTCGCAGTGCTTTTTGGACTTTTCTCCAGGCTGAGGATCCGATTTGCAAGCCATCTGGATCCCCAGAAACGGCATTGACGATGGTCTCCATAGCAGAAAAAGCCATAAAGTAAGCAGTTTCCAGGAAGCTGACATAGGAGTGCGATAAAAATCCGATTCCTCGATCAAGTGACTTGGACTCAGGATGGTCTTTCAGTGTTTGGACGAGAATCGAGAGGCCGCCATCTCGAAGGTTTGAGGAGTCGATAAGTTCGTTATCATTAGTCATTTCCCTGCTCTTGTGCCACTTTCGCCTATAAAAAGCGCGTTTGATTGGATTCTCTGATGTTGCTTTCCAGAGATACTCAATCTCGTATGCGTCGACCGGTTGCCTGTAACAAAGGGAAAGTGCGCTACAGATCGGGAAAATTTCTTCCAGCAATCGGTCATGCAGTGATCTCAAAGTATCGCCCACTTCAAGCTTGAACTTACCGATCAGGCGGACGCGTTGAATACGATGTACGACGTTGTCACCGAATGCCTTTCCATCCAGATAGTCGTAAGCCTCCGTCGCCTCGATTTGGCCGAGGCTTGTCTGCACGAGAATCTGCCCCTCATCTCTATGTAGTGTATTGATGTCGCCGTTACAGTGAAGCTCGATCGATCCAAAGCCGGAGAGGATCCCGCTCGGTTGTAGTTCAACCGTGAAACTCACCTCTAGAGGCTGATCGTCATCATCACGATCAATGCCAATCTCAATAGCGCCAACCTCAAGCGTCATGCCAGTGATGCTTGATCGCCATCGAGTCAGTCCAAGCAGGTTGATCGAGTCTTCACTCTCGTTTATGGCGTGTAGCTTTACTAGGTTGATGTCGATGGCCCTGGTTGCACGATATGCCTCGGCACGTTCTTCTTCGCCTCCTAGAAACAGGATCTCAACGTCAAGGGAGGTTGGATCATGCTTTTGGTAGCGGATCGAAGCAGCGAAACGCAGCGGGATGAGTTGATCCGGCTGGAGCGAAAATTGCCGTTGGATATGCACCTTTCCATCTTTACTCATCGTATTTGTCCGGTAAGTGCTGAATAGAATATTTTCATACCGCAGCTGCATGTTTCACAGCGCGTGAGGCGGTAAGTTGAATCATCTGAGTGCACTTCCATTGGGTAACCCTTACAGTGGCAATGTACGGGAAGATTCGTTGGAAGGTAGTACTCGCAAACGAATAAAAGCTATCTCACAGAAGATGCGCGGCAGCGCGGGCCCTGCACCCATTATGCCTCCGCCCGACTCTGCGGTTCTGTTTAGTAACAAGCTCGCGCGAAAGTCGCCTCGGGCATATTTTTCTATCGCAGCCTATGCCTCGCTTTTTATTGGCTGTGCCATTGCAGCTTCCGGCTGATTCCAGCCACACGCCTGAGCTATCGCAGCGCCCACTCGCCCCCCTGCCATCCGACCTATTGACTACACCTGTCGCCAGGCTTACGGTGGCGACAACTGTAGTCAGGGAGAGCGGCATGCGTGGCAAGACCATCGGGGACCAGGAGCTGGCCCTGCTGCAACACATCGAAGAACAACGGCAGGCCAGTGTCGGCGAAGTGGCGGCCGCATTCGGTGAGCCGCGTGGGCTGGCGCGCTCGACCGTGCTGACCATGATGGAGCGCTTGCGCGCCAAGGGCTTTCTGCGCCGCGAGCAGGTGGACGGCATGTACCGCTACAGCGCCACCAGCGGGCAGGACGCGGTGGTGCGCTCGGCGGTGGGGCAGTTCGTGGAAAAGACCTTGCAGGGCTCGGTGTCGCCGTTCGTGGCGTGGATGTCGCAGCGCGCCGAGGTCAGCGACAGCGAGCTGGCCGAGCTCGAAGCCCTGGTCGCCAAGCTGCAGTCGCAGCGCAAGGAGGATTGAGCATGTCGCCGATGATCGAAGCATTGCTTTGGAAACTGGGCGCCACCAGCGTGCAGACCGCCGTGCTGGCGTTGGCGGTGTGGGCGCTGTGCCGCAGCGTGCGGCGGCTGCCGGCCACCACGCAGACCTGGTTGTGGTGGCTGGTGGGAGTGCAGGCCGTGGTCGGCCTGCTGTGGAACGCGCCGCTGCAGTTGCCGGTGTTGCCTGCAGCCACGCCCACGCCTGCCTTGATTGCCGGCGACAGCCTGGCGCCGATGGTGATGGCCAATGCCACTGCATCCGGCGCCAGCGCGGTGGCCAGTGCGGGCGCGGCAGACGTGCTGCAGGGTGCAGGCGGTCCGTCCTGGGCGCTGTGGCTGGCCGCGTTATGGGTTGCCGGCGTTGCAGTGATGGCGCTCGGCACAGTGCGCGCATACCGACGCAGCCGCGCCCTGGTACGCGCTGCCGCACCGTGCACCGATCGCGCCCTGGTCGCCGCACTGCGCATGGCCGCAGAAGCGCATGGCCTGTCGCAGCCGCCGGAAATACGTCTGTCGCAGCAGATCGCCTCGCCGCAGTTGATCGGGCCCTGGCGCCCGGTCTTGCTGCTGCCCGCCGCACGCCTGCCGCACATGGCCGACGACGATCTGGATATGGCGCTGACCCATGAACTGATCCATCTGCGCCGGCGCGATCTGTGGTGGGGCTTGCTGCCGTCGCTGGCCCAGCACCTGTTCTTCTTCCACCCGCTGGTGCATCTGGCCGCGCGCGAATACGCCACTGCCCGCGAGGCCGCCTGCGATGCCGCGGTGGTCGCAGGCCACCGTCATTGCCGCCACGACTATGGCCGGCTCTTGCTGCAACTGGGCGTGGCACCGCGCCCGCACGGCGGCGTGGCCAGCGCCTCGCCGTCCTTCCTCAGCCTCAAACGGAGATTGCTCATGTTGCAGAACCCGACCTCGTTCCCGCGGTTTGGCGCGGCCTTGATCCTGGGCGCGGTGGCCATCACCGGCGTGCTGCCACTGCGCCTGGTGGCGATGCCCGCCGCGCCGGCTGTTGCTGCCGCATCAGCAGCCGCAACGGCCAAGCCAGCTGCCGGCGCGTCCAGCACAGCGGCACCGGCCACTGCCGCCGCTGCAGCCGCACCGGCAACTGCGGCAGCGAACGCCGCACCGGCAAACGCCGCCGCACCGGCTGCAGCGGCGTCATCCACCAGCCAGACCTTCACCACCACCTCCACGCACGGCCAGATCAACCTGTCGCATGACCCCGACCGTGATGCCTACGTGCTGCTGCAGGGCAACGACAGCGTCATGAATGGCTCGGTGGACGATCTCAAGCATGTGCGTCGCCTGGCCGGCAAGGATGGTCAGCTGATGTGGTTCCGCAAGGATGGCAAGCAGTACGTCGTGCGCGATCCCGACACCTTCAAGCGATTGAATGCGGTGTATGCGCCAGTCACCAAACTGGGCCAGGCGCAGGGCGCGCTGGGCGAGCGCCAGGGCAAGCTCGGCGAACAGCAGGGCGAGTTGGGCGCGCAGATGGCCGAGCTGGGTGCACGTGCTGCCGACGCGGCCGCAAAGCACGTCAATGCATCCTTGCTCGACACCGATGCACTGACACAGCAGGCCGCCGAGCGTGCGGCGCGGGAAGCAGAACGCGCAGTACGCCAGGCCGAACAGGCCATGCAGCGCAGCGGCGCCGACCAGCGGATGCAGGCGCTGGCCAGGCAGCAGGCGGCGCTCGCCACCGAGCAGGCAGATCTGGCCAGCCAGCAGGCCGCCGCCAGCGTCCGCGCCGACAAGGAAGCCCAGCGCATCATGCGCGAGGCGATCGCACAGGGGCTGGCCACACAGATCGAGGGCTGATCGCCGCAGGCCGCTGCTCGCCGGGACTGTGCAGCACGCGTAGACGACGAGCAGCTGGCGCCCTCTCGGCCGGAGGCAGTGACTGGCGTCAAACCGGTTCGGCGCCGCACGCGCCGTGCAGGCACGCGCGGCGGGCGACACACAGCGCTGGTGACTCGGTGACGCCGCGACTCGCCGATACTGCACAACAGGCGCAGACGGCGAGCAGGCAATGACGTACCGGGTGGTGGTGTTGGGGGGCTTCGGGCATTTCGGCGCGCGCATCGTGCGGGCGCTGGCGGCGACGGCGCAACTGCAGGTGATCGCGGCCGGGCGGCATCCCGGCGATGTGGCGGCCAGGTGGCCGGATGTGGCACCCGGTCGCATCGCGTGCTGTCGCCTGGATATCGACGCAAGCGATTTTGCCGCGCAACTGGCGGCCACTGCCGCCGATGCGGTGGTGCATACCGCAGGCCCGTTCCAGGGCCAGGATTACGCCGTGGCGCACACCTGCCTGCAGGCCGGCATGCACTACATCGACCTGGCCGACGGCCGCGCGTTCGTCCGCGATTTCCCCGCGGCAGTGGATGCAGCGGCAAGGCAAGCGCAGCGTGTGGCCATCAGCGGCGCCAGCACCTTGCCCGCGCTGTCGAGCGCGGTCATCGATGCCTTGCTGCCGCGTTTTTCGGCGTTGCATGGCATCCGCATGGTGATCGCGCCCGCGCAAGGCACACCGCTTGGTCTGGCCACCGTGCGTGCGGTGTTGTCGTACTGCGGCACGCCGTTCACATGGCTGCATGAGGGCCGCTGGCAAACGGTGGTGGGCTGGGCCAGACCCATGCGCGTGCAGTTCGCCCAGCTCGCGCCGCGGCTTGCGTCGCCCTGCGATGTGCCCGATCACGATCTGCTGCCCCAGCGCTATCCAGGCGTACAGAGCGTGCAGTTTCGCGCCGCGTTGGAGGTGCCGTTTCTGCAGCGCTGCCTGGCCGGTGTCGCCTGGCTGCGTCAGCACGGCGTGCCATTGCCGATGGCGCGCCTGGCCGAGGTGTTTGCACGTGCGGCACGCTGGTTTGACCGCTTCGGCACCGACCTCGGTGGCATGCGCGTGGAGCTGCGTGGCATGAGCCATCCCCAGGCTGGCGATCCCCGGCCGCTGCGACTGCAGTGGGACCTCACCGCTGCAATGCTGCACGGCCCGGAGATTCCCTGCTTTGCCGCCATCCTGCTGGTGCGCAAGCTTGCCGCAGGGCAGGCATTACCGATCGGCGCGCATGCCTGCATGGGCTTGTTGACCCTGGCCGAATTCGAGCAGGAGTTTGCGGCGTGGCAGATGGTGACCGAGCTGTTGGAAGTGCCTGTGTGAGTGCGCTGGCGCCACGGCCGATGACGGCCTGTTGTCAGGGCGTCTCCAGCATCGGAATCACGTCACGGTCCTGCGCTTCCACTGCCACCAGGCGCTGCATCAGCAGCGACAAGGTCACCACGTCCTGGTGATTGTGCTCGGCCACGCGACGCAGGTTGCGCGCGCTGCCGCCGCGCAGGTAGCTCAACCAGGCGGCCGGCGCTTCGGAGCCGGGCAGGTCGTCTTCGCGCACCACGCGCAGCAGCTGCCGTTCGATGGTGGACAGCTTGCAGTTCTCCCAGGTGCCGCGATAACGGCGCCGGGTGGGGAACAGCAGGTCCACATGGTCCAGCGCAGAGATCGGGTCGCCGCGGCGCGCCAGGCGGTAGCGCGTCTTCAACAACGGCGCGTCGTAGCAGCGGCCGTTGTAGCTGGACAGCACCGTCTGCGGCGACAGCCAGCTGCGGAACAGATCCAGCATCGCGCTTTCGGCCGCCATCGTGGACATCATCAACTGGCGCACGCGCAGCCCGCTGCCCTGCGTAGCGTCGGTGTACCAATCGGCCACGCCGATCATGAAGGCGCGCGTGCCGGTGCCGCCGGCCAGGCCGGTGGTTTCGGTATCGAAGAACAGCAGGTCCATTGGGTCCACCGCGTCCTCGCGCTTGGCGAACGCCAGCGACAGCGCCTGGCGCGGGATCGCCTGCGGCAGGAAGGCTTCGATCAGGTGCAGGCCGGGCGCGATCTCGTTGCCGGGCAGATGCCGGTCGGTGGACGCCGCGCGCACCGGCGTATGTGCCGAGACCGCGCGCTCGCGCAGGCCGATCATCTTGCGCAGGCCGGCGATATCGGTGCGTCGCTGCGGTGGCGGGTTGGATATGGATGCAGCCGGTGTCGCGCGCATCGCCGGCACGCGCACTGCCGCATCGACCGTCGCACCTGCCGGCTTGTGGCGCACATCGTGGTCCACCCAGGCAAACGCCGAGCTATCGCGCGCAGGCGCTGCAGCAACCGGTGCCTGCAGGGCGCGGCGCGTCATGGCCGGTGCTGCGGTGGGCGGGGTGCGCGGTGCACCGGCAGCCTCTGCGCTGCCGGGCTGCGTGCCTCGCACAGTCGCCTCGCGCGACAAAGCGCGTGACCCAGACGCAGCAGCACCCGGCGCAGGCTGGCGTTGCGCACGCGTGGGCATCACCGCATCGTCCTTGCGCGCCGTGGGCGTCAGCCCGCCGACCTGGCGGCGCAGCAGGCGCAAGCGTTCTGCGCTCACCCCAGGATCGCTGCCAGGCACCGGCGCTGCCAGCGCACGCATTGGCTGCGCCGCCGCAGGCATGTCACCTGCGGCACGCGTGTGCGCATCGCCTGCCACTGCATCCGCACCGACTGCATCACCCGAGGTACGCGCCGCCACTGCCGCGCGCAGCGGGTATGCATCGGCCTGCACGTCGACCGCAGCGGAAACATCCGCACCACCCACTGCATCGCCATCTGCAACTGGCGCTGGCACATCGGCATGCCCGGCCTGACGCCGCAACAAGCGCAACCGGTCCGCACTCACGCTCATGCAAGCACGTCCAGCGCCAGGTCGTCGTCCACCTGGGTGGCATGCCGCAACGGCGCATCCGCATCGAACAACAGCGCCAGCACCGTCAAGGCCAACGACTTGGGCGACTCGCCCTTGCCTTCCTCATGCGCGGCCAGCACCGGGCCCACGCAGGCCGGGCAGCCGGCGCTGCAGTCGCAACGCCGCACCAGCTCGTCGGCGCGCTGCAGCAGCTCGGCCTGGCGCAGCCACAGCGGCTCGCTCAGGCCCACCCCGCCGGGGAAGTTGTCGTACAGATACACCGTGGGCACGAAGGCCTGCTGCAATTCCACCGCGCCTTCTTCGCCCTCGTCCACGCCGCGCAGCTGTCCGCGCCCGGTCTGGTCGGCCACCGCAAACCACGCGCCGTCGCCATTGCCCACCGCTTTTTGCAGGTCGCGCGCATCGGCCATCACCGCCACCGTGGCCACCACGTGCAGCGCATAGGCCGCACCCAAGAAACCATCCAGCGCATCCTGCTTGGACGCGAACGCCTTGCCCAACGTGGCCTGCGGCAACTGCCACCACACCGCAGTGGTGTGCAGTTCCTGGTCGGGCAGATTGACCGGCCCGTAGCCGATGTTCTCGTGTGTGTAATAGCGGATCTTCTTGTAGCCGGACACGCGCCGCACCACATGCACCTCGCCGTGATGCGAGTCGCCGCGCCCGGCCACGCCGCCGTCGAAGCGGTCCAGCACCTTCAGCTTGGTGTAGTCGATGCTGTCGGTGTAGTAGTCCACATGGGTGCGCGTGACATAGGCCTTGCGGCCTTCCCAGTCCAGCCGCTCCACCTGGTACGGCGTGCTCTGCACCATGTGGATGGCGCCTTCGTACAAGGTCAGTGCCGCGGCCGAATAATCCACCTCGGCGATGATCTGCTGTTTGCCGTCGCTCTTGTCCACCACCACGAAGTTGCCGTCGGCCACCGAGCGCAGACTCACCGCATTGGCCGGGTAGCTGTCGGCGATCCACTCCCAGCGGTCGCCTTCCTGGTGGATCACTTCGCTCTCGGCCAGCGCTTCCAGGAACACCAGCGGGTCGATCGGCCCGAACGGCTCGCTGGCAATGAACGGCAGCTCGAACGCCGCGCAGCGGATGTGGTCGAACAGGATCAGCGGCTGGTCCGGCGCAATGCGCGCATGTTCGGGCGAGGCATCGGCAAAGAAATCCGGGTGCCGCACCACGTACTGGTCCAGCGGCTGCGAGCTGGCCACCAGCACGCCCAGCGCCGGTTGCTGGCGGCGCCCGGCGCGGCCGAAGCGCTGCCAGGTCGCCGCCACGCTGCCGGGGTAGCCGTTGAGGATCACCACATCCAGCGCGCCGATATCCACACCCAGCTCCAGCGCCGACGTGGACACGATGCCGTCGATATTGCCGGCGCGCATCGCGCGCTCCACCTCGCGCCGCTCGGTGGGCAGGTAGCCGCCGCGGTACGCACGGATGCGTGGCGGCTTGCGCGGGTCGTGGTCGAAGATGTCCTTCAGGTACTTGGTCAGCACCTCCACCATCAGGCGCGTCTGCGCGAACACCAGCGTCTTCAGTCCGCTCTTGATCGCGATGCGCGCAATGCGGTTGCTCTGCGAGCGTGCCGATGCGCGCAGCCCCAGGTCGGCATTGACCACCGGCGGGTTCCACAGCAGCACGTGCTTGTCGCCGGTGGGCGCGCCGGACTCGGTGATCGCATGCACCTGTTCTTCGATCAGGGCCTGCGCGTGCGCATGCGGGTTGCCGATGGTGGCCGAGCACAGGATGAACTGCGGGTTGGCGCCATAGAACGCGCAGATGCGCTTGAGCCGGCGCAGCACATTGGTGACGTGGCTGCCGAACACGCCGCGGTAGGTGTGGATCTCGTCGATCACCACATAGCGCAGGTTCTCGAAGAACTGCGCCCACTTGGTGTGATGCGGCAGGATCGCCTGGTGCAGCATGTCCGGGTTGCTCACCACGATGTCGCCATGCAGGCGGATCGCCTGGCGCGCATCGCCGGGCGTATCGCCGTCGAAGGTGAAGGCCTTCACTCCCAGCTCGCCGGCGCGGTTCAATTCCAGCAGCTCGGCCACCTGGTCCTGCGCCAGCGCCTTGGTCGGGAACAGGTACAGCGCCTTGGCCCCGGAGCTCATCGCCGCGCTCACCACCGGCAACGTGTAGCACAGCGATTTGCCCGACGCGGTGGGCGTCACGATTGCCACATGTTCGCCGCGTTGCGTGGCCGCCCAGGCATCGGCCTGGTGGCTGTAGAGCTGGCTGATGCCACGCGTGCGCAAGGCGTCGGCCAGCGCGGCCGGCACGTCGGCAGGAATCGGCGCATAACGGCCGTCGCGTCCGGGCAGGGTAAAGCTGCCGGTGATGCGGTCGTGGTAACGCCGTTCCAGGCGTTCGGTGAGCAGTGCGCCATCGCGGCTGGGCCGGCCATCGGTGGTGGCCAGCGCGCGTTCGGCGGTTTCGGTGCGGGGAGCGAGGGCAAACGGAGGCATACGGCGGCTCCCAAAGAGGGGCATGAGACAGGGGAGGTGTCTCAGGGTATGAGACCAGCGCCGAACCGGCGAGCCTGTGTCACTGAGCGGATTCAGCAAGCCGGGTATTCTGTTGCCCCCACCGCGTCACCGTTGCCTTGCACGCTGTGGCTCCCCCATCTCGAAGAACCGCCGTGCCCGTTTCCCCCAGCCTTACCGCGCCGCACTACAAGACCCGTTCCGCCCGCCGTGCCGATGTGATCGTGCATGCCGCCGGCCTGTTCCTGGCCATCGTCGGCGGCGCCTGGATGGTCTGGCGCGCGCATGCCAACCAGACCATGCTGCTGGCCACCTGCGTCTACGCGCTGGGGTTGCTGGTGATGTTCGGCTGCTCGGCGGCGTACAACTTCGCCCCGCCGCAACGCCAGCCGATGCTGCGCAAGTTCGACCACGCCGGCATTTTCGTGATGATTGCCGGCTCCTACACCCCGTTCCTGCTGGTCGCCCTCGACGGCACCTGGCGCTGGGCGATGATCCTGGGCGTGTGGGGCGTGGCCTTGTTCGGCGTGTTCGCCAAGCTGTTCCTGCCCGGCATCGCCAAGGGCTTCTGGGTGGTGATCTACCTGTTGCTGGGCTGGGCCGGCATCGTGGTGATCAAGCCGCTGCTCGCCGGCCTGGACAGCACCGTGCTGTGGCTGATCGCCGCCGGCGGCGCGTTCTACACCGTGGGTGTCACCTTCTACGTGCGCAAGTCGCTGGTCTACAACCGCGCCATCTGGCACGCCCACGTGCTGGGCGGCGCGCTCTCGCACTGGTGCGCGATCTGGTTGTGCCTGCAGCCCCTGGGTGGGATGTAGCCTCGCCCGGCACAGCCGACTTGCCCCACCCGCAGTGATACTTTAGTGTCACTGCATGCGCACAGAACTTGTCACCACGCTCAAGCGGCAGGCCACCGAGCTCCTCGCAGATGTCGAGCGCGACAAGGAGCCGATCCTGATCACCCAGCATGGCCTGCCCAGCGCATACCTGGTGGACGTCGCCAGCTATGAACGCATGCAACAGCGGATGGCGATCCTCGAAGGAATTGCCCGTGGTGAAATGGCGGTAGCCGAAGGCCGCAGCCTGAGCCACGAACAAGCCAAACAACGCCTGGCGCGATGGCTGAAATAGTCTGGTCTGAGCCGGCAGTGGCCGACCTGGACGCGATTGCCGACTACATTGCGCTTGAGGACGCTGCCGCCGCAGCGGCACTGGTGAGACGGGTGTTTGCGCATGTCGAGCAATTGGCCGAACACCCGGAGAGTGGAAGCCGGCCGCAGGAGCTCAAGCGCTCCCGCTACCGTCAAATCGTCGAGCCACCTTGCCGCGTGTTCTACCGTGTGGACGGGCAACGCGTTGTCGTGGTTCACGTGATGCGCTCGGAGCGGTTACTTCGGAAGAATCGTCTTTCGCGCTGACAGGCGCGTCTATCTTCCAACTGCATCGCATTGCACACGCGTTGCGGCGCATGCGCCCACACCGCGCGCAGGCACGGCTTACAGCGCCACCCGCTCAATTAAAAAGCGGCTCACACCCTCACAGCTTGGTCTTCATCACCGCCTCGAAGGCCGCATCCGGCGCGATGCTGTCGGAGAGCACGACCACCGAATGCAGCGTGCCCTTTGCCTGCACGTTGTATTCAAAGCCCACCGGCTTGCCGCCGCGGCTGAACACCTCGATCTCGCTGTACTCGCCGAGCCGGCCTTCATAACTCTCGCGCTCCAGCCCGTGCTCCCTGGCAAAGGTGCCGGCGGCGCTGCGTGCACCCTCCCACACCGCGTCCTCGTAGCTCATCGGCTGCAGCAGGCTGATCATGTGGGTCGCGCAGGCGTTGGTGCTGGTGACGCCATAGCCATCGACCTCGCCCAGCAACGGGATCTTGCGGACATCGCGTTTGGGCGTGGCGGTGACGGTGCAGCCAAGCTGCTGCAGCTCGGCAAGGGTGAAGTGCTCGGACTCCGGGCGCGGCGCGCTGGGGGTGGCCGTGCCACCGTTGCAGGCAGACAGCAGGCCCAGACAGGCGAGCGGCAGGAAGCGGCGTAGGGAAACGTGCGACAACGGTGACGTCCTTGTAGTGGGTGGAAGAGCGGCGCGGCTGTCCTCGACATCGGTGCGCAACATGACGCCAACGCGTCACGCAGTCGCCCAGGTCGAGGCAGCCAGGGCGCGCGAGGGTAGCGCGCCAGGCGTCAACGCATGCTGAGAACCATCCACCACGCCGCCGCGCTCATTCCGGCATCACCATGCGGATCGCGCGTGTGCCGATCTCTGCACCGGTGACTGCGTCGATGGCGACCGGCTGCAGCTCGGTGCCGGTTTCCGCATCCAGAAAACGCAGCAGCTTGCCCTCGCCACGGTGTTTGCTGCCCCACGCACCGATCATGAACAGCACCGGCAGGTAATCGCGCCCTGCCTGGGTCAGCACGTACTCCTCGCGCGGTGGGCGGGTGGAATACAGGCGCTTTTCCAGCAGCCGCTCCTCGGTCAGCGTCGCCAGCCGCTTGGTCAGCATGGTCGGGGCAATCCCCAGGCTCTGCCGGAACTGATCGAAGCGGGTCAGCCCGGAATTGGCGTCACGCAGGATCAGCATCGTCCACGCATCGCCCAGGAAGGTCAGGCTGCGCGCGATCGGGCACAGGCTGTCCGACGACGTTTTTGAGTTCATATCATTTCCGTATTGACTCACTATCAAATCGATACTAGCATGCGGCGCATGGGCCGTCCAACCGTGCGTATCAGGCAGGTGACGGGCGCCCAGGCCGCGGCGGCAACCGCAGCATCTATCTGCATCAACGCACACCGCAATGTAGGTCAGCGTCAGGCATCGCGTAGCTGCACGCCGATGGCTGGCGATGTTTCTCCACCTTCCCTAAACCGCATTCCTTCAGAGACACCACGATGAAAAAGACAGTGCTGATCACCGGCGCATCCTCAGGGTTTGGCCTGTTGCTGGCCACCAACCTGCACAAGCAAGGCTTCAACGTCATCGGCACCAGCCGCGAGCCGGAAAAGCACCAGGCCAAGCTGCCGTTCAAGCTGCTGCGCCTGGATATCGACGATGACGCCTCGATCCAGTCGTTTGCCACAACGCTGTTTCAATCGGTCGACCGCCTGGATGTGCTGGTCAACAACGCCGGTTACATGGTCACCGGTATCGCCGAAGAAACCGCCATCGACGTGGGCCGCCAGCAGTTCGAAACCAACTTCTGGGGCACGGTCAAAACCACCAATGCGCTGCTGCCGTATTTCCGCAAGCAACGGAGCGGGCAGATCATCACCGTCAGCTCCATCGTGGCGCTGATCGGGCCGCCGAACCTGTCGTATTACGCGGCCTCCAAGCATGCGGTGCAGGGGTATTTCAAATCGCTGCGGTTCGAACTTGCCCAGTTCAATATCAAGGTCAACATGGTGGAGCCGGTCTGGTTCAAGACCAATCTGGGCCACAACGCAGTGCCTGCCGCCGGCAACACCATTGCCGACTACAACGCTTACCGCACGCAGGCCAACGCGGCGACCCAGAAGGGAATCGACACCGCAGAAGCACCGGATGCCGTGGTGGACACCATCCAGAAGCTGATCCAGGCCAAGGACCCCAAGTTCAGCAACCCGGTCGGAAAGATGACCGGCATGATCCTGTTCCTGCAGAGTTACCTGCCAAAGATGTTTGAAGGCGCGATTTTCAAAAGCATCAAAACAGCCTGAGTGCTGTGCGTTACATGCAGCGCCAAACCAGCTGCTGATTCAATCAAGTAAACCGCGCAAAACCCCGTGTTATCACCCGATCAACGGCTTTGCTAAAGCCGTGACGCATCCCCTTTGCCACGAGTACACGAGAATGAAAGCGTATTTCTGCAAATTCATCCCGCCGCGCGCGGACTTTCTGGCCACCATGTCGGATCAGCAAAAAGCCCTGATGCAGCAGCATGCCGCGTTTCTCGACCAGCGCCTGGCCGAGGGAATCCTGCTGGCGCATGGCCCGGTCATCGATGAAACCGGCGGCTTTGGTCTATCGCTGTATCAGATTGCCGACGACCAGGACATTGCCGCCATCACCGCACAAGACCCGATCATCAAACACGGCGTCGGGCAGTATGCGCATTACCCCATGCTGCATTTGAAGGCGCGCGGATAAAACGCCGCGCTGCATATGGCACGCTCAAATCGTCATCGCAGCAGCGCGTTGCGGTGACGAGCGCGCCGCGCATGCAGCAAGCAATGCCAGGCAAAGGCGTGCTGCGCTCAGGCCACGCTGTCAGTTGCCTGCCGCCCGAACGGGGCGGGCGAGCGCTCTCACCGCACCGGCACCCGCACGCTGGCGCCCAAACCCTGCGTGGGAAACGCCGCTTCCACCGGCGCACGCCGCTGCACCCACATGTCGCCCATCATCCGGTCCAGCCCGCGGTCCAGGCCGGTGACCAGCCCCGCGCCCGGGGTAAAGGTCAGCTCGCCGAAATAGACCTGCCCGTGCTGGATGTACCAGTCCACGCGTACGTAATCGAAGTCGCTTGCCAGCAGCTTGCTCAGCTCCAGCGCCTGTTCCAGCAGCGCCGGCGTGCAGGGTGGTGCGCGCCCGTCGTCGCGGATGCGGTGAAAGGCCTCGTGCAGGTTGCCGACAAAGAAGGTCATGCCCAACTTCGGCGTGTCGAAGCGCCCGTAGATCACCTGCAGTACGTACTGAAAACTGCCGTCCGCCTGCCGGAACATGTGGAACTTGTAGTCCACCGGCACCTGCTGCGCATCGCCGATGTACTGCTCCACCAAAATGCGCGGCGGAATATCGCGGTAATGGATCTCGCGCACCTTGTCGGAGAAGTCGGTACGCAGCCATTGGCCGCAGCGCTCGATGATGCGGCGCTTCTGCTGCGCGTCCGGCTCATCGCGCACCACCTCCACCATCGCCGCGCCATGGTTGGCCTTGATCACGGTCTGCCGCCACTGCGGCAGGCGCAGCAGCTCCTGCGGGTCGGTGCTGTCCAGCAGCAGCGGGATCAGGTGCGCCTCGCCGATCCTGGCCGCCACATACGGGCGCACCGCAAACTTGTCCGCCAGCCGCCGGTACAGCGGGTAATCGCCGTGCACGCACTTGCGGTAGAGGATCTTCTCGTTGAAGCACTTGGGCGCGTACAGATCCGGCAGCCGGCCGAAGGTGTGCAGGTAGTACAGCCGGTCCTGGTGCCGCCAGGGCAGGGTGCGCAGCAGGCCGCGCGCGCCCTTGCGCAGCAGGCGCTTGAGGCCGGCCACGTCGGTGCCCGTGGGCGTGGCGCGGCCGTCGCCCGGAGACGTCGTCAACACCGGCAGTAGCGCAGCCCACGGCTGACCTGCCCCACCGTGCGCGCCCAGCGGCTGCGCCTGCAGCCCCATCCCGTTGTCGGCCATCGCCAGATCCCTCGTCCGTAGTGAAGTGAGACTTGCATCACATTCGAGTGTGATGTGTGTCACGGTATACGGAAAGACGCAGACCAGGGTTGCGAATCGTCTCAAGCGACCCGATTGCGCAAAGATCGCGTCGCTTTGGGCATACAGGCCGGCGCCCGGGCCCGCGCTAGCGCCCGCTTTTGTGCGCCGCGCAAACCTGCGCAGGCCAGGGCCTGCGACCGGCCGCCTGGCGCGTGCGGCACCAGCAACCGGCACAACGCCGCGCCGGGTGCGCCCGCCCGGGCTGCGGGGCAGGCGCGCAATGGCGCACGCATGCCCCGCCACCTGGGCGGCAGTGCGTGGGAGCAAATGCCGGCGCGGCCGGCAAGGGGAGGCAGTCGCATCGCAGGCCGGCATCGCGCAACATCACGCACCGGCACTGCAGCCCGCAACGGATGGCCCATGCACGTCACCAAACTCCTGTCCCTGGCAGCGCTGTGCCTTTCGCTTGCCGCCTGCGCAGACACAGACCAAGCCGCACAAGCCGATAAGGCGCCCACATCGGCGCAGGCAGCAGCCAGCCCCGCCACCGCAGATGGCAACGCCGCCGCACTGCCGCCCGCCCAGGCGGCCAATAGCAGGCCGCCTTCGGTCAGCCAGCAGGCAAGGCGCTATCTCTGCCCGCAGGGCCCCAATGCCTGCCCGGCCGGTGGGCCGTTGATCGCCAACTCCGATGCAGAGGCGCAGTGGCTGCTGCGCCACGGCTACCCGACGGAACACGAACTGGCCCGCTTGGAAACCCTGACGCTGGACCAGCTCAAGGCCGAGTCGCAGGCAGGCAACCAGGCCGCAACGGTGATCTACGGCAAAAAGACCGCACTGGCGGGCCGTTTTTATCAGGGCATCGGCATCCTGCGGCGGGCCGCAGTGGCGGGGAATCTGTATGCGTACTACGGGTTGTCGGACGTATACGTCAGCGACACCGCAAACAAGAACCTGGTCGACAGCCTGGCCTACCTGCGCCTGGCCTATCTGCTGGGCGATGCAAAAGCCTCGGCCGTCATCGCATCGCGTGGCCTGAGCAGTGTTGAAAACGTCGTTGCCGACGAGCGCGCCGCCTCACTGCACAAGACGTTTTCCAAGTACCAGCGCCCCTCGCCACGGCCGCTGGAATAACGCCGGGCGATCAGCCTCCCACATTCAACTGCGGAATCTTGGCAAACGCCTCGGCAATAAAATCCATGAACACGATCGCCCGCTTCGGCACCAGCCGGTTGGCCGCATACAGGATGTGCATGGGCACCGCAGGTGCGGAGAATGCGCCCAGCACGATCTGCAGCTGCCCGGCCTTGAGCCCCTGCTCGAACAACCACTCCGGCCCCTGCCCGATGCCCAGGCCCGCACTTACCGACTCGCGCGCGGCCTCCGGCGAATTGACCCGGATCCGGCCGGACACCGGCACCTCCACATCCTTGAAACGCCACGTCGCCCCGGAGGCCAGCAGGGTGTACAGCACGCAATCGTGCTGGCGCAGGTCCTCGGGCACGCGGGGCACGCCGCGCTCGGCAAGATAGGCGTTGCTTGCCACGCACACGCGCTTGAACGCGCCGATCCGCCGTGCGCGCAGCGCGCTGTTTTCCAGATGACCGATGCGGATGGCGAGTTCCGCGCCCTCGTCGAGCAGATTGACGAAGCGGTCGTTGATCTGCAGATCCAGCTCCAGGCCCGGAAAGCGCCGTAAAAACTCCGGCACCAGCGGCATCACATAGTGGTGCGACAAGGCCGTGGGGCAGGCCACCCGCAGCAAGCCGGACGGTTGCACGTTGTCGTGCAGCGCCATCTCCGACTCGCCCACCGCATCCAGGATGCGGCGCACCTCCGCGTAGTAGCGCTCGCCCTCCGGCGTCAGCACCAGCTTGCGGGTGGAGCGGTTGAGCAGCCGCGTGTGCAGGTGCTCTTCCAGCGCCGCCACGTGGCGGCTGACATTGGGCTGGCCCAGGCCCAGGTCGCGCCCGGCCGCAGAAAAGCTGCCGGTTTCCACCGCACGCGCAAAGCAGGTCATCAGCAGAAACCGGTCCATTTCCCACCCTCATTCATGCGCATACCGCATGAATGGTATGTGCCGGCGCGGTCTTCCGCCACATTCGGCATGAGCGCACGCTGCACCGCATCGAAGGCCAGCCACATGCGGCGGGCCTGCCAACTCCCAGGAGCACCCATGTCCCGTCTAGCAGGCAAACGCACCCTCATCACCGGCGGCACCAGCGGTATCGGCCTGGAGACCGCACGCCAGTTTCTGGCCGAAGGCGCCCGCGTCATCGTCACCGGCAACAACCCCGAGTCCATCGCTAATGCCAAGGCCGCGCTGGGTGCCGAGGTGCTGGTGCTGCGCGCCGATTCGGCCAGCGTCGCCGCGCAGCAGCAGTTGGCGCAGGCGGTGCAGGCGCATTACGGCCAGCTCGACATCGCCTTCCTCAATGCCGGCGTGTCGGTGTGGGCACCGATCGAAGACTGGACCGAGCAGGCCTTCGACGCCTCCTTCGCCATCAACGTCAAAGGCCCGTACTTCCTCATGCAGGCGCTGCTGCCGGTGTTCGCCAACCCCGCCGCGGTGGTGCTCAACACCTCCATCAACGCGCATGTGGGCGCGGCCCGCTCATCGGTGTATGCGGCCACCAAGGCGGCGTTCCTGAGCATGACCAAGACCCTCTCCAGCGAACTGCTGGCGCGCGGCATCCGCCTCAACGCGGTCAGCCCCGGCCCGGTGGAAACCCCGCTGTACGACAAGCTCGGCATCCCCGACGCATACCGCGACCAGGTCAACCAGGACATCGCCGCCACCATCCCGCTCGGCCGCTTCGGCACTCCCGATGAAGTGGCCAAGGCCGTGCTGTACCTGGCCTCGGACGAATCCCGCTGGACGGTGGGCTCGGAACTCATCGTCGACGGCGGCCGCACGCTCAACGGCTGAGTGTTTCGAAGGCAGTGGCAGGCGAACGGCCACGCCCACACCCTTCAAGCGCGACACCGAGCGCTGCAGTGTGCGTCCACGTTGCGGCGCAAGTGCAGCGACTCAATAATGCGCACGCCCTCTTCAGCGGATGACACGTGCGCGCTTTATTCGTCTATGCCGCTGTCCCCGCGATCCTGCTAACGGCGGTGGCAACCGCCCACGCAGCCCCTGCCGCTGAGTTATGCGAGGTCTTGCGCGCCTTTGTCGGTGCAGTACAGCCGGGCCAGACACGCAGTTTTGCGTTCCACACCTCGTGGGGAACCAACTTCAAGCATGCGCAAGAGCAGGCGCTTTCCGCCAAACGGTGTGAGCACGGTAGCGACCCCGCCGCGCAGGCGGTTTGTGCCTACCTGATGCAGCATGGGCAAACAGAGCTTGCAGACGCCACGGTAATGGACTCGGTGGCCTGCCTATCGAGCGGCACCACATTTGATAGCAGCCTGAGACTGCATCACGCCGAGCTGTCCTTTCGTCATGAGGCCATCAACGCAGGCGCGACGGTCACAGTCACCTTTGGCGATGAGGCGGAACAGGGCGGCAGGGTGTTTCGACTTCAGGCAGAAGGCGACTAGGCGCCGCCCTACATTTGCTCAGAGGCGCAACGCGCGTCGAGATACCAAGCAACCGCTCACTAACCGCGCGTGCGGTTGCGTCATGCGGCTGTGGAAGGTCCGCATCCGGGCACGTGCTACCGGCGCAACACGCCGGCATGCCGCGTCAATGAATCTGCAACGCCGCAATCTTGCCGCCCACCAGCTGGAACACATGCTCCAGCTGAAGCGGGCTCTGCGGGAAATCGCCAGACACCTGCGCGGTGACACTCACTTGCTCGCCTTGGGTGTGCACGCCAACCGGCACCGCACGATACGGCGTGGTGGCCTGCGCCTGTGCCAGCCAGGCAGCAATGGCGGCAGCGCCACGGTGCTGGCGGTGCTCGTCGTGCACCACCGCATCGTCGGCCAGGTGCGGCAGCAGCACCGCGGCATCGCCGGCATTGCTGGCAGTAAAAAAGCAGGCAATGGCGTTGGGCAGGGCAAGCGACATGGCGGCGGTCCGGTAGAAACGGTATGCCATGATCAGCAGCGGCATCACCTGCCGCAAGAACGCACGCAAAGGTAAGTCACGCACCCATGGGAAAGCCGCACACCCCGGACACCGCCGCGTGCGATGTCGAAGCCCTGCTCAAACTCATCGAAGGCCGCTGGAAACTGCTGCTGCTGTTCCACCTGTTCGACGGCAAGGTGCAGCGCTACTCGGACCTGGAGCGGCTGATTCCCGCCATCTCGCAGAAGATGCTGGCCCAACAGCTGCGCCAGCTAGAACGCGACGGCCTGGTGCTGCGCACCGTCTACGCGCAGGTACCGCCGCAGGTGGATTACCGCCTGACGCCGTGGGGCCAGGCCCTGTGCCCTGCGCTGGATGCAATGCTCACCTGGGGCCAAGCGCGGCAGCCGTTGCCCGACACGTCGTCGCAGTAAACGCTTTGCGCACTGCTGTGCACGCGGACCTTAAAACATCAGGCACACAGCACCGCCCATATCGCCAGATAACTGGCCCAGATAACACAGCGGCGGTCTTGCAGACTCTGCCGTCTCGCGCGCTGCAACCAGACTTGTACGGCCAACATAATCGGCCTAGTTTCGCCTCGCTACCATTCGGGTGGTGAGGCGGTCACAAGCATGGCGACCAACGAAAAAACCGGCCCTAAAGCGGCCCAGGCCGCAAGCAAGCCTGCGGGCGGAGGTGGAGTATGCGTTTCGGGTGATCAAGCGCCAGTTTGGCTACGTCAAGGCGTGCTATCGCGGCTTGGCGAAGAACACCGCACACGTGGTGACCTTGTTTCCGCTGTCAAATCTACGGATGAAGCGAATGCACTTACTGCCTGCGATGGGGAGCATGCGCCTGTAACACAGCGATTCCCCACGGACCACGCAGGGAATGACGCGAAATCCAAAACCCCGAACGCGACACCTCGGGAAAATGCCACATCCTCGTTGTCAGATTTCGTTGATCAGAGCATCTCTAAGGCCATGTGCGACAAGTTCTAAGCCGATAGTAGCTTCCCCGATGCCGCTCACCATACAGGCACAGGGCCCGAGCGGACACATGCAGTGAGATAGCTGTCTCAACCAGCTAGTCAGCACAAGCTTGATATGCTCAGATCAAAGCCAGGGGTAGGGTCGATCGCGCATGTACGTAAGTAGCCTTTCTTTAAGAAATTATCGCAACTTTCGTTCGGCGAAGTTCAAATTTGTAGAAGAGGGGGCTAATACAATAATTGGTGAGAATGCTGCAGGAAAATCAAATGTTTTCAACGCGATGCGGCTCATCCTAGATGAGTCAATTCCATCGAACGCTAGATATCTCGCAGTTAATGACTTCAACCGATCAATCGGCGATCCACGAGGGCACTGGATAGTTATCACGCTTGACTTTGGAGGGCTTGGAGTAACTGATGAGGAGCTGGTCATTGCACAGCACGCGGCACAGCTTACCGGCAACTCAGCGTTCGGAACATACAGCTTCGTATTTAGGCCGAAGTACCACATCAGGAAGCTGCTATTCGATAAAACTCATCTGCTTAGAGGAAGGGCTGAGCGTATCGAAGCTTTGCGCGACATTGTGGGTGGCATCGCCATAGATAAAGAGTATTACGAAGCCGTTGCGTTCACAAGATCGTCGGCTGACTTCAGTTGCGATGATATTTATTCAAAGTTTGTCGGTGATTTTTCTAACGCTAGGTTCCCCGATCCAGATGACGAAGATGCGTCCCAAATTGGGAATTTGAAGCCTGCGTATTTTTCCTTGGTTAAAGAAGTGGCTTGCACCTTTGTAAAGGCTATGCGGAATGTGGTGGCTGATTTAAGGTATGCTCGTAGCAATCCGCTTCTGAGTTTGCTTTCCAAGGCCGGGGGCGGCGAAATTGACGTAGATGACGCTAGGAAAATCGTCAATACTGCAAAGGAGCTAAATTCTCTGATCGGAAGATTGGATCAGATTAGAAGCCTCAGTGGAGGTATACGAAAAACAATATTAGAAGCTGTCGGGCAAACTTATTCTCCGAGCATTGAGATTTCATCGAACGTACCTGAAGAGATGTCGGCATTGATCCAGTCTCTCGGACTATTAGCCGAGGACGGTATCGCCGATGTTGGTACAGGGTCGTTAGACGACATTAGCTTGGGTGGGGCGAACTTAATCTATATCGCTTTGAAGCTTCATGAGTACGAAAGTCAGATAAAGAAAGAAGGGAAGATCGCGCATTTTCTGCTCATTGAGGAGCCAGAGGCTCATATTCATACGCATATACAGAAAACTCTCTTCTCTAGATTTTCCTCTCGTAAAACCCAGATTTTTGTATCAACTCATTCGAGTCAAATAAGCTCGGCTGCACGTCTGTCTGGGACAAATGTTATATCGCGGAAAGCGGGGTGCTCAGAGGTATTTTGGCCGGGCGAGGGCTTAGAGAAAAGTGAGACTATAAGAATCGAACGTTATCTTGACGCGGTCCGCAGCACTCTTCTGTTCGCCAAATCGGTAATCATATGCGAAGGGGACGCGGAGCAAATATTGATACCGTTTCTTGTAAGGCAGGTGTTAGGCGTTTCTCTCGATGAGATGGGCATAAGCCTGCTCTGCATCGACGGGACCGTTTTTACACATGTCGCATCCTTATTTCATTCGCAGCGACTCCGTAACTATTGTGCGATCATCACCGATCAGGATTCGGCGTTCATTCGCGAGCCTACTGAATATGCCAGTCAGAAATATGTTGATCATCTATTGGCCTCGGAGGAATCCGGATTGCAAAGGGCGAGAGTGCTTGCCGAACAATTCGCGAACAATAAATATGTCGCTACTTATTTCTCAAAGAATACATTCGAGGTAGACCTCTTTGCAGCTGGAAATGCCAGTTTATTTATCAAATCAGTAGAGCAAATGTATACTTTGGAGCGTACAAAAAGGGACGTGATTGCTGATCTAACGTCGGTTGATAAGAATCGTCAATACTTTAGGGCGCTGCAGCTGGCTGAGAAGGCCGGTAAAGGCTGGTATGCCCTCCTGCTGAGCGACGGCGTTGATAAGTCTGCACGGATACCAGTTTACATTCTGCGTGCCCTTCGTCATGCCCTCACCGAGCAGGCGACTACTGGGTTATATCGTCAGATGATTGATTATCGCTTGAAAGCAATTGGGTCTTCATTGGCGCATGTTGAGGGTGACGTAGGAGAAGACATTGCCGACATTATTTCCACTTTTGAGGATATGTGCCCACACGACTGTCTTTTGGAACTTTTCAAGTGAGATTGCTCGAATCCCTATCCGAAGAGCAAATGGAGGTTGTCAAGTTTAGTGGCAATATCCTGCTTACGGCCTGCCCGGGTTCTGGTAAAACGAGAACCGTGGCCGCCAAGATTGCCCATCGAATCTCAAGCAGGCGCGGTTTCAATAAGCGCTGGATCCTAGCGATCACACATACTAGGGTTGCCGCAGAGGAGATTCATGAGCGATTAGATAAATCAGGCATCGAAGATTCGCAGCTGTGGATCGGGACAATACATTCGTTTTGTTTGGAATGGATCATAAAGCCATTTGCAGGCCTTAATAAACGTGTCTCAAAAGGGTTTAGGGTCATAGATGAACACGAGCAACGTCAATTAATTCGTAGAATAAAGGCCCAGTTGGGGATAACGAGTTGGGGAGATTTCCCGACTCGTGTTGATCGAAATTTCATGTTGCCAGAAAACTTGCATTCATCGGATCGCGACGCTGCAGTGTTGTATCACGAGGCCCTTTTAAGTGGCCGTCTTATAGACTTCGATCTGATACTTAGTATTGCTCAAAACATGGTTTTGGTCCATCCTGAAATAGGCAGGCGTTTAGCGGGAGTTTTTGAGTCAATAATGGTTGATGAATATCAGGATCTGAGTCAGCAGCAATACGACATAATATCTTCGATAACGCGTGCTGGCATTTCTGAAATTATGCTGGTTGGTGATTCTGATCAGGCAATATTTACTACGTTAGAGGCGGTCGTAAAACGAATTGATGCTCTGAAAGAGCAGTTGTCGCTAAGGGATATGACCGAATTTCATTTAACTGGCTGTTATAGAAGTAGTCAGAAAATTATTGACTTCTATCAACGATTTCAAGAGGTTCCGTATCGCATCGCCAGCCTGAAGCCTAATGTAGATGCGGGCTCAAGCGTCTCATATTGCTTAGATATCGATCGAGCTTTGCTGCCCGGGTACCTTGCCCGCTTGATTGAGGGGCATCTCGAGCGTGGGGTTTCTGCTTCTGAAATTGTAATACTTGCACCCAGCTGGCGTGACGCAGCTTGGGTCGGGAGACAATTGCGCCCTCTGCTTCCCGACATCAAGATTGATTGTCCGAATAGCTCGCCTCTCCCCAATTCCTTTGAAAATCCATGGCATTCCTTGACTCGGTTAATCACGACTCCCGCGGGTCCGGAAAACTATGGCAGGCGTCGTCGTATAGCTCAGGCCGTCTCTTTAGATCTAATGGGAATGGGCGTTGATCTAAAGGGCGCTAATCCGACGCGAGTTATAATGGCAGCAGCCAATTCGGTGAGTAGGCCTTCTGGTGGAGGGATTTCTGATTTCATACGGGGGGCTGTAGAGCAGTTTTGCTCTTCCATCGGAGTTGATATCTCAGCTGCGCCGCAGTTATCAATTAATCTAAATTCCTATTTAGCCGCCCTCGCCGATAGGATAGAATTTTTAGAAGTTGAAGATAATGCTTATAAATTATTTTATGGAGTTCACGCTACGAAAAGCTGCAAGGTGAAGACCTTTCATTCGACGAAGGGTGAGGAGTATGAGGTCGTTATTGCAACTGGGCTTTTAGTGGGAAAGATGCCACATTGGAATGATGTGATCGACAAATCCAAGGCCCACACAGACTACATCACGAATAGACTTCTATATGTTGCAGCATCTAGGGCGATGCATTATCTGCATTTGATTTCGGAGGCCGGTCATCATACTAAACGAGGCGCCCCCTTGCGCCCAACCCCGCAAATTAGATGGGGGGCGACGGATTGAGTTGGTATTGGGATCAGCTCGCACATCTTCGCGCGCTGATGGTCTGTGATGCAGTGCGCAGTATGAGATTTGTGGCGTTCAGGTTTTCCTGGAAGTGCCGATACACGCTCTTCGTGCTAATTGGTAGTGTATGACCATCAATATTATTATTGCCGCATTGGTAGGCGCTCTCTCACCTTTGCCCCAAGAGTATTCCCCAGAGCAGGCTCTGGTAGCATTTGAAATTCTAAAGGATGATGATTTGCAATTTGGGCAGGGTGCAAGTGTAAGTAGGACCATGCCGACTGAAGTTGCACGACTGAGAAGTACCGCTCACCTTGAAACTCGGTGTGGGCCGCTGTTCTCTACTACTGCGAGAAATCTTCCTAATGGATATCTTGTTAGGTTGGAATTTGTTAGTGATAAAATACGTGTGAGTCTGGAGCGGCATGTTCCCCAGAATTTTGATGAGGAGGTCCGAGCATTGAAAAAGGGGCAATGCATGGAAGTAACGCCACTTGATCGGATTGTTTTTGCGGCTAGTTTCGTCATTGACGCTGAGACAAACGATGCAAAGCGGGAAGTTGAACTTGGTGATGGCTACAAGCTGAGATACATCAGCAGCATCGACAGTCGCTAGGGAAATTCTGAACGGAATAATCCTGTCAGGTTTACTTATCTAATCCGGCGCCCCCGCCACCCACCGCAGCATCCGACACCTGCTCCGACCCAATCGCTAGCTGAAGGGCGTGGTGTCGCTTGCCATAGACTTGTACGGCTGCCGAGCTCGCGCGACGTACTTGTTCATTGCTTTACCGGTGACTGAAGCTTATGCCTTGTGCATGCGCCCCTGCGCGTGCGTCTACGCACTACGCTGCCGTTGCCGGTACGATGCATCGCGCGGTGGTGGTGATGCGGTCCATTGCATTCCGCCTGTATGCAATGACCCTAGCCCGGGCGTTATGCAATGCGGGTGGGTCAGGTCGTTTGGTGATCGCTGCACGCTTGGCAGCACACATGGCGCCTTGCATCGAAGGAAACGCACTACAAGGTATTGCTCAAGTCACCCAGCACATCATCCACCTGCTCAGCCAAGTGCTGAAGGCAGTGCGCCCACTGCTGGAGTGGAATGGCCGGCATGCCCATGGCGCCTTCGTCGCGAGCGCGCGGTGTAGCCAAGGTGGCGAGCAGGCGCAGTTGGTCGCGTACGCGCAGCAGGTGGTATTGCGTGCCTTCGGACATCCAGTAACCGGGTTCGTTGTGCATGCCGCTCTCCTTGCCGTGAGGCAGCTCCCGCTGCACTACGCAGCGGGATGCCGGGAGGCTAGAAACCGCACACAGCCGGCGGGCTTATTCCCCTTGCGGGTGTTGTATTCGCCGCCCTCCCGGCGTAGGAACGCCGAGCAGTGCCAGGCCAGATGGCCGAGCACAAAAAACCCACCAAAACTCGGAGGTGGGTACCGCTGTGTGGGGAGTTTCTAGGCTCCGGCTCGAAGTGTGCGGGTGGTGCAGGGCAGGGTCAAGCCGAGGTGACCGTCCGAGTGCGGGGAAGCCGTCTACATAGGAGAATTCTCTGGCTAAGCGCAGCACTGCAATGAGTCGCTGCAACCAGTTGACACACCACCCAACGCGTAGCAATCTCGCTACAAGGAGCCTAGAAACTCCTCACACAGCGGCACCCACCTCCGTCAAACCGGTGGGTTTTTTGTGCCTGCAGTTTCTTGCATGCGTAATCGGCGTGACACTTGCGTCGGAAAGCGGCTAGTGCGAATCCCTTTGGGAAAACGCCCGCCGTCTGTGTGCGGTTTCTAGCCTCCCGACATCCCGTCGCGTCGTGCGACGGGGCTTGTTCGTCAAGGAGGGCTTTGCCATGCGTCGATCCCCATCCCGTTCCACGCCTGCGCGCAAGCGCGCCACGGTGCCGCCGCCCACCGAAGTCGTCTGGCGCTCGCTGGATCCCTCGATCCAGCCGCGGCGCTACCTTGAGCGCACGCCCATCCCCGAACCCCGCGCCGAACCCCGCACACCACGGCGGCCGGGCCGCCCGCGTGCGCCGCAGCAGTGCACCGTCGGCTATGGGTACTATCCCGACAGCCACCAGCGCATTCCCACCCTTCGCCTGCGCGGCCGCTGGCTGGAACAATTGGGCTTTGCCATCGGCAGCAAGCTGCACATCCGCCAGCGCGATGGCGAGCTGGTCATCAGCGTTGTAAGACCCACGCTGATTACGCCGCAGCGCATGCGCGCACCGCATGTGCCCGGCCAGTTACTGGAGACGTCGCATGATGAGTGAGGGCATGACCGGCGCATCGCGTGCAGACCGCCACGGTGTCATCGGCCGGGCGGTCGCGGCACGCGCATACGCCGCAAGCGCGGCGCCGGTTGAGCGATACGGCAGCCGCCCGTGGCGCCACCGCAGCGCCTACGCCGTGCGCGAGCTGCCGGCCCGCGCGCCCATGGCGGGCATCTACGCGCTTGGCCGTTTCACCACGCGCTGGCAGGTGCGCGAGGAGCGCGCACCGCCCAGGGAGCGCTTCGACCAGGCCGTGGTACAGCTGCAGGCGGAGCTGCTCACCTACATGCGGCGGCGCCTGCGCGACCCGCACACCGCCGCCGACCTCGCCCAGGAAGCGCTGCTGCGCATGCTGGCCTACCGCGACACGCCAGACATCCACAGCTACAAGCTGCTGCTGTACCGCATCGCCCACAACGTGGTGCTGGAGCATTGGCGCACGCGCCACCGCAGGCACGCCTCCCGCCATGTGCCGCTGGAGGGCAGCGAACCGCTTGCCGCCGCCGGCAC
The DNA here is from genome assembly GCF_018831305.1 of Xanthomonas sp. MLO165. Taxonomy (NCBI): domain Bacteria; kingdom Pseudomonadati; phylum Pseudomonadota; class Gammaproteobacteria; order Lysobacterales; family Lysobacteraceae; genus Xanthomonas; species Xanthomonas sp. MLO165. Next base: position 84,197 of record NZ_CP029263.1, read on the forward strand.
GGCGGTGGACCAGCTGGTGGACGCCCGCCACACCCTGCAGCACCTGCACACCCACACGCTGCCCGCGCTGCCGCCCAAATGCCGCCAGGCCTTCATGCTCAACCGCTTCGACGGCCTCACCTACCCGGAAGTCGCCGCCGTCATGGGCATCTCGGTCAAGATGGTGGAAAAGCACATCAGCCGCGCCCTGGCCGCCTGCCGCGCGGCGGTGGGAGAGTAACGCCAGGGCAATGCATCGCTCGGGTTGGCAATCACGGCCAGTCAAGGCCGTTCACCACCAGGAGCTAGAGTCTCTCCTGGTCCACTCAGGAATCCAACTCGCCGGACTTTATGGAAAATCTCTGCAAGTCTCTTATTGCCGCTTTTGTCTTCTTGGAGTTTTCCGGCAATGACGTCGTTGATCCGGACTCGGCGGTTGCAGCGATGGAGGCGATGACAGCAGAGCTGCAATCTTCATCGGCAGAAGAAAAGGAAGCCCTCACTCGGACATGCGCGCAACAGGCAGCTGCGTTTCGCTCAGCCTCTCACGATGCGCGTATCGCACAGTTCATTGCAGACCTTCCGCAAGCCACAGGCTTGATCGAATACGATGGCTGATAGCTCAATTATTGGCGCTAATCCAGCGTCAGGCGAGGATGGTGTGACGCCGCATTCCGACCGTACACCAGTCGTCGGGCGCCATGAGAGCTCTGTCACTCGCTAGCATCAGGCGTCAAAGCGCATCGACGGAAGTGAGAAAGATTGACGGTAGTCCGTGACTCGGCAAGGATCCTCGCCCTATTTGGAATTTCTTTTCCTGGGTCGCGTCATTTTATTCTTACCGACGCCGCTTCGCTCATCGTTAAAACTCTAGGTATCCCATGAAACAACGTGTGGTGTTTGTAGATGTTGATGACACATTGGTTCGCACCTTCGGCACCAAACGCATTCCCATGCCGCCTGTCATCGCCCGCGTGCGGGAGTTGCACCAGCAAGGAGTAGCGCTTTACCTCTGGAGTTCCGGGGGCGCAGAGTATGCCCGCGACTCGGCAGTGGAGCTGGGCATCGAAGAGTGCTTCGAAGGCTTCTTGCCCAAGCCAGATGTTTACTTGGACGACCAGCCCGTTCATGAGTGGCGCTACTGCCAGCACGTGCTCCCAGGCAATGCTAACGACGCATAACGAGGCATCAAACTAGCTGCTCGGACAGGTGCTACAGGCACTGTGCCCATTGCTGCAGCGGAATCGCAGTTGCATCTAGCGTGCTGGCATTTGGTGCGGTACAGCCGCCCAGCTGGCAGCGTCCAACCTGTGTCGCGTTACTGCAGCGTTGCGTGGATGGCCGCTGCAGTTGGTGCATAGGGCGAGGGCGGCTGGCGCGCGGCGTTCTGCGTACCGAACGAAGCGAGCAGGAAGAGCAGCCCCAACACGGCCGGTACCGTGTCCTTGGGCTTGCGCACACCCAGATGCGCCATGCCCGACAACAGCAGATGGTAGAACATGCCGGCGTAGGCCAGATCGCTCAACGCGGTGTTGAAGCGCCACACAATCGCCACCGGGCCCAGGATCTTGATGACGATCATCCAGGGCACCAGCAACGGTGCCGAATACCCCAGCTCGGCTTGCGCCTTGCGCACGAACTCGCCCTTGGCCAGATACATGCCGGCAGAAGCCAGGTACAACAGGCACAGCAGTGCGGTACTGATCCAGTAAATAGAAATGCTCATGGTGTTTGCCAGTCAATATTTAAATGCAACCGGGCATCAGAATGTCGCCTAAGATATCGATTGAAAAGTAGGATGAATCACCAGGGCTTAGTATGAAAAAGCAGACCATTGAGGACGGCGAGCACAACATGCACGAACAGATGCGTCGCGCATTTGCGTTGCTGTCTGGCAAATGGAAGCTGGAAATCATGTGGCTGCTCAATCAGCGCGTGTATCGCTTCGGCGAGCTGCGCAAGGCCATCCCCGGTGTTACCCAACACATGCTCACGGCGCAATTGCGCGAGCTGGAAGCAGATGGCCTGGTCACGCGCACCGTGTTTGCGCAGGTGCCACCGCGCGTGGAATACGCCATCACGCCAAAGGCGCGCGGACTGGGCCCGACGATGGAAGCGCTGACCGCGTGGTGGCAGCAACATGGCGACAGCGTTGCGAAGCGGCCCGCTGCACGCGGGCGCAAGGCCGGCGTTTAGGAGGAAGCCCAGGGAGTGCGTTGTGCGCGTGCACGTGTCTTGATCACCGTTGCGGCGACGTGCACACACTCCTGGCCGTCAGCCTGGTAACTCAAAAATCATTTCCAAACCCTAAAATGCCAACGCCCCGATCATGTCGGGGCGTTGGTGCGATCTCTCGCCGAAGTGGAATCCACCGTCTACGTCGTGCGTGACGCCTGACGGCCAATCCACTGCTTCAGCGCGGCGGGCGTAATGCCTGCCTATAGTGCTGACTTGCCAGCGTTACTTGGCGGCGTCGCGCACTTTGTCGGCGACCTGGCCAGCCTTGTTCTGCACCTTGCCGACATTCTTTTCGGCAGCGCCTTCCAGCTCGGTGCTCTTGTCGCCGGTGACACGGCCAACGGTTTCCTTGATGGAACCCTTGACCTGCTTGGCGGTACCTTCGATACGGTTCTTGTCCACGGGGTGCCTCATACGGTTGGGGATGTTGCAGCCCAGTCTGTACCCGCAGGACGTGAGTGCGACGTGGGCATGCCGTCATCCCCGCGTCAGCACGCCCAGCTGGCGCGCAGCGCCACCGCGGGGCACGCGCGCGTCTGCACGGCTTGCTGAGGTCGCTGCGTGCAACAATGCGCGCACTTTCCGCCAGGCAATGCCGTCACGTGAGCACACAGCGCCCCGCCACCGAGTCCGCCGGCCTAGAGTTTCTTGCGGGGGGCGGCGAGATGGGCGCGTTGATGCGCACACACGACTGGGCCGCCACGCCGCTGGGGGCACCGGAGACCTGGCCACAGTCGCTGCGTTCGTCGTTGTCGGTGGTGCTCAACTCCACCCTGCTCGGTGCGGTGCTGTGGGGGCCGGAGCTGCGCATGTTCTACAACGACGTGTACGTGCAATCGATGGGCGACCGTCATCCGCAGGCGCTGGGCCAGCCGGTGACCGAGGTGTGGAAGGAAACCTACGCGCCTATCGCGCAGGACTTCGCCCGGGTGATGCAAACCGGTGAGGGCTTCGGCCAGGGAGTCATCGCCTTGCCGATGCTGCGCAACGGCGTCAACGAGATGACCTACTGGAATGCCACCGCCTCGCCGATCCGCGGCGAAGACGGCAGCATCGTGGGGCTGATGAATATCGCCATCGAAACCACCGCACAGGTGGCGGCCGACCGCAACCGCGACATCCAGCACGCGATGTTGAGCAACGAGAACACCCACCTGGTGCACGAGGTGGTCAACCGCACCAGCGAGCGCGATCGCGCGCTGGAGGCGGAAACCGTGGCGCGCCGCAATGCCGAGCGCGTGCAGCTGGCGCTGGCGGCCGGGGCGATCATCGGTACCTGGATCTGGGACTTGCCCACCGACGCGTTTTCGGTGGACGAGGCGTTTGCGCAGAACTTCGGCTTCGATCCGTCCACCAGCCGCAGCGGCCTGTCGCTGGAGCAGGTGATCCAGACCGTGCACCCGGACGACCGCGAGGGGCTGCGCGTGGCCATTGGCGAAGCACTCGCCCGCGGCGGTGCCTACGCGCACCAGTACCGGGTCAAGCGGCGCGACGGAAAGTACTACTGGCTGGAAGCCAATGGCCGGGTCGAAAAGGGCGCCGATGGCACGCCGCTGCGCTTTCCCGGCGTGTTGCTGGACATCGAGGCGCGCCACGCGCTGTCGGAAGAGCGCGACCGCGCGCTGGCGGCACTGCGCGAGCTGAGCGACACGCTGGAGCAGCGGGTCACCGAGCGCACGCGCGAGCTGATGACGGTGGAAGAGGCGCTGCGCCAATCGCAGAAGATGGAAGCGGTGGGGCAGCTCACCGGCGGGCTGGCGCACGACTTCAACAATCTGTTGGCAGGCATTTCCGGCGCGCTGGAGCTGATGAGCCTGCGCATCGAACAAGGCCGCTTCCGCGACCTGGAGCGTTACGTGGCCACCGCGCAGGGCGCCACCACGCGCGCGGCCGCGCTGACCCACCGGCTGCTGGCATTTGCGCGGCGGCAGACGCTGTTGCCCAAGCCGACCAACGTCAACCGGCTGGTGGTGGACATGCTGGAGCTGATCCAGCGCACGGTGGGCCCGGGGATCTGTGTGGAAAACCTTGCCGCGGCCGAGCTGTGGCTGGCCCTGGTGGATGCGCCGCAGCTGGAGAACGCGCTGCTCAACCTGTGCATCAACGCGCGCGATGCAATGCCCGACGGCGGGCGCCTGTGCGTGCAGACCAGCAACCGCCGGATCGACCGCGAGATGGGCCAGCAGCTGGGCATGCCGGAAGGCCACTACCTGTCGCTGTGCGTGAGCGATACCGGCACCGGCATGCCGCCGGACGTGGTGGCGCGCGCGTTCGATCCGTTCTTCACCACCAAGCCGATCGGCGAGGGCACCGGCCTGGGCCTGTCGATGATCTACGGGTTTGCCAAGCAATCCGGCGGGCAGGTGCGCATCCATTCGGAAGTGGGCAAGGGTTCGACGGTGTGCATCTACCTGCCGCGGCATGCCGGTGCCGACGACAGCAGCGACGGCGGTGCCGCCACGCTGGAACTGGCGCCCTCGCTGGCCGGCGAAACTGTGTTGATCGTCGATGACGAACCGTCCATCCGCCTGCTGTTCACCGAGGTGCTGGAAGAGCTGGGCTACACCGTGCTGGAAGCCGGCGACAGCGCCACCGGGCTGGGCATCCTGCAGTCGCCGGCGCGCATCGACCTGCTGATCAGCGACGTGGGCCTGCCCGGCGGCATGAATGGCCGGCAGATGGCCGACGCCGCGCGTGTGGGCCGGCCCAGGCTCAAGGTGCTGTTCATCACCGGCTTTGCCGAACACGCGCAGTTGAACGACCGCCACCTGGAACCGGGTATGGCGGTGCTGGCCAAGCCGTTCAGCGTCAGCCTGCTGGCGGCGCGGGTCAAGGAGATGATTGCGAGCGATTGCTGAGCGGTGGTGCTGCGCATGCGCTTATCAGGGCACATGCGTATCGCGACCGGGCCGGCCTCACTCCACGCTGGCGGCGACCAGCCGTTGCCATAGCGCGGCGTTGGCCGCGTGGTCCGGCTCCAGCGTGGACAGCACACTGAGCGCATGCTCCTCCTGCTCGGCACCGTGGCGGGCGAGCATGGCCAGCGCGGCGGCCAGCCGGCCGTAACGCAATGCCATGCCGAGCGAGCTGGTGAGCAGGGTGGTGTCGTGCTCGGGGCGTTGCTCGTCCAGCGCGGTGCCCAGCGCGGCGGGCAGGTCCCAGGTGGTGGCAATGGTCTTGGCGACGGCGGCGGTGTGGCGTTCGACCAGCGCGGCGGCCACTTCCAGGCTGTAGGGCAGGTTCGGGCGCTCGGCATAGGCATCGCGCAGCACGCGCAGGATCACCACCGCGCCCAGGCCTTGCAGCAGGCCGGCCAGCTGCGCCGACAAGGTGTCGCCACCGCGCTCGCGCATGTAGGCGGCTGCTGCAGCCGCGGTCCGCAGGGCGTAGTCCCACACCGCCGCCGGCAGGCGCGCGTACAGGCCGCCTTCCAGGCTCAGCACCGGCTGCATCACGGCGGCGGCAACGATCTGGCGCACGCCCTCGGTGCCGATATGCACCACGGCCCGCTCCAGGCTTTCCAGCGGGCCGCCTTGCGGGCGATACAGCGCGCTGTTGGCGATGCGCAGCAGGTTGGCGGCCAGCGCCGGGTCCTGCGCGATGATCGCGGCGATGCCGCGGCCGGAAGCATCCGGGTCGTTGACCGCGCGCATCAGCTGCGGCAACAACTGCGGGCGGCGCGGCAACAGCTGCGGGCGTAGGTCCACGTGGTCGAGCGCAGCGCCGACCGCCGCCAGCACCGCGGCCTGGGCCGGGTCGGTCGGCAGGTGGCCGTCGGCCAGCGCCGGGGTGGACATCACCGCGGCATACATGCGGCGCAGCAGCGGCTGCATCGGTGGCGGCCCGGACGGCAGGGGCTGTGCTGCAGCGGCATGCGCCTGGGCCTGCGGCGGCGCCGGCACCTGCTCAGCCGCCGGCTGCGGCACGTGCGGCGCTGCTGCGGCATGCGTGACGGTGGCAGACGCTGCAGAGGCAGCCGTGGTGCGCGCGCGCTGGCGCAGCAGCAGCCAGGCGACGACGCCGGCGAGTCCCAGGCCGGCAAGCAGTCCGGCGGCAAGCAGCAACACAATCACAAAGGTCCAGGAGTCGTCCGATCGGTGCAGCGACTATCCGCGAAGCCGGTGTTGACGGCAATGCAGGCGTGCGGCGGCGTGCGATGCCAATGGCGCCCGCCACGCGCGCGCGTCAGGGCCGGATACCGGCAATGACCTGCTGCACTGCAGCGATGAGTAGGGTGTCTTCAAGTTGACTGCTGCGCTGCACGTGGCCCTAACGCCGCAGGCCGCACTATGCGTCACCAGCTGTGCAGCCCTAGAGCATCTAGGCAGCTTAAAGGGTGCAGGCATCCGCAGTTGGACCACTTTCGATACGAAGACACCGCGCACTGCGCGGTGTCTTCGTTTGTGGATGGCGATGGGCAAGCGCGCGGCATCGCTTGCGGCAGCATCGCGGCACAGGCGCGCTACAGCGTGCCCTGTTTCCACAGCCGCACGATCGCGGCCGGTGCATGTTCTTCGGGGATGCGCAGCGGCTCGCTGGCACCGTCCCAGGCAATGCTGAAATAACGGCGATCGCCGCCACCGGCCTGCGGGCGCGGCAGCGCATGCACCAGGCACTGGTCCAGCAAGGTGCGCAGCTGCAGGCGCTGCGCCTCGTCCAGGTCATCCATCACCAGCTGGCGTTCGCGCCGCATGGCGGGGAAGGCGGCCACCCCGCCTTCGCGTGCCAGCCGCAAGGTCACGCCTGCATCCACCGGCGGACGCTGTGGACTCATGCCAGCACGCCCACGTCGCGCCAGGCCTGTTGCACCGCGGTTGCCTCGGCACTGCCGGCACCGTAGTCCGCACCGGCAATGCTGACGGTGAGCGCGGCAAAGGTGGCGAAGTCCGCACCGGCGGCCAGGTTGCCGCCGCTGAGCGCGCGGTACCAGATGCGCCCGGCCTTCTCCCAGGCGTAGCCACCGATGGCCACGGCCGCGCGATAGAACGCGTGATTGGGAATGCCGGAGTTGTAGTGCACGCCGCCATCGTCCTCTTGTGTGTCGACGTAGCCGGCCATGCTGGCCGGTTGCGGATCCTTGCCCAGGGCCGGGTCATCGTACGCCGTGCCGGGGGCGCGCATCGAGCGCAGGCCCACGCCGTTGATGCCGGGCATCAACAAGCCGGCGCCGATGATCCAGTCCGCCTCGCTTGCCTGCTGCTGCAATGTGTACTGCTTGATCAACACGCCGAACACATCCGACAGCGACTCGTTCAAGGCACCGGACTGGCCCTGGTAGATCAGGTTGGCGGTGCGCTCGGTCACGCCGTGGGTCAGCTCGTGGCCCACCACGTCGATGGCGATGGTGAAGCGGTTGAAGACCTCGCCATCGCCATCGCCGAACACCATCTGCTCGCCGTTCCAGAAGGCGTTGTCGTAGCCGCGCTCGTAATGCACGGTGCCGATCAACGGCATGCCGTCGCCGTCGATGGAATTGCGCCCGTACACCGTCTGGAAGAAGTCGTGCGTGGCGCCGAGATAATCGTAGGCCTCGCTCACCGCCACATCGTCGGTGGCGGCAGCGCCTTCGGCACGCACCAGGGTACCGGGCAGCGCGGTGCCTTGTTGGGCATCGTAGATCTGCCGCTGCACGGCCTGCGCGGTGGGCGTGCTGGCAGCATCGGCGGCCAGCGCCTGGGCGCGTGCGAGCAGGCCGAGCGCGCGCTGCTGGCGCAGCTGCGCGGTGATCTGCCGCGACAACAGCGCGCACTGGCGCGCACGCTCGGGCGCGGCCTGGGCCACGTGGTCCAGCAGGTACGGCGGCAGGATGCCGGCACGGCGTGGCGTGACGAATGCAGACATAAGCGACCTCCACAATGGGCTGCGCCCGCGACTATGCCGAGGCCGGCTTTAGGAATTCGTTAGGTCGGTGCACGATGCGCCGCGTGCAGGCATCGCGATAGGCCTGGCGTTCATTCCAGCTGCGACAAGGCCTGCTGGATCGGCGTCTGCCCGTCGATGAAGCCCACCGTCTTGCCGATGGTGGCCGGCATGGCCAACGCTGCGGCGATGACCTGCGCCACGTTGGCGCGCGACACGCCGCCATCGGCATCGCTGCCCGGATCGCGGGTGATGCGGCCGCTTGGCGGCTCCTGCGTGAGCCGCCCCGGCCCCAGCACGGTCCAGTCCAGCGCGGTGGTGCGCAGCTGCGCATCGGCGGCGGCCTTGGCCTGCGCGTAGGCGAAGAAGCCATCGTCCGGGCCAATGCCGTGTTCCAGCCCGGCACCGAGATAGGACACCATCACGTAGCGGCGCACGCGTGCCTGCGCGGCGGCATGCATCGACCGGATCGCCGCATCGCGGTCCACCGCATAGGTGCGTGCCGCATCGCCGCCACCGGCGCCGGCCGACCACACCACCGCATCGTGGCCGGCCAGTTGCGCGGCGATCGCATCAGTGTCGGCATGTTCGATATCGAACACCTGCGGGGTGGCGCCGTCGGCAATCACATCGTCTGCGTGTGCAGGATTGCGAAACAGTGCGGTGACCGAGTGCCCACCGCGCACCAGCAACGGCGTCAGCAGACGCGCGACCTTGCCATGGCCACCGATTACGACGATACGCGACATTCCAACCTCCAAGACGGTGCGCCATGACGGCGCGGGCTGCACGCATCCTCGCCAACCTGGCGCTAAGGCAGCGTGGATGGGCGTGGAGAGGCGCTCCGTATGCGCATGCACTTGCAGGTGCGTGGATTCGATCCAGCGGGTGCTTGCGTAGTGCGGCGCCATGGCGATTGCCCTGCGCATCACGCGAGCAGGCGCGTGCGATGCACCGCATCGACCGGGCGGCATCGCGCAGCCTTGCCGGCATCCCCGTCACCGGCATGCAGGGCGCAGATGCACCACCTGCCTGCCGCACATCTGGGACACTACGCGCCACAACGTCCGGAATGCCTATGTCCAACTCAATCGATACCGACCTACGTCCACGCGTTGGCTGCGGCGCGTTTATCCGCCGCGCCGATGGCCGCCTGCTGCTGGTGCAGCGCGGGCGTGCGCCCGAGCAAGGCCATTGGGGCCTGCCCGGCGGCAAGGTGGACTGGATGGAAGCGGTGGAACACGCGGTGGTGCGCGAAGTGCTGGAAGAAACCGGCCTGCACGTGCAGCTGCAAGGCGTGCTGTGCATCGTCAGCTACTTCGAGCCGGACCTGACGCCGCCGCAGCATTGGGTTGCGCCGGTGTATCTGGCCGCGATCCAGGGCAGCGAGCACGCCGAGCGCCGCGAGCCCGAGGCGATCGCCGACATCGGCTGGTTCGCACTGGACGCACTGCCGTCGCCACTGACCACCTCCACGCTGCAGGCATTGCAGCATCTGCCACCAACCGCAGCGTCGACACCTGCCGCCTGAGCGCATGACTTCAGTGCATGCGTCGATGCACCGGCACGCGCCGTGGCGGTGCCGGTGGTCGCGATGTCGATGTCCGCCGGATGTAAGCAAACGCATTAACCTGCCTGCGATAGCGACCGCTCGCGCACGCTTGATGCGATGGTCCGATTGCACGCTGTGGTGTGCGTAGTTGCAGCATTTGCGTTACATCGTGTCGTTACATGCAGCGCCATTATCTGCACGCGATGCAAGCCGGCCGCTGACGGTATCCTTGGCGGTTCGACTTGCCTGGGAGGGCACTGCATGACACGTCATTGGTTGAACAAGACGCTGGCGCTCACGTTGATCTGTACCGCGTGCAGCGTGCACGCAACCGCCGCCGAGCCGGCACCACCGGCGGCCGCGTCGGCCCCCGATGGCATCCGGCATGTGCCCGCATTCGACCTGCCGGTGTCGGAGTATCTGAGCCCGGCTGCGCGTGCGCATATGGCCGCCGGGGTGGCCCGTGCCGATCCGTTGGACAAGGCCGACAACGCCACCTTGCTCAAGCAATTGCCGAGCATCCGCGCCGACACCGAGCGTTGGGCCAAAGGCGTGATTGCGCAGCTGCGCACGCGCTACGCGGTGGAGATCACGCCCGAAACCTGGAACGGCGTGCCGGTGCTGCGGGTGGAGCCGCGCACGCGCACACCCGAGCAGGCCAAGCGCATGTTGATCGAACTGCATGGCGGTAGCTTCGTGATGGGCAGCGCGGCCTCGTTCGGCTTGATGGAAGCCATTCCGCTGGCGGCAATGACCGGCATGACCGTGGTCGCGGTGGATTACCGCATGGGGCCCGAGCACCATTTCCCGGCCGCCAGCGAGGATGTGGCGGCGGTGTATCGCGCCGCGCTCAAGACCTATGCGCCAGAGCGCATCGGCCTGTTCGGTTGTTCGGCAGGCGGCGTGCTCACCGGTGAATCGCTGGCGTGGTTCGCCAAGGAGAAGCTGCCGATGCCGGCGGCGGCCGGGCTGTTCTGCGCCGCAGGCGATGCGCGCTACCGTGGCGATTCGCGCATTGTGGTGGCGGCAGTCAACGATGCCTTGTTGCCGGACAAGGCCGGTGCGTTGCCGATCTGGGAAGACCTGTACTACGGCGACAACGTGGACTTCCACGATCCGCTGGTGTCGCCGGTGTTTTCCGATGCGGTACTGCGGCAGTTCCCGCCGACGCTGTTTCTGACCGCCACGCGTGCTGCCGAGCTGAGCAATGCCGCCTACACGCATGCGCGCCTGGTGGATCTGGGCCGCGAATCGGACCTGCATGTGTGGGATGGGTTGGGGCACGCCTTCCACCTCACCAATGCACTGCCGGAGAGCCAGCAGGCGCTGCGGGTGGCCGCGCGTTTCTTCAGCAAGCACCTGGGCCTGCCGCCGCCGCCGCTGGCCGCACCACGCTAACGCCACGCTGACACCGGCTAGGCGCGGCGCTTACATCCTCTCACCTAGGTTGAGGCCGACTGGCGTTGCACATGCAGCGCCGTTCTATCAGGAGAATCGAATGAGTCTGCAAATTCCTCAGGGTGCGTTGGTGGTGGTGGCCGATGGCGGCGAAGCGCGCTGGTTCACCAACACCGGGAACGAAGCCAAGGTGGTGCTGCGCCAGCACGCGCGCACCGATGTGCAGAACGTCGACGACGATGGCCCGGCCGGCAAGGCGCCGCAGGATCTCAGCGAGGCGGACATGGACGAAATGACCTTCGCCAAGCAGCTGTCGCACGCCTTGAACGATGGCGCGCTGAAGCACGAGTACACGCATCTGGTGCTGGTCGCCGACCCGACCACGCTGGGCCGCGTGCGCCCGCTGCTGCACAAGGAAACCCAGCAGCGCCTGGTCGGTGACCTGGCCAAGGACCTGACCAACCTGCCGCTGGAAGAGATCCAGCGGGCACTGTCGTAAGCATACCGGAGCGGCTAGACGATGGGGTTTGTTCGCGACTACGCCACCCAGGCGCCCGAACGCAGCGAGGTGGATGCACAGGCCGGTCTGCAGGTACTGGAGTTCGGCACCGACTGGTGCGGCCACTGCATTGCCGCGCAACCGCTGCTGCAGAAACTGCTGGGTGGCGTGGCGGCGCTCGACTACCGCAAGATCGAAGATGGAAAAGGGCGGCCCCTGGGCCGCTCGTTCCGCGTCAGGTTATGGCCGACCATCATCCTGCTGCGCGACGGCGTGGAAGTGGCGCGCGCGGTGCGCCCGCAGACGCGCGAGGATCTGCAGCCGCTGCTGTCGCAGTTGGGTGAGGCGCTGGTGTAAGCATGCACAGCGACTGATCGGGGGCATGCACTACGGCAGGACATGCGCAGTGCGCTGAGGGCGCAATGTACGCGCCAAACACGCCAACTGCCTTGAAACAGGCAGTTTTCCGCGCTTCTGCCGTCGCGCGGCTGCAGCGATCTGCGCGCTGTAGTACCATAACGGGCTGATCAAGCCCTTGGGCATTGCCCATCCCTTGGTCGTCTGTCCCGCAGCGTCGCTGAGTCCACGCGGCCGTCCGGGAATGCCTCCGGCGTCATCTTGTGCATGTGCCATTGCCATGCCTGCGTGATGCGCCGTGTCCTGTGCGTTGCCAGGGCGAGCGGGCAGCGATGGCCGCACATGGAGACACAACACATGCACGACACGCGCGCGATTGCCTCGCACTTCGGTTGGTTCAAGCGCCGCCGCCAACTGCAACTGGACGAAGTCACCGTGGTGGACCGCGGCATGCTGCGCAAGGCGGTGGGCGCCGCCGCGCTGGGCAATGCGATGGAATGGTTCGACTTCGGCGTGTACGGCTATCTGGCGGTGACGTTGGGTCAGGTGTTCTTCCCGGCCAGCAATCCCACCGCGCAGTTGATCGCCACCTTTGCCACCTTCACTGTCGCCTTCCTGGTGCGGCCGATCGGCGGGCTGGTGTTCGGCCCGCTCGGTGACCGCTACGGGCGGCAGAAGGTATTGGCCGCGACCATGATCCTGATGGCCCTGGGTACCTTCAGCATCGGCCTGATTCCGTCCTACGCCAAGATCGGTCTGTGGGCACCGGCGCTGCTGTTGCTGGCGCGGCTGTTGCAGGGGTTTTCCACCGGTGGCGAATACGGCGGCGCGGCGACCTTCATCGCCGAATACGCCACCGACCGCAATCGTGGATTGATGGGCAGCTGGCTGGAATTCGGCACCCTGGGCGGCTATATCGCCGGCGCCGCCACGGTAACGGCGTTGCACATGACGGTGACCCAGGCGCAGATGCTCGACTGGGGCTGGCGTGTGCCGTTCCTGATTGCCGGCCCGCTGGGCCTGCTGGGCCTGTACATGCGTATGAAACTGGAAGAAACCCCGGCATTTCGCGCCTATACCGAGCAATCCGAACAACGCGAGCGCGAAACCGCCGCGCAGGGCCTGCTGACGATGCTGCGCCTGCACTGGCCGCAGTTGCTCAAGTGCGTGGGCCTGGTGCTGGTGTTCAACGTCACCGACTACATGCTGCTGACCTACATGCCCAGCTATCTCAGCGTGACCATGGGCTATGCCGAGAGCAAGGGCCTGTTGCTGATCATTCTGGTGATGCTGGTGATGATGCCGCTCAACATCGTCGGCGGCCTGTTCAGCGACAGGCTGGGCCGCCGGCCGATGATCATCGGCGCCTGCATCGCGTTGTTCGCGCTGGCCATCCCCTGCCTGCTGCTGATCGGCAGCGGCCACGACGGCTTGATCTTCGCCGGCCTGATGCTGCTCGGCCTGGCGCTGGTGTGCTTCACCAGTTCGATGCCGTCCACGCTGCCGGCGCTGTTCTACACCCCGGTGCGCTACAGCGCGTTGTCGATCGCCTTCAACGTGTCGGTGTCATTGTTCGGCGGCACCACGCCGCTGGTGACCGCCTGGCTGGTGGAGCGCAGCGGCGACCCGCTGGTGCCGGCGTACTACCTGATGGGCGCGGCGGCGATCGGCCTGGTGACCATGCTGTTCGTGCGCGAAACCGCCGGCCTGCCGCTGCGCGGCTCGCCGCCGGCGGTGGCCACCGATGCCGAGGCGCGCGCATTGCTGCGCAGCGACAGCCCGGTGACGGTGGATGCGCAGCTGCCCGGCAGCACGGCGCCTGCCATGGGCCAGCCGCATACGGCGTAAGCGGACCCGGCGTGAGCGAGCGGTCCGCTATGTCGCCATCGGGGACGACAGTTGGCACGCCAGGGCGCCTGGCTTGATGGATCGGCGTCTACCGTGTCGCCCTTATGCCAGCGAGCGGCCGTGACATCAGCCGCCACTAGCGCAGCGTGCGACCGCCGCTGTTAGGCAGCTCGGGGCTGCGCATATCGACCGACGGCATGCCTTCGCCGGTTTCCACATAGCGCTTGAGACTGCTGCCCAGGAAGAAGCGCCAGCCGCGTGCGCAGGCCTCTTTGCAGGGCGAGTCGCGATAGCCGGAGTGTTCGAACTCCACCTGCGTGCCCTGGCTGGTGGAGCGCAGGTCAAAACGCATCACCGTGCCCTTCCAGGCGTCGGTGTCGAGCATGTTGGAGGCGTGGCAACGCCAGCGCACCAGGCGGTAGTCGGCACCGTCGTCGATGCTCAGCTCCACCCGCCAGCCCTGCCGGCTCCAGTCCAGCCGCACCCGGTTCTCGACCAGGCTCACCTCGCGCGTCCACCAGCGCGCCAGCTGCATGGGCTCGGACAATGCGGCGCAGACCACTTCCGGCGCGGCCGCAATGACGATGCTGTGGCGGATCTCACGATTCATCTGTTCGGCATTAGCTGCTTGAACCCCGATGATGGCGCATTTTGCCAGCCAATTGCAGGATGGTGTTTTTCGCTTGCCGAGTTCGCTCGTCCGGCGCTCACATGGCGCTGGGTACCATCGCCGCAAGCCCCCAACGACGAAGAGCAGGCATGACGACGCTTCCGATCCCGGTGATGGACGTTGCCGCGCAACGCGATCTGGCCACCGCGCACGCGCTGTTGGAAAACCCCGGCGTGGCCGCCCGACTGGCCAATGCAATGGGCGCGCCGATCGAGAGCCTGATCACCCGACGGCTGCCGAAGCTGGTCACCCGCAGCATCGACGGCGTGACCCGCCGCGCGCTGCAGGTGGCGATGAAATCGGCATTACTGAGCCTGCGCGGCAAGACCGATCTGCAGCAGCCTGCGTCCACCGCACGCCACACCATGGCGGTGGCTGTCGCCGGTGGTGCCGGCGGATTCTTCGGCCTGCCCGGGCTGTTGGTGGAGCTGCCGGTGACCACGACGGTGATGTTGCGCTCCATCGCCGATATCGCCCGTTCCGAAGGCGAATCGCTGCAGGATCCGGACACCGCGCTGGCCTGCCTGGAAGTGCTGGCGCATGGCGGGCGCAGTGTCGGCGACGATGGCGCCGAATCGGGCTACTTCGCGGTACGCGCGGCGATGGCGCAGCAACTCAGCGCTGCGGCGCAATACGTTGCCGCACACGGGTTTGCCAGCAAGGGCGCGCCGGTGCTGGTGTCGCTGGTGTCGCGCGTTGCGGCCAAGTTCTCGGTCAATGTCGGCGAAAAACTCGCCGTGCAGGCAGTGCCGCTGGTCGGTGCGGTGAGCGGCGCAACCCTCAATACGGTGTTCATGCGCCACTTCCAGGCGATGGCGCGCGGGCACTTCATCGTGCGCCGGCTGGAGCGGCGCTATGGCGAGGACGCGGTGCGACGTGCGTATGACGCATTGCCGGCGGCGCGTTGAACCTAACGCCCCGCGGTGCCGCGCATCTGCGGCGGGCAAGCTGCAAGCGCCATCCAGGCAACCTGCAAGCAACAGCGGAATTTGCGGGCCTGCGTTGATGCACGCGCACGCGCATGCGGGCGCGGCGCCGCATCGATGCCGTCGTGCGCACTGCGCAATGTCGCTTGCGCGCGCGACAATCGGGTTCGCTCTTCCTGGACGTCTTCCATGACCAAACCCTTTTCGCCAGCCTCCGCACGCAACCGCGACCCGATCCTGGAGGTGTTGCAACGGCACTTTGCCGACCGCCGCAATGTGCTGGAAATCGGCGCCGGGACCGGGCAACACGCGGTACATTTTGCGGCGGCGATGCCGTGGTTGCGCTGGCAGGCCAGCGATCATGCCGACCATCTGCCGGGCATGACGCAGTGGCTGGACGAGGCGGCATTACCGAATACGCCGCCACCGATTGCATTGCAGGCGGTGCTGACGCCGACACCGGGCCTGGCGCCCACGCCGCCATTGCCGCCTGCGCAGGCGGGCGAGCCTGCCGGCTACGACGCGGTCTACAGCGCCAATACCTTGCACATCATGGGCTGGCCGCAGGTGCAGGCGTTGTTTGCGGGGTTGCCGGCGGTGATGGCGCCGGATGCGCTGCTGGTGGTGTATGGGCCGTTCAACCGCGATGGCCAATTCACCAGCCAGAGCAATCGCGCGTTCGATGCGATGTTGCGCGAACGCGATCCCGCATCGGGCATTCGCGATGCCGAAGCGGTGGATGCACTGGCGGTGTCGGTGGGCTTGCAGTTGATCGACGATGTGGCGTTGCCGGCGAACAACTGTTGCCGGGTGTGGTCGCGCCAGTCGCGTTGAATGTGGCACCAAGACGTTGCTGACATTGCAGCACGGCTGTTTCCCAAATCAATGCATTTCAAGTGCGACTGTTTGAAAGCAGCACCGCACGCGATCTTGCGCTGATGTGGCCGTGCACTGCCGCAGTCAGCGCCTGCGTCGTTCCAGCCACCACAGTGCTGCGGCCAGCGTGAGCCAGGCCAGCAGCCAGGGCCATCGGGCGCCGGGCTGTGCTGTTGGCGCGCCGACGCTTGCGGGAGCGTCGACGGCGGCCATTGCAACGGTGGCGTCGCGGGTCTGCTGGGTGTGCAGCGCGGGGGCATCGCCGGGCGCGCGGACATAGAGCCAGCGCTGTTCGGTGCCGGTCTGCAGACGATGCCAGCCTGCGGTGGCCGGCCAATAGGCGGCGCAGGCCCGGGTGCCGCTGGCGGGATCGATCAGCAGTCCCTGGGGCGTGCCGGTGGGGCCGATGACAGCCGCGTCCGCGGCGACACCGCACAGCGTCATGCGGTGTTGCGACCAGCCAGTCTGCACCGCAGCCGGCGCGCTGCCGCCTGCGCGGGCGACAGCGCTCACCAGCTGCGCCCACAGCGCGGCATGCAGGTCGCTGCGGCCGGCCAGGACCAGGGCAAAGCTGTCTTCGATCAGGCCGATGCCGATGCGGCCGCGGCCTTGCGGCCGCCACCAGCCCAACGCGCTGCCGTCGTCTGCGCGTGCGGCGATCACGGCGTCGGCCTGTTGCGGCTGCAGGGTGCGGCGTTGCAGGGGCGGCAGTGGCGCGGCGTCGGCCGGTGCTGCGGCTGGGTCGCTGGCGCCGGGCGATGCCACCAGCGAGCGCGGCGCGGGGACCGCTGCGCTGGTGCTGCCGCCTGTCACGGCCAGGCCCAGCTCGCCGAGCGCGGCGCGGGCGGCAGCATCCAGGGGGCCGTCGGTGCGCACCAGCACGCCCAGGCCGCGGCCGATCGCGGCGCGCACGCCCTGGCGCTGCGCGTTGCCCAGGGCGACCAGGCGGCGCTGGTCGATGACCAGCAGGTCCAGCGTATCCAGGCTGGCGGCATCCAGTGCAGCGCCCTCGCCCAGTTGCACGCCGGGGCCGACGGCGATCTGGCTGCGCACCTGCATGCCAGCATCGCTGGCCCAGCGGCGCAGGTATTTCAGTTCCGGCTGCGGCGCGCCGGCCAGCAACAGCACGCGTGCGGACGGCATTGCGGCGATCAGCACCGGCACCTGCACGCGGCCGCGTTCGGCGCCTGCGCCGTCGCGCAGGCGCAGCGCGAACAGCACCTGCCCCGGTGCACGCGCCTGGCCACGCAGCTGCACCTGGCCGGCTGCATCGGCGGTGGCGGTGTCGGCCACCTGCCCGGCCGGGTCCAGCAGTTCCACCCGCGCGCCCGGCAGGTCCTGCACGCGCGCGCTGATGGCGATGCGTTCGCCCGGTGCGACCGGCGGCGGCGTGGAGACGGCGACCAGACCGGTCGGCACCGGAGCCAGCGCCAGCCGCACAGGGACGCGCAGGCCGTCGCGGTCGCGCGCCGGCAGGCCGCTGCCATGCACGACCAGCGCGGTGGTGCCGGGCGCGCGCCGCAACGCGGTGGCCAGGTCCGGCACGCGTGCCACGCCCGGCAAGGCGGGTGCCTCGGGCAGCGCGACCCACGGCGCAGCAGTCGGGCGAACCTGGTCTGCCTGGGTGCCTGCGGTGGCGACATGCAGTTCGCTCGCACTGCCGGCGCGCGGCGGCGGCAGCAGCACCGGGTAGAGCAGGCCGGCCAGGAGCGGTTGGGCGGCAAGCAACAGCCACAGCCGCGCGCGTGGTTGCCGGACATGTGCGCGCAGCAGCCGGAACCAGCTCAGCATCACCAGCAGCAACAAGGCACTGCCGACCAGCCAGGGCAGCGCGAGCGTCATGCCTGCGGCTCCGCTTGCGTACATCCAGCCTGCCGTGGCCCCAGGCGCCGGGTGGCCGCGCGCGCATGCAGCCGGCGGAACCCGCCGCGTGCGGTCAACCGGGGCAGTGGCAGCATCATGGTTGCGGCTCCTGGCGCAGGGCATCCAGATAGCGCTGGCCGCGCGCGTCGGCAGGGGCGCGGCGGTGCAGCGGGGCCGGCGGGGCGACCAGCGTGCGCCAGACCTGGGCGCGCAGCTGGGCGCGGCAGCTGGCGCAAGCGGGTTCGGCGCGCAGGGTTTCCACCGCCGCGGCCAGGCCCAGCGGATCCTGCAGGCGCTCCTGCTGGGCCTGCAGCCACTGCGCGTAGCGGGCCAGGGTGGCGTCGGGTACCGGGGCCTGCTCGCCGAGGGCGTCCCACAACTGCAGCGCCGACGGGTCCGGATCCGGGCGGCTGTCCAGGCCGGCGGCACGGTCGCCCAGGCCGGCGCGGTCACCGCTCAGGCGGCGGCCGGGGTCGATCGGCGGCAACTGCGTGCCGATCCGCGCCAGGTAGATGCGTTCGGCCTGCTGCACCTGCTTGATGAAGCCCAGCGCCTTGTTGGCAAACGGCAACGCACGCTCCGGGTGGCCCTGGCGCAGCTCGCCCTCGGACTGCCACATCTGGTCCAGCGCGGCGCGCAGCAGCGCGCGGGTCTGCGGGTCGAGCAAGGTGGCGGCTTCGGCATGGTCGTGGGTGTGCCCGAACTCGGACAGCACGTCCTGCGCCTGGCCGAAGCCGCCGCGCTCCGGCGCCCCGTCGCCATGCGCATGGTCGTGGTCGTCCAGCGCGGCAGCGCCGGCCTCGGCGGCGTGGTCGTGCGCATCGTGCCCGTGTTCGTCCCGGGTGGGCGCGGGCGCCGCAGGCGTTGCCGGCGCATCCGCGGTGGGCATGTCGGCGGTGGGCAGATCCTCGGCCGGGGCGTCGCTGGTCGGCGCTTCGTCGGCCGTCGGCGGGCCCTTGGGCGCGCCTTCGCTCTCTTCACCCAGGAACTGGCCGTAGCGCAGCCGCAGCAGGCGCTGGTCCACGCCGATGGCGTCGGCGCGCTTGAGGTAGGTGGCCGCCTCCAGGCGCGGCTTTTCCTTCAGCAGCGCCTCGGCGTCGATGATGATCTGGCGCTGGCTGCGGAAGTAGGCCGGCAAGGTCTGCTTGACGCTGGCCTCCAGGCCGGCGGCCATGGTCTGCTCCGGCGGTGGCCAGCGCAGGATCACGCTGGCGCTGCGGCCTTCCTGCGGGCCGGGCTGGCGGGTGTCGTGCACGATGAGCTGGGCGATCAGGTCGTCGCCGGCGGCCATGCCCAGCGCCTGCGGCTGCAGCGTGGTGGAAAAGCCGCGCAGCCGGGCCGGGCCGCTGCCGCCGAGCGTGCGGCGCTGGGTCTTGAAGGTGATGTTTTCGCCGCTGCCCTGGGCCAGGGTCAGGCGCAGCTCGGCGCTGGCGGCGACCGCGTAGTCGTCGCTGGCTTCGAAGCGCAGCGTCCAGCCTCGATTGCCGGTCTGGGACGGCGTCCACAGCACCAGGCTCTGTTCGGGCGCCAGCACGCGCACCTGTGGCGGGCGGTCGGGCAGCACGTCGAGGCGATGCAGCTGGCGGTCGGCCGGCGCGCCGTCGATGAGGATGCGGTACAGGCTGGCACGCTCGGCGACCCACTGGCCCTGCCATCGATCGGTGCTGCCTTGCCGGGACAGCGCGATGCTGCGGCCGTCACTGAGCCGCAGCGCCACGCTGCGCGGAGCCGGGTTGACCTGCAGCTGCCAGTGCAGCCGGGTGCCGGCCGGCACGCGTGCATCCAGGCCGGGCAGGGGCGCGGGCGGCAGGCCGGTGTAGGCGGGCGGGGTGCTGTGCAGCCGCGCCTGACCCAGGGTGGGGGCGCCGGTGCCGGCGCGGGCGGCGGCGATCCGGTCGTTGCCTGCGGTGGGCCGGTGAGCGGGGTGCGGCCACAGCAGCACCGCGGCGCAGGCGAGCAGGCCGGGCAGGCCCCATGCCAAGGCGCGCCGCCAGGGCCAGGCCGGGCGCAGATCGCGCGGGGTGCTGCGCAGGCGTTGTTCCAGGCGCTGGCGTTGCAGGGCCTGCAACGGGCCGAGCTGCCCGGCCGGGGCGAACAGCAGGTCGCTGCTGTCTTCCAGATCCGCGTCGCGATCCAGCCGGCGGATCAGCCAGGTCTGGTCCAGCCGGCGTGCCGCCAGCAGCGCCACGCCGATCAGCGCCAGCAGGCCCAGGAGCAGCAACGGCAGGATCGCCGGCTGCGCACCGGCACGCCACGCCAGCAGCGCCGGCAGCACAGTCAGCGGCAGCCCGCACAGCAGCACGCCTGCGGCCTGCCGCCGCCGCGCGGCCTGCCAGGCGTGGTGCAGGGCCGGTGTGCTCATGCCGCGCGGCTCCGGCGGGGCGCGGTGGCCAGCCAGCGTTCGATCGCAAACAGCAGCAGCACCAGGCCGATCAGCCATGGCGCCAGCGGCCAGGGGGCGCTGGCCAGGCGGATGGCGGGGCCGCGCTGCGGCTGCTGGGTCTGCGCCAGCGCGCGCTGTGGTGCGGGTATCGACTGCAGGGCGTCGTGCAGGCGGGTGGGGAAGTCGGCATCCAGCAGCGCCGGCAGCCGCTGTGGCTGCAATGGCGCGGCCCAGCGCAGCAGGCGGCCGCGGCCAACCGTTGTGGCATCGATCAGCGCGGCGCCGTGTGCGTCCTGCAGCAGCGCTTGCAGCGGGCCCGCCAGTGCGGGTGGGGCCGGCGTCTGCGCATCGAGCAGCAGCTGCCCGCCGGCCGCGACCCAGGCGATGACCGGCGCCGGCGGTGGGCGCTGCGACAGCCAGGCCACCACCGTGCCGGCTGGCCAGCGTGCCGGTTCGGCCGCGCTGGGGGTGCTTACCGGCAATGCGCCGGGCAGTGCCCAGGCGGCATGCACGGCGCGCAGATAGCGCAAGGCCGGCTCGGTGGGGGTGTCGGCGATTGCCTGCAGCCGCAACGGTGGGACGGGCGCCACGGCGGCTGCCGGCGACTGGCCGGGCAGCACCTGCCAGCGCACCTCGCGCGACAGCTGTAGGCGTTGCGCATCCAGCGGCCCCCACTGGCTGGGCACGATCACGCTCAGCGCGGTCTCCGGCGGCAGGCTGGCATCGAGTTCGCGCAGCAGGCTGCCGACCGGCGGCGCGGTGCCGGCGGGCGTGGCGGGTGGGTGTGTCGCATCGGCAGCGATCGGCGGGAAGCCCGGGGCCAGCCACTCCCACTGCGCGTTGGCCGCGTGGCCGAGCGCCCGGGCCGCGGCCAGATCCACGCCGGGGCTGACCACGACGCGCGGGCGCGCCTGCTGGGGGTCGCGCAAGGCCGGCTCGGCCAGTAGCAGCGCCACTGCGGCGAGCAACAGCAGGCGCACCAGCAGCAGCGGCCATTCGTCGAAACGCAGCCGGTGCCGGGGCCGCGGCTGCGCGCGCAGCCAGCGCAATGCGGCAAAGTCGGTGGGCCGGTGTTCGCTGCGTCGGGCCAGATGGATCAGCAACGGCAGCAGCAGTGCGGCCAATGCGGCCAGGCCGGCGGGGAACAGCAGGAGCAGGTTCACTGCTGCGCTCCCTCAACTGCGGCGCTGGCGCCGATGCGCTGGCTCATCGCCGCGCACCGTGTGCAAACAGCTCGCGCAATGCCGCATCCGGTGGCGCATCCAGATAATGCACCGCGTGCGCAATGCCGGCCGCCTGCCAGCGCGCCTGCAGCGCGCGCTGGGCAGCGCCGAAGCGTTGCAGATACGCAGCGCGCACCGCGGCGCCGTCGCCGAGCAGTTCTTCACCGGTTTCCGGGTCGCGGAAGCGGTGCCCGCCGCTGAAGGGAAAATCGCGTTCGTCGCAGGTCAGCACCTGCAGCTGCATCACCTCGCGGCGTGCGGCGGCGAGTTTTTCCAGCGCGCCGAGCAGGTCCTGGTCGAAGCCGTCGCCGATCGACAGCACCAGCGCATGGGCGGCGATGCGTTCCCACAGCGGACGCAGCGCGTCCATGCCCGGCCAGCGGCCACCGGCGCGCAGCCCGTGCAGGGCCAGCCAGAGCCGGTCGCGCTGGCGCGGCCCGCCACCGGCCGGCACGGCCACCAGGCCATCGCCATGCACCGCGAACAGGCCGACCTGGTCGCCTTGCCGCAGCGCGACCTCGGCAGCGCACGCGGCCAGGGTCGCCATCGCCTGCAGGCGGGTGACCTGCGGGCGCGCCTGGTCGGCCTGGCCGGCGGAGGCGGTGGCGTCGAGCAACACCCACAGCGTCAGCGGGCTTTCGCGCTCGGCCTCGCGCACGAAGAACCGGTCTGAGCGGGCGTAGAGCTTCCAGTCGATCTGGCGCAAGGCATCGCCGGGTTCGTAGGCGCGGTATTGCGAGAATTCCAGACCGGCGCCGCGGCTGCGGCTGGCGTGCTGGCCGATCCCCTGCGCGCCCTGCGCCTGCCGCGCACGCAGCTGCAGGCCGCGCAGGCGGCTGCGCAGCTCGGCGGGAATCAGTGCCGGCACGTCCATGCTCACGCCGCAACCCGCCTCACGCCGGGAACGGCACGGCGCGCAGCAGCGCGGCGACCACATCGTCGGCGCTGCGTTGTTCGGCCTCGGCGGCGAACGACAGCAACAGGCGATGGCGCATCACCGGCGCGGCCAGCGCGACGACATCCTCGCGGGTGGCGGCAAGGCGGCCATGCAACAGCGCACGCGCCTTGGCCGCCAGCACCAGCGATTGCCCGGCGCGTGGGCCGGCGCCCCATTTGATCCACTGGCGCACGTCCTCACTGGCCTGCGGGCCTGGGCGGCTGGCGCGTACCAGGCGATTGATCCAGGTCAGCAGATCCGCGCCCACATGCACGTGCCGCACCTGCTGCTGCAGCGCCAGCACGCTGTCGGCATCCATCACCCTGGGCACCTGCGCGCTGCTGGTGCCGGTGGTCTGGCTGAGGATGTCGCGCTCTTCCTGCTCGCTGGGATAGTCCACCCGCACATGCAGCAGGAAGCGGTCCAGCTGCGCTTCCGGCAGCGGATAGGTGCCGGCCTGTTCGATCGGGTTCTGCGTGGCCAGCACGAAAAACGGCGCCGGCAACGCATAGGTGGTGCCGGCGTAGCTCACCGTGCGCTCGCTCATCGCCTCCAGCAGCGCGGCCTGGGTCTTGGGCGGGGTGCGATTGAGCTCGTCGGCCAGCAGCAGGTTGGTGAAGATCGGCCCCTGCTGGAACCGGAACTGGCGATGCCCGGTGCCGTGATCCTCTTCCAGCAGCTCGGTGCCGAGAATGTCGCTGGGCATCAGGTCCGGGGTGAACTGCACGCGGCGGAACTGCAGCTCCAGCGCCTGCCCCAGCGAGCGCACCAGCAGCGTCTTGCCCAGGCCGGGCGCGCCTTCCAGCAGGCAGTGGCCGCCGGCGAGCAGGCCGATCAGCAGTTGCTCCACCACCGCGTCCTGGCCCACCACCGCCTGCGCCAGGGCCGCACGCAACGCGCCGAGTTGGGAGAGCTGCCGGGTGAGGGTGTCGTCGTTGGGGGAAGTCATGGGAACCGTCTCGTTGTGGGACTGCTGGCGTAGGAGCGTGCGATGCGGCGTTAGCGCTAAGGCATCGCGCGCAAGCGCGCTCCTACAAAGGCGTGCGGGACTCGCGGGTGCGACGGCGGAGGTTGGCGGTGGATGCCGTGCCAGTGCCTGCGAAACATCTCACGCGATGTGTGCAGGAGCGCGCTGGCGCGCGAGGCGGTGTTACCGGTACGGCATCGCGCGCCAGCGCGCTCCTACGGATCGATTTCAGTTGGTCAATGCATACATCACGATGTTCACTGCGAACTTGGTGTTGTCTTCGGCCAGGAAGCGTTTGTTGCGCCAGTCGTAATCCCATTCGCAGCCGTAATCCTTGTTGCTGTACAACACGCCGAGCCGGCCGTCGATGCTGATGCCCCTGAGATAATCGTGCACCAGGTCGTCGCCCCAGCCATTGAGTTCGAAACTGGTGGCCGGCGGGCCGTCGGGGAATTTGAAGAATGCGCTGTAGAGACGGTGGTTTTTGGGCAATTTCTGCAGCGCGCTCTTGCCGAAAATGGAGGTCATCTGCGCCTCGAACGAGGTGGCGAACAGCCCGTCGATATCGTGGTTGCAATCGTCCACGAACACGAAGCCGCCATTGCGCACATAGCGCTCGAAGTTGCGCCGCTCGGCGGGATTGAACTCCACCAGCTTGTGCCCGGACAGATAGCAGAACGGCGCCTGCAGCATGCGCGGATCGGCCAGGTCCAGCACATGTTCCTGCGGGTCTACGCGCAGCTGGGTGTAATCGATCAGCGAGGTGATCAGGTTGGACGGCATGCGCGCATCCACATCCCAATCGCCTGAGTCGTAGCGCAGCCGGGTAAACCAGAAATCGTAATTGCCCGCCGCCCGCGCCTGCCGCGGCAACGCCAACGCAGCGACGCTACCGAGCAGCAATCCAAGGAAATGACGGCGCGTCGCGTGCGCCGCCAGGGCGTGTAGACCGGGAACGGGATGTGCAGGAAAACCATCGGGCCGCGAAGAGCTTGCTCCGCTCTCCCATTCCCGATTCCCCACTCCCGATTCCCGGCTCTCAGTCACACCGCATCCGACAACGAGGTAAACGTAAAGTCACGCAACCGCATCGGCGGGATCATCATCACGTAGCTGGATTCATCGCCGGCCACGCGTACCGGCCTGCCCAGCTCGTCGATGTTGTTGAGCATGATGATCGGCGATTCATTGAAGCGGAAATTCTTCACCGGGTACTTGATCTGCCCGTTCTCGATGTAGAAGGTGCCGTCGCGGGTCAGCCCGGTCAGCAGCACGGTCTGCGGATCGACCATGCGGATGTACCAGGTGCGCGTGACCAGGATGCCCTTCTCGGTGCCGCGCACCAGCTCGGCGATGTTCTTGTCGCCACCGGCCATCAGCAGGTTGCCCGGCTCGCCGACCGCGCGCTTGCCGTTCTTCTGCGCCCAGAACCGCGAATACTGCAGGTTGGCGATCTTGCCGTTCTCCACGATCGGCATCTTCTCGCGCGGCAGGCCTTCCTCGTCCCAAGGCAGCACGGCGGCACGCGCATCCCACGGGTCGGCGGTGATGTTCACGCGCGGGTCGTAGACCTGTTCGCCCAGCTTGTTGCCGCCGCCCTTCTTGGACAGGAAGCTGCGGCCCTCGTCGGCCATGCGCGCATCGAAGTAGCGCATCATGAAAGAAATCAGGCCTGCCGCCGCTGCCGGCTCCAGGATCACCGTGTACTTGCCCGGTTCCAGCGCCTTGGCTTCGGACGAGTCGCTGGCCTTGCGCATGGCGATGCGGATGTCCTGCTCGGCCTTGAAGTCGGCGGCATCCTTGAGGTTGCGGCCCACCCAGCCCGAGCCGCGACCGTCTTCGGTACGCACGGTGCAGGTGTAGTCGAAACGCGCGCCGCGCTGGTAGCCGAAGTTGCCCTTGCTGTTGGCGAACGCGGTAAAGCTCTGGCCATCTTCCAGGAAGCCGGCCGCGATCAATCCCTTGCCCTTGCACGGGGCGATCGAATCGGCGGCCACCTGCGCACGGAATGCCGGGTCGATGGCGGCAGTGGATTCGCTGAAGGTGGGGCTGGGTTTGTAGGTCTGCTTGTCCACCGCCGGCATGAACTCCGGGTTTTCCGGCGCCAGCCGCGCCAGGTCTTCGGCACGCCTCACCACGCGCTCCAGCGCAGCGTCGTCGAACTCGTTGATGGTGGCGATGCCCACGCGCTTGCCGAACGCCACCTGCACCTGCAGGTCGGTGTTGT
Source organism: Xanthomonas sp. MLO165 (assembly GCF_018831305.1). Classification (NCBI taxonomy): domain Bacteria; kingdom Pseudomonadati; phylum Pseudomonadota; class Gammaproteobacteria; order Lysobacterales; family Lysobacteraceae; genus Xanthomonas; species Xanthomonas sp. MLO165. Next base: position 109,999 of record NZ_CP029263.1, read on the forward strand.
CGACGATGCCGCTGGTGGACACGTTGTTGAGCGCGAAACGGATATTGCCGTCGATCGAGCCGCTAAGCGTGGCGGTGCACTCGTCGGCCTTGGACAGCTTGATGACCTTGTCCAGGATGGCCTTGGCCTGCGCTTCGGTAAGGATGCTCATGTGGGTTTCTCCTGTCAGCCGAGCGAGCGGGCGGTGTTGATGACGTTGATGCCGTCGAAACGGGCGGTGGACGAGCCATGCGAGACCGCCGAGGACTGGCTCGGCTGGCCCTTGCCGTCGAAGAACGAGCCGCCCAGGCGGTAGTCGCGTTGATCGGCCACCGCGCTGCAGGCGTTCCAGAATTCCGGCGTGCGGATCTGGTAGGCCACGTCCTCGAGCATGCGGGTGATCGCGCCGTTCTTGATCTCGTAGAACAGCTGGCCGCCGAACTGCGCGTTGTAGCGCTGCTGGTCGATGGAGAACGAGCCGTCGCCGATGATGTAGATGCCGTTTTCCACGTTCTTGATCAGATCGCTCACGCTCAACGGTGTCTTGCCGGCGGCCAGCGACACATTGGCCATGCGCTGGAACTGCACGCTCGACCACGAGTCGGCGTAGCAGCACCCATCGGAGGCGGTCTTGCCGAGGATATGCGCCTGGTCGCGGATGGCCTGGTAGTCCACCAGCTTGCCATCGCGGATCAGGTCCCACTGCTTGGTCTTGACGCCTTCATCGTCGTAGCCCACCGCGCCCAGGCTGCCGGGCTGGGTCTTGTCGGCCAGGATGTGCACCTTGTCGCTGCCGTACTGGAAACCGGCCTTGAGCTTGTCCAGCGTGGCGAAACTGGTGCCGGCGAAATTGGCCTCGTAGCCGAGCACGCGATCCAGCTCCAGCGGGTGGCCGACCGACTCGTGGATGGTGAGCCAGGTGTGCGAGGGGTCCAGTACCAGATCGTACTTGCCCGGCTTCACCGACGGCGCCTTGAGCTTTTCCTGCGCCTGCTTGGCCGCGGCGATCGCGTCCTCCTTCATGTCGTAGGACAGGCCGTAATTCACCACGCCATTGGGCGAGACGAACTTGCCCGAGGCGGCGCCATCCAGATATTCGTAGCCCAGGCCCATCGGCGCGGACAAGCCGTCGCGGGTGCGGAACTTGCCGCTGGCCTTGTCGATGGCGGTCACGCTCAGCGGCGCCCAGATGCGGTGCACGTCCTGGTCGATATACGAGCCGTCGGTGCTGGCAAAGTACTTCTGCTCGTTGACCACGAACAGCATCGAATTGACGAAGTTGGCGCCGGCAGCGGTGGCGGCAGCGTTGACACCCAGCAGCAGGTCCACCTTGTCCTTGATCGGCACTTCCATCGCGTTCTTCTTGATCGGCGTCTTCCAGCTGACCTCGCCCACGCCCGGCGTGGGCGCCAGCTGCACCGGCGTGCCCTGCACCTTGGCATTGGCCTTGGCGATCGCGGCGGCCTGCGAGGCGGCCTTGGCCACACCCTGTTCGGTGAGCTCGTTGGTGGCGGCAAACCCCCAGGCGCCAGCCACCAGGACGCGCACGCCCGCACCGATGGATTCGGTGTTGACCACGTTCTGCACCTTGTCCTCGCGGGTGATGACGAACTGGCGCAGATAACGGCCGATGCGCACATCGCAATAGCTCGCACCGGCCTGGCGCGCGGCGTTGAGGCCGGCATCGGCCAGGCGCTTCTTGCGGCCCACATCCAGCTGCGTCACCAACTGCTCGGCGGCGATCGCCTTGCCGAAGTAGGCGGGCACGATCAGGCCGCCCATGGTCAGCCCGGTCAGGGCCAGGAAATCACGTCGCTGCACGGCAACTCCCCAATTATCCTGCGCGGCGCGCAGGTAGTGTGGTGACGCACAGATCGCTATCTGCGCGGTATCGCCGATTCTTGCCGGGCGATGAACGCTGCGTCAAATGACTTTCGGCAGGGGTCCGTGCGCAAACGCCGTACCCGCATGAAGCGAGTAGCGCAGCAGGCCTGCGCGTGTGGCGAGCGCTGCTGACCGGCTGCGATGGATGTGGCTGCGCGTTGAGAGCTCTGGATGTCAGGCATGCGTGGTTTGTCTGCGATCGTACATATGCGATCAGCAGGTCGTCGGGTGCGGTGTTGCTTCATGGGGGTCTGGCTGAAAAGCGTTTGATCTGCGGCTTGGTTGCCTGGCCCTTGCCCGCCCACCCTCGTGGGACACGCCGCAAGTACGTCCCTGTAGGCGCTTACGCGGCATCCATGCCGCGTAAGGTCCCGCGACGGTGGGCGGGCAAGGACCTGTCGAGATGGTCGGTGTGCGTGGTTACAGGCATGGCATGACGCGGCGTCTGGATGACGGCGCATCCGATCAGTTACCAACGCCAGGTTTGGTTGCAGGGCCCTTGCCCGCCCACCCTCGCGGGACACGCCGCAAGTACGTCCGTGTAGGCTCTTACGCGGCATCCATGCCGCGTAAGGTCCCGCGACGGTGGGCGGGCAAGGACCAGTCACGATGGTCGGGGTGCATGGTTTTAAACAAGGCAACCAATCAACTGTTTGGTGAGGGCACCACGCCCTCTACCGACCAGCTTCTCTCAACCCAATGCGCGCGCGGTGTTGATCACATTGATGCCATCGAAGCGCGCCGTGGACGACCCGTGCGAGACCGCTGATACCTGGCTGGGTTGGCCCTTGCCGTCGAAGAACGAGCCGCCCAGGCGGAAATCGCGTTGATCGCAGACCGCGCTGCAGGCATTCCAGAATTCCGGCGTGCGGATCTGGTAGGCGCCGTCTTCCACCAGACGCGTGACCTGGCCGTTCTCGATTTCGTAGAACAACTGCCCGCCGAACTGCGCGTTGTAGCGTTGCTGATCGATCGAATACGAGCCGCGCCCGTGGATGTACAGGCCGCGCTCGACGTTCTTGATCATGTCGGCAACAGCCAGCGGCGTCTTGCCTGCCGCCAGCGAGACATTGGGCATGCGCTGGAACTGCACGCTGGACCACGAGTCGGCATAGCTGCAGCCATCGGATGCGGTCTTGCCGAGCAGATGCGCCTGATCGCGCGTGCATTGGTAATCGACCAGGATGCCGTCCTTCACCAGCTCCCACTGCTTGCCCTTGACGCCTTCATCGTCGTAACCCACTGCGCCCAGGCTGCCGGGCTGGGTGCGGTCGGCGACGAAGGTCACCGCATCGCTGCCCCAGCGGAAACCGGCATCGCGTTTGTCCAGCGTGGCAAAACTGGTGCCGGCGTAATTGGCCTCGTAACCGAGCACGCGATCGAGCTCGAGCGGGTGCCCCACCGACTCGTGGATGGTGAGGAACAGATTGCTGGGGTCGATCACCAGATCGTATTTGCCGGCCTTCACCGACGGTGCGGTGAGTTTGGCGCGTGCCTGTTTAGCGGCGGCGATCGCATCTTCGCGCGCGTCATAACTGTGGCCGTAGCCGATGAGTCCGCCAGGCAGCTGGTGCTTCTGGCTGGCATCGCCATCCAGGTATTCGTAGCCCATGCCCATCGGCGAGGACAGCCCGTCGCGGGTGCGGAACTTGCCGCTGGCCTTGTCCACCGCGGTGACGGTGAACGGCAACCACAACCGGTGCACATCCTGATCGATATAGGAGCCGTCGCTGCTGGCGAAGTACTTCTGCTCGTTGATCGCAAACAGGCGCGAAGCCACGAACGTGGCGCCGGCATTGAGCGCAGCCGCGTTGACGTCCATCAGCAGCGCCACCTTGTCCTGCAGCGGCACTTCCATTGCGTTCTTCCTGATCGGCGTCTTCCAGCTGACCTGTCCGGCCGGCGTCACTGGCGCCAGCTGCACCGGCGAGCCGCCCAGCCGCGCGTTGGCCTTGGCGATCGCCACCGCCTGGCGCGTGGCGGTGGCCACGCCATCGCTGGTAAGCGTGTTGGTGGCCGCAAACCCCCACGCGCCATCGGCCAGCACGCGCACGCCCACACCGCTGGATTCGGCGTTGACCACGTTCTCCACCTGCGCCTCGCGGGTGATCACGAACTGGCGCAGATAACGGCCCACGCGCACATCGCAATAACTGGCACCGGCTGCCTTGGCGGTGCTGAGCGCGGTATCGGACAAGCGACGGCTGCGCGCGGCATCGTTGGGTGTGAGCAACTGCTCGGCCGCGATCAGGCGCGTGTTCGGCAGCAGCAGCCCGGCAGCACCGATGCCGGACAGGGTGAGGAAGGTACGACGGTCCACGGCGGTTCTCCGTTGAAGGCCAGCGGCACGGCTCCCCGCCGCGCCAGCCCCCGAGACTGGCCCGTGCAGGCGACGGCGGTCAAGGGGGCAGTGCCGGCCTGGCGTCAGGCAGCTCCAACTGCAAAGCGGAGACATCGGCATCGTCGGCAGGGCCGTGGCGCGAAGGCAATGCGGGCATGCCAGGCTCGGCCGCCGTCACCGCAGCGACCGAAACGTCGTTCGCAGATGATCGACAAACACCGGCGGATTCTCCATTGCCGCAAAATGTCCGCCCCGCTCCGCTTCGCCGAAAAAGCGGAGGTCGGCAAAGCGTCGCTCTGCCCAGCGCCGGGAAATGCGCACCTGCTCCCCGGGAAACATGCTGATGCCGGTGGGTGTGGGCATTGGATGCGAAGGCATCTCCGCCATCGCCTCATGCGCGGCTTCCCAATACAGGCGTGCAGAGCTGGGCCCTGCGTTCGGGAGCCAGTACAGCATGATGTCGTCGATGAGGTGGTCCAGGGCGAACACGTTCTCCGGTTCGCCGTCGCTTTGTGAGACGTCCTGAAAGAGTGCATAGATCCATGCAGCCAGGCCCACCGGGGAGTCAGCCAAACTGAAGCCCACCGACTGCGGCCGTGTGCTTTGCAGCTTCATGTAGCCGGAAAATTCCGTGTAGTAGCGCTGGGCGTCTTCCAGCATCTTCTGCTCGGCCGGTGTGGCTTCGGCGATGTCCTGCGTGCTGGGTTCGAACATCACCATGTTCAGATGGAGACCCCGCAAGCCGGGCGGCTGCATGAATCCAAGCGCGGTGGTGATCGCACTGCCCCAATCGCCGCCCTGTGCGGCCCAACGCTCGCCATAACCCAGACGGCGCATCAGTTCGACCCATGCGGCAGCCGTGCGCCCGACGCCCCAGCCACGGGCGGTTGGCTTTGCAGAGAAACCAAAGCCAGGCAAGCATGGGATGATGAGATGGAAGGCGTCCGACGCCTGCCCGCCATGGGCCACCGGGTCGCTCAAGGGGCCGATCACCTCGCGGAATTCGAGCACCGATCCGGGCCACCCGTGCGTCAGCAGCAACGGAAGCGCGTCTGGCTCCGGCGAGCGGACATGCAGGAACTGGATCTCCAGTCCATCGATCGTGGTACGACTGCTGTTCCAGCCGTTCAATAACCGCTCGGTCGCACGCCAGTCGTAGCCAGACTGCCAGCGGTCCACCAGGCGCCGGATGCGCTCGCTCTGTGGGCCTTGGCTGCGGTCCTCCACGGTTTCCTTGCTCGGCCACCGCGTTTGCCTGAGCCGGTGTGCGAGGTCATCCAGCTCGGCTTGTGCAACCTGGATGTGGAACGCTGCAATGCCATCGCGCATCTCAAGACTCCCGTACATAGGTATTGGCCAGTGTCTGGCGGGCTGTTTGCCAGGAGCGCGCACCGTAGCGATCGTTATCCAGTGGGACCAGTTTGCCGCGCCCGCTCATCATGTCGCGCAGGTATTGCATGCCCTGCCAGGGAGGGAAGGGGTCATCGCTTGCGGGCGTGAGTGCACGCACCGCACTGATGATGGCCGACATCGTCCCCAGCCCGCCCGGCCTGAGCGTGCGATAGCGCTGCCCGGTGAGTTGGGTGAGCAGTTGCGCGATGTCGTTGGGCGAAATGCTGTTGCCGGCAATGCGCAGGTCCCGTGGTGCCGTGGAATCCAGTGCGGCCGCCGCCGTGTAGCGGGCAACGTCATCTTTGGCGGTGAAATCGAGCTGCTGGTTGGCGTCGCCAAAATGCATGACGCGACGGCCCGGCACCACGAGGCGCGCACTGCCCTCGAGAAGCTCCAGAAAACCGCCGCACAGAACCGAGGTGGCCGCGATCGGCGCGGCATCCAGTTGGTCTCTGAATCGGCGCCGGAAATCCAGGTTTCGATTGTCGCCCGGCCGCGTCTTCGTATAGTCCAGCGAGAAATCAGACGGGATGAAGCGAGGCACGCCGGCGCTGACCGCTGCATGCAACAGCTTTCCCTGTTGACCCAGCATGACGTCTTCCAGACCGTTGAGCGCGGAAACGACACATGCCGCGTTCCCGACCGCTTCACGCAACGAGTTGGCGTCTTCCATCTCGACGTAGCGGATCGTGATGTTCCTGCGTTGCAGGGCCGCAATACGGTCCTTGCCTGCGCCTTGCCGAACAAGCGCAACCACCGCGGCGCCCTGGTCCTGCAGGGCAAAGGCGATGCGGCAACCCAGGTCGCCGGTGGCGCCTGCAACAACGATTGGGGATCTCACATCTGACGTCACGGCTTGCCTCTCGCTTGGGTCTTTTGCGCCAACGACGGCAACGGGAACTGCAACAGAAGATGCGAGCTGTCTGTCACGCAGCACCCAGGCCATTCGCCGGCTTGGCAGACCACGCAGCGAATAACTGAACGATAACGTTCAGTTGATGGCAATGCAAGCGGCGTGTAAGTTTTCGTGCATGAAAGCGGTCAAGCAAAAATCAAAAGGCGGACGGCCGCCACTCGATAAGGCGGGTGATGTCGAACGGCGCTTACTCGATGCGGCACTGCAACTCTTCCTGGAACGCGGGTTCGAGCACACCTCGTGCGAGGACATCGCGCGGCTGGCAGGCGCGGGCAAGGCAAGCCTTTACGCGCGCTATGCCAACAAAGACGCCATCTTCGAGGCGGTGGTCCGTCGCGATGTCGACACCCAGCCGCTGCCTGCCGCAGCCAGCGTCCCCATGGATCTGGAGGCGCGCCTGAGACACGCAGGACAAGGGATACTTGCGCATGCATTACAGCCCCAGACGGTGGCCATGATGCGCCTGGTCGTCGGCACCTCCATTCGCGCGCCAGCGCTTGCCGCTGAAGTCAACCGTATCGGCTGGGAGGGCGGGCTGCGGCGGGTGCAGATGACGATCCTGGACGGCCCGGATCAACCGGCCAATCCGTCTGCGTTGGCAAGCCACTTCGTCGACCTGGTCTTTGCCCCGCATCAACTGCGCGCGCTGCTGGGCGAGCACCCGGATGATCTGATCGCCACCGCATCGGCGCGTGTGGAGTGGGCGCTTGCACTTCTCAAGGATGCTGGCCAGCTGGAGACCGGAAGTCCTCAGTGACACCCTGGAATTGCAGGAATCCTTGAACAACGCAACGGAACGCCGCGACTTGATGGCGTATTCCGCGTGTCTCCGGCACGCGCATGTTGTCCCTGCTCGCAGCAGCGACGTGGGACTTCTCAATGCTGCGGCATGTGAGGTGATGGATCACTTTTTGAAGTCGGTAGGACGTTCCAGTTGGTAGATCGCCTCACCCAGGTCGTCCAGCTTGCTGGCAACGATGGCCTGCGCATCGTAGACGCCCCGATTGTAGAAATAGGCCCCCACCTCTTCGGCGAAGAAATCCAGCAGAAACTCCGCATCGAAGCGGCCGATCTGCTGCTTCAGTTCCTCGCTGAAATACAGCTGGATCTTGCGCGTGATCGCCGCCCGCTCGCCTTCGGTGAATTTGATTTCGGTCATGGATGCTCTGGTTGGCTCAACTACGGTATCGGGGCGATGTGCGTTGCGACACAGGCAGCTCGGGGCGATGGCTGGCGGTTGAACCCAAGCGCTTGCCTGGTCGGCATCGAGATGAAGGGTCAGATGGCAACCGGCCAACCGGAAGGCCTGCCTGCCCGAAGGTAGTCAAGGTATTCGGACTCGGCAATCCCGAGGTTGGTCCAGCGCGTAGGGTCCGCCGCCAGGAATGTGCTGGCATACGTCACGGCAGCAGCAGCGTCCGCAAAGATGGCGGCAGGGGCACAGGGTCCGTCTGGCTCGAAATATGCGAAGTCATATAGATCCGAATAGTCTTCGCTGCCAACGTCCTCGACGTCATACACCCATACCTCGATGCAATTGTTTGCCGGCCGTAACTCGACATGGCGAATGTATGCTGCATCGACTGGACTTTTTCCGAGGAACTGCTCGACCGACCTGCTGCGCCGCAATGTGGCTGCAAGATCGATCGGTGAAAGATGTCGCATACAGGCTCCCTGCCTTCAAACTGCCGCTGCTCCTCAAATAAACGAGCCGCGCCGCGATGCGGCGTCGGCTCGACCGTGTTCACTTGGACTGACTTGCCGCGCGTTTGAAATACGCCGTGCGCATCACCGGGTTGCCGTCCTTGAAGTACGCTTCAATCTCGGTCATGACCTTGCCGTCGGCACTGACCGTATAGGTGCGTGTGGATGCCGGGACACCTTGATACATCAACTGCATCACCAGCACGCCGGGCTCGGGCATTTTGACTGCGGCGCGATCCACCAGGTAGGTGCCCGAGGCCTTGCCCGGTGTGCCGTCCAGCAACAGCGTGGATTGCGCCTGCAGCGTCTTGTTGTCGTGTTCGATGATCTCGGCGTTGGTGGCCCACTTGTTGCCTGGAACCTGTTTGAACTCCAGGACGACACGTTTGGGTCGTACCGCTGCCGGCATCGGCAGGCTGCTGGTATCCAGCAGCCAGGTTCCGACCAGTGGCGATGGCGCGGTTGATGCGGAGAAGGCGGGTGTGGCCTGCAACATGACGGCAGCCACCAGTGCAACACATGCGGTCTTCATGTGAACTCCCTGATCGATATGTGATCCCTGTGGGCAGTCAGGCGACTGCTTGCAAGGCATTGCGCGTAGAGATCGACTTCCCGTAGACCGTCCCACTCCGGCCCGAGGGCGATACTCACCGCTGCCCGGTGGTGAGTCAACTGACGGCAGGATGTGGCTGCTGGCGCAGTTCTCGTCGCTCTGCAGACCATCATTGATTGCGTGATCAGCCGTGGTCACAAACAAAGACACCCGCACGGGGCGGGTGTCTGGCATGCGTCAGCGCGGCGTGTGGCTTGCGCCGAAAGTTCAGCCCTGCGCCTTGTCGAACTCCACGTGATAGCGCGTGGCCTCATTCACTTCGTTCTTCGAACCCAAGAACACCGGCACGCGCTGATGCAGCTGTGTCGGCTGGAGGTCAAGGATGCGCTCGCGCCCGGTGGTGGCCGCGCCGCCGGCCTGTTCCACCAGCATGCTCATCGGGTTGGCTTCGTACATCAGGCGCAGCTTGCCCGGCTTGGACGCGTCCTTCTTGTCCCAGGGGTAGATGAAGATGCCGCCGCGGGTGAGGATGCGGTGCACGTCGGCGACCATGCTGGCAATCCAGCGCATGTTGAAGTCCTTGCCGCGGGTGCCGTCCTTGCCGGCCAGCAGGTCGCTGACATAGGACTGCATGGCCGGTTCCCAGTGGCGCTGGTTGGACATGTTGATGGCGTATTCGGCGGTGTCTTCGGGCACGCGCATGTTGGCCTGGGTCAGCAGGAAGCTGCCTTCCTCGCGCTCCAGGGTGAAGGCGTGGGTGCCGTGGCCGAGCGTGAGGACCAGCATCGTGCTGGGGCCGTAGATGCAGTAGCCGGCGGCAACCTGCTGGGTGCCCGGCTGCAGGAAGTGCTCGTCGCCGGGCTTCTCGGTGCCCTTGGGCGCGCGCAGCACCGAGAAGATGGTGCCCACCGAGACGTTGACGTCGATGTTGGAGCTGCCATCCAGCGGATCGAACAGCAGCAGGAAATCGCCGCTGGGGTACTGGTCGGGCACCGGCTGGCTGTGATCCATTTCTTCCGACGCGCACGCAGCCAGGTGGCCGCCCCAGGCGTTGGCTTCGAGCAGGATGTCGTTGCTGAGCACGTCGAGCTTCTTCTGCGCCTCGCCCTGCACGTTACCGGTGCCGGCATCGCCGAGCACGCCGCCCAGGGCGCCCTTGCTCACGGCGATGGAAATGCGCTTGCAGGCGCGCGAGACGATGGTGATCAGCTGGCGCAATTCCGGGTCGATACGGCCGGCGTGTTGCTCTTCGATCAGGAAGCGGGTCAGCGAGGGACGCGACATGGGAGCGGGCAGCCTGTGTAGGAAGTGGTCCGCCATTGTCGCCATTGCGCCGTTAGATTTCGATCACTGGATGCGCGTTTTGCAGCAAACCTGATCGAACATGCGCGAATGTGGTGCCCAAGACTGGGGTTGCCGACATGTACCACGAGGTCTTGGCGCAGCTCTGCACATGCGCAGAGGCGGTGAATCACCCACAAAAAAACCGGGAGGCTGGCGCGCTCCCGGTTTGCCGGCGTCGGCCACGGTGGCCGATCGCGATGCGCTACATGCGGCTGACGGTGGCCACGGCCTGTGCCACGTAGTCCAGGTTGCGCTGGCTCAGCGCGGCCACGCAGATACGGCCGGTGCCGACGGCGTAGATCGCGAATTCCTCGCGCAGGCGGTCCACCTGGGTCCTGGTCAGGCCCGAGTACGAGAACATGCCGGCCTGGCGCTGGATGAACTCGAACTCCGGCGCGCCCAGCGTGGCCAGCTTGGCCACCAGGCCCGCACGCAGGGCGTGGATGCGCTCGCGCATCTCGGTCAGCTCCTGCTCCCACAGATCGCGCAGTTCCGGGCTGGTCAGCACGCCGGCCACCAGGGCGGCGCCATGCGTGGACGGGCTGGAGTAGATCGTGCGGATGATGCGCTTGACCTGCGATTGCACGGCCTTGGCTTCGGCCGCAGTGGCCGAGACCACCGACAGCGCGCCCACGCGCTCGCCATACAGCGAGAACGACTTGGAGTACGAGCTGGCGACCACGTAGCTGTCGATGCCTTCGGCAGCGAGCAGGCGCACCGCGTAGGCATCGGCCTCGATGCCTTTGTCAAAGCCCTGGTAGGCGATGTCGACGAACGGGAACAGGTTGCGTTCCTTCAACAGCCCGGCAACCTGCTTCCACTGTTCCTTGCTCAGGTCCGCGCCGGTCGGGTTGTGGCAGCAGGCGTGCAGCAGCACCACCGTGCCGGGTTCGAGTTTTGCCAGGTCGGCGAGCATGCCGTCGAAGTTCAGCCCATGGCTGGCGGCATCGAAATAGGTGTAGTCCACGACCTCGAAGCCGGCCGCGCCGAACACCGCGCGATGGTTTTCCCAGCTCGGGTTGCTGATGGCGATGGTGGAGGTGGGCAGCAGTTTCTTGAGCAGGTCCGCGCCCACGCGCAAGGCGCCGCTACCGCCGACGGTCTGCGAGGTCGCCACGCGGCCGGAGGCCACCAGCGCCGACTCGGCGCCGAACAGCAGCTCCTGGGTGGCCTTGTCGTAGGCGGCCAGGCCGTCGATGGGCAGGTAGCCGCGCGGTTTGGCGTCCAGCGCGAGCTGCTGCTCGATCTTGTGCACGGCGCGCAACAGCGGGATGCGCCCGTTTTCGTCGTAATAGATGCCCACGCCCAGGTTGACCTTGTTGGGGCGGCTGTCGGCGTTGTAGGCCTCGGTCAGGCCCAGGATGGGGTCGCCTGGAACCTGTTCCACGTTTGCAAAGAAGGACACGGCATGACTCGCTGAAGGACGAAAGAGTGAGGGACTTCCGGGATGCTCGGCCGCGGCTGGGCCAAACCACTTCATCGTAGCAGCCCATGGCCGGCGTAGCATGCTTCGTTCCGTACGCAACGATGCGGCCACAGTACGGATGAGGGACACTACGCCCATGCCCAGACTTACCTTGTTGGCCGCCGCCTGCGGCCTGTTCGCCACGAGCGCCGCGCCGCCCGTCCTGGCCGCCGATCCGGTGCCGCCCGCCTCCACGCCGATCCAGCGATTGCCCACCGTGCAGGTGGACGCCGCGCGCGTGCGCGGGGTGGACGACTTCGACCTGCCGGCCTCCTTCACCGTGGTGGCAGCCGACGACGACAATCGCCGCGGCGCGCAGGTGTCCGAGCTGCTGGACGGCATCCCCGGCCTGGTGGCGCGCGATCGCCAGAACTACGCGCAGGACACCCAGCTGTCGATCCGCGGCTTCGGCGCGCGCTCCACCTTCGGCGTGCGCGGCGTGCGCCTGCTGGTCGACGGCATCCCGGCCAGCATGCCCGATGGCCAGGGCCAGCTCTCGCATTTCAACGTGCTGGGCGCCGAGCGGGTGGAAGTGCTGCGCGGGCCGTTTTCGGCGCTGTACGGCAACTCCTCCGGCGGCGTGCTGCAGCTGTGGAGCGCCGACGGCGCGCCGGGCGACCCGTGGCGGCTGCGCGCCACCTACGGCAGCAATGCCACCGTCAACACGGGTGCGCAATTGCTCGGCCAGCAGGGCGCGGTGCACTACAACTTGGCCGCCAATCATTTCGAAACCGACGGCTTCCGCGCCCATAGCCGCGCAAAGCGCGATTCGGTCAACGCCAAGCTCGGCTTCGATCTGGCCGAGGGCCGCCGGCTGGACCTGGTGCTCAACTATCTGGACGCACCCGACGCGCAGGACCCGCTCGGCCTGACCCGCGTGCAGTTCAATGCCGACCCGGCGCAGGCCACGGCGGTGGCCACCCAGTTCAACACCCGCAAATCGGTGCGCCAGTCGCAGGCCGGCGCCATCTTCACCCAGCAGTTCGACAGCCAGACGCTGCGGCTGATGGCCTACGGCGGGCAGCGCAGCGTGGAGCAGTTCCTGGCGATCCCGGTGGCGGTGCAGCGCAACCCGCTGCATTCGGGCGGGGTGATCGATCTGGACAGCAATTACGAAGGTGCCGACGCACGCTGGGCCTGGCAGGGCGAGGCGCTGGGCCGGCCGTTGCAGCTGACCGTGGGCGCGAACGTCGATCGCCAGCGTCAGCACCGCACCGGTTACGAAAACTTTGTTGGCGATACGCTCGGCGTCAAGGGCGCGCTGCGCCGCAACCAGCGCGACCAGGTCGAGAACGTGGACCAGTTTGCGCAGGCGTGGTGGCAGTGGAGCGACCGCTGGTCCGCCTTGTTGGGCGTGCGGCATAGCCAGGTGCGCTTCGACTCGGACGACCACTACATCCTCGGGCGCAACCCCGACGACAGCGGCCAGCGCGATTATTCGGCAACCACGCCGGTGGCCGGCATCGTGTTCCGTGCCGCCGAGGACCTGCGTTTCTATGCTTCGGTCGGGCGCGGCTTCGAAACGCCCACCTTCAACGAGCTGGGTTATCGCAGCGATGGCGGCGCCGGCCTGGCGCTGGATCTGGGCGCGGCGACCAGCCGCAATTATGAGATCGGCAGCAAGTGGCGCGCGCAGAGCGGCGCAGCGGTGGAAGTGGCGCTGTTCCGCGCCGACACCGACGACGAACTGGCCGTGGCCAGCAACACCAATGGGCGCAGCACCTATCGCAACATCGGCGCCACCCGCCGCCAGGGCGCGGAGCTGAGCTGGAATCAACCGGTGGGCACCACCCAGCAGCTGCAGCTGGCCTACACCTTCGTCGATGCTACCGTGCGCGATGGCTACCTCACCTGCGCCAGCAGCGGCTGCGCCACGCCCACCGCACCGGTGGCCAGCGGCGCGCGCCTGCCGGGCGTGCCGCGCCAGCAGCTGTTCGCGCGCTGGCAGTGGCAGCCGCTGCAATGGCAGTTCGCCGCCGAAACGGTGGCCTCCGACGCCACCGTGGTCAACGACCTGGCCAGCGCGCGTGCGCCCGGCTACGCGCTGGTCAACCTGGAAGCCTCCCGGCGCTGGACCACCACGCTGGGTGGGCTGCGCACCTTCGCCCGCATCGACAATGCGCTGGACCGGCACTACATCGGCTCGGTGATCGTCAACGACGGCAATGGCCGCTATTACGAACCCGGTCCGGACCGCACCTACACGGTCGGCCTGCAGTGGGATTTCGGCGGCTGAGCCACCCGCAGGCGGTGCGCATTCAACAACACGCACCGCCCGTAGGAGCGCCCCCGGGCGCGACAAAGCCGTCCCGCCAACGCGCGCGTCGTCACGGCGATGCGCTCCAACAAACGGTCGGCCTGCAGCGTGATTTCGGCGGCTGAGCCACCCGCAGGCGGTGCGCATTCAACAACACGCACCGCCCGTAGGAGCGCCCCCGGGCGCGACAAAGCCATCCCGCCAACGCACGGTCTGCCATCGACACGCCACTGACCACCACACCAGGCCCCACCATGATCGTCATCGATCACGCCCCCGCAGACTGGTTTCTGCTGCGTGCGGACAATCGCTACTGGCTGGACATCAACTGCACGATCTCGGCCACCGGCTTCTCGCTCCTGCTGGCGTTGAACGCAAAAGAGCAGGCCGACGTGCTGGCAGACGGGCATGCCGCCTGCGCACGGCTGGCCGCACAGGTGCAATGGCGGCCGCACGATTTTGCCGCGCGTGATGCCAGCGCCAGCCACGGTGCGCAGGTCATCGCAGCGGTGCGGGCGTGGCGCGCGTCAGACGCCCGCAACGCGCGCGCATGAACCCATCGCGCCGGGCAAACCGCTTGCGCTGTTCGCCACGCGCGGCTGCAATGCGCCGCGTTGATGCAGCGGTGACTGCCGGTGATGCGATGCACTAAGCTTGCAAGCGCACTCCCTGCACAAGGATGTTTCCGTTGAACACGCGCTACGCCCCGATCGATTTCAGCGACAAGCTCGCCCTGCTGTCGCAGCACTGGTCCCCGCGTGTCGTCGCGGAAATGAACGACTACCAGTTCAAACTGGTCAAGCTGCAAGGTGCGTTCGTGTGGCATCAGCATGCGGACACGGACGAGGTGTTCATCGCGCTGGACGGCAACATGACCATCGAGTTTCGCGACGGCGTGGTGGCGCTGTCGGCCGGGCAGATGCACGTGGTGCCCAAGGGTGTCGAACACCGCCCGGCGGCGGAGCACGAATGCAGCGTGCTGCTGGTCGAGCCGCGCGGCGTGGTCAATACTGGCGATGCGGGCGGCGCCTACACTGCAGACAACGACGTCTGGATTTGATGGTTGTGCAATGCGTGCTGGTGCACGGCGGCCGATCCGGCGCCTGGTTGCGGAGCCCTTGCCGCGTGCACGCAATGATGCGCTGCAGCGCAACGTCCACCACGGCACGGGGAAACACGGCTGCGCTGCAATGACGCAGCGCAACAGCGCATGACATGACATTGCGCTAGCGCTCGCGCGGGTATACACGTGCGCATCGGACCACCTCCGCAGGAGACCATGATGAACGCGCTTGCCTCTGCAAAACCGCTCAACACCGACCCGCAGTCCATCTTCAAACCGCGTTATGACAACTTCATCGGCGGCCAGTGGGTGGCGCCGCACAGCGGCCAGTACTTCGACAACACCACGCCGATCAACGGCAAGGTGCTCACCTCGATCGCGCGCTCCAACGCGCAGGACATCGAAGCCGCACTGGATGCGGCGCATGCGGCCAAGGACGCCTGGGGCAAGACTTCCACCACCGAGCGCTCCAATGTGCTGCTCAGGATCGCCGACCGCATCGAACAGAATCTGGAGCTGCTCGCCTATGCCGAGACCTGGGATAACGGCAAGCCGGTGCGCGAGACGCTCAATGCCGATGTGCCGCTGTGCGTGGATCACTTCCGCTATTTCGCCGGCGCCATCCGCGCGCAGGAAGGTGGCATCTCCGAGATCGACAGCGACACCATCGCCTATCACTTCCACGAACCGCTCGGCGTGGTCGGACAGATCATTCCGTGGAACTTCCCGCTGCTGATGGCGTGCTGGAAGCTGGCACCGGCGCTGGCCGCCGGCAACTGCGTGGTGATGAAGCCGGCCGAGCAGACCCCGGCCTCGATCCTGGTGTTGATGGAGGTGATCGGCGACCTGTTGCCGCCGGGCGTGCTCAACGTGGTCAACGGCTTCGGGCTTGAGGCCGGCAAGCCGCTGGCCAGCAACCCGCGTATCGCCAAGATCGCCTTCACCGGCGAAACCACCACCGGCCGGCTGATCATGCAATACGCCAGCCAGAACCTGATCCCGGTGACGCTGGAGCTGGGCGGCAAGTCGCCCAACATCTTCTTTGCCGATGTCATGGCCGAAGACGACGATTTTCTCGACAAGGCGGTGGAAGGCTTCGTGCTGTTCGCCTTCAACCAGGGCGAGGTGTGCACCTGCCCCTCGCGCGCGCTGATCCAGGAATCGATCTACGACAGGTTCATGGAAAAGGCGCTGGCACGCGTGGCCGCGATCAAGCAGGGCAACCCGCTCGATCCCAACACCATGGTCGGCGCGCAGGCCTCCAGCGAGCAGCTGGAAAAGATCCTGTCCTATATCGACATCGGCAAGCAGGAGGGCGCGCAGGTGTTGATCGGCGGCGAACGCAACACACTCGATGGCGAGCTGGCCGAGGGCTTCTACGTCAAGCCGACGGTGTTCAAGGGCCACAACAAGATGCGCGTGTTCCAGGAAGAGATCTTTGGCCCGGTGGTGTCGGTGACCACCTTCAAGGACGAGGCCGAGGCGCTGGCGATCGCCAACGACACGCTGTACGGCCTGGGTGCCGGTGTGTGGAGCCGCGATGCGTCGCGCCTGTATCGCATGGGCCGCGCGATCCAGGCCGGGCGCGTGTGGACCAACTGCTACCACGCCTATCCGGCGCATGCCGCGTTCGGCGGCTACAAGCAGTCGGGCATCGGCCGCGAGAATCACAAGATGATGCTCGACCATTACCAGCAGACCAAGAACCTGCTGGTGAGCTATTCGCCGAAGGCGCTAGGGTTTTTCTGATGCGTAGGCCTGCTACTGCTCGACTGCAATGCGTGATGGATCGGGCACAGGAACGCCGGGCCGCTGCACCGGCTGTTCATGAACCGCGCACGCGCGAATTGACCTCGATCAAGGCACGGCGTCCTCAAGGCGCCTAGGGTGGGCCGCACTATCAGTGCGGAGTGCAGCATGGACACGACAATGAAAGCGGCGGTGGTGCGCCAGTTCGGCGCACCACTGGTGATCGAGGAAGTGCAGGTGCCGCGGCCCCAGGCCGGCGATCTGCTGGTCAAAATCCAGGCCTGCGGAGTCTGCCACACCGATCTGCACGCCGCGCAGGGGGACTGGCCGGTCAAGCCGAATCCCCCATTCATCCCCGGCCATGAGGGCGTGGGCTATGTGGTGGCGGTGGGTGCGGGTGTGCGTCACGTCAAGGAAGGCGACCGCGTCGGCATCCCGTGGCTGTACTCGGCCTGCGGGCATTGCGAGCACTGCCTGGGTGGCTGGGAAACCTTGTGCGAGGCGCAGCAGAACAGCGGCTACTCGGTCAACGGCGGCTTCGCGCAGTACGCGCTGGCCAATGCCGATTACGTCGGGCATCTGCCCGCCACCCTGGGGTTTGTCGAGGTCGCGCCGATCCTGTGCGCGGGCGTCACCGTCTACAAGGGCCTGAAGGTCACCGATACCAAGCCGGGCCAGTGGGTGGTGATTTCCGGCATCGGCGGGCTCGGCCACATGGCAGTGCAATATGCCAAGGCGATGGGAATGAACGTGGCCGCCGTGGATGTGGACGACGCCAAGCTGGCACTGGCCAGGCGCCTGGGCGCCACGGTGACGGTCAATGCGCGCACCACCGATCCGGTGGCGTACCTGAAGAAGGAAATCGGCGGCGCACACGGCGCGTTGGTCACCGCGGTATCGCCCAAGGCCTTCGAGCAGGCGATCGGCATGGTGCGGCGTGGCGGCACGGTGTCGCTCAACGGCCTGCCACCGGGCCAGTTCCCGCTGGACATCTTCGGCATGGTGCTCAATGGCGTGACCGTGCGCGGCTCGATCGTCGGCACCCGGCTGGACCTGCAGGAGTCGCTGGCCTTCGCCGAGCAGGGCAAGGTCGCGGCGACCGTGGCCACCGACACCCTGGACAACATCAACGAGGTGTTCGCGCGCATGCACGCCGGAACGATCGAGGGGCGTATCGTGCTCGACATGGCGGCCTGACCGCGCCGCAGGAGGCAGACGATGCAGGGCACCACCACGCAGACAGACCCGCCGTTGCAGGTGATGGCCACGCTGGCGGCGTTGCAGTTGATCGACACGCTGCGCGCACGCCACGGCGATGTGCTGTTCCATCAATCCGGCGGCTGCTGCGATGGCTCCTCGCCGATGTGTTTCCCGGTGGGCGACTTCATCGTTGGCGACCGCGACGTGCTGCTGGGCGAGATCGGCGGCGCGCCGTTCTACATCAGCCCCTCGCAGTTCGAATACTGGAAGCACACCCAACTGATCATCGATGTGGTGCCGGGGCGCGGTGGCATGTTCTCGCTGGAAAACGGCGAGGGCGTGCGCTTTCTGGTGCGCTCGCGCCTGTTTGCCGATGAGGAGTTCGCCCAGCTGCAGCGGGCAGGCCGGGCGTAACCCTGGCCCGCCTGGCGGTGCTGCCGGGCGGGGAATCAGCCCGCTGGTTTCAGCGGTCTGCCACGGTCGACGGCGCGGTGCCAGGCTTCTTGGCCGGGGTGTCGCCATCGGCGGGAACCAGCGTGTCGGGCGCATCGCCGGCACCGCGGTCTTCATAGTGTTCGGCATCGCGCTTGCCGTGCTGTTCGCCCGGCTGGGTCGGTTGGTCGCGCAGTGGGTCGCGGGACATGCGGTGCTCCTGGTCGTGGGGATGGATGCGCAGTTCACCGCGCGCCTAGTGAAGGGGACGCAGTGGCTGCTGCAGACGCACGGCTCACGCATGGATCACGGTGGCCGCGCTACAGCTATGGGTCAACTCATACAACACCCGGAGTCACACGCCGATGGCACGACCGATCTGGACCGGAACGCTCTCGTTCGGCTTGCTCAATGTGCCGGTGTCGTTGATGTCGGGCGAGCGCAAGGTGGATCTGCATTTCCGCATGCTCGATTCGCGCGACAAGAAGCCGATCCGCTTCGAGCGCGTCAACGCCGACACCGGCGATGAGGTGCCGTGGAAGGAGATCGTCAAGGCGTTCGAGTACGACAAGGGCAGCTATGTCATCGTCGAGGAACAGGACATCCGTTCGGCCTCGCCGGAAAGCCACGAAACGGTGGAGGTGGAAACCTTTGTCGATGCCGCCGATATCGACCCGCGTTACTTCGAAAAGCCCTACATCCTGGTGCCGGGCAAGAAGGCCGAAAAAGGCTATGTGCTGCTGCGCGAGACGCTGCGCGACACCGGCAAGGTGGGCATTGCCAAGGTGGTCATCCGCACGCGCGAATACCTGGCCGCGGTGATGCCGCAGGGCGATGCATTGATCCTGCTGCTGCTGCGCTACCAGCAGGAAGTGGTGGACCCGCAGGACTTCAAGCTGCCGGCCGGCGCGGTGGGCGAGTACCGCATCACGCCCAAGGAACAGGAGATGGCCAAGCAGCTGATCGAGTCGATGTCCGGCACCTGGCAGCCGGAGGATTACCACGACGAGTTCCGCGGCAAGCTCGAGCAGATCCTGCGCAAGCGCATCCAGGCCAAGGGCGGCACCACCACCGTGGATGTCGAGCCACCGCAGCACGAAGACGCCAGCACCAACGTGGTCGACTTCATGTCGCTGTTGCAGAAGAGCCTGCAGGCCAATACGCGCACGCCGGCCAAGAAGAGCAGCACGCCGGCAACCGGGTCGGCCAAAAAGACCGCCACCAAGAAAGTGGCCAAGAAGGCCACCAAGAAGACCGCGGCCAAGGCCACCAAGGCCACCAAAGCCAACGCCAGCAAGGCGGCGCCGCGCCGCAAGGCCGGCTAGGCCCCGCCCATGTCATTGCACGATTACAACGCCAAGCGCCGCTTCGACCAGACCCCGGAACCGGCCGGCGACACGCCGGCGCGCGCCAGCAAGCAGCCGATCTTCGTCGTGCAGTTGCACCACGCCAGCTCGCGCCATTACGACTTCCGGCTGGAAGCCGACGGCGTGCTCAAGAGTTGGGCCGTGCCGAAGGGCCCATCGTTGCGCGTGGGCGAAAAGCGCCTGGCGGTTCAGGTGGAGGACCACCCGCTGTCGTATGCCAGCTTCCAGGGCGATATTCCGCAGGGCCATTACGGCGCCGGGCATGTGGATGTGTTCGACCACGGGCATTGGCAGTGCGAAGGCGATGCGTTGGCGGCACTGGAAGCCGGCAAGCTGGAATTCGAACTGCAGGGCAAGTTGCTGCGCGGCGGTTTTGCATTGGTGCGCACGCAGATGCGCGGCGGCAAACCGCAATGGCTGCTGTTCAAGCGCAGCGATGCGTACGCCGCGGATCTGGATGCCGATGCGCTGGTGGCGCAGCAGGCCGCCGGCGCATCGGCTGCAGTGACGCCGGCAACCCGTGCCAAGGCCAGCCGGGCGCGGCGCGCGCCGGCAGCAACGGCGAGCGCCGAGACAACTGCAGCCGGCAAACGCGCGCGCCCGGTGCGTGCGGACACCAGGCAGTGGCGTACCCGCGCCCTGGCGCTGGACGGCGCGCGCGATGCGCCATGCCCAACCGAGCTGCGCGCGCAACTGACCTTGCTGCGCGAGCAGGCGCCGGATGGCGAGCGCTGGTTGCACGAGATCAAGTGGGACGGCTACCGCCTGCTGGCCGACATGGTCGATGGCCAGGTGCAGCTGCGCTCGCGCAACGACCAGGCCTGGACGCAGCGCTTCCCGGACGTGGTGCGTGCAGTGCAGGCCCTGCCGGTGCGCGATGCGCGCCTGGATGGCGAGCTGGTGGTGCTGGATGCGCAAGGACGCAGCGATTTCTCGGCATTGCAACGCGCGCTCGATGGCAGCGTCACGCAGCCGCTGCGCTACATCGTGTTCGACCTGCTCGGCGTGGCCGGAGTGGATCTGCGCGACACCCCGCTGCTGCAACGCAAGCAGTTGCTGCACGACGTGCTGGGCGATGTGCCGGGCACGCTGGCGTTTAGCGACCATGTGATCGGCCACGGCCCGGAGGTCTTTGCGGCCAGCGCCGGCACCGGCTGGGAAGGCATCGTCAGCAAGCTCGCCGATGCGCGGTATCGCGAAGGGCGCAGCGCCGATTGGGTCAAGACCAAGCACGAAGACAGCGACGAGTTCGTGGTGGTGGGCTACACCGACCCCAAGGGCGCGCGCAGCGGCTTCGGCGCCTTGCTGATGGCGCAACGCGAGGGCAAGACGCTGCGTTATGTCGGGCGCGTGGGCACCGGCTTCGACGATGCCTTGCTGGGCAAGATCACCGCGCTGTTGCAGGCGCTGCACAGCGACACCGCCACGCTGGAATTGCCGACGCACATCCCGGGGCGGCCACGCGATGTGCATTGGGTACGACCGGTCCTGATCGCCGAGGTCGCCTTCCGCGGCTGGGCGAAGGAAGGCCTGCTGCGGCAGGCCGCATTCAAGCGTCTGCGCGAGGACAAACCCATGAGCGAGTTGGGCGGCGACCGCGCCGCGCCGGGCAAGGCGCGTGCTGCAGGTAAAGGCAGTGCTGCGACCACGGCCGCCGCGCCTGCGCGCAAGGCGGCGAGTAAAAAAACGTCGAGAACGACGGTCGACCCATCCACCAGCACTGCCAGCAAGCGTGTGCGGTCCACGGCATCGAAGACGACCGCGACCACGACATCCAAAAAGGCTGCAGCGTCCACGTCCACGGCCTCCAAATCCACGGCGTCCCAGTCCACAACATCCAAATTCACGTCCACGTCGACGGACGGCATCACCATTACCCATCCCGAGCGGGTGGTGTTTCCCGCAGCGGGCATCAGCAAGGGCGATGTGGCCGACTATTACCGCGCAGTGGCGCCGCTGGTGCTGGCAGAGATCGCACGCCGCCCCTTGTCGCTGCTGCGCTGCCCCGATGGCGCCGGTGGCGACTGCTTCTTTCAGAAGCACGAAGGCCGCCACCTGGGCACGCATATCAAGGCGATTCCGCTGCAGCAGAAGAGCGGCACCGAGGATTACATCTACGTCGAGGATGCCGCCGGCCTGCTCGAGCTGGTGCAGATGAACACGCTGGAACTGCATCCCTGGGGCGCGCAGGTCGACGATGCGGAGCATCCGGATCGGCTGGTGTTCGACCTGGACCCGGGCGACGGGGTGTCCTGGGCCGACGTGGTGGCGGCCGCGCGCGACATCCGCGCCAAGCTGCGCAGTGCCGGCCTGGAGAGCGCGGTGCGCCTGTCCGGCGGCAAGGGCCTGCACGTGGTGGTGCCGATCGTGCCGGAAGCGGACTGGGAGCAGGCGCGCGATTTCTGCGAGGCCTTCGCCCAGGCGCTGGCCACGCACGCCCCGGACCGCTACGTAGCCACCATGAGCAAGGCCAAGCGCCACGGCGTGATCTTTGTCGACTGGCTGCGCAACGGGCGCGGCAATACCAGCGTGTGTTCGTGGTCGCTGCGCGCACGCGAAAAGGCCACCGTCGCCGTGCCGCTACGCTGGGAAGAACTCGGCAAGATCAGCGGCCCGGATGCCTTCCCGATGGACAAGGCCCTGCAGCGTGCCAAGCGTCAGCGTGCAGATCCGTGGGAATCGGTGCTGGCGTTGCAGCAATACTTGCCCACCGGCGACGACAACCACTAAGAGCAGCCAACAAGACGACTGCGCCGCCACCAGGCGGGCGCGGTCGAATTTGGGATCGGCATACATCGCGGCTCCTGCGCGCAGCCCGTACTGACCCGACGACTGCTCGCTACGTTCATTCGATCAGACACGCATCACGCACACAGCCTGACCATGCGCACCGACCCTCACGACAGGTCCTTGCCCGCGCACCGTCGCGTAAGCGCCTACATGGACGTACTTGCGGCGTGTCCTGCGAGGGTGGGCGGGCAAGGGCCCTGCAGCCAAGTCGCAGACCACCCGCTCTCAGCCACCAACGCATCCCAAATCCCAAATCCCGCATCCCATCAAGGCGAGACCGCGTTCTCCCGCGTCACCCGGCTCAACGCATCGCTGCTGATCTCGGCAATTGAATGGGTGCCGGTCAGGGTCATCGCCACGCGCATCTCGCGCTCGATCAGGGTCAGCAGATTCTCCACGCCGGCCTGGCCGCCGGCCGCCAGCGCATAGACGAACGCGCGCCCCAGCAGCACCGCATCGGCGCCCAGCGCCAGCATGCGCACCACATCCAGGCCGCTGCGGATGCCCGAGTCGGCCAGGATCTTCAGCTGCCCCTTCACCGCATCGGCAATGGCCGGCAATGCCCGCGCGCTGGACAGCACGCCGTCGAGCTGGCGGCCGCCATGGTTGGACACCACGATGCCGTCGGCGCCGAAGCGCACCGCATCGCGCGCATCGTCCGGGTCCAGGATGCCCTTGATCACCATCGGCCCGGTCCAGAATTCGCGGATCCATTCCAGGTCTTTCCAGGCGATGGACGGGTCGAAGTTGGCGCCCAGCCAGCCGATGTAGTCCTGCAGGCCGGTCGGGCTGCCGCGGTAGGTCGAGATATTGCCCAGATCGTGCGGGCGACCCAGTAGGCCCACGTCCCAGGCCCAGCGCGGATGCGTCACCGCCTGCAGCATGCGCCGCAGCGACGCGTTGGGCCCGCTCATGCCCGAGTGCGCATCGCGGTAGCGCGCGCCCGGCGTGGGCATGTCCACGGTGAACACCAGCGTGGTCACCCCGGCCGCCTTGGCGCGCTCCAGCGCGTTGCGCATGAAGCCGCGGTCCTTGAGCACGTACAGCTGGAACCACATCGGCCGCGTGATCGCCGGCGCCACTTCCTCGATCGGGCACACCGACACCGTGGACAACGTAAACGGGATCCCGCGTGCGGCCGCCGCGCGCGCGGCCTGCACTTCGCCGCGCCGCGCATACATGCCGGTCAGCCCGACCGGCGCCAGTGCCACCGGCATCGCCAGCGTCTCGCCGAACAGCTCGGTGCCCAGGCTCAGGTCCGACATGTTGCGCAGCACCCGCTGGCGCAGCGCGATATCGGCCAGATCCGCGACATTGCGCCGCAAGGTGTGCTCGGCGTACGCCCCGCCATCGATGTAGTGGAACAGGAACGGCGGCAGGCGCGCCTGCGCGGCGGCACGGTAGTCGGAAGCGGCGGAAATGATCATCGAAGACGAACGGCAGCGGCGGGGTAGCCGCTGAGTGTAAGACCATCGGTGTGGCCGGTGGACCGCTGCGCGATCTGCAGGACGCAAGCCCGGCAAGGCCCAGCGCAGTGGTGCTGCGCCGCAGCCTTATCAACTCTCACCACACCAGCGGCAGCAGGCGCCGGCTCTGCGCTGCATAAGCCGGGTAAGCCAGCGGAAACGCACGCTGCAATGCGGCCTCTTCGATACGGATGCGGTGCAGGAAGACCCAGGTCACCGGCACCACGATCGCCGCCACCGACAACGCATTGCCCATGCCCAGCGCCAGCCCGTAGAACGCCATCAGCGCGCCGGTATAGGAGGGATGTCGCAGCCAGCGATACGGGCCGCTGCGCACCAGCTGGTGATCGGGCTGGATGGTCACATCCACCGTGAACCAGCGCGCCAGCACCTGGATGGCCCACACGCGCAACGCCAGCCCACTGCCGATCAAGGCGCAGCCGGCCCATTGCAGCGGCGCGCCCCAACCCTGCGGCCAGTGGGCCAGGCCGCTGTAGGCCAGTGCCACCGCAACGGCCACCGCCGCAGACAACACGCGCCACAGGTGTTGCAGGGTGCCTTGATCGTGCGCGCCACCGTCGCCGGCACGGCGGCGGCGACTGAGTAGCAGTTCGTAGCCGCCCCATAACAGATTGAGCGCAAGAAACAGACTGGAAGCGGACATGGCGTGGCTCCGTGGCGATGGATGGGCTGGTGATGCCAGTGTGCGCACGCGCCGCATGGATCGCAGGAGCCGCAGGTCATCGATCGCACCTGCCGGAAGTCACTTTCTGCAGGCGCACCATTGCCGAGCGGCCACGCGGCCGTCAGCATCGCTGCATGCATTCTTCCCTGAGTCATCTCTCGCATCCGCTGCGGCTGGCCGGTGCGTTCACCATTGCGGCGGTGGCGTTGTCGTTCATGCCCGATGCGTCACCGCAGGGCGCCTGGCGCTGGGGCGTGCTTGCCGGCTTCACCGCCTTGTTCCTGCTGCACACCGTGTTGCCGTCGCTGCATGCCTTGCGCACTGCCGCCACGCTGCTGCAGGCGGTCCTGGCCTTGCTGCTGGTGTGGATGGAGCCGCGTGCCGGCACCGCCCCGGTGCTGCTGGTCATGCTGGTGGCGCAGGCGGGCATGACCTGGCCGCCGGTGCGCGTGCTGTTGCTGGCGCTGGCATTGAACGCGGGCATGTATGCGCTGCTGGTGCAGGCCGGGTTCGAGCGCCCGTGGCTGATCGTCGGCATCTACGCCGGTTTCCAGGCCTTCGCCGCGCTGACCGCGCATTACGCGCGCAGCGCCGAGCGTGCGCGCGATGCGCTGGCCTACGTCAATGCCGACCTGCTGGCCACCCGCGCGCTGCTGGCCGACAGCGCGCGCGATGCCGAGCGCCTGCGCCTGGCGCGCGAGTTGCACGATGTGGCCGGGCACAAGCTCACCGCCATGCGCATCAACCTGCGCCTGCTCGGTGCCGACCCGGTGCTGGCGCGGCGCGACGAGGTCGCGGTGGTGGAGCAGCTGTCGGCCGAACTGCTGTCGGACATCCGCAACGTGGTGCAGTCGCTGCGCGACGATCAGGGCCTGGACCTGCAGACCGCCTTGCGCGCGCTGGCCGCACCGTTCCCGCGCCCGGCGCTGCGCCTGCAGATCGACCCGGCCGTGCGCATCACCGATGCCCGTGTGGCCGAGCTGCTGTTGCGGCTGGTGCAGGAGGCGCTGACCAACGCGGTGCGGCATGCCGACGCCAACGAGGTCGCGGTGCACCTGCAGTGCGTGGATGCGCAGCTGCAGGTGGACATCTGCGACGATGGCCGCCGCGCCGAGCGCATCCGCGAAGGCAACGGCATCACCGGCATGCGCGAACGCCTGGCCGCCCTGCACGGGCAGCTTGAGCTTGGCCGCACGCCCACTGGCGGCATGCACCTGATGGCGAGGCTACCGGCATGAGTGCCCATCGCATCGCGCTGGCCGACGACCAGATCCTGGTTCGCGCCGGCCTGCGCGCGCTGTTGCAGCAACAGGGCGTGGAGGTGGTCTGCGAGGCCGACGACGGCCAGGGCCTGCTGGACGCGCTGGTCAGCACCACCGTGGACGTGGTGCTCAGCGACATCCGCATGCCCGGCGTGGACGGCATCCAGGCGCTGCAGCAACTGCGCGCCCGTGGCGACCGCACCCCGGTGCTGCTGCTGACCACCTTCGACGACAGCGACCTGCTGCTGCGCGCCACCGAAGCCGGCGCGCAGGGCTTCCTGCTCAAGGACGCCGCCCCGGAAGACCTGCGCGAGGCGATCGAGCGGGTGGCCCACGGCGAGACCCTGCTGCAGCCGGTCAGCACCGACCCGGTGCGGGCGCGCTACCAGTTCCGCGACCAGCAGCCCCCGCGCGAGACCTTCAGCGAGCGCGAGGTGGCGATCCTGCGCCTGCTCGCCGGCGGCTATTCCAATAAGGAGATCGCCCGCACCCTGTTCCTGGCCGAAGGCACGGTGAAGAACTATGTCTCCACCATTCTGGAAAAGCTCGGCACCCGCGACCGCACAAGGGCGGTGTTGAAGGCGATCACGTTGCGGGTGATTTGAGGGCGGGGATTGGGGAGTCGGGAGTGGGGAGTGGGGAGTGGTCAGAGCGGACTCGGGAATCGGGAATCGGACACGATCTCATCAGGTTGCATGACGTTGTTTCATAAGGAATTTGCCGGCTTCGGAAGGATTGGGCAACAACCGTAAGGTTGCCGTCAGGTCGTGTGGGCGGCCAGGCGGGAAGGTCGTCCGGCGGCCACCGAGGTCGCTCGGGGACGCGCCGCGCTCCGGTCCGCTGCGGAGTCCGTCATGCGCCTGGTCCGGTATCTGTTCGTGTTGATCGTCGTGCTGTCCACCAGCGCCTGGGCGGCGCCCACCCAGGCCGACTTGCCGAGCGCCTGGGTCCAGGCCGCACTGCACACCCAGTCGCCAACCGAGCGCGACCTGCGCGTCGGCGTGGCGCTTTGCGACCTGACCGCGCAGGGCGCAGTGGCCCGGACCTGCGACAGCTTGTCCGCCCCTACCGACCAGGGCGGTTGCAGCCCGGGCCCGGCCTGTCGGTCATGGGCAGGGCGCGGCGTTGGCAGCATCCATCGCATCGGTACCGGCATGCCCGGCACGTGGTCTAGCCGCGGCCAGTTCAAGGTGGCTTTCAGCAACGGCTCCGAGCGCGATGACCGGCTGCACCCGGTGGCGCCGCACTGCACTACCGGCCTGGCGAACGCGCCGGCCGGCATCCAGCCGCGCGTGCGGGACTGCGTGGGATAAGTAAGAACGTTGCCAGGCGACGCGGGCGACACCACGGCAGGCCTGCCTGCGCCATCTATGGTTGGCCGGAGCGCCCGGCAACGCGTACGCCAGCCAGCTCGCAGCGAGATATATCGCGACCGCCAGGAGTCTCCTCCGTGGCAACTGGTCCAGTGTGCAGGTCGACCTTAGGTACCTGCGGCAGTGGCTTGGCCATCGCTGGCCCAAGTCCCGTGCATGCGCACGCTATGCCGCGCCAACGCACTGCATCAACACACCGCAACAACACACCGCAACAACACACCGTCTGGCGGATAGCCGCCAGACGGTTGTCGACGCAGGGCTTACGGCCGGGGCGGGGTTTCCTGCGGGTTGATCTGCGGATCGTTGCCCACCTGGGGGTCACAGCTGAACCAGGTCTTCTTGTCCTTCCGGCTTTCGTCCTCGACGATGATGGTCAGGAAGATCAGGGTCGGGACGCTATTGGCATTGGTGACCTGCACGCTGCGGCCGTCGGGGCTGATCGTGGGTTGCCCGATCTGTTTCAAGGCATCGGAACTCAGCAGGCTCCTGATCTTGAAATGCCGGGGGACGACGTCTTCATCGAAGTAATAGTGCAGCGTCGATGCCTTGTCGTGCTTGTCCACAATCAGCAGGTCCGGGGCGAAGCTGTAGAAATACTCGCCGGCACCGGTGTTGCCGCCAAATCCCACCCGCGCCACCGTGAGCTTGATCTTGAAGTCCGTCATGAGCTGTCCTGTTCCTTGAAAAGCGGGGCATAGAGGGAGACGAATCCCGGGTGGCGGTAGCCCGCGTGATACAGCCATCCGAGCTGTTGCGTAACGGCGCTGCGCTGGCCCAGATGCACCTGTGCGCGAATCCAGGGGTCCAGCAGGTTCTTGTCGCGGCTGTTGCCGATGTCCTTGCCCAACACCGCCACCGCGCGCTGCCACGCCGCGCGTGCGCCGGCTGCGTCGCCGGCGGCGGCCTGGTGTTCGCCCTGCCAGACCAGCGCCTGGGCCAGCGCGGCCAGGCCGAGCAGATCGTCGGGCCTGGCGCGGTGCAGGGCATCCAGTTGCGCAACGATCGGCGCCAGGCCATTGGCGTGGTTGCCCGCACGCGTGCGCTGCACGCGCTCAAGGCGCAGCGCGATGATGGCGTCCAGCCACTGCCACTCCGGCAGCGGTTGCGCCTGTGTCAGCAACCCGGCCATGGTCTGGCGGGCGCGCTCGAGGTGCCGCACCGCCAGTTCGGGCTGCCCGTCCAGCGCGGCCATCCAGCCAACCTGGGCGTCGGCATGCGCCAGATCGCGGCGCCAGGCGACATTGTCCGGCTGCAAGGCCACCAGCGCCTGCAGCATGCGCAGGCTGTCCTGCGCATCGGTCTGCGCCTGGTGCAGCTGGCCGCGCGCCAGTGCCAGGTTGGAGACGCGGATCAGTGAGCCGGCCAGACGCCTGCGCCAGGCATGCGCGTCGGGATCGTGGTCGACCAGCACACGCAGCATGGCGATCTGCTCGCGGTAGCCCTGCTCGGCGGGAGCCAGCGAGCCCTGCATTTCCTGCGCCAGGCTCAGCCAGGACAGGCTGTCCACCAGCTCGTAGCGCAGCGCCGCGTTGTCCGGTGTGCGCGCCAGTAACTGGCGCTTGAGGGCGATCGAGCGTGCAAACAAGCCGATCGCCGCGCCGGTCCGGCCTTGCTCCTTGGCCAGCGTGCCAAGGTTGTTGAGGGCGTAGGACAGCTCCAGTTGCCAGTGCGGATCCTGCGGCGCGGCGCGCACCAGCTGTTCGCAGGCGGCCAGGTACTGCGACCAGTAGCGTTGTGCCACGGGCAGCTGCTTGCTCCGGTAGGCAAGATCGCCCAGCCAATACGCGGTCTGCCCGGTTTCGGCGTGCGCCTCCAGCGACGCCGGTGCACGTGCACGCGCCTGCTCGGCAGTGGCGGCGGCACGCGTGAATGCCGCCTGCGCCTCGTCCAGCTTGCCCTGGTTCATCAGCACCTCGCCGGTGGTGCGCAACGCACGGGCGTGGTTGATCAGATCGCCTGTCTGCATGCTCGCGCTGGGCAGGTCTTCCAGGTAGCGCAGCGCGCGGCTGCCCACGCTGTCGAGCAGCTTGAGGTTGCCCACCGTGCGCAACTGCTCGGCCAGGTCGCCCAGCATGTAGCTCACCAGTTGCTGGGCCTGGTCGCGCCGTTGTTCGGCCACCTGCTGCGCTTGCCGCGCCTGCCAGCCCAGCAGCATCGAGGCGCTCGCCAGCACCACCAGCAAGGTCGCTGCCGCTGCATACAGGCCGCGGCGGCGCCGTTGCGAGCGCTCGCAGGCATGCAGGAACGCGTGATCCAGCGCATCCAGATCCTGCGGCATGCGCCGCGCCGCCTCGCGCGCTTCGCTCAACGGGCGGCCGCTGTTGAGCAGGTGATCGCTGCGCCGGCCTTCGGCAGCCCAGCGCTGTGCGGCGAGCTGCAACCGCTTGCGCGCCTGCAGCAGACGGCGGTTTTCGTGGATCCACTCGGCCGCGCGCGGCCATTGCCGCAGCAAGGCCTCGTGCGCGACCGCAAACCCCGGCTCGCCGGCCACCAGCTCGCTGACGAACAGGCGCGCCTGCACGAAGGCATCCACCAGCACGCGCGCTGCGCCATGCGCCGGCAGGGCCGACCACAGCGCACGCCGCGCGGTCACCGCATCGCTGTCGGGATGGATCACGCTCAGCAAGCTCAGCACCTGGCCCAGCGCCGCCTGTGCGGCAGCCGGCAGGGCACGGAAGGTGTATTCGGCATGGTGCGCCAATGCGCCTTCCAGCCCGCCCAATGCGCGGTAGGCGGCAAAGGTCAGCAGCCCGTCGTCGCTGCGTTGCGCGTGCAAGGCATGCAGCAGATGCTGCAGCAACGGCAGGGCATCGGGCTGGCGCGCGGTGGCATCGCGCAGCACATCGTCCAGCCGGCTGGCGCTGTCGCGGTCCTCTTCGAAGCGCAGCCCGGCCATGGCCGCCGGCACGCGGATGATCTGGCCGATCTCGCCATCGCGCGGCGCCAGCAGATCCACGTGGCCGTCGCCGCGTTTGAGTTCGACGATCTGCGGCAAGGCGTCGATCAGGCGCGGGTAGAAATCGCTGCGGGTGAGCATCAGCACCGCCACCTGCGCGCTGCTGCACAGCGCCTGCAAGGCCGCGGCCAGTGCGGCGCGGTCGGCATCGGTGATCCCGGGCGTGGCCACCAGCGCTTCTGCGTGGTCGATCACCAGCAGCAGATGGCGCTGGGTCTGTGCGCTGTCGCGCGCTGGTGGGCGTTGACGCATCGCCTCGCCAATGGCCGCATGCAGCGGGGCAGGGCGCTGCAGCCACTCGGGCAACGCCGCCATCTGCGCCGGCGAAAACACCGCGCGCCCACCCGCTGCCCAGTCGCCGAGTGCGCGCGCCAGCGTGTCGAGCACATCGCCGCCACGGCATTGCGCCAGGTTGCAGTACGCCACCGCGCTGGCTTCCAGCCCATCCAGCCCGCCGGGCTGCGCCAGCAACGGCACCACGCCGGCGCGCAGCAACGAGGTCTTGCCGCAGCCGCTGGCGCCGCTCACCAGCACCAGCCCGCGCTGGCTGTGCAATTGCGCGCGCATCGCGCCCAGCACCTGCGCAATCGCATGGCTGCGGCCGAAGAAGACCTCGGCATGAGCGGGATCGAACGCCTGCAGCCCCACATACGGGCTGCCGTGTCCCCACACCTGCGTGCCCATCACCGCACCGCGATAATCGTCGGGAAACACCACCTTGGGCAGCAGCCGGTACCCGCGCTTGCGGATGGTTTCGATGTAGCGCGGTTGGCGGCTGTCGTCGCCCAGCTTGCGGCGCAGTTGGGCGATGGTCTTGTGCACCGGGTTGTCGCCGTAGAAGCTGCCGTGCCACACCTCGATCAGCAACTGCTCGGCGCTGACCACCTCGCCGGCCCGTTCGGCCAGCGCGATCAGCACTTCCATCATGCGCGGTTCCAGCGCGATGGCCTGGCCGTCGTCGATCAGCGCAAGCCGTTCCGGCTCGACCAGCAAGGGCCCAAGCCGAAACCGCGGGACGGAGCCCAGCTGCGTGACGCGCTCGCTTCGAAGAGACATTCGCTCGGATACCGGTCGCACGGTGGGAGGAGCCTCGACGATCGCCATCAGGCGCGGCCAGGCACGGCACGGCAGGCGCAAAAGTAGCACAGGCGCTGACGCAGGAAATCGATGGTGATCGCCGTTCGTTCGCGTCCGTGCGCGGAAGATGCATGCCCGGTCGTGCGGCATGCCAGGCGCTGCAGGCGGGCTTCACGCAGCGCCATACAGCGGCGTGTGGTGTGCCTCAGGCTGTTTCGCCAGCAGGCCAGCGATTAAGATGCCGCCAGCATCTTGCTGACCAGGAGTCCACGTTGATCATCCATCCCAAAGTGCGCGGCTTCATCTGCACCACCACGCATCCGCTTGGCTGCGAGCGCAATGTGCTCGAGCAGATCGCGGCCACGCGCGCGCGCGGCGTCCGCAACGACGGCCCGAAGAAGGTGCTGGTGATCGGCGCATCCAGCGGCTACGGCCTGGCCTCGCGCATCACCGCCGCGTTCGGCTTCGGTGCCGACACGCTGGGCGTGTTCTTCGAAAAACCCGGCAGCCCCAGCAAGGCCGGCACCGCCGGCTGGTACAACTCCGCCGCGTTCGACAAGCACGCCAAGGCGGCGGGCCTGTACAGCAAGTCGATCAACGGCGATGCGTTTTCCGATGCCGCACGCGAGAAGGTCATCGAGCTGATCAAGACCGAGATGGGCGGGCAGGTCGACCTGGTGGTGTATTCGCTGGCCTCGCCGGTGCGCAAGCTGCCGGGCACGGGTGAAGTGAAGCGCTCGGCGCTCAAGCCGATCGGCAACACCTACACCGCCACCGCCATCGACACCAACAAGGACACCATCATCCAGGCCTCGATCGAGCCGGCCAGCGAGCAGGAGATCGAAGACACCGTCACCGTGATGGGCGGGCAGGACTGGGAGCTGTGGATCGACGCGCTGGAAGGCGCCGGTGTGCTCGCCGACGGCGCGCGCAGCGTGGCCTTCAGCTATATCGGTACCGAGATCACCTGGCCGATCTACTGGCACGGCGCGCTGGGCAAGGCCAAGGTCGACTTGGACCACACCGCGCAGCGGTTGAACGCGCGCCTGGCCAAGCGCGGCGGCAGCGCCAACGTGGCGGTGCTCAAGTCGGTGGTCACCCAGGCCAGCGCCGCAATCCCGGTGATGCCGCTGTACATCTCCATGGTCTACAAGATCATGAAGGAAAAGGGCCTGCACGAAGGCACCATCGAGCAGCTCGACCGCCTGTTCCGCGAGCGCCTGTACCGCGAAGACGGCCAGCCCGCCGAGGTGGACGCCGAAAACCGCCTGCGCCTGGACGACTGGGAACTGCGCGACGACGTGCAGGACGCCTGCAAGGCGCTCTGGCCGCAGGTCACCACCGAGAACCTGTTCCAGCTCACCGACTACGCCGGCTACAAGCACGAGTTCCTCAAGCTGTTCGGCTTCGAGCGCGACGATGTGGATTACGACGCCGATGTGGAGACGGACGTGACCTTCGATTGCATCGAGCTGAGCTGAGAGCAGGGATTCGGGAATCGGGATTTGGGATTCGCAAGCGCGGTGGGTGGCTGCATCGTTGATCTTCGCTGGATCCAAATGCGTTGCGGCAAGGACAATCGGCAATCGATGCCGGTTGCCCTCGCTGTTACGAATCCCCACTCCCCAATCCCAAATCCCCGCCCCCAATGGACAAACTGATCGCCTTTCTGGTGCTGGCCGTTGTGGTCAGCGTGGCCTGTGCTGTATTGCTGCGCTTCGTCAGGTTGCACTGGTCATTGAAGGCGATCGCCAATCTGTTGATCACCACGGCCGTCGTGTGTGCCGTGGTGATGCAGGACGGCTCTGCACCGCCCTGGAACCACGCCTTGCTGATCACGCTGTTCTTCAGCGTCCCGGCGTCGCTGTGTGTGGTGCTGCTGAGCGCAGGCTTCAAATGGATCACCAACAAACGCCGCAGCCGTGCGCCCGCCTGAAGCGCGTGAGCGCAGCGAACAACACCTAGCAAGCACCTGCCCGCCGCCCACGGGCGCATCAGCCCTCAGCGCACCACGCTCCGTTAGCAACAAGCCTGGACAGAGCGCCGAAAGCCAGCGCTCTCAAGCTCTTACGATTCCCCAATCCCGATTCCCGATTCCCAGCGCGTCAGCGCCGCACATCAAACCGCGCATCCCCCACGCAGGCCTGCACATCGGCCACCGACAGCGGATTGAAATCGCCGGGGATCGAGTGCTTCAGGCAGCCGGCCGCCAGGCCGAAGCGCACCGTGTCGTCCAGCGACCAGCCTTCGATCAGGCCGTGCAGCACGCCGGCGGCAAACGCGTCGCCGCCGCCAATGCGGTCGATGATCGGGGTCAGTTCCTCGCTGGGCGCGCGCGCCACCGCGCCACTGCGCGGCACCAGCAGTGCGCCCAGGCTGTGGTGGTCCACGTTGTGCGCCACGCGCTGCGTGCAGGCCATCAGCTGCAGCTGCGGGAATGCGGCAAAGGCCTGCTGCGCGGCCGCTTCCACACGCGCTTCCAGCGTGTCCTGCGGGAACTCGCCGCCCAGCACCACGCCGATGTCGCGGTAGTCGGCAAACACCACGTCCGCACAGGCGAACAGCTGGTGCAGGATGCCGCGCGCATCGCCCTGCCAGCGTTGCCATAGCTTGGGCCGGTAATTGCCGTCGAACGAGACCTTGACCCCGGCCGCACGCGCCGCGCGTGCCGCCGCCAGCGTGGCCTGCGCCACGTCCGCACCCAGTGCCGGGCTGACCCCGGACAGATGCAGCCACTGCACCCCGTCCAGCAGGGCCGGCCAGTCGTAGGCATCGGCCGGGGCCAGCGCAAACGCCGAGTCGGCGCGGTCGTAGACCACTTCGCTGGGGCGGTGGATCGCGCCGGTGGTCAGGAAGTACAGCCCCATGCGCCCGTCCACCCGCCGCACATGCCGCGTGTCCACGTCATGGCGGCGCAACTCGCCCAGCACCGCCGCACCCAGCGGGTTGTCCGCCACCGTGCTGACCATGGCCACGTCATGGCCGAAATGCGTCAGCGACACGCCGACATTGGCCTCGGCCCCACCGCAATGCACGTCCAGCCGCGGCTGCTGCAGCAGCAGCTCGTGACCAGGCGCCCCCAGGCGCAGCAACAACTCTCCAAAGCACAGGATACGGGCACGACTCATGCGGCAATTACCTCGGCTGTGTGGTGCGTCACGGTGTGGGGAACCGTCGCGCGTCAGGATGACCATCGGTGTCATTCTAGCCGGCGCCAAACGCGCCGGGCGAGGCCCATGATGCGACGCGCAGTGACCGCTTGCACCCCTTTTGGGCAAATTTGGTGACGTTTTCTGCTGCGCTGCAAGATGTTACGGGAGGATTCAGCTGGTAACGTCGTTTTGACCAGCGGTGTCATTGCCGCTCACAACCAGACTTTCATGTTGTTCATGGACCCTTGGGAGGGGAGGACATGCAATTTCGGACCACCAGCCGGAAGACACCGGTTACCTTGCTGGCGTTGTCGATCGGCCTTGCGCTGAGCGGCCACCTGGCAGCACAAGAAACCACCCAAGCGCCCGCAGAACCGGCCGTCGACCTGGACACCGTCACGGTGACCGGCTATCGCGCCTCGGTGGAAAAGGCCCTGGACATCAAGCGCGGCGAAGCCGGCGTGGTCGATGCGATTGTCGCCGAGGACATCGGCAAGTTCCCCGACCTCAACCTGGCCGAGTCGCTGCAGCGCATCCCCGGCGTGGTGATCACCCGTGAGGCCGGCGAGGGCCGCGCCATCTCGGTGCGTGGCCTGGGCCCGGAGTTCACCCGGGTGCGCATCAACGGCATGGAAGCGCTCACCACCGTCGGTGCCGGCGACCAGAGCGGCGGCACCAACCGCGGCCGCGGCTTCGACTTCAACGTGTTCGCCTCGGACCTGTTCTCGCAGCTGATCGCGCGCAAGACCGCCTCGGCCGATGTGGAAGAAGGCTCGCTCGGCGCCACCGTCGACCTGCGCACCGCGCGCCCGTTCGACTACAACGGCTTCACCTTCGCCGCCAGCGGCCAGGCCGCCTACAACGCCATGGCCGAGAAGGCCAACCCGCGCGTGGCCGCGCTGATCGCCAACACCTGGGCCGACAACACCTTCGGCGCCCTGCTGTCGGTGGCCTACACCGAGCGCGAGGTGCTGGAAGAAGGCGCCAACACCGGCCGCTGGGCCAACGGCCCCAGCAACGGCAACTTCAGTGCCGCCTCGCCGTACGCCGCGGCGCGCTCGGCCGATGTCTACCACCCGCGCTTCCCGCGCTACACCCAGCAGATCCACGACCAGGAACGCCTGGGCGTCACCGGCTCGCTGCAGTGGAAGCCCACCGACCGCACCACGCTGTCGCTGGATGCGCTGTATTCCAAGATCGACGCCAAGCGCGACGAGCACTACATCGAAGCGATCTCCTTCAGCCGCAACCGCGACGGGCTCACCCCGCGCCGGCCGGAGCGCGACGGCAAGCCGGGCACCATCGTGCGCAACAGCGAGATTCGCAACAACGCGCTGGTCTATGGCGAGTTCGACAATGTCGACATCCGCTCGGAAAACCGCCACGACGAGTGGAACACCAAGTTCACCCAGGTCAGCCTGGACCTGGAGCATCGTTTCAACGACGACTTCAGCATCAATGCCCGGGTCGGCACCTCGCGCTCTGCGCACGAGAACCCGGTGCAGACCACCATCATCATGGACAAGTACGACGTCGACGGGTACAGCTACGACTACCGCGGCAACAGCCGCGCGCCGGTGTTGAACTACGGCATCGACCCGACCAACCCCGCCGGTTGGGAACTGGCCGAAATCCGCCTGCGTCCGCAGTCGGTGGACAACGACTTCGACACCGGCCAGATCGACTTCAACTGGAACATCAGCCCCGGCTTCCGCCTCAAGGGCGGCGTGCTGGCCAAGAACTACAGCTTCAGCACCGTCGAGCTGCGCCGCGCCAACGAACTGTCCGTGCCCACCTTCGCCAACGGCAGCACCATCGTGCCGGCCGACCTGACCGAACAGGCCGGGCTCAAGGGCATCAACGGCAGCCCGTCCAGCTGGGTGGTGCCCAACCTGGATGCGGTGGCCGACCTGTTCGGCATCTACAGCAACAGCGGCACCTTCGCCGTGGCGCCGCGCGTCAACAACAGCCGCAGCGTCGAGGAAAAGGACCGCGGCGTGTGGTTGATGGGCGAGTTCTCCACCGACCTGGGCTCCATCCCGCTGTCGGGTAACTTCGGCGTGCGCTATGTGCGCACCGAGCAGGAATCCACCGGCTATGCGCTGATCAACAACGCACCGGCGCTGACCACCGTGGGCCGCAAGTACAACAACACGCTGCCCTCGTTCAACCTGGTCGCCGAGCTGGCTCCGGACCTGCTGCTGCGCCTGGGCGCGGCCAAGGTCATGAGCCGCCCGGGCCTGGGCAGCCTCACCCCCGGCGTGACCGTGGCGGTGGCAGGTGGTGCGCGCACCGTGGCCGGCGGCAACCCGGACCTGGACCCGATCGAAGCAACCAACGTTGACCTCGGCCTGGAGTGGTACTTCAACGAAGGCGCCATGCTCGGTGTCGGCCTGTTCTACAAGGACATCGAGAGCTTCATCCAGACCGCGCGCGAAGTGCGTCCGTACTCCAGCAGCGGCCTGCCGGCCTCGTTGCTGGAGGGCACCGGCGCCACCGTCAACGATGACTTCGCCTTCAGCATCCCGCTCAATACCCCGGGCGGCGAATTGAAGGGCGTGGAAGCCAACTACACCCAGCCCTTCACCTTCCTGCCGGGCAAGTGGGCCAACCTGGGCGTGCAGCTCAACTACACCTGGGTCGATTCGCAGATCCAGTACCTGGCCAGCAGCGGCGCACCGGTGATGAAGAACGACCTGCTCGGGCTGTCGCGCTCGTCGTGGAATGCCACGCTGTTCTACGAAGGCGAATCCTTCGCCGGGCGCGTGTCGGCCACCAACCGCGACGACTACCTCACCCAGGCACCGGGTGCGGAAACCGGCTTCAACGTCGACGGCGTGCACGGCATGACCGGCACCACCATCCTCGACGCCTCGCTGCGCTACAAGATCAGCAAGCAGCTGGAGCTGAGCCTGGAAGGCATCAACCTCACCAACGAAGCCTCCGACGAATGGGTGTCTTCGCCGCGGACCGGCCAGCTGCCGCTGCAGTATGCCGAAACCGGCCGCCAGTACCTGCTGGGCCTGCGCTACAAGTTCTGACCCGCTGTCTGCCCGCTGCGCACACGCGCAGCGGGCCCCGATTCGACGCCTGATCGCTGCGCATGCGTTGCCGTTGCTGCACGCGTGCAACGCGGTGGGCGTGATGTTGGAAGCGTCAGGCACCACGCAGCGGACAGTCGCCCGACGACTGCGCAGCGGTGCTGTCGGTCGCTCATGTCGACGCCGGTGGCCCATGGGGAGGCTGAGCGCGTCATTGCAGCCAGTGCCATTGGAGTGAGTGCATCATGCAAGCCCGTTTGCGTCGTCCCGCCGCCGAGGCAGGCGTCCGCCTGTCCGCCGCACGTCTGTCGGTGGCCATCGTCCTGGCCTTGCACGGTGTGAGCGCTGCGGCGCAAACCGTCGGCCCGCCGGCCACGCCCACCGATGCGGTGGATCTGGACCGCGTGCAGGTCAAGGCCACCTACCGCGAAAGCCTGCAGCAATCGCTGGATGCCAAGCGCTACAGCGTGGAGCAGGTGGATGCCATCTATGCCGAAGACATCGGCAAGTTTCCCGATCTGAACCTGGCCGAATCGATGCAGCGCATCGCCGGCGTCTCCATCGACCGCGAGGGCGGCGAGGGCAAGCAGATCTCCGTGCGCGGGCTGGGTTCGGACTTCACCCGCGTGCGAATCAACGGGCTGGAAGCGCTGGCCACCGCCGGCAGCGGCAGCGATGGCGTCAACCGCAGCCGCGGTTTCGACTTCAATACCTTTGCCTCCGAACTCTTCAGCCGCGTCACCATCAGCAAGACCCAGTCGGCGCAGATGGACGAAGGCTCATTGGGTGCCACGGTCGACCTGCGCGGCTCGCGCCCGTTCGACTTCGACGGCTTCGAAGCGGCCGCGTCCACGCAATACGGCTACAACGATCTCTCGCGCGAAAAGGACCCGCGTTTTTCCGGCCTGATCAGCAACATCTGGGCCGATGGCCGCGTCGGCGCGCTGATGTCGGTGTCCTACAGCGAGCGCCACCTGCGCGAAGAGGGCTACAACCCGGTGCGCTGGGAGCACGGCAACTACCGCAACTCCAACCAGAGCACCGCCACCAACAACGGCACCTACGGCTTCTGTTCGCCGGTGGGCTACAACCCGCAGACCCCGCGCAACCCGCTGGCCAACGAAACCCCTGCCGGGGTCGGCTCGCAGGCCAACCAGGACCGCAACAACGGCTGGGGCAGCTATGGCATCAGCGCCACCAACTGCGGCACCGGCATCGCGCGCCCGGCCAACACGCCGGAGAACATCCAGGCCTACGAAACCGCCACCAACGCCTGGATTCCGCGCTACCCGCGCTACATCCGCACCGACCACGAGATCAAGCGCCTGGGCGTCACCGGCGCGCTGCAATTCAAGGTCAGCGACGACACCCTGCTGAACTTCGACATGCTGTATTCCAAGCTGGACAAGGACCAGCGCGAAGACTCGGTCGGCGCCAACCTGCACCGCACCGCCAACTTCGGCGGCAAGACCCAGATCGCCGTGCGTGAAGCGCAAGTGGACGACCAGAACCGCCTCACCTACGGCGTGTTCGACAACGTCGACTTCCGCACCGAATCCAGCAACATCGAAGAATCCACCGAGTTCAAGCAGTTCAGCCTAGACCTGCAGCACCGCTTCAACGACCAGGTGCGCGTCAACGCGTTGGTCGGCCACTCGACCTCGGACTACGAACGCCCCGAGTTTTCGATGGTGAGTTTCGACAACACCAACCTGGACGGCTTCGTGCTGGACCGGCGCGGTGGCGGCGACTACCCCAGCATGAGTTTCCCGTTCGATGCGGGCAACCCGAATAACTGGCAGTGGCTGGGCTACGGCGCAGTGCCGGTCAACAGCAACGGCACCGCGCGCGGCACCAACATCAGCGAGGTGCGGCTCAACCCGCAGTCGGTGGGCAATACCTTCGACACCGCCAAGGTGGATCTGGAATTCAACATCAGCCCCACCTTCACCTTCCGCACCGGGCTGGCCTACAAGAACTACGACATGGACACGTCGGAGTCGCGCAACATCTCCTACGGGCGACTGGCGCAGGCATTGCCGGCCGGTGTGGGCGTGGGTGACCTGAGCACCAACCTGGACGGCTTCGGCCGCAGCTTGAACGGCAGCTTCCCCACCACCTGGGTGATTCCGGATTTCCAAAAGGTCGCCGACCTGCTCAACATCAATTGCGATTGCGACACCGGCGTGCCCGGCGGCGACTACCGCCTGGCCGATGTCGGCCACTTCGGCTCGTCCAACAACAATTTCGCCGTCAACGAAAAGAGTCTGGGCACCTACCTGCAGCTGGATTTCAACACCGACCTGTGGGGCCGCGCGCTGCGCGGCAACCTGGGCGTGCGCTATGTGCAGACGCAGATCGCCGCCAGCGGCTATGCGCCGTGCACGGCCACTGCGGCCGGTGCGATCTCGCCCAACTGCCAGTCGTTCTTCGGCGTGGCCAGCGCCACCGCCGCGGCCGGCGAGCGCCTGCTGGTGCCCACCACCGTCAACCACAACTACCGCGACATCCTGCCCTCGTTGAACCTGTCCTGGGATGTCAGCGACGAGGTGGTGTTGCGCTTCGGCGCGGCCAAGACCATGGCGCGCCCCACGCTGGCGTATCTGTCGCCCAGCGTCAGCGGTGGGCCCACCCAGTACTTCGACGACGGGCGCTTTTTCTCGATCAACCTGGGCAACCCCAAGCTCGACCCGTTCCGCTCCACCAACTACGACCTCAGCGCCGAGTGGTATTTCCGCGAAGGCTCGCTGCTGTCGGCGGCGGTGTTCTACAAGGACATCGACAGCTACGTGCAGCGCACCCGCGTGCTCAGCACCTGGGAAGCGATGGGCTACTCGCTGGACCTGCTGCCGGCCGGCTTCACGCCGGACACCATCTTCAACGTGCAGAGCTACTTCAATACGCCCGGCGGCCCGCTCAAGGGCTTCGAGCTGACCTACCAGCAGGCCTTCGACTTCCTGCCCGGCTTCTGGCGCAACTTCGGCGTGCAGCTCAACTACACCCAGGTCGATTCCAAGATCAATTACCTGTTCAGTACCGCCGGCAGCAGCAATACCAGCATCACCACCACCGCTACCGAGCGCGACCTGCTCAACCTCTCGCCGCAGTCCTACAACGCCACCGTCTATTACGACGACGGCCGCTTCAGTGCGCGCGTGTCCACCAGTTATCGCGATGGCTACATCAACAACATCCTCGCCCAGGAAGACGTCTACGACCTGGATGGCAAGCGCCTGGCCACGGCCGACGTGACCGGCAAATACAGCGTGGAAAACGTGGATTTCAACATGTCCTACAAGCTCAACGACCAGCTGTCGCTGACCTTCGAGGCCATCAACCTGCTCGACACCCCCGACCGCCGCTACGTCGATTCCACGCTGGAACTGCCCGACAAGTACACCGTCACCGGGCGCCAGTACTACATCGGCGCGCGCTACAAGTTCTGACAGGAGCAACGCATGCAACCGCATCGCAGGATCGTGTTACGTACTCTCGCTGCCACCGCCTTGCTGGCGGGGCTGTCGCTCGGCAGCAACGCCGCCATTGCCGCCGACCCGGTCTACACCGTGGCCAAGCAGGGCAGTGCCGGCTACCGCACCGTGCAGGCCGCCATCGACGCCGCCGTGCAGGGCGGCAAGCGCGCGCAGATCAACATCGGCGCCGGCACCTACCAGGAACTGATCGTGGTGCCGTCCAACGCACCGGCGCTCAAGCTCACCGGTGCCGGCGCCACCCAGACCGTCATCACCTACGACAACTATGCCTCACGCATCAATCCGGCCACCGGCACCGAATACGGCACCTCCGGCTCGTCCAGCGTCATCATCGCCGGCAACGACTTCACTGCCGAGCAACTGAGCTTCGGCAATCACGCCGGCCCGGTGGGGCAGGCGGTGGCGGTGCGCGTGGATGGCGACCGCGCCGCATTCCGCAACGTGCGCTTTCTCGGCTACCAGGACACGCTGTACCTGCGCGGCGCCAAGCTGTCGTATTTCCTCGACTGCTATGTCGAAGGCACCGTGGACTTCGTGTTCGGCGCCGGCACCGCGCTGTTCGAGAACGTGCAACTGCACTCGCTGGGCGATGGCTATCTCACCGCTGCCTCCACCCCGCAGGAGA
Source organism: Xanthomonas sp. MLO165 (assembly GCF_018831305.1). NCBI lineage: Bacteria > Pseudomonadati > Pseudomonadota > Gammaproteobacteria > Lysobacterales > Lysobacteraceae > Xanthomonas > Xanthomonas sp. MLO165. The sequence continues at coordinate 151,569 of NZ_CP029263.1, forward strand.
GCGCACGCGGCTTCGTGTTCCGCAATGCGCGCGTCACCGCTGCCAGCGGCGTGAGCCGCGTGTTCCTGGGCCGGCCGTGGCGCCCGTATGCCAGCGTCAGCTTCATCGGCAGCCAGCTCGGTGCGCACATCCTGTCCGAGGGCTGGAACAACTGGGGCAACACCGCCAACGAGGCCACCGCCCGCTACAGCGAATACCAGAGCAGCGGCGCCGGCGCCAACCCGTCGCGCCGCGTGAAGTGGTCGCGCCAGCTCACTGCTGCGCAGGCCGCCGCGCTGGACCGCAACACCATCCTCGGCAGCTGGAGGCCGTTCTGATGCGCAAGCTCACCACCTTCGCCCTCGCCACCGCGCTGCTGCTGGCACCGCTGTCCGCACTGGCCGACAAGATCGCCGACAACATGCTGTTGCTGCAGACCGCCTCCGGTGGCTGGTCCAAGCAATACAAGGGCGTCGCCGTCGACTACAACCGCACCTTCACCGCTGCGGAAATCGCCGAGCTGCAGCAACCCGGGCGCAAGGACGACGCCACCATCGACAACAAGGCCACCACCTACGAGATCGGCTATCTCTCCACGCTCTACAAGACCGAGAAGAACGCCAAGTACGTGGCCGCCGCCAAGCGCGGCGTGGACTATCTGCTCACCGCGCAATACGCCAACGGCGGCTGGCCGCAGTTCTACCCGGACCTGTCGTCCTACCATCACCAGATCACCTACAACGACGATGCGATGGTGCGCGTGCTCAACCTGCTGCAGGACATCAGCGAGGGCAAGGGCGACACCGGCGCGCTGCTGCGTGCCAGCCACGGCGCACGCGCGCGCCAGGCGGTGACCAAGGGGCTGGAATGCGTGCTCGCCACCCAGGTCAGGATCGGCGGCACGCTCACCATCTGGGGCGCGCAGTACGACGAGGTCACGCTCAAGCCGGCCAAGGCGCGTGCGTATGAGCTGGCCTCGCTGGCCTCCAGCGAGTCGGTCAGCATCGTGCGCTTTTTGATGCGCCAGCCTACCCCGTCCGCACAGATCAAGACCGCGGTCGAGGCCGCTGCGCGCTGGTTCGACACCCACCGCATGCGCGACCTGGCCACCAAGAAGATCGACGACCCCACCCAGGAAACCGGCCAGGACGTGATCCTCGTCGCGCAACCGGGTGCGTCACTATGGGCACGCTTCTACGACCTGCAGAATCAACGCCCGCTCTACGCCAATCGCGACGGCAAGGCCTTGACCGAGTACATGCAGGTGCCAAACGAGCGCCGCGTCGGTTATGCCTGGCACGGCACCTGGCCGGACAAGCTGTTGAAGGACGACATTCCCAAGTGGCGTACCGCCAACGGTCTGTAAGTGCGTCGTCGCCACCGCGTGCAAGCGCGGTGGCTGTTTTACGTTTTGGAATTGACGAGGTGAGCGTGTCGAAGTTCTTGTTGGGAATGCTGTGCCTGATCGCGCTGCCGGTGAGCGCGGCCACCACCACCGCGCCGGAGCTGTTTTTCCGGGTGTCGGCCGACCGCGACCTGCAGGCCGATGTGGCCCGCGGCGACGGCGTGCCCAACTTCCGCGACAAGATCACGCTGGTGCCCACCGGCAAGCGTGGCAATGCCATCGAATGGGCCGACGACGGTGTGCTGTCGTGGAATGCGCCCGGCAACCTCTACACCCAGCGCGGCACGCTGAGCTTCTTCTGGCGCGCGCGTTATCCCGTGGGCGAAGCGCCATTCGTGATCTTCCGCGTCGGCTATGCCGACCACACCAGCTGGGACATGGCCTGGCTGCGCATCGACTGGAACGGCCACGGCTTCGATGCCTTCGTCACCGACGCCAACCTGGCGCGCACCCGCGTCTCCTTCAAGCTCGACAAGAACCCGGCCGCCAGCGACTGGACCCACATTGCGTTTGCCTGGGACGAAACCCGCGGCGTGCGCCTGTACGTGGACGGTAAGGAAGCCGCACGCGTGGACTGCGGTGCGCCTTGCGCCAACGGCGGCGCGCTCGACTTCGACGCCGCGCTGGACCAGTTCGGCCTGGCCGGCCGCGTGATGTCGCCGCACCAGGTGCAGAGCCGCTACAACTTCCTGCGCGGCAGCGACTTCGACGAGATCCGCATCTACGACCGCATGCTCGACGCCAGCGGCGCCGCCGCACTGGCACGCCTGCAGGAGCCCGCCACCGCCGAGCCGGCCACACCGGCATCGCAGCACGCCGCCTTCCTGCACCGCTTCGGTTGGGACAACGGCCACGCACCGCCGTTGCTGGACGCACCGGTCACCCGCATCCGCAAGGTGGAGTTCACCGACGCGCGCGACCTCAAGCAATGGATGTGGAAGGCCACCGACGGCATCGCCGAAACCACCTGGCCCGGCGTCTACAACCGCTCGCGCCTGCCCGGGCGCGACGACTACTTCCAGCTACCGGACTGGAACACCTACGTCGAAGGCGGCAAGGCGCTGGACCTCACCCTGCCGGACGAGGCCTTCAACCGCATCGAGCTGCGCGGCGCCGCCTACGGCCAGGCCAGCTACACCGCGCCCAACGCACAGGCACAGCCGCTGTTCGCACGCAGCCAGGGCGTGGTGCGCAGCGTGGACCAGTTCCCCGAGCGCCGCAGCGGCACCCTGCGCTTTGCCAACACCGCGCAGGAAACCCCCATCCAGGAAATCTGGGCCTACAACGTGCAACCGGGCGAGGTACCCAAAGGCAGCGCGCAACTCAGCTACACCGTGCGCAGCGACATCCAGCCCGACTACGACAACCTCGCCCCCCTGCGCGATGTCATCGCCGGCCGCTACCCGCCAGGCGAGCGCCAGACCGTCATCGCGCTGCCCACCAAGGCGCCGGCGCGCAAGCGTCCCAGCGACAAGGCCGCAGCAAGCGCGCAGCAGCCCATCGTGCACATCCTCGTGCCGTCCAGCCTGGGCAACCCGCCGCCGGACCAGGCGCTGATGCGCAGCTGGTCCTACGGCTGGGAGAACATGCACGACGGCCTGGACGGCATCGCCATCACCCTGCCGGCGCTCAATCTGCCGGCCACCCACAACGGCAGCATCCCGCTCAACATCCGCATCAAGGACCCCATCTGGCCCGCGCGCGACATGATCGATGTCTCGGTCGCGGTCGCCCCCGGCCAGGCCCGCACGCTGTGGCTGGACCTGCGCGACCGCATCCTCAGCAACGACAGCCTGATGCTCAGCATCGCCGCCGCCGCGCCCGGCTTCGATGCCAACGCGCTCGATGGCACCCAGCTGCAGCTGGTGTTCAAGCCGCGCGTCGAGGCCATCAAAGAGCACGTCGCCGACCGCTTCAACCAGGTGAAAGACAACTGGGGCTTTCTGGTGGAAGAGCACACCACCTCCAAGCGCCAGCTGCTCTACAAGCGGCTGGACGCCGACATCACCGACCTGCTGCGCGTCGACCCGGACCACGCGCTCGGCCGCGAATACTGGAACGACATCAGCTACGCCAACCAGGGCGCGTTGCCTGTCGAACTGCCCAGCGTGCCCAAGGGCGTGCCCGCCTGGGCGTTCTGGCAGCTGCAAAACCTCAGCGCCACCCGTCGCTATATCCGCTGGTGGATCGAGCAGCGCCAGGTGGCCTACGGCGATTTCGGCGGCGGCATCTCCGACGATTCGGACCTGGTGCAGCAATGGCCCGGCGTCGCCCTGATGGGCGTGGACCCGGACATGCTCAACGCCTCCATGCTGGCGCTGTCCGATGCCAACTACCGCAACGGCATGTTCACCAACGGCCTGTCCACCATCGAAACCGACGAGCTGCATTCCTATGAGGAGGGCATCAACCTCAACAGCGCCCTGCTATATCTCAACTGGGGCGACCCGCGCACCGTCGAGCGCCTGATGCAGACGGTCAAGGCCTTCGACACCATCATCCAGGTCAACCCGCAAGGCCACCTGCTGTTTGCCAGCAACTGGTTTGGCGGCCGCAAGGTCTACCACGAGCCCAACTGGCAATGGCAAAAACCGTACTCCTTCCCCATCGTGCACCCGGCCATCCTGCTGGGCGGCTATAACGCCGACCCCAACAGCCGCCGCATCGTCACCGGGTTAGCAGATGGCTACCTCGCCCACGCCTACACCAACGCCAAGGGCAACTGGGCGCTGCCCAACGAGATCAATTGGCAAACCGGCAAAACCCGCGGCGGCGAACTGTTCGAAGGCAGCGGCGGCGCCGACACCTTGCACACCTTCTGGGCCGCCTACCGCTTCACCGGCGAAGATCGCTATCTCAAGCCGATTAACTATCGCGTGGCCAACAGCGGCCCCAACGGCCTCTCCCTGCTCAACGAAAACTTCCTCGACGTCATGGGCAAGCGCAGCGACTGGAGCGGCAAGCTCATCGATGCCGCAAACAAGGACGACGGCAGCGCCCCGGACTTCCCGCATCACGTGGCCTGGGAGCAAACCGGCAATCTCGAGTATCTCGCCGCCATTTACCGCAGCGAGGCGCGGGAGAAACTGCAGAACTTCTACATGAACACCGAAGGCCACTGGTGGAGCGACCGCGTGGAATCCCCCACGGTCAACCTGCAACGCGCACGCCTAGGCGGCGTGGCCCTCAAGCGCAACCAGACCTACCCCGGCCACACCGTCAGCTGGCGCTTCGCCGATCCAGAGGCCGCAACCCAGGTCGCCATCGCCATCCCCGCACCCCAGCAAGACCGCTTCACCGTCATCGCCTACAACACCTCCCACAAGGCGCAGCGCGCCAGCATGACCGGCTGGAACGTCGCCCCGGGCCAATGGCGCATCACCCAAGGCGTGAGCAAAGGCAATGACGGCAAGCTCGACAGCGCGGGTAAAACGCAAGAGGTCGCTTTCGAAAAAAGCGCGGCCATCGACATCGACTTCCCCGCAGGCCGCACCACCGTCCTGCAGCTCGAACGCATTGCAGCCACCACCCCGGTCGAACTGCGCCCGGACCTGGGGATTGGTCATGGCGATGTGCGCGTGACCGCCGATGCCATTGAGGTGACCGTGCACAGCCTCGGCCATGCCGATGCACCGGCGGGGTTTGTGGTGCTGGAAGATGCGCGTGGCAAGGAACTGGCAAGAGCTGCATTCCCGGCACTTGCGGCACCACGCGATCTGCAGCCAATCACCGCCCAGGTACGCCTGCCACTAACCAACGCGGCAAATCAAAAAACCGCGCAATTGCGTGTAGTGATCGAAAGCAACGCGCCAGAGATTACCGACCTCAACAATAATCTCGCTCTACCCACTCCAGCCAAGCCGGCAACCGCAGAAAACAGCCAATAACCCGATAAACCAAGCCCTTCTCACGTACGAGGGAGAAGGTGCCCGCAGGGCGGATGAGGATAAGGCCGACAAAGCCAACGACCACTCGCGCAACCGCATTGACGCAACCCAAAAACTCGGCGAGGATCAAGTCACGCAGTATGTAATGCAGCCGCAAAGCCACACATTTCTTCAGGGGGAAGAAACAATGTTGAGCAAGGCATGGAGCATCGTGGCACTTAGCGTGGCCGCACTCGGTTTGTTTACCGCAACAGCGCAAGCGCGCGTCAGGGCCGCCGGCACGCACCACACCACCAGTCACGGCGGTCACTACAGCGCAGGCCACGGTGCTTCGCACAAGGGTGGCAGCTACCGCAGCACCAGTACCAACAACCACTATCGGCGTCACAAGTCCTAGCAAGCCTCAAGCCAACGCCACTCGGAAGTGCTGCGTAATGCTGGAACTAGGACGCGAAGAATGCATTATCAAAAACTCCTGAAGCTGCTCGCCGGCCTTGCCGGCGTCATGCTCGCGGCGACAGGCGCACTGCTGGTGGCGCTGGTTGCAGTAGGCCAGGTACGTGAAGGGCAGACGGGCGCATTGATCAGCGGAATTGGATTTCTAGTAATGGCCGCTCCCGCGCTGGCAATGCCGTTTTCCTTACGCGTCGCCAAGCGATTGCTGATGCTGACACTGTGCTGCCTCGCGGCACTCGCGATCTGGCTTTTGTTCTGGCCGAAAGAGGGTGTGATGCCGACGCTTCAGCTGCGAGTCGCCGTCCTTGCGTTCCCGGCACTTCTGATACTCCGCATGCTGCTGGCTCGCCATCGCAATATGACGAAGCTTAGTACTGACAATTGATCCAAGCGGCAGCCACGATGTAGTCCCACTCAATTCAAGCGCTAGGAAAATCGATGGATATGATTCGCGTAGCCTCGTCAGCCATCAGCGCTATTGGCTACGACCCGGCCAACATGCGTATGAAAATTCAGTTCGTGCAGGGCCACACGTACGATTTCTGCGGTGTGCCCTTGCACGTGTTTCAGGGGCTTCTCAATGCGGGCTCAAAAGGCGGTTACTACAACGATCACATCCGTGACCGCTATCAGTGCTAGCCGCTTGGATTCGGGGTGTGTCATAGCAATTCATTCGAGCCGAAGCCGCCTCACGGCTCGGCTTAATTCAGGCGTCAGCTGACAGGGAGGGGGGATGTCGTTTTCCGAAAGAATGGGCCTTAGGCAGGTTAAAAGTCTGATCCAGACGGACGACATTGACCTACCGCTGCGAAACGCGCTATGGGATGCGCTGCACATTATCGTATGGTCAAATTTCGAAAATCGACTTGAGTATCAGCAAGTCGAGAGGTCGAACCTCCAGATGCTCGTCTATCAGCTTTGGCACCGATTCTTTAACCTACCAATTGATCGCTCGCCTAAGTACATAGAGGAAGCGATCGCGTACATCCGAGACTGGTATTTCAAAGCGCGCTGGAACGAATGCTATGACTTAATCGAGTTTATTATTGCTTATGCGCCTGAGCAGAGTGATACTTCTCTTCAAAAGTTCGCTAATCGCGTACTCGAAGAGCACCTATCCGGCTATCGGATAGTCGAAGGGTGTGTCACACCAATTACGGCGCCCGAAGAACTTGATAGTATTGAGCAAGCGCTAGGCAGCCGCCAACTCAATGCGGGTGCTGTCAAACATTTTAAGACGGCATTGGAAATGTTGTCAGACCGGGCAGCGCCAGACCACCGCAACTCGATCAAAGAGTCCATTAGTGCAGTTGAGTCGCTTTGTAAGGATTTAACAGGAGACTCGTCCGCCACACTGGGTCAAGCACTCAAGCCTCTTGAAGAAAAGGGTATAATTCACCCTGCACTACGTTCTGCACTAGCGAAGCTTTACGGCTACACGTCTGACTCAGGCGGAATTAGACACGCGATGTTGGATGAGCCGTCGCTTACCTTCGCCGACTCCAAGTTTATGCTCGTCGCCTGTACGGCGTTTGCGAACTACCTCATTGATAAGTCGAGAACGTAGGCTGTCAACTAAAAATTGGTCCAAGCCGGCGTAGCTTCGCGGCGCGGCCTAACTTAGATGCGAAACCCGACATGGAGAGTTCATGAACGCCCCGCGAATAGTGCTCAAAGGTCAGATCGATGGCGAGCTTGAGGGCTTCGATGAAGAATTTTTATTTAAGCTTACAAACGGAACTTACTGGGTTCAAGATGAGTATAAACACTGGTATTACTACGCTTACATGCCTCGAATTCAACCCGTAAGTGCAAACAATCGGCTGTACTTGCAAGTGGTGGGACAGACTGAGTCTGTTGCGGTCCGTGAAATCCATGACGTCATCGAAAGTCAAATCAATGATGAATTTCTTGGCTGGGAAGGAGAGTCGAGGTACCAACTAGTGAACGGGCAGGTTTGGGAACAAGCCCGATACAAGTACGAGTACAAATACGCGTACAGACCCGGGGTCCTGATCTTTGATGCGGGTGGTGGACACACCATGCAAGTTGCGGGAACTTCTGCTCACGTCCGCCGTGTCAGCTAGGGCCTAACAATCATTCAAGCCGACTTCGCTTTGCTGCGCGGTTTGATTCAACTATTTAGCGTATAGAACCAACAATAGGGAGTCCGGATGCCTTACGAGCTAGACAATCGACTGGTCATTGGTGTCGCTTCTAGTGCCGTCTTCGATCTTAGAGACTCAGATGCGATCTTTAAGCGCGATGGAGAAGAGGAGTATCGAAAGTTTCAGGAGAAGAACCTCAACGTCGCCCTGCCGAAGGGGATTGCCTTTCCTTTCATCAAACGCCTGCTGTCCCTAAACGATTTGAGCGCCGATCCCTCAGATCCTTTTGTCGAGGTCGTGCTGCTATCTCGAAATGATCCGGACACTGGGTTGCGTGTTATGAAGACTATCGAGCACTATGGGCTCGGAATGACCCGGGCAATCTTCATGCAGGGGCGCTCCCCGTACGAGTACATTCCGGCGCTAAATATTTCACTCTTTCTTTCTGGAAATAAGGAGGATGTGGACGCCGCCATCAAAGCAGGTCATCCCGCCGGGCAAGTATTGGATTCCCAGTTCAACGACGATGAGGAGGACAAAACCCTCCGTATTGCATTCGACTTCGATGGAGTCCTGGCGGGCGACGAATCCGAGTCCGTCATGCAGAAATCGGGGCTAACTGAGTTTCATGCGCACGAGGTGCTGAATGTAATGCAGCCGCACAATCCGGGGCCGCTTAAGGAATTTCTGATCAGAGTATCGAAAATTCAGTCGATCGAGGAAAATCACAAGGTAACCCACCCAGATTACGAGAACCGTATTCGCGTCTCGATTGTTACGGCCCGCAATGCGCCTTCACATGAGCGAGCACTAAATACGCTGAAGGATTGGGGTGTTATGGCGAACGACGCATTCTTTCTTGGGGGTATCGAAAAAGGGAAAGTGCTGGGGGTTCTGAAGCCTCATATCTTCTTCGACGATCAGTCGGGTCATCTGAAATCCGCTAGTGCTGTTGTTCCGTCCGTCCACATTCCGTTTGGTGTCATCAATCAGCGTAGGCTGACCGAATGATCGGCCAGCGCGCTACCGATTACTCCAGCCGAAGCAAATTTACTGCGTAGCTTAACTTGGTTTAGGAATAATTACGTGACTTTTCCAAAATACGGACATACAGATAGTCAAGAACGCCTTGGAGTAAATTCCGTAGCTGAAGCAGTTGCGCGAATGGGTTTGATATGGCGCGAAATATTTTCTGCCGAGTAACGCGGTCAGGTTCACTTAAGGAACCTCTGAACAAAGCACAGCAGATGCGCCACACTATTGTCACAGAGTGAAGAATCATCCATGCAACTGACGTTCGGTGACGCTGAGGGCCTGGAGGAACGAGGTCAAGTCACTTAAGAAGTCAACCTGACCCCGTTTCGGGACACCCCAATGGATGACCTGGCAACTCGAGCAACGAAGATGCTCCGAACAGACGAACCCTTCCGTCTCGTTGGAACGAACCGATCGCTCCACTTCCTGAGAGGTGTATTCTCACGCGCCAGCATGTGTATTCCCGCGTTCTACTACTTTTTGGGCTCAGCTTCAGCGCGTGGGGTGGCAAAAACAACAAGTGATTACCCATTCAAGATCGCGCAGACCTACTCCGAGTTCTCTGACCTAAATACGCTCACCTTGGCATGCCGAAAGATGTTCGATCATGCGGCGAAGCCTGATCTCACAGGAGCGAACTTTGGTAAGATTTCGGATCAAGTACTCTCAGAGCACGCGAAACACTGGGAAAAGTATTCCGATAAAAATGCAGATGAGTGTTTGAGTGCATTATTATTCTTGCGTAGTTTTTTCTCTGAGTATTCCAAGAGTGATAGCGTTCTCCTCAAAAAGAGCGGCTGCCTGCATAAGCGGATTGGACTGCTCAAGCAGCACGCTGATCGAGCTGCCGCTCACCTTTCGCTTGAGGACTATGCACTCGACATCATCGACCTGGCCCACTTCACTGCATCTGTAACAATTGTGGGTGAGATAGTTCGCAGCTTCGATAACCCAGGGGTAGGAGAAGAATACTTCAATGAAATAGACGAAGGATCGCACGCAGCCGCGAAAAGGGTTTTCCCACAGATTGCAGAATTTCGGCTTTTTGCCCATATGAAAGTGCATCGGCAAGCCCGCTTCTACTGGAAGCACCAAAACTATGAGAATATTGAATATTATTTTGACCAGTTGCAATACGCGCTCGGTTAATTTGATCAGGCAGCCATCTAAAATTAATTTAATCCGAATTAATTTGCGGCGCGACTTCGAAAAACGAATTTTGAGCGATAATTTTTAATTATAAATGAATGAGTGTGCCCTGGTAGTAAGCCCCTTACCAATAATTCAGGCAAATGGGATCAAATCTATTTTTTAGGAGCCTTGCGCGGTCCACGACACTTAAAAAAATGAAAATTAAGCGGTTGCGGTGCAACTTGTTAGCTTCAGCCTTAATGGGGAAATAGGTGTTACTCGACGATCTTTATCGGCACGCTATGTTTACTGCCGTGACGCAAGACAATGCAGAATTGCAGAAAGCGTTTGGCATAGGGCTTATGGACGACCTTGACGATTCAATCCCCGTCGATGAGCTTCAGTTCTATGTAATGCGCGTCGGGTTTACTCTCGCACACGTGATAGGTTGGGTGGAGCAGCTCTATCAAGCCGTGCACTTTATGACCGACTTTGGATACGGTAAGAAAGCAAGAGATCTAGGAATCAAACGACCCGCCCATCTGCTTTACAACATCGAGAATTATCTCATCAGGTTGCAGTCGGTATACGACCGTTGCCTGCAGCTGACAAACGCTGTCTTCCATCTTTGCGTGTCAGATGAACTGGCTACACATGGTTTGATTGTCAGCAATCTTCATGTCTCCCGCACGCCAGTACCGAAGCTGTTGAAGGCCGTCAAAAAAACAATCGAGAATCACGCGCAAGATCGACACAAGCTGATTCACAGGCACTCTCACATGGATCCTCAGCTTCGAAAGATCGAATTGCTATACATGTATTCTAAAGAGACGTGGAAGGATGATACGAACTTGACCTATGACCGTCTGACGCTACATCGCGCCGAACGAATCAGAACTTTCACCACCAAGCGTAAGGCCGAGTTTGTGAAGATCAACTCAGTACTTGTATCTGCGCTCTGCCCACTCTTTGACGAGCTGTTGCTTCAGTACAAACGGCAAAAAATTCGACTGGAAAATTTTATTTAAAGAATGCGGTTTGAGTGAGGGTTAAACATAAAAATGAATGAAAGAGCTGAGTTAATTTATAAAGCAGGCAGCTATATCTCAGAGGTAGGTCTCATTTGACCTGTAGGTTAGGCATCAATAATTGGAGGCAATATGCCGGTTGTAATTCTTGGAACGCAAATGGAACGTGGTCCCGTAAAATGGCGTGTTGTCACATCGGGCCTTGAAGGGGCGGGGCCTGCTGATAAGACACTTGTAATCAAATTCCAAGGCAATCCGGCCGAGCTTGCGGGATTTAATGGTAATGAATTAAATATCGCCGATTTCCGTCAAAATTGTAGCTTGGCGAAGCAAGATTGGATTCCTGAACAGGGGGTATTTAGCTGTTCATTGAACGTAGGTATACCTCCTTACATTACAGTCTCTTTTAAGTAAAGATAACGCATCAGAGCCATTTTATACCTAATCTGAAACGATGACGACCTTGTTGGCTTTCGAGCAGTGCTTTACCGCGCAAAGCAGTTGACATCCCAACCAACCCGCAGCAATCTCTACCACAAGGAGCGTAGAAACTCCTCTAAGAGCGGTACCCACCTCCGTCAAACCGGTGGGTTTTTTGTGCCTGCAGCGTCTTGCGGGTGCAACCGACGCGATGCCTGCGTCGGGAGGGTGGCTAATACAACACCCCTCGGGGAAATACGCCCGCCGACTCTTAGCGGTTTCTAACCTCCCGACATCCCGTCGCCACCCGGCGGCGGGGCCTGTTCGTCAAGGAGGGCTTTGCCATGCGTCGATCCACGTCTAGTCCCAAGCCAGCGCGCAAGCGCGCCACGGTACCGCCGCCCACCGAAGTCGGCTGGCACTCGCTCGACCCCTCGATCCCACCGCGGCCCTACCTCGAGCGCACCCCCATCCCCGAGCCCCGCCCCGATCCCAGCAAGCCGCGCCGCCCAGGCCACCCGCGTGCCCCGCAACACTGCACCGTCGGCTACGGCTACTACCCCGACAGCCACCAACGCATCCCCACCCTGCGCCTGCGCGGCCGCTGGCTGGAACAACTCGGCTTCACCATCGGCAGCAAACTCAACATACGCATGCGCAACGGCGAGCTGGTCGTCACCGTGGCACCTACGGACTAACGAGTAGGTGTCACGGACGCGCAGCACGCACCCCTAACGTCCCTGGATCGCGCACAACACGCCGATCGCCTCGCCGTGCTCGCCCACTGCTCCCCGCGCGGAGGAGCACACAGAGGGAGCACCCCTCCGTCATCCTGCATCCCGCGTTGGACCAACCCGATCACCTGCTAAGCACCCCATCTCCCCCGCTTTGGGCGAGCCATCTTCGACGCCGGCGAGGGCGCGTCCTAACACATTGCGTCAGAGTAGGGGCGCAGCTAGAAGGCGGTGAGCTTTGAGCCCTTGTGGCAATTGACCGTAGTCAGACAGTCAACGAGGATCATCTTGTCCCGCGCTTAGGCGCCCCAACAGAACTAGGGCTGGTTTATGCAATCTGTCTATGTCTACGTCGATGGCTCTGACAATAAGGCGACGGAAGGGTTGCTGATATCTGCGTTTAGCCAGCTTGTGGGCAGGTGGTCAGACCTCGGTGCGTTTGTCGTAAATCAATTGCATGAACGCACGCCGGACCTTCAGCCTGACGATTTCCCTGATTGGTGTATAGGCCTCAACATTCCTCTCGATCAGTTTGGCCCCACCCAAGCGGCTGAGCTTGTGCCATTCGCGAAAAACCTAGCACGGGCGACCGGCCAAGAATTCGTCGTTGGCATTGCGTCATTGTCTGGAATCACTGAGGACTTGATCTTCCTGGGACCTGAGGCTGGGGAGCGCGAGTACCGTAATTTGCTTCAGCACGTCGCCGGTCCCTAGCAACTCGCTCAAAGCGAACCCGGAAATATGGGGTGGCTCAACTTGACCCTTTTCCACATCTTGAGGAACATCCGTGCTTAGCCTAGAAAGTCCACGCTGGTCTGAACTTCAGCACGCATATGGAGCGGCTTCTGACATCCCGGCCATGCTCGCTCAACTGAAAGCGCTATCCACATCGGAAGGCAAGAGTGAACCATGGTTCTCACTGTGGAGCGCCCTTGCCCACCAAGGAGACGTGTACAGCGCCTCTTTCGCAGCAGTGCCGCATGTGATCAATGTGCTCGCCACAGCGCCGCACACAGTTGAGGCGGTCTTCTTCCAATTCCCCGCATGGGTCGAGATCTGTCGCAAGAAGGCCGGGCTGGAAGTGCCCAAAGATCTGACCGCGTCGTACTTCGAGGCGCTGTCAAGGCTGCCAGCGCTTGTAGCGGCGGCATCATCGCGCGAATGGAGTGAAGAGTTTCTCCAGTGCGCACTATCTGCGATAGCGGCCGCAAAGGGGGCGGCGGAGGTGGCCGAGGCGGTGCAGGAGATGTCGGAGTCCGTCGCAGGAGAATTCCTAGAGTGGTTCTATGAGCACTGAGACGTCCAACCCTTCAATCAACAGGACATGTCCCGGCTAGCCGAGTCATGCCGGTTATCTCAAACGTTAGGGTCCACATGGAACGTATGTTGCGAGTCGGACTTTGCATGGGAGGCGCCTGGATCGCGGCCATGGCCCTATCGCTCGTCACGTACTTTGCCTATTGGCCATCCCGCTGGAACATTACGACCCCAGACAGCTTTCTTTGGATTGGCTTTCTGGGTGCACTGTTCACGGCTTTTCTGCCATTGCTTACGTTAGGTATGCTGAGCATTCGTAGGGCTCCAACTCCAGCTACATCCGCTGCTATTTCTGCTGGCTGGCTGGCTATTGGCAATCTGCCCTATTCGCATGTCCAAGCCATGGCGCTACTATGGTGACTTTCCCGCCTGGATGCTCTACCGGGACTTTTTCCAATCCGCCGCAGCTGCTGCCATTGCGTGCCGCGTTGTACGGGCAGGGACAGTTGCCGGGATATGCATTGATCGATTGTTGAATCAGCAGCGTCCTGATGTTGGCATCAGACAACGCTGTAGAAGGTTCTTTGGCAAGTGCGTGTGGCGCAAATGCCATTGCTAACGCAAGCAAGCAGAACTTCAGTCGCATGGGTTCGTCCTAATGTCGCACGTTAGGTGCGCAACCGAACATGCAAGGCTTGTTCCCGCGTCCTATCGAGTTCGCTCTCACATACGCTATAAATGGTTGTGCTCGCTTTCCGCCGTATTCAAACGCCTACACCGCGATCGTCTGAAGGTGGAAGCTAGCGAACTCTTCAAAAGCCAGGACCAAACATGACCCCAGATGACTTTGTTAGCGGGCTGAAGACCCAATGCGCGGATGCAGCCGTTCACGACTGCGTGGAACTTCTTAACGCCCCGCCGGGCCGTAGGCCCCAACAATCTTTGGTTAGCTTGTCCGTCTGGTATCGCGGTCTCGCTCCTGCCGACAAAGCCAACGTTGTCGCCGCATTACAAATCGTGGTCGATGCAACGCTGTTCGGCGTCTTGTGCGTTATCGACGGTGTTCGCGCTATCGAGGATCAATCAACCAAGTCCAAGTTCAGACTCACAGCCACATGCAACGGTTCAACGTCACTCATAGCGCCCGGACCCGAAGATCTTCATGCTCTTCTACAGACAGATTCTCTGTAAAAAACGAAGTGCGCAGCGCACATGCAGCAGACACTGTCTAGCTCTGGCGTAGCGCGCCGCAGGTGAGCTGGGCTGTACCTTACACAAGGCGATGAGACCACAAGAAGTGGGGTCAGGTTAATCTAATGAGTCGACTTGACCTCTCATCCCTTCATGATGCATCCGCAATACAAACGTGGTTGCGATTTTTATGCTGGACTCGATACCGTTGAATGATTGACCAAGAGCCCAGAGTGCGGGAATATCGTACGGTAGTAGTCTAACGCTCACTGCGGATTACAAAGGACTTCATGGATGAATAAGAAGATGCGCCCTTCTCTTGGGGGCCTGATCAATCCTTATAGCAAAATCGGACTCATATTATTGGCGGTGGCCGCATTGGTTTTCTTGAGGGGCCTAATCAAGGCTCCTTCGCCCAGCGATGAGATCCGGCAGTTGGTTGTCATTGGCCTTGCCGTGATGGGTGTCATCCTGTGTACGCTTGGCTTTCTTACGGTCAAGCAGCCTGATGGCAGATAGGCTTTGTCTAACTCTGGCTTTGATAGATGTCCATTGACAATCTTCCATCAACGCAGCTTGCTATGAGAGTTGGCTCACGCCGCTTCATTTCAGTGTGCTGAGGTCTCTAATCTGCACGACATTGACCGGGCCAATGAAAAGCAAGAGAGCGATGGATGAGCAGGCGCTGTCGCGCCACGGGACTGGACTAGCTACCAGTGCATCTCTGCTCGGCGCCAACCGGCGGTGTCTAGCCCTCACACCGCGCGCGGTCGACATGCTACCCTGACGACCGCCATTCTGGCGAAGACGGAACATCAGGTGACCCAGCCGACACCATTGCAAGCGGTGTCAGGGCTTTCTCGCTGAGCTACGCTTAACGCAGGTCGCCCAGAGACAAGCACGTCATTTCAATCACTACCAGGGACGTATTCATCATGAAGCTACGTAGCATTGCCACCACTTTCGCATTGGCTGCAGCTTTAAGCCTTGGCTTGAGCGCTCCAGCGCGCGCCCAGGCGCCTGATCCTTGCTCGGTCTTTCTTTGCATGGCAAGCGTGTCCGGCTTCGGTGCTCCGACTCCAGAATGTGCAGCGCCGATCGCAACCTTCCATTCCATCCAGGTATGGAGCCCGGCCTTCAACCCGTCAGCCACGGCGGCGGCACGCCGGGCATATCTGATGACATGTAAAGGCGCGAGCGTACCGAATCAAGCCATCTTGGAAGCCATCATCGCGCAGTGGGGCTACACACCTTGACGTAAATTGCCCGCTGACTCAGAAATTTGCTTTTAGTCAGCGGGAATGGCGCCACGCCCCTGTTTGCCGTGCGCATCGCGCAAGGCCTTTCGATACCACTGTGCTTCGATGAGATAAGTGTTGCCTTGGCTCCTTCATCTCTCAAGATGATCGTGCGAGTCCGGCGCTAAAAGCGCTGGCGATGCCGGAAGACAACAGGTATGCATTTGATCTCATCTCCTGATGTTGCTTCGCGCCGTGGATGGCGAATTCCAAGACCATGAGCAATTGACGGCAAGCAGCGCCTCGACGACGATCGTCCGACGCAATTCGTCTGGAGCTGCAATGCCGCCCGAAGTACAAGAACTGCAAGACGCCATTGCGTCCATTCCCGGCATTACCGATGCAGCGGTGGACAAGGTGGATCTTTCTGATGTCACGGAAAGCGATTTCAGTCTTCTTCCGTATGCCGACCTGCCGCTCGGCGCGTTGAGGCGCACAAAGGGAGGCTTGGACAACGAGCTTGTCATCTCCGTTAACTTTGGTATCACGCGCGATCCGAAAGGTCTTAAGGCACTCGAGTTCCTTTCCTGGTGGGTACGCGATTCGGCGCGAGCGGGCGAGCCGATGCAGATCAGGTGCGTTGCGCTTCCACCCATCGGCGATCAGTTTGGCACGTCACTTCGCTTTTGCATCGATTATTTCTACGCTGATCCTGAGCAGGATATCGGCAAACTACTGTCCAAGGTAGGGAAGTTGGCCGTTGAGCTCAACAGCGCAAAGGGCTTATATCCCCAGGTCGTTGCGTCCTGATAATGCAGTCAAGCCAAACCCGCCACCGCGGATGTCCTCGCGCAGCTGCCGACGCAGCGGGCAAGTGGGATTGCCGAGTGTCACCGCACAAACAGGGCTGCCTGTTACTGGCCTTGGCCTGATCTCAAACTAAGCTGAAGACGCTCGCTTTTCCGGTCCCCGTGTCGTACGCCACCAATGCCTCCTGGGAGGCATCAGCGCTGCAAACGAGCTCACCGTTACTGCTCCAGATGGCAGACCGACCCGCTCCTATGAAGGTATCGGCGGGGCCTACACAGTTCGCCATCAAGACAGTCATGGAATGCGTTTTTGCAATCGTCGGATAATGACTATAGGCCGATGCCACGCCCCTTTCCGATTTGGCCACGCTTGCCAGATACACGCCAGCACCTGACGCTGCAGCTTGTTCTGCATGGCTTGCCTGCAGTGACTCGTAGCAAATGGCAGGCGCTAACACCTGACCTGCGTGTCTGAGCACAAGCTGCTCGGTACCTGCGGTGAAGAACGGTAACTCGTCGGGGTGTAACTGCTGTTTGGAGTAGCTTGTGCGCTCCAGCCCCGGTTGGAAGCAGAGCATGCTGATTTCGGTGCCTTTTGCTCTTTTCGTGGGCGCGCCAACGGCGATGAGCATGCCGTACCGGTCACTTGCCAGCTGAAATTGATCAAAGCGCTGATCAGCGGGCTGCACCGCCAGCGCCTGCGCCAATCCGGGTTCGTAACCGGTGAGGGAAAGCTCGGGAAAGACCAGCACATCCGCACCCTTGCTCGCCGCCAGGCGAATGACATCGAGGTGCTTACTGATGTTCTCTTCGATTTGGCCAGGCGTCGAAAGGATTTGCGCAGCTGTCAGCCTCATTGCCTGTCTCGTGTCCACGTGTTGGGGTTTGAGCGTAGCGGATTCCGAAAGGCGGGTAACCAGAACGCGCTTGAAAGCCCGGATATGCTGCTCGAACGCCTACACTTTTGAAAGCGAGACGTCTTGCCTGGATGCCCATCTTCAGCGCCGGTCTCAGGAGGATAGGTTGCCCGGATGGTTACCGGTCGTCTCCAGCGTGATTGGTTGTAGATCAGGGTGCGCCGCACTGAAGCAGGGACTCATTTGTTGAGCACCTTGGTTGTCCACACCTGGTCGTAGTCGGCATTGTGTGCCTTGGTGAATCCGTTGGCATCGCTGCGTCCATCGTCGACTTTCTGGCCATCCTTGTAGATCACGTAATGGCGCCCGCCGGCAGCCTGGTCGCCGTGGTAATGCAACTGCATCCGGTACACCAACCTGCTCTCTTCCGCTGCCGGTGTTGCCTGTTGAGGCTCACCGTTGCTGGCCATTGGCTTTATCTGCAACAGCGGCGTCGTCTGCTGCGGATGGGTCACGACCCAGCGCCTGAAATTGGCCTGGTCCTGCGCTGACGCCTGCCTGGACGCTGGCCAGATGTAGAGAAAGGTTGCCGGCGTATTGGATGCTGTACTGACGGCCGGCATGTGCCACTCGTAGACCTGTTGCTTGCCGTCGGCTGTCGTCATCTCAAGCAGGCGGGCACTGCCTTGCGATGGGTTGCCGGCGGCACCCGACAGTTCACTGATCGGTGCCAGGCCGGAGTCCGGTACGGCGCCCGCCAGTGCCAGTAGCAGATCGCGCTGGTTCGTCACTTCCTGCTCGTTCAACGACAGCGAGCGCAGGTAGCGCGAACGCAGACTGAAACGGTAGCGTGCCCCCTGCAGGGTGAATTCTCCCTCGACCCTGGAGGCTTCGTGCCAGTCGTGTCCGGGTGCCAGATTGACGGTGCCGTGCATGACGCAAAACCCCTGCTGGGACTGTGCCGCTGGCGGGAAGGGCGATGCGCTGCCGGTGATCGAGGCCAGGATTTCCCTGGTGCGCCGTTCGGTGATGTCTTGCAGGCGGCTGATGGCCGTCTTCTGGAAACGAAAGGTGGTGCCATCGCGATGGGCGAAACCGGTGACCTGTACGACATTCGGGTCGAGCGGCAACGCGTCTTCCGCGTGTGCGACGATGACCCTGCCATCGTCCTGTGCCAGCCTTTCCACCGGCTTGATCAGTTGGCGCACCTTGCCATCGCTGGCCGATGCTTGTGCGCTCAGCAGGCGCTGCTCGTAGCCGGCGGCGTCTTCGCGGTAGGTATCGATGTCGCCCCAATAAAACTGCGCGGAACTCCCCAGAAAGTGCAGGGGCACATCGGTCGTCACGGCAAGACGCCCGATGCAGTAACTGGTGTTGACGGGATTGTCCGCCGACGGCGGCAACGATTTGTTGGTGGTGTTGGTTGTGCTGCAAGCGGCAAGCAAGGCCATGGCAGCAAGCAGCGGTGCGCGCATCAAACGCGTGGCGGAACGTCTCAACGCAATTCCTTCAAAACAGCAATCGGCAATGATAGATGACGCCGGTCTACGCGGTGCGTCACCCCTAACAAGGTCCTCTGGCGCGTCCTGCTGCTATCAGCATCCACCGTACCGCTGCGGGATCGAGCGAGCCGAATTCGTTGTGGTCGTTGCGGGCCACCGTAAACCGCACTGCACCGCTTGGCATCGGCTTTTATGTCGCGCGGTGGTCGATGGCGTGCCTGCCTCGATGCGCCTGCCACTGCAGGCGTGCGGCGCACCGGGGGGCTAGGCTTGCGATTACTTCTTTCGGTACACCCCGCCGAAGGAAACGTTCATTCCGCCGCATTCCAGGTTGTCGTCGGCCAGCAGCATGTCGCCCAGCAATTGCAGGCGCACCTTGCACGTGTCTTCGTTGACCTCGACGCGGTTGCCTTCTGGATAGCCGCGCGCGGTGACCGAGCCCGTGTGCGGACCGCCCGGCGTCTGTTCCGGGTCGGGAAAGGCGCTGGGCCAGTACGCATCGCCGTTGACGGTGATGCTGCCGTCTGCGTTGGTGGTCAATTGCAGCGTGTTGTCGCCGTCGTGCCAGTGGCCGTTCCACGCCTGCGCTGTGGGCGTGGCCGCGCTTGGCTGCATCTGCAGGCTGGACTGTGCGACCCAACCAGCATTGCCGCCTCCCTTGTTGGGATAGAGCACGCAGACGTAGGCATTGCGGCGCTGCGCCGTCAGGACGATATCGTTCTTGACCACGTAGGCGCGTCCCTGGCATGCGGCCCCGCCCGTGTCCGGGCAGCCATCGGTGTCCTTGAGCAGGTACAGGCGCGGCGGGATGACCTTGCCGAGTGAGAACGCCACCGGCGCACTGGTGAACAACCCATTGCGGCAGGTGGCATCGTCGTCGGCAGGCGCGGCGTGGACCAGCGGCGAAACGCCCAACAGGGCAAGCATCCAGGCCTTGTGCATGGCTATCACTCCAAATGTGGCGCGGTAGTGTGCGGCAAACCAGGCCGTCTTTCAGCAGGAAAGTGCCACCACACGCCACGCATGCCACAGCTGCGCTGACCACGTCCAGGTCCACGCCCGCGCGCAGGAGCGGGCCGCCGATTGCGGCGCGGTGACGCGTGTGGTGCGGCGTTGTGCATTCGCCTCCGGGAGATGCGTATGTCTGAATCACGCAGTGGACGTGTATGAGCCTTCTTCACCTGGGCAGGCAGATGCTGCTGTCTCCAATCGAGAGGGAGTGGAGCATGAAACAGTCACTGTTGGTCCTGTCCATCGTCGCGGCGCTGGCGCTCGCTGGCTGCAAGCCGAATGCCGACAAGGAGGCCGCAGCGCCTGCCGCGTCCACCGAGCCGACGCCGACCGGTGGCGCGGCGACCCCGACCACGCCGCCTGTCGGCGAAGCCAGCCCGGCGCCTGAAGGCGCGGCACGCGCGAGTTCCGGAGACGACATCGCCCTTGGCTTGCTCGGGGCGGTGGACAAGCACGAGATCGCCGCAGCGAAGCAGGCGCAGGACAAGAAGGTCACCGGCGCGGTGCTGGACTACGCGAAAATGATGGAGAAAGAGCACACCGAGAATCTGGACAAGACCAAGGCGCTGGGGACGCTGGCCGAAACCCCGGACGTCAAGAAGCTGGAAAGCAAGGGCGAGCAGGACCTGTCCACGCTGGGGCAGAAGTCCGGCAAGGACTACGCGGCGGCCTACATCGATGCAATGATCGCCGGGCACAAGGACGCGCTACAGCTGATCGAGACGCAGATGATGACGGTGGCGTCGACCGAGCCGGTCAAGCAGCACCTGACCGAGACCAAGACGCACGTCGAGCAGCATCTGGCAAAGGCGGAAGCCATCAAGAAGGCGATGTGAGCGTGGGCGTGGGCGTGGCAGATCGCCGGTCTGCCACGCCTGGTCTGCAAGCGGCGAGTGAGCGTTACGTCGCCATCTTGAGCTCTAGGGACCTGCGCGGACGTCGATCAAACGTGCTCTGGCAATGCGTTCGAGCCCACGTCGCGTTGCCGTAAACGTGATGGCAACCGACCTTATGCTCAGCGGCAACGATCGAAGGTTCTGACACCCGAGCAATACGAAGAACTCAGATAGACGATCTCATCGACTCCATCCTTGTCCAGGTCGACGACCTGGACGAAGCCGGCGTAGTCCTCCTTGACGATGTCGTCGTTGACGCTGACGTGTTGCCAAAGCCCTACGATCTCTCCGGCACGGCTCGGGCTCAGCCTCTGATCCTTTGCCGTTGCAATTGTGGTGATGGCCAGCAGCGCTGCCATGACGTAGCTCCGCATCCTTGCTCTCCCTGCAGGTTGAGGCCATAGCCTACAACCCTTGGGAGTTGGCCAGCGCTGCCTGAGCCCTCACCACAGCCGGGCTTGTTTGATTTTCGTCAATTCCACCGACACATGAAATTCGCAGTGGGGGTGCTTGACTGCATGGGTCAAGAATCGTTGCGGAGTTGCGCATGAGTGCAGTCACGGTAGGAAGGGTCGACCAGGCCTTGAGTAGGCAGGGGTCGATCCGGACGGGAGTTGGACTGGTGCGTCGTGACCGAGCGCCGGCGGATCTGCGGGGTGGGTCGGCCCGCGTCGTTTCCTTCGTCACGGTGCGTGCGCGCGCCGTGGTCTGCTGAGGGGGCGCCATGCGGATCTGTGTTCTCAATGAGGCAACCGGCGAGCAGGCCGGGCTGGAGCAGCGCTGCAGGTCGGCGCGTGAGGCCGGCTTTGACCATGTCGTGCTCGCGCCGCCGTTTGCACGCGACGCCGAAGGCCGGCTGAGCGAGGTCGCCACCACCGGCGAGGAAGACGCGCAGCGTCTGCGCGAGGTGGTGCAGGTCGCGCACCGGGCCGGCGTGAAGCTGCTGCTCGATGTGCGCCTGGATGAAGTGGGCGGTGCCAGCGCCGTGGTGCGCGACAACCCGCAGTGGTTCCGGGCACGCAGCACGGCGGTGCCGGACCCGCGCCAGCCGCGCGCCACGCCCGAAGTGGCCGAGGCGCGCTTTACCTATGCGCAGGAAGGTGCGGCGCTGGTGGAGTGGTGGAGCGCGCGCTTGCTGGACTGGGCCTCGCAGGGCGTGGCCGGCTTCCGCCTGTTGCAGCCGCAGCAGGTGCCGGCGCAGCGCTGGCGCGAGCTGATCGCGCGCGTGCATGCGCAGGCACCGGAGGTGGTGTTTGCGGCATGGACGCCGGGCCTGGGCATCGAAGCCTTGCAGCAGCTGGCCGGTGCCGGATTCGATGTGGCGTTCTCCTCGCTCGCATGGTGGGACGGCCGCGGCAGCTGGTTCTTCGACGAAGACACGGCGCTGCGCGCGTTGGCGTCGCAGGTTGTCGCAGTGGTGGGTGCGCCCGATGGCAAACGTGTGGCCACTGCCGGGCAGCACTGGCAACTGGCCCAGGCGCTGGGCGGTGCGTGGCTGCTGGACGAGACCCAGCTGGAGACGTTGCCCTTGTCGATCAGGGCCCGCGATGGCGTGCCGCCCAGCAGTGCCGGCTTGCGGTTGCGTCCGCTGCTGCGCGAGGGCACCGGCCTGACGGCGGTGGCGATCGAGCCGCTGGGCGGCTTGCCGTCGCTGCTGTTGATCAACGGCGATGCCGATCATGTGGTGCCGGTCCCGGCGCCGGATCTGCTGCGCCTGCTCGGCGATGCCGAAGCGCTGGTGGGCGAGGACGGCAGCACGCTCTCCGGCGCGACGCTGGAAGCATTGGAGCCGGGCGAGGTGCGGGTCTATCGCAGCGTGCCGGCCCGGCACGTGCTGGCGGTGCCGCGCATGCGCCCGCGCCCGCAGACCGCGGCCGCCTGGCCGCGCGTGTGCATCGAGTCGGTGACCCCGTCGGTCGATAACGGCCGCTTCCCGGTCAAGCGCACCGTGGGCGACCGTATCTGCGTGGAAGCCGATGCGTTCTGCGATGGGCACGACCGTATCGCAGTGGCGGTGCTGTGGCGCCCGGCCGATGCCAAGACCTGGGCCAGCGCGCCGATGCGTGCGTTGGGCAACGATCGCTGGCGTGCGGAGTTCCCGCTGGAGCGCATCGGCACCTATGAGTTCCGGGTGGAAGGCTGGCGCGATGTGTTCGCCACCTTGCATGCGGATCTGGAAAAGAAGCGCGCCGCCAACACGGTGCTGCCGGTGGACGTGCAGGAAGCGGTGGCCGTGGTGCAGGCCGCGCATGCACGCAGCAGCGGTGCCTTGGCCGAGCGCCTGCAGGCCGTCCTCACCCGCATCGGTGCGCAGAGCGAGCCGCTGCAGCAGCTGGCGATTGTGCTGGAGCCGGATACCGCGCAGGCAATGGCAGCGGCCGACGACAAGCCGTTCCGCTCCGAGACGCCGGTGACCTTCCGGGTGGAGTCCGAGCGGCGCGCGGCGCATTTCGCCAGCTGGTACGAATTGTTCCCGCGCTCGCAAAGCGGCGATCCGCAGCAACACGGCACCTTCGACGATGTGATCAAGCGGCTGGCGCATATCCGCGCGATGAACTTCGACGTGCTGTACATGCCGCCGATCCATCCGATCGGCGCGAAGAACCGCAAGGGCCGCAACAACTCTGTCACTGCGGTCGACGGCGAGCCGGGCAGCCCGTATGCGATCGGCGCGGCCGACGGCGGGCACACCGAGGTGCATGCCGAGCTCGGCGGGCTTGAGGGCTTCCGCCGCTTGATCCAGGCCGCACGTGCGCATGGGCTGGAAGTGGCGCTGGACTTCGCCATCCAGTGCGCGCCGGATCACCCGTGGTTGAAGGACCACAAGGACTGGTTCACCTGGCGCGCGGATGGCTCGATTCCGTATGCGGAGAACCCGCCGAAGAAATACCAGGACATCGTCAACGTCGACTTCTATGCCAGCGGTGCGGTGCCGGATCTGTGGAACACGCTGCGCGATGCGGTGCTTTTCTGGGTTAACGAGGGCGTGACGCTGTTCCGCGTCGACAACCCGCATACCAAACCGTTCCCGTTCTGGGAGTGGTTGATTGCCGATATCCGCGGGCGCCGGCCGGATGTGGTGTTCCTGTCGGAGGCCTTTACCCGGCCGAAGATGATGTACCGCCTGGCCAAGTGCGGTTTCTCGCAGTCCTATACCTACTTCACCTGGCGCAACCACAAGCACGAGCTGCAGGAGTATGTGGACGAGTTGAACCAGGGTGTGCCGCGCGAGTGCTTCCGTCCGCATTTCTTCGTCAACACGCCGGACATCAATCCGCTGTTCCTGCAGACCAGTGGGCGCAACGGGCATCTGATCCGCGCCGCGCTGGCGACCACGCTGTCGGGGCTATGGGGCATGTATCAGGGCTTCGAACTGTGCGAGGCCACGCCATTGGCGCCGGGCAAGGAAGAATATCTGGACTCGGAGAAGTTCCAGCTGCGCGCCTGGCCCGAGCGTGCGCCCGGCGACATCGTCGATGAGATCACCCGCTTCAACCAGCTGCGCCGCATGCACCCGGAGCTGCAGTCGCACCTGGGCACGCGCTTCTACCAGGCGCACAACGACCAGGTGCTGTACTTCGGCAAGTTCCTGGATGCCGGCTACCTGTCGCGCAGCCGCAGCATGGTGTTGGTGGCGATCAACCTGGACCCCAACGCTGCGCAGGACGCCGCAATCGAAGTGCCATTGTGGGAGTTGGGCCTGCCCGATCACGCCAGCGTGGCGGTGGACGACCTGTGGGACGGCCATCGCTTCACTTGGCAGGGAAAACAGCAACACATCCGTTTAGAGGCGACGCGGCCGTTCGCGTTATGGCGCATCCGCGCAGGAGAGGTCGCATGAATGCAGTCCCATCGTTACAAGCCGACGCGGAACAGTCCGCGGTGGTTGCAGACCAGCTTTGGTACAAGGACGCGATCATCTATCAGGTGCACGTCAAGTCGTTCTTCGACTCCAACGACGATGGCATCGGCGATTTCCCGGGGCTGATTTCCAAGCTGGACTACATCGCCGAACTCGGCGTGGACACCATCTGGCTGCTGCCGTTCTACCCCAGCCCGCGCCGCGACGACGGCTACGACATCGCCGAATACATGGCGGTGCATCCGGACTACGGCAGCATCGAAGACTTCGAGCAGCTGGTGGCGCAGGCGCATGCACGCGGCATCCGCATCGTCACCGAGCTGGTGATCAACCATACTTCCGATCAGCACCCGTGGTTCCAGCGCGCACGCAACGCGCCGGCCGGTTCGCCGGAGCGCGACTTCTATGTGTGGTCGGACACCGACCAGGAATACGAAGGCACGCGGATCATTTTCTGCGATACCGAAAAATCTAACTGGACCTGGGATCCGGTGGCCGGGCAGTACTTCTGGCACCGCTTCTATTCGCACCAGCCGGACCTGAACTTCGACAACCCTGCGGTGCTGGAAGCGGTGCTGGAAGTGATGCGCTTTTGGCTGGACCGCGGTGTGGACGGCCTGCGTCTGGATGCGGTGCCGTACCTGATCGAGCGCTCCGGCACCTCCAACGAGAACCTGCCGGAAACCCACGCGATCCTGCGCAAGATCCGCGCCACGCTGGATGCCGAGTACCCGGACCGCATGCTGCTGGCCGAGGCCAACATGTGGCCGGAAGACACCCAGCAGTACTTCGGCCAGAACGCCGACGAATGCCATATGGCGTTCCACTTCCCGCTGATGCCGCGCATGTATATGGCGATCGCACGCGAAGACCGCTTCCCGATCACCGACATCATGCGCCAGACCCCGGAAATTCCGGAGAGCTGCCAGTGGGCGATCTTCCTGCGCAACCACGATGAGTTGACGCTGGAAATGGTCACCGACTCGGAGCGCGATTACCTGTGGCAGACTTATGCCGCCGACCGCCGCGCACGCATCAATCTCGGCATCCGGCGCCGGTTGGCGCCGCTGCTGGAGCGCGACCGCCGCCGCATCGAGCTGATGACCTCCCTGTTGCTGACCATGCCCGGCACGCCGGTGCTGTACTACGGCGACGAGATCGGCATGGGCGACAACATCCATCTGGGCGACCGCGATGGCGTGCGCACGCCGATGCAGTGGTCGATCGACCGCAATGGCGGCTTCTCGCGCGCCGACCCGGCGCAGCTGGTGCTGCCGCCGGTGATGGACCCGTTGTACGGCTTCCAGGCAGTGAATGTGGAAGCGCAGATCCGCGACCAGCATTCGCTGCTGACCTGGACCCGCC
Source organism: Xanthomonas sp. MLO165 (assembly GCF_018831305.1). NCBI lineage: Bacteria > Pseudomonadati > Pseudomonadota > Gammaproteobacteria > Lysobacterales > Lysobacteraceae > Xanthomonas > Xanthomonas sp. MLO165. The sequence continues at coordinate 177,740 of NZ_CP029263.1, forward strand.
GCGTGCTCAGCGTGCGCAAGCGCTACCAGGCCTTCGGCCGCGGCAGCCTGCGCTTTCTGTATCCGGGCAACCGCCGCATGCTGGCCTATCTGCGGTGCTACCAGGACGAGACGGTGCTGTGCGTGGCCAACCTGTCGCATACGCTGCAGGCGGTGGAGCTGGACCTGTCCGAGTTCGAGGGCCGCGTACCGGTGGACATCATCGGCGGCGGCAGTTTCCCGCCGGTCGGGCGGCTGACCTATCTGCTCACCGTGCCGCCGTTCGGCTTCTACGCATTCCAGCTGGTCAGCGAAGGCACCTTGCCGGACTGGCATGTGCCAAGCCCGGTGCCGTTGCCGGACTACCGCACGCTGGTGTTGCGCAGCGACACCGACGAGAGCAATGCGCTGCTGCCGCATCTGCCCACGCTGGAAGCGGAGATCCTGCCGGCCTGGTTGTCGGCACGGCGCTGGTTCTCTGCCAAGGACCAGGCACTCAAGCACGTGCGCATCTCGCGCCGTACGCCGCTGCCGGGCGCCGAGCCGATGAGCCTGCTGGAGCTGGAAGTGGAGCTGGAAGACGGCCACCACGAGAGCTACATGTTGCCGGTCGGCATCGTGTGGGAGCGCGACCAGCCCAGCACCCTGGCCGAGCAGCTTGCGCTGGCCCGCGTGCGCCAGGGCCGCGAGGTGGGTTACCTCACCGATGCCTTCGCGCTCAAGCCGATGGTGCGCGGGGTGATCGACGCCTTGCGCGACAACGCCGCGCTGGAGTTCTGCGATGGCGACGATGCCTCGCAGCAGGGGCAGGTGCGCTTCGAGGCGACACCGGCGCTGGCCACGCTGGAAATACCGCAGGATCCGGAGATCCGCTGGCTGTCGGCCGAGCAGAGCAACAGTTCGCTGGTGGTGGCCGACAAGGCGGTGTTCAAGCTGCTGCGGCACGTGGCCAACGGTGCCAACCCGGAGATCGAGATCGGCCGTCGCCTGACCGAGATGGGCTACGCCAACGCCGCGCCCTTGCTGGGCAGCGTCAGCCGTATCGATGCGCAGGGCACCATCACCACGATCGCGCTGCTGCAGGGCTTCATCCGCAACCAGGGCGATGCCTGGCGCTGGACGCTGGACCATCTGGCACGCAGCTTCGACGAGTACGCCACCGCGCAGACCGACGAATCGCGTGCCGAAGCCATCGCCGGCTACGATGCCTTTGCCGCGGTGGTCGGCAAGCGCCTGGCCGAGTTGCACGAGGCCTTGTCGCGCGACACTGACGATGCCGACTTCGTCCCGCAGCGCATCGACCTGCCCACCGCCAACGATGTGGTGGCTGGCGTCGCACGCCAGGTCGAAGAGATGTGGGACACCGTCAATGCACGCCTGGCCGGCAGCGACGATGCCACCGAGCGCGAAGCGCTGCAGGCGGTGCTGGCCGAGCGCCCGCAGCTGGATGCCTTGCTCGCCCAGGCACCGAGCGTGCTGGCCGACTCCTTGCTGACCCGCGTGCACGGCGACTTCCACCTGGGCCAGATCCTGGTGGCCTTCGACGATGTGGTGCTGATCGACTTCGAAGGCGAGCCGGCCAAGCCGCTGTCCGAGCGGCGCGCCAAGGCCAGCCCGCTGCGCGATGTGGCCGGCTTCCTGCGCTCGCTCGATTACGCTAGCGAAGTGTCGGCGCGTGGCGAGGAAGGCACCGCCGCCCGTGCGGGCGTGGGCGTGGACACGCATCTGGACGAGTTCCTGGTGCAGTTCCGCCGCCGTTCCACACAGGCGTTTCTGGACGCGTACCATGCCGTGCTCGATGCCAGTACGCACCCGTGGATCGCACCGGCAGCGTTCAACGCGGCCACCTTGCTGTTCCTGGTGGAGAAGGCCTGTTACGAGGTGCGTTACGAGGCTGCCAACCGCCCGGGCTGGCTGATGGTGCCGATCGAGGGCTTGCGACGCATCCTGCACCGCGCGCGCGCTGGTGCGGGAGACACATGATGAGTGGAGTGATGACAGCAGTGACCAATCGATGGGATCCCGGCGCAACCCGCGCCCTGGCCGAGGCACGCCATGGCGACGCATTCGCCATCCTGGGCGCGCACCCGACCGACAGCGGTCGGCTGCTGCGCACCTATCAACCGGGTGCCAACTACGTCAATGCCGTGCTCGACGATGGCCAGGTCATCGCGCTGGAGGCAGGCCCGGAGCCAGGCCTGTTCGCCGGCGCGTTGCCGGCGCAGGGCGGATACCGCCTGCGCATCGGCTGGCCCGGCGGCGAGCAGGACACCGCCGACCCGTATGCGTTCGGCCCGCAACTCAGCGACTTCGATCTGCACCTGATCAGCGAAGGCCATCATCTGCAATTGGCCGATGCACTCGGCGCCAACGCGATCGAAGTCGATGGCGTACGCGGCACGCGCTTTGCGGTGTGGGCGCCCAATGCCACGCGCGTGGCGGTGGTGGGCGATTTCAACAGTTGGGACGCGCGCCGGCATCCGATGCGGCTGCGGCACCAGTCCGGCGTGTGGGAGCTGTTCGTGCCCGACGTCGGCCCGGGGGCGCATTACAAGTACCAGCTGCGCGGCCCGCATGGGAACGAGTTGCCGGCGAAGGCCGACCCGGTGGCGCGGCGTGCCGAGCTGGCGCCGGGCACCGCCTCCATCGTGGCCGACCCCACCCCGCATCAGTGGAGCGATGACGGCTGGATGGCCACGCGTGCGCGCCGGCAGGCGCACGACGCACCGATGAGCATCTACGAGATTCATGCCGGCTCCTGGTTGCGCGAGGAAGGCGTGGACCTGGACTGGGATGGCCTGGCCGACCGCTTGATTCCGTATGTGGCCGATATGGGCTTCACCCATGTCGAGCTAATGCCGGTGACCGAGCATCCGTTCGGCGGCTCGTGGGGTTATCAGCCGCTGGGCCTGTTCGCGCCGACCGCGCGCTTCGGCTCGCCGGATGGCTTTGCCCGCTTCGTCGATCGCTGCCACCGCGAAGGCATCGGCGTGATCGTCGACTGGGTACCGGCGCATTTCCCCACCGACGCCCACGGCCTGGCGCATTTCGACGGCACCGCGCTGTACGAACATGCCGACCCGCGCGAAGGCTTCCACCGCGACTGGAATACGCTGATCTACAACCACGGGCGGCGCGAGGTGTCCGGGTTCCTGATCGCCAGTGCGCTGGAGTTCCTGCAGCGCTTCCACGTCGACGGCCTGCGCGTGGATGCGGTGGCCTCGATGCTGTACCGCGATTACAGCCGCAATGCCGGCGAGTGGGTGCCCAACATCCACGGCGGGCGCGAGAACTACGAGACCATCGCCTTCCTGCGCCGGCTCAACGAGGTGGTGCGCGAGCACACCCCGGGTGCGGTGATGATTGCCGAGGAATCCACCGCGTTCCCCGGCGTCACTGCCGATGTGGCGCACGGCGGCCTGGGCTTCCACTACAAGTGGAACATGGGCTGGATGCACGACACCCTGCATTACGCGGCGCTGGATCCGATCTACCGCCGTTACCACCATGGCGAGCTGACCTTCAGCATGGTCTATGCGTATTCGGAGCGCTTCGTGCTGCCGATCTCGCACGACGAAGTGGTGCACGGCAAGGGCTCGTTGCTCGGCCGCATGCCGGGCGACGACTGGCAGCGGTTCGCCAACCTGCGCGCCTACCTGGGTTACATGTTCACCCACCCGGGGCGCAAGTTGCTGTTCATGGGCTGCGAATTCGGCCAGCCCACCGAGTGGAACCACGACGGCGGCATTCCCTGGCATCTGCTGGATGACCCGCGCCATCGCGGCGTGCAGACCCTGGTGCGCGATCTGAATCGGCTGTATGTCGAATACCCCGCGCTGCACGCGCAGGACGATGACCCGGCCGGGTTTGCGTGGGTGGTCGGCGATGACGCGGCCAATAGCGTGGTGGCGTTCCTGCGCAAGGCAAAGCGCGGCGATGCGCCGGTGCTGGTGGTGATCAACTTCACCCCGATCGTGCAGCACGGCTACCGCATCGGCGTGCCGCAAGGCGGCCAGTGGCGTGAGGTGTTCAATAGCGATGCCGGCATCTACGGCGGCGCGAACCTGGGCAATGGCGGTGTGGTGAGCGCCGAGCAGCAGTCCATGCACGGCCATGCGCAATCCCTGCCGCTGTTGCTGCCGCCGCTGGGCGTCATCGTGCTGACGCCGCAGGGCTGATGCAGCACACACAGCGCCGGACCGCTGGTCCGGCGCTGTAGCACCTGTTAGATTGCGCGCCGTAGAGCGGCCAACACCTCGCTGCGCGCGCCCCACCGGGCGGTGCAGCCGGGGTGCCACCCGCTACGTAGGCGGCCCGGAGAGGGCTGCCGGGCACAGCCGCCGCCATGCCTTCCGTCGACCGTGTGTACGGGAGTGTTGTGCGTGGGCGTTTTGATGGCTGTGGTTTCTTCGATGGTTGAGCCGTTTATCCATGGTGTGCGCATCGCTGGATGCGCGCATGCACTGGTGCGGCCTGCACGTTCTCCGTGTGTCGGCGCGCAAGGTGGCGGCATGTGGCCAGCGCAGCTCGGTGTGTTGCCGTTCTCCGCTTCGGCGCAGGCGCAGGCATGAGCGGTTTGATGACCTGGTGTTATCTGCTCGGCGCTGCGGCGTCGGCGCTGGCGTTCTATCTGGCAACACGGCATCAACGCCTGTGGCCGCAGCGCCGGCTGTCCGCACGCGCGCTACGCATCGGCGCCAGCGCATTACTGCTGCTATCGCTGGGCTGCGCCATGCAGGCCTTGGGCACCTGGGCCGGCATCTTCGCCGCAGTGACGGCGCTGATGCTGGTGGCGGTGGCGCTGCCCTATCTGGATGCCTGGCGGCAGGCGCGCACGCAACGCAGGCAGGTGCGCCATGTGGGCTAGGTGGCTGGCCGCAGTGGTGCTGGGCCTGCCGCTGGCGGTCGGCGTGGTCGGCCTGTGCGCCCTGTTGCTGCCGGGGCCGCAGCAGAGTTACACGCTGGCATGGCTGCTGCTGATGTTTCCGGCCTGGGTGGGTGCGATGGCGCTGCCGTTCGTGTTCCGTCGCGCATCGCGCGCCTGGGCCGTGCTCGGCGGGCTGACGCTGCTGTGCTACCTCGCGCTTGCAGGCATCAAGGCATTGGGCTGGACGGAGTTGGGCGCATGAAAGCATCGACCTTGCGCGCGTTTCTGTCGGTCCACAGCTGGATGGGTCTGTTGGCGGGCATGGCCTTGTTCATCGCCTTCTACGCCGGCGCCATCACCGTGTTCACGCATGAATTGAGCGGCTGGCAGGCCACGCCGCCTGTCACACAGCGTGCGCCGGCAGATCCTGTCGCCGCCGCGCAGACCTTGCTGGATACGGTGATCGCCCGGCATCCGCAGGTGGCCGAATCCTTCCTGGTGCTGCTGCCCGGCGAGCACGGGCCGACTCCGCGGCTGTACTGGTATGGGCCGCAGGCCGAGGCCAGTGGCGGCATGCGGCAGTATCAACAGGCCGCCGATGGCCGCCTGCTGGAATTGCCGCAGCGCGTGGGCTTTGCCGATTTCCTCTACGACCTGCACTTCACCGCCGGCCTGCCACGCGTGTTCGGCACCTATCTGTTCGGTGTGGTGAGCGTGCTGTACGGGCTGGCGTTGCTCAGCGGGGTGGTGCTGTACGCGCCGGTGTTCTTCAAGGACCTGTTCGCGCTGCGGCCGGGGCACAACCTCAAGCGCCTGTGGCAGGACGCGCACAATGTGGTCGGCATGTTGTCGCTGCCGTTCCATGTGATCTTTGCCTGGTCCGGCGCGGTGTTGTGCCTGGGCGTGCTGTTGCTGGCGCCATTCCAGTTCCTGGTGTTCGACGGCAAGCTGATGCAGATCCTGGCACCGGAGTTCGAACTCACCCCGCATGTGCAACCTGCCAGGCGTGCGGCGCCGGTGTTGCCGGTTGCGGTGCTGCTGGACAAGGCGCGCGCAGCCAGCCCGGGCTTGGTACCGGAGAGCATCGGGTTCCATGATGCAGGCGATGCCCATGCACGCGCGGAAGTGTATGGCCACAACGATCAGCGCCGCCTCAACACACTCGGTGGCGTGGCATTGGACGCGGCAACCGGCCAGGTCCTGCGCGTGCTCGAACCAAGGACGATGTCACCAGGCACCTCCGCCTTGCGCGGGCTGCAAGGGCTGCACTTCGGCAACTTTGGGCATGCGCCGGTGCAGTGGCTGTATTTCCTGCTCGGGTTGGGCGGTGCGTTCCTGTTCTACAGCGGCAACCTGCTGTGGATCGAGACACGCCGCAAGCGTCGGTTGCTGGATCAACCGCGCCGCACCCACGCGATGGCGCGCCTGACCATCGGCGTCTGCCTGGGCAGCGTCGCCGGCATCTCGGCCTTGTTCATCGTCGCACGCTTGCTTGCGCAAGGACAGGAGCGTTATGTCTATTACGCGGTCTTTGCGGCCGTGCTGGTGTGGGCGCTGGTCCGCCCCACCGCACGTGGTGCGTACGAGGCGTTGCTGGCCTGCGCTGTCCTCACGGCGCTGATTCCGCTGGCCAGCTGTGTTTCGGCACATGGCCTGGTGCTGCCGTGGCAGGACGCGACGGTGCTGGTCGTGGATCTGATCGCCTTGGTGTTGGCATGGGCGTACTGGCAACTGGCGCGTGCGAGCAGGCGGCGCGGGCTGCAGGGCGATCCCAACAGCGTCTGGGCGTGGAAGCGCGCGCAACGCGCTGAGTCGACGCACTGACGTGATTGATGCCTGGCACGCTACGGTGTGCCGGGCATCAGCTGCGGCGGAGCACTTGTCGCTGACCATGCGGCTGGCCCCGAGACCTGGCCCGTTGACGCGACGGCCTCGCCGGGCAGTGCATCCTGATCGCCCGCCACCTTTACCCACACCCGATGACGGCTGCCGTCTTACGCATTGGCCTGATCTCCGACACGCACGGCGTGCTGCGGCCCGAGGCCGTGGCTGCGTTGCAGGGCTGCGCGGCGATCATCCATGCCGGCGATGTGGGCAAGCCGGATATCCTCGCCGCGCTGCAGGCGCTGGCACCGTTACATGCGATCGCCGGCAATATTGATAACAAGCCCTGGGCAGCGCAGCTTCCGCAAACGCTGGATCTGCTGATCGCAGGCGTGCGCATCCATGTGTTGCACGATCTGAAAACGCTGGCAGCGGATGTTGCTGCCGATGTGATCATCAGCGGGCATTCGCACAAGCCGTCGATACACACGCACGACGGTGTGCTGTACATCAATCCGGGCAGCGCCGGTCCGCGTCGCTTCAGCTTGCCGATCAGTGTGGGCACGCTGTGGCTGGGCGATGGCCCGCCGCGTGCGCAGCTGCAACTGCTGGAAATACGCTGACGGAAGTTGGATCCGTGCAACAGAGACGTGTGCAGGGATCTGGAGCGGCCAGCAAAAAACGACTGCACAGCCGTCATGCGTGCGCGGTCGCTGCTCGGAATCGGCGTGTACCACGCGTACTCCCCGGTTCTTAGCGTGCCGTCCGCACACATCTGACCACCGCTCGCGACGCTGTGTTGGCCACTCTTAGGCAATGCCACGCGCCGAAGTACATCGGCCCGGTACACCTGCCACTTCCGCATGTCGTGAGCATGCGGTGCATGCGATGACCGCCAGCACCGACCGCCGACAACCTGTGCTGACGTGCCTGCTTGTCCAAACCTGCCCGTGAGTCGTTCGTTGCCTGCATGTGTACGCTCGCGACCCCTGCGCTGACCTTGTCTGCACGCAGGCGGGACCATCCTTGTGCATCGAGTCGCTGCAAGGATTTTCCCCATGAATACCCGTCGCCAGTTCCTCTCCGCCGCCGCTGCCGGCACCGCGGCATTGGCCGCCGCCCCGTTGTTGGCACAGACTTCCGCACCGGGCAGCGTGATGCCCACGCGCGGCAAGGCCGCCGCATCCGCATTGCCGACCAATCCCGCAAGCAAGGGCGCACGCTATCGGCCCTCGAGTCGACTGGGCTTTGGTGGCGTGGCGATCGGCAATGGCTTTGCGCCGACCAGCGATGCGCAAAGCGAAGCGACCCTGGCTGCGGCGTGGGAGTCGGGCGTGCGGTATTTCGATACCTCACCGTGGTACGGCCTGGGCCTGTCCGAGCGCCGTACCGGCCACCACCTGCACAATCACGCTGCAGACGACTACGTGCTGTCGACCAAGGTCGGGCGCCTGCTGACCGCTACCGACAAACCGCCGAAGACGATGTGGCAGCAGCCGTCGCCCTTCGACTACCGCTACGACTACAGCGCCTCCGGCGTGCGTCGCTCGATCGAAGACAGCCTGCAGCGCCTGGGCGTGTCGCAGATCGATATCGCCTACATCCACGACCTGTCACCGGAGAACGAGAAAGACCTGGGGATGCCGTGGGAACAGCGCTTTGCCGAAGCGGTGAAAGGGGCGATGCCCGAGCTGACCAAGATGCGCAAGGAGGGCCTGATCAAGGCGTGGGGCTTTGGCGTCAATCGCCCTGAGCCGGCCCTGCGTGCGATCGAGGAGGCCGATCCGGATATCTTCCTGCTGGCCTGCCAGTACTCGCTGCTCGACCACGCGCAGGCGCTGCACGACACCTTCCCGAAGATCGCAAAGCATGGCGCGTCGGTAGTGGTCGGTGCGCCGCTGCTGGCGGGCTATCTGGCCGGGCGCGAGCGATATCTCTACGACGGCACCGTGCCGGAATGGGCGCCGGCCAAGCGCCAGAAAGCACTCGCCATCTGCGAGCGCCACGGCGTGGATCTGCGCACAGTGTCGCTGCAGTTTGCCGCCGCGCCCAAGGTGGTGTCCGCAGTGATTCCGGGTGCGCGCACGGCCGAGCAGGCGCTTGCGAATGCGGCCTCGATGCGCGTGGCGATTCCGGCAGCGGTATGGGAAGAGCTCAAGCGCGAGCAGGTGATCGAAGCGGATGCACCGGTGCCTGTGCTGGGCTGAGCTGAGGCTCACGCGTGGTGGGTGCATCGCAAACGCCTGCGCTTGCGATGCATCACGTCACACTGCAGGCATCACCTCACCCATCACGGAATCAACAGCGGCCGCAACGCAGGCACTTGCCTGGCCAGCTCGTCGGCGACAATCGCCGCGAACAGATCGGCACCTTCGGCACCCAGATGGGTGTAATCGAATGCCAGTTTGGCCTGGCCCATCGGCTCGGCACTGGCGTTGTCCTGTGCACGCGCAGTGGCGACAGCAGGCGTGGCGGGCGTCGATGTGGTTTGCGCCGGGGTCTTGCCGATGGTGGTGCCCGATTGCGCGGCTAGCACCTGCTCCGGGTCGGCCGGCCGCTGCGCCAGGCGCATTGCCAGCACCGGGCCCATGCCTTGCACCAGGGCGCGGCTGCGCGCGTGCAGGTCGATCAACGGCACCTGCAATTCCTGCGCGAGCGTGCGCGTGGCCTCGGCCCAGGGCGCCAGATCGTCCAGCAACTGACCGCGCGCGAACTGCCGCCGCGTCAATGGCGTGACCAGCACCGGAATCGCACCGGCAGCACGCGCTTCGTCTACATAGCGGCGCAGGTTGGCGGGGAATTCGGTCGCCAGGTCGGTGGAACGCCCCGGCTTGCCCGGTTGATCGTTGTGGCCGAACTGGATCAGCACATACACCTGGCGATACCCGCCGCTGCGCAGCTCGTGCAACGCGATCTCCCACGAACCTTCGGCACGGTAGTTGGACGTGCTGCGGCCGCCGCGCGCCAGATTGAGGCAGCTCAGAAACGAGCTCACATGCTGCGCGCAAAAGCTCGGTCCCCAGCCGCCCTGCACGGCGGTGGTGGAGTCGCCGACCAGCACGATCTTGCTGGCGGCAAGCGCGGGCGCAGCGGCGGTGGTGGTCGATGCCCTGGATGCGCGCGGCGTACCGACCTGCGCGGCAGCGGCCGCATCGGCACACGTCAGGCAGGCAGCGGCCAGCGCTGTCAGCAGCATCGGTGCAACAACAGAGTACTTACGCATGCATCACCTCGAAAACGACTGAACCACGGCTGCGCGCTCGCCGGAATAGGGGGCGGCCAGCGCTGCGGAATTGGCGTGTCCTGCGCAGACCTGCCAGTCTGGAAAGTTCGCACCCGTGCGTCGACCGCGCACCACATGCTGATCGCCCCGCCGGAGCGAAAGCGCTCAGAACGTACCGCGCTGGATGAAGGGCGCCTGCTGGTAGAGCCGCCGTTCGCCACCACGCGGGTCGTTGTCCATCCGGCTCGGCACATCGAACAGCAACGTGTCGCGGTGCTGCAGCGAGTACTGGCGCCAGCGCGGCAGGCCGCGATGATTCGGGTCGCCACTGCGTGCGAAGGCGAGCAGCGCCTCGCTCATCTGCTCGGCCATGCGCTGCGCAGCGGCGCCGTTGCCGGTGCGCGAGCCGGGCTGCGCAATGGTGTCGAAGACCAGCGGGATATCCAGCGTGTGGAAGGCGCCGAACTTGCCGCCGTCCAGCGGCGAGCCCCAGTCCAGCTGATATACCCAGGTCGGTGCGCCCTGGCGTGCACGCGCTTCGGCCTCCTCGACCGCGCCGCGCCACGAGCGGCCCGCCGTGGTCGCGGCAAAGAACACGTCCGAAGGCGAGTACTGCGGATACAGCCGGCGATATTCGGCAATCACCACCTGCGGCAGCAGATCGACGTACTGCTGGCTTTCCAGCCTGGCCGGCAGCTCGTCCCAGCTCAACGCGAAGTTCTTCGCGTCGTTGCCGAGAAACGCACGCGTCTCGTCGCGGGTGTTGCCGATCACCAGCGGAATCCTGGCCGATTGCAGTGGCGCGGTCGGCCAGAACGGATGCACCGGCACATTGCGTGCATCCAGCACCGGGCCGAAGTACAGCGCGCTGTTTTCCACCCGCGAGGGATCGCGCAGCTGCGCGGCAGCCAGCAGCTGCGCAACCGGCAGCGTGCGGATGCGCGCAAGCTCGCCGGGCGCCAGTTTCAAGGCATCCAGCAGCAACTGCGCGCGCTGCGTGGCCGCACGCGGGCCGGCCACGGTGACCTGCTGCCCGCTCATGGTCCAGGCGCGGTGGAACAGGCCGCGCGCGGCCGGCATCGCCATCAGGGTGGCGATCTTGGCGCCGCCACCGGACTGGCCGAACACGGTGACATTGCCGGCATCGCCGCCGAATTCGCCCGCGTGCTGGCGCACCCATTGCAGTGCCTGGATCAGGTCCAGCTGCCCGACATTGCCGGAGTCGGCAAAGCCGGCATCGCCCAGCTGCGCCAGCGACAGGTAGCCGAACAGGTTGAGCCGGTGATTGACGGTGATCACCACCACATCGCCGCGTCTGCACAGGCGTACGCCGTCGTACAACGGGTCGCTGCCGGAGCCGGTGGTGTAGCCGCCGCCGTGGATATAGAACAGGATCGGGCGCTTGCCGCCATCGCGCAGGCCCGGCGTCCATACGTTGAGGAACAGGCAGTCCTCGCTGGTGGGTTCGCTGGCCTTGAGCTGGGGCGCCGCCGCCGCATAGGCGCTGGCATCGCGCACGTCCTGCCATGGATTTTCCGGCACGGCTGCCTGGAAGCGCCGCGCGGCGGTGTCGCCGCCGTACGGGATGCCCTTGAACACGCAGATGCCCTGGTCGCGATGACCGCGCAAGGCGCCGCCACGCACGCATGCCAGCGGCGCGCTGGCGTCGCGTGGCGGCGGCGGAGCGGCGGCGCCAGCAAAGCCGGGGAGCGCTGCGGCGGCAGTGGCGAGCAGGCCGCCACGCAGCAGCGTGCGTCGGCGCGCGTCGGGCGCGGACGGCGCTGTCATCGCGCCACGTCCTGCGCCGGTCCCGATGCAGGAGCCGGCGGCTGCTTCTTGGTGACATGCGCGATCCAGGCCTGCGCCAGTTGCGGCCAGGCGGCCACGGTCAGGCCGCTGCCGCTGGCGGTGCCAAAGCCATGGCCGCCCTGCGGAAAGACGTGCAGCTCGCTCGGCACGCCGGCGCGCAACAGCGCGTCGTGCATCAGCAGGCTGTTGCGCACCGACACCACGGTGTCGTCCTGCGCATGCAGCAGAAAGCTGGGCGGGGTGCGTGCATCCACATGCAGTTGCGGCGAATACGCACGCACCTGCGCATCGGCTGGACTGCTGCCGAGCAGGCGCTCGCGCGAGCCCGGGTGCGCGTTGGCGCTGTCCATGTCGATGACCGGGTAGATCAGCAGCGCAAAATCCGGCCGCGCGCTCAGTGCATCGGCCGCATCCATCTTGGGGTAGACCTGCGCGGCGTAGCGGGTGGCCAGGCTGGCGGCGACATGGCCGCCGGCCGAGAACCCCATCACCCCGACCCGCTGCGTGTCGATGCCGTAGCGGGCGGCGTTGGCGCGGATCAGCCGCAGCGCGCGCTGTGCATCGGCCAGCGGCACGTCGGCGCCGTTCGGGTGGCCTTCGCCGGGCAAGCGGTAACGCAGCACGAACAGGGTAATGCCGGCCTGGTCGACGAAGCTGGGCGCCAGTGCGCTGCCCTCGTTGTCGAGCACGATGCGCTGGTAGCCGCCGCCGGGGGTGACCAGCAGGGCGGTGCCGTTCGGCCGCTTGGGCCGGTAGACCACCAGGTACGGCGTGCTGATCTGCTGGATGTAGCGATCGGGCAGGGCCGGGTCGCTGCTGCGTTGGATGATGCGCTGTGGCTGCGGCAGCGGCTTGTCCCCCGGTGCCATCCCCTTGGGCCACAACAGGATCCGGCTGGCCTGCTCGGCTGCGGTATCGGCGCCGGGCACCTCGGCTGCCAGCACTGGCGTGGCCAGCAGCGCTCCCACCATCACCACCGCCGTCATGCACCGGCGCATGACGTTCGAAAACGCGGCAAACACACGCGTTTGGCTTGTCTGTTCCATCCACCCCTCCCAGGGTTGCTTCGTTGCTGCGGCCAGTTTTGCCGCACTGCACATTGCCAATGACACCGGTTTACCATATACAGCACACCGTGCCACTGTCGATTGGCAGTGCAACAAAAACACCTATCAGGGAGACACCCTTGAGCAACGACGCCGCCACCCCACCATCCTCCACATCCTCGCTGTCGCAGATCGCCCAGCGCTTTGTGGAGGCACGCCGTGCAGGGGCATCGCTGCCGGACTTTCCAGGGCAGATCCCCGACGATCTGCTCACCGCCTACCAGGTGCAGGATATCGCCATCAGCCAGTGGGACGACCAGGTGGTCGGCTGGAAGGTGGGCTACATCGCCGCCGAGCGCCGCGACGCATCGGGCGACGAGCGCCTGCTGGGCCCGATCTTCTCGCACAAGCTCTGGAATGCTACCGGTGGAACAACCGAATTCCCGATCTACGAAGGCGGCTTCGGTGCGGTGGAGGCCGAGTACGTGCTGCGCCTGGACGCGGACGCGCCGGCCGACCAGACCCACTTCACTCCTGACCAGGCGGCGCAGCTGCCGGCCACGCTGTTCATCGGCGTGGAAATCGCCAGCAGCCCGCTGGCGACCATCAACAAGCTGGGCCCGCGCGTGGTGATCTCCGACTTCGGCAACAACAACGGCCTGATCCTGGGGCCGGAAGTGACTGATTGGCTGGCGCGCGACGAATCCGCGCTGACCGCCGAAACCCTGATCGACGACCAGCTGGTCGGCACCGGCGGGGCCACCACGTTGCCGGGCGGCTTGCGCGCGGCCTACGCATTTGCGCTCAGCCGTTCGGCCCGGCGCGGGCGTCCGCTCAAGCGCGGTGATCTCATCGCCACGGGCAATGCCACCGGTATCCATGACATCGAAGTGGGACAGCATGCCCTGATTCGCTTCGCCGGCATCGGCGACATTTCCTGTACGGCTGTGTCCGCCAAGTAACGCCGGACCCAGTGACCAGACGCTTGGGAGGGCGCCAATGATCACACGCAGACATTTCCTCGGTGCCGGGCTCGGTGCCGCCGCGGCCGGCCCCTGGCTGGGCGCGCGTGCCACCACGCCGATTGCCGGCGGGCAGCTGCTGACCGCCACCGATGTGCATGTCGGCGACTACCCCACCGTGGAGGCGGTGCGGTGGTTCGGCAAGCAGCTGGAGCAACGCAGCAACGGCCGGCTCAAGCTGCGCCAGTACCACTCCGGCCAGCTGGGCCGCGAGTCGGAGGCGATCGACATGGCGCGCTTTGGCGCCATCGACATCACCCGGGTGTATTCGGGCGCGTTGAACAACGCCTTTCCGCTGACCCAGGCGCTGTGCCTGCCGTACGTGTTCGACTCGGTGCCGCACCTGCGCCGCGCCATCGACGGCCATGTCGGCGACAGCGTGCTGCGCAGCTTCGAGCAGCGCGATCTGGTGGGCCTGGCGATCTACGATTCCGGTGCGCGTTGCTTCTACAACACCAAGCACCCGCTGCACCGCCCGGAAGATCTCAAGGGCCTGAAACTGCGCGTGGCCTCGTCGGACATCTTCCTCAAGCTGATGCGCATGCTGGGTGCCAACCCCACCCCGATGTCGCTGGGCGAGACGTTCTCGGCGATGGAAACGCACATGATCGACGGTGCGGAAAACAACATGCGCAGCTTCCAGTCCAGCCGGCATTTCGAAGCCGCGCATTACTGGTCGCAGAGCGAGCATTCCTATGCGCCGGACATCCTGGTGATGTCGCGGCAAAGTTTCGAATCGCTGCGCCCGGACGATCGCGCCCTGGTGGTGGAACTGGCACGCGCCTCGGTACCGGTGATGCGCAATCTGTGGGATGCCTCGGAGACCGTCGCGCGCAAACAGGTGATCGATTACGGCGTCAAGCTCAATCAGGTCGACATGCCGGCGTTCCGCGCCGCCGCCGCGCCGCTGCTGGCCGAATACCGCAAGCAGCCGGAGATCGAAGCGCTGTACCGCCGCATCCGCGATTTTGCATAGAGGTGACCCGATGACCGAACCCGAGACCGTCGCCGTCCCGGTCGCGCCGTTGCAGCGCGCGCTGGACCGCGTTTCCGATACCGCCGTTGGCGTGGCATCCATCGCGCTGCTGGGCCTGGTGGTCGTGCAGGGCTGGCAGGTGTTCACCCGCTACGTGCTCAACAACTCGCCCAGCTGGACCGAGCCGGTGACGCTGCTGTTGCTCAGCACCGCGCTGAGCCTGGGCGCGGCCGCCGGCGTGCATACCAACCGCCACTTCGGCTTCTACCTGCTGGGCGAACACGTGCCGCCGTTGGTGCGCAGGGTGTTCGACCTGATCCGTCCGTTGATGATCATGTCCATCGGTGCGGTGCTGGCGTGGTGGAGCGCGGCGCTGCTGCTCGATGGCCTGGATATCAAGATGGCCGGCGCGCAGATGCCGCAGAGCATCAACTACCTGCCGCTGTCGATCGGCGGTGCGCTGATGGTGATCTTTGCCTTGTACAAGCTGTGGCGTGTGCTGCGCCCGATCCAGGCCGGAGGAGTGCGCTGATGGGCATTGCGATGTTGTTGGGAACCTTCGTGGTGCTGCTGCTGATCGGCGTGCCGGTGGCGTATGCGCTGGGCGCGGCCGCACTGGCCACGCTGCTGTATCTGGACCTGCCCACGGTGGTGCTGGTGCAGCAGATTTCCGCTGGCAGCGGCTCGGCCTCGTTGATCGCCATCCCGTTGTTTATCTTCGCCGGCGAACTGATGCTGCGCGGCGGTATCTCAGAACGCCTGATCGCGCTGGCCTCCTCGCTGGTGGGGCGCGTGCGTGGCGGCCTGGGCCAGGTCAGCGTGCTGTCGTCGCTGTTCTTCGGCGGCGTGTCCGGCTCGGCGATCGCCGACGTCTCGGCGGTCGGCGGCACCATGATCCCGCAGATGATCAAGCGCGGTTACGACCGCGACTACGCGGTCAATGTGAGCATGACCGCCGCGCTGGTGGCGTTGCTGGTCCCGCCTTCGCACAACCTGATCCTGTTCTCGGCCGCGGCCGGTGGCGGGCTGTCGATCGCCGACCTGTTCGCGGCCGGTATCTTCCCGGCGCTGTTGATGACCGCGGCGATGATGGTCACCGGCTATGCGGTGGCCCGCCATCGCGGCTACGGCACCGAGCCGTTCCCCGGCTGGCGCGCAGTGGCGCTGCGCCTGATCGGCGCGTTGCCGGGCCTGGGCCTGGTGGCGTTGATCTTCATCGGTATCCGTGCCGGCATCTTCACCGCGGTGGAGAGCGCGGCGATCGCGGTGGTGTACGCCTTGATCGTCACCGCGCTGCTGTATCGGCAGCTACGGTGGGCCGAGTTCTTCGCCGCGGTGACGCATGCGGCGCGCACCACCGGCGTGATCCTGTTCGTGATCGCCACCGCTGCGGTGTTCGGCTGGCTGCTGGCCTACCTGCAGGTGCCGGCGGCGGCGGTGAAGTTCCTGCAGGCCATCGCCGACAGCAAGAACACGGTGCTGCTGATGATCGTGGTGATGCTGTTGCTGCTGGGCATGTTCATGGACCTGGCGCCGAAGATCCTGATCTGCACGCCGATCTTCCTGCCGGTGGTCAAGGCCTACGGCATCGACCCGATCCATTTCGGTCTGGTGATGGTGCTGGCTGGCGGCATCGGCCTGATCACCCCGCCGATCGGCTCGGTGCTGTTCATCGGTACCTCGATCGGGCAGATCACCATCGCCCAGAGCATGCGCACCATCTGGCCGTTCTGGCTGGCGGCCCTGGGTGTGCTGCTGATCGTGGCGTTCTTCCCCGAACTGTCGCTGTGGTTGCCACGCGCGCTGCGCGCGTAAGTGCCCGCGATCCCGACTGCGTCCGTCAGGTGGGCGTCGTCGGTGCGTGGCAGCGGCCTGCACGGCGCGTGCGATGCGATGTCCGCACGCCGCGCCTCGCTCGACAAACGCCTGCCGACGTTAGCGGCGCGCTGCCCAGCGTGGCTGCTGGCAGGTAGTTCCGCCTTCATCCAGGCGGCCGACGCTCCAGGCGCTGGCCGTCGCATCGCCCCGCCGTGCGGGGACTAGGAGCAAGCATGCGTGTGCGTATCGCTTCAACCCGTTTGCGTTGGCTGCTGGCCGGCGGCCTGCTGCTGTGTGCCGGGCTCGCTGCCGCGGCCGACTGGAAGCGCGGCCTCGAACACCAGCGCATCGCCGACCAGGGCAATGGAACCTTCCTCAACCCGGTGCTGGCTGGCGATCACCCCGACCCGTCGGTACTCAAGGACGGGCAGGACTACTACCTCACGCTGTCCTCGTTCGACGCCTACCCGGGCCTGCCGATCTGGCATTCGCGCGATCTGGTCAACTGGCAGCCGCTGGGCCATGCCATCACCCAGAACGTCGGCGCGATCTGGGCGCCGGACCTGATCAAGCACGGCAAGCGCTATTACATCTACTTCCCGGCGCGCCGTGGCGACCAGGGCGAGCGCAGCAACTTCGTGGTCTGGGCCGACAACATCAAGGGCCCGTGGAGCGCGCCGATCGACATCGGCCTGGGCAAGTACATCGACCCCGGCCACGCAGTGGGCGAGGACGGCAAGCGCTATCTGTTCCTGAGCGGCGGCGACTACGTGCAGCTCTCCGACGACGGCCTCAAGGTGGTCGGCACGCCAAAGCACGTCTACGACGGCTGGAAATACCCGGAAAGCTGGGACGTGGAAGGCTACGCCCAGGAAGGCCCCAAGATCACCCGCCACAACGGCTGGTACTACATGACCACCGCCGTCGGCGGCACCGCCGGCCCGCCGACCGGACACATGGTGATTACCGCGCGTTCGCGCTCGATCCACGGCCCCTGGCAGAACGCGCCCAACAATCCGATCACCCGCACCAGGAGCGCTGACGAGCCGTGGTGGTCGCGCGGCCACGCCACGCTGGTGGAAGGCACCGACCAGCGCTGGTGGATGCTCTACCACGGCTACGAACACGGCTACTGGACGCTGGGCCGGCAGGCCTTGCTGGACCCGATCGAATGGACCCCGGACGGCTGGTTCGTCGCCAAGGGTGGCGACCTGGGCACGCCGCTGAAAAAGCCCAGTGGGCAGGCCTTGCCGCACGGGCTGGCGCTGTCGGACGACTTCCGCGCCAGCACGCTGGGCCCGCAGTGGGCGTTCTTCAACCCCGCCGCCGACGAGGCCAAGCGGCTGCAGGTCGGCGATGGTGTGTTGCGCCTGCAGGGCAAGGGCAGCGCCCCGCGCAACGCCTCGCCGCTGACGGTGATCGCCACCGACCAGGCCTACCAGTTCGAGGTGCAGATGACCGTGGCGCCGGGCGGGCAGGGCGGGGCGCTGCTGTTCTACAGCGACAAGCTCTATGCCGGCGTGGGCAGCAATGGCGAGAACTTCGTCATGCACCGCTACGGCGAGGAACGCCCCGGCACGCTGGCCCCCAGTGCGACCGGTGGCACCCTGTGGCTGCGGGTCACCAACAACCGCCACATCGTCACCATCCACAGCAGCACCGACGGCACCACCTGGACCAAGTACCCGGTGCAGATGGAAGTGTCCGGCTACCACCACAACGTGGCCGGCAAGTTCCTGGCCTTGAAGCCGGCGCTGTATGCCGCCGGGCAGGGCCAGGTGGAGTTCCGCAACTTCCGCTACCGCGCCCTGGACTGACCGTTCTGCATCGCCGGGCATGCCGCGGCACTGCCGGCTGCGGCGTGTCCTGCACGGCGGGTCCGGGGTGGCGGCAGGCTTCGCTCAGGTCTGCCGGCCGTCTGGCCGGTAGAATCCAATCAACTTCACTGGTTGACCGCTATGCCCGCCCGCAAGATGCCTGAAGAGGGAATGCCCGGCCTGCCGAAGGGCAAGGTAGCCACGATCAACGACATCGCGCGGATGTCGGGCGTGTCCAAGAAGACCGTGTCGCGGATCATCAACAACTCGCCGCTGGTGCGGCAGGACACCCGCGAGAAGGTCGAGGCGCTGATGCGCGAGGTCGGTTACGCGCCCGATCCGCTCGCGCGCGGGCTGGCGTTCCGGCGCTCGTTCCTGATCGGCATGGTCTACGACAACCCCACCGCGCAGTACATCGTGGACATGCAGTACGGCGCGCTGGACGCGCTGCGCGGCTCCAGCTTCGAGCTGGTGGTGCACCCCTGCGACAGCCGCAGCCCCGGCTACATCGAAGGCGTGCGCCGCTTCGCGCAGGCGCAGAAGCTGCACGGCGTGATCCTGGTGCCACGCGCCTCCGAAGACCAGGCGCTGGCCGACATGCTGGCCGAGATCGGCTGCCGCTACACCCGCATCGCCTCGGTGGCGCTGGACACCACCTCGCAGACAGTGATCACCCACGACCGCGACGGCGCCGCCGAGGCCGCCGATTACCTGCTCTCGCTCGGCCACCGCGACATCGCCCTGGTCACCGGCCCCAGCGCCTACCGTTCCTCGATCGAGCGCACCTCCGGCTTTGCCGACGCGCTGACCCGGCGCGGCATCGAACTGCCACCCGAGCGAATCGTCGAAGCCGGCTATACCTTCGAATCGGGCGTGGCCGCGGCCGAAAAGCTGCTGCTGGGCAAGAAGCGCCCCACCGCCATCTTCACCGGTAACGACGAAATGGCCGCCGGTATCTACAAGGTCGCGCTGCGCGCCGGCATCAGCATCCCGCGCCAGCTGTCGGTGATCGGCTACGACGACAGCTCGCTGGCCTCGCGCCTGTGGCCGCCGCTGACCTCGGTGCGCCGCCACACCCGCGACACCGGCCGCACCGCCGCGGCGATGCTGATCCAGCCCGACAACGCCCCGCAACTGCCCACCGCCAGCGTGCGCCCGCACCTGATCGTGCGCGACTCCTGCCAACCGCCGGAGGATTGAGCGCGTCAAGCCCCTCCCGCTAGGGAGCGCGCGCAGCCTCGTCCCCTCATCCGGCGCTGCGCGCCACCTTCTCCCGCAGGGAGAAGGGACGAGGCCGGCGCACCGCCATGCGGCTATCGTGCACTGCGCAATGACACCGGTTAACCAGAGCCGGTAGAATGGCCCGGTGCAAGCCAATCCCCCCGCGCTTGGCACCGGAGATCGCGCATGTCCCTGTACTGCAAGACCCACTACGCCACCCATCCCGACGCCATCAAGGGCGCCAGCAACGACGACCTGCGCGAGCTCTATCTGCTCGATGGCCTGTTCGTCGACGATGCGGTCACGCTCAAATACACCCACTACGAGCGCTTCGTGCTCGGTGGCGCAGCACCGCTCGGCACCACGCTGGAATTGCCCAGGCAGACCGAACCGGCGTCTGCCGCCGGCCATCCGTTCCTGGAGCGCCGCGAGCTGGGCATCCTCAATGTCGGCGCCGGCACCGGCAGCGTGACCGTGGACGGCACCGTCTACACGCTCGGGCCGAAGGACGGCCTGTACGTGGCGATGGGCAGCACCGATGTCAGCTTCGCTTCTGACGATGCCGCCAACCCGGCCAGGTTCTATCTGGCCTCGACACCGGCGCATGCGCGTTTCGAGACCAAGCAACTGTCGATCAAGGATGCCGTGGCGCTGGAGCGCGGCGCGCTGGAAACCAGCAACGAGCGCACCATCTACCAGTACATCGTGCCGACCACCTGCCAGTCCTCGCAGCTGTTGCTGGGCCTGACCGTGCTCAAGCCGGGCAGCGTCTGGAACACCATGCCGCCGCATCTGCACGACCGCCGCAGCGAGGTGTATTTCTACTTCGATCTCGGCGCCAACGACCGCGTCTATCACTTCATGGGCGAGCCGGACGCGCAGCGCCACATCGTGATCCAGAACAACGAAGCGGTGGTGTCGCCGCCGTGGTCCATCCACATGGGCGCCGGCACCAGCAATTACGCCTTCATCTGGGCGATGGGCGGCGAAAACCTGGATTACACCGACATGCATGTGCTGGACATCTGCCAGCTCAAGTAAGGCCATGCATGCCGGCCAGCACCGCACTCACCGCGTCGATGCGCTAGCGCCATCAACGCGCCAGCTCCACCCCATGCCAGCGGCCGCGCATCGCGCGGACGCACGCACTCATCCAACGTGGCACACCCAGCAGGAGCGATAAGGTAATGAGCAATCCGTTCAGTCTCGAAGGCAAGGTCGCACTGGTCACCGGTGCCAACACGGGCTTGGGCCAGGGCATCGCGCTGGCACTGGCGCAGGCCGGCGCCGACATCGCCGCCGCCGGCATCCAGGCGCCGACCGAGACCGAGGAACTGGTCAAGGGACTGGGCCGCCGCTTCGTCGCCATCCAGGCCAACCTGATCAGCATCGAACCGGTCGAACGCATCCTCAAGGAAACGCTGGACGGCCTGGGTCGCCTGGACATCCTGGTCAACAACGCCGGCCTGATCCGCCGCACCGACGCGGTGGATTTCAGCGAGCAGGATTGGGACGACGTGATGAACGTCAATCTGAAATCGGCCTTCTTCATGGCGCAGGCCGCCGGCCGCCATTTCATCGCCCAGGGCAGCGGCAAGATCATCAACATCGCCTCGATGCTGTCGTTCCAGGGTGGCATCCGCGTGCCGTCCTACACCGCCAGCAAGTCCGGCATCGCCGGCATCACCCGCCTGCTGGCCAACGAATGGGCGAGCAAGGGCGTGACCACCAATGCCATCGCGCCCGGCTACATGGCCACCGACAACACCGCCCAGCTGCGAGCCGACCAGGACCGCAACAAGGCCATCCTGGACCGCATCCCGGCCGCGCGCTGGGGCGTGCCGGCCGACCTCGGCGGCACCGCGGTGTTCCTGGCCAGCAGCGCCTCGGACTACGTCAACGGCGCCATCATCCCGGTCGACGGCGGCTGGCTGGCACGCTGAGTCAAACCCACGCGGTGCCTTCTCCCTCAGGGAGAAGGTGCACGAAGGGCGAATGAGGACCGGCAGGCACGTACATGACCAGACGCGTGCCGCAGCTCCGACAAGACCTTCAGCACCTGATCGCCCACCGACAAGGCACCTGAAAAGCGAAGCAAGACCGCATCCAGGCGCGCACACCAATCACCTCCACAGTCGACACAACTTCCCCAAACCAATCGGAGCATCCCCATGAAAATCGCACTCATGAATGAGTTCAGTCAGGCCGGCAAGAACCCGGTGATCCTGCAGCAGCTCAACGACGTGGCCGGCGAGCAGGGCCACAGCGTCTTCAACGTCGGCATGGACGGCGACAACGACCACCGCCTGACCTACATCCACCTGGGCATCGTCGCCAGCCTGCTGCTGAACTCCAAGGCCGTGGACTTCGTCGTCGCCGGCTGCGGCACCGGCCAGGGCGCGATGATGTCGCTCAATGCGCATCCGGGCGTGTTCTGCGGCTATTGCATCGAGCCGACCGACGCCTACCTGTTCGCCCAGGTCAACAACGGCAACGCGCTGTCGCTGGCATTTGCCAAGGGCTACGGCTGGGGCGCGGAAATCAACGTGCGCTACATCTTTGAAAAGGCCTTCAGCGGCGAGCGCGGCATGGGCTACCCGGCCGAGCGTCGCGAATCGCAGGCCGCCAATGCCGGCATCCTGACCCAGGTCAAGCAGGCCACTGCCAAGTCCTACCTCGACGGCCTGCGCGCCATCGACCCGGAGCTGATCAAGCAGGCCGTGGGCGGCGAGCGTTTCCAGCAGTGCTTCTTCGATAACGCGCAGGACGCCGAGATCCGCAACTTCGTCGCCGGCGTGCTGGGCAAGCCCGAAGCCGCCGCCGCAGCAGCATAACGGCCTAAAGCCCTCCTCCCGCGGGGTGAGAGGGCACTGTTCGCGCGCCACTGGCGCGCGTGCCTTGGAGCCCGCGCTGCCGGCGCGGGCCGGGGCGCGGAGCGGGGGAGTGAGGCCGCGGCGGAAGACAGCTGCCCTGAAAGGGGAGGCTTGAAAGGCTTGAGACGACAGTACGGCCGTCCAACGTTTCCTGTGCCGCCGCACCCTCATCCGCCCTTCGGGCACCTTCTCCCGATGGGAGAAGGAACAGCGTCGCGTCCTTAGCATTGTTCCCGGAGCCCACCATGCGTCTGCTGCTGTTCGCATTGCTGCTGCTCTGCGCAAATAGCGCCCGCGCCGAACCACACCGCATCTTCATCGCCGGCGATTCCACCGCCGCCGAATACGGTGCCGAGCGTGCGCCGCAGGCCGGCTGGGGCCAGATGCTGCAGGAGTGGTTCGACCCGGCGCAATGGCAGGTGCGCAACCACGCCAAGGGCGGCCGCAGCACCCGCAGTTTCATCGCCGAAGGGCGCCTGGACGCCATCGCCAAGGACCTCCGTGCCGGCGACGTGGTGTTGATCCAGTTCGGCCACAACGACGCCAAACACGAAGATCCAACCCGCTACACCGACCCGCAGGGCGACTATCAGCAGTTCCTGCGCCGCTATATCGCCACCGCGCGCGACAAGGGCGCCACGCCGATCCTGATCACGCCCGCCGCCCGTCTGCTCTACGATTTCGGCGCGCTGCTCGACACCCACGGCCGCTACACCCTGGCCATGCAGCAACTCGCTGCGCAGGAACACGTGGGCCTGATCGATCTCAACGCCAGTTCCAGCGACTGGATCCGCGCCCTCGGCGAACAGGCGGCCAGGGCGTACTTCCTGTTCGTTCCCGAACAAGGCAAAGCCGACGGCACCCACTTCAGCCGCGCCGGCGCCACTGCCGTGGCGTGCCTGGTCGTGCATGGCTGGGTGCAGCTGCAACCCGCTCTCATGTCACAGCTGCGCCGCGATGCCGATTGCGGCGCCGCTCCCGACACCGCCGCACAACGCGCGGCGCAGGCGCATCCCTCACTGGTGGTGCACGAACGCGATCTCGCACGCCCGCAACCCGGCCCGCATGGCGGCGCCGGGCCGACCACGGCGTATCCGTTCTTCGCCGACGCACCGCAGTTGCCGTTCGTGCTGCGCAAGCGCGTGCTGCACAAGGGCGCAGGCATCGGCCTGCATCTGCACGACAAGGACGAGATCTATTACATCGTCAGCGGGCGCGGGCTGTACGCGCTGGATGGCAAGCAGTACCAGGTCACTGCCGGCGATGCGCTGCTGACGCGCCCGGGCAGCACCCATGCCTTGCAGCAGACCGGCGATGAGCCACTGGTGCTGCTATTGGCCTATCTCGCCAAGCCGGCAGGCTGAGACAGGCCCGGTGCATCGGGAGCGCGTTGCGGGTATGGACGATGCGCAACGCCGGCTGTGAGCCATGCGCGTCATTGCACGCGCGCTTACGCCTTGTCGACCCCGTAGTGGGTCAGGCCCAGCCGGGCCAGTTCGCCGGAGCGGCGGTAGTAGACCTCTTCCCAGCCATCCACGCGCTGGCGATCGGTCTCGCTCATCGCGTCGAGAATGTCTTCGATGCTGAGCAGGTTGGGGTCTTCTTCCAGGCGTTCGAATACCGTGCCCAGGCCTTCGATCGCCTGGCGCGCCTGCGCCGCGCCCATCGCGCCCAGCCCCTGCAATGCATCGCGCCGGGTGGCGGCGTCCCAGCGGTCGAAGTAGCGTGCATAGCCGCTCTCGCTCATGTCCGCATCCAGCCGCGCCAATGCCACCAGCTCGCGCTCGCCGGGCGACAGGGCATCCATGCGTCCGCGCAGCGCGGTCAGTTTGGTTTGCGCGCGTGCGCTGCGGCGGCGCCACAGCAACTCGGGCATGTTGAGCAGCCCCTCATCCGTGGGCGGCGCCACCGCCGGCCAGTTCACCCCGAAGCCGTCGTCGGTGAGCTGCCATTGCGCACGCTGCGGCGGCGTTGCCTTCAACAACAGCCGCTGCGCCTTGATCGGCTCGTCAATACGGATGCCGTTGGCCAGGGTGAACAGCAGGCGGGTGTCGTCCAGCTCCAAGCGCCGGATGCGAAGCTGCGTCAGGTCCATTGAGCGAAGGCGGTATGGGGAGGTTTGACCATAGTCTGCGTCGGCGATGGTGTCGAGTCGGTGCGGCCTCACACGTCGCCGTCTGTATTCCAGCCTTCGCCGCTGCCGCGCTGGATGACCCGATCCGTGTCCAGCACCTCGCCGGCCGGCACCTGCGCCTGCTGCGCAAGATCGGCATAGATCGGGGTGAAATCCGGCGCGGTGGCGCTCATCAACTGCGCAAAGCTGTCGATGACGAAGTAGGTCTTCTGGAAGCTGTCGATGCGGTAGCGCGTGCGCATGATGCGTTGCAGGTCGAAGCCGATCCGGTTGGGCGCCGGCGATTCCAGCGAGTGCAGCGATTCGCCCTTCGACGACACGATGCCGGCACCAAAGATGCGCAGCCCCTGCGGCGTGGCGATCAGGCCGAATTCCACCGTGTACCAGTACAGGCGGGTGAGGTTCTGCAGCGCGTCCGCGCCGATGCCGTGCGCCTTGACCCCGCCACGGCCATAGGCCTGCATGAAGTCGGCAAACAGCGGATTCATCAGCAGCGGCACGTGCCCGAACAGGTCATGGAACAGGTCCGGCTCGGCGATGTAGTCGATCTGATCGGGGCGGCGGATCCACCATGTCACCGGGAAGCGCTTGTTGGCCAGGTGCTCGAAGAAATCCAGCTCCGGCAGCAGGCCCTGCACGCCGACCAGGGTCCAGCCAGTGGCCGCCTGCAGCACCGCATTGAGCGCATCGAAACGCGGAATGTGGGTCTCGCCCATGCCCATCGCATCCTGCGCCTGCAGGAACTCGTCGCAGGCACGGTCGATCAGCAGCGCGCGCTGGCGGCGATACAGGGTGCCCCAGGTGGCGTGGTCGTCGGCGCTGTAGCCATCCCACGGCTGCTCGACCACGGCGGTGGTGTAGACCGGCACATAGCCCTTGTCGGTGAGCTGATTCTCGACGCGTTGCGGTGCGATGTTCATGCGGCGGCGGTTCCCGATGATCAGCGCTCACCTTAGCCGGATGGTCGCGCAACGGGATTGCGAATCTTGCGTGTCCGATGCTTCCGGGCGCAAGATTCGTGCGTCATCCTCTGCTGCTGCGCAACATATGGACCAGCCAATCGCCCTGGACCGCACCGATCTGCGCCTGCTCGCCCTGCTGCAGACGCAGGGCCGCAGCAGCAATGCGGAGCTGGCGGTGCAGGTCAATCTGTCGGCCTCGGCCTGCCTGCGCCGCACCCAGCGGTTGGAGGCTGCCGGCATCATCGCCGGCTACGGCGCGCGCCTGGATGCCAAGGCGCTGGGGCTGGGGCTGCAGGCCTTCGTGCGGGTGCAGCTGGAGCAGCACGGCCAGGCCGATATCGAACATTTTGCCGACGGCGTGCGCGGCTGGGACGAGGTGGTGGCCTGCTGGGCGCTCACCGGCGACATGGATTACCTGCTGCAGGTGCAGGTGCGCGACCTGGAGCATTTCTCGCGCTTCCTGCTCGACCGCCTGCTCAATGCGACCGGCGTGTCCGACGTCAATTCCAGCTTCGTGCTGCGCACGGTGAAAGCACCGGAAGGCCTGCCGCTCTCGCATCTGGGCTGATCCGGCAGGCTGTGAGGCAGGCACACGTGCACTGTGACTTGCCTCTCAAACGATAACGATTTACATTTGCGTAACATCCGGCTGCGCCCGGCATGTCTTCTCGTCGATCCGCCAGCCCGACAGGGCCAGCCAGCTCGTCGCCCGAGTGGGACGCGCCGCGCATGCCTGCGTTTTTTTGCCCGGTGACGCCGCGCGTCCCGCACCGATCGACGAGAACCCTCCAATGCCCGCGATTTCCGCCCCCCTGGCCACGTTGTCCGCTGCCTTGCTATGCGCGTTGGCGCTGACGCCCTGCGCTGCCCGTGCCGACAATGCCGCCGCCGATGCAAGCGATGCCAAGACGCTGGACCAGGTCAACGTCAACGGCGCGGTGAGCCGCGCGCAGCCGGCCACCACCACACGCCTGCCGCTGACCCTGCAGGAAACGCCGCAGTCGGTGAGCGTGATCGGGCTGCAGCGGCTGGAAGAGCAATCGCTGTTCAGCATCGACGATGTGATGCGCAACGTCACCGGCGTCAACGTGTCGTTCTACGACACCCAGCGCCCGCTGTATTTCGCACGCGGCTTCCAGATCACCGACTTCCAGGTCGATGGCCTGCCCACCTACAGCGGTGCGACCAACCAGGAATACGACACGGTCTTCTACGACCGCATCGAGGTGATCCGCGGCGCCAACGGCCTGCTCACCGGCGCCGGCATTCCCTCGGCCACGGTCAACCTGCTGCGCAAGCGCCCGGGCAAGGACTTCGATGCCTCGTTCGCAGTCAGCGCCGGCACCTGGGATTTCCGCCGCATGCAGGCCGACGTCAATGCGCCGCTGACCGAAGACGGGCGCTGGCGCAGCCGCGTGGTCGCGGCCTGGCAAGACCGCGATTACTACTACGACCGGTACCACGACAACAAGATGTCGGGCATGGCGGTGCTGGAAGGCGACCTGACCGACAGCACCACGCTCACCGTCGGCTATCAGCGCCAGGACAACACCCCCGTCGGCTCGACCTGGGGCACGGTGCCGTTCTTCGCCGCCGATGGCTCGCCGGCCAACCTGCCGCGCTCGACCAATATGGCGCCCAAGTGGAGCCGCTGGCAGCGCGAGACCAGCACCGCCTTCGCCAACCTGGAACAACGCTTCGGCGAGGACTGGCTGCTGCGCGTCAACTACGCGCACACCAAGGGCGATGTGCAGAGCCTGCGCGTCTACGGCACCGGCTATCCGGCCGCCGATGGCAGCGGTATCTTTCTGCGCACTGGAGCCGGCGAAACCAGCGACGCGCGCGATGGCGTGGACGTGTACCTGTCCGGCGGTTTCTCGTTGTTCGGCCGCCAGCACGATGTGGTGGTCGGCGGCAGCTGGCAGGATCTGCAGTCGACCTCCTACGGCGTCTCCCAGACCTATCCCGATGACTGGGCCACCTGCGGCAGCGAACGTTGCTATTTCATCCCCGACATCCGCAACTGGGATGGCGATATTTCCGAAGTGACCTATGCGCGCAACGGCCGTCGCAACGAAGCGCGCACCACGCAGCGCGGCGTGTATGCCTCCACCCGGTTGCGTCTGGCCGACCCGCTGTCGCTGATCGCCGGTGCACGCCTGAGCTCCTGGGAAACCCGCACCCAGGCTTTCAATGCCAGCGGCGCCTACACCGGCACCAGCGGCCGGTATGAGGTGAGCGACGAAGTCACCCCGTATGTGGGACTGGTCTACGACATCGTGCCGGATGTGTCGCTCTACGCCAGCTATACCGAGATCTTCAACCCGCAGAATTACCGCGACAAGGACAACAACCTGCTCGCCCCGGTGGAAGGTTCCAACCTGGAAGCCGGCATCAAGGCGCAGTTGTTCGACGGCCGTGCGATGGCCACCGCCGCCGTGTTCGAGGCCAAGCAGGACAACTTTGCCGTGCGCGACATGACCCAGCCGGAATCCTCGCTGCCGGACGGCAACTCGGCCTACATCGGCATCAACGGCACCAAGAGCCGTGGCTGGGAAATGGACTTCAACGGCGAACTCCTGCCCGGCTGGACCGTCAATGCCGGCTTTACCCACGTCAAGGTGACGCGCCCGCCCACCGATGCGATCTACGCCAACCTGCCCGAGGATTACCTGCAGCTGTCCACGCAGCTGCGCCTGCCCGGCGCCTGGGAGCGCCTGAGCATCGGCGGCGGCGTCAGCTGGCAGAGCGCGGTGCGCGGCTTCAATATCCAGCGCCCCACCGGCGACGGCACCGGCGCCACCACGCCGGTGACCGTGGTGCAGAACCCGTATGCATTGGTGCACTTCAACGCCAACTACCGCATCAGCGAGCAATGGACCGCCACGCTGGCGGTACGCAACGCCTTCGACAAGACCTACTGGGCCAACCTGGATTACCAGAACTACGGCGAGCCGCGGTTTGTCAGCCTGTCGTTGCGTTGGCGCTATTGAGGCGTTGCCGATGAAGCGGTTGCGTTACCGGTAAGGCCTCGCGGCCAGGGCCGCTCCTACAAGAGCGGTGCTGGCCGCGCCGACATAGCCGATACACCCGCACCCGGTAGGAGCGGACCCGGCCGCGACCCGATCCCGCCTCAGCGCACCTGAAAAAAATGCCCCGCCGTCGTAGGAGCGGCCCAGGCCGCGACCCCCTCCGCGACACATCTCAGCGCACCCGAAAAGAACCGCCGCCCCGGCCGCGACCTTGTCCGGCACACCCTCGGTGCATCAACCCAAGGCATCAACAACGCAGTCGCCCCACGCATCGGCTTTAAAAAACGCGCGCGTCTCGAAACAGGCGCCCACGCCCGCTCAGCTCGCAGGAACCTCGCGCGGCACCCGCATCAGCTGCGCATCAGCTGCACATCGCCTCGCACCGCCTTTGCCTCACGGCGCCACGCAGGCCTCGTCCTTGCCGCGCAGTTTCTGCCAGCGCGAGCGCTCTTGCAGGCAGCGCCGATACGCTTCCGCCTTGGCAGCGGCAGCCTGCTCGGCGGCGGTGCGGGTGGCACTGCTGCGCTGCGCCTGCAACTGCGCGATCTTGGCGCGGATCTGCGGCATCGCCGCCATCGCCGCACGCTCGCCTTCCAGGATGGCCGCGCCACGTTGGTTGAAATCGGCCGAGCCGATGTCGTTGACCTTTGGGCGGATCACCACATCGGCACGCTTGAGTTCGGCCTCGCCCAGGCGCTGGCCCATGATCGAGATCGATTGGTTGACGGTGCCGAGCAGATCGCCGGGATTCTTGCCGCTGGCCTTGCTGGAGATATCCACTGCCACCACGAATTCCGCACCGAGCTGGCGCGCCGCATCCACCGGCACCGGGCTGACCACGCCGCCGTCCACATAGTGGTATTGGCCGATGGTCACCGGCTCGAACACGCCGGGAATGCTGCTGGACGCGCGCACCGCCTGGCCGGCATTGCCGCGCACGAACACGGTGCGTTCGCCGTCTTCCAGCCGCGTGGCGACCGCCGCGAACGGCTTGCGCAACTTGTCGATCGGCTTGCCGCCGAGCTGTTCGTTGACGTAGTCCTGCAGCTTCTGGCCCTGCACCAGGCCGCCGGAGAAGATCCGCACATCGCGGATGCTGGTCTGGTCGAGCGCGACGGCCTTTTCCTGCATCTGGAACGCATCCATGCCGCTGGCATACAGCGCCCCGACCACGCTGCCGGCGCTGGTGCCCGACACCACCACCGGCGCAAAGCCATTGGCCTCGAGCATCTTGATCACGCCGATATGCGCAAAGCCCTTGGCCGCGCCGCCACCGAGCGCCACGCCGATCTTCACCGGTTTGACCGCGCCGGCAGACGGTGCCTGCACCACCGGCGCCGGTGCTGCCGGGCGCGGCTCGCCACCGCAGGCCGAGAGCAGACCGAGCATGGACAACAGGGCAAGCGAGCGGGGGCGGCGGAGCGCAGTCATGGCGAAAACGTCGATGGGAAAGGCGAGGGAGAATACACGCGTGCCGTCACGGTGGCGCTGATGGTTGGCGTGCGTGGAGATTGTTCAGAACGGCATCGTTTGCAGGCGTTGCACTACCTTGTCCCGGCAAGAAGGGCGAGCCGTTCATTCGGGCGATGACCGCAGCCACCTGCACGGGCAGGGGGCGCGGAGCGGGGGGTGAGGGTAAGGAGCGAGGCCACATGGGATCGCAGCAGGCTTCGCCGGTCCCCTCATCCGGCGCGGCGCGCCACCGTCTCCCGGCAGGAGAAGGGTGTCCGCACACCCGCCTGCCGCATCACCAAATCAAAACCGGTTGTCGCCATCCAGCAACCTTCCCAGGCCGCCCAGCACCGAGCCTTCGCCGCGTTGCTGTCCACCGGCCTGCGGGGCGGCCTGCAGCATGCGGCCGGCCATGCGCGAGAACGGCAGCGATTGCAGCCACACCTTGCCGGGGCCGGTGAGGGTGGCCAGGAACACGCCTTCGCCGCCGAAGAACATGCTCTTCAGCCCAGCGACGCGGCGCACGTCCATGTCCACACCGGCGTGGTAGGCG
This sequence comes from Xanthomonas sp. MLO165, assembly GCF_018831305.1. NCBI lineage: Bacteria > Pseudomonadati > Pseudomonadota > Gammaproteobacteria > Lysobacterales > Lysobacteraceae > Xanthomonas > Xanthomonas sp. MLO165. The sequence continues at coordinate 208,347 of NZ_CP029263.1, forward strand.
ACCACGCAGCCGGTGTCCACATCGATGCGTTCGCCAGGGGCGAGTTCGCGTTCCACCACGGTGCCGCCGGCATGCACGAAGACCCAGCCGTCGCCTTCGAGCTTCTGCATGATGAAGCCCTCGCCGCCGAACAGGCCGGTGAGGATCTTGCGTTGAAACGCGATCCCCAGCGACACGCCGCGCGCGCCGGCCAGGAAGCTGTCCTTCTGGCAGATCAGTTGCCCGCCATGCTCGGACAGGCGCAGCGCCAGCACCGTGCCCGGATAGGGCGCGGCGAATGCGACCCTGGCCTTGCCGCTGCCGGCATGGGTGAACACGGTGGTGAACATGCTCTCGCCGGTGACCACGCGTTTGCCGGCCGACAGCAGCTTGCCCATCAGCCCGCCGCCGCCGCTCTGGCCGGCATGCGAGCCGTCGCCGAACACGGTGTCCATCTGCACCGCGGCGTCTTTGTACATCAGCGCGCCAGCCTCGGCGATGGCGCTTTCGCCCGGGTCCAGCTCGACCTCGACGAACTGCATGTCGTTGCCGACGATGCGGTAGTCGATCTCGTCGGCGCGCCCGGCCGCGCCGGTCAGCGGCGGCGGCAGGCCGCTGCCGCCCTGCAGCTCGGCCAGCTGGCGGGCCGGCGTCCAGCCATCGATTCCGTCGCGCCAGGCCAGCGCGTCGGGCTGGCGCTGGGCATGCGCGCGGGCGCTGGCATCGTCGAGCGGGCCAATGCGATCGGCCTGTCCGGGAACATGGAAATACCACTGGGCCATCGGGACGACTCCTGTCTGTGCGTGCGCCGAGTCTAAGCGCAGCCGCGGTGACGGCGTCCCGTGTCCAAGGTCATGCCCGGAAGGTGCGGTTGGGCGCGGTTGTGGGCTGTAAGGAGCGCGTGGCTGCCGGCTGTCGCCGCGCAGCTTGCGCAAGACTCCGGGCTGCGTGCGCGGTAGGGCGGATGGCGCTTACTCGCCCACCGTCGCCCAATAGCGCTCGCCGTCGCGCTGCACCCGCACCGGGCCGCCGAACACGTCCGACAGGCTGGCGTCGGTGAGCAGCGCATCGCGCGGACCGTCGGCCACGACGGTGCCGGCACGCAGCAGGATCACCCGCGCGATCTCCGGCACGATTTCCTCGATGTGATGGGTCACCAGGATCAGGGTGATGCCTTGCCGGGCCAGGTGACGCATGGTGTCGAGCAGGTGCTGTCGCGCCACCAGGTCCAGGCCGGTGGACGGCTCGTCCAGCAGCAGCGCCTGAGGGCGGTTGACCAGTGCGCGCGCGATCAGCACGCGGCGGGTCTCGCCGGCCGACAGTTCGGCAAATTGCCGGTCCAGCAACGGCAGCGCGCGCGCCAGGGCCAAGGCCTCCCGTGCCCGCGCGCGCATGTCGTCGCTGATCTCCCGATGTGGTGGCACCACATAGCTGGCGAAGAAACCGGACAGCACCGCGCTTTCCACATCCAGCCCCGGCATGTCGGCCAGGTTGACGCTGAGGTCGCCAGTGACGATACCCAGCTGCGAGCGCAAGCGATCCACCTGCCAGCGCACCTGCCCGAGCACTTTCACCGCGGCCTGGCCGTCGGCGCGCACCAGCGGATACAGCTCGCGGGTGATCAGCTTGATGAAGGAGGATTTGCCGCAGCCGTTGGGGCCGAGGATGGCGGTGTGCTGCCCCAGCGCGATGCGCAGGCTGAGCGCATGCAGCACCGCACCTGGCCGCGCATCACGCTGGCCTGGTCGAGCTCGATCAACGGGATGGCGTTGGCAACAGCAGCAGGATCGGTGGACATCTCGGCAGTAACCGTCATACGGGTGACATCAGGCGCAGTGGGGAAGGGGAGCGTGTGAACCGCTTTAGAAATGTAGGGCGCACCCTACGCATCCGGAGGGTGAAGTTTGCCGCCATCGCCCCCATCATGTCTGCATCGACCCAACCCGATGGCGCCGCTGTGGAAATGCCGATGTTGTCCGACCCGATCATCGACCTTCTGACTTCCGGCGTGGCCGGGCTGGGCGTATGGGGCATGCTGGCGGTGCTGCTGGTGTTCACCCAGCTCACCATCTTCGCGGTGACCTTGTACCTGCATCGCAGCCAGGCCCATCGCGGTGTGGACTTCCATCCGGTGGTGGCGCACTTCTTCCGCTTCTGGACCTGGCTGACTACCTCGATGATCACCCGCGAATGGGTGGCGATCCATCGCAAGCATCACGCCAAGGTCGAGACCGAGGAAGACCCGCACAGCCCGCAGACCAAGGGCATCAGCCAGGTGTTCTGGCGTGGCGTGGAACTGTACCGCGAAGCGCGCGCGCAGCGTGCCGACATCGAGCAGTACGGCAAGGGCGCGCCCACCGACTGGATCGAGCGGCATCTGTACACCCCGCATGCCAATGCCGGCCCGATCGCGTTGCTGGTGATCAACGCGGTGCTGTTCGGTTTGCCCGGCATCGCGCTGTGGGCGATCCAGATGGCGTGGATTCCGTTCTGGGCCGCCGGCGTGGTCAACGGCCTGGGCCACTGGTGGGGCTATCGCAATTTCGAGTCGGCCGACACCTCCACCAACCTGACGCCGTGGGCGCTGTGGATCGGTGGCGAAGAACTGCACAACAACCATCATGCGTTCCCGAGCTCGGCGCGGTTTTCGATGCGGCGCTGGGAGCTGGATATCGGCTGGGTCGCCATTCGCGGGCTGCAGACGATCGGCCTGGCCAAGGTGCTGCGGGTGGCGCCGTCGCTGGACATCCGCCCCAACATCGCCGTGCCCGATGCCGACACGCTCAAGGCCCTGCTCTCGCATCGCTTCCAGGCGATGACCGATTACCAGCGCAATGTGTTCACCCCGGCGCTGCGCGAAGAGGCCGCGGCCACCGGCGCCAAGTTGCGGCAGCTGTTGCCGCGGCGGCTGCGCAAGGGCCTGGTCGATGACGGGCGGTGGCTCAAGCCCGATGCGCGCGCGCAACTGCAGCACTGGGTGGCCGAGCGCCCGCGCATGCGCACGCTGGTCGAGTACCGCGCACGCCTGACTGCGGTGCTGGAGGCGCGCAGCCACGATGCGTCCGAACGGCTCAAGCACCTGCAGCAGTGGTGTCACGAAGCCGAAGCCAGCGGCAATGCCGCCTTGCAGGCCTATGCGGCGCGGCTGAAGGGTTATGCGCTGAGTGGGTCGTAATCGTCGGGGCACGCGTGCTGCTGTGCGCGTGCGTGGATCGTATGGCTTGATCGCGCGCGGCCTGCTGCTGGCATGTTGTGTGTGCGGGCCGGCTGTGTTCGCGCAGGCGCACGCCCAGGTGCAGGACAGCCAGCAGTATCTGCAACGCATGGATACCGATGGCGATGGCCGGGTCAGCCGCGACGAATATCTGGCCTGGATGAGCTATGCCTTCGAGCAGCGCGACCTGGACCATGACGGCGTGCTGCAGGGCGATGAGCTGCCTGGCCGGCGCGGCAAGCCGATCACCCGTGCCGCGCATCGTGCCACGCTGATCGAGCGCTTCGCGCGGCAGGATGCCGACGGCGACGGCTACCTGAGCGCGCGCGAGTTGCTGGCGCCGCCGCGCTGATGCCTACCTTCGCGCGCGTCTGACGCTGCGTTCGGCAAGCTCGAGCGCATGTTCACTCTCGACCAGGTCAGCCGGCGCTACGGCCAGGCCATTGCCCTCGATACCGTCTCCCTGCAGTTCGCCAGCGGCGTCACCACCGCCTTGATCGGCCCCAGCGGCGCAGGCAAGTCGACCGTGTTGCGGATGCTGGTGGGGCTGGAGTGGCCGGACAGCGGCACGGTCGCCTTCGATGGTGCGCCGCTGCAACGCGCCGGCCTGCAGGCGCAGCGCCAGCGCATCGGCTATGTGATCCAGGAAGGCGGGCTGTTTCCGCATCTGGATGCACGCAGCAACGTGGTGTTGCTGGCGCAGACGCTGGGCTGGAAGCGGCAGCGTATCGACCAACGCCTGCAGACCCTGTGCGCGCTCTGCCAGTTGCCGCCGGAGTTGCTGGCGCGTTATCCGGCCGAACTGTCTGGCGGTCAACGCCAGCGCGTGGGCTTGATCCGTGCGCTGATGCTGGATCCACCGGCCCTGCTGCTGGACGAGCCACTGGGCGCACTCGACCCGATCGTGCGTTACGACCTGCAGGCGCAGATGCGCGCGCTGTTCGCCCAGCTCGGCAAGACCGTGGTGCTGGTGACCCACGACGTTGCCGAAGCCGCCTACCTGGCCGACACCCTGGTGCTGATGCGGGCCGGCCAGGTGGTGCAGCAGGGCAGTGCACGCAGCCTGCTGGAACAGCCGGCCGATCCGTTCGTGCAGCGCTTTCTCACTGCGCAGCGCAGCATCGGCGACGCCGCATGATCGCGCGCGTGCTGCTCGCCGTGGCACTGCTGATCGCAAGCGTCGGTGCGCAGGCCGCGCAGGTGACGATCGGCTCGAAGAACTTCACCGAGGCCGTGCTGCTGGGCGAGATCGCCACCGCCGCCGGGCAGCGCGACGGAGTGGACGTGCAACACCGCGCGCAGCTCGGTGGCACGCGCATCCTGTGGCGCGCGCTGGAGACCGGGCAGATCGATGCGTACGCCGAATACACCGGCACGCTGGCGCAGGAACTGCTGAAGCTGCCTAAAGCCAGCCAGGCCGAACTGCGCGCCGCACTGAATGCGCGCGGGCTGGCGATGACCGACTCGCTCGGCTTCCAGAACACCTATGCCTTCGGCATGCGCGTCGAGCGCGCGCAGGCGCTTGGCATCGCATCGATGTCGGATCTGGCACGGCATCCATCGCTCAAGATCGGGCTGAGCAACGAATTCATGCAGCGCGCCGATGGCTGGCCGGGCGTGCGCGCCGCCTATTCGTTGCCGCAGACCGCGACCGGGCTGGATCACGATCTGGCCTATCGCGCGCTGCAGAGCGGGGCGATCGAGGTCACCGATCTGTACAGCACCGATGCGGAAATTCCGTATTACCGGCTGCAGGTGCTGCGTGACGACCGCCATTACTTTCCCGATTACCAGGCGGTGTTCCTGTATCGCAAGGACCTGGCGCAGCGCTCACCGGCGATGCTCAAGGCATTGCAGGGGCTGCAGGGGCGCATCGACGAGGCGACCATGCAGCGGCTCAACGCACAGGTGAAGCTGGAGCGTCAGTCCGAGGCGGCGGTGGCTGCGCAGTGGCTGGGCGTTGCGCCGGCATCGGCAGCCGACTCGCGTGTGGCGCGTCTGCTGCGGCATACGCGCGAGCATCTGGCCCTGGTCGGCATCTCGTTGGGCTTTGCCTTGCTGATCGCGTTGCCGCTGGGCGTGCTGGCGGCCCGGCGGCCGCGGCTCGGGCAGGTGGTGCTGTCATTGACCGGCGTGCTGCAGACCTTGCCGTCGCTGGCAGTATTCGTCTTCATGATTCCCTTGTTCGGCATCGGCGCCAAACCGGCGATCGCCGCGTTGTTTCTCTACAGCCTGCTGCCGATCGTGCGCAACACGCATGCCGGGCTGACCTCGATCCCGCGCGAGTTGCGCCAGACCGCCGAGGCGATCGGGCTGCCGGCATGGACGCGCCTGTGGCGGGTGGAACTGCCGCTGGCGCGTCGCACCATCGTGGCCGGCATCCAGACCGCGGCGGTGATCAACGTGGGCACCGCCACGCTGGGCGCCTTGATCGGCGCAGGCGGCTACGGCCAACCGATCCTCACCGGCATCCGCCTGGACGATATCGGCCTGATCCTGGAAGGCGCGATTCCTGCGGCGGTGCTCGCGCTGATCGTGCAGGCGCTGTTCGAAGGCCTGGAGCGCTGGGTCACCCCGCGCGGGCTGCGCATCCGCCAGCGCGGCTGAGCCCGTAGGAGCGGACCAGGCCGCGACGTGGCGTTACCGGCTAAGCCCGGTCGCGACCTGGTCCGCTCCTACGGTTACGAGGCTGGCAGCGCTGCAATCAGGGCTGAGAGTGCATCCTCGGTGACATTGAGGTGCGGTGCGATACGTAGACGTCCGTGTCGGCGTGTGCAGATCGCCCTGCGCGCGCCGAACGCCGTCGCCACCGCATCCAGCTGATTGGCTGGCGGCTGCAACGCGGTCAGATGCGCCGCGTGGGCGGGCGTGCACCAGCTGCGCAGGCCGCGTGCCTGCAGCGCCGCGTCCCAGCGCGCGGTAAGCGCGCCCAGCGCCTGCGCGATGCGTGCCGGTTGCCAGGCAGCGACCTGCTGCAAGGCCACCGTCGCCATCGCAATCCGCAATGGATCGGCAACGCCGCCGGCATCGAACCGGCGCGCACCGCTGCGATAGGACGGCGCCTGGGCGACCGGAAATTCCCAGCTGCTGCCGGCATCGCGGCCGATCCAGTGTTCTTCGATCGGCACGCCGTGCACCCGCCATTGCGGGGCCACCCACAGCCAGGCCAGCCCCATCGGCCCCAGCAGCCATTTGTGGCCGACGCTGACCACGAAGTCCGGCCGCCAGCGCGGCAGGTCGGTCGGCAGCACGCCCAGGCTCTGGCTCAGATCCAGCACCAGCGCCGCACCGCGTGCGTGCACCGCGGCGCTGATGCGGTCCAGATCGAGCTGTCGTCCATCCAGCCAGTACGCATGCGGCAAGGTGACGATGCGCAAGGCCGGTGTCTGGGCGATGGCCTGCAGCACCGCCGCGGTCAAGGCATCGCCGCCGGCCGTGGACACCGCCACGATGTGCGCACCCACCTCGGCACAGCGGCGTTGCCAGATCAGCAGGTTCGAGGGGAACTGGCCTTCCAGCAACAGCACCGCCTCGTCGCGCTGCAGCGGCAGGTTGCGTGCGGCAGTCGCCAGGCCGTGCGCGGCCGAGGGCAGCATTGCCACGCCGTCGGCATCGTCGTCGAACAGGCCTGCAGCGAGCGTGCGCAAACGCTCGATGTCCTGCAGCCAGGCATCGAACGGCAGCTGCCACGGGGTGGCCAGCGCATCCACCGCCTGATGCGCGACCGCTTGCACCGCGCGCAGCAGCGGGCCGCGCGAGGCGGCATCCAGATAGGTGATGTCGGCAGGTAACGCAAATGCCTGCTGGCGGCGTTCCCATTCGACGGGCGCGGGGAGCAGGCTGGACAGGGAAAAAGAAGACATGGCGACAGCTTACCGCTGGCTGCCACGCTGCCGACACGGCGCGTTCACAGGCGCTCCTCAAGCATATGGCGATGTCTGCACTCTCATCTCTGCTGGGCCACCACCAGCAACAGCAGCTAACGCTGCTGGAACGCTACGCGCAGACCCGCGCGCTGAGCGATCGCCTCGCCGCACCCCTGAGCGCTGAAGACGCGATGGTGCAGAGCATGCCCGACGCCAGCCCCAGCAAATGGCATCTGGCACACACCACCTGGTTTTTCGAACGCTTCGTGCTGCAGGCCGATCCGGCCTACCGTGTGTTCGACCCGGCCTGGGATTTCCTGTTCAACAGCTACTACCAGAGCGTGGGCCCGATGCACGCGCGCGCGCGTCGCGGAGTGTTGTCGCGGCCGTCGTTGCAGCAGGTGCGCGACTACCGGGCCGCAGTCGATGCGCAGATGCAGCAGCGCCTGCGTGACGGGGTGTTGGACGCGCAGGCTTGCACCATCGTGCAGCTCGGCATCCAGCACGAGCAGCAGCACCAGGAATTGCTGTTGACCGATATCAAGCACGCGCTGTGGAGCAATCCGCTGCAGCCGGCGTACCGCGATGCGCCGGCACCGCCTGCGGCCGTCGCCAGCACGCTGCGCTGGCAGGCACGCGACGAACAGATCGTGGAGATCGGCGCAGCGGCATGGCCGCAGGCCGACACCTTCGCCTACGACAACGAGTCGCCGCGCCACCGCGTGCTGGTCGGTGCGCATGCGTTGGCGCATCGGGTGGTCAGCAACGCCGAGTTCCAGCAGTTCATCGACGCCGGTGGCTACCGCAGTGCCGGTGCCTGGCTCAGCGATGGCTGGGCGATGGTGCAGGCGCAAGGCTGGCAGCACCCGCTGTATTGGGACGCGGACGGACGCGAATTCACCCTGGATGGCTGGCGCCCGCGCGATGCGCATGCGCCGGTATGCCACCTGAGCCTGTTCGAAGCCGATGCGTTCGCGCGCTGGGCCGGCGCGCGCCTGCCCACCGAAGCCGAGTGGGAACAGGCCGCCACCGGTGTGCCGGTGCAGGGCAATTTCGTCGATAGCGACACCTTGCATCCGCGCGGTGCCGACGCGGTGGATACCGGCCTGCAGCAGTTGTTCGGCGATGTCTGGGAATGGACCGGCAGCGCCTACCTGCCGTATCCCGGCTTTGCGCCGTGGCCCGGGTCGCTGGGCGAATACAACGGCAAATTCATGAATGCGCAATGGGTGCTGCGCGGTGGCAGCTGTGCCACGCCGGCTAGCCACGTCCGCGCCAGTTACCGCAACTTTTTTCCCTCCGATGCGCGTTGGCAGTTTGCCGGCGTGCGCCTTGCCAAGGATCTGCCTTGAACGCCGCCGCCCATGCCATGCAACGCGCGCACGCCGCGCTGACCGACCTGCGCCCGCAACCGGATGACATCACCGCCGACGCGCTGGCCGGGCTGCAGCAAACGCCCAAGACGCTGCCGTCGAAGTATTTCTACGATGCGCACGGCTCGCAGCTGTTCGAGGCGATCACCCGGCAGCCGGAGTACTACCTCACCGGCACCGAACTGGCCTTGCTAGAGGCCAGCATGGCCTCGATCGCGCAGGCGATCGGCGCTGGTGTGCACGTGGTCGAATACGGCAGCGGCAGCGGGCGCAAGACCGAATTGCTGCTGCAGGGCCTGCGCGATGTGGTGGCCTACACGCCGCTGGAAATCTCGCGCACGGCCTTGCTTGAGAGCACCGCGCGGCTGGCGCAGCAGTTCCCGCAGATCCAGATGCTGCCGGTATGCACCGACTTCACCAAGCCGCTGCAGCTGCCGCAGGCGCAGCGCCCGGCGCGCCGGCATCTGGTGTTCTTCCCCGGCTCAACGCTGGGCAATTTCACCGATGATGCCGCCGTCGAGTTGCTCGATGCAATGCGCCAGACCATGGGCAGCGACGGGTGCGCCCTGATCGGCATCGATCTGGACAAGGATGCCGGACTGATCGAGGCCGCCTACAACGATGCGGCCGGCGTCACTGCCGAGTTCACCCTGAATCTGCTGGCGCGGCTCAACCGCGAGATCGGTAGCGACTTCGATCTGGACGGCTTCCGCCACCACGCGGTGTATGCGCGCGAACGCGGCCGCATCGAAACCTTCCTGATCAGCCAGCGCGCCCAGCGCGTGCAGGTGGGCGGCAAGGCATTCGAATTTGCCGAAGGCGAGGCGATGCAGGTCGAATACAGCTACAAGTACACCGACGCACGCTTTGCCGAACTTGCCGCCGCTGCGGGGCTGAAGGTCACCCACGGCTGGAACGATGCCAAGGACTGGTTCGGCCTGCGCGTGTTGCGCCCGCTCTGAGTTCTGGCCTCTGGCGTGCAACGGATCGACGATGCGCAGATCGTCGCGACCATCCGCGCGCTGCTAACGCGCCGGCGGCCGGAGCAATCGATCTGCCCGTCCGAGGTCGCCCGCGCGCTCAGCGATGACGAAATGCGCTGGCGCGCGCTGATGCCGCAGATCCGCAGCGTTGCCGCCGATCTGGCCGGCAGCGACGTGGTGCAGATCACCCAACGTGGCGACGTGGTCGATGTGCGAACTGTGCGTGGGCCGGTCCGCCTGAGGCGCGGCCGGCATTTCGAATGACGGGTGGGGCGCTGCATGCGCAGCGCCGCTCGCGTGCGCGGCAGGAGCGCCTTTGCGAGCCGATCGTGACGCCGGCAGCCCATCGCCCCAGCCGGCACTGACCGCCGTCATGCGGCAGCGCGATCAGTCGCCGCCGCAGCGGTCGTTGCGCGGCATCTGCGCCACAACACACCAGCCCGTCACTGCTGCACTACCGGCAACGCTCCACCCGATCAGCGCGCAACGCTTTAACGCTGCAACGCCGCTCAGCCAGACCTACGCCGCCTGCACCACATGCAGGGCCTTGGGATTGCGCCACTGCACCAGCAGCGCCGCTTCGCGCGCCTTGGCTTCTTCCAGACGCGCGTGCTTGATATGCCCGTAGCCGCGGATATGTTCGGGAATGCTGGCGATCTGCGCGGCCAGGCCGACGTTGTCGGCATCCAGCCGTTGCAGCAGCGTGTCCACTGTTGCCACGTAATCGGCAATCAGCTGACGCTCGCCACGCCGTTCGGCGCTGTAGCCGAACACATCCAGCTTGCCGCCGCGCAGGAACTTCAGCCGCGCCAGCAGCTTGAAGACAGTGAACATCCACGGCCCGTATTCGCGCTTGATCGCGTGGCCTTGCGCATCCTTCCTTGCCAGCAGCGGTGGTGCCAGGTGGAAGCGCAGCGTGTAGTCGCCTTCGAACTGCTGCTGCAGCCGGCGCTGGAAGTCGCCACGCGTATACAGCCGCGCCACCTCGTATTCGTCCTTGTAGGCCATCAGCTTGAAGAAGTAACGCGCCACTGCCTCGCTCAACGCGCTGCTGCCGGGCGCCTGTTGCGCTTCGTGCGTGCGTACACGCTCGACCAGGCTGCGATAGCGCTGTGCGTAGGCGGCGTCCTGGTAGTCGGTCAGAAACGCCACGCGCCGCGCGATGGCTTCGTCCAGCGACTGCGCCAGCTGCTCGTCGTCGAGCGGATGCGTGGGCGCATCGACATCGCCATGCAGCGTGTTGCCGTCGCTCTGCGCCAGCGCATGCGGTGCGGTCTGTCCGCCAAGATCGTGCTCTTCCCAGCTGCCGGGTGCGCGCACTGGCGGCGTATCGCCCTGTGCATGCGCACGCTCGCCACCCTTGCGCAGTCCTGCGGCCTGCTGCACAGCCGGCAGGTCGATCGCGGCCAGGCGCCCCCACGCAAACGCCTGCTGGTTCATCGCCACCGCCGCGCCATTGAGCTCGATGGCGCGCATCAGCGCCGCATGCGACAACGGCACCAGCCCGTGTTGCCAGGCATAGCCGAGCACGAACAGGTTGCTGGCGATCGCATCGCCCAGCAGCGCCGTCGCCAGGTGCGTGGCATCCAGCAATAGCGGCTCCTGGCCGCCCAATGCGGTGCGCACGCCGGCAATGATCTCGGCGGCGGGGAACTGCAGGTCCGGCTGGGTGGTGAAGTTGCCCGGCATCGCTTCGTAGGTGTTGAGCACCACCTGGGTGCGGCCGTCGCGCACCTTGGACAAGGCCCAGTAATCGTTGACCACCACCATGTCGCAGCCCAGCACCAGATCCGCTTCGCCGGCCGCGATGCGCACCGCGTGGATATCGGCCGGCCGGCGTGCGATGCGGATATGCGTGGTCACCGCGCCGCCCTTCTGCGCCAGGCCGGTCTGGTCCAGCACCGTGGCACCCTTGCCTTCCAGATGCCCGGCCATGCCGAGCAATGCGCCGATGGTCACCACGCCGGTACCGCCGACGCCGGTGATCAGGATGTTCCAGGGCTGTTGCAGCGTAGTGCGTTGCGGCGGCGCGGGCAGGTTGCCCAGCAGGGCGCTGGCATCGCGCTGTTTGCCCTTGCGCGGCGCACCGCCATGCACGGTGACAAAGCTCGGGCAAAAGCCCGACACGCAGGAATAATCCTTGTTGCAATTGGATTGGTCGATCTGCCGCTTGCGGCCGAACTCGGTCTCCTTGGGCAGCACCGACACGCAGAAACTCTTTTCGCCGCAATCGCCGCAGCCTTCGCACACCAGCGAATTGATCATGACGCGCTTGGGCGGGTCGACCAACTTGCCGCGCTTGCGGCGGCGGCGCTTTTCGGTGGCGCAGGTCTGGTCGTAGATCAGGATCGACACGCCCTTGACCGTGCGCAACTGCTGCTGCACCGCATCCAGTTCGCTGCGATCGTGGAACGCCACCTCGCTGGGGAAGCGCTCGCGCCGGCGCGTCCATTTGCCAATGTCGTCGCTGACCACCGCGATGGTGTGGATGCCTTCGGCGCGCAGCTGCTGCGCGATGTCCGGCACGGTGAGCGTGCCGTCCACCGGCTGGCCGCCTGTCATCGCCACCGCATCGTTGTAGAGGATCTTGTAGGTGATGTTGACGCCGCTGGCGACCGACTGCCGGATCGCCAGCGAGCCGCTGTGGAAATAGGTGCCGTCGCCCAGGTTCTGGAACACGTGCGGCGTTTCGGTGAACGGCGCCTGCCCCGACCAGGTCACGCCTTCGCCGCCCATATGGGTGAAGGTGTCGGTGGAGCGGTTCATCCAGGTCACCATGTAATGGCAACCGATGCCGCCCAGCGCACGCGAGCCTTCCGGCACCGCGGTGGAGGTGTTGTGCGGGCAGCCGGAGCAGTAATGCGGCACGCGCGGGAACAGCGCGCGCGGCAAGGCCATTTCGGCCTCCTTGCTGTCCATCCAGCGCAACCGTTGTTCGATCGACTCGGTCATCGCGCTGGACGGCAGCGCAAAGCGCTGGATGCGCTTGCCGATCACTGCGGCGATCGTGGCCGGGGTCAACTCGCCGGTGGACGGCAGGATCCATTCGCTCTGCTCGTCGTATTTGCCGACGATGCTCGGCCGCGCACCGGCGCTGGCCGGCCAGTTGTAGAACAGCTCCTTCATCTGGCGCTCGATGAACGCCTTTTTCTCTTCCACCACCACGATGTCGTCGAGCCCGCGCGCGAACGCGCTGATGCCCACCGGCTCCAGCGGCCAGGTCATGCCGACCTTGTACACGCGGATGCCGATCTGCGCGCAGGCCTGCGCATCCAGGCCCAGGTATTCCAGCGCCTGCAGCACGTCCAGATAGCTCTTGCCGGTGGTGACGATGCCCAGCCGCGCATGCGGCGAATCCAGCACCACCTTGTCGATCTGGTTGGCGCGTGCGAAGGCCTGTGCGGCGGCGATCGCATAGCGGTGCAGGCGCATTTCCTGGTCCACCGGCGGATCCGGCCAGCGGATGCTCAGGCCGCCCGCCGGTAGCGCAAAGTCCTCCGGCAACACGATGCTGCGTGCGAACGGATCCACATCCACCGAGGCCGACGACTCCACCGTCTCGGCAATGGTCTTGAAACCGACCCAGCGCCCGGTATAGCGGCTCATCGCCCAGCCGAGCAGGCCCATGTCCAGGATGTCCTGCACCCCGGCCGGGTTGAGGATCGGCATCATCGCGCTGACGAATTCTTCTTCCGAACCGTGCGGCAGGGTGGAGCTGCGGCAGGCATGGTCGTCGGCGGCCAGTGCCAGCACGCCGCCATACGGCGAGGTGCCGGCGGCGTTGCCGTGCTTGAACACATCGCCGCTGCGGTCCACGCCTGGGCCCTTGCCGTACCACATGCCGTAGACGCCCTGCACCTTGGCACCGGGGAACAGGTTGGTTTGCTGGGTGCCCCAGACCATGGTGGCGGCCAGGTCTTCGTTGAGGCCGGGGGTAAAGGTCACCCTGGCCGCGTCCAGATGCTTGCGCGCACGCCACAGCTCCAGGTCGAAACCGCCCAGCGGGCTGCCGCGATAGCCGCTGATGAAGCCGGCGGTCGCAAGGCCGGCGGCGTCATCGCGCAGGCGCTGCATCAACGGCAGCCGCACCAGCGCCTGCACGCCGGACAGGTAGATGCGCCCGTCGGCACGCGTGTACTTGTGCTCCAGCGTGTAATCCGCATCCACCTGGCCGAGCTCCGGCGTGTTGGCAGAGTCGGGAGAAGAGAGTGCAGCAGTACTGGTCATGGCGTGCCCGGAAAGGGTGGCTGGGACCCGGTGCGTGTCATCTGAAACCAATGACCCGCCCGACGGATTCCAAAACGGCGGTACAAAGTGTAACAGTCGCCCTTCACGCGCCCGTTGCATGCGGATGCACAGCCGTCGCGCTGCGGTTACGATGGGGACGGGAAGGGTCGTTTGCTGTCAGGGGATAAAGCCAGTGAAAAGGAAATACGCATGGGCCGCGATGTTGGCCTTGCTCGGGGGCGTGTGGTCGATGGCGCAGGCGCAGAACCTGCCCAAGCCCAAGGAGTTCTATTTCGACGAAGATCGCGGCACCACCAAGGCCGTGGTCGCGGTACAGGGGCAGGGCGATGCGGTGGTCGACCGCCTGGCGGCGATGGTGCAGCGTGACGCCCGCGCGGCCGAGCCGCGCGCGCAGCTGGCATCGCTGGCCTATGCCGGGGGACGCACGCAGTTGGGCGACGAGCTCTACCAGGGTGCCCTGGGGCTGGTCTCCAACGGCAGCCAGCAATACCGTGCCATCACCTGGAACTACGGCTGGGATCTGTTGCGCGCCGACCAGCCCGACAAGGCCTTGCAGCAGTGGGCCGGCCTGGCCAACGGCCGCCCGGCCGCGCCGGCCTGGTTGCCGACGACCGCGGCGCTGGCGCTATGGCGCAGCGGGCGTAAGCAGGAAGCGGTCGAGTGGTATGCCGCCGCAGTGCGCACCTGGCCGGATCGCTGGAGCAGCACCGCCAGCTACGCCACCTTGCTGCCGGATTGGCGCGAGGCCGAACGCGCCAGCCTGGCCGAGGTCTTTGCGGCATGGCAGGCGAACCCGCCGGCGTTTCCGTAACTCGGCGGCGGGCGCGCTGCAGAAAGTCCCGTAGCGCGCTGCTGTACATCACGTCGCACGGCGTTTTTGCGGCCGGCACCAGCAGGGCAACGCAGCCACCGCTCCAAGTCATTGCTTTGGGTGTCGTGCTTGGAAGGATTGGTCAGCGCTGATGGACCAGTTGCAGAGCGGATGATCTGCAGCTTGGTTGCAGGGCCCTCGCCCGCCCACCATCGCGGGACACGCCGCGAGTACGTCCCTGTAGGCTCTTACGCGGCATCCATGCCGCGTAAGGTCCCGCGACGGTGAGCGGGCAAGGACCCGTCGAGATGGTCGGTGTGCACGGTCAAGAGCGGTGCTCGATGTGCATCGCTGGAGAATGATGGGCCGGCTCAATGGCTCAATGGTCGATGCATCGAGCAAGCAGTTTTTCATTCGGCCACCGACCAACTTCCTAGTGCGGTGAGGGCGCCGAGCCCTCGACTGACTAGCTTTGGCAACATCCCGGAAGCGGCAAGCCTCGACATGCTTGTCGCCAGGCGTTGAGCGACCGATCTGCGCCACGCGTAGGCATGCTTGCCGATTTAGCCCGTCGCCGATCCAGCCCGTCACTGATCCAGGCACGACACGCCCACTATGCGATGCTGAGTGTCGCTTTCCCACGGACCTGACCACGCCATGGCGGTGGATGCATTTGCGTTGATTCTGGCGATGTTGGGGCTGGGCCTGCTGTTCGCGCGCTTGCGGGTGCTGCCGGACAACAGCGCCGATGTACTCAATCGCATCGTGTTGTACATCTGCCTGCCAGCCTCGGTGCTCACCTATGTGCCGCGGTTGCACCTGGATGCCTCGCTGGGTGGAGTGATCGCCACCCCGTGGCTGCTGACCGCAATCATCGTGCCGCTGCTGTGGGGCTGCAGCCGCCTGTTCCGGTTCAAGCGCGAGGAATACGCCGCGCTGCTGATGTGCGTGGTGTTCACCAACTCCAGCTTCATCGGCTTTCCGATGGTGCGCGCGTTGATCGGCGATCACGCCCTGCCGTATGCGGTGGTCTACGACCAGTTCGGCACCTTCGTGCTGTTATCGACGTTCGGGCTGTATGTGCTGGCCCGCTACAGCGGCGACACTCCGCCGACCGCGAAGCTGATCCTGTTGCGCGTGCTGCGCTTCCCGCCGCTATGGGCATTGCTGTTTGCATTGACGATGATGCCGGAACAGCCGCCGACCTGGATTGGCGCGGGCTTGAAGAGCCTGGCCGACGCGATGCTGCCGCTGGTGATGCTGGCGGTGGGCTTTTCGCTGCAGTTGCGCCTGCCTGCGGACGAACTCAAACCCTTGGCCGTGGGCCTGGCCTTCAAGTTGGCAGTGATGCCGATCCTGGCGTTGCCGCTGTCGTTGGCGCTCGGCCTGCATGGCGCGATGCTGCAGACCAACGTGCTCGAATCGGCCATGCCCACCATGATCACCGCCGCCGCGCTGGCCATCACGCATCGGCTGGCGCCGCGCCTGGCCGCAGCGATGGTCGGCTACAGCATCCTGCTGTCGCTGCTGACCCTGCCTGCATGGGCCTGGCTGTTGGCACGCCTGGTGGCTTGATAGGGCCTGGTCCGTATGAAATGCTGGCCCGCAACACTGCGCGCCCATATGGACAGGAGCAACACATGCACGGATATCGCTTGATCACCACGGCGCTGCTATGGCTTGGCAGCGTCTGCGCGGCACATTCGGCAATGGCGGCAGCGCCTGCGAGCACAGCGGCTGCGGCCAACGATCCGCTGGTGGATCAATGGGCACGCCAGGTCGGCCAGACCATGCAGGCACGCCTGCGCAGCATGGCGTCCAGCGGCGAGCCCAGGCAGCTGTATCTGGCCGGTCTGTTGTGGGTCGATGCCGAGGACGACGCGGCGTCGGCCGCAGACGGAGGCTATGCCCCCATCCAGCGGGTCTGGCTGCAGCGTGCCCTGGACGCGCGGCCGCGAGACCCGTTGGTAGCGCGCATGGAATCCGCCGGTTGCGCACCTGCGTTGCGCTGTGACCCAGGCGCTGCGCTGGCGTTCCTGGAGCAGGCCGATGCCGGCAACGCCAGTGTGCATCTGCGTGCCTACACGGCTGCGCAGCGCCGCGGCGACCAGGCGGCTGCCGAGCGCGCCTGGCAGGCGGCCGTGCAGTCCGATCATTTCGACAGCGGTGCGCTGGCATTCGGCAAGGCCCTGCATGCCAGCTACGACAGCGTGCAATGGCCATCGCTGGCCTCGGTCAGCCTGCGCGCGCAACTCGACGCGCAAGGCATGCCTTCCACGGGCGCGGACATGGCGGCGATGTTCGTGATGGGTGCCTGGTCTGCACATGCACTTCCCGCGCTGGGCGATCTGATGCGGCGCTGCAGCCCCACCGGTGTCACGGCCGCGTTACGCGACGAGTGCATGTCCGTGCTGAACAACGTGGCCAATGACGAGTCCACCTTGGCCATCGCCATGATCGGCAGCAAAGGCATGGCGGCACTGAGCAGCGGCGCCGATGCCACGCGCTGGCAGGCGCGGGTGCGGGAACTGCAGTGGCTACAGCAGCAGGAGCAGCTCCGCGCGTCCGGCGTCGATGGCATGTCCGACAAGCTGGAGGCCGTCCTGACGCAGGGCGAAGTGCCGGCGTTGCGTGCGCAGTTACAGCGTCAAGGCCTTGCAGTGCAGCCGCCAGCGGGTTGGCAGCCGGGCGCACCGGGCCACCAGACCCGCTGATCCGCTTGGCCGGCGCATGTCGCCTCGGCCATTCGCCAGCGGACGATGCTGCAGTGCGAGAGCGATCACGGTGGACGTTTAACGCCTTTCGACTACTTCCTCACTTCGTCGCGGTGTACGCTGCCGGCTTGCTCCCGGAAGCGAGGCGTGCATGAAGACAGTCCTGGTGGCCGGCTCCAAAGGCGGCGTCGGCAAGACCACGATCGCCACCAATCTGGCCGCCCATGCGGCCTTGCAGGGCCAGCGCACCGTGCTGGCGGACGCCGATCCGCAAGGCTCGTCCACGCGCTGGGCGCAGCGTCGCGCCAGCCTGGAAAGTGCGGTGTTGCCGATCGACGCCACCCGCCGGCGCAACTGGCAGGCCGCGGTGCCCGATGGTACCGACCAGCTGGTTATCGATGCTCCGGCCGGTGCGATGGCCGACGACCTGAGCGGCTTCCTCGACCACGTCGATGCCATCGTGGTGCCGGTATTGTCCTCGGCGCTGGATATCGAAGCGGTGGTCGGCTTCCTCAACACGCTGGCCAAGGTGCCGCGCGTGCATCAGCGCAAATTGCCGGTGGGCCTGGTGCTCAACCGCGCCCGTCCCTGGACCCAGACCTCGCAGCAAGCTGCCGAGATGATCGGCGCCTGGCCCTATCCCCTGGTAACCCAGCTGCGCGACACCCAGGCCTATGTGGTGATGGCCGGGTTGGGGCGCAGCCTGTTCGATTACCGCTCGGCGCAGGTGCGCGACCATCAACAGGACTGGGAGCCGCTGTTCAAGTGGCTCAAGAAGTCCTAGACCGGAGTGTTTTCATGCGCGAACTGATACTGCTGCGACACGCCCACGCCGAACCGGCCGATACCGGCCAGGCCGATCTGGATCGCCCGCTGTCCCCGCACGGCATCGCCGAGGCCGAATCTGCCGGCCGCTGGCTGCGCGAGCAGCGCCTGGTGCCCGACCGCGTGCTGTGCTCGCCGGCGCGACGTGCGCGCGAGACGCTGGAAGCGGTGCTGGAACTCACCGGCTACATCGAACAACGCCTGGACGAGCGGATCTACGACGCCACGCCGGGCACCCTGGCCAGCCTGGTGGACGAACACCGCGATGCCGAGCGCCTGCTGCTGGTCGGCCACAACCCAGGCCTGGAACGGCTGGCCGCCTTGATGCACAGCGGCCAGACCGGCGACTACCGCGGCATGCCGACCGCCGCGATCGCCCTGCTGGCACTGCCGCTGGATGCGGCCATCGAACCGGGCATCGCCCGCCTGACCGCCTTCTGGTGGCCTTGATCCGTGTCATCGTCGCTGCGCTGGTTTGCCTGGCTCGCGCTCTGGGTCGCTCTTCCCTGCATGGCGCAGCAGAAGCTGCATTCCATCGATCCGGTGCAATCGCGCTTCGGGTTCGAGATCAGGACGCGCTTCGGCATGAAGATCGAGGGGTTCTTCCCGCGCTTTCGGGGTGAATTGGCGGAATTGCCTGACGGGCGCCAGCAGGTGCGCTTCCGTCTGGATGCCACGCAGGTGGAAATTCCCGGCAAGGACCGCTACACGGCGTGGATGCGCGGCGAGGATTTTTTCGACGTCGCGCAGTATCCGGTGGTGGAATTCGAGTCGTTTCCCTATACCGCGGAGGTGGTGAAGAAGGGCGGCGACATCACCGGCAACCTGACCATTCGCGGAATCACCCACATCGAGACCCTGCACGTGGTGCCGGCTGAATGCGCGCGTCCGGGCTATGATTGCGATGTAATCAGTCGAGGTACGGTCCTGCGTGGACGTTACGGAATGAATGCGTGGCAGATGGCCCTGGGCGACAGGGTGACGTTCATTCTGCGTGGGCGGTTGCAGGAGGCGCGGCGCCCGTGAGGTTCCTGTTGAGGGTGCTTGTGCTGGCAACGCTGTTGCTCGGCACCGGATGCGCCGGCCTGTCGCAAATCGAACGCAACCGTGCCGCCGGGGTGGCGGCCGCTGCCCGCAGCACCGTGGTCAGCTGCACGCAGGCCAATCGTTGCGCCCAGCTCTCGCCGCTGCGCGCGCTGGGTGGCGAGGCGATCACCGCCTCCACGCCGGCCGCGCCGCGGCATTACGCCACCATCGTCGATCACGGCGAAGAATCGCTGGTGGCGCGGCTCAACCTGATCCGCAGCGCTACCCGCAGCATCGACCTGCAGACCTACATCTTCGACAAGGACGACAGCGCGCGGATGGTGCTGGATGCGTTGACCGATGCGGCGCAGCGCGGGGTCAAGGTGCGCATCCTGATCGATCAGCTTTCGGCGATCGCCGATCTGCAGATTCTCGGTGCGCTGGCCAGCACTCACGAAAACCTGCAGCTGCGCATCTACAACCCGACCTTCGGCAAGGTCAAGCTCAATTACTTCGACTATGCCGGCAGCGTGGTGTGCTGTTTCCGTCGCTTCAACCAGCGCATGCACAACAAGCTGCTGGTGGTGGACGACGTGCTCGGCGTGGTCGGCGGCCGCAATTATCAGGACGACTATTACGACTGGGACAGCGAGTACAACTTCCGCGACCGCGACGTGATCCTGGCCGGGCCGGAAGTACGCGCGATGGCCGCCAATTTCGATGCGTTCTGGCGCGCGCGCCGCAGCGTGCCGGCCGAGCGTCTGAACGATGTCGGGCGCCTGCTGCTGGAGCAGGGCGCGCCCAAGATGCCGCCGGCCACGTTCCGCCGCCCCGATCGGGTGGAGCGGGTCGATCAGGAGGCGCGCGATCCGCAGTTCGTGCGCGATGCGTTCGTGACCCCGGCCATGCCGGTGCAGCGCGTGCTGTACGTGGCCGACCTGCCGCAGAAGCATCGCAAGGAGCACGCCGCCAAGGCGGTGTCCACCGCGCCCGAGCTGGACGGCCTGATTGCCGGCGCGCAGCAGGAAGTGCTGCTGCAGACGCCGTATCTGGTGCTGTCCGACGAGGCGCAGGCGATCTTCCGCGCATTGCGCCAGCGCCCGCAACCGCCGCGGATCGTGGTGTCGACCAATAGCCTGGCCGCCACCGACAACCCGATCGTGTATGCGCTGTCGTACAAGTTCAAACGCCGCAACATGCGCGAGCTGGGCTTCAACGTCTATGAATTCAAGCCGTTCCCGCTGAACGCGCCGGTGGAGTACGCCAACCTGGTGCCCGATCCGCTCAATCCCGCGGCGGCCGAGCCGGCCGAAGACGATGGTCGGGTCAACCGGGTGATCGGCGGCAGTGCGGCCGGCAACGCCATGCGTGGCAGTGGTGGCGGTGGCGGTGGCACGGCCGGCACTGCGATCCGCGGCAGCGGGGGTGGCGCAGGCCGTGCGCCCGGCGGCAGCGAGGTCGATCGGCGCGTGTTGCGCACCGAGACACGGCCTTCGTTCCTGGGCACGCGCGCGGTCAACAGGCCGCTGCCGGTGACCCGTGCCGGTGCACGCATGGGCCTGCATGCCAAGTCGTTGGTGGTGGACCGCCGCATCGGCGTGATCGGCACGCACAACTTCGATCCGCGCAGCGAGAACTACAACACCGAAGCGGCGGTGGTGATCGACGATGCGCGCTTTGCGCAGGCGCTTGCGGCCAGCATCGAGCGCGACATGGCGCCGGAAAATGCCTGGACCGTGGCCCCGCGCGAAAAGCCGCCGGTGCTGAGCGGATTGAACTACAGCGTGGGCAAGGTGTCCGAAGCCTTGCCGGTGCTGGATTTCTGGCCCTGGCGCTACGCCACCAATTACGAGTTTCAGCCGGGGCCGGGTTGCCCGTTCCCGCTCAAGCGCCAGGACCCGCAGTTCCGGCAGTGCTATGTGGCGGTAGGCGATTTCCCCGAGGTCAATGTCGGCCCGAAGTGGCTGCTGGTGCGGATGCTGACCGCCTTCGGTGCGGGATTGGTGCCGATCCTCTGATCGCAGCGGTGCCGGCCTGGGGCCGGCATCGAGACGGCGCGTGGCAACCGGTGCATCGTGGAGCGACGCACCGCTGCAATGGCGCGGTGCGCTGCGGTAGGTAAATGGGCGGCGCGCCACACACCGCCATCCGCCGAAGTCACCATCGCGGCCTGGCTCGTAGCGCCAGCCAAAGGCAGTTGCATCAGATCCCAGCGCCGCAGATGCTGTCCCGATTCCCGATTCCCGATTCCCGATTCCCGATTCCCGATTCCCGATTCCCGATTCCCCCAATCCCCAATCCCCAATCCCCAATCCCCAGCCTATGACCTTCCGCGAACCCGTCGACCTGGCCGCCCTCAACGCCTCCAGCCGTGACACCTTGATCGAACATCTGGGCATCGTGTTCACCGCCGCCGGCGACGACTGGTTGAGCGCCACCATGCCGGTGGATGCGCGCACCAAGCAGCCATACGGCCTGCTGCACGGCGGTGCGTCGGTGGTGCTGGCCGAAACCCTGGGCAGCAGCGCCGGCAACCTGTGCGTGGACATGACCGCGCAGATGTGCGTCGGGCTGGAGATCAATGCCAATCACCTGCGCGCCGCCACCGATGGCCTGGTCACCGGCACCGCGCGTGCGGTGCATGTGGGGCGCAGCACCCAGGTCTGGGACATCAGCATCGAAAATCCGGCCGGCAAGCGCGTCTGCGTCTCGCGGCTGACCCTGGCCGTGGTCCCGCGCAGCAATGGCTGAGCACGCCGTGCAAGTGCATGGGTGGAACAGCGCCACCCGCGGCGGGCACTGCGCGCAGGCCACGCTGCTGTCACAATAGTTGCGCTTCCTTCCCCTGGTACCGGTCCGGTTCCGTCAATGAGCGAGTCATCCCTGGACGCCACGCGCGACGCTGGCAGCGTGCTGCGTTGGTTCCGGTACCTGTATCGGGTGCCGTTGTTGCTGGTGCATCTGAGCATCTGCCTGCCGATCACCATGCTGTGCGTGGTGACGCCGCCGCTGGCGCGCATCCGCACCGGGCGCGACGACACCCTGGACGAGCTGATGATCCGTTGGTGGCAGGGCAACCTGATGCGCATCTTCGGCTTCCGCCTGCGGCGCTTCGGCACCCCGCTGCCGGGCGCGACCCTGTTCGTGGCCAACCACGTCAGCTGGGTCGACATCTCGATGCTGCACAGCCAGCGCGTGATGGGCTTTGTGGCCAAGCGCGAGATCGCCGGCTGGCCGCTGGTCGGCTGGCTGGCGACCAAGGGCCAGACCATCTTCCATCAGCGCGGCAATACCGAATCGCTGGGTGGGGTGCTGCAGGAAATGCTGCTGCGCTTGCGCAGCGGCAAGCCGGTGGGTGTGTTCCCCGAAGGCCGCACCCGTGGCGGTACCGAAGTCGGCCCGTTCCACGCACGCATCTTCCAGGCCGCGGTCGAGGCCGGCGTGCCGGTGCAGCCGGTGGCACTGCGCTACGGCGAGCGCGGCAATGCGCAGGCAGTGGTGGCGTTCGGCGAGCGCGAGAGTTTCTTCGCCAATATCGTGCGTCTGCTCGGCGAGCCGTCGCGGCTGGCCGAGGTGCATTTTCTCGAGCCGATCCGCGCGCTGGATATCGAAGGACGCCGCCGCCTGGCCGATACCTCGCGGCAACGCATCATTGCGGCAATGGAGTCCTGAGCCGACGATGCAAGCGCTCATCACCCCTGCGGCTGGCACCCCCTTGTCTGGCCCGATGAGCGCATGAACGCCTCCGACTATCTGCCGCCGCGCTGGCTGCGCAATCCGCATGTGCAATCGGTGCTGGGCAGCAGTGCCTTGCGCCGGCTCCGTAGCCGCCAGTTGCTGGCCGCCAGCGGCGCGGTCACCAGCGAACACATTCTCGACGGCGGCGACGGCGTGCGCCTGCAGGGCTGGATGAGCATCCCGCCCGGCGATGCCCCGGTGCGCGGCACGGTGCTGCTGCTGCACGGCTGGGAGGGCAGTGCCGAGTCCAATTACATGCGGTTGACCGCCGCGCGCCTGCTCGGCCTGGGCTATCAGGTGTTCCGGCTGAATTTCCGCGACCACGGCGGCACGCACCACCTCAACGTGGACCTGTTCCACTCCGATCGCATCGAGGAAGTGGTCAATGCGGCGGGCGATCTGTGGCGGCGGTTTCCCGCGCCGCAGTTGCTGGCGGCGGGCTATTCGCTGGGCGGCAATTTCGCGTTGCGGCTGGCGCTGCGGGCACTGGCGGCCGGGCTGCCGCTGGCGCGCGTGGCGGCGGTGTGCCCGTTGCTGGATCCGGCGGCGACGATGCTGCAGCTGGAGAAGGGCCCGCAGTTCTACGATTGGTATTTCCGCCGCAAATGGCGCGAGTCGCTGCTGCGCAAGCGCAAGCTGTTCCCCGATCAGCACGGCTACGACGACGCCACGCTGGCGCTGGACATGCGCGGGCTGATGGCCTGGCTGGCCGAGCAGCACACTGGGCATGGCTCGCTGGAAGCGTATTTCGACAGTTATTCGATCGCCGGCGAGCGCCTGGCCGGCCTGCAGGTGCCGGTGGACATCCTGATGGCCGAAGACGACCCGGTCATTCCGTTCGAGGATTTCGCTGCCTGGCAGCTGCCGGCGCATGCGCAGCTGGAAATCGCGCGCTGGGGCGGCCACTGCGGCTTTCTGGAAAATGCC
Source organism: Xanthomonas sp. MLO165 (assembly GCF_018831305.1). NCBI lineage: Bacteria > Pseudomonadati > Pseudomonadota > Gammaproteobacteria > Lysobacterales > Lysobacteraceae > Xanthomonas > Xanthomonas sp. MLO165. The sequence goes on from NZ_CP029263.1 coordinate 232,051, forward strand.
CGCGGCGATGGTTTCGCCGAACGCTGGGTGGCCGAGCGGCTGGCGGCGCAGGCGTAGGTCGGCGGCACCCCGCGCATCGTTACAATAGGCGTTTGTCCTGGACACGCCCTCCGCCATGCAAGACGCCATTCTTCAAGCCCTGCGCCGCAACGCGGCCGACGATGCGGTGGCGCTGGCCCGCGAGTGGGTCCTCAGCGCGCCCGAAAACGCCGCCACGCATCGCTGGCTGGGCCTGGCCCTGCAGCAGCAGGGTCAACCGGCGCTGGCGCTGGCCAGCATCGAAACCGCGCTGACGCTGACGCCGGAAGATGCCGATCTGCATCTGCTGCGCGCCGGCCTGCTGTTGGCGATGCGCGAGCTGTCGGCGGCGGACGACGCGTTGTCGCGCACCACCGCGCTCGACCCCAACCAGTTCAACGCCTACGTGATGCAGGCGCATCTGGCGGTGGCGCGCGGCGATCTGGACGAGGCGCAGCGGCTGAGCCGCACTGCCGCGCGTCTGGCGCCCGAGCACCCGCAGTTGCTGGCCGTCGATGGCGTGGTGGAGTTGCGCCGCGGCCAGGGCGAGCGCGCGCTGTCGCTGCTGACCCGCGCCGCCGAGCAACTGCCCGACGACCCGCGGGTGATGTTCGCGCTGGGCTTTGCGTATCTGCAGAAGGAGCATTTCGCGTTTGCCGAGCGCGCCTTCGAGCGCGTGGTCGAGCTCAATCCACCGGGTACGGCGCTGCGCGCCTTCATCGCCCAGCTGGCCCAGCGCCAGGGCCGCCTGGACGATGCGCTGGCCGCGATGCAGGGTGTGTTCGCCCAGCCCGGCGGCGATCTCCCGGCCATGCGCCGGCTCGCCGGCGAGATGGAATTGCAGGCCGGCCGCCCCGACCAGGCCGCCGCGCACCTGCGCCTGGCGCTGGCGCATTGGCCGGCCGACCGCCGCACCTTGCATGCCTTGCTGACCGCCTGGGAGCGGCTGGGCGCGGTGGACGATGCGCGCGACACCCTGGACGCGGCGCTGGCCACCTCGGCCAATGCGCACGACCTGTGGCTGGCGCGGCTGGCGGTGGAGCCGGTCGGCGGGCCGCAGGCGCAGGCAGTGATCGAGCGCTGGCTGCTGGCCATGCCCGAGCATCTGCCGGCACTGGAAGCGCTGATGCGCGTGCACGACATGCAGGGCCATGCCGAACAGGCGGAAATGGTGGCGCGCCAGATCGTGGCGGTGGAGCCGGGCCGCCTCAGCGGCGAGCAGCGCATCGTCGAGGCGCTGCTGGAGCGCGACCCGCCGGCGGCGATCGCCTGCGTGCAATCGCTGATCGACTCGCTGCCCGAGCCACAGCAGACCGTGCTGCGGCCGTGGCTGGGCAATGTGCAGGACCGCGCCGGCCAGCCCGAGGCGGCCGTGGCGACCTGGATGCAGTTCCAGCGCGAACAGGCCCAGCACCGCCTGCCGTTGCCGCCGCTGGCCGCCAAGCAGCCGATGCAATGGCCGGAGCTGGGGACCATTCCCGAGAGCGTGACGGCACGGCCGCTGTTCGTCTGGGGCACGCCCGGCTCGCATGTCGAACGCCTGGTCGCGGTGATGAGCGCGGCCACCCCGCTGGTGCGCGACGATCGTTATGGCAGCACGCCGCCGTCCGATGCGCTGCAGAGCTACCGCACTGTCGAGCAGCTGGCGTCCGGCGAGCTGGCGCCGATGGCGCTGGTGGAAGGCTGGAAGGCGCAGCTGCCGCGGCGCGGTATCGACGACGGCAACGTCATCGACTGGCTGCTGTGGTGGGACAACACCCTGCTGACCGCGCTGCGCCCGCACCTGCCCGAAGGCCGGTTGGCGATCGCGCTGCGCGACCCGCGCGACATGCTGCTGGACTGGCTGTCGGCCGGCGCGCCGGCACCGCTGGCCGTGCAATCGCCACAGCAGGCCGCCGACTGGCTGTTGACGGCGCTGGAACAGCTCGCCGTGCTGCACGAGCGCGATCTGTATCCGCACCGGATCATCCGCCTGGACGGCATCGAGAGCGACCCGCAAGGCATTTCCACCGCGCTGGAACAGGCGTTCGGCCTGCGCTTTCCGCTGGTCGAACCGCGCGGCCCGGCCCGCCTGGCCGCGGGTCGCTGGCGCAACTACCGCAATGTACTGGGCGCGCAATTCGATCTGCTCACGCTGATCGCGGTGCGCTTCGGTTACCCGCAGGACTGAGCACCGCTCAGCACGGCCGCGCTCACTGCCAGGTGAGCGCGGCCGGCGCCCGGTGCGGCATGCCGTCGGCGGCGCAGCCCGCACCACCTCGTAGGAGCGGCCCCGGCCGCGACGAGGCGTTACCGATGAACGCGGCCACCGACGATGCGTCGCCACCGATATGATGTGGCGTTACCGATAACGTCCCGTCGCGGCCAGGTCCGCTCCTACGAATCGGGGCAGATTGGCCGGCGAACGAATGTGGCGCTCACTGCCCGGTGGGCGCGGCCGGCGCCCGGGGCGGCCTTCGGCGGCGCAGCCCGCACCACCCCGTAGGAGCGGCCCCGGCCGCGACAAGGCGTTACCGACGGACGCGGCCACCGACGATGCGTCGCCACCGAATGATGTGGCGTTACCGATAACGCCCCGTCGCGGCCAGGTCCGCTCCTACGAATCGGGGCAGATTGGCCGGCGAACGAATGTGGCGCTCACTGCCCGGTGGGCGGCCGGCGCCCGATGCGGCATGCCATCGGCGGCGCAGCCCGCACCACCTCGTAGGAGCGGCCCCGGCCGCGACGAGGCGTTACCGATGAACGCGGCCACCGACGATGCGTCGCCACCGAATAATGTGGCTTTACCGATAACGCCCCGTCGCGGCCAGGTCCGCTCCTACGAATCGGGGCAGATTGGCCGGCTGAATATGGCGCTCCCTGCTACGCGCACGCGGGCGCTGCAGTGTCCACGTTGCCGATGCATGATCACGCGGCCACGGCGTTCGCTGGCGGGGTGAACCGGCCGCGATAAACCCGGCCGGGCGCACCAGAGGGTTCCATGGCGATGGCTTCCTCTGCGGCGCGGACCCAGGCACCCTGGTCGGCCTCATTGCCTCGGAGACTCCTGCATGCGCCTGACCAGCAACAGCATCGAAAACGGCAAGCCTATCGCGGTGGAATTTGCCGCCGGAACGCCCGAGGGCTTTGCGCCCAACCGCAACCCGCATCTGGCCTGGAGCGAGGTGCCGCCCGGCACGCGCTCGTTCGCGCTGCTGTGCCTGGATCCGGATGTGCCGACCGTGCCGGAAACCGTGGGCCGCGACGATGTGCAGATTCCGGTCGATCAGCCACGCACCGATTTTGTGCATTGGGCGATGGCCGACATCCCCGCCGACGTGCATGAGATCGCCGCAGGCAGCTGCAGCGACGGTTTCGTGCCTAAGGGCAAGCAGCAGCCGGCCGGCCCGGCCGGTGCGCGCCAGGGCCTGAATTCGTATACCGAATGGTTTGCCGGCAATGCCGACATGGCTGGCAATTATCTGGGCTACGACGGCCCGTACCCGCCGTTCAACGATCTACGGGTGCACCGCTATTTCTTCCGCGTGTTTGCGCTGGACGTGGCGCAGCTCAGCCTGCCCGAGACCTTCACCGCGGCCGATGTGCTGGCGGCGATCCAGGGCCACGTGCTGGCCGAGGCGGCGTTGCACGGCACCTACACGCTGAATCCGGCGCTGCGCTGACGGCAACGCAAGGTCCTGCGCCACCGGTCAGGTCGGCGCAGGCCGGTTGCGGTCCATGGTGACCTGGTGCGGGCGGCGTCAATCGCACGATCGCCGCCACACCGGTCAACCGGTGGCTTCGATCATCTGCTCGAGCACGTACACCGGCGCGCCGTCCGTGCCTGCGGCGGCCGGGTAGCGGGTGACGCGCAGCAGGGTGCGGATGCCGGCCTCGTGCTCGAAGCCTTCGATCTTGCCCTCGAAGACTTGCCAGGTCTGGGTGACAGGCTGCCCTGCCGCATCCTGTTCGCGCAGTTGCAGGCATTGGCGCGCCGGGTCGGACCCACATGCCACGGTGTCGGCCGCCACTTCGATCAGCAGCGTCTGGCCGCGGCCGCCGTAGCGGGTGTCGGCCGTGGCGACACCGCCGAACACCAGCCGGGTGCCGTCGCTGCGGGTCAGGGTCAGCTGCGGCGAGGCCTGCGCGGTGTTCAGCGCCACCGCAAAGCGGCCGGACAGCAACTCGCTGGCAGCGCGTTCCTGGGCCATCCGCCGCGGTTGCGCGCACAGGCGTTTGCTCGACACCACCCGGCCGATCTGCAAATACGCCTGCGCCACGCTGTAGTCGGCGCCCAAGGCGTTGCAGGTCTGGCTGACCTGGATGCGGTGATCGCTGAAATCCAGCTGCAAGGGCGGTGTGCCGGCGACGAACAGGCTGCGCAAGGCAGTGCCGTGCGCATCGCTGGCCTGCTGCAGCTGCCAGTGTTGCGCCCGCAACGCGGCCTGCAGTGGCGCGTTGTCGGCGGCGATTGAGCTGGTCGTGGCCGGCTCGGCGGCAGCGGCGTCGGCGCTGGATCCGGGCGCCTGCGGCGGCGCGCTCGACCCGCAGGCCGTCACGCCCGCTGCCAGCAGTGCAGGGGCAAACAACACGGCACGCATGCGGCGGCTCCCGGTGATCGATATGTCAGTGATACCGCCACCGCACGGCCAGGGCAATGACGCAAGTCACTGCCCGGCCATGTGCCTCGCATGCCGCGCCGGCTCAGCCGGCACGACACGCGACCGCGTGGCCGTCTCAGGCCAGCGCCGGCAGCCACAGCAGCAGGGCCGCGCCCAGCACGATGCGGTAGACCGCAAATACGGTGAAGCGGTGCTTCTTGATGTAGCCCAGCAGCCACTTCACCACCACAAAGCCGGTGATGGTCGCCGCCACGAAGGCCACCGCCACATCGGCCCAGTTCTCGCTGCCGAAGCCACCTTCCTTGTACATCTCCAGCAGGGCATACCCGCTGGCCGCGAACATGGTCGGGATGCCCACCATGAACACGAAATCTGCCGCCGCCGAGCGCTTGCTCAGACCCAGCAGCATGGCCAGGAAGATCGCCGAGGCCGAGCGCGAGGTGCCGGGGAACACACCGGCCACCACCTGCGCCAGACCGACCGCGATGGCCACTTTCCAGGTCACCACATCGCGCTCGGGCAGTTTGCCGGCGAAGTGCTCGGCCACCAGCATCCACAGCCCGCCGATCAGCAACGCCCAGGCCACCGGGTGCACGGTTTCCGGCAGCTGCCAGCCGGCCTTGCGCACGATCAGCCCGACCACCGCGGTAACCAGGAAGGCCACGCCGATCTTCAGCACGTAGTCGCGGTTGTCGCGCTGGCCCAGGCCGGTGGCCAGGGTCCACAGCTTCTGCCGCAGCGCCAGGCAGATCGCCAGGATCGCGCCGGCCTGGATGACGATGTTGAAGAAGTCAGAACGGCGTCCGAGCCATTGTTCGGCGATCAGCAGGTGGCCGGTGCTGGAGATCGGCAGGAATTCGGTGAGGCCTTCGAGAATGCCCAACAGCAGGGCGGAAATCAGATCGGACATCGGACTGGAGAGGGGATGGGGGAGGCGTCAGGATAGTGCATTGCGGCATGCACCATATCGGTGCACCATGCGATTGCTTAGCACCTAAAAGGTGCTAGCTAGACGTGAGCGGCCTCAAGCGATGCAAGCAAAATCAAGGACTTGTGAAGATCCGGTGCTTGGCATGGTCCCTGCTGTAGTTCCGCTCACGAGCCACTTAACTCCTGCAGAGGTTTCTTCCGATGTCCGTGGAAAATGTTGAAAAGCTGATCAAGGACAACAAGGTCGAGTTTGTCGACCTGCGCTTCGTCGATATGCGTGGTGTACAGCAGCACATCACCTTCCCGGCCAACATCATCGAGCCGGCGCTGTTCGAAGAAGGCAAGATGTTCGACGGCAGCTCGATCGCGGGTTGGAAGGGCATCAACGAGTCTGACATGGTCCTGCTCCCGGACGCCGGCACTGCGTATCTGGATCCGTTCTTCGCCGATCCGACCATCGTGCTGACCTGCGACATCCTCGATCCGGCCACCATGCAGAGCTATGAGCGCGACCCGCGCGGCATCGCCAAGCGTGCCGAGGCCTACCTGAAGTCCTCCGGCACCGCCGACCAGGCGTTCTTCGGCCCGGAGCCGGAATTCTTCATCTTCGATTCGGTGCGCTTTGCCAACGACATGGGCCACACCTTCTTCCAGGTCGGCTCGGAAGAGGCTGCCTGGAACACCGGCGCCAAGTACGACGGCGGCAACAGCGGCTACCGTCCGGGCGTGAAGGGCGGTTACTTCCCGGTTCCGCCGACCGACACGCTGCACGACCTGCGCGCGGAAATGATCAAGACGCTGGAACAGGTCGGCATCGAGACCGAGGTGCACCACCACGAAGTGGCCACCGCCGGCCAGTGCGAGATCGGCACCAAGTTCAGCTCGCTGGTGCAGAAGGCCGACGAACTGCTGACGATGAAGTACATCATCAAGAACGTCGCCTACCGCAACGGCAAGACCGCGACCTTCATGCCCAAGCCCATCGTGGGCGACAACGGCTCGGGCATGCACGTGCACCAGTCGCTGACCAAGGGCGGCGTCAACCTGTTCTCCGGCGACGGCTACGGCGGCCTGTCGCAGATGGCGCTGTGGTACATCGGCGGCATCTTCAAGCACGCACGTGCGATCAACGCCTTCTCCAACTCCGGCACCAACAGCTACAAGCGCCTGGTCCCGGGCTTCGAGGCGCCGGTGATGCTGGCCTATTCGGCCCGCAACCGCTCGGCCTCGTGCCGCATTCCGTGGGTCACCAACCCGAAGGCGCGCCGTATCGAAATGCGCTTCCCCGATCCGTTGCAGTCCGGCTACCTGACCTTCACCGCGCTGATGATGGCCGGCCTGGACGGCATCAAGAACCAGATCGACCCGGGCGCGCCGAGCGACAAGGACCTGTACGACCTGCCGCCGGAAGAAGAGAAGCTGATCCCGCAGGTCTGCTCCAGCCTGGATCAGGCGCTGGAAGCGCTGGACAAGGACCGCGAGTTCCTCAAGGCCGGCGGCGTGATGAGCGACGACTTCATCGACGGCTACATCGCGCTGAAGATGCAGGAAGTCACCAAGTTCCGTGCTGCGACCCACCCGTTGGAGTACCAGCTGTACTACGGCAACTGAGTTCCACCGCGGTGATGGCGGAGGCCCCCCCTCCCACCTCCGCCATCGCCGCACATGTTTGATCGCTCCACGGCACCGGCCGTGGAGCGAAGGGGTATTGAGAGAGCACACAGTTCGCGACGCGCGGGCCTGACCTCTCCCACGGGGCGGATGCATCTGCATCGGCCGAGGTCTGCGTAATCGCGAACGCGCGGATGCCGGGGTTGGCATCCAGGTGAATGACACCGCCGGGCGGCGCAATGCCGGCCGGTCTTTTCCACCATTCGGGGTATGCGCATGAAATTGATCACCGCCATCATCCGGCCGTTCAAGCTCGACGAGGTCCGCGAGGCCCTGTCCGCAGCAGGCGTGTCGGGCATCACCGTGACCGAGGTCAAGGGTTTCGGGCGCCAGAAAGGCCACACCGAGCTGTACCGCGGCGCCGAGTACGTCGTCGATTTCCTGCCCAAGATCAAGATCGAGACGGTGGTGACCGACGACCGGCTGGACGCAGTGGTCGAGGCGATCCAGAACGCCGCCGGCACCGGCAAGATCGGCGACGGCAAGATCTTCGTGACCGCGATCGAGCAAGTCGTGCGCATCCGCACCGGCGAGATCGGCGCCGATGCGCTCTGAGTCCCCCACCCCCGGAGTTCTTATGAAGACAGCCCTTTTTGCCGGGTGGAAAGCCCGGTTCTACAGTGTCTGCATGCTGATGCTGTTCAGCGCGCTGGTGGTGGGCGGCATGGGCAGCGCGCACGCGCAGTCCACCCCGCAGGTCACCCCGCTGCCGACCGAACCGGTCACCACCGAACCGCTGCCGTCGGCGCAGCCGCCCGCCGCACCGGTGGCCGCCGCCGAAGCCGCGCCGGTGGTGGAGAAGGGCGATGTCGCCTGGATGCTGACCTCCACGCTGCTGGTGCTGCTGATGGTGGTACCGGGCCTGGCGTTGTTCTACGGCGGCATGGTGCGTGCCAAGAACGTGCTGTCGGTGCTGATCCAGGTCGCGGTGGTGTTCTCGCTGCTGACCATCCTGTGGGTGGTGTACGGCTACAGCCTGGCGTTCTCCGGCGAAGGCCCGTGGATCGGCAATCTGGACAAGGCGCTGCTCAAGGGCGTGACCATCGAGACGCTGGCAGCCACCTTCACCAAGGGCGTGAGCCTGCCGGAATACGTGTTCGTGGCGTTCCAGGCGACCTTTGCCGGCATCACCGGTGCGCTGATCGTCGGCGCCTTTGCCGAACGCGCCAAGTTCGCCGCGGTGCTGCTGTTCTCGGTGATCTGGTTCACCTTCGGCTACCTGCCGCTGGCGCACATGGTCTGGGCCACCGGCGGGTACCTGTTCGGCCTGGGCGCGCTGGATTTTGCCGGCGGTACCGTGGTGCACATCAACGCCGGTATCGCCGGCCTGGTCGGCGCCTACTTCGTCGGCAAGCGCGCCGGCCTGGGCCGCGAGGCGATCAAGCCGCACAACGTGACCCTGACCTTCGTCGGTGCCTCGCTGCTGTGGGTGGGCTGGTTCGGCTTCAACGCCGGCTCCAACCTGGAAGCCAATGCCGGTGCGGCCCTGGCCTTCCTCAACACCTTGCTGGCCACTGCCGCTGCCATCCTGGGCTGGTCGCTGACCGAGAAGATCATCAAGGGCAAGTCGTCGGCGCTGGGCGTGGCTTCGGGCATGGTCGCCGGCCTGGTCGGCATCACCCCGGCCTGCGGCACGGTGGGTCCGTTCGGTGCGATCGTCATCGGCCTGGCCGCCGGCGTGCTGTGCGTGTGGGGCGTCACCGGCCTGAAGCGTCTGCTGGGCGCCGACGACAGCCTGGACGTGTTCGGCGTGCATGGCCTGGGCGGCATCATCGGCGCCATCCTGACCGGCGTGTTCTCGGCGGCCTCGCTGGGCGGCCAGAAGGGCGGCGATTACGACATCGTGCATCAGGTCGGCATCCAGGCGCTGGGCGTGGGCATCACCCTGGTGTGGATCGGCGTGGTGTCGGTGGTGGGCTTCCTGGTCGCCAAGCTGGTGTTCGGCCTGCGCGTCACCGAGGAAGCCGAACGCGAGGGCCTGGATATCACCTCGCACGGCGAAGCGGCATACGAGTCCTGAGCATGCACACCCGCGGCCACGCTGCCGCGGGTGGCGCAACGACCCGGCCGGGACAGCCGTGCCGGGTCCGTTCTCCCCGTTGCCCCGCTGGGCGCGGACCAACTGCCGAGGTGCCTGCATGACCAGCCCCACGCCTGTGACTGTCGGCGCGGATGTCCGCTGGATCGGTGCGACCTGCTGCCGTCCGGCCCCGATGCCTTGCCTGCATGCTTCGTTTTGCGCGCCATATGCGCAGGCCGATCGTGCTTGCACTAAATTGGTGCAATGCTGATGTCGTCCATCCTCCCGTCGCTGGACAGCCTGGGCACACCGGTGGCCTGGGCCGACCGCGAGGGCCGCGTGCTGGGCGTCAATCCGGCCTTCGCGCGCTGGCTCGGGGTCAGTGCGCGGCGTCTGGTCGATCAACCGCTGGCCGCGCTGGAAGTGCAGGGCGATGCGCTGGCCCGTTTCCTGCTCAACGACGAGCGCGACGTGCTGCGCCTGCATCGGCTGGCATTGGGCCTGCCCAATGACGCGCCGCGCTTTGCCGAAGGCTGGCTGTCGCGGCTGGACGACGGCGGCTGGCTGCTGGAAACCCATCCGGTCGACGAATTCCCCGCGCTGGATCCCACCCACGCGCTGCCCAATGCCCTGAGCGCCGCGCTCAAGGGCCTGGCGCACGAACTGCGCAATCCGTTGGCCGGGCTCAAGGGTGCGGCGCAGTTGCTGGCGCGGCGCTCGGCCGGGCGCGACGAGGACGAGCGCGAGCTGATCGAGTTGATCGGCACCGAGATCGAACGCCTCAATACCCTGCTCGAACGCCTGCTCTCGCCCACGCCGGCGCGCCCGCACGACCGCCTCAACATCCACGTCGTGCTCGAGCGTGTGCTGCGCCTGGCCGAGGCCGAGGGCGGCTGGTCGGTGCAGGTGCAGCGCGATTACGACCCCAGCATTCCCGACATCCTTGGCGATGGCGACCGCCTGACCCAGGCGGTGTGGAATCTGGTGCGCAATGCGTTCCAGGCCGGCGCCACGCGGGTGACCCTGCGCACCCGCGTCGAGCACGGCCAGCGCATCCGCGACCGCGTCCATGCGATGTCGCTGCGGCTGGAGATCATCGACGACGGCGGCGGCGTGCCGGAGGAACTGGCCGAGCACCTGTTCCTGCCGCTGGTCAGCGGCCGCGCCGAGGGCAGCGGCCTGGGCCTGGCGCTGGCCCAGCAGGTCTCGCGCGAACACCACGGCACGCTGACCTACCGCTCGCGGCCGGGACATACCGTTTTCACCCTGCTGTTGCCCGAGCTGGCCGGCGATCACGACAAGGAGCATCTGCATGGCTGAGGCCGCCGCCGCATCCCACCACATCTGGGTGGTCGACGACGACCGTTCGGTCCGCTTCGTGCTGTCCACCGCCTTGCGCGATGCCGGCTACGCCGTGGATGGCTTCGAAAGTGCCGCCGCCGCACTGCAGGCACTGGCCATGCGGCCCACCCCGGATCTGCTGTTCACCGACGTGCGCATGCCCGGCGAAGACGGCCTGAGCCTGCTCGACAAGCTCAAGTCCAGGCACCCGCAACTGCCGGTGATCGTGATGTCGGCCTACACCGATGTGGCCAGTACCGCCGGCGCCTTCCGCGGCGGCGCGCACGAGTTCCTGTCCAAGCCCTTCGATCTGGACGATGCGGTGGCCTTGGCCGCACGCGCGCTGCCGGATGCCGATGCCGGTGTCGAGGAGATCATCGGGACGCCCTTTGCAGAAGGCTCGGCCTCGCTGATCGGCGACACCCCGGCGATGCAGGCGCTGTTCCGCGCGATCGGCCGGCTGGCGCAGGCACCGCTGTCGGTGTTGATCAATGGCGAGACCGGTACCGGCAAGGAACTGGTGGCGCGCGCGCTGCATAACGAATCGCCGCGCGCGCGCAAACCCTTCGTCGCGCTCAACACCGCCGCCATCCCCGCGGAACTGCTGGAAAGCGAATTGTTCGGCCACGAAACCGGCGCCTTCACCGGCGCCACCAAACGCCACATCGGCCGCTTCGAACAGGCCGACGGCGGCACGCTGTTCCTGGACGAAATCGGCGACATGCCGCTGCCGCTGCAGACCCGTTTGCTGCGCGTGCTGGCCGAGAACGAATTCTTCCGCGTCGGCGGGCGCGAGTTGATCCGCGTCGATGTGCGCGTGATCGCCGCCACCCACCAGGACCTGGAGGCGCTGGTCGAACAAGGCCGCTTCCGTGCCGACCTGTTGCATCGCCTGGACGTGGTGCGCCTGCAATTGCCGCCGCTGCGCGAGCGCCGCGGCGATATCGCGCAGCTGGCCGAGAATTTCCTGGCCATGGCCGGGCGCAAGCTCGACATGCTGCCCAAGCGGCTGTCCTCGGCCGCGCTGGAACAACTCCGCCAATACGATTGGCCCGGCAACGTGCGCGAGCTGGAAAACGTCTGCTGGCGCTTGGCGGCCCTGGCCACTGCTGACATCATCGACGTGGTGGACGTGGAATCGGCACTGGCGCGCGGCGGCCGCCGCCAGCGTGCCGGCCGCGGTGACGGGCAATGGGACGAGATGCTCTCCAGCTGGGCCGCGCAACGCCTGAGCGAAGGCGCCCAGGGCCTGCACGCCGAAGCCCGCGAACGCCTGGACAAGACCCTGCTCGAAGCCGCCCTGCAACTCACCCAGGGCCGCCGTGCCGAAGCCGCCGCGCGATTGGGTCTGGGCCGCAACACCGTCACCCGCAAACTCGGCCCGGGCCGCAAACGTCGCTGATCTGGCGCTAAAGCCCCTCTCCCATGGGAGAGGGGGTGGGGTGAGGGTCGCTGTGCCGATGGAAGCGCTACTGCACGCGCATCTATCCCAACGATGCCTCGATCGAGCTGAGGCTGCCGACACTACCCGCGGCAAGCGTTGATCAGTGACGCGCCGCCGCGTCCCTATGCCATCGATACGTCACTGCGGCTTTTCATCTGCCGACGCCATCGTCCAAGCAGCTCACGACACGTGTACTCGGCGCCCCGCACACCATCCCAACAACCCGCATCCCATCGACCCGCACCTCCAACAGCCCGGCCATCCACACCAACCCCGTAAACTCCTGTGCTGCCAGCGGCGCATTTCATGACATGTGAACATGCGCCCGCATAGGTTTTCAGCCTGATCAGGAGAACAGCTCGATGCGTTACCGGTCGTCCACGATCGTTGCCCTCACCGCGCTGGCGCTTGCCGCCTGCAGCAGCACGCCACCGCCTCCGCCACCACCGCCACCGGCGGCGCGCGTGGTGCCCGTGCGTCCGGTCCAGCAGGCCGAAGCGGCGCTGGCATCGGCGTCCGGCAGCCTGGTCAGCGGTCGGGTGGTGCTGGTCCCTGCGCTGCAAGGCATCCGTATCACCGGCACGGTCGGTGGCCTGCGCCCGGGCGGCGTGGCCGGCTTCCATGTGCACGAACGCGGCGATTGCAGCGCCGCCGACGCCAGCAGTGCCGGTGCGCATTTCAATCCGAGTGGCATGGCGCACGGACGTGCCGGCAACACTCCCCACCACGCCGGCGACATGGACAACCTGCGTGCCGATGCCGAAGGTGTCGCGCATCTGGACATGATCGTTGCCGGCATCACCCTGGGCGATGCCGCGCCCACCGACGTGGTCGGCAAGTCGCTGGTGGTGCATGCCGACGCCGACGACTATCGCAGCCAACCCAGCGGCAATGCCGGCGCACGTCTGGCCTGCGGCGTCATCCGCGTCACCCAGTGGCGCACACCCCCTTCGCAGCCCTGAGTCGGGGCACCCCTGGCTGCAGCTGCGGCCTTTCCACAGGAGTTTTCTCATGCGCATTCTTCCAACGACGTTGTTCCTGGCCACCGCGCTGGTGCTGACCGCGTGCAAGCGCGACGAACCCGCTCCGGCCGATCCTGCACCCGCACCGCAGGCCGGCGCAGCGGCCGAAGCGGCGCATGGCGGTGAGCACGCCGCGTCCATGGTCACCGAAGCGGCGGCCACCACCACCGCCACCGCCGAACTCAAGCCGACCAAGGGTAGCGACGTCAAAGGCACGGTGAGCTTCAAGATCGTCGACGGCGCGCTGCGCGTCACCGGCCAGCTCAGTGGCCTCAAGCCCGACAGCGAACACGGCTTCCATATCCACGAAAAGGGCGATTGCAGCGCACCGGACGGCAGCAGCGCCGGCGGCCACTTCAACCCGGCCCAGTCCGATCACGGCGCCGTCAGTGCCGATCCGCACCACGGCGGCGACATGCCCAACATCAAGGCCGATGCGCAGGGCAATGCCAGCATCGATGGCCCGGTGTCGAGCAACGTCAATCTGGGCAAGGCCGACCAGTTCGATATCGCCGGCCACGCGGTGATCGTGCACGCCGATGCCGACGACTACAAAACCCAGCCCACCGGCAACGCCGGCGGCCGTCTGGCCTGCGGTGTGATCACCACCGACAACGCCCCAGCTGCAGCCAAGTAAGCAGGACAGGCCAGCAGCCAGGCAAAACGCCGCGGTGATCGATTACCGCGGCGTTGTTGTTTCTGGGCTACGGTGGGGGAGCGATCCGGTCCTGCGGCGTGCCGACGCTAGTGCATCCGGCACGCCGCATGTCGCGCGCTGCATGCTTCCTGTTGAATTGTCGGTACATCTCGAACCGTCGATACACCGCACACCGGGCGCACCGCACAGGCGACCAACGTCGATCGCTTGCGCAAGACCCGCGTCATCGGCACTCAGTAATTCGGCCACAGCCCCGGCGTCGCCAGCTCCAGCAGATGCGCATCCGGATCGCGGAAGTACAGGCTGTGCCCGCCGCCCGGCCATTGCGTGCGGCCCTCGATGGGCACGTGGCAGGATTGCAGATGTGCCTCCCATCCGGCCAGCGCATCACTGGCGATGGCGAATGCGTAATGCGCGCGCCCGCTGCCATCGTGCGGCGGAATCGTGCCGCCCGGCAGCGTGACCGTGGAGGCGGTGCTGCCCTGCAGGAACAGCAGCAACACCTGCCCGGACGCGATTGCGTACGCGGCCATGCGCGTGTCGCGATACATGGCTGCCAGTCCCAGTACGCGGGCATAGAACGCGCATGCGCGCTCCAGGTCGGCCACATACACGCCGGTTTCCAGTACGCCCTGCAACGCCGGCGCTGTGGAAGCCGGCGTCTGGCTCACGCGGCCAATGCCTGGCGCGGATCCTGGCCCGGTTCCACATGCACGTACAGTACCGGCAGGCCATGCGCTTCCAGCACTGCGGCCATCTGTCGCTGACGCGAGAGGAATTGTTCGTAGACGCCGCGCAGGCGTTCGCAATTCTCGCGGTCGTGCGCGTAGTAATCGCACCAGCCGGCCGGGTCGAACAGCGCGATGCGCACTTCGCCCTCGACATAGCGCAGCACCGGCTCGGGCGGCTGTTCCAGCCACTCTTCGGTATGCGGCGCCAGCAGCGCGGCTTCGATCAGCGGCCACAACGGGGCCAGGCCCTGGTTGTCGTACTGCATCGAAATCATCGCCGCCAGATCGTTCGCGGTGAGATACCGCGCGTGTTCGATGCGTGCGCCGAAGCTTTCCTGCGCCAGCAGCGCGGTATCGGCCTGCGCCATGCCCTGGGCCAGCAGCACTTCTTCCATCGCATCGGCCACCGTCGCCACGATCTGCGGATCGCCGGAGAGCAGGAACGGCAGCACGCGCAGGCCGCCGCCGGTCAGCTGTGCGTCGGCCTGGAAGGGCAGGGGGATCTCGCCCTGCGCATCGGCGCCGAACGCCAGCACGCGCGGACCCTGGTCGCGCCCGGGCGCGCGCGCATGCAGCTCGTCCAGCCGGCGATGCAGCGGCCAGCCCGGCCGCAGCACTTCGGCCGGGTCGAAGTGCGCCATTGCCACGCTGAGCTCGAGCTCGCGGACTTCGGGGATCCACTGCGCCAGGTCGCGGCCGATGCGTTCGGCCAGCATGCCGGCCTGCTCGGGCGCCAGGGCGCCGCGCTCGGGGGCGGTGCCGCCCGTCAATTCCAGCGCCATCACACCCATGGCGGTCACGCCGTGTTCGGTCTTGCTCATGATTCGCGGTTGGCCCATCACGGGGGTCGAAGCTACACTTCGGCCATTATGCCTGCCGGCCCTGTGCAGGCCATGTCCCCGAGTCCTCCATGCCAGGTCAACCGATGCCCGCAGCCCGTCCCGTCGCCATTCTGGGCGGCGTTCGTATCCCGTTCTGTCGTCAGAACACCGCTTACGCGGACGTGGGCAACCTGGGCATGTCGGTGCGCACGCTGGGCGCGCTGGTCGAGCGCTTCGGGCTGCACGGGCAGCAACTGGGCGAAGTGGCGATGGGGGCGGTGATCAAGCACTCCTCGGACTGGAACCTGGCGCGCGAGGCGGCGCTGTCGTCCGGGCTGTCGCCGCTGACGCCGGGCATCACCCTGCAGCGTGCCTGCGGCACCAGCCTGGATTCGGTGATCACCATCGCCAACAAGATCGCGCTGGGCCAGATCGATTCGGGCATCGGCGGCGGCTCGGACACCACCTCGGAAGTGCCGATCGTCTACGGCAAGAAGCTGCGCGCGCGGCTGATGGCCGCCAACCGCGCCAAGGCCACCGGCGACAAGCTCAAGGCGCTGCTGCGCGGCTTCAAGCTGAGCGAGCTCAAGCCCGAATTCCCCGGCGTGGCCGAGCCGCGCACCGGCAAGAGCATGGGCGACCACTGCGAGGACATGGCCAAGGAATGGAACATCTCGCGCGACTCGCAGGACGAATGGGCGGTGTCCTCGCACCACAAGCTGGCCGCTGCCTATGAGCGCGGCTTCTTCGACACGCTGATCGCGCCGTTTCGCGGCGTCTCGCGCGACAACATCCTGCGCGCCGACACCTCGCTGGAAAAGCTGGCCACGCTGCGCCCGGCCTTCGACAAGACCTCCGGCCGCGGCACGTTGACCGCGGCCAATTCCACCCCGCTCACCGATGGTGCGGCCGCGGTGCTGCTGTCCAGCGAAGCCTGGGCGCTGGCGCATGGCCACACCCCGATGGCCTATCTGCGTGATGCGCAGGTGGCGGCGGTGGATTTCGTGCATGGCGAGGGCCTTTTGATGGCGCCGACCATTGCGGTGCCGCAGATGCTGGCGCGTCAGGGCCTGACCCTGCAGGACTTCGACATCTACGAAATCCACGAGGCCTTCGCCGCGCAGGTGCTGTGCACGCTGCGCGCCTGGGAAAGCGAGGATTACTGCCGCAATCGCCTGGGGCTGGAAGCGCCGCTGGGCCGTATCGACCCGGACAAGATCAACCCGCTGGGCTCGTCGCTGGCCACCGGCCACCCCTTCGCCGCCACCGGCGCACGCGTGGTGGCCACTGCCGCCAAGCAACTGGAAGAACGTGGCGGCGGCCGTGCATTGATTTCGATCTGCACCGCCGGCGGCATGGGCGTGGTGGCCATCGTCGAGCGCTGACGCTGCTGCGCAGCGTGGGATTGGGCATTCGGGATTGGGGATTCGCAAAAGCAGCTGCGGACTCCTGATTTTACGAATCCCGAATCCCGAATCCCCAACCTGCAAGGACGCATGGATGTCGAACGTTGATTCACACGAGCCCCCCAACGCTTTATCTGCCTCCGACGCACGGCGCCGTGTGGCGCGAGGGCGATGTGCTGGTGTGCACGCCGGGCGCCGATCTGCCGCCGCGTTGCGTCAAGTGCAATGCGGCCGCGGACATCTCGCCGCGCCGCTACATCTTCCATTGGCATCACCCGGCGATCTATCTGACCCTATTGATGGGGGTGCTGCCGTATCTGATCCTGGCCATCGTGCTGCGCAAGCGCAGTGCGCACGTGCTGAGCCTGTGCGCGTGGCATGAGCGCCGCCGCGTGCGGTGTGTCGCCATCGCGATGGCGTCGATCCTGCCGTTGCTGGTGGGGGTGCTGTGGATCGGTGGTGCGACCGGCTGGCTGACCGGTGCCGGTGTGATGGCGGCGATGCTGTTGATCGGCAGGCGCGGTTCGCGCGTGTTGTCGGCGCAATCGGTCGATCACGAGCAGGCACGTTATTTCGGTGCCTGTGACGCGTTTTTGCGCGCATTGCCAGCGCCGCCCCGGGAATCGCGCGATGGGTGATCTGCGCCGCTATGTTTGCAGATAGCTTTGTAACGTCAATGCGTTGCCATCCCCGCGGACGTGAGGATGGGCCGGCAAACGTTGCCGGCGGCGCTTCTGCCCGGATCTAGAAAACCAAAAGCCCCGGACATGCCGGGGCTGATGGTGAGTCCACGCATCGCCGCAACGGCGATCAGACCTTAGGTCAAAGCACGCGATCGTCCGGTGCGAGCGGATCGGCCGGCGGCGTGGCATACGCCGAGACGATCGGCCCGTGCAGCGACTGCTGCGGCAAGCCCTCGTGCACCGGCTCGCCGCGTGCGGCGCGCAGGGCGTTGGCGTAGCAATGCTGTGCAGACAGCAGATCCCCCGCGGCGGCAAAGCCGTGGCCGAGTTCTTCCCAGGCCTCGCTGCCCGCGCCATTGGCCACCGCGCGATGCAGGAACTCTTCGGCCTGCGACCACTGCTGCTGGTGACGGGCCAGGCGCGCCAGGGTCAGCAACAGGCCCGGGCTGTCCGGGTACTGGGCCAGCCAACGCTGCGCACTGGCGCGGCGCGAATCGTATTTTTCCAACGGCAGCACGCCGTACAGGCGCACCAGCGATTCGTCCCACTGCGTGTCCAGCGCCTGCTCCAGGCTGTGCACTGCCGCGTCGTCCCAATGCAGCGCCGCGGCGCGCTGTGCATAGGCGCCTACCACCGCAGGATAGGTACGCAGCGGTTTGGGCAGCGCTTCCCAGCGTTCGGCCAGGGCATTGGCATCGCCGGCCTGCAACAGCGTCTGCTCGGCCAGCGTCGCTTCCAGGGCGCTGTAGGCCTCCGGTGCCAGTACCGCCTGCTGACGCAATGCGCCCAGCTGGCCGTAAGCCTCGTCGGCGCGGCCGATCTGCGCCAGGGCGTGCGTGCGCAGCAGCAGGCCGCGCGCCGGCAGCGGCTGGGCGTTGGCATGATCGAGCGCATTGATCGCCTCGACCGGGCGTTGCCGCGCCAGATGCCGCTCGCCCTGCAGCAACGCATGCGCGGTGGGGTCGCGCTCTGCCAATTGCTGGGCCAGCGCGTTCGCCGCCACCTCATCGCCGCGTGCATCGGCGACCCGCACTGCGCTGGCCAGGGCGATGCCGCTGACCTCCGCATCCTCGCTGGCGTTGACCAACAGGCGCTCGGCACGCTGCCACTGGCCGTGATCGGCTGCGCGCAGGCCTTCGATCAGGCGGGCGCGGCCCTTCCTGCGGCGGTACTTGCCCCAGACCCGGAACGGCAGGCTGACCAGCGTCCACACCAGCCACAGCACCAGCAGCGCGATGACCAGGATCAGCAACGCCTGCGGCATGGCGGCGCGGTAGTCGTTGCCGCCGACGCTGACCACCACATTGCCCAGGTCGTAACTGGTCTGATGCGACAGCCATTGCGCACCGAGCACGCCCAGCGCCACGGCAACCAACAGGATCAAGACGGTACGCAACACTTTCATTGGGTGGATCTCCCTTCACGCATGGCCTGCAGTTGCAGCAGGGTGGTGCCCAGTTCCGGCAGGCGCGGACGCAGTGGCGCTTGTTGCAGCGTGCGCAGGCGGGTACGTGCCTGGCGACGTTGTGGCGAATCCGGCCATAGCCGGGTGGTCCAGGTGTCCACCCGGCGCAGCGATTGCGCAAAGCCGGCGGCATCGCCGCGCTCGGCCGCAGCGCGGGCCAGGCTGACCTCGATCTGCAAGGCGTCGCGCGCGGCATGGCGATCGCCGCCGGTCAGCAGTGCATCGCCTCGGCTGGGACGGATGTCCACCAGCGGTGTGAGTGCTTTCTGCCACCACGGCTGCGCTGCTTCGCTCTCTTGAGCGGTCTGTTCGGGCAGGCGCAGCAGGTCGCCGGCCAACTGGTCCAGGGTGTGGCCGGCCTGCGCCTGCGGACCGGCGCCCAGGCGATCCAGTGCGTCGCGTTCCTGTACCAGCGCCTGGCGCAGGTTGAGATAGCCGGGATCGTCGATGCCATTGAGCGCGGCATTGGCCAGTGCGTAGGCGCGGCGCGCACCGTCGGCGTCGCCGGCGATGCTCAGCCGCTGCTGGCCCAGCCGCAGCAGCAGTTCCACTTCATCCAGCCGCAGCGCCTGTGCACCGTGGCGGTTGGGATCGGCAAGCTTTTGCACGGTTTCTTCGAGCAAGGCGCTGCGTTGGCTCAGGCCCAGCATCTCGTCGCGCAGCACGCGGTTGGTGGCTGCCGCATCCGCCAGGCGCTCGTTGGCCAGGCGTTGGTCGCGGCGCAAGGTCTCCAGCATCTGCTGCGTGCCATCCCAGCGCTGCTGCTGCGCTTCGGCGGCCTGCAGTTGCGCACTTTGATAGCCCTGCCATGCGCGCCAACCGAAGAACAGCGCCACGCCCACGGCGGCCAGCGCGACAACGAGCAGCAGCCATGCCAAGGGAAAGCGTCGCGTGGAAGCGGGCATTTCGGTCATTCGTCCATCCTCGCGCGGTCACGACGGGTGCAGGTGCCGCAGTCATCTGCCACAGCATGGCGTGCAGCGGCAGACAGCCGCAAGCCGTGCTTGAGTTCGAAGTTCAGCAAGATCGCGATGGTGTCACGATCGCGGCGGCGGCAGCGGCCAATTGCTCGGGCAAGGGACCCGCAGCGCGCACCGCATGCTGGAAGCCGGCGGCGTGTGCGGCTTGCAGCATGCGCTCGCTGGAGGCCACCAGCGGGCGTTGCCGTAAGGCGTCGATCAGCGGTCCGGGCAGTTGCTGCAGCACCAGCGTCAGCGCTTCGGCGCTGCTCAGCGCCAGCACGCTAGCGGGCAGCGCGTCCGCCAGGGCACGCACTGCCGATGCGCGCAGGTGCAGCGGCACGCGCTGATAGACATCGGCGCGCAGGATGCGGGCGCCCCGCTGCTCCAGGGCCGGCGCCAGCATGCCGCGCCCGCCCGGGGCGGTGACCAGCCCGACGGCCTGCAGCGGTTGCCGGAACAGCGGCAATGCGAGCAGGCCCTCGCTGTCCATGCGCTCCGGGCGTATCACCGTGTCGATGCCGCAGGCCTGCAGCGCACGCGCAGTGCCGTCTCCCACGCTCACCCACTGCGCCTGCGCCGGCCGCTGCAGCGGCGCCAGGCGATGCGCTGCGTGCACTGCGGCTGGGCTGGTGAACACCGCGATCGGCGCATGCAAGGCCTGCCGCAATGCAGCCCGTGCCTGCGGGGTGTCGTTGGTCTGCAGCCGCCACGGCGACAGCGCCAGCAGCCGTCCGCCGTGCCGCGCGGCGGCCCGCCGCAGTGGCGCGTGTTCACCGCTGGGCCGCAGTGAAATCAGGGTCCAGGCGTCGGCAGCTGGGGCGGGAGGTGTCATCCAGTGATTATGCGAGAGCCGTGCGTTATCGGGGGCGGGTGTCGCGCGCTGCGCTGGCGCTGGCGGCGATTCGATCCTCGCGCGCTGTCTGGCCTTTGCGTGCCTGCTCGACGCCATGCCTGCGTTTCTGCGGCCAGAACCTCGTCCCCGGGTCTGTGCCGATGACCGCTACCGCCCACGATCCGCCACGACGATCGAGCTGGAGTGGCGCCGTGATCAAGTCCTACCTCATCAACATGCAGCGCAGCGGCGAGCGCCTGCAGGCGATGTCGACGCGGTTCCAGGCACTGGGCCTGCCGTTCGAGCGGATTCCCGCAGTCGATGGCGCCACCCTGACGCCTGCGCAGATTGCCGACTTCGCACGCGAGCGGCCGCTGGAAGGCTCCGGGGATGCCTTCAGCACCGGCCCGCGCAAGTGGACCGCCTCCAACATCGGGTGCTTCCTGAGCCATCAGGCCGCGTGGCGCATCGCAGCCGACTCCGACGACGCCTACACCGCCATCTTCGAAGACGACATGCATCTGTCCGACGCGCTGCCGGCGCTGCTGCGCAGCAGCGAGTGGCTGCCGGGCGGCAACAGCATCGTGCGGCTGGAGCCGTCCTACAACCGCATCAAACTCGATGCCAAGGTTGCCGAAGTCGGTGGCCGGCAGCTGCGCCTGGTGCGTCCCTCGACCCACCAACACTGCTGGCCGGTCTGCGCCGGTGCGCTGATCCTCAGCCGCGATGCGGCGCGCCTGCTGCTGGCGGCCGAGGCACGCTGGCACACCATGGCCGACATTTTCCTGTTCGGCTGGAACGAATCGCCGGTCGCACAGCAGCTGTCCACCTATCAGCTGGCGCCGGCGGCCTGCATCCAGGACAAGTTCTTCCACGCCGCTCCGGAGCAGATCGTGTTCACCAGCACCATCGATGCGCCGTTGACGCACGTGCAGAGGCAGCGCAGCGCGCATTGGAAGGCCAAGGCCACCGCGTTGCTGCGGGTGGCGCAGGGTTATCGCAAGGTCGTGTTCGCGCCCTGAGCCGGGCGAGACCCAGGCGTGCGACGACGCGATGCCGTACGCGTTCACCATGCGGTACCGCATGTCATCCCAGTGCACAAGACGCTCGCGGAACATTGCGGCATGATGCCGCCCTTCGCCGTCTTTCAGCCTTCGCCGATGACTCCTTCGTGCACGCTCGCATCCGCCCTGCAGTCGCTGCAGCAACAGTTCGTCGCCATGCCGCCGGTCCTGTCGATGGGCATTGCCGTCGACGGCTTGCATGACGGCGCCTTGCGCTTGCGCGCGCCGCTGCAGGCCAACGTCAACGACAAGGCCAACGCGTTCGGCGGCAGCCTGGCTTCGTTGATGACGCTGGCCAGCTGGGGCTGGCTGACGCTGCAACTGCAACTGGCCGGGCACAGCGCCGATGTCTACGTGGCCGACAGCCAGCTGCGCTACGTCGCGCCGGTCTACGAGGACCTGGTGGCCAATGCCGAGCCGTCCGAACTCGGCAGCTGGGAGGCGTTCCTGGCCACCTTCCGGCAACGCGGCAAGGCGCGCATCGGCATGCGTGCGCAGATCGCGCTGGGATCCGGGGCGGCGGCGGCCACCCTGAGCGGGCGCTTCGTGGCGTTTCCAAAACGGTAGGATGCGCGCTGGACTTGGGGGAATGCGCATGCGTGCAGTGATCGGGGCAATGCTGTTGCTCGGGCTGGCGATGGTCAGCGGGGGGGCGTCTGCCGGCAGCCGTGCCCAGGCACGCGCGCTGGAAACTACCCAGGCCGCCTACACCGCCGCGGTGCGCTGGAGCGATTTCGATGCCGCGCAGGGCTTTGTCGAGCCGACCTATGCCCAGGCGCATCCGCTCAGCGATCTGGAACGCTCGCGCTACGAACAGGTGCAGATCTCCGGCTACCGCGAGCTGCGGGTGGGCGAGGATGGCAACGGCGACCTGCGCCGCGAGGTCGAGCTGCGGGTGATCAACCGCAATACCCAGGCCGAGCGGCTGGTGCGCAGCATCGAGCTGTGGCGCTGGGATGCCGAGCGCAAACGCTGGTGGCTGGCCAGCGGCCTGCCCGATCTGTGGCAGGGCCAGTAGCCCGTGCCACCGGCGCCTGGCCGTCGCACGCGCCAGCTGTGCGACAATTCCCGCCCGCTTGACTGACCCTGACCCCGTGAATTTCGAAGAGCTGCAGGCCTTTGTCGGCCGCAACCCCATGTTGTCACTGGCCCTGGTGGGCCTGACCATCGCCCTGATCGTCACCGAGGTCGCGCGCCTGTTCCGTGGGTATCGCGCACTCAAGCCGGCCGAGCTGACCCGTTTGATCAACAGCGAGAACGCGTTGGTGATCGACCTGTCGCCGACCGCCGATTTCGAAAAAGGCCATATCGCCGGCAGCCGCAACGTGGCGCTGGCCAAGTTCGACCCGGCCGGCAAGCTCCTCGCCAACGCCAAGTCCTCGCCCGTGGTGGTGGTGTGCCGCAATGGCAATGCCTCCGCGGGCGCGGCCAAGACGCTGAAGAAAGCCGGTTTCGAGCAGGTCTACTGGCTCGATGGCGGCGTGGCCGCCTGGCAGATGGCCGAGCTGCCGCTGGTCAAGGGCCGCGCCTGACCCCACCTTGTGAGGCGCCGGGCAAGTCCCCATTGCTGGCGTGAGAGACTCGCACTTTCACGTCTGCATCATTCAACGCTGCATCCACCGAACCGTTTCTGGAGTTAGGAATGTCCGACGAAATCATCAACGGCGCGGTTGCGCCGGCCGACGCCGCTGCTGGCCCCGCTTTCACCATCGAGAAGATTTACGTCAAGGACGTTTCCTTCGAATCGCCGAACGCGCCGTCCGTCTTCAATGACGCCAACCAGCCCGAGCTGCAGCTGAACCTCAACCAGAAGGTGCAGCGCCTCAACGACAACGCCTTCGAAGTGGTGCTGGCCGTGACCCTGACCTGCACCGCCGGTGGCAAGACCGCCTACGTGGCCGAAGTGCAGCAGGCCGGCGTGTTCGGCCTGGTCGGCCTGGAGCCGCAGGCGATCGACGTGCTGCTCGGCACCCAGTGCCCGAACATCCTGTTCCCGTACGTGCGCACCCTGGTCAGCGACCTGATCCAGGCCGGCGGCTTCCCGCCGTTCTACCTGCAGCCGATCAACTTCGAAGCGCTGTATGCAGAAACCCTGCGCCAGCGTTCGCAGGGCGAAGGCACCTCGCTGGCCGATTCCGAGCCGGCTGGCAACGCCTAAGCCTTGCGTGCGCCGATGAGCGATTCGACGCAGAAGATCGCGGTTCTCGGCGCCGGCTCCTGGGGCACGGCCCTGGCCGCGCTGCTCGCCAGGCACGGTCACCCGACCGTGCTCTGGGGACGCGATGCGGCGATGGTGGATACCATCGACCGCACCCACGAAAACGCGCGTTATCTGCCGGGGATTGCACTGCCCGAGAGCCTGCGCGCGACCACCGACCTGCAACTGGCCATTGCCGATGCTGGCTGGATCCTGGTCGTGGTGCCCTCGCACGCATTCACCGAGACGATCCGGTTGATCGCCCCGTTGCGTCCGGCCGGTGCCGGCGTTGCGTGGGCGACCAAGGGCTTCGAGCCCGGTTCTGGGCGGTTCCTGCACGAAGTGGCGCGCGACATCCTCGGTCCCGGCGTTCCGCTGGCCGTGGTGACCGGGCCGTCCTTCGCCAAGGAAGTCACGCTCGGCCTGCCGACCGCCATCACCGTGCACGGCGACGATGCGGCGTTTGCGCAGGTCGTGGCCGATGCCATGCATGGCCCCACTTTCCGCGCCTATACGGGCGATGACATGGTGGGCGCCGAGCTCGGTGGTGCGATGAAGAACGTGCTGGCGGTGGCCACCGGCGTGGCCGATGGCATGCAGCTCGGCCTCAACGCCCGTGCCGGCCTGATCACGCGCGGCTTGAACGAGATGCTGCGTCTGGCGGCGGCGATCGGTGCACGGCCGGAGACGTTGATGGGCCTGGCGGGTCTGGGCGATCTGGTGCTCACCTGCACCGGCGATCTGTCGCGCAACCGACGGCTGGGGCTGGCCCTAGGGCGCGGACAGAGCCTGAACGATGCGATCCGCGAGATCGGCCAGGTGGTTGAATCGGTGCAGACCGCCGATGAAGTCATGCGTCAGGCCGAGCATCACGGCATCGAGCTGCCGATCTCCAACGCCGTGCGTGCGGTATTGCATGGCGAGATCACCCCGGAAGCAGGCTTGAAGGAATTGCTGGCACGCGAGCGCAAGCCCGAGTACCCGCAGACCTTGTTCACCTGATCGTGGCATCGCGCGTTGACGCGCTGCGCAGAAACAACAAAAAGCCCGGCATTGCCGGGCTTTTTGTTGGTGTCGATCGCAAAGGTTGGCGGCAAGCTGTAGCCGCTTGAGCGCGCTGGATCGTGCTTCTACAGCAGCCGCATTGCGCACATGCCGCTATAGCGCGATGTGCGCAGCGCCAGCCGATCGCCCAAAAGAAAGAAGCCCGGTCGGGGGACCGGGCTTCCAATGCAACGCGGGAGAGAGAGTCGCGTTGCAGTCAAACGTGCGGCTTACCAGCTGAAGCGCGGGCCGACCGACCATTCCTTATTGCCGTCGCCATCCATACGGATGTCGCCGTTGATGCCCCAGTTCTGGTTCAACTTGACCTGGGCGCCGAGGCGGCCGTAGAAGTTGTCGCCGATGTCGATGCCGCGCTTCTTGGAGAAGTCTTCGTAGCCAGCCAGGGCGTAGACTTCGAAGTGCTCGCCGAAGGCGTTACGCAGGCCGGCTTCAACGCTGTAACCGTCGAAGCTGATGTTCGGGGTGTCCAGGTCCAGCTTGCGGTAGGCAACGCGAGCAACGAAGTCGGTGCTGGTGGCGATTTCCTGGTTGTAACCCACGCCGACGCCCCACTGCTGGAAGTCGGAGTTGGAGCTTTCGAACACGTTGTCGTTGTCGTCAGCGTTCTGCTTGCTGTAATCGCCGAACACGTGGAAGTTCGGAGCGACGGCGTAGGACGCCTTCACGCCCCAACCATCAGCGTCGCGGCCTTCGGTCGGGGTGCGCACGTAGTCACCTTCGACGAAGTTGTAGGAGAGGTTTTCAGCAGCGGAGGCCGCAAACGGCAGGGCTGCGAGAAGGCCGAGGGCCAGCAGGGAATTCTTCATGATCGATACCTGTACTTATGGTTTGGGCCGGCGCTGAGGCGGATGCCGTTCGCTGCCGAGATGTAAATTCTCCGTTATTCGATGGAACGCGACATGAATTTTGGACTGACTGGTCCATGAATCATCGCGCCCAGTTCAGCTCCGCTTCCTTGTCATCAAATTGAAATGCGCGTAGCGCACGCGCAAAGCGTGATGCATTGGCGGTTACATCGCGTCGATGTGATGCGCATGTATAGAAGCGGCTGTTTTGCAGTGATTTTTACTGCGTTTGCAGCGTGCAAGCACATTGCGCTGACACTGTGACTGGGAGCATGCAAGGCTTGTCGAACAAGCGTGGAGCTGCATCGTGGCGAAGAAAAAGACGTTGGCGCGGTTTCTGGCCGAGACGCTGCAGAGCGCGGGGGTGGAGCGGATCTGGGGGTTGACCGGCGACAGCCTCAACGGCCTGACCGATGCCTTGCGCGAGATGCAGACGATCGAATGGATGCACGTGCGCCACGAAGAGGTGGCTGCGTTCGCTGCCGGCGCCGAGGCGGCGGTGACCGGCAAGCTGGCGGTGTGTGCGGGTAGCTGCGGGCCGGGCAACCTGCACTTGATCAACGGGCTGTTCGATTGTCATCGCAGCCGCCAGCCGGTGCTGGCGATCGCCGCGCATATTCCCTCGTCCGAGATCGGGCTGAACTATTTTCAGGAGACGCATCCGCAGGAACTGTTCCGCGAGTGCAGTCACTTTGTGGAATTGGTGACCAATCCGGCGCAGCTGCCGGAAGTGCTGCACCGCGCGATGCGTGCGGCCATCCTGCAGCAAGGCGTGGCGGTGGTGGTGATCCCCGGCGATATCGCACTGCTGGAAGTGGACAAGCACATCCCCACGGCGTGGCCGCAACTGCGCCAACCGCGCGTGCTGCCGGCTCCCGAAGATGTGCAGCAACTGGCCGCGCTGCTGCAGCAGAGCGAAGCGATCACGCTGTTGTGCGGCAGCGGTTGCGCGGGCGCACACGATGCGGTGGTGGCATTGGCCGACACCCTGGGCGCGCCGATCGTGCATGCCTTGCGGGGCAAGGAACACGTGGAGTGGGAGAACCCGTTCGATGTCGGCATGACCGGCCTGATCGGTTTCAGCTCCGGCTATCACGCGATGCTCAACTGCGACACCTTGATCATGCTGGGCACGGATTTCCCGTATCGGCAGTTCTACCCGAAGGACGCGACCATCGTGCAGGTGGACCGCGACCCGAGCGCGCTGGGGCGGCGTACGCCGTTGCAGCTGGGCATCGCAGCGGATGTGGGCGAAACCATCGCCGCCTTGCTGCCGCAGCTGCAGCGACGCGAGAAACGCGACTTCCTGGACAAGGCGCTGGCGCACTATCGCAAGGCGCGCGAGGGACTGGACGATCTGGCGGTGCCGGCCGATCCAGGCGAGCCGCTGCATCCGCAATTCGTGGCGCGCATGATCAGCCAGATCGCCGACCAGGATGCGGTATTCACCTGCGATGTCGGCACGCCAACGGTGTGGGCCGCGCGCTACCTGCGCATGAACGGACAACGCCGCTTGCTCGGTTCGTTCAACCACGGTTCGATGGCCAATGCAATGCCGCAGGCGCTGGGTGCGCAGTCGGCGTATCCGGGCCGTCAGGTAGTTGCGCTGTCAGGTGATGGCGGTTTTGCGATGCTGATGGGCGATTTCATCTCGCTGGCGCAGCTGCGCCTGCCGGTGAAGATCGTGGTGTTCAACAATGCCTCGCTGGGATTCGTGGCGATGGAAATGAAGGCCGCCGGCTATCTGGATACCGGCACCGAGTTGCGCAATCCGGACTTCGCAGCGATGAGCAATGCGATGGGCATCCTGGGCATCCGGGTCGATGAGTCCGCGCAACTGGAGCGGGCGTTGCGGCAGGCCTTCGCGCACTCTGGTCCGGCGCTGGTGGATGTGCGCATCGCCACGCAGGAACTGGCGGTGCCGCCGGCAATCAAGCTGGAACAGGCCAAGGGCATGGGCCTGTATCTGCTCAAGGCAGTGATGAGCGGGCGCGGCGACGAGGTGATCGATCTGGTCAAGACCAACATGCGCTGACACAGTTACCGCGTTCTGAAACCGCACGTCTTTACCGGACCCTCGCATGCCTCGTTCGTTGTTGCGCCAGTTGCTGCTGATCTGGGTGGTGATCCTGGCTGCCTGCGTGGGCGTGGCCACGATGTTGTATGGCCTGTACCGACAGACCGAAGGCGTGCGACTGGACGATGCGCGCCAGCAATTGACCGCGCAATGCGCACGCATCGTGCAGCGCTACGCCGGCGCGAGCGAGGCGGCGCGCAGCGGCGACAACGGCGCCGGGTTGGCCGCGGTGGTGGTGCAACTGGTGCTGGCCGATGCGCCCGGTGTGGAGGGCGGGGTGTGGAACCTCGACAAGGGATTCGTTGCCTACGCCTATCCCACCTACGACGGCAGCGATCACAAGACCGATATCCCGGCCGCCGAGTGGACCACGATCGTCAGTACCGCGCGGCAGAGTGCGGTGGGCAACAAGGCCGTGGATTTTCGTCGCGACGGCAGCCGCGAAGTGGTGCTGATCAGCGCCTGCCCATTGGCCGCGGGAACCGCCGCTTGGACCATGTCGCGGGTGCCGGCCAGCACCTCCGATGCCTGGCGGCCACTGGCGATCGGCATGCTGCTGATCTTCGCCATGGTGGCAATGTCGGCGATTGCCCTGGGCGTGGTGGTGCGGCGCTGGAGTCAGCGCCTGCAGCGCATCCAGCAGGCGCTGGCCGCCGATACCGAACTTCCGCAGATTCCGGTCACCGGCGCACCCGAGCTGGACCGGCTGGGCGCTGCAGTCAGCGATTACGCACAGCGCAATGCGCAGGCCTTGGCGCAGACGCGGCGGCTGGCCGACGAGCTGGCACGGCACGAGCGGCTGGCCGCACTCGGGCGCCTGACCGCCACGGTGGCGCATGAGATTCGCAACCCCATCGCCACGATGCGCCTGGCCGTGGAGAACGAAATCGCCACGCGCCAGGGCACGCCGGACGATGCCGCGCACGCTGAGCTGATGCTGGGGCAGATCCGTCGCCTGGATGGGGTGGTCGAAAGCCTGCTCGGCATGGTGCAGCCGATCCGGCTGCAGCTGGAGACGGTGGTGGTGCAGGACTGGCTGGCGAGCTTGCTCGATCCTGCCGTGCTGCCGCCGGGCGCGCCGGCGCCACAGCTGCGCGTCCCGGACGCGCCGCTGCAGTGGATGCTCGATCCGCAGCAGCTCGGCCGTGCCGTACACAATCTGCTGCGCAACGCGCTCCAGCACGCCGATGCAGGCAGCGCGGTGACGCTGGAGGCCAGCGCCAGCGATGGGTTGCTGCAGCTACGGGTGAGCAATCGTGGCGCGGCCATCGCCGATGCCATCGCTTCGCAATTGTTCGAGCCGTTCGTCAGCGGTCGCGCCGACGGCAATGGCCTAGGGCTTGCGCTGGTGCGCGAGATCGCCCGTGCACATGGCGGGCAGGTGCGTTATGCACACGCCGACGGTATGACCCATTTCATTCTGGAGCTGCCATGGCGCGCATCCTGATCATCGACGACGATGCGGCGTTCCTGGCCACCTTGCAGGCAACGCTGCGCTCGCTCGGCCATACGGTGATCGCGGTCGACAACGGCGCCGATGGTTTGCTGCGCCTGAACGAGGGCGGCATCGAGCTGGCGTTCGTGGACTTCCGCATGCCCGGTATGGACGGCATCCAGGTGCTGCGTGCGCATGCGGACGATCCCCGCGCGCGCCAGGTGCCGCTGGTGATGCTCACCGCGTACGCCTCCAGCGGCAACACCATCGAGGCGATGACGCTGGGTGCATTCGATCACCTGGTCAAGCCAGTGGGGCGTGCCGATATCGTCGAGGTGGTGGAGCGTGCATTGGCGAGTCGCGCCGATGCCGACGCCGATGCCGATGCCGATGCCGCAGCGAGCGAACCACCCGACGACGACGACGGCCTGGTCGGCCACAGTCCGGCGATGCGTACCGTGCATAAACGCATCGGGCTGGCGGCAGCCTCCGATCTGCCGGTGTTGATCACCGGCGAAACCGGTACCGGCAAGGAGCTGGTCGCGCGCGCCCTGCATCGCGCCAGCGCACGCGCAAATGCGGCGTTCGTGGCAGTCAATTGTGCGGCGATCCCGTTGGAGTTGATGGAAAGCGAATTGTTCGGCCATCGCAAGGGCGCCTTTTCCGGGGCGACCAGCGACCGCATCGGCCTGATTCGCGAAGCCGATGGCGGCACGTTGTTCCTGGACGAGATCGGCGACATGCCGCTGCCGATGCAGGCCAAGTTGTTGCGCTTCCTGCAGGAGGGCGAAGTAACGCCGCTGGGCGGGCGCGGCGCGCAAAAAGTGGATGTGCGCGTGCTGGCAGCCACGCATCGCGATCTGGCGGCGTGGGTGGCGGCAGGACAGTTCCGCAGCGATCTGCGCTATCGCCTCAATGTGGTGCCGATCGAACTGCCGCCGCTGCGCGAACGCGGGCAGGACATCGTGCTGCTTGCGCAGTATTTTCTGCGCAGCGGCGAAGGCGCGGCGCGCGCGCTGTCGGCGGATGCGCAAGCGCGGCTGCTGGCCTACCCGTGGCCCGGTAACGTGCGCGAGCTACGTAACGTCATGCAACGCAGCCAGCTGCTGGTGCGCGGCCACAGCATCGTTGCCGCGGATCTGGACGACGCGCTCGAGTACGATGCCGAGCAGCCCACGACGACAGCGCCACCGGAAGGCACCTTGCCCGAGGCGGTGGCGCGGCTGGAAAAGCAGATGATCCAGGACGCCTTGGCGCACAGTGGCGGCAACCGCGCCGAAGCCGCGCGCCGGCTCGGCATTCATCGCCAGCTGCTGTACCGCAAGCTCGATGAGTACGGCCTGCAGTAGGCGCAGCGATCACCGGACGCGATGGTTGCAGGCTGCCGCCTCGGTCACGACGCAATACGCGCACAGCAGCACGTGCACCTGTTGTCATGCGCACCTGTTGGTTGCATGTCGCCGCTGCCACTCGCAGCATTGGCTACGGCCTTGCACCAGCAAACGGTGCAGCCGGAAAGCGCAGCACCACGCGTTCGAAATCCAGCCCGGACATCGGCACGCGCACGCCACCGTCGAGCGTGCCCGGCACGCTCTTGCCTTGCAGGGTCGAAACACAACCCGAGCTGCAACGTGTCTGCAAAGCGGACAGTGGTGGATGAAACGCAGACGACTGTCCGCGCGCGTGCAGACACAAAACCCTTATAAAACAACGGACTCGCTGTTGGCACGATTGCTGCTTTATCTCCAGGGCGAGCGGCGCTCCTGCCGCGTTGGAGACATCGCATGATTCGTCAGACCGCACTTGCTTTCGCACTGGCCTGCAGCGTGGCGACCGCTGCCGCGCAGGCTCCCACACCGCCGGCAGCACCGATGGCGCCGCGCGCGCCGGTCGGCACGCCACCGCCGGCTCCGCCGGTGCCGCCCGCACCGCCTGCGCCGTTGGCCGCCACCCCGGTGCGCATCACCGGCACGGTCGAGCGCTTCATGCTCAATCCCAATGGCGAGGTTGACGGCCTGTGGTTGCGCGATGGCACCCAGGTGGCATTTGCACCGCATCTGTCCGCACAGTTGCAGGCTGCGGTGCGCCGGGGCGATACGGTGAGCGTGCAGGGCTATCGCCTGGGCAGCCTGCCGGTGCTGCGCGCCAGCAGCATCCGCTCCAATCGTGGTGGGCGCGAAGTGGTCGACCAGCCGCCGACGGGCGCCATGCCGCCGGCGCCACCAGCACCTGCCGCGTTGACGCCGTTGCAGGCGGAAGGACGCATCGAGCGCTTGGTTTACGGCCCGGGTGGCGAGACCAATGGCGCGTTGCTGAGCGATGGCACGCTGGTGCGGATGCCGCCGCATCTGGCGCTTCAGTTCGGTGATCTGCTGCGGGCCGGCGCGCCATTGAGCGTGAGCGGCTTCGGGGTTGCCACCGCCAACGGCCGCGCCATCGAAGCCACCCAACTGGGCCGCGATCGCGCCTCGCAGCGTGCGCTGTTCAGCCCGCCGCGCCCGGACGGCCCGGTGCCGCCCGCACCACCGGCCCCGCCTGTCCCGCCGGCCGCACCGCCAGCGCCGGCTCCGGCGCCGCGTTGATCCAGGGCGCCGCCGCCCACGCGGCGGCGCTTACCCGTCGCGTTCCCCTCTACGCGCCTGTTCACCACGCCGCATGCGTGGCGACGGGCGCGGCTTGCCGGCATCGGCCGGTTCTCACTTCTCTGGAGTTTTTCATGCATTGGGTCGACCCTGATTTCCTTCCCGAAACCCGCGGCACGCTGGCGCGCTTTCTGCTCAATCCCAAGGCCGATATCGACGGCCTGCTGCTGACCGACGGCACCGAGGTGCACACGCCGCCGCACCTGTCCGCCGCCTTGCTCAAGGCGCTCAAGCCCGGCAGCACCTTGAGTGTGCGTGGCCTCAAGCCGCGCGATGTGGACATGCTGGTGGCCCTGGCGATTGATCCGGAGGGTGGCAAGCGTATCGTCGATGAGGGCCCGCACGGGCCGCATGCCAAGCCCAAGCCCAAACCGCCCGCCGGCAAGCCGCCCAAGCCGCAGCTCACCCAGCACAGCGGCACCATCGCGCGCCTGCTGCACGGCCCGCACGGGCAGGTGCATGGCGCGTTGCTGGACGACGAGGTCACGGTGCGGTTCCCACCGCATGCCGGAGAGGACTTCGCCAAGCAGCTGGTGGTCGGCAAGACGCTGGTGGCCGAAGGCGATACCAGGACGACCCCGCACGGGGTACTGATCCACGCGCATGCCCTGGGCGCCAAGGCCGCGTCGCTGAAGCAGATCGAGCATCCGCATGGTCCGGGTGCGCATAAGCCGAAGCCGAAGCCGAAGCACTAGCAGCCTGCAATGCGACTGCCGTGCTGGCGCCGTGCGACCGCGATTGGGTCGCACATGCCGCCCAGCATGCGCAGTCGCCTTTCATCGTTTCGTGGAGAGCGCCGATGCGCATGAGCACACCGCGTCCCCGTGGCAGCCGCGCACTGGAGGCGCTGCATTTCAGCGTGGCCGATGTGCAGGACGGGCTGGGGCCATTTCTCAGCGTGTTCCTGCAATCCAGGGGCTGGTCGGTGGCGGCGATCGGCACGGTGATGAGCGTGGGCGGCATCGCCGGCATGCTCGCCACCACCCCGGCCGGTGCACTGGTCGATAGCACCCGGCGCAAGCGCGCCGTGGTGGTGGTGGGCTGCCTGGCGATCCTGTTGGCCACGGCGCTGATCTGGCTGCATCCGACCTCCTCCGGTGTGGTCACCGCGCAGATCGTCTCGACGTTGGCGGCAGCCGGCATCGGCCCGGCACTCACCGGCATCACTTTGGGGCTGGTGCACGCGCGCGGATTCGATCATCAACTGGCGCGCAATCAGGTCGCCAACCACGCCGGCAACATGCTGGCTGCGGTACTGGCCGGCTGGCTGGGCTGGCGCTACGGGTTTGCGGCGGTGTTCGTGCTCACCGCCGCGTTCGGTGTGCTGGCGGTCGCGGCGGTGCTGCTGATTCCGTCTGCGGCCATCGACCATCGTGCCGCGCGCGGCCTGGGCCATGCCGACGGCGCGGACACCCTCAGCGGCTGGCGGGTGTTGCTGACCTGCCGGCCACTGGCCTTGCTGGCCATCACCCTGGGGCTGTTCCACCTGGGCAATGCGGCGATGCTGCCGCTCTACGGCATGGCCATCGTGGCCGCGCATGCGGGCGATGCGAGTGCGCTGACGGCGACCACCATCGTGGTCGCGCAGGCCACGATGGTGGTGGTGGCATTGCTGGCGATGCGCTGGATCCGCGTGCACGGGCATTGGTGGGTGCTGCTGGTGGCCTTCATGGCCTTGCCGCTGCGTGCATTGGTGGCAGCGTCGCTGATCCATGGCTGGGGCGTGTTTCCGGTGCAGATCCTCGACGGACTCGGCGCCGGCCTGCAGGCCGTGGTGGTGCCGGCACTGGTGGCGCGATTGCTGCAGGGCACCGGGCGCGTCAATGTCGGCCAGGGCGCGGTGATGACGGTGCAAGGTGTGGGCGCGGCGCTGAGCCCGGCCTTGGGCGGCTGGCTGGCGCACGCCTTCGGCTATCGCATCGCGTTTCTGGCGCTGGGCGCCATCGCCCTGCTGGCGGTGGCGCTCTGGGCAGGCTGCCGCGGCATGTTGCAGGCAGCGACCGATGCCCAGGCGATGCAATGAGGTCATGGCAGCGGCGCGGAGCAGCACGCAAACGGCAACGCCCGCGACTGGCATACGCGCGGAGCACGCGTTGAGTGACAGACCGGTACGGGAACCATGCTGCGCGCCGGGATCGGGGCGGACGGTGCCGCAGTCAGCCAGCCGTCTGCATCGCCACGGTTTATCGGCCGCCGCTGAAGTCCCACTGACGCCACGCTTCGAACACCATCACCGCAACGGTGTTGGACAGATTGAGGCTGCGGTTGTCCGGGCGCATCGGCAGGCGCAGCCGGTGCTGTGGCGGGATCGACTCCAGCACGTCGGCGGGCAAGCCGCGTGTTTCCGGACCAAACAGGAAGGCATCGCCATCGGCAAATTGCGGTGTGTCGTAACGCACGGTGCTGCGCGTACTCAGTGCAAACACGCGCTTGGGCGCGATCGCGGCCAGGGCGGTGGGCAGGTCGGCATGCACCTGCAGGCTTGCGTATTCGTGATAGTCCAGGCCGGCGCGTTTGAGCTGCTTGTCGCTGAGGTCGAAGCCGAGCGGCTCGATCAGGTGCAGGCGCGCGCCGGTGTTGGCGCACAGGCGAATTACATTGCCCGTATTGGGCGGAATTTCCGGCTGAAACAGGATGACATCGAGGACGGGGGCTGACATGCGCGCAGTGTAGCTGCGCGCGTGCTCAAAGGCTGATGGCGGCGTTGACCAGCGCTTCCAGTTCGACCGGCGACGGCTGCAGCTGCGGCACCGGCAGGTTGACGATGACCTGGCCCATCAGCGCGCCGATGGCGGCAGCGGCCTGGCCGGAGGTGCTCTGCGCGCTGGCAGCGGCGTTGCGGGTCACCAGGTCGGCGCGCTGGTCGGCGGACGGCCGCACCTGCACCGCAGCGAGGGTGAGGATGCGCGGGCCGGCCTGCTCGGCGGCGAGGGCGGCCAGCTGCTCGGCCGACGGACGCACCTGCACGGCGGCCAGGGTAGGGATGTCGCTGTTGCGCTCCAGTGCCTGCTGGGCGATCTGGTCGGCCGACGGGCGGACCTGCACGGTGTCCAGCGTGGTCAGGCTGGCGGCCTGGGCGAAACCGGCTAGGGCGGTACCGGCAAACAGGGCGGCGGAGAGGGCGATGCGCAGGGTCTGGGTCTTCATGGCGAGGTCTCTTGGTGTGGGCGATCAGTGGTGTGGTAGTAAGGTAGTACACCGTTCCGGTAAGTGCAATAACTTTCGCGGCGCAGTTTTACTTATTCAGCTGGCGGTCATTTTCATTGATCGAGGTCGCTTCCCGCTGCTTGCCCATGCCATGCAGCAAACCGCGTGCCAGTTCCAGTGGATTGTTTTTAAAAGGATTTATGCGCGGCAGCGGTGTCCGCGTCCGGACACCCGGACGCGGTTGCGGGCGCCGGACACCGGCCGAAGCGAGAGAACACGACGATCTGCTTGGTGTTCAGCGCGCTGAATGCGCGGCGTGCGGTCATGCAGCGCACGCCGATCGCCACCCGGCAACTGCGGCACAATCCGGCTTCGTCCTCAGGTGTCTAAGACTTATGCGCGTGCTGATGCTGTCTGTTCTGGTTGCCACCACTGCCACGGCCTGCACCTGGGTGCCGATCGAGCAAAGCGGCAAAGGCGTGCAGGTGCTGCCCGCAGGCCCTGTGCCAGCTGGCTGTCAGCAGCAGGGCGAGGTGGTGGTGTCGGTCAAGAGCAAGGTCGGCTTTTACAACCGCAACCCATTGCGGGTGCAGGAAGAACTGGAAACGCTGGCACGCAACGAGGCGCCGGGCGCCAATGCCAATACGGTCCAGGCGCAGGGCCAGCCGGCCGATGGCAGCCAGCGCTTCAACGCCTTCCGCTGCCCGCCGCGCTGAACCGTTGGGCTGGGGCGCGGCCGCTGCAATTGTAAAGATGCGGTAAAACCAGCCAGCGGCTAGACTAGCGCCCCCTCGCCTGACGCCATGGCGCTACTTCGATGCTCTTCCAGAATGTCTCCATCGCGGGACTGGCGCATATTGATGCGCCGCACACGCTGACTTCCAAGGAAATCAACGAGCGCCTGCAACCGACCTACGACCGCCTCGGGATCAGAACCGACGTGTTGGGCGACGTTGCCGGTATCCATGCACGGCGCTTGTGGGACCAGGATGTCCAGGCCTCGGACGCTGCCACCCAGGCTGCGCGCAAGGCGCTGCTCGACGCCGGCATCGGCATCGAGAAGATCGGCCTGCTGGTCAACACCTCGGTGAGCCGCGACTACCTGGAGCCGTCCACCGCCTCCATCGTGTCCGGCAACCTCGGGGTCGGCGACCACTGCGTCACCTTTGACGTCGCCAACGCCTGTCTTGCCTTCATCAACGGCATGGACATCGCCGCCCGCATGCTTGAGCGCGGCGAGATCGACTATGCGCTGGTCGTCGATGGCGAAACCGCCAACCTGGTGTACGAAAAGACCCTCGAGCGCATGACCTCGCCCGACGTCACCGAAGAAGAGTTCCGCAATGAACTCGCTGCGCTGACCTTGGGCTGCGGTGCCGCAGCGATGGTGATGGCGCGCACCGAGCTGGTGCCCGATGCCCCGCGCTACAAGGGTGGCGTGACCCGCTCGGCCACCGAATGGAACAAGCTGTGCCGCGGCAACCTGGACCGCATGGTCACCGACACCCGCCTGCTGCTGATCGAAGGCATCAAGCTGGCACAGAAGACCTTCCTGGCCGCCAAGCAGGCGATGGGCTGGGCAGTGGACGAGCTGGACCAGTTCGTCATCCACCAGGTCAGCCGCCCGCATACCGCCTCGTTCGTGAAGTCGTTCGGCATCGACCCGGCCAAGGTCATGACCATTTTCGGCGAACACGGCAACATCGGCCCGGCTTCAGTCCCGATCGTGCTGAGCAAGCTCAAGGAGCTCGGCCGCTTGAAGAAGGGCGACCGCATCGCGTTGATGGGAATTGGTTCTGGCCTGAACTGCTCGATGGCGGAAGTGGTCTGGTAATGCGTGTGATAGTGCCCGGCCGATGCTCTTGCACGCCGGGCAATATCGCTGCTTAAGTAAAAAAGTGGTATCTAAGTTTCCTTGCAGGAATAGTTGCGGTCTGTAAGGAAAGACGATGGCTCAGCGCATCACTGGACACTATGTTGCTGGCGCTCTCGCAGGGAGCCGTTACCAGGCGTTCGTCCCTGATCCGTTGCCGCCAGTGCCGGCACTGGATTTCGCACAGGCCGAACTGGTGGCGCGCAAAGAGCGCGCCGACCAGGCATTGGGGCGACTGGACGGCATCACGCTGATGCTGCCGGACCCGGAGCTGTTTCTTTATCAGTACATCCGCAAGGAAGCCTTGCTGTCGTCCCAGATCGAAGGAACCCAGTCATCGCTCTCGGACCTGTTGCTGTTCGAGATGGATGCGGCACCGGGCGTGCCTGTCGACGATGTCGAAGAAGTGTCCAACTATGTCGCGGCCCTCAACCATGGTTTGCGGCGCCTGCGCGAGGACGATTTCCCGCTGTCGCTGCGTTTGATCCGCGAGATGCATGCGCTATTGCTGCAGGGCGGGCGTGGAGCCGGCAAGCAGCCAGGTGAATTCCGCCGGAGTCAGGTGTGGGTAGGCGGGGCCTCGCCTGCACTTGCGCACTTTGTTCCGCCACCGCCAGATGCATTGCCCGACGCGCTGTCGGCACTCGAACAGTTTCTGCATACGCCGCAGGGGCAGATGCCGCCGTTGGTGAAGGCGGCGCTTGCCCACGTGCAGTTCGAAACCATCCATCCTTTCAGCGATGGCAATGGGCGCCTGGGACGGCTGTTGATTACCTTGATCCTGTGCAGCGAAGGCGTGCTGCGGGAGCCCAGCCTGTATCTGAGCCTGTATTTCAAGCGCCGTCGTGCCGATTACTACGATCGCCTCAATGCGGTGCGACTCAACGGTGACTGGGAAGGATGGCTGGGTTTCTTTCTGGATGGTGTGGCAGAGACCGCGCAACAAGCCGTCGACACCGCGCAGCGCCTGCTGGCACTGTTGGTACGTGATCGGGCCCGCATTGCGGCTTTGGGCCAGCGAGCAGGTAACGTCGGCCTGGTGTTTGAGCAGTTCGCGCGGCGCGTGGTATTGGCGGTGCCGCAGGTGGCGCCCGCCCTGTCGTTGAGTGCGCCCACCATCCGTGCCGCAGTACGCACCCTGCAGGAGCTGGAAATCGTCAACGAACTCACCGGCCAGCAGCGGCATCGTATTTTTGCCTATCACGCCTATCTCGACATCCTCAGCGAAGGAGCGCAGCCGCTGTGAGCGATGCGTTTGCGCACGGCTGTTGCCGACGATGCAGAGACATCCAGCGTATTTTCGATACTGTCGTGGCGATGTAGCTGGCGACTTGCCAGACACACCCAGTCCAAGCTTCAGCAAATAGAGAGATCCATGAACTACCCCGGCTATCCCTTCACTCCCCAGCGTCTTGAGGTGCGTCCCGGCATTGCGATGTCGTATCTGGACGAAGGTCCGCGCGATGGCGAGGTGGTCGTGATGCTGCACGGCAATCCGTCGTGGAGTTATCTGTGGCGGCACCTGGTGAGCGGCCTGTCGGATCGTTACCGCTGCATCGTGCCGGACCATATCGGCATGGGGCTGTCCGACAAGCCGGACGATGCGCCCGACGCGCAGCCGCGTTACGACTACACGCTGCAGTCGCGCGTGGATGATCTGGACACGTTGTTGCGGCATCTGGGCATCACCGGTCCGGTCACGCTGGCGGTGCACGACTGGGGCGGCATGATCGGGTTCGGCTGGGCGTTGTCGCACCATGCGCAGGTCAAGCGGCTGGTGATCACCAACACCGCTGCGTTCCCGTTGCCGCCGGAAAAACCGATGCCGTGGCAGATCGCAATGGGGCGGCATTGGGGACCGGGCGAGTGGTTCATTCGCACGTTCAATGCGTTTTCCTCCGGCGCGTCCTGGTTCGGGGTGTCGCGGCGGATGCCGGCGGAGGTGCGTCGCGCCTATGTGGCGCCCTACAACAATTGGCGCAATCGCATCTCCACCATTCGTTTCATGCAGGATATTCCGCTGTCGCCCG
This sequence comes from Xanthomonas sp. MLO165, assembly GCF_018831305.1. Lineage (NCBI taxonomy): Bacteria > Pseudomonadati > Pseudomonadota > Gammaproteobacteria > Lysobacterales > Lysobacteraceae > Xanthomonas > Xanthomonas sp. MLO165. The sequence continues at coordinate 271,031 of NZ_CP029263.1, forward strand.
CCGACCAGGCCTGGTCACTGCTGGAGCGCTCGGCGCAGGCATTGCCGTCGTTCGCCGATCGCCCGGCGTTCATCGCCTGGGGCCTGCGCGATATCTGCTTCGACAAGCATTTCCTGGCCGGCTTCCGCAAGGCACTACCGAATGCCGAGGTCACCGCGTTCGACGATGCCAATCACTACGTGCTGGAAGACAAGCATGAAGTGCTGGTGCCGGCAATTCGTACATTTCTGGAGCGCCACCCGCTGTAAGCGCTGCTGGCATGGCCACGCAGGCGCTCGCTAGATGAGTGCCTGTTGCATGCAGAACGCGGATGCACGAACGATGGGATCGGCCATGCCGTCGTTCTGTTGGCCGTTGCGTGGGGATGCCGCGCTCACTCGCAGCGATGGCCGTTACAACGGTGGCAGCGGATTGCGTTGCGCCTCGTCCACGCCCAGCCAGTCGGCCTCGGTCAGTGCGTGCAGGCCGTGCGCCAGCCGGGATTTGTCGCACTGCGCGCTGCGCTGGCCGAATTCCAGCGAGGCCGGCACGGCAGCACAGGAGGAGGGCCGACGATCATGGATGCTGCAACGGCTGTAGCGGCCGATGTCCGCGTCCAGTGCGATGCAGCGCGGCTGCGATTGCGAGGTGCCGCGCATGACGCGTTCGTGGGTGCGCAGCGCATCGGTCAGCTCGATCGGCACCCTGCCGCCCAATGCGGGATCGGCTTCGCTCCAGTGGAAACTGACGCGGAAATAGGCGCAGCAAGCGCCGCAGGTAAGGCAGGGATGTGCCATGGAATGCCGGGCCTTGCGCGGCGAAACAACGTGGTGAGCGCGGCATTCTGACCGAACCACGCTGCGATACAAGTGGCGCGGCCGTGCGCCGGTTAGCGGTTCATCTGCATCGCTCGACGCAGCGCGTGTGTGCAAGGCGCTGCGCCTTGCGCGGGCAGGCACCTCGCGCGCGCGCGGTGTTGTTATGGCCCGACGACGCGCAATCGCCGCGTCAGCCATCGCTGCGTTGGGAGCACGCACCAGCGCAGCTGACCTGAGCGCGGTCAAGCGGCCGGCACCGTCGGCGCATGGGTGATAATGCGGCAATGACTACGACGACTCTCTGCAATATCGCCGTCACCCTGCCGGAACTCGCGCGCGAGCGCCCCGCGCAGATCGCCATCCGTTGCCCGGGCCGCCGCGCCGCCAACGGGTTTGCCGCCTACGATGTGACCTTGAGCTATGCCGAGCTGGACGCGCGCAGCGATGCGATCGCTGCCGGTCTGGCCCTGCACGGCATCGGACGCGGTGCGCGCGCGGTGGTGATGGTGCGCCCGTCGCCGGAATTCTTCCTGCTGATGTTTGCCTTGTTCAAGGCCGGTGCGGTGCCGGTGCTGGTGGATCCGGGCATCGACAAGCGTGCGCTCAAGCAATGCCTGGACGAAGCGCAGCCGCAGGCGTTCATTGGCATTCCGCTTGCGCAGCTGGCGCGTCGTCTGCTGCGGTGGGCGCGCTCTGCAAAGCAGATCGTCAGCGTCGGTGGCCGTTACGGCTGGGGCGGGGTGACACTGGCGCGCGTGGAGCGCGATGGCGCCGGCGCCGGCAGTCAGCTGGCCAACACCGGGCCGGACGATGTGGCCGCCATCCTGTTCACCAGCGGCTCCACCGGCGTGCCAAAGGGCGTGGTGTACCGCCACCGGCATTTCGTCGGCCAGATCGAATTGCTGCGCAATGCCTTCGGCATGCAGCCCGGTGGCGTGGATCTGCCGACGTTTCCGCCGTTTGCCCTGTTCGATCCGGCATTGGGGCTGACCTCGGTGATTCCGGACATGGATCCGACCCGCCCGGCCACTGCCGATCCGCGCAAGCTGCACGATGCGATCGACCGCTTCGGAGTCACGCAGTTGTTCGGCTCGCCGGCATTGATGCGCGTATTGGCCGACTACGGCCAGCCCTTGCCAAACGTGCGCCTGGCCACCTCTGCCGGTGCGCCGGTGCCGCCGGACGTGGTGGCCAAGATCCGCGCGTTGCTGCCGGAAGATGCGCAATTCTGGACGCCGTATGGCGCCACCGAATGCCTGCCGGTGGCAGCGATTGAAGGGCGTACGCTGGACGCCACCCGCGCGGCCACCGAGGCCGGTGCCGGCACCTGCGTCGGCCAGGTCGTCGCGCCGAACGAGGTGCGCATCATCGCCATCGACGATGCGGCCATTCACGAGTGGAGCGGCACGCGCGTGCTGGCGGCGGGCGAGGTGGGCGAGATCACCGTCGCTGGCCCCACCACCACCGACACCTACTTCAACCGCGACGCGGCCACGCGGATTGCCAAGATCCGCGAGCGCAACGCGGATGGCAGCGAACGCATCGTGCATCGCATGGGCGATGTGGGCTACTTCGATGCCGAAGGGCGCTTGTGGTTCTGCGGGCGCAAGACCCACCGCGTGGAAACCGCCACCGGCCCGCTCTACACCGAGCAGGTGGAGCCGGTCTTCAACGTGCATCCGCAGGTGCGGCGCACCGCCTTGGTCGGTGTCGGCGCACCCGGACAGCAACAGCCGGTGCTGTGCGTGGAATTGCAGCCTGGCGTGCCGGCATCGGCATTTGCACAAGTGGAAACCGCATTGCGCGCGCTGGGCGCTGCGCACCCGCACACGGCTGGAGTCACGCGTTTCCTGCGCCATTCCGGATTTCCGGTGGACATTCGCCACAACGCCAAGATCGGCCGCGAAACGCTGGCGATCTGGGCGGCGCAGCAGCGTGGTTGACCTGTGGATGCGTATCGCGCACGCAGCTGGCCGCATCGCCAATTCCGGCCGCGCCCGTTATCGTGTGCGTCCTTGCGATGGAGGTGATGCGTGCGCATCCTGGTAACCGGTGGTGGTGGCTTTCTTGGCCAGGCGTTGTGCCGCGGCTTGATCGCGCGTGGGCATGAGGTGGTGAGTTTCCAGCGCGGCGATTACCCGGTGCTGCAGAGTTTGGGCGTGGGCCAGATCCGTGGCGACCTGGCCGATCCGCAGGCGGTGCGGCATGCCTTCGCCGGTATCGATGCGGTCTTCCACAATGCCGCCAAGGCCGGTGCGTGGGGCAGCTACGACAGCTATCACCAGGCCAATGTGGTGGGCACGCAGAACGTGCTCGACGCGTGTCGGGCCAATGGTGTGCCGCGCCTGATCTATACCTCCACGCCCAGCGTGACCCATCGCGCCACCAATCCGGTGGAAGGCCTGGGGGCCGACGAAGTGCCGTATGGCGAAGATCTGCGCGCGGCGTACGCGGCGACCAAGGCGATCGCCGAGCGCGCGGTGCTGGCGGCCAACGATGCGCAACTGGCGACGGTGGCCTTGCGTCCGCGCCTGATCTGGGGCCCGGGCGACAATCATCTGTTGCCGCGCCTGGCCGCGCGTGCGCGCGCTGGCCGCTTGCGCATGGTCGGCGATGGCAGCAACCTGGTGGACAGCACCTACATCGACAACGCCGCGCAGGCGCATTTCGATGCGTTCGCACATCTGGCTGCAGGTGCTGCGTGTGCGGGCAAGGCGTACTTCATCTCCAACGGCGAGCCCTTGCCGATGCGCGAGTTGCTCAATCGCCTGCTGGCTGCGGTGGATGCACCGGCGGTGACGCGTTCGTTGTCGTTCAAGACTGCGTACAGAATCGGTGCAATCTGCGAGACCATGTGGCCACTGTTGCGTCTGCCTGGCGAAGTGCCGTTGACGCGTTTTCTGGTGGAACAGCTGTGCACGCCGCACTGGTACAGCATGGAGCCGGCACGTCGCGACTTCGGCTATGTGCCGCAGGTCAGCATCGAAGAGGGGCTGCAACGGCTGCGATCCTCATCTTCCAACGACATCGCCATCACTCGATAAAGACCGCCGCATCTTCAGGATACGTCTGCGCCGATTCGGCACGACAACTTCTGGAATCCTTGCCATGCTGCATTACGCCATCATCTTCTTCGTCATCGCCATCATTGCCGCCGTGCTGGGCTTCAGCGGTATCGCCGGTGCGGCGACCAACATCGCCTGGATCCTGTTCGTGGTGTTCCTGATCCTAGCTGTGATCTCGATGTTCCGTCGCGGCAAGGTATAACGCCTAGCTGCGATACGTCACGGCAGCGGCGCTGCCGGTCGACGCTCGCATGGCCCGCTTCCGCAAGGAGGCGGGCCATGTGCGTTGTGGACGCTCCATCGTTGAATCGCTTCTGTTTCAAAGCAGTTTTTCGAGATATTGCACATGCTTGCCGTTGCCCAGCAGCGCGTCACCGACCGGCTGGAAACCCAGCTGCAGATGCAGCGCCAGCGATGCCGGATTGGGTGGGAGCAGGTTGACCTCGCAGACCAGCCGCGGTTGCCCCGCTGCACGCGCGGCGTGGATGAGCTCGTCATACAGCTGCCTGGCAAGCCCGCGCCGCTGCGCATGCGCGGCGATCACGATACGGTCGATGTAGACAAAGCGCGCGAAGCGTTGCGCCATCCATGCAAAGTTCGGGTTGGCGTAAGCCGCGCCTTGATCCAGCGCGATCAGCAGGCCATCCGCCGGCGCGACGAGGCGTGCGTGCCACGCCAGTTGCAGCAATGCAGCCAGCCCGTCGGCATCCAGCAACGACAGCTCGGTGGCATGCGCATTGTTGAGCGCAAGCAGTGCGCGGTGGTCGTGCGGTTGCACGGCGCGCACACGGGCCTGGCTCATGCGCCTGGCTCGACCGCGCTGCGCAGCAGCTGATCGTCAGCATGCCGTTGCAGTGCCAGCTCGATCAGCTGCGTGATCAAACTGCAGTAGTCCAGCCCGCTTGCCTGCCAGAGCTTGGGATACATGCTGATCCGGGTGAAGCCCGGCAATGTGTTGACCTCATTGATCACGATGCGACTATCGGCGCACAGGAACACGTCCACACGCGCCATGCCGGCGCAGTCCAGCGCCTGGTAGGCCTGCACCGCAATCTGCTGGATGCGCTGCTGCGTCTGCGCATCGATGTCGGCCGGGATCACGATGTCGGCGCCGTGTTCGCTGATGTACTTGGTCTCGTAGGAGTAAAACGCGTCGTGCACCACCACTTCGCCGCACACGCTGGCCTGCGGGGTGGCATTGCCCAGCACGGCGCATTCGATCTCGCGCCCAGCGATTGCCGCTTCCACCAGCACCTTGTGGTCGTATGCCAGCGCCAATGCGAGCGCGTCGGCAAACGCATCGGCGCTGCGCACCTGACTGACACCGACCGACGAACCCTGGTTGGCTGGTTTGACGAACAACGGCAAACCCAACTGCGCGATCAACGCATCCACGTCGGCATGTGCGGCGGTGTGGCGGTTGAAGCAGGCGAACGGCGCCACCTCGAGCCCGGCATCGCGCAGCACGCGCTTGGCCAGGTCCTTGTCCATCGCCAGCGCCGAGCCGAGCACGCCGGAGCCGACGAAGGGCAGATTGGCCATGCGCAGCAGCCCTTGCAGCGAGCCGTCTTCGCCGAGCGTGCCATGCACGATCGGAAACACCACATCGATCTGCGCCAGCGCCTGCTCCGGCTGGGTCGGGCGCAGCTGTTGTTGCTGCGCGCCCGGTAGCAGGGCCACGCCGCGACCGCTGCGATGCAGGGCGATGCGGGCCGGGTCGTCGGCATTGAGCAGGAAGCTGTCGGGGTCGTTGACGTGCCACTGGCCCTGCTTGTCGATGCCGATCAGCACCGGCTCGAAGCGCTGCGGATCGAGCGCATCGAGAATGTTGCGCGCCGATTGCAGCGAGACCTCGTGCTCGGCCGATTTGCCGCCGAAGATGAGACCGACCCGGATCTTGCGCATTGCCTGCTCCTGCCACCTGCGTGATGAGGTCGCCAGCATGCCCGCGGCAGGGGCGCCGAAGGAAGTCCTGCATGATCGACGCACGCGGCCTGGCCGCAAGGCGCCCTGCCATGATCGCCACCCCGGCCTCCGGCTTGCACTTGCCACACCACCGTCAAGCAGTGGCGACATGCGGGGACGGTAGAATGCGCCCATGCCCGGATCCCTGTTCAACTCACTCAAGCCGCTCGCCGGCCAGGCCCTGCAAGCCGCGCTCAACCGCGCGCTGGCACTGGACCCCGATACCCGTGATGCCCTGCTGCCACTGGAAGGCCAACGCATCGCACTGACCCTGGAGGCGCCTGCGCTGGCCCTGCAGATCCGCGTGCACGAGCGCCGCTTGCTGGTCGGCCCGGTGGACCAGGCGCAGGAGCCGGACCTGGCCGTGCGCAGCAGCCTGGCCGGCTTGCTCGGCCAGCTGCCGTTCCTGGCCAACGCGCGCCGCAGCGGCGCACCGGCCGGGCGGCTCAAGGTCTCCGGCGATGCCGAGCTGGCGCGCCAGCTGCAGCAACTGGCCGGCCGCTTCGATCCGGATTGGCAACTGCCGTTCGTGGCGGTGTTCGGCGAGATCCTCGGCGTGCAGATCGCCAATGCGGTGCGTGCAGCGCTGCAGCAGGCACGCCGCAGCGCGGTGGATCTGGCGCATAGCGCGGCAGAATTCGTGACCGAGGAATCGCGCGACGTGGTGCCGCGTGCCGAACTGGACGCCTTTCACGACGATGTCGACGAACTGCGCGACGACGTCGAACGGCTGGCCGCACGCGTGGCGCGCCTGCGCGCGGCCGGAGGTGCGGCATGAAGGCGCTGCTGCGGGCCAGCCGCATCGGCCGGGTGATCCTGCGCTATCGCCTGGACGACCTGCTGCAGGACACGCCGGCCGAGCGCTGGCTGCGCCTGGCCAAGCCGTTCGTGCCGCGCGCCAGTGCCGAAATCGCCGCGCAATCGCGCGGTGCGCGGCTGCGGCTGGCGTTGCAGGAACTGGGGCCGATCTTCGTCAAGTTCGGGCAGATCCTGTCGACCCGGCGCGACCTGATTCCGGCCGACGTGGCCGATGAACTGACCCTGCTGCAGGACCGCGTCAAGCCCTTCGACGGCGAAGCGGCGCGGCTCATCGTCGAGCGCGCGCTGGGCCTGCCGGTGAGCGTGGCGTTTGCCGCGTTCGACACCGTGCCGCTGGCCTCGGCTTCGATCGCGCAGGTGCACGCGGCCACCTTGCCGCCGGATGCCAACGGCGTGCGCCGCGAGGTGGTGGTCAAGGTGCTGCGCCCGGACATCGAGCGCCAGATCGATGCCGATATCGCGTTGCTGCAGTCGCTGGCCACGCTGGTCGAACGCACCCACCCGCGCGCTGACAAGATCCGGCCGCGCGAAGTGGTGGCCGAGATCGAAGGCACCCTGTCGGCCGAACTCGACCTGCAGCGCGAAGGCGCCAACGCCAGCGTGCTGCGCCGGTTCTGGGAAGGCTCGGACGATCTGTACGTGCCCGAGGTGATCTGGTCGCACACCGCCGAGCGTGCGCTCACGCTGGAGCGCGTGTACGGCATTCCGTCCGACGACATCGCCAAGCTCGATGCGGCCGGTATCGACCGCAAGGCGCTGGCGGCCAAGGGCGTGCGGGTGTTCTACACGCAGGTGTTCCGCGACAATTTCTTCCATGCCGATGCGCATGCCGGCAACATCTGGGTCGACAGCGACCCGGAGCGCCGGCTCAATCCGCGTTTCATCGCGCTGGATTTCGGCATCATGGGCCAGCTCTCGCAGGAAGATCAGTACTATCTGGCCGAGAACTTCATGGCGATCTTCCACAAGGATTACCGCCGCATGGCCGAGCTGCACGTGGAGGCGGGCTGGATGCCCGACAACGTGCGCATCGACGAACTGGAGGCGGCCGCGCGCTCGGTGTGCGAGCCGTACTTCACCCGCCCGTTGTCGGAGATTTCGCTGGCCGAAGTGCTGATCAAGCTGTTCCGCGTCGCGCAGCGCTACGAACTGACGCTGCAGCCGCAGCTGATCCTGTTGCAGAAGACCTTGCTCAACATCGAAGGCGTCGGCCGCCAGCTCGACCCCAGGCTGGACATCTGGGCGGTGGCGCGGCCGGTGCTCGAACGCATCCTGCGCGAGCGTTACAGCCCGCGCCGCGTGCTCGGCGAGTTGCGCAAGCGCCTGCCGGAAATCATGACCCATGCGCCGGACATGCCGCGCCTGGTGCACAGCTGGTTGAAGCAGCAGGTGGAAGGCCGCCACCAGCTCGACATCCGCTCGGCCGAGCTGCGCGCGCTGGACCTGAGCCTGCGCAAGCTGCAGACGCGCGTGGTCACTGCCATCACCGGCAGCGGCCTGCTGGTGGTGGCTGCCGTGCTGTATGGCCTGCACCCGAATGGCTGGTACCTGGGCACGGTGCCGGTATGGAGCTGGGTCAGCGGCGGCGCCGGCTCGGTGGCCCTGCTGGTCGCCTGGCTGCGGCGCTGAAGCACTCAAGCACTGCGCAGGTGGCCTGCCGCATCCGGCTGGATAGCGGCAGCGCCTGCAGCGGCACGATGACGAAGCCGTCCCCGGCGAGGTAGCGATGATCGATCTGCAGGCGTTGAAGGACGAACTGGCGCGGTTCGGTAGCGACAACGATGCGCACCAGCCGGAGCGTGGCCGGCGCATGCTCAATATCACGCCCGACACCGGGCAATTGCTGGCCGTGCTGGTACGCGCCACCGCTGCGCGGCGCGTGCTGGAAATCGGCACCTCCAACGGTTATTCGACGCTGTGGCTGGCCGAAGCGGCCGCCGCAATCGGTGGGCACGTCACCACGGTGGAGCTTGCGGCCGACAAGGTGGACCTGGCGCAGGCCACGCTTGCACGCAGCGGCCTGGCCGCGTCGGTGGAGGTGGTGCACGGCGACGGCGGCGCGTGGCTGACCCAGGCCGCCAGCGCGAGCATCGATCTGGTCTTCCTGGATTCGGCGCGTGGCGAGTACGTGCGCTGGTGGCCGGCACTGCGCCGCGTGCTGCGCGGCGGCGGCCTGCTGGTGGTCGACAATGCGCTGTCGCATGCCGACGAACTGGCGCCGTTCACCGCGCTGCTGGCTGACGATCCGGCAGTCACCTGCAGCGTGGTGCCGGTGGGCAAGGGCGAATTGCTGGCGGTGTGCGGCGCGGCCTGAGCGTGCGCGGCCGAGCTGCCACGCCCTCAGGCCTCAAGGCGCGTGGTCGGCATGCGCCATATGGCGCGGCGACGCAGTGGCATGCGGTGTCGACGATGCGGATAATCCGCCGGTGAGCACATCCCCCAAGCACTTGCAGATTCTCTTCCAGGACGAGCTCCTGGCCGTCGTCGACAAACCCGCCGGGCTGATGGTCCACGACAGCAAGCTGGCGCGCGGGGAGGACGACTTCCTGGCCGACCGCCTGCGCGAACAGCTGGGCCGGCCGATCTTTCTGGTGCACCGGCTCGACCGCGCGACCAGCGGCTGCCTGCTGCTGGCGTTCGACCGCGAGGCCGCCAGCGCGCTGGGCAAGGCCTTGATGGCCGGCGAGTTGGAGAAGGACTATCTGACCGTCTGCCGCGGCTGGCCGGCCGAGGAGCGCTTCATCGTCGACCACGATCTGGACGGCGGCCCCGGCAAGCCGGTCAAGAAGCCGGCGGTGACGCACTTCCAGCGCCTGGCGACCGGCGAGCTGGAGATCCCGTCCACCGGTTTTGCCACCTCGCGCTATGCGCTGCTGCGCTGCCAGCCGCAGACCGGGCGGTTCCGGCAGATCCGCCGGCACATGAAACACCTGTCGCACCACATGATCGGCGACACCAGCCACGGCGATGGCCGGCACAACCGCAGCTTCCGCATGCTCGGCATCCACCGCATGCTGCTGCACGCCGAGCGGCTGGGGTTTCCGCATCCGGCCGACGGGCGGCGCATCAGCGTCACCGCGCCGCTGGATGTGGAATTTTCCAAGGCCTGCGCATTGCTCGGGTGGGAGATGGCCGCGCTGGGAGCGGTGCAGACGGCTTGATGCGGTGCGCGCGGCTAACGGTCAACACGCCCACACGATCTGCTGGAAATCCACACAACCGTACCCTCACCCCATCCCCTCTCCCGCAGGAGAGGGGCCAAGCGCCTCCTCACCGAGTGGGACAAGCGGGTTGGCGCAATCGTCGTCAGCGCCACCACCGCCACCGTCGCAAGCAGCAACCGCCACAGCAGGCACGCTGTTCCGATTCCCCAATCCCGATTCCCCCATCCCCGCCCTTCAGGGCTTCTGCGGTGCCGCCGCCGGCGTATTGACGATCTTCTCCAGATCCTTCTGCAGGTCGGCAAACAGCGGCAGCATCTTCTGCTGGATCGCGCCCATCAGGTTCTGGGTCAGTGCCGGGGTCTTGTCCAGCAGGCTCTGGCCGGCCGAGCTCTCGTAGAACTCGGCCATGGCCAGCACATCCTCGCGCGAGAACGAGCGCTTGTAGATGTCCACATACATTGGCCGCAGCTCCGACCACGACAGTGCCTTGCGCACGGTCTGGCGGGTGCGCTCCTGGATACGCTGCAGCTGGGCCTGCTGGTCGGCGTCGAGCTGGCGCTGGGCGGTGAGCTGGGCGAATTGCTGCTGCTGCATCGCTTCGATCTGCGGCAGCATCGTGTCCAGCATGGTCTGCGCGCGCGAGGCGGCCAGCAGGCGGTTGATGTCGGCATCGCTGGGCGCCTGCGCAAACGCGGCGGGCGTGGCCAGCGCCAGCGCGGCCAGCACGATCAGGCGGCGCGCCAAGGCGCGGGCGGCGGCAACGGAACGGGGCGGTGTCATCGGAGCATCCTGCACAGTCGGGGGAACCGGCCGCAGCATACGGGAAGCCGGCGTTCGCGCGCGCGTCCATGCCGGTGCCGATACAATCGGCCCGATGGCCAGCGACCCGATCCAGATCACCCCCAGCCTGACGATCCCGCCCAGCGAGATCGTCGAGCGCTTCGTGCGCGCCAGCGGCGCGGGCGGGCAGAACGTCAACAAGGTCTCCACCGCGGTGGAACTGCGTTTCGACGTGGCCGGGTCGCCGTCGCTGCCCGAACCCCTGCGCGCGCGGCTGCTGTCGCGGCGCGACCGGCGCATGACCGCCGATGGGGTGCTGGTGATCGACGCGCAGCGCTTCCGCACCCAAGACCGCAACCGCGAGGATGCGCGCGAGCGGCTGGTCGAGATCATCAGTGCCTGCCTGTCGGTGCCCAAGCGCCGGGTCGCCACCAAACCGAGTCATGGTGCCAAGCTGCGGCGGCTGGATGCCAAGCGTGAGCGCAGCCATATCAAGCGTGGACGCTCTGCGTCCCACTGGGAGTAAGCGTGAGTCACACCGACCCGTCGTTGCCACCGGTAACACAGGCCAACATCCTGCTGCAGCCCTCTCCACCCACAATGCCACGCGCCCATGGCCGCTTCGGCCGCTGGCTGGGGCGCACGGCACTGCGTCTGACCGGCTGGCGCCTGCTCGGGCGGCTGCCCGACGAACCCAAGCTGGTGATGATCGTCGCCCCGCATTCGTCCAACTGGGACGGCTTCCTGGGCTTTGCGGCCAAGTTCGCGCTGGGCTTCGACGTGCGCGTGCTGGGCAAGGCGCAGCTGTTCTGGTGGCCGCTGGGCCCGCTGCTGCGCAAGCTTGGCGCCATCCCGCTGGACCGCAGCTCGCCGCAGGGCACCATCGGCCAGGCGGTGCGGCTGATCCGCAATTCCGAACAGATGTGGTACGTGATCACCCCCGAGGGCACCCGCAAGCGGGTGGAGCACTGGAAGGCCGGCTTCTGGAAGATTGCCTCCGATTCCAAGGTGCCGATCCTGCCGGTGTATTTCGACTACCCCAGCAAGACCGTGGGCATCGGCGAGCCATTCTGGACCGGCACCGACATGGCCGCCGATATCGCCGCCATCCGCACCTGGTACCGGCCGTGGCGCGGCAAGCATCGCGATACGCTGTGACGATGCGGCCGCGCGCTTGAAAGGTTTTTGTCGCTGCCGGTCGCCTGCATTCATGACCGCCGCCGCCGGGCACCTCGCTGCCTCCACCGAGGAAACACCATGATGGGCTTGTCCGCACGCGCACTGTGTTTGTCGCTTTCCCTCCTGCTTGCTGCCGGCCCGGTGCTGGCGGCCACGCCGATGCTGGTGATCCACGGCGGCGCCGGAGTGGAGAAATCCAGCCTTTCCAGCGAGGAACAGGCGCAGGCGCGCGAGGCGATGCAACGCGCGCTGCGTGCCGGGCACGCGGTGCTGCAAGGTGGCGGCAGTGCGGTGGATGCGGTGGCCGCCACCATCTCCGTGCTGGAGGATGCGCCGCAGTTCAACGCCGGGCGCGGTGCGGTGTTCACCCATGACGGCAAGAACGAACTGGATGCCGCAATCATGGACGGCGCCACCGGCAAGGCCGGCGCGATTGCCGGCGTGCACACGGTCAGGAACCCGATCCAGCTGGCGCGCAGCGTCATGGACCATTCCAAGCACGTGATGCTGGTCGGTGACGGCGCCGAACAATTCGCGCGCGAGCAGGGCGTCACGTTGGTCGACCCGGGTTATTTCCGTACCGACAAGCGCTGGCAGCAGCTGCAGAAAGCGCGCAAGGCCGAAGCCGGCGACCGTCAGGCGCAGGCCGAACTGGACCTGGAAACCGCCAAGCATTTCGGCACGGTGGGCGCGCTGGCGCTGGATCGCGCGGGACACCTGGCCGCCGGCACCTCCACCGGCGGCATGACCAACAAGCGCTATGGCCGCGTCGGCGATGCGCCGATCATCGGCGCCGGCACCTATGCCAACAGCCAGTGCGCGGTGTCCGGCACCGGCTGGGGCGAGTTCTACATCCGCGCGGTAGCCGCCTACGACATCTGCGCACGCATGAAATACGCCGGGCAGTCGTTGCAACAGGCCGCCGACACGGTGATCGACCAGGAGATTCCCAAGGCCGGCGGCGACGGCGGTGCCATCGCGCTGGATGCGCAGGGCAACGCCGCATTCCCGTTCAATACCGAAGGCATGTACCGCGGCTGGATCGGCGCCGACGGCAGCCCGCACGTGGCGATCTTCAAGGATGAGACGCTGTAGCGCGCGCATCCCCAATCGCACCCATCTTCCCAATCCAACGGCACATGCCGACGCTGCGCAAACCCGCTAGCGTGACCGGCTGCGCTACCCACTCAGGAATCACACGCCATGTCGCGTACCGTCGTTCTGGCCGCTGCCATCACCCTGGCACTGGCTGCTTGTTCTGGAAAAGATTCGTCCGGTAAGGAGTCCACCACCGTGCCCGAAAAGACCGCCACCACCCCGGCCGCGGATGCTGCGCCGAACCCGCTGCTGACCGCCAGCACGCTGCCGTTCCAGGCGCCGCCGTTCGACAAGATCAAGGACGCCGATTACCTGCCGGCCTTCGAGGAAGGCATGCGCCTGCACCTGGCCGACATCCGCAAGATCGCCGACAACCCCGAGCCGCCCAGCTTCGACAACACCATCGAGGCGATGGAGCGAAGCGGCGAGACGCTCACGCGCGTGTCGCGCATCTTCTTCGGGCTGGTGCAGGCCGATACCAGCGATGCACGCCAGAAGATCCAGGAAGAGATCGCGCCCAAGCTGGCTGCGCACCAGGACGAGATCAATCTCGACCCGAAGCTGTTCGCACGGGTCAAGACGATCTACGACCAGCGCGACACGCTGAACCTGGAGCCGGAGCAGAAACGTCTGGTCGAGCGCGACTACGAAGAGCTGGTGCGCGCCGGTGCGCAGCTGTCGGAGGCCGACAAGGCCAGCCTGCGCAAGCTCAACATCGAAGAAACCACGCTCTCCACCCAGTTCCATACCCGTCTGGTGGCCGCCTCGGCCGCCGGTGCGGTGGTGGTGGACGACAAGGCCAGGCTCGACGGCCTGAGCGAGGGCGACATCGCCGCCGCCGCCGATGCGGCCAAGGCGCGCAAGCTCGATGGCAAGTATCTGCTGACCCTGCAGAACACCACCCAGCAGCCGGTGCTGGCCTCGCTGAAGGACCGCCAGCTGCGCGCCGATGTGCTCAAGGCCTCGGAAACGCGCGCGGAAAAGGGCGATGCCAACGACACCCGCCAGACCATCCAGCGCCTGGCGCAGCTGCGCGCACAAAAGGCCAAGCTGCTCGGCTTTGACAACTACGCCGCCTACAGCCTGGGCGACCAGATGGCCAAGACCCCGGACGCCGCGCTCAAGCTGCTGACCGATACCGTGCCTGCGGCCACCGCCAAGGCGCGCCGCGAAGTGGCCGAGATGCAGAAGGTGATCGACGCGCAGAAGGGAGACTTCAAACTCGCCGCCTCCGATTGGGACTTCTACGCCGAGCAGGTGCGCAAGGCCAAGTACGACCTGGACGAGGCGCAGATCAAGCCGTATTTCGAGCTGGACAACGTGCTGCAGAACGGCGTCTTCTACGCGGCCACGCAGTTGTACGGCATCACCTTCAAGCAGCGCACCGACATCCCGACCTATCACGCGGACATGAAGGTGTATGAAGTGTTCGACGCGGACGGCACCTCGATGGCGCTGTTCTACACCGACTACTTCAAGCGCGACAGCAAGTCCGGCGGCGCCTGGATGGACGTGTTCGTCGAACAGGACGGTCTCACCGGTGCCAAGCCGGTGGTCTACAACGTCTGCAACTTCACCAAGCCGGCCGCCGGCCAGCCGGCGCTGCTGAGCTTCGACGACGTCACCACGCTGTTCCATGAGTTCGGCCACGCGCTGCACGGCATGTTCTCCAAGGTGAAGTACCCCTCGATCGCCGGCACCAGCACCTCGCGCGACTTTGTCGAGTTCCCCTCGCAGTTCAACGAGCACTGGGCGTCCGATCCCAAGGTCTTCGCCAATTACGCCAAGCACTACCAGACTGGCGCGGCGATGCCGGCCGAGCTGGTGGAGAAGATCAAGAAGGCCAAGACCTTCAACAGCGGCTACGCCACCACCGAGTACCTGTCGGCCGCGTTGCTCGATCTGGCCTGGCACACCCAGCCGGCCGATGCGCCGCTGCAGGACGTGAGCAAGTTCGAAGCCGACGCCCTGAAGCGCTTCAAGGTGGACCTGGCCGAAGTGCCGCCGCGTTATCGCAGCAGCTATTTCGACCACATCTGGGGCGGCGGTTATTCGGCCGGGTACTACGCGTATTTCTGGTCGGAAGTGCTCGACGACGATGCGTTCGAATGGTTCAAGGAAAATGGTGGCCTGACCCGCAAGAATGGCGACACCTTCCGCGCCAAGATCCTTTCGCGCGGCAATACCGTCGACCTGGCCACGTTGTATCGCGATTTCCGCGGCAAGGATCCCAGCGTCAAGGCGCTGCTGGAAAATCGCGGTCTGACGGAGTGAGCGACTGGATGACGCGCCTGCGTCGTTGGCGCATGCGTGTGCAGTAGCTGCAACAGCAATCGAAACGGGATGGCCACGCGCCATCCCGTTTTTGTTTGTGGATGCGTGCACCGCACTGGCTAGCGCGGCGCCACCAGGCCATCCGATGCCTGAGTTGCAGCATCCTGTCGCCACCAACGCAGGCGATTGCCGGGCGCATTCAGATCCACCCGCTCGCCCATGCGCGGCGTCGCCAGTGCAACGCCGGCGCTGTCGGCCAAGGCCACGATCCGGTCCAGCGGTTCCTGCCACGCGTGCATGGCCAGGTCGAAGGTGCCGTTGTGGATCGGCAGCAGGGTCTGCCCGCCGACGTCCAGGTAGGCCTGCAGGCTCTGCTCCGGCTGCATGTGCACATGCGGCCACTGCTGGTCGTAGGCGCCGTTTTCGATCAGCGCCACGTCGAACGGACCGAGCTGTTGGCCGATGGTCTTGAAGTGCGGCCCATAGCCGCCGTCGCCGCTGAAGAACACGCGCAGCTCGCGCTCCTGGATCGCCCAGGAGCACCACAGCGAACGCCCACTGTCGAACAGGCCGCGCCCGGAAAAATGCTGCGACGGGGTGGCGGTGAGTTGCAGGCCATCGATGTTGATCGTGTCCCACCAGTCCAGCTGGCGCACCTTGGCCGGGTCCACGCCCCAGCGCACCAGCAGATCGCCCACGCCCAGCGGCGCGACGAACACGCCGACGCGGTCGGCCAGGGCACGGATGCTGGCGCGGTCGAGGTGGTCGTAATGGTTGTGCGACAGGATCACCCCGGCCAGCGGCGGCAGCTCGTCCAGCGCGATCGGGGGCGCATGGAAGCGCTTGGGCCCGGCGAACGGCACCGGCGAGGCGCGCCTGGAGAACACCGGGTCGGTCAGCCACAGGCCACCGCCCAGCTTCATCAGCACGGTGGAATGGCCCAAGCGATACAGGCTGCGATCGGGCGCGGCAAGCAGCTGCGCGCGTGTCAGCGGCTGTACCGGCAGCGGCGCGGACGGCACCGTGGTGCTGGGTTTGTCGAAGAGGACGGTCCAGATCAGGCCGATCTGCTTGCGCAGGCTGAGCGCGGTGGTCGGCAGCGGCAACGCATTGCGGAACCGGCCGCGGCGAAACTGCGGCGAATCGGCATACGGGGAAGGGCGAGAGGAAGCCATGGGGAGTCCGACCGGGGCAGGGAACAACAGCAGGAGGAAATTACACCGAGCAGTGTAGTTTCATTCGGCTGAAAGTAAACTGTCGGGTGTAAAATGATCCGATGTCGAGCGCATCTTCCCCCCGGCCCGCGCCGCAGCGGCTGACCGACCGCAAGCGCCACGCCATCGTCGAGGCGGCCATTGTCGAGTTCCGCCAGCATGGCTTCGAGGCCACCAGCATGGACCGCGTGGCGGCCACTGCGGGCGTGTCCAAGCGCACCGTCTACAACCATTTCCCCAGCAAGGACGCGCTGTTCGGCGAGATCCTGCGCGGGCTGTGGCAACGCAGCGCCGACGCGGTGAATCTTGTCTACCGGCCCGACCAGCCGCTGCGCGCGCAGCTGATCCAGCTGCTGCAGCAGAAGCTGCACCTGCTCGACGACCCGGCGTTTATCGACCTGTCGCGCGTCGCCATTGCCGAAGGCATCCATTCGCCCGAGCGCGCGCGTGCGCTGATCGCGCAATTGGGCAGCAAGGAAGAAGGCACCACCACCTGGGTGCGCGCCGCACTGGCCGACGGCCGGCTGGCGGGCGTGGAGCCGGAGGTCGGCGCGCAGCAACTGCAGGCATTGATCAAGGGCTTCGCGTTCTGGCCGCAGATCGCCATGGGCCAGCCGCCGCTGTCGCCGCAGCAACGCGCCCAGGTGGCCGAATCGACGGTGGCGATGTTCCTGGGTTTGTACGGGCGCGAGTGATGGTCTGCGATGCGCGTGCCGGCGCGACGTGTCACGTCTACTGACGCCGCGCCGTGTTTCAGCGCTGCCTCGTCAATGCGGGCGGTTGCCCGCGCCCAGCACGTTGGCGGTGACGGTGTGCCGGCCGCGTTGCAACCAGGCCACCATCGGCGAGGCCATCACCGTGGTCACCAAGGTCATGCCAAACAGCAGGGTGAACAGGTCCGGCCCGATCACGCCGCTGTCCAGGCCGATCTTGATCACCACCAGTTCCATCAGGCCGCGTGCGTTCATCAGCGAACCCACGCTCAGGCTATCGCGCCAATCGTGGCCGCTCAGGCGCGCGCCCAACCGACCACCAGCGCAAAGCCGGCCACACCTGCGCCGACGAACACGCCGGGGCTGGTGGCCTGGCCGGCGACCGCAAACAGCACCGGCATCAGCAGGGTGATCGCCAGGGGTTCGATGCGCCCGGTCAGGTGTTCCAGCAGGCGGTCATCGCGCGGTACGCAGATGCCGAACAGGAATGCGCCGAAGATCGCATGCAGGCCGATCCATTCAGCCGCCGCGGCGCAGGCCAGCATACCGATCAGCACCCACACCAGCGCAGTCGGCGCATAGCTTCCATCGCTTGCGCGCGGGGTGAGCACGCGCGCATACACCGGCTTCAACACGCCGAACACCACCGCAATCAGCACCACCGCACCGGCCGCAGTGAACGCAATGCCGCCATGGCTGTTGCCGCGGGTCAGGGTGAGCACGATCGCCAGGAACATCCACACCGTGGCATCGTCGATCACCGCCGCGCCCAGGGCCAGGCGGCCGGCCGGCGTACGGGTCATGTTGCGGTCCTTGAGGATGCGCGCCAGCACCGGAAACGCAGTCACCGACATCGCTGCGGCAATGAACAAGGCGAAGGGCCAGAAGCCGATGCCCTGCGGAGCAAAGCGCGCAAATAACCATGGTGCGGCGGCCAGCCCCAGCAGCAACGGCAGCACGATACCGGACAGCCCCACCAGTACTGACGCGCGCACCTGCGCAGTAGTGCCTTCCGGCGCACGCAACTCCACGCCGACGATGAACATGAAAAGCACCACGCCGATGTTGGCCAAGCCCGATAGTGGCGGCAAGCTGCTGGAGGCGAACAACACGCCATGCAACTCCGGCAGCCACGCGCCGAATGCGATCGGCCCCAGCAGCAGGCCGGCGGCCATTTCGCCGATCACCGGCGGCTGCCCGAAGCGTTGCAGCAGCGCACCGCATGCACGCGCCGCGCCCAGGATCAGCGCCAACTGCACCAGCAACAGCATGGTCGGATTCATTGCGTTAGCCTTGGTTGGTTGAGTCGGCTCGCCCCTGCAGTGCGGGACGGCTGCGCATCTGGTCAGTTGTTTCCCCGGACTGATCAGCGGTGACATGCCGTCCCCACAGCATCGGCCTAGTCTATGACGACAACCGCCGTGCCGTTGCATCGAGCCGACATGCTGCGGCAATGTGGCGTGGTTCGCGCTGCAGGCGGGAACCGTCGTCGGTGCTGCTTGTGTGCGCTTGCACGGCTTGATCGAACGACGCCGTCAACGGCAACCCGCATGTCGCACACGGGATCGCAGATGGAGAGCGCGTGGCGGCCTCATGCCCGGTGCCTGGCGAGCAAGCTCAGGCGCGATGCGAACTCACGCGCGCACAGCCGGCAGCAGACTCACCGCTCCGAATCGCCACTCTCGTCATACCCGCGCGGGGTAAACAGGTCCGGCTGGATCAGCTCGATAAAGGCACGCGCCTGCGGCGACAGATACTTGCCCTTGCGCACCACCACGCCGTAACTGCGGGTGGGGAAGTAGTCCTTGAGCGAGCGGGTGGCGAGTTTGTCGCGGTCTGCATCGGTGACGCAGATCGCGGTGACGATGGAGATGCCCATGTCCATCGCCACGTATTGCTTGATCACTTCCCAGCCGCCCACCTCCAACGCCACGGTGTAGGGCACCCGTGCCTGCTGGAAGATCAGATCGACCAAGCGATAGGTCACCTGCCGGCGCGGCGGCAGGATCAGCGGATACGGCGACAGATCCTGCAGCGTGACCGTGGACCTGCTGGCCAAGGGGTGGTCGGGCGGGGTGATCAGCAGCTGTTCGAAGCGATACACCGGCGCGTAGTTGAGGTCGGCCGGCACGTCCAGCATCGAACCGATCGCCAGGTCCACCGCGTCCTCGCGCAGCAGGTCGGTGCCGTCGGCGCTGATGGCGTTGTGCAGGGTCAGCCGCACGTCCGGGTGGCGCGCGCGGAAGTTCGCCACGATGCGCGGCAGCAGGTACAGGATGGTGGAGCTGTTGGCGGCGATATTGAGCTCGCCCGCATCCAGCCCGCGCACCTTCTCGCGAAAGCTCGCCTCCAGTCCATCCAGGCTCTCCACCAGCGGCAGCGCCATGTCGTAGAGCAGCTGGCCCTCGCGGCTGGGTGCCATGCGGCGCCCCGAGCGCTCGAACAGGGCCACCCCCAGGTCGCGTTCCAGCGCCTGCAGTTGCAGCGTCACCGCCGGCTGGCTCACGTACAGCGCCTCAGCCGCCCGTGAGACAGACCCCAGACGCACCGTCTGGCAGAACGCACGCAGGGGCTTGAGCCGGTCGGATTTGTAGGAAAATCGCGGGGTTGGCGACATCTGGGTGTGTTCTGAAACCCAATATAAGTCAGGCTTATTTACAGCATTGATAAAACTGCTTTGTCAAATAGTTTCCGTCGGCGCACGGTACAGGTCCGGATGCACAAGGACTCCCCGACATGTCTGCCACCGCTTTTGCCCCACGTCCCACCGAACGCGCCACGCCCGGGCTGTCGCTGACCACGCAGATCGCAGGCCAGGCGGAACTGCTGCCGGCCGCCGCGCTGGCCTTGCTGGTGTCGTTGCACCGCGCGATCGAACCCGGCCGCCAGCAGCGCCTGGCCCGCCGGCGCGCCCGCCAGGCCGAGTTCGATGCCGGCCAGCTGCCGGATTTCCGCCCCGATACCCGCGCCATCCGCGATGGCGACTGGCGCGTCGCCGCACTGCCGTCGGCGCTGCAGGACCGCCGGGTGGAGATCACCGGCCCCACCGATCCGAAGATGGTCATCAACGCGCTGAACTCCGGCGCCAAGGTGTTCATGGCCGACTTCGAGGATTCCACCGCGCCGACCTGGCGCAACCTGCTGGCCGGCCAGCGCACGCTGGCCGCTGCGGTACGCGGTGATCTCAGCTTCGATGCGCCCAACGGCAAGCATTACGCGTTGCGCCCGGAAGCCGAGCGCGCCATGTTGATCGTGCGCCCGCGCGGCTGGCATCTGGATGAGAAGCACGTGCTCATCGATGGGCAGCCGCTGGCTGGCGGCCTGTTCGATGCGGCGGTGTTCGCCTTCCATAACGGTCGCGCGCTACTGGCCAAGGACCGTGGCCCGTATCTGTATCTGCCCAAGTTGCAGAGCATGGAAGAAGCCGCGCTGTGGGAGACCGCGCTGGCGCATATCGAAGCGATGCTGGGCCTGCCGCACGGGCAGATCAAGGTGACCGTGCTGATCGAAACGCTGCCGGCGGTGTTCGAGATGGACGAGATCCTGCACGCGCTGCGCGAGCGCATCGTCGGGCTCAATTGCGGCCGTTGGGATTACATCTTTTCGTATCTGAAAACTTTCCGCGCGCATCGCGACCGCGTGTTGCCCGAACGTGGCCAGGTCACCATGACCCAGCCCTTCCTCAAGGCGTATTCGGAACTTTTGATCAAGACCTGCCATCGCCGCGGCGCCCATGCGATGGGCGGCATGGCGGCGCAGATTCCGATCAATCACGACGAGGCCGCCAACGAGCAGGCGATGGCGCGCGTGCGTGCCGACAAGCTGCGCGAAGTCAGCGCCGGCCACGATGGCACCTGGGTGGCGCATCCGGCGTTGATTCCGGTAGCGATGAAGATCTTCGACGAGCACATGCCCACTGCGCATCAGCAGCATGTCTTGCGCAACGACGTGCAGGTGACGCGCGACATGCTGATCGCGCCTTCGCCAGGCACCGTCACCCGCGCCGGGTTCGAAGGCAATGTCGAAGTCTGCGTGCGTTATCTGGCGGCCTGGCTGGACGGTAATGGATGCGTGCCCATCCACAACCTGATGGAAGACGCCGCCACTGCCGAAATCAGCCGCGCGCAGCTGTGGCAGTGGTTGCATCACGGCCAGCACCTGGACGATGGCACTGCGATCGATCAGCCCCTGTTGCAGGCCACGTTGCGTGCGTTGCCGGCACGCCTGGGCGCGACCGATGCACTGCCCGGCGCCGCACGCATCGACGACGCCATTGCACTGCTGGACACGCTCAGCCGTGCCGATGCGCTGGCCGACTTCCTCACCGTGCCGGCATATCGCCTGATCGATTGAGCCAACGCTGCAGCGACACGCCAGCGCTTGCCCGCTGTCGCTGCAGTCCATCCACGTCATGCACCACACCGCCGGTTGCGCCCACGCGCGCAACGACGGCCTTGCCATGCCCGGCGCGCGTGTCATCGCGCCATTCATTCCTCGTTGCATCCGTCGTATCCCTGCCAGGAGAACGCACCATGAGCAGCACACTACAGACCGCCGAACAGATCCAGCAAGACTGGGCCAGCAACCCGCGCTGGGCCGGCATCACCCGCAACTACACCGCCGCCGACGTGGTGCGCTTGCGCGGCACCGTGCATGTCGAGCATTCGCTGGCGCGGCTGGGCGCGGACAAGTTGTGGAATGCGTTGCACGCCACGCCGTTCGTCAATGCGCTGGGCGCGTTGACCGGCAACCAGGCGATGCAGCAGGTCAAGGCCGGGTTGAAGGCGATCTACCTGTCCGGCTGGCAGGTCGCCGCCGATGCGAACCTGGCCGGGCAGATGTATCCGGACCAGTCGCTGTATCCGGCCGACTCGGTGCCGGCGGTGGTCAAGCGCATCAACAACACCTTGTTGCGCGCCGATCAACTGCATCACGCCGAAGGCAATGACGACATCGACTTCCTGCAGCCGATCGTGGCCGATGCCGAGGCAGGCTTTGGCGGTGTGCTCAACGCCTTCGAGCTGATGAAGGCGATGATCGAAGCCGGCGCGGCCGGGGTGCACTTCGAGGATCAACTGGCATCGGTGAAGAAATGCGGCCACATGGGCGGCAAGGTGCTGGTGCCTACCCGCGAGGCAATCGAAAAGTTGAATGCCGCGCGTCTGGCGGCCGATGTGCTGGGTGTGCCCACGCTGCTGATCGCGCGCACCGATGCCGAGGCGGCCGATCTGATCACCAGCGACGTGGATGCCAACGACCAGCCGTTCACCACCGGGCAGCGCACCGTCGAAGGCTTCTTCAAGACCCGCAACGGGCTGGATCAGGCGATCAGCCGTGGGCTGGCCTATGCGCCGTACGCCGATCTGATCTGGTGCGAGACCGGCAAGCCGGATCTGGAATTTGCGCGCGCCTTTGCGCAAGCCATCCATGCCAGATTCCCCGGCAAATTGCTGGCCTACAACTGCTCGCCGAGCTTCAACTGGAAGAAGAACCTGGATGACGCCACCATCGCCAAATTCCAGACCGAGTTGGCGAGCTACGGCTATAAATTCCAGTTCATCACCCTGGCCGGCTTCCATGCCTTGAACTACGGCATGTTCAACCTGGCGCATGGCTACGCACGCCGCCAGATGAGCGCCTTCGTCGAGTTGCAGCAGGCCGAGTTCGCGGCGGCCGAGATGGGCTTTACCGCGGTCAAGCATCAGCGCGAGGTGGGCACCGGCTATTTCGACGCGGTGACGCAGGCGATCCAGCAGGGCCAGTCGTCCACCACCGCGCTGCGTGGCTCGACCGAGGAAGAGCAGTTTCACGGCGAAAAGGCCGCATAACCCAGCGCGCAGGCGCCGCGACCGCGTGCCGGCCGGCCGACGGGTGAAACGGAGCAGCGGGCTTCGCCCACCGCCAAGCCCCCGCTAGCACCGCGGAGGGTGGTGGTGGCCTGTCGAAGAGGATGGCGGGCTCTGCCGGGAGCAGGGGAGAGGGGCTCGGGAAACCGAGCCCGATTTTTTTGCCAATACCCGTCATTTCGTCTCAAGCTCAATGAGAGGGAGTGTGACCTGGTGCTGAACAAAACGCTCCTGTACGATGCTGAGGCAGGCCGGCGCTGCAGGTCGGTCTAAGGGATTTTGGGATGACGTGCCATAACACTGCCGGCGCAGTGGAGCCGACGGGGAGCGTTGCAAAGACGCTGTCGGACGGGCTGCATGCGCTCATGACTGCCGAAGAGCTGGGGTTTTTCGCCCGCTTTGGCCGCGCCCGCGAATTGGCCGCCGGCCAGGCGCTGTTCGAGCGCGGTGCAGTGGGCACGCAGATGTTCATTGTGGTCAGTGGCCAGATCGATCTGGATTTCGGCGAAGACCTGATGCTCAAGCACCTGGGCCCGGGCGAATTCTTCGGCGAACTTGGCCTGTTGATCGGCGACCATGCGCGCAGTGCCGGCGCCAGCGCATCCACCGACACCCGTTTGATCGAACTGGCGCACGAGGACTTCCAGCGCCTGGTCGATCACGACCCGTCGATGGTGGCGCATTTCCTGCGCCGCTCCATTGTGCGAGTGGTCAACAACGAGCAGTTGCTGATCCGCCAGTTGCGCCGGCGCAACCACGATCTGGAAGCGGCGCTGGACAACCTCTACGTCACCTCGCACCAGCTCAACCACACCGAAGAACTCAGCCGCACCGACGAACTCACCGGCCTGCACAACCGCCGCGGGCTCGCCCTGCATCTGCAGGAATGCCGGCGCGCCGGTCGCGTGCCCGGGGTGGGTCTGATCCTGATCGATTGCGACCGTTTCAAGCGCATCAACGACGAATTCGGCCATCTCGCTGGCGACCGCGTGCTGCAGAACGTCGCCCACGCGCTGCGTTCGGTGATCGCCGACGGCGACCTGGCCTGCCGGCTCGGCGGCGACGAATTCTGCGTGCTGGTCGCGCAGGGCACCCGGGAGCTGCTGCACCACATCGGCGAATGCATCGTGCGCGCAGTGGAAGCGCGGCTGTGCAATGGCCAGAGCGAGCAGGGCTGCTCGGTGAGCCTGGGCCTGTGCATGATCGATGCCGACGCGGCATGGAACGATTGGTACACGCTGGCCGACAGCGCGCTGTACGAAGCAAAGCGGCAAGGCGGCAATGTGCTGTGCATGCATGAAGCGCTGGGGTCTGGCAGCACGCAGCCACCCGGCAACGCAGCCACGTCGGACAATCGCTGAGCAATGAGCGCCCGCACCCACGCACGCAAGGATGCGTCGTCGGAAGCGATCCAGGCGCCGCGCTTGCGCACCTTGCTGCTGACCGACCTGTGCGACTCGACCGCGCTGGTCGAGCGCATCGGTGACAACGCCGCCGCCGCGCTGTTTCGCGAGCACGACCGGCTGGTGGTCAAACTGCAGCAGCAATGGCGTGGCCGGCTGATCGACCGCTCGGACGGATTGCTGCTGTTGTTCGATCGCCCCATCGACGGCCTGGGCTTTGCGCTGGATTACGCCCGTGGCCTCAAGGCGATGGGCGATGCCCGCGCGCTGACGCTATGCGCGCGGCAGGGCCTGCACGTCGGCGAAGTGCTGACCTGGCGCAATAGCGACGAAGCGGTCAGCATCGGTGCCAAACCGCTGGAAGTCGAAGGCCTGGCCAAGCCCACCGCCGCGCGCCTGATGTCGATGGCGCGGCCCGGGCAGATCCTGTTGTCGGCAGTGGCCGAGTCGTTGACCCACCGCGCCGCACGCGAACTGGGCGACCGCGGCGAACGCATCCTGTGGAAATCCCACGGCCGCTGGCGCTTCAAGGGCGTGCCCACGCCGATGGAGATCTATGAGGTCGGCGAAGTCGGCCTGACGCCGCTGCGCACGCCGAAGAATTCGGCAAAGGCCTGGCGCGATGTTCCGCTGTGGCGACGGCCGGCGGCATTAGTTGCAGAGTTGGGAGTCGTCCTCGGCATCAGTCTTGCTGTCTGGCTGTTTGCGCGCCCGCAGCCGGCGCTTGCGTTCGCCGAGCGGGATTGGGTAGTTGTGGGAGCAGTACGCAACCTTACCGACGACGTCATGCTGGAAAGTTCGCTGGATCAGGCTTTCCGAATCAGTCTGGAGCAGTCGCGCTACGTCAATGTGCTGAGTGAGGACAGAACGCTCAAGCTGCTGGCGCTGATGCGTAAGGACCCTTACAAGGAGCCTTTGGATCGCAAGAACGCCTCAGATGTTGCACTTCGAAGTGGCGCACGTGCGGTGTTGCTTCCTTCGGTTGGCTACGTTGGTGGACGCACGCGGTTTGTTGTGGAAGTCGTTGACCCGAAGACACAGCAGACAGTAGCAGTAAGCACTGCTTTCGGTTCCAACCCTTCTATTCTTGCTGCTGTCGACAAGGTCACTGGCGAATTAAGAAATCAACTTGGCGAAAACCGCGAGAGCATCCGCAACAATAGTCCTGCTTTGCCGGATGTAACGACTTCCAGTCTGGACGCCCTACGTGCGTACGCGCTTGGGCAAAAACGTTATGCGGAGGGGAAATATACCGCTGCATTGGATTTCTTCCAGAAAGCAGTAGAGATAGATCCTCACTTCGCATTGGCTTGGCTGGGACAAGTGCGTGCTTACTTTGCCAATGTCGATTACAGAAAGGCGACCGAAACACTCAGGGTCGCTGAAAAATTCAGATCCAGGCTTCCACCGCGTGAGGCGCTTTACGTTAAGAGCTGGGGCGTGCAGATCCTTGACCCGGCGCAGGCAGCCGATTCCTGGGTTCAGATGTCAGAGCTGTATCCAGACTATGCTCCTGCTCAAGCCAATGCAGCAATGGATCTATTTGTTGCAAACCGGTTTGCTGAGGCGTTGCTTCATGCGCGTACGTCGACGCAGAGCAAATACGATCTCTCCAGCATATCGCTTGATATGCATGGGCGTATCCTGCTTGCTCTGGGGCAATACGATCAAGCCGATCATGCAGTGGCACAAGCAGTGACTGCGGGTTGGAATGGCGCGCTGCTCCGCCAGGCCGCCGTAGCCGCCGCCAAGCGTGATTTCTCCCGTGCGCGCAGTGCGCTTGCAAAAGTGGAGACAACCAATTTTCATGCCGGCATCACCCGGGCGTCTGTCGCTCTGGACGAGGGTGATCTGCGTGGCGCGATCACGCACGCCCAAGCCGGCTTGAACGCAGGCTTGGCCAAGCGAGGGACTGATCGCATCAATTACTACGTTCCCCTGGCGACTGCATTGTTGGCGTCGGGGCAGCGCCTTAAAGCTGTAGAGGTAGCAAAAGAAGGTGCACAGCTAGCGCTGCACGACGTAAGCAAGGACGTGCCAATCGATACCATCGACAATCTTTCCACTGCCCTGGCAGCAGCATTGGTGATGGTGCGTGCGGGAGATGTATCGAGTGCGGCAAAGGTACGGGAACAGGTCAGAGCAGCGCCGCTGGTCTATGCCAACCGCCTGATCGTCGAACTGGGTGCTGTAGTGGATGCCGAAATCCTGTTGGCAAATCGGAGGCCGGACGATGCATTCCGCTCGCTCACACCCTATCTGGATTCAGCATCCCGCTTTCAGACACGGGCCACCGCAATGCGTGCGGCACGACTAGCGCAACGCAATGAAGATGCACGCATCCAAAATGACTGGATGCGGCAGCGCCGCGGCCTGGCCTACGCAGAAATCGAGTGTGGATACTGCTTGCAGCCACTCAACATAGTGGATCTGAAAGCCGCAGAAGCCTCCTGGATTGCGGAGGCGCAGGGCTGACCCTGCCACCGGTGTCGCGAATCCATCGAATTATTTGAGAGTCCTGTCGCCGTCATAACCAGCATCCAGTTGTGGAACGATGTGGGATGTTCCTGACGTGAGCATGGTGTTGATTTGTGCACGGGCGCTCGCGATCACATCCTTGTCGGCAAGTTGGATGCTGCTTGCGCAATCGCGCACAAAGGCCTCAAGGTCGTCTTCAGGTGCGGCGGTGTGTCCGACCTGCTGTAACGCTGTCATGGTGTTTGAGACGAATAACGCGCGAAAGGTGTCGTCTGTGGAGAGCAGGTCGATCAATTTGCTTGCAACCGCAGGATCAAGCTTCAGCGTCGGCATCTTTGAATTCTTCAAGTGGGTGAAGTATCACTTAGCGGCGCTAGCGTTGTCGGCTTGAGGGCTATCATGCAACAGACTCAAGTTTGGGCTGCTGGGAGACGCTATAGCTACCTCAGGTACACCTGCGTGAGGTGCACTTCATTTCGCTGGAGAAGCTGATGCGGATCAGACGTTGTGCAGTTGTCCTGCTGGAGCCACGGGAAACCGTGTTCTACACGTTGGACAGTCTTTTGCAGGGTGGCAATGGGCTACAGCATGTCATGGAGTGGTTTGCGCTAGCGCCCCATCTCGATGCACCAGTAGCAGTGACGGAAGATCAGCGCCGGTTATTGGGTGAACTCAGTCCTTCGCATTGGACGGACCGATCGCATTTTGACCAGGAAACACTGGAGGGGTTGATTGACCAAGGCCTGGTGCTGGATGAGCGAGCACCAGATGCGTCCTTTGCCCAAAACGATGAACGCCTCAGGGAATCGCATTGGCATCCGCTCGCGGCAGTGCTGCATGCTTTTACGCGCTGGGATGGTGTGGATGCGGTCAAGAACACACGGGACTCTGGAACCGAAACGGCTGTGGCGATGCGTCGTGTCCTTGGCCCCGCACCTCAGGAGGTTCAGCGGACCGTTGATAACGGTGCATTGATCGGCTTGCCATCCATGCCCCGGAACGATTTCGACGACTTGCTGGGTCGCCGGGTCACATGCCGTAATTTTGACCGGAACAAAGCAGTTCCCTTTCAGATGTTCTCCCACATGCTGCAGCGGGTTTTTGCCGCACAGGCTCAGGTGAAGGTCGGCGACGACCTGGTCTTTTTGAAAAAAAACGTCCCATCCGGCGGCGGTTTGCATCCGATCGAGGCGTATATCCTGGTCATGTGTGTGGAAGGGTTGCCGGCAGGCGTTTATCACTATCGTGCAGATGTTCACGCACTCGAGCTTGTAGCAGGGGTCGAATGCTCGGATGATTTCGTCATGCAGGCTGTCGGGCAGCAGCACTGGTTTGCAGATGCACACGTACTGATTGCGCTGGTTCCGCGTTTCGATAGGACGTTCTGGAAATACCGGCAACATGCCAAAGGTTATCGTGTGGTCGCATTGGAGGCCGGTCACCTCTCGCAGACCCTCTATCTTGCGGCTACCGATCTTGGCCTGGGTGCATTCATCACCGGCGCTGTCAACGAGAAACATCTTGAACGTGCGTTGGGACTGGACCCGATATCGCAAGGTGTTTTAGCTGTCTGTGGCTTCGGTTGGCGCGCACAGACCATGGTCACTACAGAGCTCGATCCAGCTGGCGCGATCTGGAATGGAGCAAGCGATTCCGATCAACTCAATCAGCAATAGCTCCGTGTAGGAACACGCACGCCATTGAACCAGCTAACTTATTTGATCGAAGAGCCTCCAAGTCAAAGACCGGCGGTTAGGCCGCCGGTCCCGACAACACGTGCAGATGCAGTGCGACGCCAACGCATCCTTGGCGGATGGCGCCACGACTGCCCACCTACCGCCGAATCGCCTGCGTATGCGTTTTCAATGCATCGCTCAGACCGTTCACCTTGTCGGCGCCTTCCGGCACGGTGATGCTGGAGCCGGTCAGGTCGTCGCCGATCGGTTGCACGCGGCCGCCCAGGCACTGGCCCAGGAACCCTTCGGTCACTGCGTTGAAGGCCTTGCTGTTTTCCGGGCGGCGGAAGCCGTGGCCTTCGTCGGGGAACAGCACGTAGGTGACCGGAATGTTCTTGGCCTTCATCGCGTTGACGATCTGGTCGCTCTCGGCCTGCTTGACGCGCGGGTCGTTGGCACCCTGGCCGATCAGCAGCGGCTTGCTGATCTTGTCGACATAGCTGAGCGGGGAGCGTTCGGTCAGCCACTGCTTGCCGGCCTCGGTGGCCGGGTCGCCCATGCGTTTGGTCAGCTGCTTATAGAAGCTGGCCCAGTACGGCGGCACGGTGCCGAGCAAGGTGTTGAGGTTGGCCGGGCCGACGATGTCCACGCCGCACTTGAACGCGTCCGGGGTGAAGGTCAGGCCGACCAGCGTGGCGTAGCCGCCGTAGCTGCCGCCCATGATCGCCACGTCCTCGGGCCTGGTCACGCCTTGCTTGACCGCCCATTGCACGGCGTCGAGCAGGTCATCGTGCATCTTGCCGGCCCACTCGCCGTTGCCGGCATTGGTGAAGGCCTTGCCGAAGCCGGTGGAGCCACGGAAATTCACCGCCAGCACCGCATAGCCGCGATTGGCCAGCCACTGCTCATACGGCCCGTAGCCGTAGCTGTCGCGCGCCCACGGGCCACCATGCACGAACAGCACCAGCGGCACCGGCTTGTCGGCCTTGCCATCGTGATTGGCGTCAGCCTCGGCGGGCAGCGTGAGATAGCTGACCAGCTTGAGGCCGTCGCGCGCGGTCAGTTCCTGCGGCCACATCGGGACCAGCGGCTTGCCGTCGAGCGCGGGGCGGGCGGAGAACAATTTGGTCAGCTTGCCGCCATCTGCACGGTCGTAGCGGTAGTAGCTCAGCGGTGTCTCTGCCGCCGAATACCCCACGATCCAGATGCGATCGTCGAGGGTGCGTGCGGCAACGCTGGCATCACCGCTGCCGAGTGACTTGAGCTTTTGCAGGTCGGCGGTAATGCCGTTGTCCAGCGCCTTCCATTCCTCGCGCAGATAGTCGGTGGACACGGCCTGCACCACGCCGGTCCTGGGGTCGTTCAAGGTGGCGCCGACATCCGTGCGCGGGTTTTCGAACAGCAGCGTGCGCGCATTGCTGGCGGTGTCGATGGCATACAGCGCCGCGGTGTCGCGATTGCGCGAATCCTGCATGTACAGCGTCTTGCCGTCGTCGGTCAGTCCGTCGGGCGAGGTGTTGCTGACATCCTCGAACGGGATGCGGTCCACGCGCTTCCAGCGCTTGCCATCCGGTACCAGCAGCTCTCTGCCGGCATCGTCGGTGGCGCGCGTGGCGTAGCGCAGCTGGAAGTTGCCGTCGAGCAGATAGGAATCCAGGCTGTCGGTGTTCTGCTGCACCAGGCTGCGCTTGCCCGAGGCCAGGTCCACCCGATACAGGTCATGCCATTTGGGATCGCGGTCGTTCATGCCGACCATGATCGACTCGGGGTGCTGCGCGCTGACGCGATACACCTCGGCGTTGGTCTTCTTGAACGGGGTGAGGTCCTTGCTGCTGCCATCGCTCAGATTCACCGAGAACAGATGGAAGTCTTCGTCGCCGCCGTTGTCGCGCAGGTACAGCAGCGTGTTGGGTTGATAGGTCCAGAAATAATTGCGGATGCCGCGTGCGGTGTCCTTGGTGATCGCGCGTGCCTGATCCGGTGCATCCACCGGGGCGACCCAGACATTGAGCACGCCCTCCAGCGGCGCGACCCAGCTGAGGTACTTGCCGTCCGGGCTGATGCTCACGTTCGCCCGTTCCGGGTTGCCGAACAGCGCATCACGGGTGATCAGTTCGGGTGGCGCCGCGGGTGCTTGCGCAGCGGCCGGGGCTGGCGTGGCAGCCTTGTCGGTGGTGGGCGCGGCGTTGTCGCTGCAGGCGGTCAGCGCGAGCAGCATGCTGGAAACAAGAAGCAGGCGTTGCATGGACGTCTCCGGTCTGGGGCGCGGCCACTCCGGCCGCTTTCCCCCAACGCTAGGGCGAGGGCCGGCCCCTGCGGACGTGCCGTTGGTCACGCCACCAGGCGCCGCTACGCAGACGCGGACACAAATTCCACCAACGCGACACCCTCGGCGACCAGCTCGCCCTCGGCCACCAGGTACGCCGCCACCGTGCCGTCGCCGGGCGCGTGCAAGGTGTGCTCCATCTTCATCGCTTCCAGCACCACCAGGGCCTGGCCGCGGGTGACCGACTGCCCCACTGGGGCGACCAGCGACACGATGCGGCCCGGCATCGGTGCGGTCAGGCCACCGGTGTCGTGCGCGGGCTGATCGGCTTCGGCCAGCGTGTCATGGTGGCGGAAGCTCGCCCGCTGCGTGGCATCGCGCAATGTCAGGGTGTCGCCGTCGCGCAGGACCTGCATGCGCCATTGTCGGCCATCCATTTCCACGCGCAGTGCATCGCCCTGCAGGTGGTAGCGCAGCGTGTAGGTATCGCCTGCAGTCGTGACCTGCCAGCCATCGCCAAGCGGGCGCACGCCGAACTGGCGGCGCTCGCCTGCGGCCTCCAGCGTCATGGCGTGCGCGGCATGCGCACCGATGCGCCAGCCATCGGTGTGTTGCCATGGCGAAAACGGGTCGGCCGGATCGGCGGCGGCCTTCGGCAACGCGTCGGCAATCAACGCCGCTGCCAGGCACCACCAGGCATTGGCCGGACTGACCGCCTGGGGAAACAACACGGCCTGCTCGCGTTCGATCAGCGCGGTATCCAGATCGGCAGACGCAAACGACGCCGTGCCGATCAGGCGCGCGAGGAACGCGCTGTTGGTGGTGACGCCCACTGCATGGAATTGCGCCAGCGCCTCGCGCATGCGTGCCAGGGCGGCAGGGCGATCCACATCCCATACGATCAGCTTGGCGATCATCGGGTCGTAGTAGGGGCTGATGCTGTCGCCTTGCTCCACCCCGGCATCGATGCGTACATGCGCGCCGGCTGCGGGAAATTGCAGCTGCCGCAGCGTGCCGGTCGACGGCAGAAAGCCGCGGTCGGCATCTTCGGCATACAGGCGCGCTTCCAGCGCGTGGCCATGGATGCGCAGGTCCTGCTGACGCAGCGGCAACGGCTCGCCCGCGGCGACATGCAATTGCCACTCGACCAGGTCGGTGCCGGTGATCAACTCGGTGACCGGGTGCTCGACCTGCAGCCGGGTGTTCATTTCCATGAAATAGAAATCGCCATCCGGGCCGGCGATGAACTCCACCGTGCCGGCACCGACATAACCCACGGCGCGCGCGGCATCCACGGCGGCCTTGCCCATGGCGGCGCGGCGTTGTTCGCTCATGCCGGGAGCAGGCGCTTCTTCCAGCACTTTCTGATGCCGGCGCTGCACCGAACAATCGCGTTCGAACAGATAGACGACCTCGCCCCGGGTATCACCAAACACCTGGATCTCGATATGGCGCGGCCGCTCGACGTATTTTTCCACCAGCACCTGCGCATTGCCGAAAGCCGATTGCGCCTCGCGCTGGCAGCTGGCCAAGGCCTCTTCGAAGGCCGCGCTGGTATCCACCCGGCGCATGCCCTTGCCGCCACCGCCGGCGCTGGCCTTGATCAGCACCGGATAGCCGATCGCGTCGGCCTGCGCACGCAGGAACGCCGGCGCCTGTTCGTCGCCGTGGTAGCCCGGCGTCAGCGGCACGCCGGCGCGTTGCATCAGCGCCTTGGCCGCACTCTTGTCGCCCATCGCGCGGATGGCGGCCGCCGGTGGGCCGATGAACACGATGCCAGCCTGCGCGCAGGCATCGGCAAACGCCGCGTTTTCCGACAGGAAGCCATAGCCCGGATGGATCGCCTGCGCGCCGCTTGCGCGTGCCGCCTCCAGGATCGCATCGCCACGCAGATAACTCTGCTGCGCCGGTGCGGCGCCGAGATGGATCGCTTCATCGGCCAGCCGCACATGCCGCGCATCGCGGTCGGCATCCGAATACACCGCCACGGTCGCGATACCGAGCTTGCGACAGGTGGCGATGACCCGGCACGCGATCTCGCCGCGATTGGCGATCAGGATCTTGTCGAAATAGGGCGGTCTTGCTGCGGTGGCGAGTTCGCGCTGGGTCATGACGAAGTTCTCTGCACGCCGCCATGCTGGCAGGCGCTGCGATGGAAAGAGGGTTGCATGGATTGCGCCACACGCCGTGCGATGGCAGCTGACGCCGCTGCGCCCCCGCGCGGTGCGCTGCTCGACGCAGGCAACGCGCCCGGCCTCATGCACTGCTCCAGGCGACACGCAACGCCTTGCGTGCAGGTGTGTGTACACCGCAAGACAGCCAAGAGCAGCACCTGCAGACGGACATCATCACCTCACATCCGGAACACGCCAAAGCGTGTCGTCTCGATCGGTGCATTCAATGCGGCCGACAGTCCCAGCCCCAGCACGCGACGGGTATCGGCCGGGTCGATGATGCCGTCGTCCCACAGGCGTGCGCTGGCGTAATACGGATGCCCCTGCTGCTCGAACTGCGCACGGATCGGCGCCTTGAATGCAGCTTCCTCTTCGCCCGACCAGGCGCCACCTTTAGCTTCGATACCGTCGCGGCGCACCGTGGCCAAGACGCTGGCCGCCTGCTCGCCGCCCATCACGCCGATGCGCGCATTCGGCCACATCCACAGGAAGTTCGGCGAGTAGGCGCGACCGCACATGCCGTAATTGCCGGCACCGAATGAGCCGCCGATCACCACGGTGAACTTGGGCACCTTAGCGCAGGCCACCGCCATCACCAGCTTGGCCCCGTCCTTGGCGATGCCGCCATGTTCGTATTTGCGCCCGACCATGAAGCCGGTGATGTTCTGCAGGAACACCAGCGGAATGCCGCGTTGCGTGCACAGCTCGATGAAGTGCGCGCCCTTGAGCGCTGACTCGGAGAACAGGATGCCGTTGTTGGCGATGATGCCCACCGGATAGCCATGCAGATGCGCGAAGCCGGTGACCAAAGTGCTGCCGTAGCGCGGCTTGAATTCGTCCAGCTGCGAGTCGTCGACGATGCGGGCGATCACCTCGCGCACATCGAAGGGCTTGCGCGTGTCGGCAGGAATCACGCCATACAGCTCGTCGGCGGCGTAGCGCGGCGGCAGCGGTGCCTGCAGTGCCAGCGATGCAGCCGGCTTGCGCCAGTTGAGCTGCGCGATGATGGCGCGCACGCGCGCCAGGGCCTGCAGGTCGTTGTCGGCAAAGTGGTCGGCCACGCCGGAGATGCGCGTGTGCACATCCGCACCGCCGAGTTCTTCGGCACTGACTTCTTCGCCGGTGGCCGCCTTGACCAGGGGTGGACCGCCGAGAAAGATCGTGCCCTGCTCGCGCACGATCACCGTTTCATCGCTCATCGCCGGCACGTAGGCGCCGCCGGCGGTGCACGAGCCCATCACGCAGGCGATCTGCGGGATGCCGTTGGCCGACAGGTTGGCCTGGTTGTAGAAGATACGCCCGAAGTGATCGCGGTCGGGAAACACTTCATCCTGCAGCGGCAGGAACGCGCCGCCGGAATCGACCAGGTAGACACATGGCAAGCGGTTCTGCTGCGCGATTTCCTGCGCGCGCAGATGCTTCTTTACCGTCATCGGGTAATAGGTGCCGCCCTTGACGGTGGCATCGTTGGCCACGATCACGCACTCCACCCCGGACACGCGCCCGATGCCGGCCACCACACCGGCGCACGGCACCTGATCGTCGTACATGCCGTGCGCGGCCAATGGCGCGATCTCCAGCAAGGCGCTGCCCGGATCCAGCAAGGCATCGATACGCTCGCGTACCAGCAACTTGCCGCGTGCGCTGTGCTTGGCACGCGCAGCCTCACTGCCGCCCAGCGCGGTCTGCGCCAGCGTGCGGCGCAGATCCTCCACCACGGTGCGCATCGCAGCAGCGTTTTGTTGGAAGCTCTCGCCGCTGACCTGCAGCTGGCTGGTGATCACGCTCATGGTGGCTCCGTCAGGCGGTGCGTTCGAACAGCTCGCGGCCGATCAACATGCGTCGGATCTCCGAGGTGCCCGCGCCGATTTCGTACAGCTTGGCATCGCGCCACAGGCGCCCGGTGGGGTAGTCGTTGATGTAGCCGTTGCCGCCCAGCACCTGGATCGCCTGGCCGGTGAGCCAGGTGGCTTTTTCGGCCGCGTAGAGAATCGCGCCGGCCGCATCCTGGCGCGTGGTCAGGCCGGCATCGCAGGCGCGCGCCACCGCATAGACGTATGCGCGGCAGGCGTTGAGCCCGACGTACATGTCGGCCAGCTTGGCCTGCATCAACTGGAAGGTGCCGATCGGCGCGCCGAACTGCTTGCGCTCGTGCACGTACGGCAGCACCACGTCCATCGCCGCGGCCATCAAGCCCAACGGGCCGCCGGCCAGCACCACACGTTCGAAATCCAGCCCGGACATCAGCACGCGCACGCCGCCGTTGAGCGTGCCCAGCACGTTCTCGGCCGGCACTTCGCAATCGGTGAACACCAGCTCGCAGGTGTTGGAGCCGCGCATGCCCAGCTTGTCGAGCTTCTGCGCGGTGGAGAATCCCGGCATGCCCTTTTCGACGATGAAGGCGGTGATGCCGCGTGCGCCGGCATCCGGGTCGGTCTTGGCGTACACCACCAGCACATCGGCGTCCGGGCCGTTGGTGATCCACATCTTGCTGCCGTTGAGCACATAGCGGTCGCCGCGCGCATCGGCGCGCAGCTTCATCGACACCACATCCGAGCCGGAGCCGGCCTCGCTCATCGCCAGCGCGCCGACATGCTCGCCGGTGCACAGCCTGGGCAGGTAACGCTGCTTCTGTTCCGGCGTGGCGTTCTTGCGCAGCTGGTTGAGGCACAGGTTGGAATGCGCGCCGTACGACAGGCCGATGGCCCCGCCGGCCCGCGAGATCTCTTCCATCGCCACCACATGCGCCAGGTAGCCCATGCCGCTGCCGCCGTATTCTTCTTCCACGGTCAGCCCGAGCAGGCCTTGCTCACCGAGCAGGCGCCACAGCTGGGCAGGGAAGACATTGTTCTGGTCGGCCGCGGCGGCGAGCGGGGCAATATGGTGACTGGCGAAGGCTGCCACGCTTTCGCGCAGCAGATCGATGTCTTCGCCAAGCGCAAAATTCAGGGACGGCACGTGCATGGAGCGACTCCGCAGGGATCGGGATGTGCCGGGTGGGAGCGGGCAGGCCGCACGGCGTTTGTGCGCAGCCTAGCGGTCCGCAATGAAAAAGTGAACTAAAATTCAACTATTGAACCCAGAATCACACCATGGCTTATCGACGCTCCGCCCTGATGGAAGAACGCCTGGCCGGCAATCGCGAACGCATCCTGCACGCGGCCCGCGCCCTGATCGCCGAAGGCGGCTACCGCAATGCGCCGGTGACCGCCGTCGCCGCTGCCGCCGGCGTGTCCACCGGGCAGATTTATCGCCACTTCCCGTCCAAGGCCGAGCTTTTCGTGGAAGTTCTCAACGCGGCAGTGCAGCGCGAGATGACCATCCTGCGCGCCATCACCACCACCCGGGCCAGCGCTGCCGAGCGCCTGCGCAATGCGATCGCCACCTTTGTGCGGCGCGCGTTGGCCGGCCCGGCGTTGGCGTACGCCTTCATCGCCGAGCCGGTGGAAAGCGAGGTGGACGCCGAGCGCATCCGTGGCCGGCGCCTGTTTGGAGAGGTGTTTCGTCAGTTGCTTGCCGAAGGCGTGGCGGCTGGCGAGTTTCCGTCGCAGTCGCTGGACGCGGCGGCGGCCTGCATCGTCGGCGCCTTCACCGAAGCGCTGGTGGGACCAATCGCCCCCAGTCGCGGCGACCCGCAGCAGGGCGAGCAACTGGTCGAGGCGATCTGCGGGTTCTGCCTGCGCGCGGTGGGAGCGCACCAGCCGACGGGCTGACAGTGCACTGACTGAGCGTCCGGCTGGGCTGTATGGGTGCTGCTGACTGTGCATATACTGTGCACTCGTCCTGCTGGAGTCGTGCGATGGTCGCCGTTCTCAATCCCCTGGCCCTGACCGAACGCCTGCGCGTACCGGATAGCACCATCCTGTCGCCCTCGGCCATGGCCGGCCTGCTGGATCTGTCGCAGCAGGAGCTGGCCGAGCTGGCGGGTGTGCATCGCAACAGCCTGCGCGTGCATCCGGAAAGCCCGCGCGTGCAGGACCTGCTACGCAACCTGTCGCGCCTGCTGGTGGCGATGACGCAGCTCCAGCCGGACGAACGCCAGGTGGTGTTCCACCTCAAGAACACCCCGATCCCCGCGTTCGAATTCGCCACCTTGCTGGAAGTGGTCAAACAGGGCCGTACCGACGATGCGCTGACCTATCTGCGCACCGTCGCCTCGGGGGCCGCCGGTTGAAGCTGAGCGCCCCGGCGCACTGCACGCTGTATCGCGCCTTCACTCCGCGCTGGGCCGCCGAACCGCTGAGCGGCGCCGGTGCGGCACGCTCGGGCGGGCGCTTCAATCGTTTCGGGCAGCCTGCGCTGTATCTATCGCTGCAACTGGAAACCGCTGCCGCCGAATACGCGCAGGCCGCGCTGTTCCTGCCGCCATTGACCCTGGTCAGTTACGCCGCCGAGCTGCCGGCGTTGGCCGATCTGCGCCTGCTCGATGCAGGCTGGGATCCGCTCTGGGCCGATTGGACCGAGGACTGGCGCAAGGCCTTGGTCAACAAGATCGAACCGGTGAGCTGGGTGCTCGGCGACATGCTGCGCGAGGCGGAGATACCGGGCGTAATCTTTCCCAGCATGGCGTTGCCGGAGGGCATCAACGTGGTGCTGTTTCTGGACATGCTGCAGCCCAAAGACGTGTTGCGCGTGCTCGACGATGGCCGCCTGCCGCGCGATGGGCGTAGCTGGGGCGATCCGCCGATCGAGGCGTAGCGAGGTCCTTCAACCCAGCAACAGCTGCAGCGCACCCGCCAGCACCGGCGCGGCCACAGCCGTAGGCAGAATCAACCCACGCCGATACGGCAGCAGCCACAGCGACAGCAGCGCGGCAGCGCCGGTCAATGTGCCCAGCCACAACACCGGGCCGATGCCCCAGCCTTGCGCGTGTACCGCCAGGCCGAAGGTGAGCAGCAACAGCAGCCAACCCAGCACGCGCAGTTGCCGCGAACGCGCGGCGCCAAGCGTGCGGCCACGCACTTCCTGCTGATGCTTGTCCATCGCCAGGCACAGCGCGGCGAATCCGGAAAAATTCAGCGCCAGCAACAGCCACACGCTCATGCGCTTTCCTGCATCGGCACGCTGCCCTGCGCAGACGCGGCGGCAGTGGCGCGCGCACGTCGTGCCGATGCCGGTTGCGGCGCCCTCCAGTGTTGCAGGCGCCATCCCGCGATCCCCAGGGACACGCCAAGGAACAGGCAGACCAGATCGACCCCGGCCAGCGTCCATTGCCCGGCCGGCAACGTCACGCCCAGATGCACATCGGTGGTGATCGCATTGACCACCGGCACCAACGCGAACAAGGCCGCACCCAGATACAGCTGCCAGCTCCACATCGCGCGCCGTGGCCACACGAACGCGGCCAGCAATGCGGTGGCCCATGCGACGAAGAACAGATTGGCCTCCATCGCCGCGCGCCCCTCCAGGCCCACCGGCAACAAGCGGTTGGCCCAGAAGAAACTGGCAAAGGCGATCGGCAGGCCGGCGACCGTGCCGATGTTGAGCGCATCCACCAACCGCAGCCCGAAGCCGATGCGCCCGGCCTTCAGGTGTTTGGGGCGTTCCTTCACTGCCCACATCACCACGCCGCTGGCCACCATCAGGCAACCGAGCAAGCCGGAGCCGAAGAACAGCGCGCGCATCCACGGCCCGGCGAAGTGGGCGATATGCAGGCCTACCATCACCCCACGCGTCTGGCTGGCACCGCCCGGCGGCCCGCTGCGCTGCAGGCGCTGTCCAGTGATTGCATCGAACAGGATGGACGGCGCATCGGTGGAGAGGTTGCCAGCGCGCTGGGTGACGCCGACCGCCGCATGCGCGTCGTTGGGAAGCGACACCGCCACGTTGCCCACCTCGCCGCCACGCCAGTCGCTGCGCGCACGCGCCACGAATTGTTCCAGCGGCAGCATGCGCGCCGGCGTGCCGGAGGCGCTTCGCGTATCGGCCACCCGGTTGGCGGACTCTTCGTAGAAACGCATTTCGTTGTCGGGGTACTGCGCCTTGATGCCCCACGGCAGGTACATGAACATCAAGGTCACGATGCCGGTGTAGGTGATCATCGCGTGGTACGGCAACGCGGTCACCGCGCTGACGTTATGGAAGTCCAGCCACGAGCGCAGGCCCTTGCCCGGGCGAAAGGTGAAGAAATCCTTGAAGATCTTCTTGTGCGTGATCACGCCGCTGATGATCGCCACCAGCATGAACATCGCGCAGAAACCGACGATATAGCGCGACCACATCACCGGTAGATAATGCAGATCGAAATGCAGCCGGTAGAAGAATTCGCCGCCCAGGGTGTCGCGTGCGGCGATTTCCCTGCCGGTGGCCGGGTCGATGATGGCGGTGCCGTACATCTGCCGGCGGCTGGCCGGTTTGCCATCGGCTGGCGCAGGGTTTTGCCAGTACATGCTGACTACCGGATTGCGCGTGTCCGGCAAGGTGATGTTCCAGCTCTGCGCATCGGCTGCATGCGTCTGCAGATACTGCTCGGCACTGCGCAGCGCGGTTGCGTTGCTCACCGTGGTGGTGGGCAATTCCGGGCGCATCCAGCGGCTGATTTCGTCGCGGTAATAACTCGCCGTGCCGCCCATGAAGATCAACAGCAGCACCCAGCCGACCAGCAGACCGGTCCAGGTATGCAGCCACGCCATCGACTGGCGGAATCCCTGCTTCATGCCACGCCCCGTTGCAGCCATGCGGCCAGTGCGAACATCAGCGCCGCCGGCACCGCGATGCCGGCCCAGGCGCGCCACACGCTGGCGGTGGCGAAGGCCCATAGCGGCGCGCAGGCGCACACCACGATGCCGACCAGCATGCTGGTCAACACCGCCTCACTGCGTGGCATCGGCAGGACCAGCGCCAGCAGCAGATTGGTGGCGCTGGCGAGTGCATAGCCGCCAAACATCGCCGCCAGCGTGCGGCCAAGCACGCCCAGCCAGGGACGCCTGAACCAGGGAAGCGGCAGGGACGGTGCGGTGGACATCGGATCAGCCAGGCGTGTGGCCGACTTACTCGGCCAGGAAGGTCAACGTGCTGATGTGATGGATCATCGACACCTGCTTGCCGGCGATCTCACGCTTCACCGGCTCCTTGTTGGTGGCGACCAGGATGTGCCGGCCGGCGCGCAGCGTGGGCAGGGTCACCTGGCCCTTGGCGTCGGAGGTCAGCGTCTTCTGCCATTTCTGCGGGTCGATCACCGTCACCTCGACCTTGGGCAGCGGCTTGTTGCGATAGAGCACGGTCAGCGTGTTGCTGTTGGCGGCGGTGGGCACCAGTTCGAAATCGAGCTTGGCCGAGGGCGTGGCGCGCCCGGCGCGCGCGTAGTAGCTCACCGTCTCGAAGCCGCCGGCCTCGCCCTTCCACGGCTCGAACACACTGTCATCGCTCAGCCAGGCATCGCCGGTGCCGGACAACGGCGCGGTGAGGAATTCGCTGCCGCGCTGCAGGGCGCCAGCCTTGCCGGCGCTGCCGAACACGGTCGGCTTGACCACGCGCTTGATCTCGTCTTCGCCGTGATCCAGGGCCTCCTGCGCCGGCTCGCCGAAGTAGATGCGCACCGGACCGCTGCCGTCGCGCTCGATCCAGATCTCGTGGGCCTGGGCAGACAGACTGATGCTGGCCAAGGCCAGGCAGGACAGCAGGAAGGACTTCATCGCGGCGACTCCTCGTCAGCGGGACCGGGCGAGGCGAGGACCGCATCACCGTGGATTGATGGGAATGATACGCAATTCCCTCAAGCGCGACCAACGTCTCATGCGGCATTGCGGCAATTCATCGGGCTGCGCGGACCGGCGTGCCTGCAAGACCCATAGCGCGCCAGGGCGCAGCGCACACCGCTGCAATCACGGTCATGCACACTGGCCAGACGGGCGCGAACTGTGCTCTATACTCCGGCGCTAGCAGAGGTCTTCGACCAACAGCCAGGGGTGAGCGCGTGCGGAATTACGACCTCGAGTTCCTGAAGAAATTCTCGATGGTGATCGGACTACTGGTGGTGATCACCCTGGGCCTGATTGCCCTGGCAGCCTATTTGCAACGCGCCATTCCCGACGAAGTCTCCCCCACCGCGGCCAAGCGCGTGCAGCAACGCATCGCCCCGGCCGGCGCGGTCTATGCCGGCACCACCGGCGCGTCCGCACAGGCCGCAGCCCAGGCGGCAGCGCTGGCCAAGGCCGCCTCGCAGTCCGCCTACGGCGGCAGCACCGACGGCAAGACCATCTTCGACAACCTGTGCACCGCCTGCCACACCACCGGCGTGGGCAAGGCGCCGACGCTGGACCACGCGCATTGGGACGCGCGCATCGCCCAGGGCAAGGACACCTTGTACAAGCATGCGATCGAGGGCTACACCGGCCCGGATGGCGGCATCATGCCGCCCAAGGGCGGCAACCCGGCGTTGACCGAAGAACAGGTGCGGGCCACGGTCGACTGGATGCTGAGCAATCTGAAGTAAGCGCCTGCAGCGCAGCAGGCGGCTGACACGAGCGGTCGGTGTGCAGCCAGGTGGCAGCGCGCGCCGTGCGCGGGTGCGTCGACCGGTCAATCGCCAGGCTTGCACGCGCTGGAGCACGCTTTAGCTTTTGTAGGCCAGCACCCATTGCGCGAGCGTTTGCACTCGCTGCACGACGTGCTTGCACGACAACGTCAGCCTTGGACGCCCGGGCCGGCGCAAGTGCTTCGGGGAATGCCTGCAGTTACCGGCATCTGTAGATCGGCCACGCTACCCACGCAGCAGCTGGTCGCCACTCGCAACGTTTTGCTAGCCTGTCGCGGTTCTCGCGCGCCGCCTTCGGGGCGGCGCTTGCATGTGGTCTACGTCTTTCTGGAGTGTGTCGATGTCGCGTTGCTCGCTGGTTGTGCTCGGTGTGATCGGTCTGTTGGCGCCACTGCTGGGCAGTGCCGCCGAGGGCGCGCCGCAACGTCTGTCGATCGCCGACGTGCAAGGCGAAGACACCCGTAGCCCCTACGACGGCCGTGTGGTCGACGTGGAGGGCATTGTCACCGCCGATACGCGTACCGGTCTGGCCGGGCTGTTCGTGCAGCAGCCCGGCTTCGAGCCGCGGCGCTCGCACGGTCTGTTCGTCACCGGTGCCGGCAATGCCGAGGTGGCGGTGGGCGACCGCGTGCGCATCGTCGGCACCGTGCGCGAGGTGTCGGCAGGCGGCGAGGCGAGCCTGACCACGGTGGATGCCAGCAGCATCGAGCGACTGGCCAGCGGCCAGCCGGTGCCGGTGCGCATGCTCAGCGGGCCGCCGGCCAACTGGGAAGCGCTGGAAGGCGAGCACGTGCGCATCGCTGCGCTGACGCTCAACGGCAGCGATCGTCTGGACACCTATGGCGAGCTGGTCGCCGCGTTCGGCGGGCGCTTGTGGCAGCCCAGCGAAGTGGCCGCCGCCGGCACTCCGGCCTTCGCGCAGGTGCAGGCCGACAACGCCCGTCGCCAGGTGTTGCTGGACGACGCGCGCAACGGCCGCAGCCCCAAGACGGTGGCCTATCTGCCGGCCGATCCGGTGCTGCGCAGCGGCAGCCTGCTCAAGTCGGTCGACGGCATCGTCGACCAGCGCTACGACGGCAACTACCGCATCCAGGTACTGAGTCCGTTGACGCTGCCGGCCATGCCGACCGCGGTGGCGCCACAGGTGGGCGGCGACCTGCGTATCGCCTCGTTCAATCTGGAGAACTTCTTCAACGGCAATGGCCGCGGCGGCGGCTTTCCGACCAAGCGCGGTGCGCGCACGCACGAGCAGTTCCAGGCGCAACTGACCAAGCTGGTGTCCACCATCGTGCCGTTGCACGCCGATGTGGCTGCGTTGATGGAGCTGGAAAACGATGGCAATGACGCCGATGCGGCGGTGGCGCAACTGGTCGCCGCGCTCAACGCGGCTGACAAGGACAAGGACTGGCAGTTCGTCGACACCGGCAGCGGCCCGGGCGATGACGCGATCCGGGTCGGCATCGTGTACCGCAGTTCGCAGGTCACGCCGGTTGGCAAGCCGGCCACGTTGACCGGCGGGCCGTTCGACAGCCACAGCCGGGTGCCGCTGGCGCAGGCGTTTCGCAGCACCCGCGGGGCAACCTTCGTGGTGGTCGCCAATCACTTCAAGTCCAAGGGCTGCGGCAGCGCCAGCGGCGCCGATGCCGACCAGCGCGACGGCCAGGCCTGCTGGAACGCCACCCGCACCGAATCGGCCAAGCGCCTGCACCAGTGGCTGCAGACCGACCCCACCGGCGCGCAGACCAAGCTGGCTGTGTTGCTGGGCGATTTCAACGCCTACGCGATGGAAACGCCGATGCGCAGCCTGCGCGCCAGCGGCTGGCAGGACGCCTTTGCGGTGGCCGGCGTGAAGCAGCCCTACAGCTACGTCTACGATGGCATGAGCGGGCGGCTCGACCACGCCCTGCTCAGCCCGGCGATGGCCAAGCAACTGCGCGGCGCGGTGGAATGGCATATCAACGCCGATGTCATGGACGATGCCGGCTATGCCAAGCGCAATCTGCCCGGCCCGTGGCGCAGTTCCGACCACGACCCGGTGCTGCTGGGTTTTTCGCTATAGCGCGCTAGCTGGCGCACGTCCCGGCGCGGCGGCGCAGCCGCAGGTTGAGCAGGTGCGTGCTGGCCAGCAGCAGGCTACCGGTCACCGTGATCGGGGTTTCCCAACTGCCGCCGGCAACCCCGCTGGCGCCCAGCACCAGGCCGGCTAGGCCGAAGACCGCCAGCGCCCACACCGGCGCGGGCAGTGCATGCCGGCGATGACTGCTCCACAGCGCGTAGCCGCTCAGCGGCACGGCGGCCGTGGCGAACACCACATGCACCCATTCGGCCCGGCTCCAGGCACCCAGCAGCGGCAGTGCAGCGGCCAGCAATGGCAGCGCCAGACAGTGCAGCAGGCACAGGCTGGATAAGGCGATGGCCGAGTTGTCCAGCACGGAAGCGGTAACGCGCATCGGGGGGTGTCCTGTCGAACGAATGTTATATAGTAACACTTCACTCCAGCCAGGCTCTCAGGATGCCCCTGTCCCCCAAGCGCGATTCACGCCTCCCCGTCACCGTGTTGTCCGGCTTTCTCGGCGCCGGCAAGACCACCCTGCTCAACCGCATCCTGCATAACCGCGACGGCCTGCGCGTGGCGGTGATCGTCAACGACATGAGCGAGGTCAACATCGACGCGCAGCTGCTGCGCGAGGGCGGCGCGGCCTTGCGACGCACCGAAGAGACATTGGTGGAATTCAGCAACGGCTGCATCTGCTGCACGTTGCGCGACGATCTGCTGCAGGAGGTACGCAAGCTGGCCGAACAGAAGCGCTACGACTATCTGTTGATCGAATCGACCGGCATCGCCGAGCCGATGCCGGTGGCGGCCACCTTCGCGGTGCGTGATGCCGACGGCTTCAGCCTGGCCGACATCGCCCGGCTCGACACCATGGTGACGGTGGTGGACGGCAGCCGCTTCCTGCAGGACTTCGGCTCGGCCGCCACGCTGGCCGAACTCGGCCAGCAAGCCGGCCCGGACGATAGCCGCGGGCTGGTGCAGTTGCTGGGCGAACAGGTGGAATTTGCCGACGTGTTGGTGATCAGCAAGTGCGATCAGATCGATGCACAGCAGCTGCAACGCCTGCGTGCGGTGTTGCGTGCGCTCAATCGCGAGGCGGCGATCGTGGACGCGGTGCATGGCGAGGTGCCGCTACGCCAGTTGCTAGACACCGGCCGCTTCGATTTCACCCGTGCGCAGCTGGCGCCGGGCTGGATGCAGGAACTGCGCGGCCAGCACACGCCGGAGACCGAGGAATACGGCATCAGCAGCTTCGTCTATCGCGCCCGCCGGCCGTTTCACC
This sequence comes from Xanthomonas sp. MLO165, assembly GCF_018831305.1. Classification (NCBI taxonomy): domain Bacteria; kingdom Pseudomonadati; phylum Pseudomonadota; class Gammaproteobacteria; order Lysobacterales; family Lysobacteraceae; genus Xanthomonas; species Xanthomonas sp. MLO165. The sequence goes on from NZ_CP029263.1 coordinate 315,756, forward strand.
CGCAGCGTTTTGCGCGCATGGTGCAAGGCGGGCTGCCGCAGGTGATACGTAGCAAGGGATTTTTCTGGCTGGCCAGCCGCATGGATTGGGTCGGCGAATTGTCCAGCGTGGGTGGCGCGACCCAGACCAATGCAGCGGGCTTCTGGTTTGCCGCACGCCATCGCGTGGATGCGCATGCCATCGGCGAGCCGCTGCAGACCAGCATCACGCCATTGCCGTATACCGATATCGGCTGGCAGCGTCAGCAGACGCAATGCTGGACCGCGCCGCTGCCGCAACCGCACGAGGTTGGCGATGCCAGCGAATACGCCGCGATGCAGCGGCTGTGGCACCCACTGTGGGGCGACCGTCGCCAGGAGCTGGCGGTGATCGGCGTGGACATGGACGCGCCGCGCACGCGCGCTGCGCTGGATGCCTGCCTGCTCAGCGATCACGAACTGCGCCAGGGCCCGGCGCAATGGCAACTGCTGGACGATCCGTTTCCGCACTGGCAGCGCTGATGGCGGCCTGGATCGCGCTGTCGACATCCGTTCGCGCCTGGTTCCGGATGCAATCTGCCGCAGGCTTGCATCTGCAGTGCGGCGTGCGGATGTGCCGCCACGTGGCGGTGTATCGCATGCCTCACCTGCGGCCTCCGGACAGCGCGCACAGGCAACGGCGCTGTCCGGATCTTCCGCGGTAGCCGTTGTCGCTTGCCTTGCGATGTGCTCTTGTTTTTTCGGCAGACTGGCAACGAGAGCCGTCGTCCAGGCCGGCGACGTGAGGAGGGCGGCGACGGATCTAGGCGCCGAAGTGAGCACACTGCGACGCGATGACGGCTGCCAAACAACTGACCCATGCGCATCACAGTCCCCCCTTGGGTCACTGCACGCATGATCTCCAGCGCTGCCCCTTCGAGGCGAGTGGCGAACCGGCGTCGCGCCGGCCGAATGCCGCCATCAGCCCAGCCGCATGCCCCAGGCGATCGCTGCGATTGCCGGCGCCGCCAGCAACAGCCCCACCCAGCCGCGGCGGCCGATGCGTTCGCCGAACCCCAGCTTGCCGACGAGCGCTCCCAGGATGACCACCCCCAGGTTCATGCTGGCGAAGACGGTGGCCGGGCTGTGTGGCAGCAGCTGATGGGCGCGCACGTAGCACAGGATGTTGCCGAAATTGAGCGCGCCCAGGAGCACGCCGGCGAGCAGGTTGCGAAAGCTCAGGCGCGCGACACCGCCCCGGCGAACGACTTGCAGGCCAAGCATCAGCACACCTGCCAGCGCAAAGCACAGCGTCAATGACGTCAATGAAGGCGTACCGGCCTGTGCGATGTGCTTGAGCAACAGATCGATCAGGGCAAAGCCCATCCACACGCCTGCCAGCCACGGCCATCCGATCGAGGTCGGGGCCGAATCCGCACCGGCGCCCTGCCGTGGCCGTTGCAGGATGCAGACGATGGCCAGCAGACCCAGGCCCAGTCCCGTCAGCTTCCAGGCATTGACCGGTTCACCGAAGAGCGTGAAAGCCGCCGCCAGCGAGAGCAGGAGCGACAGGCGTTGGGCAATGTCGGTACGGACGATGCCGGCGGTGGCGACCGCGCGTGCCAGCAGCATGAAGATCGAGGGCAGCGCCACCGCCAATGCAAACAGTGCCAGCCAGGGCGTGGTCGGCGCGCGCAGCGTGTCCAGTGACGGATGCAGGGTCAGCCACGCCAGCAGTGCGGCGGTGGCGTAGTTCCAGGTGATCGCCTGCGCAGCATCCAGGCGATAGCGCGGCAGCAGCTTGAGAACCACCGACACCAGGACACTGCAAACGACGGCAAACAGCAGAAAATGCATGGGCAACGCAACGAAGTGTGCAGGCAGGGCGATGAACGCGGCCGGCGGGGCGGCTATTATGACGGTATGTCCAATCCCTTATTCCCCACCGAATCGGCCGCACTGACATTGGACGGGCCGGTCGGTCCGCTCGATGTCGCGGTCGATCTGCCCGAGCCGGACGTTGCCGCGCAACCGGTCACCGCCATCGTCTGCCACCCGCTCTCCACCGAGGGCGGCAGCATGCACAACAAGGTCGTCACCATGGCTGCGCGCGCGCTGCGCGAGTTGGGGATCACCGTGGTGCGCTTCAATTTCCGCAGTGTCGGCAACTCGGCCGGTGCGTTTGATCATGGCGATGGCGAGCAGGACGACCTGCGTGCGGTCGCTGCATGGGTGCGCAGCCAGCGCCCGGGCGACACGCTGTGGCTGGCCGGCTTCAGCTTCGGGGCGTATGTATCGCTGCGCGCCGCCGGCTCGCTCGAACCGCAGGTGCTGATCTCGATCGCGCCGCCGGCCGGGCGCTGGGATTTCAGCGACATGCAGCCGCCGGCACAGTGGCTGGTGGTGCAGGGCGATGCCGACGAAATCGTCGACCCGCAGGCGGTGTATGACTGGCTGGAGACCCTGGAGCAGCAGCCCGAGCTGGTACGCATGCCCGACACCAGCCACTTCTTCCACCGCAAATTGATCGACCTGCGCGGTGCAATCCAGCATGGTGTCCGGCGCTGGTTGCCGGCCGCCGTCTGACCGCGGCAGGGCCCATGCGTATCGCCCGGCGATGCGCCGTTGAGCGGGCAAGGCAGCAGCCGGCCCGCGGAGAACACGATGAGTGAGATGACCCCGTCGCAGCGCTACGCCGCCGGCGTACAACGCGGCGACTGGCGCGCCGACCCCGCGCAGCAGGCGGCCCTGGCGGAACTGGACCGTATCCACGAGGCATTGGTGGACAGCGCGCAGGACGGCTGGCTGGATCGGCTGTCGGCGTTCTGGAAGAAGCCCGAGCCGGTGCGCGGCCTGTATTTCTGGGGCGGGGTGGGGCGCGGCAAGACCTTCCTGGTCGACCTGTTCTACGACGGGCTGCCGATCAAGCAGAAGTACCGCACGCATTTCCATCGTTTCATGCGCGGCGTGCACGAACAATTGCGCGAGCATGCCGGGCAAAGCGATCCGCTGGCCAAGATCGCGCAGCAATGGCGCGAGAACCTGCGCGTGCTGGTGCTGGACGAATTCTTCGTCACCGACATCGGCGATGCGATGTTGCTGGCGCGCCTGCTGGAACGCCTGTTCGCCGAAGGCGTGACCCTGGTGACCACCTCCAACACCGCGCCGGAAAACCTCTACGCCAACGGCCTGCAGCGCGACAGCTTCATGCCGGCGATCGGCCTGCTGCAGAAATTCTGCGTGGAACTCTATGCCGAAGGCACCGAGGATTACCGCATGCGCGCGCTGACGCGCTCACCGGTGTATCGCGCGCCCCTGGATGCGCAGGCCGACGCGTGGCTGACGCAGCGCTGGGGCGAGCTGAGCGGAAATTCCGAGCCGCGCAGCGGCAACATCGAAATCGAGGCGCGCAAGATTGCCGTGCGCGCGCGCGGCAAGAGCATCGCCTGGTTCGATTTTGCCGCGCTGTGCGAGGGCCCGCGTGGCCCGGGCGATTACATCGAGATCGCGCGCGAATTCACCACCGTGTTGCTGGGCGGCATCCCGCACTTCGACCGCATGAACGAGGACGCCGCGCGCCGCTTCGTCAATCTGATCGACGAGCTGTACGACCGCCACGTCAACCTGGTCTGCACCGCGCAGGACGCCCCGCCCGCGTTGTACAGCGGCCAGCGCCTGGCCGGCGCCTTCGAGCGCACCGCCTCGCGCCTGATCGAGATGCAGAGCGCCGAGTATCTGGCCACCGCACATCGGGCCTAGACATGCAGACGCGGCCCGGCCCCGGATTGCACAAGATCGTTGTGACCGATCAGGACGGCGGCCTGGGCCAGTTTGGCGGCGGTGCTTGGTTGCACGATGCAGCGCTCTGGCCAATGGATCCATCGACCGGCCGACCGATGCTGCCCATCGTCATGCTCACCGGCTTGTTTCTACCTACGGCCTATCTGCCCGACGATATGGTGCTGACGGTCTTCGCCTCGATCGAGCGGCCCGGCAGCGCGGATGGCCGGTCGTCGCTGCGTAGGCTCGCCGTCAACCAGCAAGGTGAGTCCGACAAGCTCGCGCAGGGCCACAGCAAGGTGCTGCTGCATCGACGTGCCGCGCAGGAGGTGTGCGTCGGTGACAGTGCGCGGTTGCTCGGGCGTCATTTCATCGGGCTGCAGCCATTTGGCGACCACGACATGGCCGAAGAGCTGGAAGATGAAGACAGCGGCGCAGGAATGAGCAAACAACTCGGCCGACCATGCTGGTTGCAGGACCCGATCTATACGAGCCCGCGCTACTACTTTCTTGCCCAGTTTGTAGAGGCGGAATTGGGCCGGGTCGATCCCGGCTACGCCGGCCTGTTCGGTGACGGCACCGGTTATCTGTTTGCAGACCAGCGCGCCAGGCAGCTGGGCGACGGCGTTGCGGCGGGACATTTCTTCATCCAGTTCACCTGAGTCCTCGCGCCGTGCAGTCGCGCGCGGCCGTGGTGCGGCCACCAGCCCCCGCAAAAGCGACAGATAAAAAATCGCTTGCAATTAAATAGTGCCCTATGTAAATTGCAGCCATGGACACCGCCACAGCCACCACCGCCCGGACCAATGCGCTGCTGCAGCTCGACAACCAGCTGTGCTTTGCGCTGTATTCGGCCAACCTGGCGATGCACAAGCTCTACCGCGGACTGCTGAAGACGCTGGACCTGACCTATCCGCAATATCTGGTGCTGCTGGTGCTGTGGGAAACCGACGGCCGCAGCGTGTCGGAGATCGGCGAGCGCCTGTACCTGGACTCGGCCACGCTGACCCCGCTGCTCAAGCGTCTGCAGGCTGCTGGACTGGTCACCCGCACGCGCGCCGCCAGCGACGAGCGCCAGGTGATCATTGCGCTGACCGATACCGGCCGCGCACTGCGCGCCAAGGCCGGGGCGGTGCCGGAGCAGGTGTTATGCGCCTCGGCGTGTTCGTTGGACGAATTGCGTCAACTCAAGCAGCAACTGGAAACGCTGCGCTCAAATCTCGGCACGGGGTGAGCCGGCCCCCTAAGGTCCGCACGTTCTTGCAACATGTCGTACACGATTTAATCGTCAACTATTCAGCTACATCACGCGCTGACAGCGCTCATTCTGGAGAACCACCATGGCCTCACCTGAAAAAGTCCTCTACACCGCCCACGCCACTGCCACCGGTGGCCGCGAAGGCCGCGCCGTGTCTTCCGACAAGGCGCTGGATGCCAAGCTGTCCACCCCGCGCGAGCTGGGCGGCGCCGGCGGCGACGGTACCAACCCGGAGCAACTGTTCGCTGCCGGCTACGCCGCCTGCTTCATCGGCGCGATGAAGGCTGTCGCGGCGCAGGACAAGCTCAAGCTGCCAGGCGAAGTGAGCATCGACAGCAGCGTCGGCATCGGCCAGATTCCGGGCGGCTTCGGCATTGCCGTGGAACTGCGCATCGCAGTGCCGGGCATGGACCAGACCGAACTGCAGTCGCTGGTCGACAAGGCCCACCAGGTCTGCCCGTACTCCAACGCGACCCGCGGCAACATCGACGTCACCCTGACCCTGGCCTGATCCACGCCAGCACCACCACGCGTAACACGTGGTGGAGTCAGAAACGGCCCGGCGCCTGCGTCGGGCCGTTTTTTTGTTGCAGCAGCAGCGCTGCCCTGAAGAACACAGGCAGCCGGCGTCGCTGTGTCAGCGCGACCTGGCATGGACGCAAGACACGCCAACGAGCCGATGCACCCGCGTCCGGGTGCGCACGCACGCGCTGGCGATGCGCGTCACCGCGCGGCACACTGTTGCGATGACAGTGCCTGCTTCTGCGATCCCGATCAGACTTTCCTGCGCATGAGCGCAACGCGTCCCACCTTGTTGCTGCTCCCCGGTCTGCTCAACGATGCGCAGCTGTGGCAGGCGCAGCGCGTGGCCCTGGCCGAGCTTGCCGACTGCGTGGTCGGCGACATCACCCAGGGCGAGAGCATGCGCGCGCTGGCGACACAGCTGCTGGCGCAGATGCCTCCGCGGTTTGCACTGGCAGGATTTTCCTTGGGTGGCTACGTCGCGCAGGAAATCCTGCGTATCGCGCCGGAGCGCGTGGAGCGGCTGGCCTTGCTGGATACCTCCGCACGTGCCGATTCGCCCGAGCGTGCGGCGCAACGGCGCGCGCAGGAAGCGAGCGTGCGTGGCGCCAGTGCCTTCCACGGATTCGGCGAACGGCTGCTGCGGCACTACGTGCATCCCTCGCGCTGGCAGGACGAGGCCTTGCTGGAGCGGGTGCGTGGCATGACCCAGCGGCTGGGCGTGGAGGTGTTTCTGCGGCAGAACCGGCTGGAGCGGGAAGACGGCCGCGCGCTGCTGCGCGCCTATGCCGGCCCGCTGCTGGTGCTGTGCGGCCAGGACGATGCGATCACCCCGCCCGCATTGCACGAGGAAATGGCCGCACTTGCAGTGCACGCGCGTCTGGTGCAGGTGCCTGCGTGTGGCCATCTGTCGCCGCTGGAACAGCCGCAGGCGGTGTCGGATGCACTGCGGCAATGGCTGCTCGCCTGATACCGCAATGACCGAGCCGACCCAGCCATGCCTGCCGCCGTGCGATCGCCGTGGGGTGGCATCAACCAGTGTGCGATGAGGTGCTCTGAACCAGCGGTAGTTGGGGAGCAAGCATCAGCATGCCGTCGGCTGATACGTAATGAGTGCATTCCTGCACGCACGGTGTCGTACCTGGTCACGGTAGCCATCCGGCCGAAGCGAATCGTTGGGCCGCCGCAAGGCGCGCAAGTCCGCTTGCGCTGCACCGCCACCCTCACCGCGCGGCAGTCGTCGGCCAGCGCCTGTTCCCGGCGGCCACGCCCCAGCGTGACATCGACCTATGGCAGGACGTCGGGGCGCCGTAGCGGCGTCTGGGCCTCGCCACGTAAAACGTGAACCGGGTCGAGCATCGTTGCGCCGACATCCTGCAAACGTTTGGCTCACTTGATTCTCACGGTGTATGGTGTGAATTATGTTGCACAGCAGCATCGGAGCTCAGCAATGCTCGACTCACGCATCGAAAAGGTTGATCTGGCACTCACCGAGATTGCCAAGGACCCATCGGAGAAGGTGGCGCTGTGGCAGTGGGCGTGCCGCGAGATGCTGCACGAGACGCTGATCGGCATGCACCAGCTCTCGCACCTGGCGGGCATTTCCCAGCAGGTTGCCAACGACTGGCGCGCGCCGGTGGATGTGATCGCACCCGAGAAGCCCTATCTGGCCCCCTCCGCGCTGGCCGATCGCCGCCTGCCGCAGGTGCTCGATGGCCTGGGCAATACGCATGACGACAACGACCGCGCCACGCTGTGGCGGCTGCGCTATGCCAGCCTGATCGCCGCCACCCTGCAGGGCATGCAGGCACTGGCCGACAAGCACCGCATCGACCGCCAGGCGATGGCATTGGGACAGTGAGCTGACCGCGCTGCGCGGCTGCACAGGCTGTGCTGCCGTCCAAGGGTTGGCTTCATGTCAGAACGCTTGTCTTCAATGTCGGACGGCGGCCTCCTCCAGATGCCGCCACGCATGCCGCACGATCCAGCGCGCCTGGTCCCAGGGCACCGACAGCAGCGGTTGATAGTGGTAATAGCCGTCCTGCAGCACGCGATACAGCTGCGCCTCGGTCGCGCGCGGATAGGCCAGATAGATGTCGTAGCCGAGCGTGAGTAGCCGGGCATAATCGGCGAAGGCGTAGCCCCCCAGATGGCCTTCGGCGTGGACACCGCGCCAGTAGGCGATCTCGGTGTCGAGATCGACGCTGCGGCGGGTCAAGACGGATGCGCTGTGCATGGGTAGGACTCCGTTGCCGACACTACCCCCTGTGCCCGGCACCGTAGCAGCGCCTGCCGCGTGCAACCAGCACGCGACGACGAGCGGTCGTCGCGGTGGTGATGCCACGGGCCGGACAGCGCCGACCCGTTGCAGCCGGAACCTCAATCCCAGTCGGGTGCGATGGCCTTCGGGTTGGCCAGCCGCTGCCCGCGGTCCAGTACGGCGATCTCGGCCATGTCCTGCTCGCTCAGCCGCAGCGTCTGCGCCTTGAGATTGCTCTCCAGATTGTCGCGCTTGGTCGAGGACGGAATCACCGAATAACCCTGCTGCAGTGCCCAGGCCAGGGTGACCTGCGCCGGGGTGGCGTCATGGCGTGCGGCGATCGCCTGGATCACCGGGTCCTTCAGCACCTCGCCCACCGCCAGCGTCATGTACGAGGTCACGTGGATGCCTTGCTCGCGCAGGAACGCGATCAGGCTGCGGTTCTGCAGGTACGGATGCACTTCGATCTGATTGGTGGCGATGGCCTCGGCACCCAGGATCTCGATGGCCTGCTTGATCAGCGCGATGGTGAAGTTGGAGACGCCGATCGCGCGGGTCAGGCCCTGCTGCCGGGCCTCGTTCAAGGCTTCCAGATAGTCGCGCATCGGCACCTGATCCTTGGGCGAAGGCCAGTGGATCAGGGTCAGGTCGACGTAGTCGGTGCCCAGTTTGCGCAGGCTTTCCTGCAGGCTGGGCAGCAAGGCGCTGCGGTCGAACTTGTCGACCCAGATCTTGGTGGTCAGATATAGCTGATCGCGCGGCAGGCCGGATGCAGCGATGGCCTGGCCGACCTGTTCTTCGTTGTCATAGATCTGCGCGGTATCGACGGCGCGGTAGCCCAACTCCAGTGCATTGCGCACCGAGTCGATGACGACTTGGTCCTTGAGACGGAAGGTGCCGAGGCCGAATGCGGGGACTGTCATTGTGTTCCTTTGGTAATCGGGAATGGGGAATCGTGCATCGCAAAAGCTGATGTCGTGGGGGCGCTGTGAGCCATTAGTCCAGTGCGACGACGGCCTTGCCGAAGTTCTCGCCGCGCAGCAGGCTGATCAGACCCTGCGGGGCGCTGTCCAGCCCGTGCAGGACGTGTTCGCGGTACTGAATCTGGCCGTCGCGCAGCCACTGGCCCATCTCGCGCAGGAAGGCGGGCATCAGGCGGATGAAATCGTGCTGGATGAAGCCGCGCACGGTCAGCCGCTTGCGCAGCACCTGGCCCATGAACTCCGGCAGGCGATCTGGCCCCGGCAAGGCCTGGCCGCGGCTGTTGTAGGTGGCGATCACGCCGCATACCGGGATGCGCGCGAAGTCGTTCAATTGCGGCAATACCGCGTCGAAGACCTTGCCGCCGACGTTCTCGAAATAGATGTCGATCCCGTCCGGAGTGGCCGCGCGCAGCTGCTCGGCAAAGTCGTCGGCGCGATGGTCCAGCGCCACATCCACGCGCAGCACCTCGCGCAGATACCGCACCTTTTCCTCGCCACCGGCAATGGCCACCACGCGCAACCCCTGCAGACGCGCCAGCTGGGCCACGGTGGCGCCGACCGGCCCGCTGGCTGCTGCCACCACCAGGGTTTCGCCGGCCTGCGGCTTGCCGATTTCGTGCAGGCCGGCGTAGGCGGTGAAGCCGGGCATGCCGTACACGCCGAGCGCGGTGCTGAGCGGCAGGGCATCGTCCTTGGGCAGCTTGCGCAACGGCGCGGTGGGCGTGAGCAGGCTATGGCTCTGCCAACCGCCGGGCAGTACCAGCAGGTCGCCTGGCTGATAGCCGGCATGGTGCGACTCGAGCACCTCGCCGACGGTGCCACCTTCCATCACCGCGTCGATCTCCACCGGTGCGGCGTAGGACGGGCCTGCGTCCATGCGTCCGCGCATGTACGGGTCCAGCGACAGGAAGCGGTTGCGCACCAGAATCTGGTCGTGTCCGGTGGGCGGCAAGGCGACATCCTCGATGCGGAAGTTGTCGGCGCTCGGCTCGCCGTGCGGGCGTGAGGCCAGCACGATGCGGCGATTGGTGATCGATGTCATGGGGGGATTCCTTGCGGAAAGGGCCGCGCGTGCGCGACCGGGGGAGCGCAGCCGCGATGGCGGCTGCGCGCGGAAAGACGCGCGTGGTCGACTGCGTGCGTGATGCAAGCCGATGCGTCAGGCTGCGTCGGCCGGCTCGGGGGCGCTTGCGGCATCGAGCTGTGCAATCTGATCGGCGCTCAACGACAGCTGCGCGGCGGCCAGTACATCGTGCAACTGGGTCACGCTGGTGGCGCTGACGATCGGTGCGGTCAGGCCGGGGCGTGCAATCAACCAGGCCAGTGCGATCTGTGCCGGCGTGGCGCGGTGGGTGGCCGCCAGATCGTCCAGCGCCTGCAGAATGCGCAAGCCGCGCGGATTGACGTATTGCTTGACCACCGAGGCACCCCGCGCGCTGCTCTTGCCGGCGTCGTCGGCGCTGCGGTATTTGCCGGTCAGAAAACCGCTGGCCAGCGAGTAATAGCTGATCACGCCGAGCTGGCGTTCGCGCACCAGCGGCTCCAGCTCGGCCTCATAGCCGGCGCGGTCGTAGAGGTTGTATTCCGGTTGCAGGCTTTCGTAACGCGGCAGCTTGTACTGCTCGGAAATATCCAGGGCATCGCGCAGGCGTGCGGCGCTGTAGTTGGACGCGCCGATCGCGCGCACCTTGCCCTGTTCGATCAAGCGGCCGAATGCGGCCAGCGTGGCTTCCAGCGGAATCGATTCGTCGTCTTCGTGCGCCTGGTACAGATCGATCACATCGGTCTGCAGGCGGGTGAGCGAATCTTCCACCGCGGCGGCGATGTTCTCCGGCGACAGGCCCGGATGCTCGCTCCATTTGGCCACCTTGGTGGCGATCAGCACCTTGTCGCGCTTGCCGCTGCGTGCGAGCCAGCGCCCGATGATGGTTTCCGACTCGCCACCGCGATTGCCCGGCACCCAGCCGGAGTACGCATCGGCGGTGTCGATCAGGTTGAAGCCGGCATCGACGAAGGCATCGAGCAACGCGAACGAGGTCGCCTCGTCGGCGCTCCAACCAAACACATTGCCACCGAACACGATCGGTTGAACCTGCAGGCCGGAGCGGCCTAGCGCGCGGGAGTGGGTCATCACGGTTGCTCCTGATTCGAACTGCCGACAGGATAGTCATGCGTGCCGATGTTGCGTGTGACACCTGCGTGGATTCAGCGTTCCGCAGATCGCCCTCATCGACTCACGTCGTCTGAACATGTCGCCCGACGCGCCTGGTGCGGCGCGTCATGCGGCGTACGGATCCGTGCACATGGCAGGCTTCGGGCCGCATGCTAGGCTCGCGCTACTTTTTCCCGCAAAGGGCGCTGCGATGATCCGCAACAAGCTGGTGTGTGCATGTGTGGTGGGGATGGCAGTGGCGATGAGCGCGCCACTGGCAATGGCAATCAAACCGGCCGATAGCGCCAGCTTGCCGGCGCCCGATGCGGCGCTGCAAAAAGCCATCGACGGCAACTGGCGCGATCGCGTCTACGTGCAGCGCGACGTCTATCGTCATCCCGGCCAGACGCTGGCGTTCTTCGGCATCAAGCCGACCCAGACCGTCATTGAAATCACGCCGGGCGGCGGCTGGTATTCGGAAATCCTGGCGCCGTACCTGCGCGACAAGGGCAAGTATGTTGCTGCGGTGGTCGACCCGGCGGCGGTGCCGGAGGGGCGCGGCCGCGATTCGGCACAACGTGGGCGCGACGAGCTGGAGAAGAAGTTTGCCGCCAAGCCGGAGGTGTACGGCAAACCGTCGTTCGTTTCCTATGTGCCCAAGACGCCGTCGTTCGGCGTGGACAACTCGGCCGATCTGGTGCTGACCTTCCGCAACGTGCACAACTGGCGCATGGCCGGCAATGCCGAGGCGATGTTTGCCGGCTTCTACAAGGTGCTCAAGCCCGGCGGCGTGCTCGGCGTGGTCGAGCACCGTGCCAAGGCCGACGTGCCGGCCGACGACAAGAGCGGCTATGTCGGCCAGGCGCAGTTGATCGCGATGGCCGAAGCGGCCGGATTCAAGCTCGCCGGCAAGAGCGAGGTCAACGCCAACCCGCGCGACACCAAGGACTATGCCGGTGGCGTGTGGACCCTGCCGCCGAGCAACAATCACGACAAGGCCGATGATGCCAAGTACAAGGCGATCGGCGAGAGCGACCGCATGACCTTGAAGTTCGTCAAGCAGTGAGACGCGGCCTGCATGCCGACGCACGCGCGTCGGCATGCGGGTCTTGGGTGCTGCACGCTGTGGTGCGTCGATGCTGGCATGACGCGCGGCATGCGATGACTGCGCAATCGGCTGCACGACCGTAAGGACGGCGCGGACAGCGCAACGATGGCCAGTTAGACCAACGCTGCGCTGGTTTGCATGCGGCAGGCCATTGATGCAGAACCGCCCCGCGTAGCGATGCCGTCGGCTCAGCGTGCAACGCCGTTGCAGGCAGCGGCACATCGCCTGCCGCTGGTGGCGCGCCTCTTCAACCCGGTGCACGACCCACGCGCCACGCGCGGGGCCTGCAACGACCTTGCGCAACAGGATTGGCATGTTGGTGTTGTTGAACAAACCCTATGGCGTGCTGTCGCAATTCAGCGACCGCTCGCAGCCGCCCAAGCGCACGCTGGCCGAATTCGGCCTGCCGGCCGACGTCTATGCAGCCGGTCGCCTGGATCACGACAGCGAAGGCCTGTTGCTGCTGACCGACGATGGCGCACTGGCGCATCGCTTGACCGACCCGCGCCACAAGCAACCCAAGACTTACTGGGTGCAGGTGGAAGGCGACCCGGAGCCCGCGCAACTGCAGGCCTTGCGCGATGGCGTGCTGCTCAACGACGGCCCGACCCGCCCGGCCGAAGTGCGCAGGCTCGATCCGGCACCGCAGCTGTGGCCGCGCGATCCGCCGGTGCGCGTGCGCAAGACCGTGCCCGATGCCTGGCTGGAGCTGCAGATCACCGAAGGCCGTAATCGGCAGGTGCGGCGCATGACCGCCTCGGTGGGCCTTCCGACCTTGCGTCTGATCCGCGTGGCGATCGGCGACTGGACCCTGGATGCGCTGGCGCCGGGCCAGTGGCGCATCGAACAAACGCGCGGCGCGCGTCCAAGTAGGACGCGACGCGGAGCCTGATGCATCCGGTACAGCGGTCGCTGCACCGCACGCGGCGCTGAGCTCGATGCATCTTGGACGGCGCTGCTTATAGAACCGCTCATGCGGCATGAGCAGCAGGATTGGTAACGCGAGCACAGATGCAGCGGTTGCGTGCCTGCGGGGCCGATCCACCCTGCGATGCGGCAATACGGCGCGGATCGGGACAGGCGCGGTAATGACAAGCGCGCGGCTATGGGCAAGCAACGCGATCACACGCGATCGTTAATCGCCGCGGACCTGCACATGTAGTACCGCATTCTTCGACCACGCGAGTGGGTGTCGATGACTTGGCGATTTAACGGTGGCATCGATCGCCGTCCACAAACAAAAACGCCACGGCGCAGGGCCGTGGCGTCGTGTTTTGTGCCTGGAACGACGGCTTACTCGATGCCGTCGCTCGGAGTCACCGCACCGCGACGCTGGTAGGCGGCGCGACGTGCGCTGGCATTGCTGGCGTGTTCGCGGTCCAGACGGTGGACGTTGCCGCCAAGCACCTGCTGGTCACGCTGGCGCTTGCGATACACGGCATAACCGATCAGGCCCAGGCCGGCGACGGCAGCAGCCACGGTGACGGCCGGGTTGCGCTTGACCACTTTGCTGACGACCTTGCCGCCGGTGCGCACGGCACCCAGGGCAGCACCGGTCTTCAACCATTCGCTGGCGCCTGGACCGAAATGACGCAGGCTGCTGCCTGCATGACGGGCCTGATCGCCAGCGTTGGAGGCGGCGTGACGCAGATGGTCGCCCGCATTGCCAGCCAGTTCCAGGGCACGCTCCAGGGCGCGTTCGGTGATCACAGTCAACTTGCTCATTGGAGGCGTTTCCTTTCTGAGTACGTGGGCCGCAGTGTGTGGGCTGTTGCGTATAGACGGTGTTAGCGGTGGCAGGGCTTGTTTGGGTTGCGGTTAAGTAATGATGCGGGGCGATGCTGTGATCGGCGTGTACCTGGATCCGGTATCTACGTGGATGTGGCAGAAGCCTGACCTGGCCGGTGTCGACGCTGACGTCGCTTCTCCCGCCGGCAGTAAGGTGCCCGAAGGGCGGATGAGGGTACGGGCGAAGCCACGTGCAGTTGTAATTACAACGAGGGCTTCGCACCGTACCCGCACCCCAGCCCCTCTCCCGAGGGGAGAGGGGCTTACATCAGGTGCCGCGCGGTTTTGCCCGATGGGTTGCAGTCGCGGTCCATGGATCTTCCGGCCACGGATGTCTGGGATACCGCCCTTTCATCTCCTTCCTGACATCCGGATAGGTCGTGACCCAGAAGCTCTTCAAATCCTGCGTGACCTGCAACGGGCGTCCGCCGGGCGAGAGCAGATGCAGGGTCAGCGGGATGCGGCCGTCGGCGATGCGCGGGGTTTCGGCCAGGCCGAACAGTTCCTGCAGCTTGACCGCCAGCACCGGCGGCAACGGTTGCTCGGCGTGGTCGAGGGCGTAAACGATCTGCCGCTCCATGCCCGAGGGCACGCTGATGCGGGTGGGCGCATGGCGGTCGATCAGCTGGCGGCGGTCCCACGGCAGGGCGGCCTTGAGCGCCTCGCCCAGATTGGCCTCGTCCAGCGCATCCAGGCGGGTCTTGCCGGCGAAGGCCGGGCGCAGCCAAGTGTCCAGTGTCTCCAGCAACGCGGCGTCGGACAGGTCGGGCAGTGCAAGCTCGGTCATCCAGGCACGCAACGACTGCAGGCGGGCCCGCCATTGGCGCAGGCCGTCGGTCCACGGCAAGGCATCCAGGCCGAGCTGCCGCACCGCCTCGGTCAGCGCGCCGGCGGCTTGCGCCGGATCGACGCGGCCGGCCGGGCGGCTGTCGAGCACGATGCGGTCGAAGCTGGATTGCCGACGCGCGACCAGGGCGCGCTTGTCCGCGTCCCACTGCACCAGATCCTGCTGCACGAAGCGCTCGGGCACGCTGCGGCGCAGATAGCCTTCGTCCACCGGCGCGGCACGCAGCAGCAGCGCGTCCTTGGCTTCGTAACGCAGCTCGCTGGCAACCAGCCAGGGTTCGCCGCGCAGGTCGCTGTGGTCGAACAGGCGCGCGCTGCGGCCGTTGGCCAGCAGGTAGCGCAACGGGTCGTTGGGATGGCGTGCGGCAATGCGGTCGGGGAAGGCGTGCGAAAGCAGGTCACCGAGCGCGTGCGCCTCCACGCTGGCGGGCGGAGCGCTGTCGCAGCGCAGCCGGCGGCGCCATTGTTTGGCGGCGCTGTCGATCGCGGCCAGGCCGCCGCGGTTGGCATCGTGCGCGCTGCGGCCTTGCCGGAATGCGGCCAGTGCGCGCCAGCGCGCAGCCAGTCCATCGCCGCCCTGACGCAGCGGGTCGCGCGCTTCCAGCAAGGCGGCCAGGTCGCAGGCCAGCGCCACGCGTGTCGCGTCGCCAGCCTGCGCCAGCATCGCGGCCAGGCGCGGATGGGTGCCCAGCGCGAGCATGCGCCGGCCCAGCGCGGTGATGCCGCCGCTGCCGGTGAGCGCGCCCAGCCGCTGCAGCAATTCGTGCGCGGCGGCCAGCGCACCGGCCGGCGGGGTATCGACGAAGCGCAGCGCAGCGCTGCCCCAGGCGGCCAGTTCCAGTGCCAGGCCGGCCAGCTCCACCTGGGTGATCTCCGCGCGCCGCTGCGGTTCCAGCCGCTGCGATTGCGGCCACAGCCGGTACGCCCAGCCGCTGGCCACACGCCCGGCGCGGCCGGCGCGCTGGTCGGCCGAGGCCTGCGCGATGGTGGCGATGTCCAGGCGCGAGAAACCGCTGTTGGGATCGTAATGCGGCTCGCGTGCCAGCCCGCTGTCGATGACCACGCGCACGCCGGGCAGGGTCACCGAGGACTCGGCGACGTTGGTCGCCAGCACCACGCGGCGGCGGCCGGACGGGTCGGGTTGCAGCACCTGGCTTTGCGCCTCGACCGACAGCTCGCCGTGCAGCGGCAGCACCTGCACCGCCGGGTCCAGCACGTCCTGCAGCGCGCTGTGCACGCGTGCGATCTCGCGCTGGCCGGGCAGGAACACCAGCACATCGCCCGGATGGGTGGACAAGGCGTGTTCCACCGCGCGCCGGGTCTGCGGTTCCAGCGCTTCGTCGCGGCGCGCGGGAAAGTGCGCGATCTCCACCGGGAAACTGCGCCCGGCGCTGCTCAGGCGCGGCGCGTCGAGAAAGCCGGCCAGGCGCTCGCCATCCAGCGTGGCCGACATCGCCACGATGCGCAGGTCCTCGCGTACCTGCGCCTGCACGTCCAGCGCCAGCGCCAGGCCAAGGTCGCCGGCCAGATGGCGTTCGTGGAATTCGTCGAACAGCAGCGCGCCGATGTGTTCCAGCATCGGGTCGTCCTGGATCAGCCGGGTCAGGATGCCCTCGGTGACGACCTCGATGCGGGTACGCGCGGAGGTCTTGTTCTCGAAGCGGATGCGGTAGCCCACCGTCTCGCCGACCGGCTCGCCCAACTGGCGCGCCATGAACACGGCGGCGCTGCGGGCGGCCACGCGCCGCGGTTCCAGCATCACGATCTTGCGGCCGGCCAGCCACGGTGCGTCCAGCAAGGCCAGCGGTACCTGGGTGGTCTTGCCGGCGCCGGGCGGGGCTTCCAGCACCAGCCGCGGATGGGCGGCCAGGCTGTCGCACAGCTGCGGCAGCAGGGGGGAGATCGGAAAGGCAGGCTCGGTCATGCGCGGGAAGGATACGGGCACGTCACAGATGGCGCGACGGTCGGGCCGTCGGGTGAAGCCTGTCGGGGAATCCGGAAGTGATATTACCTTTTGGGCATTCAAGGCTGACTTTGGCGCCGGCGCTGCTTCAGGCCGGCAGCGTGCCTGTCGATAACCGCTGTACTCCCTGATTTGGACGCCCCATGTCTGCTGTCACCCCGAAATTCGTCAGCCTGCAAAGCAAGCTGCTCGGCGCGCTCGCGCTGGGTCTGTCGGTCATCCTGCTGTGTGCCCTGGGCGGTCTGGGCACGGCGTGGCTGAGTCTGTCGGGCAAGGTGCCGCCGGAGGTGGCGCAGGCCTCCAGCAGCGAAGAGATCACCCGCGATTTCCGCCTGCAGGTGCAGGAGTGGAAGAACGTGCTGATCCGCGGGCGCGATCCGGCGCTGCTGGACAAGCATCTAAGCGCCTTCCGCGAGCAGGGCAGGAAGGTGCAGGCCAGCACCGAGGCGCTGGCCAAGGCAACCCAGGACCCGCAGGTGCGTACGCTGGCGCAGGACTTTGCCAAGGCGCATCTGGGTCTGCAGCGCAACTACGAAGCGGCGCTGGGCAAGTTTGCCGAGGCCGGCTACGACACCCAGGTGGGCGACCAACTGGTCAAGGGCCAGGACCGCGCGCCCAGCCACACCCTCGAAGAACTGGTGAAGCGCAGCAAGACCCTGGCCGATGCGGCGGTGCTGGCCAGTTCGCAATCGGCGCAGCACAAGCTGGTGCTGTCGGCGGTGGCCACGATCGCTGCGGCGCTGTGCCTGGTGGCAGTGCTGGGCTGGTGGATCCGTCGCTCGATCGTGCGCCCGATCGAAAATGTCGCGCGTGCGGCACGCCAGGTGGCGGCCGGCGATCTGTCGGCGCGTGCGGCGGTCAGCACGCGCGATGAAATCGGTCTGCTCGGCCAGGCCATGGGCCAGGTGGTCAACACGCTCACCGACGTCTCCACCGCGCAGGCCGACATGGCACAGCGCCACGAAGCCGGGCAGATGAGTTACCGCATGGACGCGCAGGCCTTCCCGGGCGCATACGGCCGCATGGTCGACGACACCAATGGCTTGATCGGCGCGCAGGTCGGTCTGATCGGCGACATGCTGCAGGTGATGCAGCATTACGCGGTCGGCGACATGTCGGTGGACATGCCGCGCCTGCCGGGCGAGAAAGCGCAGATCACCGAGGCGATGGACACCACCAAGCGCAACCTGGCGGCGATCAATGGCGAAATCCGTGGCCTGGTCGACGCGGCTGCGGCCGGCGACTTCGCCACACGCGGCAATGCCGAGGCCTACCAGTTCGAATTCCGCGCCATGGTCAGCGGCGTCAACGGCCTGATGCAGAACGTGGACCAGAATCTGGCCGAGCTGTCGCAGCTGCTCAAGGCGATCGCCGATGGCGACCTGACCGCGCGCATGCACGGCAACCAGCAAGGCGTGTTCGCACGCATGCGCGACGATGCCAATGCCACCGTGCAGCGTCTGACCGATATCGTCGGCGACATCACCGTGGCCGCGCAGACCATTCGCACCGCCTCGGCAGAGATTGCCGCCGGCAACAACGACCTGGCGCAGCGGACCGAACAGCAGGCCGCCAACCTGGAAGAAACCGCCGCCTCGATGGAAGAGCTCACCTCCACCGTGCGCCAGAACGCCGACACCGCGCAGCAGGCAAGCCGCGGCGCGCAGGCGGCCGCGGAGATCGCCGGCCGTGGCGGCGAGATGGTGGCCAGCGTGGTCGACACCATGGGCGAGATCGAGGTGTCGTCCAAGAAGATCGCCGAGATCATCAGCGTCATCGACGGCATCGCTTTCCAGACCAACATCCTGGCCTTGAACGCGGCGGTGGAAGCGGCGCGTGCCGGCGAACAGGGCCGCGGCTTTGCCGTGGTCGCCTCGGAAGTGCGCGCGCTGGCACAGCGTTCGGCCGGCGCGGCCAAGGAGGTCAAGCAGCTGATCGACGCCTCGGTGGACAGCGTGGAGCGCGGCAGCGCACGCGTGGACCAGGCCGGGCAGACGATGCAGCAGATCGTGCAGTCGGTGCAGCAGGTGACCACGCTGATTGCGGAGATTTCCGCTGCATCGCGCGAACAATCCTCCGGCATCGAGCAGGTCGCCCGCACCGTCAACGACATGGACGAAACCACCCAGCGCAATGCCGCACTGGTGGAAGAAGCCTCCGCGGCGGCACGTGCAATGGAAGAGCAGGCGGTGGAACTGAGCGAAGCGGTATCGGTGTTCCGCCTGGACGCACGCCGGCCAAGCCTGGCGGCTGCGGCTTGATTGCGTAAGGCGTTGTAGCGGCCCAGGCGCGATCAGGTGTTTGAATCAAAGGCCCGGTGCGTCGAGGGCGCGGTGCCCTCGCCACCTGCGGGACACGCCGTGCATCCGTCCGTGGAGGCTCCTTGGCGGCATCATGCCGCCAAGGGTCCAGCAAGCGGCGGGGACACCGCACCAGAGCCTTGGTCGGTGGCCCGGTCAAAACCTGTGTTTGCTTTGGGACGCCTAGGAGTTCGAGGTCGCCTTGTTCAAAGCTTGCCTGTTGCTAGGCGTCGATTAAGAGGCTAACTGGACGCCCATAATTCGCACAATGCACGTCATGCATTGCTTGCACCAAGCACACCGACCATCTCGCTTGGTCCTTGCCCGTCCACCGTCGCGGGACCTTACGCGGCATGGATGCCGCGTAAGAGCCTACACGGACGTACTTGCGGCGTGTCCTGCGATGGTGGGCGGGCAAGGGCCCTGCAACCAAGCAGCAGATCGACCGCTCCACGAGCGCTCTAACCGCACCATCCAGTCACTTCGAGACACACGAAAACTGCGCTAAAAACCTGCGAATTCAAGTCGCAGCGTCGTCGGACGACCAAGCCAGGCCAAACTCAGCACCCGGGCATCAACCCGCTTCGCGCATCCGCGCGGTCAGGCCCTTGAGGAAGGCGCGCAGCAACTGGTCTCCGCAGGGGCGAAAATTCTTGTGGCCGGGCTGGCGGAACAGCGCGGACAGTTCCGGCTTGGACAGCGGGAAGCCGGCGCTGGCGAAGATGGCGTGCATGTCCACGTCTTTCAGCTCGAAAGCCACGCGCAGTTTCTTCAGCACCAGGTTGTTGCCGACGCGGGTTTCCAGCGGGCGCACCGGCTGGCTCTCGTCGCGGCCGCGGAAACGCAGCACCAGGCCATCGAGGAAGCGCGCCAGCATTGCGTCGGTGCAGGGCTCGAAACCGTGCTCGTCTTCCTTCTTCAGCCAGGCCTGTACCTGCGGCTTGTCGAGCGCGAACTCCGGGTCGGCCAGGTGGGTGATCTCCACCACCTTGTCGTCGCTGAGGTCGAGCATGTAGCGGATGCTGCGCAGTACATCGTTGTGGATCATGACAATTCCGGGGCCCCGGCCTGTCGCCGGAAAGGCGCCATTCTACGGGGCCGATGCGGAACGCGGCGTGTGCCCCGCCGATCCGTTGCCGAACCGTCGGGCGCTCAGCTGCCGCGATAGGTGGAATATCCGTACGGCGAGAGCAGCAGCGGCACGTGGTAATGGCCGTCGTCGGCAATGCCGAACGCGATCGGCACCTGTTCCAGGAAGGGCGGGTCGGACAGTGCGGTTCCGGCCGCCCGCCAGTAGCCGGCCACCTCGAATTCCAGCCGGTAGCGGCCGGGTTGCAGCGTGAGTGCAGCCAGTTCGGGGCAGCGCCCGTCCTGGTTGGTGACCCCGTCGAAGTGCAGCGTGGCGCCGGCGAACAGGCGCAAGGCGATGCCGGCGGCGGGGCGGCCGGTGGCCGTATCCAGCACGTGGGTGGAGAGCGTGCTCATGCCACCGCCTGGGTCGGTTGCGGCCATTGGCCGATGAACTCGGGTTGGTCGTAAGCCAGGTAGCTGTCGACGATGGCCTGGCGGTCGTCCAGGAACAGCTGGTCGGCCACCGCGCGGGCCAGCCGCGGCAGCGCGACCTTGAGCCCGGACAGCGCCGCGGCCGACGGGCCGTGGTTGATCAGCGCCGAATAGTTGAAGGCGAACAAGCCGTGCAGCAGCGCGGCATCGTCGGGCGTGCGCGGCAGCAGTTCGAAGCCCGGGCCCAGGTAGGGGTGCGCATCCAGCACCGGATTAGCTTGGCCCGGCGGCGGCTGGTAGCGGTCGCCCCAGCAGGCGATGCGCCCGGACAGCGCGGCCAGTTCCGGGCGCAGTTGCGGGTCGGTGACCAGGCCGGTGGCAACGGCCAAAAAATCGAAGCGGTGCTCGCCCTGCGGCGTGCGCACCACCACCTCGCCATCGCGCTCGGCCACCTCCAGCCAGGGCGCGCCCAGGTGCAGCGCGAAGCCGGCATGCGCGCAGGCACGCTGGAAGGTGTCGTTGGTCGGCGGCTGGTTGTGTGCGAAGAAGCTGGCCATCATCCGGTACTTGTCCGCATCCGGCAGCGTCAGAAAGCGCGGGATGATGCCGGCCTGTTCCATGTGGCGGAATGGATTGATGCGCGGCAATGCGCTGCGGCGCACGAATACCTCGGCACTGGCGACGCCTTGATCCAGCGCGAAACAGGCATTGTCGAACGCGGAGGCGCCACCGCCCAGGATGCCCACGCGCTTGCCGGCCAGCGCGGCGAAGTCGATGTGGCCGGAGGTATGCGCATAGCGCTGTGCAGGCAGGGCGCCGCTGATCCAGTCCGGCACCATCCACTGGCCGCCGCCCTGGATGCCGGTGGCCAGGATCAGCTTGCGCGTCAGCAGCGGCGCGCCCATCGCCAGATGCAGGCGATGGATGCCCGGCGCCACGTCCGGCTCCACCCGCGCCAGCCGCGTGGCATTGCGCACCGGCAGACGCAGCACCGCGCGGTACCAGCGCAGGTAGTCCATCCAGCTGCCGCGCGGGATCTTGTCCAGCGCGTCCCAGCCAGCGCCGCCGTGTTGCGCCTCCCACCAGGCGCGAAAGGTCAGCGATGGCACGCCCAGGTCGATCGAGGTGATCTGCTTGGGCGTGCGCAAGGTCTGCATGCGCGCGTAGGTCACCCACGGGCCTTCCTGCCCGGCCGGGTTCTCATCGATGACCAGCAGGTTGTGCACGCGCTCGCGTTGCAGTGCGAACGCCGCGCCCAGGCCGCTTTGGCCGGCGCCGACGATGACCACGTCATACACATGCCCTGCCGGATGCACGCGCGGCTGCGTCCAGGCATCGCCGCCATGTGCCAGGCGTTGCAGGTCGTGGTGGAGCTCGCGTTCGAGTTGGGCCAGGCTCATGGCAGTGCCTCCAGGCGCAGTTGCACGATCTTGCCGATCTCGGCGAGGGCGGTGGACAGTTCTTCGCTGCGCGAGGCATCCAGCCGGCGTTCTAGCGCGGCGAGGATGCCGGCCTTGTCGTGCAGCCGCACGCAGATCACGAACGGAAATCCGAAGCGATGGCGATAGGCCTGATTGAGCGCGTGGAAGCGCTTGAATTCGGCTTCGCTGAGCCGGTCCAACCCGGCCGAGGCCTGCTCGGCGGCCGACGCGGCGGTGAGCGTGCGGTCGATCGCCGCCTTGCCGGCCAGCTCCGGATGCGCGCGGATCAACGCAACCTGGTCTTCCTGCGACGCGTCGAACACCACCTGCATCAGCCCGCGGTACACATCGGCGAACGGGCGCCGCCGTGCAGCGCGTTCGACCACCCACGGCGAATGCTCGAACAGCTCGCGGTAGCGCGCCACGAAGGCGGCATCGTCCAGCACGCTGTCGTCGATCACGCTCATGCATGCGTCCCCTGCAGCGACACATGCGCGGCCACCACTTTCCAGCCGTCGGCAAAACGCACCCAGCTCTGGCTCTGGCGGCCGCGCGCGCTGCTGCCGTCGCGGATAAATTCTGCATGCGTGGTGGCGAAGTCGTGGCCGAAGCCATGCACTTCCACATGTGCGAGCTGGCGCTGTGGCGAGCCGCCGCGGCCGATGCGGAAGGCGCGGATCGCCTCGATGCCGTACAGCACCTCGCCCACGCCGTAGCGGACCGTGCTGGGTGCCGGGTGGAACAGCGCATCCATTGCGGCGATGTCGTCGTCCATCAGGGCCTGTTCGTAGGCATGGAAGGCGGCGGTCACTTGCGCGATCACCTCGGGCAGGTCGATGTCGGCTGTGTCGATGCTCATGCCGGATGGACCTGCAGCCAATGCCGCGCAATATCGATGCGGCGCGCAATCCAGGCATCGCCGCTGGCCAACACGTGATCGACGAAACGTGCCAGGGCCGCCGCGCGCGCCGGCTTGCCGACGATGCGCCCGTGCAGGCCGACCGACAGCATGCGCCCGCCTTCGCTGCGCAGTTGCTCGAAGCCATCGCGCAGATAGCGGAAGAACGGCTCGCCATCGGCAAAGCCGTTGTAGGCGACGAATTTCATGTCATTGGCGTCCAGCGTGTACGGCACGATCAACTGCGCACGGCCGTGCCGGTGGTCGTAGTACGGCACATCGTCGGCGTAGCTGTCGGCATCGTAGACAAAGCCGCCTTCCTCGGCGACCAGCCGCGCGGTGTTGGGGCTGGTGCGGCCCTGGTACCAGCCGAGCGGGCGGCTGCCGGTGGCGCGGGTGTGCACGGCGATGGCTTCGGCGATATGCGCACGCTCGGTGGCTTCATCCACATGCTGGTAATCGATCCAGCGCAGGCCGTGGCTGGCGATCTCCCAGTCGGCGGCCTGCATCGCGGCGACCGCTTCGGGATTGGAGGCCAGCGCCTGCGACACGCCGAATACGGTCACCGGCACATTGCGCGCAGTGAACAGCCGGTGCAGCCGCCAGAAGCCGGCACGGCTGCCGTATTCGTACAGGCTTTCCATCGCCATGGCACGCGCGCCGGGCTGCGCTTGCGTGCCGACCATCTCCGACAGGAAGGCTTCCGAGCCGGCATCGCCGTTGAGCACGCAGTTTTCCGCGCCCTCTTCGTAATTGATGACGAACTGCACCGCGATGCGTGCGCCACCGGGCCACTGCGCTGCAGGCGGGGTGGCGCCATAGCCGACCAGGTCGCGCGCCGTGTTCATGCCTGCGGCTCCGCTTGCCAGGCCGCCAGTGCCGCTTCCACCGCCAGCCCTGGTGTGCAGGCGTAGCCTTCGGCGCGCAGCACCGCTTCCAGCGCGGCCAGGGTGATCAGTACCTTGTGCTTCATCGCGTTGTAGCCCATCGCGCCGATGCGCCAGATCCTGCCCTGCAACGGCCCGAACGCGGTACCGATCTCGATCTCGAAATCCTCGCGCATGCGCCGGCGCACCGCATCGCTGTCGATGCCGTGCGGAATCACCACGCCGGTGACATTGGTCATGCGGTGCGCATCGTCGCCGAACACCTCCAGCCCCAGCGCGCGGATGCCGGCACTCACCGCACGCCCGGCGGCGGCGTGGCGGGCGAAGCGGGCGTCCAGGCCTTCCTGCAGCGCCACGCGTGCGCATTCGCGCGCGCCGTACAACATGGTGGTGGCTTCGGTGTGGTGATTGAGGCGCTTGTCCGACCAGTAATCCATGATCATCGCCAGATCGAAATAATTCGAGGCGATGCGCGGCCCGCTGCCGTTGACGATGTCCTCGCGCACGATGCCGCGCTCGACATGGCGACGCGCGAAGATCGCCTCGGCCGCCGCGTCGGAGACGGTAATCGGCGCCGAGCCGGACGGCCCGCCCAGGCATTTCTGCAGCCCGCCGGTGACCACGTCCACGTCCCAGCGATCGCTGGCGATGGGCATGCCGCCGATGGTGGCGGTGGCATCGACGTAACTCAGCGCGCCGGCCGCGCGGCACAGCGCGCCGAGGCCATCCAGCGGCTGGGCCATGGTGGTGGAGGTGTCGCCATGCACGGTAGCGACCAATTTGGGTGCCACGCGCTCGATCGCCTCGGCGATTGCAGCAAGCGGCACCACCTCGCCCCAGGGCGCATCCACGGTGTGCACGTCGGCACCGAGCCGGCCCAGGATCTCGGTGAGCAGCAGGCCGAAGCGGCCGAAGTTGATCACCAGCACGCGGTCGCCCGGGCTGACCAGCGACACCAGCGCCGCCTCGATGCCGGCGCGCGCGGTGCCGTCGACCAGAAACGTCCAGCGATTCTCGGTGCCGAACAGCGGCCGGTACAGCGCCATCACCTCGTTCATGTAGGTGGTCATTTCCGGATCGAACTGGCCGAGCAGATCGGCGGCCATCGCACGCAGCACGCGCGGATGCGCATTGACCGGGCCCGGGCCCATCAACAGCCGTTGCGGGGGATCGAGCTCGCCGAAGGTGTGCAGGTGACGCAGATCAGGTGACAAGGGGATCTCCCAGGTGTTCGATGAAGTGGCGCATGACCGCCAGTGCGAGCTCGGCATCGGCCGGGGCCACGTGTTCGTCCGGATGATGGCTGATGCCGCCGGCGCAGCGCACGAACAGCATCGCGGTGGGGCAGAGCGCGGCCATCACCATCGCATCGTGGCCGGCGCCGGACACCAACTGGCGCGGCGCGACGCCTTGTGCGGCGACTGCGTGTTGCAGACGGGTCATCAGTGCCGGTGCGCAGGGGCTGGCGGCCAGCGTCTGCAATGGGTCGATGGCGATGGCGATGTTGCGGGTTTTGCTGATACGGGCCAGTGCGCGTTCGATTTCCAGCACTGCCGCATCGCGCGTTGCATCGTCGCCGGCACGCACGTCCAGCGTGCAGTCCACCCGGCCGGGCACCACGTTGGTGGCACCGGGTGCGACCTGCAGCTTGCCGACCGTGGCGACCAGGTCGTCGCTGCCGGCGCGTGCAATCCCTTCGATCGCCAGCAGGGCCTCGGCAGCGGCGCTCAATGCATCGCGACGCAAGGCCATGGTGGTGGTGCCGGCGTGGCCGGCGCGGCCGTCGAAGCGCAGGGCGAAGCGCCGCTGCGCGGCGATCGCGGTGACGATGCCGACCGGCAGGCCTTCGGCTTCCAGCACCGGGCCTTGTTCGATATGGGTTTCCAGATAGGCCAGCACGCTGCCGGGCGCGCGTGCGGCGTGTTGTAGGTGCGCGATGTCCAGATCCCAGTCGGCCAGCGCGCTGGCCACGTCGGTGCCGGCCGCGTCGGTGACCGCCAGCGTGGCGGGGTCGAGCGTGCCGGCGACGGCGCGGCTGCAGAACATCGAGGCAGGAAAGCGCGACCCTTCCTCATCGCCGAAGGCGATCACCTCGATCGCGAACGGCAGGCGCCGCCCTTGGGCGTGCAGCGCGGCGACGCATTCGATGCCGAGCAGGATGCCGAGCGGGCCGTCATAGCGCCCGGCATCGCGCACGCTGTCCAGATGACTGCCGATCAGCAGCGCAGGTGCGTCGGCATGCGCGCCTTCGTAACGCCCGATCAGGTTGGCCGCTGCGTCCAGACGCACCTGCATGCCGGCCTGGCGCATCCATTCGCCCACCTGTGCGACGGCGGCGCGATGCGCCGGGCTGAGCCAGGCGCGGAACAGCCCGCCGGGTGTGTCGCTGTAGGGCGGAACACCCAGGGCGTCGCAGCGGCCGACCGCGCGTGCGCCCGAGCTGTGGACGGGTGAGCGGCGTTGCGCGCTCAGCATTGGGGGCCGTGCGGGGGTGTTGTTTCAACGCAGCTGCCAGGACCGCGATGCGACAGGGACTGATGCATGGAGCCTCCGCAGGCGGTGTGGAAAGGGGGCGGATATCGCCAACGTTGGTCGCCTCGCAGCAATGGCATCAGGTGCTTGCGCGGCCGGCGGCGGCCGTCGAATCGACTATACGAACCGGCCCCGTCACCCCAAAGCGGTTTTTTTAGGGTTGGGCGTTGCAAAAAATGCGACGGGCAGCTCGTGGCCGGCGTTGTTCCGTCTCCCTCCGAGAGAAGCTGCCCGAAGGGCGGATGCGGGTGCGGCAGCGTCGAGATAGCTGAGCAGCCGTAGCCTCACCCCAACCCCTCTCCCGCAAGAGCGGGGCTTTGGGATTCCTTTTTCACCGGCTGCTACAGTCATGTGGATTCCATGAAAGAGATTCACCAATGGCGCGCGACAACTTCAAGGACCTTCTGGCGCTGATCGCCATCGTTCGCGAGGGCAGCTTTACCCGCGCTGCCGCCAAGCTGGGCGTTTCGCAGTCGGCGCTGAGTCACACCATCCGCGGGCTGGAAGCGACGCTGGGTCTGCGCCTGCTGACCCGCACCACGCGCAGCGTGGCGCCGACCGAAGCCGGCGAGCGGCTGATCCAGACGGTGGCGCCGCGCTTTGCCGAAATCGAGGAGGCGCTGTCTGCGCTCGGCGAAATGCGCGACACGCCCGCAGGCACCGTGCGCATCACCGCCACCGACTACGCCGCGCGCGCGATCCTGTGGCCCAAGCTGTCCAGGCTGCTGCGCGACTACCCAGAGATCAAGGTCGAGATCGTGGTCGACAACGGCCTGACCGACATCGTTGCGGACCGTTACGACCTGGGTGTACGGCTGGGCGACCAGGTGGAAAAGGACATGATCGCCGCGCGCATCGCACCGGACATGCGCATGGCCATCGTCGCCGCGCCGTCCTATTTCGCGCGTCGGCCCATCCCCAAGACGCCGCAGGATCTCACCGCGCACAGCTGCATCAACCTGCGCATGAAGACCGCCGGTGGCATCTACGCCTGGGAGCTGGAAAAGGACGGCCGCGAAGTCATCGTGCGCGTGGATGGCCAGCTGACCTTCAACGGCACCTACGAAGCGCTGGACGCGGCGGTGGATGGCTTCGGCATCGCGTTCGTGCAGGAGGATCTGGCGCGCCCGCATATCAAGGCCGGACGGCTGCGCTGGGTGATGAAGGACTGGTCGCCGACCTGGCCGGGCTTGCACGCGTTCTATCCCAGCCGCCGCCATTCCTCGTCCGCCTTCAACCTCGTCGTGGATGCGCTGCGCTACAAGGGTTGAGGGTCCGCGCCAGGCAGAGGCGCTCGACGCAGGCAAGTGGTTGATGAGCGGGCTTCATAAGCCCGTGCGCATCCGCCATCTTTATCGCTGTTCACGGCCTGCGTAAGCTGCAGCACATCCAGACACGCACACGCCCGAGCCGCAGCGCCCGTTGCTGCATTGCGCCCGTCGTGCGTCGCTGCGCTGACAGGTCGATGCAGTGCATCGCTGCCTGCGGCGCATCCCCTCCGAACACCAGGTTCGCGATCAAGCGCGGCGTCAGCGCGCTTGCGGCGTGGCGTTCGTCTCGCATTCCACTTCGCACAAAGGCTCCACATGCAAGCCAGTTCGCTCGCTACCGATCCATCCTCGCGCGCCGCAGCCGTCGCAACCCGCCAGACCTGGAGCGCGGTCGGCTCGATGTCGCTCTGCGTTGCGCTGCTGATCGCCTCCGAATTCATGCCGGTCAGCCTGCTTACGCCGATCGCCGCCGATCTGCACGCCAGTGCCGGCATGGCCGGCCAGGCGATCTCGATCTCCGGCCTGTTCGCGGTGGTCGCCAGCCTGCTGATCGCACCGCTGTCGTCGCGCTTCAACCGGCGCCATGTGTTGATCGCACTGACCGGGGTGATGCTGTTGTCGCTGCTGTTGATCGCCAATGCGCACAGCTTCGGCATGTTGATGGTGGCGCGCGCGTTGCTCGGCATCACCATCGGCGGCTTCTGGGCATTGTCCACCGCCACGGTGATGCGCATCATGCCCGAGCATGCGGTGCCCAAGGCGTTGGGCATCGTGTTTATCGGTAACGCAGTCGCTGCTGCATTCGCCGCGCCATTGGGCAGCTATCTGGGCGCCACCATCGGCTGGCGCGGGGTGTTCTGGGGCATGTTGCCGTTGGTTGCGCTGACCATCGCCTGGCAATGGCGCAGCCTGCCATCGATGCCCGCACAGGGCACAACTTCGCTGAGCGGCATCGTCACGTTGTTGAAGCGTCGCTATGTTGCGCGCGCCATGCTCGCGGTGATGCTCGGATTTGCCGGTGCGTTTTCTGCCTTCACCTACTTCCGCCCGTTTCTGGAAACCGTTGCGCAGGTCGATGTGTCGCAACTGTCGTTGCTGCTGCTCGGCCTGGGCCTGGCCGGATTCGTCGGTACCTATGCCGCCACCGCGTTGGTGCCGAAGCGCTTGTTCACCCTGCTCAGCGTACTGCCGGTCGCACTGGGTGTGGCGACCATCGGCATGCTGCTGGCCGGTCACCTGGTGTGGGCCGTGGCCGTGGCGATGATTGCCTGGGGCACGCTCAACGCGGCGATGCCGGTGGCCTGGTCCACCTGGTTGAGCCGCTGCGTCAAGGACGCACCGGAGAGCGGTGGCGGCCTGATGGTTGCCGCAATCCAGCTCTCCATCATGCTGGGCGGGGCCGCAGGCGGCGTGCTGCTGGATCATGTGTCGATCGGCGCCACCTTTGTCGGTGCCAGCGTGTTGCTGTTGGCCGCGTCACTGGTTGCAGGGCGTGGCGATCGCTTACAGCCGTGAGCGATGGCGATCGCACGATGCGGCGCGCATTGCGCGGACGTCGGCCCGTGCCACGCAACGACGCCAGAGGCAGTGCTTGGCTCCCTCTCGCGGCGCACACCCAAGGTGTCTGCGTAGGTATTGCCGCATGGCCGGTGCTGCTGCCATCGAGCAGCGCCGGTCTGATGCCGAGAGACAACGGAAAACGTTGGCGAGCGCACCGTTGTCAGCAAGCGCAAGCGCGTGTGGCTGTTGTGCCGTCGTGGCGGACTCCTGGCGTTATCTCCAACAGTCCGATGTGAGATGACGAGCACCTCACACCAACGCGGAACTTGTCAGGCTCAATCGGCCGACAGCGATCCCAGGGTGAAGCCGGACACGGCATTGACCTTGCCGCGCCAGAGCACACCACGGTTGCTGGGCAGGGGCTGGCCGCCGGGCGAGAAGCAACGCGAGTCGATCAGGTGAATGAACTGCGGCGGCCGGCTGCTTTGCTGCGCATCTTCCTCGGTGTCGTAGATGCTGGCGTGGCTGGCAAACGCACGACGGATATCCTCTTTTTCCTCGGCATCGCCGGGGTAGGCGGCAGAGAATTCCTGCGCAAACGCCTCGAAGTACTGCTTGCCGCTGACCAGCTGGCCGGACACGATGATGCCCTCGACAAACAGCGTGATGCCGAACTGCACGTTCGAGCTGTTGACCGTTGCGACCAGCTTCTGCAGATACCAATCCAGGCTCTGGCCGTCGAACGCCAGCTTGACGTCTTCCAGGCTGGGTTGGTTGTCTTCTTGCTCTGTCATATGGCTCTCCTTGGTGGAAGGGTTGATGCGTCTGTCGAAATAAGCACGGCGACGTAGCTTACCCATCGCCATGCATGCCCAAGAAAGCAGGTGCGTCCTGTCCGGTGAACGGCGTGGTTGAGTCCGCCATCGTCGCCTTGGAGAGCATGCCCAGAGTCTATGACATGTTCACCTTGTCGGCCTGCAACTGGCTGCAGTCTCGGTCCTGCGCGCTAGCCGGTGCTGGCGTGCAAGCACGCTCTGACCCGATCGCCTGATTGGCGGGCAGGGATGTCTGCCCGTCACCACGCAGGCGCAGCAAGCATCACCACGCCCGACCATCACCACCCAGCCACCGCACCATCGGATCGCGGATCGCTTGCTCCGCTGATCACGCCATCGGCCTCGCGCACCAGCGCGCCTGCGTGTCCCATCACCGAGCTGTAGGCGGGCAACAGGTCCACCGCATGCCCGGCATCGCGCAGTGCCTGCACCAGTGCCGGATCGAAGCGGTCTTCCAGCTTGAGTGATGTGCTCTCTTCGCCCCAGGTGCGTCCCAATAACCAGCGTGGTGCGGTGATGGCCTGTTGCAGCGACACGCCGAAACGCGCGTAGCGGGAGAAGATCGCCGCCTGGGTTTGTGGCTGGCCTTCGCCACCCATGGTGCCGTAGGCCATGACGCGGCCGTCGTCGAAGGTGGCCAGCGCCGGGTTGAGGGTGTGGAAGGGTTTACGGCCCGGGGCGAGTGCGTTCCAGCCGTCGGGGGCAAGGCGGAAACTGCAGCCGCGGTTTTGCCAGGTGATGCCGGTGCGTGGCAGCACCAGACCGGAGCCGAATTCGAAATAGGTGGACTGGATGCAACTGACCGCGCGGCCGTGCGCGTCGATGGCGCCGAACCAGACGGTGTCGCCGGCCTGCGAGGGCTGCGGCCAGGGGAGCGCGCTGCGCATGTCGATGCGTGCGGCGAGCGCATCGAGTGCGCCACTGTCATCGAGCAGCGCCTGTGCGTCCAGCGTCATCCAGTCGGGGTCGCCGAGGTGTGCGTCGCGGATCAGGAAGGCCTGTTTGCTGGCTTCGATCAGGCCGTGGAGGTGCGCATAGCTGTCGGGCTGTGCGACCTGCAGGCGATCGAACAAGGCAAGGATCAGCAGCGA
Source organism: Xanthomonas sp. MLO165 (assembly GCF_018831305.1). NCBI lineage: Bacteria > Pseudomonadati > Pseudomonadota > Gammaproteobacteria > Lysobacterales > Lysobacteraceae > Xanthomonas > Xanthomonas sp. MLO165. The sequence goes on from NZ_CP029263.1 coordinate 346,612, forward strand.
GGCCAGGCCTTGCGTGGGCGGTGCGTGGTTGTAGAGGCGCGCACCACGAATGGCGACCGAGAGCGGTACGCTGGCGTCGGCACGGTGGCTAGCAAGATCGTGCGCGCGTAGCGGGCTACCGAGCGCCTGCAGGTCGGCGGCGATGTCGTCGGCCAATGCGCCGCGATAGAAACTGTCCAGGCCGTGGTCGGCCAGCCGCTGCAGGGTATGTGCGAGCTGCGTCTGATACAGCAGTGCGCCTTCGTGCAGCGGAGTGCCGTGGGGTTCGAAGATGTCCGCGTAGGCACCGGGTTGCACTCGCAGCTCGACCCCCTTGCTGGTGGCGATGTGCGCACCGCCCAGCGTCACCGGCACGCCGGCGCTGGCGTGGTGGATGGCGTCCTGCAACAGGCGCTGCAGCGACAGGCCGCCGCCTGCGTGCTGCAGGGCAAGCGCCCAGCCGGCGACGGTGCCGGCGACGGTATTGGCCGCGCCCGGGCCGCGCCACGGAATGCTGCTGTGGCCGCGATAGAACTCCAGTGTTGCAGCCTGTGCGGCACGGCCGCAGGCGTCGATGGCGTGCACGCGGCCGTCGGGATCGTGGATCAGCCAGAAGCCGTCGCCACCGATACCGGTCATGTGCGGATAGACCACGGCCAGGCAGGCGGCGGTGGCGACGGCCGCTTCGATGGCATTGCCGCCGTCGCGCAGCACATCGCGCCCGGCCTGTGCGGCCAGATGGTGCGGGGCCACGACCACGCCGCGGCGCGCGCGCAAGGTGTGCAGCATCAGCACGTCTCCGCCGGTGGGCTGAAGGCCAGCAGGCCGTCGCGTTCGAGTTGCGCGGCGAGCGCGAACAGGCGGTCTTCGCGGCCGGGTGCGGCAATCAGCTGCACGCCCAGCGGCAGGCGACCGGGGCGCGGCAACGGCGCGGCCAGCACCGGGCAGGCGGCCAGGCCGAGCGGCTGGGTGAAGATCCCCAGGTTGGCGCGTGCGGACACCGGCAGGCCGTCGATCTGGATGGTGTCCTGGTCGATGCGCGGCGCCACGCAGGGTGTGGCCGGGGCGATCAACACATCCACCTCGTCCCAGAGGCGCTGCATGGCGGCGCCAAACCACTGCGCGAAGCGGTGCGCATCGGCCACCGCGCTGGCTGGCAGTTGCAGGCCGGCGAGCAGGCGGTCGCGGGTGGCCGGGTCGAACCGCTCGGCCTGCGTGCTCAGGCCGGCGCGATGGCGGTGGCCGCCCTCGGCGGCGGTGAGCACGAAGGCGGCGGCGCGGGCGCGTTCTGCTTCGGGTAATTCGATGAGGGTGTTGCTGTTGCAGGCGGTCAGCAACGTGCCGAGGCCGGCATCCAGCTCGGGATCCAGGTTGCGCTGGAACCAGCCGCCCAGGCGGGCGATGCGCAGGCTGCCGGCATTGCACGACGCCAGCGGCTGACCGAGCATGACTTCATGGACGCGGCGCAGGTCGGCGATGGAGCTGGCGAACGGGCCGACCACATCCAGCGCATCGACGAAGCCGAACACGCCATCCAGCGGCAATGCGCCGTGCGTGGGGCGCAGGCCGTATACGCCGCATAGCGCGGCCGGGACGCGGATGGAGCCGTTGGTGTCCGAGCCCAGCGCGAACGGCACCAGCCCGGCGGCCACCGCGGCGGCCGAACCGCCCGACGAGCCACCGGCCAGATGACGGTGATCGTGCGGGTTGGCGGTGGTGCCGTAGTGCGCGTTGACGGTGGCGAAGCCGTAGGCGAATTCGTCCATGTTGGCGGTGCCGACCAGCACCGCGCCGGCGTCGCTCAGCCGTTGCACCACGGCCGCATCGCGGCTGGCGGGCGCGCACTGCGCGCGCATGACGGCGCCAGCGGTGGTGACCTGTCCGGCGACGTCGAACAGATCCTTGACCACGAACGGCACCCCGGCCAAGGCACCGCCGTCGCTGCCGCCGGCCAGCGCGGCCTGCACGCGCGCGGCATCGGCGGCGGCGCGTGCGGGCAGCAGGCGGGTGATCGCGCGCAGGCTGTCGTTGGCCTGGTTGATGCGCGTGAGCGTCTGCGTGGCAAGGCGTGCGGCCAGGGTGGGCTGGCTGTGGGTGGTGCTGACGATGGAGGCGATCAGCCCGCGCGGCGTGGTGGTGTCCGGTGCGGCGGGGCGCGGCGCGTTGAAGCTGGCGAGCAGCTGCGCGTGGCCACGCAGGACCTCGGTATTGCGATCGATGCCGGCCTGCCACTGCGCTGGGAGTTGCATGGGGTCACCTGGTTGGAAGCGGGGATTCGCTAGTCGGGAGTCGGGATTGGGATGCCGCAGCCTCATCCGCGCCTCGGGCAGCTTCTCCCGAGGGGAGAGGGGGGAGCGGCAAGCCGACTGCTGGTGGTTGCGGCGCGGTGAGGTGGTCTACCAGCAGCTGTTCGAACGCTTCGATATCCACCGCGTGCACCACGGTCTGCGCCTGCTCGCCCAGGCCCGGCTGGTACCCCGGTGCCCACGACAGGATGTCGCCGTAGCCGGCATCGAAGGCGGTGTTGGTATCGACGTAGAGCGTCTCGGTCCGTGTCGCCAGCTCGGGCCGCAGCCATACCGCAGTGGCCAGTTCGTCCCACATCGGAAAACCCGGTTCGCGGCGGCGCAAGGCATGGCCGATGCTGGTATCGGCCGCGCTCATGCGCGCCAGCAGGTCGGGCGTGAGTTCGGTCGCGGTCGATGGATCCACCGGCACCATGGTGATCCTGCGCCAGGGGGCGCGCATGACGATGCTGGCCGCTTCCGGATCCCAGCGGATATTGAATTCGCGGCGTGGCGAGTTGACGAACTCGCGCGCGAACTGCTGCGCGCTGATGCTGTTGCGTTGCTGGCGTGGGTTGAGGCTGCCGCCCATGTAGACCAGCTCGCGCGCCAGCGTGGCGAAGGCCGGATCCAGCGATTGCGCAAGCGCCAGATTGGTCAACGGGCCGGTGGCAATGATGCTCACCTCGCCCGGATACTGGCGCACCATGCGCAGCATGAACAACGCAGCCGGCTCGTCGGACGCGCGCACCACGCTGGGATTGCCCAACGGCAGGTCGGGCACCACGTCGTGGGCGTGATAACGCGGCGCGCTTTGCACGGTATCGCCATCCACCCAGTGCCTGGTCCAGGCACCTTTCCAGACCAGCTTGCCGTAGAGCGCTTCCCAGCGCTCAGTGGCCAGTTCGCTGTTGAGCAACGGATGCACCGGGCCGGGCAGCACCGGGATGTCGGGGTGACCAGCCAATTCCAGCAGTCGGCAGCTATGCGCCAGCACTTCGTCGCGCCAGATGTTGCCGCTGACCGCGCTGATGCCCAGCACCTCGACCTCGGGCGACTGCAACAGCAGCAGCTGCGCGGGTGTGAAGCCGTCGATGTCGTCTTCGAGAATGACGCGGCGTCTGGATGAAGTGGCGTGCGGGTCGGTCATTGCGTTTTTGTCGTGGAAGGTTGAATGCATTGCAGCGGCGATGGATCGAGGGCGTTGGTAGGAGCGTGCCTGCGCGCGACGGGGGGTTACCGGTAAAGCCCGTTCGCGCTCTGGCGCGCTCCTGCATTCAACAACGTGCGCTCGTACTGGGCCAGGTCGGTTTCCAGCTGCCATTGCAGCCGGGCCTTCTCGCTACCCTGGCGGAATGCGCGACAGGCAGCATCATCGGTTTCGCGCTGCAACGCAGTGGCGCAGGCCTGCGCAGCGTTACCGCCGGCATCCCACAGGCTGGTGCCCGGCAGGAAGCTGTAGGTCAGGCCGTTGCGGGCGAGCTGTTTGAGGGTGGGGTAATCGATGCCCTGTTCCTGCATCGCGCGTTGATATTCGTGGGTCATGTCCGCGCGGGAGACGCCGGCATCGTCGGTGGACAGCACCACCGGCACGCCGGCGCGCAGATACATCGCCAGCGGATGTGCGGGGCCTTTGACGCCAAGAATCACATCGTTGCTGGTGAGGTTGATCTCCACCGCAACCTGCTGGCGGCGCATGCGCTGCAGCAGGCCGTCGGCGTCGTCTTCATAAGGCAGGTCCACGCCATGACCGATGCGGCGCGCACCGGCGTCCACCGCCTGGCGGATATGCGAGCGCAGTTGCGCCGGCGGCACCAGGCCCAGGGCCAGCTCGCCGGCATGCAGGGACAGCGGCACGTCGGGGTAGTGCGCGGCGAAGAACCGGAACATCGCCATGTGCCGCGCGTAATCGGCCAGTGCCACCGGGTTGTCTTCGGGCGCGACGATGTTCAACGCCACCGCGCGGCTGCCGCCGGCGGCGATCAGCGCATGCGCCAGCGCCATCTGCCCGAACACCATCGGCTGCGGCAACACGCGCAGCACGTAAGGCACGTAGCGGTAGGTGACCTGGCAGCCGGGACGCGCATCGGGCTGGTCGCAGTGCAGCACGCGGCGCACCTGGGCATCGGTGTCGGCAAGCGCGCGCTGTGCGGCCTGCACCAGCGGTGGCAAGGCATCCTGCAAGGCGCGCAGGTTGGCCGCATCGTCGTCGCCCTTCCAGGGCAAGGACTGCATCTGTTTTGCGGCCTGATCCATCTGCGGCGGGTTGGCGATGATTTCCACATAGGGCACGCGGTCGCGTGCGGCCTGCTCCAGCACCGCGGCCACGGTGTCGGCAACGCGCGTGCGCACCACCGCGTCGAACTTGCCGAAGGTGCCGAAGAACTGATCGTGTCCGGTGGGTTGCGACGGGCTGGGCAGGAACTTGCGCATCGACAAGGCATCCACCACCCGGCCATACAGCGCGGCATTGCGTGTTGCAAGGTCGCGTGCCGGCTCCTGGCCGTTGCCACACGGCGGCGCGCGCAGGCTCAGGTCGTCCAGCTGCACGCAGGCGCCATCCTCGCTGGCCCACTGCAGGTAGTCCTCGGCATACACCGAGCCGGACAGATGGTTATGCAGGTCGCCGCCCTTGGGCATCGCCTGCAGCCAGGCACGCAGCTGCGCAGGTTGATCGGCGGCGGTGCGCAGCAGCTGCGCCACCTGCTGCTCGCGTTGCTGTGCAGGGGTGGCTTGGCTGCGTGCCTGTGCGGCGGTGGGCAACAGCAGGCATAGCGCCACAATCAGACTGCGATGAACGATGGACATGCGATGGAAAGCTCGAAAAGAACGGCAATGGCGCAATCACGCCGGTAGATGCGAAGCATGCCTTGCATGCGTGGTGGACGGCCAGCACTGGAGTGGGTTTTTGCTGGTGCTGAAGCTCGTATCGGTGGGTGGACGCCTGGGCGAGGTTGCAAGGCGGCTTAGTGCTGCATGAGGCGACGCGCCACCAGCAATGCCTGCGGATCGACAAGCGCTGCTTCGTCGCTTGCGAATCTCCCGCAGCGTCCTGCACATCGGCACACCAGGCCTGACGCGGCACATCAGCGCAGCGCAGGCAAGCGCGCTGCAGCGACCAGGCCGTTTCCGGCAGCGGGCACGCGATGTACGGGTGATGCGCTGCGGCCGCGCGCAGGTCATGACGATCGGCGGCACAACGCATGCTCATCTGCAGTGCTCACCAATCGCACCGGCAGGACCATCGTCATGAGGCAATGGCCGCACTCGCGGCAGCGCTGCACAGGCATCCGCCGCACACAGGCCGCCTCAAAGATCCAGCACCAGCCGCGGGGAGCGGCTACGCGAACAGCACAGCGTGATCTGCCGGTTCTGCGCGTGTTCGCTGTCGCTGAGCACACTGTCGCGGTGATCGGGGGTGCCCGCCAGAACGCCGGTCAGGCAGGCGCCGCACATGCCCTGCTCGCAGGACAGCGGCACCTCGATGCCGGCGTCCAGCAGGGCGCTGGCGATGCTGCAGCCGGCCGGCACCTGCACCACGCGGCCGCTGGCGGCCAGCTCCACTTCGAAGGCGCTGTCGGCAGCGTGGGCGATGCCGGGCTCTGCGGCGGCGAAGTGTTCGCGGTGCAGTTGCTCCGCCGTCCAGCCGTGCGCCCTGGCAAGCAGCGTGTAGTGGTCCATGAAGGCGGCCGGCCCGCACAGGTACAGCTGGTCGCGCGCACGCGCCTGGCCCAATTCCTCGGGCACATGCACGCGCGGGCTCTCGCCGCCGTCGCTCAGATGCACCTGCACCTGGCCGTGCGCGAAGCCCTGCTGCAGCCGCTGCCCGAACGCCACGTCGGCGTGCCGGCGGGCGTAGTAGTGCAGCACGAAGGGTTCGCCGCGCGCTTCCAGCGCTTCGGCCATCGACAGCAGCGGGGTGATGCCGATGCCGGCGGCTAGCAGCACGTGGCGCTCGCCCGGATGCAGCGGAAACAGGTTGCGCGGTGTGGAGATACGCAGGCGGTCGCCGGTGCTCAGCTGCTCGCACAGATGCCGCGAGCCGCCGCGCGAGGCGTCGGCCAGCTTCACGCACAGCAGGTAGTGGTCGCGCACATGCGGTGCGCTGGCGATCGAGTACTGGCGGATCATGCCGTCGGGCAGATGCAGGTCCACATGCGCGCCGGCCTCGAAGGCCGGCAATTCCGCGCCGACCGGCTCCAGCCGGATCGCGCGCTGGCGATGGCCCTGGTCGAAGACCTCGGCAACGCGGACCTCGTGCAACTGCATGGCGTGCTCCTTGGCGGTCAGCGCAGGAAGAAGTCGCTATAGCCCTGGCTGCGCAGGCCACGGCGATAGGCGATGGAACTGCGGTCGGCCGGGATATGCACTTCCAGCAGCGGGTCCAGCGGCAGGTATTCCGGGCGCTGCGCCTCGACCATGGCGCGGTCTTCCTCGAACACGCGCAGGTTGAAGGCGTGCACGTCCTCCACCGGCAGATGGGTGTCGAAGTTGCGCGCGATCGGCACCAGCAGGCGCGTCTTGTGCTTAGACACCGGGCTGGCTGCGTTCATGATCACCAGCCGCTTGCCCGGCACCGGGAAGTGGATGGTGAGGGTGGCGGTGAACGGCAGATGCACCTCGAAATGGCGCAGCCACTGGAAATCCGGGTCCACGTCCGGCAGCGGCATGTCCACCGAATAGTTGGCCACCGAGCTCAGGTAGTCGGCATTGAAACCGGTCGGCGTCTCGGTGGTGGTGTAGGCCGGCACCTCGCGCTTGTCCGGCTGGGCAAAGGTGGCGGTGTGCACGAAGGCGAAATGCGCCACGTCGATGAAGCCCTCCAGCTGGCGCGCGGCACTGCCGCCGATGTCGAAGGCCGGGCAGACGATCTGCTGGAAGCCGTCCTCGTCCCAGCCGGGCATCGGCGGAATCTGCACCTCGGCCGCGCTGACGCCAGCCGGTTTGGCCAGGCACACCCAGATCAACCCGTAGCGCTCGGCCACCGCGTAGGTGTGCAGGCGCATCTTGGCCGGGATGTTCTGGCTGGGGCTGGCGGGGATGTGGTTGCAGCGCCCGCCCGAACCGAAGCGCAGCCCGTGGTAGGCGCAGACCACGCCGCCGCCATCGGCGGTGCCCATGCTCAGCGGCACGCCGCGGTGCGGGCAGACATCGCGCGCGGCCACCAATTCCTCGCCCAGCCGGTACAGCACCAGCGGCTCGTCCAGCAGGGTGGCCTTGAACGGCGCCTGCCCGACCTCGCTGCTCAGCGCCACCGCGTGCCAGTGCTGGGCCAGGCGCTGCCAGTCGGCGGCCTCGAAGGTGCAGTGCAGCGGCAGGGCGGGGACGGCGACATCCATGGGTCCAGTCTCTGGCGTAGGGCGGGAGCGGTGCCGGATTGACTCTAGGAAGCCGGGGGTGTGTTATCAAACATCGATTTTCAGCCAAGCCATTGCAAAAAATGCAACGCCAACCGAGCCCCGCCGCATGCTGACCTTTTCCCGCTTCACCCGTTACTTCGTCGAAGTGGCCCGCTGCGGCAGCATCCGCAAGGCTTCTGACGTGCTGCACGTGTCGGCCTCGGCGATCGACCGTCAGATCCTCAAGGCCGAGGAAGAGCTGGGCGCGCAGCTGTTCGAACGCCTGCCCGGCCGGCTGCGGCTGACCGCCGCCGGCGAGCTGCTGCTGGTGGACGTGCGCGGCTGGGAGAAGGCCTACGCCCGCACCCTGGAGCGCTTTGACGAGCTCAAGGGGCTGCGCCGCGGGCACGTGGAGATCGCCATGATCGACGCGCTCAGCGAGGGCGTGGTGCCGGAGGCGGTGGCGGCGCTGGTGCAGGAGTACCCCGGCATCACCTTCAACCTGTCCACCGCGCGCAACCAGCGGGTGATGGAAATGGTGACCTCGGCCGATGTGGACATCGGCCTGCTGCTGGACCCGGTGAGCAGCGTGGACCTGGAGGTGCGCGCCTTTGCCGACATTCCGTTGGGGATTGCGATGCCGGTCGGCCACCCGCTCAGCACCCGCACCGAGCTGCAGCTGAGCGAAACGCTGGAACACCGCCTGCTGCTGCCGGCCGCCCCGCTTATCGTCGGCGAGCATGCCAAGGTGCTGTACCAACGCCAGCACATCGACGTGAAGCGGCTGACCCACTGCAACGATGTGCGCACCCTGCGCGGGTTGGTGCGCGCCGGTGCCGGCGTGGGCCTGATGTCGTGGCTGGACGCCGCGCCGGATGTGGCCGACGGCCGCCTGGCGTTCGTGCCATTCCGCCGCCACCTGACCAAGCCGATGACGCTGGCGCTGTGCGTGGCCCCGCAGCGGCAGCTGTCGCGCTCGGCGCTGCTGACGATCCAGGCGCTGGCGGCGAAGATCGATGCAATGGTGGTGCCGGTGGTGGGTTGAACCCCTTTCTCTCCTGGAAGAAGGGAGCAAAGCCCCTCTCCTGCGGGAGAGGGGTTGGGGTGAGGGGACCGGGCGACACCACATTGGGTGGTTGATCATGCGAGGCTTCGCTCGCACCCGCATCCGGCGCTACGCGCCAGCTTCTCCCGGCGGGAGAAGGGACGCGAAGCGCTAAGCGCACACAACCCCCACTCGCTACACTTGCCCGGCTCTCCCCACACGACACCGCAACATGCAGTTGATCGATATCGGCGCCAACCTCACCCACGACTCCTTCGACCGCGACCGCGACGCCGTGCTGCAACGCGCACGCGAGGCAGGCGTTGCGCAATTGGTGATCACCGGTGCCAGCCGCGAGCATTCGCCGCTGGCCTTGCAGCTGGCCCAGCAACATCCCGGATTCCTCTACGCCACCGCCGGCGTGCACCCGCACCACGCAGTGGAGTTCACCGCCGAATGCGAGGCCGAAATGCGCACGCTGCAGGCGCACCCGCAGGTGGTGGCGGTGGGCGAATGCGGGCTGGATTATTTCCGCGATTTCGCCCCGCGTCCGGCCCAGCACAAGGCCTTCGAGCGCCAGCTGCAACTGGCTGCCGACAACGGCAAGCCGCTGTTCCTGCATCAGCGCGAGGCGCACGACGATTTCCTGTCGATCATGCGCAGCTTCGATGGCCGCCTCGGCCCGGCGGTGGTGCATTGCTTCACCGGCAGCCGCGAAGAACTGTTCGACTACCTGGACCGCGATTACTACATCGGCATCACCGGCTGGCTGTGCGACGAGCGCCGCGGCCTGCATCTGCGCGAGCTGGTACGCAACATCCCGGCCAACCGCTTGATGATCGAAACCGACGCGCCGTACCTGCTGCCGCGTACGCTCAAGCCGATGCCCAAGGACCGCCGCAACGAGCCGATGTTCCTGTCGCATATCGTCGACGAACTCGCACGCGATCGTGGCGAGGAGGTGGCGCTGACCGCGGCCAACAGCACCGCGGCGGCGCGGGCGTTCTTCCGTCTGCCCGCGCCTGCAGCGGCGGCATAACCTGCGCGGCGTGGACGATCACGCCGCCAGCAACTCCCAGCCCTGCGCATCGCGCAAGCGCAGCCCCGGTTGCGGTGCATCCACGCTGACCCGCACGCCGCTGGCCCACGGCAGCTGCCGCTGCTGCGGAAACCAGCGCCGCGCCTGATCGACCACGATCAACAAGCCATCATCGTCGCCCAGCGCGGCAAAACCCGCGAGCGCCGGCGCAAACGGCCGCACGCCGAAGTGATGGGCGACGCTGCTGGTCACCACCGCGACATCGTTGCTGGGTAAGCCGATCTCGCTCACGCACAGCAACTCGTCGCCGTGGAACACGCCGTCGCCGGTGGCCACGTCCTGCACCGCCCGACGCGCGATCAACTCGAGTACCGCGCCGTCGGGGCCGGCGAAATACACCGATCGCGACTGCCATACGCCGTCCAGTTGAAACTGCCGACGCCCATGTGGATCGGCAAGCAGCTTGCTGCGCTCGCCGATCCATTGCGCAGCGGCGTCGAAGCGCGACGGCGCCACGTTGAACGCCAGATGCACGCTGCCCACCGGCTGCTGCGCCTGCACGCATTCCAGGCTGCTCCAGCCGATGCGGATGCTGTTGCCGTGCTGCGGCAGCTGCAGTACCTCGCGATAGAAGCGCAGGCTGAGGTCGGGATCCAGGCAGGGCAGCAACAGATGGCGAAGATGCATGGCGGGCGCAGGTGATGGAAGGTGCAGGCATTGAACGACCTCAATCGCGGTTGAGGTCAAGCGGTGTGCCCGGATGGTGTGCGCGGATTCGGCAGGGCACCTGCGCGCGCTGGCAACGTGCATGCTGTCTGCAGCGAAGGCCCTGGCCGCGATGATGTCGCCACGCAAGCAGCATTGCGGGCATGCGTGCTCCCACAGGATCGATGGCTTCGGGTGCGGCTGAGGGTGTGTGGATCAGACCTCGGATCAAGAGAACCAGCGCCACCGCTGGTGGCAGACAACGCAATCCAACATCTTTCCGCCTGTTGGCAGGTAGGAGCGCACTTGTGCGCGAGGGCGTTACCGGTAGAGCCACATCGCGCACGGGTGCGCTCCTACAACAACCGTGGTGCTGTCGGCTCGAGATCAGCCTGGCTCACAGCACTTCCGCCAGCGCCAGCCTGGCCAGCGGCATCTGGCCATCTGTTGGCAGGTAGGAGCGCACTTGTGCGCGAGGGCGTTACCGGGAGAGCCACATCGCGCACAAGTGCGCTCCTACAACAACCGTGGTGCTGTCGGCTCGAGATCAGCCGGGCTCACAGCACTTCCGCCAGGGCCAGCCTGGCCAGCGGCGTCTGGCCATCTGTTGGCAGGTGTAGGAGCGCACTTGTGCGCGAGGGCGTTACCGGTAGAGCCACATCGCGCACGGGTGCGCTCCTACAACAACCGTGGTGCTGTCGGCTCAAGATCAGCCTGGCTCACAGCACTTCCGCCAGCGCCAGCCTGGCCAGCGGCATCTGGCCATCTGTTGGCAGGTGTAGGAGCGCACCTGTGCGCGAGGGCCTTACCGGGAGAGCCACGTCGCGCACGGGTGCGCTCCTACAACAACCGTGGTGCTGTCGGCTCGAGATCAGCCTGGCTCACAGCACTTCCGCCAGCGCCCACAGATGCTGGACCAGTGGCGCGGTGTCCAGGGCGCCCGGCGCGACTGCCAGGGCCAGCCGGGCCAGCGGCATCTGGCCTTCGATATCCAGATAGCGCACGCCGGGCAGCTGCAGCTGCGCAGTGGAGGCCGGCACCACCGACACGCCCAGTTCGGCGGCGACCAGGTTGACGATGGACGACATCTGCGGCGCCTCCTGGGTGATGCGCAGGGTCACGCCGGATTGCCGGCAGGCGGCGAGGATCTCGTCGTACAGGCTGGACCCGAAGCTGCGCGGGAACAGGATGAACGGTTCGCCCGCCAGCGCCGCCAGTGGCGCGCTGTTGCGGGCGGCCAGCCGATGCGCGGTGGGCACGGCGATCTTCATCGGTTCGTCGGCAAAGCGCAGCAGTTGCAGGTCGGGCGGCGTGCTCAGGCCGTAGCGCACGAAGGCCGCGTCCAGGCGGCCATCGGCCAGGGCCAGCAGCAGCCCGGCGGTGTTGGTCTCTTCCAGCAACAGCTCGACCTGCGGCCATTGCCGGCGAAAGTCGCGGATCAGGTGCGGCACCACCGGGTTGAACGCGGCCGAGGCGGTGAAGCCCAGCCGCAGCCGGCCGGATTCGCCGCGCGCCACCCGCCGTGCGGTTTCGGCGGCGCGCTCCACATCGGCGAGCACGCGGCGCACCTCGACCAGGAAGGCCTCGCCGGCCGGGGTCAGCTCGGCGCCGCTGTGGGTGCGCCGGAACAGCGGCGTGCCCAGATCGCGCTCCAGCGCCTGGATCTGCTGGCTCAAGGGCGGCTGGCCGACGCCGACCCGCGCTGCGGCGCGGGTGAAGTTGCCCTCCTCGGCGACAGCCAGGAAGTAGCGCAGGTGGCGAAGTTCCATTCTATCTGTTCTGCATATGGAAACTGCCAGAATCATATATTGGACAGGGGGTCAGCGCAGGCGAATACTCGCCGTCCCACGTCTCGATGCTGCGCCCGTGTCCCCTCCTGATCGCCGCACCGGCAGCCTGCCGGGCGCCACCGCCGGCCCTGCCGACAACGCCGCCGCCGCCGATGCGCCGGCCAGCGGCCGCATCCGCCTGGCCCTATTCCTGGCCGGCTTTGCCACCTTCTCGCTGCTGTACAGCGTGCAGCCGGTGCTTCCGGAGTTTGCACGCGCTTTTGGCGTGGACGCGGCCACCGCCTCGCTGCCGTTGTCGCTGGCCACCGGCGCGCTGGCCCTGGCGATCTTCTGTGCCGGCGCAGTGTCGGAGAACCTGGGCCGGCGCGGGTTGATGTTCGTATCGATCGCACTGGCCGCGGTGCTCAACCTGGTCGCCGCCTTCCTGCCGCACTGGGGCGCGCTGGTGCTGGTGCGCACCTTGTCCGGTATCGCGCTGGGCGGGGTGCCGGCGGTGGCGATGGTGTATCTGGGCGAGGAACTGCCGGCCAACAAGATGGGCGCGGCCACCGGCCTGTATGTGGCCGGCAATGCCTTCGGCGGCATGAGCGGTCGCATCGTGATGAGCGTGCTGACCGATCACTACGACTGGCGCACCGCGCTGGCGGTGTTGAGCGTGTTCGACCTGCTGTGCGCGCTGGCGTTCTTCTGGTTGCTGCCGCCGTCGCGCAACTTCGTGCGCCGGCACGGCATCAACCTGCGCTTCCATCTGCGCGCCTGGGCCGGGCATCTGCGCGACCGCAACCTGCCGTTCCTGTTCGCGCTGCCGTTCCTGTTGATGGGCGTGTTCGTCTGCCTCTACAACTACGCCGGCTTCCGGCTGGGCGGGCCGGAATTCGGCCTGAGCCAGAGCCAGATCGGCATGATCTTCAGCGCCTATGTGTTCGGCATCGTCAGTTCGTCGGTGGCCGGTGCGGCGTCGGACCGTTTCGGGCGCGGCCCGGTGGTCACCACCGGCATCGTGCTGTGCGTGCTCGGCGTGGCGCTGACCCTGGCGCATGTGCTGGCGCTGGTGGTGGGCGGCATCGTGTTGCTGACGATCGGCTTCTTCATTGCGCATTCGGCGGCCAGCGCGTGGGTGAGCCGGCTCGGCGGTGCGCACCGCAGTCACGCCGCATCGCTGTATCTGCTGGCGTATTACGCCGGCTCCAGCGTGATCGGCGCGCTCGGCGGCTGGTTCTGGCAACACGGTGGCTGGGGCGCGCTGGTCGGCATGTGCCTGACCTTGCTGGCGCTCGCCTTCGCCGCGGCCTACGTGCTGCGCCAGCGCGCCGACGACACGCGGCCATACGGGCGCTTTGCGCCGCACCCTGCACGCGGCGAGTGACGCGGCTCGACCGCCGCGTGCAAGCGCGACTGGCTGCACGACTGCGCGGTGTCTGTCAGCCGCTCTAGCGCGCCCGCTTGCTGCGTCTGGTCTGCGCTGCAGGCGGCAGCGTGGCCGCGGCATCCGCCGCACCCTGTGCCAGGGTTTCCAGCAAACGCGCACGGCGCCGCTCCAGGTCGGCCAGCTGGCGCTCGATCAGCTGCAGGCGTGCCCGATGCGCCTGCGCGGTTTCCGGGCACATCTGCGCGCCTTCCACCAGACGCATGCAATCGGGGAAGCCGAGGATGTCGTCCAGGCTGAAGCCGGTGGCGATCAGGCGCTGGATCTGCCGCACCTGTGCAACGCAGGCGGCGGGAAACACCCGGTAGCCGTTTGCGCTGCGCGAGGAGGTCAGCAGCCCATGCGCGTCGTAGTGACGAAGCGAGCGTACGCTGGCGCCGGTCTGCAGCGCCAGCGCGCCAATGCTCAGTGAGGGTTCGGACGATGTGGCCATGCGCCCAGCATACGTTGCACGCAATGCTTGACCCTCACATTGGTGTGAGGCTCGAGGATGGTGGCTCCCATTGTCTGGAGCTCACTCCGATGCCTGTTCGCTTTCTGCCCGTCATTGGCATGTTGCCGATGCGCTACCTGCTGGCCTGCCTGCTGCTGTTCTCTTCAACCTTGGCGGCGGCGGGGCCGGCCTCATCCCCGGCGTCGCGCAGCTACACCGTCACCGCGCCCGACGGCGTGGCCCTGGCCGTGCAGGAGCATGGCGGCACTGATGGCCGGGCAATCGTGTTCGTGCACGGCCTGCTCGGCAGCCGCATCGATTGGGACGCGCAGCTGGCCGATCCGCGCCTGCATGGCTATCGCTTGATCACCTACGACCTGCGCGGGCATGGGCTGTCCGGCAAGCCGGCGGCAGCGTCCGCGTATCGGGACGGCATGCGCTGGGCCGACGACCTTGCCGCCGTGGTGAAGGCCGCAGACGCGCGCGATGCGGTGCTGGTGGGTTGGTCGCTGGGCGGTGCGGTGATCAGCAACTACCTCACCCGTTACGGCGACGAAGGGCTTGGCGGCGTGGTGTATGTCGATGGCGTGATCGAATTGCGCGCAGAGCAACTGGGCGCGCATCCGGCGATCTATCGCGATCTGGTCTCCGACGACCTGCGCACGCACCTGCAGGCGGTGCAGGACTTCCTGCGGCTGTGTTTTGCCACCCAGCCTCCGGCGCCAGTGTTTGAAACCTTGCTGGCCAACGCGTCGCTGGCCTCGTGGGACATGCAGCGTGCCGTGCAGGGCATGTCGATCGACGTTGCCGGCCTGCAACGCACGCAGTTGCCGGTGCTGCTGATGTACGGCGCGCGCGATGCGCTAGTGACCACCGGGCCGACGCTAGCACGTGCACGGCAGCTGCAGCCGCGTGCGCAGACGGTGCTGTATCCCGACGCCGGGCATGCCCCGTTTCTGGAAGACAGCCCGCGCTTCAATCAGGATCTGCTGCGCTTTGTCGAACAGGCCGCCAACGCTCACTGACGCGGCGTGACGGCACGCGCGATCTGTAGGGCGCGCTGCGCTGTGCCGCCGCGCAGGTCGGCACGCCGATGGCGGCCCCTCCTGTCGCCATCGGCGGTTACAGCGTGGGCGAGGTGCCGGCAGGTGCAGATCCGGTCGCCGGGTCGTACTGCGGATGGCGTGGGTCCATGCTGGGTGGCGTGGAGGCGCCGGGCCGCAGCGCGCTTTCGCGCCAGGCGCGCACCAGCAGGTCGCGCAGCATCGCCGCGCCGTCGCCGGCGGTGCGATAGACCATCGCGCGGCCGGCGCTGCTGGACGCATCGTCGAAGGCGCCGGCCTTTTCCAGGCGATAGACCTGCTCGACACGGCCGGTACCGATGTCGAGAAAGCCCAGGATCTGCTCGAACACATCGCCATCCTGGTGCGCCAGGGCCGGCATGCGGCTCAGCAGGTCCTGCGGGGTCAGCGCAATCTTCTCCACGTAATCGCTCTCGAACTTGCCGTGCACCTTCGGGTCGGTGCTGTAGCCGTGCGGGTTCGGCCCCTGCCAGCCGTCGTGATGGATGCTGTCGTGCTGCGGCTGCGCGCCATCGCCGATGTAGTGCGCAAACCAGCTGACGTAGAACGCGCAGTTGCGTTCGAGCTCTCGGGTGTCCTGGCCCTTGGCGCGCAGCGTGCGCAGCTGCCGCATGGTCGCGACGATGCGTTGGTAGCCTTCGGTGGCGGCGTACGGCAAGGTGCCGGCCCAACGCACGTTCATGCGCTGCGCCAGTTGCGGGTCGCTGCCGGCGATGCGCCGTTGTTCGTCGTACAGCGCCAGCACGAAGGCGTAGCGCGAGCGCGGCGGGTGCTGCATGAAGGCGAACTGCTCGCGGAACCAGCCGTGGTTGGGGTCTTCGTCGATCTTGAGGAAGGGTTCGCTTTCGCTGCGCCAGCCGTCCGGCAGCGTGGCGCCGTCGGCGATCACCCGCGCGTACTGCTTGAGGAAGACCGGGCCGTCGTCGGGCAGGGCCTGCACGGCGGCGCTGTCGATGGCGGCATGCGCGCGGTGGCCCCAGGCGGCGGCATCGCCGGAACACGTCGCTGCTGCAACCAGCAGCGCACAGGCAAGACGGGAAGCTGTCATGGCAGTCCTTGTGGCCTGCAGCGCAGCTACGGCGCTGCAGGCGATGGATCGGGAAGTGGAGCGCTGGCATGAGGCTGCGACACCCCGGACGCCGGCGCACTCAGAAGTGGTAGGTCACCACCAGCCGCGAGTTGCGCTCGTAGATCGGCCGGCCGTAGATCGGCGCGCGCGTGCCCTGGCCGGAGATGGTGTCGGTGCGCGGGTTGCCTTCGGTCAGCGCAAAGGTGTTGGTCAGGTTGTCCACCGACAGCTGCACGTCCCACGGCCCGTTGCGCACCAGGATGTTGGCCGCCAGGGTGTCGTAGGCGGCCAGCTCGGTGGTGTTTTCCAGGTCGGCGTAGCGCTTGCCCACGTAGGCGTAGCGCAACGAGGTTTCCCAATCGAACGCACCGGTGGTGAACAACAGCGTCGGGCCGGCATTGCCGTACAGCTTCGGCTGGCGGTTGGGCATGTTGCCGTCCACGTCGACCACGGCCACTGCGCCATTGGCCACCACTTCGGTCAGGTCGGACACCTTGGTGTCGTTGTAGGTCAGGTTGGCATCAAGACGTAGCCACTGCGCCGGCGTCCACACCGCCGCCAGTTCGATGCCGGGATTGGTAACGCTGCCGCGGTAGTCCTTGGATTCGGCCGCGCCGGTCTGCGGATTCACCGCGCTGGTGCCGATGTTGTACGGGTCGTACTTGGTGTAGAAGGCGGTGGCAAACAGGTCCAGCGTGTCGAAGTTGAGCTTGGTGCCGAGCTCGAACTGGTCGGCGGTGGGGATGTTGACGTTGCCCTCGTTGGCGCCCTCGCTGGGTGCGCGGTGCGCACGCGAGGCGCGGCCGTAGATGCCGACGGTGGGATTGATGTCGTAGTTGAAGCCCGCGGTCCAGTTGGTCACGCCCACGTCCAGCGCGGTGTGTGCGCGGGCCCCGGTGAACAGGCGCGCGGCATCGTCGGCCAGGGTGTCGGCCATGCCCAAGTTGCCGGTGCTGCGCAGCATGCTCCAGGCGCGGTAGCGGTAGCGCTCGTGACGCACGCCGGCCTCCAGGCGCAGCTTGTCGGTCACCTGCCAGGTGTCGGCGATGTAGGGCGCCAGCATGCTGGTGTAGGCCTTGCCCTGGGTGCGGTCGGCGCCGTAGATCACCACGCCGTCCTTGGTCACGCCTCCGACCACGTTGCCGGCCGCGTCGTAGCCGAGCAGGTCGATCGTGCGCGGGTTCTGCCGCATCTCCAGCAGATAGCTCTGGTAACGCGAATTGTAGGAACGCGCGTAATAGGCGCCGTACACGCCGAGCGTGATGTCGTGGCTGTCGCCGCCCCAGTCGAAGCGGCGGTGCAGGCGCAGGTCGTCGGCGAACGAATCGGCGCGTACGTTCATGGCGCGGTACTGGCCCTGGATCACCAGGCCGTCGGTGCTGGCCGGATCGAAGCGGCTACCGTCGTCGGTGTAGACGTAGCCCAGCGAGCTCAGGCCGGGAAACGCGGCGCTGGCGGCGGCGCGGCGGCTGTTGGCATACGCGGCGGCGTCCTGCGGCGCATTGCTGGAATACAGCGCGTCGAAGGTCATGTCCAGGCGATTGACGATGGCCTTGTTGGACAGGCTCCAGCCGTTGTCGAAGGCCAGGTCCAGGTTGGCGCCCAGATGGTTGAACTTCATGTGGCGGCCATCGGACAGGTCGCGCAACTCGCGCTGCGGCGCGCCGTTGGCATCGCTGGAGACGATGCTGGCGCGTTTCAGCTGCGCGCTGCTCAAGGTGCCGGTGAAGCGGTCGATCAACGGGTCCAGCGAACGCGCGGTGTCGCGTGGGTCGTACAGCGGGATCGGCATGTAGAACGCGTTCTTGTCGTCCAGATGCTTGGCGGTGAAGGTCAGCTTGCCGTGCTCCAGCGTATGCGTGAGGTTCATGCGGAACTGCCCGCCCTCGTCGGCCGGAAAGCCCACGTCGCGGTAGCCGTCGTTGCGCCGCACGAAGCCGCCGGCAGCCAGGTACCAGCCGTCGGCAAGCTTGCCCGACCAGTAGCCATCGAGCCGATACAGCCCGGTGTCGCCGACGGTGGTGCGCACTGCGCCTTCGGGGGTGTCGCCGCCCTGGCGGGTGACGAAATTGACGATGGCCGCGGCATTGGAAGCGAAGATCGGCGATGGCCCGCCGCGCACGGTTTCCACCGATTCGACCATCAGGTCCGGGCGCACCAGGCCTTCGGTCTTGTAGAAGTAGCCGTTGTTGTCCGGGTAGGGGCTGATGCCGTCTTCCTGGATCACGGCAAACGAGCCTTCGTCGGGAATGCCGCGGATGCGGTAGACGTTCTGCACTTCGCCGCCGGTGGATTCGGCATAGATGCCGGGCATCGAGCCGATCAGGCTGGCCAGGTTGAGCGGGGCCAGCTTGTCGATCTGCTCGGCGGTCAGCGCGGTGATCGCATACGAGGCGTCGAACTGGTTCTGGGCCTGGCCGGCACCGGTGACGATCATCCGATCCAGCGAGAAGATGCCGTCCTCGCCCTTGCGGGTGGCAGGCGTGGCGGGTGCGGCTTCCTGCGCGAGCGCGGGGGTGGCCAGGGTCAGTGCAAGCAGGACGGCG
This sequence comes from Xanthomonas sp. MLO165, assembly GCF_018831305.1. NCBI lineage: Bacteria > Pseudomonadati > Pseudomonadota > Gammaproteobacteria > Lysobacterales > Lysobacteraceae > Xanthomonas > Xanthomonas sp. MLO165. The sequence goes on from NZ_CP029263.1 coordinate 365,350, forward strand.
AGCGGACGACGCGACACGGCACGACGCACTCCGGAGCGCGTCCGGATGTGGGTGTAGGGCATGGCAGGAGTGGGGTCAGCGGGGGAGCTGCCCACTGTCGCGGCGCCATGTTTCCGCAGCATTGCGTGTGCGCCCGATCACGCTAAGTTGGCGGACCCGCGTGCCGATCTGTGACGTGGAACGTGTTTTCAAGCGGTTTCAACCGTGTGCAGTAGGTTGCCGGCTGTGCGTCATTCGGTGCGCATCACCAGGCCAATCATTCCGCCCTCGGTGTCATCGCGCCGGTGCCAGCTCGGACATCGCAACCCGCGCTACGCTGGCAGCCGCTTGTTCGACGCTGCCTGGACCGGCGTGGTCGTCGAGATCGGTGGCGGTACGATCGTGATTTACCGCATCGGCGCATTGACCGCAAAGCCTGCGTTACGCAGTGCTTCGCCAGCAACACGGTGAAGCAATCTGGCGCTCAGCGTCGCCGTGCAGCGCCAGGGGTGTGGAGCTGGAGAGGGGCGCTTGCTTGGAATCACCAAGAAGGCCCCCAGACTATGTGCCACCCATCCGTGTGTACAGTCGCCTTCGTGAGCACCTCATTCCCCCTGCCAGCACCGCGCAAGGCCCCGCAGCAAGCGCGCTCGCGCGCCACCGTGGAGGTCATCCGCCAGGCCAGCATCCAGGTGCTGGTAGCCGACGGACTGCAGGGCTGCACCACCACGCGGGTGGCCGAGCGTGCCGGCGTGTCGGTCGGCAGCGTGTACCAGTACTACCCCAATCGGCAGGCGATGTTGATCGCGTTGCTGCAGTGGCACCTGCAGGCGGTGATCGACGCGGTGGAACGGGCCTGCGCGCAACAACACGGGCGCACGCTGGCGCAGCAGTGCGAGGCCTTGGTGCATGCCTTCGTGCAGGCCAAGCTGCAGCATGTGGACGTCTCGCGCGCGCTGTACGCCATTGCCGAACTGCATGGTGGCGCCGCGCTGGGGTCGCAGGCGCGCAAGCGCTCGCAACAGGCGTTTGCCGCGGCGCTGGCCACCGCTGCGGATGTGCGCTTCGACGATTGCGAGGCGGTGGCCGAGATCGGCATGGCGGCCATCACCGGGCCGGTGAAAAGCCTGCTCGAGGAGGGTGCGCCTGCGGTGCGGATTGCGCCGCTGCAGGCGCAACTGGTGGTGTTGCTGCACAGTTACCTCATGGCCACCGGAGTTGCGCGATGACGGCGGTAGCAGTTCAGGACAGCAACGCGTTGCAAGACTTCATCGAGCGCCATCGGCGCCTGTTCGTGCTCACCGGCGCCGGTTGCAGCACCGATTCGGGCATTCCCGATTACCGCGATCTGCAAGGCGGCTGGAAGCGTCCGCAACAGGTCACCTTCCAGGCCTTCATGGGCGAGCTGTCCACGCGGCAGCGCTATTGGGCGCGCAGCCTGGTCGGCTGGCCACGCTTCGGGCTGGCGCAACCCAATGCCACCCATCACGCATTGGCCGCACTGGAAGCGCGCGGCCAGCTGGAACTGCTGCTGACGCAAAACGTGGACCGCCTGCATCAGGCCGCCGGCAGTCAGGCGGTGATCGATCTGCATGGCCGGCTCGATGTGGTGCGCTGCATGGGCTGCGAGCGGCGCATGCCCCGTACCGAATTCCAGCTGCTGCTCGAGCACGCCAACCCCGGCTGGGCCGACCTGGACGCCGCGCAGGCGCCCGATGGCGATGCGGATCTGGACGATGTCGCCTTCGACAGTTTTGTGGTGCCGCCGTGCCCGGTGTGCGGCGGCGTGCTGAAGCCGGATGTGGTGTTCTTTGGCGAGAACGTGCCGCGCGAGCGCGTGGAGCGCGCATTTACGCATCTGCAGGCGGCTGATGCGGTGCTGGTGGTGGGCTCGTCGCTGATGGTGTATTCGGGCTTTCGTTTCGTACAGGCCGCGGCCAAGGCCGGCCTGCCGATCGCCGCGCTCAACTTCGGGCGCACCCGTGCGGACGAGCTGCTCAGCCTGAAGGTCGAACAGTCATGCGCGCAGGCGCTGGCGTTCCTGCATGCGCCGTTCGATCCGCTGTGTGCACGCAGCGTCAACGACGCCAGTGCGCGCTCGGCATGACGCAGTGATCCATCGCAGCGGTTGTGCCCACGCGCGTGGCGCAGTGCAATGGGCATCCCCGTGTCATCTGTGGATGCCCCCTTGAGCCAGTTGTTCTCCCCCATCCGCTTCGGTCCGCTTGCGCTCGCCAACCGGATCGTCATCGCCCCGATGTGCCAGTACTCCGCACAGGACGGCCGCGCCAGCGACTGGCACCGCATCCATCTGGGCACCTTGTCGCAATCCGGTGCCGGCCTGCTGATCCTGGAAGCGGCCGCGGTGCAGCCGCAGGGGCGCATCTCCTACGCCGACCTCGGCTTGTACGACGATGCCACCGAGCAGGCGCTGGGCGAGGTGCTGGACTCGGTCCGGCGGTGGTCGCCGATGCCGATCGGCATCCAACTGGCGCATGCCGGGCGCAAGGCCTCCACCGATCTGCCGTGGAACGGCGGCGAGGCCATCGCGCCGGATCACGCGCATGGCTGGCAGACCGTGTCCGCATCGGCACTGGCGTTCCGTGACGGTCAGCCGTTGCCGCAGGCACTGGACCAGGCCGGCATCGATGCGGTGGTGCAGGCCTTTGTCGATGCGGCACAGCGCGCCGAACGCCTGGGCCTGGCGCTGATCGAGCTGCATGCCGCGCATGGCTATCTGATGCATCAGTTCCTGTCGCCGCTGAGCAATCAGCGCAGCGATGCGTATGGCGGCTCACTGGAAAACCGCATGCGGCTGACGCTGCGCATCTTCGACGCGGTGCGCGCGGCGGTGTCGGACAAGATTGCCATCGGCGTGCGCATCTCTGCCACCGATTGGGTAGAGGGCGGCTGGGATCTCGAGCAGAGCCTCGCCTTGTCCAAGGCGCTGGATGCGCGCGGTGCGCACTACATCCATGTCTCCAGCGGCGGGCTGGATCCGCGCCAGCAGATTCCGGTGCAGGCGGGCTATCAGATTCCGTTTGCGCAGCAGATCAAGGCGCAGGTCAGCACGCCGGTGATCGGCGTGGGCCTGATCACCGAGCCGGCGCAGGCCGAGGCGATCCTGCAGGACGGCCAGGCCGATGCGATCGCGCTGGCGCGCGGCATCCTGTACGACCCACGCTGGCCGTGGCATGCCGCTGCCGCACTCGGCGCGTCGGTCACGCCCTCGCCGCAATACCTGCGCTGCGAGCCACGCGATGCGCGTGGCGTATTCGCCAGCTGATCCATCCGATAGACGTCATAACGAACAAGGACAACGCATGCCGATAGGATTTCTGGGCTTGGGGACGATGGGCCTGCCGATGGCGCACAACCTGCTGCGCGGCGGTTTTGAACTGCGTGTGTGGAATCGCTCGCCGGAGCGCGCGCAGTCGCTGCGCGAGGCCGGTGCCACGGTGGTGGATGCACCGCGCGACGCCGCGCACGGCCCGTTGCTGTTTTCGATGCTGGCCGACGACAACGCGGTGCGTGCCACCGTGCTGGAGCAAGGCGTACTGGACGCGCTGCCGGCCGGCAGCGTGCACGTCAACATGGCCACCATCTCGGTGGCACTGGCGCACGAGCTGACCGCCCTGCATGCCGAGCGCGGCGTGGCCTATGTGGCCGCGCCGGTGCTCGGCCGGGTCGATGTGGCCGAAGCCGGCAAGCTCAACATTCTGGCCGCCGGCGACGAGGCGGCGCTGGCGCGCGTGCAGCCGATGTTCGATGTGCTCGGTCAGCGCACCTGGGAGATCGGCCACACCCCCGAGCAGGCCAATGCGGTCAAGCTGGCGGCCAACTTCTGCCTGGCCAGCGCGATCGGCGCCATGGCCGAAGCCAGCGCGCTGGCACGCGGCCACGGCGTGGATGCCACCCAGTTCCTGGGCATGCTCACCAGCACCTTGTTCGCCGCGCCCGCGTACCAGGGCTACGGCCGCCTGATCATGCAGCGCGAATACCTGCCCGCCGGCTTCACTGCCACCCTGGGCCGCAAGGATGTGGATCTGGCGATCCAGGCCGGCGCCGACAGGCAGGTGCCGATGCCACTGGGCGAGTTGCTGCGCGCCGGGCTGGACGAGGCCATCGCGCATGGCGACGGCAACGCCGACTGGGCGGTGCTGGCAGAAGTATCGGCGCGGCGGGCCGGGCAGGCCTGATCGCAACCCAGGCGCGCGCGTGGGTTCTGCGCAGCGTGCCTGGCCTTGCAGGTGACGCGCGATGCGTCTTGCTCACCTCAACATGCAGCAGACCTTCTAAAATGCCGGCTCGTGACAGCCGCCGCTCCAGGGAGGATGCGATGCGACACCTGCATATCACGCTCGGTTCGACCGAGCGCACACCGCGCGCACTGATCTGCGCCGGTGGTACACGATGACCGCCGTACCGGTCGTTGACCAGGGCCCGGTGGGCCCGGACCATCCCGAGCATCCGGACCACTATCTGTTCGCGCAGATCCGCGAAGCGGTGGCCGCGCTCGACGCCGAGTTGAACAAACCCACCGACGAGGCCAGTGTCCGCATGGCCGCGCGCCTGCTGCCGCTGGCCAAGCAACATGGCTTCGACCAGGTGGATCACGTGGTGCTCAGTCGGCACGTTGGCGAGGTGGGCGAGAACGTGTTTCTGGTGCGTGGCGAGCTCGCCGATCCGGCGCATCTGCGTGCCCACATCACCACCCAGGAAGCGATGGAGACCTCGGTCGAGGCATCGATGGCGCAACTGGACGAGATCAATCGGCGGCTGATGCTGCGCCTGCCGCCGCGCTGAGTCGCAGCGGAAAGTTACGGGCGCAAGCACTGCGCCCGCAGCCGGACGCATTGGCTATCATTGTGCCGATGCGCTCCGACTACATCCTCACCCTGTCCTGCCCCGACCGCACCGGCATCGTCTATCGCGTGACCGGGCTGCTGTTCGATCTGGCCTGCAACATCCTCGACGCACAGCAGTTCGGCGACGACGAAAGTGGCCGCTTCTTCCTGCGCGTGCACTTCGACAAACCGCCGGGCACAGACATTGCCGGGCTGGAACGCCGCTTTGCGCTGCTGGCCGATGAATTCCAGATGGACTGGCAGCTGCACGATGCGCGCCGCCGCGCGCGGCTGATGGTGCTGGTGAGCAAACAGGGGCATTGCCTCAACGATCTGCTGTTCCGCATGCATAGCCGGCAATTGCCGGTGGATATCGCGGCGGTGGTGTCCAACCACGCCGACTTCGCGCCGCTGGCCGCCTCCTATGGCATCGCCTTCCACCATCTGCCGGTGAGCGCCGACACGCGCGCCGCGCAGGAAGCGCAGCTGCTTGCGCTGGTCGAGGCGCTGCAGATCGATCTGGTGGTGCTGGCGCGCTACATGCAGATTCTTTCGCCCGAGTTGTGCCGTGCCTTGGCAGGGCGGGCGATCAATATCCATCACAGCTTCCTGCCCAGCTTCAAGGGCGCGCAGCCGTATCACCAGGCGCACGCACGCGGGGTCAAGATCATCGGTGCCACCGCGCATTACGTCACCGAAGATCTGGACGAAGGCCCGATCATCGAACAGGACGTGGCGCGCGTGGATCACGCGATGACGCCGCGCGATCTGGTGCGGCTGGGCAGCGATACCGAATCGCTGGTGCTTGCCCGTGCGGTGCGTCGCCATGTCGAGCACCGCATCGTGCTCAATGGCCATCGCACGGTGGTGTTTCGCTAGCGCACCGTCGCATATCCCCTCGGACGGTCGCAGCACGCGCAAGGGAGCCGTGGTCAGGTCCGGCCAGCGAGCGCGCCGGCCTGGGCCACCGTCGCACTCTCCTCGCCGCTTCCTTCTGGAATTTTTTGCATGTCGCTAATCCCCGGCTCCAGCGCTCGCGCGCAACAGCACGCCACCCGCGCGGCGTTCTTCATTCCCGGCTTTGCTGCCGCGGTCTGGGCGGTGCTGGTGCCATTCGCCAAGGCCAGGACCGGCGTGGACGATGGCGCGCTTGGCCTGATCCTGCTGTGCCTGGGGGCAGGCTCGTTCCTGGCGATGCCGCTGGCCGGCGCGGTGTCGGCACGCTTCGGTTTCCGTGCGGTCATGGCGGTGACGTCGGCGCTGATCTGCCTCAGCCTGCCGTTGCTGGCGGTGGTCGCCGATCCGTGGTTGCTGGGCGCGGTGCTGTTCGTGTTCGGCGCCGGCGTGGGCGCGATGGATTGCGCGATGAACATGCAGGCGGTGGTGGTCGAGCGCGATGCCGGGCGCGCGATGATGTCGGGATTCCATGCGTTTTTCAGCATCGGCGGGTTTGTCGGGGCCGGCGCGATGACCTTGCTGCTGTCGGCGCAGCTCTCCCCGCCGAGCGCGGCGGTTGCCGGGGCGATCGCCATGCTGCTTGTCGCCGTGGCGTCGGTGCGCCACTGGCGGACCGAGCGCGTGGCGCAACAGGGGCCGTTGCTGGCGCTGCCCAGGGGCATCGTGCTGTTCATCGGCATCCTGGCGTTCGTGGTGTTCCTGGCCGAAGGCACCATTCTGGACTGGAGCTCGGTGTTCCTGGCCGATGTTCACCAGGTCGCCCCGAGCACCGCCGGCGTGGGCTATGTGGTGTTTGCATTGACCATGACGGTGACGCGCCTGCTGGGCGATGCGGTGGTGGAGCGCCTGGGGCGCATCCGCTCGATCGTGGTGGGCGCGCTGCTGGCCAGCGCGGGCTTCTGCGTGCTCACGCTGGTGAGCCCATGGCAGGCCTCGTTGGCCGGTTACGTATTGGTCGGCCTGGGCTGCGCCAATATCGTGCCGGCCCTGTTCTCGTTGGCCGGCAACCAGACGCGCATGCCGGAGAGCATTGCCATCACTGCGGTCACCACACTGGGCTATGCCGGCATCCTGGCCGGGCCGGCGCTGATCGGTTTCGCCGCGCATGGCATCGGCCTGGTCGGCGCCTTGCTCGCTGTTGCGGTGCTGATGGTGGGCGTGGCGGTGTCGACGCGGTGGTTGAAGGTGTGAGTGTTGGGAGTCGCGCGCCTGTGGTTGCTGGGGTGTCGGGAGTGCGTCGCGCGCAGGCACGCTCCTACGAGGGGGGATATTGATTACGCTTCGGTGGCTAGATACTCGAAGCGGTAGCCCACGCCGTACACCGAGCGCACCCATTCTTCGCCGCCCACCTCGGCCAGCTTGCGGCGCAGGTTCTTGATGTGGCTGTCCACGGTGCGATCGGTGACGATGCGGTGGTCCACATACACGTGGTCCATCAACTGCTCGCGCGAGTAGACACGCCCCGGCGCTGCGCACAGCGTGCGCAGCAGGCGGAACTCGACCTGGGTCAGGTCCAGGTCGCGCCCGGCCACGCTGGCGCGGCAGGCGGCCTCATCGATCAGCAATCCATGCGTGGGCACCGCATTGGGATCGTGCCGGTGGCGGCGCAGCACCGCGCGCACCCGTGCAATCACCTCGCGCGGGCTGAACGGCTTGCAGATGTAGTCGTCGGCACCGATCTCCAGCCCGAGCAGGCGGTCGATCTCTTCGGCGCGCGCGGTCACCATGATCACCGGCACCGCGCCGAGGCTGCGCAGCTCGCGGCAGATGTCCATGCCATCGCGATTGGGCAGCATCAGGTCCAGCAGGACCAGATCCGGCGACTGCGCGTGAAACGCAGCAATTGCCTGCGCACCATCGGCCACCCAATGATGCGAATAGCCGGCCGCGTGCAGATACTCGCCCAGCACCGCAGCCAGGCGCGGTTCGTCTTCGACGATGAGCACGTGTGCGTTCGGTGCTGCGGTGGTGGTGTCGTCCATCAGGCCTCCAGGGCCGGCAGCCGCAGCGTCACGCGCAGGCCGCCCAGGGGCGAAGCGGTGGCGTGGATCTCGCCGTCGTGCGCGCCGACGATATTGCGGCAGATCGCCAGGCCCAGCCCGCTGCCGCCGCTGGCGCGATTACGCGAGCCTTCCACACGATAGAAGCGCTCGAACAGGCGATCGAGCTTGTCTGCCGGCACGCCGGGCGCGCTGTCTTCGATCACGATCTCCACCAGGTGCGCGCGCCGTGCGCACTGCACCCGCAACTGGCCGCCGGCATCGGTGTAGCGCAAGGCGTTCTCCAGCAGGTTGGACAGCAGCTGCTGCAGGCGACGCTCGTCGCCGTCGACACGCAACGGCGCAGTGATGCCGTGGGCCTGCAGCGTGAGCCCGGCTGCGGCAATGCGCGTGTGCATGCCGGCCAACGTGGACTGCAGCACCACACTCAGATCGATCGGCGCGCGCCGGTAGGCCAGCGCGCCGACATCGGTGAGCGACAGGTCGTAGAGATCCTCGATCAGCTTGCCGAGCTGGCCGACCTCCTGGTGCAACGAGGTCAGCGATTCGCGCGTCATCGGCCGGATGCCGTCCTGCAGCGCTTCCAGCTCGGCGCGCAGCACCGCCAGCGGCGTACGCAACTCGTGCGAGACATCGGCCATGAAATCGCGACGCGCACGTTCGTTGTTGTCCAGTGCCTGCGCCAGCTGGTTGAAGTCGCGCGCGAGCTGGTCGAGCTCATCGCGCATGCGCGCCTCCAGTCGCGTGCCGTAGTCGCCGGCCGCCAGGCGATGGGTTGCCGCGGTCAGGCTGCGCACGCGCCGCAGCAAGGTGCGCGACAGCAGCCAGCCGAACAGCGCGGCCACCACGATGGACGCCGCGCCGACAGTCCACCACAGACGTTGCTGGGCCTGGTAGAAGCGCGCGTCGTTGGCGGTCAGCACCTTCTCGAAGGGCAGCATGCCCATCCAGCCCACCGTCTGTCCGTGCACCACCACCGGGCGCAGCGTGTCGGTGCGGCTGACGTCGGGGTTGCCGATGATTACCCGGTAGTCGCGATCCAGCAGCGCGAAACGAAACACCGCGCCGGTCTGATCGGAGATCGGTGGCGCGCGTGGCGGCAGGTTCTGCGGCAGCTCCGGGCGCATCAGCACGAACCAGGCGTCGGGATTGTCGCGGATGAAGTTCCAGTCGCCGTGCTTGGCGTAGTCGGCCTGCACGCGCGGCAATACTTCCAGCATCCGCTCGATGCCCTGCTCGCTGAGATAGTCGAGAAACTGCTTCCTGAGCAACAGCTGCCCGGCCAGGCCATTGATCAGCAGCACTGCAATGCAGGCGCTGAGGATGGCAAGGAAGAGTTTGGCGGTGATTCCGAGTTTCATCGAGGCTGGGACAACCTTGTTGCGAACGAGGTCAGGCACGGGGTGCTTGCTGCAGTCACGGCAGGTTGCAGCAGCGGCGCCTGCCGCTGCCGGTGTAGCGCGTGTCGTGCACAGCCGTATTGGGACTTCATTAAACCCCGAAAGCAAGCGCCTGCTGTCTGCCGATGCAAATCTTCAAATTTGCTCCATATTCGCAGCGTAGCGTGCGCATCCTCCGATCACTCCCGAGTGCGCCGTATGCGTTGCGTTGCTTCCTCCCGTTCTGCCGTGGTGCCGCGTCAGTGGCTGCTGGCCGCCATGATCACCGTCGCGCTGGCGGCGTGTTCGCCTGCGCAAGCGCCGCAGCAGCGGCAAGTGGAAGTGGGCGTGCAACGCGTGGACGTGCAGCGCCTGGCGCTGGACCAGACGCTGCCCGGGCGCACCGTGGCCTATCAAAGCGCGCAGGTGCGCCCGCAAGTGGGCGGCATCCTGCGCAAGCGGCTGTTTACCGAAGGCGAGCGGGTGCAGGCCGGGCAGGTGCTGTACCAGATCGAGCCGGCGCCGTTCCAGGCTGCGTATGCGTCCGCGCAAGGCGAACTGGCGCAGGCCGAAGCGGCGGTGCTCTCGGCCAGGCCCAAGGCGCAGCGGTATCAGACGCTGGTCAAGCTGGATGCGGTCAGCCAGCAGGACGGCGACGACGCCACCGCCACCTTGCGTCAGAACGAGGCCGCAGTCACCGCGGCCAGGGCGGCGTTGCAGACCGCAAAGCTCAATCTGGATTTCACCCGCATCACCGCGCCGATCAGCGGCCGTATCGGCACTTCGAGCTTCACCCCGGGCGCGCTGGTCACCGCCGACCAGACCGATGTGCTCACCACCATCAACCAGCTCGATCCGATCTATGTGGATGTCAGCCAGTCCAGTGCCCAGCTGCTGCAGCTGCGGCGCAAGCTCGATGCCGGCCAGCTCAAGGCGGTCGATGGCAAGGCCGAGGTCAAGCTGTTGCTGGAAGACGGCACTGCCTACGCGCGCACCGGCACGCTGGAAGTGGTGGACACCGCGGTGGATGCCACCACCGGCACGGTGAAGCTGCGTGCGGTGATTCCGAACCCCGACCATCTGCTGTTGCCCGGCATGTACGTCAAGGCGGTGCTGTCGATGGCGGTCAACGAGCAGGCGATCCTGGTGCCGCAACAGGCCGTCACCCGCAACAGCAAGGGCGAGGCGGTGGCGATGGTGGTCGGCGCCGATGGCAAGGTGGCGCAGCGCGTGCTCAAGACCGGCGATGCGGTGGGCGATCGCTGGGTGGTCAGCGAAGGGCTGTCTGCGGGCGAGAGTGTAATCGTGCAGGGCCTGCAGAAGATCCAGGTCGGCATGCCGGTGAAGACGCGCGAAGTGAGCGCCACCACAGTCACCACAGCGGCAGCGCCGAATGCAGCCGCTGCAGCCGCACCAGGCGCACCCGCTGCCGCTGCCGCTGCGCGTGCGGCCACGCCGACGCCTGCAGCGCCGGCCAGCGCCACGCCCAAGGCCGACTGAGGAAATCCCATGGCTCGTTTCTTCATCGACCGTCCCATCTTCGCCTGGGTCATCGCCATCGTCATCACGCTGGCCGGCGCGATCTCGATCTTCTCGCTGCCGCTGGAGCAATACCCGGACATCGCACCGCCCTCGGTGACGGTCAGTGCGACCTATACCGGTGCCTCCGCAGAGACCGTGCAGAACTCGGTCACGCAGATCCTCGAACAGCAGATGACAGGCCTGGACAATCTGCTCTACATGTCCTCCAGCAGCAGCTCGGCGGGCACTGCGCAACTCACGCTGACGTTCGAGTCCGGCACCGACCCGGATACCGCGCAGGTGCAGGTGCAGAACAAGGTGTCGCAAGGCGAGGCGCTGCTGCCCGACGAGGTCAAGACCAACGGCGTGACCGTGACCAAGTCGGCCAGCGGCAGCATGTTCATGGTGCTGGCCTTTACTTCCGAAGACGGCAGCATGGACAGCACCGATATCGGTGACTACATGGTGTCCTCGTTGCAGGACCCGATCAGCCGCCTCAACGGCATCGGCAGCGTCAACGTGTTCGGTGCCGAGTACGCGATGCGCGTCTGGCTGGATCCGGAAAAACTGCACACCTACGCATTGATGCCCTCGGATGTCAGCAGCGCGATCGCCGCGCAGAACGCCGATGTCTCGTCCGGCGCGCTAGGTGCATTGCCGGCGCTGCAGGGCCAGCAGTTGAATGCCACGGTGACCTCGCGCAGCAAGCTGCGCACACCGGCGCAGTTCGAGAACATCGTGCTCAAGTCCGATGCCGGCGGCGCCACGGTGTACCTGCGCGATGTCGCGCGGGTGGAGCTGGGCTCGGAATCCTATGGGTCCAGTTCCAAGTTCAACGGCAAGGCCGCCTCGGGCATGGGCCTGCAACTGGCGACCGGTACCAATGCGCTGGACGCAGCCAAGCTGGTGGAAGCCAAGCTGGATGCACTCAAGCCGTATTTTCCGGCCGGCCTGAAGTACGAGGTCGCCTACGACACCACACCGTTCGTGCGCATCTCCATCGAGGAAGTGGTCAAGACCCTGATCGAAGCGATCGTGCTGGTGGTCGTGGTGATGTACCTGTTCCTGCAGAACTGGCGTGCCACGCTGGTGCCGGTGATCGCGGTGCCGGTGGTGCTGATGGGCACCTTCGGGGTGTTGTCACTGCTGGGCTTTTCGATCAACACGCTGACCATGTTTGCGATGGTGCTGGCGATCGGCCTGCTGGTGGACGATGCCATCGTGGTGGTGGAAAACGTCGAGCGCCTGATGGCCGAGCAGGGCATGTCGCCGCGCGAGGCCACGCACACCTCGATGGGCCAGATCACCGGCGCCCTGGTCGGCATCGCGCTGGTACTCACGGCGGTGTTTCTGCCGATGGCCTTCTTCGGCGGCGCCACCGGCGAGATCTATCGGCAGTTCTCGGTGACCATTGCCGCGGCGATGATTCTCTCGCTGGTGGTCGCGCTGACCCTGAGTCCGGCGCTGTGCGCCACCTTGCTCAAGCCCATCGACAAGGGCGGCCATGTCTCGCGCAAGGGCGCGCTGGGCACCTTCTTCACCTGGTTCAACACCCGCTTCGATCGCGGTACCGAGCGCTATGGGCGTGGCGTGGAGCGCGTGGTCGGCCATCGCAAGCTCGGCTCGCTGGTCTACGCACTGTTGCTGGTGGTGCTTGGCCTGCTGTTCTGGCGGTTGCCCAGCGCGTTCCTGCCCGAGGAAGACCAGGGCATGCTGATGGTGATGTTCAGTGCGCCGGCCGGTGCCACCCAGCAACGCACCCAGCAGTCGATCGACCAGGCTACCGCGTTCATCCTCAAGCAGCCGGAAGTGCAGGGCATCATGACCATCTCCGGCTTCAGCCTGGCCGGCAGCAGCCAGAACTCGGGCATGGGCTTTATCCGCCTGAAGGACTGGGCCGACCGCGAGGGTTCGGCGCAGGAGGTGGCCCAGCGCATCACCGGCGCGATGATGATGACGCTGCCCGACGCGCAGGTGTTTGCATTGACGCCGCCGGCCATCAACGGGCTGGGCACCAGTTCCGGTTTCACCCTGCAGTTGCAGGATGCCGCCGGCAACGGCCACGAGGCGCTGGTGGAAGCGCGCAAGCAGTTGCTGCAGCTGGCCAACGGCAATCAGAACCTGACGGCGGTGCGCTTCAACGGCCTGGACGACGCGCCGACCTACCGCGTGCAGATCGACGATGCCAAGGCCGGCGCGCTGGGCGTGGCCGCAGCCGACATCAACACCACGCTCTCCACGGTGATGGGCGGGCGCTACGTCAACGATTTTCTCAACAACAACCGGGTCAAGCGCGTGTACGTGCAGGGCGAAGCGTCCGCACGCATGCTGCCCGGCGATATCGACCGCTGGTACGTGCGCAACAGCGACGCCGCCATGGTGCCGTTCTCCGCGTTCGCCAGCAGCGCCTGGGCGTATGCGCCGCAGGTGTTGACCCGCTTCAATGGCAGCGAATCGATGGAGATCACCGGCAGCGCCGCATCCGGCATCAGCTCGGGCGATGCGATGACCGCGGTCGCCGGCGAAGTGGACGGCATGGGCAAGGGCGTGGGCTACGCCTGGTCGGGCATGTCGTATCAGGAACAGGCCGCCGGCACCCAGACCTGGATGTTGTATGCGGTGTCGCTGGTGTTCGTGTTCCTGTGCCTGGCCGCGTTGTACGAGAGCTGGTCGATCCCGATCTCGGTGATGCTGGCCGTGCCGGTGGGCATCGTCGGCGCGCTGCTGGCGACCTGGATGCGCGGGCTGTCCAATGACATCTATTTCCAGGTCGGCCTGCTGGCAACGATGGGCCTGGCCGCCAAGAACGGCATCCTGATCGTGGAGTTCGCCAAGGAGCTGGAAGAGAAAGGCCAGCCCTTGATCGAGGCCACCCTGCACGCCGCACGCATGCGCCTGCGCCCGATCCTGATGACCTCGCTGGCCTTCATGCTCGGCGTGCTGCCGATGGTGATCAGCAGCGGCGCCGGCTCCGGCGGACGCCATTCGCTGGGCACCGGCGTGCTCGGCGGCACGCTGGCCTCCACCGTGCTGGGCATCTTCTTCGTGCCGTTGTTCTACGTGATGGTGCGCAGCCTGTTTCCCGGCAAGGCGGCCACGCACCCCCCCGTCGTTTCCACCTCCGAGGTAACGCCATGATGCGCACGACATCCCTCAGCCTGGCGGTGGCCTGTGCCATCGCATTGAGCGGCTGCGTCAGCATGGCGCCGCAATATGCGCGCCCGGATGCGCCGGTGCCCGGCGTGGTCGGCGACACCGGCAGCGTGACCCATGGCGACAGTGCCGATGGCCGCACTACCGCTGCGGCTGGGCTGGACTGGCGGCAGGTGCTGGTCGATGCGCGCCTGCAACAGGTGGTCGCACTGGCGCTGGACAACAACCGCGACCTGCGTGTGGCCGTGCTCAATATCGAGCAGGCACGTGCGCAGTACCGCATCCAGCGTGCGGACCTGTTTCCCGCGGTGGACGCCAGCGTCTCGCACACGGCGCAACGTGCTGCGTCCGCGACCAGTTTCACCGGCGCGCCGCAGATCATCCGCAGCGCCACCGGGCAGGTGGGGATCAGCAGCTGGGAGCTGGACCTGTTCGGGCGCATCCGCAGCCTCAAGAACGAAGCGCTGGAGACCTATCTGGCCAGCGAGCAGACCCAGCGCAGCACCCGCCTGAGCCTGGTGGCCGAGGTGGCCAGCGACTGGCTCACCGTGGCCGCCGATCAGCAGCGGCTGGCACTTGCCCAGCAGACCCTGGAGAGCCAGCGCAAGACGCTGCGCCTGACCCAATTGCAGCACGACAACGGCATCGTCTCCGGGCTGGATCTGGCGCAGATCCAGACCAGCGTGGAAAGCGCGCGCGCCGATGTCGCCAGCTTCACCACACAGCTGGCGCAGTCGCGCAATGCGCTGAACCTGGTCGTGGGCACGTCGGTACCGGCGGCGTTGTTGCCGGCTGCCGATGCGATCGAGAGCGGCGTGGCATTGGCACCGTTGCCGGCGCAGCTGGAGTCGCGCGTGCTGTTGCAGCGCCCGGACGTATTGTCGGCCGAGCACACGCTCAAGGCCGCCAACGCCGACATCGGCGCGGCGCGTGCGGCGTTCTTCCCCACCATCTCGCTGACCGGCAATGTCGGGCGCGGCAGCGATGCCTTGTCCAGCCTGTTCGATGGCGACCACACCTGGTCGTTCACGCCCAGCGTGAGCCTGCCGATCTTCCGCGCCGGCGCCCTGAAGGCCGAACTGGATGTGGCCAAGCTGCAGAAGGACATCACCATCGCCCAATACGAACTGGCGATCCAGACCGCCTTCAGTGAAGTGGCCGACGCGCTGGCCGAGCGCACCCAGCTGGACGAACGCATGGACGCGCAGCGCGCCCTGGTGGATGCGGCACAACGCGGTTTCACCCTGTCGGATGCGCGCTACCGCAACGGCGTGGACAGTTATCTGGTGGCGCTGGACGCGCAACGCTCGCTCTATAGCGCACAGCAGACCTTGATCAGCCTGCGGCTGACCGAAGCAAGCAACCGGGTGACCTTGTACAAGGTGCTCGGCGGCGGCGCCGATGCGCAATCGCAACCGCAACAGTAGCCCTGCATCGATGCGCCAGTGCGAGGGCACTTGCCTGCAGTTGCAGCTGTTTCTCACTGCAGCTGCAGGCGGCACTGCGCGCTCGGGTCTGGCACACCTGATGCCGTTACAAAGCGTCTGCAGACATTGCAGACATTGCAGGCGCTGCAGCACGCTCGCGCGCGTACTGCGATGGTGGGCTGCCGGTATGGCGGGTGAAGGCAACGCTGAAACTGCTTGCCGAGCCATACCCCACACGCTGCGCGGCTTGCGCTACGCCAAGCCCTTGTTCTGACAGAAGCGTCTTTGCCAGCGCCATGCGCCATGCCAGCAGATATTCCATCGGCGCCATGCCCATTGCCCGGTTGAAGCGCGCAAAGAACGATGATCTCGACAGCGCCGCTTCCTTCGCCAATGCATCGACCGTCCACGCATGCGCCGGTGCACCGTGCAGTGCACGCATTGCCGCCGCCAGCCGCGCGTCGGATAACGCGCGCACCAGTCCTGGCGTCGTGTCGCTCGCTGTCAGCGAGCGTAATGCTTCAATCAACAGCACCTCCAACAGCCGCGCAAGCACCACCTCGCGTGCGGGCCGGGTTGCACGTGCCTCTTCGCCAACCAGAGTCACCAGCGTGGTAAGTCGCGGCTCGCTGCGCACATGCACCAGCCGGGGCAGCAGCGACACCAGTAGCGCGGCATCGGGCGAGCCGAAGCTGCAATGCCCAATCACGATGCGAAGATCCGCCGGGCCGTCCTGCGCGCCGATACGGAAAGTGCCATCGCCCATGTTGGTCGGCACCGTGTGGGCCTGCCCGGTCGACGCCTGCAGGCTGGAGAGCGTGACGGCCAGCATGGCCGGTGCCAGCACGAAGTCGCCTGCTTCAAGAACACGCGCCTCGCCATCTTCGAGCGTCAGCCGGCACGTCCCTTCGATCACTGCGCAATAAAACGGGCCTGGCGCATCGGAGCGGTGTGCCGACCACGCACCGGCGCCCACGACAAGCTTGGAAAACCGTGCCGCCGGCCTGAGCAGCAGGACAACCTCGGTAAGCGGGTCGGGCAGCATTGGACTCTCGCAAATGAATTAAGCACTTCAGAATATCGCAAGTACGATGTTCGACGCCTAACGTACATCCCTCACAACATCACCGAGGGCGCTTCATGCAAACCGTACTCATCACTGGTTGCTCATCCGGCTTTGGCTTGGCGACCGCCAATTACTTCCTAGAGCGCGACTGGAATGTGGTCGCCACCATGCGCACTCCACGCGAAGACCTGTTTCCTCCGTCGCCACGAATGAGGGTGTTGCAGCTCGATGTCACCGATGCCGCGAGCATCCAGGCCGCGATCGCTGCGGCCGGCACGGTCGACGTTCTCGTCAACAATGCAGGCTCCGGTGCGCCCGCGCCGCTGGAACTGGCAAGCCTGCAGTCGGTGCGTGATCTGTTCGAGACCAATACCTTCGGCACGCTTGCGGTAACCCAGGCGGTCTTGCCGCAGATGCGTGCGCGCCACGCCGGGGTCATCGTCAACGTGTCGTCGAGCGCAACGCTCAAACCCCTCCCACTGATCGGTGCCTACCGCGCAGCCAAGGCCGCGGTGAATGCGCTGAGCGAATCGCTGGCCGCCGAGCTGGAGGACTTCGGTATCCGCGTGCGCATCGTCTCGCCGGGCTCGTGCGGGGAGACGGAATTTCGTGCCAATGCCCGCGCGGGTCTTCGCGGTCTTGATGACGAGGTCTATGGAACGTTTATGCAACAGACGATGGCGCGCATGAGCGCATCCGCCGGCCCCGAAACGCAGTCGATCGATGTCGCGCAGGCCATCTGGCGCGCAGCCACCGATCCGGCCGCGCCGATGTTTATTCCTGCAGGCGCGGATGCAGAACTGTGGGCTTCCGAAGCGGCTTGGAGTGGCTAGTAAAACCTTTCGACCGCTGTACCGAAATCAAAAGCTGAGTCGGTCGAGTGCGCGGTGCCCTCACCGCTTGCGGGACACGCCGTGAACCCATCCCTGGGGGCTCGGTGGCGGCATCCATGCCGCCACACGGTCCCGCAATCGGCGAGGACACCGCACCAGAGAGTTGATCGGTATCTTTGTTTAAAACCCTGCACACCGACTATCTCGACTGGTCCTTGCCCGCCCACCGTCGCGGGACCTTACGCGGCATGGATGCCGCGTAAGAGCTAACAAGGACGTACTTGCAGCGTGTCCTGCGATGGTGGGCGGGCAAGGGCCCTGCAGCCAAGCCGTAGATCAGCAGCTCTACACCTGATCTATCCACATAGTCCAAGTGCATCGCGACACCACGCATAAAGCAACCAAGCCTTCGAACCCTAGCTCCGTCAAGGCGCGCTCCAAGCCTTGAGTCAAAAGCTAGGTGGGTTGAGCGTGCGATGCCCTCACCGCTTGCGGGACACGCCGTGAATCCATCCGTGGAGGCTCCTCGGCGGCATCCATGCCGCCGAGGGTCCCGCAACCGGCAAGGACACCGCACCAGAGAGTTGGTCGGCTGCTTTCTTAAGAGCTTGTTGCTCGGCTTGCGGTGGCAAATCAACAGTCTGTGGCTTATGTGTTGAAAGCCCGCCTGCTGCTCGGGTTGGGATGTAAAAATGGTGAGGGGTTGATCGAACGTACGGTGATTCGATCAGCGCAGTTCATGCACCGCTTGCAGCCACGCACACCGACCATCTCAACGGGTCCTTACCCGCTCACCGTCGCGGGACCTTACGCGGCATGGATGCCGCGTAAGAGCCTACATGGACGTACTTGCGGCGTGTCCCGCGAGGGTGGGCGGGCAAGGGCCTTGCAACCAAGCCGCAGATCATCCGCTCTAGAAACCGATGCACCCACAGCGTTCAATCATTGCTAGAACCGCATCACTTCGCGGCGTTGGCGTTCATCACCGCATTGCGGCTGGCATCCAGGTACTGCGCCGGGTCGCGCATGCCGGTGGTGTGGCATTGCCCGGTGGTGTGGCCGCGATTGACGCCGCCCGGCAGCTGCGCGTTGACCTGCTCCACGGTGCCATCTTCCGGGTCGTTCAGTACCAGGTCCGAGGCCGCGTTGCAGTAGTCGTTGGTGTACCAGTTGGTCTTGGCGAACGAGGTCGTGTAGTAGTTGACCTTGGCGCGCGCATCGGCCGGAATACCGGCCAGCCAGGCTTTGGCGCCGTCGTAAGTCATGTCGGTATTGGTGCCGCAACCCACGCCGAACCACGAGCCCACCGCCGCCAGAATGCCGGACAGATTGGTGCCCTGGTACGGCGTGCCGACCGACTGCATCACCCGCCCACCTGTGGCGTTATCCAGCCCGCTCCAGTAGTAGGTGTACAGATGCAGCGCGGCCATGCCGCCCTGGCTGTGCGCCACCGTCGCGAACGAGGACCACTGACTGGCGAACTGCGCCAAGCGCTGTGCGAACTGGTCGTTGCTGCGGTTCTGTTTGGCATCAAGGAACGAGGACGCATTGGTGAACTGCGCCTGCGGCCACACGCCGTTGGAGCAATAGCCATGCACCAGCACCAGTTGTGACCCCGCGGCCTGCGGTTGCGC
The DNA here is from genome assembly GCF_018831305.1 of Xanthomonas sp. MLO165. Classification (NCBI taxonomy): domain Bacteria; kingdom Pseudomonadati; phylum Pseudomonadota; class Gammaproteobacteria; order Lysobacterales; family Lysobacteraceae; genus Xanthomonas; species Xanthomonas sp. MLO165. The sequence goes on from NZ_CP029263.1 coordinate 384,146, forward strand.
CATCGCAGTGGCACGGGCCAGCGTGGTCGGACGTGGCCCCATGCGCATGCTTTCGTCGATCGCGGCGGCAGAGCGCGCAATGCTGGCGCGGCGCAACGCGGGCAGCTGCAAGGGCAGCGTGTCGGCCTGTACCAGCGGGATGTAATGGTCCGGGTCTTCGATGCGCAGCCCGCGCAGCGTAAACGGCGCACGTGCGCCGGCACGCGCGACCCAGCGTTCGTCCAGGCTCAACGGCAGCTGGCCTTGCTGCGGCGTCAGCATGCCGCCGATCCATGCCACCGGCACGTCCTTGCCCTTGGCATCGGTGCCCCAGACCTGGCCAAACACGCGGTAATGCGATGGTGCCTTGCCGCGCGCGGCGACCGGCAAGGCAATGCTGAGCCGGGTGCCGTCGGCAGCGCGTGCGCTGAGCGCGTTGCCGAGCAGACGCAGGGAGGTATCCAGCACCGGCAACACATGCTCGCTGGTGCGCACGAACGGCTGCCCGGCCTGGTCGCGACCGCGCACGATCACCTGTGCGATCCAGGTGCCTTCGGCTGTCGGTTGGAACGTGCCGCCATACACGCCATCGCCGGCAGCACCGTCGTCGTGCTGCCCGTCATCGGCCATCGGCAGCGTGCGGATGCCGCCTTGCGGGTCGATCACACGCAGGCTCGCTGTCTCGATCTGCCCCGCCTGCGCGGCCAGCAAGCTCGCGCCGCCTGCATCGTTGCCGCTGAGCAAGGCGTTGAGCGTCAGCGACTGGCCGACCTGCTGCCGACGATGGCGCGGGTACGAGGCCAGCTGCGTGCGCGCATCGCCTTCCATCAGCACATACCCGCGTTGCGCCACCGGCGCCGCCGATTGCAGCGTCAGCGCCCAGTTGCCGTTCTGCGCGGACTCCACCGCGTAACGCATGCCGCTGGTGCCGCTCTCGGCGCTGCCCAGCAGTGTGCGTTGTGCCTGCAGCTGCGGTGCAACAGCAGCTGCACGTGCGCCGGCAACGCGTGGTGCAGTCACCGCCGCCTCCCACGGCTGGTCGCCGGCCAGCACCATGAAACGCAGATGGCCGTTTTCCACCGGCAAGGTGCCGTGCCAGCGTGCGGACTTGCCGGCCGGCGTCAACTCCACCGGCAGCAAGGCGCTCTTGGACAGGATCGCCGACTCGGCCGGATCGGGCGCGCGCATCTGCGCGAACTCCTCCGGTGGGCCAGCCAGTTGTTTGGGTTGCAGCTCGGCCGCGGCAAGCGGCGTGGAGACCAGCGACAGGGTGCACAGCAAGGACAACAGCGACGGCTTCGGCATGGCGACATCTCTCCTTGAACGTTGCAGAAGCGATGCCGCTGCGCATGGCAACGGCATCGGATGCAGCGCCCCCTCGCCGCGATTCGCCGATGGTTATACCGCGTGCTTGTGACAGGTCTGCTGTGCGCTGCAACACCTCACGCGCAGCAAACAAAACGCCAAAACTAAAAAGTAAAGATTGTGATCTGGGTCTTAGACATGGCGAGGCCTGCAACGCATTGCTTGCTACAACGCACAGGTCTGCGGTCGCTATGCAGCGCCGAATTCGGCGCGCCTCAGTCCGCCTAAACGCGCGCGGAGCGGGAGCGGTACTGCTCTACCCACGCGACAGTCTGCGCGATGCCGCCAAACGGGTAGAAGTGCATGCGGACCTCGCCGTGCGCATCAGTCAGGCCAGTGGCCAGCCGTTCCACAAAACGATCCGGCCCTGCGGTGCCCAACAGCTTGCCGAGCGAGATGCCGTATTTGGACAGCATCGATGCGCATGCGCCGACACCGCAGCTGGCGGCATAGCGTGCGAGCACCGCCACGCCGGCAGGACCGGGTACGCCCACACGCACGGGATGTGCAATGCCGCGCGCGCGCAGCGCCTGCAACCACGTCAGCACGATGTCGGCATCGAACGCGAACTGGGTGACGATCAGCGGCGCCATGCCGCGCTCGGCGATGCTGCGACACTTGCGCTGCAGCACCTCCCATCGATCGGCTGCAGGCATGCTTGGATGCCCTTCCGGATGCCCCGCCACGGCGATGGTCCGGATGCCGGAGCGCTCAAAGATCCCGGTATCGATCAGCGACAAGCTGTCCGGAAACGGCCCGAGCGGAGCAGGCGGATCGCCCGCAATCAGCAGGCAGCGCTCGACGCCGGCGTCATCGACGGCGCGGCTGACAAAGGCATGCAGCTGCTCGCGCGAGGCGATACGGCGCGCGGACAGGTGCGGCATCGGCTGAAAGCCGAGTGCGCGCACCATCCGTGCTGCGGCCAGCCGCGCATCGTCGTCCTGGTTGGGCAAGTAGGGGATGGCAATGGTTGCGCCACGCGTGATCCGGGGCGCCGCTGCAGCCAGCCCGGCAATGTGCTTTGCGCTGACCTCCAGCGAATAGGCCTCGGTGATGGTGCTGGCGAGGCTGGGCGTGTCCGGGTCGATCAAGGGTGTTGCCGTCCTGTGGTGGTGAGTGGCTGCGTCGCTGCGTCAGCCCTGATCGAGCGGGCAGGGAGCCAGAGAACACGTCGAAATCCCGGCCGCGCCCAAGACCCGCTTGCACTCAATCGTCCTGTTCCGCATCGCCGTAGAATTTCACGCCCAGTTGTATGCGATTGCGCCCGCTTTCCACGCGGTGCCGATTGGTGTCGCGCAGTGAATAGACGCAGCCGCAGTATTCCTGCTGGTAGAAGTTCTCGCGTTTGCTGATCTCGACCATGCGCGAAGAACCGCCGCCCTTGCGCCAGTTGTATTCCCAGTACATCAGGCCGGGATACCTGGCCGCAGCGCGCACGCCGCAGTCGTTGATCTGCTGCATGTTCTTCCAGCGCGAGATGCCCAGGGAGCTGGTGATCACCGGGAAGCCGTGCTCGTGCGCATACAGCGCAGTGCGTTCGAAGCGCATGTCAAAGCACATGGTGCAACGCACGCCGCGCTCGGGTTCGTTCTCCATCCCGCGGGCCCGCTCGAACCAGTTGTCCCGATCGTAGTCGGCATCGACGAAGGGCACGCCGCACTGCTCTGCAAAGCGGATGTTCTCGTCCTTGCGCAGCTCGTATTCCTTGCGCGGATGAATGTTGGGGTTGTAGAAGAAGATGGTGTAGTCGACGCCGGACGCCAGCATGGCCTCCATCACCTCGCCGGAGCATGGCGCGCAGCAGGAATGCAGCAACACCTTGTCGTGGCCGGCAGGCAGTGGGAGTGGCGTGCGGGTTGCGGTGGTATCCATCAGTGGGCTCCGGATGTCGTGGCGGTGCCATTGGCAGGTTGGCGGGCCAGTTCGATGAAAGCGCGCAGGTAGTCGACGGCGATATCCGCCTCGCGTGCGCCCAGGAAGATCTGCTTGGGGATGCCGCGCGCACCCAGCCGCACCGGCACCACGTCCATCCTGGCGGCGTATTCCTCCACCAGCCAGCGTGGCATGGCGGCCACGCCGCGGCCACTGGCCACCATCTGCATCATGATGTCGGTGGTTTCGATGGCCTTGTGGCGCCTGGGCGTGACACCGGCCGGCAGCAGGAACTGGCTGTAGATGTCCAGGCGCTCGAGGTCCACCGGATAGCTGATGAGCACCTCGCGTGTGAGCTGCTGCGGCTTGACGTAGGCGGCCGACGCCAGCGCATGGCCCTTGGCCACGACCAGCACCTGCTCGTAGTCGAACACCGGCTCGAACCGCAGCCCGGGCTTGTACAGCGGGTCGGGCGTGACCAGCAGATCGATCTCGTAGCCGAACAGCGCGCCGATACCGCCGAACTGGAACTTCTGCTTGACGTCCACATCCACATCCGGCCAGGTGGCCAGATAGGGCGCCACCAGCTTGAGCAGCCACTGGTAGCAGGGATGGCATTCCATGCCGATGCGCAGCGCGCCGCGTTCGCCCTGTGCGAACTGGCCCAGGCGCTCCTCCGCCAGGTCCAGCTGCGGCAGTACCCGGTTGGCCACCGCCAGCAGGTACTGGCCGGCCTGGGTCAGGCGCAGGTTGCGTCCCTCGCGCAGCCACACGTCGGTGCCCAGCTGTTGCTCCAGCTTCTTCATGCTGTGGCTCAGCGCCGACTGGGTCAGGTTCAGCACGCCGGCAGCGGCGGTCAGCGAGCCTTGCTGCTCAACCTGCTGGACGATGGTGAGATGGATGCGCTCAAGCATTCAGATGATCCGAATTCATGGATTGTTGAAATAACACCATTTTACTTCATTGAACGCGAGCCCTAGCATCGGGTTTCGTCGTCTCAGGTCAACCCGCATGACTGTCAACGTGCCACACCCCCTCCGCGTCGTCGCGGTCTCCGGCGGGCTGCAGCGCCCCTCCAAGGCCGTCGCCCTGGCCGAGCACCTGCTGGCGCTGATCGCCGCTGCCGTGCCGTGCGAGCAACATCTGGTCGAACTCGGGGCGTTGGCGCCACAGTTCGCCGGTGCGGTCTGGCGCTCGCAGCTGCCGGCAACGGTGGAGCAGGAACTCGCCGCCGTGGAGCAGGCGGACGTGGTGGTGGTGACCACGCCGGTCTATCGCGGCTCCTTCACCGGGCTGTTCAAGCACTTCTTCGACTTCATCCACCAGGATGCCTTGATCGACACCCCGGTGCTGCTGGCGGCAACCGGCGGCAGCGAGCGCCATGCGCTGGTGATCGACCACCAGTTGCGGCCACTTTTCAGCTTCTTCCAGGCGCGCACATTGCCGCTGGGCGTTTACGCCACCGACCACGACTTCCTGGACTACCGCGTGCACAACGAGGCCCTGGCCGAGCGAGCCAGGCTGGCGGTACAGCGCGCACTGCCGCTGATCGCATTGACGCGGCCGGCAGGTGCCATTGCCGCAGAAAACGTGGCCGCGGCCTGAGGCCACCCGGCCACGGTTGCGCGGCGGGTCAACACTGCGCGCCGGCTACAGGATCGGTTGGCAACTGTCCGCAGATCCAGAGTCCCGGCATCCATCCAGCAGGGATCCACCCATGCGCCGAGACCTGCGCTCCTATTCAATTTCGGAAACAAGGCGTCAGCTTGCAATGACTCAGGAATTCACCTTCAGCATCAAACGTCAGCGGTTTGACGAGGACTACCGTCCCGCGGCCAACACGCGCAACACAACGAACTTTGCCAACCTGGCCAGGGGGCAGCGTCGGCAGGAAAACCTGCGCAACACGCTTGCGATGATCAACAACCGCTGCAACGACCTGGCGCATTGGGATAACCCCACCCGCGACCGCTACGCGGTGGAGCTGGACATCATCTCTGTCGAGATGAACATCGGCGAGAACGAAAGCGGCGATGCATTTCCGCTGATCGAGATATTGAAGCCCAGCATCCTCGACAAGACGAGCGGCGCGCGCATCGATGGCATCGCAGGGAACAATTTTTCCTCCTACGTGCGCGACTACGATTTCAGTGTGCTGCTGCCGGCACACAATCAGGACGCATCCGGCTTCAGCATCCCGAATGATTTCGGTAGCCTGCACGGAAAGCTGTTTAAGCACTTCGTGGACTCGGATGCCTACACGGCGCGTTTCGCCAAGCCGCCGGTCATCTGCATCAGTGTCTCCAGCAGCAGGGTCTATCACCGAACCGGCAACCGGCACCCCGTGCTCGGCATCGAATACCGGCAGGACGAATTTTCCCTGACCGATCGCTACTTCGAGAAGATGGGCCTGCAGGTGCGCTATTTCATGCCTCCCAACAGTGTCGCCCCGCTGGCTTTTTACTTCTTCGGCGACCTGCTCAACGACTACACCAACCTGGAGCTGATCGGCACCATCAGCACCATGGAGACGTTCCAGAAGATTTACCGCCCGGAGATCTACAACGCCAATTCCGCGGCGGGGGCCATCTACCAGCCGAGCCTGAAGCACCAGGATTATTCCTCTACCCAGGTCGTCTACGACCGGGAAGAGCGCAGCCAGCTCGCGGTGACGCAGGGCAAATTCACCGAGGAGCACTTCATCAGGCCCTACGGCAAGATTCTCGCGCAGTGGGTTTCCCACCACGCTGTCTGATCAACAAGAACGCAAGACACCACTCATCATGAAAAAGCTGCTCCCTACCTCCACCGCCGGCAGCCTGCCCAAGCCGTCCTGGCTCGCGCAGCCGGAGAAACTCTGGTCTCCCTGGAAGCTACAGGACGAGGAACTGATCGAAGGCAAGCAGGATGCATTGCGCCTGTCGCTGCAGGAACAGCAGCACGCCGGCATCGACATCGTCAGCGACGGCGAGCAGACCCGCCAGCATTTCGTCACCACCTTCATCGAACACCTCAGCGGCGTCGATTTCGAAAAGCGCGAAACCGTCAGGATCCGCAATCGCTACGACGCCAGCGTCCCCACTGTCGTTGGCGCGGTGAGCCGTCCCAGGCCGGTGTTCGTGGACGATGCCAGGTTCCTGCGCCAGCAGACCCGCCAGCCGATCAAATGGGCGCTGCCTGGCCCGATGACGATGATCGACACCCTCTTCGACGCGCACTACAAAAGCCGAGAAAAGCTGGCGTGGGAATTTGCCGTCATCCTCAACCAGGAAGCCAGGGAGCTTGAAGCGGCCGGCGTGGACATCATCCAGTTCGACGAGCCGGCCTTCAATGTCTTCTTCGACGAGGTCAACGACTGGGGTGTTGCCACCCTCGAGCGTGCGGTCGAAGGACTCAAGTGCGAGACCGCCGTCCACATCTGCTACGGCTACGGCATCAAGGCCAATACCGACTGGAAGCAGACCCTGGGGTCGGAGTGGCGTCAGTACGAAGAGTCGTTTCCCAAGCTGCAGACATCCACGCTCGACATCATCTCGCTGGAGTGCCACAACTCGCATGTGCCGATCGACCTGATCGAACTGGTGCGCGGCAAGAAGGTGATGGTCGGGGCCATCGACGTGGCAAGCAATACGATCGAAACGCCGGAAGAAGTGGCTGCTACGCTGCGCAAGGCGCTGCGCTTCGTCGATGCCGACAAGCTCTACCCGTCGACCAACTGCGGGATGGCGCCTCTGGCCCGTGACGTTGCAAGAGGCAAGCTCAAGGCCCTCAGCGCAGGCGCGGACATCATTCGCGCGGAACTGGCAGCCCGCTAGCGCGCCGGTGCTGGCGCTGGGTGGGCGGCCGAAGCGACAGGGCCGCGGCTAGCGCCATCGTGCCGACGCACGTCGCCACCACGGCTAGCGACACAACCACCAACAAGCCCCCGCATGCGGGGGCTTGTTGGTCTTCCATCACGTTGCAGGGGATCAGTAATTGACCTGCAACTGCAGCCGCAGCAAGTCGCCTTCCACCACCGGATACGGCGCGGTGGTGACGTCGGTGCGCTTCATCTTCGAGTAGGCGAACACCAGTTCCAGCGCATCCATCGGCTGCCACTCGACGCCGGCTTCCACTTCGTCCAGGCGCATGCGCGGCGCATTGGTGTCGAACTTGGAGCCGCCGCGGTAGGTCTGCCACTTCAGGTACGGCAGCAAGGTGCCGTAGCTGCCATCGTGCTTGTACATCGCCTGCACGTAACCGCCGCTCAGCGAACGGGTGCGGATGCGCCGCTGTGCGACATCCAGCTCCGGGCCGCGGCCCACTGTCCACTCGGCCTGCAGGCCGAACGGCTGCGGGTAGTAGATGATGTGCGCGGCCACGCGTTGGTCGGTGTAGCCGTTCGGGTCGGTGATGGCCGGGGTGAAGCTGCGGCCACCGATGTTGACTGCCGCCGCGGTCGGCACGAAGCGGCCGCTGTAGGCATCGGCACCCACTTCCAGGTACTGGCCGTTGGCGAACTTGAACGGGTAGGTGGCGTGCACCACCGCATGCATGCTGTCGTTGCGCTCGGCGCGGTTGGCGCCCTGGCCGTTGTACACGCCGGCACCGATCACGCCGTAGTCGCCCGAGCCCTTCAAGCCCGACTTGACCAGGTCCTGGAAGCGGCCCTTGGCCACGGTGGGGCTGTAGTAGAACACCGCACCGATATCGCGTTCGTCGCGCAGGCCGGAGTTGAGCGCGTCGGCGCGGTCCAGGGTGAGACGGTTCTGGCTGGACTGCAGGTTCTCCCAGCCGTACGGCATCTTCGACTGGCCCACGCGCACGCGGTACTCGCGCTTCTTGTCGAAGTAGATGTCGGCATACGCATCGCGCAGCTGCGCGAAGTTGGAGGTGGTCGAACCGGTCGGCGTGCTCGCAAAGTCCGGCTGGAAGTACAGCGACACGTGCTCGTTGAGATCGCCGCTCAGCACCAGGCGCGCACGCCGGATACCCAGGCTCTGGTCGTTGCCGATAAAGCGGTCGCCGGGTGCGCGCAGATCCTGCGCGTCGCCGCCGATGCCCTGGTTGTAGCGGATCTGCGTGTAGCCGCGCAGGCTCAGCTTGTCGTACCACTTCTTGCCGGCCTCGCCAGCCTTGGCCGGTGCCGCAGCCGGTACGGGTGCAGGTGCGGCCTGGGCGATGGCGGTGTCGGCAGGCGCCGCTGCCGCAGGGGCGGGCGGCAGTGCCGGTGCGGACGGCATCGCCGACGCCGGCAGCTTGCCGTTCTCGTCCACCTGCACGAACTTGCCCAGCTTGTCGCGGCCCGGGGCCGGCTCGGCGAAGATCTGCTTGGTCTTGCGGTCGACGTACAGCTCCAGCTCGGCGGCCAGCGTGCTGCCGCTGGCGGTCGCGCTGAGGGCGCACAGGACGGTGGCGAGATTGCGTTTTTTCATTGGTCCGGCTCGTGCAAGGGAAACGGGTCGGCGGCAGCGTCAGGCCGGCGCTGCCCGGCGGGCGGCGAACACGGCACCGGCACGCCCACCAGGCGCCCGGTCGTCCTGACGGTGCGGCAATGCGTGCAGTTATATTTAGATTTGATGTCAGTTTGGTGACATCGACGGCCCCGCACTGCGCAACGCTGTGTCAGCTGCGTGTCTGGCGCGTGTCAGTTGTGCGACGTGCAGAAGGCGGGCCCAGCGGTGCGCGCGTGGGCACCAGGCGCCGATGTGACGCTTTGGTTGCTGCCGCCGGCCATCGGGCCTGCGGTGCCTTGGGCAGATGGTGCCGCCAGGAGCAGCTGCCGACGCAAAGGCCGAAGCGCGTGCTGTGCAAGGCCATGGCGTGCTGTCGTCGTCACCAACGCGTGGGCAAGGGACGATGACTCAGAAACATGGCAAAGGCGGGTCATCGCCCGCCTTTGCCGGATCACGCACCGCGTGGCGTAGCGCCAGGCCGGTGCGGCTGCACGGTGTCGCGCAACACCGTGCGAGGGCTCGGCTCAGCCGGCCGGCTGAGCCTGCAATGCCGCCGCCACCGCATCGCGCAGCGGGGTGGTCGGGCGGCCGATCAGCTGGCTCAGCGTGTGGCTGTCGTCGAACAGGCTGCCGCCGCGCGAGGAGGCCGAGCACTGTGCCAACACCTGTGCGAATGCAGCCGGCAGGCCGATCTGCACCAAGGCCGCCGCGTAGTCGGCTTCGGGCAGGTCGTGATAGGCCACCGGCTTGCCCGACTGCTGCGCCACCTCGGCGGCATACTCGGCCATCGTGAAGGCCGTATCGCCGGCCAGTTCGTAGACCTTGCCGGCCTGCGGCGTGTCGGCGGCCAGCACCGCTGCGGCGGCCTCGGCATAGTCGGCGCGCGTGGCCGCACTGATCCTGCCCTCGCCGGCGCTGCCGATCACCGCGCCATGCGCCACCTCGGCCGCGATCGAGCCGGTGTAGTTCTCGGTGTACCAGCCATTGCGCAGCAGCACGTGCGGCACGCCGCTCTCGCGCAGCAGCGCCTCGGTGGCCACATGCTCGGGTGCCAGCGCCAGCGTGCTGGTATCGGCATGCAGCACGCTCGTATAGGCCAGCAACTCCACGCCGGCACGCTTGGCGGCCTCGATCACGTTGCGGTGCTGCGGCACGCGTTCGCCCACCGCATTGGACGACACCAGCAGCACTCGACCCACGCCTGCGAAGGCCTGATCCAGGCTCTGCGGGTCCGCGTAGTCGGCGCGACGCACGGTGATGTCGCGTTTTGCGAACTGCGCGAGTGACGCAGTATCGCGGGCCGTTGCTACGATCCGAGCGGCCGGGACACGCGCCAGCAAAGCGTCGACCACCAATGCGCCCAGCTGCCCGCTGGCGCCGGTGACGAGGATCAGGGGGGAGGTGTGTGCCATGGTGAACTCCAGTAGGTATTGATAAGAGGTGTGGTCTACTATCTAGACTCTTGGTCCGCGCACCTATTGTCAGGGCCGTTCGAACCTCCGCAAGGAGGCAGTTTTCCACCCCCTGGTTACCGTGAGATATCCCAGTGAACGCGATTGCTCTGTTTCCGCCGCCGCCGTCCCTGCAAGGCATGCCGTTCGACGCCACCAAGTGCCCGGTGCGCGACGTGCTCGATCAGATCGGCGACAAATGGACCATGCTGATCCTGCTGACGCTGATCCCCGGCCCCTCCCGCTTCAGCGCCATCCAGCGCGCCGTGCCGGACATCTCCAAGCGCATGCTGACCCAGACCCTGCGCAACCTCGAGCGCAACGGCATGATCACCCGCAAGGTCTACGCGACCAAGCCGCCCAGCGTGGAATATGCCTTGTCCAAGCTCGGCGTGGCGCTGCTCGGCCCGATCTCGCAGCTGCTCAACTGGGCAGGCGAGAACCACGCGGCCATCCGCTCTGCACGCGAACGCTTCGATCATGCCCAGCAGCCGTCGGTTGCGCTGGATGCCGACGAAGCGCTGGCGTAAGCGCCGGTTTGCAGTATCGGCAAGCTAGCTGACGGCGCTGACTTCCGGGTGGGCGCCTCGACGCGTTGGAGGATCGCCTAAGCGCTTGCACTAGGCGCAGCGGTGGATGGATTTCCGTGTCTGCTAGATGTGCGTTGTTGAGGCATCGATACTCGGGCCCGGAAGCGTAGGCGGCTCAGTGGCGGACTCGCCATGCATCGCCGCTGTCGAGGGCACGCCCTGGCACCTGGACCCGAATCCAGAGTGACGACATCACAGCCACCACGGCCTGCCATGCATGCAGCAGCCCCACCGTCGATCTGTGAACGCGTGCTCACAAAATCCCGCGCCGGATAAACGACTGCCAGCACAGCCACGCCACGCGTCGCCCGCAAACCCTTGCGGCGTAACGGGCCTGGCGCGTGCTATCGCAGCCATCGCTAATTTCAATCGCAAGCTGGCTCAAGCGTCTGCACCAGCACCCGATAAGGGGCTCACCTTACCTCGCGAATCCGCTGCGCCATGCCCGTCTTCGGCACCCTGTCCGCCTCAACGCGACGCACCCTGGGCGCTGCCCTGCTCGCGCTGTGGTGCGGCTGGATCGCCGTGGCCTGGACCACGCCCCACGCGCAAGCCACCGACGTCGCCAGTGCATGGGCGCAGGTCCAGGCCAGCCTGCCGGCCGCGCAGCAGGCGCCGATGCTGATCGGCGTCGCAGGTGCCTGCGCCTGCACCGACCCGGCCGCCGATCGCGCCTGGGCCGTGCTCAGCAGCGCGGTACGTGCGCGTGGCGGCCAGGTGCGCATGCTCGACACCCCCGCGCTGCGTGGCAGCGGCTATGCCGTGTGGCTGCTCGGTGCCGACGGCCAACCGCGCTACGCCGGCCCCGCAGACGGCGGCGCGGTGTGCGGCACCGCCGGCACGGCGGATTGGTCGCGCTGGTTACCCGATGTCCTGGCGCGCACCCCGGGTGCCGCGCTGGTGTCCCCTTGTCCCTGTGCCGTGGAGTCGCTGTCATGATGGAACTGTCCGCATCGGCGCCGCCGACCTCAACCTACGCCACCCGCCTGGCGATCAAGGCCGACCGGCTGTTTCTGTGGCTGGCCGTGCTGCAGAGCGTCGGCTCGCTGGGCCTGGCCTGGTACCAGGGCCAATGGACCACGTTTCTGGCGGTCACGCTGCCCAGCCTGTTGCTGATGGCCTGGCAAGTGCAGGCCAACCCCGGCACGCGCCTGACCCGCATCACCAACGCGCTGGTGCTGATGGCCCTGGTCGCGGCCACCATCCAGCAGGCGCATGGCCTGGTGGAAATGCACTTTGGCGTGTTCGTGATCCTGGCGCTGCTGCTGTACTACCGCGACTGGCTGCCGGTGGTGGTCGCCGCAGGCGCTATCGCCGTGCATCACCTGGCGTTCTACTGGCTGCAATCGCGCGGCATGCCGGTGCAGGCGTTCACCGTCGGCAGCGGCTTCGGCATCGTGGTGCTGCATGCCGGCTATGTAATCGTCGAAACCGCCTTCGTCTGCGTGATGGCCATCCAGCTGCGCCGCCAGGTCGATGCCCTCGACCACGAGGCCGAAGCGCTGGCCGAACTGGCCGACACCCTGGCCACCGGCGCCACCTTGCCGCCGGCCATCCTGCAGCAGCCCTTTCGCAGCGGCTCGCTGGCGCAGGCGTTGGTGCGCATGAGCGTGCAGGTGGAAGAGCGCATCGCCCAACAGCAGCAGCTGCTGCTGGAAAATCGCCGTATCCGCCTGGCGCTGGATGCATCGGCAATGGCGGTGGCCATCGTCGACGGGCGGGGCGCTGCCATCTATCGCAATCAGTCGTTCCAGCAACTGAGCACGCAGGTCGATGCGCATGTGCTGCACACCGCACTGGCCGATGCGGTGCAGCTGGGGCATGACGCAGGCAGTAGCAAAACGCGCGCGCTGGCGGCGTTGCAGCTGCAGGAAAACATCACCCCGGTCCGCGATGACGACGGCGCCTCGCTGGGCGTGGTGGTGGAGTGGCAGGACCGCACCCAGGACCTGGCGCTGGAAGAGCAGCTGGCCACGGTCATTGCCCAGGCTGCGCGTGGCGAGCTCGGTGCCCGTCTGCAGGGAAATGCTAGGAGCGGCACGCTCGGCCAGCTGGCCGAGGGCGTCAACCAGTTCCTGGCCATCACCGACGACAGCCTGCAGGACATGCGTCGCATGCTGGCGGCGATGTCGCGTGGCGATCTGACCCAGCGCATCGACCGCCACTGCGAAGGCGTGTTCGAGCAGATGAAGCGCGATGCCAATGCCACCGCCGACGAGCTGGCGCGCATCATCACGCAGATCCGCAGCTCCAGCACCGCGATCAACCACGCCGCTGGCCACATCCTGACCCGCAACGATGCCTTGGAGCAGCAGGTGCAGCGGCAGTCGGCCACCCTGGGCCGCACCGCCACCCAGATGCAGGCCGTGCTCGGCACCATGCAGGAGCACACCGCGCAGGCGGCCGACGCCGACAAGCTCACCGCCGCCGCATCCGAGGCCGCACGCAGCGGCGGTGACACCATGCACCAGGCGATGGGCACCATGCAGCAGATGGAACAGGCCTCGCGCCGCATCCAGGACATCGTCTCGGTCATCGACGGCATCGCCTTCCAGACCAATATCCTGGCCCTGAATGCCGCCGTCGAAGCCGCACGCGCCGGCGAAGAAGGCCGCGGCTTTGCCGTGGTTGCGGGCGAGGTGCGCGCGCTGGCATTGCGCTCGTCCACCGCCGCCAGCCAGATCAAGATGCTGATCGGCGAATCGGTCACGCATATGCAGGCCGGCGTGCAGCAGGTACGCCACGCCGGCGAAGGCATGCAGCACATCGTCGCCACCATCGGCCAGGTCAGCAGCACGCTCAGCAGGATCGCCGTCGCCTCGCAACAGGAAGCCGGCAGCATCGCGCAGGTGCATCACACCCTCGCCGGCGTAGACGCCGACATGCGCGACGGCGTCACCCGCATGCAGGACGCCAGCGCCGCCGCACGCGCCATGGGCGACCATGCCGCGCAGCTGGAAGATGCAGTGAGTGCGTTTGTGGCCGATGAGCGCGATGGCAGCGCTGAGGCAGCGCAGAGGCTGCGCGTTGCCTGATTTACATCAGCGTATCTGCTGTCCAGCAGCAGTTGCCAGCGCCTCAGGCAACGCTGCAAGGCAGATGCTGTGGTGCTGACGCCGGCCGATTACTTGCGCAGCTCCCGCAGCTTGCCAGTGAACCAGGATTGGCTGGATACCGGCGCAGCGCCACCGCAGCGCACTTGGTACGGCGTACCAGACATGCTGCTCTTGGTGGCAGCAAGCTCGATGAAGGATTCGGTAGACGTCACCAGCCCCTTCTTCTGCAAGTAGTCGTACTTGCGCTGCAAGTGTTCACTGGCTTTGGGCGCCGCGTACCACGACCCATTGCGCGAAAATTCGCAGTTGGATTGCGCAAGAACCTTGAAAAGCTGGTCGACCTCACGCGTGGTGGCGGGCGAAACCCCTTGGGCCGAAAGCGATGCACAGGCACCGAGCAGGAACACTACAAGACACGATTTAACGTTCATCGACCCATGGTAGCGCATGCCAGCGCCTTGCCGACCGGCATTGAGGAGCGGTACCAAAACAGCTGCGAATCCGCTGCCATGGCTGCATGTCACAGCGGTTACCAGGCGGTATCAACGTCGTCTGCGGCAGCACAGCGCAGTCGGCCGAGCGACATGCGCGTGTCACCTCATGCCGGCGTCAGATGGCACCACGCCGACGCGCCCAGGCAATGCCGAACACGGAACCAAGCGACAGCCCCAGGCCGAGGCCTTGCGGCAGGTTGCCCATTGCTGCCCCGAGGGCAGCCCCCACGGCTGCAAAGATGCCAATGCTGATGCCGACCAATTTGGAATAGAGCTTGGTATCTGCTGGTTTCAACATGAGCATTCCTTCGTTGATAGTTGAACCGATCCACCTGACGATTACATTGCGCAGGCGGGAACTGACGCGCACCACGCGTACCGATTCTAATGTCTTGGGCTCGCGTTGCAACTCCGGAACTCCGCGCTGCGTAGCGGAAGCGTGACATCACGCCAACAAACAAGGCTCATTTTCAGCACATGAGACGGCAATGCACGCTTGCTCAAGCGCATTCGGACTCGTTATAAAAGCGTTGCTTTGCGAGCTCGGACAGACCAGCGGCAACGCAGCAATGGAGTCATCAGGAAGAGTGCTCAATATCGGGCGGCGCGTATCGCAGCAGCGTTGAGCCCTCGAAGTAATTCCCGTAGTACTCGCTCGCCCTCAGCCCCGGGTTCGCCTCAAAATCGATGTAAGGCTCGGAACAATGCGGGCAGCGAAAGGGATTGAGATAGGCGTAGCTGGACCCATCCGGTGCCAACGGTAATGCGTCTTCCAGCACAGCAAGCGCTTCGGCATCCGGCTCGGACAGCGCTGCAGGGCTGCCAGGCAAATGGCTATCGACGGTGATGGTGTACTTGCCGGACCCCGAGTAGAAGTATCCCGCGTTGCTAAAACCCGCGTGATAGGAGCGGATCAGGAACGAACGCTGGCAGTGGTCGCACTCACAGGAAAGCAGCACGTTGCCACCGGTGACTAATCCGCTGAAGTGCAGACCCCTTGCAAACAACCCCTTGCCTGCAAGTGCGGAACTGCTGACGCTGGCGCCCGGCAGAAAGAACGGCTGAAACCTGATCCCGGCTGCCTTGCCGTTCGCAAACGCATCCGGCTCCAGCTGCTCGGTCTGCGAAATGACACAGTCTGCCTGGCACCCGAGGTTGGGATGCACGCGAACGGAAAAGTGGAACCACCCCGTCGCAGCACCAAGTTCATGCCGGTGCACCTCTCCCGCCGAGTCGGAAAACTCCAGGACGCTATTGGACTTCAACCATGCGGAAGGCTTGAGCTCACACGGGACATCGCTCTCGGTAACGCGGCACAACTCTCGCCCATCGGCGCGAACGATCAATAACGGAGCGGCTTTCTTCTCGAAGATGGAGAACATGCTTTCCTTGGCGGTGTGCTTGAGTAGTACATCGGATCGCTGGGCGATTGGATAAATTTTAAGGCTTTAGCTCCGCTCGCGGCGAGTCAGGGACCATCCCCATGAAAGGAACAAGCAGACGCCAAAGAGCGTAAAAAAAAAGGTGGCAAGCCCGGCCCAGGAGATGCCGAATAGCCAAAAGCCAGCATGGCATGCGACTGGGTCTCTTGCGATGGAGGCGGACGTGGCGCAGGGCGAGAGCGTCCTGGTGTGATGCCACCAGGTGAACGTCACGGACACAATGAGGAACACGAGTAGCGCACCGAATAGCCGAAGCGCGCGATATCCAACTGACGTCTTTGTTGATTTCGGATGCGCGCGCATGGGCAGGGCGGCCTAACGCTTGAATGAAGTGTTGGGCCCTACCACCCCTGAGCTTGGGCAAATGACTCAAGGTGTCGCTGAAGTTTGGCAGCTAGCTGGGGTGACGTGTAGAACGCAAGGTCAGGAGCATCCACGTCATCCTTGAACGCAACGATCACCAAGCGCTCGTGCTTGCCATTCAAGTTGACCGAGAACTCCCAGTTTCCGCTTGTCTCAACCGGCAACGCATCGATTGCATTTGTGAGTGCGTCGGGGTCGAGGTTGGTACTGACGGAGCTAGACAACTCATGCAGGAATGGCCCAACTCCGTCTTGATCGAAGTTCATGGAAGCCTCGGACAGGCCAGAGACGTCAACCGTCGGAGTGGATGCCGAGCAGGCTACGCCTGATGCGAAGAGGAGAAAAGCAACAGCTGCAACGATCTTTCTCATAGGGGCTAATACCTAGGTTGAGTCGGCCGGCGAAGCGGCTTCGTCTCGAATGAATTGTCACGCCGCATGCTGATACGTCACGGCGGCAAATCCAATGATTGCTGCAAGGAAAAGCATGACAATCCATCCTGATCTCTGATGGAACGGCACTGGGTTGCACCCAATCTGCGCTTCCGCCGCCGAAGCGTTAACTATCCAGCCGTGGGAGCAAACGGGGCAAATGAGCTGGTACTGCTTGGAGATAACCCATCCGAAAAGATGGTAGAAGTGTCCGTACGTGTACTTGAGACGCAGTGTAAAGACTTGCTCTTGCTCGCACCTCTGGCAGTGCTCATGCTCTGCCAGGTCGAAGGTCAGCACACGCTCGCCCCATCCCCAAAGAATCATCTGTCTCTCTCGAAATATCCTTAGCGGTCCAGCAACTGGATTAAACAGAACCGCGAACTGGATCCGGCTTGAACGACTTGCCAAGCGTCGCCACTAGTCACTGCTCCCGGCACAGCCAGAGTCCCCCGCATCGCAACTGGAAAAACCAATGTCCTGACCACCCGATGCGCCACCATCGGATGACAGATAGAACGGGTCACTTGTATCGGACGACGTGGAGCCAGCTGCCTGAGAAGAAGCAAATGCCGCACAAACCACCGCGCCAATGACTGGAACAAGCCAGATGAGGGCAACTTGCAATGCGCGTTGTGATGGCGACAGCACCGAAACGCGAAGCACGGCAACCGATGCGACGATATTGCCAAGCGCAAGTACCACACCCAATAGAAGCATCAACTTCATCCAAACCTCCAAGTCGCCTGACTATTACCGGGGTTGCCCGTGTGGCGTAAAAACGATCCTCGCCGAGTCGTCCATTGCCGTCAATCGCTGCAAGCCTTTGCAACAAACGCTCGTTATACCAGCGCGGCTGCCCATGACCATGTGCTATGCCATAGTCAAGTTGATCCAACGTGAGATGCAGGACGACGGCTTGGTGCTCCACCTTTGTCCTGCGCGAGGAGCAGTGAGCGCGCAAGGTGTGACGCTAAACGCGTTGCGCTTGATGCGGGCGTTGGTCTGCATGCTGCGCGACGCATCTGCTTAGTCCTTGGGTGCCACGCTGACGACCAGCTCGCCGTTGCGCATGCGGATGTTGAGTTTGCTGCCGATGGTGAAGCCCAGCTGCTCCAGCCAGCGGCCGCGCAGGCGCAGCGTGGGGATGCGTTGGTGGCTGTCGGGGTAGTAGCCGTAGCCGACGGTGCAGTGTTGCGGGGCACGCGGGTGGCCTGGGCGGCGCGGCTTGCTGGGATCGGGGCGGGGCTCGGGGATGGGGGTGCGCTCGAGGTAGCGCCGCGGCGTGATCGAGGGGTCGAGCGAGTGCCAGCCGATCTCGGTGGGTGGCGGCACCGTGGCGCGCTTGCGCGCTGGCTTGGGACTAGACGTGGATCGACGCATGGCAAAGCCCTCCTTGACGAACAGGCCCCGCCGCCGGGTGGCGACGGGATGTCGGGAGGTTAGAAACCGCGTACAGACGGCGGGCTTATTCCCCTTGCGGGTGTTGTATTGGCCGCCCTCCCGACGCAGAGCATCGCGTCGGTTGCACCCGCAGAATCTGCAGGCACAAAAAACCCACCGGTCTTTCGGAGGTGGGTACCGCTGTACGAGGAGTTTCTACGCTCCTTGAGGAAGAGATTGCTGCGTGTTTGTTGGGATGTCAACTGCCTCGACAAGCAGGGAGCCGATCAGCGTCCAACGAAGCCGTTGCCCATACCGATGAGGCATCTGGAAAATAAGCCTGGCCTCTTATTCTCAATTTTTAGCGGGCTGATGCACCTCAGACTCCAGGCGAAGAACGCGGTATCCGAGAAAGGCGCACAAGACAGCCATAGCGATGAGCAAGCCTTTGAACACCATAAAATCTCCAGCTAGGTCTAACGCCTGAGTTAAGCCGACTCACGTAGCGGCTTCGGCTTGGGTGAGTTGCTGTGGCTCAGCGTTGCTAGAACGTAGCCTGCTAGTGCGTGCAAGATAGAACGCAAGATACCCCACGGCTCGAGTAACTCACCGACATGCGCACCCAGTGCCAAAGAAAGAGCCATGTCCGTCAGCTGTACTAGCAAGAATGCAGCAACTACCTGCCAGGCCCTACGAGTCGGGGCACCAGTGGCAAGGCGCCAATAGCAGACGACTGCAATAAGCCCAGTTGCAACACGCCTGAAAAGGCGGGCTCTCTCTACTAGTTGGTCAATCGTGGCCGGTTCGATCTGCGAATGAGCTACCCAGACTCCGCTAACAACACCGACACCACTGGTCAAGATCATGAGTAGAGCAGACCAGCCGACGACGCGCTTCCAGTTCACAGCACTCTGCTCCTGAGTTCCAACGCCAGATTCAAGCCGACTCGCGAAGCGGATTCGGCTTGAATGAAGTACTAGGCGTCAGCTTACCGCCGATTGGCACGACTAGCCTCCTGAAAAAGCGCAGCCAGGCCCGAGCTGGACATCTTGCTGAGCCTGTCATACGCGAGTTTGGTGGCGGACTCGGTCCCAGTACCTTCGCCGCGCAACTCAATGCCACCGTTACCGTCCGGCGTGAGGATAAAGACGAACGGTGCAGCGGGATTGGGCGCGCTAGCAGCGACCACTACGGAATGCCCGTCAGCGCAGCCATATATCAGCCACTCATTGCCTCCGAACTGCTTCAGGGCCGGTCCAATGTTGCATTGAAGCACGGGTTGCTCAGTGGCAGGCACAGTCGACGAGCTAGCAGCGAGAAGTGCGATGAATAGAGTTGCGATCATGTCTGCTTTGCTGCCTGACACCTGGTTGAGCCGACCCGCGAAGCGGGTTCGGCTTAAATGAATTGCTAGGTACTGCCGACGCCTACAAGAATGCAGATTGCCGGTGTGGTCAAGAACCAAACAACTGGTAGCCAGACGAGCTTACGTGCCCGGAGCCACAGCGGTTTGAGGTGGGGCGGGATAGTAGACGACGGTCGTGCGATCCAGCCTAGCTCACGAAGATTGTTGTGGTAGCCAGGACCAAGACCAGGAAATTGCGTGAGGTGTTCCCAGGTGGCTCGATCAACTGCCAGAAGATCTCGACGAAAGCGGATGTTGAGTAGGGTGCCAGCGCCGCCGGCAAGTGCGAGACTACCCACGCTATAGAGCGTGGTCAGCCACTCTCGTGGACCGACCACACCGAAACGCAGCAATAGAACCAGAGCTGCAAAGATTCCCCATGCAACAAATAGCCATCGAACTTTCATGCAGTGCCTGTCGCCTGAATTAAGCCGACTCGCGAAGCGAGTTCTGCTTAGATGAATTGTTAGACGTGCCTACGCAGACCAGCAATGCAGTGGGCTGCCGAGCACGCCATGGGCGCCGAGGTTGCTCACACTCTCACCCCAAAAGCAATAAAAGTGGCTCTGCTTTGGTTGGTACACGAGCCAGTAGCCTGCTTGATGAGCGACGCATTGACCCGAGATGACTTGTCCAAGCGCCATGTCGGGAAAGCCAGGCGCCATGACTGTAGCGCTAACGGGAAATGGTTTGCAGACGTTGCGCCGGATGCTATCCGCTAGCCCAGCAAAGTAGCTTTTGGCGTTGACGCCGGAATTGACGTACACACCGTAGTGTCAGATAGCTCGACCTACAGTTTCGCAAGTAGCGGGTTATTTTCTTGTACATCTAACGCCTAAATTAAGCCGATCCGCGAAGTGACTTTGGCTTGAATGGGTTGTTAGGCGGCGCGCCTAAATAGCAAATGTGGGAATCTTCGAAGTGACCCTTTGGGTCATATGGTATCCTACAGCTCAGCTGTATATCATCTTGTTTCTTGTCATCCAAGATCATGAAATCACTATAGATTTTTCCATTTAGTGTGAAGCATGGACGGATTGGATACCCGTCAATCGACGCCCGAAATTTTCCCGACTGATCCGTCACGGCCGCGAGAGGAGCGGCACCGCAATCAGAATAATCATCGATGTTATGTGGAAGTCTCACCTCTATGCCTGGCGTAGGTTTTCCATCCACCGTGAATAATCCTTCAATCATGCGGCCTGGGTTATGGCAACCACTGATCGCAATAGCAAATATGAGGGGGAGATATCTCATGTGCGGCCTACACCTGAATTAAGCTGCGTCGCTAAGAAACTTCGGCCTGAATGAATAGTTAGGCATCAGCGTCTCTACGAAAGGTAGCGCAAACTGATGCTCATTGAATACGGTCTTGTAGTGAGCAAGCATACTTAGCAGCTTATTGTGCAGATCTTGAAGTTCGTCCCGGACATCAGGCCTATCCCACAATGCCTTAATGGCTTGAGCGCACAGCGTATGAAGGGTGTCGCCCTGTACGAGTACGCCAGGGAACTGGCGGCCAAGATGCCCAATCACCGGCATGTTTGATTGGTCTGAGAAAATTTCAACGCTCTCAACGTGCATGATCTGATGCCTAAAGTTTGAGCTAAACCGACCCGCGAAGCGGGTTCGGCTTGAATGAATTGTTAGGCCTCATCGTCGTCTAGCGGCGCCCCAGAGAAATGCCCCTCGGCTATTTGCTCCAAGAATTCCCGCTGCTGGGATGTAAGCAGGCTCCGTGGCGTGTAACCGTGCCTATCAGGCTCGCGCAGCCATGATGCTAGAGACCTGCGAGCAGCATCCTGCAGCGCCCTGCGCTCCTCATCTGTAAATGAGCTCTTAACCTCATAGATTACCGACTCAATCTGCTTGACTGAAGCATCGAGACTGAGCTCTTCCTCCTCGCAGAAGTTCAGGAACCACAAATATTGGAGAACGGCATCCGCAAGGTTTTGCATCAAGATCTCCTGGAAAGACGGCCTGAGGCCTAACGCCTGAATTAAGCCGAGCCGCGAAGCGGCTTCGGCTTGAATGAATTGTTAGGCCCAGCCGCCAGCTTGGTGGCTGATCCTGCCACCGCCGCAGACCCACACGACCAGCTGGGCATCAAACGCTAGCTCGTCTGGTAGCCACATGACCGACCAGCAACTTTTGTCTGGGTGGTCTGGCTCCTCATGCCACGAGATGCTAGCAAGGTAACGGTGGGTGTTTGAAATTTTATGGCTTGAGACATAAGCCTCGGCCAAGCGTAGTGCTTCAGGAAGCTCAGTGCTGGGCTTGGCTAAGGATGCACCGCTAGCTAGTAACAGTGTGCCGAGAAGACAGGCGCGGTTGAGCATGGATAGGGCCTTGGAGAATGTCTGACTGAGCCTAACGCCTGAATTAAGCCGCACCGCGAAGCGGCGTCGGCTTGAATGAATTGTTAGGCACCCAGCCTGGATGTCTTGACTGCATATGACCACTCAATATCGTGAACTCGGTCGGTGACGCAACGTTGGAGGGTTGCGACGGCCAGCCTAGCTGCCAAGGTGACTGCGTGCTCGAACGAGCGCATGTGCTTCTCATCTTCTTCCCAAGGGTCTGCCTGATCCGACCAGTACTGAAGCTTGGCACCACCATGGACAAACTTTGAGCGCATGTCATACAAGTGACCGACGATGTTCTTCGGCTCTTCCCAGCGGCCCACCCAGAGCGCTGCCTTGTCTGCCAGTTGCTTTCGTAGGTCACCCGTTCCGTCGCAATAGAAAGCTTCGAGTGACTGCATGGCACGGAAAAGAGTTTCTCCTTCCTTGTATGGGCCGATGTGCACCATTTGTGTAAATGCTGCAAAGGAACGCTCAATGCGACTGACCGCCAGGGCATTAGTGAAGAAGGATGTTCCCTTTACCCACGAGAGCACGTCTTGCAGCTGGAGTGTATTGATCGCGGGCCATGTAGGATCATTCTCTTCGGGATGCCACAACTGGAAGAAGCAGCTCTTCGCTTGCACAGAAGCGTTTCCGCCTTGAGGAGTTACTACTATTCCTTGAGTAGTGTTTATGCGACCCGGATGGCTGAGCTCGGAGAACATCAGTAAGGTCTCCATTGCCTCTCCAAGGTGCATTGCAGCGATGGCAGAGAAGATATCCTCGTCTAGTTCACGATCAGGATTCTGGTCATTAAAGGCATCGCGGTCGAGTGTGTACCGCGCTTTGACCCGCAGGAATTCGACTTGGCGCGCATAAACAAGAATACTGCTTGAAAGGCGCTTCCGTATCATGGCAGGTGGCTCGGCAATAGCTGCATCCACATCACTCAGTCCCGATCGAACGATTGGGACGAGGCTGGGTAAGGCCTCGCTGAGGTCGGCCAGAGCTGCCTCTGATGCTTCGATTCGATCTCGCCAAAGGGCTGTCCTGACCGGAATCCAGGCTGTTACAGGAGTTTCGATAAGGTACATGGACGCCTAACGCCTGAATTAAGCCGACCCGCGAAGCGGGTTCGGCTTGAATGAATTGTTAGACCTGCCAACCGCGGGGCTGGAGCCCTCAAAGTGAAACTCTACCGGAACTTGGTGGCGGCAGGCTTGCTCTCGCGACGGATAGCGCCACTGTGCTACAGCGGAAAGGATGGCGTCGTTGTAGCCGACTGGTTGGCCGCGACTGCGGCCGATGGGGTGCCACTCCGCCGAGACAATGACCGGGGACTGCACATGCCCGGTAGGCCCAATGACAAAAGCGACTTGGGCTTTGCCAGAAAACTCATTGTGTAGCCGGGGTGGCAGCCTTGGTGCAACTGTAGCTGTAGGGGCCAGCCCGAACGAGCAGCGCGGGGGCGGCGCAGCTGAAGCGCACGCGCACAGCGCGATGCCGAGAGAAAAAACCATCAAGTTGTAGATTTCTCTCATGGCAGGTCTAACACCTGAGTTAAGCCGCGCCGCGAAGCGGCGTCGGCTTGAATGAATTGTTAGGCCCCGCCCCCAGTGAGCGATGCCTCATATTGCGTCAAATAGTAATCGGTTGGATGGGCTGTGCCGGTTAGCACTACCTCTCCCGTAAAGCGATTGACGATGAGTGGGGCATTGCCGGCTAGGCGATGCACAAGCTCTCCTGTCTCGAGGTAGAGGCGCGACTCATAGAAGAACGGCCAGTCAAAGGACCGTTCAATTGTTGCCGAGTCAACGACAACAACATCACAAGCAGCCTCGTCCGCCGCAGTGGAAAGCCGAGCTTCAACCAGTGCTTGAGCTTGAGTACGAGTGAGCATCATGTGGGGCCTAACGCCTGAATTAAGCCGACCCGCGAAGCGGGTTCGGCTTGAATGAATTGTTAGGCCTCATCGCGGCCATCGCTAGTCTCCTCCACAAGCCGAGACTCCAAGAAGGCAGATTCGAGCGAAGAGTACCAGCAATAGTCGGCGCCGAAGTTGGTGTGGGACGAGAAGACGAGCCCCCACGGATTGTCTGGCCCAAATCCATTGTCCGAATAGACAATTCCATAGTCATATCGCTGGCTTTCCGCAACAACCCAGGTTGGTAGTTGGAGGTAGTCATTGCTCCAATCCCAAGTTCGAAGCTCCATTCGCGGGGGAACTAGGAAGGAGCGAATGGCATCAGCTAATGCTGGATCAGAAATTCGCTCTATCTCAATCGAAACGAGAACCTGAACCTCTACGGGCGATCGGGAAGACTTTGGCGAGAGATCAACTTTCATGAGGTCTAACGCCTGAATTAAGCCGCGCCCCGAAGGGGCGTCGGCTTGAATGAATTGTTAGGCCGCTGTTGCGCGATAGACAAAATAGCCACCGACGCCAACAACCACCCAAAAAAGCAAGCCTACAACAGTGCAAATAGTGTCATCTGGCTCTGCCTCTGGTCTGACAGTGCGGACAAGAATGTAGCCGGTGCCTTGAATGGTGAGTTCAAAGAAGACCTCGAAAAGAATACGACCGACGACGCGGACAATTCCTCCAAGAGCTTCACCAGCGATTTCTCCGAGTGGCATGGTTGTCTCGTAAGCGGCCTAACGCTTGAATTAAGCCGCGTTGCGAAGCAACATCGGCTTGAATGAGTTGTTAGGCAGTGAGTGGCCGAAACGGTTGAGACCGCAACCGTGCTCCCCAGCACTGCCCGCCTGAGCCGAGTGTGCCACAGCTTGCGGGGTGAAGCTTGCACCGCAATGCCACGGGGCCTGTTGGCTCCGAAGCTAGGCGCAATGAGTGCCGCGCGGCAGTGACACGAAATGACGAAGCGACGGACTGTCCGATGCCAGTTACGGTGAGAACCCCTGTCCGGAGCCAACCGCGTGCGCGCCAGTGAACTGGTCGAAGATGCGAGCACCGATGCTGTTGCTCCACCACGGCCTAACGCTTGAATTAAGCCGAGTTGCGAAGCAACTTCGGCTTGAATGAGTTGTTAGGCCGCGGGCTCATGCCCAAAGATGCAGCTGAATGTACTGACCGCAGCAGGATCTTTTGGGTCTGGCCAAGTGCCACCGTTGACGAGGACGCCCGCAGCCGAAACATTAATTTGCTGAAGGGTGGATGCCTTGTCTGCAACGCGATCAACAATCTGCGCCGGCGCAAAGACCCACAGGGCTGCAAAGGGTTTTGCAGAGGCATCAGCGCCCCAGTAGATGGAGCCGTGCTGAAACGGTGGGTCA
Source organism: Xanthomonas sp. MLO165 (assembly GCF_018831305.1). Taxonomy (NCBI): domain Bacteria; kingdom Pseudomonadati; phylum Pseudomonadota; class Gammaproteobacteria; order Lysobacterales; family Lysobacteraceae; genus Xanthomonas; species Xanthomonas sp. MLO165. The sequence continues at coordinate 409,051 of NZ_CP029263.1, forward strand.
ACGGATTTGTCGCTAATCACGACGTGCACGGGACCGGAAAACTTGGAGCCGTGAACGTCGATGCCCTCTGGAATTGCTGCCAAAGCGGAGACCTGACGTGTTGGCGAGCCGCCGTCAACAGTGATGGAGTAAGAGCAGGATTTAACCAAGAGTCGCAACATAGTTTTTCCGTGGCCTAACACCTGAGTTAAGCCGCGCCGCGAAGCGGCGTCGGCTTGGACGAATTGTTAGCTGTGCGCCGGTAGACCAGATCCACTCGCTTTTTTGGGCGCACGATCTCGAACAAGCTAAGACCAAGCCCAATGTCCGTGACCGTGCGCGCAACTAAGGCCGGCACGGCTATGAGCGCGTGGATTGCCATGGCTAAAAAAGCATACAGACCGAACTCGGCTGCTCGCAGCGTTGAGACGACGCGCGACGGCAGGCGAACTTCGAGCAGGTAGCCGCGGAGCGCGCGGACGTTCTCCCATTCGCCGCTCTGCACGCGCGCTCGCACGGAAGCGGCGTAAAGATTCCTGCTGCGCATGCCCCGAGCAAAAGCACGCCACATGCGCCTGGGTTCTAGAACGAGCCCCGTAGATAGGGCGATGAGGTTCATGAATGCGAGAGTCGGGGAGGCCAGCAAGGAGCCAGTGCCCAGCTCCCAGGCGCTAACTTCCCCTTCGCCGACACGGCCAACGCCGTATCTCCCGACTAAATGGTGGAGGTCGTGGAACTTCAGGTACTTATGCCGCGTTTCAACGTTTGGCAAAGGGACCAGCATGCAACCAGTGTAGACCGGCACAGTTAATGAACGCTTGCCCGAGTCTTCGCCGAAGCCATGCTTGCGGTAGAAGGCTGCGAGCTCTTCTTCGAGTTGCATTGATCTCCCTCGTACAGCTAACAACTATTCGAAGTCAAAAAGGTGCGTAGCACCGGGGTGTAGTACGTAATCTCTGACCTCCACACCAAGTGCATTCCCATTGGTTTTACCGCGATATCCCGATCGTGGTGCGTGACCACGGTGCGTAAACATGTCGCATTCCCCTGCGGCGACTCATCGCAATGCGACCGTATCATTCCGACCGAACGGCTTCAATGTCTTCGTCTGCATCGGCCGCCAGGCAGCCGTCTTCGGCAGCGCCTAGCGGGCGACGGCCTGCCAGGCTGTTGGACCGCGTCCGCGATCGGTTGCAGCGGCTGGGCCGTGCCAAGCGCACCGAGGATGCCTATGTTGGTTGGATTCGGCGCTTCATCCTGGCCAACGACAAACGCCATCCAGAGACGATGGGGAGTGCGCGAAGTGGAGGCGTTCCTGACCATGCTGGCGGCGCGCGATGGCGTGGCGCCTTCCACGCAGAATCAGGCACTGGCCGCCTTGCTGTTTCTGTATCGCGAGGTGTTGGGACGCGATCTGCCATGGATGAACGAGATTCAGCGTGCCAAGCGGCCGCGGCGGTTGCCGACCGTCCTGAGTGAGGTGGAGGTCATGGCGGTGCTGGCGCAGATGGAGGGGCGTCACGCACTGATGGCGGCACTCCTCTACGGGACCGGCATGCGCTTGATGGAGTGCGTGCGCCTACGCATCAAGGATGTGGATGTTGCGCGCAACGAGATCGTGGTGCGCGATGGCAAGGGTGGGAAGGACCGCCGCACACTGCTGCCGCAGTCATTGCGCGATGCGCTGCAGCTCCAGTTGGACGAAGCCAAGCGCGTGCATGCGCGGGATCTGCAGGTGGGCGCAGGTGAGGTCTGGCTTCCGCACGCGCTGCTGCGCAAGTATCCCAATGCAGCGCGTGAGCCAGGATGGCAGTATCTGTTCCCGGCGCCGCGTCGTAGCGTGGATCCGCGCGGGGGTGCGGTTCGCCGCCATCATGTGGACGAGAAGGGTTTGCAGCGTGCGGTGAAGGCGGCCTGTCGGCAGGCAGGGCTGGACAAGCCGGCCAGCTGCCACACGCTGCGGCATTCTTTCGCAACCCATCTGCTCGAAGCTGGGTACGACATCCGCACCGTGCAGGAGCTGCTGGGTCACAAGGACGTGGCGACCACCCAGCTCTACACCCATGTGCTGGGGCGAGGCGCGTCGGCGGTGCGCAGCCCGTTCGATCGTCAGCCGCAGGCTTGGCGATAAGTGCTGCTTGCGCGCTTCAGCCGTCCAACAACGCCTTGTCCCGCACCGCACCCTTATCCGCACTGGTCGCCAGCAGCGCATACGCCTTCAACGCCGTGGTGACCTTGCGCGGGCGCACCTCGACCGGCTTCCAGCCCTTGGCATCCTGCTCTGCACGACGACTGGCAAGCTCTTCGTCGGACACCAGCAGATTGATCGAGCGGTTGGGGATGTCGATCAGGATCTTGTCGCCGTCGCGTACCAGCCCGATCGCGCCGCCCGCCGCCGCTTCCGGTGAGGCGTGGCCGATCGACAGGCCCGAGGTGCCGCCGGAGAAGCGGCCGTCGGTGAGCAGGGCGCATTGCTTGCCCAGGCCCTTGGATTTGAGATAACTGGTGGGGTAGAGCATTTCCTGCATGCCGGGGCCGCCCTTGGGGCCTTCGTAGCGGATCACCACGATGTCGCCGGCTTTCACTTCGTCGGCCAGGATGCCCTTGACCGCCGAATCCTGGCTCTCAAAGACGCGCACATTGCCTTCGAACACGTGGATGGATTCGTCCACGCCCGCAGTCTTCACCACGCAGCCGTCGCGGGCGATATTGCCGTACAGCACGGCCAGGCCGCCTTCCTGCGAGAACGCGTGTGCGACGTCGCGGATGCAGCCTTCGCTGCGATCGGTGTCCAGGCTGTCCCAGCGCGTGGCCTGGCTGAAGGCAATCTGGGTGGGGATGCCGGCCGGGCCGGCCTTGTAGAACGTGTGCACGGTCTCTGCGTCGGTCTGGGTGACATCCCATTGCGCGATGGCGTCGGCCAGCGTGCGTGCGTGCACCGTGGCCGCGTTGGTATGCAGCAGGCCGCCACGCGCCAGCTCGCCGAGGATGGCCATGATGCCGCCGGCGCGGTGCACGTCTTCGATGTGGTACTTCGGCGTGTTCGGGGCGACCTTGCACAGCTGCGGCACGCGCTTGGACAGGCGGTCGATATCGCGCATGCCGAATGGCACGTCGCCTTCCTGCGCGGCGGCGAGCAGATGCAGGATGGTGTTGGTCGAGCCGCCCATGGCGATATCCAGCGTCATCGCATTCTCGAACGCTTCGAACGTGGCGATGCCGCGTGGCAGGGCGGTGGGGTCTTCGCCGCCATACCAGCGGTGGCACAGCTCCACCGCCACGCGTCCGGCGCGCAAAAACAATTGCTCGCGGTCGGCATGCGTGGCCACCACGGTGCCGTTGCCCGGCAGCGACAGGCCCAGCGCTTCGGTCAGGCAGTTCATCGAGTTGGCGGTGAACATGCCCGAGCACGAGCCGCAGGTGGGGCAGGCGCTGCGTTCGAACTCGGCCACCTTTTCGTCGGAGGCGCTGTCGTCGGCGGCGATCACCATCGCGTCGATCAGATCGAGCTTGTGTTCGGCCAGCTTGGTCTTGCCGGCTTCCATCGGCCCGCCGGAGACGAACACGGTGGGGATGTTGAGCCGCAGCGCGGCCATCAACATGCCGGGGGTGATCTTGTCGCAGTTGGAAATGCACACCAGCGCGTCGGCGCAATGCGCGTTGACCATGTATTCGACCGAGTCGGCGATGATCTCGCGGCTGGGCAGCGAATACAGCATGCCGTCGTGACCCATGGCGATGCCGTCGTCCACGGCAATGGTGTCGAACTCCTTGGCCACGCCGCCGACGCGTTCGATCTCGCGCGCGACCAGCTGGCCGAGATCCTTCAGATGCACGTGCCCGGGCACGAACTGCGTGAACGAGTTGGCGATGGCGATGATGGGCTTGTGGAAGTCCCCATCCTTCATGCCGGTGGCGCGCCACAGTGCGCGGGCGCCGGCCATGTTGCGGCCGTGGGTGGAGGTTTTGGAGCGGTACTCGGGCATGGCGAATTCGACGGCTGATTGGCGAGCGGTGGCTGGCAATTAGACCGCGTCGTGACTGTTGCTGCTGCAACGGTCGCGGCGCGCTCCGGTGATCCGGCACGGTAGCACGCGGGCCAGGGCACGCCGTGGCGGTGGGGAGGGCGCGCGCCGCGCGCATCGCACAGGCGGCGGCGGAGCGTTCGCGGGCACGGCGCGCGAACACGCGCCTCCCGCTGGTCGGCGTGGCATGTAATGCGATGTAAACGTATGCGGGGCTGCATGCAGTGCCCGGAGTGCGAACCGGAGCGCAGATTGCGCCGTTGCCACACCGGCACCATCGCCGTCAGACCGGTGCGGCAGAGGGGAGCACCACCGCCAAGGATCTCCACCAACGGCACCGCAGGAGGCGCCCATGTCCGACCATCCACACCCACGCCGCACGGCGGCGGCAGCCCCGCATCCCATCGACCAGACGCCGGCAGCAACCGCCGGGATCACCCGCCGTCGCGTGCTGCAGGGCGCAGCCGGCGCGGTGGCACTGGCCGGCCTCGGGTGGGGCGGTCGCGCGGCTGCGCAGAGCGCCACCCTGCCGTTTGCGGGCCTGAACCTGTCGGGCTTGGCCTCCAACAGCTATGTGGAGAATGCGGAGATCGGCACGCACTATCGCGCCATTACCGCACAGCACGTGGCCGCCGCCGGGGCCTGCCCGTTGTTCCGGCTGCCGACCACCGCCGCGCGCTTCACGCGGGGGCAGGGCCTGGCCTTGAACGAGACCTACTGCAGCCAGGTCCAGGATGCGCTGGACCACATCGCCGCCCGCGGCAAGCGCGCCATCGTGGAGCTGCATGACTATATGCGCCTGCCGCAGCGGGTGGCCGTCAAGTCGGGCTATCGGCGCGACGCCAGCGGAACGCTTGTGGATGCGCGCGGCAACCGTATCGACGACCCGGCGGCCGCCGCGGTCTGGGCCGACACCTATCCGCTGCGCAATTTCGGCTACCAGGGCTATTTCGATCGCCGCGATGGGCTGCTCAAGCTGTACGAATACCGCGTGATCGGCACGCCGGGGTGCACGCTCTACAACGCGTCCGGCCTGCCCGACCTGTGGGCACGCATCGTCAACCGGTTCCGGCAGCACCCGGCGGTGTTCGGCTGGGGCGTGATGAACGAGCCCTATCAGGGCGACGAGCGCGCCGCCGACGGCAGCGTGCTGTCGATGGCGGCGCACTGGCAGAACACCGCCACTGCGTGCTGCAAGACCATCATCGATCGCGACCGCGACCACTTCGTGTTCGTGTGCGGCAACGGCTATGCCAGTGCCCGGCTCTGGCAGGAGGATTCGATGGGCCTGTTCGACATCCCCGATCCCTACAACCGCATCGTCTACGAAGCGCACAACTATCTGGACAACAACGGGGCTGGCGGCGGCAACTGGATCGGACCGGGCGGGCGCAACGAAGTGATCCAGCCCGATACCGGCATCATGATGGTGACGCCCTTCATCGACGCCCTGCGGGATGCCGGCAAGCGCGGTTATCTCGGCGAGCACGGCTACCCGGCCGGCAACCGCAGCGCGGAGGTCGCCACCACACGCATGCTGGCCCATCTGCAGGCGAACAATATCCCCAGCACGCAATGGTGCTTCGGCCCCGGTTGGCCGGATGACGACGTGCTCGGCATGAGCCGCGACGTGGGCGCGGACATCCAGGCCAAGAGCAATCTCGCTGCCGTGCAGGCCTTCTTCGACGTGCGCCTGTCCAGCTACATCCCGCCGCGCTAGCCACGCTGCCGCTGCCGGCACGCGGCGGCGGTTTACACTGGCGGCATGCGCAAGAACCTCCCGTGCCGCGCCGGCTGCGCGGCCTGCTGCATCGCGCCGTCGATCAGTTCGGCCATCCCCGGCATGCCGCAAGGCAAGCCGGCGGGCGTGCCCTGCGTGCAGCTCGACGGCCAGGGCCGTTGTCGCCTGTTCGGGTTGCCGACGCGGCCGGCGGTGTGCGCCAGCCTGCGTCCGTCCGAGGACATGTGCGGCGCATCGCGCGCGCAGGCGCTGGCCACGTTGACGGCACTGGAGCACGCCACGCGGCCGTGAGCCGCGGCACGCCTCAGCTGCCGGTGCCCTGCGCCTTGCGGGAGAAGACCCGCTTGATGCCCGTACCCACGGCAAACACGCCCAACAGCACCAGCTTCCAGCCCTTGGCCAGCAACAGGCCCAGCTTGGCGAACAGCCCGGCCTTGGCCGCCAGGCCACCGCCGATCAGGCCGGCCAGCCCATAGCTGGCGATCTTGTCGGTGGACGGGTTGTGGTCGGCATAGCGCGCGCCCTGGTCGAATTCGGTCATCGGCAGCAATTGCTGCATGCCCTGGCGGACCTGTTCGAGCTGGTCCATGCCGGCGACGGCATTGAGGCTGAGGTAGCCGCTGCGGCCGAGCACGCGGATATCGTAGTTGAGCGTGTGCTGCTGGGCGCCATCGAAGCGCAGTTCCTTGGCCCAATAGAGCTTCTTGCTGCCGGCGTCGTACCGCGGCGGCACCGCCCAGCCGAGCAAGTCGACGGTGCCGTAGCCCTGCTCACGGCGCGCGGCGTTGTCTTCGGCGGTGCCCTTCTGCATGTCGGCCAGCAATTCGCTGTAATCGATCTTGGCGGCATCCTCGTCGGACACATAACCGTCGTCGGCATAGGTCACCACCACTGCCCAGCCACCCGGCGCATCCAGCGCGGGTGTGCGCGGCACGATCATGCCCAGCACGCTGTCGTCGGGCGGGTTGCCCCACAGCTGCTCGAGCACGCGGCGCGTGTCGGCCTTGTCCAGGTAGCGGAATGCCGGGTCCAGATCGAAGTGCGCCTTGGCTTGCGGCACGTCGATGTGGCCGTTGCGGTACTGCAGGGCAGACAGCACCTGCGCTTCGTCGACGGCGTCGGCTGGAATGGCCAGCAGCGACTGGCTCGCGATCAGCAGGCAGGCGGCCAGCAGGCTGCGCAGGGCAAAACGCGTATGCATCGGGTCGAATCCATTCGAGGGCAGCGTCCCCACGCCGCAGGGCGCCGATCTTGCCATGCCTGCGTAGGGCGGACAACGGCTCAGCTGGTGCCGACGGTGCCCAGGTACTGGTCCTTGAGCCGCACATAATGCTGTGCGGAGTAATGCAGGCTTTCGATTTCCTTGTCGCTGAGCGTGCGGGCCAGCCGTGCGGGATTGCCCAGCCACAATTCGCCTTCGCCAACGATCTTGCCCGGGCCGACGACCGCCCCGGCGCCGACAAAGCCGTAGCGTTTGACGGTGGCGCCGTCGAGCACGCAGGCGCCCATGCCGATCAGGCACAGGTCTTCGATGGTGCAGGCATGCAGGATGGTGCCGTGGCCGACCGTGACGTCGGCGCCGATCACGGTCGGGTAGCCGGCCTTGTTGAACGGGCTATGGTGGCTGACGTGGATGATGGTGCCGTCCTGCACGTTGGTGCGTGCGCCGATCTGTACATGATTGACGTCGCCGCGAATCACCGTGCCCGGCCACACCGACACGTCATCGCCCAGGCTCACCTTGCCGATGATGGTGCAGGCAGGATCGACATAGACGCGTGCGCCCAGTTGCGGGGTGTCTTCCAGGAACGAGCGAATCGGGGTCACGATGATCTCCGGCATGTCGGCGTGCCGCCCGGTGCGGGCACGGCCTGCATGATAGCGGGCGAGCGTCTGCATGCGGAAAGCGCTGGTGCGGCAGTGGATCGATCTGGCTGCGGACGTGCCTGATGCAGCGGCGCAGCGTGTTGGAACAGCTGGCGCCAGGGCGTGTGAGGCTGCGCCTGCACATTCGCTGCCGCTTCGAACGGATCGAGGTGTGTGTGGCGGTGAGTAGTCATGCATATGTCGCGTCGTTCAACCTCGCTGCCAGCAGCGTTGCATCCATGCCTGCATCACGAGTGCGGCACTGCGCTTTGCAATCCTGATCGGGCGAGCGTGAGGGTTGCCCGGTCTGATCGCACTCGAGTCACGCGCTGCAGCACTACATGCGAGGTCGATCGTTTCCGTGCAGGCAAGGCGCACACCGCAGATGCCGCTGCGCAGACAGCTCAACGAATGCGTGGAGAGGCAAGCGAAGCGCGCTGCCGGCTTGTTCGATAAGCGCACACCCGTGCAGGCCGCTGTCTTGAACGCCCTCTGCGATCGGCCTAGCGTGCGGTGACGTTGCAACACCCCGACTGTCGTTGCCGCGTTGCAGTGCCGCTGCGCTGTCGAAGGCCGTCGCAGCGTCCAGCGTGCTTGCGTCTTCGTCGTGGCGGCGCTGCGTGAGCGCATGGCCACGCGTGAGGTTGCCAATGCAGCTGCCCTCCCTAACCAGGATCACCCGATGACCCAGAGCGCCGCGACACCTGCACCCTTCGTACTGCAACGCATGACGCCGTTTCAGTGGAGGGCGGTGGCGGTGTGCGTGTTGCTGACCATGCTCGATGGCTTCGATGTGATGGCGATGGCCTTCACCGCCCCGCATGTGTCGGCGCAGTGGCAGTTGTCGGGCAAGCTGCTCGGGGCCTTGTTCAGTGCCGGCCTGGTCGGCATGGCGGTGGGGTCGCTGCTGCTGGCGCCGCTGGCCGACCGCATCGGGCGGCGCGCGACGATCCTGGTATGCCTGGCGATCTTGACCATGGGCATGGGCGCCTCGCCACTGGCCACCGGGGTGTGGCAACTCGGCGCGTTGCGGGCATTTACCGGGATCGGCATCGGCGGCATGCTGGCCTGCGTTGCGGTCATCGCTGCCGAATATTCCACCGCCCAGTGGCGCAGCACGGCACTGGCGCTGCAGGCCACCGGTTATCCGATCGGCGCGACGCTGGGCGGCGCGATCGCAGCACTGCTGTTGCAGCACTGGTCCTGGCACGCGGTGTTTGTGCTCGGCGCGCTGGGGTCGCTGCTGTGTGTGCCCTTGGTGCTGGCGTTCTTGCCTGAGTCGTTGGAATTTCTGATCGCGCGTCGCCCACCCAACGCAGGCGCACGCTTCAACGCAGTGCTTGCGCGTATGGGCATGCCGCCGCAGGCGGTACTGCCGTCACCGCCGCCGCATGGCTCCGGTCGGGCGCGGGGCTATGCGGCCTTGTTCGTGCCGGCATTGCGGCGGCAGTCGCTGTTGATCGCGCTGGCGTTCTTTCTGCTGATGTTTGCGTTCTATTTCGTGCTCAGCTGGACCCCGAAGCTGCTGGTCGTGGCCGGCTTGTCGGCAGAGCAGGGCGTGACCGGTGGCGTGTTGTTGAACCTGGGCGGGATCGCCGGCGGTGCGATCTTCAGCGCGCTGGCCGCGCGTGCGCGGCTGTCGTGGCTGACCGCCGGTGTGCTGGGGCTGTCGGCGCTGGCGCTGCTGGCCTTTGGCTGGTACAGCACGGTGCTGGGTTGGGCGTTCGTCATTGCGGTGCTGAGCGGCGCGGTGCTGTTTGCCGCCATCGCCGGGCTGTATGCGGTGGCGCCGGTGGTCTTCACGGCGGCGGTGCGTTCCACCGGCATGGGCTGGGCGATCGGGGTGGGCCGCTTCGGTGCGATCGCCTCGCCGTTGTGCGTGGGCGTGCTGGTGGATGCGGGCTGGTCGCCGGCGGCCCTGTATCTGGCCTGCAGCGTGCCGCTGCTGCTCGCTGCCATCGCCGTGCTGGGCATGCGCCTGCCGGCGCGCTGAACTTCTCAACCGGCGGTCGCCGCGCGGCGCGAGCGAGTTCTACCGGACCAAAGAAATCCTGCGCACTGCCGATAACCCGACAGACCCTCCATCGTCGTGGCGGGCTCTTCCGCGGACCATTTGCAGATCAGCGCCGGCATGCTCAGAACCATCGATTCAGACCAACTCCGCCCCGGCATGTATGTCTACAAGCTGCTGGGCGCGTGGGTGCACCACCCGTTCTGGAAGACCTCGTTCCTGGTCGATTCGGACGACGTGGAGAAGATCCATGGCAGCCGGATCGAGCAACTGGTGATCGACACCGCGCGTGGCCTGGACCTGGACACGGCGGCGCCGGACGCGCCCGATCCGCAGCCTGAGCCGGAGCAACCGCCGCCGCCAGTACCGGAACCCCCCGAGCCGGCCACTACCACGCGCACCGCGCGGACCAATAGCGTCACCGCGCAGGTCGGCATCGAGTCCGAAGTGGTGCGCGCACGCAAGATCTTCGAAGACGGCCGCGATACGGTCGAGGCGATGTTCCGCGATGTGCGGCTTGGCCGCACCGTCGACACCGAGGCGGCGATGCCGCTGGTGGAGGCCATCAACGATTCGGTCCTGCGGCATCCGCAGGCCTTGATCAGCGTGGCAAGGCTCAAGACCGCCGACGACTACACCTATCTGCATTCGATGGCGGTGGCCGGCCTGATGAGCGGGCTGGCGCGCCAGCTCGGTCTGCCTGAAGGGCAGGTCGTCGAGGCGGCCATGGGCGGCCTGCTGCACGACATGGGCAAGGCGGTGACGCCGCTGGACATCCTCAACAAGCCCGGCAAGCTCACCGACGAAGAGATGGCGATCATGCGCCAGCACCCGCTGGACGGTCATCGCCTGCTGGTGGCCGGCGGCGTGCAGAACGCGGTGGTGCTGGAGATCGCGTTGCACCACCACGAGAAAATGGACGGTAGCGGCTACCCGAACCGCTTGGCGGGCGAGAACATCGCGCTGATGTCGCGGATGGGCGCGGTGTGCGATGTGTACGATGCCATCAGCTCGGACCGCCCCTACAAACGCGGCTGGGATCCGGCCGAATCGCTCAAGCGCATGGCGTCGTGGCAGGGGCACTTCGACCCGGTGGTGTTCCAGGCCTTCGTGCGCCGGCTGGGAATTTATCCGGTCGGCTCGTTGGTGCGGCTGGAGTCGCAGAAACTGGCAGTGGTGATCGAGCAGACCCCCGATGCGCTGCTCAAGCCCAAGGTGCGCGTGTTCTATTCGGCCAAGCTGCGCAGCCATGTGCTGGTGCAGGACATCGACCTGTCGCGCCCGGACTGCCAGGACCGCATCGCGCAGATGGAAAGCCCCTCGGACTGGGGCTTCCGCGATCTCGAGAAGCTCTGGCTGCCGTAACCCGTACCCGTAACCCGCTGGCCACAGGCCGCACGCATGCACGCGGCCTACCTGGCGCGGAGATGCGCTGGGCGAGTGGGCTGGGTCCGCAGGCGTCGTCTGGCGATGGCCGCAGCCCTGCCGTCGTGATTGCCACCACCGCTGCCAGGCCCGGCATGCCGCGCGCACCTGTGCCCGGTGTGCCTGTCACAGGCGTTGCCACCACGCCCGCCAGGCCCATTGACCCGCGTAGTCAATCTGGCGAGCGCGACCATGCTGCGCTGCAGCTTGGCAATGTAGTTATGATCAATAACTATTCCGGAACGCAATCACTTGCCGACCCCGGATCCCATGTCGCAGCCGTGCCTGGATGACCGTCGCTTCCCACACCTGCGTGCCGCCGCATGTGGCCGCCACGTGCTGGCGCTGGACTGGCACCAGCCTGTGGCCGCCTGCCTGCACGGCGGTGCCACGCGCTCGGCGGCCACGCCCACATCGGCATGCCTGCGCGCGTCTACAATGCAGCTCACGCCGCGGATCGGCGTTGCGGGCGGTGAGCGTTGCGCGCACCGGTCCGCCTGTCGTCTTCGCTGCGAGAACCGTCATGTCCGTCACTGCCACTGCCGTACCGCTGCCGGATGCCGTCACCACGGTGGATCAGGCACGCCTGCTGCGGCTGCTGGGCTACCGCATCACCCGCACCGAGTTGCTGGTGCGGCGGATGTTTCAGGACTGCGTGGCTGCGTTCGACCTCAAGCCGGTCGACTTCTCGCTGCTGATGCTGGTGGACGGCAACCCGGGCATCAACCAGCGCCAGATCGGCGACGTGCTGCACGTGTCGGCGCCCAACCTGGCGATCGTGGTGGCACGCCTGGTCAAGCGCCGCCTGCTGCGGCAGGTGCGGGGACGCCAGGACCGACGCATGCAGCATCTGTCGCTGACCAGCGCCGGCGTGACCCTGCTGAGCGCTGCCGAGGCCGAAGTGCTGCGCATGGAACAGCAGCTCAGCGTGGTGCTGGGCAGCAGCGAGGCGCCGTTGCTGCGCGCACTCGACCGGCTGGACCGCCTGGACACCCTGTAATCCGCCGCTGCCGTGCAGGCGCACGGCCAGCTTTCCTGTTGACCTGCGCACGCGCCGTTGCCGGCGTGTCGATCGCGCCTGCCTGACCGTTGTCCCGCCGCAGTTCCCGCTGTTCCTCCCAATGCTGGAGATGTTCGCAGTGAGCTATCGATCGGTCCTGTCTGGGTTGTCTTCCCGCGCGTCGTCACTGCGCCGCGCAGCGCTTGGCATGCTGTCGCTGCTTGCTGCCGGCACGGCCGGCGCACAGAACCTGCCGCAGAGTACGACGCTGACCAACGGCATCAATACCGGCGGCACCAGCTATCTGGACGGCTTCACCCGCACCACGCCCGGCTGGGCGGTGGTCACCTATCTGCGCCAGAGCTCACTGGACGCGATCAAGGATTCCCGCGGTGACGACGTGCCGGTGTTCGACCGCCCACGCATCGATTCCACCCTGCTGCTGACCCAGGTCGCCTATGTCACCCCGTACACGCTCTTCGGCGGCGCAGTGGGCATCAACACGCTGCTGCCGCTGATCAATCTGGATGCTTCGTTCGGGCGCAACAGCATTGCCAGCTTGCGCGACAACGGCGCCGGCGTGGGCGACCTGACCTTTGGCCCGTATCTGCAGATGCTGCCGGTGATCCGCAATGGCAGGCCGGTGTTTTCGCAGCGTTTCGAAATCGATGCGATCGCGCCGATCGGCAAGTTCGACCGCGATCGCGACCTCAATCAGGGCGCCGGCTACTGGTCGCTGGTGCCGCAATATGCGTTCACCGTGTTCCCGACATCCAACTGGGAAGTCAGCGCACGCATCAACTACATCTACAACTTTCGCAGCGAGCGGCGCCCGAACCTGCCGCCGGGCTTCGAGTTCCGCAACGGCCAGGCCGGCGACGCGGGCTGGATCAACTTCGCCACCTCCTGGGAAGTGGTGCCCGACATCCGGCTTGGCGTGAATGCCTATTACCTCACCCAGTTCCGCGATAACCGCACCAATGGGCAGCGCGTGGCCGATACCCGCCAGAGCGTGTTCTATGCCGGCCCCGGCGGCGTGTGGCGGATGGATGCCAACAACATGCTGTTTGCCAATGTGTATCTGCCGGTGGAGGTCAAGAACGCCGCCTCCGGCAACAACGTCAACCTGCAGTACGTCCATGTGTTCTAGCGCCGGCACGGCCGGCCTCTTCGGAGAGTGGCAATGAATTTGCAGAACAAGACCATCGTGGTCACCGGCGTGGCATCGGGCATCGGTGCCGAAGTCGCGCGTCTGGCCCGTTTCCATGGCGCCACGGTGATCGGCGTCGATCGCACGCCGGTGCAGATGTCGCTGCACGGGTTCCACCAGGCCGATCTCGGTGATCCGGCATCCATCGATGCGCTGGTGCAGGCCTTGCCGGCGCGTATCGATGCGCTGGCCAATGTGGCTGGCGTCCCCGGTACCGCGCCGCTGGAGGTGGTGGCGCGCGTCAACTATCTGGGCCTGCGCCATTTGAGCCAGGCGCTGCTGCCGCGCATGACGCCCGGCGGTTCCATCATCAATGTGGCCTCCATCCTGGGCGCCGAGTGGCCGCAGCGCCTGGAACTGCACAAACAACTGGCCGCCACCGACAGCTTTACATCTGGCGACGCATGGCTGCAGGCGCATCCGGTGGCGCACGACACCTGCTACCAGTACTTCAAGGAAGCGCTGATCGTCTGGACGCTGCTGCAGTCGCGGCCCTGGTTCGCCGAGCACGGCGTGCGCGTCAATAACGTTTCGCCGGGGCCGGTGTTTACGCCGATTCTTGGCGATTTCGTCACCATGCTCGGCGAGGAGCGTGTCAAGGAAGATGCCAAGCGCATGACGCGACCGGCGTATGCCGACGAGGTGGCGGAGGCCATCGTGTTTCTCGCCTCCGATGCGGCGCGCTGGATCAACGGCATCACCCTGCCGGTCGATGGCGGGCTGGCGTCCACCACTCTGTAACACCACCCCCTCAGCAGGAGGCTAGACCATGAACGCTCTCCCCAATACCGCCATTGCCGCAAGCGCTGCTCCGGCGTGGCATGGCTGCATCTTCAATGGCGACTGGGTGCCAGGCAACGGCGGCACCGTGCAGATCATCGAACCGGCCACCGGCACGCTGCTGCACGAAGTCGGCAAGGCCGACCTGGCCGATGTCGCCGCTGCCGTGGCGCTGGCCAAGAAAGCGCAGCGTGCCTGGGCAGCCACTGCTCCGCGCGAGCGCGCTGCGGTGTTTCACCGTGCCGCGCAGCTGATGGAAGCGCGCAGTGCCGAAGCGGCGCTGCTGATCGCGCGCGAAACCGGCGGCATCCTGCCCAAGGCCCAGCGCGAAGTGAACGAGTCGGTGGTGATCTACCAGCAGTCTGCGGCGCTGCCGCTGCAGGCGGTCGGCCAGGTGCTGCCGACGGGCGCCGGTCAACTCAGCCTGGCGCGGCATCTGCCGCTGGGCGTGATCGCAGTGATTTCCCCGTTCAATTTTCCGCTGATCCTGTCGCTGCGCTCGGTCGCCCCGGCACTGGCGATGGGCAATGCAGTGGTGCTCAAGCCCGACCCGCGCACGCCGTATACCGGTGGCGTGGTCATCGCGCAGGTGCTGGAAGAAGCGGGCCTGCCGAAGGGACTGCTGCATGTACTGCATGGCGATGCCGCCATCGGGCAGGCGCTGGTCGAATCGCCGGATATCCCGATGATTGCCTTCACCGGCTCCACCGCGGCCGGGCGGCGCATCGGCGAGATCGCTGGCCGGCATTTGAAGAAGGTGTCGCTGGAGTTGGGCGGCAACAATGCAGTGATCGTGCTCGACGACGCCGATCTGGACAAGGCCGCCGCTGCAGTGGCATTCGGCGCCTACATGCATCAGGGACAGATCTGCATGGCCACCGGCCGCGTGCTGGTTCAGCGCGGGATCGCCGATGCATTCACGCAGCGGCTGGCCGAAAAAGCCAGGCATCTGCCGGTTGGCGATCCGGTCAGCGGCACTGTGGCACTGGGCCCGATCATCGACCAGCGCCAGCTGCAGCGGGTGATCGATATCGTGGACGACAGCGTCGCCGCCGGTGCGGTGGTGGAGGCCGGCGCCAGCAACCAAGGCCTGTTCTATGCGCCGACGGTGCTGTCCAACGTGCGTCCGGGCATGCGTGCATTCGACGAAGAAGTCTTTGGCCCGGTGATCAATATCACCGTGTTCGATACCGACGACGAAGCCGCAGAACTTGCCAACCATGGCGAGTACGGTCTGGCTGCGGGCATCCTGTCGGCGTCGGTGTCGCGCGCGATGCGCCTGGGCGACAAGCTGCACACCGGCCTGTTGCACATCAACGATCAGACCGTGGCCGATGAAGTCATCAATCCCTTCGGCGGGACCGGCGCGTCGGGCAACGGCACCAGTGTCGGCGGACCGGCCGATTGGGAGCAGTACACCCACTGGCAATGGCTGACGATCAAGAACGAAGTGCCGCAGTACCCGTTCTGACCGGCGCGGCGCAACCGACCGGGGGGCGGGGCTGCAGGCTAGCCGTGGATCAGCCGCTTTGGGGCTGATCTATCTGCGTTGTCCAAGCGCACCGCTGTTAACCTTGCCCACCGACCATCTCGACTGGGCCTTGCCCGCCCGCCGTCGCGGGACCTTACGCGGCATGGATGCCGCGTACAGGGATGTACTTGCGGCGTGTCCTGCGAGGGTGGGCGGGCAAGGGCTCTGCAGCCAAGCTCCAGACCAGCCGCTCTTACTCGCCAGCGCGGAATTGTGTCGGCGAGCAGCCGGCATGGCGTGCGAAGTAGCGGCTGAAGTATGCAGCGTCGAAAAATCCAAGGCTGGCGGCGATCTGCTGCACGCTCAGACTGGTGTAGCGCAGGCTGCGGCGTGCTTCGAGCATGATCCGGCGCTGCAGTAACTGCAGTGCCGAGGCGCCGGCCAGTCGCTGGCATAACGCGTTGAGATGGCCCGGAGTCAGACCCAGCTGCTCGGCATAGCGGGAGATCGGCCAGTGCGCGCGATAGTGCTGGTCAATCAGGGCCTGATAGCCACGCAGATGGCGCAATGCCGGGTCGGCGTACGGGCTCACCGCAGCCGCATCCTGTGCGTGCTCCAGCGCCGTGCGGGCGGTCCAGATCAACAGCTGCGCTGCGGCGGCGTGCAATGCGGCCTCGTGGCCGATGCGTCGGTACGCGTGATCGCCGGCAATACTGGCAAACAGCACGTCGAGCAATCCGCGTGCGCGGCGTGCGTGCAGGACCTGCGGGACGGTCAGTGCGCCCTGCAATAGTGGCGCGGCACTCAAGGCATTACGTACCAAGGGCATGCACACGGTGATGATGTGGCCGCGCACCTGTGGATCGAATTTGAAGCCATGCACGCATAGCGGTGGCAGCCAGATCACGCTTGCGCCACGCACGCGCTGGCTGCGTCCATCCAGCTGCAGTGTCGCCGGCCCGCGTTGCACGTACAGCAGTTGCGCCAGGTCTTCGTGCCGGTGCGGGGCGATGCGCCAGTCATGCAGCCGGCTGCGTGCGGCAATCGACTCCCAGTGCAACAGCTCGGGCGTGTCGGCATGCTGCTCGCCATACAGGCCGAAGGCGGGAACCGCAGTAGCTGCGGCAGTGGCGTGCGCGCGTGTGGGCATCGTCGAAAAGTCCAAGCACTGCACGCAATCATCCCTTCAAAGCATGTGCTTGGCTACCCACACTGGCCTGCATCCGTCGGCTGAGGCAGGAGCATTGCATGCGAACCCAGATCGCGATCATCGGCGCCGGCCCCTCTGGCCTGTTGCTGGGCGAGCTGTTGCTGCGGGCCGGTATCGATACCGTGGTGATCGAGCGGCAGACCCCGGAACATGTGCTGGGGCGTATCCGTGCCGGCGTGCTGGAACAGGGCAGCGTGGCGCTGCTGCAGCAGGCAGGCGTTGGCGCACGCGTGCAACGCGAAGGCTTGCCGCATCACGGCTTCGAACTGTCGCTGGATGGCCGGCGCGAGCGCATCGATCTGCTGCGCGGCTGCGGACGCAGCGTGACCGTCTACGGCCAGACCGAGGTCACTGCGGATCTGATGCAGGCCCGTGCGCGCAGCGCTGCGCCAACGTATTACAGCGCGCAGGACGTGACACTGTGCGGAGTGGACAGCGACGCGCCTGCGGTGGAATTCACCCACGATGGCCAGCGCCTGCGTATCGACTGCGACTATATCGTCGGCTGCGACGGCTTCCATGGCATCAGCTGCGCCAGCATCCCGCCGGAGCGACTGCGCCTGTTCGAGCGGGTGTACCCGTTCGGGTGGCTTGGCGTGCTTGCCGATACCCCACCGGTCAACGACGAGTTGATCTACGCGCAGCACCCACGCGGCTTTGCCTTATGTTCGATGCGCTCGCCGACGCGCTCGCGCTATTACGTGCAGGTGCCGGCCGATGCGCGGGTGGAGGCATGGAGCGATCAGGCGTTCTGGGATGAGTTGCGTGCGCGTCTGCCAGACGCCTTGTCTGCGCAACTGGTCACCGGGCCGTCGATCGAGAAGAGCATTGCGCCGTTGCGTAGCTTCGTCGCCGAACCCATGCAGTACGGGCGTCTGTTCCTGGCCGGCGATGCGGCGCATATCGTACCGCCCACCGGCGCCAAGGGCCTGAATCTGGCGCTGGCCGATGTCGGCTTGCTGGCGCAATTGTTCGAGCGCTGGAACGCGCGTGGCGATACCGCGGTGCTGCAACAGTATTCGGCGCTGGCATTGCAGCGGGTGTGGAAGGCCGAACGGTTTTCATGGTGGATGACCACCTTGCTGCATACCTTCGACGACCAGGACGCATTCACCGCACGCATTCATGCCGCAGAGCTGGATTATCTGCTGGACAGCGAGGCCGGGCGCGCCACCCTGGCCGAAAACTATGCAGGCTTGCCGTTGGTGGAGCTGCCGGATTGAGCGTAGCGATGGTTGCCGCCGAGACGCCTCGTGCGTGCGCGCGAGAAAACCGACTGCCGTGGTTATCTTCTGATTACCACCAATACCGCAGGTGCCCTGGTGCACTCCAGGGCGGCTAGCGGGCGAGCGGACGCGGCCGTTAGGCTGGCGGCGACGCGTGGAAAACCCTGTGTGCCAAGGCGCGTCGTCCCCCAATCAACGGTGCACCGTGTTGGCACCCGGCCGGCACAGCGCCCGTCTCCACATAAGGAGTCTTCCATGAATAAGCTGTTCTCACGCGCCTTGCTGCTGGTCATGCTGCTGGTCATGCTGGTGGCGCCGGTGGCTGCGTTCGCGCAGACCGCAGTGACGGAAAATCCCAACCACCAGAAGATGCTGCTTGGCTCCACCTGGTATGAAACCGCCAACAAGCGGCTGGTCTACGATTTCTGGCGCATCGTGTTCGAAGCCGGCCAGGTGCAGTATGCGCCGATGTACATGGACAAGAACTACATCCAGCACAACCCGAATGTGGCCAATGGCCGCGATGCCTTCATCGCCTTCCTGACCGCCTTCGTGAAGCCGACGCCGGTGCAGCCGCGCGTGCAGCTGCCGCTGGTGGCCATCACTGCCGACGGCGATCTGGTCACGCTGGTGTCGGTGCGCACCTTGCCCAATCCGAATAAACCTGGCACCACCTATACGACCACCTGGTTCGACATGTTCCGCATCGAAAAAGGCCTGATCAAGGAGCATTGGGATCCGGACACCATTGCCGGCCGCGCCAATAGCGGCGGCCAGTAATCGCTGCTGCATTGCAGGGCTGCAGCGTGCAGCCCTGCAATGCGTGATCCATGCAGCTCGTCAGCAACCATGCAAGTGGTTGACGGAAACGACAACGCCCGCCTGATGGCGGGCGTTGTCTTTTTGAGCGCAGCGGTCAGCTGGTGCGGAAGCCCATCGTCGCTTCCACTGCCTGCTGCCAGCCGGCATAGAGTTGTTCGCGCTTGTCGTCGGCCATGGTCGGCTCGAAGCGGCGATCCACCGCCCACTGCTTGGCGATCTCTTCGCGGCTGCTCCAGAACCCGGTCGCCAGACCGGCCAGGTAGGCTGCGCCAAGCGCGGTGGTTTCGGCCACTTCCGGGCGCAGCACCGGCACGTTGAGCATGTCGCTCTGGAACTGCGCCATGAAGTCGTTGGCGATCGCGCCACCGTCGGCGCGCAGTTCCTTCAGCTCGATGCCCGAATCGGCCTGCATCGCAGTCAACACGTCGCGGGTCTGGTAGGCCATCGATTCCACCGCTGCACGCACGAAATGTTCCTTGGTGGTGCCGCGGGTCAACCCGAACACCGCGCCGCGGATATCGCTGCGCCAATACGGTGCGCCCAGGCCAACGAAGGCCGGCACCAGATAGACCCCGTCGTTGTCGCCGGCGCGTTCGGCATAGGCCTGCGAGTCGCTGGCCTTGCCGAGCATGCGCAGGCCGTCGCGCAGCCACTGCACCACCGAGCCGGCGACGAAGATCGAACCTTCCAACGCGTATTCGACCTTGCCGTCGATGCCCCAGGCGATCGTGGTCAACAGACCGGCCTTGGACGCAACCGCCTTGTCGCCGGTATTCATCAGCGCAAAGCAGCCAGTGCCATAGGTGTTCTTGGCCATGCCCGGCTCGAAGCAGGCCTGTCCGAACAGCGCCGCCTGCTGGTCGCCGGCGATCCCGGCGATCGGCACCTGCTCGCCGTAGAAATACTGGGTCTGGGTCATGCCGTAGATTTCGCTGGACGAGCGTACCTCCGGCAACATTTCCTTCGGCACGTCGAGCATGGCCAGCAGCTCGGCGTCCCACTCCAGCGTGTGGATGTTGTACATCAGCGTGCGCGAGGCATTGGTGTAGTCGGTGACATGCACCTTGCCGCCGGTGAGATTCCAGATCAGCCAGCTGTCGATGGTGCCGAAGGCCAGCTCGCCGTTACGCGCGCGCTCGCGGGCGCCGTCGACGTGGTCGAGGATCCATTTGACCTTGGTGCCGGAAAAGTACGCATCGATCAGCAGGCCGGTCTTGTCGCGCACCATCTGTTCGTGCCCGGCCTCCTTGAGCTGCGTACAGATGTCCTTGGTCTGCCGCGATTGCCAGACGATGGCGTTGTAGATCGGCTGGCCGGTGGCCTTGTCCCACACCACCGCAGTCTCGCGCTGGTTGGTAATGCCGATACCGGCGATCGAGCGCGCATCGATCTGCGCGTTGTTGAGCAGCTCGGTGATCGTGGTGTAGACGCTGGTCATGATCTCGCGTGGGTTGTGTTCCACCCAGCCCGGCTGCGGAAAGATCTGGCCGAACTCGCGCTGCGCCACGCCGGCTACCTTGCCGTTGCGATCGAACAACATCGCCCGTGAACTGGTGGTGCCTTGATCGATCGCAAGGACGTATTGCTTTTCCATCGGAGATTCCTCAAACAATGCCGGCGCTGGCGCACGGCGAGAAAGGGGGCAGTGCACGCCGCTGCGCGAAAGGCCGATAAAACCCAGCCTGCCCGGCGGCGGCGCTGTGCTGTCAGTCGTGCAGCAGGGCGATCAGCGCGGATCGAGCGGTTTGCCGCCCTGCAGATGGCGCACGCGTGCCGGCAGGAACGGCAGGATCAGCCACTGGTAGGCGAGCGCGCCGATCGGGCCGCCGATCAACGGGCCGACAATGGGGATCCACCAGTAGTTGTCCTTGGCCGGCAACGCGGCCTCGCCCCAGCCGGCAAGGTAGGCGAACAGACGCGGGCCGAAATCGCGCGCCGGATTCATCGCCCAGGCTTCCAGATAGCCCATCGACGCGCCTAGCGTCGCCACCAGCAGGCCGATCATCAGCGCGCCGGAATTGGCGGTCGGCGCGGCTTCGTTGAATTGTTCGGTGATGGCGAAGATGCCGAAGATCAGGAACGCGGTGATGATGATCTGGTCGACCAGCGCATGCATCGGCGTGACCGCAAGGCCGGGTGCGGTAAAGAACACCCCGGCGGCGCCACCGGCTTCGCGGGTGAGTTGCTGCACCTGGTTGTAGTGGTCGATGACCGGGCCGTACAACTGGTAGACGATGGCCGCGCCCAGGAATGCACCGATGACCTGCGCGCCCCAGTACGGCAGCACCTTCTTCCAGGAGAAACCGCGGAACAGCGCCAGCGCCAGCGTCACCGCCGGGTTGGCATGCGTGCCGGACACCGAGCCGGTGACATAGATCGCCAGCGTCACCGCCAGGCCCCAGGCGATGCACACGCCCCAATAGGCGTTCTGGTACGGGCTGGGGTCGTAGAGGACGTACATCGCCGCGACCGAATCGCCGAGCGCGATGATGATGAACATCGCCACCGCTTCGGAGATCAACTCACCCACGAGTTGGCGACTCATGCGCGCGTCCTCGCGCCGATGGCGATGATGCAGGCATGGTGGTGCGATGCGCGCATTGGCGCGCAGGGGTCTTCGGTGATGCTCATCAGGGTGCCCTCCACGTGACTCAGGATGATGCCGGCGAATGCGCCAGGATACGTTGCCGCGCGACCCGTCCTCGCCGGCAACGTGGTTCGATCAGGCCGGCACGCCGTCCGCCTGCCGGACCGAGTGTGTCTGCAGATACGCCTCCAGACGTTCGCGCCCGGCCGCGTCGATGCGCAGGCCGAGTTTGCTGCGACGCCACAGGATGTCGTCTGCGGTCACGGCCCATTCGTGGGCACGCAGGTAATCCACCTCGGCCTGGTACAGATCGGCGCCGAAGTGCGTGCCCAGGGCGGCGATGTCCTGCGCCTGGCCCAGCAGCTGCTCCGCACAGGTGCCGTAGTTACGTACCAGCCGCTGCGCGGTCGGCGCCGGCAGCCACGGGTATGCGTTGCGCACGCGCTCGAGCAGGCTGGCGATATCGCGTTGTTCGCCGCCGGGCAATGCATCGCCGCGCGCGGTCCATGCAGGCTTGCGGGCACCCAGCGCCTGGGTAAGGCGGTCGACCGCTTCTTCGGCCAGCTTGCGATAGGTGGTGAGCTTGCCGCCGAACACGTTGAGTAACGGTGCGCCGTCGGTAAGCACTTCCAGCTGGTAATCGCGGGTGACTTCGGCGGCGTTGTCCTCGGCATCGTCCAGCAGCGGACGCACGCCGCTATAGCTCCACACCACATCGCTGGGGGCGATCTGCTGCTGGAAATACAGGTTCACCGCATCGCACAGGTACTGCACTTCGGCCGCATCGATGCTGGGCGCTGCGGGGTCGGCCTGGTAATCCACGTCGGTGGTGCCGATCAGGGTGAAGTCGTGCTCGTACGGAATGGCGAACACGATGCGCCGATCCGGTTGCTGGAAGATGTACGAGTGGTCGTGGTCGAACAACTTGGGCACCACGATGTGGCTGCCCTTGACCAGGCGCAGTGCGTGCTTGTGCGGCACTGCGGCGACCTTGTCCAGGAACGACACCGCCCACGGCCCGGCCGCATTGGCCAGTGCACGCGCCTGCACGGTGCGGCGGCGGCCGTCGCGGTCTTCCAGCTCGGCGTACCAGAAGCCTGCATCGCGCCAGGCACCGACGCAGCGTGTGCGGGTGCGGATCTGTGCGCCACGCCTGGCGGCGTCCATCGCATTGAGCACCACCAGCCGCGCATCCTGTACCCAGGCATCGGAGTACACGAAGCCGGTGCGCAGCGATTCCTGCAGCGGCTGGCCCACCGGGTGCGTGCGCAGCGACAGCCGGCGCGAGCGCGGCAGGCTGCGCTTGCTGCCGCCGAGATGGTCGTACAGGAACAGCCCGGCGCGGATCATCCAGGCCGGGCGCAGATGCGGTTGATGCGGCAGCAGGAAGCGCAGCGGCCAGATGATGTGCGGAGCCAGCCGCAGCAACACCTCGCGCTCGGCCAGCGCCTTGCCGACCAGCGCGAACTCGTACTGCTCCAGGTAGCGCAGGCCACCGTGAATGAGCTTGGTGCTGGCGCTGCTGGTATGCGCGGCCAGATCGTCCTGTTCGCACAGGCACACCGACAAGCCACGCCCGGCCGCATCGCGGGCAATGCCAACCCCGTTGATGCCGCCGCCTATCACCAGAAGATCGTATGTCTCGCCCATCGGTGTCTCCGTCCGGGCGCGCCAGTAGCGAACCCAAGTTGTCATGTTCGAACATATTCGAACATAAAACCTTTTCGGGACGTGAAGAGCCGTCAGGCCTGAGACCTAGGCGAAAAAAGAGTAAATCGGCCTATCAAAGCCGGAAATTTGATAGCCGGGACGGATCATCAGGGGGGCCAGATTGGCACGCCGCACCGCAAACGCACAAAAACGAACAATTGGTTCAGCCGGCGTCGCCAGGCTCGGCCAGATGCACGCGGGTGCCGGCCTCGGCCAGCACGGCGGCCAGTTCCTGCGGCGGCGGCCGGTCGGTGAACCAGTCGTGCACCTGGGCGATCGTGCCCAGTCGCACCATGGCGTTGCGGCCGAACTTGCTGTGGTCGGCGGCCAGTAGCACCTGCCGCGAGTGCTCGATGATGGCCTGGGCCACGCGCACTTCCTGGTAGTCGAAATCCAGCAGGGTGCCGTCCAGATCGATGCCGGAAATGCCGATCACCCCGAAGTCCACCTTGAACTGCCGGATCAGCTCCACCGTCGCCTCGCCGGTCACGCCCTGGTCGCGGCCGCGCACCACGCCACCGGCCACGATCACCTCGAAGCTGGGGTTGGCGCTGAGCATCACCGCCACGTTGAGATTGTTGGTGATCACGCGCAGGCCGCGGTGCTGCAGCAAGGCGCGCGCGACCTCTTCGTTGGTGGTGCCCAGGTTGATGAACAACGAGGCATCGTCGGGAATGAAGCGGGCGACCTGCGCGGCGATGTGCTGCTTCTCGCGCGCCTGCAGCGCCTTGCGTGCGGTGTAGGCCAGGTTTTCCACGCTCGAGGGCATGCTGACGCCACCGTGATAGCGGCGCAGCACGCCGGCATCGCACAGCAGGGTCAGATCGCGACGGATGGTCTGCGGCGTCACCTCAAAGCGCGTCGCCAGCCCTTCCACCTCGGCAAAGCCCTGCTGCCGCACCAATGCCACCAATTGTTCCTGGCGCGGGTTGAGTGCCGGCGCCGGGACCGTCCTGTAGTGAGTCGACTCCATGCGCAGATGATCGCGCATGCGCGTGAGGATGCAAACACGCGCTGCGCGAGCGCCGGCGTGTCGATGGCTGCGCTCAGCCCAGCTCGCCGCGGTAGCCGGTATCGATGCTGATGCTGCCGCCCACCGCGCGCGAGACGCAGGCGCACAGCTTGCGGTTCTCGCGGCGCTGTTCGTCGCTGAAGAACACATCGCGGTGATCGATATCGGCCGCGCTGTCCAGCACCTCGACCGCGCACAGCCCGCATTCGCCGCGCCGGCATTCGGCGATCAGCTCGACTCCGGCGTCGGCCAGCGCATCCAGCATCGATTCGTTCTCGGCCACCGGCACTTCCAGGCCGAGCCCGGGCAGCTTGACCACGAATGCCTGCGCCGGCACCCGCCCGCTGTTGCCGAAGGTTTCGAAGTGCAGCCGCGCGCGCGGACGCCCGGCAGCGTGCCAGTGCTGGCGCACCGCCTCGAGCATGCCGAGCGGGCCGCACACGTACACCTCGGCATTGGGCGACAGCCGCGCCAGCTCGGCAGCAAGATCCGCCGGGCCGGCGCCGTCGTCGCATTGCAGCTGCAGGCGCTCGCCCAGCAGCGCTTCCAGTTCGTCGACATAGGCCATCGCACGGCGCGTGCGCCCGGCATACAGCAGGCGGAACGCGCGATGGCGGCGCGCCAGCCGCTGCGCCATGCCGATGATCGGGGTGATGCCGATCCCGCCGGCGATCAGCAGGATCTCCTCGCCGCCCTCGTCCAGCGCAAAGTTGTTGCTGGGCGGGGAGATCTCCACCTCATCGCCGGGCTGCAGCGTCCACATGTGCCGCGAGCCGCCGCGGCTGTCGGGCATCTGCCGTACCGCGATCTGGTAGTAGCCATCGGCACGCGGCTCGCCCACCAGCGAGTACGAGCGCACGTCGGCGCGGCCATGCAGCTGCACGCGAAAATCCAGATGGCTGCCGACTTCGAAGCCGCGCGCCGCGGTCCCAGGATCGAGCACGATTTCGCGCACGCCCTCGCAGGCGTCGGCAATGCTGACCACGTGGGCGCTGTGCCACTGGGTGTCTTTACGCATGGGGAACTCCAGGCAGAGGGGTGGGCCGGCTGCTGCCGGCAGTGGCGGGATGGGCGCGGCCGATCAATGCGCCGCCGCGCACCTGGGTGATCGCCGCCGGGGTCTGCAGCACGTGGCGCAGATTGCGATGGGCCAGCCGTGCGTGTTCGCGCATCAGCGCTTCGGCGCGCGCGCCCTGGCGGTCTTCGATGGCGGCCAGGACTTCGCGGTGCTGGTCCTGCGCCAGGGTCAGGATCAGCCGCGCCTCGGCGCTGGTGGTCTGCGCCATGACCAGGCTGTTGGGCGAGGCGAACGGCAGCTGCAGCACGCGGGTGAGCTCGCGGCCCAGCACATCGCTGCCGGCCATGGCCACCAGCAACGCGTGGAACTGCGCATTGGCCTGCACGTACGCGCTGAAGTCGATGGCGTGCAACGGCGAGCCGACGATGCGGTCGAGCGTGTCCAGCAGCTGGCGTGCCTGGGCCAGCGCCGCGGCCGATGCTCCGCGCTCGGCCGCCATGCGCGCGGCCAGGCCTTCGAGCGTGCCGCGCAGTTCGATCGCATCGTGCACATCGCGTTCGCTGAAGGCCTGCACCGCATAGCCGCCGCCGGGCAGTGCGCTGGCCAGGCCTTCTTCGCACAGCCGCTGCAACGCGGCGCGCACGGGAGTACGCGACATGCCCAGCCGCTGCACCACCGCCAGCTCGGACAGGCGCGTTCCGGCCGGCAGGGTGCCGTCGAGGATGAGTTCGCGTAGCGACAGCAGTGCACGCGTGGTCTGCGCCGCACTGCTGCGAAACGGGGTGGCGGGTGACATGGAAACCTCCGATGCGGTGCTCAGCCCACCATCCGCAGCGACAGTTCCTGCGCGCGCTGCTCCTGGGCGATCAGCCGATCGATCACGCGGCGCGCCCACATCCCGCCGGCATCGACGTTGAGGTTGTAGAAGGTGTGATCCGGATGCGCGTCGATGGCGCGTTGCTGCGCCTCCAGCACCGCCTCGTCCTCGCCGAACACGCCGGTGACGCCTGCACGGGTCAGCGTGGTCAGCGATTGGTCGTGCAGCGCGTAGTTGCGCATGAACGCCCAGAAGTAGTGGCAGGTGGTGTCGGTTTCGGGCGTGATGGTATTGAGCACGTAGCCGTTGACACCCTGGCTGCGGTCGCCCTCCGGCGCACCGGTGCCGGCGATGGCCACGCCGACGTCGATGGCGATGGTGCCGGGCGCTTCGAAGCGGATGATCTGCCAGCGGTCGACCTTGCCGCGGTAATCCAGATGGCGCGCGATCTGGCTGGCCCAGAACGGCGGCGCGTCGATATTGCGCATCCAGCGCGACACCACCACCGAGCGGTCGCCATGCATCACCTCGAACGGCGCTTCGGCGATCTCGTCCTGGCCGATGCTGGAGCCATGCACGAAGGTCTCGTGAGTCAGGTCCATCAGATTGTCCAGCACCAGCCGGTAGTCGCACTTGGCATAGATGGTGCGGCCATCGCCGGCCCAGGCCGGATCGTGCGCCCAGTGCAGGTCGGGAATCAGGCGGGTGTCGGCCTGCGCCGGGTCGCCCGGCCAGATCCACACATAGCGATGCTTCTCGGCCACCGGAAAACTGCGCACGCACGCGGAGGGATTGATGGTCTCCTGCGAGGGCATGTGCACGCAGCGGCCCTGGCTGTTGTAGACCAGCCCGTGGTAACCGCACACCACATCGTCGCCGCGCAGCTTGCCCATCGACAGCGGCACCAGGCGATGCCAACACGCATCTTCGAGCGCGATCACGGCCCCGGCAGTGGTGCGATAGACCACCACATCCAGGTTGCAGACCTTGCGCGGGGTCAGCGCATGCTTGATCTCGTGGTCCCAGGCGACGGCGTACCACGCGTTGAGGGGAAACAGCTGCTTGGACTGGGACATGACCGTGGCTCCTGGGGTTTTGTATACAACCTGGGGTGCGGATCGGCAGCGGTGCGCCGGCTGGCGACCAGTTGACGCGCATGCCGGCGCTGGCGTCTGCTTGCAAGCGAAGTTATGTATACACCGGAGACAATGTTGGAGCGTCGGTCGCCCGCCGAAATTGTGCGATTATCGAATTGATGCACCGATAATCGCATTGACCGGGCCGTGCAGCTGCGCCTAACGTGACCACACGCTCGCTGTGCAGGACCGAAGCAATGGCCCAGATCGTCCCCCTTTCAGAAGCGGTGTCCCAGCTGATCGCCGATGGCGACTGCGTGGCGATGGAAGGCTTCACCCATCTGATTCCGCATGCGGCCGGCCACGAGGTGATCCGCCAGCGCAAGCGCGACCTGCACCTGGTG
Source organism: Xanthomonas sp. MLO165 (assembly GCF_018831305.1). Lineage (NCBI taxonomy): Bacteria > Pseudomonadati > Pseudomonadota > Gammaproteobacteria > Lysobacterales > Lysobacteraceae > Xanthomonas > Xanthomonas sp. MLO165. The sequence goes on from NZ_CP029263.1 coordinate 436,441, forward strand.
CGCATGACCCCTGACCTGATCTACGACCAGCTGATCGGCGCCGGTTGTGCATCGGCATTGCGGTTCTCGTGGGGCGGCAATCCCGGCGTCGGTTCGCTGCACCGGCTGCGCGATGCGGTCGAACATGCGTGGCCGCAGCCGCTGCAGATCCGCGAACACAGCCATGCCGACATGGCCAACGCGTATGTGGCCGGTGCCTCGGGCCTGCCGTTCGCGGTGCTGCGCGGCTATGTCGGCTCGGACCTGCCGCGCGTCAACGACAGCATCAAGTTCCTGCAATGCCCGTACACCGGCGAGACGCTGGCCACCACGCCGGCGGTCAAGCCCGATGTCACCGTGATCCATGCGCAGCAGGCCGACCGCCGCGGCAACGTGCTGCTGTGGGGCATCCTGGGTGTGCAGAAGGAAGCCGCGCTGGCGGCGCGCAAGGTGATCGTCACGGTGGAAGAGATCGTCGACACGCTGGATGCACCGCCCAACGCCTGCATCCTGCCGCGCTGGGTGGTCGATGCGGTCTGCCATGTGCCCGGCGGTGCGGCACCGTCGTACGCGCACGGTTATTACGCCCGCGACAACCGCTTCTACCTGGCCTGGGATGCGATTGCGCGCGACCGCGCACGCTTCCAGGCCTGGATCCAGACGCACATTCTCGACACCGAGGACTTTGCCGCGTTCCAGCGCGTGTACGCGCAATCGCTGCTGCAGGTGGCCGCATGAGCGACTACAGCACCAACGAGATGATGACCGTGGCGGCGGCGCGGCGCCTGCCCGATGGCGCGGTGTGCTTCGTCGGCATCGGCCTGCCGTCCACCGCCGCCAACCTGGCGCGGCTGACGCATGCGCCGGATGTCACCCTGATCTACGAATCCGGCCCGATTGGCGCGCGCCCGGACGTGTTGCCGTTGTCGATCGGCGACGGCGAGCTGGCCGAAACCGCCGACACCGTGGTCTCCACCCCGGAAATCTTCCGCTACTGGCTGCAGGGCGGGCGCGTGGACGTGGGCTTCCTGGGCGCGGCGCAGATCGATCGCCATGCCAATCTCAACACCACGGTGATCGGCCCATACGACGCGCCGAAGACACGGCTGCCCGGCGCGGGCGGCGCGCCGGAGATCGCGGCCAGCGCCAAACAGGTGTTCATCATCATTCGCCAATCCAGACGCAGCTTCGTGCCCGCGCTGGACTTCATCACCACGGTCGGGCATCTGGACGGTGGCGATGCGCGGCAGCGCGCCGGCCTGCCCGGCGCCGGCCCCACCGTGGTGGTCACCGACCTGTGCGTGATGGAGCCCGATCCCGTGACCCGCGAACTCACCGTCACCGCGCTGCACCCCGGCAGCACCCGCGAGCAGGTGAGCGCGGCCACCGGCTGGCCGATCCGCTTCGCCGCCGATCTGGCGCAGACCACCCCACCCAGCGTTGCGGAACTGCAGGCGCTGCGCGCGCTGCAGGCACGCACCGACGCCGCGCATGGCAAGCAGGCAGCCGGAGCCGAGGCATGAGCGAGGTCTATCTGATCGATGGCATCCGCACGCCGATCGGCCGCTACGGCGGCGCCCTGGCCGGCGTGCGCGCCGACGACCTGGGCGCGATACCGATCGCCGCGTTGATGGCACGCAATCCGCAACTGGAACCGGCGCTGATCGACGACGTGTACCTGGGCTGCGCAAATCAGGCCGGCGAGGACAATCGCAATGTCGCGCGCATGAGTCTGTTGCTGGCGGGCTTGCCCAGCTCGGTGCCGGGCAGCACGCTCAATCGCCTGTGCGGCTCGGGGCTGGATGCGGTCGGCACGGTGGCGCGCGGCATCCGTGCCGGCGAGCTGGGACTGGCGATCGCCGGCGGGGTCGAATCGATGACCCGCGCGCCGTGGGTCATGGGCAAGGCCGAGAGCGCGTTCGCGCGCACGCAACAGCTGGAAGACACCACGATGGGCTGGCGGTTCATCAATCCGCGCCTGCAGGGCGCCTATGGGGTGGAGCTGATGGGCGAGACCGCGGAGAACGTGGCACAGCGCCATGCCATCGCGCGCGAAGACCAGGACGCGTTTGCGCTGCGCAGCCAGCAGCGCGCCGCCGCCGCACAGGCGGCCGGTTTCTTCGATGCAGAAATCACTCCGGTGCCGGTGGCCGCACGCAAAGGGGGCGAGGCAAGCGCGGTCGATCGCGACGAGCATCCGCGCCCGAACACCACCGCCGAGATGCTGGCCAAGCTCAAGCCGGTGTTCCGCCAGCCCGGCACGGTGACGGCCGGCAATGCGGCCGGTCTCAACGATGGCGCTGCCGCCCTGTTGCTGGCGTCTGCGCAGGCCGTGCACGCGCATGGACTGACCCCGCGGGCACGCGTGCTCGGCTTCGCATCGGCGGGTGTGGAGCCGGCCTACATGGGCATCGGCCCGGTACCGGCCACGCAGCGCCTGCTGGCGCGCCTGGGCCTGCGCATCGAGCAGTTCGACGCGATCGAACTCAATGAAGCCTTCGCCGCGCAGGTGCTGGCCTGCACGCGCGCGTTCGGCCTGGCCGACGATGCCGCGCACGTCAACGCCAATGGCGGCGCCATCGCGCTGGGTCATCCGCTGGGCATGAGTGGCGCGCGGCTGGCGTTGACCTTGTTGCGGCAACTGGAGGCGGGCAATGGGCGGCTTGGGCTTGCCAGCATGTGCATCGGGGTCGGGCAGGGCGTGGCGCTGGCGATCGAGCGCGTGTAGTGCGCCGATTGCAACCGTCACCGCCGTGACCGCACACCCACGTTTTGATCCTGCCGTAGCGCAACCGATGGAGATCCCGCATGCGCGACCCCAGCTCTGACACGTCGATCGATCCGCTGCTCGGCTATCGCCGGCCGCGAATCGGCACACAGCCGGCCTACCTGCATCTGCCCTACGCATCCACCGCATTGCGCGGCCCCACGCGTGCGCCCATCGATATCCCGGCCACGCTGTCGGAAGTCACCGGCCCGCAATTGAATCGGCTCACCCTGGGCGCGCATGCCGCCGACCTCACCGCCGGCTTTGCGGGCGAGCCATTGGGCGAGCGCATCATCGTGTCCGGCCGCGTGCTCGACGAAAACGGCAAGCCGGTGCGCAATAGCGTGGTCGAAGTGTGGCAATGCAATGCCGCCGGCCGCTATCAACATGCCGGCGACCGGCACGACGCACCGCTGGATCCCAACTTCCGCGGCACCGGCCAGGTGCTCACCGACGACCATGGCCGCTACGCGTTCAAGACCATCAAGCCGGGCGCGTATCCGTGGCGCAATCACTACAACGCCTGGCGGCCGGCGCATATCCATTTTTCGCTGCATGGCGATGGCATCGGGCAGCGGCTGATCACCCAGATGTACTTCCCCGGCGACCCGTTGCTGGCGCACGACCCGATCTACAACTGCGTGGACGATGCGCAGGTGCGCGAACGCATGGTGTCCAGCTTCGACTGGGAAAACGCGGTGAGCGAATACGCGCTGGCCTACCGCTTCGACATCGTGTTGCGCGGTCGCAAGCAAACGGTCTGGGAGTGAATCGATGAGCCTGCACACCACCCCGTCGCAAACCGTTGGCCCGTATTACCGGCTCGGGCTGGAGCCGCTGTATCGCGCGCAACTCGCGCCTGCGCAGGCCGTGGGTACACACGTGCAGGTCAGTGGTTGCGTGTTCGATGGCGCCGGCGTCCCGGTGGCCGACGCAGTGCTGGAGCTGTGGCAGGCCGATGCGGCCGGCATCTATGCGCATGCCGCCGATACGCGCTGCCAGGCGCACGATCCCGGCTTCGATGGCTGGGGCCGCGTGCCGACCGACGCGCAGGGGCGGTTTTCCTTCAGCACCGTCAAGCCGGGCCAGGTCGCCGGGCCGGACGGCAAGCAGCAGGCAGCGCATCTGACCGTGCTGGTCTTCATGCGCGGGCTGTTGCGCGGCGTGTCGACGCGGCTGTACTTCGCCGACGATCCGCAGCTGGGCAGCGACCCCATCCTGGCCCTGGTGCCGGCCGAGCGCCGTAGCACGCTGCTGGCGCATTCGCGCGGTGGCAGCGATTACCTGTGGGACATCCATATGCAGGGCGATGCGGAAACGGTGTTCTTCAACTATTGATCGCGCGGTCGGTGCGCGGGGTGCCATGCATGGTTGTCTCCGTGCGAGCAGCACGTCTGCACCTGCGTGCAGGTGCGGTGCAGCTGTCGCCGCGCGCCGGGCAGGCAGGTGCCAGCGCGCGCTGCCCTCGGTGATCCATCGTGATCGCGTGGTAACCGCGCGCAATGCCGTGATCCCGCCGCGACACGCCTTGTCCAAACGTGCAGCACGCATGACCCGCACCGATCACCACGCGTGCACACCACCCGGCACCGCGCACGCCAGTTGGCACTCTTGCGCATCGGTGCCATGCTGCCGGCACGCCACCAGAGGCCATGCATGACTGCGACGTCTTCCCTGTTGGGATCCCTGTTTGGCGAGCCGGCCTGCGACGCGCTGTTCGACGACGCGGCGCGGGTGCAGGCAATGCTGCACTTCGAATCCGCGCTTGCCCGCGCGCAGGCGCAATGCGGCGTGATTCCCGCCGAGGCCGCGCAGGTCATTGCGGCCGCATGCGACGTGCAGCATTACGATCTGGCCGCGCTGGCCCAGGCCACCGCACTTGCCGGCAACCCCGCCATTCCATTGGTCAAGGCGCTGACCGCGCGTGTGGCCGCCCACGATGTACAGGCCGCGCGCTGGGTGCACTGGGGCGCCACCAGCCAGGACGTCATCGACACCGGCACGGTACTGCAGCTGCGCGCCGCGCTCGACCTGCTGCTGCCGCGCCTGCAGGGCCTGTGCGCCGAGCTGGCTGCGCTGGCCGCGCGCGAACGCAACACCGGCCTGCCCGGACGTACCTTGTTGCAGCAGGCGGTGCCGGTCACGTTCGGGCTCAAGGTCGCCGCCTGGCTGGATGCGCTGCAGCGCGCGCACCAGCGCCTGCAGGCCCTGCAGCACGATGGCCTGGTGCTGCAGTTCGGGGGCGCGGCCGGCACGTTGGCGTCGTTGCAGGAGCGCGGTCTGGATGTCGCCCAGGCGCTGGCAACCACGCTGGCGCTGCCGTTGCCCGCGATGCCGTGGCATACCGCACGCGATCGCCTCGTCGAGGTCGGCTGTGCGTTCGGCCTGCTGGCCGGCACGCTGGGCAAGATCGGCGGCGACGTGGTGTTGCTGATGCAGTCGGAAGTCGGCGAAGTGTTCGAGCCGGCCGCAGCCGGCAAGGGCGGCTCCTCGGCGATGCCGCACAAGCGCAATCCGGTCTCCAGCGTCGCCGCGGTTGCTGCTGCCACCCGCGTGCCCGGCCTGGTGGCGACCTTGTTCAGCGCGATGGCGCAGCCGCATGAGCGCGCCGCCGGCCAATGGCATGCCGAATGGGAGACCTTGCCGCAGATCGTGTGCCTGACCGCCGGCAGCCTGGCGCAGATGCAAGGCTGCCTGACCGACCTGCAACTGGACCGCGAAGCCATGCGCGCGCACCTGCACAGCCATGGTGGCGCGTTGTACGCCGAGGCGGCGGTGTTCGCGCTGGCACCACGGCTCGGCAAGCCGCAGGCGCATGCGCTGGTCGAACAGGCGGTGGCACGCGCCCAGGCGCAGCAGCGCCATCTGCGCGAGGTGCTTGGCGACGACGCGCAGGTGAGCGCGGTACTCACGCAGGCGCAACTGCAGGGGGTGTTCGATGTGGACAGCTGGCGCGGCATGTCCTCGGTCTGGATCGATCGCGTGCTGGCCGCTTCTTCATCCCGCTGACGGTGCTCCGATGGCTTATCTCCAGTTGCCCACGCATCGCCTGCACTACCGCCTCGACGGCACCGAAGGTCGCCCCTGGCTGACCTTCTGCAACTCGCTGGGCACCGACCTGCACATGTGGGACGTGCAGATCGCCGCGTTTGCGCCGCATTACCGCATCCTGCGATACGACCGCCGCGGCCATGGCGATTCGGACACGCCGCCCGGCCCGTATCGGGTTGCCGACCTGGGCCAGGACGTGCTGGCGCTGTGGGACGCGTTGCAGATCGCGCAGAGCGACTTCTGCGGCCTGTCGATCGGCGGACTCACCGGGCAATGGCTGGGCCTGCATGCGCCGCAGCGTCTACGCCGGCTGGTGGTGTGCGCCACCGCGCAGAAGATCGGCAGCAGCGAGAGCTGGAACGCGCGCATCGAGCAGGTGCGCAGCGAAGGCCTGCCGGGGCTGGTCGATGCCACCTTGCAGCGCTGGTTCACGCCACCGTTTGCCATCAGCCATGCGCAGCGCCTGGACATGATCGTGGCCGCGTTCGTGTCGACATCGCCGCAGGGCTATATCGCCTGCTGCCAGGCGGTGGCCGACGCCGATTTCCGCGGCGCGCTGGATACGCTAGAACTGCCGCTGCTCGCACTGGCCGGCGACGACGACCCGGTCTGTCCACCGGCCGATCTGCGCGAGATCGCGTACGCCGCCCCGCACGGCCACTACGCACAGGTGTCCGGCCGGCATATCTGCAACCTGGAGTCGCCGGCCGCGTTCAACCACAGCGTGCTGGGCTTTCTGCAGGCCGACCACGTGTGACCCTCCGCCCGGCCAGGCAGCTGCCGGACGCGTGCAGCCGTCACCCCGATCCGGCACGCAAGACGCCCGGCATCCCCACTCATGCGTTGCATCTGCGCCCAGCTGACCACAGCCGGCTGCCTGTCGCCAGCGACGTCAATCGCAACCAATGCACCTGATACGTCAGCGCTTGCCCTACGGCCACAGCTGACCTGCAGCAGCCGCCAGCACTCCGATTCCCCCATTCCCCATTCCCCATTCCCACGCAGGAGAGATTCCGATGCACGAAGACGAGCGTTACCAGGCGGGCTTGCGCGAGCGCCGACGCGTCCTGGGCGATGCGCATGTCGAGCGTTCGCTGGCCGCACGCACCGAGTTCACCGACGAGTTCCAGACGCTGATCACCCGCTACGCCTGGGGCACCATCTGGACCCGCGATGGCCTGCCCGCGCACACCCGCTCGCTGCTGACCCTGGCGATGATGGTGGCGCTGGGCCACGACGAGGAGTTCAAGCTGCACGTGCGCGCTGCGCGTAACAACGGCGTCACGCCCGAGCAGATCAAGGAAGTCCTGCTGCAGGCCGCGGTCTATTGCGGCGTGCCTGCCGCCAACCATGCCTTCGCGCTGGCCAAGCCCATCCTCGAGGAGCAGGCCGGCGAAGAACAGCCGGCGCCCGAAGGCTGACGGCCACGGCGACGCGTGAGTGCAGCAGGCACGCTGCATTTGCGCGGCATGCGGCGCAAATGCCACCGGTTCGGTTGGCTGTGCCCCCTGGCCTGCACTCAGGGCACGCCGGGCAGGGTGGCGATCCAGCGCGCGCACTGCGTTGCACCCTGGCCATCCCGTATACACATCGCCGCTGATGACATCGCCCATCGACGACGGGATGATGGACGTGCCGCAACGGACCACCGCTTCCGTTCGCACAGGACATTTCCCATGAGGTTGCCGATGCTGCTGCGTACCGTTTGTTTGCTTTTGCTGCTGCTCACCGCATCCGGGCTGCAGGCACAACCGCATCCCGGGCCCGGGACCGAGCTGGCGCAGGTGCGCACCGACGATGGCCAGACGCTGGCGGTGTGGTCGCGCGTCCCCGCGCAGCCGCGCGGCACGATCCTGCTGGTGCATGGGCGCACCTGGAGTGCGTTGCCCAATTTCGATCTGCAGGTTGCCGACGAGCCGCGCGATGCGCGCTCGGTGCTGGCGGCATTGGCGCAGGCCGGCTATGCCGCCTACGCGGTCGATCTGCGCGGCTATGGCGGCAGTGCGCGCGATCGCAGCGGCTGGAACACGCCCGCGCGCGCCGTGGCCGATGTCGATGCGGTGCTGAGCTGGGTTGCCCACCAGCACCCGCAGCTGCCGCCGCCGGCGCTGCTCGGTTATTCCAATGGCGCGCGGGTGGCGTTGCTGATCGCCCAGCAACATCCGCAGGCGGTGTCGGCGCTGGTGCTGTACGGCTTCCCCGACGATGTCGACACAGCGCCCGACACCACCCCGGCGCCGGCGCAGCCATTGCGTGCGCGCACCACGGCCGCGGCGGCCGGCGAGGATTTCATCACCGCTAACGCCGCACCGCCTAGCGTGCGTGCGGCCTATGTGGCGCAGGCGGTATCGGCCGACCCGGTGCGCACCGACTGGCGCGCGATGGAGCAGTTCGCCTTCCAGCCGGAGCAGGTGACCACGCTGCCGGTCTTGCTGCTGCGTGGCGTCGACGATCCCATCGCGACCCAGGCGGACAACGCGCACCTGTACGCACGCCTGCGCAGCGAAGACCGCAGCTGGGTCACGCTGCCGCACGCCGATCACGTGGCGCATGTCGAGGACACCCATTCCGCCTGGGTGGATGCGGTGGTGAGCTTCCTGCGCCGGCCGCGCTGAGCGCGCCCGCCACTCACTAACTCAACAATGCACCCAGCCGCTGCGCCGCCTGCTTCAACGGCTCCAGCAGCGTCTGCATCGTCTGCAGGCTCACGCGCCCGGCCTGGGCGCCGATGTTGAGCGCGGCGATCACCTCGCCGCGCAGGTTGCGCACCGGCACCGCGATCGAGCGCAGGCCGATTTCCAGTTCCTGGTCGGTCAGGCACATGCCTTCGCGGCGCGTGCGTGCCAACACTTCCAGCAGTGCAGACGCCTGGGTCACGGTGCGGTCGGTGCGCGGGCGCAGCGTGGTGCGCTCCAGGTACGCCTGCAAGGTGTCGCCGGGCAGGGCGGCCAACAGGACGCGGCCCATCGAGGTGCAGTAGGCCGGCAGGCGTGTGCCTGGGCGCAGCCCGATCGACATGATGCGCACCGTCTCGGCACGCGCCACGTACAGCAGGTCGTCGCCGTCCAGCACGCCCAGCGAGCAGGATTCGTGCAACTGGTCGCGCAGCCCGTCCAGCACCGGCTGCGCCGCCGCGGTCATCGACGAAGACGCCGCATACGCACCGCCGATCCCCAGCACGCGCGGCAGCAGCACGTAGCCGCGGCCCTGCTCGCCGACATAGCCCAGCCTGGCCAGGGTATGCAGCACCCGCCGCACCGCCGCACGCGAGATGCCGGTTTCCAGGCTGATCTGCGACATCGTCACCTCGCGCGCGTGCTGGGCGAACACGCTCAGCACCACCAGCCCGCGGCCCAGCGAGGTCATGAAGTCCGGGTCGCCCTGGGCGGCGGCGATCTGCTGCATCAACTCATGCGGCAGGCCGCGTTCGCTCCCGGCGGTGGCCACGGTGGTGGTGGGTTTGCGGCGGCTGAAGGCGGGCTCGGGCATCGGATCGCAGCTTGGACGGGTCCGTGCATGGTAAGCGCTCACGCCGATACATGCCCCCGGTCGCAGCTTGCGCCTGGACATGTAAGCGCTTCACCCTGGTTGCCGCATAATCGTTGCTGGTTTGTTTCGGATCGGTCTCCTTAGTCCATGAAAACCCCCAAGGGCCTGCAACCGCTGATCGACGACGGCATCATCGACGAAGTGTTGCGACCACTGAAGAGCGGCAAGGAAGCATCCGTCTATGTGGTCAGTACGGGCGCCGACATCCTGTGCGCCAAGGTCTACAAGGACATGGCGCAACGCAGTTTCCAGGCGCGCGTGCAATATCAGGAGGGCCGCAAGGTGCGTGGCAGCCGCCAGGCGCGCGCGATGGGCAAGGCCACCAAGTTCGGCCGGCGCGAAGCCGAGACCGCGTGGAAGAACACCGAAGCCGAGGTGCTCTATCAACTGATGGACGCCAGCGTGCACGTGCCTAAGCCGCGCGGCTATTTCCACGGCGTGCTGCTGATGGACCTGGTCACCGACGAGGCCGGCCACAGCGCACCGCGGCTGGGCGAGGTGGACCTGGAGCCGGAGCAGGCGCGCAGCTTCCACACCAGCCTGATCGGCGATGTGGTCAAGATGCTGTCGCTGGGCCTGGTGCACGGCGACCTGTCCGAATACAACGTGCTGGTCTCGCCCGAGGGCCCGGTGCTGATCGATTTTCCGCAGGTGGTCAGTGCTGCCGGCAACAACGCCGCACGCGACATGCTGCTGCGCGATGTGCACAACCTGCGCGACTGCCTCGGCCGCTTCGCCCCGGAGTTGCTGGACACCCATTACGGCGAAGAGATGTGGGCGCTGTTCGAAAAGGGCGAGCTGCGCCCGGACAGCGTGCTGACCGGCCGCTTCAAGTTCGACACCCGCCGCGCCGACGTGCGTGCCATCCGCGCCTCGATCGAGGACGCACGCCAGGAAAACCTCATCCGTCAGCAGGGCCGCGAGGCCGCTGCCGAGGACGACGACTAGGCCGCTGTTGCGTTCGCGCGCGATGCGGCGTCACAGCAGCGACACAGTTGGCGCGCATGCCGGCATGCATCGCTCACGACTGTCATGCAGGTGCGTGCCGATGCAGGCGCGCAGCCACGATGCAGTGCAGCAAAAAACCAACAGATGCTGATGATGCGACTGTTCGCCAGGCATCGCCATGGCAGGCGCATGCATCGGCAGCACGGGGTTTTTGCGGTACTGCCGCGCATCTCCGGCACCGCCATTGAAATAATTGATGGCGTTGAATGGTGATTGATCATAAGTATCTGGCAGGCTCAGCCATCGTCTCCTGGAGAGTCCGCCATGTCGTTTGATCCCGATGTCGTGCGCCTGTTCGCCCAGCTTCAACACGCCGCTCAACCACCGATGGAAACCCTGCCGATCGAGGGCGCGCGCGCAATGATGCGTGCACTCGGCACGCAGCTGGGCTTTTCGCGTGTGGAGATGGCCGAGGTGCGCGACCTGCAGGCCGGCACCGCTGCCGGCCCGGTGCGCCTGCGTCTGTATCGCCCGTCCGGGCTGGCTGCCGGTCCGGCCCCGACCTGCCTGTTCGTGCACGGCGGCGGCGGTGTGGTGGGCGACCTCGACTCCCACGACGACGTCTGCCGTCAACTGGCGGCGCGCGCCGGCTGCCAACTGCTGGCGGTCGACTATCGCCTGGCGCCGGAACATCCCGCGCCGGCCGGCGTGGAGGACGTGATTGCGACCCTGCATTGGCTGGTTGCCCAGCCCGATGCGGTCGGTGCCGACGTGCAGCGCCTGGCCGTGGCCGGCGACAGCATCGGCGGGGCCATGGCCGCAGTCGCGGCGCTGGCCGCGCGCGATGCCGGGATCGCATTGCGCTGCCAGGTGCTGGTGTATCCGCTCACCGATGCGCGCGAGGACAACGGCCAATACCCGTCGCGATCACATAACGCCGGCCTGCCGCCGCTGACCGCCGAGGCGGTGCGCTTCTTCAATCGCCATCTGTTGCCCGACCCGGCCATTGCACAGGACTGGCGCGTCTCGCCGATGCTGGTGCCGGAGGTGGCCGGCGTTGCGCCCGCACTGGTCATCGTGGGCGAGCGCGACATGCTCTACGACGAAGGCCGCAGCTATGCCGAACGCCTGCGCGCCGCCGGTGTGGAAGTCACCCTGCACAGCTTTCCCGGCATGATCCACGGCTTCATCAATATGGGCGGCGTCCTGCGCGCCGCCGGCGAAACGCTGGAGATGGCAGCGCTGCTGCTGCGCCAGCGCTTGCTGCCCGCCGTCGAGCGCAGGGCGGCATAAGGGCGTGCGGCAGGCGTGCCATGCGCGCGCTGCCGCAGCGCTGCAGCCATGCCCGCATGTGGATCACCGCGCGAGGGAAAGACGACGATGCAGGCTTGCAGGTACGCAAGTCTTGCGGGCCGCCAGCAGGCTCAAAAGTTGAAGCGGAACGTGGTCATCAGCACGTGGTTTTCGCGGTCCACGGTGCTGGTGTTGACGAACTGATTCAGATAACCGACGTCGACATTGGCAATGTCGTTGAACTTCCAGTTGATGCCGACGAAGACGCGGTTCTGGTCCAGACCGCGTCGGGCACCCCACTCGGTGTGGTCGAGATTGACGAACAGTTCGTTGAAGGCCACCCACGACAATTGCGCAGACAATGCGCTGGGCCGGACCGCCCTGATCATCTGGCGCACCCGATACCCCTCGTCGCTGAAACCTTCGCGGTGCCGCTGCTCCAGGCGGGTGCGACTGGTGATGGTGATATTGGCAATCGGATCGAACTGATATTGAAACTGCCCCCACCAGCGATTTTCGCGGTTGGAGGACTGCCCGGCCGGGTGGCTGATGATGGTGTCATAGCCCATCCAGACACTGGCCTTGGGAGTGAACCGGTAAAACACCGCAGGGCGCAGGATCAACTGGTCGAACTGTTCGCCCTCTTCGCGCCAGCGTGGGTGCACATCCATGCTCCAGTACAGGTTTTCGACCGGCAGCTTGCCCTGGGCATACACGCTCAGCCAGTAACGCCCGTCTTCCTCGGTCTGCGCGGCCGCTTGCGAGGTGCCGCCCAGCATCAGCAGCAGGGCGGGGCAGGCGATCCGGTAGCTGGCCGTCAGCAGCGCGCGCAGTCTGTTCATCGTCAGGAAGTCGTCGGTGGTGCCGGAGCATACCAACTCGTTCGCGACCTCCATCGCGCTTTTAGGCACCGCCGCTGCGATACCGGCGTGTTGCTTCGCTTGCGGCGACATGCCGTCGCGCCATGACATCCGCTGACAAACATTCACGCGTGTGCCGCGTGTAAACGCATGCGTCCGAACAGGCAGCCGCCATGCAGCTGCCCACGCACCGGCGAGCGCTTACGCCACCTGGCTGCGGCGCGCCCGCTCCAGATGCACCAGCAGCAACGAGATCGCCGCCGGCGTCATGCCGGCAATGCGTTGCGCCTGGCCGATGCTTTGCGGGCGCACGCGCTCGAGTTTCTGCTGCACCTCGATCGACAGCCCGCGCACGCCGGCATAATCGAATCCATCCGGAATCGGCGTGGTTTCGTGGCGCTGCTGGCGTGCGATGTCGTCGCGCTGGCGGTCCAGGTAACCGGCGTATTTGACGCTGATCTCCACCTGCTCGGCCACCTGCGCATCGTCCACGCCCGGCCCCAGCGTCGGCACGCGCATCAGCGCGGCGTAATTGAGTTCGGGGCGCTTGATCAGGTCCAGCACGTTGGTTTCGCGGCTCACCGCCACGCCCAGGGTCTGGGCCACTTCGCGGCCCAGTGCATTAGCCGGGGTCGCCCACAGCACCGACAGGCGCGCGCTTTCGCGCTGCACCGCCTCCTGCTTGGCGGAGAAGCGCGCCCAGCGCGCATCGTCGACCAGGCCCATCGCGCGGCCGACGCCGGTCAGGCGCGCATCGGCGTTGTCCTCGCGCAGCTGCAGGCGGTATTCGGCGCGGCTGGTGAACATGCGATACGGCTCGGTGGTGCCGTGGGTGATCAGATCGTCCACCAGCACGCCCAGGTAGGCCTCGTCGCGGCGCGGCGACCACGCCGGCAAGCCCTGCACGCGGCGCGCGGCATTGAGCCCGGCCAGCAGGCCCTGTGCGGCGGCCTCCTCGTACCCGGTGGTGCCATTGATCTGCCCGGCGAAGAACAGCCCGCCCACCGCCTTCGTTTCCAGCGAGGCCTTGAGCCCGCGCGGGTCGAAGAAGTCGTATTCGATCGCATAGCCGGGGCGGGTGATATGCGCCTGTGCAAACCCGTGGATCGAGCGCACCAATGCCAGCTGCACGTCGAACGGCAACGAGGTGGAGATGCCGTTGGGATAGATCTCGGCCACTTCCAGGCCTTCGGGCTCGACGAAGATCTGGTGGCTGCTCTTCTCGGCAAAGCGCACCACCTTGTCTTCGATCGACGGGCAGTAACGCGGGCCGATGCCCTCGATCTGCCCGGAATACAGCGGCGAGCGATGCAGCGCACTGCGGATGATGTCGTGGGTCTGCTCGGTGGTCTGGGTTATCCAGCAGCTGACCTGGCGCGGGTGATCGCCGAGTTGGCCCATGAACGACATCACCGGCAGCGGGTCGTCGCCCGGCTGTTCCTGCATGACGCTGTAGTCGAGCGTACGCCCGTCGATGCGCGGCGGGGTGCCGGTCTTGAGCCGGTCGATCGCGAACGGCCGTTCGCGCAGACGCGCGGCCAGCGTGGTGGCCGGCGGGTCGCCCATGCGTCCGGCCGCGTACTGGGTCTCGCCGACGTGGATCTTGCCGGCCAGGAAGGTGCCGGCGGTCAGCACCACCGAGGGCGCTTCGAAGCGCAGCCCGGTCTGGGTGATCACGCCGCGCACGCTGTCGGCTTCGGCGGCGCCGTTGTGGATGATCAGATCGTCCACCGCCGCCTGGAACACGGTCAGGTTTGGCTGCGCCTCGACGATACGGCGGATGGCGTTGCGGTAGAGGTTGCGGTCGGCCTGGCAGCGGGTGGCGCGCACCGCCGGCCCCTTGGAGGCATTGAGCGTGCGCCACTGGATGCCGGCCTGATCCGCCGCGCGTGCCATCGCCCCGCCCAGCGCGTCGATCTCCTTGACCAGATGGCCCTTGCCGATCCCGCCGATGGCCGGGTTGCAGCTCATCGCGCCCACCGTCTCGATGTTGTGGGTCAGCAGCAAGGTGCGCGCACCGGCGCGCGCGGAGGCCAGCGCCGCCTCGGTGCCGGCATGGCCGCCGCCGATCACGATGACGTCGTAGCGATAGAAGGAGTCGGACATGGGCGTGGACCAGGAGCAGAAGGAGGTTGGCGGCCGCGAAAGTATCGGCTGAAGGGCGAGTAAGGTCACTCGACGGATAAAAATGTGATGTAGATCACATTATCGAACACTGGCTCTCAAGTTGGCATGTTCCGTGCGGATATCCCTAGTGCACCCGTCGTGGCATTGCGACATGGGCGCAAGGCTGGAATTGGAACAGGGGCCAGCCACGCGTGCGATGGGGTAGCGTAAGGGTCGGTAGTCGGGGGACTGCCGACCCTTATTTTTTTCCGCGCTCCACCGCCCGCCGCAGCCCTGGCTGCTCGAACGGGGTGCCCAGGCGCGCCAGAGCGGACCGCACGACAAAAACATAAAGCCCCGGCATGCCGGGGCTTTATGCGTTGGAGGCGCCGATATCCGACAGGGCCGGAACAGGGGGGATCCAGATTTCCCTGTCGGACATCGACATAAGTCGGTCAGTGCGCCCGGCCGGGTCAAAAGATGACGTGGCGGGTCACACAGAGCGCCTAGCTTGCGACCAAGTGCCGGCTGAACGCAAGCCCCCAACATCGCCATTTGTGGGCCACGTCGCAGTCAGCAACTCAGGGAATCTGCTCACGCGTATTGCGCGGCGCGGTCTGCCGCTGAATCTCGCGGATCACCCGCGGCGGCGCACCGATACGAGGTGGCCGCGACGGCGGAGCGCCAGTCGCCGGTGGGCGATTGGGCTGTTGCGGGCGCGGGCCGTTGGGACGGGGCCCATTGTTGAACGAGCCGTGCGGACGTGGCGGCCGGTACTGCGGGCGGCGATCGTTCTGGCGGTAGTAATAGCCACCGCGGTAGACCGGATACGCCGGGTAGTCGTACAGCCCGATCGAACCGGCGCCGTAAGGGTAACCGTAGGGATTGCCGTAGAAATATGGCGAGTAGCCCGGCGGGTAGCGGTACTGCACCGCAGGCGCGCCGCGGTAATAGCCGCCCGACCCCGCACCGGTGTAGTCGTAGGTTGCGCAGCCGCCCAGGGCCAATAGCCCGGCGGCGAAGATCAGACGGAATTTCATGGATGGTGCCCTCCTGCAACCATGGTGTCACTTTCGAACCGATGCATTGAATCGGTCCTTAACTGTGCCGCAATGTGGTGCTTCTGCATCGATCCAGCATGCGCGGGTGCCGCGCGTGCAGCCGTGAAGGCGGGGACGATACGTTAATCTTGCAGGCATGATCGAGACGGTCCCGCTTGCCCATTCCGACGTCCTGCAAGCTGCTGCGCGCATCGCGCCGCAGTGCGTGCCGACACCGCTGCTGACCTCGCACAGCCTGGACGCCCTCTGCGGTGCGCAGCTGTTCTTCAAGGCCGAACACCTGCAGCGCAGCGGCGCCTTCAAGTTCCGTGGCGCCTGCAACGCGGTGTGGTCGTTGCCGGAGGAGCTGGCCGCGCGTGGGGTGGTCACCCATTCGTCCGGCAATCACGGCGCCGCACTCGCGCTCGCCGCGCGCACGCGCGGGATCGGCTGCCACGTGGTGGTGCCCGAAGGCGCGGTGGCCGCCAAGCTGGCCAATATTTCCCGTCACGGCGCCACGCTGTGGCGTTGCGCGCCCACCATCGCGGCGCGCGAGCAGATGTGTGCCGACGTCCAGGCCGGCAGCGGCGCGACGCTGGTGCATCCGTATACCGACCCGGCGGTGATCGCCGGGCAGGGCACCGCCGCGCTGGAGCTGCTGCTGCAGAGCGGCGGGCTGGATGTGCTGGTGGCACCGGTCGGCGGCGGTGGGCTGGCCGCCGGCAGTGCGCTGGCGCTGCAATCGGCGCCGGGCTGTGCGCTGGTGCTGGCCGAGCCGAGCGGGGCGGCCGATACCGCGCGCTCGCTGGCGGCCGGCGAGCGCCTGGTCGACTTCGTGCCCGACACGCTCTGCGACGGCCTGCGCGGCACCCTGGGTGCGCCCAATTTTGCAGTGTTGCAGGCCGCCGGCGCGCAGGTGATCACCGTGGACGATGCGGCGGTGGTGCAGGCGATGCGGCTGATCTGGCAGGTGCTCAAACAGGTGGTGGAGCCGTCCTCGGCGATTGCGCTGGCAGCGGTGCTGGGCGACCCGGCGCGCTTTGCCGGGCGGCGGGTCGGGCTGATCCTGTCCGGCGGCAATGTCGATCTGGATGCGCTGCCGTGGGCCGCGGCGTGAGCAGGCGGTCGCGTGGGATCGGTCTGTGGGGCTGGTGCTGGCGCCTGTGCATGCTGACGCTGATCTGGCTGGTGGGCGTGGCCGGCTGGATCGTCTGGGTCGGCGATCGCGACCAGGCCGCGCCGGCCGACGTGATCATCGTGCTGGGCGCGGCTGCCTACGACGCGCGCCCTTCGCCGGTGTTCGAAGAGCGCATCCGGCATGCGCTGGACCTGTACGCGCAGGGCTACGCGCCGCGGCTGCTGTTCACCGGCGGCTTCGGCAATGGCGCGCGCTTTGCCGAATCGCAGGTGGCGCGGCGCTACGCGCTACGCCACGGCGTACCGCCGGAGGCGATCGTGATCGAGACGGTCTCGCGCACCACCCGGCAGAATCTGCAGCAGGCACGCGCGCTGATGGACCGGCACGGCATGCACCGGGCGATCATCGTCAGCGACCCGTTGCACATGGCGCGCGCGCTGCGGCTGAGCGATGAGCTGGGGGTGGACGCGCTGGCCTCTTCCACGCCCAGCACGCGCTTTCGCAGCTTCCACACCAGCTGGCGCTTCCTGCTGCAGGAGGTCTATTACTTCCATCGCGATCTGGTGGTGCAGGGCGCCTGACGCCGGGTATGCCGCAGGGCAGGCGTGTTGAAGCGCAAAACGCGCTCTATGATGCCGCTTTCCCAGCGGCAGGTTCGAGCATGAGCGAGCGCAATCGGCAACACGCCACCGGCCTGGTCCAGGCCTATTACGCGGCATTCAACCGCGGCGATTGGGACGCCATGCTGGCGTTCCTGGCCGAGGACGTCGCGCACGATCTCAACCAGGGCCCGCGCGAGATCGGCCGGGCGGAATTTGCCGCCTTCCTGCAGCGCATGAACGACAGTTACCGCGAGCAGCTGCGCGACATCGTGATCACCGCCAACGAGGATGGCACCCGGGTCGGTGCCGAGTACGTGGTGCACGGGGTCTACCACACCACCGACGAAGGCCTGCCGGAAGCCAATGGGCAGACCTATGTGCTGCCGGGCGGTGCGTTCTTCGATGTGCGCGACGGCAAGATCACCCGCGTCACCAACTACTACAACCTGCAGGAATGGATCGCGCAGGTGTCGCGCTGAGCGCATCGACCGGCACTGCGTAGGCGCGCACCCGGGCGCGATGAGGCGTTATCGGCAATGCCTGGTCGCGCCCGGGTGCGCTCCTACGTGATCGGTGCGGTGTTGCGGCCGGAGCTGTGCCTATGTAGGAGCGCGCTTGCGCGCGATGGGGCGTTACCGGCGATGCCGGTCGCGCCCGGGTGCGCTCCTACGTGGGTGGGTGGGGGTTACAGCAACACGATCCCGACCACCACCAGGATGAAGATGCCCCACTTGAGCGTCTGGTACAGCGGGTTGTTGCGTTCCTTCAGCGCCTTGGCCTTCAGGCGCGCGGCATAGAAATAGCGGAACACGCGGTTGATGCCGCCGGTCTTGTCGCCTTCCTGATTGGGCGAGGCACCGGCCGAGAGCAGGCTGCGACCGACGAAGCGGTTCACCGCCGCGGCCCAACGCCAGCGCATCGGGCGCTCGATGTCGCAGAACAGGATGATGCGGTCCTGGTCGGTGTCGTTGCGCGCGTAGTGGATGTAGGTCTCGTCGAACATCGTCCACTCGCCGTCGCGCCAGCTATGGCGCTGCCCGTCGACATCGATGAAGCAGCGATCGTCGTTGGGCGTGGCCAGCCCCAGGTGCAGGCGCATGGACCCGGCGAACGGGTCGCGGTGCGGGCGCAGTTCGCTGCCCGGCGGCAACTCGGCGAACATCGCGGCCTT
Source organism: Xanthomonas sp. MLO165 (assembly GCF_018831305.1). Classification (NCBI taxonomy): domain Bacteria; kingdom Pseudomonadati; phylum Pseudomonadota; class Gammaproteobacteria; order Lysobacterales; family Lysobacteraceae; genus Xanthomonas; species Xanthomonas sp. MLO165. Next base: position 454,945 of record NZ_CP029263.1, read on the forward strand.
GACCGTGGGGATGGACTTCAGCAACGCAGTGGTCTGCGGGCACAGTTCGGACGCCGACGGGTGGGCGGTGCCGTACCACTTCAGATAGAAGCGCTTCCAGCCACGGCGGAAGAACGAGTTGAAGCCGATGTCGGTGTAGCCGTCGGCGGCGCGGATCTTCTGCATCTGCTGCAGCGCCACCGCTTCATCGCGGATCAGCGGCCAGTTGGCGCGCAGCGGCGCCAGCTCCGGAAATTCCTTGCCGGGATCGATGAACGGCGTGGTCGGCACGCGCGAACACAGGTACATCAGCGTGTTGATCGGCGCCATGAAGGTGGAATGGTCCAGCAGCTGCCGGCTGAGCCGGTGCCGCACGCGACCGCGGTAATGGATGTACAGCGCCGATGCGATGAACAGCGCGATGATGAGCCACTTCAACATTGGGAAGGCCGATTGGGGGACGGGGGCCGCAAACCTAAGAGCGGCTATCAAAACGTCAGTGCAGCAGCCGGGCGGAGGCGCTGCCGGTACTCGGAACCGGCATGTACCACGCGTACATGCAGATTCCTGCGCGCCGTCTGCAGCCACTTGACGGCTGCGTGCTGCGTTTTGCTAACCACGCCGGTTCAGGCGTCGAAAAGGCAAGCCGCAACAGGAACATGCGGCCGTTGACTGCTGAATTCTACCGGGTGTCGCGACCGAGCCTGACAGGTCTGCATTGGTGCCGTCGCAAAACTGTGTGTCTCGCCGGCAACGGCTGCGTTGCTGCCGGCGATCTGCACCGCCGCTAGTCGATGCGGCGGCGGATCGGGATCGAGGCCACCGGGACGCTGGCGACATCGTGTCCCTGCTCGCGGATGGGCGCGCCCGGCGCCGGTGCCCAGGCGTGGGCATAGATTACTTCCCAGGAGCTGGGCAGGGTGCCGTCCGGCCGCCGCAAGGGCTCATAGGCGGCGCTGGCGGCGGCAAAACGGCCGCGTCCGGTCAGGGTGGCGCGGCGATTGCTGAGTGCGTTGGTGGCGCCCATCGCGCGTAGCTCGCGCATCAGAGCAGGCAGGTCGCTGTAGGTCAGCGTGAACAGGTCGCGGTCCAGCACCGGGTCGCGGAAGCCGGACATCAGCAAGGCATCGCCGAACTGGGCGATCGGCGGAAAGCGGCTGACATGCGGTGCCGGGTCGGCCTGGGCGAAGGCCTCGCGCAACTCGATCAGCGTCTCCGGGCCGAAGGTGGAGCACAGCAACAAGCCGCCTGGCCGCAGCGCGCGGCGGAAACCGGCAAATACCGCGGGCAGGTCTTCCACCCACTGCAGGCACAGGTTGCTGAAGATCACGTCCACGCTGCCGTCGGCCACCGGCAAGGCGCGTGCATCGGCGCAGACCTGCGCGAACGGCTTCCACCAGCCCGCTGCCTTGCGCGCCTGGCGCAGCATCGGCATGGCCTGGTCCAGCGCGATCACCTGCGCCTTGGGCCAGCGCTTCTTGATCGCGCCGCTGGCATGGCCGGGGCCGGCGCCGACATCCAGCACCACCTTGGGCACCTGGTCGCCCAGGTAGTCGAGCGATTCGAGCAGGCGCGCTTCGGCTTCGCGCTGTAGCGCGGCGGCGGCGGCATAGCTGCTGGCGGCACGCGCGAAGGCGCGCCGGACGTGGCGGGGGTCGAAAGTACTGTTCATGAGCGGCGCTATTGTCGCCTGTGGCCGGGGCGGAGGGAATCGATGGGTGGCCTGGTATCGGCCTGGCGAGGCTGCAGACGTTCGGTCTGCCGGTGGCTGCGCGGCGAGCGGCACGGGATTCAACGGGGCCTGACCAAACACCCACCGGATGCCCGCGGCGGTCGCCATCACTCGCCGCGTGGCCGAGGCGCTCTAGAACGTGCCGGGATAGCTACCGCCGTCGATCAGCAGGTTCTGCCCGGTGATGTAGCCGGCCTGCGCGCTGCACAGGAACGCGCAGGCCGCGCCGAATTCGTCCGGCTCGCCGAAGCGTGCGGCCGGAATGCCCGCACGCTTGCGCTCGGCGACGTCTTCGGCGCTGCCGCCTTGCTGTTGCGCGATCGCCGCGAAGTTGCCGCGCAGGCGGTCGGTGGCGAACTGGCCGGGCAGCAGATTGTTGATGGTGACGTTGTCGGCCACCGTGCTGCGCGCCAGCCCGGCGACGAAGCCGGTGAGGCCCGCGCGCGCGCCATTGGACAGGCCCAGGATGTCGATCGGCGCCTTCACCGCACTGGAGGTGATGTTGACGATGCGACCGAAGCGCCGCGCGCGCATCGCATCGACGCTGGCGCGGATCAGTTCGATCGGCGCCAGCATGTTGGCGTCCAGTGCGCGCAGCCAGTCGTCGCGTTCCCACTGGCGAAAATCGCCGGGCGGCGGGCCACCGGCATTGTTGATGAGGATATCCAGCTGCGGGCAGGCGGCGAGCGCATCGCTGCGTCCCTGCGGGGTGGCGATATCGGCCACCACGCTACGCACTTCGCCGGCGCCCGGCAGTGCGCGCAATGCCTGGGCTGACTGCTCCAGGGCAGCGCGGCCGCGCGCGACGATCACCACGTTGACGCCTTCGCTGGCCAGTGCGCGTGCGCAGCCCAGCCCGAGGCCCTTGCTGGCGGCGCAGACCAGTGCCCAGCGCCCGGCGATTCCCAGATCCATGCGTGTGTCCTCGATCAGCGATGCCGCATGATCGACGATCCGCTCATGGCACGGACACAACGAAGCGTTGCAGCGCCTCGGCGACCTGATCGGCATGGCCAAGAAACGGTGCGTGCCCGCCACCGGCAATGGTCAGGGCCTGCGCGTGCGGCGTCAGCGCGGCGGCAGCCTGCATGCCGGCCGCCGGCACCAGCCGGTCGCGCTGGCCGGCGATCCACAGGCTGGGGCGCGCGAGTTGCGGCAGCGCGCGGCGCAGGTCGCTGCGTTCCAGCAGCTGCAGGCCTTGCTGCAGTGCTTCGGCGGCCGGTTCGCCGCGTGCCACCAGCGTCTCGCGCAGGCTGCGCAACTCGCTGCGGGCATGCGCAGAGCCCAGCGTATCCAGCGCCAGAAATCGCTCCAGCGTGCCGCGGTAGTCGCGCGCCAGGTCCTGGCCGAATTGCACGAACACCTCGCGCTCGACGGCGTCGGACCAATCGTTGCCACGCACGAAACGCGGCGTGGCCGCGATCATCGCCAGCCCGCGTACCTTGGGCTGGGTGGCCGCGGCATGCAGCGCGAACAGCCCGCCCAACGACCAGCCGACCCACACCGCCGGCGGCGTGGCGGCGGCAATGCCGGCGACCACGTCCGGCAGCGCCAGCGGCGTGCTGTCGCCACGGCTGAAACCGTGCCCGGGCAGATCCACCAGATGCAGTTGATGCTGCGCGGCCAGGCGTTCCACCAACGGCGCGAACACACCGCCGTGCAACGCCCAACCGTGCAGAAGAACCAGCGCAGGCCCGTGGCCGATGACATCGATATGCATGCGGGGATTGTCGCTGATGGCGCTGACCGGCGCATGGGTCGGCGTGTGCGGCGCAAGGTGTCTTGCGTCAGCCTGCGCTGCGCGTGGAGCCGATCTGCGCGGCACGCCAAGCCGGTTGCGGACACGCAGGACCGCACCGACAGCAGCGATCCGGCAACATCAGCGACGCGACACTGCCACGTCGAGCACCGGCCGCCACCGCGCGGCTATTGCGCAATCGTCTGGATCGTCGCCCTCAGGCAGACGCACGCAGCGGTTGCCGGCTGACCACATCGCGCGCCTGCACGATGGCCTCGATCAATGCCTGCACCTGCTGCGGCGTATGCAGCGCGGACAGGGTCACACGCAGACGCGCCTTGCCTTCCGGCACGGTGGGCGGGCGGATCGCGCCGACCAGGAAGCCGGCCTGTTCCAGCGCGGCGGACATCGCCATCACCGTGGCTTCTTCGCCGCATAGCAGGGGCTGGATCGGCGTATCCGAGGCCATCAGCTCGAAGCCATGCCGGCGTGCGCCATCGCGGAAACTGCCGATCGACTCGACCAGCTTGGCGCGCCGCCAATCGTCGCGACGCGCCAGTCGCACGGCCGCCAACGTCGCAGCGACCTGCGCCGGCGGCAACGCGGTGGTGTAGATGTAAGGGCGCGCGGTTTCGGCCAGATGGCGCACCAGCGCCGCATCGCCGACCACCACCGCGCCATAGCCGCCGAGCGCCTTGCCCAGCGTCACCAGCTGCAGTGGCACTTCGGCCACGCCCAGTCCGGCATCGGCAACGCAACCGCGCCCCTGCGGGCCGAGCACGCCCACGCCATGTGCGTCGTCGACGTAGAACAGCGCCTGCTGCATGCGCGCCACCAGGCTCAACGCACGCAGCGGCGCGACATCGCCATCCATGCTGAAGACGCCATCGCTGGCCAGCATCGCCGCGCCCTCGGGCGAGCCCTTGAGCTGACGCATCGCGCCTTCCACATCCAGGTGCGGATAACGGCGCAACCGGCAGCCGGCCAGGCGTGTGGCATCGAGCAGGCTGGCGTGGTTGAGCCGGTCCTGCACGCAGACATCGTCGTCCTCGCTGAGCAAGGCCTGCTGCACTGCCAGGTTGGCGATGAAGCCGCTGCCGAACAGCAGCGCCGATGGATAGCCGAGCCACTCGGCGATCTCGCGCTCCAGCGTTTCGTGCGCGGTGTGGTGGCCGCAGATCAGATGCGAGGCGGTGGCGCCGGCACCATCGCGCGCGGCGGCGTCCTGCAACGCGGCGACCACTTCGAACTGCTGCGACAGGCCCAGATAGTCGTTGGAGCAGAAACCGGTCAGCCAGCGGCCATCGACTTCCAGCCGCACGCCATCGCGACGGCCCACCAGCCGCCGCACCCGCACCCGTTCCTGGGCCACGCGCAAGGTGCGCAGCGACGAAATCCGTTCGTGCAGATCGGGGCGGGCCATGGGGGCGTTCAACGGCTGAAGGGGGCGTTAGCGTAGCCTGCCGCGCCCGGCACGCCCAGCCGGCACCGACGACCGGTGCCGGACGTTCGATTCGCGGTTAGGCGGCGTGCTCGCAGGCCGTGCTGCGGGTGATTTCCGCATGCACGGTGCCGGGGTGGTCGTGGTCGGCGGCGTCGACGGTGATCTGCATCGGGCGCAGGCCCAGGCGCTGGAACAGAGCCTGGTCGCGTTCGGTGTCCGGGTTGCCGGTGGTGAGCAGTTTTTCGCCGTAGAAGATCGAGTTGGCACCGGCCAGGAAGCACAGCGCCTGCAGTTCGTCGCTCATCGCCTCGCGGCCGGCGGACAGGCGCACCATCGAACGCGGCATCGTGATGCGGGCGACCGCGATCATGCGCACGAACTCGAACGGGTCCAGTTGCTGGGTGCCGTGCAGCGGGGTGCCGGCCACCTGGACCAACTGGTTGATCGGGACCGAATCCGGATGCGCCGGCAGCGTGGCCAGCGCCAGCAGCAGGCCGATGCGGTGCTCGCGGGTTTCGCCCATGCCGACGATGCCGCCGCAGCAGGTCTTCAAGCCGACATCGCGCACGTGCTCCAGCGTGTTCAGGCGGTCCTGATACTGGCGGGTGTGGATGATCGAGTCGTAGTAATCCGGCGCGGTGTCCAGATTGTGGTTGTAGTAGTCCAGCCCGGCGTCCTTGAGCGCGCGTGCCTGGCCGGCGTCGAGCATGCCGAGCGTGGCGCAGGTTTCCAGGCCCATCGCCTTGACCTCGCGGATCATCGCCGCGACCTTGGGGATGTCGCGCTCCTTGGGCGAGCGCCAGGCCGCGCCCATGCAGAAGCGCGAGGCGCCGGCGGCCTTGGCCTGGCGTGCCTTGGCGACGACCTCTTCGGTCTCCATCAGCTTCTGCGCGGTCACGCCGGTGTCGTAGCGCTGCGCCTGCGGGCAGTACGCGCAGTCTTCCGGGCAGCCGCCGGTCTTGACCGACAGCAGCGTGGACACCTGCACCTGCGCCGGATCGAAATGGGCGCGATGCACGCTGGCGGCGCGGTGCAGCAGCTCCGGAAACGGCAGATCGAACAGCGCCTGCAGCTCGTTGCGATCCCAGTCATGGCGTACGACAACAGACATCGGGGTTTCCTGACAGTCAGCGGCTTGGAAGCCAGGCAGTCTGGTGAGCATGGAAGAGGCTGTCAACTTCGAAGAAGCCAACTCGGTTTACAGGTGGCCGCGCCGGGTGTTGCGGTTGCTGCTGCCGAGCCGGTGCCTGGTGTGCGCGGAACCCGGCAGCGCCGATTGCGATCTGTGCCCGTCGTGTCGCGCCGCGTTGCCGGATCACGGGCACGCCTGCCTGTGTTGCGCAACGCAGCTGTACGCCTGCGGTGGCGCGCTGCTGTGCGGGCAATGCCTGCAGCACCCGCCACCGCTGCAACGCGTGCATGCGTGTTTCACCTATCGCTGGCCGGTGGATGGGCTGCTGCGGCGCTTCAAGTTTCATCAGGACCTGGCTGCCGGGCGTTTGCTCAGCGAGTTGATGGTCAGGCGTTGCGCAGGCCTGCCGCGTCCGCAGGCGCTGGTGCCGGTGAGTCTGCACCGGCAGCGCTTGCGCCAGCGTGGTTACGATCAGGCGCTGGAGCTGGCCAGACCGCTCGGCCGCGCGCTGCGGCTGCCCTGCCTGCCATTGCTGCACCGGGTCCGCGCGACCGCGCCGCAATCGGAGCTGGATGCGGCCGAGCGTCAGCGCAATCTGCGCCAGGCCTTTGTCGCGCGTGGCGCCTTGCCCGCGCATGTGGCCCTGGTGGATGACGTGATGACCACCGGTGCGACGCTGCATGCGGCGGCGCAGGCCTTGCAGCGGGCCGGTGTGCAGCGGGTGGATGCGTGGGTATGCGCGCGGGTGCCGTGAGGCTTGGTGGGCTGGGGGTTGTGAGCTGCAGCATGGGGCTTCGCCCCTACCCTCACCCCAATCCCTCTCCTGCTGGGGGAGGGGCTTAAGCCGAGGCGATTGACCTGTCTGCGCGTCAGCGCAATCCCAGCGCCGCGGCGATGCCGACGAAGATCGCCAGGCCCACCCAGTTGTTGTGCAGGAAGGCGCGGAAGCACGGGCCGCGTTCGCGGTGGCGGGCGAGGCGGAATTCGTAGGCCACCAGCAGTGCGGCCACGCCCAGCCCCGCCCAGTACGCGATACCGAGACCGGCGCGCAGGCCGACCAGCGCCAATGCCGCAAACATCGATGCATACAGCAGGCCCTGCGCGATCAGGTCGAACCTGCCGAACAGGATGGCGGTGGACTTGCTGCCCATGCGGATGTCGTCCTCGCGGTCGACCATTGCATACCAGGTGTCGTAGGCCGTGGCCCAGAGGATGTTGGCCGCATACAGCAGCCAGCCCAGCAAAGGCACGCTGCCCTGCACCGCGGCGAAGGCCATCGGGATGCCCCAGCCGAAGGCCATGCCAAGATAGACTTGGGGCAGGTGGGTGTGGCGCTTGAGATAGGGATAGCTGGCGGCCAGGAACACGCCCGGCACGCTCAGGGCCACGGTCAGCCAGTTGAGCGTGAGCACCAGCGCGAATGCCACCAGCATCAGCACCACGAACACCCACAGCGCCTCGCGCCCGGACACCGCCCCGGTGGCCAGCGGGCGCGACTTGGTGCGCTCCACGTGCGGGTCCAGCCAGCGGTCGGCATAGTCGTTGATCACGCAGCCGGCCGAGCGGGTCAGCCAGACCCCGGCGGTGAACACGAACAGTGTCCACAGCGGCGGCAGGCCACCGGCGGCCAGCCACAACGCCCACCAGGTGGGCCACAGCAACAGCAGGCTGCCGATCGGACGATCGCCGCGGACCAACGTCCAGTACTGCCCCAGTCGCTGTGGCCAGGTCAGCGCGGGCGCTGTGGGCAGCTGTTCAACACCATGCTTGCTCATGCTGCAAAGGGTAGCAGCGCGACTTGGCTGCGGTCATGCGCTGGGTGACGATCGAGCCCAGCATCGTCCAGCCTTCCGGACGGCTGCGCGAGCTCGCGCCAGGTGCCTACTCGCCGGCGCTGGCTCCGGACTGGGCTCCATCGGCAATGCAGCGGTGTCCGGCCATTCGGCACTCCCTGTCGCCGGTGTCACGCGCGCGGCGGCGGTTCTGGCATAATGCCCGGCCAGGCGCTCGTAGCTCAGCCGGATAGAGTAGTGGCTTCCGAAGCCATTGGTCGGGGGTTCGAATCCCTCCGGGCGCACCAGATCAAAACGCCATCGGCCCGCTGCAGTGACACTGCAGCGGGCCGATGGCGTTTCTGGATCAGGAGTTGGTGCCGGCTGATGTATCAATGCGTCATTGCGCTGCGGTGCCAACGATGCAGCGGCTGGCAGGGGGCGCCTGGCGCCACCCTGCCCAGGCGCGGATCAGAGCGCTTCCGGCGGCGGTGTGGTGGCCTTGGCGTGCTGCTTGCCACGTGCGTGTTCGATAGCGGTGCGCAGCTTGCGTGCGGCGCCGGTGACGGCCGAGGCGGTGGTTTCGGCGCTATTGGTGGCTGCGATCGGCGGCAGGCCGGCGACGTGCGCCTCGATGCTGCAGGTTCGATCCGCTGCGCCGCCGCGCTGGCCGTTTTCATCGCGCAAATGCACTTCCACGCGGGTGATGTCGTTGGCAAAATGCGCCAGCTGGGCGGAGCAGGTCTTCTCGACATGCTGCACGACTGAGGGGTCATGCGGCACGTGCTTGTCGGTCTGGATCTGAATCTGCATAGAGTGTCTCCTTCGCGGTCATCCGCTGCGTCTGCCGTAGCGGTGACTCGATTCTGCGACAGCGCACCGTTGCCGCGAGGTGACAAGCTGCACCGCGTTCATGCTCAGGTTGGGATGACCGGACGGTGCATCCACTGCGACGGGCAGCGCTGTCACCGCATCGCGAAAGAACCTGCGATCGCGCAGTAACAGCCGCTGCTGGCGAGCTCTGCCAGGCTGAACCCGCACGGCAGCGTCGATCCGCCTGGCTGGAAGCAGTGGATTAAGATGCCGGCACCGCGCTGGTTGCGCCTGTCCGATCTCTGCCTGTGTCCGAATTCCGAGTTGCCCTGGGTGCCCGTCGCGGCGTGTTGCAGCGTGTGCTGCTGCTGGTCGCGTTGTGGATGGTGTGCGTGGGCGCCGCCGTGGCGCAGGACGACGACACGCTGCTGGAGACCGCACAGACTCAGCTCGACAACATGCAGAAGGTGCTGACCCAGGCCGACGCGGGCATGGAGAAGGCCGATACCGAGCAGCTCGGCAAGCTCACCGACGATGTCGCCGGCGCGCAGCGGCAGGCGCAGGATCTGGTGCGCACGCTGGAGCAACCGCTCAAGGAGCTCAACGGGCGACTGGAGGGGCTCGGTGTCGCCGCGCCGAACGAACCGGCCGACCTGGTAAAACAGCGCAAGGCGCTGACCAAGGAGCGCGATCAGCTCAATGCCGAGTTCATCCGGGCCACGCTGCTGGTCTCCAATGCCAAGGACCTGGCCGACCGGCTCGAACGCGAGCGCGTGCAACGCTTCAGCGTGAAGCTCTCCACGCGGGTCGCCTCGCCGCTGTCGCCGACCTTGTGGAAACAGATCGCGCAGCAATGGCCCGACGATCGTGCCCGCCTGCAGGCCTTGTCCGACAAGACGGTGCAGATGGTGCAGGCCGGCATCGCCGCCAGCGGCGTGGGCGGGCTGATGACCGCTGCCGTCATCGCGTTGCTGCTGGCGCTTCCGCTGCGCATCTTCCTGCGCCACCTGGGGCGTCGCTACGCGGCCTCACGTGCGCCCGGCGGACGCCTGCGGCGCTCGGGGCTGGCACTGTGGTTTCTGCTGGTCGGCACGCTGACTCTGGGGATTGCGGCATTCGTGCTGGTCGAGGGCATCCGCGCGCTCGGCGAGCTGCCGGACGATCTGGACCAGTTGCTGACCGGATTCGTCGCCATCAGTGTGGTGGCTGCCTTCGTCGGTTCGCTCAGTGCCAGCCTGTTGATGAAACACCAGCCAAGCTGGCGCCTGTTCCCGTTGGACGATGCCACTGTCGACCGCCTGCGCGTGCATTGCCTGGCCACCGCGGCGGTGATCTGGTTCAGCGGCATGGCGATGAAGATCAACGAGGTGGCCGGCAGCAGCCCCGCACTGACCACCGCCACCGATGCGCTGGCCGCGTTGCTGTACGCGGGGTTGATCCTGTCGGCGTTGGCCGGGCTGAGCCTGTCCTTGCGCGCGCATGCGGCAAATGCCGGGGTGGCCGATCCGGACAGCGATGCGCCGCCGCCGGTGGTCTCGCGCGGTGGCGGCTTCATCGTGCTGATCCGCCTGCTGGGCCATCTGGCGGTGATCTTTGCGCTGATCGCGGCCTTGTTCGGCTATCTCAATCTGGCGTTGTTCGTGGAGCGGCAGATCATCTGGATCACCCTGGTGTGCAGCCTGCTCGGCCTGCTGGTGGTCTTTGCCGACGACCTGATGACCTGGCTGTTCAAGCCCGACGGCCGATTCAGCCGGGCCTTGTCGCACGCGCTCAGCATCGGCAGCGGACGCCTGGTGCAGCTCGGGCTGCTGATATCGGCGGCAACCCGTGTGCTACTGGTGCTGCTGGGCATCGCGGTACTGCTGACGCCGTATGGCGCCAACATCAGCGTGGTCACCGACTGGGCGGAGAACATCGCGCACGGCATCACCATCGGCAAGGAACTGGTGATCACCCCGGGCGATGTGTTCAGGGCGCTATGCGTGTTCCTGCTCGGCATGGGGCTGGTGCACGTGGTGCAGCAGTGGTTGCTCAACACCTATCTGCCCAAGACCGAGCTCGATGACGGTGCGCGCAATTCGATCAGTACGGTGGCGCGCTATCTGGGCTGGCTGATCGTAGTGGTGTGGGGCCTGACTGCATTGGGCCTGGATCTGAAGCGGCTTGCGCTGGTGTTGAGCGCGCTGTCGGTGGGTATCGGTTTCGGTCTGCAGGCGATCACGCAGAACTTCGTGTCGGGCCTGATCCTGCTGGCCGAGCGGCCGGTGAAGATCGGCGATTGGGTGCGTATCGGCGACCAGGAGGGCGACGTACGCAAGATCAGCGTGCGTGCGACCGAGATCCAGGTCGGCGACCGCTCCACCCTGATCGTGCCCAACTCGGAATTGATCACCAAGAGCGTGCGCAACATGACCCTGTCCAACCCGATGGGGCGGGTGCAACTGCAGTTCTCGGTGCCGTTGGAAACCGACGTGGCAAAGGTGCGCAACATGCTGCTGGAGCTGTTTGCCGAGCACACCAAGGTGCTGGCCGATCCGGCTCCCTCGGTATTCATCGATTCGCTGGCCGGCGGGCACGTCAACTTCAATTCGTTCGCCTATGTGCGCAGCCCGCGCGATTCGTACGGGGTGCGCAGCGAGCTGTTCTTCGCGTTGTTGCAGCGGATGGAAACGGCGGGGATTGCGCTGCAATCGCCGCAGGAAATTCGCTTCAGCCGTGCAGGTGCCGCGGTGGCGCGCGATCCGGCCGATGGCACGCCTGCATCGGAAGATTGAGTCGACACGTGGATGCAGTGCGCGGTAAAGGATGCTGGTCGCACCCACAGTGATCGAACAACGTACGTCTTGCTTTGCCTGCACCACACACACCGACCATCCCGACAGGTCCTTGCCCGCTCACCGTCGCGGGACCTTACGCGGCATGGATGCCGCGTAAGAGCCTACAGGGACGTACTTGCGGCGTGTCCTGCGAGGGTGGGCGGGCAAGGGCCCGCAGCCAGGCCACAGATCGCATGCTTCGACGTTGGCTCTTGAGCTTTGACTTCGCCGTTGCTTCATACAGGGCGACAGCCAGACTCAGGAGCGATCCGCGACCTGGGTCTGCTTCACCAGGGCCAGGTCGTCCACGCTGACGTCTTCGGTGTAGTCCAGCCAGGCGCGGATTTCCAGATCGTCCACCGCATGTTCCAGGCCTACCGGCATGCGGATGCGACCGGCCGCATCGGGCACCACCCATTGCTGGGCCAGCACCACCTTGCGCTCCGACGAGACTGCCTCCACCCAGAATGCACGCGTCGGCCGGCGCTTGGCGTACAGCTCCAGCATGTAACGACCGGCTTCGGTCTTGCGCGCGGCCTGCGTGAGCATGATTGGCTGGCGCACGCGTGGGCGCGGGCCTTGCTGGCTGGCCTCCAGCGGCGCATCCACGGCGATGCCGCGGGTCAGGTCCGGGTCGCGGTACAGCTTCATGCTCTGGTGGCGGTCGACCACCAGCGCGCACCAGTCGCCATCGGCCGAGCCGTCCTCGAACGCCGTGCAGCGATCCACATAGGCCAGCGTGCCCTCGGTGTGGGTGCGGTCGAACTGGCGCGAGGTGTTTTCCAGATAGACGGTTTTGAGGTTGGTGTCGTCGTCGTATTCCAGCAGCACCGGCGGGCGCACCTGCTGCACGCCCACCACCACATCGCCATTGCCGTTGATGCGCAGCATGCGGGTGCTGCGCCCGGTCCACAGCGTGCGTGCGTAAGCGAGATAGCGCGGGTAGTCCTTGCCGCTGTCGCGGCTGGCCGCAACGCTGGCGCTGGGGGGCGCATCGTTGGCCAGCAGCGAGCGGCCGAAGCCCAGCGTGCGCATGCCCGGCTCCAGCAACTGCAGCAGCGTCGCCCCTGAATCCAGCGTGCTGCCGGCGCGTGTGACCACTTGCTGCGGGGCGATGTCCTTGCCCAGGAACAGCAGCAGGTTTTCGCGCTTCTGCTTGGCCAGGACATCGCTGAGATCGTTGGGCATCGCCAGGTGGTCGGAGGCGATCACGATGATGGTGTTCTTGCCGTAGCGGCTGTTGCGAATGCGTGCGACCAGCTCGCCGATCAGCCGGTCGCTGCACTTGAGCGCATGCAGCAGCCCGATGTCGCCCAACGCGCTGTCGTAGTGCTGGCCCTTGCACGCCAGCGGCAGATGGCCGGCAGGGTGGTGGGTGTCCATGGTCAGCGTGGTGAGCATGAACGGCTGGCCGGCGCGCGACAGCGTCTGGAAGCTGTCCCAGGCATCGTCCAGCAGCACGTCGTCATGCACGCCCCAGGCGGAAAAGTGGTTCGGCGCCACGCCTTTGTCGCGGAAGTAGCGGACGTCGTGCACCACATCGAAGCCATGGCTGGACAGGAAACTGCCCTTGCCGGCAAAGCTGGCATCGGCGCCGCCGACATAGTGATTGCGGTAGCCCTGATCCTTGAGATAGTCGCCCAGGCAGCGCGCTTCGGGCAGGAACAGGCCCATGCGGCCCATGCTGTTTTCATCGCCGGGCGCGGTGGTCAGCGGCACGCCGCACATCGAGGCGACCATGCCGGCGATGGTCCAGCCGCTGCCTTCGGTGGAGGTGAGGTTGCGCACGTCCACCGCCTCGCTGGCCAGCGCGCGCAGGTTTGGCATCAGGCCGGGAAACACGTCTTCGTCGAAGTAAGTGCGTTCCAGGCTCTCGCCGTAGATCCACACGATGTTCTTGCGCTTTTGCAAGGGCTGCTGCGGCACCAGGTATTCCGGTACCACGGTGGCGTAATCCACCGGGCGCAGCTGGTAGTACAGGCGCTTGCCGTCGCGGTACAAGGGGCTGACCGCGATGCTCACCAACAACATCACCACGAAGCCGCCGAATACCGCATTGCCTCCACGCGGGCGACGGAAACGCCGCACCCTGAGCAACACCAACGGGCTGAGCGACAGCAGCACCATGCCGATAAACACGGCGATATAGCCGGAGAAATCGCTGACGCCGGCACCGTCCATGTCCGCGCGCAGGTGATACAGCGTGGCAGCATTGATGCCGTCGCCGCTGAGCCGATCCACCAGGCCCCAGGCACTGAGCAACAGCAGCAGCAATGACAACAATCCGGCCTTCAGCCACGCCAGACGCGGCGAGGCGACCAAGAGCCAAAGCAGGAGCAACAGCGAAAACAACAACATCCAATGCATGCGGCAGCGTCCGTGGGGGAATGATGCGAGCGCGTACCGGACGCCTTGCTCGCCATGTCCTGCGCCACACCCAATGTGACACCCGGATGACGGACTATGCCGCGCTGAAGCTGACTGAAATGTTTGTTGGAGTTGCGTGCTTGACGTAGCGCGGCACAGGGTGCGCGGTGAGGATTAGCTGGTCGCGGTGGCGCTCGCTAAGGGAGCCACGGTTTCTGCACTCCGCATCTGCGCGGCTCTTGCACATCGGCGACGTCTCGATAACGCCACATCGCCCGATCCACTTTGATCGCTGGACGCGGCGGTCTTTGCATGCGACGCCGGTTAAGCCGCGTCGCGCCCGGGTGCGCTCCTACGCATGTGTGTGGCGCTATCGATGCCCGCGTTCTTCGCGTGGACGCGGCGGTCTTGGCAGGCGACACCGGGTAACGCGATGTCGCGCCCGGGTGTGCTCCTACGCGGGGGTGTGGCGCTATCGGTGCCCGCGTTCTTCGCGTGCACGCACGCGGCGGTCGAACAGCAGCGCGCTGAGTACGATGCCCAGGCCCAGCACGACGCCGAGCAGGAACAGCACCATCGCGATCGCCGGATAGCCCCACAGCTTCAAGCCGGTTTCGATACGCATCATCTGCGCCGAGGCCATGATCAGCGCCGCAGTCACGATGCCGGCCGCCACGCGGTTGGCGATCTTCTGCAGGCTTTCCATCAGATGCGATTCTTCCAGCCCGGTGACGCGCATCTGCAGGCGGTTTTCCGCCGCCAACGACAGGATCTCGGACATGCGGCGCGGTCCTTCGCGCACCAGATGCTGCAGTTCCATCGCCTCGCTGGCCAGATTGGCCGCCGACAGGGATTTTTTCAGGCGCGCGCGCATCACATGCTGCAGGTGGCGCTCGACGATGCGCCGAGTGTCCAGGTGCGGCGACAGCGTGCGGCACACGCCTTCCAGGTTCAACAAGGTCTTGCCGAGCAGGCTCAGCTCCGGCGGCGTGCGCAAGCCGTTGGCGGTGGCGATGCGCACCAGATCCAGTACCACACGGCCCTCGGAGGTGGTGTCGTGCGCGGCGTAGCGGGCGATCATCTGCCCGGTTTCGCGCTGGTAGCGGTCTTCGTCGTAATCCTCCAGGCGCGTGCTCAGCGCGATGGTCTCTTCGGCGACCTCTTCGCCACGGCCGTCGACGGCGGCGAACAGCAGCTTGAGCAAGCGCTCGCGCAGGCGCGGTGGCACGTGCGCGACCATGCCCAGGTCGAAGATCGCCAGGCGCCCGTCCTGCAGCACGCGCAGGTTGCCCGGATGCGGGTCGGCATGGATCTCGCCATGCACGAACATCTGATCCAGGTAACCCTTGACCAGTTCTGCGGCCAGCTTGTCCATTGGCTGCTCGGTGCGGCGCAGGCCGGAGATCTTGTCCACGCGCACGCCTTCGGCCAGCTGCATGGTCAGCACCTTGCGGCTGCTCAGGTCCCACACGGGTTGCGGAATCCACAACAGCGGAAACGGCTTGAGATGCTTGCCGAAGCGCACCAGCGTCTCGGCCTCGTCCTCGTAATTGAGCTCGGCGCGCAGGGTCTTGCCGAATTCGCCCAGCCAGTCGGCAAAGCGTACGCGCCGGCCGATGCCGGTCAGGCGGTCGGCGGCGGTGGCAAAACTCTTGAGCACGTCCAGATCCGAGCGTACCTGGGCGGCGACTTCGGGCTTTTGCACCTTGACTGCCACCGGGGTGCCGTCGCGCAGGGCGGCGCGGTGCACCTGCGCCAGCGAGGCGCAGCCCAGCGGCACCGGATCGAAAAACGAGAACGCCTTGTTGACCGACACGCCGAGTTCTTCTTCGATGATCTGGCGGATGCGCTCCACCGGCACCGAACTGGTGTTCTCCTGCATGCGCTCCAGCGCCGTGGCGAACTCCGGCGGCACGATGTCCGGCCGCGTGGACAGCATCTGGCCGAGCTTGACGAAGGTGGGACCGAGCGCTTCCAGGTCGGAGACGAACTGGTCGGGCGTGCCTTCGGCGGGCACTTCGTACTCGTTGATCGCAGCCGGATCCAGGTTCATGCCGGCAAACACGCCCGACCCGCGATACCGCAGCAACAGGCGCAGGATCTGCGTGCGACGGCTCATGCCGCCCACCACGCCGGTGTCGGCGGGGATCGCGGCCTGGGCCGGTGTGCGGTACGGGTCGTTCGGACTCAAGGCCATCTCCGGCGGTCGTGCAAGAGCGCGAGTGTGGCTAGCGGCGGGTCGTCGGGCGGTGAATCCAGACAAGCGGCTACGGCGCGGTCGTGTGCGGCGCGGCCGACGGGAATGGCCGAATCGTGCGGTCGGCGGGCGTCGGGATCGCGCACCAATGGTCGGCAACGGCGTGCAACCGCCTGCCATCACCCCATACGGGCGCAGGATCGGCGAGAATCCACCGCCACTCACGAAGGACCCCCGCATGGCCGGTGCCAGCCTGTTCACCCTGCTCGACGACATCGCCACGCTGCTGGACGACGTTTCCATCCTGACCAAGGTCGCGGCCAAGAAGACCGCCGGCGTCCTGGGCGACGACCTGGCGCTCAATGCGCAGCAGGTCACCGGCGTCACCGCCGACCGCGAGTTGCCGGTGGTGTGGGCGGTGGCCAAGGGCTCGCTGATGAACAAGGTGATCCTGGTGCCGGCGGCACTGGCGATCAGCGCCCTGGAGGCCTGGCTGCGCGGGCGCGGCTACAACGTTCCTCTGGTGATGCCGCTGATGATGATCGGCGGTGCCTACCTGTGCTTCGAGGGCGTGGAGAAGCTGGCGCACAAGTTCCTGCACAACCAGGACGAGGAAGCGCAGCGGCATGCCGAGCGCACCCGCGCGCTGGCCGACCAGAACGTGGACGTGGTGGCGCTGGAAAAGGACAAGGTCAAGGGCGCGATCCGCACCGACTTCATCCTGTCGGCGGAGATCATCGTGCTGTCGCTGGGCGTGGTGGCGGGGGTGTCGTTCGGCCAGCAGGTCGCGGTGCTGGTGGCGATCGCGCTGGCGATGACCATCGGCGTGTACGGTCTGGTCGCGGCCATCGTCAAGCTGGACGACCTGGGCCTATACCTGAGCAAGAAGGGCGCGGCGTTGGCGGCGCTGGGCCGCGGCATCCTGGTGGCTGCGCCGTGGCTGATGAAGTTCCTGTCGGTGGCCGGCACGCTGGCGATGTTCCTGGTCGGCGGCGGCATCCTGGTGCACAACATCCCGGCACTGCATCACCTGGTTCAGGACCTGGCCAAGTCGGCCGGCGGCATGGGCTGGTTGGTCGATGCACTGGGCAACATGCTGGTCGGCGTGATTGCCGGTGCGATCGTGCTGGGCGCGGTGATGCTGTTCCAGAAGCTGCGCGGGAAGCCGGCGGCGCACTGACGCCGTCCCGCGGCGGGCCAGGGGAGCCCCTGGTCGCCGCACGGAAGCGGTTGGTCGTAGTGGGGCCCGGCGGCAACCGAAAGACCGGCGGCGCCTCTGCGTCGTGCGTCGGTGATCCGGTCCGACCGGTCGATGCGGCAGGCCGCGTTCGCGGCTAGTCGGCGCTGATCACCCGATTCTTGCCGGCTGCCTTGGCGTCGTACATGGCGCGGTCGGCACGGCGGATCACATCGTCCTGGGCCTCGTCGAGATGGCGTAGTGCCACGCCGCCGCTGAAGCTGACGAACACGCGCACGTCCTCGTGCAGCAACGAGCGCTGGGCCAGTGCGCGCTGCAGGCGGATCACCGCCGCGCTGGCTTCGAAGATGGTGGAGTCCGGCAACAGCAGCACGAACTCCTCGCCGCCGAAGCGGGCGATGGCGTCGGTGGTGCGCAGCACCGACTTGGCCACGTCCACGGTGTGGCGCAGCGCGGCGTCGCCACCGGCGTGGCCGTGGGTCTCGTTGAGGCGGCGGAAATCGTCCAGATCCAGCATCGCCACGCACAAGGGTTGCCCGCCGCGCTGGGTGCGTGCGGCCTCACGCTGGAACAGTTCCTCGAAGCCACGGCGGTTCAGCGCGCCGGTCAGTTGGTCTTCGCGCACCAGCCCGGCCACGTCCTTGAGTTCCTGTTCGAGCGAGGCGATGCGCTGCTCGGCGTCCTCGACCTGGCGGCGTGCGGCCAGCAGCTCGTCGCGCGCGGCCAGCGCCTGCGCCTGCACGCCGGCGGTGTCCTGCAGCACGTCCTGCAACAGCCGGTTGAGGTCGGGAATGCTGCGAGCGTCGCCGATCGCCTGCGAATAGCCGGCAACGCGATCGTGGTACTCGCCGGTGCTGGTGGCCATGCCGTCGAGCCGGTCGACGAAGGACACCATCATCTCGCGCATCGCGGTCTTGGAGTCGGCAATGCCTTGCTTGAGCAGGCCCTGCTTGTAGATGACCTCACGCAAGGTGCCGCGTGCCTGTTCGATCGAGCTGACATCCAGCGGCCCGGAGATCAACTGCCGCACCACCGAGATCTGGCCCTGCAGCCAGCTGCGATCGTCGAGCAGTTCGCCGACGTTCTCCAACAGCAGGTCGAACAGGCCGAGCAGCAGGTTCTGCTGCTCGCTGGCATCTTCGGCACGCAGGCCGATCTGATGACTGAGTTCGCGCAGGCGCTGTTCCAGCGTGATCAGCTCATGGCCGGGGCGCCAGTGGCGCAGTGCCGATGCCAGGGTCTGCGCTTCCTCGGCCAGTTCCGGGCTGCGTTGCAGCAGCGTGGCCAGGGCATTGCCCAGCGCGTGCCGCAGCAGGTCGCGCAGTTGTTCGGCTTCGGTGCGTCCTTCGGCCAGCGAGTCGCCGGTATCGATGGTGCGGATGTACTTGTCGATCAGTTGCCGCAGGGTGCGGCCGTAGCCGGGCCAGTCGCCGGCCGCATAGGCTGCGCTCAGGCGCACGCCCATGTCGCCGAGTTCGCCATGCAGGCTGGTGATGCCTTCGGCGAAGGCCAGCAGCAAGGCCTCCGGATGCGCGGCATGCGAGAACAGGCGCATCAACAGGGCGGTGGCGGCCGCCGGGTCGTGCGCGCCGGACTTGTTCTTGGCCGGCACCAGCTGATGCGCGGCCAGGCCGTGCCCGCCGCCGATCACGCTGGGCAGGGCGGCGGCCGGGCGCGCGCTGTCCGCGCCGCCCCAGGGCAACAGGCGGCGCAGCCCGCCACGTGGGCGGCTTGGGAGTTCAGGCTGGTCTGCCATGCGCCGGGGTCTCGGAAAGTCGTGGTGCCATTGCGGGTTATCGGCGCGCGGGCGTCGCGCTTAAGCGGTCTGGGCAGGTCTGCGCAGTTCCGGCAGGCAGCCCCGATGCCAGGCAGTGCACGACAGCGGTCCCGCGTGCGCGGCTGAACAAGTCATGCGGGTGATGGCGGGCGCCGCCGTCGTTGCCCGCTTTCGGTGCGTTTCAACAACCGCGCACCACGGCAGGGATGTCATCGCACTGCAATGCGCCGCTTATGCCTTTAGAGCTACGCAACCATGCGCAAGGGAATGTAGATGTCGCAGAAAAGTCAGCACGTATTCACGCATATTTTATTTGCCTGGGGTGTAGATTCGTCCCAAGGACAACGTGGAGTACGCGCGTTGGCCCCGCTCCTCATTCGTAGCAGGTCGTCTGGCTGAATCGGCAGATGATGGTTGTCGCTTCGCTGTTTTTCCGTCTCCACCCACTTTACGACGGACGTTTAGATGGTTGCCATGATGCCGCTTCACGCTACTACCGCACGCTTAGAGCGCAGCACGATGCTCCCGACTCTGAAGAAGAGCGGGCGACCGCGTGATGCGCGTGGCCGCTTCATTCGCCATCACGAGCGCCTGCCGGTGTCGCCGGCCGATACCCGCGGCGCCTTGTTCGTGGTGTCGGAGATGGCGGACTTCATCAAGGCGGGCGGTCTGGGCGATGTGGCCGCTGCGCTGCCACGCGCGCTGCGCCATCGCTACGACGTCCGTGTGCTGATCCCCGGCTATCGCGCGGTGCTGGCACGCGCGGGCAAGGTGGAGATCGTCGGCCGGGTGCTGGCGCATGCCGCACTGCCGGCCTGCGACATCGGCCGTATCGTGCAATCGGACGGGCTGCCGATCTACATCCTGCTGTCCAAGGAATTGTTCGAACGCGACGGCTCGCCCTATGTGAGCACCAGCGGCTCGGAATTCGAAGACAACGCGATCCGCTTTGCCACCTTGTCGCATGCCGCTGCGCAGATCGCCGCCGGCCATGCCGGACTGGGCTGGAAGCCGCGGCTGCTGCACCTCAACGACTGGCCGTGCGCACTGGCTGCCGCCTATGTGCGCTGGTCCGGCGGCACCACGCCGTGCCTGTTGACCATCCATAACCTGGCCTACCAGGGCCTGGTGCCGTATTCGATGGCCGCCGCGCTGGGCATCCCGGCCGAGCGTGTGGCCGAGCTGGAGTTCTACGGGCAGATGTCGTTCCTGCGCGGCGGCATCGTGCATGCCGACCACGTCAACACGGTCAGTGTCAGCTATGCCCAGCAGATCACCGGTCCGGCGCAGGGCTGTGGCCTGGACCGCCTGCTGGCCGGCCGCGCCGCCAAGGGCGCGCTGACCGGCATCGTCAACGGCATCGACGCCAGCTGGGACCCGCGTACCGACGAATATCTGGACACGCACTTCAGCGTCAATCAGTGGCAGGGCCGCCAGGCCAACGCCGCGCAGGTGCGCAAGGCCTTCGGGCTGCGCGAGAGCACCGGCCCGCTGTTTGCGGTGGTGTCGCGGCTGGTACATCAGAAGGGCCTGGACCTGATCTGCGAGGTCGCCCCGCAGATCGTGGCGGCCGGCGGCCAGATCGCGGTGATCGGCGGTGGCGAGCCGGAGATCGAGCAACAGGTCGCCGAGCTGACCCGGCGCTATCCGGGCCAGGTCGGTGCCTTCATCGGCTTTGAAGAGGGCTTGGCGCGGCGCATGTTCGCCGGTGCCGACTTCCTGCTGATGCCATCGCGCTTCGAGCCGTGCGGCTTGAGCCAGATGTATGCACAACGCTTTGGGTGCCTGCCGATCGCGCACGCCACCGGTGGTCTGATCGACACGGTGGATGACGGCGTCACCGGCTTTTTGTTCCAGCACGCCAGCGTGGAAGCGTTGCGCCGCTGCCTGGAGCGCGCATTCCGCACCTTCCGCCTGCCCAGCCTGCTGTCGGCGATGCGCCGCGCGGCGATGCTGCGTCCCAGTGGTTGGGATGTGGCGGGCAAGAAATACCTCTCGCTGTACGAACGCACCGCCGCAACCGCCCCCGCGCTTGCGACGGTGTCATGAGCGAACGGCTGGGCGTGCAGGGGCAGGAGACGGAAGCGACGGCGGTGACCATGGATGGGATGTCGGATCTGGTGCAGAGCGTGCAGGCGCTGGCCGATGGCCTGCCTGCCGATGCATTCGCGGTATTGGGCCCGCATTCCCAGGTTGATGGCCGCCGGCTGGTGCGCGTGCTGGCGCCCGGTGCCGAGGCGATGGGCCTGATCGACCCGCGTGGCAAGTTGCTGGCGCGCATGCAGTCCGGCCCGGTCGATGGCGTGTTCGAGGGCACGCTGGCGGTCGAAGGCCCGTATCGGCTGCGCATCGTCTGGCCGGACGTGGTGCAGGAGATCGAAGACCCCTACGCCTTTGCCGCCACGCTGGACGAATCCACCCTGCTGCAGATCGCTGCCGGCGACGGCCAGGCGCTGCGCCGTGCCCTGGGTGCCCAGCACCTGCACTGCGACGACGTGCCCGGGGTGCGCTTTGCGGTGTGGGCGCCGCATGCGCAACGCGTGGCGGTGGTGGGCGATTTCAATGGCTGGGACGTGCGCCGGCACCCGATGCGCCCGCGCATCGGCGGGTTCTGGGAGCTGTTCCTGCCGCGCGTGGAAGCCGGCACGCGCTACAAGTACGCCATCACCGCTGCCGATGGCCGCGTATTGCTCAAGGCAGACCCGGTGGCGCGCCAGAGCGAATTGCCGCCGGCCACCGCCTCGGTGGTGCCGGGCGCGGCTGCGTTTGCCTGGACCGATGCCGCCTGGATGGCCGCGCGCGATGCCAATGCCGCGCCGGCGCCACTGTCGATCTATGAAGTGCATGCCGCGTCCTGGCGGCGCGATGGGCACAACCAGCCGCTGGACTGGCCAGGGCTGGCCGCACAGCTGATCCCCTATGTGCAGCAGCTCGGTTTCACCCATATCGAGTTGCTGCCGATCACCGAACATCCGTTTGGCGGCTCCTGGGGCTATCAACCTTTGGGGCTGTACGCACCGACCGCGCGCCACGGCAGCCCGGATGGCTTTGCCCAGTTCGTCGATGCCTGTCATCGCGCCGGCATCGGCGTGATCCTGGACTGGGTCAGCGCACACTTTCCCGATGATGCACACGGCCTGGCGCAGTTCGACGGCGCCGCGGTGTACGAGCATGCCGACCCGCGCGAAGGCATGCATCGCGACTGGAACACGCTGATCTACAACTACGGCCGGCCCGAAGTGACCGCCTACCTGCTGGGCAGCGCGCTGGAGTGGATCGACCACTACCACCTCGACGGCCTGCGCGTGGATGCGGTGGCCTCGATGCTGTATCGCGACTATGGCCGTGCCGAAGGCGAGTGGGTGCCCAACGCGCATGGCGGCCGCGAGAATCTGGAAGCGGTCGCCTTCCTGCGCCAGCTCAACAGCGAGATCGCCACGCGCTTTCCCGGCGTGCTGAGCATCGCCGAAGAGTCCACCGCCTGGCCGGGCGTGACCGCGCCGATCAGCGAGGGCGGCCTGGGCTTCACCCACAAATGGAACATGGGCTGGATGCACGACACGCTGGGCTACATGCAGCGCGATCCGGCCGAGCGCGCGCAGCACCATAGCCAGCTCACCTTCGGCCTGGTGTACGCGTTCTCCGAGCGTTTTGTGCTGCCGCTCTCGCACGACGAAGTGGTGCACGGCAGCGGTGGCCTGCTCGGGCAGATGCCCGGCGACGACTGGCGGCGCTTTGCCAATCTGCGCGCCTACCTGGCGTTGATGTGGGCGCATCCGGGCGACAAGCTGCTGTTCATGGGCGCCGAGTTCGGCCAGTGGAACGACTGGAATCACGATCAATCGCTGGACTGGCATCTGCTCGACGGCGCCGCGCATCGCGGCGTGCAGCAACTGGTCGGCGATCTCAACGCCGCATTGCGACGGGTGCCGGCGCTGTACCGCGGCACGCATCGTGCCGACGGCTTCGACTGGAGCGTGGCCGACGATGCGCGCAACAGCGTACTGGCATTCATCCGCCACGATCCCGATGGCGGCGCACCCTTGCTGGCGGTGAGCAACCTCACCCCGCAACCGCACCACGACTATCGCGTTGGCGTGCCGCGTGCCGGCGGCTGGCGCGAAATCCTCAATACCGACAGTGCCCATTACGGTGGCAGCAACCTCGGCAACAGCGGTCGCCTGGCGACCGAGCCGATGGGCATGCACGGGCACGCACAACGCCTGCGCCTGACCCTACCGCCGCTGGCCACGATCTATCTGCAAGCGGAGAAATAAGAATGAACGAGCGCAACGACACCACGCCGGCATGGGGTGCATGGCCAGCGGGTGAGGGACAGGTGCGCTTCGCGCTCTGGGCACCGGACGCCAACAGCGTGGAAGTGGTCTTCGACGACGGCGCGCGCATCGCGTTGCAGGCCGCGCAGGATGGTTTCTTCAGCGCGGTGATCGCCTGCGCGGCGGATGCGCGCTATCGCTACAGCGTCGATGGCGGCGAACCGGTGCCGGATCCGGCCTCGCGCTGGCAGCCCGAGGGCGTGCACGGCCCCAGCGCCGTGCAGCGCAGCGATGGCTACGCCTGGCAGAACACCCAGTGGCAGGGACGGCCGTGGGACGAGGCGGTGATCTACGAACTGCATGTCGGCACCTGTGGCGGCTATGCCGGGGTGCAGGCGCAACTGCCGCAGCTGGCGGCGATGGGCATCACCGCGATCGAGCTGATGCCGCTGAGCGCATTTCCGGGCGCGCACAACTGGGGCTACGACGGCGTGCTGCCGTATGCACCGGTAGACGCCTATGGCACGCCGGACCAATTGAAGGCGCTGATCGACGCCGCGCACGGACACGGCCTGATGGTGTTGCTGGACGTGGTCTATAACCACTTCGGCCCGGACGGCAATTACCTGCACAGCTATGCCGCCCCGTTCTTCAACGAGGACAAGCCCACCCCGTGGGGCGCGGCGATCGATTTCCGCAAGCCGCAGGTGCAGCGTTACTTTCTCGACAATGCGCTGATGTGGCTGCACGAATACGGCTTCGACGGCCTGCGCCTGGATGCGGTGCATGCGATCACCCCGAACGCCTTCCTGGATACCTTGCGGCAGACCGTGCAGGCCAGCCTGCCGGCCGGCCGCCATGTGCATCTGGTGCTGGAAAACGAGGCCAACCAGGCGTCGCAGCTGCAACGCGGCTACACCGCGCAGTGGGACGACGATTTCCACAACGCCCTGCATGTGCTGCTGACCGGCGAAGAGGAAGGCTATTACGCCGCCTTTGCCGACAAGCCCACCGAACACCTGGCGCGCGTGCTCGGCGAAGGTTTCGCCTACCAGGGCGAGCCGGACCCGCGCGGGCATGTGCGCGGCGAGCCCAGTGGGGCGCTGCCGCCGCACAAGTTCGTGGTCTTCGCGCAGAACCACGACCAGATCGGCAACCGTGCGCGCGGCGAGCGGCTGAGCGTGCTGGTGTCGCCGCAACGCCTGCGTGCTGCGCTGGCGCTGACCACGCTGACGCCGATGATTCCGCTGTTCTTCATGGGCGAGCCGTGGGGCGCCACGCAGCCGTTCCTGTTCTTCACCGACTTCGGCCCGCCGCTGGACGATGCAGTGCGCGAAGGGCGCCGTCGCGAATTCGCCCACTTCGCCGCATTCGCCGACGAAGCGCAGCGCGCCACCATTCCCGATCCGAACAGCCACGACACCTTCGCCGCCTCGCGCTCGCCGATCGAAGACGCCGCGCAGGGCGAAGGCGTGCAGTGGACAGCCTGGTTCAAGGCGCTGCTGGGCGTGCGTCGCCAGTGGCTGGTGCCGGGGCTTGCACAGGCGCGCGCGGTGGGCGCCAGCGTGCTGGCCGACGGTGCAGTGACCGCCAGCTGGGAGTTGCCCGACGGGCTGTGGCATATCGCCTTCAACGTCGGCGCCTCGGCGGTGCCGATGCCGCCGTTGCGTGGCCGCGTGGCGCATGTCGAAAACGTCGCTGCCGATGCGCAGCAGTTGCCGGTCGATGGCTTCATCGCCTGGCACGAGGCGCGCGCATGAGTACCCGCGATCTGAGCAGGAGCGATCTGCATGCGCTGGCCGGCGCGGCCGGGGTGATGGTGGACTGGGTGGATGCCAGCGACCAGCCACGGCAGGTGTCCGACCAATCGCTGCATGCGGTGCTCACCGCGCTGGAACTGCCTGCCGGCACCGCTGCGCAGCGCGAAGACAGCCTGCGTCGCTGCAAGGCGCAAGCCACCGAGCCGGCGCCGCTGCTGACCGTGCAGGTGGCCGGGTTGCTGCCGGTGTCGGTTTCCGCCAATGCCAGCGGCCGCTGGCTGGACGACAGCGGCGCCAGCGAGCCGGCGCATGCCGATGCGCAGGGGCAGGTGCGTGCGCCGCAGCGTTTCGGCTACTGGACGCTGCAGATCGGCAGCCTGACCCAGCAGGTTGCGGTCGCCCCGCAACGCTGCTTCAGCGTGGCCGATGCCTGTGGCCTGCCGGCACCGCGTGCCTGGGGCATGGCGCTGCAGGTGTATTCGGCACGCAGCATCGACGACGCCGGCATCGGCGACGCATCCGGCACGGTGGAATGGGTGCGGCATGCCGCACTGGCCGGTGCCGATGCCCTGGCCCTGAGCCCGGTGCATGCCGCGCGCCCGGTCACCGGCGGCTACAGCCCGTATTCGCCCAGCGACCGGCGTTTTCTCGATCCCCTGCATGCCGCACCGGTGCGCGTATTGGGCGAGCTCGCACTGGAGGCGATCAACGAGGTGCCCGGCCTGCGCGAGCGCTTCGATACGCTGCACCACAGCGCCCTGATCGACTGGCCGGCCTCGGCGCAGGCCAAGTGGCAGCTGCTGCGCCATCTCTACACCCGCGTGCCCGCCGATCACCCCGATCTGGCTGCCTTCCGCAGCGAGGGGGGCGAGGCGCTGGAGGGCTTTGCACGGTTTGCCGCGCAGGATTTCGGCGACGGCGATCCGCAGCTGCACGTGTTCACGCAATGGCTGGCGGCGCGCAGCTGGTCCGATGCGCAACGCGAGGCGCACGAGCGCGGCATGAAGATCGGTTTGATCGCCGATCTGGCCGTGGGCTTCGATCCCAATGGCGCCGAAGCCGCGGCAGCCGCCGACACCGTGCTGCGCGGCCTGGTGCTGGGCGCGCCGCCGGACGCCTTCAATGCCGACGGCCAGCACTGGGGCATCGGTGCGTATTCGCCCACCGCATTGCGGCGTAGCGGCTATGCGCCGTATATCGCGCTGCTGCGCGCAGTGCTGCGCGACCGCGGCGGCATCCGCATCGACCATATCCTGGGGTTGTTGCGGCTGTGGGTGGTGCCGGAAGGTGCCAGCTCCAACGAAGGCGCGTATCTGGCCTATCCGCTGCACGATCTGCTCAACCTGCTCGCGCTGGAATCGTGGCGGCACCGGGCGATCGTGATCGGCGAAGACCTCGGCGTGGTGCCGCCGGGCATCCGCGAGGAACTGTCCCGGCGCGGGGTGATGGGCATCGATGTGCTGATGTTCACCCGCGACGACGATGGCGCCTTCGTCTCGCCGGCGCTGTGGCGGCCGGATGCGGTGGCCACCACCACCACGCACGATCTGCCCACCCTGACCGGCTGGCGCGAAGGCCGCGATATCGACTGGCGACGCAAGCTGGAACTGATCCAGCCCGCGCAGGCCAGCGATGACGCCACCGCGCGCAGCAAGGATCTGGCACGCCTGGATGCGGCGGTCGAACACGCCGGCCTGACCGCGGCGGACGACCCGCTGCTGGGCGCGCTGCGCTTCACCGCCACCAGCGTCTCGCCCCTGGCCTTGCTGCCGGTGGAAGACGCGCTGGCGCTGGAAGAACAACCCAATCTGCCGGGCACCGTCGAGGTCCATCCCAACTGGCGTCGACGCCTGCCCGATCCCTTGCCGCATGCGCGCCTGAGTACGGCGCTGCAGGGCTTTGCCGAGGCGCGTCGCGTCGCGGCTGTTTCGGAACCGCATCCATGATCGAACTTCGCGCCACCGCCCGCCTGCAGCTGCATGTCGGCTTCACCCTGCACGATGCGCTCGCGCAGGTGCCGTATTACGCCGGCCTCGGCATCAGCCATCTGTACCTGTCGCCGATCGGCACTGCGGTGCCGGGCTCGACGCACGGCTATGACAATATCGACCCGACCGTGGTCAATCCCGAACTCGGCGGCGAAGACGCGCTGATCGCCCTGTCGCAGGCCGCGCGCGAGCACGGCATGGGCCTGATCGCCGACATCGTGCCCAACCACATGGCCACGCATGCGGACAACGCATGGTGGTGGGATGTGCTGCGCAATGGCCGCAGCGCCAAGCATGCCGACTGGTTCGACATCGATTGGCGCGCCCCCGGGCGCGACGGCAAGTTGTGGCTGGCGGTGCTGGACCGCCCGTATGCCACCGCACTGGCCGAAGGCCTGATCACGCTGGTGGTGGAGGACGACGGCAGCGCGGCACTGGCGCATTACGACCAGCGTTACCCGATCCGTCCGCAGACGCTGGAGGTGCCGGAAAAGACCGCCCGCGCGCAATGGCTGCGCGACTACAACGACGGCGCCAAGCGTGGCGATGGCCGTCTGCACAAGCTGATCGAGCGCCAGCCGTACCGCCTGAACTGGTGGCGCGTGGGCAACGACATGCTCAACTACCGTCGTTTCTTCGATATCACCTCGTTGGTGGCATTGCGCGTGGAGCTGCCGGCGGTGTTCGACGCGGTGCATGCGCTGCCGCTGCGGCTGGTGGCCGAAGGTCACCTGGATGGCTTGCGCATCGACCATGTGGACGGGCTCACCGACCCCACCGGCTATGTGCGCAAGCTGCGCAGCCGGCTGGATGCGGCCGGCCGCACGCGTGGCCTCAAGCCCGGCACGCTGGGGTTGTATCTGGAAAAGATCCTGGCGCCCGGCGAAGCCTTGCCGGCCGACTGGCCCTGCGATGGCACCACCGGCTACGACTTCATGGACCAGGTCGGCGGCGTGCTGCATGACCCGGCCGGCTTCAAGCCATTGGCGCGTGCCTGGCAAAAGGTGAGCGGACGCAGTGGCGATTTCGCACAGGAAGAGCGCAGCGCACGCGACGAGATCCTGCGCGGCCCGCTGCAGACCGAATTCAATCGCGCCGTCGGTGCGTTGTCGGCACTGGCGCGACTGGACCCGCCCACGCGCGAGTTCAGCCCGCAGATGCTGGCGCGCGGCCTGTGCGTGTTGCTACGCTGGTTTCCGGTGTACCGCACCTACGCCGGTGCCAAGGGCGTGACCGGCAGCGAAGCCGAGCGCCTGCGCGCCACTGCCGCGCGTGCGCGCGAGGGCATGCCGGAGTCGATCGTTGCGGCTGTCGACGCGATCGAGCGCTGGCTGCTCGACGATGCCGGCGCCGACCGCGCGCAGGTCGCCTTGCGGCGCATCCTGCGTCGTCGCGTGGAGCAGTTGTCCGCACCGCTCAATGCCAAGTCGGTGGAAGACACCGCGTTCTACCGGCATGGCGTGCTGCTGTCGCGCAACGAGGTCGGCAGCCATCCGACCCACTTCGCCAACGACGCGGCCGAGTTCCACGCGCAGAATCTCGAACGCGCCAAGCACGTCCCGCGCGCGTTGCTGGCCACCGCCACGCACGACCACAAGCGCGGCGAAGATCTGCGCATGCGGCTGGCGGTGCTGTCCGAGCAACCGCGCTGGTGGATCGAGCAGAGCAGCCAGTTCGATGCCTTGACCGAGACGCTGGACTCGCCGGCCTTGGCCGGTGGCGACCAGCAGATGCTCTGGCAGACCCTGGTGGCCGCCTGGCCGATCGGCCTGGGCGCTGACCAGACCGAACCGCTGGCCGAGTACGCCGAGCGCATTGCGCAGTGGCTGCTCAAGGCGGTGCGCGAAGCCAAGCTGCACACCAGCTGGACCGATGGCTCGCCGGCCTACGAGCAGGCCGTGCAGGCCACCGTGGAGCAGGTGCTGTGCAGCCGCGCCGGGTTGCCGCTGCGGCGGGCGCTGCTGCGCGCCAGCAACCACATCGCCGCCGCCGGTGCGCGCAACGCGCTGGTGCAGACCACGTTGCGTCTGACCGTGCCGGGCGTGCCCGACCTGTACCAGGGCACCGAAGGCTGGGATCTGTCGCTGGTGGACCCGGACAACCGCCGCCCGGTCGACTACGCGCAGCGCCAGCAGTGGCTGGCGCAGGCGCGCGACTGGAACACGCTGCTGCGCAGCTGGCGCGATGGCGCGGTCAAGGCACGTCTCACCGCACTGCTGTTGCAGCTGCGTGCCGATCATCCGTCGCTGTTTGCGAAGGGCGATTATCAGCCCTTGACCGTGGCGGTCAGCGGCGATGCGCAGGTGCTGGCGTTCCGCCGCCAGTACCGCGGCCAGTCGCTGGTGGTGGCAGTGACGCGGCTGGGTGCCGGCAACCAGGGCGATGGCGACCTGCCGCTGCTGGTGCCGCCGGCCAACTGGGGTCAGGCGTCGTTGGCATTGCCGCCCGCCACGTATCGTAATGTGCTCGATGGCAGCACACTGCAGCCGCAAGGCGGCCGCGTGGCGATATCCACGCTGTTTGCACGTGCGCCAGTGGCAGTGTTGTTGACCCCCTAAGAGAACGTAAGCAATGAACGACATGGAACGGCAAGCGCGGCTTCGCCAGTTGGCACAGGAGATCTGGGAGGCCGAAGGCCGCCCGGACGGCCACGCAGATCGGCATTGGGCCATGGCCGAACGGCTGGTGGATGCCGAAGAGCGCGCCGCCGAACAGGCCGGCCCGCCGGTAACTGCACGCCAGTAACGGTGCCTCTGTCACCTTGCATGGTTCACCCTGCAGGCTGTGCCGTGCCAGGGTGAGCGTGCCCAGGCACGCAGGCGCCCGCATTCGCTCAGCGTTTTGAGTTCACCGTTCTCAGGAGTTACCGATGGCCACCCGCAAGTTCACTCAGCGCTCGCGCATTCGCGAAGGCCGTCCCAACCCGCTCGGCGCCACCTGGGATGGCCTGGGGGTCAATTTCGCGCTGTACTCGCGCAACGCCACCCGGGTGGAACTGTGCCTGTTCGACGAGCGTGGCCGCGAGCAGGAGCGCCTGGCGCTGCCCGAATACACCGACGAGGTCTGGCACGGCTATTTGCCCGACGCACGCCCCGGCCAGCTGTACGGCTACCGCGTGCATGGACCTTATGCGCCCGAGGCCGGGCATCGCTTCAACCACAACAAGCTGCTGCTGGACCCGTATGCCAAGCAGATCGTCGGCGAGCTCAAATGGGCGCCGCATCTGTTCGGCTACACCATCGGCCACCGCGACAAGGATCTGAGCTTCGACCGTCGCGACAGCGCCGCGTTCATGCCCAAATCCGCAGTGATCGACCCGGCCTTCACCTGGGGCCAGGACCGCCCGCCGCAAACGCCGTGGAACCGTACGGTGATCTACGAAGCGCACGTGCGCGGGCTGAGCATGCTGCATCCGGCAGTGCCGCCGGAAAATCGCGGCACCTTCTCGGCCCTGAAGACCGACGAGCTGATCGACCACATCAGCTCGCTCGGCGTCACCGCGGTGGAGCTGCTCCCGGTTCACGCCTTCGTCGACGACCAATACCTGCTGGAAAAAGGCCTGCGCAATTACTGGGGCTACAACACGCTGGGGTTCTTCGCGCCGCAGGCGCGCTACATGTCCACGCGCACCGTGGCCGAGTTCAAGCAGATGGTGGCGCGCCTGCATCACGCCGGGCTGGAAGTGCTGCTGGACGTGGTCTACAACCACACCGCCGAAGGCAACGAGCTGGGGCCGACGCTGTCGTTCAAGGGCATCGACAATGCCAGCTACTACCGCCTGGCCGACGATCGCCGCTTCTACATCAACGACACCGGCACCGGCAACACCTTCGACCTGACCAACGTCGGCGCGTTGCGCATGGTGATGGACTCGCTGCGCTACTGGGTGCAGGAAATGCATGTCGACGGCTTCCGCTTCGACCTGGCCAGCATCCTCGGCCGCGAGCGCTATGGCTTCGATCCGTCGGGCAGCTTTCTCGATGCGGTGCGCCAGGATCCAGTACTGAGCCAGACCAAGCTGATCGCCGAGCCGTGGGATATCGGCCCGGGCGGTTACCAGGTCGGCAACTTCCCGCCGGGCTGGGTGGAATGGAACGACAAGTTCCGCGACAACGTGCGCGCGTTCTGGCGTGGCGACGGTGGTCAGCTGGCCGAACTGGCCACGCGCCTGACCGGCTCGGCCGACCTGTTCAACCATAGCGGCCGCCGCCCCACTGCGTCGGTCAACTTCGTCACCGCGCATGACGGCTTCACCCTGCGCGATCTGGTCAGCTACGAAGGCAAGCACAACTTCGCCAACGGCGAAGAGGGCAGGGACGGCAGCGACCACAACATCTCGGCCAATTACGGCGTCGAAGGCGACACCAACGACCCGGCCATCAAGCAGCTGCGCCGCCAACAGATGCGCAACCTGCTGGCCACGTTGTTGCTGTCGCAGGGCACGCCGATGCTGCTGGCCGGTGACGAGTTCGGCCACAGCCAGAACGGCAACAACAACGCGTATTGCCAGGACAACGAACTGACCTGGATCGACTGGACTGCCGCCACTAAAGCCGCCGCCGCCGATCAGGCTGCATTCGTGCGGCGGTTGATCCGCATCCGCCAGCGTTACCCGCTGCTGCATCGCGCCCGCTTCTTCGATGGCAAGTTCGACGAAGCGCTGGGTTTGAAGGATCTCACCTGGCTGGCACCGGACGGCCACGAGATGGACGAAGCCGGCTGGCACGACCCGGAAGCACGCGCGCTGATGCTGCGCCTGGATGGCCGCTCGCCGACCACCGGCTTGCGCGAGATCGCTGCCAACGTGACCTTGCTGATGCTGATCAATGCCGCCTCTACCAGCGTTTCGTTCACGCTGCCGGCGATGCACGACGAACATTGGCGCGTACTGGTCGACACCGCACGCCATGGCGGCCGCGTGGTGGCCGGCGGCAGCGAATGGAAGGCGCCGGCGCATTCGCTGACCTTGCTGGCGGTGGAGCGCGATCGCATCGCCAGCAGCGCACGCATCGTCTCCGAGGGCGCACGCTGATGGCAGGGGCGGTCTGATGGACGTGCTGCTGGCAGGGGCCACCGGTCTGGTCGGCGGACATGTTTTGCAACAGCTGCTGGCCGACGCGCGCTGTACCGGCGTGGTGGCGATCACGCGCCGGCCGCTGTCGCAGATCCATCCCAAGCTGCGCAACCAGGTGATCGATTTCGAGCGCCTGGATCACTGGACCGCGCCGCGCATGGAAGCGGCCATCTGCGCCCTGGGCAGCACGATGAAACAGGCCGGCTCGCGCGAGGCGTTCTACCGCATCGATCACGACTACCCGATGGCGCTGGCACGCGCCGTCTGCGCGCAGGGCACCTCGGTGTTCGTGCTGAATTCGGCGGCCGGTGCCGATGCGCACTCGCGCATCTTCTACAACCGCGTCAAGGGCGAATTGGAACGCGACCTGCGCGCGGTCGGCTTCCCCTCGCTCACCTTCGTGCGCCCGGGCCTGATCGGCGGCGAACGCGAGCAGCGGCGCACCGGCGAACACATCGGCAGCCTCGTGCTGGGCGCGCTCGGCCCACTGCTACCACGCCGCTTCCGCATCAACCCGGCCGAACGCATCGCCGCCGCCATGGTGAGCGCCGCGCTGGCACCGGCGCGTGGCGAGCACAGCGTCGAGGCGGCGGAGTTGGTTGGCTAACGCCGCCTCATCGCCTCGTCGCGAGGCAGCCGGATAGAGGTGAGGCGCCGCCGTATTGTAGGAGCGTGCCTGCGCGCGACGGGGCATTACCAGTAGCTTCATCGCGCGCAGGCACGCTCCTACAGGTTCACGCGCAGCAGACTGGCATCTCCGCCAGCACAAATCCCCGCTCACACTCCCAACGACTGTCCATCATCCATCATCCATCAGCACCCGCCCGTCGTCGCGAAGGTGTCGCGGATAAAGGAACCGGTCGCCGGCTGTTCGTAGGAGC
Organism: Xanthomonas sp. MLO165; assembly: GCF_018831305.1. NCBI lineage: Bacteria > Pseudomonadati > Pseudomonadota > Gammaproteobacteria > Lysobacterales > Lysobacteraceae > Xanthomonas > Xanthomonas sp. MLO165. Next base: position 487,890 of record NZ_CP029263.1, read on the forward strand.
GTGCCTGCGCGCGACGGGGCGTTACCGATAGAGCTTCGTCGCGCGCAGGCACGCTCCTACCGGTTGGCCGACAGCGGATCGGCGTGTTCGCCAGCACAAATCCCCGCTCACACCCCCAACGACTGCCCGCCATCCACCGCCAGTACCTGTCCGGTGATCCAGCGCGCCTGCGGCGATGCAAGAAACAACGCCGCATCGGCGATGTGCTGCACTTGACCGAATCCGCCGAACGGGATGCTGTCGCGGATGCGGGCATACAGCTCCGGTTCTTCATCGCGGCGGCGGGCCCATAGCCCGTCCGGAAACTCGATAGAGCCTGGAGCGATCGCGTTGACGCGGATGCGCTCGCGGGCGAGCTCGGCGGCCAGCGTGGTGGTGTAGTAATTGAGCGCCGCCTTGGCGGTGGAATAGGCGATCGCACGTGGTGTGGGGCGTTGCGCATTGATCGAGCTGATATTGAGGATCACTGCCGCGTCGCTGTTGCGCAGGTGCGGTAGCGCGGCGCGATTGCAGCGCACTGCGGCCATCAGATCCACGTCCAGGCCGGCTTGCCAGCTCGAATCGTCGTTGCCATGTCCATAGCCGGAGGCGTTGTTGATCACCACGTCCAGACCATTCAGTGCCTGCGCTGCGGCCTGCACATAGGCCTCGATTTGCGCAGCGTCCGACAGGTCGCAGGCGAAGGTGTGTACCGGGGCTCCATGAGGCGCCAACGCGTGGGCGGCCTGTGCCAGGCCATCGGCATTGCGTGCGCACAGCGAGACCTGCGCGCCGTTGCGGACGAACGCTTCGGCAATCGCCAGGCCGATGCCACGGCTGCCGCCGGCGATCAGCACGCGTTGATTGCGCGGCGAGATTTGCGTGGGTGCTGCGGAAATGGACATGGCGGACACTCGATCGGAAACCGACATTATCGAGCAGCCCGGTCATGACGCGGTGCTCGGCGCCGTTGCAGTGTTGAACGCAGCATCGCAATGTCTGCTCTCCGTTCCACAACTTCCACCGCTTCTGCCAACGACGCGCCGGCCACCGCGCGTAACGGGGCATGCGATCTACTGCGCTCATCCTCAGGCGTGCGGCGGTGCTCGGAATTGCCATGTGCTACACGTACCCTCAGGTTTTGAGCGCGCCGTCCACACGCCCCGAGCGATTGCTCGCTACGTGTTGTCAGCCACCCTAAATCGCGGTGCGCAGCGCTGCGCTGCGAGCCAGGTTGGGGGCCATGCACCGACACCTGGCTGCGGCCGCGTGCGCTGTCATCTTTGTGCAATACCGTGCGCACGCAGCTTGCAACGCAAGCCTCATCACCAAGCATGATCAGCTCATGCGTTTTCGATTGCTCGCCGCTAACCATTTGTTTACACGTTTGCGCCGCGCTGCGGGCACAACGTGCGGGTCATTCAGTGGGAGTTGCACATGGAAACCCATATCACCGTCATCGGTGCCGGCTTCTGCGGCACCGCGCTGGTCCGTGCGCTGGCGCAGACGGCCGATGCGCAGGTGCGTATCACCCTGGTCGGCGTGACCGAGACCTTCGGCAGCGGCATCGCCTATGGTGCCGCCCGGCCGGAGCACCTGCTCAACGTGCGTGCCAAGGACCTGGGCATCGATGCGCAGGCGCCAGGCGCCTTCGCCGATACCCTGCATCTGGGCGACAGCGGGCGACTGGAATTCCTGCCGCGCCTTGCCTATGGCGATTATCTGCGCAGCGAGCTGGATACCGCGGTCAGTGGCGCGCAGGCGTCGATCGTGCGGCTGTCGCAGGAAGCGGTGGCGGTGGAGCGTGCGCGCAAGGGCTTTCGCGTGTTCCTGGCCAATGGCGATGCCTTCCACAGCGATCGGGTGGTGCTGGCGGTGGGCGCACTGCAGCCGCAGGCGTTGGCCGGGATCGGCCCGCGCCTGAGCGTGCATCCGCGCTACATCGGCTGGCCGTGGCAGGGCGATGCCCTGGCGCGCCTGTCGCCGGACGACGATGTGCTGATCGTCGGCACCGGGCTGACCATGGTGGATGTGGCATTGACCCTGCACACGCGCGGGCATCGTGGCCGCCTGCTGGCGATCTCGCGACGCGGCCTTGCGCCGCAGGCGCATCTGCGCCAGCCGGGTGCAGCGCTGGAATTGCCGCCGCATCTGCAGCGCGCACTCAAGGATGCCGACCTGCGTGGCCTGCTGCGCGGCGTACGGCAATTGAGTGCAGTGGTCGACGACTGGCGACGCGTGGTGGATGCCTTGCGCCCGCATCTGCAACCGCTGTGGCAGCGGCTGGAGTTGCCGCAGCGTGCGCGTTTCCTGCGCCATCTGCGCCCGTATTGGGAGGTGGCGCGGCACCGCGTTGCGCCGGGCGCAGCGGAACAGCTGGCGCAATTGCAGCAATCGGGGCAACTGCAGATCGTCGCAGCGCGCCTGCTGCGTGCGCGTTGGGTGCCCGATGGCGTGGAAGCGGTGATTCGCCCGCGTGGATCGGCCGACGCGCAGACCGATCATTACGATGCGGTGATCCGCGCCACAGGGTTGGACACCGATATCGACCGCACCAGCGACCCGTTGATCGCCGGCATGCGCGAGGCTGGGCTGTTGCGTGCCGATCCGCTGGGCCTGGGCGTGGACACCGATGCGCAACTGCGCGTGCGCGATGGTGCCGGACAGATCGTGCCGGGGCTGTATTGCGTGGGCCCGCTGCTACGCGGACGCTATTGGGAAATCACCGCCGTGCCGGAGTTGCGTGTGGCCACACGTGCCCTGGCAGACCGTCTGTTGCTGGGCGCGATGCCGGCGTTACAGCCGGAGCCGGAACAGGTGCGGCGCGAGGTCAATGCGCGCTTGTAGCTGGGTGGATTTGCATTGCAGCTTTTTGATGGTTGTATGAAGTTGAAGCTGTGACGAGTGCGAGTTTGGGCCTTCTCTCATCGAGAGAGTGCCTCATCACCCTGCATCTTGAACCCTTCTCCCATCGGGAGAAGGTGGCGCGCCAGCGCCGGATGAGGGTAGGCGCGCAGCCCCGTGGGGTTGGATGATGCCGCTTTGAAAAAGTTGCTTCCGGTCGACGCTCGCCAGTAGCAGCATTTTTTTGTGTGTGCATCAGACGTTTGCGTAATGCTCGTGTCGTCTGTCGTCTGTCGTCTGTCGTCGACCGACATTCCTTCGTCTTTTTCTGGCGATAGAAGCGCCCGATCACGCAACAAACGGCCTCTGCGCGCGCAGGCATAGCCCGCACGGCGCAATCTCGCGCGGACATCGCCAAACAGCGCAATCATGCCGCGTGATGCGTAGCGCAGTGCGCCGTTGCAGACAGGACTGGGTCATGTTGACGGCCCTGGGCTGATTACAGTCCAGGTCGCTTCCTTCCCTCATCCTGGAGTTCGCCATGCCCCGTCTTGCTCCCGCTGCCCTGCTCGCCACGCTGTGCGCCTGCGCGCTGCCCGCCTGGGCCAGCGAATCGCTCAATACCCGTGCGGAAGTGCTCGCAGCCCTGGAATCCGGTTACGACGTCAGCCTGACCACCGATCTTGGCCGCTGCACACCCGAACAAGGCACGCCGGTCACCCAGACCCGTGGCGGCCGCCATATCGATGCGTACCGCATCACCGAGGACGGCACTGCCGCGTTCTCTGGTTCGCACTTCACCGTGGCCAACGACGGCAAGCCGATTCAGCAGTTCATGCGCTACCAGCTGCGCCCGGATGGCAGCGTGCGTTTCACCACCTACATGTACGACCTGCCGGGTCTGCAGCAACGCGGGCCAGTGCTGGCGTATCAATGCACGATCAATCAAGGCATCCGTTTCCACGCCGGTTGACCACATGACGACTGCGCGGGCTGCAGCAGCCATCGCGTGCACGGCGACGCGCAGTCGTTATCTGCACCCGGGTCGCGGAGAGGACAGCGAGTTTTCTTCCGCCAAGGATGCAGGACCCGCTTGGCGCACAGACGACGCCCACCGATATGAGGCAAGCGCCGCAGTTTGCGGTTGCCCGTTAGCGACCTTGTCCGTGCTTGCGTCAGCGCGGTGACGACTGCTGCAGCGCAACTGCGTCGGCGGTGCTGGATTGCCAGCCGCCACCCAGCGCCCTGAAGGTGGCCACCGCACTGCGCGCGGCATCCGTGCGCGCCTGCACCTGCGCATCGGACGCGCGAAGCAGCTGCTCGTCGGCATTCAACACTTCGATCAGGCTGACCACGCCCTTTTCGTAGGCCAGCGCCGACGCGGTGCGCGCCTTGCCCAGTGCGTCCACGCCTTGCGCGAGCACGCTGGCTTGTTGTTCGCGTTTGACCAGTGCGGTGAATGCATTTTCGACGTCCTCGGTGGCGCGCAGGACCGCCAGGCGATACGCCGCCAGCTGCTCGGCTTCCTGGCCCTTGGCCTGGGCGATCTGCGCATTGATGCGGCCGAAGTCGAACAGCCGCCAGCGCAGGCCCAGCACGCCGGCGGACTGGCTGGCATCGCCGGTGAACAGGTTGGCGCCGGAGATCGCGGTGGCGCTGCCGAGCAGTCCACTGAGCGAGAATTTGGGGTAGTACTCGGCCATCGCCACGCCGATGCGCGCGTTCGACGCTGCCAGCCTGCGCTCGGCCGCGATCAGATCGGGGCGGCGCCGCAGCAGGTCGCCGGGCGTGCCCGTCTCGGCGATCCGCGGCGCAAGCGGAATCGGTTTGGTGGCGGCCAGTTCCGCGCGGTGCGTGCCAGGCGGCACACCCAGCATCACGTCCAGGGCGTTCATCGCCGCGACCAGGGCGCTTTCGATGCCGGGCACCGAGGCCTGCGCCTGTGCCAGCGCGCCTTGCGCCTGGTGCAGTTGCAACTCCGGCGCGAGCCCCTTGCCATGCAACAGCGTCACCATCGACAGCAGGCCCTGCTGGGTGGCGACCTGGCGCTGCACCACCTCCAGCCGTGCCTGCAGGCCGCGGATGCTGATGTAGATATCGGCGGTCTGCGCCGCCACCGCCAGGCGGGTGGCGGCGGCGCCGGCTTCGCTGGCCTGGTAGTCGGCCAGTGCGGCCTGGCGCCCGCGACGCAGGCCGCCGAACAGATCCAGCTCCCAGCTCGCGCCCAGGTTGGCTTCGTAGCTGCTGGCGTAGCGGTCGAAGTTGGGCGTGCTGTTGAGCACCTGGCCGAGCGGCGTTTCCAATGACTGGTAGGCGCGGGTCGCGTTGCCGCTGATGTTGCCTGAAGGCAGCAGCGCAGCAGTGGCGGCGGTCAGGCCGGCGCGGGCCTGGGTGACGCGCGCGGTGGCCTGGGCCAGGTCCAGGTTCTGCGCCAGCGCTTGGGCGACGTAGCGGCTCAGGTCGGCGTCGTCGAAGCCGGTCCACCAGGTCGAAAGCTCGGCCGGTCGCGCTGCCGGGCGCACTTCGACTGCCGCCTGGCCTGCATAACGGTCTGGCAGGGGCGCTGCGGGGCGGGTGTAGGTCGGACCGACTGCGCAGCCCGTGGCAAGGCTGGCAACGACAAGCAGGGCAACAGGACGGAACGGGGACATGGCAGACCGGGCGGGCAGGGATAAGGTGTGACTATAATACGAAATGGTCACTTTTGTATGTGGGGCGCTGGGGCGCTAAGCTGGCGGCATGAGCAAGACATCCAGCTATCCGGTTTCGGGCCGCGGCCCGGCCGACCATGACGTGCGCGATCAGATCGTGATTGCGGCCACCGAGCATTTCAGCCGCTACGGCTACGAGAAGACTGCGGTTTCGGACCTGGCCAAGGCGATCGGGTTCTCCAAGGCCTATATCTACAAGTTCTTCGAATCCAAGCAGGCCATCGGCGAGATGATCTGCAGCAACTGCCTGCGCGAAATCGAGACCGAGGTGCGTGCCGCGGTCGACGAGGCGGAGCAGCCGCCGGAAAAATTACGCAGGCTTTTCAAGGTGATGATCGAGGCGAGCCTCCGGCTGTTCTTCCAGGATCGCAAGCTGTACGAGATCGCCACCTCGGCGGCCACCGAGCGCTGGCAATCGGTCCGCGCCTATGAAGTGCGCATCCAGACGCTGCTGCAGGATGTGCTGCAGCAAGGCCGGCAAAGTGGTGATTTCGAGCGCAAGACGCCACTGGACGAGGCCACGCAGGCGATTTACATGGTGCTGCGCCCCTACATGAACCCGCTGCTGCTGCAGCACAGCCTGGAGCAGGCCGACGAGGTGCCGGTGCTGTTGTCGAGCCTGGTGCTGCGCAGCCTATCGCCCTAAATTCGTTTGTGACTATTGACTGATTTAGTCACAAGTCTCAGGATGCGAGCCTTCATCAGCTCGCTCCTGGATTTGCCATGCATCGGCGCCTCGTTACCTCTGCCGCTTTCTGTGTGCTGCCGCTGGCATTGATTGCCTGCGGCAAGGCGCCCCCCTCCGACCCGCGTACCGCGGCTCCGCTGGTGCGGGTGGCCATCGTCGAAGAAGCTGGTGCAGCGGCGCGCAGCTTCTCCGGCACGGTCGCGGCCCGTGTACAGAGCGACCTGGGGTTCCGGGTCGCCGGTAAGGTGCAGGAGCGTCTGGTCGATGCCGGCCAGCGCGTGAAACGTGGCCAGCCGCTGCTGCGGATCGACCCGGTCGACCTCAAGCTCGCCGCGCGGGCGCAGCAGGACGCGGTGGCGGCCGCGCAGGCGCGCGCCCAGCAGGCGGGTGAGGATGAAGCGCGCTACCGCGATCTGCGTGGCACCGGCGCCATCTCGGCTTCGGCCTACGACCAGATCAAGGCCGCCGCCGACGCCGCCAGGGCGCAGCTGAGCGCCGCCCAAGCGCAGGCCGAAGTAGCCCGCAACGCCAACCGCTACACCGACCTGCTGGCCGACGCCGATGGCGTGGTGATGGAGACGCTGGTCGAACCGGGCCAGGTCGTCGCGGCCGGGCAGCCGGTGGTGCGGCTGGCGCATGCCGGCCGCCGCGAGGCGGTGATCCAGTTGCCGGAAACCCTGCGCCCGCAGGTCGGCTCGGTGGCGCAGGCCACCTTGTTCGGCAATGCCGCTGTCACCGTGCCGGCGACCTTGCGCCAGCTGTCCGAAAGCGCCGACCGGCTGACCCGCACCTTCGAGGCACGTTACGTGCTCGATGGCGCACTGGGCGATGCGCCGCTGGGCACCACCGTCAGCCTGCGCATCGCCGATGGCACGGCCGCCGGCCCGCAGGCCGGGCTGCAGGTGCCGCTGGCCGCGCTGTTCGATGCCGGCAAGGGGCCGGGCGTGTGGGTGATTGCCGGCAATCCGGCCAAGGTGCGCTGGCGGCCGGTGACGGTGCTGGGCCTGGACGACGACCATGCCACGGTTGCCGGCAAGCTGGCGCGCGGTGAGCGCATCGTGGCACTGGGTGCGCACCTGTTGCGCGACGGCGAGCAGGTGCGGGTGGTCAACACGATTGCGCCTGCCGCCGGCGCCACGACCGGCGCCAAGGCCGCGGCCGCGGCAGGAGCGCAGCCGTGAGCGAAGGCCGGTTCAATCTTTCCGCGCTGGCGGTGCGCGAGCGCTCGATCACGCTGTTCCTGATCGTCCTGATTTCGCTGGCCGGCCTGGTCGCCTTCCTCAAGCTTGGCCGGGCCGAAGACCCGGCCTTCACCGTCAAGGTCATGACCATCGTGACCGCCTGGCCCGGCGCCACGCCGCAGGAAATGCAGGACCAGGTCGCCGAGAAACTCGAAAAGCGCCTGCAGGAGCTGCGCTGGTACGACCGCAGCGAAACCTATACGCGCCCCGGGCTTGCGTTCACGACCTTGACCTTGCTGGACAGCACACCACCCAGCCAGGTGCAGGAGCAGTTCTATCAGGCGCGCAAGAAGGTGGGCGACGAAGTCGGCAACCTGCCGGCCGGCGTGATCGGGCCGATGGTCAACGACGAATATGCCGACGTCACCTTCGCGCTGTTCGCGCTCAAGGCCAAGGGCGAGCCGCAACGTTTGCTTGCGCGCGATGCGGAAAGCCTGCGCCAGCGCCTGTTGCACGTGCCGGGCGTCAAGAAGGTCAACATCATCGGAGAACAGCCCGAGCGCATCTTTGTCGAGTTCTCGCACGAGCGCCTGGCCACGCTGGGCGTGGATCCGCAGGAGGTGTTTGCCGCGCTCAATGCGCAGAACACCTTGAATGCGGCAGGTTCGGTGGAGACGCGCGGGCCGCAGGTGTTCATTCGCCTGGACGGTGCGCTCGACAGCCTGCAGAAGATCCGCGACACCCCGCTGGTGGTGCAGGGCCGCACCCTGAAACTGTCGGATATCGCCACGGTCAAACGCGGCTACGAAGATCCGTCCACCTTCATGATCCGCAGTGGCGGCGAGCCGGCGTTGCTGCTGGGCATCATCATGCGCGATGGCTGGAACGGGCTGGATCTGGGCAAGTCGCTGGACAGCGAAGTGGGCGCAATCAATGCCGAGCTGCCGCTGGGCATGACCCTGAGCAAGGTCACCGATCAGGCGGTCAACATCGACGCGTCGGTGGGCGAGTTCATGACCAAGTTCTTCGTCGCACTGCTGGTGGTGATGCTGGTGTGCTTCGTCAGCATGGGCTGGCGCGTGGGTATCGTGGTGGCGGCCGCGGTGCCGCTGACGCTGGCGGCGGTGTTCGTGGTGATGCTGGCCACCGGCAAGAACTTCGACCGCATCACGCTGGGGTCGTTGATCCTGGCGCTGGGATTGCTGGTGGACGACGCCATCATCGCGATCGAGATGATGGTGGTGAAGATGGAGGAAGGCTATAGCCGCGTCGCCGCATCGGCCTATGCGTGGAGCCATACCGCCGCGCCGATGCTGTCCGGCACGCTGGTGACCGCGGTCGGCTTCATGCCGAACGGCTTTGCCGCCTCCACTGCCGGCGAATACACCAGCAACATGTTCTGGATCGTGGGGATCGCGCTGATTGTGTCGTGGGTGGTGGCAGTGGTGTTCACGCCTTATCTGGGCGTCAAGATGCTGCCGGATCTGAAGAAGATCGAAGGCGGCCACGCCGCGCTGTACGACACGCCGCGCTACAACCGCTTCCGCAATGCGCTGGCACGCGTCATCGCGCGCAAGTGGTTGGTGGCCGGCTCGGTGGTGGGCCTGTTCGTGCTTGCGATCCTGGGCATGGGCATCGTCAAGAAGCAGTTCTTCCCGATCTCCGATCGCCCTGAAGTGCTGGTCGAAGTGCAACTGCCGTACGGCAGCTCGATCACCCAGACCAGCGCGGCCACGGCCAAGCTGGAAGCCTGGCTGGCCAAACAGGACGAAGCGAAGATTGTCACCGCGTATATCGGCCAGGGCGCGCCGCGTTTCTTCCTGGCGATGGGCCCGGAGTTGCCGGATCCGTCGTTCGCCAAGATCGTGGTGCGCACCGACAACCAGCACAAGCGCGACGCATTGAAGCTGCGCATGCGCAAGGCCGTTGCCGAAGGCTTGGCCCCCGAAGCACGCGTGCGCGTGACCCAACTCACCTTCGGCCCGTACTCGCAGTTTCCGGTGGCCTACCGGGTCAGCGGCGCCGACCCGCAGGTGGTGCGTGGCATCGCCGCGCAGGTCAGGCAGGTCATGCAGGACAGCCCGATGCTGCGCACCGTCAACACCGACTGGGGCACGCGCACGCCCACGTTGCATTTCACCCTAGACCAGGACCGCCTGCAGGCGTTGGGGCTGACCTCGACCGCGGTGGCGCAGCAACTGCAGTTCCTGCTCAGCGGCGTGCCGGTCACGTTGGTGCGCGAGGATATCCGCAGCGTGCAGGTGATGGCGCGCTCGGCTGGCGATACGCGCTTCGATCCGGCACGCATCGCCGACTTCACCCTGGCCGGTGCCAACGGCCAGCGCGTGCCGCTGTCGCAGGTGGGCAAGGTGGATGTGCGGATGGAAGAGCCGATCATGCGCCGCCGTGATCGGGTGCCGACGATCACCGTGGGCGGAGATGTCGACGACCAACTGCAGCCGCCGGATGTCTCGGCGGCGATCACCAGGCAGCTGCAGCCGATCATCGACACATTGCCCAGCGGTTACCAGATCAAGGAGGCCGGTTCGATCGAGGAATCCGGCAAGGCAACCACCGCGATGCTGCCGCTGTTCCCGATCATGCTGGCGGCCACCTTGCTGATCATCATCCTGCAGGTGCGTTCGATCTCGGCGATGGTGATGGTGTTTCTGACCAGCCCGCTCGGCCTGATCGGCGTGGTGCCGACCCTGATCCTGTTCCAGCAACCGTTCGGCATCAATGCGCTGGTGGGCCTGATCGCGTTGTCGGGCATTTTGATGCGCAACACGCTGATCCTGATCGGGCAGATCCATCACAACGAGGCCGAAGGGCTGGACCCGTTCCATGCGCTGGTGGAAGCCACCGTGCAGCGTGCGCGCCCTGTGATCCTGACCGCGCTGGCGGCGATCCTGGCGTTCATCCCGCTCACGCATTCGGTGTTCTGGGGCACGCTGGCCTATACGCTGATCGGCGGCACCCTGGCCGGCACGATCCTGACGCTGGTGTTCCTGCCGGCGATGTATTCGATCTGGTTCAAGATCCGGCCCGATTCCGGTAGCACCCGGGCAGCGACGCAGCACGTTTGATGCCGCCCGGCCAGGGCGGCCAAGCCGCCATTATCGAAGGCGGCGGCGCGAGGTCGTTCACCCGCGTGGGCCGCCGCCGCGGCCTGCGAGGAACTGGCAGCCGGCCGGCAGGCCGGCGTGCGGGAACCGTGGCGCCGCGCAGGGCACAGACGACAGCGCGTCCGTGCCTTGCGGTTTGCCTGGTGAGGCGGAGACTCAGACCTGGTCGGTCGGAAGCACGAAGACTTCGGCGATGTTGACGTTGGACGGTGCGTGCGCCGCGAACAGGATAGTGTCGGCACTATCCATCGGGTCCAGCATGCGAACCGTGCCGGCATAACCGGGCATCATGGCCTGATATTCCGCGCCGGTGGTCTGTGCCGGAAGCTCGGTTGCGACGATGCCCGGTTGACGCGGATGTTGTGCTTCTTGCCGACTTCCATCCGCAGGCCTTCGGTGAATGCGGTCACTGCAAACTTGCTTGCCGAGGACACCGCAAATCCCTGGCCAAACACCTTGCGCCCGGCGATCGAGGAAGTATTGAAGACGTGGCCGGACTGTTGCTTGATCATCTGCGGCAGCACCGCTGCGGCCACGTTGAGCACGCCTTTCACATTGACATCGGCAGCCAGGTGGCAGGCCGAGGTGTGCGACACGCCATCGTCGTGCATGAGGCGGCGGCGGCCTGCCCGCCTGTGCCAGCCTGCATCGACGGGCCGCCCGTCGCGCCGTAGCGGCGGCGTGTATCTATGCTGGCGCAGGGCGCGCGTTGCGTTCTCCACGCCGAGGCAGGCAAACGCTTGCGCCCATGCCGCCGGCCACCGAATCCCCGGCCATTCACCCAGAATGCCCGTGTGGCCTCACAATAGGCGGCCAGCTCCCAACCGATGTCGCCATGCGCAAGACCTACCAGCTCAACCTCGAAGGCAAGAACCGCGACCGTCTGCTGGAATCCAGCAAGCACGATATCCGCAAGTACATCCGCCGCGAGCGTCGCAAGGACTTGCCGGAAGGAGCGGATTATTGGGATTTCGACATGCGCTTCGGGGTGGACGAGGCCAGTGCTGCGCCGCTGCCGCCGGCCGAGCTGATCCGCTCGATCAATGCGCTCACCAGCGAAGGTGGCGGGCAGTTCTTCGTGGAAATCCTGCGCAAGCCCGGCAAGCGGACTCCGCGTGCCGATGGCGACAGCGCCGCGGGCGGCGAACTGGATTTCGAGCAGGACTGAGTCTTCGCGTGGTGTCCGCCTCGGCGTGACGACAGCGCGTCAGGTGTCACGCACCGCCTTCAGTCGGGCTTGCCTGCCTGTGTCGCCGCTGCGGCGCGTTGCTTGTCCTTCTTGCTCGGCCGCCTGCCCTTGATGCCGCCGTTGTCGTCCGCAGCGCGCGTGCCGTTGTTCGGCATCTGTGTTGCAGGCGCCGCGGTCGCCGGGCTCGGCTCGAACCCGGCGACCACGCTGGTCGGTACGCGCAGGCCCTGGCGTTTTTCGATCAAACGCCATTGCGGCTGGCTCTCTGCCGTGACGAAGCTGATCGCAAGGCCGCTGGCGCCGGCGCGTGCGGTGCGGCCGATGCGGTGGGTGTAATCCACTGTTGAACGCGGCAGGTCGTAATTGATCACGGCCGGCAGCGCATCGATATCGATGCCGCGTCCGGCCAGGTCGGTGGCTACCAGCACCTGCAGCTCGCGCTGTTTGAAGGCGTGCAACGTACGCTCGCGGCGGCCCTGGCTCAGTTCGCCGTGCAGCGGCTGCGCGTTGATGCCGGTCTTGCCGAGTTTTTCGGCGATTTTTTCGGCGGTGTGCCGGCTGGCGACGAACACCAGCACATGCGACCAACCATGCTCCTGCAGCAGGTGGCGCAGCAGTTGCGTGCGCTGGCCGGCATCGACGGCGATCGCGCGTTGTTCGATCGCAGGCGCAGCCTCCGGGGTGGCGGCAACGGTGATGCGCAGCGGGTCGCGCAGGCGGCGCTTGGCCAGCGAGGCGATGCCGGGCGGAAACGTGGCCGAAAACAGCACGCTCTGGCGCTGCGTCGGCAGCAAGGCCAGGATGCGATCGAGCTCGGCGCCGAAGCCCAGCTCGAGCAGACGGTCGGCTTCATCCAGCACGAGTGTGGCGACCTCGCTCAGGCGCAGCGCGTTGTGGTCGACCAGATCCAGCAGCCGCCCGGGCGTGGCGACCACGATATCGGCACCACCACGCAGGGCGAGTAGCTGCGGATTGATCGAACTGCCGCCGGTGGCCGCCACGATCTTGAGCCGCCGCGGCAGATGCGCGGCCAGTTGGCGCAAGGTGTCTTCCACCTGCGCAGCGAGTTCGCGCGTGGGCACCAGCACCAGCGCACCGAGCACGCGCGGCGCGGTGTCGGGCGCCAGGCAACGTTGCTGCAGCAGCGGCAGCGCATAGGCCAGCGTCTTGCCCGAGCCGGTCTGCGCCATCGCGATCAGGTCGCGCCCCTGCAGCATCGGCGCAATGGCCTGCTGCTGGATTGGCGTGGGTGTGTGGTGACCGGCGCGTGCCAGTGCAGTGTCGAAGAATGGCTGCAGCTGTGGCGACAGCGAGAGATGGGCAAATGACATGGGCCGATTATCCAGGCATTTGCGCTGCAATGGTCGGTGGGACGTCATGCGGGGTTGCCGCTGGGCAATGCATCGATGGGCGGGCAGGGCGCCGCAACCAGAGCGCAGCGCCGCCGCTCGGCAGCGCATCTCTCCATATCGTCCAAGTCCATCGCGGCACAATGCGTAACGCAGTCAAGACTTCGACCCATAGATTCTTAGGGGCGATCAGATGTTTGAATCAAAAGACTGGTCCGTCGAGTGCGCGGTGCCCTCACCGCTTGCGGGACACGCCGTGAATCCGTCCGTGGAGGCTCCTCGGCGGCATCCATGCCGCCGAGGGTCCCGCAACCGGCGAGGGCACCGCACCAGAAAGTTACTAGGTTGCTTCAATGAAAGCCTGCTTGTTGCTTGGCTCGTCTTGGATAACCGATTGGCCTTGCTATAGAAACAACCCATCTCATGCGCTGCTTGTAACCGCGCACACCGACCAGCTCGACTGGTCCTTGCCCGCCCACCGTCGCGGGACCTTATGCGGCATGGATGCCGCGTAAGAGCCTACAAGGACGTACTTGCGGCGTGTCCTGCGAGGGTGGGCGGGCAAGGACCCTGCAGCCAGGCCGCAGGTCAGCCGCTCTACGAGTGATCTGTCCGCAATATTCAAGCTCGCAAGACACGGAATCCGAAGCAATAAAGGCTCTACTGCGGTCTCCATGCCGCCACGGGTTCCGCAAGCGGCGAACTTATCGAACCGCGGGTCCGGTCGCGCGTGGTTGGATGCGACAAGGCGAGCCGCACCCACCAAGCGGTGGGCGCGGCCGTTCTGCTATCCGTGCCTCAGTTGGCCAGCGCCAGATCGTCCAGCAGTGCGCGCAGGAAGCGCGCGGCTTCGCCGCCGGTGGCGGCGCGGTGGTCGAAGGTCAGCGACAGCGGCATCACCTTGTGGGTTTCCACCCCGCCCATCACCGGAGTGAGTTGGTAGCGTGCGCGGCCGGCGGCGACGATGGCCACGCATGGTGGCACCACCACCGGGGTGGCGTAGCGGCCGGCGAACATGCCGAAGTTGGACAGCGAGATGGTGTAGCCGCTGAGTTCGGAGGCGGCGATGCTGCGGTTTTCCACCTGCTGGCGCAGCCGGTTGACGCTTTCGCGAATGCCGTGCGCGTCGAGCATGTCGGCATTGCGCAATGCGGGCACGAACAGGCCTTCTTCGGTATCCACTGCAATGCCGATATCCACCTGCGTGTGCAGGGTGCGGCTGAGTGCCTCGCCGTCGAACCAGGCATTGAGCGCCGGCACCGCCTGGCACGCCCGCACGATGCCGCGCACCAGCCGCACGGTGACATCGTTGCCGGGCTGCCAGGCGTGGATGTCGGCATCGTCGTTGAGCGTGGTCGGCACCACCTTGCTGTGCGCATCGGCCATGACGCGCGCCATGTTGCGACGCACGCCCTTGAGCTGCTCCGGCTGGCCTTTGGCGACCACGCCTGGCGACTGGGTGCGCATCGGTTTGCCGCTGGCAGACAGCGCTGCACGTGGTTGCGCGTTGCCGGCTGCGCTGGTTGCCGATTGCGTGCCGGCAGCGGCGTGCGAGGCGGCTGCCGGCGCGTTGTTGCCGTTGCTCGGGGTGACCGAGGCGCCGGCGCGCGCTGCAGACAGCGGCGCGCTGCCGGCCGCGGCGGCCTGCTTCACATCCGCCATCGTCACCGTGCCATCCGGGCCGCTTGCGCGGATCTGGGCCAGATCCACGCGCAGCTTGCGCGCCAGCGCGCGCACGGCCGGCATCGCGCGCACGCCGCCCACGGCGATCGCCTGTTCGCTCTGCACTGCGTTGGAGCTCTGCATCGCACCGACCACGGTACCGGCGTCGTCGCGCTCGCTCTCGCCACTGGAATCGGCATCGGCAATCTCGCCGCCGTTGTCGGAGGCGACCACGCGCGCGGTCGGGCCGGCCGCGCTATCGCCGGTGCTGGGCGTGTGCGTGGGTGCAGGGCCATGCGAGTGGCCGGTGTCCTGACCATCGGCGCGCTGCGGCTGCGAGGCGTCCAGCGCGAACTGCGCCAGCATCGCACCGGTGACGATGATGTCGCCGGCGGCACCGGCGAGCTTGGTCACGGTGCCGGAAAACGGCGAGGGCACCTCGACCACCGCCTTGGCGGTCTCCATCGAGACCAGCGGATCGTCCAGGCGGACGCTGTCGCCCTCCTTGACGAACCATTCGACGATGGTGGCGTCGGGCAGGCCTTCGCCCAGGTCGGGCAGGTGGAAATTCTTGGCTTCGCTCATGGCAGGTTCTCTTGCGCCGCAGGCAGCGGCGGCGTGGTGTCGTCGAGGAGTTCGAGGTCGGCGGCCGGCAGCCAGCCCTGCATGCCATCGGCACGCTCGGACCACCACCAACCGCCATGTTCGTAATGCAGCAGCACGTCCTCGCCCTGGTGGGCATCGAGTTCGCGTGCGTCGTAGTCGCGCAGGGCTTCGGCCTGGCCGTCGCCCAGCGGGCGCAGCCAGGCCACCGGGGCCCAGCCGGCATGGCCGTCGCCGGTGTTGACCCAGGCGAAGGCCGGCCATTCCTCATCGCGCACGCCGATGGTCACCTGCTGGCCAGCGCGGAAGCGGATCGGGTTGGCGTACGCGGCGCGGTAATCGCAGAGCAGACGGGCGCGCATGTCAGCCGGCGGCCACCGCGCGACGGGCGGCGGTGACGATGCGCTCCACGCTCGGCAGGTACTTCATTTCCAGACGGAACAGCGGGATATGCGTGTCGTAGCCGGTGACGCGTTCGACCGGTGCGAGCAGGTCGTACATCGATTTTTCCGCCAGCTGCGCGGCGATCTCCGCACCGAAGCCGGCGGTGCGCGGGGCTTCCTGCACGATCACGCAGCGGCCGGTCTTGGCCACCGATTCGGCGATGGTGTCGAAGTCCAGCGGGCGCAGCGTGGCCACGTCGATGACCTCGGCGCTGATGCCTTCGCCGGCGAGTTTGTCGGCCGCTTCCAGCGCTTCCTTGACCTGCGCGCCCCAGGTGACCAGGGTGACGTCGGTGCCGTCGCGCAGCACGAAGCACACGTCCAGCGGCAGCGCCTCGCCATCGTTGGCGACCACTTCCTTGTACTGGCGGTAGATGCGCTTGGGCTCCATGTAAATCACCGGATCCGGGTCGCGGATCGCGGCCAGCAACAGGCCATAGGCGCGCTGCGGCGAGGACGGCAGCACCACACGCAAGCCGGGCACGTTGGTGAAGATGGCCTCGTTGGCTTCGCTGTGATGTTCCGGCGCGCGGATGCCGCCGCCCCACGGCACGCGCAGCACCATCGGGCAATGCAGGCGGCCGCGGGTGCGGTTGCGCAGGCGTGCGGCGTGGCAGATCAGGTGATCGACCATGGGATACACGAAGCCGTCGAATTGCGCTTCGGCCACCGGCTTCATGCCCTGCGCGGCCAGGCCGACGCTCAGGCCGGCGATGGTGGTTTCATCCAGCGGCGTGTCCAGCACCCGCTCGCTGCCGAACCGCTGCTGCAGGCCGGCGGTGGCGCGGAACACGCCGCCGTTGACGCCGACATCCTCGCCCAGCACCAGCACCGCAGGGTCGTGTTCCAGCTCCCAGGCCAGCGCCTGGGTGATGGCTTCGATCAAGGTGATGGGCGAACTCATGGCGATCTCTCCGCGCGTGGCTGCGGCGTTGTAAGGGGCGCTGGCCTGCTGCTGTGTCGCAGCCAGGTGTGACTGGTTGAGCTCATCCATGACGGGCCTCCTGCGCCATCACCTCGGCGCGCTGGGCCAGCAACTCGGCCGGCGGGTCGCCATAGAGGTAATCGAACATCGCTTCGACCGGCTGTACCGGCGTGTTGAGGTAGGCATTGACTTCTTCGTCCACGCGCGCGCCGCATTCGGCCTTCCAGGCGGTTTCCTGCGCCTCGTCCCACAGGCCCTGCGCGGTGAGATAACGGCGCAGGCGCAGCAGCGGCTCGCGCGCCCAGCCCTGCTTGACCTCTTCTTCGCCGCGGTAGCGCCGCGCATCGTCGGCGGTGGTGTGATCGGACAGGCGGTAAGTCAGGAACTCGATCACCGTGCCGCCGTCGCCGGCCAGTGCACGCGCACGCGCCTGGCGCATCGCCTCGAGCACTGCGATCAGGTCGTTGCCGTCCACCTGCAGGCAATGCAGGCCGCCGGCCAGGCCCTTCTGCGCCAGCGTCTGCGCGCCGGTCTGCGCCGAGCGCGGCACCGAGATCGCCCAGCCGTTGTTGATCACGCACAGGATCAGCGGCAGCTTGTAGGCGCCGGCCGAATTGAGCGCGGCGTAGAAGTCGGTCTTGGAGCTGCCGCCATCGCCGCAGCAGGCCACAGCGACCTGCGGCTTGCCCTGCAGCTTGAACGACAGCGCCGAACCGGCCGCGTGCAGGCACTGGGTGGAGATCGGCACGCAGATCGGGAAGTCGATCGCCGCATCGGCATCGCGCGGATAGTCGCTGCCGCGTTCGTCGCCGCCCCAGTACAGCAGCACGTCGCGCGGGCGCACGCCGCGTTCGAACATGGTGCCGTACTCGCGATAGCTGGGCGCGAACACATCGCCGCTGCGCATCGATGCGCCGATGCCCACATGGGTGGCTTCGTGGCCGAGGCAGGCCGCATAGGTGCCCAGCTTGCCGGTGCGCTGCAGCGCGACCGACTTGCTGTCGAAGGTGCGCACGAACAGCATGCGCTTGAACAGCGCGAGCAACTGTTGCGGGTTGGCGGCGTCGGCCGGCAGGTCGTCGCGGACGATCTGGCCGTCCGCATCCATGTATTGCAGGTATTCGATCTCGAACTGCGCGGCTACGCTCATTGCGGCGACACCTTCACCAAGAAGTTTCAAATGATATGAGTTGCGATGTTAAGGACCACGCAGCAAAAAGCTGTCCTGCACCGCAGCACACAATGATGCTGGCTTGCACAAAAAAAAGGGCGCGGACCAGGCCGCGCCCTTTGTCGCAGTACAGAACTGCGACGTGTTGCACTGCGATCAGCGGCGGCCGGTACCTCCACCGATCGGGGTAACGATCAGCGCCGCGTTGTCGGCCGGGTTGGCATCGGGCGAGGTCGAGCTGGCGCTGGCCTGCACCCGCACCGCGCGTTCGGCCGGGATCGGCTTTGCCGCGACGGTCAGCTGGAACACGGCCTGCGCGCCCGGCTGCACTGCGGCGGCAGTGCTGCAGACAAACACTGCGTTGCGCAACGACGGCAGTTGCTTGGTGCAACGCCAGCCGCTGGGCGGCACCAGCAGCGACAAGGCCGATACCGTGTTGCCTTCGATCCGCACGCTGGCACCGGTGGCCGCTGCGTTGCCGCGGTTGTCCAGCAATACCCGGTAGGTGGCGTTGAAGGCGGTGGTGGGCAGCGTGGCAGGGCCTTCCAGGCGCACTGCCAGATCGCTGCGCAGCGCTGGCTGCACACTGACTGCGGCGGTGTCGGTGTTGTTGTCCGGCTGCGGGTCGGGCGTTTGCGAGGCGACCGAGGCGGCCAGGGTCAGCGTGCGTCCTGCCAGTTCCGCGCCAGCGTCGACCTGCACGGCAAAGCGCTGTGCGTTACCGGCTGCCAGCGAGGCGATGGTGCAGGTGACCACCGTCTGGGTCGCGGTTTCCGGCGCCTTGCAGCTCCAGCCCGGTGCCGCGGTGACCCGCGGGCTGACCGCGGTATCGAAGGCCAGTGCCACCGCGGCAAACGCCGCGCTGTCGGGCCCACGGTTGTCCACATCCACACTGAAGTCGATGCGCTCGCCTTCGGTGACCTGTGCGCGTGCCGCAGTGACCGTTGCGCCCAGGTCGGCACGCAACGCGGGCGCCATGCGCAACAGCACCACGGTGGGGTCGTGATCGGACAGGCGCGTGGGCGTATTGGCATCGTTGCGCGCAGTGCCGGGGAAGTCGGCATTGATGCGTGCGTGGCCCACCGACAGCGAGGCGATGCCGGGTGCGCGCATCAGCGCCTCGTTGGCCAGGATGTGATCCAGCGACTGCACGTTGCCGTCGAAGGCGTACGAGTAGCTCTGGTCGGGCGTGTTGAACCAGGTCAGATCGGTGTAGTCCGGGTTGACCAGGTCCGCGCCATCGCCATTCACCACGGTCTGCGCATCCGGCGCCGGCCGGCCGGTGACGGCGCCCATCGCATCCACATAGCCGTCGTTGAACTCGAAGGCGTTGAAGTCGCCCATCACCAGCACCTGCTCGGCCGGGTCGAGCTGCTGGCGCGTCTGCAGCAGGCGCGCCAGGTACTCGGCCTGGGCCTGGCGTTTGGCGCGGATGCGGGTGCCTGCGGCATCGTCGGTCTCGGCGCCGTTGAGCGAGCGTTGATGCACCACGATGGCGGTCAGCGGCAGCACGCGGCCATCGGCCTGATGCACCCTGGCGGTAAGCACCAGCGGCGGGCGATCGTTGAGCAGGCTCACGCCACCGCCCGGTTCGGTCCAGGTGGTGGTCTTGCCTTCCTGGGCGATGGACACCACTTCCACGCGCGGCATGCCGGCCGACACTGTACCGGTCTTGACCAGGAAGCCGACGTCGATGCCGCCGACGTCGTTGCCTTCCTGCAGGTAGGCCACGTACTGCGGGTTGGGCTGGCCGGAGGCGATGGCATCGGCGTTGATGCGCGCAGCCAGGGTCTGCAGCACGCTGATGTTTTCCACCTCCACGGTGCCCAGGATGTCGGGCGTGTGCAGGTAGTTGCGGATCGCCAGCGAGGCCTTGTTGAGGCGGGCCTGGAACGCGGCCGGAGTGAGCACCGGTTCGCCGATCGCCGGGTCGTTCTGGTCGTCGAAGAAGCGCTCCATGTTGTAGGTCGCCACGGCCACGTCGTCGGCCTGCGGTACCGGTGCGGGGCGCGGTTGGTCGGCACCGTTGCAGTTCACCTGCGGGGTGCGTTCCGGATACAGCGTGTAGCGGCGGAAGCTGTAATCCAGCGGGCCGGTGACATCCAGCACGACGCAGCCGGAGGCCAGATCCAGCCGTTCGGCGCCCACGCCGGCACTGCCGACGGCGATCACTTCCGGGTTGGTGTTCCAGCGCGGCACGCCGGCAGGCGAGCCAGCCGGCAGCGGGTCGGGCAACTGCACGCCGGGCTCGCGAAAGGCGCGCGGCAGGCCGGTGACCACCGCATGGAACACGCCATTGCTGGTGGCGCTGGCGTTGGTCTCGTTGACGCTGCCGCCGGTGGGGGCATTGACGGTGAGGCTGGCGGCGGTGACACGCATGCCTTCCAGCGCTTCGAGCTGATCAAAGGCGCCATTCGGGTTAGGGAAGTTCGCGCTCAACGCCACCGGCATCGGCAACGGGTTGCCGGTGGAATCCAGCAGCACGGTCAGGCTGCCGCCGATCTCGGTCAACGGCGGCTGGGTCGGGTCGGCGGTGGGCACGTACTCGAGCACCGTGCCCTGCACGCGCACCCGGTTGCCGATGGCAGCGGCATCCGGCGGTGCGCTGCCGGTGTAGACGTAGACGCCTTCGGAGGTGGCCGGATCGCCATCGGTTTCGGCATCCGGTGCCTGCAGGAAGAAGCCGGCGCTGCGACGGGCAGTGACGATGCCCGAGGTGGCGACCACCTGGCCTTCCAGCGGCGAGCGTGCGCCCTTGCCCTGGATGGCGTGGATCGGCAGCAGGCTGAAGTCGTCGTTGAGGATGGTGCCGGTGGCACTCAGCGTGGCCGGCAACGCGCCGGTGAGGCCGCTGATCTGCAGCGCGAAGGTCTCGTCGGGCTCGGGCGTGGTGTCGCCCAGCACCTCCACGGTGATGCTGGCGCTGCGCTCGCCGGCGGCGATGCGGACGCTGGAGGCGGGCAGGGCGACATAGTCGCTGCCGGCCGTGGCCGTGCCATCGGCGGTGGCGGCGGTGAAGCTCACCCCGCCTGCGCCGGCCGGCTGGCTCAGGCTCAGCGTGAACACGAAACTGCGGCTGCCGCTGTTGCCTTCGGCCTGGCTGACGTCGGCCAGCGTGGCGATCGGCTGGCCGCCGCCGCTGCACAGCCGTGCGGGGCTGGCGGCGTTGCGCGGCGCCGGCGCGCCGGTGGCGAAATCGGCCGCGTTGTTGTCGGTGTCGGTGCAGCCATCGCCGCCGCGCAGCACTGCCAGCGTATTGCTGGGCGCCGGCGTGGGCGCATTGCCTTCGGCGCAGCTGGCGGTGCTGCCATAGCCGACCAGGTCGGCATTGCCGGTGGGGCAGGCGCCGCTCAACGCGGAGGCGCTGTTGCTCAGCGCCACCTTGCCGGCGCCGCCGCCCATGGCGATGGTGCCGGTGGCATCGGGCGTGGGCAGCGCGACGCTGCCGCCGCTGCCATCGGCCTGCTTGACCAGGTAATAGCCGCCGGCCGGAACGCTGCCTGCCAACGGCGTGACCTGCCAGCTGCTGCCGGCGGCCGAGGCGTATTGCACCGACCAGCCGTCCAGGCTGACCGTGGTGCTGCCGATGTTGTGCAGCTCGACGAAATCGCTGCGGAAGGTGGCACCGCTGTTGCCGCCACCGCCGTAGACCTGGCTGATGACGACCTGGGCATTGGCGTGGCCGGCAACCGCCAGCGCACAGAGAAGTAAGGCTGCACGACGCTGCAACACATGCATGAGATGAGAGTCCCCTGATCCATGAGACGTGAAGCGCTCCCCTGGTCCGGCCACGTCCCTGGCCGGCAGCGCCGTTCGATTCTGCATGAATTTGCAGACCTTGGTTGACGATACGGTGACACCGGCGCAGCCGCCGCAGCATTTTTCAGGTGTGAAGTAATGGTCGCGTACGTCACGGCAGCCAGGCTGCCAAGCAGGCAGGCCAGCCAGACAAACCGGACGCTGCTACGGCAGCGCGCTGCCGCGACATGCATCAAGGCCGCGCGCTGCAACTCCTGCCTCCCGATTCCCGATTCCCGAATCCCGATTCCCCCCAATCCCCAATCCCCAATCCCCAATCCCCAATCCCCAATCCCCGCCACTGAGCTACCCTGACCGGCCCGATCCACCTGCACCGCCATGCCCGTCGACAAGAATCTGCGTGACCTGGAACCCGGCATCCACACCGATCTGGAGGGGCGGCTGACCTACGGCGGCTATCTGCGGCTGGACCAGTTGCTGTCGGCGCAGCAGCCCCTGTCCGAACCGGCGCACCACGACGAGATGCTGTTCATCATCCAGCACCAGACCTCCGAGCTGTGGCTGAAGCTGCTGGCGCACGAGCTGCGCGCGGCGATGGTGCACCTGCAGAACGACCAGGTCTGGCAGTGCCGCAAGGTGCTGGCGCGCAGCAAGCAGGTGCTGCGCCAGCTCACCGAACAGTGGTCGGTGCTGGAAACGCTGACGCCGAGCGAGTACATGGGATTCCGCGACGTGCTGGGCCCCTCGTCCGGCTTCCAGTCGCTGCAATACCGCTATATCGAGTTCCTGCTCGGCAACAAGAACCCGCAGATGCTGCAGGTGTTCGCGTACGACCCGCAGGGGCAGGCGCGGCTGCGCGAGGTGCTGGAAGCGCCCAGCCTGTACGAGGAGTTCCTGCGCTACCTGGCGCGCTTCGGCCATGCGATTCCGCCGCAATACCAGGCCCGCGACTGGACCTGCGCGCATGTGGCCGACGACAGCCTGCGCCCGGTGTTCGAGCGCATCTACGAAAACACCGACCGCTACTGGCGCGAGTACTCGCTGTGCGAGGACCTGGTCGATGTGGAAACCCAGTTCCAGCTCTGGCGCTTCCGCCATATGCGCACGGTGATGCGGGTGATCGGCTTCAAGCGCGGCACCGGCGGGTCCAGCGGCGTGGGCTTTCTGCAGCAGGCGCTGGCGCTGACGTTCTTCCCGGAGCTGTTCGACGTGCGCACCTCGGTGGGCGTGGAAGGTCGTGAGCCGGTGGGTGGTGGCCGCGGTGAGCCTGAAAAGGGCTGAGCGGGTCGCTACGGGCGTCATCCCCGCAGAGCGGCCGCGATCAGGCCGGCGAGTCCTGCGAATTTGACGCGTACATGACGTCTAAGTGATCCTCGCGCGTCTCCCGGGGTACGCTCCGGGCACCCAGCCATTACTGAATACGCAAGGGACATTCCATGAGCGTTGACGCTACCGCGCCGACTTCCGCCGCCACTCCGCCGCCGCCGGCACCGCCCGAGTTCCCCACGCTGCTCGGTCATCCCCGGCCGCTGTGGATGCTGTTCATGACCGAATTCTGGGAACGCTTCGCGTTCTACGGCATTCGTTGGGCGCTGGTGCTGTACATCGTGGCGCAGTTCTTCAACGGCGATGCCACCGGCCAGGCGCCGGCCGGACGCACCTATGGCGCCTATCTGGCGCTGGTGTATGCGGCAGCGATCTTCGGCGGCTACGTGGCCGACCGCGTGCTCGGCTACCAACGCTCGATCCTGGTCGGTGCGGCCGTGATGGCCACCGGCCTGTTCCTGATCGCCATTCCCGACCACACCATGTTCGAGATCGGCCTGGCCACCGTGGTGGTGGGCAACGGGCTGTTCAAACCGAACATCTCCACCATGGTCGGCAAGCTGTACTCGGTGGCCGATCCGCGCCGCGACAGCGGCTTCACCATCTTCTACATGGGCATCAACCTCGGCGCGATGATCTCGCCGGTGCTGACCCAGCTGCTGGCCGAAAAGGTGTTCGGCACCGACGCCATGCCGTCCTACAAGATGGTGTTCATGGCCTCCGGCGTGGGCATGCTGATCAGCCTGGTGTGGTTCTGGATCGGCCGCGCGCAGCTCAAGGGCATCGGTGCACCGGCGCCGAACGCGCAGGGCATTGGCCGCGTGCTGATGGTGCTGGTCGGCTGCGTGCTGGCGATCCCGGTGGTGTACTTCCTGCTCGCCGTCGGTGCGGACGTGCTGCAGATCGTGCTGACCGTGTTGTTCGTCGGCCTGTCGGTGATGCTGCTGGTCGAAGGCATCCGCGAAGGCAAGGTGCAGCGCGACAAGGTGATCGCAATGCTGATCATCTTCGCCTTCAACGTGCTGTTCTGGATGTTCTTCGAACAGGCCGGCAGCTCGTTCACCTTCCTGGCCGACAACATCGTCGACCGCAGTTTCGGCGACTGGACCTTCCCGACCGCCTGGTTCCAGTCGGTGAACTCGATTGCGATCATCACGCTGGCGCCGGTCATCGCCTGGATCTGGGTCAAGGCCGGCCGCTTCAACCCGTCGATTCCGCGCAAGTTCGGCCTGGGCCTGCTGTTCAACGGCCTGGCGTTCCTGCTGCTGATGTTTGCACTGTCGAGCCTGGTCAACGATGCTGGCAAGGTGCCGTTCTGGACCTTGTTCATGGTGTACGTGATCCAGTCGGTGGGCGAGCTGTGCCTGTCGCCGATCGGCCTGTCGATGGTGACCAAGCTGGCGCCAGTGCGCCTGGTCGGTTTCGGAATGGGCGGCTGGTTCCTGTCCACCGGCATCGGCAACAACCTGTCGGGCATTTTTGCCGGGCATGTCAGCGGAAGCGAAGGGATGAGCGTGTCTTCGGCCCTGAGCGGGTATACCTTCGGATTTTGGGCGCTCTTGGGCGCTGGCGCGGTGTTGTTCCTGATCGCGCCGTTGATCAACAAACTGATGCATGGTGTGAAGTGAGGAGAACAGCGATGCCGATCAAACCCACTGTCTGTGGCCTGCTGCTGGCAGGTCTGTTGAGCGCCTGCGGGCAGCCCACCGAGCAACAGGAGGCGCCACGGCCGCTGGATACCTCGATGCAGAAGCCGCCCAGCGCCGATCCCAGCCAGCCGGTGTCCTCGGGCAATACGCCCACCGCGGCGGACATCGCCGCGGCGGCGGCGCTCAATGCGCAGTACGACCCCTCGCGCGATCCGGCCGCCGATCTGGAGACCGCCAAGGTCGAGGCCAAGCGCGGCGGCAAGCGCATCGTGCTCAATGTCGGCAATGCGGCCTGCGAGCCGTGCAAGGCGCTGGACGAACTGATGGGCGGCGATGCGGAGCTGCGCAGCTTCCGCGACGCGCACTTCGTGGTGGTCAAGGTCAATCGCGATGCGGCCAACGAGAATGCCGCGTTCCTGTCGCAGTTCGCCCAGCTCAACGACTATCCGTCGCTGCTGGTGCTGGACAACGACGGCAAGCTGCTGACCACCCAGACCGGCCCGGACCTGCGCAAGGGCGAGCGCTTCGACCGCAGGAAGCTGTTCGACTTCCTCAAGCAGTGGGCGCCGCCGCAGGCCTGATCCGTCGTTGCCGTGGCATGCAAAAACCCCCGCACTGCGGGGGTTTTTTTATCAGTCCTTGCCGGCCATGCGCGGCAGCCCGTCCTTGGCCAGCCGGTCGATCAGCTTTTCCAGGACCTGCTGCTCCTCGGCACTGAACACCGACATCAGCCGCTGTTCCATCTCGTTGACCAGCGGGGCGACGGTCTCGTAGACCTGGCGGCCGGCCGGCGACAGTGCCAGCATCGAGCGGCGGCGGTCGTCGCCATGGGTTTCGCGGCGGATGAAGCCGCGCTCCAGCAGGCGCGCAACGGCGCGGCTGACTGCAACTTTATCCATCGCGGTGCGGTCGGAGACCTCGCTGGCCGAGGAACCCGGATACAGCGCCAGGATGGTGATCACCCGCCACTCGGGGATGGCCATGCCGTAACGATCGCCGTAGACCTTGGCGATGTTGCTGCTGATACGGTTGGACAGCACGCTCAGGCGATACGGCAGGAACTGCTCGAGGTTGAGCAGCACAGGATGCGGCGGCGGGGTGGGGGCGTCGAGATCGCTCATGTTGCACTGTGTCTTGATTTTGGTTTCATTTGCAACTACAAACCTTGGGTGGCCTGCGCATTCTCGCGGGTCTTCTGCCACCCCGCATAGCCCTGCGGACGGCCTAGCGTGGAGAAACGACGATGAGCGCACAACCGAGCAGTACCGCAACCCGCCCGAACCTGGGCATGCAGGTCACCACCTTCGACAATCCGATGGGGATCGACGGGTTCGAATTCGTCGAATTCGCCGCGCCGGCCGACCAGGCGGCGCAGCTGCACGACTATTTCCGCAAGATGGGCTTCAGCGCGGTGCTGCGCCACCGAAGCCGTGCCATTACCGTCTATCGCCAGGGCGGGGTCAACTTCCTGCTCAACGAAGAGCCCGATTCGTTTGCCGCCGATTTCGCCGCCGCGCACGGCCCGAGCGCCTGCGGCTTTGCGATCCGCTTCCGCACCCCGGCCGAGACCGTGTTGCAGACCGTGCTGGGCAACGGCGGCGAAGCGGTGCAGGACAAGGCCGACACCCGCGCCGTGCCGGCCCCGGTGGTCAAGGGCATTGGCGACTGCATGCTGTATCTGGTCGACCGCTACGGCGATGCGGGCAGCATCTACGACGCCGACTACGAGCCGATCGAAGGCGCCGACCAGCACCCGGCCGGCTTCGGGCTGACCTTCATCGACCACCTGACCCACAACCTGTACTTCGGCAACATGCAGCGCTGGTCGGACTATTACGAGCGCCTGTTCAACTTCCGCGAGATCCGCTACTTCGACATCAAGGGCGCCAAGACCGGCCTGGTGTCCAAGGCGATGACCGCCCCGGACGGCATCGTGCGCATTCCGCTCAACGAATCCTCCGACCCCAAGAGCCAGATCAACGAGTATCTGGACGCCTACCACGGCGAAGGCATCCAGCACATCGCCTGCTTCACCGACGACATCTACAGCTCGGTGGAAAAGATGCGCGAGGCCGGCGTGACATTCCTGGACACGCCCGACACCTATTTCGACGTGGTGGACCTGCGCATCCCCGATCACGGCGAGGATGTCGAACGCCTGCGCCGCAACAAGATCCTGATCGATGCCGACGTGGACACCAAGCAGCGCAAGCTGCTGCAGATCTTTACCCAGAACTGCATCGGCCCGATCTTCTTCGAGATCATCCAGCGCAAGGGCAACGAGGGCTTCGGCGAAGGCAATTTCCAGGCGCTGTTCGAGAGCATCGAGCGCGACCAGATGAAGCGTGGGGTGCTTTGAGGGCGGGGATTGGGGATTCGCTGTTCGGGATTCGGGATTTGCGGTTGGTGCGGTTAACTGGGTCGGTGCGGGTTTGAGTGGTGCAAAGTGTTGCGATGTCAGCCTGGCTGCCCGTCACGTCGGATGTGGCTCCGGTACGGATCCAACGAAGCGGGCGGCAAGTGGTCGCAATCAAGCGCGCTCAGGCAAGGTGTTTTCCGACAACACAAAGCAACGAAGACGCACGTCGTTAAGGCCCCTCTCCCCGCGAGGAGAGGGGCTTAATCCGCCAGGCTTAGCTCTTCTACGGTAGGAAAGCGGCCTGATTCAACTCAATCCCAACCTTCTGCATCCGGGAAGGGAGGGCCAAGATCCGGACGCATGCCATGCATAACAACCAGCACTACATGACCGGTTTCGGCAACGCGTTTGCGACCGAGGCGGTGGCCGGTACCTTGCCGGTGGGGCAGAACTCGCCGCAGCGTGTGGCGCACGGGTTGTATGCCGAACAGTTGTCCGGCACCGCGTTCACCGCGCCACGCAGCGAGAACCGGCGCAGCTGGCTGTACCGCATCCGCCCGGCGGCCGTGCATGGCAGTTTTTCCCTGGTCGAACAGTCGCAGCTCCACAACGATTTCGGGCGCGGCCCGGTGCCGCCGGATCAACTGCGCTGGAGCCCATTGCCGCTGCCGTCCACGCCAACCGATTTCGTCGACGGTCTGTACACCATGGCCGGCAACGGCGGGCCGGAGGCGATGTCCGGTGTCGCCGTGCATCTGTATGCGGCCAACGCATCGATGCACGATCGCTTCTTTTACGATGCCGATGGCGAGCTGTTGCTGGTGCCGCAACTGGGCCGCCTGCGCATCCATAGCGAGCTCGGTGTGCTGGAGCTGGAGCCGCAGCAGATCGGGGTGATACCGCGCGGTGTGCGCTTCCGTGTCGAGCTGCCCGATGGCGAGGCGCGCGGCTATGTCTGCGAAAACTTCGGCGCAGTGCTGCGGCTGCCAGACCTGGGGCCGATCGGCTCCAACGGGCTGGCCAATGCGCGCGACTTCGAAACGCCGCATGCGGCCTATGAACAGCGCGAAGGTGCGTTCGAGCTGGTGGCCAAATTCCAGGGCCATTTATGGCGTGCGGACATCGGCCACTCGCCGCTGGACGTGGTGGCCTGGCATGGCAACTACGCGCCGTATCGCTACGATCTGCGCCGCTTCAACACCATCGGCTCGATCAGCTTCGATCATCCGGATCCGAGCATCTTCACCGTGCTGACCTCGCCCAGCGACACGCATGGCACGGCGAACATGGATTTTGCGATCTTCCCGCCGCGCTGGTTGGTGGCGCAGCACACCTTCCGCCCGCCGTGGTTCCATCGCAACGTGGCCAGCGAGTTCATGGGGCTGGTGCACGGCGTCTACGACGCCAAGGCCGACGGCTTCGCGCCGGGCGGTGCCTCGCTGCACAACTGCATGAGCGGGCATGGCCCGGATGCGGCGACCTTCGACAAGGCCTCGCATGCGGACCTGACGCGCCCGGATGTGATCGCCGACACCATGGCCTTCATGTTCGAAACGCGTGCGGTGCTGCGCCCCACCCAGCAGGCCTTGCAGGCCGCGCACCGGCAGGGCGACTATCAGCAGTGCTGGTCCGGATTGCGCGCGGCGTTTCAGGCGCCCAGCTCAGAGGGTGCGCAGTAACTCAGGCAGTTGGGCGAATGTGCTGATCAGGCGCTACGGCAGCCAGGGGGGGCGCAGGTGCCGGATCGAGGGTTCCAGTTGTCCGCTCAAGCCGCCTGCAGCGCATCCGGCAACAGCTCGCCAATCCGGGCACGTACGCGCTCGGCGTAGCTTGCCGAGGTGATCTGCGGCAACGCGCGCAGCGCGTCGGCAATGGCGGCGCCGATGGCGTCCTCGGCGCGTGCGGCCTGCAGCTGCCGATGCAGCGCGGCGGCCGCCGGGTCGCGTTGCAGTTGCAGGATGTCGAGCAGGTACAGCCGCGCGTTGGTGGCCGCGCGACGGCGCTGGCGCTGCAGGTCTTCTTCGCTCGGTGGTGCCGCTGGCGGCGTCACGTGGGTACCGGGCACGCCTGCCGGCGAGGAATCAGACGCCGTGTCAGTGCGTGTCGCACTCCCTGCCTGCGTGCCGAACTCCAGATAGCCCATCGCGCAGAGCGCATGTACCAGCGCGGCGCCGTCGCCGCCCAGCAGCACGGCCAGCGTTGCCAGATCGCGCTGGCCGTCGGCCAGGATCAGCGCGCGTCGCTGCAGCAAGGTGAGTGGACTGCGGTGCGATTGCAGCGCGGTAAGGGCGAGCTCGGTCTTGCGTGGGGTCATGGCGGCGGTCCTGCGAGGCACCCAGCTTGCCCGCCGCCAATGAAGCGCCGATGACATCGGCACGAGACAACGCCAGCGCGTTCTGCACATCGTCGCGATGTGGGCTGTGTACGCTGTGGCGGACCCATAAGGAATGCATGCATGACCACCAGATTGCTCGGTTTGATGGGCGCATTGCTGTTGCTGACCGGCTGCAACCGTGCCGAGGACGCCACCACGGCCGCGCCCGACGCGGCACCCGCACCGGTGGCAGCCGCCAACGACCAGCCAGCCGGGGAGGTTCCGCCGGCCACTGCGCCGGCCGGCACGTTTCCGCCGCAACTGCGCCAGCAGCCGGCTGCGCTCGCGCGCCTGGATGGGTACGGCGATCTGCGCCTGGGCATGGACGCAGCGCAGGCGCGCGCTGCCTGGGGCGGCGACCTGCGCGGCGAACCGGCGACCGACGGCGGCTGCTATCTGCTACGGCCGCAGTGGGCCGACGATGCGCGCCGCTTCGGTTTCATGTTCGAAGGCGATCGCCTTGTGCGTTATCAGACCAACGAACCCAAGGAGCTCGCCCCGGGCGGCGGCAGGGTCGGCATGACGCTGGCGCAGCTGCGCGCGCTGTATCCGGCAGGTCTGACCGAACAGCCGCACAAATACGTCCCCGGCGCGTTCACCCTGCGCATGGCCGATGCGGCCACCCGGTCCGCATTGGTGTTCGAGACCGATGCCGACGGCAAGGTCACCAGCTGGCGGGTCGGGCAGCCGCCGCAAGTGGATTATGTGGAAGGCTGCGGCTGATCCGTCACGGCCGCCACTGCGCCGCATCGGCGGCGCAAGCGGCTTCCGGCAGCGCAGCGTGCGCGCGCATAGTCGACTGGTAGCATGCGCGTAGAACAATGTGTCGAGACCATCCGGGCAGGGGGTCTCGAAGCAGCTGCGCAGCTCAGCGCGGATCCTTGTCCGGCTCGGCGTGCTGCTTGGCGGTTTCCGCGTTTTCGCCAATATCGCCTTGCGTCTGCGGCGTGGGCAGGCCTTCCTGCTTCATCTCGCCGTGGTTGGGCACTTCCGGGCGGTTTTCCATCATCAGCGACAGCGCGGCCTTGGCCATCAGATGGGCGCTGATCGGTGCGGTGATGAACAGGAACACGGTGATCAGCAACTCGCGCGGTTGCGGGTCCACACCCAGGAACAGGTGATAGCCGACCGATGCCAGCAGCACGCAGCCCACCCCCAGGGTGCTGGCCTTGGTCGGCGCATGCAGGCGCTTGAAAAAATCCGACAGCTTCACCAGGCCGAGCGCGCCGATCAGGATGAAGAAGGTGCCGACCAGCAGCAGCGCGCTGAGCAGATATTCGGTCAGCGCAATCATTCGACGATGTCCCGACGCAACACGAACTTGCTGAGCACCACGGTGCTGCCGAAGCCCAGCATCGCGATCACCAGCGCGGCCTCGAAGTAGATCGGCGAGTCCAGGTACATGCCCAGCAGCATCAGCTCGGCGATGGCGGTGATGGACAGGGTGTCCAGCGCCAGGATGCGATCGGGCACGCTCGGGCCGCGCAGCAGGCGCCACAGCGCCATCAGCATGGCCAGGCCCACCGTGTGCATGCAGATGACGATGGTCGATTCGATGAACATGTGGCCGGTCACGGAAAGATCTCCATCAGGGGCTTCTCGTAGCGGGTCTTGATCTCGGCGATCAAGGCGTCCGGGTCGTCCAGGTGCAGCACGTGTACCAGCAGATACTTGCGGTCGTCCGAAAGCGCCGCCGACACCGTGCCGGGAGTGAGCGTGATCATGCTGGTCAGCGCGGCGATGCCGTGGATGTTGGCGATATCCAGCGGCACCCAGATGAAACCGGGGTGGATGCGCGACTCCGGGCCGAGCACCTGGCCGGCCACCTTGATGTTGGAGCGCACGATATCGCCGGCGGCCACCAGCAACATGCGCGGCACCGAACGCAGCGAGCCGATGCGGGCGAACTCGCGGTCCAGGCGCGCCGCAAAGATCGGCACCACCCAGCCGAGCAACAAGCCCAGCACCCATTGCTGCGGCCCGAAGCTGTCGCTGAGCAACAGCCAGAAAATGAAGACCGTCACGCTCAGCGACGGCGAGGGCAGCAGCCGGCTGCGCAGCGGCAGGCGCGTGCTCATGGCTGCCTCCGTTGCGGCGTGGTGGCGCGGACCTGCTCGACGTAGGCGCCGGGGTCGCGCAGCTGCACGCCAGCCGCGTCGGTGTAGCGCATCAACGGGCCGGCACCGGCCGTCATCGCCACCACCCCGCCCAGCAATAGCAGCGTGGCGGCGGTTTCCACAGGGCGCATGCGTGCACGCCGTTGCGGCTGCAGCTCGGGAACGTCCTGCACCGCTTCGGGCACGCGCCAGAACAGGCGCACGCCGGCACGCGTCAGGCCGATCACCACCAGCAGGCTGCTGCCCAGGATGGCGAACCACACTGGCCCGACCAGGCCCTCGGGCACGTGCTGCAGCAACGCGGCCTTGGCCAGGAAGCCGGACAACGGCGGCAGCCCGGCGACCGCCACCGCGGCGACCATGAACATCGCGCCGGGGATCCCGCGCCGCGGCAGCGGCGCGACCACTTCCTTGCGGTCGCTGGCGCTGCCACGGCGACGCCGGATCAGGTCCGACACCATGAACAACGCCGCGGCCACGAAGCTGCTATGCGGCAGGTAGTACAGGCCTGCACCCAACGCGCCGGCATCGTCCAGCGAGAAGGCGATGAACAATGTCGCCGCCGAGAACACCACCAGATACGACACCATCACCCGTAGCCGCGATGCGGCCATCACCCCGAAGGCGGCCATCAGCAGCGTGGCGATGCCCAGCCACAGCAATGCGTGGCGGCCGAAGCCCTGCAGCGCGCCGGCACTGGTGCCGAACCACAGCGCCGACACCCGCAGGGTCGCGTACAGCCCGACCTTGGTCATGATCGCAAACAACGCCGCCACCGCCGCCGGCGCGCGCGAATAGGTCTCCGGCAGCCACAGGTACAGCGGCAGCAACGCGGCCTTGCTGCAGAACACCAGCAGCAACAGGCCCAGGCTGGCCTTGGCCAGCGGCAGGTCCTGCGCCGGCAACGCGGCGATGCGTTGCGACAGCTCGGCCATGTTCAAGGTGCCGAACACGCCGAACAACAGGCCCAGCGCGATCAGGAACAGGGTCGACGCGCACACGTTGAACACCACGTAATGCAGGCCCACACGCATCTGCAGCCCGCGCCCGCCGCTGAGCAGCAGACCGTAGGAGGCGATCAGCATCACTTCGAAGAACACGAACAGGTTGAAGATGTCGCCGGTCAGGAACGCACCGTTCAAGCCCATCAGCTGGAACTGGAACAGTGCATGGAAATGCGGCGCGCGCCGGTCCCAGCCGGCGCAGGCATGCAGCAGGCAGGCCGCGCCCAGGATCAGGGTGGTCAACAGCATCCACGCCGACAGGCGGTCGCCCATCAGCACGATGCCGATGCGCGCCGGCCAGTCGCCGAGCAGGTACACCAGCACCTGGCCTTCGGCGGCGCGCGCGAACAAGGCGATGACCGCTGCGGCCAGCAAGGCCATGCTCGCCCATGCCACCGTGCGCTGCACGCGCGGCCCATAGCGTCGGTGTTCGACGAACAGCGACGCCGACGCGCCCAGCATCGGGATCAGGATCGGCAGGATCAGCAGATGGTTCATCGCCGGGCCTCGCGCGTATCCACGCCGGTGGTGGCGTCTTCATGCGCATCCACATGATCGCTGCCGTTGTCGCTGCGGCTGCGGATCGCCAGCACCAGGCTCACCGCGGTCATCGCGAAGGCGATCACGATCGCGGTCAGCACCAGCGCCTGCGGCAACGGGTCGGTGTAGTGCATCAGGTCGGCCGGCACGCCCTCGCGCAGCACCGGCGCCTGGCCGCTGCGCAGCCGCCCACCGGCGAAGATCAGCAGGTTGGTCGCGTACGACAGGAAGGTCATCCCCAGGATCACGTCGAAGCTGCGTGCGCGCAGCAACAGGTAGATCGCCAATGCGGTGAGAACGCCGATCGCGCTTGCCACTGCCAGTTCCATCAATGCTGCTCCGCGGTGCGTGTCGAACGTTGGGTGGGGTCGATCTCGCCGCGCTGCGAGCTGCGCGTGCGCGAGGGTTTGATCGTGCCCATCATCGACAGCATCAGCATCGCCGCACCGAACACCACCAGATACACGCCGACATCGAAGCCCAGCGCGCTGGCCAGTTCCA
The DNA here is from genome assembly GCF_018831305.1 of Xanthomonas sp. MLO165. Classification (NCBI taxonomy): domain Bacteria; kingdom Pseudomonadati; phylum Pseudomonadota; class Gammaproteobacteria; order Lysobacterales; family Lysobacteraceae; genus Xanthomonas; species Xanthomonas sp. MLO165. Next base: position 521,389 of record NZ_CP029263.1, read on the forward strand.
GGTCGCCCAGCAGCGGCAACGGAATCTCCAGATGCCCGCTGCTCAGGAACGGCATGCCGAACACCAGCGCACCGGCGCCGCTGACCAGCGCGCACAGCAGGCCGATGCCGATCAGGCGGATGTAGTCGAAGCCGAAGCGCGATTCCACCGACGCGGCACCCTGGATCACGTACTGCATCAGCAACGGCACCGCCAGCACCAGCCCGGCGATGAAGCCGCCACCGGGCGCGTTATGGCCGCGCAGGAACAGGAACAAGGACACCGTCAGCGTCAGCGGGAACATGATCTGCGCCAGATCGGCCGGCACCGGCAACTTGATCGGCGGGCCGGGCATGCTGCGCTCCGGCGCCATCCGCGAGCGCCGCAGCAGCGCGTGCACTACCAGCCCGGCGATCGCGAACACGGTGATCTCGCCGAAGGTATCGAAGCCGCGGAAATCCACCAGGATCACGTTGACCACGTTGCGCCCGTAGGCTTCCGGCAGCGCACGCTGCAGCAGCTCGCCGGCAACCGTGTGGCTGGGCTGGGTCATCAAGGTATAGGCCAATGCGGCAAGCCCGGCACCACCGACGACGGCGATGCCGGCATCGCGGAGCTTGCGCAGGCGCGCGGGCTCGGGCAACGAGCGCTCGGGCAGGTAATTCATCGCCAGCAGCATCAGCACCAGCGTCACCATCTCCACCAGCAACTGGGTCAACGCAAGATCCGGTGCCGACAGGAACACGAAGGTCATGCTGACCGCCAGGCCGGTGCCACCCAGCACCAGCACCGCGAGCAGGCGCTGCTTGTACAGGAACAGGCTGCCCAGGGCGCAGGCGATCATCAGCAGCCAGATCGTCCAGCCCAGCAGCGGCAGCGGGGTGGGCGCCGGCCAGGCCGGCAATGCACCGCCCTGCAGGAACGGCACCAGCGCCACTACGACAGCGCTCAGCACCAGCAGCATCAGCATGCGTTGCAGGTTGCCGTTGGTGACCGCATCGGTCATGCGCACGGTGCCGGCGAACAGCGCGCGCAGGTTCCAGTTGAACAGCGCCTTGCCGGGTGAGCGGTTCTGGATCGCGTACATGTCCAGCGTGCGGCGCAGCGCCATGTACAACAGGGTGCCGCCCACCATGCCGGCGATGCTCATCGCCAGCGGCCAGTTCCAGCCATGCCACAGCGCCAGGCTGTAGTCGGGCAGGCGCGCGCCCAGGATGGCGCTGGCACCGGCGCGCAGCACCGGCGCGATGGTCCAGGCCGGCACGATGCCCACGGCCACGCAGATCAGCACCAGCACATCCACCGGAATCCGCATCCAGCGCGGCGGCTCGTGCGGAGTGGTGTCCAGATCGCGTGGGCCCTGGCCGAAGAAGGTGTCGTGCACGAAGCGCAGGCTGTAGGCCACGCCGAGCAGGCCGGCCAGCAGTGCGGCGATGCTGGCCAATACCCGCATCGTCTGCGGCGCATCGGTTTCCAGCGCCACGGCAAAGAACATTTCCTTGGACAAAAAGCCGTTGAGCAGCGGAACGCCGGCCATCGCCAGCGAGGCGGTGATCGCCAGCACGCTGGTGACCGGCATCAGGCGGCGCAGGTTGCCCAGCTTGCGCATGTCGCGCGTGCCGGTCTCGTGGTCGATGATGCCGGCGGCCATGAACAACGAGGCCTTGAACACCGCATGGTTGAGGATGTGGAACACGCCGGCCACCACCGCCATCGGCGTGGACAGGCCGAACAGCATGGTGATCAGGCCCAGATGCGAGATGGTCGAGTACGCCAGCACGCCCTTGAGATCGTGCTGGAAGATCGCGTGCCATGCGCCGAGCAACAGCGTGATCGCACCGATGCTGGTGACCGTGTAGAAGAACAGGTCGGTGCCGGCCAGGGCAGGATGCAGGCGCGCCAGCAGGAACACGCCGGCCTTCACCATCGTGGCCGAATGCAGGTACGCCGACACCGGTGTCGGCGCCGCCATCGCGTGCGGCAACCAGAAGTGGAACGGGAACTGCGCGCTCTTGGTGAAGATGCCCAGCAGCACCAACCCCAGTGCATACGGATACAACGGACTGGCGCGAATCAGATCGCCGGCCGCCAGCACCGCATCCAGCTGGAAACTGCCGACGATGCGGCCGATCATCAGGATGCCGCCGAGCAGGGCCAGGCCGCCACCGGCCGTCAGCACGAAGGCCATGCGCGCGCCTTCGCGCGCATCCTTGCGGTGCGACCAGAAGCCGATCAACAGGAACGAACTGATGCTGGTGAGTTCCCAGAACACCATCAGCAACAGCAGATTGCCCGACAGCACCATGCCGAGCATCGCGCCCATGAACAGCATGAGATAGGCGAAGAAACGCGATGCGCTGTCGCGTGCACTCAGGTAGTAATGCGCATACATCACCACCAGCGCACCGATGCCCAGCACCAGTAACGCGAACATCCACGCCAGGCCATCGAGCCGCAACGAGAACATCAGGCCGATCTGCGGCAACCATGGGTACTGGCTGCCGATCACCTCACCGCGCAATACGGCCGGTGTGAGCGTCGCCAGGATGACCAGCCCGCCCAACGGCGCGGCCGCAGCCAACCACGCAGTGATCGAACGGGAGGTGCGCCAGAGCAGCGCAGTGGCGGCCGCCATCACAAATGGCAGCGCAAGCAGGATTTCCAGCGAGAAAGGCATGCAGGGAACACAAGATTCGCGAGCAGGCCAGAGAGCTTAACAAATCGTTGACTGACGCCAGCGTCAACGCCGTGGCTGCGCGCCTGCGCAAATCGCGGCCGGATCGGCGTCGCGCCGCTGCCTGTCACTCGCTATGCTGGGATCACCCAGACTGCATCCGAGCCCTGTGACTGCTGCCGATCCCGCTCCGTCCACTGCCGTTTCTGCGCCGCGCGCCCTGGTGTTCGGCGGCAGCGGTCAGATCGGCGAACGCCTGCTGACGCGGCTGCTCGGCCGCGGTTGGCAGGTGACGGCCTGGTCGCGCCAGCCACGTGCCGCGCGTGCCGGGCTGATCTGGCGGCAGGGCGATCTGGCCATGCCGGCTGCCGCGGGCGAGGCATTCGAGGTGATCTTCAGCTGCGGTCCGCTGGACCATTTCGCGCGTTGGTATGTCGAAAATCCGGTGCGTGCTCCGCGCATCGTGGCGTTCGGTTCCACCAGCCTGGAGGTCAAGGAACACTCGATCGACGCGGCCGAGCGCGATGTCGCACAGCGCCTGGCAAATGCCGAACAGGCGCTGTTTTCCGCAGCCCAGGCGCGTGGCGCTGCGGCGACGGTACTGCGCCCGACCCTGGTCTACGGTGCCGGGCGCGACCGCACGCTCACCCAGATCGCCGGGCTGGCGCAGCGCACCGGCGCCTTCGTGCTGCCGGCCAACGCGACAGGGCTGCGCCAGCCGGTGCATGTGGACGATCTGGCCAGCGCCGCACTGGCGGTGGTCACCCAGCCGGCGACACAGCAGCGCAGCTATGCCGTCGGCGGCGGCGAAGTGCTGGCCTATACGCAGATGGTGGAGCGCGTGCTGGCAGCACTGCCACGACCGGCGCGGCTGTATCAGGTGCCGCCCGGACTGTTCGGCCTTGCCCTCACCGCTGCGCAGCGGCTGGGGCGCCTGCGTGGCATCAATGCGGCCGCATTGCAGCGCATGCGCGATGACCTGGTGTTTGACCTGGAACCGGCGCGTCGCGACTTCGGTTATGCGCCGCGCGCCTTTCGTCCCCTGCCCGAAGAACTCGGCATCGGCGAGTGAGGCTCGTCTGGGCGGATGTGCTTCGAAGACCTGCATGGCGCGCGGTCCGCTAGCTCTGCTGCGCAGGGCGATGCGGCATGACCGTTAGCCGCTGCAGCGCTTCGGCGTAATCCGCTGCTTTCAGGTCATGACCCCGCCGGCGACCGGCTATGTTCTGGCTGTCACTCGCGCTCAGTACCGCCAACCCAGCTGACGATAGAGCTTGGCCAGTACCCAGATCGGCCCGATCAGCAGATAGGTCAGGTCGGTCAGGAAGCTCGGCTTGCGGCCTTCGATCCGGTGGCCGACGAATTGCGCGACCCAGGCCAGCACGAACACCGTCAGCGCCGTGGCGAACAGCCCGGTGAGCCCGAGTCTGCCTTCGAGCAACCGGCACAGGCAGCCGAAGAAAAAGAAGATCCCCAGCATGCCCAGCCCGAGCGGACGCGATAGGCGGTTGTAGTACGACCAAGCCGCGAACATCGACAACGCCGCCCACACGCCGCTGCTGAACCAGGTGCCGCCAACCGGGATGCACCACAGCAGGGCCACCACGGACCACAGGATCGCCGGCACCGCCAGCACGTGGATCTGCTGATTGGTGGTGTTGCGGTGATCGTCGGCGTAGCTGGCGAAATAGCGGTCGATCGGTCGCGCGGTCTTGGTGCGTTCGGTCATGTTCCCTCCCAGGAATGACCCAAGCATACGCGCGCGGATGGCGCTGTGGCAGCCGTACTCTCTGCCACGCACAGTGCGCGTGGCAGGGGCCGGTGTGCATCAGTTGACCGACACGGCGCTCCACGCTGCAGCAACCGCGCGGTACTGCGTGGAGCTACTGCCATACAGATCGGTGGCCGCGCTCAACGTGGCCCTGCGTGCGGCCGCGTAGTTGGTCGAGGAGGTCATGTAGACCGTCAACGCGCGGTACCAGATGCGGCTGGCCGCCGCCCGGCCGATCGCCGTCAATGCCGTATTGCCGTTGCAGACCAGCCCGGCCGGCGTCACGTTCCAGCTGGTGCCCGACCCGAAGCCGCTCGGCACTACCGCGCCTTCGGCCAGCAGATAGTAGAAATGGTTGGCCACGCCCGAGCTGTAATGCACATTGAGCGAGCCCAGGCTGCTGCTGTAGCAATCGGGCGAATCGCCATCCAGGCTGGGCTTGAACATGTAGCGCAGGGCCAGCGTCCCGCTGCTGTTGCCCGGGATGATCTTCTCGCCGATCAGGTAATTGCCCGGCTGCGCGCTGTTGTTGGCGGAGTACTCCACCATCGCGCCCATGATGTCGGACGTGGCTTCGTTCAGGCCGCCCGACTCGCCCGAATACACCAGGCGCGCGGTGCGGCTAGTCACGCCGTGGGTCATCTCGTGGCCGGCCACATCCACCGACACCAGCGGCGTGAACGTGCTGCCGTCGCCATCGCCGAAGGTCATGCAGAAGCAGCTGTCCTGCCAGAACGCGTTGTTGTAGCGGCTACCGTAATGCACGCGGCTGCGCGCACCGATACCATCGTTGGCGATGCCGCTGCGCGCATGGGTGGTGCGGAAATAGTCCCAGGTCAACGCCACGCCGTAATGCGCATCCACTGCCGCGGTCACCGTATCGCTGTTGGCGCCGCTGCCCCAGGCGTTGTCGGCATCGGTGACCAGCGTGCCGTTGCCAGAGGTGCTGTTGCGCATGTTGTAGGTGGCGCCGCTGCCGCGGCTCAGATCGGTCAACTCGTAACCGCTGCTGCAACGCGTCGTTGCCAACGCCACGCTGCCTGCATACAGCGAACGCCCGGTGCCGGCCGCATTGGTGCCACCCGCGCAGGCGGTGTGCACCGTGTCCCAGGATTCGAGAATGCGTTGATTGATTGCGTCGACGATGTAATGCATTTCGGTCGGCGTCTGATCGGGCTTGATGCCGCTGTAGATCACTTCATAGACCAGCCGCGGTGCGCCCTGACGCGCATACAAGGCCAGGCTTGCGCGCGGCGCGGCATCGGGTGCCAGATCGAACTGCGCACCGGCCGCGCGCACTGCCGTGTCGGCATCGATGCCGGGCACGATGCTCGGGCGCACGCTGGTGTCCATGCTCTGGCTCAACTGACGCATCACTCCGCGCCGCGAATGCACCACCACATCGCCGCCGATCACCGGCAGGCCCTGATACGTACGATCGAAGCGCGCATGCTCGCTGCCGTCGGCATCGACAATGCTGTCGCGCGCGACAAACGCATCGGCCGTTGCACGATTGGCCAGCGCCGCAGCGTGATTGCCCAACAAGGATTGCGCGCGCGACACCGCGGCATCCGCGGAAAGATCCGCAGCAGTGGCGACAGCAGACAACGATAGCGCGCAGCAGATCGCTGCGCCCAGGACATGAACTCGCATGACGACTCTCTCCCCGAAAACGTGCAATGCAAAGATCGGCGGCGATACGCATCACGGCCGATCGCGACTGGCAACAGGTGCCGGCAGATAAATTTGCACAGTCCACGACAGCACAGTAGTAAAAGTTACAGCTGTGTTGCGTTCTGTGCGCCGCGCCACTTTGCGGTGTGGAGGGCATCGCAGAGCAGCAGGAGTGTCGCTGCGTGTGCAACATCACCAGCGCGGCAGGCACGCCGTATTGTCGCAATCTGGAGGGTGCACCAACCTCCAGCGACGCACAATCCGCTGGCAACAACAGGCAATCCGCGCAGGTGTGTGCAGTCAGACGCGGCCGCAGCGACGCTCTCGGCGCTACTGTCGAAAGCAGACAGGCACAAAAAAACCGGCCAGACATCTGGCCGGTTTTTCGTGCTGCGGCGTTGAACCGTCAGCGGCCGCCGATCGCGACCCGCTGCTGCTCATCCTGCGCACGCTGCTGCGAAGCCTGGCCAGCCAGCAATTGCGCATTGGTCTGTTCCAGCGGGGGAGCTGGCTGGTTCAGATCCACCGCCGCACGGAAGCCCGGCGTGGTGCCCATGACAAATGCCTTGCCATCCTGCACGGTGACGTTCTGCAGTTTGTCTGCCGAATCGATACCGTTCTGCTTGGCCTGCAGGGTGACGTGGGCCGCGGTCTCGTTGGAGATCATGCTGGGCAGCTTGCTGCGGATCGCGTTGTGCAAGGCATGGTCCGGATGCGAGGCATCGTCGAGCGACGGCCCCTTGGGCGCAGCAACCGGCGTCTGCGCTGCCTGTGCCTGGGCCGGTTGTGCGGACAACGCGGCCTGCGTGTTGCGCCCCACCACGCCATCGGGCTGCAGCCCGTGCTGCTTCTGGAACGCAATCACCGCCTCACGCGTGTTGTCGCCAAAGCGGCCATCCTCGGCAAGCCGGTTGCCCTGCGCATCGCGCACGCCGAGACGGTTGAGGTCCTGCTGCAGCTTGCCGACATCACTGCCTTGCTCGCCATGCCGCAGCGTGCCATTGCCACCCGCTGTCGCCGGCTGGGGGTGGCGCGCGCCGGACTCCTGCTGATGGCCCTGATTCCAGAATGTCTCCGGACTGGTCAGCTTGCCGTTGGCATCGCGCAGCTGGTAATGCACGTGCTGCGCGTACTGGCTGTTACCGTTCGGGCCGCGTCCACCCATTGTGCCGATGGCATCGCCTGCAGACAGCGTCTGACCTTCCTTCACCTTGAGCGCGTCCAGGTGCAGGATCTCGTGCGAGTTGCCCTGTGCATCGCGAATCTTGACGGTGCCGTAGTTGCCGCCCGCGAAGGTGACGGTTCCGGCGACCGGCGAATGCACCGTCGGGTGCTGCATGTTGCGGCCTGTCTGGCCACCCTGGTAGTTGAAGTCGGTACCGCCGTGATCACGGGCACTGCGATGCTCGCCGTAATGGCCGGTGATGTGCGGTGCCGTCCCGTTCTGCGGTGGGAGCATCCGTTCCATCGTCTGCTGAAACGAGCTGGATCCACCATGCTGTGGCTGCACAGGTGCTGGTGCAGTGTGCTGCACCGGCTGTCCGAGCTGGCCATGGGCCAGGTTGTTCATCAGTTCTGGAGTGATATCGCGCTGCCAGCGGGCAAACCGGTTCTCGCGGTCGGCCAATCCATTTGGCGGATCGCCGCCGTTGATCGCAACACCTGCCGCATGCGCGTCCTGCCTGGCGGCCTGCGGCACGTTGTTTTGCCAGTACCAAGTGGCGATGCGGGATGCGTTTTCAGGTTGTGCCGCCAGATCGGGGTGTGCCACCAGATCCAGGTTCAACGCTTCGCCCGCCGCACGATATTGGTCCTTGCCGGTGAGCTGCATATAACCGCGGCCACGGTACAAGTAGCCGTCGCCGGGCTCGTTATTGCCCATGCGTCCGCCATACATCAATTCGGCCAGTTTTTCCGGTTGCCCCCGCAGGGCATCCAGACGTGCCTGCTCCAGGGCTTCGGGGCCCTCACGCAGTGCGGAGCGCACCTTCGAACTCACCTGTGAGGATCCGTGCGTATAGCGGAACCCTTCTTCCAGGCGGTTGAGGCCCATCGATTCATGACCCACCTGGGCCATGAAGTTTGCCAGCTCCTTCGGCTGGGTAATGCCTGCAGCATAGGCTGATTGGAGCAGCCCTGTTTCACGATCGGTTGCCATGGTGTAACTCCTCATTTCTCAGCAACATGAAATAACGGACTCCTTCCTTGTCCGTGCAAACCATTACGTCCCTTTAATTCGCCTTCTCGGCTGCGGCGTCGTCCAATGCCGCAGCTTTCTTCAATGTGGATGGATCAAACTCCTGAAACGCCACCGTGCCGAAGTCTTTGGCGGTCAATTCCAGGGTGTTGTGCTGCTCGGTCTCGGTATCGGACAGGTCACGCACCACCTTGTCCAGCAACCAGGTCTGCTTGTCTGCCGAATACTTAAACGTGAAGTCGTCTGCCCAGCGCTCGCGCGATCCGCCGGAAATGGAAATGGTGAATTGCCCGGTCTGGATGCGCGAAAACGCGTAAGGGTCGCCTGCCAGACCGCCGCAACGGGCGCATGGCACGATCTTGCTATTTTCTGAGGCCTTCTGCATCGCACCGTCGGCGGTCTGCGTCAGCAGCAGAACCGTACGCGGTTGTCCCTCGCCAAGTTTTTCGGCGCCGGTGCTGGATGGGGAAATCACCACCAACGCATCGGAGCGGCCCGCGCCAGTCAGATCGCCACGGATGGTCTCCAGAGCCTTCGATCCCGCCGGAATGAAGGAGTCTATCGTGCCCATAGGTACAGTCCCTTGTGTCGGTGTTGCGGGGGTTGGTGCGGCAGGTGCGGACGGCTGCGTCGCCGCGGTACCGGCAGCGGCGTTCGACTGCTCGGCCGCACCACCAGCTTGAGGTCCGTTACAGGCCGCGAGTGCAACTGCCAATGCAGGGCCAATCAGTCGGAAAGGACGCAAGGTTATCTCCTGAAACGTTGGCGGATGCGCCATTACCAGTGTCGCCACTAGCGCGCTGATTAAAGGGACTGGTCGTCCACCTTAACCAGCATCCAGCAGGGGCGCTGGGCGAAGTGGTAGACCTGCTGATCGCCAGTGTCCGGCGTGCGGACCAGTACCTGGCGGCCATCGGCCTCTTCGGAAATCGTGACCTCGCGGCCGCCGTTGCGGGCTGCCTCCAGGTTGGGAATGACAGGCCATTCGACCTTGGCCAGCGGAACCGTGCGGGTGACCGGTGTGGGCTCGGGCTGCGCGTCCGGGTCGAGTTGGATCATCGTCAGCGGATCGGCGGTGGCCTTTTCCTGTACCGCAATGTCTGCACTGAAGCTTTTCAGAAATGCAGAGAAGTCGGCGCTGGGGCAGGTTGTCGCCTGCGCAGGCGTTGCCGGAGCGGTGGCAGGTGCCGGGGCTGCGGGTGCTGCATTCGCAGCAGGCGTCGCAGCGCCGGCGGGCTCAGCTTGCGGCTTGCAGGCGACCAACGCCAGGCTCAGTGCGAAAGCGTGCAGGGACGTTCGAAAAAGGGCCAAGGGATCCTCCTGATCATTGCGGGGCAACTGGAACGCGGGCGGGATGGTATACGCGCGCTGCTTGCCAATGTGTGAAGGCTGGCAGAGTCGTGGCTTGCGCAAACTGGCCGGCATGCGGCAGGCCAATACCCTCGCAGAACAAGCAGCCTGACGGTGGCCCCGGTGCTCGGGTGAGTCCACGGCCATTGATTGCGGTCAGCAACGCCGGGCTATCTCGATCGATCCTGCGCAAAAGTCATGATGATTTGATCATGGTTTGGCCGGGGATTTATCCGGTATGGCGCGGCTGACTATATCCCGTTTGAAAATACATCGGGTGCATCCGCACCCACCCATCCCTGCGCGCAGTCGCCGACATACTGGCCCGGCGCGGCAACATTTCAGCTCTCGCCAGTGGCGGTCTTCGAGCGTTGGATCGGCCTGTCGCCATATGTTCCGCATGCCGGGTTGTTCTTGCATCCGGCGACGCTGTCTGCAGGAATCGCAATGACGCGGTAATACGGAGGTTTCTGTCCGACGCGGCTGCGGAATGAAAAGTATGAGAGCGCCATTGCGACTTTTCTGGGCAACAGACCGCGTCAGGTGCGTCCTTCAGCGCTCAATAAAGAGCGCTGCCCGCCATTGTTGCTTTACTACAGCCTCAAAGCCCCGGACGCGGGGCCTTGGAGATCAATCGACCGAAATACCCGCCAACCGCTGCAATGCTTCGGCATATTTTGCGCGCGTGCGTTCGATCACTTCTGCCGGCAGGCTGGGGCCGGGTGCGGTCTTGCCCCAGTCCAGGGTTTCCAGATAATCGCGCACGAACTGCTTGTCGTAGCTGGGCGGGCTGGTGCCGAGTTCGTACTGGTCGGCCGGCCAGTAACGCGACGAGTCCGGGGTCAGCATCTCGTCCATGATGTACAGGCGGCCATCGGCATCGGTGCCGAATTCGAACTTGGTGTCGGCCAGCAGAATGCCGCGCTCGGCGGCAAAGTCGGCGGCGAAACGGTAGATGCGCAAGGTGGCATCGCGGACGCGTTCGGCAAGCTCGGCGCCGACGGTCATGACCATCGCATCGAAGTCGATGTTTTCGTCATGGTCGCCGACCGCGGCCTTGGTCGACGGGGTAAAGATCGGCTCGGGCAGTTTCTCGGCCTGGCGCAGGCCGTCGGGAAGTTCGATGCCGCTGATCTTGCCGGTACGCTGGTAATCCTTCCAGCCGCTGCCGATCAGATAGCCGCGTGCGATCGCTTCCACCGGCACCGGCTTGAGCTTGCGCGTGACCACGGCGCGCTTGGCATACAGCGCCGGGTCTACGCCCTCGGGCAAGACCTGCTCCACGGTGATGTCGACCAGATGGTTGGGCATCAGGTGTTCGGTCTTGTGGAACCAGAAGTTGGAGACCTGGCACAGCATCTCGCCCTTGCCGGGGATCGGGTCGGGCAGCACCACGTCGAACGCGGACAGGCGGTCGGTCGCCACCATCAACAGATAATCGCCCGGGGGCGCATCGGCGGGCAGGCGCTCGCGGGGAATGTCGAAGACATCGCGGACCTTGCCACGGTGACGCAACGGCAGGCCGGGCAGATCGGATTGCAACAGCGTGGTCGACACAGGCACTCCTAAGGACGTCGCAATGACGCTGTCCCCGGGACCCGGCGGGCCCGCGGGTGGGCAGCGGGCCGCGTAGTGTACGGCGCTTCGGCGCGCGCCGCTGGATTTATTGGGGCCGCCCCGGTGGGCGGCGTGCATGCCGCGTCAGCCAGGCCGGGCGGGCGTTCGGGTAAGATCGCCAGCCCGCCATCCCGCCCCCCGATCGCCCATGTCCTGGTACGGAAAACTGCTCGGCGCACTGGCCGGCGCCCTGCTGTTCCGCGGCGCGCCGGTACTCGGGCTGATGATCGGCCTGGCGATCGGGCATGCGGTGGACGCCGGCTGGTTCAAGCGCCGCGCCGACAACCCGTACGAAGCGCTGGGACTGGAGCCGGACGCCACCACCGCCGAGATCGACCTGGCCTACCGTCGGCTGATGTCGCGCTACCACCCCGACAAGGTGGCCAACGCCGAGCCGGAAGCACGCCGCCAGGCGGAGAAGAAGGCCAGCCAGATCAATGCGGCCTACGATCGGATCCAGCGCCTGCGCAAACGCTGATCCAGCCTACGCTGCAATATCGCTGCCAGGCACCCACACAGGGTCGGCATGGGCGCCAAAAATGAAAACGCCCGACCCATGACAGGTCAGGCGCGGTCACTCAGGCGCCGAACACTCAGAAGCGATAGGTCGCCGTCAGGCGCACCGCATTCGACGAAAAGTCGGTATCGCTGCGGCGCAGGTCGGTGCCGGCCGGATTGACGCGCAGGAACGGGTTGGTCGCCGGCGCAGTGCCCGGCCCGACCCGCACGCGGGTGTCTTCGTCCTGCAGGCGGGTGAACAGGTATTCCACACCGACCGAGACGTTGTCGCTCAGGCGGCGCTGCAGGCCCAGGCCGGCCTGGTAGCCGTCGGCGCTGTCGCCGCCGCTGCTGGTGAAGCTGTTGGCGGTGTTGCTGCTGGAGAAGCTGTGATCGAACTCGCCGCGTGCCACGCCAGCGGTGAAATAGGCCAGAAAGTCGCCCTGCGCGCCAAAGGCATAACCGATACGGCCGCGCAGTGCGGCGGTGCGGTTGAGCTGGCGGGTGAAGGTGTAGAACGCCGGGGTGGTGCTGAAGGCGCTGACGCTGTCGCGCAGGTCGTTGCGGGTGTACTCGGCAACGACGCCGTAGACCCAGTTGCCGGCCTGCCAGTCGTAACCCAGCCGCGCACCGTATTCGGCGCCGCCCTTGTCCTTGCTGCAGCCGCTGGCCGGGGTGCGCCCGGCCGCCGCGCCGCCGCAGAACCCGGGCGAGAAGGCATCGGCGCCGGTCGGGGTGCTGACCTGGTCGCCGTCGCGGCCATCCAGGTTGGTGTCAAAGCCGAAGCGGCCGCCGGAAACGCCACTGACGTCGGCACCGCCGACATTGGCGCCGATCGAGAAACCTGACCAGTCGGCCGGGCCGGTCTGGGCCCAGGCGGAGGGGGCGAGGGCCATCAAAACGAGCGCAGCGGAGGCGAGCGGGGTGGTCTTCATGCGGTGTCCTTGGCGAAAGGGCGCGGTGCGCCGGTTCAGGTGCATACGCAGCCTGGACCGCTGCGGATGCACTGGCTTTGCGCGCCTGCGACAATGTGTTTTCCGTTCCTTGACGAGCTGCCCATGCAACCGACGGCGATTGCCCCGTCCATCCTGTCCGCCGATTTCGCCCGTCTGGGCGAGGAAGTGAACAACGTCCTGAAGGCCGGCGCCGACTGGGTGCACTTCGACGTGATGGACAACCATTACGTGCCCAACCTCACCATCGGCCCGATGGTGTGCCAGGCGCTGCGCAAGCACGGCATCACCGCGCCGATCGACGTGCACCTGATGGTCGAGCCGGTGGACCGCATCGTGCCGGACTTCGCCGAGGCCGGCGCCACCACCATCAGCTTCCATCCCGAAGCCAGCCGCCATGTGCACCGCACGATCCAGCTGATCAAGTCGCACGGCTGCCAGGCCGGCCTGGTGCTCAACCCGGCCACCCCGGTGGACATTCTGGACTGGGTGCTGCCCGAGCTGGACCTGGTGCTGGTGATGTCGGTCAATCCCGGCTTCGGCGGGCAGGCCTTCATTCCCTCGGCGCTGGACAAGCTGCGTGCCATCCGCAGCAGGATCGACGCCCTGGGCAAGCCGATCCGGCTGGAGATCGATGGCGGGGTCAAGGCCGACAACATCGGCGCGATCGCTGCCGCCGGTGCCGACACCTTCGTTGCCGGCTCGGCGATCTTCAATGCGCCCGACTATGCACAGGTGATCGCGCAGATGCGCGCGGCGGTGGATGCGGTGCGATGAGCGCGCCCGCGCTGCAGATCCGCGCCGCCACGCCTGACGATGTGGCGCTGCTGCATGAGCTGATCACTGCACTGGCGGTGTACGAACGCGAGCCCGATGCGGTCAAGGCCAGCCCGCAGGACCTGCGCGCCAGCCTGTTCGGCGAGGGCGCCACCGCGCATGCGCTGATCTGCGAGCAGGACGGCCAGGCCCTGGGATTTGCGGTGTATTTCTTCAATTACTCGACCTGGCTCGGCCGCAACGGCCTGTATCTGGAAGACCTGTTCGTGCGCCCGCAGGCGCGCGGGCAGGGTGCCGGTCTGGCCTTGCTGCGGCACCTGGCCCGGTTGGCCGTGCAGCGTGGCTGCGGGCGTTTCGAATGGTCGGTGCTGGACTGGAACCAGCCGGCCATCGACTTCTATCAGGCGGCCGGTGCGCGCCCGATGGACGGCTGGACCGTCTACCGGCTCGACGGCGAGCGCCTGGCCGCGTTCGCCGCCGGCGCCTGAGCGCGCCCTGCGCGCCGCCGCGGCACGCAAAGAGAAGGCCGCTCCCCTTGGAGCGGCCTTCGAGAAAATTGGAGGCTGATCCTGCCTCCGCCCGTCGTCCCTGCTATGGCCTTCCACTCTCCGGGTTCTCGGTGACATGCCGATGACAGCCCGACGACATTGCGTATTCACGATGCGCGCAGCGGGCCGCTGCTAGCCTGCGTCCACCACCCCCACAGCATTGGCAGCGTGCATGGCCGCGTCCCACTGGCGTCTGATCCTCAACGGCAAGTCCACCGACAATCTGGACCTGCGTGAGGCGGTGGGAGCGCTGCGCAAGCGTGGCATCCAGCTCGAGGTGCGGGTCACCTGGGAAGACGGCGATGCCGAGCGCTATGTCGGCGAAGCGGTTGCCGACGGCGCCCACACCGTGATCGCGGCCGGCGGTGACGGCACCTTGAGCGAAGTGGCCGCGGCGCTGGCGCATCACACCGCCGATGCCGCCACGCTGCCATCGCTGGGCCTGGTGCCGCTGGGCACCGCCAACGACTTCGCCACCGCCGCCAACCTGCCGATCGAACCGCTCGCTGCGCTAACGCTGATTGCCGAGCGCCCTGCCGAGCCGATCGATCTGCTGCGCATCGATGCCGAGCACGGCCCGCACTGGTGCGCCAACGTCGCCAGTGGCGGGTTCGGCACCCAGGTCACCGTCGAAACCGACGAAGGCCTGAAGAAGATGCTCGGTGGCCTGGCGTATCTGATCACCGGCATGTCGCGGCTGGGCCGCATCGACCCGATCAGCGCCCGCTTCAGCGGCCCGGATTTCAACTGGGAAGGCGAGTTCATCGCGCTTGGCCTGGGCAACGGGCGCCAGGCCGGCGGCGGCCAGGCGCTGTGCCCGGAGGCCCTGATCGACGATGGCCTGCTCGACGTCACCATCGTGCCCGCGCTCAACGGCGAAGTGGCCGCCACCCTCGGCACCCTGGTCACCGGCGGCAAACAGGCCGCGCTGGAACGTGTGGCCGTGCGCGCGCGGCTGCCGTGGCTGGAGATCGTCGCCCATCAGCCGCTGACCTTGAACCTGGATGGCGAGCCGGAGACCTCGCTGCATTTCCGCATCGAATGCGTGCCGGCGCGGTTGCGGATGCATTTGCCTGTGGAGTGCCCGTTGCGGAGCGCTTGAGGGTGGGGAATCGGGAATCGGGATTGGGGAATCGGTAGAGCGGGGCTGGTTGTGCGGCGCCAGGCCGGTCTGCCCGGCTTCGCAATTTGCTTGGCTTTCGCCTCGGGCCTGCTGCCCTGGCGCGGCAGTTGCGCTACAGTAGGGACGTGTCCCGCTTGACGACTCCACGCTCCTTCTCTTCCGCTCGCCGCTGGTGGCGATGGTGGCCCGTTGCCGTCGTCCGCCCCGCCACAGAGTCCCGGAAGGAAAGTCGTCTTGATCACTGCAGAGCAGTTCCAGCGCCAGGCCGCTGAAGGTCACACCCGTATTCCCGTCGTCCGCGAAGTGCTGTCCGACCTGGACACGCCGCTGTCGGTCTATCTGAAGCTCGCCGACGGCCCCTACACCTATCTGTTCGAATCGGTCGAAGGTGGCGAACGCTTCGGGCGCTATTCCATCATCGGCCTGCCGGCGCGGCGCGTGTACAGCTTCCGCGGGCATACGCTGGAAATCAGCGAGCACGGCGAAGTGCTGGAAACCCGCGAGGTCGCCGACCCGCTGGCCGAAGTGGACGCCTTGCGCGCCGAGCATTCGGTGCCGCAGCTCGACGGCCTGCCCGGCTTCACTGGCGGCCTGGTCGGCTGGTTCGGCTTCGAGTGCATCCAGTACATCGAACCGCGCCTGGGCAGCGGCGACAAACCCGATGAGCTGGGCACGCCGGACATCTTGCTGATGCTGTCCGAAGAGCTGGCGGTGTTCGACAACCTCAAGGATCGGCTGTACCTGATCGTGCACGCCGACCCGCGCCAGCCGCAGGCCTATGTGCGCGCCAACCGGCGCCTGGACGAACTGGCGCACCGGCTGCGTCAGGGCGGTGCCGGGTATCCGCAGGCGCAGGTTTCCGATGCGATCGACGAGTCGGACTTCCACTCCTCGTTTACCCGCGAGGAATATCACGCGGTGGTGCGCAAGGCGCAGGAATACGTGCGCGCCGGCGACATCTTCCAGGTGGTGCCGTCGCAGCGCTTGCGCGTGCCGTTCCGTGCGCGTCCGGTGGATGTGTATCGCGCGCTGCGCGCGCTCAATCCCTCGCCGTACATGTATTTTCTCGATGTGGGCGGCACGCAGGTGGTGGGCTCCTCGCCGGAAATCCTGGCGCGCCTGCGCGATGGGGTGGTCACCGTGCGGCCGATCGCCGGCACCCGCCCGCGTGGTGCCACGCCCGAGCAGGACAAGGCGCTGGAAGTCGAATTGCTGGCCGACCCGAAAGAGCGCGCCGAGCACGTGATGCTGATCGATCTCGGTCGTAACGATGTCGGCCGCGTGGCCGAACCGGGCACGGTCAAGGTGGGCGAGCAGTTCGTGATCGAACGCTATAGCCACGTCATGCACATCGTCAGCGAGGTCACCGGCACGCTCAAGGCCGGCCTGAATTACAGCGACGTGCTGCGTGCGACCTTCCCGGCCGGCACCGTCAGCGGCGCGCCGAAGATCCGCGCGCTGGAGATCATCCGCGAACTGGAGCCGGTCAAGCGCAACGTCTATTCCGGCGCGGTCGGTTACATCGGCTGGCACGGCGATGCCGACACCGCCATCGCGATCCGCACGGCGGTGATCCAGGATGGGTATCTGTACGTGCAGGCCGGCGGCGGCGTGGTCTACGACTCCGACCCGGATCTGGAATGGCAGGAGACCATGAACAAGGGTCGCGCGCTGTTCCGTGCGGTCGCGCAGGCGGCCAAGGGGCTGTGATGGACGGGCAGGGCAACGCTGCGCGCATCAGCTTCCGCAACGATTACAGCGAGGGCGCGCACCCGCGCCTGCTGCAGGCCTTGGCGCAGGCCAGCGCCGAGCAGAACGCCGGCTACGGCACCGATCGGCATACCGCGCGTGCGGTTGCGTTGATCCGCAGCGCAGTCGCGCAGGCGCAGGCCGAGGTGCATTTGCTGGTCGGCGGTACCCAGACCAACCTGACCGCGATCGCGGCGTTCCTGCGCCCGCATCAGGCGGTGATCGCGGTGGAAGCGGGGCACATCGCCACGCACGAAACCGGCGCCATCGAAGCGACCGGCCACAAGGTGCTGACCGTACCCGCGTTGCACGACAAGCTGACCCCGGCGCTGATCCAGCCATTGCTGGATGTGCACGGCAACGAGCACATGGTGCAACCGCGCCTGGTCTACATCTCCAACAGCACCGAGAGTGGCACCATCTACAGCCGTGCCGAGCTCGAGGCGCTGTCGCGTTTCTGTCGCGCGCACGATCTGCTGCTGTATCTGGATGGCGCACGCCTGGGCGCCGCGCTGACCGCCGAGGGCAACGATCTGGATCTGCCCACGATCGCCGCGCTGACCGATGCGTTCTACATCGGCGGCACCAAGAACGGCGCATTGCTCGGCGAAGCGCTGGTCATCGTCACTCCTGCCTTGCAGGCCGACTTCCGCTACCTGATCAAGCAACGCGGCGCGCTGCTGGCCAAGGGCATGCTGCTGGGATCGCAGTTTGCCACTCTGTTCGAAGATGGCCTGTTCTTCGAGCTGGCCGCACACGCCAATGCGATGGCCCAGCGCCTGCGCGCGGGATTGCTGGCCGCTGGCGCGCAGTTCACCAGCGATTCGCCGACCAACCAGCAGTTCATCGCCGTCAGCGCGCAGCAGGCCGCGCAGCTGGCGCAAGGCTACGACTTCGAGCGCTGGGAAGTGCGCGCCGATGGCAGTCAGGTGATCCGCTTCGTGACCTCGTGGGCGACCACGGCCGCGTCGGTCGACCGGCTCTGCGCGGATGTTGCCGCGCTTCATCCCGGTGTGCCATGAGCATGCGCACCAGATGGAGCGAAACAGATGAAGCAACTCGAACGCCGAAATGTTGCCTGTCCCGGTTCGCTCGATGCTGGTCAGGTGCGTGGCAGTCATGACGCGCCATCGCCGATCGCAGAGTCACCTGACGCCGGCAGCCTGACCTTCACCCAAAATATCTATGCGGTCTTCCTGATCGCGCAATGAGTCCCCTGCCATGCTGCTGATGCTCGACAACTACGACAGCTTCACCTACAACCTCGTGCAGTACCTGCAGGCGTTGGGCGCCGAGGTCACGGTGGTGCGCAACGACGCGATGAGCGTGGATCAGATCGCCGCGCTCAGGCCCGAGCGCATCGTGATCTCGCCCGGCCCGTGCACCCCGAACGAGGCCGGTATCTCGCTGCAGCTGATCGAGCAACTGGGCCAGACCACGCCGATCCTGGGCGTGTGCCTGGGCCATCAAAGCATCGGGCAGGTCTACGGCGGCGATGTGATCCGCGCCGACACCATCATGCATGGCAAGACCTCGCCGATCCGCCACCAGGGCAAGGGCGTGTTCGCCGGCCTGCCGGACAGCTACGAGGCAACCCGTTACCACTCGCTGGTGGTGGACAAGACCACCTTGCCCGACGCGTTGGAAGTCACCGCCTGGACCGAGAATCCGGATGGCTCGATCGAGGAGATCATGGGCCTGCGTCATCGCCAGTTTCCGGTCGAAGGCGTGCAGTTCCACCCCGAGTCGATCCTGACCCAGCACGGTCATGCCTTGCTGAAAAACTTCCTGCAGCGCTGATCGAAATGCACAGCACGCACGTCGCAATGGCTGCCGCAACCTTTGTCGGTCTCGATGCAGTCTTCGGCGCCATCGATGCACCAGCGATCGATGCGCGCAATGCCTGCAATGACCTACGCGATAGCATGCGGCCGGCTTCCCACTTCGCTTCGTTCACACCTGCATCCGGATCACGATGAGCACCGCCAGCGACAGCTTCCACTTCTACGAACCAGGCCAGGGCCACGGGCTGCCGCACGATCCGTTCAATGCCATCGTCGGTCCGCGGCCGATCGGCTGGATCGGCTCGCGCAGCGCCGAGGGCATCGCCAATCTGGCCCCTTACAGCTTCTTCAATGCGTTCAACTACGTGCCGCCGATCGTCGGCTTCGCCAGCATCGGCCGCAAGGACAGCCTGCGCAATATCGAAGCCACCGGCGAGTTCAGCTGGAACCTGGCCACGCGCCCGTTGGCCGAGGCAATGAACGCCAGTGCGGCGATGGTGCCGGCGGAGGTCGACGAGTTCGTATTGGCCGAGCTGCAGGTGGCGCCATCGCGGCTGATCGGTGCCCCGCGCGTGGCAGCCAGTCCGGTCAGTTTCGAATGCCGGCTCAGCCAGCTATTGCCGCTGCAGAGCGCAGCCGGGCAGGCCATCGAAACCTGGCTGGTCCTGGGCGAAGTGGTCGGCGTGCATCTGGCGCACGCGGCGTTGCAGGACGGCATCTACGATCCCGCAGCTGTGCAGACGATTCTGCGCGCCGGCGGCGCCGCCGACTATTTCGAAGTGCAGGCGCAGGCACGCTTCCGCATGCGGCGCCCGGGCCAGTGAGCGCTGCGCGCCGCGTCGCTGCATGGCATTGCCGCCATGCACGACTGCAGCGCCAGCATTGATCGATCAAGCTCGCTGCCGCCTATCTTTCTCACGTTTTGCCACGGTCCTCGTCCATGCCCATCACCCCGCAAGAAGCCCTGCAACGCACCATCGAACACCGCGAAATCTTCCACGACGAAATGGTCGAGCTGATGCGCCAGATCATGCGCGGCGAGGTCTCGGACATGATGGTCGCGGCC
This sequence comes from Xanthomonas sp. MLO165, assembly GCF_018831305.1. Lineage (NCBI taxonomy): Bacteria > Pseudomonadati > Pseudomonadota > Gammaproteobacteria > Lysobacterales > Lysobacteraceae > Xanthomonas > Xanthomonas sp. MLO165. The sequence goes on from NZ_CP029263.1 coordinate 541,149, forward strand.
ATCCTCACCGGGCTGCGGGTCAAGAAGGAAACCATCGGCGAGATCGCCGGCGCAGCCACGGTGATGCGCGAGTTCTCGCGTCGCGTGGAAGTGAGTGATCGCCGGCATATGGTCGACATCGTCGGCACCGGCGGCGATGGCTCGCATACCTTCAACATCTCCACCTGCGCCATGTTCGTGGCCGCCGCCGGCGGTGCCAAGGTCGCCAAGCACGGCAACCGCAGCGTCTCGTCCAAGTCCGGCAGTGCCGACGCGCTGGAGGCGCTGGGCGCGGCGATCGAGCTGCAGCCCGAGCAGGTCGCCGCCTCGCTGGCGCAGACCGGTATCGGCTTCATGTATGCGCCGGTGCATCATCCGGCCATGAAGGTGGTGGCGCCGGTGCGCCGTGAAATGGGCGTGCGCACTATCTTCAACATCCTCGGCCCGCTGACCAACCCGGCCGGTTCGCCGAACATCCTGATGGGCGTGTTCCATCCGGACTTGGTCGGCATCCAGGCGCGCGTGCTGCAGGAACTCGGTGCCGAGCGCGCGCTGGTGGTGTGGGGCCGCGATGGCATGGACGAGCTTTCGCTGGGGGCTGGCACCCTGGTCGGCGAGCTGCGCGATGGCCAGGTGCGCGAATACGAAGTGCATCCGGAGGATTTCGGCATTGCGATGTCGGCCAGCCGCAACCTCAAGGTGGCCGATGCCGCGCAGTCGCGCACGATGCTGCTGCAGGTGCTGGACAATGTGCCCGGCCCGGCGCTGGACATCGTCGCGCTCAACGCCGGTGCGGCGCTGTACGTGGCAGGCGTGTCCGACAGCATCGCCGAGGGCGTCGTGCGTGCGCGTGCGGTCCTGGCCGATGGCTCGGCACGTGCAAGACTGGACGCCTATGTCGCCTTCACCCGGCAGATTGCCTCGCAGGCCTGACCCCTCCCACTGCACCGGCAGGCATGCGGCGGCATCCTGATCATGACCGCTGGCATGCTGGGGGCTGGCGCGTGGCGGCCGGTTGCGGCCGTCTTGACCGATAATGCCCGACCGCCAGGACCCGATACGATGAGCGATATCCTCAACACCATCCTTGCCCGCAAGGCCGAAGAAATCGCCGAGCGCAGTGCGCGCGTGCCGCTGGCCGAGCTGATCGCGCGCAGCGCCGACCTGCCGCTCACGCGCGGGTTTGCCGCCGCCATGCAGGCCAGCATCGCCGCCGGCGAGCCGGCGGTGATCGCCGAGGTGAAGAAGGCCAGCCCGTCCAAGGGCGTGATCCGGCCCGACTTCCACCCGGCCGACATTGCGGTCAGCTATGAATTCGGCGGCGCCAGCTGCCTGTCGGTGTTGACCGATGTGGACTTCTTCCAGGGCGCCGATGCCTATCTGCGCCAGGCGCGCGAGGCCTGCACGCTGCCGGTGCTGCGCAAGGACTTCACTGTCGACCCCTACCAGGTCTACGAGGCGCGCGTGCTCGGCGCCGATTGCATCCTGCTGATCGTCTCGGCACTGGACGATGGGCAACTGGCCGAGCTCTCCGGCCTGGCCATGCAACTGGGCCTGGACGTGCTGGTGGAAGTGCACGACATCGACGAGCTGGAGCGCGCGGTGCAGGTGCCGGTGCCGCTGGTGGGCATCAACAACCGCAATCTGCGCACCTTCGAGGTGACGCTGCAGACCACGCTGGACATGCGCGCCGCCGTGCCGCGCGACCGCATCCTGGTCACCGAAAGCGGCATCGTCACTCCGGCCGACGTGCAGGTGATGCGCAGCCACGGCGTGAACGCGTTTCTGGTCGGCGAGACCTTCATGCGCGCGGCCGAACCCGGCGAGTCGCTGCGTCAGCTATTCTTTGCGCATGACTGAGGCGTATCCCGTACCGCGCGACGACGCACCGCTGGTGGTCTTCGATTTCGACCACACGCTGTATGACGGCGACTCCGGCAGCCATCTGTTCGCCTGGCTGATCAAGCGCAACCCCTTGCGTCTGCTGGTGGCGCTGTTGGCCTCGCCAATCCTCGGCCCGATGGTGGCGATGCTGCCGACCCGCCGCCGCGGCGTGTCCGGGTATGTGTGGATCGCCACCTTTGGCCTGCACCGCACGCGCGAGTTCAACCGCTTCATCGATGCGTACGTGCTCAAGCATGAAGCGCAGATCCGGCAGCGCCTGTTGCCGCACGCCTTGAAGGTGTTCACCGACCACCGCGCTGCCGGCGACCGCGTGGTGGTGGCCACCGGCGCGCCGCCGGAACTGGCGCGCGCCATTCTCGGCTTTGTCGCCCATCAGGACGTGCCGGTGATCGGCAGCCTGGTCGGTCCGCGTCTGGGCGCGGTCACCGCGCGACGTCACTGCCACAACGAAGAGAAGATGCGCATGCTGCGCGAGCGCGGCTATGCCGACATCGCCATTGCCTATTCGGACAGCACCGCGGATCTGCCGCTGTTGAAGGCCGCGCGCGCGCCGGTGGTGGTCAATCCGAAGGCCAATCGCGAAGCGCTGTTCCGGCAGGTGCTGCCGGCCGGCACGCCGATCCTCAACTGGGGGTGTCGCGATCGTGGTGGCAAGGCGCTGTAGCGCCTGGCGCCGGTAGCGGCGCGCAGCCTGGCGGGCACGGCAGGTATTCGAACTCGGCAGCTACCGCACAGACGCACGGATTGATTCGCGCGCATCCAGTGGCTGTTCACCAAGATTTACTGGTCACGCCAAGCCCGCCGGAGCAGCAGGGAAGGGTAAGCAGCTAGTAATGCATAGCACGCGGCGGCGCCGCGCGCCGACTGCATCAGTCCGCATGCCGTGCGGCATGCGGTTCAAGTTGCGGCCGGTGCAGTGCTGCACCAGCCGCGACCACAACCGGTCAGCGGGTGCCGTAGAGCACGACGGTCTTGCCGCGTGCATGCAGCAGGCCGTCGGCCTGCAGCTTCTTGAGTACGCGCCCGGCCATCTCGCGCGAACAGCCCACCAGACGTGCCAGTTCCTGCCGCGATACGCGCAGCTGGGTGCCCTGCGGATGACTCATCGCTTCCGGCTCCTTGGACAGGTCGTGCAGGGTGCGCACGATGCGGTCGGTCACGTCCAGGAACGCCAGGCGGCTGGCTTTCCTTGTGGTATCGAGCAACCGCTTGGACAGCTGAACGCCAATCGCGTACAGGATGCGGGGTGCATCCGGCGACAGACTGGTCTGGAACAGCTGCTGCAGCCGCTCGTAGCTGATCTCGGCCAGCTCGCACTGGGTGCGGGTGCGCAAGATCACCTCGCGGGTATCGGATTCGATGAACAACCCCATCTCGCCGACGAACTCGCCGCTACCGAAGTAGCCCAGCACCAACTCACGATCGTCATCTTCCTCGGCAATGATGCTCACCGAGCCACTGATCACGTAATAGAGGGTGCCAGCCGGGTCTCCCGGCCGGAACACATCGGTCCGGGTCGGATAGCGCCTGCGATGGCTGTGCGCCAGGAAACGCTCGATCGTGCCCGCGTCCAGCGCCAGAGAAGGGGTAGCGTTACGTACCGTCGTAGTCACAACCGTCGTGTTTCCTGGGCTCATGGTAGTTCCGCGTGTAATTCCTGAAGCTTAACGGCATGAGTCATGCAAGGTAAACCATTCTTAACGTCGGCATTTCGTTGCTGGGATCTTTGGCTCATAATTGTTTCCTTTCCCGCCTTCCATAAGGACAGACCGACGTGGTCAAGCCGTTGCCTCGCCTGAGGCTACAGGGGTTCAACAACCTCACCAAGGCGTTGAGCTTCAACATCTACGACGTCTGTTACGCGCGTACCGAAGAGGAGCGTCAGCGCTACATCGAATATATCGATGAGCAGTACGACGCCGATCGTCTGACGCAGATCCTGACCGATGTTGCCGAGATCATTGGCGCCAACATCCTCAATATCGCACGACAGGACTACGATCCGCAGGGCGCATCGGTCACGATCCTGATCTCGGAAGAGCCCGTCATCGACAAGAAGCAGGCCGGCAAGGAGCTGATCTCCGATGCCGTGGTCGCTCATATGGACAAAAGCCATATCACTGTCCATACATACCCCGAGACGCATCCGCAGGAAGGCATTGCCACGTTCCGCGCCGATATCGACGTCGCCACCTGCGGCGTGATCTCGCCGTTGAAGGCGCTGAACTACCTGATCGAGAGTCTGGAGTCGGACATCGTGATCATGGATTACCGCGTCCGTGGCTTCACCCGCGATGTGAAGGGCAAGAAGCACTACATCGATCACAAGATCAACTCGATCCAGCACTTCCTCGCCAAGAACGTGAAGTCGCGCTACGAGATGTTCGATGTCAACGTCTATCAGGAAAACATCTTCCATACCAAGATGCACCTGAAGGACTTCGACCTGGACCAGTACCTGTTCGAGGAGCGCGCCAAGAATCTCTCGTTCAAGGAGCGCATGAAGATCGAAACGCTGCTCAAGCGCGAGATCGAAGAACTGTTCCACGGGCGCAACCTGAGCGAGTAAGCGCAGCGAGCGAGCTGTTGCGCGACCTGCCTGCAGGCGCGCGAAAGAACCAAGGCGGGACGGCCCGCCACGCGATGACCTCGCGTTCCACAGCCGACGGCGGCCCAGTGTGCAAACACTGGGCCGCTTTTTTTTTGTGCGTTTTTCAAGTGAGGAGTAATGCGATGCCCTGGATCTATCTGCTGCTGGCCGGCCTGTTCGAAATCGGTTTTGCCATGGGCCTGAAGTACAGCGACGGCTTCACCCGCCTGTGGCCGACCGTGCTGACGATCGGTCTGGCGGGCATCAGCCTGTGGTTCCTGACCCAGGCACTGAAGACCATTCCCGTCGGCACCGGTTACGCGATCTGGACTGGGATCGGCGCGCTGGGCGTGACCATCGCCGGCATCGCGTTGTTCGGCGACAGCGCGTCGTGGTCGCGTCTGGCCTGCATCGGCCTGATCGTGGCCGGGGTGATCGGGCTGAAGCTGGTGGGGTAGTCGTGGTCAGCCCTGCGTGGTCAGCCCCACTGCGTGGGCCTGACCCCCCAAGGTTTGCTGTGCAAACCTTGGGCCCCACGCGTAGTCAGTCCCACTGCGTGGGCCTGCCTCCCAAGATTTGCTGTGCAAACCTTGGGCCCCACTTCGTAGCAGCCTATCCCCCCGCCTTCGGCGCGCCCCCTTAACAAAGGGGGCTCTGCTCCAGTGGGGTGTTGCGAGGTGTGGGGCATGGTTTGCTGGGCGCCGTCAGCCGTCAGCCGTCAGCCGTCAGCCGTCAGCCGTCAGCCGCCAATCCCCAATCCCCAATCCCCAATCCCCAATCCCCAATCCCCAATCCCCCCGGCTACAGCCGGTACGCCACCGCTTTCATCAGCTTGGAGGCCAGGGCCATGGCGCTGGGGATCGGGGGTGGGAGAGTGCGCGCGCCGGCCTGCTCGGCCTGGTCGGCGTGGCGGGCCTCGTCGATCTTCATCACGCGCAGGATCGCGCGGCTGCGCTGGTCGCCCTCGGGGAGGGTTTCCAGGTGTTCGTCCAGATGGGCCTCGACCTGGCGCTCGGTTTCGACCACGAAGCCTAGGCTCCAGTCGTCGCCGCGCAATCCGGCCAGGGCGCCGAGCGCGTAGCTGCCGGCGTACCAGAGCGGGTTGAACAGGCTGGGGCGGCTGTCCAGCTCGTGCAGGCGGTCGGCGCACCAGGCCAGATGGTCGGTTTCTTCCTGCGCCGCCTCCAGCAGATGATGCTGGGTGTGGGCATCGCGGGCGACCGCGGCCTGGCCGAAATACAGGCCTTGCGCGCAGACTTCGCCGACGTGGTTGATCCGCATCAAGCCGGCGGCGTGGCGACGCTGGTCCGGTTCCAGTGCGACGTCGGGCGTGTCGGCGGCCGGGTTGGGCCGCTCGGCGGGCGGATTGCCGAATACCGTGTCCAGCGCGCGCTGGGCTTCGACCAGCAGCCGGTCGAGCGGGCCATGCAGTCGGAAAGAGGAGATCTGGGTCATGCGCCGATTCTGGCCCCGGACCGAGCCGCTGCCAACCGCCAGCGCTCCAGCCGGCCGGCGACTTGCGTGGCCTTGTATCGTCCCGTACAATCCCGCCTCTTCTGTTTCGCCTTCACAACGCGTGGCAAAGTTCCAGCGGTCATTGCCGCTGCAATCCGCCCGACCACTCAAGAGTTTTCTCATGACTACGTTCACCGCCAAGTCCGAGACCGTCCAGCGCGACTGGTATCTCGTTGACGCCGCCGGCAAGACGCTCGGCCGTCTGTCCACCGAACTGGCCCGCCGTCTGCGCGGCAAGCACAAGCCGGTTTATACCCCGCACGTCGATACCGGCGATTACCTCGTGGTGATCAATGCCGAAAAGATCGTGGTCACGGGCAACAAGCTGAAAGACAAGAAATATCACCGCTTCACCGGCTACATCGGTAACCTCAAGACCGAGAGCCTGGAGCAGGCGCTGCAGCGCCACCCGGAGCGCGTGATCGAAATCGCCGTCAAGGGCATGCTGCCGAAGGGCCCCCTGGGCCGCACCATGTACCGCAAGCTCAAGGTCTATTCGGGTGCCGAGCATCCGCACGCCGCCCAGCAGCCGCAAGTTCTGGATATCTAATCATGGCTATCACGCAAAACTACGGCACTGGCCGCCGCAAGTCCTCCACCGCTCGCGTGTTCCTGCGCAAGGGTACCGGCAACATCACCGTCAACGACCGTCCGCTGGACGAGTTCTTTGGCCGTGAGACTGCACGCATGATCGTGCGTCAGCCGCTGGAACTCACCAAGAACACCGAAAGCTTCGACATCCTGGTCACCGCCTCCGGCGGCGGCACCACCGGCCAGGCCGGTGCGATCCGCCTGGGCATCGCCCGTGCGCTGGTCGAGTACGACGAAACCCTGAAGTCCGAGCTGCGCAAGGCCGGCTTCATGACCCGTGACGCCCGTGAAGTCGAGCGTAAGAAGGTCGGTCTGCACAAGGCCCGTCGCGCGACCCAGTTCTCCAAGCGCTGATCCATTGCGTTTGTTGCGTCCCGGTTCGCCGGGGCGCCTGCTTCAAAAGCCCGGCCATGCCGGGCTTTTGTCGTTTTGGGGTCTGCGCAGTGGGCGCCTGCAGTCGGTGGCCTGCTATGTCGAGGCAGATTTTTCCTTGCCCAGGTCTGGTGACTTTCGCAAACGCTGGCTGGTCATCTCGTGTGTACCGGCCGCTGCGCCTGCGCACGGCGGCATGGGGTGATGCCGCGGTGGCCGGGCTCTGTGCCTGACTATTGGTGCCTGTCTGACCCGGGATCCATTTTCGACCAGGGTGGGTGTCGCCTTCGGTGATCGCTGTTCGGCCTTGGTGCGGGAATGCCTGCTGCACGAATGCCGGCAAGCAGTAATCGAGCAACAAAAAAGGCCCGATCGTCAGATCGGACCTTTCGTGTTTGGCTGCCCCGGATGGATTCGAACCACCGAATGCCTGAGTCAGAGTCAGGTGCCTTACCGCTTGGCGACGGGGCAATAAAACGTGTTGAACCAAGAGTATTGCATGCCCAGGTGGGCCTGAAAACCTTGGTGGCTATGGGTGGACTCGAACCACCGACCCCAGCATTATGAGTGCTGTGCTCTAACCGGCTGAGCTACATAGCCTAGGGAGCCGGCAATTCTTACCAAGCGCCCGCGTGTTGTCAAGCATTTCGTTTTCAGCTTGTGAGCCGGCCGTCGCCGTGGCAGAGTCGGTGACAGTAGATTTTCAGGAGTCCGCATCGTGATCGATCCGGACGGTTTCCGGCCAAACGTCGGCATCGTGCTGATGCGAGAGGATGGTCAGGTGTTCTGGGCACGACGTGTGCGCAGGGACGGCTGGCAGTTCCCGCAAGGTGGCATGAATACCGATGAGACACCCGTGGAAGCCATGTACCGCGAGTTGCGCGAAGAAACCGGGTTGTTGCCCGAGCATGTCGAATTGCTCGGTGCCACCCCCGGATGGCTGCGCTATCGCCTGCCGAGCCGGGCAGTGCGGCGCAATGAGCGTCAGGTCTGCATCGGCCAGAAGCAGGTCTGGTTCCTGCTGCAGTTCACCGGCCACGAATCCCATCTCAAGCTCGACCACACCGACACGCCGGAGTTCGACCACTGGCGCTGGGTGGATTTCTGGTATCCGGTCGAGCATGTGGTGATGTTCAAGCGTGGGGTCTATGCGCGCGCGCTGCGTCATCTGGCTCCGCTGGCGCAGACCATCGCGGGTTCTGCGGCGGTCGGGGTGATGCCCGAGCGCGCGCTGGAGGCCTGGTTGCCGGGCAGCAGCGCGGCCGGGCACGACAGCCCGCGCAAGCGTCCACGCAAGCGGGGCGGGCCTCGTGCGGTACGGATTAATAATGATTAACGTTTGGAATTGACACCTATTCTCGTTTGCGGTGCAATCAGCGCCGGTCCTCTCCGGATCGCCAGCACCCGACCGATACCGTGTACGTCTGCATCTGTAATGGGGTCACCGACCACCAGATCCGCGAAGCGGCCGAGAATGGCTGCGCCAGCCTGGCCGAGCTGACCATGCGCACCGGCTGTGGTTCGAACTGTGGGTCGTGCCTGGAAATGGCGGGCGACGTGCTGAGCCAGGCCCATGCGAGCCGTGCGCTGCCGTTACCCATGCTGGGGCTTGCCAGCGCTGCCTGAGCGCCTTCCGCTGTGCTTGCGCACTGTCGGTAACGGACTGCTGCGAGCAGGTTGCCGGTCTGGCTCGCTCTACAGTCATTCTGTCGCGCCGCCAAGGCGCGATCGATAGGTCGCCTTCCTGGCTGACCATCATGCGGTCAGGTCGTAACCCTGCGGTTACCGTTTGATCGACAGCGCGCGATCGTTCGGCGAATGATCGATGCGCACGTTGCGTGCAACAGGCCATCTGCCGGCCACCTGCGGGCGGGCAGGCGTCGCGCAACTGATCACGATTCGCGTTCCTTCATGCGCCTCAGCAACGCGCTACAGTGCGGCCGGCTCACTGTCTCGGAGACATCGCATGAAGGGCGATACCAAGGTCATCGAGTACCTCAACAAGGTGCTCTACAACGAACTCACTGCGATCAACCAGTACTTTCTGCACGCCAAGATGCTGAAGAACTGGGGCCTGAAAGAACTGGCCGAGCATGAGTACAAGGAATCCATCGACGAGATGAAGCATGCGGACAAGCTGTCCGACCGCATCCTGTTTCTCGAAGGACTTCCGAATTTCCAGGCGCTGGGCAAGCTGCGCATCGGCGAGAACCCCACCGAGATGTTCCGCTGCGATCTGGCGCTGGAGCGTGAGGCAGTTGCCGTGCTGCGCGAGGCCGTGGCCTATGCGGAGACCGTCAACGACTACGTGAGCCGCCAGCTGCTGGTGGACATCCTGGAATCGGAAGAAGAGCACATCGACTGGCTGGAAACGCAGCTGGATCTGGTGGCGCGCATCGGCGAGCCGAATTACCTGCTGACCAAGCTGGACGACTGAGGGCGCTCAGCGCGGTGCTGGTCGGCGTTGTGTCGGGATCAGCGCAAGAGGGTCTGAGTCAGTAAGCGCCTGCACTGCTGGGGAGCATGCGGGCGCTGCATGGGTGTCGCGCTGTCGCTGTGATTGGCCGCATGTGGCTTCGCGCGCTACCTAAGCCGCGCCGCGGCCCGCGTTTGCGGCGCTGGCGCTCCAGGGCACGCATGCCAGTGGCGCGCAAACCCTGCCTTCTCGCCGCGGCGCGAGAGGGGCGAGATTTTTCTTCGCAGGATGTCTGCGACTGCGTTGCTTGGCCGGTTCTGTCTTCGGCTGCAGGCTTGCGCGGTTCAGCCGGCTGTGCGGGCCTTGGCCTGCAGGCGAGCGACCTGGCCGAGCAGCGCCAGACGGGCGCGTGCGTATTCGGCGATGACCAGCGCCACCATCACCGAGGGGCGTTCGATGGTGCCAGTGCGCGCGGCCAGTTCGATCCGGCGCGCGGCATTGGCCAGCGCCTGGGCGCCGACATTGGCGCTGGAGGATTTGAGCGTATGCGCCAGATCGCGCAGCTGCATGCTGTCGCGGTTGGTGGCTGCGGTTTCCAGGCGCTCGATGATGCCCGGTGCGTCTTCCAGGAACAGCTGCAGGATGGTGATGGTGTCCGCGCCCGCCACCTCGTACAGCTCATCGATCGCGCTGTTGTCCAGGATCGGCAGGGCGCGCGCCTGCGTGGCGCTGACGCTTTCGTGATCGCCTGCTGCCTGGCTGCCGATGGCCGGGCCAGGCAGCAGCGGTTGGCGCGGCAGCCAGCGCTGCAGGCAGGCGTCGAGCTGCTCGCGGGCAACCGGTTTGGACAGATAGTCGTCCATGCCGGCGGCCAGGCAGCGTTCGCGATCGCCGGCCATGGCGTTGGCGGTCATCGCCACGATCGGGATCGGGCGGCCGCCGCTTTCGGTTTCCATCGCGCGCCAGCGGCGGGTGGCGGCATAGCCATCCAGCACCGGCATCTGGCAATCCATGAAGACCATGTCGTAGCGGGTGGACTCCATGCTGCTCAGCGCGGCTTCGCCATCGGTGGCGGTATCCGCGTCGAAGCCGAGCACGGCCAGCAGCTTCTGCGCGACCAGCAGGTTCACCGGGTTGTCTTCCACCAGCAGGATGCGTACATCGCGCGCGTTGGCCAGCGCCGGCGCCATCGGCTCGGGAATCATCGCCGCGGCCAGCGTGGCCGCGTGGGCCGGCCTCGGCTCGGGCGGCAGCACCAGCGAGCGCAGGGTCTCGTCCGGGCTCTGGCGCGGCACCAGGGTGGCATTGTCCTGCAGCTCGGACGGCACCGGCTCGTCGCCGTACAGCCAGATCAGGCGTGCGCCGCTGAGGTCGTCCGGGCGCGCGAGTGCGCGATGCACGGCGCGTGCGCTGTAGCGCAGCGTGTCGTGGTCGGCGATGACGCAGCGGAAGCCTTCGCTGTCGCTGTGGCGACGCACCCGCTCCAGCGCTTCCTGGGTGGTTTCCATCAGCACGTGCGATACGCCCCAGCTGTCCAGCAGGCGCTTGAGGCGCTGCAACAGGCGGGTGTCGGAGCTGATCACCATCACTCGCGCGGCATCGGCGCCGGCGTTCTGCTGCAGGTCGCCGATGACCTTGAGCAGCGGGATTTCGAACCAGAACGTGGCGCCGCGCCCGGGCTCGGATTCCACGCCGATGCGGCCGCCCATCAGGTCGATGATGCGCTTGCAGATCGCCAGTCCCAGGCCGGTGCCGCCGTACAGGCGCGTGGTGGAGGCGTCGGCCTGGGCGAAGGAGCGGAACAGGCGTGCCTGCTGATCCGGGGCGATGCCGATGCCGGTGTCGCGCACCTGGAAGCGCAGCAGATGCTGGGCGCGGGTCTCGCCCAGGCGACGCAGCTGGATGTCGACGCTGCCGCGCTCGGTGAACTTGATCGCATTGCCGATCAGGTTGCCCAGCACCTGGCGCAGGCGGATCGGGTCGCCGCGCACCAGCAGGCGCACCGACGGCTCGATATCCAGTCCCACGCGCAGCTGCTTGCCTTCGGCGGTGCGCTGCAGCAGCTGCACGACGCCGTCGAGCAGCTCGCGCAGGTTGAAGGTGGTGATCTCCAGTTCGAGCTTGTTGGCTTCGAGTTTGGAGTAGTCGAGGATGTCGTCGACGATGCGCAGCAGTTGCAGCGAGCTGCCGGTGGCGGTCTGCAGCATGTCGCGCTGGTCCAGGCTGAGCTGGCCGCTGGAGATCAGTTCCAGCATTGGAATGATGCCGTTGAGCGGGGTGCGGATTTCGTGGCTCATGGTGGCCAGGAATTCGCCCTTGGCCAGCGTGGCGGCCTCGGCGGCCTGCTTGGCGCGCAACAGTTCCTGTTCGAGCGCGCCGTGACGCTGCAGTTCCTGTTGCAGGCGCTCACGCGCAAGGTCGGCTTCTTCCAGGCGTTGCAACAGGGCGCGCTGCGCGCGCGCGCTGCGGTAGCCGGCAACGGCAGCGCCCAGACCGAATACCACCGCCAGGGCTGCAGAGAGCGCCGTCACTGCGCGCCATGGCCCGTCGATGGACGACCACTGCAGGCCCGCACCCAGCGCAGCGACCAGCGCGGTCAGCGTGGCCAGGCTGCTCCAGGCGCGGAGGCCTCCTGCCCGCGCTGTCACTCAGAGCACCGCGTTCGTGAAGTCGAAGTCCAGTTCCTTGCCGACCGTCTGCACCAGGTTGCCCTGGATGAAGTCCACGCCGCTCATCCACATCGCCGCGGCCGCCTGCGGATCTTCGATGCGTTGGCCAATGATCAGCAGGCCGCGCTGATGGGCGATATTGATCACGCTGCGCAGTTCGTCGCGGACTGCCGCGTTGCCGTGGGCATCGGCGAAGCGGTTGGCCATGCGCACGAAGCTCAGCGGCAACTGGTCCAGCAGCGCGTTGGCCTCGTCGCCGGGCTCGAACTGGCTCAGACAGAACTGCACGCCGGCCGGCATCAATTTGGCGCAGAACTGCTGCACGGTGACCGCGTGGATCAGGGCATCGTCCAGGCGCAGGTCGACGATCAACGATTGCCCGGCCACGCCGCGCTCGACCAGCGCCTTGAGCAGCCAGTCGGCAAAGGCATCGCGTGCCAGCGTGCGCGGCGACTGCGACACGAACAGCCGCAGCGGCGGGTGCGCGTGCTGGTACAGATGCAGCAGGCCGAGCGCGTGATCCATGACCTGCTGGTCGAGATCGGCGATGCGTCCGGCCGCTTCGGCTGCGGGAATCACCTGGCCGGCCGACAGCAGCGTGCCGTCGGCCTGGCGCAGCCGCAGCAGCACCTGGTACTGCGCGGTGTCGCCGCCGGCCACCGCCACGATCGGTTGATAGGCCAGTTCGAGCTGGCCTTCCACCAGGCGCAGTTGCTCCTGCTGTTCGGCCTGACTGGGTGCCAGATAGGCCTGCACGCCGTCGCTGCGCAGGCGTGCCTGCAGCGCGGTGCGCTCGACCGCTTCCAGCGCGCTGCCGGTGTCGTCGAAGCCCAGGCCCAGCGGTGCCACGCCGATGGCACAGCGCACGTGCACCGATTCCTCCTCGCGCACCGGGAAGGCATGCGCCGACAGCCGCTGGCGGATCTCCAGCGCGTGCTGTTCCAGGCTGGATTCGGGCATGTCCACGCCCAGCAGCAGGAAGCTGTTGTCGTTCAAGCGCGCCAGTGGATACGGGTGCGCGGCGCTGGCCAGGCGATGCCCGGCCTGGGTCATCAGGCGCTCGTAGGCGGCATAGCCGTAGCGCTCGCGCAGGCCGAGCGCGCTGGCGATTTCGATGAAGAACAGCCCGCCGGCCTGCTTGCGCGCCAGCGCATTGGCCAGCAGTTCCATCACATGGCCGCGCGTCGGCAGGCCGGTTTCCGGATTGCTGCGCACGCTGACCGGTTCGCCGGCCTGCTGCAACGCCTGCTGGCGGGCGCGGCGGATGCGGTTGGACACCGCGGCGATCAGGTGGCGTGGGCGGATCGGCTTGGTCAGGAAATCGTCGGCGCCGCTGTCGAGCACTTCGAACTGACGCTCCGGATCGGGGTCGCCGGTCAAGAACACGATCGGCAGTAACTGCTGGCCCGGCTGCTGGCGGATCAGGGTGGTCAGGCGGATGCCGTCCAGCTCGGGCATGTGCAGGTCCATCAGGATTAGATCCGGGTGGTAGTCCTGGATCGCCTGCGGCACGCTGGCGGCGGTCATTTCCACCTGCGCATGCATGCCGGCACCGTGCAGCACGCTCTGCGCAAACAGCGCCTGCGAGCGGTCGTCCTCGACGATCAGCACGCGGTACGGCGCGTCGGCGGCGGCGTTGTCATCGCCCTCGCGCGGGGTTGAGGCGGTCGTTGGCGTCGGCGCTGCGGCCGTCGCGTGCGCGCTGCTGCCTTGCGCAGCGGACTGCGCTGGCGCCATCGGCAGGATCATTGCGGGTGCGGCAGCGAGCGCCGGCGCCGGAATGATGGCCGCGCTCACCGGCTCGGCAACGGTGGACGCCGCCGCGGTCTCGTCGGCCCAGCGGCGCCAATAGTCGGCCGGCGGCGTTTCTGCGCGCAGTGGACGATTGCGCGTGGCGGTGTCGTCACGGGTGAAAGGAACCGGATCTCGGGCGGCCATCGATACTCCCTGCAGTCGCGATGATTATGCGATGAACTTCACGATAGCGGGGAGCGACGTGCAGCCGGCGTGGTGGTGGAACGCATCGGCGCGACCAGCCGGCGCATGCCCCGCCACAGCAGGCGCCACACCCACCACACCACCAGCGTGGCCAGCACGCTGGAACCCACGGCAACACTGAGTGCCAGCCACGGGTGCGCCAGTGCCAGCGCCAGCGCGGTGGTGGTGATGGTGTCTTCGGCCAGCGAGGCGACCCAGTTGCTGGCCGGTTCCGGCGAGGTGTTGAGCAGGGCGCGGGTGCCGGCCTTGAGGGTATGGCTGGTCAGCGCCACGCCGGCGCCGGCGGCCAGCACGCCGGTGCTCAGGTCACCGTCCGGCGACAGCGTGGCCGCGGCCAGGAAGGCGCCGGCCGGCACGCGTGCCAGGGTCTGCAGCAGATCCCAGCCCGAATCCACGCCGGGAATCTTGTCGGCGAAGAATTCGGCCACCGCCAGTGCACCGGAGGTGCCTAGCACCCACCACGATTGCGCCGGGTGCAGGGCGGGCGGCAGCTCGATCCAGCCGAGCAGGCCGGCCAGGCCGACACCGAACACGGTGAGATAGACACGGATGCCGGCCAGCCAGGCCAGCAGGATGCCGATCACGAACAGATGGGCTTCGCTCATGGCGTCGTCGATCCCTGCAAACAATTGCAGAACTATCGCAGAACTTTCGGATAACCGCCGGTCCAGCGCCAGCACGACGGTCAGTGGCGCTCTGGCACACTACGCCGCCCAATGACTGCGCCGGCCCGTCCGGACCCGATGCCCATGCGACCAGCCGCACGCGTTCAGATCGTCCAACGTGACTCCGGCGGTGGCCGTTCCCGCGGCCGCTGGTTGTGGCTGGTGATCGCACTGGTGTGGCTGGCGTCGCTGGGCGGGGCGTGGTGGATGGCCAGCCGCACTGCCGCGCCGCGTCTGGTCCAGGCCGAGGCGGCGCTGCAGCAGGCGCAGCGCAACCAGGCCCAGCAGCGTCGGCAGATCGCGCAGCTGCAGCAGCGCCAGGTCAACCTGGCGATGTCCGACAAGATCAGCCGCGCCGCCAATACCGAGGTGCAGGCCTCGCTGGCCGAGCGCGACGAGCAGATCGCCGCACTGCGCGCGGATGTGGCGTTCTACGAGCGCCTGGTGGGCTCCACCGCGCAGCGCAAAGGGCTGAACGCGCACTCGGTGCAATTCACCGCCGAGGCCGGCGGCACCTGGAACTACAGCGTGGTGCTGACCCAGAACCTCAACCGCGGCGCGATCAGCCAGGGCCAGCTGCGCTTTGCGGTGGAAGGCGTGCGCGCCGGCAAGCTGGTCACGGTGAGCTGGAACGAGCTGCACCAGAAGCCGGATGCGGCCGGGCAGCCGTACTCGTTCCGCTATTTCCAGCAATTGGACGGCAGCGTGATCCTGCCGAAGGATTTCACTCCGCAACGTGTCAAAATCTCCCTGAGCGGCGATGGGGCGCCGGTCAATCAGACATTCGACTGGAAAGTCGCCGGGAATGGCGCGGGGGAGTAGCTGATGTTCGGAAACAAATCCAACCGTGGTGCGCAGACCGTGGTCGACACCTTGATCGGGCCGCAGGTGGTCATCCGCGGCGACCTGATGTTCAGCGGCGGGCTGTATGTGGAAGGCCGCATTCTGGGCAAGGTGATTGCCGAAGACGGCGCCAGCGCCACCTTGACGGTGGCCGAGCAGGGCAGCATCGAGGGCGAGGTGCGCGCGCCGGTGGTGATCATCAATGGCCAGCTGACCGGCGACGTGCATGCCGCCGAGCGGGTCGAACTGGCCGCCAACGCGCGGGTGCAGGGCAATGTGCATTACCAGGTGGTGGAGATGAGCGCCGGCGCGCAGCTCACCGGCCGCCTGATCCATGCCGCCACCGCCGGCGCGACCGCCGCGTTGCCGGCGCCGGAGGCCGGCCGCGTCGAGCCGGTCAAGGCCTTGCAGGCCGAGACTGCCGACGCCTGAGGGTGTGGCCTGCAGCTGAAGCGGGCGCCGGATTTGGCAAGCAGCGCTTGAAGTGGGGCCGCCTGGCCCCCATGCTGACGCCATGAGCACGCTCGTTTCGCTACCCACCGCCGCCCCGGCCCCGGACTATCAGTCCATCGACCGGCCGCTGAACTTTTCCGTGGCCGCTGCCAGCAAGGTGCGCGAGCTGATCCAGGAAGAAGGCAACGCCGAGCTGGCGTTGCGTGTCTACATCCAGGGTGGCGGCTGTTCCGGCTTCCAGTACGGCTTCGAGTTCGACGAGAACCGCGCCGAGGACGACCTGGCCGTGGATACCGACGGGGTGACGCTGCTGGTGGACCCGCTGAGCCTGCAGTACCTGATGGGCGCCGAAGTGGACTACACCGAAAGCCTGACCGGGGCGCAGTTCGTGATCCGCAATCCGAACGCCAAGACCACCTGTGGGTGCGGTAGCAGCTTCAGCGTCTGAATCGACGCGGTTGCTGGTGCCTGGTTGTTCGTGTGTGATGTTGCGGTCGAGTCGCGGGCAACCTGCTGCCTGCGACGTTTTCAGGTCTGACATGGTGCAGTGATAACGGCAGTCGCGTGAGTGTGTCGATACGGCCTCACGCTGTGCGTCGCTTGCGCGCGCTGTATGACTTTTGGTGCGACGCGTGTTGCGGGTCAACGACACCGCAGCCGGGCGGATTTTCAAACGCCGATCTATGTGATCCATGCACTGCGCAGATGCTCGCCGATGCACTGGCGAAGCGCCACGCGCTATCGATGTACATGTCCAACGCGCTGTGAACATTCGCCTGCTGCGGGGTTCGCCATGCGCGCGCAAGCTTCGTGCGCGCGAGCTGGGCCGCGTGCGGCGATGGCGATACTGCACGCATGCCCAGCGCTGGTGCCAGCACATGCCGATTTTGATTCATGCATCGCGTCTTGCGTTGCGTGACGCGCGCGGGCGGTCGCCACTGCGCTGACCGAGCGTACCGCGCACCGCGCCGATTCCATCCCATGGCGCAGTCACCGCGCCGCCCAGCCCGCGGACGTTGATCGCGCAACGGATCTCGATCCTTCGACACGCCAGTCCCCTGCCCATTGCAGTCATCCACGAGAGAAGCCTCACCATGTTGCAGATCAGATCCCGTTCGACGCTGGGCCTGCTGGCCATGCTTGGTATCGCCAGCGCAGTGCTTGCACCCAGCGCGCAGGCATCGCCCGCACGCGGCAGCTTGCTCAGCAGCAACTTCCTGACCAGCTACACCCGTGATGCGATTGCCGCGTTGCTCACCTCCGAGCCGCAGGCCGAACAGCCCAGATGCAACGTGCGCGTGGCCGAGTTCACCTATGCCACCGTCGGTGTCGATGGCGAGCCGGCCACTGCGTCGGGCGTGGTGCTGATTCCAGGCGGCGAGCGTTGCAGCGGGCCGTATCCGTTGCTGGGCTGGGGGCGGTCGACAGCGACGATCCGCAATGAGGAACAGGCCAAGGACATCCGTGACGCCAAGGGCGACGACCCGCTGGTCACACGGCTGGCCAGTCAGGGCTATGTGGTGGTCAGCAGCGATTATCTGGGGCTCGGTCAATCCAGCTATGGCTTCCATCCCTACCTGCATAGCGCGACCGAGGCCAGTGCGACGATCGATGCCCTGCGCGCGGCACGCAGCGTGTTGCAGCGCTTGAAGACGCCGTTATCCGGCAAGGTCATGCTGTCGGGGTATTCGCAAGGCGGCCATGCCGCACTGGCAACCCAGCGGGAAATCGAAGCGCATCTGTCCAGCGAGTTTCATCTGGTTGCCAGCGCGCCGATCTCCGGGCCCTACGCGCTGGAGCAGACCTTCGTGGACAGCTGGAGCGGGAGCAACGCGGTTGGCGAAAGCAGCTTCGGCATCATCCTGGGCAGCTACGCGATCGTCGCGATGCAGCACACGTATCGCAATATCTATCTGGCGGCCGGACAGGTGTTTCAGGATCCGTGGGCGGCCCGAGTCGAGGCGCTGTTCCCCGGCAAGCTGGGCCTGACCGATCTGGTCCTGGGCGATACGCTGCCCGGGATCGACCAGCTCAAGGCGTACTTCCAGCCCGGGTTCTATCGCGATTTTGCCAATAATCCCGCCAATCCGTTCCGCAAGGATCTGGCACGCAACGACCTGCTGGACTGGGCGCCGCAGACGCCGACGCTGCTATGCGGTTCGTCCAACGACGCCACCATTCCGCTGAAGAATGCGGTGACCGCGATTGCCGCTTTCAAGCATCGCGGCAGCACCCAGGCAGCATTGGTCGATATCGGCAGTGGCGACCCCAACGACAACTCGGCGTTCGTGCATCTGACCACCAACGAACCGTGCATCGTCGCCGTGCGGCATCAGCTGCTGGACAAGCAGCGCTGAGGCCGGGAGGGCGTGTCGCTGACAGCGCTGGATGGTCGTCGCGTCCGGCATCTGCGCTGCACGCCTCACCCTGCGATGGAGCCTTGTCGCTGTCACCGGCGACAAGGCTGAAGATGCCGGGATTCGGACCCGGATGGCTGCAACACATGTCGATCGCACATAGCCTGCTCTGCGATGTGGCGCGCAATGTGACGCGCTCATGACCGCCCGGCGGGCGCCAGGTGGTGTCGACGTCTGAACGCGCGCCGCCGGGCGGGCCTGCATCTGTGGTGCGCTGCTTGCGGGCGATGCCGATTATCGGCAGGCTTGCGCCGATGTCAGAGTCTTCTTTTTCAACCTCCGGTTTTGCCTTCACCCATGCGCCGCTGGATCGTGGCGATCTGTTGCGTGACGATCCCGCTGCGCTGGCGCGTCTGTGGCCGCAAGGCCGCGTGCTGCTGCTCGATGCCAAGGGCACTGCGCTGGCCGATGCGGATGGCCAGCCGCTGCTGATGGACGGTGCCGCGCTTGGCGACGGGCCGGACGGGGCGATCTTTCTTGGGCTGCGCGATGACGTCGGTTGGTTCTGCCTGCCATCCGATGTGCTCGGTGTGGAAGCGCCGCAGCGCATCGACCTGCGCCAGGCCGCCGCCGACTGGCCGGCAGACATATCCACTGCTTTTGCCTATGCGCGCGCGATGCTGCACTGGCAGTCGCGCACGCGCTTCTGCGGCGTCTGCGGCGGGGCGATCGCGTTCCGCCGTGCCGGCTTCATCGCCCATTGCACGCAATGTCAGACCGAGCATTACCCACGCGTGGACCCGGCGATCATCGTGGCGGTCAGCGATGGCGCGCGCTTGCTGTTGGGGCGGCAGGCAAGCTGGGCGCCGGGGCGTTATTCGGTGATTGCCGGCTTTGTCGAACCCGGCGAGTCGCTGGAGCAGACCGTGGCGCGCGAGGTGTTCGAGGAAACCCGCGTGCAGGTGCAGGACTGCCGCTACCTGGGCGCGCAACCGTGGCCGTTCCCGGGTGCGCTGATGCTGGGCTTCACCGCGCGCGCTGCGGCAAGCGAGGTGCCGCAGGTCACCGGTGAACTGGAAGACGCGCGCTGGGTCAGCCATGCCGAGGTCACCGCGGCATTGGCCGGCGAAGGCCAGATCGGGCTGCCGCCCCGCATTTCCATCGCGCGGGCGCTGATCGAGCATTGGCATCGCGCGCATGGCTGAGCCGGGGCGGGCGCTGCAGCGCAGGCGGATCGGGTGCGCCTGCATCGGCTCGGCTAGACTCGGCTGAGGAGGCCCACCCATGTTCACCACCCTGGTTGCTGTCGTCGTCGCACTTGCGTTGGGCCACCTGGCGCCTGCCCAGGTAGCGCGGCTGCGGCGTTTCGAATGGTTCGGCCAGTGGCTGCGCCGGCTGGACAGCCATGCCGCCGGGCGCGGTGCGTGGCAGGGGCGCTATGGCGTGGTGCTGGCGCTGTTGCCGGCCTTGCTGGTGGTCGTGCTGCTGCAATGGCTGCTGGACGATGTCTGGCGCGGGTTCTGGGCCTTGCTGTTCGGCGTGGCGGTGCTGGCCTGGACCTGGGGGCCGCGCGATCTGGACCGCGATGTGGAAGCGGTGATCGATGCCGACGCGCCGGGCGCGCGCCGCGATGCGATCGCGCAGCTGCAGGCCGCCGGCGGCAGCGTGCACGAGGATGCGCCGTCGCTGGTGGAAGCGGTGGTGGTCAATGGATTGCGGCGCTGGTTCGCGGTGCTGTGGTGGTTTTTGCTGCTGGGGCCGTTCGGCGCGGTGCTGTATCGGCTGACGGCGCTGGCGGTGGAAAGCCCGCTCTCGGTGCTGCTGCCGCCGCGCAACCTGGCCGGCGCGCGCTGGCTGCTGGCCGCGCTGGAATGGCCGGTGGCGCAGTTGATCACCGTGTCGATGGCGCTGGTGGGCAATTTCGACACGGTGTTCCGTGCCTGGCGGCAGGCGCATGGCAACCGCTGGTCGCTGGAGCCGCATTTTCTCGGTGCGGTGGCGCGTGCCAGCGTCAGCGCCGAGCTGCGCGAGGAGGCGCACGACTACACCGATTCGGGGCTGGTGCCGGTCTGGCGCCGGCTGCCGGAGGTGCGCGATGCGATGAGCCTGGTCTGGCGCGTGCTGCTGCTGTGGATGGTGGTGCTGGCGTTGCTTGTGATTGCCGGCTGGGTGCGGTAGGCGCGCAGCCTGATTTCGATCGCGCGGCTGTTCGCGACCTGCTAACCCGGTGCCAGCAAGGTAAACGGGTACCAAGGCAAATTCCTGGCAACCCAATACGTCGGCAACGCCCATAACCAGAACTTCGGCTCGGACATCACTGCCACCACCGGTGCGAACCAGCGCGAGCGCCAGCCGGCTTTCCAGGCAATCAGGCCGGGCAGGGTGAACAGGCCGAGCACGGCGGCCGGGTTCATGGCGAAGGCGCCGGGGAGATCGAAGTGCACCAGCGCATACAGCGCGCGGGTCATGCCGCAACCGGGGCAGTAGCAGCCGGTCACGGCACGGAACACGCAGGGCGGGAACGGGCTGTTGCTCGCGTTCGGATCGAAGCGATACAGCAACGACACACCGAAAGCGGCCACGCTGGTGGCCGCCCCGAGTCCAAGCCAGTGGCGTGGACGCAGTTCCATTACTGCATGTGCTGCAACTGCTGCATGTAGTCCATGTAGCCCTGCATGCCGCCGGTGGCGACCATGCCGATGTTGATCAGCAGGCCGATGACGGCCAGCACGCTGGTCACGATGCACCAGGTCTTGGCGGTGTTGGAGGCACGCCGTGCGCCGTCGATGTCGCCCTGGTTGAGCAGGCCGTTGACCTTGCTGGAGAACACGATCGCCACGATGCCGGTGATCAGGGCCGGGCAGCACAGGCAGAAGCCGAGTACGGTGGAGACGATCGCCCAGATCAGGTGATTGGGAATCGGGCCCGGTGCGGCGCTGGGCGAGGGATGGATCGGCGGTGGGATGGCACTCATGGTGAAGCTCCTTGGGTGGTAAACAACAGCGAGATGTTGCAGCGCGTGGGGAAGGCAGCGATGGGCCGCGCAGGCAGCGTCCACCGATCACGGCGAACGCGTCTGACACGGTGATGTGGCGTACGACGACTTCCCCCCGGTCCTTCTTGTCGCGCCCGCTAGGCGAGCGCGGCGGCAATGCGTGCAATGGCGCACAGGCTACTCGCGGCACGCGGCGGACGCAAAGCCCGCGCTGGCCGCAGTCACGGTTGATCCTGGCGCAGTGCACGGACCTGCTGTTCGAGCAGCGCGGCGGTCGCCGCGTCGCCGGGAACCGCTAGGCCGGCGGCCACTTCGATATGCGCGCGGATCCGGCGCGGCACGCGCATGCGGCCCAGGCGGGTGTCGCGGCGGCTCCACATGCTCGACCACATGCCACGCAGTGCCATCGGAATCACCGGCACCGGGCGGCGTTGCAGGATCTTCTCCACGCCCGACTTGAACGGTGCAATCTCGCCATCCCGGGTCAATGCGCCTTCGGGGAAGATGCACACCAGCTCGCCGTCGGCCAGCGCCGCATCGATACGGTCGAAAGCCTGCTGCATCAGCGCGGGGTCTTCGCGTGCACCGGCGATCGGGATCGCCTTGGCGGTGCGGAAGATCCAGCGCATCACCGGGATGCGGAAGATCTTGTAGTACATGACAAAGCGCACCGGGCGCGGAATCACCGCCGACAGGATCAGCGCGTCCATGTAGCTGACGTGGTTGCAGACCAGCAACGCGGCGCCTTCGTCGGGCACATGGCGGTCGATGTCGCGCGTGCGCAGCCGGTACAGCACGCTCACCAGCACCCAGCTGAGAAAGCGCATCAGGAACTCGGGCACCAGGGTGAAGATCCACAGCGCCACCAGCGTATTGGCCAGCGCCAGGGCCAGGAACACCTGCGGAATGCTCAGGCCCGGCAGCGGGATGCGCACGCCGAACAGCACCAGCTGCGGCAGCTGCAGCGCAATGCCGATGATGGCGGCGGTGACGATGAACAACGAATTCTGGATGTTGAGCCCGGCGATCACGCGCGAGAGTTCGGCCTTGGGCGTGCGGCTCTGGATCAGCGCAAACAACGGCACCACGAACAGACCGGTGAACAGGCCGATGCCGACCAGGTCCACAATCAGGCGCACGCTGCCGGCCTGCTGCACGAACTGGCCGATCGACAGATCGGTGGCCGGTGCAGCACCGGGACGCGCGAAGTACAGGTCCAGCAAAAATGCGCTGATGCCGAACGCGCCCAGCGGCACCAGGCCGATTTCCACGGTGCGTCCGGACAGCCGCTCGCACAGCAGCGAGCCGACACCGGTGCCGATCGAAAACAGCGCCAGCGCGAACACGTACAGATCCTGCTGGCCGCCAAGATTGACCTGCGCGTAGGTGGGCAACTGCGCGGTCAGCACGGTGCCGACGAACCAGAACCACGACACCCCGAGCACGGCGTTGCGCACCGCCGGCGTACGCCGGGTCAGGCGCATGATGGCGCGCGATTCGGGGATGGGGTTCCAGTTGATCTTCAGCTCGGGCGCGCCGGCATCGACCTTGGGCACCAGCCGCGCGACCAGGTTGCCGGTGACGGCAATCGCGATCACCGCGGTAGCTGCGGCAATCGGCCCGTGGCTGCCGGCGATCTGGAAGATCAGCCCGCCGAAGATCATGCCGCACAGGATCGAGATCGAGGTGCCCATCTCGACCAGGCCGTTGCCGCCGGTGAGTTCCTCCGGTTTCAGCACCGAGGGCAGGATCGAATATTTCACCGGCCCGAACAGCGTGGACTGCAGACCGGTGCAGAACAGCGCGACCAGCAGGATCACCATGTTCTCGGTGACAAACCCCACCGCCGCCAGCGACATGATCGCAATCTCCATCGTGGTGGTGATCACGATGAGTTTCTGCTTCTCCAGCTTCTCGGCGATCTGCCCGGCCAGCGCGGAGAACAGGAAGTACGGCAGGATGAACAGTGCCGGCGCCAGATTGGTGTACAGCGTGCGCTGCGCCGCATCGATGCCCAGGTAGAACAACAGGCCGATGATGGCCTGCCGATAGACGTTGTCGTTGAACGCGCCCAACGCCTGCACGGCGAAGAACGGCAAGAAGCGGCGCTGCCTGAGCAGGGCGAACTGACTGTGACCGGACATGCAGTTTCCTTTGCGAACGCGCGCAGCCTAGCAGGCTTCCACGGCGCGCTGGTGCATGCCGATGCGCTCAGCGCGGCGCGCGTGCCGATGACGCACGTCGCGCGGCCTGGGCGCGCAGCAGCGCCATGAAGGCCCGTGCGGCCGGGGTGGGATCGGGCCGCCACACCGCATAGGTCAGAAAGCCGAAGCGCTCCTTCAGCGCAACCGTCACCACCCCGCGCATGGCCGTGGCCATGGTCTGCGGCACGATGCCCACGCCCAGGTCGGTGGCGACCAGTTCGCGCATCAGATCGGCATGGGTGACCTCGTACTGCTGGCGCTGCCGCAGGCCGGCCTGCGCGAAGGCCGCATCGACGATGCCGCGCACGCCGGCGCCGGCGATCAGCCCGGCCATCGGTTCGTCGTCCAGCTCGGCCAGCGCCACCCGCTTGCGCGTGGCGAAGCGATGGCTGGGCGCCACGATCAAGGCCAGGGCTTCCTCGTGCAGCAGCAGCCGCTGTTCCGGCACCGCGACCTGCGGGCCGACGCCGACCAGGGCCACATCCAGCCGGCCTTCGCCCAGGTCGTGCAGCAGGGCCTCGCTCATGGCGGTGCGCAGGTGCACGTCTACCCGCGCATGCGCGCTGCGAAAGGCGCGCAGCAGCGTCGGCAGCTGCACGGTGGTGAGCGAGGAGATCTGCCCCAGCGTGAGCCGGCCGCGCACCGTGCCCAGGGCCTGGGCCATTTCCTCGTGCAGGCGTTCGGCCGCGCGCAAGGTGGCGCGGGCGTTGTGCAGAAACACCTCGCCGGCTGCGGTGGGCCGCACCTGACGGGTGCCGCGCTCGAACAGGCGCGCACCGAGGGATTCCTCGATCTTGGCGACCTGGTGGCTGAGCGCCGATTGCACGGTGTTGCACCGGCGTGCGGCGGCGGTAAAGCCGCCTTCCTCGGCCACGGCCACGGCAAACTCCAGCTGGCGCAGGGTCAGCATGCGATCTCCAAACGCGATGGACACGGTGAAAACAATACATTGGAAAGATGCCGCATCGCTGCCCACACTGCGCCCATTCCTACAGCAGGCACCTGCCATGACCGTCGAACCGATTGCCCACCCGTCATTGCCGCGCCGACTGGTGCTGCTGATGGCCGCCGCCACCGGGCTGGCGGTGGCAAGCAACTACTACGCCCAGCCCTTGCTGGAGACGCTGGCGCAGGCGTTCGGGATCCAGGTGCGCAGTGCCGGGGCGGTGGTGACCGCCGCGCAGCTGGCCTACGCGGCGGGGCTGCTGTTGCTGGTGCCGCTGGGCGACCGGCTGGAGCGGCGCGGGCTGATCGTCGGCCTGTTCGTGCTCAGTGCGCTGGGGCTGCTGGTGAGCGCCGCCTCGCATAGCTTCGGCATGTTGCTGGCCGGCACGATCGTCACCGGTGCCAGCTCGGTGGCGGCGCAGATCCTGGTGCCGTTTGCCGCGACCCTGGCCGCCCCGCACGAGCGCGGGCGGGTGATCGGCACGGTGATGAGCGGCCTGTTGCTGGGCATCCTGCTGGCGCGCACCGCGGCCGGGGTGCTGGCCGGCGTTGGCGGCTGGCATACGGTGTACTGGATCGCCTCGGGCCTGTTGCTGGTCACCGCCTTGCTGCTGTGGCGCGGACTGCCGCGGCACCCGGGCAATGCGCAGCTGTCGTATCCGCAGCTGGTGGGTTCGGTGCTGACGCTGCTGCGCGACGATGCGGTGCTGCGCTCGCGTGCGGTGCTGGGCGGGCTGATCTTTGCCGGCTTCAGCATGTTCTGGACCACGCTGGCGTTCCTGTTGTCCGGGCCTGCGTATGGCTATGGCACGGCGGTGATCGGGCTGTTCGGCCTGATCGGTGCGGCCGGCGCGCTGGCGGCCAACCGTTCCGGTCACTGGTCCGATCACGGCCATGGCGACCGCGTCAGCTGGGGCGGGCTGGTGATGCTGCTGCTGTCGTGGGGATTGCTGGCGTTCGCGCCGCAGTCGATCGCGCTGTTGATCGTCGGCGTGCTGCTGCTGGATATCGCGGTGCAAGGCGTGCACATCGCCAACCAGAGCGTGATCTACCAGCGTAATCCGAACGCGCGCAATCGCATCACCTCGGCCTACATCACCTGCTACTTCATCGGCGGTGCGGTGGGTTCCACGCTGGGCACGGCGGCATATGCGCAGGCCGGCTGGAACGGTGTGGTGATCGGTGGGGCGGTGCTGGCGGTGGCGGCACTGGGCTGGGTGGGACTGAGCGTGGCGCGCAAGCACTGGAAGTAGGTGCGGCTGCCGGAACGGCGCCGCGGCCACCGGATCAAGTGGCCTGCGCGCGCATCGCGGTGCGTCGGCATCGCCGCCCACATCGATGCGGCAGTGGCTGCGCGGCGTGCATGCGCACCGTGCACGCGCACCGCCGACGACGCACTAGGCCTTGCTGGTTGCCAGGCGCGGTGCGCCCTCTGCCGGCGCGGTGGTGACCGCCACGGCAGCGGCACGCAGTTTGGGCAGCAGCCGCAGGGTCAGTGCCAGCTGGTCGCGCACCAGGCGCTGCTTGGGCGGCAGTTGCACGGCATGCTGCTCCAGCGCTTCGGCGGTGGCGATTTCCTGGCTTTCGTCGTGCGCCGGCAGCGGCTGGCGTTCGCGCAAGGCGGTGGCGATTTCGCCCAGCGCGCGCTGCAGGTAGTCGCCGGCCTGCGCGATGGCAGGATCGTGTTCGCCATCGAGCGCGGCGCGGTGCGCGCCGAGCGCAGACAGATAGCCGAGCAAGGTGTTGGACAGCGCCAGGAAGCGGAAACCGGCATCCAGGTTGCGCCGATAGCGGCCCGGTTCGCGCAGCATGTTGGACAGCGCCACCGACAACGCGGCATCGGCGTTGTGCATGTCGCGGCGCGCGATGCGGTAGGGCAGGTCGTCGCGCATGCCGCTGGCGTATTGCTCCAGCACCTGGGCCAGATAACGCGCGCAGCTGGCCAGCACCGTGGCCATCACCTGATTGAGGCGGCGGCCCTGCCAGTCCGGCAGGATCAGGAACGAGGCGGCCGCGGCGATCGCGCAACCGATCAGCGTGTCGATCAGGCGTGGCCAGATCAGCACGAAACCATCGCCAAGCAGGTTGAAGCAGAACAGCGCCATCACGGTGATGCCGGCGGTGGCCAGCATGTAGCGATCGGTGCGGGTGATGAAGAAGATCAGCGCGGCGGCCAGCGCCAGCAGCAGCTGCACTTCGGTGCCGGGGAACAGCTGCATCAGCGCCCAGGTAGCGACCAGGCCGATCAGGGTGCCGGCGATGCGCTGTACCAGCCGCAGGCGGGTGGCGCCGTAATTGGGCCGGCACACGAAAGCGGTGGTGAGCAGGATCCAGTAGCCGTTGTCGGCATGGATGGACTGCATGATGGCGTAGCCGACCACCAGCGCGATGGCCATGCGCAGGCCGTGGCGGAACAGCACCGAGCCGGGCGTGAGTTGCTGCATCAGACGCGCGGCCATTTCGCGCAGGGTGTGCGGCGAGGAGTCGCGCAGGCGGGTGTCGAGGTTGTCGCTGGTGGAATCGGATTGCGCCGCTTCCGACAGCTTGCGCTCGATGCTTTGCAGGTTGGTCACCAGCAATTCCAGCGCGCCGAGCAGGCGCGCCAGTGCGGGGTCGGCACGCGCGTGCAGGTAGTCCAGCGATTGCCGCAGGTCTTCGGTGGCCAGGCGGCTGTTGTCGCCGTAATCGAACGGATGGCGCAGGCGGATCGCCTCGCCCAACGCGGCGCAGGCCTTGCCCTGCAGCGCGAGCAGGCGCTGGCAGCGGTACAGCACGTCGCTGTGGAAGAACGCGTCGGTCAGCGCTTCGTAGGGATAGTGCGAGGAGCTGGCGCGCTCGTGGAATTCCTGCGCCATGTAGTACAGGCGGAAATACAGGCCCGATTGCACGCCCGGCCGCCCCGAGCGGCCGAAGCGGCTCATGATCGCGGTCTTGGCGGCGTTGAGCGCGCCGACCACCTTGGCGTTCTGTTCGGCGAGCGCGAGCCGGCGTGCGTGCAGGTCGCTCTGCCGCACCGGTTCGAACAGGTCGGCCTTGAGCTTGAGATAACGGCCCAGCTCGAAGAACAGCCGCGACAGCCGCTCGCGCACCGGGCGATTGGCGAACAGCAGGGTCCACAGGATCGACAGCACGCCGTACCAGGTGGCGCCGATCAGCAGCAGCATCGCGCCATGCCAGGCGATCGACGGATCGTGGCTGCCGTGCTGGTCCATGCCGATCATGGCGTAGATCGACAAGGCCACGGTGGCCTGCGCGATCGAGGCGTAGCGCTCGCCCAGCGCGCCGAGCAGGGTCAGCGAGAAGGTCGCCACCGCCATGCCGGTCACGAACGCCAGCGGATACGGAAACAGCAGCACCACCGACGCGGCGGCGGCGGCGAAACACAGCAGCGACAGCAGCACCGACTTGATGCGGCCCAGCCAGTTGTCATCGGTCTCGGCGATGGCGCTGGCGATCGCGCCCAGGAACAGCGCCGGCACCGCGGTGAGCTGCTGCCAGTGCCAGCACACGCCCATTGCCACCGCCAGCGCGATGAACACACGCAGGCCATAGCTGGCCTTTTCATGGGCCCACAGGCGGCTCAGGCGGGTTTCGAAGGAAGTGGTGGCCACAGTCTCTGCAAGGCAAGGTGCCCGGGCATTATTGCCGCAGGCACACGCCATCGGGGTGGAGGGCGGCTAGTTCTTTGTCAGTAGCCGCGTTGTCGCAAGTGCCGGGGGCAACACGCTCAGGCCTGTGCGCCCTGCTCGCGGGCGATCGCACGCCAGCCGATGTCGCTGCGCTGGAAGGCGCTGGCCCAGTGGATCGGCTGCAGACCGGCATAGGCATTGCGCTGCGCTTCCAGCACGCTATCGCCCAGCGCGGCCACGCACAGCACGCGGCCACCGGCACTGACCACCTCACCGTTTGCATTCAATGCGGTGCCGGCATGGAAGACCTTGGCGGTGGCCGGCACCGCGTCCAGGCCGCTGATGACCTCGCCGGTGATCGGGGCTTCGGGATACGGCTTGGCGGCAATGACCACGCCCAGCGATGGGCGCGGGTCCCACTGCGCCTGCGCGGTGTCGAGCTTGCCGTCGATGGCGGCGTCCAGCAGGTCCACCAGGTCCGACTGCAGGCGCAGCATCACCGGCTGGGTTTCCGGGTCGCCGAAGCGCACGTTGAACTCGATCACCTTGGGCGCGCCATGCGCATCGATCATCAGCCCGGCGTACAGGAAGCCGGTGAACGGCACGCCGTCGGCGATCATGCCTTGCACGGTCGGCTCGACCACCTCGCGCATCACCCGCGCGTGCACCTCGGGCGTGACCACCGGGGCAGGCGAGTACGCGCCCATGCCGCCGGTATTGGGGCCGGTGTCGCCATCGCCGACACGCTTGTGGTCCTGGCTGGTGGCCATCGGCAAGGCGTGGGTGCCGTCGACCATCGAGATGAAGCTGGCTTCTTCGCCATCGAGGAATTCCTCGATCACCACGCGCGCGCCGGCATCGCCGAACGCGTTGCCCGAGAGCATGTCGCGGACCGCGTCTTCGGCCTCGCTCAGCGTCATCGCCACGATCACGCCCTTGCCGGCGGCCAGGCCGTCGGCCTTGACCACGATCGGTGCGCCTTTCTCACGCACGTAGGCCAGCGCGGCGTCCACCTCGGTGTGCACCGCGTAATACGCGGTGGGGATGCCATGACGCGCGAGAAAATCCTTGGCGAAGGCCTTGCTGCCCTCCAGCTGCGCGGCCTTGGCGGTTGGCCCGAAGATGCGCAGGCCCAGCGCGTGGAAACGGTCGACCACGCCCAGCACCAGCGGCACTTCCGGGCCGACCACCGTGAGCGCCACGGCTTCGCGCTGCGCCAGCGCCAGCAGGCCATCCAGGTCGTCGACCTTGATCGCCACGTTGCGGCATTTGGCTTCGGTCGCGGTGCCGGCATTGCCGGGTGCCACCAGCACCTCGCTCACCTGCGCAGACTGCGCGATCTTCCAGGCCAGGGCATGTTCACGGCCGCCGGAGCCGATGACGAGGATTTTCATTTGAGTGCCGAGATTGGGGAGTCGTGATTGGGGATTGGTTGAAGCAAGGCAGAGACCGGAAACAGGAGAGACCAGAGCGACGTTGCCACTCCCGAATCCCCACTCCCGAATCCCGGCACGTCAGTGCCTGAAATGCCGCACACCGGTGAACACCATCGCGATGCCGTGTTCGTCGGCGGCGGCGATCACTTCGCCATCGCGCATCGAGCCGCCGGGCTGGATCACCGCCTTGATGCCGGCCGCAGCGGCGGCATCGATGCCGTCGCGGAACGGGAAGAACGCATCCGACGCCATCACCGAGCCGGCCACCGTGAGCTTGGCTTCCTCGGCCTTGAGCGCGGCGATCTTGGCGCTGACCACGCGGCTCATCTGCCCGGCGCCCACACCGATGGTGCGGTGGTCCTTGGCGTAGACAATCGCGTTGGATTTGACGTACTTGGCCACGCGCCAGGCGAACAGCAGGTCGCCCAGTTCGGCCTCGCTGGGCGCGCGCTGGGTGACCACGCTCAGTTCACCCAGCGACATGCCGCGGTTGTCGGACGACTGCATCAGCAGGCCCGAGCCGATCCGCTTGGTGTCGTAGTTGTTGAGGCCGTTGCCGTGCGGGATCTTGAGCACGCGCACGTTGGCTTTCTTGGTCGCGTAGTCGAGCGCGCCCGGCTCATAGTCCGGCGCGATCAGCACTTCGACGAACTGGCGATCCAGAATCGCTTTCGCAGTCGCCGCATCCAGGGTCTTGTTGAAGGCCAGGATGCCGCCGAAGGCGCTGGTCGGGTCGGTGGCGTAGGCCAGCTCGTAGGCATCGCCGCAGCCTACGCCCACCGCCACACCGCAGGGGTTGGCGTGCTTGACGATCACGCAGGCCGGCGCATCGAACTGGCGCACGCATTCCCACGCCGCGTCGGCATCGGCCAGGTTGTTGTAGCTCAGTTCCTTGCCCTGCAATTGCTGGAAGGTGGCCAGCGTGCCCGGCACCGGATACAGGTCGCGGTAGAACGCGCCAGCCTGGTGCGGGTTCTCGCCGTAGCGCAGGTCCATCACCTTGACGAAGTTGGAATTGATCTGTGCCGGGAACGGGCTGCGCGTGGGCACGTTTTCGGTGCTGTCGGCCACCGCCGACAGATAGTTGCTGATCGCCGCGTCGTACTGCGCCACGCGGTTGAACGCGGCCACCGACAGCGCAAAGCGCCTGGCCGCCGACAGCTGGCCGTCGTTGGCGTCGAGTTCGGCCAGCAGCTCGGCGTACTGCGCCGGGTCGGTGGCCACCGCCACGCGGGCGAAGTTCTTCGCCGCGCTGCGCAGCATCGCCGGGCCGCCGATATCGATGTTTTCCACCGCATCGGCCAGCGTGCAGTCGGCCTTGGCGGTCACCGATTCGAACGGATACAGGTTCAGCACCAGCAGGTCGATCGGCACGATGCCGTGTTCGGCCATCACCGCTTCGTCGATGCCGGCGCGGCCGAGCAGGCCGCCGTGCACCAGCGGGTGCAGGGTCTTGACGCGGCCGTCCATCATCTCCGGGAAACCGGTCAGCTCGGCGACGTCGGTGACCGGCAGGCCCGCCTCGCGGATCGCCTTGGCGGTGCCGCCGGTGGACAGCAGCGCGACGTTGCGCGCTGCCAGCGCGCGGGCCAGATCGATCAGGCCGGTCTTGTCGGAAACGGAGAGCAGGGCCCGGCGCACGGGCAGGAGATCAGAGGCCATCGGTGGGGGATATCAAAGCGGAGCAGCCCATATTGTAGGCCGCGCCGGCGCTTGAATGGACCCAAGCGCCCGCAATGGCGTCGATCCATGCGCCGAAAAGGCGTTGCCAGGCGCTGCTGCAGTCTATGGCGGGCGCGCTGTCGCGCGGCGGCATCAGCGCCGACCGGGCGTTCGCAGCAGCGGTGGCGTTGCTGGTGGCCGCCGCGGCATCCGCTGTGGCCGGGCATGAACGTGTGCCACCGCGACGGGATTCGATGATTGCGCAAAACTCTTCTTGGTTCCGGTCGTGCACTGACGAACACAATCCGGAGCCGGTCGCAGATTGATCAAAAAGACCTGTCTTCGGGCGTGGAATGCATGCCTGTTCTTTGGTAATGCGCACCTGTCTTCTGCTACGGCGACAGTTGCCAGCGCCGGGCTGACCGACGATCTATGCTCGCTGATCGATTCACTCAACCGGTTCACCAGCAACGACGCTTTCGGCGAGGCGTCCCGTCGCTACTTGCTGCAACGGCTGTCGCGCAGGAGCCAGCCTTGCCATCACTCCCCGCTGCGTCTTGCCGTCACGGCCGTCCATGACCCTGCGATTCAAGCAAGACACCGCAGCGCGCGTGCGCCTTGTGGCGTTCGTCGATGACCAACCGTCGCAGTGCCGGTACTGCCCTTGCCAATGGGCCGATCCGTCTCGCCCTCACGGCAGGACGCTCCGCACCCGTTCGTCGGCCAGGGCATGCATGCCGGTTTGCGCAGCTGCTCGGAACATTCCTATGAGATCACCCTTATGAATCGCGAAAAAGTCCTGGCATTACGCACCTGCACCAACAACATGTCCGATCACTGCGGGCTGATCTGGCCGCAGTCGGGCAGTGTCGAATGCCGGCATTGGCAACCCAGCATCAAGCAGGAAAACGGCCTGACCGGCCTGTTATGGGGACAGGGAACCAATGCGCATCTGAACATGCATGCCGATGCGCACTGGGTGGTCTGCATGGTCGATACCGCCGACATCATCTGGCTGGGCGAGGAGGGCATGATCAAGTTTCCCCGGGCCGAGGTGGTCTACGCCGGCAGCCGTGCCGGTGCCATGCAGTGCATTGCCGCGGGCATTGCGCAGCACGCGCCGCCCCAGCCGGAGCCGCCGGCAACGCCGGTCATTGCCGCGGATTTCATTCCCAAGGCAGCGCAGGCGCAATTCACCGCACCGCTCGTCGAAAGCGCTGCGCATTCCACCGCGCCAATGCCGGTTGCGACCCACGGCATCGATCCACAAACCGCACAGGCTACAGCTGCGATCCTGCGCACACGCGAAATCGCCACCTACGGCAGCACGCTCACCGGCGCCGATCAGAGCCAGCTGATCGCAGGCTATGGAAGTACCGAAACCGCAGGTAACGGCAGCGAGTTGATCGCCGGCTATGGCAGCACCGGCGTGGCCGGATCCGACAGCACCATCGTCGCCGGCTACGGCAGTTCCCAGACCGCAGGCGGGGGCAGCACACTGACGGCCGGCTATGGCAGCACCCAGACCGCGCGCCATGGCAGCGATCTGACCGCAGGTTACGGCAGCACGGAAACCGCGGGTGCAGACAGCTCGCTGATCGCCGGCTATGGCAGCACGCAAACTTCCGGCGGCGACAGCTCGTTGACTGCCGGTTACGGCAGCACCCAGACCGCACAGAACGGCAGCGACCTCACCGCAGGCTACGGCAGCACCAGCACCGCAGGCACCGACAGCTCGTTGATTGCCGGCTATGGCAGCACCCAGACTTCGGGCGGAGAAAGCTCGCTGACCGCCGGCTATGGCAGCACGCAGACCGCGCAGGACGGCAGTGACCTCACTGCCGGCTACGGCAGCACCGGCACCGCAGGTGCCGACAGCTCCCTGATTGCCGGTTATGGCAGCACGCAGACCTCGGGTAACGACAGCTCGCTGACTGCAGGCTACGGCAGCACGCAAACCGCCCGCACCGGCAGCGACCTCACCGCCGGTTACGGCAGTACCTCCACCGCCGGTGCGGACAGCACGCTGATCGCCGGTTATGGCAGTACCCAGACCTCCGGCGGCGACAGCTCGCTCACGGCCGGCTATGGCAGCACGCAGACCGCGCGCAAAGGCAGCGATCTGACCGCCGGCTACGGCAGCACCGCAACCGCCGGTGCGGACAGCACGCTGATCGCCGGTTATGGCAGTACCCAGACCTCCGGTGGCGACAGCTCGCTCACTGCCGGCTACGGCAGCACGCAGACCGCGCGCAAAGGCAGCGATCTGACCGCCGGCTACGGCAGCACCGCAACCGCCGGTGCAGACAGCACGCTGATCGCCGGCTATGGCAGTACGCAGACCTCTGGCGGCGAAAGCTCACTCACTGCCGGCTACGGCAGTACGCAGACCGCGCGCAAAGGCAGCGACCTGACCGCCGGCTATGGCAGCACCTCGACGGCCGGTGGCGACAGCACCTTGATTGCAGGGTACGGCAGCACGCAAACCTCTGGCGGTGACAGCTCACTCACCGCTGGCTATGGCAGTACGCAGACCGCGCGCAGCGGCAGCGACCTGACCACCGGTTACGGCAGTACCTCCACCGCCGGCGCCGACAGCACGCTGGTCGCGGGCTATGGCAGCACGCAGACTTCCGGTGGTGATAGCTCGCTCACCGCCGGTTACGGCAGCACGCAAACGGCGCGCAGCGGCAGCGACCTGACCACCGGCTACGGTAGTACCTCCACCGCTGGCGCCGATAGCACGCTGATCGCCGGTTACGGCAGCACCCAGACCTCCGGCGGTGACAGTTCGCTCACTGCGGGCTACGGCAGCACGCAAACGGCGCGCAAGGGCAGCGACCTGACCACCGGCTACGGCAGTACGTCCACGGCCGGTGGCGACAGCACCTTGATTGCAGGGTACGGCAGCACGCAAACCTCTGGCGGTGACAGCTCACTCACCGCTGGCTACGGCAGTACGCAGACCGCGCGCAGCGGTAGCGACCTGACCACCGGCTACGGCAGTACCTCCACCGCTGGCGCCGACAGCACCTTGATTGCAGGGTATGGCAGCACGCAAACCTCTGGCGGTGACAGTTCGCTCACCGCCGGCTATGGCAGCACGCAGACCGCGCGCAAGGGCAGCGACCTCACCACCGGTTACGGCAGCACGTCGACGGCTGGTGCCGACAGCACGCTGATTGCCGGTTATGGCAGTACGCAAACCTCCGGTGGCGACAGTTCCCTGACGGCGGGATACGGCAGCACGCAGACCGCGCGCAAAGGCAGCGATCTGACCGCCGGCTACGGCAGCACCTCCACCGCCGGTTCGGACAGTTCATTGATCGCCGGCTACGGCAGCACGCAGACGGCCGGCTTCAAGAGCATCCTGACCACCGGCTATGGCAGCACCCAGACCGCGCAAGAGGGCAGCATGCTCACTGCCGGCTATGGCAGTTCTTCCACCGCGGGCTCGGACAGCTCGTTGATCGCCGGCTACGGCAGCACCCAGACGGCCGGCTTCAAGAGCATCCTCACCGCCGGCTACGGCAGCACGCAAACCGCGCAGGAACGCAGCACGCTCACCACCGGTTACGGCAGCACCTCGACAGCAGGGCATGACAGTACGCTGATTGCCGGCTACGGCAGTACGCAGACGGCCGGCTACAAGAGCATTCTCACCACCGGCTATGGCAGTACCCAGACCGCGCAGGAAAGCAGCTCGCTGATCGCCGGCTACGGCAGTTCCTCCATGGCCGGCCCGGACAGCTCGCTGATCGCAGGGTATGGCAGTACCCAGACCGCCGGTTACGGCAGCACCCAGACCGCGCAGAGCAGCAGCTGGCTGATCACCGGTTATGGCAGTACCTCCACCGCCAGCTTCCAAAGCTCGTTGATTGCCGGCTATGGCAGCACGCAGACGGCCGGTTACGAAAGCACGCTGACCGCCGGATACGGCAGCACCCAGACCGCGCAGGAAATCAGCTGGCTCACCACCGGTTACGGCAGTACGCAAACCGCCGGCCATGGCAGCATCCTGACTGCCGGTTACGGCAGCAATTCCACCGCCGGCTACGAAAGTACCCTGATTTCCGGCTATGGCAGCACGCAGACCGCCGGTTACGAAAGCACCCTGACGGCCGGTTACGGCAGCACGCTGACCGCGCTGGAAAACAGCTCGCTCACCGCCGGCTACGGCAGTACCGAAATCGCCGGGTTTTCCAGCATCCTGATCGCCGGTTACGGCAGCAGCCAGACCGCCGGTGGCGACAGCACGCTGACTGCCGGCTATGGCAGCACCCTGACCGCGCAGGACAACAGCTCGTTGACCGCAGGCTACGGCAGCACCGAAATCGCCGGGCAGGACAGTTCGCTGATTGCCGGCTATGGCAGCAGCTTGACCAGTGGCGTGCGCAGCTATCTGACCGCCGGCTACGGCAGCAACCAGATCGCCAGCTATGGCAGCAACCAGATCGCCAGCTATGGCAGCTCGCTGATCGCAGGACACGAAAGTACCCAGATTGCCGGTCACCGCAGCATGCTGATTGCCGGCAAGCTGAGTTCGCAGACGGCCGGTTCGCGCAGCACGCTGATCGCCGGCATGGGCAGCGTGCAGACCGCGGGTGACCGCAGCAAGCTGATCGCTGGCGCCGACAGCACCCAGATCGCTGGCGATCGCAGCAAGTTGCTGGCCGGCAGCAACAGCTTCCTCACCGCCGGGGACCGCAGCAGGCTCACCGCCGGCGATGACTGCACGCTGATGGCGGGCGACCGCAGCAAGTTGACCGCCGGAAAGAACAGCATCCTGACGGCGGGCGCCAACAGCAGATTGATCGGCAGCCTGGGCTCCACCCTGACCGGTGGCGAAGACTCGGTGCTGATCTTCCGCTGCTGGGACGGCAAGCGCTACACCAACATCATCGCCAAGACCGGGGAAGAGGGCGTCGAGGCCGACACCGCCTATCAGATCGACGACGACAAGAACGTGGTGGAGAAGTTCGACGATCCGTTCGACACGCTCGCCACCATCGTGCCGGACCATGGCAGCGGCCCGGCCCCGGCAGCGGATCAAGCAGCGGTGACGCAATTGCCGAACTGAGCAGGCAACTCGCCCAGGCAATCGGCATCGCCGATCCAGCACTGCAGCCAACCGCCGGATCCCCGGCGGTTGGCCCGATCAGATGAAGAGCGCGCGAGAGCAGGGCACGCTGGGCGCGACAGAAGTATTGCGCCGACGCGTGGGATCAAGAGCGAACACTTTGGGCAGCCCGCCCCGACATCAACATGCTGCGCATTCCACAACACGCAACGAGATCGTCCATCGGCCGCGTCATCACCAAGCGTGCCAGCGCAGCGCATTACCAGCCCGCAGCACACCCCAACGCTCTAACGAATCCCCAATCCCGATTCCCGATTCCCGTCCTACGTCAGCCCGTACTCTTTCAGCTTCTTGCGCAGCGTGGCACGGTGAATGCCCAGCATCGCCGCCGCGCGGCTCTGGTTGCCTTCGCAGTGGTTGAGCACTTCCACGAACAACGGGATCTCCATCTCGCGCAGCACGATTTCGTACACGTCGTCGGCGTCGCTGCCGTCCAGGTCGCGCAGGTAACGGCGGACGGACTGGGCCACGTGTTCGCGCAGCGGCGACTTCGGGGCGCCACGACTGGTGTCAGGACGAGAGGGGGCTGCGTTCAAAGGAGGTTTCCCAGTGTCACGAAGCCGGGACGCGTGGCCGGCGAGGGGGAGTGAGTCTAGCGCGTGACCTCCCCGCTCGCCACGCCCGTGTGGCGGTGGGCGCAGGTCGGGTCCGCTCAGCGGAAGTCGAAACTGAAGGCCGCCGTGCTCGCGGCCGGTTCGCGCACGCGAAACGCAACCTGCACCGCCTGGCCCGGCGCGAGCGTGTCCTGCGCGGCCGGCGGCTGGCCCAGATACTCCTGCGGCGCCAGCACGCGCGTGCCGATCACCCGCCCGTCGGCGTCGGACAGCGACAGCTGCAGCCACGGCCAGGCCTGCGCCCAGCGTGCCTCGTTGCGGAAGCTGGCCTGGATCTGCAGCACGCCCGGCACCCCGGGCAGCGGGCGCACCTCGCGATTGAGCAAGGTCAGTGCGGCCGGCTCGCGCCAGGCCGGCAGGGTGCAGCGCGCCACCGTGCAGGCGGCGCTGACCAGCGGGCGCCAGCGTGCATCGGCGGCCAGCTGCGCACGGTCGGCGATGACGATCTGCAAGGCCAGCAGGCCGACCAGCCCGACCAGCAACGCCCATTGGCGGCCGCTGGCGCGCAGCCGTGGCCGGCTCAGCCCGCGGCGTGCGAATGCAGGCGCGGCCTGGGCCGGCAGCGGCTGGAACTGGGCGGGCGCTGCTGCGTCGGCAGCGCCCGCGTCGTTGCCGCCTGGCTCGGCGTCCGTGTCCGGAGCGGTGCCGGGTGCCGGCGGGGCGGCCAGGTCGGAGGCGGGAGCAGACGCGTTGCCGTGCTCACGCTGCCGGTCTGTGCCTGCCATGCCGCCTGCTGCCACGCCGCGCGGATGCGCGGTGGTCGGCTGTGCAGGGGCAGTGCCGGCGAGCGCGCTGGGGATGTCGCCGGGACCGGCCGCTGTGTCTTCGGCAGGATCGTCGGGCAGCTGGCGCGTGGTCGCCGTGGTCCACGCCAACCGGTCCGGCTCGGCGGCATCTGCCGCGGCCTGGCCGGCATCGCCGGGTGGCAGCGCGACGTCCACCGGAACCGAATCGCTGCGCGGCGCGGCCGCCGGTGGCGCAGACGGTGGCGGGACGAGCGGCGCCGCCGGGGCGGCCACCGGCTCCGCCGACGGCGCCGACACCAGTGCGCCGGCCGGCACCGGCGGCGCGTGCAGCGGCGCTTCGGCCGCAGGCACCACCGGGGTCGGGATCAGCGACGGGGCAGCCGGCGTCGCACGCAGGAACGTGGCCAGGGGGCGGCGCGGTGGCGGGGTCTCGGACATCGGCAGGCGTGCAGCGGGAAGAACCCTATTCAACCACGCGCACGCCAATGGGCGAACCCGGGCGCGTCATGCGTGCGGCACGCAGCCGCAAGCGCAGATGCCGCTTCCATCGACTGCGGGGTACGCATCCCGTTGACTGGCCAACCGTCGCGCCGCTGTGACCACCCCGCCGCAGCCCAAGGCCGCATTCCAGCGCAGACCGCACTTCAGCCAACGAGCAAACGCAACAACCGGCGCACGTCATCCACATCCGACTGAGCCAGCTACCAACACCGAGCTTGCCTCACAAACGAAGCCCCCAGCAGCCTGCCCCCGATTCCCGATTCCCGATTCCCGATTCCCGATTCCCGATTCCCGAATCCCGAATCCCGAATCCCGAATCCCGAATCCCCAACTCAACGCCGACGCCGCGTCTTGCCCTCGGCCAGCAACAGATCGAGCAGGCCGCTGCGCTGACGCGGCGCCAACGTGTCGAAGCGGTTCAGCAGCACGCGTTGCTGCTCGTCCAGATGGCGGTACTGCGCGGGTTCTTCGGCGATCGTCGGCACCGGTGGGCCGAAGGTGCGCTCACCGCGGCCGGTGGCCAGGTATTCGAACGCCATGCCGCTGCGCCTGGCCAGGCCGATCAGGTTGTCCACCGAAGGCGCGGTGCCTTCGGCCATCTCCCACTGCGCCACCGCGCTACGGGTTACGCCCAGCTCGCCGGCCAGGCCTTCCTGGGTCAGCTTGGTCAGGGCGCGGGCTTCGCGGACGCGTTCGTACAACTTGCTCACACGGCACCGTGAGTGGGGAACGGGCCGGGAGATATAGCCCTAGCAGCAATCAGGGATAGTTCGTATACCTTTCATATGCCGATATGTTTGCGATACTGTCCTGGCGTCAATGATGACGGGATCACAGCGAACTCAAGGAGGACATCCATGGTCGAGCCAGCCGCTCCCAAATCCGCCCGTTCCACCACGCCTTCAACGCGGCCCGCCGCGCCACCGCCCGCGGCATGGCCGGCACATTCGCCGCTGGATCCGGCGATCACCCGCTTTCGGGGCGCGCCGTGTTACCAGGTCTGGCAGCGCCAGGACGCGTGGACCGCGGTGGCCGACGGCACGCAGTGGTCGGCCGGGCTGGCGCCGCGGTGGTGGGCGCTGCGCCAGCGGCACTGGCGGCTGCTGGCGCTCAGTGTGGGTTTGCTGGCGCTGGCCGGCGGCCTGGCCAGCCTGGGCCCGCGCACGTGGTCGCTGCCGGCCTGGGCGGCCTTGCTGCTGGCCGAGCTGGGCCTGCGCGTGCAGCTGGCCCGGCAGGCCGGGCCGTGGCGCAACGCGGCGCTGCGGCGTGCCGGCTGGCAGGCGGTGACCCGCCTGCGCGCCATCAGTGTGGCCGATGCGGTGACCACCGCGCAGATCCGCGCCGGCCGGCCACACCGCTGACCCGAGGCGGCGTCAGTGGCGGCGCACGCCGTCGATGCGCATCCAGTCTTCGTCGCGTTCGCAACGCAGTTGCTCGAACCAGGGCGCGTAGCGCTGCAGCAGTTCCTCTTCCTGACCATGCAGGATGCCCGACAGCGCAATCCGCCCGCCCGGTGCCACGCGTGCGGACAAGGTGTCGGCCAGCGCATCCAGCGCCGAGGCCAGTATGTTCGCAACCACCACCGGATAGGTCTGCACCGGTTCGTCCTGCGGCAGGTACACCGCCAGCTGCGCCTGCAAGGCGTTGCGCTCGGCATTGTCGGCAGTGGCCAGCAGCGCCTGCGGGTCGTTGTCCACGCCCACCGCGCTGGCCGCGCCCAGCTTCAGCGCGGCGACGGCGAGAATGCCCGAGCCGCAGCCGAAATCCAGCACGCTGCGGCCCTGCAGCTCGCCACTGCCGGCCAGGCTGTCCAGCCAGCGCAGGCACAGCGCGGTGGTCTGGTGCGTGCCCGAGCCGAACGCCAGGCCCGGATCCAGACGGATCACTGCGGCGTCGGGCGCTTGCGCGGCCTCGGGCAGCGCGTGATTCCACGGCACGATGAAGGTGCGCGCGCCGAACTGCATCGGCTTGAACTGATCCATCCAGGCGCGTTCCCAGTCGCTGTCGTCAACCGTGCGGAACGCCACCTGGCTCCAGTCCAGCCCGGGGTCGAACGCTTCCAGCGCGGCGAGCAGCACCAGCGCATCGCTGTCGCCGTCGAACAGGGCGTTCAGCACCATGGTGTTCCACAGCGGCGTTTCGCCGACGCCGGGCTCGAGAATGGCGCGCTCGTTGCTGGTGTCGGCATTGGCGTCGAGCAGCGTCACCGCCAGCGCGCCGATGTCGTCCAGCGCATTCTGGTAACGGGGCTGGGTGGCGTCGGAGCAGGGCAGGGTCAGTTCAAGAAACGGCATCGTGGCGGTCGGGCAATTCGAAAGCGTGCATCGTAGACCATTCATGCAGGCGGACTCCTGCGCGACGGGCGCCGGATAGGCAGGCGCACCGCGTGCGTGATACCGCGGATGCCGTCGCCTGATCGGTGCAATCCGCACATGCGGCGCGGTGGCGCCGGCCGCTGCCGGCGCAGCACGCGGGCGCGCCGGCAACCAGACGCCCGCTGCGCGCCACGCACGCCACACCCGCGCAGATCACCGTCCTCATGCAATGCACCGTCCGCCGTTCGCTTCGGCAGCGTCCGCTTGCGCGCCAGCGTGCGCGGGCGCGGGTGCTAGACTCCGCGCCGTCGCTGCGGGGCTTTCCGCAGCAGGGTCGCCGCTGTCCATGCCGCTTGCTCGTGCCCGCCATCTCTGGCTGTTGCTGGCTCCCGTCGCGCTCGCGGCGGCGGCCTGGTGGCATGTGCGCGCGCAACCGGGCGATTCGCCCACCGCCGCGCTGCCGGCGGTTGCCAGCAATGCCCGTGCCGGCGCGCCGGCAGCGCGGGCGCACGCGCCCGCCGAACGCGGCACTGCCCTGCAACTGCCCTACCGCGATGCGGTGGACGCGCAGCCAGACCTGTACCGCTATGCGCAGCAATTGCAGCAGCAGGTGCGGGCCGGCAATGCGCAGGCGGGCTGGCGCCTGAGCCGCGTCTACGATTACTGCGCGCCGTATGCGTCCAGCCCGGCCGGTTACGCCGCCGACAGCGCCTGGATCGCCGCGCAACACACACCCGGCGTGGCGGCGATGCACGCGGCGCGCACGCGCGTGGCGCAACGCTGCGCCGGCTTTGCGCCCAGCGATGGCCTGGGCCCGCGGCTGGTGGCGCAGCAGCGGCAGGCAGCCGCGCATGCAGGCAACCTGGCTGCCGAGGCGGCGTTGCTGGCGCTGGGCGAGCCGCTGCAGCGCTCGCCCAGCTACAAGCGCGCGCTGGTGCAACGCGTGCTGACCTCGCGCGACCCGGAGGCCTACCTGGCGCTGGCGCCGGCGATGGGCGCGCGCGCCAGTGGCGATGACAGCCTCGACGGCTACGTGGCCGGCGATCAGTTCGCCGAGCTGGCCTGGCAGGTGGCTGCATGCCGGCTGGGACTGGATTGCAGCGCTGACAGCACCCTGGTCACCAGTTATTGCGCCAATGCGGGCATCTGCTCGCGCAACAGCGCACAGGATTTCGTGTCGTTCGTATTCGATGCCGCGGTGCCGCGGCAGGGAGCAGACAGAGTGGATGAGATGGTCGATAGCTTGGTCTCCGAGCCGGGAGCGCAGTCATGAATTACCGTCGCCTGGCGCATGGCGCCAAGTTCTGGTTCTGGGTCGCGTTGTTCGTGGCGTATTCGGCCGCGGCCGTGGGCATCGTGATGATCGACACCGCCGATCACCGCTACCAGCCGCTGTCGGTCAAGTCGACCACGGTCGCCGCTGACGAACAGCAGCGACGGCATGGCGCCAGCCAGGTGGCCGCGGTGTACCGCGCCAGCAGCGCGATGCCGTTTTCGACACTGCCGGCCGGCTCCACCTTCCAGGTGGTGTGGCCGGATGGCTCCACCGAAACCATGACCGTGGTCGACCCGGCCTCCTCCAGCGGCATCGTGCCGGTGCCGGGCAGCCAGCAGCCGGCGCCGCGGATCCGCTAGCACCCAGGATCCCGTAGGAGCGCACCTGGGCGCGACGAGGTTCCACCGATAAAGCGCGGTCGCGCCCGGGTGCGCTCCTACGCACAGGTCGGCTGGCCTGCGCAATGCACCGGGCAACAACGCAACAAGCCCGGTTTCCCGGGCTTGTTGCGCGGTGCACTGGCCGGTGCGATCAGACCAGCGCGATCGACTTGTTCTTGCGCTCGGCCAGGCGCTTTTCCAGATAGTGGATGTTCTGCCCACCGGCCTGGAAGCCCTTGTCGCGCATGATGCGCTGCTGCAGCGGGATGTTGGTCTTGATGCCGTCCACCACCATCTCGCTCAGCGCCACGCGCATGCGTGCGATCGCGGTCTCGCGA
Source organism: Xanthomonas sp. MLO165 (assembly GCF_018831305.1). Classification (NCBI taxonomy): domain Bacteria; kingdom Pseudomonadati; phylum Pseudomonadota; class Gammaproteobacteria; order Lysobacterales; family Lysobacteraceae; genus Xanthomonas; species Xanthomonas sp. MLO165. The sequence goes on from NZ_CP029263.1 coordinate 583,683, forward strand.
TCGGGGCCATGCACGATCAGCTTGCCGATCATCGAGTCGTAGTTCGGCGGCACCTTGTAGCCGGCGTAGATGTGCGTATCCACACGCACGCCCGGGCCGCCGGGCGGATGGAACGCGGTGATCAGGCCAGGATTGGGCATGAAGGTTTCCGGGTCCTCGGCATTGATGCGGCACTCGATCGCATGGCCGCGCAGCACGATGTCGCTCTGCTTGATGGTCAGCTTGCGGCCGGCGGCGATGCGCAGCTGCTCGCAGACCAGGTCGATGCCGGTGATGCGCTCGGTGACCGGATGCTCCACCTGGATGCGCGTGTTCATTTCGATGAAGTAGAAACGCCCGTCTTCGAACAGGAACTCGAAGGTACCCGCGCCGCGATAGCCGATGCGGATGCAGGCATCCACGCAGACCTTGCCGATCTCGTTGCGCAGTTCTTCGGTGATGCCCGGGGCCGGCGCTTCTTCCACCACCTTCTGGTGGCGGCGCTGCATCGAGCAATCGCGTTCGCCCAGATGGATCGCACCGCCCTGGCCGTCGGCCAGCACCTGGATTTCCACGTGGCGCGGATTTTCCAGGAACTTCTCCATGTAGACCTGATCGTTGCTGAAGGCGGCCTTGGCTTCGGACTTGGTGGTTTCGATGGCGGCCTTCAACGCCGCCTCCGAATGCACCACGCGCATGCCGCGTCCGCCGCCGCCGCCGGCGGCCTTGATGATCACCGGGTAACCGATCTCGCGCGCCACCTTGGTGTTGGCGACGATGTCGTCGCCCAGCGGGCCGCCCGAACCGGGCACGCACGGCACGCCGGCGGCCTTCATCGCGCGGATCGCCTCCACCTTGTCGCCCATCAGGCGGATGGTGTCGGCCTTGGGGCCGATGAAGATGAAGCCGGATTCTTCCACGCGCTCGGCAAAGTCGGCGTTTTCCGACAGGAAGCCGTAGCCGGGATGGATGGCCTGCGCATCGGTCACCTCGGCCGCGGCGATCAACGCCGGGATGTTGAGGTAACTGTCGCTGGAGGCGGCCGGGCCGATACACACCGACTCGTCGGCCATGGCCACGTGCTTGAGGTTGCGGTCGACCGTGGAATGCACCGCGACCGTGCGGATGCCGAGCGTGTGGCACGCGCGCAGGATGCGCAGCGCGATTTCACCTCGGTTGGCGATGACGACTTTATCTAGCATGGGATTGGGGATTCGAGAGTGGTGATTCGTAGAGGGCGCCGGGCTCGCGCAGATGGCGCGATTCGTCCAGCGTGCGGATCAATGCATTGAGCCTGGCAAACGTGCGATTCAAAAGATCCAGGGTTGCCGTATCGGGCGAACCGAACTGCAGCCGTGCGGCAATCTGCAGTTGCGTATCCAGTTCCGCCAGCGAACCCCGCGCCATCGACAGATAACGCAGGTACTCGGCAGTGGAACGCCGCGCGGCGCCTTCGGCGATATTGGAAGGCACGCTGATCGCAGCGCGCCGCATCTGTGCCGTTAGTCCGAAACGTTCGGAATCAGGAAAGTCGTGGCTCAGGCGGTAGATCGCTTCGACAAGCGACATCGCATCGCGCCAGGCCATCAGGCGCTCATGCGGCCGCTCTTGCGAATCCCGGCTTTTCCACAGCCGTATGGCTGTCATCACGACTCTCCCATCCCCGCCGCTCAGCCAATCACAAACAACGGCTGATCGAATTCCACTGGCTGGCCGGTTTCGCCGAGGATGGCCACGATGGTGCCGGAGACGTCGGCTTCGATCGGGTTGAACATCTTCATCGCCTCGATGATCGCCAGCGTTTCGCCGGCCTTGACCTGCTGGCCGACGGTGACGAAGGCCGGCTTGTCCGGCGAGGGCGAGGTGTAGAAGGTGCCGACCATCGGCGCGCGCAGCACGTGGCCTTCCGGCAGGGCGGCAGCCTGCTTGGCGCCGCCGGTGGAGGCCTCGGTGGGCGACTGCATCGGCATGCTGGGGGCGGCCGGGGCCTGCGCGGGCGGGGCAGGTGCGTACTGCTGCACCGGCGCGCTCATCACGGTGGTGCCCTTGGGCACGCGTGCCAGGCGCACGCTTTCTTCGCCTTCCTTGATCTCGATTTCGGCGAGATTGGATTCTTCGAGCAGGTCGATCAGTTTCTTGATTTTGCGGAGATCCATACGGGCCTCATGAGGTGAATCGGTGGAGGTTGCCGGCGGCTGCCGGCGGAAGGGGGTCAGGCCGTCGGCGCGGGCGCCGGCGTGGGTGAGCGGGATGTCATGCGTCGCGTTCCAGCCGCGCGATCACCGCTTCCAGCGCCAGCCGGTAGCTGTCGGCGCCAAAGCCGCAGATCACGCCGTCGGCCTTGTCGCTGAGATAGCTGTGGTGACGGAACGGCTCGCGCGCATGCGGGTTGGACAGATGGATTTCCACGAACGGCAATCCCACTCCCAGCAGCGCGTCGCGCAGCGCCACCGAGGTGTGGGTGAAGGCGGCCGGGTTGATCAGGATGTAGGCGGTGCCGTCCTCGCGCGCGGCGTGGATGCGCTCCACCAGCACGTGCTCGGCATTGGACTGCAGGCAGGCCAGCGCATGCCCGGCGGCCTGCGCCCGGTCCACCAGGGCCGCATCGATCTGCGCCAGCGTGGTGCGCCCGTAGACATCCGGCTCGCGGGTGCCAAGCAGGTTGAGGTTGGGGCCGTGCAACAGCAGCAGGTGGGCCATGACATCCGGGAGAGCGGAAAGGCCGGAAGTCTGCGCGATGTCGCCGATGCTGTCCAGATAGGCGAAGTTAGGTCTGTTTTAAACGGTTGTTTTAATTTCGTGGTGGCACGCTGCTGCGTTGGTGTGCCAGGCCCTGTGGGGCTGCGGTTTCGCGGCAGGCGCCCAGCCTTGCCGGTCTGTCGATCGCATGCCGACCATCTGCTGAATCGCCATGGTGCGTAGTGCAGCGCGTCCATTCGCGGAAGCGGTGCGTTCGCTGCCGTGCGTCCCGGCCCCTGCTATCTGTCGTGCTGTCGAGCGGCGTGCTCGGCAACGCCGGCTGGTGTTCGCCGGCATCCAGCCACTTCAGCGCCGATCGGCGCTCGTTCCCTTCATCATCGACCCATGCCGTCCATGCATCGGGCCGCCGTTCGAGCCGGCGTGCCGGCCCGCGGGTCTGACCGACCGGCTCACCTAGCCGCGCGCAGCAACGCATCCTCGGTGATCGCGTTGGTCAGCACGGTCGGCAGCACCGCAGGCGGCGCGCCGGGGCCGTAGACCACGTACAGCGGCACGCCGACGGCCTGGTGCTGGTCGAGGAAGGCGCTGATCCTGGGGTCGACATTGGTCCAGTCGCCTTTCATGTAGACCGCGTCGACGCGGCGCAGTGCGTCGCGGAAGTCGGCGCTGCTCAGCACGTTCTTCTCGTTGGCCTTGCAGGTCACGCACCAGTCGGCGGTCATGTTGACGAACACCACGCGGTTGTCGGCGCGCAGGCGGTCCAGCAACTGCGGCGAGAACGCCACTACGCCTTCGGCGGCAGTGGCGGCCGGCAGGCGCAGGCGGGTGACCCCGACCACCGGCACGATCGCCAGCACCAGCATCACCGCGGCCAGGCCCATGCCGATGCGATGGCTCTTCCAGCGGCTGCGCTCGAAGCAGAACAGGCCCAGCGCCAGCAGCGTGGCGCCAACCAGCATCAGCGCCAGCGCGTCCACGCCGCGCTGCTTGCCCAGCACCCACAGCAGCCAGATCGCAGTGAGATACATCGGGAACGCCAGCACCTGCTTGAGCGTTTCCATCCACGCGCCGGGCGTGGGCAGGCGCCGCGCCAGCGAGGGAATGAAGCCGATCAGCAGGAACGGCAGCGCCAGGCCCAGGCCCAGCGCCAGGAACACCAGCATCGCCAGCAGCGCCGGGGCGGTGAAGGCATACGCCAGTGCGGTGCCCATGAACGGGGCGATGCAGGGGCTGGCCACCACGCAGGCCAGCACGCCGGTGAAGAAATCACCCAGCGGGCCATTGCGCGCTGCCAGCGACTGGCCGATGCCGCCCAGATTGCTGCCCAGCGTGAACACGCCCGACAGGCTCAGGCCCACCGCAAACATCAGATAGGCCAGCGCCGCGACGAACCACGGCTGCTGCAGCTGGAAGCCCCAGCCGGCCGCCTGCCCGGCCGCGCGCAGGCCGATCACCAGCGCGCCGATCGCCGCAAACGACACCAGCACGCCCAGCGAATACCAGATCGCGTGGCTGCGCGCGTGGCTGCGGCTCTCGCCGCTGTGGGCCAGGCCCAGCACCTTCAGCGACAGGATCGGCAGCACGCAGGGCATCAGGTTCAGCACCAGCCCGCCGAGCAGGGCCAGCACCAGCATGGCCAGCAAGCCCTTGTCGGCGTGCGGCGGCTGGGTGCGCTGCGGATTGTCGGCCGAGGCATCTGCGGCCGGCGCTGCAGTCGCTGCGGGCGTCGGTGCCGGCGCCGGTTCCGCAGGCAGCTGCCCGGCCGGCAGCGGCGAGATCATCAGCGGCGCTGCCTGCGCCTGGTTCTGCGGCGACACCGTGCCGGCAGGCAACTCCAGCGCTACCCGGCGGGTCATCGGCGGGTAGCAGATACCGTCGGTCTGGCAGCCCTGGAAGGTCGCCACCAGGGTCGCCTTGACCGGTTCGGCGTGCTCGCGCAGCAGCGGCAAGGTGACTTCGGCCTGGTCGAAATACACCACCACATCGCCGAAGTGCTCATCGCGGTGCGCCTTGCCCTGCGGCCAGCGCGGCAGCCCGGGACGCACGCCGCCGGCGCCTTCCAGCGCCAGCGAGGTGCGGTCGCGGTAGATGTAATAGCCGGGCGCGGGGGTGAAGCGCAGCAGCAGGCTGTTGCCGTCGCCGACGATGGCTTCGAAGGTGAAGGCCTGCTCGGCCGGCAGCGGCAGTGCGTCCACGCCGGCGGCCTGGCCGGTGCTGCCGAACAGCCGCGGGCCTGCCGGTGCGCGCGGCACCAGTGCGCCCAGGTTTTCGCGCGGGGTGGCGGGTGTCGCGGCGGGAGCCGAGGCATCGGGCAGGCGCACGCGCAGCTCGCGGCGTTGCGGCGGGTAGCACACGCCGGCGTCGGCGCAGCCCTGGTATTGCACCTGCAGCACGGCGGTCTGCAACCCGGCATCGGCCTTGCCGGCCAGCCTGGCCTGCAGCTGCTTGCGGTAGGTCTGCACCTGGCCGAAGAACTCGTCGTGCTTGCTCTCGCCTTCCGGCAGCGCCAGCTCGCCGGCGGCAAAGCCTTGCCCGGATTTGACGCTGATGCGGTGGCGATACAGGTAATAGCCCGGCGCGATCTTCCAGTGCAGCGCGATGCTGTCGCGGCTATCGGCGGTGGCGCTCAGGGTGAAGGCCTGATCCACCGGCAGCAGGTCGGCCTCGGTGACCGCAGCTTGCGCGGGCAGGGGCGCCACCAGCGCCAGCGGCGCGGCGAGCAAGGGTACGGCCAGCAATGCGCAGCGGGCGATCCAGCGGGACAGGGACTTCATGGACGTCAGGATTCCTTGCGGGTTTCGGCCCGGACCCAATCGAGATACGCCGGCAGCCCGGCGCTGGCTTGGACCGCGATCGCCTCCGGCAGTTCATACGGATGCAGCGCCTGCAGCCGCGCGATGGCGTCCGGCAGGCGGTCTTCCCAGGTCTTGATCAACAGCTGCACTTCCTGGCTGCGCTCGATCGCCCCGTTCCAGCGGTACAGCGACTGCACGCCGGGCAACTGGGTGACGCAGGCGGCCAGACGCTCGTCCAGCAGCACGCGCGCAATGCGCTCGGCGCTGTCGGCATCCGGGCAGGTGCTGAACAACAGATGGAGGGAAGAGGCGCTCATGTGACCGCGCAGTGTAATCCCCTGTTTGCGGGGGATCGACCGCAGATTCCGGAACAGGGCGTCAAGTTCGCTGGGCCTGGCGGCTGGCCGGCGATACCGGTCCTGCGCCTGCCCGCTGATGTTGAATGACGCAGGCCGACGGCTCGCGCGCCTGCTGCGCGGTCGGGCATGTGGATTGCCGCTGCAGGCCGTCTCCCGGCCCGGCGCCTGGGGCGCCGGGCCGGGCCGGATCAATTGGCCAGCTGGCAGCTGGCCGGCTTGGCCGAGGTGAACAGGCTCGAGGTCGCCCATTCGGGGTGATCCACGAACGGGTTGCGGTTGCCCTGGAAGCTGAAGATCACCTGGTTGCGCGCCCGCTCGGCATCGTCCGGCGGGTCGGCCTGGTGCCAGGCCAGCAGCGTGGACAACAGGCCCATGTAGGCCGGCGAAGCCGAGGTCTGCACGATCTTGCTGCGGTCGTCGGTGAGTTCCAGGTCCGGCTCGGACTGCCCGGTGGCCGCGTCGGTGCCGCCTTCATAGCGGATCGCCATGTACATCACCGCACGCGCCATGTCGCCCTTGCGCTTGCCCCACACCTCGAAGGTACCGCCGTTGCCATCCGGGGTGCGCACCCAGTTGGAATTGCCCGGATAGCGCCCGCTGCCGCCGCCACTGCCGTCATTGACCTCGGTGACCCGCTCGCCGCAGCTGCTGGTGCAGGCCGCGTACGGCTTGTTGCCGCGGTCGGCGTTGAAGGCGGTGTCGGTGAGATACAGCATGTGGGTGTCGGTGTAGGGCGCATACGGCAGCCCCTTGTCGCCGCTGGCGCTGCCGAAGCCCAGCGAGTTGGGCCAGGTGTGCTCGCGGTTGTAGGTCAGCCCGCTCCCGGTGCCGGCACGGTCGCTGCCCTTGGCGTAGCTGCGGTTGCGGTAGGCGTCCAGGATCCGGCCGCTGTTGTTGGGATCTTCGTCGGCCATCTCCAGGATGGTCCAGGTGCTGGTGCCCGAGCCGCTGTACGGATAGACCGTGTGGCCCTTGATCACGGTGTGCAGCGAACAGCGCAACTGGCTGGCATTGGCGGTGTTGACCCGCGAGTAGTAACCGGTGCCGCCGCCGCTGGCGGTGGCCACGGTGAAGGCGATCGACTGGTTGGCGGCCGGGCTCAGCCCGCTGGCATCGCGGATGGCGCTGGCGGTGATCGCCAGAGTGCAGCGCTCGCCACCGACCAAGGCGGTGTTGGTGGACAGGCTGAAGCGGGTGCCGCTGGTCGGGTAGCTCAGCGCCACCGTGCCGGAGCTGGCGCAGCTCAGTGCGAAGGCGCCGCTGCTCAGCGTCACCGCCTCGCTGAAGCCCACGCTCAGGTCGCCGGCGGCGGGAAAGCCGGTCGCGCCCTGGGTCGGGGTGGTGCTGGTGATCGTCGGTGCCGCGCCGGTCTCGCCGCCACCGCCGCTGCCGTTGAAGCTCTGGCCGCGGTTGCACGCGCCAAAGGTCTGCGCCGACGAGCCGGCCCAGCTGAAGTTGGCCGCGCTGCTGCCGGTGCCGGTCAGTTGCAGCGAGCTGCCGACCGCGCTGCTGTTGCTCTCGCTGACCGGCAGGTTCTGGCTGGTGATGCCGGCGGCAGGGCCGCCGCTGGCGGTGATGGCGCCTTCGTAACTGAGGAACTGCACCAGCTGCCCGTTGGGGTCGACCAGCGCCACCCCGTCGTTGGGCCCGTTCTGCACGCCATTGCTGGCGTAGCCGACCGTGGCCACGCGCACCTGGCTGCCGCAGCTGACCAGGCTGCCGGCCGGCACCGCCGTATTGGCGTAAACCGTGGCCGCGCCCGGTGTGCTGCCGTTGTACAGATAGATGCGGTAGCCGCTCAGCGATTCGCCGGCGGTGGCCACCACTTCCACGCCTTCGCCGCTGTCGCCGGAGGCGCCTGCGTCGTCGTAATGCAGTTCGTTGATGAACACCGCCGCGTGGGCGGTGGGGACGGCCAGTACGAGCGCACAGGCCAGGGGAAGCGTGCAGCTGGGGGACCAGCGCAAGGGGAAAGCACGGGCAGGGGAAGGCAACCTCATCGACAGCTCCTTGTGATCGGGGAATGCGTGGCCGACTGTAAAACGTGCGCATGACAATCGGTGGAACCTGGTTCCATTTTTAGAGCGGCTGCTCCGGCGACTGCTCGGTGCGCACCGTCCGGCGTGCCAGTGGCTCGGTAGCCGGTCTCAGGCGCAGCTGGCGATCGCGCAGCCCGGTTCCCACCACGGTTCCCACCCGGCTGACCGTCGCCAGCGGGCAATGCGCGCCAGGTCGTGTCGGCCGCTTCGCGGTCCTGGCACGGAACTGCCCGGCGAAAATTTTTTGCCCCCAGCCCTTGAAAGCTGGCCACACAGCACAATCTCTGGCCCGCACCCGCTCTGTCGGGTTTTTTCCGCGCGCTGTGCTGGCAGTCGTCACATACGAGTGCTAACATCGCCGATAATTTCCAGACCAATCAATCACTTAAGAGGGTCTTTCTCTATGAGCATCAAGCCGCTTCACGACCGCGTTGTAGTCAAGCCGATCGAAGCCGACGAAGTTTCCGCCGGCGGCATCGTGATCCCGGACTCCGCCAAGGAAAAGTCCACCAAGGGTGAAGTCGTCGCCATCGGCGCCGGCAAGCCCCTGGACAACGGCAGCCTGCGCGCGCCGGTGGTCAAGGTTGGCGACAAGGTCATCTACGGCCAGTACGCCGGCAGCAGCTACAAGTCCGAAGGCGTCGAGTACAAGGTGCTGCGCGAAGACGACATCCTGGCGGTCATCGGCTGATAGCCGTTGACGGCGGGATTCGGGAGTGGGGATTCGGGATTGGCCACTGCGCTTGGCGCAGCTGATCCCGCATCTCCCCCGAACCCCGCTTTAGCCAATCCCCAATCCCCAATCTCAAATTCCGGAGTTACAACAAATGGCTGCTAAAGACATTCGTTTCGGTGAAGACGCACGTACCCGTATGGTTCGTGGCGTCAACGTGCTTGCCAATGCCGTCAAGGCCACCCTGGGCCCGAAGGGCCGCAACGTCGTGCTCGAGAAGAGCTTCGGCGCGCCGACCATCACCAAGGACGGCGTTTCCGTCGCCAAGGAAATCGAACTGGCTGACAAGTTCGAGAACATGGGCGCGCAGATGGTCAAGGAAGTCGCTTCCAAGACCAACGACAACGCTGGCGACGGCACCACCACTGCCACCGTGCTGGCCCAGGCCCTGATCCGCGAAGGCGCCAAGGCTGTGGCCGCCGGCATGAACCCGATGGACCTCAAGCGCGGTATCGACCAGGCCGTCAAGGCCGCCGTCATCGAGCTGAAGAACATCTCCAAGCCCACCACCGACGACAAGGCAATTGCCCAGGTCGGCACCATCTCGGCCAACTCGGACGAATCGATCGGCAACATCATTGCCGAAGCGATGCAGAAGGTCGGCAAGGAAGGCGTGATCACCGTTGAAGAAGGCTCGGGCCTGGAAAACGAGCTGGACGTGGTCGAGGGCATGCAGTTCGATCGCGGCTACCTCTCCCCGTACTTCATCAACAACCAGCAGAGCCAGTCGGCCGACCTGGACGACCCGTTCATCCTGCTGCACGACAAGAAGATCTCCAACGTGCGCGACCTGCTGCCCGTGCTGGAAGGCGTGGCCAAGGCCGGCAAGCCGTTGCTGATCGTCGCTGAAGAAGTCGAAGGCGAAGCGCTGGCCACCCTGGTGGTCAACACCATCCGTGGCATCGTCAAGGTCGTGGCCGTCAAGGCACCGGGCTTCGGCGACCGTCGCAAGGCGATGCTGGAAGACATGGCCGTGCTGACCGGCGGCACCGTGATCTCCGAGGAAGTGGGTCTGGCGCTGGAGAAGGCCACGATCAAGGACCTGGGCCGCGCGAAGAAGGTGCAGGTCTCCAAGGAGAACACCACCATCATCGACGGCGCCGGCGACTCGGCCACGATCGAAGCCCGCGTTGGCCAGATCAAGACCCAGATCGAAGACACCTCGTCCGATTACGACCGCGAGAAGCTGCAGGAGCGCGTGGCCAAGCTGGCCGGTGGCGTTGCAGTGATCAAGGTCGGCGCGTCGACCGAAATCGAAATGAAGGAAAAGAAGGCCCGCGTCGAAGACGCCCTGCACGCCACCCGTGCAGCCGTCGAAGAAGGCGTGGTCCCGGGCGGCGGTGTGGCCCTGGTGCGTGCGCTGGTGGCCGTCGGTAACCTGACCGGTGCCAACGAAGACCAGACCCACGGCATCCAGATCGCCCTGCGCGCGATGGAAGCCCCGCTGCGCGAAATCGTGGCCAATGCCGGCGAAGAGCCGTCCGTGATCCTGAACAAGGTCAAGGAAGGCACCGGCAACTACGGCTACAACGCGGCCAACGGCGAGTTCGGCGACATGGTCGAGTTCGGCATCCTGGATCCGACCAAGGTCACCCGCTCGGCGCTGCAGAACGCAGCCTCGATCGCCGGCCTGATGATCACCACCGAAGCCATGGTGGCCGATGCACCGAAGAAGGACGAGCCGGCGATGCCGGCCGGCGGTGGCATGGGCGGCATGGGCGGCATGGATTTCTGATCCACGCCACTCGGCTGTTGCAGCACAAAGGACCCCGCCGAAAGGCGGGGTTTTTTTGTGGGCGATGAGATGGATGCCGCAAGAGGTCGTGCGTGGCCACGCAGACCCCATCATGACCCGTAGGAGCGCCCCTGGGCGCGAAGAGGCTTTATCGGGAACGCCCCAATCGCGCCCGGGTGCGCTCCTACGCGGCGCAGATGCCACCGGTTCGCGCAATCGGTTCGCGGCCCCAACCGTGTCGAACCCGGCGCTTGCATGGCCACGCAAACCCCATGACCCCGTAGGAGCGCCCCAGGGCGCGAAGGGGCTTCACCGGGAATGCCCCAGTCGCGCCCGGGTGCGCTCCTACGCAGGGGCGATGCCATTGGCTTGCGCAATCGGTTCGCGGCCTCGACCGTGTCGAACTCGGCGCTTGCATGGCCACGCAAACCCCATGACCCCGTAGGAGCGCCCCAGGGCGCGAAGGGGCTTCACCGGGAATGCCCCAATCGCGCCCGGGTGCGCTCCTACGCGGGGCCGATGCCATTGGCTTGCGCAATCGGTTCGCGGCCCCAACCGTGTCGACGTGCGTGCCATCGCGTGGATCGCGAACCCCATCACACTTGCATGACAGTGTGTTGACATCGATGTCAGCGCCAACCTAGCGTCGCTGGGCAGGCGCTTGCGCCGAACGGTCGGGGGGCCATCGGACAGGGGGCGGCGATGCGGTGCATCGCTCGCAGGCGTCGTTGCAGTGGAACGCCACGCCGGCCATGCCGGCCTCTCCCGGGGATCTTATGAACTGCCGCAGTCATCGCCTTGCCTTGTCGATTTCCTTGTCCCTCGCCCTGACCGCCGCCATCGCACCGTCGGCGGCGGCGGCGGCCCAGCAGGCCGAGCCGGAGCAACCGCGCGCCACCTCCACCCTGGACGCGGTCAGCGTCACCGGCTCGCGCATCAAGCGCGCGCAGGTCGAGGGCGCGCAACCGGTGGTCACCATCTCTGCGCAGCAGATCCAGCAGGAGGGATTCGCCACCGTCTACGACGTGCTCAACAGCATGAACCAGCAGGGCTCGGTTGAGGCCGACACGCAATGGGGCTCGCATACGCCCAACGCCTCGCCGATCAACCTGCGCGACCTGGGCCCGGGCCGCACCCTGCTGCTGGTCAACGGCCACCGCGTGGCCGACTACCCGCTGCCGTACGGCGGCGAGAGCAACTTTTCCAACTACAGCAACATCCCGTCTGCGGCGGTGGAGCGCATCGACATCCTGACCGGCGGCGCCTCGGCGATCTACGGCTCGGACGCGGTGGCCGGCGTGGTCAACGTGATCCTCAAGCGCGATTACCAGGGCGACCAGGTGCGGCTGCGCGGCGGCACTGCCACCGAAGGCGGCCGCGACAGCTTCGACGTGTCCTGGGCCGGCGGGCGCACCGGCGAGAACTGGAGCCTGACCTACGCGCTGCAGGCCACCCGGCGCGATCCGCTGAGCGGGCGCGATCGCCCCGAGATGGACGATTCCGACGACATGGCCTATTCCAACTGGACCGGGCAGAACCGCCGCTACGGCTTCAACCCGTTCACCGGCCTGAGCCTGGTCGATGCCAACACCAACGAACGCCTCGCACCGCCCGCCGGCACCTGCGCGCGCTTCGGCGGCGAGTTCATCAACGGGCAGCGGCTGAGCTACAACCAGAACACCGGGGTGGTCACCAACGCCGGCGACTACTGCGGCGTGGCGCGCGACTACGGCGACTGGGGGCTGGTCACCGGCAGCGAGGACTATTCGGCCTATCTCTACGGCACCTGGAAGTTCGGCGAGCACACCGAAGCCTGGGCCACGCTGTCGGCCAACCGCAGCATCGGCCGTTGGACCTACGACCCGCCGTACGTGTATCTGGGTCCGTTCCAGGACGCCGACACCGGCCGCTCGCTGTATGCGATCCGGCAGCTCACCCGGCGCGAGGCCGGCGGTTGGGACCGGCTGGCCAACTACAACAAGGAGCAGTCCTGGGACCTGAGCGCCGGCTTGCGTGGCGTGTGGGCCGACCGCTTCGACTGGGAGCTGAGCGTGGGCCGCTCGCGCTACACGGTGGACGAATACGTACGCACCGTGGACACCGCCCGCGCCACCGATTATTTCCTCGGCAGCCCCACCGGCAGCGCCGCCGACGGCACGCCGATCTATGCGATCAACCAGGCGCGCCTGTATGCACCGCTGTCCTCGAGCGAGTACGACGAGCTGGTCGCCAAATCGCATAACTCGGCGTATTCGTGGGTGAACCAGGCCAGCTTCAGCCTGAGCGGCGATCTGGTGCAGGGCTGGGCCGGGCCGATCCGCTTCGCCACCGTGGCCGAAGTCGCCAAGCAGGGCTACCAGCTGTCGCCCGACCCCTGCGCCAACGAGTGCTATCCGGTCGATGTGGTGGACAGTGGCGGCGGCGAGCGCATGCGCAGTTCGGCCGGGCTGGAATTGCAGATTCCGCTGCTGTCGACGCTGAGCGCCAATGTCGCCGGCCGCTACGATCGCTACGGCAGTTACCGTTCTTCGGCGGCGATTCCGACCGATGTCGGCACCCAAAGCGACACCACCTGGAGCGCGGGTCTGGAGTGGCGCCCGGTCGAGAGCCTGTTGGTGCGCAGCACGCTGGCCACCAGCTTCCGCGCGCCGGACATGCATTACGTGCTCGGCGAACCCAGCTCCACCAACCAGACCGTGATCGACCAGTACCGCTGCATCGCCACCGGCGCGTATCTCACCGGCGGCTGCAACGACGAGAACAGCAACATCTACTACACCGTGGACGTGAACCGTCGCGGCACGCCGGATCTGCGCTCGGAAACCGGCCGCTCGTTCACCGGCGGGGTGGTGTGGGACATCGTGCAGGGCCTGTCGCTGAGCGTGGATTACTACCGCATCGAGCTGGAGGAAATGATCAAGGATCTGGACCGCGACGAGATCCTGTCGGCCGAAGCCGGCTGCCGCACCGGCACCACCATCAGCGGCGGCGCCTGGAACAATCCCGGCGGCGCCGGCTATTGCGACACCATCACCTCGCGCGTGTTGCGCAATGCCGACGGCACCATTGCCAGCATCGAGCGCGGCCCGATCAACCTGGCGCAGATGGAAACCTCCGGCATCGATGCCTCGCTGAAATACCGGCTTGCCGCGGCGGGTTGGGGCAACTTCCAGTTGTCGCTGGACTACAACAATCTGCTGGCCTATCGCGAGCAGATCTACCGCACCGACAGCGACGAAAACCGCCGCGACGAACGCGTGCGCAGCCGTGTGCGGGGCAGCGTGCATTGGGACAACGGCGGCGCCTGGGACTGGACGGTGTACTTCCGCCGGCTCGGCTCCATGCGCGCGGTCAACTGGGGCACCTGCGAGCGCTTCGACGACGGCTACCAACCCAGTGCCTCGGACGCATGCGTGGTCACCGACACCGCCAACGTGCATCTGGGCGAGAGCAGCAAGCGCTACTTCGGCCGCGTCGGCCCGGCGATCTACTGGAATCTCAGCACCGGCTACAGGATCACCGACCACGCCAAGGTCAACTTCTACGTCAACAACGTGTTCAACGAAGTGGGCTACGAGAACAAGGAGCGCTTCTACGGTTACGGCTTCTACAACACCACCTTGTTCAACCCGATCGGCCGCGAAGTGGCGGCGGAATATGTGTTTACGTTCTGATTGAAGGTGCTGGCCGCATCGCACGCCGCGGCAGAGCGCCGTGGCGTGCGATGCATCGTCGATGCCATCTGCGCAGGCAAGCCGTGCTCGATCCCGGCCTGCCAACGCGCGCGTGGTAATGCCGCGCATCGGTTCGCCCAGCTTGTCGTGCGCCGCGGTGGTCGGCGCGACACATGCGGCTTGCAGGCACCCCGCGGGAGCACCGCTGCAACGTTCCGTTGCCGATGAAACAGTGGCAACGGCCAAACGTGCGTGGTATCAATGCACTCAATGAACGCACCCCGCAGCCAGTTTTACTTTTGGTACTACGGTTTTCCGATGCCGCTGGCGGAGGACGGATTGCGCTCACCCTGAAGAAATCTTCAGCAGCATTCCCGAAAAGCCGCCAGCGCACACTGGCGGCTTTTTTGTTGCCGCCGCGCCTGGCTCCCTGATGCAACACCGCCCACCGAGACACTGTTATGCCGCCTGTGACCGATGACCTGCGTATCCGCAAGATCGAAGCCCTTGCCCCGCCCTCGCAGCTGCTGTCGCTGCTGCCCTGCGACGAGCGAGCCTCCGAGACCGTGACCAATTCGCGTGCCGCGCTGCACGAGATCCTGCATGGCCGTGACGACCGCCTGGCGGTGGTGATCGGGCCCTGCTCGATCCACGATCCGGTCGCGGCGATGGACTACGCGCACCGCCTGCGCCCGCTGCGCGAGCAATTCGGCGACGCGCTGGAGATCGTGATGCGGGTGTACTTCGAAAAGCCGCGCACCACCATCGGCTGGAAGGGCCTGATCAACGATCCGGATCTGGATGGCAGCTTCCAGATCAACAAGGGCCTGCGGGTGGCGCGCGGTCTGCTGCGCGACATCAACAACCTCGGCCTGCCGGCCGGTGTGGAATTCCTCGACATCATCTCGCCGCAGTACATCGCTGACCTGGTGGCCTGGGGCGCGATTGGCGCGCGCACCACCGAAAGCCAGGTGCATCGCGAAATGGCCTCGGGCCTGTCGTGCCCGGTGGGCTTCAAGAACGGCACCGGCGGCGACGTCAAGATTGCGGTGGACGCGGTGGGTGCGGCCTCGCACCCGCATCATTTCTTGGCCGTGACCAAGGACGGCCACACTGCGGTGGCCGCGACCGCAGGCAACCCGGATTGCCACGTGATCCTGCGCGGCGGCAAGCAGCCCAACTTCGACGCGGCCAATGTGGAAGCGGCCAGCCAGGTGCTCACCACGTCCGGCTTGCCGGCGCGGCTGATGATCGACGCCAGCCACGCCAACAGCGGCAAGAATCCCGAGAACCAGCCCAAGGTCATCGACGATATCGCCACGCAACTGGAAGGCGGCGAGACCCGCATCGTCGGCGTCATGGTGGAAAGCCACCTGGTCGGCGGACGCCAGGAACTGGTGCCCGGCTGCGCACTGACCTACGGCCAGAGCATCACCGACGGCTGCCTGGGGTGGGACGCCTCGGTGCAGGTGCTCGAGCGCCTGGCGACGGCCGTGCGCGCACGTCGCGCAAGGCGGGTTGCCGAAGCTGCGTGATCGTTGATGCGGTGGGGCGAGAACACGAGGCTTCTCGCGTACCCTCATCCTGCGCTACGCGCCACCTTCTCCCGCCGGGAGAAGGGAGAAGGGAGAAGGGAGAAGCCCCTCTCGAGCAGCCTGGCAATGAACACAAGCGCACGCGTGCTGATGGCCGCTCCAGAACGAGAACGCCGGGCCGGCGCAGGGAGCCGGCCCGACGGATTGGACACCACCCAGTGGTGACCCGTCGCGCCCAGCGGCAGGAGGGGGAGAGAGCCATCCTGCCGCCGAATGCGAGCGGGCAGGAACGTTATCCGCCACATCCGTGACATCGCGATGTCGCAGCATGTCGATGCCAGCAATGAAGTTCGCGAAGCGTTAAACACTGGCACGACGACCGTGCTCCGATCTTTCTAGCAACACCGTCACGCTGCGCTACAAGCGCCGATTCCCGATTCCCGAATCCCGGCTCACCCCAACATATCCCCCGTCTCCAACCAGCGCTGATGCCACGACAAGGCCTCGGTCAGCAGATGCGGGGTGTGCTTGCCATAGCTGTCGCGATTGGCGCGCGCCACATAATCTTCCAGCGCATCGCGGTAGCGCGGGTGTACGCAGTGATCGAGCAACTGGCGTGCGCGTTGCTTGGGTGTGAGGCCGCGCAGATCGGCCAGGCCTTGTTCGGTGACGATCACCGAGACATCGTGTTCGGTGTGATCGACATGGCTGACCATCGGCACGATCGACGAGATGCTGCCAGCCTTGGCGATGCTGGGGCTCAGGAAGATCGACAGGAAGCCGTTGCGCGCAAAGTCGCCGGAACCGCCGATGCCGTTCATGATGCGGCTACCCATCACGTGGGTGGAATTGACGTTGCCGTACAGGTCGGCCTCGATCATGCCGTTCATGCCGATGCAGCCAAGCCGGCGCACCAGCTCCGGATGATTGGAAATCTCCTGCGTGCGCATGATGATGCGTTGCCGGTAGAAATCGATATTGCGCTTGAACTCCTCGTTGCCTTCCGGGCTGAGCGCAAAACCGGTGCACGAGGCATAGCGCAGCACGCCATCGCGCAGCAGCGCGAGCATGCCGTCCTGGATCACTTCGGTGAACGCTTCCAGGTCGCGGAAGCCGCTGCGTGCAAGCCCCGCCAGCACCGCATTGGGAATATTGCCCACGCCCGATTGCAGCGGCAGCAGGCTGGCCGGCAGCCGGCCCTTGTCCACTTCATGGCGCAGGAACGCGATCAGGTGCTCGGCGATGCGTTCGCTGCTGTCGTCGGCGGCAGCGAACGGGCTGTTGCGATCCGGGCCATGCGTGCGCACCACTGCCACGATCTTGTCCGGATCGCAGCGCAGGCTGGGCTCGCCGATGCGGTCGTCGCCGTGGATCAACGGGATCGGCTTGCGTTGCGGCGGCAGCGCAGTGCCGTAGTACACGTCGTGCATGCCATCCAGGCCGGCCGGCTGCCAGTCGTTGACCTCGATGATCACCTTGCTGGCCAGGTCCAGCCAGGTCTTGTTGTTGCCGATCGAGGTGGACGGCACCAGGCTGCCGTCGGCGCGGATCGCCGAGACTTCCACCACGGCGGTGTCGATCTGCCCGTAGAAGCCGAACCACACGTGCTGGGCGACGTGGCTGAGATGGATGTCGATATAGTCCAGCGTGCCGGCGTTGATGCGTTGGCGCGCGTCCGGGTCGGACTGGAACGGCATGCGCATGGCGATGCCGTCGGCCTTGGCCAGCGCGCCGTCCAGTTCCGGCGCGGTGGACGCGCCGGTCATCAGCTTGATCTGGAATGGCTGGCCCTGCAGATGCGCCGCTTCGATACGCTGTGCCAACGCCATCGGCACCGCCTTGGGGTAACCGGAGCCGGTGAAGCCGCTCATCGCCACGGTCTCGCCGGGCTGGATCAATGCGGCAGCGGCCTCGGCAGAAACCAGGCGCTCGCGCAGCGGCGCGTACAGGATGCGTTCGTCGGACATGGCGGCACAGCGGGACAGGGGACTGCCATTATCGCCGCTGCATGCGCTGGCGGCGCTGCGACCATGGTGCAATGCACCGGTGCAGATGGCCGCAACTGCGTGCGAAGCGGACTGTTGCGTGCCAGGTCGGTTGGGGCAACACATCGACGCTGCGTCCGCTTTCGTTGCCGCATCTGCAACCTGTCGTCGGCGTTGCCGCCGGCAGGCCTGTGGTCGCCTGGTGAGCGCAGGCCGGCAAGCCCTGTGCACTGCTGCGCTGTAGTACATCGTCAACGCATCCCCAGCTGCCGTGCAGCGGATGCGGTGATGCGCTACCGGCTATGTTCACGCCTCGCCGCCAGCGCAACCGCGATAGTGGCGGCAGACTCGACTTCTGCCTGCGCCCATGTCCTCTCTTCGCGACCGCTTCCAGCGCTGGCCCCGGCCAGGGCGCATCGCAGTGGTCGTGCTGGTGGCGCTGTATGCGCTGTATCTGCTGGCCGGCAACCTGTTTCTCAACACGCCGCTGTTCGATGCCGTCACCAACCGGCAGCCGCATAAATTCACCATGCAGACCGGCCCGGCACTGACCGTGTTTCCGGGGCAGGTGATGGCCTGGAACGTGCGCATGCGTGGGCAGGCCAACCGCACCGTGTACGTGTTTCACGCCGACCGCGCCAATGCGCGCGTGGCCTTGCTTGCACTGTTGCGGCGCGAGGTGCGCCTGCCCTGGCTGCATGCCACCGGCCTGGAAGCGGAAGTGGAAACCTCCGACACGCCCATTCCGCCACCGCCGCGCGGCGATCAGGGCTGGACGCTGCGCTTCGATGCGATCACCAGCAACAGCATCCGCAGTGCGCGCCTGGGCAAGCTGCTGATCGCCGGGCAGGGCCACGGCAGCGTCGGCTTCCTCAAGCAGCTCAAGGGCGGCCCGTCGGAGCTGTTTCCCTCCGAAGCGAGCTTTCGCGATGCGGTGGTCAGCTATGACGGGGTGCAGGTGTTTAATGGCGCGCAGCTGGATGCGCAATTCCAGTTTCCGCGCCATTACCGCGACCAGGCGCCGGGCCTGCGCAAGCTCGGCATTACCCATGCGCGCCTGCAGCTGAAGGCGGCGACCGTGGCGTTGAAGATCGACACCGGCGCGCCGCATGTGGACATCCGCAGCGGGCCGTCCGCGGCGCGGGTGGAGGCCGACATCACGCTGGATCGCGGCACCCTGCAGGAGGGCAGCCATGCGGTCTGGCGTCTGCCGTTGATGGCCGGCGTCGGCGCGACCGACCGCGGCATGCTGGCGCTGCAGCTGGACGTGGCGCGCGACATCCGTGTGCAGGCACGCCTGCCGCGCGACGAGAAGACGGGCAGCGAACTGCAGGCCGATCTGCGCATCGCCGGGCGCAGCATTCCCTTCCAGGATCCTGCGCAGGTGCTGCCGCGCCTGTCCGGGCAGGTGCGTGGGCGCTGGCAGTTCGAATCGCTGAACTGGATCGCCGAGCTGTTCGTGCGCAAGCCCTGGTTCCAGCTCGCAGGCGGCGGCCTGGTCGAGGCCGATCTGTGCTTGGCGCAAGGGCGGCTCGCCAGCGGCAGCAGCCTGGAGATTCCACGTGTGGAGGCGGTGGCGCAGGTGTTCGACACGCGGCTGGCCGGTATCGCCAAGGCGCATGGGCGCATCGACGATGCCGCCACGCCGCAGGCGCATCTGGAGGTGAGCATCCCCACCTTCAAGGCCGCACCGCGCGATGCGCCCAGGCAGGTCCTGCTGGACGGCCGCGATCTGCAGCTGGCCATGCATGGCGATGCCGAACTGGCGCGCCTACGCGACACGCTCAAGGCACAGCTGCGTTTCAGCGATGCGCGCGTTCCCGATCTCACCGTCTACAACCGTTACCTGCCCGGCAAGAACGTGCGCCTGCTCGGCGGCAGCGGCAGCCTGACCGGCGATGTGGCGCTCAATGCCGCCGGCGATGTGGGCAGCGGCCACGCCAACCTGCGCGGGCAGGGCGCGCACCTGGCGCTGGCCGGCGTGCAGATGCGTGGCGATGCCGAATTGCAGGCGCAGCTGCAGCGTGCCGATTTCAAGAACAAGTTCTTCGACCTCAGCGGCACGCGCGTGCGCCTGCGCAATATGCGTGTGGGCGACGACAGCAGCGACGCCAACTGGTGGGGGCAGATGCAGGTCGGTGCCGGCACCATCCAGGCCAGCGCACCGTTCCAGGTGGATGCCGATGCGGCGATCCGCATGCGCGATGTCGCGCCGCTGCTGTCGGTGTTTGCGCAACGTGCCGATTATCCGCGCTGGGTACTGGGCTTGCTGGATTCGGGCGAGCTCGACGCCACCGGCAGGGTACGTTGGCGCAAGCAGCAGTTGCTGATCGACGACCTGCATGCGGAGAATGCGCGGCTGTCGCTGCGTGCAAGGCTGGCCTTGAACGACGAGCAGCGGCGCGGCGATCTGTATCTGCGCTGGGGCGTGCTGGGCGCCGGGATCGAACTCGATGGCAAGCAGCGCCAGTGGCATCTGGCCGGCGCGCGCGAGTGGTACGACGCGCAGCCGGGGTTGTTGCCGGCGGTATCGAAGGCGAAGTAAGCGGCTCGTGGTTTGAGGCTTGCGTAATGCGGCCAGCTTTGCCGTCTTCGACGAGGCGTGCGCACACTGCCGGGCGTGTAGGACATCCACTGCACACAGGGCAGCCTGCCGGTGCCCAGCCGCAATCGCCGCTGCGCACCGCGCTCACGGTTTCCTTGGCACACTGCGCCACGCCGCGTGCGCGGTCTTCAGGAGCCTGCCGTCATGACGATGCCTGTTCGCGCCCGCTGGCAAAGGTTGCCCCGCCTGGTGCGTTGGCCGTTGCTGGCGTTACTGGTGGTGTACGCAAGCTATCTGCTGCTCGGCAACCTGTTGCTCAACACGCCACTCGGGCCGGCCGCGCTCAATCGCAAGCCGGACCGGTTCACCATGCACTGGGGCCCGGCAGTGACCTGGTGGCCGGGCCGGCTGACGCTGTGGAAGGTGGAGTTGCAAGGCCGCTCCACACGCACCCGCTGGAACGTCAGCGCGCAGCGCATGAGCGGGCAGGTGCGGCTATTGCCGTTGCTGCATCGGCAGTTGCTGGTGCCGGAGCTGCATGCGCACGGGGTGCGCGGCGGAATGCAGGCGGCTGTACCCACAGCCGGTACCGTGGCGACGCCAGCACCGGCGACAGCGCCGAACACGCAAGTCGCTGCCGCAGCGCCGGCTGACGCAGCCGGTACGCCGCAGCCAACGACCGCGCAGGACAAGCCACCCACACGCACCCCAGACCTCGCGGCGAGCACGCCGCCGCCCGCACGGACGACCGGCGCAGCCGCCCGCGTGCCGCCATCCTCTGGGGTCGCCAATACCGCTGGCGCACCCGCAGGTCCCGCATCGACCGCTCCGGCCTGGACCCTGCAGTTCGACCGCATCGTCGCCGATCAGGTGCAGGCAGTGACGCTGCGTCAGCTGCGGATCGAAGGCGATGGTCAGCTGCAGCTCGGTCTGTTCAAGCAGTTGCGTGGCGGGCCGATGGAAGTGTTTCCCTCGCGGGCGCGCTTCGACAACGCACGCATGCGCTGGGGTGACAGCGAAGTGCTGCGCAACGGCCAGCTGCGCATCGAAGCCAGCATCGCGCGGCATGCGCCGGAGCAGGCACGTGGGCTGGCCATGCTGCAGCTTGCCGATGCACAGGTGAGCGTGCATGGCGACACCGTGGCACTGGATGTCGTACGTAATGCGCAGGGGCGCCATACGCTCGCCACACGCGCCGGCACGGGGCGTGCGGATGGGCAGTTGCGCTGGATACGTGGCGCCTTGCAGCCCGGCAGCCAGCTGCAATGGCGCGCACCCCTGCACGACAGCACGCGCACGCCGGCCGCCCTGCTGGGCGAGCTTGCAGCGCAACTGCAGGTGGATCAGGACATGCGCCTGCAGGTGAGCATGCCCGAGCCGGCCGATGCCGGGCTGACCCTGGATGCGGATCTGCGCGTGCTGGGCCGGCAGCTGCCGCTGCAATCGATGCGCAGCCTGCTGCCGCGCACCTCCGGGCATGCGCGCCTGCATTGGCAGCTGTCTTCGCTGAGCTGGATTCCGGCGCTGTTCCCGGACGTGGACTGGCTGACGCTGGAAGGCGACGGACTGGTGGATGCGGATCTGCGCATCGATCACGGCCAGCTCGGTGCCGGCAGTCGCCTGCAGGTGCCGCACGTGCGTGCGCATGTCGGCGTGATGGGGCATGCGATCGATGGGCAGGCCAGTGCCGACCTGCGGGTGAGCGCCGATGCGAACGGACAGCTGCTGCCGGCACTTGCCTTGCAGATGCAGCAGTTCTCCATTGCGCACAGCGATGCGCCCACGCGCCCGTTCGTGCAGGGCCGCGACCTGCGTCTGGACCTGCAGACGCGCGCCGATGCACGCAACCTGGCCACGCTGCGCGACGCCACGCGCGCGCATCTGGTGTTCGCCAATGCGCGCGTGCCGGATCTGCGTGCCTACAACCGCTATCTGCCGCAGCAGCAACTGCGTTTCGATGGCGGCAACGGTGTGCTCAGTGGCGATCTGCAGATCGAACCCGGTGGGCGTATCGGCAAGGGTGGCTTGCGCATCGGTGCGCGTGCGGCGCGGCTGCAGTTTGCCGGCCTGGCACTGCGTGGCGATGTGGATGCGGATCTGCGCTTGCAACGCGGCGATCTGCGTGCGGAAAACTTTCGCCTCGACGCCAGCACCATCCAGCTGCGCAATATCGGATTCACCGGGCCGGATGGTCAGCGCCGCGATGGCTGGTGGGCGCGCATCGTGCTGGAGGACACCCGCATGCAATGGCACCAGCCGGTCGGCGTGGATGGTCGCGTGCGCATCCAGGTGCGCGATCTGGCGTTCCTGATGGCGCTGTACGCGCGCGACCGTTCGATTCCGAACTGGATGCTGCGGCTGGTGGATGCAGGCCAGGCGCAGGTGACCGGGCGCGTGCATTGGCAGGGCGACACCGTCATCGTCGATCGCTTGCAGGCGCGCAACCAACGCTTCCAGGTGGATGCGCGCCTGCGTTTGCAGGGCAGCCAACGCAGCGGCAGTCTGCTCGCGCGCTGGGGCATGTTGAGCGCGGCGGTGGGGTTGCGCGGCCAGACCCCGGAATGGCATCTGCTGCGTGCACCGGAGTGGTATCAGGCCCAGCCCGATCTGCTGCGCTGAGGTCGCCGCGCGCCAGTGCGGTGTGAAGGAAAAAGCGCCAGTTCTGTACTGCCTGGTGTTGTTTTGCAGTGCAGCGTGCAAGTGGCGTTCGGGGCGCGCACTATGATCCTGCATCCCGACGTGGGGGAGGGAGCAAAGCCCGCTGGCAGTTCGCTGCAAGCGGGCTTTTTTATTGCCTGAAGCTTGGCCAGTCAAGCCACTTGGCCTCCGCTCAGCGCGCGAAACGCCTAGTTGTTGAAGGCTTGCCCAGGCCACTGCCGGGTCACTTTGAGCATCAACCGCCTACATGTTCTCGATCCGCGTGATGGGGTGGCCAGCGGCCGCGCCTGCATACGTCGCCGGCTTCCGCTAGAATGAGATCAATTCTCATTTATCGCCGGGCGCCTTGCCGCCTGGGTCCAGCCGTCCAGGAGGTCATCGTGTCGGTCACGCAAGGCGCGCTTCATCAACAGGTGGAGCGCCTGTACACCGACCACCATGGCTGGCTGCAGGGCTGGCTGCGGCGCAAGCTGGGCGATGCGTTCGTGGCTGCCGACCTGGCGCAGGACACCTTCATCAGCGTGATCAGCGCGGGCGCCGCCGACGAGATCCGCGAGCCGCGCCCGTTCCTGGCCACCATCGCGCGCCGGCTGATGGCGCACCGGCAGCGGCGCAAGTTGCTGGAAACCAGCTACCTGGAACTGCTGGCTGCGCTGCCGGAGGAATTGGCGCCGTCGCCGGAGCTGCAACTGCTGGCGCTGGAAGCGGTGCAGCAGGTGGACCAGGCGCTGGATGGCCTGCCGCCCAAGGTGAAGGAAGCCTTTTTGCTGGCGCATCTGCAGGAGCTGAGTTACGCGCAGATCGCGCAGCGGCTGGGCGTGTCCAGCAGCTCGGTCAAGCAATACCTCACGCGTGCCAACCGGCACTGCCTGTTCGCCCTGTCGGCGTGAGCTGCACGGATGGCTGATGCCGCCTCACCTCGTGCGCGCACCGCTGCCGGCCAGCGCGCGCCGCTGGCCGGCGGGCAACCGATCAGCGCCGAGGTCGCCGACCAGGCCGCGCAATGGCTGACGGTGCTGATGTCCGGCACCGCGAGCGAGGCGCAGCTGCAGCGCTGGCAACAGTGGCGCGATGCGCATCCGGACCACGCGCGGGCGTGGACGCATATCGAAGCGGTGACCGGGCGGCTGAAGACGCTGACCCCGCAGGCGGCCTATCGCAGCCTGTCGCCGTATGCGGGTAGCAACGGCCAGGCATCGCCTGGCCGGCGCAAGGCGCTGAATCTGCTGCTGTGGGGCGGGGTGGCCGGGGCCACCGGCGTGCTGGCCTCGCGCACCGAACGCTGGCAGCGCGCCACCGCCGATTACGCCACCACGACCGGCCAGCGCCGCGAGGTGCAGTTGCAGGACGGCAGCCGCATCACCCTCAACACGCGCAGCGCCATCGACGTGCGGTTCGACGCGCAGCAGCGGCTGCTGGAGTTGCTGGCCGGCGAGATCATGGTGACCACCGCGCATGCGCTGGGCGCGGATCACGACGCGCGCCCGCTGCTGGTGCGCACCGCGCAGGGCGATATCCGTGCATTGGGCACGCGCTTTTGCGTGCGCCAGGACGAACACGACACCCGGCTGAGCGTGCTGGAAAGCGCGGTGGAGGTGCGGCCACATGCGGCCGCGCAGGCCGTCGGGCGCGTGCAGGCAGGGGAGCAGTGTCGGTTTACCGCCGAGGCGCTCGGCGCCATCGCGCCGGTCGATGCACAGGCCGCGGCCTGGGTACGCGGGCAGCTGGTCGCCGACGAGTGGCGCCTGGATGTCTTTCTCGCCGAACTCGACCGTTATCGCGCCGGGCTGCTGCGCTGCGACCCGCAGGTGGGCAGCCTGCGCGTCTCGGGCGTGTTCCCGCTGGACGACACCGACCGCATCCTGGCAATGCTGCCCAGCGTGCTGCCGGTGCGGGTGAGCCGGCGCAGCCGCTACTGGGTGACGGTGCAGGCGGCCGGGCAGGGCTGAGGCGCCGCCAGCCGGCCGTCGCCGAAAAAAGTTTGCATCCGGGCTGCCCGATCGCCGCAGTTGTGGCACCTCCCCAATGACGGTGTCAGTGCGACACCAACCTTTGTGGGAACAGCATGTCGATCACTGCCCGCCGCCGCGGCCAACTTTCCTCTTCGTCGTTGCAGCGCAACGCCCTGGTGCGGGCCGTGCAGCGGCCGCTCGGCACCGCCGTGGCGGTTGCGCTCTGCAGCCTGGGCGTGTGTGCGGGCATGCCCGATGCCATCGCCCAGACCGCGCCTGCCACGCAGGATGCACGCCAGGCTTATCGCATCCCCGCCGGCCCGTTGGCGCCGGCGCTGCGTGAACTGGCCGGTTCGGCCAATCTGTTGCTGAGCTTCACCGCCGCGCAGACCGACGGCAAGACCACCGCCGGGCTGGATGGCAGCTACACCGCACCGGCCGCCCTGGCTGCGCTGCTGGCAGGCAGCGGCTTGCAGGCCGTGCCGTTGCAGACCGGCGGCTACGTGTTGCGCGCCGCGCCGCAGCTGGGCGCGAGCAGCAGCCAGGTGGACGCGTGGCTGCTGCCCACCGTCAAGGTGACCGCGCAGGCCAACCGCAGTGCGACCACCAGCGGCACCGGCAGCTACACCGCGCGCGCGGTCAGCATCGGCCGCGGCGAGCAGGCGCTCAAGGACATCCCGCAGTCGATCAGCGTGGTCACCCGTCAGTTGATGGACGAGCAGAACATCACCTCGGTCTACGACGCGCTGGCCAGCACCACCGGCATCACCATCGTGCAGAGCCCGCAGGGCGGCAAGTACATCTATTCGCGCGGGTTCGACATCACCACCGTGCAGTACGACGGCGTGCCGCTCAATCGCGGCATGTACGGCCGCGCAAGCAACTACAGCGCCAACATGGGCATCTACGATCGCGCCGAAGTGCTGCGCGGTGCGGCCGGCCTGCTGCAGGGCGCGGGCAATCCCGGTGGCGCGGTGAACCTGGTGCGCAAGCGCCCGCTGGATGTGCCGGGCGTCAGCGTGATGGTGCAGGGCGGCAGCTGGGATCGCTACGGCGCCCTGATCGATGGCAGCGCCAACCTCAGCGCCGATGGCGCATTGCGCGCGCGCGGGGTGATCGATTACCAGGAGCAGCGCTCGTTCGTCGATGGGGTCACGCGCCGCACGCCCACCTATTACGGCACGCTCGACTACACGTTCTCGCCGCAGACCCAGCTCAGCCTGGGCGTGAGCTACGAACAGGTGGAAGGCCGGCCGTTCTTCGGCGGTCTGCCCAGTTTCAGCGATGGCCGCGATATCGGCCTGCCACGTCAGACCAATCTGGGTGCGGCATGGAACCGGCAGTCCTCGTCCAATCGCGGGCTGTATCTGGACCTGGACCATCGCTTCAATGCCGACTGGGTGTTCAAGCTCAGCGCGGTGCAGGTGCGCGAGCTGCACGATCTGAAATATGCCAGCTCCAGCCGCGCGATCAATCCGGCCAACGGCACCGGCGCGCTGCTGGCCGCGCGCACCATTTCCGATGCGGACGCCTTTGGCTTCGATGCCAATGTGATCGGGCAGTTCAATGCACTGGGGCGCAGGCACGAGTTGGTGATCGGCAGCAACTTCGCCGAGACCACCGTGGATACGGTCTACGGCAACAAGAACAACTTCCAGACCTTCAACGTGTTCAATCTGCAGCGCAATGTGCGGGCGATCAGCGATGCGGAAATCTTCGCCAATGCACGCGAGGCCCGGCATGGCACCTCGCGCGAATTCGGCCTGTACGGCGCACTGCGCTGGCAGCTGACGGATCCGTTGAGGGCCATCGTCGGCACCCGCGTGAGCTGGCACGACACCCTGTGGAACACCACCACCACCGGGCTGTCGCCGTCGCAATCGATCGAGCACACCCGCGAGACCGGGCAGGTCACACCGTATGCCGGCCTGTTGTACGCATTGAGCCCGACCTGGTCGGCCTACGCCAGTTATGCGGACATCTTCCAGCCGCAGAACGCGCAGACCGAAGCCGGCGAGATGCTCAAGCCGATGACCGGTGCCAACTACGAGCTGGGCATCAAGGGGGAGTGGCTGGACGGGCACATCAATAGCGCGTTTGCGCTGTTCCAGATCGAGCAGAAAAACCGTGCCCAGGCCGACCTGACCACCAGCCCCACCTGCCGCAACAACGATTTCTGCTACATCGACAGCGGCAAGGTGCGCAGCCGCGGATTCGATGCCGAAGTCAGCGGCGAGGTACTGCGCGACTGGAACGTGTTTGCCGGTTACACCTTCAACCGCACCACCTACCTGCAGGATGTCAGCAGCCAGGGCCAGACCTTCAACAGCTACACGCCCAAGCATTTGCTGCGGGTATGGACCACCTACCGTCTGCCGGGCGTGCTGCAGGACGTCACCGTTGGTGGCGGTGTCAGCGCGCAGAGCGCGGCGTATCGGCAGATCGGCACCGCCACCGCGCCGATCCAGGGGCGTGCGGTCTGGAATGCATTGGCGCGGTACCAGGTCAACCGGCAATGGTCGGTGGCGGTCAATCTCAACAACGTGTTCGACAAGCACTACTACAACACCTTGTCGAGCTTCGTTAACGGGCGCTATTACGGCGAGCCGCGCAATGTGATGGTGACCCTGCGCGGCGCGCTGTGATGCGGGCACAAGCGCTGCGGTGGCGCATGGCGCGTGCCGGATGAAAGAAGGTTTTCGCCAAAGCATGGCCTGGCTGCACACCTGGTGCGGCCTGAGCTGTGGCTGGTTGCTGTGCGCAATCTTCCTGACTGGCACGCTCAGCGTATTCCGCGATCCGATCACCAGCTGGATGCAGGGCACACCGGCCTTGCCGAGTGCGAGCACGCAGACGGTCCTGTCGGAAGCAGCGCTGGTGCCGCGTGCACTGGCGCAGTTGCATCAGCTTGCGCCACAGGCACGCCTGTGGCGGATCACCTTGCCCGCGCAGCTGGGTGAGGCGCTCACGCTGTCCTGGCGGACACCAGAGGGCCAGGATCAGGCAGCGCTGGACCCCGGGAGCGGCGAGCTGCTGCCGTCTCCGTGGGGCCGGCAGACCGAAGGCGGCCGGCATTTCATGAGCTTCCACTACACCTTGCATGGCGGCATTCCCGGCTATTGGCTGGTGGGCTGGGTGTCGCTGTGCGGGCTGATCGCGCTGGTATCCGGGGTGATCGTGCACAAGCGGATCTTTCTGGATTTCTTCACCTTCCGCCCGGGCAAGGGACAGCGCTCGTGGCTGGACGCGCACAACGCCACGGCGGTGCTGACGCTGCCCTTCCTGCTGATGATCGTCTACACCGGCCTGGCGTATTTCTACACCAGCTACATGCCCGCGCCATTGCACGCACTGTATGGCAGCGACGAGGACGCCTACACGCGTTACGCCGATGCTCTGTCGCCGGCAGTGCCTGCGGCCAGCACAGACGAAGCAGCAGTCAACAACGTGCCTGCCTATCTGCCGGAGCTGGTGCAGCGAGCAGACTCGCTCAACGCTGCGCCTGCGCAAACGCTGGTGATCGAGCGGCCCGATCAACCCGGCAGCAAGCTGCGCGTGATCGCGCGCGTGGCCGCGACCGGCAGCTCGCGGCGCCTGCTCAACCCAGCCAACAGCGTGGTATTCGACGCGAACAGTGGCGCGCTGCTGGAGCGGCACGCGGATGCCGCACGCACTGACCTGCACGCGCAGGATGTGGAAGAGGTCATCAAGACCCTGCACGTGGCCGGGTTCGGCGGCTGGACCAGTAAATGGCTG
Organism: Xanthomonas sp. MLO165; assembly: GCF_018831305.1. NCBI lineage: Bacteria > Pseudomonadati > Pseudomonadota > Gammaproteobacteria > Lysobacterales > Lysobacteraceae > Xanthomonas > Xanthomonas sp. MLO165. The sequence goes on from NZ_CP029263.1 coordinate 612,128, forward strand.
TATTTCATCTGCGGCCTGGCCGGCACCTTGATGATGGCCACCGGTACCTTGCTGTTTTCGATCAAGCGGCGTCGGCGTAGCGAGCAGGAGTTCGGCGCGGCCACCGCCGGCATCTATCGGGTAGTGGAAGCGCTCAATGCCGCCGCGCTTGCGGGAACCGCCTTGGCGAGCATTGCGTATTTCTACGCCAACCGCCTGGTGCCGATCGCGCAGGCCGGCCGCAGCCAGATCGAGATCCACGCATTCCTGTGGGTCTGGGCGGTCACGCTGCTGCATGCGCTGCTGCGCCCGCCCGCGCGCGCATGGGTGGAGCAACTGGCGATGACGGCGCTGCTATGTGTCGGCTTGCCGCTGCTCAATGCGGTCACCACCGGGCAACATCTGGGCGTGTACCTGGCTGCCGGCGACCTGCAGCGCGCCGGGGTCGAGCTGGTCTCGCTCGTCTTCGGCATTGCATTTGCTTACGCGGCATATCGGGCTCATCGCAGCGCAGTGCGACCGGTGCCGACACGCGCCAGGCGCGGCGCCACTGCCGGGATGGACGTGTTGTGAAGCCTGCTTCGAGCACCGCGTCGGTGACGCGCTACCGCTGGTCGGTTGCCGGTCGCGTGCTCGCTGCCAGCGTCGGCGGCTATGCGCTGACGTCCACCGGTTGCAGCGTGCTGGCGCAGCTGCTGTCGCGGTTTGCCGGCGTGTCACCTGCGGTCTCGGTGCTGAGCATGACATTGCTGAGTTTCGCCATCTACACCGTCGTCGTGCTGTGGATGTTTCGTGCGCGCAGTGCATTGCGCATGTGGGGCTGGCTGGGCGTGGGCATCGCCGTGCTGGGCGGTGCGAGCTGGTTGCTGGGACATCCGCCATGGATGGGCTGATCACCGCGCTGCTGGGCACCGCGCTCTGCCATGCCGCACTGATGGCCCTGGCCGTGGCGATGCATCGCCATTACGAGCAGCTCACCGGCCGCCGCACTGCGCCGGTCATGCAGCGATGGTTGCTGCGTGCGATGGCTGTCTGTCTGTTGATCGCCGCGCTGGTGCTGTGCGTGCTCGCTTGGGGCGGAGCGGTGGGCACCTTGTTGTGGCTGGGGTTTGCCAGCGTGGCCGCGCTGTGGGTGGCGCTGGGCCTGGCGTACGCGCCGCGCTGGAGTGCGTGGCTGGCAGTGCTGCTGGGCTGCGTCGCATGCGGGGTGGTGGGTTGGCGTGTGCTGTAGTTTGCTGTTGTTTGAAGGCCACACACACCGACCAGTTTGACTGGTCCTTGCCCGCCCACCGTCGCGTAAGCGCCTACATGGGCGTACTTGCGGCGTGTCCTGCGATGGTGGGCGGGCAAGGGCTCTGCACCAAGTCCATGGACCAATCGCTCCGCAACCGATCTATCCGCATTGCCAAGCGCGCAAGAAGCAACGCCTAAAGCAATCGAGATTTAGAACGGTGGCCTCTTTAACTGCGATCAAATGCCCGAGTCAAAAGCTCAGCTCGTCGAGTGCGCGGCGGCCTCACCGCTTGCGGGACACGCCGTGAACCCATCCCTGGGGGCTCGGTGGCGGCATCCATGCCGCCACACGGTCCCGCAACCGGCGAGGCCACCGCACCAGACAGTTGGTCGGCTGCTTTCCTGAAAGCGTATGACTCGGACTGCGTCGCAGACGTGACATTTGCAGGTTGCGTGTTGGAGGTTTGTCTGCCGCTCGGCTTGCGATGGAGAAATGATAAAAGTTGGGCGAACGCCGAGTGATCCAACCAGCGCACGTCGTGCACTGCATGCACCGTTTGCAACCATGCACACCGACCATCTCGCCAGGTCCTTGCCCGCTCACCGTCGCGGGACCTTACGCGGCATGGATGCCGCGTAAGAGCCTACACGGACGTACTTGCGGCGTGTCCTGCGATGGTGGGCGGGCAAGGACCCTGCAGCCAAGTCGCACATCAACCGCTCTGCAACTAATCTATCCACACTGCCGAGTCCCCTTCAGACACAACGCCCAAAAAATCGAGACGTCGAACAAGCCGCCAAGGAGCCCGCCACCAGTGAGGACATCACGCCCGCCGACATGACCGCATGCCGATGGGGCCACACGCAGTGCGGCAGTAAACCCGGTAGTTGCATTGCTGCCTCTAGACACCGCGGGATCAACCGTAGACACGTGCCGCCATCGCGCAGGGATGCCAGAATCGGCGCATGTCGCTGCCTAACTCATCCGTGTCTCCTGCGCTCACCGCCCTGATCGAGCGGGCTGTGGCGCGTGTCCGTCATGCCGTGCCGGCCGACCAGCCCTGGCCGGGCGATGACTTCGCTCGGCAGCTCGAACAGGTCGCGCTCGCCAGCGAGTTTGCGCTCGATACCTTGGCGCGTCAGCCGGCATTGCTGCAGCACCTGGCGCAGCCGGATCCACCGCCGTTGCCACTGCCGGTGCTCGACCCCGCGCAGCCACAGTCCTGGCCGACGCAGTTGCGACGTTACCGCAGTGGCGAATCCACGCGCCTGGTCTGGCGCGACGTGCTCGATCTGGACAGCGTCGATGCCACCCTGGCCGGTGCCACCCGCCTGGCCGAAACCTGCCTGCAATGTGGGCTGCAGGCGTTGGAGCAGCAATTCCGCGACCGCCACGGCCAGGTGATTGCCGAAGACGGCAGCGTGCAGCGGCTGGTGGTGTTCGGGCTGGGCAAGCTCGGTGGTGGCGAGCTGAATTTTTCCTCGGATGTGGATCTGGTTTATGCGTATCCGCAGGGCGGCCAGTCCGATGGTGCCCGCCCGTTGGCAGCGGAGGAATATTTTGCGCGGCTTGGCCAGCAGTTGGCCAAGCTGCTCGACGAAACCACCGCCGATGGATTCAGCCATCGCGTGGATCTGCGTCTGCGCCCGTTCGGTACCGCCGGGCGCGTGGCCTTGTCGTTCACCGGCATGGACCAGTACTTCCAGCGCGAAGGACGCGACTGGGAGCGCTATGCCTGGCTCAAGGCGCGCGCGGTGGCCGGCGATATCGATGCCGGCGAAGCCTGGCTGGAGACGCTGCGCCCCTTCGTCTACCGGCGCTATCTGGACTTCACCGCACTGGACGGCCTGCGCGAGATGAAGGCGGCGATCACTGCCGAAGTCGCCCGCCACGATCGTCTGGACGACATCAAGCGCGGGCCGGGCGGCATCCGCGAGATCGAGTTCCTGGCGCAATCGCTGCAGCTGATTCGCGGTGGGCGCGAGCCGAGCCTGCGCGAGCGTCGCCTGTTGCCTGCCTTGCAGGCGCTGGTGGAGGCCGGCCAGATCGATGCGGACAACGGGCATGCATTGACCGAGGCGTATCGCTTCTTGCGCCGGCTCGAAAATCGTCTGCAGATGTTGCGCGATGCACAGACCCATGCCTTGCCGCAGGCCCCGCTGGATCGCGAACGCATCGCGCTGGGCCTGGGTTATGCGGATTGGCCGGCACTGCTGCAGGCACTCACTCCGCAACGTGCGCGCGTTGCCGCCGAATTCGCCGAGCTGCTGGCACCGCGCGTGCGCGCCACCGCCCCCGACGCGCTTGCCGACTACTGGCGCGCACTGCCGGAAGGCGATGCCGCGCCGCTGGCCGGCATCGGATTGCACGATCCAGCCGGCGCACATCAGGTGCTGGCCGATTTTGCGCAGTCCTCCGGCGTGCGTGCGCTCTCCGATACCGCAAGCGCGCGGCTGGACCGCGTCATGCCGGCGCTGCTGCATGCGGCCACCCGCGCCAGCCAGCCGGATGCCGCCGTGCGCCGCGTGCTCGGCCTGCTGCAATCCACCTTGCGCCGCACCAGTTACCTGGCCTTGCTGGACGAACAACCCAGCGCGCTCGCACGCCTGGTCGATGTGCTCTCGCGCAGCGCCTTGCTGGCCGAGCGCCTGGCTGCGCATCCGCTGTTGCTGGACGAATTGCTCGACACCCGCATCAGCGGTCCGTTGCCCGACCGCGACGCGTTGCACGCTGCATGCCTGGACACCTTGCAGATCGAGGACACCGAAGCGGCGCTGCGCGAACTCAACGAACGCCGGCTCGCCTTGAGCTTCCGCATCGCACTGGCCACGCTCGATGGCCGCCAGCAGGCAGTGGACAGCACCCAGCAACTGGCCTGGTTGGCTGAAGCGGTGGTGCAGACGGTGCTGCAGCTGGCGCGCCGCGAACTGATCGCCGCGCACGGGCAGGTGCCGGGCGGGGCATTCGCCATCATCGGCTACGGCAGCCTGGGCGGCCTGGAACTGGGCTTCGGCTCGGACCTGGATCTGGTGTTCCTCTACGACCATCCACGCGAGGTGGAAGCCTCCGATGGCAAGCGAGCGCTGGAAGCCGGGCGCTGGTTTGCGCGGCTGGCGCAGAAGGTGATGACACTGCTGGCCGCCGAAACCGGCGCCGGCCGTCTCTACGAGATCGATGTGCGGCTGCGCCCGGATGGTGGCAAGGGCGCGTTGGTGTCATCGCTGGCCAGCTACCGCGACTACCAGCGCGAGCGCGCCTGGACCTGGGAGCATCAGGCGCTGGTGCGTGCACGTGCGGTGGCCGGCGATGCGGCGCTGTGCGCGGCCTTCGCGCAGGTGCGTGCCGACACGCTGACACGTGTGCGCGATACCGCCGTGCTGCACGAGGACGTGCGCAAGATGCGCGCGCGCATGCGCAGCGAACTGGATCGCAGCGATGCGGGGCGGCTGGATCTCAAGCAGGGCGCCGGCGGCCTGGTCGATCTGGAATTCGTGCTGCAGGCCGGCGTGCTCGGCCAGGCCGCACAGCATCCGGCGCTGCTGCTGGCCTGCGCCACGCCCGCCTTGATCGATGCGCTGTTAAAGGCGCAATGGCTGCCGGCCGAGCGTGCCGCACCGCTGCACCAGGCGCATGCCACCTTGGTGGAAGCGGGCCTGAGTTGCACCCTGGATCGCCGGCCGCGGCTGATCCCGCCAACGCCCGCGATCGAGCAGGCACGGCACAGCATCTTCACTACTGCGCACGCGCAAGGGCTGGAGTTTCCGCTTGGCAAGGACGTGGCAACGCTACCGCCTTGAGTGGCCGGTAGCTGGCGTTGCAAGGTGAGACGAGTGCAGCGCGCAGGGTCGGCAGAAACGCAGGTGCGTTGCAGTGGCATCCCTCCACCGCGCCTGGTGTTGGCCTGATTGCCGGTGCGCAGGCGAGCCGGTCAGCCCTGCGGGCGCGGCGTACTGCGCCACAGCAGTGCGCGGAACGGGCCGAGCAGGAACACGCCCATGCCCAGCTTCACCGCCAGGTCGCCGGCCGCCCAGCTGATCCATGGCAGGCCAGCGCCCGCAAAGGCGATGCTCCAGAAGATCGTCGTATCCAGCGTGGCGCTGCAGGTGGTGGCCACGATCGGCGCACGCCACCAATTGCCACTGCGCAGCCGGTCGAACACGCTGATATCCAGCAGCTGCGCAGCGATGAAGGCGGTGCACGAGGCCGCCGCGATGCGCGGGGTGGCCAGCCAGAGCGACAACACCACCGCCAGCGCAAACCCGCACCAGGCGACCTTGCGCGCCGCGCGCGGGCCAAAGCGGCGATTGATCAGGTTGCTCACCAGAAACGCCAGCGGATACGAGAACGCACCCCAGGTCAGCCAATCGTTGATCGGGTACTGCACCAGGATGTTGGACAACAGCACCACCGCGCCCATGGCCAGCACTGCCCACGCCAATGCGCGCGCGGTGAGTGGGGTGAACGGCGTCGGCGCGGTGCTGGACATGAGGGTGCGGTAGTGACAGAACAGAGCGGATTATCCGCGTGTTGGCGTATGTGGGCCAGTGCACCAACGCGTATGCACGACACGGCCGCGAGCTGCTGGTTCAACCAGTGTGCCGGTCAACGCATGGCCGCCAGCATTGGTGAGTGACGCGGTGCGGATCGCTCGTGCTCGCGTAATCGCGCGATGCGTGAGCGCCGCGCTGCCGTTCGAGCGCATGCCGGCGGGTCATCAGGCAATCTGCGTGTACAGCGTTGCCGATTACGGCGCGATCAGCACGCTGGCAATTACCTGCGTGCGTGCCACGCATCGGTGCGCCAAGGCTCTGCATCGGCACGTGGCAGTACGCGTCGGTGATCAACAAACCATCGCGCAGGCAGTTAGGCAGACAGTGGAAGATGCCTCTGCGCGCACCGCAGGTACTGCACGCACCGCACGTAGCGCCGTATCCGCAAACGGTGCGTCAGTGACGCGCCATCCTGGCCGACAGCGTCTGCACGCGGCTTTCCTGCATCACCAGGTGGTGCTGCTGTTCTGCGCGGCGGATTCTGCGGTCGGCACGAATGCCAGCGCCTGGCCTTGTGGCGATTGCACCGTCCAGCCGGCACCAGCCGGGCTCGGCTGGAAGGTCACCGTCTCGCCAACGCGAAAGCCCGCAGTCGGGTCGTCCTGGCGGGCCGGCCAGCGCAGCAAGGCGGTGTTCTCGGCGTTTGCCGGATCCTGCAACTGCACCTGGCAGCCGCCGTCAGTCTTTTTTTCCACCGACTTCACCCGCATTGGCGGCAACGGCCCGGCCGAGGCCTTGTGCGATGCGTCGCTCAAGGCTTCCGAGCCTGCGATCGCACTATGGCCCAGCGCCAACGACACAAAGTACGGCGCGGAGATCACCAGGATCGCCGACATCGCCGAGGCATCGCCACGGGTGATCGTGGTCAGGCCCGCACGGGCCTGCATCGGCTGGCCAAACGAGATGGCCAGCAGCAGCCCGAGGCCGGCAGATCGAAGAGGGATGTTCATGGAGATGCTCCGTGCGTGGCAACGCTGTGTGGAATGGCTTGGTCCTGCTGCAGCATGTGTTGCTGCTGCAGGAAATCGAACACCGACTCGACCGTGATCACCGAATAGTTGCCGGAGATGCGCTCGCCGGCGGGATGGTCGGTCACTGCGGCATTGGCGACGAAGAAACGTGCGCCGATGCGCTTGCTCAGATCCAGATGCAGGCGCGTAGGTTGGTAGCCATTGCGTTTGAGCCAGGCTTGCGCGCTGCGTCGATCGCTCACCGGTGCAGCTGTCGCCTCTGCTGCGTTGGTCGCCGCCAATGCCGCCGCCAGTACTTCGAGCACCCACTGGTTGGAATTCTGATAATCGGTGGAGAACGGGTAGGCGATCATGCTGTAGCGCGCCTCGTGCAGCGCATGTGCCAGCGTGGCCGGATCCTGCAGCAACGTGCGCAGTTGCTGCTGCAGCGCCGGTGCCGGCACGCCGACGCGCAGATCGGCAGTGAGGGCAGTTTCGCCGATGAAGTTGCTCAAACCTTCGTGATACAGCGCGGAGTTGTCCGACTTGCATTGATTGAGTAGGTGTTTCACCCGCCAGGTGCCGTCGTCCTCGCGCAGCGCGAAGGCCAGATGGCTGTGTTTCAAGCCATAGCGGCTCAGATCCTGGCCGCCGCGTGCCAGCAGCACGACCTGCGCACCGTCCACTGCATCCAGCGCCTGTTGGGTGGACCTGGCCATGTCGAACATCGCCGCTAGCGTGGCGGGCGTTGGATAATGCGGAGTGCACACCGGCGCGGCAAAGGCGGGGAGTGCGCACGTCAGGGAGACGAGCAACAGCGCCGTTGCAGGCCAGCCGCGCCGTTTGTGTGCAAGTTGCATGGGGGGTGCAGCGTCCTTGTGTCTGCCCCGTGGCATCGGCGGCGGCACCATCATACGTGCAGGCGCGCACGCACCAGTGCAGCGATGCGCTGGGTTTCGCGCAATGGGTGAAGTTGCGGCGGCGTTGCGAAAACATCGCCGGCATCGCATAGACGTCCACGTGCCTGCAGTGCCCGCACATACGTCGCCACCCGGCCCTGCGCCTGTTCGGCAAACGCCGCTGCCACCGGCACCCGCGTGGCGCAGGCTTCGGAGAGCAGGTTGACCGAGTCGGCACTGGCCACGATCGCATCGGCCCAGCCCAGCAGGCCGGCGTACGGATTGGGCCCGTCGCGCTCGTCGCACCACAGCAGGCCTGGCAGGCCTGCATGCAGTTTGCGCAGCGTTGCGATCGCCTCGGGCGGCGTGCGTCGTGAGGTGGTGACCAGCAGGCTGCCGCCGGCGGCGAGCACCTGCGCGCGCAGGTGCGTGCACAGCGCCGCAAGCGCTTCGGTGGTCCAGGGCAGCTGCGCGGTGGGGCCACCGATCAACAGCGCCACGCGCGGGCCGGGCAGCGCGCCGAGCGCGGCGAAGGCGGTGCGCCCGGCGGCCAGCCAGGCATCGTCCACCGGGTGCAGGCTGCCGAGCAGGGTGAGCACGTTGGCGCCACGCAGCGCATCGTGCTCGGGCACGACCAGCAGATCCCAGTGGCGCGGGTCCAGGCGCGGATCCAGCAGTTGCACCACCTGGCTGCCGCGTACGCGCAGCAGCCGGGTGGCCAGCGCGGCCTGGCGCCCGCAGCCGATCGCCAGCGCCGGCGGCTGCTGCAATTGCCGGGCAAAGCCGGATCCAAACGCCGCCTGCGCGCCCGGCAACAGGCGCGGTGCGGCCCAACGCCACGGCGCGCGGGCCTGCAGATGCAGCGCCGTGACCGGTGCGGAGTGCAGCGCCTGCGCCAAGGCCTCGGCCTGGCGTGCATTGCCGGCGCGGCCGTCGCTGACCGCCCAGGTCAGCGCCATCGTTTCAGATCCGACATAGATTTGTTTCAGATTGAGCGTGTGTTGCCGCAATCGCGTCACTCTACACTGCGGGTCTTCACGCTGGCGCCGGTGCTGCACCCTACTGTCGCCCATTCCCTTGCTTCCCGGAGTCTCCATGTCCGACTTGCTCGACGCTGCCGCGCTGGATCAGCTGTTTCGCACCGCCCGCACGCAAAACGCCTTTCTCGACAAGCCGGTGAGCGAGGCGCAGCTGCGCGAGCTCTACGATCTGCTGAAGTGGGGCCCGACCGCCGCCAACGGGTCGCCGGCGCGTTTCGTGTTCGTGACCACGCCGGAGGGCAAGCAGAAGCTCAAGCCGGCACTGTCCGAGGCCAATGCCACCAAGACGCTGGCCGCGCCGGTCACGGTAATCATCGGCTCCGATGAGCAATTCCACGAAAAACTGCCGTACCTGTTCCCGCATGCCGATGCCAAGAGCTGGTTCGAAGACTCGCGCGAGATGCGCGTATCCGGCGCGTTCCGTAACAGCTCGCTGCAGGGCGCCTACCTGATCCTGGCCGCGCGTGCGCTGGGTCTGGATGCCGGCCCGATGTCCGGCTTCGACAATGACAAGGTGGACGCGGCGTTCTTTGCCGGCACGCCGATCAAGTCCAACTTCCTGGTCAATCTGGGCTATGGCGATCCGGCCGGGCTGTTCCCGCGGCTACCGCGGCTGAGCTTCGACGAAGCCGCACGCATCGAGTAACAGCGGCTGGCACCGCGGCTGCGCGCACCGTCGGGCGGGCGCAGCCGGCGCTCCGGCAGGCAGGAGCCACGTACACTCCGGCTTCGGGGCGCGCCACCCGCACCACCTGACGACCGCGCCTTGTGCAACCCGCCCCGGGCGCCCGTTTCGATTTTCCTGCAGTCCTCGTCCGTCTGCGTCTGTTCCATCCGCGTTGATCCAATGCGGTCCCTCATCTCAAGGAGTTTCAATGAAGACCACCCACAAACTGTTGCTGCCGCTCGCCCTGACCCTGGCCATCGCCGCCTGCTCCAAGCCGGCCGACAACGCCGCCGCGCCGGCCGCTGAAACCCCGGCCGCCACCGCACCGGCCGATGCCGCTGCCACCACCCCGGCCCCGGCTGCTGCGCCGGCCGCCTCGACCGCGCCGGCCGTGGAAGTGGCCTCCGGCACCTACACGCTGGATCCGAGCCACACCGACGTGATCGCGCAGTGGAGCCACTTCGGCTTCTCCAACCCGAGCGCGCATTTCGGCAATGTCGACGGCACCCTGGTGTACGACGCGGCCGACGTGACCAAGTCCACCGTGCAGGTCACCCTGCCGCTGTCGGGCCTGAACAGCTTCACCGCCAAGTTCGACGAGCACCTGAAGAGCGGTGACTTCTTCGACGCGGCCAAGTTCCCGACCGCCACCTTCAAGAGCACCAAGGTCGAAGCGGCCGGCCCCAACAAGCTGACCGTCACCGGCGATCTGACCATCAAGGATCAGACCAAGCCGGTCGTGCTGGACGTCACCCTCAACGGTGCCGGCGAGCACCCGATGAAGAAGGTGCCGGCAGCCGGTTTCGACGCCACCACCACCATCAAGCGCACCGACTTCGGCGTGGGCCAGTACGCCCCGAACGTCAGCGACGAAGTGAAGATCCGCATCACCACCGAAGCCCTGCAGGCCAAGGCCGGTGACGCTGCTGCTGCCAAGTAAGTCGCAGCGCAGTCGATGCATCGGTGCGAGCGATCGCACCGATGTGCGGAACGCAAAAGCCCGCCAATCGGCGGGCTTTTGCTTGAGCGTAACCGCCCGGCTTTTGTAGGAGCGGCCCAGGCCGCGACAGCTCCACCCTCCGCCCCGCCACAAGGCGCACGCCAACGCCTCACTCTGCAGCAGGGTTCGCCTTCCAGTAGCCCTTCGCGCGCACCGAGTCCTTGTCCACGCCCATGTGCTCTTCCAGAAACTTGCGCATCGCACGCGCGCGCATGGATTCGGTACCGATCCAGTAGAACGTGTCGCCGTCGTGCGGCTCGTAATCGCGCAGGCTGTCTTCCAGCAACGTGCTGCTGGCGGCATCGAAGCCGTTGCGTTCCAGCCAATACACCTCCACCTCGGCGGCGCTGAGCAGCTCCTGGCGCTCGGCCGCATCGGCAATTTCGATAAAGACCTCTGCATGCATGTCGGCGGGCATCGCTTCCAGCCAGCGGCCGATCGCGGGCAGCGCGGTTTCATCGCCGATCAGTACGTAGTGGTCGTAGTCGTCGGCAACCAGGAACGAGCCGCGCGGGCCGCCGATCTTCAGCGTGTCGCCGGGCTGTGCCTGCGCCGCCCAGCTGGAGGCCACGCCGTCGCCGTGCAGCACGAAGTCGATGCTCAGCTCGCCGCTTTGCGGATCGAATGCACGCGGGGTGTAATCGCGGCCGGGCGAGGGCAGCGCGCCTTCGGCGTAGCGCGGGCCGTCCGGCGTCATCGTCGGCAGCACGAAGGCGCCATCGGCATTGGGGAAGAACAGCTTGACGTGATCGTCCGGTGCCTCGCTCTGAAAGCCGGCAAGCTCGCTGCCGCCAAACACGATGCGACGCATCTGCGGCGTCAGCGATTCGCAGCGCACCACCTGCACGGAGCGCAGGCGCGGATCGCGGCGGAGTTGGGTGTGGGTGTGGATGGCCATGTAGTGCGATTCCTGGATGTGACGCGCAGATGCGCGGCGGGGGAGTGACTGCAAACGGTGATGCGACGATCTGGCCAGCGAGCTGGCAAAGAACAGCGGGTGTTGCTCACCCTTCTCCCATCGGAAGAAGGTGCCCCGCAGCGGCGGATGCCGGTACGGGCGAAGCCGCGTGCATCTGCCAACCAAGCAAGGTCGATGCCGTGCAGCGATACGCTGATCAAATCGCAGAACAGCGCAGGGACAGCAATGCATGCATGCCACTGAGGCCGCGCAACGCAACCACCGCGATGACGCGTCACTGCCGCAAGTCGCATTCAAACCGGTATCGGTTGGCTTCGGATCACGGCGATAGACGTACTCAGCCGTCGTCGCGCTCCATGCCGTCAGCGGCGGCGTTGAGTAGCGCGGCAATGCGTGTGGTTTCTGCATCCGTCCATTGCCCGTGCCGCGCAAACAGGCCGTGCTTGATGCGGTGAATGGCCTCGCGAATCGGCGCCGGGGTCTGTGCCTTGATCAGCTCGCGCGCGCGGCGGTGGGTGCGGGCCAGTGCCGCATCCAGCGCGTCACGGTGCTGCGCCGCATACGTACGGCCAGAGGCGGTGACCTGATAGCGCTTGCGTCCTTCGTCCAGCGCGGCCTGCACCCAGCCATCGGCTTCGAGCTGCGCCAGTGCCGGATAGATGGCGCCCGCACTGGGCGTGTACAGGCCTTTGAACAGCGCAGTGATCTGCCGCATCAATTCGTAGCCATGGCGCGGCTGTTGCTCGATCAGCGCCAGCAGCAGCAAGCGCAGGTCGCCATGTTCCAGAGGCCGTGCGCGCCCGGCGCCACCGCGACGCGTCGCACTGGGCGCTGCGGATGGATCGAGCTCGCTCGGCAGGTCGTCGTGGTGGGAGCGCATCGTCATTCGATATATCGAAGTATGGCGAAAAGATATATCGAAGTGTACTGGTCCGCAAGCGCCTGCCTGTCGCCCGGCTGACCGGCCTGGCTATCCCTGCCGACCATGCTGCAACGCGGCTAGACACAGCCGGTCTCCATAATTACGATGTAATTACTTCGACATTACGGGCCCGGCCCGGTGAGGCAGACGCATGAGTCGACAGTGGGACACCCAGGCCGAAAGCCGGCGCCAGCGCCTGCAGCGCGCCGCAGCCCTGGCGCCGCAGGGGCGCGTGGTGGCCGCTGACGACGTGGTGGCGCTGCTGGAGGCGGTGATCGAACCCGGCGACCGCGTCTGCCTGGAAGGCAACAATCAGAAGCAGGCCGACTTCCTGGCGCGCTGCCTCACCGAGGTGGACCCGGCGCGCGTGCACGACCTGCACATGGTGCAATCGGTGTTGTCGCTGCCCGCGCATCTGGACGTGTTCGAGCGCGGCATCGCCAAGCGGCTGGACTTCTCGTTCTCCGGCCCGCAGGCCGCGCGCCTGGCCGGGCTGGTCGGCGAGGGCCGCATCGAGATCGGCGCCATCCACACCTACCTGGAATTGTTCGGCCGTTACTTCATCGACCTGACCCCGCGCATCGCGCTGGTCACCGCGCAGGCCGCCGACCGCCACGGCAATCTCTACACCGGCCCGAATACCGAAGACACCCCGGTGATCGTGGAGGCCACCGCGTTCAAGGGCGGCATCGTGATTGCGCAGGTCAACGAGATCGTCGACACGCTGCCGCGCGTGGACATCCCGGCCGACTGGGTGGACTTCGTCACCCAGGCGCCCAGGCCCAACTACATCGAACCGCTGTTCACCCGCGACCCGGCGCAGATCTCCGAGATCCAGGTGCTGATGGCGATGATGGCGATCAAGGGCATCTACGCCGAATACGGCGTGGACCGGCTCAACCACGGCATCGGCTTCGACACCGCCGCGATCGAATTGCTGCTGCCCACCTATGCCGAATCGCTGGGGCTGAAGGGCAAGATCTGCCGGCACTGGGCGCTCAATCCGCATCCGGCGCTGATCCCGGCGATCGAATCGGGCTTCGTGCACTCGGTGCATTCGTTCGGTTCGGAACTGGGCATGGAGGCCTACATCGCCGCGCGCCCGGACATCTTCTTTACCGGCGCCGACGGCAGCATGCGCTCCAATCGCGCGCTGTCGCAGACCGCCGGCTTGTATGCCTGCGACATGTTCATCGGCTCCACCCTGCAGATCGATCTGCAGGGCAACAGCTCCACCGCCACGCGCGACCGCATCGCCGGTTTCGGCGGCGCGCCCAATATGGGTTCGGACGCGCGCGGCCGCCGGCATGCCAGCGACGCCTGGCTCAAGGCCGGGCGCGAGGCGGCGCGCCCCGGCGAGATGCCGCGCGGACGCAAGCTGGTGGTGCAGATGGTGGAAACCTTCCGCGAACACATGGCGCCGGCCTTCGTCGACAGGCTCGATGCCTGGGAGCTGGCCGAGCGCGCCAACATGCCGCTGCCGCCGGTGATGATCTACGGCGACGACGTCAGCCACGTGCTGACCGAAGAAGGCATCGCCAACTTGTTGCTGTGCCGCAGCGCCGAAGAGCGCGAACAGGCCATCCGTGGCGTGTCCGGCTATACCGCCGTCGGCCTGGGCCGCGACAAGCGCGCGGTGGAAAACCTGCGCGATCGCGGCGTCATCAAGCGGCCGGAAGACTTGGGCATCCGGCCACGCGATGCCACGCGCGACCTGCTCGCCGCGCGCACGGTCAAGGACCTGGTGCGCTGGTCCGGTGGGTTGTACGACCCGCCGAAACGTTTTCGCAACTGGTAGGGGCACAGCATGGAAACCCTGCGGTATCGCTTCGATGGCCAGCATGGCGCACGCGCCGGGCTGGACCATGCGCTGGTCGGCGTGGTCGCCTCCGGCAACCTGGAAGTGCTGGTCGAGCGCGTGCCGCTGGACGGCGCGATGGAGATCGAGATCCTCACCGCCGCGCGCGGGTTCGGCACCATCTGGCAGGCGGTGCTGGACGATTTCGCCGCGCGCCATCCGCTGCGCGATGTGCGCATCAGCATCAACGATGTCGGCGCCACGCCGGCGGTGGTGAGCCTGCGCCTGGAGCAGGCGCTGGACGTCCTGCAGGGAGCCGCCACATGAGCCACCCCTCTCACCCCGTAGGAGCGCACCCGAGCGCGACGGGCGTTCCCGGTAACGCTGCAGTCGCGCCCGGGTGCGCTCCTACGCATGTCGTTGGGAGATACGTATGAGCACCACCATTCCCATGGCCGAGCGCAGCTATTACGAGGCCGATGCGCGCGAGCGCATCGATGGCGTGCTGGATGCCGGCAGCTTCCGCGAATTCGTCGGTCCGCGCCGTCGCCTGATCAGCCCGCACCTGGCCCAGCTGGACACGCCCGGCGCCTTCGATGACGGCATCGTCGTCGGTGAAGGCACGCTGCGTGGGCGCAACGTGCTGATCGCCGCGCAACAAGGCGCCTTCATGGGCGGCGGCGTCGGCGAGGTGCACGGTGCCAAGCTCACCGGCCTGCTCGAACGCGCCACCGCCACGCAGCCGGCGGCGGTGCTGTTGCTGCTCGACACCGGCGGCGTGCGCCTGCACGAAGCCAACGCCGGCCTGATCGCCATCTCCGAAATCATGCGCGCCACCTTGAACACGCGCGCCGCCGGCGTGCCGGTGCTGGCCTTGATCGGCAGCGGTAACGGCGCCTTCGGCGGCATGGGTATCGTGGCGCGCTGCTGCAGCGCGGTGATCATGTCCGAAGAAGGCCGCCTGTCGCTGTCCGGCCCGGACGTGATCGAAACCGTGCGCGGTGTGGAGGAGTTCGACGCGCGCGACCGTGCCCTGGTGTGGCGCGTCACCGGCGGCAAGCACCGCTATCTGCTGGGCGAGGCGCAGACGCTGGTGGCCGACCGCATCGCCGCATTCGCCGAGGCCGCCGTGCAGGCGCTGGACACGCTGACCGAGCCGGAAGGCGAGGCCGCATTGCAGGCGCTGGAACTTGCACAGCAGCAGTTGGCCACGCGCATCGCCGCCTACGGCGATTGCCGCGACGGCCTGGAGATCTGGCAGCGGCAGGGCATTGTCGATGCACAGCGCTTGCCGCTGCTGGACACCGACGCCTTCCTCGCCGCCACCGCCGACCGGAGCACGCCATGGAACTGAGCCAACTGCTGGACCAGCTGTTTCCGCTCGGCCACGCCATCGTCCGCACCGATGATGTGCTTACCGGCAGTGCCACCACGGCCGCGGGCGAGGTCACCGTGATCGGCACCGCCAACAAGCTGGAAGTCGGTGTGGACCACGCGCTTGCACTGGCGGCGACCGTGTTGGCGAGCACGCGCGCGCATCCGCAGCGGCCGATCGTGATGCTGGCCGATACCGCCGGGCAACGGCTGGCGCGCCGCGACGAACTACTCGGCATCAATGGCTATTTCGCGCATCTGGCACGCACGCTGGATCTGGCGCGCAAGCGCGGCGCGCGGCTGGTCACGCTGGTGTATGGCGAATCGGTCAGCGGCGGCTTTCTGTCGTTCGGTCTGATGGCCGACCATATCCACGCATTGCCGGATGCGCAGATCCGCGTGATGGATCTGCGCGCGATGGCGCGCGTCACCAAGCAGAGCGTGGACACCTTGCAGGCGCTGAGCAAGAGCTCGCCGGTGTTTGCGCCCGGCGTGGAGAACTATGTGCGCATGGGCGCGGTGGAGTCGCTCTGGGACGGCGATCTGGCGCAGGCGCTGGGCGATGCCCTGGCCGCGCCCAGCGATGGCGATCAACGCCGGGCACGTGGCGCGCAGCGTGGCGGGCGCACCCTGGCGCGCGATGTCGCTGCGGCAGTGGCCGCGGGCGAGGCCTGAGCATGCCCGGCCGCCACGCACTGGTGTGGTTGCATCCCGGCGCGCGCTGGCAAGCGCTGACGCCGGGTGCGCAGCCACGGCTGCAGCAGTGGTTTGCCGCGGGTCTGCCGGCAGTGGTGGCGCGTGGCGATGGCAGCGAGGCGCCTGGCAGCCTGCGGCTGGGCGTGCCGTTGCCGCCAGACGAAGGCAAGCAACGCCTGGCCTTGAGCGCCGGCCTGGACGAGGTTGCGCGCAGCACCGCGCCGTTGGCGCTGGACGCGGTGATCGCAGCCGCACCCGCCGCAACGCAGCCTGCACTGCAGGCCTTGCTGACCCAGTGCAATGCCAACGCCCTGCAGCCGCGCGTCTTCGGCAGCTTTGCATGGCAGGCCCTGACCGGGCTTGCGTATGTGCATGCGCAATCGGATCTGGACCTGCTGTGGTCCATCGCCACACCCGAGCAGGCGCAGGCCGTGGTGACAGTGCTGCAGCGCTGGGAACAGCGCCACGGGCTGCGCGCAGACGGCGAACTGCTGCTGCCCGACGACACCGCGGTGAACTGGCGCGAGTACGCCGGCAGCGCGCAACAGGTCTTGGTGAAGTCCACCAACGGCTGCCGCTTGCTGCCGCGCAGCGCGCTGTTTCCGGTATGGAGCGCGGCATGAGCACGCTGGTTGAACGCACTGCCGATGCCAGGCGCTCCGTGACGCCTGGCAACGCGGTGGAGCGGCAGCGGCCAGTGACAGGAGCCAAACAAACGGGCATCGCACCATCCCTGGTTGATGCGACCAGCCAGTCGACGCACCTGATTCGTGCCGATCACGAATCGACGCTCGCACCGACACCGGCAGCAGCGCACGACGTACCGCCGCAGCCGCTACTGCACCTTGCCCCCGCAGGCGCTGGTTCGAACCGCGTGCATGCGCCATCGCGCGTTGCATGCACGCATGGCGAGCTGCAAGACAGTGCAGCCCGGCAACACGCATCGCATCCTGAAGCCGGCACCGCCAGCGCGCTGGCGCATCGGCTGGGGCGGCTGGCGGTCGCCGCCCTGCATGCGGAACTCGGCTGCGCGCCCAAGCCCGGCCTGGTCACGCCGTTCGACAGCGGCAGCCATGCCGATATGGACGCGTCGACATTCCTGCGCAGCCTGTTCGCCCTGCGCGGCTACTTCGTCGCGATTGCACAGGCCGGTATCGACAACGCGCCGTTCGAGCAATTGCGCCAGCTCGGCATCGCGGCCGAAGCGGCGATGCTGCGCAGCACCGGCGGCATCAATACCCACCGCGGTGCAATTTTCAGCCTGGGCCTGCTCACTGCGCAGGCGGCGCGCTTGCGTGCCGTGCATGGGCATGCCCCTGCCGGCGAAGCAGTCTGCAGCGCGGTGCAGGTCTGGCGCGATGCATTGCGGGCCGCGCCGCTGGATCCACACAGCAATGGCCAGCGCGTGCGCGCGGCGTTTCGGATCAGTGGCGTGCGCGAACAGGCCGCGGCCGGGTATCCATTGCTGCGCGAGATTGCACTGCCGTCACTGCGCAGTGCATTGCGCAGCGACGCCACGCGCGAGGCCGCACTGGCGCAGACCCTGATGCGCCTGATTGCCGAGGTCGACGATCTCAACCTGCTGCATCGCGGCGGGCAAGACGGGCTGGCTTACGCAAAGGCGCAGGCGCATGCGTTTCTGGCCGATGGCGGCATCGCGCAGCCGCAGTGGCGCGCATGCCTGCACGCGATCGGCGCGCAATTTGTCGCGCGTCGCCTGAGCCCGGGCGGCAGCGCCGATCTGCTGGCCTGCGCCTGGTTCCTGCACTGTCAGGAGATGGCATGAGCCTGTGTCGACCACTGGCAGCTGCGAAGGCAACGTTCATGCAGGCGTGTGGCGGCGCGGCCCTTCGCACTGTCTCAGTGAACGGCGTGCTTGTCCTGGTCACGGAACAAAATGCCCGCAGCGCGAATGAGGGTCACGCTCGCACAAGGCACAGCATGTTCTGCAAGCAGGCCACCGCATGACCCTGGCCGTGCTCTGTCCCGGCCAGGGTGGGCAGCACGCCGCGATGTTCGCGCGGGTTGCCGATGCGCCTGTCGCGGCCGAGGTAATCGCTGCTGCGAGCAAGGTGCTTGGCGCCTCGGCGCAAACGCTGGCCGCAGACAACTCCCGCTACACCAATGCCATTGCACAGCCGCTGGTCTGCGCCGGCACCCTGGCGCACTGGCAGGTGCTGCGTGCGCAGCTGCCCACGCCGGTGTTGGTGCTGGGCTACAGCGTCGGCGAGCTGGCCGCGCATGCGGTTGCCGGCAGCATGGAGATCGCCACCTGCTTGCAGCTGGCTGCCACCCGCGCGCGCCTGATGGATGCGGCCAGCCCGGACCATGCCGGCTTGATGGCGGTGCTCGGCCTGCCGCTGCGCACGCTGGAGACGCTGTGCCAGACGCATGGCGCGGCCATCGCCATCGTCAACGGCGACGACCACGCCGTGCTCGGTGGCCCGCAGGCGGCGCTGCAGGCACTGGGCGATGCAGCGCAGGCGCAGGGCGCACGCGTCACGCCGTTGCCGGTGAGCGTGCCGGCACATACGCCATGGTTGCGTACGGCCGCCGACGCCTTCGCCATCGAATTGAACAGCGCGGCGGTGCACGCGCCCAGGCTGCGCGTGCTCGCCGGCATCGATGCACGTGCCGTCACCACGCAGGCCCTGGTGGTGGACACGCTGGCCGCACAGATCGCGCAGACCGTGCGCTGGTCCGAGGTGCTGGTGCAGGCCGCCGAGCGCGGCGCGCGGGTGTTTCTCGAACTGGGGCCCGGTGGCGCACTGGCGCGCATGGCGCGCGAGCGCGTGCCGGGCTGCGAAGCGCGATCGGTCGACGAATTTCAGAGTACCCACGGTGTGGTCGAGTGGGTCAACGCCGCATGCGAGCGCGCGGCATGACGATTGAGCAGGTGCTGCACACGGCGTGACCCTTGGGTGGCGGGTGGCCATCCGTGCTGTACGCGTATCAGGTGTCTGGGAGGGCGCATGACCCCGCAAATTGCAACGATTCTTGGCTTGGTGATCATGTTCATCGTCGCCACCGCATTGCCCATCAACATGGGCGCGGTGGCCTTCGCGCTGGCCTTCATCATCGGCGGCGTGTGGGTGGGTCTGGACGGCAAGGAGGTGCTGGCCGGCTTTCCGGGCGACCTGTTCCTGACCCTGGTCGGCATCACCTATCTGTTCGCCATCGCGCAGAAGAACGGCACCATCGATCTGCTGGTGCACTGGGCGGTGCGCGCGGTGCGCGGGCGCATCGTCGCCATTCCCTGGGTGATGTTCGTCATCACCGGCCTGCTCACCGCCTTCGGTGCGCTCGGGCCGGCGGCGGTGGCCATCATCGGCCCGGTGGCGCTGCGCTTTGCCAAGCAGTACCGCATCAATCCCTTGATGATGGGCCTGCTGGTGATCCATGGCGCGCAGGGCGGCGGCTTTTCGCCGATCAGCGTGTATGGCGGCATCACCAACAAGGTGGTGGAAAAGGCTGGGCTGGACGTCACCGAGATGGCGGTGTTCCTCACCAGCCTGGGCTTCAACCTGATGATGGCGATCATCTGCTTCTGCGCCTTCGGCGGGCTCAAGCTGATGCGCCGGCAGGAGGTCTCGCTGGCCGATGCGCAGTATGTGGCGGTGGCCGACGACCAGGCCTCCAAGCGCCCGTTCGCGATCGAAGGGCATGGCTCGCTGGTGGCTGCCGGTGGCGGCACCCTGTCGACCAATCCGCTGGCGCTGGAGGCGGTCGCCATCACGCGCGATCGGGTGATCACGCTGGTCGGCCTGCTCGGCCTGGGCATCGCCGCGCTGGTCTACAACCTCAACGTCGGCCTGGTCTCGATCACCGTGGCGGTGGCATTGGCGCTGATCTCGCCCAGCGCGCAGAAGGGCGCGGTGGACGGCATCAGCTGGTCCACGGTGCTGTTGATCAGCGGCGTGGTCACCTATGTGGCGGTGCTGGAAAAGGCCGGTGCGGTGGACTACATCGGCACCGGCGTGTCGCATATCGGCATGCCGTTGCTGGGGGCGCTGCTGGTCTGCTACGTCGGCGGCATCGTTTCCGCATTCGCCTCGTCGGCGGCGGTGCTGGGCGCCACCATTCCGCTGGCGGTGCCGTTCCTGATGCAGGGCCAGCTTGGTGCGGCCGGGGTGATCTGCGCGCTGGCGGTATCGTCCACCATCGTCGATGTCAGCCCGTTCTCCACCAACGGTGCGTTGGTGGTGGCCTCGGCCGCCAAGGAAGAACGCGACGCGCTGTTCCGCCGTTTCCTGGTCTACAGCGGGCTGGTGGTGTTGCTGGGGCCGCTGGTGGCCTGGCTGCTGTTCGTGGTGCCGGGCTGGCTGTGATGCGGCCCGTGTCCGGCAGGGTGTCGGGGCGCCCCGGTAGAATGGGCGCCCCCACGCCAGCATCGACGACCCGCCTGCCATGACCCTCGCCCCTGATTCGCGCAACGCCAAGAAGCGCGTACCGCTGTACGAGGAAGTGGCCGAGCGCCTGCGCCAGAAAATCTACGACTACGCGCTGCCGCCGGGCGAATGGATCGACGAGCCGGCGCTGGCCGAGGAACTCGGCATCAGCCGCACCCCGCTGCGCGAGAGCCTCAAGCTGCTCGCCGCCGAAGGCCTGGTGCAGCTGGACGCCGGCCGCGGCAGCCGGGTCACGCGGCTGACCCTGGAAGACCTCAATCAGTTGTTCCCGGTGATGGCGATGCTGGAAGGCCGCTGCGCGCACGATGCGGTCAAGCGCATCGACGTGGCCGGCGTGCAACGCCTGGAAGAGCTGCACGCGGCAATGGAAGCTGCCGCCACCGCTGGCGACCTGGCCGAGTACTACCGCAACAATTACCTGATCCACGAGACCGTGCAGCAGTACGCCGGCAATCCGTGGTTGATCCGCGTCACCCACGATCTGCACCGCATCCTCAAGATGCACCGCGGCCGGCAGCTGTTGACGCCCGGACGCATGGCGCAGTCGCTGGCCGAGCACCGCGAGCTGATGGCCTGCGTGCGCCGCGGCGACGCCGAAGGCGCAGAGCGCACGATGCACGGGCATCTGCTAAGCCAGGGCCAGGCCTTGGCGGCGTACGTGGCAGCGGGTGGCATGTTGAACGTGCCGGCGCCCTTGCCGAGGGTGGGTGGGGTCTAGCAGTCGGCGCTGTCCGGGCGCATCACCCCGCGCACCGAGATCGCACCTTCCTTCTCCCACCGGGAGAAGGTGCCCGAAGGGCGGATGAGGGCACGCACGCAGCACCGGAAAGCTTCTCGCTCCTGCGAATCTCCAATCCCCAATCCCGCCGCCTACTCCCCGCCCAACGCAAGCAAGTCATCCACGCGTTCGATCACCCGCGTCTCAGCCAAGCCGGCAAACACGTCCGGATGCGCATAGCCCCACGCAACTGCAGCAAACGATAAGCCCACCGCTTGCGCCGCCTCCCAGTCGGCGACCTGATCGCCCACGTACACCGCCTGCGCTGCGGTATGCCCGGTGCTGCGCAACACGCGACGCAAGGCGCGCTGTTTGCCCAGCAGATGCGCACCGCCGTCGATCACTGCGAACTTCGCGCTCAGCTCCTCGCCCAGCGCGCGCTGCACATTCTCCACCGAGTTGGACGACACCAGGGCCAGGCAGGTGCCGCGGGCGTGAAGGGCCTGCAGCACCCCGGCAATGCCGTCGAACAAGGCCATCGGTGGGGCGGCACGCATCAGGCGGATGAAGTCGGCAGCCACCAGCGGGATGCGCCAGCTGCTCAGGCCCGATTGCTTGAGCAACTGGCGGGTGCTCAGGCGGCGTGCGGCGTCCACTTCATGTGCTTGCGCGGCGCGGAAGCCGTGCCGCTCGGCCAGTACGCGCTGCGTGCTCAGAAAGAAACCGAACGAGTCGGCCAGGGTGCCGTCGAAATCGAAGATGATCAGCTTGGGCATCGCAACGCAGGGATCAGGGCGTCATAGCCTAACCACTGCCGCGCACGCGCCATACGCAGACAGGCTCACCGATGTGCGCGCAGGCGAGGCGACACCGCAAAGCGATCGGCACAACCACTGCAATCATCGCCAGACGGCGCGCGTCCGATGCCGGGGTCGGCATGCACCTCTCGTATCCTTCTGCCGCGCGCGCCGTCTACATCCAGCCGGCGCCTGTTCGCTATGCGGCGCTGGCCGCGCTCAGGCCTCGGCGAAATGCGGCACGATCGGCGTATCGCCTTGCGCATGCTGTTCGATGACCTTGCGCTGCATCGCCGCCAGGTAGGCATCCAGCTCTTCGGTGGAGGCGAAGACATCGCTCAGCGGCACTGCCTTGACCATGTCGAAGACCTTGCGGATCTGCGGCTGCGGGTTGGTCACCAGCACCTTGCCCTGGCGCGTGGCCAGGGCCTTGCGCGCCTTGAAGATGCAGCGGATGCCGGCGCTGGAGATGTATTCCAGCGCGGTCAGGTCCAGCACCAGCGTGGTGATCAGGGTGCCCAGCAGCGGCGACAGCGCCGCGTCCAGATCCTGGTAGGTGTGGGTGTCCAGGCGCCCGGTCAGGATGACGCGTTGACGGGTGTCCTGCGGCGGGTCGATCTGAATGGCGAGCGTGGTCATGACAGTGCCTCGGGGACGGGGGCGTACGGGTGGAGCAGGGTGACGCGCACCACGTTGTATGCACCATCGCGGCGGTAGTCGATGTGATCGGCGAACTGATGCACCAGGAACAGCCCCAGCCCACCGATCGCGCGCTCGTCGAGCTCGGCACTCAGGTCCGGCATCGCGGCGGTGCTGGGGTCGAAGGCGCTGCCGGGGTCGTGCATCTCCAGCACCAGCGCCTGCGGATCCAGCTGCAGTTGCAGGCGCAGCGGCTGCTCGGCGCACTGGCCGTGGGTGAGCGCATTGCAGCCGAGCTCTTCCACGATCAGCCGCACCTGGCCGATGCGCTCGGCGTGCAGTCCTTCCAGCGTGAGCGAGTGTTCCAGCGCGTCGTTGGCGCCGGCTAGCTGGGCCAGCGAGGGCGCGATGGCCAGGTCGAGCTTCATCAGGTCGTTGCCTTTCCGGGTGCGTCCCGGCCAGCGTCTGCGACCCGCCCAGCATGCTCCTGGCGCAGCCGGATCGCCAGCAGGGTGATGTCGTCGTACGGGTCGGCCTGGCCGGTGAAGTGGGCGATGTTGGCGATCACCGCCTTGCACTGCGCCGCCGCGCTGCGGCGTGGCCGCAAGGCGCCGAGCAGGCGCTCCAGCCCGTAGCTAGCGCCCTGCTCGTCCATCGCCTCGGTCACCCCGTCGGTATAGCCCAGCAGCGTCTGCCCCGCGCTCATGCGGCCTTGCAGCACCGGGTAGGCCACCTGCGGCTCGATTCCCAGCGGCGCGCCGGTGTCCAGCGGCAACGGCCGCGCGCTGCCGTCGATGTCGATCAGCACCGGCGGCTCGTGGCCGGCACTGGCCAGCCAGTAGTCGCCGCTCACCACGTTGATCACCCCGCATAGCACCGTGGCGAACATGCAGGTGTCGTTGTTTTCCGCCAGCCGCGTGGAGGCGGCGATCAGGATGCTGTCCGGGCGCGTATGCCGGCGCGCGGCGATTTCCAGCACGCTCACCGCGCGCGCCATGAACAGGGCGGCCGGCACGCCCTTGTCGGACACATCGCCCACCACAAACCACAGCAGCCCCGGCTCGGTCTCGACGAAGTGGTAGAAGTCGCCGCCCACCGCCTTGGCCGGCTCCAGCCAGGCGCAGGTTTCCAGATGCGAACTGGCGCGGTCGAAGGTGCGCCCGGAGGGCAGCATCGCCTGCTGGATCTCGCGCGCAATCTGCAGCTCGCTGTGCATGCGCTCGCGCGCGGCGGTCATCTCGCCGATCTGCGCGATGTGGTCGCGGATCGCATCGCGCGCGCTGTCGAACGCACGCGCCATCACGCCCACCTCGTCGCGGCGTTCGATGTGCTGCAGCGGGTATGCGAATTCGCCACGGCGAAAGTGCTCGGCGGTATCGGTCAATTCCTCGATCGGGCGCGTCAGCTTGCGCGTGATCCGCCCCATCAGCCACCACCACACCACCGCGCCCAGCAACGCCGCCAGCGCCACCCACGCGGCCAGCCAGTTCAGGCCCGCCAGCACATAGCCTTCCGAGGCGGACAGCACAAAGGTCCAGCCGCTGCGCCCCACCGCCGCGCTATGGGTCAAAAAGCGCTCGCCATCCGGCGCGGTGTGCGCAAACGAGATCGGCTGGCCCGCCGCCACCGCGCGCTGCAACGGCAGCAGGTCGGGCCGCGAATGCGCCACGTAACGCTCCAGCGTGTAACGCAGGTTGAGCGCCGGGTCGGGGCTGAACACCAGCATGCCTTCGGGCGACAGCAGCATCGGCTGGATGCCGATGTCGCGCGGCAGCTGGTCGATGATCTCGCGCAGGTGCTGCAGCGGCAGGTCCACGCTGACCATGCCCACCGGTGCGGCATCCACCGCATCGCCCGGGCGGCGCAACGGCAGGTTGTAGCTGGTGTACAGCGCGTTGCCGCCATTGGCGTTGAGATACGGCTCGGACCACCACGCGCGGCCTTCGCGCTGGGTGCGCAGATACCACGGCATCGCGCGGTAGTCGTAGCCCAGGTCCTGCACCGATTTCTCTAGCACGCGCGTGCCGTCGCGATGCACGTACCAGACAAACCCGGTGTCGCGCGCCTTCTGCGTGCGCGGCTCGATGATCAACCGCGCCGCACCGATATCCGGGTCGCCGCTGAGCGTGGCCAGCAGCAGCGCGCGCAGATTGAACGGCTGCAGCCCCACCGCGCTGCTGCTGGCCGCCAGCGTGCGGCCGCTCACCTGCACCGAGTCCAGCATCGCCGCCAGGCTGCGTGCGGTCTGCTCGGTCAGGCCATCCACCTCGGTGCGCGCCGCCTCCACCAGCTCGGCGCGTGCGCCCAGGTAGAACACCGTGCCCAGCAACGCCAGCAACACCACCAGCACCGCGGTGGCGGCCAGCAACACGCGCATGCGCAGGCTGTGCCGCCAGTGCACCCGCGGGGTGACGGCCACGCTGTCGGCTGGCGATGTGGGACCCGTGGCGATGGCGCGCTTCCGTGGCGGCGGATGGCCCGATCATGGCAGTTTTGCGGGCGCCGGCAACCGGCTCACGGCCGCCTCATCCTCAGCTGCCGTAAATTGACCCCGGCGGGTCAAGCAAACTAGATTGACTCCCCCTATCGCCATGGAGGCCGGCCTTGCGCCAGATTCTGACCCCGAGCCTGCTGGCCCTTTTGCTTACGGCCTGTAACGCCCCGGAGACCAGCATGACCCAGACCCAATCCCCCGCAACCGAGGCCGCCGCAGAAGCCGACGTCGAGGCCGGTGGCCGCGGCCTTGCCAAGTTGAATCCCAACCCGCGCAAGGCCTACGAGGTCACGCTGACCCTGGACAAGGCGCCCGGCGCCTTCGGCCTGGTGCAGGGCGCGGCGCAGTACGACGTCAGCAACGAAGCCGAATGCGGCAAGATCCAGCCCGAAACCGGCACCGCCGGGCGCATCACCAGCCAGGAAGACTTCGCACTCAAGAAGATCTCCGACACCGAGTACCGCGGCACCGTCTATCTGGACCTGATGCAGGACGAGGACTATTACGGTCGCGGCGTCTGCCATTGGGAATTCAGCGGTGCCAGCGTGCTGCTGAAGGCCACCGGTGCAGAGGAAGAGACCCGCTTCCTGTCGTTTATCGAAGGCAAGACGGTGACTGCGCAGCAGCCACAGACGAAGTACTACTGGAAGGAAGGGTATCCGCGCTCGGAGTCCAAGAGCTTTCCGGACACCGGTGAGCTGAGCCCGGACAAATTCAAGCCGGAAATCCGCGACAATCTCTTCACCATCACATTGGCTGCCAAGGAAGTTGCGCCATGAGCATCCCATCGCCGCACTATGCGGGCTTGTCGGAAGATGTCTACAAGGATCGCGCCGTCGGCCGGCGCGCGCCAGGTCAGGAAGAAATCGTCGTGGTCGAGGGGCAGCGTTATGCGGTTCTCGACCACGTCAACAACAAGGCCACCGGCTATCAAGGCA
Source organism: Xanthomonas sp. MLO165 (assembly GCF_018831305.1). Taxonomy (NCBI): domain Bacteria; kingdom Pseudomonadati; phylum Pseudomonadota; class Gammaproteobacteria; order Lysobacterales; family Lysobacteraceae; genus Xanthomonas; species Xanthomonas sp. MLO165. Next base: position 638,151 of record NZ_CP029263.1, read on the forward strand.
CCATCTACCGGCGTGAAGGCAGCGGCGACATCGTGGTCGCCCATCGCGGCACCGAGGGCGCGGTCAAGGACATTCTCACCGATGCGACCATGGTCACCTCGCGGACCAATCCGCAGGCAGCCGACGCGCTCGCGCTGACCAAAAACGCGATGGACATTGCCAAGGACGTCGGCAAGCGAACCGGGCACCAACCCGAAGTCACCGTCACCGGCCACTCCCTGGGCGGTGCGCTTGCGCAGGTCTCCGCGCACCACTACGACCTCAAGGGCGAAACCTTCAACGCCTACGGTGCAGCCAGCCTGAGTTACCGCATTCCCGAAGGCGGCAACAGCGTGATCAACCACGTGATGGCATCGGACCCGGTCAGCGCAGCCTCGCCGCATTTCGGGCAGGTGCGCATCTACGCCAAGCCGGATGAAATCGCTACGTTGAGCGGCGCCGGCTACAGCAACAGCAAGGCCAATTTCCTGATTCCCGACTACCCGCTGGTGGCGGCCGGCGGTTCGCTGGGCGCGCACAAGCTGGGCAACTTCCTGGGCGAGCATTCGGCGCTTACAGATCCCAACGCGCGTCCGCTTGCCGAAAAGAACGCGCGCATGATCGACGAATACCGCAGCGATGTGGACGGGCTGCGCACCGGCACCACCATCTTGACGCGCAGCGCGCGCGGCCTCGGCCAGGACGCCATCGACGCCATCCGCGGCCCGCTCGCTCCGGGCGAGCCTGCCAAGCGCGACGCACGCGAGCACGGCAACGAGCACACCTCGCTGCGTATCGACCAACCGGGGCATGTGGGCAATGCCCTGTTCCAGGACGCGCAGCGTGGCGTGCACGCACAGGACGCACGTGCAGGGCGCGCGCCCGACCAGCAAAGCGCCCAGTTGTCCGGCTCGCTCGCCTCGGAAATGCACGCCGCCGGCGGCCAGCGCATCGACGCGGTGATGATGAGCCCCGATGCCGCACGCACCTTCGCCGTGCAGGGCCGCGTGGACGACCCCGCGCAGCTGCGTGTCAGCGTGGAGACCATGACCGCGATGAACACCCCGCTGGAGCAGAGCAGCCAGCGCGTGGCCGACAACGCCGCACGCCAAGCGGTGGCGCTGGAGCAGCAGCAAACCCAGACCCAGCAACAACAGCAGGGCGCACGCGCGCTGGGCTGAGTGCGCTCATGCATGCATGGGCGTGGAGCGGCCGACAAAACGGCTGCGCAGCCGTCAGGTGGGCGCGGCCGTTGCCCGGAATCGGCATGGACCAATGGTTCACTGCAATGCCGGGCGCGCCATCCGCACCATCTGACGGCCGCTCGCTACGCGCTGGGAGCCGCGCTTGATGCGGTGACTGCGCCCGACCCGCAGTGCTGACGCGGCGGCGCTTCGATCTGCCAACTGCCGCCATCGCGTGGTGCACAGAAAAAACGCCGGCTTGCCCGGCGTTTTTCGTTTCGGTCGCTGCCGAGCCATGGACGCGAGCGTGTCGAGTGCGCCGAGCGGGCAGGGTAGCTGGAAGCCGGGCGGTCTTCACCCGTCGGGCTGCTGCTGCTGTCGAGCTGGAATCGCACTTTGCCGCGCAGCGCCGGTGACGGTGATCGAGCCAGGGGTGTCCTTACAGAATCAGCTGTCAGCCACAGCCACAGCCACAGCCACAGCCGCAGCCGCAGCCGCAGCCGCAGCCGCAGTCACGCAGCCGCAGTCACAGCACGGCCGCTGCGCGCGGTGAGCGGTGAGCGGCGTACGTACGGCGAGGGTGTGCGCTTCCAGCAACGCGCCCCGGTGCCGGGAAGTCGGCAGCACGTCGCCGCATCGCATCGAGCCCAGGTCTGCTTGTGCTGCCCTAACAGTCGACCACGCCTGTCACCTCAGCGACCGATCGCCAGTAACAGACCCGCTGCGCACTATCGCGCCGGTTTTCTGTTGCACCCGCACAACAATGCGCTGGCGAAAATATCGCCAGTTCGCTGGCGCAAGGTGTTTGCCGCCGCGAGATATGCCGCAACCACGCAGCAGCTATAGCGAGCGCGACCGCATTACGCCGCCGTGCTGCAATCGCCACCGTTTCGCGGCGTGTCTGGCCGCTGCGGGCAGCGCCGTATCGCCACAGGCATGCGGCGAATTCAGGGGGATCAGGCAGGGCGCCATGCGGCGCGACATCCATCGATCAAGGGAGAGGGTTCATGCACGTTTTTCGCAAGGGGTACCACCGTTTGCTGCTGGTGCTGTTGCTGGGTGGCATTAGCGCCGGCGCCGGCGCGCAGGGCATCGCCAAGGGCGCCGATGTCAGCTGGCTCAACCAGCAGGCCGCGGCCAACCCGCCGCAGGTGTTTCGCGATGCGGCCGGCAACACCACCGACTTCATCAAGCTGTTCAAGAATGTGGGCGGCAACGCCATCCGTCTGCGCGTGTGGGTCAACCCGTCCGGCGGCTGGAACGATGGCCGCGACACCCTGGACAAGGCCAAGCGCGCCGCCGCGCAGGGCATGCGCATCATGATCGACTTCCACTACAGCGACAGCTGGGCCGACCCCGGCAAGCAGACCAAGCCGGCCGCCTGGGCGGGCCACTCCGTCGCCCAGCTCAATACCGATGTCTACAGCCACACCCAGGGCATCCTCAAATACCTCAAGGACAACGGCATTACCGTCAGCTGGGTGCAGGTGGGCAACGAGATCAACAGCGGCATGCTGTGGAACGAGGGCAAGACGCCCAACTTCGCCACGCTGGGCCAGTTCATCAACAGCGGCTACAACGCCACCAAGGCGGTGTATCCCAACGCCAAGGTCATCGTGCACCTGGCCAACGGCTACGACAACGCCAACTTCCGCTGGTTCTTCGACAACCTGCGCTCGGCCGGCGGCAAGTGGGATGTCATCGGCATGTCGCATTACCCGCCGGTCGGCAGCTGGCAGGACTACAACAACCGCCTGGACACCAACATGCGCGACATGATCTCCCGCTACGGCAGCGACGTGATCGTGGCCGAGGTCGGCATGGACTGGCAGCAGGCCGCCACCACCCGCGCCATGCTCACCAACCTGCTCAGCCGCAGCAGCGCCATCGGATCGCGCGTGCTCGGCATCTTCTACTGGGAGCCCAACGCCTACCCCGGCTGGCAGGGCTACACCATGGGCGCGGTCAACAACAACGGCCAGCTGACCGAAGCGCTACAAGCCTTCTGACCACCACCCCCACCGCCGTAGGAGCGCACCCGGGCGCGACGGGCTTTACCGGTAACGCCCCTCGCGCCCTGGTGCGCTCCTACGGGGTATGCGTGTCGGTCCATTCCGGCCAATGGCCCTTATCCTTTGGTCGTATACCGGCAGCGCCCGCTGCACCAGATCGTCGTCCCAAGCGGCATCGGTGCACCACCCACGCACAACACCGTCCCATTCCATACGCACCCGTAGCGAGGAATGGCAACAGGTGCGTGCGGTACACTTGGGGGTTCACGAATTCACGATGTCGACACACCCGCGGGGTGTGTCCCCCCGGGAGCGCTAATGAACTGGTTGAACGAAGTGCTGCACAACGATCCGAACCCGCTTGAGACGCAGGAGTGGCTCGAATCGATCAAGGCCGTCATCGACGTCGAAGGCCCGGAGCGCGCCCATCAGCTGCTGGAAGGCATGGTCGAACAGACCCGCCGCGCCGGCGCTTACCTGCCGTTCTCGCCCACCACCGAGTACGTCAACACCATCGCACCGGCCAACGAGGCCAAGAACCCCGGCGACTCCGCGCTGGAGTGGAAGATCCGCTCGATCATCCGCTGGAACGCCATGGCCACCGTCGTGCGGGCCAACCGCAAGCCGGGCGACCTGGGCGGCCACATCGCCTCGTTCGCCTCCAGCGCCACGCTGTACGACGTGGGCTTCAACCACTTCTGGCGCGCGCCCAGCGACCAGCACCCGGGCGATCTGCTGTTCATCCAGGGCCATAGCGCCCCGGGCGTCTACGCCCGCGCCTTCCTGGAAGGCCGCATCAGCGAAGCCCAGCTGGACAACTTCCGCATGGAAGTGGACGGCCAGGGCATCTCCTCCTACCCGCACCCGTGGCTGATGCCCGAGTTCTGGCAGACCCCCACCGTGTCGATGGGCCTGGGCCCGCTGGCCGCCATCTACCAGGCGCAGTTCATGCGCTACCTGGAAAACCGCGGCCTGATCGAGAAGTCCGACCGCAAGGTGTGGTGCTTCATCGGCGACGGCGAGAGCGACGAGCCGGAAACCCTCGGCGCCATCGCGCTGGCCGGACGCGAAGGCCTGGACAACCTGATCTTCGTGGTCAACTGCAACCTGCAGCGCCTGGACGGCCCGGTGCGCGGCAACGGCAAGATCATCCAGGAGCTGGAAGGCGTGTTCCGTGGCGGCGGCTGGAACGTCATCAAGCTGCTCTGGGGCGGCTACTGGGACGCGCTGCTGGCCAAGGACACCGACGGTGTGCTGCGCAAGCTGATGATGGAAACCGTCGACGGCGAATACCAGAACTGCAAGGCCTTCGGCGGCGCCTACACGCGCGCCAACTTCTTCGGCAAGTACCCGGAGACCGCGGCCATGGTCGCCGGCCTGTCCGACGACGACATCTGGCGCCTGAACCGTGGCGGCCACGACCCGCACAAGGTGTACGCCGCCTACCACCAGGCCGTGAACACCAAGGGCATGCCCACCGTGATCCTGGCCAAGACGGTCAAGGGCTACGGCATGGGCTCGGCCGGTGAGGCGCTCAACCCCACCCACCAGACCAAGAAGCTGGACGACGCGGCGGTCAAGCACTTCCGCGACCGCTTCAACATCCCGGTGACCGACGCCCAGCTGGAAGACGGCCAGGTGCCGTTCTACCACCCCGGCGAAGATTCCCCGGAAGTGCAGTACCTGAAGGAGCGCCGCAACGTGCTGGGCGGCTTCCTGCCCTCGCGCCGTCCCAAGGCCAGCAAGTCGTTCGTGGCGCCCACGCTCGACAAGTTCGAGCGCCTGCTCAAGGACAGCGGCGAGCGCAGCTATTCCACCACCATGTCCTTCGTGCAGAGCCTCAACATCGCCCTGCGCGACAAGGAACTGGGCCCGCGCATCGTGCCGATCGTGGCCGATGAGGCGCGCACCTTCGGCATGGAAGGCATGTTCCGCCAGATCGGCATCTATGCCCCGTTCGGCCAGAAGTACAAGCCGGTCGACGCCGACCAGCTGATGTACTACCGCGAAGACCAGACCGGCCAGGTGCTGCAGCAGGGCATCAGCGAGCCGGGCGCCATCGCCTCGTGGATGGCCGCCGGCACCAGCTACTCGGTCTCCGACGTGCCGATGCTGCCGTTCTACATCTACTACTCCATGTTCGGCTTCCAGCGCGTGGGCGACATCGCCTGGCAGGCAGCGGACATGCGCACGCGTGGCTTCCTGCTCGGCGGCACCGCCGGCCGCACCACGCTCAACGGCGAAGGCCTGCAGCACGAAGACGGCTTCAGCCAGGTCATCGCCGGCTCCATCCCGAACGTGCGTAGCTACGACCCGACCTTCGGCTTCGAAGTCACCGTCATCATGCAGCACGGCATGAAGGCGATGATGGAAGACCAGATCGACGAGTACTACTACATCACCCTGATGAACGAGAACTACGCCCACCCCGGCATGCCGGACGGCGCAGCCGAGGGCATCATCAAGGGCATGTACCTGTTGAAGGACGCCGGCAAGCCCAAGAAGGGCGAGCTGCGCGTGCAGCTGCTGGGCAGCGGCACCATCCTGCGCGAGGCCATTGCCGCCGCCGAGCTGCTGGACAAGGACTTCGGCGTCACCGCCGACATCTGGTCCTGCCCCAGCCTCAACGAAGTGCGCCGCGACGGCTACGCCGTGGAACGCTGGAACCGCCTGCACCCGGAGGCCGAACAGCGCAAGCCCTATGTCACCCAGCTGCTGGAAGGACGCCAGGGCCCGGCCATCGCTGCCACCGACTACGTGCGCGCCTTCGCCGACCAGATCCGCGCCTTCGTCCCGATGACCTACACCGTGCTCGGCACGGATGGGTTCGGTCGTTCGGATACGCGTGCCAACCTGCGCCGGTTCTTCGAAGTGGACCGCTACTACATCGCGCATGCGGCGATTGCCGCGCTGGCGAAGGATGGCAAGATGACGGGCAAGGACGTGGCCCGGGCGATCAAGCAGTACAAGATTGATCCTGAGAAGGCGAATCCGGTTGGGGTTTGAGGTTGTTAACTCACCGGGAAAATAAAAGGGCGGCCGAAAGGCCGCCTTTTTACTAAAAAATTTCGTTAATATTTTAGAGTCAATGTGTCGATTTTCGTTGGGCCCATAAAATCTAGAAATTTTCTTCCATTACTTTAGCTTTAGTGCAAATTGGATCCGATTCGCTAATCGCACTAAGTTGTTCAACTATTCGCTTCATTACCACTGCGCAAACACCATTTCCGCATACACGTACTTTTTCGCGGCGTGTGCCAATCATAAGGCGATGTTCCTCCGGAAGTGACATGGCCCTGGCTAGCTCTGAAGGCTGTAGCATTCTCATTTGCCAGCGATTACTTTGCTTCTTGACATACGCAAATCGGTCAATCGTGGTGATTGTTCGTAAAGGTGTGTCTAGTGATTGCCATGATTTGTCGCCACCTGAGCCATAATAAACTACCAAAAATTCGCTGTTTGGTCCTAATGTAGAAATGGCATCTTTTACCCGTTTTTTTGTGGCATCAGCCCGTCCCTCCACAAAAACAGGTTTCATCGTCCAAGTTCCGGGAGGGTCGAGTATGTCACGCACAGTTTTTCGCTGTACCCTATCGGGCGGAGAGATTTTTGGGGGCGTTTTTTCTAAGCCACCAACCAAAAATAGCCTGACTCTGCTTTGAGCAGCGCCATAATCGGCTGAGTTAATAAGATTCTCTGATATCTCATATCCAATATTTTTTAATTTTTGGAGGAGTTCGGAGTATCTGTGCCAGGATTTCATCTCCTTGACATTTTCTATGACGAACCAGCTTGGTTTTAGTGACTGGATCCAGTCAACCGTATGCATTGCAGTTTCTTTGCTGGATTCATCTCTCGGCGCAGAGCCCTTAGCTACAGAGTGATTGGTGCATTCCGGAGAGGCAATCAATAAGTCGAGAGATCTAGCATCGCAATAGTCAAGTGGATTAACTCGCTCTATTCGATCATTGATTACGATAGCGTCTGGAAAATTGTCACGGTACGTGCGGCAGGCTATGTCCCATAGGTCTACCGCCACAAGCGGCCTCAGCCCTGCTTGCACCGCCCCACGAGCTCCGAGGCCCCCGCCACAAAAAAGATCGACAAATGTATTCATAGAAGGAATGATAGCTTAAGATCTAATGCTGGAAGCTACTGTTTGTAATAAAAAGCCATGTAGGGGAGAGGGAAGTGGCAAAGCTAAGACCGCGAGCAAGGATTGTACGCACGATTGGTGACCAGCTAATAAGTGGTCCGGAAGCGGCACTAATTGAGCTGGTTAAGAATGCATTTGATGCGGATTCGCCTTGGGTAAAGATTAAAATCATACCTCGCTCCGATAGCTCCCTTGAGACGACTGGGATTATTTATGTTGCGGATGCAGGGCATGGAATGTCTGCGGATGATCTCATAAGTAAATGGCTAGAGCCTGCTACAACAGATAAAGTGGAGCGTAAAAGTAGTCCGGGAAATCGTCGTCTTCTTGGAGCGAAAGGGGTCGGGAGATTTGCGACCGCGCGTCTTGGGCGTTTCCTTAGCTTAACTTGCGCTAAGAAATCTTCTGATGCTCTTGAAGTGAGTGAGATAAATATTGATTGGAATGAATTCGAAGAAAACAAGTACCTTGATGAAATAAATATTGACGTTCAGACACGGGTCGGACAAGCGGGTGGAACGCCTGGGGTATGGTTGAAAATTTCTGGCCTCAGAGATGATTGGACAAAAGCCCAGCTTGAGTTACTTGTCCGCGAGCTACGAAGGCTGGCATCTCCCGACGAAGCACGTCATCGCGGATTCAAAATATTTCTAGATATATCCGAATTTTCAAAAGACGGGCATGGATTCGACGGGCCTTCCCTCCTTGGCGGTTTGTTTAAGACTGAAGATGAGTTCGATGCTGACGATATCTCAGAGATCAAGCCATTCTCCATAGGTGATGTTTACCATTATCGCCTTGAGGGCAGCTTTGATAAGTCTGGTGCTTTTGATGGGGCTTTTATAAATCAGCGCGCCGATGGGCAAAAAAGAAATATTTCGATTCCAGCTTCTGCTCTTGCTGAGGATGAAAGAACATGCGGGCCTGTGTCGATAGCGCTGAATATATATGATCGCGAGGGCGATGCGATCGTAGATTTACTCAAAAAGCTTGGGCTTGGCTCTGTAGGGCGAATGGACGCGAGAAAAATACTTGATGAGAATATCGGTGTTGGAATTTATAGGAATGGCTTCAGAATTAGGCCTTACGGAGATGCGGACTCGGATTGGCTAGAGCTCGAGAGAAAACGTGTTCAGAATCCCTCCCAGAAGCTAGGACTTAACCAACTTTGGGGTGTTATTAGCATCTGTGATGAGCAAATTTCAGGCCTCGTTGAAAGAAGTAGCCGTGAAGGGTTGGAGCATAATGGGTCTTTCCTTCGGCTTCGTAATTTGATAGCTGATGTCATGACTCGTGTGGAAGCATTTAGAGTTGAGTTTAGGGAGATGGTCGGGATCAGCCGGCGGCCTGATGGAGATACCGGCGGAATACGGACTCAAGCAACCCTCCAAGCGACTACTAAAGCGATCGCTTCACTCCCACCCCAGTACAGAGATCGTATCCAAAGAGCTCTTAAGCAAGAAAGTGCAGCACTTCGAAATTCACTTGAGGAGCTAGAGGCTTATCAGCATAAACTTGCTGCTCAATCAAGTCTCGGGCTAGTGGTCTCGCAGATGCTACATGATGGTCGTCGTTTTCTGGGGGACATAAATACACGTTCTAAATTACTTGCTGATGGAGCGCCGCGGCTGCTCGAAGAAAGTGCTTTCGGTATTACTTTCCGCGACTCATTTGGCAAAAATGCACGACTAATAAATGATTCTGCGGGTCATTTAACCAAGCTGTTCAAGGCCCTAGACCCGTTGGCGAGTCGCAAGAGAGGTAGGCCAAAGTCACTTAATCCAATGGATGTAGTCGATAGGTGTCTTGGCTTTTTCTCAGATTCGATGCTAGAGCATAAAATTGAAGTGAAAAAAGATCCGCGAAACGATCTGTTAGAAGCGACGGTCTATGAAGCTGACCTGATGGCAGCTATATTAAATATATTGGATAATGCGGTGCATTGGCTTAGTGTGAGCCCCGTTTCCCCTAGGCAAATAAAAATTCAAATTGGCTCCTCAAAAAAATTTATTAGAGTGGCTGTCTCAAACAATGGCCCGCCTATAGATTCAAACTTGGCGTTGAATTTGTTTAAGCCTGGATTTACCTTGAAGTCGGAGGGGTCTGGGCTGGGCCTTGCTATAGCTCGGGAGGCTATGTCCGCAAGCAAAGGCAAGGTTGAATACGATATGGATGCGGATTTAACAACTTTTGTTGTGCAAATTCAAAAAAGTTAAAATTGGGGGTATGAAGATGCCAGTTCTGCAAGTATTATTGGTTGAAGACCAAGACTCAAATATTGATTCTTGGATGGATAGGGCTGAATTTTATAACGCTGATGCGGATAAGCGTGGATTTAGTGTGGCTACATTGACCGCAAAATCTGTATTTGAAGCGAAGTCATGCTTGGCAAATAATAAAATTGATGCAGTTGTTGTTGATTTGAGGCTTCAGCCAAATGCACAAGATCAGCCTAATGATCATGGTAACTCTTTAGTGAGGTACGCCTATCAAACACATCCAGTTGCTATTGCCATTTATACAGGTCAGGGGCAGGAGGCAGAAACTGAACAATATCCGCAGGTGGAGGTATTTGATCGCGGTGACGGGGTAGATCAAGTATTTGAATGGCTAGACCGTCAACGACCTATGCTCATGAAGTTGCAATCGACTCGGGAAGCGATTGAGCGAGAAACCGCGCGCGTTTTTTTTAAGGCTATTTGGCCTCGCTGGACCCACTGGGCGGCGAATGATCCAGACATATTTTCACCAATGCTGGCTAGGCATGTAGTAGCTCATATTCATGATGCTCTTCTCGACGCCGATGGCGGATGTGCACATCCGGAAGAGACTTATTTTCTTCCTCCGATAAAAGATCGGCTGGATACCGGTGACCTGATTAAAAAGGCAGACGGGCTTTGGATTGTAGTGACCCCGCGCTGCGATCTTGCAAGCCCTAACAAAGTTACTTCTGTATTAGTTGCAAAGTGTCTCGATATCTCAGATCGTTGGAGAGCTGCAAAGCCAAAAGAGAAAAATAAAGTTGCTCAACATGATGGGTCTGCTAAATTGCATTTTCTGCCACAGTTGTTAGATGCCGCCGGACTTCCTCTAGGTCCATGGTTCGCTCAATTCAATGAGCTTAAAGCAATTCCAATTGCTGAAGTGCCAACTGAGCTTTCAAACCATAGGTGGGCTTCCCTCACTCCTCAATTTGTGCCCTCTTTAGTAGAGCGTTTTGGAGCATACTTCGGAAGAATTGGAACGCCAAATTTCTCTTCAGAATAGTGCCGTTAACAGAATTGGTTAGAGCGTAGGTATCTCTATTGGATTGAAATTTGGGGGGGCTGATTCCATCGAATGTCTTTTAGACACTCTTTTCCCTGCAGGAAATTAATGAGCTCGAGTAGTGCTTGAGGTGCTACTCTTCTTAGAGCACATTCCCAAATTATAGCGACTCGCCAGCCAAGATTTTGTAGGTCGCTTACTGCGACAACGTCGCGCTCTATGTTGGAAAGAATTTTCTTTGTCCAGAACTCAGTTCTAGTACCGGGAATTTTAAAATAGGGGCAGTTCTCGTGGGCATGCCAGAAGCAACCGTTCACAAATATGGCGGTGTTATATCTGGCAAGGACAATGTCTGGGCAACCGGGAAGATTCCTTCGATTTAGTCGATAGCGGTAACCGCGTTGATGGAGGAATTTCCTGACTAATATTTCTGGCTTGGTGTTCCTGCCTTTGATGCCGGACATCATTTTTGAGCGCTGAGCAGGTGTGACGATGTCGGTCATGTGAAGAATCCTTTATTGGTCGCTATGGCGGCTTGTTAGCCATAAATTTATAGCTTTCTCGGCATCCTGTCGGCTTGTAAATTTCTCAGTGTCATAAATGTAATACGCGTAACCGGCTTGTGGGTGATTGAGGTAGCCAGGTAGCAGGCTGCCTTCGAAGCCTTCTTGCTCAAGTGCGTCTTGAATGGCTGAGAAATGAACATTGATAGTTTCGCGATAAGGAGCGAAACTATGCTCATCCGTAACAAAGCCCGTTTCAGCTAATTCTCTAAGTGTTGCCGCGAGAAAATCGGCGGTTAGTACGGTATCAATAGGCTGATGGGCCACAATGTTTTCCAGTAATTAAAAATTGCTTTACGGCATTTGGTAGGAATTAATTTTCGTGATGCCCGCACGGACGGTATGTTTTTACGATGATGCGATTTTAATCTATTAAATAAGTAATTTATAGCGCTGCTCTTATTTTGGATCACAGGTCGACGCGATGTGCTTTCGGAGACTCTTCGCTCAATCATACTGTACAGAGGTTGACATTGCCGCGAATTCGCTGCAGCCTTCGGATTAAGGAGCGTCGAAACTCCGTACATAGCGGCACCCACCTCCGTCAAACCGGTGGGTTTTTTGTGCCTGCATCCTGTGCAGGTACAAGCCGACGCAATGCCTGCGTCGGGAGGGCGGCTAATACAACACCCGCAAGGGGAATATGCCCGCCGACTATGTACGGTTTCGAACCTCCCGACATCCCGTCGCCGTTGGCGGCGGTTCTTGGGTTGTTCCAGGAGGGCATTGCCATGTCTACCGCACCATCCATGCCGGCATCTGTACCGGTTGATCTGTTGCCAGCTTCCGCTCACCGCCTGCGTTGGGATGTGGGCGAGGTGCTGCGCCGGCGCGTCGCACGCGCAGCTGTTGAGCAGGCGAGCGCCCATTCCGCGCATCCGCCGGGTTGCCAGCTCGCTGTGTTACCGCACACCTCGCGCCACACGTTCGCACGCAGAGCCGTGGTGTTGCAGCAGTGCGTTGTCGCATCCACCAACCACCAGCCGGAGGCGCCATGACACGCCGCCGCCCACCTACGGCATCTGCCAGCGCACGGCCCATCCGCACGCATACGCGCCCCACGCCGCCCAAGCGGGTGCAGTGGGTTGTTGTGGAACCCGACCGCACCAAGCTGCCACCGATGCTGCCGCCCGACCCGGACGCCTCCCCGCAAGGCCCCGGCACGCTACGCGCACCCCGCCGCGCCCGCCGCCCGCGCCAATGCACCGTCAGCTACACCCATTACCCCGGCGCCCACGACCACGCCGGCGACCAGCACGTGCCCCACGTCCGCCTCAGCGGCCTATGGCTGGAGCAACTGGGCTTTGCCATCGGGACCAAGCTGCGCATCACCGCCAGCGAAGGGCAGCTGCTGATGGAGGTGTTGCCGCCGGTGGAGGTGCCTGCAAAGCAGCTTAGGGCGCGTCGGTGAGCGCCGCCCGCCGCATTGAGCTGAATCCGTCGGCCGCTAGCCGATCTTGCGAACGCAGAACCACGTGAAGTACTTGCTGCCGCCGCCTGATTTGAGGTCATTGACGTGTTAAATTTCAGCGACACTCTTAGCGCAGGATCAGAGAGATGGCTCCTCACCTTGGGAAATCCCATGGCCGGCAAGTTAACCAAGGACGTAATGCCTTCCCTCAGGTAACGTTGTTACCAATTGCACTGCTGGCACTATGCACCTTTCATGCGGGATGTGCCCCCAGCACTCCACGCGATCAATCGGCCGTAGCGGCTGCAAAGCCCTCCGTTGAAACCAGGAGCAAAGACGTGACGGAACGCCTCAAGCAAGATGTAGATCGTTTGATCGCAACTGACTTCCAAGACAGCGCTGCCATCAGTGCTCAACTTCACACTCAACTCGGACCACCCCAGTTGGACGGGGAAAGAGAGTTGCGTGTCAGCGAGAGTGGTGTACTGGCAGGTGAGAAATTGCAGCGCGTTGAATTCAGTAATGCAACAGATGATCCATCGCGTGGAAAGTTGTTGATCGATTTTTCTCCGCCTGGTCCAACCTTTGTGCATGCCCCCTGGGCAGATGCTATGCCCTATCCACCACGTCCGGATGCACCCGATTCGAGAGCATATTGGGTGATGACGGTTGACCGTACAAAAGTCACGTTTGGTCTGACTGAAGACCAGGCGCACCTAAGTTATATCTCGATCAATAAAATGTGACTAAAGGCTTAGTTGCTCAAGCAAAGGAAATGCGATGGAAGGCAATGAAGAATCAAAAATTCCGCAACCTAAGCAGGTGGGTGCATCATCTGCCGGCGCACCGCCCACCTCTCCGCTGAAAGACCCCGCACTTACTCCATTTCTTGCTCAGTCACCTACGCTACAAGCAGGCTTATCTCAGCTCAAGCGTGATGGCATAGGCGTTGTGTGGGGTAATGCAGGCGGGGGCACTTACATAGTGCCTGACAAGGAGATCGTGATTGACCAGAATGCGATCGGCAAGGGCGGGCGACTCGCCGCATCGCTCTCGCATGAGATTGGTCATCATCGGTTCGCCGAGCCTCCTGATTATTCGTCCAAACAAGCTTATGTGAGTAACATGCTCCGCGGCGAAGCTGCAGCAACGCTCAGTAACGCACTGGTTCGGCGTGAGATTTTGAATAATCAAGGGCCAGATATTGGTATCGCTGGTAGCGGAAATAGGCCGCAGCAGTACGAAGCAATTGCCGATCAACAAATGGCAGGCCGCATCACTCGCAATGCGGCGTTGAATCAGATCGCCCAGATATTCAAGACGGAACAACCTTCGGTTGGGCCAAGTAAGACATACGAGCAATATTATGGCGATTACTACGACAAACACATTGTCCCCTGGAAGGTTAAACAAGGGCGGCCGGAGCCCGGAGCCGTTAGTGATATCGCTTCTTCTGATGTGAAGCAGGGTGGACTTGGCCCTGAATCACCCTTGACACTACCGAAGACCCCGTTGTTGCCCTCACAGCCAGGCCATGCGGACCACACGCTGTACCAGCAGATCAAAAGTGGTGTGTTGCAGCTCGACGCCCAGCACGGCAAAGAGTGGGACGGGGCAAGCCAGCGTATGACCGCCAGCCTGCTTGCGTTGGCCAAAGAGGAAGGGTTGTCGCGGGTGGATCATGTAGTGCTCAACAACCCAACAGGTCAGCTGGCCGGCGGCGAGAAGGTCTTTGTCGTCCAGGGCGCCCTCAACGACCCGGCACACCAGCGCACACACATGCCGACGGTGGACGCCGTGCAGGCACCAGAGACCCAGTCGTTCGATCGCGTGCAGGCAATCAACCAGACTCAGGCCCAGGCACGTGAACAGCAGCAGGCGCTGGAGCAGTCGCAGCAAGCCGTTACCCAGACAGGACCATCAATAGCGCGCTGAGATATTCCATGTCGTCGGTACCGGCTGTCACTGAGTGCGACGAAGGCTGAGAGGTGCCTGTGAAAAATTCGCTGATCTACGTCGTGTTCTGTTTTCTCGTTACAACGGGTTGCACCTGGAGATTCGCTCAATATGGGATGGATAAGCCCTCCGGCCCCTCACTCTGTGCAGAGGTTCTGGATTGGGAGAGCACAAGCACACCTCAGGCGCTGCGAATGACGCCGCAGATCGTCGAGGACGAGAACGGCCGGTCTTATCATTTTGATCTCGGTGGACGAAAGGGGCTGCGCTATCTGGATGCGAGTTGTGGAATCGGTGTTTATGCTGAATGCAGCTTTGACGCAACTTATTCGAATGGGCATGTCCTTCGATTTTCTGAGCTGTCGACATTTAGCCTCTGGAAAAGTCGAGAGGAGTTCTATCTCGTCTATCATGTCGTTGCCCCTGAGGGGGAGTTGGAGAAGGGATTGCGAAGAGTCGTCAAGGTGGATGATCCGCCCTCAGAGATCTGCAATCAGATCGGTGACTACTCAAATTTAATGTAGTTGCCCGATCAGGATGTCAACGACTTGCTTAGTTGCCTGGGTCCGGAATTTATCAGGAGGGCAAATCGCTACTCCTGCCAAGATGCGCGTGCATTGCGCTTCTGGTTAAACATCGCTCTACCGCAGGAAGGGGCCGCGCCGTATGTCATTCGTTATCTTCCGTTCTTACGTTTCGGCATCGGTCGCAGTGGTCGTTGCCGCCTTGGCAGGATGTGCCATGACCGAGCCACCGATCTCAAAGAAACAGTTTTCCGAACATGTTGTGACGCTGCTGGCCGGCAAGGACTCGGCGGTGGTCGAAGCCGGCAAGCTGACCGATTTCCCTTGGAAGACGCTGTGCTTCGAGCGCGATGACAGTCTGTTGCTGAAGTTCGATCGCGACGGAGAGACATCCGTGCTGCCGTTGCCCTATGAAGAGTTCTTCGTGGATGAGGCACATGTGAGCAATTCCCTTGAGGACAGCTGTGTCACGCCATCCGATCGCATCCTGATCAAGAAGAAGTCTCCGGGCTATCAAGGGCCTGTCGAGTTTCAGCGGGTAGCGCGCGCAGTTGGGTTGAGCCGCGGTCGAATCTGGGGGTCTGTGCAAGCCAGGTATGCGGTTGCGCAGGAGTATGTGGGCATCGGGACAAGCTGAGCCGCGCACCACGTGTGGCTGGTCGAATTTGATAGTGAATGCTCTAGTTCTTTTGCCTGGCCAGCGCTTTCCTGCATAACGCAAGATTGGTTCGTGCTGCGCGTACGATTGCCAGATAGCGGTCCGCAAGGACCGGTGGCCAGTTCTCCATCACTGCGTCGTCGTCTGTCGCTGCATCTTCGGCATAGGCATTCAACGTTTCCAGACACTGCGCATAAAGCGCGTTCTTGTACTGGGTGATCGCCAGATCATTGCGGATCTCTCCCTCTTCTTCCCAGTCCAGTGTCGGCCCGCATTGCGCCAGGACCGGGGACAGGGTGGTCAATGCCGTCCTGTAGTCCTTGCGGTCGTAGTGCTGCTGAAATGCCGCGCGCGTGCGGGCAAGGGCGTTGCGGCTGCAACCATCCTTGGCCCGCAGGTAAGGTGCTTCGAAACCGCCGTTGTAGCCGCACAAGGATTTGCACTCGACCGGCGTGGTGGTGGTCACGTTGACACCTTCGGCGGTGTTCGCGAATTGCACTTGGCAATCCGTGAGGCCGGTCTCGCTTGTGGCAATGCCTTGTCTTCCATCAATCACGCCTTCCAGGAAGCACATGGCTTGGCCAGTGGTGCTTTCCAAAGAGAATCGTAGCGATTGCTTGTGCCTAGTCAGTAGTAGATGCCCCCATCCCTTTTCGGTGATGTATTCGCCGGGCACCAGGGCGACGCTTGCTGCGGGGTCGTCCAAGGTTGGTGCGAATTCGGGCGCGCCGGCAGGCGGCTGCGCGAGGCATGGCGTGGTGGCAAGTGCCATAGATGCCAGACAGGCCAGCGTCAGAAGGGGGATTTTTGTTTTCCTGTCCATGCGTCTGCTGTGGTGTCCCGGAGGTGATGGAGCGATGGACATCGACATCACCCTTGATGCACATCACCGCAATGCCGCCCGCACAGTCTGCAACGAGGCGGCAAACAGGTCGACGGCGCGCTTGCCATCGTTGTCCTTGATGGTTTTGTCGGCACCCCGGGCCAGGACGAGGGCGTAGTTGGGCGCGCTCTCATCGTTGCTTTCCTGTTCGGCGGCGTAGTGCAGCAGGGTG
This sequence comes from Xanthomonas sp. MLO165, assembly GCF_018831305.1. Lineage (NCBI taxonomy): Bacteria > Pseudomonadati > Pseudomonadota > Gammaproteobacteria > Lysobacterales > Lysobacteraceae > Xanthomonas > Xanthomonas sp. MLO165. The sequence continues at coordinate 654,916 of NZ_CP029263.1, forward strand.
CGGCCCCTGGCGTCGCGCGCGTTGATGTCGATCCCCAGGCTCAGCAGAAAATCGAGAAAGGCCACTTCCTTCGGGAACGTGTGGCGCGGGAGCCAGTGACGGGCGGTGAGGTTATGCAGCAGGGTTTGCTGGCCCGGTTGCAGGGCCAGCGGGTCCAGCCCCTTGCTCATGATCAGGCGCACCAGGTCCGGCTGGAAGCAATAGGCCAGCGACGAACGGCCATCGGCGTCGGTGCGGGTGGCGTCCGCGCCCAGTTCCAGCAGCGCGGTGATGGGGCTGTCGCCATCGAGCGTGTGGGAGAGCAGCGCCGACTGCAGCGGTGTGTAGTGCTGCGAGTCGTCGGTGTTCTGTGCGATGGCCTGCGCGTTGATGTCGGCGCCGCCGGCGACCAGCACGCGCACCTTTTCGCCGGTGCTGGCGGTGTGCAGCGGCGTGGTGCCGTGGATGTCGCGTGCGTTGGGATCGGCGCCGTGTGCCAGCAGCACGCGTGCGGTGGCCACGCCGCCCCAGCCGAGCATGGTGGTGCCGTTGTCCCAGCGTGCGTCCGGGTCGGCGCCGGCGTCCAGCAGCGCTTCCAGCATGTCCAGATAGTCCTGCAGGCTGAGGTGGTTGTGCAGCTTGCTGTCGACGTCTTTCACCGCCTCCTCGCTGGCCTGCTGCAGGGCGCGCTTGGCGGCGCGATAGCGCGCGCGGGTCTGTGCGTCCTTGGCTTGGGCGATCATTCCATCCAGTGAGTCGAGGCTGCCGATGCTGATGCTGTCGATCAGGTGCTGGCGGTAGTGCGCGCGCGTCATTGCGGCGATCGGCCCGCGGGTGACCACCAGGTCGTGCAGCGGCCAGTACCGCTGATTGGCCCAGCCGTTGACGCGTGCGCCGTGCGCGATGAGCCAGCGCACGGTGGCTAGCGTGCCGTGTTTGACCGCGGTATTGAGCGGCAGCAGCCGTGTATTGAGCGTTGCGCCGGCCTTGAGCAGGCGCTCGATCATCGCCGTGTTGTCGTGCCGGGTGGCGTAATGGATGGCGGTGGAAAACTCCTGGTCGGATGTGGTGTGTTCCATCAGCCAATCGCTGTCCGGCGTGCAGTCGGGGACGGCGCCTGCCAGCAATGCGGCCTCGACGCCGACGAGTGAATTGGCGCGTGCGGCGTCCAGCAATGCGCGATCGGCAGCGCTGCGCTCCACGATCGGCAGCGGCGGCGTATCGGGGTCGGGTTGCGCCGGGTCGCGTTGCAGCCAGGCCAGCCACGCCTTTGAGCCCTGGTTGCCGGCATCCAGGTAGAAGGTGTCGTCTCTCTGGCCGTTGCCGAAGCGCATCCACGAGGCCCATTCGGTGCCGGCCATGCCTAGCGCCGACATCTGGGTGATGAAGCTGAAGAAGTCCGGCGCCAGCGCCAGGCCGTGCAGCATCTCCAGTTCGTGCGAGAAATAGCGTACCGGTTGCCTGGCCGGATCCGCATGCGTGGTGTCGATGGTCAGCCAGTCGCCGTTGATGAGGTTGTAGAAAGCGAACTGGTGTTCCCACAGTGCAGGACTGTTGGGTGCCTCGGACAGATCGCGCGTGGCCAGCTCCTGCTTCCAGTCCAGGAAGACGGGCAGGGCCATCGTATCGATGTGCGTCAGGCTCCACACCGTGTCGCGATTGCAGCTCATCGACGGCAGGTCTTGCTGTTCCATCGCGCGCAGATGCGAGGGCACGTACCAGCCGAAGCTCACCTCCGCCGACAGCTCGCGCAGGACGCGACGCAGTTGGGCGGGGATCGGCAGGCGGTGACGGCGTTCGAGCGATAGCAGCTGGCGTTCTGTCGCAGGCGGGGCGATCCGTAGCGGCGTCACCTGCCAACGGCGCTTGCGGGCGATGGCTTCCATCCAGCGCCATTTTGCCTGCCACTGGCTCCAGCGCGTGTGCAGGGCGCTGTCCTGCTTGGCGCAGGCACCGAGCAGCGTTGAGGTGGTCAGAGCCATGAGGCCGGCATCGAGAAACTGGCGGCGGGAGAGCGTGATCAGAAGCGGTTCCTTGCGTCTGGCGACGGGACGAGGCGTCTGCGGGCAAGCATGCACGTAGGAGCGCTAAACGCGCGACAAGGTCTTGCCGCATCAGCCGCCGACGCGGGTTGGGATGTCGGCCAGGCCGCTGACTGCAGGTGCTGCGTTGCGCTGAAATCCTAGGCGATCACTGGCCGCGTGTGGGGCAGGGGCGGCGCAGGTGTCGTACGGTTGCGTAGGATAGGGCGCACGGAGGCACTCGCATGGACCCGATATCCCATCGCCAGGAACCCCTGGTTTCAGCCACACGGCTGTATGTCCTGCTGGCGCGGGACGCACGCACCGGGGTGATCTTCCGGCGTGGGCCCAGCAAGCAGGTACAGCTGATCCGCTGGGACTTGCGCACGGATACGTTCGAGCACGGGCAGTGGTTCAAGGGCCGCATCTACGAGCGGCGTTGCGATCTGTCGCCGTCGGGGCGGCTGTTGGTGTATTTCGCGGCCAAGCACAAGGGCGATTTCGGAACCTGGACAGCGCTGTCGCGCCCACCGTTCTTCACCGCGCTGGCGCTCTGGCCCAAGGGGGATGCGTGGGGTGGCGGTGGTGCGTTTGAGGACGAGCAGACGCTGCTGTTGAATCATCAGCCGCAGGCAGGCCGCGAGCCGTTTCCGCTTCCGACCGGCTTCGGTCTGAAGCACGGGATGACGGTGCGGCCGTTCGGGCAATGGTCCGGCGGTGGCGAAGACGAGCCGATCGACAGCATGCTGCGGCAGCGCGCTGGCTGGCGAACGCTCGACGGCGGTGAGGGCGAACGCGGCGGTTTGCGAAGCGGCGTGCTCTACGGCTTCACGCGCCCACGCGTGTGGGAGAAGGACGGCAGTGGCGGGCGTCGGCTGCAATCGCTGTTGCGTGCCGTGGGGCGCCAGAACGATGCCTGGTATGCGCTGGATCATCGCGTGCTGGATCGCGACGGCGCCGTGCTGGTGGACCTGCCCGGCACCGACTGGGCCGATTGGGATGGCGGCGACCTGGTGTTCGCGCGCGGCGGCTGCCTGTATCGATTGTGCAAAAGCGATTTCCGGCGCTATTCCGAGCAGGGTGAGCAGGCGGCTCGGCTGCTGCATGACTTCAGCAAGGCGCGGTTTGAGCCGGTGGCACCCACAGCGGAGGCGCTACGCTATTGAGGGGCTGTGCGCGATGCCTGTGCGCTGCCGGCATTGCAAGCGGACAAGGCCTCGGAATGCGGCGCCGCGTTGCCTGCGCGGCGCCGCGGCTTGCGGCAGCAAGATGTCGACCTGCAAGGCCTCCGTACACACGCCTGAGTCGTGCCAGCCGCGTATCGGCGGCGTGGTGCGGCAATCAGGCGCCATCGTTTGCGCGCAGGTGATCGAGCAGCAGCGGGTGCAGCAGCGGTGGCATGGGCGCAGTGCCTGCCCCGTGCTCCCACTGCTGCAGGAATGGCGCCAGCCATTGGCGATGCCAGACAGTTGGACGAGCGCGTGCGGCCAGCCGCTGGCGCAACTGTTCGACATGTGCGTTGGCACGTGTCTGTTCGCCGCACTCCAGGTGGAAGAACACGAATACCAGCAGCACGCTGTCCGGGCTGGCGAATATCACCTCGGGCGGCACCACGCCGTTGTCGTCGCCGTGTTCCAGCAGCTGCAGCCAGGTGTCGGCGGAGCGTTGGAACCAGGGGCCGGCCAGCTGATCGGTGATGCGGCTGAAGAAGTGCACATCCAGTGCGGGCAGTGCCGTCGCCAGACGGGCCAGGGTAGCGCTCAGCACGGCGTCGCTGTGGGCTGGATTCAGTACCCAGCCGCCGTAGTGGCCCACGTCGGCGCTGTCCATGACCTGCCTGCCCAGGAAGGTGGCCGCATCAGCCACGCAATGCAGGTCATGCAGCTGCGTGGTCGCCGCGCGCTGCTGCCAGGCCAGCAGGCGGGCATGCTGCAGCCCCGCCTGGACCATCAGCTCGCCCAGGGTCGGGTCATAGCTGGCCCACAAACACTGACGGCTGCCGTCGTGGTCGCGGATCCATTGCCAACGATGGCTCGCTTCAACCGTGACAGCAGACCAGCCAGCAGCGCGCAGCGATGTGCCCAGGTGTTGCTCCACCAGTTGCGGGAGCAGCTCGCGCAGACGCACCCGCTGACGTGTGGCCTTGTCACGCGCAGTGCGTAACGCCGCAGGCGTGCGCTTGGGCTGCAGGAAAAACCGCAGACCCATCTCGCGCTCGATCTCACCGGAGGTGCCGCTGTCGGCCAGCCGCGGCACGGCCAGGTCCTCGGGTGCGCCACGGCGAGGCTTGAGCGCGCGGAGTGCGGCCAGCGCACGGATGGCGCGCAAGGTGTCGGAAGCGAGCAGGCCGTCCAGGGTGGGCGCGATACCGTCGGCAGCGTCGAAGGTATCGTCCAGCCAGCCGTTGACCAACAGGCCGTAGCAATCGGTGAACAACGCGCTGTCATCGGCCTGGTGGGCGAGGTTGAGAACGTCCCCGAATACTTCTGCCAGCGGTAGCGTGTGGCCGGTGTCTGGTTGGCGGTAGACCACGCGTGCCTGGTCTTGCCATTGCAGATAGACCTCGCCCTGTGCATCCTCCAGCCAACCCGGCGCTTCGGCGGCCAGGGCCTGCGCGCGCAGGGTCGCATCGTCGATCTCCTCGACCGCCGTACGCACCAGCACGCCATTGCGCAGTAGCTCGGTGTGCACGCGGAACCAGGTCAGGCCGGTGTCGTAACGCGCCTGCAGCCCAAGCAGGCTACGCATGAGCGCTGCCTTGTGCGTGCGACTCAAGCTGCCGCGATCGACCAGCTGGACGCAGCGTTCGATGAACTCCTCGATAGCGTGTTGTGACATCCGTGCCTCCTGTACGTCAGTGGTCAACGTGCGGGCATCATCATGCCAGTGGTCCGGGCGACCGCGTGAGCGGGAAAGGTCGCGGGCGGGAGCCGTGCCGCCCGGCGCGGATCCGCTGCCTGTTCGTGCGCTGCTGCGCGCTTTTCATCTCAAGCCAATAACGGAGTCAGGTTAACTTATCAGTCGGCGGTGTTCGGTCTGTGTGGGCGATGAGCGGGCCTGACGCCCGCAAAGCGGTGGGTCTTGGTTTCGACCATTGCGCGGAAGGCGTCGTGGCCCAGGGCTCGCTGCTGCTGCTGCTGCAAATGAAGACGAATGCTGCGACGTAGTTTCGTCCAAGCCGCTGGATCAGTTGCCCGATCCGTCCCGCATCAGGTGGCGTGACTAGCAAGTGCACATGGTTGTCCATCAAGACGTAAGCGTGCAACTGGCAGCCTGTCGCGTGCAGGGCCTCATGCATCAGGTGCAGATAGCGCAATCGATCGCCATCATCCAGAAAGCAGGGCAAGCGGTTGTTCCCGCGTTGCACGATGTGCTGCGGGATGCCGGGAAAGTCGATGCATGGAAGTCTGGCCATGGCACAAGACTCGCAGCCCGGCGTTGGTACTGATAACGAGGAAACCCTCACGAAAACTGAGGCCGTAGCCTGAAATTTGGCTAGGAAGTGAACCTGACCCCGTTAGCGCAGCGTTTCCAGGCATGGCGCGTACTGGGCAGTCTTGTCTTGGACGATTGCCACGTCGTTGCGCATATTTCCCTCCTCGTCCCATCCCGGCGTCTGCCCGCACTGCGTCAGGACGGGAGACAGTGTAGAGAACGCTGCTTGATAGTCCTTGCGGTCGTAGCGCTGCTGAAATACCGCGCGTGCGCAGGCCGGCAACATGCGGTCTCCGCGCTCCTCCAAGCGGAAAGAGCCATGCGGTTTAATTGCCTCGGTTCCCTTAGCTAGTGCGAAGAGACGTACACCGCATCCGCAAATGCCTCGGGAATTGCAAACGTCTCCCGCATCCTCCGCGCCTCGGCCGCCGGCGTGGCACCAAACAACCGCCGGAACTCACGACTGAACTGCGATGGGCTGGTGTACCCCACCGCATGACTCGCCGCTTCCGCCGTCAGCGATTGCCGCACCATCAACAACCGCGCCTGGTGCAGCCGCGTCGACTTCACGTACTGCATGGGCGAGACCTGCGTGATCGCCTTGAAGTGGCTCTGGAAGCTGGGCGCGCTCATGCCTGCTTCGCTCGCCAGTCGCGCCACGTCCAGGGGCTGCGGATATGAGGCGTGAATCAAACGTAGCGCCTGGCTGATGCGACCGAACTGGCCGCGCATGGCCAGTGCACTACGCATGGCGCTGCCCTGCGCGCCCGTCAATACGCGGAAATAGAGCTCGCGTAGCAGTCCCGGGCCGAGGACGGCGGCATCCAGTGGCTTCTGCATGGCCTCGAGGAAGCGCAGGACCGAATCGCGCATGGCGTCGTCCACGGGCGTGGACATCATGCTCTGCGGTGGCTGCAGAGTGTCGGCCTGGCCTTTGCGGTCGATCTGTTCCGCCACTTCCGCGGCGAGCGGGAAGTCGAGATGGAGGTAGAGGGCCAGCAGGGGGTGGGCCGGCGTGGCGTCCGTTTCCATCGTGAAAGGCACGGGCACCGAGACGGCGAGGTACTGGTCCGCGTCGTAAAGGTAGAGCTGGTCGCCGAAGTAGCCACGTTTGCGGCCCTGGCACACGATGACGATGCCAGGGTCGTAAAGCACGGGCGTGCGGGCAAGCGCCCGGTCGGAGCGGAGGATGCGGACGCTCGGCACCGCCGTGAGGTTATAGCCCTCGTCGGGTGCCAGTTCGCGCAGAAGTTTGAGCGTGCGAGCCTTCGGAGCATCCATAGGAATAGGCAAGAATAAAAGCCAATTGTGACTTATCGACCTGGCAATGGTGGCGGATTATGCATTCCAAGACCAACCAACGGAGCACCCATGGGCAACCCGAAGACCCTCCTCATCACCGGTGTCAGTAGCGGTTTGGGCCGTGCCCTGGCCCGGCAAGCCGTCGCCCAGGGCCACGTGGTCATCGGTACCGTTCGCAACGCGGCGGCGAAACGCGTCTTTGAAGACCTCGCTCCCGGGAAGGTTCATGGCCGCCTCCTCGACGTCACCGACTTCGCCGCCATCGACGGCGTCATCGCCGAAGTGGAGGAGAATGTCGGCCCGGTCGACGTCCTCGTAAACAACGCTGGCTACGGCCACGAAGGCATCATGGAGGAGTCGCCTCTCAAGGAGATGCGCCGCCAGTTCGATGTCAACGTATTCGGCGCCGTCGCCATGATGAAGGCCGTGTTGCCGTACATGCGCCAGCGCCGCCGCGGCCACATCCTCAACATCACCTCGATGGGCGGCCACATCACCATGCCCGGCATCGGATACTACTGCGGCAGCAAATTCGCGCTGGAAGGCATCTCCGAGACGCTGGGCAAGGAAGTTGGTCCGCTAGGCATCGCGGTGACAGCGGTGGCGCCGGGTTCGTTTCGCACCGATTGGGCGGGGCGTTCGATGCAGCGGGCGCCGCGATCCATCGCGGATTACGACGCCATCTTTGATCCCATCCGCCAGGCCCGCGCGGAAAAGAGTGGCAAGCAGCCAGGCGACCCGGTGAAGGCAGCACGCGCGATGCTGAAGGTGATTGCCGCGGAAAATCCGCCGGCGCATTTGCTTCTGGGGAGCGATGCGTTGACGCTGGTGCGAGCCAAGCTGGCTGCGTTCGCAGCGTCCATCGCCGATTGGGAAAAGGTGACCATTTCAACCGACGGCTGAAGATGCGTCTCTGGTGCAGCGCACTTGCTAGCGAGGAGGGGGAGCGCGATGAGTCTTATCGCGAGCACCGATCGGCGCCCCTACAACACGGGGTAGCGGGGGTGGCACCGGGCAGGTAGTTCAGTTCATGAAGGGCAATGAACACCGATTCCGCGCTTCTGGCCCGTTTGCCAAAGGATGGAGTGACGGCTTTGGTGTTGATGAAACCAGACTTGGCGGACGATGCGTCGTACGAGTGCCGAACGACGTCGGTAGCAATCGGCCTTGTTGCTTACAAACCTCACGTCTGGATCGTGTCCGCCACGTCGGATCTCGCACCAGCTGGAAGAACGGATGACCCGTATCTGGAAAGGGCAAGCATCTGGTGATTTCTGACGGCGAATCGGTCATGCAGTATCGCCGGTGCAAGTGACAGGGTTGAGGTGTGCAGCACGTGTGTGTTGATGTGGACGGAGGCTGACTGACGCGCAAAACGTAGGGGGTTAGCATCGCTTGCCGTCATAGAGGAAGAGGTGGGGCTGCGGTTCGGGGTGCGGCGCCCACCACCCACTCTCCATCTTTCGGCTGCACTGCTCATGTTCAGATCCACTTGCATGACCCTCGCGCGCGCGTTGCGCTGGTGCGTCGTGTCGCAGGATGCGTGGGGAAGTTGGTGGGCAGCGGCACTTGGCCGAAGGCGCGGCGATCACGATGAGCTCGCGTGACGGGCCGCCCATGGCGCGCGGGCAGCCGTCGCTCGCCGAGAGGGACCGTCTCCGCGCCGAGTTCGACCAGGCACTGGCCGCACTGCATGCCGAGCTGTTGGTGTACCTGCGCCGCCGTACGCGCGATGCCGAGACCGCGGCAGACCTGGCGCAGGAGACCTTCTCGCGGATGATGGTGTACCGCGATGCGCCCAACATCGGCGACCGCCGGCTGCTGATGTACCGCATCGCGCACAACCTGGTGATCGAGCAGCGGCGCTCGCGTCAGCGGCGGCTGGCGGCGCAGCACGTGTCGCTGGACCAGGTTGCGCCGATCAGCGCCGACGAGGCCGGCGTGGACGAGATTGCCGATGCGCGCCAGACACTCGATGTGCTGCTCAAGCGCACCTTGCTCGAGCTGCCGCCGAAGTGCCGGCTTGCGTTCAAGCTCAGCCGGTTCGACGGGCTCACCTATCCGCAGATCGCCGCGAAGATGGGGATCTCCACCAAGATGGTGGAGAAGCACATCAGCCGTGCGCTGCTGGCGTGCCGCGCGGCGGTGGGGGAATTGCCGCAGTAACCGGGCTGCAAGACGGCTGGCTGGCGCCGCCGGAAGATGCTGGTAGCATCGTGCGCGAGGGCGCAGCAGACGGCCCGTCGGGAGTCACCAGCCATGCGTGCAGAGTCCGGGCGCATCCACGCGCAGGCGGCCGCCTATCTCGTTCGACGCGGCAGCGAGACTGCTGCCGAGCGCGCTGCGCGCGAGGCGTGGCTGGCTGCCGATCCGCGCCATCGTGCGGCCTACCAGCAGTTGCTCGACGTGGACGAACACGCGTCGGCAGTGCTGGATGATCCCGAGTTGCAGGCCGCCACTGCACGCGATCTGGAACTGCTGACGCCGGCCTCCGGCCGGCGTCGTCGCTGGCCCTGGCTGTTGCTGGCAGCGATGCTGGTTGCCGCGATCGGCTACGCGGTGCATCACCTGCTGGTGCAGTAGCGCGCACTCAGCGCTCGGCACTCAGCAAACCGCACTGCGTGTTGCGGAAACCGTTGAATGTGCGCTCTGTTGCAGCGCTGCCTGCATATTGCACACGTTGCTGGTAGGGCATTGCGCTTGCGCAACATCACTTGTTGTCGGGGGACGCAATGGCGATGGTGCCGCGCCCAGGACGCGAAGGATGCACATGCAAGCACGACGGGCAGTATCGGGGAGCGGTGTCGGTTTTGATCATGCACGCAGCAGACTGGCCTTGGCGGTGGTCTCGCTGCTGTCGCTGCACAACCTTGCGGCGCAGGAACGCACTGCTGTGCAACGCGTGCAAACCCCAGCGGTGGAAGCGGATGCGCAGCGCGGTGATGCGCCTGTGCACGTAGCCACGGCCGGCGTGCTCTGGTGATGGCGATGCAGGCGTAGTGGACGCGTAGCAGGTAGTGGGGAAAGGGCAATTGCATACACAGCGATGACGTGTCGGGCCCGGATGGGTGCCGAGCCATTTTGCGTGCGCAATGATTGCTCGAAAATCAAACAGTTAGTGATACTGGTCGCTGCCCGCCGCGCTGCGGTGCCCGCGTTTCAGCAGTCGGGTGCAGGACCGATCTTGCTCAGCTGGCGATGCGCGCCGGGTCGACCCGGAGTGCGCCGTCGGCGGGCCAACCCAGGCAAGCCAAAGGACGCAGCATGAAGACACGCACGTTACGCAACGCCATTTCCATCGCCCTGCTAGCCGTGGCGAGCGGGGCGGCAGGTGCGGTGGGGGCACGGGCAGCGACAGCGCAGGGGGCGACGCAAGCTCCGGCAGCGGCGCAGAAAACGCCGGCAGCCGTGGCACCGAACGCAGGCGAGCCGCCCAGGCCCGGCTCGCCGGAGACTGCGATTGCGGCGACCGCGCCGGCGCAAACCGCCGCGACCGAGTTGGAGTCCATCGAAGTCACCGGCACGCGCATCAAGGGCGGTGCAGTTCCGTCGCCGGTGATTTCGATCAGCGCGGCGCACATCCAGGAAGAGGATTTCAGCGATCTGGGCGAGGTGATCCGCAGCGTGCCGCAGAACTTCTCCGGTGGGCAGAACCCGGGCGTGCTGAGCGGCAATCTGGCCGGGGCCGGCAATGCGAACCAGAACATGACCGGCGGCGCGAGCCTCAACCTGCGCGGGTTGGGCGCCGATGCCACGCTCACCCTGCTCAATGGGCGCCGGCTGGCCTATGGTGGATTCACCCAGGCGGTGGACCTCAGCGCGATCCCGGTGGAGGCAGTGGAGCGGCTGGAGATCGTGGCCGACGGTGCGTCGGCAATCTATGGGTCGGACGCGGTGGGTGGCGTCGGTAATGTGATCCTCAAGCGCGACTACGACGGGGTGAGCGTTGGCACGCGCTTCGGGCGGGCCACGCAAGGCGGGCTCACCTCGCGGCAATACAGCGTTACGGCCGGCACCACCTGGCGCAGTGGTGGAGTGATCGCGACCTATCAGGACGCGTCCGCAGACCCCATCTACAGCCGTCAGCGTAGTTACACCACTCAACTCACCGACCCGTCCACGCTGTATCCGGGCAGCGACCTGCGCAGCGGGCTGCTGAGTGCTTACCAGGCGCTGGGCGACAACGCCGAATTGCGCCTGGATGCGTTACGCACTGAACGCGACCAACTGCATTTTTACGCTGTCAGTGGCCGCAACAGCCGGGTCACTCCGACCACCACCAGCCTGCTGCTGTCACCGAGCCTTGTGGTGTGGTTGCCCAACGACTGGACGCTGACATTGGGCGCCACCGACGGCAACAGCAAGCACGATCAATACCGCCAGGAGACGGCGCTGGCTAGCGGTGCGGTGAGCGTGACCGACCTGTGCTATTGCAACGACAGCCGCAGTTACGAGCTGGGCGCCGAAGGGCCGCTGTTCGCGCTGCCGGCAGGCGATGCGCGCCTGGCCACCGGGGTGGGGTATCGCAGCAACACGTTCCGTAACGTCAACCACGTCAGTGGCGTGGAGACGATCGACGGCAGCGAAAGCGCGCGCTTTGCCTATGCGGAGCTGAATCTGCCGGTGGTGGGCCCGGCGCAGGGCGTGCCCGGTGTGCAGCGACTGACGCTGACAGCGGCGGTGCGCGGGGAGGACTACAGCAGCTTCGGCGGGGTGACGACGCCCAAGTTCGGTGTGCTGTATGCGCCTGGCAGCGATGTGACGCTCAAGGCCTCGTGGGGCAAGTCGTTCAAGGCGCCCACGCTGTTCGAGCGCAACTACGCGCAGGAGGCGTGGCTGTTCCAGCCGGGCGCGTTCGGCGGGGTAGGCTTTCCCGCCGGGACGACGGTGCTGGTGGCCGATGGCGGCAACCAGGATCTGCAGCCGGAGCGCGCCATCACCCGCTCGGTCTCGCTGGCCTGGCACCCCGAGGCGCTGGATGGCCTGGAGGCGGAGCTGACCTGGTTCGGGGTGGACTACAGCAACCGCGTGTTGCAGCCGATCGCCAATGCCAGCCAGGCGTTGCGCAATCCGATCTACGCGCCCTTCGTGGACCGCACGCCGACGCCGCAGGCGCAGGCCGATGTGATCGCACTCGCCAGCCGGTTCTCCAACTTTGCCGGCGTCGCCTACGACCCGAGCCGGGTGGCGGCAATCATCTACACGCAGTACGCCAACGTGGCGCAGCAGGACATCGAGGGTCTGGACCTGAGCGGTAGCTACCAGGTGGCGTTGGCGCGCGGCACGCTGACCTTGCGCGGCTCGGCGAGCTGGCTGGACAGCACGCAGCAGACGTTGCCCGCGCAACCGACGTTCGATCTGTCCGGCACGCTGTTCAACCCGCCCAAGCTGAGCAGCCGCGTGGGCGCGGTGTGGAAGCAGGGCGGGCTTACCGCCTCGCTGTTCGGCAACTACCGCGGCGGGGTGCGCAACCGCGCCGACGGGGTGGAGTCGGCATCGTTCACCACATTCGATATGGCGTTGCGCTACGCCACCGGCGCACGCGGCGATGCGTGGGCGGGGCTGGAGTTCGGTGCGTCGGTGGACAACGCCTTCGATCGCGATCCGCCGTTGTATCGGGTGACCTCGCCGCTGTACGTGGCGCCGTACGACTCCACCAACTATTCGGCGATTGGCCGCTTCGTGAGCGTGTCGGTGTCCAAGCACTGGTGATGCGTGGGCTGCCTGCTGCAGCCGATGTATTGGCGATGGTCCTTGAGCGTTGCTGAGAGGAGTGTGTGCGTGAGGAATCACAAACCATGGCGCCTGCTGCTTGCAGGCGTGCTGATGGCGGCAGGTGCATGCGTGGGACATGCGCAAACGGTATCGTCCCAGCGATTGCTGGAGGTGGTGGATATCGGCAGCCCCACGCTGTCGCCGGATGGCCGCAGCGTGGCCTTTCGCACCGAGCAGGCAGCGGTGCAGCGCAATACCTACGACAGCGTCTGGTACGTGCAGGGCCTGCAGGACGCTGCGCCCAGACGCATTGCCGATGGCGGCGTGCCCTTGCGCGATTCGGCAGGCGGGTCCTTGCCTGCAAAGGTGCTGTGGTCGCCGGATGGGCGCTGGCTGTACTACCGCGCGTTGATCGATGACGTGATTGCGGTGTGGCGCGCGGCGGCGGACGGTTCCGGCGCGCAAGCGGTGACCCACGATGCGGCCGACGTGCAGGAGTTTTCGCTGGACGCGGATGGGCGGGTGCTGCGTTACCGCGTCGGCGCCACGCGCGCGCAGGTCATGGCGGCCGAACAGGACGAGTATGCGCAAGGCATCCGGATCGACGAGACGGTACCGCTCGGGCAGGGCCTGTTCCGCTCGGGCAATGTGCAAGGACGCCTGGCGACGCAGCGCTTCGGCACGGTGTGGTTCGATCGTACCGGCTTGTCGGCGGATGTGCCGGAGCATTGGGTGGCGCTGGACCTGGCGACGGCAACCACGCGGCCACTCGCGGATGCGCCGGTGCCTGCGGAGGAATCGCCCATCAGTACGCACGGTGTCGACGGTGACGTGTGGCAGTCCGTGCCTGCGCCCGGTGGTGCGGTGGCGGTGTTGTCGCGTGTGGGTGATGGCAAGGGCCAGCTATTCCGTCCGCAGGTGGCGCTGTCAGTCCTGCCCGGTGCACACGCCCGCAAGGCCGTGCGCTGCACCGCGGCGGCCTGCGTGGACAAGGCAATCAGTGCAGTGCAGTGGCGCCCGGGGAATGCGGAGGTGCTCTTCACCATCACCGATCCTGCATTGGGCCTGGCGCAATCCATCCAGCGCTGGAATCCGGCCACCGGGCAGGTGCGGTTGGTGGTGCAGGGGCGCGGTTTGATCAATGGCGGGCGTGACCCGGCGGCACGCTGCGGTGCCTCGGCCGTTGCGCTGGTGTGCGTGACAGCCGAAGCCGATCGCCCGCCGCGTCTGGAACGTATCGGCCTGGACGATGGCACGCGGCAGGTGCTGTTCGATCCAAACGCGGAGCTTGCAGCGGACATGGCGCGTGCAACGCCTGCACGGCTGTTGCAGTGGAGCGATGCACGTGGGCGGCGATACAGCGGGCAGTTCTTCGCGGCACACGGTACCGGCGCGGGCAAGCCGCCGTTGTTCGTCACCTACTACAGCTGCCCTGGCTTCCTACGCGGTGGCGTGGGCGATGAGTGGCCGCTCGCCGCGTTGGCGCAGGTCGGCATCGCAGCGCTGTGCATCAATCAGCTGCCCGGCTACACCATGGATGCGGTGGAACGGCACGGCGAAGGGCTGGCGGCGGTGGAAAGCGCGGTGGCGTTGTTGTCGTCACAGGCCGGCATCGATCGCACGCGGGTGGGCATGGGCGGGCTGAGCTTCGGCGGTGCGGTGACCCTGTGGACGGCCACCGAGTCGAACCTGCTGGCCGCCGCTTCGGTGGCCAACCCGGTGGTGTCGCCGTCGTACTACCTGTTCGGCAGCATGAAGGGCGAGCCCTTCCTCAAGGGGCTGCGCGACATGTGGGGCCTGGGTGCACCGGAGCAGACACCCGAGCGGTGGAAGGTGTTGTCGCCGGCGTTCAAGCTGGAGCGGATTCGTGCGCCCATCCTGTTCCAGCATTCCGAGCAGGAGTATCTGTACGCGCTGGATTACCTGATTCCCCTGCTGCGTGCGCAACGCGCCGAGCTGTACGTGTTTGCGAACGAGCCGCACCAGAAGTTCCAGCCGCAGCACAAGTTGGCCGTGTATGCGCGCAACGTCGATTGGTTCCGCTTCTGGTTGCAGGACTACCAGGACCCTGCGCCGGAAAAGGCCGCGCAGTATGTGCGCTGGCGTGCAATCAAGGCGGCACTGCCGGCGCGTGGGGACTAGCGTGTGTGGCGCAGCTGACGCGTGGCACGTTGGCATGCGGGCGCCACGCACCTACACAGTGCAGGCAACCTCAGCGCTGATGACGGACCCAGTTCTCGACCGCACACAGGTCAAAGATGCGCATGACGCTGTGGTCGCCGTCGGCCACTGTGTGGTCGAAATGGTGGCGCAGGGCATCGGCGTCCAGCAGCCCCTGGCCTGCAAGCCGACCCTGCAGCAGATAATCGCGGATCTGCTGCCTGCCCCGACGATAGACCGCGCCGGAGTAGTTCATGAAGGTGCCTTTGCTGCGGCGATGCAGAATCTGCGCAGGCAGCACATCCGCAAACGCATCGCGTGCGACGGCGCGATTGCGGCCGCCAGCGATCCACATCCAGCTCGGCACTGTCAGGCAGGCCTCCACCACCGGTTGCGAGAGCAGCGGCATGCGCAGGTGCCAAGATGCACTGCGCGCCAGTCCATCACGGAACACCTGGGTGCCGGCCAGATCGACGATACGTTCGCGGTCGCCGGGCAGGCTGTCGGGTGGGGCATTGAACCAGGGATGCGATTGCAATGGAATCTCAGCCTGCGTGCCTGGCAGGAACGATCGCTCCGGCTTGCGTGGAGGTCCGGCCTTGGCGAGGAGTTTCTTGATCGTCAACCTGCCTGCTTTCCACAGCGTGCATTGGTGCAGTTCGGCAAGTGCATGGACTGCGCTGAAGCCGGCGCGCAGGCCGCCTGCACGGAAGGCGTCTGCGGCGGGCGCGGCGGTTCTGGTGTTGCAGAACACGGTGTCGCCACCGCCGCCGGAAAAGAAACTGGTGATGGCCAGCTGCGTGCCGATCGCTTCTTTCAGCGCATTGGAGGCATGCTGCAGAAACCAGGTGCTGGGCGCGACCGCATGTGCCGGCGGTGCGAAATCGACTGGTGCAGCGTCGAACCCCAGCGTGCGCACGATCAGCTCGGTGCCCAATAGATCGCTCATCTGCCGGGCATAGTGCCGCTCGTCGGCGCCAGGCACCGGCGTGACCAGATTGCAGCACGCCACGCGCGCGGTGGTGTCTTTCAGGCATGCGGCGAGGATGGAGGAGTCCAGGCCGCCAGAGAGTTCCAGCAGCACGGACGCATCGGTCCGCGCCCAACACGTGACGCTGGAGGCCACCGTCTGACGCAGCTGTGCCTGTGCGTCGAGTGGGTCGTGCCGGCGCCGAGAGGCTGCGACGAAATCCCAGGGGTTCCAGACTTGCTCGACACGGCTGTGGTTGGACTGTAGACACAGCTGGCTGCCCGGCAGCAATTCGCGTACGCCGACAAGCCCGGTGCGCTCGGTCTTGAGGTGCGGGTAGTGCAGATGATGGGCGATGGAGTCCCAGTCGATCTCACGCGTGTACACACCGGCATGCGTGGCGATCGAAATATCTGAAGTGATGAAGCCATGCTGTAGCGCGTAAACGCATGCCACGCCGCCGGAAGGCTCGCGCATCACGGTGATGGCGCTCGGGTCCGCGCGCGGTGCATGCAACAGCAGGTACTCGCCCCAGTGCGTCTCGATCACGTGCCGTGTCCGTTGTGCTGCGGACAACGCATGCAGCGATGCGCCGTCCAGCAAGGGGGCGTTGTCGCGCTGCGAAAAGACATGGCCGATCAGTGCGCCACCACCAGGCAGGTCGAGCACGGGCGTGTCGTCTGAGGCATACAGGTCGATGTGCCCAGCGCGTTGCCGTAGCTGTAACCCGATCTGGCGCAACGACGCATCGACGCCGGCGCGTTCGCCATCGCGGTGCACCTGCGCATGGTTGAACAAGGCGATGTAGCGGTACATCACACCACCCGGATGGGGGTATGCGCGTGGACGTTGCCGACCGTGTCGTTCAGGACCAGATCGCCTGTCTGTACCCAGCAATGGGCCGAAAACGGATCGAGTGCGACTCCGAAGACAAGCTGGGCGTCGAGCTGGCGCCTACGCAGGAATCTTGCCAATGCGACTGAATCGAGCAGGCAGCGCATCTCGACCGGCACCCACACGCGTGCTCGCTGGAAGGTGGACGCTGCATCGGTGAGCCGTTGCTCGAGTCCGGCGAGCGAGCGTTGCTGCATCCCCCGACGCTGTGCTCCAGCGGAGAGGCTGCCAAGTACCCTGCCAAGCGGGGTGCGCTTCAATGCCAGGCGTGTGGACAGCACAAGTGCCAGCACCTCGAGCTTTTCAAGCAGCTGTGGTCGTCGCGCCGGTACAGCCATTTCCATCGCGCTACGCAAAACAGGCATGACGGGAAGCTGCGGGCCGGCGGTCGCTTGCGACCGCTCCATCAGCAAGCCCCGTTCGACAAGGTCGTTGATCTCCAGGTCCGACACCGGGTCATGTGCCAGGTAGGCGAGCAGGGAGTGCTCCAGTGCCTCGGGCAGACGGAAATAGCGGTCGTTGCCGACATCCAGGAACACCAAGCGATCGCCAATGCGGCAGAACGCTAGGTCGTCGCGCAATGTGTAGCGGTGCATGGCGCTGTCCTTGAGAGGGAGAAGGGGCGCACCGTTGCAGTGCGCCCCGTGGCCTGGGAAGTTGCTCACCGGCATGTACAGCCGAGTGGCGACCGCCGCGCGTTGGCAGCGCCTAGTCCTGGCTGATGCCCAGCGTGGTGCTGCCACCCATTTCTTCGCCTGCCAGTGGCCCGCCCTGCGTGTCCAGGCTTGCGATCCCAAGCACGATGAGATCCTGACCAAACGTCGTGGTGTGCGCGTCGTTGTTGCTGGTATCCATGGTCTCTACTCCTGGTGGGAGAGGCGTGCACTCAGGCACGCCTCGGGTTCACTCTTCGGAAATGCCAGGCACGTTGAAGCCGCCGATTTCTTCGCCAGCGAGCGGGCCGCCTTTGGTGTCGGTGCTGGCAACGCCAAGCACCGTGATCTCGCTGGATGCATCGCTGTAGGTGGTGTCATTGATGTTCATCGCTGTCTCCTGGTTGTGTCATGGGGATCCATGACGCAGACACGTTAGGAAACAGGTGTATTGATTTTCAAATTATTAAGTCGTAACACCGTCATAATTAAATGCACTATGTGACCGTCGTCGAAGATGACCACAAACCTGGCCGGTGGCGTCGCATCGTACCTTCGCGCCGCATCAGGCACAGGTTGCCGGCAGCTCGCAAGCACAGCATGCAGATCCCGCGATGTGCTGCGCTGACGACACTCAGTCGCCGAAGCTGGAAGCCTGATTGATGCGCTCATTCATCGCCGCCACGATGCGAGGCACGGCCTGGATGCGGCGTACGTGATAGGCATGCAACGCTGTCTGCAACGCGGCAAGGTTGCGCTGCTGCCAGTGCAGCGTGAGCTCTGCCAGTTCTTCTTCGAGAGAGTCGAGCAGGCCATGTTTGGCACGTCGCACCGGTGCCAACCGGTCGTTGGTCTGCCTGACGGCATGATGCAGCGACCAATGCGCCGTGGCATGGGCGATGGCGTCGAAGAGCTTCCAGGTCTGCTTGACCACGTCCGCAGGCGCAGTGGTGGGCTCCAACTCGCCAGCGGCGTGCGGTGTCGGTGCAACGCCGATATCGCAGGCCATCCGCAGCAGGCGGTCCATCCAGTCGTAAAGATCCCGAAGTGCGACCTCGGTGAGCAGCGGCACCTGCAAGCCATAGCGTGCGTGATCGATGACCAGGCCTTCGCCGACCAGGCGATGCAACGCAAGGCGTACCGGCGTGGGGCTGACCTTGAACTCGGCAGCCAACGTTGTCGGATCGATGCGCTGACCGGGTCGATACCGGCCGGATTGCAGTGCGTGCCTGACCTGCGTATAGGCGATGGTAGTTTTGGAGTGGATCCCATGCATGGCGAACTCCTTGTCTGACCGCGACTCCTCCCCTGGCCGGATCGTACATGCAATGGCTGCGGCAGGAGTTGCTGCGGTAGTCCTTTTTAGTCCCAGGCCTGTCCCATCGTGCTGCCTACGAGGCAGGCTCGGAGCCAATGCCCTGTCCCGACAGTAATAGTTTTGATAACGCACAAACTAGGTATTTAAAAAAAGGCCGCCTGGTATGCCAGGGCGGCCCTCGTGTGGAAGTTATCTGTTCCTGCCATTGCGTGGCACTCCCGTCGTGCCAGACGCTGTGCCTTGGTTAGCGGAACGACTCGCGCAGCCGCTTGCCTGCGTACTCCTGTGCGGCCTTCGCCTTGGCAACGACTGCGGCGCAACCGAAGAACTCGTGCGTCACGCCGGTGTAGACCTCACGCTCGACCGGTACGTTGGCGTCCTTCAGCGCATCTTCCAGCTTGGCGCCATCGCTGCGCAGCGGGTCGATGGTGGCGTTGATGATCGTCACCGGTGCCAGGCCGCGCAGGTTGGCGTTGACCAGGTCCAGACGCGTATCCGACTTGTCGGCGTCGCCGCGGATCAGGTGCCCCACGAACCATTCGATCATGGCCTTGTTCAGGGGCTTGGCGATGGCGTTTTCGATGTAGGACTCGGTGTGCAGACTGCCGGTCTGCCCGACCGGGTAGACCGCCAGGATATGCGTCGGTGCCGGCAGCCCCTTGTCGCGCGCGGCTACTGCCGTGGCGATGGCGAGGTTGCCGCCGGCGCTCTCGCCTGCAAGGGCGACGCGCTGCGGGTTGCCGCCGATGCTTGCCGCGTTTGCCAGCACCCATTCGTAGGCGGCGAGCGCGTCGTCCCAGGCGGCGGGGAACTTGTGCTCGGGTGCCTGGCGATAGTCGACCGAAACCACGATGGCGCCGGTCTCCTTGGCGAGCCCGCGCGCGCCGCCGTCATAGACCTCGGCATTGGCGATCACCCAGCCACCGCCGTGGAAATAGACGATGACCGGCAGTGCGGTGCCCCCCTGTGGGGTGTAGACGAAGGCCGGGAGATTGCCGGCGGGCGTTTCCAGCGTGTGGGAGGTGCGCTTGACGCCGGGCACCAGCGCCTCCGGGTCGGCGGACCTGCCCTGGTCGTGCAGGAGCTTCTTGACCGCATCGGCAATGGTCGGCTGCTGCCGGGCTTCGGCCGGCGTCAGCTTCTCGATGGCCTTGGGTTCGAGCGCATCGTGGGCCTGGGCCAGGTCGTGCATGTCGTCATCGGCACGGATGGCGCCGATGACGTTGGAGAGGGTGTCGATGATCGGGTTGGGCTTGCCGTGCTCTGTCATGTGGGCGTCTCGGTTGGTTGACCGTGACGCTAGCGGCGGTGCAGTCAATGGGGCGACAAGGGAGCTCGGCCGTTATGCACATGGCGGCAACATTTGCAGCAGGCGCCGGTGCAGGCACCTGCCGATTGAGAGCTCTTACCAATCCGTCGGCGCATAGTCCTTGAGGAACTGCCCCCACACATGCTCGCCGGTGTTGGCGCCGTGGATGATGGGGTCGACGATGCGCGCGGCGCCGTCGACGATGTCCAGGGGCGGATGGAAGCGTTCCTGCTGGACCTTGAGCGCGGCGATGTCCGCCGGATCCTCGTCGGTGACCCAGCCGGTGTCGACGCTGTTCATGTGGATGCCGTCGTTCTGGTAATCGGCCGCCGAGGTGCGCGTCATCATGTTCAACGCGGCCTTGGCCATGTTGGTATGCGGATGCCGGGTGGTCTTGAAGTTGCGGTAGAACTGCCCTTCCATCGCCGAGACGTTGACGATGTGCTTGTCGCGCTCGGGCGTGCGCAGCATCAGCGGCTTCAGCCGCGCGTTGATGATGAAGGGCGCGATGGCGTTGACCAGCTGGGTTTCCAGCAGTTCCACCGAGGGCACTTCGTCCATCAGCAGGCGCCAGGAGTTGCGCCCGCGCAAATCCACCTGCTGCAGGTCCTGATCCAGGCGTCCATCCGGGAACAGGTGCTGCTGGCCGACCAGTTCGTCGTCCAGCAACGCCACCTGCGACAGCTCGGCGGCGCGGGTGAGACCGTCGGCGCCGTCCAGGCCGCGGCCATGCACCGCCGGCAGCGCCATTGCCGAGGCATCGCGCAGCAGTTCGGGCGTGCGCAGGCCTTCGTAATGGCCGACCAGGTTGCGTACGGTTTCCGGCAACTCGTGCAGCGCGGCGGTCTCGCCGGCCATCATGTGCGCGTAGAACTGCGGCGGGCGGCGCACCGTCTGGCAGGCGTTGTTGATGATGAAGTCCAGCCGGTCGCGGGTGGCCAGCAGCTGGCTGCAGAACGCTTCTACGCTGGGGGTGTGGCGCAGATCCAGGCCGAACACCTGCAGGCGATGGCCCCATTCGCTGAAGTCCGGCTCCTGCGCATAGCGCGCAGCCGAATCGCGCGGAAACCGCGTGGTGACGATCAGTTCCGCGCCGGCGCGCAGCAGCTTCAAACCGGCCTGATAGCCGATCTTGACCCGTCCGCCGGTCAGCAGCGCCACGCGTCCGCGCAGGTCGGCGGTTTCGGTGCGCTTGAAGTAGTTCAGCTCGGCGCAGGCCGGGCACATCTGGTCGTAGAAATGATGCAGCTGGGTGAACTTCTGCTTGCAGACGTAGCAGTGGCGCAGTTCCGGCGAATGCGTGGGCTCCGGTGCGGCAGTGGCGTTCTGGCCGTTGTGCGCGTCGTGCAGGCCGGCGGCATGCGGCGGGAAGAAGTTGGGCGTGCTGAACACCGGTTTGCGCCGCAGCGCGCGGATGCCGCGCTGCTCGAGCAGCGCTTCGGCCTTGCGCACCTTCTCCTGGTGCCGCTCGCGCTCGCGCTGCTTGAGCAGCTGCCGCCGCGCCTTGGGCTCGGGGTGATAGACCCTGGCCACCACCTGGTGCAGCCGCACGCGGTCGGCCTCGGGCAGCGTGTCGAGCACGCTGCGGTCGGCCTCGATGGCCTCCAGCAGGTCCAGCGCCGCGCGCAGGCGGTCGGTCAGGGGCAGGTCGTCGGCGGGCGGGGGTGGGACGTTGGTGTTCAAGATGGATCCGGAAAAGAGCGACAGAAGGCGGAGCGCATGCAGCGGGCGGCGCGGTGGACGCGATGGATGGCGGCCAGCGGCCACGCTGGCCTGGACCGCTGCCGCCGCAGGCCGGAGCGTCCGGACCGCAGCTATTTTCGCCGATCCTTGGGTGCGCGCGCCAATGACAGGGCTGGATGGGCTGCGGCAGTGCGGGCGTCGCTGCCGGGGATGCATCCAATCGCCGCGCAGGGCGTGCGCCAGGTTCAGCTCTCAGCACGCGGCTGGAAGGCCTGCGTGCACGCGCTTGCATGCAGCGACGTGTTGCCGCCCGTCATGCGGGAGGCCGGGGTGCGATCGCATCCCGGATTGGATAATCTTTCCCCATACCGGAGGGGCCTCACGCCCGTCCATTCAAGGGGACATTGATGAAGAATTCCATGCTGGCTTTCGGGCTGGCCGGCTTGCTCTGTGCGTGTACGGTGGTCTCGCCTGATCCGGGACAACAGGCCGTGCTGGTGGATAAACCGCTGTTCTTTGGCAAGGGGGGCATCCGCCTGGACGATGTGCGTGATCCCGGGCGCACGTACACCTGGTTGACCACCTCTGCGTCGTATGTGGATGTCACCCCGCAAACCGTGCAGGTGGCCTTCGACGATTTCTCCTCCAGCGACAATATCCTGTTGGACTTCTCGACCCAGATCCAGTACCGGATCACCGCCCCGGCCTTGCTGCTGTCCGGGTTTGGGCAGGACTGGTTCAAGAACAATGTCGCCAGCCAGTACGCGTCCATCGTGCGCGATCAGGTCAAGCGCTACGACATGACCAAGATGATGAGCGACCCGGATACCGCCAGGAAGATCGACGATTCGGTCACCCAGAACGTCAGTGCGCTGGTCAAG
Source organism: Xanthomonas sp. MLO165 (assembly GCF_018831305.1). Taxonomy (NCBI): domain Bacteria; kingdom Pseudomonadati; phylum Pseudomonadota; class Gammaproteobacteria; order Lysobacterales; family Lysobacteraceae; genus Xanthomonas; species Xanthomonas sp. MLO165. Next base: position 677,236 of record NZ_CP029263.1, read on the forward strand.
CAACAAGGCTTGCCGATCCAGATCCAGAACATCACGCTCGGACGCGCGCGCCCCAATCCGGACGTGTTGCAGCAGATGAACCTCACCGCTGCGCAGCAACAGCGTGTCAAGACGCTGGTCGAGGCGACGACCGCAGAGCGGCAACGCGAGCAGGAACAGGTCGCCAAGGCCGATGCCGACAATGCATACCGCAACCGCATGGGCCTGACGCCCGAGCAGTACCTGGCCAGCCAGATCGCCGAGCTCAATGCCGATGCCTGCAAGAAGGCGCAGGCCTGCTACATGGTGCCTTCCGGCACGTCGGTGATTGCCAGGTAGCGTGCGCTGCCGGCCGACGGCAACGCGGCGCTCCTGTTGCCTTGCAGCGGTGGGTCTTCGGTCTGCAAACGCTGCTGGCTGCTCGCGTCCGCTCACGCCACCACGGTCGCTCACGCACTCTCCAGACCGGCTGGGCTAGGGTTGCGGCCTATTGTGGTAGCGGAGAAGGCAGCATGGGCCTGTTGGTCGATGGCAAGTGGCAGGACAGTTGGTACGACACCGACAAGAGCGGTGGGCGTTTCGAGCGCTCGCAGTCGCAGTTCCGCAATTGGGTGACGCGCGATGGCAGCCCCGGCCCGCATGGGGACGGTGGCTTTCAGGCCGCTCCCGGGCGCTATCACCTGTACGTGTCGCTGGCCTGCCCGTGGGCGCATCGCACGCTGATCTTCCGGCGCCTGAAAGGTCTGGAGTCGATGGTCGACGTGTCGGTGGTGCACTGGCTGATGGGCAAGCAGGGCTGGACGTTTGCGCCAGGGCCGGGCGTGGTGGGCGATGCGCTCCACCAGGCGCAGCATCTGTACGAGGTCTATCTGAAGGCGGATCCGCAGTATTCCGGGCGCGTGACCGTGCCGGTGTTGTGGGATCGCGAGCGCAACACGGTGGTCAGCAACGAGTCGGCCGACATCATCCGCATGTTCAATAGCGCCTTCGACGCGGTCGGCGCTGCGCCCGGCGATTTCTATCCGGCGCCGCTGCGCGAGCAGATCGATGCGATCAATGCGCGTGTGTACGACACCGTCAACAATGGCGTGTACAAGGCAGGCTTTGCCACCACGCAGGCTGCGTACGAAGAGGCGGTGGTGCCGCTATTCGAGAGCCTGGATTGGCTCGATGCGCGCCTGGGCCAGCAGCGCTACCTGTGCGGCGACCGGCTCACCGAAGCGGACTGGCGCCTGTTCACCACGCTGGTGCGTTTCGACGCGGTGTATGTCGGCCATTTCAAATGCAACCTGCGGCGCATTGCCGATTATCCGCAGTTGTCCGGCTACCTGCGTGAGCTGTATCAGATGCCGGGTATCGCAGACACGGTGAATTTCCAGCACATCAAGCATCATTACTACCAGAGTCACGACATGATCAATCCCACCGGCATCGTGCCGCTGGGGCCGGTGCTGGATCTGCAGGCGCCGCACGGGCGTGGCGGCTGATGCAGCTGTTCGCCGAATGCTGCCGGATATCCACGTGCTGCCCTAAGCTGTGCGCCTTCGATACGAACAGGAGTGATGCGTGCTGAATCATGTGATGGTGGGATCGAACGATATCGCGCGATCCAGGCAGTTCTACGATGCGGTGCTCGGCGGCGTCCTGGGGGCCGCCGAACCGCTGGTCAATCCTGCCAACTCGGGCCATATGCGCCTGTTCTATCGCCACGCCGGCAGTACGTTCGTTGTCAGCGAGCCGATCAACGATGCGCCCGCGACCAGCGGCAACGGCACCACCGTGGGCTTCAGCTGCGGCTCGCCCGAGCAGGTGCAGGCCTTCCACGACGCTGCGGTGGCGGCAGGTGGCATGTCCATCGAAGATCCACCGGGCGTGCGTGAGAGCCGCATGGGGCCGGTCTGGCTGGCCTACGTGCGCGACCCGGACGGCAACAAGCTGTGCGCGGTCTACCGGCCTGCGTAGGCTGTGAGACTTGCGCTGCTGCAACTGCCGCAGCGCGAACGCGCACCGAGTCATCGGTTCGCTATGGCGACGGCCATTCCACCGTCGCCATAGCGCGCCCTGTGGTTGCAGCGCGCGACAGGCTTAGGTGAGTGACGTCGCTAGTGCTTGGCCGCGTCGCGCATGATCAACGTCGCTGCGCCCACCGTGATCGCGTCTTCGACCACGCCGGTGCTGGTCTGGCCGTAGCGGTCGATCGCACGCATGCGCAGGTTGAAGGTGAGATAGGCGGCCGCCACTGCGGTGGACGCGCCCAGCAGTGCGGCGACGCCGCGCTGGTGGCGCGGAGCCAGGGCCGCGCCGACGATCACGCCGGTGGCGATGCGCGCGATCATGCCGGGCAGCACGATGCGGTCGGGCGCGGTTTTCATCTTGTCGCCCGCCAGCTCGCCGCCGGCAAGCGCGAGCATGCCGGCCGACGCCAGCGGATTGGCTAGCAGCGGCGGTGCGCCGTTGTCGGCAGGAAGCTTGCCGGTACGCGCAGCATTGGTCACCGCTGCCAGCGGCGTCATCGAGCGCATGCCGGCGACGGCGCCCATCAGGATGGAATGAATCAAAGCCATGTACACCTCTGCGTGTGCTCAACAATCGCAGGCGGAATGCACTGCGTGCGGCACGCTGTATGGATGTGCACACACTAGGCCGGCGCATGTATGGGCGTTGGCAAGAGCTTGTGCATGCCGTGCATTGGCGGCGCCCGCACGGCACTGGATGCGCTTGCGATGCGCTGCCGGGAATGTATCGGCTTGCGCCGCGCAACCCGGCGCGCGGCATTGAACTCAGGGAGCCTTGGTGCTCAACAGGAACTTCAGCCCATGGGTGATGCCGCGCGGTGCGACACTCAGGTGATCTTCGTCGTTGAGCACCTCCAGCTCCAGCTGCAGCGACGGATACTGTCTCGCGCGCAGCGTCTGCACCAGGTTCCTGGCATCGATCACCATGTCGTACTGCTTGTTGTAGCGCACCTGCTCGTATTCGCCGACATACATGTAGACCCGTGCCGGCGCATCGGTGTGTACCGCAGCGAAGCGCTTTTCCTGCGCGGCCGTGGCGTGCTCGCCGTACCAATACGAGGGGCTGCCAAGCAGATAGCCGGAAAACATCTGCGGTGTGCTCAACAGGATCTGGGTGCCGAGCAGGCCACCGTAGGAATGCCCGAGAAACAGGCGCTTGCCTTCGTCGGTTCGGTAGCGGCCGGCAATGAAGGGCAGCACCTGCTGGCGCAGGTAGGACGCGTAGGCCGTACTGCCACCGTGGGTTGCATTGGGCGGTGCGGTGCCGCCATTTTCCAGTGTCGGGGTGTAATCGCGCCGCCGGCTGGGCATTGGCTCGTCGCCCACCGCGTAGGACAGCCCGACCAGGATGAAGTCCTCGATCGCCGGCCCGTCGCCGTTCAAGCGGCGCGCGATCTGCCGCACCACCGGGAACGCATAGTCGCTATCGGTGACGTAAAGAACCGGATAGCGACGCTCCGGGTGGTCGGCGTAGCCGGCCGGCAAGCCGACAACGACCTGATAGCGGCGGCCTGATGCCGGATCCGGGACATCCCAAACCTGGCTGTCGACAATCTCGTACGGCTGGCCTTCGCCGCGTTGCCCAGCTAGCGCGGTCGCCATGGCCGCTTTGGCAGGTGCCGGTGCTTGCTGCGGCACAGCCGCCTTTTCCTGCGGTGCGGGTGGTGCATTGATGCAGCCAACCAGTGACAAGGCGAGCAGCCCTGCCGGCAATGCCTTGTTCAACGTTCTCTCCTGACCACGCGCGGCATTCCCGCGCATCAATTCAAACGGCCGACATACGCCAGCACGGGAGCAGCCGCCATATCGTTCGGGTTGGTGCCGGGCAGGCCTTGCGGCACGTCCATGCCCTTGCTGCGGTAAAAGTCGGTCCAGTACTGCGAGATCTTGCCGGTCTGCAGGTTCTTGAAGTTCATCGGTTGCAGGACGAACACGTGTTGGGCGCGAAACGCGCGTTCGATGAAGTCCGAGCAGTAGTAGCTGTTGTCGTCCTGCACGTAGGTCTGGTTGTAAGGCTTGCCGAGCATGCGCCGTGCCTGTGCGATGGCGCCGGGGATCGCATTGCGCTGTTCTTCCGTCAGCCGGTACACATGGATCTGCCGATGCTTGGCGTTGGCTTCTTCGACGAATGCCTGCAGCGGCTGCTGCCGCGAGCCTTGTTCGTCTGCGTGCAGCAGCACCTGTCCGGTAGCGTCATGGGCGAGCAGTGCCACATGATCGAAGCTGGGGGCATCCTGCCTGGCGGTGGCATCGTCGATGGCACCGCTCAGGCCGGTGCGGGCGGCGGTGACGAACAGCAAGTCGCCGTCCTGCAGCTGTACGGCGATGGAGGTGGTGGGCAGCAGTGCCAGTGCAAGCACGGCGAGCAAGAAGAGGGTGCGCATGGGAGGCCGGCAGATGGTGCAAGGGCCACCATTATCGCCAGGAACGCGGGCCGGCTGCCGATGCGCGATGCGCTCTGTAGAATGCAACTGCCAGCGGGCGTCGCCGCCGCCATCGCGTCGCGGCAATCCCTGTCCGTCTGGAGTGTTGCATGCGTGCTTCTTCTGCGTTGTCGCCGATCGGCCGGCTGTTTGCGGTGGCCGCCTTTATCGAGGGGCTGACCTGGGCCGGGTTGTTGCTCGGCATGTTGCTCAAGTACGGCACGCACACCACCGAGCTTGTGGTGTGGCTGTTCGGGCGCCTGCATGGCGCGGCCTTCCTGTTCTATGTGGCGGTCAGCGTGCTTGCCGCGCTGCGCCTGCGCTGGCCGTGGTGGGCGTGGGCGCTGAGCCTGCTGGCCGCGTTGCCGCCGCTGGTGACGGTGCCGCTGGAAATGTGGTTCCGGCGTATCGGTCTGTTGGGCCCGCGCGCACGCGCCGGTACCTGAGCATGTCGGCGCAGGCCAGGCAGCATTGATGCCGCGTGCTTTGCATGGCACCGCGCCAGACGATGGACTCCACAAACCGCCTTTGCCACCATAGGCGGACCAAGGAAGAGGCGGAGTGTCGCAATGCATTATTGGATGAGGGTGGCGACTGCCGCGCTGGCAGTGGCAATGACCATCACAGTGCCGGCTCGCGCGCAGACGCCGTCGCAACCGCTGGATCTGACGCCCTATCTCAAAAGCGACCAGTTCGAGCGGATCAAGATCTCGCCGACGGGTGAGTATTTCGCGCTCACCATGCCGTTGGAAGATCGCACCGTACTGGGCATCGTACGGCGGCAGGACAAGGTGGCCACCGCGAAAGTCACCGGTGGCGCCAATAGCGTGGTGGACGATTTCTGGTGGGCCAGCGACGACCGCATCGTGGTGTCGATGGCGCAGCGGCTGGGGTCGCGCGACGAGCCGATGGCGATCGGCCAGCTGCATGCCATCGACGCCGATGGCAAGAATGGCCGCCTGTTGGCCAGCCCCTATGGCACCAATCCGGATATCAACGGCGTGCAGTTGAAGATGGACCTGGAGCCAGGCACGTTCATGCTCGATACCTTGCCGGGCGATCCGCGCAACATCCTGGTGTCGACGATCCCGTTCGTCGGCGACCCGAACATCCGCATCGACAAGCTGGACATCCAGACCGGCCGGCGCAGTACCGTGGCGACCTCGCCGGTGCGGCGCGCAAACTTCGTGACCGATCAGCAGGGACGCATCCGCTTCGCCAACGGCGCCGACGTGAGCAACGTCAGCAAGCTGTATTACCGCGACGACGATGCCGCACCGTGGCGGTTGGTCAATGATGCCGCCAGCAGCGGGCATCGCGAATTTCCGCTCGGTTTTGCGGCCGATGGCAGCCAGGCCTATCTGCAGGTGGAACAGGCGAGCGGCACCGATGTGCTGGTGGGATGGGACCCGGCCAGCGGCAAATCCACGCCGTTGTTGCACGACGACACCGTCGACCCCTACCGGATCCTGCGCGATCTGGACGGCACCACGCCGATCGGCGCGTCCTACATGAGCGACCGGGTGCGCAACCGCTTCTTCGACGAGAAGTCACCGACGGCCAGGCTCTATCGCAGCCTGGAAAAAGCCTTCGACGGCAACGCGGTCTACATCACCTCGGCCACCCGCGACCGTCGTCTGGTGCTGGTGTATGTGTGGAGCGATCGCAATAACGGCGACTATTACCTGTTCGATACGGTCAGCAAGCATGCCGACCGCGTGTTCAGCCGCCGCGAGTGGTTCCCGCCCGATGCCGTCCCGGCGAGCAGGCAGGTAAGTTTCCAGGCGCGCGATGGCCTGCAGTTGCACGGCTATCTGACCCAGCCGCTGCATGCCGAGGCTGGCACGCCGCTGCCGTTGATCGTGATGCCGCACGGCGGGCCGTTCGACGTCTTCGACAAATGGGAGTTCGATGACGAGGCGCAGCTGCTGGCCGCCGCGGGCTACGCGGTGCTGCGCGTCAATTACCGCGGTTCGGCCAATTACGGGCGTGCCTTCACCCAGGCCGGCGCCAGGGAGTGGGGCGGGCGCATGCAGGACGATCTCACCGACGCCACCCGCTGGGCGATCGCGCAAGGCGTGGCCGATGCCTCGCGCATCTGTCTCTACGGCGCCAGTTACGGTGGCTATGCTGCGCTGATGGGCGTTGCGAAGGAGCCGACCCTGTATCGCTGCGCCGCCGGCTATGTCGGCGTCTACGATCTGGACATGATGGCGCGCGACACCGCGCGCTACGCGCGCTGGGCCAAGAACTGGACCGGCGACTGGCTGGGCGCCCGCGACACCCTGGCGGCACGCTCGCCGGTGATGCTGGCCAGGCAGATCAAGGTGCCGGTGTTTCTGGCGGCAGGCGGCAAGGACGAGCGTGCGCCGATCGAACACACCAAGCGCATGGAGCGCGCACTGAAAGGCGCCGGCGTGCCGGTGGAGGCGCTGTATTTCCCCAATGAAGGCCACGGCTTCTACACCGAGCCGCATCGTCGCGAATACTACACCCGCTTGCTGGCGTTCCTGAGCACGCAGTTGGGTGGCAGTACGGCGAAGTAGGTGGGTGGTGGTTCCATCCGGCGTTGTCCGGATGGAACGTGCGGCCAAGCTGCGCAGCGATCGGTGAGTGTCGCGGCCGGGGCCGCTCCTACGTGGCAGGGGCCTTCAGGTCGCCGGCTGCCATGCGTGCGTGCGCTCAGTTCTTGGGCATCGGTTTCATCTGGTAGTCGGCCGGTGGCGTGGCACCGAGCAGGTGTTGCACGAAGTAGTCCCAGCGGCGGCGGCTGACATACGGGGTGAGCTCGCCATAGCCGTGCTTGGCATTGGGCAGCATCAGCATGTCGAAGGTCTTGTTGGCCTTGATCAGGGCATCGGCCACCAGCAGGGTGAGATACGGCGGCACGTTGTCGTCCAGGGTGCCGTGCACCAGCATCAGCTTGCCCTTGAGTTTGCTGGCGTGGGTGGCGTTGGCCTGGTCGTCGTAGTTGGAGCTGCCGTCCTTGTTGACGATGTGCTCGCCGTGATACTTCTCGGCCCAGTCGTCCTCGTAGCCGCGGTTGTCGTGGTTGCCGCTTTCCGACCAGGCCACTTTGAAGAAGTCCGGGTAGCGCAGCATCGCGGCGGTGGATGCATTGCCGCCGCCGGAGTGGCCCCAGATACCGACGCGGCCCAGGTCGATCCACGGATAGCGCTGGCCGAGTTCCTTCAGGCCGGCCACCTGGTCGGGCAGGGTGTTGTCGCCCATGTTGGCGTACCAGGTGTCGTGGAAGGTCTTGGAGCGCCACGGTGTGCCCATGCCGTCGATGGCGACCACGATGAAACCCAGCTCCGCCAGCGATTGATTGTCGCCATGGCCGGCAAGGAAACTGCGGCCGCGGACCGAACCGGTCTGCGGGCCAGGATAGACGTAATCGATGATCGGGTACTTGCGCGCCGGGTCGAAGTTGCTGGGCTTGAACATCAGGCCGTACAGCGTGGTCTTGCCATCGCGCGCCTTGACCGTGATCGGCTCCGGCGGCACCCAGCCGGCGGCCTTGAGGCGGCTGATGTCGGCAGTGGCGATCGTGCTGACCGTGCGTCCGTCGCCGGCATCGCGCAGCAGCGTGACCGGCGGCGTGACCGAGGTGGAGTAGGTATCGACAAAGCGGGCGCCATCGGGTGCCAGCGCAATGCTGTGATCGGCGACTTCTGGCGTGAGCAGCACCGGCTCACCACCGTCCAGGCTCACCTTCCACAGCTGCTGGTAATACGGGTCCACGCCCGGGCTGCGGCCGACGCCGACAAACCACGCGGTGCGCGTCACCGGGTCCACGCGCAGCAGTTCGGTGACGTTGCCCTCGCCGGTGGTGATCGCGCGCTTGGGCTTGCCGGTGGCCAGGTCGTAGAGATACAGCTGGCCCCAATCGCTGCGCTCGGAAAACCACACCGCCTCGTTGCTGCCGGGCAGGTACGCCCAGTTGGCGGCGACCTGGCCGCTTTCGTAATAGGTCTTGGCGGTTTCGTCGAAGGCGGTGCGCACGTCGCCGGTGGTGACATCGGCAATGCGCAACCAGGCCTGCTTGTGGAAGCGCGAAGTGGACACGAAGGCCAGCGTCTTGCCGTCCGGCGCCCACTTCACATCGTCCCACAGGCCCGGCGAGCAGCTGACGTCATCGCACAGGGTGGAGCGGTGCTGGTCGGGCGGCAGTTTCAGCCGCAGCACGCTGCGCGTGGGCACGTCGATGACCACGCGCTCGATCATGGTCACGTCCTTGTCGCCGGCCAGCGGGTATTTCCACGACTGCAGTTCCGGATGCCCGAGCTTGGTGCTGACCAGGTACATGTCGCCGGTCTTGCGCTGGTCCTGCTGGAAAGTGGCGATCTTGCGTGAGTCCGGCGACCACGCAACGATGGCGTTGTCGCTGTGCTGCCAGCCGGCGTTGTCGGTGGCATAGCCGAAGTTTTCCACACCGTCGCGGGTGAGCTGGGTCTCCTGGCCGCTGGCGAGATCGCGCACCCACAGGTTCCAGTTGCGGATGAAGGCTTCGCTGCGCTTGTCCGGCGACAGCACGCCCGGCTCGGCCTTGTCCTTTGCGTACAGCTTGCTGCAGCGCGCACGCGCATCGCAGACCACGGCAGTGTCGCGCACGTTGAGGCGGTAGCGGCCATCGGCGGTGCGCTTGACCGCTGGGGCGAAGGTGTCGGCCTTGAGCGGCTTGTCGCCGGTCTTGAGCAGCGTATTGAGCGAGGCGACCAACGCGGACTGCTTGAAGATCGGCGCGCTCTTGCCGGTGGCGGTGTCCAGCTGCAACAGTTGGTTGCCCTTGGCATCGTGATCGACATAGACCACGTGGGTGGCGTCCAGCCAGTCGATGCGGGTGGCCTGGTGATCGACCAGCGGTTGCGCCAGATAGCTGGTGAGACGCTCGGCGCGGGCGTAGTCGGCCTCGGTCACGGCAGGCGTCTGTGCGCTGGCGAGTGCCGGCAGGGTGACCAGGGCGATGGCGGCGAACAGCTGCCGCAACGGCAACGGGGTGGGCATGAAAGACTCTCCGGGACGAAAGGAGCGCGCAACGCGGTCGGCGCGACCGTCCGATGCTACCGGCCATGAGGGCCGGGTGCCTCTGCCAGAAGTCGTGCTCGCGCCATTGTCGACCGGGGCGGACCGCACGCGTTTCGGCGGCCGACGCGGGGCGGGCCTGTGGTGGAGCGGTTGCCGAGCGCATCGCCCGGTCCGGCACCGCCACAGCGTGACCGATGGGGTTGGTCGAGCGCGATGCCCATCGAGGGAGATCACACCCGTGGACCGCACGCACGCCGGTGATCGGCCAGCCACTGACTGCGGGAATGTCCCGGTATGAACTCCGCTTCTCGGCGTCCACACAGGGCCATGCGGCACGATTTGGGTTTACTGCACGCACGCAACGTTGACTGGAGGCCGTCTGATGTCATGGTTCCGCCGCTTGGCACTGTCCCCCTTTATCAAGGCACACCCGCCGCGCAAGACGCAGCCTGCCCCGGCGGACCTGATTGCCGCCTATGCGCCGGTGCTGCCTGCCAGCCTGCTTGAACTCTGGCGCCAAAAAGGACTGGGGCACTATGGCGACATGCAACTTGCGCTGATCGACCCCCGGCAATGGCAACCGGTGCTGGATCGCTGGATCGTCTCGCCACCCGATGCGGCGCGGCGTATTCCGATCGCGCTCACCCCCTTCGGCGCGCTGCTGTACTACCGCAAGCTGACCGCCACCGACGAAGACGTGGTCTACCTGGACCCGGTCTCCAAAGACGCCGCTGACCTGAGCTGGAGCCTGGACGACTTCTTCAACCAGTCCCTGTGCGAGGCGGAATTCTGCGACTCCCTGATCCCACCAGCCCTGCTTGCCGCCGCACGCAAAGAGTGCGGGCCGCTCGCGGCGGGCGAGGTCTACGAGATTGATCAGATGATGTTTTCGATGCAGATGTTGCGGGTCAACAAGGTCGATGCGTTGGCGCTGCACACCCGGCTTCGCGATGCTGTCGACGGCCCTGCAACCGTTGCCGATGCAGCGACGACCAATGGTGAGGCGCTACCCGCAGCGCAGCGCTCCATGTTCGAGGGCCTCTTCAACGCGCCACAGTCCGGCAACGACCTGCACGGCGTGTACCTTTCGTCGTATATCGATTGGCATCGCATGCTGGCGCTCGAGCCCAACGGCCAGTATCGCCTGCTGTTTTGGAAAATCGATCATCGCAGCCTTGCACGCACCGATGTGCGTGCGTATGCGGGCCGCTATGCGGTGACGCAGACCGAGATTGGCGACGAACAGGTGACGCTCGATATTCGGTTGCGCAGCGACTCCAGTGGTAGCGATGCCAACGATGCGCAGCTGGTGGTCATGCGCTCGGGTACCGACATGTTTCTGCTGCGCGCCGACGAGCTGGCAGACATGGCAACGGCCATGGATGGCTCGAAAACGCTGGGCCGCAGCGAGTACTACTTTCGCAAGGTGGGGTTGGGCGATGCATTTGTCGAGGAGCCCTCCGGTGGACGCGCTGCGCCCCCGCTTGCCGATCTTCCACGCGCGTTACAGCAACGGGTGACTGCCGAAGCGATCATCGCCACCATCACCCATGTGGACGACGTCGACCCGGATGCTGAAGACGACGGCGCCGGCACCGTCATGTGCACATTGGACCGAGGCCAGGACGATGGGCTGCGCATGAACATGCCGCTGCGCTCGCCGCCAGACACCGGGCGCGCCCTGTATGGCTGGGTCTGGGAGATGCACCCTGCCGCGTGTCGGGTCGGCATCAACTATCAACGCGGCAGCGATGGCAAGGTGGAACATGGCCCTGTTGTCGGCGATGTGTTGACCAGTCGCCTGAGCGGGGAATGAGATGGCGGTGCGCAGCGCAGGCAGTGCTCGCAGCGCGGCAAGCCAGTCGCTTACTTGCCCATGCAGCGCTTCCAGCGCTCGTTCACGCGTTGCGCGAACCAGGCGGTGGTGAGGGTGCGGGTGATCTTGGGGCTTTCCAGCGTGATGCCGGGCAGCACCGCGCGCGGCAGCGGCTTGCCGGCACTGCGCTCGGCCAGCGCGAAGACCTGGCGATACAGCGCGGTGTCTTCGAAATCGGCAGAGTTGCCGGCTTCCAGGGCGCGGCGTAGCTGCCGGTCGCTCATCGCCAGCTGGCTGCCCAGGGCGCGTGCGGCGCGTTCGGTGCCGCCGGGCGCATCCAGGCTGGCACCCGGTGTCAGCAGGTCGCCGTCCAGGGTCAGCGCGATGCCGCTGGCCCTGCTCAGCGCCGCCTGGAAGGCGGCATTGCGGCTGGCGTACCAGCCGGCATTGAAGTCGGCAAAGCGGTACAGCAGGGCGTCGTAACTGGCCGGGTACCCGAGCAGGTGCCTGGTGCCGAACCACAGCCCGCCGCGACGGCTGAACACCTCGTGGCGGATCGAGTCGCCGGGCGGATACGGGTAGCGCTCGGCATGCTGCTCGGCAAACGCGATGCTGACCTGCATCGGCCCGGCGGTATGCACCGGGTTGAGCCCGTCGAACAAACGCGCGCCCAGCGGCACGCTGCCGGTGAAGTCTTCGAAGATGCGGCTCAGCTCCTGCTCGGTGCGCGCGCTCGCGATGCGCGTGGCATAGCTGCGGCCGTCGGGCGAGTCGATGCGCAGGGCGGCATCGACCATGAAGCCGGGGATGTGATGCGCGCTGGCGCGGCGGTCGATCTCGGCACGCGAAATCTTGCCGAGATTGGGTACCACCGGGTTGGCCTGGTAGGTCGACTCCTGCTCGGTCACCGCCAGCACCGCGCAGATGTGCTCGGCGCTGGTGTCCAGCCCCTGCGAGGACAGCGCCACGTAGACATCGTCGGCCCAGCCGTTGCGATCGCCCAGCGTGGCCGGCAGGCGCCGCGCGATGTCGGCCTTGACCGCGTCCGGGGAGCGCTGTGGCGCACGCGGCGCCTGGGTGGCGCAGGCCGACAGCAAGGCGACGGCGAGCAGCGTGAGCAGGCGGGGCAGGCGGGATGTCACGGCGTCTCCAGGATCCAGGGGGCGGCGGCAGGTGCCGTGTCGCAGTTTACGTGGCTGTCGCGGGGTGGTTGCATGCGGCGATGTGCAGCAGCCGCGACGGCGCGGGTCGCCCGCCGGGGCGCAGCGCTTGCCAAGGAGCACGGCCGCAGGCCGCGGTCATGCGATCTGCAGGCCGATTCAAGCCCGCTGCATGCAGGCCGCTATCGATCTTGACGCATAGCGTGGCGATCACATGACCTGCCGTGTTCGCCGGTCATCATGACCGCGTGTTTTTGCATCGAAGTGGCGTCAGTCAGACGCCGACATCGCCCCGATTCCACTGCCAGCCAACCATGGGAGAGCTCGAGTGCCGCAGCAGCCAGCAAACCCGATGCGGGCCGGGCGGCGCTTGCTGTGCACGGCAGCCATGCGGTGTGGCTCATCGTCGCCGTGAGGTGTCGATGAGCAGTGCGACGCCACGCTGGCGGCGCATGGCCGTGGGGATGGCTGCAATGCTGTTCAGCGCGATGCTGTGGGCGCAGCCGCAGCCGTGGAAGAGCATCGAGACCGCCGCGATCGACGACCCCAGGGCCGCCCTGCAGGCCGCCCAGGCCGCGTTCGAGCGTGCCCGCAGCGATGGCGACGCCGATGCGCAGTTCTGGGCCTTGCTGGCGCAGGCGCGGGTGCTGATTTCGCTGGAAGAGACCGAGCGCCGCCAGACAGTCCTGGCCCAGGCGCATGCGATGCTGGAACGGGTGCGCGGCAACGCGGCGCAGGCGCAGCTGTGGCTGGCGATCGTGCAGGCGCTCAGCGATGTGCGCGAGAGCCCCAACCGCGGCATGCTGGCGCGGCTGGAAGCGCTGCGTCAGCAGGCGCGCGCGCTGGGGCGCAACGATCTGCTGTGCGAGATCGAAGCGGTCGACATGTGGAGCATGCTCGCCTCCGGCAGCAGCGACGAGGCCTGGAACGCGGCGCAGGCCAGTTACCAGTGCGCAGTGCGCGAACACAGCTTGAGCCTGGAGCTGGATGCCCTGACCCAGCTCGGCTCGCTGGCCAGCCGCGTGGGTGGTCGTTCGGCAGAAGACAACGACGCCGAAGACTATCTGCTGCGCGCCCTGGCGCGCCTGCGCGGCCAGCCGGCACGCTTCCAGCGCAGCCTGATCGAATACGAATACGGCACCTCGCTGGCAGCGCAGCAGCCGGACGCGTCGCTGCTGCATTTCAGGCGCGCGCTGGCGCTCAGCCGCGAGCTGGGCGATCAGGCCGGCGTGGCCGCGGCATTGACTAGCGCCAGCGAGGTGCTGATCGACGCCGGCGATGCCGCTGCAGCACTGGCAATGGCGCGCGAGGCGCTGCCGTTGATGCAACGCCAGGGCAATGTCGGCCGCGTGGCCGCCTGCCATGCGGTGTTGTTGCAGGCATTGACCGCGCTCAAGTCCGGCAGCCTCGGCATGGAGATCATCGCGGCCCGGGCAGCGGACGACCCCAATCTGCCGTTGGTGCGGCGCGCGCGACTGCTCGATGCCATTGCGCAGGCACTGGCAGCGGAGGGGCGGCATGCCGAGGCCTACCAGGAACTGCAGCGCGCCAACACGCTGCGCGCGCAGAGCCTGGATCGCCAGCGCGATACCGTGATGCTGCGCCTGCAGGCGCGTTACGAAGATGCACGCCGTGGCGCGGAAACCGCCGAGCTGCGCCGCCGCAGCGAGACCGCGCAACTGGCGTTGCAAGCCCGCGAAGCCGGGCAACGCGCCTTGTGGATTGCGCTATGCGCGGCCTGCCTGCTGTTGCTGGGCGCGCTGGTGGTGCTGGCCTTCGGTGCGCGCCATCGAAGGCAACTCTCGCGGTTGGCGATGCGCGACGAACTCACCGGCCTACCCAATCGCCGCGCCATTCGCGCCGAGGCGCAGCAGCAGGTCGAGCAGGCGGTGCGCTCGCAGGTCCCGTGCATGCTGGCATTGATCGATCTGGACCACTTCAAGCTGATCAACGACATGCATGGCCACGCCGCCGGCGATGCCGTGCTCAAGGCGCTTGCCAGCGCCTCCAGGTTGGCGCTGCGCACGCAGGATCGGCTGGGCCGGCTGGGTGGCGAGGAGTTCCTGCTGGTGCTGCCGGGCTGCAGCGCAGAGGAGATTCCGGCGGTGTTCGCACGGCTGCGCAACGCGGTTGCCGCGATCGAGATCGCCGGCCTGCCCGCCAACCAGCCGGTGCGCTTCTGCATGGGCGCGGTGAGCGTCACTGCGGGGAGCGGCCTGGATGTGCTGCTGGGGCAGGCCGATCTTGCGCTGTACGCCGCCAAGACCGCCGGGCGCGATCAATGGGCGGTGGTTTGACTGCCGCATGCGCGGCTGCGCGGCGCCGGCTGCGACATCTGCGCGGGGCTGCGGCACAATCGTGCGGTGGCGCTGCCACGTTGCCTTCCGTCGATTGAGCGAACCGAGACCGCGTGCGAACCGATAGCCGCCTTTCCCGCATGCTGCATGTGCTGTTGCACATGGCCAGAAGCCAGCAGCCGATGACCTCCGAGCAGATCGCCGGCATGCTGTCGACCAATGCGGTGGTGGTGCGTCGGACCATGGCCGGCTTGCGTGCTGCCGGCTACGTGCAGTCGAGCAAGGGCCACAACGGTGGCTGGCATATCGCGTGCGACCTGACCCAGGTGACATTGCTGGACGTGCACCGTGCAGTGGGCGGCCCGCATCTGTTTGCGATCGGCGCCGATCACCCCAACCCGCAGTGTGGCGTGGAGCGCGTGGTCAACGCAGCCATCGCCGACGCGCTGGCCGAGGCCCAAACCGTGTTGCTGCAGCGCCTGGGCACGGTGACGCTGGCAACGCTGGCGGACGAGTTCGATGCACTGTGCACGGCAGCCGCGCTGCCCGCCGGTTCACCGACAGGCAAACGCAGGCGCTGACGCACACCAGCTGTTGCATACGCTGTTGTACATGGCGTGCAGCCGGGATGGCAGGCGCGCGGTGTGCCTGCGCTTGCAGTCCCATGCGGCATACGCATGCGCTTTGCGGCAGCTGGTCGGCATCGATCGCAGACAGGGCGCACTTAGCCAGGCGCAATCGCCAGGACGCTGTCGTTCCCGACATAGCGTGTATGTGCGCATCCGCGCAGCACCGCCACGCCGCACTGGCAAACAATGCATTCCTGCAGGTGACGACGCGAACCGCCGCCGATCACGGCAAGCGTGACAGCAGGCAGCGCATCAACCCTCGTTAGCACACGCAACCCGTCAGCCATCAAGCAGGTAGCAACGTCAGTACAGCGCGGTTGAATCGCCGGTCTTTTCATGTAACATCGAAAAGTACATAAAGCGGATTTCAACCGGGAGCGGACATGCAGCACGACGTGATCATCATTGGCGGCAGCTATGCCGGACTGTCGGCCGGGCTGCAGCTGGCGCGTGCACGGCGCGCAGTTCTGGTGATCGATAGCGGCCAGCGCCGCAATCGCTCTGCCACCACCTCGCACGGGTTTCTCAGCCGCGACGGTGCGTCGCCTGCGCAGATTGCCGAGACCGGACGCGCGCAGCTGCTGGCCTATCCGAGCGTGCAATGGGCCGACGGCCAGGTGATACAGCTACGCGGCGAGGCGGAAGCCTTCGAGGTGACGCTGGCCGATGGCTCCACGCATACCGCGCGTCGCCTTGTCCTGGCGATGGGGGGGGTCGATCGTCTGCCGCCGCTGGCCGGCCTGGCGCAGCGCTGGGGCACGCAGGTGTTCGTCTGCCCGTACTGTCACGGCTATGAGCTGGGCCAAGGCCGCATCGGCGTGCTCGCCACCTCCGCCTTTGCGGTGCATCAGGCGGCCATGCTGCCGGACTGGGGCGCAACACAGCTGTTCTTGAACGACGCGGTGGTGCTGGACGAGGCGCAGCACGCGCACTTGCAGGCACGTGGCGTGCACGTGGTGGGCGGCACAGTGGCGGCGCTACAAGGCGACGGCGACGTGCTGGAGCTGGTGTTGCGCGATGGGCGGGTCTGCGCGCTGGATGGCCTGTTCATCACCACCCAGACCGAGCTCAGTGCCTTGGTCGCATCGCTGGGATGCAGCACCAGCGATGGGCCGCTGGGCCGTCACATCGCGGTGGATGCCATGCAGGCCACTTCGGTGCCGGGTATCGCTGCCTGCGGTGATGTGGCCAACCCGGCGGCATCGATCGCCTTTGCGGTTGCCAGCGGCGCAATGGCCGGCGTGGCAACGCACCGCTCGTTGATGTTCGGTCTGAGCAGCTGAGCGGCGTGTTGCGATCGCCCCTGCAGACCATGCCGGCCTGCAGGGTTGATCGCGGCTGCGCTGCTTATTGGCTGACTTCCTGCATCGCAATCTTGTGCTGCTTGGCGTACGCGCGCTGCGCGGTATTCAGCGCTTCCATATCGGTGTTGAGCTGGGTGGACGCGGTCTCCAGATCCTTGGCCAACGGCGCCAGCTCGGCGTTGCCGTAGCCGTTGGGCAGGGCCGCCACGCGTTCGAGCGCGGCCATCATCGCGTCGGCACGCTTGAGGTAGGCCGACAGCTTGCCGTCCAGGTCCTTGGCGTTGTCGGGCACGCCCGCGGCCATGGCGGTATTGGCCTGCGCGTTGGCGGCCAGTGCCTTGCGCTGGCTGCCCAGTGCGGTCTTGTAGCTGTCCAGTGGCTTGTGCGCGATGGCATCGGCCACCAGGCTCTGCCCGCGATCGCCCGACACCCATGGGTCGATGATGGTGACTGCGCCATTCCAGACCGAGATGTTGTGCAGCAGGTAGTCGCTGGAGGAGAGCTTGGAGGCGCCGGTGGTGGTGCCGCCACCGCAGGAAGCCAGCAGCAGACTGAGAGAGACAAGCAGGAAAGTGGTGAACGTCTTCAAAGCGAAAGATCCTTGGTACGAGGCCGTTGTCGCCACTGCATGGCGAAGACGGCAAAAAGCCCAAGGAAGCGCCCGGACAATCCATGTTGCACTGTTGCTGGCCATCTTCCCTGAGACGAATGCAGCGTGGAGCATTCCATTCACTCTGAGCGAGTGCGCTGCGCCGTCAGTATAGCGGCAGCGCTCAGGCGGCAGGTGCGTGGCATGCGCTCGCTGCGCGCCCACCAGGTGTTGCATGCGTGCGATGGATGGCCTCGGCCGGTTGCGCTGCGCGTACACTGCGCCGCCACCATCGAACCGATGCCTGCGTGAAAAAGAAGCGGCCCAAATCACCGCCACCTGCGCCAGCTCCCGCAGCGTCCCGGATCCACGAATGGATCATCGGCGGGGGAGCCGTTGTCGTGGCAATCGCCTGCTGCATGCGGCTGTGGCTGGTGCTGGAGGCGATCGTCACGGGGCGCTATATCAGCGTCATCCGCGGCCGGCCGACCAGGATCTTTTACGCGGATGCAGACCCGCAGCGGTTCTGGATCGCCGTCTGCTGGGATGCGTTGCTGACCAGTGTGCCGTTGGCGATCATCGCCTGGTTCACCTACGTTGCCTGGACCACGTACCGACGCGGCAGGCGGTGACCTGCGTGGTCGTTCCACAGCATGCGCAACTGCGGTGCCGCGCTGTCGACGACGCGGCTGCGCAGGCGTGCGGCAAGCCGCTGTTGAGTACACGGTGTTGGTCAGCGGTCGGGTCACAAGGCCGTGGCAACCGTTTGCACCGATCGATGCCTGCGCATCATGCGGCCATCAGGGCTGTGTCTGCTTTTGCCTTTGCCTGCGTGATGGCGGCTGCGTCTCGCGCTTGGGCCAGGTGTCATAGCTGTAGACGAACTGCTTCTGATCGGCTCCCATGGTCGGGTCGCAGTGCCAGGAAGTGGCGACGCTGCCGGGTTCCAGCACGCCATCGACTTCGCGCACGGCCTGCGCTTCGAACGCGCAGATCGCCCCGTACAGCTTGATATCCCAGTCCGGCGCAGAGGTGGGGTGGGCGTGTTGCACCAGCACGATGTCGCTGCCGTGGAAGTGGTGCACCTGGGCGCCGTATTCGCGATTGATGCTGAAGTAGCACGGTGCGCCGATGCCCAGCGGGAGCACTTCGTCATCGCGCAGGATCGCGCACTTGCCGGCGTGTTCGCCCAGGCGAATCGTACGCCCGGCAAGGACCGCGGTGGTTACCGGATGGCGGGTGGTGACTTCGGACATGGGCTGCGGCGGCGGCGACGTCTGCGGCGCGGTCTGCGCGTGTGCGCCGGTCATCACCAACAGCGCGGCGAGCAACCAGGTCGGAAAGCGGATGCGCATGCAACGTCCTTGTCGTGGGCGCTGCAGTATCGCAGATCCGTTTGCTGGTCAGGCGTGGCTGGCACACCGGCTGCACTCCAGTCAGACGGAGGCGGCCAGCGCCCGGGTCGGCATCTGTCTGCTGCATTGCGGCTTCGCGTGCAGCGCTGACCTGCAGCTGGCGGCGACCGATCTGCGCGTTTTCAGTTGCGGCAAACATCCTGCAATCAGCGCCGCGCCGGCAGCGTCGCCAGCACACCATCCAACGCCAGTTGCGTGCTGAAGCCGGCCTTGCTCAGGCGTTTGCTCACTTCGTTGGGCACATCGCGCCCGCTGGTGAGCCGGTTGGGCGCACCGGTGTAATGGAACAGGCGCCCGCCACGCCGCAACACCCGCGCCAGCTGGTCGTAGAACAGCTGCGAATACAGCTCGCCGGCAATGCCGAAGCGCGGCGGGTCGTGCAGGATGGCATCGACC
This sequence comes from Xanthomonas sp. MLO165, assembly GCF_018831305.1. Taxonomy (NCBI): domain Bacteria; kingdom Pseudomonadati; phylum Pseudomonadota; class Gammaproteobacteria; order Lysobacterales; family Lysobacteraceae; genus Xanthomonas; species Xanthomonas sp. MLO165. The sequence goes on from NZ_CP029263.1 coordinate 696,287, forward strand.
GAATCGTCTGCCAGCGTGGCGATGTGCTGCGAGATATCGGCGTGGGTCAGCTGCAGGCGTCCGCCGTAGGCGGCATCGTCCGGGTCCGGCGACCAGGGATTGAGCGTGCGCAACCACAGCACGTCGGCATTCTTTTCGAACGAGTGCAGCTGCGCCACCCCGGCTTCCAGGCTGCAGGCGGCGAAGTAGCCCAGCCCACCGCAGGTATCCAGCACGATCTTGCCGCGCGGGTCGACCAGCGCCACCTTGCGGCGCGCATCGTCGAACGGCGACAGCTGCGCCGACGGTAGCATCTTGATGCCATCGATCTCGAAGGTGGGCGCACCCCATTCGGTGGGAACGAGCTTGATCAGCGCACCGCTGAAACGCGAGATCGGGGCGAAATCGTCACCGTCCCAGAAGTACAGCGTGCGCTCCTTGAACTTGCCCGGATACGGGTAGCCCCTGCCGCGCCACTGCCAGGTCTGCGCATCCAGCTGCGCGGTGCCGGTACTGCGGCCCAGATCCAGCGAGCCGGTCCATTGGGTCAGACCGCTGCCGCGCGCGGCAAGCAGCGCCTGGGCATCGGAGGAAATGAGTAGTGGGCCGGAGTAGTGGGGCACGAGTCGCTGGTCTGGTGGGCGCGCGTCACGCGCGCTGCGGGTGCGAGGGATGGACTGGCATCGTAACCGACCCCATCACGCATGCGCATCCAGCGCAGCGCCGGCATGATGGCGCGGTGGCGCAGCGGCGCTTATCTGCAGCGACACGAGCCGCCGGGTCGTCTGCGACGGTGACGGTGCGATACATGAGCCGTCGTACCCGGATGCGTGCGCCGATTCCTCTGACGCACGCCGCACCGCATACTGCGCACTTGCCCCCATCGACATGTTGTCCGATTGGCGCCAACTGTGGAGGATCGGCAATGCTGAAGGGTGTGTTGTTGGGGTTTGCCTGTTATGCGGCCTATTCGATCAGCGATGCGTTCGTGAAGCTGCTGGAAGGCACGCTGCCGGTCTACGAAGTGCTGTTTCTCGGTGCGCTGCTGATGCTGGTGGCTGTGCCATTTTTGAAGAAGCCGGACGACCGGTTGCGCGAACTGGTGATGGCCAAGCAACCCAGCCTGTGGCTGTTGCGTGCGCTCACCGGTGCCATCGGCAATCTGACCTCGGTGATTGCGTTCACCACCTTGCCGATGGCCGAGGCGTTTGCATTGATCTTCCTGATGCCGATCTTCGTCACCGTGCTGTCGGTGGTGTTCCTCAAGGAAGAAGTGCACTGGCGGCGCTGGTCGGCAGTAATCGTCGGCTTCATCGGTGTATTGATCGTGCTGCGCCCGGGCTTTCGCCATCTCACCCACGGGCATGTGGCTGCGATCGTGTGTGGCCTGGTCGGTGCGATCTCGGTCATCACGCTGCGCATGGCCGGGCATAGCGAAAAACGCCTGACCTTGTACGGCGCCGGGGTGATCGGCCCGTTGGTGATGGGCGGGATCATGATGTTGCCGACCTTTGTCTGGCCCACGCTGTCTCAGTGGGGGTTGTTGGCCGGCTACGGCCTGCTTGCCGGCCTGGCAGCGATCTGCCTGATGTACGCCACGCGCATGGCGCCGGTGAGCGTGGTTGCGCCCACCCAATACAGCCAGATGCTGTGGGCGATCGCCTTCGGCTACCTGCTGTTCCACGACCACCTGGACTGGCCGATGGCGGTCGGCATCGCACTGATTCTGGGCGCAGGCCTGTTCACGCTGATCCGTGAGGAGCAGGTGTCGCGGTGGTGGCGGCGGACGAAGATTGTTTGAGAGCGGGGATTGGGGAGTCGGGATTGGGGATTGGGGATTGGTAACGGCGTCAAAGCGTGTTGTCGCTGGTGTCACTTGCCGCTGCCAATCCCCAATCCCGACTCCCCAATCCCGGTTTTTACGGGGGCGCAGTGGATTCCTTGCGTGGCGCGCGCCAGGTTTCAACGATGCGCGCGTACTCGCCGCTGGCCTTGCTCAGGTGCAGCCACTGGTCGACGTACGCTTTCCAGGGCTGGTCGTTGCGCGGTAGCAGGAAGGCTTTTTCGCCGTATTGCAGCGGCTGCTCCGGTGCGATTGCGCACAGGCTGGGCAGGCGTGCCTGCTGGTGGAGCGCTTCGGAGGCGTCGGTGATCATCACGTCCGCGCGCTGCTGCAGCAGCTCCTGGAAGATGGTGGTGTTGTCGGCGAACAGGCGCAGGTGCGCGCGCGGCAATTGTTGGCGCGCGAAGGCCTCGTTGGTGCCGCCGGGCGGTTCGATCACGCGCACCTCGGGTCGGTTGAGTTGCGCCAGGCTGCGGTAACGCGCCTGGTCGGCGCAGCGCACCAGCGGAATCTTGCCGTCCACATCCAGCACCGCACTGAAATTGGCCTGGCGTTGCCGTTGCAAGGTGACCGAAATGCCGCCGACCGCGATATCGCAGCGATCGGCGAGCAGGTCGGGCATCAGTTGCGGCCAGCTGGTGCGGACGAACGCCACGCGCGCGCCCAGGCTGCCGGCCAGCGACTGCGCCAGGGCGATATCGCTGCCCTCGAACTGCCCGTCGGCACGCAGCAGCGAATAGGGGCGATAGTCGCCGGTGGTGCAGACCCGCAGCACGCCGGATTGCAGCACCGCATCCAGGCGTGAGGCAGGCTCGGGCGCGGCTGCGTGCGCAAGGCCGCAGCTGAGCAGGAACGCAAGGCAGATGCGATGGCGCATGGCGTGGCCTCGAAAAATTGCGGCCATGATAGTCGTGGCCGATGTGGCGTGGCCGACGTCAACGGCATGTCAGCACGATCCTGCCCGGGATCACGGTGCGGTAGCGCTGCGATGCGCACTGTCGGTGCTTCATTCGAACCGATCGGAGTCACCTCATGCAGCTCAATCCACGCACTGCGCGTCCGATGACCACCGCCATTGCCGGGCTGTCGGCACACGGCACGCCCGATCCGGATACCAATGAAGACGAAATCCCGCTGGAAGAACAGACTCCGCAGCAAGGCGGTTTGCGCGAGGAGGTGGGCGATCTGGAAGAAGACGACGATCAGGCGTTGCCCGGCCGCGTCGGTGGCGGGCTTGCGGGTGGTTGATGCGGGGGGTAAGAGCGGCTAACCAAGCACTTGAGTAGCCACCAGGCGTGTGCGGCCGACACTGAGATTCTTCAGCATCGTCTGGATGCTCCCAAGCCGGATGGTCGAGGGCGCGATGCCCCCGTCAAGGGAACTGCACATGCCCGGGTTCGAAGTACACCGGCTTGTTGCCGTCTTCGGGCAGCGCGGGGATCGTGTCCAAGATGGCCTTGCCGCGGATATCGGTGATCCGAATGGACAAGGGCTGGTTGCCGAGCTGCTCGCCGAGGAAGTGGTTGTAGTCCATCTTCTGCAGGCTCTTCCAGCTGCTGCCTTGTTTCACTTCGAACTTGACCACCGGGTAGGCGTGATTGCGCACCTGGATCGCCGCCCACCAGCGCGAGCTGCCTTCCTTGATGCGGTATTGCACGTTGCCGGTGGTGGGTGCGCGCACGATCTTCCAGCTGATCGGGATGCGCCCCTGCACGGTGTCGCCGATGGCCGCGAAGGCGTTGGGCGATAGATCCAGGCCGCCCGATGCGCCCTCCGGGTATAGGTCGGTGACGTAGACCACGGCCTTGCCCTTGGGCCCGGTCACTTCCAGATAGGCGCCGGCCAGTGCGGCCCTGACCCCGCCGAAGTTCATCTGGGTGGGGTTGAGCGCGGTGATGAAGGCATTGCTCGGAATGGGATCCAGCAGCACCGCGCCGCCGGAATAGCCGGAGCTGGTGTAGGTCGCGGTGCCGGTGAAGGTGCTGTTCCAGCCGGTGGCCTTGCTGGCATCCGCGGCAGCGGCCGTCTTCGCCGACGGCGTGGCGGCGCTGGCGCTCGTCAGTCCCCAGGCCTGATGCAGGACCTGCAGCTTGTCGGCACGCGGGTTGCCATCATTGGCGAGCAGGCCACCGTTGTTGGCATTGCCCACCTCCCAACTGCCGAGCACGGCACTGCGCATGCCGGTGTTGCGCAGATACCCGCTCAGTGCGTGTTGCCATGCCCGGTCGCGTGGATCGCCATCGCCCAGGCCTCCGCCCAGGCTCACCGGCAGCACCGCGTGATTGGCCGAGAATTGTCCGAAATCGCGCTGCCAGCTCGCCGGCAGGCTGCGCGGAAAGTCGGCCGCTGCAAACGCGTCCGCCGCGTCGCGATCCGGCCCGGCCAGCTTCGGCATCAGCAGCAGATGTGCGCGCGGAATGCGCAGCGGCACGCAGGCGAGCGGCTGCAGATTGCTGCCGGCGGCCTTGCGTGCGGAATCGCTGCAGAGCGCGTCGTTGCCCACGCCTTCCACACCGATCACCCAGGCCGGCGCCTGCTTCAGCACCGCGGCCGCTGCCCGCGTAGCGATGCGGTTCCAGTCGGTGTCTGCCGTATTGCCCGCCCAGTTGGCATTGCGGTAGCCGCTGCTGCCCAGGTCGATCCCGAGCATGCCCGCGGTGCTGCCGTAGCGGCGCGCGAGCAGGCCCAGGCCCTCCATCCAGGCGTTGTGCTGCGTGCCGAGCTGCGGCGCCGCGTCATCGCAAGCGCCATCGGCGAAAGCGAGCAGCACCTGCATGCCGCGTTGGGTGCTGGCGCGCACCACGGCGTCGAGCAACTGCAGGGAAGTGAGGCCAGCCAGCGCGGGGTCGCCGGCCACCTCGGCGGCGGCCACCGGCCTGGCTTGCAGGGTTGCCGCACAGATCGGCACGCGCACGGTATTGATGTCCGATGCCTGCATCTGATCCAGCAGTTGCTGCAGCGTATTGCTGCGCAGTCCGGTGGCCGCCAGCGCTGCGCGATCGAAGCCGGGCCAGGTCACGCCGCGTACCTGCAGCGCCTGGCCGCGCGCATCGGTGAGGTGTCCGCGTGTGTCGACCTGCACGGCCAGTGCGGTCACGGGAGTCAGCAAGGCCAGGCCAAGCAGTAGATGCGTATGCGCGCGCATGGGAGTGTCCTGAGGAATGGCCTGCGCAGGAGACCAGCGATCGTCATCTGCGGTCCGTGCGCCGGGTCAAGGAAGCGGGCAGGAGTGTGGGAGCCGCGGCAGGCGAGCGGCCGCAATGCAACGGGGGTCGCGGTTTGTGCGGGATGCTTGATGCGCCGCCGCTGTCGGCGGTATGTACTTGATGCATCGCCGACCAGCGGTGGCCATGTTGCGCTGCGCGGGTGACGGACGTAGCGGCAGGCATGCTGCGGACGTGGTCGACCGGCTATGCTCGTGCCCTGGTAGTGCATGTGCGTGCGCAGCGCGAGTGGACAGCATTGCAACGCGGCAGTGCCAGGCAGGGCGATGACTGCTCCGGCGATGCGGTGCGCGCATCCCCGGTGGCTGTGGTTCCTCAGTGAACGCAGCGGTGGACGCGAAGATATGCAGCGCACCACGATGGGGCAAGCCAACCACCCTTCGCCGGCGCACGCTGCGGCCTACCCGGCGCGGCAGCGCAAACCGCTGGTGCGCGCTGCCGCGATCTCGTATTTTTGACTGCTTGTTCACTTGCCGGTGCCGTGCCCCATGTCCGATCCGTCCGCGCCCGATCATCTGCAACGCAGTCTCTCCAATCGCCACCTGCAGCTGATCGCCATCGGTGGCGCGATCGGCACCGGGCTGTTCATGGGCTCGGGCAAGACCATCAGCCTGGCTGGCCCGTCGATCCTGTTCGTCTATCTGATCATCGGCGCGATGCTGTTCTTCGTGATGCGCGCGATGGGCGAGCTGCTGCTGTCCAACTTGGAGTACAAGTCCTTCATCGACTTTTCCACCGATCTGCTCGGGCCGTGGGCCGGGTTCTTCTGCGGGTGGACGTACTGGTTCTGCTGGATCATCACCGCCATCGCCGACGTCATCGCGATCGCCGCCTATGCGCAGTTCTGGTTTCCCGGATTGGCGCCGTGGATCCCGGCCATCCTGTGCGTGCTGTTGCTGCTGAGCCTGAACCTGGTGACGGTCAGGTTGTTCGGCGAGATGGAGTTCTGGTTCGCACTGATCAAGATCATCGCCATCTGCGCCTTGATCCTCACCGGCGCCGGGCTGGTGGCCTGGGGCTTCCGCTCGCCGTCGGGCAATGTGGCCTCGCTGTCGAACCTGTGGAACGACGGTGGCATGTTCCCGATGGGCATTGGCGGCTTCTTTGCCGGGTTCCAGATCGCGGTGTTCGCCTTCGTCGGCATCGAGCTGGTCGGCACCACCGCTGCGGAAACCGCAGACCCGCGCCGCAACCTGCCCAAGGCGATCAACTCGATCCCGGTGCGCATTTTGATTTTCTACGTGCTGGCGCTGATCGCGATCATGGCGGTGACGCCGTGGCGGCAGGTGGTGGCCGACAAGAGCCCGTTCGTGGAGCTGTTCGTGCTGGCCGGCGTGCCGGCGGCGGCGAGCCTGATCAACTTCGTGGTGCTGACCTCGGCCACCTCGTCGGCCAACAGCGGCATCTTCTCCACCAGCCGCATGCTCTACGGCCTGGCCGAGGAGCAGCACGCGCCCAAGGGTTTTGCCAAGCTCTCGCGTGCGGCGGTGCCGGCACGTGGCCTGCTGTTCTCCTGCCTGTGCCTGTTGCTGGGCGCGATGCTGGTGTACCTGATCCCCAACCTGGTCACTGCGTTCACGCTGGTCACCACCTTGTCGGCGGTGCTCTTCATGTTCGTGTGGTCGCTGATCCTGTGCGCCTACATCGCGTACCGGCGCAAGCGGCCCGAGCAGCACGCGGCCTCGGCGTTCAAGATGCCCGGTGGCGTGTTGATGTGCTACGTGTGCCTGGCGTTCTTCGCCTTCGTCATCGTGCTGCTGACCTTGCAGGCCGACACGCGCCAGGCCTTGCTGGCCAGCCCGGTGTGGTTCCTGATCCTGGCGATCGGTTATGCGGTGAAGCGGCAGCAGACGCGCAGCGGCTGAGCGCGCGTACCAGCCAAGACATCCACCGAAGACCTCATCAAGGCCCCGCACCGCGGGGCCTTGGCGTCTGTGGCTGCACGGCGCTGCGATAAAGGCCACTGGCAGCTAAGCGCGTTTTGCGCGCGACGTTGACGCGGATCGGGTGGAACGGGATGCTCGCCGCCATCCATCGCCACGGCCCATCGCATGATCACGACGCACCCGATTGCCGGAACACAGCACACGCAAGGTTGCTGGGTCGACCTGTGCCAGGCCAGCGCGCAGGAACTGGCGCAGGCCGCAGACAAGGTGGGCTTTGCGCTGCCGGATCGCGCGGCCATCGGCGAGATCGAATTCTCCAGCCGGGTGCGGCGCCAGGGCGAGGTGCTGTTTCTCAACGTGCCGCGCTTTCAGGACGACGATGGCCCGACTGCGCCGCTGGGCTTTGCGTTGTCGCCGACCATGCTGGTGACCCTGCGCGAGCAGCACATGGGCTCGCTGGATGCGGTGGCCGCGCGTCTTGCACATGAGCCCTGCCATAGCGCCGACGACCTGCTGTTGCGCATCTTCGACCAGTTGGTGGGGCGCCTGGCAGACCGGCTGGAATCGCTGGAAGCCGAGGTCACCGACACCACCCGGCAGGTGTTCGACAACCCGCACAAAACCAAGGACCTGGAGCGCATGCTGCATCAGGTCGGAGGCATGGGCCGGCGTCTGGGCGGGCTGCACAATGCGGGGCAAGGCCTGCTGCGCCTGGTCACCTATCTGGATGACGCCGCGCCGGACTGGTTCGGTGCCGATGCGGCCAAACGCATCGGCTTGCTGCACAAGGACCTGACCACCTTGAGCGAGTTCCAGCAGCACATGGACGACCGCATCGAGTTCCTGCTCGACAGCGTGCTGGGCATGATCAACATGGACCAGAACAACGTGATGAAGGTGATGGCGGTGGCCTCGGTGGTCGGCATTCCGCCCACCGTGCTGGTCGGCATCTGGGGTATGAACTTCGCCTACATGCCCGAGCTCAAGTGGCACGACGCGTATTACTGGGCGCTGGGCGTGATCGTGCTGAGCATGCTGGTGCCGCTGGCCTGGTTCCGCAAACGTGGCTGGGTGTGATGCATCAGAGCCGGAAACCGTAGGAGCGCACCAGGGCGCGATGCGGCTTTACCGGGACGACGCGGCGTTACCGGGAAGGCCCTCGCGCCCAGGGGCGCTCCTACGGGGTGCCGTCAACGCAATCATCTGTTGCCTACGGTTGCGTGACTACGCAATGCCAGGCTAGGGCAGCCCGGTAGCTGTGCAGCGCGCGGCAGACTGCAGGAAACCCGTAGGAGCGCACCTGGGCGCGACGCGGCGTTACCGAGACGACGCGACGTTGCAGGGAAAGCCCTCGCGCCCAGGGGCGCTCCTACGAGGAGCCGTCAACGCAATCATCCTTTGCCTACGGTGGCGTGACTACGCAATGCCAGGCTAGGGCAGCGCGGTAGCTGTGCAGCGCGCGGCAGACTGCAGGAAACCCCGTAGCAGCGCACCTGGGCGCGATGCGGCGTTACCGGGACGACGCGGCGTTACCGGGAAGGCCCTCGCGCCCAGGGGCGCTCCTACAGAGTGCCGTCAGCGCAATCATCCTTTGCCTACGGTGGCGTGACTACGCAATACCAGGCTAGGGCAGCGCGGTAGCTGCGCAGCGCGCGACAGACTGCAGGAAACCCGTAGGAGCGCACCAGGGCGCGATGCGGCGTTACCGGGACGACGCGGCGTTACCGGGAAAGCCCTCGCGCCCAGGGGCGCTCCTACGAGGAGCCGTCAACGCAATCATCCTTTGCCTACGGTGGCGTGACCACGCAATGCCAAGCTGGGTCAGCGCGGTAGCTGTGCAGCGCGCGGCAGACTGCAGGAAACCCGTAGGAGCGCACCTGGGCGCGATGCGGCGTTACCGGGACGACGCGGCGTTACCGGGAAGGCCCTCGCGCCCAGGGGCGCTCCTACAGGGTGGGCTGGGATGCGCAGCTGTCACTGCGCACTGCGCCGAGACCGGAAAACTGCCCAGCTGCGTAGCGTGCAACCAGGCGAGACGCATTGTTGATTGCTGCCGGGCGGCCTGGATCAGCCCTTGGCCTGGAAGCTGGCTTCCTCGTACGGCTGCACCACCACCCAGCCTTCGCCGGCAAAACGCATCTGCAGGCTTTCGCCCGAGCCACGGCCGAACAGCGTGCCGATCGACACGTCGGTGACCAGCTCCGGGGACAGCGTGCCCGACCAGGCCACGGTGGCATTGGGGTCGGTGAACACCGGGCCGCTGGCGGCGGTGACCGGCAGGGTCAGCGGCTCGTAGTGCGAAGTGATCGCCACGATGCCGTGGCCGCTCAGGCGCACGTTGAACAGGCCGCCGGACAGCATGCCGGCCACCTTGCGCATCATCGTGATCTTGTGCTCGACGCCGGATTCGAACGCCAGCACGTCGTTGCCGTTGACGAAGATCGCTTCGCCATTCAAACGCAACAAGGTCACCAGCTTGCCGAGGTCGGCCAGATACACCCGGCCCTGGCCTTCGGCCTTCATCAGCTGCATGCCTTCGCCGCTGACCGCCTTCTTCAGCAGGTTGCCCAGGCCCTGCTCCAGCAGCCCCTCGCGGGTGAACTTGACGTTGCCGGTGCGCGCGACCATGGCGCCGGCCTTGGACCACACCATGCCGTCGAGGCGCACCTCCAGCAGGTGCGGATTTTCCAGTTCGAACGGATCGGGGCTGACGTCCTTTTCCTTGGAATGGGCGAGAAATTCGTTGAGCGTGCGTACGGCCATGGGTCCGTCCTGGAGGGTGAAAGAGTGCGCATGATACGCGGCAGGCCTGTATCTTCGAAGCATACTGGTGTGCGCGTCGCTGTGCGTCTGCACAGATGGCGCGCCGATGTTGCGGCGCACATGGTGCTCAGTCAGCGCGTCGCGCGCGATGACTGCTACAACCAGGCGACCCTCCATCAGGATCTATGCGTGGTGGCGAAGTGGTACTGCAGCTTTTTGCAGCGTCATGGATGCGGGTTGGCATCGACGCACTGCACGGCGATGAAGAGATGACGCCGATACGCCACTGGTGCAGTGACTCTGTGCGCGCCACGTTACGACGTATGCAATCCCAGCTGCATTACACAGTTCGGCACGAAGGCACGTCGCAAATAAAACAACCGCTCGGTTTGCACAACGCTTCTGAGATCGGCGTCGGATTCGCGGCATTGCTAGCCGAGCTAGATTGCTCCTACAGAAAACGTCTTTACGTTATTCAAGGAGTGGGGCGATGCGCGTTGTGGGTGGCAGTCGAGTGGAAGGTGGCAGGTCTGGAATGTCGCTGCGTGGTGGCGCGATTGCGTCGCTGTTGGCCCTGGCCGCTGCTGCCACTGGCTTGCATGGCGCAGCCGCGCAAGCGGCAGTGGGGCCGGGTGTGGTGAGCGGCGACACCATCGTGCACGATCCGTCGATGCTCAAGCTGAGCGATGGGCGTTACTACATCTACGCCACCACCGGCGTGGTCACCAGTACCGACCGCACCAAGTTCAGCAATGCGGGCGCGATCTTCAGCAGCATGCCGAGCTGGGTACGCAGCTACAACCCGGACAACCAGTTGTGGGCGCCGGATGTGTCCTTCCACGGCGGCAAGTATCTGATGTATTACACCGCCTCCAAGTTCGCCACCAATACCTCGGCGATTGCGCTTGCCAGCAGCAGCACCGGCAAGCCTGGCTCGTGGAAGGATCAAGGTATCGTCTACACCTCCAAAAGCAGCGACGACTACAACGCCATCGACGGTAATCTGGTGGTGGATGGCAATGGCAAATGGTGGTTGGCGTTTGGCTCGTTCTGGTCGGGGATCAAGCTGATCCAGCTCGATCCCGGCACCGGCAAGCAGCTGTCCGGCAACACGACGCGCTACAGCCTGGCGAGCCGGCCGTCCCCGGGCGCGGTGGAGGCGCCTTTCATCCAGCAGGCCAATGGCTGGTACTACCTGTTCGTGTCGTTCGATGCGTGCTGCAAGGGCGCCAGCAGCACCTACAAGATTGCGGTGGGGCGTGCGCGCTCGGTGACCGGGCCGTACCTGGATCGCGCCGGGGTGGACATGCGCAACGGCGGCGGCACGGTGATCCAGTCCGGGTTGGGCAGCATGCATGGGCCGGGCGGGCAATCGGTGTTCCGCGATGGCGACGGCGACATCCTGGTCTACCACTACTACGACGACCGTGGCGACGCGCGCCTGGGCATCAACCGGCTGGGTTATGACGGCAGTGCATGGCCGGTGGTGCAGTAGCAGCAATCAATCGAACACGCTGCTGCGCGCTGCACTGGCGCAGCGATCAGGCGATGTTTGTTGCAGCGATCCGCTGGCGTTGCCGACTGCCAGAACCGCGAGGCTGCCAGCGCCACCGGGCATGCCCGGCAGTGGCTGGCGCACGCTCAGCGCGTGGCCGCTTCGGGCTTGCGCACGCGTTTGACCGGCGCCGGCTTGGTCGCGGTGTCCGGATACAGGTTCAACAGCATCAAGGTGACGCCGTTGGTCCAGCCGAAGCCGTCCTGCAGCGCGTATTCGCCACCGCCACCGCCGGCCGCGTCGGCTTCCAGGCCGTATTTTTCGACCAGCTTGTGCTCGCGCGCGAACAGCGCCTGCACCTGGGTGAGGAAGCGCTCGCCGATGGTGCGCGCCAGCGCGTCTTCGCCGTAACGGCGCAGGCCGTCCACCGCCACCCATTGCAGCGGTGCCCAGCCATTGGGCTCGTCCCACTGCTGGCCGGTCTTCACTGCAGTGGTGGCCAGGCCACCGGGGCGTAGCAGGCGCGCGCGCACGGTGCTGGCGGTGCGTTTGGCGTGCGCGTCGGTTGCCAGGCCGGTGAACAGCGGATACAGCGCCGCGGCGGTGACCTGGTCGCTGAGCTTGCGGGTCTGCCAGTCGTAGTCGGCGTAGTAACCGGCCGCGTTCCACAGGTGCGCATCGATGGCCTGCTTGCGGCGCAGTGCCAGCGCCGCATAGTCCTGCGTGCACTCGGCACCCGGCTGCGCACAGGCCTGGGCCAGGGTGCGCTCCAGGTGATACAGCAGGCTGTTCAGGTCGATCGGCACGATGGCGGTGGTGCGGATGGTGCGTAGGTTCTGCCCATCGGCCAGCCAGCGGCTGGTGTAGTCCCAGCCGCTCTCGGCACCGGCGCGCAGGTCGCGGTAGACCTCGGCGGCCGGGCGGTCGCCGGCCTCGGCGGCGGTGCGGGTGTCGTGCAGCCAGGCTTCCGGGCGCGGAGTGTCGCGCTCGTCCCAGTAGCGGTTGAGCAGGCTGCCATCGGCCAGACGCACCACATGGCGCGCGGCCTGGCCGGGCTGCAGGTCTTCGCTGCCCTGCATCCAGTAGGCGTATTCCTTCTGCAGCTGCGGCAGGTAGCGCTGGTAAACCGCTTCGCCTTCCACGCCGGCCTGCAGTTCCACCATGTAGGAGAAGAACGGCGGCTGCGAGCGGCTCAGGTAGTAGCTGCGATTGCCGTTGGGGATATGCCCGTAGGTGTCGATCAGGTAGGCGAAGTTGTCCAGCATCTGGCGGCTGAGCGTGGTCTCGCCGCTCTTCACCAGGCCCAGCATGGTGAAGTAGGAATCCCAGTAATATACCTCGCGGAAGCGCCCGCCCGGCACCACGTATGGATGCGGCAGCGCCAGCAGGCTGCTGTAGGGCGGCACGTGGGTCTGGCTGCGCACCAGCTTGGGCCACAGCTCGTCGATGTGTTCGCGCAGCGCGGTGTCCTGGCGGATCGCGTCGGTCTGCACCGGCGGCGACTCTTCGAAATTGGCGTCCACGAACTTGCGCAGGTCAAAGCCGGGGTGATCGTGCTGCGCCAGATAGTCGGCGTTGATCAGCGCCGGGTCGCGCAGCGGCAGGAAGTCGACGAAGTGCTTCTGGTCGTCGAACAGCTCGCCGCTCTGCACCGCCTGGAACAGTTCCGGGTAGGCCAGGTCGGGCGTGGGCGGCGTGGCCGCCGGTGCGTTGACGACCGGAGTGTCCATGGGCGCGGCGGTCAACGTGCAGGGCGCCACGAACATGCTCAGCGACAGGCCAAGCAGCGACGTGCAGCACGGGGGCGCGGCAGAACTCATGGCATCTCCAGAACGGGCAGTGACGTGCGGCATGGTAAACGACCGAAGTGGCGGGCGGGGCCGGACGACGGTGTCGGCAGGCCGACAGGCTTCGCACGGAGACGACTGGATTCAGCAAGGTGATCCGGCGCGGGGCTGCAGGTGGCTGCGCGGGTTGCGTTGCCGATTCAGGCCTATCGGCCCGGATCGAGGCAGCTTGAGCCACGTGCGGACCGCGTCGGATTGCCGACATCGCTGCAAGATGCGCGCCACAGCGCGCGGCGGGTGGGCGGCACTGCCAGTGCACGGCAGCCGGTGCGCGTGTGGACTGGCCGGTGGCAGCTCGGCCTTGCTCGCCTGACCGATTGCAGCGGCGTGGACGCACCGGTGGCACGCCGAACAAAGCCAGGCGGCTTGCTGTCCTTATGCGTCAGCCTTGGCGCGGCCGACCGGTCTGCAACAAACGCTGCAGCTGCAGCGCGTTGGGCACCGCCAGCCCGGCGGCGGTGTTGTCGAAGATCACCCAGCGTTCTGCCTGCGGATGCGTCGCGTCCTGCGCTGCGTTGCGCACCGCGTCGGCCAGTGTCTGCAGCGCACTGGCGTCGTAGCTGCTGTAGTAGATGCGCGCTGCGCCATGCCAGCGCCAGTACTGCGGGCCGGCTGTCGCACCCGGTGTGGCGGCGTCCGGCACCGGCGCCGGATCGGCGGCGCAGCGTGCGATGCGGTGGCGTGCCAGCAGCGCCTGTGCCTGCGGGAGAAACCAGCTGGCATGGCGCGGTTCGCAGACCACGCCGCCGTCCCAGCGCCGCCGCAGCATGGCGAAAGACCTGGCCGCCACCGGCGCATCGAACATAGCGCTGGGCGGCAGTTGCAGCAGCAGGCAGCCCAGTCGCGTGCCCAGCGCACCGGCCTGGGCGAGGAAGGCATCCAGCAATGCGCCGGTACCAAGCAGGCGTGCATCGTGGCTGATGCTGCGCGGCAGCTTGACCGAAAAGCGGAAATCCTCCGGCACGCTGTCGGCCCAGCGTGCGTAGGTACTGGCACGGTGCGGACGATGGAACGAGGAGTTGATTTCCACCGCATCAAAACGTGTGGCGTAGCGCTGCAAGACGCTGGCACCATCGCCGAATGCGGCGCGGTCGGCGGCCGGAATCGACCAGCCTGCGCAGCCACAGCGCACGCGCGGCAGGGCGATGGATGAACGAGCCTGCATGAGGTGTACGCAAGACGGGTGGGCAGCACTCTATGCATGCGCGCATGTCAGCGTTGCGTGTGCACTGCGCTCACGGCCGACTCACCGACGACTTCGATACTGGGCGCATGCCAGAAGGTCCTTCCCTTGTCATCCTGCGCGAACAGACCGAAGCGTTTGTTGGCCGCAAGATCCTGCGCGTGTCCGGTAACAGCAAGCAGGACATCGCGCGGCTGGAGCAGCAAAAGGTGCTGGCGTTACGCAGCTGGGGCAAGCACTTCCTGATCGAGTGTGCGCAGTTCAGCGTGCGCATCCACTTTCTGTTGTTCGGCAGTTATCGCATCGACGAGGACAAGCCGAATGCGGTGCCGCGTCTGCGCCTGGAGTTTTCCAAGGGCCAGCGATTGAACTTCTACGCCTGTTCGGTGCAGTTCATCGAGCGCCCGCTGGATGAGGTCTACGACTGGACGGCGGATGTCATGAACCCGCTCTGGGATGGCGCGCAGGCACGGCGCAAGTTACGCGCCGCACCCGGCATGTTGGCCGCCGATGCATTGCTGGACCAGACCATCTTTGCCGGCGTCGGCAACATCATCAAGAACGAAGTGCTGCACCGCATCCGCGTGCATCCGGAAAGCACGGTGGGCGCATTGCCAGCGCGCAAGCTCGGCGAGCTGGTCACCCAGGCGCGCGACTATAGCTTCGACTTCTACAGCTGGAAAAAGGCCTTCGTGCTGAAGAAGCATTATCAGGTGCATACCAAAACCAGCTGCCCGCGCGACGGCGCGCCGCTGCAGTATCGAAAGCACCTGGGCAAGGCCGGGCGGCGGGCGTTTTTCTGCGAGGTCTGCCAGCGGCTGTACCGCCCGGAGGATGGCTGAGGTACGTGCGCATACTGGCCAGCCGGCATCGACCGCCGTAGGGCGAACGACCGCCGGCACAGCCTGCAGGATCCATACTGCCGGGGCAGGGCAGTGCCTGTCGGCAAGCAGCGGGCGTCGGCCGCCACGCTCGCTAATGTGAATGGCGGCTGGCGCCTGCGGCCCAAACAACGAATTTCAAACGCGCGCAAACGCCACGCCCGCTAGATTTGCGCGTCCTGCACCGGGTTCACGGTGCGGCGTGCGCATCTCTCATCTCATCGGTCTCCCGCATTGTGATTACCCGCAGGAAGGAAACGCTTGTCCCGCATGTCGCCGCTGTCGCATGCACGGGCGCCATCCTGTTCTTTCTTGCCTGTCTGTTGCTGTATATGCCACCGCCACGCAACACGGTGCGACACGACGACAGTTTGCAGGTGTATTTCGTGCCGCGCCCGCAGTTGACGTTGCCGGCGCCGGCGCCGGCGACACCGCCGCAGCAACGCGACTCCACACCGCGCGCGGCCCCTGCCGCGGCCTCATCCGCGCGCAGTGCGCCACCGCCGACACGCACCCCACCGCCGCAGCGGCAGGTGGCGGCCGCCAACGCGCCCGCTGGCGAATCGATGGCGGCCCAGCTCTACACCCGCGAAGGCCGCTTGCGCATGCCGCGCGATGCGCAGGTCGACTCGATGGCGCAAGCCGGCGCCGCGGTGCCACCGGGCATGGCCGACGAACGCGCGCAGGCCAAGGCGCGCAACGTGATGGAACGGGTCAATCCGGTGCAATACCAGGACACGCGCTTTGCCAAGGACTGGAAGAGCGACGGCACGCTGGGCGATGTGGCGATGCAGGAAATGAATCGCGGCATGAAGAAGTTCAACGACATGCTCAACGGGCCGCAGACGCAGGTGGCCAAGGCGCGACCACCGCCGGATGTGCGCTTCAACCCCGCGCTGGCGGGCAATCAGGCCGAGATGGGCAGCGAGGCGACCGGCGATGCCTATAAGGCCGCGCCGATCGCGCACGAGACACCGCCCGATCTCAAGGGCGAAGCCAGCCGCCGCATCCGCGAGGCGCTGGCCGCGCTGGAGCAGCGCAGCGCGCGTTGCGATGCGTCCAAACGCAAATCCCTGTTGTCGCCGGTGCGCACGCACCTGGGCGATCTGGAGCGTGCCGAGCACGCCTTGAACAACGGCGCCGACCCGGTGATGGCCGCACAGATGCTGCCGCGCCAGGCCGACAGCGCCTACGATCTGGCCCGTCGCGCGCTGTGGTACGCGGACCGCCAGTTGAAGCAGTGTGCGATCGGGTGAGTGGGGCAGTGGCTGCGGTTGGGTGCAGCTGACCAGCAGTGGCGGGCAAAACCTCTCTAAGGCTGTACCGATGGCGGCAACGTATCGATCACACTCGCAGCGTTGACGTGTGACCGCGACTGAGTCGAGTGCGCAGTGCCCTCACCGCTCGCGGACACGCCGTGAGTCCGTCCATGGAGGCTCCTTGGCTGCATCCATGCCGCCAAGGGTCCCGCACCAGACAGTTGATTGGTTGCCTCGTTTAAAACCATGCACACCGACCATCTTGGCTGGTCCTTGCCTGCCCACCGTCGCGGGACCTTACGCGGCATGGATGCCGCGTAAGAGCCTACATGGACGTACTTGCGGCGTGTCCTGCGATGGTGGGCGGGCAAGGGCCCTGCAGCCGAACCTGGCGTTGGCAACTGATTGATTGAAGAAGTAAGGCAGTCTTCGTCAGGTATCGGGACTAGAGCCCCCTCCCGCCGGGGTAAGAAAGCACGGCTTTCGCGGCAAGCGCGCGTGTGTCTCGGAGCGCCCGCGACGCAAGCGCGGTTGGAGGCGCGCAGCGGGAGTTGTGAGGGCAGGTCCATGAAACGGCGGATCAGCCGGCAGCCGGACTGTCGCCCCGCGCTACATCAGGCGCTGAGGCCGTCCTGCGCCAGACTCTGGCGGTAACGGTCTTTCTCGACACTCAGCGCGACTTCCGCGCGCAGGAACACTTGCCCGATCGGCTCGTCGCCACGGGTTGCCTGCGCCTGGCCGATCAGCACCGTCAGCCCGTGCGCATGCTGCTGCTTGGCGATGTCGCGCAGGCGCTGCAGCTTCTGTTCGGCATTGGGATCGCGCAGTACGGCGATGAATTCGGCGCTGTCGGTCACGCGGTCCACACTGTCGCCGTTGACTTGCGCCTGCGCGGCCAGGGCCTGGTCGAGCTGTTGCAAGGCGCGACCCAGGAGCCGCTCGCTCTGTTTTTCAGCCAGCGCGGCCAGTTCCTGCACTTCCAGAATCACCAGGTAATAACCGGCATCGGCGGCCGCCGGTGCCACCGGCTGCAGGATCGCCTCGCGCTCGAGCTGCAGCTCGCGCTTGCGCTCGTCCAGCAGGCGCATGGTGACGCGCGCCAATGCCTGCAGCCCGGCGCGTTGAGTGTCGGTGAGCGTGCGCGGCTCGGTGTCGAGCACACAGACGGTGCCCAACGCCACGCCGTCGGAGGTGACCAGCGGCATGCCGGCATAGAAGCGCGCGCCGGTCTCGCCGGTGACGACCGAGACATCGGCAAAGCGGCTGTCCTGGGTGAGGTCGCGTACTTCCATCAATTGCTCGGGGCTGCGGATGGCGTGATCGCACACGGCCTGGCTGCGATCGGTCTGCTGCATGCCCAGACCGAGCTGGGCCTTGAACCATTGGCGGTCGCGATCGACCAGCGACATCAGTGCGATCGGCGTGTCGCACAGCGAGGCCGCCACCTGCACGACGTCCTGGTAAGTGTCCTCGGGCAGGCTGTCGACGATGCGATAGCCGTCCAGGACCTGTTGGCGGGAGGCTTCGTCAGCCGGGGGCATTTGCTTCATCGGGTAAGTCGGACAAGCGCGAGCGAGAAAGAGGCCACGATACCGGCACCATCGATAACGCCGCGTGGATTTGCCATGCGCCCGAGCACAGCCTGCAGGGCGGATTCAGATCCGCATCCGCCGCGCTGCGCAGGCTAGGGGACATGCAACCGGCGGACTGAAGCGCCGGCGCGAGATTTCAAACCCAAGTGTGATGCCTGCGCATTGCACGCAGGCACCGGCGACTCATACGCGCACGCACCGTTGCGTACGCGGATCTGGCAACGGCGCGGCTCGAAAGCCGCGCCGTCGGTGTGCGACTGACCAGCCTCAGCGCTTGACCGGCTTGCCGTCCACGTCCAGCACCTGCACCTCACCCAGCTTGAGCGCACGCACCGGGGCTTCGATCTTCTTCAGGTCGCCCACGATCACCCAGGTCATCGCGTTGGGCGCGATGATTTCCTTGATGGCCTTCTGCGCGGCCGGCTGGTCGATCGCTTCCAGGCGCGGCTTGAGCGTCTGCACGTAATCGTCGGGGCGGTCGAACTGCACGATGCCTTCGATCGCACCTAGCACCGCACCGGTGGTTTCGAAGCTGCCGGGCAGGGCGCGGATGCGCTGGTTCTTGATCTTCTCGATCTCGTCGGTGGTCAGCGGCTTGTCGCCGATGATCGCGGTGGCTTCCTTGAGGATCTCGTTGGCCGACTCGGCGGTCTTGTCGGTCTGCACTGGCGCGGAGAACATGTACGGCCGCTGGCCCTGCGCATCCAGCATGCGGGTACCGGCACCGTAGGCCCAGCGCTTGTTCTCGCGCAGGTTCATGTTCAGGCGCGAGGTGAAGGTGCCACCGAAGGCGCCGTTAGCCACGCCGATCGCCAGATTGTCCGGCGCCTTGGTGGACGGTGCGAGCAGGCCGGCGAGAATCACCGACTGCGGCGCATCCGGGCGGTTGATCAGGTACACGCGCGGCTTGGGCTGCGCGGCGACCTGGACCAGGTTCTTCTTCGGCAACGGCGTGGCAGGCGCCTTCCAGTCACCGAAGGCGGCATCCAGCTGCGGGATGATCTGCGCCAGCGTGGTATCGCCGGCCACCAGGATGCGCAGGTTGTCCGGACGCAGCCACTGGCGGTGGAAGGCCTGCAGGTCCTGGGCGTTGAGGCTCTTGATCGCCGCCTCGGTGCCGCTGCCGGTGAGCGGGATGCCGTAGGGGTGGTTCTGGCCGAACAGCAACGGCGGCAGCGCACGCAGCGCCAGGCTGTTGGGCTGGGTCTTTTCCTGCGCAATGCCGGCCAGCCACTGGCCACGGATGCGCTCGATGTCGGCAGCCTTGAAGGCCGGGTTGCGCACGATGTCGGAGAACAGCTGCAGCGACGGCTGCAACTGGTCGTTGAGCGCATCCAGCGAGGCGCTGCAGCTGTCCAGATCGCAGCCGACCGCCGTGATGGCGCCCAGGCGCTGGCGACGCTGCGCCACTTCCACCGAATCCAGCGCGGCGGTGCTCTCGTTCATCAGCGCGGCGCTGAAGCTGGCGGTACCGAGCTTGTTGCCCTGGTCGGCCGCATACCCGGCATCGAACAGCAGCTCCACCTGGGTGACCGGGATGGTGTGGCGCTCGGCCAGGATCACCTCGACGCCGTTCTTCAACTTGCCGCGCTGCAGCTGCGGGAAGCTCAGGTCGGGGAACTGGCTGGTCTGCGGCACGCCCTTGCTGCGGTCCAGCGTGGAGGCGGTGGTTTTGTATTTGCCAGCGGCCGGCAGCCTGGGCGCCGGCTTGCCGGGTTCTTCGCCACGCGCGACCACCGCCTTGTCTTCGGCGGCGGGGTCGAAGTCCTTGCCGGCCGGCAGCACGGTGAGCAGATAGTCGCCCTTGCCGAACCAGGTGGCCGCGGTCTGCTTGACGCTGTCCACGGTGGCGGCCTGGCCGCGCTGCAGATCCTGCTTGTAGGCGCCCGGGTCGCCGCGGTAGACCTGGCCCTCGGCCAGGATCACCGCCTTGCCACCGAAGCCGCCGACCTTTTCCAGCCCGCGCACGAAGCCGGCGCGGTAGGCCACCTGCGCGCGCTGCAGCTCGTCGGCGGTCGGGCCCTGGGCAATGAACTTCTTGAGCTCCTCGTCGATGATCGCCTCGACCTTGGCCGGGTCCACGCCGTCCTTCACGTCGGCCTGGATCTGCACCTGGCTGGACAGTGCGAACGGCTGGATCGCCGCCGACACGTCATCGACCAGATTGTCCTGGTAGACCAGGCGCTGATACAGCCGCGAGGTCTTGCCGCCGCCGAGCACGGTGGTGGCCAGGTCCAGCTGGATCGCCGCATCGCTGCCCAGCTGCGGTGCGGCCCAGGTGCGGTAGATGCGCGGCTGCGAGACGTGGTCGTGCTGCACGCCACGCTTCTGCGCGGCCAGCGGGGTCACCCACGGCTGCTGGCGCGCCACCGGCTTGCCGGACGGGATGTCGCCGAAATACTGCAGCGCCTTGGCACGCGCCTGCGCCACGGTGATGTCGCCGGCCAGCACCAGGGTGGTATTGGCCGCGCCGTAGTTGTCGTTGAACCACTGTTTGACGTCGGCCAGCGAAGCCGCGTCCAGATCTTCCATCGAGCCGATGGTGTCGTGCTGGTACGGGTGGTTGGCCGGGAACAGGTTGGACAGGATGTTCTGGTCCACGCGGCCGTAGGGGCGGTTCTCGCCCTGGCGCTTCTCGTTCTGTACCACGCCGCGCTGGGTGTCGAGTTCTTCCTGGCCGATCGCGCCGAGCAGGTGGCCCATGCGGTCCGATTCCAGCCACAGCGCGGTGTCCAGCGCGGTGGTCGGCACGGTCTCGAAATAGTTGGTGCGGTCGAACCAGGTGGTGCCGTTCATGTCGGTGGTGCCGACCTTTTCCAGCGGCGCGAAGAAGCTGCCCTTGTTGTTCTCCGAGCCGGAGAACATCAGGTGCTCGAACAGGTGCGCAAAGCCGGTCTTGCCGGCCGGTTCGTCGCCGGAACCGATGTGGTACCAGATGCTCACCGCCACCACCGGCGCCTTGTGGTCTTCGTGCACCACCACGGTCAGGCCGTTGGGCAGGGTGAAGCGGGTGTAGCCGATCTCGGGAATGGCACTGCTGGCCGCGGGCTTGGACAGGCTGGCCGGGGCGGCAGCGACGGCGGGAGCAACGGTACCGGCAGCGACGCCGAGCACACCGGCGATCAACAGGGACAGCGGACGCAGCATGTGACACTCCAGAGCAGGACAATCGGCCGAGGGTAGTGGCTGCCTGTCGGCGTCGCAAATGCTGTCCGGCAGGGGGGCAGGTGCGGCTGCCGGCAGGGCGGCGTGCGACGGGACGCCCGGGCCGGCGCGAGTGGGGGTGCGGCAACCACCGGCCCGCCAGCAGGCCCGGCGCACGCGCTCAAGTTGATCATCGCCTCGCCGTTACCTGGGGCGACCTACCTTGCCCAGACGTTGCCCGCCGATCACGCCATGACCGTCCTGTTGCCGCCCGTACCCATTCCCGCCGACGACGCCCTGCGCGTGGAGGCGGTGCGTCGGTTGGGGGTGCTGGATACCGAGCCGGAGGCCGAATTCGACGATATCGCCTGGCTGGCGGCCCACATCACCGGCGCCCCGATGGCGCTGGTGTCGCTGCTGGACGCCGACCGCCAGTGGTTCAAGGCGCGTTGTGGCACCGATCTGGAAGGTACCCCGCGCGCGATGTCGTTCTGTTCCTATACGGTGATGGGGACCGAGCTGCTGGAAGTGCCCGATGCGGTGGCCGATCCGCGCTTCGCGCGCAACCCGCTGGTCACTGCCGCGCCAGGGGTACGCTCGTATGCGGGCGTGCCGCTGGTCGGCCGTGAGGGCTATGCCTACGGCACCTTGTGCACGCTCAGCACCCAATCGCGGCTGCTCGACGAAAACCAGAAGCAAGGCCTGATCCGCCTGGCGCGGCAGGCCGTCGGTCAACTGGAGGCGCGTCGCGACCGGTTGGCTGCGCAGGCGCAGCGGCAGACCCTGAGCCGTTTGCTGGAAGCCATGCCCGACGGCGTGGTGTCCTGCGACAGCGACGGGCTGCTGCATGAGTTCAACCACGCCGCACGGCAATGGCACGGTACCGATCCGCGCCTGTTGCCGCCGACGCAATGGGCCCAGCACTTCGATCTCTATAACGCCGACGGCAGTGCGCTGCTGCCCACCGAGGCCATCCCGCTGGTGCGCGCCTGGGCCGGCGAGCACGTGCGTAATGCCGAGATGGTGATCCGTGCCACCGGCCAGCCGGCACGCAGCGTGCTGTGCAATGCCGACCCGGTGGTCAGCGACCAGGGCGCGGCATTGGGTGCGGTATGCGTGATGCACGACATCACCCAGTTGCGCGATGCCTCGGCTGCGCTGGCGGGCGAGCGCGCACGCCTGCAGTCGCTGGTGGACGCCTCGCAGGATGTGGCGATCATCGCGTTCGATCCGAACGGGCGCATCGAATTGTTCAACCCCGGCGCCGAGCGCCTGTTGGGCTACGCGGCCGACGAGGTGTTGGGCCGCTGCCCGGCGCAGTTCCACCTGCCGGCCGAGCTGGAGCGGCACATGGCCACGCTGGCGTTGTCGCCGCCGTCGTACATCAAGCTGGCCGCCGCCGCTGCAGGCGACTTGCTCGAAGAAGAAATCTGGACCCTGGTGCGCAAGGACGGCGGACTGCGGCGCGTCCGGCTGTGCTTCAACATCATCCACGACGCGCAGCAGGGACTGTCCGGCTATCTGGCAATGGCCATCGACGTCACCGCCGAGCTGCAGGCGCAGGCCGCCGCGCAGCTGGCGGCCGAGCACTTCCGCGGTGCGTTCGAAACCGCCCCGCAGGGCATGGCGATCGTCTCGCTGGATGGCGACTGGCGCGACGTCAACCCGTCGCTGTGCAGCATCCTGGGATATCCGCGCGAGCAGCTGTTGCGCACCACCTTCCAGACCATCACTCACCCCGACGATCTGGACATGGACCTGCGCCTGGTGCAGGAACTGATCGACGGCAAGCGCGACAATTACAGCCTGGCCAAGCGCTACATCAGCCAGCAGGGCGCGGTGATCTGGGCGCAGCTGTCGGTGTCGCTGGTGCGCGACAGCAGCGGCGCGCCGGTGCATTTCGTCTCGCAGATCCAGGACGTCACCGAACGCCATGTCGCCGCCGAGCGCCTGGCCGAAAGCGAAGCGCGGCTGCGTGCGATCAGCGATGCCACCCCCACCCTGGTGGGACATTACGATGCCGCGCAGCGCTGCCTGTTCGCCAACCAGGCGCATCGCGACTGGCTCGGCGTGGAGCCGGCCAGTCTGGTCGGCTGCGCGATCACCCAAGTACTGGGCGAGGAGCTCGGTGCGGAGGCGCGCACTGCGCTGGCGCAGGTGAGCGCCGGGCAGCGGGCCCACTTCGAACACGTTCTGCGTGGTGGCGCGACACCGCGCGATGTGGAAATCACCCTGGTGCCGGAAATGCAGGGCGCAGCGGCGCAGGCGCAGGGATTCTTCCTGATGGCGCAGGATGTCACGGCGCACAAGACCCTGCATCGGCTGATGCACGAGCGTGCGACCCGCGACGCCCTGACCGGCCTGCCCAATCGCCACGCCTGGTCCGAGGCGCTGCAGGTTGCGGTGACCCAGGCGCAACAGCGGCAGTGCGCGGTCGCGGTGATGTTCCTGGATCTGGACGGCTTCAAACGCATCAACGACGTCCACGGCCACCGCGCCGGCGACGCGGTACTGGTCGCCTTCGGCCGCTGCCTGCAGCAGGCGGCCGAAGGCCGCTATCTGGTGGCACGCCTGGCCGGCGACGAATTCGTGGTGCTGCTGGACAACCTGCAGGATCCGCAGACCGAATGCGCCGCCGTGGCAGACCGGATCCGCGCCGCATCGGCGGCGGGCGCCATGTTCGGTGAGCAACATCTGCCGATCCGGTCCAGCATCGGCGTCGCCTGGCAACACGGCCAGCAGGCCGACGCTGCCAGCCTGATGCACGCGGCAGACGAAGCGATGTACGCCGTCAAACGCGCCCGCCACGGCAGTGCCACCGCCGGACGCGACGCCGCGCGCTGACGCAGCGCATGCAGCAACACGCACTTCTCCCAACAGGAGAAGGCACCCGCAGGGCGAGCGAGGCTACGACTTGCCCATAAAACCGCATCAACCAGAGCACTCCCTTCTCCCTCCGGGAGAAGGTGCCCGCAGGGCGGATGAGGGTACGGCCTACCCAACACCCACTGAGCGTTTGAATTAGGCATCACGCCTCAACGCCGCCGCGAGTCGAAGTCTTGGTTGCTCTAGAGCATTGCACTTCGACCGACTTGCAATGCGGATAGCTCAGTTGCAGCGCGGAGGATCTGTGACGTCGCTGCAGGGCCCTTGCCCGCCTACCATCGCAGGACACGCCGCAAGTACGTCCTTGTAGGCTCTTACGCGGCATCCATGCCGCGTAAGGTCCCGCGACGGTAGGCGGGCAAGGACCCATCGGGATAGTCGGTATGCATGGTTGTGAGCCGTGCACGTTGTGCGGCTGTCTGCTGATCTGCGGTCTGGTCAGCTTTTTTGGATTCGATGACGCGCTTGTTCTGTGCATATGCGGCTTTCGGGCACGCTTGCCCGAATCCCCGCTCCGCGCCCCAGCCCGCGTTTGCGTCACGCGCGCCAGTGGCGCGCATGCCGTGCCTTCGCGCTCGCAGGGAGAGGCGCTCTACATCCCTCCATCAAGCCGCCTGCACCACCGAGCGCCGTTGCGTCAGTGCAGCCTGCTGCGGCACCAACCGGAACACTGCCACTGCGCGGGTCAGATCCGCCGCTTGGTCTTCCATGCTGCGTGCCGCAGCGGTGGCTTCTTCCACCAGTGCCGCGTTCTGCTGGGTCATTTCATCCAGCTGCATCACCGTGGTGCTGACCTGCTCGATGCCGGCGCTTTGCTCGGTGCTGGCGGCGGTGATCTCGGCCATGATGTCGGTCACCCGCTGTACCGAACTGACCACCTCGGTCATCGTGCTGCCGGCCTGTTGCACCAGGTCCGAGCCCTGCGCCACTTTTTCCACCGAATCGGAGATCAGCTGCTTGATCTCCTTGGCCGCGCCGGCCGAACGCTGCGCCAGCGCGCGCACTTCGGTGGCCACCACCGCAAATCCGCGACCCTGCTCGCCGGCGCGTGCCGCTTCCACCGCCGCGTTCAAGGCCAGGATATTGGTCTGGAACGCAATGCCGTCGATCACCCCGATGATGTCGGAGATCCGTGCCGACGATTGCGTGATCGCCTGCATGGTGCTGACCACTTCCTGCACCACGCGGCCGCCGCTTTCGGCCACTTCGCCGGTGCCCTTGACCAGCTGATTGGCCTGGCGCGCGTTGTCGGCGTTCTGGCGCACGGTGGAGGTGAGTTCTTCCATCGACGCGGCGGTTTCTTCCAGGTTCGCCGCCTGGTGCTCGGTGCGCGTGGACAGGTCGGCATTGCCGCTGGCGATCTCGCCGGCGGCGGTGTTGATCATCTCGGCCGAGTGCTGGATGCCCTGCACGATGGTGGTCAGCTGGATCGCCGTACGGTTGGCCGCATTGGCCAGGCGGCCGAATGCGCCCTCGTAATGCGATTCCACCCGCTGCGACAGATCGCCATCGGCAATCGCGGCCATGATGCGGCCGACATCGTCCAGGCCTGCATCGGCCTGCTGCATCAGGCGGTTCAATGCCTGCACCATTTCGGCGAATGCGAACTGGTAGCGCGCCTGCTCGCCGCGTGCGGAGAAATCGCCGCGCGCGGCCGCGTCGGCCAGGCGTGCGATGTCGCTGTTGATCGCCGACAGGTTGCTCTTCACAGTGTCCAGCGCTTCGTGCAGCGCCGCGCGCTGGCCGGGCAGGCGACGCATGTCACGGCGCAGATCGCCGCGGCCGTACTCGCCCATCAGGTCCATCGCCTCGTTGATGGCATCCAGATGCTCGAACACCACCGTGTTCACGCCGTGCGCCAGGGTGCCGTAATCGCCGGGGAAATCCTCCGGAATGCGGTGCGCAATGTTCTCGCCCTGCTGCAGGCGGATCATGGTCTGCATTTCGCCGTTGAAGCGCTGCAACTGGGTCTGCATCTGCTGCATGCTGTGCATCAGCTGGCCGGTTTCGTCGCGCGACTCGACCCGGATATCGTTGTCGAAGCGGCCCGAGGCGATCGCCTCTGCGGTACGCGATGCTGCCCGCAGCGGTGCCGCCATCGCCGAGGCGATCAACCAGCACAGGCCGATCACCATCGCCACCAAGGCGCCGCCGATCAGGGTCAGGGTGCGGGTGAAGCCCCAGGCCTGCACCTGGATGTCCTCGGCGTACACGCCCATCACCAATACCCAGTTCCAGGCCGGAAAAGTTTTGGCATAGCTGATCTTGGGCAGCTGTTCCTGCTTGCCCGGCTTGGGCGCGTCGTAGTAACTGAAGCCGTTGCCGCGCTCGATCGCCGTCTTGATGTCGCGATAGACGTA
This sequence comes from Xanthomonas sp. MLO165, assembly GCF_018831305.1. Taxonomy (NCBI): domain Bacteria; kingdom Pseudomonadati; phylum Pseudomonadota; class Gammaproteobacteria; order Lysobacterales; family Lysobacteraceae; genus Xanthomonas; species Xanthomonas sp. MLO165. The sequence goes on from NZ_CP029263.1 coordinate 722,629, forward strand.
CTGCCCGGCATCGCTCTTGTAGTCGCTCATGTCGGTGCCGACGGCGCGCTTGGGATGCATCAGGATGCGCATCTGCGGGTCGACGATGAAGAAGTAATCCACCCCGTCGTTGGTGCGCATGTCCGCCAGCGTGGTGCGTGCAGCTTCCTTGGCCTGTTCGACCGTCAGCTCGCCGGCCTTGGCCTTGTCTGCGTAGTGCTGCATCACGGTCAGGCCCATCTCCACCTCGGTCTTGACGCTGAGCTTGCGCGCCTCGATCAGGTCCAGGTATTGCAGGCGGGCCGCGGCCACTGCCAGCAGGATCACGCCCACCGTCAACAAGCTGCACAACAGCACGAACTTGCGGGTAAGCGGGAGATTGGCAACGTGACGACGCAACAGGGAGACAACAGGCATGGCAACGGCATCCAGAACGCGCGTAGGGCGCTATGTCATGAATAGCGGCTGATTCACATGCGGGTTGAATGCTAATTGCGGCAGCGTTCGCTTGCGGCAGCTGCAATGTAGGAGCGCCCCCGGGCGCGATGGGGCGTTACCGATAATGCTTCATCGCGCCCGGGGGCGCTCCTACAAGGTCATGGGCATCGATGCAGCGATCGGTGGGTGACGCGACATTGGTGATTTGCAGACTGTCGGCAGCTTGCAAGGTAATGGCGGACACGCACCGCGTGCCCGCCGTATTGCATCAGCCGGCCGCGCAGAAGCCGAATTCGGCCGTCGCACCGGCGGCCAGGGTGCGGTTGAAGTCCACCCCGCTGGCCTTGAGCGTGCTGCCGCTCTGCGACCAGGTGACGTTCCAGGCGTTGTTGACGGTGCCGGTGACCGGTAGCGAGATCGCCCAGGTGCCGCTGGCGGTGCCGGTGTTGGTGACCTGCACGCGGTTGCAGTAGCCACCGTTCCACTGGCTGTCCACGCTCACCTTGGTGCTGAAGCTGCCGCTGGGTGTCGGCGTCGGCGTCGGTGTTGGAGTTGGCGTGGGCGTCGGAGTGGGAGTCGGCGTCGGCGTGGTGCTGCTCACCGTGCCCCACAGCGTCCGCAGCAGCGCCATCTTGTCTTCGCGCACGCTGGTCCAGTCGTCGCGCAGGATGCCGCCAGTGTCGCCGCTGTTGGGATTCCACGACCAGTAGAAGCCCTCGTTGATGCCCTTGCTGCGCAGGTACTTCACCAGCGCGTCCTGCCAGACCTTGTCGCGTGCGTCGCCTTCGCCGTACTTGCCGCCAAATTCGCCCAGCAGCAGCGCATACGTGCCGGCGAACTGGCCGAAGTGGCGGTCCCAGATCGCCGGCATGTTGTTGGGAAAGTTGCTGTCGTTGAAGTACGCCTGCGCGTACACGTCCGGCCCATACACATGCGGTGCCAGCAGCAGCCGGTTGGCCGGAATGTTCAGCGGGGTGCAGGCCAGCGGCTGCAGGTTGCCGCCCCAGAAGATGCCGCCGTTGGTCGAGCAGACCGGATTGTCGGTGATCCCTTCCACCGCGATGATCCACTTCGGCGCCACCGCCAGCACCGCGGCCGAGCCGCGCTCGGCGGCCTTGTTCCAGTCGGTGGCCGCGTTACCGGTGCCCCAGGTGGCGGCACCGTGCGGTTCGTTCTTCAGGTCCAGGCCGATCACGCTGGGCACGTTCTTGTAGCGGTTGGCGACAAAGCGCAGATCGTCCAGCCACTGCGCTTCGGAATACGAGCCGGTGTACCAGAGCTCGGAGATGGCGGCGCAATCGGGGGTGTGGTGATCCAGCAGCACATACATGCCGCGCGCGTTGAATTCGTTGATCACCTTGTCCAGGATCTGCAGCGAGCTCAGGCCCTGCAGATCGGCATTGAGGCTGTAATCGATGCTGGTCGGCATCGTGCTGCTGCGCAGGGTGGCCGGGCAGAACGGCAGACGCACGGCGTTGAAGCCCAGGCCCTGCATCTGGTTGATCATGTCCTTCCAGTTGCGTGCCCACAGACCGTGCATGACATGGTTGCCGGTCTCGAAGCCGAACACGTTGACGCCCTTGAGCTGGACCACCTTGCCGCTGTCGTCGACAATCTTGTTGTTGCTGATGGAGTAGCTGAAGGCCGGTGCGGCGGCGAGCGCCAGCGCGGTGGCCAGTGCGAGCGTACTGGCAGTCCTGAAAATGGACATGGTGATCTCCCTAGCGAACCCGGCTCGACACCCGAACCCGGTGAGGGGGGCATCTTGGTCCGCGGCCGCATCGTTTGGCGTGATCCGGACCACAGAAAGGCGCATTGCCGCACCGGTCACACGCAGGCTGCGGGCCGGGTCGCTTTCGCGCACACTATCGCCGCTGTCGCCTGTCCGCAGGCTGTCCTTTCTGTCCCCGGAGTGTCTTCCAATGTCCTTTCTGCGTGCCGAACTGGCGCAATGGCGCGCCTCGCCTGCGCGCGAACTGATGGCCGGTGCGGTCGCTACCTTTGCGCTGATTCCCGAAGTGATCGCCTTTGCGTTCGTGGCTGGCGTCGACCCGCAAGTGGGGTTGTTCGCGTCGTTCGTGATCGGGATTGTCATCGCGTTCTTCGGCGGCCGCCCGGCGATGATTTCCGCTGCGGCCGGGTCGGTGGCCCTGGTGGCCGCACCGCTGGTGGCCGCGCACGGCTTGCCCTATCTGCTGGCGGCCGGGCTGCTGGCCGGTGCGGTGCAGATCCTGTTCGGTCTGTTGCGGCTGGGCGTGCTGATGCGCTTTGTCAGCAGTTCGGTGCGCACCGGCTTCGTCAATGCGCTGGCGGTGCTGATCTTCGCCGCGCAGCTGCCGCATCTGCAGCACGCCAACCTGGCCACCTGGGGCATGTTGGCGTTGGGCCTGCTCATCATCTACGGCCTGCCGCGGCTGCCGCTGCCGGGCGTGTCGGCGATTCCTTCGCCGCTGCTGTGCATCCTGGTGCTGACGGTGCTGGGATCAGCGTTGCACCTGCCACTGGAGACGGTGGCCGATCTGGGCAAGCTGCCTAACGCGCTGCCGGTCCTGCAATGGCCGGCGGTGCCGCTGACGCTGGAGACCTTGCGCATCATCGCCCTGCCGGCGCTGGCCATCGCGATGGTGGGGCTGCTCGAATCGCTGATGACCGCACGCGTGGTCGACGAACTCACCGACACCCCGAGCAACAAGAACCGCGAGTGCACCGGGCTGGGTCTGGCCAATACCGCGGCCAGCCTGTTCGGCGGCATTGCCGGCTGCGGCATGATCGGACAGACCGTGGGCAACGTGAAATACGGCGGGCGGGGCCGTCTCTCCACCCTGTTCGCCGGGGTGTTCCTGCTGATCCTGATGGTGCTGCTCAAGCCGTGGGTCTCGCAGGTGCCGGTGATCGCGTTGGTGGCGATCATGGTGATGGTCTCGGCCGAGACCTTCGACTGGCGTTCGCTGCGCACCGTGGTCACCCATCCGCGCACCTCCAGCGTGGTGATGCTGGCCACCGTGGCGGTGACCCTGGTCACCCGCAACCTGGCCGCCGGGGTGGCGGTGGGCGTGGTGTTGAGCGGGGTGTTCTTCACCTTCAAGGTGGCCGGGCTGCTGCAGATCACGCACAGCGACGGCGACGACGGTGTGCGTACCTACCACGTGCGCGGGCAGGTGTTCTTCGCCTCGGCCGACGTGTTCATCGACGCCTTCGACGCGCGCCAGGTGCCTGGCCGCGCAGTGGTGATCGACGTCGGCCGCGCGCATTTCTGGGACATCACCGCGGTGGCGGCGCTGGACAAGGTGGTGCAGCGGCTGCGTCATCATGGGCTGGACGTCCAGGTCAAAGGCCTGAATGCCGGCAGCCGGCGCCTGATGCAGGCGCACGCGCTGGGCGACGATGCGCTGGAGTCCGCACTGCCGTAAGCGCGCTGGTGCGCCGGCCGGTCGTGCGCCTGCACATCCGTGTACGCCGGCTGGCCGTGCGCTGCGCCGGCCGGCGGGCGGACTCAAGTTCGCGCGTTCAGCGCCGATGAACCGGCATCGAGACTGCCGGTAACCCGTCGTGATGCCAGTGCGTTCCAGCCCGAGAGGTGTGCCCGCGTGCCGTGACCGGCGCTGCGGGCCTGCGTCTGCCCGCGGGATGCGGCAATGACCACGGCACCGTTGCTGGAACGCATGGTGGACCTGACCGCCATCCGCGATGCCGATCTGCTCGACCTGAGTCTGCTGCGCACCATGCGCGAGGTCTGCGCGTCCGAGGAACTGTCGTTGCTGCGTATCGCACCGGACGGCCGTACCATGGCCGAAACGCGGCTGCGCGAGGATGGCCGGCTGTCGCTGACGGTGGCCGACATCCACGACGCGCAGCTGCGCGCGCAACTGGCTGACCTGCATGGGCCGGGCGATGTGGTGCAGTTGCAGCAGGACGGCCGCGCGCTGCTGGTGTACCCGATGATGGAGGCACGCGGCATCCGCACCTGCCTGCGCGTGGGCGGCTCGCGCGCACCCGGCGCCGCCGAACAGGTGATGCTGCAGGGCTTTGCGCGCTTTTTCCAGAATTACCGCAGCCTGCTCGACGATGCCCAGCGCGATGCGTTGACCGGCCTGCGCAACCGCAAGACCTTCGACGATGTGATCCTGCGCCTGTTCGCCGGTGGTGCGGATGCAGCGGCCAGCGAAGGCGTGTGGCTGGGGATCGTGGACATCGATCACTTCAAGCGCGTCAACGACAGCTTCGGCCACCTGTATGGCGACGAGGTGCTGTTGCTGGTTGCGCAGTTGATGCAGCGCTGCTTCCGCCAGGACGATCTGCTGTTCCGCTTCGGCGGCGAGGAGTTCGTGATCGTGTTGCGCGGCGTGGACCGCGACATCGCGGTGAGCCTGTTCGAGCGTTTCCGTATGGCGGTGGCCGAGCAGGTGTTTCCGCAGGTCGGCAAGGTCACGCTCAGTACCGGCATCGTCGAGCTCACCGACGGCCAGTTGATCAGCCAGCTGCTCGACGAGGCCGACAAGGCGCTGTACTGGGCAAAGCAGCACGGCCGCAATCGCACCGAGGTGTACGCCGAACTGGTGGCCAGCGGAAGGATGCAGCAGGTCGCCCAGCAGGTCGGCAGCGTCGACCTGTTCTGAGCGGCAGTGGCGCCGGTCGGCGGCGGCGGGCATCGCTCGCCGCCGTGCACACCCGATCGAACGTCGCAGTGGCTACACTCCAGGGCTGTTCGGACACTACCTGGGTGCTGCAGTGAAGCGAGTTGTTACCAAACGCGTTGCAATGGGAATGCTGGCGATGGCGGTCTCGACCGCACTGATGGCGACGACGCCGAGCTTCGATGGCGCGCGCATCTCGCGCGACGTCAAGGAGCTGGCCTCCGATGCCTATGAAGGCCGCGGCCCGGCCACCGCCGGCGAGGAAAAGACCATTGCCTACCTGAGCAAACAGTTCGCCGACGCCGGCCTGCAGCCGGGCGGCGATCTGACCGACGGCAAGCGCGCCTGGACCCAGGCGGTGCCGCTGCGCCGCGCCGATATCGTCGGCACGCCGACCATCGCCCTGCAGCACGCCGGCAAGCCGCAGGCGCTGACCCAGGGCAAGCAGATCGCCATCCGCGCCGCGCTGGACGGCTCGTCCAAGGTCGACATCGCCAACGCACCGCTGGTGTTCGTCGGCTACGGCGTCAAGGCGCCGGAGCGTGACTGGGACGACTTCAAGGGCGTGGACCTGAAGGGCAAGATCGCGGTGGTGCTGATCAACGACCCGGATTTCGAAACCGGCAAGGGCGCCTTCGACGGCGCCGGCATGACCTACTACGGCCGCTGGACCTACAAGTACGAAGAAGGCGCCCGCCAGGGCGCGCTCGGCGTGCTGGTGGTGCACGAAACCGCGCCCGCCTCCTATGGCTGGGACACCGTGGCCAGCTCCAACACCAACACCATGTTCGACGTGGTGCGCGACAACCCGCGCGCCGCGCATCCCACCCTGGAAGGCTGGATCCAGCGCGATCTGGCCGCCGACCTGTTCAAGCAGGCCGGGCTGGATTTCGACACCTTGAAGAAGCAGGCGCAGACGCGCGGCTTCAAGCCGGTGGAACTCAAGGGCCAGGGGCTGAGCGCCAGCTACCAGGTCAAATCCGACGTGATCACCTCGCACAACGTGGTTGCACGGCTGCCAGGCAGCACGCATCCGGATGAAACGCTGATCTACAGCGCGCATTGGGACCACATCGGCGTCGGCAAGCCGGACGCACGCGGTGACACCATCTTCAACGGCGCGCTGGACAATGCCAGCGGCACCGCCGCACTGCTGGAGCTGGCGCGCGGCTTTGCCGCCGGCCCCAAGCCGCAGCGCTCGGTGGTGTTCCTGGCGGTCACCGCCGAAGAAAAGGGCCTGCTGGGCTCGGAGTTCTACGCCTCCAAGCCGCTGTATCCGCTGGACACCACCGTGGCGGTGATCAACATGGACGGCATGAGCCCGTTCGTGCCATCGCGCGATTTCGGCATCTACGGCACCGCAAAACTCGAATTGCTCGATCAGCTCAAGACCGTCGCCGGCCAGTGGAAGCTGCGCTACACGCCCGATCCCAAGCCGCAGGCGGGGTACTTCTTCCGCTCGGACCATTTCTCCTTCGCCAAGCGTGGCGTGCCGGCGCTGTCGTATGCGGCCGGGCAGGACTGGGAAGTAGGCGGGGTGGCCGCAGGCAAGGCCGCCTCCGACGACTACACCGCCAAGCGCTATCACCAGCAGGGCGACGAGTGGAAGCCGGACTGGACCTTCGCCGGTGCGGCGCGCGATCTGGGCGTGCTGTACGCGCTGGGCCAGCAACTGGCCGATTCGCGCCAGTGGCCGAACTGGAGCAACGATTCGGAGTTCCGCGCCACCCGCGACGCCAGCGAGGCTGCGCGCAAGTAACACCGGCCGATACAGCGGCAGCGCTTCCATCAGGCGGCGCTGCTGCTGTTCGATGCGGCATGTGCGCATGCCGCCTCCTGCCTGCAGCCATGTGCCCGGTGCTTGCAGGTCTGGTCGGCTACCTCAAGGCCGAGGCCGCGGGCGTCTGCGCGCGCTCGGGTGCCACGCATGCGTCGCTCGCAGAGCGGCTGATAGGAGGGTTGGTCCCTTGGGCCAGTGCTCGCTCACGGGCGAGTGACAAAGGCGCAGAGCAGTTGATCTGCGGCCTGGCTGCAGACCCTTGCCCGCCCACCCTCGCGGGACACGCCGCAAGTACGTCCGTGTAGGCTCTTACGCGGCATCCATGCCGCGTAAGGTCCCGCGAGGGTGGGTGGACAAGGACCATCGGAGATGGCCGGTGGGCATGGTGCAAGCAAGGCACGATGCATTTAACGACGCGGCTCAACGTCCGATGTCCATCGCTCGACCAACAGCTTTTCACTTGGCCGCCGACCAACTCCCTGGTGCGGTGTCCTTGCCGGCGATTACAGGCGCAACGCAGCCTTCGTGCACTGCGCTGACGTGGGCAAAGCTCGACATCGCTTATTCCGATACACCATGACGCGCGGCAGAATGCCTCAGATTCGCTCAGTTCCATTGAGGTGATCGCGCGCGCCGGGAGGCTGGCGCTGCAACCGATTGCAGGTCCTGGCACATCACTTGCAGTTGTCTGACATGACAGTGCGGTTTGCCGCCCGTGACAGCACGCGTGCCAGGCTGCAATCTGTTGGGGTAGCGTTCGGTCGCTGCGGCGTAGTCTGCCGCGCGGTCCTCGTCGGGTGGGGCGAAGACTGCAGCGCGGCCTTCGTTTCCTTTAACGGTCGATTCTTTAAGATGAGCCGCGACGTCATCGTCGCAGCCAGGAGAGCTTGTGCATCGGAGTGGTCTTAGAGCTGCTAATTCTGCGACGTGGTCCCGCACTGCCGGGCTCGCCCGGACCGCGGTGCATGCGGCGACGTCGCCACGCGTAGCGGGTAGGGATCTCCCGCGTCAGCCCACACTGCCGCGATCGTGCGGCGGGCAGCCTTGATGGACGGCACTGTGACTCTTTCCCCCGCACCAACCGATCTTCCCCCCGTTTCCGCCCTCGACGCCGGCCAGCCCACGCTGCCACCGGAAGCGCCGCTGGCCATGCCCGAGCAATCCCTGCGCGAAGGCCGTCTGCAGGTGCCGCATCAGCGCACCGCGCCGGTCGGCATCGGCGTGCGGCGCTTCTATCTGATCGGCGGCACCTTCGCCACCACCGCCGTGGCGGTGTGGGTGATGCTCAGCGTGCTGTGGCCCGATGGCCTCAGCGTGCTGGAAGGCTGCCTGCTCGGCCTGTTCGTGCTGCTGTTTGCCTGGATCGCGATGTCCTTCGCCAGTGCGGTGGCCGGTTTCGTCACCGTGGTGGCGCGCGCCGGACGCAAGCTCGGCATCGACCCGGAAGCGCCGCTGCCGACCCTGCACACGCGCACCGCGTTGCTGATGCCCACCTATAACGAAGACCCGCGCCGGCTGCTGGCCGGCCTGCAGGCAATCTACGAATCGGTGGCCGAAACCGGCCAGCTGGAGCATTTCGACTTCTTCGTGCTCAGCGATACCACCCGCGAACACATCGGCCGTGCCGAAGAACTGGTGTACAACGAGCTGTGCGACCGCGTCGGCGGACACGGGCGCATCTTCTACCGCCGCCGCGCCGACAATGCCGCGCGCAAGGCCGGCAATGTCGCCGACTGGGTGCGCCGTTTCGGCGGCAACTACCCGCAGATGCTGATTCTGGACGCCGACAGCGTGATGACCGGCGACACCATCGTGCGGCTGGTCGCCGGCATGGAAAACAACCCGGACGTGGGCCTGATCCAGACCCTGCCGGCGGTGGTCAACGGGCAGACCCTGTTCGCCCGCATGCAGCAGTTCGGCGGGCGCGTGTACGGGCCGATCATCGCCTTTGGCGTGGCCTGGTGGCATGGCGCCGAGAGCAACTACTGGGGCCACAACGCCATCATTCGCACCCAGGCCTTCGCCGATCACGCCGGCCTGCCGTCGCTGCGCGGGCGCAAGCCGTTCGGCGGGCATGTGCTCAGCCACGACTTCGTCGAGGCGGCGCTGATGCGGCGTGGCGGCTGGGCCATGCACATGGTGCCCTACCTGCAGGGCAGCTATGAGGAAGGCCCGCCCACGCTGACCGACCTGCTGATCCGCGACCGCCGCTGGTGCCAGGGCAACCTGCAGCACGCCAAGGTGGTCGGCGCCAAGGGCCTGCACTGGATCAGCCGCATGCACATGCTGATCGGCATCGGGCATTACTTCACTGCGCCGATGTGGGGCCTGCTGATGCTGATCGGCATCGGCATTCCGCTGGCCGGTGGCGGGATCGATCTGGCCGGCGACCTGCCGTTCTCGCCCGCCCGTTACTGGCATGGCAGCAGCCAGGGCAACGCGATCTGGATCTTCGTCTGCACCATGTTCGTGCTGCTGGCGCCCAAGCTGCTGGGCTATATCGCGCTGCTGCTCAACCCGCGCGAGTTGCGCGCCTGCGGCGGCGCGATCCGCGCGCTGCTGAGCATCCTGCTGGAAACCGTGCTGGCGGCGCTGATGGCGCCGGTGGTGATGTACCTGCAGTCGCGCGGCGTGTTCGAGGTACTGGCCGGCAAGGATTCGGGCTGGGATGCGCAGGTGCGCGACGACGGCAAGCTGTCGTGGCCGGCGCTGTTGCGCAGCTACGGCGGGCTGACCGTGTTCGGCCTGTTCATGGGCGCGGTGGCCTATACGGTGTCGCCATCGCTGGCGGCCTGGATGGCGCCGGTGATCGTGGGCATGGCGGTGTCGATCCCGGTCGTGGCTGTGACCTCGTTGCGCCGCACCGGCCTGGCCCTGCGCCGCGCCGGCATCTTCTGCATTCCCGAAGAGCTCGACCCGCCCAAGGTACTGGTGCGTGCGGCCGAGCTGCGCCGTGCCGCCGCGCTGGAGCCGTCGCTGATCTGAGCGCGCAGGCGGCGCATGGCTGGATCGGTGCGCGTTGCGATCTGCGCGTCTGTCGCGCCGGGGCAGCGGCGCGCACCAAGCGGCGAGAGCGGTCGGGCTGTCCGGCTCGGCCGGCCCGTGATCGGTCTGGCCGATGGCGCAAGGCATAATGCTCGGCCCGCAAGCGGAGCTGCACAATGCTGGAAGTGATCGAACGCGAGACCGGAACGAACCCGCAATGGACCGTGCTGTGGCTGCACGGCCTGGGCGCCGATGGCAGCGACTTCGCCCCGATGGTGCCGGAACTGGTGCGCCCGGACTGGCCGGCGCTGCGCTTCGTGTTTCCGCATGCGCCGATCCGCCCGATCACCATCAACAACGGCGTGCGCATGCGCGGCTGGTACGACATCGTCGGCATGGATTTCGCCACACGCGCCGACAAGGCCGGCATCGCCGAATCGGTGGCCCAGGTCGAGGCATTGATCGCCCATGAGCAATCCCGCGGCATCGCCCTCGAGCGCATGTTGCTGGCCGGGTTCTCGCAAGGCGGCGCGGTGACCCTGGCGGTCGGACTGCAGCGCAGCGTACCGCTGGCCGGGTTGATCGCCCTGTCCACCTATCTGCCCGAGCCGGCGGCGGCCGCCAGCCAGCTGCAGCCGGTCGCTGCCCGCCAACCTGTGTTCATGGCACACGGCACCGCCGATCCGGTGGTGCCGTTCGGTGCCGGCCAGGCCAGCATGCAGACCCTGCGCACGCTCGGTTTCGAACTGGACTGGCACACCTACCCGATGGGCCACCAGGTCTGCCTGGAAGAGATCGAAGCCTTGCGCACCTGGATGCAGGCGCGCTTCACCGCCGCCTGAGGCCATGGCCCAGCACGCGCCCCAGACCGCCTGGATGCCGGACCTGTGCCGGCTGCCGCGGTTGGGCGCCATGCTGGGCCTGGCCGAACTGGTGGTGCTGGTGGTGACCCTGGTGCCCGACGCCGGTGCGGCGCGCAGTATCACCCTGTCGCGCTTTGTCTCTGCCAGCGGCCTGGCGCTATGGCTGGCGCTGGCGGTCAGCGTGCTGCTATGCGTCCTGCGGCCGGCGTTGTCGCGGCTGCCGCCACGGGTGGGCGGGCTGGCCGCGCTGTCGATCGCCGCGGTGGTGGCGATGCTCGGCGCCGGAATCGTGCACGCCCTGTACGCGGCGCTCGACCAGGCCCCGCTCGGTCCCCTGGTCGGCTTCTGGCGCTTCACCCTGGGCAGCGCGGCGACGGTGGTGCTGATCACCGCGCTGGCATTGCGCTACTTCTACGTCAGCGACCGCTGGGAAGCGCAGGTGCAGGCCAATGCGCGTGCCCAGGCCGATGCCTTGCAGGCACGCATCCGTCCGCATTTCCTGTTCAACAGCATGAATCTCATCGCCAGCCTGCTGCGCCGCGACCCGGTGGTAGCCGAGCAGGCGGTGCTGGACCTGTCGGATCTGTTCCGCGCCGCGCTCGGTGCCGGCGAAGGCATGTCCAGCCTGCGTGCCGAATGCGAACTGGCCGAACGCTACCTGGCGATCGAATCGCTGCGCCTGGGCGAGCGCCTGCAGGTGCGCTGGCACCGGCAGGAGCCGTTGCCGTGGGAGCTGCCGATGCCGCGCCTGGTGCTGCAGCCGCTGGTGGAAAACGCCGTGCTGCACGGCGTCTCGCGCATGCCCGAGGGCGGCACGCTGTACCTGTCGCTGCGCCAGCGCGGCAACCAGTTGCAGATCCGTATCGTCAATCCGGCCCCGCAGCCGGGCACCCAGTTGCCGCTGGTGGCCGGGGCCGGGCATGCCCAGGCCAGCATCTCGCACCGGCTGGCGTTCCAGTTCGGGGCCGGGGCACGGATGGCGGCCAGCTGGGCCGAGGGCTACTATGCCTGTGAGATCACATTGCCGCTGTCGTGACGGGGGAGTCGCTGCAGCGAAGGGGGATGTCCATGACGGCCACGCAAGTGCGGGTGCTGATCGCCGATGACGAGCCGCTGGCGCGCGAGCGCCTGCGCCTGCTGCTGGGCGAACATCCGCATGTCGAAGTGATCGGCGAGGCCGAAAACGGCCAGCAGGTGCTGCAGCAGTGCCATCACCTGCATCCGGACCTGGTGTTGCTGGACATCGCCATGCCCGGCGTCGACGGCCTGGAAACCGCGCGCCTGCTGCGCCAGAGCCAGCCGCAACCGGCGGTGGTGTTCTGCACCGCCTATGACCAGCACGCATTGTCGGCCTTCGATGCCGCCGCGCTGGACTACCTGATGAAACCGGTGCGCCCCGAACGCCTGGCTGCCGCACTGGAAAAGGTGGCCACCTTCCTGGCCGGGCGCGCCCCCAGCGCCACGCCGCCGCCGTTGCGCACGCATCTATGCGCACGCCTGCGCGGCAGCCTGCGGCTGATCGCCATCGGCGACATCCGCTACCTGCAGGCCGAGGAAAAGTACGTCATCGTCCACCACGCCCGCGGCGAGGACCTGATCGAAGAGTCGCTCAAATCGCTGGAAGACGAATTCGCCGACCGCCTGGTGCGCATCCACCGCAATTGCCTGGTCGCGCGCGCCGAGCTGGTGGAACTGCGCCGCAGCGGCGATGGCCAGGTGCACGCAGTGCTGCGCAACGTGCCGCACCCGCTGGAAGTGAGCCGCCGCTGCGTGGCCAGCCTGCGCGAGCAATTGCGTTAGTGCGTGACCTGTCACGTGTGCTGAGGTGCGTTGCTCGGTCGCGGCACTGTGCTGCGGGCGCCGGCGTGCGCTCCAGGTAGGAGTTACGCGCCCGGTCCGTGATAATGGCCCGATGACCACGCTCCGCATCGCTACCCGTAAGAGCCCGCTCGCCCTCTGGCAGAGCGAACACGTCGCCGCCGCGCTGCGCCAGCACCACCCCGGCCTGGAGGTCGCGCTGGTGCCGATGAGCACCCGCGGCGACGAGGTGCTGGACCGTTCGCTGGCCGCGATCGGCGGCAAGGGCCTGTTCCTGAAGGAGCTGGAGCTGGCGATGCTGCGCGGCGAGGCCGATTGCGCGGTGCATTCGCTCAAGGATGTGCCGATGGAGCTGGACGCGCCCTTCGTGCTGCCGGCGATCATGGAGCGCGGCGATGCCGCCGACGCATTGGTGTCCAATCTCTATGCCAACCTGCAGGCGCTGCCGCTGGGCGCACGCGTGGGTACCTCCTCCTTGCGACGTCAGGCGCAGCTGCGCGCGGCCCGCCCGGATCTGGAATTGATCGACCTGCGCGGCAACGTCAACACCCGCCTGGCTAGGCTCGATAACGGCGGTTACGACGCCATCGTACTGGCCTGCGCCGGCCTGCAGCGGCTGGGACTGGATGCGCGCATCACTGCGCGTCTGGACGTCCCTGACTGGCTGCCGGCACCGGCCCAGGGCGCGGTGGCGGTGGAATGCCGTGGCGACGATGCGCGTATCCATGGCCTGCTGGCAGTGCTGGACGCCGGCCGCACGCGCGCCTGCGTGGAAGCGGAGCGGGCGATGAATCGCGCGCTGCACGGCAGCTGCCATGTGCCGGTGGCGGCATTCGCGCGTTGGGAAGGGCAGGGCCTGTTCCTGCAGGGCATGGTGGGCAGCGCCAGCGATGGACGCCTGATCCACGCCGAGGCGCACGGCAGCGCTGACGACACCGAGGCCCTCGGCCGCCTGGTCGCGCAAGGCCTGTTCGACAAGGGCGCCGCGCAACTGCTGGCCGAGCTGTAACGCGCCGTCGCGTCAGCCGGTAACACGACCGGTATCGACGCCAGCGCCCAGGCGCAACCTCCAGACCTGGCCGCGACGCACGCAATGCCCGCCCGCACGCAACCCCCGCTCTTCGTAGGAGCGGCCCCGGCCGCGAGAGGCTTTATCGGGAACGCCCTCGCGGCCAGGTCCGCTCCTACCGCTCGCGGTTGCGTAGTCGAATGTCTGGGCCCATTGACCACCGCGTCGCGCAGGGGCCTCTTCGGCAAGCTGCGCTCTTCGTAGGAGCGGCCCCGGCCGCGAGAGGCTTTCCCGGGAAAGCCCTTCGCAGCCAGGGCCGCTCCTACAGATTGCGGTTGCGTAGTGGAGTGTCTGGGCCCATTGACCGCCGCGTCGCGCAGGGTCTGTCCGGCAAGCTGCGCTGTTCGTAGGAGCGGCCCCGGCCGCGAGAGGCTTTACCGGGAACGCCCTCGCGGCCAGGTCCGCTCCTACAGATTGCGGTTGCGTAGTCGAACGTCTGGGCCCATTGACTGCCGCGTCGCGCAGGGTCTGTCCGGCAAGCTGCGCTCTTCGTAGGAGCGGCCCCGGCCGCGAGAGGCTTTATCGGGAACGCCCTCGCGGCCAGGTCCGCTCCTACCGCTCGCGGTTGCGTAGTCGAATGTCTGGGCCCATTGACCGCCGCGTCGCGCAGGGTCTGTCCGGCAAGCTGCGCTCTTCGTAGGAGCGGCCCCGGCCGCGAGAGGCTTTACCGGGAAAGCCTGTCGCGGCCAGGTCCGCTCCTACCGCTCGCGGGTGTTTACTTGAACGTATAGACCAGGTTGACCGTGGTTAGGGTGTCGGTCTTCTTGTCGCCGTCGCTGACCTCGCTGTTGTGGCGCATCTGCCAGGCGGCCTTGAGCGCGAAGTGCGAGTTCATGCTGACCTGCACGCCGAAATCGTTCTGCGCGTAGGTGTTGTATTCGCCCGATTCCACCAGCAGCGTGTTGATCAGGTCGGTGTTGTCAGTGACGGTGTACTTGAGGTCGAACAGCCCGCGCCCGATCAGCCCGGTCTCGTTGCGGTCTTCGTCGCTGTTGTGCGCGCGCCGGATACCCGGGCCGATCTGCGCATCCAGGTAGAAGCGCTCGGCATCGATCAGGCGCGTGCCGTAACCGATACCGAAGGTGGCCAGGCGGTCGTAGGTTGCAAAGTCATCGTGTTCGTAACGGCCGGTGGCGGTGAGCTGGCGGTGCTCGCCCAACTGCAGCGCGCTGCCGGCGCTGCCGGTGTAACGCTCAGCAGTGGTCTGGCGCTCGCGCGAGGTGCTGCCGTCGTCGTTGGTGTTGGTGTATTCGGAACTGGAGCGCAGCGCGGTGGCATCCAGGCTGTGGATCCAGTCACCGTCGGTATAGCGCAGGCGGATCCGGCCATTGAGGCTGTCGGTGGTGCTGTTGCCGTGGGCGGCGGCATAGCCGAGCTCGCCACTGCTCCCGCCCCACGGCGACGGCATCACGGCTGCGGCAGGGTCCGCCGGGGCCGGTGCGACTGCCTGGGCCCAGACGGTGGGCGTGATCAACAACAGCGGCAGCAGGGCAGACAACGGGGCACGGCGGGACATGGGCGGCTCGCTTTGGAGGACAGGGGCGAAAGAGGGTGGAAGCGATTTCATGATAACGGACTGAGCGGCTGCGTCATGAGTAAGTGAACGCCGCGCTTCAGAAGGGGTTCGGGCGTCGGCTTGCGCAACGGCAGCGGCTGGCGCATCGCAACCAGGCCCGGCCTTCGCGCGCTGCAGGCCCGCGGCCCGCCCGCCCGCGCGCAGTGGCGGCGCCGATCCAGGCATGATTGCCGGTGTACAGCGACGCTCACCCTGCCACGCAAAGACTCGGACATAATCGACGCATGGACCGCTACGAACGCATCAACTCCCTGCATCGCTTGCTCAAATCGGCACGCTACCCGGTCACGGTGGCGCGGCTGCAGGATGAGCTCAGCTGTTCCCGCGCAACCGTGTACCGCGACCTGGCGTTTCTGCGCGATGCGCTGATGGCGCCGGTGGAAGGCGACGGCGAATCGGGGTTCCGCTATCTCTCCGGCGAAAGCGACCGCTTCGAACTGCCCGGCCTGTGGCTGAGTTCGGAAGAGCTGCATGCGCTGCTGGCCTCCCAGCAACTGCTGGCGCGCACCGGTGGCGGGGTGTTGTCCTCGATGCTGGCGCCGCTGCAGCAACGCATCGAAGGGCTGCTGGCCGCCCAGGCCGGCGTGTCGCAATGGCCGGTGGACCGGGTGCGGGTGATTCCGCACCGCGGCCGCAAGCTGGACGAAGCCAGCTTCCGCACCGTGGCCTCCGGCGTGCTGGAGCGCAAGCAGCTGAGCTTCGACTACCGCGCCCGTTCCACCGACGAATCGACCAAGCGCACGGTGTCTCCGCAGCGCATCACCCACTACCGCGACAACTGGTACCTGGACGCCTGGGACCACGGCCGCGATGGCGTGCGCAGCTTTGCGGTGGACCGCATCAATCACGCACGCCTGCTCGAGAGCGTGCCGCGCGATGTGCCCGACAGCGAGCTGGACGAGCAGCTGGCGGCCAGCTATGGCATTTTTTCCGGCGCGCCCAAGGGCTGGGCGACCATCGTGTTCAGTGCCAAGGCCGCGCGCTGGGTCGCCGACGAGCACTGGCATTCCAAGCAGCAGGGCCGCTTTCTGGCCGATGGCCGTTACGAGCTCAGGGTGCCGTACAGCAACTCGCGCGAACTGCTGATGGACGTGCTGCATTACGGCTCGGACGCGGAGATCGTCGAGCCGGTCTCGCTGCGCGAGCAGGCCAAGGCACTGCTGTCGTTGGCCTTGAGCAATTACGACTGAGCATGGCCAGGCCGTGGCGCGGGGTGCGAGTCGTCATGCGACAGGTGCCCGCGCGGTGAGGGTGCTGATTCGGCGCCCCCACGGCGTGCTGACATGGCCATCGCCGGTTGCGCGCGTCGGTGTTGTGCGCTGCGTCCGGAAACCGCGCCAGGAGGCTGGCACATCATGAAGTGGAGATCGGTGCCGGCCGCGACGCCGCACGCCTGGTTTGCCCGACCGGCGCATCCAGTCGGCTGACGCCTGGAACAATCGACGCCGGCCGGGTAACCGACCGGCCCGCCAATGTCAGCGCTTGTTGGGCACTTCAAAGCCCAGGCGGTCCACCTGCTCGCGCAGCTGCGGCACGCGCTTGAGCTTGTCGGTGTAGATGGAATAGTCATCGCGCATCTTGTCGACCAGCTTGCGGTACTGGTCGCGGCTCATGTCCGGCTTGCGCGCGAAGATCCAGGCCAGGTCGCGGCCGGGGTAGGAGATCAGCATCCACGAACCGTCCGGTGCGATTTCCAGGATGCGCTGCTTGGCCGGGATGACCTTGTAGAACCATACCCGCCAGTCGCGGTTGCCGCTCTCGGCATCCACCGAGGCGCGCGCGTTGACCTCTTTCTCCGGCTCGCCGAAGCCCTCGCGGTACACATAGCGCACCGCCACCTTGCCGTCTTCGACCAGGGTGTACTCGTCGCGGCTGGTGACGTGGCCGCGCTCGACCGGGTTGGGCATGCGTGCGATCACATACCAGGTGCCCATGATCTTGGACAGATCGACCGCCGGCTCGCTGGCAGGCGCGTCCTTGGCGGATGCCACGGGCAGGCCGAGGACGAACAGAAAAGCGAGGGCGATCGTAACGGTCAGGCGCATCGCAACATCACAAAGGGGCAGTTGGAGCAGCACACTACCGCATGCAGGGGGCAAGTTCGCGTCAACGGTCGGGTCTGGCGCACGCGGCCGCCTCGGACGCGGTAACCGGGCGCCCGGGTCCGGGTGCGGAAGCGGACCCGGTTGGTGGCCTGGCGGTGGTTGTCGAACTGCGCCGCCGGCACCCGGCAAGGCGGTCTCTCCGGTTTTCGCCGCCAGGTCGCAGTCGGTGAGATGGGCGCAGGCAATCCTGCCGGCCTGTCCTGATCCTTCCTGCCACGGAGTGCCGCCATGTCGATTCGTCCTTCCCGTCGTTCCGAACGTCCCGACCCGCGCGTGCTGCGCCCGGTCCGGCAGATCGCCCTGGCCGGCCTGGCCCTGGTGCTGGTGTGGCCAGCCGCGCGCGGCCACAGCGAGTGGATCGGCTGGCTGCCGCTGTGGCTGGTCGGCATGCCGATGCTGGCCTGGTGGAGCCTGCACCGGTTCGCATTGCCGGCCCTGGTGCGGCCAGGTGCGCGGCGCGGTGCGCCACGTCGGCGCGGGCCGCAGGCGCAACGCCGACGTGGCGCTTCGCGCGCGGCAACACAGGCGCGCGCGGCCTGACCTTCGGCAGGGTCGGGCGGCGGAGGGCTATGCTACGTTCCCGGCGTTCGTTCTCCCGGAAACATTCATGTCCAAACTCGCCTCGATCTGCCTGGTTGCCGGTCTGATCACCGCTGGCGCCGTCTCTGCAGAGGAAACCGCCGTGTCCAACGATCCCTACGCCTGGCTGGAAGATGTTTCCGGCGCCAAGTCGCTGGACTGGGTCAAGGCCCAGAACGCCAAGACCGAGGCGCGCCTGGCGGCCACGCCGGCCTTCAAGCAGATGGAGACCAGCATCCGCGAAGTGCTGGATTCGGACGCGAAGATTCCCGGCGTGCAGAAGATCGGCGAGTACTACTACAACTTCTGGAAGGACAAGCAGCACGAGCGCGGCCTGTGGCGGCGCACCACGCTGGACGAATACCGCAAGCCGGCGCCCAAGTGGGAAACGGTGCTGGACCTGGATGCGCTGAACAAGGCCGAAGGCGAGAACTGGGTCTGGCACGGCGCCGACTGCCTGCGCCCGGATTACCAGCGCTGCCTGATCGCGCTGTCGCGCGGCGGCGCCGATGCCGATGTCACCCGCGAGTTCGATCTGGCCGACAAGCAGTGGGTCAAGGACGGCTTCTTCCGTCCCGAATCCAAGGGCGGGCTGGGCTGGATCGACCAGGACACCGTCTACGTGTTCACCGATTTCGGTGCCGGCACGATGACCAGCTCCGGCTATCCGCGCATCGCCAAGCAGTGGAAGCGCGGCACTCCGCTCAGCGCCGCCACGGTGGTGTACGAGGGCAAGCCGACCGACATGTACATCGCCGCGATGCACGACGACACGCCCGGATTCGAGCGCGATTTCGTCAGCCGCACGCTGGCCTTCTACAACGAGGAGCTGTATCTCAAGGGCGCCGACGGCAAGCTGGTCAAGGTGGATGCGCCCAACTCGGCCAGCAAGTCGGTCAAGCGGCAATGGTTGACCCTGGAACTGCGCGAACCCTGGACCGTGGCCGGCAAGACCTACAAGGCCGGCTCGCTGCTGGCGACGCGCTTTGACGACTTCATGGCCGGCAAGCGCAGCTTCGATGTGCTGTTCGAGCCCACCGACAGCACCTCGCTGGCAGGTATCGCCTGGACGCGTTCGCACCTGGTGTTGAACGTGCTGGAAGACGTCAAGAACCGCCTGAGCGTGATCACGCCTGGGCAGGATGGTTGGAAGAAGAGCGCCTTCGTCGGTGCGCCGGCGTTCGGCACCGTCGACGTCAGCGCGGTGGACAGCGACGACAGCGACGCGCTGTGGTTGACCGTTACCGACTACCTGACCCCGACCACCTTGTCGTGGGTGGAGGTGGGCACCGCGCCGCAGCCGCTCAAGGCCATGCCGGCGTTCTTCGATGCCGGCAAGGACAGTATCGAGCAGCACTTTGCCACCAGCAAGGACGGTACCCGCGTGCCGTATTTCCTGGTGCGTCCCAAGGCGTTGAAGCTCGATGGCAGCGCGCCGACCCTGCTGTACGGCTACGGCGGTTTCGAGATTTCGATGACGCCCAATTATTCCGGCGGACTGGGCCGTGCCTGGCTGGAGAAGGGTGGCGTCTACGTGGTGGCCAACATCCGCGGCGGTGGCGAATACGGTCCGCGCTGGCACCAGGCCGCGCTCAAGCAGAACCGCCACAAGGCCTATGAAGACATGGCTGCGGTGGCCAAGGACCTGGTGGCGCGCAAGATCACCTCGACCAGGCATCTGGGCGTGCAGGGCGGCAGCAATGGCGGGCTGATGACCGGCAACATGCTGACCCAGTATCCGGAGCTGTTCGGCGCGGTGGTGGTGCAGGTGCCGCTGCTGGACATGAAGCGCTACAGCCATCTGCTGGCCGGTGCCTCGTGGATGGCCGAGTACGGCAACCCGGATACCGACGACTGGAAGTTCATCCAGACCTTCTCGCCGTATCACCTGTTCGACCCGAAGAAGACCTATCCGCCGGTGATCTTCCTGACCTCCACGCGCGACGACCGCGTACATCCGGGCCACGCGCGCAAGATGGCCGCCAAGATGATCGAGGCCGGCAAGGACGTGACCTATTACGAGAACATCGAAGGCGGCCACGGCGGCGCGGCCAACAACGCACAGGCCGCACACATGGCGGCGCTGGCCTACAGCTTCCTGTGGGAGCGGCTGGCGGATTGAGTTGTCGACTCAAGGCAACTCCGTAGTTCGAGTTGTCTTGATCAGGTGCTGCGTTGAAGAAAGCCCTGGGCCGAATGGTCCAGGGCTTTTTTATTGGTTCCGTCTCCCATCGGCAGAAGGTGCCCGAAGGGTGGATGAGGGTACGCGCGCACGCCACGGGCTACGCCCAGCAGGGTGCCCTTGCAGCCACGCGTGGCTGCGGCGCTTGGTTCGCTTCAGGGCGAGGCAAGCCCACAAACAGCAATGCAAAAGCCGCGGCAAACAGCAGTCACGGCTGTTTACATCGATGCAGTGAACCTGCGTCCACGTCCAGGCGCTGTTCGACGAGAGGCGCCGTGCGCACTGGCGCTGGTTCGATCAAAGACGTTGCAAACCACGCGCAATCCGCTCCACCGCCTGCTCGAGGCGCGGCAGGCTTTGCGTATAGGCGATGCGGACGTGCTGGTTGGCGCGGTGGTGGCCGAAGTCGATACCGGGGGTGAAGGCGACATGCTCGGTTTCCAGGAAATGCGCGCAGAAGGCCTGGGCATCGTCCGAAAATGCGCTGATATCGGCATACAGGTAGAACGCACCCTGCGGTTCGACGGCGATGTTCAAGCCCAGTGCACGCAGCGCGGGCAGCAGATAGTCGCGGCGTTGCTGGAACTCGGCGCGGCGGGCTTCGAAGATGGCGATGCTGTCGGGCGTGAAGCAGGCCAGCGCGGCGTGCTGGGCGATCGTGGAGGCGCTGATGTAAAGATTCTGCGCGAGTTTCTCCAGCTCCGGCACCGCTGCGGGCGGAGCGACCAGCCAACCCAGGCGCCAGCCGGTCATGCCGAAGTACTTGGAAAAACTGTTCAGCACGAAGGCGCTGTCGTCCACTTCCAGCACGCTGTGCGCATCCATGCCGTAGGTCAGACCGTGGTAGATCTCGTCCACCACCAGGTGGCCGCCGCGTGCATGCAGCGCCTGCGACAAGCCGGCCAGTTGCGCGCGCGACAGCACGCTGCCGGTGGGATTTGCCGGCGAGGCGACCAGTGCGCCGACACTGTCGGCGTCCCAGCAGGCGTCGATCAGGCCTGGCGTCAGCTGGTAATCGGTGTCTGCGCCGACCGGCACCAGTTGCGCGGCGCCTTCGACCAGGCGCAGGAAATGCCGGTTGCAGGGATAGCCGGGGTCGGCGAGCAGCCAGTGTTTGTCCGGGTCGACCAACAGGCTGCTGGCCAGCAGCAATGCGCCGGAGCCGCCAGGAGTGACCAGGATGCGTTCCGGATCGATAACGCAGCCGTACCGCTGCGCGTAAAACCCGGCGATGGCGGCGCGCAGCGCGGGCAGGCCGCGGGCGGCGGTGTAGCGGGTGTGTCCGGCCGCCAGTGCGGCCTGTCCGGCCGCGACGATCGGTGCGGCGGTGGTGAAATCCGGTTCGCCGATCTCCAGGTGGATCACATCGTGGCCGGCCTGTTCCAGCGCATTGGCGCGCGCCAATAGCGCCATCACATGAAACGGCGCGATGTCCTGGCTGCGGCGGCTGTAGCGGGGGGCATGCGAATGTAGGGAGTCCATACCGAAGAGGATAGAGCAGCATGACCTCGGGCACATGACGCTCCCGGCCGGGCTCTTCCACACTCGGGTGCTGGGATGGCATTGCGTTCATCCAACGGACCCCAATCTGATGAAGCCTGTCCTCGCCCTTCTGATCGCCAGCCTGATGACCACATCTGTTCCTTCCGCCTTCGCAGCTCTCCCGCCGCCACCGGACGTGGCCAAGCGTCCGCATGTGGTCAAGGCCCCGTTCGGCGCCACCCGCAGCGACGACTACTACTGGCTGCGCGACGACAAGCGCGAGGACAAGGCGATGCTGGCCTACCTCAACGCCGAGAACGCCTACACCGACACGGTGATGGCGCCGCTCAAGCCGCTGGAAGACACCCTGTATACCGAGATCGTCGGGCGCATCAAGCAGGACGACGCCAGCGTGCCGTATCGCGAGCGTGGCTACTGGTATTACACGCGCTTCGAGGTCGGCAAGGACTACCCGATCCAGGCGCGCCGCAAGGGCAGCATGGACGCGCCGGAACAGATCCTGCTCGACGTCAACCAGATGGCGCAGGGCAAGGGCTACTTCAGCGTCGGCGATGCGGAAGTCAGCCAGGACAATCGCGTCCTGGCCTGGGCCGACGATGCGGTGGGCCGTCGCCAGTACACGATCCGTTTCAAGAATCTGGACACCGGCGAGATCTACCCCGATACGGTGGAAGGCGTGTCGGCCAACGTGGTCTGGGCCGACGACAACAAGACCCTGTTCTATGTCGAAAACGATCCGGAAACGCTGCTCACCGTGCGGGTGAAGAAACACGTGCTGGGCACGCCCTCCAAGGACGACGTGCTGGTCTACGAGGAGAAGGACGACAGCTTTTACATGGGCATCGGCCGTACCCGCGACGACAAGTACATCACCATCGGCGTGGAAAGCACGGTGTCGTCGGAGACGCGTTATGCGCCGGCCGACAATCCCGAGCGGTTCACCCTGCTGGCCAAGCGCGAGCGCGATGTCGAATATCACCCCGAGCATTTCGATGGCCGTTGGGTGATCCGCACCAATGCCGATGGCGCCAAGAATTTCAAGCTGGTGACCGCACCCACCGATGCGACCACGCGCAAGCAGTGGACCGACTGGGTGGCGCACGATGACAAGGTCTATATCGAAAACTTCGAGCTGTTCGACGGGTTTACCGCGATCGAAGAGCGCTCCGGCGGGCTGGAACGCGTACGCCTGCTCAAGGGTGATGGCAGTCATGAGTACGTCAAGGCGGACGAGCCTGCGTATTCGATGGGCCTGGCGGTCAATTCCGAGCCGGACACCGAGTGGTTGCGCTACAGCTACACCTCGCTGACCACGCCGGCGACCACCTACGAACTCAATACGCGGACCGGCGAGCGCAAGCTGCTCAAGCAGCAGCCGGTGATCGGTTACGACGCCGGCAAGTACGTCACCGAGCGCGTCTGGGTAACTGCGCGCGATGGCGTCAAGGTGCCGGTGTCGCTGGTGTACAAGCGCGGCTTCAAGAAGGACGGCACTGCGGCGTTGTTCCAGTACGCCTACGGCAGCTACGGCATGTCGATGGACCCGGCCTTCAATCTGCCGGCGATCAGCCTGCTGGACCGTGGCGTGGTGTATGCCATCGCGCACATCCGCGGCGGCCAGGAAATGGGCCGCCAGTGGTACGACGACGGCAAGCTGCTGCACAAGAAGAACACCTTCACCGACTTCATCGACGTCACCCGCGGCCTGGTGGAACAGGGCTATGCCGCCAAGGACCGCGTCGCCGCTTCCGGCGGCAGCGCCGGTGGGTTGCTGATGGGTGCGGTGGCCAACATGGCCCCGCAGGACTATCGCGTGATGGTCGCGCAGGTGCCGTTCGTCGACGTGGTCACCACCATGCTCGATGCCAGCATCCCGCTCACCACCAACGAATACGACGAGTGGGGCAACCCGGAAAAGAAGGCCTATTACGATTACATGCTGTCTTACTCCCCGTACGACAACGTGACCAGGCAGGCCTACCCGGCCCTGTTCGTCGGCACCGGTCTGTGGGATTCGCAGGTGCAGTACTGGGAGCCGGCCAAGTGGGTGGCCAAGCTGCGCGACGACAACACCGGTACCCAGCCGATCGTGTTCCGCACCAACATGGAGGCCGGTCACGGCGGCAAGTCCGGCCGCTTCCGCCGTTACCGCGAACTCGCCGAGTCCTATGCGTTTGTGCTGGATCAGCTCGGGGTCAAGTAGTTGAGGGGCGGGGATTGGGGAGTCGGGATTGGGGATTGGTAAGGACGGGACTCTTCCAGCCCTGCGTGCCGACGTCCCCCATCCGCCGTTCGGGCCCCTTCTCCCGGTGCGAGAAGGGGATGCCCGGACCATCTCGGCGCCCGCTGGCCGTATCATTTACCCATGACGCGACCGACTCGATTCCGCTGGGCCTGGTGGTTGCTGGCCTATGCCAGCCTGGCGACCGGCATCGTCGGTATCTTCGTGCCCGGCCTGCCGACGACCGTGTTCATCCTGATTTCCGCCTGGGCCGCCTCGCACGGCTCCGAGCGCCTGCACAACTGGCTGCTCTCGCACCCACGCTTCGGCCCGGCGATCGTCGAGTGGCAGACCTATCGCGCGGTCAGCCGCAAGGCCAAGTGGATGGCCACGCTCACCATGACCGTCTGCGCCGGCGTCATGCTGTGGTGCGTGCCGGTGTTCTGGGTCAAATGCCTGTCGATCGGCAGCATGGCGGTGGTGGCGATCTGGCTGTGGCTGCGCCCCGAGCCGCCACCGCGCGCGCTGCCCGCTGCGCATTGAGCGCACGGCAGTCAGGGTGTTCTGGCTATACTTCGGCCATGAGCCTCATGTCCCGACCGTCTGTTCGTCTCGCACTGGTTGGTGCGACCTTTGTCCTGCTTGCCGCCTGCGGCAACAAGGGCCCGCTGGTGATGCCGCAGAAGCCGGTGCCGGTGGAAGCCCAGCCGGTGCTGCAGCCGCCGGATGCGCCGCAACCGCTGAATGAGTCCTCGCCTGCGCCTGCGCCGGTGAACACCGATACGCAGCCCGCGCCCACCACCGACCAGCCCGCTAGCAGCGGCAATGAGCGCTGACGGCCGCAGCGGGCGTCTGCGTTTCACCAAAATGCATGGCGCCGGCAACGATTTCGTGCTGCTGGACCTGCGCGACGGCACGCCGCCGCCGGATGCGGCGCTGGCCGCACGTCTGGCCGACCGCCATTTCGGGGTGGGCTGCGACCAGATCCTGACCATCGAACCCCCGCGCAGCAGCGAGGCGGTGGCCGCGTACGGCATCTGGAATTCCGACGGCTCGGCCGCGCGCCAATGCGGCAACGGCGCGCGCTGTGTGGCGGCCTGGCTGGTGCGCGACGGCACCGCGCAGGGCGATGACTTCGTCATCGATAGCCCGTTCACCTCCCACCGCGTGCAGCGTCTGGACGCCGGCACCTATGCGGTGGCGATGGGCGTGCCGCAGTTCGAGCCCACGCAGATCCCGCTGGCCGGCTTTGCGCATGCGCGCGAGGAATACGCGCTGCCGGTGCATGGCGAAACCGTGCGCTTTGGCGCGGTGTCGATGGGCAACCCGCATGCCGTGGTGGAAGTGGGGCGGGTGGAGGCGGCGCCGGTGGAACGCGTCGGCGGCCTGTTGCAGCAGAACGCCGCGTTCCCCGATTCGGTCAACGTCGGCTTTGTGCAGGTGGTCGACCCGACGCATGTGCGCCTGCGTGTGTTCGAACGCGGCGTCGGCGAAACCCTGGCCTGCGGCAGCGGTGCCTGCGCAGCGGCGGTGGTGCTGATGCAGCGTGGCCGTGTCGAGCGCGACGTGCAGGTGTCCTTGCCCGGCGGCGAGCTGCGCATCCGTTGGGCCGGCGAACAACAGGAGGTCGTGATGTCAGGCCCGGCCGTGTTCGTCTTCGATGGAGAGTGGAACTGATGAGCGAGAACACGGACAAATTCAGCGCGCACGAAGTGGCAACCTGGTTGCGGCGCCACCCGACCTTCCTCAAGCAGTTCCCGGATCTGGCGGTGAGTCTGCTGGTGCCGCGCGACGACGGCCCCACCGCCTCGCTGGCCACCTATCAGCTGGAAGTGCTGCGCGACAAGAACCGCGAGCTGTCGCGGCGCCTGCACGAGCTTGGCCACAATGCGCAGGACAACGAGCGCCTGGCGGTACGCACGCATCAACTGACCCTGGCGCTGATGCGCCAGACCAGCGCGGCCGACACGCTCAAGGCGATGGCCGCCTCGCTGGCGGAAGATTTCAATGGCGAACTGGTGCGGCTGGTGTTGCTCAAGCCGGTCACCGGCCTGGAGGCCGACTGGCTGCAGGTCATCGCCGCCGACGATGCACGGCTTGCACCGTTCCGCGATTGCCTGAGCGACGGCGAGCCGATCTGCGGCCGCCTGCAGGCGGAAAAACACGCGCTGCTGTACGCCGACCAGGCTGCCAACGTGCAATCCACTGCGCTGCTGCCGTTGCCCGGCATCGGCCTGATTGCGGTCGGCAGCAGCGACGCCAACCGTTTCTATCCCGGCATGGGCACCTTGTTCCTGCGCATGATGGGCGAGTCCCTGGGCGTGGCCTTGCAGCGCTTCGACACATGATGCGCCGTGCAGGGTGCGCCGATGCGTGCAGCCTGCGCTGGATGGCCGCGCCGATGGTGCGGCAGCGAGGAATCTGAGGTGGCGTCGGTCGACGACTTCCTGGGATACCTGCAGGTCGAGCGGCAGGTGTCGGCGCATACGCTGGATGCCTACCAGCGCGATCTTGCCGCGTTGGTGGGCTGGGCCGGCGAACAGGCCATCGACGATGTGGCGCAGCTCGATAGCGCACAGTTGCGGCAGTTCGTTGCGGCCGAGCACCGGCGCGGGTTGTCGCCCAAGAGCCTGCAGCGTCGTCTGTCGGCATGCCGCAGTTACTACGCCTGGTTGCTCAAGCATGGCCGCATTGCCGCAAGTCCGGCGGCGGCAATGCGTGCACCCAAGGCGCCACGCAAATTGCCGCAGGTGCTCGATGCCGATGAAGCGGTGCGTCTGGTCGAGGTGCCCACCGACGCGCCGCTGGGCCTGCGCGATCGCGCCTTGCTGGAGCTGTTCTATTCATCCGGGCTGCGCCTGAGCGAGCTCTGCGCGCTGCGCTGGCGCGACCTGGATCTGGACAGCGGCTTGGTGATGGTGCTCGGCAAGGGCGGCAAGCAGCGCCTGGTGCCGGTAGGCTCGCATGCGATCGGCGCGCTGCGCGACTGGCTGCGCGACAGCGGCGGGCGTGCCGACACGCATGTATTCCCCGGCCGCGCCGGCGGTGCGATTTCGCAGCGCGCAGTGCAGATCCGCATCAAGCAACTGGCAGTGCGCCAGGGCATGTTCAAGGACGTGCATCCGCATATGCTGCGGCACAGCTTTGCCAGCCACATCCTCGAATCCTCCGGCGACCTGCGCGGCGTGCAGGAATTGCTCGGCCATTCGGATATCGCCACCACGCAGATCTATACGCATCTGGATTTCCAGCATCTGGCCAAGGTCTACGACGCTGCGCATCCGCGCGCCAGGCGCAAGAAAGCTGCTGAGTGAGTGGCGCGGCGTGTGTTGCGCTTGGCGGTTAACCACTTCTCTGAAGTACCGCCGCGTGCGAATCGCCGCTCTTGAGCCCCTATCGCATTGGGAGAGGGGCAAGAGCGCAGGCATCGGCGCCTGTACGCGCATCCATGCGCGGGCCTGCGTGGTTACTCGGGCCGGAGCGTTTGTTGCAGTGATGCGCATATGACGGCCGCGTACTGCGGTGACAGGTTTGCGCAGCAGCGTCTCCGCGCCGGCGACGATCACCCGGTTCATCCCGAAGCGCACACCACGCTCCCAATCGTTCTCGTGTGCGGCTGCTCGATGCCTGCGTACCGGTAGCGCACACGCATGCTGTCTGCCGTCTGAGCGCGCTGCATCAGTCGCCCGCGCCGCATGCGCGCAGCATGCTTGAACCCGGCAGGGGCGTCCCCACCTCATTGGAAACCCCCGGAGGACCCATGGACCCCAGCCAGAACCCCAACATCGTTCACGCCACCACCATCATCTCGGTTCGGCGTGGTGGGCATGTCGCCGTTGCCGGCGATGGCCAGGTCACCCTCGGCCACACCGTCATGAAGGGCAATGCGCGCAAGGTGCGTCGGCTCGGCCGCGAGGGTCAGGTGCTGGCCGGTTTTGCCGGTGCCGCCGCCGATGCGTTCACCCTGTTCGAGCTGTTCGAAGCCAAGCTCGACAAGCATGGGCAACTGACCCGTGCCGCCGTGGAGCTGGCCAAGGATTGGCGCACCGAGCGCCGCCTGGGCAAGCTCGAGGCGCTGCTTGCGGTCGCCGATAAGGAAACCTCGCTGATCATCAGCGGGACCGGCGATGTGATCGAACCGGAAGACGGCATCATCGCCATCGGTTCGGGCGGTTCGTACGCCCTGTCGGCTGCCCGCGCGCTGCTGGCGCACACCGAGCTCGATGCCAAGACCATCGCCACCGAGGCGATCAACATCGCCGGCGATATCTGCATTTATACCAATCGCAATGTGGTGGTCGAAGAGCTGTGAATCGGGATTTGGGATTGGGGATTCGCAAAAGCACTCCTTTCCCTGCGCCCGGACACGCATCGATCGTTCCTACTCCGCTTTTACGAATCCCCAATCCCCAATGCCAAATTCCGATACCTCAACCATGACTCCGCGCGAAATCGTGCAGGAGCTCGATCGTCATATCGTTGGCCAGCACGATGCCAAGCGTGCGGTTGCCATCGCGCTGCGTAATCGCTGGCGCCGCATGCAGCTGCCCGAAGAGCTGCGCAACGAGGTGATGCCCAAGAATATCCTGATGATCGGCCCGACCGGCGTCGGCAAGACCGAGATCGCGCGGCGTCTGGCCACCTTGGCCAATGCGCCCTTCGTCAAGGTGGAAGCCACGCGCTTTACCGAGGTCGGCTATGTCGGCAAGGATGTGGAACAGATCATTCGCGACCTGGCCGACACCTCGGTCAAGCTGTATCGCGAACAGGCCAAGGTGCGCGTGCGCAACCAGGCCGAAGAACGCGCCGAAGACCGCCTCCTGGATGCGCTGCTGCCGCGCCGTGCGGCCGGGATCGGGTTCGATCCGGAAGCGGCGCGCAACGAGCCCTCGGCGCAAGACAACGACACCCGCATCAAGTTCCGCCGCATGCTGCGCAGCGGCGAGCTGGACGAGCGCGAGATCGAGCTGGAAGTGGCGGTCAACGCCAGCATGGACATCATGACCCCGCCGGGTATGGAGGAAATGGGCCAGCAGCTGCGGCAGATGTTTTCCAACCTGGGCAGCGGCAAGTCGCAGAAGCGCAAGCTCACCATCAAGGCCGCGCGCCCGCTGCTGATCGAAGAAGAAGCCGGCAAGCTGGTCAACGAAGACGACGTGCGTGCGGCGGCGATCGAAGCCTGCGAGCAGCACGGCATCGTGTTCATCGATGAAATCGACAAGGTCGCCAAGCGTGGCGAAGCCGGCTCCAACGGCGGCGATGTCAGTCGCGAGGGCGTGCAGCGCGATCTGCTGCCGCTGGTGGAAGGTTCCAACGTGTCGACCAAGTACGGCACGGTCAAGACCGACCATATCCTGTTCATCGCCTCCGGCGCGTTCCATCTGGCCAAGCCAAGCGATCTGATTCCCGAATTGCAGGGCCGTTTCCCGATCCGTGTCGAATTGACCGCGCTGACCAAGGCCGATTTCGTGCGCATCCTCACCGAGCCCAAGGCGGCGTTGATCAAGCAGTACGAAGCCCTGCTGCAGACCGAGGGCGTGCGCCTGACCTTTGGCGCCGATGCGGTGGAGCGCCTGGCCGAGATCGCCGCGCAGGTCAACGAGCGGCAGGAAAACATCGGCGCGCGCCGCCTGCACACGGTGCTGGAGCGTCTGCTCGATGTGCTGAGTTATGAGGCGCCGGACCGCGACGGCCAGAGCGTCACGGTCGATGCGGCCTACGTCGATGCGCAGCTCGGCGAACTGGTGCAGGACCCGGACCTGAGCCGCTATATCCTCTGACGGCGAGGGCACCGCACTAGAGAGTTGGTCGGTGGCCGCGTGAAAAACTGTTTGCCGAACGTGCGTCGGACTTCGAGCCGGCGCATCAGGGTCACGGCGCGCATCACGCACTGCCCTTGCTGCTCTTAAGCAAGCACACCGACCATCTCGACTTGGTCCTTGCCCGCCCACCGTCGCGGGACCTTACGCGGCATGGATGCCGCGTAAGAGCCTACATGGACGTACTTGCGGCGTGTCCTGCGATGGTGGGCGGGCAAGGGCCTCGCAGCCAAGCCGCAGATCAAGCGCTCTGCACCCAAACCGCTGCAGTCAAACCGCTGCACCCAAACCGCTCAGTCCTCGCCGATATCCTCGTTCCACACGTCGGGGTTGGCCGAGATATAGCCGCCCAGCAGGTCGATGCATTCCTGGCTCTGCAGGTCGATGACAGTGACGCCGTGCTCGCGCAGCCAGGATACGCCGCCCTGGAAGGTGACCGACTCGCCGACCACCACGGTGCCGATATTGAACTGGCGCACCAGCCCGCTGCAGTACCAGCACGGCGCCAGCGTGGTGACCATGATGGTGTCCTTGTAGCGACGCTGCCGGCCGGCCTTGCGGAAGGCATCGGTTTCCCCATGCACGGAGGGATCGTTTTCCTGCACGCGGCGGTTGTGGCCGCAACCGAGCAGACGTCCGTCGTTGTGGTACAGCGCCGCGCCGATCGGGATGCCGCCTTCGGCCAGGCCCTGGCGGGCTTCGGCAATGGCGGTGTCGAGCAGTGCGCGGTAGTCGGGGGTGGTGATCATGCAGGCTCCTGGGTGGCGGCGTCGGCGCGACGCAGCATGTCGATGTGGGGAATGCCGTCTTCCAGATACGGTGCGGACGAGGGCGTGAAACCGTGTGCGGCGTAGAACGCCTGCAGGTGCGCCTGCGCACCGAGTTGCACGGCGCTGGCGGGCCACTGCCGGTGCACCAGCCGCAAGCCTTCCTGCAGTAATGCGTGTGCGAAGCCGTGGCCGCGCTGCGTGGCGGCAATCACTACCCGGCCGATGCTCGGCTCGGGGTAACTCACACCGGGCGGTAGCACGCGCAGATAGGCGGCCAACGCACCGTCGTCGGTGCTACCGAGCAGATGCAGCACACCCGGCAGGCTGTCCTTGCCATCCAGCTCCGGATACGCGCACTGCTGCTCCACCACGAACACATCCGAGCGCAGCCGCAGCAGCGCGTACAACTGCGTGGTGCTCAGTTGGTCGAAGCGCAGGCATTGCCAGTGCAGCGAGGGTGGGGACAGGGACGACATCACCGCATGATAGCGGCTGTGTCGCGTCAGTCGACCGCGCTGTCGGTGTCGATCGCCACCACCACCGACATGCCCGGGCGTAGCCGCGGTGCCAGCGCCTGGTCCGGATCGACGCTGATGCGCAGCGGAATGCGCTGGGCGATCTTGACGAAGTTGCCGGTGGCGTTGTCGGCCGGCAATACGCTGAATTCCGAGCCGGCGGCCGGAGAGATTTCCTGCACACGGCCGTGCAGACGCGCATTGTCCAACGCATCCACGGTGAAGCTGGCGCGTTGCCCGATGCGGATCTTGGCCATCTGGGTTTCCTTGAAATTGGCCACGATCCACAACGTGTCCGGCACCAGCGACATCAGCTGCGTGCCATTGGTGACGTAGGCGCCCTGGCGCACGCCGAGCTGGCCGAGCTGGCCATCGCGCGGGGCCAGGATGCGCGTGTTGTCCAGATTGATCTGCGCCAGTTGCACGGCCGCTTGCGCATTGGCCACCGCCGCTTCCAGGGCGGCGCGATTGACGGTGACGCTGCGTGCGTTCTCCTCGGCGGCCTGCACGGCCGCGCGCGCCTGCGCCACGCCGGCATCGGCCTGCGCACGTGCGGCGAAGGCGGTGTCGCGATCCTGTTCGGATACCAGTTTCTGCTCGGCCAGCTGCTGCGCGCGCGCATACGCCGAGCGGGTGCGGTCGCGCTGGGCCTGATTGCTGCTCAGTGCGGCGCGTTGTTCGGCGATGGTGGCATCGGCGCTATGCCGCTGCTGGTCCCAGTTGGACAGGTTGGCCTGGGCGGTCTGCAGCTGCGCCCTGGCCTGTTCGAGCTGCTGGGCATAGATGCGGTCGTCGATCCTGGCCAGCAACTGACCGTGTTTGACGTGGGCGAAGTCCTGCACCGGCACCTCGGTGACATAGCCGCTGACCTGCGGCGCGATCACCGTGATCTGGCCATGCACCATCGCGTTTTCGGTGCGCTCGACGGCGCTGACGAACGGCGGCAGGCGCCATGCATACAGCACCAGCAATACGCCGATGAGCGCAAGCCCGCCGAAGCCGATCACGCCACCGATGCGGCGCCGCCTGCGACGTTGCAGATCGGCAGGAGAGGTTGAAGCTGCAGGTGTATTCATGGGCGCGCGGTGGAAGCAGGAGAGGGGGACGCAGCGGATGGGCGCAGATAACGCCGCCACACCAGCACGGACAGGATCCATAGCCCGGTGGCGATGGCGATGCAGCCGATCAACAGGAACACGTCGTTATAGGCGAGCACATTGGCTTCGCGCGTGGCCACGCTGCCCAGGGCGCGCACGCCCTGGGCCTGGCGCAGGGCCGGGTCGCCGATGCTGCGGCCGTACAGCGCGGCATAGGCCTGCACGCGCGCGGCTACTTGCGGGTCGGTCAATGCCAGATGTTCGACCAGCTGGCTGGAATGGTATTTCTCGCGCACGACCTGCACGGTGCCGAGCAGCGCGCCGCCGAGCAGGCCGCCCATGTTCTGTGCCATGCCGAACAGCACGATGAAGCTGATCAGGTGGCCCGGCTGCGCGATGACCCGGCCCAGCCCGGCCACCATTGCCGGGCCGATGAAAAAGGTGCTGCCAAACGCGAGCAGGAACTGGCTGACGTACATCTGCTCCGGGCGGGTGAGGCTGGTGGCATCGGCATCCATGAAACAGCCGATGCAGATCGCCGCCACCGCAATGATCAGATGTTCGGCCACCCGCGCCGGATTGATCAGCCACGCGCTGGCGGCAACGCCGACCACTGCGCCCAGCAACATCAGCGCGAACAGGGTCTGCAGCTGCGTGTTGGCCAGTCCCAGGGTCTGGAAGAAGCCGATCGCGCCGGTGCTCTGCTCGGACAGCACCAGCCGGATCAGCAGGATTGCCAGGCCCAGCCGCAGCATGTCGCCGCTGGCCAGCCAGCGCGTGTTGATCATCGGGTTGCGGCGGTTGTGCTCGATCCACGCCGCCGTGCACAGCAGCACGATGGAGGCCGCCAGCACCACGCCCAGCCACGGTGTGCTGGTCCACCACAGCAGCCGCCCCAGCGACAGCACCGCCGCCAGCCCGGCCGAACCGGCCGCGAACAGGCTGAAGGTGAGGAAATCCAGCGGCTCGAATACGCGATAGCGGTCGCTGGGCGGCAGCTTGAGCGCCAGCACGCAGGCCAGCGCGAACACCGCCAGGCCCAGTTCGAATAGGTACAGGCCCTGCCACTGTGCAAATTCCAGCAGATCGGTGGAGAACACCCGCGCCAATGGCAGCGCCAGCTGGGTCACCCCCAGCCCGGTCACCACCGCCTTGAGCCGGTATTTGGCCGGGAACGCCTGGATCACGTAATACAGCCCCAGCGAGCTGAGCGCGGCGCCCACCAATCCGTGCGCGGCACGCACGGTGATCGCCGAGCTCAGGCTGTGCACGAACAGATGCGCGAAGGCGATGACCGCATACAGCGCCAGGAAGATCTCGGTGAAGCGCCGCAGCCCGAACTGCTGGCGGAACTTCACCAGCAGCAGGTTGGCCGACATGTTGGTCATCACGTAGGCGGCCGGCAGCCAGGCCATTTCGGTGGCGTAGGCGCCCAGCGTGCCCTGCAGATAGGTCAGGTTGGCGGTGACCAGCGCATTGCTCAGCCCGCCGGTCAGCGCCACCACCACGCCCACCAGCCCGTACTGGATGCGGCGCCGGGTAGAGTGCAGGGGGGTGGAGGCCGACCCGGGCAGGGTGGGCTTCTCGTGGGGCTGCCAGTCGCGCTGGACGTACTTGTCGTGCACGCAGGGCTCGCAGGGCCGGTCGCAGGGAAGGCAGCGATTGTGGTCCGGTTGCGGTCATGGCGGCGTCAGCAGTGCGATAATCCGCCCATGAGCGAATCCCCCTATACCTCCGGTACCACCCATTTCGGCTTCCGCGACGTCGCTGCCAAGGACAAGCAGAAGCTGGTCGGCGAAGTGTTCACCTCGGTCGCGCGCAACTACGACCTGATGAACGATCTGATGAGTCTGGGCGTGCACCGCGCATGGAAACGCTACTTCGTGGCGACCGCGCAGGTGAAGCCGGGCGACCGTGTGCTGGACCTGGCCGGCGGTACCGGCGACATCGCCGTGCTGCTCAAGGAGCGCGTCGGCAACGAGGGCGCGGTGGTGCTGGGCGACATCAACGCCGGCATGCTGTCGGTAGGCCGCGACCGGCTCACCAACCGCGGCCTGGTGGCCGGCTTCGATTACGTGCAATGCAATGCCGAGGCGCTGCCGTTCCCGGATCAGAGCTTCGATCTGGTGACCATTTCCTTCGGCCTGCGCAATGTCACCGACAAGGACGCCGCGCTGCGCGAGATGTACCGCGTGTTGAAGGTGGGCGGGCAGGCGCGCGTGCTGGAGTTTTCCGAAGTCACCGCCGACTGGTTCAAGCCGATCTACGACTTCCACTCGTTCAAGATCCTGCCCAGGCTGGGCCAGCTGTTCGCGCGCGACGCCGACAGCTACCAGTACCTGGCAGAAAGCATCCGCAAGCACCCGCCGCAG
Organism: Xanthomonas sp. MLO165; assembly: GCF_018831305.1. NCBI lineage: Bacteria > Pseudomonadati > Pseudomonadota > Gammaproteobacteria > Lysobacterales > Lysobacteraceae > Xanthomonas > Xanthomonas sp. MLO165. The sequence goes on from NZ_CP029263.1 coordinate 756,934, forward strand.
GAATCGCTCAAAGGCATGATGGGCGAGGCCGGATTTGCGCGTTGCCACTACAAGAACCTGACCGGCGGCATCGTGGCGATCCACTCCGGCTACAAGATCTGACCCGGATCCGACCCAGCGTGATCTGAGCGTCCGGTCCGGCGCGCAGCATGCGCCGGACATCGCGCATCGGGCATCGCACGAGCAGGTCATGCTCGTGTTCGCTTGCCGCACGATTGCACTGTGCGCAGGTGCGTTTGCCGACAAACTTTTGAGACTCCCGTCGCGTTGGCTCCACTGACGGTCGGCGACACTAGGCGCTCTTTTGCCGGAGACGTGGATGCGCTTGTACGCAGGGTTGTCGCGCGTGTTTCCCCGCTCCTTCAGCGCCAAGCTGCTGGCGGTGACCTTTGTCGGCATCCACCTGCCGTTGCTGTTGTTGATCGCCTGGCTGGCCGCGCAAAGCGAGTTGAGCGGGCGCCCGCTGTGGTCGGTGGTGATCGTGGCGCTGCTGGCCACGCTGGCTGGCACCGCGGCGACCCTGTCGGCCCTGTATCGCCTGCTCGCACCGCTGCGCATCGCCGCCGACGCACTGGATGCGTATTACGCCGATCAACGTCTGCCCAGCCTGCCCGAACATGGCGACGACGAACTGGGGCGGTTGCTGCGTGGCATCAATCGCAGCCTGCGCGGCATCGATGCCGGCATGCGCGATCTGAAGAAGCACGCCTTGTTCGACCCGCTGACCGAGGCCTTGAACCGGCGCGGCTGCGAGCAGGCGATGCGCGATTCGGTCACCGCCGCGCAGCGCGAAGGCTGGCCGTTCGTGCTGTTCGTGCTGGACATGGACAACCTCAAGCCGATCAACGACCGCTTCGGCCATCTGGCCGGCGATCGCGTGCTGGTGCGGCTGGTGGAATCGGCCTACGGCTGGCTGGGCGCGCAGGACTGGATCGGGCGCTGGGGCGGCGACGAATTCCTGATCGGCGTGCATGCCAGCGAGGACGACGCCACGCTCAAGCTCAATCAATGGCTGTCGATGCTCGAACGCGAGGATGCCGACGAGGCGCCGCTGCATGTGAGCGCCGGCAGCGCGGTGTGCGAGCGTGGCCTGGATGCCACCGAGCTGTATCGCCGCGCCGATGCGGCGATGTATCGCGCCAAGTTTTCCGGCGGCCGGCGTCTGGTACGCGACGGGCATGACAGCCCGCGCAGCCATCCGGTGGTCTAGGCGATCCGGCAATCACCTGGCGGCCGGGTCGCAGGCGGGTGCGCGCTAGGCACGGGTAGCCTGAGTTACGCCATTAACGCGGTTGCTGCGTAAGGTTCGCGCCGACGCGGCCAGCGACATGCACGGTGTCTCCAGCCGGCGCGGGTTGAGCGGCCGGCACGTGCTCGCCATCGGCCGCACGGGCAGGCAACGGCCCGGGGCGTTAAAATGCTCAATTCCCTCGCTGCGGTGCCGTCGATGCGCTTCCCGTTCCTGTCGCTGTCCCTGGCCGTGTCCATTGCGCTGGCCGGCTGTTCCAACGAGTCCACGCCGCCGGCCGCCAGCACCGCCGCGCCGGCCACCACTGCCAAGGCCCCCGTGAAAGCAGACGCCCGCAACCACGACGAAAGCTCCTACGCCCAGCCGCAGCTGGTGGTCATCAAGGATCTGGCGCTTGACCTGAAGCTGGATTTCGACGCCAAGCAGATCGGCGGCACCGCCACCTACACGCTGGAATGGAAGGACAAGGCCGCCAAGCAGCTGGTGCTGGACACGCGCGAGCTGAGCATTGCGCAGGTGCAGGCCGACGACGGCAAGGGCACGCTGGCGCCGCTGCAGTTCGCGCTGGCGCCGGCCGACAAGACCTTCGGCAGCAAGCTCACCATCGAGGCGCCGAATCAGCCGGCCAAGGTCGTGATCACCTACCACACCGCGCCGACCGCCTCCGGCCTGCAGTGGCTGGAGCCGTCGATGACCGAAGGCAAGCAGTTGCCTTTCATGTTCAGCCAGTCGCAGGCGATCCACGCGCGTAGCTGGGTGCCGTTGCAGGACACCCCGAGCGTGCGCTTCACCTACAGCGCGCACGTGACCTCGCGCCCGGACGTGATGGTGCTGATGAGCGCCGACAACGACCCCAAGGCCGCGCGCGACGGCGACTACAGCTTCAAGATGCCCGAGCCGATTCCGTCCTATCTGCTGGCGATCGCCGCCGGCGACGTGGTGTTCAAGCCGATTTCCGCGCGCTCGGGCGTCTGGGCCGAGCCGGCCATGGCCGACAAGGCCGCCAAGGAATTCGAAGACACCGAAAAGATGATCGGTGCTGCCGAAAAACTGTATGGCCCGTATCGCTGGGGCCGTTACGACATGCTGGTGCTGCCGCCGTCGTTCCCGTTCGGCGGCATGGAGAATCCGCGCCTGACCTTCGCCACGCCGACCGTGATCGTCGGCGACAAGTCGCTGGTGTCGCTGGTCGCGCACGAACTGGCGCATAGCTGGTCCGGCAACCTGGTGACCAATGCCAGCTGGAAGGACATCTGGCTCAACGAAGGCTTCACCACCTACGTGCAGGCCCGCATCACCGAAGCGCTGTATGGCGTCGAGATGGCCGAGATGGAGCGCGAGATCGACCAGGGCGACCTGCTGGCCGAAGTGAAGGGCATGGCGCCGGCCGACCAGGCGCTGGCGCTGCCACCGCTGGCCGAGCGCGACCCCGACGAAGCCCTGAGCCAGGTGGCCTACGTCAAGGGCGCATGGTTCCTGCAGTTCCTGGAGCAGCGCTTCGGCCGCGAGGTGTTCGACCCGTTCCTGCGCGGCTGGTTCGACGATCACGCGTTCCAGAGCGCCACCACCGACCAGTTCGTCGATTACCTCAACAAGAACCTGCTGGACAAGCATCCCAACACGGTCAGTGCGGCCGAGGTGGATGCGTGGTTGAAGCAGCCGGGCATCCCGGCCTTCGCCGCCAAGGCACGCTCGCGCAGCTTCTCGATCGTGGACACCGCGCGCATCGCCTGGAGCGGCAGCGGCACGCTGCCGAGCAAGCAGGTCACCGGCGAATGGGGCACGCAGGAATGGGTGCACTTCCTCAGCGGCATGGGCGCCATGCTCAAGCCCGAGCAGCTCAAGCAGCTGGATGAGGCCTACCACTTCACCGGCACCCCGAACGGCGAAATCGCCATGCGCTGGTATCCGCTGGCGATCCGCAGCGGCTACACCGATGCGCGCCCCGCTGCAGGCGAGTTCATCGAACGCGTCGGCCGCCGCAAGCTGGTGCTGCCGATCTACGCCGAGTTGTTGAAGACCCCGGACGGCATCGCCTTCGCCGAGCAGGCCTTCGAAAAGGCCAAGCCCAGCTACCACCCGATCACCACCGCATCGGTGGCCGAGATGATCGCCAAGGCCAAGGCGGCACCGCCGGCGCAGCCGCAGCCGTAATGGCAGCGGGAGGGCGTTGCCGACGCCCTCCCGCCGCTTTCCTTGCTGCATCGTGCAGGCAGCACCGCGCCCTGCAATCGCCGTTGTAGGAGCGCACCCGGGCGCGACGTGGCGTTACCGGGAATGCTCCATCGCGCCCGGGTGCGCTCCTACGCTGTGTGGCCGTTTGATCGCGGCTATCGTGGGCAGGCTGGTATCGTTGCCGCTGCCTTTCATGCCTTCCGGAGTCGACGATGAAGTATCTGCTGAGCGCGGCCTTGTGCGTCGCTGCAGTGAGTGGCTGTACCGACCGCGAGGCGCAGCGTCAGGCGCAGGCAAGCGCGCAGGCGCAGGCCAAGCAACAGCAGGCCGATGCACTCGCCAAGCAATACGACGAGGCGGTGAAGGCCGGTAACTGGGACATGGCACGCGCGCATGGCGCCGCACTGCTGGAAGGCTACGCCGGGACCGCGGCGGCCACACGCATCGAACCTGGCTATGCCGACATCAAGGCCAAGGGCGACCAGGCGCGCGAACTGCGCCGCATGCAGGCGTTGTGGCAGTACTCGCAGGTGCCGGCCAAGGGCGGCACGCAGCGCTCGGCGATGATCGATGCCAAGAGCCGCGTGGATGTCGACGGCAGCGGCCCCAAGCCGGTGAGCCTGGTGTTCCGCGATCACCCGCAATGGAAACGCCACAGCTATCTGGTGCTCAAGGCCGGCGACTTCAACTGCTATGGCGGCTGCAAGGTGCAGATCTCGGCCGATGATGGCGCAGCACGCCCGATGGCCGCGCACCGCCCCGACACCGATGAAGCGATCGCGATGTTCATCGACGACGACAAGGCGCTGTGGAAGCTGGTGCGCAATGCCAAGCGCATCAGCATCGCGTTCCCGGTGAAAGCCGGCGGCACGCGCACGGCAGAGTTCGAAGTGGGTGGCCTGGACACCACCCAGATGCCGGGCTGGAAGTAGGCGCACCGCCCTTGCACGGCACCAGCTGCGCAGCCGGTGCACGGCATCGGCATAGGAGCTGGTGCATTCGGGTGCGTGCGCGCGGTGTGCGTTCCCCTGACGGCTTGCGATGTTGCGTCAACCATCTTTGGAGTCTTTGCACGTATGGATGCCATGGCCATCACACAGATCTCTCCCGCGTTGTCCGGCTACCGCTATTGGGTGTTCGACATGGACGGCACGCTGACCGAAGCGGTGCACGATTTCGCGTTGATCCGACGCGCGTTGGAGATCCCGCCCGAGGCGGACATCCTGCACCACCTGGCATCGCTGCCGGCCGAGCAGGCCGCAGCCAAACACGCCTGGTTGCTCGCGCACGAGCGTGAACTCGCGCACGCCGCACAGCCTGCGCCCGGTGCAGTGGCCCTGGTGCGTGCGTTGCAGGCAGCCGGATGCCGGCTCGGCATGCTCACCCGCAATGCGCGCGCATTGGCGCAGGTGACATTGCAGGCGATCGGCCTGCACGATGCATTGCCTGGGACGACATCGTCGGCCGCGATGAGGCCGCCCCCAAACCCGCACCCGATGGCCTGCAGTATTTTGCGCAACGCTGGGCGGTGGAGGGCACAGCACTGGTCATGGTCGGCGATCACCAAAACGACCTGGCCTGCGGCCGTGCAGTCGGTGCCTGCACCGTGCTGGTCAACACGCCCGGCGATCCATGGCCCGGCCTTGCCGACTGGCGGTTGCAGGATTGCACGCAGTTGCTGGCGCAGTGGAACCGCTAGCGTGAGCTTTGGCGAGTAGGCCAGGCGCGCGAAGCATGGAGTGCGATGCGTGGCTGGCCGCGTGTCTCTGGATGACGATGGCGATCAGGACACCGTCATCGCATTGGAAGAGTGACATGCGCTCGAAAGGGCGCGGACGCTGCTGAGTCTTGCAACGCGTCATCAGCACTGCCAGACATCATGCAACTGGCCTATGCCGTACCCTCATCCGCCCTTCGGGCACCTTCTCCCGATGGGAGAAGGGAAGGCGGCAGCACCCGTTCGACGACGTAGCTGGCCTTCGGTGAGGTGTTGCCTTGCGCAAGCCACAGCAAGCTATGTCGCCTCAAGCGTGCAAGGTGCGCAGCACTGACCGACAGGCAGTCCCACCCCCGCTGCACCATCCATGTCACAGCACGCCCGGCGCAAACTGTGCCAGAACCGTGACAGTGCGCCTTGCGCAAGCGACTGCCATCACATCAAACCTTGCTGCTCCAACATGGTGCGTCGCACCAGTGCGCTGGCATGGCGTTTGCTCTTTCCCTCTCGACGTTTCCGACGTCCGCGGTGCAACTGGCGGGTGCAACGCCTGCGCTGCGGGATGTTTCAACCGACTGGTTGTTCAATCGAGAGGGGTAGACGCATATGCACCAATCTTCCTGTCGCAGCCTGCGCAGCAGTGTGCTGCTCATGCTTGCGCTGAGCGCCGCGTTGGCCGGCTGCAAGAAAGACGCCGCCACGGAAACGACAACGCCTGCACCGGCCGCCACTCCCGCAGCCGCGCCGGCCGCCGCCACCGTGGTCGATACCGACAGCGAGTTCACCACCAATGCCAGCAACCCGGATAACTGGGGCGGCATCGGGCGCGACTTCGCGCTGACCCGGCACAGCCCGCTGGCCGAGATCAATCGCGACAACGTCAAGAACCTGAAGATGTCGTGGGAAATGAAGACCGATGCCACGCGCGGCCACGAAGGTCAGCCGCTGGTGATCGGCAGCGTCATGTACATGGTCAGCGCGTATCCGAACAACGTATTCGCCATCGACCTGGCAGCGCAGGACGACGGCGGCAAGGTGTTGTGGAAGTACACCCCGCAGCAGGACGAACGCTCGGTGGCGGTGGCGTGCTGCGATACGGTCAACCGCGGCGCCTCCTATGCCGATGGCAAGCTGGTGTTCGGCAGCCTGAGCGGCGATGTGATCGCACTCGATGCCAAGACCGGCAAGGAAGTGTGGAAGCAGAAACTCGCGCACCCGGACAAGGGCGAAACCATCACCATGGCGCCGATCATCGCCGACGGCAAAGTGGTGGCCGGTATCAGCGGCAACGAGTTCGGCGTGCTTGGGCGTGTCGCTGCCTACAACCTGGCCGATGGCAAGCAGGCCTGGTCTTGCGATGCGGCCGGTACCGACAAATCGATCTGCCTGGGTGCGGATTTCAACAAGGCCAACCCGCAGCATGGCCAGCTCGGCGATCTGGGCGTCAAGACCTTTCCCAACGACGAATGGAAGCGTGGCGGTGGTGCGGCCTGGGGCTGGTACAGCTACGACCCGAAGTTGAAGCTTCTGTATTACGGCACCGGCAATCCCGGCCTGTGGAGCCCGTCGTATCGCTGCGGCAAGACCTCGCAGGAGGAATGCAACAACGGCGAGCATGACAACAAGTGGTCGATGACCCTGTTCGCGCGCAAGATCGATACCGGCGAAGCGGTGTGGGGCTACCAGAAGACGCCGTTCGACCAGTGGGACTACGACGGCATCAACGAGCCGATCCTGGTCGATCTGAGCATCGACGGCAAGCAGGTGCCATCGGTGGTGCAGTTCGACCGCAACGGCTTTGCCTACGTGCTCGATCGCCGCGACGGCACCTTGCTACGCGCACACAAGTTCGTGCCGGCCAACTGGGCCGAACGCATCGACATGAAGACCGGCCGCCCGGTCAAGGTGGCCGCGCATTCGCCGCTTGAACGCGGCAAGAAGGTGCAGGCCTTCCCGTCGGCGATGGGCGGCAAGGACCAGCAGCCGTGCTCGGTGGATCCGGCCAATGCGGCGGTGTTCTTCTGCGGCACCAACAACTGGCATATGGAGCTGGAACCGCAGGAACGCGGCAACACCATGATGGGCCTGCCCTACGTGTTCGCCAACGTGATGATGAAGCCCAACGAGCCGGGTGCACTGGGCATCGTCAAGGCCTTCGACGTGGTGGAAGGCAAGTCCAAGTGGGAGATCAAGGAGAAGTTCCCGGTGTGGAGCGGCACCCTGGTCACCGACGGCGGGCTGGTGTTCTACGGCACGCTGGATGGCTGGTTCCGTGCGGTGGACAAGGACACCGGCAAGAAGCTGTGGGAGATGAAACTGCCCTCCGGCATCATCGGCAACCCGATCGCCTACAAGGCCAATGGGCACCAGTACGTGGCGGTGTTCTCCGGCATCGGTGGCTGGATCGGTCTGCCGGTGGCCGCAGGTCTGGATCCGTCCGATCCATATGGCGCGCTGGGCGCAGCCGGTCTGGCATTTGGTGCCGGCTTCGACAAGATCCCGCTCGGCGGCATGGTGCACAGCTTCCGGATCGATGGTGCCGGCAAGACCGTGACCGCCAGTGCCACCGCCACGGCGGCTGCAGGCGGCACCGCCAACACCGCAGCGAAGACCGCACGATGAGTTCCACGCAAGGCGTTGGACGCGCGCACTGGCAGTTCGCTGCCGGTGCGCGTGGCATGCACCGGCAGCTGTGTCGGCTGCTGGTGCTTTGCAGCCTCGGACTCGTCGCCGCAGGCTGCACCCGCGAGCCGTCCTCACCGACGGCTCGCGCTTCTGCTTCCGATGCGGCGCCCGCGACGGCGGCCTCCACTGCGGCACCGGCCACGGCCAGTGCTCCACCGCCAACGCCCGATCCGCACGTGCTGCGGGTCTGCGCCGACCCGGGCAACATGCCGCTGTCCAACAAGGCCGGCGAAGGCTTTCAGAACAAGATTGCGCAGGTCGTGGCCGAGGCCATGGGCCGGCGCCTGGAATACGAGTGGCGCACCTATTACCAACGCGGGCTGGCACGCAGCACGATCACTGCCGGCCGCTGCGATGTGTTGATGGACCTCAACAGCGATTTCGAGCAGGGCCTGACCACACGCCCGCTGTATCGCTCGGCCTATGTGCTGGTGACGCGCAAGGGCCTGGATCTGGTGCCGACGTCGCTGGACGATCCGGCGCTGAAAACACTGCGGCTGGGCGTGTTCCAGAGCTCGCCCGCACGCCAGGCCCTGTACGAGCACGGCATCAGCGGCCAGGTGCAATACCTGTTCTACGACTCGGCCACGGCGCCGGAAGAACATCCCGGCAAGCTGGTCGAACGCGTCGCCGCCAATGAACTGGATGCGGCCGAATCCTGGGGCCCGGTGGCCGGTTATTACGCGCAGCGCAGCGGCCTGGGCGTGGTGCCGCTCAATACCATCGACGATGCGGTGCTGGAGTATTCGATGGCATGGGCGGTGTCGCGCAAGAACGCGGACCTGCGCGATGCCTTGAACACGGCCATGCAACAGAGTTCAGCAAAGATCGCCGAGATCCTGCGCAGCTATCACGTGCCGCTGGTGCGCTGTGGCGACTGCGTGGTAGCCGGCGATCTGGCCGCGCACGGGCCGTATGCCACGCCGATGCCGGTGTCCAAGGCGCCAAGCCCGGCTGCGTCCTCGCAGGAGCTGGCGCAGCTGCAACTGCGCATCGCCGACGGTGCCGACCCGAACCAGGAACTGGCGCATGCGCTGGATGCAGGCGACGCGGTGCGTGCGGCGTGGCTGTTGCGGCATGGCGCCGATGCCAACCGTCCCAACCTGCTCGGCGAGCCGCCGTTGCATCAGGCCATCCGCAACCAGGAACCGGATCTGGTCGGACTGCTGCTCGATGCCGGCGCACGCCTGGATGCGCGCGATGGCAGCGGCTGGACCGCCTTGATGAAGGCAGCCTGGGCCAACGATGCCGGCAGCGTGACCAGGTTGCTCGGCAAGCGCGCGCCGGTGGACACCGTCTCCAGCGATGGCTGGAGCGCGCTGGACCTGGCGGTGTCCTACGCCGATGTCGGCGTGGTGCAGGCCTTGCTCAAGGCGGGCGCGGATGTACGGCGTGCCAATGCCACCGGTTTCACGCCGGTGATGTTCGCGGTGGCGCGCGACGACCCGGCGATGCTCGATGCGGTGCTGGCCGGCGGTGCCGACGTCGGCCACGCCAACCAGGCTGGCGTCACCGCATTGATGCTGGCGGCCGCGGCCGGGCGCGACGCGGTGGCCAAGCGCCTGCTGGCGGCCGGCGCCGACCCTGCCGCACGCAATCGCGACGGCAAGACCGCCGCTGCATTAGCGCAGGCACGCGGCGATAACGCGCTGGCCACGCTGCTTACCGAGGCCAGGCGCCCCTCCCGGCAATGACCGTGTCACCCGCCGCGCGCACGGGGTGCGCGGTGCTCCCTCCGATCAGAAAGGTTCGTTCATGCGCAAGTCCACCGTGGGTTGTTTCGATCGTTCCATGCGCGCACCGCTGTGCGCGGTGATGCTCAGCGTCGTGCTGGCGGCCTGCGGCAAGGACGCACCGCCGCCCGCGCCCGCGCCTGAGGCGGCCACCGCACCGGCTGCCAGCCCGCCGGCGCCGGCCACCGGTACTGCTGCACCTGCGGCGGCGAGCGCCGCGGTGCCCAATCCGGCCGCCGGGCCTGCGCCGGATCCGGCCACGCCGCCCGCAGCGCCGGCCACCGTGGTGCCGATCCCGAAGGGGCCGGAGGTCAAGGTCACGCCCGAGCTGATCGCCGAGGGCAAGAAGATCTATTTCTCCGCCGGCTGCAATGCCTGCCATGGCGGCACCGGTGGCGGCGGCATGTGCCCGCCGTTGACCAACGACATCTGGGTGTATGGCAGCGACGACGACACCTTGCGTACGCTGATCAGCGAAGGCACCGCCGCGATGATCACCCACGGCAAGACGCGGGTCGGGCATGAAAAGGTGGTCGGGCAGATGCCGCCGTTCGCGCCGGTGCTCAAGCCGGGCGACACCGAAAAACTGCTTGCCTTCATCCATTCGATCAACAAGACCGCGGGCAAGGCGCAATGAGGCCAGCGCCGGCCGGTTGGCAGTGCATCCTTGCAGCAACTGCGCTGGGCGCGCTGCTGGTCTTGGCCGGTTGCCGTCGCGATGCGGAGCTGCCGGCGTCCAACGCGGCGCCGGCGGCAGCGATGCCCGCAACGAAGGCCGCGGCGCCGGTGCCCGCAACGCGGCCGGTATTTGCCTATGTGCCCAACCAGCGCAGCGGCACGGTGTCGGTGATCGATACGCACACCGACACGGTGGTGCGTACGCTCAGTGCGCGGGGGCAACTGGGCAAGCGTCTGCAGCAGGTATTGCCGGGCCCGCAGGGGCATCTGTACCTGATCGATGCCGAGCATCACCGCCTGATCGAACTCGATACCGACAACGACGCGGTGCTGCGCAGCGTGGAGATCGGCGAGAACGCCGAAGGCATTGCGCTGTCGCCGGACGGCAAGCAGTTTGCGGTGTGTGTGGAAGGCCAGAACCAGGTGATGTTGATCGATGCGGCGCAGTTCAGCGTGCAACAGGTGATCGCCACGCGCGGGCAGGCACCCGAGCACTGCGCCTACACGCCGGACGGGCAGTGGCTGCTCACCAGCAACGAGGGCTCCAACGACATGGACATGATCGAGCTGGCCACCGGTCGCTCGCGCGGCGTGGTCGCCACCAGCGGCCATCCGCGCGGTATGGCGTTTGCACCCGACGGGTACAGCGTCTACATCGCGCAGGAGACCGCCAACGTGGTCGACGTGATCGACCTGCAGACGCGTCGACGCCGCGCCAGCCTGCCGGCCGGCGTGCGCACGGCCGGCGTGGCGTTGTCTGCCGACGGCACGCGGCTGTATGCGTCCAACGGCGGTGCCGGCACGCTCAGCGTGATCGATACCAACACTGCGCGCAGTCTCGCCGAGATTGCGGTGGGGCTGCGGCCGTGGAATCCGGCACTGACCCCGGCCGGCGACAAGCTGTATGTCGCCAACGGGCGCTCGAACACGGTCAGCGTGATCGACACCGTCGCATTGCGCGAGATCAAACAGATCCCCGTCGGCGAACTGCCGTGGGGCGTGGTCATCGCGCGCTGAGCGGCGGGCATGCCGCAGCGCGCCAGGGAGGCCGGATGAAGACACGCGCTGCGGTGGCATGGGGTCCGCACCAGCCGCTGACCATCGAAGAGGTGGACCTGCAGCCGCCGCGGCCCGGCGAGGTGCTGGTGCGCCTGGTCGCCACCGGGATCTGCCATGGCGATGCGCATGCATTGGCGCATGCGCAGGCGGGCAGCTTCCCGGTGATCCTGGGTCAGGAAGGCGCGGGCATCGTCGAGGCGGTCGGTATCGGCGTCACCAGCGTGCAGCCCGGCGATCACGTCATCCCGCTGTACATGCCCGAATGCGGCGTGTGCAAGTTCTGCCGCTCCGGCCGCACCAACCTGTGCCAGGCGATCCGCAGCAGCCAGGAGCGCGGGCTGATGCCCGATGGCAGCAGCCGGTTCTCGTTGCACGGCCGGCCGATCCTGCACCACATGGGCATCAGCACGTTTTCCGAATACACCGTGGTGCCGGAGATCGCGGTCGCGCGGATCCAGCCGGAGGCAGCGCTGGATCAGGTCTGCCTGCTCGGCTGCACGGTCACCACCGGCGTCGGTGCGGTGCTCAACAGCACGCATGTGCGGCCCGGCGACTGCGTGGCGGTGTTCGGCCTGGGCGGCATCGGCTTGTCGGTGGTGCAGGGCGCGGTACTGGCGCAGGCCGGGCGCATCATCGCGGTGGATATCGACCCGGCCAAGTTCGCGCTGGCGCGCGCGTTGGGCGCCACCGATTGCCTGGATCCGCGCGACTACGGCGCACCGATCCAGCAGGTGATCGTGGACCTCACCGATGGCGGCGCCGACCACAGCTTCGAATGCGTGGGCGATGTCGGCGCGATGCGCGCGGCGCTGGAGTGCTGCCACAAGGGCTGGGGCGAGAGCGTCATCCTCGGCGTGGCCGACGACGCGCAGGAAATCAGCACGCGCCCGTTTCAATTGGTGACCGGGCGGGTGTGGCGCGGCAGCGCCTTCGGTGGAGTGAAAGGGCGCAGCGAATTGCCCGGCTATGTCGCGCGCTATCTGCGCGGCGACATCCGGCTTGCGCCGTTGATCACCCGCACGCTGGCGCTGGACGACATCAATCAGGCGCTGGCGGACTTGCGTGCGGCGCGCGGCATCAAATCGATCGTGCTCTATTGAGGAGACGCAGATGGCAGCAGGCACACGCAGCACGGCAAGGTTGCACCATCACGCACTGGCAGGCGCCTGCGCCAGCGCCTTGCTCGCAAGCAGCGCGCTGGCAGTGGCGGCCGATGCGCCGCAGGTGACCTGGCTGGACCGCATCGAGGTCACCGCCACGCCGATCCCCGGCACCACCATCGATGCGGCGCAACTGCCGTACATGGTGCAATCGGCCACCAACAGCGAGCTGTCGCGCGCGCGCAGCAACAACCTCGGCGATCTGTTGCAGCGGCGCTTCGTCGGCGTGGATGGCAACGATGTGCAGGGCAGCGCGTTCCAGAACGACCTCACCTTCCACGGGTTTCGCGCCTCCGCCTTGCCCGGCGCCTCGCAAGGCGTGTCGGTGTATCTGGACGGCGTGCGTTTCAACGAACCATTCGCCGACATCGTCAGCTGGGACATGCTGCCCGAGTCGGCAATCAATGCAGTGACCCTGATGCCCGGCTCCAATCCCTTGTTCGGGCCGAACACGCTCGGTGGCGCGGTGGTGTTGTCTACCGCATCAGGCCTCACCTCACCAGGAGTGCAGGGCGAGCTGAGCATCGGCAGCGGTGCGCGCAAGCGCCTGGATGCCAGTTACGGTCTCGCCAGCCAGGACGGCTGGCATGGCTTCGTCGCGGTGACCGGTTTCGACGAGAACGGCTGGCGCGATGCCTCCGAGGGCCGCCTGGGCACCGTGTTCGGCAAGGTCGGCAAGCAGGGCGAGCAGACCGACTGGAGCCTGTCGGTGCTGCACGGGCGCAGCCGCCTGATCGGCAATGGCCTGCTGCCGGATACGCGCTACACCGACGATGGCCCCGAGCCCGGCCTGTATCGCGCCGACCGCCGCGCGGTGTACACCTCGCCCGATCTCACCCGCAATCGCAATACGCTGTTCACCGCGCAACTGGACCATCGCTTTGATGCGGACACCGCATTGCATGCACTGGCCTACGCGCGCGTGGGCCGCCGCGACACCGTCAATGGCGATATCGGCGAGGACTACGAAGAATTCGTCGAAGAATGCGCCTCCGGCTACGCCGCCGACGGCAGCGCGCTGGATGCCGATTGCGATGTCGCGCGCGCCGATGCCGATGCATTGCCCACCGGCGCGCTCAACACCACCCAGATGCGCCAGGAGGCGCAAGGTCTGGCAGTCAACCTGAGCAGTCAGTGGGGTGCGCATGCGCTCAGCACCGGCGTCACCTTCGATCGTGGTCACGTGCGCTATCAGCAATTCGCCCGCGACGGCTGGGTGCAACCGGACCGCTCGGTCGCTGCCGATCCGGATGCCGAGCGCGCGTTCTTTTCCGGCGTGCGCGGCAGCACCAAGACGCTGGGCGTGTTCGTCGCCGACACCTGGGCGCTGGACGCTGCCACCCATCTCAGTGCCGCAGTGCGCTGGAATCGCGTGGTGGTGGACAACATCCTTTCCACCGCCGACGACGGCGACCGCCCACGCGAGCGCTTCGTCTATGCCAAGGCCAATCCGTCCCTGGGTCTGACCCATCGGCTCGATTCGGGGCTGACGTTGTACGGCTCGGTCGCGCAAAACAGCCGCGCACCGACCGCGATCGAACTGGGTTGCGCCGATCCCACCCAGCCGTGTCGGTTGCCGACCGGCCTGCAGGCCGACCCGCGCCTGGAGCAGATCGTCTCCCGCACGTACGAGCTCGGCGCGCGCTGGGCGCCGTCGGCCAACAGCAACGCCAGCCTGTCGGTGTACCGCGCCGACAATCGCGACGACATTTTGTTCCTGCGTGCACCGGACACCCAGCTGGGTTACTTCGACAACGTCGGCCGCACCCGCTACCAGGGCGCGGATCTGGCGCTGCGTCTGCGCAGCGGCGACTGGCAATGGTCGGCCGGCTACAGCTTCCTGGATGCGACCTACCGCAGCAATGGCGAGCTGCTGTCCGGCGAGCGCGTGATCGCCTTGCGTCCAGGCCTGCGCATCGCCGCATTGCCGCGCCACAACCTCAAGCTCGGCGTGGAATGGCAGCACGATGCGCTGACCCTGGGCGCCGGGGTGCGTGCGGTGTCCGGGCGCGTGGCCAGCGGCAACGAGGATGGCCAGGTCGACAATGCCGACGACGACGAGCCCGCACCCGAGCGCATCGACATCGGCACCGCCGGCTACGCGCTGGTGGATCTGCAGGCGCGTTGGCAACTGGGCGCGCGGCTGTCGCTGTTCGCCCGCATCGACAACGTCTTCAACCGCCGCTACGCGACCTACGCGGCCGTGGCCGAAGACGTGTTCCCCGATGGCGAACTCGCGCGTCCGCAGGATGCGCCGGTGGAAACCGGCCCGGCAAGGTTCCTCGCGCCGGGTGTGCCGCGGCAGTATCTGATCGGGTTGCGTTGGGCGTTATGAGGCTGGGGATTCGGGATTGGAGATTAGGGATTCGCAAGGCGCAAAGTGCAATCGCCAGTCGCCCGCAGCGTTATCTGGATGGTGCCGAGCTGCGCTAGTCGAGGGTGCGGTGTCCTCACCGCTCGCGGGACACGCCGTAAACCCATCCCTGGGGGCTCGGTGGCGGCATCCATGCCGCCACACGGTCCCGCAAGCGGTGAGGACACCGCACCAGACAGTTGATTGGTTGCCTTGTTTAAAACCATGCACACCGACCATCTTGACTGGCCCTTGCCCGCCCACCGTCGCGGGACCTTACGCGGCATGGATGCCGCGTAAGAGCGTACAAGGACGTACTTGCGGCGTGTCCTGCGATGGTGGGCGGGCAAGGGCCCTGCAACCAATCTCGCAGCCAAGCCCCAAATCATCCGCTCCACAATCGCGGCATCGACACGTGGTGCATGCCGCACCAAACAACAGCGGCACCCACCTGATGGTCAAGAAGTGCTCTTGATAAATCGCTCCAAATACCAGCGCCAAGACCCCGCCTTGGCTCTAACGAATCCCCAATTCCGAATCCCAAATCCCCGCCCTCCAATCACCCGGTATCCAGGCCATGCTTGCGCAGCTTGCGATACAGCGTGTTGCGACTGATGCCCAGGGCATCGGCGGTGCGGCTGACATTCCAGCGGTGGCGTTCGAGTTGTTGCTGCAGCACCAGGCGTTCGGCCTGGTCGAGTGCGACGCGGCCGGGCATGTCGTCGGCGGCCACCGCGCCGCCATCGACCAGGCACGGTGCGCTGCCGGCATCGACGATTTCCTGCGGCAGATTCGGCAGGCGGATCACTCCGTCGCTGCACAATACCGCCGCCGTGCGCAGCACATTACGCAACTGGCGCAGGTTGCCCGGCCATGCGTAGCTCAGCAGCTTGTGCATCGCTTCCTCGCTGATGCGCACGCTGTGCTCGCTGGTTTCCTCGCGCAGCAGCGTGCGAATCAGCTCGGCCTTGTCGCTGCGCTCGCGCAGCGGTGGCAGGTGCAGCACCACGCCATTGAGCCGGTAATACAAATCCTCGCGAAACTCGCCGGCCGCCACCCGCTGCGCCAGATCGCGATGGCTGGCGCTGATCACGTGCAGCTCCAGCGGTACCGCGCGTTCGCTGCCCAGTGGGGTGACGCATTGTTCTTCCAGCACGCGTAGCAGGCGGCTCTGCAAGGGCAGCGGCATGTCGCCGATTTCATCCAGAAACAGGGTGCCGCCGCTGGCCTGCAGCAATTTGCCATGGCGGCCTTCGCGCGCGGCATCGGTGAACGCGCCGCGCGCATACCCGAACAATTCGCTCTCTATCAATGCCTCGGGAATCGCCGCGCAGTTGATCGCCACGAACGCGCCGCCAGCCCACGGCGAGCCGCGGTGCACCGCCTTGGCGAATTCCTCCTTGCCGGTGCCGGTGTCGCCGCACAGCAGAATCGACACCCGATGCGCAGCCAGCTTCAAGGCATTGGCCAGGTTGTGGCGCATGCGCGAATCCGAGCCGACATGCTCACCGGGTTGCAGCTCGGTATCCGGTGCCAGCTGCGCCGGCCCACCCACCGCCGGCAGCGCAGCGCGCGCTCGCGGCGGGCGCACCAGTGCGTAGAACCGTCGCCCATGGCAGGCGCAGCGGATCGACCACAAGGTGCCGGCATCGCTGCCGGCGCGGTGCTCGAGGGTGTCGAAATCCAGCTGCATCACCTGTGCGATGTTGCGGCCCACCAGCTGGCTGCGATCGATCTTGCCCAGTTGCTCCAGCACCGCCTCGTTGACTGCCAGCACGCGGCCATCGGTATCGATCGCGATCAGTGCCTCGTGCAGCAGGCCGGCGAACTCGGGCCGGCTATGGAAGCGCAGGATGAAGGCATGGCCGAACTGGTTGAGGAAATGCGAGCGCGAGATCTGCGCCGCCGACATGCTCACCAGGGCCACGGTGTGGCGCTGGATCTGCTTGCCGTCCTGCGCGTTGGGGGTGGACGCATCCAGCACCGCCAGCAGCCCGCCATGCGGGTCCAGGATCGGCGCGCCGCTGCATGACAGCGGCAGATGGCGGGTCAGATAATGTTCGCCGCGGTGCACGCTGACTGCGGTGCGCTCGGCGGCGCAGGTGCCCAGGCCGTTGGTGCCCTGGTGACACTCGGCCCAGCTGGCGCCGCAGAACAGACCGGCCTGGCGGAATTCGCGCAGCAGGGTGGGGTCGTGCACGCTGTGCAGCACGGTCGCCTCTGCATCGGCAAAGATCACGGCGTAGCCGCTGCCGGCGATCTGCTCGTAGAGGTTTTCCATCTCCACCTTGGCAATGCGCAGCACATCGCCCAGACGTTGCTGGCGCTCGCGCACGTGCAGCGCATCGTGCACCAGCGGCTCGGGGGCTGCCTCGGGCAACAACGCGTAATCGTCCAGGCAGCGCCGCCACGAGCGCGACAGTGGTGCGGCAAGCGGCGCGATGTCGCGCAACCGACGGATCTGCCGGAGCGCATCCGGTTCGATCTCCGGCAGGGCGATGGACGTGGCGGCGACAACGCTTGGCTCGGACATGGGCCAGCGTTCCTCAGTGGGCGCGAAGCGTCAGTAGAGGCACAGATCGGGCTGATGCTCAAACTGCATTGCAGCAATTGCGGTGCCGACGCGCCCCTTTCCTGCGGGAGCGGGGGTGCGGTGAGGGGGCGGTGCGAAGCCCGAAGCTGTTCAACTTGCACGGGGCTTCGCCCGTCCCCTCATCCGCCCCTGCGGGGCACCTTCTCCCGAGAGGAGAAGGGCAAGCGCTGATCAGCGGCGGTGCGCGTCAGAGCGCGTAGCCGAACTGCTGCTTGAACTGGTCGTTGAACTCGGCAAAGTCGAACCGTTGGTTCTGCGTGCCCGGGTGCTCCACCTTCAGCGCGCCCATCAGGTTGCCCATCCGCCCGATCGTCAGCCAGTCGTAACCGCCCTGGATGCCGTAGATCAGGCCGGCGCGGAAGGCGTCACCGCAGCCGGTCGGGTCGACCACGCGGCGCTCGTGCGCCGGCGGGATGTCGTAGGTCTTTTCCGGCGTATGCACCAGCGCGCCCTTGGGGCCCTGCGTGGTGATGTAGGCCTGCACGCGCGAGACGATGTCCTTCTCGTCCCAGCCGGTGCGTTCCTGCAGCAGGTTGGATTCGTAGTCGTTGACCACCACGTACTGGGCCTGCTCGATGAACTGGCGCAGTTCCGGGCCGTTGAACAAGGGCATCGCCTGGCCGGGGTCGAAGATGAAGGGGATGCCGGCGGCAGCGAACTCTTCCGCATTCTGGATCATGCCCTCGCGCCCATCCGGGCCGACCAGGCCCAGGGTCACGCCCGGCACATCCTTCACGTGGTTCTCGTAGCTGCGCATCATCGCGCCCGGATGGAAGGCGGTGATCTGGTTGTTGTCGTGGTCGGTGGTGATGAAGGCCTGCGGGGTGAACAGGTCGTCGATGATCTTCACCCGCGACAGGTCGATCCCCAGCGTTTCGAAATGCTCGCGATACGGGCCGAAGTCCTGGCCCACGGTGCCCATCGGGATCGGCGCGCCGCCGAGCAGATGCAGGTTGTAGGCGATATTGCCGGCGCAACCGCCGAACTCGCGGCGCATGCGCGGGACCAGGAACGACACATTCAGGATGTGCACCTTGTCCGGCAGGATGTGGTTCTTGAACTGGTCCGGAAACACCATGATGGTGTCGTAGGCGAGGGAACCACAGATCAGTGCGGACATCGAGTCAGGCCTTTGCGTTGGGAAATACCCGCCAGTTGCCGGGCATGGCAGCGGGACGGCGCGCGCGCCGCGGCGCAAAGGGTAACGGCTGCGACCGATCAGGGCCACAACCGCATGCCATGCCCGGCGTGACCGGCACATGAAAACGACGCCGCAACGGCCGATTTTTCCTTGCCCGCACCGGGGGGGATTGCTAGGCTAGTGGACTTCGTTTTCTGCCCAAAATTTCGCCAGTCTGGCGGCGGGCACGCGACTTACCCAGGAACAACTCCCTCGATGTTCAAGAAACTCCGCGGCATGTTCTCCAACGACCTGTCCATCGACCTGGGCACGGCCAATACGCTGATCTACGTACGCGGGCAGGGCATCGTACTGAACGAACCTTCGGTGGTGGCGGTGCGTCAGGACCGCGCAATCGGCGGCACGCGCTCGGTGGCCGCCGTCGGCGCCGAGGCCAAGCAGATGCTCGGCCGCACCCCGGGTCACATCACCACGATCCGCCCGATGAAGGACGGCGTCATCGCCGACTTCACCTACACCGAGGCAATGCTGAAGCACTTCATCAAGAAGGTGCACAAGTCGCGCTTCCTGCGCCCGAGCCCGCGCGTGCTGGTGTGCGTGCCGGCCGGTTCCACCCAGGTCGAGCGCCGCGCCATCAAGGAATCGGCGGAAGAAGCCGGTGCGCGCGATGTGTATCTGATCGAGGAACCCATGGCCGCGGCGATCGGTGCCGGCATGCCGGTGACCGAGGCGCGCGGTTCGATGGTCATCGACATCGGCGGCGGCACCACCGAAGTGGCGGTCATCTCGCTCAACGGCATCGTCTACTCGCAGTCGGTGCGCGTGGGCGGCGACCGCTTCGACGAGTCGATCACCAACTACGTGCGCCGCAACCACGGCATGCTGATCGGCGAAGCCACCGCCGAGCGCATCAAGCTGCAGATCGGCTGCGCCTACCCGCAGGACGAGGTGCAGGAGATGGAAATCTCCGGCCGCAATCTTGCCGAAGGCGTGCCGAAGATGATCAAGATCAACTCCAACGAAGTGCTCGAGGCATTGCACGAGCCGCTGTCGGGCATCGTCTCGGCGGTCAAGCTGGCGCTGGAACAGACCCCGCCGGAACTGTGTGCCGACGTGGCCGAGCGCGGCATCGTGCTTACCGGCGGCGGCGCACTGCTGCGCGACCTGGACCGCCTGATCTCCGAAGAAACCGGCCTGCACGTACAGGTCGCCGACGACCCGCTCACCTGCGTGGCCCGCGGCGGCGGTCGCGCGCTGGAGCTGGTGGACATGCACGGCAACGAGTTCTTCGCGCCGGAGTGAAGCGTTCGGGATTGGGGAGTCGGCATTCGGGATTCGCAAAAGCGGGTCCGGCCCACGGCCCGGTAGGACTGCTCCGCAGTTCCGCGAGTTCACGTTTTAGCCGCATCCGTATCGGGGGCAGCCAACCGCTCCCCGAATCCCCAATTCCGAATCCCCAATCCCGGCCCTGACAGTGCCCTCCTACGCCGGTCCTCCCGTCGCCTCCCGTCCGGGCGAAGTCACCTCCACGCTGCGGCTGCTGGTCTATCTGGTGCTGGCGATCGTGCTGATCGCGCTCGATAGCCGGGGGGGCTGGCTGAGCCAGGTGCGTCTGCAGGCCAACCTGCTGATCCAGCCGATCTGGGCGGTGGCCGGATTGCCGGGGCGGATCGGCTCGCAGGTGCGCGACAACGCCGCCACCCATGCGCAGCTGGTGGAAGAAACCCGTACCCTGCGCAATCAGTTGCTGGTGGCCAATGCGCGCCTGACCCGGCTGCAGACCGCTGCGCTGGACAATGCGCAGCTGCGCGAACTGCTCAACGTCGCCGAGCGCCGCGGGCTGGACGTGCAGCTGGCGCCGATCCTGGATATCGACCTGGACCCGACCCGGCAGCGCCTGTTGTTGGACGCCGGCAGCCGCGATGGCGTGCTGCTGGGCCAGGCGGTGATCGATGCCGGCGGGCTGATGGGCCAGGTGATCGAAGTGACCCCGCTGCATTCGACCGTGCTGCTGCTGACCGACCCCGACCACGCGGTGCCGGTCAGCGTGGCGCGCAACGGCGTGCGCCTGATCGTCTACGGCCGCGGCGACCGGCTGGAACTGCGCGACATCCCGCTCAGCGCCGGCGTGCAGGTGGGCGACGAAATCGTCACCTCCGGCCTCGGTGGCCGCTTCCCGGCTGGCTTCCCGGTCGGCAAGGTCTCCGAACTGCACCCGGACGACACCCACGCCTTCCTGGTCGGCGAACTGACCCCGGCCGCCAAGCTCGATCGCGGCCGCGATGTGCTGCTGCTGCGCGCGGGCAAGCCGCTGCGGGTGGTGCCTGGGGCCGGGATTGGGGAGTCGGGAGTTGGGATTGGCAACAGCAACAGCAACAGCAACGGTAACGGCAACGGCAACGGCGTCGCGGCGGCGGCCGGCGCGCCGGTGACTGCGACACCGCGCACGCCTGCGGGCGGTGTTTCCAACGCAGCGACTGATACCGCGCGCCCGACGGCCGCCGCAGCATCGGGCACCGGTACCTCGGCGCCTGCACGGTCCGCAGCGACACCTGCCGCGCCCGGCGCGCTGCCGTCCAGTGCGCCAGCGTCCGGCCGCCCGGCCAGCACGTCCGCCCGGCGTCCCGCATCGACTGCATCCAACGGCCCGAATCCCGATTCCCGTTCGTCCCCGCCACAGGGCGCTGCTTCCAGCCAATCCCCAATCCCCACTCCCCAATCCCGTCCGGCTCCGCAGGAGACGGACCAATGACCCGCATGCGCAACACCTGGATCCTGCCGGCGAGCATCGTCATCGCGCTGGTGCTGGGCCTGCTGCCGCTGCCGGTGGTGGTGCAGCCGCTGCGTCCGTACTGGCTGGCGCTGGTGCTGGCGTACTGGGTGATCGAGGAGCCGGACCGGGTCGGGCTGGGCATCGCCTTCGTGGCCGGCGTGCTGGCCGACCTGCTGTATGGCGGGCTGCTCGGCGAGCAGGCGCTGCGGCTGGTGATCATGACCTTCATCCTGCAGCGCTTCCGCGCGCGGATGCGCTTCTTCCCGGTCTCGCAGCAGGCGCTGGCGATCGGCGGGCTGCTGCTCAACGACCGCATCGTCTCCTCGGCCGTGCATCTGGCGGTGGGCGAGCCGACCCTGCCGTGGAGCTACTGGTGGGCGCCGCTGCTGGGCATGGCGCTGTGGCCGCCGCTGTTCGTGTTGCTGGATGCGGTGCGGCTGGGCAAGCGGAGCAAGAAGTAAGCCATGCACGGGCGTCGTCATCCCAAGAACCCGCATGCGGAGGCCGAGCAGTTCCGCCGGCGTGCGGTGCTGGGCTTTGTGATGGTGGTGATCTGCCTGGTCGGGCTGGGCGGCTGGTATTTCAAGCTGCAGGTGCTCGACCACGAGGTCTATGCCACGCGCTCGGAAGCCAACCGCATCAAGCCCAAGCCGGTGGTGCCCGGGCGCGGCATGATCTACGACCGCACCGGCCGGCTGCTGGCCGAGAACGTGCCGGCCTTCCGCCTGGACGTGACCCCGGACAAGGTCGCCGACATGGACGCCATGCTGGCTGCGCTGGGCAAGGTGATTCCGATCGCGCCGGAGGATCTGGAGCGCTTCAACCGCGAGCGGCGCGCGCGCCGAAGCTTCCTGCCGGTCACCCTCAAGTTGCGCATGAGCGATGAGGAAATGGCGCGCTTTGCGGTGGAGCGCTGGCGCTTCCCCGGGGTGGAGCTGGAGCCGTACCTGACCCGGCGCTACCCGTACGGGCCGCTGTTCGCGCACATCATCGGCTACGTCGGCCGCATCGACGAGAAGGACCTGGCGGTGCTGGGCGAGGGCAATGCCGCGCTCACCCACATGGGCAAGTCCGGGCTGGAGCGCTATTACGAGCAGGACCTGCGCGGCCAGGTCGGTTACGAGCAGGTCGAAACCAACGTGCAGGGGCGGGCGATCCGCACCGTCGGCCGGGTCGCGCCGCAGTCGGGCGCGGACCTGCGGCTGTCGGTGGATGCCGACCTGCAGCGCGCGATGGTGGCCGCGTTCGGCGAGCACGAAGGCGCGGCGATCGCGATGGACCCGCGCACCGGCGAGATCCTGGGCATGGTCAGCCTGCCCAGCTACGACCCCAACCTGTTCGTCAACGGCATCTCGCATACCGATTTCCGCATGCTCAACGACAACCCGTCGCGGCCGCAGTTCAACCGGCTGGTGCTGGGTGGCGTGGCGCCGGGCTCCACGCTCAAGCCGCTGATCGCGCTGGCCGGCCTGGACAGCGGCCTGCGCCGGCCGGAAGACCGGGTGCTGTCCACCGGCATGTTCTATCTGCCCGGGGTCAGCCGCGGCTGGGGCGATTCGCATCGCGGCGGCCATGGCTGGACCGATCTGCGCAAGTCCATCGCCCAGTCGGTCAATACCTATTACTACCGGCTGGCGGTGGACATGGGCATCGAGCGCTTCGACCACTACCTGGGCGAGTACGGCTTCGGCCAGCCGACCGGGGTGGACCTGCTCGGCGAGATCGGCGGCATCCTGCCGTCGCCGGCCTACAAGTACAAAACCCGCAAGGAGCGC
Organism: Xanthomonas sp. MLO165; assembly: GCF_018831305.1. NCBI lineage: Bacteria > Pseudomonadati > Pseudomonadota > Gammaproteobacteria > Lysobacterales > Lysobacteraceae > Xanthomonas > Xanthomonas sp. MLO165. The sequence goes on from NZ_CP029263.1 coordinate 780,025, forward strand.
TGGTATCCCGGCGACACCGTCAACATCGCCATCGGCCAGGGCGACTGGAAGGTGACCCCGCTACAACTGGTGCGCGGGGTGTCGGCGATCGCCAGCGGGCTGCTGCTGCGCCCGCACTTGGTGCTGGAGCAGCGCACCGGCTTCGATCACCCCTGGCAGCCGATGATCCAGCCGCCGGGCAAGCCGATCAGCCCGAGCGCGGCGCACCTGCAGGTGGTGCGCGAGGGCATGATGGACACCATGCGCCCGGGCGGCACCGGCTATGCGATCACGCCGGGCGCGCCGTATCAGATGGCCGGCAAGACCGGCACCGCGCAGGTAGTCAGCCGCAAGGGCGTGGCCGCGGTGGACCCGCGCAGCCTGCCGCTGCATCTGCGCCACCGTGGCCTGTTCGTCGGCTTCGCGCCGGCCGACAACCCGGTCATCGCGGTGGCGGTGGCGGTGGAGGGCGGTGGTTTCGGTACCAGCTCGGCAGCGCCGATCGCACGCAAGATCTTCGACGCCTGGCTGCTCGGCAAGCTGCCCGCCGGCCTGGAGCCGCTGGACAGCGAGCTCGGCATGACCGCGGTGGGCGTCAACCAGTTCGAAGCCGGCGCCACCGATGCGCGCCAGGCCGGCGATGCGGCCGCGGCCACGCTGGACGAGCTGCCGGTGGTGATCGGCCAGACTGCGGTGGCGTTGGACCCCAACACGCCGGCGCAGCCGGTGGTGCCGGATGTGCCCGATGCGGTCCAGGAGACCGACCATTGAGTGACATCCTGCGCTGGCTGGTGGACATGGTTGCGCGTTTCACGCGCAGCCTGGACTGGGTGCTGTGCCTGGCGCTGGGTGCGCTGATGGTGATCGGCCTGTCGGTGCTCAAGAGCGCGGGCGGCGCCGCCAACGGCGATCATCTGGTGATGGCGCAAGCCGTGCGCTTCGTCATCGGCCTGGCTGCGATGTGGGGCATTTCGCGCATGTCGGTGCTACGCCTGCGCGCCTGGACGCCGTGGGTGTACGGCCTGTCGATGCTGCCGCTGCTGGCGGTGTTCGCGCTAGGCACCGGCAAGTACGGTCGCCAGTGGCTGGACCTGAAACTGTTCTACCTGCAGCCGGCCGAACTGCTCAAGATCAGCCTGCCGATGATGGCCGCCTGGTATCTGCACCGCATGCCGTTGCCGCCGCGCATCTCCACCGTGCTGGTGACCGGCGTGATCATCGGCGTGCCGACCGCACTGATCATGCTGCAGCCGGACTTCGGCACCGGCGTGCTGATCGCCGCCAGCGGTGTGTTCGTGCTGCTGCTGGCCGGCCTGCCGTGGTGGTGGGTGGCGGTGGGCGTGGGCGGCGTCTCGGCGGCCGCGCCGGTGGCCTGGTTCTGGCTGCTGCGGCCGTACCAGAAGGACCGCATCATGATGTTCCTCAACCCGGAAAACGATGCGCTGGGCGCCGGCTGGAACATCATCCAGTCCAAGATCGCGATTGGCTCGGGCGGTTTCGACGGCAAGGGCTGGGGGCTGGGTTCGCAGTCGCATCTGAACTTCATTCCCGAACAGACCACCGACTTTGCGTTCTCGGTGCTCAGCGAGGAGTTCGGCTGGATCGGCGTGGCGACCGTGCTCAGCCTGTACCTGATCGTGATCGCGCGCTGCCTGTGGATCGCCGCGCAGGCGCGCGACACCTATTCGCGCCTGGTCGCCGGTGCCACCGGCCTGGCCTTCTTCGTCTACGTGCTGGTCAACGGCGGCATGATTTCCGGGCTGCTGCCGGTGGTGGGCGTGCCGATGCCGCTGATGAGTTACGGCGGTACCTCGGCGGTGTCGCTGCTGGCCGGGCTGGGCCTGGTGATGGCGGTCAAGGCGCACCGCCCGGTGCACGGCTACTGAGCCGGCGCGTTCTGCAGCCGACGCTGACAGGCACTCACCCGTGTCGAAAGAACCAATCACACCTGGCCAGTCGCAGCACGCCGCTGGCGACAGGGCGTGACACGCAGCTGACGCTGCGCAAGGCGCGCGGTTCTGCGCGCTGCGTTGCAATGACGACCTCCCGGCACGGGGCCGCTTCGCGCATGCGGTATCGGGTTCGCGCGGCGTCTGTGAATGGGCACGTCGCTCCGTAGAGTCCGATGCGCCGCCGTCCTGCGCGCGGCCGGGTCGCGTTGCAGCTGCAGGCACGCGCCATTCCTCTTCCAGGTGAGCTCTTCCATGAAACTGCCAACCGCCGCGATCGGCTGTGTCTGTCTTACGTTCGCCGCTCACGCCGGCGCCATCAACCTTGCCACCGGCGATACGCGCGCGGTCTCCGAGCCGGCGATTCCCGCCACCTGCCAGCCGGTGAGCGCCAGCCATACGCCAAGCGGACGGCTGTTCGACGCCGCGCTGGAAAGCGCACCGCCCGACACCAAAGCCATCCAGGCCGCACTGACTGCCTGCACCGGCAAAAACGGCAGCGTGCTGCTCAAGGCCGGTACCGGCAACGCGTTTCTCAGCGGCCCGCTGACCATTCCCACCGGCGTCACCCTGGTCGTCGATCAGGGCGTGACCCTGTACGGCTCGCGCAATCCGGCCGACTACGGCAGCGGTTGCGGTGTCGCAGGCGCCAAGAGCGGCGGCTGCCTGCCGCTGATCAGCGTCAAGGGCACCAGGTCGGGCGTGATGGGCGTACGCACCGGCGGGCGTCAGGGCACGATCGACGGGCGCGGCGATCTGCCCATGCTCGGCAAGAGCACCACCTGGTGGGAGTTCGGCGAAAACGCCAAGGCTGCCGGCCAGGTGCAGAACAGCCCGGACCTGATCAAGGTGCAGAACTCCAACACGTTCACCCTCTACAACGTCAATCTGATCAATGCGGCGTACTTCCATTTCTTCGCGCATATCGTCGATGGCCTGACCATCTGGGGCGTGCGGGTGAAGTCGCCGGCGACCAGCCCCAATACCGATGGCCTGGACCTGGACAGCGTGGTCAACGCCAGCCTGGTCGACAACGATGTAATGGGCGGCGACGACTGCGTGGCGATCAAGACCATTGCGTCCAAGTCCGGCAACATCAGCGTGCGCGACAACCGCTGCTACGGCACCCACGGCATCTCGATCGGTAGCGAGGTGATGTCCGGGGTCAACAACGTGCTGGTCGACAACAACGCCATCACCGCCACCGACGATGCCGGCAACCGCAGTACCGACAATGCCGGGCTGCGCATCAAGACCAGCCTCGCCAAGGGCGGCCCGGTCAGCCTGGTCACCTATCGCAATACCTGCCTGTACGGGGTGACCAGCCCGCTGGTGATCAACCCGTTCTATTCGTCCGGCGGCAGCGGCACCAAGCCCAGTTTCGCCGGGGTCGTCGTCAACGGCCTGCGTACCACCGGCGATGTCGGCCTCAAGGGCAAGGGCTGGATTCTGAAAGGCTTCGATGCGCAGACGCCGCTGGACCTGACGCTGGCCAATGTGGCCACCGGCAATACCGCGGTCTCCGCCAGCGATGCGCAGATCGGGCTGAGCAACAGCGCGCTCACCCCGACCGGCAGCAACGTCACCACCTCCAGCGTGCAACTTGGCGGCAGCGTACCCACCTGCTCGACTGCGCCACGCTTCCCGGCCCTGTGATCGACCAGGCGCGGCCACCCGGCCGCGCCCGATGGCCTGAGTGACATCAAAGGAAGCAAAACCTGCCACTCATGCGGTCAGATGAAGAGGCCAGAAGCAGGCCCACGGCATGCCGCAAAAACGCAAAGCCTCGCCAGCGCCTGGCCCGGTCCACCAGACAACCCCAGTCGGCACACGAGCACCCCGCACCCCACAATTCCCGAATCCCGAATCCCGAATCCCGAATCCCGAATCCCGAATCCCCATTCCCGAATCCCCATTCCCCATTCCCCATTCCCCATTCCCCCGCAGCACCCAAACCAATCCCCAATCCCCCCTCCCAAATCCCCGCCGCCCAGAGCGACAAGCTAAAGCTCTTTCCTTTCATGGTCTTATTGCCAGAAGTTCATCTGTTCTCTGTTACCCTCGGCCGATGATTCGACGCACTCTGACCTGCCTGCTCACCCTCGGCCTTGTCGCCTGCGCGACTCAGCCCAGCCCTCCGACCCCGCCGCCGGCCGCCAGCGCGCCCCCGGCCAAGCCGCCGAGCGCCCCGGTCGCGCCCGTCAGTGCCGCTGCCGAAGCGCCCGCGCTGCCGCCGGTGGACCTGACCCCAGTGCCGTTCGAGATCGCCCGCGCCAACTTCGTGCGCGACACCGCCGCTAAATACGGCATCGACGCCGCACAGATCGAAGCGGTGCTGGCGCAGGCGCAATTCAAGGACGCCATCGTCACCGCGATGTCGCGCCCGGCCGAGCGGGTCAAACCGTGGAACGAATACCGCCCGATGTTCATCACCCAGGCGCGGATCGATGGCGGCCGCAAGTTCCTGGCCGAGCATCGTGCCGAGCTGAGCAAGGTCGAAGCGGCCACCGGCGTGCCGGCGCAGGTGATCGTGGCCATCATTGGGGTAGAGACCAGTTACGGCAGCAACGCCGGCAAGTACCGCGTGCTGGACGCGCTATACACGCTGGCGTTCCGCTATCCGCGCAGCGGCGACCCGGCCAAGCTCGAACGCGAAGTGCGTCGCGAGCTGTTCTTCCGCGATGAACTCGGCCAGCTGTTCGCGCTCGGCAAGGAAGAGCAGCTCGATGTCACCACGCTGATCGGCAGCTATGCCGGCGCGATGGGCATGGGCCAGTTCATGCCGTCCAGCTACCGCCAGTTCGCCGTCGACGGCGATGCCGACGGCAAGCGCAACCTGTTCACCGACCACAACGACGTGTTCGCCTCGGTCGCCAACTACTTCGTCAAGAAGGGCGGTTGGGTGCGCGGTGGCCAGGTCGCGGTGCCGGCCACGCTGGCCGCCGGCCACGAGGAATTCAATCCCACCGACTGGTCGCCGGTGTACACGCTGGCCGACCTGTCTGCGCGCGGCTATCACCCGAATGCGCCGGTGGTGGCCGGCAGCACCGCCACCCCGATCACCCTGGACGATGCCAACGGCAAGCAGTACTGGCTGGGCTTCCAGAATTTCTACGCGATCACCCGTTACAACATTTCCAAGATGTACGCGATGGCCGTGTTCCAGCTGTCCGAGGCCATCGCCGGCAAGGAGTTACCCCCGGCATGAACAGCACGACAGGCCCCAAGTGGCTGATCCCGATGGCGCTGATGCTCGGCCTGGCGGCCTGTAGCAGTGCACCGAAGAAAAGCGCCGGCACCGGCGGCAGCGGCGCGATCAAGGGCGTCAAGGTCGACGGCAAGGGGCCGGCGTATGTGGCCACCGGTTGCCCCTCGACCTCGCCCTACGCACCCGCCAAGGAAGACCCGTCCACGCGCGGCGACTACACCGCCGGCGGCCTGTACAAGCCGGGGGTCAAGGACACCACGCCGGACCACGTGCCCAACGTGGCCTGCATCCCCGAACCGCTGGTCACCAACGAGCCGCGCTCGGCGGTGGGCAACCGCTCGCCGTATGAGGTGCTGGGCAAACGCTACGTGGTGATGGACAACCCCGGCGACTATGTCGAACGCGGGACTGCCTCGTATTACGGCAGCAAATTCCACGGCCGGCTGACCTCCAACAAGGAGGTCTACGACATGTACGCCTTCACTGCCGCCCACAAGACCTTGCCGTTGCCCAGCTTCGCCCTGGTGACCAACACCGACACCGGCGACTCGGTGGTGGTGCGCGTCAACGACCGCGGCCCGTTCCACGATGGCCGCGTGATCGATCTGAGCTACGCCGCTGCGGTCAAGCTGGGCATCACCGGCAAGGGCACCGGCAACGTCGAGGTACGCGGTCTGACCGAAGCCGACAACGGCAATCTGCTGGCCAAGCGCCGCAGCGGCCGCGCGCCGGTCAGCACTGCGGTGGCCGCCGCACGGCCGGCCGCCAGCGCCAGCCAGATCGATGGGTTGGTGCAGCGCCTGCCCACCCGTACCGTGCCGGCCGCCGCCCCGCGCGCAGTGGCCGCCAGTGCCGCCGCTCCGGTAGCCGCCGCAGCGGCAGGCAGTGTAGGGGCCGCTGCGATTCCCGCGGGCGAGCGTTGGCGCTACCGCGTGGCCGATTCGCGCCAGCCCGGCAACGCCGACAACTTCGATGCCTGGATGAAGTCGCAGGGCGTGCGCGTGGCCACCGGCAAGCCGGCTGCCGCCGCGCCGCGGCCTGCCTCGGCTGCCCCGGTCGCGGTCGCGCCAGCCGCCCCGGTCGCGGTGGCGGCGATCAAGCCCGCCGACAGCGCGCCGGCACGTCCGCTCAGGAGCGAACCGGTACCGGTCAAGGCGCCGAGCGTGGCCGAGGCGGCACTGGGCGACATCCTGTTGCAGGTGGCCAGTTTCGCCAGCCGCGAGAACGCCAACCGCGCGCTGTCGCAGCTTGCCTCGGCCGGGATTGCCGGTGCCAGCGTCAGCGACATCGTCAGCGGCGGTCGCACCTTGTGGCGGCTGCGCGTCAATGCGCGCGATCACGCCAATGCCTCGGAAATCGCGCAGCGCATCGCCGGCCTGGGCTTCGGGCGCCCGCAGATCGTCGCCAACTAGCCACGATCGATCCGGCAGCCAAGGCGTCGGTGGGTAGCCCAGCGCTCGCTATCGACAGCTAGCGTCGGGCAGCCGCGATCACGATGCGCCCCATGCAGCTTGCTCGATCGCCCAGTGCGTCAGCCACGTTCGGCGCGTCGTCTGCCCCCATCGCTGAACTGCGCAGGCGCGCGCAGCATCGCGTGCGTCGCCCTGATCGCCGTGGCGCCTTACAATTTCGCATTACCCAGCCTTCGGGCCCGTCAGGAGTCGTTCTTCAATGAAATTCCGCTTCGCCGCCGCTGCGGTGGCCACGTTCGCCTTTGGCCTGGTCTGCGCGCAGACCCCTGCGCCGCAGCCGACGCCTGCCGTTGCCGCTGCGCCGGCCGCCGTCCCGGTTCCGCCCGCACCCGCGCCGGCGGTGTCCAAGTCCTGGATCCTGATGGATTACGCCACCGGGCAGGTGCTGGCCGGTGAAAACATCCACCAGCAGCTGGCCCCCGCCAGCATCACCAAGGTGATGACGTCCTACGTGGTCGCTGCCGAAATCAAGAATGGCAAGGTCAAGCGCGACGACCAGGTCATGATGAGCGAGCGCGCCTGGCGCGAGGGCGGTGCCGGCACCGACGGCAGCTACAGCGGCTTCCCGGTCAACCAGACCGCGCGTCTGGAAGACATGGAAAAGGGCATGGCGATCCAGTCCGGCAACGATGCCGCGATCGCACTGGCCGAGCATGTGGCCGGCAGCGAAGAAGCCTTCGCCTCACTGATGAACAGCTACGCCGCCAAGATCGGCATGAAGGACTCCTACTTCGTCAACGCGCACGGCCTCAGCGCCGAAGGTCACCATTCCACCGCCTACGACCTGGCGATGCTGGGCCGCGCGATGGTGCGCGATTACCCGGAGACCTATGCCTACAACAAGATCAAGGAATTCCAGGTCGGCAGCATCAAGCAGAACAACCGCAACCTGCTGTTGTGGCGCGACCCGGCGGTGGACGGCATCAAGACCGGCCACACCTCCGAGGCCGGCTACTGCCTGCTGAGCTCGGCCAAGCGAGGCGACCAGCGCCTGGTGGCGGTGGTGATGGGCGATTCGTCCGAGCGCCAGCGCGCCGACGACAGCCTGGCCCTGCTCAACTGGGGCTTCCGCTTCTTCGAAACCCACAGCCTGTACGCGCCCGGCAAGGTCGTGACCAAGCAGAAGGTCTGGAAGGGCCAGCAGGACGAAGTGCAGCTCGGCGTGGCCCAGCCATTGCTGGTCAGCCTGCAGCGCGGCCGCTACAACGACCTCAAGCCCAGCATGGAAGTGGCCAAGAACCTGCAGGCCCCGATCAAGCAGGGCCAGCAGATCGGCACCGTCAAGGTCAGCCTGGACGGCAAGATCATCGCCCAGGCCCCGCTGGTCGCCATCAACGCAGTCGAGGAGGGCGGCTTCTTCAAGCGCCTCTGGGATGCGTTCTGGATGTGGTGGGAATCAGAATAAAAAAATGCCGGCGAAAGCCGGCATTTTTTTGGAATCGGGAATCGGGAATCGGGAATCGGGAATCGGGAATCGGGAATCGGGAATCGGGAATCGGGAATCGGGAATCGGGAATCGGGAATCGGGAATCGGGAATCGGGAATCGGGAATCGGGAATCGGAGAGCGGGAATCGGAGAGGTGGGAATCGCAGAAGCGGGGGTGTCGCTCTTGCTCTACCTATTCCCCATTCCCGATTCCCAATTCCCAGCCCTCAAAGCATCCGACTGATCGTGAAACTGCCATACACCGGCGTTTCGCGCTGGGTGTCGAATTCGCGGGTGCGGTGGTAGCGGGCGATGGCGAACTTCCAGCGGCCGTACATCACCGCCAGGCCGTAGCCGACGTCGCCTACGAACGGGCGCTTGTCCACGCTGTGGCTGTTGCGGAAGGTGTTGCCGTCCAGGGTGATGTCGCGCAGCACCCAGCGCGCATCGGTGGTCAGGAACAGATGGCCCGACCAGCCGCTGGCGCGTCCGAGCCGGCTGGGGGCGGTGTTCTCGCCGGCCGGGCGGGTCGGGGTGCTGCCGAAGTCGTCCGGCAGCTTCCAGCCGAAGCGCACCTCGCCACCGGCATTCAGATGCGTGGCCATGTTGCCGACCGCGCCGCCCCAATGCGAGATGAAATCCCAGCCGAAGCCGTCCGCATTGACTGCCGCGTCGCCCGGCCAGCGGCGCATGCGCTCGTGCACCAGGTTGATCAGCGGCTCGTTGTGCAGCTGGTTGTCCCAGCCCTGGAATTTTTCGTCGCCCAGCACATCGTGGATCGCATCCTGCGCTTCCTGCGCAAATGCCCACGGGCCGACCACGCCGACCTGCAGCTGGGTGGTGCGCAGATGCGCATCGTTGCGCGCGTTGTAGCCGAAGCTCGCCAGCAGGATGCCCGCATACGGGCGATCGTCCGGGATCACATCGCGGCGGGTGGGGTCGGTGGGAGTGAAAATCGCCTGGCCGATCGAGAACACCATGTTCTGCTGATCGAACTCGCCCGGATGCAGACGCTCCAGATAGCCGTTGACCCAGCGCGCGGTGCGCGGCAGGCAGGGGTCGTCGGTGTAGTCGACCAGGTTGGGCGACACCAGCGTCAGCACCGCGCCGTTGGAATAGCCCTGGTCCTGATCCTCTCCGCCGAACAGGTCGTTGTCGACCCGGAAGTTCACCGCCGGCGGCGTCCGGCTCATTCTGCTGGAATCGCACTGGTCGGCAGCCACGGCCGGCATCGACAGTGCGGAAAGAGAGAGCAGCAGGGCAGCGGACAAGGCGCGCGGTCGAAGCATGGAGGGCCTGGAAAGGTAAGGAGGGGCGATGTTCAGCAAAGGTGCCTGCGGCCGCTGCTGCGCCGCGTGAATGTGCTCCGGGATCATGCCCGAGCCGCCCGGATGCAGCGGCAGAGCCTGGAACACCAGTCCGTTCCATTTGCGGTACGGCGGCCATGAAAAGCCCGCGCGAATCGCATATGATCCGCCTCCGGGGGAACTAGCCCCAAGGAACGGCGGCCTTTCTCAGGCCGTTTCATCACCAACGGATCGCGTTTGCCGACGGCAGCGCAGGTGTCAGGGGAACAAATATGAGCAAGACGATTTCTGTGAGCGCAGCGCTGTTGTCCAGCGTGTTGGGTGTTGCACTGGTCAGTGTCAGCGCGCCGGCCTCGGCCGGACTGAAGGATGCCTTCAAGGGGTCTGCACAGGATCAGCGCAAGGAGGCCGTCGCGCAGATCCCGGTGTGCGCCAAACCGCTGGGCAGCCTGTCGGTGCTCGAGCCGGAGGATGCAGTCAACTGGTGGTCGGGTCAGCAGTTGCCGGCGCCGTCCAAGCTGATCAAGGTATTCGTCAACCGTTCGCGCTGCTTCACCCTGGTAGACCGTGGCGCGGGCATGGCGGCATCGCAGCGCGAGCGCGACATGGCGGCAAACGGCGACCTGCGCGCCCGCTCCAACGTCGGCAAGGGCCAGATCCGCGCAGCCGACTATGTGATGACGCCGGACCTCATTTCGCAGAACCACAATGCCGGCGGCAGCGCCATTGCCGGCATGCTGGGCGGCCTGATGGGCGGCAATGCCGGCAACCTGGTCGGTGGCCTGAACCTCAACAAGAAGACCGCCGACGTGGTGCTGACCATCACCGATGTGCGTTCCTCCGAACAGGTCGCCATGGCCGAAGGCAACGCCAAGAAGACCGACCTGGGCTGGGGCGCGCGTGGCAACGTCTTCAGCGGCGGCGACTACGGCGCCGCCGGTGCCGGCGGTTATGCCAATACCGAGATCGGACAGGTGATTACCCTGGCCTATCTGCAGGCTTACACCGACGTCGTCACCCAGCTCGGCGGTCTGTCCGGCAACGCGGCTGCATCCAATGTGCAGCAGGCTGTGACCGTGACCCGCGCGGGGCGTCTGTTGGGCAATGCCAAGGGCACTGGCGCGGCCGTGCGTACGCTGGAGCCGGGCATGATGCTGTACCCGACTGGCACCAAGGAAGGCGTCATGTGGGAAGTCGAAGACGAAATGGGCAACCGCGGCTGGGTGTCGTCGGCCATGCTGGAACTGTCCAAGTAAGCAGTTGGCCAGACCCACGCTGGGCATGACGCGTACGGCGTGAAACAACGGGGCCCCTGCGGCCCCGTTGTGTTGTCCCGCGCGCGGCGGGCTTGGGTTTGTCCACCATCGTCCCGATAATGGGCGGATGGAAATCAGCACCGACAACCCCGATCACGGCTTCCAGTTTCCCGGAACCTTCGAGCTCAGCGCAATGGGCGCGGCCGAGCGCGGGCTGGAAAGCGAACTTCCGCGCCTGCTCGCCGCCACCGGTGTGGAGCTGCTGGAGGAAAGCATCAGCTGGAAGCATTCGTCCAGCGGCAAATATGTCTCGGTCAAGATCGGCTTCCGTGCCGAGAGCCGGGAGCAGTTCGACGCTGCGCACCAGGCGCTGCGCGACCACCCGGAAGTGAAGTGGACGCTGTAGCGATCCAGGCTGCGGAAAGCCCTGTCCCCGTCCTGCCGGCGCAGTTGCGCGATCTCGGCCGACAGGCGTACGCGCCAGTTTGGCGTGCGATGCAGCGTTTCACCGATGCGCGTGATGAGGCCACGGCCGACGAAGTGTGGGTGGTCGAGCATGCGCCGGTGTTTACGCTGGGCCAGGCCGGCAAGCCCGAGCATGTGCTCGCGCCGGGCGAAATTCCGGTGCTGCAGGTCGATCGCGGCGGCCAGGTCACCTATCACGGCCCCGGCCAGCTGGTGGTCTATCCGCTGCTGGACCTGCGTCGGCTCAAGATCGGCGTGCGCGATTACGTGTGCAAGATCGAGCAGGCGCTGATCGACACGCTGGACGAATGGAACATCCTCGCTGAGCGCCGCGAGGGCGCGCCGGGCGTGTACGTGGGCGGGGCAAAGATCGCCGCGCTCGGGATCCGGGTGCGGCGCGGCTGCACCTTCCACGGCCTGTCGTTCAATGTGGCGATGGACCTGGAGCCGTTCCACCGCATCAACCCCTGTGGCTATCAGGGCCTGCAGGTGACCTCGGTGCTAGACTTGGGCGGCCCCTCCGGGATGGACGCCGTCAAGGCGGTGCTGCTCGATCAGCTGGCGCGCCAGTTCGGTCTCGTCCTGCAGCCTGTCTCCGCGTTGCCCGACCTTTCGCTTCCGGCCTGAGCGCCCGTTACTGCCATGACCCAGCCTATCGCCCGTTCCATCCCCTTGCAGGTCGTCTCCGGCGACACCGCCGCACCTGCGCCGCTGCAGACCGGCGTCAAGCAGATCGGTGGCGACAAGATCAACCGCTCGCCAGTGCAGTTCGTCGATGCGCCGGTGTTGCGCAAGCCGTCGTGGATCCGGGTGCGGATTCCGTCCGGCAATGCAGTGCAGAACCTCAAGGCCAAGCTGCGCGAAAACCGCCTGGTCACGGTCTGCGAGGAAGCCAGCTGCCCGAACATCCACGAGTGCTTCAGCCACGGCACCGCCACCTTCATGATCCTGGGCGAGGTCTGCACGCGGCGCTGCTCGTTCTGCGATGTGGCGCATGGCCGGCCCAAGCCGCCGGATGCAAACGAGCCGGCCAGCCTGGCCACCACCGTGGCCGACATGGGCCTGAAGTATGTGGTGGTGACCAGCGTGGATCGCGATGACCTGCGCGACGGCGGTGCCCAGCATTTCGTCGACTGCATTTCGGCCATCCGGGTCAGCTCACCCAAGACCCGCATCGAGATCCTGACCCCGGACTTCCGCGGCAAGGGCCGCATGGACCGCGCGCTGGAGATCCTGGCGCTCAGCCCGCCGGACGTGTTCAACCACAACATCGAAACCGTGCCGGATCTGTACCCGAACGTGCGTCCGGGTGCCGACTACCAGTGGTCGCTGACCCTGCTGCAGCGCTTCAAGGCGCAGCATCCGTCCATCGCCACCAAGTCCGGCATCATGCTCGGCCTGGGCGAGACGATGGAGCAGGTGCACGCCACCTTGCGCGACCTGCGCGCGCACGATGTGGACATGATCACCATCGGCCAGTACCTGCAGCCGACGCCGCACCATCATCCGGTGATGCGCTACTGGACGCCGGAGGAATACAAGGCGCTGGAGGACTACGGCAATGCGCTGGGCTTCAGCCACGTCGCTTCCGGGCCGATGGTGCGCTCCTCGTATCACGCCGATCGTCAGGCCGCCGGCGCGGGCGTTGCTGCTTAAGCCAGCCGATCACGCCTGCGCCCACGCTCAGGCGGGCGCGGCCGCCAGTGCCGGCGTCAGCTGATGCCGCATCCGGCCGCATGCCGAGTGCATGTCGTCGCGAACTGCCCGCGACCGCCCTCGAGTAGCTCCGATGATTTCGAGCTAGAACGACCCACACGACCCCGCACACCGCGGGGTCGTGTCGTCTCCGGCCGCTGCTCTCGGCTTGCAGGGTACGGGCGCGTTCACAATCCGCTACAGGCCCGGCGCTAGGCTGATTCAGCCAGCGGATGACAACGCCAGCAACTTTCGGCACTGTCATGCTGTCTGATCCGTTCACCGCCTTTCTTTCGTCGGCCCTGTGCCGAGAGCCATTCGATGACCTACAACGTTTCTGCGTCCATGAAGGCCGGCCTGCTGGCGCTGGTGTTGACCACTCCGATGGCATTGCTCGCACGCGCCGACACGGCGTTGCCGGCGGCAGCCACGCCCGATCAGGCCACAGCGACCAAGCTGGTCTATGGCCTGCTCTCCGACAGCCGCTATGCCTACCGTCCGCGCACGCTGGACGAGGCCATGACCAAGGATGTGTTCAAGCGCTATCTGGAAACCCTGGACGGCAGCAAACAGTTCTTTACCCAGACCGACATCACCGGCTTCGCACCGCTGGAAGCAGGCGTGGGCGACGCGCTGCGCGGCGGCAAGCTGGATCCGGCGTTCCAGGTGTTCTCGGTCTACAAGAAGCGCGTCGACCAGCGCGTCAAGTATGCGCGCGACCTGCTCAAGCAGGACTTCGATTTCACCGGCAGCGACAAGTTTGAGTATGACCGCAAGGACGTGCCGTGGGCTGCCGACGACAAGCAGCTGGACGTGCTGTGGCGCCAGTCGGTGATGAACGACTGGCTGCGCCTGAAGCTGGCCGGCAAGAAGCCCGAAGACATCCGCAAGACGTTGGACAAGCGCTATGCGGCGCTGGCTGATTCGGTCAACGAGTTGAAGGCCGAGGACGTGTTCCAGTTCTTCGTCAACGCCTACACCAACGCAGTCGATCCGCATACCGACTACTTCACGCCGCGCACGGCCGAAAACTTCAATCAGCAGATGTCGCTGTCGTTGGAAGGTATCGGTGCGCAGCTGCAGAAGCAGGACGACATGGTGGTGATCCGCGAGGTCATCCCGGGCGGTCCGGCGGCGGTGGATGGCACGCTCAAGCCGGGCGATCGCATCGTCGGCGTGGGCCAGGCCAAGAACGGCGCGATCGAGGATGTGATCGGCTGGCGCATCGACGACGTGGTCGCCAAGATCCGCGGCAGCAAGGACACCCAGGTGCGCCTGGAATACATCCCGGCCGAGTCGGGCATTGACGGCAAGCACCGCACCGTGACGCTGACCCGGCAGAAGGTGCGTCTGGCCGAGCAGGCCGCCAAGGGCGAGACCATCACCCTGCCGGCCAAGGGCGGCGAGCCGGAGCGCCGCATCGGCATCATCAAGCTGCCGGGCTTCTATCAGGATTTCGAAGGCCGTCGCCGCAACGCGACCGACTATGCCTCGGCAACGCGCGACGTCGCCAAGCTGCTGGCCGGCTTCAAGACCGACAAGGTCGACGGCGTGGTGCTGGACCTGCGCAACAACGGCGGCGGTTCGCTGGACGAGGCGATCGAGCTCACCGGCCTGTTCATCGAGCAGGGCCCGGTGGTGCAGGTGCGCGAATCCGGCGGCCGGGTCACCGTCAATGGCGACAGCAATCCCAAGGTGGCCTGGGATGGTCCGCTGGGCGTGCTGATCAACCGCGGCTCGGCATCCGCCTCGGAGATCTTTGCCGGTGCCATCCAGGACTACGGCCGCGGCCTGGTGATCGGTGAAACCAGCTTCGGCAAGGGCACGGTGCAGAACATCGTCGACCTGGACCGCTGGCCGGCGGCGGAAGGCCAGCGCTACGGGCAGGTCAAGCTGACGATCGCGCAGTTCTTCCGCGTCAGCGGCTCCAGCACCCAGCACAAGGGCGTGGTGCCGGACATCGCATTCCCGGCCAGCGTGGATGCCACCGAGTTCGGCGAGAGCACCTACGACAACGCGCTGCCCTGGACGCGCATCGCCGCCGCACCACACACCCAGTACGGCAACTTCGCGCCACTGCTGCCCAAATTGCAGGGCCTGCACACCGCGCGTATCGCCACCGACAAGGAATTCCAGTGGTGGGAAGAGGACGTCAAGCAGTTCCGCGATGAGAAGGCCAAGAAGTACATCTCGTTGAATGAAGCCGAGCGCGTCGCCGAGCGTCAGAAGCAGGATCAGCAGCGCAAGGATCGCCAGCAGGTGCGCAAGCAGCTGGGCCTGCCGCTGGACCCGCTTGCCGAAGACAGCGACGACGGCCTGACCGGCAACGAGCGCGATATCGTCAAGGACACCGCGCGTGAGAAGGCCGCAGAAAAGCGCCCGGATCCGTTGCTGCACGAATCGGCCGCCATTCTTGCCGATGCGCTGGGCCTGCTGTCGCAGGACCAGCCGCTGTCGGCGCAGGTGCTGCCGCAGTCGACCGCGCCGGGACGTTGGGCCGACTGATCGTTCGTCGAACAGCTGGCGACGACATCAGCGTTAAGTACAAGAAACGCCACCGCATCGCGGTGGCGTTTTTATTGGCCGACCCTTTCATGTCTGGCACGACGTCGCGAGCGGATTTGACTGACGATCGATTGCCGGCTGCCGTGCCTGCGTGTCGTGCGACGCCCGTTGTACTTACGCCAGTGCCTGCCAGACACCTTGCAGACCGAGCACCAGCAAGGTGGTGAAAAAGAAACGTCGAAACGTCTCGGCAGAAATGCGGTTGCGCACCCAGGCGCCCAGCCACATGCCGATGGCGGTGGGTAGCAGTGCCCACAACGACGGAGCGATCGCCGCGCGGGGTAGTGCGCCGTGCCAGGCCAGTGCACTGGCAAGCGCCAACGTCGCCACGCCGAAACACCAGCCCAGGGAGCGGATCAACAGCTCGCGCGGTAGTTGCAGGGCGGTGAGGTAGGGCAGTGATGGCAGCACGAACATGCCGGTGGCGCCACTCAGCAGACCGGTGGCCAGCCCGGCCAGTGGCCCTGCCCACGGTTCGTGACGTGCCTGCATCGTCCAGTGTCGACGGGCCAGCCCAAGCAAGGCGTACAGCGCCAGCAGTGCGCCCAACCCGGCGCGGACCAGGCTAGGGTCGGCGCCTGTCAGCACCCCAGCACTCAGCCAGGTGCCCAGCGTCACGGCGGCCAGCAATGGCCACAGACGTCGCAACAGGGGCGCCGTGTCCGGTCCCCAGGCTTGCTGCACGTTCGTCACAAGCGAAGGCAGAACCAGTAAGGTCGCTGCCTCGGCAGGCGTCAGCCACAGACCCAGCAGCCCCATCGCAACGGTCGGCAAGCCCATCCCGGCCACGCCCTTGACCCAGCCTGCCAGCAAAAACACGCCTGCGATCAGATACCAGTGGGTGTGCAATGTCTCCATGCAGCCAAGGATCCGGGCTTGTTCCGCGGCAGACAATGCGTGATTGTTTGATGCAGGCTTCGGCAGCGCCGAAGGCTAAGGCGGGATGCCGCGCGTGCAGAGGCCCCTGGCTTGGCTGGCCTGTCCTGTCGGTGGCGAGCGCATGTCGATGACTGCACGTGCTTGTGGAGCGCTCATGCATCTGGAATTTGTCGATTTACGGTTGTTCATCGCAGTGGTCGAGACCGGCAGCATTACTGCCGGTGCACAACGCGCGGCGTTGTCGCTGGCCGCTGCCAGTGCGCGGATTCGTGCGCTGGAGCTGCAGGTGGGCGCCGTACTGCTGGAACGCGGGCGCCGCGGCGTCAGTCTGACTCCGGCCGGCGGCGTGTTGCTGCGGCACGCACGGCAATTGCAGCGGCAGGCCGAGGTGCTGCAGCTGGAGCTGGGCGGCTACGGTGGCGGTGGCCAGGTGACGCTGCGGCTGGCGGCCAATACCGCGGCGCTGTCGGCATGGTTGCCCGAACGGTTGGCGGATTTTCTCATCGCACATCCGCAGCTGGATCTGGCATTGACCGAGCAGGGCAGCGACGAAGCTGCCGATGCGGTGCGCGAGGAACGCGCCGACATCGCCGTGGTCGCGGGTCATGCCGATCTCAGTGGGCTGCAGGTGCTGCCGTTCCGTGAGGATCGACTGGTGCTGGTGATGGCTGCAGCGCATCCACTGGCCGGTGCCGCGACGCTGCAATTGAGCGAGCTCGCGGGAATGGACATGCTGGGGCTGGCCGGCGACAGCGCCTTGCAACGGCATCTGCGCGTGCACATGAACCGCGCCGGCGTGCAGGTGCGCATGCGTGCAAAGGTACAAGGCATCGACGTGTTGTGCCGCATGCTCGCACAAGGCATGGGCGTGGCGATTCTCCCGCACGCCGCAGTGCAACGCTCATGCGTGCGCGATCAACTGGCCACGGTGCCCCTGGATGCAGCCTGGGCACCGCGGCAACTTTCGATCGTGCTGCGTTGCGAGCCTGCGCCGTCGACCATGCTGCAAGCGCTGGTGGATTGGCTGCAACACGACTGAGCTGCGTAGCGTCAGAGCGGCCGGCATCGTGACAGCGTCACGTCGCCGGCGCGCTCAACGCGGCCAGGCGAATTCGGCCAGCACCGGATAGTGGTCGGACGGCACTACACCGCCGGGACGCTGATCCAGCGTGGAAAAACGTGTCGGTGTCAGGCCACGGAACAGGATCCAGTCGATGCGACGGGTCGGTTGCGTGGTGAAGTCCTGGAAGGTTTTTTCCGGGCCTTGCGGCTCGGGAACACGAGCGCGTGCATCGCCAAGCGTGGCGGTGAGCACGCGGTAGGTGCCCTGGTCAGGATCGCTGTTGAAGTCGCCGGTCAGCACCACCGGAATGTTTGCCGGCAGCGCCGCGATGCGCGACAGGATCAGGCGCGCGCTGTGCTCGCGGGCGGCCTCGTCCTGGTCGCGGTGGGCGAAGTGCGTGTTGAGCAGATAGAAGCGGCGCTTGTCGCTGCGGCGCTCGAACAGGGCCCAGGTCACCATGCGCGGCAGGTCGGTGTTCCAGCTGCTGCTGCCGGGGACCTGTGGCGTTTCCGACAGCCAGAAATCGCCCGATTCCACCAACGACACCGCGCGGCTGTCGTAGAACACGCCCATGTGCTCGTCGCCGTCGTCGCCGCGGCGGCCCTTGCCGAACCAGCGGTAACCAGGCAGTTGCGCAGCCAGATATTGCGCCTGCTCCTGCACCAATTCCTGCGTGCCGAAGACATCCGGGTGCACTTGTTCGACCAATGCCGCCATCGCCGCGCGGCGCACGCTCCAACGCTTGTCGCCATCGGTATCCACCGGCACGCGCACATTGAACGACATCACCCGCAAGGGCGCAGGCGCAGGTGCAGGTGCAGACAACGCAGGCAAGGCGATGCACAGCGCGAGTGCGGCGAACAGGGAACGTGAGATGGCGCGAACGGACAGGCGTGACATGCAGGCGGATTCCTCAAGGACCGATCGGCGAGTCTAATCGGCATGCATGACCGAAATGTCATCGACATACCGCGCCCGCTTGACGTCGTCGCACATCGGCGTAGCATTTGCACCAAGCCATCGGATAGACCGATGGCTGCCTACTCAACCGTGAGGGATTCTCATGGCACCGCAGTACGACTATCTCGTGTTTATCGGGCGTTTCGAGCCCTTTCACAACGGCCACGCCGCCGTCGCCCGCCACGCGCTGGGCAAGGCGAACAAGCTCATCGTGTTGATCGGCTCTGCCGACACGCCTCGCACCATTCGTAATCCGTGGACCGTCGCCGAACGTGCGGTGATGATCGAGTCCGCGTTGCCGGGCGAGAGCCAGCGGCTGATCCTGCGCCCGTTGCGCGACCATCTGTACAACGAAAGCCTGTGGATTGCCGAGGTGCAGCGCCAGGTCGCCGAGGCCGTACAGGCCGATGGCGGCACGCCCGATGCGCGCATCGGGCTGATCGGCATGGACAAGGACGCCAGCAGCTACTACTTGCGCGAGTTTCCGCAGTGGCCGCTGGAAGATGTGCAACATACCGCCACGCTGTCGGCCACCGAGTTGCGCCGCTATCTGTTCGAGGCCGGCGAGATCGGTTTCCACGGTGGGTTGCTGATGCTGCGCGGCAATGTGCCGGCGCCGGTGTACGACATGCTGGAAGCGTTCCGGCGCAACTCGCCGAGCTATGCGCAGCTGGTGGCCGAATACCGTTTCATCGAGCAGTATCGCGCCGCCTGGAAGGATGCGCCGTATCCGCCGACCTTCGTCACCACCGATGCGGTGGTGGTGCATTCGGGCCACGTGCTGCTGGTGCGTCGTCGCGCCGAGCCGGGCAAGGGCTTGTGGGCATTGCCGGGCGGTTTCGTCGGCCAGGACGAAGGGCTGCTGGACGGCTGCCTGCGCGAGCTGCGCGAGGAAACACGGCTGAAGGTGCCGGTGCCGGTGCTCAAGGGCTCGTTGCGCGGGCGCCAGGTGTTCGACCACCCCGAGCGCAGCCTGCGCGGGCGCACCATCACCCATGCATTCCATTTCGAATTTCCGGCCGGTGAGTTGCCCGCGGTGCGCGGCGGCGACGATGCCGACAAGGCGCGCTGGATTCCGCTTGCCGAAGTCATGGCGATGGGTCCGCGCCTGTACGAAGATCATCTGCATATCCTCGAATTCTTCCTGGGTCGCGGCTGAGGCCGACAACGATTGCGTGCCGTCATCCACCAAATGCGTCCGCGCGCAATCCAAGATCGGCTTGAACCGTAGCCTCCCCGCCGGCGGACAGACCGCTGGTTCATTCGACGCGAAGGAGCTTCCGTCATGTATTACCTCGATAACCTGCTGCTCAACACCGACAGCTACAAGGCCAGCCACTGGCTGCAGTATCCACCCGGCACCGATGCGGCGTTTTTCTATGTCGAATCGCGCGGTGGCGTCTACGACCAGACCGTATTCTTCGGCCTGCAGTCGATCCTGAAAGAGGCCATCAACCGGCCGGTGACGCATGCCGACATCGACGATGCGAAGGCCTTGCTGGCCGCGCATGGCGAGCCGTTCAACGAGGCCGGCTGGCGTGACATCGTCGATCGTCTCGGCGGGCAACTGCCGATCCGCATCCGTGCCGTGCCCGAAGGCACGGTCGTGCCCACGCACAATGTGCTGATGACGATCGAATCCACCGATCCCAAGGCGTTCTGGGTGCCGTCGTACCTGGAAACGCTGCTGTTGCGCGTGTGGTATCCGGTGACGGTGGCAACGGTGAGCTGGCAGGTGAAGCAGGTGGTACGCGATTACCTGCAGCGCACCAGCGACGATCCGGAAGGGCAGTTGCCGTTCAAGCTGCATGACTTCGGCGCGCGTGGGGTGTCCAGCCTTGGTTCGGCCGCGCTGGGCGGTGCCGCGCATCTGGTGAACTTCCTCGGCACCGATACCGTGTCGGCGTTGCTGCTGGCGCGTGCGCATTACCACACTCCGGTAGCCGGCTATTCGATTCCCGCTGCCGAGCACAGCACCATCACCAGCTGGGGCCGCGAGCGCGAGGCCGATGCGTATCGCAACATGCTGGCGCAGTTCGCGCGCCCCGGTTCGCTGGTGGCGGTGGTATCGGACAGCTACGACATCTACCGCGCGATCCGCGAGCATTGGGGCACCACCTTGCGCGAGGAGGTGATTGCCTCAGGTGCGACGGTGGTGATCCGTCCGGATTCGGGCGACCCGGTGGATGTGGTCGAGCAATGCCTGCTGCTGCTGGACGAGGCGTTCGGCCATCAGCGCAATGGCAAGGGCTACAAGGTGCTCAACCATGTGCGGGTGATCCAGGGCGATGGCATCAACCCGCAGTCGCTGCGCGCGATTCTCGAACGCATCACTGCTGCCGGCTATGCCGCCGACAACGTCGCCTTCGGCATGGGCGGTGCGCTGTTGCAGAAGGTGGATCGCGACACCCAGAAGTTCGCGTTGAAGTGCTCGGCCGTGCGCGTGGACGGGCAATGGATCGATGTCTACAAGGACCCGATCACCGACAAGGGCAAGCAGAGCAAGCGCGGTCGGCTGACCCTGCTGCGCGACCGTGCCGATGGCAGCTATCGCAGCGCGTTGCTGGATGAAGTCGACGCGCATGCCGACAGCGAAGATGCGCTGGTGACGGTGTGGGAGAACGGCGTCATGCAGCAGGAGTGGACCCTGGAGCAGGTGCGCGCACGTGCCGACGTCGCGCGCCGCTGACGTTCGCCGCGCGGATAGCGGCATGCACGCCTCCCTCGACGAAGACTCGTTGCTGTCTGCATCGCCGCTGTTGGCCGGGTTGCGCGCGGCCGCGCCCAGCCTGCGGCGGCGTGTGCCGCAGCAGGACGAGAGCAGCCGATGGCATGCATTGCGCATCGGCGAGCGCGCGTATCGGGCAGCGTTGCCGATCACCTTGACCCCGTATGCCTCGGTACGGCCATGTTCGGCGCGCTGCGGCTTCTGTTCGGAAAACCTGCGTCAACACCGTGGTGGCCCGGCGGCAGCGATGTTGCGGCCAGGGCCGGACTACTTTGCGCAGTTGCGCGCTGCGTTGCAGCTGCTGCACGGGGTGCCGTTGTCGTACTCCTTGTCCGGCCTGGAGATGACCGACGACCCGGACTGGTTGCAGGACTTGCTGCAGACCCTGGCGACGACGCCCGACGGCCCGTGCGTGGAGCAGCGTGTGCTGTACAGCAATGGTGCCGGCCTGGCGCGCGCGCAGGGGGCACAGTTGCTCGATGCCCTGGTCGACTTCGGCCTGTCGTGGATCGAGCTGTCGCGTCACCACCCGCTGCAGGCCGGCAACGACGCGATCATGCGCTTTCGTCCAGACGAGCCCATTGCCGATGCGGCCATTTTCGCGCGGACGGCGCAACGCATCGCAGCGCGCCTGCCGGTGCGGCTGGTCTGCATCGTGCAGCGGGGCGGCGTGGACTGTGCCGATGGCGTGGCGCAGTACCTCGCGTGGGCGCGTCGCTGTGGCGCCACGCAGGTGATCTTCCGCGAGTTGTCGCGTCTGGACGATGCGTACCGCAACAATGGCACCTGGCGCTATATCGCGCAGCATCGCATCGGCATGGAAAGCCTGTTGGCGGACTGCATGCAGCAGCCGTGGTGGTCGCATTGGCAAGCCGACGGCATGACCGAGGGTTATTACTTCTGGAATCTGCGCATGCGCAGCGAGGACGGCCTGGAAGTGGTGTTCGAAAGCGCCGACTACGCGGCCATGCACGCACGCCACGCCACCGGCGACCTCTACAAGCTGGTGTTCTTCGCCAATGGCCGCCTGTGTGCGGGCTGGGACCCGGATGCCGATGTGCTGTGGGAGCCGGCCGATGGATGAACTCGATCAGCGCAGCTGGTGGACGCCGGCACCGGATGAGCCGTCCTGGGCATTGCCCGAGGATCTGCGCGCAGCCGATCCGCTTGGCGGGCGCGACTGCGGCTGGGTGAATCAAATGCGCCCGTTCGTGCGGCACTTCAGCGTGCCGGGCGCACAGGTGTTCGATCCGTTCTGTGGATTCGGCAGCACGCTGCTGGCGGCGACGCTGGAAGGGCGTGGCGCGCATGGCATGGAGATCGATGCCGCACGTGCGCAACTGGCACGCACGCGCCTGCAGCGGCACGGCGTGCAGGCGCCGGTCGTGGTCGGCACGCTGGTCGACACCGCGCCTGCGGCGGCGATCGATCTGTGCCTGACCAACGTGCCGTATTTCGGTTGCCACTGGCGCGGTGCGGCACTGCCGGGGCAGTTGTATGCCAGTGCCGATTACGCAGGCTATCTGTCCGGCATGCGGGCGGTATTGCATGCCTTGCGCAAGCGGATGCGAGTGGATGGCTTCGGTGTGGCGATGGTGGAAAACGTCGTCGTCGGCGGGCGGGTGATTCCGCAGGCGTGGGATCTGGGGCGGATCCTTGCCAGCCTGTTCACCCTGCGCGAGGAGCGGGTGCTGTGCTACCGGCGGCCGGGCGCAGCGCTGGCGCCTGCAGGCACGCACAGCAATCGCAGCCACGAGTACGCGCTGATCTTCCAGCACTGCCGTGCGCAGTTGGACCTGCAGCAGGCAGCGCTGCTGCTGCAGGCGCTACGCGCAGACGGCCTGCCGGTGCAGGTGCACGGCAGCTACGCGCGCTGGCTGCAGGCACCCGAGTCGGTGCCGGAGGGGCCGGCGGATCTGGACCTGATCCTGCAGGCGGAGCAGCCGCTCTGGGACCGCCTCACCGTCTGGCTGCAGGCGCAGGGATTCGCCTTGAGCCTGTGGGGCGAGCCATGCCGGGCGCCGGTCGCGTTGGCGGCGGTGCGTGCCCACCACTATCTGCGCGCCGAGCGCATCGGCGCAGACGGCGGCCGCCTGCAGCTGGACCTGCAACTGCCAGCGGATGAACCGCCGTTGCCCTGATCGGCCAAGCGACGCCGCGCGCACACCGGTTGCGGCTATGCTCTGTGCCGGTTTTGGATGCCGGAATGTCTCCATGTCTTGTTCTTCCCTGATTGCGCGCGGTGCCCTGCTTGGCGCGCTGGCAACCCTGGCTGGTTGCGGTGGCAGCAAGGGCGACACCATGCTGATGCGTGAGTCGTTCAATTCCGACGACACCTACTCGCGCAGTGTGGCCTCCACCTCGCCGCAGGCCTGCGAGGCCGCGCGCCGGGTGTTGTTGAGCCAGGGCTATGCGGTGACGCGTGCCGATGCCGCTGCGGTGGAAGGCAGCAAGAACTTCCAGCTCAAGGAAGCCGACCAGAGCGAACAACTCAATCTGCGCATTTCCTGCGCCACGCAGGACGGCGGCAAGGCGCAGGTGTTCGTCAGCGCATTGCAGGACCGTTACGCGCTGAAGAAGAGTTCGACCTCGGCCAGCGTCGGTGTCGGTGTGCTTGGTTCGTTGTCGTTGCCGGTCGGCAGCAGCGGCGATTCGCTGGTGCGCGTGTCCAGCACCACGGTGCAGGACGCGGCCTTCTACAAACGCTTCTTCGACCGTCTGAATTCGTACCTGCCCAAGGTCACCGAAGCGGTGCCTGCACCTGCAACTGCTGCTCCGCCACCGCCACCGCATGCGATATCACAAGCACCGGCTCCGGTGCCTGCGGCCGCTCAGGCCAGCGAGGCGGCCACTGCTCCCGCCACGCCAGCAACAGCTGCGCCGCAACCTGCTGCAACGCCTGTCGCACAGCAGCCGGTGGCGCCATTGCCGGTGGAGGCGCAGGACCCACCGCCGACACCAGCCGAGCTGCCGCAAACCGAGCCAGCAAGCCAACCGTGACGAAGCGATTCAGGCTCTGCTCCAGAGCCTGAATAGCCGGTTGCACGCTTCACGTCGCGTTCTCGACCAAGTGGCGAAAGTGCAGCCATGACTCGCCAAGGGGCGAGATGGAGACAGACGATGAAGATGCGCAATTCCCTCGTGGGTATGTCCCTGATCGCGTTGATGGCAACCAGCACACTGGCGCAGGCGCAGACGCGTTCGTACCAGCAGCGTTACACCGAAGCAGATGAGGGCCGCAAGTTCGGCGATGGCACGCGCGTGCGCTGCCGCAATGTCGAAGTGCAGAAGAACTCGACCGATCCCAATCGCATCGGCGGGACAGTTGCCGGCGCGGCCATTGGTGGCCTGCTCGGCAACCAGGTTGGTGGCGGCAACGGCAAGAAGCTGGCAACCGTGGCCGGTGCAGTTGCCGGCGGCGCAGCGGGCCGCACCATCCAGGGCAACCGCCAGCAAGCCAACGGTAACCGTCAGGTCGAGCGCGTCTGCGAACGCCGCTGAACTTGATGCAGTGAATCCTACGAGCCCCGGTCCTGCCGGGGCTTTCTACGTCTGAGGATGCAGCAGCTTGCTGCCGATCTACACCACCTTGTACCGATGAGTGCGTTCCAGAAGCCCCGCCCGCGGCGGTGGACGGGAGTGATGCGGCCTGCGTCAGTATCAGTATTCGCGCCGCACCGACCGCGCCGCCGCCTCTCCGTGCGTCTATGCGCGATGGCGCTGCTCGGTGTGCAGCTGTTGCAGGCTGCCGCGGCCGCGCCGAGCGAGACCGCACGCAAGGCGTCCGTTGACTGTGTGGATGCCTTGCTGCAGAAGCTGGGCTGGAGCATTCGCAGCGCCGCAGTGGGTGCGCCGGTGATCCAGCGCGGCGAGCCGTGTACGCGCGGTTCGCTTGCGCAGGCGCGTGCGGCCGGCGATCTGCAGCTGACGCTGCCGGCCAGCTGGAACGCGCAGCAACGCGGCGCCGCGCTCAAGGCCTTGCTGGACGACAGCGCCACCCAATGCGCATACGCGTTCGAACTCGGTGCGGCCACACGGCGTGCCACCACGCAGCTACAGGACAACCCGGGCTACCGGTTTTCGGCGCTGCAGCTGGGCTGGATCGGATTCGGCTGGCGTGGCGCGGCATCGCAGGGCTGGAGCGGCTTTCGCAGTTTCGGGCGCGGCTATCAACCGCGCGGCAGCAATGCGCAGGCGCTGGATGCGTTCTATCGCGGCCAGGTGCGCTCCGAATGCGGAGTGGGGCGGCAGGTGGCCCAGCTGGCCACCCAGCGCGAGTTGTATGGCGATGCCGGATTCGATCAGGTGTTCACCTCGGGCGAGTTGTCGATCGGCACGTTTCTGACCCTGCACAACACCGACAGCATCCTGCTGGGTGCGCATGCCGGCGAGTTCTTCGCCGACGGCAAGGCGGCCAGAACCGCGCAGCTGGGGCGGCAGGCATTTGTCGGTGCGCCGGGGTTCATTGCGCATGTGTTCGACAAATCGTTTCTGGACGACATCCACAACCAGGCCGAAAACTTCGTGGTGGTGGACGTCAGCGATGCGGCGGCGCAGGCGCTGGCGCAGCACGGCGGCTTTGCGCACTACGACGCGCTCAATCGGCAGATCTGGGAGTTGGCCAGGGAACTGCGCGGACCGGGCAAGCGTCGCTTCGAGCGGCTGTTGTACGAACGCGATGCCGCGCTGCGCGCCACGCTCGACCCGCAGCAGCAGGCACGCCTGCAAACGCTGCAAGGCCTGCTGGATGACCCGTTCTACCAGGGCTTTCTGGTGTACGTGCATCCCAAGGGCATCAAGCCGATCGGGTACCACGTGGCGCGCCTGCTCGATCGCAATCCGCGCACGCCGTATGCCATCGACCTGACCCTGCACAATCTGCGCAGCACCTTGTACTGGCGTTGGATCGACTGGCAGCTGCAACAGTGCGGCGCCGGCACCGCGACGGAACAATCCATTGAGAATTCCGCCACGCCAGCGTACGCCGGGCGTGGCACCCTGCACTGATCAGATCATGAGGAGCGATTATGGAACTGGGTATGGTGGGTTTGGGCCGCATGGGCGCCAACATGGCCGAGCGCCTGGTGCACGGCGGACACCGCGTGCATGGCTACGATCCGGGCGAAGGTGCGCGTAGCAGTGCGCAGGCCAAGGGCATTGTCACCGCCGATGCGCTGGCTGCACTGGTGTCCGCGCTGCCGAGCCCGCGCGTGGTGTGGTTGATGGTGCCGGCGGGCAAGATCGTCGACGACACCCTGGCGCAGCTGCTGCCGCTGTTGCAGGCCGGCGACATCGTCATCGATGGCGGCAATTCGTACTACAAGGATTCGCAACGCCGCGCCGCGCTGCTGCATGCCAGTGGGATCGCCTTTGTCGATTGCGGCACCAGCGGCGGCGTCTGGGGCCTGCAGGAAGGCTACAGCCTGATGGTCGGCGGCGACGAAGCGGCGGTGACCACGCTGCATCCGGTCCTGGCCACGCTGGCGCCGGCAGCGGACAAGGGCTGGGGCCGCGTCGGCCCGAGCGGCGCCGGCCACTTCACCAAGATGGTCCACAACGGCATCGAGTACGGAATGATGCAGGCCTATGCCGAGGGCTTTGCGCTGATGCAGCACAAGACCGACTTTGCGCTGGACCTGCACCAGGTCGCCGAGATCTGGCGCGATGGCAGCGTGGTGCGTTCGTGGTTGCTGGATCTCACCGCCGATGCGCTGGCGCACAATCCGACCATGGCCGGTATCGCACCGTTCGTGGCCGATTCGGGCGAAGGGCGCTGGACGGTGGCCGAGGCGATCGACCTGGAAGTGTCGGCGCCGATCATCACCTTGTCGCTGATGGAGCGGCTGCGCTCGCGCGACAAGGATTCGTTCACCGACAAGCTGCTGGCCGCAATGCGCAACCAGTTCGGTGGTCATGCGGTCAAGACCACCACGGAAGCCGCGCCGACGATCGGCAGCAAGGACGTCTGAGCGATGCCGATTCCTGCGCGCCTGCATGGCGCGCAGTGCAGGTCTGTTCCATCGCGTCTGTGTCTGGCGACTGCCGGCGTGTCCGCTGACTGATGGCAGTGCGCATCGATGCAGTGCCCGGGCGTGGCACCGCAGAATGCGAGCGCGCCATTGCCGATGCCCAATATCGGCTGGGCGCCTGCACCGGCGCCCGGCCGTGCATCAGTCGCGTGAACCCGCGTTCGCGCCTTCCAGCCATTGCACCTGGCCCGAGGCGGCGCTGCGTTGCGCCAGTTCCAGCAGTTCCATCACCTGCACCGCGTCGGCAGCGCTGACCGGTGCCGGGCCGGCGCCTGCCAGGGCATCGCGAAACGCGGCGTAGCACTGGCGGTAGTCGCCCGGCGTAGTGTCGGGTTGATGGGTATGCACGCGGCCTTCGTCGTCCACGCGGGTCAGCGTGCCCGGAAGCGGGTCCACGCCCCAACCGGCGGTACCGGGGCGGCGTCCGGCGCGTAGCTGGTCTTCCTGGGTATCCAGCCCATGTTTGAGGTAACTACCACGGGTGCCGTGCACGGCAAAGCGCAGGCCGCTGTCGGCCACCAGCGAGCCGGCGTGCAGGATCACGCGCAGCCGCGGGTAACGCAGGGTGACGTGGAAATAGTCGTCGCTGCGCGCCTGGTTGCGCTGGCGCTGCAGGTCCGCGCCGATCGCCTGTGGCGTGCCGAACAGCTGCAGCGCCTGATCGAGCAGATGTGGCCCCAGGTCGTACCAGAGACCGGCGCCGGGGATGTCGCTTTCGCGCCAGCGGTCGCGCACCTGCGGCCGGAAGCGGTCGAAATGCGAATGGAATTCCACCACCTCGCCCAACTGGCCTTCGTCGATCAGCCGGCGCACGGTGAGGAAGTCCGCATCCCAGCGCCGGTTCTGGAACACGCTGACGATGCGCCCGGCCGCCGCCGCAGCAGCCACCACCTCGCGCGCCTGTGCGGCGTCCAACGCAAAGGGTTTGTCCACCAGCACATGCTTGCCGGCGGCCAGGGCCTGCAACGCGAATGGTGCGTGGGTCTGGTTGGGGGTGGCCAGCACCACCGCATCCAGCGCCGGATCGGCCAATGCCGTTTCCAGATCGGCCAGCACGGCGACATCGGGGAAGTCGGCCTGCACCTGCTGCGGCTTGGACGACACCACGCTGTGCAGGGCCAGACCGGGGGTGCCGGCGATCAGCGGGGCATGGAAGGTGCGGCCGACATAGCCATAGCCGACGACGGCCAGATTGAACGGTTTAGGCATTGAAAACGGTTCATCGCAACGACGGAGGAGGCCTGCATGGTATTGCACCCACCCGTGTGCGCCGGGTTCACAACCCCTGCATCCGGCAGTCACGTGTGCACGACGAGCGCCACTGCAGACTGCGGCCACATTCACAGGAGGGTACATCCGATGAAGAACATCAAACATGCACGCAAGTTGCTGGCTCTGGCGCTGTCGTTCGGTCTGACGCTGGGTGCCTCGCAGGCATTCGCTGCGCCGCAGGAGCACGCCGCGCACAAGGATCACGCTGCCGACAACATGAACGAATCCAAGAAGCCGGTGACCGACACCTGGATCACCACCAAGGTGAAGGCCGATCTGCTGGCCACCGACAATGTGTCGGGCACCGACGTCAAGGTCGAGACCAAGAACGGCATCGTCACCCTGACCGGCACGGTTGCCACTAAGGCCGAGCACGACAAGGCCGTGGCAGTTGCCAAGGGCATCGAAGGCGTCAAGAGCGTCAAGTCCACCGGCCTGAAGGTCGTCGCTGCAAAGATGTAACTGCAGCGGTAGCGAATGCCGGGCCAGCCGAGGCGAGGCGGCTGAACCGAGCACAAGGCGCACTCCATGGGGTGCGCCTTTTTTGTTGCCTGCGCGCAAGACGGGCACGCCGACGGGCGGCCGGTCGCTCGCGCCATTTTCACGTTTACTGCACTTATGATATGCCCATTCAGCTATGTCGCCGTGGGAGTGATCAGGCTGAATCGTTAATCTCATCCTGAGCCTGATCGGAGACAATGCCGACTTGCCTTCGGGGCCTTGGCAGCGAGCGGATACAGACCTAGCAATGCAGACAACGGTCCAAGAAGACAGATGGGATCGCTGGCGCCTGCCATTACTGGCGGTTGCCGTGTTTCTGATTGTGGTGGTGCCGTCGCTGCTGCTGCAGCAGATGGCGCACAACGCCAACCAGGCCGCGGTGTGGGTGTCGCATAGCCAGGAGGTGCAGGAGACCGCCCAACGCCTGGAAGCGGCGATGCGCGATACCGAATCTGCGGCCTTGATGCGCTCGCATGGCGTGCAGCGCCCGGCCCTGCTGGAGCGCATGCGGCGCGGCCGGCGCGAGTCGCTGGCGGCGGTGCAGCGGCTGATCGTGCTGACCAAGGACAACCCCGCACAGCAGGTGCGGATGGGGCGTATCCAGAGCACCATCGAGCGGCGCCTGTTGCTGGCCGAGCGGATTGCGGTGACCACCGCGCCGGAGCAGATCCGTCTGCTGATCAACGACATGACCCTGAACAACCCGATCCGCGTGCTGATCGACGAGTTGCAGGACGCCGAGGGCAAGCTGCTGGAGTTGCGCAGTGCGCGCGCCGACACCGAACGCACGCATTACGCAGTGTTGAGCTGGGGCACGCTGGTGGTGCAGTTGCTGCTGCTGGGCACGGTGACCTGGTTGCTGCAGCGGCAGATCCGTCGCCGCCTGGCGGCCGAACAGGAATACCTGCGCGCCAACGGCCGCGCGTCGTCGGTGCTGCAGACCGTGCGCGAGCCGATCGTGCTGCTGGATTCCGGCCAGCGCATCCTGCTGCACAACCCGGCGTTTGCCGAGTTGTACGGGCTGGACGAGCGCGGCAACGAATCGATGCCGCTGGAGGACGTGGGCGATGGCGTCTGGCGCGATGCGCAGATCCATCAGCGGCTGGCCGACGTGTTGCTGCGCGGCCGCGAGTTGTGGGACTACGAACACGAGCAGCGCGCCGCCGATGGCGTGCAGCGCACCATGCTGATCAACGCGCGGCGCATGCCGCTGCCGGACACCAGCGACGAAGACGTGGTGCTGATGACGGTCAGCGACATCAGCCTGCAGAAGGCCTCGCAGCTGCGCATCCAGGAGCTCAACCGGCAGATGGAAGGCAAGGTGGAGCAGGTGTCAGAGGTCAATCGCGAGCTGGAAGCCTTCAGCTATTCGGTCTCGCACGATCTGCGCGCGCCGCTGCGCCATGTGGCCGGATTCTCCGACAAGCTGGCGCGCCACCTGGGCGATGCGGCGGACGAGAAATCGCGTCACTACATGGAAGTGATCAGCAGCTCGGCGCGGCGCATGGCGTCGCTGATCGACGATCTGCTGGTGTACTCGCGCCTGGGCCGCAGCGCGCTGCGGTTGCAGGCGGTGGACATGCAGTCGCTGGTGTCGGAAACCCGCGCGATCCTGGATTCCAACGTGCAGAGCGAGAACACCGGCCACCGTGTGGACTGGCATATCGCGCCGTTGCCGGTGCTGGTGGCCGACGAGAACATGATGCGCCAGCTATGGATGAACCTGCTCGGCAACGCGGTGAAATACAGCACCAAGCGCGAGGTGGCCAGGATCGAGGTCACCTATACGCCGATGGCCGACGGCGGCCACCAGTTCAGCGTGCGCGACAATGGCGCCGGCTTCGACATGGAATACAGCGCCAAGTTGTTCGGCGTGTTCCAGCGCCTGCACAAGGCCAGCGAATATCCCGGGACCGGTATCGGCCTGGCCAGCGTGCGGCGTGTGCTGACGCGTCACGGCGGCCGGGTCTGGGCCGAAGGCGCGGTCGACGAAGGCGCCACGTTCTATTTTGTGCTTCCTCCTGCGCTTGAAGCGCCCAACCAAGAGTTCAATGTATGACCGCCATCCGTACCATTCTTCTGGCAGAAGACAGCCCGGCCGATGCGGAAATGGCCGTCGACGCGCTGCGCGAAGCCCGCCTGGCCAATCCCATCGTGCACGTCGAGGACGGCGTGGAGACCATGGACTATCTGTTGCGTCGGGGCATCTTCGCCGATCGCGAGGAAGGCCTGCCGGCGGTGTTGCTGCTGGACATCAAGATGCCGCGCCTGGACGGGCTGGAAGTGCTCAAGCAGATCCGCAGCGAGGAGTCGCTCAAGCGCCTGCCGGTGGTGATCCTGTCGTCCTCGCGCGAGGAGAGCGATCTTGCCCGCAGCTGGGACCTGGGCGTGAATGCCTACGTGGTCAAGCCGGTGGACGTGGATCAGTTCTTCAACGCAGTCAAGACGCTCGGCACCTTCTGGGCGGTCATCAATCAGGCACCGGAGCTGGACTGACCCATGCTGCAAGAGGGGGGCAAACTGGAGCAGCTGAAGATCCTTCTGGTGGAAGATTCACCGGAAGACGCCGAGCTGTTGTCCGATCAGCTGCTCGATGCCGGGCTGGATGCGGCGTTCGAGCGTGTGGACAGCGAGCCGTCGTTGCGTGCCGCACTGGATGAATTCCAGCCGGACATCGTGC
Organism: Xanthomonas sp. MLO165; assembly: GCF_018831305.1. Taxonomy (NCBI): domain Bacteria; kingdom Pseudomonadati; phylum Pseudomonadota; class Gammaproteobacteria; order Lysobacterales; family Lysobacteraceae; genus Xanthomonas; species Xanthomonas sp. MLO165. The sequence continues at coordinate 811,459 of NZ_CP029263.1, forward strand.
TGTCGGACCTGAGCATGCCCGGTTTTTCCGGCCATCAGGCGCTGCGCCTGGTGCGCCAGAGCGGCGCCACGCCCTTCATTTTCGTCTCCGGCACCATGGGCGAGGAGACCGCGGTCAAGGCGCTGCAGGACGGCGCCAACGACTACATCATCAAGCACAATCCGACCCGTCTGCCGAGCGCGGTGATCCGCGCGATCCGCGAGGCGCGCGCCGACCTGGAACGCCAGCGCGTGGAGAGCGAGCTGATGCGCGCGCAGCGGCTGGAAAGCCTGGCAATGCTGGCGGCCGGGTTGAGCCACGACCTGCGCAACATCCTGCAGCCGTTGCTGATCGTGCCCGACCTGCTGGCCGGACGCACCGACGATCCGCAGCTGCGCCAGCTGGCCAACGTGGTGGCCGAGTGCGGCCGGCGCGGGCACGAGATGGCCGAGTCGATGCTCTCGTTCGTGCGTGGCTCCAACAAGCCGCGCGAGCAGGTGTCGATCGCCAGCCTGTTCCAGGCCGTGCAGATGCTGCTCAAGAGCAGCCTGCCCGACGGCGTGCGCCTGCAGATGGACACGATCCCGCTGGACCTGACCATCGAGGCCAACTACACCGAGTTGCAGCAATGCCTGCTCAACCTGGGCCTGAACGCGATCCAGGCGATGCCGGGCGGCGGGATGCTGACCCTGTCGGCCGATCGCCACGACGGCACGCGCGTGCGCATGAGCGTGGCCGACACCGGCGTGGGCATGAACGAGGATACCCGCGCACGCCTGTTCAGTCCGTTCTTCACCACCAAGGCCGATGGCACCGGCCTGGGGCTGATTTCCTGCAAGCGCATCGTCGAAAGCTACGGCGGCAGCATCGTGGTCGACAGCCGCCTGGGCGAGGGCACGCGGTTCGACATGATCGTGCCGATGCGTGCGGCCGCAGTGACGATTGCCGACACCGAGCCGCCGCTGGCGTTGGGGCATGGGCAGCGCATCCTGCTGGTGGATGGCGAGGCCACGCGCCTGTCGCTGCTGGGCAATGCCTTGTCCAGCCAGGGCTATCAACCGCAGCTGGCCACCGACGGCGCGGCGGCGCTGCAACTGGTGCAGCAGCACGCGATGCCGGACCTGGTGATCATCGACAGCGACATCATCCAGCTCTCGGCGGTGAGCGTGTTGTTGAGCATGCAGGAGCTGGGCTACCACGGCCCGGCGATCGTGCTCGAGGATGTCGGCGCGCCGCTGCAACGTTCGCACTTCCCGCCGGATATCCCGGTGCATGTGCTGCGCAAACCACTGGAAATGCGCCGGGTGTTCCGCGCGGTGGCGCATGCGCTGGAAGCGGCCTGAGGCCAGTATCTGGCGCGCTGCGGGCGGGCAGGCTCAGATGCGGCACGATTGCAACAGTTGACGCCCACGCTGGCCGCATGCGCGAATAACGCATGACCACCGTGCTTCTCAGCCTCGGCAGCAACGTCCAGCCGACCCACTACCTGCGCCTGGCCGTCGACGCCTTGCGCGCACGCTTCGGCCAGCTTGCCGTCTCGCCGGCGTACCGCACGCCGGCGGTGGGCTTCGACGGGCCGGACTTCGTCAACAACGCCGTGGCGCTGGACACGGACATGGAGCTGGCTGCGCTGGATCATTGGCTGCATGCGCTGGAAGATGCGCACGGCCGCGATCGCAGCGGCCCGCGTTTCAGCGACCGCACGCTGGACGTGGATGTGGTGTTCTTCGGCGATTGCATCATCGAAGGCCCCGGTCATCTGCGCATCCCGCGGCCCGAGCTCAAGCATGCCTTCGTGTTGAAGCCGCTGGCCGATATCGCACCCGACTTTGTCGACCCGCTGAGCGGGCAGACCCTGGCCGCGCTGTGGCAGGCGCACCCGCAGCACGGCATCGCGTTCACGACGGTGGCGCTGGATGCGGCCCCGGCGCTGGATGTGGCGCGCTAGCGCCGTTGCAGCTCAACTGAGCTGGCGGCCGCCGTCCACATGCAGGGTGTGGCCGGTGACGAAGCCGGCGTCGTCCAGCAGCCAGCGCACCGCCTCGGCGATTTCCTCCGGCGTGCCGATGCGGGCCAGCGGCGTGCGTGCGAGCAGCGCCTGCATGGCCGCTGCGGATTTGCCTTGCTCCGGCCACAGGATCGCGCCGGGCGCGACCGCGTTGACGCGTACCTCCGGTGCCAGCTCCAGCGCGAGCGAGCGGGTCAGCATTTCCAGCGCACTCTTGGACGCGCCGTACAGCGGGTGATTGCGCATCGGCTGCTGCGCGTGCAGGTCGGTGATGTTGACGATGGCGCCGCGGTGCTGGCGCAGCTGCGCGGCGGCAGCCTGGGCGATGAAGAACGGTGCGCGTGCATTGACTGCGAACAACTCGTCCCATTGCGCGGCTGTCGCTGCGCCGAGCGCGGTGGGGTAGAACGCGGAGGCATTGTTGACCACGCCATCCAGGCGGCCGAACGCGGCGATGCAGTCGGCGACCAGCTGCGCCGGTGCCTCCGGCAGGCGCAGATCGGCGTGCAAGGCCTGTGCACTACCGGCGCGCAGGGCGCAGAGCTCCGCTACACGCGCGCCGAGCGCCTCGCCGGAGCGGTGCGCATGCAGGGCGACGCGGTAGCCGGCCGCATGCAGCGTGGTGGCGATCTGCGCGCCGATCCGGCGACCTGCACCGGTGATCAACACCACCTTGGAACTGTCTGTCATGGCGTACTCGCTCGGCGTTGCAAAGGGCTCGGCTATCCTGTGCATTGTCCCCGCAACCGGTGCCCGCATGCACGCCGACCTTCCTACTCCCGATCCGGACGCCCTGGCGCATAGCGACCGGCTGGCCGCGCATCTGCGCGCCGAGATCGCCGCCGCCGGTGGTGCGATTCCATTCTCGCGTTTCATGGAGCTGGCGTTGTACGCGCCGGGTCTGGGCTATTACAGCGCCGGCTCCAGCAAGTTCGGCGAGGCTGGCGATTTCGTCACCGCACCGGAGCTGGGGCCGTTGTTCGCGGCCACCGTGTCCGGGGCGCTGGCACCGGTGCTGCAGCAGCTCGGGCCGCAGGCGCGCGTGCTGGAAGTGGGCGGCGGCAGCGGTGCCTTTGCCGAAGTCACGCTCAAGCGCCTGCTCGAGCTGGATGCGCTGCCGGAGCGCTACGCGATCCTGGAGCCCAGTGCCGACCTGCGCGAGCGTCAGCGCGAGCGGTTGGGACGCAGCCTGATCCCGCCGGTGTTCGATCTGGTGGAGTGGCTGGACGGGCCGTTCCCGGACGATTGGGACGGGGTGCTGTTCGCCAACGAAGTGATCGACGCATTGCCCACGCCGCGCTTCACGCTGCGCGACGGCGAGGTGTATGAAGAAACCGTGGTGCTGGATGCGCAGCAGCAATTCGCGCGCGGCGAGCAGCCGGCCGATGCCTTGCTGGGCGCGGCGGTGCGGCATCTGGAACGTTATCTGGAGCAGCCCTTCGCCGATGGTTATCGCTCCGAGCTGCTGCCGCAGTTGCCTTACTGGATCCAGGCGGTGGCTGGCGGTCTGAAGCGCGGCGCGATGTTGTTCGTCGATTACGGTTACCCGCGTGGCGAGTTCTATCGTGCGCAGCGCGAAGACGGCACCCTGCGCGCGTTCTATCGCCATCGTATGCATGAGGATTTGTATCGCTGGCCGGGCCTGCAGGATCTGACTGCGTCGGTGGACTTCACCGCGTTGGCCGAGGCCGGCACCGGAGCCGGTTTCGAGTTGGCCGGCTACTGCACGCAGGCGAGTTTTCTGCTCGGCAATGGCCTGGATGCGTTGTTGGCGCAGGCCGACACGCGCACCGACGAAGTAGGGCGCATGCGGCTGCGCGAGCAAATCAAGCGGCTGACCTTGCCCAGCGAAATGGGCGAGCGCTTCCAGGTGATGGGTTTTGCGCGCGATGTCGATTTTGCGCCGGCATTTCTGGCGGGCGATCTCACGTGGCGGCTGTGACGCAGACGCTGCGCCCGTTTCATCGGCCGCGGTTGTGGGTGGGGTTGTGGATCGCTGCGATCGTGGTGGTGATCGCGGTCTGCCTGGGGCCGCCTCCGGAGATTCCGGAGCTGCCGGATAACAGCGACAAGGCCGAGCACTTTTTGACCTTCGCGCTGTTGTGCTGGGGCGCGGTGCAGTTGTTTGCCACGCGCCGCGCGCAGGTTGGTGCGGCCATCGGTCTGGTGGCTTTAGGCGTTGGCATCGAGATCGCGCAAGGCGCACTGACCACCAACCGAAGCGCCGACCCATACGATGCGCTGGCCGACACGCTGGGCATTGCTGCAGGCCTGTGCCTGGCGTGGACGCCGTTGTGTCTTGTGATGTTGCGGATCGACCAGCGCCTGTTCGCGCGGGGTTGAGTTGCGTGCGCGCATGCGTGTACGAATGCGCGTGTGCGCCAGGCACTGCCGTTATCGAGCGGTGTACTTGCGATGGCGCATTGACGCATTGACGCATCGGCAGCGGGTAGCGGGATGTCGTGGCAGCTGCCTGCAGTGTGTGGAGTCCCGGATCCGGCGCATGGCTGCATCGGGTAGCAGCCACGCGTACATCATCGGATGAGACGTCGATCGCAGCCTGTGGATGCGCGGGTTACAGCTTCATGCTCAGGCCAAGATAGAGCTGGCGCCCTGCCGCTGGCGAAAACATTGGCTGCGCCTGCGTCCAGAAGAAGCTGTCGTACCACACGTAGGCATACTCGCGGCCGGTGGCATTGCGGACCTGCAGATCCACGCTCCAGGCGGGATTGATGGTGTATCTGGCGGTGAGATCCAGGGTGGCGAAGCCGCCGTATTTGCCGGCCAGGTTGCGCTCTTCCAGATAGTAGTCGCCTTGCGCGCGGCCCTGCATTCCCAAGCGCAGCGCAGCGGTCGGGCGGTACTCGACGCCGACGTTGCTGATGTAACGCGGCGTTGCGGCCACTTCGCGGCCGACCAGCGACACGCTGGCATCGCGGTCGTCGCGTTCGATCTTTGCCTCCTGGTACGCGTGCGATGCCCATAGCGTCCACCTGTCGCCCAGCTGCGCATTGATCTGCGCATCCACGCCACGCCTGCGTGTCTTGCCCAGGGTGACGGTGGTGCCGGTGGCGGGCATGTTGGAGACTTCGTTGGCCGCATCCTGTTGCCACACCGCAATGCGCGCCTGGCCGCCCTGGAACGGGCTGAATTTCATGCCCAGCTCCACGCCGGTATTGGTGGATGGGCGGACGTCCGCCTGCCCGGCGGTGAGGTAAGCCGGCGCCGTGGACCCGGTCAGCACCTGGAAGCTGCGGCCCCAGTTGGCATAGACGTTGGTGGTCGGGGTGAAGGCGTAGACCAGGCTCAGTTTGGGCTGCTCGATGGTGCCGTAGCGCTGCAGCGGCGCGCGAACGCCGCCGGGCAGTCGGGTGTCGCCGTCGAAGCGGTCCACACGGTAGGCCGGCACGATCTTCAGCGCCTCGGTCGGCTGATAGATCGCCTGCACGTAGGCGCCCCAGTTGTCGAAGGTGTGGCGGTCGTCGTTCTGGATGCGTGCCGGCGTGGCATCGAAATCGGTGGGCTCGGCGTAGCTGAAGCGCTCGCGTCGGTAGGCGTTGTCCTGATGCTCGTAGTTGATGCCGCCTTCCAGGGTGAGCGTGTCGCTGCTGCGCCAGGTCAGCGTGTTGAGCATGCCGACCTGGGTCTCGTCCCAGATGCGGCGCTGGCGTGGCGCATTGCCGGTGGGCAGGTCGCTGAAGGTCACCCGGCGGTCGTCGTGATAGCGGTTGGAGTAAAGCTTGGTGCCGAAAAACAGCCCGTCTGCCAGCTTTAGATCCAGATGGACGCCGAACTGGCGCATGTCGCGGTCGTCGCCGTCGTTGCGGTTGCGCAGGTCCGAACTGCGACGGTCTGCCTGCATTTCCGCTGCGGTCATGAAGCCGGGTTCGTCGGCCTGGTTGTGATAGACGCGTGCGGTCAGGCCGATGCGCATGCCGTCGTCGAGGTTGCCGTAGAACCATTTGCCGCCCAACGAATACTTGCTGGAGGTGTCGTGGTCGCGGTAGCCATCGGAGGCCTGCACGCCGACGAAATAGTTCTGCGCAAACCCGTCGCGTTCGCGTCCCACGGCCAGCTGCGCATCGCGGGTGTTGAAGCTGCCGTAGGTCAGGCGCGCGTCGGTGTAACTGCCGCCCTGGCGCGTGCCGAAATTGATGTTGCCGCCGATATTGTGCAGGCCGTAGCGCGGATCATTGGTGCCGCGCACCACTTCGATGTAATTGATTTCCAGCGGGAACAGCATGTCGATGAAGCGCTGGTTGCCACTGTTGACGTTGCTGGGGATGCCGTCGATCAGCGTCTTGATCGCATTGAGGTAACCCTCGCCGTTGAAGGCGCGAAAGCTGACCTTGCCCGATTCGGCGCCTTGCCGGGTTTCGGTGAGCTGGATGCCGGGCATCTGCCCGAGCAGCTCCCAGCTATAGGACACGTTTTTGTCCTCAATCTGATCGGCCCCCAGCACGTCCACCGAGGTCAGTACCTGATGCGCGGTGAGTTGGCCTTCGCCATGCTGGTGGACATCGACCTTGCCGAGCGTCAGCGCCGAATCGGACGACTGTGCGCGTGCCTCAGGGAGCAGCAGAACGGCGCCGACGGCCGCCGCGAGAATGTGGATCTTCATGGATCGGACAGCACCAATGCGAAGTGGGAAACCGAATGTGGCATCTTTTGCAATATTATAACATAAATGACAAATCTTCGATCCGAGCCGCAGGGCGCTCGCGGTGCGCGTGCGCTGCCGGGGGCTGGATCGCGGCAGCCAGAGCGCTTCGCACCGCGCTCAGCGGTGGCTGCGATCAGCAGGATTGGAGGCCGGCAGCAGCTCCGGTGACCAGGCGTGGCTGGCCTGGTGCAACAGGCTTGGGTGGCAGGCGGCAGGGGGGGCGGTCGCGTCGGTACGTGCCGGCCGCTGATGCCGGTGTTCTGCAGAGCGTTAGCCGGGCATGCGTACCGCGCGTTCGCGTAACCACTTGGTCGCCACCCACTTTTCGCCGGCCAGGACCGGTGCGCCGGCATGCAGGCTGCGTGTCATTGGATGCGGGCGGTCGTAGCTGAAGAACACCGCATTGCCTTTGACGGCGGCAACGTCCAGGTGCGCATCGGGAAAGCGCGTGGCGCCGCCGCGTTCCGGCGTGTTGAGATACATCACCAGCGATGCGACGCGTTGGCCGCCGGCCTGCAGCAACACCGGCGTGCCGGCGGCCGCGGGGTCGAAGTAATCGTAGTGCGGTTGATACTCGGCGCCGGTGGCATAGCGCAACACCTGCAGTCCTTCGCCGTGGTCCACGGGCCAGTCGAGCAGGCGGGCGATGCGTGCTTCGATGCGTTGGCACAGCGCATCCTGCCCCAGCTGCAGGCACATGCTGTGGCTGGTGCGTGCGGCATGCACGATCTGCGCGCCGTTGTCGTTGTCCACCGTGCGCGAACGCGCCAGGCGTGGCTGCGCCAGTGCGATCAATGCCTCGCATTCGGCATCGGACAGGAAATCGTCCAGCACCACCACGCGCGGCAGCAACAGGCTGACCAGCACGCGCACCTGGCGATCGCCCAGGTCCAGCAACGAGGCATCGTTGTGCTGCAGCACTGCCGGCACGCGCACCGGCACCGGCAGGCCATGCGTCTGCGCGTGCTGGTGGATGTGGTCGCGCAGCAGGGCCTCGACTGCATCGATGGCGTCCTGTTCGTTCCAGCCCTGATCCAGGAGCGGCTGTAGCGCTTGTTCGGGCGGCTGGCCGGCCATTGCCTGCGCAATGATCCAGTCGCCCAGGGCAGCGGGGATGGGAGGCGGAGTCATCCTCCTACAGTGCATGTCAATGTGTGGCAGGCATGTGTCAATTGTGTCGTCGTAAGACAAATGAAACAGACAGCCCCTATAAAAGTGACGGGGATCTTGAACGTGCTCGCCACTGCAGTGAGCGGAACGCAACCAATTCTTGACGACTCCTCTTCATACCGGACCTTCCTTGACCTGGAGATCAGCCGCATGTCCGTTCGCAATAGCAGCAAGACACTTCTCATGACCTTTGGTACCGCGCTGGCCTTGTCGGCCTGCGGTGGTGGTGCCGATCGTGTCGCCTCGCCCGGCGAGGGCGCATTTCCGCCGGCACCGACGCCGGCTCCCGCACCGACCCCGGCGCCCACGCCTGCACCGACGCCCGCTCCGGCACCGACCGGCCCGGCCGCCGATTGCCCGACCGGTTTCTCCAACGTCGGCACCATCGCCAACAACACGCTGCGCGCCTGCCAGCTGCCGGACACCATCAACGGCAACCTGGTGGTGCCGGCACGTGCGGGCACGGCGTATTCGATCAGCGGACGCGTCAACGTGGGCACCGACCGCGGCGGCAACGCCATCGCACCGGCCGCCGGCAGCACGCAGGGCATCCTGACCATCGAGCCGGGCGTGACCCTGTTCGGTTCGGCGGGTAGCGACTACATCGTGGTCAACCGCGGTTCGCAGATCTTTGCCGAAGGCAGCGCCACCGCCCCGATCGTGTTCACCGCGCGCCAGGCGCTGGAGGGCCAGGTCAGCGCCAACACCATCGGCTTGTGGGGCGGCATCGTGGTGCTGGGCCGTGCGGCCATCAACAACTGCCCGGGCACCACGGTCTCCGGTACGCCGGAATGCCAGGCGCAGGTGGAAGGTACCAATGCGTTCTACGGCGGCAACAGCGCCACCGACAACAGCGGCTCCATGCGCTACCTGCGGGTGATGTATTCGGGCTTCGAAATTTCGCCCAACAACGAGCTGCAGGGCATCACCCTGGCCGGCGTGGGCAGCGGCACGCGCCTGGATCATGTGCAGATCCACAATAGCTCCGACGACGGTATCGAATGGTTCGGTGGCACCGTCAACGGCAGCCACATCGTGATCACCGGCGCCGACGACGATTCGCTGGATACCGACGCCGGCTGGAACGGCGCCCTGCAGTTCGGCATCGTGGTGCAGCGCGCCGGTGGCGGCGACCGCATGAACGAGTGGAGCAGCCTGCGCCGTCAGCCGTATTCGCGCCCGAAGGTGGCCAACTTCACCTACGTGGGCAATGCGCGCGCCGGTGCGGCGATCATGCTCAACCAGGGCACGCAGGCCGCGTTCTACAACTCGGTCGTCACGCGTCCGGCCGGTGGCAGCGGTGATGGCCTGGTGTGCTTCAACCTGGCCGATGCCGACACGCTCGGGACCTTCAACTCGGTGTTCTTCGCCTGCCCGACGGCCTTCGGCAGCGACGCGCGTGCGGCCACCCAGTTCGCGGCCGGCACCAACAACGTCACCAACGGCGTGTCCACGTTGCAGAACACCTTCGTCAATGGCGCCAACGAAAGCGCCGTGCCGGCCTTCCAGGGCTTGAACGGGGTGAGCAGCTTCTTCCAGCAGGTGAACTACATCGGTGGCGTGCGCGATGCCAACGACACCTGGTGGCAGGGCTGGACCTGCGGCCTGACCGCCGATCGTCCCTGCTGAGGCACAGCATCGCAAGGCAGCCAACGCGGCTGCCTTGCGATGCGTCCAGCTTCATTCTTCAGTTGCCAGGGCTCCCACGATGCGAACCTCCGCTGTCGCCCGTCTCTCGCGGACGGGCCTGTCTCTTTCCATTTCCACCTTGCTGTTTTCCGGCGCTGCGCTGGCGCAGTCGACCACCACCGATGCCGGCTCTGCCAGCGGCAGTAGCAGCACCGCCACCAGTGCGCCCAAGCAACTCGACCAGGTCGTGGTGCGCGGCGAGTACATTCCCGAGCCGATGCTGCAGACCTCGGAGGTGGCATCGTTCGTCACCCGTGAGGACATGGAGCGCACCGGCGACAGCAGCGCGGCGGTAGCGCTGACGCGTGTCACCGGGCTGAGCCTGTCGCGCGGCAAGTATGTGTATGTGCGCGGCCTGGGCGAGCGTTATTCGTCGGCATTGTTCAACGGCTCGCCGTTGCCCAGCCCCGAGCCGATGCAGCGCGTGGTGCCGCTGGATCTGTTCCCCAGCGACGTGCTGGCCAGCGTGACTGTGCAGAAAACCTATTCGGCCGATTATCCGGGCGAATTTGGCGGTGGCGTGATCGATCTGCAGTCGATGGCGGTGCCGGACAAACCGTTCCTGTCGCTGACTGTAGGTGGCGGCGTCAACAGTGTCAGCACCGGCGAAAAAGGCCTGACCTATTACGGCTCCGGCGATGACGAATGGGGCTACGACGATGGCACCCGCAAGCAGCCTGCCGCGTTGCGCGATGCGATCCAGAGCGGCCGGCGCGTGGATCTGGGCAGTTTCTCGCGCGAGGACATCCGCCGTATCGGCCGCAGCTTGAACGACGCCAACCTGTATGTGCTGCAGGAAAAGGACAGCATCGCCCCGGACGTCAATGTCGGCGGCAGTGCTGGTTACAGCATGGACGTGGGCGAGGCCAAGCTGGGCATCATCGCGGTGGCCAGCTACGACAACGAGTGGCGCACGCGCACCGGCAAGCAGCAGGACGGCATCTTTGTCGGCGATACGGTCGAGTTCAATTCCAACTACGACTTCGCCACCACCCGCAACAACGTGCGCACCAACGGCATGCTGGGCCTGGGCTGGGAGTACGGCCGCCACACCATCGGCTGGACCACCTTGTATGTGCACGATGCTTTGAAGGTGGCGCGCAGCCGTGCCGGCCGCGATGAGCTGGCCGGTTTCGATGTGCGCGACGACAACACCGAGTGGTACGAGCGCCAGCTGATCAACAACCAGCTGCGCGGCACGCACGCGTTCGGCGAGTACGACGATCTCAAGATCGAATGGCGCGCAGCGGTGGCCAATGCCAGCCGCGATGTGCCGTACGAGACCGGCATCCGCTACGAGTTGCTCGATGGCTATTGGGCGCACGATGCCTCGCGCGTGCAGAACTACACCCGCTTCAGCAAGGTCGACGACAAGGTGGCCAGCGGCGGGGTGGATGTGACCTGGCGTTTGCCGATCGAGCACGACTTCACCGTCAAGGGCGGTCTGGCCTATCTGGACAACGATCGCAGCGCGTGGAGCCGCGAGTTCCGCTTCCTGGCGCTGGACGGCCCGCTGCCGTTCTACAACCAGTTCCAGCGTGTGGATTACCTGATCTCCGATTACAACCTCAGCAACGATCTGCTGCGCCTGCGCGAGACCACCGGCAGCTTCGGTGCGGCCGCGTACGATGCGACCCTGAAGGTCAAGGCGGCGTATCTGCAGGCCGAGGGCGAGATCGTGCCGACCCTGCGCGCCACCGTCGGTGTGCGCTACGAAGACGCCACCCAGGCGGTGCATCCGTACGACATCTTCACTGGCGTACGCCAGGACAGCGTGGCACCGCTGGAGAACAGCTACGCGCTGCCATCGGCCACGGTGACCTGGAACTTTGCCGAGAACCAGCAGCTGCGCTTTGGTGCGTCCAAGACCATCGCGCGCCCGCAGTTCCGCGAGATGGCGCCGCAGCAGTATCTGGACCCGGATATCGATCGCCAGTTCTTCGGCAACCCGTTCCTGGTCGATAGCGAGCTGGTCAACCTGGATGCGCGGTACGAGTGGTTCTTCGAGCCGGGCGAGTATTTCACCGTCGGCGCGTTCTACAAGAGCATCGACAAGCCGATCGAAGCCATCGTCAACGATGCGCCCGGCGGCGGCATCGTGCAGAGCTTCATCAATGCGCCCGAGGCCACCTTGTACGGCATCGAGCTGGAGGCCAAGAAATATCTGGACCTGCCGATCGCGGCCGACTGGTGGGGCGACAAGCGGGTGTTCGTGTCCGGCAACTACACGCGCACCAAGTCGGAGGTGAGTGCCAGCGATGGCGACACCGTGCAGCCGTTCGGCTTCACCGCACCGGTGCAGGCGACCTTGTTCATCCGCGATGGCTCGGCCTTGCAGGGGCAGTCCGATGACATCGCCAACCTGCAGATCGGTGTGGAAAGCGAGAGCACCCATAGCCAGGCCACCTTGATCGCCAACTATGTCGGCGAGCGGGTGTCCGCGCGTGGCCGGCCGGGGCAACCGGATTACATCGACAAGCCCGGCACCTCGCTGGATCTGGTGATCAAGAAGGGCCTGGTGTGGTCGGGCAATACGCTGTCGTTGAACTTTGCCGCACGCAACCTGCTCAAGACCAAGTACCAGGAATATCAGAGCCTGGGCAGCAATCGGGTGGACCTGTACGAGTACCAGCCCGGCGTGACGTATGACCTGAGTGTGACAGCGCGCTTCTGATTCGACGCCCGCTGCCGGTATCGCAAACGCCCGCCCTGCCTCGCATGGCGGGCGTTTGCATCTGGGTCTGTGTCGCCGTGTGTCGGCCTGTGTCATCACTTTCTTCGAACTGACACATTGCTGCCGCATTCTGTCATCCGACCGCAATCCTGAGACGGATGTCCGCTTTGCAGCGCGCTTTGCCCTCCTTGAAACCCCTGATGTCGGCGCGCGGCCGCAGTGCACTGGCCTGCGTGCTGCTGGCCTTGCTCGCGCTGCAGTGTGCGCGCGTGGTGTGGGTGATGATCACCCCGATCGGTCCGTTGGGCACCGCCCAGGTCGCCACGCCTGCACAGGCGGAATTGCCGGCACTGCGCCGCGATGTGTTCTATCGCAGCGTTGCGGAGGCGAATAGCGACGGCATCGTGTTGCATGGCGTACGCGCGGGTGGCGCGCAAGCGGCTGCGTTCCTGAGCAACGGCGACGGCAGGCAGGGGGCGTATCGCATTGGCGATGGCGTGGTGGCTGGGGTGACGGTGCAGGCGATCGCGAGCGATCACGTGCTGCTGCGTACCGGTAGCGGCGTGCGACGTCTGGCCTTGGTGGAATCCACCGCGTCTGCGGCGGCCACATCGCCGGCAACGACCACGACTGCAGCAGCGGGCGGCGCACCTGCGGTGACGTCGAATGTCGGCACTGCGGCTGGCACGGCCACGGCGGCGGCCGTTGACCCGCAACAACTGCTCACCACCGCCGGGCTGCGTGCAAGCGAAGACGGCAGCGGCTTCACCGTGATGCCGCGCGGCGATGGTGCGCTGCTGCGCCAGGCCGGCCTGGCGCCGGGCGATGTATTGACCCAACTCAATGGCCGCACGCTCGATGCCGAACACCTGCGCGAGCTGCAGGACGAACTGCGCGATGGCCAGGCGGCCACGCTGACCTACCGCCGCGACGGCCAGACCCACACCATGACCTTGAAGCGCCCGCAATGACTGCTGCCCGCCCCAGATGGCTGTTTTCGGCCACGTTGTTGCTTGCCCTGCCGGCGGTGCCGATGCTGTCGCTGCATGCCGCCGATGCGCCGGCCGTACGCCTGCAGGATGTGGACCTGCGCGCCTTCATCCAGGATGTGTCGCGTGCCACCGGCATCACCTTCATCGTGGACACGCGCGTGCAGGGCACGGTCAACGTGGCGCGTGCGCAGGCGATGTCGGAACAGGATCTGCTCGGCATGCTGCTGGCGGTCTTGCGTGCCAATGGCTTGATCGCGGTGTCCAGTGGGCCGTCGACCTATCGCATCATTCCCGACGATACCGCTGCACAGCAGCCGGCCAGCGCCGCCAACGGCAACCTGGGATTTGCCACGCAGGTGTTCACCCTGCAACGCGTGGATGCGCGCAGTGCCGCGGAGATCCTCAAGCCCTTGATCGGGCGCGGCGGCGTGATCATGGCGATGCCGCAGGGCAACAGCCTGTTGATTGCCGACTACGCCGATAACCTGCGCCGCGTGCGTGGCCTGGTCGCGCAGATCGACACCGACCGCGCGGCGATCGACACGGTGAGCTTGCGCAATAGCTCCGCGCAGGAACTGGCGCGCACGCTGACCTCGCTGTTCGGGCAGGCGGGCGAGCGCAGCAACGTGCTGTCGGTGCTGCCGGTGGAAAGCAGCAATTCGCTGATCGTGCGCGGCGACCCGGCGCTGGTGCAGCGGGTGGTGCGCACCGCGGTGGATCTGGACGGGCGCGCCGAACGTCGCGGTGATGTCAGCGTGGTGCGGCTGCAGCATGCCAGCGCCGAGCAGTTGTTGCCGGTGTTGCAGCAGCTGGTCGGGCAGACCCCGGGCAACGAGGCACAGCCCGGGCAGGACACGCGCTCCAGCGCGGTGGATGTGGCCGCCGGCGCTACGGGCGCTGCACAGACGCAGGTGATCACACCGGCCGCCGGCAAGCGCCCGGTGATCGTGCGCTACCCCGGCTCCAACGCCTTGATCATCAATGCCGACCCGGAAACCCAGCGTGCCTTGATGGATGTGATCCGTCAGCTGGACGTGCATCGCGAGCAGGTGCTGGTCGAAGCGATCGTGGTGGAGATCTCCGACACCGCCGCCAAGCGTCTGGGTGTGCAGCTGCTGTTGGCCGGGCGCAATGGCACGGTGCCGTTGATTGCCACGCAGTACAGCGGCGCCTCGCCGGGCATCGTGCCATTGGCCGCGGCAGCGGCCGGCACGCGCAGCAACAACGGCGACGACGATTCGGTGCTGGAACAGGCGCGCAATGTGGCCGCGCAATCGCTGCTGGGCCTGAGCGGCGGCCTGATCGGGCTGGCCGGCCAGAGCAACGATGCGGTGTTCGGCATGATCATCGATGCGGTCAAGAGCGACACCGGCTCCAACCTGTTGTCGACCCCGTCGATCATGACCCTGGACAACGAGCAGGCGCGCATCCTGGTCGGGCAGGAAGTGCCGATCACCACCGGTGAAGTGCTGGGCGCGGCCAACGACAACCCGTTCCGCACCATCCAGCGCCAGGACGTGGGCGTGGAGCTGGAAGTGCGCCCGCAGATCAATACCGCCGGCGGCATCACTCTGGCGATCAAGCAGGAAGTCTCGGCGATTGCCGGGCCGGTCAGCGCGCAGTCGTCGGAGCTGGTGTTCAACAAGCGCCAGATCGAAACCCGCGTGGTGGTGGAAAACGGCGCCATCGTCGCGCTCGGCGGCCTGCTCGACCAGAACGACCGGCAGACCGTGGAGAAGGTGCCGCTGCTGGGCGATGTGCCTGGGCTGGGAGCGCTGTTCCGGCACAAGTCGCGCAATCGCGACAAGACCAATCTGATGGTATTCATCCGCCCGACCATCATCCGCGACGCGGCCGATGCGCAGCGCATGACCGCGCCGCGCTACACCTATCTGCGCGATCGCCAGTTGGCCGATGGCGACCCGGAAGCCGCGCTCGATGCGCTGGTGCGCGACTACCTGCGTGCGCAGCCGCCGCAGCTGCCGGCCGCGCCATCGTCGGCCGTACCCGCACCGGCAACAACGCCTGCGCCCGGCGCGCGTCCCGCGCAGCGCTGATGCCATGAACACCGCGCGCGCCAGCATTTCCTACGCGTTTGCCAAGCGCCACGGCGTGGTGCTGCTCGGCAGCGACAGCGCCGCGCAGATCGGCCTGCGCGAAGGCGGCGACGTGCAGGCGCTGATCGAGCTGCGGCGTGCGCTGGGCATGCCGTTGCAGGTGCGCACGCTGGCGCCGTCGGTGTTCGACCGGCATGTGTCGGAGATCTACGCCGATGCCGGCATGGAGCAGGGAGTGCAGGTCGAGGCGCTGGACCTGCACGGCAGCCTGGATTCGTTGATCGACGACATCCCCACCGCCGATCTGCTCGACAGCCAGGACGATGCGCCGATCATCCGCCTGATCAACGGCATCATCGCCGAGGCCGCGCGCCTGGGCGCCTCGGACGTACATCTGGAATCCTACGAATCGCGGCTGCGCGTGCGCCTGCGCGTGGATGGGGTGATGCGCGAGGCGGCCACCTTGCCCGGACGCATCGCGCCGTTGCTGGTGTCGCGGGTCAAGGTGATGGCGCGGTTGGATATCGCCGAAAAACGCATCCCGCAGGATGGCCGCGTGTCGCTGGTGATGGGCGCCAAGGCGCTGGACGTGCGCGTGTCCACGCTGCCGACGCGCAGCAGCGAGCGGGTGGTGCTGCGCATCCTGGACAAGGAGCAGGGCACCTTGTCGCTGGCCCAGCTGGGCATGCCACCGGCGGTGATGCACACCGTGCAGCGCGCCCTGCAGGTGCCCAACGGCATCGTGCTGGTGACCGGGCCGACCGGCTCGGGCAAGACCACCACGCTGTATGCGGCGCTGAGCCTGCTCAACGATGGCTCGCGCAACATCCTCACGGTGGAGGACCCGGTGGAATACGCCATCGACGGCGTCGGCCAGACCCAGGTCAATGCACGTGTCGGCATGACCTTCGCGGCCGGCTTGCGCGCGATCCTGCGCCAGGATCCGGACGTGGTCATGATCGGCGAGATCCGCGACGCCGAGACCGCGCAGATCGCCGTGCAGGCCAGCCTCACCGGCCACTTGGTGCTGTCCACCGTGCACACCAACGATGCGGTGGGCGCAGTCACGCGGCTGCGCGACATGGGCATCGAACCGTTCCTGCTCGCGTCGAGCCTGCGGCTGATTCTGGCGCAGCGCCTGGTCCGTCGCCTGTGCACGCAGTGCCGCGCACCGCGCGTGATGGATGCCAGCACGCGGCAGATGTTGCAGGCGCCCGACGATGCAACCATCTACGCCGCCGTGGGCTGCGCGGCCTGCCACCACAGCGGTTATGCCGGGCGCGTGGGCATCTACGAAGCCATCGCGGTGGACGATGCGATGCGCCGCCTGATCGGCGACAACGCCGACGAGGATGCCCTGGCGGCAGCGGCCTTCGCACGCGCAGCGCGCCTGGGTGATGCCGCGCGCGCCGCTGTGCTGCAAGGCCTCACCACGCTGGAAGAAGCGCTGCGGGTGACCCGCCAGCAGGACGATGCGCATGCCAAGGTTTGACTACACCGTGCTCGACCTGCATGGGCACAGCCGTCAGGGCGTGATCAGCGCGGACACGGTACATGCTGCGCGTGCGCAACTGGAGCAGCGGCAGTGGGTGCCGGTACGCGTGGAGGCGGCGGTGGCGGCCAGCAGCGTGCGTCCGGCGCGTTTCAGTGGCAAGGATCTGGTGCTGTTCACCCGTCAACTCGCCACGCTGGTGGAAACCGCGCCGCTGGAAGAAGCGCTGCGCACCATCGGCACGCAATCCGAACGGCGCGGCGTGCGCCGGGTCACCGGCCAGACGCACGGGCTGGTGGTCGAGGGCTTCCGCCTGTCCGATGCGATGGCGCGCCAGGGCACTGCGTTTCCGCCGCTGTACCGCGCGATGGTGGCCGCGGGCGAGAGTGCCGGGGCGCTGCCGCAGGTGCTGGAGCGCCTGGCCGACCTGTTGGAGCGGCAGGCGCAGGTGCGCAGCAAGCTGCAGTCTGCGTTGGTGTATCCGGCGGCGTTGGCCCTGACTGCCGGTGCGGTGGTCATCGTGCTGATGACCTTCGTGGTGCCCAAGGTGGTGGACCAGTTTGATTCGATGGGCCGCGCATTGCCATGGCTGACCCGCGCAGTGATCGGCGTGTCGAATTTCCTGTTGCATGCAGGCATTCCGTTGCTGGTGGCACTGGTCATTGCGGTGATCGCAGCGCTGCGCCTGCTCAAGCGCCCGGAGGTACGCCTGGCGGCCGACCGTGCGGTGCTGCGCGCGCCCTTGCTCGGCCGGCTGATTCGCGATCTGCACGCCGCACGCATGGCGCGCACGCTGGCCATCATGGTCAACAGCGGGCTGCCGTTGATGGAAGGCCTGATGATCGCCGCGCGCACCGTCGACAACCGCGCCTTGCGGATGGCCACCGACAACATGGTCACGGCAATCCGCGAAGGCGGCAGCCTGGCTGCGGCGATGAAGCGCGCCGGCGTGTTTCCACCGACGCTGCTGTACATGGCCTCCAGCGGCGAAAACAGCGGGCGCCTGGCGCCGATGCTGGAGCGCGCCGCCGATTATCTGGAGCGCGAGTTCGAGTCGTTCACCACCGCGGCGATGAGCCTGCTGGAGCCGGCCATCATCGTGCTGCTCGGCGGCGTGGTGGCGGTGATCGTGCTGTCGATCCTGCTGCCCATCCTGCAATTCAACACCCTCGCGCTTGGTTGAGCGCGGACGCTTATCCCTGGAGATCCTCATGCAGTCCATCCCTTCTCGCGCACGTCCTGGCTCGCTCACTGCGCGCGCGCGCCTGCGCGGCTTCACCCTTGTCGAGTTGATGGTGGTCATCGTCATCATCGGCCTGCTGGCCACGGTGGTGATGATCAACGTAATGCCCAGCCAGGACCGCGCCATGGTTGAGAAGGCGCGTGCCGACGTGGCGGTGCTGGAGCAGGCGCTGGAGACCTATCGCCTGGACAACCTCAGCTACCCGAGCACCGAACAGGGCCTGCAGGCCTTGCTCAATGCGCCGAGCGGATTGACCCGGCCCGAGCGCTATCGCCAGGGCGGCTATATCCGCCGCCTGCCGGAAGATCCGTGGGGCCATGCGTATCAATACCGCCGCCCGGGCCGCAGTGGTGGCTTCGACGTCTACTCGTTCGGTGCCGATGGTGCCGAAGGCGGCGACGCCGACAATGCCGATATCGGCAACTGGCGCTGAGTCGCAACAGTGCTCGCGCAAACGGACATGGCAAGGCGAGCACGGGCATGTGCGTCGCGGGCGCAGGCGCGCGGCTTCACCCTGCTCGAACTGCTCGCCGTCCTGGTGATCACCGCACTGGCCAGTACGCTGGTGGTGCTGACCTTGCCCGATGCGCGGCGCGACCTGCACGACCAGGCCGATGCATTGGCCAGTGCCTTGCTGCACGCACGCGACGAAGCCATCCTGAGCCTGCGCATGGTCGAGGTGACCGTGGATGCAGGTGGCTACAGGTTCCGCCGCCAGGCGCAGCAACGCTGGGTGCCGCTGGATGAAAAGCCGTTCGCCGCGATGCGCTGGCCTGTCGGCGTGCAGACGCAGTTGCCGGTGGGCGGGACGCAGTTGAGCGTGCGCTTCGACCCCACCGGTGCGGCCACGCCGCAACGCATCGCGCTGGCCGACGGCCAGCAACAGCTGCAGGTGGTGGTGGACGCCGCCGGCGTGGTGCGGGTCGATGCGCCCCTGCGGTAAGCCCCATGCCTGCGGCGGGTTTTCGCTGCTCGAACTGATGGTCGCGCTGGCGATCTTCGGCATGGCCGTGGTTGGCCTGCTGAACCTGTCCGGCGAAAGCACGCGCACCGCGGTGGTGCTGGAAGAGCGTGCACTGGCTGCGGTGGTTGCGGAGAATCAGGCGATCGACGCGATGCTGGCGCCCACCGCCGCAGCAGTGGGGCCGGCGAACGGGCAGGAAAGGCTGGGCGGACGCAGCTGGGACTGGCAGCGCACGTCAATGCCGGCCGGCAGTACCGGCATCGTGCGCATCCAGGTGCAGGTGCGCGCCGCAGCGCAGGCGCAGGAAATCGCCAGCCTCAGCGTCTTGCGGAGCGCCGAATGATCCGCACACCTCGCAGCGCAGCGGGCAGCCGTGGCAGCGCGGGCTTTACCTTGATCGAACTGTTGGTCGCCCTGGCGGTGTTCGCGCTGGTGGCGGTCGCCGCGGTGGTGGTGATGCGCCAGAGCATCGACCAGCGCGATGCGGTGCGTGCACGTTTGCAGCAGGTCCGCGAGTTCCAGCTTGCACATGGCCTGTTGCGCAGCGACCTGCAGCAGGCCGCAGTGCGGCGCACGCGCAACAGCGAGGGCGGCGCTGCACGCACCGCGTTCGTCGCCAGCCCGCCCGGTGTGCCGGGGCCGCTGTTCGGTTTTGCGCGACGCGGCTGGAGCAATCCGGATCAGGCGCCGCGCGCGTCGCTGCAATACGTGGAATACCGGGTGGTCGATGGACGCCTGGAGCGCAGTGCACGCCCCGCACTCGACGGTGCAGTCGCCGGTCCGCCGCAGGTGGTGTTGCGTGGCGTGCGCTCGGCGGTGGTCGGGTTCCATTATCGCGCGCAGTGGAGCGATGGCTGGAGCGGCGGGCTCGACGCACTGCCGGATGCGATCTCGCTGGAGCTGGACCTGGAGCAATGGGGCCGCGTGCGCCAGTTGTTCCTGCTACCGGAGGGGCGCGGATGAAGGCCTTGAACGCACGCAGGCAGCAACGCGGCGTCGCACTGCTGACGGTGCTGTTGCTGGTGGCGGTGATGACGTTGCTGATGGTCGCAGTGCTGGACGATCTGCGCTTTGGCCTGCGCCGCAGCGGCAATGGCGAGGCGATGACGCAGGCGCAGTGGTATGCGCTGGGCACCGAAACCATCGCCCGGCAACGCCTGCAGGCACTGGCCAGGCGCGACCCGATGCGCACCACGCTGGAGGGTGGCTGGAACGATCAACCGGTGACCTTCCCGCTGGACGACGGCGCAGTGAGCGTGCGGCTGCGCGACCGCGGCGGCTGCTTCAATCTCAACAGCGTGGTCGCCGGTGCGCCCGAGCAATGGCAGCGCAGCGACGACGGCGCAGCGCAGTACCGCGCCTTGCTGGAGGTGCTGGGCATCGCACCGCAACAGGCGCAGGCGCTGACCGATGCACTGGTGGACTGGATCGACAGCGACAGCCAGCCCGGCGCGCAGGGCGCCGAAGACGATCGCTACCTGCAATCGGCAGTGCCGTTGCGCAGCGGGGCGACCCTGCTGGCGGGCGTCAGCGAGCTGCGCGCCATCGCCGGCTACACGCCGCAGGTGATCGCGCAGTTGCGGCCGCATGTGTGCGCACTGCCGGAGGCGCGGCTGTCGCCGGTCAACATCAATACGTTGCGTCTGCAGGATGCGCCGGTGCTGGTGGCGCTGACCGAAGGCGCCCTGGAATTGCCGGCCGCGCGCCGCGTCATCGCCGCGCGGCCGGCCGGCGGATGGCGGGACGTCAAGACCTTCCTGAGCCAGCCAGCGCTGATCCAGGCCGAGCTTTCCAATGCAGTGCTGGAACAGATCGAATTACGTAGCCGTTATTTCTCCCTCTACAGCCAGGTCGACCATGCCGGCGCGCAGGTCGTGCTGGACGCCTTGCTGCAGCAGGATCCTGCCGGGCGCGTGCGGCTGGTGGCGCGCCAATGGAGTTCCGACGAATGAGTACCACCTTGCTGTTGCTGCCCGCCGATGCCACCGCGCACGCGATCGCCGTGCGTGTGGACGCGCATGGCCAGGTACTGTCGCAGCGCGTGGCCAGCGCGCCGTACGAACCGTCCGCACGCAGCGTGCTGGTGGTGCCGGGCGTGGATGTGCATCTGCGCTGGCTGAGCCTGCCCGGCCGCAGCATCGCGCAGTCGGTCGCGGCCGCGCGCCTGCAACTGGCCGAACATCTGGCTGTGGAGACGCCGGCCCTGCATGTGGTGATCGCCGATCGCAGCGAGGCTGATGGCACGCGCCTGGTCGCTGCGGTGGATGGCGCAACGATGCAGCAGTGGTTGGCGCGCGCAGCGCAGCTGGGCGTCGTCCCCGATGCGGTGGTGCCCGATTGCCTGTTGCTGGAGCCCGGCGCGGACGCTGCGGCGGCAGTGGTGGACTGGGACGGTCGCTGGCTGATCCGTGGCGCAGGCCTGGCCTGCAGCCTGGAGCCGGAGGCCGCGCGCATGCTGCTGGGCGCGCGCGCGCCGGCACAGCCGCCAGCGCAGGACACCGCGCACGCCATTGCCTGCCTTGCGCAAGGCGCCACGCGCGCACCGATCAACCTGCTGCAACACGCGTTCGCTGCGCGGCCGGCCGCTGCGCGCACGGTCACTACGCGCCGTCTTGCGGCGCTGGCCGCGCTGGTGCTGCTGTCGCCGCTGGTGCTGGTGCTGGCACAGACACTGCGCTACGAAATCGGCGCGCGCCTGCTGCAATCGCGCGCCGCCGCGCAGTTGGGCGTGCGCGATGCGGCGGCGGTGCCGGCCGCGCTGCAGGCACGCCGGCATACCGGGGCAGCGGCCGATCGCCTGGCCATGCAGCTCGGCGACTTGTTCGCAGCGGTCGATGCCATGCCGGCGGCGGAACTGGATCAGATCGACTATCACGCCACACAGCCGCTGCGCGGCACCCTGCTGCACGCCGATGGCGCCAGCCTGCAACAGTTGTCCACGCGTCTGGCCGGGGAGGGGTGGCAACTGCAGCCCGGCAGCAGCCAGGGCGAGGACGATCGCCTGCGGACGTCATTCGTGCTGGAGCCATTGCGATGACTGCACCTATGCAACGCGGCGCGCAGTGGTGGCAGGCACGTGCGCCGCGCGAGCGGCTGATGCTGGGCGTGATGTGCGCCGCCGTGGCTGCGTTCGTCGCCTGGTATGCGCTCTACACCCCGTTGCGGCACTGGCGTGCCCAGGCGCAGGCGCGCTATGCCGCTGCGGCGCAGCTCGTGCTCGATGCATCTGCGCATGCATCGGCGAGCAGGCGTACGGCTGCTCCTGGTACGGCGGCACTGAACGAGCTCATCGCAAGCAGCGCACGCGATGCCGGCGTCGGCATCACCGCCCAGCAGCGCAACGCAGCGGGCGGGGTGGACGTGCAGATCGATGCGGTCAGCGCCGCCAGCCTGTTCGGCTGGCTGGAGCGGCTGCGCCAGGCGCATGACCTGGCGCCGACGCAGCTGAGCATCGTGCGCGACCAGGGCCAACTGCAGGTACGCTGCGGGTTTACGGAGCCTGCACCGTGACGCGCCTGCGTTGGATCCTGGTCTTTTTGTTGATGGTGGGCGTTGCGCTGCTGGCATGGCTGCCCCTGCGCCTGGTGTTGCCACGCGAGGGCTTGCCGTTCTCGGCGCTGGACGTGGAGGGGCCGGTATGGGCAGGCACCTTGCGGCAGGTGCAATGGCAAGGCATCGCCTTCGGCGATGTCATGGTGCGGCCGCGCATCTGGCCGCTGTTGCGTGGACAGCGCCAGGTGCACCTGCAGGCCCCGCAGCTGCAACTGCTACTGGTGGATGGCGCGCAACACGGTATCGGCGATGCGCAGGGCCAGCTGCTGTTGCGCCAGCCGGCGGGCATGGCCTTGATCGATCTGGCGGTGGAGCTGCAGCAGGTGGATCTGCTGTTCGATGCCACCGGTTGCGTGCAGGCAGGTGGCCGGGTCGGCCTGCAACTGCTGGCGAGCGGGGCGGGCGAGCTGCCCGGTCTGCCGCCGTTGCGCTTGTCCGGGCAGCCGCGGTGCGTGGATGACAGCGCCGTGCTGAGTCTGCTGCCCGATGCACCGTTGCCTGCCGGCGTGCAGGCCGATGCACAGCTGCAAGTGTGGCGCGATGGGCGTTGGCAATTGCAGTCACGCATCGATCCGGGGCAGGACGCAGTGTTGGGCGTGGGCCTGCAGTTGCTGGGCTTTGCCGCCACCCCGGAGCGCAGCTTGTTGCGCATCGACCAGGGGCAATTGCGCTAGGACTGCTGTTACGCGGGGCGCGGCGAGAAATCTTTCGTCTGCACCATTAGCGTGCATGCCTGGTGGCTGGTGTCTTCATCGTGGCCGCTGCGAAGGCACAGTTCATTGATCCGTTGACAACGTTGTCGACGTAGGACCCTGCGTAGTCATTGCGCCAGTTGCTGGATTGCTTCGATAAGGCAGAAGTGCTGCTTCCGATACACGGGAGCGTGCGGTATGGACTGTGATCCAGCCCGCAACGCGTGCGCTGCGGCCCACACATTCCGGATCCACCGGAATTGGTCTGGTCACCGGGGATTGGTCAGCGACTGGTCCTGTGACAACGATGCCCGCCACGCACCCGAATGATCCTTTGTGCACCGTCGAAGGTCTTGAAAATCAGGGCTTAGACGCGTTCGCAGCCGCCGGTCAAACACTTTCGGCAGTGACTGTTGACAGGATCTTTTAAAGACCATAAGAATCAAATCCACTGAATTGGTATTTGCCAGTCAGGGCCGTTGATCAGCAATGGCATGCGATGTCCGTCCTGGGAGGGAGGCGGCATCGGCACCCACGGGGGGCCGTACGGGGTGCTCGCAGACAACAGATCGCAGGCGGTTCCGCACGTCCGGAACTGGTGGCCTGTGCGCGTGTGGGTGGGTTGCCCAGCGTCGTGATCTGTCTTTGCTGATCGATCGGAATGCCAGCCGCGTCGTCGTCCAGCCATTCCACCTCAGGATCTCCCATGTCACCTGTCCCGCGTGCCTCGTTGTGTTGTTGTTCGCCCTCCTCGCTGTCCGTCGCCATCGCGATGTCGCTGCTTGCCTGCGGTGCCAGTGCGCAGACGCAGCAATCGCCGCCGCCGGCATCGGCGCAGATCTCCCAGCTCGATACCGTCAAGGTCACCAGCTCCTACCAGAAGAGCCTGATCACCGCGATGGACAACAAGCGCGACGACGTGCGCATGACCGATGGCATCTCCGCACAGGACATCGGCAAGTTTCCTGCCGAGAACATCGCCGAAGCGATCCAGCGCATCCCCGGCGTGCAGATCTCCACCATCAACGGGCGCGGCTCCACCATCAGCGTGCGTGGTCTGGGCCCGCAGTACTCGGCCACCACCATCAACGGCCAGGTAATCAAGAGCGCCGACTTCACCGACGGGTTCCGCTACGACATCATCCAGCCGGAAGTGGCCGCCGGGATCGAGGTGATCAAGTCGCCGTCGGCGGACATGGATGCCGGCGGCCTGTCCGGCACGGTCAACATCAACACCACCAAACCGCTGGACTACCAGCAGACCAAGCTGCTGTTCTCGGCCAAGACCCAATATGCGGAGTTCGCCGGTGGCTCGCCCACGCCCAAGGGCGTGCTGACCTATATCGACCAGTTCAAGTTCGGCGGTGGCGATCTGGGCGTGTTCCTCAGTGCCGGCTACCAAAAGCTCAAGGACCGCGCCGATTATCTGTGGATCGACCGCTGGTACACGCAGGATACCGACGCCGGCACCTTGTACATCCCGCGTCGTCCGCGCTATCGCTCGATCGAGCGCGAGACCACGCGCAAGATGTTCAATGGCGGCCTGCAATGGAAGCCCAACGACCAGCTGGAGATGAACCTCACTGCGCTGTATTCGCAGGACAAGACCGCCAACGACATGAACCAGCTGGTGTACTCGTTCGAGCGCACTCCGCTGACGGTGCTGCAGACCAACGGGTTGACCGCCACGCAGGTGTCGGCATCGGACTACTGGCTGGAGAACAACCGCCAGATCGAACAACACGATCTGTCCACACAGTTGCTCACCTACGACTTCAAATGGAAGCGCGATGCCTGGACGCTCAGTGGCGCGGCCAATTACACCCAGGGCAAGACCGACGAGAACGAACGCGCCGCGATCCTGGGCCGGATCCCCTCGGCGACGCTGCTGGATACCTCCAATCCCGACGCGATCTCGCTGACCACCGATGCCGACGCCACCGATGCCAGCGCCTGGGACAAGCGCAATCTGGTGCGTAGCGAGTACCCCAACGGTTCCATCCAGTCGCTCAGCAACAAGGAATGGTCGCTGCAGCTGGATGCCGAACGGTATCTGGAGCTGGGTGCGTTGAATGCGGTGCGCTTCGGTGCCAAATACCGCCGCGAAACCTTCGAGCGCGACGTGCGCCGGCGCGACTTCCTGTACCTGCTCAGGACCGGTGCGGTGTCGGGCTTCGACATGTTCCCGGAGCTGTCGGCCGCCAACAGCACGGTCAGCAACTTCCTCGACGGGCAGCTGGCCTCGCAGGACAGCTGGGTCACCCCGGACATCGCCGCCTACGCACGCTCGCTGGCGGCCGCCGGCATCAGCGTGCCGGTGCTGTTCGCACCGCAGAGCAGCTACAGCATCGAGAACGACATTTCCTCGGCCTATGCGATGGCGCGCATCGATACCGACATCGGCAGCATGCGCCTGCGCGGCAACCTCGGCCTGCGCTACGAAAACACCAAGCGCACCACCGACACCTACCTGACCCAGGCGCAGGCCGCCAGCGACGATGCCAATGTGGTGATCGGCACCGCGCGCGCGCCGTACGAGTATTCCAACTGGCTGCCCAGCCTGAATCTGGTGCTGGACATGCGCGACGATCTGCTGCTGCGCTTTGCCGCCGCCAAGGTGCTGGTGCGGCCGATCCTGGACAGCAACACCGCCATCGCCTCGACCATCTCCACCGGCACCAATACCGGCGGCACCACCACCTATCTCGTCACCCAGGGCCAGACCGATCTGAAGGCACTGACCGCCGACCAGGCCGACCTGAGCCTGGAGTGGTACTACGGCAACGGCGGCGCGCTGACCGTGGCTGGCTTCTGGAAAAACATCAAGAACGGCACCTTCAACAGCATCGTCTGCCCGGCCGCCTTCAACGGCACCGCGCTGTCCAGCAACGCGGCCGGCGACTGCGTGGACAGCGGTGGCGATATCTACGAGATCACCGCCACCACCAACGACCCGAGCAAGGTCAAGATCCGCGGTTACGAGCTGGGCTGGACGCAATCGCTGGATGCCTGGCTGCCGATCGACGGCTTCGGGGTGACCACCAACTTCACCCGGGTGATTCCGCAGCGCGATACCGATTTCCAGATCCGCAACCTGTCCGAGCAGACCTGGAACGCCACCGCGTACTGGGAGAGCGCGCATTATTCGGCGCGCGTTTCGCTCAACCATCGCAGCGAGTACGAACAGGACAGCAGCGACAGCTTCTTCGCGCGCGAAGGCCACACCATGAAGGCGCGCACCCAGCTGGATGCAGTGCTCGGCTACCAGGTCAACGACAGGCTGAGCTTCCAGCTCGGTGGCCTGAATCTCACCAACCGCACCGAGGAGGCGTACAAGGACATCGCCAGCCGCTGGCAGATGACCGGCGTCACCGGCCGCAGCTACTACCTGTCGATGCAGTGGGACATGCTGTGATGCCGGGCCAGCGAGCACTGCGCCGGCAGGCACCGCTGCGGGTGGCAGCCAGCAGCGCAGGCAATGCCGCAGGTGTGATGGACGCGCGCCATGCAGTGGTCACGCGCGCGCCGCGTGCGTCACGGAGCGCGCCTGCGGTGCAGGCTGGCGGGCGCCATCATGCGCAGGCGTGAGTTCCTTGCCGGCAGCGTCTGCGCCTCGTCGCTGCTTGGCGTGCCGGCGCTGCTGCCGGGCGCGGCGAACGCTGTAGCGACACGCGCGGGCAGTGGCGGCACGCCGCGTCCCGCGCCACCGCCAGCGGGCACCGATGGCGCAGGCCAGTGGCTGGACCTGGACGAGGGCTGGCGCTTCCATGCCGGCGATCTGCCGCCGCCGCGCCTGCTTGCGCAGGACGAGACTTACGACAACGCCAAGGCCGGCCGCGCCTGGGGCGCAGCGGCGCCGGACTACGACGACACCGGCTGGCGACAGCTGCAACTGCCGCACGACTTCGTGGTGGAGCAGGCGGTGCGCGCCGACGCCAACATCGCGCAGGGCTATCGCCCGCGCGGCATTGCCTGGTACCGGCGCACGCTACGGCTGGACGAGTCCGTGCGCGGCCAGGCGGTGGAACTACGTCTGGACGGCATCGCCAGCCATGCCACCGTGTGGGTCAACGGCATGCTGATGGCGCGCAGCTGGAGCGGCTACAACGGGCTGGTCATCGATCTCACGCCGGTCGCGCGCTACGGCAATGCCGTGAACAGCATCGCCATCCGCGTCGATGCCGAGGCGATGGACGGCTGGTGGTACGAAGGCGGCGGCATCTACCGGCACACCTGGCTGGTGCTGCGTGCGCCCTTGCATATCGCCGGCGATGGCCTGGCGGCGGTGCCGCGCGAAGGCCCGGGCGATCTCTGGCAGCTGACGGTGCAACTGGACCTGGTCAACAGCGGCGAACAGCCTGCCGAGGCGTGGGTGGATGTGGCGCTGCGCGACCCAGACGGTGCTGTCGTGGCGAGTGGCGAGACGCAACTGCGCGTGGCTGCATTCGGTACCGTGCAGGCGGCCATCAGCATGTCGGTGCCGCAACCGCAGCGCTGGAGCGTGGACACGCCGGTGCTGTACCGCGTGCAGGCCAGCATGCGTGGCGCGGACGGCCGCAGCGACCATGCCGAGTGCGAGATCGGCTTTCGCAGCCTGCGCTTCGATGCCGACCACGGCTTCTTCCTCAATGGCCGCCCGCTCAAGATCAAGGGCGTATGCCTGCATCAGGACCATGCCGGCGTCGGGGTGGCGCTGCCCGATGCCTTGCACGCGTTTCGCCTGCAGCGCTTGAAGTCGATGGGCTGCAATGCCATCCGCCTGCATCACGCGGTGGCACCGGAACTGCTGCAGGCCTGCGACCGGCTCGGCATGCTGGTGATGGCCGAGAACAGGCTGTTCAATCCCGCACCCGAGTATGTGGCGCTGCTGCAGAACATGGTGCGGCGCCAGCGCAACCATCCCAGCGTGTTCCTGTGGTCGCTGCTCAACGAGGAGCCGCTGCAGGGCACCGCCACCGGTTACGCGATCATGGCGCGCGCCGCCAGCGCCGTGCGCGCGCTCGACGACAGCCGCCCGATCACCGCCGGCATGAACGACGGCATGTTCGCCACCCGTGGCGCGGCCGATGTGGTGGACGTGCTCGGCTTCAACTACCGCCAGTTCAACTACGACCGCGTGCATGCGGCGCGGCCGCGCACGCCGATGCTGTCCAGCGAGGACACCAGCGCGTTCCAGACCCGCGGCGCGTGGTTCACCGACCTGGACGCGCACGTGGTGGCCGAAGACGACAGCCTGGCCGCGGACTGGGGCAATACCCACCGCCGTGCCTGGCAGCTGATTGCCGAACGCCCGTTCGTCGCCGGCAGCTTCGTCTGGACCGGCTTCGATTATCGCGGCGAACCCACGCCGTTCGAATGGCCGTCGGTGGGCGCGTTCTTCGGCATCATGGATCAATGCGGATTTGCCAAGGGGGCCTACTGGTTGCGCCGCGCGCTGTGGATCGACGACGCGCCGGTGCTGCACCTGTTGCCGCACTGGAACTGGCCCGGCCGCGAAGGCCGGCCGATCAAGGTGATGGCGTTCTGCAATGCCGCGCAGGTGGAGCTGTGGCTCAATGGCCGCTCGCTGGGCAAACAGGCGGTGGATTGCGCGCAGATGAATCAGTGGCAGGTGGACTATGCGCCGGGCGTGCTGGAAGCGGTGGCCTGGCGCGACGGCCGCGAGGTGGCGCGTACGCGGGTGGAAACCACCGGCGCAGCGGTTGCGCTGCGGCTCACGCCCGACCGCCCCCAGCTACGCGGCGATGGCCGCGATGCGCAGCCGGTGACGTTGGAAGCGGTGGACGCGCAGGGTCGCCACGTGCCCGATTGCAATGCAATGCTGACGCTGCAGATCAGCGGCGGCCGCTTGCTGGGGGTTGGCAATGGCGACCCGAATGCACACGCCGCCGATCGGGGCATGCAAGTGGCCCTGTTCAACGGGCTGGCGCAGGCGATCGTGCAGGCCGAGCGTGGCGCAGGCGTATTACGGCTGCAGGCGCGCAGCGCAGGCGTGCGCGATGCGGTGATCGAGATCGCGTGCGTGGCGGTGCCGCTGCCGGCCGCGGTGCCGATCGTGGCGCCGGTGATGGTGGTCGAGAGCTGGCGCCACACCGCCGCCTTCGCGCAGCCGCCGGCACCGGATCTCTCGCGCCGCCCCAACGACAACAACAGCTGGAGCAACACGTTGCCCGGCACCCTGGAAACCGCGCCCGAACGCGCCGGCTACGTGTTGTACCGCACCCGGTTCACGCCGTGGCAGGGCGTGCAGGCCCACGGCGGCATGCTCGACCTGGGCCGCCTCAGCGGGCCGGCGCAGGTGTTTCTGGATGGCCGTGCAGTGACACAGGCGGCGGCCGGCACACCGATCAAGTTGGCGCTTGCACCCGCGACCGGCGCGCGCACGCTGGCGGTGATCCTGCAGGTCGCTGCGGATCAACCGTTTGGATTCCACGACGTCGTCACCGTGCAGTATCGGAACTCGCCATGATTACCTCATCGTTTTTCCCGTCGTCGCCCGCGCGGCTGTTCGCCGGCGCAGTGCTGGGCGCCTTGCTCGCCATTCCCCTCACCGTGCTGGCTACACCGCCCGCACAGGCGGTGCTGCAACGCCTGATCGGCGCACGCGCCACCCAGTTCGAGATGCGCGTGGCACCGCGCGGCGACGGCGCGGACTGGTATCGCATCGATGCCGGCGGCGACACGGTGCGCATTGCCGGCTCCTCGCAGGTGGCCTTGGCGCGTGGCGCCTACGCTTATCTGGGCCAGGCCGGTGCGGCCTCGATGAGCTGGGAAGGCGACCGCGTGGCGCTGCCGGCGCAATGGCCGGCCTACAGCAGCGGCCAGGTGCGCACGCCGTTTGCCCATCGCGCCTATCTCAACACCTGCACCTACGGCTACACCACGCCGTTCTGGGACTGGCCGCGCTGGCAGCGCGAGATCGACTGGATGGCGCTGCACGGCATCGACATGCCGCTGGCGATGGAAGGGCAGGAGGCGATCTGGCAGGCGCTGTGGCGCGAGTTCGACGTGGGCGATGACGCGCTGGCGGAGTATTTCTCCGGCCCCGCCTTCACCCCGTGGCAGCGCATGGGCAATATCGAAGGTTATCGTGCACCGTTGCCGCAGCAATGGATCGACAGCAAGCGCGTGCTGCAGACGCAGATCCTCACCCGCATGCGCGAGCTGGGCATGCAGCCGGTGCTGCCGGCGTTTGCCGGCTACGTGCCCAAGGCATTCGCGCAGGCGCATCCCAACGCGCGCATCTACCGCATGCGCGCCTGGGAAGGCTTCCACGAAACCTACTGGCTGGATCCACGCGATCCGTTGTTCGCCCAGGTCGCGCGCCGGTTCCTGGAGCTGTACACGCAGGCCTACGGTGCAGGCGAGTTCTATCTGGCCGACGCCTTCAACGAGATGCTGCCGCCGGTGGCCGACGACGGCAGCGACGTGGCCGCCGCCAAGTACGGCGACAGCATCGCCAACTCCGATGCCGCACGTGCCAAGGCGGTGCCGGCGGCGCAACGCGATGCACGCCTGGCCGAATACGGGCAGGCCTTGTATCGCTCCATCGCGCAGGTCAATCCGCAGGCCACCTGGGTGATGCAGGGCTGGCTGTTCGGTGCCGACCGCGAGTTCTGGCAACCGCAGGCGATCGCCGCGTTTCTCGGCAAGGTACCCGACGCGCGATTGATGGTGCTGGACATCGGCAACGACCGCTATCCCGGCACCTGGAAGGCGGCGCAGGCCTTCGACAACAAGCAGTGGATCTATGGCTACGTGCACAACTACGGCGCCAGCAATCCGTTGTACGGCGACTTCGCGTTCTATCGACACGATCTGCAGGCTTTGCTGGCCGATCCGGACAAACGCAACCTGCGCGGCTTTGGCGTGTTTCCGGAAGGGCTGCACAGCAACTCGGTGGTCTACGACTATCTCTACGCGCTGGCCTGGGAGGGCCCGCAACAATCCTGGTCGCAATGGCTCACGCAATACACCCGCGCGCGCTACGGCCGCAGCGATGCGGCCTTGCTGCAGGCCTGGTCGGATCTGGAAGCGGGCATCTACCAGACCCGCTACTGGTCGCCGCGCTGGTGGAACAAGCGCGCCGGCGCGTATCTGCTGTTCAAGCGGCCGACCGCCGACATCATTGGCTTCGACGACCGCCCCGGCGATCCGCAACGCTTGCGCCGCGCCATCGACGCGTTGCTGCAGCAGGCCGACCGCTATGCCGACGCGCCGCTATACCGTTACGACCTGATCGAAGACGCACGGCATTACCTGAGCCTGCACGCCGACCGTCAATTGCAGGCGGTGGTGCAGGCCTACGACGCCGGCGAGTTCGCACGCGGCGATGCGCTGCTGGCGCGCACCACGCAAGTGGTGCAGGGGCTGGATGCACTGGTCGGCGGCCAGCACGAAACCCTGGCCGACTGGACCGGCCAGGCCGCTGCGGCCGCCGGCAACGATGCCGCACTGCGGCGTGCCTATGTCGGCAATGCACGTGCGCAGGTCAGCATCTGGGGCGGCGACGGCAACCTGGCCGATTACGCGTCCAAGGCATGGCAGGGCATGTACGCGGATTTCTATCTGCAGCGCTGGACGCGCTTTCTCGGCGCATACCGCGCCGCACGCAAGGCGGGCACACCGTTCGACGCAGCGGCAGTCAACGCGCAGCTTGCCGCGTGGGAGCGCCAATGGGCCGCGCAGGACGAAGTGCCGAAGCGACAGCCACCCCGCGACCCACTGACCTTGCTGCGCGGCTTGCTGGCGCAGGTGGACGCGCAAGAGGGTTTGCAAAGCGCCATGCAACGCAATGTGCAAGGCAGTACGCACAGTGCAACGCAAGGCATTGCCCAAGGCGACGTGCACGGCATGGCGCACGGTGCCATTCGCGGCACCACGCAAGGTACTGCCCAATGAGCAGATCCATATTGCACATCGCGGCCCTCCATGAGCGCTTCCGTACCGAAGCAGCGACACTCGCCACGGGCAGCACGCTTCCCCTGCAGTCGCTGGGCAAGGAACTGCAATGAGCGCACAAACACTCCCTGCTGCAGCTGGTGCCGCAACCGCAGCACCCAGGCGCGAACGCTTCCTGTCGCTGGACGTGTTCCGCGGCCTGACCATCTTCCTGATGATCCTGGTCAACACCGCCGGGCCCGGCGCGCAGCCATATGCGCAGCTGACCCACGCGGCCTGGTTCGGCTTCACGCTTGCCGATCTGGTGTTTCCCTCGTTCCTGTTCGCCGTCGGCAGCGCGATGAGTTTTGCGCTGGCCACCGGCACGCCGCACCGGCAGTTCCTCGCCCGCGTGAGCAAGCGCGCCGCGCTGATCGTGATGTGCGGCGTGCTGATGTACTGGTTTCCGTTCTTCCACCCGCAGCCCGATGGTGGATGGGCGTTCACTGCAGTCGATCAACTCCGCCTGACCGGCGTGCTGCAGCGGATCGGCCTGTGCTATCTGCTCGCAGCGCTGCTGGTGCGCTATCTGCCGCCACGCGCTATCGCGCCGGTTTGCGTCGCGCTGCTGCTGGGCTACTGGGCATTGCTGTACGTCTTTGGCGAGCCCGGTGCGGAGCTGAGCAAGACCGGCAACGCCGGCACCCGGCTGGACCTGTGGCTGTACGGGCATGCGCATCTGTATCGCAAGGATGGCGGCTTCGACCCCGAGGGCCTGCTTGGCACGCTGTCGGCCACGGTCAACGTGCTGGCCGGCTATCTGGGCGGGCGCTTCATGCAGCGGCACGGCAAGACCGGTGCCGCCACGCGCAGCCTGTTGCTGGCGGGCGCGGGGCTGGTGCTGCTGGCGTTGCTCTGGCACCCGGCCTGGCCGCTGTCGAAGAAGCTCTGGAGCGGGTCGTTCGTCGCTTGCACGGTAGGCCTGGATCTGCTGGCGCTGGGCGTCCTGGTCTACCTGCTGGAGTTGCGCGGCTGGAGCGGCGGCAGCGGCTTCTTCACCGTACTGGGGCGCAACCCGCTGGCGATCTACCTGTTCTCCGAACTGTTCGTGGTGGTGCTGCGGCTGCTCCCGGCCGGCAGTTCCGGGCTGGACCTGTACGCCTGGGCCGGCATCCGCGTGTTCCAGAGCATCGCGCCGGGCCCGCTCGGGTCGCTGCTGTGCGCGCTGAGCTACACGCTGCTGTGTTGGTGCGTGGGCTGGTGGATGGATCGGCGGCGCTGGTATCTGCGGCTGTGATTGCCCGACCCGGCAACCGGTGACGCAGCCCCGGGGCGCGGACAGTGCCGCACCGGCCTGATCATCGGCATGCATCCCGCCCTTGAGCGCGGTGGACGCCTGCGTCAGCCAGGGCCTGTCACCGCTCCCGACGATCCACAGCCGCTAATGCGCTGCAGGCAAATTGGTACTATATTGGACCTAACGAATCCAAGTCGGTCCGGAGGACAGGCAATGGCCAAACCGAAAACCGAAGCCAGGACGGACACCGACCCCCGGATGGACGCGCTGACGCTGGACGCCTCCGCGCCGACGCCGCTGTATCTGCAACTGGCGAGCAAGCTGGACGAGCAGATCCGCGGCGCGCAGTGGAAGGCCGGCGAGGCGCTGCCGGCCGAGCGCCAGCTGTGCGAGCGGCTGCAGATCTCGCGGGTGACGCTGCGCCAGGCCGTGGACGTGCTGGTCGAACAGGGTTTGGTCTCGCGCCGGCAGGGCGCCGGCACCTTCGTCACCACGCAGATCCAGCACCAGCTCAGCGGCCTGACCAGTTTCAGCGAGACGCTGCGCATCAAGGGCTACGAGCCCGGCACGCGCTGGCTGGAGCGGCGGCTGCGCCCGGCGCATGGCGAAGAGATCCTGCGGCTGGGCCTGTCGCCGGACGCGGCGGTGGCCTCGCTGACCCGCCTGCGCAGCGCCGACGACCGGGTCATGGCCTACGAGCATGCAGTGTTGCCGCAGCGCATCGTCGCCGACCCGCAGCAGATCGGCGATTCGCTCTACAGCTACCTGGATGCGCAGGGCACCCCGGTGGTGCGCGCGCTGCAGTACTTCCGCGCGATCAATCTGCCCGCGCGGCTGGCCGAACACCTGCGCATGAAGACCGGCGAGGCGATTCTGCATGTGGTGCGCGTGGGCTATGCGCGCGACGGCAGCGCGATCGAATTGACCGACACCTATTGCCACAACGATTTCTACGATTTCGTCGCCGAACTGCGTCGCTGATCCAGCGCGGCGCCCCCCAACCGACAACTCAAGAGCCAGCCGATCCATGACTACCGCCAGGCCCGCAAATCCCGTTGTCTCGATCGCCATCGTCGGCGTGCTGTTCTTCATCATCGGCTTCTTCACCTGGATCAACGGGCCGCTGATCACCTTCGTGCGGCTGGCGTTCGACCTCAACGAGGTCAACGCCTTCCTAGTGCTGATGGTGTTCTACCTGTCGTATTTCTTCCTGGCGCTGCCGGCGTCGTGGATCCTCAAGCGCACCGGTATGAAGAAGGGGCTGGCGCTGAGCCTGGTGGTGATGGCGGTGGGCGCGGCCGGCTTCGGCCAGTTCGCCACCCAGCGCTGGTATCCGGGCGCCTTGGGCGGCCTGTTCGTGATCGGCAGCGGCCTGGCGCTGCTGCAGACCGCGATCAACCCGTACATCAGCATCCTCGGGCCGATCGAGAGCGCGGCGCGGCGGATCGCGCTGATGGGCATCTGCAACAAGATCGCCGGCATCCTGGCGCCGATCCTGATTGGCTCGCTGGTGTTGCACGGCATCGGCGATCTGTCCGCGCAGGTGGCCAGCGCCGATGCGGCGACCAAGCAGCAGTTGCTCACGGCCTTCGCCGCCAAGATCCACGCACCGTATCTGGTGATGTCCGGGGTGCTGCTGTTGCTGGCGATCGGCGTGCTGTTCTCGCCGCTGCCGGAGCTGCGGGCCTCCGAGGCCAATGCCACGCCCGGCAGCGCGGTTGGCGTGCAGAAGTCCAGCATCTTCCAGTTCCCGCACCTGTGGCTGGGCGTGTTGTGCCTGTTCGTCTACGTGGGCGTGGAAGTAATGGCCGGCGATGCGATCGGCACCTACGGCCACGGCTTCAATCTGCCGCTGGACAGCACCAAGATCTTCACCTCCTACACGCTAGGCGCGATGCTGGTTGGCTACATCGTCGGCCTGGCGTTGATTCCGGGTGTGATCTCGCAGGCGCGCTACCTGAGCGTGTCGGCGGTGCTGGGCGTGCTGTTTTCGCTGGGCGCGCTGCTGACCCACGGCTATGTGTCGGTGGGCTTCGTGGCCGCGCTCGGTTTTGCCAACGCGATGATGTGGCCGGCGATCTTTCCGCTGGCCATCCGCGGGCTCGGCCGCTTCACCGAGATCGGTTCGGCCTTGCTGGTCATGGGCATTGCCGGCGGCGCGATCATTCCGCAGCTGTTCGCCATTCTCAAACAGCACTACGACTTCCAGGTCGTGTTCGCTGCGCTGATGGTGCCGTGCTATCTGTACATCCTGTTCTATTCGCTGCGCGGTTACCGTGTGGGCCTGCCGGCCCAGGCCAAGTGAACCAGGCAGCATGATGCGTTCCGACGAACAAGGCATACCCATGCGCAGGCCCACCATCAAAGATGTCGCCGAGCGCGCCAAGGTCTCGTTGAAGACCGTGTCGCGCGTGATCAACAACGAACCGTCGGTGATGCAGGCCACGCGCGCGCGCGTGCTGCGCGCCATCGCCGATCTCGACTACGAACCCGATCCGTCCGCGCGCAACCTGCGCAGCGGCACGCCGTTCGTGATCGGCCTGGTCTACGACAATCCCAACCCGTATCACATCATCGGCATCCAGAACGGCGTGCTGGCGGCCTGCCGCGAAACCGGCTTCGGCCTGCAGATCCATCCGTGCGATTCCACCTCGCCATTGCTGGCCGAAGAACTGGCCGAATGGGTGCAGCGCTCGCGGCTGGCCGGCGTGGTGCTGACCGCACCGATGTCCGAGCGCCCCGAGTTGATGGCCGGCCTGGCTGCGCGCGGCATCAAGAGCGTGCGCATCATCGCCGCCACCGACGATCCGGGCGACGGCCCCTGCGTCTATATCGACGACCGCGCTGCCGCCTACGAGATCACCGAGCATCTGGTCCAGTTGGGCCATCAGCGCATCGGGTTCCTGTGGGGTGGCCCGCAGCACCGCTCCAGCGGCGAGCGCTACGCCGGTTACGAGGCGGCGTTGAAGGACTACGGCATCACCCTGGACAAGCACCTGGTGATTCCCGGCGATTACACCTTCGACGACGGCTTCCGTGGCGCGCGCCGGCTGCTGTCGTTGCGCGAGCCGCCCACCGCCATCTTCGGCAGCAACGATGAAATCGCCGCGGGCGTGCTGGCCGCAGCCAAGTCCACCGGCATGAACGTGCCGTATCAATTGTCGATCGCCGGTTTCGAGGACAGCCCGTTCTCGCGCCAGTCCTGGCCGGCGCTGACCACCGCCAAGCAGGCCACCGACGACATCGCGCGGCATGCCGCACGCCTGTTGATCAGCCAGCTGCGCAGCGATGCCTACGACGACCAGCCCGCGCAATTGCAGAACCGCGGCTTCGTGCCGCAGCTGGTGGTGCGCGGTTCCACTGCACCGGCGCAGACGCCGTCCGCCAAATCCCTTCCTCCCGAATCCGCCTGAGCACGATGAGCCTTCCCACCGAAACCGAGACCTTGATGTTCCGCGAGGCGGCGCAGACCGCTGACGTGGTCGCCGCACAGTTCGCCCGCAATGCCGACACCGTCGCCGCCCTCGCGCAGTCGCTGCGCGATACGCCGCCGCCGTTCGTGGTGACCTGCGCACGCG
The DNA here is from genome assembly GCF_018831305.1 of Xanthomonas sp. MLO165. Classification (NCBI taxonomy): domain Bacteria; kingdom Pseudomonadati; phylum Pseudomonadota; class Gammaproteobacteria; order Lysobacterales; family Lysobacteraceae; genus Xanthomonas; species Xanthomonas sp. MLO165. The sequence goes on from NZ_CP029263.1 coordinate 848,389, forward strand.
GCAGTTCCGATCACGCAGCGACCTACGCCAAGTATCTGTTCGAAACACAACTGGGCATCGTGACCGCCTCTGCATCGCCGTCGGTGGGCTCGGTCTACGCATCGCCGCTGCAGTTGCGCGGTGCGCTGTACATCGTGATTTCGCAATCGGGCAAGAGCCCGGACCTGCTGCGCAATGCCGAGGCCGCCAAGGCGGCCGGCGCGCGCGTGGTCGCGCTGGTCAACGTCGAGGATTCACCGCTGGCGCAGCTGGCCGAGGTGGTGATTCCGCTGGGCGCAGGCCCGGAAAAAAGCGTTGCCGCCACCAAGAGTTATCTCGCCTCGCTGGCTGCGCTGCTGCACCTGGGCGCGGTGTGGAAGAACGACCCGGCCCTGCTCGCGGCGGTAGAGGCACTGCCGCAGCAGTTGCGCGCCGCCTGGCAGGCCGACTGGTCCGCGCTCACTGCCGGCCTGGTGCCGGCACACAACCTGTTCGTGCTCGGTCGCGGCCTGGGCCTGGGCGCGGCGCAGGAAGCGGCGCTGAAGTTCAAGGAAACCTGCGGCCTGCATGCCGAGGCGTACAGCTCGGCCGAGGTCAAACACGGCCCGATGGCGCTGGTGGGGCCGGGCTTCCCGGTGCTGGTGTTCGCCCAGCCCGACGAAACCGGCGCCGGCACGCGTGCGCTCGCGGCCGAATTCCGCGCGCGTGGCGCGCAGGTGTGGCTGGCCGCCCCCGACGGCGACCTGCCGCTCGTGGATGCGGCGCACCCGGCCAGCGCGCCGCTGCTGACCGTGCAGAGCTTCTACCGCGCGATCAACGCGCTGGCCCTGCAACGTGGCAACAATCCCGATCTGCCGCCGCACTTGAACAAGGTCACGGAAACCGTTTGAACATGGATGCTTCCCCGATTCAAGCGTTGTGCAATGCACGCGTGCTCACCGACGATGGCTTGCAGGATGGGCTGGTGGTCCTGCTGGCCGGCACGCAGATCCAGGCGGTGGTGGCGGCCGACGATGCGCGCGTTGCGCAGGCGCATACGCGCGTGGATCTGGGCGGCGCCACCTTGCTGCCCGGCTTCATCGACATCCAGGTCAACGGCGGTGGTGGCGTGTTGTTCAACAATGCGCGCGACCCGCAGGCGCTGGCCACGATCGCGGCGGCGCATCGCCGCTACGGCACCACCGGCATGCTGCCGACATTGATCAGCGACACCGCCGAGGTGATGGCCGAGGCGATCGCCGCCACGCGCCAGGCCATCGCGCAAGGCGTGCCCGGCGTGCTCGGCATTCATCTGGAAGGCCCGTACCTGAGCCCGGCCCGCAAGGGCACGCACGACGCGCACAAGTTCCGCCTGCCCGACGCGCACGAGATTGCCGTCGATACCTCGTTGGACAACGGCGTCACCCTGATCACGCTCGCACCCGAGCGCGTGCCGCTGGACGACATCCGCGCCTTTGTCGCCGGCGGCGCGACCGTGTTTGCCGGCCACACTGCGGCCAGCTACGAGCAGGCGCGCGACGGCATTGCCGCCGGCGTCAGTGGTTTCACCCATCTGTACAACGCGATGTCGCAGCTGACCGGGCGCGAGCCCAGCGCGGTCGGCGCCGCGTTGGAAGACCCCGATGTGTGGTGCGGCATCATCGTCGATGGCGTGCACGTGCACCCGGCCAGCCTGCGCGTGGCGCTGGCCGCCAAACCGCGCGGCAAGCTGTTGCTGGTCACCGACGCCATGCCGATGGTCGGTGCCGACAGCCCCAGTTTCGACCTGTACGGCGAAACCATCACCGCCGTGGACGGCGTGGTACGCAATGCCGACGGCGCACTGGCCGGCTCGGCGCTGGACATGGCCACGGCCGTGCGCAACAGCGTGCAGTGGCTGGGCGTGGACCTGGCCGAAGCCGCGCGCATGGCGTCCACCTATCCGGCGCAATGCATCGGCCTGGGCCAGCGCCTGGGCCGCATTGCACCCGGCTATCAGGCCGACCTGGTGCTGGTGGATGCCGACGTGCAGGTACTTGCCACCTGGGTGGCCGGTCAGCGCGAGTAAGTCCGCGCGCCGCCGCACGAACCCGTTCGTGCGGCGCGATGCGCTTGAAACCTTGTTTGCAGTCGTGTCTTCGGTGAACCGCCATCGTCGGTACGCTGCAGCATGAGCGTGCGTGCGTGCGCGAGTGCAGGGCGTGCTTTCGCCAAGCTCCGGAAAGGCATCAGTGTTGAACGCTGGAGCAGCCAAGCAGAACCCGGGCGCTTTCGGCGTCACGCGACACGTAGTGCAACCGACGCGCTTTCCGTTGCAGTAGACGCTCGACGATGACTGCAGCCGCATGCGCTTGCCGCAGGTCAGCAATGCGATCGCGGTAGTTTGGCAATGCACTGCGTACACCATCCACCACAACAAAGCCTGCAACACACTCTGCATCGCAACATCCGGCTGCGCAGCCTTGTGGCATCAGGCCGCTACGCGCAGTGGTCTGCATCGTCGATGCATATGAGTGCGAACACGATCACGCTGTCATTCCAATATCTGCGTCGTCGGTGCGGTTTCAGGCATGAAACTGGGCTTTTGTGGCAGCGAGTTGACAGCCCCGGCTGCGAAAGGCACCTTCGCTGATAACGTTGTCAGCGAGCAGGAGCCACTTCTGAATTCTTGAAAGCGTTGTCGTCCGGCCGCTGGTCGGACTGGCGCTGACCCGCACGCCGCTACGGCAGTGCGGGACGCTGCTCGCATCCGGCACAGGGGACGGAGTGCGGGCATGTCACGCGCATCGCGCGTTGTCGTGCAACCACATGGTTGCCACCTGACATCCGTCAAGAGGTCTACGCAATGCCGTCTTCCCGTGTGTTCGAGTTGTCCCGTCACCTGTTCTGTCATGCGCACCCGCTGCGTCGTACCCCATTGAGCACTGCAGTCCGCGGCCTGTTGATCGGTGGCGCTACCCTGGCAGGTCTTGCCGCGTTGCCCGCAGGTGCGCAGGAGCAGGCTGCAGCCCCGCAGGAACAGGCGCCCGCGCAAACCAATCCCTCGGTATCCACGCTGGACGAGGTCAAGGTCGTCGGCTATCAGGCCAGCCTCGGCAAGGCACTCAACGTCAAGCGCAATGCCGATGCGATCGTCGATGCGATCAGCGCCGAAGACATCGGCAAATTCCCAGACACCAACGTCGCCGAGTCGCTGTCGCGCCTGTCCGGCATCACCGTGGATCGCCAGTTCGGCGAAGGCGAGAAGGTCAGCATCCTCGGTACCGACCCGGCACTCAATCGCGTGCTGCTCAACGGCCAGACCATTGCCTCCACCAGTTGGGGCGGCGATCCCAACGACCCGGATAGCCGCTCGTTCAACTACAGCACGCTGGCGCCGGAAGTGGTCGGCCTGATGGAGGTCTACAAGACACCGGAGGCACGCATCGACGAGGGCTCCATCGGTGGCACCGTGATCGTGCACACGCGCAAGCCGCTGGACCTTGAGCGCAACACGCTGACCGGCACGCTGAGCTACGGCTACAACGATCGTTCCGAGGAGGGCAAGCCGAATGCCTCGGCGCTGTACAGCTGGAAAAACCAGGATGAAACGCTCGGTGTGCTCACCTCGGTGATGCATTCGCAGCGCGTGTTGCGCCGCGATGGCGTGGAGATCTTCGGCTACGACAATGTGCAAGGCGCAGGGTTCCCGGCGTCTGTGGTCGGCAACAACACCGGCGTGTTTCCAACCTCGATCAACACCGCGTTGTTCCAGCAGACGCGCAAGCGCGACGGCGTCAGCGCGGCGTTGCAGTGGAAGCCGGATGCCGATTTCGAGCTCAACCTGACCGGTTTGTACGTCAAGGAGAGTTTCGACAACTACAACCAGAGCCGCTACGGCTACTGGGGTTCCACCCCCGGCGATGCGCAGGCGCTGGGCTTCGAGAACGGCGTGGCGACCTCGGGTACGTTCGGCGACCAGTCCAACACCTACCTGGACGGCTACCTGCGCAACAGCGAGGTCAGCACCGGCAGCATCCATCTACGCACCGACTGGCATGGCGATGGTTGGAATGCGTCCAGCCAGGTGGGCTACACCAGTTCACAGGGCGGTGCCGAGCGCATCTACGGCATCCAGTTCCGCAACCTCGCCGGTTACAGCTACAACATCGACGGGCGTCGTACCGCGATGGACTACAGCACCGACCCCACCAACGCGGCGGCGATGCAACTCAACAACGCCTCGGCCAGCCACAGCCCGCAATACGACAAGGAACGCTACCTGCAGCTGGACTTCGACCATGCGGTGGAGTGGGGGCCGTTCACCCAGATCCTGACCGGCATCAAGCTGACCAATCACGCCACCGGGCAGTCCTCCTACAGCCGCACCTGGACCCCGAACGACGGCAGCACGCTGGCCGCGTTCTCGCCGGGCACCACGCCGTCGGGCTATCTGGACGGCTTGTCGACCAGCGCCGACATGCAGCGCTGGTCGACCATCAACAGCGGCGCCATCAGCCAGTACATCGGTGGCCTTGAAGGCGATGACGGCTTGCCGATCAGCTACGCCGGCAACTACAGCATCGAAGAACAGAACCGCGCCTGGTTCCTGCAGGGCAACTTTTCCGGCGAGCGCTATCGCGGCAACGTTGGCGTGCGTTACGTGCACACCCGCGATTCCACCGATGGTTTCAGCTATGCGCCCGGTGGCGGCTATACGCCGGTCAACTTCCTCAACAGCTACGGCAAGTGGTTGCCGTCCTTCAACATCGCCTACGACCTGCGCGACGATCTGATGCTGCGCTTTGCTGCGTCCAAGGTGATCGCACGGCCGCGCTACACCAACATGACCCCGTACGTGGCCACCGACGACACCACGCTCACCGCGTCCACGGGCAATCCTGGATTGAGTCCGTACGAGTCCACCAACCTGGGCACATCGCTGGAGTGGTACTTCTCCGACAGCAGTCTGCTCAGCGGCGAGTTCTTCTCGCGCGATATCTCCAACTACATCCTGACCACCGTGGAAGACCGGGTGTTCTTCAACAACGCCACCGGCGGCTCGAGCACCTATCAGACCTCCGTGCCGACCAACGCCGGCGATGCCACGGTGCGCGGCGTTGCGCTCAACCTGCAGCACAACTTTGGCAACGGGTTCGGCGTGGTGGCCAACTACACCTATTCCGATTCCAAGACCGACGGCGATTACAGCCTGCCGTACAACTCGCGCAACGCCTACAACATCAGCCCGTACTACGAGCAGGGCAAATGGAGCGCGCGGGTGAATCTGGGCTGGCGCTCGGAATACTTCACCCAGATCGGCCGCCTCAACGGCCAGCAGATGACCGATGCATTCACCCAGGTCGATGCCTCGTTCGGCTACCAGGCCACCGAGCGCCTGCGCGTGGCGCTGGAAGCCACCAATCTGCTGGACGAAACCTACTTCAGCTATATCGGCAACAAGAACCAGCCGTACTACATCTACAAGAACGGCCGCTCCTTCATGCTGAGCCTGAATTTCAAGCTGTGACGTCGGCCGGGCGGCTGCTCTCGGGCAGCCGCCTTGTTGCAATGGCGGCGGCTCGCGGTTGCAATTTCGACCCGGGGATCTTTCGCTAGTCAGGATCTGAGCGGCAACGCTTTGCTTGGCACGGCTACATCCCTGTCGTGTTGCGACAACGGTATGCGCGATGCATCGGCTATGTGCCGGCCTTTCTTGCGGCCGCAATCGCCGCAATCCGCGCCTTCGCCAATGCCTCGCCGATCTGCGGGCCTTGCAGGCCTTGTGCGGCTAGGTCGCGCGCATTGATGGCCAGCGCAGCGGCGTGCAGGTGCTTGAACTGTTCGCCCTGCGGATATGCGGCGTCTTCGCTGCCCAGCCGGCCACGCTTGTCGGCTTCGCAGACCAGCGCGAGTTGCGCGATGCGCTCGGGGCGGCGAAACGCGTCGCAGCGCACCAGCAGCTCGTGCACGGTGCGGTCGCGCAGTTCGGCCAGGCGATGCACGTTCAAGTGTTCGCGGCAGGCGGTGATGGCGAGCTGGCGATAATCCTGTGGCACCTTGAGCCGCTCGCACAATGTCTGCAGCGGGGCAACGCCGCGCTGTTCGTGCATGATGTGGCGCGGCCATTCTTCCGCCGGCGTGAGCGCCTTGCCCAGGTCGTGGGTCAATGCGGCAAAGCCCACCAGCGCGTCGCCGGGCGCAAGTCGCGCGGCCATGTCGCTGACCATTTCCTGGTGAATGCCGGTATCCACCTCCGGATGAAACTCGGCACGTTGCGGCACGCCATACAGCGCATTGATCTCGGGCAGGATGACGCGCAGCGCATCGGTGTCGTGCAGCGTGCGCAGGAATGCCGACGGCTGTGCACTCTCCAGCACGCGGCGCAATTCCTGCCACACACGTTCGGGCACCAGGCTGTCCAGCTCGCCGCTGGCGGCCATCTCGCGCATCAGTGCTGCGGTCTCTGGCGCGACTGTGAAACCAAGCGGTGCCAGGCGTGCCATGAAGCGGGCAGCGCGCAATACGCGCACGGGATCTTCGACAAAGGCCGGCCCCACGTGCCGCAGCACGCGCGCCTGCAGATCGCGCGCGCCGCCATAAGGATCGAACAGCTCGCCAGTGTCCTCGTCACGTGCGATCGCATTGATGGTGAAGTCGCGGCGCAGCAGATCCTCTTCCAGCGTCACCGAAGGATCGGCATCCACCACGAAGCCGCGATAGCCGCGCCCGGACTTGCGTTCGGTACGCGCCAACGCATACTCCTCACCGCTGCGCGGATGCAGGAACACCGGGAAGTCCTTCCCCACCGGTTTGAAGCCCAGGCGTTCCATCTGCGCCTGATCGGCACCGACCACCACCCAGTCGCGGTCGCCAGCGGGCTGGCCAAGCAGGGCATCGCGGACTGCGCCGCCAACAAGATAGATCTTCATCGCGACATGATGCCCGATGCGGTGCGTGCGTCGTAGGGCGACTGATCCAAGGCTTGGCTGCAGGGCCTCTGCCCGCCCATCATCGCGGACATGCCGTAAGGCACAGCGGACGACCTACGGCTTTGCGGATAGATCAGCCGTAGAGCCGGTGCGGTGTGGCTTTGCTGCAGGGTCCTTGCCCGTCCACCATCGCGGGACATGCCGCAAGGCAGTACGGCTTTGCGGATAGATCAGCTGTAGAGCGGGGTGATGTGTGGTTTTGCTGCAGGGCCCTTGCCCGCCCACCCTCGCGGGACACGCCGCAAGTACGTCCCTGTAGGCTCTTACGCGGCATCCATGCCGCGTAAGGTCCCGCGACGATGGGCGGGCAAGGACCAGTCGAGATGGTCGGTGTGCACAGCTAAGCGCAATGCTTGATGCGCGTTGCTTGATGCCGATGCGCCGGCTCAATGCGCGATGCACTTCGAGCGGCAACCAGTCGGGACGTCTGCTGCGCACGGGTAAGAGCAGCGCGTGATGTGCATTTCGGATAGTGATGTACTTGCCCGGCCCAACGGCCAACGTCCAATGCACGTCGTGTAACAAGCTACTTTCACGTGACTACCGACCAACTTTCTGGTGCGGTGTCCTTGCCGGTTGCGGGACCGTGTGGCGGCACGGATGCCGCCACCGAGCCTCCACGGACGGATTCACGGCGTGTCCCGCAAGCGGTGAGGGCACCGCGCCCTCGACGACCCGAGCCTTCGATCCACCGAAACAACGCAAGGAAGGGAAAGGCTTGGTTGGCCTCACAGCCTCACAGCCTCACAGCCACAGAGCCACAGAGCCACAGAGCTTCAAGCCTAGGAGCGAACGAAAGGCAAGTACCAGAGCGGCATCGCCTAGCTTGCGCCCCAGGCCAAGACAACCACGCGCAACCGCGCAAGCACGATCACCTCATCCGGCCGCCATGTTCGGCGGCTGACTGGGAGCTCAGTCCTGCGCCGCGTTATTGGTCGCCTGGCCTGGCGTGCACACCGGTTTCAGGCGCTTGTCCACCAGCTTGCCCATCAGGCGATCGCTCAGCGGCAGCATGTCGCCGTTGAGCCGCCAGTCGTAGATCACGCTGAAAGCCAGCACACGCGCGACGTACTCACGGGTTTCCTTGTAGCTGATGGTCTCGATCCAGAAGTCCGGCTCGAAGTTAGGCCGTTGCGATTGCCAGCGCCCGGTCGGCCCCGGGCCGGCGTTGTAGGCGGCGATGGTGAGGTAGGGCAGGCCGTAGGTATTGAGCAACTGGCGCAGATAGGCGGTGCCGATGGCGATGTTGGTGTCCGGCTCGTACAGGCTGGTGGCGCCCGCATAACCGGGCAGGGCGATGCCCTTGGCCACGGCCGCGCCGGTGCCCGGCAATACCTGCATCAGGCCCATCGCGTTGGCAGGCGAGCGCGCGCGTGGATTGAAGATGCTTTCGGCACGGATCTCCGCTGCCACCCAGGCCGGGTCGATCGCGTTCTTGGCCGCTTCACGGCGAATGCTGTCGTCGTGATGCAGCGGAAAGCGCAATGCATACAGGCGTTGTTCGTCCGGCTGCTTGCCGAGCGCGAACACTGCGCGATCGAACCAGCCATTCTCGCTGGCCACCTGCACCGCCAGCCGGCGCTGGGTGTCGTCGAAGCGGCTCGCGGCATCGTTCCACTCGGCCACGGCCCAACCGGGGCGGTCGATCTGGAACAAGGCGATGGCGCGGAGCAACGCCGGATCGCGCGCGACGGCGGCCTTGGCCTGCGGGGTGTCCTTGGGCTCCCACGGACACAGGCGATATGGCTGCTGCAGACGATCGGCGGCCAGGAAGCCGTGGAAGGTCGGCGATTGCGCGGCTGCGCGATACAGCGGCTGCGCAGCCGCGGCCGCGCCGGTCTTCTCGGCCAGGCGCGCCTCGAAATACTGCCAGCGCGAATCGCTGCGCTGGGTGGCGGGCATCTTGCGGATCGCCGCCAAGGCGGCCGGCCAGTCGCCGCGCGCCATCGCCTCGCGCGCACGCCATTCGTGCAGGCGCTCGTCGTACGAGGCATCGGGCACTGCATTGAGGCGACGCGCCGAATCCGGCAGGTACGACGCCACCGTCCACAGCGCGATCTGGTACAGCACCTGGCCGCGCTGCGCCTCGCTGAAACCGAGCGCGCTGGCCAGCTGCGGCAACTGCTGCTCGGCCGCATCCGGGTCGCTCTTGGCTAGCTTGGCCAGGCCATCGACCGCGATGCGCCGGCTGCGCTCGGTTCTGGGCCAGCTCGATGCACGCGGATGCACCTTGTCCAGAAACGCGGCGTAGTCGTTGGCCAGGGCCAGATCGGCTGCCGGCAGACCGCGTGCGGCCGTGCGCATCACCGCGGGCAGTTGTGCATCGGCGGCCGCCTCCACGCGCTCCCAGCGCAGCGCCGGAATGAGCTCGCCGCGCGACTCCAGCCCGGCGACCACCGGATCGCAGGCATCGGGCAGGCCCTTGCCGGTACGCCATAACGTCAACGCATCGCGACTCCACTGCGCATCCAGCTTGCCGGTTGCCTGTCGCGCGGTCAGCTGCGCACAGCGCAGGCCGACGTTGTCGGTGGGTTTCCAGTTGGCCAGCAACGTGGTCCAGTCCTGGCGCCGCGCCACCGCCGGCAACCAGGTGCTGCGGAAGCTTTCGGCCACCGGCTGGCCTGCATAACGCTGCAAAAATCCCTGCGCCTGCGTGTTGGAGACGTTGTCGATGTTGCGCTTGAGCGTGGCAAATTCCAGCCAGCCATAGAGCGGGTGACGGCTCAGGGCACCGAGCTGACCGGCATCGGACTGGCCGCGCTCTGCAGCGGCGATGGCATCGCGCATGGCGGTCAGTTGCGGGTCGAGGCTTTGGGCATGCAGCGTGGTGCTGCCAAGGCACAGCAGGCCGACGAAAACAGTGGCAAGACGGGGGGCATAAGTCATTGCGCGATGATACCGAAGCGCGCCCGCGCGCCTGAGTGAATACGTGCAGGATCGACGCCCGTCAGCGCTGTCGGCAGCGACCTGCGCCGCGAGGCGCAGATGCGTCCCGTTGGCGCGCGGTCTTGGTCTGCGGCCCGGCGCGCAATGGGAAGCGTCTCTCACTGCCTGCATGGTTGGCTTGCGGGGCGTTAAGGTTTCGTTTAAAAGTTGGGGCGGACCGCAGGGCACGGGGGCGTGCGGACACTTAGCAGTCCTTCTGGAGAGAGAAAGGATGAAGCGTCTGATTGGCTCCCCGCGGTCATGCCTGGCCGTGCAGTTGTCGTTGTGTCTGGTTCCCACACTCGCCTGGGCGCAACAGCCCGAGGCCGCCCCGAGTACGCGCACGCTCGACAGCGTGCAGGTCACCGGCACCCGCATCAAGACCGCAGAATTGCAGGGCCAGGTGCCGATCCAGACGCTCAACCGCGCCGACATCGAACGCACCGGCCTGACCTCGATCGGCGAGGTGCTGCAGGAACTCACCGCGTCGGGTTCGGCGCTCAACGCCAAATTCAATTCGTCCGGCAACTTCGGCTTCCCGCCCGATGGCGGCGGTGTGGGCGCCGGCTCGGCGCAGGTGGATCTGCGCCATCTCGGCTCCAAGCGCGTGCTGGTGCTGGTCGATGGCATCCGCTGGGTCAACGAGTCTTCGGCCTCCGGCGTGGGCTCGTCGACCGATCTCAACACCATTCCGCTGGCCATCGTGGAGCGGATCGAGGTACTCGAAGACGGCGCCTCGTCGCTGTACGGCTCGGATGCGATTGCCGGCGTGGTCAACATCATCACCCGGCGCAGCTTCGACGGTGCGCAGGTCACGCTCAACTACGGGCAGTACGGCAAGGGCGACGGCGCCAACCAGGGCATGGACCTGGCCTGGGGCACCAGTGGCGAGGATTTCAGCCTGTTTCTGGGCGCCAGCTACGTCAAGCAGGATCCGATCTACGCACGCGACCGCGCGCAGGCCCGCTTCCCGATCCCGGGCACCGGGCTGACCTTTGCCAGCTCGGCAACGCCCGATGGTCGCTTCCAATTCGTCGACCCCAACACCGGCGTGCGCCAGAACCTCACGCCCAACGCCGGCGTCGGCACGCCGCAATACGATGGCAGCGCCGGCTGTACGCGCAGCGACGACTACCACTGCTTCGGCACCGCAGACCGCTACAACTTTGCAGAACAGAACCTGTTGCTGACACCGTCCGAGCGCAAGGGCGTGTTCGCGCAATTCCGCTATTACTTCAACGACGACGTGCAGTGGTACGTCAAGGCGCTGGGCAACCGGCGCGAGTCGACCAACCAGGCGGCGCCCGAGCCGATCTTTCTCGGCCCCGATGCCGGCACCGGCAATCCGCTGGCCGACAACATCGTGATTTCCGCGCTCAATCCGTTCAATCCGTTCGGCTTCGAGCTGAACTCGGCTACCAACCTGATCCAGATCGGTCGCCGCCCGGTGGAGGGCGGGGCGCGCCGTTTCGAGCAGCAGGTCGACACGCAATACTTCGGCACCGGTCTGGTGGGCACCTTCGAAGGTGCGGCGCGCACCTGGTTCTGGGACATCAACGGCATGTACAGCAAGAACAAGGCCGAACAGACCAACTACGGCAGCTACAACCTCTACAACATCAACCTTGGCCTGGGCGATCCGGCCGCGTGCGCGGCGGTGGCCGGCTGCGTGCCACTGGATATCTTCAGCGGCGCCGGCAGCATCACGCCGGAGATGTTGCGCTGGATCCAGCCGGTAGTGCGCGACCGCAGCCAGAACGAGTTGAGCCTGTTCACCGCCAATCTGAGCAGCGAGCTGTTCCAGCTGCCCGGTGGCGCGGTGTCGTTCGCCACCGGCTACGAATACCGCAAATACGAAGGGTCCTACCAACCCGATCCGCTCACCGTGGCGGGGCGCTACAACGGCGTGCCGTCGTTGCCGACGTCAGGCAGCTACGACGTCAACGAGGCCTATCTCGAGCTCAATATCCCGATCTTCGCCAATTCGTCGTTGGGCGACAAACTCGACCTGAATATCGCCGGTCGTTATTCGGATTACTCCACTTTCGGTGGTGAGTTCACGCCAAAGTACGGCTTGCGTTGGCAGGTCACCGATGAGCTGGTGCTGCGCACCAGTTATGCAGAGGGCTTCCGTGCGCCGACCATCGGCGAGCTGTTCGGTTCGGCCGCGCGCGCCGATCTGCAGCTGTCCGATCCATGCTCGATCGGGTTGGGCGGCACCGCGCCGCGCGGCAGCGCCGCGAACTGCGCATCGCTCGGCGTACCGGCCGGCTATCAACAGGCCAACCAGCAGATCTCGGTCACCACCGGCGGCAACGAGCAACTGGATCCGGAACGTTCGCGCAGCTTCAGTGCCGGCTTTGTGTTCAGTCCTGGCTTTGCCAGCAATGCCAGCTGGTCCGACCGCCTCGACCTGGAGATGACGTTCTATCGCCATCATGTCGATGGCGCGATCCAGGCGATCAATGCGCAAACCCAGCTGGATCTGTGCGTGGATACCCTGGACGCGCTGTATTGCAATGGCATCGGGCGCGCCTCCACCGGCGGCATCAATGCGTTCAACAACCGGTTGACCAATCTGGGTTCGATCAAGACCGACGGTTGGGATGTAGACCTGTTCTGGACGATGCCGGAAACCGGGTTGGGGCGATTCAAATTGTCCTGGCAGAACACCTTTGTGGGCCGCTACGAGGCGCTCGGTGCGGCAGGGCAGCGCCAGCCGCAGGGGCCGGGCATCGAAGTGGTGGACAGCGCGATCCCCGAGTGGACCAGCAACGCGGTACTGGACTGGTCGCTGGGCAACTGGACCGCATCCTGGACGGCGCGCCACATCTCCAAACTCACCGAGCAATGCGGCGATGCAGTGGAATTTGCGGTGTGTTCCGATCCTGCAGTAGGCACCAATCGCCTGGATGCGATCACCTACCACGATGCACAGCTGGGTTATCGCGTCGATTGGCTCAAGGGGCTGCAGCTCACGGCCGGCTTGAACAACGTCTTCGACAAGGACCCGCCGCTCTGCCTGTCGTGCTCACTCAATGGCTACGACGCCTCTACCTACGACATCCCCGGTGGACGCTTCTGGTATGCGCGGGTCGACTTGAAGTTTTAGTCCATCAGGCCGGGTCGGGCGTAAAGCGGAGAGCGGCTGATCTGCGGCTTGGCTGCAGGGCCCTTGCCCGCCCACCCTCGCGGGACACGCCGCAAGTACGTCCCTGTAGGCTCTTACGCGGCATCCATGCCGCGTAAGGTCCCGCGACGGTGAACGGGCAGGGACCCGTCGAGTTGGTCGGTGTGTATGGCTGCAAGCAATGCATGGCGTGCGTTTTTCGGTAATGACGCATCTGATCAGCTTCGCAACGCAACGAGATCAGAACACGGTCTTTTAGCAAGCAACATGCAAATTTTCTGGTGCGGTGTGCTTACCGATTGCGGGACCGTGTGGCGGCATGGATGCCGCCGCCGAGCCTACAAGGACGTATTTGCAGCGTATCCTGCGAGCGCTGAGGGCACCGCGCACTCGACCCAGGGTAGCGCACTGCGTTTTCTAGCATCACCCGCGCACAGGCGCATCGCCGGCCACGTAGTAGTCGGCGGTGCTGCGCGGCAGTGGCGTGCGGCCACGCATGCGGTCGGCGATCTTCTCGGCGATCATGATGGTGGTGGCGTTGAGGTTGCCGGTGATGATGCGCGGCATGATCGAGGCATCGATCACCCGCAGGCCCTCCATGCCGTGTACGCGGCCCTGTCCGTCGACCACCGCCATGTCATCGGTGCCCATCGCGCAGGAGCAGGACGGGTGATACGCCGTCTCTGCGCGTGCGCGCACGAAGGCATCCAGCTCGGCATCGGTCTTGCAGTCCGCGCTCGGGCTGATTTCACGGCCACGATAGGCATCCAGTGCGGGCTGGGCGATGATCTCGCGAGTGATGCGGATCGCATCGCGAAATTCCTGCCAGTCCTGATCGGTGGACTGGTAGTTGAACAGGATCGACGGATGCTGGCGCGGGTCGCGCGACTTGGCATGCACGCGCCCGCGGCTGGGGGTGCGCATCGAACCCACATGCGCCTGGAAGCCGTGTTCCTTCACCGCATTGCTGCCGTTGTAATTGATCGCCACCGGCAGGAAGTGATACTGGATGTTGGGCCAGTCGAATTCTTCGCGCGTGCGGATGAAGCCGCCGGCCTCGAACTGGTTGCTGGCCCCGGTGCCGGTGCCGGCGAACAACCACTGCGCGCCGATGGCGGGTTGATTCCACCATTGCAGCGCCGGATACAACGACACCGGCTTGGTGCAGGCGTACTGGATGTAGACCTCCAGGTGGTCCTGCAGGTTCTGGCCAACGCCGGGCAGGTCGTGCACTAGTTGCACGTCGAGTGCGCGCAATAGATCGGGCGCGCCGACACCGGAGCGTTGCAGCAGCTGCGGCGAGGCAATCGCGCCAGCACACACCAGCACTTCGCGGCGCGCATGCGCGTCGATGCCCTCGCTGCTGTTGCCGACCAGGTAATGCACGCCGATCGCGCGCTTGCCGGCAAACAGGATGCGGTCGGTGGTGGCGTGGGTGACGATGTGCAGGCCATCGCGCGGACGTGCCATATCCAGATAGCCACGCGCGGTGCTTGCGCGGCGCCCCTGCGGCGTCACCGTGCGGTCCATTGGCCCGAAGCCTTCCTGCTGATAACCATTGAGATCGTCGGTGCGCGGGTAACCGGCCTGCACGCCGGCGTCGACCATGGCATGGAACAGCACGTTGTTGTCGTTCTTCGGCGTGGCCACGCTGACCGGGCCTTCGCCGCCGTGATAATCGTTGGCGCCTATGTCGCGCGTCTCGGCCTTGCGGAAGTACGGCAACACGTCGCGGTAGCTCCAGTCTTCCAGGCCCGGCCGCTTGGCCCAATGATCGAAATCCAGCGCATTGCCGCGGATGTAGCACATGCCGTTGATCAGGGACGAGCCGCCCAATCCCTTGCCGCGCCCGCATTCCATGCGTCGGTTGTCCATATGCGGCTCCGGCTCGGTCTCGTAGGCCCAGTTGTAGCGACGACCCTGCAACGGGAATGCCAGCGCCGCCGGCATCTGGGTGCGGAAATCCAGCCGATAATCCGGTCCGCCGGCCTCCAGCAGCAACACGCTGACGCCCGGATCTTCGGTCAGGCGCGCGGCCAGCACGTTGCCTGCCGAGCCGGCGCCGATGATGATGTAGTCGTATTCGCGTTGCATGGGGTTCTCCTTGTTGCGGTGCCGATGTGAAGCGGCTTTCAAGACGATTGCATGGGCGGCTGTCGGTATTCGACATGACAGCGACCGAAACGGCAGCACGATCTACAGGCTTCAGCTCGCGCAGCTCGCCGGTATCGCCGGCGACGGCCTGCCAGGTGGCGTCGGCCGGTCAAAACACCGACGCGTAGCGTTCCAGTTCGACCTGGATGGATTTGGTGCGGGTATAGGCCTGCAGCGTGGCCAGGCCGTTCTCGCGACCCACGCCGGATTGCTTGTAGCCGCCCACCGGCATCGCTGCCGGCGACTCGCCCCAGGTGTTGATCCAGCAGATGCCCGCCTGCAGGCGATGGATCAGGCGATGCGCGCGCGCCAGATCCGGTGTCACCACACCTGCGGCCAGGCCGTAGGTGGTGGCATTGGCGCGCGCGATCGCTTCGTCTTCGTCGTCGTAGGTGAGCAGGCTCAGCACCGGGCCGAAGATCTCCTCGCGCACGATGGTCATCACGTCGGTGCAGTCGCTGAAGATGGTCGGTGCGACATAGCAACCTTGTGCCAGCGCGCCATCGCGCAGACGTTCGCCACCGCACAGCAGGCGCGCACCCTCGGCCTTGCCCTGTTCGATGTAGTCCAGCACGCGCTGCATGTGCGCGGCGCTGACCAGCGGGCCGAAGGTGGTGCGCGCGTCCAGCGGGTCGCCGATGTGGATGCGTTGCACGCGTGCCAGCAGCCGCGCCTCGAAGGCGTTGCGCAGCGCGCGCGGCACGAACACGCGGGTGCCGTTGGTGCAGACCTGCCCGGAGCTGTAGAAGTTTGCCATCATCGCGATGTCGGCGGCCAGATCCAGGTCGGCGTCGGCGCAGACGATCAGGGGCGACTTGCCGCCCAGTTCCATGGTCACGTCCTTCAGCGACGAACTCGAGGCACTGGCCATCACCTTGCGCCCGGTCGCGGTGCCGCCAGTGAAGCTGATCTTTTCGATCTGCGGGTGTTCGGTGAGCGCGGTGCCCACGCTGGCGCCGTCGCCGGGCAGCACGTTGAACACGCCATCGGGCAGGCCGGCCTCGGTGAAGAGTTCGGCCAGCTTGAGTGCGGTCAGTGGTGTCACTTCGCTGGGCTTGAAGATCATTGCGTTGCCGGCTGCCAACGCGGGCGCGGCCTTCCACAGCGCGATCTGGATCGGGTAATTCCACGCGCCGATCGCGCCGACCACGCCGAGCGGCTCGTGCCGCGTGTAGAAGAAGCTGCCTTCGCGCAGCGGCACCTGTGCGCCCTGCAGCGCCTGCGCCACCCCGGCGTAGTACTCCAGCACGTCTGCGCCGGTGACGATGTCCACGCTGCGGGTTTCGCTCAGCGGCTTGCCGGTGTTGAGCGTTTCCAGCTCGGCCAGCGCATCGTTGCGCTCGCGCAGCAGCGCCACCGCACGCAGCAGGATGCGCGCGCGTTCCACCGCGGTCAGTGCCGCCCATTGCTGCTGGCCGGCCGTGGCGCTGTCGACCGCGGCATCCAGGTCGTCGGCACCGGCGTTGTGCACATTGGCCAGCACCTCGCCGGTGGCGGGGTTGACCACCTCGAAGGTGTGGCCGCCGCGGGCGGGAACGTAACGGCCGCCGATATACAGCAACTGGTCGGGAAAACGTGGCATGAAAAACCTCCTGTGGGGCGCACGCGGCAGCGGCGGCACCTCAGCGAGTGAGATGCAGGAACTGCAGGTGACGCTCGTATTGATCGATGATGTCGTTGATGATCTGCTCGCGGCTGTAACCGACCAGGTCGTAATCCTGGCTGCCTTCGTACAGATACACTTCGGCGCGGTAATAGCGTTGGTTGCGCAGGCGTTGCGCGGCGAAAGACGGCGTCAGGTAGCCGCGCATCACCACCTGGTAGCGGAAACCCTGCTGCTCGCCGTGGTCGACGCTGATTTCCATGTCGTCGTCGTCCAGCCGGCTGCTGACCTGCCAGCCTTCTTCCTGCAGCTGCGCGGTGACCGCTTCGATCGCCGGGCGTACCTGGTCGTGCATGAAGCGATAGACCTCATCGCGCGCCGGGAAATGCATCGCCTGGCCCAGGCGCTGACGCCAGCCGCGGTGATGCCGCGATTGCCCGATCAGCGGGCTGGGGCTGTAGAGCTGCGCACGCTTGCGTTGCGATTCTTCGCTGAGCGCGCGCGACAAGCCCCAGGCCATCAGCAACAACACCGCAGAGAACGGCAGCGAGGCCAGCACCACGGCCGATTTCAATGCGTCCATGCTGCCGGCCAGCAACAGGCCGCCGGTCACCACCGCGGTGAGCACGCCCCAGAACACGCGCAGCCAGCGCGGGCCATCGTCGTGCGGCTCGCCGCCGTGCGAGGACAGCGTGGACAACACCACCGTGCCGGAATCGGCGGAGGTGACGAAGAACACGAAGCTGATCGCCACCGTCACCGTAATCACCGTGCGGCTCCACGGGTAGCCCTGCAACAGCGAATACAGCACCGTCTGCGGCGCATCGATGGCCTGCTGCGCCAGCGCGCCCTGGCCGTGATGCAGCAGCTGGTCCAGCGCGCTGTTGCCGAAGATCGACAGCCACGCCAGGGTGAAACCGAGCGGTATCAGCAACACGCCGAGCACGAATTCGCGAATGGTGCGGCCGCG
This sequence comes from Xanthomonas sp. MLO165, assembly GCF_018831305.1. Taxonomy (NCBI): domain Bacteria; kingdom Pseudomonadati; phylum Pseudomonadota; class Gammaproteobacteria; order Lysobacterales; family Lysobacteraceae; genus Xanthomonas; species Xanthomonas sp. MLO165. Next base: position 866,100 of record NZ_CP029263.1, read on the forward strand.
CGAAATGCGTGCGATGAACAGGCCCACGAACGGCGCCCAGCCGATCCACCACGCCCAGTAGAACACCGTCCAGTTGCCGAGCCAGTCACTGCGGCCGCCGTAGGCGTACACATCGAAACTCTTGTTGACCACACTGCCCAGGTAGTCGCCCAGGTTCTGGATCAGCGCGTTGAGCAGATACTGCGTGGGACCAGCGAACAGCATGAACAGCAGCAGCGCGATCGCCAGCAGCATGTTGATGTCCGACATCCAGCGCACGCCTTTCTCGACGCCGGACACCGCCACCACGATCGCCGCGCCCATCATCGCCACGATCAGCGCGACCTGCACCCAATGGGTATGCGGCACATCCATCAAGGTGCTCAAGCCGGCGTTGAGATGCAGCACGCCAAAGCCCATGTCCGCGCCCAGGCCGAACACGGTGGCCACGATGCCCAGCGCATCCACGGTGTAGCCGATCGGCCCGTTGATGCGCTTGCCGATCAGCGGATATAGCGCCGAGCGCAGGGCCAGCGGCAGGTTGTGGCGGAATGCGAAATACGCCAGCGCCATCGCTGCCAGCGCAAACACGCCCCAGCCATGCAGTCCCCAATGCAGGAACAGCAGCTGCATCGCCTGCCGCGCGGAAGCTTCGCCGCTGCCGGTGCCGCCCTGCGGCGGTTGCAGATAATGGGTGAGCGGTTCGGAGACGCAAAAGAAGAACAGCGTGATGCTGATGCCCGCGGCGAACAACATGCCGGCCCAGGAGAGATAGCTGAATTCCGGTTCGTCGTGATCGGCGCCGAGCTTGATGTTGCCGTAGCTGGACAAGGCCACGCCAAGCACAAACACCAGATACACCGTCATCGCCAGCAGGTAGTACCAGCCGACATTGCGCGAGGCCCAGGTCTGCGCGTCCAGCAGCACGCGGCCCGCTTCGAGCGGAAACAACGACACCAACAACGCAAACGTACACACCACCGTGGCCGCCAGCACGAACACCGGGCGCAGGGTGCGCACCGGCAACAGCTGCGGCTCAACCGCACTCATGCCGACACACTCATATGACGCGTATCACGTGCTGTGCTCCCAACGAAAAACCGCCTGCGTTATCGCACAGGCGGTGTCGAGGGGGTGTCATCGGTCGAGTCCGCCAGTGCGAACCCGTAGCCACTTTGCGTGGTGGCTAACGCAGCAGCTGCAGTGGCACGCGGATATCCATGCCCACCGCAAGATGGTCGGAGAACGCGGCGGGAATCGCTTCGATATGCTCGATGGTGAGGCTGTCGCTGACCAGGATATGGTCGATCGCCCGGTCCGGACGCCAGCTCGGAAACGTATGCACTTCGCAGCTCGGCGGCTGCAACCGCGTGTGCCGGTACAGCGCCTGCATTTCCGGCCGGTCGGCCATGCAGTTGAAATCGCCCATCAACATCGCGTTGGGATGCTCGGACAACAATTCGGCGATAAAGGCCAGCTGCGCCATGCGCGAATTGGCGCCCAGCGACAGATGCGCCACCGCCACCGCCAGGCCTTCGCGCCCCTGCCCGAACTTGGCCAGCAGGATGCCGCGCCCACCGATCCGGCCGGGCAGGGCGTGGTCCTGCACTTCCAGCGGTTCCAGCTTGCTGAGCAAACCATTCGCGCTGGAGGCCACCCCGCCCATGCGGCGGTTGGGCTGGTGGCTCCAGTAATGGAAGCCGGCGCGCTCGGCCAGATAGTGGGTCTGGTTGGTAAAACCCGAGCGCAGGCTGCCCGGGTCGGCCTCCTGCAGGCCGACGATGTCGCGCTCGCCGGCCAGCTTGGCAATGCTGTCCAGGCTGGTGCGCTTGCTGCCCAGCGGCAACGCGTGCGACCAGCTGCGGGTAACGTAATCGCTGTAACGGCGGGTGCTGGAGCCGGCCTGGATATTGGCCGTCAGCACCCGCAGGGTGCGCGAATCCGAAGCGTTCACAGGGCGGCGATCGACAGGGTCACTTGGCCAGCGTGGCGCGTTCGCGCGCAATCAGGTGATCGGCGATGCGCAGCATGTCCGGGAAGCTCTGGCCCTTGACCAGGTACTTGCCGTTGACGATCAGCGACGGGGTGCCGGTGAGCTTGCTGCGGGTGGCGAACTGCTTGGCGCGGTTGGTCTTGGCCGACACGCCGAAGCTGCTCATGGTGTCGATGAAGGTCTTCTGGTCCACGCCGTACTTGGCGTAGAACGCGGCGATGTCCTGCACCGAATCCTTGCCGCGCTCGCCCTTGAGGGTCTGCTCGGTGTGGATGGCCTTGTACAGCGCTTCGTGGGTCTTTTCCTGCACGCCCAGGGTTTCGGCGGCGTAGAACGCACGGCCGTAGTCGTCCCACGGGCCGCCGAACATCGCCGGCACGTAGACAAAGTGCACGTCCGACGGCAAGCCGGCCTTCCACGGCCCGATCAGCGGCTGGAACGCGTTGCAGGCGGGGCAGACATAGCCGAAGACCTCGGCCACTTCGATCTTGCCGGCGGCCTGCTGGTACGGCTGGCCGCCTTCGATATCCAGATAGTCGGTGCCGGCGACCGGCTCGGGGCCGTTCGGCGCGCGCGGTGCGGCGCTGGGGGCGGCGGCCGGCGGGGTGCTGGCGCTCTCGCCAACTGCAGGCGGTGCGGCGGGATCGGCGGCCGGCGTGGCAGCGGCCGGAGCAGGTGCCGTTTCGGCAGCCGGCGTGGTGGCGGCAGGTGCGGTGTCGGACGAGCCGTCCTGGGCCTTGCAGGCGACCAGGATCGGCAGCAGCGCCATCAGCGTCAGGGCGAAGCGGGTCTTCATCGGATTGGATCTCCAGCGTGGGGCGAGGAAAGGGCCGGACGGCCGCGGGGCGCATGATGCCACGGGCGGCCGTCGGTGGCGGTTACGCGGTTCAGCGCTTGGCAGGCGCAGCGTGTTCGCGGGCGATCAGGTAGTCGGCCACGCGCAGCATGTCCGGGTAGTTGCGCGCGCCGATCAGATAGCGCCCGTTGACGATGATCGCCGGGGTGCCGGGCAGCTTGCTGCGCTTGGCGAACTCGCGCGCGGCATCGAGCCTGGCGTCGACCGCCTGGCTCTTGTAGGTCTCGATGAAGCGCTGCTGCGGCACGCCGTAGCCGGCGTAGAAGGCGGCCAGTTCCTCCGGGGCGACGTTCTGGGTCGGCACGGTCTGCTTTTCGTGGATCGCCTCGAACATGGCGCGATGGCTGCGCTTGGCCACGCCCAGGACATCGGCGGCGAAGTAGGCACGCGCGAAGGCATCCCAGAACCCGCCGAAGGCCGCCGGCACCGGGGTGAAGCGCACATACGACGGCTGCTTGGCCACCCAGGCCTCCAGGGTTGGCTCGAAGTGCGCGCAGTGCGGGCAGGTGTAGCCGAACACCTCGACCACTTCCACCTTGCCGGCCAGCGGCGCGTACGGCTGGCCGCCGTCGATGACGATGTAGTCGTCGCCCTCGACCGGCGGGGCGTTCTTGTCGGCGGCACAGGCCGCCAGCGGCATCAACAGCAACAACAGCAGGGACAGGCGGGAAAGCAGATTCATGCAGGCTCCGTGGGGGTGGGAAGGGGGAGGGCGGGAAACGACGACGCCGGTCGCGGGACCGGCGTCGTGACACGCTGTGGCGGTTGCGGCGGTCAGCTCATGAGCGTGCGGGCGTTGCTGCGGGCAGTTGCGCGGCGGCGGCATCGTCGGCGCGGTCGTGCAGACCCTGCAGATAGCTGGCCAGCGCCTGGATCTCCTGCTCGGTCAGCGGGTGCGCCACCTGCGCCATGATATTGAACAGCGCCGGGTTGCGCTCCTGGGTGGTGCCGGCCTGGTATTCCTTCAGGCGCCGCGCCACGTACTCGGCATGCTGGCCGCCCAGGCGCGGATACGCCGGGCCCGGATTGCCGCTGCCGGACGGGCCATGGCAGGCCATGCAGGCCGGCACGCCGCGCGCGACATCGCCACTGCGGTAGAGCTTCTCGCCGACTTGGTAGAACTTCAGGCCCTGGTACGGCCCCTCGTTGACCACCGCATCGTCGGCCACCCCGGCAGCGGCTTTTTGCGTGGCGAAGTAGGCGCCCAGGTCGCGCATGTCCTGCGCGGTGAGGTCCTTGACGAACGGCACCATCACCGCCGACATGCCGGTATTGCGCTCGCCGCTGGCGATCAAGGCGACCTGGTGCGCCACGTAGCGCTCGGTCTGTCCGGCGATGCGCGGGTACATGGCCACCGCCGGATTGCCGTCCGGGCCATGGCAGGCCGCGCAGGCGGCGGCCTTGGTCTGGCCGGCCTTGGCATCGCCCCAGGTGGTCTTGGACAGGTCCACCTCCAGCGGGGCAATGCGCACCGGCGGCGGATCGGGGATCGGCGTGACCGCCGACTGCGCAAACGCCACGGCGGCGATGACCGGCACGGCGAGGGCGGCGAGGACTAGCACACGAGCATGGCGCATCAGCTAAAGCTCCGTATGGACCCGGCCCGCGCGCGTTGGGTGCTGGCTGTGGCAGGCGTGCTTCGATTATCGACACGCCTTTGCGCCAGGGTCAACGAACAGTGCAGCAAAACCGTCAGGCCCCGAACGTGCGATCCTAGGGAGATGTCGCTCCTTATCGAACAAGCCCGCTACCACCTGTCCGCCCATAACGCCCGGCAATTGCCCGACGATGGCGGCTACGAGGTCGCCTTTGCCGGCCGCTCCAACGCCGGAAAATCCAGCGCGCTCAACGCGCTGACCCGCCAGAACGCACTGGCGCGCGTGTCCAAGACCCCCGGCCGCACTCAGCAGCTGGTGTTCTTCCAGATCCAGCCCGAGCGCTATCTGGTGGATCTGCCCGGTTACGGCTACGCCAAGGTGCCGCAGGACCTGCAGGCGCACTGGCAGGCCTTCATCGACCGCTATTTCCGCACCCGCGAAGCCCTGCGCGGGCTGGTGGTGGTGATGGACATCCGCCATCCGCTCAAGGATTACGACCTGCAGATGCTCGGCTATGCGGCCGAGCGCGGCCTGCCCGCGCACGGTTTGCTGACCAAGGCCGACAAGCTCGGCCGTGGCCAGCAGATGCAGACGCTGCAGAAGGTCAAGAAGGAAGTGACCTCGCGCTTTGGCGACAGCGTGACCGTGCAGACCTATTCCGGCGAGTCGCGCCAGGGCGTGGACGAGTTGCGCGGCATCGTCGGCGGCTGGCTGGGCCTGGACGTCGCGGCGCCTGCCGCGGAGTGAGCCGGGCCGGGCCTGGCGCATGACGCCTGGCCTTCAGACCATCAGGACGGCGAGCCAGGGCTCGCCGATTTCATTGCGGCACCGCGCCGAATTCGGTCGGCACCCAGGCGAACGCCTGGCCCTCGCGGCGCACATGACCCAGCCCCGGGAACGGCAGATGCGCGCCGGCCACCCACCAGCGGCCGTCGGCGGCCTGCGCCAGCAGACGACGCCGTGAGGCGATCGCCTTGCTGCGGTCGCTGTCGGCCTCGAACGAGGCGTCCGGCCGGGCAAACTGCACCGCGTGGTAATGCAGCACATCGCCCCACACCAGCACCGTGTTGCCGGTGCCACCGTCGAAGCGGTACGAGACATGGCCGGGCGTGTGGCCCTGGCTGTCCAGCGCGCTGATGCCGGCCGGCAATGCGCTGATGCCGGGCTGGAAGCGGCGCAGCCGACCCTGGGCCTGATACGGCGCCACCGCTGCGCGTGCCAGCGGGAAGGCGAACTGCAGCGTCGGCGCGGCACCGGCCTCCGAGGCCGGGTCCAGCCAGTACGCGGCGTCGGCCTCGGACAGCCACACCGTGGCGTTGGGAAAGGCCGGCCTGCCCTGCGCATCGAGCAGCCCGCACAGGTGGTCCGGATGCGCGTGGGTGAGCAGCACATCGTCGATCTGGGCGGGGTCGTAACCGGCGGCGCGCAGGTTGCTCAGCACCTGACCCAGGCCGGGCCCCAGGCACTGCGCGGTGCCGGTATCGACCAGGCTGAGGTGGCTGCCGTCCTGGATCAGATAGGCGTTGACTGCCGTCTGCAGCCCCTTGCCGTCTTCGGGCACGTAGCCCTGCGCGAGCAGGCGGTCGCGCTCTGCCGGGGCCACGTTGGACAGCTGTTGCCGCGTCAACGCCACGCTGCCGTCGAACAAGGCGGTGACGCGCAGCGTGCCGATGCGCTGCAGGTAGAAGCCGGGGACCTGTGCGTGGGTGGATGCGGGCGCAGCGGCGTGCGCCAGCGTGGCGCTTGCGGCGAGCAACAGCGGCGCCAGCGAACGCAGGGCGGAAAAAACAGACATGGGCAACTCCAGGACAGGCGGCAAGCGCCGCGGTGTCGCCATGCTGGCGGCGGCGACCTGCGCGATTCGCTCATTGCGCTGCGCGAAGCGCTCGCGTCGGCGATCTAGCGGCTATTGCCGATGCTGGCCGGGTCCAGCCCGTAGCGCTGCTGGAAGCGCTGACTGAAGCTGCGGGTAGAGCGATAGCCGGCACGCGCGGCCACGGTCTTGAGCGGCCAGCGCGTGCTGTAGAGCAAGGCCATGGCGTGCGCCAGCCGCGCGTCGGTGATCAATTCGCGCAGCGAGCGGTGTTCGGCAGCCAGATGCCGGCGCAAGGTGGCGCCGCTGATGCCCAGGCTGTCTTCGATATCGCGCGAGCGCCACGCCCGCTGCGGTTGCGCGGTGATCAGCGTACGCACCTGCTCGGCAACGCTTGGCGCCGGCGGCAACAACAGGCCGCCGTGGCCGCGGCGGCAGAGGGTGACGACCAGTGCGGCCAGCGCCAGGCGTGCTTCGGTATACAGTCCGTGCTGCAGGGCATCGCGCCATTGCCGCAGCGTCAGCGCGAAATCGATCGCCGGCAGTTGTGCGATGTCGGCGCCGGCCTCGGGCAGCGGCTCGTTCCACAATGCGCGTGCAGCGGCCAGCGCCTCTTCGCAGAGGGGGACCACCACGCTCAGGTAGAGCCCGGTCTGCGGGTCGGGCGTGTTGATCACATCGATCCGGCAACGGCGCGTCACCAGGAACAGGTCGCCCGGCACGAACTGCAGCGATTGGGTCGCGCTGCGCACCTGCTTGCGGCCCTGCAACACAATTGCGAACTGCGCCTGGGTCAGATCTACCGAGCGCGCCCCGTGTTCGCGCCGCGCACTCACGCAGGCAAACCCCTCGGCGCGCTCGCAGTGCAGCAGGCTGGCCATCTGCGCGAGCAGGGCGTCGGTGGGTGTGGGCGCAACGGTCATGGCCGGGCGATGCTACAGGATCGCGGCTGCGCGGCTGCGGACGATCAAACGCCGTGCATCCGCGCCTGCGGGAAGTTGCGGGTGTCCAGTTTCAGCCTGGACGGTTGCGACCCACTGCGCCTCCGTCACGCCCGGCCTCGGCTACCGCGGCCACGCCGTGCGCATGGATGGAAATCTCAGACCCGGCCGATGGCAGCAATTCTTTCCATGCCCTGCGGTTATAGTGCGGGCCTTGCGGTGGCAGGGGAGGACCCCCACATCGTTCCCCTAAATTTTCCTGCGAGCCTGCCCTTGTCGAGTCCCAGCCACGTTGCCGAAACGCCGATCACCGAACGCGCGGAGCTGGTCCAGGTGCTGGCCTCCGGCGAGAAGCCCAGCGCTGACTGGCGGATCGGCACCGAGCACGAAAAGTTCGGCTTCCAGCTCGACGACCTGCGCGCGCCCACGTTCGAAGGCGAGCGCGGCATCCAGGCGCTGCTGACCGGGTTGACCCGCTTCGGCTGGGAGCCGGTGCAGGAAAATGGCCACACCATCGCGCTGCTGCGCGACGGCGCCTCGGTGACGCTGGAGCCGGCCGGCCAGCTGGAACTGTCGGGTGCGGCGGTGGAAACCCTGCATCACACCTGCGTGGAAACCGGCACCCATCTGGACGAAGTGGCGCAGGTGGCCGGTGAGTTGCAGCTGGGGTTCCTGGGCATGGGCTTCCAGCCCAAGTGGCGCCGCGATGAAATGCCGTGGATGCCCAAGGGCCGCTACCAGATCATGAAGAACTACATGCCCAAGGTCGGCTCGCTCGGCCTGGACATGATGACCCGCACCTGCACGGTGCAGGTCAACCTGGATTACGCCACCGAAGCGGACATGGTGAAGAAGTTCCGCGTGTCGCTGGCGTTGCAGCCGATCGCCACCGCGTTGTTCGCCGATTCGCCGTTCACCGAAGGCAAGCCGAACGGCTACCTGAGCTACCGCTCGCACATCTGGACCGATACCGACGCCGACCGCACCGGCATGCTGGACTTCGTGTTCGAGGACGGCTTCGGCTACGAGCGCTATGTCGATTACCTGCTCGATGTGCCGATGTATTTCTCCTACCGCGACGGTGTCTATGTCGATGCCAGTGGGCAGAGCTTCCGCGACTTCATGCAGGGCAAGTTGCCGGCATTGCCGGGTGCGTTGCCGACGCTGCGCGACTGGTCGGACCACATGACCACCGCATTCCCGGAAGTGCGCCTCAAGAAGTACCTGGAAATGCGCGGCGCCGACGCCGGCCCGTGGGACCGCCTGTGCGCGCTGTCGGCGTTCTGGGTGGGGTTGCTGTACGACGACACCGCGCTGGATGCGGCCTGGGATCTGGTCAAGGATTTCAGCACCACCGAGCGCCACGCGCTGCGCGACGGCGTGCCCAAGCATGCGCTCGGCCTGCCGTTCCGCAATGGCACGGTGCGCGACCTAGCGGTGGAAGCGGTCAAGATCGCCCGCGAGGGCCTGCGTCGGCGTGCGCGCCTGAATGCCGATGGTCAGGACGAAACCGGCTTTGTGGATGTGATCGCCGAGATCGCCGAGAGCGGTGTTACCGCCGCCGAGCGCAAGCTGGCGCTGTATCACGGTGCATGGAATGGCGACATCGATCGCGTGTTCCGCGAGTTTGCGTATTGAGCGCTTGCTGATCGCAGCAGTGGTCGCGCGCGGCTGATCGATCGCGCGGATCGTCGTGTGCAGGCGTGAATTCCCGGATACGCGCCGGTCTGCACCCCCGAGCTTGCGGGCGAGAGAACGTACTCCAACCCGGCCCTAGCGCCGCTCCGGCATGCACGGCAGGCGCACCGTCACCCGCAGGCCGCCACCTGTTGCACGGTTGTCCAGGCGCAGGTCGCCGCCATGCGCCAGCACGATGCTGTGCGCCACCGACAAACCCAGCCCGATGCCGCCGGTGTCGCGATTGCGCGAGGACTCGCCACGCACGAACGGCAACAGCAGCTGTTCGCGCTGGGTCGGGTCGATGCCGGGGCCGTCGTCGTCGATCCACAGCACGCCCTCTTCGCCGTCGCGCTGCAGTTGCAGGCGCGCGCGCTTGCCGTATTTCAGCGCGTTCTCCAGCAGGTTCATCACTGCGCGCCGCAAGGCCAGCGGGTCGCCATCCAGGGTGATCGCCGGGCCGGGCAGCAGTTCGGCATCGGCGCCGATGTCGGTGGCGTTGTCGACCACGCTTTCCACCAGCAGGCGCAGGTCCAGCGGCGCGCGCTTGCCGCGGTGGCGATCGTTCTGGATGAAGTCCAGCGCGGCGGAAATCATCGCCTTCATCTCGTCGATGTCGGCCAGCGCCTTGTCGCGCAACGGCGGCTGCAGGCCGTCCAGGCGGAACGACAGGCGCGCCAGCGGCGTGCGCAGGTCGTGCGCGATCGCCGCCACCATGTGGGTGCGTTCGTTGATCAGGCGGTTCAGGCGGGCCTGCATCGCATTGAACGAATCGGCCGCGCGCACGATCTCCGGCGGGCCGCTGCGTTGCAATGCGGCAGCATCCGGGTTGCGGCCCAGCCGGTCGGCGGCTTCGGCAAAGCGCTTGATCGGCGCCGACAGCGCGCGCGAGAACCACCACGCCAGCGGCACGTTGGCCAGCAGGCCGGCCAGGAACAGCAGCACCACATGGGTCTTGAACTCGGCCGACAGCCGCCGCGGTGGCGATTCGACCGTGCGCCAGCGGCCATCGGGCTGTTGCAGCGCGGCGGTGAAGCCGTCCAGCAAGGGCACGCCCGGGGTCAGGCGCTCGCTTTCCCAGGCGCCGGGGCTGTCGTCCGGACGCAGTCCATTGCCGAACGGCGGGGCACCGGGGGGGCGCTCGTGCGGCCAGTCGCCTGGCGCCGGCGGCGAGCGCTGCAAGGCCTCGTGGCGATTGCCGGCGTAACTGGCATCGCCATCATCGGCCCCGAATGCCTGCGATTGGCCGGGCATGCGCGGCGGTGGGGACATGCCGATGCGCGGGCCCTGACGATCGTCGGCGCTGCGGTAGAAGCGCACGCGCTGCTCGGGGACATCCAGCCAATGGGCCAGCAGCATTTCGGCGAACCCGTCGCGCACCTGGCCTGCCGGCGGCAGCGGGGCCTGGGCCGATTCGTGCACCGTCAGGGTCTGGGTGCCGGCCGGCATGCGCGTGGACAGCAGCGCCACCACCTCCGGCGGATGCACCGGCGGCTCGTAGACCGGGGTGCGCATCACCAGCAGGGCGATGCCGATGACCTGGGCGGTGAGCAGTGCCACCGCCAGCAGCACGAAGGTACGGGCAAAGATCGACAGCCCGCGACGTGCCGGTTTGCTCACAGACGCGAAACGCCCGGCAGCAGCATGTAGCCCTCGTTGCGCACGGTGCGGATCAACTCGGTATGCACGCGCTCGTTGATCTTGCGGCGCAGGCGGCTGATCTGGCTGTCGATGGCGCGGTCATAGACGTCGGTATCGCGGCCACGGGCGTAGTCCAGCAACTGGTCGCGGCTGAGCACCCGCTGCGGATGCTCGACGAAGGTACGCAGCAGCGCGAACTCACCGTCGGACAGGTTGATGAAGATGCCGGTGGGGTCACGCAGGTCGCGCCGCACCACGTCCAGCCGCCAACCGGCGAACTCGTAGACATTGCCACGGTGGTCGGCCTGCTCGCTGCTGGCCTGGCTGCGGCGCAGCAGGGCGCGTACCCGCGCCAGCAGTTCGCGCGGATTGCAGGGTTTGGCCAGGTAATCGTCGGCGCCCACTTCCAGGCCGATGATGCGGTCGGTGTCGTTGCCCAGCGCGCTGAGCATGATGACCGCAGGTGAACCGCGCTCGCTGGCCAGCGCCCGCGCCGCGCTCAGGCCGTCTTCTCCAGGCATCATCACGTCGAGTACGATGAGGTCCGGGCGGCGCTGGGCGATGCTCTTGCGCATCTCCGCCACGTTTTCGGCAACGTCCACCTGGTAGCCGTGGGCGCTGAGGAACTCGCCGATCAGCTTGCGCAGGTCCGGGTCGTCGTCGACCACAAGAACGCAGGGTTGTTGCATGTCCATGGAGATCATCGTCGGTGGCGCGGAGCTTGGCCCGCGCAGGGTGGTGGCGACCGGGTACATGGTGCTCGCAGTTGCAGGGCTGGAGCACGCATCATAATGATTGAATTTGTCAACCTTTGGCACACGTGTGACGCAACATGACAGAACGGGACATCGCGCAGGAAACCGGGCCATCGACACTGTGCCGCAGCAATGGCGAGTGTACGCATGACAAGGCGTTTCCGATGATGCGGGTGATCAGCCGCGACAACGGCGTGGGCCTGACCCGGGACATGGTGCTGATGGCGCAGACGCTGCGTGCCGGCGGCATACCGGTGCAGGAAGTGGGCTTCACCAGTCAGCGGCTGCACGACACCGCACGCGAAGCCCGTCTGTGGGCCAGTCGCGCGCTGTTCGGGCGGGTGCCGGTGCAGATCTTTTCCGAGCGCGTGTATGCGCGCTGCCTGCCGCTGGGCCAGACCAACCTGCTGGTGCCCAATCCGGAATGGTTGCTGCCCAAGTGGCTGCCGCGGCTGCCGCAGTTCGACGCGGTGTTGTGCAAGACCCATCACGCGGAGCGGATTTTCCGCAGTCTGGGCTGCACCACGCGGTTCATCGGCTTCACCAGCCCGGATCGCTACGACGCACAGGTCGTGCGTCAGCGTGCGTTCTTCCATCTGGCCGGGCGCAGCACCGCCAAGGGCACCCGTGTGCTGCTGGAGACCTGGCAGCGGCATCCGGAATGGCCGCTGCTGACGGTGGTGCAGAATCCGCGCACGGCCGGCAAGCCGGTGGTGTCGCCGAACATCGACCACCGCGTCCGTTATCTCGACGACGCCGAACTGCGCCGCCTGCAGAACGCGCACCTGTTCCATCTGTGCCCATCCGAGGCCGAAGGCTTCGGGCATTACCTGATGGAAGCGCTGAGCGTGGGCGCGGTGACGCTGGCCACCGACGGTGAGCCGATGAACGAACTGGTCAGGCCCGAGCACGGCGTGCTGATTCCGGTGGCCGAGGTGCACCAGCGGCGTCTGGCGTCGTACTACTTCGTGGACGCGGCGGGCATTGCGCAGGCGGTGGAAACCGCGCTGGCCTTGTCGCAGGCGCAGCTGGATCAGCTGTCTGCCAACGCGCGGGCGTTCTACCAGGCCAACGATGCCGCGTTCGCCGCGCGCTTCCGCAATGCGGTGTTGGCGTCGTTGCCGGCAGATGCGGCGGAGGTCACCACGGACGTGGCCCAGGCGGTCGTCGAAAATTGATGCGTTAGCCCCTGGCTTGGCCGGGTCACCGCTCTGACAAAGCCCTGCGTGTTGGATGCAGCACGGTGCTGGCGTGGTCCCAGGTCTTGCACGCTGCATGACGGCGCACGCCAGCGATCGGCGCGCAGCGGCAAATGCACGACATATCGCGATGCAACGCTCTCCCTGACCAAGCGGGTACAGCCCGCCATTGCCATGTGCGTGCGGTAAGCGCATGCGCCATCCAGCCAGGGAGATTGACGATGGTCCAGACACGTTCCACAGCCGTTGCCATCAGTGCAGTGCTCGCAGTGATCGGCCTGGGCGGCTGCGCCAGTTTCTGCGGCGCACCTTCCGGCGGGCCACCGCCGCCGCCCGCGCCACCACAGGCACAGCGTGGTCCGCCAGCACCACCGCCACCGAGTGCGAGCGATCTGGCCGCGATGCAGGCCTGTGCTCAAGAGCAGGGAGTGGCCTTGCCCCCGCCAGTTGCGGCCACGCCGCATCCCGATGCGCCCACGCAGGGCATGGACCGCAGTGCGTTTGAGCGCTGTCTGGCCAGCAACGGCGTGCGGCGGCCAATGCCGTTGCCCGGCGGGCCCTGGCGCGACGGCCCGGCGCCAGATCGCCCGCACGGGCCTGGCGAACCACATGGTCCGCCACCCCACGATCCCGACTTCGACGCCGCGTTGCAGGCCTGTGCCACCGCGCAAGGCATCGCGTTGCCTGCGCCTGACGCGTCGCCCCTTGGCCCGCCTCCGCCCGCGCTGTCGCAATGCCTGGAGGCCGAAGGTTTCGCGCCACTGCCGCGGCATGGCTGATCGTGCTGATCACGCCGCCCGTCGGTTCTAGCTGCTGGCGGCGACGCTGCAGCTGGAGTGAGTTGCGCAGGAGCGGCGGTCGCCCTGCACGATGCATTGCGGGATCCGGACGAAGCGGACACTGGCCGCGCTTGGCGGCCTCTACCTGGATCCTCTGACAATCGCCAGGCAGTCGCGAGGCCGACTGAAGCGATTTTCCTCCGTGATGCTTCAGCCGGGTCCTATCCGTATGCCAGGCACTCGACGACACTCTGCAGTGTCGAGCACGCTACTGACAAGCTCTTCGCCATCGATTGCGCACTGTGTGGGCTCACCCGGTACGAATGATCGACGACGATGCGCGCAGGCAAGAGCCGGCCACGATGAGTGCCGTGCCCGACGACACCATGCAGGACAACGCGGCGCTGCGGGACGAGCTTTCCGGCATGCGTCGCCTGCATGCCCTGCAGGTCAGCCTGGCGGCACAGGCCGATGCGCGCATCGCGCTGCAGGAGATCACCCGCTTGCCTGTGCCTTCGCGCGTACCGACTGCGGCTGCGTGCAACTGGTCAGTGCACACAACAGCGAGATGGAGCTGCGTGTCTATCGCGGACATGACGAACGCAGCGCATTCGTCCAGCAGTTCCTGAAGGACGGCTTCCAGGCGACCTGCGACACCGTGCGGCGCGAACGTCGGCAGTTGGTGATCGAGGACATCGAAACCTTCACCCCGTTGAAGGGAACGCCCGATTATGAGGCCGCGCTGTGCAGCGGCATCCGTGCTGCCCAGTTCACTCCGTTGTTCAATCGTGCCGGTGGCCTGCTGGGATTGCTCGGGACCCAGTTCACGGTGCCGTATCGGCCTGCGGAGCACGAACTCAGATTGCTCGAACTGCTCGCATGGACGGCTGCCGACTACATCGAGCGCCATCGCGGCGAGCTGGCCTTGCGCATGAGCGAGTCGCGGCTGGCCGCGCTGTCGGCGGCAAGTTCCGAGGTGCATTACCGCATGAGCGCCGACTGGGACGAGATGCACCAGCTGACCGCCGGCGCACGCACTGCCGATGCGATGGCGACCAGCCGTTCCTGGATCATGGATTACATCCCTGCAGAGGATCAGGCGCTGGTGCGGAGCAGGATCGATGCAGGGATCCGCGCGCGCAGCGCGATCGTGTTCGAGCACCGGGTGCGACGCGCCGATGGCAGCATTGCGTGGATGGCGACCAAGGCGGTACCGGCACTGGATGCGGACGGGCGCATCACCGAGTGGTTCGGTGCCGGCGCCGACGTTACCGCGCGCAAGCAGGCCGAGGAACATCTACGCGAAAGCGAGGCGCGGCTGACCTATGTGCTCGATCAGGTTCCGATCGGAATCGGCCTGTTCGATACGCAAGGCCGCTTCACCTACCGTAATCCACAACTGCGTGAGCAGCTGGCAGAGCGGGTGCCCTCGCGCGAGTCATTGCAGGAGCAACCGTGGGCCGGGGTCGACCAGCAGGGGCGGGCGGTTGCGATCGAGGAATTTCCCTGCGCCCGTGCGCTGCGTGGCGAAGATGCGACCATGCCGGTGGATTTCCTCGATCCCCGTGACACTGCGCAGCGCTGGTTGCGCATCACCGCGGTGGCGCTGCGCGAAGAGGATGGTGTGACCGGTGGCGTTGCGGTGGTGCAGGACGTCACGGTGCAGCGCCAGGTGCAGACGGAAGTGGGCGCGCTTGCCGAGCGCAATCGCGACATCCTCGAAAGTATTTCCGACGCCTTCTATGGCGTCGACGCGCAGGGGCGCTTCACCTACATCAACCAGAAAGCCGAGCTGCTGTGGGGGCGTTCGCGCGACCAACTGCTGGGAAACCTGCTGTGGGAGCAGTTTCCCGACTCGATCGGGTCGCTTCCGTATCAGGCGCATGTGCGCGCGGCACAGACACGCCAGGTGGTCAGACTGGAAGCCTTGTCGCCGGCGTTGGGGTACTGGGTGGATATCAGCATCTATCCCACCAACGATGGCGGCATGTCGGTGTACTTCCGCGACATCTCCGACAAGAAACGCGCCGACGCGCGGCTGCGTGCCAGCGAAGAACGCTTCCGCACCGCATTGACGATCGAAACCGTCGGTGCGACCTACTTCGACATGGGCGGCCGCCTCACCGATGCCAACGACACCTTCCTGAAAATGAGCGGCTACAGCCGTGCCGACGTGGAAGCGGGCACGCTCTCCTGGCAGGCGCTGACCCCACCCGAAGCCAGGGACCTGTGCGAGCGGGCGTTCGAGGAACTCAGGACCAAGGGCAGTGCCACACCGTATGAGCGCCAATACCTGTGCAAGGACGGAACCCGGCGCTGGGCCCTGTTTGCGTCCAAGCGCTTGCCCGACGGCACCGGCTTCGAGTTCGTGCTCGACATCACCGACCGCAAGCTCACCGAAGCGGCGCTGCGCGAGGTGCAGGACCGCAATGCCTTCCTGTTGAAACTCTCCGACGCGCTGCGGCCGCTGTCCGATCCGGCTGCGATCCAGGGCGAGGCCGCGCGCGTGCTGGGCGAGCATCTGGCCGCCGGCCGCGCCTACTACGTCGAGGTGGATGCCAGGGCGCAGCAGTACGTGGTCGAGCGCGACTGGCATCAGCCTGATGAAACCAGTCATGCACGTCGTTTCGCGTTGACCGACTGGCCGATGCCCTGGCTGCTCGACGCGCAGACCTGGGTGGTGCGCGATGCCGCCACCGATCGCGCATTGCCCGACGATCAGCGCGCGGCCTATCTGGGCAACCAGATCGCTGCGCTGATCGTAGTGCCGCTGATCAGGGGCGGCCAGGTGGTGGCGACCTTCGTGGTCAATCAACGCAGCGCACGCAACTGGAATGCCGCCGAGATCCGTCTGGCAGAGGAAACAGCCGAGCGCACCGGGGCGGCGCTGGAGCGTGCGCGTGCACAGGGCGCGCTGCTCGAAAGCGAGGAGCGCTACCGGGTGATCCTGGAGAGCGCGCTCGACTACGCAATCTTTACCACCGATACGCGCGGACACATCCAGACCTGGCCGCCGGGTGCGGAGGCGGTGTTCGGCTGGACCGCGGAAGAGGCGATCGGCCAACACATCGCGATGACCTTCGTTGCCGAAGATCGCCTGACCGGCGTGCCGCAGCGCGAGATCGAGCAGGCGCATTACACAGGCGGCGCGCCGAATGTGCGCTGGCATCGGTGCAAGGATGGCCGGCACGTCTTCATCGAAGGCGCAACGCGGCCGCTGCGCAATGGCAGCGCCGAGCCGCTGGGCTATCTCAAGATCGGCCAGGACGTGACCCGACGACGGCAGTGGGAAGATCGCCAGCAGGTGTTGCTGGCCGAGTTGCAGCACCGCACGCGTAATCTGATGGGTGTGGTGCGTGTGGTCTTCAATCGCACGCAGCGCAGCAGCAAGACCATCGCCGAGCTGGCGCTGATCTACAACGATCGCCTGGATGCCCTGGCGCGCGTGCAGGGCCTGCTGTCGCGCCTGAACGAGGGCGATCGCATTCTGTTCGATGAATTGATCCAGGTCGAGCTGTCGGCCATGGGCGCGATCGATGCGCAAGGCCAAGGCGACCGCGTGACACTGGACGGCCCCGCCGGCGTGCGTCTGCGCTCCAGCACCGTGCAGACCTTTGCGCTGGCCCTGCATGAGCTGGCGACCAATGCCAACAAGTACGGCGCGCTTGCACAGGCCGGCGGCCAGTTGCGGGTGCGCTGGCGCCTGCTGGGTACCGCCAAGGGCACCCGCCTGCATATCGAGTGGAGCGAGACCGGTGTGCATATGCCGGCGCCTGGCGAAGCGGCGCAGGGCTCCGGCTATGGGCGCGAGCTGATCGAACGTGCGTTGCCGTACCAACTGCAGGCCGAGACGACTTACGCGCTGGGGCCGGACGGCGTGCGCTGCACCATCGAGCTGCCGGTATCGCAGAGCATGCGTCTGGACAGCGACGACAGCTGACGGGCGCGTGTTGCGCCTGCAAACGCCCGCCAATGGCGTGCTGCAGTGCGACGGAGGCGGCCGGCGGGCCGAATCTGCCGCCATGCAGCAGCAAGGGGCGAGGAGCTGCGGACGCCTGGATGGACCTTCAACGCCATGGCTGGCGTGGTGGTGTCGCAGCTGGACTCCGATCCAGGCCACAACCGTCAGCAGCCTCCTTGCGCCGACATGCTCATGGGCATGGATTTTTTCGGGCGAATCCATATACTGCCCCCCAGTATCTGGCCGGAGCCGTCATGCCGCATTCGCCGCAGGAAAAAAAGCGGGCGCTAGCACGCGTGCGACGTCTGCGCGGGCAATGCGACGCGCTTGAGCGCGCGCTGGAGGCGGGCGCAGACTGTGCGCCTGTGCTGCAGCAGATCGCCGCAATCCGGGGTGCCGTCAATGGGCTGATGTCGCAGGTGCTCGAAGCGCATATCCGCGAGGACTTCGGCCACGCCGCCGCTTCCGACGCGCAGCGCGCCGAGCGGGTGCAGGAGCTGCTCGGGCTGGTCCGGTCCTATCTCAAATGAACTCCCACCGGGCCGGCGCCTGCCGTGCCCGTCCTTGAACCCCATCGTCAGGAGCGCCACCACATGAAATCCCGTGCAGCAGTTGCATTCGGACCCGGCAAGCCGCTGGAAATCGTCGAGATCGACGTCGCACCGCCACAGGCCGGCGAAGTGCTGGTCCGCATCACCCACACCGGTGTGTGCCACACCGACGCGTTCACGCTGTCCGGCGACGACCCGGAAGGCATCTTCCCGTCCGTGCTGGGCCACGAGGGCGGCGGCATCGTCGAGCAGGTCGGCGAGGGCGTCACCAGCGTCAAGGTCGGCGACCACGTGATCCCGCTGTACACCGCCGAATGCCGCAAGTGCAAGTTCTGCCTGTCGGGCAAGACCAACCTGTGCCAGGCCGTGCGCGCCACCCAGGGCAAGGGCCTGATGCCCGACGGCACCACGCGCTTCTCCTACAACGGCGAGCCGATCTACCACTACATGGGCTGCAGCACCTTCAGCGAGTACACCGTGGTGCCGGAGATCTCGCTGGCGGTGGTGAACCCGGAAGCGCCGCTGGAAAAGGTCTGCCTGCTCGGTTGCGGCGTCACCACCGGCATCGGCGCGGTGCACAACACCGCCAAGGTCAAGCCGGGCGAAAGCGTGGCGGTGTTCGGCCTGGGCGGCATCGGGCTGGCGGTGATCCAGGGCGCGGTGCAGGCCAAGGCCGGGCGCATCCTGGCCATCGACACCAACCCGGGCAAGTTCGATCTGGCGCGCAGCATGGGCGCCACCGATTGCATCAACCCCAAGGACTACGACAAGCCGATCCAGGAGGTCATCGTCGAGCTGACCGATGGCGGCGTGGACTTCAGCTTCGAGTGCATCGGCAACGTCAACGTGATGCGTTCGGCGCTGGAGTGTTGCCACAAGGGCTGGGGCGAGAGCGTCATCATTG
Source organism: Xanthomonas sp. MLO165 (assembly GCF_018831305.1). NCBI lineage: Bacteria > Pseudomonadati > Pseudomonadota > Gammaproteobacteria > Lysobacterales > Lysobacteraceae > Xanthomonas > Xanthomonas sp. MLO165. Next base: position 884,747 of record NZ_CP029263.1, read on the forward strand.
GCGTGGCCGGCGCCGGCCAGGAAATCAGCACCCGTCCGTTCCAGCTGGTGACCGGCCGCGTATGGCGCGGGTCGGCCTTCGGCGGCGTCAAGGGACGGACCCAGTTGCCGGGCATGGTGGAGCAATCGATGAACGGCGAGATCGATCTCGATCCGTTCATCACCCACACCATGCCGCTAGAAGAGATCAACGAAGCCTTCCACTTGATGCACGAAGGCAAGTCGATCCGCACCGTGATCCATTTCTGACCGTACGGCCAGGAGCGGCGCGCGGCCGCTTCCGCGCACGTGGTACCCGATACTCCGGGAGGGGCATGATGACCAGCGTCTCGATTCATCCTTCGGTAGACAGTGGTATAGCGCGTGGCGGTGCGGAGAGCTTTCAGGGCGGAACCCTTGAATGCCACTGCGCCAGCGACAAGGTGACCGTGGACGTGGCTGCGCAGACCGCGCACAACCACGCCTGCGGCTGCAGTAAATGCTGGAAGCCGGAAGGCGCGACGTTTTCGGTGATTGCGGTGGTGCCGCGCGACAAGGTCACGGTGACCGCGCATGCGGAAAAGCTCAAGATCGTCGACGAAAGCGCGGCGATCCAGCGGCATGCGTGCACCGGCTGCGGCGTGCATATGTTCGGTCGCATCGAAGACAAGGGGCACGCGTTTTACGGTCTGGACTTCATCCATACCGAGTTATCGCAGCAGTCGGGCTGGTCGCCGCCGGGCTTTGCGGCGTTCGTGTCCTCCATCATCGAAACCGGCACGCCGCCAGCGGACATGGACGGCGTGCGCGCGCGTCTCAACGAGCTCGGGCTGACCCCGTACGACTGCCTGTCGCCGGGATTGATGGATGCGCTGGCCGCCAATGTGGCACGCAAGAAAGGTTTGCTGCACTGACCGTCCAACCCCGCGGCCGGCGCTCGTGCCGGCCGCGGGTTTTTATCGAAGGAATCTCATGGAACGTATCGAACACCACGCCTGCTTCGGCGGCTGGCAAGACGTCTACCGGCATCAGTCGCAGAGCTTGAACTGCAGCATGCAGGTCGGCGTCTATCTGCCCCCGCAGGCCGCCGACGGCCCGTTACCGGTGCTGTACTGGCTGAGCGGGCTGACCTGCACCGAACAGAACTTCATCAGCAAGGCCGGCGCGCAGCGGTATGCGGCCGAGCACGGCGTGATCCTCGTCGCGCCCGACACCAGCCCGCGTGGCGACGATGTGGCCGACGCGGATGGCTACGACATCGGCAAGGGCGCCGGCTTCTATGTCGATGCCACCGAGCAGCCGTGGGCGGCGCATTACCGCATGTACGACTATGTGGTGAACGAATTGCCGGCGTTGATCGAAGCGCAGTTCGCCACCACCGGTGCGCGTGCGATCAGCGGCCACTCGATGGGCGGCCACGGCGCCTTGACCATCGCGTTGAAGAATCCGGGCCGCTATCGCAGCGTGTCGGCATTCTCGCCGATCGTGGCGCCCAGCCAGGTGCCGTGGGGCGAGAAGGCGTTCGGCCAGTACCTGGGGGCGGACCGTGCAGCGTGGCAAGCGTACGACGCCACTGCGTTGATCGCACAGGCGCAGGAACGCCTGCCGCTGTTGATCGATCAGGGCGATGGCGACGAATTTTTGGAAAGCCAGCTGAAGACGTCGCTGTTTGAACAGGCTGCCAAGGCCGCCGATTATCCGGTCACGGTGCGGCTGCAGCCCGGTTACGACCATAGCTACTACTTCATCGCCAGCTTTATCGGCGAACACATCGCACACCATGCCGCGGCATTGCGTGGTTGATCGGCTGGTCGAGTGCGCAGTAGATGCGTGGTATGCGATGGTGGATGGTGGTGCGCATTGCCTTACCTTGCATTGCCGCGCTGCCGCGCTGCCGCGCTGCCGCGCTGCCGTGTTGCGTGGGCCGTGGCATGAATAAAGCCTCGAATTGACCTCCCTTCTCCCCTCCGGAGAAGGTGCCCCGCAGGGGCGGATGAGGATACGGCGAAGCTTGGTAGAGCGCGTAGGTCGGCCGGTAGAGCAGCCTATCTGCGGCGTGGCTGCAGGGCCCTTGCCCGCCCACCATCGCGGGACACGCCGCAAGTACGTCCGTGTAGGCTCTTACGCGGCATCCATGCCGCGTAAGGTCCCGCGACGGTGAGCGGGCAAGGACCAAGCGAGATGGTCGGTGTGCTGGTGCAAGCAGAGCATGGCGTGCCATTGTTTGGATAACGGCGTCCTGTCAGCTTTTCAATACAGCGCATTCAACAGGCAGGCTTCAACACAACGCCCTGCAAACTTCCTGGTAAGGCGCGCAAGCAGCCTTCTCGCATCTGAAGTCTGCGTCGACCAGCTGCGTCACATCATTATCTTGTCGGCTATAGCCATTGCCACAAACCAAGAACGGCTAACGCACTACCTGCGCCGCAAGCTTGCCCAATCGGCGCATCGCGCGCTCCAGGGTGTCGCTCCATGGCTGGCCGCAGGTCAGCCGCAGGTGATCTGCGTAGTCGCCACGGCTGGAGTACAGATGACCGGGCGAGGTGCCGATGCGTTCTGCCAGCGCGGCCTCGAACACGGCCTGGCCGCTACCGCCGTCGGGCAATTGCAGCCATAGCGATAACCCGCCTGCCGGGTCGCCCACGCGCGTGCCTTCCGGCCAATGCCGCACGATGGCACCGCGCAGCCGCTGCCCGTTGTCGGCCAGGGTGCGGCGTAGCTTGCGCAGATGCCGTTCCAGATCGTGTTGCGCCAGGTAGTCGGCCAGTGCCAGTTGCGGCAGGCTGGCGCTGCCGACGGTGGAAAAGTACTTGGCGCGCACCAGGGCGTCGGTCCAGTCGCCACCCAGCAACCACCCCACCCGCAGGCCGGGCGAGAGCACCTTGGAGAACGAGCCGCAGGTGATCACGTTGGCATGGGTATCGAAATGGCGCAGCGGGCGTGGACGTTGCCCCGACCAATCCAGTTCGCCGTAGATATCGTCTTCGATCACCACGGTGCCATGGCGTGCGCAGCTGTCGAGCAATACGCGCTTGGCGCTGTCGGGCGTGAGGCTGCCGCTTGGGTTGTTGAAGTTGGGAATCAGCACTGCCGCACGCACCGGCGTGCGCTGCAACAGCGTATCCAGACGCGCGACATCGATACCCTGGCCGGGACGGTTGGGTACCTCCAGCACCTTCAGGCGCAGTGCCGCCACCGCCTGCAGGATGCCGTGATACGTGGGCGTTTCCACCAGCACCACATCGCCTGGTGCGGTGAGCGTGCGCAGCGCCAGGCTGATCGCCTCCATCGCGCCGGCGGTGATCACCACCTCTTCTGCGTCGACGGTGGTTGCGCAGTGTGCATAACGTTGTGCGATCTGACGGCGCAGTGCGGCATGCCCTTGCGGCGGTGCGTAATCCAGCGCCGCCGTGCGCTGGCGACGCAGCTGCCGCGACAGGGCCGCGGCCAGTTGCGCGGTGGGCAATAACGCAGGCGCGGGGGTGGCAGTGTGCAGCGGCACCAGGTCGGTACGCGCCAAGGTGTCGAGTACGCGCTGCAAGGCGGGGTTGTCGACCATGCCCGGTTTGCGCCGACGTGGGACGGGTGCGGCAGCCGGCAATGCAGGCGCCGCGCTGCGCACGAAGTAGCCCGAGCGCGGGCGCGCTTGCACGCGCCCCTCGCGTTCCAGTTGCAGGCAGGCCTGCACGGCGGTGGCGGTGCTGATGCCATGGTTGGCGGCCAGTTGCCGGATCGAGGGCAGGCGCTCGCCGGCACGCAAGGTGCCGCCTTCGATCTGCTGCCGCAGCTGCGTGGCCAGCGATTCGTACAGCAGCATCTGCGGGCGCCTTCCATCTGTATTGGTCGATTTGCAGCGTATCTGAATCTGTGATGGTCGGGTAGCACGTTGCAGACTGGCCGTGCCCGGTGAGTACGCCAGGTATCTTCCCTTCTGTGAGGTTGGCCGTGCTGCTTCCTGTGTTTATCGTCGATGCGTTCACCACGCTGCGTTTCAAGGGCAATCCGGCAGCCGTGGTGCCATTGCAGGCCTGGTTGCCGGAGCCGGTGATGCAGGCCATCGCCAGCGAACACAATCTTTCGGAGACCGCCTTCTTCGTTCGCGACGACAGCGGGGTGTTCGATATCCGCTGGTTTTCTCCGCTCAAGGAGGTCGGCTTCTGCGGGCATGCGACCTTGGCCAGCGCGTTCGTGATCGCGACGCACCAGCTGGCGGCGTTTCCACTGCGCTTGCGTGCGCCGGCTGTCGGTGAGATCGCCGTTGCCAGGATGGATGAGCGCAGCTTCGAGCTGCGCTTCCCCAACCAGGAGCCGTCGCTGCTGCAAATGGTGCCGCACGCGTTGTCTGAGTCGTTATCGATCGCGCCCCACGCTGTCTATGCGAACGCGCAGGCGTATATCGCCGTCTACGCCGACCAAGCACAGGTGCGTGCGGTGACGCCGGATCTGGGCCGGATGCTGGCGCTGGCGCCGCGCGATGTGGCGGTCACCGCACCAGGCCTTGAGCATGATTTTGTCTCCCGCTATTTCTGGCCCTGCAACGGCGGTAGCGAAGATCCGGTCACCGGATCGATTCATGCCGCGCTTGCGCCGCTGTGGGCGCAGCGGCTGGGCAAGACGCAGCTCACCGCGCTGCAGGTCTCCGCGCGTGGCGGCGAACTGCAGTGCCGGGTCGAGCCGCGGCATGTCTACGTGCGCGGCAGCGCTGTCCAGTATCTGCAGGGAACCATTGCGCTATGAACACTCCCCTATCTGTGCATGCAGTATCGGCCGGCGCTGGGCGACGGGCGGTCTGGCAATTGCTGGTTGCCGAAGTCCTGGTCGGTTCGGTCGGCGTATTCGTCCACGAAAGCGGGCAGGATCCGGTGACGGCGGTGTTCTATCGTTGCCTGTTCGGGGCGCTGTTTCTTACCGTATGCGGCTTGGTCGGTGGACAGCTACGAGGGCTATGGCGCGAGCGTGCGCTGTTGCGCGATGCCATCGTCAGCGGTGTGCTGCTGGTGTTGAATTGGGTGGCGTTGTTCGCCGGCATGGCGCGCTCGTCGATCGGCGTGGCGACCATGGTCTACCACGTGTTTCCGTTCGTGATGTTGCTGCTGGCCGCGTTGTTGCAAGGCGAGCGCGCGCGGCGTGCCGATCTGGGCTGGACGTTGCTGGCATTCGTCGGCGTGGCCTGCTCGGCAAATCCGGCGCGGTTGTGGCAGGCGGCCGACCGTGGCTATCTGATCGGCATCGCACTCACGCTGTTGGCGGCGCTGCTATGCGGTGCGTCGCTGCTGATGTCGCGCCGTATCAGCCGCGAGCGGCCGCTTGCGGTGGTGACGGTGCAGTGTTGGGTCGGCACGTTCCTGCTGGCCGGGTTTTCCAGCAGTGCGGCGTTGCATCCGGGTGTGCACTGGCTATGGCTGGCGGGCCTGGGCGTGATCCACAGCGGTATCGTCTATGTGCTGTTCTATTCGTCCTATCGCCATCTGCATGTGGCCACGATTGCGGTGCTGGCGTTCGTGTACCCGCTGGTGACGCTACTGCTGGACTATCTGCTCTATGGCCACGCATTGGTGCCGGCGCAGTGGCTGGGCCTGGCGCTGATCGTGGTGGGCACACTGGCGGTGAATCTGAAATGGCGCTGGACGCGGCGTGTGGCAGACAGCGCACCGGCCTGAGCAAAGTGCCGCCGCGCAGTGCACGCGGCAGCCGTGGAACTCAACGCACGTCGCGCAGTTCCCAGTGGTGCCCGGCCAGGGCCTGCATGCGCTGCTTGAGCAGGTCGCCGGGGATGCTGGTGGTGGCGACCAGGTCGACACGCAGGTCGCCCTGCTTGCCGGTAACCGTGGCCGACGGATCGGTCACGCCCAGGCTGGGGTCCACCGCGTCCGGGTCGGCCTGCAGCTGGCGCCAGCGATCGAACCAGGCCGGATCGCGCAAGGCGGCCTGCAACTGTTCGGCAAAGGCCTCGGCACCATGGGCACTAAAGCTCACGCTCGCATCGCCGCCGCGGGCGAGCTTGGGGTCGGGCAGGCTGATCGAGTAGCTGACAGGCATGTGCAAGGACTCTGATGGATGACGCCGGTACGTTATTGCAGCGACGGTGATCGCTCCGTCGACAGGTGGGGACACGTGGGGAGCCTCCAGCTGCGGCGTCACGGCCTGTTCCGCGAGCGAAGAGGTGCTGTGCGCTCGTCCCGCCAGGTTTTGACGGCATCTGGTGAGCGAGGCTGCGACTCGGAATCCCGGTTGTCTTTGTGTCCTTGTGTATTAGGGATGAGGTCGCGCGGCTAGGTCAGTTGTAGAGCGGCTGATCTGCGGCTCCACTGCAGGGTCCTTGCCCGCCCACCATCGCAGGACACGCCGCAAGTACGTCCTTGTAGGCTCTTACGCGGCATCCATGCCGCGTAAGGTCCCGCGACGGTGGGCGGGCAAGGACCAGTCCAGATAGTCGGTGTGCACGGGCGAGCAGGGCGTGGCATGCAGTGTTTGCAGCATGGCCAATCAGTTGCCAAGACGAGCCGAGCAATCAGCAGGCTTTCGATAAAGCAATCTCAGAACGTCCTGGTGCGGTGACCTTGCCGGTTCCGGGACCCTTGGCGGCATGGATGCCGCCAAGGAGCCTCCATGGACGGATCTACGGCGTGTCCCGGAAGTGGTGAGGGCACCGCGCCCTCGACCAACGCGGCTTTGCTACCACCTCATAACGTCCTGACTCAAAACCTGGTCGTCCTGAGTTGGGGACTAGAGGCAGAAGTTGCCCGGAAACGGCTGCATAGCGTGGAGACGTGACTGCAGACCGTCGCCACACAGCATTTATGCGGAATTTACGCGGCGGCTGTTGCAGGTCCATAGCGACTTTACGCAGCCCGGGAAGACACTGCGCAGGTTGGCGGAGCGGTTCCGCCGTGGACGATCCCGATGCATCCCTTGACCTGTCTGCTCCATCGCCGCTGCGCGCGCGGTGCGGCAGCGCTTTGCCTTGTCGGCCTGCAGACGCTGCATGCGCCGTCGCATCTCGCATCCATCGCGCCGCGTTGCGCGCGCCTCGGGGAGTAGCCGACATGCCTGCCTGGTTGTCCCTGTTGTGCGGCGTGGCCGTACTCGTTGCCGCCGCGTACCTGTTGTACGTGGTCCTGCGCCCCGAAGACTTCTGATGCGAGTGCGCTCCAATGATTGAAACTCTCCTTGTCTACGCGCTGGCCATCGTGCTGGCCTGGCCCCTGGGCCGCTACCTGGCAGCGGTGATGCGCGGCGCCCCGATGCGTGGCGACGTGCTGTTCGGCTGGATCGAACGGCCGTTGTATGCGTTGCTCGGTACCCGCCCGCAGCAGGGGATGTCGTGGCGTGGGTATGCGGTAGCGTTCCTGCTCAGCAACCTGGTTGTCGGCCTGCTCACCTGGGCAGTGTTCATGACCCAGGCGTGGCTGCCGTTCAACCCGGACGCCATCCCGAACATGCGTTGGGACACCGCGCTGCACACCATGGTGTCGTTCGTCACCAACACCAATCAGCAGCACTACTCGGGCCAGGCGCAATTGTCGTACCTGGCGCAGATGACCGGCATCGTCGGCCTGCAGGTGGTCACGCCGATGATGGGTCTGGCATTGGCGGTGGCAACCTTGCGCGCATTGTTCGGTGGGCGTGCCGTTGCAACTGTGTCCGACGCCTTGCCGGCATCCAATGCGACGGCCAGCGCCAAGCCACGGGTGGCCGGGCTGGAGGAGCCGGAGATCGTCACGCCGCGCCCGGGGCGGCAGCAGTCGGCTACCGGATTGGAGGCATTGCCGGACGCAGACGTCGGCAATTACTGGGCGGATGTGATCCGCGCCAGCGTGCGTGTGTTGCTGCCGCTGTGCCTGCTGTGGACCGTGCTGCTCGGCTGGCAGGGCGTGCCCTCCACGCTGCAGGGTGCGGCTACCGCCGCACCGCTGGACAGCAGCGCCGGCATGTTCAAGCAGACCATTCCGGTCGGGCCGGTTGCGGCGATGGTCGCCGTCAAGCAGCTCGGCACCAACGGTGGCGGCTGGTACGGCCCCAACAGTTCGGTGGCGCTGGAAAATCCCACGCCGCTGAGCAACCTGCTGGAGACCTTGGCACTGGTGCTGTTGCCGATGAGCGTGGTGTTCATGGTCGGCTATCTGACCGGGCGCAAGCGCCTCACCGCGCTGGTGTTCGGCACCATGCTGACGATGTCGGTCGCGTCCACCGCGCTGTTGCTGTGGTCCGAAGCGCATTCGGCCAGCGCCAGCTCGGCTGCCTTGATGGAAGGCAAGGAGGTGCGTGTCGGCGCAGATGCGTCTGCGTTGTGGGCGGCCTTGACCACGCAGACCTCCAACGGCTCGGTCAATGCGATGCACGATTCGCTGGCGCCGTTGAGCGGCCTGGTCACGCTGGTGGACATGCTGATCAACGCGATCTGGGGCGGCATCGGCTGCGGCCTGCAGCAGTTCGTGGTGTATCTGCTGCTGAGCGTGTTCCTGGCCGGTTTGATGACCGGGCGCACGCCGGAGTTGTTCGGCCGCAAGATCGAAGCGCGCGAGGTGCAGTTGCTTGCGCTGCTGATCCTGCTGCAGCCATTGGTGGTGCTGGGCTTCACCGCAGTGGCGCTGGCGGTGCCGGCATTTACCGCCAATTCCAATCCCGGCTTCCACGGCATCAGCCAGGTGTTCTACGAGTACACCTCGGCCTTTGCCAACAACGGCTCGGGTTTCGAAGGCCTGGGCGATGCGACGTACTGGTGGAACCTGAGTTGCTCGGCGGTGCTGGCACTGGGCCGCTATCCCGCGCTGATCCTGCCGCTGATGGTTGCCGCGCGCATGGCGGTGAAGCGGCGCGCGCCGGAATCGGCCGGCAGCCTGCAGGTCGAAACGCCAACCTTCGCGCTGACGCTGATGGCGATCGTGCTGGTGCTCACCGTGCTGCAGTTCATGCCGGCACTGGTGCTGGGTCCTATCGCTGAACACCTCGCCCTGGCGGCGTCCTGAGAGTTTGAGCAATGTCTACGATCGATACGACTGAAAAACGCGCGCGCGGTGACGCGGCGTTGTTCGACGCCGCCGTGCTGGTGGCGGCAATGCGCGCGGCCTTCCTCAAGTTGGCGCCGCGGCATCTGCTGCGCAGCCCGGTGATGGCGGTGGTGATGGGCGGCACGCTACTGGCGGCGGTGATCACCGCCAGCGGGTATGGCAATGCCGGGTTCGGCTGGGCGGTGACGGCGATCCTGTTCGTCACCGTACTGTTCGGCAATTTCGCCGAGGCCATCGCCGAGGCGCGCGGGCGTGGGCAGGCCGCATCGTTGCGCCGTGCGCGCAAGGATTTGGTCGCCCGCCGGGTGGAAACCGCACTTGGCGGCCGCGAGACCCGCGTGCCGGCGGCAGAGCTGCGCCCGGGCGACTACGTGATGGTGTCCGAAGGAGAATTCGTCCCGGCCGATGGCGAGATCGTGCGCGGCGTTGCAACGATCAATGAAGCGGCGGTCACCGGCGAATCGGCACCGGTACTGCGCGAGGCCGGCACCGATCGCAGTGGCGTGATCGGTGGAACGCGCGTGCTCTCCGACGAGATCGTGTTCAAGGTCACCGCCGAGCCGGGGCATAGTTTCCTGGATCGCATGATCGCCTTGGTGGAAGGCGCCAACCGGCAGAAGACGCCGAACGAAATCGCGCTGACCCTGCTGCTGGCGGCGATGACGCTGACCTTCCTGATCGTGGTGGCCTCGCTGCCGGCGATCGCCGGCTTCGTCGGCGTCACGCTGGACCCGCTGTTGCTGATCGCGCTGCTGGTGTGCCTGATCCCGACCACCATCGGCGGGCTGTTGCCGGCGATCGGCATCGCCGGCATGAACCGCGCGCTGTCTGCCAATGTGCTGGCCAAATCCGGCAAGGCGGTGGAAGTGGCCGGCGACGTGGACGTGCTGTTGCTCGACAAGACCGGCACCATCACCTACGGCGACCGGCAGGCCACCGCGTTCCATCCGCTGGCCGGCATCGACCGTACGCAGCTGCGCGATGCGGCAATGCTGGCCTCGCTGGCCGACCCGACACCGGAAGGCAAGTCCATCGTCAAGCTGGCACGCCAGCAGGGCGCGGTGGCGGTCGAGCCGGAGGGCGCGCATTTCATCGGCTTCACCGCGCAGACCCGCATGTCTGGCGTGGATCTGGCCGGGCGCAGCATCCGCAAGGGTGCCGGCGATGCGATCGTGGCCTATGTGCAGGCGCAGGGCGCCACGGTGTCGCCGGAATTGAACGGCCGCATCGAAGAAGTCGCGCGTGGCGGCGCCACCCCGCTGGTGGTGGCCGAAGGCCGGCATGTGCTGGGCGTGGTCGAGCTGAGCGATGTGGTCAAGCAAGGCATCAAGGAAAAGTTCGCGCAGCTGCGTGCGATGGGCATCAAGACGGTGATGATCACCGGCGACAACCCGCTCACGGCCGCCGCGATTGCCGCCGAAGCCGGCGTGGACGACTACATCGCCCAGGCGCGCCCGGAAGACAAGCTGGCCCGCATCCGTGCCGAGCAGGCCGGCGGGCGGCTGGTGGCGATGGTCGGCGACGGCACCAACGATGCGCCGGCGCTTGCCCAGGCCGACGTGGGCCTGGCGATGAACTCCGGCACGCAGGCGGCCAAGGAGGCCGGCAACATGGTCGATCTGGATTCGGATCCGGCCAAACTGCTGGCGGTGGTCGAAGTGGGCAAGCAGCAGCTGATCACGCGCGGTGCGTTGACCACGTTCTCGTTGGCCAACGATGTGTCCAAATATTTCGCGATCCTGCCGGCGCTGTTTGCCGCGGCGATTCCGTCGATGGCCGCGCTCAACGTGATGCAGTTGTCCAACCCGCGGCATGCGGTGCTGGCGGCGTTGATCTTCAATGCGCTGATCATCCCGGCATTGATTCCGCTGGCGTTGCGCGGCGTCCGCTTTCGTCCGTCCAGCGCCACGGCCCTGCTGCGCCGGAACATGCTGATGTACGGCGTGGGTGGCGTGTTGCTGCCGTTTGCCGCGATCAAGTTGATCGACCTGGCGCTTGTCGCCACTTTGGGGAACTGAGTCATGACGATTTCTTCGAAAGCCGGTCCGTCCACGGCGCAGCCGTTGCGCGACGATGGCGCCCTGCGCGGGGCGGTGATGCTGGCGTTGTTCATCCTGCTGGGCCTGGGCCTGAGCTATTCGCTGGTCGCCACTGGCATCACCGGCGCGCTGTTCCCCGCGCAGGCGCACGGCTCGCTGCTGCGCGATGACGCGCGCGTGGTGGGCTCGACCCTGGTGGCGCAGCCGTTTGCCAATGCGCGCTATTTCCAGCCACGCCCCTCGGCGGCCAAGTACGACCCGAGCGCGGCGGCCGGCAGCAACCAGGCGCGCTCCAATCCCGACCTGCAGAGCCGCATCGCCGCCACGCGCGCCGAGGTGGCTGCACGCGACGGCATCGCACCGGAGGCGGTCCCCGCCGAGCTGGTCACCCAATCCGGCAGTGGCCTGGATCCACACCTGAGCCCGGCCGGCGCACAGGTCCAGGTGCGCCGGGTCGCCGCCGCGCGCGGCTGGCCGGAACAGCGCGTGGCCGCGCTGGTAAGGGCCGCCACCGAACAGCCACAGTTCGGCCTGCTCGGGCAGCCGCGGGTGAATGTGCTGGCACTGAACCTGGCGCTGGATCGCGCGGGGAATGGGGAGTCGGGAATCGGGAATGGGCCAAGGCAACAGCACTAGAGCTGTCAGCTCGCGGTAGGCTGCACCAATCCTCAATCCCGCTTCCCCAATCCCGGCCTCCATGATTGACGCCCGCACCCAACAAGCCGACGCGCTGATCGGCGAACTGCAGCGCGAACATGGCGGGCGCCTGACCGTGTTTCTGGGCGCAGCGCCCGGGGTGGGCAAGACCTACGCCATGCTGTCGCGGGCGCGCGAGCGCCTGCGCCAGGGCATGGACGTGGTGGCCGGGGTGGTGGAAACCCATGGCCGCAGCGAGACCGCGGCACTGCTGGATGGCTTGCCGCTGCTGCCGCGCACCCGCATCAACTACCAGGGCCGGGAGCTGGAAGAACTCGACCTGGACGCGTTGCTGGCGCGCAAGCCGAAGCTGGCGCTGATCGACGAGCTGGCCCATCGCAACGTGCCGGGCAGCCGGCACGAGCGGCGCTGGCAGGACATCGTCGAACTGCTCGATGCCGGCATCGATGTCTACACCACGGTCAACATCCAGCACCTGGAAAGCCTCAACGACATCGTGCTGCGCATCACCGGCGTGCGCGTGTCCGAAACCGTGCCCGATGCGGTGTTCGACCGTTTGCGCGACATCGTGCTGGTGGACCTGCCGCCGCGCGAACTGATCGAGCGCCTGCAGCAGGGCAAGGTGTATCTGCCCGAGCAGGCGACACAGGCCTTGCAGGCGTTCTTTTCGCCTTCCAACCTTACCGCGCTACGCGAGCTGGCGATGCAGACCGCGGCCGACCGCGTCGACAGCGATCTGCGCGACACCCAGGCCGCACGCGGTTTGCCGGGCACTGCCGCCTTGCGCCGCCGCGTGGTGGTGGCCATCGATGGCCGTGGCAGCTCGGATTACCTGGTGCGGGTGGCGCGGCGGTTGTCCGAACGACGCGATGCACCGTGGACGGTGGTCACCGTGCAGACGCGCACCGTGGCCGACGCCGCCTGGCAGCTGGAGATCGACCGCGCCTTCGCACTGACACGCCGCCTGGGGGGCGATACCGCGCTGCTGCACGGCGCCAACGTCGCCGAGGCGTTGCTGGATTTCGCCGCGCAAAACGGCGTGTCCACGCTGGTGCTGGGGCGCACGCGCGAACGCCCGCTGGCGCGCATGTTCAACCGCACGCTGACCCAGCAACTGCTGCAGCGTGGCGCGCATTACGAACTGGTCATCGTCAGCTCCGCGGACGCGCGTGCACGCGCACGCCAGCGTTGGCGCAATCCGCGCCAGTGGCTGCAGCGTTACGACCTGGCCTTCGCGGCGATCGCCGCCGCTGCCGCGGTTGCAGTGGCGTGGGTGATCCAGCGCTGGACCGACATCGACGACCTGTCGATGGTGTTCATCGTCGCGGTGGTGCTGGTGGCCTCGCGCACGCGCATGGCCGCCGCGGTGATCGCCGCGCTGCTGAGTTTTGTCGCCTACAACTTCTTCTTCATCGAACCGCGCTTCACCCTGCACATCAGCGCGCGCCAGGGCGTGGTGACGGTATGCCTGTTCCTGATCGCCGCCCTGGTCGCCGGCCGCCTGGCCTCGCGCCTGCGCAGCCAGGTGCTGGCCTTGCGCGCTGCCAATGCGCATGCCAATGCGCTGCAGACGCTGGCCCGCGAGCTCAGCACCGCCGCCGACCTGGGGCAGGTGCTGGAAGCCGGCCGTCGCGCGCTGGCCACGGCCCTGGATGCCGAGGCCTGGTTGCGTCTGGAGCAGCGCGAAAGCGATGCACCGGCCAGCTTCGGTGCACTCGATCGCAGCGCGGCGGACTGGACCCAGCGCCACGGTCAGCCGGCCGGCCGCTTCACCGATACGCTGGCCGGTGCGCAGTGGTGGTGCCTGCCGGTGCGGCACGAACGCGGCAGCCTCGGGGTGGCCGCGCTGCGCTTCCGTCAGAGCGTGCAGCGGCCCGGCCTGGAGGAGCGTCGGCTGGCCGAAGCGATGGTGGAGGACATCGGCCAGGCGGCGCTGCGCACGCGCCTGGTCGCCGATCTGGAAGGAGCGCGTGTCAGTGGCGAAACCGAGCGCCTGCGCTCGGCATTGCTGTCCTCGGTCTCGCACGATCTGCGCTCGCCGCTGGCCTCGATGATCGGCTCGGCCAGCAGCCTGGCCAGCTACGGCGATGCGATGGACGCGCAGGACCGCCACAGCCTGCTCGACACCATCCAGCTCGAAGGCGAGCGGCTGGATCGCTACATCCAGAACCTGCTCGACATGACCCGGCTCGGCCACACCGGGCTGACCTTGAAGCGCGACTGGATCGGTGTGGACGAGCTGATCGGCTCGGCCACGCGGCGGCTGCAGCGCTACCAGCCGGCGGTGCGCCTGCAACTGGATCTGGCCGCCGACCTGCCGGCGATCTGGGTGCACCCGGCGCTGGTGGAACAGGCCATCTTCAACGTGCTGGAGAATGCGGCAAAATTTTCGCCAGCCGGTGTGGCCGTCACCGTGCAGGCACGGCTGCAGGCCGGCGCTCTGCAGATCGATATCGGCGACCAGGGTCCCGGCATTCCCGAGGACGAGCGTGCGCGCATTTTCGACATGTTCTACAGCGTGGAGCGTGGCGACCGCGGCCGTCATGGCACCGGGCTGGGCCTGACCATCTGCCAGGGCATGATCGGCGCGCATGGCGGCAGCGTGGAGGCGCTGGCCGGCGCCGATGGTCACGGCACCACGATCCGCATTACGCTGCCGTTGCTCGTTCCCGCCGCGCCACCTCGCCCCGATGCCGACTGACCCCACTGCCATCCCGCCTGCCCGCGTGCTGATCGTCGACGACGAGCCGCAGATCCGCCGCTTTCTCGACATCAGCCTGCGTGCGCAGGGCTACCGCGTGCTGCAGGCCGGCACCGCCGAGGAAGGCCTGGCCACGCTGGCCGGGCAGGGCGCCGAACTGGTGGTGCTGGACATCGGCCTGCCCGATCGCGACGGCCACGAGGTGCTGCGCGAGATCCGCCAGTGGTCCAACGTGCCGGTGATCATGCTCACCGTGCGCGCCGGCGAAACCGAAAAGGTCGCCGCGCTCGATGCCGGCGCCAACGATTACGTCACCAAGCCGTTCGGCGTGCAGGAACTGATGGCGCGCATCCGCGCACTGCTGCGCCAGGCCGGCGCCGGCAGCACGGTGGAAGAGAGCGTGTTCGACGACGGCCGCCTGCACATCCACCTGGGCCTGCGCGAGGTCACCCTCGATGGCGAAGCGGTGCCCTTGAGCCGCAAGGAATACGCCTTGCTCGCGCTGCTGCTCAAGCACGCCGGCCGCGTGGTCACCCAGCCGCAACTGCTGCGCGAGGTGTGGGGTCCCACCCATGAAGAAGACACCCATTACCTGCGCATCCTGGTCGGCAAACTGCGTCAGAAACTGCACGACGATGCTGCCGACCCGCATTACATCGTCACCGAACCGGGGGTGGGTTTGCGCTTTATCGGGGTGACGCGCTGAGGCGACAACGCCACTAGCGCGGTGGCAGCACCTTGCCCGGATTCAGGATCCCGTCCGGATCCAGCGCGGCCTTGATCGCGTGCATCGCCGCCAGCGTCGCTGCGCTGAAGGCCTGGGCCATGAAGTCGCGCTTGGCCACGCCGATGCCGTGCTCGCCGGAGAGTGTGCCTTCCAGCGACAGCACCAGTGCGAACAGACGCGGCAATGCGGCATGTGCGCGCGCGTCTTCGTCGGCATCGGCCGGGTCGTACATGATGTTGACGTGCAGGTTGCCGTTGCCGGCATGGCCGAAGGCCACGATCGGCAACGCGAATTCGGCGGCAAGCGCTTCCACGCCGGCCACCAGTTCGGGGATGCGCGAGACCGGCACCACCACGTCCTCGTTGATCTTGCCCGGCTTGATCGTGCGCAATGCCGGCGACAGCGCACGCCGCGCGGCCCACAACCTGTCGCGCGCGCTGCCATCGGCGGCCACGTCCAGGCTCACCACGCCCTCGCCATCGGCGGCATCGTGCAAGGCCTGCAATGCGTAGGGCAGGGTGTCGTGATCGCCATCGGCTTCGATCAGCAGCATCGCGCCGGCCTCGGGCACATCGCTGCCGTTGCGGCGCAGTAATGCGATCGCACTGGCATCCATGAATTCCAGCATCCTCGGCGTGGTCGGTTGCGCCATGATGCGCGACACCGCCGCCGCGGCGCTGGCCGCATCGCGATACAGCGCGCGCACGCCGGCTTGCGCGATCGCGCGCGGCGTCAGCTTCAAGGTCGCTTCGACGATGATCGCCAGGGTGCCTTCGCTGCCGACCAGCAGATGCGTCAGGTCGTAGCCGGTGGAATTCTTCGTGTACGCGCCGCCGCAGCGGATCACCTCGCCGGTGCCGGTCACAGCGACCAGGCCGAGCACGTTGTCGCGGGTGGCGCCGTATTTCACCGCGCGCGGGCCGCCGGCATTGGTGGCCAGGTTGCCGCCGACGCTGCAGATGTCCGCGCTGGACGGATCCGGCGGCCAGAACAGGCCATGCGGCTGCAAGGCCTGCTGCAATTGGCCGTTGAGCAGGCCCGGTTGCACGATGGCGCAGCGATCGGCCGGACGCAGCGCAAGGATGCGATCCATGCGTGCCATCGACATCACCACGCCGCCGGAAAACGGCACCGCCGCACCGGTGGTGCCGGTGCCGGCGCCGCGCGCGACGATCGGCACGCCATGCGCGCGGCAGGCCTGCACGATCGCCACCACATCCTCGGTATCGCCCGGCAAGGCGACGGCGGCGGGCAATGCCCAGCGGCGCGAATCGTCCTCGCCATAGCGGCGCCGCGCGTCGTCGCCGGTCAACCAGCCATCGGGGCCAAGCCGCGCGGCCAGTAACGCGGCCAAGGCAGTGGGAAGCACATCGGTCATGAAGTGTGATCCTGTGGTGCCGCGCGCTGGATGCATTTCCATCCCAGCACCGCGACGGTGAGCGGCAGCCAGACCCAGCGCAGCTCGGAGAGCAGCGTGGCAAGGCCGCGCGCATTGAAGAAACCGTTGGCGAAAGGCGACACGCGAATCGGCCGCCATGGCGCGAACCAGCGCGCCTCGCTCCAGGGCCAGGTCAGTGCAACGCCCAGGCCACCGGAGGTCATCGCATCCAGCAATGGATGCGATGCGGCGCAGACGAACAAGAACGCTGCTGCCTGCAGCGCGTCCGCACGCAACAGGCGATGCGCAACACCACCCAGCAGCGCGATCAGCCCGGCAAACAGCAACGAGTGGCTGGCACCGCGATGGCCGAACGCATCCGCATACGGAACATGCAACGCGAACGCCAGCACATCGGCATCGGGCAACATCGCCGCGACGATGCCGGCACCGAGCAGGCGCGGCGACAGGCGGCCGCGTTCACTGGCGCACCAGAGCGCCAGCGGCACCGCGGCATGGGTGATGATGGTCGGCATCGCGCGTGGGTCGTCGTCAGCAATCGTCGGCGCGGAAGGCGTCGCGGATCCAGTTCAGCACCACCGGCTCGCCGCTGGCTTCCACTACATCGAAGCGGCACGGCAAGGTCGCCAGCGCCGGGTGATAGGCAAGGAACAACTGCGCGGCCAGCACCAGCTTGCGGCGCTTGCGCGCATCCACCGATGCCGCGCCGCCGCCGAAGCGGTTGTCGCGGCGATAGCGCACTTCCACGAACACCAGTGCCTGGCCGTCGCGCATCACCAGATCCAGTTCGCCGCCGCGGTAGTTGGCATTGCCCACCACCAGCTGCAACCCGGCCTGCTCCAGCAGCGTGCGTGCGGCCGCTTCCACCGCCGCACCCCGCTGCTGGCGCGCTGCCGGCATGGCGTCAACGGCCGTCGGCGATCGGCACCGGGCGGCCACCGTTGAAGGTGGACCAGGCCGGGGTGCGCAGCACGTTGCCGAAGCCATCCAGATGCAGCGTGCCGGTGGCGCCACGCAGGCCGCCGTCGGTGCCGGTGGCGAGTTTTTCCAGATAGGCGCTGATCTTCCAGGCGTCGTAGCCGAACGCGAACAGGCGCGCGCCGGGTCCGCGTGCGCTGGGCAGCGTGCTGGCAACCTGGGTGGAGGCCGGCAGCCCGGACACGCCCAGCGCGGTCCAGGTTTCGCTGGGGTAGATGATGCCGTCCAGGGCCAGGTCGTCTTCGACCTTGCCGGTGCCGGCCACCAGCTGCGAGGTGCCCACGCGCGATTTGCCGGCGAATCCGCTCAAGGCCAGTTGCGGCGCCAGCGCGCGCGCGGTGTTGCCGCGCACCGCCAGGAATACCGCATCGGCAGCACCGTAGTTGCGCAGCTGCGCACCGATGTCGCCCGGTACCTCGGCCACGCTGATGCTGCCGGCGACGCTGCCGCCGCGTTCGGTGAAACGGTCGCGGAAGGCCTTGATGGTGCGCTTGCCGTTGTCGTCGCTGGTGCCGACGATCAGCACGTTGCGGCGCTCGCGCGAGAGCAGGTATTCGGCGGCCATGATGCCGTCGTCTTCCGGCGCCAGCGAGAAGCCGGCGCTGCCGCTGGGCGGTGCCTTGTTGTCGGTGGGGCGGTTGAGCGCCAGCACCGGCACTGCCAATTGGCCGCGCGCGAACACGGCGCTGACCTCGTCGCGACCCAGCGGGCCGACCACGTAGTCGACCCCGGCGCTCACCGCCTTGTCGTAGGCGGCATTGGCGCCGGCGGCAGTGCCGGCGGTATCGAAGAAGCGCAGTTCCGGGCGGCGGCGGGTTTCGGCGTAGTAACCGGCCAGCAGGCCGTCGCGCACCGGCGCCGAGGCGGTCGCCAGGCTGCCGCTGAGCGGCAGCAGCACGCCCAGCTTGACCGGCGGGCGGTAGCCGTCGCGTTCGGCCGGCGGGCGCTTGCTGGTGTCAAAGCCCCATTGCGCGTCGCGATCGAACGCGCGTGGCAGCGCCAGCCCGCGGCTGATCAAGGCGCGCCCGGCAAAGTTGTACAGCGGGTCGCCCGCCGGCAGCGCCGCAGTGCGGCCCTTCAGCGTGGCGTCGTCGAGTGCGGCGAGCAGGCGCACGATCGCGCGCTGGTTTTCGCTGCGCGGGGTGCCGGTCAGGCTGGCGTCGGCGCGTGCGCGGTCCGCGGCGGCCCCGAACAGGTCGCCGGTGCCTTCCAGTGCGGCGGCGCGTGCCAGCAGCCAGCGGGTCTGCAGCGGCTGCGGCAGGCCTTGCGGGCTGTCGCCCAGCGCCTGCAGCGCCTGCGCGGCCTGCTTGTCGATCACCGCCAGCTCGCCGGTCAGCAGCGCGAAGCGGGCGCGGTCTTCGCCGCTGAGATGGCGCGGGGTGACCTGCGCTAGCAGCGTGCGCGCACGCGCGTCATCGCCGGCGTCGTGCCAGCCGAATGCAGATGCGGCCAGCAGGCGGCTGCGCTGCGCACCGCTGGCGCTGGCCGCCTCGGCTTCCAGTTGCTGCGCCGCCTCGCGCGGCTTGCCCTGGTCCAGCAACGCCAGCGCCGCGCTCTGGGTCGGCGAGGCGGTCTGGGTCACGCTGCTGGTGGCGCAACCGGCGGCCAGCATCACCATCAGCGACAGGGCGGAGATCCTTGCAACACGCTTGTTCATTTCAGATCCATTGGACGGGGCCCGCCGGGGCGGACCGTTAAAAACGCTACGATTCTACCCTTTGCCCTACGGAATACCGTTGATGACCTCCCCCGGAACCCTGCACGTGGTCGCCACGCCGATCGGCAACCTGGCCGACCTGTCGCCGCGTGCGCAGGAGGTGCTGCGTGGCGTGGCCGCGATCTGCGCCGAAGACACCCGCCATACCCGCCAGCTGCTCGGCCATTTCGGCATCGACCGCCCGCTGCTGGCCCTGCACGACCACAACGAAGAGGCGATGTCCGAGCGCATCGTCGCGCGCCTGCGCGAGGGCGAGTCGCTGGCCATCGTCAGTGACGCCGGCACCCCGCTGGTCAGCGACCCCGGCTTCAAGCTGGTGCGCGCCGCCCGCGCGGCCGGGATCCGGGTCAGCCCGGTGCCGGGTGCCTGCGCCGCCATCGCCGCGCTCAGCGTGGCCGGCCTGCCCAGCGACCGTTTCGGCTTCGAGGGCTTTCTGCCGGCCAAAAGCGCCGCCCGCCGCGAGCGCCTGGCGCACCTGGCCGGCGAAACCCGCACCCTGGTGTTCTACGAGTCCTCGCACCGCATCGTCGAGTCGCTGGCCGACCTGCGCGGGGCCTTCGGCGACGAGCGCCCGGCGGTGATCGCCCGCGAGCTGACCAAGCTGTTCGAAACCGTGCTCGACGGCACCCTGGCCGAGCTGCAGGCCAGGGTCGAAGCCGACGACAACCAGCGCAAGGGCGAGTTCGTGGTGATGGTGCAGGGCGCCGCCGACGCCGCCGAAGGCCAGCTGGCCGAAGGCCGCCGCGTCTACGCCAAGCTGGCCGAACACCTGCCGCCGTCCACCGCCGCCAAGCTGGCCGCCGAGCTGACCGGTGCGCCGCGCAAGGCCTTGTATGGCGGCTAGGTGTGTTGTTGCAGGAGCACGTTGACATGCACCGGGATTTTTCTCGGTAAGGCCTCTCGCGCCCGGGTGCGCTCCTACGGGCAATTGCGGGCCTGCCGGCGATGGCGGGGCTGGCAGCGTTGCGCCGTTCTGCACGGTGGCGATAGCGTATAGTGCGCCCCGGCGGAGTCGGCCAGACAGTCGCGTCACTCGCAAGAGTGCCGAGGAAAGTCCGGGCTCCATAGGGCAAGGTGCCAGGTAACGCCTGGGCGGCGCAAGCCGACGGAAAGTGCAACAGAAAGATACCGCCTACGTCCCTCGTCACCCCTCTGCCGCCACTGAAGCGTGTCGGCGATGCATATAGGTATCGCCAAGTGCGTTCGGAGGCCGCAGAGGGGTGGCGAGGGGCCGGTAAGGGTGAAATGGTGCGGTAAGAGCGCACCGCGAGTCCGGTAACGGACCGGCACGGCAAACCCCACCTGGAGCAAGACCAAATAGGGATCCATTGGCGTGGCCCGCGCTGGATCCGGGTAGGTTGCTTGAGCGCTGCGGTGACGTAGCGCCTAGACGAATGACTGTCCACGACAGAACCCGGCTTACCGGCCGGCTCCGCCACCTTACTTTCGGGCGTTCGCCCTTCTCAACGCGGGGCCCCTCTGGGGGCCAGAACCTCCGCGGCTGTGTCGCTGCCTTCTTTGGGCGTTCGCCCCAAGACCACACCCACGCTTGGTACCGCCTTCGGTATTGCAAAACGCGGGCCCCGCTGCGGGCATGCCAGAACGCCCGCGGCTGTCTCGCTGCCTTCTTTGGGCGTTCGCCCCAAGAAGACACCCGCGCTTCGTACCGCCTTCGCCAGTACAAAACCCGGGCCCCGCTCCGGGCACGCCAGAACCCTGCGGCTGTCGCCGCGCCCCCTTGACTCAAGGGGGCTTGCACTTGGGTGCGTTGGTGGGCGCCTTGCCTTGGCTGCGATCACTGTGCGCTGGTTGCGGCAGTCATTGTCGACGCGTCCCGACGATGTCCAGCCGCGTTTCGCCCTGGAAGATCCCGGCGGGGCCGAAGCGGCGTTCGTGGATGAAGCCGCTGCCCTGGTGGTCCACCGCGACGATGGTGCTGGCGCGGGTGCCGTAGCTGGAGCCGTTGATGAAGGCGGCCGAGAGCAGGCGTTCGGTGGGCAGGTCCACGCCGGTGTGGGGCAGGGCGGCGTCGGGCGCGATGGCGGGGTTGCCCAGGGCGGTCCACAGCGGTTGCAGGTCGTCGCTGCCGGCGGCACACCAGTCGCGCAGGACTGCAGTCAGCGCGGCGGTCTTGGGCCAGTGCGCGTCCAGCGGGCCGTTGGACATGCCGTGGATGCCCGGCGCCAGCGTGCGTGCCAACGGCGGGTGGTTGCTGAGGTGTTCGCAGCGCTCGGCGTCGCACAGCAATAGATTGAATGGCGGGAATTCGTGCGCAGCCGCTGCCAGGTCGCCGGCGTACACGGCCCCGTCCAGGCTGCCGGCCAGGTAGTCGGCAATGAGATGTCCGCGCGAGCGGCCGGACGCGGTGGCGAGCGGGTCGCGCACATTGGTCACCACTGCGGCGCGGCCGTCGCTGCCCAACCCCACCCAGCTGCCGCCCGAGCGCAGGTCGCGGCCCGCCAGCACGCCGTCGGCGGGTGCCGGCCAGCGCGCCAGTGCAGCGGTCGGCCGGTCGTGGAATTCATCGCGGTTGCCCGCCAGCAGCAGGCGCCAACGCGGGTGGGTTTTCCAGGCAAGAGCGACCAGGCACATGGCGCCGATTGTCGCCTGTTTGCGCAACGACCATGTGCAGCTGGCGCAGTGTGAAGTGAGACTGCGGTCGGGTTTACATGGCCTTCACGCCCCTGAATTTTTGTTCAATCTCAAAATCTGAGATGAAACAGCAACTTGTGGATAACCTTTGAACAAGTCTCTAAAGAGTGCTGCAACTCATTGATGCGACTGGCGATTTGTGACCTTCAAAGTTGTTGACAACCTTTGACGCGCTGCTAAGGTGGGCAACGGAGGGAAAACCAGGTGTTTTGTGGTTTTTCGTGGTTCAATGATCCCCCAGCGGGTATTCGAGGTTGTATTCGGTGTTTCAGGGCGAGACTGCCATCACGGTGGACGACAAGGGGCGTATGGCGGTGCCAACCGCGTACCGCGACCTGGTCACGCGCGTGAGCGGCAATCGCCTGGTGCTCACCTACAACCCGTTCGAAGCCGGGTGCCTGTGGCTGTACGCGGAAAAGGAGTGGGAGCGGGTGCGTGACGATGTGATGTCCAAGCCCAATACCCAACGCGTGGTCCGCACGCTGCAGCAGAAACTGGTGGGTTCTTCCGCAGTGCTGGAGCTGGACGCCAATGGCCGTCTGAGCATCCCGGCCAGCCACCGCAATGCGGTCGGCATCGAGAAGAAGGCCGTGCTGCTGGGCATGGGCGACAAATTCGAACTCTGGAGCGAGCAGGCACATCGCGCACTGATCCAGCAGACATTGTCTGACGGGGATCTGGGCGATGAATTGCTCGATCTCAGGTTGTGAGCCGGGGTGCCCGGATGCGCGGTGAAGCGCAGCCCGGTCACCCGGTGTCGCAGCCACCGGCGGCCCATGTGCCGGTGCTGTACACGCAGGTTCTGGACGGCCTGCAGGTGATCGAAAACGGAACCTATCTCGATGGCACGTTCGGACGTGGCGGACACGCCCGTGGCGTGCTGCAACATCTTGGCCCGGGAGGTCGACTGCTGGTGATGGACAAGGACCCCGACGCGATTGCCGTGGCCGAACAGTCGTTCGGTGACGATGCGCGCGTGTCCATCCATCGCGGCAGCTTTGCCGGCCTCGGCCAGGTGGTCGCTGCGGCAACCGTCGACGGCATCCTGCTGGATCTGGGCGTGTCCTCGCCGCAGCTGGACGTGGCCGGGCGCGGTTTCAGTTTCGGCAAGGACGGCCCGCTGGACATGCGCATGGATCCGGACGCCGGCCAGAGCGCGGCCGAGTGGCTGGCGCATGCCAGCGACCGCGAGATCGCTGACGTGCTGTGGACCTATGGCGAAGAGCGCCAGAGCCGCCGCATCGCGCGCGCCATCGTGGCCCGCCGCGCCGAACAGCCGCTGCTGCGCACCGCGCAACTGGCCGAGCTGATCGCCTCGGTGATGCCGCGCGGCGACAGCAAGACCCATCCGGCCACGCGCAGCTTTCAGGCGATCCGCATCTACATTAACCGCGAGCTGGACGATCTGGAAGCCGGCCTGGACGCCGCCCTGGGCGCGCTCAAGCCCGGCGGCCGCCTGGCGGTGATCAGCTTCCATTCGCTGGAAGACCGCATCGTCAAGCAGTTCATGGCCCGCTACGCCAAGGCCCCGCCGAGCAACCGCCGCCTGCCCGAAGCGCAGCCGTTCGTGCCGACGCTGCAGCTGATCAGCGGCGCCATCAAGGCCGACGACGCCGAACTGAGCGTCAACCCGCGCGCCCGCAGCGCCGTGTTGCGGGTGGCTGAGAAGCTGGGATTCGGGAGTAGGGATTCGGGATTGGAAAAGCGCTCTGAGCGAATCTCGAATCCCGAATCCCCAATCCCGGCGTCTCAAGGAGACGCCGCATGAGCCGCCTGCTGCTCATCGTGCTGCTTGCCTGCAGCATCGCCTCGGCGATCGGGGTCGTGTACATGCGCCACATGCATCGCAAGCTGTTCGTGCAGTTGTCCAAGCTCGAGCACACGCGCGATGAATTGAATATCGAATTCGGCCGGCTGCAGCTGGAGCAGGCCACCTGGGCGGAAAGCAATCGCGTGGATCAGGTTGCGCGTGCGCGCATCGGGATGAAGTTCCCGGAGACCAACGACATCGTGGTGGTGCGCCCATGAGCGAACGCCAGGACAGCCGTTTTGCACGGCACAGCCGCCCGCAGGGTGGCGCACACACAGGTACGCCCATGACAAAACGGCAGGACAGCCGTTTTGCACGGCGTAGCCGCCCGCAGGGTGGCGCACACGGAGGTGCGCCATGAAGGCCGGCCGCAACCGCGCGCGCAGCAACTTCAACCTGCGTGGCCGCCTGACGCTGGTCGGCATCGCGCTGGGCCTGTGCTCGGTGACGCTGATCGGCCGGGCGGCGTTCGTGCAGCTGGTCAACCGCGATTTCTACCAGCGCCAGGGCGAAGCGCGCTATCTGCGCGAACTGCCGATCGCCACCTCGCGCGGCATGATCACCGACCGCAACGGCGAGCCGCTGGCAGTGTCCACGCCGGTGGAATCGATCTGGGTCAATCCGCAGGAACTGTTGCGCAACCCGGACCGCATCCCCGAGCTGGCCAAGGCGCTCGGCCAGCCGCTGGACGAGTTGAACGCCAAGCTGGCGCAGAAGGCCGGCAAGGAATTCATGTACCTGCAGCGCCGGATCAACCCGGACAAGGCACATGCCATTGTCGACCTGAAGATCCCTGGTGTGTTCTCGCAGCGCGAGTTCCGGCGCTTCTATCCGCAAGGCGAGGCGATGGCCCACGTGCTGGGCTTCACCAATATCGACGACCGCGGCCAGGAAGGCCTGGAGCTGGCCTTCGACGAATGGCTGCGCGGCAAGCCAGGCTCCAAGAAGGTGGTGCGCGATGCGCGCGGCGCGATCGTGGAGAGCGTGGATCTGGTACGTCCGGCGCAGCCGGGCAAGGACCTGACGCTGAGCATCGACCGCCGCATCCAGTTCCTGGCTTACAAGGAGCTGCGCAACGCACTGGTCGAAAACAATGCGGCCGGCGGTTCGATGGTGGTGATGGATGTGGCCACCGGCGAAGTGCTGGCGATGGTCAACCTGCCCACCTACAACCCCAACGCGGTCACCGGCATCAACCCGTCGGCGCGCCGCAACCGTGCGGTCACCGATCTGGTCGAGCCGGGCTCGACGATGAAGCCGCTGACCGTGGCCACCGCGCTGACCGCCGGTGTGGTGACCAAGGACACCGTCATCGACACCAACCCCGGCTACATGTCGGTGGGGCGCTTCACCATCCGCGATGTGCCGCGCAACAACGGCGTGCTCAACGTCACCGGCGTGATCACCCGCAGCTCCAACATCGGCGCGGCCAAGATCGCCGCCAAGGTGCCGGACCAGACCTTCTATCAGTCGATCCGCAACTTCGGTTACGGCGCTGCCCCGCACAGCGGTTTTCCCGGCGAATCGGCCGGCGTGGTGCTGCAGCCGGCGCGCTGGAGCGGCCCGTCCAAGACCACCATGTCCTACGGCTACGGCCTGTCGGTGACGCCGCTGCAGATCGCGCAGGCCTACGCCACGCTGGGCAACGGCGGCAAGCTGACCCCGCCGACCTTCGTGCGCGGCCAGCACAACGAAACCCGCCAGGTGGTCACTCCGGAAGTGGCGCGCCAGGTCATCGACATGATGGAAACCGTGGTCACCCAGGGCGGCGCCAAGGGCGCGGCGATCCTGGGCTATCACGTCGCCGGCAAGACCGGTACCGCGCGCAAGAACGGCGCCAACGGGTACGAGCGCGGGCATTACAACGCGCTGTTCGCCGGCCTGGTGCCGGCCACGCGTCCGCGCTTTGCCACCGTCATCGTGATCAACGATCCGCAGGGCAAGGTGTATTACGGCGGCCTGGTGTCGGCGCCGGTGTTCCACAGGGTGATGGAAGGCGCGCTGCGGCTGATGGACGTGCCGCCGGACGACATCCAGTCGTGGCTGGCGGCGCAGGCCGCCGGCAAGACCGGGCAGCCGGTGGTCAAGCCGCAGCCGGCCGATCTGGATCCGGCGTTGGTGCCGGACCCGGTGGATGAAGTGTCTGCGGGTATTCCCACCGCACTCGCGCCGGCTGCATTGCCCGCACCCGCCCAGCCTGCACCGTTGCAGGAGAGCCGCCAGTGAGCCGCAGCATGCCGCTGTCGCAGTTGTTGCCGGACGTGCCGCTTGCGCGCGAGGTGCAGGTGTCGGGCCTGGTGATGGACAGCCGTGCGGTGCGTGCGGGCGATGCCTTCGTGGCGATCGCCGGTTTCGGTGCGCATGGTCTGGGCTTTGTCGACCAGGCGCGCGCCAATGGCGCGGCGGCGGTGTTGTTCGAGCCGCCGGCGCCGGCCGATCTGCCGGCACCGGCCGACGCGATCGCGGTGCCGGGCCTGCGTGCGCGCCTGGGCGCGATGGCCGATCAGTTCCACGGCCAGCCCTCGCGGGCGATGCGCATGGTCGGCGTCACCGGCACCAACGGCAAGACCTCCACCGTGCAATTGCTGGCGCAGGCCCTGACGCTGCTCGGCACCCCGGCCGGCACGCTCGGCACCCTGGGTGTCGGCCTGTACGGCAGCGCCGTGCCGACCGGTTTCACCACGCCGCTGGTGCTGCAGACGCATGCCTTGCTGGCGCAGTTGCGCGACGCGGGCGCGCAGGCGGTGGCGATGGAAGTCAGCTCGCATGCGCTGGACCAGGGCCGCGTGGATGCAGTGCATTTCGACGTGGCGGTGTTCACCAATCTCACCCGCGACCATCTCGATTACCACGGCGACATGGCGCAGTACGGCGCGGCCAAGGCCAGGCTGTTCACGCGCGCCGGATTGAAAGCCGCGGTGGTGAACCTGGACGATGAATTCGGCCGCACGCTGCTGGCCTCGCTCGACCCCGCGCTGCGCGCGATCGGCGTGAGTTCGCGTGCGCAGGCCCAGGCAGGCGTGCGTGCGCAGGCACTGCAGCTGGATCACAACGGCATCAATTTCGCGCTGCATCTCGACGGCCAGGTGCACCCGGTGCACTCGCCGCTGCTGGGCCGCTTCAATGTGGACAACCTGCTGGCCGTGGCCGGTGCGTTGTCTGCGCTGGAGATCGCGCCGGCGCAGATCGCCGAAGTGCTCGGTCGGTTGCAACCGATCCACGGCCGCATGAATCGCCTGGGTGGTGCGCATGGCGCACCGCTGGTGGTCGTCGACTACGCACACACGCCCGACGCGCTGGAACAGGCATTGGCCAGCCTGCGCGCGCATGCACAGGACCGGCTGATCTGCGTGTTCGGCTGCGGTGGCGAGCGCGATACCGGCAAGCGCCCGCAGATGGCGGCCATTGCCGAGGTCAATGCCGACGTGGCGATCGTCACCGACGACAACCCGCGCGGCGAAGATGGCGATGTGATCGTGGCCGATATCCTGCGCGGCTTCGCGCGCCCGGATGCGGCCATCGTGCAGCGCGACCGCGCCGCGGCGATCCATCAGGCCATCAGCATGGCCAGTGCCTCCGACATCGTGCTGATCGCCGGCAAGGGCCACGAACCGTACCAGGAAGTCGCCGGCGTGCGGCATGCCTTCGACGACGCCATCGTGGCGGCGCAGGCCTTGTTGCCGCGTACCGTGCTGGGAGTGCGCGCATGAAGCTCACGCCGCTGTCGTTGATCGCCCACTGGGCCGGTGGCGAGCTGCATGGCGACGACGCCATGATCGACACCGTCGGCAACGACACCCGCACGCTGGCCAACGGCAGCCTGTACGTGGCGCTGCGCGGCGAGCGTTTCGACGGGCACGACTTTGTCGCAGACGCGGTGGCGCACGGCGCCAGCGGTGTGCTGGTCGATCGCCTGCTGCCGGAGCTGAGCGTGCCGCAGGTGCTGGTGGAAAATACTGAACTGGCGCTGGCGCGTATCGCTGCCGGCATGCAGCGCGACCGCGCCACGCGGGTGATCGCCTTGACCGGCTCCAACGGCAAGACCAGCGTCAAGGCCTTGCTGCTGGCCATCCTGACCGAGGCCGGGCGTGTCGACGGCACCACCGTGTACGCCACGCCGGGCAACCGCAACAACGAGATCGGCCTGCCGCTGGCGGTGATCGCGGCGCCGGACGATGCGGACCTGGCGATCTACGAAATGGGCGCCGGCAAGCCGGGCGATATCGCCTATCTCACCGAGATCGCCCAGCCGCACGTGGCCCTGGTCAACAACATTGCGCCTGCCCATCTGGAACGCCTGGGCAGCCTGCTCGGCGTCGCCCGCACCAAGGGCGCCATCTACGCCGCATTGCCGGCCGATGGCGTGGCGGTGATCAATGCCGACGATGCCTTCGGTGCCTGGTTCGAGCAGCAACTGCATGCGCAGCCGGTGCAGGGCCGCCGCGTGTTGCGCTACGGCCTGCAGGCCAGTGCCGACATCACCGCGCATGGCTTGCGGCTGCAGGCCAGTGGCGCGCAATTCACCCTGGTGACCCCGAAAGGCCAGGCGCAGATCGCGCTGCCGTTGCCGGGCCGCCACAACGTGCTCAACGCGCTGGCGGCGGCCGGCCTGGCCTTGGGTGCGGGCATCGCCTTGCCGATCATTGCCGCCGGCCTGGCGCAGGTTCGTCCGGTGGCCGGCCGTCAGATCACCCACGCCCTGCCTGGCGGCGCGGTGCTGATCGACGACAGCTACAACGCCAACCCCGGCTCGCTGGATGCCGCCATCGACACCCTGGCCGCTGCGCCTGGCGAAGGCTGGCTGGTGCTCGGCGACATGCGCGAACTCGGCCCGGAAGGCGCCGCCCTGCATGCCGCCGCCGGCCGTCGCGCGCGCGCGGCCAAGCTGCAGCGCCTGTACGCGCTAGGCGAGCTCAGTGCCGCCGCCGCACAGGCGTTCGGCGAGGGCGGCCGCGTGTTCGCCACCCATGCCGCGTTGATCGCGGCCTTGCAGGCGGATCTGGCGCAGCTCGCCGTTTCGCCGACCCAAACGCAGGAATCTTCTTCGATGTACGAACACACCGGTGCGGCGGCGCAGACTGCCGCCACCACGGCGCAAACCCCGCCCATGCTGCTGGTGAAAGGCTCCCGTGGCAGCGCCATGGACCGCATCGTCGCCGCGCTGCTCGCACCGGCGGAGGACGCATCCCATGCTGCTTGAGCTGGCGCGTTGGCTGCAGCAACTGGAGAGCCTGTTCGGGCTGTTCAACTATCTGACCTTCCGCGGCATCCTGGCCGCGCTGACCGCGCTATTCCTGTCGCTGTGGATGGGCCCGGCGGTGATCCGCAAGCTGGCCCAGTTCAAGGGTGGCCAGCCGATCCGCCAGGACGGCCCGCAGACGCATTTCTCCAAGGCCGGTACCCCGACCATGGGCGGCTCGCTGATCCTGCTGACGGTGACCTTGTCGGTGCTGCTGTGGGGCGACCTGCGCAACCGTTACGTGTGGTTGGTGCTGGCGGTGATGGTCTGTTTCGGTGCGATCGGCTGGTACGACGACTGGATCAAGATCGTGCGCCGCGATCCCAACGGCCTGAAGTCGCGCTGGAAGTATCTGCTGCAGTCGATCTTCGGCCTGGCTGCGGGCCTGTTCCTGTACTACACCGCCGACGTGCCGGCCGCGATCACCTTCTACATCCCGATGTTCAAGTCGATCGCGCTGCCGCTGGCCGGCGTGAGCTTCGTGGTGATCGCCTATTTCTGGATCGTCGGCTTCTCCAACGCGGTCAATCTGACCGACGGTCTGGACGGCCTGGCGATCATGCCGACCGTGCTGGTGGCCTGTGCGCTGGGCGTGTTCGCTTACGCCTCGGGCAACGTGGTGTTTGCCGAATACCTGAAGATCCCGCTGATTCCCGGGGCCGGCGAGCTGATCATCATCTGCTCGGCGATCGCCGGCGCAGGCCTGGGCTTTCTGTGGTTCAACACCTATCCGGCCATGGTGTTCATGGGTGATATCGGGGCGCTGTCGCTGGGCGCGGTGCTGGGCACCATCGCGGTGATCGTGCGCCAGGAGATGGTGCTGGTGATCATGGGCGGGGTGTTCGTGATCGAAACGCTGTCGGTGATGATCCAGGTCGCCAGCTTCAAGCTGACCGGCAAGCGCGTGTTCCGCATGGCGCCGATCCATCACCACTTCGAACTCAAGGGCTGGCCGGAGCCGCGCGTGATCGTGCGCTTCTGGATCATTTCGGTGGTGCTGGTGCTGATCGGCCTTGCCACGTTGAAGGTGCGCTGATGAACGACATGTCCCGCCAGGCCACGCGACTGGACGCCATCGGCGGCCGCTACGACCCGTGGCTGCTCGGGGCCGCGGCCACGCTCGCCTCGCTGGGCGTGGTGATGGTGGCGTCCAGTTCGATCGAGCTGTCCGACAATCCGTTCTATTACCTGACCCGCCATCTGCTGTTCCTGGGCATCGGCGTGGGCCTGGCGTTCTGGGCGATGCGCACCGAGCTCAAGACCATCGAGCAGTACAACCAGGTGTTGCTGTTGGCCTGCTTCGGCCTGCTGATGGTGGTGTTCGTGCCCGGCCTGGGCAGCAGCGTCAACGGCGCCAAGCGCTGGATCAACCTGGGCGTGTCGAAATTCCAGACCGTCGAAGCGGTCAAGGTGCTCTACATCGTGTGGCTGTCCAGCTACCTGGTGCGCTTTCGCGACGAGGTCAATGCGACCTGGCCGGCGATGCTCAAGCCGCTGGGCGTGGCGATCGCACTGGTCGGCCTGCTGCTGATGCAGCCGGACTTCGGCTCGTCCACGCTGCTGCTGGCGATCACCGCCGGCATGCTGGTGCTGGGCGGGGTGAACCTGCCGCGCATGTCGATGCCGATCGTGTTCGGCCTGCCGGTGTTCGCCTTCATCGCGATCCTGGAGCCGTACCGGCTACGTCGCATCACCTCGTTCCTGGACCCGTGGGCCGACCAGCTCGGCTCCGGCTATCAGCTGTCCAACGCCTTGATGGCGGTCGGCCGCGGCCAGTGGACCGGCGTGGGCCTGGGCGCCTCGGTGCAGAAGCTCAACTACCTGCCCGAAGCGCATACCGACTTCATCTTCTCGGTCATCGCCGAAGAACTCGGCTTTGTCGGCGTGTGTGGGGTGATCTCGCTGTATGCGCTGCTGGTCGGCCGCGCGTTCTGGCTGGGCATGCGCTGCGTGGAAATGAAGCGTCACTTCTCCGGCTACATCGCCTTCGGCATCGGCTTGTGGATCAGCCTGCAGAGCTTTGTCTCGGTAGGCGTGAACCTGGGCATCCTGCCGACCAAGGGCCTGACCCTGCCGCTGATTTCCTCCGGCGGTTCGTCGGTGCTGATGACCTGCGTGGCAATGGGCCTGCTGCTGCGCGTGTCCTACGAAATGGATCGTGCCGAGCGCCTGCGCAGCAAGTTGTCGCCGCAGGGTGCTGGCGCACCGTCGGCCGAGCCGGCCGAACCGGTGGTCGAGTCGGCCACGCCGGCCTACGCGCCCGCGCGCAAACCGCAGCGCGAGCCGGTTGCCGCCGCGCCGGCACCGGTTGCCGCAGCCTCGGCCACGTCTGCGCATGCGTCTGAGTTCCTGCGCGGCACCAGCCGCATGCAGCCGCGCGTGGAACCGACCTTCGGGAGGATTGCATGAGCGCTCATGCGAATCCCGCGCAAACGCCTGCACATCCAGGTGCGGGGATCCGACCAGTGATGATTCTGGCTGGCGGCACCGGCGGGCATATCTTCCCGGGTCTGGCCGTGGCCAAGGTGCTGCGCGCGCGTGGCGTGCCGGTGACCTGGCTGGGCGCCGACGGCGCAATGGAAACCCGGCTGGTACCGCAGCACGATATTCAACTCGATACGCTGGCCATCAGCGGCCTGCGCGGCAAGGGCCTGGTGAAATTGCTCGGTGCACCGGTGCGGGTGATGCGCGCGGTGCGCGCCGCCGGCTTCGTGCTGCGCAAGCGCCAGCCGCGCGCGGTGATCAGTTTCGGCGGCTTTGCGGCCGGCCCGGGCGGCCTGGCAGCGCGGCTGCTCGGGGTGCCGTTGCTGGTGCATGAGCAGAACCGCGCGCCCGGCATGACCAACAAGGTGTTGTCGCGGTTTGCGCGCCGTGTGCTGACCGGTTTCCCGGGCAGCTTCGCCGGCGAAGAAGCGGTGGGCAATCCGGTGCGTGCGGAAATCGCAGCGCTTCCCGCGCCGGCCACGCGTCTGCTCGGCCGTGGCAGTGCCGTACGCGTGCTGGTGCTCGGTGGCAGCCAGGGCGCACGCGCATTGAACCAGGCCGTGCCGGCGGCACTGGCTGCGCTCGGTCACCCGGATGTGGACGTGCGCCACCAGTGCGGCGAAAAGCTGCGTGCCGAAGCCGAGGCCGCGTACGCGCAGGCGGGCGTCAACGCCAGCGTCGAACCCTTCATCGCCGACATGGCCGCCGCCTACGCCTGGGCCGACCTGGTCGTGTGCCGCGCCGGTGCCTCCACGCTGGCCGAACTGTGCGCCGCCGGCATCGGCAGCGTGCTGGTGCCCTTCGCCGCCGCCGTGGACGACCACCAGACCCGCAATGCCGAATACCTGGTTGGCGCCGATGCCGCCGTGCTGCTCAAGCAGGACGACACCCTGGCGGCGCGCCTGCAGCAGGTCTTGCAGACCCTGCTCGCCGACCCCGCCCGCCGCCTGGCGATGGCGCAGGCCGCCCGCACCCTGGCCAAGCCGGACGCCGCCGAACGCATCGCCGACATCATTCTCCAGGAAGCCGGGAGTGGGGATTCGGGATTTGGGATTCGTAAAGAGCAACAGCACAAGCAGGACAGCATGCAGACATCCGTTAATGGCGACCGCTCCGCTCAATTGATCGCCACCAATCTCCAATCCCGAATTCCCAATCCCGGCACCTCCACCGGAGGTGCTGCGTGATCCGCCGTCTGCAGGACAGTGGCGACCTGGTGCGTGCGTTTCCGCGCGTGCATTTCGTCGGCATCGGTGGCACCGGCATGAGCGGCATTGCCGAGGTGATGCTGACGCTGGGCTATGAAGTCTCCGGCTCGGACAACTCCGATAACGTGGCGACGCGGCGGCTGGCCAAGCTGGGTGCGCGGGTGATGCGCGGGCATTCTGCGGCCAACGTGCTCGGCACCGATTGCGTGGTGGTGTCCAGCGCGATCCGCGAAGACAACCCCGAGCTGATGGAAGCGCGCAGCCAGCGCATTCCGATCATGCCGCGTGCGGCAATGCTGGCCGAGTTGATGCGGTTCCGTCGCGGCATCGCGGTGGCCGGCACGCATGGCAAGACCACAACCACCAGCCTGGCCGCAGCGGTGCTGAGCGAGGGCGGGCTGGATCCGACCTTCGTCATCGGCGGGCAGTTGCTGGCCGCCGGCGCCAACGCCAAGCTCGGTGGCGGCCAGTGGCTGGTGGCCGAGGCCGACGAGAGCGACGGCAGCTTCCTGCGCCTGAATCCGCTGATGGCGGTGATCACCAACATCGATTCGGATCACCTGGAAAACTACGGCAACGATTTCGCACGCATCCAGGCCGCCTTCGCCGAGTTCCTGCAGCGCCTGCCGTTCTACGGCCTGGCGTTGCTGTGCATCGACGACCCGGAAGTGGCTGCGCTGGCCGGCAAGACGCCGCGCCACGTGATGAGCTACGGCATGAGCGAAAACGCCGACGTACGCGCCGAAGACGTGGTGCAGGACGGCCCGCGCATGCGCTTCACGCTGCGTCTGCCCGAAGGCACCACCACCCCGGTGACGCTCGCCTTGCCGGGCCGCCACAACGTGCTCAACGCACTGGCGGCCGCTGCGATCGGCTGGCAGCTGGGCGTGGCGCCGGAGACCATCGCGCGTGCGCTGGAAAACTTCGCCGGTATCGGCCGTCGCTTCAACGACCTGGGCGAAGTCACCACCAGCACCGGTGCGCGCGTGCGCGTAGTCGACGATTACGGCCACCATCCGCGCGAGCTGGAAGCGGTGTTCGCCGCCGCCCGTGGCGGCTGGCCGGACAAGCGTCTGGTCGTCGCATTCCAGCCGCATCGCTACAGCCGTACCCGCGATCAG
The DNA here is from genome assembly GCF_018831305.1 of Xanthomonas sp. MLO165. NCBI lineage: Bacteria > Pseudomonadati > Pseudomonadota > Gammaproteobacteria > Lysobacterales > Lysobacteraceae > Xanthomonas > Xanthomonas sp. MLO165. The sequence continues at coordinate 918,468 of NZ_CP029263.1, forward strand.
TTCGATGCCTTCGCCGCGGTGCTGAGCACCGTCGATGCGCTGGTGCTGAGCGAGGTCTATCCGGCTGGCGAAGCGCCGATTCCAGGCGCCGATGCGCGCGCGCTGGCGCGTGCGATCCGTGCGCGCGGCCGCAGCGAACCGGTGGTGGTCGGGCAGATTTCCGGCCTGGCCGAAGTACTGCCGGACGTGCTGCAGGACGGCGATCTGCTGCTGATGATGGGCGCCGGCGATATCGGCTATGTCGCGCAGCACATCATGAACAACGGTTTCACCGGAGCGAGCGCATGAGCGCGGTGATTCCCAACGCACGTACCAGCGATCCGGCCGCGTTCGGCCGCGTCGCCGTGCTGCTCGGTGGTACCTCGTCCGAGCGCGAAGTGTCGTTGAACTCCGGCAGCAACGTGCTCGACGCACTGCGCGCGCGCGGTGTCGACGCGCAGCCGGTCGACGGCATTCCGGCCCTGGCGCAGGCGCTGGTCGAAAAACGCTTCGATCGCGTCTTCAATGTGCTGCACGGCCATAACGGCGGCGGCGAAGACGGCATCGTGCAAGGCCTGATGGAAGCCTTCAAGGTGCCGTACACCGGCTCCAACGTACTGGGCTCGGCGTTGAGCATGGACAAGATCCGCACCAAGCAGGTGTGGCTGTCGCTAGGCTTGTCCACGCCGCGCTATGCGCGCCTGGCCGCCGGTGCCAGCGCCGACGACATCCATGCCGCCGCGCGGCAGATCGGCTTGCCGGTGATCGTCAAGCCGGCCAACGAAGGCTCCAGCGTCGGCATCAGCCGCGTGTTCGACCAGGCCCAGCTCGAACAAGCCGTGCTGCTGGCGGCGCGCTACGACGGCGCGCTGCTGATGGAGCAGCTGATCGAAGGCGACGAACTCACCGTGGCCGTGCTCGGCGAGGTCGCGCTGCCGTCGATCCGCATCGTGCCCAAGGGCCAGTGGTACGACTACAACGCCAAGTACCTGGCCGACGACACCCAGTACCTGTGCCCGGGCCTGGACGGCGATGCCGAGACGCAACTGCGCCAGCTCGCCCTGGACGCCTTCCGCGCTGCCGGCGCCAGCGGCTGGGGCCGCGTCGACGTGATGCGCGACCGCGCCAGCGGCCAGCTGTATCTGCTGGAGGTCAACACCGCCCCGGGCATGACCAGCCACTCGCTGGTGCCCAAGGCCGCGCGCCAGCTCGGCATCGATTTCGAAGAACTGGTCTGGCGCGTGCTGGAGCAGACGCTATGACGCGGGGATTGGGGATTCGGGATTCGGGATTGGCCAACAGCGACGCCATGCGCGCCGTTGCTGTTGCCGTGGCGAATCCCCAATCCCTAATCCCCAATCCCGCGCGCGCAGCACGCGCCGTTGCGATTCCCTATTCCCGATTCCCCATTCCCGCGCGCGGAGCGCGCGCATGAACGCCACCCTGCGCATCCTGGCGTGGTTGCTCGCGGTGGCGCTGGTCGCGTTGCCGGTGGTGGCCGTGCTCAATGGCTGGGTCGGTGCCGAGCGTTGGCCGTTGGCGCGCTTGCGGGTGTCGGGCGACTTCAAGCGGGTGCCGGCCGAAGAGTTGCGCGCGGTGGTCCTGCCGTATGCGCGCGCGGGCTTTTTCGCGGTGAAGCTGCAGAACGCGCAGGATGCCATCGCGCGCCTGCCGTGGGTGGAAAGTGCGCAGGTGCGCAAGCGCTGGCCGGACGTGCTGGAAGTGCACGTCACCGAGCACAAGCCGTTCGCGCGCTGGGGCACCGACCGCATGTTGTCCGAGCAGGGCCGGTTGTTCCGCACCCCGCCGTTGTTGAAGGATTTCAAGCTGCCGCAACTCGGTGGCCCGGACAGCAAGACCCAGGACGTGGTGGCGCTTTACAACGAATCGCGCGCGTTGTTCGCGCCAACCGGGCTGGATGTGGAGCGTCTGGAAATGGACGCGCGCGGCAGCTGGTCGCTGGGCCTGAGCAACGGCGTGCAGATCGTGATCGGCCGCGACGACGCGCGCGCGCGCCTGCAGCGCTTCGCCCGCGTGCTGCCGCAACTGGCCGACCCGCAACGCCCGATCGCCCGCGCCGACCTGCGCTACACCAACGGCTTCACGGTCGAACGGAATTTGGAAAACGCGGTGCCCGAGACCAAGAAAAAACCTCCGCCGGCCACGCCCGCCGCACATCACACGGTCGTGCTGCAACTCCCTCGCACCCGTACCCCGCTTTTCTCCAATCCCGAATCCCAAATCCCGAATCCCGGCTTTAAGACATGAACCGCAAAGGCGACAAATCCCTCATCGTTGGACTGGACATCGGCACCTCCAAGGTCGTCGCGCTGGTCGGCGAGTACTCGCCCGGCAATCCGATCGAAGTGATCGGTATCGGTTCGCATGAATCGCGCGGTCTCAAGCGCGGCGTGGTGGTGGACATCGAGTCCACCGTGCAGTCGATCCAGCGTGCGGTGGAAGAGGCCGAGCTGATGGCCGGTTGCGAAATCCGCTCGGTGTACGCTTCGATTTCCGGCAACCACGTGCAGTGCAAGAACTCGCCCGGCATCGTGCCGATCCGCGACGGCGAAGTGACCTGGAGCGATCTGGAGCGCGTGCTGGATGCGGCCAAGGCCGTGGCCATTCCTGCCGACCAGCGCATCCTGCATGCGATCCCGCGCGAGTACGTGCTGGACGATTCGCAGGAAGGCATCCGCAATCCGGTCGGCATGACCGGCGTGCGCCTGGAGGTGCACGCGCATCTGGTGGTGTGCGCGCAGTCGGCAGCGGCCAACATCACCAAGTGCGTGCAGAAGTGCGGCCTGCAGGTGGACGATCTGGTGCTGTCGTCGCTGGCCTCCAGCGTGGCGGTCCTGACCGCCGACGAGCGCGAACTGGGCGTGGTACTGGTGGATATCGGCGCCGGCACCACCGACCTTGCGGTCTACGTGCAGGGCGCGATCTGCCACACCGCCTCGCTGCCGATCGCCGGCGACCACGTCACCAACGACATTGCGCACATGCTGCGCACGCCCACCCCGGAAGCCGAACAGATCAAGGTGCGCTACGCCTGTGCATTGGCGCAGCTGGCCACCGCCGAAGAAAGCATCCAGGTGCCGTCGGTCGGCGACCGCCCGCCGCGGCGCATGCCGCGGCATGCGCTCGCGCAGGCGGTGCAGGGCCGTTACGAGGAAATCTTCGAAATGGTGCAGGCCGAACTGCGCCGCTCCGGTTTCGAGGAAATGGTGCGCGCCGGCATGGTGCTCACCGGCGGTGCGTCGAAGATGGAAGGCGTGGTCGAACTGGCCGAAGAAATGTTGCAGATGCCGGTGCGCGTGGGCATTCCCCAGCACGTCACCGGCCTGGGCGAAGTCGTCGGCAACCCGGTGCACGCTTCCGGCGTGGGCCTGCTGCTGATGGGCAGCCAGATCGAACATCCGCGCCGCCCGTCGATCCCGACCGGTCGCGCCGGGAGCTTGTTCAAGAAATTGAAGAACTGGTATCGCGGGGAATTCTGAGGGGCCGGGATTTGGAATTCGGAATTTGGGATTGGCAAGGGCGAAGAAAAAGCAGAGTGGTAGCAACGATTAAGTGGAGAGCGGCGAGCGGGTAGGCGGTAAAATTTTTTGCAGGCATTGCGTCGAGGAGTAGGTGCGGTGAGTCGTAGAGCGCAACAGCGCATCCATGGCCCAGGCACACGAATCCCGACTTTCAAACAACAACACTCGCCGTGATGCGGAGTGGGCCAGGGACCAGCGCGTTTGCGACTCCCCAATCCCCACTCCCCAATCCCGGCTCAAGAGGACACTGACATGGCACATTTTGAACTGATCGAAAAGATGGCTCCCAACGCGGTAATCAAGGTCGTTGGCGTAGGCGGCGGCGGCGGCAACGCGGTTGCGCACATGGTCAACACCAATGTCGATGGCGTGGAGTTCATCACCGCCAACACCGACTCGCAGGCGATCAAGAACTGTGGCGCCAAGCTGCAGCTGCAGCTCGGCACCAACGTCACCAAGGGCCTGGGCGCGGGCGCCAATCCGGAAGTCGGCCGCCAGGCCGCGCTGGAGGACCGCGAGCGCATCATGGACGCGCTGCAGGGTGCGGACATGGTGTTCATCACCGCCGGCATGGGCGGCGGTACCGGCACCGGCGCCGCCCCGGTGGTTGCACAGCTGGCCAAGGAAATGGGCATCCTGACCGTGGCCGTGGTCACCAAGCCGTTCCCGTTCGAAGGCCGTCGCCGCATGCAGGTCGCGCTCAAGGGCATCGAGGAGCTGAGCCAGCATTGCGACTCGCTGATCACCATCCCCAATGAAAAGCTGATCACCGTGCTCGGCCGCAACGCCACCATGATCCAGGCCTTCCGCGCCGCCAACGACGTGCTGCAGGGCGCCGTGCAGGGCATCGCCGATCTGATCGTGCGTCCGGGTCTGATCAACGTCGACTTCGCCGACGTGCGCACCGTGATGTCGGAAATGGGCCTGGCCATGATGGGCACCGGCTCGGCACGCGGCGACGATCGCGCGCAGGCCGCTGCCGAAGCCGCCATCCAGAACCCGCTGCTGGACGACGTCAACCTGGCCGGTGCCAACGGCATCCTGGTCAACATCACCGCCGGCCCGGATTTCACCATGTCCGAGTTCGACGAGATCGGCCGCACCATCGAAGCGTTCGCCTCGGAAGATGCGACCGTGGTCGTCGGCACCGTGCTCGACCCGGACATGCAGGACGAAGTGCGCGTCACCGTGGTGGCCACCGGCCTGAACCGTGCGGTTGCCCGCCAGACCCAGCGTCCGGACCAGCGCGCGCCGATCAAGCTGGTGCGCAACGCCACCACTGGCCAGCCGGAGTTCGGCGATTTCGACACCAGCGGCGGCGATGCGGTGTCCAAGGCCGTCGGCGGCAGCATGGGCCTGGGCCTGCGTCGTCCGAGCAGCGACTCGGTCGGCAGCGGCAGCAACAACGGCGGCGGTTCGGCTGCGCCGGCCGCAGACTTGCCCAACGACTACCTGGATATCCCGGCGTTCCTGCGCCGCCAGGCCGACTGAGGATCGTCGGCTGCGTCGCTACGGCGGCGCGGTCCGTTCCGCCCCGGGGTTCGCCCCGGGGGTGCAGTGCCATGTCCTTTCTGCCGGATCGGCCACGATCCGGCAGCTTTTGCAGTGGCGTGACCTGGGGATTACAGTTCCCGTCACGCGCGACTTGTTAAAATTCAGATAATCTCTACGGATTAGACAGCCGGTTCAGCGTCTGTCTGCATTGTTCATCCAGACTTCGCATATGACCCAGCAACGCACTCTCAAGAACACCATTCGCGCCACCGGCGTCGGCCTGCATAGCGGCGACAAGGTGTACATGACGCTACGACCGGCTCCGGTCGATCATGGCGTGGTGTTCCGGCGTGTGGATCTGGAGCCGATCGTCGAAGTCCCGGCCGATGCCGAACTGGTCACCGAGACCACGCTGTGCACCGGCCTGACCTGCAATGGCGCCAAGATCCAGACCGTCGAGCACCTGATGTCGGCACTGGCCGGCCTGGGTGTGGACAATGTCATCGTCGAACTGTCCTCGGCCGAGCTGCCGATCATGGACGGTTCGTCCGGCCCGTTCGTGTTCCTGCTGCAGTCGGCAGGCATCGTCGAGCAGAACAAGGCCAAGCGCTTCATCCGTATCAAGCAGACGGTGGAAGTGCGCGAGGGCGACAAGGTCGCGCGCTTCGAGCCGTACGAGGGCTACAAGCTCGGCTTCACCATCGAATTCAATCACCCGATGATCCCGGCCAAGCAATCGCGCCAGGAAATCGAGTTCTCCACCTCGGCCTACGTCAAGGAAATCTCGCGCGCCCGCACCTTCGGCTTCATGCGCGACCTTGAATACATGCGCGAGCGCAATCTGGGCCTGGGCGGTTCGATGGACAACGCCATCGTGCTGGACGAGTTCCGCGTGCTCAACGAGGACGGCCTGCGCTACACCAACGAATTCGTGCGGCACAAGATCCTGGACGCCATCGGCGACCTGTACCTGGCCGGCGGCGCCATTCTGGGCGCCTACGAAGGCTTCAAGTCCGGCCACGCGCTCAACAACAAGCTGGTGCGTGCGCTGCTGGCGGATCAGGCCGCCTGGGAATGGGTCAGCTTCCCCGAAGGCACCGTGCAGCCGCCGGTCACCTACGCTAGCCCCGTCTACGCCTGATGTCGGGGAATGCCGCAGTCGGCGTTCAAAGTGTGAACTGCGTCGGATTACCGGCCCGTTCTTAACTTTTATTTAAGACTTCTCTAACTCCTGCGTGGCTGAGGCCCGCTAGGATGCGTCGGGTCGTGCGCGGTCTTCGCAATTCTTTCACGCTGCGGCGGCCGCTTCGCACCAGCGGCGCGGTGCTCACCGTTTGGTGGGTGGAACATCCTGCAGGGAGGCCAGCGCATCGCGCAGACCTCTGTGCGTGGCCTCTGAGACGGGGCGCGGACGCTCGCGATTCTGCTGCATTGGGGAATGCAGCGGGGTGGTGGTGGTCTTGATGGTCACCGCGGTGGCCTTCAGTCCGATGGATCGGGCGGCATCCAGTAATTGGGTCTCGGCAAGTCGCAACTTGGCATGCCAGACAGGTGAATCAACCAGAAAAACGAGCTGTTCGTCTCTGACATTGGCCAGCCGGCAACGGGTGGCCAGATGAGGCGGTAACAGGGGGCGCAACTGTCGGTCCAGCGCATCGAGCCACAACGCTCGGCGCAAGGGGTCGCCAGCCTTTTCACCCAACGCGGCCTCGATGGCCGGTTGTGGGACGGAAGGGTTGCGTGCGTTGGACTTGGGCTTGGACATGACACTCATATGGCGTTGAAGAAAGTTGTAATCAAATCTCGCGAAACCCGGGCGCAGCGGTTGGCCCGCCAGTTCCAGGGCTTTGCCGCGGATCGACCGATGGTAGTCCTCGGCGCCGTGCTTGGGCTGGGCATGTTGATCGGCATCGGTGCCAGCACCGCCACCGGCATGGTGACCAATTCCGCGTTGCAGGCCAAGGTTGCCCGGCAGCAGGCCGAGCTGGCCCAGGCGCAGCGCGCCTCGCAGGCGCAGGTCAACGCACTGGCCGCGCGCATGGGCGAGCTCCAGGCGCAGGCCACCCGTCTCAATGCATTGGGCGAGCGGCTGACCGAAATGGGCAAGCTGAAGGACGGCGAGTTCGACTTCGACGCCCCGGTCGGCGTCGGTGGCGGCGACGAGCCGGTCAGCGACATGCCGGTCGAGTCGCTCAAGCAGACGCTGGGGCAGGTCGAACAGCAGTTCTCCGCCTCCGGCCAGCAACTGAACGTGCTGGCCGCGCTGATGTTCGATCATCAGCTCGAACAGAATTCGGTGCCCTCGCGGATGCCGATCCGCAACACCTACATCACCTCCGGCTTCGGCGGCCGCGCCGATCCGTTCGACGGTGGTTCGGCCTTCCACAAGGGCGTGGACTTCCACGCCAACGTGGGCGACCCGGTGATGTCGGTCGCCGACGGCGTGGTCAGCTATGCCGGCGTGCGCGGTGGCTACGGCAACGTGGTGGAAGTGGACCACGGCAACGGCTATGTGACCCGCTATGCGCACAACTCGCGCCTGGTGGTGAAGGTGGGCGACCTGGTCCGCGCCGGCCAGCAGGTGGCCCGGGCCGGATCCAGCGGCCGCTCCACCGGCGCCCACGTGCATTTCGAGGTGTGGGCGGACGGGCGGGTGGTCAATCCGCGCAAGTTCCTGGGCGATACCAACACGCCGGTGGGCCGCCGCGGGCGCGGTTGACGACGGCGCGGGCGGCGCTTGATTCGTGAAGGCCCGCCCCAAGCTACAATAGGGTGTTGCCATCGACAGGGCGCAGTGCGCCCTGTTTCGTTTACGGCGGCCGGGTCTTGGGGACCGGCGTCGGTCAAACCGTTCCTTTTCAACCGGTTTCTTCAATGATCAACAGTCTGCTTACCCGTGTCTTTGGCAGTCGTAACGAACGCCAGCTGCGCCAGCTCAACCGCCTCGTCACCCAGATCAATGCGCTGGAGCCGACGATCGAGAAGCTCTCCGACGCCGAGCTGCAAGCCAAGACCCCGGAGTTCAAGCAGCGACTTGCCGCCGGCGAGTCCCTGGACAAGATTCTTCCCGAAGCCTTCGCGGTGTGCCGCGAGGCCAGCCGCCGCGTGCTCGGCATGCGCCATTACGACGTGCAGCTGATCGGCGGCATGGTGCTGCACCTGGGCAAGATCGCCGAGATGCGCACCGGTGAAGGCAAAACCCTGGTCGCCACGCTGCCGGTGTACCTCAACGCGCTGCAGGGCGAGGGCGTACATGTGGTCACGGTCAACGACTACCTGGCGCGCCGCGACGCCGCGCAGATGGGCAAGCTGTACAACTGGCTGGGCCTGAGCGTGGGCGTGGTGTATCCGGGCATGCCGCACAGCGACAAGCGCGAGGCCTACGGCAGCGACATCACCTACGGCACCAACAACGAGTTCGGTTTCGACTACCTGCGCGACAACATGGCGCTGTCCAAGGCCGACCGCTACCAGCGCAACCTGCATTACGCGATCGTCGACGAAGTCGACTCGATCCTGATCGACGAGGCGCGTACCCCGCTGATCATCTCCGGCCCGGCCGACGAGTCGCCGGAGCTGTACATCCGCGTCAACCGCATCGTGCCGCAGCTGACCAGGCAGGAAAGCGAAGAGGGCGAGGGCGACTTCTGGATCGACGAGAAGGGCAAGCAGGTGCATCTGTCCGAGGCGGGCATGGGCCACGCCGAAGAACTGCTGATGCAGGCCGGCATTCTCGAAAATGCCGAAGATGGCCTGTATGCCGCGCAGAACCTGAGCGTGGTGCATCACCTCAATGCCGCGCTACGCGCGCATGCGATCTATCAGCGCGACGTGGACTACATCGTGCGCGATGGCGAGGTGGTGATCGTCGATGAATTCACCGGCCGCACGTTGAGCGGGCGCCGTTGGTCCGACGGCCTGCACCAGGCGGTCGAGGCCAAGGAAGGCGTGCCGGTGCAGCGCGAGAACCAGACGCTGGCCAGCATCACCTTCCAGAACCTGTTCCGCATGTACAAGAAGCTGTCCGGCATGACCGGTACGGCCGACACCGAGGCCTACGAATTCCAGAGCATCTACGGCCTGGAAGTGGTGGTGATCCCGACCAACCGCCCGACCGTGCGCAAGGACCATCCGGACCAGGTGTTCCTCAACCGCAAGGGCAAGTTCAACGCGGTGCTGGCCGACATCGAAGACTGCGCCAAGCGCGGCCAGCCGGTGCTGGTGGGTACCACCTCGATCGAGACCTCGGAGATGCTGTCCGAGCACCTGCGCAAGGCCGGGGTCAAGCACGAAGTGCTCAACGCCAAGCAGCACGAGCGCGAAGCCACCATCGTGGCCAACGCCGGCCAGCCGGGCGCGGTGACCATCGCCACCAACATGGCCGGCCGCGGTACCGACATCGTGCTGGGCGGTTCGCTGGAAACCGAGCTGCATGCCATGGGCGACGACATCAGCGACGAGCAGCGCCTTGCGGCCAAGACCGAATGGCAGCGTCGTCACGATGCGGTCAAGGCGGCCGGCGGCCTGCACATCATCGGTACCGAGCGGCACGAATCGCGCCGTATCGACAACCAGCTGCGTGGCCGTGCCGGTCGTCAGGGCGACCCGGGTTCCTCGCGCTTCTATCTGTCGCTGGAAGACAACCTGATGCGCATCTTCGCCTCGGACTGGGTCCAGAAGGCGATGCGCATGATGGGCATGAAGGAAGACGACGTCATCGAAGATCGCCTGGTCAGCCGGCAGATCGAAAAGGCGCAGCGCAAGGTGGAAGCGCACAACTTCGACATCCGCAAGAACCTGCTGGACTTCGACGACGTCAACAACGACCAGCGCAAGGTGATCTACGCCCAGCGCGACGAATTGCTGGATGCCGAATCGGTCAAGGACAACGTCGACGGCATCCGTGGCGATGTGATCTACGACCTGGTCGCACGCTTCGTGCCGCCCAACTCTGTCGATGAGCAGTGGGACCTGAAGGGTCTGGAAGCCACGCTGGAATCGGAGCTGGGCATGCCGCTGGCGCTGAGCGAGATGGCACGCACACAGGAAGAACTGGACGCCGAGCAGATTGCGGCCAAGGTGCAGGCAGCAGTGGATGCGCACTTTGCCGAGAAGGAAGCGGCGGTGGGCAACGACACCATGCGCGCATTGGAGAAGCACGTGATGCTGACCGTGCTCGACCAGGGCTGGAAGGAGCATCTGGCCAAGATGGATTACCTGCGCCAGGGCATCTATCTGCGTGGCTATGCGCAGAAGCAGCCCAAGCAGGAATACAAGAAGGAAGCCTTCGAGCTGTTCTCCGAGATGCTGGAGAACGTCAAGCGCGAAGTGATCAACCTGCTGGCGCGCGTGCGCATCCGCAGCGAAGAGGAAGTGGCCGAGCTGGAAGAGCAGGAGCGTCTGCAGGCGCAGGCGCGCTTGATGGCCTCGCAGTTCCAGCATCAGGACGCCGGCGGCTATGGTGCCGACGAGGAAGTGGAACAGATGCAGGGCGGCAACGCCCCGGTGCCGGTGTCGCAGGTGACCCGCGACGAGCCCAAGGTGGGCCGTAACGATCCGTGCCCCTGCGGCAGCGGCAAGAAGTACAAGCACTGCCACGGTCAACTCAGCTGAGCTGAGTTGACCGTGGCGCAGCCCGCGAAGCGGGCTGCGCACCAGGCATCCGCTACGCGGATGCCTGGTGCACGGTCCTTGCTTCCGATCCCCGCGCCTTTGGCGCGCCCCCTTACCAAGGGGGCTCTGCTTACGGATGGGATCCTGAGCGGGTCTTGAAGCAGGAAAGGGGATATCGCAGACCGGGTGCGAGGCCACGCTCAGGTTTCGCCGCCCTTGGCCAACTCCCTGCGAAGCCATGGCTTGCATTGCTGCCAGGCAAGGTCGACAAGCACGGCATAGACGCTGGAAGAATCCGGCGAGTTGTCTTGCGGTGGGCCTCGGCACGGCAGGCCAGCCACGCGTTGTCCATTTCTTGTGGCGCCAACGGCGCCCGCCGCATGCAGGCGTCTCCGCCGGTGCCACTGCGGGGGCGTATGCTCGATGCACATTCTGCGTGGAGTGCGGTCATGGCGCTGCTGTCCAGCCAGCAATTGAAGGTGTTCGTGCCTGCACGCGACTACGCGCTGTCGCAGCGGTTCTATCGCGCGCTGGGCTTCGTGCAGGAGGACGAGGTAGGCAATGTGACCTGCTTCCGGCATGGCACGCATTGCGCATTCCTGCTGCAGGATTTCTATCTGCGCGAACTGGCCGAGAACCTGATGCTGCACCTGTGGGTGGACGATGCCGACAGCTGGTGGCAGCACGTGCACGACACCGGCCTGGGCGCGCAGTTCGGGGTGAGCTGCAGCGCGCCGGAAGATCGGCCGTGGGGCGCACGCGATTTCACCTTGCACGATCCCAGCGGCGTGCTCTGGCGCATCGGGCATCCACTGTAGGCCGGGATTGGGGATTGGGGATTGGCAGAAGCACACGTGCCGCGCTTTGACCAATCCCCAATCCCCAATCCCCGCCGCCAAGCGATTGCACTGAACGGCTCACTCGCGGCACTCTTGTGCCATGCCTGATTCTCTAAGATCCATCCACGTCGTTGCCGGCGTGATCACCGACGCCCGCGGCCGCATCCTGCTGACCCGCCGTACCGAAACCCGCGACATGCCCGGCCTGTGGGAGTTTCCGGGTGGCAAGCGCGAACCTGGCGAAACCTCCGAACAGGCATTGGTGCGCGAACTCAACGAAGAGCTCGGTATCGAGGCGCAGGTCGGCGAGTGGCTGATGGACGTGCCGCAGTTGTACCCGGACAAGCGGCTGCGCCTGGAAGTGCGCCACATCACCGCATGGAAAGGCAGCCCGCGCGGCCGCGAAGGCCAGGCGATGACCTGGGTGGCCGCCGACAAGCTGACCCGTTATTCGATGCCGCCGGCCGATGTGCCGGTGGTCGGTGTGCTGCGCCAGCCCGACCGCTATCTGATCACGCCCGAGCCGGCCGATGATGTGCTGTGGCTGGAAGGTCTGGAGCGTGCGCTGCAGGACGGCATCACGCGCATCCAGTTGCGTGCGCGGCAGGCCGAACCGGCGCGCTGGCAGGCCTTGCTGCAGCAGGTGGTGCGCCTGCGCGGCCGTGCGCGCGCGCAACTGCTGCTCAACCGCGACATCGCACTGGCCAGCGAACTCGGCATCGGCGTGCATCTGGGTTCGGAGCAACTGGCCAGCCTGCAGCAGCGCCCGTTGCCGGCCGAGCAGCCGGTCGCCGCTTCCTGTCACGGGCTGGAAGACCTGCGCCACGCCCAGCGTCTTGGCTGCGATTTTGCGGTGCTGGGCCCGGTGCAGGCGACCGCGTCGCATCCAGGTGCGACACCCTTGGGGTGGGAAGGATTCGAACGCCTGCGCGAGCAGGTCTCTTTGCCGATCTACGCACTCGGTGGCATGCAGGTCGACGACCTGCGCGAAGCCCGTTCGCATGGCGCGCAAGGCATCGCGGCGATTCGCGCGCTGTGGCCGCAGTGACCCTGCAGTCGGCGATCTTGGTGGTGTTCGGCGGATTGCCGGGCGTCGGCAAAAGTTCCATTGCCCAGGCGCTACTGACGCAATGCACTGCGTTTTATTTGCGTATCGATACGATCGAGCAGTCACTACGCGAAAGTGGTGTACTCGCCAACGACGTCGGAGCAGCCGGCTACATGACCGCCTACGCACTTGCCGAGGCCAATCTGCAGCAGGGTCACGTGGTGGTTGCCGATTGCGTGAACCCGTTGCCGGTCACCCGTGAAGCGTGGCGCGATGTAGCTCGTCGCACACGGAGCCGTTTGCTGGAGATCGAGGTAGTGTGCAGCGATCGCAACGTGCATCGGCAGCGCGTGGAATCGCGGCAAAGCGACGTGGTCGGATTGCGCGTGCCGGGGTGGGCCTCCGTGCTCGCGCATGATTACGTGGCCTGGACCGAGCCGCACTGGGTGATCGACAGCGCCGTGCTGAGCCCGCAGCAGGCGGTCACGCAGATCATGGGCCGGCTTGTCGTATAGCCTGCAAGCGTCACCTATGAGGCATGAGGTTCGGGGTCTCTGAGCCGATACGCTCACTGCCTCGCAGCCCACACCACCATCGTCACCATCACCGATTGCCGGGGCAATGCGCCGTCGCATGTACTTGGCCGCTGCAATCCGCTCACGCCGGGCGCTGCGCTAAAACGTCACCCAGAAGCAGTTGTACTGCCGGCGCAGCCGCAACACGCTGCTTGCTGGCGCACCGCTGGCGAGGTTCTGTTCCAGGCGCAGGCCCCAGGGGCGCGGGCGGCTTAGCGGTGCCGGGAGTGGGGCGTCGATGGCGCTGCCGTCCAGGGATGGAGCCGCTGCCGTGCCGGCATCGGCTTCCCAGGTCGGCGGATCGCGTTGCGGGTACATCGGCACGATGTCCAGCAATGGGCGTTGCACGATCGCCTCCAGCCGGCTCAGCACCTGGTTGGCAGCGGCGTCGGACTGGCCGCTCCACAGGTAGAGGCTGGAGAGCCGATTGACGTCGCGGCTGTCCACCGCCAGTTGCAGCAATGACACCAGCTCGCTCAGCCGGCGCGGGCAGCCGTAGCGATACAGGCCGGTGTTGCCCTGCGTGCGCGTGGCCGGCGGCGCGCGCGCTGCGGCGCCGACATCCTCGCAGCGGCGGTCGGTGAACATGGTCTGCCCGTCCGCTGTCACGCAGCGACGGATCTCCTGCGCCTGCACGCGCGTGGCCGGGCACAGGCAGAACAGCAGTAACAATGGCAGCAGGAGGCGAGGCATTGGCGCAGCGTAACGGGGCCTGCGTGAGCCGGCGAGCAACGCGCCGGGACCGTGGCAGCTTGCACGGCGGTTGCGCATCACGCGTGCATTTGCCGATGATGTGCCCGCGTGGAGATGCCCGCCGAGGGTATGGCTGCGAGCGGCTGGCTCAGCGCCCGAGCAGCTGCAGCACCTGCGTGGTCGGCTTGGCCAGGTTGAGCGTGTAGAAGTGCAGGGCAGGCGCGCCGCCGGCGATCAGGCGCTCGCACACGGTGGCCACCACTTCCGCACCGAAGGCGCGCACCGCATCGGCATCGTCGCCGTAGGACTGCATCTTCTTGCTGATCCAGCGCGGAATTTCCGCACCGCATTGCTCGGAAAAGCGCCGCAACTGCGAGAAATTGGAGATCGGCATGATGCCGGGGATGATCGGGATCTCCACGCCCATGCGCTGCACGGCGTCGCGGAAATGAAAGTACGCGTCGGCGTTGTAGAAATACTGGGTGATCGCGGCATCGGCGCCGGCATCCACCTTGGCCTTGAAGTAACGCAGATCGCTGAGCGCGTCGGTCGCCTGTGGATGGGTTTCCGGATACGCACCCACCTCGATCCGGAACGCATCGCCGTGCTCGGCGCGGATGAAGGCGATCAGGTCCGAGGCGTAACGTAGGTCGCCCGGATGGCCCATGCCCGAGGGCAGGTCGCCGCGCAGCGCGACGATGCGGGTACAGCCGATCGCGCGATACAGCTTGAGCAGCTCGCGGATCTCCTGGCGGCTGCCGCCGACGCAGGACAGATGCGGGGCGGCTTCGAAACCGTGCTTCTGCTTGAGGTGACGCACCGTCTCGGAGGTGTAGCTGAGCGTGGAGCCGCCGGCACCGAAGGTGCACGACACGTATTCCGGCGCATAGCCCTTCAGCCTGGCCGCCGTGCGGTCCAGCTGGGCGCGCTGGTCGTCGGTCTTGGGCGGGTAGAACTCGAAACTGAGATGCGTCATCGCGGCAGGTCCGGCGGATCGTGCCAGCATAATATCGCTTCATCGCGATGAATGCATATTTGGTTGCGGGTGTCCTGCATCCGGTTACCTCGCGTGCTGTCAGCGGAATGACGGCGCGATCTGCGGGGACCTGCAGGCGCTTGCCGCGCGGCGGCGAGCGAAGCCTTGCCTTGCAGCGGGCAGGCGAATCGCGTTTGTCGCCGCACTGGTTCAGCGCGTGATGCCGGCCATCGCGTCGTTGCCTGCCGAGGGTTGGTGTAGAGGGGTTTCGCCAGGCCTGCGTGCTATGTCGCGACCGGGCTTGCGCCGGACGTTGACGCAGGCAGCTCTACACTGGGTGCACTTTCTACGGAGTGCTGCGCATGAGCGATACCACGATGACTGCAATCGCCATTAGCGATGGCAAGGGCGATGCGGATGCACTGTACGCCAGCGAGCAGCCGCGCCCGCGTCCTGCGCCGGGGCAGGTGCTGATCCGCGTGCATGCGGCCGGGATCAATCGTCCCGATCTGCTGCAGCGTGCCGGCCACTATCCGCCGCCGCCCGGCGCGCCGCAGACGCTCGGGCTGGAAATCGCCGGCGAGATCGTGGAGCCGGCCGGTCGCTGGAAGGTCGGCGATCGGGTGTGTGCACTGCTGGGCGGTGGCGGATACGCACAGTACGCAGCGGTCGACGCGCGGCATGTGCTGCCGATTCCGCCGGGCATGGATCTGGCGCATGCCGCGGCGCTACCGGAAACCATCTTCACCGCGTACACCAACCTGTTCGAGCATGGCCGGCTGGCGGCCGGGGAATGGCTGCTGCTGCATGGCGCCACGTCCGGGATCGGCGTGACTGCGATCCAGATGGCCAAGGCCGCCGGTGCGCATGTGCTGGCGACTGCGCGTTCGGCGGGCAAGGCGACGCAGGCGCGCGAACTGGGCGCCGATGTGGCGATCGACTCCACCACCGAATCGTTTGTCGACGTGGCCAAGGCGCACGGCGGGGTGGATGTGTCGCTGGACATGGTAGGCGCTGCGGTATTCGCCGACACCCTGGAGGCGCTCAACCCGCGCGGGCGCATCGTCTATATCGCCTCGCAGGCCGGCTCGACCATCGAGGTGCCGATCCCGCTGCTGATGCGCAAGCAGGCCATCCTCACCGGCTCGACGCTGCGCCCGCGCAGTGCCGACGAAAAGGCGCGCCTGGCCGCGGAAGTGGAGCGCGTGGTGTGGCCGTGGATCGCGCAGGGCAAGCTGCGCGTGCTGCTCGACAAGCGCTTCCCGCTCGGCGAAGCCGCTGCAGCGCACCGCTATCTTGAGCAGGGCAGCCACCTGGGCAAGGTCGTGCTGGAGATGTGAGCGCATCGCAATGCGCATGCAGGTAGCTCTGTCTGCAGCCGGCGTCGCAGGCCTGGCCATACATCGGCCGCAGGCCGGGCGCCCCACCGCAGCCGCCGCCGTACTCCAGCGCAACCAGGTGGAAGGCCACGAACGGCAAGGCGTGCCGTGCAGTTGCACCGATGCAGCATGGCGGCTCTTGCACGGCCACCGGGCGGCGCAGGTATAGCAAAACAAGCAGGAGCGATGTCTCGCAGCGAACCGCAGCCTGACCTTACACTGCGCCGTTGCGTGCGCTGGTGCAGCGCGCCGCTGCACCAGTCTCCGTGCATGCGCCTGAAACGGGCGATCGCGCGGGTCCCGCCACGTCCCTATCAGCCCGAAGGTTTCGATGAAGCATCCAGACGCATTGCGCATTGCCCTTGTCGGCATCGGCAAGATCGCCCGCGACCAGCACGTGCCCACCATCGCCGCGCGTGCCGATGTGCAGCTGATGGCCACGGTGAGCCGGCATGGCACGGTCGATGGAGTGCCGGCCTATCACAGCCTGGAAGAGGCCTTCGCGGCGCATCCGCAGATTGAAGCGGTGGCGCTGTGCACGCCACCGGTCGGGCGGCACGCGCAGGCACAGGCCGCGCTGGCCGCCGGGCGCCATGTGTTCCTGGAAAAACCCCCGGCCGCCACCCTGGCCGAGATCGACGATCTGCGCGCGTTGGCGCAGCGTGCGCAACGCAGCCTGTTCACCAGCTGGCATTCGCGCTGCGCCGCTGCCGTCGAGCCTGCGCGGGCGTGGCTGGCCGACAAGCAGATCCTGCGCGCGCATATCACCTGGAAGGAGGACATTCGCCATTGGCACCCGGGCCAGGACTGGATCCTGGAGCCGGGCGGCATGGGCGTGTTCGACCCCGGCATCAATGCGCTGTCCATCGTCACGCATCTGTTGCCGCGCCCCTTCGCGCTGCGCGAAGCGGAGTTGCACACGCCCGAAAATCGCCAGGCACCGCTGTACGCCAGGCTCGGTTTTGTCGATACCGCAGGGGTGCCGGTAACGGCGGAACTGGATTTTCTGCAGACCGGCCATCAGCGCTGGGATATCGAAGTGGACACCACCGACGGCCTGCTCATGCTCAGTGAGGGCGGTGCCAGGCTCAGTATCGATGGCCAGCCGCAGCCAGTGGAAGCCGCCGGCGAATACGACGGTTTGTACCGGCGTTTCGTGCAGCTGGTGCGCGCCGGCGAATCGGAGGTGGATGTCACCCCGTTCGTGCATGTGGCCGATGCGTTCATGCTCGGCGCGCGCAAGGTCACCGCGCCGTTCGCCTGGTAGCCGGTCGCACCATCCAACGTGTTGCAGCATCCAGAACACCGGCGATAAGCCGGTGTTTTTTGTGTCAAAGGCTGGGTGTCTCTGCGACGTGCTTCAACCACGCAGCGGACGCCTCGTGCTGGCCAGACAGCTCAGCGGCGCCACATGCGTGCACCGCGCGCCGGCAGCGTGAAGGTGTAGGAGCCGCTGGAAATGCGCACCACGCTGCCCGAGCCCAGTGCATCCACATAATCCGCATTCCAGTACAGCACGCTGCCATTCATCGCCACGGTGGTGGTGACCGGATTGCCGCACTTGTTGATGCCGACGATGCCCAGGCTGCCGCGCCGGAACAGCACATGGCAGGAGCTGGACGACAGCACCTGCATGTCGCTGCCTTGCACGCCGTTGTGGAAGCCGATCATGCGGCGCAGGTCGTCGCGCAGATAGGCGTTGACCCAGCGGTTGTCGCCGCTTTCGTTGTTGTCGGTGTAGACCATCGGCATGCCGCCATTGCGGCCGATCAGATACGCGTATGCCAGCGTCTCGTCGACGGGGTCGAGGATGGCGTAGCGGAAGCCGGCATTGTTGGGGATGTCGTGGGTGACGGCGAAGGTCACCGCGCGATTGCCCGGCAACGCCTGTCCGGTGGACGCGGGATCCACCAGCTGCTGCAGGCTGGCGCCAATGGCGAATGCATTGCGCACCGCGTTGAACAACGGGAAATCGTAGGCCGCATGCGGCGTGGACTGCAGGTACGGCGCCAGGAACTGGTCGTAATCGCCATTGCCGCTGCCGCCGCCGGTGATCACTTCGCCGAACACATACACGCCGGAACGAATGCCCGCATCGAAGACCCGATTGAGATGGTCGAAGCTCATATGCTTGGCCGCATCGACACGGAAGCCGGTCACACCCAGGCCCTTCAGCGCTTGCAGATAGGCGCGCTGCTGCTGCACCACCCAATCGTTGCCGACCAGGTCGGGCAGGCCCGGATCGCTGCCGCCACCGCAAATGCGATAGGTGCGCACCTGGTAGGCGTCGTTGTAGTTGGTGATGCACTGGGCCGGGCCGAAATCGCTGGCGCTCAGGAAATTCGATTGCAAGGTGCCGAACAGACGCAAGGTGTCGTAACGGCCTGGATTCGCAGCGTATTGCGCGAGCACGGCGCTGCCGGGGTAGTTGAGATCCGAGCGTGTCGCGGCCTCGTTGGCCATGTGGTTGAGCACCACGTCGGCATAGGTTTCCACGCCGTTATTGGCCAGCGCCTGCACCATGCGCGAGAACGCGGCGGTGTCGCCCAGCGGGCCATCGATTACGCGCAGATCCTGCGGCTGGTAGCGTGCCCACCACGCGCTGCCTTGCGAGCGATACGCGGGAGCGACCAACACCTTGCGATAGCCGGCATCGGCAATCTGCTTGGCACGTGCTTCCACGGTGGCATACGGCCAATTGAAGGCGTGCAGGATCACATCGGCCTGCACATTGGCGGTGGTCAGCAGCAGCACCAGCGCGGCGAGCAGCAGCCGCGAGCTGCGTTGAAGCCGTGAGGGTGGGGGTGGAGTGTGCGTATCGCGCATCGGATGGATCTCCAGTCGGTAAGCGCGAGCACACGCATGCTGTGCGATGCCCGCATCAAGGCCTCCGGCCCCTGTTCCGGAAAGCGCGCGCACGGCGTGCAGCGCGCGGTGATGCTAAGCGTGCATCGCGGCGCAACATCGCTGTTGTGCATACGTATTCAATGCGAGTACCCGCGAAAACCCCGATGCAGGTCGCGCTTTGCGCGGTGCGGGTGGATCGCGGTACCGCGGTACGGTGCGGTGCTGCAGCCGGGGCGGCTTGGGCAGTCAGGCTGGGTGGCGCGGGGCGCGGTAAACTGGGCGCACATTCACCGGTTCCCCTCCCATGCGCAATCCGCTGCAAGAACAACTGCTCAAGGCCGGCCTGGTCAAGAAGGCCCAGGTGGACAAGGTCGCGCGCGAGCAGAACAAGCAGCGTCATGCCAAGGGCGCGGCCGTGGTGCCGGCCGAGGTCGACAAGGTGGACGCAGCGCGGCTACAGGCCGAGCGCGCCGAGCGCGATCGCGCGCTGGCCGAGGAACGCAAGCTGCAGCTGCGGCGGCAGGAAGTGCTGGCCCAGGTCCGGCAGATCGTGGAGACCAACAAGGTCAAGCGCGATGGCGAGATCGACTACCGCTTCAACGACGGCCGCGTCATCCGCAGCGTGCTGGTCAATCCCACGCTGCGCAGCCAGCTGGCCAGCGGGGCGCTGGTGATCGTGCGGCATGGCGATGGCTTCGAGCTGATTCCGCGCGCGGCCGCCGACAAGGTCTACAGCCGCGATGCGGACGCTGTGGTGCTGGATCATGGCCGTAGCAGCACGCCATCGGCGCCGGACAGCGACGACGACTATTACAGCCAGTTCAAGGTACCGGACGATCTGATCTGGTAAGTGGTCGCATGGCAGGGCTGCAGGCTACCCTGGCGTTCTTTGCCACTCACCGCCGTCATGTCCATCGTTCTCACACCGTTTGCCCGCACCCGTCTGTTTCCCCGCGATGGTCGTCGCAACGCCATCCAGGACTGCACGCCCGAGCAGTTCATCCAGCGGCTCAATGAACAGACGCCGGTGCGCGTGATCGAAGGCTATGCGCCGTTCTGCCAGCTGCATGTGCACCGCAACTGGACCTCGACGCGCTGCCTCACTGCACCGATCACCGACGACAACCGCCACCAGCTGCGCTCCGGCTACGAGGCACGCAGCACGCAGGAGTTGCCGGTGCTGGTGCGCTGGTTCGAAGGTGTGGAGCCACCGGTGGCGACGTATCTGCTGCCGATCCTCTACAGCCGCGATCAGCTGGCCAAGGAGGGCGCGCCGATCGACGCCGACTGGGGCGTGGTCGGTTGCCTCTACACCACCGAGCCGGAAGAAATTCCGATGGCGCCCATCACCATGCTGCGCAATGCACTGGGCGTGGACGAAGGCGGCTCCGGTGTGGCACTGGACCGCGATGCGTACCGGCGCAGCGTGGCGTTCTGGGAACACAATGCGAACTGGCGGCCGTAGCGGGCGGATAGCCACGGCGTGTCGTGCAATTCTTCCGCGCGGCAGGGAACGCAGCGCTGCTCTTGAACTCTGGCGTGGCGGTGCGGTGCCGCTCGCCACCGCGAGCGCTTGCTTTCGTCGAGCATAAAAACGTAGCTGCAGGTGGGACTGCAGAGCCGAGCTGCGTCTGCAGTTTTCGGACTTGCCGCAGCGCGACATTCTCAAGCGCGGCATTGCGTGGATTGCACCGGATCAGCTGCCGGCACCCCTGGCGCAGATGCGTGCTAGCCGACGCCGAGCACGGGCATGTCCGGGGCGACCCATACGACGGTAGTAATCGCGCCTTGCACCAGTCCCTGATCCCTGAGCTGCGCAAAGACGGCCGCCGGCGGCCAGCCCGCAGGTGCGTCGGCGAAGGGAAGCTGCAGTGATTGCAGCAGGCCGAGGATTTCGGCAAGTTCTTCAGAGCTCTTGAAGCTCAGACTGATGCGGTCTTGCATCGAAGTGCCACGCGTCAGCAATCGCTGGCGCATGGCACTGTCGCAGATCACATGGACATGTTGATCCAGGACAGCGGAAACATGGTTCATGCGTTGCAGCCGCTGCTCAGATCTCGCTGAGGATATGGCTGCGGCGCTGTTGGTACTCCGCATCCGTGATCAATTGCTGAGACCTCAGCGTGTCCAGCTCCAGCAGTCTGGCTTGAGCGCTCTTTGGCGCTGCTGACCCTGTCGTTGCCACAGTCGATTTGCGCGACGCGCGCTTTGCGACCCAGACGATCAGGCTGATCACGGCAGCGATGCTGCAGAAGAAGAAAAGAACGATGATCCAGTGCCAGATGCTGAAGCCGCCCATGTTGGTTCCTTTTGACGATGGGTGTTACGTAGTGGTTGACCGGTCTTGCTGCCACGCAGGTAAGCCGCAAGCCTTGCCCGAGTATCGCATACGGCAACAGCTGCCATGCCGACGGCAAAGCTGTCCGGCGTGCTGGATTCCATGGTGTCTTGCTCGAGGCGTTGCATCCATGCGATGCATGTCGATGCCGCATGGCACGAACGCAAATTGGTCGCCATGTGGGGCCGCTTGCACGCGGGGCCATCCAGCATCCTGCAAAGAAAACGGGCGCCTTGCGGCGCCCGTTCTGTTCAAGCGGTGACATGCGGGCAATCAACCGCCCGATTGATCAGTAGCGGTAATGATCCGGCTTGTACGGGCCGGCCACGTCCACGCCGAGGTAGTCGGCCTGGTCCTTGGTCAGGGTGGTCAGCTTGACGCCGATCTTTTCCAGGTGCAGACGTGCCACTTCTTCGTCCAGGTGCTTGGGCAGGATGTAGACCTTCTTCTCGTAGCTGTCGCGCTTTTCCCACAGGTCGATCTGCGCCAGGGTCTGGTTGGCGAACGAGTTGGACATCACGAAGCTCGGGTGGCCGGTGGCGCAGCCCAGGTTGACCAGGCGGCCATCGGCCAGCAGGAAGATCGCATTGCCGTTGCCGAACACGTACTTGTCGACCTGCGGCTTGATGTTGATCTTTTCCACGCCCTTGAGTGCGTTCAGCGCATCGACCTGGATCTCGTTGTCGAAGTGGCCGATGTTGCAGACGATGGCCTGGTCCTTCATCGCCTGCAGGTGCTCGACGGTGATGATGTCCTTGTTGCCGGTGGTGGTGACGTAGATGTCGCCGCGGCCGAGGGTGGATTCGATGGTGTTGACCTCGAAGCCTTCCATCGACGCCTGCAGGGCGCAGATCGGGTCGATCTCGGTGACGATCACGCGGGCACCGTAGGCACGCAGCGAGGCGGCACTGCCCTTGCCGACGTCGCCATAGCCGCAGACCACCGCGACCTTGCCGGCCAGCATCACGTCCATCGCGCGCTTGAGGCCATCGGCCAGCGACTCGCGGCAGCCGTACAGGTTGTCGAACTTGCTCTTGGTGACCGAGTCGTTGACGTTGATGGCCGGGATCAGCAGCTTGCCGGCTTCGGCGATCTGGTACAGGCGGTGCACGCCGGTGGTGGTCTCTTCGGAGACACCCTTCCAGTCCTTGACCACGCGGGTCCAGTAACCCGGACGCTCGACGGCCACGCGCTTGAGCAGCGCCTTGATCACGCCTTCCTCGTGCGAGGAGGCCGGCTCGTCGACCCAGGTGCTGCCGTTTTCGAGCTCATAGCCCTTGTGGATCAGCAGGGTGACGTCGCCGCCGTCGTCCACCACCAGCTCCGGGCCGGTCTGGGTGCCGTCGGGCAGGGTGAAGGTCAGCGCGTCCAGGGTGCAATCCCAGTACTCTTCCAGCGTCTCGCCCTTCCAGGCGAACACCGGCGTGCCGGAGGCGGCGATCGCGGCGGCCGCGTGGTCCTGGGTGGAGAAGATGTTGCACGAGGCCCAGCGCACGTTGGCGCCGATGTCCTTGAGCGTTTCGATCAGCACCGCGGTCTGGATGGTCATGTGCAGCGAGCCGGTGATGCGTACATCCTTCAGCGGCTTGGTCTGCGCATGCTTGCGGCGGATCGACATCAGACCCGGCATCTCGTGCTCGGCGATGTCCAGCTCCTTGCGGCCCCAATCGGCCAGGGAGAGGTCGGCGATCTTGTAATCGGCATGTGGGGCGATTTTCGTGACAGCGTTCATGCAATAGCTCCGGTAAGCAGACCAATGTCTGCAATGCGGGGCGCCGTTGAACGATGAATGCTTGTCGAGCCTGGCCGTATTTCCTGCACTTTTCGTGCAGTTGGCGGATCAGTCCGCCATACCGGTCGCAGCGCCCCTCGACGAGAGCGTTGATTATATCGGCAGCACCCCCCTCCGGCATGAATTGGCCGGCTTGAAGTGGCACGCGCCCCAACCAACGGCAGGGGAGCGGGGGGAGCGTGTGGCTGCTATGGTCCGGAGTCGATCGACACTGGGGATGGACAATGCAGGCGACACCCGATGCACGGCACGGCAGGCGGCAGCAGCGATGGGCCCTGGCAGGCGTACTGGCGCTGAGCGCACCACTGGCTGCGGCCGCAGCCGTCGCGCCGGCTGGCCCACCTGCCGCTGCGGCAAGCACTGGCTACCAACTTCCCTCCAAGGCGCTGCAGGCAGTGGTGGATGCCCCGCGCGCGCCGCTGCTACACCTGTCGCCCAAACGCGACCTGGGCGCGATGGTGCAGTTGCCGGCGTTGCCGGACATCGCCGAGGTGGCCCAGCCCGAACTCAAGCTGGCCGGCCTGCGCATCCATCCCAAAACCTTTGCCAGCAGCCGGTTCTCCTTTGCCGACAAGCTGTGGCTGCTGTCGGTGGCCGACGGCAGCGAGCGGCAGATCGCCGGGCTGCCATCACCACTGTCGCTGGCCGCGTTGAGCTGGTCGCCGGATCAGCGCTACCTGGCGTTCCGCCGCGAGGACGCGGCCAGCGGTGCCAACGAGCTGTGGCTGGTGGACGTGGCGGCCGGGCAGGCGCGGCGTCTGGTGGCCGGTTTGAACACCAGCGTCAACGACGATCTGCGCTGGTTGCCCGATGGCAGCGGCCTGCTGCTGCAGCAGCAAGTGGCCGGGCAGGGCGCGCCGCCCACCCGCGATGCGGTGCCGGACGGCCCGGCGATCCAGCAGACCAGCGCCGCTGCCGGCGTGCGCTCGCTGCCGACCTATCAGGACCTGCTGCGCAACGAGGCCGATGCGCGCGTGTTCGAGTATTACGCCACCGGCCAGCCCATCATCGTCAGCGTGAGCGGGCAGGTGCGCCCGATCGCCACGCCCGGCATCTATCTCAATCTGTCGGTGTCGCCGGATGGCCGTTACATCCTGAGCGAACGCAGCGAACGGCCGTTCTCGTATCTGGTGCCGGTGGACAACTTCGCACGCCGTATCGAGGTGCTGGACCTGCAGGGCAAGCTGGTGCGCCAGATCGCCCGGCTGCCATTGGTGGAAGGCCTGCCGACCGGCAACGATGCCGTGCCCACCGGCGTGCGCGACATCGCCTGGCGCGTCGATGCGCCGGCCACGCTGGTCTGGGCCGAGGCGCAGGACGGCGGCGACCCGGCACGCGAGAGCAAGATTCGTGATGCGGTGCTGATGCAGGCTGCGCCATTTACGCGTGCGCCGGTCACGCTGGCGCAACTGGGCAGCCGCTTCGAAGGCATCCAGTGGGGCCGCGGCGATCTGGCCATCCTCAGTGAAAGCTGGTGGAAGACCCGCCGCACCAAGCAGTGGCGCATTGCACCGGACCAGCTGCAGCGCGCGCCCGAACTGCTCTGGGATCGCTCCTCGCAGGACCGCTACAACGATCCCGGCACGCCGGCGACCGTGGCCGATGGCAAGGGCCGCACGCTGCTGCAGACCGGCGCCGATGGCAACAGCCTGTTCCTGCTCGGCAAGGGCGCCTCGCCGGAAGGCGACCGCCCGTTCGTGGATCGCTTCGATCTGCAGAGCAGGCGCGCCACGCGCCTGTTCCATTCGCAGGCGCCGAGCTATTCCGCACCGCTGGCATTGCTGGATGCGCAAGGCACGCAGTTGCTGCTCAGCCGCGAGTCGCCCGAGGAGCCGGCCAACTATGTGGTGCAGGCATTGGGCGATGCAGCGCCTGCGCCGCGGGCGTTGACGCATTTCGCCCATCCGCTGCCGCAGTTACGTGGCGTGCAGAAGGAGCAGATCCGCTACAAGCGCGCCGATGGCGTGGACCTCACCGCCACGCTGCTGCTGCCGCCCGGTTACGACCCCAAGCGCGACGGCCCGCGGCCGCTGCTGATGTGGGCCTATCCGGGCGAGTTCAAGAGTGCCGACACCGCCAGCCAGGTCACCGACTCGCCCTATCGCTTCAACGCGATCAGCTACTGGGGGCCGCAGGCGTTTCTGGCGATCGGCTATGTGGTGCTCAACAACCCGACCATGCCGATCGTCGGCGAAGGCGATGCCGAACCCAACGACACCTATGTGCCGCAACTGGTCGCCGATGCGCAGGCCGCGGTGGACGAAGTGGTGCGGCGCGGGGTCACCGACCGCGAGCACATCGCCATCGGCGGGCACTCCTACGGCGCCTTCATGACCGCCAATTTGCTCGCACACACGCGGCTGTTCAAGGCCGGCATCGCACGCAGCGGTGCCTACAACCGCACGCTCACCCCGTTCGGCTTCCAGGCCGAGGAGCGCAACTACTGGCAGGCGCAATCGGTGTATCAGGCGATGTCGCCGTTCAACTACGCCGACAAGATCAAGGATCCGCTGCTGTTGATCCACGGCCAGGACGACAACAACACCGGCACCTTCCCGATCCAGAGCGAGCGCATGTTCGCCGCGATCAAGGGCCTGGGCGGCAACGCGCGGCTGGTGCTGCTGCCCAACGAATCGCATGCGTATCGCGCGCGGCAGTCGATCCTGCAGATGTTGGCCGAGAGCGAGCAGTGGTTGAAGACCAATCTCGGCGAGCCGATGAAGGAGACCGGCGCGACGCGCACGCGGTGATCGGTGGCGCGCTGGCACCGATAGGAGCGCGCTTGCGCGCGATGCGGCTTTATCGATAACGCCTCGTCGCGCCCGGGTGCGCTCCTACGGCGAATGCGTCCGCCTCGCGTCCCGGGAAGATTCGCTGCGCCGTCCACGCGATTGCCGCGATCACCGGTAGGAGCGCACCCGGGCGCGACGCAGCATGACCAGGACAGCCACCTCGCGTAGCAGCGGACCTGCCCGCGATGGGGCATCACCGGGAAAGCCCCATCGCGCGCCAGCGCGCTCCTACGAGATTCATCGCGACGTGCGCCAGCACACGATGGTTGGTGTTGAAACCGTCGTGCCGGTCGCGATCATCTAATCCTTTTGGGTTAGTCTTCGACGACTTTGCGCTTGAGAGGGTGTGCGTTTCCGATGAACGAGTACCGCAGCAGTCTTGTGTTCGCTACCCCCGATCTTGCCTTGCGCGACGATGTGCGTCGGCTCGGTGCACTGGTCGGTGACCTGCTCGCCGAGCAGGTCTCTGCGGAATTTCTCGATGAGATCGAACGCGTCCGCACCACGGCGATTGCGCGCCGCGAGAGCGATGCCCCGCCGTCGACGCTGAGCGAGCAGCTGGCCGGGCGCGAGCCGCGCGAGGCCGAATCGCTGGTGCGCGCCTTCAGCACCTATTTCCAGGTGGTCAACATCGCCGAGCGCGTGCACCGCATCCGCCGCCGCCGCGAATACCAGCGCAGCGGCACCGACACGCCGCAGCCGGACGGGTTGCACGATGCCTTGCGCAGGCTCAAGGCGCAGGGCGTGACGCTGGACGAACTCAGCGAGTGGTTGCCGCGGATTGACGTGGAGCCGGTGTTCACCGCGCATCCCACCGAAGCGGTGCGCCGCGCGCTGCTGGAAAAAGAGCAGCTGATGGTCGCCAGCCTGGTCGACAACCTGGACGGCATGCGCACGCCCAACGAGCGCGCCACCGACGCGGCGCGCTTCCGCATGGCCTTGACCGCGTCCTGGCAGACCGCCGACTCCTCGCCGGTGCGCCCCACCGTGGAAGACGAGCGCGAGCATGTGGGCTTCTATCTCACCCAGGTGCTGTATCGCGTGGTCCCGGTGATGTATGAAACCCTCGAACACGCCATCGAAGAAACCTACGGTAGCGTGCCGACCCTGCCGCGGCTGCTGCGCTTCGGCACCTGGGTCGGCGGCGACATGGACGGCAACCCCAACGTGGATGCCGTCACCATCGCCGGCACGCTGGATGCGCAACGGCGTGCGGTGCTGGACCGTTATCAGAAGGAACTCTGGCAACTGGCCAGCCTGCTCAGCCAGTCGACCACGCTGGTGGCGGTGAGCCCGGCGTTGAGCGAGCAACTGCAGCGCTACCGCGCGCTGTTGCCGGAGGACGCCGCACGCTCGCGTCCGCGCCACGGCGACATGCCGTACCGGCTGCTCAACGATCTGATGCGCGCGCGCCTGCAGGCCACGCTGGACGATGCCGAGGGTGCCTACACCAGCCCGTCCGAGCTGGAACACGACCTGCAATTGATCCTGGACAGCCTGCAGGCCAACAAGGGCCTGCACGCCGGTTGGTTCGCGGTGCGCCGCCTGTTGTGGCGCGTGCGCACCTTCGGTTTCCATCTGGCGCGGCTGGATGTGCGCCAGGAATCGAGCGTGCATGCGCGTGCGGTGGCCGATGCACTCGGCCAGGCGGATTGGGACGAACAGGATGCCAGGCAGCGCGCTGCATTGCTCGGTCCGTATGCAGCCGGCGAGCAGGCATTGCCGCGCGTGGATGACGAAGGCAATGCGCGGCTGGACGCGGTGTTTGCCGCGCTTGCCGATGCGCGCAGCCGCCACGGCGCCGATGCGCTGGGCAGCTACATCATCTCGATGGCGCACAACCGCGCCGACGTGCTCACCGTGCTGGCGCTGGCGCGCCGTGGCGGCCTGGTCGACGACACCGGCGCAGTGCCGCTGGATATCGTGCCGCTGTTCGAAACCGTGGACGATCTGCGCGGCGGTACCGGCACCGTGCAGGATCTGCTGGCCGACCCGGTCTACCGCCAGCATCTGGCCGCGCGCGGCGATACGCAGATGGTGATGCTCGGGTATTCGGACAGCGGCAAGGACGGCGGCATCACCGCCTCGCGCTGGGGGCTGCAGCGCGCGCAGGTGGAACTGCTCGAAGCCGCCGCCGAGCTGGGCGTGCGGCTGACCTTCTTCCACGGCCGTGGCGGCTCGATCGCACGTGGCGGCGGCAAGACCAGCCGCGCGCTGGATGCCGCACCGCGCGGCAGTGTCGATGGCCGGCTGCGTGTGACCGAGCAGGGCGAGGTGATCCATCGCAAGTACGGCATCCGTGCCCTGGCGCTGCGCTCGCTGGAACAGATGACCGGCGCGGTGCTGCTGTCCAGCCTGCGCCCGCGTGCGCCCGAGCCGCGCGAGGATCGCTGGCGGCCGGTGATGGACCTGGTCGCCGAACGCAGCACCGTGGCGTATCGCGCCTTCGTCGGCGCGCCGGATTTCATGCAGTACTTCCGCCGCGCCACGCCGATCGACGTGATCGAACGCATGACGCTGGGCTCGCGCCCGTCGCGCCGGCTCGGCCAGGACGCGGCCTTGTCCAACCTGCGCGCGATTCCGTGGGTGTTCGCCTGGAGCCAGGCGCGTGCGGTGATCCCGGGCTGGTACGGCGTGGGCAGCGGCCTGCAGGCGGCAGTGGATGCCGGGCACGAAGACACCTTGCGCGAGATGGCGCAGGACTGGCCGTTCTTCCGCACCTTCCTCGACGACGTGGCGATGGTGCTGTCCAAGGGCGATCTCACCATCGCCGAGCTGTTCTCGCGGCTGTCGGGGGAACTGCACGAGCGGTTCTTCCCGGGCATCGGCGCCGAGCTGGCGCTGACCAAGGGCTGGGTGAAGGCGTTGACCGGCCAGCAGTCGCTGCTGCAGCACGACCCGCGGCTGGCCTTGTCGATCCGTCTGCGCAACCCCTACATCGACCCGATCAGCGTGCTGCAGGTGGACCTGCTGCAACGCTGGCGTGCCACCGATGGCGAGGACGACGAACTGCTGCGCGCGCTGGTCGCTTGCGTCAACGGCGTCTCGCAAGGCGTGCAGAACACCGGCTGATCCGGTTCGCTGATTGGACCGTCGGATTTGATGGTCCAATCCGATCCGACCGTTGGTCGGAGAGGGCGCGGAATCGACAAGCGGGCTCTGGCGTAACCGGACAAATCTGTCCGATAATGCCGCGATGACGACTTCCCGCCCTGATGCCGCGCTGCGCCGCCGGCAGATACTCGATGCCGCCGACGAAGTGTTCAGCGAACACGGCGTCAATGCCCCGCTGGAACTGGTGGTCGAGCGTGCCGGCCTTGGCCGCGCCACGCTGTACCGCAATTTCCCCGACCGGCTCGCGCTGATGACCGCGCTGATGACCCGCGGCCTGGACGGCCTGGAGCGGCTGGCCGCCGATCTGGCCGAGCGCCCGGACGGACTGGCCGTGCTGCTGCACGACGTGGCCGAGCACATCGCCCAGTCCGCGCCGCTGGTGGATTTCTGGCGGTCCATCGAACGCGCGCACCCGGCGGTGGAAACCGCCGACCGGCGTGTGGTGCGCATCTTCCTGCCATTCGTGCATCGCGCCCGCGACGCCGGCCTGTGCCGTGCCGATGTCGACGACGAACAGCTGCTGCTGGTGATCGACATGCTGGGCAGCTGCCTGCGCGGCAATGACGAGTCCGAACGCAAACGCCTCGCCCATCGTTCGGCTGATCTGTTGATGCACGCATTGGGCATGCAGGTGCCGGAAGGCGGCACCCGATGAAATCGGCCACGCGGTCGCGCATCGGGCGCTGGGCGTTGCGGGTGGCGCTGGTGCTGGCCGCGCTCTGGGGCGGGCTGGCGATCTATTTCGCACTGACCGGCAATGCGTTCGTGCGCGCGGCGTGGGTGGGCTCGTGGTGCGCGATGGCAATCGCGGCGTTGTGGGGCCTGCGCCGTGGCCGCGAGAACTGGGCCTTGGTGGGCATCTTCAGTGCGGCGTTTGCGGTGCTGGCGGTGTCGTGGTGGATGATGCAGCCCAGCCAGGACCGCGACTGGGCCGACGATGTCGCCCAGCGCCTGCAGCCCGAGGTGCACGGCAACATCGTCACGCTGCACAACGTGCGCAATTTCGACTGGCATAGCGAAACCGACTACCAGCCGCGCTGGGAAACCCGCCAGTACGATCTGGACCGTCTGGTCAGCGCCGATCTGGCGCTGTCGTACTGGATGGGCCCGGCCATCGCGCACACCCTGGTGTCGTTCGGTTTCGACGACGGCTCGCACGTGGTGTTCTCGCTGGAAATCCGCAAGGAGCGCGACGAGTCGTTCTCGGCATTGGGCGGGTTTTTCCGCAGTTTCGAAGAGACCCTGGTAGCCGCCGACGAGCGCGACATCCTGCGCGTGCGCACCAATGTGCGCGGCGAGGACATGTATCTGTATCGGCTGGCGATTCCCAAGGCCGGGCTGCGCCGCATGTTCATGGGCTACGTGGGCCTGGCCAACGACTTGAATCGCGCGCCGGCGTTCTACAACACGCTCACCAGCAACTGCACCACGATCGTGTTTGCGTTGGCGCGGCAATTGCAGCCCACATTGCCGCTGGATCATCGCCTGTTGCTGTCCGGCTACGCCGACGCATACGCCTACGATCACGATGGGCTGATGCCCGGCTACGACTTCGCCACACTGAAGCAGCGCGGGCATTTCACCGCACGTGCGATCGCCGCAGACAGGGCGGCCGATTTTTCCGAGCGCATCCGCGCCGGCATGCCGCAGGCACCGGCGCCTGGGGCCACCGCGAGCGCACCCCGGTGACGCCGCGCCTACGTGGATGTCGTACCGCCGCGGTGCTGGCGGGCATGCTGGCGAGCCTGTGGCTGAGCGGCTGCGCCATGGTCACGGTGCAATCGCACAGCAGCGGCGACTTCATCGCGCGCACGCGTGGCGATGTGCTCAGCACTGGCGCGTTGAGCCAGGCCAGCGGCGAGACGGTGCAGGTGGCCGGTCTGCAACCCAAGGCCTGCCGCAGCGACCCGCTGCCCTGCCTGCAGCAACTCGCCACCGTCGCAGGCATCGGCGATGAGCGCCGGCTGGCAACGCAGGCCGAGCTATGGACCGCGCATGCGATTGCGCTGGGCGGGCGCGACCCGACAACCATGAGCGATGCCGCAGTCGACGCCTGGTTGGAGGCCGCGCGGCATGCGTACGCGTATCTGTTTTTCACCGATCGGGCGCCCAGTGCGCGTGCGTTCGAAAATCGCCAGACGCAGGTGCGCGACTACTACAACTACGCCGTGCAGCAGGTGATCGAACGCCTGTTCGCACGCGCGCAGCAGACCGGCCAGAGCGAGCGCGAACCGACCAGCATAGGCCGCTGGCAGGTCGGTATCGACATGTCTGCGTATCGGTTGCCGGGCGGCGGCAACACGCCGCGCGCGATCTTTGCCGCCTCGGCATTGCGCTTCGATGGGCTGCGCAGCACGTATCGACGCGACGGCTTCGGCGCCGAACTGGTGGCCGAGGTGGACCCGCAGGTGGTCGGCGACCCTGCCGGACTGGCCTTGCAACAATCTGCTGCCGCTGTCGCGACACCTGAGCGTCCGCTGCCTACCTTCAGCGAGATGCCGTATGCACCGGCCACGCTGCTGCTGCGCTTCGAGGGCGATACGCTGGATGCGGTGCTGCGCGGTCGTGCCGTCACCGTGGTGCCTTACGACCCGTATCGCCAGAACGAAGTGGTACTGCATGGCCAGCGCGTGCCGCTGGCGGCCAACTTCACCGCCGCGTATGGCCTGTGGCTAGCCAGGTCCGGTTTTGCCGCGCAGTCCCTGCGCTCGATGCTGGGCAGCGCGCGCGGCATCGACCGCCCGCATCTGTATCTGATGCAGCCCTACGACCCGGACCGACGCGTGCTGCTGATGCTGCATGGCCTTGCCAGCAGCCCGGAAGCCTGGGTCAATGTCGCCAACGAAGTGATGGGCGATGAAGCGCTGCGCCAGCGCTACCAGATCTGGCAGGTGTACTACCCCACCAATGCGCCGGTGGCGGTCAACCGCGCCGAAATCCAGGCCCTGGTGGAGCGCAGCCTGCAGCACTTCGATCCGTCCGGCACGGCGATCGCATCGCACGACATGGTGTTGATCGGCCACAGCATGGGCGGGGTGATCGGGCGCCTGCTGGTGTCTTCGTCGGGCGAGCGCCTGTGGAATTCGCTGCTGGAAGACTACCGGCTGGACGGCGAGCGCGGCGCACGCATCCGCGCGAAGTTGTCGCCGTTGCTGCATTTTTCGCCAATGCCGCAGGTCGACCGCGCCATCTTCATCGCCGCGCCGCATCGCGGCACGCCCTTGGCCGAAGGTGGTCTCGGGCGCTTTGTCGGCCGCCTGGTGCGTTTGCCGATCGCCTTGCTGGATCGCTTCGGCGATGTGTTTCAGGACCTGGCCAGCAGCGAGCGTGGCGGCCAGGGCGACGACCCGCGACGCAAGCGGCGCCTGCTGCCGCCGACCAGCATCGACAACCTGCGCGATACCGACCCGTTCGTGCGCGCCAGCATGGACCTGCCGATCTCCCCGCAGGTGCATTACCACACCATCGTCGGACGCGAAAAACCGCAGGTGCCGCTGGCCGATTCCGACGATGGCCTGGTGCCGTATCGCAGCGCGCATCTGGACGGTGCCGAGTCGGAGCTGGTGGTGACCTCCTGGCATAGCGTGCAGGAAACCCCGCAGGCGATTCTGGAGATTCGCCGCATCCTGCACGAGCAGCTGCAAGCCGAAGCGGCAGACACAAACCAGGCGCAGGCCGCGCGTCCGGCTGCGACGCCGGCGACGTTCTGAGTGCGCTGCACCCTCGCTGGAAGGTGTGGCTACTAGTCACGCACCGCGGGGTGTGGAGTTTGTCCGCTGCCAATGCGCACCATTGTCCGGTACGCGTCCCGGCGTTGCGATCGCTCACGCCTGGGCCGGCAAACCTGGGCAACACGCGGTCATCCGGTGGGTGCGGACGACGCGCAGGAGGCGGAGTGCACGAGCATGCCGATCCTGGCACCGACCGCACTGCCTGACGGTCGCGCAGTCGTTGCGTTGGCCGCGTTTAGCGCGTTGTTTACCTGGCCCGTGCTATCAGGCGGTTCTCGAACACGCTCGAACCAGGGAAGACGCAATGCGCAAGACGCTGTCGGCAGTGATCTGGGTGCCCTTGCTGCTGGCCGGTTGCGGCCGCGGCGAAGGTCAACGCGAGGCCGCCGACCCTGCGGGCGCCACGCCGCCGGCAGCGCAGACTGCAGCGCCTCCGTCCGCATCACCACCGGTCGCCGATGAAGCGGTGCCCGAGTTCCCGGCCATCCCGTCGATCGTGGTGCCGGAGATTGCCGGCGTGACCCCGGCGCAGCGCGCACTGGAAGCCTCGCTGCAGGACATTCTCGACCCGATCGAAGGTGTCAGCGTGACGCCGGCACGCTGCGGTGATGGCGGCAGCCTGATCAACGACGCCGGCATCACCAGTGTCGATGCCAACGGCAATCTGCTGCGCAACGGCGACGGCGGGCTGTTCGACCTCAAGGCCGATGGCAGCGGTACCGCCAACTTCGATGGCGGCCTGATCCGCGTCAATGCCGACGGCAGCGGCACCATCAATGCCAGCGGCACCGGTGGCGACGACGCGATCGTCCAGGTCCAGGCCAGCGGTGCCGGTACCTACAACGGCCCGGCCGGCCTGATCAGTCTGGATGGCAAGGGGGCAGGCACCTGGAACAGCGACAAGAGTGGCTTGGTCGACAACCACGGCGATGGCAGCGGTACCTGGAACGGCCCGCGCGGTCTGATCACCATCAACGCCGACGGCTCGGGAACCTGGAACGGCCCGGACGGACTGGTGCAGAACCGCGGCAATGGCACCGGCACCGTCGGTACCCCGCCGCGCGAAGTGCGCATGCCGCCGCTGCCGAAGGTGCCGCCGGCCGGGCGCTTCCCGCTGCTGCAGAAGTTCGCACTTCCCGGCGCACCGTGCGGCTATCTGATCACCTTGAACGAGCGCATCCTGTTCGACTTCGACAAGGCCGAGATCCGCCCCGACGCCGCGCGCGTGCTCGACGTGCTGGCGGCCGCACTCGGCAAGGTCAGCGCCAAGGACATGGAGGTTCGCGGGCATACCGATGCTAAGGGCAGCGATGCCTATAACCAGGCGCTGTCCGAGCGCCGCGCCGAGGCGGTGCTGGCCGCATTACGCACCCGCGGTGCCGCGCAGTCGGCCGGCGCAAAAGGCTATGGCGAATCGCAACCGGTGGCACCCAATACGCTGGATGGGCAGGACAACCCCGGCGGGCGACAACTCAACCGACGCGTGGAAATCTTCCTGCGCACCTGAGTGGGCCGATCTGCGTGGCATCACTCGCATGCAGGCGCAGGAGCACGACGGTCCCGGATAGCTGGCGCGCCGCGCAGGCGGTCCGGGCAGGTGTGTCGATGGACGGATGCCGGCCCATCTCATGTCGGTGCGCCGCTGCCTCGTGCAGTGCGTCCTGACGGTCGGTGCGCGGGGGATCTGCTCAAAGCGGCGCACCATGCGGTGAGTTGCAGGTGTACAAAACTGATGCCGCGCTTCGAGCGGCCAACACATCGACTGCGCCGCCGGCATGCGGGGCGGCCGTGCTCGGAAGCATCACGGACCACTCGTACATTTCGATTCTGGGCGCGCGTCCGCACCTACCTGACGACCGTCAGCGTTCTTGTGTTGGCCGCTCTGGTACCGCAACCGTGCGACCGCTTCCGGGCATTTATCGCCGCGTGGTGGCTACCCGGACATGTTGGATAAGTTCCGCCAGGTGTCGTCTGCCTTGCACATTGGCCCGGTAAATTCCGCGATGAACAACGGGATGACTGACAGGTATGGGTTCCAGGCAAGCGAAGAAAATGGGGCAGGGCGGTGAACAGACGCCCGCAGGCGATGACGGCAGCGACGCGATGGGGATCGCGTCGTTGCCGTCGTGCGGGATCAATGCGCCGTTGCACGCAGGCGTCAGGCAACGTTCGACGACAGCACTGCGGCTACGATGGCGGATGCCGGCACTCGCACTCGGCGCGCTGCTGCTGATCGGCTGCACGCCGCGTCCGTCCGGGCCGTCCGCAATCGCGCAGACCGCACAACTGGAACGCGTGGTGGCTGTCTTCCGGCACGGCGTGCGCGCACCGCTGCAGGGCGAAGCCGCCGCAGCGCACTATGCCGATGCGCCGTGGCCGCAATGGTCCACACCGGCCAGCCTGCTGACGCCACACGGGCGCATCGGCGTGCAGTTGAGCGGCGACTATCTGCGCCAGTGGCTGGCGCAGCAGGGCGTGCTGCGGAGTAGCGGGTGCCCGGCAGCAGGCAGCGTCTCGGTCTGGGCCAATACCGATCAGCGCACCATCGACAGCGGCGCCTTGCTGGCCGAGGCGCTGGCACCGGGCTGCGGGATCGTCGCCGGACATCGCCCGGCCGGCAGCAACGATCCGTTGTTCCGCCCGATCGAAGCCGGCGCGGTGCCGTTCGATGGCACGGCGGCGGTTGCGGCGATCGAAAGGCAAACCGGTGGCCCCGCCGCATTGCTGCGAGGGCACGCAGCCGAGTTGCAGGCAATGCAGCAGATCCTGGGTTGCACGCGCACCCCCTGCGACTTCGCGCAGATGCCGTCCACGCTGGCACCGTCGGCCAACGGGCGCGGCCTGGCCCTGGGTGGGCCGATTGACCTGACCTCCGGCACCGGCGAGGTGTTGCTGCTGCAATACGCCGAAGGCCTGCCGCTATCGCAGGTCGGCTGGGGCCGCGCCACACCCGAGCGGCTGGCGCAGGTCTCGCGCCTGCACGCCTTGTTGTTCGACATCTACGCGCGCCCGCATTACATGGCCTCACGTTCGGGCGCACCGCTGGCGCGCGAAGTGCTGCAGCGCTTCGGCGATATGCAGGCGCCAAAGGTCTCGGTCTTCGTTGGCAGCGATACGCATATCGCTGCCTTGAGCGGTTTGCTGGGCGTGCACTTTCATCTCCCCGGCTACGGCGCCGACGATCCGCCGCCGGGCGGCGCGTTGCTGCTGGAGCTATGGCGCGAACCGAATGGGCAGCAGGTGGTGCGTGCGCGCTATCTTGCGCAATCGCTGGATCAACTGCGGACGCTGGCGCCATTGGATCTAGCGCACCCGCCGTTGCAGCAGGAACTGGCCTTGGGTCTATGCACGGGCGAGCAACGCATGGCGTGCCCGTTGAAGGCGTTCGCTCAGGCGTTGGAGCAACAGTTGCAACGTGAGCCTTGAACGCAATGCCGGGGCTGCGATGTGCAGGCACCTTCAGCTCATCGAAGCATCCGCATGGAACCGATGGAACAAGATCCAGGCCACGACCAGCCAACCGAAGGCCGCTTTTCTCTCAGTTGCCGACGATGATCGGTGGTGCTTGCGCGCGTACCGGTGTGGGACCTTGAGCGGCATGGACGCCGCGCCAGAGCCTACATGGACGTACTTGCGGCGTGTCCCACACCGGTACGCGTGCAAGCGCCCGCAGTAGACCGAAGCAGTCGCATGAAAACGCCAGATGTCGTGCGCAAGATCGATCGATGTGCGGAGTCGGTCGGCAGCGCGGCGGC
The DNA here is from genome assembly GCF_018831305.1 of Xanthomonas sp. MLO165. Taxonomy (NCBI): domain Bacteria; kingdom Pseudomonadati; phylum Pseudomonadota; class Gammaproteobacteria; order Lysobacterales; family Lysobacteraceae; genus Xanthomonas; species Xanthomonas sp. MLO165. The sequence continues at coordinate 954,975 of NZ_CP029263.1, forward strand.
GCACCCGGCGTCGGGACACGCCGTGAATCCGTCCATGGAGGGTCGGTGGCGGCATCCATGCCGCCACACAGTCCCGCCCCCGGACGCTACACCACGTTCTCAGCGTTGCTGCTGCTGATCGGCAGACACTACGCGTGCAAGCGCCTTCAGTGGCCGAAGCCCTCAGTAACAAAGCATCAGTGACCGGAGCATTCGCACAACCCCACTAGACGTCCAACACGGAGATTCGTCGCCACGCGGTGGCTGCATCAAAAAACCGGACACGCAGTGAATCCATCCGTGGTGCTCCGTTGGACGCATCCACTCCACCAAAATGCACATGGGCCGCATCAGCGGCCCATGTGCAATTCACTATATTCGCTCCCGCAGGAGCAGCTGGCTTACTTCAGCTTGGCGTCGGCGCGCAGGGCATCGGCGCGGTCGGTCTTTTCCCACGAGAACGCGGTGGCGGTGTGCTGCGCGCCGGTTGCGTCGGTGTAGGAGAAGTCCTTCGGCTTGCGGCCGAAGTGACCGTAGGACGCAGTCTGCTGATACATCGGGTGGATCAGGTCGAGCATCTGGATGATGCCGAACGGACGCAGGTCGAAGTGCTTGCGGATCAGCTTTTCGATCTGCTCGTCGGCGATCTTGCCGGTGCCGAAGGTGGTGACCGAAATCGAGGTCGGCTCGGCCACGCCGATGGCGTAGGAGACCTGCACTTCGCAACGGTCGGCCAGGCCGGCAGCCACCACGTTCTTGGCCACATAGCGCGCGGCGTAGGCTGCCGAGCGATCGACCTTGGACGGATCCTTGCCGGAGAACGCACCGCCACCGTGACGCGCCCAGCCGCCGTAGGTGTCGACGATGATCTTGCGACCGGTCAGGCCGCAATCGCCCACCGGCCCGCCGATCACGAACTTGCCGGTCGGGTTGATGTGGAACTTGGTGCCCTTGTGCAGCCACTTGGCCGGCAGCACCGGCTTGAGGATTTCCTCGCGCACGGCCTCGACCAGATCCTTCTGCTTGATGCCAGGATCGTGCTGGGTCGACAGCACCACCGCGTCGATCGCGGTCGCAACGCCGTCTTCGTAGCGCAGGGTGACCTGCGACTTGGCATCCGGACGCAGCCACGACAGCGCCGAGTTCTTCTTCTTGCGGATCTTGGCCTGCTGCTCGACCAGGCGGTGCGCCAGATGGATCGCGGCCGGCATGTGGCTGTCGGTCTCGTTGGTCGCGTAGCCGAACATCAGGCCCTGGTCGCCGGCGCCCTGCTGTTCCGGGTTCTTGCGATCCACGCCCTGGTTGATGTCCGGCGACTGCTTGCCGATCAGGTTGAGCACGCCACAGGTCTCGCCGTCGAAGCCGACGTCGGAGCTGTTGTAGCCGATGTCCAGAATGACCTTGCGGGTCAGCGCTTCCAGGTCGATCCAGGCACTGGTGGTCACTTCGCCGGCAACGATCGCCACGCCCGTCTTGACCATCGTCTCGCACGCCACGCGGGCGCGCTTGTCCTGGGCCAGGATGGCATCCAGCACTGCGTCGGAGATCTGGTCGGCGATCTTGTCCGGATGGCCTTCGGAGACCGATTCGGAGGTGAACAGGTAGCTGGACATCAGGCTTATATCCCTTAATTCGGATGAAAAGATGGGTGCGGATGATACACCGTCCGACAACCCTGTGCATTGTGCGCCTGAACAGCCCGCTGTGGCGTTAAACCCGTGTCGTGGCGGGGGTTTGCACGGTCATCCGGGTGTCGTCAGCTTGCCATGCAGCGGTCGTACTGAACTGTCAGCATGCGCGCGTGCCTGGCGGCATGGCTGCGTGCAGCCACGCCGCTGGAGGGGAATGAGCCATATCGTCGGACAGCGTGCCGGGGCGAGGGGCGCATGGCTGCCATGGCGACCACGCGCCGGGATGCGCGCGTCCGATTGCAGTGCTACGCCGCGGCTTGCTGCGGGGCGCATCTGTGTCAGCGCGCTGCCGATGCCTGCGGGCGGCGCACGCAGCCTGCCTGCGCAGCGCCCGATCGCGGCCGACATTTTTTGCCCTGGAGATGTCCGCATGCACGTGTCCACATTGCATCCTCCCGTCCGCGCCCTGTTCCTGTCCGACCTGCACCCGGGCTCGCGGCACTGCCATGCCGCCGAGATCGCCGCGTTCATCGGCCGCCAGCGTTGCCAGACCCTGTATCTGGTCGGCGACATCATCGACCTGTGGTGGATGTCGCAGCGGCGCGCGGTCTGGGATGCGGCGCATCAGCAGGTGATCGCCGCCCTGCATGCGCAGGCCAGGCGCGGCACCGAGATCATCTACGTGCCCGGCAACCACGACCGTGCCATCCGCCGCTTCTGTGGTCTGGTAATGCCGGCCATGCAGGTGCGCCGACGCAGCGTCCACACCTTGCTGGACGGGCGCCGGCTGCTGGTCACCCACGGCGACGATTACGACGCGCAAACCCATTTCGGCGGCTTGCAGGAACGATTTGGCGACTGGCTCTATTACCGCATCCTCACCGGCAATCAGCTGACCAATCGTCTGCGGCGGCGCCTGGGCATGCGCTACTGGTCGCTGGCCGAGTTTCTCAAGCGCCGCAGCGGTGCGGCCGAGCGCTACATCGGCCGCTTCGTGGCGGCCGGCCTGGCCGATGTGGTGCGCCGCGATCTGGATGGCATCGTCTGCGGGCACATCCATCGCGCCGCACTGCGCATGCAGGCCGGCCATCTCTACGCCAATACCGGCGACTGGGTGGAGAGCCTGACGGCGCTGCGCGAGACACAGTCCGGCGCACTGCAACTGGTCAACCATCACGGCGACGTGCTGGCCGAGCTGGCGCCGCAACCTCATGCCGCGCAGCAGCGCGCGGCGTGAGGTTGGCCAGGCGCAGCAGCTGCCGGCAGACCGCAGCTGCCGGTATGTGCCATCGGACGTGCGCGGCGTGCAGCGTTCGCTGTCCTGGTGCAAGGACTGCGGACGGCGGCTGCAGCGCCGTTTTCGACCGCGAGCCGCAGCGCGATGCGAGCACTGCGGCTGCTGGCTGACTGCCGGCCGGCCGGCCGGAACGCACGTGATGGCACTGGACGATGCCCGTCCTGCTAGCATCGGCCGATGGATTCATTGACCCAGATCGTTCTTGGTGGCGCAGTCGCTGCCGCCATCGCACCGGCCGGACAGCGCCGTGCAGCCCTGTTGGCCGGCGCCGCACTGGGCACCTTGCCCGATCTCGATGCGCTGGTATTGCTGCCGCTGACCGACGATCCGGTCACGCTGATGACGGTGCATCGCAGCGCCAGCCATTCGCTGTTCGTGCTGCCGTTGCTGGGCTGGCTGATCTGGTGGATGTTTCGCCGTTACGGCAACGGGCGCGTGGCCACTGCGCCCAAGCGCTGGTTCTGGGCGATCCAGCTGGCCTTGATCACGCATCCGCTGCTGGATGCCTTCACCGTCTACGGGACCCAGCTGTGGTGGCCGCTGCAGCCGCATCCGGCAATGTGGTCGAGCGTCTTCATCATCGACCCGGCCTACACGCTATGGCTGTTGCTGGCCTGCGCGGTGGCATGGTTTGCGCGCGCGCGGCCGCTCGCGCAGCACGCGCTGGTGATCGGGCTGGCGCTCAGCTCCGCCTACCTGGGCTGGTCGTTGCTGGCCAAGCACATGGTCGACCAGGAAGCGGACCGTGCGCTGGCCGCGCTCGGCTTGAAGGATGCGCCGCGCTTCTCGGTGCCGATGCCGCTCAACACCTTGCTGTGGCGCGTGGTGGCGATGACGCCCAACGGTTATGTGATCGGCGAACGCTCGCTGGTGGCCGACAAGGGCCCGATGCAGTTTCGCGGCTATTCCAGCAACACCCAGGCCCTGGGCGAGGTGGCCGGTTTCGACGCGGTGCGCCGGTTGACCTGGTTCAATCGCGGCTTCATGCGCGCACGCCTGGTCGATGACGAGCTGATGCTCAGCGACCTGCGCATGGGTCTGGAGCCGGACTACAACTTCAACTTCGTGGTGGCGCATCGTCAAGACGGGCAGTGGCAGCCGATTACGCCGCGACAGATCCAGGCCGCCTACCGCGCGCCGGTGGCGCGCGATCAGATCGGCGAGGTTCTGGCGCAGATGTGGCGCCGTATCTGGCACGAGCCCGCCGGCACGGTGCTGACCGGCGATCTGGAACACGCCACCACGCCTGCTCCGGCAGCTCGGTAGGCCTGCTTGGCAGGGGCGCTCGGCAACGCGGACGTAGTAAGCCCGAGCAGCCCGCCGGCTCAATACACTGTCGCGCGCGCCTGCACGAACGAGTAGAAGAACACCGCGTTCGGGTCGCTGTGCACCTGCGCCAGTTCGCGGCGCATGCCATCCACGGTGTCTGCGTTCACCGCACCGGCCTCGCGCAACTGGTCGGCCGCCGACAGCAGCACTTCTTCCCAGAACCCGATCATGGTCTTGCGCCGGCCCGGCTCGCGGTTGTCCAGATGCAGCGTCTTGATCTCGGTGTGCACATCGCGAAAGCCGCCGGCCAGCAGCAGGTTGCCCAGCTTGGCGCCGACGAACGGGTCGCCGCCCTGGTCGTGCTGGAAATCGTTGAAGGCCATCCAGTAGCGCCACAGATTGGGCGAATACGGATGCAGCAGGAACGAGGCGTTCATCACCTCGGTGACATACACCGGCGAGCCCGGCAGCAGCACACGCCGCACCTCGTTGAGCACGCGCGCAGGCGAGGGCACATGCTCCAGCACCCAGCACAGGAACGCCGCATCGAAATGACGCGCCTCGAACGGCAGATCGCTGGCATCGGCCTGCTGCAGCGTGTAGCGCTCGCGGCACCATGCCAGCCGTTCCAGATTGGCGCGTGCCGCGCCCAACTGCGCCTTGCTCAGGTCCACGCCGGTGACATGCAGGTCGGGAAAGCGGCGCAGCAGGATTTCGGTCTGCGCGCCCACCCCGCTGCCTACTTCCAGCAGCCGGCGTGCGCCGCTGTAGTCGATCTGGTTGAACAGCGTGGCTTCCAGCAGGCGCGCCTGCTTGAGCAGGCGTGCCTGTTCGGTGGACGAAAACCCATGCAGATAGGTCGGGGTGTCGCTTGGTGCGGTCATGGCTGCAGCTCCAACAACGCAGGAAAACTCAGGCGGCAACCGACAACGCTGGCGGCACACCGGCGATCAAGGCGTCGAAATACGCGCGGGTCAGTTCCAGCTGCGCTTCCGGCGTTTCGGCGCGATTGACCACTGCACGGAAGTCGGCGCTCTGCGGGTGATCCTTGGCGTACCAGCCCAGATGCTTGCGCGCGATGCGCACGCCCTGCGGCTGCCCGTAGAACGCATGCAGCGCTTCCAGATGGCCGAGCAGGGTGTCGCGCACGAACGCCAACGACGGCGGCGGCAACAGCTCGCCGGTGGACAGATAGTGCGCCACTTCGCCGAAGATCCATGGGCGCCCCTGCGCGGCACGCCCGATCATCACCGCATCCACGCCGGTCTCGCGCAGCACTAGCGCCGCCTTCTGCGGCGAGTCGATATCGCCATTGGCGATTACCGGAATCTGCAGCGCCGCCTTGATCTGCGCAATCGTGGCGTACTCGGCCGTGCCGGTGTAATGCTGGTCGCGGGTGCGCCCGTGCACGGCCAGCGCGGCGATCCCGCAGTCCTGCGCGATGCGCGCGATGGTCGGGCCGTTGCGGTGATCGCAGTCCCATCCGGTGCGGATCTTCAGGGTCACCGGCACATCCACCGCCTGCACCACCGCGCTGAGGATGCGTGCCACCAGGTCTTCGTCGCGCATCAGCGCCGAGCCGGCCCAGGCATTGCAGACCTTCTTGGCCGGGCAGCCCATGTTGATGTCGATCAGCTGCGCACCGTGGTCGACGTTGTAGCGCGCCGCCTCGGCCAGTTGCTGCGGCTCGGTGCCGGCAATCTGCACGCTGACCGGATCCGGCTCGCCGGCATGATCCATGCGGTGCAGCGATTTGCGCGTGCCCCAGAAGCGTGGATCAGAGATGGTCATCTCCGACACCGCCAGCCCGGCGCCCAGCCGCTTGCACAGCAGCCGGAACGGCTTGTCGGTGACGCCGGCCATCGGGGCCAGGATCACTTTCGGGTCGATGGAATAGGGGCCGATCTGCATGGTGGCATTGTAGCTGGGTGGGGATTCGGGAGTCGGGAATCGGGAATGGGGAATGGGGAATCGGGAATCGGGAATCGGGAATCGGGAATCGGGAATCGGGAATCGGGAGTCGGGAGAGCAGTTCCGGCCTTCGGTCTTGTGCGGTTGCTGTGCGGGTCGCGTGGCTAGTAGAGCGAGGGCAGCGGCGAGATTGCTGGCTGACCGTACCCTCACCCCAACTCCTCTCCCGTCGGGAGACGGTGTCGCGTCAGCGCCGGATGAGGGTACGAGTGCCCGACGCGGCATCACCCCAGGTCCTGCCGCCCAGACTGCTATCCGATGAAGAAGATCGAAGCTCCGGCGCAGCGGGTCTGGCGGCGTCCGTCGATGGACAGGCCTCGACATGCCGTTCGCGGATCGAAGCAGTCCCATGGGATGCCGACGCCCTGAACGTAAAAGGCGACCGCATCGCTGCGGTCGCCTTCGTTGTTTGCTTGAAGTGTGCGGATCACACGGCCGGTTCGGGCACCATGCGCGGCATCGAGGTGGCGGCGCCTTCCACTTCGGTGGAGCGCGCGGCGTAGCGGGTGGCAAAGCGCACGTGAGTGATGAAGCTGGCAGTCGGCGCCTGCGCCAGCGAGGCGACCAGCGCGCCATTGAAGGCGTCGCCAGCGCCAGTGGTGTCCACCGTCTGCGCGCTTTCCGCGCCCACGCGGTAATGCGCGGCCGTGTCGCCGCGCAGCTGCTCTTCCGCATGCGAGATGAAGGCGCCCACCGATCCCAGCGTCACCACCACGGTACCGCCCGGCAGCAGCTTGCGGCACAGCGAATGCAGCGTGTTGCCGTCCAGCGCCGCCACATCGTCGGCATTGATGCGTTCGCCCACATGGCGGCCGAGCAGGGCCGCAAATTCGGTTTCGTTCGGCGTCAGCACATCCGACAGCTTGAGCAGGCCGATCGAGGTCGGCGCATTGGCCGGTGCGGCGTTGAGCACGGTCAGCACGCCACATTCGCGTGCCAGCGCCAGCGCCGATTCGATGGTCTCCGCCGGCGATTCCAGCTGCGCCAGCAACACGCCGGACGAGGCCACGAGCGCGCGCTGGTTGTCCACGAACGCTGCGCTCAGCACCGAGTTGGCACCGGCGCCGATCACGATGGTGTTGCGGCCGTGCGCGTCGACATAGATACCGCCGGTGCCGGTCGGCTCATTGCTGGGCTCGGCGATCAACGCAAAGCCGTCGTGCGCAGCCAGCGAGCGCGCCAGCGCGCCGCCGGCGTCGTCGCCCAGCGCGCACAGGAAGTGCGTCCTGGCACCGGCACGTGCGGCCGCGACCGCCTGGTTGAAGCCCTTGCCACCCGGGCCGGTGCTGTAGCGACCGGCGATGGTGGCACCCGGCGCAGGCAGGACATCACAGCGCCACACGTGATCGACATTGAAGGACCCGACAACGACGACCGAACTCATAAATACCCTTGACTTGAATGACTGAATGAAACGTGGCGTGCGGCGATTAGACCGTCACGCCGATGAACCCGCGCCGCCTCAACCGAAATGCGAGAGCACGCCGGCAATGGTAGCGGTCATGAACGTGGCGATCGAACCGCCCAGCACTGCGCGCAGGCCGAATTTGGCCAGATCGTGACGGCGTTCCGGTGCCAGCCCGCCGATGCCACCGATCTGGATCGCAATCGAGCTGAAGTTGGCAAAGCCGCACAGCGCATACGTGGCAATCAGCCGACCTTCCGCGCTCAGGCCAACGCCCGGCACTTCGCCCTTCACGATACGCGACAGCTCGCTGTAGGCGACGAACTCGTTGATCACCACCTTCTGCCCGATCAGCGAACCGACCGTGGTCGCGTCCACCCACGGGGTGCCGATCACCCAGGCGATCGGCGCCAGCACGTACCCGAAGATCGTCGACAGGTTGGTCGGCCGGCCCAGCAGTGCGGCGGCGCCGGTGATCTCGCCCAGCCAGGTCAGCGGTGCGTTGATCAAGGCGATCAGCGCAATGAAGGCCAGCAGCATCGCGCCGATGTTGAGCGCCAGCCGCAAACCGTCGCCGGCGCCGGCTGCCGCCGCATCGATGACGTTGCTGGTGGTCTTTTCCACTTCCATCTTGACCGTGCCGCGGGTCAGCGGGGTGCCGGTTTCCGGCACCAGCAGCTTGGCCACCACCAGGGTGGCGGGCGCGGCCATGATGCTGGCGGCGAGCAGATGCTTGGCATAGAACGCCTGCTGCGCGGGGTCGCTACCACCGAGCATGCCGACATAGGCGGCCAGCACGCCGCCGGCGATATGCGCCATGCCGCCGATCATCATCGTCAGCAGCTCGGACTGGGTCATCTTGGGGATGTACGGACGCACCGTCAGCGGCGCTTCGGTCTGGCCGATGAACACGCTGGCGCACACGCTGGTGGTTTCCGCACCGGACACGCGCATCACCTTGGTGATTGCCCACGCCATCGCGCGGACCACCACCTGCATCACGCCCAGGTGGTAGAGCACGCCCATCAGCGCCGAGAAGAAGATGATGGTGGGCAGCACCTGGAACGCAAAGATGAAGCCGTAGCTGTCGATGTTCATCAGGTTGCCGAAAATGAAGGTGGACCCCTCATTGACGAAGCTCAGCACCTTGACGAAGCCCTTGCCCAGCGAGTCGAACACATCGCGTCCGCCCGGCACCAGCAGCACCAGCGCGGCGAACGAAATCTGCAGCGCCAGACCGGTGGCGACCAGCCTCCAGTCGATCGCGCGGCGGTTGCTCGAAAACAGCCAGGTGATGCCGATGAGCACCGCCAGACCGAACAGGCCGAAACCGATCCTTCCCAAACCTTCGACCATTCCAATCCCCGGGGCTGCTGACGGCAAAACGAGAAGCCTAGAGCAGGGGGTGACCGTGGGCAAGGCGAGCAGCATTCAGGGCCCGCCCGTTGGCCCGCAGGCGAGCCGGGGCGGGCGCGGGCAGTTGCCTGCGCGCGGGCGGGCGAGCCGCGCTTGCGCAAGGTCATTGATCGGGGGGCGTCGATTCGCTGCCGAGCGTCGCCCGCAAAGACCTCGCCCCGAAGCGCGATCACCCGACCGGGTGCCGCTTTTCCCTTCAGCCGTCGACGAAAACCGGTGCTACTTGCGCGCGTAGCGGGGTGGGACCTTGAGCGGCATGGATGCCGCGCCAGAGCCTACATGGACGTACTTGCGGCGTGTCCCACGCCGGTACGCGTGCAAGCGCCCTCGGTAGACCGGAGCTTGCACTGAGAACCTGAAGATCTCATGCGCATGGTTGGTCGGCGGCGCGGCGCCGCATCCGGCGTCGGGACACGCCGTGAATCCGTCCCTGGAGGCTCGGTGGCGGCATCCATGCCGCCACACGGTCCCACCCCCGGACGCGACACCACGCTTCCAGCATTGCCACTGCTGATCGGCAAGCAATGCGTCAAGCACGTGTTGATCTCTGCGGACTCCGTGGCTGCTGTGATCGGTAAGCGATCCATCTGGCGTCACGCGCCAGGCATGGACGCTAGGAAGAACGTGCAGCTCATCTGGCTGTTCGCACTTCTTTCCGGAACCGATAGAACCGGTGGTACCTGCGCGTGCCGGCATGGGACCTTGAGCGGCATCGATGCCGCGCAACCCTGTCGCCCCGGCAGCACCACGTCCTACACTGCGCACGCCGATCCGGGGCAGGGCGCCGCGGAGGTTGTTGGAGTCTGCCAATGCAATACCGTCGTCTGGGGTCCACCGGGCTGCAGCTGTCGGCCCTGTCGTTCGGGGCCTGGGTCACCTTCGGCAAGCAGATCGGGCGCAGCGAAGCGCGCAACCTGATTGCCGCCGCCTGGGACAACGGCATCAATTTCTTCGACAACGCCGAGGTCTACGCACGCGGCCGCGCCGAAGAAGTGATGGGCGATGTGATCGCCGACCTGCGCCTGCCGCGCGATGGTTACTGCGTGTCGAGCAAGGTGTTCTTCGGCGCGGTGGACAGCCCGCGTCCGACCCAGCGCGGACTCTCGCGCAAGCATGTCACCGACGCCTGCCATGCCGCGCTCAAGCGCCTGCGCGTGGACTATCTGGACCTCTACTTCTGCCACCGGCCCGACCCGGACACGCCGATCCGCGAAACCGTGCGCAGCATGGATGCCCTGATCCGCCAGGGCAAAGTGTTGTACTGGGGCACCTCCGAGTGGAGCGCCGAGCAGTTGCGCGAGGCCATCAGCATCGCCGGGCAGGAACACCTGCACGCTCCGGCGATGGAGCAACCGCAGTACAACCTGCTGCACCGCGACCGGCTGGAGCGCGAATACGCGCCGCTGTGCGAGGGCGGGCTGGGTACCACGATCTGGTCGCCGCTGGCCTCTGGCCTGCTGACCGGTAAGTACAACGCCGGCGTGGACGCGGACAGCCGCCTCGGCCAGCCGGGCAATCAATGGCTGCAGGACGAAGTGCTGGGCGCACCGGAAGCGCGCCGCCTGGAACGCGCCCGCGCGTTCTGTGCGTTGGCCGCCGAGCTGGGCCAGTCGCCCGCACGCCTGGCCATCGCCTGGTGCCTGCGCAACCCGCACGTGTCCACGGTGATCCTGGGGGCCAGCCGGGTCGCGCAGCTGGAAGAAAATCTCGGCGCGCTGGAGACCCTGACCCAGGTCGATGCCGACGGTTGGGCACGGGTGGAGGGGGCGACGCGCTGAGGAGTGCCCTGTGCGGTGCATGCGTGCGGGACAGTCGACTGCGCTGCGTTGGTTTGTTGGTTCTCAACGCGAACAAGAGGCTGCACCTGGCAGGTCGTGCACGCCAGCCAAATCCATGCATCGCAAGGTGCTGCCGTCCGCTCAGTCCTCGCGCTTGCCCAGCGTAGTCCTCACCACCGATGTGATCAGCAAGGCCACGAGCTCTGCACGGAAAACCCCAATCAGAAATCGCGGCTGAATCTTTTCAATAGGATTGGTGAATCGAAATCGTCTGACCCATGCAAAGGTCGTGTCAAGAAGATGAGAATGGCTCTTGATCATTAAATGAGAATGGTTATTATTTGTTTGGCCAACCGACTGGAGATCCAGATCATGACCGCTCATCCCGTGCTGCTCCGCTCCGAACCGGTCAACCTGCGCGACCGCGCTGCTCCGCGTGCCGTCCCCGCAGAAGACCTCATCAGCAGCGAGGCGCTGCTCAAAGGCCGTCGCGAAGTGCTGATCCAGCATGGCGACCGCGTCTATCGCCTGCGCCATACCAGCAACGACAAGCTCATCCTGACCAAGTAAGTTCCACCTCCGATTCCGCGCATTGGCGCAGGGAATCGGGTTGCCTGCCGCGGGCGTTGCCGCCGCCGTCCGCGCACCCCACGCTCTCCCCCGGCGGCCGGTCGCGGCCTAGTCTGCAGCACACGCTGCCGGGAACTTCCCTTCAAAGGTTCCCGATGATTCGCCTGCATCCGCTGGTGGTCGCGCTATCGCTTGCGCTGCCCGCTCTTCCGTTGAGTGCCCACGCTGCCGACCTTGCCGCCAATGGTGACGCCGCGCGTGAGGTCCACGACTTCGACCGGTTGCAGGTGACCGCCACGCGCACCCAGCGTGCCCTGGTCGATGTGCCGAGCACCGTGGATGTGATCGATCGCGAACAACTGGACAACCAACTGGTGCGCGAGCTCAAGGATCTGTTCCGCTACACGCCCGGCGTGTCGGTGACCAGCACCAGCGGCCGCTTCACCGGCGCCAACGGCATCCGCATCCGCGGGCTGGACGGCAACCGTGTGGCGATCCTGGTCGACAACGTGCCGGTGTCGGACACCTTCAGTTTCGGCAGCTACCTCAACGCCAATCGCAACTTCGTCGATCTGGAAACGCTCAAGCGCGTCGAAGTGGTGCGCGGGCCGGCTAGCTCCCTGTACGGCTCCGACGCGCTGGGCGGCGTGGTGGCTTTCGTCACCAAGGATCCATCCGATTACCTGAGCGCCGACAAGCGCAGTTATGTCGGCCTGAAGTTCGGCTATGAAGGCGACTGGAACGGCCTGTTCGCCGGTGCCACCGGCGCATTCGGCGGCGAGCGCTGGAGCGGCATGGTGGCTGTCAGCCATCGCCAGGGCCAGGAGGCACAGAACCAGGGCGACAACCGCAGCCGCGATTTCACCCGTACTGCGGCCAACCCGCAGCGCATCGATGGCCGCAGCGTGCTGGCCAAGCTGGTGTACGCGCCCAGCGCGCAGCAGCGCTTCAAGCTCACCGTGGAAGGCAACGAAGACTATGGCAGCATCGAGGCGTTGACCGGCATCGACCCGCGCGTGACCACGCCATCGCTGCGCATCCTGTCGCAGGACGGACGCGACCATCAGACCCGCGCGCGCGTCTCGCTGCGCCACGAGCTGGATGCATTGGATTGGGCGCTGGCCGACGACCTGCAGTGGCAGCTGTATCGCCAGGACAGCGAGAGCCTGCAGCGTACCGACGAGCTACGCGGCAACAACACCCGCCGTCATAACGAACACAACTTCGATCAGCGCGTGTACGGCCTGCTGGTCAACGCGCACAAGACCATCGACACCGGCACGCTCAGCCACGACATCACCTATGGCCTGGACGGCACCTGGACCGACACCCGCGCCAAGCGCGATGGCTACTCGGTCAATCTGGCCAATGGCGCAATCACCAACCGCGTCGGTCAAGACGTGTTCCCGGTGCGCGATTTTCCCAAGAGCGAGACCACCAAGCTCGGGCTGTATGCGCAGGACGAGATCCGCCTGTTCGATGGCCAGCTGTCGCTGACGCCCGGGGTGCGCGTGGATTACTTCCGGCTGTCGCCGCAGGTGGACGACATCTTTCGCGAAGACAATCCCGGCGTTGCCGCCGAGACCATCGACGAGACCCAGGTGTCTCCCAAGTTCGGTGCGGTGTGGCGGTTTTCGGACGCGTGGTCGGCGTATGCCAATTACGCACACGGCTTCCGCGCGCCGCCGTACAACGACGTCAACATCGGCTTCACCAATCTGCAGGCGCGCTACACCGCCATCGCCAATCCGGATCTGAAATCGGAGACCAGCCGCGGTGGCGAACTCGGGCTGCGTTTCAATGATGCAGTCGGCTATCTGGGTGTCAGCGTGTACTACACCGACTACCGCAACTTCATCGAATCGTATGCGCCGGCCGGCTTCAATGCCGAAGGGCTGATGCTGTTCCAGTCGCGCAACGTGGACGATGTGGTGATCAAGGGTGCCGAAGCGCGCGGCGGAATCGACCTGGGCGCGCTGGCCGGCTGGCAGGGTTGGTCGCTCAACAGCGCCGTGGCGTATGCGGAAGGCGACAATCTCACCGACAACACCCCGCTCAACTCGGTCGACCCGCTGCGCGGCACGCTCGGCGTGGCCTTCGACAGCGATGCCTGGGGCGCGGAACTGATCGGCACCTTCGTCGCGCGCAAGCGTCGCCCGCAGCTGGACAGCTATTACACCCCGGCCGGCTACGCCACGCTGGACCTGTTGGGGCATTGGGAGTTCGCACCCGGTGCCAAGGTCACCGCAGGCATCTTCAATCTCGCCGACCGCCGCTATGTGGACTGGAATGCGCTGCCCAACGGCACGCTGGCCAGCAGCACAGTGATCGATCGCTTCACCGGCGCCGGGCGCACCGCCTCGGTCAGCCTGGCGGTGAGCTGGTAGCGGCCATGCCCATCGCCCGCCCGCTGCCGTCGTTGTCGCATGCACGTGCCACCCGCGCTGCGTTGCCGCGTCCGCAGCAGTTGGCGGCGTTGGGCACGGTGCTGTGCCTGTACCGGCCCGCATTGGGCAACGAACTGGATGGCTGGCAGCACGCGGTGGATGCGGCGGCGTGCCGGCAGGTCGACAGCGATGGCGTGCGTGAGAGCATCTGGTTCTTCGATGCCGAGGGGCAGTGCTGCTGGCGCATCTGCCTGCTGCCTGACAGCGATTTCCTGATCTGGGATCGCCTGGTCTCGCGGCTGCCGCCGTTGCCGATGGAAACCCATGAGCTGGGCGTCGGCGAGCGGCTGTGGCGTCGTCTGGCCGGGCGTATGCGTGGGGAGGCGTGGCGATTGAGCGCACTGCGCCTGCAGGCGGCCGCCGCCCGCGAGCAACCGTTTGTCGCCAGCCTGGCAACCGTGTCGGCGCTGGGCGCGGAGGTTGCTGCACGCCTGGCGCGCGCAGAGGGCATCGACGGCCGCGTGGCGGTGGACGATTGCTGCTGCGCGCGTGCTGCCGCCTTGCGCACGGCCTCCGCCACATCCAGCAACAACAACCCATCCGGCATGACCACGTCGCTGGTGCGCCTGCGCCGCTGACGTCTCCCACCACTCCCGAGAGCTACGATGAGCCGAACGTTTTCCCGTTGTATCGCACTGACGCTGAGCCTGTTGCCGTTGATTGCCGCCGCCGACGCCCAGCGCGATCGGCAGAGCATCCTGGCGATGCAGGGCGAATACGCAGTGGACTTTGCCTTCGACGAGACGGTGTTGCTCAAGCCCGGTTACGAGCGTGCATCGGCCATGCGCAGCGGCGCCAGCGAAGTGGTGATCGTGGTGGAGGATTCACCGCGCAAGCTGGTGTTGCAGCATCTGCTGGTCGACGAGAAGAGCAGGCATGTGACCAAGCATTGGCGGCAGGACTGGATCTACGAGGCGCCGCAGCGTTTCGAATTCAGCGCCGATCAGACCTGGACGGTGCATGCGCTGCCCCCGGAAGTCACCGCCGGTGCCTGGACCCAGTGCGTCTACGAGGTCAGCGACGCGCCACGCTATTGCGGCACCGGGCGCTGGGACTATGCCGACGGCCATCCCACCTGGACCAGCGACCTGAGCTGGCGCCCGTTGCCACGCCGCGAGTACACCAAGCGCAGCGACTACAACGCGCTCGCGGTGATCAATCGCCACACGCTCACGCCCAACGGCTGGACCCACGAACAGTTCAACACCAAGGTGCTGCGCAAGCCCGACGGCAGCCAGGAAGCGATCGCGCGCGAGTTCGGCTTCAATGATTACCGCAAGACCACCGAGGTCGACTTCGCCCCGGCCTATGCGTACTGGAAGGGCACCCAAGGCTACTGGGCCAAGGTGCGCACGCGCTGGGCAAGGTTCCTTGATACGCCCCCCGGCCTGCACCTGAAGACCAAACCGGACGGCATGGCGATGATCATGCCGATGTTCCAGCAGGCCGAGGCGGTGCAGAGCGGCAAGCGGGTCAAGGACGCGCAGCTTGACGCGGTGTTCGCGCAGTGGGTCGAACCGGCGAACTAGGCGCCCGTATGCCGTAGGAGCGCAGCCGGGCGCGACGTGGCATTCCCGAGAAGGTCCATCGCACCGCAGGACGCTTCTGCGAGGTCGCGCCCTGGTGCGCTCCTACGAGCGAGACGGCGGGGCGCCCAGAGCGATGGGGCCAAGGTGCGCACGCGCTGGGCCAGGTTGCTCGATACGCCCCCCGGCCTGCATCTGAAAACCAAACCGGACGCGGTGTTCGCGCAGTGGGTCGAACCGGCGAACTAAGCACCCGCATGCCGTAGGAGCGCACCCGGGCGCGACGTGGCATTCCCGAGAACGCCCATCGCGCCGCAGGACGCTCTTGCGAGGTCGCGCCCGGGTGCGCTCCTACGAGCGAGACGGCGGGGCGCCCAGAGCGATGGGGCCAAGGTGCGCACGCGCTGGGCCAGGCTGCTCGATACGCCCCCCGGCCTGCATCCGAAAACCAAGCAGGACGCGGTATTCGCGCAGTGGGTCGAACCGGCGAACTAAGCACCCGCATGCCGTAGGAGCGCACCCGGGCGCGACGTGGCATTCCCGAAAAGGCCCATCGCGCCCGGGACGCTCCTGCGAGGTCGCGCCCTGGTGCGCTCCTACCGGCGAGACGGCGCTTGGTCGTTATTCCTTGAACATCAGGAATGCCGCGACCAGGATCAAGCCGAATGCGGCCCAGTGATTCCACTTCAACGACTGGCCCAGGTAGAAGGTCGAGAAGCCGGCGAACACCAGCAGCGTGATCACTTCCTGCATGCCCTTGAGCTGCGGCGCCGAGTACACCGCGCTGCCCAGGCGGTTGCCCGGTACCTGCAGGCAGTATTCGAAGAACGCGATGCCCCAGCTGACCAGGATCGCGATCATCAGCGGCGTGCTCTTGTACTTCAGATGCCCGTACCAGGCAAAGGTCATGAACACGTTGCTGGCGATCAGCAACAGCACCGGATACAGATAGGCAGTGAAGGGGGCGGTAGGCATGACGGCAGACGGCAGCAAAGGGGCCGGCAGCATAAGCCAGCCCCGTTAAGCGCACGCGACCGTGCCGATGAGCCCGGCACGCGGGCTCAGGGCGTTGGTGGCCGGCGCAACACGTTCATCTGCAGCGTGGCCAGGCAAAACGCCTGGCCACGCATCGCTGCGCTCGCAGCGCCTGCGGTCATCCCGCTAACGCTGCATGCCCCAGCGGCGCACGGTCAGCCGCTCGATCGCCTGGAACACCACGCCCTCCACCAGCAGGCCCAGCACGATCACCATCGCCAGGCCGGCGAACACGCGGTCGGTATACAGCTCGTTGCGGTTCTGGAAGATGTACCAGCCCAGGCCGCCCTGGCCGGAGGTGGCGCCGAACACCAGCTCGGCGGCGATCAGGGTGCGCCAAGCGAAGGCCCAGCCGATCTTCAACCCGGACAGGATCGCCGGCAGCGCGGCGGGAATCAGCAGCTGCGCCACGTAGCGCGGCCCACGCAACCCGTAATTGCGCCCGGCCATGCGCAGCGTTTCCGGCACGGCCTGGAAACCGGCGTAGGTGGTCAGCGCCAGCGGCCACAGCACCGAATGCACCAGCACGAACACCAGGCTGCCGGTGCCCAGGCCGAACCACAGCAAGGCCAGCGGCAGCAGCGCGATCGCCGGCAGCGGATTGAACATGGCGGTCAGCGTGCGGAGCACGTCGCGGCCCCAGCGCGTGGAAGCGGCCAGCGCGGTCAGCACGAAGGCCAGCACCACGCCGAGCGCATAGCCCTGCGCCAGTACGCGCAGCGAAGCGCCCACGCGGCGCAGCAGCTCGCCGGACAGCAGCCCGTCGTAGAACGCGCGTGCGGTCTGCAGCGCGCTGGGCAGCATCAGATCGTCGCTGACCACGCGTGCGGCGATCTCCCACACCGCGACCAGCACCACCAGCACCAGCGCCTTGCGCAGCCATGGCGGTGCCTGCCAGCGCGTCGGCGCGGCGGCTGCAACCAATGCCGGGTCCAGCGGCTGCAGGGCGACTTCGTACTCGGCCCGCACCGGTGGCAGTGGCGGCAGCGCGGTGGCGTTGCTGCGGCTCATGGCAGCGCCTCGCGTTGGCGCTCGGCCGGGCGACGCAGCGGCGCCACCTTGGCATCATCCAGGGCGTCGTCGGGCAGGTCGAACAGCAGCCGATGAATGCGCTGCGCAGTCTGCTGGAATGCCACGCTACCGGCGCTGTGCGGGCCGAACGCATGCGCGTTGAGCTCGGCGCGCACCTGGCCCGGATGCGGCGACAACAGCAGCACGCGATTGCCTACCACCAACGCCTCCTCGATCGAATGGGTGACGAACAACAAGGTGAAGCGCGATTGCTCCCACAGCTCCAGCACCTGCTCCTGCATGCGCGAACGCGTCAGCGCATCGAGTGCGGCGAACGGCTCGTCCATCAGCAACACGCGCGGCCGCATCGCCAGCGCGCGTGCAATCGCCACGCGTTGCTTCATGCCGCCGGACAGGGTGTGCGGGTAGGCCTGGGCAAACGCGCTCAGCCCGACCTGCGCCAGGCTGTCGTCGGCACGTTCGCGCGCCTCGGCGCGCGACAGCTTGCGGGCTGCGCGCAGGCCGAACACCACGTTCTCGCGCACCGTCTTCCAGGGCGCCAGCTGGTCGAATTCCTGGAACACCACCACCCGGTCCGGTCCCGGCCCGGTGACCGCCTTGCCATCCAGACGGATCTGTCCCTCGCGCGGGGTGACGAAGCCGGCCACCGCCTTGAGCAGGGTGGATTTGCCGCAACCCGAGGGGCCCAGCAGCACGAAGCGATCGGCTTCATGCACATCAAAACGCACGCGATGGGTGGCGCGCACCACGCGTTGCGCCGAGGCGTATTCCAGGCTGACGTGATCGACCTGCAGCAAGGGTGTAGACGGACTCATCGCTCAGCTCCCGCCCGCAATCAGCGGATCGTCGAAGAAGTAGTCGCTCAGCTTGCTCGGGGTCTGCTTGATCGCGCCGCTGTGCTGCATGAACTTGCCCAGCCCCAGCGTGTTCTGCGGCACCACGGTGAACTGCACTTTCGGGTCCTTGAGGATCTGCAGCACCAGCGCGCGATCGATGCTCGAGCCATTGCGACGCAGGAAGATATCCGCTGCCTGCTCCGGATGCGCGGTGACGAAGCGTGCGGCCTGATCCAGCGCCGCGACGAAGGCGCGATAGGTCTTGGGATTGTCGCGGCGGAATTTCTCGGTGGCATACAGCACGGTGGCCGAGGAGGGACCGCCCTCGATCTCGTAGGAACTGGTCACGATGTGCGCGGCCGGGTTGCGCGCCAGTTCCTGCTCCTGGAATGGCGGGCTGGCGAAATGCGCGGTGATCTCGGTGCGGCCACGGATGATCGCGGCGGCCGCGTCCGGGTGCGGCAAGGCGACCTGCAGCGGATCCAGCTGGTGGGTGCCCTTGTCGCCCCAGCGTTGCTGGGAGGCATGCTGCAGGAAACGCGACTGCACCGACACGCCGGTGGCCGGCACCGCGATGCGGTCCTGCGGGGTGAAATCGCCGATGCTCCTGATGCGCGGATTGTTGCTGATCAGGTAGTACGGGAAGTTGCCCAGCGACGCCACGCCGCGCACGTTCTGGCGGCCATGCGTGCGGTCCCAGATGGTGAACAACGGCCCGACGCCGGCACCGGCGATATCGATCGAACCGGTCAGCAGGGCATCGTTGACGGCCGCGCCACCGGACAGCTGCAGGAACTGCACGTCGATGTCCACGCCGGCCGCCTTGCCCTGCTGCTCGATCAGTTTCTGATCCTGCGCCACGTCCAGCAACAGATAGACGATGCCGAACTGTTTGGCGATGCGCAGCTTTCCTTCGGCCTGCGCATGCGCGCTGTGCAGCAACGGCAATGCGGCCAGGAGCAGCAGCGCGACACGTCGGGAAAAACGTCGGCGCTGCGGACGTGCGTGAGAGGTGACGGTCAAACGCATGCGGCGCTCCAGTCGAGGGGGGAGGAAGAAGGCGCGTTTCCCAGCGCATTACGTGTTGCGAAACGCGCGCGAGGCAGCACCTTGGCTAGAACGGCGCATCGCCTTCGATGGTGGTGCGGTTGAGCCGGCGACGCAGATGATCGGGCGTGCCGGCGGCCAGATGCATGACCGAGCGGTTGTCCCAGAACACCATGTCGTGCGGCTGCCAGCGATGCCGATACACCAGCGCATCGCCGGTGCTGTGTGCGAACAGGGCCTGCAGCAGTGCAGCACTTTCGTCGTCGGGCAAGCCGACGATGCGGGTGGTGAAATGCTCGCTGACAAACAGCGCTTTCTGGCCGGTTTCCGGATGGGTGCGCACGATTGGATGCTGCACCGGCTTCACTTCGGCGATCTGCTCCGGCGTCAGCGCCGGGCGCCACGGATTGCGCGCGCGCAGTTCTTCGTACTTGGCCAGATAGCTGTGCTCGGCACGCAGGTCCCGCACCGCGTGCTTGAGCGCGTCGGGCAGGGTCTGCCAGGCCAGGTGCTGGTTGGCGAACAAGGTGTCGCCGCCTTCGCTGGGCAATTCCTGCGCATGCAACAGCGAGCCCAGGCTGGGGGTGTCCTTGTACGACAGGTCCGAGTGCCAGTAGTGGCCGGCATCACCCAGGCCGATCGGCTCGCCGTTCTCCTTGATGTTGGACACCACCAGCACTTCCGGATGTCCGCGCAACTGGAAGTTGCGCAGCACATGGATCTGCAACGGGCCGAAGCGACGGCTGAAAGCCACCTGCTGCGCCGGCGTGATGCGTTGCTCGCGGAACACCAGCACGTGGTAGTCCAGATGCGCCTGATGGATGCGCGCGAAGGTGTCTGCATCCAGTGGCTGTGACAGATCCAGGCCGATCACTTCGGCGCCCAGCGGGGCGTCGAACGGCACGATCCGGACGCTGGAAGAGTGCTGTGGGGAAACCGCATCGCGCGGCGGCTGCGCACGCGCAGCGGAAGTGATGCTGGCCATGACGGTGGCACCTCGACGGCAACGGATGGCCGCCTGGGCCGGCGGCCGGACACACCACTGTAGGCAGTCCGGTCGCCGCTGCGAACGTACGATTGGCAAGGTGCTTATGCGCTGCCGGTATATGCAGCGGTGTGACGGAACGCGGACGGGCGACGCCTGCGCGCCGCCCGTCCGCGGGTTCAACCGACCCGGCCTTAGTCGGTCCGCAGTGCCAACGCCGGCGGCGTGGACAGGATGCGTCGCGTGCCCGACCAGCCGGCCAGCAGGCTCAGCGCAAGGCCAAACGCGCCGCCGAGCAGCAGGCGCGGCCAGTCCGGCGTCAATGCGATCTCGAACGCCTTTTGCCCGACCACCGCACCGATCACCGCGGCGGCGGTCACCGCCAGCGTCGCCGCCAGCAGACCGAGCGCGCCGAACTCCACCAGCACCGCACCACGCAACTGGCCGCGACGCGCGCCCAGCGTGCGCAGCACCGCGCTGTCATAGCGACGCTCGCCGGCGGTGGCCTGCAAGGCCGCCAGCAGCACCAGCACGCCGGCCAGCAGGCTGAAACCCATCACCAGTTGCACCGCCTGCGCCACCTGGTCGATCACCTCGCGCACGCGGCCGAGGATCGCATCGATATCCAGCACCGAAATGTTGGGGTAGTCGCGGCTCAGCGACGCCAGCTTGGGCGCGTTGCCGGGCGGCAGGTGGAAGCTGGAAATCAGGTTGTACGGCGCATCGCCGACCGAGCCCTGGTTGAGCAGCAGGAAGAAATTGACCCGGAACGAGTCCCAGTCGGCCTTGCGGATGCTGGTGACGGTGAAGCTGCGCTGCTGCTCGCCCAGCAGCAGGGTGATGCGGTCGCCCAGTTTGAGCTGATACCGCTGCGCCCAGCCTTCTTCCACCGAAGCCTCCGGCGCGGTGCTGTCGGCCGCCCAGAACTTGCCTTCCAGCAAGGTGTTTGCCGGCGGAAATGCATGCCGCCAGGAGAAATTGACCGGGCGGTTGTCGCCGTCGCCATCGTCGGCCGGATCGCGGTCGCCGCGCAGCGGTGGCTTGTCGTTGATCGCCACCAGGCGCCCGGTCGAAAACGGCTCCACGGCCGCATCCTGCACACCCAGGCCGCGCAGCGTCTGCAATACCGGTTCGGTCTGCTCGGGCTGGATATTCATCAGGAAATAGTTGGGCGTATCCACCGGCAGCCGATCGCGCCACTGCCCAAGCAGGCCGGGGCCGACCACCGCCAGCAGCAGCAGCGCGCACAACGACAGCGACAGCCCGACCAGCTGCACCACGCTCAGCCCGCGGCGCCGCGTCAGCGAGGCCAGGCCCAGCTTCCAGGCGCCGCGCAGGCGGTGCTGGATCGGCCGCAGCAGGGCCAGCAGACCCAGTCCCAGCGCCATCGCCACCAGCGCCAATGCGGCCAGGCCACCCAGCACCCAGCCGGCCAGCACCAGGTTGCCGGTCGCGTACACGGTCAGCGCCAACGTGGCCGCCAATGCCGCGGCGTAGACCAGCAAGGAACTCGGCGGCACCGCGGCAAAGCTGCGGTTGAGCACGCGCATCGGCGGCACGTTGCGCAGCCGCAGTAGCGGCGGCAGGCCGAAGCCCAGCAACAGCACCAGGCCGATGCCTGCGCCCGCCAGGGCAGGGGTGGCCTGCGGCAGCGGCAGCCGGTTCGGGATCAGGCTGCCCAGCGCCTGCACCAGGCCTTCCTGCGCGAGCATGCCTAAGCCGATACCGACCAGGCAGGCAGGGATCGCGGTCAACAGCAATTGCAGCGACAGCATCGCCAGGATGTCGCGCTGACGTGCGCCCAGGCAGCGCAACACCGCCACGGTGTCGATACGCCGCATCGCAAAGCGGTTGGCTGCCAAGGCAGTGGCCACACCTGACAACAGCACCGCCAGCAACGCCGACAGGGCCAGAAAGCGCCCCGCGCGATCGAACGCCGCGCGCATGCCGCGCTGGGTGTCCTCAATGCCGACCAGGCGGTATTCGCTGGCGCGCGGTTTCAGCCACGCACGCAAGTCGGCGATGGCAGCGGGCGCGCCGGAAAACATCAGCCGGTACGAGGCGCGGCTGCCCGGGCCGAGCAGGCCGGCACCATCAATATCGGCGCGATTGACCAGCAGCGGCGGCGACAGCTGCATCAGCTCGCCGGAGGCATCCGGTTCGGCACGCAACACGCCGGTGATGGTGAGATGGCCGGCGCCGAATTCCAGCTGTTCGCCCACGCGCAGGCCCAGGGCCTCCAGCAGGCGGGGATCGGCATAGGCCTGGCCCGGCGGTGGTGCGCCAGCCGGCTTGCCCTGCATGCCGGCACTGTCCGTGGACACCAGCAATTGCCCACGCAATGGGTAGCCCGCGCCGACCCCGCGGATATTGGCCATCTGGCTGGCGTCGCCATGGAACAGCACGCTGGGGAAGCTGACCATGCGCGTGCTCTGCAAGCCACGCCGCTGCGCTTCCGCGGCGAAGTCGGCCGGGATCTCCTGGCGGCCGGTCACGCCCAGATCGCCACCGAGTACTTCGGCCGCGCTGGAAGTCAACGCCAGGGTCACCCGATCGACCAGCGTGCCGACGGCCGTCATCACCGCCACGCCCAGCACCAGCGCGGCGAACACGGTCAGCAGGTCGCCGGCCAGGAATTCGCGGCGCACCGCGCGCGCGGCTTGGCGCAGCACGTTCATGCGGCCGAACCGGGCTGGGCGTGCAGGCGGCCGCTGTCGATGCGGTAGATGTGGTTGCAGCGCTGCGCCAGCGTCATGTCGTGGGTCACCAGCACCAGGGTGGTATCGCTGGTGGCATTGAGCGCAAACAGCAGGTCGCTGATCTGCGCGCCGGTGGCCTGGTCCAGGCTGCCGGTGGGCTCGTCGGCAAACAGGATGCGCGGTTTGGCCACGAAGGCGCGTGCCAGCGCCACACGTTGCTGCTCGCCGCCGGACAGCTGGCGCGGGTAGTGGCGCGCGCGCGCGCTCAGGCCCACCGCCTCCAGCACCTCGCGCACCCGCGCCGGGTCCTCGCGCCCGGCCAGTTCCAGCGGCAGCGCGATGTTTTCTTCGGCGGTGAGTGCCGGCAGCAGATGGAAGCTCTGGAACACGAAGCCCACCTCGCGCGCGCGCAAGGCGGCACGCGCCTCTTCGTCCAACTGGCCCAGCTGCTGGCCGGAGAGCGCGATGCTGCCGCGGCTAGGCAGGTCCAGCCCGGCCAGCAGGCCGAGCAGGGTGGTCTTGCCCGAGCCGGACGCGCCGACGATGGCGATACTGTCGCCTTCACTGACCGTCAAGCTGATGTTGTCGAGGATGTGGAGTGTTCCCTCCGGTCCGCTGACGGACTTGCCGACCTCGCGGACGTCGATGGCGGTGCGGGTGCTGGAGCGGGGGGCCAGACTGTCGATGAGGAATCTCCGAATGCGTGAAAGAACACTGCGATATGGCGCGCTGGTCCTGTGGCTGCTGACACTGTCCCTGCTTGCGCCGGGAATTGCCTCTGCCAAAAGTCCGGTGGCGACCGCACCGATCCTGGTGGTCGGCGACAGCCTGAGCGCTGCGCACAACATCCCGGTGCAGTCCGGCTGGGTCACCTTGCTGGACCAACGCCTCAAGCGTGACATGGCGACGCCACCGGCGGTCGTCAATGCCAGCATCAGCGGCGAAACCACCTCCGGTGCGCTGACGCGGCTGCCCGGCCTGCTGCAGAAGCACCGCCCCGGCGTGGTGGTGATCGAACTCGGCGGCAACGATGCGCTACGCGGCCTGACCCCGGCCCAGCTCAAGGGCAACCTGGAAAAGATGATCCAGCTCAGCCAGCAGGCCGGGGCGAAGGTGCTGTTGTTGGGCATCGATGTGCCGCCCAACTACGGCCCCGCCTACCGCGAGCGTCTGAAGGCGAGCTACGCCGACCTGTCCAGGCAGTACAAGACCGCCTTGGTGCCGTTTTTCCTGGAAAAGGTCGCGCTGCAGCCAGGCCTGATGCAGGCAGACGGCCTGCATCCCACTGCCGCTGCCCAGCCCAGGGTGCTGGAAACGGTGTGGCCGTCGCTGCGTCCGTTGCTCGGGCGCTGACAACCGGCGGCCACCGCGCGCCGTCACAGAACGTTAGTTGGTCTTCACGCCCTTTCCACTGCCGATCCGGCATGTTTCACAAAGCTGAAGACCGAGGAAAGTCCATGCGTCAGACCAAGGAAACGTCCGGCCTCGTGCTGGTCGTCGAAGACAACCGCAATATCTCTGAAATGATCGGCGAGTACCTGGAAGGCCGTGGCTTCGAGGTCGACTATGCGCAGGACGGACTCGACGGCTACCGTCTGGCCGCCGAGAACAGCTACGACGTGGTCGTGCTGGATCTCATGCTGCCACGTCTGGACGGCATCGAAGTGTGTCGCCGCCTGCGTAACGACGCACGCAAGTCCACCCCGGTACTGATGCTGACCGCCCGCGACACGCTGGACGACAAGCTCACCGGCCTGGGTTTCGGTGCCGACGACTACCTGACCAAGCCGTTTGCGATCCAGGAACTGGAAGCGCGCCTGCGTGCCCTGATCCGCCGCGAGCGCCGCCAGGTCGGTTCGGAAGTGCTCAAGGTCGCCGACCTGGTGCTCGATCCGGTCAGCATGCGCGCCACCCGCGCCGGCACCGAGCTGCAGCTCTCGCCGATCGGCCTGCGCCTGCTCACCATCCTGATGCGCGAGTCGCCGCGGGTGGTCACCCGCCAGGAAATCGAGCGCGAGATCTGGGGCAACGGGTTGCCGGATTCGGACACCCTGCGCAGCCATCTGTACAACCTGCGCAAGATCATCGACAAGCCGTTCGACCGTCCGTTGCTGCACACCGTGCAGAGCGCCGGCTATCGCATCGCCGACATCGCCCAGCCGATGGCCTGATGTCACCGGCCGGCCGCCGTTCTGGCGGCCGGTCACCTCCTCTAGGCGCCCACGCGCCTGTCGCTTCCGCGTGCTGCCGTCTGGCTGCACGACGGGCTTACGGAAGCGTTGCCTATAATCCGGCGCTCTCCCCTGGATGCAGCAATGCCGCACGGGCTTCCACGAAAAATACGTCTCGCCTTCCTGCTGCAGGTCGCCCTGGCGAGCCTGGCGATCGTGCTGGGCGGCTATCTGCTGTCCTTCGTGATCAAGTACAGCCTGGTGCGCACCGTGCTTGCCGACGAGGCAGTGCATTTCTGGCGCCTGCACAAGAGCGCGCCGAGCAATCCGCCGCCGAATACACGCAACATCCAGGGCTATTTTTCGCCCGCCGGCCAGGGCCGCGATCCTGCGCCCGCGGCGTTGCGGCAGTTGTCGCCGGGCTTCAGCGAAGTGGCCGCCGCCGACGCCCTGGTGTATGTCGACCAACGTCCGGAAGGGCGCTTGTACCTGGTGTTCCCACGCTCGCGCGCGGCGCACCTGACACTCTGGTTCGGGGTGGTGCCGGCGATGCTGGTGCTGCTGGCGATCTATGGCGTGTTCTGGGTGACCTACCGGATTTCCAAGCGGCTGGTCTCGCCGATCAGCTGGCTGGCGCGGCGCGTGTCGCAGTGGGATCCGCGCAATCCCGATGTCGACGAACTGGCGCCGGAGCGGTTGCCTGCCGATCTGCAGGGTGAGACGCGGCAATTGGCCGCCGCGCTGCATGCGCTGGGGCAGAGGGTCAGCGACCATGTCGCACGGGAGCGCAATTTCACGCGCGATGCCAGCCATGAGCTGCGCACACCGTTGACGGTGATCCGGGTGGCCAGCGACATGGCGCTGGCCGACGACGAACTGTCGCAGCGCACCCAGCGCAGCCTGCGCCGGATCCAGCGTGCCGGCCGCGACATGGAAGCGGTGATCGACGCCTTCCTGATCCTGGCGCGCGAGGCCGAGATCGACCCGCAAAGCGAAACCTTCGATGCCGCCGAACTGGCCAGCGAGGAAGTCGACAGCGCCCGCGAACTGCTGGGCGACAAGCCGGTGTCCCTGACGATGGTTGGCGACCGCAGCCTGCAGATGTTCGCCCCGCCGCGGGTGATGCGCGTGGTGCTCAGCAACCTGCTGCGCAATGCCTGCGCCTACACCGACACCGGCAGCATCGAGGTGGAAGTCACCCAGGACCGCATCATCGTGCGCGATACCGGCATCGGCATGAGCGAGGAAGCGCGCGCGCGCGCATTCGAGCCGTTCTTCCGCGCCGATCCCACCCGCCCGCAGGGCACCGGTCTGGGCCTGTCGATCGTGCGCCGCCTGTGCGATCGCTTCGGCTGGCGGATCGAGCTGCATAGCGAGTCCGGTGTCGGCACCTCGGTTGCAGTGGTGGTGGCCTGAGGTCGTGGTGGCGTTAGCGACATGCGGGTCGCCTGGAATCGTCTGCTGACGAGGCAGGCGCGCTGCATGCGCCTGGGGCGCTGTTTGCGGTTGCGATGATGGTGTTTTCGACTGCGCTGCATTGATCCCGCGCGCTGTGGCGATCCACCGCAGAGGCCAGCTGCATCTGCAGGATCGCTTGCCGCAATTGATCGACCGATCTGGCAAGCGCCTCGTCAGATCGATCCGCAGGGCGCTACTTCTGCTCCAACACCGGGGCCACCGCCTTGCGCCAGATGGCATAGCCATCGGCGGTCATATGCAGCATGTCCTGGCGAAACAGCTCGGCGCGCGGTTTGCCGTCGGCGTCGAGCATCGGCGTGTATACGTCCACGTAGTCCACGCGCGGCAGCGGCGCGAGTGCGTCCTTGATC
Source organism: Xanthomonas sp. MLO165 (assembly GCF_018831305.1). NCBI lineage: Bacteria > Pseudomonadati > Pseudomonadota > Gammaproteobacteria > Lysobacterales > Lysobacteraceae > Xanthomonas > Xanthomonas sp. MLO165. Next base: position 981,898 of record NZ_CP029263.1, read on the forward strand.
AGGCGGTTGGCAGTGACGATCGAAGGCAGCAGATGCGCGCGCGACGGGCTGGGTTTGATCGACAGATAGCTGATGCGCGCGGTGGGCACATCACGGCGGATGCGCTGCACGAATGCCAGCACGTCGTCGCGCACCTGCTGCGGCGTGCGGCCGCTGTTGAGATCGTTGTCGCCGGCATACAGCACCACCTGGCGCGGCGCATACGGGACCACGATGCGATCGGCGTACCAGGTGCTGTCGCGCACTTCCGAACCGCCGAAGCCGCGATTGATCACCGGCATGCCGGGGAAATCCTGGGCCAGCGTGTCCCAGAAACGGATCGACGAACTGCCGACGAAGACGATGCCGTGCTTGGGCGGCGGTTGTTGCGCATCACTGTCGGAAAAGCGCCGCATGTCGTCTTCCCAGGCGGCGTTGGACACCTGCGCCGGTATCTGTGGCGCGGTGTGCGGGGCGGCGGCGTGGACGTGGCCGGACAACAAGGCAAGCGCGCACAGCAGCGTGCGCAAGGGATGTTTGGTCATGCGAAAGAACCTGCGACAGTGAAGCGGACCACCATGGTGCGACAGGCTGTAAGCCCAGGGCAAACCGGCGGGCGTCCAGCGCCTGCCACGGGTTGCTCGCAGAGCCTGCCGCCGGGCCTGCACCGGCAATGTGGAAAAGATTGCGCCATGCGGCAGCATCTGACGGCCTTGCAGGCCCAACGCCAGCTGTTGCGGCACCTGGTCACGCCCTGGCGGCGCGCTACACGACGGTGCAAGATTCGCACTTTCCCCAGCAGTGACCACGCCATGCGTTCGAGCCGTCCCCAGATATGCCCTTGCGGCCGGAAGCACTGACGCATGGCCGATCAACTGGGACACGTGCCACGCGGTCCGCGCCGCATGCTCAAGGCAGCGGTCTGGTCATGGCAGGGCCTGCGCGCGGCATGGCTGCACGAATCCTCGTTTCGGCTGGAGGTGTGCCTGGCGGTAGTGCTGCTGCCGCTGGGGCTGTGGCTTGGCCAGTCCGGCCTGGAACGCATTGCGCTGATCGCGCCGTTGCTGATCGTGCTGGCCGCCGAACTGCTGAACTCGGCCATCGAGGCGGTGATCGAACGTTACGGCCCCGAGCACCACGTGCTGGCCGGCCGCGCCAAGGACATGGGCTCGGCTGCGGTGTTCCTGCTGCTGATCAATGTGCTGCTGTGCTGGGGACTGATCCTGCTGCCGCGCTTGCTCTGAAGAGTGTGGGCTGCGCGACGCGCAGCCGCCAGTCGGCTTCTGTAGGCGACTGGATTGGCAGGTGCATGGAGACCTTCGTTGCGATGGGACGCACCGGATCGCGCCAGCTGACGTATCAACCTGTCACGCGGCATGCAGCGACTGCTTCTGCCGATGGCCGGGCGTCATCTTGCCTGGCCGAATCGCCTGCCAGGCGCACGCGTGCATGCCGGCTTGACTCGCCGCGTGGCATGCTGCGGCTCTCTTTCAACGGAATCGCCTGCATGCCCGTCCTGATTCGCGCCCTGGTGTTGCTGATCCTGACCGTCTCGCTGTCCGGTTGCGGCTACAACGCGATCCAGCAGAAGGAAGAAGGCGTCAAGGCAGGTTGGTCGGAGGTGCTGAATCAGTATCAGCGTCGCGCCGACCTGATTCCCAATCTGGTGCGCACCGTGCAGGGCTATGCCCAGCAGGAGCGCCAGGTGCTGACCGAGGTGACCAATGCGCGCTCGCGGGTCGGGCAGATCCAGGTCAATGCCGACGACGAAGCCTCGCTCAAGCAGTTCCAGCAGGCGCAGGGCGAACTCGGCAGCGCACTGTCGCGCCTGTTGGTGGTCAGCGAAAACTATCCGCAGCTGAAATCCGACCAGTCGTTCCGCGATCTGCAGGTGCAGCTGGAAGGCACCGAAAACCGCATCACCGTGGCGCGCGGTCGCTACATCCAGACGGTGCAGGAGTACAACACCTACATCCGTTCGTTTCCGCAGGTGATCACCGCCAAGATCTTCGGCTACCAGCCCAAGCCCAATTTCAGCGTGGAAAACGAGGCGCAGATTTCGCGCGCACCGCAGGTGGATTTCGGTAATCAGCAGGCGCCGCAGCAGCAACCTGCGCAGCAACCGCAGCCCGCGCAGTAAACACATGCACATTGCGCAGTACCAAATACTGCGCAATGTGCCGCACGGCATGTCGAGGCAATCGTTAGGTTTGCGATGGCAACCCATCGATCGTCAGTTGGATCAATGCCAACTTTCAGGAGCGGCACATCAAGCCTCTCTGCCTTGGGGGCGATAAGGCACGGCTTGCGCGCCGCTGGCGCACGTGCCTTGGAGCGGCCACGCTGCTAACGAGGGCTGGGGCGCGGTGCGGGGGAGGGTACTAGGCGAAACCTGTGCGTTATTCATTCACACGAGGCTTCGCTCGCATCCTCATCCGCCCCTTCGGGCAGCTTCTTCCGCAGGGAGAAGGATCAGTCAAGCCAGTGCCGATGACGTGTCAGTGCTAATCAGCCAGGAGTTGCGAATGCGGAAGAACTACATGCGGGTGTTCTGGATGTTGGCGCTGTTGCTGTTGCCGGCCTCGCTGCTGGCGCAGGATCTGGCAGCCATTCCGCCACTGCGTTCGCCCGTGGTCGATACCACCGGCACATTGGACGCCACGCAGACCCGGCAACTCGAGCAGCAGGCGCTGGCCTTGCAGCAGCGCAAGGGCGCGCAGTTGCAGGTCCTGATCGTGCCGACAACGCAGCCGGAGCCGATCGAGCAGTACACCCAGCGCGTGTTCGACCAGTGGAAGATCGGCCGCAAGGGCGTGGACGACGGTGTGTTGCTGCTGGTGGCCAAGGACGACCGCCGGGTGCGGATCCAGCCCGGCTACGGCCTGGAAGGCGCGATCCCCGACATCACGGCCAACCGCATCATCCAGGAGTATCTGGCGCCGCGCTTCCGTGAGGGCGACTACGCCGGTGGCATCAGTGCGGCGACTGCGACGCTGGCCGGCCTGATCGAGGGCGAGGCCTTGCCCGCGCCGGTCAGCGGGCACGCCGATGGCGGCGCGGGCAATGGCTCGGATGGCGGCGGCTGGATCATGGCCTTGTTCATCGGTTTTGTGGTCGCGATGGTGGCGCGCGGCATTCTTGGTGCCCTGCCACGGCCGCTGCGCGCGCTGCTGACCGGCGTCGCCGCCGGTGGCGCCGCCTTGCTGTTTACCTCGCTGCTGTTCGCCAGCGCCGGCGCTGCGGTGATCGGGCTGCTGGCCGGCCTGGCGTCCGGTTCGCCGGGGCGCTTTGTCGGCGGCGGTGGCTGGGGCGGTGGTGGATTCGGTGGCTTTGGAGGCGGTGGCCGCGGCGGTTTCGGTGGCGGCGGCTGGGGTGGTGGTGGCGGATCATCGGGAGGCGGTGGCGCCTCGGGGAGCTGGTAATGCGGTGGCTCAGGCATGTCTTCGCGCCCTCGGCGCAGCGCAGTTTCCCGGCCAGCTGCATGGACGCGATCGCCGCGGCGGTTGCCGCCAGCGAGCGCACCCATACCGGCCAGGTCATGGTGGCGGTGGAAGCCGACCTACCGCTGAGCGCGCTATGGCGCGGTCACACCGCGCGCCAGCGTGCCGAGCAGGCCTTCGCGCAATTGCGCACCTGGGACACCGAAGCCAACAACGGGGTGCTGCTGTATCTGCTGCTGGCCGACCACGCCATCGAAGTGGTCGCCGACCGTGGGCTGCGCAGCCGGGTGCCGGAGGCGCAGTGGGCCGAGGTGTGCCGGCGCATGCAGCAGTTCCTGCGCGAGGGCGAGCACGAGGCGGCGGTGCTGGCCGGAATCGAGGCGGTGACCGAACTGTTGACCGAGCATTTTCCTGCCGCTGCCGGCTCCCAGCATGAAGATGAGCTGCCCGATCGTCCCCAGCTCTTAGGCTGAACGCGTGCGAGGTGTCAGAATAGACGCCTCGCTTTTTTGTGATCCGCGGTCCGCATGATCTATCTGCACGCCATCGACCCCATCGCCTTCTCGCTTGGACCGGTGCAGGTGCACTGGTACGGGTTGATGTACCTGGCTGCGTTCTTCTCTGCCTGGGCACTGGGGCGCTCGCGTATCCTGCGCGGCCGCCTGCCGGGCGTGGACATGGACGGATTTTCCGACCTGTTGTTCTACGGCATGCTCGGCGTGGTGCTGGGCGGGCGCATCGGCTACATGCTGTTCTATGCGTTCGACAGCCTGCTGGCCAACCCGTTGATCCTGTTCAAGGTGTGGCAGGGCGGCATGAGCTTCCACGGCGGCCTGCTGGGCGTGCTGATTGCCTGCGGGCTGTGGGCGCGCAAGCACCGGCTGCACTTCTTCGACGTGATGGATTTCGTGGCGCCGTTGGTGCCGCTGGGCCTGGGCTTCGGGAGGCTTGGCAATTTCGTCGGCGGCGAGCTGTGGGGCAAGTTCACCGATGCCGGCTGGGGCGTGATCTTCCCGCTTGCGCCGGAACTGGCCGGCAGGTTGCCGGCAGAACTCCAGGCGCAGTACGCCGCCGGTGCGTTGAACCAGTTCGCGCGGCATCCTTCGCAGCTCTACGAGGCGGCGCTGGAAGGCGTGGTGATGTTCGTGGTGCTGTGGACCTTCTCGATGAAGCCGCGCGCACGCTATGCGGTGTCGGGGATGTTCGCGCTGCTGTACGGCGTGTTCCGTTTCATCGTGGAATTCGTGCGCGTGCCGGATGCACCGATCGGCTACCTGGCCTTCAACTGGCTGACGATGGGGCAGATCCTGAGCCTGCCGTTGATCATCGGCGGCCTGGTGTTGCTGGCGATGTCGCGCCGCGCGCCGGTGCTGCAGCCGATGCTGGCGCAGACCGCGGGCGCGGAGGCGGCCAAGTGAAGCCCTATCTGGACCTGCTGCAGCATGTGCTGGAACACGGCGCCGAGAAGTCCGATCGCACCGGTACCGGCACGCGCAGCGTGTTCGGCTGGCAGATGCGCTTCGACCTCAATGATGGCTTTCCGCTGGTCACCACCAAGAAGCTGCACCTGCGCTCGATCATCCATGAGCTGCTGTGGTTCCTGCAGGGCGACACCAACATCGGCTATCTCAAGGACCACCAGGTCCGCATCTGGGACGAATGGGCCGACGACAACGGCGATCTCGGCCCGGTTTACGGCAAGCAGTGGCGGCGCTGGACCGGCCCGGACGGCGTCGAGATCGACCAGATGCAATGGCTGGTGGACGAGATCAAGCGCAACCCGGATTCGCGCCGGCTGGTGATCAGCGCCTGGAATGTCGGCGAGCTGCCGCAGATGGCCTTGATGCCGTGCCACAGCCTGTTCCAGTTCTATGTGGTGAACGGCAAGCTCAGCTGCCAGCTGTATCAGCGCAGCGGCGACATCTTTCTCGGTGTGCCGTTCAATATCGCCAGCTATGCACTGCTGACGCACATGGTGGCGCAGGCCACCGGCCTGGGCGTGGGCGATTTCGTGCACACGCTGGGCGATGCGCACCTGTATTCGAATCACTTCGCGCAGGCGCGCGAGCAACTGACCCGCACACCGCGCGCGCTGCCGCGCCTGCGCCTGAATCCCGCCGTGACCGACCTGTTCGCGTTCCGCTTCGAGGACATCGCCATCGAGGGTTACGACCCGCATCCGGCAATCAAGGCGCCGGTGGCGGTGTGAGCGTCGCTTGGCTGGCGAGTGATGCCACACATTGATTTGATGTTCGAAGGGATATCGTCCGCTGCATGAAACTTATCCTGATCGTCGCCTTCGACCGCAACAATGCCATCGGCCGCGACAACGAATTGCCGTGGAAGTTGCCGGACGATCTCAAGCGCTTCAAGGCGCTGACCGTGGGCAAGCCGATCCTGATGGGGCGCAAGACCGCGCAGTCGCTGGGGCGTGCCTTGCCGGGGCGATTGAACCTGGTGCTGACGCGTTCGGGGCGGGTGCCGTTCGCAGACATGCAGGCGGTGGCGTCGCTCGATGAGGCGATTGCGCAGGCCGAGGCGGCAGGTGCACAGGAGCTGTGCGTGATCGGTGGCGGCGAGGTCTATCGCCTGACCATGGAGCGTGCGGACCTGCTGGCTGTCACCGAAGTGGACACCACCGTGGAACGGGCCGACACCTACTTTCCACCGATCGACCCGGCCGTGTGGGAACCGGTGCAACGCGCGTCGCATGCGGCCGATACGCGGCATGCCTTCGCATTCGATTACGTGGACTATCAGCGGCGCTGAGCTCACTTAGCCGCACATGCACGATGGTGCTGCCGAGGGCGTGCATTCCGGCGGTTTCGAGACAGCGATGCAAATCGATGCGCTTGCGTGCCGAAAGGCCCAATGTGCAAGCGTGCCAGTCACGTGGCGGATGCAGGATCAGGCTGATTCGCAAGCGCCGAGGCATTACCCCGGCATGCTGCGGCAGTGCGCCGCCACGCGCGTTACTTAGTCCGCAGCGGCAGCGGGCGGGGCGGCACTGGAAGTGGCGGAGCCGGTGCCTGCGTTCGCATTGTCTCCGCCACCGCCACGCTGGCGTTGCCGGCGGCGCGGTGGCCGGCTGCGCTGTGCGGTCTTCGACGGCTGCGTGATCGGGATTCCCGGCACCTGCACCACGCGCAGTTCGTCGGTATCCAGCTGCAAGGCGGTGAGTTTGCCGCCCCATACCGCACCGGTATCGATGGCATGCACGCCCTGGGTGATGGTCAGCCCGAGTGCGGACCAATGCCCACAGACGATCTTGAGATCGCGCTCGACCCGGCCCGGTACTTCGAACCAGGGATACAGGCCCTGCGCCTGGGTACCCGGCGTGCCCTTGTCGTCGGTGGCAATGCGCCCGCGCGGGGTGCAATAGCGCATGCGCGTGAACAGGTTGATGATTGCGCGGCTGCGGTCGTACCCGCTCAGGCCCGGCGACCAGCCCGGCTGATCGCCGTACATGTTGCGCAGCAGTTTGCGATAGCCGCCGCCCTGCAGTTGCTGCTCGACCTCGCGCGCATGTTTCTCGGCCATCTGCGTGGTCCATTTCGGCGCCAGCCCGGCATGGATCATCATCCAGCCCAGTTCGCGGTCCACGTGCGCCAGCTTCTGCATCCGCAGCCAGTCGAGCAGCAGGTCGCGGTCCTCGGCCAGCACGATGCGCAGCAGATCCGGGTTGACCTTGCGCTGTTCCTCTTCCGAACGCGCGCCGATCGCCAGCAGCGACAGGTCATGGTTGCCCAGCACCACCACGCTATGCGCGCGCAGCGAATGCACCAGGCGCAGCGTTTCCAGCGATTGACCGCCACGGTTGACCAGGTCGCCACAGAACCACAGGGTGTCCTGCGCGGGGTCGAAGTTGATTTTTTCCAGCAGGCGCTGGGTGATGTCGTAACACCCCTGCAGGTCGCCAATTGCCCAGACGCTCATCGCGTGCGCTCCATCAGTCCAGCATCCATCAGTGCAGCGTCCTGGGTACGCTCAGCACGAAGGCGGCGATCGGGGCGGTGAATTCGGTGCCATCGTCGGCCACCATGTCGTAATGACCTTGCATCTGTCCCTGCTCGGTCTCCAGCAGCACGCCGGAGGTGTAACTGAACGCCTCGCCGGGACGCAGCCAGGGCTGTTCGCCGACCACGCCTTCGCCATCCACCCGTTCGGTGCGTCCGTTGGCGTCGGTGATCTGCCAATGGCGCGCGATCAGGCGCGCAGGCATGGCCCCCGCGTTCTGGATGCGGATGCTGTAGGCGAAGGCATAGCGGCCTTCGTCGGGGGTCGATTGATGGGCGAGGAAGCGGGGCGACACCTCGACCTCGACCCGGTAGCGCGGATCATCGTGCATGCGGAAAGTCTAAATAAAACCGTGTGGGAGCGGCGCTCAAGCCGGCTCGACATTGGCCAGGCGGATGAAATCCGCGACCTCGAGTTGTTCTGCGCGAGCATCCGGACGCACCTGCGCGGCCTCGAAGTGGGCGGGCTCGCAGACGTTGGACAAGGCATTGCGCAGGGTCTTGCGACGCTGGCCGAAGCCGGCGCGCACGACGTCGGCAAAGCGCCGCCGATCCCTGATCTGTACCGTGGCCGGATCGCGCGGCACCAGCCGTACCACCGCCGAGTCCACCTTCGGCGGCGGCCGGAATGCGCCCGGCGGCACCACGAACAGTGCGGTGACCTCGCAATACGCCTGCAGCATCACGCTCAAGCGCCCGTACACCTTGCTGCCGGGGCCGGCGGCCATGCGGTCGACCACTTCCTTTTGCAGCATGAAGTGCATGTCGGCTACCGCACCGGCATGGTCCAGCGCATGGAACAGGATCGGCGAGGAGATGTTGTAGGGCAGGTTGCCGACCAGCCGGATCGGCGTGCCATCGGCCAGTGCAGTGAAATCCACACTGAGCACATCGCGATGGATGATGCTCAGCGCGCCGATCGGTGCGGCCGCGTCGGTCAGTGGTGCGATCAGGTCGCGGTCGAATTCGATCACGGTCAGTGCGCCGTGCTTGCGCAGCAGCGGAAAGGTGATCGCGCCCTGACCAGGGCCGATTTCGACCAGGTGCTGGCCGGCGCGCGGGTCCACTGCCTGCACGATGCGGTCGATGTAATACCGGTCGGCAAGAAAGTGCTGGCCAAGCGACTTCTTGGCCGGTGCGCTGAAAGAATGATTCATGTGCGCAGTTTAACGTGGCAGCGCCTGCACGCGGTGCCGGTTCTGCGCATCGCCGGCACGCCAGACGGGCTGCGTGCACGCTGTGCCCCGTCGATTGTTGGCAATCAGGCCTCGCTCAGCCGCGTGCGGCCAGGCGCGCGCATAGCTCGGTCGCCGCCATCAGGCTGGACGGGTCGGCGATACCGCGCCCGGCCAGCTCCAGCGCGGTGCCGTGATCGACCGCCACGCGCGGATAGGGCAGGCCGAGCGTGATGTTGACCGCCTGCTCGAAGCCGCTGTACTTGAGCACCGGCAGGCCCTGGTCGTGATACATCGCCACCACCGCATCGAAGCCGCTGAGCTTTTGCGGCAAGAATGCGGTATCGGCGGGCAGCGGGCCGATCAGCTGCATGCCGTCGCCGCGCAGCTGCCCCAGTACCGGGATGATGACGTCCAGTTCCTCCCGGCCCAGGTGCCCATCTTCGCCGGCATGCGGATTGAGGCCCAGCACCGCGATGCGCGGGCGCTCCAGGCCGAAGTCGCGTCGCATCGCGGCGTCGGTGATGCGCAGGCAGCGCGCCACCGCGTCGGCAGTGATCGCATCGGCTACTGCGCGCAGCGGCAGATGGGTAGTCACCAGGGCGACGCGCACGATGGCATTGGCCAGCATCATCACCACCGGGCAGCCCGCCTGCTCGGCCAGCAGCTCGGTGGTGCCGGTGTAGGGAATGCCGCCGGCATTGATCACCGCCTTGTGCACCGGACCGGTCACGATGCCCTGCAGCTTGCCGGACAGGCAGTCGCCGGCAGCGCCACGCAGGCCGGCAATGACCGCCGCCGCATTGGCGGGGTCCGCGGTGCCGAAACGGGTCGGCACCGCCTGACGGATCGGATGCAGCGGCAGGTCACCGGGCGCGCGGGCGCGCTGGTCCGGATCGAGCAGCCGCACAGACAAAGACAGCGCCTTTGCGGCGCTGTGCAGGGTGTCCGGGTCGGCGTAGGCGATCAGGTGGGCATCCGAGCGCGGCCGCTGGGCGAGCCGGACGCACAGTTCCGGCCCGATCCCGGCCGGCTCGCCTGGCACCAGCGCGAGCGACGGGAGCATCGAATCAGCGCGTCGGCTGTGCCGGCGGCGGCGTCGGTGCGGCAGGCGCCGCAGGATCGGCTGGCTTGGCCGGAGCGGCACTGGCATCGCCGTCGGCGCGGTCGCCGGTGCGGAAGCTCACGTAGGCTTCGCCACGCAGTTCCTGCAGATAGCGGTTGTACTCTTCTTCCAGCTTGCGGCGGCCGATCGTTTCACGGATCTGCGCACGCTGGCTTTCGGCGCTGACGTCGGTCTGACGGCTGCCCACGCGCTGCACGATGTGCCAACCCGCCTGGGTGCGGAACGGCTCGGACACCGCGCCGTCGGCCAGGCCTTCGACCTGCTTGCCGAAGTCCGGGCCGAATGCGTCGGCCGGGAACCAGCCCAGATCACCACCCTGGCCACGGCTGTTGGTGTCTTCGGACGACTCCTTCGCGGTGGCCTGGAAATCGGCGCCACCGACGATGCGCGCACGCAGCGTGTCGATCTTGGCCTTGGCCTGCGCTTCGGTCTGGCTGTCGTTGATGCGCACCAGGATGTGACGTGCGTTGTATTCGGTGACCAGCTTCTTTTCGCCGCCGGCATTGGCGTCGCGCATTTCCACCAGCTTGAGCAACTGGAAACCGCTCGGGCCGCGCAACGGACCGGCGACCTGGCCGGGCTGCATGTCGCGGATCAGCTGGGCGAATGCGTTGGGGATCTCGTCCAGGCTGCGCCAGCCCAGGTCGCCGCCCTCCAGCGCGTTCGGGCTGTCGGAGTACCGCACTGCGGCCGCCGAGAAATCCAGCTCGCCCTTGTCGATCAATGCCTTCACGCCATCGACCTTTTTCTGGCCGGTGGCGATCTGGTCGGCCGTCGCGCCTTCCGGCAGGCCGACCAGGATGTGCGCCAGGTGATATTGGCTGCCGGTGGTGGCCTGCTGCGCCAGCGCAGTGTCCACTTCACCTTCGCTCACGCTGATGCGGCTCTGCGCAAAGCTCTGACGCAGGCGCTGCACGATGATTTCGTCGCGCACCGAAGCACGGAAATCGCCATAGCCCATGCCGTCGGCCGCCAGTTTCTGGCGCAGGCCATCGACAGTGGTGCCGTTTTGCTGGGCGATGCTGGCGATTGCCCGGTTGAGTTCCTCGTCGCTGACACGGATACCGCTGCCATCGGCGCGCCCGACCTGCAATTTGACCAGAACCAGACGCTCCAGCACCTGGCGCTGCAGGACATCGTCCGGCGGCAGCTGGTTTTCCCGGCCGGCGTACTGCGACTTGACGTTGCGTACGGCGCGATCGAGCTCGCTCTGCAGCACCACGTCTTCATCGACGATGGCGGCAATGCGATCCAGCGGCTGGGATTGCTGTGCCGAGGCCAACGGCGAGAGCGTGCTGGTGAGTACCAGCAGCGAGGCAAGAACAACAGAGAAAGGCTTGGTCATGGAATCAAGTTCGGATCGTAATCGTCCGGATTAGTCGTGGTATTGCTGGGCGGGACCAGGTACAGGTCGTCGCGGTAATAGCCGAGAATAGCACGGCGCAAAGTGCGGTCCGTGTTCTGCCCGAACGAGCTCAGGCCCTTCAGCACGAACTCCACCTGGATGGAGTTGTCCATCTCGCCATTGCGGTTGCGCACGAACCGGCGCACCAGCGCGCGCACCGCCAGGCAGCAGCTGTCCCACTGCACGCCACCGATGATTTCCAGTGGCTTGCGGTCCAGCAGCGAGTAGTAATAACGGCCGACCGCACTCCAGCTGGGGTTGATCGGGTACAGGAAGGAGAAGTCGGCCTGCTTGAGCTGGTCGCTGTCATCGATCAGGTTGCGACGGTAGCGATACGCCAGATTGATGATGCCGTCGTTGTTGAGCAGGTAGCGCGTACGCAGGCTGGCCAGATCTTCCTTGCGCGAATTCGGGTTCCATTGATAGGTGGCGCCCATCGACCAGCGGTCGTTGATCATATAGTTGGCGTCGGCCACCCAGGCGGACTTGCCCTGCTCGATCGGCTGCTCGCTGCCGCCTGTGGCAGTGTTGGTGCTGTTGTTGATGGTGACCAGCGAGTCGTTGAAGTACAGGATCTGCCCCGCACTCAGCGACAGTTTCTCGCGGCCATCGTCCTGGCGCAGCCAGCGCGAGGTCACTGCCAGGGTCAGCTGGTTGGCATCGTTCTGACGGTCGGCGCCCGTGTAGCGTGAGTCGCGGAACAACTGCCCGTAGCTGAAGGTGAACGGGCGGGTATCGAAGACCGGCAGATCGTCCTGGTCGCGGTACGGCACGTACAGGTAGTACATGCGCGGTTCCAGCGTATTGAGATAGTTGGTGCCGAATACCGAGGTCTCGCGGTCGAAATACAGACCGGCGTCCACCGATGCGATCGGCAGGCTGCGCGACGGAGAACGGTCGCCGGTCAGCGGCGCGGTGTTGGCCAGCGTCGAATCCAGCTGATACGCGGTGTAGCGCCATGCCACGGTCGGAGTTAAGAACCAGGCTGCGCCGGACAGCGGCATCGAGATATAGGGCTTGATGTCAAAGCGCGAACCGCTGCCGTATTCCTTGTTGCGGATGTTGGTGCGTACGTAATCATCGCCGTCGTCGCCGTTGGTGTTCCCGTCGGTTGGAGGCCTGACAAAGTAAGAGTCGTCGTGGTTGAAACGCACCGCTTCGGCGTACACGCCGGCCTCGAAGATGCCGAACGGCTTGTCCCAGGTGAAATAGGCGCGCGGCTGGCGGTTGTAGGGCAGCGCCTGCTCGTCCAGCGTGTAGTCGGTCAGCTGCCAGCGATCGGCCATCAGGCCGGCGGTCCAGGTTTCGCCGGTACCGTAGATGCCCACGGTGCTCTGCAGGCTGGAGGCCGAGCCCATGCCGTTCAGGCGGCTGGTGAAGTCTTCCACATAGCGGGTGTCGCTGACCCAGGAGATGCTGGCGCGCGCCTGCCAGTACTTGTTGACGTTGTGATAGCCGCTATAGAAGACGCTGCCGCGATCCTTGTCGCGCAACTTGTCGTTGGGCAGGTAGTTGCCGGTGATCTCGCCGCGACCGCCTTCGTACAGGTAGCGGAACTCGGTACCGAACATGAAACCGCGCTTGCTCATGTAGCGTGGCAGCAGGGTCGCGTCGTAGTTCGGCGCCAGGTTCAGGTAGATCGGCTGCAGGTAGTCGAAGCCATTGCGACCGGACAGGCCGAACTGCGGGAACAGCAGGCCGGTCTGGCGACGGTCATCGATCGGGAACTTGAACCAGGGGAAGTACAGCACCGGCACCTTGCCGATCTGCAGCACGGCGTTGCGGGCGGTGCCGAAGCCTTCTTCGTTGTCGACGTCGATCTCCGGCGCGCGCACGCGCCAGATCGGCTGCGAGGGATCGCAGGTGGTGTAGGTCGAGCGGTGCATCTGCCCGACCTGGCCCTGCAGGTCCACCGACTCGGCCGCGCCGTTGCCGCGGCGGTCCACCAGCTGGTACTGGATGTTGGTGACCTTGTGGGCGTCGGTGTCCTGATTGCCCTCGGCACGGTCGGCGACCATACGGAAGGAGGTGTCCTGGTAGCGGACATGGCCTTCGGCGATGTAGTTGCCGGTCTCGGTGTCCATGCGCAGGTTGTCGGCGCCCAGGAACTGGTCGCCGCGCTTGAGCGCCACATTGCCCTGGTACTGCGGGGTGGTGCTGGTGCCGGACAGCTGGTCGCCTTCGATGTCGGTCGGCAACTGCTGGCGCATTTCGGCGGCCTTGGCATCTGCGGCGGGCGCGCCGTCGAAGCCTGGCAGCGGATCCACGGCCGGGCACAGTCCCCAGTTCAACGGCTTGTCGGCAGCCATGGCCGGGAGGCAGATGGCGATGCTCAAAGGCAGGGGCAGCAGGCGGAGAACTCGGCGCACGCGTGATTCAACCAATAAAATGGCGACTAGCTTGCCGTATACCCCGCATAGGGGCAATGAAGAGCTCCCTGGTCGGGAGGGCGAGGTTCATCGCGACGGGGGGCGCGAGCAAGGCGCCGGTAGGGTTCAACGCAGCGCGGCCACGTGCGCCACGCTGCTTTCGCGCAAGGCCTGCAGGTCGTAGCCGCCTTCCAGCATGGACACCACCCGGCCACGGGCATGCCGCTCGGCCAGGGTGCGCAGCGCGCCGGTCAGCCAGGCGAAGTCGTCGGCATCGAGCATCAGATCGGCCAGCGGATCGCGCAGATGCGCATCGAAGCCGGCCGAGATCAGGATCAGCTGCGGGCGGAAGGCATCCACCAGCGGCAGCATCTCGTCTTCCCACACGTTGCGGAAGCGCAGCCCGTCGCTGCCTGGTTGCAGCAGCAGGTTGTGGATGTTGCCGATGCCGCGCTCGTAAACGCTGCCCGAGTGCGGATAGAGCCCGGACTGGTGGGTGCTGAGATACTGCACGCTCGGGTCGCGTTCGAAGATCGCCTGCGTGCCGTTGCCGTGGTGGACGTCGAAATCCACGATGCTGATCCGTTCCAGCCCATGCCGGTCGCGCGCGTGCGCGGCGGCCACGGCAATATTGTTGAACAGGCAAAAGCCCATCGACACCTGCGCGGTGGCATGGTGCCCGGGTGGGCGCACGGCGCAGAAGGCGGTGCGGGTGGCGTCCTGCATCACCGCGTCCACCGCGGCGATGCCGGCCCCGGCCGCGCGCAACGCCGCCGCGCGCGAGCCGGGCGACATCACGGTGTCCACGTCGAGCCGGTGGTGGCCTTCGAAGGCGGTTTCCAGCACCGCGTCGACTTGTTCGCGCTCATGCACCCGGCACAGGTCGCCGAGCTTGGCCAGCGGCGCCTCGCGCCAGTCCAGGTCCGGGAACGCGTCGCGCAGTGCCTCCACCACCGCTTCCAGGCGGGCGGGGCTTTCGGGATGCTCGGGGCCGGCGTCGTGCCCGAGGCAGGCGGGATGGGTAAAGACCAACATGGGGCAAATCTAGCCTGTCCGCCGTGCCATGTGCAGGTCAGCCGCGCCGGCGGTCGTGCCGCCACAGCACTTCCTGCTGGCCATCGGCGCGCGCCAGCACGCGCGCCAGCACGAACAGCAGGTCGGACAGCCGGTTCAGGTAACCGATCGCCTCGCTGCGCACGGTCTCCTGGCGCGACAGCGCAACGGTCTCGCGCTCGGCCCGGCGCACGATGGTGCGGGCCAGGTGGCAGCGCGCAGCGGCCTCGCCCCCGGCCGGCAGGATGAACTCCTTCAGCGGGGGCAGCGTGTCGTTGAAAAGGTCCAGTTGGCGCTCCAGCGCATCGATATCGGCGCTATCGATCGCGGCATGGCCGGGGATGCACAGCTCGCCGCCCAGATCGAACAACTGGTGCTGGATGGTGGTCAGCAGCCCGGCGATCGGTTCCGGCACGCCGGGGGCAGCCAGCAGCACGCCGATGGCCGAGTTGGCCTCGTCCACGGTGCCGTAGGCGTTGACCCGCAGCGCATCCTTGCCGGTACGGCTGCCGTCGCCCAACCCGGTGCTGCCGTCGTCGCCGGTGCGCGTATAGATCCGCGAGAGCCGGTTGCCCATCTCAGCCGGCCTGGGTCTGGCCGGGCGCGCTGGTCAGGCGCTCGGCGGCCACCTGGATCGCCGCGGCAGCGGCGACATACAGCGCGGCGCTGCGCAGATACGGCCCCAGCCAGTCGGTGTAGTTCTTGAACCAGCCGGTCACGGTCGGCTCGGCCACGCTGGCACTGATCCAGTAGAAGCTGCCCTGGGCGATCAACTGGCACAGCGCCACCGAGAGCAGCAGCGCCGGCACCAGCCGGGCCAGCGCGCTCCACTGCGCGCCGTGGTACTGCCGACGCAGCCACATGCCGCCGGCCCATAGCGCGAAATACGCCGGGATTAGGCACCAGTACGCCGGCGACACGCAGTAGTGCTGCCAGAAGCTCAGGCCCTGGCTGGTGATCACCAGCCAATCCACCGCCACTGCCAGCAGCATCAGCAGCGGGAACGCCAGCCTGGTGCGCGCGGCCAGATGGAAGCCGCCGATGAAGAACACCGCCCAGGACGCGTCCGGGATCGGCGCGAAGTGATTGATCCGCGTGGCCGCCATCAGGACGGCAAGCAGACTCAAAACCAGGGTGTCGTGCGAGCGAGGAGTCATGCGCGGAGGTGGCCGGATCACAGGCTGGCGAGTGTAGCGTGGAACCCGGCGCGCCCGCGCCATCGGCGGCCTTGCGGTGGCCCGCCTGGCCGCCCCCGTTGCTGGACACGACGGACGCAAATCGGTGGGTGCCCGGATGCGTCCTGCACCGGCCAGGGCCGGCAGCGCTCCCTGCGCGAGCAGCCGGCCGCGTCAGACCAGCTAGGGCGCGGCAAGCTGTCCCACCCGTTCGCGGCAACGGGTCATGGGCGAAGGCTTATCATGTGGCAATGACACATCCACATGACGTTCTGATCGTCGGCGGCGGCCTGGTCGGCTCCAGCCTGGCGATTGCGCTGGACCGCATCGGCCTGGATGTCGGGCTGGTGGAAGCCACCCCGGCCGGCACGCCGCCAGCGGTGTTCGACCAGCGCAATCTGAGTTTTGCCGCCGCCACCGTCAATGCGCTGAGCGTGCTGGGGGTGATGGCCAAGCTGCGCAGCGCCCCTGGGCCGATCCGGCGCATCCACGTCAGCCGGGCCGGCGACTTCGGCCGTGTGCAGTTGGACGCGGCCGATTACGGCCGCGACAGCTTCGGCCAGGTGGTGGTGGCGCGCGATTTCGGCGAGGCCTTGCAGGCACGCCTGGACGAGCTGACCCGGCTGCGCCGCTATCGCCCGGCACGCTGCATCGGGGTCGAGCCGGTACAGGACGGTCTGCGCGCGCTGCGGATCGCCACCGCTGATGGTGAGCAACGCCTGCAGGCGCGGCTGGTGGTGGGCGCCGACGGCACCCATAGCGCAGTGCGCGAGCTGCTGCATATCGGCAGCGATGCGCACGACTTCCTGCAGACCTTGTTCGTGGCGCGGGTGCGTGCCTCGCGCCCACCGGATGGCACCGCCTGGGAGCGCTTCGGCGAGCACGGGCCGACTGCGCTGCTGCCGCGCGGCGATCGCCACTACGGCGCGATCCACTGCGTGGCGCGCGCCGAGGCCGAGGCGGTGGCCGCGCTCGACGAGACCGGATGGCTGGCCAGGTTGCAGCGGGCGGCTGGATGGCGCGCCGGGCGCTTTGTCGCCAGCGGCGAGCGCAGCGCGTACCCGCTGGTGCAGGTGCTGGCCAACGAGTTGGTCGCCGAGCGCGTGGTGCTGCTCGGCAACGCCGCGCAGACGCTGCATCCGATCGGCGCACAAGGCTTCAACCTCGGCTTGCGCGATGCACTGACGCTGGCCGAATTGATCGAGCACGATCGCAGCGATGCCGGGGCCGGCGCATTGCTGGCCGGTTACCTGGCACGCCGACGCGTGGACCGCGAGCAGACCATCGGGTTCTCCAGCGGGCTGGCGCGGCTCACCGGGAATCCGGCGCCGTTGCTGCGGCCGTTGCGCAGCCTCGGCCTGCTCGCCACCTCGCAGGCGGCGCCGCTGCAGTCGATGCTGGTCGGCGGGGCGATGGGTTTCCGGGGCGATGTGCCGCAGTTGTGCAGGGGCGTCGCATGAGCCGTCGTGGTAATCGTGATGCCTTGATCGTTGGCGGTGGCGTGGTCGGTGCCGCCTGCGCGCTGGCGCTGGCCGATGCCGGCCTGAGCGTGGCCCTGGTCGAAGGCAGCGAGCCCGCGCGTTGGCGGGCCGACCAGCCCGATCTGCGCGTCTATGCCTTTGCCGCCGACAATGCCGCATTGCTCGACAGCCTGGGCGTCTGGGCCTTGGTGCGCGCTGCCCGCGTGCAGCCGTACCGGCGCATGCGGGTCTGGGATGCGGCCGGTGGTGGCGAGCTGAGCTTCGATGCCGACACCCTGGGCCGCGAACAACTCGGCTGGATCATCGAACACGCGGTGCTGGTCGATCGCCTGTGGGCCGCCGTGCATGCGGCCGGCATCGAGGTGCATTGCCCGGCACGCGTGGTCGAGCTGGAGCAGGATGCACACAGCGTGCGCCTGCGCCTGGACGATGGCAGCCGCCTGGAAGCGGCGCTGGCCATCGCTGCCGATGGCGCCGCATCGACCTTGCGCGAGCTCGCCGGTCTGCCGGTGTCGCGGCATGCCTACGCGCAGCGCGGCGTGGTCGCCTTCGTGGAGACCGAACAGCCGCATCAGGCCACTGCCTGGCAGCGTTTCCTGACCACCGGCCCGCTGGCATTCCTGCCGTTCGCCGATGGCCGCAGTTCGATCGTATGGACCTTGCCGGATGCCGAGGCCGCGCGCGTGCTGGCGCTGGACGATGCCGACTTCTCGCGCGAGCTGACCCAGGCCTTCGCGGCGCGGCTGGGGCAGGTACGTGTGGTCTCCGCGCGCACGGCGTTTCCGCTGCAACGGCAACTGGTGGAGCAATACGTCAGCGGCCGCGTGCTGACCTTGGGCGACGCCGCGCACGTGGTGCATCCGCTGGCCGGGCAGGGCGTCAATCTGGGCCTGCGCGATGTCGTTGCGTTGCGCGATGAGGTGCGCAATGCGCTGGCAAGGCGTGCGGACTGGGCCGCCCCGCATCGGCTGCAGCGCTGGGCGCGCACCCGGCGTAGCGAGAACACCGTGGCCGCCTATGGCTTCGATGCGATCAACACGGTGTTTTCCAACGACGACATGCATCTGACCCTGTTGCGCGGGTCGGTGCTCGGGCTGGCCGGCACGTTGCCGCCGCTGGTCGATATTCTGTGGAAGCGCGCTTCCGGCAGCGCGTGATCGCCTGACGGCCGACGCGCATGGCGTCGGTCATGTGTTGGTATGTCGATACGCTTATAGCGCGGGCAGCATGTTCCATACGACGGGCGCAGCCGGCGTGGCTACAGTCGAGCCATGTCATCTTCCACCACCCGTTCGTCCAAGCCCGGCCTGCTGCTGCTCTGCGGCCTGCTCTGCGACGCCAGCATCTGGCAGCCGCAACGCGCGGCGCTGAGCGATCTGGCCGAGGTGCAGGTGCTGGACTTCGCCGGCTTCGACAGCATCGTGCAGATGGCAGCACACGTATTGGCCGTCGCTCCGCCGCAGTTCGCAGTGGCCGGCCATTCGATGGGCGGGCGGGTGGCGCTGGAGATCATGCGCCAGGCGCCGCAACGCGTGCAGCGCCTGGCCTTGCTGGACACCGGCATCGCGCCACGCCGCGACGGCGAGCGTGAGCAGCGCGCGGCGCTGGTGCGGCTTGCGCACACCCAAGGCATGCAGGCGCTCGCACGGCAATGGCTGCCGCCGATGCTGCATCCGGACCGGCACGCTGATGCCGGGCTGATGAACCCACTGATGGCGATGGTGCAGCGGCACAGCGTGCAGGACTACGCCGGCCAGATCGAAGCCTTGCTGGAGCGCCCCGATGCCGCGCCGGTGCTGGCACAGATCCGCTGCCCGACCTTGCTGGGCGTGGGTCGCCAGGACGTCTGGAGCCCCCTGGCCCAGCACCAGCAGATGGCGCAGCAGATCCCGCACGCACGGCTGGTGGTCTTCGAAAACAGCGGGCATATGGCGCCCCTGGAAGCGCCCGCGGCCGTCAGTGCAGCAATGCGCGACTGGCTGCAGGACGCGTGATGGCGGCCCGGTCCGGCTGGCGGCGCGTGCGCTGCCGTCGCTGACCAGGCGTGTCGGTTTTTTCAGCAACACCCCGAGGAGGCTGCATGCCCGACGATGCATCGATCATCATTGCCTGCGAGCAGGCGATTCGCCAATTCGCACTGCTCAACGATCGTCACGATCACGACGGGCTCGCCGCATTGTTCACTGCCGACGGCGTGTTCGCCCGCCCCAGTGCGCCGGAGCTGCCGGTGCACGGGCGCGAGGCGATTCTGCAATCGTTCCGCGCCCGCCCGCCGCGGACGACCTGTCACCTGATGCTCAACACCCTGGTCAGCATCCAGTCGCCGACCCTGGCGCATGCGCACAGCAAGGTCCTGCTCTACACCGCTGCAGACACCTCGACGGCGCCGCCCTGGACGGCTCAATCGCCTGCGTTGCTCGGCAGTTTCGACGACGTGCTGGTACTGGAGCAGGGGCGCTGGTTGTTCAAGCAGCGGCTTGGCGCCTTGCTGATGCGCATCGGCGCTGACTGATCGCTGCCTCTAACCCATTCATCGACGCACAGACGGCGCGTTCGCCGCCGCCGCGTACTGCAGCACCGCTTTCCTCCCCCACGTCGCGCCGCAGTCATCCATCCATCGCCTTGGAGAATCGCCTAGTGGAACGCGTGAGCTCATCTGCCTGCTGTGCCGTTGCACCGCCACGGTTACCGTCGTACCGGCGCCGTGTCCTGACCTTGCTGACACTGCTTGGCGCCGGCGTGCCCGTCGCGGCATCCGCACAAGCGGTGCCGGAAACCGCTGCACCGCCGCAGGGCATCAACCTGGGCGGGACGAGTTTTCTCGATGGCTTCGGCTCCTCGACGCCGGGCTGGACGGTGATCGAGTATCTACGCCACTACGACTTCGACGCGATCAAGGACGCGCGCGGCGACGATTCGGCCGCCTTCCGCGATCCCAAGGTCGGTGTCAGCGTCCTGCTGACCCAGCTGATCTACGTCACGCCCTACCGGTGGAAGCGCGCGTCGCTGAGCCTCAATGCGATCGTGCCGCTGGTCAATTACGACATGTCCTTCGCCGCAGACAGCCCCGTGCAGTTGCGCGGCAACGGGTTCGGGATGGGCGACATTTCCTTCGGCCCGGCGCTGCAGATCGACCCGGTGATGCGTAACGGACGAGTCCTGTTCTTCCAGCGCTTCGCAATCGATGCGTTCGCTCCGGTGGGCAAGTTCGATCGCGATGTCGCGATCAACCAGAGCACCGGATTCTGGTCGGTGGCGCCGCATTGGGCGTTCACCGTGCAGCCCAGCGACAACTGGGAGGTCAGCATGCGGCTGAACTATCTCTACAATTTCCGCACCGATCGCGCCGGCGGCGTACCGCCGATCCCGGGATTCCGTTTTCGCAATGGTCAGGCCGGCGATGTGCTGTGGGCCAACCTGGCTAGTTCGTTCAAGGTCAGCGAGCAACTGCGCCTGGGCATCAACGGGTATTACCTGCAGCAGCTGAAGGACAACCGCACCAACGGGCAGCGTGTGCCGGACAGCAAACGCATGCAGTTCTATCTCGGGCCGGGGCTGTCCTGGCGGCTGGATGCCAACAACCTGCTGAATTTCAATGTCTATCTGCCGGTAGAGGTGAAGAATTCGGTGGCCGGCACCAGCGTCAACCTGATGTTCGTGCATTCCCTTTGACGTGGAAGCACGCACATATCCGCAGCATGCACGCCGGCGCGTGCGTGCATGCTGCGGCGCAGACGGATGCAGCACGCTGCTGCAGGCAACGCTGCATGCAGCGCAAGCCCGGGTAATCCTACGTTCGAGTTGTGAGCTATGCAGGCTGCTGCGCCAGACCAGGCCTCGCCAGTGCACGCTGTCCGCGCCAAACCCGTGCGCGCGTCAGATGCCCATGCTGTGGCGCTGGGTATTGGCATGCTCGCGGAACAACAGCTCGGCACGCGCGCCATCGCGTTGTTCGATGGCCGAGACGATGGCGCCGTGCTGCCGATGTCCGTAGTACAGATCGTCGTAGGCCAGGGTGGGCGAGCGTTGGCCGAACACCACATTGACCGGGCTGACGAAGGGCACCACGGTGCACCGGTCCACGGTCTCGGTCAGGATCGGCTTGTTGGCGGCCACCACGATGGCACGGTGGAAGCGGGCATTCATCGCGCCATAGGCCTGCTCGTCGTCGGCATCCAGGCTGCGCGAGGCCAGGATCCGGTCGCCTTCGCCCAGACAGGCATGCAGCGTGGCCAGCAACGCAGCCGAGGCGCCCTGTTCGGCGACGGCGCGTGCGGCCATGCCTTCCATCAGGGCGCGCACCGCCAGGGCGTCCAGGCTTTCCTGCTGGCTGAAACGTCGCACCGCATAGCCGCGGTTGCCGGCCTGCACCAGCAGGCCTTCCTGGCACAGCGCTGGCAGGGCCTGACGGATGGGGGTGCGCGAGATGGCCAGTCGTTCGGCCAGCGCGGCTTCGGTGATGCGCTCACCGGGGGCAAAGGTGCCGCACAGGATCAGTTCGCGTAGCTGCTGGACCGCTTGCAATCGGTGGTTGTTCGCCATTGGCTCCATTCTCTCGCGCCGTACTGCAGCGCACGTTCCTTCGACGGGGAAAACTCGCAAAACCGGTATAAAAACCTTGCAGATGAGAGCGCTTGGTGGCACTTTGGATCCCAAGGATACCGTTTTGGCGGTCCGGAGTGGCTGGTCGGCGTTGTTGGGATCCCATGGCGGGACGGATTTCGACTCAATCAATGGTGCGCACCCGGCCAGGGAAAGTGGCCGGCGTGCATCGCAGGAGTGCAGCATGGCAAGCATCATCGGCGGCATCGGAACCTCGCACGTTCCCACCATCGGGGTGGCCTACGACAAGGGCAAACAGCAGGATCCGTTGTGGAAGCCGTTGTTCGACGGCTACACACCGGTGGCTGCCTGGTTGGCCGAACAGCAGGCAGACGTGCTGGTGTTCTTCTACAACGACCATTGCACGACGTTCTTCTTCGACCTGTATCCGACCTTCGCCCTGGGCATCGGTGAGCGCTTCCCGGTGGCCGACGAAGGCGCAGGGCTGCGCAACCTGCCGCCGATCCGCGGCGATGTGCAATTGCAGGCGCATATCGCCGAATGTCTGGTCAACGACGAGTTCGATCTGACTGTCTTTCAAGACAAGCCGATCGACCACGGCTGCGCGGCGCCGCTTCCGTTGCTGTGGCCGCACGTGCCGGACTGGCCGGGCACGGTGGTGCCGATCGCGATCAACGTGCTGCAGTACCCGCTGCCGACCGCGCGCCGCTGCTACCGCCTGGGCCAGGCGGTGCGGCGGGCGATCGAATCCTATCCGGAGGATCTCAGGGTGGTGGTGGTGGGCACCGGCGGGCTGTCGCATCAGATCCACGGCGAGCGCACCGGTTTCAACAACACCGACTGGGACATGGAATTTCTGGACCGCTTCCAGCATGCGCCGGAAACGCTGACCGATCTCACCCACACCGATTACGTGCGCCTGGGCGGCGCCGAAAGCGTGGAGCAGATCATGTGGCTGGCGATGCGTGGCGCGCTGGGCGGGCCGATCCGCAAGCTGCATCAGAACTACTACCTGATGACCACCACCGCGATGACGGTAGTGTTGTACGAGCCGGGCGTCGAAGCCGCTGACGCGCCGTCTTCGGCGCAATTGCTCGCGCACGCCACGTCTACCGCGAATGCTGCATGAGGGCCGGCCGATGAATCCGCAAGTACAGGGCATGGACCAGATCGGCGGCACTTACCTGTTCGATCTGCGCACCAGCAACCGCGCGTTGCGCATCAACCGATTCTTCTGGCATATGATCCGCGCCCCATGGCGCGATCGCTTTCTTGAAGATTCCGAAACCCTGATGCAGGAAGCCGGCCTCACCGAGCATGAAAAGGCGCTGATCCGTGCACGCGACTGGCTCGGGCTGGTGCAGTACGGCGCCAACTTCTTCGTCATCGAAAAATTTGCCCGCGTGGTGCGCATGACCAATCTGCAGGTCTACGCCATCATGCGTGGCGAATCCTTCGAAGATTTCATGCAGACCCGGCGTGTACCCGATGCACGCTGAGCTGCAGGCGGCGGCCTGGTGCCGTCCCGCCGCATTCCCCGACTTCCCAACGTAAGGTCTACCCCCATGACCATGTCCTCCGTGTTCTTCGAACACCGCATCAAGGTCCGGCATCTACGTGTCATCGAGGCGCTGGACCGGCAGAAAAGCCTGCTCCGCGCCTCACGCGTCTTGAACGTCACCCAGCCCGCATTGACGCGTGCCCTGCAGGAGATCGAAGAGATCGTCGGCGCGCCGCTGTTCGAGCGCCATTCGCGCGGCGTGCGCCCCAATGCGATGGGCGAGGTGCTGGTACAGACCGCGCATGTCGTGCTCGGCCAGTTGCGCCGCGCGCAGGACACCTTCGAAGGGCTGCTGCAGGACGACGCGCTTACCATCACCGTGGGTGCGTTGCCGGTCGCCGCCAGCGGCCTGTTGCCGGCCGTGCTGGCCGCCTTGTATCGCGCCGAACCCACGCTGCGGGTACGCCTGCTGCATGGGCGCACCGACGAACTGCTGCCCAAGCTGGCCGGCAACGAGATCGACCTGGTGGTGGGCCGGCTGTATCCGCTGGCCCGTTACGACGCGTTGATCCGCAAGGTGCTGTACCAGGACCCGATCGCGCTGGTGGCGCGCAGCGATCACCCCCTGTTTGCCAATGGCCAGGTGCGCATCGCCGAAGCCGCTGCGTATCGCCAGGTGTTGCCGACGCTGAGCCAGCACGTCGAGCGCGACGTGGCGCAGGTGATGCGCGAGCACGGGCTGGCCACGCGCGATCAGCTGCGTTCCAGTTCGGCCAGCTTCACCCGCGAGATCCTGCTCGGCACCGACAGCATCGCGGTGATGCCGAGCATGATGGTGGCCGGGGATATCGCACGCGGCGAGCTGCGTGCCTTCCAGCTGCAGCAGCCGTCGCAGGCGCGCGCAGGCGGGGTGATCTATCGCGATGGCAGTGCCATCCACAAGCCCGGCGTGCGCCTGTTGATGCGCGAACTGGAACACCAGTTGGCGGTCATGGCCGAGCAGGGGGCGGTGTGGGTGGACGACCAGATCAGCGAGGACAGCCTGTTGCTGGGCGAGTCCGCCTGATCGATTGAGCGCGCATGCGCGGCGCAAGCCGCTGCCGTGTCGCGATGGCGCTGGAGTGCGGCACGCGCACAACGGGCAGCTCAGGCTGCCCGTTGTGCTGTCTGGCATCGGCCGCTGCCGTGTCGCTGTTGTGGCGGGGCAGCAGCCTGCGGGTCACTGCCGGCTGCTCGCGGCGTAATCCACATCCGGCTGCATCACGCTTCGGTGGCCAGGGCATCTTTCAGGCGCGCCTTCTGCAGCTTGCCGGTCGCGGTGCGCGGCAGCGCCTCGACCACGCGCAGGTGCTTGGGCACCTTGTACTTGGCCAGTCGTTCGATCAGATAGGCGCGGATCTGCTCCAGATCCGGCGTCTCGTCGGCCGGCACGATCGCCAGGTAGCCCACCTCTCCCCACTGCGGGTCGGCGATCCCCACCACTGCGCATTCGCGTACCTGCGGGTGATCCGCAAGCAGCGCTTCGATCTCGGCCGGATACACGTTCTCGCCGCCGGAAATGAACATGTCCTTCTTGCGATCGACGATCCAGAAGAACCCGTCGGCATCGCGCCGCACGATGTCGCCGGTGCGGAACCAGCCGTGCTCGTCGAGCGCGGCGGCGCTTGCCTGCGGGTCGCGCCAGTAGCCGGGGCTGAGGTTGGGGCCGCGCAACAACAACTCACCGGGCACGCCGACTGGGCAGTCGTTGCCATCGCCATCGACCACGCGCGTCTGCACTGCAGGGGTCGAAATGCCGACCGCGCCCAGCTTGTCGCGGATCACCGCGCAGTCCACCGACATGCCGAACACCGTGCCGGCCTCGCTCATGCCGAAGCCGCTGACCATCGGCACACCGTCGTCCAGCCAGCCGAGCAGGTCATCGCTGGCATGCGGCGCGCCGCCGCTGACCAGCGCGGTGAGATGCCGCAGCGACGCCGCGTCGAAACCGGGCTGGCTGCGGAAGGCCTGCATCATCTGCGGCACGCCGACGTAATGGGTGATGCCCAGCGACTGGTCGCTCAGCCAGCCCAGCGTGCGCCTGGGCTCGAAGCCGTTGGAGACCTGGATCGAGCCGCCCACCGCCAGCACCGGGCGCACGTTGGTGGCCAGGCCGATGATGTGGAACATCGGCGCTTCGCACAGGAAACTGCTACCGGCATCCACGCGCGTGGTGACGCCGAAGTTGTGCGCCACCTGCTGCAGGTTCTGCTCGCTCAGCATCACGCCTTTGGGCTGGCCGGAGGTGCCGGAGGTGAACAGGATCAGGCTGATGCGTTCGGGTGGAATCGACCCGGTGTCCGCCGGTTCGAGCGTGTTCGCCGCATCGACGAAGTCGGCCAGCGAGGCGACATCGGCGCGCCCTGTCGCAACGTCGTCGCCCAACAGCAGGCGTGGCTCGGCGCGCTGCAGCAATGCATCCAGTTCGGCCGTGCTCAGCCGCCAGTTCAGCGGCACGTAAATCGCGCCGACGCGTCCGCAGGCGAAATGCAGCGCCACCTGCCAGACCGAATTGCGCGCCAGCACGGCGAGCCGTTCGCCATCGATGCAGCCGCGCGCCTGCAGCAAGGCGGCCAGACGGCCGATCAAGACATCCAGTTCTGCGTACGTCCATTGCCGGTCCTGCAGCAGGTCGCGGGCGGCAAGCCGGTGTGGGGTAAGGCGGGCGTGGAAGGAGATCGAGTCGGTCGGCATGGTCATGGCGCTGTCTTCCGAATGCAGATTGGGGGAGTGACTGGCGTGAGTGCGACGGCTGCGGCTGAAGGTTGACGCGTGTGCAAAAACACCTGGGGAACGTTCACCAGAAAGTGCGGACACACCGCAGGAACCGATGGACAAGGCAGTGCCTGTCGCATCGCGTTGCGACCGCGCTCTGGTGGTTGCGCGGTCGGTGGGCTGAAGGGCCTAACTGAGATAGATGGTCTTGGTTTCGAGGAAGGCGTGCAGCCCTTCGATGCCGCCTTCGCGGCCGATCCCGGAATGTTTGACCCCGCCGAACGGCATGTCGAAGTCCACCCACATGCCGTTGATCGAATGACTGCCGCTGCGCACGCGGCGGGCGATGCGGTAGGCGCGATCGGGGTCCTCGCTGTAGACCGTGCCGTGCAGGCCGAAGTCGCTGGCATTGACCTTGGTGATCAGGTCGGCCTCGTCGTGGTAATCGATGAAGCTCACCACCGGGCCGAAGATCTCTTCGCGGGCGATGGTCATGTCCGGCGTCACCCCGGCAAACACCGTCGGCTCGATGAAGAAGCCGCGCGGCAGATGCGTCGGGCGGCCGCCGCCCATGACCAGGCGCGCGCCCTCGGCGCGGCCTTGTGCGATGTAGGACTGCACGCGCTCGAGCTGGCGGCCAAGCGCCAACGGGCCCATGCCGGTCTCGGCTGCGAACGGGTCGCCCAGCTTGAGCGCGCCCACAGCCGCGCAGTACGCCTGCAGGATCTGGTCGCGTCGCTGCGCCGGCACCAGCACCCGGGTGAGCGCGAAGCACACCTGGCCGGTGATCGGCATCGAGTAGGGCACCAGGCTGGGCAGCAGTTTGGCGATGTCTGCATCGTCCAGCACGATCGCGGCCGACTTGCCGCCCAGCTCCAGCCCGACCCGCGCCAGCCGCTCGGCGCAGGCCACCCCTATCAGCCGCCCCGCCTGGGTGGAGCCGGTGAAACTCACCTTGTCCACCTGCGGATGGCGGATCAGCTGTTCGCCGACCTCGCGACCGCCCGGCAGCAGATTGAACACGCCATCGGGCACGCCGGCGGCGCTGATGCATTCGGCCAGGATGTAGGCGTCGATCGGCGTTTCCGGTGAGGGTTTGGCCACCACCGTGCAACCGGCCGCCAGGGCCGCAGCGACCTTGTAGCAGAGCAACACCAGCGGTGCGTTCCAGGGAGTGATCGTGGCGACCACGCCTACCGGCTCCTGCACGATATGCACGCGGCCGCCGTTGGCACGTGCACGCGGCTCCACGAATGGGTGGGTTGCGATCAGGTCGCCGTAATAGTCGAACAGGCCGGGTGCCTGCTGCGAGGCGCGGCGACTGAAGCCGATGGTGGCGCCGACCTGCCCGGTCCAGGCTTCGGCCAGCTCCGGCAGGCGCGCACGCAACCGTGCGGCCACGCGCTTGAGCACGACGCCACGCTCTTGCGGCGATAGCTGCGGCCAGGGGCCGCTGTCGAACGCGGCACGCGCGGCGGCGATGGCCGCCTCGGTGTCCGCCGGCGAGGGCTCGGTGTAGCGCAGCAGACGTTGTTCGGTGTGCGGGGCAATCACATCGACGTCGCGATCGCCGCTGCTTGCGCGCCATTGGCCGTCGATGAACAGGCCCAACGGCCCACGCGCGGCGATCCCGCGCAGGGTTGCGGACAAGGCTTCCATACTCCCTCCTCGGTGCAGAAAACCACTGGCAGCGCCAGCGATGCATGTGGTGCACGCATCGCTTCAGGCGCCGTAGGACGTGCTCAGGCGCTGTTTTTGGTCAGGTCGTATTCGCCCAGGCCAGGCTTGTAGCTCTTCTCGTCGATGAACTGACGGATGCCTTCCTTGCGGGCGTTGTTGTCGAACGAATTGGCCGCTTCCTGCATGCGCACCAGGTAATCTTCGGCTTCGTCGTAGGTCATGGTGCCGACCCGGCGCACCGCATCTTTTGCGTACTTCAGCGCGACCGGGTTCTTCCTGAGCAGCAGCTCGGCCACCTCGCGCGTGCGCGCCTCCAGCCGTTCCAGCGGCACGCTTTCGTTGACCAGGCGCCATTCGGCGGCCTTCTTGCCGTCGACCATCTCGCCGGTCAGCGTCATCCACATCGCATCGCGCATGGACAGCAGCTCCACCGCGACCTTGGTGACGCCGCCACCGGGCAGGATGCCCCAGTTGATTTCCGACAGGCCGAACTGCGCCTCGTCGGCGGCGATCGCCAGATCGCAGGCGAACAACGGCCCGAAGCCGCCACCGAAACACCAGCCGTTGACCATCGCGATGGTGGGTTTCTGGTACCAGCGCAGGCGGCGGAACCAGCCATAGGATTCGCGCTGCGAGCGACGTACACCGCGCAGGCCCTGGGCTTCGGTTTCGCGGAAATATTCCTTCAGGTCCATGCCGGCCGACCAGGCGGTGCCTTCGCCACCGAGTACCAGCACGCCGACGTTGTCGTCAAATTCCAGCTCGTCCAGCACGTCCATCATGCGGCGGTTGAGCGCCGGGCTCATCGCATTGCGTTTGTCGGGGCGTGCGAACTTCACCCAGGCAATGCGGTTTTCGATACGGACCGATACCACGTCATGCTCGTTCAAGCGGCGTCTCCTTCGAGTCGGTATAGAGTGGAAATCACAGTTCTTCGGCGAGCGCAGCGTCCGGCACGTTTGCCCGTTCCAACGTGGCGCTGGCGTTCAACTTGCAGAGTAGGCGGAGCAAGGTCTGCTGCTCGCTGGCCTGCAGGCCGGTGCAGGTGCGCGCGACCGCCCGCGCCAGGCAGCCCTGCGCGGTGCCGAGCGTGCGCTCGCCAAGCGGGGTGAGGTACAAACCCTTGCTGCGTCGGTCGCGGCCGGCCAGGCGCTCGATCAGGCCCTGCTCGGCCAGTGCGTTGGCGATCTTCATGCCGGCAGCGCGATTGACCAGCAGGCGGTTGCCCAGTTCGGTCTGGTCGCAGCCGGGCTGGTCGCGGATGTGGATCAAGGCGGTGACGCGCGCCGGGGTCAGGTGCAGTTCGGCCAGTTCCTGGCGCGCGGCGTGGCTGGAGGCCAGGGTCGCCAGTTGCAATTGATAGCCAAGGTCTGCGGCAAGGGCCAGGCGAGCGCTCATCGATCCATCCAAATTGTATCCGTTAAATACAATCTAGCCGACCGAAGCGGGCACTGCAAGAGGTTGTGGCGGTCATAAACGAAGGGCCATGCGCGCCTGCGTAGCGCGGACGCGCGCGGCCCTGTTTGCGATGCTGCCGAATGCCTTACTGGATCAGCCAGCCGGCCAGCTGTTCGCGGCTCAGGTGGCCGCTGTGCTGGGTGTCGAGCGCGTCGAATTCATCGGCCAGTGCCGGGTTGGCCTGTGCCTCGGCGCGGCTGATGCTGCCGTCGCCGTCGGTATCCATGGCCTGGAAGTCGATGCGGTAGCTGCCGACCACGCTGTTGGGCTGGATCGAGCGCACGATCACGCTGGACTCGCCGCGCGGGCGTTCCAGCTGCGCCTGATGGGTGACCTCGCCGCTGGACAGCGGCTGGGTGCGAATCACATTGGGCACATCGATCAGCGGCATGCTGCTGGCCGGCGTCGGCGCCTGTTGCGCGAGCGCGTGGCCGCCGAGCAGCAGCAATACGGAAAACGAAACGGTACGAACGGTGGTCATCAGATCCCCCTGATGTGGAACAGCCCGCAAGCATAGAGGCTGTCGGGCGTCCTGAGGTGTGCAACGTGCGCTCGGGCTGACGGCAGTGCAGCGTGCGCGATGCGGCATCGGCAACCGGAACCCATGGCCGCAGCACACCGTCGCACGCCGCATCCAGGACAGCGGCTCAGCCGGGGATGAATGGAAACACGATCTTCAACAAGCCCTTCAGACCGCCCTCGGCAGTGCTGGCCACGGCCTTGGCGCCCAGGCTGTTGAGCGCGCGCCGTACGTCTTCCCAACGCACCTGCGCGATATCCTTCTTCAACAGGTCCGCCACTTCTTCGGCGGTGGGCGTGAGCTTTTGCAGTTCGCGCACGGTGGCCTGCGGATCCGGTTGCAGATAGCCCCAGCGCTCGGCGACTTTCAGCAGCGTGTCGAAGCGTACCGCGACCACTTCGCGATTGCGCTCGTACACCGGCAAGGCACCCACATCCAGGATGGCCTGTTCGAATTGCTGCGCATCGTCCGGGTGCTCGATGCGTACCGCCAGAAAGCCTTCCTTGCGGCTACGCTCGCTGACGTGCTTGGCACCGGAGCGCAGGTTGTCTTCGGTGAGCACGTTGGCGACGATGCGCTGCATTGCCGCGTCGCCTTCCTCGGGTACCAGCGAGCGCCAGCGCGCATAGCCGTCACGACGCAGCGCCTTGACCTTGGCCGAGGTCACCCGCAGCTGCAGCGCGACCATCGCGTTGGAGCTGTTGCGCGAGATGGCGCCGTCGCGTTCGAGCAGCACGAAGATCAGCAATTCCAGATCGCGCTTGGTCAGCGATTGGAATCCCTGCAGCAGGGTCAGGCGCAGGAATTCGTTGCCGAAGGCAGCCGCGTCCTTGAGTTCGATCGGTTGCATGGGGAGTCCTCCACGGGTGACCTGCAGGATGCCAGGACGCTGTTGCGCGACCTGAGAACCGTTGCGACGCGCGCAGCAGTTTCAGCGTCCGGTTTCGCGGCCCGGACGATCGGACCTGAACGTTTCAACTGCGCCACGATCCTGCAAGGTGACGAACACCTGTTTGCCATCGGTGCCGCCGAACGCGACGTTGCTGGCCTTGCGGCCTTTCAACGCGACCGTGCGCAGCAACTTGCCCTGCGGTGAGACCACCGCGATCTGCCCGGCATCGTAGCGGGCGATATAGAGGTTGCCGTCGGCATCGCAACGCATGCCATCCATGCCGAAGTCCGGGAAGCTGATCAGCAGGCGCTTGTTGCGCAGGCCGCCGTCGACGCGGTCGTATATCCATACCTTGCGCGACATGCTTTCGTTGACGTAGAGATGCTTGCCGTCGGGGCTGACGTCCACCCCGTTGGGCGTGGTCATGCCCGATTCGATCAACGTGACGACGCCCTCGCGGCTGATGTGCCACAGGCGGCCGCTGTTGTCCTTCCAGTTCGGGTCGCTTGCATAGAAGCTGCCATCGGGCGCAATCGCCAGATCGTTGGGGCCGTCGGCGTCGGGCAGCGAGGCGAAGGTGCTGACCGCACGCGTCTGCAGGTTCACCTGCAGGATCTTGTGGCCGGTGAAGTCGGCCACGTACATCGTCCCGTCGCGGAAGCGGATGCCATTGCCGGTACTGCCCACGGGCAGGGTCACGAAGATCTCTGCCTTGGCGCTGCCATCGGCGTGCAGGGCAATGCGCGCGATGGTGCCGTCCTTGCCCAGATTCACCGCATAGAGCGCGCCATCCGGTCCGGCGGCAGGACCTTCGGCATTGTGGGTGAAGGCGCCATCGCCGATCAGGTCGCGCGCAACGAAGGGCGCATCGGCAGCGGTCGCCAGCGAGCTGGACAACAGCAACGCCAACGGCAGGAAACGGCGGCGTACGACAGCGGTCATGCGGCATGCTCCAGATGGGATCGTTGCCAGTGTGCCAGAACGTGCGCAGCGGCCATGGCGGTGATCACGCACGATCAAGTAAGGTGCCCGGGCAGCATTGGCCGACGAGCGACCAACAGCAGCACTGCGCCCATCTGCGGGCAGTGTGAGTGGGCGCGGTGCGGCATGTACCCACTGACACTCCGTGCGAGTGTGTCGTCGTCGCTGACGACCGCATGCGATGGTGTCAGCCGCTCTCAATCTTGCCAAGGAGGTTTGCATGTCCGTGGAATCGATCACACGTCGCCGTTTGCTCGCCGCGTTCGGCGGTGCCGGCATCCTGCTTGCTGCGCCCGGCTGGGCATTGCCGAAGAAAAAGCCGGGCAAACCGCTCAACGTGGCGTTGGCCGGCCTGGGCAGTTATGCCAGCGAACAGCTCGCGCCGGGCCTGGCATTGACCAAGCATTGCAGGCTGGCCGGCATCGTCACCGGCACGCCCGCGAAGATTCCGCAGTGGCAGGCCAAGTACGGTATCGCCGACCGCAACGTCTACAACTACGAGAACTTCGACCGGATCGCCGACAACGACGACATCGACGTGGTCTACATCGTCACGCCGACCCATCTGCATGCGCCGCTGACGCTGCGCGCGGCGGCGGCCGGCAAGCACGTCTGGTGCGAAAAGCCGATGGCGATGCATGCCGGCGAATGCGAGGCGATGATCGCGGCGTGCAAGCGCAACAAGGTGGCGCTGACCATCGGTTACCGCATGCAGCACGAACCCAACACGCGTCGCCTGATCGCGATGGCCAGCGAAAAACCGTTCGGCGCAATGCAGCGTGTGCGCGCCGAGGCCGGGTACAACGGCTATCACGATGCGACCAAGGCCGACCGTCCGTGGCGCTTGCGCTCCCAGTTCGGCGGCGGGGCGATGTACGACATGGGCGTGTATCCGCTCAATGCCGCGCGCTACACGGTGGGCAGCGAGCCGTTGGCCGTGACCGCCAAGCGCTGGACCGATCGCCCCGAGCTGTTCGACGAAGTCGACGAGCATATGGACTTCACCCTGGAATTCCCGAACGCGGTGCGTGCCGCGTGCAAGACCAGTTTCGGCAACAACATGAACGTGCTGCGTGCCGAATGCGAACGCGGCTGGTACGAGTTGTCGCCGTTCCAGAGCTACCAGGGCGTGACCGGCAAGGCCAGCGACGGGCGCGTGTTCGACGCCAAGGTGCCGCACCAGCAGGCACTGCAGATGGACGAGGACGCGCTGGCGATCATCAATGGCACCCCGCTGCGTGCGCCCGGCGAAGAAGGCCTGCGCGACATCCGCATCGTCGATGCGATCTACCGCTCGGCGCGCGAGGGCAGCAAGCGAATCGTGCTCTGATCGCGCCTAAGCTCCGTCAATCGACGGAGCAGGCGCCGAAGCCAAGCGAGCAGGCTGGCGCGCACCAGCCTGCCACGATGAAATCCCCAAGGGCCGTGCAGTCCAGCACCGAAAGTGGCTGCCGATCAATCACGCCGGACTGCCAGCACTGCCGACTGCGCTGATGTGGAACGCCACACCAAGTAATGCGATACCCGCCAGTACCCACAGCAACAACGCCACCAATCCCCCGCTCTTACGATTCCCCAATCCCGATTCCCGATTCCCCGCTCTCAACCCCGCATCGCCAACACCGTGATCTCCTCACGATCGTGATACAGCTGCTTGGCACGCACGATCAGCGATTTCTCGGCCTGCTGCTCGAACAGGTCCAGGCACAGGCGGGTCTCGTCCCAGCGCTTTTTCATCGGCAGCTTGAGGTTGAAGATGGTGTTGCGGCACCAGCCTTCGCGGATCCAGGTGGCCATGCGTTCGGCCACGCGGCGCGGTTGCTCGACCATGTCGCAGACCATCCAGTCCAGCGCCTGCGCAGGCTTCCAATGAAAGCCGTCGGCACGCAGATGCTCGACCAGGCCGGTTTCCAGCACATGATCGCGTAGCGGGCCGTTGTCGACGCTGGTGACATGCACATGCTGGCGGGTCAGCACCCAGGTCCAGCCGCCGGGGGCTGCGCCCAGATCGGCGGCGCGCATGCCGGGCTTGACCAGCGCTTCGCGTTCGTCCGGTGCGAGCAGGGTGAGCAGGGCTTCGTCGAGTTTGAGCGCCGAGCGCGATGGCGCCTCCGGCAACAGCTTCAAACGTGGAATGCCCAGAGGCCAGGGCGCGCTGTCGGCACTATCTGCCACCGCCAGCAAGGCGTGGTCGCCATCGAGAAAACAGATGTGCAGCCGTGCCAGGCGCGGCTGCGGCTTGTCGGTGAGCAGGCCGGCCTTGCGCAAGGCCGGACGCAAGGCGTTGCCGAAGCTGCGTGCCAGCCCTGCCAGCGGCTTGCCCGCGTCCGAATCCGGGTGTTCCACCCACAGATCGCCGAAACGCGGCTGGCCTTCCAATGCGGCCAGGATCGGCGTGATGCGGTCCTTGGGGTCGATGCCCTTGAGTTCGGCAATCACCACCAGCTTCTGCCGCGCGAAGATCAGCTCGCGCCAGTGCAGCCTGGCAGCCAGTTGTGCGGCCTCATCGCAGACGAACAGCACATAGCCGTCGTTGCGCTGGGTACGCGCATAGCCGGCGATGCCGACGAATGCGGCGCGCGCGCTCAACTCGGCGGCCAGCTCCGGCTCGAAGCCCTGGCGGCAGTAACACAGCAGGCCGCTCATCGCAGTGCCTGGCGTGCGCGATCGCTGCGGGGCAGATCAATAATGGTCACCGCCGCCCTCGCCATAGTTGCGCAGTACCGCGCAGGCCTGATCGCGATGCACGTCGCGCACTACCTCGATGCCGCGGCGGGTGAGCTCGCCCACCCAGTCGGCAGGCAACGGGCCTTCGTCGAATTCGGTCAGCGCCATCACGTCTTCGGCGCGTGCGCCGATCAGCAGGCGGTCGATGCCGGCCCACACCGTGGCGCCGTAGCACTGGCAGCACGGCTGCGCGGAGGTGGCCAGCGTCACTGGCGACAGCACATCGTTCAGGCGCGGCGTCTGCAGGCGCTGCTGCGCGAGCATGTAGGCCATGTTTTCGGCATGCGCCAGCGAGGTGGTCTGCGGCACCACGCGGTTCACCGCCGCGGCGATGATGCGGTGGTCCGGGCCGAACACGACCGCACCGAACGGGCCGCCGCTGCGCTCTTGCACATTCATCCGCGACAGTTCGATTGCCAGCGCCACCTTGTCCTCGTCGCTGGGATAGGCGCGGCTGTCGTCGACATGCGCGTGGATCCAGTCGGGCAGCGTGAGGTGGACTTGCGCGTAAAGCATCAGTGGACCATTTCTGTAGAGGGGGGAGCGGGGCGCAGTGTATCGGCCTGGGCGTCCTTTGCGGCACATTGCCCGGCCACGCACTGGCAGGCGCTGATCTCGCGGAAGCCGCACACGCTCATCATGCCGCTGGCCTGGCACTGCGCCATCACGCCTTTGGGGTCGGTGGCACTGTTGACGTTGACGCAGGCCGGGAAGGCGCCGCAGCAGTTGCCCACGTTCTTCACCGTGCAATCGGCGTCGGTGCGGCAGGTGGTGGTCACGGTGACCGGTTTGCCGGTGGCCGGGCCGCTTGCCGAGTCGGTCGCCGGAGGCGGCGCGGCGGTATCGGCCGGCGGTGCGGCCACGCAGCCGATCGACACCAGGCAGGCCAGCAGCAACAGCGTGCTCAGACACCGGGACAAAAGACGGGACATGCGGCCGCTCCGATCAGGACAGGTGAGCGGCCATGGTAAGCCCCGGATGCGCGGAATGTGGCGCGGGCTGGATCAGCTACGGAAAACCCGGGGATCGGGGCCCTGCGCGCGTTGCGGCTGACGACGCTGGCCGGGGCGCGGCGTGCGACCGCAACACGCCTGCAGCCTCAATGCAGTCAACGCTGTCTGCGCAGCGCCAGGTGGCAGCGCGTGGCAAGGTCCAGTTGCTGCATGCTTTCGTCGCGGCGATCGCTGGGCAGATCGTCATCTGGCCGGCCCGGAAGAAGCGTGCAGAACACCTCGGCCGGGGTCACCGCGTTCGAGACGGGTGGCTGCGGCGAGCAGGCCGCCAGGCCGAACGACAGGGAAAACACCGCGCTGCGCAGCGTGTTTGCAGGCGGGCGTGGACATGGTTGTGGGAGGCACATGGCGGCGTTGCTGGCGGACACAGCCTGCAATCTAGGCCGCTGCGTGCATCAGGTGCCGGCGTCATTTCGCTTCCGCATGCAGTGCTGCGCACCACAGCACGCCGACCAGCAGGCAGGCGATGGCGGCCAGCTCCAGTGGCGTGGGCAGGCGCATTTCCCAGGCAAAGCCGTACAGCAACGCAAAGACCGTCTCGAATACGATCATCTGGCCAACCAGAGTCAGCGGCAGCACCCGGCTGGCCCGGTTCCACAAGGCGTTGCCGATTACCGACGCCAGGATACCCAGCAACAGCGAGATGCCCCAGAAACTGGCCCAGTCGATCGGCGCATGTGGCGCGCTGCCGATCAGTGCGGCCGGCGCCAACAACAGCGCCAATGCGCCGGTGACCACGCCGGTCAGCAGCGACCAATCGCCACCTGACAGGTCCGGGCGCCGCCGCAGCCAGCGCGCATTGCCGATGGAATAGGCCGACCACGACACCAGCGCACCGACTGCGCACAGCAGGCCGGCGATGCGGGTGGCGCGATCGCTGGCGTGGTGAGCGGCATCGTGCTGCAAGGTGTCCAGGGCGACCAGCGCCACGCCGATGACGCACAACACGCAGGGCGCGGCCAGGCGTCGCAGTTGCACCGCGCCTGCGGCCCGCGTACCGATCACTGTGACCACCACCGGCAGCAGGCCGATGATCAGTGCGGTCGCCGCACTGCCGGCCCACTGCACCGCGCTGCTGAGCAGCACGTAGTAGATCAGGTTGCCCAGCAGGCTCAGACGCACCAGCGCCCACCATTCGGTGCGCCCCAGCCGCGCAGCGGTCTGGCGCGCGCGCGGTGCCAGCACCAGGGCTGCGACCGCGCCATACGACAGGTAACGGGCCACGGCCAGTTGCAACGGCGTGAACGCCGCCAGCAACTGCGGCGCCAGAAACACCAGTCCCCATAACGCACCTGCGCCGATGCCGCAGGCAACACCCACCATCAAGCGCTCACGCATCGTGCTGCTCCTTCATGCCATGCAGCATGCAACGAAGTGCGGCAGGCAGTCTCCATTGCGCTTGTTCATCAACTCAGAAGATACCGCTCTAAGGCGCCGTCCCCGCTGGCTGCATCACGCGTGATGACCACAATGGGTGCGCCGATCGCCGCAGGCCTCGCTGCGGCTGCCTGCTGCCGTTCCCGCGCCGGATGGCTGGCATCCGGCGCGGTCTGACTCACTTGGCCCAGGTGTCGCGCAGGGTCACGCTGCGGTTGAACACCGGCGTGGCGGCGCTATGGTCGCGGCGATCGGCAACGAAGTAGCCGGTACGCTCGAACTGGAACGACTGCTCGGGCGCTGCCTGTGCCGCGCTCGGCTCCACGTAGCCGCGCACGCTGCGCTTGGACTCGGGGTTGAGATGGTCGCGGTAGGTCTTGCCCTCGGACTCGTCATCGGGCTTTTCCACCGAGAACAGGCGGTCGTACAGGCGGATTTCCGCTTCCACCGCATGCGCGGCGCTGACCCAATGGATGGTGCCCTTGACCTTGCGGTTGGCGCCTTCCATGCCCGGACGCGACTCCGGGTCCAGCCAGCCACGCAGCTCGACGATCTCGCCTGCGTCGTTCTTGATCACCTCGTCCACGCGCGCAATGCCTGCGCCGCGCAGGCGGATCTCGCCGCCGGGCACCAGGCGCTTCCAGCCCTTGGGCGGGACTTCGGCAAAATCCTCGCGCTCGATCCACAGCTCGCGTGAGAACGGCACCTCGCGCGTGCCGAAGGATTCGTCCTTGGGATGGTTGGAAAAGCTCAGCGTCTCGCTGTGGCCTTCCGGCAGATTGGTCAGCACCAGCTTGAGCGGGTCGACCACGGCCATGCGGCGCGGCGCGGCCGCATCCAGGTCCTCGCGCAGGCAGCCTTCCAGCACCGAGAAATCGATCAGCGAGTTCTGCTTGCTGATCCCCACCCGGTCCACGAACAGGCGCATCGCCGCCGGCGTATAGCCGCGCCGGCGCAGGCCCTGCAGCGTGTACATGCGCGGGTCGTCCCAGCCGTCCACCAGCTGTTCTTCCACCAGCGCGGTGAGCTTGCGCTTGCTCATCACCGTGTAGTTGATGTTCAGGCGCGAGAACTCGATCTGGCGCGGCTTGGCGGCCTCGCGCGGCAGGCCCTTGTCCAGCAGCGGCTGCAGCAGCTCCGGATGCGCGGCCAGGTCCACCTTGTCCACGCACCAGTCGTAGAGCGGGCGGTGGTCTTCGAATTCCAGCGTGCACAGCGAATGGGTGATGCCTTCCACCGCATCGCCCAGCGAATGCGCGAAGTCGTACATCGGATAGATCGGCCACGCATTGCCGGTGTTCTGATGCTCGACATGCTTGATGCGGTACAGCGCCGGGTCGCGCAGGTTGATGTTGCCGCTGGCCATGTCGATCCTGGCGCGCAGGGTGCGTGCGCCATCGGGGAATTCGCCGGCACGCATGCGCCGGAACAGGTCCAGGTTTTCCTCGACGCTGCGCTCGCGGAACGGCGAATTGCGGCCGGGCTCGGTCAGCGTGCCGCGGTATTCGCGCACCTGCTCGGCGGACAGGTCGCAGACGAAGGCATGGCCGTCGCGGATCAGTTTTTCCGCGGCCAGGTAATACACCTGGAAATAATCCGATGCGTGGCGCAGCTGCGCCCACTCGAACCCCAGCCAGCGCACGTCGTCCTGGATGGCGACCACGAACTCGGGGTCTTCCTTGGCCGGGTTGGTGTCGTCCAGGCGCAGATTGCACAGCCCGCCGAACTCGGCGGCCAGGCCGAAATCCAGGCAGATCGCCTTGGCGTGGCCGATATGCAGATAGCCGTTGGGCTCGGGCGGGAAGCGGGTGCGGATGACCGTGTGCTTGCCGCTGGCCAGATCCTCGCGGACGATCTGGCGGATGAAGTCTTTCTTCTCCGCCGGGGCGGTGGCGTCGGTGGCTAGGGTCTCGGACATGCGCGCATCAGCAATAGGTAAACCGCAAGTTTAGGCGGTGGCACCGGTTAGGGGTAGGCGGCGTGTCGGGGCCGGCCATCGCGCGCCACCTGCGCGCGGTGGTCCTGCGCGCAAGCGCCTTGCTGCCGGGGGCCTGCATGGCTGGCCGCAGCCAGGCCGGCTGCCATCGGCAGGCGGCACGGCGGGCTGGCCGGCACCGCCGCCGGCGCGTACGCTGCGGCGATCCTTCGGAGTGCCCCACGCATGCCTTTGCCCCGCCTGGTGATCGGCGACAAGACCCTGTCCTCCTGGTCGCTGCGCCCGTGGCTGCTGCTGCGGCATTTCCAGGTACCGTTCGAAGAGATCGCGCTGCCGCTGGATACGCCGCAATTCCAGGCCCGCATCGCCGGTTATTCGCCCACCCGCAAGGTGCCGGTGCTATGGGACGACACCCTGCATGTCTGGGATTCGCTGGCGATCTGCGAATACGTCAACGAACGCTGGCTGGATGGCCGCGGCTGGCCGGCCGAGCTGTCGGTGCGGGCGCAGGCACGCGCGGCGGCGGCGGAAATGCACTCGGGCTTTGTGGACTTGCGCACCCAGCTGCCGATGAACCTGGCCCGCGCGCCTGGCCCGGCCCGCTGGGACGCGGCTGCCGAGCGCGACATCACCCGCATCCAGGCGCTGTGGGCCAGCCTGCGCGCCGAACACGGCCATGCCGGGCAGTTCCTGTGCGGCGATTTCGGCATTGTCGATGCGATGTTCGCCCCGGTCGCGCTGCGTTTTGCCAGCTACGGCGTGCCGTTGTTCGAGGCTGCCGGCGATTACCTGGCCGCACTGGATGCGCTGCCGGCACTGCGCGAGTGGAAGCAGGACGCCGCGCGCGAACGCCTGGAGCGCGGCTGACATGCAGATCGCGTATCGCGCCAGTCACATCATCGACGCGCATCTGGCCAAGCACGCGCTGGAGGATGCCGGCATCACCGCTTTCGTGTTCGGCGAGTCGCTCTTGGGCGGTGCCGGGGAACTGCCTGCCTTCGGCGTGCTGCAGGTCTGCGTGGCCGACCTGCACCTGAGCCAGGCACAGGCGGTACTGGCAGAGATCGGCCTGTGCGGCGAGGTCACCCGCGCGCTGTAGCGCAGCGCCCGTCGCAGGAGCGCACCCGGGCGCGACGTGGCGTTCATCGGCACAGCCACGTCGCGCCCGGGTGCGCTCCTACGCTGGTGTTATCGGCAAAGCTCCGGTCGCGCCCGGGTGCGCTCCTACGATGTGCGCGCGTCATTCCGGCTGGCGCCACCCTGGCGGCGCCGCATCCGGTGCGGCCAGCGCCCGCAGGCGTTTGAACAGCACGGTAGTTTCGGCCACGTTCCAGACCCGCAGCGCGACCTCGAAGGTGTCCAACGGCTTGGTCAGGAAGTCCTTGGCGCCCAGGCCCAGGGCGCGATGGCGCGCGCTGCGGCTGGGGTCGGCGGTGAGCACGATCACCGGCAGGAAGTGGCCGGGATCGGACAGCCGCGCCAGTTGTTCCAGCAGTGCATAGCCGTCGAGTTCCGGCATCTTCAGATCCAGCAGGATCAGGTCCGGCGCGAATGCCGACACCAGCCCCATCACCCGCAATGGGTCGGTGGTGGCGATGACCTGCTGGAAGCCCTCGCGCTGCAGCAGGTCTTCGAGCAGCCGCACATTGGCCGGCTCGTCGTCGACGATGAGGATGCGGGAACCCAGGATTTCGTCGCGTGTCATGCCAGCAGCCCGTCGATCACAGTGAAGAATTCCGCCACATCGAGCGGCTTGGTCAGATACGCGCGCACGCCCTGATTGCCGACGCGCGCCAGGGTGGCGGTGGTGGCATCGGCACTGATCACCACCACCGGCACGCCGGCGGTGGCCGGCTGCGCCTGCAGCTCGCGCAGCAGCTCTTCGCCGTTGCCGTCGCTCAGATGCAGGTCCAGCAGGATCAGATCCGGCACGCCGTGCTGCAGCAGCGCGCGCGCCTGCGCCAGGCTGGCCGCTTCCAGCAGCTGCCATTGCGGGCGGCGTTCGCTGAGGGTGCGGATCAGGGCCTGGTTGGACGGGTTGTCTTCGATGCTCAGCAGCCGGCACACGCCCGTGCCCGCGTTACTCGGCGGCACGATGGCGCGTGCCGGCTCGCTGCGTTGCGGTTCGCCCTGCGGCAGCGAGATCCAGAAGCGCGCGCCATCGCGGCTGCTGTCCACGCCGATACGACCGCCCATCGCCTCGATCAGCCGCTTGCTCAGTGCCAGGCCCAGGCCGGTGCCTTCCACCGCCGAGCGCTCGGCACCCAGCCGCTCGAACGGCGTGAACAGCCGCTCGATCTGCGCCGGCGTCAGGCCCGCGCCCTGGTCGGCGACCGTGATGCGCACCTGCTCGCCATCCGGCCGCGCGCTCACCTGCACCTGGCCGCCGGTGCGATTGAACTTGACCGCGTTAGACAGCAGGTTGAGCAATACCTGGCGCAGTCGCTGCGCATCGGCGCGCACCGTCCACGGCCCGTCGATGGCAGCCGGCTGCAGCGCGATGCCGTGCTTGTCCGCGTCCGGGGCGATCAGGCCCAGTGCCTCGTGGACGGCCGCGCGCACCGAGACCGGCTCCGGGCTCAGATCCAGTTGGTCGGCTTCGATCCGCGCAATGTCCAGCAGCTCGGTGATCAGCCCCAGCAGGTGCCGGCCGGCGCCGAGAATATGCTGCAGATGACGGCGATGCCCGGGCTCGGGCAGATCCATTTCCAGCACCTGCGCATAGCCCAGGATCGCATTGAGCGGCGTGCGCAATTCGTGGCTGCTGCGCGACAGGAATTCGGTCTTTGCGCGGTTGGCGGTTTCTGCCTCGCGCCGTGCCAGTTGCGCTTCGGCGGCACGTGCGGCGAGCAGTTCGCTGGCCTGCGCCAGGCGCTGGCCGACCTGGCCCAGCTCGTCGCCGGCGCGCGGTTGCGGCGCCAGCGGCAGGCCTTCGCCCAGCCGGTCGGCATTGGCGGCCAGCGTGCGCAGGCGCCCGGAAAGTGCCGAGGCGAACCACGCCACCGCGAACACCGCGCCCAGGCCGCCCAGCATCGCCGCACTTAAAGTGATGATGAGATTGCGCTGGCGCAGCCCCTGCGCCTTGGCGGTACGTAGCTGCAATTGCGCGGTTTCGTAATTGCGCAGTTCGCGCAGTTCGGCACGCAGGATGTCGAGCTTGTACTTGCCGTCCCACAGCTGGCGGATCTCTTCTTCGCGGCTCAGATCCGGTGCCAGCAACCGGCGCCACCCCTGCATCTTTTCCGCAAACAACGGTTTGATGCGCGCAAACCGTTGCGCCTGCCCCGGGTCGGTGATGCGTTGCGACAGCCGCTCGGCCACCCGTTGCAGGCGCGGCTCGGCATCGCGGTATGGGGTAAGGAATTCATCGCGGCGCACCAGCCGATACCCGCGCACGCCGGCCGCGGTTTCGGCCAATAGCGCGTGTGCTTCGTACAGATCGCTCAACACCTCCAGCGTCTGCCGCACATCGTTTTCGGCGGCGATGTTCTGCCGCTCCACGCTGTAGATCGCCATCAGGGCCACCGCCAGCAGCAGCAGGGGCAGGGTCACCACCGCCAGGCTCTTGCGGGTGATCGGCCAATCGTTCCAACGCACCGCCATTGCATTCATAGCGCGAGTCCGGCTTGGACCGCGTACACCGCGGCCTGGGTGCGATCTTTTACCTCAAGTTTCTGCAGGATTCGCTCCACATGCACTTTGACCGTGCCGGGAGAAATCCCCAGTTCAGCTGCCAGCGTCGCATTGGTGAGGCCGCGCGGCAGCAGGGACAGTACCTGTTTCTCGCGCTTGCTGAGCGCGGTGAGGCGGTCGTCCTGCACCGGCTTGCGCCGACGCGTGGCGATCGGTCTGGCCGGTTCGGCCACCATCGCCGGCAGCAGCAATGCGAAGGCCTGCAGCGCCTGCACATCGTCGTTGCCGGGGGCGGGACGGGTGTCGTTCCAGGCCACGCACAGCATGCCCAGGGTGCTGCCCAGCGCCTGGATCGGCACCTTGGCCTCGCGGATATCGGCCGGGCGCGGTGGCATCAGCCAGGCCGCTTCATGACTGTCGCCGGCTGCGCTGGCACCGGGCGGCAATGCGCGGCCGCGGCTGGCCAGCACCTGCGCGCGTGGCCCACGCTGTGCCAGCACCGCGCCATGTTCCAGGCCCAGCAACAGCAGCACCCGGCCCAGTACCGCGTCGCAGGCCTGTTCCGGCGTCTGTGCCTGACGCAGCGCCACCGCGACCTCCCAGAGCGCCTGCCAGCGTGCGCTGTCGGATGCTTCGCGGCGTAGCGTCAGGCGCCAATCTCCAGCATTGGTAGGGGTTTCCATGAGTTCGCTCTAGGCCGATCAGCATATTTGAGTATATGCCAGTCGGCAGAATTGTTGGGGCCGCT
The DNA here is from genome assembly GCF_018831305.1 of Xanthomonas sp. MLO165. Classification (NCBI taxonomy): domain Bacteria; kingdom Pseudomonadati; phylum Pseudomonadota; class Gammaproteobacteria; order Lysobacterales; family Lysobacteraceae; genus Xanthomonas; species Xanthomonas sp. MLO165. The sequence goes on from NZ_CP029263.1 coordinate 1,024,900, forward strand.
TGGTTTCGATACTGCGCTCGCCCGATGCGGCAACCCCCTCAACCACACGGAGATTTCCCATGCGTCGCACTCTGTTCTCTCTGGTTCTGGCTCTGGCTGCCACCCCGGCGCTGGCTGGCGGCGTGATGCACTACACCGACAAGGCCACGTTGCCGGCCGGCGGCGAAGAACGCGAAGTCGCCGCGCTGTTCGACACCTGGAACGCGGCACTGGCTACCGGCAATCCGGACAAGGTGGCCGATCTGTATGCCCCGGATGGCGTGTTGCTGCCGACCGTGTCCAACGAGGTCCGCGCCTCGCGCGAGCAGATCGAAAAATACTTCGAGATGTTCCTGACCAAGAAGCCGCAGGGCGTCGTCAACTACCGCACCGTGCGTGTGCTCGATGACGACAGCGCGGTGGATGCGGGCGTCTACACCTTCACGCTGACCGACAAGGACGGCAAGAAAACCGACGTGCAGGCGCGCTACACCTTTGTGTACGAGAAGCGCGACGGCAAGTGGCTGATCATCAATCACCACAGCTCGGCGATGCCGGAAGTGGACACCGCCACCGCCTCGGTGACCAGGAAGTAACGCCGCATTGGCCGTAGTGGCTTGAAAGCCGCTACGGCCGGCGCCATCCAGCAGGCAATCCTCACGATTGCGGAGTTGCACCATGCTGGGAATCGGCGCTTTCAAACAACGCATGCCACGTCCGGGCGAGGCCTTGCCCGGACGCGAGCAGGCACTACCGCTCCACAACACCCACCTGATCAACGGCCATCCGTTGCGCGGGGAATTCACCGGCCTGGCCCAGGTGCAGTTCGGGCTCGGCTGCTTCTGGGGTGCAGAACGCAAGTTCTGGAACCTGCCAGGGGTGTACACCACGGCGGTGGGTTACGCCGGCGGCGAGACACCCAACGCCACCTACGGCGAAGTGTGTTCCGGGCAGACCGGCCATACCGAAGCGGTGTTGGTGGTGTACGACGAAGCGTCGGTGTCGTTCGCACAGTTGCTGCGCACGTTCTGGGAAAGCCACGACCCCACCCAGGGCATGCAGCAGGGCAACGATGTCGGCACGCAATACCGCTCGGCGATCTATTGCACGACACAGGCGCAATACGACGCCGCGCTTGCCAGCCGCGATGCGTACCAGCAGCAACTGGACGCCGCCGGGTATGGCGCGATCACCACGGAGATCCGTTTCCCGGCGCCCACGTTCTACTACGCCGAAGACGATCACCAGCAATATCTCGCCAAGCATCCCAATGGCTATTGCGGGCTTGGCGGAACGGGAGTGAGCTGCCCGATCGGGCTGGATGCCTGACGGAAAGGCGGGCCGGATTGAAGCGCTGTCATCCACGTGATCGTGGCGGCGTGCCGATGGCCAACAGTGACCGGCAGCGTCATCACGATCAGGCAGCGCATGGGAGTGCATGCCAGGCAACTTGAATGGCTACGCCGGAGACGGCGTGGCCATCTTTTTTTGCGGCGCGCGCACCACGCGCCGGCACCGCCGCGGGTGGCCGAGCGGCGAACCGGCCCGGCGCATCATTGCGGTCAATCACGACCGCCGATCGGTGCAATGGATCGGTGCGGCGACCCACTGCATCCAGTCAGTGCAGCCAATGCGCCAGGCGTGCCGGAATCCGCCGGATCAGACGAACTCGCCGGCGAACATGCCGCGCAGCTGGGCGAGCATGTCGGTGCGTTCCGGATGCAGCAGTCGCATGCAGGCAAGCGCGAAGCCGACCGGGCTGGTGCCGGGTGCGGTGATCACGCCGTCGGCGGTCACCACCTTTTCGTGCCGGTATTGCGCAGCACCGGCATACGGCACCACGTGTTCCTGCAGGAAGGCCAGCGCGTTGCTGGTGTGCGCGCGCTGGTCGAGCAGGCCGGCATAGGCCAGGGCGATGGTGGCGCCGCAGATCGCCGCCACCGGGCGCTGGTGCTGCACGCGCTCGACCAGCAGGCCGCTCAGGCCGGGGATTTCGCCGGCCTGCCAACGCTCGCTGCCGGGCAGGATCCAGAGATCGGCATCCAGCGGCGCCAGATCGGAGAGGGCGAAGTCCGGGGTGATGCGCAGCCCGCCGATCGACTGCACCGGCTGACCATCGATGCTCGCGATGGCGACCTGGTCGCCGAACCATTCGCGCGCCGCCGGCAGGACAACGCCAATTTCCCAATCGGCCACGCCGTCGACCATCACCACTGCAATGTTTGCCATTGTCCGCTACGCCAGTTGAGGAACCCGGATTCTAGGCAGTGCGGCTTGCGCGGGTGTAAGCGACGTGTGGAGAACGACGCCGAACCGCGCGCCGATCAGGCCAAGACGCGCGCATGGCAGCTCAGTGGCGGCAGTGCGGGAGTCAATGCGCCCACAAGCTCGACGGTGCCTGGAAAGTACGGCGGCCCAGGCCGGCCGCAGTTTCCAATGCCAGCATCGCGAGGGCCTTGCCTTACGCGTCGTGGCTGCATTGTGTGCTGCGCAGCCAGATTGCAAAAACCAAAACGCCCACAGCCACCAGGCTGCAGGCGTTGGTACTGCGACCCGCGGTGCTGCGATCAGCCGGCGAGCTTGTCGGTGATGGTCTTGCGCAGTGCCTGCAGATCCTTGGCGAAGGCGTCGATGCCGCTGGCCAGCTTTTCGGTGGCCATCGGGTCGGCCGCCAGATCGGTGGCGAAGCTGTCGCTGTCGATCGGGGTGATCTGCGCGTTGTCGGCCTGCGCAGGCGAGAGCTTGCGCGGCAGTTCGCCGTGTTCGGCGTCGAGCTTTTCCAGCAGCTCCGGCGAGATGGTCAGCCGGTCACAACCGGCCAGGGCTTCGATCTGCGCGGTGGAGCGGAACGAGGCGCCCATCACCACGGTGGACGAGCCGCGCTGCTTGAACTCGTTGTAGACCGTGCGCACGAACACCACGCCCGGGTCTTCGTCGATGCTGGCCGGGGTCTGCCCCTGGGCGACGTAGTAGTCCAGGATCCGGCCGACGAACGGCGAGATCAGGAACACGCCGGCTTCCGCACAAGCCAGCGCCTGCGAGCGGTTGAAGATGAGGGTCAGATTGCAGTCGATGCCTTCGCGCTGCAGCTGGCGCGCGGCTTCGATGCCTTCCCAGGTGGCCGCGATCTTGATCAGGATCTTGTCCTTGGACACGCCACGCTCGGCGTACATCGCAATGAACTTGCGCGCCTTGGCGATGGTCGCCTCGGTGTCGTGCGCCAGGTCGGCATCGACCTCGGTGGAGACGCGGCCCGGGACCAGCTCGGCCAGCCTGACGCCGACGCCGATAGTGAGGCGGTCGGCCACTTCGTTGACGGTGCTGGTGCGGTCTTCGCCGCCGTGTTCGCGGCCCCAGGCCAGTTCGCGCTCGATCAGGTCGGCATACACCGGCAGATCCAATGCCTTTTTGACCAGGGTGGGATTGGTGGTGCAGTCGACCGGCTTCAGGCGCTTGATGGCGTCGTAGTCGCCGGTGTCGGCAACGACGACGGACAGGTCACGCAACTGGGCAAGCTTGGAGGGAGCAGTCATGCGGGTTCTCTCGAATCGTGGAACGGGTCGTGGATAGGACGCAGCGCGCTACGGTAGCGCGCCTGGCGTGTGAAGTCAGGCGCCGGCCAGGGCATGTTGATCGTGCACGGCGCTGACACGCAGACGCAGGTCGCGCCCGTCGGGCGTACGCCAGTCGATGCTCTGACCGACCGACAGGCCGAGCAGCGCACTGCCGACCGGCGCCAGCACCGAGATGCGGCCGTGCTGCACATCGGCCTCGTGCGGATACACAAGGGTGAGCGTATGTCGTTCGCCATGCAGCTCATCTTCGCAATCGATGCGGGAGTGCATGGTGACGACATCGCCGGGAATCTGGTCGGGCGGCACGACGCGTGCGCGGCCCAGTTCGTCACTCAGCGCGGTGGCGGCCGGGTGCTTGTTGAAAGCGGGGGAATCGAGCAGGGCCTCGAGCCGGGCGAGGTCGTGGCTGGAAACCAGGATGGACGGCGGCAAGCCGCTGTGATGCTGCGAAGTCATGGCAATCTCCTTGACGATGACGGCCCGCCAACATGGCAAGCCTCACTGCCCAGATGAGGGCGCCGCTGCCCGATCGCAATGCATGGCGAGATGGCGCAGTGCACGGCATGCGTCGGGCGAGGCAGGCGCGGCACTACCAGTTGCGGGTCGTGGCCATAGAACCATGCAAGCACGGCAGTGTTGCAGCGCTCAGGTGCGCGCCTTCACTCAGCGACAAGCGGCTGACTTGAAGTTTCCCGTCCGAGTCCACCACGTGCTAATGACACCACAACCGCCAGGTGCTTCCAGAGACATCGCGCCATAACCACCCACCAAACAAAAAACGACGCTTGCGCGTCGCTTATGTCCGAGAACAGGTGAAAAAACATTCCGCCAAGCAACCGCAGCCATGAAACGATTTCCCGATTCCCGATTCCCGATTCCCGATTCCCGATTCCCGATTCCTCAGGCCGCAACCGCCTTGGGCCCGGTCGCCGGCTGGTCCAGCGTGAACAGGCTCTCCGGCAGCTCCTTGAACAACTGCGCCAGCTGCTCCAGGAACGCGGTCATGGCCGAGCTGCGGCGCCAGGCCATGGCGATGCGGCGGCTGGGCTGCTTGTCTTCGCGGAAACGGATCAGGCGGATGTTCTCCGAGCGCGCGACCGGTGGTTTGACCGCCAGCAGTGGCAGCAAGGTCACACCGACATTGGCAGCCACCATCTGGCGCAGCGTCTCCAGGCTGGTGGCCTGGAATTCGGATTTTTCCAGGGCGCCAGCAAGATGGCAGACATCCAGCGCCTGCTCACGCAGGCAGTGGCCATCTTCCAGCAGCAACAGCCGCTGCTCGGACAGATCGTCCAGCGTCATGCTGTCGTGGCGCGACAGCGGATGGCCTTCCGGCACGGCCAGCACGAAGGGTTCTTCGAACAGGAATTCGGCATGCAGCTGCTCATCCTGCAATGGCAGTGCGAGCAGCGCCGCATCCAGCCGGCCTTCGCGCAGCTGGTGCACCAGCTGATCGCTTTTTTCCTCGATCAGCAGCAGTTCCAGGCGCGGGAACCGCTCGCGGATCCGCGGCACCACATGCGGCAACAGATACGGCGCCAGGGTGGGAAAGATGCCCAGCCGCACGGTGCCGGCTTCCGGATCCTGGCTGCGCCGCGCGGCTTCCTTCATCTGTTCCACTTCGGCCACGATGCCGCGCGCGCGCATCGCCGCTTCGCGGCCCGCCGGGGTCAGCATCACCTTGCGCGGCGCACGTTCCACCAGCGGCACGCCGAGCTCGTCTTCGAGTTTCTTGATCTGTGTGGACAGCGTCGGTTGACTGACGAAGCAGGCCGTCGCAGCACGGCCGAAATGCTTGTGGTCGGCCAGGGCGACCAGATATTTCAGGTCACGCAGATTCATGTGCAGCAGCCCTCATTGCGGTGACGGGGTACGACTGGAGCTTAGCGCCCGGGCTGGCCGGGCGCTGGCTTGAGTGCGCTTATGCTGCCTGGGCGACGTTGTCGGCGCTGACCGGTGCACTGGAGCGGATCAGGTAATCGAACGCGCTCAACGCAGCCTTGGAACCTTCGCCCATCGCGATCACGATCTGCTTGTACGGCACCGTGGTGGCATCGCCGGCAGCGAATACGCCCGGGACATTGGTCTGGCCACGGTCGTCGACGATGATCTCGCCGCGTGGCGACAATGCCACCGAGCCCTTGAGGAATTCGGTGTTGGGCAGCAGGCCGATCTGCACGAACACGCCTTCCAGATCCACGTGCTGGATGTCGCCGCCGGTGCGGTCCTTGTAGACCAGGCCGGTGACCTTCTGGCCATCGCCCAGCACTTCGGTGGTCTGCGCGCTGGTGATGATGCGCACGTTGTGCAGGCTGCGCAGCTTGCGTTGCAGCACTTCGTCGGCGCGCAGCTTGTCGTCGAACTCCACCAGCGTGACATGCGCCACGATACCGGCCAGGTCGATCGCCGCCTCGACGCCCGAATTGCCGCCGCCGATCACCGCCACGCGCTTGCCCTTGAACAGCGGGCCATCGCAATGCGGGCAATAGGCCACGCCCTTGTTCTTGTACTGGTCTTCGCCCGGCACGTTCATCTGCCTCCAGCGCGCGCCGGTGGACAGGATCACGGTCTTGCTCTTGAGCGAGGCGCCATTGGCGAGCTTGATCTCGATCAGGCCATCGGCACCGGCCGGAATCAGCTGCTCGGCGCGCTGCAGGTTCATGATGTCCACGTCGTACTGGCGCACATGCTGCTCGAGCGCGGCGGCCATCTTCGGGCCTTCGGTTTCCGGCACCGAGATGAAGTTTTCGATCGACATGGTGTCCAGCACCTGGCCACCGAAACGCTCGGCGGCCACGCCGGTGCGGATGCCCTTGCGCGCGGCGTAAACGGCCGCTGCCGAACCGGCCGGGCCACCGCCGACCACCAGCACCTCGAAGGCGTCCTTGGCGGCGATCTTGGCGGCGTCGCGCTTGGCTGCGTTGGTGTCGAGCTTGGCGACGATCTGCTCCAGCGTCATGCGGCCCTGGTCGAACAGCTCGCCGTTCAAGTAGACGGTGGGCACCGACATGATCTGGCGGGTTTCGACCTCGTCCTGGAACCACGCACCGTCGATGGCCACGTGCTTGATGCGCGGGTTGAGCACGGCGGCAAGATTCAGCGCCTGCACCACGTCCGGGCAGTTCTGGCAGGACAGCGAGAAATAGGTTTCGAACTGGTAGTCGCCATCCAGGTGCTGCACCTGCTCGATCAGCTCGGCGGCAGCCTTGGACGGGTGGCCGCCCACCTGCAGCAGCGCCAGCACCAGCGAGGTGAACTCGTGGCCCATCGGCAGGCCGGCAAAGCGCAGCGAGATGTCCTGGCCCGGCGTGGTCAGCGCGAACGAGGGCTTGCGCTGGTTGTCATCGCGGTGGATGTCCAGGCTGATCTTGTCCGACAGCAGCACCAGATCCTCGAGCAGGTCGAGCATTTCGCGCGAGCCGGCGCTTTCGTCGATCGAGGCGTTGATCTGGATCGGACGGGTAACCCGTTCCAGGTAGGCGGTCAGCTGGGTCTTGAGGTTGGCATCCAACATGGAGAACTCCTGGGAATGGGCAAGGGGAGGGCGTGGCGTCGCTGCGCTGAGGCAGGTCGCCGGGGAGGAGGGGATGAACCGCAGCCGGCGCGATGTCGGGAATGCGTGCTGGCGATGGCTGGCGGGCAGCCCGGCACCGGCTCCGGTTCACCCCCGGCCCAGTGCTGGGCCGGAGATGCTCCGGCCTCAACCACAGGCCGGAGGTATCAGTCGGTTTAGATCTTGCCGACCAGGTCCAGCGACGGAGCCAGGGTCTTGGCGCCTTCCTTCCACTTGGCCGGGCAGACCTGGCCCGGGTTGTTGGCGACGAACTGGGCAGCGGTCAGCTTGCGCAGCGTCTCGGTGACGTCGCGGGCGATCGCGTTGTCGTGGATCTCGAGGGTCTTGATGACGCCGTCCGGGTTGATGATGAAGGTGCCGCGCAGGGCCAGGCCTTCTTCTTCGATGTGCACGCCGAACGCGCGGGTCAGCTTGTGGGTCGGATCGCCGATCAGCGGGAACTGCGCCTTGCCCACGGCCGGCGAGGTTTCGTGCCACACCTTGTGCGAGAAGTGCGTATCGGTGGTGACGATGTAGACCTCGGCGCCTGCCTTCTGGAACGCGGCATAGTTGTCGGCGGCGTCTTCCACTTCGGTCGGGCAGTTGAAGGTGAAGGCGGCCGGCATGAAGATCAGCACCGACCACTTGCCCTTCAGGCTGGCCTCGGTGACTTCGATGAAGTTGCCGTTGTGGTACGCATTCGCCTTGAACGGCTGGACCTGAGTGTTGATAAGAGACATTGAGTTTCCTCGTGCGATGAAGGGGGCGGGGGATGGAACAGTCGCCATGGTAGGTAGGATCGATAGATTTCTCAAATCGATTGATGGAATTGTATAGATAGGCTGTGGCTATCGAGTTTGCAGACGGCGTCTGCCGCTGCAGGGGCCGATTCCATCTCCGATAATGGTCAGCCGATGTTGCGCATGAGTGAATGATCCGTATGAGTGAGGACCCAGCCGGTCTTGCCGCCGAGCAGCTGCTGCGGCGTGCGGTCGAGCGGATCGAGCGCAGCGATGCCGAGCCGCTGCTGCTGCACGCGCTGGGCCGCGACCGCGCCTGGCTGTTCGCGCATGGCCGCGATCCGGTCGAGCCGTCGGTCGCGCAGGCATTCGCGGCATTGGTGCAGCGGCGCCAGGCCGGCGAACCGGTGGCCTACCTGACCGGCACGCGGGGGTTCTGGACGCTGGATCTGGCGGTCTCCACCGCCACGCTGATCCCGCGCGCCGACACCGAGGCGCTGGTCGAGCTGGCACTTGAGCGCCTGGACGCCCGGCCGGGCCGCCGCGTTGCCGATCTGGGTACCGGCAGCGGCGCGATCGCGCTGGCCATCGCCAGCGAGCGGACGCAGGCACAGGTGATCGCCACCGATGCCAGCGCGGCGGCGCTGGCGGTTGCCCGGCGCAATGCCGACAGCCACCGCTTGCGCAATGTCGAATGCCGGCAGGGCAACTGGTTTGCGCCGCTGGCCGGCGAGCGCTTCGACCTGATCGCCAGCAACCCGCCGTATATCGCCGCGCAGGATCCGCATCTGGGCGAAGGCGACCTGCGCTACGAGCCGGCCAGTGCGCTGGCTTCCGGCCCCGATGGCCTGGACGACATCCGCCTGATCGTCGCCGATGCGCCTGCGCATCTGCTGCCGGGCGGCTGGCTGCTGCTCGAACACGGCTGGGACCAGGGCGCGGCGGTGGCCGGGCTGCTGCAGGCGCGTGGCTTCGACGCGGTGGCCACGTATCAGGACCTGGAGCAGCGTGACCGGGTGACGTCGGGGCGCTGGTCGCCCGCTGCGGGCTAGCGCGGCCGGCCACGGAGCGGTCGCCAGGTGGAGGGGGGACGGCGCGCTCGGAGCTGAAACAGGACATGCCGCTTCCGGGCACCGACCGTGCCCGTCCGGCGCTGCGTGCAGGAGCCTGGCTCCGTTGCTCCACTCCTTCGCGCTTCGCCGTGCGCCCGCCCTGGCTCGATCGCATGGGGCGCCCGCGTGTGCAGACCGGGTGCCGATACACTAGCGGTTTCCCGCAGGACCGACGCATGCGCACGCTCTATCCCGAGATCACGCCGTACGACCACGGCACCCTCCAGGTCGACGACCGCCACACGCTGTATTTCGAACAGTGCGGCAATCCGCAGGGCAAGCCGGTGGTGATGCTGCACGGCGGCCCCGGCGGCGGTTGCAATGACAAGATGCGGCGCTTCCACGACCCGGCCAAGTACCGCATCGTGCTGTTCGACCAGCGCGGCGCAGGCCGTTCCACCCCGCATGCCGATCTGGTGAACAACACCACCTGGGACCTGGTCGCCGACATCGAGCGCCTGCGCGAACACCTGGGCATCGCGCGCTGGCAGGTGTTCGGTGGCAGCTGGGGCTCGACCCTGGCGCTGGCCTATGCGCAGACCCATCCGCAGCAGGTCACCGAGCTGGTGCTGCGCGGCATCTTCCTGCTGCGCCGTTTCGAGCTGGAATGGTTCTATCAGCAGGGCGCCAGCCGGCTGTTTCCGGATGCCTGGGAGCATTACGTCAACGCGATTCCAGTGGTGGAGCGCGCCGATCTGATCTCCGCCTTCCATCGCCGCCTGACCAGCGACGACGAAGCCACGCGTCTGGCCGCGGCCAAGGCGTGGAGCGTGTGGGAAGGTGCCACCAGCTTCCTGCATGTGGACGCCGACTTCGTCACCGGACACGAGGACGCGCACTTCGCCCTGGCGTTCGCGCGCATCGAGAACCACTACTTCGTCAACGGCGGTTTCTTCGAGGTCGAAGACCAGCTGCTGCGTGACGCGCACCGCATCGCCGACATCCCCGGCGTGATCGTGCACGGCCGTTACGACGTGGTGTGCCCGCTGCAAAGCGCCTGGGACCTGCACAAGGTCTGGCCGAAGGCGCAGCTGCAGGTCAGCCCGGCCGCCGGTCATTCGGCATTCGAGCCGGAAAACGTCGATGCGCTGGTGCGCGCCACCGACGGGTTCGCCTGAGCGAAACCGCGAGCGTGCACGGGAAGCTGCAGCAGCGCTCGCGCGCCAGCGGTAGGAGCGCACCCGGGCGCGACGTAGGGTAACGGGACGGCCTGTCGCGCCCGGGTGCGCTCCTACGAGGCAACCGTCGTCACCGAGGCTGCGGATCAGCGCGGCCGCCGCATGCTCCGTAGGAGTCAGTGCGGCAGCAGCGCCTGCGCCAGCGGCGGCAGGATGCGTGCCAGGCGCTGCGCCCACGCCTGTTGCCCGGCGGCATCGGCAATCAGGTCCTGGCGCAGTTCCAGCTCCACATGCAGCAGTCCGCGGCCTTCGCCGTAGACCGGAATCGCATAGTCGCTGGTGTCGCTGACCGCGTAGGGCTGGTTGTCGCCAACCACCAGATCCGGCTCGTCGCGCAAGGCCTGCAGCAGACGGTGCGCCAGCCGCGTGTCGCGGTTGTACAGCACGCCGGCATGCCAGGGCCGTGCATTGCCGGCCATGATCGGCGTGAAGCTGTGCATCGACACCAGCACGGTGGGTTGCCCGCGCTGTGCGCGTGCATCCAGTTCCGCCGCAATGCGCGCGTGGTACGGCGCAAAGATCGCATCGATGCGCTGCTGCCGATCGTCGGCCGACAGCTGCAGGTTGCCCGGAACCGAGGTGCCGTCGCTGACCTCGGGCATCAGCGTGGCCGAAGCATGCGGGCGATTGCAGTCGATCACCAGGCGCGAATAGGTCTGCGCGATGGCGACCGCATCCAGCGCATCGGCCAGCAGGCGGGTGACCTCGGCAATGCCGATATCCCAGCCGATATGGCGGTTCAGTTCCTGCTGCGGCAGGCCCAGATTGGCCAGGCGCGCCGGCACGCGCTGACCGGCGTGGTCGGCGATCAGCAGCCATGGCGAGGCGGCCTGCGGGTTGTGCACGCTGAACGGTGCGGGATCGTCGGCACCGAGCAGGCGGGCAGCGGTCGCTTCAGCCACGCGGGGTGCCGTCCAGTGCGTGATCGACCAGATACAGCCCGGCCCACAGCTTGGGATCCATCTGATAGCCCTCGGCCATCTTCTGCACCAGCCAGGCGCCGACCTGCGTGCGCGGGATCTCGTGCACGGTGATGTCTTCGCTGGCATCGCCGCCGCCGGCGCCGACCTTGCGCAGGCCGGTGGCGCGGACGAAGGCGATCTTCTCGCTGCTGGCGCCGGCCGAGGTCGGGCCGATCATCAGCACTTCGGCGTGCTCGGCGGTCCAGCCGGTTTCTTCTTCCAGTTCGCGAATGGCCGACAGCTCGATCGACTCGTCGGCATGCACGTCGCCGACCAGGCCGGCCGGCATTTCGATGGTGCGGGCCTGCAGCGGCACGCGGAACTGTTCGACGAACAACATCGCATCGTCCGGGGTCACCGCCACGATGATCGCGGCCAGGCCGCCGGCGTGCACGCGTTCGGAATATTCCCAGGTGCCGCGCACGACCATGCGCTGGTACTTGCCTTCGTAGACCACGGTGGGCGGGGTGTCGTGTCGGTTCATGGATGCAGGCCTTGTTCCAGGGAAACGGGAGTGCGCGGTGCCGGCGCGCCGCCGCAGGCGGCCAGCAACCGGCGCCGGGTGAGCGGGCCGAAGCGCAGGCTCTCGCACAAGCCGGTCAGCATGTCGGTATCGGCTGGCGCGCGCGTGAAACAGGCATCGGTCAGCGCCAGCGGCGCGTCAAGTGCGATGGTGGTGAGCTGACGCCACAGCAGCGCGTGTTCGCGTTGCTCGCGCAGGCGCGCGGCCATCTGCGCCGCGCCGCGCAGGCGCAGGAACGGGATTTCGTCGATACGCTCCAGCAAGGCATCCAGGCTGCCGAAATGCGCCAGCAGGACCGCCGCCGATTTGGCGCCGATGCCGGTGACGCCGGGAATGTTGTCGATCGCATCGCCGCACAGCGCCAGGTAGTCGGCGATCTGATGGGCGTGCACGCCGTGGCGCGCCTTGACCCCGTCCATGCCCCAACGCAGGTTGCGCGCGTAATCCCACTGCTCGTCGTGCTCGAGCAGCAGCTGCGACAGATCCTTGTCGGCCGACACGATCACCCCGCGCAGGCCGTGCGCACGCACGCTGTGCAAGGCGCTGCCGATCAGGTCGTCGGCCTCGTAATCGCGGTGCGCCAGCACGCTCAGGCCCAATGCCGCGCACAGCGCCTTGCAATGCGCGAACTGGCGCCGCAACGCATCCGGTGCCGGAGTGCGATTGCCCTTGTAGGCCGGGTAGAGCGCATGCCGAAAACAGCTGTCCAGCGCCTCGTCGAAGGCGATGGTGATGTGTTGTGGATCCTCGCGTTCGAGCAGGTCGAGCAGGAAGCGCGCAAAGCCGTGCACGGCGTTGGTCGGCCAGCCTTGCGCATCCTGGAATTCGTCCGGGATCGAATGCCAGGCGCGGAACACGTACAGGCTGGCATCGACCAGATACAGCGGGGTCGGTCGGCTGATCGACGGCGGCGCGCCTGCAAGCATGGGGGTGTGCGTGGTCACGGGGTCCAGTCGCGCAGCAGCGCACGCGGGTCCGGGCGCTCGCGCTCTGGCACCTGCAGGCGCGGGGTGCCGATATGGATGAAACCGGCGATGCGCTCGTTCTGCTCCAGGCCCAGATAGCCGGTCACCGCCGGGTCGTAGGCCATCCATGCGGTCAGCCACTGCGCACCGAAGCCATGCGCCTGCGCGGCCTGCAGCAGCGCAAAACACACGCAGCCGGCGGTGAGCAGCTGTTCCTGCTCGGGCACCTTGTGCCCGGGGCGCAGCGCGGCGATGACCACGATCACCAGCGGCGCATCGTTGAAACGGTTGCGGTCTTTTTCGACCGCGGCGGGCGGCGCCAGCGGGTCGGCGGCCAGGCTGCGCTCGGCCAGGAAATCGCCCAGTGCCTGGCGGGCATCGCCGCTGATGCGCAAGAAGCGGAACGGCACCAGCTTGCCGTGGTCGGGCACGCGCACTGCCGAGGTGAGCATGCGCAGCAGGGTGTCTTCATCCGGGCCGGGTTCGCCCAGCTGTTTGGAGGGGACCGAGCGGCGCGCGTCCAGCGCCTGGAGCGAATACGGTGCGTGCATAATTCCGGGTCGAGGCGAGGATGCGGGCAATTATAGACGGGCCCTTCCCAACGCCCGCCGCATCATGGGCGGCGGGCCGATGCCGGCCCGGTCGTGACATCCCCTCCATGTTCGTCCTGTGCGCCGCCCGATGACCCAGTTCGTATCCACCCCCGTGCTCCCCAGCCGCAATGCGCAGTTGCTCGATCAGGTACGCGAGATCGTGCTGGTGCCGCTGGCCGATGCCTTTGTCCAATTCCAGGACACCTTGGCCGAGGCGCTGTTCCAGCTGGCGGCCGATGCCGGCCCGGCCCAGAACGACTTCCTGGAAGCCATCCAGGCGGTGCGGCAGCAGCGCGAGCCGATCACCGCGCGTTTCCGCGGGCATCTGGCCAAGGCCTGGCAGGGGCTGGAATCCGGGCGGCCGTTGTCGGCCGATCGCAGCCTGGGACGTGGTGCGGCCGGGCTGACCCTGCTGCCCGAGCAGGACCTGGAGGTGCGCCTGGCGGTGCGCAACCTGGCCGGCGCGCTGCAGCACCAGTGGCGCACGGAGCTGATGCGGCTCAATCGCTATCTGGGCTTCATTGCCGGTGGGCTGCGTATCGATGGCGACAGCAATCCGTTCGGGCCGGAGCATCTGGGCGTGGCCCTGTACGAGGCCTTTCAGGGGGTGACGCTGGCGCCCAAGGCGCATCTGGCGGTGATCAAGGTCTGCGAGCAGCACCTGATGGAACGCGTCGGCCAGCGCTACGGCGCGCTGGAACAGGCGCTGGCGCAGGTGGCGCGCTTGCGCGAGTTGCCGCAGCCGCGCAGCCGGCGGCGCGGCATTCCGCGCCAGGACGAAGGCGCCGGCGAGCAGGCCGCCGAGACGCCGGACTGGATCGCACGCTTCTTCGCCGACTGGTCGGGCGGGCAGGGCGCGTTGGCTGGCGTCGAGGCGATCGACGTGCATCTGCGCAGCGGCCGCGAGCTGTTGCCGGCCGGCCTGCACCATTTGCTGCAGCATGCACGCCGCCAGCGCGAACCCGATGGCGACACACCCGCACCTGCCGGGCAGCGCCTGCTGTCGCCGCGCGAGGTGGTGTCGGCGCTGTCGCTGCTGCAGACCATGCCTGCGGCCGGCTTCGATGCCATCGACGGCACCGATTCGGGCCTGGCATGTGGCCTGCGGCAGCAGGTCAGGCGCGCCGCCGCCGCGCTTGGGGTAGATCCGGCCACCACCTGCCTCAACCCCGACGACGAGGACGCGCTGGATCTGGTGGCCCTGTTGTTCGCCGCGATCCTGGTGCAGAGCCATCTGTCGGATGCGCAGCGCAGCCTGCTCGGCCAGTTGCTGGTGCCGATGGCCAAGCTGGCGATGCTGGACGGCCACCTGTTCGTGCGCGACGGCCATCCCGCACGCCGCCTGCTCAACCTGTTGGTCGACGCCTGCGATGGCAATGCCGGCGAAACCGCGGCAGAGCAGGCCTTGCTCGGCCAGGTGCAGGCGGTGATCGACACGGTGGTGCGCGATTTCGACGAGCATCCGGGGCTGTTTCTGACGCTGGAGGCCGAGTTCGGCGCCAGCTACGAACAATATCGGCGCCGGGTGGAAATCGCCGAGCGCCGTGCCAGCGAATTGCAGCGCGCCGAAGAACGCCGCGAAGCCGCACGCAGCATTGCCGCGCAGGCGCTGGCAGAGCGCCTGGCGCGCGGGCCGCTGCCGCCGCTGGTCGAGCACTTCCTCGGCCGCGTCTGGCAGCCGTATGTGCAACAGGTGGCGTTGCGTGGCGACGGCACCGGCCAGGCCTTGGACGCGGCCGTGGCCCTGGGCGATGCGGTGTTGGCGCAACTGGGTGCTGCGCCTGGCGGCACCGCGCTGGAGCCGCAGCGTGCGCAGCTGCTGCAGGCTTTCGCGCTGGCCGGCCTGGCGCAACGCGACGCCGAGCTGGCCCTGCAGGAACTGCAGCGCGCGCTGCTGTCCACGCCATCGGTGCCGGCTGCGGGAGCGCCGGATCCCGCCCTGTTTGCGCCGACCTTGAGCGCGCTGCGCCCCAGCCCCGGTCCGGCCGAGCCGGTCGGCGAGCCGCTGACGCCGATGCTGGATGCCACCGCGCAGGTGGAATTCGAT
This sequence comes from Xanthomonas sp. MLO165, assembly GCF_018831305.1. Lineage (NCBI taxonomy): Bacteria > Pseudomonadati > Pseudomonadota > Gammaproteobacteria > Lysobacterales > Lysobacteraceae > Xanthomonas > Xanthomonas sp. MLO165. Next base: position 1,040,127 of record NZ_CP029263.1, read on the forward strand.
CGTGTCACCGCCGATTTCTTCCGCGGCATGGCGCTCGGCACCTGCCTGGAGTTCGTCGACCGGCACGGCCGTGTGCAGGCCGGCAGGTTGTGCTGGATCAGCCCGATTTCCGGGCGGCTGATGTTCGTCAACCGGCGCGGCGGGCGGCTGTGCGTGTCCTCGCCGGAGGAACTGGCGATGATGGTGTGGCTGGACCGCCTGCGTCTGCATCGCGACGAGGACGCGTTCTACAGCGCGATGCAGGATGTCGTCGATGCGCTGGACCGGCCGCACATGCTGAAGGCTTAACCCCCGCAGGCGGTTAATACGCGCTGGCAAGCGCCACCGCAGCGATGCACGCTAGGATGTCCGACTGACACGCAAACCCTGGGCGGTCACGACTAAAGTGCGAATTGCGTCACACTTAACAAACGAGCGAAACGCCTACCATGCGGTGGCGGAATTTGGGGCCGCGTCTGTTTTCTTTCGTTTGAATATTTTCACGCCTGCAGGGGCGGGGAGCCTTTGCGCATGACTTTTCAGCCCAGTCCGTCGGGACATCCGGGCCGTGACCAACGCTTGCTCGAACAGGCGCACGCCGTGTTCGTGCCCGCACTCGCGCAGGTTTTTGCCGCTGCAGTCGCACACTTTGATGATGTGCTGTTCGATCGCGCCGAATCCGCGGGCACATCGCAGTTGTTGTTTCTCGACGGCATGCGCGAGTTGCGCCGCAAGCGCGACGAAGTGGCCACGCGGTTCCGCCAGCAGCTGGACGACGGCTGGCAGGCGTTGTTGCTGGGCGAGCCGCTGTCGGCCGAGGTGGTCCTGGCAGGCGACATCGGCACCGGCCCGCTGAGTCTGGTGCCCGAACACGTGCTCGAATCGCGGTTGGCGGTGCGCAACCTGGCCACGGTGCTGCTGCGCGACTTCAAGCAGGTGCTGGCGCGGGTGGACCGCCGCCTGGGCTGGATCGCCGGCGGCCTGGAACTGGTGGCCGACACCAACCCGCTCGGTCCGGAGCATCTGGGCGTGGCGATCCACGAAGCCTTCGCCACCTGCGACCTGGCGCCGGAAGTGCGCCTGGTACTGATCAAGCTGTGCGAGCGCGACCTGGCCGAGCCGATCGGCAAGCTGTATGCGCGCCTGGACGAGACGCTGGCCAAGGCTGGCGTCATGCCGGAAATTTCCCAGCCCAAGCGCCCGCCGCCGCGCGTGCAGCCACGCGGCGACACGACGCCCGAGGAGCGCGCCCAGGCCGAGGCCCAGGGCGCGGCTGCCGACATCGGCGGCGACGACCAGAGCGACCAGTACGCACCGGCCTGGGCCAACCGCTTCCTGGACCGCTGGGCGCACAGCCGCGGCCGCATGCAGGCCGCCGCCCAGCGTGGCCAGGCCGGTGGCGGCGCTGCCGGCGGCATGGATGGCGGTGAGGCCGATCACCCTGGCGGCAGCCAGGGCATGTTGCTGGAAGCGTTGCACGAACTGCTGCAGCAGACCCGGAGCGTGCGCGACAACACCGCCTCTGCCGCATCGGTGGCGGTAGGCCAGCAACGCCCGCTGAGCCAGCGCGAGATGATGTCGGTGCTGTCGCTGCTGCAGGCCACGCCGAGCGCGACGCTGCAGGCAGCCATCGGCGACGACACCGAGTCGCTGGCGCAGCGGCTGAAGAACGAAGTGCTGTCCAGCGCCACGCGGCTGGGCGTGGACCCGGCGACCGCGCGCCTGGACCCGATGGACGAGGATGCGATCGACCTGGTCGGCATGCTGTTCGACGTGATGCTGGACGAGCGCGATCTGGAAAACCGCTCGCGCGAAATGATCGGCCGGCTGGTGGTGCCCTTCGTCAAGGTTGCGCTGCTGGATCGCAAGATGTTCGTGCAGAAGACCCATCCCGCGCGGCGCCTGCTCAATTCGCTGGCCGAGGCCTGCGAAGGCAACACCGGCGACAGCGCTGCCGAGCGTGTGCTGATGGGCAAGGTCGAGGAAATCGTCGACCGCCTGGTGGCCGAATTCAACGAGAACCTGGCGATCTTCCTGACCCTGGAAGAGGAATTTCGCGATTTCCTGTCGCAGCACCGGCGCCGGGTGGAAATTGCCGAGCGGCGCGCCACCGAAACCCAGCGCGGCCAGGAAAAGCTCGAGCTGGCACGCAGCCGCGCGCTGTCGGAGCTGGAACAGCGCACGCAGGCCGGCACGCCGCTGCCCAGGGCCGTGGAGGATTTCCTGCGTCAGCCGTGGCTGCACCATCTGACCATGGCGATCCTGCGCGACGGTGAGGAAGGTCCGGGCACCGTCGAGGCACTGGCCCTGGCCGATGGCTTGCTGGAAGAACTGGCCGAGGCACGTCGCCACATCGTCGGCAAGCCGTGGCTGCAGGTCTGGCAACCGGCCCTGCATCGCGTATTTGCCAGCGTCGGCCTGCATGGCGACGCGGTGGTGGTGGCCATCACCGCATTGCACGACACCTTGCAGGCCATCGCCGAAGCGCGCCCGGAGCTGGAAAAGGCCTTGCCGGAACTGCCGCAGGTCAACCTGCCGCCGCCGGCTGCCGAAAGCGTCAGCGTGGTGCTGGGGGCCGAGGCGGTGGCGCAGAGCATCGACAGCGCCGATGCCGAGCGTTTCCGTGCGATGGATATCGGCACCTGGCTGGATTTCGTCGACAAGGACGGCAAGGTGCAGGCGGGCAAGCTGTCGTGGGTGAGCCCGATCTCGCAGCGGCTGCTGTTCGTCAATCGCCGCGGCGTACGCTTCTGCGTCGCTTCGCCGGAAGAACTGGCGGTGATGGTGCGCCTGGGCAGGCTGCGCGAGCACATCAACGACGGCGCCTTCGACAGCGCCATGCAGGGCGTCATCGACCGCCTGGATCCGTTGCACAACAGCACCGTGCATTAGCGGGTACCGCGCGATGCGCTTGCCGCATCGCGGTACGCTCAGGCCCGCGCCGGGCCGATAAAGTCCAGCGCCGCTTCGATGACCGAGGCATGGTCGACCATGCGGTTATGCCCCAGGCCTTCGGTGGTCAGCAATTGCGCCTGCGGCCACAGCGCCGCAAAACGCGCGCCTTCGTCCCAGGGTGTCTCGCGGTCGCGGCGGTCATGGATGATCAGGGCCGGGCGCTGGAAACGCGGCAGATGCGGGGACGCATCGAAATCGGCAAAGCGTTTGCCGGTGATCGCATGCAGCAGGTTCTCGAACGGAACGAAGGTCTTGGCCGCGATGCCAAAGGCGCGGAACTGGCGGCGTGCGGTCTCGGCCGGGGCCAGCAATGGCGCGATCAGCACGTAGCGCGCCGGCTGCCAGGCCGCTTCATCGGCGAACACGACCGATGCCGAACCCAGCGAATGACCGATGAAGGCCGCCGGCCGGCCGAAGTGCCGCCCGATCCGGCGCAGCACCTCGACAAAGTGCGGCATGTAGCTGATGCGCCCACCGCTCAATCCGTGCCCGGCCTGGTCGAAGGCCACCACCGCATAGCCCAGCGCCTGCAGCCGTGGCACCCAGGCGGCAAAGCGCAGGCCATAGCTGGACCAGCCGTGGGAGAGCAGCACATACGGTTGCTGCGCCGGATCGCCCCAGACATACACCGCGATGTCGATACCATCGATGGACAGGCTGTCGCGGCCCACGTCGGACAGCGTCGCCAGGGTGGATGCGGCATGCCGGCGCGATGCCGCATCCGGCGTCACGAAGCGGCGCGCCAGCAGGCGGCCGGTCGGGCCGGGGGCCAGGCGGCTGGCCAACCCGAACAGCGTGCGGGTCAGGCGCATGCGCCAGCGGGAGGATGCCTTAGCCATGGGAACACTCGCTGGGGGAAGGGCTGCACCCGTCGCCAAATCTTGACGCTGGCAAGATGCGGGGCGAGTCTGCACCGCCAATCTTGTCAGCGTCAAGATTCCCTGCTCCAATGACATCCCGATTTGCGAAGCCGCCATGTCCCACGCGCCCAAGTCAGCGACGTATCACCACGGCGATCTGCCCGCCGCCCTGCGCCGCGCGGCCTGGGAGATCGTCGGCGAATCGGGTCCGCGCGGGCTGAGCCTGCGCGAGTGCGCCCGCCGTGCGGGCGTTTCGCATGCCGCACCGGCACATCACTTCGGCTCGCTGGAAGGCCTGGTGGTGGAACTGGTCGCAGACGGGTACGAACGCATGGTCGAGTGGATCGTGCAGGCCCAGCGCGAGGTCGACCCACTGCTGGGCGGCGGCCTGGGCTATATCCGGTTCGCCATCGCCTACCCGCAGCAGTTTCGCCTGATGCAGAGCCTGGAGCCGCAGCGACGCAGCCTGCCGCGCCTGCTGGCGGCCACCGATGCGGCAATGGCCTGCCTGCGCGATGCCCTGCATGCGGCCTGGCTGGCCCGGCACGGCAGTGCGCCGGATGCGCACCTGCTGCATCAACGGGTGCTGCTGGCCTGGAGCGCGGCGCATGGTTATGCGTGTCTGGCCATCGACCACCGCACCGAAGCGGTGGCGCTGGCACCGCCCGAGCAGTTGCTCGCCCCGATGCTGCCGGCCTTGCTGACGCCCTGAGCGTGGCTGCCGCGCTCTGCTAGCATCGCCGCGACGACAGGCGCGCGAGCGGAGCAAGCCATGGCTGTGCAGGTGCTGGTGCTGAAAGAACGCGCGGCAGGCGAGCGCCGCGTCGCCGCCACGCCGGAAACGGTCAGGAAACTGGTCGCGCTCGGCGCCAGCGTGTGGATCGAGCCAGGCGCCGGCTGTGCCAGCAGCATGGCCGACGCCGCGTATCTGCAGGCCGGGGCGCAGCTCGCCACGGCAGACACGCTGGCCCAGGCCGAGGTGCTGCTGAGCGTGCAGGCACCGCCCACCGAACTGCTGCAGCAATGCAGGCCCCACACCGTGCTGATCGGCATGCTGGCGCCGGACGCCGACCCGGCACGTGCGCAGGCGATTGCCACCGGTGCGCTGGTCGCGTTTCCGCTGGAGCGCCTGCCGCGCACCACGCGTGCGCAATCGATGGATGTCTTGAGTTCGCAGGCCGGTATGGCCGGCTACAAGGCCGTGCTGATCGCCGCGCAGCTGGCGCCGCGCTTCTTTCCGATGCTGACCACCGCCGCCGGCACCATGCGCCCGTGCAAGGTGTTGGTGATCGGTGCGGGCGTGGCCGGGCTGCAGGCGATCGCCACCGCCAGGCGGCTGGGCGCGCAGGTCGAAGGCTTCGATGTGCGCCCGGAAACGCGCGAGCAGATCGCCTCGCTGGGCGCGCGCTTCCTGGATCTGGGCGTGAGCGCGGCCGGCGAGGGCGGTTATGCGCGCCAGCTCACCGACGACGAACGCGCCGAACAGCAACGCCGGCTGGCCGAACACCTCAAAGGCGTGGACGTGGTGGTCTGCACCGCCGCCGTGCCCGGCCGGCCGGCGCCGAAGATCCTGAGCACGGAGATGCTGCACGGCATGCGCGCCGGCAGCGTGATCGTCGATCTGGCCGCGGAAACCGGCGGCAATTGCGCTGCCACCCGGCCCGGCGATACCTATGAGCGCGACGGCGTGGTGATCGCCGGGCCGCTCAACCTGGCCAGCCAGGGCGCGGTGCACGCCAGCGAGATGTTCGCGCGCAACGCCTACGCGTTCGCCGCATTGCTGATCAAGGATGGCGCGCTGTCGTTCGACTGGGACGACGAACTGCTGGCCAAGACACGCTGGTCGGCGCCAGCGACTGCGTAGCCCCGCCGAGCCCATGCGCCTTGCGCACTGGCGGGTAGGAGCGCGCTGGCGCGCGATGGCGCTTTATCGGTAATGCTCCGTCGCGCGTCAGCGCGCTCCTACGGTGGCCGCGCGTGACTGGGATGCACCGGTGCGCTGACGGGTTGCGCTTGCCGCGGCAGCGCCGCGTCAGTCGTCGGTGGGCGGATGCTCGCGCAGCCAGGTGCTGCGTTCGGCCGGGCTCATCTTCTGCCAGCGTTGCTGCAGCTCATTGCGTTGTTGCTGGTTGAGCGTGCGCATGCGTTCGAACAAGGCCTTGGCCTCGCGGCGTTGCTCCGGGCTCATGTTGCGGAAGCGGTCCATGCCGGCCTTGGCCTGTTTGCGCTGCTCCGGGGTCATGTCCAGCCAGCGGCGCGCATGGCGATACATGCGCGGGCGTTCTTCCGGCACATCGTTCCAGCGTTCGCGCAGCGCATCGATCAGCACCTGCCGCTGCTGCTGGGTGAGCTTGTCCCACTCGGGCATCGGCGTGTCTGCCTCGCGCGGTCCGGGTCCTCGCGGGCCTGGGCCATCCGGCGGTGGCGGTCCCGGCGGTCCGGGGGAATGGGCCTGGGCCAGCAAGGACGCGCAGGGCACGGCGCACAGCAGCAGGGTCAACAACAGGCGGGTGGTGCGGGTCATCGTGCTTATTCCATGGCCAGGGCGGTATCGGACCCCAGCCAGACGTACAGGTCCGGATTCTGGGTCAGCATGTCGTCGGTATCGGTGGTGGTGCCGGCGACCACCTGGGTCGGGGTGCGGTCCGGCGAGGCGCGCTCGCCTGGACGCAGCTGCAGGCCGATGCCGACCGCCAGCAGGCCGGAACACGCAGTCGCCAGCAACCAGTAGCCGCGCCGGGCGCGCGTGGGAGCGGCCGCCTGACGGGCCTGGCGCAGGCGCGCCAGGGTCTGCGGCGGCAGGCTGGTCAGTGCGGAGGCATGCAGCTGGCGCAGGTGCGCATCCAGCTGGGCCGGGTCGTGGGAGCGGTTCACAGGAAATCCTCGAACTGTTTTTGCAACGCGTCGCGCGCACGCGACAGGTGGGTTTTGACCGAGCCTTCCGAGCAGCCCATCGCCTTGGCGGTGGTGGCCACGTCCAGGTCTTCCAGCACGCGCAGCGTGAACGCTTCGCGCTGGCGCGCAGGCAGGTTGCGCAAGGCCTCGACCAGCCGTTGGTAGGCCTGTTGATGCTGTTGTTCGTCCACCGGGCCGGTGCCGGGGTCGGCCCAGTCGATGGTGCCCTCGTCGTCGGCGCGTTCGGCCGGCGCCCAGAACTTCAGGCGGAAGCTGCGCCGGCGCTGCAGGTCGATGATGCGGCTGCGCAGGATGCTCCAGAACAGCGGCGTCCATTCGGCGGCCGGGCGCTCGCGGTAGCCGAGCAGCTTCACCATGGCGTCCTGCACGGCGTCCAGCGCATCTTCGCGGTGACGCAGGCCGGCCTCGGCAAAGCGGAACGCACGCGGGCCGATGCCGGCCAGGAAGGCGTCCAGCGAAACCGGCACGGTGGCGGCCGGTGCGGCAGGTTGCGGATCGAAAGGGGTTCCCACCAGCACAGCGTAGCTTCCGCGGAGACGATACGACGTCAACGGGCGAGTGCCGATTCGGTTGACACGCGCCCGGGCGCGCACGGCGTGGGTATGATCGGCGGGCCGCACCGGCCAGTGGAGCGAACGACGATGAGCGACGGATTCGTAGCGCTGTACATCTTCATGCTGGCGGCCATCGCCGGCCACGTGATCATCTCGCGGGTGCCGGTGATCCTGCATACCCCGCTGATGTCCGGCTCCAACTTCATCCACGGCATCGTGCTGATCGGTGCGATGGTGGTGCTGGGGCATGCCGATACCACGCTGGAAAAGGCGCTGGGATTTGTCGCGGTGATGCTGGGTGCGGGCAATGCGGCCGGTGGTTACGTGGTGACCGAGCGGATGCTGGACATGTTCAAGTCCAGCAAGAAGCCGTCGGGCGGGGACGCGCCATGAACGTCTCCACTGCCGAGCTGCTGGCATGGCTGGTGAAGTCCAGCTATCTGGTCGCGGCGACCTTGTTCCTGCTCGGGCTGCAGCGCATGGCGTCGCCGCTGACCGCGCGCAGCGGCATCCGCTGGGCCGGGCTGGGCATGCTGATCGCCACGGTGGCGACATTCTTCCTGCCCGAGCTGCATAACGTGCCGCTGATCCTGGCCGCGCTGGCGATCGGAACCGGGGTGGCGTGGTGGTCGGCCAGGAAGGTCGCCATCACCGACATGCCGCAGATGGTGGCCTTGTACAACGGCATGGGCGGCGGCTCGGCGGCGGCGATCGGGGCGGTGGAGTTGCTGCGCTTTGCCTTCTTCGCCAACCGCGACACCACCCACTGGAGCGCCCAGGCGATTGCCGAACTGGCGGCGCGGCGGCCGGACACCACCACGGTGGTGCTGGCGGTGGTGGGCTCGGCGATCGGCGCAGTGTCGCTGTCCGGGTCGATCGTGGCCTGGGCCAAGCTGGATGGCCGGCTCGACCGTCGGGTGACCTTTGCGGGCCAGCAGGCCTTCAATCTGCTGGTGGCACTGGCGGTGCTGGTGCTCGGCATCTGGGCGGCCAGCAGCCTGCAGCCGCTGGCGATCATCGCCTTCTTCGTGGTGGCGCTGGCGCTGGGTGTATTGATGACGCTGCCGATCGGCGGTGCCGACATGCCGGTGGTGATCTCGCTGTACAACGCATTCACCGGCCTGGCGGTGGCGTTCGAAGGCTATGTGCTGGGCAACGAGGCGCTGATCATCGCCGGCATGATGGTCGGCGCGGCCGGCATCCTGCTGACGCGCCTGATGGCCAAGGCGATGAACCGGCCGATCAGCGGCGTGCTGTTTTCCAACTTCGGCGGCGGCGGGCAGGCGCAGGAGATCGCCGGGGCGCAGAAGCCGATCGAGGCCGGCGACGTGGCGGCGATGATGGCGTTCGCCGAGCGGGTGGTGATCGTGCCCGGCTACGGCATGGCGGTGGCACAGGCGCAGCACAAGATCTGGGAGCTGGCGCAGCGGCTGATCGCGCGCGGGGTCAAGGTGAAGTTCGCAATCCACCCGGTCGCCGGGCGCATGCCCGGGCACATGAACGTGCTGCTGGCCGAAGCCGGCGTGCCCTACGACCTGATCGCCGACATGGACGACATCAACCCCGAGTTCGCCAGCACCGACGTGTCGCTGGTGATCGGCGCCAACGACGTGGTCAACCCGGTGGCCAGGACCGACCCGGCCAGCCCGATCTACGGCATGCCGATCCTGGACGTGGTCAATTCGAAGAACACGATAGTGATCAAGCGCGGTAAGGGCACCGGCTTTGCCGGCATCGAGAATGCGCTGTTCTACGCCGACAACACCCGCATGCTGTACGGCGATGGCGCGGAAGCGGCCGGCGCGCTGGTCAGCGAGCTGAAGGCGCTGGACGGGGGCGGGCACTGAGGTGTCGTGCGGCTGACTTGGCGGATGAATTTGCGAAGCTGCTTGGTCGAGGGGGCGGTGTTCTCGCTGCCAGTTCCTTGCAGCTGAGCCGCAGATCGGCTGCTTCACGAACGCTCTATCCGCACCATCCGGCCAGTCTTATCAGCCAGCCCGAAACAAGCCACCGAGCTTTTGAGTCACAGCAGTGCTTAGTGACAGTCAAAAGCTCGGCTCTTCGAGTGCGCGGTGCCCTCACCGCTTGCGGGACACGCCGTGAATCCGTCCGTGGAGGCTCCTTGGCGGCATCCATGCCGCCAAGGGTCCCGCAACCGGCAAGGACACCGCACCAGGAAGTTGGTCGGTGGTCGAATGAAAAGCTGCCTGTTGCGATTGCAAGTCTTGCGTTGGGACGCTGAAACGTTTGCAGGTTGCTTTGTTGAGCCGCTGCCGTTACCCGGTTTGTGCTGGAAAGCCGATCGAACGCACGGTGATCCGAACAACACACACACACCAGGCTTTGCTTGCAACCAAACCACCGACCATCTCGACAGGTCCTTGCCGGCCCATCGTCGCGGGCTCTTACGCGGCATGGATGCCGCGTAAGAGCCTACATGGACGTACTTGCGGCGTGTCCTGCGATGGTGGGCCGGCAAGGGCCCTGCAGCAAACTCGCAGCGTCGAGGGCCCCGCAGCCAAGCCGCAGAGCTCCCCGGAAATCGCTGCGTCAGGAAAATAAAGCGCCAGCGCTAAGCAGGAGCGGCGTGACTAGAGCTGTGCACATGAAGCATCAGCTTCAACGGATGCCGAGTGGCAGCCATTGCGAACGCGTCCGACTCAGCGCGCCGCCCACCACGCCAGGACCAGCGCGGCGGCATAGCACAGCAGGTCGAAGCCGTTGTTGGCCAGTTGCAGCAGGGTCCAGGCCAGCCCGGCGCCCATCTTCTGTGCCGAGGTCCACGGATCCAGGCCCAGTGCGTTACCCAGCTGCGCCGAGGCGATGCCCCAGTTGGCGCCGACGATGATCAGCGCGGTCGCCACGACCGCGATGCCGATGCGCAAGGGACCGGCGCCCAGCGTGCCCAGGCGCAGCATCCAGACGATTTCCAGCGCCACCAGCACCGCCATCCAGCCGGCCTGGTTGCCCAGCGCGAGCGCGATGAGCATCCAGGCGATCAGGGCGGTGACGCATCCCAGCAGCAGGAGCGGGGGCCAGAGCCAGTGGGCGGTTCTGGCGGACGCGGTGGTAGGCGGCATTGGAGCTCCTGACAGTGCGCACATGATAAAGCGCGCGATGTACTTTGCGCGGTGATGGACGCGCCGATGGAATGCAGCGTCGTCGCCGGCTCCATCCCGCAACGGCAGCGGCCTTGCCGTGGTCGGCTAGAATGGCGGACTTGCGCGCATCCGCCGCGGCCCCATATCCAGCCCATGTACTCCCGTAGCAGCGAACCCGTCCAGTTCGAACGCGATTGCGATGCCGTCATGGTGCCGCAGGGCGATTCGGTGACCCTGCCCGCAGGCAGTTACGGCTATATCACCCAGGCGCTGGGTGGCAGCTATACGGTCTTTGTCGAAGGCAACCTGTTCCGCATTGCCGGCAAGGATGGCGATGCGATCGGCAAGGAGGCCCCGCCGGGGCTGGAATTGCCCGCCGATGCCAGCGACGAAGAGGTGGAGGCACTGGTGTGGCAGCAGTTGCGCACCTGTTTCGACCCCGAGATCCCGTTCAACATCGTCGATCTGGGCCTGGTCTACGAGGCGGTGGTCAGCCATCGCGAGGAAGACGATCAGCGCCGGGTGGACGTCAAGATGACCCTCACCGCGCCCGGTTGTGGCATGGGCGAGATCCTGGTCGACGACGTGCGCAGCAAGGTCGAAATGATTCCGACCATTGCCGAGGCCGACGTCGAGCTGGTCTTCGACCCGCCGTGGGGCCGGCATATGATGTCCGAAGCAGCCCGTCTCGAGACCGGCATGCTCTGATCGTCAGGCGCCATGTCCAAGAGGTGGCGCCGCGTCCTTTCGCCCGCCATACAGGAATCTTCCGGTGTCCGTGTCCTTCGCTTCCACCCGTTCCCCGTCGCCGCGGAGTGCCGACGAGCTGTCCGTGATCCTGGCCGCGCCCGGCTTCGGGCTGCATTTCACCGACCACATGGTCGCCATTTCCTGGACCAACGAGCTCGGTTGGCACGACGCGCAGGTACGCGCGTATGGCCCGCTGCAGCTGGATCCGGCCGCCTCGGTGCTGCATTACGGCCAGGAAATCTTCGAAGGCATCAAGGCCTACCGGCATGCCGACGGCTCGATCTGGACCTTTCGCCCGCAGGCCAATGGCGAGCGGCTGCAGCGCTCGGCGCGGCGGTTGGCGCTGCCGGAACTACCGGTGGACCTGTTCGTCGAATCGCTGCGCCAGCTGGTGGCGGTGGATGCGAGCTGGGTGCCGTCGGCCCCGGAAACCAGCCTGTACTTCCGCCCGTTCATGATTGCCGACGAGGCGTTCCTGGGCGTGCGTGCGGCGCACAAGGCCTCGTACTACGTCATCGCAAGTCCCGCCGGTCCGTATTTCGCCAAGGGCGTGGCACCGGTGTCGATCTGGTTGTCCACCGAGTACGCACGTGCGGCCAAGGGCGGCACCGGTGCGGCCAAGTGCGGCGGTAACTATGCCGCCTCGCTGCTGCCGCAGCAGAAGGCCTATGCGCAAGGCTGCTCGCAGGTGCTGTTCCTGGACCCGGTGGAAGGCAAGTACATCGAAGAACTGGGCGGCATGAACGTGTTCCTGGTCTACAAGGACGGCACGCTGGTGACGCCGGAACTGTCCGGCAGCATCCTGGAAGGCATCACCCGCGACAGCATCCTGCAACTGGCCCGCGATCGCGGCATGCAGGTGATCGAGCGCAAGGTCGCCATCGATGAGTGGAAGCAGGGCGTGGCGTCGGGCGAGATCACCGAGGTGTTCGCCTGCGGCACCGCTGCCGTGGTCACCCCGATCGGCGAGCTGAAGGGCGATGGCTTTGCGGTCGGCGATCTCTCCGCACCGGCCGGCGAGGTGACCATGTCGCTGCGCCAGGAGCTGACCGACATCCAGTACGGGCGCGTCCCGGACCGCCACGGTTGGCTGGTGCGTCTGTCCTGAGCCAGCGCATCGCGTCAAAAAAGGCCTCTGCGCGGTCGCGCAGGGGCCTTTTTTTTGGGGCAACGCAGCAGGTATGTGCCAATTCATGTCCGGATGTGTCGTCAACTGGCTGAACGGTGCCGTACGGTGTCACAAATCTGATATTTAATTTTTCGAAAGTGCGAACTTCTTATTGTCCAGTCTGGTTGTAGTGCGGTAGGTTCGCTGAACGGATCGATAACAGGGGATCGGTCCGGGACCTCGGTGCTGACCTATGGAAGGCGGCACCGGCTACCACCGCTACGGCGGTTCTCTTTGATCTAGAAGGGAATTCGATGTCGAACGAGTCTTTTCGCAAGCGCCCCCGCGCACTGACCATCCTGAGCGCAGCTGCGCTGACCTCGTTGTTGCTGGCAACCCCGGCCTTTGCCGGCGAGGTGTATCTGGATGGCCTGGCCACCGCCCAAACCCACCAGAAATTCATCGTGACCTATAAGGACGGCAGCACCGCGCTGGCCAGTCCAACCGCGCTGAGCACCTCGCTGCGCACCGCCGCGCGCGCTGTTCCGGCCAAGGCCGGCAAGGCGTTGGGCCTGAACTCGGTGCGCCGCCTGGCGCTGGGACCGGAGCTGGTCAAGGCCGACCGTGCACTCGACCGTGCCGAAGCCGAGACCCTGATGCGCCAACTGGCCTCCGACCCCAACGTGCAGAGCGTGGAAGTCGACCAGATCCTGCACGCCACGCTGACCCCGAACGACACCCGTCTGTCCGAGCAGTGGGCCTTCGGCACCACCAATGCGGGCCTCAATATCCGCCCGGCTTGGGACAAGGCCACCGGCGCCAATGTGGTGGTGGCGGTGATCGACACCGGCATCACCACCCATGCCGATCTCAACGCCAACATCCTGCCGGGCTACGACTTCATCAGCGATGCCGCCACGGCGCGCGATGGCAACGGGCGCGACAGCAATCCCGCCGACGAAGGCGACTGGTACGCCGCCAATGAGTGCGGCTCCGGTATTCCCGCCGCCAACTCCAGCTGGCATGGCACCCATGTGGCCGGCACGGTGGCCGCAGTGACCAACAACACCACCGGCGTGGCGGGGACCGCCTACAACGCCAAGGTCGTGCCGGTGCGCGTACTCGGCAAGTGCGGCGGCTCGCTGTCGGATATCGCCGACGCCATCATCTGGGCCTCCGGCGGCAGCGTCAGCGGCGTGCCGGCCAACGCCAATCCGGCCGAAGTGATCAACATGTCGCTCGGCGGCGGCGGTACCTGCTCGACCACCATGCAGAATGCGATCAGCGGTGCGGTCTCGCGCGGCACCACGGTGGTGGTGGCGGCAGGCAACGATTCTGCCAACGTGTCCGGTTCGCTGCCGGCCAACTGCGCCAACGTGATCGCGGTGGCAGCCACCACCTCGGCCGGCGCCAAGGCCAGCTATTCCAACTTCGGCACCGGGATCGACGTGTCGGCGCCGGGCTCGGCGATCCTGTCCACACTCAACAGCGGCACCACCACCCCGGGCAGCGCCAGCTACGCGTCCTACAACGGTACCTCGATGGCGGCGCCGCATGTGGCCGGCGTGGTCGCGCTGGTGCAGTCGGTCGCGCCGAGCGCACTTACGCCGGCCGCCGTGGAAACCCTGTTGAAGAACACCGCGCGTGCGCTGCCGGGCGCCTGCTCGGGCGGCTGCGGCGCCGGCATCGTCAATGCGGATGCGGCGGTGACTGCCGCCATCAGTGGCAGCAATGGCGGCGGCGGTGGCGGCACCGGCAACACCCTGACCAACGGCACGCCGGTCACCGGACTGGGCGCAGCCACGGGTGCGGAACTGAACTACACCATCGCAGTGCCGGCCGGTAGCGGCACGCTGACCGTGGCGATCAGCGGCGGCAGCGGCGATGCAGACCTGTACGTGCGTGCCGGCAGTGCGCCGACCGACACCACCTACACCTGCCGTCCGTACCGCAGCGGCAATGCCGAGACCTGCAGCATCAGCGCGCCGTCTGGCACTTACTACGTGCGCCTCAAGGCGTACAGCACGTTCTCCGGCGTGACCTTGCGCGCCAGCTACTGAGGCACGTCGGCACTGCCTGGCCCCGGCCAGGCAGTGCCGATCCGATCCGCTTCACCCCATCAGCGACCTATTGCCCACGTCTGCCGCATCGGCAGGCGCCGGCGGTGTGTTGCCGCTCGACCGGAATGGACATCGGTCAGTCGTCTCGCCGGGCGCCCGCGCCCGTGCACTGCCTGACCCGATCCGCAGCACGTGGAGCCGGTTTGGCCATCTCGCCGCAATTGCGGTACCTCTCAATTAAGGAACGATCGATGTCCAATGTGTCGCAACGTCGTGCGCCCACGCGCGCGCTGGTGGTTCTAGGTGTGTCCGCGCTGACTTCGCTGCTGGCAGTGCCGGCGTTTGCTGGTCAGGTCAATCTTTCCGGGCTGGATTCGCAGCCCACCCTGGACCGCTTCATCGTCAAGTACAGGGACGGTTCCAGCGCCGCGGTGAGCCCGACCTCGCTGCGCGCATCGCTCAATTCGGTCGCCACCGCCGTGCCGGCCCGCGCCGGCCGTGCGCTGGGCCTGAATCACGTGCGTCGTACCGCACTGGGGTCGGAAGTGCTCAAGACCGACCGTGGCCTGGACCGTGCCGAGGCCGAGACGCTGATGCGCCGGATCGCCGCCGACCCGAGCGTGGAGTACGTGGAAGTCGATCAGATCATGTACCCGACGCTGACCCCCAACGACACCCGTCTGTCCGAGCAGTGGGGTTTCGGCACCACCGCCTCGAGCATCAACGTGCGTCCGGCCTGGGATACCGCCACCGGCACCGGTGTGGTGGTGGCAGTGATCGACACCGGCATCACCAGCCACCCGGACCTCAACGCCAACGTGCTGCCGGGCTACGACTTCATCAGCGACGCGGCGCGTGCGCGCGACAACAATGGCCGCGACAACAACCCGGCCGACCAGGGCGACTGGCGCGCAGCCAACCAATGCGGCTCCGGCGTGGCAGCGGCCAACTCCAGCTGGCACGGGACCCATGTGGCCGGCACCATTGCCGCGGTCACCAACAACAGCACCGGCGTGGCGGGGACCGCATTCAATGCGCGCATCGTGCCGGTGCGTGCGCTGGGCCTGTGCGGCGGCACCACCTCCGACATTGCCGACGCAATCGTGTGGGCATCCGGCGGCACCGTCTCCGGCGTGCCGGCCAATGCCAATCCGGCCGAAGTGATCAACATGTCGCTGGGCGGCAACGGCACCTGCTCGAGCACCTACCAGAACGCCATCAATGGCGCGGTGTCGCGCGGCACCACGGTGGTGGTGGCGGCCGGCAACAGCAATGCAAACGTGGCCAACTTCACCCCGGCCAGCTGCGCCAACGTGATCTCGGTGGCGTCGATCACCTCGGCCGGCGCGCGTTCGAGCTTCTCCAACTTCGGCAGCACCATCGACATCTCCGGCCCGGGCTCGGCGATCCTGTCCACGCTCAACAGCGGCACCACCACGCCGGGCAGCGCCAGCTACGCCTCCTACAACGGTACGTCGATGGCGGCACCGCACGTGGCCGGCGTGGTGGCGCTGGTGCAGTCGGTGGCCAGTCGTCCGCTGACCCCGGCGGCGGTGGAAACGCTGTTGAAGAACACCGCGCGTCCGCTGCCGGGCGCCTGCTCGGGCGGCTGCGGTGCCGGCATCGTCAACGCGGCCGGTGCGGTCAGCCAGACCCCGTAAGACGCCTCGCGGTGCCAGCGGCTGAGCCGTTGGCACCGCTGCGGTCTGCGTGATGCGGTGTGTCTGCAGCACGCTCGATACCCCCATTGCCCCGCCAAAGTGCGGGGCAATGGCGTTTTGGGGGCAGCGCTGGAGGGTGGGACGGCGCGGTCCTGGCCGCCGCCGGCATCTGCCTCTCGAGCGGCCACCTTAACCAACCCGGTGGTTCGCCACGCCTGGCCAGCGATACCGGCTCAGGTCCGCGCATACCCGGTCGATAGCGTGGGCAGGTGGGCAGCGACGCCAGTCGGCGCGCCTCACCACGATGCAAGGGCGGCACAGATGTGCCCTCGTTTGCACCACGACATCCCGGGGAGGGGTCGATCCATGCGTTATTTACCGTTCAAGGGGCTGCGCCATGTCGCGCTGGCCTGTGCACTGCTATGCGGCACTGCGCCTGCATTCGCTGGCGACGTCAGCCTGCAGGGGCTGGGGTCGGCATCGGCCCATCAGCGTTTCATCGTCAGCTACAAGGACAGCAGCGTCGGCAACCGTGGGCGCCTGAGTGGCTCGTTACGCGAGATCGCCCGTGCGGTGCCGGCGCGGCGCGGGCGAGCGCTCGGCCTGTCGTCGTCGCGCTGGCTTGGAGTCGGGCCGCAATTGCTGGTGGCCGATCGCGCGCTGGACCGGGTCGATGCGGAAACCCTGATGCGTCGTCTGGCGGCCGACCCGGCGGTCAAGCGCGTGGAAGTGGACATGCTGCTGCGCCCGATGCTGGTGCCCAACGACAGCCGCCTGTCCGAGCAATGGGCGCTGGGGACCACCAGCGCCGGCATCAACGTGCGCCCGGCCTGGGACAAGGCCACCGGCAGGGGCGCGGTGGTGGCGGTGATCGATACCGGCGTGACCGCGCATCCGGAGCTGTCGGCCAATGTGCTGGCCGGCTATGACTTCATCAGCGATGCCTTCATTGCCCGCGACGGCAACGCGCGCGACACCGATGCCGCCGATCCGGGCGACTGGGCCGCGGCCAACGAGTGCGGCAGCGGCGCAAGCGCGTCCAGTTCCAGCTGGCATGGCACCCATGTGGCCGGCATCGTCGCGGCCGCCGCCAACAATGGCGCCGGCACCGCGGGCGTGGCGTTCAATGCAAAGGTGCTGCCGGTGCGCGTGCTGGGCCGTTGCGGCGGCTATCTGTCCGACATCGCCGATGCGATCGTGTGGGCCTCCGGCGGCACGGTGTCCGGCGTGCCGGCCAATCCGACCCCGGCCAGGGTGATCAACCTGTCGCTGGGCGGCATCGGTTCCTGTTCCACCACCTTGAGCAATGCGATCGCCAGCGCGGTGTCGCGCGGCACCAGCGTGGTGGTGGCTGCCGGCAACAGCAATATCGACGTATCCAAAAGCGTGCCGGCCAATTGCCCGAATGTGATCGCGGTGGCGGCGACCACCTCGGCCGGGGCCAAGGCCAGCTTTTCCAACTTCGGCCAGGGCGTGGATATCGCCGCGCCGGGGCAGGCGATTCTGTCCACGCTCAACAGCGGCAGCGCGGCGGTGGGCACCCCAGGTTACGCGGTCTACAGCGGCACCTCGATGGCGGCGCCGCATGTGGCTGGCGTGGTGGCATTGATGCAGTCGGTGGCGCTCAATCCGCTCAGTGCGGCCAGCGTCGAAGCGATGCTCAAGAGCACGGCGCGTGCATTGCCGGTGGCGTGTCCGCAGGGGTGTGGGGCAGGGTTGGTCAACGCCGATGGTGCGGTGGCTGCGGTGATCGCCTCGACCACCCTGACCAGCAATGCAGCACGCAACGGCCTGGCCGCAGCCACCGGTGGCTCGCTGTATTACCAGGTCAACGTGCCCGCAGGCACGCGCAGCCTGCGGGTGGCGCTCAGCGGTGGCAGCGGCAATGCCGATCTGTCGCTGCGTGCCGGTGCATTGCCGAGCGATACCGCCTACAGCTGCCGCACTGCGGTGGTGGGCAATGCCGACAGCTGCACGCTGAGCGCACCCGCGTCAGGGGTGTACTACGTGCGGCTCAAGGCCACGCTGGCGTTCTCGGCGGTTACGCTGGTGGCTACGTACTGAGCGTGCGCGGAGTCCTGCGCCGGTGGGGTGCAGGACTTCGGTCTTCCTTGGGGCGTGATCTTGCATCGGCCATGTGACGCCGGCGAACCCATCACGCCGCAGCGGAGGTGCGTGATCGCTGCCGCAAACCGGAGCCACCTGTGGATTTCCAGATGCCGGCTTGCGTCAGCCGGCCACGCGGCGCGGTGTCTCGCCGCAGCTAGTCGCAAACACTACAGGGCCGCGCCTGCAATGCGGCAACGATGCCATCGCCCGGCAATTCCAGCAGCAAGCCGCGTTGCCCGGCGTTGATCCACAGCGACGGGGCATCCAGTGCACTGGCTTCGATCACGACCGGCGCCTGGCGTTGCTGCCCCAGCGGGCTGATGCCGCCGACCTTGTAGCCGGTGCGACGCTCGGCATCGGCCACCTCCATCATGCGCGCCGACTTGCCGTTGCAGGCACTGGCCAGTTTCTTCAGCGACACCCGGCGATCGCACGGGATCACCACGCACACCGCCTGGTCGTCGACCCAGGCCATCAATGTTTTCAGCACCGTGTGCGGCGCCAGTCCCAGGGCGTTCGCCGCCTGCACGCCCTTCGCATCGGCATCGGCCTGGTAGGCGTAGGGGTGCAACACGTAGGCCACGCCGGCGGCATCCAATGCCTTGGTCGCGCGGGTGGCCTTGCTCATGGCGTCAGAGCGATTCGAAGCGGTTGGCGGCGACGTTCTTGCGCACCTTTTCCGGATTCCAGATGCGCCCGTTCATGGCGATATACACGCCCGCAGGCAGCGACTGCACCGCGCCGACCGCGCAGCCGATGTTGAACTCGGCATCGGAGCCGCGAAAGCGCGCCGGATTGAGCGCGCCGGTCATCACGATGGTCTTGTCGGCGATGGACTGCAGCACCTTGCCGGTTTCCACCATCGAGTCGGTGCCGTGGGTGATCAGCACGTGGCGGGTCGGCTGGGCGGCGATGGTGGCGCGCACCAGTTCGCGGTCGGCGTCGGTGATGTGCAGCGAATCCTTGCGGATGATCGGAATCACCGAGAAGCGGAAGGTCACGCCCAGCTCCTTGAGGATCTGGCCGATCTGCGGGTCGCCGATCTGGTAGTCCGATTTGTCGTCGAAGTAGATCTTGTCGATCGTGCCACCGGTGGTGACGATCAGGAGGTCTTCCATTGCTGCGGGTCCTTCAAACGGGCGCGGTGCAGGCCGCGCGAGGGCCGTCATGATACGACCCCGGCGCGGGTGCTGCCCAAGCGGGTCAACGTGGAGGGCGCTTGCGGCCGAAGCGCGCCGCCATGCCGGGGCCGCCCACCAGTGCCACCACCAGCAGGGCCAGCAGCACTTCCAGCCAGGCCAGCCCACGCGCCTGCGGCTGGGTCCAGGCGGCCATCACGCCGTGACTGAACCAGCCCAGCGCGAACACGCCGGCCCAGAAACGCGCACGTGCGCTGCGCAGCGCCAGCGTGGCCATCAGCGCCGGCGGCAGTGCGAACACCAGCAGCGCGGCAGTGCGGTGGCGGTCGTCGTGAAACCAGCTCACGAACAGCACCGTCAGCGCGATCAGCGCGGCCGTCAGCAGCCAGTGCGTGGCGCGTAGGCTCATGGGCTGGCCAGGCGCCGGGCGATATCGGCCACCCGGCGGCCCAGCGCACGCGCCAGCAGCGCTTCGTCCTCGCTCGGTTGCGGGTCGCCGCCGGCGCCGGAGACATGGCTGGCGCCATAGGGTGTGCCGCCGCTGGTGGTATGGCTGAGCGCCGGCTCGGTGAACGGGATGCCGACGATCAGGCAGCCGTGGTGCAGCAGCGGCAGGTGCATCGACAGCAAGGTGGATTCCTGGCCGCCGTGCATCGAGGCGGTGGAAGTGAACACGCCTGCCGGCTTGCCGGCCAGGATGCCGCTGGCCCACTCGGCGCCCAGGCCGTCGAGGAAATGCTTCATCGGCGCGGCCATGTTGCCGAAGCGGGTCGGGCTGCCCAGCAGCAAGCCGCTGCATTCGGCCAGATCGGCCTTGTCCACGTACGGCGCGCCCTCGTCCGGCACCGGCGGGGCGCTGGTCTGGGTCACCGCCGCCACCGGCGGTACCGTGCGCAGCCGCGCGCCCATGCCCGGTACTTCGCCGATGCCGCGCGCGATCTGCCGCGCCAGCCGCGCCACCGAACCGCCACGGCTGTAATACAGCACCAGAATCTCCGCCATCGCGCATCTACCGCCTGTGTGAGTTGCCGCAGTATCGGCCAAGCCACCGCCTGCCTGCACGCCGCAGTTGCGGCAAGGCCGCGATGACGGCGCATCGGGTACCCTTGCGCGATGTTGCGCGTGAACAAAATCCACCAATGGAAAGAACGGCTGCGCGACCGCGCGCGGACGGTCAGCTTCGGGCGCTTCCTGTGGCGCCGCTTTCTCGACGACCGCCTGTTCCAGGCGGCCGCCTCGCTCGCTTACACCACGGTGTTCGCGCTGGTGCCGCTGGCGATCGTGGTGTTCGGGGTGCTGTCGGCGTTCCCGGCCTTCAACGAGTGGAAGGACGCGCTGACCGACTTCATCTTCAACAACTTCGTGCCCGGCGCGGCGCGCTCGGTGCAGAACTACCTCAATCGTTCGCTGGAGGATCTGGGCAAGTTCACCGTGGCCGGTATGGTCGCGCTGGTGGCCTCGCTGCTGATCACCCTGCACAGCATCGAGCAGACCTTCAACAGCATCTGGCGGGTCGCCGCCGCACGCCCGAAGGTGACGCGCTTCCTGATCTACTGGACGGTGCTGACCCTGGGCACGATGCTGGCCGCCGCCTCGATGGCGATGGCCGCCTACGTGTTCGCGCTGCCGCTGTTCCGCACCACCGAAGGCCAGTGGCTGGCCGAATTCGCCTGGCGGCTGGCGCCGATGGCGGTGGAATTCGTCTGCATCGTGCTGATCTACCGCGTGGTGCCGCAGCATGGGGTACGCCTGCGGCATGCGCTGCCGGGCGCGTTGCTGGCGGTGATCCTGATGGAAATCGTCAAATGGGGCTTCGGCTTCTATCTGGGCAATTTCCAGACCTACCAGCGCATTTACGGCGCGCTGTCGGCGCTGCCGATCCTGCTGTTGTGGATCTACCTGAGCTGGGTTTCGGTGCTGCTGGGCGCCTCGCTGGCCTCCTCGATGGCGGCATTCCGCTACCAGCCCGAAGCGATGCGGCTGCCGCCGGGTTTCGAGATCTATGGCCTGCTGCGCCTGCTCGGCCGCTTCCGCCAGGCACGCATCCACGGCAACGGCCTGGATGAAGACCGCATCCTGGCGCTGGAGCCGATGCTCACCGACACGCTGATGCAGGAGTTGCTGTGCGAACTCAAACGCATCCGCCTGCTGCGCCGCGACGAGCGCGGCCAATGGCTGCTGGCACGCGACCTGGACGTGGTGCCGCTGGCCGAACTCTACGAAAGCTGCCAGCTGCGCGTGCCGATCGAAGACCGCCCCCTGCCGTGCCGCGACGATGCCTACGGCCAGGCCGCTGCCGCTGCGCTGGAACAACTGCGCCAACCCTTGCGCAGCGTGCTGGCGCAACCGGTCGGCGACCTCTACACCCACCTTCCCGGAGACCTCCCATGACCGTGCGCCTTGTGCGCGGCGCCTGTGCGCTGCTGTTGCCGCTGTTGCTGCTGACCGCCTGCAAGCCCACCGGCGAGGGCACGCCCGCCGCCGGCGGTGCAGCGCCAGCGACCACCGCACAGACGCCGCAAAAGCCGGCCGCTCCCGCCGACCCGGCCAGCCCAACCGACACCTCGGTGGTGCAGCAGACCGCCGAGATGCCCAAGCTGTCGCTGCCGACCGTGACCGGCGAGGCCTACGACCTGGCCGCGCATCGCGGCAAGTGGGTGGTGGTCAATTTCTGGGCCACCTGGTGCGCGCCGTGCCTGAAGGAAATGCCCGAGCTGTCGGCGCTGCACACCATGCGCGACACCGTCGAAGTGGTGGGCCTGGCCTATGAAGACATCAGCAGCGCCGACATGCAGGCGTTCCTGAAGGACCACCCGGTGTCGTACCCGATCGCCATTCTCGACCCTTACCAACCGCCGCAGGACTTCGCCACGCCGCGCGGCTTGCCGATGACGTATCTGATCGGGCCGGACGGCAAGGTCGCCAAGCAGTTCCTCGGCCCGGTGACCGCACGCGACATCGAGACGGCGGTGGGCATCACCGGCAAGGCCGGCTGATGCAGGCGGCGCGCTTTATCGTCACCGGCGTGGTGCAGGGCGTGTGGTTCCGCGCCTCCACCCGCGAGCGTGCGGTTGCGCTGGGCCTGCGTGGGCATGCGCGCAACCAGCCCGACGGCAGTGTGGAGGTGGTCGCTGCCGGGCCCGCCGTCGCGCTGGATGCGCTGGAATCCTGGTTATGGCAAGGCCCGCCGGCGGCCAGGGTCGCGGCGGTGACCCGCACGCCCTGCGCGCCGCCGCCGACTGAAGAATTTGTAACTGGCTGAGTCGCTGCCAGTCGAGCAGGCCAACAGACTTGCGATGCGTCGCCGATAACCTTGTCAGCGCGATCAGGCGTGCAGGGGGAATATATGGCCGCTCCATCTCAAGATCACACCGACGGGCAGGAACTGCCTACCCGCAACCGTCGCCTGGCGCAGCTGGCGCCATGGCTGTACCTGGGCGTCCTGTCGGGCAGTGGCTGGCTGCTGTTTCTGCAGCCGCAGACCCGCGTGCTGCAGCCGGGGCAGGCGGCCACCAGCTGGCTGCTGGCCTGGATCTTCGGCGGCATCGTGATCGCTGCGGTGCTGTGGAGCCTGAAGCTCGCACGTCACGGCCTGGGCGCGTCCGCTGCCAGCTATCCGCTGTCGGCGCGTCTGCCCGATTCCTGGGCCGACGCCTACGCAGCCCTGTTGCGCCCGGCCCCCGCGGTGCCGCTGTCGGCCTCCAGGCCGGATCCCGCCGGCACCCAGCGCGGCGCAGCCTGGCACCGTTTCGGCGGCGGCATGCTCAACGTGGAGAATTTCGATCCCAACGACGCCACCCGCGCGCCCTGGGACACCCTCGATGCCCAGGCCTGCATCGCGCGTCTGGACGATCTCCGTCCGGCCTGGCAGAACGCCACCGCCAACCGCGCGCTGCAACAGGAGCGTCGCTATTGGCTGGACGTGGTGCTGTCGCTGCTCGACCACGGCGTGATGCGCCCGCTGCAGGACGGCTACCTGCCCGACACCGCCACGCTGCGCACCGAACGTTTCCTGCTCGGCGCCGATGCCGGCCCGATCGTCCTGGCCGAAGTGCCGGCGCTGTTCGCACGCCGCCTGGCGCTGGCGATCGAGACCATGCCTGCCCCGCAGCGCGAGGCCGCCGGCGTCCAGTGGCGTCTGCTGCAGCAACTGCACGGCCTGGTTGCCGAGAGCCGCATGCTGGACGAGCGCTCGCAGGTCATCCAGGTGCTGGCGTGGAACCCGGATGTGGACCTGGATCAGGTCGAAGTGGCCTATATCCTGGCTGCCGAGTACCGCCAGGGCATGCGCGACTGGTTGCGCCGCGCCGCGCTGGTGCGTCTGCCCGACAGCGCGCTACGCCTGGACGAAGTGCTGCTGTCGTCCTGCAGCCCGCTCGGTGCGCAGGCCGACGACGTCGACTACATCGAAGCGATGCGCCCGCTGCACCGCGGTTTCATGCAGCTGTTCAGCCAGCGCCTGAGCCAGCTGGTGCTGCAGGCCGAGCAGGCCGAGCGCCAGGCCGGGCTGTACCCCTTGCCACGTGCCACTGCGGCCAGTGACGAGATCTCTCAGGACTGGCCGGCGTAATCGTCGATCGGTTCCAGCACGCCGTAACGTTCCTTGTGCGGCTTGCCGTCCAGTGGCGGCAGCTGCAGCGTGTCATCTGGCACCGCGGTGTCCGGGAGCCGATCCAGCAGATTGCGGATCAGGCTCAACCGGCCGCGCTTCTGGTCGTTGAAATCCACCAGCGTCCATGGCGCGTCCGGCGTATGCGTTACCTCGAGCATGCGCTCACGCGCGGCGGTGTAGTCCTCGTACTTGCTGCGTGACTGCAGATCCACCGGCGACAGTTTCCAGCCCTTGAGCGGATCTTCCTGGCGTTCGGCAAAGCGCTGTTCCTGTTCGGCCTGATCCACGCACAGCCAGTACTTGAACAACAGGATGCCGTCGTCGACGAGCAGTTGTTCGAAGCGCGGCGCCTGCTCCAGAAACGCGTCGTACTGCGCGTCGGTGCAATAGCCCATCACCCGTTCCACGCCGGCGCGGTTGTACCAGCTGCGATCCATCAGCACCAACTCGCCGGCCGCCGGCAGGTGCGCCACATAGCGCTGGAAATACCATTGCGTGCTTTCGCGATCGTTGGGTGTCGGCAACGCCACCACCCGGCACTGGCGCGGGTTCAGATGGCTGGCGATGGCCTGGATCACACCACCTTTGCCGGCGGTGTCGCGGCCTTCCACCAATACCAGCGCGCGCTGGTTGGTATGCCGCAGCCAGCGCGCCATGTTGACCAGTTCCAGCTGCAGCGGTGCCAGCAACTTCTTGTAGGCCTTGCGTTTCAGGTGCGACATGCGCGTTCCAACAGCGATGGAGCGCGCAGGCTATTCGCCCAGACGTGGACGCAGTGTCGCCAGATTGCAGGGCTTGGTCCGCGCATCCAGCTGCGCACGCACGATCTTTTCCCAGGCCGTGCGGCAGGCCGAGGTGGAGCCGGGCAGGCAGAACACAAAACTGTGATTGGCCAGCCCCGCAAACGCGCGCGACTGCAGTGAGGAGGTGCCGATTTCGTCGACACTGACCGCGCGGAACAACTCGCCGAAACCGGGCATGGTCTTGTCCAGCAACGGGGTAATCGCCTCCGGCGTGCTGTCACGGCCGGTAAAGCCGGTGCCGCCAGTGATCAGGATGCCGTCGACCTGCGCATCGGCGATCCACGCAGAGACGATCGCGCGCATGCGGTAGCGATCGTCCGGACACAGGGCGCGCTCGTGCAGCACATGGCCGTCGTGAGTGAGGGCATCGACCAGATAGTCGCCGGAGCGATCATCGGCCAGCGTGCGGCTGTCGGACACCGTCAGCACGCACAGGTGCAAGGGAATGAAGTCGGGATTGGAAGGCATGCCCCAAGCCTAGCGAGCCGGAACGACCGGGTACAGCACCACGGCGTGAAGCCGCACAATGGACGAGTCTCTTTCGAACCCCTCTCCCCCGGGAGAGGGGTTGGGGTGAGGGTACAGCGGAGGACAGCCATCGACCTTGAAAAGGCAAGCAGCCCGCTCTAGTTACCCAACCAACCATGTTGGCGCGCGAGTGCTTGCATCAGATCCGCGAATCCGTCGGCAAACCCATCCATATCGAACACGCCCGACTCGCGCCGACGCTCCGCCACCCGCGCACGCAGCGCACTCAATGCCGCTGGGTCAGTCGCCAACGCCACCGCCTTGGCAACGAACGCAGCGTCATCGGCCACATTCATCTCATCCAGGCCCAGATGATGATTCAGGCTGCCGGCCACGCGCGCGGCAAATGTCTCGCCGGGCGTGGTCAACACCGGGCAACCGGCCCATAAGGCATCCGATGCGGTGGTATGCGCGTTGTACGGATGCGTATCCAGGAACAGGTCCGCATGCCGGTAGCGCGCCAGATACTGCGCGTGCGGCAGCTTCGGCATGAACACCAGGCGCTGCGCAGCCACGCCTTGCGTCTGCGCCACCGCACGCAGGCGTGCATCGGCCTCGCCCGGTCCGGACAACAGCCACAGCACGCTGCCCGGCACCGCACGCAACACGACCAGCATGCGCGCCATGCTGCGGGGATTGAGCTTGTAGCTGTTGTTGAAGCAGCACAGCACTACGCCATGCTCGGGCAAACCGCACTGCGCCCGCGACGGCGGCTCGGCGACCACGCGCGAGGTGTCCGACGGCTGAAACGCACCGTTCAGGCGCAGCACGCGCTCGCGGTAGAACGGCTCCAGCGACGACGGCAGCGCAAACGCATCGCCCAGCACATAGTCCATCCACGGCGCGCCCGACGTGCCCGGATATGCCAGCCAGTTGAGCTGCAGCGGCGCCGGCCGCAGTGCGAACACTTCCGGGCGCCCGCCACCGCCCCAGCCGCGCAGGTCGAACAGCAGATCGATGCGCTGGTCGCGGATGTGCTGCGCGGTGGCCAGGTGCCCGAGCGCGGTGACATCGTGCAGCGTGGTGGCTTGCGCCAGGCGCGCGCGGATCTCGCTGCGGTCGTCATGGCTGGTGGCGAACAGATGCAGTTGTAGCGCCGGCTGCCGGCGCTTCAGCGCTTCGAACAGCGCGACCGTCAGCAAGCCGGTGGGGTGCGCACCAAACCCGTTGGAAACGAAGCCGAGCCGCAACCCGCCCTGGCTGCGCATTGCAGTCGGCGGTAACGGGCGCAACATCGCAGCGACTGCCTGCGCGCGCGTCCGTGCACATGCAAGCTGTTCGGCAGCGCTGGTGTCCTCGCTCAGGAAGGCGAACGGTTCCACCGCGGCAGCGCCCTGCGCCACGGCACTGCGCACCTGCGCAGCGAGCGCATCCAGCTCACGCCAGTCGCACAGGCGGCGTCGCCAGTTGAGCAGTTGCGCAGCGATATACGGCTCATCGGGCAGCAGCTGATGCGCACGCGTATACGCGGCCGCGGCAGCTTCGGCCTGGCCTGCATCTTCCAATGCATGCCCCAGCCACAGCGCGATGCCCGGATGTTGCGGCACCAGGTCCGATGCCTGCTGCAACAACGCTGCCGCGTCGGCATGCCGTTGCTGCGTCCAGCGCACCCGGCCAAGCCGCGCCACCGCTTCCGGATGGCCTGGCTGCAGTGCAAGCGCGCGTTGTACCGCGGCCTCGCCTGCAACGATTGCGCCCATGCCGAGCTCGGCATCGGCCAGCATCAGCCATGCGATGAAGTCGCCCGGCTGGCGTCGCACCGCCTCGCGCAGCTGCAGCAGCTCGCGCGGGACCTGCGCACTCACGGGCTGTCGCTCAACCGTGCCAGTTCGTCGGCCTGATGCTCGTGCAGCAGTCGTGCGATCAGTGCATCCAGATCGCCTTCGATGATGTTGGGCAGGTCGTACAGCGTCAGGCCCTCCACGCGATGGTCGGTGATGCGGCCCTGCGGGAAGCTGTAGGTGCGGATGCGCTGGCTGCGGTCGCCGCTGCCGACCTGCAGCTTGCGCGTCTGCGCTTCGGCGGCGGCCGCCTTGCTGCGTTCGGCTTCCACCAATTGCGCCTTCAGCCGCTTCATCGCTTTGTCACGGTTGGCGTGCTGGCTGCGCTCGGTCTGGCATTCCACCACCACGCCACTGGGCACATGGGTGATGCGGATCGCCGACTCGGTCTTGTTGACGTGCTGGCCGCCGGCACCGGACGAGCGGAAGGTGTCCACCTTCAGGTCGGCCGGGTTGATCACGATCTCTTCCACATCGTCGGCTTCGGGAATGATCGCCACCGTCGCCGCCGAGGTGTGGATGCGGCCCTGCGACTCGGTCGCCGGCACGCGCTGCACACGATGGGTGCCGGATTCGAATTTCAGCCGCGAGTACGCGCCGCGTCCGACCACCCGTGCAACCACTTCCTTGTAGCCGCCGTGCTCGCCGGGGCTGTCGGATTCGATTTCCACCTTCCAGCCCTGGCGCTCGGCATAGCGCGCGTACATGCGGAACAGGTCGCCGGCAAAGATCGCCGCCTCGTCGCCGCCGGTACCGGCGCGTACTTCCAGGAACAGGTTGCCGTCATCGCGCGGGTCGCGCGGCACCAGCAGCAAGGCCAGTTGCGCATCCAGTTCTTCCAGGCGTGCCTGTGCGGCGGCGATCTCCTCTTCGGCCAGCTCGCGCATTTCCGGATCGTTGCGCATCGCCTCGGCAGCGCTCAGGTCGGCCTTGGCGCGCGCTTCGTCTTCCAGGGCCACGGCCACCGGCTCCAGCTGCGACAGTTCGCGCGACAGCGCGCGGAACCTGTCGTTGTTGTTGACCACATCGGGGTCGGAGAGCAGGTGCTGCAGTTCTTCGCGGCGCTCGGCCAGCGCTTCGAGCTTACGGCGCAGGGTCGGCGTCATCGGTCCTCACGATCGGGGTGGCTACAGGGGGATGTCGATAACCCGGCTTTTCCGGGAACAGCCGGTCGGCCGCGTTGGTCAAGTCCAGGTCGTTGTTGAGCGCGGCATCGCGCAGCGCGGCGGTGGGCGGATGCAGCAGCCGGTTGGTCAGCGCATGCGCCAGCTGTTCCAGTACTTCGTCGGCCGGCTTGCCGTTGTGCAATTGCTGGCGCGCCTTGGCCAGCAGTTCGTCGCGGGTGCTGTCGCCGAACGCGCGCAAGCGCTTGAGCGGCGCCTGGCGCGCGTTGGCCTGCAAGGTCTCGACATAGCGAGCCACCTGCAGGTCGATGATGGCTTCGGCCTGGTCGGCGGCTTCACGGCGGCCGCGGCGGTTGTCTTCCACCGCGCGTTCCAGGTCGTCCACCGTGTACAGGTAGGCGTCGCCGAGTTCGGCCACCGAGGCTTCGATGTCGCGCGGCACCGCCAGGTCGAACAGCAGCATCGGCTTGCGCTTGCGCGCGCGCAGTGCCTGTTCCACCTGCACCCGCGTCACGATCGGCTCGCGCGCGGCAGTGGCCGAGAACACCACGTCGGCTTCGGCCAGATGGCGGTCCAGATCGGTCAGCGGCAGCGCGTAACCGCCGTGCTGGCTGGCCAGCGTCTGCGCATGCGCAAGCGTGCGATTGGCGATCAACAAGCGGCGCACGCGGCCTTCGCTCAGATGCTTGGCCGCCAGCTCGATGGTTTCGCCCGCGCCGATCAGCAGCACGGTGGACTCGTTGAGCCGCGCGAAGGATTCCTGCGCCAGTCGTACCGCAGTGGAGGCCACCGACACCGGATTGGCACCGACGCGGGTATCGGTGCGCGCCCGCTTGGCGACCGAGAAGGTCTGCTGAAACAGGCGGTCCAGCCCGCTACCCAGCGCGCCATGTGCACGGGCCACTGCCCAGGCATCCTTGACCTGGCCCAGGATCTGCGGCTCGCCCAGCACCATCGAGTCCAGCCCTGTGGCGACGCGGAACAGGTGGCGCACCGCCGCTTCCTCCTGATGCTGATAGAGGTAACCACTCAAGCCCGGCGCATGGGTTTCCAGCCAGGTCACCAGGCTGTGCGGGTCGTCGGACATCGCATACAGCTCGGTGCGGTTGCAGGTGGACAGCAGCGCGGCCTCGCGCACCTGCGGCAACGCGCGCAGGGATTCGAGCGCGCGCGGCAACGCGTCACCTGCGAACGCCGCGCGTTCGCGCAGGTCCACAGGTGCGGTCTGGTGATTCAGTCCGAGCACCCACAACGTCATTGTTCAGTTGCTTGCGATAAGCTGGCGGCCATTCAGGGCCCCATTTTACGGCCCGGTTGCCCCCGATGCCTGTACCGATTCGCATCCTGTGTGTTCTTTTGCTGGTCGCAGTCTCCGCCAGCGCCACTGCAGCACCCAAGAAAGCACCGCCCGCGCCGCCGCCCGGTCGCGCCGGCGCCACCTCGCTGGAGCCGGTGCTCGCCGGCGAATTTGCCTTGCAGGCCGGGCAGTTGGACGATGCCGCCCGCGCCTACCTGGATGCCGCCAAGGCCGAGGCCGGCGACGCCGGGCTGGCCGAACGCGCCGCCCGCATCGCCATGCTGGCCAACGACGACCCGCGTGCGATCGAGGCCCTGGCGCTGTGGCGCTCACGCGCACCCTCGTCGATGTCCATGCGCAGTACCGAAGCCTCGCTGGCCTTGCGCCGCAACGACCTGCGTACCGCCCGCCGTGATCTGCTCGGCCTGCTCAAGGAGCCAGACCCGCGCGGCTGGCGCTTCGCCCTGATCGCCCTGGCCAATGGCGGGCGCGAGCCGGAAGCCTCCGCCGACGTGCTCGAGGACCTGGTCAAGGCCGGCGCCATCCCCAATCAGATCGAAGCCTGGCAGGAATTCGGCCGGCTTGCCTTGCGCATGGAGCGCCCGGCGCTGGCCAAGCGCATCGTCGACGAAGTGGTGCGCCGCTTCCCCGAAGAGCCGCGCGTGGCCTTGTTGCACGCCACCCAGCTGCAGCAGGAAGGCAAGAACGACGAAGCGCTGGCACTGCTGAAGAATGTCGAGCCGCAGGCGGTCAAGGATTCCGAGCTGCGTGGCGCGCTGGCGTTTGCCTACGACGCCATGGGGCAGACCGAAGCCGCCGCACGGGTGTTGTCGACCGGGCCGCAGGACACCCAGACCTACGGGCTGCGTGCCTCCATGCTGGCCAAGGAAAAGGATCGCACTGCGCTCGAGGCGCTGTACGGCGAGCTCAAGAGCAATGCCGCCAAGCCCGACCCTGACCGCCGCCTGCTGCTCGGCAAGATCGCCGAATTCCTCAAGCGCTACGACGAGGCGGTGGAGTGGTATCGCGGCGTGCCCGGCGGCCCGCAGCTGAGCGAGGCGCGCCTGCGCGCCGCCAGCGCCCTGTACGAGCTGGGCCGCAAGCCCGAGGCGCTCGCCGAAGCGCGCGCATTGCAGAGCGATGCCAGCGCCGACGACGACGCGCGTCGCGACGCCTATGTGCTCGAAGCCGAGCTGCACCAGCGCGCCGACGACGCAGCGGGTGAACTGGATGCCTTCGAGCGCGGCCTGGCCGCCTATCCGGACGACGGCGCGCTGCTGTACGCCCGCGGCCTGGCCTGGGAGCGCCGCGACGATGTCGCGCGTGCCGAGGCCGACCTGCGCAAGATCCTGGTGGCCGAACCGGAAAACGTGGCGGCGCTGAACGCGCTGGGCTACACCCTGGCCGACCGCACCACCCGCTACAAGGAAGCGCTGGCGCTGATCGACCGCGCCCGCACCGCCGACCCGGACAACCCGGCCATCGTCGACAGCTACGGCTGGGTGCTGTATCGCATGGGCCGCACCAAGGAAGCCCTGGTGCAGCTGCGCCGCGCCTGGGCGCTGGTCAAGGACCCGGAAATCGCCGCGCACGTGGGCGAGGTGCTGTGGGTCAGCGGCAAGCAGGACGAAGCGCGGCGCTACTTCGATGAGGCGCGGCGTCTGGATCCGGACAACCGCGCGCTGCAACGCGCCCTGGAAAAATTCGGGCTATGAGCGGGACGATCCGAACACTGGCCCTGAGCGGGCTGGTGCTGGTCGGGCTGTCGGCCTGCGTCAGCGTGCCGCGCGGGCAGGGCGGTGGCGCCGCAGTGGTCGCGCAGGTTTCCGAGGGTGCGCGGCAGGCCGAAGCCGCACGTCAGGCCTGGCTGCAGGCGCATCCGGTCTGGTCGTTCCAGGGCCGGGTGGCGATCAGCAAGGGCAGCAATGGTGGTAGCGGCCGCATCGACTGGCAGCAGGACGGTGCGCAGTATCGCGTGCAGCTCAGTGCGCCGGTAACCCGGCAGAGCTGGGTGCTCACTGGCGACACCGCCAGCGGCGCCGGACGCCTGGAAGGGCTGGACGGCGGCCCGCGCAGCGGTCCGGATGCCGAGCAGGTGCTGCTTGAAGCGACCGGGTGGACCATCCCGGTCAACCAGATGCCGGACTGGGTGCGCGCGCTGCGCATCGCCGACGCCGGTGCCGAACGCGCCGATCTGGATGCGGCCGGGCGGCCGCGTACCGTGCAGCAGGATGGCTGGACCATCGACTTTCTCGCCTGGGCGCCGGCCGGCGCCGGGCAACCCGAGCTGCCGCAGCGCATCGAAGCCCGCAACGGCGAGGCCAAGGTGCGCCTGTTGGTCGATCAATGGACGGTATCGCCCTGATGTCCGCGCTGGAGACGGGCTGGTCGGCCTGGCCTGCGCCGGCCAAGCTCAACCTGTTCCTGCAGATCGTCGGGCGCCGCGCCGATGGCTACCACCTGCTGCAGACCGTGTTCCGGCTGCTGGACTGGGGGGACACCATTCATCTTCGTGTGCGCAACGACGGCCTGATCCGGCGCATCGGCGACAGCCTGCCCGGCGTGGCGGAAGCCGATGACCTGGTCATCCGGGCCGCGCGCCTGCTGCAATCCAGCGCGGGGACGCAGGCCGGCGCCGACATCCGGGTCGACAAACGCATCCCCGCCGGCGGCGGCTTCGGCGGCGGCTCGTCGGATGCCGCCACCGTGCTGGTCGCGCTGAACGCCTTGTGGGGCCTGGGCTTGCCGGTCGACACGCTGGCCGAACTGGGGCTGCGGCTGGGTGCCGACGTGCCGGTGTTCGTGCGCGGGCACAATGCCTGGGCCGAGGGTGTCGGCGAGCGACTGTCCCCGATCGGTCTCCCGGCAGCGTCCTACGTGCTGGTCGATCCGGGAATTCACGTGCCCACCCCGGTCTTATTTCAATCACGGGAATTGACGCGGGATGCCGCGCCCGTGAAAATAGCGGACTTCGCTTCGGGTTCCCTGCTCGACAATGCGTTCGAGCCGGTCCTGCGGCGCCGTGAACCCGCCATCGAGGCAGTGTTCCAGGCGCTGTCCAGGATCGGGATGCCGCGTTTGACCGGGTCGGGGAGCGGGTGTTTCGTCGAATTCGCCACGCGCGCTGCTGCAGAGCAGGCCATGGCGCAGTTGCCGGACAACCTGAGGGCGTGGGTCGTGGAAGGTGCAGCGCACTCGCCACTGCTCGACGCGCTGGACGCGAGACAGGTTTGATGCAGGGGCGTCGCCAAGAGGCCCAAGGCACCAGGTTTTGATCCTGGCATTCGTAGGTTCGAATCCTACCGCCCCTGCCAGTTGTTGATGCAGGTCCCTCTGCAGCAGTCGTATATGCAGGTCCCCTGCAACAGCCGTATATGCAGGTCCCTCTGCAACAGCCCGCACATCCATGTGCGGGGATTCAACGAAAAGCCCGGCATTTGGTCGGCTTTGTCCAGCTCCATCATCGCCCGCACGCTCTTTGCCGCCGCCCGAGAGATCCCATGCAAGACCAACGTAACCTGCTGGTGTTCTCCGGCAATGCCAACAAGCCGCTTGCCCTGAGCATCTGCAAGGAGCTCGGCGTTCGCATGGGCAAGGCGCTGGTCACGCGCTTCTCCGATGGCGAGGTACAGGTCGAGATCGAAGAAAGCGTGCGCCGGCAGGAAGTGTTCGTGATCCAGCCGACCTGCGCGCCGAGCGCGGAAAACCTGATGGAGTTGCTGGTGCTGATCGACGCGCTCAAGCGCGCCAGCGCCGCGTCGGTGACCGCGGTCATCCCGTACTTCGGCTACTCGCGCCAGGACCGTCGCATGCGCTCCTCGCGCGTGCCGATCACTGCCAAGGTCGCCGCCAAGATGATCTGCGCAATGGAGGCCGACCGCGTGTTGACGGTCGATCTGCACGCCGACCAGATCCAGGGCTTCTTCGACGTGCCGGTCGATAACGTCTATGCCTCGCCGCTGCTGCTGGCCGACATCTGGCGCGCCTACGGCACCGACAACCTGATCGTGGTATCGCCGGACGTGGGCGGCGTGGTGCGCGCGCGCGCCGTCGCCAAGCGCCTGGACGATGCGGATCTGGCCATCATCGACAAGCGCCGTCCGCGCGCCAACGTCGCCACGGTGATGAACATCATCGGCGATGTGCAGGGCAAGACCTGCGTGCTGGTCGACGATCTGGTCGACACCGCCGGTACCCTGTGCGCCGCCGCAGCAGCGCTGAAGCAGCGCGGCGCGCTCAAGGTGGTGGCCTACATCACCCACCCGGTGCTGTCCGGCCCGGCAGTGGACAACATCAACAATTCGCAGCTCGACGAGCTGGTGGTCACCGACACGATTCCGCTGAACGAAGCTGCGCGCACCTGCGCCAAGATTCGTCAGCTGAGCGTGGCCGAACTGCTGGCCGAGACCATTCGCCGCATCGCCTTCGGCGAGTCGGTGAGTTCGCTCTACGTCGACTGATGCCGCATTCGGTGCCCGGAGTTCCGGGTGCCGGTACCACGTCTCGCCTGGTCGCGGGTGAGACGCTTCATCGCCGCGAGGCGGTATTCCAATCTAGGTAGTGAAACAACATGGCAAAGACTCACGAAATCAAGGTCGAGCGCCGCGCGAACGAGGGGAAGGGTGCGAGCCGCCGCCTACGTCACGCTGGCGTCATTCCGGCCATCGTTTACGGTGGCGAACTCGAGCCGGTCAGCATCCAGCTCAACCACGAGCAGATCTGGCTTGCCCAGCAGAACGAGTGGTTCTACTCGTCGATCCTCGACCTGAACCTCAATGGCGACGTGCAGCAGGTGCTGCTGCGTGACATGCAGCGCCATCCGTTCAAGCAGCTGATCATCCACATCGACTTCCAGCGCGTCAGCGCCAACGAGAAGCTCAGCGCCGCCGTGCCGCTGCACTTCATCAACGAAGCAGCATCGCCGGCCGGTAAGTCCAGCGAAGTGGTCGTCACCCACGAACTCAACGAAGTTCAGGTCGTCTGCCTGCCGAAGGATCTGCCGGAGTTCATCGAAGTGGACCTCGGTGCCCTGGAAGTGGGCAACGTGATCCACTTGTCCGAGATCAAGCTGCCGGCCGGTGTGGAAATTCCGGAGCTGAAGCTGGGCAAGGAGCACGACGTGGCGGTGGTTGCTGCCAAGCACGTGCGGATCGAGGAAGAAGACGCTGCCGGTGAAGAAGGCAGCGAAGGCGCCGAGACCAAGTAAGCCGTCGGCCGATCCCTCGCACTGCGCGGGATCGGCTGCGGTCACTGGCATGTCTGCACTCCGCCTGATTGTCGGACTCGGGAATCCCGGTCCGGAACACGCGCAAACCCGGCACAACGCCGGGTTTCGTTTCGTCGATGCCCTCGTCGAGCGCCATGGCGTGCGCTGGGGGCTGGACGCCAAGTTGTTCGGCGAGACCGCCAAGGTCGAGATCGCCGGGCAATCTGTCTGGCTGCTCAAGCCGGCCACCTTCATGAATCTCAGCGGCAAATCGATCACCGCCGCGTTGCGGTTCTGGAAGATCGAGCCGGAGCAACTGCTCGTTGCACACGACGAACTGGATCTTGCGCCGGGCATCGCGCGGCTCAAGTTCGATGGCGGCCACGGCGGCCAGAACGGCCTGCGCGACACCATTCGCCTGCTCGGACACGGTAAATTCCATCGCTTGCGGATCGGCATCGGCCATCCCGGCCACAAGGACCGTGTGGTGCCCTGGGTGCTGGGACGGGCAGGGCGCGACGACGACGCGGCAATCGGCGCTGCGGTGGACGCGGCCATCGATGTCCTGCCGCTGGCACTGCAAGGTAATTTCAACGAGGCGATGAAGCGCCTGCATACCAGCAGGGATGCGTGATTGGGGATTGGGGATTTGCAGCCGTGCGGCATGGCGAATCTCCAATCCCGAATCCCAAATCCCGGATGTGACCCATGGGTATCAAATGCGGCATCGTCGGCCTGCCCAACGTCGGCAAGTCGACCCTGTTCAATGCGCTGACCAAGGCGGGCATCGCTGCGGCCAATTTTCCGTTCTGCACCATCGAGCCGAACGTCGGCATCGTGCCGGTGCCGGATCCGCGCCTCAATCAACTGGCTGAGATCGTCAAGCCGCAGAAACTGATTCCGACCGCGGTTGAGTTCGTCGATATCGCCGGCCTGGTGGCGGGTGCGGCCAGCGGCGAAGGGCTGGGCAACAAGTTCCTGGCGCATATCCGCGAAGTCGACGCGATCACCCACGTGGTGCGTTGCTTTGAAAACGACGACGTCATCCATGTGAACAACAAGGTCGACCCGATCAGCGATATCGAAACCATCGATACCGAACTGGCATTGGCCGATCTGGACAGCGTGGAAAAGGCGCTCAACCGTGCCGAGCGTAGCGCTAAGGGTGGCGACAAGGATGCTGCGGCGCGCAAGCCGGTGCTGGCCAAGTTGCAGGCCGCGCTGTCCGATGGCAAGGCGGGGCGTGCAGCCGGCCTGGATGATGATGAAAAGGCGCTGGTGCGCGATCTGTTCCTGTTGACGCTCAAGCCGGTGATGTACATCGCCAACGTGCTAGAGGACGGTTTCGAGAACAATCCGCACCTGGACGCGGTGCGTCGGCATGCGTTGGCCGAAGGTGCGGAAGTTGTGCCGGTCTCGGCAGCGATCGAGGAAGAGCTGTCGCAGCTCGACGACGAGGACCGCGACACCTTCCTGGCCGACCTGGGTCTGGACGAGCCGGGTCTGAATCGCGTCATCCGTGCCGCCTACAAGCTGCTTGGCCTGCAGACCTACTTCACCGCCGGCGTCAAGGAAGTGCGTGCGTGGACGGTCAGGGCTGGCTCGACCGCGCCGCAGGCGGCGGCGGTGATCCATACCGATTTCGAGAAGGGCTTCATCCGCGCCGAGACGATCGGCTTCGACGACTTCATCAAGCACCGCGGCGAAGCCGGTGCGCGCGATGCGGGGCGCCTGCGTCTGGAAGGCAAGGAATACCGCGTGCAGGAAGGCGATGTGCTGCACTTCCGCTTCAACGTCTGACCGGTTGCGCGCGACCCCGGTGGTCGCGCGTCTTCGGCACTGACGATCTGCTCAAAATTTTTGTTGACACCGCATGCATCCGACAACAAAATAACGGGCTGCTTCACCCCGAACCGAATTCGCCTCATCGCGCACCGGTCCGGTAGTAAAAGCTGGAGGGATACCCAAGCGGCCAACGGGGGCAGACTGTAAATCTGCTGGCTTACGCCTTCGGTGGTTCGAATCCACCTCCCTCCACCAGTTTCATGTTGTGGCATGCAGTTCCCGGCGCGGGAGTAGTTCAACGGTAGAACCTCAGCCTTCCAAGCTGATGGTGCGGGTTCGATTCCCGTCTCCCGCTCCATTGAACGCAAATGCATGGCATAATACAAAACTCGCTCACGTAGCTCAGTCGGTAGAGCACCTCCTTGGTAAGGAGGAGGTCGAAGGTTCGATTCCTTTCGTGAGCACCACTACTCAATCGTCTTCAACTCCAAACGATTACCGAGACACGCACCCATGGCAAAAGCTAAATTTGAGCGCACCAAGCCGCACGTGAACGTCGGCACCATCGGTCACGTTGACCATGGCAAGACCACGTTGACAGCCGCGCTGACCAAGATCGGTGCTGAGCGTTTCGGTGGCGAGTTCAAGGCGTACGACGCGATCGACGCGGCGCCGGAAGAGAAGGCGCGCGGCATCACGATTTCGACCGCCCACGTCGAATACGAGTCCCCGACCCGTCACTACGCGCACGTCGATTGCCCCGGCCACGCCGACTACGTCAAGAACATGATCACCGGTGCGGCGCAGATGGACGGCGCGATCCTGGTGTGTTCGGCTGCTGACGGCCCGATGCCGCAGACCCGTGAGCACATCCTGCTCTCGCGTCAGGTCGGCGTGCCGCACATCGTGGTGTTCCTGAACAAGGCCGACATGGTCGACGACGCCGAGCTGCTCGAGCTGGTCGAGATGGAAGTGCGCGAGCTGCTCAGCAAGTACGACTTCCCGGGCGATGACACCCCGATCATCCACGGTTCGGCGCGTCTGGCGCTGGACGGCGACCAGAGCGACATCGGCGTGCCGGCGATCCTGAAGCTGGTCGAGGCGCTGGATTCGTTCATTCCGGAGCCGACCCGAGACGTCGATCGTCCGTTCCTGATGCCGGTCGAAGACGTGTTCTCGATCTCCGGCCGCGGCACCGTGGTGACCGGTCGTATTGAGCGCGGCATCATCAAGGTTGGCGACGAAATCGAAATCGTCGGCATCCGCGACACCCAGAAGACCACCGTCACCGGCGTGGAAATGTTCCGCAAGCTGCTGGACCAGGGCCAGGCAGGCGACAATGCCGGTCTGCTGCTGCGCGGCACCAAGCGTGACGACGTCGAGCGCGGCCAGGTGCTGTGCAAGCCGGGTTCGATCAAGCCGCACACCGAGTTCGAAGCCGAAGTCTACGTGCTGTCCAAGGATGAGGGTGGTCGTCATACCCCGTTCTTCAAGGGCTACCGTCCGCAGTTCTACTTCCGCACCACCGACATCACTGGCGCCTGCCAGCTGCCGGAAGGCGTGGAGATGGTGATGCCGGGCGACAACGTGAAGATGGTCGTGACCCTGATCAACCCGGTCGCGATGGATGAAGGTCTGCGCTTCGCCATCCGTGAAGGCGGTCGTACCGTCGGCGCCGGTGTGGTT
Organism: Xanthomonas sp. MLO165; assembly: GCF_018831305.1. Lineage (NCBI taxonomy): Bacteria > Pseudomonadati > Pseudomonadota > Gammaproteobacteria > Lysobacterales > Lysobacteraceae > Xanthomonas > Xanthomonas sp. MLO165. Next base: position 1,078,141 of record NZ_CP029263.1, read on the forward strand.
GCCAAGATCATCAAGTAAGTGCCTGCATCCAGTCGCCTTGCGGCGGCTGGTGCCAAACGAATGGCGGGCCGGCTGAACCGCGGTCCGCCTTCGTTGTCTTAGGGTTTGCGGTAAACGAGTACATACGCCAGTAGCTCAATTGGCAGAGCAGCGGTCTCCAAAACCGCAGGTTGGGGGTTCGAGTCCCTCCTGGCGTGCCACTCCTCTTTCCGGCCCAGCGATTCGGGTCAGATCGGTAACTAGAGCCGGATGAATAGCAAAATCGAGCCTTCCAAAAGCGCGTCTGCTGCCAGCGCTGATATCGTGAAATACGTCATCTCCGCGCTCCTGGTGATCGCGGGGTTGTTTGTGTGGTTCTGGTTTTCTGCGCCCGAGCGCGCCACCCAGTTTGGTGCCTGGACGCCGCAGTTGCGTGCGCTGGCAGTGATCGTGGGGCTGGTGGCCGGCGCATTCGTGTTTTTGGGAACCGGCAAGGGCCGGGAAACCCGTGAATTCATGTCCGAATCCAGGTTCGAGTTGCGCAAGGTGGTCTGGCCGACGCGTCAGGAAGCCATCCGCACCACCTGGGTCGTGATTGTCGTTGTGATCATTCTGAGTTTGCTGTTGGGCGGCTTCGACTTTGTCATCCAGAAGCTCACGCAGTGGTTCCTGGCTCGTTGAGGAGAATCAAGCAGTGAAGCGTTGGTATGTCGTTCACGCCTATTCAGGCTTCGAAAAATCTGTTGCGCAGGCATTGCGTGACCGTATCGCCCGTGCCGAGATGGAAGACCGTTTTGGCGACGTCTTGGTGCCGACCGAAGAGGTCATCGAAATGCGTGCCGGCCAGAAGCGTCGGTCCGAGCGCAAGTTCTTCCCCGGCTACGTGCTGGTGCAGATCGAGACCCACGAAGAGGCCGGTATCCCGCGCATCGACAATGAAAGCTGGCACTTGGTGAAGGAAACTTCCAAGGTGATGGGGTTCATTGGCGGCACTGCCGACCGTCCGCTGCCGATTCGCGACGAAGAGGCCGATGCAATCCTGCAGCGTGTGCAGGACGGCGTCGAGAAGCCGCGTCCGAAGGTGCTGTTCGAGCCGGGTCAGATGGTGCGCGTCACCGATGGTCCGTTCAACGACTTCAATGGCGTTGTGGAAGAGGTCAATTACGAGAAGAGCAGGCTGCGGGTTGCCGTGCTCATCTTCGGTCGCTCCACGCCGGTCGAGCTCGAGTTCGGTCAGGTCGAGAAGGGCTGACGCCGGCCGGGCGCCGTCTAGGCGTCCGACTTGAATGCTGCTATAGTGCGCGGCTCGCTGACCTGGCGAACCGCCGGGAACCAATGGCTGCCGCATGGCAGCCATCTGCGTGTGGTCAGAAACGTGAAGCCGGGACACGTGATTTCCCGGTCCGATGGGGAGCCTGCAGTCAAGGCGCTAGCACCCGGAGAGTATCGAAATGGCAAAGAAGATAACTGCTTACATCAAGTTGCAGGTCAAGGCCGGTCAGGCCAATCCTGCGCCGCCGGTCGGCCCTGCCCTGGGTCAGCGCGGTCTGAACATCATGGAATTCTGCAAGGCGTTCAACGCAGCGACGTCCAAGCTGGAGCCAGGTCTGCCGACGCCGGTGGTCATCACCGCGTACTCCGACCGTACCTTCACCTTCATCACCAAGAGCACCCCGGCCAGCGTGCTGCTCAAGAAGGCTGCAGGCGTGAGCTCCGGCTCTAAGCGCCCCAACACCGACAAGGTGGGCAAGGTGACGCGCAAGCAGCTGGAAGAGATCGCCAAGGTCAAGGAAGCCGATCTGACGGCAGCCGAGCTGGAAGCGGCAGTGCGCACGATTGCGGGTTCTGCCCGCAGCATGGGTTTGACGGTGGAGGGCTAAGACATGGCACAGAGCAAGCGCGTTAAGGCCATTGCGGCCGCTGTCGTTCCAGGCAAGACCTATGCCTTCGAAGACGCAATCAAGATCCTGAAGACCGTGACCAAGGCCAAGTTCGTCGAGTCGATCGACGTTGCCGTGCGCCTGGGCGTTGACGCCAAGAAGTCCGACCAGCAGGTGCGCGGTTCGACCGTGCTGCCGGCCGGTACCGGCAAGAGCGTGCGCGTTGCGGTGTTCGCGCCGGCCGGTGCCAAGGCTGACGAAGCCCTGGCCGCTGGTGCCGAGGCGGTGGGCATGGACGACCTGGCCGAGAAGATGCAGGCCGGCGATCTGAGCTACGACGTGGTCATCGCCACCCCGGACGCGATGCGCGTCGTCGGTAAGCTCGGCACCCTGCTGGGCCCGCGCGGCCTGATGCCCAACCCGAAGGTCGGCACCGTGTCGGCTAATCCGGGCGAAGCGGTCAAGAATGCCAAGTCGGGTCAGGTGCGTTACCGCACCGACAAGGCCGGCATCATCCACTGCACCATCGGCAAGGCCAGCTTCGATGACGAAGCGCTGAAGTCGAACCTGCAGGCGCTGTTGCTGGACCTGATCAAGGCCAAGCCGGCCACCTCGAAGGGGACCTACCTGCAGAAGGTGTCGGTCAGTTCGACGATGGGTCCTGGCGTGACGGTCGACCAGTCCAGCCTTGCGCTGAAGTGAGTTGAGGGGTCAGGCCTGTCATGGGCCTGACCCGTCTGTGTAGTACAGCATCGTTTTTCCGGCCCGGGTCACCGTGTGCTGGGAGTCCGTTCCCTCCTTTGGGGTAACGGACATTTTGAAGGCGATCGCCGGCATGTCCGGCGGTAGCCGTCAAAGACCGCAGGCGCGGTCAGCGCAGATCGACGACGGGCATGGATGCTCGCTTTGGCAAGGAGTCGCCGTCGATGCAGCGGGATCGCTTAATCAGGTTCGCAAGAGCCGGCCGGCGTAGATGGTGTCGCCCTTCTGGAGCTTTCTGGTTTACGCGCGTCTGGGACATCCCGGATCGAGCCCACTCCAGGTCTAGAACGGCCACCAAAGGAACATCGGTCGATGTTCCCGGCTTCCAGGAAGGAGGCTGCCCTGGACCGCAACCGGCAGGAGCCGCGAGCGGAGTAGTTTGAAGCTGGGATTGGAGATTCGGCATTGGGGATTGGCAGAAGCGGCTTCATCAGCTCTGGCGAATCCCGAATCGCTAATCCCGAATCCCGGCTTTAACGGAGGAGTGCAATGGCTCTCAATCTGTCTCAGAAGCAAGAAGTAGTCGCCGAGCTGGCAGACATCGCCGCCAAGGCTCACTCCTTGATCGCCGCCGAATACGCTGGCATCACGGTCTCCCAGATGACCGCGATGCGCAAGCAGGCCCGCGAAACCGGCGTGTTCTTGAAAGTTGTCAAGAACACCCTGGCTGCGCGCGCCGTTGAAGGTACTGATTTCGCTGTCGTCGCTGACAAGCTGGTCGGTCCTTTGCTGTATGCGTTTTCGATGGAGGAGCCCGGTGCTGCCGGTCGCCTGATCAAGGAATTCGCCAAGGGCAACGACAAGTTGCAGGCCAAGGTCGTGTCCATCGGCGGGGAACTGTTCCCGGCTGGCCACGTCGACGTGTTGGCTTCGCTGCCGACCCGCGATCAGGCCCTGGCCATGCTGGCCCGCGTGCTGTCCGAACCGGCTGCCATGTTTGCCCGTGCCGTCAAGGCCGTGGGCGACAAGCAGGGTGGTGGCGACGAAGCCGCCGCGCCGGTCGCCGAGACTGCCGAAGCTTGATGTCCTAGCGTTCGCTAGAACCCCAATCCAGAAAATCATTTAAAGGTAATCACAATGTCCCTTACCAACGAACAGATCGTCGACGCCATCGCCGAGAAGTCCCTGATGGAAGTGATGGAGCTGGTCAAGGCCATCGAAGAAAAGTTCGGCGTCTCCGCCGCCGCTCCGGTCGCTGCTGCTGCAGCTGGCCCGGCTGCCGTGGTCGAAGAGCAGACCGAGTTCAACGTGGTGCTGACCAATTGCGGCGCCAACAAGGTCGGCGTCATCAAGGCCGTCCGCGCCGTGACCGGCCTGGGTCTGAAGGAAGCCAAGGATCTGACCGAAGCCGGTGGCATGCTGAAGGAAGGCGCGTCGAAGGACGAAGCCGAGAAGATCAAGAAGGAACTGACCGAAGCTGGCGCGACTGTCGAAATCAAGTAAGCAGTCCCTTGCATCGCCAGCGTTTCACGGTGATGCACTGAAGGCTGGGAGCGTAAAGCTCCCGGCCTTTGGCCGTTGATGGAAAGCCGGGATTTGAGAGGCGGAATTCGGGATTCGAAGGCAATCTTCGCGCATCCCCAATCACGCGATTCCCAATCCCCGCTTCACCGAGTTGGTAGTTGGAAGTAGCGGGAGAAGGCGTGCTGGTGCCGGCAATACCAGCGACTTCCAACTGACAATTTTGTTATTTCAGGGCCGCCGCGACGCGGCCCCCGCAGCCTAGGGTGAAGACTCATGACGTCTTATTCGTTCACCGAAAAAAAGCGTATCCGCAAGGACTTCGGCAAGCAGCGCTCGATTCTCGAAGTGCCGTTCCTGCTTGCCATCCAGGTCGATTCCTACCGCGAATTCCTGCAGGAAGACGTGGAGCAGAACAAGCGTAAGGACCTCGGTCTGCACGCGGCATTGAAGTCGGTGTTCCCGATTTCCAGCTACAGCGGCAATGCCGCGCTGGAATACGTGGGCTATAAGTTGGGTCAGCCGGTGTTTGACGAGCGTGAATGCCGTCAGCGTGGCATGAGCTATGGCGCGCCGCTGCGCGTGACCGTGCGCCTGGTGATCTACGACCGCGAGTCGTCGACCAAGGCCATCAAGTACGTGAAGGAGCAGGAGGTCTATCTGGGCGAAATCCCGCTGATGACCGACAACGGTACCTTCATCGTCAACGGCACCGAGCGCGTCATCGTCTCGCAGCTGCACCGCTCGCCGGGTGTGTTCTTCGACCACGACCGTGGCAAGACCCACAGCTCGGGCAAGCTGCTGTATAGCGCCCGCATCATTCCGTACCGCGGTTCCTGGCTGGACTTCGAGTTCGACCCGAAGGACGCGCTGTTCACCCGTATCGACCGTCGCCGCAAGCTGCCGGTGTCGATCCTGCTGCGCGCGCTCGGCTACAGCAACGAAGAGATGCTGGCCGAGTTCTTCGAGATCAATACGTTCCACATCAATCCGGACGAAGGCGTGCAGCTGGAGCTGGTGCCGGAGCGTCTGCGTGGCGAAACGCTGAACTTCGATCTGGCCGATGGCGACAAGGTCATCGTGGAAGCGGGCAAGCGCATCACCGCCCGTCACGTCAAGCAGCTCGAAGCCGCCGGCGTCGCCGCGCTGGCCGTGCCGGACGACTATCTGCTCACCCGCATCCTGTCGCACGACGTGGTCGATGGTTCCACCGGCGAACTGCTGGCCAATGCCAACGACGAGATCACCGAAGACCAGCTGGCAGCGTTCCGCAAGGCCGGCGTCGATGCGGTCGGCACCCTGTGGGTGAACGATCTGGACCGCGGTCCGTACCTGTCCAACACCCTGCGGATCGATCCGACCAAGACCCAGCTCGAAGCGCTGGTCGAGATCTATCGCATGATGCGTCCGGGCGAGCCGCCGACCAAGGAAGCCGCACAGAACCTGTTCCACAACCTGTTCTTCACCTTCGAGCGCTACGACCTGTCCACGGTCGGCCGCATGAAGTTCAACCGTCGCGTCGGCCGCAAGGACGTGCTGGGCGAGTCGGTGCTGTACGACAAGAAGTATTTTGCCGAGCGCAATGACGAAGAATCCAAGCGTCTGGTCGCCGAGCACACCGACACCTCCGACATCCTGGAAGTGATCAAGGTGCTCACCGAGATCCGCAACGGTCGCGGCGTGGTCGATGACATCGATCACCTGGGCAACCGTCGCGTGCGTTCGGTCGGCGAAATGGCCGAGAACGTGTTCCGCGTGGGCCTGGTCCGCGTCGAGCGCGCGGTCAAGGAACGCCTGTCGATGGCCGAGTCCGAGGGCCTGACCCCGCAGGAACTGATCAACGCCAAGCCGGTGGCTGCCGCGATTAAGGAATTCTTCGGTTCCTCGCAGCTGTCGCAGTTCATGGATCAGAACAACCCGCTGTCGGAAGTCACGCACAAGCGTCGCGTCTCCGCACTGGGCCCGGGCGGTCTGACCCGCGAACGCGCCGGCTTCGAAGTGCGCGACGTGCATCCGACCCATTACGGCCGCGTCTGCACCATCGAAACCCCGGAAGGCCCGAACATCGGCCTGATCAACTCGCTGGCCGTGTTCGCCCGCACCAACCAGTACGGCTTCCTCGAGACGCCGTACCGCAAGGTGCTGGACGGCAAGGTCTCCGACGACGTCGAGTACCTGTCGGCGATCGAGGAAAACGAGTACGTGATCGCCCAGGCGAACGCGCTGACCGACGCCAAGAACATGCTCACCGAGCAGTTCGTGCCGTGCCGGTTCCAGGGCGAGTCGCTGCTCAAGCCGCCGGCCGAAGTGCACTTCATGGACGTCTCGCCGATGCAGACCGTGTCGGTCGCCGCGGCGCTGGTGCCGTTCCTGGAGCACGACGACGCCAACCGCGCACTGATGGGCGCCAACATGCAGCGCCAGGCCGTGCCGACGCTGCGTTCGCAGAAGCCGTTGGTCGGTACCGGTATCGAGCGTGCGGTTGCGCGCGACTCGGGTGTGACCGTCAATGCCTTGCGTGGTGGCGTGATCGAGCAGATCGACGCGGCCCGCATCGTGGTCAAGGTCAACGAGGCAGAAATCGGCGGCGGCACCGATGCCGGCGTGGATATCTACAACCTGATCAAGTACACCCGCTCCAACCAGAACACCTGCATCAACCAACGTCCGCTGGTGAACGTGGGTGACGTGATCGCACGCGGCGACGTGCTGGCCGACGGCCCGTCCACCGACATCGGTGAGCTGGCGCTGGGTCAGAACATGCTGATCGCGTTCATGCCGTGGAACGGCTACAACTTCGAAGACTCCATCCTGCTTTCCGAGCGCGTAGTGGAAGAAGATCGTTACACCACGATCCACATCGAAGAACTGACCTGCGTTGCGCGCGACACCAAGCTGGGGCCGGAGGAAATTTCCGCCGACATCCCGAACGTGTCCGAGCAGGCCCTGAACCGTCTGGACGAGAGCGGCGTGGTGTACATCGGTGCGGAAGTGCGCGCCGGCGACATCATGGTCGGCAAGGTCACGCCGAAGGGCGAGAGCCAGCTGACGCCGGAAGAAAAGCTGCTGCGTGCGATCTTCGGTGAGAAGGCGTCCGACGTGAAGGACAGCTCGCTGCGCGTGCCCCCGGGCATGGACGGCACCGTCATCGACGTGCAGGTCTTCACCCGCGACGGCATCGAGAAGGACAAGCGTGCGCGTCAGATCGAAGAGTCCGAAATCAAGCGCGTCAAGAAGGATTTCGACGACCAGTTCCGCATCCTGGAAGCGGCCATCTACGCACGTCTGCGCTCGCAGATCGTGGGCAAGGTCGCCAACGGTGGTCCGAACCTGAAGAAGGGCGACAACGTCACCGACGCGTATCTGGACGGGCTGAAGAAGTCCGACTGGTTCCAGCTGCGCATGAAGGACGAAGACGCTGCCGATGCCATCGAGCGTGCGCAGAAGCAGATCCAGGCGCACGAAAAGGAATTCGAGGCACGCTTCGCCGACAAGCGCGGCAAGATCACCCAGGGCGACGACCTCGCACCGGGCGTGCTGAAGATGGTCAAGGTGTTCCTGGCAGTGAAGCGCCGCATCCAGCCGGGCGACAAGATGGCAGGCCGCCACGGCAACAAGGGTGTGGTCTCCAACGTCGTGCCGGTCGAGGACATGCCGTACATGGCCACCGGCGAGCCGGTCGACATCGTGCTGAACCCGCTCGGCGTGCCGTCGCGTATGAACATCGGCCAGATTCTGGAAGTGCATCTGGGCTGGGCCGCCAAGGGCCTGGGTCGCAAGATCCAGCGCATGCTGGAAGCCCAGGCCGCGGTCAGCGAACTGCGCAAGTTCCTGGACGACATCTACAACCACGACAGCGCGATCAATGCACAGCGCGTGGACCTGTCGCAGTTCAGCGATGAGGAGTTGCTCAACCTGGGCAAGAACCTGGTCGATGGCGTGCCGATGGCCACCCCGGTGTTCGACGGTGCCAGCGAAGCGGAGATCAAGCGCATGCTGGAACTGGCCGAACTGCCGCAGAGCGGTCAGACCCAGTTGTACGACGGTCGTACCGGCGAAGCGTTCGATCGCAAGACCACGGTCGGCTACATGCACTACCTGAAGTTGAACCACCTGGTCGACGACAAGATGCATGCACGCTCGACCGGTCCGTACTCGCTCGTCACCCAGCAGCCGCTGGGCGGCAAGGCGCAGTTCGGTGGTCAGCGCTTCGGTGAGATGGAAGTCTGGGCGCTGGAAGCCTACGGCGCGGCCTACACCCTGCAGGAAATGCTGACGGTGAAGTCCGACGACGTGCAGGGCCGCAACCAGATGTACAAGAACATCGTCGATGGTGAGCACGAGATGGTCGCGGGCATGCCGGAATCCTTCAACGTGTTGGTGAAGGAAATCCGCTCGCTGGCGATCAACATGGAACTGGAAGAGTGATCGAGCTGGATCCTGGCGCCGCGATGCGGCGCCGGGATCCGGAACGTACGGCCCTCGGTTTCATCTCAGCTACGAAATTCCTCCGACCCGGAGATATCAAATGAAAGACCTGCTCAACCTCTTCAATCAACAGCGCCAGACGCTGGATTTCGACGCGATCAAGATCGCGCTGGCATCGCCCGACCTGATCCGTTCGTGGTCCTACGGCGAAGTGAAGAAGCCCGAAACCATCAACTACCGTACCTTCAAGCCCGAGCGTGACGGCCTGTTCTGCGCCGCCATCTTCGGACCGATCAAGGACTACGAGTGCCTGTGCGGCAAGTACAAGCGCATGAAGCACCGCGGTGTGGTCTGCGAAAAGTGCGGCACCGAAGTCACCCTGGCCAAGGTGCGTCGCGAGCGCATGGGTCACATCGACCTGGCCTCGCCGGTCGCGCACATCTGGTTCCTCAAGTCGCTGCCCTCGCGCATCGGCCTGATGCTGGACATGACCCTGCGTGACATCGAGCGCGTGCTGTACTTCGAAGCCTACGTGGTCACCGAGCCGGGCCTGACCCCGCTCGAGCGCCGCCAGCTGCTGACCGAAGAGCAGTACCTGACCGCACGCCAGGAGTACAACGACGACTTCGACGCCGCCATGGGCGCCGAGGCCGTGTACGAGCTGCTGCGCACGATCGACCTGCAGTCGGAAATGACCCGCCTGCGCGAGGAAATCGCCAGCACCGGTTCGGAAACCAAGCTCAAGCGCCTCACCAAGCGCATCAAGCTGATCGAAGCCTTCCTGGAATCGGGCAACCGTCCGGAGTGGATGGTCATGACCGTGTTGCCGGTGCTGCCGCCGGATCTGCGTCCGCTGGTGCCGCTGGATGGTGGCCGCTTCGCGACCTCGGATCTGAACGATCTGTACCGCCGCGTGATCAACCGCAACAACCGTCTGCGTCGTCTGCTCGAGCTCAATGCGCCGGACATCATCGTGCGCAACGAGAAGCGCATGCTGCAGGAATCGGTCGATGCGCTGCTGGACAACGGCCGTCGCGGCCGTGCCATCACCGGCACCAACAAGCGTCCGCTGAAGTCGCTGGCCGACATGATCAAGGGCAAGCAGGGCCGGTTCCGTCAGAACCTGCTCGGCAAGCGCGTGGACTACTCCGGCCGTTCGGTCATCACCGTCGGCCCGTACCTCAAGCTGCACCAGTGCGGCCTGCCGAAGAAGATGGCGCTGGAGCTGTTCAAGCCGTTCGTGTTCGCCAAGCTGCAGCGTCGCGGCCTGGCCACCACCATCAAGGCGGCCAAGAAGCTGGTCGAGCGCGAAGAAGCCGAAGTCTGGGACATCCTGGAAGAGGTGATCCGCGAGCATCCGGTGCTGCTGAACCGTGCGCCGACCCTGCACCGTCTGGGCATCCAGGCGTTCGAGCCGGTGTTGATCGAAGGCAAGGCCATCCAGCTGCATCCGCTGGTGTGTACTGCATTCAACGCCGACTTCGACGGTGACCAGATGGCCGTCCACGTGCCGCTCTCGCTGGAAGCCCAGCTGGAAGCGCGTGCGCTGATGATGTCCACCAACAACATCCTGTCGCCGGCCAACGGCGAGCCGATCATCGTGCCGTCGCAGGACGTGGTGTTGGGCCTGTACTACATGAGCCGCGCCCTGGAGAACAAGAAGGGCGAGGGCATGGTGTTCGCCAACACCAGCGAAGTGAAGCGCGCCTACGACAACCGCGTGGTGGAACTGCACGCCAAGGTCAAGGTCCGCATCACCCAGGTGGACGTGGAAGCCGACGGCAAGCGCAGCAGCGGCACCTCGATCGTGGACACTACGGTCGGTCGTGCACTGCTGAGCGAAATCCTGCCCGAAGGCCTGCCGTTCCAGCTGGCCAACACCGAGATGACCAAGAAGAACATCTCGCGTCTGATCAACTCCAGCTACCGTCTGCTGGGCTTGAAGGACACCGTCGTGTTCGCCGACAAGCTGATGTACACCGGCTATGCCTACGCAACCCGCGCAGGCGTGTCGATCGGCATCGACGACATGCTGATCCCGGACGAGAAGAAGGGCATCCTCACCGAGGCCGAAGCCGAAGTGCTGGAAATCCAGGAGCAGTACCAGTCCGGTCTGGTCACCGCCGGCGAGCGCTACAACAAGGTCGTGGACATCTGGTCGCGTACCAGCGAGCGCATCGCCAAGGCGATGATGGACACCATCGGTACCGAGAAGGTCGAAAACGCCAAGGGCGAGACCATCGACCAGAAGTCGATGAACTCGCTGTACATCATGGCCGACTCCGGTGCGCGTGGTAGCCAGGCGCAGATCCGTCAGCTGGCCGGCATGCGCGGCCTGATGGCGCGTCCGGACGGCTCGATCATCGAGACGCCGATCAAGGCGAACTTCCGCGAAGGCCTGAACGTGCAGGAGTACTTCAACTCCACCCACGGTGCCCGTAAGGGTCTGGCCGATACCGCGCTCAAGACCGCGAACTCGGGTTATCTGACCCGTCGTCTGGTCGACGTGGCGCAGGACGTGGTGATCACCGAAGTCGATTGCGGCACCACCGAAGGGTTGATCATGACCCCGATCGTGGAAGGCGGCGACGTGGTGGAGCCGTTGAGGGAGCGCGTGCTGGGCCGTGTGGTGGCCGAGGACGTCTACCTGCCGGGCAACGACGAAGAGCCGATCGTCACCCGCAACACGCTGCTGGACGAAGCCTGGGTTGCCAAGCTGGAAGACGCCAGCGTGCAGTCGGTGAAGGTGCGTTCGACCATCAGCTGCGAGTCCTCGTTCGGCGTGTGCGCACGTTGCTACGGTCGCGATCTTGCACGCGGTCACCAGGTCAACATCGGTGAAGCGGTCGGCGTCATCGCCGCCCAGTCGATCGGCGAGCCGGGTACCCAGCTGACCATGCGTACGTTCCACATCGGTGGTGCGGCATCGCGTGCGGCGGCAGTGGACAACATCACCGTCAAGACCACCGGTTCGGTGAAGTTCAACAACCTCAAGTCGGTGGCGCACGCCAGCGGCGCGTTGGTCGCTGTCTCGCGTTCGGGCGAACTGTCCGTGCTCGACGGCCACGGCCGCGAGCGCGAGCGTTACAAGCTGCCGTACGGCGCCACCATCACCGCCAAGGACGGTGATGCGGTCAAGGCCGGACAGAGCGTGGCGAACTGGGATCCGCATAACCACCCGATCGTGTCGGAAGTGGCCGGCTTCATCCGCTTCATCGACTTCGTCGACGGCGTCACCGTCATCGAGAAGACCGACGAACTGACCGGTCTGGCCTCGCGCGAAATCACCGACCCGAAGCGTCGCGGTGCACATGCCAAGGAACTGCGCCCGATCGTGCGCATCGTCGATGGCAAGGGCAACGACCTGACGATCCCGAATACGGATCTGCCGGCCCAGTACCTGTTGCCGCCGCGCTCCATTGTCAACCTGCAGGACGGCGCCGCCGTCGGCGTGGGCGACGTGGTTGCCAAGATCCCGCAGGAAGCGTCCAAGACCCGCGACATCACCGGTGGTCTGCCGCGCGTTGCCGACCTGTTCGAAGCACGCAAGCCGAAGGATCCTGCGATCCTGGCCGAGCGCTCGGGCATCATCAGCTTCGGTAAGGACACCAAGGGCAAGCAGCGCCTGATCATCAAGGACACCGATGGGTCGGAACACGAAGAGCTGATCCCGAAGTACCGCCAGATCATCGTGTTCGAAGGCGAGCATGTGACCAAGGGCGAGACCGTGGTGGACGGCGAGCCGAGCCCGCAGGACATCCTGCGTCTGCTGGGTGTCGAGCCGCTGGCTGCGTACCTGGTCAAGGAAATCCAGGACGTGTACCGCCTGCAGGGCGTGAAGATCAACGACAAGCACATCGAGGTGATCACGCGCCAGATGCTGCGCAAGGTCGAGATCGTCGACCAGGGCACCAGCAAGTTCCTCAACGGCGAGCAGGTCGAGCGCCAGCGCGTCATCGAGGAAAATGTCCGCCTGGTCAAGCGCAACGAGCTGCCGGCCAAGTACGATCCGGTGCTGCTGGGTATCACCAAGGCCTCGCTGGCCACCGAGTCGTTCATCTCGGCGGCCTCGTTCCAGGAGACCACCCGCGTGTTGACCGAGGCTGCCGTGCGCGGCACCCGCGACAACCTGCGCGGTCTGAAGGAAAACGTGATCGTGGGTCGTCTGATCCCGGCCGGTACCGGCCTGGCGTATCACGCCGGACGTCGCAAGTCGTCGGGTCTGACCGACTCGGAAATGGAAACGCTGTCGGGCAAGCCGGCGGTGGCCGAACCGGTCGCAGCCGTGGCCGACGCTGGCGCGGACGAGGAGTAAGCGCTCCGACGGCGGTCGCAAGACCGCCGTAAGCCAAGCGAAAAGGAGGGCAGGAGGCCCTCCGTTTTCCGGCCTTGGATGGGCCAGCAGGGTTAGAATTCCGTGAAGTTGACGGAGTTTCGTCCTGCCAGCTATACTTCCCTGTCTCGGCGGGCCGTTTTTCGGCCTGCCTTTGTTTTCGTGCAAGGCCGTCTCGGCCTCTCAATCAGAAGAATCAACTGATGACGACGATCAATCAGCTGGTCCGCAAGCCTCGGCAAGCGACCACCTACAAGAGTGCCTCCCCGGCACTGGACAAGTGTCCGCAGCGCCGTGGCGTCTGCACACGCGTCTACACCACTACCCCGAAGAAGCCGAACTCGGCCCTGCGTAAGGTTGCCAAAGTGCGCCTGACGAACCAGGAAGAGGTCATCAGCTACATCGGTGGTGAAGGCCACAACCTGCAGGAGCACTCCGTGGTCCTGATTCGTGGTGGCCGCGTCAAGGATCTTCCCGGTGTGCGTTATCACACCGTCCGTGGTTCGCTGGACGCCGCCGGCGTCGCAAAGCGCCGTCAAGGTCGTTCCAAGTACGGCGCCAAGCGCCCGAAGAGCTAAGGAAACACTCCAATGTCCCGTAAAGGTTCTACTCCGCAGCGCACCGTCCTGCCTGATCCAAAGCATGGCAGCGAAACCATTGCCCGCTTCATCAATATGGTGATGCAAAGTGGCAAGAAGTCGGTTGCTGAGAAAATTGTCTATGGCGCGATGGACGTCATTGGCGAAAAGAATCCGAATGCCGTCGAGCTGGTGCAGAAAGCACTGGACAACGTGGCCCCGGCTGTCGAAGTTAAATCGCGTCGCGTCGGTGGTGCTACCTATCAGGTGCCCGTCGAAGTGCGCTCCTCCCGTCGCATGGCGCTGGCAATGCGCTGGTTGATCGACTCCGCGCGCAAGCGTGGCGAGAACACCATGCCGCGCAAGCTGGCTGCAGAACTGCTGGACGCCTCGGAAAGCCGCGGCGGCGCGATCAAGAAGCGCGAAGAGACGCACCGTATGGCGGAGGCGAACAAGGCGTTCGCACATTACCGCTGGTGACCTCGTGGGCCTTGGTAACGGGGCCCTTCAGCACCATCTGAGTGCTGTTTGCGACGCGTTACGCGTCGCATCCAATCCGAAGGCCGCCGAAAGGCGGCGTTCGGCCATCCGAAATCCAAGAAATTGAGAGGCTCCCCGTGGCCCGCACCACCCCTATCGAGCGTTACCGCAACTTCGGCATCATGGCCCACATCGATGCCGGCAAGACCACCACTTCCGAGCGCATCCTGTTCTACACCGGTGTCAGTCACAAGATCGGCGAAGTCCATGACGGCGCTGCAGTGATGGACTGGATGGAGCAGGAGCAGGAGCGTGGTATCACCATCACCTCCGCTGCGACCACCGCGTTCTGGTCGGGCATGGACAAGTCCATGCCGCAGCACCGCTTCAACATCATCGACACCCCCGGGCACGTTGACTTCACCATCGAAGTGGAGCGCTCCTTGCGCGTGCTCGACGGTGCGGTGTTCGTGTTGTGCGCCGTCGGTGGCGTGCAGCCGCAGTCCGAGACCGTGTGGCGTCAGGCCAACAAGTACTCGGTGCCGCGCATGGCCTTCGTCAACAAGATGGACCGTACCGGTGCCAACTTCGACAAGGTCGTCGAGCAGCTGAAGGCCCGTCTGGGTGCCTACGCTGTGCCGATGCAGGTGCCGATCGGCGCTGAAGACGGCTTCGAGGGCGTGGTCGACCTGCTCAAGATGAAGGCGATCCATTGGGATACCGCATCGCAGGGCACCACCTTCGAATACCGCGACATCCCGGCCGATCTGGTCGAGATCGCGACCGAGGCGCGTTCGTTCATGGTCGAGGCGGCTGCAGAAGCCAGCGAAGACCTGATGGACAAGTACCTCAACGAGGGCGACCTGAGCGAAGAAGAGATCCTGGTGGGTCTGCGCGAGCGCACCCTGAAGGTCGAAATCGTGCCGGTGTTCTGCGGTTCGGCGTTCAAGAACAAGGGCGTGCAGGCCATGCTCGACGGCGTCGTGCACCTGTTGCCGTCGCCGGCCGACCGTCCGCCGGTCCAGGGTATCGATGAGGACGAGAAGGAAGACACCCGTCCGGCCACCGATACCGCGCCGTTCTCGGCGTTGGCGTTCAAGATCATGACCGACCCGTTCGTGGGCTCGCTGACGTTCTTCCGTGTCTACTCGGGCACGTTGAACTCCGGCGACCAGGTCTACAACCCGGTCAAGTCGAAGAAAGAGCGCGTGGGCCGCATCCTGCAGATGCACTCCAACAATCGCGAAGAGATCAAGGAAGTGCGCGCTGGTGACATCGCCGCTGCCGTGGGTCTGAAGGACGTCACCACCGGCGACACGCTGTGTGCGCAGGACAAGGTCATCACCCTGGAGCGCATGGTGTTCCCGGAGCCGGTGATCTCGATGGCGGTGGAGCCCAAGACCAAGTCGGACCAGGAAAAGATGGGCATGGCCCTGGGCCGTCTGGCGCAGGAAGATCCCTCGTTCCGCGTCAAGACCGACGAGGAATCCGGCCAGACCATCATCTCGGGCATGGGCGAGTTGCACCTGGACATCATCGTTGACCGTATGCGTCGCGAGTTCAATGTCGAGGCCAACGTCGGCAAGCCGCAGGTGGCCTACCGCGAAACCATCCGCAAGTCCGACGTCAAGTCCGACTACAAGCACGCCAAGCAGTCCGGTGGTAAGGGTCAGTACGGTCACGTGGTGATCGAGCTGTCGCCGATGACCGAGGACGATCGCAAGAGCGACAACGTCAAGGACGATTTCCTCTTCATCAACGACATCACCGGCGGCATCATTCCGAAGGAATTCATCCCCTCGGTCGAAAAAGGTCTGCGCGAGACGATCACCAGTGGTCCGATCGCTGGCTTCCCGGTGGTGGGCGTGAAGGTCAAGCTGGTGTTCGGCTCGTACCACGACGTCGACTCCTCGGAAATGGCGTTCAAGCTGGCCGCGTCGATGGCGTTCAAGCAGGGCTTTGCGAAAGCCAGCCCGGTGTTGCTGGAGCCGATCATGAAGGTCGAAATCGTCAGCCCGGAGGATTACCTGGGTGACGTGATGGGCGACGTGAGCCGCCGTCGTGGCGTGTTGCAGGGTCAGGACGACAGCCCGTCGGGCAAGATCATCAACGCGATGATTCCGCTCGGTGAAATGTTCGGCTACGCGACCTCGCTGCGCTCGATGAGCCAGGGCCGCGCGACGTTCTCGATGGAATTCGACCACTACGAAGAGGCACCGGCCAACATCGCCGACGCCGTCACCAAGAAGGGCTGAGTTCGCTCAGCCGCTTCTCACAAATTTTTCAATTAGAGGTAGTTAGTCATGGCAAAAGCTAAATTTGAGCGCACCAAGCCGCACGTGAACGTCGGCACCATCGGTCACGTTGACCATGGCAAGACCACGTTGACAGCCGCGCTGACCAAGATCGGTGCTGAGCGTTTCGGTGGCGAGTTCAAGGCGTATGACGCGATCGACGCGGCGCCGGAAGAGAAGGCGCGCGGCATCACGATTTCGACCGCCCACGTCGAATACGAGTCCCCGACCCGTCACTACGCGCACGTCGATTGCCCCGGCCACGCCGACTACGTCAAGAACATGATCACCGGTGCGGCGCAGATGGACGGCGCGATCCTGGTGTGTTCGGCTGCTGACGGCCCGATGCCGCAGACCCGCGAGCACATCCTGCTCTCGCGTCAGGTTGGCGTGCCGCACATCGTGGTTTTCCTGAACAAGGCCGACATGGTCGACGACGCCGAGCTGCTCGAGCTGGTCGAGATGGAAGTGCGCGAGCTGCTCAGCAAGTACGACTTCCCGGGCGATGACACCCCGATCATCCACGGTTCGGCGCGTCTGGCGCTGGACGGCGACCAGAGCGAAATCGGCGTGCCGGCGATCCTGAAGCTGGTCGAGGCGCTGGATTCGTTCATTCCGGAGCCGACCCGCGACGTCGACCGTCCGTTCCTGATGCCGGTCGAAGACGTGTTCTCGATCTCCGGCCGCGGCACCGTGGTGACCGGTCGTATCGAGCGCGGCATCATCAAGGTTGGCGACGAAATCGAAATCGTCGGCATCCGCGACACCCAGAAGACCACCGTCACCGGCGTGGAAATGTTCCGCAAGCTGCTGGACCAGGGCCAGGCAGGCGACAACGCCGGTCTGCTGCTGCGCGGCACCAAGCGTGACGACGTCGAGCGCGGCCAGGTGCTGTGCAAGCCGGGTTCGATCAAGCCGCACACCGAGTTCGAAGCCGAAGTCTACGTGCTGTCCAAGGACGAGGGTGGTCGTCATACCCCGTTCTTCAAGGGCTACCGTCCGCAGTTCTACTTCCGCACCACCGACATCACTGGCGCCTGCCAGCTGCCGGAAGGCGTGGAGATGGTGATGCCGGGCGACAACGTGAAGATGGTCGTGACCCTGATCAACCCGGTCGCGATGGACGAAGGTCTGCGCTTCGCCATCCGTGAAGGCGGTCGTACCGTCGGCGCCGGCGTGGTTGCCAAGATCATCAAGTAAGTGTCTGCAATCCAGCGGCTTTAGTCGCTGGATCTGCAAGAAGGAGGGTCGGCGCAAGCCGGCCCTTTTTTTGTTCGCCAGGTCGGGTGGATGTGCTTGCGGGGGCGTATTGACAGACCAGGGCGCTTGCACAGGTAAAAGTCCATCGCTATAATGCGCGGCTCGGTGTCCCTGGGTAGGGCGCTGAGTTACAGCGAA
Source organism: Xanthomonas sp. MLO165 (assembly GCF_018831305.1). Classification (NCBI taxonomy): domain Bacteria; kingdom Pseudomonadati; phylum Pseudomonadota; class Gammaproteobacteria; order Lysobacterales; family Lysobacteraceae; genus Xanthomonas; species Xanthomonas sp. MLO165. The sequence continues at coordinate 1,095,734 of NZ_CP029263.1, forward strand.
AAGAACGGCAGGATGCCGCTCGTGTTCGCCAGACCGGGAAGGTCGCGTTGCATGGAGCACTCAACAACTCACATGTTGTTGACCGTGCTCTTGTTGCGCACTATACTTTTCCGTCTGGGCGGGCCGGTTTACCGGTCTGCCTCAGTTTTTGGGCGGAGGAAATGCCCTCGCCAGCAGGATGCGCGGCGATTTCATCTACGTCAGGAATATCGGGGCAGGTATCCCAGAGGCCTTGCCCGTCGCTCTTTTAACGAAGGAAGCTTCCGTCATGTCGGAACAAAAGATCCGGATTCGGTTGAAGGCGTTCGATCATCGTTTGATCGACCGTTCGGCCAGCGAGATCGTCGAAACGGCTAAGCGGACCGGCGCGCAAGTGCGTGGCCCGATCCCGTTGCCGACCAAGATCGAACGTTACACCATCCTCGTATCCCCGCATGCCGACAAGGATGCGCGTGACCAGTACGAAACCCGCACGCACAAGCGTGTGCTCGATATCGTCGACCCGAACGACAAGACCGTGGACGCGCTGATGAAGCTCGAACTCGCGGCTGGCGTCGACGTACAGATCAAGTTGACCTGAGGACTACGACCATGACGAAGAAATATTCGTTGGGCTTCGTGGGCCGCAAGGCTGGCATGAGCCGCGTCTTCACTGAAGACGGCCGCTCGGTGCCGGTTACGCTGATCGAAGCAACTCCGAACCGCATCGCGCAGATCAAGACCGTTGAAACCGACGGTTACAGCGCAGTGCAGATTACCGTTGGCGCGCGTCGCGCCGCACTGGTCAACAAGCCGGCCGCTGGTCACTTCGCCAAGGCGAAGGTGGAAGCGGGTCGCGGCTTGTGGGAATTCCGCGTTGAAGATGCGCAGCTCGGCGATTTCGCCGTCGGCGGCGAAATCAAGGCGGACATCTTCGAGGTCGGCCAGAAGGTCGACGTCCAGGGCGTCACCAAGGGTAAGGGTTTCCAGGGCACCATCAAGCGCTACAACTTCCGTATGGGCGATGCAACTCACGGTAACTCGCTGTCGCATCGCGCGCCGGGTTCGTTGGGTCAGCGCCAGACCCCGGGTCGCGTTTTCCCGGGTAAGAAGATGTCGGGCCACATGGGCGCCGTGCAGCAAAGCACGCAGAACCTGGAAGTGGTCAAGGTCGACGTCGAGCGTGGTCTGATTGCTATCCGCGGCGCCGTGCCTGGCGCAGCTGGTGGCGACGTGATCGTCCGTCCGGCGAGCAAGGCATAAGGAGAGATGACGATGGAACTCGTTATCACGGGTAGCAACAACAAGGTCTCGGTCTCCGATGCCGTGTTCGGTCGCGAATTCAGCGAAGATCTGGTTCACCAGGTCGTCGTCGCTTATCGCAATGCCGGCCGCGCTGGTACCAAGGCTCAGAAGACGCGTTCGGAAGTTGCGGGCACGACCAAGAAGTCGAAGAAGCAGAAGGGCGGCGGTGCGCGTCATGGCGCGCTGACGGCTCCGATCTTCATCGGCGGCGGCGTGACCTTTGCGGCCAAGCCGCGCAGCTTCGAACAGAAAGTCAACCGCAAGATGTACCGTGCGGCCATCTGCGCGATCTTCTCTGAGCTTAATCGCCAGGGTCGCCTGATGATCGTCGATGCGTTCGACGTCGAAACCACCAAGACCCAGGGTCTGATCGAGAAGCTGAAGGGACTGGACGTGGGCAAGCGCCCGCTGATCGTCACCGAGGAAGCGTCCGAGCACCTGTATCTGTCCGCCCGCAATCTGCCTTATGTGCAGGTGCGTGATGTGCAGGGTCTGGATCCGGTCGCTCTGGTCGGGGCCGATACGGTCGTGATCACCGCCGATGCGGTCAAGAAGGTCGAGGAGTGGCTGGCATGAGCAGCAACGAAAAAATCTTCAGCGTGCTGCGTGCTCCGCGAGTCTCCGAAAAGACCGCGCGCCTGCAGGAAATCTCCAACCAGTATGTCTTCGAAGTTTCGAACGAAGCCACCAAGGCCGATGTAAAGGCCGCGGTTGAGCAGCTGTTCGACGTCAAGGTCAAAGCAGTCAACGTGGTCAACGTCAAGGGCAAGAGCAAGTCCTTCCGTAACCGTGCTGGCAGCCGTGGCAATTGGCGCAAGGCGTACGTCCGCCTGGTTGATGGTCAGTCCATCGACGTAACGGCCAAGGCCTGAGGTCCATCCCATGCCATTGATGAAGTTCAAACCCACCTCTCCCGGCCGTCGTTCCGCCGTGCGCGTGGTCACCCCCGATCTGCACAAGGGCGCACCGCACGCGGCGCTGCTCGACTCGCAGAGCAAGTCCGGTGGTCGTAACCACCATGGCCGCATCACCGTGCGTCACGTCGGTGGTGGCCACAAGCAGCACTACCGCATCATCGACTTCAAGCGCAACAAGGAAGGTATTCCGGCGCGTGTGGAGCGGATCGAATACGATCCGAACCGTACCGCTCATATCGCCCTGCTGTGCTACGTCGACGGCGAGCGTCGCTACATCATCGCCCCCAAGGGCTTGAAGGCTGGCGATCAGGTCATTGCCGGTGCCAACGCACCGATCAAGACCGGCAATACGCTGCCGCTGCGCAACATCCCGGTCGGTACGACGGTTCACGGTATCGAGCTGAAGCCGGGTAAGGGCGCTCAGATCGCACGTGCTGCCGGTGCAGCCGTCCAGCTGGTCGCTCGCGAAGGCATCTATGCCACGCTGCGTCTGCGCTCGGGCGAAATGCGCAAGGTGCCGGTCGAGTGCCGCGCCACCATCGGCGAAGTCGGCAACGACGAGCACAACCTCGAGAAGCTGGGCAAGGCTGGCGCCAAGCGCTGGCGCGGTGTTCGTCCGACCGTTCGCGGTGCGGCCATGAACCCGGTCGATCACCCGCACGGTGGTGGTGAGGCCAAGGCTGGCCAGGGTAATCCGCATCCGGTCACCCCGTGGGGTGTTCCGACCAAGGGTTACAAGACGCGCAAGAACAAGCGCACCCAGCAATTCATCGTCCGCGATCGTAGGGGCTAATCGACCATGGCACGTTCACTTAAGAAGGGCCCGTTCGTCGATCACCACCTTGCAAAGAAGGTGGAGTCCGCTGCGGGTAGCAAGAAGCCGATCAAGACCTGGTCGCGCCGTTCGATGATCCTGCCGGAAATGGTAGGCATCACCATCGCCGTGCATAACGGCAAGAACCACATTCCGGTGCTCGTCAACGAGAATATGGTCGGCCACAAGCTCGGCGAATTTGCCGTCACCCGGACCTTCAAGGGTCACGGTGGCGACAAGAAGTCGAGCAGGTAAGGAGAGATGACGATGGAAGCGAAAGCAATCCTGCGCACCGCGCGCATCTCCCCGCAGAAGGCCCGTCTGGTCGCTGACCAGGTGCGTGGACTGTCCGCCGAACGTGCGGTCAATCTGCTGAAGTTCTCGGACAAGAAGGCTGCGCACCTGATCAAGAAGGTTGTGGAGTCGGCTATTGCCAATGCCGAGAACAATCAGGGCGCGGATGTCGACGAGCTGAAGGTCAAGACCATCATGGTTGATGAAGGTCCCTCCCTGAAGCGTTTCATGGCGCGGGCGAAAGGCCGCGGTACCCGCATCCTCAAGCGCACCAGTCACATCACTGTGATTGTCGGCGCCGCCAAGTAAGCGGAAAGGAAAAGACCATGGGTCATAAAGTTCATCCGACTGGAATTCGCCTTGGCATCGCCAAGGACTGGAATTCCAAGTGGTACGCAAGCAAGGCCGACTTCGCCGCCTACCTGGCAGCCGACCTGAAAGTGCGTGAAATGCTGCGCAAGAAGCTCGCGCAGGCAGGTATCAGCAAGATCTTGATCGAGCGCCCTGCCAAAACCGCCCGCGTGACGATCCACACCGCCCGTCCGGGCGTGGTGATCGGCAAGCGTGGCGAGGACATCGAAAAGCTGCGTAAGGAAGTGAGCGCGATGATGGGTGTTCCTGCCCACATCAACGTCACCGAAGTGCGCAAGCCGGAGCTGGATGCGCAGCTGGTCGCCGAGTCGATCGCGCAGCAGCTTGAGCGTCGCATCATGTTCCGCCGCGCAATGAAGCGCTCGGTCGGCAACGCGATGCGCTTGGGTGCCCTGGGCATCAAGGTCAATGTGGCTGGCCGCCTCAACGGTGCAGAAATCGCCCGTTCGGAGTGGTACCGCGAAGGCCGCGTGCCGCTGCACACGCTACGTGCCGACATCGATTACGGTTTTGCCGAGGCGTCCACGACGTACGGCATCATCGGCATCAAGGTCTGGATCTATAAGGGTGAGGTCTTCGACTTCTCCCAGGTTGGCCAGGAGAAGCAGGACGACAGCCCGCGCAACGATCGTAACGATCGCGGCGACCGTGGTGACCGTCCTTCGCGCCCGGCTCGTGAAGCGAGGTAACGGCAATGTTGCAACCCAAGCGAACCAAATATCGCAAGATGCACAAGGGCCGTAACGACGGCCTGGCATGGAGCGGAAACGCCGTCAGCTTCGGCGAGTACGGCCTCAAGGCAACCGCGCACGGTCAGCTGACCGCGCGTCAGATTGAAGCAGCACGTCGTACGATCAGCCGCCACGTCAAGAAGGGAGGCAAGATGTGGATTCGTGTGTTCCCCGACAAGCCGATCACCAAGAAGCCGATCGAAGTCCGCATGGGCTCCGGTAAGGGCAACGTGGAGTACTGGGTCGCGCAGATTCAGCCGGGCCGCATGATCTATGAAATCGAGGGTATTCCCGAGGATATCGCACGTGAGGCGTTCCGCCTTGCCGCCGCGAAATTGTCGGTGACCACCACTTTCGTGACCCGGACGGTGCGCTGATGGATATCAAACAACTCCGCGAGAAGTCGGCTGACGAACTGAAGGCCCACCTGACCGATCTGCGTAAGGAGCAGTTCTCGCTCCGTATGCAGCAGGTCACCGGCCAGCTGCCGAAGACCCACGATACCCGCCGGGTGCGCCGCGAGATTGCTCGCGTCAAGTACCTGCTCGGCAGCACCAAGTAAGGACGGCCGCGATGAGCGACAACAACGAAAAGCAAGCGCTGCGCACGGTCGAAGGCCGTGTCGTCAGCAACAAGATGGACAAGACGGTCACCGTGTTGGTGGAGCGCCAGGTCAAGCACCCGTTGTACGGTAAGTACATCAAGCGCTCGTCCAAGCTCCACGCACACGACGCCGACAATGCCTGCAACGAAGGCGATGTCGTGCGTGTGACCGAGATTGCTCCAATGTCCAAGACCAAGAACTGGCGGGTGGTCGAAATCGTCACCCGTTCGGCCGAATAAGGGAGATCTGAATCATGATCCAGATGCAGAGCTACCTCGATGTCGCCGACAATTCGGGTGCCAAGGAAGTGATGTGCATCAAGGTGCTGGGCGGCTCCAAGCGCCGTTACGCACACATTGGCGACATCATCAAGGTGACCGTCAAGGACGCCATTCCGCGCGGTAAGGTCAAGAAGGGCGAAGTCTACGACGCCGTCGTGGTGCGTACCCGCAAGGGTGTGCGCCGTCCCGACGGTTCGCTGATCCGCTTCGATGGCAACGCCGCTGTGCTGTTGAACAATAAGCAGGAGCCGATCGGGACCCGCATCTTCGGGCCGGTGACGCGCGAGCTGCGTTCCGAGAAGTTCATGAAGATCGTCTCGCTCGCTCCCGAAGTGCTGTGAGCGGAGGACATATACATGGCTAACCGTATCAAGAAGGGCGACCAGGTCGTCATCAACACCGGCAAGGACAAGGGTAAGCAGGGTGAAGTTGTGCGTGTGGATGGCGATCGCGTGATCGTCTCCAATGCCAACGTCATCAAGCGCCACACCAAGCCGAACCCGCAGGCGGGTATCGCCGGCGGCGTGGTCGAGCGTGAAGCGTCGATCCATATCTCCAACGTCAATATCGTCAACCCGGCAACGGGCAAGGGCGAGCGCGTTGGCTTCAAGGTGCTGGAGGATGGACGCAAATTGCGTGTGTTCCGCTCCAGCGGTGAGGCGCTCGACGCCTGAGGAATGCGATCATGAACACTCGTCTCGAAAAGTTTTACAAGGAAAACGTGGTTCCGGCCCTGATGAAGGAATTCGGCTACACCAATCCGATGGAAGTGCCGAAGCTGGTCAAGGTCACGCTCAACATGGGCGTGGGCGAGGCGGCTACCAACAAGAAGATTCTGGAAAATGCGGTCGCCGACATGTCCAAGATCTCCGGTCAGAAGCCGGTGGTCACCAAGTCGCGCGTTTCGGTCGCATCGTTCAAGATTCGTGACGGTTGGCCGATCGGCTGCAAGACCACGTTGCGTCGCGCCAAGATGTACGAGTTTCTGGATCGTCTGATCAACATCTCACTGCCGCGCGTGCGCGACTTCCGTGGTGTTTCGGGTCGCTCCTTTGACGGTCGTGGCAACTTCAACATGGGTGTGAAGGAACAGATCATCTTCCCGGAAATCGACTTCGACGCCGTCGACGCGATCCGCGGTATGGATATCGCCATCACCACCACCGCCAAGACGGATGCGGAAGCGAAGGCGCTGCTGGCAGCGTTCAAGTTCCCGTTCCGTAACTGACCGTCGAGGACATCCGAAATGGCAAAGACCTCCATGATCCACCGCGACATCAAGCGTGCAAAGCTGGCGAAGAAATTCGCCGGCAAGCGTGATGCGCTGAAGAAGATCCTCTCCAGCCAGGATGCGTCCTACGAAGAGAAGATCGACGCGTCGACCAAGTTGCAGAAGCTGCCGCGCGATTCGTCGCCGAGCCGCCACCGCAACCGTTGCGAGTTGTCCGGTCGTCCGCGCGGTGTCTACCGCAAGTTCGGTCTGGGTCGCAACATGCTGCGCAAAGCCACCATGAACGGCGACGTTCCGGGCCTGCGCAAGGCAAGTTGGTAACAGCATTGCCGGTCGCTCGCGGCCGGCTTGAGCAGGATGGTTCTGTTCAACATGGGAGTCCGACGCAAGTCGGGCTCTTTTGTCGTATACTTCCGCTTCTGTCTTGCCCGCACGGGCCTGGCATGGCGTAAAGGGTCCTGGCCCATCCCCAGGAAAACACAAGATTTTCGCGAAAGCGGATATCGGTGCACTCAAAGGTACTCATATGAGCATGACTGATCCCATCGCCGACCTGCTGGTACGCATCAAGAATGCGGCCGCGGTTGGTAAGCAGACGGTGAAATTGCCGTCGTCCAAGATCAAGGTCGCGATCGCCCAAGTCCTGAAGGACGAGGGTTACATCACCGACCTGCGCGTGACAGCGACCGAGAACAACAAGTCGGAGCTGGAAATCGTGCTGAAGTATTTCGAAGGCCGTCCGGTCATCGAGACCCTGAAGCGTTTCTCGCGCTCGGGTCTGCGCCAGTACCGCGGCAAGACCGAGCTGCCCAAGGTCCTGGGTGGCCTGGGTATCGCCATCATTTCCACGTCGAAGGGCATCATGACCGATGCGCAGGCTCGCGAAGCCGGCGTTGGTGGTGAAGTCCTGTGCTTCGTGGCCTAAGGGAAGGAATCGATCATGTCCCGTGTAGCCAAGAAGCCTGTCTCCCTTCCGAAGGGTGTTGAACTCAAGGTCCAGCCCGAGCTGGTCAGCGTCAAGGGCCCGAAGGGCACCCTGACCCTGCCGAAGCCGGTTGGCGTCGAAATCGCCGTTGACGGCGACGTTGCCACGCTGTCGGCCAACGAGCCGTCGCAGATCGCCATCACCGGCACCGTGCGCGCCATCCTTGCCAATATGGTCAAGGGCGTGTCCGAAGGCTTCGAGCGCAAGCTCGAGCTGGTGGGCGTCGGTTACCGTGCCGCCATGCAGGGCAAGGACCTGAGCCTGGCGCTCGGCTTCTCGCACCCGCTGGTGTTCGTGGCGCCGGAAGGCATCACGCTGTCGACCCCGACCCAGACCGAAATCGTGGTCCAGGGCGCCGACAAGCAGCGCGTCGGCGAAGTTGCCGCCAAGATTCGCGGTTTCCGTCCGCCGGAGCCCTACAAGGGCAAGGGTGTGAAGTACGCCGGTGAAGTCATCATTCGCAAGGAAGCCAAGAAGGCTTAATGGCGAGTCCCTCGCAAGAGCCCGCACATCCCTGTGCGGACTTTTGATAGGAGCGCGCTTTCCCTTCAGCTTCCGTAGGATAAATATCATGAGCATCAACAAGAACATCGCCCGTCTGCGTCGCGCAAAGTCCACCCGTTCGCACATCCGTGAACTGGGCGTCGCTCGCCTGTCGGTGCTGCGCACCGGCCAGCATCTGTATGCGCAGGTCTTCACCGCCGACGGCTCCAAGGTGATCGCTGCGGCGAACACCCTGCAGGCCGACGTCAAGGAAGGCCTGAAGAACGGCAAGAACAGCGATGCGGCCGTCAAGGTCGGCAAGCTGATCGCCGAGCGCGCCAAGGCTGCGGGCATCGAGAAGGTCGCATTCGACCGCTCGGGCTATCGCTACCATGGCCGTATCAAGGCGCTGGCCGACGCAGCTCGCGAAGGCGGCCTGCAGTTCTAAGCACTGCTGCGGATGTGGCCATCGGCCACATCCGCGTTACCGCCGGCAGGGGAGATGCCGGACCGTCCCGTTCTTTTGCAACGGTGCCGGGAACACAGCGTGACTTCACAACCATAAGCGGCTTCGAGCCGTACATACCCAATCAATCAAGGAATCAAGATGGCAGAAGAACGTGCACCGCGGGGTCGTGATCGCGACCGTAACCGCGAAGAGAAAGTCGACGATGGCATGATCGAAAAGCTGGTCGCGGTCAATCGCGTCAGCAAGACGGTCAAGGGCGGTCGCCAGTTCACCTTCACCGCGTTGACCGTGGTCGGCGATGGTCTGGGCAAGGTCGGTTTCGGTTATGGCAAGGCGCGCGAAGTACCGGTCGCCATCCAGAAGTCGATGGAGCAGGCGCGCAAGAACCTGGCCACTGTGGATCTGAACAACGGTACCTTGTGGCACGCCGTCAAGTCCGGCCACGGCGCAGCACGCGTCTACATGCAGCCGGCGTCGGAAGGTACGGGCGTCATCGCCGGCGGCGCCATGCGCGCCGTGCTGGAAGCGGTCGGCGTCAAGAACGTGCTGGCCAAGGCGGTTGGTTCGCGTAATCCGATCAACCTGGTCCGTGCAACCCTGAAGGGTCTGTCGGAAGTGCAGTCGCCGGCCCGTGTTGCGGCCAAGCGCGGCAAGAAGGTGGAGGAGCTCAACCATGGCTAAGGACACCAACAAGACCGTGAAGGTGCGCCTGGTGCGTGGCCTGCGTGGAACCCAATCGCGTCACCGCCTGTCGGTGCGTGCGTTGGGCCTGAATAAGCTCAACGATGTGCGTGAACTGAAGGACAGCCCGCAGGTTCGCGGTCTGATCAATACCGTTCACTACCTCGTCAAGGTTGAGGACTAATCCCATGACTTTGCATCTCAATGACCTCAAGCCCGCCGACGGCGCCCGTACCGAGCGCACCCGCGTCGGTCGCGGCATCGGTTCCGGTCTCGGCAAGACCTGCGGCCGCGGCCACAAGGGTTCGTTCGCTCGCAAGGGCGGCGGCAAGATCAAGGCCGGCTTCGAAGGCGGCCAGACGCCGATGCAGCGCCGTCTGCCGAAGATCGGCTTCCGTTCCAAGATGGCGCGTGACAGTGCCGAAGTGTTGTCCTACCAGCTGGACAAGCTGGAAGCCGGTGAGATCGACTTTGCAGCGCTGCGTGCGGCCAATCTGGTCCCGAGCCGCGCCAAGAAGGCGAAGATCGTGCTGAAGGGCGAGCTGAGCAAGAAGTTCGTGCTGAAGGGTGTCGCCGCAAGTGCGGGCGCCAAGGCAGCAATCGAAGCTGCCGGCGGCAGCGTAGAGGAGTAATCGGCAGATGGCGCAGGCTGGCATTGGTAACCTCGGTGGCGGGCTCGGCAGGTTCACGGAACTTCGCCAGCGGCTACTGTTCGTCCTCGGGGCATTGATCGTCTATCGCATCGGCTGCTATGTGCCGGTGCCTGGCGTGAATCCCGATGCCATGCTTTCGTTGATGCAGGCGCAGGGCGGCGGCATCGTGGACATGTTCAACATGTTCTCGGGCGGCGCCCTGCACCGTTTCAGTATTTTTGCGTTGAACGTGATGCCGTATATCTCGGCATCGATCGTGATCCAGTTGGCCACGCACATCTTTCCCGCCCTCAAGGCGATGCAGAAGGAAGGCGAATCCGGCCGACGCAAGATCACCCAGTATTCGCGCATCGGTGCGGTGTTGCTGGCGGTGGTGCAGGGCGGCAGTATCGCGCTGGCACTGCAGAACCAGACCGCACCTGGTGGCGCTCCGGTGGTGTACGCGCCGGGCATGGGCTTTGTGCTCACCGCAGTGATTGCGCTGACTGCCGGCACCATCTTCCTGATGTGGGTGGGCGAGCAGGTCACCGAGCGTGGCATCGGTAACGGCGTGTCGCTGATCATCTTTGCCGGCATCGTTGCAGGCCTTCCGTCGGCGGCGATCCAGACCGTCGAGGCCTTCCGCGAAGGCAATCTGAGCTTCATCTCGCTGCTGCTGATCGTCATCACCATTCTGGCGTTCACGCTGTTCGTGGTGTTCGTCGAGCGCGGGCAGCGGCGTATCACAGTCAATTACGCACGCCGCCAGGGCGGCCGCAATGCGTACATGAACCAGACCTCGTTCCTGCCGTTGAAGCTCAACATGGCAGGCGTGATTCCGCCGATCTTCGCCTCTAGCATCCTGGCCTTCCCGGCCACGCTGTCGATGTGGTCGGGTCAGGCGGCGTCTGGCAGCGGTGTGGGTTCGTGGCTGCAGAAGATCGCCAATGCGCTCGGGCCCGGCGAGCCGGTGCACATGCTGGTGTTCGCCGCACTGATCATCGGTTTCGCGTTCTTCTATACCGCGCTGGTGTTCAACTCGCAGGAAACCGCTGACAACCTCAAGAAGTCGGGCGCACTGATTCCCGGTATCCGTCCGGGCAAGGCGACGGCTGACTATGTGGACGGCGTGCTGACGCGCCTGACCGCAGCGGGTTCGTTGTACCTGGTGATCGTCTGCCTGCTGCCGGAAATCATGCGCACCCAGCTGGGCACCTCGTTCCACTTCGGTGGTACGTCGTTGCTGATCGCCGTGGTGGTGGTGATGGACTTCATCGCGCAGATCCAGGCCCATCTGATGTCGCATCAGTATGAGAGCCTGCTGAAGAAGGCCAACCTCAAGGGTGGCTCGCGCGGCGGTCTGGCGCGCAGTTAAGTGGTACACTAGATCTTCATTGCGTGAAGACGGCCTGGTTCCCGGGCCACGATCTTCCGATCAGAAGGGCGGCTCGCGCGACGTCTCGCGCGCGGGTGTGACGAGGTGGTCCTGTGCGGGAGTAGCACAGGCGATTCGGAGAAATTTTCTGGATCAACATCGTCCGGCGCCGGAGCGAGGGCACACTCCCCACGCCGGGTCCATGGAACTTTTGGTTCCACGGGCTTCAAAGCAATCCGAGGCCTTGCTACAATTCCGAGTTCACTTTTGATCCATCCTGCCGGATGGCGCCTGGGCGCTGTCGGGCCATCACTCAGTTGGAGAATCGCGTCATGGCGCGTATTGCAGGCGTCAACCTGCCAGCCCAGAAGCACGTCTGGGTCGGGTTGCAAAGCATCTACGGCATCGGCCGTACCCGTTCGAAGAAGCTCTGCGAATCCGCAGGCGTTACCTCGACCACGAAGATTCGTGATCTGTCCGAACCCGAAATCGAGCGCCTGCGCGCCGAGGTCGGCAAGTATGTCGTCGAAGGCGACCTGCGCCGCGAAATCGGTATCGCGATCAAGCGACTGATGGACCTGGGCTGCTATCGCGGTCTGCGTCATCGCCGTGGTCTCCCGCTGCGTGGTCAGCGCACCCGTACCAACGCCCGCACCCGCAAGGGTCCGCGCAAGGCGATCAGGAAGTAAGGGATAGATCATGGCAAAGCCAGCAGAAAAGAAAACGAAGAAGAAGATCAAGCGCGTCATCACTGACGGCGTCGCTCACGTCCACGCTTCGTTCAACAACACCATCGTCACCATCACCGATCGCCAGGGCAATGCACTGTCGTGGGCCACGTCCGGCGGCGCCGGCTTCCGTGGTTCGCGCAAGTCGACCCCGTTCGCTGCTCAGGTTGCCGCCGAAAAGGCTGGCCGCGCTGCGCTCGACTACGGCGTGAAGTCGCTGGAAGTGCGTATCAAGGGTCCGGGTCCGGGCCGTGAGTCGGCCGTGCGTTCGTTGAACAACGTGGGCTACAAGATCACCAACATCATCGACGTGACGCCAATCCCGCACAACGGGTGCCGTCCGCCGAAGAAGCGTCGCGTCTAAAGGGAGCGATAAGAAATGGCTCGTTATATCGGTCCTACCTGTAAGCTCGCCCGCCGCGAAGGCGTCGATCTTTCCCTCAAGAGCCCGGCGCGCGCGCTGGACTCCAAGTGCAAGCTTGAGCAGAAGCCCGGCCAACACGGCGCGGCTCGCAAAGGCAAGCTCTCCGACTATGCCACCCAGCTGCGCGAAAAGCAGAAGGTCAAGCGCATCTACGGTTTGCTGGAGCGTCAGTTCCGCAACTACTACAAGAAGGCCTCGACCAAGAAGGGCAACACCGGCGAGAACCTGCTGCAGTTGCTGGAAACCCGTCTGGACAACGTCTGCTACCGCATGGGCTTTGCCGTCACCCGTCCGGCCGCGCGCCAGCTGGTGTCGCACCGTGGCGTGTTGGTCAATGGCAAGTCGGTGAATCTGGCTTCGTACCAGATCAAGGCTGGCGATGCGATCACGCTGTCGGAAAAGGCACAGAAGCAGCTTCGCGTGCAGGAAGCCCTGACCGTGGCTGAGCAGCACGACATGACGCCGTCGTGGGTCGAAGTCGATTCGAAGAAGTTCAGCGGCGTGTTCAAGGCCGTTCCGGATCGCGCTGACCTGCCTTCGGATATCAACGAAGCGCTGATCGTCGAGTTGTATTCGAAGTAATTCACATTGGAGAGCCTCCGGCACCGCCGGAGGTTCGCAGGAGACCCCGCAACATGACGGTTACCGCCAACCAGGTTCTGCGCCCCCGTGGTCCGCAGATCGAACGTCTTACCGACAATCGCGCAAAGGTCGTGATCGAGCCCTTGGAGCGCGGTTACGGGCACACGCTGGGCAATGCCCTGCGTCGTGTGCTGTTGTCGTCGATCCCGGGTTTTGCGATCACCGAGGTCGAGATCGACGGCGTGCTGCACGAGTACACCACGGTCGAAGGGCTGCAGGAAGACGTGCTTGACGTCCTGCTCAACCTGAAAGACGTGGCGATTCGTATGCATAGTGGCGACAGCGCGACGCTGTCGTTGTCCAAGCAGGGTCCGGGCACGGTCACTGCGGCCGACATCAGGACCGATCACAACGTCGAGATCATCAACGGCGACCACGTGATCTGCCACCTGACCAAGGACACGGCGCTGAACATGCGCCTGAAGATCGAGCGTGGTTTCGGCTATCAGCCGGCTGCCGCGCGTCGTCGTCCGGACGAAGAGACCCGCACCATCGGTCGTCTGATGCTGGATGCGTCGTTCTCGCCGGTGCGTCGCGTTGCCTATGCCGTGGAAGCTGCGCGCGTTGAACAGCGCACCGACCTCGACAAGCTGGTGATCGATATCGAAACAAACGGCACGATCGATGCCGAGGAAGCCGTGCGCACCGCCGCCGACATCCTCAGCGATCAGCTGTCGGTGTTCGGCGATTTCACCCACCGCGATCGCGGTGCGGCCAAGCCGGCTGCCAGCGGCGTGGATCCGGTGCTGCTGCGCCCGATCGACGACCTCGAGCTGACCGTGCGTTCGGCCAACTGCCTGAAGGCCGAGAGCATCTACTACATCGGTGATCTGATCCAGAAGACCGAAGTGGAGCTGCTCAAGACCCCGAACCTCGGCAAGAAGTCGCTGACCGAAATCAAGGAAGTGCTGGCACAGCGCGGCCTTGCACTGGGCATGAAGCTGGAGAACTGGCCGCCGGCCGGTGTCGCCCAGCACGGCATGCTTGGTTAATGCATCACCGCATGGGCGTCTTCGGGCGCCCATGCTGTTTTTTTACATCGACGGGCCAAAGCCCGCGGTGACATCCGGTCAAAGGACGGCCGGCTCGGACCAACCGCAGTCCATTCAACAGCGCCAGGATGGCGACAGCGTCTCTCAAGCAGTCTCAACATTCCTTAGGAAATCACACTCATGCGTCACCAGAAATCCGGTCGTAAATTCAACCGCACCAGCGCGCACCGCGAAGCCATGTTCCGCAATATGGCCGCGTCGCTGTTCAAGCACGAGCTGATCAAGACCACCTTGCCGAAGGCCAAGGAACTGCGTCGCGTCGCCGAGCCGCTGATCACCATCGGCAAGGTCGATGGCGTTGCCAATCGTCGTCTGGCGTTCGCTCGCCTGCGCGACAAGGAAGCGGTGGGCAAGCTGTTCGTCGAACTGGGCCCGCGTTACGCGACCCGTCCCGGCGGCTACCTGCGCATCCTGAAGGCCGGCTTCCGTGCCGGTGACAATGCGCCGATGGCGTATGTCGAGCTGGTCGACCGTCCGGTCGTCGCCGAGGAAGTGGCCGAGTAATCGGTTCGCCCTTCGCAAAGATTCTCGAAAAGCCCGGCTAGCGCCGGGCTTTTTTATTGCCTGTGCCGGACCATGGCGGTCGGTCTTGGTATGGGTGTTTCGGCAACAGCGCAGCGATGTGCATGGCTCAACCAGGATCAAGCTCGCCGCCGCAAAGGCGGCCGTCTCCGGGCGGTGTCGAGGTCTGCAGACCGACACATGACTGGCGACATGCATGGCTGCACCGGGCCTGCTGCCAGGCGACCTGCCCGATGCAGGCATCCGTGGTCACCGCGGCAGCGATGGCTGATAATCGGGCATTCGATCCTAGGCAAGCGGTAGCGATGAATCCATTTCGTTGGGGTTTCCGGGCGCAGTTCTTGCTGGGCTTTCTTGCCTGCGCAGGATTGCTTGCCTATGCGATCTACGTACAGCTGCATCTTGGGCTGGAGCCATGCCCGCTATGCATCTTCCAGCGGATCGCGTTTGCGGCGCTGGCGCTGTTGTTTCTGCTGGGCGCGTTGCATGGGCCGCGCGCAGCGGGCACGCGCAAGCTCTATGGCGTGCTCAGCTTCATCGCTGCCGGCGTCGGCATGGGCATCGCGGCGCGGCATGTCTGGGTGCAGATCCGGCCCAAGGACATGATGTCCTCGTGCGGGCCGCCGTTGAGCTTCCTGAGCGAGACGATGGGGCCGTTCGAAGTGTTCCGCACCGTGCTGACCGGCACCGGCGACTGCGGCAATATCGATTGGCGCTTTCTGGGCCTGAGCATGCCGATGTGGAGCATGCTGTGGTTCGTGGGCCTGGCGCTGTGGGCGCTGTACGCCGGCTTCAGGCAGCGTGGTCCGCGCAAACTGTTCTGATCGTTTCGTTCCGGCGCTGGCCGGCGCCCGAGATTTCTGGAGTTCACGATGTCCGCTTCCCCTCATTCGTCCGTCAACCAGGCAGAGCAGTGGTCGCCGCAGAGCTGGCGGCAGCGTCCGGCGTTGCAGATGCCGGTCTACCCGGACGCCGTTGCGCTGGAACACACGCTGGGCGAGTTGCGGCAGCTGCCGCCGCTGGTGACCTCCTGGGAAATCTTTGCGCTCAAGCGCCAGCTGGCAGAAGCGCAGGAAGGCAAGCGCTTCCTGCTGCAGGGCGGCGATTGCGCCGAGAACTTCAGCGATTGCGAATCGGGCACGATCTCCAATCGCCTGAAGGTGCTGCTGCAAATGAGCCTGGTGCTGGTGCATGGCCTGCACCTGCCGGTGGTGCGGGTAGGGCGCTTTGCCGGGCAGTACGCCAAGCCGCGCTCGGCCGATACCGAAACCCGCGACGGGGTGACCTTGCCGAGCTACCGCGGCGATGTGATCAACGCGCCAGCCTTCACTGAAGCGGCGCGCGTGCCGGATCCGCAGCGCATGATCACCGCGCATTCGCGCTCGGCGATGACGATGAATTTCGTGCGCGCTCTGATCGACGGCGGCTTTGCCGACCTGCACCATCCCGAATACTGGAATCTGGACTGGGTGGGGTATTCGCCGCTGGCGGCGGACTACCAGAAGATGGTGGCATCGATCGGCGATGCGGTGCGCTTCATGGAGACCCTGTCCGGCGCGGAGGTCTACAACCTCAATCGCATCGACTTCTACACCTCGCACGAGGCGCTGTTGCTGCCGTACGAGGAAGGCCTGACCCGGCAGGTGCCGCGCCAGTGGGGCTGGTTCAACCTGAGCACCCATTACCCGTGGATCGGCATGCGCACCGCCGCGCTGGATGGCGCGCATGTGGAATACCTGCGTGGCGTGCGTAACCCGATCGCGATCAAGGTGGGGCCATCGGTGCAGCCGGATCAGCTGTTGCGTCTGATCGACGTGCTCAATCCCGAAGACGAACCCGGCCGCCTGAGCTTCATCCATCGCATGGGTGCGGCGCAGATCGCCGAGAAGTTGCCGCCGCTGCTGGAGGCGGTCAAGCGCGATGGACGTCGGGTGTTGTGGGTGTGCGATGCGATGCACGGCAATACCGAAAGCACCGGAAATGGCTATAAGACACGGCGTTTCGACAATATCCGCAGCGAGGTCGAGTTGTCCTTCGATCTGCATGCGGCCGCCGGGACGCGGCTGGGCGGGGTGCATCTGGAACTGACCGGCGAAGACGTCACCGAATGCACCGGTGGCGCGCGCGAGTTGACCGAGCGCGATCTGGAACGCGCTTACCGCTCCAGCGTGGATCCGCGCCTGAACTACGAGCAGTCGCTGGAAATCGCAATGGCGATCGTGCGCAAGCAACAGCAGGTGGCGTCGCAGCCGCTGGGCGCGTGATGTCACCGTACGCATGACGTGATGCTCATGCCGCGTGCGGCATGATGCTGCAGCCATCCCTCTTTCCCCCCACAGGAGGAACGGTTTGACTGCCGATTGGAACGTCATCCGCGAATACGCAATCCCGCTTGGTGCCGCGCTGCTGGCGGGCATCGTCACCTGGTCGCTGATGCTGTGGCTGTTTCGCCGCATGCAGGGCCGCGACTATCGCCGTGCACGCATCATTCGCGTGGTCACGCTGCCGGCTGCCTTCATCCTGCCGCTGCTGTTCTTGCGTATCGCCACGGAAGCAACGCCGCTGGAGGGCAAGGGACTCGCGGCACTGCAAAGTTTGCTACACGTGGGGATCGTCGGCTGCATCACCTGGCTGCTTGTACGCGCGGTAGCAGCCGGCGAGGCGGCAATTCTGCGCAGCAACCCGATCGAGGTGTCCGACAACCTCACCGCACGGCGCATCCAGACCCAGACACGCGTGCTGAGCCGGGTGGTCATGGGCGCGGTGATCCTGCTCGGCATCTCGGTGGTGCTGCTTGGCTTCGAGCAGGTACGCCAGATCGGCAAGACGCTGCTGGCCTCGGCCGGCATCATCGGCCTGGTGGCCGGCATCGCGGCCAAGCCGGTGTTCGGCAACCTGATCGCCGGTCTGCAGATCGCCCTGACCCAGCCGATCCGGCTGGACGATGTGGTGATCGTGGAAGGCGAATGGGGCCGCATCGAGGAGATCGGTAGCTCGTATGTGGTGGTGCGGATTTGGGACGAGCGGCGGATGGTGGTGCCGTTGACCTGGTGGATCGAGCACCCGTTCCAGAACTGGACGCGCAGCAGCGCCGACCTGCTCGGTACCGCATTCCTGTGGCTGGACTACCGCACCCCGATCGCGGCGGTGCGCGCCGAGCTGGAGCGCATTTGCAAGAGCGAGCCGCTGTGGGATGGACGCGTGTGCGTGACCCAGGTGACCGAAACCAGCGAGAGCACGATCCAGGTACGCCTGCTGGTGAGCGCGCGCAACTCCGGCGATGCGTTCGATCTGCGCTGCATCAGCCGCGAGCGCATGATCGACTTCCTGACCCGCGAGCACCCGTACGCACTGCCCAGGATTCGCGCCGAAATCGCCGCGCAGGAAAAGCCACCCCTGCGCGCCGCCGCGCCAATCGCCCAGGAGAGCGTGCGCTCGCCCGGTGCCGAAGACGGTGAGCCTGCGACTACGGTATAGCTGCAGGCGCGGCCGCCGGTGCGCTGGGCGCAGTCGGCGAGTAGCGGGGCGCAACACGCGCCTTGCTGCGTTGTTCGTAGGCGTAGGCCAGTTCGATCAGGCGCGGCTCGCTCCAGGCGCTGCCCATGAACAACAAGCCCAGCGGCAGGCCCTGGGTCTGTCCCATCGGCACGCTCAGGCTGGGATAACCGGCCACCGCGGCCGCACCATAGCCGGCTCCGGGAAAGGTGTCGCCCTTGACCAGGTCGGTGACCCAGGCAGCACCGGTGGTCGGCACGATCAGTGCGTCCAGGCGATTGGCCTGCAGCGCGGCGTCGATGCCGTCCGGCCCGGCCAGCCGTTTGGCAGTGGCGCGGGCTGTGAGATAGGCGGCATCGTTCAGTCCGGCCGCGGCCTGCGCTTGCTCGAACAGCTCCTGCCCGAAGTAGGGCATCTCGCGCTGCGCGTGGCTGCGATTGAAGGCGATCAATTGCTCCAGGCTCGACACCGGCGCGGCGTGGCTGCGCAGATACGCGTTCAGGCCGGCCTTGAATTCGACCAACAAGACCGTTTGCTCGGCGGCGTCCCACTGGCCCTCGGTCGCCAGGCTGGTTTCGATCACGGTGGCGCCAGCGGCGCGCAGGGTCTGCACCGCGCGTTGCAGCGTGGCGGCAATCGCCGGATCTTCGCGCAAGGGATTGCGCAGCAGGCCCAGGCGGGCGCCGCGCAGGCCATCGGGCCTGAGATGCGCCAGATAGTCCGGTGTGGACGTCGGTGCAGTGCGCGCCGCCGGATCCTGCGGGTCGGGTGCGGCAATCGCCTGCAGCACCGCCGCCGCATCGGCGACGCTGCGCGTCATCGGGCCGGCGGTGTCCTGGGAGGCCGAGATCGGAATGATGCCGTCGCGGCTGACCAGGCCCACGGTCGGTTTGAGCCCGACCAGGCCGTTCACCGAGGCCGGGCAGGTGATGCTGCCGTCGGTTTCGGTGCCGATGCCGACCGTGGCCAGGCTGGCGGCGATCGCCGCGCCGGTGCCGGCACTGGAGCCGCAGGGATTACGATCCAGGGCGTACGGATTGCGGGTCAGCCCGCCGCGTGCGCTCCAGCCGGAGCTGGACTTGGTGGAGCGGAAGTTGGCCCACTCGCTCAGGTTGGTCTTGCCCAGGATCACCGCGCCAGCGGCGCGCAGGCGCTGCACCAGAAACGCATCGCGGCCGGGCCTGAAATCGGCCAGTGCCAGCGAGCCGGCGCTGTTGACCATCGGCAGCGCATCGATGTTGTCCTTAAGCAGTACCGGAATGCCATGCAGGGGGCCGCGCACATGGCCGGCGCGGCGTTCGGCGTCCAATGCACGTGCGTCGGCTTCGGCCTGCGGGTTGAGTTCGATCACCGAATTGAGAGTGGGCCCGGCGCGATCGATGGTGGCGACACGCTGCAGGTATGCGCGGGTCAGATCCAGGCTGCTGGTCGTGCCGGATGCCATGCGTGCCTGCAGGCCGACGATGTCGGCGTCGATCAGATCGTCTTGCCTGGCAGTGGCTGCGTTGGCACCGGCCGGGGTCAGGCTTTCGGTATGCGCACAGCCGCACAGCGCAAGCAGCAGCGCGAAGGACAAGGTGGTGGATCGCATTGGCGGTGTTCCCCGGGGACTGTTCGCAGGCTAACGGCGCTGCGGCGGGGTGACAATGTGTATGACATGCCCGCAGACGGGCAGGGGGCCTCAGCGGCGCCGGCGTTTGATCAGATCGCGTGCCAGCACGCCGACCACGATCAGATTGATCGCCAGTACGCCCCAGGCGGTCCAGCCGGGATGGCGGACGATGGCGTAGATATCGAAAGGCAGGTAGATGGCCGCCGACAGGCAGCCCAGCAGCGACGCCCAGGCCTTGGCACGCCACAGACCCCATGCTTCCACCACGTGCAACAGGCCATAGGCCAGCATTGCGGCAGCGGCCAGATGGACGGCGTCGGGACTGATGGTCTTGAGCAACGACGGCAGTGCGCCGTGGTCGGGATCCAGGTTGAAGCGGCGGATCAGTGTGCCGACCGCGTTCTGCAGCGGGAGCGGGCCCAGAATTTCCAGGCCCGTCGCCGCCAACAGCGCAAGCGTCCCCTTGACCGCCTCTAGCAAGGCGATCACATGCAGCCCCGGATGCGCGCGCGGATCCGGGCTGTAGGGCGTGTTGCTCACGAAGATGGACGTCCCGTGTTTAGCCGGAACGGCCAGCGCGCTTGCGGTCGCTTTCGGTGAGGAACTTCTTGCGCAGGCGGATTTCCTTCGGGGTGACTTCGACCAGCTCGTCGTCCTCGATGAAATCCAGTGCCTGCTCCAGCGTGTACTTGATCGCCGGGGTCAGCTTGATCGCATCGTCCTTGCCCGAGGCGCGCATGTTGGTCAGCGGCTTGGTCTTGATCGCGTTGACGGTCAGGTCGTTGTCCTTGGAGTGGATACCGACCAGCTGACCTTCATACACGTTGTCGCCTTCGGCAGCGAACAGACGGCCACGCTCTTCCAACGGCCCCAGTGCATAGGCCGGGGTGGCGCCCGCTGCGTTGGCAATCATCACGCCGTTCTGGCGCTTGGCGATCGCGCCCTGTTCCTTCGGACCGTAATGGTCAAACACGTGGAACAGCAGGCCCGAGCCCTGGGTCAGGGTGCGGAACTCGTTCTGGAAGCCGATCAGGCCACGCGCCGGGATCATGTAATCCAGGCGCACGCGGCCCTTGCCGTCCGGCTCCATGTTCTTCAGCTGGCCCTTGCGGGTGCCCAGCTTTTCCATCACGCCGCCCTGGTGCTGTTCTTCGATGTCCACCACCAGCTGTTCGATCGGCTCCATCTGCTTGCCGTCGATTTCCTTGATGATGACTTCCGGGCGCGACACGGCCAGCTCGTAGCCTTCACGACGCATGTTCTCGATCAGCACCGACAGGTGCAGTTCGCCACGGCCGGAGACCAGGAACTTGTCGGCGTCGGAGCCTTCCTCGACCTTCAGTGCCACGTTGTGCACCTTCTCGCGGTCCAGACGGTCGCGCAGCTGGCGGCTGGTCAGGAACTTGCCACCGGACAGGTCCTTGTTGCCGGCGAACGGCGAGTTGTTGACCTGGAAGGTCATCGAGATGGTGGGCTCGTCCACGGTCAGCGCCGGCAGCGCTTCCGGTGCGTCGAGCGCACACACGGTGTCGGAAATGGTCAGCTCGGCCACGCCGGAGATGGCGACGATGTCGCCGGCCTCGGCGGTGTCCTGCTCGATGCGCTCCAGGCCGAGGAAGCCCAGCACCTGCAGCACCTTGCCCTGGCGCTTCTTGCCTTCGCGGTCGATCACGCTGACCGGCATGTTCTTCTTCAGCACGCCGCGCTGGATGCGGCCGATGCCGATCACGCCGACGAAGTTGTTGTAGTCCAGCTGGCTGATGCGCATCTGGAACGGGCCGTCCGGATCCACGTCCGGTGCCGACACATGCTGCATGATCGCTTCGTACAGCGGGGTCATGTCGCCGTCGCGCACGCTCGAATCCAGGCTGGCGTAGCCGTTCAGGGCGGAGGTGTAGACGATCGGGAAGTCCAGCTGCTCGTCGGTTGCGCCGAGCTTGTCGAACAGGTCAAACACCTGGTCGATGACCCAGTCCGGGCGTGCGCCGGGACGGTCGATCTTGTTGACCACCACGATCGGCTTGAAGCCCATCGCGAACGCCTTCTGGGTGACGAAGCGGGTCTGCGGCATCGGGCCGTCCATCGCATCGACCAGGATCAGCACCGAGTCCACCATCGACAGCACGCGCTCGACTTCGCCACCGAAGTCGGCGTGTCCCGGGGTGTCGACGATGTTGATGCGGTTGCCGTTCCAGGTGATGGCCGTGTTCTTGGCCAGGATCGTGATGCCACGCTCCTTTTCCTGATCGTTGCTGTCCATCACGCGCTCAGCCAGCACGGTGCGTTCGGACAGGGTGCCGGACTGCTTCAGCAGGCAGTCGACGAGGGTGGTCTTGCCATGGTCAACGTGCGCGACGATGGCGATATTGCGGAGTTTTTCGATAGACATGCGGAAAGGGCCCCTGTCTGGCGCCAGTCTTGAGATGAGGTAAGCCCGACATTATAGCGGTTTCGTTGCCGCACCGTTGCGTTCGGCCGCTGAGCGGTCCAAAACGCCCATTCAGCTAGCCCGGACACCCCGACGATGGTCCAACCTGCACGGCCGCCTGCACGGCCGGGTGTATTCTAATGGGCTGTCATACACCCTGAAACCTGCAAGGATTTCCATGTCCCTGATTGCCCATTTCGACACCACTCGCGGCCCGATCGTGGTCGAGCTGTTCGCCGACAAGGCCCCGCTGACCGTTGCCAACTTCGTCAACCTGGTCCAGCGCGGCTTCTACGATGGCCTGAGCTTCCACCGCGTCATCGCCGACTTCATGATCCAGGGCGGCTGCCCGGAAGGCTCCGGCCGCGGCGGCCCGGGCTACCGTTTCGAGGATGAAGCCAACAACGGCGTCGGCCACGAGCGCGGCGTGCTGTCCATGGCCAATGCCGGCCCCAACACCAACGGCAGCCAGTTCTTCATCACCCACACTGCCACCCCGTGGCTGGACGGCAAGCACACCGTGTTCGGCAAGGTCACCCAGGGCCTGGACGTGGTCGATGCCGTCGCCCAGGGCGATGTAATCAACAAGGTGACGATCGAAGGCGATACCGACGCCGTGTTGGCCGCCAAGGCCGACCGTGTCGCGGAGTGGAACAAGATCCTCGCCGCCTGATGTCTTTCCCCCGAACGGCCGCCCGGTGCGGCCGTTCGTCTGTCACTGCGCGCCGCCAGGCCCTGCGCCACGCCAGCGTGCACCTCCACCCATGTTTTTTAGCAGAGGAAACTCCCCATGAAAGCACCTGTTCGTGTTGCCGTGACCGGCGCTGCCGGCCAGATCGGCTATGCCCTGCTGTTCCGCATCGCCTCCGGCGAAATGCTGGGCAAGGATCAGCCGGTGATCCTGCAATTGCTGGAACTGTCCAATGAAAAGGCCCAGGCCGCGCTCAAGGGCGTGATCATGGAGCTGGAAGATTGCGCATTCCCGCTGCTGGCCGGCGTGGTCGGCACCGACGACGCCGAAGTGGCGTTCAAGGACATCGACGTCGCCCTGCTGGTCGGTGCGCGTCCGCGCGGCCCGGGCATGGAGCGCAAGGACCTGCTGCTGGAAAACGCCAAGATCTTCACCGCGCAGGGCGCGGCGTTGAACAAGGTCGCCAAGCGTGACGTCAAGGTGCTGGTGGTCGGTAACCCGGCTAACACCAATGCCTACATCGCGATGAAGTCGGCGCCGGATCTGAACCCGAAGAATTTCACCGCCATGCTGCGTCTGGACCACAACCGTGCGCTCAGCCAGCTGTCGCAGAAGCTCGGCAAGCCGGTCGGCGGCATCGAGAAGCTGGTGGTCTGGGGCAACCACAGCCCGACCATGTACCCGGACTACCGTTTCGCCACCGCCGATGGTGCGTCCATCGGCGATGCGATCAACGACCAGGAATGGAACGCGTCCACCTTCATCCCGACCGTGGGCAAGCGCGGCGCGGCGATCATCGAAGCGCGCGGCCTGTCCTCGGCTGCGTCGGCCGCCAATGCCGCCATCGATCACGTGCGTGACTGGGTGCTGGGCAGCAACGGCAAGTGGGTGACGATGGGCGTGCCGTCCGACGGCTCCTACGGCATTCCGGAAGGCGTGATCTTCGGCTTCCCGGTGACCACCGCCAACGGCGAGTACACCCTGGTCAAGGATCTTCCGATCGACGACTTCAGCCAGAAGTACATCGACAAGACCCTGGCCGAGCTGGAAGAAGAGCGCAGCGGCGTGTCGCATCTGCTGGGCTGAGTTTCTCGCCTTGCTGTTGTAACGAAAACGCCGGGCAATGCCCGGCGTTTTTTTATGTGGCGCTTGTGCGATGCCCCGGCTCAGGCCAGGCCTTCGGCCTGCAATGCGGCCTGCACATCGGCATCGTCCAGCATGCGCTGCACGAATGCATCTACCGCGCTCAGGCCACTGAGGTCCACGCCCACCTTCTGCGCCCATCGCAGCGTCACGAACAGATACGCATCGGCGCCGGTGTGGGTGTCGCCTGCCAGCCAGTTGCGTCCCTGCAGATGCGTGTCGACACGTTCGTACAAGCTGCGCAGCTTGCTGCGTGCGTCGTCATGGCTGCGCGCGATCAGCGCGTCGTCCTGCAGATAGGCGGTGCTGCCGAAGATCGGCTTGAAGGCCGGATGCACATCCGCATTGGCGAAGGCGATCCAGCGATTGATCTCTGCACGGCTGCGCGCGCTGCCATCGCCGGACAGACCGGTGAGCGGCGCGATGTCGGCGATGTAGTTGAGGATGGCGGCGTTCTGGGTCAGTGCCCAGTCGTCGACGACCAACAGCGGCACAGCACCGGCCGGGTTGAGGCGCAGATATTCGGGGGACTTCATCGTGGCGGCGTCAACCACCTGCAGATCAAAGGGCAGCCCCGACCAGCGCAGCACGATGTGATCTGCCAGCGAACATGCGCCCGGCTTGGTGTACAGCTTCATGAGAATTTCCGCACAAGAACGAAGACGCAAGCTTAGCGGCAACGCGTGAGTGCGTGGGCAGCGTCAGGATGCGGTGCGCGGGCGCAGCTTCTGTACGCGATAGAACGTGTGGTCGCCGATGGTGGCCACCTGGTAGGCATTACGCCAGCTCGGGCTTGCGATCGCGCTTGCGGCAAAGTGACTGGCGCCCGGCACGATTTCCTTGCGTTGCCCCACCGGCAGCGCCCAGTTGCGCTCTGCAGCCAGTGCCACATCCAGCGCCTTGTTCCAGGCATCGTCGTTTTTCAGCTGCGTTCCCGGAGCCACGATGGTGGGCGCGAACTGCTTGCGTGCAGTGACCACCTGACACATCGAGTCGCCCCACAAGCCGCTGTCCAGCCGACGCAACGCAACTTCGGCGACGGCTTGCTGGCCGCGCAAGGTCTGATCACGCGCTTCCAGGTACACGGTAGTGCTCAAGCACAACGAATCTGCAGCCGGCTGCGGCAACAACTGCGACAGCCAAAGTATCCAAACCAGTTTCATATAACTCCTTGCTCCGTATGGGCCGATCCGCAGAGCATCCAAGGTGGATGCACCAGTACAGAGGGCTTGGCGTCATGGGGAGGCGACCTGCCACGGGTCGCCAGGTCTCCGGCGAAAGAAGATCTACCGGAGGTGCCCGCCAAATGCGGCGGGTCAAAAAGTTGGCGCAAGGTAGGCGTCGATCACAGAATCGCGGCTGAATAGGCGGGGTTGACGGGTGTGATTGCTTGCTGCGTCTGCGGCTTGGTTCGATGACACCAGCGCGACGCATCCGTCGTGTGCGTCGCATCGCGCTGGCGACAGCGGATGCCGCAACGGATCTCGATACGGTGCGCGTGCGCTGTTGCGCCTGCGCAATGGCTCGAGACGTGCAATGCGTTGCACTTAGGCTACGCATGCAATGCCATCTGCAGTCTGCGCTACACGTCATCGTCACTGAGGGATGTGCTTGCGTATCGCCGCTTTCTACTGCAGCGGGGCTGTGTCGAGATGCGAACGCGGGGTGCATAAAGGAGCTTTCAGTGCATGGTGCTTGATGCTGTCCGGATCATGCATCGAGCGCTCGCATGTGCATCGTAGAACGCGGTGTTGTAATCACTACAGGAGGCGTCCGAAGTGCTCGATGCGCGTTGATGGTGGCGAGTGAACACGAAGCGCCACGACGGTATTGGCCCTCGCATCGCAGCACCAAGTCGCGCGCCAGGCTTGCATATCCATCGTGCACAAATGCGTCAGCGGAATTTTAGATGGCTTGTAGTGGCTGCGACGATATGCAGCCGAGATCGTCAAAATCATCGATCACGATTCCTTCGACGGTATCGGTGGCACAGCGGCGTTGGCCATGCGGCAATCGCAGTGCGCGCTTGCTAACGCTGTTGCTATTCGCAGTGCACATGTTCGAACGCATCAGGCGTGTTGAATCACACGCATCAAGTTCAACATGGTGCGAAACAATCTCATGCAGACATGCAGACATGCAGACATGCAGACGAGCAGACGAGCCGGTACGCAACTGCGCCGGATACGGTGCCAATTTGGTGAGCGTCAGCAATGCCAGGGCCAGTGCTGCGATGACCGCCAAGGGCAGCAACTGATCGCGCCGCCACTTCAGCGCAGCTAGTGGCGATGCAGTCGTGGCAGCCGTATGCGCGTAAGGCTGCAATGCATTGCGTAACCACCATGCCGACAGCACGGCAATACTGCTGACCAAAGCGACTACCCATCAACGCAGTCGACGCGGCGGCAGGCGTGCCGCCTTCAGAACCAGGCCGATCGCGGCGCTGACCAAGAGCGCGGACAGCCCGCTGCCGATCGGACGCAGCGCACTGACGCCGCGCGTGCCACGCCAGGACCAGTGGCCCAATCCCATCAAGGTGTTCTGTGCGACGTCGCCGACTGCATGAGCGGCGCGGAAGGGCAGGCTGAGCAGCGATACGCTGATCAGGCGGACATCGGCGGGATGTGGATGCGATGCAGCGATGTAGTCGGCATCGCGGGCATCCCGGTTTATCGCCGCGCTGCAGGAAAAAGAATGGACTGCGCTGCACCGATCAGCGGCGCTCACGGGGTTGGGCGCCAGGTCGATGGCAGCGTCAGCGCCTGCATCGATCCGGCGCATATGGATTCCGGCGCCGGCATCTCATGGGTGAACCGGTCATCGCTTCATCACCGCCACCACCGGCGTTGACGTTGCGCCAGCCCCGCTCCATGACGCTCGCAAAGAGGTTGGTGCGGGTGTCGCGCTCAGGCTGCTGTGGCGTTCAGCGCATTGCGGCAACGCGTGTTACAACTTCGCCGCCAGTCGGCAGGCCTGATCGATCGCACGCTTGGCGTCCAGTTCGGCGGCGACATCCGCACCGCCGATCAGATGCGGTTGCTGCCCGTTGGCCTGCAGCGCAGCCAGCAGGTCGCGGCGCGGCTCCTGCCCGGCGCAGACCACCACCGTGCCGACATCGAGCACTTGTTCGGCGCCGTCCACGCGGATCCGCAGCCCGGCGTCGTTCACGCCCAGATATTCCACGCCGCCCAGCATCTTGACGCCCTTGGCCTTGAGTGTGGCGCGGTGGATCCAGCCGGTGGTCTTGCCCAGGCGCGCGCCGGGTCTGCCGGGGCTGCGCTGCAGCAGCCAGACCTGGCGGGCCGGGCGCGCGGGTTGCGGCCTGGCCAATGCCCCAGCCGTTTCGAAGCTGGGGTCCACGCCCCATTCGGCCATCCAGCGTGCAGGGTCCAGCGACGGCGATGGCCCCGTGTGCACGAGAAATTCGCCGACATCGAAGCCAATCCCGCCGGCCCCGATGATCGCGACCTTGTCGGCAGCGACATGGCGGCCCAGCACCACGTCCAGATAGCTCACGACCATCGGGTGATCGGCGCCGGGGAAGTCCACCTTGCGCGGCTCGATGCCGGTGGCCAGCACAATCTCGTCGAAGTCTTTCAGGTCTGCCGCTTCGACCCGGGTATTCAGGCGCAGCTGCACCCCGGTCGCATCGATGCGGTGGCCGAAGTAGCGCAGCGTCTCGTTGAATTCTTCCTTGCCCGGGATGCGCCTGGCGACATTGAATTGCCCACCAATTGCATCGCCCGCATCGAACAAGGTGACGCGATGACCGCGCTCGGCGGCGACTGTCGCGCAAGCCAGACCGGCCGGGCCGGCACCGACCACCGCAATGCGCCTGGGGTTGGGGGTCGGTGCGTAGATCAGTTCGGTTTCGTGCGCTGCGCGCGGGTTGACCAGGCAGCTCGCCAGCTTGTTGTCGAACACATGATCCAGGCAGGCCTGATTGCAGGCGATGCAGGTATTGATGGCGTGCGACTGGCCGGTGCGTGCCTTGTTGGCCCACTGCGGGTCGGCCAGCAGCGGGCGCGCCAGCGACACCATGTCGGCGGCGCCGTCGGCCAGGATGCGCTCGGCCACTTCGGGCATGTTGATGCGGTTGGTGGCCACCACCGGAATACGCAGGTGCGGCTTGAGCTTGGCGGTCACACCGGCAAATGCGGCGCGCGGTACCGAGGTGGCGATGGTCGGGATGCGTGCCTCGTGCCAGCCGATACCGGAATTGATGATGGTCGCGCCCGCCGCTTCGATCGCCTGCGCCTGCGTCAGGATGTCCTGCCACTGGTTGCCGCCTTCGACCAGGTCCACCAGCGACAGCCGGTAGATGATGATGAAGTCTGGCCCGCACGCCTCGCGGATGCGTCGCACGATCTCCACCGCAAAGCGCATGCGCTTGGTCGCATCGCCACCCCAGGCATCGTTGCGCTGGTTGGTGCGCGCAGCGGTGAATTCGTTGATCAGATAGCCTTCCGATCCCATCACCTCCACGCCGTCGTAGCCGGCGTCGCGCGCCAGCCGCGCCGCACGCGCGTAAGCGGCGACCTGACGATCCACCGCACGTGCCGATAGCGCGCGTGGGGTGAACGGGTTGATCGGCGCCTTGAGCCTGGACGGTGCCACCGACAGGGGGTGATAGGCGTAGCGCCCGGCATGCAGCAGCTGCAGGCAGATCTTGGCGCCGTGCGCATGCACCGCCCGGGTGACCTGACGATGCGGGCGCACCTCCCACGGCCACGACAGCTTGCCGCCGAACGGCTTGAGCCAGCCCACCACGTTCGGCGAAAAGCCGCCGGTGACGATCAAGCCGACCCCGCCGGCAGCGCGCTCGGCGAAATACGCGGCCAGTTTGGGGAAATCGCGCGCCCGGTCTTCCAGACCGGTGTGCATCGAGCCCATCAGGACGCGGTTGCGCAATTTCGTGAAGCCCAGATCGAGCGGTGCGAACAGGTGCGGGTAGGACGAGACGGACGGGCCGGTGGCGGGCGACATGGTGTGGATACGCTGGCGTACGGAGTGCGCACGATGCAGGCAAACGGGCCTGGCGGCAAGTCTTGACCCGCCTGTACGGCGCAATCGGCGGTTTTGGAGGGGAGGGCGGTACGGTTGGCCTGCACATCGGGCCGTATCTCAGTGGAGGCGCCCATGTCTGCCAAGCGCAACCAATGGCGCGAAGAAGAAGCCCCTGCTGGCCCGCTGGCTGGCTGAGACTCGAGCCGCACTTGCCGACTTCTTGATCAGTGCTGTCAGCTGGGCGGCCGCGCTCCAGCGCCGCGCGGGTCGCGGGGGCGAGTCTCTGTCGAGCGGGGCCGATCCGCCCGCGCCGCTGCCGCGGAACAGATCGCCTCGCATTACAGGAAACGGCTCTGCGATCGGGCCTGCGCCCCAGCAGCGAGGCGGACCGCACGATCAGGGTGCCCTCCCGCCTTGCCGCTGGGTCACGTGCGCGCGCTGGGGCCGTGCTGCCTTCTTCCTCTCCGAGCCAACGGCCCGTGCCCGCTGCGGAAGCCGGACTCAAGCGGTAACGGCGATCACCTCACCAACCCGCCAGTACCAGCTTGCCGATCGTGCTGCCGCTTTCCAGCCGTCGGTGCGCCTCGCGCAATTGCTGCGCATTGATCGGCGACAGCGTTTCGGTATGGGTGGTGCGCAATTCGCCCGCATCGATCAAGCTGGCGGCACGGTTGAGGATGCGGTGTTGCTCGACCATGTCCTCGGTTGCGTAGCGGGCACGGGTGAACATCAGCTCCCAGTGGATGCCGATGCATTTGGCTTTGTAGGGATCGCCGATCGACAGCGGGCCGCGCGGCTCCACGATCAAGCCCACATGCCCCTGCGGTGCCAGGATCTCGCCCAGTTGCTCCCAGTAGCGGTCGGTGTCGGCCAGGTTGAGCGCGGCGTCCACGCTCTGCATTCCCAAGGCCTGCAACTGCGGCTGCAGCGGCTGGTGATGGTCGATCACATGCTGGGCGCCCATCTGCCGCACCCATTCGATGGTTTCCGGCCGCGAGGCGGTGGCGATCACGCTGAAACCGGCATGCCGCGCCAGCTGGATCGCGATCGAGCCCACGCCGCCCGCGCCACCGATGATCAACACGTGCTTGCCGCGATTGCGCGCGCCGTCGAAAGAGAACGGCATGCGCTGGAACAGCAGCTCCCAGGCGGTCAACGTGGTCAGCGGCAGGGCCGCGGCCTGGGCGAAGCTGAGTGAGGTGGGCTTGCAGCCGGCGATGCGCGCATCGACCAGCTGATATTGCGCATTGCTGCCCGGACGGCCGATGTCGCCCGCGTAATACACCTCGTCGCCGACCGCGAACGCGGTGACCTCGGGGCCTACCGCTTCGACGACGCCAGCCGCGTCGTAGCCCAGGATCTTCGGCGCATCCAGCGTCTGTGGCTTGGGTGCACGCACCTTGGTGTCGACCGGATTGACCGAGATCGCCTCGACGCGGACCAATAAGTCATACCCCGAAGGGGCCGACGGGGCCGGAAGTTCCATGTCAAGCAGTGCGGCGGGATCGTCGATCGGAAGATGACGGGTGATGACGACAGCTTTCATCGGGTCGCTCCATGTGGGGAGTTCAGGGTGCGTTGTGAAGCTGTCGCGCCGCAACCACCGACCCCACAATTCAGCTCGGACGGGGCCTGGCGTTCACCAATGTGGTTTTCGCATCACCGTGCAGCCCGCCGGAAAGGTGGATCCGCCAGCGTATTCAACTGGCTTAATTGGGCTGCGGTTCATGCAGGTCGGATGTGCAAACTGAGTGCGCGGTCCTTCCCTTCATGAAACTGTATACGTAGTATTGAAAGGGATCGCCGGCCCTGGTGATTGCTTTCACATGTTATATGACCGTTAACGCGATCTTCACTGAAGCCGGCTTAATCTGCGCCCCGATGGCTCTGGATGTGACGAGCATCTTTACCAAGAACAACGCCTCTATCGGTTTTATCTCCCAAAGAAGGAGCTGTATACACATGAACAAGAAAATTCTCACTGCCGCGTTGCTCGGCGGTCTGGCGGTTGCCCAGGCTGCTTCCGCGCAGGAGTTCGATGACCGTTGGTACCTGACCGGTAGCGCTGGCTTCAACTTCCAGGACAGCGATCGTCTGACCAATGATGCCCCGTTCGTCACCCTGGGTCTGGGCAAGTTCGTCAGCCCGAACTGGTCGATCGACGGCGAGCTGAACTATCAGAACCCGAACTTCGATGCCAACCAGGATCAGAACTGGAGCCAGTACGGCATCTCGTTCGACCTGCGTCGCCACTTCATCCAGGAAGGCCGCGGCTGGAACCCCTACCTGCTGTTCGGTCTGGGCTACCAGCGTTCGGAAGAAGAATTCGACGCGACCCCGAACCCGGTTTCGCCGGGCCAGCAGAAGGACGGCAACTTTGCCGCCAAGGCTGGTGTCGGTCTGCAGACCACCTTCGACAAGCGCGTCGCCGTGCGTGCCGAGTTGGCCTACCGCGCTGACTTCAACGACCAGAGCGTTGCTGCTCCGCAGGAAGACTGGTTCGGCGACGTGCTGGCTTCGGTCGGCGTCGTGATCCCGTTGGGACCGGCTCCGTCGACCGCTCCGCCGCCGGCTCCGGCTCCGGTTGCTCCGAGCTGCGCAGACCTGGATGACGACGGTGACGGCGTCAACAACTGCGACGACAAGTGCCCGGCCTCGCAGCCTGGCCAGACCATCGGTCCGGACGGTTGCCCGGTGCCTGTGTCGATCGATCTGAAGGGCGTGAACTTCGACTTCAACAAGTCGACCCTGCGTCCGGACGCCGTCTCGATCCTGAGCGAAGCGACCGAGATCCTGAAGCGTTACCCCGACCTGAAGGTTGAGGTTGCTGGTCACACCGACTCGAAGGGTACCGACGAGTACAACCAGAAGCTGTCCGAGCGTCGTGCGACCACCGTGTACGACTACCTGACCAAGAACGGCGTCGATGCGTCGCGTCTGGTTGGTCCGATCGGCTACGGCGAGAGCCGTCCGATTGCTCCGAACACCAACCCGGATGGTTCCGACAATCCGGAAGGCCGTGCGAAGAACCGTCGTACCGAGCTGAACGTCCAGAACTAATTGGACCGCTAGCTGTTGCATACAAAACCCGGCCTTGCGCCGGGTTTTGTCTTTGTGGGGACCGCAAAACCTGCGCCTGGACGGTGCAAATCCTGTCTGCGTTGCCATCCAGGCACGTTTCCGGTTGAAACGGCGTTCATCGCTGCCTACACTCGCCGCGTCAACACCACACTCATAATTGGAAGAACCCGATGCTGCGTACCGCTACGGCTGGATTGCTCTGTCTCGCCTTGATTCCCGCCGCCTACGCCGCTCCGAACTGCGCCGGCAGCACGGTGTCCCAGCCGCTGCCGTTGCCCGCCACCGTCATCGCGCCGGCGGCCGCCGAGTTCTACACCCGTAGCGTGCAGCTGGGCATGCCCACCGGCGTGCTGGCACAGCCTTACACCACCGAGCAGTCGGTGGACCGCGTGCTGCTGCGTCTGCGCGTGGAAGGCTGCCAGGATCTGGCCAAGGTCATTCCGCCCGGCGGCACCGTCAATCCGAACGATCCGGCCGCCTACAAGGCCACCACCGCGTTCGACAACACGCCGTGGCGCTTTGACATGAGCCAGAACGGCAAGCGCATGACCGCCGAAGAATTCGATGCCTGGATGAAGGCGCGCGGCGTGCGCGTGGTCAAGGCACGCCCGGTGGCTGCGCCGGCTCCGGCTGCTGCCGCAACCGCAACGCCTGCGGCCGACGCCAAGTCGGTCGAAAACAAGTAAGCAGCGCGGTCGGGACGGCATGACCCGGCGGCCTGCGCCGGCGACGTCCCGGCAGCGCACGCGTGGTCCGGCGGGCGCATCGCGCGCCTCCGGTACGACCACGGCGACCAGCGCGCCACGCCACGGGCTGGCGCGCGTGCTGTCCAAACTGGGCGTGTGTTCGCGTACCGAAGCGGCGCGCTGGGTCGCCGACGGGCGGGTCAGCGTGGCCGCGCGCGTAATACGCGATCCCGAATATCCGATCCGCGCTGATCAGCACTCCACCATCTGCGTCGACGGACAGCCATTGGCCGGCCCGGCGCGGTGCTACCTGATGCTCAACAAGCCGCGCGGCGTGGTCACCACCGCACGCGACGAGCAGGGCAGGGACACGGTGTATCGTTGCTTCGATGGCGCCGGCTTGCCGTGGATCGCCCCGGTCGGGCGCCTGGACAAGGCCAGCGAAGGCCTGCTGCTCTTCAGCAACGATCCGCAATGGGCCGCCACGGTGACCGACCCGATGACCGGGCCGGACAAGACCTATCACGTGCAGATTGATTGCCGCCCGAGCGCTGCGCAACTGGCGCAACTGCAGGCCGGCGTGGTCGATCCCGATCCGGACGGCGAGGGCGTACTGCTGCGCGCCAAGCGGGTCGGCGTGCTGCGCGAAGGCGAGCGCAATGCGTGGCTGGAGATCGTGCTGGACGAAGGCCGCAATCGGCAGATTCGCCGCTTGCTGGGCGCGGTGGAGATCGGCGTGCTGCGGCTGGTGCGGGTGGCGATCGGCTCGCTGGCGATGGGCGAGCTGGGCAAGGGTGCGTGGCGGATGCTCAGCCCAGCGGAAGTCAGTGCGCTGACGGCGGCTCCCGCCAGCGCGCCAGACGCGCGCTGAGCAAGGCGCTCACCACCTCGACGGCGCGGGCGTCGCCGGCACCGTTGGCATCGTGGCGTCGGCCCTTGGCATGATTGCAGCCGGCACAGGCCAGGGCGAGATTGCGCGCTGCATTGGCATCGTCGCCGACCAGCGCACACAGGGCCGCCGCCGCGCGACGGCCGAACCAGGCCTGCGGGACCACGTGTTCCAGCGTGGTGTGGCCGAGCGGTTCGCCATCGGCACGCAGTTGCAGGCGCCGACGGCAATGCAGGCAACGGGTTTCCCAGTTGCCATCCAACAGCTGCGCCTGGGTATCGGTCTGCGCCGCGAGCAGCAGCCGTTGGCGCAGCACCGAGCGCATCAGTGCTGGATGACGTCCAGTTCGCGGCCGATCTTGATGAACGCGTCGATCGCCTGATCCAGCTGCTCGCGGGTGTGCGCGGCGCTGATCTGGGTGCGGATACGCGCCTGGCCCTTGGGCACTACCGGGAAGAAGAAGCCGATCGCGTAGATGCCTTCTTCCAGCAGCCGCTCGGCGAATTTTTGCGCCAGCGGTGCGTCGTAGAGCATTACCGGGCTGATCGGGTGCACGCCGGGCTTGAGGTCGAAGCCGGCAGCGGTCATGCGCTCGCGGAAGTAGCGGGTGTTGTCGACCAGTTGCGTGCGCAGCTCGCCGGCGGCTTCCAGCATCTGGAAGGCCTTGATGCCGGCAGCCACTACATGCGGCGGCAGCGAGTTGGAAAACAGGTATGGGCGCGAGCGCTGGCGCAGCAGTTCGATGACTTCGCGCTTGGCGGTGGTGAAGCCGCCCAGGGCGCCGCCCATCGCCTTGCCCAGCGTGCCGGTGATGATGTCGATCCGGTCCAGCACGCCCTTGACCTCGGCCGAGCCGCGGCCGCTGGCGCCGAGAAAGCCGGTGGCATGGCATTCGTCGATATGCACCAGCGCGTTGTATTTGCGGGCGAGGGCGGTGATCTCGTCCAGCGGGGCGATGAAGCCGTCCATCGAGAACACGCCGTCGCTGGTGATCAGCTTGGTCTTGCAGCCGGCCGCATCGGCGGCCTGCAGCTGCGCTTCCAGATCGGCCATGTCGCAGTTGGCGTAGCGGAAGCGCTTGGCCTTGCACAGGCGCACGCCGTCGATGATGGAGGCGTGGTTGAGCGCATCGGAAATGATCGCGTCCGCTTCGCCGAGCAGCGGTTCGAACAGGCCGCCGTTGGCATCGAAACAGGCGGCGTAGAGGATGGTGTCCTCGGTGCCGAAGAAATCGGCGATGGTGCGCTCGAGCTGCTTGTGCAGGTCCTGGGTGCCACAGATGAAGCGCACCGAGGCCATGCCGAAGCCGTGCGTATCCAGCGCGTCCTTGGCGGCCTGGATGATGTCCGGGTGGTCGGCCAGGCCCAGATAGTTGTTGGCGCAGAAGTTGAGCACGCTGCGGCCATCGGCCAGGGTGATCCGCGCCGACTGCGGGCCGGTGATGATGCGCTCGGACTTGAACAGGCCCTGGGACTGGATGGTTTCCAGTTCGGCGGCGTAATGGGCAGTCAGCGCAGCGGGAGCGTTGGTCATGGCGGTCGCAGTGGCAAGAGACGCATGATTTTAACGATCACGGTGGCATACCACTACGTCATGCAAAATCGGCATAAGGTGCGGCCTTGATGTCATTTCACCGCCTGCGTGCCGCTGCGCAGCATGGCATGCTTGCTGTTCAGCTGCGCCCCAACGGTTTGGAGATTGCTGTGACCCACCCCCGCTTCCGTCTTATGGCGACCGTGTTGTGCAGCCTGCTGGTCCTGGCCGGCCCGGCAGGCGCGCGCGATATCGGCCTGCTCAATGTCAGTTACGACCCCACCCGCGAGTTCTATCGCGACTACAACAGCGCCTTCGCCGCGAACTGGAAGCAGCAGCATCCGCAGGACACCGTCACGGTGGAGACCTCGCATGGCGGCTCCGGCAAACAGGCAAGGGCGGTGATCGACGGCATCGAGGCCGATGTGGTCACGCTGGCGCTGGCCTACGACGTCGATGCGATCGCCGAGAAGGCCAAGCTGATTGACAGCGACTGGGAAAAGCGCCTGCCCGACAACAGCGCGCCGTACACCTCGACGATCGTGTTCCTGGTGCGCAAGGGTAACCCGAAGAACATCCACGATTGGCCGGACCTGCTGCGCTCCGGCGTGGCGGTGGTGACGCCCAACCCCAAGACCTCCGGTGGCGCGCGCTGGAATTACCTGGCCGCCTGGGCCTACGCCGACCATATCTTCAAGGGCGACCGCGAGCGCATCTTGCGCTACATGCAGGCGCTGTTCCGCAACGTGCCGGTGCTCGACACCGGTGCGCGCGGCGCCACCACCACGTTCGTGCAGCGTGGCATCGGCGATGTGCTGCTGGCCTGGGAAAATGAGGCGCTGCTGGCGCGCGAAGAATTGGGCAAGGACAAGTTCGAGATCGTGGTGCCCAAGCTGTCGATCCTGGCCGAGCCGTCGGTGGCGCTGGTCGACAAGAATGTCGACAAGCATGGCACCCGCGAGGTGGCCGAGGCCTATCTGCGTTACCTGTATGCGCCGGAAGGTCAGAAGTTGGCAGCCAAGCATTTCTATCGGCCGCGCCATCCGGAATTTGCCGACCCTGCCGACCTGGCACGGTTCCCGGACATCAAGCTGGTGACCATCCAGGACGCGTTCGGGTCGTGGGACAAGGCGCAGCAGGAACACTTCGCCGACGGTGGCGTGTTCGATCAGATCCAGGCAAAAAAGTAGGCGATGCCGATGTCGGTTGCACCCCACCCAGCGCCGTCACCGCGCAGACGCGTGATGCCGGGGCTGGGCTTGAGTCTTGGAATCACGCTGACCTGGCTGGGATTGATCGTGCTGATCCCGCTGCTGGGCATCTTCATCAAAACCAGCGGGTTGGGTTGGGACGGCCTGTGGCGGGTGTGGAGCGAGCCGCGCGTGCTGTCGGCGCTGCGGGTGAGCTTCGGCACCGCGTTCGCGGCCGGCGCCTTCAATGCGGTGATGGGCACCTGGGTGGCCTGGGTGTTCGTGCGCTACAACTTTCCAGGCAAGCGCCTGTTCGATGCGGTGATCGACCTGCCGTTCGCATTGCCGACCGCGGTGGCCGGCATCGCGCTGACCGCGTTGTACGGCGGCAACGGCTGGGTCGGGCGCTGGCTGGAGGCGATCGGCATCAAGGTGGCCTACACGCAGTTGGGCATCGTGCTGGCGCTGGTGTTCGTCGGGTTGCCGTTCGTGGTACGGGTGGTGCAGCCGGTGCTGGCCGAGAGCGAGCGCGAGCTGGAAGCGGCCGCGGCCACGCTGGGCGCATCGCGCTGGCAGACAGTGTGGCGGGTGGTGCTGCCTGGGCTCTGGCCGGCAGTCCTGACCGGGTTTGCGCTGGCCTTCGCGCGTGGTGTGGGTGAGTACGGCTCGGTGATCTTCATTGCCGGCAACCTGCCCAATTCGACCGAGATCGCGCCGCTGCTGATCACCATCCGGCTGGAGGAATTCGACTATGCCGGCGCCACCGCGATTGCCGCGGCGATGCTGCTGCTGTCGTTCGTGATCCTGCTGGTGGTCAATACGCTGCAGGCACGCCTGCTGCGCTATCAACGGAGGACTGCATGAACGATGCTGTTTCGCCGCTGCCTGCCATGTTGCACACCCGCCAGATGACCGAACAGGCCCGCCGCATCACCGACTCGGCCACCAACGAGCCGCGTTGGGTGCAGTGGTTGATGATTGCGGGGGCGCTGCTGTTCCTGCTGGCGTTCCTGCTGCTGCCGCTGGTGCTGGTGTTTGCCGAGGCGCTGCGCGGCGGCTGGGGGACCTTCCTGCGCGCGATCGTCGACCCGGATGCGTTGTCGGCGATCAAGCTGACCCTGATCGTCACTGCCGTCGTGCTGCCGCTGAACCTGGTGTTCGGCGTGGCGGCGGCGTGGGCGGTCAGCAAGCACCAATTCCCCGGCAAGCGCTTGCTGATCAGCCTGATCGACCTGCCGTTCTCGGTGTCGCCGGTGGTGGCGGGCCTGATCTTCGTACTCATTTTCGGCCGCAGCGGCTGGGCGTGGCCGTTGATCGACGAAGGCTGGCGACTGCAGTTGCCGTTTTTTGGCGAGTTGCTGATCCAGTTGCCGCGCATCGTGTTTGCGTTGCCCGGCATCGTGCTGGCGACGACCTTCGTCACCTTTCCTTTCATCGCGCGCGAGCTGATGCCGCTGATGGAGCAGCAGGGCAGCGATGAAGAACTGGCCGCCTTGAGCCTGGGCGCGAACGGCTGGCAGATGTTCTGGCGGGTGACCCTGCCGAACATCCGCTGGGGCCTGCTGTACGGCGTGTTGCTGTGCGCAGCGCGTGCGATGGGCGAATTTGGCGCGGTGTCGGTGGTGTCCGGGCATATCCGCGGGCGTACCAACACGCTGCCCCTGCATGTGGAAATTCTCTACAACGAATACGCCTACAGCGCCGCGTTCGCGTGTGCCTCGTTGCTGGCACTGACCGCGCTGCTGACGCTGGCGCTGAAGACGTACCTGGAATGGCGGCACGGCGATTCGCTCGCCGCCAACCACCGACATTGAGGTGAACATGGGCATCCGCATCCACCGCCTGCGCAAGCAGTTCGATACGTTCACCGCGCTGGACGACATCACCCTGGACGTGCGTCAGGGCGAGTTGCTGGCCTTGCTGGGGCCGTCCGGTTCGGGCAAGACCACCTTGCTGCGGATCATGGCCGGGCTGGAGCATGCCGATGG
Source organism: Xanthomonas sp. MLO165 (assembly GCF_018831305.1). Lineage (NCBI taxonomy): Bacteria > Pseudomonadati > Pseudomonadota > Gammaproteobacteria > Lysobacterales > Lysobacteraceae > Xanthomonas > Xanthomonas sp. MLO165. The sequence goes on from NZ_CP029263.1 coordinate 1,133,998, forward strand.
CGGGCAGGTGCTGTTCGGCGACGAAGACGCCACCCGCATGAGCGTGCAGTCGCGCCGGGTCGGCTTCGTGTTCCAGCACTACGCGCTGTTCAAGCATATGGACGTGTTCGAGAACATCGCGTTCGGCCTGCGGGTGCGACGCGGCAACGAGCGCTGGGCCGAAGCGCGTATCCGCGCACGGGTGGAGGAGCTGCTGGCGCTGGTGCAGTTGCAGGGCCTGGAGCAGCGCTATCCCACCCAGCTGTCCGGCGGCCAGCGGCAGCGTGTGGCCTTGGCGCGTGCATTGGCGATCGAGCCGCGCGTACTGTTGCTGGACGAGCCGTTCGGTGCGCTGGATGCGCAGGTGCGCCGCGATCTGCGCCGCTGGCTGCGCGAACTGCACGAGCGGACCGGCCTGACCACGGTGTTCGTCACCCATGACCAGGAAGAAGCGCTGGAGCTGGCCGACCGGGTGGCGATCCTCAACCGTGGCCGCATCGAGCAGCTCGACACGCCGGCGATGATCTACGACAAGCCGGCTTCGCCGTTCGTGTATTCGTTCGTGGGGGCGGTGAACCGTATTCCCGGCGTGCTGGCGCAAGGCCAGATCCAGGTTGCCGGGCATGCCTTGCCGGCAGCCAATGCCGCGCTGGCGGCCGGCCCGGTCGAGGTTTACGTGCGGCCGGAAGATCTGGTGCCGGACGACGCTGGCTGGCCGGCCACGGTGGCCTGGTCGCAGCGTAGCGGGGCGCGTCTGCGCCTGCGTGCAACGCTGGAGCCGGCAGGCAATGAGGTGGAGGTGGAGCTGCCGGCATCGGCGGGCAGCTTTCAGCCCGGGCAGCAGTTGCGGCTGGCCGCGCGGCATTACGGTGTGTTTCCGGTCTGATTTGGGCTGGCTGGCGCCAGCCGGGAATGGTGAATCGGGAATAGGGAATTGGAATTAGCGGTCGGCAGCGCTGCGCATTGCTGTTGCGAATCTCTAATCCCGAATCTCCACTCCCGGCCATCAAGATTCCGCGCGGGCGGTCGATGAGACAGAACGCTGATCAGCGTCGTCTGCGCTCAAGCGTGTGCGCTGGGTCAAGCGAGCGCGACGTGTATGTTGCGCTGCAATGACGGTTGGACTAAGAAGTCATGGCAGTCCCGCCTTGCGCAATCCGACCGCCCATCGTTCCAGGAGATGTCCATGAACCCGTCCTCGCTCGCGTGTTGTCTGTCGTTGCTGCTGCTCGGTGTGGTGCCGTTGGCACAGGCGCAGGATGAAGAAGCCCCCGCTTCTCCCTTCAGCGGCACCTTTGCGGTGACCAGCGACTATCTGTTCCGCGGTATTTCACAGACCAATGAAGAGCCCGCCTTCCAGGCCGGACTCACCTACAAGACGCCGTTCGGCCTGTACATCGGCACCTGGACGTCCAACGTCGACTACGGTGCCGGCGATCCGGATTGGGAAGTGGATGGCTTTGTCGGCTACAACACCGATCTGGGCACCAATTTCAATTTCGATGTGATGGTCAATCGTTACCAGTACCTGGGAGCGGGTGCGTCCAATTACGCCGAGTTGATCACCAAGACCACGTTTCTGAAAACCTATAGCCTCACCGTTGCCTACACCAACGATCTCTACGGCACCAAGACCGATGGCTACTACTACGCGCTGGATGCCAACTGGTCGCTGCCCTACGACTTCACCTTCGGCGCGCATGCGGGGCACAGTGTCTATACCTCCTCGCTGAGCCAGGTGGATCACGACTACAACGACTTTGGCGTGAATGTCGGCAAGGCCTTCGGTCCGCTGGGCCTGAGCGTTGGCTACTACGACACCAGCGAGGCGGCGGAATTCGGCTTCGGTCGGCAGAATTCGCAGAACCATCTGGTCGCGACTGCCACGGTCACCTGGCCGTGATGCCGTGATGGCAATCGCTTGAACAGCGGCTCTAACGACTCGGCCGTGCAGTGGTAGTGGTGAGGCGGTAACAAGAGTTGATGCCTGGGTTCTTCAGTGTCTAAATTTGAAGGACACCGAGGCTCAAATATCGTTTGTTTTGTCTTTGAGTGATGCATCGTGCGGATAGATCACTTGCGGAGCGGTTGATCTGCTGCCTGGCTGCAGGGCCCTTGCCCACCCACCATCGCGGGACACGCCGCAAGTACGTCCCTGTAGGCTCTTACGCGGCATCCATGCCGCGTAGGGTCCCGCGATGGTGAGCGGGCAAGGACCAGTCGAGATGGTCGGTCGTTGAAGCAGTCGCCGATGCGATAGCTCAATCGTAGAGCGGTTGATCTGCTGCCTGGCTGCAGGGCCCTTGCCCACCCACCATCGCGGGACACGCCGCAAGTACGTCCCTGTAGGCTCTTACGCGGCATCCATGCCGCGTAAGGTCCCGCGACGGTGAGCGGGCAAGGACCAGTCGAGATGGTCGGTGTGCACGGTAGGAGCAGTGCTTGGTGCGCGCTGTTCGACAATGGTGTGCAGGCTCAATATCCAATGTAGGTTGGGCGAAGCTTTTTCTCATGCGGTCACAGACTATTTCTCTGGTGCGGTGTCCTTGCCGGTTGCGGAACCCTTGGCGCCATGGATGGATGCCGCCAAGGCGCCTGCAGGGATGGATTCACCGCGTGTCCCGCGAGCGGCAAAGGCGCCGCGCCCTCAACCAGTGAGTTTGCCTGCTGCGTTGCCAGTGCTCTGAAGATGGACATGCAAAAGGCGCCTTGCGGCGCCTTTTGCGTTGAAGCGTATTGGCCGATCAGTTCCAGCTCAACACGACCTTGCCGGCCTTGCCTTCTTCCATCAGGTCGAAGCCCTTCTGGAAATCGTCGATCGGCAATTGGTGGGTCAGCACCTTGTGTAGCGGGAAACCCGACAACACCAGTTGCGTCATCTTGTACCAGGTCTCGTACATCTTGCGGCCGTAGATGCCCTGCACGGTGAGGCCCTTGAAGATGATCTTGTCCCAGTCGCAACCGGCGCCGCGCGGCATGATGCCGAGCATGGCGATCTTGCCGCCGTGGTACATGCAGTCGAGCATGTCGTTGAAGGCGCGCGGGTTGCCGCTCATTTCCAGGCCCACGTCGAAGCCTTCCATGTGCAGGTCGGCCATGACCTCCTTGAGCGAGGTCTTGGACACGTTGACCACGCGCGTGGCGCCCATGTCGGCCGCCAGCTTGAGGCGGAAGTCGTTGACGTCGGTGACCACCACGTTGCGCGCACCAATGTGCTTGCAGATGCCGGCGGCAATGATGCCGATCGGGCCGGCGCCGGTGATCAGCACGTCCTCGCCGATCACATCGAACTCCAGCGCACAGTGCGCAGCATTGCCGTAAGGATCAAAGAATGCGGCCAGCTCCGAGGGAATCTGGTCGGGGATCGGCCACAGGTTGCTGGCCGGCATCACCATGTACTCGGCGAAGGCGCCGTTGACATTGACGCCGATGCCGACCGTGTTGGGGCACAGGTGCGGGCGGCCGCCACGGCAGTTGCGGCAATGCCCACAGACGATGTGGCCTTCGGCCGACACGCGTTGGCCGACCTGGTAGCCGGTCACCGCCGAACCGAGCTCGGCCACGCGGCCGACGAACTCATGGCCGATGGTCAGGCCGGGCTTGATGGTGCGCTGGCTCCACTCGTCCCACAGGTAGATATGCAGGTCGGTGCCGCAGATCGCGGTCTTTTCCAGCTTGATCAGCACCTCGTTGGGGCCGGGGCTGGGGATGGCGACCTGTTCCAGCCAGATGCCCTTGTTTGCTTCGCGCTTGACCAGCGCCTTCATCGTCTGCGCCATCTGGCGGGACCTGCTGAGTGAAAGTAAGGCGGCGATTATATGCGGCGCGAGGTCGGAGCCATGCGGCGGTGCGGGAAGTGAGTGATGTCGGCTGACCCGGTTCATGGCGGGGTAGGGCCGGTGCCGCGCTTCTCCCCTCGGGAGAAGGTGCCCGGTAGGGGCGGATGATGGGGCGCCTCAGAGAGTTACAGTACATGCAATGACAAACGCGTCGCCACAGCCTTCAGTCGCCACAGCCTTCAGAAGTGACGCGCCGGGTGCTTCGCAGCGTACCCTCACCCCAACCCCTCTCCAGGCGGGAGAGGGGCTTTGATCTTGCTTCTCCCGTCGGGACATTGGCTTCTTTACGAGGCGAAGGTGGCGCAAAGCGCAGGATGAAGGGGCGCCTCAGAGATCTGTCGCCGCCTGCGATGGCAGGCGCGTCGCCACGCGTCGCCAGGGTGAATGATCGGCGTCACCCTCACCCTCAACGCTCCAGCTCCGCGCCCCTGCCCGCACCCGCGGCGGGACGCTCCAAAGCACGCGCGCCTGGGTGCGCAAGCCGTGTCTTCTCGCCCGAGGGGAAGGGCGAGAAGACTCAGAACTTCACATCCAGACTCATGAAGTACTGCCGCGGTGCGCCGACCACCATGGTCTGGTTGTAGCCATCGGGATCGGAGGCGACATAGCCGTTGGTGCCGGTGCTGGCGAAATAGCGCTTGTCGGTGAGGTTGGTGATGTTGAGCGCCAACGCCACATCGGCCACCCCGCCCATGCGACCGAAGTCGTAGCGCGCGCCGGCATTGAACAGCCAGTACGAGGGCACCTGCGAATCGTTGAGGAAGGTGATGTAGCGCTTGTCGACGTACTTGCCGTCCAGATCCAGGCGCAGGTTGCCGAGCTGGTAGCTGGCGCTGGAGGAGAACATCAACGCGGGGATACCGACCACGTCCTTGCCGGAGGTGGCGACCACGCCGTTGTTGAGGTAATCGTCCTGGTAGCGCGAGCGGTTCCACGACAGCGAGTTCAACCAGCTCAGGCCCTCCACCGGGCGCCACATCAAGGCCAGATCGGCACCCGCGCTATGCACGGCGCCGACGTTGCTCAGGATCGCCGCGCAGGTCTGCACGGCGGTACACGGCGAGGTGGTCAACAAGCGGTTGGAGAACTTGGTGAAATAGGCATCGGCCGACAGCTGGAACTGCGCATCCTGCACGCGGTAACCCACCTGCACGGTCTGTGATTCTTCCGGTTCCAGCGTGGAACGGCTGCGGTCGAACGCCGCCTGCGAGGTGCCGAACGGAGTGAAGCCGAACGCGGCGATGTTCTTGCTGTAGGAGGCGTACAGGTCCTGGCGCTCGTCCAGCTTGTAGTTCACGCCGACCTGCGGCAGGAAGTTGTCTTCGGCACGGATGCGGCCCTGTGCCAGTGCGGTGGTCGGCACCAGCGATTGCGCGCGCGTGGTGGTGCTGAGCGCCTTCGCGCCGTAGTTGAGGGTCAGCCGATCGTCGAGCAGGCGCACGGTGTCCTGCAGGTACAGCATGCGGGTCTGGGTGGTGTAGCGCTGCAGGAAATCGCGACGGAACGGGGTCTGCGCTTCATACACGTTGTACAGCGAGGTATAGCCTTCATTGCCGAGCGCGAAGTAGTTGCGCTGCTGCGTGGTGCGTGCGTTTTCCGCCCACAGGCCCACTTCCAGATCGTGGTTGCCCCACGCCCATTTCAAGGCGCTGGTGCCGCCGAAACGATCCAGCCCGTAGTCGGTGGTGCGCATTGACAGCGGCACCTGCGCAGAGGTGCGTACATACGGCGTCACCCACTGGCCTTCGCCACGATTGCCGTGGTAGTAGCCGGTGGCATCCAGGGTGGCGCCACCGAACACGAACGTGCCCGATAAACCGGCCAGGTTGTCGCGGCGCAGGCCGCCGCCGGCGTAGTAGCTAGCATCGAGCCAGCTGTAATCGTCGGGCAGCCCGGCCAGCGATTGCGGATAGCCGTTGGCCACGCCACTGGTGGCGCCGGTGTTCTGATACGCACGCGCCATCTGCACGGCGGTGGCCCAATCGGGCTGCAGGTAGTCGTAGTCCCAGCCCAGTGCGCGCTGGCTGGTCAACGACAGGTCCATGTAGTCGTATTCCTTGCGCCGCGAGGTGTCCAAGAACAGGCTCAGACGGTTGCCGTCGCCCCACTGGTAGACGGTCTTGAGGTTGGCCTGCTCGGACTGCTGGTCGCCGAAGCCCTTCCATTTGTCGGTGCTGGCATTGGCATAGGACAGGTATGCCGACAAGCCGTTGCGATCGCCGGTGTCGCCGCGCACGAAGGTGCGGCGCGTGGCATCGCTACCGACCGTCTGCACCAGGCGCAGGCCCGGCGTGCTCTGCGGGTCGGCCGAGTAAAACTGCATGGTGCCGCCAAGGTTGGTGTTGGACGCAGTGCCCAGCGCACCGGCGCCTTGCGCGATTTCCACCGAGCCGAGGTTTTCCGAAATGATGGCGCGGGTGATGTGCAGGCCGTTGGTGACGCCGTAGCTCATGTTGCCGAGCGGGATGCCATCGAGCGTGTAACCCAGCCGGCTCTGATCGAAGCCGTGCAGGGTGACCTGCGAGGACCACTCGTAGGTGCCGAACGGATCGGCCGACTGGAACTGCACGCCCGGCAGTTTTTCCACTGCCTTGAAGGCGCTGCTGCCCGGGGTCAGCTGCTCGATGTCCTGCCGACTGATGCGCTGGACCTGGCGGGTGCTGCCTTGCGACACCACGTTGATCGCATCCAGCTGGGTGGCGTTGGTGGCGGCATCGGCAACGCTGGCCGGGGCATCGGCTACCGGCGCATCTGCACCGGCAACCGGATCGGCCGCCGGTGTGGCAGCAGAGGCGATGGCGGGGAGCAGCGCGGCCAGGGCAAGCGCCAGCGGAGTGACATGAAAACGGCGAGCGGAAGTCATGGGGGAATCCTGTTCGAGCACGGCTGAGGGCAACGCGCGGTGCACGACCGGCGTTTCGCGACGCAGGGTGTCAACGACGTATGAAACATTGATGACGGTGGCTGTCGCAAAACTGTCGTGCTTGCCCGCTATACGTGTCGTACCCAGTCGCACTGTGCGGCGATGTGCACGTATTTCCTGCAGGTTCCGTAGCCATGACGTCCTCCCCCTCGCGCCGCGATTTCCTCAAGCGCGTCGCCGCGCTGACCGCCGCCGGCGCCATGCCGTCCTCGATCGGCCGCGCACTCGCGCTGCCGGCCAACACGCGCACCGGCACGCTGCGCGACATCGAACACGTGGTGATCCTGATGCAGGAAAACCGCTCCTTCGATCATTACTTCGGTGCGCTGCGCGGCGTGCGCGGCTTCGGCGATCCGCGTCCGTTGCAGCTACGCGACGGTCACCCGGTATGGAGCCAGCCGGCCGCCGATGGTCGTCGCCTGCTGCCGTTCGCCTTCGATTCGCAAGACACCTGCGCACCGTTGATCAAGAGCCTGGATCACTCGTGGAAAGCCGGCCACGGGCAGGACCCGGCGCGCTGGGCCGAGTACGACGCCTGGGTGCCGTACAAGGGCGAATTGACGATGGGATATTTCCAGCGTCACGACATCCCGTACTACCACGCACTGGCCGATGCGTTCACCATTTGCGATGGCTATTTCTGTTCGTTGCACGGGCCGACCAATCCCAATCGCATGTACCTGTTCACCGGCACCAGCGGCCCGAGCGTGGGCAATCTCGGCGCGCAGGCGGTGACCAATGCCGACGACGGCAACTGGACTGCCGACATGGCGCGCGACAAGCCCGGTTATGCGGCAATGGACTGGACCACCTATGCGCAGCGCCTGCAGGCCGCAGGCGTGGACTGGCGCGTGTACCAGGAGTACGACAACTTCGGCTGCAACTCGCTGGCGTATTTTTCGCACTACCGCGATCTGCACCCCGGCGACGAACGCTATCGACGTGCACGTGCCTACGTGCCCGGGTCCACTGCAGACAATGCCGCCACCACGCAGGCCGATCATCTGATCGCTGCAATCGCCGCCGACGTGCAGGCCGATCGCTTGCCGCAGGTGTCCTGGATCGTGCCGCCCACCGCGTACTGCGAGCATCCGGAAGCGCCGCCGGCCTATGGCGAATCGCTGGTGGCGCGCCTGATCGATGCGCTCACCGCCAATCCGCAGGTGTGGGCGAAGACCGCGCTGATCATCAACTACGACGAGAACGATGGCTTCTTCGATCACGTTCCCGCAGCGCTGCCGGCACTAGATGCGCGCATGGGGCGCAGCAATGTCGATACGCGCGGGGAGGTCTACGAAGGTGTGCCGATGGGGCTGGGCATCCGCGTGCCGATGCTGGTGATCTCGCCCTGGACGCGTGGCGGCTGGGTCAATTCGCAGGTGTTCGATCACACCTCGGTGCTGCGCTTGCTGGAACGCCGCTTCGGTGTGGCCGAACCCAACATCAGCCCGTGGCGTCGCGCGGTCAGTGGCGATCTGACCAGCGTGTTCGATTTCCGCAAGCCGGACGATTCGGCACTGCGCGCATTGCCGTCGGTCGACGACTACCGCGCGCGCACCGCCGCGGTGCGCAACAAGCCGCTACCGGTGCCGCCGGCCAAGGGCAGCATGCCGCGGCAGGAGCCGGGACAACGTCCGGCGCGCGCGTTGCCGTATGCCTTGCAGGTGCATGCGCGCGAGCAGGGCGACGGCGGCGTGCAGCTGCAGTTCGTCAACAGCGGCGCTGCGGCAGCCGCGTTCAACGTCTACACCAGCGCTGCGAGTGGCGGCCCGTGGTACTACACCGTGTTGCCCGGCACCCGCCTCGACGATGTGCCGGTCGGCGCTGCGCACAACGGTGCCTATGCGCTGAGCGTGCATGGACCCAATGGCTTCCTGCGCGAATTCGCCGGCGACCTCGCTGCGGCCGGGACGCAATCGGCTGCGCCATGGTTGGAGGCGCGGCAGGACGGCGAGGCGCTGGTGCTGGACATCGGCAATGCCGGGCAGCAGCCGTGCACGCTGCAACTGCGCGCGCTGGACTACGCAGACCCGACCGCGCGCTCGCTGCACCTGGCTGCAGGTCAGCGCCAGACCGTGCGTCTGGCGCTTGCTGCCAGCGATCACTGGTACGACGTGGTGCTGGAACAGCCGGGCGCGGCATTCCGCCGCCGCCTGGCCGGGCATCTGGAGACCGGCAGGCCCAGCCGCAGCGATCCGGCATTCGGGCGCGCCTGAGCTGGCGCCGGGGGCGCACCGGTGATGGACGCGCAGGGGAGGCGGGTTGTTCTGGCCTCGACGGCAACCCAGCGTCGGTGGGCTGCAACGGGATCTTCGATCCGGCGATGACCCGCACGGTCGCCGTGGATAGCCGGTATTTGCGCTGGGTCATGCCGGAGTCGCCCGGCATCGCAGCTGTTGCCGGAATTCGGCGTGTGCCGACGCGGGCGGCCGGCGCCGCAGCGGGAGGGGTTATCATGCGCTCCCGTTTCGCTGCGGCGAGCCGGCCCCTTCCCCAAGGAATCCCTCGCGCATGCGCATCCTGCTTGCCCGTCACGGCGAGACGCCGTGGAACGCCGAAGGCCGTTACCAGGGCCAGATCGATATCCCGCTGTCGCCGGTCGGCGAAGGCCAGGCCGCCGCCCTCGGCGCGCGTCTGCAATCGTTGGAGATCACCCGCGCGGTGGCATCGCCGCTGTCGCGTGCGCAGGCCACCGCCAGGCTGGCGCTGGGCAGCAACCGCGAAACCCTGCTGCAGACCGATGCAGACCTGCAGGAAATCGCCCACGGCGAATGGGAAGGCCTGCTGGCCAGCGAGATCAACGACAAGGATCCGGCACGTCTGCGCGCCTGGCGCGACGAGCCCGATACCGTGCTGATGCCCGGCGGCGAGTCCCTGCGGCAGGTGCTGGACCGCAGCTGGCGCGGCCTGGCGCGCGCGGCCGAAGGCCTGGGCGCGGCCGATACCTTGCTGGTGGTCGCGCACGATGCGGTCAACCGCGTGATCCTGTGCAAGATCCTGGGCCTGCCGCTGTCCCGGCTGTGGACCTTTCGCCAGGCACCGACCACGCTCAACCTGCTCGAAGGCGAGGACGTGGATCACCTGGAAGTGGTGCGGCTCAACGACTGCGCGCACCACACGCCGTTTTTTGGTGAAGCCAAGCATCGGGCGCTTTAGCAACACCAGGGTCAGTGTGTTGCTCAAGGATGGCGGCTAAGTCACTTACTCCGGTGTCTCAAGCATGAGAGATTTTGGTAATCGTTTTCGTGTTTTATTACTGTTTGTGACGCCGGTGGCGTTGCTTTTCTTCGCTAATTCTTTCAAGTTCCTTCCGCCGGCCAACGCCTTGATCGACCTCACCCTCGTGGTGTTAGGTTTCGCCGCGTTAACCCTGTTTGGCGTGCTGCTCTGGGCCAATGCCAGTGGCAGGCTCCAGCGTCAGTTGCAGCGAATCGGTATCGAACGCTGTATCTTTCGCTGGCTAATGTCCACGATGGTGATCGGGCTGGTGGTATGGGCGCTGGTCGTCAGGATTGTGCCGTGGGCATGGACCGAGGCATTCGGCAGCATGTATTCGGAACAAGTGCTCATACGCCCTGCGCATAAAAGCATGATGTGCCCTTACGGGCTCATGATCTACCCATTGCCTCATGGCGCACCAACGCGGCTTTGCACACGCGAGCACGATTTGATGAGCTTCCCGAATGGCGCGTTGAGTGTGGTCATTCAAGGCAAACGCTCATCTTTGGGTTCCACCGTGCACGGTTACTTTATCGTCGCACCGCAGGCAACGGCACCTTAGCCATGGCGAAGTGCTGCCTGTAACTGCGCTGCGTGCGATGAATTCGTCGCTTTTTATCGCGGATGAAGCTAGGGCTTGGCTATCATTGCGCTTTATTTGGCGCGCGGTCTAACGAGAAACTTGGGGGTGGTCCAGTGAAATCAAAGCTGTTTGCCTTGATGAAGGTGGCCTCTGCATTTCTTGTGATGGGCCTGATTCTGCTTGGCTTATTTGTCGATTTTGCCCCGTCAGAGTTCCTGCAAGGACGCTATTTGAAATGGCCATTTTTGATGGTCGGTATCGTGCTAACGGTATTGCTGCGCAAGCACAATCGGCGTCTTGGTCGACCAACAGATATCGAGGGGCAGGGACGCATTGCAAATGTCTTTATGTTCTTAGGGACACCAGTAATGCTGGGTTTCTTAACTTGGCTGCTGCTCGCAAAAACGGTGCCTTGGTTGCTGACGTTGGCCATTGGTAGGTCGTTTGAAGAAGCGTACGTCATGCAAACGTACTCTCAATCGAGCCGGCAATCTTGCGAGTATCGGTTGCGCGGTGGACCGATCGAGCATGCGTTTCCGGATTACCTCTGCATCAGTGAAAGCCTGTATCGTCGATATCCCGAGCAACGGATCGCAGTGACATTGAAAGGGCGGCGTTCAGTGCTGGGTTCACAGATAGCTGAGATCTACGGGCCGCAGTAAAGGACTCACTGCTATCCTTCATGCAGCGCCGCTGCTTACTGGTTCGGTCCACGCCCCAATACCCGGTCGATGACAGAGAGCAGACGTCAACGCTTACGATTCAGGAATGAAGTTCCGGCTCTATTGGTCCAAGACTTCATCAAGCGTGATAATGCTTGTCGCACGCAAGATTTCAGGTAGCAAGTGACAATTCCCGCCACCCTCTCCGACTGGCTCGCCTACATCGAGCAGCAGCATCCGCAGAACATCGCCATGGGCCTGGAGCGCGTGCGCGAGGTCGCTGCGCGGTTGCAGATTGAAGCGCCAGCCAGGCATGTCATTGTCGTAGGCGGCACCAATGGCAAAGGCTCCACCGTGGCCTTTATCGAGGCGATCGCGCAGGCCGCCGGCTGGAAGGTGGGCAGCTACACCTCGCCGCATCTGCTGCGCTACAACGAGCGCGTGCGCATCGACGGCAACGAGGCCGGCGACGCGCAACTGGTGGACGCCTTTGCCGCCGTCGAAGCGGCACGTGGCCAGACCGCACTGACGTATTTCGAATACGGCACGCTGGCGGCGCTGTGGCTGCTGCAGCGCTCCGGGCTGGACCTGGCGGTGCTGGAAATCGGCCTGGGCGGGCGCCTGGACGCGGTCAACATCATTGATTCGGATGTGGCGGTGATCACCACCGTGGATATCGACCACACCGATTGGCTGGGCGAGGACCGCGAGGCGATCGGCACCGAGAAGGCCGGCATCATCCGCGCCTGGAAGCCGGTGGTGCTGGGCGAAATCGACCCGCCATCGAGCGTGTTGCGGCGGGCCTACCAGTTGGGCGCCAATGCGATCCGCGCCGGCAGCGATTATTTCTTCGAGCCGATCGAGGCGCAGCACTCCGACGCGCCGCAGTGGCGCTGGCGCGATGTCGCGGTGACCCTGGAGCTGCCGATGCCGGCCTTGCAGGCGCCGGTGCAACTGGCCAACGCCGCTGCGGCGATCGCCGCGTTGCAGGCCTTGCCGGTGGAACTGCCCGATGCCGCCTGGGCGCAGGGCATTGCCAATGCACGGGTGGCCGGGCGCCTGCAGCGCAGCGACATCGATGGCGTGCAGGTGCTGCTGGATGTCGGCCACAACCCGCAGGCCGCGCGCGCGCTGGCCGATGCGCTGGGCGCGCAGGCGCACACCGGCACCACCCATGCGATCTACGCCGCATTGGCGGACAAGGATGTGCTGGGCGTGGTGGAGGCGGTGGGCGCGCAGGTCGACCATTGGGCCCTGGCCGGGCTGGACGGTGCGCGGGGGCAGTCGGCGCAGGCCTTGCAGGCCCGTCTGCAGGGCAGTGCCGCAGCGCAGGCGGCCTGCCACGGCGATGTGGCGGGCGCACTGCGCGCGGTCCTGGCGCAGGCCTCACCGGGCGATCGGGTGCTGGTGTTCGGCTCGTTTCATACCGTTGCCGACGCCCTAAGCGCACTTCGTTCAGTCCACCCGGGTCGGTAGCCCGGCTGCGGCCTTATAATCGCCGCGGCACCCCGCCACGCCGCCTCTCGTCTCTCTACGTGGATACTGCTCTGAAACAGCGACTGATTGGCGCCATCGTTCTGGTGGCGCTTGCCGTGATCTTCCTGCCGATGCTGGTCAAGGGCCCTGCGCCGTCGAGCGGCGTGGCCGATGTGCCGCTGGAGGCGCCTGCCGCACCGGCCAATGGCGAGTTCGAAACCCGCGAATTGCCGCTGGTCACCCCGGGCGATGCGCCTGCCGGTGGCGCGCTGGGCATGCGCGGCGCCGGCTCGGCGCCGGCTGCGGTGCAGGACAACCCGGACGCGGCCGATCTGGCCAACCCGTCCAGCGCGCCGTCGGCGCCTGAGGTGGCGGCCGGCAACTACGCGGTCAACTTCGGCGCCTACGCCACCAGCGCCGACGCCGACGCGGTGCTGGCGCGGCTCAAGCAGGCGCAGCTGCCCGGCTTCAGCGAAAAGACCCAGATCAACGGCCGCCCGGCCTGGCGCGTGCGCGTGGGGCCGTATGTCGACCAGGCGCAGGCCGAATCGGCGCGCCTGCAGGCGGTAAAGGTGCGCAGCGACGTCAACGCCCAGGTGGTGACGCTGGATGCCAACGCCGCCGCGCCAGCGCCTGCAGCCAGCACACCGACGCCGGCACCGGCCCCGGCCGCAAAACCCAGCAGCAGCGTGGCCGCCGCCAGCACCGCCGCACCGACCAAGACCGAAAGCCTGCCGCCAGAGCCGGCCAAGCCGGTGGCCGCCGCGCCCAAGCCGGCCGAAGCGCCCAAGCCCGCTCCGGCCAAGCCGGAGGTGGCGAAAACGGAGCCGGCCAAGCCCGAGCCGACCAAGCCGGTCGTCGCGGCGCCCGCCGCGCCGGCAGCGCCTGCGGCCAGTTCGGTCGGCTTTGCGGTGCAGCTGGGCGCCTTCGGGCGCGCCGAAGACGCCGACGCCTTGCGCGACCGCGTGCGCGCCGCCGGTTTCAGTGCCTTCGTCGAACAGGTGCGGACCGACAAGGGCGCGCTCAACCGCGTGCGGGTCGGCCCGGTGGCCAACCGTGGCGATGCCGAGCAGTTGCGTGCGCAGGTGGCGGCCAAGGTCGGCATTTCCGGCATGGTGCGTCCGCATCCGTAAACGACTGCGCCGCCAACCGGCGGGCGCGGTACATGCCGGAGATCGGCATGACGGTTGGTTCGCTACGCGCAGTGCGGCTCGTCCGCAGCCCGCCCGATCGCCGCTTGCGTGGTATCGCCAGCGGCGAGCGGATTTCCTGATCGCCTCACACCCATGGAGGGGAGCGCAATGAACACCGAGCCAGGTTGGACCAGCGGCGCACGCGCCGCGCGGAGAAGTGGGCAATGATCGACATGGTGCTGGGCGTCATCATCCTGGTGTCGGCCCTGTTGGGCCTGCTGCGCGGGTTTGTCGCCATCGTGGTCGGCACGCTGTCGTGGTTGCTGGCCGGCTGGGCGACATTCCAGTTCGGCGGCCCGGCTGCACGCTGGATCGCCGACGGCAAGCATCCGTCGGCCACCGAATCGTTTGGCGGCTACGCGATGGTGTTCGTCGGCGTGCTGATCACCGTGGCGGTGATCGGCATGGTGATCCGTGCCGGGGTGGATGCGGTGCGCCTGGGCGGGATGGACCGCATGCTCGGGTTCGGCCTGGGGCTGGTGCGCGGCGGTTTTCTGGCCAGCGTGCTGGTGCTGCTGATGAGCTTCACGCCGCTGCCGCGCGAGCCGTCCTGGCGCCAGTCGATGCTGATGCCGATGCTGTCGCCGGGCGCGAGCTGGATGCGGGCGCAACTGCCGGCCTGGCGGATGCCGTCGATGGACATGCCATCAATGGAACTCGGCAACTTGCCAACGGAGTTGGGGAAGTTGCCCTCGGCAGGCGATAATACGGACCTGGGCAAGGCGCTGTCCGGGTCCGGTCTGAGCGACACCATCACGCGTGCGCTTGGGCAACCCGGCAAAGCCGCCAGCGACGGACGCGATCCGGCGCAGGCGATGCCGGCCAATATCGATCCGGCGCAGGTTCGCGGCGGAGAAAGCGACCCGGCTCGGGTCGAGTCCCAAGGCCAGGCACGGCCCCCTTCACAGTAACGGCGCAAGCCGTAGCGGAGAACGCGCACCATGTGTGGCATCGTCGGTATTGTCGGCAACCAGAACGTCGCCGGGCAGCTCTATGACGGCCTGACCGTCCTGCAGCATCGTGGGCAGGACGCCGCAGGCATCGCCACCGCAGACGGCACGCGCCTGCGTGTGCAAAAGGCCAACGGGCTGGTACGCGACGTCTTCGACGAAAAGAAGATGGCAGTGCTGGAAGGCCGGGTCGGCATCGCGCATTGCCGCTACCCGACCGCAGGCTCGGAAGGCATGGACGAGGCGCAGCCGTTCTACGTCAACTCGCCCTACGGTATCGCGCTGGCGCACAACGGCAACCTGATCAACACCGAGGCCTTGCGCCAGCAGGTGTTCGAAGCCGACCGCCGCAACATCAACACCGATTCGGACAGCGAAGTGCTGCTGAACGTGTTCGCCTACGAGCTGGACGCGCAGCGCATGCTGACCCCGGAAGCGGCGATCCGCGCGGTGGCCGGCGTGCATCGCCGTTGCAAGGGCGGCTATGCGGTGGTCAGCGTGGTGCTGGGCCTGGGCCTGGTGGCCTTCCGCGACCCGCATGGCATCCGTCCGCTGGTGCTGGGCAAGCGCGAGCATGCCGAAGGCACCGAATACATCGTTTCCTCCGAATCGGCCGCGCTGGACATCCTCGGCTACCAGCGCGTGCGCGACGTGCGCCCCGGCGAGGCGATGGTGATCACCGCGCGCGGCGAGCTGTTTTCGGAAGTCTGCGCTGCGCCAACCGTCAACGCGCCGTGCATCTTCGAGTACGTGTACTTCGCGCGTCCCGACTCGATGATCGACAACATCTCGGTGCACAAGGCGCGCATGCGCATGGGCCTGAAGCTGGGCGAGAAGATCCTGCGGCTGCGCCCGGACCACGATATCGACACCATCATCCCGATCCCGGACACCTCGCGCGATGTGGCGCTGGAGATGTCCAACGTGCTCGGGGTGAAGTACCGCGAGGGCTTCGTCAAGAATCGCTACGTGGGCCGGACCTTCATCATGCCGGGGCAGGGCGAGCGGCAGAAATCGGTGCGGCGCAAGCTCAATCCGATCCACCTGGAGTTCCGCAACCGCGTGGTGCTGCTGGTCGACGATTCGATCGTGCGCGGCACCACCAGCCGGCAGATCGTGCAGATGGCGCGCGATGCCGGTGCGCGCAAGGTGTATCTGGCCTCGGCCGCGCCGCCGGTGCGTTACCCCAATATCTACGGCATCGACATGCCGGCGGCCGAAGAACTCATCGCGCATGGCCGCAGCGAGCTGGAAATCCAGGAATTTTTGGGCTGCGACTGGCTGATCTACCAGGATCTGGAAGACCTGGAAGTGGCCGTGCGCGAAGGCAACCCTGACATCCAGCAGTTCGATTCCTCGTGCTTCAACGGCGAGTACATCACCGGCATCGAACCGGGCTATTTCGAACGCATCCAGCAATTGCGCTCGGACGATGCCAAGAAGCGTCGCCGCGCGTGAGGCAGTGCGGTAGCGCTGCAGCTCGGCACTACCCAGACATGGCCTAGAACCGCTGTGCCTCGCAGGAGTACCTGCGTGGCGATCGCGTGATTTGGCTACTGCCGATCGACAGGCGGGTGCGCTGAGCAGGTTCGGCAGTGGCGCCAGCTGCTGGTTGCTCCCAGACCGCACCTGCGACGGCTGCGTAGGGGTCTCGATCGCCGCTGCAGATCGAAGCGCCAGTTGTCGATCTGGCGGCTACCGCAACGACGGAGTGATGGACACGATGGATCTTCTGCAAGCCGCACATGCCTGCCTGCAAGCGGCCGATCCGCTGGAGAAGGTCGCGTTGACGCAGCGACATGCGGCCGCGTTCCGCGCCGGTGCGTTGCCGTTGCCACCGCCGCAGGCGGCGCCTCCGGAGCCGATCCGCATGCCTGGCCGACCTGCAAGGCCGGTGCTGGTGCATCCGCGCGAGGTGCCGCGGCGCGGGCTGGGCAACCCGGAAGGCCGCGCCGCCTTTATCCACGCCATCGCGCATATCGAGCTCAACGCCATCGACCTGGCCTGGGATGCGGTGTATCGCTTCCGTGGGTTGCCGGCGGCGTTCTATGCCGACTGGGTTGGCGTGGCCGACGACGAATCGCGCCACTTCATGCTGCTGCGCGCGCGATTGCATGCGCACGACCACGACTACGGCGACTTCGCCGCGCACAACGGCCTGTGGGAAATGTGCGAGAAAACCGCACATGACGGCCTGGCACGCATGGCGCTGGTGCCGCGCGTGCTGGAAGCGCGCGGGCTGGATGTGACACCGGCGATGATCGTCAAGCTGCGCTCGCTCGGCGATACCGCCACTGCCGAGGTGCTGGACACCATCCTGCGCGAAGAGGTGGCGCATGTGGCGGCCGGCTCGCGCTGGTACCGCTGGTATTGCGCGCAGGCCGGCATCGAGCCGCGCGCGCGCTTCAAGGCGCTGCTGCACGAGTACGCCGGTGGTTACCTGCATGGCCCGTTCAATCTGCAGGCGCGGCTGCTTGCCGGCTTCGATGAGGACGAACTGGCCGATCTGGTGGAGCAGGCCGGCTGAGCGGCCGGTGGTGAATGCGTGGGCGGGCTGCAGTGCGCGATCTGTTGATCGCCATTTGCGGAGCAGATATCGAGTTGGCTCGCACCGACGCCACGCTGGGTGAGGCGCCTTGCAGCCTCGCTCATGAAGTACCGAGCGCATTGCGCGGCAGAGCGATCGCAGCGCACTGGGGCGATGCGCATCGCATCCCTTCGTCGTGACGTCGTGCCCCGCGCCGGCTACCGCCAAACGCGACAGGCCACCTGCGCGGTAACGCGCCTTCGATCACCGGACTGTGCGCTGCGTCCTGCCGCGCAGCTGCCGGAATCGCATCCATTCAACGGCAGACATCACAAAACCGTAATTTTCTTTTGTAACAACTTGCAATCGGCACGGCCCGGCGCGCCTTAATGGCGTCCCGGGGGCAGGGGCCCGGTGTTTCACATCCGTTGCTTCCATGTCTAAGGAGAGAGAGACGATGAAGTCGAAGTCGATGTGCACCACGGTGGGTCTGATCGCCATGTGTCTGGCCGGTTCGGCCGCCGCTGCCGGCAAGCCGCTGTATCAATCCGGCCCTGCGCTGAGCCGCAGCGCGAGCGCCACCGCCACTGCCGAACCCTCGTTGCAGCGCCTGCTCAGCGCACCGTCCACCGCCAACGCGCAGGTGGTCCAGCTCAACGCCGGTGCCGTCACCGCCTCGGAAAAACTGCTGGAACTGCAGCTGGACGGCCAGACCGTCACCGCCACCCAGGCCAAGGTCGATGCGTTGGAAGGCGGCGATAGCGTGTGGTACGGCAATCTCGGCCCGCGCGCCGGCACCCGTGCCCGCACGCTGTCGGGTGTGGATCCGCTGAACTCGGCCATCCTGGTACGCAGCGGCGATACCGTCACCGGCACCATCCGCTACGCCGGCAAGCTGTATCGGCTGCGGCCGCTCGCCGATGGCCGCCACGTGCTGGTGCAGGTGGAAGAAAGCCGCCTGCCGCAGGAACACCCTGCCGAATACAGCCTGCTGCCGAAGATCGACATGCCCAGCGACGGGCGCGTCACTGCGGCCGCCGCATCGTCGGGCAGCCCGGCGACCATCCGCGTGCTGGTAGTGGCCACCAATCAGGCGGTGACCGCCTACGGCGGCAACATGCAGTCGCTGGTGCAACTGGCAGTGGCCGAGGCCAACCAGGGCTACATCAACAGCAATGTCGGCATCACCTTGCAACTGGCGCGTTACGAGACCACCAGCTACAGCGAAACCGGCAATTTCACCACCGACCTGCAGCGCTTCCGCGTAACCAACGACGGTTACATGGACAGCATCCACACCAGCCGCAACACCTACACCGCCGATGTGGGCGTGATCGTGTTGAACAACAGCAGCTACTGCGGCCTGGCATCGGGCATCGGCTCCACCGCAGCGACCGCGTTTGCCTCGGTGTACTGGGATTGCGCCACCGGCTATTACAGCTTCGCGCATGAAATCGGCCATCTGCAGAGCGCCCGGCACGACGCCACCAATGACCCGAGCACCTCGCCGTATGCCTACGGGCACGGTTATCGCTACGGCAACACCTGGCGCACCATCATGGCCTACGACTGCAGCAGCAGCTGCCCGCGCCTGAACTACTGGTCCAACCCCAACATCAGCTACAACGGCGTGCCCATGGGCAACGCCAGCACCGCCGACAATCAGCGCGTGCTGGTCAACACCAAGGCCACCATCGCCGGCTTCCGCTGAGTATCAAGCCGATCGTTCCGTCGTCGCGCCCGGCACGCAGGTGCCGGGCCTTTGCCGCTACTCGCAGGCGCAGTGATCGCGCAGACTAGAGGCACTGCCGGCAGCTGCCGGCCTGTCCTGCGGAGCGGAGCACCCATGTCCAAGTCCCTGCGTTATGCGGCGCTGTGCCTGGTCGCGCTGGCAGTTGCCGGCTGCAAACAGCAACCTGCCGACCCGGCCCCTGCGCCACCCAAACCGGCGGTGTCCGCGCCGGCAGCCACGACCGGCAACGATGCCCGCGCCCGCGCGCTGGATGTGCTGGAAACCCGCCTGCAGAACGACCATTTCTATCCGGACAACTGCATCAGCATCGTCGACGAAGACGACGCTGAGCCCGCAGCGGATGCGTTCGACTTTGCAGTGCGCGAGCGGCATGGCAACGAGTGCCCCGGCGACCCGCAGACCAACCCGGTGCGCGATCGTTTCCGCGTGCAGGCCGATGGCACGGTGCTCTGGTACGACATAGTCAACGCCGACTTTGTCGACTACGCCGAACACGCGCGCAGCATGCAGTGATGCGTCTGGAGACTGCATGGACCGTGCGGTTGCGTATCAGCAGGCTGGCGCGATCAGGCGTGCCGACAGCGCGTCGACGCATCTATCTGCATTCCAGTACGGATGAGCAGCACACCGAGCGTGCGCAGGCCTGAGTTCGAAACCACGGCGCTCGCCTCCATGTGCCCATCGCGGTCTGTCGCTTGCAAAAGGGTTCCGGGCGAGCGGCCTGCGCCGAGCTGGCCGCTCGCTACTTGCTGTCAGCCACGTTAAAGCGGCAACTGCTCCAGCGACACGCCGTCGGCATCCACATGCAACACCGAGCCTTGTTCGTACCAGTCGCCCAGCACGATGCGCGTGCAGGTCTGGCCGCCGGCCTGCAGGGTGTGGATTGCAGGGCGATGGGTGTGACCATGGATCAGGCGATCCAGGCCATACCGCACGAAGGTGGCCTCCACCTCGGCCGGGGTGACATCGGTGACGGTCTCGAAGCGCGATTGGTCGCCCTGCTTGAGTTCTGCATGACGCGCCTGGCTGGCAGCGCGTGCCTGCTGCGCGAAGGCCACCCGCGCGGCCAGCGGCTGCGCCAGGAACTGCGCCTGAAAGACCGGATCGCGCGTCTGCGCACGGAACGCCTGGTAGGCGGTGTCGTCGGTGCACAGCAGATCGCCATGCATCAGCAAGGTCGGGTGTCCGTACAAATCGACCACGGTGGGGTCGGGCAGGATGCGGAAGCCCGCACGTTGCGCGTACGCCTCGCCAACCAGGAAGTCGCGG
Organism: Xanthomonas sp. MLO165; assembly: GCF_018831305.1. NCBI lineage: Bacteria > Pseudomonadati > Pseudomonadota > Gammaproteobacteria > Lysobacterales > Lysobacteraceae > Xanthomonas > Xanthomonas sp. MLO165. The sequence goes on from NZ_CP029263.1 coordinate 1,154,371, forward strand.
TTGCCCGGCATGAAGAACACCGGCACGCCGCTATCGGCCACCGCATGCAGCGCCACGGCCACCGCATCGGCAGCGGTCGATGGCGTGTCATCGCCGATCCAGGCTTCGAACAGATCGCCAAGGATGTAGAGCGCGTCGCTACCGGGCACCTGCGTGCGCAGGAAGTCCAGAAACAGCTCGGTGATCGCCGGCCGGGCCGGATCCAGATGCAGGTCGGAAATGAACAGGGTCGTCATCGCGCCATTGTACGGCGGGAGCGCGGGACGGGAATCGGGAATCGGGAATCGGGAATCGGGAATCGGTGGAGCGTTGCATCGCGGAGCGAGTGCCGGGTGAACGGCTGGCTGCGGCAACGAGAGGATCGCTGGCCTGGTCGGGCCAACGCAGCGATGACAGGGCTTGCTCCTTACCCCAACAACACCGGCAATCCCCACAGCGACAGGCTGGCCAGCAGCACGCCGATCGCAGTGGCAGCGAGGACATCGCTGGGATAGTGCAGGCCCAGCACCACGCGCGACAGCGCCACGCCGGCCGAGAACGGCACCAGCAGGGGCGCCAGCCATGGGTAGTAGGCCAGTGCCACGATGCTGAAGGACACCGCATGCAAGGTGTGGCCGGACGGAAAACTGAACTCGTCCAGCGGCGCCACCCAGGCGCGGATGCGCACGTCGGCCGCGTACGGGCGTGGCCGACGCGTCCAGCGCTTGAGCGATTTGTACAAGGTCAGCGCGAGCACGCCGGTGGCGGCCATGTGCGCAGATGCGCGCACGCCGTCCATGCCGTCGAGCAGCACCAGCAAACCCATCAGGCTGTACCAGAACACCCCATCGCCGAGCCGGCTGATGGTGGCGAATGCGCGCCGCACCGGGTGGCGCCGGCACCAGTGGTTGGCGCGCCGGCACCAGCGCGCTTCGTGACCGCGCAGAAGTTCAAGCCGCGTTGCCGACATAACGCCCCCGTGCCGCAGTGATGCTCATCAGCAAGGCCTCGAAGTCGGAGACCACGTTGTCCGGATGCAGTTTCTTCATCGCCTGTGCGGCCGCCGCACCCTGGCGCTGGCGCATCGCATCGTCGTCGGTGAGTGCGACGGCCGCCTGGATGAACGCCTCGTCGTTCTCCACTGCCGCACCGCTGTGGCCGCTGCGCAGATACTCGCGTGCGGCGCCGTAGTCGAAGGCCACGGTGGCCACACCACTGGCCATCGCCTCCAGGGTCACGTTGCCGAAGGTCTCGCTGCGGCTAGGGAACAGGAACAGATCGCCGCTGGCGAAGTGGCGCGCCAGCGCCTCGCCGCGCTGGATGCCGCAGAAGATGAAGTCCGGATTCTCGTGCGCGATTTTTTCGCGTGCCGGGCCATCGCCCACCCAGACGAAGCGCGCCTTCGGGCGGATCTGCTGCAGCTTGCGGAAGGCGCGAATCGCCAGCGGCAGATTCTTTTCGTTGGCGATGCGTCCGACATAGATCGCGGCGAAGCCTTCGCCCTCGATGCCCCATTCGGCACGCAGGGCCGGATCGCGCCGGGCCGGATCGAACTGCTGGCTGTCCACCGCGCGTGCCAGCAACTGCACGCGCTGGAAGCCGCCGTCGCGCAGGAACTGCTGCAGCTCGCGCGTGGGTACCAGGGTGGCCTCGGCCTGATTGTGGAAGCGGCGCATCCAGCGCAGCGCAGTGCCCTGCAGCCAGGCGGCACCGTAGTCGGGCAGGTACTCGTCAAAGCGGGTATGGAAGCCGGTGGCGACCGGAATGCCGAGCCGGCGTGCGGCACGCATCGCCGACCAGCCCAACGGGCCTTCCGTGGCCACATAGACCGCATCCGGTTGCGTGATTTGCCAATGACGAACGAGACGTTGGGTTGCCGGCAGCCCGAATTTCAGGCCCGGGTAGCGCGGCAGCGATGCGCCGCGCACCAGCAGGGCGGTGGCCGCATCGGTATCGCCGCTCTGCCGTGGACGCACCACGTCCACCTGGTGTCCGCGTGCGCGCAGGCCGGTTTCCAGCCCGTGCACGGTCAGCGCAACACCGTTGACTTCGGGGGGATAGGTTTCGGTAACGATCGCGTAGCGCATGCCCGTTCTCCGGTTTTCGCTAGCTTCCGGGAGGGCGATGGCATGGATGTTGCGCGCATAAGTCGCGGCGGTGACAAGTGCGACGGGATTAGGAATTCGGGATTAGAGATTCGCAAAAGCGGTCTTCACGCATCTGGGCGAACACGCGATACATCACGTGCCGCGGTCAACGAATCCCGAATCCCGAATCCCAAATCCCGCCTGAGGCCGCAGGCCTCAGGTCACAAACGGTTTGAACGCGATCCCCAGCCCGGCCATGCTCTCGACTTCGCCGATCAGGTCGGCGCGCAGCAGCGGGCGCGAGTCGATCCAGCTTTGCGACAGGATCAATGACAGGCGGGTGTCATCGGCGGTGAGTTCCAGGGTCGGAATCGGGTCCGATTCGTGTGCGCGGTGCAGCAGTACCGCCAGCCGCAGCAGCGCGGCCTTGCGCCGGGTTGGCAGCAGCAGGCGGTCCGGCAGCGCATCGAACGCGGTCTTGGGCACGTTGCGCCGGTGCGTGCGCACCAGCGATGCCAACACCTGCTGCTCCTGCCGCGAGAAACCGGCGATGTCCGAGTGCTCCAGGATGTAGCTGCCGTGCACGTGATACTGGCTGTGCGCGATGATCAGGCCCAGCTCGTGCAGGCGCGCAGCACGGCGCAACACCTGCGCGTCGTCGCCATCCAGCTGCCAGGATTCGCAGACCTGGTCGAACAGCCGGCAGGCCGTGGCTTCCACGCGCTGCGCCTGCACTTCGTCGATGCCGTAGCGTTGCACCAGCGAGGCCACCGAGCTGTCGCGCGGGTCGTTCTCGCCGCCGCGGCCGAGCATGTCGTAGAGGATGCCTTCGCGCATCGCCGCCTTGCTGACCATCAGCTTCTCCAGCCCCAGGGCCTGGAACGCCGCTTCCAGCACCAGGATGCCGCCAGCGATGATCGGCCGGCGTTCGGTGGCCAGGCCGGGCAACTGGATGTCCTCGATACGCTTGGCCTTGAGCAGTTCATCGCGCAGCGCCGGCAGCGCCTCGGCGGTGATTGCGCCCTTGGTGAGCTTCATCGCCGCACAGATCTCGCCGATGGCCTTGTGCGTGCCGGACGAGCCGATCGCCTCGTGCCAGCCCAGCGCCTTGTACTGATTGGCGAACTGCTGGAATTCGGCGCCGATCTCGGTCAGCGCATCCTTCCATTTCTTCTTCGACAGCTTGCCGCCGGGAAAGAAGCGGCGCGTGCTGGCGATGCAGCCGGCCTGCAGCGATTCGCGTTCCAGGGTCTGGAACCCGCGGCCGATGATGAACTCGGTCGAGCCGCCGCCGATGTCGATCACCAGCCGGCGTTGATCGGGTTTGGGCGGCTGCGCATGCGCAACGCCGAGATAGATCAGGCGCGCTTCCTCGCGTCCGCTGACGACTTCGATCGCATGCCCGAGCGCGGTTTCGGCCGGCATCAGGAACGCCTGCGGCGAGCGCAGCTGACGCACCGTGTTGGTGGCCAGCGCGCGTACGCGCAACGACGGCACTTCCCGGATGCGCTGGCCAAAGCGCGCCAGGCATTCGAGCGCGCGCTGGCGCGCTTCGTTGGAGATGCCACCCTTGCCATCCAGGCCGTCGGCCATGCGCACGGTTTCGCGCAGGCGATCGACCACGCGCAGCTGACCCATCAGGTAGCGCGCAATGACCATGTGGAAGCTGTTGGATCCTAAGTCGATGGCGGCGAGGAAATCGCCATCGCGCAGGGGCGGGATCGTGGGGGAGGGCATTGGCATGGGCGCATGGTAGCCGATGGGCCGTTGGCCCCGTGAGGGGCCAAGCCCGCGCCGCTTTCAGATCCGCTCGAGCAAGGTCATCTGCGCCGAATGGGCAGGCTCGCCAGGGCCCGGGATGCGCTTGTGATAGACGCCGTCAGCATCCAGTTCCCAGGCGTTGACGTTGTCGTCCAGGTAGTTCTGCAGCACTTCGCGGTAGACGCGCTTGGCCAGATCCGGGTCCAGGATCGGGAAGCAGGTCTCCACGCGCCGCAGCAGGTTGCGCTCCAGCCAATCGGCGCTGGCGCAATACAACTCTGCCGCGCCATCGTTGCCGAACCAGTACACGCGGCTATGTTCCAGAAAACGCCCCACGATCGAGCGCACGCGGATATTGTCGGACACGCCGGGCACGCCCGGGCGCAGCGTGCAGGCGCCGCGCACGATCAGGTCGATCTGCACACCGGCTTGCGAGGCGGTATACAGCGCACGCACGACCTGCGGCTCGTTGAGGGCATTCATCTTGGCGATGATGCGGCCCGGGCGGCCGTTGCGGGCCAGCCGCGTTTCGCGCTCGATCCGCTTCAGCACGCCGGCGTGCAGGGTGAAGGGCGACTGCAGCAACTGCTCCAGCTTCATGCGCGGGGCCAGCCCGGACAACTGCTGGAACAGCATGTGCACGTCGTTGCCGATTTCCACATCCGCGGTGATCAGGCTGATGTCGGTGTACAGGCGTGCGGTACCGCTGTGGTAGTTGCCGGTGCCCAGATGCACATAGCGTTTGAGCTTGCGTCCCTCGCGGCGCACGATCAGCAGCATCTTGGCGTGCGTCTTGAAGCCGACCACGCCGTACACCACCTGCACACCGGCTTCCTGCAGCTTGTCGGCCAGGCCCAGGTTGGCCTCTTCGTCGAAGCGCGCGCGCAGCTCCACCACCACGGTGACGTCCTTGCCGTTGCGCGCGGCCAGGATCAGCGCATCGACGATCAGCGAGTCCTTGCCGGTGCGGTACAGCGTCTGCTTGATCGCCAGCACGTTCGGGTCGACCGCGGCCTGGCGGATCACGTCCAGCACCGCGGTGAACGCATCGAAGGGGTGATGCAGCAGCACATCGCCCTTGCTGACGATCTCGAAGATGCCGTCGTTGTCGCGCAGGGTGCGCGGATTGAACAACGGATACTTCAGTTCGGGGCGCTGCACCAGATCGTAGACCTGGGTAACGCGGCTCAGGTTGACCGGCCCGACGATGCGGTACACCGCGTTTTCGTTCAGGCCGAAGTTCTGCAGCAGGGTGCGCATGATCGGCGCCGGGCAGTCGTGCGCGATCTCCAGGCGCACCGCCGGGCGATAGCCACGGGTGACCAGCTCGTCGCGCAAGGCCAGCGCCAGGTTCTCGACCTCTTCCTCGTCCACCACCAGCTCGGAGTTGCGGGTGACGCGGAACTGATACGAGCCCTTGACCTGCATGCCGGGGAACAGCTCGTCGACGAACTCGGACAGCACCGAGGACAGGAACACGAAGCTCTGCGCGCCCTCCGGCGACAGGCTCGCCGGCAGCTGGATGATGCGCGGCAACGAGCGCGGCGCACGCACGATGGCCAGATGACCGGCGCGCCCGAATGCGTCCTGGCCCTCCAGCACCACCACGATGTTCAAGGTCTTGTTGAGGATCTTCGGAAACGGATGCGCCGGGTCCAGCCCCAGCGGCGACAGCACCGGCATGATCTCGTTGCGGAAGTACGCCCGCAGCCAGCGCTTCTGACGCGAGGTCCAGGCCGTGCGGCTGAGCACGGCCACGCCGGCATCTTCCATCGCCGGGCGCAGCACTTCATTCCACGCGTGGTACTGCTGTTCGACCAGCTTGGCGGCGCGGTCGTGCACCGCGTTGAGGATGGCGGTCGGGCTCAGGCCATCCGGCGCCGGCGGCAGGCCGAACTCCTGCGCATGCCGCACGGTGGCGGCGCGGATCTCGAAGAATTCATCCAGGTTGGTGCAGGAAATGCACAGGAACCGCAGCCGTTCCAGCAATGGCACCTGCTCGTCCAACGCCTGTGCCAGCACCCGGAAATTGAAGTCCAGTTGCGACAGTTCCCGGTTGATGTACAGCGCCGGATCGCGCAACGGATCGGTGGCGATGTCCTCGGAAGGTGTGACGTCGTGCAGTTCTTTGGCGTGGCCCATTGGAATCGGTCATCAAGACGGAGATGGTGTGCGGCGTGGCAGCGCGCCAGAGGCAGCGCAGGCGATGTAGCGCGTCGTGCGCGCGTGCATCGCACCGCGGTGCGGCGCGCACCTCTTACATATCACGCCGAACGTGACAGTGGCAGGGACTGATCGCGCTGCACGACGCGCGCAGCGACAAAATGGCATGAGAATTCGCTCCCGCGTCCGACTTCGCTTTCGATTTCCAGACGCGCCTGGTGCAGTCCCAGGATGTGCTTGACGATCGACAGTCCCAGCCCGGTGCCGCCACTCTCGCGCGAGCGGCTGCTGGAGACGCGATAGAAGCGCTCGGTGATGCGCGGCAGATGCGAGGCGGGAATGCCGTAGCCGGTGTCGCGCACCGCCAGGGCCGCGCCATCGCCTTCGCGCACGAAGCGGATCGTCACCGTGCCGCCGCCGGGCGTGTAGCGCACCGCGTTGGTGACCAGGTTGGAGAAGGCGCTATGCAGTTCCTTGTTGGAGCCGAGCAGGTCCACGCCGGCCTCGTCGAACACCTCCACGGTGTGGCGGCCCTGGCTGTGCGCTTCGGCCTCGCGCCGCAGCGTCGACAGCATCGGCGCCATCGCCACGTGTTCCTCGCCGAGTTCTTCCTGCGATTCCAGCCGCGACAGCGTCAGCAGGTCTTCGACCAGTTGCGCCATGCGCTGCGACTGCTTGCGCATCTCGGCCAGCATCGGGCCCGAATCGGGAAAGTCTTCCGGGTCGAGCATGTCCAGATAGCCGTGCACCACCGTCAATGGCGTACGCAGCTCGTGCGAGACGTTGGCCACGAAGTCGCGGCGCACCTGCTCCAGCCGCAGCAGCTTGCTGACATCGCGCGCCACCAGCAGCCAGTAATCGTCCGAGTAGGGGATCAGGCGCAGATTCAGGCGCAGGTCCGGATCCACCGGCGAGGCGGCGTCGAGCATGGGCTCGGCGTTGCGGCCGGCGGCCAGCCAGTGCGCCAGCGGCAACGGCTGCAACCGCTCCACCACCGACACGCCCATGTCGCCCGGATGATGCAGCCCCAGCAGTCCGCCCGCGGCCCGGTTGAACCACTGCACGCGCTGGCTGTTGCGATCCACCACCACCACCGCATCCGGCAGCGCCTGCGCGGCGGCGCGGTAGGTGCGCAGCATCTCGATCAGGCGACGCTTGCGCGCGCGCATTTCGGCCTGGCTGCGATAGAGCAGGCGATCCAGCTCGTTCCAGGCGCCGATCCCGGCGGCGGGCTCGGCACGCTGGCGCGCGGTCAGGCGCTGCAGCACCTGGCGCAGCCGCCAGTAATGCCAGGCCAGCACCCCCAGCGCGGTCAGCGTCAACGCCATCCACACATGCTCGATCAGCACGCCGACCAGCACGGCAGCGCCCAGAAACAGCGCGAGAGTGCCGAGCGTCTTGAGCCAGGCGGAACGGATATGTTGAGGCATGGAAGGCGTTACCACGGAGCGTCAGGTGGGCGTGCGAGCCAGCCCAGCGGCAGGGCCGGCCGGCTGTGCGGCAAGCACTAGGTTGCCGAAGAGAAACGGTAGCCCGAGCCACGCACGGTCTGCACCATGTTTTCCAGGCCGAACGGTTCCAGCGTCTTGCGCAGGCGGCGGATATGCACGTCGATGGTGCGCTCTTCCACATACACGCTGCCGCCCCAGACATGATCCAGCAGCTGGGTGCGGGTATACACGCGCTCGGGATGTGTCATGAAAAAGTGCAGCAGGCGGTATTCGGTCGGGCCGATCGGCACCGGCGCATCGCCGGCGAACACCCGGTGCGCGGCGCCGTCGATGCGCAGGCGGCCCACCGCCACGCTGCCGTCCTCGTCGTCCTCGCGGGTGCGGCGCATCACCGCGCGGATGCGCGCCAGCAGCTCGCGCGCCGAGAACGGCTTGACCACGTAATCGTCGACCCCGGCTTCCAGGCCACCGACGCGGTCGTTCTCTTCGCCGCGCGCGGTTAGCATGATGATCGGAATCTCGCGGGTCAGCTGTTCCTTGCGCCAGCGCCGTGCCAGATCCAGCCCGCTGGTGCCTGGCAACATCCAGTCCAGCAGGATCAGGTCCGGTACGCGGTCGGCGATGGCGGTCTGCGCCTCGCGGGCATCGCCGGCATGGATGGGTTCGAACTCGCCTTTGCGCAGCGCGAACGCCACCATGTCGCGGATCGCGGGTTCGTCGTCGACGATCAGAATGCGTTTTTGCACGCGGGGCTTACCGTCTGGCTTTGGTTGATCGCCAGTAGACTACGGTTTTGTGACTCTAATGTGACATGCCTGACGACAGCCGCCGCGGCCGAAGCGGCCTGTGCCGCTGGCAGGCGCGGTGCTGAACCCGTCGACCCACGCCCGAATGACCATTGTGCCAACCGTCACATGCGCTAGCGCGTCGACAGATCCGGGTCGCGGATGCCTTGCCGGCGCAGCTCCAGCACGGTCGGCGTGATCGCTGCGATGCGTGCATCCACCCGCGCCCGTGTCACATAGTCGAGATCTTTCTTCTTCAGCGCTTCCAGCTGGATCAGCGCCTGTTCCGGGCGTCCGTTCAAGTACGCAGCTTCGGCATAGGCCTCGCTGGCGCGCAGGTGGTCGCCGGACAGCTCGCAGGCGCGCGCGTAGGTCTGTTGCAACAGGGGATCTTCGCTGCTGCGATGCAGGAGCGGCTCCAGCACCTGACGCGCGCGCTGGCCGGACTCCTTGCTGGCCTGCTCGTTGAGCGCGCCGGCATAGGTCAGCGCCACCGCGCGGTTGTTCGGCAGTTGCTTGAGCAGCGCGTCGAAACGCGCATTGGCCACCTCGCGCTGGCCCACCCGCGCCTGCGCCTCGCTCAGCCCCAGCGTCAGCCACAGGTTGTCGGGGTGCGTTTCCAGCAGACTGGTCAGTTCGGCCACCGGTTCACTGGGCCGGCCGCCGCTGTTGCGCAGGCGTGCCAGCGCCAGCCCGTAGCGCTGCGCATCGGTCAGGCCGTGCTTGGCACTGCGGCGCAGGGTCTCGTATTCGCGGATAGCCGCATCCGGCGTGGTGGCGCTGAGCACGCGCAGGCGTTCCTTGGCCCAGTCGAAGTTTTGCTGGTCGCCGCTGCGGCTCAGCGCATCCACCGGCAGCCGCAGCGCATATGGCAGCAGCGCGTTGCCGTTGCGGCTCAGCGGTTCGGACAGCGACGGGTCGGCCGGGTCCACCCGTTCCTGGCGCGTGCCGCCCGGCACCGAGGTGGTCAGCACCACGGTGTTCTTCTTCATCTGCTCGGCGCGCGCCTTGGCCTCGCTGATGCGGGTGACCGTGACCGGGTGGGTTTGCAGAAAGTCCGGTGCGCTGTAGCCGCCTTCGTTGGCGCGCATCGCCACCGACATGCGCTCGAAGAAGCCGGCCATTGCATCCACGTCGTAGCCGCTGCGCACCAGCGTGCGGATGCCTAGCCGGTCGGCCTCGGATTCGTTGGAGCGGGTGTAGTCGATCTGGCGCTGCTGCATCAGCCCCATCGCACTGGTGATGCCGGCCATGGTGGCATCGCCCTTGGAATTGCCGCCGGCCTGTTGCGCGGCGACCACCGCTGCCAGCATGCCGAGCAGGATCGGGATCTGGTCGCGCTGCGCCCGTTCCACCCCGCGCAGCACATGCTGCTGGGTGACGTGGGCGATTTCGTGCGACAGCACCGCGGCCACCTCGTCCTCGCGCTCGGCGGTCAACACCAGCCCGGCATTGACCGCGATATAGCCGCCCAGCGTGGCGAAGGCGTTGATCTGGCGGTCGCGCAGCATGAAAAACGTAAACGGCTGCTGCGGCTGGTCGCTGTTGGCGCCGAGCCGGGTGCCCATGGTCTGCAGCCAGTCGGTGATCAGCGGGTCGTCCAGCACGTAGTCGTAATTGCGCAACTCGGCCAGCATCATCTTGCCGTACTCGGCCTGGCGCGCCGGGGTCAGCAGCTCGCCGGCAGACGAGCCGATGTCGGGCAGGCGGTTTTCCTGCGCGGGTGCCACCCCGATGGCAACGGCCAGCGTGAGGGCGGTGGCGAGCGGTAGCAGGCGCAAGTGGAACTCCCAGGTGGTGCGCGGAGCATGCGGGCAGCACGGCGCGATGGCGTGAATCATCGGTTAATCCACAGTGTTGCGGTGACGACATGGAAATTCCAGTCGCCCGGTACCATTGTCAGACCTCAGACCAACCACGGAGTTTCCCGTGAGCCAAGACACCAACGTGCAGGATGCGGCCAGCGGCCCGCAGATCACCCTGTATTCCTCCGCGATCTGCCCGTACTGCGTGGCGGCCAAGAACTTCCTCAAGAGCAAGGGCCGGACCTGGACCGAGGTGCGCATCGACCTGGACCCGGCCGAGCGCAACAAGATGGTTGCGCTGGCCAAGCGCACCAGCGTGCCGCAGATCTTCGTCGGCGACGTCCATGTGGGCGGCTACGACGACATGATGGCGATGCACCGGGCCGGCAAGCTCGAGCCCTTGCTGGCCGGCAACACAGGCGGCCAGGCATGAGCGAGACCGGCAGCGGCAGCGACGATCGGCTGCGCGAGTTCACCGAATTCCGCCAGCGCATGAACCAGCGCATCCTGGCCGAGCCGAACCAGGTGGTGCGCCGGTTCTTCGCGCTGGACACCCAGACCTACCAGGCGGGCGCGCTGGACGTGAAGACCAAGGAACTGCTCGGCCTGGTCGCATCGATGGTGCTGCGCTGCGACGACTGCATCAGCTACCACGTCGCCCAGTGCAAGGAGGCTGGTGTGACCCGCGAGGAATTCTTCGAAACCTTCTCGGTCGGCCTGGTGGTCGGCGGCTCCATCGTCATCCCGCATCTGCGGCGCGCGGTGGACTTCCTCGACCAGCTCGACGGCGGCGCCCCGGCACCGGAGCAGCACGCGCACGGGTGATTGGGGTGGGAGTGGGGAGTGGTAATTCGGGATTCGTAACGGCGGGCGAGGGCACGTGCCGCCTGTTGTTGGCGGCTTTGCGTTGGGGTGGTCCGATTTGGGCACCGGCCGCTGGCTGGGACGGCAGGTGCTTTCAGGCAGCTGCACCGAGGTTGTGCCTGCAGGCGGTGGTACGCGCGGCCATTCGCTGCACGGAATGGCCGCCGTGCGCATCTGGGGGCTCTTAGACCAAGGTCGGTTTGGGCGCCTTCACCGGCATCGGGCATAATTGCCTGTGAAACCTCCTTGCGCCGCTCTGCCGGATATTGCGGCTGGCGCTCCCCCCTTCAAGTTCGGAAACCCAACGTTATGACGCAGACAATCACGGTCATCCGCGGCGACGGTATCGGCCCGGAGATCATGGATGCCACGCTGTTCGTGCTCGACGCGCTGCAGGCTGGCCTGACCTACGAGTACGCCGACGCTGGCCTGGTCGCGCTGGAAAAGCACGGCGATCTGCTGCCCGAGTCCACCCTGGCCTCGATCACCAAGAACAAGGTGGCCCTGAAAAGCCCGCTGACCACCCCGGTCGGCGAGGGCTTCAGCTCGATCAACGTCGCCATGCGTCGCAAGTTCGACCTGTACGCCAACGTGCGTCCGGCCAAGTCGTTCCCCAACACCAAGTCGCGTTTCGCCGATGGCGTGGACCTGATCACGGTGCGTGAGAACACCGAAGGCGCCTACCTGAGCGAAGGCCAGACCGTGTCCGAGGACGGCGAGACCGCGTTCTCCGGCGCCCGCGTCACCCGCAAGGGCTCCGAGCGCATTGTGCGCTACGCCTTCGACCTGGCGCGCGCCACCGGCCGCAAGAAGGTCACCGCGGTGCACAAGGCCAACATCATCAAGTCGACCTCGGGCCTGTTCCTGAAGGTGGCACGCGATGTGGCCACGCAGTACCCGGAAATCGAATTCCAGGAAATGATCGTCGACAACACCTGCATGCAGCTGGTGATGCGTCCTGAGCAGTTCGACATCATCGTGACCACCAACCTGTTCGGCGACATCATCTCCGACCTGTGCGCCGGTCTGGTCGGCGGCCTGGGCCTGGCCCCGGGCGCCAACATCGGTGTGGACGCGGCGATCTTCGAAGCCGTGCACGGCTCGGCGCCGGACATCGCAGGGCAGGGCAAGGCCAACCCGTGCGCGCTGCTGCTGGGTGCTGCGCAGATGCTGGACCACATCGGTCAGCCGCAGAACGCCGAGCGCCTGCGCGAAGCGATCGTGGCCACCCTGGAAGCCAAGGATTCGCTGACCCCCGACCTGGGCGGCACCGGCAACACCATGGGCTTCGCCAAGGCCATCGCCAGCCGCCTCTGAGCGACACGGCGACAGCAAAAAAAAGGGCGCCCAGGCGCCCTTTTTTTTGCGTTGAGTCCAGGGATTTGGGGGGTCGCTCTTACGAATCCCCAATCCCGACGCTCGATTCCCCGCTCAATTCCGCGACTGCAACTTCGACAGCAAGCGCAGGAACTCGATGTACAGCCACACCAGCGTCACCATCAGGCCGAACGCGCCATACCACTCCATGTGCTTGGGAGCGCCCTGTTCGACACCGCTTTCGATGAAGTCGAAGTCCAGCACCAGGTTCAGTGCAGCCACCACCACCACGAACAGGCTGAAGCCGATGCCGATCAGGCCAGAGTCGTGGATGAAAGGGATGCGCACGCCGAACAGGCCCAGCACGATGGTCGCCAGATACACCAGCGCAATGCCGCCGGTGGCTGCCACCACGCCCAGCTTGAAGTTCTCGGTGGCCTTGATCATGCCGCTGCGATAGGCAAACAGCAGCGCGAACATGGTGCCGAAGGTCAGCAGGACCGCCTGGAACACGATGCCGTTGAAACGCGCCTCGTAGACTGCCGAGATCGCGCCCAGGAAGAAGCCTTCCACCAGCGCGTACAGCGGCGCGGTGACCGGGGCCCAGGTCGGCTTGAAGCTGGTCGCCAGCGCGAACACCAGCCCGCCGATCGCGCCGGCGATCATGTACAGCCGCGCGGCAGGCAACGGAGCGCCATCGGCCCCGATCGACTGCGACCAGGCGAAGGCGGCGGTGACCACCGCCATCAGCAACAGCAGGCCGGTCTTGTTGACGGTGCCGTTGAGCGTCATCGCCTGACCATCGCGGGTGACTACCGAGCCGGAGCCGAGGTCGAGGAAGGTGGATTCCCGAAGGGCGGGATTGCCGCTACGCATGCGTGTTCTCCATGAAATGTAGATGCCTGCCGACTTGGCGAGCGATGCCGCGAGGATACCGGATCGTCCGATTTACACAGAGTGATTGACAGCAAGGCCAATCATTCCCAAAATAGCCGACCTTTCCAGCCTTCGGGATTGAAAGGTCCCGCCGGGGTATAGCGCAGTCTGGTAGCGCGCCTGCTTTGGGAGCAGGATGTCGGGGGTTCGAATCCCTCTACCCCGACCATTCCGAGCTCTTGACGGCGTGGGAATGCGAAGTTCGGTCCGGGCGCCCGTAGCTCAACCGGATAGAGCACCGGCCTTCTAAGCCGGCGGTTACAGGTTCGAGTCCTGTCGGGCGCGCCATCGGCGGTGCGGTAGGAAGTAGGTTTCAGTGGTGGCTGTAGCTCAGCTGGTTAGAGTACTGGATTGTGATTCCAGATGTCGGGGGTTCGAGTCCCCTCAGCCACCCCACTGATTGCAGGAAAAGTTGGACCCGATGCATCGCGGGGTGTTGCAACGACGCAAAAACGCGCATACAATGTGCGACCAGTTTCAGGGCCGTTAGCTCAGTTGGTAGAGCAGTTGACTCTTAATCAATAGGTCCAAGGTTCGAATCCTTGACGGCCCACCAAACAAAAGCACTTAGGCATCCGCCTAGGTGCTTTTCTTTTTGTGCTGAGGAAAAGATGACGCAAGGAATCGGCTGCAGCTTCGCTGTCGTCTCGGTCGGCGGCCGCAGCAGCGCAGTGCCGATCTCGGCCGGGCACGATGTCTGGCCTGCGTCAGGTGCGCAATCGCCACCGGTCGTCGCCGCCCGGTCGAGCGAGCGCACATGAGGGCTGCTGTGTCCGGAGCATTGCGGCATTCGATCCTGGGCCAGGTTGGCGTCTTCGCGATCGTCGGTCCTCCGCTCGGCGGGCTGCTGGGCCTGGTGCTGTTGACCCGGTTCGACCTGCTGACCGCGTTGTTGATCGTTGCCTGGTCCTACGGCCTGGTGTTGCCGGTCATTGCCTGCGCCGCGGCGGGATGGCTGTGTGCGCGCATCTGTGCCTGGCGGTACCGTGGGCGCCGGCCCAACCTGCTGGTCCACGTTGGCATCGGTGCGTTGAGCGGTCTGCTCTCGACCGGGGTGATCGTGCTGCTGCTGGCGATCATCGGCGGCTGGTCGATGATGTCCGACCGCACGGTCATGCTGACGCTGCTGCAGTGTGGTCTGGCGGCAGGTGGCGCCTGCGCCGTGCTTGTCTGGCTGATGTGGTCGCGCCTGGCAGTGTCGCCTCGCGCGAGGTGACGGGCCGCCAGGCAACGTCCATCGGCACACGCAGGAAGAGGTTCTTTGCTGCCCTGGATGGCGCTGACGCCCCGAAGCGATGCGCTACGCCGGATCGGCGATGGGCAACTGCAGCCGTGGTCGCTTACGGCGCTGCGGCGGGCGCGGGCGCCGCGCTCTGCTGCATGCGTGGGAACGCCAGCGTAAAGCATGCGCCCTGGCCGGGGGCCGATGTCACTTCGACAAAGCCACCTGCCTGACGGACCGCGCTGTACACCTGCGCCAGCCCCAGGCCCGCGCCTTTGTCGGCATCCTTGGTGGTGAAATACGCTTCGAACAGGTGCGCCTGCACGTGCGCATCCATGCCATGCCCGTTGTCGGCCACGGCGATGGTGACGTAGCGCCCGGCCGGCCTGGCCAGGCTGGCCTGTTCTTCAGCGACCACGGCGTCGCCGGTCTCCACGCGAATGACGCCGCCACCCTGGCAGGCATCGCGGGAGTTGATCACCAGGTTCAAGATGGCGCGTTCCACCGTATGGCGATCGACCATTGCGCAGCATCCACCTTCGGTGGTGCGCAGCTGCAATTGCAGATCCGCGCCGACCACCTGTTCGAGCAGGGGGCCGAGCTGTTCGGTCAAGGCAGCCAGGTCCACCGATTCCGGGCTGTACGGATATTGCCGCGAAAACCCGACCAGGCGCTGTGCCATGACCGAGCCATGTTGAAGCGCCGCGTCAGCAACGCTCAACAGCTTGGCATCGTGCGCATCGATCCTGGCGCGCTGTACCACCAGTTCGATGGCCGAGGTTGCCGCCTGCAGCACGTTGTTCAAATCGTGCACCACGCCGGCCAGTAGTTGTCCTACCGCTTCGCCCTTTTGCGCCTGCTCGGAAATCTTTTCGGCAGCGCTCTGTGCGGCGCGCGCAATGTCCAGATCGCCTTCGATGCGCTCTTGCAGGTCGCGCAGGTTGTGCAGTTCGCTCGACAGCGAATGTTCGCGCGCGCGCGCCAGGCGCAGCACGCCGCTGGAAAACGCGCGCTCTGCGGCCAGGGTCGAATCCAGTGTGCGAAACGCGGTCTCCAGCGCGCGGCGGTCGGAAATGTTCCTGCTCACCGCCAGGATTGCTTCGACCTTGCCAAGCGCATCGAACAGCGGGCTGGTGACGACCTGCCAGATCTGGCGCACGCCGGCGAAGTTCACGCCGGCGGCCTCGAATTCCTGGATCGAACCGGCACGGGAGCCGGCGATGGCCGCATCCACCAGCCCGGCTGCCTCCGCTGGCCACAGGTCGCGCCACTTCCGCGCGATCAGTTGATCCTGATGACTGGCGCCAAGCTCGGTCAGGCCATTGACGTTGATGGCCGTAATCCGCCCATCGAGGTCGATCTCCTTGATGCAGTCGCGGGACAGGGCCACGATCTGCCGATACCGATCTCTCATCGCGATGACTGCCTCTACTGGTGTTAACGAAATTTTAGCGAACCTAGGCTTTACCCAGCGCTAGCGGGGCGGAAGGTACGCCGCCAGGGCGGGTGGCATGATGAATGCATTTACCTTTAGTGTGTCGGATTCAGGGCCTCCTTGCATCGTGCTGCCCGTGCGGGCGGCAGGGACGCAAGCCGGCTCCTGTTTCTACCAGCCGCATCGCCCTCGCGATGCTTTTTCTTTCCCGGCATCCCTGCAACAATGGCCGGGCTGGCAGCATCGCGAAAGTGGCGGAATTGGTAGACGCACCAGATTTAGGTTCTGACGCCGCAAGGCGTGGGGGTTCGAGTCCCCCCTTTCGCACCAATGCAGTGCGGCCGTGCGTGTTCCGGCCGCTTCCCGCCGCAGGCCTGGGGGCGTTCCATTGCGCGGCGCAGTGACGCGTATTCCGCTGGCAGCGGCCGCCGTTATCGGCGAAACTACAAGGCTCGGCGGCTTTCTCGCCATCCGTCAACCCGCATCTTCCATCTCGTGCCGACGCTTGTGCAGTCGGTGGCAGGAGTCAACATGCAAGCATCGATCGAATCCACCGGCAATCTGGAACGCCGCCTGACCTTCACCCTGCCGCAGGAGCGCCTGGAGACGCATGTCGGTGGCCGCCTGCGCGAACTTGCGCGGACCACGCGCATCAAGGGTTTCCGCCCGGGCAAGGTACCCACCAAGGTCATCGAGCAGCGCTTCGGTCAGCAGGTGCGTGCCGAGGCGATGGAAGGCCTGCTGCGTGAGACCTTCGATTCGGCAGTGCGCGAGCATTCGCTGCGTCTGGCCGGCAACCCGCGTATCGATCAGGGCGAGAGCGATTTCGACTTCGTCGCCACCTTCGAAGTGGTGCCGGATTTCGGCGATATCGACGTGGCCAAGCTGTCGGTGGTGCGTCATACCGCCGAAGTGACCGATGCCGACATCGATCAGATGATTGAGAACCTGCGTCTGCAGCGCCGCACCTGGAACCCGGTCGAGCGCGGCGCGCAGGTCGGTGATCTGGTAGCGCTGGAGACCTGGTCGCAGGCCGGCGACGAGCGTCTGCCCGCCGAAGGCGTGGAAACCGGCAGCAGCGTGCTGGGCTCGGGCGTGATGTTCGACCAGATCGAAAAGGGCCTGGAAGGCCTGGCCAAGGGCGAAGACAAGACCCTGACCATCGACTTCCCGGCCGAGTGGCGCGTGCCGCAGCTGGCCGGCAAGACCGTGCAGGTGCACGTCAAGGCGGTCGAGGTCTCCGAGCCGGTGCTGCCGGTGGTGGACAAGGAGTTCATCAAGAGCTTCGGCGTGAAGAGTGGCGATGTCGAGCAGTTCCGCGCCGACATCCGCACCAACCTGGAGCGCGAGCTCAAGGGCGCGCTGATGAACCGCCTGCGTCGCGAAGTGGGCGAGCAGCTGATCGCCGCCTATGCGCACGTGGAAATGCCGCCGCGCCTGGTCGAGAACGAAGCCCGTTCGATGCTGGCGCAGCAGGTCGAGCAGGTCCGCCGCAGCGGCCGCAACCCGGGCGAGATTCCGGCCGATGCCCACCAGGGTTTCATGGACGCGGCTGCCAAGCGCGTGCTGGTCGGTCTGCTGGTAGGCGAGGTGGCCCGTCGCAACGAGCTGCGCCTGGAATCCAAGCGCGTCAGCGAAACGCTGCGTCTGATCGCCTCGACCTACGAAGAGCCGGAGCAGGTCATTGAGATGTACCGCAACGACCCCCAACTGATGAGTGGACTGCAGAGCCGTGTCATGGAAGAGCAGGTGATCGACTGGATCGCCGAGCGCGCCCAGCACACCGAGCAGTCGCTGTCGTTCCAGGACGCCATTCGGGTCTAAGGTAAGCGACCGCGTGACACCAACCCGCATCCCCGATGGCTGGGATGCGGATGTCAAACCCGGGCATCGGCGCAAGCCGCTGCCACTACAGGAAGACTGATGAGCATTGTGACCAAAGCCCTGAACCTGGTGCCGATGGTGGTCGAACAGACCAGCCGCGGCGAGCGTGCGTATGACATCTACTCGCGTCTGCTGAAGGAGCGTCTGATCTTCCTGGTCGGTCCGATCGACGACCACATGGCCAACGTGATCGTGGCCCAGCTGCTGTTCCTGGAAGCGGACAACCCGGAAAAGGACATCAGCATCTACATCAATTCGCCCGGCGGCGTGGTCACCGCCGGCATGGCGATCTACGACACCATGCAGTACATCAAGCCGGACGTGAGCACCATCTGCGTCGGCCAGGCCGCCTCGATGGGCGCGCTGTTGCTGGCATCGGGTGCGGCCGGCAAGCGCTATGCGCTGCCGAACTCGCGCGTGATGATCCACCAGCCGCTGGGCGGCTTCCAGGGCCAGGCCACTGATATCGACATCCATGCGCGTGAGATCCTGACCCTGCGTTCGCGTCTGAATGAGATCCTGGCCAAGCACACCGGCCAATCCCTGGAGACGATTGCGCGCGATACCGAGCGCGACAACTTCAAGAGTGCGGTCGATGCGCAGGCCTATGGCCTGGTTGACCAGGTGCTGGAACGCCGTCCGGAAGAGTCGATCCAGCCGTCTTGATCGCCAGATTGCTGAAATTGCAGGAAAAACCGGCAGGGTCGGGCTGGGCGGATGTCCTCCCGACCCTGTGCTATTCTCGAAATCGAACCCCCGTGCATCGGGTGGGGTAACTGGGTAACAGAAGCATGAGCGAAGACCGCCAAGGTCGTTCCGGCGACAGCAACAAGATTCTCTACTGCTCGTTCTGCGGTAAGAGTCAGCATGAAGTCCGCAAGCTGATTGCCGGTCCCAGCGTATTCATCTGCGATGAGTGCGTTGAGCTGTGCAACGACATCATCCGCGAGGAACTCGAAGAGAAGGCGCAGTCGGCACGCTCCAGTCTGCCCAAGCCGCGCGAGATTCTCGAGGTGCTGGATCAATACGTGATCGGGCAGTTGCGCGCCAAGCGCACGCTCGCCGTGGCGGTGTACAACCACTACAAGCGTATCGAGAGCCGCAGCAAGAACGATGACGTCGAGCTGGCGAAATCCAACATCCTGCTGGTCGGTCCGACCGGCTCGGGCAAGACGCTGCTGGCCGAAACGCTGGCGCGCCTGCTCAATGTGCCGTTCACGATCGCCGATGCCACCACGCTGACCGAAGCCGGCTATGTCGGTGAGGACGTGGAAAACATCATCCAGAAGCTGCTGCAGAAGTGCGATTACGACGTCGAGAAGGCCCAGCAGGGCATCGTCTACATCGACGAAATCGACAAGATCTCGCGCAAGAGCGAGAACCCGTCGATTACCCGCGACGTGTCCGGCGAAGGCGTTCAGCAGGCGCTGCTGAAGCTGATCGAAGGCACGGTGGCTTCGGTGCCGCCGCAGGGCGGTCGCAAGCATCCGCAGCAGGAATTCCTGCAGGTCGACACCAAGAACATCCTGTTCATCTGCGGCGGCGCGTTCGCCGGGCTGGACAAGGTGATCCAGCAGCGTTCCAACGATGCCGGCGGCATCGGCTTCGGTGCCAAGGTCAAGAGCAGTGAGCGCAAGCAGGAAGTCGGCAAGATCCTTGCCGAGGTCGAGCCGGAAGATCTGATCAAGTTTGGCCTGATCCCCGAGTTCGTCGGCCGCCTGCCGGTGGTCGCCACGCTCGAGGAACTGGACGAGCCGGCACTGATCAAGATCCTGACCGAGCCCAAGAACGCCATCACCAAGCAGTTCAAGAAGCTGTTCGACATGGAAGGTGTGGAGCTGGAATTCCGCCCCGATGCGCTGTCGGCGATCGCCAAGAAGGCGCTCAAGCGCAAGACCGGCGCGCGTGGTCTGCGCACCATCGTCGAATCGGTGCTGCTGGACACGATGTACGAGCTGCCCTCGCAGGAAAATGTCAGCAAGGTGGTGGTGGACGAGTCGGTGATCGAGCACAAATCCGACCCGTATCTGATCTACCAGGCGCAACCGGCGCCGGCCAAGGCCGCGTCCGGCGACTGAGGCCTGGATGCCGTCGCGCCGGGCCCCGGCCTCGCTCGCGGATAAAGGGTTTCCGAACGCTACTTGCAACACCTGGCCGATGGCCCCATAACGGGGCCATCGGCTTTTTTTACGCCCCAAAACCCCCATTCCTGCGGAGCGCCCCATGGCCCAGTCCCAACCAGAAGTTCTCGATCTGCCGGTGTTGCCGCTGCGCGACGTGGTGGTGTTTCCGCACATGGTGATTCCACTGTTCGTCGGCCGTGACAAGTCGATGCGCGCGCTGGAAAAAGCCATGGAGGCGGACAAGCGCATCCTGCTGGTTGCGCAGAAGTCGGCCGAAACCGACGACCCGACCGCCAGCGACCTCTATACCGTCGGCACGCTCGCGCAGGTGCTGCAGCTGCTCAAGTTGCCCGACGGCACCATCAAGGTGCTGGTCGAAGGTCTGTCGCGGGTCACCGTCGACAAGGTCGTCGAGCTGGATGGCGCACTGCAGGGCCAGGGCATCGAGATCGAAGCCAGCGACGCGCGTGAGCCGCGCGAGGTGGAGGCCATCGCACGTTCGCTGATGTCGCTGTTCGAGCAGTACGTCAAGACCAACCGCAAGCTGCCGCCGGAGCTGCTGCAGACCCTGGCCGGCATCGACGAGCCGGGCCGTCTGGCCGACACCATCGCCGCGCACATTGGCGTGCGCCTTGCCGACAAGCAGCGCCTGCTGGAAATCACCGAGATCGGTGAGCGGCTGGAGCTGCTGGTCGGGCTGGTGGACGGCGAAATCGACGTGCAGCAGCTGGAAAAGCGCATCCGCGGCCGCGTCAAGTCGCAGATGGAAAAGAGCCAGCGCGAGTACTACCTCAACGAGCAGATGAAGGCGATCCAGAAGGAGCTGGGCGATTTGGACGATGCGCCGGGCGAGCTGGAGGAGCTGGCGCGCAAGATCGCCGAGGCGGGCATGCCCAAGCCGGTCGAGACCAAGGCCAAGGCCGAGCTCAACAAGCTCAAGCAGATGTCGCCGATGTCCGCCGAGGCGGCCGTGGTGCGCAACTATCTGGACTGGCTGCTGGGCGTGCCGTGGAAGAAGCGCACCAAGGTCCGCAAGGACCTGAAGGTCGCGGAGGACACCCTGGACGCCGATCACTACGGACTGGACAAGGTCAAGGAACGCATCCTCGAGTATCTGGCGGTGCAGTCGCGCGTGAAGCAGATGAAGGGGCCGATTCTGTGCCTGGTCGGGCCGCCGGGCGTGGGCAAGACCTCGCTCGGGCAATCGATCGCCAAGGCGACAAACCGCAAGTTTGTGCGCATGAGCCTGGGCGGTATCCGCGATGAGGCCGAGATCCGTGGCCATCGCCGGACCTATGTCGGTTCGATGCCCGGCCGCCTGGTGCAGAACCTCAACAAGGTCGGCAGCAAGAATCCGCTGTTCCTGTTGGACGAGATCGACAAGATGTCGATGGACTTCCGCGGCGACCCGTCCTCGGCGCTGCTGGAGGTGCTCGACCCCGAGCAGAACAACTCCTTCAACGACCATTATCTGGAAGTGGACCTGGACCTGTCGGAGGTGATGTTCGTCGCCACCTCCAACTCGCTCAACATTCCCGGTCCGTTGCTGGATCGCATGGAAGTCATCCGCATCCCCGGCTACACCGAGGATGAGAAGCTCAACATCGCCATGCGTTACCTGGTGCCCAAGCAGATCAAGGCCAACGGCCTGAAGCCGGAAGAGATCGAGATCGGCAGCGATGCGATCCAGGACATCGTGCGTTACTACACGCGCGAATCGGGCGTGCGTAACCTTGAGCGCGAAGTGGCCAAGATTTGCCGCAAGGTGGTCAAGGAGATCGCGCTTGCCGGCCCGCAGCCGGATGCCAAGAAGGTGGTCGCCAAGAAGGGCAAGCCCAAGGCCCTGGTCACGGTCAACGCGAAGAATCTCGACAAGTATCTGGGCGTGCGTCGCTTCGATTTCGGCCGTGCCGAAGAAGAGAACGAAATCGGCCTGGTCACCGGTCTGGCCTGGACCGAAGTCGGCGGCGAGCTGCTGCAGGTCGAGTCCACGCTGGTGCCGGGCAAGGGCAACCTGATCCTGACCGGTCAGCTCGGCAACGTCATGAAGGAATCGGCATCGGCCGCCTTGTCGGTGGTGCGTTCGCGCGCCGAGCGACTCGGCATCGACGTGGATTTCCTGCAGAAGCAGGACGTGCACGTGCATGTGCCCGATGGCGCGACACCGAAGGATGGCCCGAGCGCCGGTATCGCGATGGTGACCTCGCTGGTGTCGGTGTTGACCAAGGTGCCGATCCGCGCCGATGTGGCGATGACCGGCGAGATCACCTTGCGTGGTCGCGTGTCGGCGATTGGCGGCCTGAAGGAGAAGTTGTTGGCAGCGTTGCGCGGTGGCATCCGCACCGTGCTGATCCCCGACGAGAACCGCAAGGATCTTGCTGACATCCCGGCCAACGTCACGCGCGATCTGAAGATCGTGCCGGTCAAGTGGATCGACGAAGTGCTGGATCTCGCGTTGGAACGTCCGTTGGCACCGAAGAAGGTGGGCAAGGAAAAGGCCCGCAAGACGGCTTCGCGGGTTGCGGTCCGCGGCAAGTCGCGCACTACTCCCGGTACCCGCGTCAAGCACTAAAACCGCTTGTCTAAACCCAGGCAAAACAAGCCAAAACCCGCGTCGTTATTGGGTTTTGGCTTGCGTGCGGTTGGGGGCGCTGGTATAAATGCACGACTCGTGGGCGCGGCAAATTGTGATGCGTCATGCGATACCACTTGTGTCGGGTTCTTCGCTAACGGCAAGAGCGCCGATTGTCGATTCCGCGGCATCTGCCGCAAAGGGAGTTTCAAGAATGAATAAAACCGAATTGATCGATGGCGTTGCCGCTGCCGCTGACATCTCCAAGGCTGAGGCCGGCCGTGCTGTTGACGCGGTTGTGAGCGAAATCACCAAGGCGCTGAAGAAGGGCGATGCCGTCACACTCGTCGGCTTCGGCACCTTCCAGGTCCGCGCGCGCGCTGAGCGTACCGGCCGCAATCCGAAGACCGGCGACAGCATCAAGATCGCTGCTTCGAAGAATCCTGCATTCAAGGCTGGCAAAGCCCTGAAGGATGCAGTAAACTAATCGACTCGCTAGGGTGCTTAGCTCAGCGGTAGAGCGTCTCCCTTACACGGAGAGGGTCGGGGGTTCGAAACCCTCAGCACCCACCATTAAGCACCAGGCAAATGTTTTAAGCGCGGAGCGGTAGTTCAGCTGGTTAGAATGCTGGCCTGTCACGCCGGAGGTCGCGGGTTCGAGTCCCGTCCGCTCCGCCAGTTCTACCGAAGCCCCTGAGCGATTGGGGGCTTCGTTTTCTCCACCGGATTCGCATTGCGGAAATGGTGGAGAAGCAGCAGTCCAAGTTTAAAGCGGAGCGGTAGTTCAGCTGGTTAGAATGCTGGCCTGTCACGCCGGAGGTCGCGGGTTCGAGTCCCGTCCGCTCCGCCAGTTATACAAAGCCCTCGGCTCCGTGCCGGGGGCTTTTTTTTGGCCGCTATGGCGGCAATTTCGCTCCGAAAGCCATGTCGGATCCGGTGCGGTGCGGGGTTGGGCTGGGTGCCCGGCGTCAGGCGCGTTACACTGCGCGGCTCGCCCACAGGCCGTGATTTGCCAATGCTGCAGAAACTTCGCGACAAGACGTCAGGCTGGATCGCTACCGCCATCCTGGGGTTGCTGATGATTCCGTTCCTGTTCGTCATCGACAACAGCTACCTCGGCGGCATTGGCGCCAATAATGTGGCCAAGGTGCAGGCACCGCCGACATGGTGGAAATCGGCACCGTCGTGGTGGCCGGTCTCGCTGCTGTGGCAGCACCATGAAATCAGTACGCAGGATTTCCGCGCCCGCTTCGAGCAGGCGCGCATGCAGGAGCGGCAGCGCCAGGGCGAGAATTTCGATCCGCGCACGTTCGAATCCCGCGAAAACAAATTGCAGGTGCTCGACCAGTTGGTCGACGAGCAAGTCGTGCGTCTGGGTGCCGAAGATGCCGGCATCGTGATCGGCGATGCGACGGTGCGCGATTACATCGCCGGCATTCAGGCATTCCAGGTCGACGGCAAATTCAGTCCCGACCAGTACCGCGCTGCACTTGCGCAGGGCACGCCGCCGCGCACGCCGGCGCAGTTCGATGCGTTGGTGCGCGACAGCCTGCAGCAGTCGGTGATTCCGCAGGCGATTGCCGAGTCTGGCTTTGCCACCAAGGCCGAGTTCGAGCGCTTGCTCAAGCTGATGGGCGAAACGCGCGACGTGCAGCTGGCCATGCTGCCGCCACCGGCCGCCGATACGGCGCCGGTCAGCGATGCACAGATCAAGCAGTGGTACGACGGGCATACCCAGGATTTCCGTCAGCCGGAGACGGTGACGATCGAGTATGTCGAACTCGATGCCGCCAAGTTGCCGCCGGCAACCGCCGCTGACGAGGCGACGCTGCGCAAGCGCTATGACGAAGAGAAGGCGCGTTTTGTCGAGCCGGACCAGCGTCTGGCGTCGCACATCCTGATCACCGCCGGTAGCGATCCTGCCGCGCAGAAAGCCGCCGAGGAGAAAGCGGCCAAGCTGGCTGCGGAAGCCAAGCAGCCCGGCGCCGATTTTGCCGCGTTGGCCAAAGCCAATTCGCAAGACCCTGGTTCCAAGGGCGCTGGTGGCGATCTTGGCTGGGTCGAGAAGGGCACGATGGTCAAGCCGTTTGAAGATGCCTTGTTCTCGATGAAGGCTGGCGAGGTGGTCGGCCCGATCAAGAGCGAGTTCGGTTACCACGTGATCCAGCTGCGCGAGGTCAAGGGCGGCCAGGGCAAGTCGTTCGAGCAGGTGCGCGATCAGCTCGCCGCCGAGCAGCTCAAGGCCGATGCCGACAAGGCATTTACGGATGTGAGCGGCAGGCTGGTGGATCAGGTCTACAAGAATCCCACCGCGCTGGAGCCGGCAGCCAAGCAGGTCGGTCTGCCGGTGCAGACACTGGGTCCGTTCTCGCGCGCCGATGCGAGCGGTATTGCGGCCAATCCGGCGGTGCTGCGTTCGGCATTCTCCGAAACGCTGGTGCAGGACGGCACGGTGAGCGATCCGATCACCATCGGTCCGAACCACAGCGTGGTGTTGCGTGTGACCAACCACACCGCCGAGGCGGCCCTGCCGTTGGACAAGGTGCGCGAGAAGGTGATCGCCGCCGTCCGCGCGGACCGCACCGAGAAGGCCGCCGCAGCGGCTGCCGACGCGTTGCTGGCACGTGTGCAGAAAGGCGAGACCCTGCAGGCGCTGGCCGCCAGCGAGAAGTTGCAGGTGCAGCCGATCCCGGGCTTGCCGCGCACCGCGCCGATTCCGACGCCGGCGGCAAACCGCGCCATCTTCAGCGCGCCGCGTCCGACCGACGGCAAGCCGTCGGTGGGCAAGGTGGAGCTGGATGGCGGGCGCTTTGCGGTGTTTGTCATCAGCAAGGCGACCCCGGGCGACCTGAAGCAGATGCCGGCCGAGCAGCAGACCATGCTGCGCGAGCAGCTGAGCCAGATCGACGGCAACAATGCGGCGCAGGCGTACGTCAAGGAAATGCGCAAGCGCTACAAGATCCAGATCGAAGAGGCGCAGCTGTAACCGCTGCTGTTCGACTGGTGGAGAAAGAGCCCGGGGAACCGGGCTTTTTCTTTGGCCGATGCCGTCGTGGGCAGGTGCCAGCGTTCGTGTGGAGTATCCCGCCGCTGGCGCTGCGGCGAGTCTGTGGTTGCGTGGACCAGGCACTGCGATGGCCCGCCGCAACTGATCTGGCGTCGTGCGCATTGCCATCCGTTTGGGATAGGTCTGCCGGGGTTGCGGATTTCGCGCGTCAGGATTGCAGGCGTGCGGTTGCGAAGACGTGCGTCATTCAACGTGCTGATCTGCCGGGCCAATCTGCCAGGCCAGAAAAGCCAGCGTCGGGTTGCGCGTTTGGTGCGCCTACGGGTGGCTGCCTGTCGGTTGGCGGCAGATGCTGCAAGCGCGCTCAATCAACTGCGATGTCGGTCGGCTTGCAACGATAGCGGGCCAATCGGCTGCGAGTACGCCCGTTTCCGATTCCACCCGTGTCCGATTCCATACGGCGTCGCTAGCAGCGCACGCAAAAGGTAAGTGTCAGGCGCTCTCTTCGCAGCCGACCTACGCCTGCGCAGCGCGGCGCTCAACTTCCCCGTGCAAGGTCGACGAGAAGCATGCCGCTGTAGCGTCAGCGGCGCAGGAACGGCGCCGGAGGCAGGCGGCTTAGGTCAGGGTGTGTCTTCGAACGACAACACCATGCCGGGCTTCAGCACGGCACGCTTGTCCAGGCCATTGCTGGTCAGCAG
Source organism: Xanthomonas sp. MLO165 (assembly GCF_018831305.1). Taxonomy (NCBI): domain Bacteria; kingdom Pseudomonadati; phylum Pseudomonadota; class Gammaproteobacteria; order Lysobacterales; family Lysobacteraceae; genus Xanthomonas; species Xanthomonas sp. MLO165. The sequence continues at coordinate 1,180,463 of NZ_CP029263.1, forward strand.
TGTCGTGACTGTCACGCCATAGCGGCGTGCGATGGCCCAGGCGGATTCGCCGTTGCGGACCGTATGCGTGGTGCGCGCCTGTGGCCTGGAGGCATCCGTCGTCGCGGCGGCAACGACCGTGGGGGCGGCAGCGCTGTTGTCCGCAGTGCTGCCCGTGTCGGCAGATGCGACCACGGCACCTGTCGCACCTGGCTGCGCAGGTGCGATCGGGGCGAGCACATGCACGCCCCGCGGTGCGGCGCGCGCGCTGGCCAGCGCCGGATTCAACCGGGCCAGCAGCTGCGGCTCGATGTCGCGTTGTCCCGCAAAGGCGTTGAGACTGGTGCCGGCCGGCAATGCATGTTCGGTGAGTACCGGTACCGGGCGGTCGAGCGAGGTCAGCAGATTGCCCTGCTGCTGCGCATGGTCCAGCACACAGGCGAGCGCGTGCAGCTTTTCCACGTACTCGTAGGTGACCTTGGACATGCCGGGCAATTCGGACGGGCGAGCGTTCTGCGCGTTCATGCCGGCCGTGCGCATGGCCTGCAGCACGCGATACTCGCCCGCGTTGTAGGCCATCAGCGCCAGGCGCCAATCGCCGCCGAACATGCCATACAGCGTCTTGAGATAACGCACCGCAGCGGTGGTGGAGTCCACTGCCGAGAGGCGTCCGTCGTATTGCGCGCCAACCGGCACATGGTGGTTGCGCGCAGTGGTAGCGATGAACTGCCAGAGGCCGGCGGGGCCACTGCCGTTGCGGGCGCCCGGGCGATAACCGCTCTCGACGAACGGAATTAGCGCAAATTCGGTCGGCATGTCGGCTTCGCGCAATTCATCGACCACGTAGCCGAATAGCGGCAAGACATCCTGTGCGTCGTCTGCCAGACGGGCCGGCGCGCGCGAAAAATGTTGTTCCCAGCGGGTGTCGCTATGTTCGCTGTCGCAGCCAGGATCGGCGCGACCGTCCAGGAACGACGAAAAGATCTCCCGACCGTTGCGCACCTGGGGTGTGGCGGTCTGGGCGATCGAGCTCTCTGCGGGTTTGGAGCGGCTTGCGTCGTTGGACGATGCGGCTGCGGGTGCGACGACCGCCGATGCGGTCAGCACTGCCAGAAGCAGGCGCCTCATGCGCGAAATTCGTCTTTCCAGCGCCGAAGTTCGGCGAAAACGTCAACTTCAGAGGAAATTGCCCCACCTGCGCGAGATGCCACCGCAGCGCGGATTTCGGGACTGCTGGTGCGTAAGAACGGATTGGTGGCCAGTTCACTCTTGAGCGAAATCGGCAGGGTAGGACGGGCTGCATGACGCATGGCCTGGGCTTCCTGTTGACGGCGCTGCAAGGCAGCGTTGGTGGGATCGACGTGCAGCGCAAAGGCCGCATTGGCCAAGGTGTATTCATGGCCGCAACACACGAGTGTTTCGCCAGGCAGGGAGGCCAGGCGCTGCAACGCGTCGAACATCTGAGGAGCGGTACCTTCGAACATCCGCCCACAGCCTAGGCTGAACAGGGTATCACCGCTGAACAGATGGCGGTCAGTGACGAAGGCGATATGGCTGCGGGTATGGCCGGGCACTTCCAGCACATCGAAGCTGTTTCCAAGCAGGCTCAAGCGATCACCCTGGCCCACGCGGTGGGCATCTGCCGGGATGCGTTCGTCGGCCGGACCGTACAGCGCAAGGTCCGGCCAACGCTGCTGCAGCGCTGCCACGCCGCCAATGTGGTCGGCATGGTGGTGGGTCAGCAGGACCGCACTGGGGCTGAAGCCTTCGCGCTCTGCGGCGGCGAACACCGGCTCGGCCTGGCCCGGGTCGACGATGACTGCGCGGCCATCGCTGGCGACCAGCGCCCAGATGTAGTTGTCGTCGAATGCGGGCAGGGCGGTCAGTCGCATAGAATTGGGACCATGCCTGCCACGCCATTCTCCCGTCAAGCTGGCGTCTCATCCTGGTTTGAAACAGGTGCAGGGCGCAGCCTGCTCCTGCTGGAGCGCAAATTGGCGCTTGCGGCGTTGCAAACGCGTCCCTCGCAGCCCTGGTTGTGGCTGACGCCGACGCCCGAGCTGCCGCCGCGCGAGCTGCTGCAGGGGCGCGGGCTGCGGCTGACTCGCAGCGCTGGCCGCTTTGCGGGAGATGCGCGTTGCGCCATGCCGTTTCCGTTGCCGACCGAAAGCCTGCAGGCCATCGTGGTGCAGCATGCGGTGGTGGGCGGCGCGGCGGAATTCCTGGCCGAATGCGAGCGGTTGCTGATGCCGGGCGGGCGGCTATGGCTGTTCACGCTCAATCCGCTGAGCCCGTACCGCTTTCGCTGGGCGCGGCGCGGTCCGGTGGCGCTGCGGCCGGATCGCTGGCGGCTGCTGGCGCAGCGTGCGGGGCTGCAATGCGTGGAGACCGAGCGCTACCTGGGGCCGATCTGGCGCACCGGGCGTGGCGTTACCGGCACCGATCGCGCACCCTGGCGCGCGGTGTATCTGCTCGAAGTGGAAAAGCGCGCCGCCGCTTCGATCGGGCCGACCCCGATCGCGATGCCCTCGCGCTGGCCGCAGCCTGTAGCCACGATCTGACGACCGACCACTTTCCAAACACCAGAAGCTGATGAAATCCATTGAAGTGCATACCGACGGCTCCTGCCTCGGCAATCCTGGGCCGGGCGGTTGGGCGGCCCTGTTGCGTTACAACGGCCGCGAGAAGGAATTGTCCGGCGGCGAAGCCACATCCACCAACAACCGCATGGAGTTGATGGCGGCAATCATGGCGCTGGAAACGCTCACCGAGCCATGCCAGATCGTGCTGCATACCGACTCGCAATACGTGCGCCAGGGCATCACCGAGTGGATGTCCGGCTGGGTGCGCCGCGGTTGGAAAACCGCTGGCGGCGACCCGGTCAAGAACCGTGAACTGTGGGAGCGCCTGCATGCGGCCACGCAACGCCACAGCATCGATTGGCGCTGGGTGAAAGGCCACAATGGTGACCCGGACAACGAGCGCGTCGACGTACTCGCCCGCAATCAGGCCATCGCCCAGCGCGGCGGCAGCGCAACCGCGTAAGCAATCAGCAAGAGGATTCATGCGTCAGATCATTCTCGATACCGAAACCACCGGCCTGGAATGGCGCAAGGGCAACCGCGTCGTCGAAATCGGTGCGGTGGAGCTGCTGGAGCGGCGCCCGAGCGGCAACAACTTCCATCGCTACCTGAAGCCCGATTGCGATTTCGAACCGGGTGCGCAGGAAGTGACCGGGTTGACCCTGGAGTTCCTGGCCGACAAGCCGCTGTTTGCCGATGTGGTCGAGGAGTTCCTGGCCTACATCGACGGCGCGGAGCTGATCATCCACAACGCCGCGTTCGATCTGGGCTTCCTGGACAACGAGCTGTCGCTGCTGGGCGACAACTACGGCCGTATCGTCGAGCGCGCCACCGTGGTGGATACCCTGATGATGGCGCGCGAGCGCTATCCGGGGCAGCGCAACTCGCTGGATGCCTTGTGCAAGCGCCTGGGCGTGGACAACTCGCATCGCCAGTTGCATGGCGCCTTGCTCGATGCGCAGATCCTGGCCGATGTATATATCGCTCTGACCTCGGGCCAGGAAGAGATCGGCTTTGCCAGCGCCGATACCGGCCAGCGCAGCGAGCATGGCGAGGGCATGATCACCTTCGATCCGGCGTTGCTGTTGCCGCGCGCGCGAGTGGTGGTGACCGCGTCGGAGTCGCAGGCGCACGAGGCGCGTCTGGCATACCTGCGCAAGAAGGCCGGGCGCGCGCTGTGGGATGCGCCGGTTGAAGAGGTGGCTGCTGCCGGGTAGTGCGGCTTTCGGCAAGGGGTGTCCGGCTGTCGCGCGGGGCGGCGATGTGGTGGGAGTGCAGTGCGTAGTTGGTGCCCGGCGAGGCTGCGAATTGCGCGCCCGGAGTGGCTACCGCGCGGGTTCGATGCCCGAGCTTGGCCCTGCCAACAAAGCGATGTCTCTCTGGTCTAGTGCGGAGCGGGATGATGTTGCTCTTCGCTGCAGGCCGGTGATCTGCGGCTTGGCTGCAGGGCCCTTGCCCGCCCACCATCGCGGGACACGCCGCAAGTACGTCCGTGTAGGCTCTTACGCGGCATCCATGCCGCGTAAGGTCCCGCGACGGTGGGCGGGCAAGGACTTGTCGAGATGGTCGGTGTGCATGGTATTCAACTAGGCAGCCGACTCACGCTCTGGTGCAGTGCTCTCGACGCCTCCGGGATCCTTGGCGGCCTGGATGCCGCCAGGGAGTCTTCAGGGCTAGATTGACGGCGTGGTCCGCAGGCGGTGAGGACATCGCGCCCTCGACCGACCAAGCGTTTGTCTGCATCCAACCATATGCGGCCAACGAAATTCTGCGCTGACCGCCAGCGGGCGCTCGCTAGGTCTTGTTGGCCGCTTTCAGTAGCTGCGCACCAGGATCGCAGTGATGTTGTCCGAGCCACCGCCATCGAGTGCGGCGGCGACCAGGCATTCGACACATTCCTGCGCGCTGCAATCGGCCTGCGACAGGGTCGCGGCGATCGCGGCATCGTCGACTTCTTCGGTGAGACCGTCGCTGCACAGCAGCAGTTGCATGCCGGATTTGAGCTCGCCCTGCATGGTGGCGACATTGAGGTGGACCGGATCGGTGACGCCCAGCGCCTGGGTCACCACGTTGCGATGCGGATGCGCGCGCGCCTGTTCGCTGGTCAGCGTGCCCTGGGCGATCAGTTCCTGCACATAGCTATGGTCCTGGCTCAGCTGCGCCAGCCGGCCGTCGCGCCACAGATATGCGCGGCTGTCGCCGACCCAGGCCACTTCGAAGCGCTGGCCCAGCACGCGCGCGGCGACGACCGTGGTGCCCATCGGCAAGGTGTCGTTGCAGCGGCGCGAGGTCTTGATGATCTCTTCGTCGGCGATGCGTACCGCCTGGGCCAGCGGGGTGCCGGCGCGCACCTCGCGCACGATGGTTTCGCGCGCCAGGGCGCTGGCCACTTCGCCACAGGCATGCCCACCCATGCCATCGGCCACCAGCCACAGCCCCAGCTCGCTGTCGCCGTAGTACGTGTCCTCGTTGAGGTCACGGCGCAGGCCGACATGGGTAAGGTGTCCGAATTCGAGCATGGGGGCGGGTCGCCAAGGAAGGAGGTGCGTGACCATCATCGCGGCGCGGCCGGCCCGCAGCAACACGCCGATCGCCGGTGCCGCAGGGCGGGTTCACGCCCGGACCTTCGATCGTGCCGGCGATGCCGGCCCGGGCCGCTTGTGGCTGGGCGCCGGTGCCCGTATGATGCACGGCCCCGGGACACTGGGGACCATCTGGAGAGGTGGCAGAGCGGTTGAATGTACCTGACTCGAAATCAGGCAGGCGTTTATAGCGCCTCGGGGGTTCGAATCCCCCCCTCTCCGCCAGATTGAGGCGAGCAGTTGTGCCAGTGCCGCGTGAGTTTCGCCGGCGGCATTGGGGGGTGAGAAGCCCCGGGTTCGACAGACAGCAGCGCTGTCTGCACGGCGAAGCCGCCCGCAGGGCGAAGGCACGGAGTGCCGAGTGAATCCCCCTCTCTCCGCCAGATTCGCATCAGCCCCCGCAAGGGGGCTTTTGTTTATGTGTCGCCGCCGCGCGCTGCTGCGCTGGCTACAATCCGCCCGATATCCGTTGGAGGCCTGTCATGTCCGAGATCCTGGTGCCCGTGTCCTTTGGTGAGCTGCTCGACAAGATCGCGATCCTGCAGATCAAGTCCGAGCGCATGAGCGACCCCGTCAAGTTGGCCAACGTGCGCAGCGAGCTGTCCGCGCTGGAGACCAGCTGGATGGCGCATCCGGCCGCCGGTCACGACATCGTGCGTCTGCGTGCTGCGCTCAAGGCCGTCAACGAGCGGCTATGGGTGATCGAGGACGACATCCGGCTCAAGGAGCAGGCGCAGACCTTCGACGACGGCTTCGTGCAGCTGGCGCGAAGCGTCTATATCGAAAACGACGAACGTGCGCGCATCAAGAAAGAGATCAACCTGGCGCTGGGTTCGTCGTACGTGGAAGAGAAGTCGTATCAGGACTACCGCGCTAGCGGTGTCTGAGAGCCGCTGGTTGCAGGTCTGCGTAACCGATACACGTGGTGGTCGGTGGGTGTGCGGCGCTTTCTGGTGCGCCGCCACACTTCGAGTCGGCCGGCACCGCGGTGATTGGCTGCCGCGCGCGTGAGCCGGCGGTGTTTGGCTCCTGCTTCCCGGCTGTCCTGGGCGTCTGCACCGCGGCGCAGCGCGCAGCTGCGCAACGATTGAACGCCTGTTCGAGCGACGATCCGACGCCGATTCTCAGCGCGGATGATCGCTGCGATAACGCTCGAATGCGGCGATCGCATCGTCCACGGTGATCAGCGCCATCACCTCGTCGAACTCGATCTTGGTGCCCCATTTCAGCTGGTCGGCCGGCTTGCCCAGGTATTTGCGGGCGGCCGCGTCGTAACGGTCTACGCAATAGCGCACGTCCGAGTAAGGGCCGCTGCGCAGCGGGTTGCTGGCCGCATGCAGGCCGAGCACCTTGGTGCCCATCGCGTTGGCGATGTGCATCGGCCCGGAATCGGGGGTGACCACCAGCTCTGCGCGGGCGAGCAGGGCGGGGAGTTGTTTGAGCGTGTCCTTGCCGACCAGGTCCAGCAACGGCGTGCGCGCGGCTGCGACGATGGCATCGGCGGTGCTGCGTTCCAGCTCGCTACGGCCACCGCACAGCACGACCCGCCAGCCTTGCGCTGCAGCGTGGTCGGCCAGCGCGGCATGGCGGTCGGGATACCAGTTGCGGCGTGCGTGGCTGGAGCACGGCGAAATCATCAGCACCGGGCGGCCATCGTCGTCCCATTGCGCGCGTGCCCAGCGATGCGCCTCGTCGGGAACCGGCAAGTCCCAGCGCACCTGGGTCTGGGTCAGGCCGAGTGGCTGCGCGAAGCTGCCGATGGCGTCGAGCACGTGGATGCCGGGGCGGTCGGCGATGCGCTCGTTGACGAACAGGCCGTGCAGGTCCTTGGAACGGCTGCGGTCATAGCCGATCCGCCGCTGCGCCGGTACGAAGGCCGACAGCACATTGGCGCGCAAGGCCACCTGCATCTGCAGCAGCGCATCGAAGCGACCCAATGGCGCCAGCGAGCGGCGGAGCGCGCGCATGCCGGCCACGCCGGTGCGCTTGTCGTAGGCATGGAACTGCACGCCGGGCAGGCCGTCGAGCAATTTCAGCCCGGCCTTGTCGATGATCCAATGCAGCTGGCTTGCCGGAAACCCCGCCTGCAAGGTGCGCACCAGCGGCACCACGTGGGTGACGTCACCCAGGGCGGACAGGCGCAGCAGGCATAACGAGGCGGGCGTAGAAGCCATGGTGTTGTTAGACTCGATAGATGGTTTCTTTCGACGCCACTGAAGCGCTGGCGCCGTACCGCGAAGGCCGCGGCTATGGCGCCATTCTGTTCGACCGCGAACGGCTGCGGCAAGCCGATGCCGGGCTGTTTTCGCCGCAACGCTGGGGCGACAGGGCACGGCCGGTCGACGAAGGCGGGCGGGGTGGGGCGTGGTTCGTGGATGCGCCGTTCGGTCACAGCGTGTTGCGGCAGTACCTGCGCGGCGGCATGGCCGCGCGCGTGAGCCGCGATCACTATCTGTGGAAGGGCGCCGGGCGCACGCGCAGCTTTGCCGAGTTCCGGCTGATGCGCGAACTGCTCAAGCGCAAGTTGCCGGTGCCGCGCCCGTTGGCGGCTTGCTACTTGCGCGAGGGGCTGAGTTATCGCGCTGCATTGTTGATGGAACGCCTGGAGAACGTGCGCTCGCTCGCCGATCATGCGCAGGTCGCCGGGCGTGGGGCGCCGTGGGAAGAAACCGGGCGGCTGATCGCGCGCTTTCATCGCGCCGGCCTGGATCATGCCGATCTCAACGCGCACAACATCCTGTTCGATGCCGGCGGGCATGGTTGGTTGATCGATTTCGACCGCGGCGTATTGCGCATTCCGGCCACGCGCTGGCGCGAACGCAATCTCAAGCGCCTGCATCGCTCGCTGCTGAAGTTGCGCGGCAACCGCAGCCGCGAAGAGGTCGACAAGGATTACGAGCGCCTGCATCGCGCGTACGAGCTGGCCTGGGGCCGGGGCTACTGATGAACTGGGCGTTGCGGGTACAAGGGGTCGGCAATGCGTCGGCGGTGGCGCTCGGTTCGCCGATGGCCACCATCGAGCGCGCCGGCGCGCCGTGGCTGACCATCGATTGCGGCAGCGAAGGACTGACTGCCTACCAGGCCCAGTACGGTCATCTGCCGCAGGCGGTCTTCATCACCCATGTGCACCTGGACCACGTCGGCGGGCTGGAACGGCTGTTCGTGGACAGCTATTTCTCCCAACGCCGCGGCCGCACGCGCCTGTACGTGCCGGCGCCGGTGGTGCCGTTGCTGCAGCGGCGGATCGCCGACTACCCGAACGTGCTGGCCGAGGGCGGCGCGAACTTCTGGGATGCCTTCCAGCTGGTGCCGGTCGGCGACGCGTTCTGGCACGACGGGGTGCGGCTGGAAGTGTTCCCGGCGCGCCACCACTGGCCGGAGACCGCCTACGGGCTGCGGCTGAAGGGGGCGCTGGTCTGGAGTGGCGACACCCGGCCGATCCCGGAAATGCTGGCCCGTTATGCCGACGACAGCGAGCTCATCGCGCATGACTGCGGCGTTCACGGCAACCCGTCGCATACTGGGGTGGACGATTTGGAGCGGGAGTACCCGCAGGACCTGTTGAGCCGCATGCTGCTGTACCACTACGCCAGCGACGCCGACGGCGACGTGCTCCGCGCACGCGGCCATCGCGTGGCCGTGCCTGGTCAACATCTGTCGCTGGCGGAGCCGACTGCCGCCATGGTGCCCTGATGGGCGCCCTGCTGTTGCCGAACCTGGCCGCCGCGCCGATGCAGGACCGCTATGGCCGGCCGCTACGCGACCTGCGTCTGTCGGTCATCGAGGCCTGCAATTTCCGCTGCGGTTACTGCATGCCGGCCGATCGCGTGCCCGACGACTACGGATTCGATGCGCAGCAGCGCCTGAGTTTCGATCAGCTGGAAACGCTGGTGCGTGCCTTCGTCTCGGTCGGCGTCACCAAGGTGCGCCTGACCGGTGGCGAGCCACTGTTGCGTCGCGATCTGCCCAGCCTGATTGCGCGCCTGACCACGATCGAGGGCATCGAGGATCTGGCGCTGACCACCAACGGCACCTTGCTCGCGCGTCAGGCGGTGGCGCTGCGCCAGGCCGGGCTGCGCCGGATTACCGTCAGCATGGACGCGCTGGATCCGGAGCTGTTCAGACGCATGAGTGGCAACCGTGGCGAGATCGCGCAGGTGCTGGCCGGTATCGCCGCTGCCGAGCAGGCCGGCTTCCAGCGCCTGAAGATCAACTGCGTGGTGCAGCGTGGCGTCAACGAAGATCAGGTGCTGCCCCTGGTGGAGCACTTCCGTGGCAGCGGCCATGTGCTGCGCTTCATCGAGTTCATGGATGTGGGCAGTTGCAATGGCTGGACCGCCGATGCGGTGGTGACTTCGGCGCAACTGCACGCGCGCATCCACGCGCGCTGGCCATTGCTGCCGCTGGATGCCAATTACACCGGCGAAGTGGCGCAGCGGCATGCATTTGCCGATGGCGCCGGCGAGGTGGGCTTTGTCAGTTCGGTCAGCGTGCCGTTCTGCGGCGATTGCCAGCGCGCACGCGTGTCGGCCGACGGGCAGTTGTACACCTGCCTGTTCGCCAGCCAGGGCCATGACCTCAAGCCGGCCCTGGCCGAGGGCGAGCATGGATTGTCCGAGCATCTACGTGCGCGCTGGAGCATACGTGGCGACCGCTACAGCGAGGTGCGCGCATCGACACCGCGCCGTGGCAAGCCGGTGGAGATGTTCCTGATCGGCGGGTAAGGCACTGCTGTTCCATCCAGGCGCCCCGTTCACCGAGAATGTCGCATCCTGAGCGCCTGTCATCGTGTCGTTTCCCATGCCTGCAAAATCCCGTTCCGCACGCCTGACCCACCTGGACGATTCCGGACTGCCCACGATGGTGGATGTCTCGGACAAGGCGGTCACCGCGCGCAGCGCCACCGCGCAAAGCCGGGTGCGTTTTCCGGCCGCCGTCGCCGCGCAGTTGCGCGCCAACGGCTTGCGCAGCGCCAAGGGCGGCATCGTGGAGACCGCTGTGATCGCCGGCACCATGGCGGTCAAACGCACGCACGAGTTGATTCCCTTCTGCCATCCGTTGCCGATCGACGCGTGTCGGTTCGAGATCGACTGGGCGGGCGAGCAGCTGCTGGACATCCGTTGCACGGTGCGCTGCGTGCATCGCACCGGTGTGGAAATGGAAGCGCTCACCGGCGCCAGCGTGGCGGCCCTGACGGTCTACGACATGTGCAAGGCGTTGTCGCACAGCATGAGCATCGGCCCGACCAGGCTGGTGTCCAAGCGCGGTGGCAAGCGCGATATCGGAGCAAGCCAATGAGCACGACAGTGACAGTGCTGTATTTCGCCAGCCTGCGTGAGGCAGCGGGCATTGCCAGCGAGCAGGTGCAATCGCAGGCGCAGGACCTGCGCGCGCTCTATGCCGAACTCGATACGCGCCATGGCCTGCGCTGGACACCGGCGCAGCTGCGCGTGGCGGTGGATGGCGCGTTCGCGCGCTGGGAGGACGGCGTGCGCGATGGCAGTGAAATCGTGTTTATTCCGCCGGTGTCGGGAGGTTGAGCATGAGCGAGCAGACTTCCGCCCTCTTTGCGCTTTCCGAGGTGCCTTTGCCGGTCGACAGCTTGCGCGCTACGCTGGAACACCCGCATGCCGGCGCATTCGCCAGTTTCGAAGGCTGGGTACGCAATCACAATGAGGGCCGCAGCGTGGCCGGGCTGCGCTATGAGGCCTACGCCGCACTGGCGCAGGCCGAAGGCCAGCGCGTCCTCGACGAGGCAATGGGTCGGTTTGCCATCGTCAACGCCTACTGCGTGCACCGCGTGGGCGAGCTGAGCATCGGCGACATGGCGGTATGGGTCGGCGTCAGCGCGGCGCATCGCGGCGCCGCATTCGATGCCTGCCGCTTCATCATCGACGAGGTCAAGGCGCGCGTGCCGATCTGGAAGCACGAACATTACCTGGAAGGCGATGCCGGCTGGCTGCATCCGGAATCGCAGACGCAGTAGTGCGCTCGCAGGCCACGCGCTGCGGGAACATCAAGAGATCAGGTTGGTGTTCCGCCGGTTGAGCGCGCCGGAAAGCGCCTGACGCTGCGCGTATTTCCGAGCCGTCGCCACGGCGCTGCAAATCACTGGCCAGCTTTGAGCATGGCCGCAAAGTGCCGCGTCGCAGTGGCGGCTGCACACCGTCTGCATTACGCGCCGAGTGCGTGCGGCATCTGTCGATGCGCCATCAGTCTGGGTTGGGGTGGTGTCCCCGCCGGTTGACCTCGGCGCCCGCATCAATCGATACCGTTGCTGCCTTCCGGCCCTGGCGGGATTTTCGATCTAGCGTCGCGAGGGACCGACGGGGCCACCATAAGACGTGGGTCACTGGCGTGACCCTGGATCCATGCAATCGTGTTGCTGGATCATGAAACTGGCGGAGAGAGGGGGATTCGAACCCCCGAAGCGCGGTTTAGACGCTTACACACTTTCCAGGCGTGCTCCTTCAACCACTCGGACACCTCTCCGTACCTGCCGTGCGACCGGGTCGTCGGCAGGAGCGGGATTCTAGCCGCCGCGGGCGCCATTAACAAGGTAAAGGATCTGCCGGTCGGGCGTGACGGTGCCAGCGCAGGCGTCTGGCCGGCCACCGACGTTGTCCGGCAGTCCTCCGGTGGGTGGCGACGCCGGGGCGCCACGGCCGCTGAACGATCCACTTGACGTGCCGTGGCACAATATCGGTTCAGAGGAAGCTGGTTGCCCGATGTCTTATCTTGTTCTCGCCCGCAAGTGGCGCCCGAAGCGTTTTGCCGAACTCGTAGGCCAGGAACACGTGGTCCGCGCGCTCAGTAACGCGCTCGACAGTGGGCGTGTGCACCACGCATTTCTGTTCACCGGCACCCGCGGCGTGGGCAAGACCACGATTGCGCGCATTTTCGCCAAATCGCTGAACTGCGAGACCGGCACCAGTGCCGATCCGTGCGGCCAGTGCCCGGCCTGCCTGGATATCGACGCCGGCCGCTACATCGACCTGCTGGAAATCGACGCCGCGTCCAACACCGGCGTGGACGATGTGCGCGAGGTGATCGAGAACGCCCAGTACATGCCCTCGCGCGGCAAGTTCAAGGTCTATCTGATCGACGAAGTGCACATGCTCTCCAAGGCCGCGTTCAATGCGCTGCTGAAGACGCTGGAAGAGCCGCCCGAGCACGTGAAGTTCCTGCTGGCCACCACCGACCCGCAGAAGCTGCCGGTGACCGTGCTGTCGCGCTGCCTGCAGTTCAATCTCAAGCGGCTGGACGAGGACCAGATCCAGGGCCAGATGACCCGGATCCTGGCCGCCGAGCAGATCGAATCGGATCCATCGGCGATCGTGCAGCTGTCCAAGGCCGCCGACGGCTCGCTGCGCGACGGTCTGTCGCTGCTCGACCAGGCCATTGCCTATGCCGGCGGCGCGCTGCGCGAGGACGTGGTGCGCACCATGCTCGGCACGGTCGATCGCACCCAGGTCGGCGCGATGCTGCAGTCGCTGGCCGACGGCGATGGCGCGCGCCTGATGCAGGTGGTCGCCGCGCTGGCCGAGTTCTCGCCCGACTGGAGCGGCGTGCTGGAGGCGCTGGCCGAGGCCTTGCACCGCATCCAGGTGCAGCAGTTGGTGCCGTCGGTGGCATTCGTCGGCGATGGCATCGACCCGACCGCCTATGCCGCGCAGCTGCGGCCGGAAGTGGTGCAGCTGTGGTACCAGATGGCGCTCAATGGCCGTCGCGATCTGTATCTGGCGCCGAGTCCGCGCGCCGGTTTCGAGATGGCGGTGCTGCGCATGCTGGCCTTCCGCCCAGCGGCGGCAGTGCCGGCTGGCGGCAGCGACGATGGACGTGGTGCCAGCGCCGGCGGTCATGCGCGTTCTGCGGCAACTGGCGTGCAGGCCGCCGCGCCGGTGGCAGCCGCACCAGCACCCGCAGCGGTGGCGAAACCGGCCGACCTGGAGGCCGCGCCTGCTGCCGTGGCTGCGGTCGCCGCGCCGGCGCCGGTCGCTGCTGCGCCCGCGCCTGTCGTGGTGCTGCCCGCTGCGCAAGCATCGACCGATAGCCGCCCATCGACAGCTCCCACGCGCAGCGACGACACGCCGCCCTGGGCAATGGACGATGCGCCGGTGCGCGCCAACGCTGCCCCCGTCGCTGCGGCGACGCCCGTGCTGGCGCCGGAAGCGGCAATGGCGCCACCCGCAGCAGCCGCTGCGACGCAGCCGGCTGCGGTCGCGCCCGAAGCTGCGGTGGCAGTTGCCGTAGCGGCTGAGGTACCTGCACCTGCAGCGGCGATGATGTCGATGCCATCGGTTGCCGCACCCTCCGTATCGGTACCGGCACCGGCACAGACAACCGATCCATCGCCCCTGCTCGACAACGGCCATATCGCCGACGCCGAGCAATGGCTGGATCTGGTCACCCGCAGCGGCTTGAACGGCCCCTCGCGACAGCTCGCCGCCAATGCGGCCTTCATCGGCCATCGCGACGGCGTGTTGCGCCTGGCGCTGGCACCGGGCTTCGAATATCTCAATTCCGAGCGTTCCATCGCCAACCTTGCGCAGGCACTCGCGCCCGAGTTGGGAAATACGCCGCGCATCGTCATCGAGACCGGCAACGCCGATGTCGAGACCCTGCACGAGCGGGCCAGCCGCCAGAAAGGCGAGCGCCAGAGCGCGGCCGAAACAGCGTTCATGAACGACCCGAACGTGCAGCAGCTGATTCAGCAGCAAGGCGCGCGGGTCGTCCCCGATTCCATCCGCCCTTACGACGAGTAACGACACATGCGTGGGAACATTGCCCAATTGATGCAGCAGGCGCAGAAGATGCAGGAAAACCTGCAGCGCGCCCAGGAAGAACTGGCCAAGCTGGAAGTCACCGGCACCGCCGGCGGCGGCATGGTCAGCGTGACGCTGACCGGCGCCAAGGAGTGCCGCAAGGTCCGCATCGACCCGAGCATCCTCTCCGACCAGGAAATGGCCGAGGACCTGATCGCCGCCGCCTTCAACGACGCCTCCAACAAGATCGACGCCGAATCCAAGGACCGCATGGGCTCGGCCACTGCCGGCATGCAGCTGCCGCCGGGCATGAAGTTGCCGTTCTGAGCGAGGGGATTCGGGAGTCGGGATTGGGGATTGGCTGGAAGCGAGATCCGCTTCTGCATTTGCGAATCCCAAATCTCCAATTCCCAATCCCGGCCACCCAATGTCCTCTCTTCTCGAACAACTGATCGAGGCCTTCCGGGTATTGCCGGGTGTGGGCCAGAAATCGGCCCAGCGCATGGCCTACCACGTGCTCGAACGCGAGCGCGAGGGGGGCCGCCGCCTGGCTGCGGCGCTGGCCAATGCGGTGGAAAAGGTTGGCCATTGCGTGCAATGCCGCGACTTCACCGAGGCGGAGATCTGCGCGATCTGTGCCAGCAGTAGCCGCGACCGGCAGCAGCTGTGCGTGGTGGAATCGCCGGCCGATCGTTTGGCGATCGAACACGCCACCGGCTACCGCGGGCTGTACTTCATCCTGCAGGGCCGGCTGTCGCCGCTGGACGGCATCGGCCCGCGCGAGCTGGGCCTGGACCGGCTCGGCGAGCGTCTGGCCACCGGCGAGGTCACCGAAATGATCATCGCCACCAATGCCACCGTGGAAGGCGAGGCAACCGCGCATTACCTGGCCCAGCTTGCCCGCCAGCATGCGGTGCGCCCGAGCCGGCTCGCGCAGGGCATGCCGTTGGGCGGCGAGCTGGAATACGTCGATCGCGGCACCTTGTCGCATGCCTTTGGCACCCGGGGTGAGGTGCTTTGAGGGCGGGGATTGGGGAGTTGGGATTGGGGATTCGTAGAAGCGAAAAGCGGAGGCATGCGCGGTAAGCTCTTGCCAATCCCTAATGACCGATCCCCAATCCCCATCCATGACCGACACCATCTTCGGCAAGATCATTCGTCGCGAAATCCCGGCCAACATCGTCTATGAAGACGACGAGGTGCTGGGCTTTCAGGACATTGCACCGCAGGCGCCGGTGCATGTGCTGTTCATTCCCAAGCAGCATGCGATTCCCACGCTGGACGATGTGCCGCCGGAGCAGGCGCTGTTGGTGGGCAGGCTCGCACTCGCTGCAGCGTCGTATGCACGCGAGCAGGGGCTGGCGCAGGACGGCTATCGCATCGTGATGAACTGCCGCGAGCATGCCGGCCAGACGGTGTTCCACATCCATCTGCATCTGCTGGCCGGCGCGCCGCTGGGACGGTTCGGCACGCCCTGACCTGGTTACACGATCGAGCGCATCAGCGCCTGTTCGAGCAGCCGTATCGCATAAACAAAAACGCCGCTCCCTGCGAGCGGCGTTTTTGCGTGTCACTGACTCAGCGGTCGATTACCACCAGCCGCGGCCCCAGCCCCAGCCGCCGCCCCAGCGCGGGCCCCACGGGTCGCCCCACGGGCCGTACGGGTAGGCCGGCACCACATCCACCTCGCGCACGACCGGCCACAGGTAGACCACGTCGGCATTCACCTTTGGCAGCTTGTAGTCGTACTCGCCGATCTTGGTGGTTTCGTAGCCTTCGATCTTGCCGATGAAGGTCACTTCGCGGCCGGGCTCGAACACGGCCGGGTCGTAGAAGCCCGAGCGGCAAGCCAGGAAGCGGCCATCGCTGGCGTCCACGGCGTTGCGGTCCGGACGGCCACTGGCATTGAGCGGACGCGAGATCAGCTCGAAGCAGGTCTGGCCCTGCCCGGGCTTGGTCTGGATGATCTTGCCGCCCCAGCGCACCGACGTGCCGACCTGGGCGCTGGCGGTGGAATCGCTCGGACTGACCGTAGGGAACTGACCCTGCAGCGGCTTGGGCGCGGTGGCGCAGGCGGCGAGCCCGAGCGCGGCGACAATGGGAAGAAGAAAGCGGGTACTCATGAGGAAGCTCCGGTTCGCGGGCGATGCTGCTGCAGATCTTTGAGGAGTGAGGCGCTGTCCGAATCAGCGCCAGCGTAGCGCGCGGCAGCGAAACGTTGGCTGAGTGCCAACAATGCCGGATTCGGGTGTGAACGGGCGACACGTTGCGCCCAGGCGATGGCCGGTTCGTGCGGTTCGCGGGCCAGGCCGAGCTTGTCGTAGCGGCGGCCCAGGCGATGCCAGGCGCGCAGCAGCGGGTCGCGTTCACGCTCGCCGCGCGCCAGCAGCCAACCCATCCACGCCAGCGCGCTGACCGCAAACACGCCGAAGACGGCGGCCAGCTGCGAGCTGTCCAGGCGATCGATGCCGAAGGGTTGCAGCAGCCGTTGCTGGCGGTCGGCGTCGAAGGACAGCACCAGATCGTTCCAGCCGCGGCGCAGCAGGTCGCTGACCTGGCCCAGGCTGGCCCACATGCCGAGCTGGGCGAAATTGTCGCCCGCGCCGACCTGCACGCGGTCTTCCAGCGTGTCGTAGATGCGTTCCGGCGCCACTGCGGCGGTGGGGTCCACCCGCACCCAGCCGCGCCCGGCCAGCCAGACTTCGGTCCAGGCATGCGCATCCATGCGCCGCACCACCCAGTAATTGCCGAAGCCGTTGTAGGTGCCGCCGGCATACCCGGTGACCACGCGCGCCGGGATGCCGGCCGCGCGCATCAGCACCACGAACGAAGAGCTGAAGTGCTCGCAGAACCCGGCCTTCTGCTGGAACAGGAATTCGTCGACGCTGTTGCGGCCGAGCAGTGGGGTATCCAGGGTGTAGGCGAAGTCGCGGGTGATCCACTGCAGCGCGCGCTGCACCACGGCATCGTCGTTGCTGCCGGCTTCCGCGCGCCATTGCCGTGCCAGCGCGAGCGTGCGTGGATTGAAGCCCGGCGGCAGGGCGAGGGCGCGCTTGCGCAACTGGTCGGGCAGGTCGGTGTCGAAGCGTGCCGGTGGCGCCGATTGCAGCTCCCAGCGGGTCAACGCACTCAATGGCCGCTGCGCGAACAGTTCGTAGTCGGGTGACAGCTCGGCATTGGCCACCGCCTGCGTGGGCAGGTCCAACGACACCAGCTGGCGACGATCGGTGGGCTCGTAGTCCAGGCGATAGCGATAGCGCTGAGGCCCGGCGGTGACCGAGGCGGGTTGGCCGCGGCCGGTCCAGCGCGCGCGCTGCCAGGTCCGGCCATCGAAGTCCCACATCACCGGCCCGCGCCAGTAGCGTTGTTGCGGTGGTGGCGCGTTGCCGGTGAACTGCACGCGCAGCGCCGGGCTGTCGTCGGCCATCAGGTCGATCCATTCGCCCGGCGACATGTTGTCCGACAGGCCGGGCCGCGACAGCGCGCGCTCGGGCACGCCCCACAGCGGCGAGCTCAGGCGCGGCAGCAGCCAGAACGTGGCCAGGGCCAGCGGCACGCCGATGGCGACCAGCTTGCCGATGCCGCGCAACTGCATCCGCAGCGCAGGCGTGGCGGTGCGGTGTTCCTCGTCGGCCAGCCGCTGCATGCTCAGCAGCGCGCTCACCACCGCCAGCAGCGCCAGCCCCATCGTCGCCGGCCCCTGGTCGAGCAGAAACGCCGCGAACGGGGCGAACAACGCAAAGCCGAGCAGGCTGCGCGCATCGCGCAAGGTGCGCAGCTCGGAGGCCTTGATCGCCAGCATCGCGGCCAGCACCGCGCAGCCGGTGTCGCGGCCGAAGCGCATGCCGATCTGCCAATACACCGCGCCCAGCATTGCCACCACCAGCAACAGCCGCACCGGTGCCATCACGGTGCCGCGCCAGCTCAGCACCCCGACCAGCACGGCGGCCACGGCAATGGTGCCGGCGAGCAGGCCGGGCAGCTGCAACAGCAACGGCGCCAGCGCCAGCCAGCTGGTGACCAGCACCCAGGCGCGACTGGCCTGGGTGATCGGGACGGACGGCTCAGTCATGGGGAAGCAGGGCCAGGGCGCGCAGACACAGGTGATGGTGGGCCGGACCTTGTGCAGGCCCCAGCGGCGGTTGGCCCGGCAATAGCAAGCGGTAGCGCCGCCCGTCGCGCTCGGCCAGGTTGACCCAGCGGGCAAGCCGCGCGATGCGGCGCTCGTACGGCAACGCGTTGAGCGTGCGCCAGTCCAGCGTGACTTCGATGCCCAGCGGCTGCTCGTATTCGCGCACCAGCAGGCTGTCGCGGCGTGCCGAGTGCTTCCAGGAAATCGTGCGTGGCGCATCGCCGGCGCGATACGGGCGCAGTTGGTGCAGCTCCTCGCCTTGCGGGTGCAGGCGGGTCTGGTTGGGCGAACCGGCGCCCTCGGGCAATGCCGGCCCTTGTTCCTCGGGCCTGGGATAGGCCAGCAGCGGTGTCTCCGGCCAGACCCACGACCAGGCGCGCACCAACCCCAGTGGCTGGGTGCTGGACAGGCGGATGCGTTCGATGTCCTGCCAGCCGCGCCGCTCGGTGGGCACCGGCAGGTCGACCTCGGCCATGTCGTGCTCGAGCAACGCACAGAAGCCGCTGCTATCCAGGTGATCCAGGCGCAGCCCACGCCGTGCGCGGCTATCGCGACGTGCCAGCGACACCCGCATGCGCAACGGTTCGCCGGCAACCACCGGTTCGGCCGACACCGCCTCGACGCGCAGTGCCGACAACTGCAGGTGCGCCATGATGCTGCTGGCAATCCCGGCGGTGGCCAGCAGCAGCGCCAGCAGCAGGGCCGGGTTGTTGTTGTAGTTCAAGGCGCCCAGCAGCATCGCCAGCAGCAAGGCGGTGACAAACAGCCCGAAGCGCGTCGGCAGCACGTAGATACGCCGCCGATCCAGCACGATCGGCAAGGCCTCCGCGCCCCGCGGACGCGCCAGCAGGCTGAGTCGGCGACCGATGCCGCGCACGTGCGCACGCACCTGGGTCAGTCCACCGGCACGCTGTGCAGCAGCGCCTTGGCCAGCGCCGGCCCGGACGAGGATTCGGCCTCCGGCACCAGCCGGTGCCCGGCCACCGCCACGAACAACGCCTGCACGTCTTCCGGCAGCACGTGCTCGCGCCCGAGCAGCAGCGCGTAGGCCTTGGCCGCGCGCAGCAGCGCGATGCCGGCACGCGGCGACAGCCCCACGCGCACTCCGGCGTGCTGGCGGCTGCGCAGCAGCAAGGCCTGCACATAGCCGATCAGCGCATCGCTGGTATGGATCTGGCCCACCACCGTGCGCAGCGCCACCACGTCGGCGTCGCTGAGCTGCGGTGCGGCCTGGGCGATCAGTTCGCGCCGATCCACGCCCGACAGCAACGCGCGCTCGGCGTCGGCGCTGGGATAGCCCAGGCTGAGCCGCAGCAGGAAGCGATCCAGTTGCGAGTCCGGCAGCGGAAAGGTGCCGGACAGGTCGACCGGGTTCTGCGTGGCGATCACGAAGAACGGCTCCGGCAACGCATGGGTGACGCCGTCGAGCGTGACCTGCTGTTCGGCCATGGCCTCCAGCAGCGAGCTTTGCGTACGCGGCGGCGCGCGGTTGATTTCGTCGGCCAGCAGCACGTTGGTGAACACCGGGCCGGGATGGAACTGGAACTGGCGCGAGGCGGCGTCGTAGACCGATACGCCCAGCACGTCTGCCGGCAGCAGGTCGGAGGTGAACTGCACGCGCTGGAAGCCCAGCCCCAGGCTGGAGGCCATCGCGTGGGCGAGGGTGGTCTTGCCCAGGCCGGGCAGGTCTTCGATCAGCAGATGGCCGCCGGACAGCAGTGCCACGAACGCCAGGCGCACTTCCTGCGCCTTGCCCAGCAGCAGCGAATTGACCTGGTCCTGTGCGCGCCGCAGCGATTGGCGCAGCGCATCGGTTAGCATTTCCGTGGAACGCAGCGGTGTCGACATCACAATTCCGTAGGTGGAAGAAGAGTGCACAGGGCAATGCAAGGGGACCAACGCGCACATCGCACCTTCGTGATCCTGTGGACACTGGCGACGGCCGTCAAGCTGTTGATCGCCGCGCGGCTGCCGCTGTTCGTCGACGAGGCGTTCTACTGGCAGGAAGGCCAGCATCTGGCCGCCGCGTATTCGGATCTGCCGGGCATGACCGCCTGGCTGGCGCGGCTGGGCGTGGAACTGGGCGGGCATCATCTACTGGCCCTGCGCCTGCCGTTTCTGGCCATTGCCGCGCTGATTCCCTGGTTGATCGCGCATATCGCCACGCGCTGGTTCGGCTCCACGCTGGGCTGGCAGGCCGGCAGCCTGACCCTGCTGATGCCGCTGTCGGCCACGCTCGGCATCCTGGCGGTGCCGGATGTGCCGATGGCGCTGGCGGCGGTGCTGTGCATGGATGCCGGCGCGCGGCTGCTGCGCGAGGTCGATGCCACCAGTGCGCTCGAGCTCGCCATCGGCCTGGTGATCGGCGCGCTCAGTCATTACCGCTTTGCCGGGGTGATCGGGGTGGGCTGCATCGCGCTGCTGTGCATTCCGCAGGGGCGCGCGGTCATGCGCGACCCGCGCATCTGGATGGCGCTGACGGTGGGCGCGGTGAGCTGGCTGCCGCTGCTGTTCTGGAATACCGAGCATGACGAGGCCGGGCTGCGCTTCCAGCTGGTCGACCGGCATCCATGGCGCTTTCAGATCACCGGGCTGTGGTTCTTGCTGATACAGGCGGTGCTGGTGACCCCGCTGCTGGCCTGGGCGATGCTCAAGGTCGGCCTGGCCGGCACGCGCGCCGGTGGCGGTTCGCGTGCGCAGTGGCGGTATTTCGGCCTGCTGGGCGGGATTTCGACCGTGGCGATCTTCGTGCTCGGCTTCTTCAGCGATGCCGAGCGGATCAGCTTCCACTGGCCGCTGCCGGGCTACCTGGCCTTGCTGGTGGCGGTGCCGGTGATCCTGATGCGTTGGCCGCATACGCTGCGTCGCGCGGCCTGGGCGATTGCGCTGCTCGGCACCCTGGGTGCGTACGGCTATTACCTGGCCGTGTCGGTGCCGTCGATTCGCGCGCATGCGGCCGGCGAAAAATACTATCCGCGCAACTTTGCCGGGTGGAAGGACCTGGCGCGCGCGGTCAAGCTCCGGCTCGCGCAGATGCCGCCGGGCACGCGCGTGCTGGCGGAAAACTTCAAGGTCGGTGCCGAGCTGGGCTTTCAACTGCACGATGCCAACGTGGAAGTGCTGCGCGCGGAGTTGAACGACAAGCACGGACGCAGTGCGCAGCTGCAGCAGTGGGGGCTGCTCAGCGATGGCACGCGCGCCGGGCCGCGGCTGCTGGTGCTCTCGCCCAGCGATCAGCGTTATCGCGACCTGTTGAAGCGCTATCACGACATCTGCGAGATGGTCGGGCCGCTGCCGCCGCCCACGGTTGTGTCCACCGATCACGGCTACCAGCGCTTCCTGCTTTTCGCGCTGCCGGCGCAACGCCAGCCCGGGCCGTGCATCGCCCCGGCGATGGCCTGGATCGACACGCCGCTGCCGGACGTGCGCGTGTCCGGGCAGGTACAGGTGCGCGGCTGGGCATTCAAGGACGGCGTCGGGCTGTCGCAGGTGGAACTGCTGCTGGACGGGCGCCCGGTCGCGCAGGCCGAGTACGGCACGCCGCTGGATGTGCGCCCGTACTGGAAGATCTCCACCGACCCGCAGCACCCCAACGTCGGTTTCAACGCCACCTTCGACACGCATGCGCTGCCGCCGGGCACGCATTGGCTGGGACTGCGCCTGCATGGCCACGACGGCAGTGTCGAGGACTGGTGGGAACAGCCCATCACCGTTTCCGCACCTTAGATCACGCAATGACCGACGCCATGACTGTTGTCCCTCCCGTGCCTGTGCCCGGGATCCGAATCGCCGTGCTGGTGCCCTGCCATAACGAGGCGGCGACGGTCGCCTCGGTGGTCACTGCGTTTGCCGCTGCCTTGCCGGGCGCGGCGATCCATGTGCTGGACAACAATTCCAGCGATGCCACCGCGACGATCGCCGCAGCGGCCGGCGCGCAGGTGTGCCGCGTGGCGCTGCAGGGCAAGGGCAATGTGGTGCGGCGTGGATTTGCCGATGTGGAAGCGGACATCTATGTGCTGGTCGATGGCGATGCCACTTACGACGCGGCCGCCGCACCGGCGCTGGTGCGCAAGCTGATCGACGAAGGCCTGGACATGGTGGTCGGCGCGCGCCGCGATCAGCAGCAGGCTGCGTATCGGCCCGGTCATCGCGTCGGCAACGTGTTGCTGACGCGGTGCGCGGGGCTGCTGTTCGGACGCAGTTTCGATGACATGCTGTCCGGCTATCGGGTGTTCTCGCGGCGCTACGTCAAATCCTTCGCTGCGCATGCGCAGGGATTCGAAACCGAAACCGAACTGGCCGTGCACGCATTGCAGTTGCGCATGCCGGTGGCCGAGGTCGAAACCGCCTACGGTGTGCGCCCGGAGGGCTCGCAAAGCAAATTGAATACTTGGCGCGATGGCTGGCGCATCCTCACCACCATCGCCAAGTTGTTCAAGGCCGAGCGGCCGTTGTTGTTCTTCTCCATCGGCTTTGTGCTTAGCGCCACGTTGTCGATCGTGCTGGCGATTCCGTTGTTCGAAACCTATTTCCAGACCGGGCTGGTGCCGCGGTTTCCCACGGCGATCCTGTGCGTGGCGCTGATGCTGCTGGGTTTCCTGTTGCTGGCGTGCGGGCTGATCCTGGATACGGTCACGCGCGGACGCGTCGAGGCCAAGCATCTGGCGTATCTGGCCGAGCCGGGCGTCGCCACTGTTGTCGCTGCGCGTGCACCTGGAGCCGCCCGCTGATGGCAGCCATCGCGACATCGACGCCGGTGGGCCGGCGACAGCGGCTGTTGGGCTGGGCCGATCGCCATTTCGGCTTTCATTCACCACGCCAGATCGCCGCGGCGGTGACGGCGGTCGTGCTGCTGGGTGCGCTGCTCTCGCTTGGGCTTGGCCAGGACGCCAACTGGGACCTGCGCAACTACCACCTCTATATCGGCGATGCCTGGGCGCACGACCGGCTGGGCGTGGATCTGGCGCCGGCGCAGATGCAGAGTTACTTCAGCCCATTGCTCGATGTCCTGCATGCCTGGCTGATGCTGCAGCTTCCCGGGCCGGTGGCCGGGCTGCTGCTGGGCGGCTTGCATGCGCTGGTGTTCGTTCCGGTGGCGGCAGTGGCATGGCGCGTATTGGCCGGGCAAACGTGGCGCGCGCAGGGGGCACCGCTGCTTGCAGTGGCCGGCATGTGCAGCGCGGTGTTTCTGTCCGAGCTCGGCGGCACCATGGGCGACACCGCCAGCGCGATCCCGGTGCTGGCGGCGCTGGCGCTGGTGTTGTCGGCGCAGGCGCGGGCGCGGCAGGGCGCGCATGCGGTGCATCGATGGGCCATCGCCGGCGCACTGATCGGCCTGGCCGTCTCGCTCAAGCTCACCAATGCGCTCTACGCGTTGGCGCTGGTGCCGGCGGTCCTGTGCGATGGCGGGCGCCTGCGCTCCCGCGTGCTGGGCCTTGGTGTGCTTTCCGGCGTTGCGGCGCTGGTGTCGGTGCTGGTGGCCGGGCCCTGGTATTGGCAGGTCTGGCAACACCTGGGCAATCCGCTGTTTCCGCAGTTCAACGGAGTCTTCAAATCGCCGCTGGCGCAGCCGGTGTCGATCGCCGACGTACGGTGGTTGCCGCGCAATCTCGGCGAGCAGTTGATCTGGCCGCTGCTGTTTACCTTCAAGCCGCAGCGCATCGGCGATCTCGGTCTGGTGCAGGCCGGTTGGGCGGTGCTGTATGCGGTGACGCTGGTCGCTGCAGGGCGCGGGTTGCTGCGTCGGCCCGTGCGACAGGTCGGGCTGGATCGCTCGGCCGTGGTCCTGCTGGTGTTCTTCGGCGTTGCGTACGCGCTGTGGCAGGCCATTTTCAGCATTCATCGCTATCTGGTGGTGCTGGAGCTGCTTGCGCCGCTAGTGCTCTGGATCGTGAGCCGGCACGCATTTGCTGCACGCGCCGATCGCAAGGCGGCCTGGTTGATCGGGCTATGTGCCCTGGTCGCGGTGGTCGGGTGGAAGGATTGGGGGCATGAAGCCTGGGCGCGCGACAGCTTCCAGGTGCAGCAACCGGCGATGGGCGAACCTGCCGCCTCCACGGTGTTGCTGGTTGGCGACGAGCCGCAATCCTGGCGGGTGCCGCTGCTTCCGCGGCAGGCGCGTTATATCGGTGTGGCGACGAATATCGCCGAGACCGACCAGTACCGGCAGCGCGTGCGCACGCTGATTGCCGAGCGGCCGCAGCTCTACGCCATGCTGGGCGCGGCGCGCGACAAGCAGCAGCTGCGGATCGACCGGATGAATCGCTGGGCGCAGCAACTGGGCTGGAGCGTGCAACCGCAATGCACGCGCCTACGCTGGTTGATCGCGCGCGGACTGCGTGCCGAACTGGATGCATCGCAGCCGGGCCGCTGCGTGCTCAACATTGCCAAGGGTAGGGCGCTGGACATCGCCGCCGCCGACCGTGCGGTGCGCGAGGCCGCGCAGCAGCGCCTGGCCGCGTACGGGCTGACGCTGGACCCTGCGCGTTGCCGCACGCTGTCCTCGCGCGTGGGGCAGGCTGATTATCCGTATCAGTTCTGTGAGTTGACTCGGCCCGGTTAGGGCTGCGTGCCTGGGTGCAGGGATTGGGGGTTGGGGATTCGAGATTCGAGATCGGGGAGTTTTGCTCGTGCCCGATCTTTTCCGTGCGTGCGCGGCCTTCACTCCTGGTCGCACGGCAATTCTTACGGAATCTCGAACCCCGCCTGGCGCAGCAGCCGTGCCAGCGCGATCAGCGGCAGACCGACCAGGGCAGTGGGGTCCTGCGAGCGAATGGCGTCGAACAGGCTGATCCCGAAGCCCTCGCACTTGAAGCTGCCGGCGCAATCCAGCGCTGGCTCGGCGGCCAGGTAGCGGTCGATTTCGGCGGGCATCAGCGGGCGCAGCTGCACCTCGGTCAGGTCCAGCGCGTGCGCAGTGCGGCCAGGGCCGACCAGGCTCACAGCCGTATGGAAGCGCACCACGCGGCCGGACATCGCGGTCAGCTGCGCATGCGCCCGCTCCAGCGTGCCTGGTTTGCCCAGGGCCAGGCCATCCAGGTCGGCGACCTGGTCCGAACCGATCACCCAGGCGTCGGGCGCCTGCGCAGCCACCGCTGCTGCCTTTTCGGCAGCCAGCCGGCTTGCCAGCGCGTCCGGGCGCTCCCCAGGCTGCGCCTGCTCGTCGACCTCCGGCCGGGCGGTGCTGAACTCCAGGCGCAGCCGGCCGAGCAGCTCGCGTCGATAGACAGAGGTTGAGGCAAGAATCAGGCGTGGCATCATGGGGCGCTGCACAGGACGGGCAGGGAAGTCTGCCAGCGTTGGCACCTTGCGAGGCGTGTGAATAGGGGTATTTGACAGGGCGTCGGCGGGTCTTTAACATTCTGCGGCTTATGTCCGCGAACGTACCCGAAATGCTGGATGCTTGGCGGATGGTCGTAGCGCGCAGGCGCTTCGATGGCCGCATCCCGCTCTCTGCGATGACCCGCCTGCAAGGGAGCTTGGTCGATACCGAGGGCGAGTGTGTCTATTCGCTCCAATTCGATCATGACGACCTGTTGAAGGTCGCCTATGTCGAACTCAGTGTCGATGTCGAGCTTCCGCTGGCCTGCCAGCGCAGCCTGCAGCGTTTTCTGTATCCGGTGCAAATCAGACAGCGTCTTGGTTTGATCCGTGACGAAGCCGACGAAGCTGCGTTGCCGGCCGAGTACGAGGCCTTGCTGGTGCCGGAAGATGGCATGCTGCGGGCCGCGGATCTGGTCGAGGACGAACTGGTCCTGTCGATACCGGTGGTGCCGATGGCGCCGGGTAGCGAAGCCGTCGAGGCCGAGTGGGTTCCGACCCAGGAAGAGCAAGACAAGGCCAGTCCGTTCGCGGCGCTGGCAGCGTTCAAAAAACAGTAACCGCCGCTGTGAAGGGCGGAAAGACAGGTCGGCGCGGGCGTGAAGCGTCCTGTTCGACTCGACAGACAAGTTATCGAACTTAAGTTGGAGCAATCCCATGGCTGTGCAGAAATCCCGAGTTACCCCGTCGCGTCGCGGCCAGCGTCGTTCGCACGATGCCCTGACCGCCAAGCAGCTGTCGACCGATCCGACCAGCGGCGAGATCCATCTGCGCCACCACATCACCGCTGACGGTTACTACCGTGGCAAGAAGGTGATTGCGACCAAGTCGTCGGCCGTCCAAGAAGATTGATTCGTGGCACCCGGCGCGTTCGACGCTGCCGGGTGACCCTCGCTTCTTCCGGAGCCGCCGACCACCGCGGCTCTTGCAACAGGGAACAGTATGAGCAAGCGGATCTATTCCAGGATCGCGGGCACGGGTAGTTATTTGCCCGAAAAGGTGTTGACCAACGACGACATGTCCAAGATCGTCGACACCAGCGATGAATGGATCTTCTCGCGCACTGGTATCCGTGAGCGTCACATCGTCGCCGACGACCAGACCACCAGCGACCTGGCGTATTTCGCCTCGCTGAAGGCGATGGAAGCGGCCGGCGTCACCGCCGACGAGCTCGATCTGATCGTCGTCGGCACCACCACTCCGGACCTGATCTTCCCGTCCACTGCCTGCCTGTTGCAGGCGCGGTTGGGCAATGTCGGGTGTGGCGCGATGGACGTCAACGCCGCCTGCTCGGGCTTTGTCTATGCGCTCAGCGTGGCCGACAAGTTCGTGCGCAGCGGCGATGCCAAGACCGTGCTGGTGGTGGGCGCCGAAACCCTGACCCGCATCGTCGACTGGACCGACCGCACCACCTGCGTGCTGTTCGGCGATGGCGCTGGCGCGGTCGTGCTCAAGGCCGACGAAGACACCGGCATCCTCAGCACCCATCTGCATGCCGATGGCAGCAAGAAAGAGCTGCTGTGGGATCCGGTCGGCGTGTCGGTGGGCTTCGGCGAAGGCAAGAACGGCGGCGGCGCGTTGCTGATGAAGGGCAACGACGTGTTCAAGTACGCGGTCAAGGCGCTGGATTCGGTGGTCGACGAGACCCTGGCCGCCAATGGCTACGACAAACACGACCTGGACTGGTTGATTCCGCACCAGGCCAACCTGCGCATCATCGAAGCCACCGCCAAGCGGCTGGATCTGCCGATGGAGCAGGTGGTCGTCACCGTGGATCGCCACGGCAATACCTCCTCGGCCTCGGTGCCGCTGGCACTGGACGAAGCGGTCCGCTCCGGCCGCGTGCAGCGGGGTCAATTGCTGCTGCTGGAAGCGTTCGGTGGTGGATTTACCTGGGGCTCGGCGCTGCTGCGCTACTGAGTTCCGCAGGCAGCGCCGCGTCCGCCGGCGATGCCTGACAGCGTCAGGGACGGACCCGTTATGGCAGAACCCATCGTCATCGCCGGACAGCGCGTCTGGCTGAAGCAGTACCGCCGCGACAGCCGGGCGGTCTCGCTCGGAGCACTCAACTTCGTCGCCCGCCGCTGGGGCCTGGACGCCTTGCGCCCACCGCCGCACCGTGGCGGCGATGCCGCGCGCGATCTGGAAGCGCGCCGGCTCGGCGAACTGCAGGCGCAGGCGGTGAATGTGCCGCGCGTGGTCGGTTGCGGGCAGGCAGCCCTGGTGCTCAGCGACAACGGCCGTTCCTTTGCCAGCTGCCTGCGCGAGGCCGACGCGCCCGAGCGCGACCGCCTGATCGCGCTGGCGGTGGCGGCCATTGCCGCTGCCCATCGCGATGGCGCGTATTTCGGCCAGCCGCTTCCGCGCAACATGACCTTCGACGGGCAGGCGGTCGGCTTCATCGATTTCGAAGAAGATCCGCTGGAAGTGATGGACCTGGCCCAGGCCCAGGCGCGCGACTGGCTGGTGTTCGGCTACGGCGTGGCCAAGTATTACCGCGGCCGCCGCGAGGTGCTGCAGCGGTTGATGACGGGCGCCTTCGATGCGGCCGGCCCGGCGGTGGCGGCGCATGCGCACGTGGTGACCGGGCGCCTGCAGCGGTTTGCGCAGCTCACCGGTCGCCTGGGGCGCTCGGCCAGGGCGCTGGCGCGCGCCATCCTGGCCATCCACGCGGCGACCTCCCTGGCCGTGGTGCTGGTACTGGTGATGTGCGTGGACTGGCTCGCCGATGGCGAAATGGACCTGCTCAACGCCTTGCTGTAAGTGTGCCGGCGGTCGCGCCGGACGGGCCTTGCATACGCGGCAGTACAGACGCCGGGGCGATTTCGCACGTATCATCCCGGCTCGATTTTTGTAGGCAGCAACGCGTGACCGAATCCACTCTCGCCTTCGTGTTCCCCGGCCAGGGCTCGCAGTCCCTGGGCATGCTGGCCGAACTGTCCGAGCTGCATCCGCAGATCCGCGAAACCTTCGCCGAAGCCTCCGAAGGCGCCGGCGTCGACCTGTGGGCGCTGTCCCAGGGCGGCCCGGAAGAGATGCTCAACCGCACCGAGTACACCCAGCCGGCCTTGCTGGCCGCCGGCGTGGCGGTGTGGCGGCTGTGGAATGCGCAGCGCGGGCAGCGCCCGGCGGTCCTGGCCGGGCACAGCCTGGGCGAATACACCGCGCTGGTCGCGGCCGGCGCCCTGTCGCTGCACGACGGCGCGCACCTGGTGCGGCTGCGCGGCCAGTTCATGCAGGCCGCCGCGCCGGCCGGTGTCGGTGCGATGGCGGCGGTGCTGGGCGCCGAGGATGCGCTGGTGCTGGAGGTCTGTGCCGAGGCGGCCGGCAGCCAGGTGGTGGTGCCGGCCAATTTCAACTCGCCCGGTCAGATCGTGATCGGCGGCGATGCGGCGGCGGTGGATCGCGCGCTGGCCCTGCTGGCCGAGCGCGGCGTGCGCAAGGCGGTCAAGCTGGCGGTGAGCGTGCCCTCGCATACCCCGTTGATGCGCGATGCCGCCAACCAGCTCGCCGAAGCGATGGCCGGACTGAGCTGGCACGCGCCGCAGACTCCGGTGGTGCAGAACGTCGATGCGCGCGTGCACACCGGCAGCGATGCGATCCGCCAGGCGCTGGCCGAGCAGCTGTACCTGCCGGTGCAGTGGACCGGCTGCGTGCAGGCGCTGGCCGCCCAGGGCATCACCCGGATCGCCGAATGCGGCCCCGGCAAGGTGCTGAGCGGGCTGATCAAGCGCATCGACAAGAGCCTGGACGCCCGTCCGCTGGCCACGCCTGCCGATTACGCCGGCGCGCTCGAGGCGTGGACGCACTGATTCGACGCACCTGCCGGCGCTGCCGGCAGCCCTCACCGTTCGCGGCTGCGGTCGCGAGCTCCCCACTCGAGGAACAGCATTCATGAGCAAGCCTCTGCAGGGCGAGATCGCCCTCGTCACCGGTGCCAGTCGCGGCATCGGCGCGGCCATCGCCGATACGCTGGCCGCCCAGGGCGCCACCGTGATCGGCACCGCGACCTCGGCCTCCGGCGCTGCGGCGATCGGCGCGCGCCTGGCTGCCCAGGGCGGCCACGGCCGCGAGCTCAACGTCACCGACGCTGCGGCGGTCGATGGCCTGATCGATGCGATCGGCAAGGAGTTCGGCGCGATCTCGATCCTGGTCAACAACGCCGGCATCACCCGCGACAACCTGTTGATGCGGATGAAGGACGACGACTGGCAGGCGATCATCGACACCAACCTGACCAGCGTGTTCCGCACCTCCAAGGCAGTGATGCGCGGCATGATGAAGGCGCGCAAGGGCCGCATCGTCAACATCGCCTCGGTGGTGGGCGTGACCGGCAACCCCGGCCAGACCAACTACGCCGCGGCCAAGGCCGGCATCATCGCGTTCTCCAAGTCGCTGGCCAAGGAAATCGGCTCGCGCGGGGTCACCGTGAATGTGGTGGCGCCCGGCTTCATCGATACCGACATGACCAAGGCGCTGCCGGAGGAGGCCAAGGCCGCCCTGCTGCAGCAGATCGCGCTCGGGCATCTGGGCGCGCCGGAAGACATCGCCAACGCGGTGGCATTCCTGGCCGGCCCGAGCGCCGGTTACATCACCGGTGAGACCCTGCACGTCAACGGCGGCATGTACATGCCGTGAGCGTGCGGCGCCGGGAGGCGCTAAGTGGCTGATCGGCCGGGACTTGTGATGCAATGCAAGGCTCGGTCGCTTCCACTACACTATCCAACGCGGCCATCGCAGCCCGATGGCGTTTTTTTCGTACCACCACTACTCCATCTGGAGCGATATCCCCAATGAGCACCATCGAAGAACGCGTCAAGAAAATCGTCGTCGAACAACTCGGCGTCAAGGAAGAGGAAGTCACCACCAGCGCATCGTTCGTCGATGACCTGGGTGCCGACTCGCTGGACACCGTCGAGCTGGTGATGGCGCTGGAAGAAGAGTTCGAGTGCGAGATCCCGGACGAAGAGGCTGAGAAGATCACCTCGGTCCAGCAGGCGATCGACTACGTCAAGGCTCACGTCAAGAGCTGATGCGTTGTTCCTGACCGCGGTGGCGTGCGTCAAGCCGCTGCTGCGTCAGACATTCCATGGGGCCGCTGATGCGGCCCTGTGTTTTTCAAGCGTCATCCGCAAACTGCAAGCACCGTCCGTTCCGTGGTGAGGAGATCTGCAATGAGTCGTCGTGTTGTCGTTACCGGCATGGGCATGGTGTCGCCGCTGGGCAATGATCTGGCCACCAGCTGGGATGGAATCATCCACGGGCGCTCAGGCATCGGCCCGATCACGCAGATCGATGCCTCGCAGTTCACCACCAAGATCGCCGGCGAGATCAAGAATTTCGACCCCACGCTTTTTGTGTCCGCCAAGGACGTCAAGAAGATGGATTCGTTCATCCATTACGGTGTCGGTGCCTCGTTCATGGCGCTGGACGACTCCGGCCTGGAAATCGACGAAAGCAATGCCGAACGCGTTGGCGCCATTCTCGGCTCCGGCATCGGCGGGCTGCTCGGTATCGAAGAGCAGACCATCAAATTCCATGAGGGCGGCGCGCGAAAGATTTCGCCGTTCTATGTGCCCAGCACCATCATCAACATGCTGCCGGGCCAGGTCAGCCTGATCAAGGGCCTGAAAGGCCCGACCTTCTCGGCCGTATCGGCCTGCGCCACCTCCAACCATTCGATCGGCACCGCGATGCGCATGATCCAGCATGGCGACGCCGATGTGATGCTGGCCGGCGGCGCCGAGCGCGGCTCCTCGCCGAGTTCGGTGGGCGGCTTCTGCGCGATGAAGGCCATGTCCACCCGCAACGACGACCCGACCGGCGCCTCGCGTCCGTGGGACAAGCAGCGCGATGGCTTCGTGCTGGGCGACGGTGCCGGCGTGCTGGTGCTGGAAGAGTACGAACACGCCAAGGCGCGTGGCGCACGCATCTATGCAGAACTGGTCGGCTTTGGCGCCAGCTCCGACGCCTTCCACATGACTGCACCCAGCGAAGACGGTGAGGGTGCGGCGCGCAGCATGGCCGCGGCGATGCGCGATGCCAAGCTCAATCCCGAGCAGATCGGCTACCTCAACGCGCACGGCACCTCCACGCCGCTGGGCGATCTGGCCGAAACCCTGGCGATGAAGCGCGCGCTGGGCGACCACGCCTACAAGACCATGGTCAGCTCGACCAAGTCGATGACCGGCCACCTGCTCGGCGCGGCCGGCGGCGTGGAAGCGATCTTCTCGGTGATGGCGCTGCATACCGGCATCATTCCGCCGACCATCAATCTGGAAGAGCCCAGCGAAGGCTGCGACCTGGATTACGTGCCGAACGTGGCGCGCGAGGTGCAGGTGGATGCGGTGATGTCCAACGGCTTCGGCTTTGGCGGCACCAACGGCACGCTGGTGTTCAAGCGCGTCTGACGTCCCGGCGTTGGTGTACCGCGAACAATGCTTCGCGGTACACGCCGCACGCAGGTTACGGCGGTCGGGCAGGGCGCGTGTACGCGGCCGAACGTCGCTCCGCGAGCTGATCCTTCTCTTCATGTGTGCCCTGCCTCTCTCGCAGGGCGGCGCCTCTTAGCACCCCACGCCCAACCGGCCGATGACGCTCACCAGACCCCTGCACGCCGACATCGACCTGCTGGCGCTGCATCGGCTGGCGCCGCAGCGGTATCCGGCACTGCTCGAATCCACCGCCTCCGGCACCGCGCACGGTCGCTGGGATGTGCTGCTGCTTGCAGACGGCGCACGCCTGCGGCTGGATGCCGATGGGCGCACGCGCGACGGCGATGGACGCGTGCTGGACGGCGGCTTTCTGCAGGCATTGGATGCGGCCTGGCAGGCCGAGCGCGTGCCGCACGATGCGACCAGCCCCTGGCCGTTTCGCGGCGGCTGGGCGGTATTGCTGGACTACGAACTGGCCGCGCAGGTCGAACCGATTCTGCAGTTGCCCACGCGCAGCGATGGCCTGCCGAGCGCACTGGCCTTGCGTGCGCCTGCCGCGGTGCTGCGCGACCGGGTACAAGGCCGCTGCATCGCGCTGGCCGAGCCGGGCCGCGAGGATCTGCTGACCCGCATCGTCGAGGACATCGCCGCCTGCGCCGCATTGCCACCATTGCCCGGCTGGGTCGGGCCGCTGGCTGTCGATGAGGACGCGCCGGAGCGCTTCACCGCTGCAGTGGAGCGCGTGCTCGATTATCTGCGCGCCGGCGATGTGTTCCAGGCCAATATCTCGCGCGCCTGGCATGCGAGGTTCGCCGCGGCGGTCGATCCGGCGGCGTTGCATGCGCGCCTGCGCGCGGCCAATCCCGCCCCGTTTGCCGGCCTGTTCGTCGCGGCAGGACGCGCGGTGGTGAGTTCCTCGCCGGAGCGGCTGGTGTCGGTGCAGGGCGATGTGGTGCAGACGCGCCCGATCGCCGGCACGCGCGCCCGCTTTGTTGGCGACGACGATGCCGCGCGCATCCGCGAGCTGGTCGGCCATCCGAAGGAGCGCGCCGAGCACGTCATGCTGATCGACCTGGAGCGCAACGACCTGGGACGCATCTGCGCGCCCGGCACGGTGGAGGTGGACGAGCTGATGGGCGTGGAAAGCTACGCGCACGTGCACCACATCGTCAGCAATGTACGCGGCCGTCTGCGCGCCGACGTCACTCCGGGCGAGGCGATCGCCGCGGTGTTTCCCGGCGGCACCATCACCGGTTGCCCGAAGGTGCGCTGCATGCAGATCATCGCCGAGCTCGAACGCACCGCGCGGGGCGCCTACACCGGCGCATTCGGCTGGCTCAATCGCGACGGCGACATGGATCTGAATATCCTGATCCGCACCGCCGAGGTGGCCGGGGAGCAGGTGCATTTCCGCACCGGCGCCGGGATCGTGGTGGATTCGGACCCGCAGCGCGAACTGGACGAGACCCGCGCCAAGGCGCGCGGCGTGCTGCGCGCCTTCGACCAGGCATGAGCGCTTCAACGGGACATCACCGGCGCGCGGTATCCTGCGCGGCGCTGGGGCAATGACGAGGTGCGTGTGGCGGTGACTGGCAAACGTGGATGTCTGGCTGTGCTGGGCACGGCCCTGTTGCTCGTGGCGCTGCTGGCGATTGCGGGGCTGGTGGCGTGGCGGCATTACCTGCACTTTGCCGACACACCGGTGAGCGCGAGCGCGCCCAGTGTGGTGATCGCGCCCGGCGATTCGCTCAAGGCCACGTTGCGCAAGTTGCGCGCCGCCGGCGTGGCGCAGGGCACCGATCTGGAATGGCAGTTGCTCGCGCGCCAGGTCGATGCGGCCGGCAAGCTCAAGGTGGGCGAATACGCGCTGGCGCCGGCCCTGTCGCCGCGCGAGCTGCTCGAACGCATGCGCCAGGGCCGGGTGATCCAGTACCGCTTCACCATCGTGGAAGGCTGGAACTTCCGCCAGCTGCGCGCCGCGATCGCCACCGCCACGCCGCTGCAGCAATCCATCGCTGCGCTGGACGATGCGGCGTTGATGGCGCGGCTGGGGTTCGCCAACCAACACCCGGAAGGGCGCTTCCTGCCGGAAACCTATCTCTACCAGCGCGGCGACAGCGATCTGGACGTGCTCAAGCGTGCCCACCTGGCCATGGACAAGGCGCTGGCGCAGGCCTGGGAGCAGCGTGCGCCGGATCTGCCGCTCGGCTCGCCGGAACAGGCCTTGATCCTGGCCTCGATCATCGAAAAGGAAACCGCGCTGGGCTCGGAGCGCCCGTTGATTGCCGGCGTGTTCCTGCGCCGCCTGCAGCTGGGCATGAAGCTGCAGACCGACCCCACCGTGATCTACGGCATCGGCAGCAGTTACGACGGCAATATCCGCCGCCGCGACCTGACCACCGATACGCCGTACAACACCTACACGCGTACCGGCCTGACCCCGACGCCGATCGCCATGCCCGGCCGTGAGGCCTTGCTGGCGGCGGTGCGTCCGGCGCCGGGGAACGCCCTGTACTTCGTGGCGGTCGGCGATGGCACCGGCGCGCATGCGTTCTCGGCCACCCTGGCCGAACATAATGCCGCGGTGGCGCGTTACCTGCAGCGCCGTCGCCTGCCGCAACCGGAGTCCACTCCATGACCACTGCGTTTTCACCCTGGCAGCAGCGCGCCTACGACCAGACGCTGGCGGCACTGGACGCCGGCCGGCTCGGGCACGGCCTGCTGATCTGCGGGCCGGATGGTCTGGGCAAGCGTGCGGTGGCGCTGGCGCTGGCCGAGCATGTGCTGGCCAGTTCGCCGGACCCGGCGCTGGCGCAGCGCAGCCGGCAGCTGATCGCCGCCGGAACCCACCCGGACCTGCAGCTGATCTCGTTCATTCCCAACCGCACCGGCGACAAGCTGCGCACCGAGATCGTGATCGAGCAGGTACGCGAGATTTCGCAAAAGCTCTCGCTGACCCCGCAGTACGGCATCGCCCAGATCGTGATCGTCGACCCGGCCGATGCGATCAATCGCGCTGCCTGCAACGCCTTGCTCAAGACGCTGGAAGAACCCTCGCCGGGGCGCTACCTGTGGTTGATCAGCGCGCAGCCGGCGCGCCTGCCGGCGACCATCCGCAGCCGCTGCCAGCGCCTGGAATTCAAGCTGCCGCCCGCACACGAGGCGCTGGCCTGGCTGCTGTCGCAAGGTGTCGACGAGCGGGCTGCACAGGAAGCGCTGGATGCCGCACGCGGTCATCCGGGGCTTGCGGCGCAGTGGCTGCGCGAGGATGGCCTGGCGGTGCGCCGCGCGGTGGCGCAGGACCTGGAGCAGATCGCCGCCGGGCGCGCCAGCGCAGTGGATATCGCGCAGCGCTGGACCAACGACGGCCAGGCCGACCAACGTCTGCGCCACGCGGCAGACCTTGCGCTGGCACAGGCATCGGCCGGCTTGACCGATCCGTCCCGGTTGCACAAGCTGGCGACCTGGTTCGACGCCGCCAATCGCACCCGCGACCTGCTGCGCACCACCGTCCGCGCCGATCTGGCGGTGACGGAATTGTTGCTGGCCTGGCGCGAGGGAGAGCGTCCGGCACGTTCTAGGGGAACTCGATGAGTGCAATGAATGCACGCCAGGGCATCTTGTCGCTGGCGTTGAAGGACAAGCCGGCGCTCTACAGCGCCTACATGCCGTTCGTGAAAGGCGGCGGCATCTTCGTGCCCACGCCCAAGCGCTACATGCTCGGCGACGAAGTCTTCCTGCTGCTGACCCTGCCTGACTCCAGCGAGCGCCTGCCGGTGGCCGGCAAGGTGGTCTGGACCACTCCGGCCGGCGCGCAGGGCAACCGCGCCGCCGGCATCGGCGTGCAGTTCCCGGACGGCCCGGAAGGCGAAGGCGTGCGCAACAAGATCGAGATGTTGCTGGCGGGCCTGACCACATCGGACAAGCCGACGCATACGATGTGAGGCGGGTGCGTGTGCGTGTGCGTGTGCGCGTGATCGCAGTCGTGTTGGACGCGGGCCATCGAAGCTGCGTATCGGGCGTTTGAACGGCGCCGAATCGAACGCCGCGTCATCGCTGCCAGCTAGCGCGAATGCCGCGCCCGGTCACCGGAACGCGGCGTTTTCGACCGCATCATCATCGCAGTGGATGAACCTGTTGACGATCGCCGCAGCTGCCCTATAATGTGCGGCTCGCGTCATCGGGCGGTTAGCTCAGCGGTAGAGCATTGCCTTCACACGGCAAGGGTCACAAGTTCGAACCTTGTACCGCCCACCATCGAAACCCAACAGCAGCAAGGGTTTCAGCGCGAGAAGAAGAGCCGGCCATGGGCCGGCTTTTTTGTTGTCCTGCAGTGTCCTGCAAAGCCTGGGCATCTGGCTCGGTTGAAGTGCTGGTATGGACGTGGCCGATGCCGTCGAATCGTCGTTGTCGCCGACATCCGTGCGAGTCGAGTGAATGGCCTGTTGATTCAGTGATTTGTTCAAGTCGCTGACAGCCGTGTTCATCCGGTTGTGCCTGCTTGTTGCAGGCTCGGGAACGAATCGCCATCCTGCAATCCCCCGCGTTGAAGAAGGAGTGGCGATGAAGGCGCTGCTTGGAAGTGCTCTGGTTGCAATGATGCTGCTGGCGGGCTGCGCCCGTGACGTGGGCGAGCAGTACGTGGGCAAGTGGGTCAACATGAGGTCGGAGAAGAACGTGCTCAGCATCGAGCACAACGGCGAGAGCTTCATCATTCGCGACACCACGCCGGAGCTGCTGGGCGGTGGCGTCAAGACCAGGAATCATCCGGCGATCTTGAACAAGGGCGTGCTGCAGGTATCCAACGCCGATGGCACGGTCAACTACGCGATCGACCAGGCGACCGGGCACCTGAGCACGGGCGATACCGAATACACGCGGGTCAAGTGATCGCTGCGCGCTCGCCCGCAGGTGCATCTCAAGCAGGCGATGCCGACGCGTGCGCCTGCATCCAGCGCCACAACGTCGTGCGCGAGACGCCGAGCGCCTGGGCGGCGAGGGCGCGATTGCCGTTTGCGCGATCGAGCGCGGCGCGGACCGCTGCGGCAGTGAGTTGCATGCGCGAGGTTGCAAGATCGCTGTGTTCGGGGGCCGCCACGCTGTCGCCAATGCGCATGTCGAACAGCTCGGGTGCCCAGCTTCGCAATTGATCCAGGCCCAGGCTGTCGTGCGGTTGGGCCTTCCAGTGGATGCACAGGCGTTCGACCAGGTTGCGTAGTTCGCGCACGTTGCCCGGCCAGGTGTGCTGTTGCAGCCGCTGCAGCGCTGCTGGAGACAATGGCGACGGCAGCGCGCCGAGTTGCTGGAAGTAATGTGCCAGCAACAAGGCGATCTCGTGGGGGCGATGACGCAGCGGCGGCAGGGCGATGCGTAACGCCGCCAGGC
Organism: Xanthomonas sp. MLO165; assembly: GCF_018831305.1. Taxonomy (NCBI): domain Bacteria; kingdom Pseudomonadati; phylum Pseudomonadota; class Gammaproteobacteria; order Lysobacterales; family Lysobacteraceae; genus Xanthomonas; species Xanthomonas sp. MLO165. Next base: position 1,217,642 of record NZ_CP029263.1, read on the forward strand.
GATAAAAAAGGTCGCGGCGGAAGCGCCCCTGTTCGACCAGGGCCTGCAATGGCTGCAGGCTGGCGGCGATGACGCGTACGTCGACGGAAACCGGCAGTGTGGCGCCGACACGCAGCACTTCGCGCTCTTCCAGCACGCGCAACAGGCGTGTCTGCAGCGGCATCGGCAGTTCGCCGATCTCGTCGAGAAACAGCGTGCCGTCCTGCGCGGCTTCGATCAGGCCGACATGGCCGCCGCGGCGTGCGCCGGTAAAGGCGCCGTCGCTGTAGCCGAACAATTCCGCTTCCAGCAGCGATTCGCTGATGGCGCCGCAGTTGACGGCGACGAAACGGCCGCGTCGTCGGCTGCCGGCATGCAACTGGCGCGCGACCAGTTCCTTGCCGGTGCCGGTCTCGCCGCTGATCAATATGGTGCCCGGATGCGGGGCGTACAGCTGCACCAGCTCGCGCACCTGCGCGATTGCGGCGTCTTCGCCAAGCAATGCGTCGGTGCGCCGCACCCGGCGCGTGCCGGTGCGGCTGCCGCCGCGCTCGTTGCCGGGTGCGGTACCCAGCGCGATGGCGTGCTCGAGCGCCAGGCGGACCGAATCTGCCGAATACAGCAGCACGCCGGGCAGGCCAGCCTGCTCGGCGAAATCGATCGCCATGCCGGTGCCGACGATGACCTGGATGCCGCTGGCGCGCAGGTCGGCAATGCAGTCGCGCGCGTCTTCGGCGGTGACGAAGCGGCGGTGCTCGATGTCGAGGTCAAAGCTGTCCTGGAAGGCGCGGAACGAGGGCACGTCGGTGGCATGGGTGACCACGCCGATGCGCGGTGCGATGCGGCGTGCGCGCGCCAGCGCTTCCATCAGATCGAACCCGGTGGCCTGGATCGGCGCCAGTGGCAGTGCGAGCCGGCTACGCAGATAGGCGGCATTGGAGCCGCCGGCGACCAGTATGTCGCAGCGCTCGCGGCGCAGGCGCTGGCCGATGACCTCCACCGCCTCGGCAAAACCGAGGTTGACCTGCTCGATGCGCGCGCGCTGGTCGAACTCGGGGATGACGTCGGCCAGCAGGCCGGTCAGGCGAGAGACGCTGACGGTCCAGATGACCGGTGGAGAGGGCTCCATCGGCTCGGTAAACCTGGGGCTGCGCATCGTTGGTGCCACGTTGCAAGGATGTTGCATGCTGCTCGTTGCGTTGCAGGTTTGCAACATGTATGTCGTTCTGGCCAAATCGAATCAATGACTTGGCGTTGGCATGCCATTTGCGCCTAATCCCGTATCCCAACCCTGGAATCGCCATGACGTCCTCACCCACCGCTTCCGCCGGCACGCGCTTCCGCGCTGCGCTGGCTGCCGAATCGCCGCTGCAGGTGATCGGCGCGATCAATGCCAACCATGCGCTGCTGGCGCAGCGTGCCGGCTACCAGGCCATCTACCTGTCTGGCGGTGGTGTGGCGGCCGGTTCGCTGGGGCTGCCGGACCTGGGCATCAATACGCTGGAAGACGTGCTGATCGACGTGCGCCGCATCACCGATGTCTGCGAGCTGCCGCTGCTGGTGGACGTGGACACCGGCTTCGGGCCGAGCGCGTTCAACATCGAGCGCACCATCAAGTCGCTGATCAAGGCGGGCGCAGCCGGCTGCCATATCGAGGACCAGGTCGGCGCCAAGCGTTGCGGGCATCGTCCGGGCAAGGAGATCGTCAGCCAGGCCGAGATGGTCGACCGGGTCAAGGCGGCAGCCGATGCCAAGACCGATGCGGCGTTCTTCCTGATTGCGCGCACCGATGCGATCCAGATGGAAGGCGTGGATGCGGCGATCGAGCGCGCGATCGCCTGCGTGGAAGCCGGTGCCGACGGCATCTTTGCCGAAGCCGCGTACGACCTGGACACCTACAAGCGTTTTGTCGATGCAGTGGGCGTGCCGGTGCTGGCCAACATCACCGAATTTGGCAAGACACCGCTGTTCACGCGTGACCAGCTTGCGCAGGCCGGTGTGGCGATCCAGCTGTTTCCGCTGTCGGCATTCCGCGCGGCCAACAAGGCGGCCGAGGCGGTCTATACCGCGATTCGGCGCGACGGCCATCAGCAGGCCGTGCTGGAAACCATGCAGACGCGCGAAGAGCTGTACGAGCGCATCGGCTACCACGGCTACGAGCAGCGCCTGGACGCGTTGTTTGCACGCAAAGGCGCATGATCGTGCCTTGCTGCGTGCAGGTTCCGCAACTTCATCCGTGACACCGCAACACGACACCGTTTGGGAGCGCATCGCATGAACGACACCGTCAATCCCGGCTTTAAGCCGAAGAAATCCGTCGCACTGTCCGGCACTGCTGCAGGCAACACCGCGCTGTGCACGGTGGGCCGCAGCGGCAACGATCTGCATTACCGTGGCTACGACATCCTGGATCTGGCCACCACCAGCGAGTTCGAGGAAATTGCCTATCTGCTGGTGCACGGCAAGCTGCCCAACGACGGCGAACTGCGCGGTTACAAGGCCAAGCTGCGCTCGCTGCGCGGCGTGCCGGCGGCAGTGAAAACCGCACTGGAGCAACTGCCGCCGTCGGCGCATCCGATGGATGTGATGCGCACCGGGGTGTCGGTGCTGGGCTGCCTGCAGCCGGAAAAAGACGATCACAATCATCCCGGCGCGCGCGATATCGCCGACAAGCTGATGGCCTCGCTGGGCTCGATGCTGCTGTACTGGTACCACTACAGTCACAACGGCAAGCGCATCGAGGTGGAAACCGACGACGACTCGATCGGCGGGCACTTCCTGCATCTGCTGCACGGGTTCGCGCCGAAGGACTCATGGGTGCGTGCGATGCATACCAGCCTGATCCTGTACGCCGAACACGAGTTCAATGCGTCCACGTTTGCAAGCCGGGTGATCGCCGGCACCGGCAGCGACATGTACAGCGCCATCGCCGGCGGCATCGGCGCGTTGCGCGGGCCCAAGCACGGCGGCGCCAACGAAGTGGCCTTCGAGGTGCAGAAGCGCTACGACACCCCGGACGAGGCCGAGGCCGACATCAAGGCGCGTGTTGAACGCAAGGAAGTGGTGATCGGCTTCGGGCACCCGGTCTACACCGTGTCCGATCCGCGCAACAAGGTGATCAAGGACGTGGCGCGCGAACTCTCCGACGAGCAGGGCAGCCGCAAGATGTACGACATCGCCGAGCGCCTGGAGACGGTGATGTGGGACATCAAGAAGATGTTCCCCAACCTGGATTGGTTCAGTGCGGTCAGCTACCACATGATGGGCGTGCCGACGGCGATGTTTACGCCGCTGTTCGTGCTGGCGCGTACCGCTGGGTGGAGCGCGCACATCATCGAGCAGCGCATGGACGGCAAGATCATTCGTCCCTCGGCCAATTACACCGGCCCGGAAGATCAGGTCTTCGTACCGCTGGATCAACGCTCCTGAGGACGCGCCAGCGGTTGGCTTGATCCGCCACGATCGCCTTCATCCAACGAAGGCGATCAGACGATGGCAGCCGCAACGAGAGATGGCAGTCCCCCCGCACGCCTGAAATCCTGAATCCGATTCCCGATTCCCGAATCCCGAATCCCGAATCCCGAATCCCGAATCCCGAAATACCCCCCGCCCGCTTCGATATCGCCAGCCATGAATAGCCAGTACCGCAAGCCCTTGCCGGGCACCTCGTTGGACTACTTCGATGCACGCGCCGCCGTGGATGCGCTGCAACCCGGCGCCTATGCAACGCTGCCGTACACCGCACGTGTGCATGCGGAGAATCTGGTGCGGCGCGCCGAACCGCAGATGCTGGAGGCGTACCTGCGCCAGCTGATCGAGCGCAGGCGCGACCTGGATTTTCCATGGTTTCCGGCGCGGGTGGTCTGTCACGACATCCTGGGCCAGACCGCGCTGGTCGACCTGGCCGGGCTGCGCGATGCGATCGCCGAGCAGGGTGGCGACCCGGCGCAGGTCAACCCGGTGGTGCCGGTGCAGTTGATCGTCGATCACTCGCTGGCGGTGGAATACGCCGGTTTCGACAAGCAGGCCTTCGCCAAGAATCGCAGCGTGGAAGATCGGCGCAACGCCGACCGCTTCCACTTCATCGAGTGGACCAAGCGCGCATTCGAAAACATGGAAGTGATTCCGCCGGGCAACGGGATCATGCATCAGATCAATCTGGAGAAGATGTCGCCAGTGATCTATACGCTCGATGGCGTGGCGTTCCCCGATACCTGCGTAGGCACCGACAGCCACACCCCGCATGTGGATGCGCTGGGTGTGATCGCGGTGGGCGTGGGCGGGCTGGAAGCGGAAAACGTGATGCTGGGGCGCGCCTCGTGGATGCGGCTGCCCGACATCATCGGTGTGGAACTGCTGGGCCGGCCGGCGCCCGGCATTACCGCCACCGACATCGTGCTGGCCCTGACCGAGTTCCTGCGGCAGCAACGTGTGGTCGGTGCCTATCTGGAGTTCTACGGGGCCGGCGCCAGCGCGCTGACCATCGGCGATCGCGCGACCATCTCCAACATGACGCCGGAGTTCGGTGCCACTGCGGCGATGTTCTATATCGACCAGCAGACGTTGGATTACCTGCGCCTGACCGGGCGCGAGGACGCACAGATCGCCTTGGTGGAGACCTACGCACGCCACACCGGCCTGTGGGCGGATGACCTGGTCACAGCGCAGTACGAGCGTGTGCTGCAGTTCGACCTGTCGAGCGTGGTGCGCAACATGGCCGGGCCATCCAATCCGCACAAACGCGTGGCCACCAGCGAGCTGGCCGAGCGCGGCATTGCCGGCGTCTGGGATGCCGTGCCGGGCCAGATGCCCGATGGCGCGGTGATCATCGCGGCAATCACCTCCTGCACCAATACCTCCAACCCACGCAATGTCATTGCCGCGGGCTTGCTGGCGCGCAATGCGAATGCACGCGGATTGACGCGCAAACCCTGGGTGAAAAGTTCGCTGGCGCCGGGTTCCAAGGCGGTGCAGTTGTACCTGGAAGAGGCCGGGTTGCTGGGCGAACTGGAACAACTGGGTTTCGGCATCGTCGCGTTTGCCTGCACCACCTGTAATGGCATGAGCGGTGCGCTGGACCCTGCGATCCAGCAGGAGATCATCGACCGCGATCTGTATGCCACCGCGGTGTTGTCGGGTAACCGCAATTTCGACGGGCGCATCCATCCGTATGCGAAGCAGGCGTTTCTGGCATCGCCGCCGTTGGTGATCGCCTATGCCATCGCCGGCACGGTGCGCTTCGATATCGAAAAGGATGTGCTGGGCATCGATGCCGATGGCGTGGCGGTGACGCTCAAGGACCTATGGCCGAGCGATACGGAGATCGATGCGGTGGTGGCGCGCAGCGTCAAGCCGGAGCACTTCCGCAGCGTCTACGACCCGATGTTCAAGCGCAGCGCGGGGCAGGGCATCCGCGTCAGTCCGTTGTACGACTGGCGACCGGCCAGCACCTACATCCGGCGCCCGCCGTACTGGGAAGGCGCGCTCGCCGGTGCACGCAGTTTGCAGGGCCTGCGCCCGTTGGCGGTGCTGGGCGACAACATCACCACCGACCATCTGTCGCCGTCGAATGCGATCCTGGCCGGCAGCGCGGCAGGCGAATACCTGGCGCAGATGGGCGTGCCGGAGGAAGACTTCAATTCCTACGCCACCCATCGCGGCGATCACCTCACCGCGCAGCGCGCCACCTTCGCCAACCCCAAGCTGGTCAACGAAATGGCGGTGATCGATGGACAGGTCACCGCCGGTTCGCTGGCGCGGCTGGAACCGGAAGGGCAGGTACTGCGCATGTGGGAGGCGATCGAAACCTACATGATGCGCAAGCAGCCGCTGATCATCATTGCCGGTGCCGATTACGGTCAGGGCTCCTCACGCGACTGGGCCGCCAAGGGCGTGCGTCTGGCTGGGGTGGAGGTGATCGTGGCCGAAGGCTTCGAGCGGATCCACCGCACCAACCTGATCGGCATGGGCGTGTTGCCGCTGGAGTTCAAGCCGGGCACCGACCGCAAGACGCTGGGCATCGATGGCAGCGAAACCTTCGACGTGGTCGGCGAGCGCACGCCGGGCGCCACGCTGACGCTGTCGATCCATCGGCGCAACGGCGAGCAGGTGCAGGTGCCGGTCATCTGCCGCCTGGATACCGCCGAGGAAGTGTCCATCTACGAGGCGGGCGGCGTGCTGCAACGGTTTGCGCAGGATTTTCTTGAGGCCTCGGCAGCCTGATGGCGTCGACGCCCGAGGACGCCAGGTCGTCCGCTTGCACCCACCCGTGCAGGCGCGCACACTTTGGCAATCTTTGCCATCAGGAGGTCGCATGGCCACGATGAATATCTCTTTGCCCGACGAGCTCAAGCAGTTCGTCGATCAGCAAGTTCAGGAGCACGCCTACGGTTCCAGCAGCGAGTACCTGCGCGAACTGATCCGCAAGCAACGTGATGTGGAACAGCTGCGTGGGTTGCTGCTAGATGGGGCCAACTCCGGGCCGGCCGTGGCAACGGAGCCTGATTTCTTCGACAAGATGCGTGAGCGCGCGCAGGCACGCGCTGCCAGCAAGTGAAGCCGGCGCGCTGGCGCCCATTGGCGCTGCGTGACGTCGACGAAGCCGCTGCGTGGTATGGCGAACAAGCCGGGCTCGCGCTGGAACTGGCGTTTGCCGACGCGCTGGAGTCGGCGGTCAAGATGCTGATGCAGCACCCGGGTGTCGGTTCCAGCCGACATGCGGTGCTGTTGAAGCTGCAGGACCTGCGGGTGTGGCCACTCAAGGGATTTCCCTATTTGATTTTCTACATCGAACGCGACACGGACATCGTCATCTGGCGTGTGCTGCAGATGCAGCGCGACATTCCTGCGTGGATGAGCGGCGACGCCTGAGCGGTTCGACGCGAGTTTTGCCTCAACTCTCCGGCAGCGCCGCAGTCAGTGCGTCTTCGCTGTGATCACGATTAACCGAGATAGACCAAGCCCATGACCCCGCTCCCCCAACTCCGCATCCCGGCCACCTACATGCGTGGCGGCACCAGCAAGGGCGTGTTCTTTCGCCTGCAGGATCTACCCGCTGCCGCGCAGCAGCCCGGGCCTGCGCGCGATGCGTTGTTGCTGCGGGTGGTCGGCAGCCCCGATCCGTATGGCAAGCAGATCGATGGCATGGGTGGGGCGACCTCCAGCACCAGCAAGAGCGTGATCGTGTCGGCCAGCACGCGTGCCGGGCACGATGTGGACTACCTGTTCGGGCAGGTGTCCATCGACAGCGCGTTCGTGGACTGGAGCGGCAACTGCGGCAACCTGTCGGCGGCGGTGGGGCCGTTTGCGATCGCCAATGGCCTGGTCGATGCCGCGCGGGTGCCGCGCGATGGCGTGGCGACGGTGCGGATCTGGCAGGCCAATATCGGCAAGACCATCGTGGCGCATGTACCGATGACCGATGGCCAGGTGCAGGAAACCGGCGACTTCGAACTGGATGGGGTGACCTTTCCTGCCGCCGAAGTGCAGCTGGAATTTCTCGACCCGGCCGACGATGCCGAAGGCGAGGGCGGGGCGATGTTCCCCACCGGCCAGCTGATCGATCAGCTGGAGATTCCCGGCCTGGGCACGATCGCCGCAACGCTGATCAATGCCGGCATCCCGACCATCTTCGTCAACGCGCGCGACCTGGGCTATACCGGTACGGAGCTGCAGGAAGCGATCAATGGCGACCCGCGTGCATTGACGATGTTCGAGACCCTGCGTGCGCACGGCGCGGTGCGGATGGGCTTGATTGCGAAGGTGGAAGACGCAGCGACGCGGCAGCACACGCCGAAGGTGGCGTTCGTGGCGCCGCCGGCCGATTACACCGCCTCCAGCGGCAAACCGGTGCACGCTGCCGAGCTCGATCTGCTGGTGCGCGCGATGTCGATGGGCAAGTTGCATCACGCCATGATGGGCACCGCCGCGGTGGCGATCGGCACCGCGGCCGCCGTGCCCGGCACCCTGGTCAATCTGGCAGCGGGCGGCGCGGCGCGTTCTGCGGTGCGCTTCGGACATCCCTCCGGAACCTTGCGCGTCGGCGCCGAGGCGCAACTGGTGGACGGCCAGTGGCAGGTGACCAAGGCGCTGATGAGCCGCAGTGCGCGGGTGCTGATGGAAGGCTGGGTGCGGGTGCCGGTCGACGCCGCCGGGGTCGGCTGATCGCCCGCTGAGACCGGGCAGGCCCCAACGCACAAATTGCATGCGCGTGTTGCATTAATTCGAACGCCTTTTCGAATTCGGAAAACTTTTTCGCACGCGCTCTGCCAAATTTGTGTAAATCGTGTTAATTCTGTTGCAACGCGGCATGCAGATCAGGCCGCTCCGCCAACCGAATTCGGAGTCTTCCCATGTCCGCCAGCCGGTCGCTCAAGATCAGCGCGCTCGCCGTTGCCGTTGCTTCCCTTCTCCCGCTTCATGCCGCTGCCCAGCAGGCGCCCGGCGACGACGGTGTCGTGCGCCTGGACGCGGTCAAGGTCACGGTCGAGCGCCGCTCGGAAGATTCCAAGGACGTACCGGTCTCGGCATCGGTGCTGCGTCCGGAATTCCTGGATGCCATCTCCACCAGCGGCTCGGATATCCGCGTGCTCGCGGGCAAGGCGCCCAGCCTCAACATCGAGTCGTCCAACGGCCGTGTATTCCCGCGCGTGTACATCCGCGGCTACGGCAACACCGACTTCAACACCTATGCCTCGCAGCCGGTGTCGCTGATCTATGACGACGTGGTGCAGGAAAACGCATTCCTGAAGGGCTTCCCGATCTTCGATCTGGAAGGCCTGGAAGTGCTGCGCGGCCCGCAGGGCACGCTGTTCGGCCGCAACACGCCGGCCGGCGTGGTCAAGTTCAACTCGGTCAAGCCGGCCATCGGCGCCAATGACGGCTACGCCAGCCTGTCCTACGGCACCTACGGCACCATGACCCTGGAAAGCGGCCTGAGCATCGCCATGGGCGACCATTGGGCGGCGCGTCTGTCCACGCTGGGCCAGCGCCGCGACGACTGGGTGGAAAACCGCGATGGCCGCGATCTGGAAGGCTATACCGACTCGGCCGTGCGCCTGCAGCTGCTGTACCAGGCCAGCGACGATTTCAGCGCCTTGTTCAACGCGCATGCGCGTCACCTGGACGGCACCGCGCGGCTGTTCCGCGCCAACATCATCCAGCCCGGCACCAACCAGCTGGTGGACGGCTTCGACGAAGAGAAGTCCTTCATCGACGGCGCCAACAACCAGGAACTGCAGACCTACGGCGGCAGCGCCAATCTGACCTGGGACCTGGGCGACATCGCGCTGCACTCGATCACCGCCTACGAAGGCATCGGCAAGTACTACAGCCGCGGCGATATCGACGGCGGCTTCGGCGCGGTGTTCGCACCGCCGTCCGGCCCGGGCGTGATTCCGTTCCCGGTGGAAACCGCCGGCGGCATCAAGAGCCTGGACCAGTACAGCCAGGAACTGCGTGCCGAATCGCAATACGAAGGCCCGCTCAACTGGCAGGCCGGCCTGTACTACTTCCACGACGATGTGGAAGGCGAAAACTACACCTACAACACCTTCAGCGGCGGCGATCTGGCCAGCTACCAGCTGACCCGCCAGCGTAACACCTCGTGGGCGGCGTTCGGCTCGTTGAACTATGCGGCCACCGATCGCCTGAACCTGCGCGCCGGCATCCGCTATACCTACGACAAGAAGACCTTCGACGTGCTGGCGCTGGACCGCGTCACGCTGGTCGAGCCGTCCAGCGGCGAGACCGACAACTCCAAGGTCACCGGCGATCTGGCGGCCACCTTCGCCATCAACGACGACGTCAACGTGTACGCCCGTGCCGCACGCGGTTTCCGCGGCGCCAGCTTCGGCGTGCCTTCGGGCACCGCGCCGCTGACCGTGGCCGAGCCGGAGACGGTGGATTCGTTCGAGATCGGCGTCAAGTCCGACCTGTTCGACAACCGCGCGCGTCTGAGCTTTGACATCTACGATTTCCGCGTCAAGAACCAGCAGCTCACCGCAGTGGGCGGCGTCTCCAACGACGTGCGCCTGCTCAACGCCGACAAGACCAAGGCGCGCGGCGCCGAGTTCGACTTCGAAGCGCTGCTCACCCAGAACCTGCGCGTCACCGCCGGCGGCGCCTACAACTGGACCCGCATCGACGACCCGACCCTGTCGGTGGGCGTGTGCCGCACCTGCACCGTGACCGACCCGCTCAATGCGGCCGGCAATGCCATCATCGACGGCAACGACCTGCCGCAGGCTGCCAAGTGGATGGCCAACGCCACCCTGCGTTACGGCATCCCGATGGGCAACGACGGCGAGCTGTTCTTCTACACCGACTGGTCCTACCGCAGCGAAGTGAATTTCTTCCTGTACGACTCCAAGGAGTTCACCGGCCAGCCGCTGGTCGAGGGCGGCGCCAAGATCGGCTACAACTGGGGCGCGGGCGCGTACGAGTTGTCGGTGTTCTGCCGCAACTGCACCAACCAGATCCGCGTGACCGGTGCGATCGACTTCAACAACCTCACCGGCTTCATCAACGACCCGCGCATCGTCGGTGCGCAGTTCCGCGCCAACTTCTGATCGGCGTCGTGGTGTAGCACTATCGAACCGCCGGCCAACATGCCGGCGGTTTTTTTATGGTCGCAGGAGTGGATGCATGCAGCGGAGATGGCGAAACATGTGGTGGATGCTGGGGCTATGGTGTGCGTCGGCAGTGGCATGGGCGCAGACGCCTGCCGCCACCGCGGCGCAGCCGGCGCCAACGCCCAGGTCGGCGTCCCCCGAGTTGCTGGTGGTCTCCACCGATATCGGCGACGACATCGACGATGCGTTTGCGCTCGGGCTGTTGCTGCGTAGCCCGCAGCTGCATGTGCTGGGCATCGCATCGGCCTGGGGCGACACCAGCATGCGTGCGCAGTTGCTGCAGCGCCTGTTGCAGCAGGCCGGGCGCAGCGAGATTCCGTTGGCGGTGGGCGCACGCACCACCAGCGCGATCCCCTTCAGCCAGGCGCGCTGGGCCGCCAGGGGACAGTTGCCCGGCAAGCTGCCGGATGCGGCGGCGATGATCCTGCAGCAGGCGCGCCTGCACCCTGGCAAGGTGACCTTGCTGGTATTGGGGCCGATGACCGACGCCGCAGCGGCGCAGCAGCGCGACCCGGCCGGCTTTGCCAAGCTCAAGCGTATCGTGGCGATGGGCGGGTCGGTACGCGTCGGCTACGGCAAGTCGGCCTATCGTCCGGCCAGCGCGCCGGCGCCGGAGTACAACATCCTGGCCGATGTGCCGGCGGCGCAGCGGGTGTTCGCGGCCGGCGTGCCGATCGTGTTGCTGCCCTTGGACGCCACCCAGATCACGCTGGAAGAACCCGAGCGCATCGCCTTGTTTGCACATGGCGATGGGCTCACCGATGCGCTCACCCAGCTGTATTACCAGTGGCGCAATACCGACCAGCCCTGGGCCAGCGCCACGCCGACCTTGTTCGACGCAGTGCCGGTGGCCTGGCTGCTGCGCCCCGATCTGTGCCCGACCACGCCGCTGCATCTGGACGTCGATGCGCAGGGCTACACCCGCGAAGGCGCAGGCACGCCGAACGTGCAGGCCTGCCTGCGTGCGGACAAGCCGGCGTTGATCGACCTGTACATGCGTACGGTGCTGCAGTTGCGCTAGGAGTGGCTATCAAGATGTGGTGAGCGCCGGCTTGGTGGCGAGCGCAGTGGTTTTATTGGCCGTACTTTGGGATGCAGTCAAAAGCCTGGTTGGTCGTGTGCGCGGTGCCCTCACCGCTCGCGGGACACGCCGCAAGTACGTCCTTGTAGGCTTGGTGGCGGCATCCATGCCGCCACACGGTCCCGCAATCGGCGAGGACACCGCACCAGAAAATGCGTCGGTTGCTTGGTTGAACGCCTGCTTGTTGCTCTGCTTGTGATGGAACGTTTGTTCGACGCACCATCCTCCGAACAATGCACGCCATGCCCTGTGCGCGCCCCTGCACACCGACCATCTCGACTGGTCCTTGCCCGCCCACCGTCGCGGGCTCTTACGCGGCATGGATGCCGCGTAAGAGCCTACATGGACGTACTTGCGGCGTGTCCTGCGATGGTGGGCGGGCAAGGGCCCCGCAGCCAAGCCGCAACTCAGCGGCCTGCCATGGGCCGGTGTCAAACCATTGCGCTCACCACTGGTCGGGCGCGCCGGTGCAATCGCAGCGCTGGCCCGGTGGCGCGTCATCGCCGCCCATCGGCAAGTCCTTGCATCGCCCCATACCACCATCGTTGACGTGAACGGCATCGCTATACTTGCGTCCTCAGTCATGGGGTAGTGCGAATGGACAGCCGGGAATCAGGGATGACGTGGTCGGGCACGCGGCGCATGTTGCTGTGGGTGGTCTTGCTGGGCGTGGCGATCGGCGCGGTGGCGTGCAAGCGCAACGAAAGCGGCCAGCTGCCTGCCGCCAGTGGCGAGGCGATCAAGGCCGACAAGCAGGCCATCACCGGTTTCGCGCTGGCGCGCGCCTATCCCGACCAGACCAGCGACGGCCTGTCGCTGGCGCTGGAATTCTCGCGGCCGTTGGTGGGGACGCAGGACTTCGATGCGCTGGTGCGTTTCGAGGAAAAAGTCGGCACCGGCGACAGCAGCTGGACGCTGTCCGACGACGGCAAGACGCTGCGCTACCCGTACGTGGAAGCGGCCAAGGACTACACCGTCCTGGTCGACGCCAACCTGCTGGCCGCCGATGGCAGCCGCCTGGGAAAGCCGCTCAAGCAGAAGGTCTACACCGGCGCGCTCAAGCCAGTGGCCGGGTTCGCTTCACAAGGCAGCGTGCTGCCGGCACGCGAGAGCCGCGGTCTGCCGGTGGTGTCGGTCAACGTACCGGAAGTGGACGTGGAGTTCCTGCGCGTGCGCGAGAAGTCGCTGCCCGCGTTCTTCCAGCAGTTCCAGCGCGGCGGTCGTCGCGGCAGCTGGGAGCTGGAGAGCGAATATAACGACAAGCAGCCGTTGTCCAAGCTGGCCGACCCGGTCTACGTCAATCGTTTCATTCTCGGCGGCAAGCAGAACGAGCGCGTGCTGACCTACCTGCCCACGCAGGACATCAAGGAACTGCAGGAGCCGGGCCTGTATTTTGCGGTGATGAAGCGTGCCGGCAGTTTCGACAATGGTTTCGACACCGCGTTCTTCACCGTCAGCGACATCGGCCTGCACACGCGCGCCTACAAGGACAAGCTGTTCGTGCACACCGCCTCGCTGCAGAGCGGCGAGCCGATCAAAAACGTGGAAGTGCGCGTCCTCGATGCCAAGGGCGAGCTGTTCCTCAAGGGTGCCACCGACGGCAACGGCAATGCGCTGCTCAACTACACGCTCGATGCCGGCCACGTGCTGGTGGCGCGCAGCAAGACCGATATCTCGGTGCTGCCGTTCAACCAGCCGGCGCTGGATTTGAGCGAATTCGCAGTGGCCGGGCGCGAGAGCGCCTGGTTCGACGTGTTCGCCTGGGCCGGCCGCGACCTGTATCGCCCTGGCGAGACCATGCGCGTGTCGGCGATCCTGCGCGACAACGACGGCAAGCCGACCAAGCCGCAGCCGGTGTTCCTGCGCCTCAAGCAGCCGGACGGCAAGACCTTCCGCGAGACCAAGCTGCAGCCGGGTGAGCAGGGCTATTTCGAGTTCAGCCAGCAGATTCCGGCCGATGCGCCGACCGGCCGCTGGCAGGTGGAATTCCGCACCGATCCGGCCAGCAAGGACGCCGTGCAGGGGATGACCGTGCGCGTGGAAGAGTTCCTGCCCGAGCGCATGAAGCTGGATCTGGACAGCACCCAAAAGACCCTGAGCCCCGGCCAGCCGTTCACGCTGGTCGCCAATGCCGCATACCTGTACGGCGCGCCGGCCGACGGTAACCGTTTCACCGCCAAGCTTGCGGTCAGCGTCGAGCAGCATCCGCTCGAGTCCTTGCCGGGCTGGTTCTTCGGCGACCCCACGCTGGAGCTGCCGCGCGACGCCAAGGACGTGATCGACACCGAGTTCGGCAGCGATGGCGTATTGCGCGAAGACATCGCGCTGCCTGCCGAAGCCAAGCCGGTCAGCACGATTGCGGCGGTGGTCTCGGGCAGCGTATACGAGACCGGCGGGCGCACCGTCACCCGCAGCGTCAAGCGCGTGCTGTGGCCGGCCAAGGCGCTGGTCGGCGTGCGTCCCCTGTTCGACGACAAGGACGGCACCGACGCCAACGGCACCGCGCGCTTCGAAATCACCCGCGTGGATGCCGATGGCAAGCCGCAACCGGCCAAGGGCCTGAAGGCCACGCTGGTGCGCGAGCTGCGCGACTACCACTGGAACTACACCGACGACCACTGGGATTACGACTTCACCCGCCGCTTCGAGAACAAGGACACGCGCACGCTCGACATCGCCGGCGGCAACGCCAAGCTCGAGGTCCCGGTGGAGTGGGGCGAGTACCGCCTGGATGTGTTCGACCCGTCCACCGGGCTGACCACGCGCTACCCGTTCCGTGCCGGCTGGAGCTGGAACGACGAAAACCGCGGCCTGGACGCGCGCCCGGACAAGGTCAAGCTGGCCTTGGACAAGACCGCCTATCGTGCCGGCGACACGCTCACCGTCACGCTGACCCCGCCGCATGCCGGCAAGGGCGTGCTGCTGGTGGAAAGCGACAAGCTGCTGTACGTGCAGGACATCGACGTCAAGCCGGGCAGCAGCTTCGAAATTCCGGTGACCGACGCGTGGGAACGCCACGATGTCTACGTCACCGCGTTGGTGTTCCGCGGCGGCAGTGCGCCGAGCAAGATCACCCCGGCGCGCGCGGTGGGCGTGGCGTATGTACCGATGGACCGCAAGGCGCGACGCGTGGCGGTGGGCCTGGCCGCGCCCAAGCAGATGCGCCCCGAGCAGGCGTTGCCGGTGACGGTGAGCGTGCCCGAGCTGGCCGGCAAGGCGGCGCACGTGACCATCTCGGCGGTGGACGTGGGCATCCTCAACATCACCCGCTTCCCGGTGCCCGATGCCAACGCGCAGTTCTTCGCGCAGCGTCGTCTGGGCACCGATGCCTACGACATCTACGGCCGCGTGATCGAGAGCTTCGAAGGCGCCAGCGGCAAGCTCAAGTTCGGCGGCGACATGGCGCTGGAAGCCTTGCCGCAGGCCAAGCGCCCGACCGCGCGCGTGCAGACCGTGGACCTGTTCTCCGGCTCGGTGAAGCTCGATGCCAAGGGCGATGCGCGCGTGCAACTGCCGGTGCCGGATTTCAACGGCACGCTGCGGGTGTCGGCGTTGGTGTATTCGGATACGCGGTTCGGCAACCACGCGGTGGAAACCGTGGTGCGTGCCCCGATCCTGGCCGAGGCCAGCATGCCGCGCGTGATGGCGCCGGGCGACCGCAGCACGGTGACGCTGGATGTGCAGAACTTCACCGGCAAGCCGGGCGAGTTCAATGTGCGCGTGGACGGGATCGGCCCGCTGGCCATCGCCGAGGCGGCGCGCAGCGTCAAGCTCGGTGTGGATGCCAAGCAGACGCTGAGCTTCCCGCTGAGCGCCACCGAAGGCTATAGCGTGGCCAAGGTGCGCGTGCGTGTGGACGGCAACGGCTTCAAGGCCGACCGCAGCTACGACCTGCCGGTGCGTGCCGGCTGGCCGCAGGTGTTGCGTGCGCAGACGCGCGTGCTCGATCCGCTGGCGCCGATCACCCTGGACAGTGGCTTTGCCGATGGCCTGATGGCCGGCTCGGTGACCGCGCGCATGGTGGTCAGCCCGCTGCCGCCGATTCCCTTCGCCAGCGCCCTGCAGGGTGCGTTGGACTATCCGTATGGCTGCGCCGAGCAGACCACCAGCAAGGGTTACGCCGCGCTCTTGCTCGACGATGCCACCGCCAGGGCACTGGGCACCAAGGGGCTGGAGGCGGCCAAGCGCCGCGAGCGCATGGAAGGCGCATTCGGTCGCCTGGCCTCGATGCAGATCGCCAGCGGGCATTTTTCGATGTGGGGCGACGACGGTTACGTCAATCCGGGCCTGACCCCGTACATCGCCGAGTTCCTGCTCGACGCCAAGGACGCCGGTTTTGCGGTGCCCGACAACGTGCTGCAGAAGGCGCTCAATCGGCTCAGCGAGGACCTGCTGTCCGGTGGCAACGAGTTCTACGGGCAGGACCGCCGCGATAGCCTGAAGTTCGCCAACCAGGCCTGGTCCGGCTATGTGTTGGCACGCGTCAACCGCGCCCCGCTGGGCACGCTGCGCGCGTTGTACGACAACCAGCGCGACAAGGCATTGACCGGCTTGTCGCTGGTGCATCTGGGCGCGGCATTGTCGCTGCAGGGCGACACCAAGCGTGGGCAGGCGGCAATCAAGGCGGGTTTTGCCAAGGACAGCAGCGAGCGGCCGCCGTACTTCGCCGATTACGGCAGCGCGATCCGCGACGATGCCTTGATGATGGCGCTGCTGCACGAGCGTGGCTTGTCCAAGCCCGAGTACGACACCCGCGCAGTGGCATTGGGCCGCGCGCTGGATGCACGCCGCGCCACCGGCTGGCTGTGGCTGAGCACGCAGGAGCAGGTGGCGCTGGCGCGCTTGGGCAAGGCCTTGATGGTCGGGCAGGGCAAGCAGGTGTCCGGCACCTTGACTGTTGGCGGCGAGACGCAGGAGATTGCGCCGGCACGCCTGTTCGGGCGCAGTTTCGACAGCGCCGCCCTGGCGCGCGGCGTGCAGTTCGCACCGCAGGGCGAGGCACCTATGTACGCCAGCCTGGAAGTGGCCGGCATCCCGCGCAGCGCACCGGAGCCGGACACGCGCAACCTCAGCGTGGAGCGCAGCTGGTACACCACCGACGGCAAACCGTGGACCCCGCGTGCATTGAAGGAAGGCGAAGCGCTGATCGTGCGCGTCACCATCACCGCCAACAGCGACATGCCGGACGCGCTGCTGACCGACCTGCTGCCGGCCGGCCTGGAGATCGAGAACTTCAATCTCGGCGATGCCAAGCAATGGGCCGATGTGGTGGTGGACGGCATCGGCATCAGCGAGCGTTCCAGCGCCGCCGACGTCAAGCACGAAGAGTTCCGCGACGACCGCTATGTGGCCGCGCTGGCGCTGTCCTCGGGCAGCAAGGCGCAGTTGTATTACCTGGTGCGCGCAGTCACCCCGGGCACCTACACGGTGCCGCCATCGTTGGTGGAAGACATGTACCGCCCGGAGCTGCGCGGCGTGGGGCGCAGCACGCCAGCGACGATGACGGTGGTGCAGCCGTAGGATGGCGTTGAAGTTTCTGGTGTAGGGGCATGCTCCTATGCCAGAAGCCTCCCCTCATCCCAACCCCTCTCCCGCAGGCGGGAGAGGGGCTCAACCGCCGCACTGCGATCAGATGCGTTCCTTCTCCCGCGTGCTGGGGAAGGCGCCCGAAGGGCGGATGGGGGGCATTTGAAGCCCCGTACCGAAGAATTTTGCCGGTCGCCGGTTGCCTGCTTCGCAGGCCGCGACATCGTTGCGCACTGTCTTTTCGATGCGATGCGCGCGACACGCAAGGGTCATTTTCAGTGGCTACGGTGGGGTGCTTTCTCACAGGCGTGGCGCCCTTGCTGCGCGATCTCGGGACTCCATGCAGCGCTCTGATGTGTACCGTTCGCACCTGTCTGTTCTTGCCATCGCCATCACCGCCTGTTGTTCGGGCGTGCAGGCGCAGGCCTTCGACTCTTCCAACGCGGTAGCGCAGACCTCGTCGGCTGCAATGCCTGCAGACGCAGTGGGGACCATATCCACTGCGGTAACGCCCGCCGCAGCATGCAATTCGTCGTCGCCAGTCGCCAAAGCCTCGACTGATGCCGCATCCGCCAGCTCCGGCGTGCAGACATTGGATGCCATGCAGGTCACCGGCGTGCGCCGTGCCAATGCCGCTGCGGTGGAAAGCAAGCGCGCGGCAACCAATATCACCGATGTGATCAGCGCCACCGATGTGCGCGCCTTGCCCGACAGCACCATCGTCGAAGCGCTGCGCCGCGTGCCCGGCCTGTCGGTATTGCCGGCCACCGACAACGAGCATCCGCGCGACGAGGCCGCCACACCGGTACTGCGCGGCCTGGGCCCGTCCTACAACAACGTCACCATCGATGGGCTGACCATTGCCTCGCCCGGCACGCCGAACGGCACGCTCGGCTCGATTACCCGCGGCGTGCGTCTGGACCTGCTGCCGGCGTCGATGGTCAGCGAGTTGCAGGTGGTCAAGACCTTCACGCCCGACCTAGACCCCAACGCAACGGGCGGGGCGATCAACCTCAAGACACGCAGCGCCTTCGAAAACGGCGGCAAGCCCTTCTTCAGTGCCGAAGCGGCGCTCGGCCACGCCAACGATGTCGGCAAGCCGCGCGACCAGGACGACCCCGGCTACCGCTTGAACGCCACCGGCAGCCGCACCTTCGGCAGCGAGCAGCAGTACGGGGTCACCCTGTCGGCCAACTACCAGACGCTGAGCAGCTACACCGAAACCCATATGACCACCGACACGGTGCATTACGGGTTCTACGACAACAACGGCGAGCTGCAGACCGGTGCCAATCTCGGCAATGGCTGGGCGGTGCCGCAGCAGGACAAGTACTGGTACGTGCAGAACCAGCGCGACCGCTATGGCGTCACCGGCAAGTTCGAAGTGCATCCCAGTGCCGCACTGGAAGCCTATGCAACGGCCGGCTACTACTATTTCAAGGACAACATGGAGCGCAACGAGGTCATCATCGACCCGCGCAACCGTGGCCAGGTGTTCAATCAGACTGCCAGCTCCGGCAGCTATCCCGGCGGCGATATCGAGGTGGGTTACTCGAACCAGATCGTCACCACACGTACCAAGGTCGCGCAGCTGGGCACGATCTGGCGGCCCACCGATCGGCAACAGTTCTCCGCGCGCGGCGCGTGGTCGGATGCGACCTACGACGAGCCGATCCGCATGATCAAGTACGCCACCGGCATCACCCGCGCCGCAGCGGTACCGGTGGGCCAGACCGGCAGCGGTGTGACCATCAATGCCACGCCCAACTACGCATTCAATTACGACACCTCTGGCTTCGATCAGCGCTTCGGGGTGTCGCCGCAGGCCTACAACGACCTGGGCAACTACAGCCTGTCGTACTGGCGCCCGGACTACAAACGCACCGCGGCCGATCGCATCCTCACCGGCCGGCTGGATTACGGTTTCAACCAGGGCGAGAGCGATCAGGGGATCGGCTTTGCCGCGGGCGTGTCGTACACCACCGACAAACCGTCCTACGACATCTATCGCGTCGAGTATCAGCCCAATACCAGTGCGCCGGCATTCGGCCTGGCCGATGTGGCGGGCACCGGCCGGGCACCGATGCGCTACGCCGGCCTGAACCTGATTACCATCGATCCTGACAAGGCCAATCGTGCATTGGCTGCAACGCCGTTGAGCGCGTTCAACAGCACCGACCAGCAGGCCTTCAGCAATCAGGACAACTTCACCCATACCGAAAAGACCTTCGGCAGCTATGGCCTGGTCAGCTATCGCAGCGAGCGTTTCAATGTGCAGGGCGGTCTGCATTTCGACAGCACCAGTCTCGATACGGTCGGCCGCCAGCGGCAGCTGGATGCCGCGACCAACCGCTATGTGTATGTCGATAACCCGACCAGTGCCGATTACCACTATCTGCTGCCCTCGGCCATCATGACCTACCACCTGACCGATGCACTGGACCTGCGCGCCGGCGCAAGCCGTACGCTCGGCCGCCCGCCATACGATGCGTATGCGGCGCGCACCTCGATCGGCTTCGTCAACACGGCCGATGCCGGCAACCCGAATGCGCAAGGCGTCACCGTCACCATCGGCAACCCGGACATCAAACCGCGTGTGTCCAACAACCTGGACCTGTCGCTGGAATGGCGCCTGCCCGGCGATTTCGACGCGTTCGCGTCCACGGCCGTGTTCGACAAGCGCATCCAGGACGAGATCTTTACGCTTTCGCGCACCGACAGCTTCACGTTCGACGGCACCACCTACGCCAACGCGTTGATCAGCACGCCGGCCAATGCCGCCAAGGCGCGTATCCGCGGAGTGGAGTTCAACGGCATCGTCAACACCCTGGCGCCGATCGCGCCGTGGCTGAGTGGGGTCGGTTTCAGTGCAAATTTTGCGGTGCTCGATGGCAGCCTGGATGTGCCCTACAGCGTTGGCAGCGGCATCAATGTGAGCCAGCGCGAGCGCAAGCTCGACAACCTGGTCGGCCAGCCCGACTACACCGCCAACGCCACGCTGTTCTACAACACCGGCGGGCTGGAGCTGCGCGCGGCCTACAATCGCCAGGGCAAGGCCTTGCGTGCCATCGTCAGCAATATCGATTGGCAGGACCTGTATTGGTCGCCGCGTTCGCAGCTGGATTTCACCGCGACCTATGCGATCAGCAAACAGCTCAGCCTGATCGGCCAGGTCAGCAACCTCACCCATAGCCGCATCACCAGTGTGACCGGCCCTGGGCAGAACCTGCTCAAGGACAGTTATTCGGTGCCTACGACTTATTGGTTCGGCTTGCGCTTTACGCCGACGTTCTAGGCGCGGCGAAGCTGGCATGACGAGCAGAGCCCAGGTAGGTGCGTGCAGTGCGTGGAAATCCAGATGTGCACCTGGCAGATGCCATGCCGTGTGCCGACCGCGCTCACCTGACGGTAGCGCAGTGGTTCTGTTAATCCCTTCATAGTGGAGTTGTTTCGATGAGCTTACGTACTGCCGCCACCGTCGCGGCCATGCTGTGCGCGGCACTGGCCACCCATGCGAGCGCGGCGCCCACCGGCGTGGCCGCAATCCAGGCCCGGCTGACCAATCCTGACGGCGGCATCGTGGTGGTGGCCCATCGCGGTTGCCACGCGCCGGCGCCTGATCATGGTTTCAAGGACAGCGCACCGGAGAACTCGCTGGCCGCGCTGGATCGCTGCATCGCTATCGGTGCCGACGTGATGGAGACCGATGTGCGGCGCGCCGCCGACGGCACACTGGTGATGCTGCACGACGCCACCGTGGACCGCACCACCGACGGCACCGGCAAGCTGTCCGAGCTGACCTTGGCCGACCTGCAAAAATTGCGGCTGCGCAGCGACGAAGGTGGCGCGCAGGCACCGCTGACCGATCAACGCGTGGTCACGCTCGAGCAGATGCTGGCCAGGTCCAAGGGCCACATCCTGCTCAACCTGGACGTCAAGGATGCGATCTACGTGCAGGTGGTCGATGCGGTTGCCCGTGCCGGCATGCAGCACCAGGTGATCGTCAAGGCCGAAGCCGGCATCGCCACGCCGCCCCTGGCGGCGATGCTGCCGTTCGACAAGGTGTATTTCTTCCCGATCCTGATCAACGCCCATGGCACTGCCGACCTGGCCGCGATCGCCACTGCGCAGACACGCAACGCGCATCCGGTCGCGTTCGAGCTGCCCAAGATGACAGCAGCGCAATTGCCCGCGTTGGTTGCAGTGAGCAAGGCACATAACGTGCGGCTGATGGTCAACTCGCTGTGGGACGGCTTCATCGCCGGCTACGGCGGCGACGCCGATGCCGAGCGCGATCCTGACAAGGTGTGGGGCCGCCTGTACCGCGAAGGCGTGTCGATCATCCAGACCGATGCGCCGGAAGCCTTGCTGCGCTATCGCGCGTCGCTGGAGCAGCGGTGAGCGTCGCGTTGCATCACCGCATGCAGCTGGCCTGCGACGGGAGCGGATGTCGTCGCGCAATGTGATCCGTGGAACTGCGGCGGCGATGTTGCCGTTATAGTCAGCGTTCGTTTGCACGCAAGGACGTCTGCATGCCGCTCGATACATCCCTGCGCCGACTCACGCCGCATGTCGTCTGGTTGTTGGTGCTGCTGGTCGCGCTGCAGGTGCGTGATGTGGCCAAGGCCCTTGGTTTTCCAATCCCGAAAATTCCGGTGCCTTACGGCGGTGGGATTCTCGACAATCTGCTCAGCGTAGTGGTCGTGCTCGTCGCAGCGGCGTTGCTGCGTCCTGGCATGCCAGACGAGCTCGCGGCGCGTCTGGGGTTGCGTTGGAACGGCTTACGCGGCCCGGCGCTGACGTTGCTGGCCACACTGCCGTGTTGGCTGGGGCTGTGGGCGCAGTCCAGCTCGGTCGGTACCGACGATCTGCTTGGCCTGCTCTGGTTGGCGCTGCTGTTTCCGCTAGCGGAAGAAATCGTGTTTCGCGGTTTCGGTTTCGTCTTTGCCTGCCGTGCGCTGGCCTGGCGTCCGGCAATCGCCGCGCTGGTGCAGGCGGTTGTGTTTGGCGGTGTGCATTGGCTCGGGGCCGGCGGTGGAGGTGGCGAGGCGTTGTTGATCTTCGCCATTACCGGTATCGGTGCGCTGCTGTTTGCCATCGTGGACGCGCAGGATGGCTACACGATCTGGAGCGGCTGGGTGTTGCATGTCTCGCTCAACGCGGCCTGGACGGTCTTTGCGGTCTCCGATTCGGCCGCCAGCGGCTGGCTCGGCATTGCGTTGCGCCTGTCTGCGGTATTCCTGGCGATGGGGTTGCTGCGGCTGTTTGTAAGGCCGCGTCGCTCGCCGCACGTGGACGTGGTGGGCTAGCGCACCAGTCGTCGCGCAAGCAGGAGCGTGCAGTCACGTTGATCGCTCAACGCCGCAGCTTGCCGCGCGCGATGGTGGCCGAAATGCGTTTTGCCCTGCATCCTTGGCAGGATGGATGAGCAGCAGCACGCGCAGGCAAGGATCGACCAGACGCAGGAACGCGTCGCTGGCAAGGAGGGTGTTGCCCGGCGTGGCCGGCGCTGGTTGACGGGGCTACGCTGGAGCGCCGTGGCCCTGTTGTCTGCGGTGTTGCTGCTGGACCTGGCCTTCCCACTGCCACTGCCCAGATCACGGGACACCTCCACGCTGGTGGTGGCACGCGATGGCACGCCGCTGCGCGCGTTCGCCGACCGCAACGGGGTGTGGCGTTATCCGGCCAGCCCGCAGAGTGTGTCGCCGCTGTATCTGCAGGCGCTGCTCAATTACGAGGACCGCTGGTTCTGGCGCCATCCCGGGGTCAATCCGTGGGGCCTGCTGCGTGCCGGCGGGCAATGGATCGGGCAGGGGCGCATCGTCTCCGGCGGTTCGACGCTGACCATGCAGGTGGCGCGCATCCTCGACCCGCATACGCGCACGCCGTGGGGCAAGGCCAAGCAGCTGCTGCGCGCGCTGCAGCTGGAAGCGCACCTGAGCAAGCGCGAGATTCTGACGCTGTATCTGGAGCGCGCGCCCTATGGCGGCACCATCGAAGGCGTGGAAGCGGCCAGCTGGGCGTACCTGGGCAAGCCAGCCAAGGCCTTGTCGCAGGCCGAAGCTGCGTTGCTGGCGGTGTTGCCGCAATCGCCCAGCCGCCTGCGCCCGGATCGCCATCCCGAGGCCGCGCAACGTGCGCGCGACAAGGTGCTCGATCGCATGGTGGAGCTGGGCGTGTGGTCGCGCGCGCAGGTGGACGATGCGCGGATCGAGCCGGTGGTGACGCGCTCGCTCAAACCGCCGTTGCATGCGGCGCTGCTCGCGCAGCGGTTGCACAGCGCGCAACCGCGCGCGCCACGCATCGTGACCACGCTGGATGTGGAGCTGCAGCGCACCCTGGAAGAACGCGTCACGACATACTTTTCGCAGCTGCCCGAGCGCACCTCCGCGGCATTGCTGGTGGTGGACAACGCCACCATGGAAGCGCGCGCATACGTGGGCTCGGCCAGCTTCGGCGATCGCAAGCGGCTGGGGCATGTGGACATGGTGCAGGCCTGGCGCTCGCCCGGTTCCACGCTCAAACCGTTCCTGTATGGCATGGCGTTGGACGATGGGTTGATCCACTCCGAAAGCCTGTTGGTGGATGCGCCGCAGAGTTTTGGCAGCTACCGGCCCGGCAATTTCGATGCGGCCTTCAATGGGCCGGTGAGCGCGGCGACGGCGTTGCGGTTGTCGCTGAACGTGCCGGCGGTGGACCTGCTCGACCGGATCGGCCCGGCGCGGTTTGCTGCGCGGCTGTCCAATGCCGGGATCGAGCTGCGCTTTGCGCACGGCAGCGTGCCCAATCTGGCGTTGATCCTGGGTGGCACAGGCGCGCAATTGCAGGAACTGGTCGGCGCATTTGCGGCACTCAATCGCGGCGGCATCGCCGGGCGCGTGCGCTATACGCCGGACGATCCGCGCATCGAACGCCGGCTGATGTCGCCGGGCGCGGCCTGGATCGTGCGCGAGATCCTGCAAAGCAATCCGCGCCCCGGGTACGGCAGCGGCACCTTCGACACCGCCACGCGCCCGGGCGTGGCCTGGAAGACCGGCACCAGCTACGGCTACCGCGATGCCTGGGCGATCGGCGGCACGCGCCGTTACACGGTCGGGGTGTGGGTGGGGCGTCCGGACGGTACGCCGCTGCCGGGCCAGTACGGCGCCGTCACCGCACTGCCGCTGATGTTCGAAGTCATCGATGCCTTGCCGCGCAGCGCCGGCGATAGCGCGCCGGTGCCGATGCCAGCCACCGTGCAGGCGCTGGATATCTGCTGGCCGCTCGGCGGCGCCGCCGATCAGACACCACCGGCACAATGCGCACGCCGCGCCGACGCCTACGTGCTCGATGGCGCAGTGCCGCCCACCTTTGCCGAGCGCGACGCACGGCTATGGCAAAGCGGGCAGCTGCATTTCGATGTGGATGCGCGCAGTGGCCAGCGGCTGTCGCAGGAGTGCAGCCAGGCGCATGAACGCGTGCCGCATGCACTGGCGCGCTGGCCGGCATTGGTCTCACCCTGGCTCAGCACCGCCGAGCGCAATGCTGCGCAACTGCCGCCACTTGCGGCGGACTGTCTGCCGGATGGGCGCATGACCGGTGGCGGCGTGCTGCGTATCGACGGGCTGAGCGATCGCGCCACGCTGGCGCGTGCCAACGCCACCTCGCGTCCGGTGCGCCTGCAACTGCGTGCCCTGGGCAGCGACGCGCGCATCGACTGGCTGCTGGATGGCCGCTGGATCGCACAGACCAACGGACGCCAGGGATTTCAGCGCGAATTTGCCGAGGTCGGCACGCATACGCTCACCGCAATGGCCAGCGATGGTGCCTGGACGCAGCTGCGCTTTCGCGTATTGCGCTGACCGCGCACGTGCTGCGCCCGACCAGTGCAAACACCCGTAGGAGCGCACCTGGGCGCGATGGGGCGTTATCGGGAATGCCACGTCGCGGCCGGGTGCGCTCCTACGGCAGCAGGCAACCACACACCATCCTGCGGCATAGAAAACAGACAGGGCGCTCGAGGCGCCCTGTCTGCTTAAATCATCGAGTCGATTTCAACTTTCAACTTCAGTGTGAATGTCGATGCCGATCATCGATCACAACACATCGCTCCGTTGCAAGACTCAGCTCACTCGCCGATCCAGCCTTCCAGCAGGTCGGCGAACTCGTCGGCATGCTCTTCTTCCTGGGCCAGGATGTCTTCCAGGATGCGCTTGGTGGTGGTGTCCTTGTCGCCGATGAAATCGATCATCTCGCGGTAGCTATCGATGGCGATGCGCTCGGCGATCAGGTTTTCCTTGACCATGTCGCGCAGGTCGCTGCCTTCCTTGTATTCGGCATGCGAGCGCTTGGTCAGCGTGTCCGGGTTGAGGTCCGGTTCGCCGCCCAGCTGCACGATGCGCTCGGCGAGCCTGTGCGCGTGCGCCTGTTCCTGCTGCGCATGCTCCAGGAACTCGCCCTTGACCGCGTCGGCAAGCATGCCCTTGGCCATGAAATAGTGGCGGTAATACCGCAGGGTGCACACGTATTCGGTGGCCAGTGCGGTGTTGAGCAGCTCGATCACCGCCTCGCGGTCGGCGTGGTAGCTCTCGGTGATGGCACCGTCTTCGATGCTCTGGCGTGCGCGGCTGCGCAAGGTGGCGGTATCGGTGATGCCGTCGGGGAGTTGCTTGGCTGGCTGGTTAGACATGGCTGGCCGGTTTCCTTCTGAGTGGTTGGGGGGAATCAATGCATCAATCGGGCAGGTGCTGCAGTACGTAATCGGCGGCGGACACCTTGAATTCGCCGGGTTCTTCGACGAACAAGGCCTTGACCACGGCGTCGTCGGCATACAGTGCGTAGCGGCGCGAGCGCAGGCCCATGCCCGAGCCGCTGGCGTCGATCTCCAGGCCCAGTGCGCGGGCCAGTTCGGCGTTGCCGTCGGGCAGCAGGTGCAGGCCGTCGGGGATCAGCTGGCTGCGGCCCCAGGCCTGCATCACGAACGGGTCGTTGACCGCGGTGCACAGCACCTCGATGCCGCGTTTGCGGAATGCGTCGAAGTGCTCCACATAGCCCGGCAGGTGCTTGGCCGAGCAGGTCGGGGTAAAGGCGCCCGGCACTGCGAACAGCAGCACCTTGCGGCCGGCGAACAGGCTGTGGGTATCGACCGCCTCGATGCCCTCGCGCAGGCGCTTGAGCACGACTTCGGGAATGCGGTCACCAACGTGGATGGTCATGGGGCGGGCTCCTGCGGCTGAACGAAGTCTAGAAAGGGGCGAGGGAAAAGCGCGTCAACGCGCTTGAAATCCGCAGCGGCACGCCTATCTGACGCACATGGCCGGCGCAACGGCGCACGCCGCGGCAGCCGGCCCCTCACCCAACCTTTTGGAGGCTCGCAATGAACATCGTTCGTTATCCCCAGTGGCCCACCCATGCGCTGCAAAACGAGATCAAGCACGTGTTCGACCGTTTCTTCGAGCAGAACGGCGACACCGACGAATCGGCGGTGGTGACCGCGCAGTGGGTGCCGCGCGTGGACATCAAGGAAGAGGCCAACCACTTCGTGCTGTATGCCGACCTACCGGGCATCGACCCCGGCCAGATCGAGGTGCAGATGGACAAGGGCATCCTGTCGATCAAGGGCGAGCGCAAGGGCGAGTCCAGCACCGAGACCGAGCGCTTCTCGCGCATCGAGCGCCGCTACGGCAGCTTCCACCGCCGCTTCGCGCTGCCCGACAGTGCCGACCCCGACGGCATCACCGCGACCGGGCACAACGGTGTGCTGGAAATCCGCATCCCCAAGCGCCCGGCGGCCACCCCGCGCCGCATCCAGGTCGGTAACGGCCAGGACCCGGCCGGCAATACGGTGCAGTAAGGCAGCAAAACCTGGAGCGGAGCGGCATGCTTCGCTTCCCGGCGGCAACCGCACCGTAGAATAGGTGCGGTTGCCCGCCCGGCTGCGATATGACTGGCTCGTGGCCTCGGCTGCGGGCCGTTTTTTTCAGAGGTGATTAGATGGAATTCAAGGATTACTACGCAACGCTGGGCGTGGAGCCCAGCGCGGGCGATGCGGAGATCAAGACCGCCTACCGCCGGCTGGCGCGCAAGTACCACCCCGACGTCAGCAAGGAGGCCGGCGCCGAAGACAAGTTCAAGGCGATCAACGAAGCCTACGAGGCGCTGCGCGACCCGGCCAAGCGCAAGGCCTACGACCAGCTCAAGGCGCAGGGCTTCCGCCCGGGCGACGAGTTCCAGGCCCCGCCCAGCTACGGCGGTGGGCAGGGCTACGACTACGAGGAAGTGTTCGGCAACGGCGGCGCCGGTGGCGGCTTCAGCGATTTCTTCGAAAGCCTGTTCGCCGGCCAGCGCGGCGGCCGTCCGCGTGGTCCGGGCGCCGGCCCTGGTGCAGGCGCGGGTCCGCAGGCGCGCGGCGACACCCGCGCCAAGCTGGCAGTGCCGTTGGAAGCGGTGTATGCGGGCGACAGCGTGCGCATCACCATCAACGGCAAGCAGCTGGATGTGCGCGTGCCCAAGGGCGTGCAGCCTGGTCAGGTGATCCGCCTGAGCGGGCAGGGCAATGGCGGCGGCAACCTGCTGCTGGAGATCGAATACGCCGCGCACCCGCAGTTCGAAGTGGACGGGCGCAACATCCTGTACACCCTGCAGGTCATGCCCTGGCAGGCGGCACTGGGTACCACCATCAGCGTGCCGACCCTGGGCGGGTCGGTGGAGTTGAAGGTGCCGGCCGACTCGGACGCCGGGCGCAAGCTGCGCCTGCGCGGCCGCGGCCTGCCAGGCACCACGCCGGGCGACCAGATCGTGGAGCTGGAAATCCTGGCCCCGGCCCCCACCGACGATGCGCAGAAAAAGGCCTACCGCAACCTGGCCAAGGCGTTCGGCGAATCGGTGTAGGCCGCGCGGGGTCGACGCGGGGATGAGGTGAGGGTTCGGCAGGCAGGTGGTGTGCCAGTGAACGTCGATCTGCGGCGTTGAATCGCCGCCGTCCCCTCATCCGGCGCTTTGCGCCACCTTCTCCCGGTGGGAGAAGGGAGCAGCCGACATTTTCGAGGGAGGGATCGCGGTGGGGGGCGGCGGACGAGCGGTGCACCGTCAGCGTCGATCTGCGGCATTGGATCTCTGCCGTCCCCTCATCCGGCGCTTTGCGCCACCTTCTCCCGATGGGAGAAGGGAGCAATCGCCTTTCCTGTGGTGAGGGATCAGGGGAAGGCAGCATGCACGCGATGCAACGGTGAACGACCTTCTGCAACGTTGTTGAATCCAGTTGCCCCCTGTGCAACGTAGTACGCGTTGACCAGGGCAACCGCAACGCGCCACCGGATCGCACGTCGCAACAGCATCGCCGGGCGCACCGCCTGGCCCAGCTACCGAAAGCGCGGCCGGCGCACTACACTCGCCGCGCACACTAGGGGAAACACATGGCACGCATTCTGATCGTCGACGACTCGCCGTCGCAGCTGCTGGGGATTCAGCGCATCGTCGAGAAGCTGGGGCACGAAACCATCACCGCAACCGATGGTGCCGCCGGCGTGGAAGCGGCCAAGTCCTCGTTGCCGGATCTGGTGCTGATGGATGTGGTGATGCCCAACCTCAACGGCTTCCAGGCCACGCGCACGCTCAAGCGCGAGCCGACCACTCAGCACATCCCGGTGATCCTGGTGACCACCAAGGACCAGGACACCGATCGCATGTGGGGCATGCGCCAGGGCGCACGCGCCTACATCACCAAGCCGTTTTCCGAAGACGAGTTGCTGGAAGTGATGGAGCGCGTGTTCAACCAGAAAGACGAACCGCCGACCGTCTAAGCGCGTCGACGAGGTGCGACCGGGGCGCAGGTTCGCTCCGCAGTGCGACAAGCCGGCGCTGACAGCGGCTGGCGCGATCGACGAAGGCATGCGCATGGGGCCGCGTTCGACCGCGTCGGGCAGTGCCACTCGCCACCCGGGGCTGATGCCACCACCAACTGCGCGACCTTGCCATCTGCACGTGGGTGCTCTCTGGCCAACGGTTGCATTCCGCCCGATCGCCCGCGGGCGGCAGGTTGCTTGCATGCAGGTCCGGTCGTGTTGCTTGCCAGGCCACGCGCGTCTGATGCATGTCGGCCTCCAGGCGCGGCACTACGGCGCGACATGCGCAAGGCGGCCCGACGGCGAGCGCGCTTCCGGCGCACGCGCATCAACAACTGACTGGCAGCGCATCCGTTGCGCAGCCTGGCCGTGGTCCTGCTTGATCCAGCTTCGCCCGGGGTGGAATCGCTAGACCGGCAGGCGCCGCGCGCCCGCGCGCATCACGCGGTCACCGGCAGCAACGCGCATCGAAGGCCGCTCGCCTCCGGCCTTGCCTGCTCCCAACGCCAAGGTCATCACATGCGCGCCTTTCCGGCCCCCGGGACCGCGTCGACACGCGCCTGGACCGGACCGGGCCCTGCCGTCGCCCGATGCGTCGCCGCCCGATCCACCCCAGCGGCTAAACCGGGATGCGTCAATCGGGGCCTTTCAAAACGGTCGGTCTGCCCCATCTAGTAGAATCATCGAATCACACAACACGGCGGCACTGCGGGACTGGCCCGCACAGCCCCTCGATCATGGAGCGTGCATGGCCTGGAACACACCCGGCAACAAGGGCGGAGACGGCCCGGACCCCAACCGTCGCAGGTCCTGGGGCCCGCGCGGTGGTGGCAACGGTGGTGGCTGGGGCAATCTGCCCGCCCCGTTGAAGGAGCTGTTCGATGGCGGCGTGGGGCGCTGGATTCTGGTCGCGGTGGTGCTGATGGTGCTGTTCTCCAGCTTCCAGCTCATCGGCGAGCAGCAGCGTGGCGTGGTGCTGCGCTTCGGCCAGTTCTCGCGCATCCTGCAGCCCGGCCCGAACTTCAAGCTGCCCTGGCCCGTCGAGTCGGTGCGCAAGGTCAACGCCACCGAGATCAAGACCTTCAGCAACCAGGTGCCGGTGCTGACCCGCGACGAGAACATCGTCAACGTCTCGCTCAACGTGCAGTACCAGATCAGCGACCCGCGCAAGTACCTGTTCGGTTCGCGCAATGCTGACCTGGTGCTGGAGCAGGCCGCGCAAAGCGCCGTGCGTGAGCAGGTGGGTCGTTCCGACCTCAATACCGTGCTCAACAATCGCGGCCCGCTGGCCATCGCCTCCAAGGACCGCCTGCAGGCGGCACTGGATGCCTACAACACGGGTCTGTCCGTCACCGGTGTGACCCTGCCGGACGCGCGTCCGCCGGAAGAAGTGAAGCCGGCCTTCGACGAGGTCAACGGCGCCCAGCAGGTGCGCGAGCGCCTGATCAACGAGGCCCAGGCCTACGCCGCCAAGGTGGTGCCCGAGGCACGCGGCCAGGGTGCGCGCACCCGGACCGGCGCCGAAGGCTACAAGCAGGCGGTGATCTCCAAGGCCGAGGGCGACGCCGATCGCTTCACGCTGTTGCAGGAGCAGTACGCCAACGCCCCCGAGGTCACGCGCAAGCGCCTGTGGCTGGAAACCGTGCAGAAGGTGCTGTCGGAGAACCGCAAGGTGATCGGCAGCGATGGCCGCCAGGTCATCTATGTGCCGCTGCCGGCCGACGCCAGCAAGTCCGCCAGCAACAGCGGCACTGCGGGCAACGGCAGCATGCCGTCGATGGTGCCGCAGGATGTGCTGTTGAATCCGCCGCAAACCAGTGGTGGCAGCGAGGGCATCCGCAATCCGGAGCGCGGCCCGCGCCCGACCGGCCGTGAGGGAACCGAATAATGAAGAATTCGCTAGTCATCGGCCTGATCGTCGCCGTGTTGCTGACCCTGATGGGCTCGGTGTTCGTGGTGCGCGAGGACCAGACCGCCATGGTGCTCAACCTGGGCCGCGTGGTGCGAGCCGACCTCAAGCCCGGCCTGCACTTCAAGATCCCGGTGGTGGAGTCGGTGCGCGTGTTCGATCGCCGCTTCCAGGTGCTGGACACCGCCCCGGCCCGCTACTTCACCGCCGAGCAGAAAGACGTCAGCGTGGACTTCTTCGCCATCGGCTATATCTCCGATGTGCGGGCGTTCTATCGCGCCACCGGTGGTGAGGAGTCAGTCGCCAATTCGCGCCTGGCCCCGATCATCACCGATTCGCTGCGTAACCAGATCAACTCGCGCACCCTGCAGCAGCTGGTCTCCGGCGACCGCAGCGAGTTGATCGCCAACCAGCTCAAGGGCATCAACGGCGCGATCAAGGGCCTGGGCATGCAGATCACCGACCTGCGCATCAAGCAGATCGACCTGCCGACCGACAGCCAGGTGATCACCGACGTCTACGAGCGCATGCGCGCCCAGCGCAAGCAGGAAGCCAGCAAGCTGCGCGCCGAAGGCGAGGAGCAGGCCCTGACCATCCGCGCCCAGGCCGACCGCGAGTCCACCGTGATCGTGGCCGACGCCGAGCGCGATGCGCAGAAGCTGCGCGGCGAAGGGGATGCCGACGCCGCCCGCATCTACGGCCAGGCCGGTGCCAAGGATCCGTCGTTCTACGCGTTCTATCGCAGCCTGGAGGCGTACCGCGGCTCCATGACCGACGGCAACGGCGTGGTGGTGCTGGACAAGAACGACCCGTTCCTGCAGTACCTCAAGAGCGATCGTTGATCGCTCTGCGCTGAATCGACAACGCCCGCGGAATGCGGGCGTTGTCGTATGTGCCTCTCGCTGCCGCGCCCCACCGTAGGAGCGCACCCGGGCGCGACGGGCATGCCCGGTAAGGCGATCGCGCCCAGGTGCGCTCCTACGCAGGGCGCGCGTCGGCCAATGGATCGGGCGCATGGCGCTTCGTGCACTGTGATGCTGATGGGTATGTCGGAAATCCGCGGCTGCCTGGAGCGTCTCTCCCGTCGTGTTGACCAGACTCGGCCCGGTAGGAGCGCACCCGGGCGCGACGGGCCTTACCGGCGGACCCCGCTGATTGCCGTTGATAGTCAGTCGCCATATGGATTCCCCCTAGCGCAGAACGCGGCAACCGCCGATATCCAGCGTGGTCCAAGGCCGCCAGCATCGCGCCATGGCCAACACCAACTCTCCAGGGCATCGCGCGCTGCGCTGCGGCAGGCAGTCTTCGCCTAACAGCGTTTACCTGCTGACCACCACGACATGGCAGCGTCGTGCCGTGTTCGCAGATTTTCTGCTTGCAGCAACCGCCTGCCGGGCATTCACCGCAGCAACGCCTTGCGATGCCAGGCTGCTGGCCTGGGTGTTGATGCCGGATCATGCACATTGGCTGTTGCAGCTGGGGAGCGTCACCGCGTTGGCCGACGCCGTGTCCCGGATGAAAGCGTGCGCAGCGCGTTCGGTGAACGATCAGCGGCAGCATCACGCACCGGTCTGGAGCCGCAGCTACCACGACCACGCGTTGCGCAAAGACGACGACCTGCACGCAGCCGCGCGTTACCTCATCGCCAATCCGCTCCGGGCCGGGCTGGTCACCCACGTCGGTGATTATCCGTTCTGGGACGCAATCTGGCTCTGAGCGTCGAGCCGCCAGCAGGCCTAGTGCATGCCCACCGTTTGCCGCGCGCCGCCGCGTAGGAGCGCACCTGGGCGCGACCGGCTTTATCGGGAATGCCTGTCGCGCCCGGGTGCGCTCCTACGGGGTGGGTTTGTCGGGGGTTGCCTGTCGTGGATCGGGCGATGGTGCTTTGGGCGGTCTGCAGGTTTGACTAGGCTCGCCACGTTGCCGCGTAGGAGCGCACCTGGGCGCGACCGGCGTTACCGGGAATGCCTGTCGCGCCCGGGTGCGCTCCTACGCGGGGCGCGTGGAGGGTGCTGACGCGGCACACTGCAGTTCCCCACGTCCTGGTGTTGCTGATGCATGAATTTCTGTCCGCGTTATGCCTGATCGCCGTCATCGAAGGCCTGCTGCTGTTTGCCGCGCCCACCGCCTGGAAGCGCATGGTCGAGCAACTGTTCAGTCTGCCCACCGCGCAACTGCGTGCGATTGGTGGTGTGACGCTGGTGCTGGGCGCGATTGCACTGTGGATCGTGCGTCACTGAGTGGGTGGTCCATTCCGACCGCAACGGGCAGCGTAGGAGCGCACCTGGGCGCGACGGCTTTACCGGCAATGCCGGTCGCGCCCTGGTGCGCTCCTACGAGCCATTGGGATTGTCGCGACGGGATCTCCCGGGCTAGGGGCCGGCAGCGCTCGGAGCACCGCGCAACCGACGGCCAGCCGCAATCTGACCCGCCCCCGATCCGCCGTCCGCCAGGGGTAGTGCACGTCACCGGAAACCCGGATAATGCACAAAAGCCGGCCGGGCACGCTCACACAGGGCACCTCGTTCGGCTTTTTCCGTGTCAGGGCTTCACGCGCCGCTGCAACGCTCCCCGATGGAGCCGCGCGCCAGGCGGCGCCGCCAGCCGTGAACCGGTCCCATCCCGCGGCCCCGATGGCCGCAGCAAAACTCAGGAGTTCACCCGTCATGGGTCAGTCAGTTGTCGTGCTCGGTGCCCAGTGGGGCGATGAAGGCAAAGGCAAGATCGTCGATCTGCTTACCGAAGAGATCGGTGCGGTGGTCCGCTTCCAGGGTGGCCACAATGCCGGCCACACGCTCGTCATCAACGGCAAGAAGACCGTCTTGCATCTGATTCCGTCCGGCATCCTGCGCGACGACGCGCTGTGCCTGATCGGCAATGGCGTGGTGATCTCCCCGGCCGCGCTGATCAAGGAAATCAGCGAGCTGGAAGGTGCCGGCGTGGAAGTGCGCTCGCGCTTGAAGATCTCCCCGGCCGCGCCGTTGATCATGCCGTACCACATCGCCCTGGATCAGGCGCGCGAGAAGGCCGCCGGCGGCAAGGCCATCGGCACCACCGGCCGCGGTATCGGCCCGGCGTACGAAGACAAGGTCGCCCGCCGCGGTATCCGCATCGCCGACCTGCATTACCCGCCGCAGCTGGAAGAGCTGCTGCGCACCGCGCTGGATTACCACAACTTCGTGCTGACCAAGTACCTGGGCGTGGAAGCGGTGGACTTCCAGAAGACCTTCGACGAAGCGCTGGCCTTCGGCGACTACGTGCAGCCGATGAAGTCGGACGTGGCCGGCATCCTGCACGATCTGCGCAAGCAGGGTAAGCGCGTGCTGTTCGAAGGCGCACAGGGCGCGTTGCTGGACATCGACCACGGCACCTATCCGTACGTCACCAGCTCCAACACCACCGTCGGCGGCGCACTGGCCGGCACCGGCGTGGGCGCCGATGCGATCGACTACGTGCTGGGCATCGCCAAGGCCTATGCCACGCGCGTGGGCGGCGGCCCGTTCCCGACCGAGCTGGACGACGAAGTGGGCCAGGGCATCCGCGACCGCGGTGCCGAGTACGGTGCTTCCACCGGCCGCCCGCGCCGCTGCGGCTGGATGGACATCGTCGCGCTCAAGCGTGCGGTGGCCATCAACGGCATCTCCGGGCTGTGCATCACCAAGCTCGACGTGCTCGACGGCATGGAAAAGCTCAAGGTCTGCATCGCCTACGAATACCGCGGCAAGCGTACCGAATACGCCCCGCTGGACGCGCAGGGCTGGGAAGAGTGCACCCCGGTGTACCTGGAGTTCCCGGGCTGGACCGAAAACACCCACGGCATCACCGAGTGGGACAAGCTGCCGGTGGCCGCGCGTGCCTACCTGCGCGCGCTGGAAGAACTGGCCGGCTGCCCGATCTCGATCGTCTCCACCGGCCCGGATCGTGACCACACGATGGTGCTGCAGGATCCGTTCGCCTGATCGGCTGACGCCAGACGCGGCATCGTCCAACGGCCCGGCTTGTCCGGGCCGTTGGCATTTGAGGATTGCTGAGATTTGCCATGACTTCCGGCGGTGCCTGCGCGCACTGTTCCGGCGGATCATCCGCGGCCTGGCGCCGCTTGCCTGCCCACTTCGCCCATATCGAGAATTTCCCATGCGTCTTCCCCTGGTGACCGCCATCGCACTGGCCCTGGTCGGTACAAGTCCGGCTGCCTGCGTGCTCGCCGCCGCGCCCGCACCGCCGAGCGCCGCCGCCTCGTCCATCACCACCCAGTTGCCGCGCACGGCCAAGCCCACGCATTACGCGGTGGAGATCACGCCGCACGCGGACAAGATGACATTCGACGGCAAGGTGGCCATCGATATCAGCGTGCTGCAGGCCACCGACCGCATCGTGTTGCAGGCGGCCAACCTGAGCTTGGCGCGCGGCACGCTCACGCAAAAAGGCGGCAAGCCGCAAGCTGCCAAGGTCAGCACCGATGCCGAGGCGCAGACCGCCACGTTCGCGTTCGACAAGCCGCTGGCAGTGGGCGAGTACGTGCTGTCCATCGACTACAGCGGCGTGATCAACACGCAGGCCAACGGCTTGTTCGCGCTGGATTACACCACCGCGCAAGGTGCGCGCCGCGCGTTGTTCACCCAGTTCGAAAACTCCGATGCGCGCCGCTTCATTCCCTCCTGGGACGAGCCCAACTTCAAGGCCACCTTCGACCTGGCGATCAATGCGCCGGCCGGGCAGATGGCGGTGAGCAACATGCCGGTGGCCTCGTCCAAGCCGGGCGCAAACGGGCGCACCCGCATCGCGTTCCAGACCTCGCCCAAGATGTCCACATACCTGCTGTTCGTCAGCGTGGGCGATTTCGAGCGTGCCACCGTCACCGCCGACAACGGCACCGAGATCGGCGTGATCGCGCAGAAGGGCAAGGTGGACCAGGCGCAGTTCGCGCTGGAATCCGGCCGCGACGTGCTGCACGAATACAACGCCTACTTCGGCATCCCGTACCCGCTGCCCAAGCTGGACAACATCGCCGCGCCCGGGCGCAGCCAGTTCTTCAGCGCCATGGAAAACTGGGGCGCGATCTTCACCTTCGAATACTCGTTGTTGCTGGATCCGGCGGTGGCCAACATCGACACCAAGCAAGGCGTGTTCACCGTCGCCGCGCATGAGATTGCGCACCAGTGGTTCGGCAACCTGGTGACCATGGCGTGGTGGGACGACCTGTGGCTCAACGAAGGCTTCGCCAACTGGATGGAGGCGCGCACCACGGCAAAACTGCATCCGGAATGGGATATCGACAAGACCGGCCCGGCGCTGAAGAGCCGCGCGGCGATGCGGCGCGATGCGTATGCGACCACCCACCCGGTGGTGCAGCACGTGGCCACCGTGGAGCAGGCCAGCCAGGCCTTCGACGCCATCACCTACCAGAAGGGCGAGGCGGTGATTGCCATGCTGGAAGACTACGTCGGCTCCGATCGCTGGCGCACCGGTGTGCGCAGCTACATCAAGCAACATCAGTACGGCAACGCGGTGACCGACCAGTTGTGGCAGCAGATCGACGCGGTGGCCCCGGGCAAGCAATTCACCCAGGTGGCGCACGACTTCACGCTGCAGCCGGGCGTGCCGTTGATCAAGGCCAGTAGCCGCTGCGTCGGCGGCCAGACCGCGGTGACGCTGGAGCAGGGCGAGTTCACGCTGGACCGCCCCGACAAGCAGCCGTTGCGCTGGCATGTGCCGGTGGTCCTGCGCAGCGGCAATGGCGCGCCGGTGCGCGTGCTGGTAGATGGCACCGCGCAGGTGCAGGTGCCCGGCTGCGACGCACCGGTGGTGGTCAATGCCGGGCAAAAGGGCTACTTCCGCACCTGGTATGCGCCCGCGCAGTTCAAGGCGCTGACCACCAGGTTTGCCGCGCTACCGGTGGTGGACCAGGTGGGCGTGTTGAACGACACCAACGCACTGGCCGGTGCCGGCGTGCAGGCGCAGGCCGACGTGCTGAATCTCACCGCCCAGGTGGCGGCAGGCGCATCGCCTGATGTCTGGGACATGGTGGCCAGCATCTACGACGATGTGGATGGCAGCTTCGAGCGCGACCCGGCTGCGCGCGCCACGTGGCGTGCCTATGCCGTACCGCGGCTGTCGGCCGAATTCGCAACGCTGGGTTGGGACAAGCGCGATGGCGATTCGGCGCAGATCCAGCAGTTGCGTACCCGCCTGATCGCCACCCTCAGCGACATGGGCGATGCCGCCGTGATCGCCGAGGCACGCCGGCGCTTTGCCGCCTTCCAGGCCAACCCCGCCTCGCTGTCGCCGGAGCTGCGCGACAGCGTGTTGGGCGCGGTTGCGCACAATGCCGATGCAGCCACCTGGGACGCCTTGCATGCCTTGGCCAGGCAGGAAACCTCGTCGATGGTGCGCGACACCTATTACGACTTCCTCTCCATGCCCAACGACGAGGTGCTGGCCAGGCGCGCGCTGGAACTGGCGTTGACAGCCGAGCCGGGCGCCACCACCGGTGCGAGCATGATCGACCGGGTCGCTTCCCGGCACCCGGAGCTTGCCTTCGACTTCGCGGTGGCGCATCGCACGCAGGTGGACACCCTGGTGGATTCCACCTCGCGCGCCCGCTACTACCCCGGCCTGGGCATGGACTCGGCCGAGCTTGCCACCGCCGACCGGATCAAGGCCTATGCCGAGCAGTACATCGCACCCACCTCGCGGCAGGCCGCAGACAATGCCGTCAACACGATCCAGACGCGGGTGAAGCTGCGGGCGGCATCGCTGCCGCAGATCAAGGCATGGTTGAAGGCGCGCAAGCGCTGAGCGTTGCGGTCATCGCAGCACAGGAAACAGCCCGGCCTTGCCGGGCTTTTTCTTTGCCGCGCCGGCAGTCACCTGGAGGTGGGGAGCGAGGCCGCCGAGCAGCGTGATGCCGGCATTGTGGCGTCCGGGAAGACCATCGCCTGGGACGACATGTGTGGCCATCTGGAAAAGCGCATGGCCGGCGAGCCGGCAAAGCGTCCCACGGCTCGCAAACTAGCCCGGTAGCATGGTGCGTATCGCGCTGGCACCGGAGGTTGCACAGGATCTTGAGCGGATCTTCGACCAGCTCCAGCGCCATGAGGCCGCACATGTCGCAGCACGCCTGCACGAGGTCATTGCGGCAATCGATGTGCTGGAAACCAATCCGCTGATCGGCCGGCCGGCGGCGGCAGGTGCGAACTGGTGATCGGTCACGGCGCGCACGGCGATCTGGCGCTGTACTGCATGTCGCGCAGATCGGCACGGTGTTTGTGCTGGCCGTTCGCTCGCAACGTGAGGCGGGCTTTGCGGGGCCGTGATATCGGCAGTTCCCTGATCGCTGTAGCCGGTGTCCCTGTTATTCGATGCACTGCCACCCGAGCCGCACAAGCCGGTGCTGGAGATCGTCGCGCGCCACGCCGACGTTGCCAACCGGTATCGCCTGCACGCCATTGCCCAGAAGCCGCCGCAATGCTCGCCACCCGCCTAGCGCCGTTATCCCATGCGCATCGACGCACTCTCACGCTGCCGGGTATCCATCTCCTGCTGCTGGCTCTGCGCCAACGCCTGCTGGCGATCGGTGCTGGCGACTTCCAGTCGCTGCAGCGACTGCTCCACCGGCGTCTGCACGGCCATGTCGGTCGACATATGGGCGCGCAGGTGCGCCGGGTTGTTCAACTCGCCCTGCACCACAAACACATTGCGGCCAGCCGGGCTGTCGGTCGTCTGTTGGCTCAGCACCACGTGGTCGGCCCGGTCCAGGTTGTTCTGGCGGGCGAGAGTCATCACGCTGGCGATGAGGCGCTCGCTGTTCTCGTCCGGTGTGCGTCCGGCTTGCGCATCGATCGCGTTCACGCCTGCGCGCACCTGCTGCAGCAATGCGTAGTCCCGGTGCTCAGGGCCGATATCGGCGAGTTTGGTGGGCGGCTGCATCCGATCGGGCAGCCCGTCGACCGATGCCGTGAGCGGGCTGCGGGTAATGGAGCGATGCGGATCGTCTTCGTGGAACTGCGTGGCTTTCTGCTGCCGTTCCAGGCGGACGGCGCGGGCATCGTCGAGTTCGGCGATACGGCCGGGATTTGTTTCTTCGCGCATGGAAAGATGCCCACCGCCTGCGCTGACGTTCACCCATTTCTGCTCTTTTTCAAAGTACATCGCGTAGAAGCTGTTGCTGCCGATGACGTTGGGGTCGACGGCGGAGCGGCCTTCCAGCATCTGGATCGCTTCGGTGGTGCCGAGCTTGGCCAGGTACTGGCTGCCGGCCGCCAGTCCCATCTGCGCAAAGGTCTCGTAGCCCGTGTTGTTGATACGGGTGGCGCCGGCGTACTCGTTGTCGAGCATGTTGGTCCAGATCTGTTCCAGCTTCTGGGGGCCACTTTTTTCCAGCGCCGCTTGCAGGAGGACGCGAGGCGTCCAGCAGTTGGGGTCGAGCTCATGGTCCAGGAAGGCTTGATCGTGTGCCCGCATGACATCAGCACCAGGCAAATTCTGCGCTAGATCCGGACGGTGTTCGCTCATCCAGTATTGCCTGGCTTCAAGATCCTTTTTGAGCAGGGTTTGCCCAAACGCTTCCCACTGCCTCTCGCTCAGGTTCGCGTTGGCAAAGTGAGAGCCGTTATCGTGCTGTGTCCTGGCATAATTCTGTGCGTAATTATTTGCAACCTGGCCGGGCAAGCTATCGTTACGCACCACGCCCAGCGCCAGCGTCCCGTAGCCATCTGCACCATCTAGCTGCGAAAGATAATTCCAGTACAGCTCGCGGTTGCCCGCGTCCGCATAGCTGGAAAGAATCTTGAGGTCCTGCTCATTCAATCCGCTCATGTCCTGCTCCTTATCGTCGCCGATCACCTGACTTTGGTGCCGGCCAGTACGGTCCTTACCGCGTCCTCCATGCGTTTCCAGTCCTTCAAGAATGCGCGCTTATAGTTCAGGGTGATAGAAAGCTTGTTCTCGATATCAGAGAAGTAGTGGACACAACTTGCAGCAACAGCGCCTTTTTCGTGTACTACTTCAGCTCCCTCCAGCCGCACACCGTCTCCACGAAATTTGGTGCTGTCGCACTTGATGAAGGTGGTGAGGCCGCCGCTTGAGTCACGGGCGACGTACCAGTCATCTTCGTAGGCAGGGTTGCGAATCGGCGGTTTCCCGTAGTGGTCTTCGTACTCTTTCGAATACGCCAGCATTTTCGCTTCGTCGATTGCGTAGGGCGTTAGGTCCAACGTGTCCTGCTGGGCAAGGCGGAGATCGAGGCGCTGCCTCGGATCTCGACGTTCCACTGAATTGGCCTCGGTAATCGCATCATTGGAAGAGTGTCGCTCTAATGATGTCTCGATAGGAGCCCGGTCGATGTAATTGATTCGAACTGAGATCTCCTTTCGGAAATCATTCGTACGCGGGTTGGCCCGTGCCCCGGGCGGGGTGGGGGTCATGTCTGGCCACTCGATGACCAG
Organism: Xanthomonas sp. MLO165; assembly: GCF_018831305.1. Taxonomy (NCBI): domain Bacteria; kingdom Pseudomonadati; phylum Pseudomonadota; class Gammaproteobacteria; order Lysobacterales; family Lysobacteraceae; genus Xanthomonas; species Xanthomonas sp. MLO165. The sequence continues at coordinate 1,258,036 of NZ_CP029263.1, forward strand.
CGTGACGCCTTCGCCCGGCCATGGTGCGATCTGGCTGTCCAGATAGTTGGCGGGGATGCGGAAGGTGTTCGGCCCCAGCTTTACGTCAACCGGCGCGTCCGAATAGGTGTGCCCGTTGATGGTGCGGCCTGTGGTAACGGTGCCTGACATGGGGGAAGTCCTTTTTTGTTCGGGTGATGGCGTCCGTGCACAGGCACTGCCGGTGACGGCGATGGCGAGTGCAAGGGCCAGGCACCGGCCGGATGACATCATGTGCATTGGTCAATCCATTGCAGGGTTCGCCGCAACTATAGGCAACTTGGGATCAGCGCGACAGCAAGGGCCAAGCCTGCGATTGTCCGTGCCATGCGCCGCATGACATGGGAATGCGATCACGCTCTGCCGGAAGGAAAGGCGCGTGGATCAAAACACGGGCGGTGCAACGGCAGCTCGCCACGTGTGCTGAAGAAGGGCGTTTGCTGCCCTTGACCACACTAAGTGTCGAGCTGCAGCGTGGTCAACGCCGCCGCCGCCACCTCATGCCCCAAACGCACCATCGATCGTATGCATCGCCCCGGTGACAAAGCTCGCTTCCGGGCCGGCCAGCCAGGCCACCATGCCGGCCACTTCGTCGGCACGGCCGTGGCGTTTGATCGCCATGAAGCTGTGCATCAGGTCTTTCATCGGCCCGTTTTCCGGGTTGGCGTCGGTATCGATCGGGCCCGGTTGCACCACGTTGATGGTGATGCCACGCGGCCCGAAGTCGCGCGCCAGCCCGCGCGCCAGCCCTTGCAGCGCGGATTTGCTCAGCGCGTAGGACGCCATGCCGGGCAGCGGCATGCGGTCGCCGTTGACCGAGCCAATCACGATGATCCGCCCGCCGGGCGGCATCTGCCGCGCGGCCTCCACGGCGGCGTGGTAGGGCGCGTGCACGTTGATGCGGAACAGCCGGTCCACCGCGTCCGGATCCTGGTCCAGGGCATCGCCGAACAAGGCGATGCCGGAGTTGACCACCAGCACATCCAGCGGCCCGCTGCGGCGCACCGTGTCGATGACCGCATCGCGGTCGGCACTGTCGGCCAGCACCGCGGTACTGCCGGTGTCACCGGCCAGGCGCTGCGCCGCCTCGGCAGAGCCGGCATAGGTGAACGTCACCCGCGCGCCCTCGGCCACAAAGCGCCGCACGATGGCGGCCCCAATGCCCCGGCTGCCACCGAGCACCAATACCGACTTGTCTTTGAATGCTGACATGCATCACCTCGCAATTAATGTAGCGAGTAATACATAATAGATTTCGCTTGCCGTCAAGAGTTTTGTAACTATGACTACAGAAAACCCCCGGGCCCGCGGCCGGCCGCGGGCGTTCGACCCGGACCAAGCGGTCGCCACCGCGCAGCAGCTGTTCCATGCGCGCGGCTACGACGCACTGAGCGTGGCCGACCTCACCCAGGCACTGGGCATCAATCCGCCCAGTTTCTACGCCGCCTTCGGCAGCAAGGCCGGCCTGTACGCGCGCATCCTCGACCGCTACGCGCAGACCGGGGCCATCCCGTTGCCACAGATCCTGGACACCGCCCGCCCGCTGGCCGACGCACTGGCCGACGTACTGGAGCAGGCCGCCCGCTGCTACGCCGCAGACCCCGCCGCCACCGGCTGCCTGGTGCTGGAAGGCACGCGCAGCAACGACGCGCAGGCGCGCGAGGCCGCCTGCGGTTTTCATGTCGCCGCCCAGGAGTTGATCCGCTCCCACATCGCCAAGCAGTGCCCGCACGACGCAGACCGGCTGGCGGATTTCGTCAGCACCACCATGGCCGGGCTGTCCGCCAGCGCCCGGCATGGGCAGAGCCTAGAGCGTCTGCTGACGAGTGCGCGCTTGGCGGGGGAGGCGCTTCGGGTGGCGCTGCGCGGCTAGGCAGCGTGAGAGTGGGCAGAAGGCTTTCGATGGTATGAGCTACCGCAAGCGGGGCTGGCGGATCCCGTTCTTGTGCGAGTTGATGATTGGTTTCAGTGCCAGTGGCTACGTGCTGCTGTTTGAGGTTGCAAGCGATCAGGTCGTCACCGTTGGCGATCAGGCATTGGCGTGAAGACGACTATCATTAGGCGGCGAGTCAATCGATCAGTGGCGTCTGTGCCTGGGGCGCATCGCCAATGACGGGAAGGTGGAGACACAGGGGATTGAATGGACAAGTCGTCGTTAACCGAGCGCGATATCTGCACGAAATTCATCATTCCGTCGATCGTCGCTGCGGGCTGGGATCTGGATCTCCAGGTGCGCGAAGAGGTCGCTTTTACCAAGGGGCGTGTCGTCGTTCGCGGCAAGCTGCACAGCCGAGGGTTGGCGCGTCGTGCCGACTTCGTGCTGTACCACCGCGCCAATCTTCCTTTGGCCGTGATTGAGGCAAAGGACAACAAGCATACCGTTGGTTCCGGCATGCAACAGGCGCTGGGATATGCAGATGCGCTGGATGTTCCGTTTGTGTTCTCAAGCAATGGCGACGGATTCCTTTTCCACGATAGAACCGCAACCGGCGACAAGGTCGAATCCGAACTGACGTTGGATCAGTTTCCCTCGCCAGAGGAACTGTGGCGTCGCTATTGCCTCTGGAAGGGGCTTGGTGAGGACGCGCGACAGGTGGTCGAGTCCCCGTACTACGATGATGGCAGCAGTCGCTCGCCGCGCTACTACCAGATCAATGCGATCAATCGAACGATCGAAGCTGTGGCCAATGGTCAAAACCGCATCCTGCTGGTGATGGCCACCGGAACCGGCAAAACCTATACCGCTTTCCAGATCATCTGGCGGCTTTGGAAGTCGCGCCAGAAGAAGCGCATCCTGTTCCTGGCTGATCGCAACATCTTGGTCGATCAGACAAAAAACAACGATTTCAAGCCGTTCGGTACGGCGATGACCAAGATCACCAAGCGCCAGATCGATACGTCTTACGAAATCTACCTGTCCCTGTACCAGGCGGTGACCGGCGTAGAGGACGTCAAGAACATCTACAAGCAGTTCTCTCGGGAATTCTTTGACCTTGTCGTCATCGATGAATGCCATCGTGGCAGCGCGGCTGAGGATTCTGCGTGGCGGGAGATCCTGGAGTATTTCTCTGGTGCCACGCATATCGGCCTGACCGCAACGCCAAAGGAGACCAAGGAAGTCTCCAGCAGTACTTACTTTGGAGAGCCCGTCTACAGCTACACGCTGAAGCAGGGCATTGATGATGGCTTCCTGGCACCGTACAAAGTGGTGCGCATCGACTTCGATGTCGATCTGCAGGGCTGGCGGCCACCTAAAGGGATGCGCGACAAAAACGGCGAGTTGATCGAAGATCGTATCTACAACCTGCGGGATATGGATCGCCAGCTTGTCGTCGAAGCGCGGACATATCTGGTCGCGCAAAAAGTCACCGAATTCCTCACTGCCACCGGTCCATTCCAGAAGACCATTGTTTTCTGTGACGACATCGATCACGCCGAGCGTATGCGCCAGGCCCTGGTGAATCTCAATCCGCAGCGTGTTGCGGAAAATCGCAAGTACGTCATGCGCATCACCGGCGATGACAACGAGGGAAAGGCCGAGCTCGACAATTTCATCAATCCGGAAATGCGCTACCCCGTCATCGCCACCACCAGCAAGCTGATGACGACCGGCGTTGACGCGCAAACCTGCAAGCTCATCGTGCTGGACCAGCACATCAGGTCAATGACCGAGTTCAAGCAGATCATCGGTCGCGGGACGCGCATCAATGAGTACTACGGCAAGTACTGGTTCACCATCATGGATTTCAAGAAGGCAACCGAACTGTTCGCTGATCCATCATTCGATGGAGACCCGGAGGTGATCTACAACCCATCGCCCAATGACAGTCCGGTACCGCCTGAGATCGGGGGCGGCGAGGGTGGCGACGGCGGTGTGGTCGGTGATCCTCCAGATGGCGGTGATGACGTCACCACCGGGGGTGAAGGTGGGCCGAAGCGCATCAAATACGTCATCGACAAATTGCCGGTATCGGTCGTGGCCGAGCGCGTCCTGTATTACGGATCCGATGGCAAGCTCATCACCGAGTCGCTGCGCGATTACACCCGTGAGCGCGTCCTGCGCCAGTTCGCATCGCTTGATGACTTCTTGCGGCGCTGGAGCGATGCGCAGCAGAAGAAGGCCATCATCGATGAGCTGGCCACACAGGGCGTGTTATGGGAAGAGCTTGCCGGCGAGGTCGAGAAGAAACTGGGCCAGTCGCTCGATCCGTTCGACCTAATCTGTCACGTGGCCTTTGATCAACCGCCGCTGTCGCGCAGGGAGCGGGCGGAGGGTGTGCGCAAGCGCAATTACTTCGCCAGGTATCAGGGCAAGGCGCGGCAGGTACTCGAAGGCTTGTTGGACAAGTACGCCGACACCGGGGTGGAGCACATCGAGGACATCAGGATCCTGCAGCTTGAACCGTTTCGTACCCTTGGAGCACCGATCGAACTTGTGGCGGCCTTTGGCGGCAAGACGAACTACCAGCGGGCCATCCTGGACCTGGAAAGCCAGCTATACAGCAGTGCGGACGTTGCCTGACCTGTTTTCCATGGTATTCTTGTCCTTTGTTTCAGGACGGGGGACGGCGCCTTTCCGTTACTCATGAAAAGTCAAGACATCCTGCTCTTGCTGAAGCTGGTCAGCCTCGAGCGCCAGCAATCGGTCCCTGTAGGCGGCGAGAAAGCAGCGCTCGGCATTCCCGATGACTGGCGCGGCTGGGCCATGTCGGCGGCTCAGGAGGATAGGGGGGCGAGCGGCTTGGCCGAAGATGCGTTCTCCGTACGCGGCCTTGAGGAGTCCACCGGCATCAGCAAATCGGAAGTCAGTCAGGCGCTCCGGCGTTGCGCGGACGTGGGATTGGTCCTGGCCGAGCGCGGCAGTGGCATCCCGCGCGCCAACACGCGCGCCCTGCTGGGCTTTGTGATGAACGGGCTGAAGTATGTGTTCCCGGCGCGCCCGGGCCCGATCGTCCGAGGCATTCCCACGGCACACGCCGCGCCGGTGCTGGTCGATCGCCTGTTGTCCGCAGGCGAACACATCTACGTCTGGGAGGACGGCTACGGCAGCGAGCAGGGCCAGCGCGTGGAGCCGCTCTACAAGAGCGTGCCGCGTGCCGTACGTCGCGATGCGGAGCTGTACGCCATGCTGGCGCTGGTGGACGCGATCCGGCTGGGGCGTGAGCGTGAGTCGGCGCTTGCCGGCAGTGTGCTGACCCAATACCTGCGGGAAGTGCCGTGATGGGCACGCCTGGAAACTGGAATATCCAGCAGCACATGCTGGCACGCGTGGCCGAAGCGCTTGGGCCGGATCTGCTGCCGGAAGTCGCCTTCGTTGGCGGCTGCACCACCGGTCTGCTGATGACAGACTCGGTAAGCCGGGAAGCTGTTCGCTTTACCGAAGACGTCGACTTGATCGTGCACGTCATGGGCTTGGGCAGTTGGTACCGCCTGCAGCAGTTACTGGCCGGTAAGGGCTTTCGCACCTCGCCCAACGACGACGTCGTCTGCCGTACCCGCTTGCGCGATCAACATGCCAGCGAGCTGATCGTCGATTTCATGCCCGATGACGCTGCCGTCCTCGGATTCAGCAATCGATGGTACGCCGATGCGCTGCGTGAGGCGTACGATCACGCACTGCCGACAGGTGTGACGATCCGCGTGGTCGCTCCAGCCTACTTTCTGGGCACCAAGCTGGAGGCCTACCGGGGGCGCGGCAACCGTGATCCATTGGCCAGCCGGGATATCGAGGACATCCTCAATGTCGTGGATGGCCGCGCCAGCCTGTGCGATGAGGTCGCGCAGGCGTCCACGGCATTGCAATTGGATATCGCGCAGGGGATCGCCGAACTCCTGCGCCACCGCGACTTCAACTATGCCGTTCAGGCCACTTCCAACAACAACCGCCAGCGAGAGGAGTTGATCTTCACGCGGCTGGACGCACTTGCATCATTCAACAGGTAACACGATGTCGATCAGCAGTACCATCAAATCCATCCAGGACATCATGCGCAAGGACTCCGGCGTCGACGGAGACGCCCAGCGCATCGGCCAGCTGGTATGGATGTTGTTCCTCAAGATTCTCGATGACCGTGAGCAGGAATGGGAGCTCATCCACGAGGACTACCGTTCGCCGTTGCCGCAGCGGCTGCGTTGGCGCAATTGGGCGTCCGATCCGGAAGGGATCACCGGTGATGAGCTGAAGAACTTCATCGATATCGACCTGTTTCCCGAGCTGCGCGATCTGACGCCGCGCCACAGCAAGCCGCTGGGCTTCGTCGTGCGCGATGTGTTCCAGGACGCCTACAACTACATGAAGTCCGGGCAGCTGATCCGCCAGGTGCTCAACAAGATCCAGAGCGGTGTGGACTTCAACAAGGCGCAGGAGCGCCATGCGTTCGGCGACATGTACGAGCAGCTGCTGCGCGACCTGCAGAGCGCCGGCAACGCAGGCGAGTTCTACACGCCGCGCCCGGTGACCGAGTTCATGGTACGCATGGTCGACCCCAAGCTGCATGAAAAGCTCATGGACCCGGCCTGTGGCACCGGCGGCTTCCTCACCTGCGCCATCGAGCACAAGCGCCAGCGCTATGTGCGCACCGCCGAGGACGAGGCCATCCTGCAGGCCAGCATCTTCGGGGTGGAGAAGAAGCCGCTGCCGCACCTGCTGGCCACCACCAACATGGTGCTGCACGGCATCGAAGTGCCCAGCCAGATCAAGCACGACAACACCCTGGCGCGCCCGCTGATCAGCTGGGGACCGGGCGAGCGGGTCGACTGCATCGTCGCCAATCCACCGTTTGGCGGCATGGAAGAAGACGGCATCGAAAGCAACTTCCCCGCCGCCTTCCGCACCCGCGAAACCGCGGACCTGTTCCTGGTGCTGATCATGCATCTGCTCAAGGACGGTGGCCGCGCCGCCGTGGTGCTGCCCGATGGCTTCCTGTTCGGTGAAGGCATCAAGAGCCGCATCAAGGAAAAGCTGCTCACCGAGTGCAACCTGCACACCATCGTTCGCCTGCCCAATGGCGTGTTCAGCCCCTACACCGGCATTAAGACCAACCTGCTGTTCTTCACCAAGGGCACGCCCACCAAGGACGTGTGGTTCTACGAGCACCAGTACCCGGCCGGTTACAAGAGCTACTCCAAGACCAAGCCCATGCGCGTCGAGGAGTTCGCCGTTGAGGAAGCCTGGTGGGGCAGCGAGGCCGATGGCTTTACGGCACGGCAGGAAAACGAATTCGCCTGGAAGGTCAGCTTCGACGAGCTGCAACGCCGCAACTTGAACCTCGACAGCAAGAACCCCCACGTTGGCGAGCAGATAAGTCACGACCCGGACGAGTTGCTGCGCAACTACGCCGCCCTGCAAGGCGAGATTGGTGAGCTGCGTGACCAGCTCAAGGCGGTGCTGGCCGAAGCGCTGGAGCACCGGGTATGACGGCGCTGCTTACCGACAATCTGCCGCTGCTGGCGGGCGCGCCCAATGGCATCAAGAAGCTGCGCGAGCTGATTCTGGAACTGGCGGTGCGCGGCAAGCTGGTGCCGCAATATCCGAGTGATGAGCCGGCCAGTGAGTTGCTTAAGCAGATTGCCGAGGAGAAGGCGCGGTTGGTGGCAGCGGGAAAGAATAAGGAGCAGAAGGCTCTGGCTGAGATTGGTGGGGATGGCGAACCGTTTGAACTACCAGCAGGTTGGAAGTGGGGGACATTAGCGCAAGTAGCATTTATCAACCCCCGCAATGCTGCGCCGGATTCACTTAAAGTCTCGTTTGTGCCTATGACGTTTATTGGTACACGCTTCGATGATCAGCATGCGCAAGAGTCTCGTCTATGGGGGGAAGTGAAAAACGGATTTACCCATTTTGCAGAGGGCGATATTGGTGTGGCGAAAATCACACCTTGCTTTGAAAATAGCAAGGCATGCGTATTTTCGAATCTCGTGAATGGACTGGGAGCTGGGACTACCGAGTTGCACATTGTTCGACCTATCGGCGGAACACTTGATCCACGATTTGTGCTGGCCTATCTGAAGTCGCCGCAATTCTTGCTTGTTGGCGAAACCAAGATGACAGGGACTGCAGGCCAGAAACGGTTGCCAAAAGACTTTGTTGAGACAAATCCGTTTCCACTTCCACCGCTCCTCGAACAGCACCGCATCGTCGCCAAAGTCGATGAGCTGATGGCCCTGTGCGACCGGCTGGACGCCCGGCAGGCCGATGCCGACAGCGCCCATGCCCAACTGGTGCAGGCGCTGCTGGACAGCCTGACGCAGGCCTGCGATGCCGAGGACTTTGCGCAAAGCTGGCAGCGGCTGGCCGAGCACTTCCACACGCTGTTCACCACCGAACCCAGCATCGACGCTCTCAAGCAAACCCTGCTGCAACTGGCGGTGATGGGCAAGCTGGTGCCGCAATATCCTAACGATGAATCGGCTAGTGAGTTTTTGAAGCGGATTGCCGAGGAAAAGGCGCGGTTGGTATTAGAGGGAAGGATTAAGAGGCAGAGCCCGTTGGCTGATGTTGCTGAAGAGGAAAAGCTGTTTGCTTTGCCGAGTAGTTGGGTCTGGGTTCGCTTAGAAGGAATTGCGCAAGTCGGAACAGGGGCAACGCCTATGCGGACAAACCCAAAGTACTTCGATCCTGCAACCGTTAACTGGCTAACTAGCGGCGAAACATCGCAAGATTTCATTCGCGTGACAGAGCAAAAGGTTTCTTCTCTAGCTCTTACAGAAACAAATTTAACGGTATATCCCCCTCATACCTTGATTATTGCTATGTATGGCCAGGGTAAAACTCGTGGGCAGATATCAGAGCTGCTGATTGATGCCTGTACAAATCAGGCATGCGCAGCTATTCAGCTTTTTGACCCCAATCCGTCTCATCGTCGTTATGTGAAGCACTTCTTTGTAAAGAGTTATGACGATCTTCGCATGCTCGCTGCTGGTGGAGCACAGCCAAATCTCAATCTCGGAAAAATCAAAGATTCCGTGATTCCCCTTCCTCCACTAGCCGAGCAACACCGCATCGTCGCTAAAGTCGATCAACTGATGGCGCTTTGTGATCAGCTCAAATCCCGCCTCAGCGAAGCTCGTCAAGTAAATGAGCATTTGGCTAATGCATTGATTGGCCAAGCCTTGAATAACGAGAAGAAATCACGCGCCGAGACTGTTGACTTCAGTGCTTACCTGATTTCAAAGCTCGCGCCACGACGCACCTTTGGGCGTGTGGCACACATGAAGTTGCTGTTCTTGGCGGATTCCCATCTGGGCTTGGGTTTGATGGATGGATATCGTCGCCATGCTGCGGGTCCGCTCGATACGACGATTTATAGAGTGGAGGAGCGTGCCGCTCAAGAAGGGCTGTATTCGACCTCGATCGAGGTGCTCAAATCGGGGCAGGAAAAGGTCTCCTATCACATCGGGGCGAACATCAGTCGCTCTGTCGAAACAGCAGCTTCCGCAATCGGTTCTGCTCAGAAGGAGTTGGATCGTCTTATCGCGCTATTTGAGGGGCGTAAGACGGACGATCTGGAGGCTGTCGCAACGCTATACGCGGTCTGGAACGACGCGCTTGCCGGGGGGCTTCATCCCAATGACGAGTGGTTGATCAGCGAGTTTCGCGGCAACTGGCATGAGGCGAAGGAGCGCTTCACGCCGGACATCTTAGGTAAGTGGCTTGGTTGGATGCGCGATAATGGACTTGTCCCGACGGGTAACAGTGCGGTGACGAAGTCACAGGCAGCTTTCTTGTTCAATTGAATCTGCAGTGTGCGGGATACGGGCTGATGGCAACGAGTCGGTTGAGCTCCGACGGGGAAACCTCGTTGCCGCTGGTCAATGATACGTTTTCCAGCTCACAGCGGCGTTCGTTATCCATGCTTGACGTAGAAATTTTTCGGTAGCAATCTTTCTGCACGGAGCCTCGAAACTCCGCTTACAGCGGTACCCACCTCCGACAAACCGGTGGGTTTTTTTGTGCCTGCAACTTTGTGGGCGCAACCGACGTGATGCTCTGCGTCGGGAGGGCGGCTAATACAACACCCGCAAGGGGAATACGCCCGCCGGCTGTAAGCGGTTTCGAGCCTCCCGACTTCCCGTCCGTCGCCTTGCGGCGGGCGGGCTGATTCCATGGAATGAGGAGCAGGCCATGTCGGACGTTGTACGAGATGCGCAGTCACACCCGGGCTACTACCTGGCAGAAGACGCGCAATACCGCTTGCAGCAATTGCGCGACCACATGCGCTTTCTGGCGCGTTTGGCGCAGCCGCGCACGCAGGCCGAAGAGCAGGCGAGGCAGCCGGCCATCTGCATGGATGAGTTGGCGTTTTGTCTGGAGCTGCTTGCCGATCAGATGACCCATGCGCTGAAGCAGGTGCAGTGGCCGGCGAGTCTGGAAGAATCAGGCGGAAAGTAGCGCTCTTACACCGGCGCAGACTTCAAAATCCCCGACAGACTCTCGCGCAGGATCAGCTGCAAATGCATGCGGTTGAGTTCCATGCCGCTGGTCATCACGCTGTGCAGGCCGCCGCACATGGCGGCGACGGCGAAGACGCGGGCCTGGAATTCCTGTTCGCTGCTGGCCGGGTCGGCGTGGCCGCGCAGCAGGCGCTTGAGCAGGGCACTGAGGTGTTCGATCAGCGATGCGCTCTGCCGGCGCATGAAGGCGGCCAGCACCGGGTCGCGCAGGGTGGCCAGGTGCAGTTCCAGGTCGATGCGGGTGCGCTTGATGTTGATTTCCTGCAGCAGCCATTCTTCGAGCAGGCCGGCGATGAAATCCACTACGTGCACATTGGCTGGGCGCTCCACCAGCCACATTTGGCGGATGGCGCGCATGTAGTTGCGCTCGAGCAATGCGCGCACCAGCGCGTCCTTGTCTTCGAAACGTTGCAGCAGGCTGCCGCAGCTGACCTTGGCGCGCTCGGCGATCAGTTCGAAGCTGGTGGCACTCAGGCCGATGACGTCGATGCACTGCTCGGTGGCATCCAGCACCTCTTCCAGCAGCAGTTCTTCGCGCTCTTTTGCCGTGCGCAGCAACAGGACGTTGGACATGGGCAGCAGGGTGTCGGGGGGCTGCAGTATAGCGGCGCGGCGTTACCCATCCGTTGCGTTCGCTTGTTGCCGTGCCATCAGTCATGCATGCGTGTGCGTATTGAAACACCGGTCACAGATGCGCTGGTCGACCATGTTTTCACGGCGGCTGTGCGACACGTGAGGTCGACGTTGTGCAGGAGAAGCATGTGAGTGAGAACAGTGCGGTAGCCGGTGTCTCGGCGCAGTGGCCGGCGCGGTTGTGGGTGGTGCGGCATGGGCAAAGCGCGGGCAACGTGGCGCGCGATGTGGCCGAGTCCAACGGCTCGGCCTTGATCGACCTGGAGCACCGCGATGCGGATGTGCCGTTGTCGGCGCTGGGCGAGCGCCAGGCCGAGGCGCTGGGAGCGTGGATGGCCGGTTTGCCCGAGCACGAGCGGCCGACGCTGATCCTGAGTTCCACCTACGTGCGGGCGCGCCAGACCGCCGCTGCGGTGGCGCGTGCGCTGGGGCAGCCGGCCGAGTCGGTCAGCGTGGACGAGCGTTTGCGCGAGAAGGAGTTCGGCGTGCTCGACCGCTACACCACGGCCGGCATTCTTGCGACCTTTCCGGAGCTGGCCGAGCAGCGCAAGCTGGTGGGCAAGTTCTACTTTCGCCCGCCCGGTGGCGAGAGCTGGTGCGATGTGATCTTTCGCCTGCGCGGGGTGGTGGGCGACCTGCAGCGCAACCATGTGGGCGCGCGGGTGCTGATCGTGGGGCATCAGGTGATCGTCAATTGCTTCCGCTACCTGATCGAGCGGATGGACGAGGCCACCATCCTGGGTATCGACCGCGAAGGCGATGTGCCCAATTGCGGTGTCACCGAATACGCGGCTGCGGCCGATGGGCAATCGCTGGAGTTGCTGCGTACCAAGTTCGTGCCGCCAGAGCTGGCCGACGAGCCGGTGACCACCGAGTCCGACCGCCCGGCCGGGGCGCGCTGATGGCCACCCCGCGCGTGCGCATGCTCACTGCCGCCGCCTTGCGGGCGATGCCGTTGCCGGCCCCGGGTGGAGACAAGGAGCAGCGCGGACGCGTGTTGATCGTGGGTGGCTCGATGCGTGTGCCGGGTGCGGTGCTGCTGGCCGGCGAGGCGGCGCTGCGCACTGGTGCGGGCAAGCTGCAGATCGCCACGGCGGCCAGTGTGGCGCCGGGCATGGCCTTGGCGGTACCGGAGGCGCTGGTACTGGGGTTGGCGCAGAACGGGCAGGGCGAGATCGTGCGCGGGCATCGCGCGCTGGACGGGGCAATGGCGGCCTGCGATGCGGCAGTGATCGGGCCGGGGATGGCGTCGTCGGCCACCACCACGGCGATGGTCAGGCGCGCCGCCGAGCAGGCGGTGTGCACCTTGGTGCTGGATGCCGGCGCGCTGTCGCGTGGCCTGCGGGCGCCGATCGGGCGGCCATTCGTATTGACGCCGCATGCGGGCGAGATGGCGACCCTGGCCGGCGACGACAAGGCGGCGGTGGAAGCGGCGCCGGGCGCGTACGCGCTGAAGTTTGCGCAGAAGCTGCGCAGCGTGGTGATCGTCAAGGGCGCGGACAGTTTTATTGCCGGCCCGGATGGAGTGGTGTGGATGCATCGCGGGGGCGCGTCCGGGTTGGGTACGTCCGGGTCTGGCGATGTGCTGGCGGGATTGATTGCCGGGTTTGCCGCGCGCGGCTGCGATGCGTTGACCGCTGCGTTATGGGGCGTGTTTGTGCATGCGGCGGCGGGCAGGCAGTTGGCCAGGCGGATTGGGCCGGTGGGGTTTTTGGCGCGCGAACTTGGGTTGGAAGTGCCTGGGATTTTGGATCGGTTGGCACGCCGCTGATCAATGCTCGTCGCGTTGATGCCGCGCGCAGACCAGAAGCCCCTCTCCAGCGGGAGAGGGGCTGGGGTGAAGGTGCGTTTGCTGAAGGCGTGGGGCTGTCTTTCCAGTTGGGGTTTAGGTTGTTGCCTTGATTGCAGGGGGCGGGTTGCACTCTTGGCAGACGTACCCTCATCCGACCCTTCGGGCCACCTTCTCCCGAGGGGAGAAGGGAGTGTCCGATGGTGGAAAGGTGCATGGTTGCGCTCGTTTGTTGCGCGATGTTGCGCCGCGTTGGTCGGTTAGGCTTGGTCACCAACCTGGGAGGGTGCACGGTGAAGCGAGCGATTGCGTGGTCAATGGTCGGGGTTCTGGGAGTTTGGGGTGCTGCGACTGAAACGGTGTTGGCATCTGTATCTGCAGCAGCAACAGCAACAGCAACGCCGATTCCGATGCAGGCATCGACGGCATCGTCTGCATCCACGCCCGCATCGAAGACGGTAGAAGCTGCAGTTACGGATGCTACTGCTCCGCCAGCAGCACTCGCCGGCGCACTACGCGTTTACACCTCCGCCCAAGGCGCAACGCAGCAGATGCGTGTCAGCACTGTCGATGCGCCCAGGGCCGGACATGCGTTGACCGAGAAGGAGAACTCCATCTTCGTCAATCCGCAGCGGCGCTTCCAGGAGGTGCTGGGCATCGGCGGGGCGATCACCGATGCCAGTGCCGAGACCTTCGCCAGACTGCCCAAGCCCGCGCAGCGCGCATTGCTCACTGCCTACTACGACCCGCAAAAGGGCATCGGCTATACGCTGGCGCGCACCACCATCCACAGCTCGGATTTCAGCAGCGGCAGCTACAGCTACATCAAGGAAGGCGATGCGGCGCTGAAGAGCTTTTCGGTCAGGCATGATCAGCGTTATCGCATCCCGATGCTGCGCCAGGCCATTGCGGCGGCCGGCGGCAAGTTGACGACATTTGCCAGCCCGTGGAGCGCGCCGGCCTTCATGAAAGACAGCAACAACATGCTCAAGGGCGGCAAGTTGCTACCCGCGTATGCGCAGGCCTGGGCCACCTACTACACGCGTTTTATTGCGGCCTACGAAAAGGCCGGCATCCCGATCTGGGGCATCAGCCTGCAGAACGAGCCGATGGCGGTGCAGACCTGGGAGTCGATGGTGTTTTCCGCCGAGGAAGAGCGCGACTTTTTGAAGAACCACCTCGGTCCGACGATGGAGCAGGCCGGCTATGGCGACCGCAAGATCATCGTGTGGGACCACAACCGCGACATGATGCTGCACCGCGCGCATGTGATCTTCGACGATCCGGAAGCGGCGAAATACGCGTGGGGCATGGGCTTCCACTGGTACGAGACCTGGGCCGGGTTCGCCCCGATGGTGGAGAACGTCGCAGCCGTGGCACAGGCGTACCCGGACAAGCCGCTACTGCTGACCGAAGCAGCGGTGGAAAAGTTCGACCCGGCAAAGTTGCAGTACTGGCCCAATGGCGAGCGCTATGGCACCGCCATCATCAACGACCTCAATCACGGCGCGGTGGGTTGGACCGACTGGAACATTCTGCTCGACCAGCACGGCGGGCCGAACCACGTGGGCAATTACTGCTTTGCGCCGGTGCATGCCGACACGCGCACCGGCGAGGTGATCTACACGCCGAGCTATTGGTATATCGGTCACTTTTCCAAGTTCATCCGCCCCGGTGCGCGGCGGGTGAGCGCGGCCAGCAGCCGCAGCAATCTGGCAACGACGTCCTTTCTCAACACCGATGGCAGCCTGGCCACTGTGGTGATGAATGCCAGCGATGTGGCGATCCGTTACAACCTGTACGTGGGCGAGGCATCGAGTGAATTGGAGATTCCGGCGCATGCGATCCAGACGGTGGTGATGACGCAATAAGCGCAGGCCGTGGGCGGAGCGTTGGTGGGGTTGCGTACCCTCATCCGCCCTTGGGGCACCTTCTCCCGGCGGGAGAAGGGGAGCTTTTGCAATGATCGAAGACGTCTTTGCGTAGCTAGTCGAACTACCTTGCGGTTCGGTGGTGCTGATGCATCAGCATTCGAGACTGCCGCCAATACCAAAAACGCCATTGAAGAAAACCCCGCCGACCGCTGCGCATGCAGCGATCGGCGGGGTTCTGGTGGCGTGACGTTGGAAGTGCGCTTTAAGCTAACTCAGGACAGCAGCAACCCACCGGTGGCACCAAACACTTCGCCGGTCACATAGCTGGATTCCTGCGAGGCCAGGATCACGTACAGCGGCGCCATCTCCACCGGCTGGCCGGCACGCTTGAGCGGGGTTTCCGAGCCGAACTCGGGAATCTTTTCCGGTGGCTGGCCACCGCTGGGTTGCAGCGGGGTCCACACCGGGCCGGGGGCGACGGCGTTGACGCGGATGCCCTTCTCGGCGACTTGCTGGGCCAGGCCCTTGGTGAAGTTGACGATGGCCGCTTTGGTGGACGCGTAGTCCAGCAGCGTCGGCGAGGGCTGATAGGACTGGATCGAGCCGGTGTTGATGATGGATGCGCCCGGCGGCAGGTGCGGGATGGCCGCCTTGCACAGCCAGAACATCGCGTACACGTTGGTCTTGTAGGTGGCGTCGAACTGCTCGGTGGTGATGTCGGCGATGTCTTTTATCGCGGTCTGCTTGCCGGCGATATTGACCAGCAGATCCAGCCCGTCAAGCTCCTTGACCGCACGTGCCACCAGTTCATTGCAGAAGGTCTCTTCCTTCAGGTCGCCGGGAATGCTGATGGCTTTGCGGCCTTCGGCCTCGATCAACTTCACCACCTCCGCAGCGTCCTGTTCTTCTTCCGGCAGGTAGTTCAGCACGATGTCCGCGCCTTCGCGCGCATAGGCGATCGCAGTAGCGCGGCCAATGCCCGAGTCGGCGCCGGTGATCAGCGCCTTGCGTCCCTTCAGGCGGCCGAAGCCCTGGTAGCTCTGCTCGCCGTGGTCGGCCTTGGGCTGCAATGCATGGATGGTGCCCGGCGCTTCCTGGGTCTGCTCGGGGAACTTGGGCTGCGGAAACTGGGTGAGCGGGTTCTGCATTTCGTACTGGTTCTTGGTGCTGGACATGCGCTGGCTCCTGCAGTGGGGGATGGCAGTGCCGCAGCGTGCTGCGGCCGATGCGGAGCAGTCTGGAAACCACGGCGATGCGTGCGGGTGAACGAATGTTGTGCATGATGTGAACGCGCCACGCAGATGGCGCGCGTGCGGTGCTGCTGCGCCGTGCACGCAGGCCACGACCGGGAGGACCGCAATGCAGTGTGTAGGAATCGATGGCGCCGGCAGCGGCTGGCTGGCGGTGTGGCAGGCCGGCGATGGATTGCAGTTTGCCGGCTACCCCACGGTGGCCGCGGTGGCTAGCGCATTGGGGGACGTTGCTGTGCTGGGCGTGGATATCCCCATCGGTCTGAGCGAGCACGCGCCCCGCGCTGCGGATGTGCAGGCGCGGCGTTTTGTGGGTGGGCGCCGCGCATGCAGCATCTTTGCCGCGCCATTGCGCGGCATGCTGCATGCACCCACGCAGGTGGACGCGTCTGCGTTGCATCGGGTGCTGGACCACGACGGGCAGCGTGGCTTTGGCGTGCAGTCGTTTGCGCTGCTGTCGAAGATTCGCGCCTGGGACGATGCCTTGCGCGCCGATCCGGCGTGGGCGGAGCGCGTGTTCGAAGTACACCCGGAAGTGTCGTTCGCCGTGCTAGCCGGCGGGCACGGCCTGGCGGCGGGCAAGAAGAGCAGTGCAGGCCACCAACAGCGCGCCGCCTTGCTGGGCCAGTGCTATGGCGCCAGGCAGGTGGCCGCGTTGCTGGAGCGCGTGCCGAGTGCGCTGGCCAAGCCGGACGATGTGCTGGATGCCCTGGCGGCCTGCTGGAGCGCGCAGCGCATTGCCGCGGGCACCGCCGGCAGCCTGCCGGCGGTGGTGGAGCGCGACGCCTGCGGGCTACGCATGGGCATTCACTACTGACTCAGCGCGTCTGCGTCGACATCGAATACGGCCGCTGCGCCGGATCGGTGGCCCATTGCGTGTTCGGCGTGGCCTGCATGCGGAAGCGCAACTCGCCGCCGGCCTGGATTTCTTCATGCGTGAGGTAGGCGCGGGTCAGCGGCTGGCCGTTGAGGGTGACGCTGCCGACGTAGCTGCGCGCCTTGCTCAGGCCATCGGCAATCACGCTGAAGCGCTTGCCATTGGGCAGCTTGAGCGTGGCGCGCGGCAGGAACGGGCGGCCGATGATGTACTGGTTGCTGCCCGGTGCCACCGGATAGAAACCCAGCGTGGTGAACACGTACCAGGCCGACATCTGGCCGAGGTCGTCGTTGCCGGCCAGGCCCTCTGGGCCGGCGTGGTACTGGGTGTCCATGATCTGGGTCAGCCGTGCCTGGGTGCGCCAGGGCTGGCCGGCGTAGGCGTACAGGTAGGCGACATGGTGGCTGGGCTCGTTGCCGTGCGCATACCAGCCGATCAGGCCGGTGATGTCTTCCATGTGCGCGAACACCTTTGGGTCGACCTTGGCATCGAACACCGCATCCAGGCGCGCCAGCAGCTTGTCGTCGCCGCCATGCGCGGCGGCAAGCCCGGCGACGTCCTGTGGCACATACCAGGAGTATTGCCAGGCATTGCCTTCGGTGTAATCGCTGCCGTAGCCGCTAGTGGATGGATCGAATGGTTCGCGGAAGTTGCCGGCACGGGTACGCGCGCGCATGTAGCCAGTGGCCGGGTCGAAGGCGTGCTTCCAGTTGCCGGCGCGCTTGCTGAATTCTGCGGCGATGGCGGGCTTGCCGAGCTTGTCGGCCATGCGCGCGATGGTCCAGTCGTCGAAGGCGTATTCCAGCGTCTTGGAGGCGGCTTCGCTTTCTTCGTCGATGGGCACGTAGCCCAGCTCGCGGTACTGCGCGATGCCGTCGTAGGGGCCGTAGTTGGCGCTGGCGACCATGGCATCGAGCGCTTCGTCGGCATCGAAGCCGCCGATGCCTTTCATGTAGGCGTCGGCAATCACCGGCACGGCGTGGTAGCCAATCATGCACCAGGTTTCCAGGCCGTGGAACGCCCAGACGGGCAGGATGCCGTAGGCGCTCTCGCGGCGCGAGGCGAGCAAGGAATTGACCATGTCGCTGCTGCGTTGCGGCGGCTGCACCAGGGTCAGCAGCGGATGCAGGGCGCGGTAGGTGTCCCAGAGCGAGAAGGTGGAATAGTTGGTCCAGCCACGCGCCTGATGCACGGCGTTGTCCGGCCCGCGGTACTGGCTATCGCTGTCCATGAACAGGGTGGGGCCGAGCAGGGTGTGATACAGCGCGGTGTAGAGCTGGGTGCGCTGTTGCGGCGTGCCTTGCGCATCGATCGCCGACAGCGCCTGTGTCCACTGCGCGCGGGCCTCGGCGCGCACGCGGTCGAAATCGAAATCGGGCACTTCCGCGTCGAGATTGGCGATGGCGCCGGCCTCGCTGACCGGCGACAGTGCAACCTTGACCACCAGCGGCGTGCCATCGTTGGCGACGTCGAACACGCCGACCAGCTGCCGGCCTTCGATCTGTGCACGCTGCGCGGGGTTCTTCTCGCCCGGCGGCGGAAAGCCCTTGTACGGGACGTCCTGCTCGGTGTCGTGCAATTGGGTGGCGGTGAGCGGGCGGGAGAAGCGCATGGCGAAGTACAGCTGGCGGCCGGGTGCCCAGCCGCGGGTTTCGCGAAAGCCGGTCACGGTGCCATCGCCGCGTACGCGCAGCCGCGACCACTGCACCTTGCCGGGGTAGTCGTAAAGGCTGGTGCGCAGGTCCACCAGTACATGCGCCGGCGTGCCCTTGGGGAAGGTGTAGCGATGCACACCCACGCGCGCACTGGCGGTGAGTTCGGCGCGGATGTTGCGGTCTTTCAAGGTCACCGCGTAATAGCCGGGCTGCGCCTGCTCGCTGGCATGGTCGAACTGCGCGGTATAGCCGCTGCCCGGTGTAGCGACATCGCCGCGTTCGAGTTTGACCTGGCCGGTCTGCGGCATCAGCAGCACATCGCCCAGGTCCGAATGCCCGGAGCCGGAAAAGTGCGTGTGCGAGAAGCCGACAATCGTGGTGTCGCCATGCCGGTAACCGGCGGCCCAGCCATAGG
Source organism: Xanthomonas sp. MLO165 (assembly GCF_018831305.1). Taxonomy (NCBI): domain Bacteria; kingdom Pseudomonadati; phylum Pseudomonadota; class Gammaproteobacteria; order Lysobacterales; family Lysobacteraceae; genus Xanthomonas; species Xanthomonas sp. MLO165. Next base: position 1,276,999 of record NZ_CP029263.1, read on the forward strand.
CCTCCTTGCGCGGCTTGATCTGCGTGTCCGGGCTCAGCTGCACCATGCCGAACGGCAGCGTGGCACCGGGATAGGTGTGGCCTTCGCCACCGGTGCCGATCAACGGGTCGACCGCGCTGAAGCCCGCGTCGTCCCCACGTGGCGCCGCGCTGCCGGCAAAGCTGACGCAGGCGGCAAGCAGCGCCAGCCAACGCAGGGGAGAGAAGGCGATTGAGCGATGCTGCATGCGAACGGTTCCAGGCGGATGCAGCGCCGGACCGTAGCACAGCTGTCGGGCCTGATCGCATGACATCCATGCCTGCATCGTTGAGCTCGCTAACCGGTGCGCGGCGGGCGGCGGTGATGCCTGCGGCTGTCTTTGAGAGGTTGCCGGCGCTGCGCGCAGGAGACAGCGGATGCGCAGATCCGTCGCCTTTCTGCACGGAACGAGCGCAATGCCAGCAGCTGCGAGAGAGCGTGCGAATGCGGGGCCTCGGCTGCGGGCAATCGCAACGGCAGGCTGCTGAAATCGCGCAAACCGTCCGCATATCACCCGGATGGATCTGTTCGATACTCCCACCGCGCCCGTGCAGCTGCTGCACGATACGCAGGGCGGCGTGCGCTACTGGCCGCAGCTGCTGGCGCCTGCCGTGGCGCAGCAGTGCTTTGCCGCATTGCGCCAGGCGACCGACTGGCGCAGCCAGCGCCGCGAGATGTATGACCGTGTGGTGGAGGTGCCGCGGCTGCTGGCATCGTATCGGCTGGACGCACCGCTGCCGCCCGGGCTGCCGCTGCAGGCGCTGCTCGATGCGGTGCAGGCCGTGTTGCCCGCGCCGTACAACGCGGTAGGCCTGAATCTGTATCGCGATGGCCGCGACAGCGTGGCGATGCATCACGACAAGCTGCAGACGTTGCTGGCGCCGCATCCGATCGCATTGGTGTCGCTGGGCGCGACGCGGCGGATGCAGCTGCGCGCAAAGGACGGCAATACGCGTGCGATCGGTGTGGAACTGGCGCCCGGCAGCCTGCTGGCGATGAGCCATGCCTCGCAACTGAGCCACGAGCACGGCATCGCCAAGACCGCACGTGCGGTGGGCGAGCGCATCAGCGTGGTGTTTCGCGTGCGCCCGGCCGAGCGCATGGCCGCCGGCCAGCACGGGCCGCACTGGGAGCCGGTACAACCGGAGCGTGGCTGACAAGCGTGGTGTGGCTTCGTCGGCACGGTGCGGAGCAAGCCGGAGTCTCCCGGGCAACAGGAGCGACGGGATCACACGAGTGCCGCGTACCGGCTGCGGGCCCAGTGCCGTGTTCGCTTGACGGCCAGCGCAGCAGCTACGTCGGCCACCTTCTGCGCGTACGGTTGCGGTTGATTGTGCCGGTCACCGCTGGTGAGCGTGCGGTACCGCTGGCAGCCGCGTGAGGTGTTTTGCCTGTGCAAACACCGCACTGGTGCGCGCGCCGGTGCTGCTCGTGCATGCGCTCTGTCGCGCACGGCATGGCCCGTTCGGGTGATTGCCATCACCCTCACGGCTGGCCATGCTTGCATGTACTCCCCCCTCAGCGTCGCCACTCCATGTCCCTGGCCGATACCCGCCACCATCAGATGTTTCCCGAGCTGGACTCGGGCCAATTGGCGATCACGCGGCGGTTTGCCAGCGGGCCGGCGCAGCGTTTCGATGCGGGCGAGCTCGTCTTCGACGTGGGTGATGCGCACGCGCCGGTGTGGGTGGTGCTGGAAGGCGCCATCGAAGTGGTGCGTCGCGACGGGTTGGGCAACGAAAAGCCGATCACCTTGCAGACGCCCGGCCAGTTCACCGGCGAGGTCAGCCAGCTGGCCGGGCGCGCCTCACTCGCCGGTGGGCGTGCCGGGCCGCAGGGCTGCCTGGCGCTGCCGTTCGACACCGCGCATCTGCGCGCGCTGATGATCAGCTCGGCCGAAGTGGGCGAGGTGGTGATGCGTGCGTTGATCCTGCGCCGCGTCGGCCTGATCGAAGGCGATGCCTCGGGCTCGGTATTGATCGGCGAGCCGGACGATCCGCATCTGACCCGGTTGCAGGGCTTTCTCACCCGCAACGGTTACCCGAACACGGTGATCGATGCCTCCGACGAGGAAGGCCGCGCGTTGGTGCAGCGCTTCGGCATCCAGGAGCAGGAACTGCCGGTGATGGTGTGCCCGAGCGGGCGGGTGCTGCGCCAGCCCAGCGATGCCGAAGCGGCGCATTGCCTGGGCATGACGCCGGACATCGACCCGGACAAGCGCTACGACGTGGCCATCGTCGGCGCCGGCCCGGCCGGTCTGGCGACGGCGGTGTATGCGGCCTCCGAAGGCCTGTCGGTGCTGGTGCTGGACCAGCGCGCCATCGGCGGCCAGGCCGGCGCCTCGGCACGCATCGAAAACTATCTGGGCTTTCCCACCGGCATTTCCGGCCAGGCGCTGGCCGGGCGCGCCTATAACCAGGCGCTGAAATTCGGTGCCGAGCTGGCGATTCCGATCGAGGCCGGCACGCTGGAATGCGGGCGCGACGACGGTGCGCTGAAGCTGGATCTGGCCGACGGCAAGCAGCTGCTGGCCAGCACCGTGGTGGTCGCCTCCGGGGCGCGTTACCGGCGCCCGGAGATCGACGGGCTGGAGCGTTTCGAAGGCCATGGCGTCTCGTACTGGGCCTCGCCGGTGGAAGCGCGGCTGTGCGAGGGCGGCGTGGTGGCGCTGGTGGGCGGCGGCAATTCCGCCGGTCAGGCCGTGGCGTTTCTGGCACCGCGGGTGAAGGAACTGCACCTGATCATTCGCGGCGAAGGGCTGGAATCGTCGATGTCGCAATACCTGATCGACCGCATCGCCGTGCTGCCGAACGTGCAGCTGCATACCGGCACCGAAGTGTCCGCGCTGGAAGGCGACCCGGAGCGCGGCCTGCAGGCGGCGGTGTTGCGCACGCGCGCCGATGGGCAGACCACGCGGGTGGAATTGCGACACCTGTTCCTGTTCGTCGGCGCCGACCCCAACACCGGCTGGCTGCAGCAGTGCGTGGAGACCGATGCGCGTGGCTTCGTCGTCACCGGCAACGCACGCGGCGATGGCGTGCCGGCCTGTCTACCGCTGGAAACCAATCGCCCCGGCGTGTTCGCCATCGGTGATGTGCGGGCCGGCTCGGTCAAGCGCGTGGCCGCAGCGGTGGGCGAGGGCGCGGCGGTCGTCGCGCAGATCCATCAATACCTGGCACACCAGGCCAACCCGGTGCCGGCATCCGAACTTGTCAGTGCCTCACAGGAGTCCACCACCTCATGAGCGATCAGTGCACACATACCGCGCAGATCAGCGAGGTCACGCCCAGCGCACGTGGCTGCGAAGACTGCCTGGCCATCGACAGCACCTGGGTGCATCTGCGCCTGTGCCGCAGCTGCGGCCACGTGGGGTGCTGCGATGATTCGCCGCACAAGCACGCCACGGCGCACTATCACGCCACAAGCCACCCCATCATCGAAGGCTACGACCCGCCCGAAGGCTGGGGCTGGTGCTATGTGGACGAGGTGGAAGTGGAGTTGCCGGACCAGACGCCGCAGCTGGGGCCGATACCGCGGTATGTGTGAGGCGGCGCGGTTGGTTGGCGGGGTGGGGATGGGGCTGGGCGCCGCTGGGAATCGGGATTGGGGAATCGGGAATCGTAAAAGCGGCTTGCGTGCTGTTTGATTTGGTCGGGCGGGGATTTTGTGTGGGGCGATGGCAAGTCTGCTAAGGGAGGCGGTTCGCTTGTTTCGTGGCGCCCACTTACTCCGGCCAGTGCACCTGCGGTAGCTCGCCGATCGTTGGGCGGGCGAACAGATAGCCTTGCTGCAGGTGAATGCCCATGTCGCGCAGGGTGCGGTATTCGTCCGGGTGCTCGATGCCTTCGGCAATGACGGCGATGCCGAGTTCCTCGCACATGCGGGTGGTGTGGCGGACGATGGCCTGGCGGCTGCGGTCGGCGTCGATGCCGCGCACCAGGGCGATGTCCAGCTTGAGCAGGTCCGGCTGGAAATCGGCCAGCAGGCCGAGGCCGGAATAGCCGGCGCCGAAGTCGTCGATGGCGGTCTTCAGGCCGCGCGCCTGGTAGGTGCGCATGATGTCGAGCAGATGCGCCGGCTCGGCCAGGTGTTCCTGTTCGCTGACCTCGAAGATGATGGCGTCCAGCGGCCAGCCGTACTGCGCAGTGGCCGAGAGCGTGGCGCGCAAACAGTGTTCGGGGTTGTAGACCGCGTTGGGCATGAAGTTGATTGACAACAGGGCCGGCAGCGCGATCTGCGCGGCGCATTCGATCGCCTTGATGCGGCAGGCCTGGTCGAAGGCGTAGCGGTTGCGCTCATCCACGGCGGCCAGGATGCTGCCGGCCGATTCGCCGTTGACGCCGCGCACCAGCGCCTCACCGGCGTAGATGCTGCGGGTGGACACGTCCACGATCGGCTGGAACGCCATGGTGATGGCGGTGGGAAAGTCCTGGCCGTCGCGGCAGGCGTTGCAAACGGGGAGCGTGGGCATGGCTGAGCAATCGTGCGGCGTGGAGGTAGCCTAGCGGTATCGGCCGCAACAGCGCGTCATTGAGTCTGCACACGCATCCTCGCGCCATCCTCACCTGGGGCGTCACCGGGCTCGGCGATAATGCGCCATTCCCCGCATCGGACGCCCCATGACCGCTCTCACCGAACGTTACGCCCTGGCCGTGGATTACGCGCGCATTGCCCATGCCGGGCAGGTACGCAAGGGCACGCAGATTCCGTATCTGAGCCACTTGCTGGGCGTGTCCACGCTGGTGCTGGAATGCGGCGGCGACGAAGAGCAGGCCATCGCCGGGCTGCTGCATGATGTGGTGGAAGACTGCGGCGGCGGTCATGAGGCCTCGATCCGCGCGCAGTTCGGCGATGCGGTGGCCGACATCGTGATGGCGTGCACCGATGCCACTGCCGAAGACAAGGCCGAGGTGGACAACACCGCCAGCGCGCGCAAACGCGACTGGCGCGAGCGCAAGCTGGCCTACCTGGAGCACCTGCGCAACACGCCCGAGCGCGCCTTGCTGGTGTCCGGCTGCGACAAGCTCTATAACGCGCGCACCATCGTGCAGGACCTGGAAAACCCGGACGTGGGCCAGGACATCTTCAACGTATTCACCGCCGGGCGCGCCGGCACGTTGTGGTACTACGGTGAGCTTGAGGAGATCTTCCGCACGCGTGGCGCGGCGACTGCACGGCTGTTCAGTGGTGTGGTGGCGCGCATGCAGGCGCTGGCGGAGACCGGCGAGCAGCCGGTGCCGGCGCACGCGCTGGGGTGAATGTGTTGTAGAGCGGCTGATTTGTGAGTTGGCTGCGGGGCCCTTGCCCGCCCACCGTCGCGGGACACGCCGCAAGTACGTCCGTGTAGGCTCTTACGCGGCATCCATGCCGCGTAAGGTCCCGCGACGGTGGGCGGGCAAGGACCTGTCGAGATGGCCGGTGTGTGTGGTTTTCGATAAGGCAACCGACTGACTTTCTGGTGAGGTGTTCTCGCCGCGCTCTTGACGCTGTGGGTTTGCTGCAGGGCCCTTGCCCGCCCACCCTCGCAGGACACGCCGCAAGTACGTCCATGTAGGCTCTTACGCGGCATCCATGCCGCGTAAGGTCCCGCGACGGTGGGCGGACAAGGACCAGTTGAGTTGGCCGGCGCGCATGGTTTTCAACAAAGCAGCCGGCAACTGTCTTGTGCGGTGTCCTCGCCGCTTGCAGGACCGTGTGGCGGCATGGATGCCGCCATCGAGCCCCTGGGATGGTTTACGGCATAGCCCGCGAGCGGTGAGGGCACCGCGCCTTCGACCGATGCATTCCAGGGTGATCAGCGGGTTGCTTGATTGAAGCACCGCAGGACTCGCTGTCAACACTGACACCGGCTGTATGCGGCACGCGGTAGGCTGGCGCATTGTCGAATGTCGGTGTGTCACTCATGTCCAGCGCAGCGTCGTCTTCCTCCGGCCTGGTGCGCGTGCGCGGTGCGCGCGAGCACAACCTCAAGAACGTGGACGTGGACATCCCGCGCGATGCGCTGGTGGTGTTCACCGGGGTGTCCGGCTCGGGCAAGTCGTCGCTGGCGTTCGGTACCGTGTTTGCCGAAGCGCAGCGGCGTTACCTGGATTCGATCTCGCCGTATGCGCGGCGCCTGATCGACCAGGTCGGCGTGCCGGAAGTGGATTCCATCGAAGGCCTGCCGCCGGCGGTGGCCTTGCAGCAGGCGCGCGGCGCGCCGAGTGCGCGCTCGTCGGTGGGTAGCGTCACCACCATCTCCAACTCCCTGCGCATGCTGTATTCGCGTGCGGGCAGCTACCCGCCGGGGCAGGACATCATCTACGCCGACGGCTTTTCGCCCAATACCCCGGCCGGTGCCTGCCCTACTTGCCATGGTCTGGGGCGTATCTACGATGCGACCGAGGCGACCATGGTGCTGGATCCCACGTTGAGCATCCGCGATCGCGCGGTTGCCGCCTGGCCCGGTGCCTGGCATGGCCAGAACCAGCGCGACATCCTCACCACGCTGGGCCACGACGTTGACCTGCCGTGGCACAAGCTGCCGAAGAAGACCCGCGACTGGATCCTCTACACCGACGAGCAACCGGTGGTGCCGGTGTACGCCGGCTACAGCCTGGACGAGGCCAGGCGCGCGCTGCGCCGCAAGGAAGAGCCCAGCTACATGGGCACCTTCACCAGCGCGCGGCGCTATGTGCTGCACACCTTTGCCACCACGCAGAGCGCGCAGATGAAAAAGCGCGTGGCGCAGTACCTGATCAGCACGCAGTGCCCGCAGTGCGACGGCAAGCGGCTGCGGCGCGAGGCGCTGTCGGTGACCTTCGCCGGCCTGGATATCGGCGAGCTGTCGCGGAGGCCGCTGGACGAGGTGGCCGACCTGCTGCGCCCGGCTGCGGAAGGTGCCGGTGGCAAGCGGACGCGCAACGACAGGCGCAAGCAGGCCGACACGCATCCCGAGCAGGCGATTGCCGCGCAACGCATCGCCGCCGACCTGCGCGCGCGGATCGAGGTGGTGCAGGCGCTGGGCCTGGGTTATCTCAGCCTGGAGCGCAGCACGCCGACGCTGTCGCCGGGCGAGCTGCAACGGCTGCGGCTGGCCACGCAGATCCGCTCGCAGTTGTTCGGCGTGGTGTATGTGATGGACGAGCCATCGGCGGGCCTGCATCCGGCCGATGCGCAGGCCTTGCTGGGCGCGCTGGATCAGCTCAAGGCCGCCGGCAATTCGGTATTCGTGGTCGAACACGAGGTGGATGTGATCCGCCACGCCGACTGGATCGTCGACGTCGGCCCGGCTGCCGGCGTGCACGGCGGGCAGGTGCTGTACAGCGGCCCGCCCGCGGGGCTGGAGCAGGTGGAGGCCTCGTCCACGCGGCGTTACCTGTTCGGCACCCCGCCGCAGGTGCACAGCCATGCGCGTGCGGCCACCGGTTGGCTGCAGTTGCGCGGCATCACCCGCAACAATGTGCGCGAGCTGGATGTGGACCTGCCGCTGGGGGTATTCACCACCGTGACCGGTGTGTCCGGCTCGGGCAAGTCGTCGCTGGTGAGCCAGGCATTGGTGGAACTGCTGGCCGCCCATCTTGGACAAACCCAGGCAGAGGAAGACGAAGCGCTGGACCCGCTGGAGCGCGGCACGCAGGTGCCGCTGGGTGGTGCGATCGTCGGCGGGCTCGACCAGGTGCGCCGCCTGGTGCGGGTGGACCAGAAACCGATCGGCCGCACGCCACGCTCCAATCTGGCCACCTACACCGGCCTGTTCGATCCGGTGCGCAAGTTGTTCGCCGCCACACCCGCCGCGCGCCGCCGCCGTTATGACCCGGGGCAGTTTTCGTTCAACGTCGCCAAGGGCCGCTGCGCCACCTGCGAGGGCGAGGGCTCGGTGCATGTGGAATTGCTGTTCATGCCCAGCGTGTACGCGCCATGCCCCAGCTGCCACGGCGCGCGCTACAACACCAAGACCCTGGAGATCGCGCTGCGGGGTCACAACATCGCGCAGGTGTTGGCGATGACCGTGGACCAGGCCGCCAGCTTCTTTGCCGACGACCCCAGCGTGCTGCGCCCGTTGCAGGTATTGCGCGAAGTGGGGCTGGGCTATCTGCGGCTCGGCCAGCCGGCCACCGAGCTGTCCGGCGGCGAGGCGCAGCGCATCAAGCTGGCCACCGAGCTGCAACGCGCGCAGCGGCGCGACACCGTGTACGTGCTGGACGAGCCGACTACCGGCCTGCATCCGGCCGATGTGGATACCTTGATGCTTCAGCTGCAAGGCCTGGTGGAGGCTGGCAATACGGTGATCGTGGTCGAGCACGACATGCGCGTGGCCGCCAGCAGCGACTGGGTGCTGGACATGGGCCCGGGCGCGGGCGGCGCGGGTGGCGCTGTCGTGGCGGCGGGTGCGCCGGAGGCGGTTGCGCGGCAGCGTGGCAGCCGCACTGCGCCGTTCCTTGCAGAGGTGTTGCGCGGAAATAAGATCGGCTGACAAACCTTTCGAAGGTTGTAGCGATTGCGTCAACGTGTTGCCCAGACGCGCCTTCGATGACGCGTGAATCGATGTCGGCATGGCAGCGAGTTGCTCGCGTCGAAGAACGCTAATCAGACCGCACTGCGTCTCCATCGCATCGCATTGCAGGGCACGGCACGGCATCACTGCTCCTAACCACGCACACCGACCAACCCGACGGGTCCTTGCCCACCCACCGTCGCGGGACCTTACGCGGCATGGATGCCGCGTAAGAGCCTACAAGGACGTACTTGCGGCGTGTCCCGCGAGGGTAGGCGGGCAAGGACCCCACAGCAAACCCGCAGATCGTCCGCTGCAAACCGAGGCACACGCACCGTCCAATCCCCCCTCAAGACCCAGTTCCCTCTCAATGCGACCGAGAGCGTGAGCGCAATAGGGATGTGTTCCCGAGCCAACCTGGGCGCGATGCCCTCTGCGTGAGCGGGATACGCCGCATATCCATCCCCTGAGCTGAGCCATTCCGATTGCGACTGGCGCTCAGCCCATCAATTCAAAACTCGCAGACACGCCCTCGGCCTCTGCAGAGGGCGCCACCCAGAGATCGAATACGCCAGGCTCTACCGTCGGCTTCAATGCCTGGCCGATAAACAGCAGGTCCTCACGGCGCAGCACGAACTCCACCACCGCGCTGCCGCCCGCCGGCACCGCCAGCTTGCGGAAGTCCTTCAGCTCGCGCACCGGGCGGGTGATGCTGGCGCTGCGGTCGCGGATGTAGAGCTGCGCCACTTCTTCGGCATCGCGCGTGCCGCGGTTGTGGATGCGCGCGCTGATGCGCAGGCTGCCGGCCGCCGCCATGCGTGCATCGCTCAAGCGCAGTTCGCCGTATTCGATGCGGCCATAGGTCAGGCCGTGCCCGAACGGAAACAACGCGGCATTGGGCGCGGTGCGGTAGCGGGTCTTGAACGGTTGCAAGGCATCCGGGCGCGGGTCGGCACGGCCGCTGGGCTTGTGCGCATAGCTATAGGGCACCTGCCCGGCGGTGTGCGGAAAACTCACCGGCAGGCGCCCGGACGGACCGTGCGCGCCGAACAGGATGTCCGCCAGCGCGGCGCCCGATGCCGAGCCCAGGAACCAGCCGACCAGGATCGCCGGCGCCTTGAGCACCGGGCCATCAATCACCAGCGCACGGCCGTTGCTGAGCACCACCACCACCGGCGTGCCGGTGGCTGCCACCGCAGCCAGCAGCGCTTGCTGCACGGCGGGAATGACGATCTCGCTGCGCGATTGCGCTTCGCCGGAGTAGCGCATCGGCTCGCCGATCGCCAGCACCGCCACATCCGCGGACGCCGCTGCGGTGACGGCCGCCTGCACGCCGCCGGGCAGGCCATGTTCGAAGTCGCAGCCTTCCACCACCTGCAGGCCGTCCGGGTTGCCCAGCCGCGCGCGCACTGCGGTGGCCAGGTCGTTGCCGCTGTCGTCGCCGCCGAACAGCGTCCACGGGCCGGCGCTGTCGGTCCAGTTGCGTGCCATCGGCCCGATCAGCGCGATGCGTTGCCCCTGCGTCTTCAGTGGCAGCAGCTCGCCATCGTTCTTGAGCAGCACGATGGATTTGCGCGCCGCCTCGCGCGCCAGTGCCAGGCTGTCCGGGCGCCGCTGCCGCGCCTGTGCGCGTGCCGGCACGATGCGCAGGAACGGATTGTCGAACAATCCAAGCTCGGCCTTGAATTGCAGCACGCGCCGCACCGAGGCATCCAGCTGCGCCATCGTCACCTCGCCGGCGGCCACCAGCGCCGGCAGATGCTGCAGGTACAGCCCGCTCTGCATGCTGATGTCCACACCGGCCAGGAACGCCAGCCTGGTCGCCTCGCGCGCATCGCTGGCAAACCCGTGCCCGATCAATTCCAGATCGCCGGTGTAGTCGGACACCACCAGGCCGCGGTAGTCCCACTCGCCGCGCAATACCTCGCCCAGCAACCAGCGATTGGCGGTGGCAGGGATGCCGGCGATCTCGTTGAAGGCCACCATCGTGGTCACTGCGCCGGCATCGAAGGCAGCCTGGAACGGTGGGAAATAGACCTCGCGCAGGCTGCGCTCGGAGATGTCGACGGTGTTGTAGTCCAGCCCGGCCTCGGCGGCCCCATAGGCCGCGAAATGCTTGGGGCAGGCTGCAAGTGCATCGGCATGATCCAGGCCCTCGCCCTGGAAGCCGCGCACGCGGGCCTGCGCAAAACGCCGGCCGAGCAGCACGTCTTCGCCACTGCCTTCCACGCCGCGCCCCCAGCGCGCATCGCGCGCGATGTCCACCATCGGCGCGAAGGTCCAGTCGATGCCGACCGCACTGGCCTCCAGTGCGGCCGCACGCGCGGTGCGTTGCGCCAGCGCCGGCTCGAAGCTGGCGGCCTCGGCCAGCGGCACCGGAAACACCGTGGTGAACCCGTGGATCACATCGGCGGCAAACAGCAGCGGAATCTTCAGGCGGCTCTGCAGCGCGGCCTGTTGCAGTTGCTGATGCCACAGCACATTGGAGCCATTGAAGATGCCGCCCACCCGCCCGGCACGCGCGGCGGCAAGCTGGCCCTCGGCTGTGGGCACGGTATTGATCGGATTGGCCGCCGCGGCGGCATCGGTCTGCTGCGCCGAACCGGACAGCGTCAGCTGCCCGGCTTTTTCCTCCACGCTCATGCGCGCGATCAACGCATCGATAAAGGCCGGCGCCGCGGCCGCACGGCGCGGCAGCGCAACTCCCAGCGGTACCTGTGCCAACACTGCTGCCGAGGCGGTGCCCAGCAGCAACCCGCGACGCGTGATCCCTTTCCGCATGCCCGCCATCCCCGTCTGTCCAGGCCAGACGCTAACGGATCGCCAGCGAAAAGCCGTGATGCGCTGCACGATGGGTGCCGGGCGGGCGGACTCGGCAACGATGGCGACAGCACGGCGCCTTCACCGTTTCCGCACTAGCGTGCGCCATCGATCAACGGCGGTCAGGACACACGATGCTGGACGTGGAAACACGCGTGCGCTTTTACGAAATGATGCACCTGGACATGCCGTGGTGGGAGTTCGTGCTGCGTGCGGTAGCGGTCTATACCGTGGTCCTGCTGTTGACGCGCATGACCGGCAAGCGCGCGCTGGGCCAATCCACGCCGTTCGACGTGCTGCTCATCGTGCTGCTGGGAACCGCTGTGCAGAACTCGTTGATCGGCAAGGACGTCTCGCTGCTGGGCGGCATGATCCTGGCGGCCACCTTGCTGGTGTTGAACTGGCTGGTGGGCATGGCCACCGCGCGCAGCCGGCGGATCGATACCTGGGTGCAGGGCACCCCGGCGCTGCTGGCGCGTGGCGGTGAGATCTACTGGAAGGAACTGGTCCGCCACAACGTCAGCTATGCCGATTTCGAAGTGGCAAAACGCAAGGCCGATTGCCGCGACGATGCCGATATCGACATGGCGATCCTGGAGACCTCCGGAGAGATCAGCATCCTGAAAAAGCGCTAGCGCGCCGGCAGGCCGGCGTGCATGCCGGCGGTGCCGCCGCACCAGCGTGGCAGCCCGCCTGGCGCATGTGCGCCACGGCGTGGCGACCGGCGGCTCAGCGGGCCTTGCAGAACAACGACAGGTCCACCGACTCGGCCATGCGCTGGTAACCGGCATCGTTGGGATGCAGGAAGTCGCGGGTCAGCGCGGCGGGTAGCCACTCCGGCCTGGCCGGGTCGCGCAACGCGGCGTCGAAGTCGATCACCGCATCGAATGCCTGACCGTCGCGGATGAAGCCGTTGAGCGTCTGGCGCGTGGCTGCCGCCACCGGTTCGTAGCGGTCGGAGTTGCCGAACGGGGTCAGCGTGGCGCCGATCACCGCGATGCCGTGCTGCTGCAGCCGGGTCACGATCTGGCGATATCCCAGCACCATGTCGGCGGCATTGCGGCCGGCAATCGCATCCGGCGGACCGCTGTGGCGGATGTCGTTGATGCCTTCGAACAGGATCACCTGGTCCACGCCGGGCAGTGCCAGCACGTCGCGATCCAGCCGCGCCAGCGCGCTGGGGCTGCGGCCGTCGTCGAGCAGCTTGTTGCCGCTGATGCCGGCGTTGAGCACCACCACGCTGCCGGGGCAACGCTGCTCCAGCCGCCTGGCCAGCAGGGCCGGCCAATCGCCATTGGCGCCGCGTGTGGCGGTGGCGCCTTCGGTGATGGAATCGCCCAGCGCCACCACCACCGTCTGGCGTGGATGCGGTGGTTGCACGTAAAGGGCGGAGATGACGTTCTGGCGATACGCCAACGCCTTGCTGTCCGGCACCTCGGCCTGGCCCTTGACCACCCGCACCGCCGTGCGGCGTACCGCCGGCCGCGCCGGCGTTGGGAAATACAGGCTGACCGCCACCTCGCCCAATGCCGGTGCACGCAGCGGCACCGGGTCGCTGAGCAGCACGCCACCGGGCGGCACGGTCACGCTGGCGCGCCCGTCAAAGCGCAGCGGTTGCGCGTCCCCGCCGCCGCCGAGCAGGCGCGCGGTGCCCGCAGCGATGGTCAGCGGTGCGGTGCCCAGCTCGTTGCTGATGCGCACGCGCAGGGCCACTGCCGCGCTGCCCAGGCGCATGTCCTGGCGCACCGTTTCATCGGCAAATTGCAGCGGCGTGTCGGCACCGCCGTCGAGCCGGTCCGGGGTTGCCGAAGCGATCCAGGCCGGCACCCAGCGGGGTGCCGGGTGCGCCGTGGCCGGGCCTGCCAGCACCACACTCAGTGTCGCAGTCATCATCCATCGCCAGCGCATGCGCAGGACTCCTTTGTCGGTCAGGAAAAGAACACGCCGCCGTTGACGTCCAGGTTGGCGCCATTGATGAAGCTGGCCGCATCCGAGGCCAGGTACAACGCCGCATCGGCGGCTTCCTCCGGGCGGCCTTCGCGCCGCAGCGGGGTGGCATTGGCGACGAAGGCACGCACTTCCGGCTTGGTGAAGTCGTCGTGGAAGCGGGTGGAGATCATGCCGCAGCACAATGCGTTGACGCGGATGCCGCGCGGGCCCAGTTCCTTGGCCATCGCACGCGAGAAGGTCATCACCGCCGCCTTGGCGGTGGCGTAGATGGCCGCGCCCGGCCCGCCGCCATCGCGCCCGGCAAGCGAGGCGAAATTGACGATCGCGCCGCCTTCGCGCATATGCGGCGCCACCGCCTGGGTGGTCAGGTAGACCGATTTGAGGTTGAGGTCCATCACCTGATGGAAGAAGGCCTCGTCGATGTCGGCCAGCGGCTTGCGCGCCAGCATGCCGCCGGCCACGTTGATCAGCACGTCGATGTGCTGGCCGAAGGCGGTGCGCGTGGCGGTCAGCAGGCCGGCCACGGCGGTGGCATCGGTGACGTCGGCGCGGTGCAGGATGCCCTGGCCGCCGGCAGCCTGCAGCTGTGCCAGCGTGTCGCGCGCGCTGGCGTCGTCGTTGGCGTAGTTGATGCAGACCTTGGCGCCGGCCGCGGCCAGCTTGAGCGAGATGGCGCGGCCGATATCGCGGCCACCGCCGGTGACGATGGCGACCTTGTCGTGGAAGTGCATGCGGGTGTGTCCTGTTGGTGTGGGGAAAGCGGGGTAGGCAGCGGGCACGCTCAGGTGCCCGCCGCGTCGAGTCGGTGGATGCGGCCGGTGACCAGCCACAGCGCGGCCAGCGAGGCCGGCACCAGCGCGGCGACCAGAATGAACATCGGTGCGTATGACGTTGCGGTCATCACCGGAACCAGCCAGGTGGTGATCAAGGTGCCGGCCACCGCGGCCATGCCGCCGATGCCGGCCAGCGAGCCGACCGATTTACCGGCGAACAGATCGCCGGGCAGGGTCTGGATATTGCCGATGGCGATCTGGAAGCCGAACAGCACGGCGGCAATCGTCAGCACCGCCATGCGCGGGTCGGCGGCCTGCACGGCGCCCAGCAGCGCCGGCGCCATGATGGCCCCGCCCAGGGTGATGGTCCATTTGCGCGCGCGGTCCACGCTCCAGCCGGCCGCGATCAGGCGCCCGGACAGCCAGCCGCCGCACAGGCTGCCCAGCATCGCACCGACGAACGGCACCCAGGCGAATGCGCCGATCTGCTTGATGTCGAAGTGGAAGGTCTCGGCCAGGTAGATTGGCAGCCACGACACGAACAGCCACCAGATCGGGTCCAGGAAGAACCGCGCCAGCACGATCCCCCAGCTTTGCCGGTGTGACATCAGCTGGCGCAGCGTGGGCAGGTAGGCCGGCGGCGGCGCGCTGCCGGCGTCGGGCGCATCCAGGATCAACGCACGCTCGGCCGCGTCGACCCAGGGATGCCGGTCCGGCCCGGCGCGGTAGATCACCAGCCACGGCAGCAACCACAGCATGCCCAGCACGCCGATCAGCACGAACGTGCCCTTCCAGCCGAACGACAGGAACAGCAGCGCGATCAGCGGCGCCGAGACGATCGCGCCGATGGAGGCGCCGGCATTGAAGATGCCCTGCGCCAACGCACGCTCGCGCGCGGGAAACCATTCCGCATTGGCCTTGACCGCGCCCGGCCAGGCGCCGGCTTCGCTGATGCCCAGCAGCGCGCGCACCACCGAGAACGCCATGATGGAGTGCGTGACCGCATGCAGCGCGATGGAGATCGACCACACCGCGATGGACAGGGCAAAGCCGAGCCGGGTGCCGATGATGTCGAACAGCCGCCCGAACACGAACTGCCCGGCGGCATAGAACAGCATGAAGATGGTGACCAGCAGCGCGTAGTCTTCCTTGGTGGCGCCGATGTCGCGCGAGATCGCCGGCCACATCACCGCCAGCGCGTTGCGGTCGATGTAGTTGATCACCGTGGCCACCGCGATCAGCGCCACGATCAGCCAGCGCACCGCCGAGCGCTTGCCCGCGGGGCGCGTGCGGGCGGTGCTCATTGCGCACCTGCAGTGCGATCGAAGCGCGCGTAGCCGCCGCGCCAGCTGTAGCGCTGACCGGCGGCCTGCACCTGGTGGCTGCGTTGTGCATCGGCGTCGTCGGCCACCGCCAGCGCGATGCGCTGGCCGCCGACCAGGGTGAGCACGATCACCTCGGCATCGTCGCCGCGCACGCGCTCGATGGCGCGGATGCGGCTATTGGCGCCGTGCACGTATTCGGCGGTGCCGTTGTATTCGCCATGCGGTTCCAGCACGCCGAAGAAGCTGACATTGGCCTGCCCATCGACGCGCTGGATCAGCGCCGGTTCGCGGCGCAGGTTGAAGTTCGGGTCGTTGGCTCCGCTCTCCACCAGCAGGGCACGCGCCGGCGCGCTGCTGCCGAAGCGGTAGCTGTAGAAGCGGCCGGCGAGCAGCCAGCTCAGGCTGCGCGTGTCGGTGCTCGCACCGCTGGAGGCGTCCACCCACAGGTGCTGATAGCCGTTGGCCTTGCCCAGCACCGGGCGTTGCGTCAGTGCGCGCTCTGCGGTGAAGCCGACCTGCATGATCTGCCCGTTGAAATGCAGCGGCAGGTCGTAACGTGCCGGAGCGCTGGCGTTGACGCGCAGCAGGTCGACCACCACCGGCAGGCGCAGCTGCGGGTGCGACAGCAGCGCCTGGGTGCGGGTGAAGCTGACCCCGTCGTAGGCCTGCTGCATGCGCGCCGACACGATCTGGGTGTCGGCAGTGCTGGCGAACAGCAGCTGCGTCGGCGCGTGTTGCTCGCCCACCTTCCAGTTGCCGTTGAAGTGGCTGGTCTCGTTCACCACCAGCGTGTTGTGCGCAACGGTCTGCTTGGCCCAGCTGGTGTTTTCCGGCAGATAGATGCCGCCGGCCTTGGCTTCCACATTCAGGAAACGCGCCGCGCCGTAGTCGGTGACCACGCGCTGGCCGTTGTCGTAGAACAGCCAGTTCAACTTGTCGAAGTGGCCGTGGCCCATGCCTTGCGAAGTGTTCTTCATCACCAGCGTCTGGCCGTCTTCGCCGCCGCTACGCAGGATCGCCAGCGCGCCCTGGTCGCCCTGTGCGCCATCACGCAGCAACACGCTGCCGAAGGCGAACGGTTGGGCGCGGCCTTGCGCGAGCGCGGTGGCCACGGCCAGGCCTTCGGGGGTGAGCAGCACGCGGCGCTGGCGTTGCGCGATGGGCAGCAGCTGCGCGTCGTGGGTCTGCGCGTAGGCGATGCCGATGCCGGCCACCAGTTCTTCGGTGTCCAGGCCCTTGTCGAGGATGGCGTCGTTGATTGGGAAGAAATAACCGCCGTAGCTGCTCTGCACCAGGCTGTTTACGGCCTTGAGCAGCACGCCGTCGCGGCGCTGGAAGATGTGCTGCTGCGGCTGGTTGCGCTCGATCGCGTTGGCGAACAGCACGAACGGCGCCAGGGCATAGCGTTGGTAGTACGGGCCTTCGGCGTAGTAGCCGTCCGGCGAGAACAGCTGGTCCACCTGCGCCAGGAAGCCGGCCTTGCCATCGCGCCTGCTGCCGCGCAGTGCCTTGTCCACCAGCGCCTGATCGCGCAGCACATAACCGGTCATGCCGACCGCAGCCACCGCCCAGGTGGCGTGGTTGTGGATCTTGTCGAAGTTGTCGGCGCTTTCGTCGCACAGGAAGTGCGCCATGCGCGCGAACACGTCGCGGTCGATGGTGGCGCGGTCCTGCGCGCTGAGCGTGTCGCGGATGGCGTCGTAGCCCTGGCTTGCGTAGACCAGCCACACCGAGTCGTTCAAGGACTGCCAGAACAGCCGCCCCGGCACCTGGCCGCGCCCGGCCGGGTGTGCGCCCAGCGTGGGATACAGGCGCGCGTAGGCCAGCAGCACGTCGCGCGCATAGTCGGCATAGGCGCGATCGCCGGTGAGCCGGTACAGCGCGCCGGCGGCCTGGATGGCCTGGTAGTTGCGTTTGTGCTGCTCGTGGCTGGCGCCGCCGCCGGGATCGCTGGGCACCGGCACGTCCACCCCGGCGCGCATCGCCGCGCGCACGCTGGCTTCTGCGCGTGCCTGTTCGCGGGCGAACACCGGCAGCCTGGCGCCGGCGCTGGCCATCTCACGCCATTGCTGGGCGGTGACCAGTACTGGCGCGGCGTCGGTGGCGCGCGGTTGCGGCTGCGCCGATTGTTCGGCCGCGGGTGACGGGGCGGCGCTGCAGGGTAGGGCGCTGCCGGCGCCGACCAGGACCAGCAGCAACAGGCGGGTGGAACGGGTCATAGCAGGGGCTCCGCTGCGTCGGCGTGCAAGGCCGGGGTGCCGACGAACTGGTTGCCGCTGGCGATGAGGTGAGGTGTGCCGGTGGTGTGCTGCGCCAGGATCGCGGCGCTGTCGGCGAAGCGGTTATTGCGCAGCGCAATGCGCTGCACGCCATGCAGGCGCAGCGACGCACCTGTGTTGCGGCCGACCTGCGTGAAGTGCGAGTCGCTCACCTGCAGCACCGGGCCGAAGGTGCTTTCGTCGCGGCCGCCGCGATACAGGTCCAGCACCGGCCCGGCGACGCGGTGGAACTGCGACTGCTGCACCGTCACCTGTTCGACGTTGTAGGTGCCGCGGTCGTCGGTCTCGGCGTGCGCGGACAGCACGCTGCCGGAGACGTCCTCGACCAGCAGCCGGTCCAGCAGGATGTTGTCGGCCAGGCTGCCCTTGCCGAGTGCGATCACGTCGAAGCCGGGTTGCGCGTCCAGATGATGCAGGTGCGTGTCGCGCAAGGTGAGCTGGTACTGCGCCACCGCTGTGCCGGGTGCGGTGCGGATCACCGCATTGCCCGGCTGCGCGGGTGCGGCGCGGCCATCGATCTCGAGCCGGGCCAGGTGGAGCGAGCCGCCGGGCGCGATCTGGAACAGCGCCGGCTGCGAAAAGCGGATGCGCGCGCGGCCGCGTTGCGGGCCTTCCAGCGTCAGCGGCCGGTCCACGTCGAGGATGTTATCGACCTGGTAGCGGCCTGCGTCCAGTTGCAGGCGGTCGCCGGGGCCGGCCTGCGCCACGGCGTCGGTCAGGCTGGACTGCCCCGGCCGCACGCGGGTGCGGCGGCCGCTGTCGGCGACTGCCTGCGCTGCCTGCTTGGGGTACCAGCTCACGCCCACCTGTGCGCGCGCGATGTAGCTCAGCGCCGGGTCGGCGCCGACGCCAGTGGCGTTGTCGGCGACCAGCAAGCCGGTGCTGGCGCGGGTCATCGTCACCTGGCGGCTGTTGACGCCGCCGGGCAGGCGGGTGGAGGCCAGCGGGCTTTGCAGGTTGCTGGTGAAGGCAATGCCGGACAGATCGCCCAGCACGCGCACCGGGTCGCTGGCGGCCACGATCAGGTTGCCGGCAAAGCGGCTGTTGATCGGCGCGGCGGTGCGCTCGGCATCCATGCCGGCACCGAAGTACAGCTGGTTGACGGTCACGAAGGTGTTGCGCTCGATGCGCGCCTGGTCCACCTGCACGTAGCGGTTGGCGGGCGAGTTGGGCACCCCGTACATGATGCTCAGCGCCGACGAATAGCCGTCGCCGGCCAGGTTTTCCAGGTAGTTGTGGCGCACGGTCTGCTTGCGGTTGATCACGCGGATGCCGCCGGTGTTGGCCTTGCCGTCGCCGAAGAACACATTGCGCTCGACCAGGTTGCCATCGCCATGCCGCAGCACCAGCGCGCCGCGCGATTGCTTGAACACATTGCCACGGTAGGTGTTGCCGCCGGACTTGTTGGAGACCACCTCCACCTCGCCGTCGCAGCCTTCGAACCAGTTGTTGTCCACCACCGAGTTGGAGGCGCTGTCGGCATCGCTGCTGGTGCCGATGCGTAGCGTCTCGCCGCCATTGGCACCCAGGTTGGGGCGTGGCCCGAACCAGTTGTGGTCGATGCGATGGCGATTGTCCAGGCCCTGGGTGGCGTCGCGCACCACCACCAGCGTGGGGCCGGCATTGGTCTTGCCGACCAGCTGGTTGTGGTCGAAGCGGTTGTCGCTGTCGTACAGCGCCACCCAGTTGTCCGAGTCGCTACGGGTGGGCTTGCTGAAACCATCCACCACCACGCCGGTGATGCGGCTGTTGCGCGCGCGTTCCTTGCTGGAGATGCGGTACGACAGCACCGCATCGCCGGGGCTATGGCCGTCGCGGAACACCAGGTCCGACACCACCAGGTAGGTGCCGGCCATGTGCAGGTCGGAGGTGCCGCTGATGATCACCTTGCCCGGCGTTTGCGCGGTGAGGGTGATTGGCTGCTCGGCAGTGCCTTGCCCGCGCAGCACGATGGCGAAATCCCGCCACTGCCCATCGGCCAGCACGATGCGATCGCCGGCACGCAGCGCGGCCGCCGCCACCGCGTACTCGCTCTGGTCGTGCACCAGGTACGAGGTGGCCTGGGCCGAGCCGACCCAGGCGGGCGCACACAGCAGCAACAGGCAGGCAAGGGAGACGGGGGATCGCATCGGGATGCTCCTGGACGCTGGCGCGTCGGTGATGGCCGAGGGTAACAGTGCAAACTGGTTCGTCAACCAAAACGATAGTCCAGTTGGTCTGTATTGAAGCCTGCGATCGGCTCGATGTCATGCTGCAATTGCACAAAATAATCCACATAACTGGCCTAGTCAGGTGGCTCGTTCGATAAATCGCAGAAATTGTTGACTTGGCGTTGATCCGCGTGGAGTCTCCACCTCGCTCGGTCTCGAGCATCCTTTGGGAGGAGGAATTGTGCGGTATCTGAAACTAGTCCAATCGCGTAGACCAATTATTCGAAATGCCATGGGCCAGGCGCTGCTGACTGCCGTTGCACTGGCAAGCGCGCAGGCAGCCCTGGCTCAGCAGGGCGATGCTGCCCGGCAGGCACCGGAGCAAGCGCCCACCACGCTGGACCAGATCAAGGTCACCGGCATCCGCAGCTCGATCCAGTCGTCCATCGACAGCAAGCGCGAGCAGACGGTGGTGGCCGACGTGCTGTCGGCCGAGGACATCGGCGACCTGCCGGCGCTGTCGATCGGCGAGGCGATCGAGACCATCACCGGTGCGGCCACGCACCGCGAAAAGGGCGGCGCGTCGGAGATCTCCATCCGGGGCCTGGGGCCGTTCCTGGGCTCGGCCACCTTCAATGGGCGCGAGGCCAGCAACGGCAGCGGCGACCGTTCGGTGAACTTCAACCAGTTCCCCTCCGAACTCATCAACACCGTGGCGATCTACAAGACCCAGCGCGCCGACTTCGTCGAAGGTGGCATCGCCGGCACGGTCAACATGCAGACCGTGCGGCCGCTGGAATTCGGCAAGCGCCGCGTGCAACTGGACGGGCGGGCGACCTATGCCGATGGCGACAGCAAGTTGCGCGATGCCGATGGCGTGGGTTGGCGCGGCACCGTCAGCTACCTGGACCAGTTCGATCTGCGCGGTGCCGGCAAGCTGGGGGTCTCGCTCGGCCTGCAGCGGCTGGAGGGCACCAACCCGGAAGAGGTGATGAGCAGCAGCTCCACCTGGACGGCCTGCAACGCCAACGAGGTGGTGGGCGCCAGCCGCAACTGCACCGCCGTGACCCCGGCGCAGGTGCAGGCGGGGACGCCGTATTACCTGGCGCCCGGCAGCCGCGTGTACCGCCAGATCAGCGAGCACGATCAACGCGACGCGGCCTTCGCCGCGCTGCAATGGCGGCCCTTCGACGGCCTGGAGGTGGGCCTGGATTACCAGGATTCGCAGCGTACCGTGACTGAAGACCGCGCCGAGCTCAATTTTTCCGAGACCCTGCGCAACCTCAACAACCGCCAGGTGGGCGACAACGGCGCCTTGCTCGGCCATACCGGCAGCAGCACGGTGGAATCCTCCACCGACTACAAGGTGCGCGACGAGCAGTACCGCGGTGGCGGGCTACGCGTGGAATGGCGCCCGAACGCGGCCTGGATGCTGTCCACCGACCTGTCGTATTCGCGCACCGAGCGCAGCGAGATCGACCGCCTGATGCGGCTGCGCTCCAATGCCACCGACATCAACGGCAACCGCGTGCCCGGGATCAACGGGCAACGCGTGGACTACACCTACACCTATGCCGGCGATGTGCCGGGGATCGTGGTCGATCCCGCGTTCGACCTGAACAACCCGGACAATTTCAGTGCCGCTGCGCGCGCGCGGCGCGACGAGTTGCGCCGCGAGCACACCATCCGGGCCTGGCGCTTCGATGGCGCCTTCACCCCGGAGAGCGGGCTGCTCACCTCCATCAAGGGCGGCGTGCGCCTGTCCGAGGCGACCTACCGCGACCTGGACGACCGCGTCGAACGCAACGTCACCGATCCGGCCACGATCCGCGCCGCCAACCTGGCCTGCCGGCAACCGTTCCCGCAGGAGGATTTCCTCTCCAGCGCCAGCGGCAACACCATCCAGCAGTGGGCCACCTTCGACAGCCGCTGTCTGTTCAGCGCCATCACCGGCGTGGACGACACCGGCCGCAATGCCGACCCGCGCGGCACCGCCGACTCCGACGTGGAAGAAAAGACCCGCGCGTTGTATGTGATGGGCGAATTCGCCAGCACGCTGTTCGGGCTGCCGCTGGACGGCAACCTGGGCGTGCGCTGGGTGCGCACCGATGTCAGCTCGGTGGGGTTGCGCGGCGAGCTGGACGTGGTCGACAACCCCGACGGCACCATCCAGCTGGTGGAAACCGGGCGCTTCGCCGCGCAGACGGTGCGCGCATCCAACCGCGTGTTCCTGCCCAGCTTCAACGCCAACATCGGCCTCACCGAGCAGACCCAGCTGCGCGTCGGGCTGTACCGGGCCATGGCGCGCCCGGATCTGGTCGCACTGTCTGCCGGGCGCACCTTCATCCTGGAACCGGGGACCGAATTCACTACCGTCGGCGAGGCGATCGGCAGCATCACCGCCACCGGCAACCCGCGCACGCAGCCGCTGCTGTCGTCCAATGCGGACGTGTCGCTGGAGTGGTATCCCAATGCCGACTCCCTGCTCAGCGCCGCGGTGTACTACAAGCAGTTCACCGGTGGCGCGGTGCCCACGGTGGTGGACGAGCGCTTCGTCATCGACGGCACCGCGGTGGTGGTGCCGGTGGTGCAGGACGTCACCACCCGGCAAAAGAGCGATCTCACCGGGCTGGAGTTGACCGGCACCCACCGCTTCTCCTACCTGCCGGCGCCGTTCGACGGCCTGGGCGTCAAGCTGAGCTACAACTACGCCGATTCCAACTACAAGACCCAGGATCTGCGCCTGGGCGACCAGATCGACCCGGCAACCGGCCTGGTGAGCAGCGGCATCGTCGCGCCGGCCAATATCTTCGGCCTGTCGCGGCACGTGTTCTCCGGCCAGCTGTATTACGCCATCGGCGCGGTCGACCTGCAGGCCATCTACAAGTATCGCTCCGAGTATTTCCAGAAGTTCGTCGGCGCCCCGGCGCAGAACCGCTACGTGCGCGACAGCGGCACCCTGGACCTGCGTGCCAGCTACCGCGTCAATGCGCAGCTGTCGGTGTCGTTGGAGGCTTCCAACCTGACCAACGAGCCGCGGATCTCCGACATGCCGGTGCCCGGCAGCTTCCGTGAGTACAACACTTACGGGCGACGTTATTATTTGGGGGTGCGCTACCGGTTCTAGCGTCGCCCACCTGTCCGGCACCCGTGTGCCGGGCCGATCACCCTGAGGGTTTGAGTCGCCGATGTCCGAAAACCGCCTGTACCACTCCGTTGCCGCCAAGATCCGCGCGCTGATCGACACGGGCGAATTCCCGGTCGGCTCGCGCCTGCCGGGCGAGCGCGAGTTGGCCG
Organism: Xanthomonas sp. MLO165; assembly: GCF_018831305.1. Classification (NCBI taxonomy): domain Bacteria; kingdom Pseudomonadati; phylum Pseudomonadota; class Gammaproteobacteria; order Lysobacterales; family Lysobacteraceae; genus Xanthomonas; species Xanthomonas sp. MLO165. Next base: position 1,300,087 of record NZ_CP029263.1, read on the forward strand.
AGCGCTTCGGCGTCAGTCGCGTCACCGTGCGCGAGGCCGAAATCGCGCTGGAAGCGCAGGGCCGCATCGTGATCAAGATCGGCTCGGGCGTGTACGTCAAGCCACGCCTGGCGTCGGACGAGGGCGCGTTGCCGGATGTCAGCGCGTTCGAGCTGACTGCCGCGCGCGCGGTGATCGAGGCGGAGGCGGCCGCATTGGCCGCCAGCCACATCACCGATGCGGAGCTGGATGAGTTGAACGGCATGATCCAGGCGCTGTCCGCACCGGGGCTCAGCGATGCGGCCGCTGCCGACTACGACCGCGCCTTCCACCTGGCGATCGCGCGGATTAGTGGCAACCCGGTGGTGGCGCACTGCGTGCAGCTGATCTGGCGCATGCGCAACGAATTGCCGCGCGTACGCGAGGTGTATGCGCGGGTCTGCCACGACGACGTCGCCACCCGCGTGGACGAACACACCGCCATCCTGCAGGCCCTGCAGCAACGCGACCCCATGGCGGCACGCACGGCCATGCGCAACCACTTCCAGCGTCTGTTCGAATCCATGCTGGAAGCGACCGAGAACGATGCACTGGCGGAGATCCGCCGCCGCACCCAGCAGGACCGCGCGCATTTTCTGGCGGCCACGCGCACCTGAGTGCATGTGATGGTTTGTTGGACGCGCTGCGTCGACCACCAGCGGCACTTTCGTGCCGCTGACGCTGGAGCCTCCAAAAAACACATCCACTAATCAGCTGGACGCGCCGTCTGCGCCGGTTCGGCACCACCGACACGCGGCTGATCTGAGTGTCGCGCCTGCGGTCGTCGCGGACGCTGCAGCGACAACACGCTGCAGGCGCGTCCGCCCTCAGGCAGATCGCTCTACCTGATAGGGCGTAGGCACCTGCAAGTGCAGGTCTCAGTCCGCCATCACCTTGTCCGGCGTCATCGGGGTGCTGCGGATGCGCTTGCCGGTGGCATGGAAGATCGCATTGCAGATCGCCGCCGAAACACCGACCAGGCCGATTTCGCCCACGCCTTTTGCGCCCAGGCTGCTGACGATGCGGTCGTCCTCGTCGGCGAAGATCACATCGATGTCGTGGATGTCGGCATTGGCCGAGACGTGATACATCGCAAAATCGTGATTCATGAAACGACCGAAGCGATGATCGGACTGGGTGTGTTCGTGCAGCGCCTGGCCGATGCCCCAGACCACGCCGCCGACGATCTGGCTGCGCGCGGTGATCGGGTTGAGGATGCGCCCGGCTGCAACCGCGCTGACCACGCGGGTGACGCGGACCGTGCCCAGCTCTTCATCCACCCGCACTTCCACAAACACCGCGCCGTGGGTGGCACGGGTGTACTTGCGTTGCTTGAGCACATTGGGCAGCAGCAGGAACTTGTCTTCGATCTGTTCCAGTTCTGCTGCACGCAACAATTCGGTCAAGGCAATGGTGGTGCCGGCATCGGCGCGCAAGGCCAGCGTGCCGTCGGCAAACACCACCTCGTCCAGCTTGGCCTTGCCAAAGCGCGAGTTCGGCAACGCCTGCGCCAGGCGCAGCAACCGTGCGCGCAGCTTCGCGCACACGCCATCCACCGCCGAGCCCACCGTGGTCACATGCGACGAGCCGCCTTCGATCGGTGCGACCGGCAGAGTCGAATCGCCGAGTTGGAAAGTGACCTGTTCCAGCGGCAGGCCCAGTGCTTCGGCCGCGATCATCGCCATCACCGTATAGGTGCCGGTGCCGATATCGCTGGCTGCGCTGCTCACCACCAGCCGGCCATCGGCGTGCAGCACCGCATGCGCGCGCGCAAACATCTGCATCGCATCCCATTGACCGGTGGCCATGCCCCAGCCGACCCACTCGTTGCCTTCCTTGCGTGCACGCGGCTGCAGCGGACGCTGCGCCCAGCCGAAGCGTTCGGCACCTTGCTGGTAGCACGCGCGCAGCGCCTTGGTGGAGTAGGGCTTGTCGTCGGCCGGGTTGACCTCGGCATAGTTCTTCAGGCGCAGCGCCAGCGGATCCATGCCCAGCTCATAGGACAGCTCGTCCATCGCCACTTCCAGCGCATGCACGCCGTGTGCGGCGCCGGGTGCGCGCATGTCCATCGGGCTGAACTGGTCCAGGCTCACCAGGTTGTAGCCCAGATGCACGTTGTCGCAGGCATACAGCTGCCCGCTCCAGTTGACCACCACCTCGACGTAATCCTCGATGCGCGATGTCTCGGCAATGGCCTCGTGCCAGATCGCACGCAAGCTGCCGTCGCGGTCGGCGCCGAGCTTGAGCCGCTGCAATGTCTCCGGGCGATGGCCGAAAGTGAACATCTGTTGCCGCGTCAGCACCACGCGCACCGAGCGGTCCAGCAGGATCGACGCCATCACCGCCAGCGGCAACTGATACTGCGGGCGCAGCCCGGAACCGAAGGCACCGCCCACGTACGGATTGCGCACGGTGACCTTGCGCTTGCTCAGGCCGAACACATGTGAGACATACCAGCGGCTGTTCTGCGAGCCCTGGGTCTTGTCGTAGATGGTGAAGTGGCCATCGGCATCGCGGATCACGGTGGAGGCGAACAGCTCCATCGGATTGTGGTGCTCCACGCCGCTGTAGTAGTCGGCCTGCACCTGGACAGCGGCATTGGCAAAGGCGGTGTCCGGCTCGCCCTTGTCCTTGGGCGGCGGCGAGAAACCAGCCTTCATGGCCTTGGGCTTGTGCGCGCGGTCCAGGTTGGTCATCAGGTTGGTGTCGTGCGGGTCCTGCAGCAGTTCCACCTCCACCAGGTGGGCCGCGTGGCGCGCCGCTTCAAAAGTGTCGGCCACCACCAGGGCGATTGGCTGGCCGCTGTACAGGATCTTGTTGTCGTACAGGGGCCGGAACGGCGAACCGGCCGGTGCGGTCATGTCCTTGTAGAACACATCCATGCCGCGCATATGCGGGCGGTTCTCATGGGTGACGATCTCCAGCACGCCCGGCACCGCACGCGCGGCATCAAGATGGAAGGCGACGATCTCGCCCTTGGCGATGCTGCTGTTGACCACCACACCATAGGCCAGATCCGCCACCGGCCATTCGGCGGCATAACGTGCCTGGCCGGTGACCTTGGCACGCCCGTCGATGCGGGTGACGCCGGTGCCGGTGGGGCGATAGCCGGTGCCGCTGTCGGCAACCGGCGGGATCAGGTCGTTGTCGGGTAGATCGGTGCTGCGTGCGTTCATGGCGCTTCCTCCAGCGCGCTGGTTCGCCCGCGGTTGTCGATGGTGCCCTCGCGGGCGACGTCCAGGGCACGCACGATCGCGCGGCGTGCCAGCGGCAGCTTGAAGGCATTGTTGCCTTGCGGTTGCGCACCCTGCAGCAAGGCATCGGCCAGGCTGCCGAAGCTCTCGGCCGTGGCCGGTTTGCCCACCAGCTGCGCTTCGGCGTCGGGGTTGCGCCAGGGCTTGTGCGCCACGCCGCCCAGGGCCACGCGCACCTCACGGATGCTGCCGTCCTCGGCCAGGTCCAGCGCCGCCGCCACCGACACCAGCGCGAATGCATACGACAGGCGCTCGCGGATCTTCAGGTAGGCGCTATGCGCGACGAAGCGCTGTGCATCGGGCAGGTCGATATGCACGATCAACTCGTCCGGGGCCAGGGTGCTGTCCAGCTCCGGGTGCTCGCCGGGCAGGCGGTGGAACTGCGCGAACGGGATGTCGCGCTCCCCGTTGGGGCCTTGCACGTGCACCACTGCGTCCAGCGCAGCCAGCGCGACGCACATGTCCGACGGGTGCGTGGCAATGCACTGCGCGCTGGCGCCGAGGATGGCGTTATAGGTGGTGAGCCCGCCGATCGCCGAGCAGCCGGTGCCGGGTGCGCGCTTGTTGCACGGGGTGGCGTGGTCGTAGAAGTACAGGCAGCGGGTGCGCTGCAGCAGGTTGCCGCCGTTGCTGGCCATGTTGCGGATCTGTGGCGAGGCGCCGGCCAGGATCGCCGCGCTCAGCAAGGGGTACTGCGTCTCCACGTCCGGGTGATAGGCGGTGTCGGCATTGCGTGCGAGTGCGCCCAGGCGCAGGCCGCCTTCGGGGAGCGCACTGATGCTGTCCAGCGGCAGGCGATTGATATCGACCAGGCTGCCCGGCCGCATCAATTGCAGCTTCATCAAGTCGGTGAGATTGGTGCCGCCGGCGATCAGGCGCACCGGGGCTTCGGCGGGCACCGGGTGCGGGTCGCTGCCGCGCACCGACAGGGCAGTCAGCGCCGCATCGACGCTGTCCGCGCGCGTATAGGTGAGCGGAATCATGCCGGCACCGTCCCTGGCGTCCACGGTGTGGCGGCGCTCTCGCTGCTGTCGCTGGGCTTGCCCATGACCTGCATCACCGCATCGGTGATTTGCGGGTAGGCACCGCAGCGGCACAGATTGCCGCTCATCAACTCGCGCACCTGGTCGCGGTCGTGCGCCTTGCCTTCATTGATCAGGCCCACTGCCGAGCATAACTGCCCGGGCGTGCAATAGCCGCACTGGAAGGCATCGTTCTCGATGAAGGCACGCTGCAGCGGATGCAGCTGTTCGCCCTCGGCCAGGCCTTCGACGGTGGTGATCTCGGCGCCGTCCTGCATGACCGCAAGCGTCAGGCAGCTGTTGATGCGGCGCCCATCGACCAGCACCGTGCAGGCGCCGCATTGGCCGTGGTCGCAGCCTTTCTTGGTGCCGGTGAGGTCGAGCCGGTCGCGCAATAGATCGAGCAGGCTGACCCAGGCTTCGAGCTGCAATTGGTAAGGCTGGCCATTGATGCGCAGGTTGACCGGGTAGGTCGGCGCAGCAGTGGCGGTGGCCGGCGCCAGATGCGTGGCAGTGGCGGGTGTGGCATTCATGCGAACCCCGTGGCGATGGCTGAGAGGAGGACCCTCACCTTGATGCCTGCGTGGTCAAGGTGTGGTGTAGGTGAGTGAGGTCTCTTTCACGCGTGCGTGAAGCCTGAGCGTGGTCATGCGCGGAACATGGCGGCGTTGCTGCGCATGACATCGCTTGATCGCAGGCCGGTGCCAATCGTCGGTGCGTCATCGTGGTGTCACCTGCATTGGCCAGGCTAGCCGGCCCAGCGCACAGGGGAACGCGCCGCATGAAAGCCAACGCCACCCGCGCCTGGACGCAGGTGTTCACCCAGCACGGATCGGTGCTGCGTGGCTTTTTCGTGCGTCGCGGCGCCAACGAGGATGCTGAAGACCTGGTGCAGGAAACCTATCTGCGGCTATTGCGTGCGCATCAGGATCAGGGCGAGGCGATCGCCAATCCCGAGGCGTATCTGTACACGGTGGCGCTGAACCTGGCGCGCGAGCAGGCCGCGCGACGCAAGCAGGCGCCACTGCGCATCGACGAGATGGAACAGTTTTCGCAGTTGCTGGCCGCAGGCGACGACGTGGAAGACGCCGCGCACCGGCAGCAGCGCCAGCAACGCCTGCAGGCCCTGCTGGCCACGTTGCCGGAGCGCACCTGCGCGGTATTGGTGATGCAGTACCGCGACGGGCTCAGTTACAAGCAGATCGCCGAGCGCATGGGGGTGTCTGCGCATATGGTCAAGAAGCATGTGGTGCGTGGCTTGTCGGCCTGCCGACGGGCGGTTGCCGACAGCGGGGACAGCTGGTGAGCAAGCCGGTGTTACCGAGCCGCAGCGTTGTCGGTGAAGCCGCGCACTGGCACGCGCTGCAACGCATGCAGGCGCTGGATGCGACGCAACAGGCCGGCTTTCTGCAATGGCTGACCGCATCGCCGCTGCATGTACGCGAATACATGGCGGTGCTGCGTGTGGCCGGCGATCTGGGCGATGCCATACGTGGCATGGACCTGGACGTGGATGCCCTGCTTGCTGCCGACCGGCGCAAGACTGCCGATGCCGCGCCGCCCAACGTGATCGCGCTGCCGCTGCGGTCACAAGTTCAGCCAGCACCGCAACCCGCTGCCCGGCCGCGCCGCAGCGAAGGCCAACCCAATGCACGCATGCGCAGCTGGCGCATGGGCCTGGCCGCGGCGCTGTGCGGCGTGGCGATCCTGACCGGCTGGGCCTGGCCACGCACGCAGACCTACGCCACTGCGCACGGCGAGCAGCGCAGCGTGCAGTTGGCCGACCGCAGCGTGGTGCATTTGAATGGGCAAAGCAGCCTGCGTGCCACCATGACGCCGTGGAGCCGCCACCTGCAGCTGCTGCGTGGCCAGGCCAGCTTCGTGGTCGCGCCGGATCGGCGCCCGTTGCAGGTGCATGCAGGCCATCTGCGTGTCGAGGATATCGGCACCACCTTCAATATCGCCCTGTATCAACACCAGGCACGCATCGAGGTCGCCGAGGGCCGTGTCCATGTCTGGCGCGACGCGCGCGATGGGCAGCCGATGCTCGCCGACCTGGGAGCGGGGCAGAGCGCACGGATCGATGCGGCCACCGGCAAGATCGAACTGGCCAGCGAAGAGGTGGCCGCCATGCATGCCTGGCGGCAGCGGCGCATCGTGTTCCGCGACGCGCCGCTGGCCACAGTGGCCGAAGACTTCAATCGCCTCAACCGCACGCGTTTGTCGATCGACGATGCTGCCGCCGGTGCGCTGCGGCTCACCGGTAATCTGCGCGGTGACGATCTTGCCGCGCTGCGTGCCTTCCTGGATGGCCAGCCGAACCTGCGCGTGGTCAGCGCGCCGGGGATGCTGCGCGTGAGCAGCCGGCCTGCGCCGGGAACGGCGACGCGATAGCCACGGCGCTGCACGACGCCGTAATGCGTGCAGCGCGTGCGCATGCCGCATCGCGCGCGTAGCCCACATGCATTGATCCTGCGCGCAGTGGATGGGGTTGCCGATGCCATTGCGCCGCGTGCATGCCGATGGCCGTCTGCGGCTGCGTCCACGCACATGCAAGACCTCACGTCCTCGTGCACGCAAGGCGCAGCGCGATGCAGATGCCGTGCGTCGTGCCCGCACCGTTCGGTGCCTGCGCAGATGTCACAGAAAATTCATCAAAAAACGGTGCCCGATCGTCGCTGTCGATGCTCGTAGTCCAGGTACAACGCAGCATTCCCCGCGTGGCGGGTGGTGTTGCGCATTGCTTCCTCCCCTACTGGATTTCACGATGCGCCGTACGTTGTTTCTTTCGATCGCTCTCGCCCTGCATGCCGGTACCGCTGGCGCCCAGACGGCTGCTGCCACCGTCGCGGTCGATGCGATTCCGGCCCAGCCCCTGGCGCGCGCGCTCAATGCGCTGTCGCGCCAGACCGGGCTGCAGTTTGTCTATGCCGCCGGCGTGGCCGGCAACCCGCAGACCCGCGCCACCGCGGCCGGCGTCGCACCCGAGCAGGCCCTGCAGCAATTGCTCGACGGTACCGGCCTGCGCTACCGCTATCTCGATGCGACCACGGTGACGATCGAAACCGCCGAGCCGGCGCCCGGCCTGCCGCCAGCGGCTCCGGCAACGGCCGCGGTCGCCACGGCACCGGTGCCGCGTGCAGACGCGCCGGTGCAGGAACTGGACAGCATCCAGGTGCTCGGCAGTTACGCCGGCAGCCTCAGCGCCGCGTTGCGCCAGAAACGCTACGCCGACAGCGTGGTGGATGTGATCGCCGCCGAAGACATCGGCAAGCTGCCCGCGCAGAACGTGGCCGAGGCGCTACAGCGCGTGCCGGGCGTGTCGATCGTGCGCGACCGCGGCGAAGGCGTGTACGTGCGCGTGCGCGGCCTGGGCCCGAATTTCCAGGTCACCACGCTCAACGGCCAGACCATGGCGGTCAACGAGAACGTGCGCACCTCCGGCCAGACCGGGCGGCAATTCCGCTACGACACGCTGCCGGCCGAACTGGTCTCCGGGCTGGACGTGATCAAGAGCCCCACCGCCGACCTGGACGAAGGCGCCATCGGCGGCATTGTCAACGTGCGTACATTCCGCCCGCTGGAGCTGGGCAAGACACTGACCAACGTATCGCTGGAATCCAGCCAGGCCCAGCGCACCCAGGCTAACGATCCGCGCGTCTCCGGGCTGTTCAACTGGGTCAATGCCGAGGGTACCTTCGGCATGCTGATTTCCGGCGCGTATGCGCAACGCACGCTGCGCCAGGACCGCGTCAACGAGGTGAGCTGGGACTATTACCGCAACGGCGTGCCGGGTGTGCCCGGTGCCAATTATGTGCCGACCGGCCTGCGCCCGACGCTGGAACTGGAAGAGCGCGAGCGCACCGGCGTGGCGGCCTCGCTGCAATGGAAGCCCAGCGCGGCGTGGGAGACCAACCTGGATCTGCTCTACGCCAGGCAGACCGTGCATTACGACGAATACAGCATGGGCGTGGGCTTCGACAGCCTGGCCAAGCTGAGCAATCTGCGGGTGGAAAATGGCGGTATCACCGGCTTCGATTATCGCAACGGCCAGGTGCAGATCTCGCGCGAGACCTCCGGTATCACCGACGACAACCGCAGCGCACGCCTGTCCAGCACCTGGAGCGGCGACCAGTGGACACTGGGCGCAGTGGCGTTCCACTCGCAGGCGCACAGCTACGACTCCGACCCGATCCGGCGCACCCGTCTGCGCAGCGGCACCAACCTGTCGATGCGCGTGGACATGCCGCAAGCCGACGGCGACAACGTACCGGACTGGAGCTTCACCAACGGCTTCGATCCGACCAACCCGGCCACCGTGGCAGGGCGCCGGCTGGAATGGCGCGAGATCGATGCGCGCGACAAGGAAGACGCGCTGCAGTTCGATGCCAGGCGCACACTCGACGGCAGCTTCTTTCGCGACTTCAAGGTGGGCGCCAAGTACCGCCAGCGCTCGCGCACCTACGATCGCGCCGACCTGCTGCTCAACAGCATTGCCGGGGTACGTTTCCCGGGCAGCTATTTCACCGCGTTGCCGGTGGGCGACATGCTGTCGGACGCCAACGGCAACCTGCCGCGGCAATGGCTGGCGCCGATCGAATCCGCGTTCTGGGGCAATTGGCCGACCAGCGCCGATCTGAGCAACACGCCCAACAGCGCCGACCTGCAGAATTCCTACGAGGTGCAGGAAAAGATCGCCTCGGCGTACGCGATGAGCAACTTCGCCACCCAGCTGGCGGGCCGCGAGCTGCGCGGTAATGTCGGCGCGCGCGTGGTGCGCACCGAGCAGGCCACCGATGGCCATGCCGATGTCAACGGCAGCGCACAGCCGGTGCATTTCGAGCGCAGCTATACCAATGTGCTGCCTTCGTTCAACGCGGCCTGGGATGTGCGCGAGGACATGGTGCTGCGGACTTCCGCGGCCAAGGTGATCACGCGCCCGGACCTTACCGATCTGTCGTCCAAGCTGACCTTCAATTCCAGTGGCGAACGCCTCACCGCCAGCGGCGGCAACCCAGCGCTGCAGCCCTTCGAAGCGTGGCAGTACGACCTGACCTTCGAGTGGTACATCGACGGCACCTCGGCACTGACCGGCGGTCTGTTCTACAAGGACATCTCCAGCTTCATCCAGACCCAGATGTCCAACCTGGTCTACCAAGGCCAGACCTATCTGCTGTCGTCCAAGACCAACGGCAGCAAGGCGATGGTGCAAGGCGCGGAAGTGGCGTATCAGCAGGTCTTCAGCGGCCTGCCGTCGCCGCTGGACGGCCTGGGCATGCAGCTCAACTACACCTGGACCGACAGCAAGGCGACCTATCACGACGGCACCGGCAGCTTCACCGACAGCCTGGAAGGCGTGGCCAGGAACACCTACAACGCCGTGCTGTTTTACGAGAAGGGGCCGTTGATGGCGCGCGTCAGCTACAGCTGGAGCGACGACATCCTCAACGCGGTGGGTACCGCCAATGTGGCCACGCTCAACAGCGACCGGTTCGGCAGCCTGGATGCCAATGTCGCCTACAAGGTCAACGACACGCTCTCGGTATTCGTCAACGCGATCAATCTCACCGGCGAAGTGCAGCGCCAGTTCGTTGGCGATCACTTGTTCGGCGGCTATACCGACTACGGCCGCACCTGGTCGCTGGGGTTGCGCGCGCGCTTTTGACAAGGGCTGGAGACCTGACGGGCAGTTGCCAGCGACGTGCGGTGTGCATCGGGGGCGCTGCGCTTGCGGGTGACATACCGCCATGAAGGCCTTGCGACGAGCGCAGCCGTCGTGATCGCCGATCCAGTCTGTTGGCGGCAGCCAATGCCGCCACCGGGCGCCTTGCTGCAAGGCGCCATCTGCAAGGGCCATGACTTCGGCTGTGGCGCTGTTGCCAGCGGCACATCGCCGCGTATCGCGGTGTGCAGCACCTGCATCACGTGTTGAGACCACTCATGTCATTACTGCTTCGTAGCTGTATCGGTTTTTTTGTCTTGATCGTGGCCGGCCTGGCTACGCCGGTAGCGCCTGCCGCCGCCACGTCGGAGACGCTTGAGAAAGTCGTCATCCTCAAGCGCCACGGCGTGCGTGCGGCGATGTCCAGCCCGGAGCAACTGGGTCGCTATTCCGCACGTCCCTGGCCACGCTTCGATGTGCCGGCCGGCCACCTGACCGCAAACGGTGCGCGTCTGGAGGCATTATTCGGTGCCTACTACCGCGCCCGTTACACGCCGCTGGGTCTGTTCGATGGCGATGGCTGCGCCAATGTCTACTACTGGGCCAATCGCACCCAGCGCACCATCGCCTCGGCGCGTGCGTTGGCAAGCACGCTCACCCCGGGGTGTACGAACACGGTGCACCACGTGGCCGATGACGCGTCCGATCCACTGTTTGACGGCGCGCCGGCATTGCGACAACCCGCTGCGGCGGCGTTGATGCGCGCGGCCATTGCCGGCCGCGTCGGTGGCGATGTGGTCGCCTGGAATGCGGCGCAACGCGATGCGATCGACAGCTTGCAGCAACTGTTGCTGCAATGCGCGCAGCGGCCGTGCCTGACCCAGGCCGGTGCCGGCAAGCAACGCCTGGATGCGGTGCCCGCAGGCATGGGCGCTGCCCACGACGGAATCGCCGGTGTCCAAGGCCCGGCACCGGCAGCCTCCGGCATCAGCGAAAGCCTGTTGATGGGCTGGGCCGACGGCCAGGACTTTGCCGCGTTGGGATGGCAAGGCGTGGACGAAGCCAGTCTGCTGCGCGCGTTCGCACCGCATCAGGCCGAGTTCGCGCTGCGCCTGCGTGCGCCGACGGTGGCGCGCATGGCCAGTACGCCGCTGGCGGCGCGGCTGCTGGCGACATTGCAGCAAGGCAGCGTTGCCAGTGGCAATCGCAATCCATCGCACACAACGCCGATCGGTGGCGATGCACGGCTGGTGGTGCTGTCCGGTCACGACGGCACGCTGACCTTGCTGGCCGGCATGTTCGATCTGCATTGGCAATTGCCTGGTTACCAACCCGACCAGACCGTGCCTGGCGGCGCCTTGGTCTTCGAGCGCTGGCGGCGTGCCGATGGGCAGCGGGTGATCCGCCTGCGCTACACCGCGCAGACGCTGGCGCAACTGCGCGAACGGCGCGCACTGACACTGCAGGCGCCGCCGCCGTCATCGCCGGTGTTCATTCCCGGCTGCAGCAGCGCCACCCCGGAGTACGACTGCCCGCTACCAGCCCTGGCGACATTGATCGACGCCGCGATCGACCCGCATTACCTGAGCGAATGACGCCGCGCGCGCCGGCCGCGGTCGGCGCGCGTGGTTGCATCGGCGCATCGGCGCCGTTTCCCTGGCCACCGTGCCAGCCGCTGTTTCTCATCACTGCAAGAGGCGATTTATGCTCCACCAGCGACGTACTCTCGTCAGTCTCGGAATCACTTTCGGTCTTGCCTGCGCAGACATCGCCCAGGCGCAAACGGACGTCGGCGTACTCGACGTACTGACCTACAACGTCGCCGGCCTGCCCGAAGGCCTGTCCAGCGGAACGCCGGCCACCAACACCGCACTGCTCGCACCGAAACTGGCGCCTTACGGGCTGGTCAACGTGCAGGAAGACTTCAACTACCACGCCACGCTGTACGCCGGCGACGCGCATCCCTACCGCACTGCCACCAGTGGCGGTGCCGCGTTCGGCGACGGCCTCAACACGCTCAGCAACTATCCCTTCAACGACTTCACCCGGGTCAAGTGGAACCAGTGCAACGGCACCGACTGCCTGACCCCGAAGGGTTTCAGTTACATGCGCGTGCGCCTGGCAGACGGCGTGTTACTGGACGTCTACAACGCGCACCCCAATGCCGGGGTCGAAGCGGGCGACCTGTCCGCACGTCGCGCCAATATCGGCCAACTCTCGCAGTTCATCCAGACCTGGTCGGCCGGCAATGCGGTGCTGGTGATGATGGATTCCAATACGCGCTACACCCGCAGCGACGACAACATCCGCGAGTTGATCGCCTCCAACGGTTTGACCGATCCGTGGGTGGAGCTGATCAAGGGCGCAGCACCGGCGGCCGGCGCCGCACCGCTGTTGTGCGGCACGCCGCCCACCAATAGCTGCGAAGTGGTCGACAAGATCCTGTACCGCGATGCGCCGCAATTGACCCTGGTGGCCAACCGTTACCAGCTCGATGGCGGCGGCTTCTATGACAGCGCCGGCAAGCCGCTGTCCGACCACTACCCGCTGCATGCGCAATTCGGATGGGCCGTGGGCGACCGATTGCGCACCAGCGACCAGTTCGGTGGTCCGCATGGCGTTCCGTTCAACGATCTGGCCGGCAACCCGGGCGTGCGTCCGCTCAGTGGCGTGACCCTGCGCGGCGGTGCACGCCTGGATGGCGTCGGCGTGATCCTGGACAGCGGCAAGCTGCTCGCGCATGGCGGCAGCGGCGGGCAGGCGACCACACTGTCGCTGGGTGCCAACGAAACGCTGTCCTCGGCCACCTTCACCGTGGGAAAGTACAACGACCGCACCCGCCTGTTCTCACTGAGCCTGCGTACCAACAAAGGCCGCAGCGTGCAGGTGGGCAGCCCGACCAGCGAGAGCTACACGCTGAGCGCTCCCAGCGGCTGGCACATCGCCGGTTTCACTGGCCGCGCGGGTGAGGAGATCGACAAGCTGGGGGTGGTGTATGCGAAGGACTAGGCGCTGACGCTGTTTTTCAGTGACAGCGGCAGGGCAGCGATGCGCGCCATGGATGGCTGCTGCACTGTAGGCTTGCCGGGCTACCAGTCACTCATATGACGGCGCCGATTCGTGCACGCGATCTGGATGCCGCAAGCGCAGGCGTGAGCGCAACCACGCGGCGCAGGCCGCTTCATCGAGTGAGCCATCGGCCAGGCCGATGTAGAAACCGTAGAGTTCCAGATCATCGGCGGCCAAGGTCGCTCCGTTGAGCACGATGAAGGTTTCGCAAGCGACGGCGGCAGTGCGCTTGTTGCCGTCGACAAACGGATGGTTGCGGCCCAATCCGTAGGCAAGACTGGCGGCAAGCGCAGCCAGGTCCGGTGGCGGCTCGCCGTAGGACAGCAGTTGCTTTGGTCTGGCAAGTGCCGAGTCGAGCAGGGCGTCGTCGCGCACGCCGCTGCCGCCGCCGTGTTCGGCCAGCTGGCGATCGTGGATGGCCAGGACAAGTGGCCGCTCGATCCAGACGATCATGGTCGAGCCTTATTGCGCCAGCTTGTGCAGCAACGCGCGGCGGTTGCGCATCACCTGCTCGGCCACATCCATCTGCGCGGCCAGGGTCGGGTCGAACGCGGTCAGCTTGATGCCGTCGGGCGTTTCCAGTGCATAGAGTTCGTCGCCCTTGCCCAGGCGCAGGCGGGCGAGCAGTTCCTTGGGCAGGATGACGCCAGCGGAATTGCCGATGGAGGTGATCTTGAGCTTCATGGTCGACGCCCTCGTTAGTACGTAAGTTATAACTCCGTCTCCAGCCGATCACAAGCCCGTCCTGGCTGAAGCGGCTCAGCAACCTGCATGGGCCGATCTCGCCTGCTGCGACCGACAGGTGTACAAATGTACACCTTGTCCCGGCCGGCCGTTGCACTCCCATGGAATCTCTCTCCCCCAAGCGTCAGGCGGTGCTGGCTTTCCTGCAGGAGCAGGCCCGTGCAGGGGTATCCCCCAGCCTGGCCGAGATTGCGCAGGCGTTCGGGTTCGCCTCGCGCAATGCCGCGCAAAAGCACGTGCAGGCGCTGGCCGAGGCCGGGTTGATCGAGCTGTTGCCCAATCAGAAGCGTGGCATCCGCATGCCGGGCGGGGCCGCGCGCGATGCCTTGCTGGCCTTGCCGGTGCTGGGCCGGGTGGCGGCCGGTGTGCCGATCGGGGCGGATATCGGCCTGGACCGGCAGTTGTGGCTGGACCGCACGCTGTTCTCCTTGCGCCCGGACTATCTGCTGCAGGTGCAAGGCGATTCGATGATCGACGACGGCATCCTGGACGGCGATCTGGTCGGCGTGCATCGCAGCAGCGAGGCGCGCGATGGGCAGATCGTGGTGGCGCGGGTGGATGGCGAAATCACCATCAAGCGGCTGGAGCGCGGTGCCGAACGCATCCGCCTGTTGCCGCGCAACCGCGCGCATGCGCCGATCGTGGTGGCGGCCGATGCCGACTTCGCGATCGAAGGACTGTACTGCGGTCTGATCCGGCAGGGTTGAGATGAGCCAGGAGCCCGCGCGCATCAGGCAGGACGGCAACGCGGCAGTCGCGCTGCCGCTGGACGCCCTGCTGGCCGCGCGCACGGTGTGGCGAGCGGGTCGTGGCACCGCCATCGCCCATGGCGGTGAATCCACCGGGCATGCGGCGCTGGATGCGCTGCTACCCGATGGCGGCTGGCCGCGGCGGGCACTGACCGAGTTGCTGCTGCCCGCGCACGGCGTGGGCGAAATCGCCTTGTTGCTGCCCACGCTGGCGCGCATGACTGGCGCCAGCAGCCGGGTGGTGCTGGTGGCGCCGCCGTTCATTCCCTATGCGCCGGCCTGGCAGGCGGGCGGGGTGGTGCTGGAACATCTGGAAGTGGTGCAGGCCGAGCCGCGCGATGCCTTGTGGGCGTTCGAGCAATGCCTGCGCAGTGGCGCATGCGCGGCAGTGCTGGGCTGGCCGCAGACCGGCGATGCACGCGCATTGCGGCGGCTGCAGGTCGCCGCCGACAGCGGCAACTGCTGCGCGTTCGCGTTGCGCGATCGCAAGCATGCGGTCAATGCATCGCCGGCGGCGTTACGGCTGGAATTCCTGCCCGAGCGCGATGCCTGGCAGGTACGCAAGTGCCGCGGCGGGCAGGTCCCGTCGCAGCCGTTGCGGCTGGCGCATTGAGGCGCGCGCATGTTGTGGGCCTGCATCTTGCTGCCGCAGCTGGCGCTGGACGCCGTCCTCCGGCGTCTGGAAGATCCGGACGCACCGCTGGCGTTGGTGGAAGGGCCGGCGCAGTTGCGCAGCCTGCACTCGGTCAATGCAGCGGCGTCCGCCGCCGGACTGAAAGCCGGCATGCGGCTGTCGGCGGCGCATGCGCTGATGTCCCATGTACGCACCATCGATTACGAGGCCCAGGCTGAGGCGCGCACGCAGCGGTTTCTCGCGGCGTGGGCGTACCGGCACAGTTCGTTGGTGAGCCAGCAATGGTCGCGTGCCATCGTGCTGGAGGCCGGTGCCAGTTTTCGGTTGTTCGGTCCATGGCCGCGTTTCGAGCGCCGCCTGCGCGATGAACTGCAGGCCTTGGGCTTCCGGCACCGGCTTGCACTGGCACCTACGCCGCGCGCCGCGCGCGTGCTGGCCGGTTTGCGCGATGGCATGGTGGTGACCCAGTTGCCGGCCTTGCACGCCACGCTGGACAAGGTGCCGGTACGCCGCGCCGCGTTGCCGGGCGATGCCGGCGAGCGCCTGCAACACATGGGCGTGCGCACGCTGGCGGCGGTGCGCGCGTTGCCGCGCGATGGGCTGCGCCGGCGGTTCGGCGCGGGCCTGCTCGAGCATCTGGACCGCCTCTACGGCCAGGTCGACGACCCCCTGGAGTGCTACGCGCCACCGGACCACTTCGACCAGCGTGTGGAGCTCGGCTACGAGGTGGAAATGCATCCGGCGCTGCTGTTCCCGCTGCGGCGCCTGATCGGCGATCTGTGCACCTACCTGTCCATCCGCGACGGCGGCGTGCAACGGTTCCTGCTGCGGCTGGAACACGAGGAAGGCGTCACCGATGTCGAGATCGGCTTGCTGACGCCGGAGCGCGCGCCGACGCTGTTGTTCGAGCTTGCGCGTAACCGGCTGGAGCGGGTGGAGATCCCACGCCCGGTGGTGGCGATGCGCCTGCTGGCGCGGCAGCTGCCACCGTTCGTGCCGGCCATGCGCGATCTGTTCGATCAACGTGCGCAGCAATCGGTGGAGTGGCCGCAGCTGCGCGAGCGCCTGCGCGCGCGGCTGGGCGATGAGGCGGTGTACCGCGTACTGCCGGCCGACGACCCGCGCCCGGAACGTGCCTGGCGGCGCGCCATCGGCGATGCGGTGCGCGACGTTGCGGCGCCGCCGCGTCCGCCGCGTCCGACCTGGCTGTTGCCGCAGCCGGTGCCCCTGCACGAAACGCAGCTGCGCATCATCTCCGGCCCGGAGCGGCTGGAAAGCGGCTGGTGGGACGACGACGAGGCGCGCCGCGATTACTACGTGGTGGAAACCGCGCGCGGCCGGCGTGGCTGGGCGTTCGCCGCTCCTGGCCGTGTCGATGGCTGGATGCTGCACGGGTGGTTCGCATGATCGGTTGCGTGCCCTTGCAGCAGCCGAGCGTTGCCTGCGGGGCTGGTCATCGCAGCGGTGCCGCACGCGTCCGAGGCCACGTAGCGAAGAAGCAAACACAACGTGTCGATCTGCAGCGCATGTGTGGCGGCAGCGCGATGTCGAAGAGGTGCGCGCATGAGCTGGGATGATGCCGTCGACGGCGTGGACCGCGATACGCCCGGTGGGCGCATGCCGCGCGCCTGGACGGTCGCCGCGCGGTTGCGCGCGGCAAACGACGACATCGCCCATGCCATGGTCGCCGATGGGTTGCCTGCCTATGCCGAGCTGCACTGCCTGTCGGATTTTTCGTTCCTGCGCGGCGCCTCCAGCGCCGAACAATTGTTCATGCGCGCGCAACACTGCGGCTACAGCGCCCTGGCGATCACCGACGAGTGCTCGCTGGCCGGCATCGTGCGCGGCCTGGAAGCCTCGCGCGCCACCGGCGTGCGCCTGATCGTCGGCAGCGAATTCACCCTGGTTGATGGCACCCGCTTCGTGCTGCTGGTGGAAAACGCGCACGGTTATCCGCAGTTGTGCGCGCTGATCACCACCGCGCGGCGTGCGGCAAGCAAGGGCGCGTATCGGCTCGGGCGTGCCGAGGTGGAGGCGCAGTTTCGCGCTGTGGAACCCGGCGTGTTTGCGCTGTGGTTACCCGGTGCGCAGCCACAGGCCGAGCAGGGCGCCTGGCTGCAGCAGCTGTTCGGCGAGCGTGCATTCCTGGCGGTGGAACTGCACCGCGAACAGGACGATGCGGCGCGGTTGCTCGCCTTGCAGCTGCTGGCGCAGCAACTGGGCATGACCGCTCTGGCCAGCGGCGATGTGCATATGGCGCAGCGGCGCGAGCGCATCGTGCAGGACACCCTGACCGCCATCCGCCACGGCTTGCCGTTGGCCGAGTGCGGCGCGCACCTGTTCCGCAACGGCGAGCGCCATCTGCGCACGCGGCTTGCCTTGGGCAACATCTACCCGGATGCGCTGTTGCAGGCCGCGGTGGACCTGGCGCAGCGCTGCAGCTTCGATATCTCCAGGCTTGAATACACCTATCCGCGCGAACTGGTGCCGCAAGGGCATACGCCGGCGAGTTATCTGCGACAGCTCACCGAAGAGGGGATGCGTGAGCGGTGGCCGAATGGAACGCCGCCAAAGGTACGCGCCGACATCGAGAAGGAACTGGCGCTGATCGCGCATAAGAGCTACGAGGCCTTCTTTCTCACCGTGCAGGACGTGGTGCGCTTCGCCCGCGAGCAGCACATCCTCTGCCAGGGCCGTGGCTCATCGGCCAACTCGGCGGTGTGTTATGCGTTGGGCATCACCGCGGTCAACCCGGATGAAACGCGTCTGTTGATGGCACGCTTCCTGTCCGAAAAACGCGACGAGCCCCCGGACATCGACGTCGATTTCGAACACGAACGCCGCGAGGAGGTGCTGCAGTACGTTTACAACAAGTACGGCCGCGAACGCGCGGCATTGGCGGCGACGGTGATCTGCTATCGCGGCAAGAGCGCCGTGCGCGATGTGGCCAAGGCGTTCGGCCTGCCGCCGGACCAGATTGCGTTGCTGGCCAATTGCTATGGCTGGGGCAATGGCGAAACGCCGATGGAACAGCGCATCGAAGAGGCCGGGTTCGATCTGGCCAACCCGCTGATCAACAAGATTCTTGCGGTGACCGAGCAACTGCGCGATCACCCGCGCCATCTGTCGCAGCATGTCGGCGGTTTCGTCATCTCCGACCAACCCCTGTCGCTGCTGGTGCCGGTGGAAAACGCCGCCATGGCCGACCGCACCATCATCCAGTGGGACAAGGACGATCTGGAAACCATGAAGCTGCTCAAGGTCGATTGCCTGGCGCTGGGCATGCTGACCTGCATCCGCAAGACGCTGGAGCTGGTACGCGGCCACCGCGGGCGCGATTACAGCATTGCCACGCTGCCAGGCAATGACGAGCCGACCTACAAGATGATCCAGCGCGCCGACACGGTCGGCGTATTCCAGATCGAGTCGCGCGCGCAGATGGCGATGTTGCCGCGGCTCAAGCCTGCGGTGTTCTACGACCTGGTGATCGAAGTGGCGATCGTGCGCCCCGGCCCGATCCAGGGCGACATGGTGCACCCGTATCTGCGCCGGCGGCAGGGGCGCGAGGACGTGAACTACCCCTCGCCAGAGGTGGAGGACATTCTCAAGCCGACGCTTGGAGTTCCGCTATTCCAGGAACAGGTGATGGAGCTGCTGATGCACGCTGCCGATTACAGCGAGAGCGAAGCGGACAATCTACGCCGCTCGATGGCCGCCTGGCGGCGCGGCGGCGACATGGAACAGCACCGCGAACGGGTGCGCGAGCGCATGCAGGGCAAAGGCTACGCCTCCACCTTCATCGACCAGATCTTCGAGCAGATCAAGGGCTTCGGTTCCTACGGTTTCCCGCAAAGCCACGCCGCCTCGTTCGCCAAGCTTGTCTACGCCAGCTGCTGGCTCAAGCGCCATGAGCCGGCGGCCTTCGCCTGCGGGCTGCTCAATGCGCAGCCGATGGGCTTCTACTCGGCCAGTCAGATCGTGCAGGACGCACGCCGCGGCAGTCCCGAGCGTGCGCGCGTGGAGGTGTTGCCTGTGGACGTGTTGCACAGCGACTGGGACAACACGCTGGTCGGTGGCCGGCCCTGGCGCAGCGACGACGACCCCGGCGAGCAACCGGCGATCCGGCTGGGCATGCGCCAGATCGCCGGGTTATCGGAAGTGGTGGCCAACCGCATTGTCGCGGCACGCGCGCAGCGGGCCTTCGCCGATATCGGCGATCTGTGCCTGCGCGCCGCACTCGACGAAAAGGCGCGCCTGGCATTGGCCGAAGCCGGCGCCTTGCAGGGCATGGTGGGCAATCGCAATGCTGCGCGTTGGGCGATGGCTGGCGTGGAAGCGCGTCGGCCGTTATTACCGGGCAGCCCCGAAGAACGCACGGTGACGTTTGAAGCCCCGCGCGCAGGCGAAGAGATCCTGGCCGACTATCGCTCGGTCGGCCTGAGTCTGCGCCAGCATCCGATGGCACTGCTGCGCCCCCAGATGCAGCAGCGGCGCATCCTCGGCCTGCGCGACCTGCAGGGCCGCCGTCACGGCAGCGGCGTGCATGTCGCCGGCCTAGTCACCCAGCGCCAGCGCCCGGCCACCGCCAAGGGCACCATCTTCGTCACCCTGGAAGACGAGCACGGCATGATCAACGTCATCGTCTGGTCGCACCTGGCGCTGCGCCGCCGCCGCGCACTGCTGGAATCGCGCCTGCTGGCCGTCCGCGGCCGCTGGGAGCGCGTGGACGGCGTGGAGCATCTCATCGCCGGCGATCTGCACGACCTCAGCGACCTGCTCGGCGAAATGCAGCTGCCCTCGCGCGATTTTCATTGAAACTTTGTCTGGTCTGCGATTGCTGGTAAATTTCGCGCTCAGTTTGCACACGACATGGAGCAGTACGTGCGGAAAAGGATTTTTATTGCGGCCTTGGGGTTGCTGATGGCTGCCGGCACTGCCGCAGCGCAGGTGGATGTTGGCGCCTATATCAAAAAAGACAAGTTTGCCGATATCAAGCTATCGCCCAGCGGCGCGTTTTTCGCCGCTACCGTGCCGATGGAAGACAAGACCGCGCTGGCGATCGTGCGGCGTTCGGACAACAGCATGGGCGCAACCTTTGTGCTGGAGAAGAACACGTATGTGAGCGACTTTGCCTGGGTCAGCGAGACGCGTGTGTTGATCTCCATCGCACAGAAATACGGTCTGCTCGACAAGCCGTTGCCGACCGGCGAGCTGTATGCCATCAATGCCGATGGCACTGGTGTCGAGTTGCTGGTGGGCTATCGTGCTCGAGGCACCGGGCTTGGCACCAACATCAAGGTCAAGAAAACCGAAGCAGTTGCCGCATTCCTCACCGATACCTTGCCCGATGACGATCGCAACGTGGTCGTCGGCATCTGGCCGTTGTCAGGGCAGGACCCGTACACGCGCGCAGAAAAGCTCGACGTCAACACAGGTCGGCGTCTTCCGCTGGCGCGTGCCCCGATTCAGCGCGCCAGCTTCACCACCGACCACCATGGCGAGGTGCGTTTTGCGCAGGGCGCAGGCTCGGACAATGTCAGCAAGCTGTATTACCGCGTTGGTGGTGGAACCGAGTGGACGCTGCTCAACGACGAACAGGCCAGCGGCCGCATCGAAACCCCACTGGGCTTTTCGCAGGACGAGCGCATTGCCTACCTGCGCGTGCAGGCTGCCGATGGCCCCGATGCGATCGTGGCTTGGGACATCCAGGCCAATCGCCGTGAACAGGTGCTGCGTGACGCAGTGGCCGATCCACTGGACGTCATCTATCGCAACGGCACCACGATCCCGGTGGGTGCCATTTTCATGGCTGACCGTCCGCGCAGCCGCTTTTTCGACGAGCAGGGCCCCGAGGCGCGGATGTATCACAGCCTGGAGGCCGCCTTCGCCGGCAACGCCGTGCGTATCACCTCCAGTACCAGCGATGGCCGCTACGTCATGTTGCAGGTCGATTCGGGCAGCAACCCTGGCGATTTCTATGTGTTCGATACGCAGGAGAAAAAAGCCCAGCACGTGATCAGCCGACGCGACTGGTTCGATCCCGAGCGCACCGCGACCGTGCAGCCCATCGCGCTGCAGGCACGCGATGGCGTGCCGTTGCATGGCTACCTCACGCTGCCGCGCACCGGCGCGGCAAAGAACCTGCCGATGGTGGTGATGCCGCATGGCGGCCCGTTCGAGATCTTCGACAGCTGGCAGTTCGACGACGACGCGCAGTTGCTGGCGCAGGCCGGCTATGCGGTGCTGCAGATCAATTTCCGTGGTTCCGGCAATTACGGCCGCGCTTTCCAGCATGCCGGCGCGCGCCAGTGGGGCGGCACCATGCAGGATGACGTCACCGACGCCACGCGCTGGGCGGTGACGCAAGGCTATGCGGATGCGCGCAGGATCTGCATCTTTGGTGCAAGTTATGGGGCGTATGCAGCCCTGATGGGGGCAGCCAAGGAACCTGGGTTGTATGCCTGCGCGGCCGGCTATGTCGGCGTCTACGATTTGCCGATGATGTTCACCAGCGGCGACATCCAGAAGCGCGGTTCAGGCGAGAACTATCTGAAGCAATGGCTGGGCGATCCGGCAACCCTGGCCGCACGCTCGCCGGTCCATCTGGCCAAGCAGATCAAGGTCCCGGTGTTTCTGGCGGCCGGTGGTGAGGACGAGCGCGCGCCGATCCAGCACAGCAAGCGCATGGAGGCGGCATTGCGCCAGGCCGGAACGCCGGTGGAAACCTTGTACTACGACACCGAAGGCCACGGGTTCTATACCGAGCCGCATCGGCGTGCGTTCTATACGCAGTTGCTGGCGTTTCTGGCCAAGTCGCTGGGTGGTGCCAAAGCGAACTGACCGCGTCAACGCACGCATATCCGGATCTTGTCGACCGCGCCATCCATGATGGCCGTCGCTACGCGACCGGCGGGGCAGCCCGCCACAAGGCGATGACGCAAAAGCGCGGGTGAATAGCCGCCGTGGCGGGTCATCGTCATCCAACCGGTCTGTGCTACACCATGCACGCCGGCGCGGCCGCGCTGGCTTACCTTTCATCCACGAGGCGATCATGAAGTTGGAGGCGTTGTTCGACCAGTTGCACACCTTGCCCACCGTGCCCGAGGTGGCGCAGGACCTGATTGCCCGGTTCGACGATCCGGCAACCAACATCGATGTGCTGGCGCACACCATCGAGCGCGATCCGGTGATCGCCGCCAAGGTGCTGCGGCTTGCCAATTCGGCGCGCTTCCACGGCCTGCGCGACTCCACCAGCGTAGAAGACGCGGCCATGCGGCTGGGCTTCAACACGCTGCGCACCCTGGTGCTGGCCTCGGCGATGACCGGCGCGTTCCGCGCCGGCCCGGGCTTCGATCTGAAGGCGTTCTGGCGGCACAGTTTCGAGGTCGCCGGCATCTGCCGCCTGCTGGCGCGCCAGCACGGCGTGGATCCGGAAACCGCGTTTACCTGCGGCATGATGCACAACATCGGCGAGCTGCTGATCCAGTCCGGCGCGCCGGATTACGCCAGCCGCATCAATCACGACAGCTCATCGGCTGGCCATGCCGCCGAAGAAACCCTGCAGCTGGGCTTCGGCTACCCGGAGGTCGGCGCCGAGCTGGTACGTCGCTGGCAGCTGCCCGCCGTCATCCAGGAAGCGATCGCCTATCAGGTCCGCCCGGCCGCTGCGCCGGAAGGTGCGCGGATGCCGCTGCTGGTCGCCCAGGCGGTGCAGGTATCCGATGCGCTGCGTGCACATGGTGGCGCCACGCCGGCGGCGTTGGAGGCGGTGCGCGGTCCGTTGATGGACACGGTGGATCTGGATGCCTTGTTCGCCGCATTGCCGGACGTGATCGAGGCCGACCGCGCGTTTGCCGAACTGCTGCATTGATCGGACAGCCGCGCCGACGTCGCCAGCGTCGGCGCAGCCGCTGACGCACCATCGCCGGCAGCAGATCCCTGACGTGCAGAAAAAACGGCAGCGTCCAGTGCTCACGGCGATAGCGATGTAACGGCAACGCGTGCCGGCCGCTGCAGCAGCAGACCAGTCGGCCCTTACGGGCGCGCGGCCTCATCCGCGACCCCTCATCAGCGCATTGTCCCGCCAGCACGGGCGGCAGGCGACTGCCGGTACGAGCGATGGACGTGATGACGAGTCCATCGCTCGTTGTCACCTATCGGCCACGGCGCGCGTCGCTCATGGCGCCTCCGTCGGTCGACGAGCCGGAAAACCACATCGCTGCATCCTGATGCCGTATGCCGCTGGTCTGCATGCCATGCAGCAGTGTCCGCCACCTCCACACCGTGCGACCTATGCGCTTGCGATCCGCATGCGCGATGCAGTCGCCGGCACACGCTGGTACACGCCTGTCGTCCCCGTCGCTACATCCCCGGGTATTCCAGCCGCCACAGCAGGCACAGTGTCACGCCGCGGCGCAGCTGGACGGAACCCCGTGTAGGCGCTAGCGTGGTCCGGATTTTTTGCCACAGGGGAACTGCCCATGAGCCATGACGCGCAGCCGCGCCAGCTCACCTTCCGCGCCGTCGTGCTGGCCATCGTGCTGGCGGTGGTGCTTTCGGCCGCCAATGCCTATCTCGGCCTGTTCGCCGGCCTGACCATCGCCACCGCCATTCCGGCTGCGGTCGTCTCGATGGGCGTGCTGCGCCTGCTCGGCGGCGGCACCATTCTGGAAAACAACATCGTCCAGACCGGTGCCTCGGCCGGTTCGTCGATCGCGGCCGGGGTGATCTTCACCATCCCCGCGTTGGTGATCATGGGCTACTGGCCGGACTTCAAATACTGGTGGGTGCTGGGCATCGCCGGCATGGGCGGCTTGCTCGGGGTGCTGTTCTCGGTGCCGTTGCGGCGCTCGATGATCGTCGAAGACCCGCTGCCGTTCCCCGAAGGCAAGGCGGCGGCCGAGGTGCTCAAGGCCGGTGAAAACCCCGGCCCGGGCCTGAAGATCCTGGCGATGTCCGGTGCGATCGGCGCGCTGGTCAAGCTGGGTGCGGCCAGCGGCCTGCGGGTGATCCCGGATACCTGGGCGCAGGCCACCTATCTGGGCAGCAGCCGGCTGGTCGGCTATCTGGGCACCAACCTGTCGCCGGCGCTGCTGGGGGTGGGCTACATCGTCGGCCTGAATGTCGGCATCGTGGTGCTGTCCGGGTCGATCCTGTCCTGGCATATCGCCATTCCGCTGTATCAGCAGTTCTTCATGGGCAGCGACCCGGCCCTGGCGCAGAGCCTGGTCGGTGCGCCGGCGGCCGATGCGGCATTCGGCATCTGGGGCGCGAAGATCCGTTACCTGGGTGTCGGCGCGATGCTGATCGGCGGCGTATGGACGCTGTTCTCGCTGCGCAAGTCGCTGTTGTCCGGCGTCAAGAGCGGCTTTGCCGCCGCGCGCAAGAGCGGCGGCGGTGTGGTCGCCGAGACCGAGCGCGACCTGCCGATGAAGTGGATGCTGGCGGCGCTGGTGCTGTGCACCTTGCCGCTGCTGGGCTTGTACCAGGCGATCGTGCAGCAGTGGCACGTGTCGATCCCGATGACCATCATCATGATCGTGGCCGGCTTTCTGTTCGTGTCGGTGTCCGGCTATCTGGCCGGCCTGATCGGTTCGTCCAACAACCCGGTCTCGGGCATCACCATTTCCACCATCCTGTTCGCCTCGGCGGTGCTGGTGCTGTTGCTCGGCAAGGATGGTCTGGTGCCGGTCGGCATCGGCGCGGCGCCGTTGGGTGCGGTGGCGGCGATCATGATCGGCGCGGTGGTGTGCTGCGCGGCAGCGGTGGGCGGCGACAACCTGCAGGATCTCAAGGCCGGCTATCTGGTCGGCGCCACGCCATGGAAGCAGCAACTGATGCTGGGCATCGGCGCGTTTTCCTGCGCACTGATCATGGCGCCGGTGTTGA
The DNA here is from genome assembly GCF_018831305.1 of Xanthomonas sp. MLO165. Classification (NCBI taxonomy): domain Bacteria; kingdom Pseudomonadati; phylum Pseudomonadota; class Gammaproteobacteria; order Lysobacterales; family Lysobacteraceae; genus Xanthomonas; species Xanthomonas sp. MLO165. Next base: position 1,325,127 of record NZ_CP029263.1, read on the forward strand.
ACCTGCTGGCGCAGGCCTACGGCATTGGCCCGGCCACGCCGCAGCACCCCAACTCGCTCGCTGCACCGCAGGCCACGCTGATGGCCTCGGTCGCCAAGGGCCTGTTCGGCGGGCAGCTGCCGTGGTCGATGATTGCCATCGGTGCCGCAGTGGGCGCGGCGATCATCGCGCTGGACGAATGGCTGAAGAAGACCGGCAAGCGCTTCCGTGTGCCGGTGCTGGCGGCGGCGATCGGTATCTACCTGCCGCTGGAGCTGATGGTGCCGATCTTCCTCGGCGGCCTGATCGCGCACCTGGTGGAGCGCTTCCACAAGATCCGCGCCGATGACGAAGATGGCCGCGACCGCGTGCATCGCCCGGGCGTGCTGTTCGCCGCCGGCCTGATCACCGGCGAGGCGTTGATGGGGATCGCCATCGCGGTGCCGATCGTGCTGTCCAGCCGCGCCGATGTGCTGGCGTTGCCGGCCAGCCTGCAGCTCAACCAATGGTTCGGCCTGGCGATTCTCGCCCTGGTCGGCTGGCTGCTGTACCGCGTCGGCAAGCGCGGCGAACAGACCGCCTGAGGGTGACGCTTCACTAAAGCATGTGCCCGCGCGCTGCCTCTCGACGGACACGCATCGCTGGATGCGTGTCCGTTTTTCGTTGTGGCATTGAAACCGGATTGCCGCAGTTCTGATTGCCTTGCCGCAGACGCGGTTCGAATGCGGCCCTGCTGCCGAACGCGCAAGTGCAGCAGCATGCCGGCAAGGCATGGTGCACCGAATCGATGCCGTGACCGCACAGCGGCACATCCAGTTCGAACATTCCTGCATGCTCGTGCATTGCCACCGTGAGCGGACCTGCATTGCCGGTGCAGGGCAACGTCGTTGGCGCATCTGGTCAATCAGCTGACACGACGAGCGCAGCTGCACCGCGCCAACGCATCAAGCGTTTGCCGATCGCGCAATGCACGCACAAGGCTCAGGCCATCGCGTCTGCACCACCGCAGCGCCTTTGCGCCGGCTTTACGCCCCACCCAGGCCTCGTGCATAGCGACTTTATGCGGCTGCTCCGTATCGTGCCGTCTCCCGCACCGATGGTGCACCACGGCGACCGCATGCCTCGATCGATCCCGGTGACGCGCCACGGCGCAGTTCATCGCTCCGCCTGACCCCATTAATGATGGGTGTGGAAAAGCGACTCACATCACGCTGTGCGACATCCGCACACTGTTGAGGCCGCTTTTGTCACCGACGGCGTTTTCGGACCTGCCGACGCCTATAAGATCGATTGGCAACACGCCGCCCTCCAGCGGCCATGCAGTCGTTCGACATCCACGCGCATTCCCCCTCCCACTGCTGGCCGTTCACGCGATCTGGCCAGCGTCTTGCCATGGAAACCACTGCAATGCTGACTGCTGCTATCTCCCACCGTTCCACCCGCGCACGCCGTGCCCCCTTATTGAGTATCGCCCTGGCCGGTGTGCTGTGCAGCCTTGCGCTGCAGGCGCAGGCACAGGAGGCCACCGACGCGGCGCTGTGTACCGATCGCCCGACCAAGGCCAATTCCACCTGTACCGTGCCAACCGGCGCCTGGCAGCTGGAAACCGACATCGGCAGCTACACCCGCGACAGCCAGCCCGGCACGCGCATCGAAACCTCGGTGTTCACCAATCCCACGCTCAAATACGGCGTCAGCGACCGCATCGATCTGCAGCTCAACTGGGCGCCGCAGCTGCAGGTCAAGACCACCGACCGCGCCACCGGCGCACGCAGCAGCCTGAGCGGCGGCGGCGACATCTATCTGCGCATGAAGGCGCGTTTCTACGAAAGCGACACCGCCAGCGTGGCGTTGCTGCCGTTCGTCAAGGCACCGACCGCGCGCACCGGCCTGGGCAACGACGAGTGGGAAGGCGGCGTCGCATTGCCGATCAATTTCGCGCTGCCCAACAGCTTCTCGCTGACCTTCGGGCCTGAGGTGGATTGGTTGGCCGACAGCGATGGCAGCGGCAAGCATGTTGCGCTGATCAATGCGATCAACCTGGCGCATCCGCTCACCTCCAAGTTGTCGATGGCGGTGGAAGTGTGGTCCTCGATCAACCGCGACCCGGCGCAGACCATCGAGCAGTATTCGGCCGACATCGCCGCTGCGTATCTGCTCAATCCGCTGCTGCAGCTGGATGTGGGCGCCAATTTCGGCCTCAACGACCGCACCCCGGACGCGCAGGTGTATGTGGGCATGTCGCACCGCTTCTGACGCGCGCAGCGCGCGCTGCGCATACAAAACGCCGCTGCGGTCCGCGCCTGTGCGGACTGCAGTGTTCCGCAGGAAACCGCTTCAGATATGTAATAACTGCCCGGTGCGGTGCGACACTATGTCGTCAGTCTGCCGGGCATGCCGGTGCCGGTCTCGCCAGAGGTACGCGGGCCGGGGAGGGGAGTGACAGAAAGTGGGCAGTGATGCTGCCTCTACTGGCCGCCGTGCGGGCACCTTGCAGCATCCAGATCGGAATGCCGGGCGCAATGCAGGGCGGAATCTCCTGATCGAGGTGTTGCAACGTGGAAACGAAATCGAAGTTGCCGGTCCCGGGCCGGGCATTGCTGCTGGTGCTGGGCATGCTGGTCGCGCTGGTGGGGCTGATCTTTCTGCTGGGTGGCGCGAGGTTGGCCAGCCTGGGCGGCAGCTGGTACTTCCTGCTGATGGGCCTGGCGACCGCTTTGGCCGGTGTCTTGATCGTGCTGCGTCGGCCGGCCGGTGCGCTGGTGTACGGCGTCGCCTTCGCGCTGACGCTGGTGTGGGCGCTGTGGGATGCGGGGCTGGAGTTCTGGCCGCTGGTCTCGCGGCTGATGCTGCCTGCGGCGTTCGCCGTGCTGGTGGCACTGGCCTGGCCAGCGCTGCGGCGCAGCCGGGCGTTGCCGACCGGGCGTACGGCCTATGGCGTGGCGACGGTGCTGGCGCTGGCGGTAGTGGCCGGGATCGGCGGCATGTTCGTGCCGCATCCGCCGGTGGCAGGTAACGCGGGGCCGGGCATGACGGCGGTGCCGCCTGGAAGCGTGCAACAAAACTGGTCCGCCTACGGCAATACCGATGGCGGCAGCCGCTTCGCTGCGCTGGACCAGATCAACCGCAGCAACGTCGACCAGCTGCAGGTCGCCTGGACCTACCACACCGGCGAGATCGCCAACAGCGACGGCAACGGTGCCGAGGATCAGCTGACCCCGCTGCAGGTGGGCGAGAAGGTGTTCCTGTGCACACCGCACAACAATCTGATTGCGCTCGACGCCAGCACCGGCAAGCAGCTGTGGCGGCGCGAGATCAATGCGACCTCGTCGGTCTGGCAGCGCTGCCGTGGCCTGGGCTACTTCGACGCAGACGCGGCGTTGCCGACGCCGAGCGCGGCCAATCCCTCGCCGATCGCCGCAGTGACGGTGGCGCAGGACGCCAACTGCCGTCGCCGCCTGTTCACCAACACCATCGATGGTCGCCTGATCGCGGTGGATGCGGACACCGGTGCGTTCTGCCAGGGCTTCGGCAGCAACGGTCAGGTCGATCTCAAGGCCGGCCTGGGCGCTGCGCCGGATCCGTTCTACCAGCTGACCTCGCCGCCACTGGTGGCCGGCACCACCGTGGTGGTGGGCGGACGCGTGGCCGACAACGTGCAGACCGACATGCCTGGTGGCGTGGTGCGCGGCTTCGATGTGGTCACCGGCGCGCAGCGCTGGGCCTTCGACCCGGGCAATCCGCACGACCGCCAGGCGCCGGCCGCCGGCAGCAGCTATGTGCGCAGCACGCCGAACGTATGGGCACCGATGTCCTACGACGCGGCGATGAATACCGTGTTCCTGCCGCTGGGCGGGCCGTCGACCGATCTGTACGGCGCCGAGCGCACCGCGCTCGATCACCGGTACGGCGCCTCGGTGCTGGCGCTGGATGCCACCACCGGTGCGGAGAAGTGGGTCTACCAGACCGTGCACAACGATCTGTGGGACTTCGACCTGCCGATGCAGCCCAGCCTGATCGACTTCCCCAACCCGGACGGCAGCCACACCCCGGCGGTGGTCATCGGCACCAAGGCCGGGCAGATCTACGTGCTCGACCGCGCCACCGGCCAACCGCTGACCGAGGTCAGGGAAGTACCGGTGAAAGGCTCGGATATTGCACACGAGCAGTATGCACCGACCCAGCCGCTGTCGGTCGGCATGCCGCAGATCGGCACCAAGCACCTGACCGAATCGGACATGTGGGGCGCCACTGCGATCGACCAGATGCTGTGCCGCATCGCGTTCAAGCAGATGCGTTATGAAGGCCTGTACACCGCGCCGGGCACCGATGTCTCGCTGAGTTTCCCCGGCTCGCTGGGCGGCATGAACTGGGGAGGCCTGTCGACCGACCCGGTGCATGACGTCATCTTCGCCAACGACATGCGCCTCGGCTTGTGGGTGCAGATGATTCCTGCCGACACCCGCAAGGCCGAGGCGGCCGGTGGTGGCGAGGCCGTCAATACCGGCATGGGCGCCGTGCCGCTGAAGGGCACGCCGTATGCGGTCAACAAGAACCGCTTCCTGTCGGCGCTGGGCATTCCGTGCCAGGCGCCGCCTTACGGCACGCTCAGCGCGATCGACCTCAAGACGCGCAGCATCGCCTGGCAGGTGCCGGTGGGGACGGTGCAGGACACCGGCCCGTTCGGCATCAAGATGCATCTGCCGATCCCGATCGGCATGCCCACGCTGGGCGGCACCCTGTCCACCCAGGGCGGGCTCGTGTTCATCGCCGGCACCCAGGACTACTACCTGCGCGCGTTCGACAGTGCCACCGGCAAGGAACTCTGGAAGGGCCGCTTGCCGGTCGGCAGTCAGGGCGGGCCGATGACCTACGTCTCGCACAAGACCGGCAAGCAGTACGTGGTGATCAGTGCCGGTGGTGCGCGGCAGTCGCCCGATCGGGGCGATGACGTGATCGCCTACAGCTTGCCTGACGCGCACTGACACCGCCCCCACCCCCGTGACCACGTCGCCAGCTGCGTCGGCGTGGTCACGGAGCGGCCGACAAACCTCGCGCGTGCCCGGCTGACCGCTGCGCACTCGCGTCAGCCGCTGTTGGCTGCAACCCGACGGCCGGGTGTCTCGCACATCCCGGCCAACGCTCCCGTTACCGCAGCGGCGCTTTGGCACACCGCCATGCATCGCCACCGCTGGCCGTGCACGCTGCCCCGATCAGAGAACCACGATGCATCGTCTGTCTTTCCTCCCGCGCCGCAGTGCGCTGGGCTACGCCTTGTTGCTGGCACTGCCGGCCACCGCAGTCGCTGCGGGCGATACCACGCTGACCGGCAACTGGGGTGGGCGCCGGTCAGCCTGGACCGAGCAAGGCGTGAGCGTCCGCGGCGACTACGTGTCCGAGACGTTTGGCGTGGTGGATGGCGGCTACGAAAACACCAGCGCGCTATGCGCAGCAATTGCGGGTGGGCGTGGATCTGGACATGGCCAAGCTCGCCGGCTGGGGTGGTGGCAGCCTGCACGTCACCATCAACGACCGCCGCGGCCGCAGCACTTCCGCCGATCTGGTCGGCAATCGCTTCCCCATCCAGGAAGTGTACGGAGGCCAGTACACCCGCCTGAGCGAGTTCAGCTACGACCGCAGCTTCAACCAGGGCAGGATGTACCTGAAACTGGGCTTCTATGCGATGGGCAACCAGTTCGCCTCGCACACGTTGCTGGTGAACTTTGTCAATGCCGCGTTCTGCGCGCATCCGCTGGCGTTTTCGGCCAATAGCGGCTGGTACAACTATCCGGCCGCGCGCTGGGGCATCGAAGGCGCGCAGCAGCTGACCCCGCAGCTCAACCTGCATGCCGGCTGGTTTCAGGTCAACCCGAATCTGGGCTTCGGTGCCCGCGATACCTACGCGTTCGAGCCGTTCGCCAGCGGCACCACCGGTGCGATCTTCCCGCTCGAATTTACCTGGAAGCCGGCCACCGCACGCTACCCGGGCGTGTACAAGTTCGGCGGCTACTACGACTCCTCGTCGGTGCCCAGACGTGGGCTGGATACCAGCCGCAGCACCGGCCGCGACGGCGCCTATCTGCTGGTCGAACAGAAACTGTTCACCCAGGGAGCGGACCCCGTCATCGGCCTGACCGGATTCGCCCAGTACATGGCCAGCGACCACGACAGTGCGCTGATGACACGGTGGTATTCGGTCGGCGGGGTGTACCAGGGCATCGGCACACGCACGCGGGACCGCATCGCACTCGGCTATGTGGCCGGCAGGATCAATCATCGGCTGCTCGATGCACGCCGCGCAGAACTGATCGATGCCGGCGTGGCGGCCGATTCGCCACTGGTCGGGCTGAGCGCTGCCGAAGAGCTCTACGAGCTCGCCTACAGCGCGCAGATCACGCCGTGGCTGATGTTGCGCCCGGACCTGCAATACATCGTCAACCCCGGGACCTACGCCTATACCCACACGCGCAACGCAGTGGTGGTCGGGCTGCAGGCCAAACTCACGTTCTGAGTGCGTGCCCACAGCGTGGCGCGCCGTTGCCGCACGGCGCACTGCGCGCTGTGCGCATTCGGCGCCTTGCAGGGCGGCCACGTGCGGCGCCTGCGGGTGCATGACCTTGTGCCTTTGCGCGTGCGGCGCAGCAACGCCTACCATCGACGTTTTGCCGTTGCAGGAACTCTCGATGAAGCTTCGTTACGCCGTGCTGCCCCTGTGTCTGTTGGCCGCCTTGCCAAGTCTTGCCGCTGCGCGCGGATTCGATGTGCGCGACATGGTCGCGCTGGACCGGGTGTCTTCGCCCACGCTCAGCCCCGACGGCAGCGTGCTGGTGTTCGCCAAGCGGCAGGCCAAGAGCAGCAACGGCAAGCCGGCCACCGGCCTGTGGACGCGCAATCTGCGTACCCGCGATGCCGCGCCGCCCAGGCGGCTCACTCCCGACGGCTGGAACGTCAACAGCCCGGCGCTGTCGCCGGACGGCAAGACGGTGTACTTCCTCAGCAGTAAATCCGGTACACAGCAGCTGTACGCGCAGCCGCTGGCCGGCGGCGCGCCGCAGCAGTTGACCGCCTTTGCGGTGGATGTGGACAGCTACAAGCTCTCGCCCGACGGCAAGCGCATCGCCTTCAGTGCCGGCGTGTTCCAGGACTGCGGCTCGGACCTGGGTTGCACCAAGAGCAAGCTCGCCAACCTCAAGAGCGCCAAGGCCAGCGGCGTGGTCTATGACCAGTTGTTCGTGCGGCATTGGGATACCTGGAACGATGGCCGACGCAACACCTTGTTCGTCGCCGACCTGCCGGCTGCCGGCGGCAAGGCCGTGGCCGGTGCCTCGGCGATCAGCGCCACGCTGGCCGGCGATGCGCCCTCCAAGCCGTTCGGCGGCAACGACGATTACGCCTGGTCGCCCGACGGCGGCAGTGTGGTGGCCAGCGTGCGCGTGCCGCAGCCGCATGGACCGGAAACCGGCAAGAAGGCAAGCGCCGGCGCCAAGCCCACCGGCAACGACGAGCCGTGGCAGACCAACTTCGACCTGTACCGCCTGGATGCGGCCGACAAGGCCGCGCCGGTCAATCTGACCGCGTCCAACCCGGCCTGGGATGCCGGCCCGGTGTTCAGCAGCGACGGCAAGACGCTGTACTACCGCGCGATGAAACGCCCCGGTTTCGAAGCCGACCGCTTCGGCCTGATGGCGATGGACGTGGCCAGCGGCAAGAGCCGCGAGATCGCCCCCAAGTGGGACCGCTCGGCCGGCGAGATCGTCTTGAGCGCCGATGGCGCCAGCCTCTACACCAGCGCCGATGACCTCGGCGAGCATCCGTTGTTCAAGATCGACATCGCCAGCGGCCAGGCGACCAAGCTGGTGGGCGAGGGCAGCGTGCATGCGCCGACCCTGGCCGGCAACACGCTGGCGTTCACCCGCAACTCGCTCAAGAGCGGCGACCAGGTCTTTGTGAGCGACGTGCAGGGCCAGGGTCTGCGTGCGATCACCCAGAGCGCCGGCGAGTTGCTGCCGGAGGTGCAGTTCGGCGATTACGAGCAGTTCCAGTTCAAGGGCTGGAACAACGACACCGTGCACGGCTATGTGGTCAAGCCGTACAACTACCAGGAAGGCAAGACCTACCCGGTGGCATTCCTGATCCACGGCGGGCCGCAGGGCAGCTTCGGCAACGGCTGGAGCAACCGCTGGAATCCGCAGACCTACGCCGGCCAGGGCTATGCGGTGGTGATGATCGACTTCCACGGCTCCACCGGCTACGGCCAGGAATTCACTGATGCGATCAGCCAGCATTGGGGCGACCGCCCGCTGGAAGACCTGCAGAAGGGCTGGACCGCCGCGCAGAAGCAGTACGGCTTCCTCAATGGCGACAAGGCCTGCGCGCTGGGTGCCAGCTATGGCGGCTACATGGTCTATTGGATGGCCGGCAACTGGAATCAGCCGTGGAAGTGCCTGGTCGACCACGACGGCGTGTTCGACAACCGCACCATGGGCTACGCCACCGAGGAACTGTGGTTCAGCGAATGGGAAAACGGCGGCACGCCGTGGCAGAACCCGGCCGGCTACGAGAAGTTCAACCCGGTGCTGCACGTGGACAAGTGGAAGGTGCCGATGCTGGTCATCCACGGCCAGCAGGATTTCCGCATCCCGGTCGAGCAGGGCCTGGCCGCGTTCACCGCGCTGCAGCGCAAGGGTATCGATTCCAAGTTCCTGTACTTCCCGGACGAGAATCACTGGGTACTCAAGCCGGACAACAGCGTGCTGTGGCACGACACCGTCAACAGCTGGCTGAAGCAGCATATCGGCCAGTGAGGTCGCGACCGGCACGCCGCCTGGAGCGGCGTGCCGGTTGGTGCGGCGATGACGCGTGAGACCTCGGCCTTTGATGCGGGTCGCAGGGTTGTTCGGTTTGCTCAGTTCGGCAGCTGATCGCGTTTGGCCAACTGGCCTTCGACGATCTGCAGGATCTCCGCCACCGCGATGCCGAACGAGCCGGCATTGCCGGCATCGAAGGCGGCCTTCCATTCTGCATAACCCGGCAGGTAATCCTGATTGGGCGCGGCAGTGCCGACGTGTTCGGCAGCGCTGCGCTCCAGGGTCTGCGCGATCACCGGGATGTGCGGCAGCGCGTCCAGGATCCCAGCGGGCAATCCTGCGTGACGCACCTGGATGTCGCTGATGCTCACGTGCAGGATCTGGCCGCCGTGGGGGTGCACATCGATCTGGTTGATCAGCAGCAGCGGGGCCTCGGTTGCGGTGCGCCCGCGGCAGCGCCAGAGCTGGCCGACCGCATAGACGGGGGAGGTGGTGTCAGGCATCGGGTACTCCACGATCAAACCGCAATGATGCAACGCGCTTGCGGAGATGGCGACTCTGCCGGCATGCCGGGGTTGGTCCGGCGTTCGACCCGAGGTCTGCGCAATCGCGCTTCGCCCGTCAGACGATGTTCGCAGGTACGGCGTTGCGTGCCGGCAGCGTCCACGCGTGGATGAGTCCGCTTGCGGAGCGTGGAGAGGGCCTGGATCGCCGCATCTGGCTGAATGCCAGCATGAGCCAGCAGTGCCGCAGTGCACGCAAGCCATGTCAAAATAGCGATTCTTTAACTTCCTCAACTCCCTGCCAGGATCGCAAGGACCGTTTGCATGCGCACCTTGTTCCGCCCCTCATTGTGGGCGCTCGCCCTCGTCTGTAGTCCTGCCCTGAATGCCGCATCGCGGCCCGCCGCCGTGCCCGCGCGTGCGCCCGTGGCTGCGACTGCCGCGGTTGGCACCGATGCGGTGGCCAGCGATCCGGGCGTGCCGCTGCCGGCCACGCTGAAGCCCGGCATGGGCTACCGCGCGTTTGCGCAGGCGGTGATGGAGCAGGGCTGGCAGCTGGTGGATCCGCTCGCCGCCGACAGCTGCATGGCCGCCGGCGATTGCGCCGTCGAGTTCATCGCACCCGGCGGCAGTGCACGCCTGCAGGTGCAGGTTGGCTCGCAGTCCGGCGCGGCGGTGGTCAGTGGCTGGCGCGCGCAGCAGGTGCCGCTGGATCGCATCGGCAACCCCACCGCAGCGGCGGTGGACAGCAAGGCTGCGCCGGCCGCGTCCAAGGTGGCCGACAACCCGCGCTGACGCGGTGCGCCGGCGTCTTAGGCGCGCGGCGTATCATGGCGCTGCATGCGCTGCATGCGCTGCATGCGCTGCATGCGCTGCATGCGCTGCATGCGCTGCATGCGCTGCATGCGCTGCGGCCTGCATTGGTGGCGCGCGTCAGCGCCAGCTGCGTCTTTCCTGATCCCGAGTCCAGTCCCGCATGACCTCCATGAAGAGCATCGATCCTGCCGATCTGGAAGCGTTGTTCGATGCGGTGCCGGACGTGCTGTTCTTCGTCAAGGATCGCGAGGGCCGCTATACCCACGTCAACCAGACCATGCTGCGGCGCCTGGGCCTGAAATCGCGCAAGGAATTGATCGGCAAGCGCGTTGCCGAGGTCTATCCCAGCGGGCTGGGCGCCAACTACGCCAATCAGGACGAGCAGGTGCTGGCCGGTGAAGTGATCGACAACCTGCTGGAACTGCATCTGTTCGCCAACCGCGAACCGGGCTGGTGCCTGACCTGCAAACGTCCGCTGCTGGTCGACGGCAAGGTGCAGGGCATCATCGGCATCTCGCGCGATCTGGGGCCGCAGGACGGGCACGAATCGCAGTACGAAAAACTGCGGCTCGCGCTGGCGTACCTCAACGCCAACTACGCGCAGAACGTGCGCATGCAGGCGCTGGTGGAGATCACCGGGTTTTCGATGTCCAAGCTGCAACGCTCGTTCCGCAAGGTGTTTCAACTCACCCCGCAACAGGTGCTGGCCAAGCTACGCCTGCAGATGGCCATGCATCTGCTGCACGGAAACAAGAGCCTCACCGAAATCGGGCATGCCTGCGGTTTCAGCGATCAGAGCGCCTTCGCACGGCAGTTCAAGCTGGCGGTCGGCATGACGCCACGCGAGTACCGCGCGCTGGCGAACGCGGCGCAGTTTCCTGCCGAACCGGCTTAGCGCGCCTGAGCAAGACGACTGCTCAGTTGCTGAGTCGGTCGAGCACGGCTTCTCTGTAATGCTTGCGGGGAGCTGCGTGAATCCATCGGGATTCCGGGTTGCAGTTTCGTTTGGTAGATGCAGTCGAAAGCCTGGTGAGTCGAGTGTGCGGCGCCCCCACCGCTTGCGGGACACGCCGTGAATCCGTCCATGGAGGCTCGGTGGCGGCATCCATGCCGCCACACGGTCCCGCAAGCGGCGAGGGCACCGCACCAGACAGTTGGTCGGCTGTTTTCCTGAAAGCTTGTTGCTCAGCCTGGGCAGAAGAGAAGTTGGTAGGTCACGTGTTGAAAGCCTGTCGGCTACCCCGCTTGCAACGGAGAGTCGTTAAGAGCTGGTCGCGCCCAGAGCAATCCGCCCAGCGCACCGCATGCTCTTGCTTGCAACCGTGCACACCGACCCTCTCGACGGGTCCTTGCCCGCCCACCGTCGCGGGACCTTACGCGGCATGGATGCCGCGTAAGAGCCTACACGGACGTACTTGCGGCGTGTCCCGCGAGGGTGGGCGGGCAAGGGCCTCGCAGCCAAACCGCAGCCCGCCGCTCTACTGCCGACCTGGTCGCGCGCACCGACACCCCAAAGACACGACCGAGCAACGACATAAAGACAGCCAGGATTCCAAGTCGCAGCATCGTTTAGTAGACGCGGCCAAAAGAATGGCTGAAGGCCGGCCGTTGCACAGGACGCGTTGATCTACTGCTGAAGATGAGTTGCTATCCGCATCAACGACTTGGGCGCGAACGACGTGGAGTCGTTCGCGCCCAAGCCTGTGCAGCCTATGCGGATGCGGTTACGCCAACATGCGCACCTTTGGTTCGCGTGCCCACTGGCGGGTCTTGGCGGCAGTGATGAATGCCTTGGTATCTGCCGCCGCGATCACACCCGCGTCCTTACCGACATTGCCGGCCTTCAGCAGCAGCTGCGCGCCATCGTCGAAGGCGATTGCCTTCAGATGCGCCCACGCATTGCTGACAAAATCCAGCGCCGCCGATTCGCGTGTCAGCGCCTTGGCAGCTTCCGACGACAACACCACTGCCACTGCATCGAACACCACCGAGGGTGTGCCGGCCAATTGACCATCTGCAGCCAGTTGCTTGCCGTCGCTGAGCTTGGCGCCGCCCAGTTTCGGCGCAACGATCTTGACCGTAGCACCGGCGGCTTCGGCGGCCTTGCGCACCTCCTTGATCGTCGCTGCATCGGAGCCATCGTGAATCAGGATGCCGACCGTGCGGCCCTGCAAGGTGTCCTTCATCTTGCCGATCAGCTGCAAGGCAGGCGACAGCGGCATGTCGGTCGGTGCGACCGCAGCCGGCGGCGCCGGCGGCAACGTGGTCATGCCCATGCCATCGGCCACACGCTGTGCCAGCGTCGGGTCGATGTGACGCAGGTGACCGACGATGGCTTCACGCACGTGCGCGGTCTCCACCTTGGACAACTCGAACACCAGCGCCGATGCCATATGCGCCTGTTCCGGTGCGGTCTGGCTGCGGAAGAACATGCGTGCCTGGCTGTAGTGATCGGCAAAACTTGCTGCGCGTACGCGGCCCTTGGCGCCGTCTTCGGCCGGTGTCGCATGGCTGGGGAATCCACGCAGCGCCTCACGCGGTGCATCGGCCTGCAACGAGCTGGGTTCGTAGGCGACACGGCCCTTGGGGACGCCCATCTGCATATGGCCGTCGCGCTGGTTGTTGGCGAACGGGCACTTGGGCGCGTTGACCGGGATCTGGTGGAAGTTCGGTCCACCCAGGCGGCTCAGCTGCGTGTCCAGATACGAGAACAGGCGGCCCTGCAGCAGCGGATCGTTGCTGAAGTCGATGCCGGGCACGATGTTGGCCGGGCAGTACGCGACCTGCTCGGTCTCTGCGAAGAAGTTGTCCGGCCAGCGGTCCAGCACCATGCGGCCGACGATCTGCAGCGGCACCAGTTCTTCCGGAATGACCTTGGTCGAATCCAGGTGATCGAACGGGAATGCATCGGCTTCCGCCTCGGTGAACAGCTGCACGCCCAGCTCCCACTCGGGGAAGTCGCCGCTCTGGATCGATTCGAACAGATCGCGACGATGGAAGTCCTGATCGGCGCCGGCGATCTTCACTGCCTCGTCCCAGATCGTGGACTGCAGGCCGAGCTTGGGGCGCCAATGGAACTTGACGAAGGTGCTGTCGCCCTTTTCATTGAGGAAACGGAAGCTGTGGATGCCGAAGCCTTCGATCATGCGCAGCGAGCGCGGAATGGTGCGATCGCTCATCGCCCACATGATCATGTGCATCGACTCGGGGCTCAGCGAGATGAAGTCCCAGAAAGTGTCGTGCGCACTGGCAGCCTGCGGGAAACCGCGGTCCGGCTCCATTTTCACCGCGTGGATCAGGTCCGGGAACTTCATCGAATCCTGGATGAAGAACACCGGGATATTGTTGCCCACCAGATCCCAGTTGCCTTCCTTGGTGTAGAACTTCACCGCAAACCCGCGCACGTCGCGCGGCGTGTCCACCGAGCCGGCACCACCGGCAACGGTGGAAAAACGCGTGAACAGCGGCGTCTTTTCGCCGACTTCGGTGAAGATCTTGGCAGTGGTGTACTGGCTCAACGACTTGGTCAGCTCGAAATAGCCATGCGCCGCGCTACCGCGTGCGTGCACGATGCGCTCGGGGATGCGCTCGTGATCGAAGTGGGTGATCTTCTCGCGCAGGATGAAGTCTTCCAGCAACGTCGGCCCGCGCGGCGTGGCGCGCAGCGAGTTCTGGTTGTCGCCAACCGGAATGCCCTGGTTGGTGGTCAGCTGCGGATGCGTGCCGCCGGCCTTCTGATGCAATTCATCGCCCGTGCCGCGCAACGTTTCGGGAGTTGCGCTGACAGCAGCGGTGGACGGAAGTTGCGCGGACTTGCTGGGGGACTTGGGCATGGGACTCCACTCTGGCGGGCTTGAAATGCGGGCTGATCCACTGAGCCTGGGAGGGGCGCTGTTAAGTGCATGTGTCTGCATGCGAACGAATACTCACATGCAACCAAAAGCTTGCGCTGGATCGCAGCCGTCCGATGCGTCGGTCACGCAATGTGCCGACGCACGTCTGCAAGCGCATGCAGCGAACGCGACCGTTACATGCCGACTACAGCAGATCCAGCGGCTGCTTGCGCGTCGGTGGCGGGAACGCACGGTCCAGTTCGGCAAGGTCCTGCGCGTCCAGGTGCAGCGTGCACGCAGCTGCATTCGCGCGCACATGCGCGGGCGTTCCCGATTCGGGAATGGCAATGACCTGGCCGCTGCGGATCGCCCATGCCAGCGCTACCGCAGTTGCGGCCACGCCGCGTCGCTCGCCGATCGCGTGCAGTACCGGGTGATCCAGCAATGCGCGGCTGCCTAGCGGCGAATACGCCATTACCGTCACCTCGTGCTGTGCGCACCACGGCAGCAGATCGAACTCGATGCCGCGGCTACCGGCGTGATACAGCACCTGATTGACCAGGCAATGCTGCCCGCCCTCGATCTCCCACAGCTCCTGCATGTCCTCCACATCGAAATTCGATACGCCCCAGTCGCGGATCTTGCCGGCATCGCGCAAGGCCTCGAAGGCATCGACCACCTCGCGCAGCTCGCTGCCGCCGCGCCAGTGCAGCAGATACAGATCCAGCGTGCGCACGCCAAGCCGCTGCAGGCTGGCCTCGCAGGCACGCGCGATGCCGCGCGCGCTGGCATTGCTCGGCAGGACCTTCGATACCAGATAAGGCCGCTGCGCGCTGTCCATGGCCTGGCCGATCAGTTGCTCCGACCGTCCATTGCCATACATCTCGGCGGTGTCGATCAGGCGCATGCCCAATTGCTGGCCTGTCTGCAGCGCATCGATCTCCTGCTGCGGCGGGTGTCGTCCCTGGCCCAGGTTCCACGAGCCGAGCCCGAGTGACGGCACGCTGCGTCCGTTGCGCAGGCGCACCGTGGGGCAGGGAGATGAGGTGGAAACGGACATGGGTGGCTCCTGATGATGCGATCAATGCGAGTGTGACTGTGCCGGCGTTGCTGTCGCGTGCGGTGGTGTCAGCGTTGCCTGTGCATCCCAGAACGTGCAGCGATGCCGTTGCGCGAAGTCGGGCGTTGCGCCGATCCTGCCGGGCGACAGCGTCAACGGAGCGTCGCCATCGAAGCGCGGCCATTGCGGACGGCCAGCCCCGTTCGGATCGCCGGTGCGCGCAAACGCGCCCCAGTAATCCTGCAGCGTATTGGCGAAGGCCTGCTGCGCCGGCGTGAACGCCGGCTCGCCACTGAGTACCCACGGACGCTGGAACAGGTACACCAGTTCGGACGCGTGATACGCGCCCAGCGGATGCGAGAACGGCAGGCGCAACAGGCCGTAAGGCGCCTGCGGGTTGTCGAATTCGTACGCATACACCGGCGCGCGGGTGTGCAAGGCCTGGCCCAGCCTACGTGTCGGGCAGGCGAATCCGCCATCGGTGACGATGTCGGCAAATGCATCCCAGCGCGATTGCGCGGCAACGTCCGCGTAGCGCGCCATGATCGCGCTAGGGTCGGCATGCATGCGCTTGAGGCGTGCCTCATAACCGCTGCGCAGGTTGAGCTTGCCGATGTAGGACAGCAACTGCGCAAACAGCCGCCCTTCGTTGCGGTTGGTGCCGATCAGCACCGGCACCTGCGCATGTTGCAGGTTGGCGATCGCCTTGGCGGGCGGCAACGGCAACACCTCGCCGCCGGACATCGGCGCCCACGCATCGCTGCCGGTCAGGCCACGTCGCTGCGGTTTTGCGTCGGCCACGCTGTCGGCAGGCAATGCGCGCAGGCACGCGGCAACATCGCCTGAGCGCTCGCAGCCAAGCGTCTGCGCCATGCGCACACCGCCGCGCTCGGCTTCGGCACGCGGCAGGCTGGAATCGCTGGCCAGGCAACTGCCGCTCTGCAGGATTGCGCGTTGGAACAGACCGGCCGCGCCCGGTGCGGCCAGTTGATAGCAGATGCTCCAGGCACCGGCCGATTCACCGAACACGGTGACGTTGTGCGCATCACCGCCGAAGGCGGCGATGTTGCGCCTGACCCAACGCAACGCAGCCTGTTGATCGAGCAATGCATATGCGCCTTCGCCCTCGCCACGCAGCGCCGGATGCGCGAAGAAACCGAACACCCCCAGCCGGTAATTGGGCGCCACCACGATGACGTTCTGCCGCGCCGCCAATGCACTCAGGTCGTAGTCGACATTGCTGCCCAGCTCCAGCGCGCCACCGTAGATCCACACCATCACTGCGCGCGGATGCGCCGGCGCAGGGCCGGGTGGCGCATAGACGTTGAGGGTGAGGCAATCCTCGGACACCTGCTTCTGCCCGAAGCGATAACGCGGCAGGCACGCCGGCCCGGCCTGGGTGGCATCGCGGACTCCCTTCCAGGCGGGCGCCGCCTGCGGCGCGCGAAAGCGCAATGCGCCCACCGGCGGCGCGGCGAACGGCACGCCCAAGAACACCCGCCCCTGCGCGCCGGCAACACCGCGGACTGCGCCGGCATCGGTCTGCACCACCTCGGCCTGCGCATCGGCCGCGTGCACCAGCGCCGGCACCTCGCCAGGGCGGCGGGGCGCGCACGCGGTCAGCGTGCAGGCCACCAGCAGGAGGATGCCGAAGTGTTTCAGCTGAAGCATGCGCAGGTCTGCCGTGTGCGTGAGGACGTCCGCCATCATCTCCACCGCACGTGTAGGGCAGGCAAACGTGTGGTTGGTAGGGCTCCGGCATGAGATGGCCGGGTACACGTGTCGCCGAGGATTGGTCAGATATCGCTGCCTACGACGTATGTGTATCTACTCGCGCAGTCCTCATGCACGAGTGTTGATGCATCCGCCGGCGAGGGGCAGATGGCATCGCTGTCGCCTGGTCGAGTGCGGTGCGATGAGCGCAGCACGCGCCGGAGGGCAATCTTTCATCGCTGCCCATGAAGAGCCGGCTATCGCCCTGGCTGTGACAAACGCAAAACCTGTGTTGGCGGCAGCGCCGTCCCGTCCCGGCACGGCAACAAAAAACCCAGCCGTGTGACCGGCTGGGTTTCGCGTTTTTACCTGGTGGTGGCGCTTACGCCTCCACGTCGTCCTTGTACGCATCCACCGGGATGCAGGCGCACATCACGTTCTTGTCGCCGTAGACGTTGTCCACGCGCGCCACCGGCGGCCAGTACTTCTGCTGCTTGAGGCTGGGCAGCGGGAAGGCGGCTAGTTCGCGCGGGTAGGCGTGGGTCCACTCGCTGGCCGACACCTGGGTGGCGGTGTGCGGGGCGTGCTTGAGCGGGTTGTCGTCGCGGTCCAGGCGGCCGTCTTCGATGGCGCGGATCTCTTCGCGGATCTGGATCATCGCGTCGATGAAGCGGTCCAGTTCGTGCTGCGATTCGCTTTCGGTCGGCTCCACCATCAAGGTGCCGGCGACCGGGAAGCTCAGCGTCGGCGCGTGGAAGCCGAAGTCGATCAGGCGCTTGGCGATGTCTTCGGCACCGATGCCGCTGGTCTTTTCCAGCGGGCGGATGTCGAGGATGCACTCGTGCGCCACCAGGCCGTTGCGGCCGGTGTACAGCGTCTTGTAGTGCGGCGCCAAGCGCTTGGCGATGTAGTTGGCATTGAGCAGGGCCACCTGGGTCGCCTTGCGCAGGCCGCCGCTGCCCATCATGGTCACGTACATCCAGCTGATCGGCAGGATCGAGGCCGAGCCGTAGGCCGCCGCGCTGACCATGCCGCCAATGCGCGAGGAGTGTCCACTCCCGCTTTCGGAGTTGAGTCCGCCGCCATGGATGGCGGCAGTTTGACCTTCGCCGGCATGGATGCCGGCACGAGGCAGGTATGGCGCCAGATGCGACTTCACCGCGCACGGGCCCACACCCGGGCCGCCGCCGCCATGCGGAATGCAGAAGGTCTTGTGCAGGTTCAGGTGCGACACGTCCGAGCCCCACTTGCCGGGCTTGGCCACGCCGACCAGGGCATTCATGTTGGCGCCGTCGGTGTAAACCTGGCCACCATGCGCATGCACCGCTTCGCAGATCGCCACCACGTCCTCTTCGAACACGCCGTGGGTGGACGGGTAGGTGATCATCAACGCGGCCAGACGCTCGGAGTACTTTTCCGCCTTGGCGCGGATGTCGTCGACATCGACATTGCCGTTGGCATCGCACTTGGTCACGACCACGGTCATGCCGCACATCTGCGCCGACGCCGGGTTGGTGCCGTGGGCGGATTCCGGAATCAGGCAGATGTCGCGATGCGCTTCACCGCGCGCGCGGTGATAGGCACGGATCGCCAGCAGGCCGGCGTACTCGCCCTGCGCGCCGGAGTTGGGCTGCAGGCTCACCGCGTCGTAGCCGGTGCATTCGACCAGCATCGCTTCCAGCTCCTCGATCAGCTGCGCATAGCCAGCCGATTGCTCGGCCGGGGCCAGCGGATGGATTGCGCCGAATTCGGGCCAGGTCACCGGGATCATCTCGGCGGTGGCGTTGAGCTTCATCGTGCAGCTGCCCAGCGGGATCATGGTGCGATCCATCGCCAGGTCCTTGTCGGCCAGCGAGCGCATGTAGCGCAGCAGTTCGTGCTCGCTGTGGTGGGTGTTGAACACCGGGTGTGTCAGGAACGCGCTGCTGCGCAGCAGGCCCTGCGGCAATGCGTCGGCGGTGGCGGCATCGAGTGCGTCCACATCCGCCTGCGCGCCGAACAACGCGGCCAGCGCGACCACATCGGCGCGCGTGCTGGTTTCATCCAGGCTGATGCCGACCGCTTCGCTGTCGATCGCGCGCAGGTTGATGCCGGCGGCGCGGGCCTTGGCGTGGATGGCCTCGGCATCGATCGCCTTGACGTGCAGGGTGTCGAAGAACTGCTCGCCCACGGTGACACCGGCGCCGCGCAGGGCGGCGGCCAGGATCGCGGCAAGGCGATGCGTGCGCCGCGCGATGCGGGTCAGGCCCTCGGGGCCGTGGTAGACCGCGTACATCGAGGCCATCACGGCCAGCAGCACCTGCGCGGTGCAGATGTTGGAGGTGGCCTTCTCGCGGCGGATATGTTGCTCGCGCGTCTGCAGGGTGAGGCGGTAGGCCGGGTTGCCGGCGGCATCGATCGACACGCCGATCAGGCGGCCCGGCATCGAGCGCTTGTAGGCATCGCGACAGGCCATGAACGCGGCGTGCGGGCCGCCGAAGCCGAACGGCACGCCGAAGCGCTGCGAATTGCCGACCACGATATCGGCGCCCCATTCGCCGGGTGCGGCGATCAGGGTCAGCGCCAGCAGGTCGGTGGCCACCGCGACCAGGCCGCCTTGCGCGTGCACCGCATCGGCCAGCGCAGCGTGATCGCCGATGTGCCCGAAGCTGTCCGGGTACTGCAGCAGCACGCCGAAGCACTCGGCCTGCAAGGCCTCTTCCGGCGTGCCGACGCGCAGCACGATGCCCAGCGGCTCGGCGCGGGTGCGCAGCAGTTCCAGCGTCTGCGGGTGCACCGCGTCATGCACAAAGAAGGTGTCCGACTTCGACTTGGCCGAGCGCTTGGCCAGCGTCATCGCTTCGGCCGCGGCAGTGGCCTCGTCCAGCAGCGAGGCGTTGGCGATCTGCATGCCGGTGAGGTCGGTGCACAGGGTCTGGAAGTTGATCAGCGCTTCCATGCGGCCCTGCGAAATCTCGGCCTGGTAGGGCGTGTAGGCGGTGTACCAGGCCGGGTTTTCCAGGATGTTGCGCAGGATCACCTTGGGCGTATGGGTGCCGTAATAGCCCTGGCCGATGAAGCTGCGCTGCACCTGGTTCTTGCTGGCGATGGCGCGGATCTTGGCCAGCGCCTCTTCTTCGGTGATCGCCTCGGGCAGCGCCAGCGCCGCTGGCGACTTGATGTTGCCGGGCACGATCGCATCGGTCATCGCATCCAGCGAGGCGTGGCCGACCACCTCCAGCATCTGTGCGATTTCTGCGTCGTTGGGGCCGATATGGCGTTCGACGAACGCACTGTGGTGTTCGAGGTCGCGCAAGGAAGACGTGGTCTGGGACATGGCGGGCATCCGGGGCAGGGGGCAGACGAATGGTCGACGGCCACCGGACCGGCGTGACGCGCGCAGCGCATCACCTCCTGTCGCAGCGACAGTCTTCCTCGCGCCCCTCTGTCCTTTTGCCTGAGAGTTTAAGAACGCGGCATGGCGCTGGGCCTGCCTGCGTTCCGTGCCCCTTCGGCGCCGGCATCGGCCGGTCTCTCCAGAGTTGTACTGCGGATGGTATCGGGCCTGAGCGATTACGGGCTGTTGCGCCTTCGGCAGCGGCAGTGCCGCTTCTCCCACCGTGTTGCCGGCCGATTATAGCCTGCGTGCGCACGCGCCGGAGCGCACGCGGCAGGCCATGCGCTCGGGTTTGCTTAACCTTGCAACGGCCAGCGCCTATCATCGACGCCCTTGTGCTCATCCCGACGCCGCCCCCAGGGCGGCGCCGGCGTGCGTCCCCCCGATGCACCACGTTTCGGATCCCTGCATGACCCCCACCACGCCTTCCACCCGTCGCATGGCGCTGCTGCTCGCCGGGTTGGCGATGTTCGGCCCGTTTTCCATCGACACCATCTTCCCGGCGTTCTCGCGGCTCAGCCGCAGCCTGGCGGTGGACGAGGTGGCGATCCAGCAGACCATCAGCGTCTATCTGCTCGCCTACGGGCTGATGAGCATCGCGCACGGCCCGCTGTCCGATGCCTGGGGCCGCAAGCGGGTGATCCTGGGCGGGCTGGTGCTGTTCATCGCCGGCTCGGTGGGCTGCGCGCTGTCTCAGGACCTGCCCACCCTGCTGGCGTTCCGCGCACTGCAGGGGCTGTCGGCCGGGGTAGGCATGATCGTCGGGCGGGCGGTGATCCGCGACCTGTTCCAGGGGGCGGACGCGCAACGGCTGATGAGCCAGGTGTCGATGATCTTCGGCATCGCCCCGGCGATCGCGCCGATCATCGGCGGCTGGATCCTGCTCAGCGGTGCCGGCTGGCCGCTGATCTTCTGGTTCCTGGTGGCGTTCGGGCTGGTGCTGCTGGTGGCCACGCTGACCTGGCTGCCGGAGACCCACCCGCCGGAGGCGCGCACGCCGCTGCAGCTGCGCCGCCTGATGCACGACTACGTGCGGATCGGCTTCAACCCGCGTTTTCAGCGGCTGGCGGCGGCCGGTGCGTTCAACTTCGCCGGCATCTTTTTGTACATCGCCTCGGCGCCGGTCCTGATCATGCGCCACCTGCACCTGGGCGAGGGCGACTTCGCCTGGCTGTTCATTCCCACCATCGGCGGCATGACGCTGGGCTCGTTCCTGTCCGGGCGCATGGCCGGCAGCATGGACCCGGTGCGGCAGATCCGCATCGGCTTCATCTGCTGCGGCGTGGCGGCGCTGGCGAACCTGGGCTACACCATGACGGCGGCGCAGATCGCGCTGCCCTGGGCGGTGCTGCCGATCTTCCTGGCCGGCGTGGGCATGGCGCTGATCTTCCCGATCCTGGCGCTGGCGGTGCTGGACATGTACCCGCATCAGCGCGGCCTGGCCTCCTCGCTGCAGGCCTTCACCCAGCTGATGACCAATACGCTGGTGGCCGGGGTGCTGTCGCCGCTGCTGAGTGAACACCCGCGCCATCTGGCGATCGGCATGACCGGTTTTTTCCTGCTGGGCTGGCTATTCTGGCGCTGGGAACGCCGCAGCGGCCGCCGTCTGCGCCGCCGCCAGGCCGAGGAGGCAGTGCCTCTGGAGCCGGCCGACCATCTCTGACCTCACAGGAGCCTGCATGTCCACCGATTCCAAGCTGCGCCGCGATGCCCGCAAGCGCGCCGCCGAGCGCCAGCGCAACCAGGCCGCCGCCAATCCCGCGCCGGTCTCGCCGATCGAGCCGCATGCCGAACTGCGCGACCAGCAACGCACGCTACTGGCCGGCATCGTCCGCCGCGACGGCGAATGGGTGCTGGGCATGGACGGCCGCATTGCCGGCGAAAGCACCAGCGCCGCCCAGGTGCTGGCCCTGATCATGCGCGCGGCCGAGCTGCACGAGCGCCAGGGCACGCCGGTACGGCTGACCTATTCGGATGCGCTCAAGGACGCGGCGCATGCCGAGGCGGCCGCCGACGGCAGGGATTTCGAGGCGTTCCGGATCGAGTTCGCGCAGAAGCTGGTGCCCGCGCGCACCAACTGAGGTCATAACGCAGCGGTGTCGGCGAGGCCGGCTCCGAACACGGCCCATTCCGCGTCAGCGGGCCGTGTTCGGTGCTGACCTGCGCCAGCGCTTGGCTGTGGATCAGCCGGCGCGCTGGATCAGCGCGCCGGAGCCTGTCGCTGGACGTCCTGCTGCTGCGCCTGTTCCTGCGCGGCGGCGTTGCGATCCTGCTCGGCGCCCACTGCCTGCGCGCGCTGCAGGCTGTGGTCCACCGGCGTCTGCTGCGCGGCCTGGGCATCGAAGGGTCCGCGCAGGTGCGCCGGCGAATCCAGCGCTCCCTGGACCACGAAGCCCTGTGCCGGGTCGCGGCCGAGCACCACGTGGTCGACGCGCTGCAGCCCGTGCTCGCGTGCGGCCACCAGCGCGCCGGCTGCCAGGCGCTCACTGTCCGCATCGGGTACGCGGCCGCGCGCGGCTTCCAGCTGCTCCACCGCTGCGGTGCATTGGGTCAGCAGCGCATGGTCCGGACTGGCCGGATTGCGCGGATCCGCCGCCGCGGTTTCCGCAGCCGCCTGGCGCGGAAGCGCCTCGGCATCGATGCGCTGCAACCGGCCGTCGTATGCCCCATCGGCGCCGTCGGCGATGCGCTGCAGCCGCTCGACGAACGGATACGGCTCGCCGCCCACATTGCGGGCCATCGCGATCGCGAAGCGTTCGGGTGACTGCGGTGCGGCGTTGCGGTCGCCGACCAGCGCCGTCAGCGAGCTGCCGCCGATCCTGCCGGCTTCGACGCTGGCCTGGGTCTGCTGCATCAGCGCCTGCATCTGCGCCTCGCTGAAGGCCAGCGTGGTCTTCTGCCCTGGCGCAATCGCACCGGTGCCCGCCATGTCGCCGCTCAGCGCGCTGTTGAGATTCTGTGCAATCGCCTTTTCCTCGCTGGCCTCGTTGCGCCCGCCCAGGCGTTGCAGCAGCCCCGGCGCGGCGACATCACCATCGATCTCGAAGCGGTAGCTGCGTTCCTGCACGCGTTCGGTGTCGTTGCCGTCGTACTGGCGCACGATCGTCAGCGGCACGTTGCCGCCGTATTGCAGCTGCTGCACCACGGTGTAGCCGTCCTGGCCCGGTGTGCTGATGCGCACCTGGCTGCCCTGATTCCGGTTGCCGGCCACATCGGCGCTGAGCGGGCCCAATTCCAGCTGCAGACGCTGCTGCGAGCTGAAACTGATCCGCTCCACCGTCTGTAGCTCATCGACGCCGGGCACGCCCGGTGCCATCTTGCCCTCGCGCACAAAGTCGCCCATGGCTGCGCGCGCACGCGGATCGGCCAGGTCGAATTGCGCGCTCTCCACACGCGACTGGCCCAGGGCGTCGGCGCGCCCGAGCAGGGCCTGCGCCGGTCCCACCTTGACGCCAACGGCGTTCACTGCCTCGATGGCTGCATTGGGCCCGGTCACCACACGCACGTGGCGCTCGTCCACGCGCTCGATCAGGTAGCTGCGGCCGCTGGCTTCGGTGATCTCGCTTTGCATGGTGAGGTGTTGCAGGCTCGCCGAGGCGTCGCGCTGGGTGTAGGTCTGCGCGTCCATCACCGCGCGCGCGCCGATCGGCAGGCTCTCCGGCTGCAGCGGATTGACGCGGGTGGCCGCTTCTGCAGGCTGGTCTGCACCGGGCAGCGTCAGTGCGTAACGCATGCGCTGCCCGGCACTGGTGCTGGTCTCGATGCTCAGCTTGCTGTCGCCGAGCTTGGTCTGCAGGCGTTGCTGCTGGCCGGTGTTGGCGTCGGCCTCGAGGTTGAAGGTGGTGGTCTTGGCTTCGGCGTCGCTGAGCTTGCCCAGGCCGAGCGAGCGGCTGCTGCGCAGGCTGTTCTCGCCCAGTGGCTGCGTCGGACTGCCGCTGCTCTGCTCGCTGGTATGGGAATACTTGACCGTCTGATCTTCGGGGCTGAGCTCGATGTTGCTGCCGCCCACTTCCAGCGCGTAGTCGCTGCTCTTGCTGCTGTAGATCGGGTCGAATGCGCGGTCGTTTGCGTCGTCGATGAACTGCTTGTTGCGGTCCGCGTCGCGCGGGTCCGGGCCGGTGGAGGTGTTGTTCACTGGATGCATCCTGCATGCTGCGCCGGTGCAGCGGGCGCGCAGTATATCGCCGGCGTTTTGTGCGTTTATCAAATCAACGTTATGCGGCGGCCAGGGTGAGGGCCGTCGCCTGCCGCAGGAAACGCGTGCGTCAGTGCGGTGCGGCAGGCACAGGCGTAGTGCTGGCGGCCGCGGGTGCGTTCGCCTGCCAGCCGCACAATTTCCCCTGGTTCTGCTGCTTCAGCCACTCGTTCATCGGCGCGAAATATTCCAGCATCGGGCCGGCATCCAGGCGGTCGTTGCCGGTGAGTTCCTTCAGCGTGGTCTGCCAGGGTTGGCTGGAACCCCGTTGCAGCATCGACCAGAACTTCTGCCCGGCGTCCTTGTTGCCGTAGAAACTGCACTCGTACAACGGGCCTTGATGGCCGGCGGCTTCGCACAGGCCCTTGTAGAACTGGAACTGCAGGATGTGCGCGAGAAAATACCGGGTGTACGGCGTGTTGCCGGGCACATGGTACTTGGCGCCGGCATCGAAGAACTCTTCGCCGCGCGGGCTCGCCGGTGCCACGCCCTGATACCTGGCTTTCAGTTCCCACCAGGCCTGGTTGTAACGCTCGGGGGGGATCGAGCCGTCGAACACGCCCCAGCGCCAGCGATCGATCATCAGGCCGAACGGCAGGAAGGCGATCTTGCTCAGCGCCATGCGCATCTGCGAATTGAGCAGCGCCTC
The DNA here is from genome assembly GCF_018831305.1 of Xanthomonas sp. MLO165. Classification (NCBI taxonomy): domain Bacteria; kingdom Pseudomonadati; phylum Pseudomonadota; class Gammaproteobacteria; order Lysobacterales; family Lysobacteraceae; genus Xanthomonas; species Xanthomonas sp. MLO165. The sequence continues at coordinate 1,350,058 of NZ_CP029263.1, forward strand.
GCGGCTGGTTTGCTGTTCGCCCACCATGCCGATCGACTGCAGATACTTGGGCGTCATCGCCAGCACGATGGTGTCGCCGATCGCTTCGTGGAAACCGTCGTTGGCGCCGTTCTGGAACAGTGGCGGTAGCGGGTTATAGGCCAGGTCGTAATAGATGTGCCCAAGCTCGTGATAGATGGTGGTGAAATCCTCTTCGGTCGGCTTGATGCACATCTTGGTGCGCACGTCCGCACCGATGTTCTGCGTCGCTTCGCCGCCCATGTTCATGTCCCATGCGCTGGCATGGCAGACCACGTCGCGGTCCAGCGGTTTGATGAACTGCGAACGCTGCCAATAGGTGTCGGGAAGCTTGGGCATGCCGAGCGAGGTGTAGAAATCCTGCGCACGTTCGGTCATCTGTCTTGCGGTGCGCAGCTGCGCTTCGCGCTCGGCCTGGAAGCGCGCGCCACTGCCGCCCTCCGTGCCGGTGGTGCGCGCCAGCACCGCACTCAGGTTGCCCTGGTACTGTTTTTCCAGCGCAGCGGTGATGTCCAGGTCGCCGGCACCCGGGTACGGCTGCAGCAGGTCCCACAGATTGCTCCAGTCCTGCTGCCACATATTGCCCATCAGATGCGCCGGCAACATGCCGCCGGCGAGCTCGCCCTTGTCCTTGCCGTACTGCGTATCGAGCTTGCCGCGCGCATAGCACTGCAGTTGTGCGTATAGCGGCTTGACCTGGTCCCAGAGACGGTCGGTCTCGCTGGCCAGTTGCGCTGGCGGCATGTCGTAACCGCTGCGCCACAGCACGCCGACATCGGCAAAGCCCAGCCCGCGCGCGCCCTCGTTGGCGAGCTCGACAAAGCGCTGGTAGTCCTTGCGCATCGGGACTGCAGTGCCATGCCAGCCCTGCCAGGCATCCAGCTGTTCGGCGTAATCACGGCTGCTGGCCAGCACCTGTTCCAGCTCGCCAAGCTGGCGGCAGCGGCGTTGTTCGCCATCGCCCATGCAATAACTGGCCGCACCATAATCGCCTTCCATCTTGGCGGCGATCCGGGTGAGCTCTGCCAGCTTGGCCGGGTCGCGTGGTGCGGGCAGGGCGCTCATCAATTTCAGCAGTTGCAATGCACGCGCGCTGTCGGCCGACATCGGGGTGCCTGCATACTGCTTGGATTGTTCGATCCAGCGGTCCAGTTGCGCCAGCGAGCGTTCGTTGGCCTTGGCGGCCAGCAGCTGCGAGTCGCCGTTGATGTAGGTCGAAGACAACCATTGCGCGGCGGTGAGTTCTGGGTAAGCGGCCTTGTACTCGGCGCTGATGCGCGCGACGAACTGGTCGGCGCTTTCCTCCGGCGCGGTTTTGGTGGCAGCGGGCTTGGCGGGTGCTGCCGCGTCCTGACGGCAGGCCGACAACGACAGGGTGCCGGCTGCCACGGCCAGTGCCAGCCACAACAAACGAGGATTCACGGGTGGTCCTTGCGGTGAAGTCCGACGCAGGCTAGAGCGCGTCGAGGTTCACCGCAAGCGCTGTCACGGTGTACGCGACTTGGGTGGGCTGCAAATCCATCTGTGCTCGTCAGAGCAAGTGCCACATTGGCGTGCTCACCGCAGGCGGGCACGGCCGTTACCTGTTTGCTCGCGATGTACTGCCAGTTGCTTCAAGACTGGGGGACCGATGGCATTGGGTTGATGGAGCGGTGTAGGCGGATCAGTTGCAGAGCGGATGATCTGCCGCTTGGCTGCGGGGCCCTTGCCCGCCCACCCTCGCAGGACACGCCGCAAGTACGTCCTTGTAGGCTCTTACGCGGCATCCATGCCGCGTAAGGTCCCGCGACGGTAGGCGGGCAAGGACCAGTGGAGATGGTCGGTGTGCACGGTAAGAGCAGTGCGTGATGCGCGTTGTTCGATACTCGACGTCCGACACACGCGCGACAAGCAGCTTTTCACGAGATTGCTTTTGGTGTCGTGCTCCAAAGGACTGGACGACGCTGATGTATCAGCTGCAGAGCGGTTGATCTGCCGCTTGGCTGCGGGGCCCTTGCCCGCCCACCCTCGCAGGACACGCCGCAAGTACGTCCATGTAGGCTCTTACGCGGCATCCATGCCGCGTAAGGTCCCGCGAGGGTGGGCGGGCAAGGACCAGTCGAGATGGTCTGTGTGCACGGTAAGAGCAGTGCGTAATGCGCGTTGTTAGATGCTCGAAGTCCGACACACGCGCGACAAGCAGCTTGTCACGCGTTGTTTTGGGTGTCGTGCTCCAAAGGTCTGGACAGCGCGGATAGATCGGCTACAGAGCGGATGATCTGCGGCTGGGTTGCAGGGCCCTTGCCCGCCCACCCTCGCAGGACACGCCGCAAGTACGTCCATGTAGGCTCTTACGCGGCATCGATGCCGCGTAAGGTCCCGCGAGGGTGGGCGGGCAAGGGCCCGTCGAGATAGTCGGTGTGCACGGTAAGAGCAGTGCCTGATGCGCGTTGTTCGGAGTGTCGTGCGTCCGAAAATCTTTCCATCGCAAGTTGCGCAGCAAGTCTTCAAAAAAGAATCCGACCAACTTACTGGCGCGGTGTCCTTGCCGGCATGGATGCCGCCAGGGCGCCTCCACGGGAAGATTCACGGCGTGTCGCGCGAGCGGCTAGGGCACCGTGCCTTCGATAAGCCATGCTTGAAGAAATCCAGCTGCATTTATCCCGTGCATTGCGCGAACAGATCGCGCTCGCGCGCATAGGCGCTGGTCTTGACCTGCATCAGACCGAGCACCGACGGAAACAGCGCGTCCTGATCGGTGTACTGGCCGGCACGGTGGCGCAGGCAGGTTTCGTCCAGGCCGCGGTCACGTGCGAACTCCGGCGAGAACCACATCACCATCGGCACGTGGGTCTGTTCCTTGGGCGCGATCGCGTATGGCACGCCATGCAGGTAGAGGCCTTTTTCACCCAGCGATTCGCCGTGATCGGAGAGGTAGATCATCGCGGTGTCGTAGTCCTGCAGCCCGCGCAGCGTGTGGATGGCCTGGTTGAGGAAGTGATCGGTATAGGTGATGGAATTGTCGTAGGCGTTGACGATGTTCTGGCGGCTGCAACTGCCCAGGTCGGCGGTCTTGCACACCGGCTTGAAGCGCTCGAACTGTGCCGGGTAGCGCTCGAAGTAACTCGGCCCGTGGCTGCCGAGTTGGTGCAGCACCACCACGCGGTCGCCGGGCTTTGCGCGGACTTGCGCAGCCAGGTCGCTCAGCAGGATCTCGTCCATGCAGCGGCCATCGGCGCACAGCCCTGGCGTGGTGGCATCGTCCAGCTTCTGGATGTCCAGGCCATCGCAGACGCCCTTGCAGCCGGACTGGTTGTCGCGCCACAGCGTGGAAATGCCGGCATGTTCGAGCACATGCAGCAGCGACTGGTGGCCGCGGATCGTGTCCTCGTTGTAATCGCGGCGACCGAACGGCGAAAACATGCACGGCACCGAGACCTCGGTGCTGGTGCCGCAGGAATGCATGTCGGGGAAATTGATCACCCCGGCCTGGGCCAGCTCGGGCGTGGTCTGGCGCGCATAGCCGTTGAGGCCCCAGTTCTGCGCACGTGCGGTTTCGCCCAGCACCACCAGCAGCAGGCGCGGACGGCTTCCGGGTGCACGTGGTGTGGCCATGGCGTCGTGTTCGACCGGTTGCTTGGGCGCATGCTTGATTGGCGAATCGGATTTGAGGTTCTGCCGCAGTGCCACGATGTAGTTGATCGGCGTGGCCAGGTAACGTACCTCGCGGTGATTGCGCATCAACGCCGAGACGTCCTGCGACGACAGCATCGCGCCGGCCGCGCCGACCACTGCCACCACCAGCAAGAAACCGGCGCGGATTGCCAGTGATCTGCCGATGCTGGGTGCCTGCAGGCGCGTGCGCCACAACAGCGTGGCCGGAATCAGGAAGTAGCACAGCAGCGGCAGGATCAGGTCGGGCGTGAGCAGTTCGCGCGATTCCTTGTGGTCGGTATGCAGCACATTGCGCAGCATGTCCGCATCCAGGTAGACGTTGTAGCTGTCCATGTAGTGCGCAGCCAGCGCGGTGGTGAACAGCAGCAGCGTCAACAGCGGCTTGGCGTTCCAGCGCCACACCAGCAGGCCCAGCAATAACGCATGCACGGCCACCAGCAAGGCCATCAACGAGATGGCAAACCCGAGACTGCCCGGATGCGTGGCCATGGCCGTGTGCCAGAACAGCTGGTTGCACACCAGTGCGAAGAACAGACTCGACAACAATACCAAGGTTTCGGTCGAGACCGTCGGTCGCGTCGTCCAGCTCAGTGCGCGCAGGCGCTTGAACCCACGCGATTGCGGTAGATAGGTACTCATGCTGCATCCCCCGATTGCAACACCACAACATTGGCGCGATGCGGTCGAGCCAGCATCACGCAGTACAGTGCAAGTGCAGTTCCCCAACACACCGCCAGCGACCACAGGTCGTGCGACAGAAAATGCGCGCCGCGTAATTGCTGCGCAATCCCGAACAACAACCCTGCCGCGATGCCCAGCCACAATGCAGGAACACGCCACGCAGGACGTAGTGCCAGCGCACAGAAATACAGCGCCACCCACGCATAACCGGCGCTGGCGTGGCCTGCAGGAAAACAACCGGACGCAGCAATGCCGTGGCGCGATTCGAACAGCCCGATCATCTGCTGGGTGCCGCCGTAACGGCTCAGATCCCACGGGCAATCCATCGCCGTCCACGACTTGAGCAAGGACACCAGCGAGGTCGACAGTGCGATCGATGCAGCCAGATACGTCAGCGGCCAGCGCAGCACACGCAGGCGCGGCCGGTACCAGGCAATCAGCGCCAGCACCAGTACGCTGACAGCGCCGGCGGTGCTCAACCATTTGCCGACACGGTGAATCACGCCACTGGTGAACCAGTGGTCCTTGAGCAGCCACTGCCCACCTTCCAGGCGATACAGCGCATCGGCAACCCACTGGTCGCCGCCGGCGCCCATCAACAACGCGCTGAGCACGAGCACGCCTGCCAGCGGCAGCCATAGATGCCGAACGAGAAAGCGGGTTTGCGCAACGGTGGCTGTGCGCGCCAGGGCTGGTGCGTATACGGGAAGCGTGGTCATCGAAGCATCGGCCGGTGGTCTATGCCCGGCATCTTCGAAAGCGGCATGTCGGAAAGCGGTCGGACCGGAGTTGTCCGGCGGTTAACGCGCTATCCGGCGTTCAGTCTGTCTCGCTGTCGCCACTGCCGGTGTTGGTGTCGGAGGCGGTTGCAACGCAACCGGCATGCCATGCCGTGCCCGGCACCAACTGCCATTGATTGCGGTTGGACTCGCCAATATCGATCCGTTGCGCCGGATCGATGCACGCCGGTACCGCCTGCTTGAGGACGAACAGCCAACGGCGCTCAGGTGCGTTTGCAAGCCACAGACCGGCCTTGGCCCACTGCTGCTGCCAACTCGCCTTGAAGCCGAAGTCGGTGACCGGTCGATCCGCCTGCAGCATGTTCTGCTCGCGCCAGGCCAGCATGCCGAGCTCGGCCTCCGGGCCGATGCGCTGTCCCACGCGCTGCATCAAGCGGGCGGCAGAACTGTACGGGTCCAGTGCCGGCATCAAGCCCAGGCCATACACGCTCCACAGCGCGGCGGTCACCACCACCACCGCGGTGCCGGTGCGCTTGCCACGCGACCATGCAATTGCCGCCAGGCCGACCACACCCAGGCCGATCAACCAGAGAGCCACCGACCGCAGCGAGGCCAACTCCATCCCGCGCTGCAGGGCGGTGTTTTCCGCCCAGTGCAGATGCAGTGCGATACCGCTGCCCAATGCAAGAGCGGCCAGCGCAAGCAGCAGCAGGTAGCCGGTCAGCAATACGCGGACGCCACGTTTGCGCAGCAGCCCGGCCAGAAGCGGTGCGGCGGCGATGCACAGGGCCGGCAGCATCGGAAAGATGTAGACCTCGCGCTTGCCCGGGCTGGCGCTGAAGAACACCAGCACCAACATGCTCCAGGCAAGCAGCAACAGATAGCGCGGGTCGCCGCGTCGCAGCCGCCGCCACCAGGCCGGCAGCAGCCAGGGCAACAGCAGGCAGCCGGGCAACCACAACGTGGCGATCACCTGCAGGTAGTACCAGGCCGGCTTGAGGTGATGCCAGGCGTGGGCGTAACGGGTACCGGTCTGCTTGAACAACAACTCGTGCGCGTAGGCATGCAGCGTCGGGTCGTTGCTCTGCCACAACGCGATACCCAGCGGACCAAGCCATACCGCGGTCCCCGCCAGGAACGCGGGCAGCACCAGCAACCAGCTGCGCCCGGCCTGTGCGCGTGCCGGCAGCACGCGCCAGTGCCTGCGCGGCAGCGCCATCCACGGCAGCAACAGCAGCAAGGGCAGAAAGCCCACACCCTTGGTCACCGTGCCCACGCCGGCGGCGAACAATCCCAGCGTCCATGCGCGCCAGTCCGGCCCGCGCAGCAGATGCCGCAGCATCCCCCACAACGACAGCGTGGTCAGCGCCACCAGCACCATGTCGATCTGCGCACGCTTGGCCATCAGGCCGAACTGCAGCACCGCAAACAATGCCAGTACCGCATGCCGCGCCACGCGCCGGTTCCACAACCGCCGCGCGATGTCCCAGGTCAGCCATAACGTGGCGAGCGCAGCCAGCAGCGACGGCAGCAGGAACGCGACCGGCCAGTGCGGCACCAGCTCGTAGCTGGCTGCCTGCAACCACATGAAGACCGGCGGTTTTTCGGCATACAGCTCGCTGCCCCGGTGCGGCAATAGCCACTGACCGGTCGCAACCATGCTGCGTGCGGCCAGCACAAAGCGCGGCTCGTCCGGCGGGTTGGGCTGGCGCAGGCCCAGCCCGGCCAGCAGGCTGACGACGATCAGCAACACGGCGGCGAGCAGTGCGCGCTGGCGGGAAGTGGCGGCGGAGATGGCAGGCGACACGCGCACGCCCCGATCGGTGGGGCGCCACACTATCCGGCAAGCAGGTCGGAATTTTGTCGGAGCCATCCAGAGCGGCTGTGTTCGGCCAGGCTCGGTTAGGATGCGCACATCGTCCCTGCCGGGCCGCCCTGGAAACGCGCTCATGCGGCTGCTGGTCATCGAAGACAACCGCAACATGGTTGCCAACCTGTTCGACTATTTCGAAGCGCGCGGGCACACCCTTGACGCAGCGCCCGACGGCATCACCGGCCTGCATCTGGCCACCACCCAGCAGTACGACGTGCTGGTGCTGGACTGGATGATGCCGCGCATGGACGGCCCGGAAGTGCTGCGCCGCCTGCGCGAGCAGCACCAGTCCGAGCTGCCGGTGATCATGCTCACCGCCCGCGACGAGTTGCCCGACAAGATCGCCGGCTTCCGGGCCGGTGCCGACGACTATCTGACCAAGCCGTTCGCGCTGCCGGAACTGGAGGTCCGCATCGAGGCCCTGCTTGCGCGTGCGCATGGACGCCGACGCGGCAAGTTGTTGCAGGTGGCCGATCTGCGTCTGGACCTGTCCACGCTGGAAGCCACCCGCGCCGGCCAGGTGCTGCATCTGTATCCGGCCTGCCGCAAGCTGCTGGAAGTGCTGATGCAGGCCAGCCCCGCCGCGGTTACCCGCCAGCGGCTGGAGCAATCGCTATGGGGCGACGATCCGCCCGATGGCGACATGCTGCGCTCGCATATCTACGAGTTGCGTCGCAGCGTGGACGGCCCGTTCGCGCAGAAACTGATCCACACCCTGCCGCGGCTGGGCTATCGCCTGGCGCCGCTGGAAGGTGCCGGCGATCCCGCTGCGGGCGAGTGCAGCGATGCTTAGGCAGCGCCCGTTGGGCCGCCGCGTGCTGGTGTGGTTGTTCGGCTACACGCTGTTGATGGTGCTGGCGGTGTTCGGCACCGCGCAGTATCTGCACGAGCGCGCAGAACACGGCGTGTGGCGCTCGTTGCTGAATTCGGAGCTGGACAGCATCCTGGATCGCAGTGCGCAGAATCCGGATTACCGCTGGCAGGACTCGGACACCTTGCGGCTGTATCGCGTCGACGGCGGCGCGGCAGTGCCGCCGGTCTTGCGCACGCTGCATCCCGGCCTGCACGACGAGCTGGAAATCGCCGGCCGCCAGAGCGCGGTGATGGTGCGCGACACACCGCATGCCGGGCGCCTGGCGCTGGTGCTGGACATCACCGACTTCGAGGCGCTGGAGCAGTTCATCACCCGCTGGATGCTGGCGGCAGGCGTCGCGCTGATCGGCATCACCTTGCTGATGGGCACTTATGCGATGGCGCGGTTGGTGCGCCCGCTGGTGGAGCTGGCGCGCGACATCGGCGCGCTGCGTCCCGAGCGGCGTGCACAACGCATTGCTGTTGGCCCGCAGGGCAGCGCCGAGCTGTACGTGATTGCCGACGCGCTCAACGACTATCTCGACCGCAACGGCCAGTTCGTCGAACGCGAACGCGCCTTCATCGACAGTGCCAGCCACGAGTTGCGCACCCCGCTGGCGGTGATCGGCAACGCCGCCGAACTGGCGCTGGAGCAACCCGGCACACCACCGGCGGTGCGCCACCAGCTGGAGCGCATCGCCCAGACCAGCGCCGCGGTGGAGCAGTTGATCACCTTGTTGCTGGTGCTTGCCAAGGACCCCGGCCGGCTGACGCGCAGCAGCGATACGCTGCGTCTGGACCAGTTGCTGCCGGAGATCGTCGCCGACCACGCGCATCTGCTCGCCGACAAGGACCTGCAGGTACTCACCGACCCGCTTCCGCCATGCAGCCTCACCGCACCGGTGGCGATCGTGCAGACCGCCATCGGCAATCTGTTGCGCAACGCGATCGAGAACAGCGACCGCGGCATCATCCGCGTCTCGCTATCGGCACCAGGTGTGGTGCGCATTGCCGACCCGGGCCACGGCATGACGCCGGAGGAGATCAGCGCGATCTACGCGCGCCTGGCGCGCGGCAACACACGCCAGGGCAACGGCATCGGGCTGGAACTGATCGGACGCCTCTGCGAGCATCTGGGCTGGCATCTGAACCTGGATTCCAATGCCGGCCAGGGCACGGTGGCGACGCTGGACCTGTCCGGGGCATTGGCCGCGACAGCGAAGGGATGATGGGGCAGTCACGCAGGCGGTGACATCGCACGTGGTCGCGCACACGCCGCGTGTGCGGCATCTGCCAGCGCCCGACGGCTGTTTACTACGGCGTGGCAGCCACTGCGTTGAGTGGACGCATCGACTGATCTCGAGAGCCGCATCCAGCGCAACGCCCCTCGACCACGGCGCGGGCACTCAGGCCGGCAGCAAACCGCGCGCGCTCAACCAGCTGCGCGCATTTTCCGCATCCTGCTCGAACCAGGCGCGCGTGGATCCCAGCCGGTAGGTATAGCCCCAGGTGTCCATGTCGGTCATCAGGCGCGCGCTGCCCACGCCCGGCAATTGCTCGGCCAGCAGGATCTGCAGATAACAGGTGGCGTCTTCCTCATCCACCGAATCGGTGGCGTCGGTATGCACAGCCGCGCGTTTGTCGGCCGGCAGGACGATCAGGTGCCCGGCCTCGTGCAACAGCGAATGCACCGGCGTGTCGTCACGCACATAGACATCGCAGCCGATGATGCCGGCTTCCGGTTCGCCCCAGAAACTGCCAGGGATCGGCGCGCCGGCTTCCACGCGATGCAGGCGCAGGCCATAGCGGGCGAGCAGCGCGGCCGGCGCGTCCAGGCCGATATCGCCCACGCACAACACGCTGGCTGGCTCGGGGCTGGGAGAGGAATCGATGGTCACACGCAAAGGCTCGCGGTCGGTTCGGGCCGTCAAGGCGGCACCGTGCAAACACGGTGCCGCAGGGGCGCTTACTTGTCGCCGTCTTCGGGCAAGGCAACCGAAATATCGAGCACGTCATGCTCGCCATCCTTGACCAGATCAACCCGCACCGCATCGGCGTCGATGTTGACGTACTTCTTGATCACTTCCAGCAACTCGCGCTGCAGCAGCGGCAGGTAATCCGGCCCGCCGCGGTGGTTGCGCTCCTGCGCAATGATGATCTGCAGGCGGTTCTTGGCCGTCTCGGCGGTGTTCTTCTTGCTCTTGAGAAAATCGAGCAGGCCCATGCTTACCCTCCGAACAGCTTGCTGAAGAAGCCTTTCTTCTCCACGGATGTGAATCGCATCGGGCGCTCTTCGCCCATGATGCGGGCGACCGCGTCGTCGTAGGCCTGGCCGGCCGGGGACTCGGCATCCAGGATCACCGGCTCACCCTTGTTGGAGGCGTTGAGCACATCGCCGGATTCGGGAATCACGCCGATGGCCTTCAGCCCCAGCACTTCTTCCACGTCGGTGATGCTGAGCATCTCGCCGCCTTCCACGCGGCCCGGGCTGTAGCGGGTCAGCAGCAGGAAGGCCGGCACGGTCTGGCCTTGCTCGGCCTTGCGGGTCTTGGAATCGAGTAGACCGATGATACGGTCCGAGTCGCGGACCGAGGAAACTTCCGGATTGACCACCACCACCGCGCGGTCGGCGAAATACATCGCCAGGAACGCGCCTTTCTCGATGCCGGCCGGCGAATCGCAGACGATGTAGTCGAAGCCGTCGGCGGCCAGGTCCTTGAGCACCTTCTCCACGCCTTCCTGGGTCAGCGCGTCCTTGTCGCGGGTCTGCGAGGCAGCCAGCACGTACAGGTTGTCGAAGCGCTTGTCCTTGATCAGCGACTGCTTGAGCGTGGCTTCGCCATGCACGACGTTGACGAAGTCGTACACCACGCGCCGCTCGCAGCCCATGATCAGGTCCAGGTTGCGCAGACCGACGTCGAAGTCGATGACGGCGACCTTCTTGCCGCGCCGTGCCAGCCCGCAGGCCAGGCTCGCGCTGGTGGTGGTCTTGCCAACGCCGCCCTTGCCGGAGGTGACTACGATGATTTCAGCCAAAGGATTTCTCCGAATATTTCTGTGGTTGGGCTGCGTCAGTCCAGCGCAGCGATCTTGATCTGATCCTGCTCCAGCCAGACCTGGACGGCCTTGCCACGCAGGTCCATGGGAACATCGTCCAGCACCTTGTAGTGGCCAGCGATGGCAACCAGTTCGGCGTGGAAGTCGCGGCAGAAGATGCGCGCGTCAGGGTTGCCCTGGGCGCCGGCCAACGCGCGGCCACGCAGGGTACCGTAGATATGGATGCTGCCGTCGGCGATGACCTCCGCCCCGGCACCGACCGTACTGAGCACAGTCAGGTCGCAGTTCTCCGCATACAGCTGCTGGCCCGAGCGCACCGCGTTGCGTTGCATGCGCCCAGGCGCCGGCCGCGCCGCGGGCGCTGCGGGTTCGGCACGCGCCGGTGGTGGCGGGGGTGGCGGCGGGCTCACCGCGGTCGGCTCGTATTGCGCACGGAACTTGGCCAGCAGCGGTACGCCGAGCTGCTGCGAGAGCAGGTCGATCTCGCTGGTGCCGTAGGCCAGCGCCACCGGCAACACGCCGGCATCGCGCAGACCGTCCAGCAGCGCCTTGGCCGTGGCCAGGTCCGGTACCTGCGACAAGCCGCCGAAATCCAGGATCACCGCCGCACGTCCGAACAACTTCGGCGCGCGGGTCACGCGTTCGCGCATCTCGCGCACCAGGCGCGGCACATCCAGCGTGCGCACGCGCAGGTTGGCAATGCCCACCTGGCCGATCTTCAGTTCGCCGGCCTGTTCAAAATCCACATTCACGCTCGCCACGCCTCAGCCCCCCGTCGACGGGTTGTCGGTGGCGGCGGCATGACGCGGCCGGCCGACCCACGGCAGGTGGTCGGGCAACTTGCCGGCATAGGTCTCCTTGACCCACGGATAGCTGCACATGTCTTTCATCAGCATGCTGGCGCGCACCTCGACATCGGCCATGGTGTTCTGGCCGACCTCGCGGAAGCCGAAGCTGCCATGGAACAGCAGCGCCGCATCGGCGCCATGGTCCAGGAACACCTCGCAGGCCAGTTGCGGGTAGCGCAACTCGGTGTAGCTCTGCACATCGGCGTAGAACGCACGCCCGACGCCACCGCCGCGACGGCGGCTGGCGACCACGATGCGGTCGATATAGAAGAATTCCGGGTAACGGTCCCGGAACCAGGCGAAATTGCTGCTGTCATGCGCACTGCCGCTGCCGAACCCGACCAGGAACCCGGCCAGGTTGCCGTCGCGCTCGGCGACGCGGAAATATTCGGCCTGCTCGTAGAAACGTTGCAGCTTGGTTGAATCCAGCGGCAGGATTGCCAGTCCGGCATTGTTGTTCAGGGCCAGGACGGAATCGAGCTCGTGCTCGCGCACGTCGCGGATAACGATCGACATTGGGACTCCGTGGGGTAACGCTCTCGACCCGAAATCGGATCTGCGTCGGATTATTGCATGCGTGGCCTGAAGCGGCGACCCGCCGTGTGCTGCCAGCCAGGCATGAGAACCGACTGCAGCATGCCAATGCCGGCAGCTCCTGCTGCCAGGCCCGGCGCGCCATGCCACGCGCATGCATGACTTCCGGCAAGAGGGCAGCCGCCCGGCGAGCGCCTAAGATGCCTGCATGTTGGGATACCTCAGTCATACGCGCGTCCTGCGCTTCGCCGGCCTGTTCACCTGGGCAATGATCGCCATGCCCTTGGTGTACACCTACTGGCCTGCGGCCGAAGAGGGCGACCACCGCAGCGTGGCCGAAGGCCTGCTGATGTCGGCGTTCTTCGTCGGCTTCGGCGCCAGCTACTTCTGGCTGACCCGCGGCCTGAGCAGCGGCGGCCATGCGCATTGGTACGACCGGCTGATCCTGCTGCTGCTGACGATCTTCGCGCTGGCGGTCAGCTATCTGAGCGGCACCGGGCTGGGCAGCATCCTGATGATGGTGGCGGCCGGGGTGATCCCCTGGCTGCTGCCGCTGCGCATCGGCGTGGCCTGGCTGGTGCTCAGCCAGCTGGCGGTGCTGCCGGTGTTCTATTACCTGCGCCCGGACTTCACGCTGTTTGCCGCACTGATGCAGTCGCTGCTGTACGGCGGCTTTTCGATGTTCATCTTCGTGACCAGCCTGGTCGCGCGCCAGCAGACCGATGCCCGCGAAGAACAGCGCCGGCTCAATGCCGAGCTGCGCGCCACCCGCGCGCTGCTGGCCGAAAGCGCCCGCGTCAACGAGCGCACCCGCATCTCGCGCGAGCTGCACGACCTGCTCGGCCACCACCTCACCGCGCTGAGCCTGAACCTGGAAGTGGCCGGCCACATCACCGACGGCCAGGCTCAGGAGCACGTGCGCCAGGCGCATACGCTGGCCAAGCTGCTGCTCACCGACGTGCGCGAAGCGGTCAGCCACCTGCGCGACAGCGGCGCGATCGATCTGGAAGCGGCCCTGCGCCCGCTGGTGACCCAGGTGCCGTCGCTGGACATTCACCTGGACATCGCCCAGCCGCTGACCCTGGACGACCCCGAGCGCGCCCACGTGCTGCTGCGCTGTACCCAGGAAATCATCACCAATGCGGTGCGCCATGCCGGTGCGCGCAATCTGTGGATCCAGGTGCGGCGCGATGCCGACACCGTGTTGATCGACGCGCGCGACGATGGCCATGGCGCCGACACGGTGGCGCCCGGCAACGGGCTGCGCGGCATGCGCGAGCGGCTGAACCAGTATGGTGGCCAGCTCGAGATTCAAACCCGGCGGGGTGACGGCTTCGGCCTGCGCATCTCCGTCCCAGGCGCGCCGGCACTGATGCCTGCGGCCGTGACTCAAGGAGTGTTCTGATGATCCGTGTGTGCCTGGTCGACGACCAAACCCTGGTACGCCAGGGCATCCGCTCGCTGCTGGCGCTGGATAACGGCATCGAGGTGGTGGCCGAGGCCTCGGACGGCAAGCAGGCGGTCGAGCAGATCCCGCAGGTCCAGCCCGACGTGGTGCTGATGGACATGCGCATGCCGGTGATGTCCGGCCTGGAGGCGCTGCAGATGCTCTCGCGCAACGGCACGCTGCCGCCGACCATCATCCTGACCACCTTCGACGACGACCAACTGGTGCTGGCCGGGCTCAAGGCCGGCGCCAAGGGCTACCTGCTCAAGGACGTCTCGCTGGAACAACTGGTCGGCGCGATCCGCACCGTGGCCGACGGCGGCTCGCTGGTGCAGCCGGCGGTGACCCAGCGCCTGCTGTCGGGCCTGGAGCACATGCGCAACGAGTTCGTCAGCCTGGACCGGCCCGATCCGCTGACCGACCGCGAGACCGAGATCCTGCGGCTGATGGCCAGCGGCTTCTCCAACAAGGAGATCGCCAACTCGCTGGGCGTGGCCGAGGGCACCATCAAGAATCACGTCTCCAACATCCTGTCCAAGCTCGGCGTGCGCGACCGCACCCGCGCGGTGCTGAAGGCCTTCGAGCTGCAATTGGTCTGATCGGCAGCGCAGGGGGTGCAGCTGCCGGCGCGCGGCGCTGCGCGCGCTTCGCAGCGCATGTGGCAACGCGCGTGGCGGGGTGGTCTGGTCGTTTCCACGCCGATCATGCGTGCTGCCGGAGGAACGAAAACCGCGCCGGCGGCAATCGCATCACACACAGGCATCGCGCGATGTGCATGATAGCTGCGCGCAATCTGCCCAAACCCTTGTGCAGGTTGGGATTGCGCAGTCATGGACTGCGCGGTTGCGCGGTGGATGACACCGCAAGACCGCGCTACCCGTCGCACAACTGAACATCTTTCTCGAAGCCTGCTAGGATGGCGGCTTCGCTTCACTCAACCCGGCCGTGGGATCGGCCCCGGAGACCTCCTGAATGACCCGTATTATCGAGTTCCTGATCGCCTTGGGGATCGTGGCTGGCTTGTTTGTCGTGGTGGGCTTGGTGTTGCCCTCGGAGCGGCAGATGTCCGAGAGTGTTGAGACCAACCGCAGGATGACGATTGTTTACGACACCGTGAACAGCTTCCGTCGTTTCAAGGATTGGAACCCGCTTGTGCTGCGTGACCCGAAGATCCAGCTGAAGCTGGTCGGCCCGACCGAGGGCAAGGGTGCACGCGTCGAATACAGCTCCACTGAAGGCTATATCGGCGACGGCAGCTGGGAGATCACCAACAGCGTCAAGAACGAGCGTGTTGAGATTTCGATCGACGATCCCACCAAGGGCTACGACAAAGTCACCAACTTCACCCTTGCGCCAACCGGCAAGAACAACAAGAACGTAAAGATCACCCAGGACTACAGCGTCAAGTACGGCTGGAACCTGTTCGGTCGTTATGCCGGCCTGTATGTCAGCCGCCACGTGGGCGACGACCTGAAGCTGGGTCTGTCGCGTCTGGCGATCGCACTGGCCACCGTGCCGAATTTCGACTACCGCGCCCAGCTCGACGGCAAGCCGGTGTTGAGCGATCTCAAGCTCGTCGATGTGCCGGCCGAGGACCTGCTGGTCGTCAACGCGGGCAACATCGATCGTGACAACGAGACGATCAAGAAGTCGATCAAGGACAACCAGGAGTGGATCAAGCGCGTGATGGACGCCAACGGCCTCGAGGCTGCTGGTCCGGTCCGCATCGTGACCACCGACTTCGCTACCGACAAGTACGCGTTCGACGTGGTGCAGCCGGTCCGCAAGCGTGCCGGTGGTGCGCCGAAGACCGATGCCAAGGCCGACACCGCCAAGGCCGATGCCAAGAAGGACGACGCCGCGGCTGCCGCACCTGTGGATGCAACCCCGGTTGCTGCAGCGGGCGAGGAGTTGAAGGTCAACATCCCGTCGGAAGCACCGGTCAAGTACGAGCGCACCAAGGCACACCGTTCCGCGTTTGCAACCTACGCAGGCCACATGGCCGGCCTGGATGCAGTGCGTAGCTCCCTGCGTGCCTGGGCTGCCACCAACGGCAACGACGTGACCGAGCGTCCGTACGAGTCGTGGAAGGGCGGCGTGGACAAGTCGTTTACGCAGGACGGTACCTACGACGTCTACTGGGCCATCAAGTAATCGTCTCACCACGATGATCTGATCCAGACGAAAACGCGCCGCAGTCCTGCGGCGCGTTTTTTTTTGCATCACGGCGCTGCAATGGAAACTTCGTTATGTCCCTGCTCGAACGTCGCAAGAAACATCCGTCGCTGCTGGCGTTTTGCGGCGCCTTGCTGGCCGCCGTCGCGGTGGGCCTGTCGGCCTATGCCTCGCACGGGGTGGCCGATGCGCTGGTGCAATCGCGGCTGCAACTGGCAGCGCTGTATGCCTTTGGCCACGGTGCCGTGCTGACGGTACTCGGCGCCACCGAAACGCGCGCGCTTGGCCGGCTCGGCCTGTATCTGCTGTTGCTCGGCACGCTGCTGTTTGCCGGCAGTCTGGTCGGCGGCGCGCTGCTGCACTGGCCCACCAGCCTTGCACCGGTGGGCGGCGTCAGCCTGATGCTGGGCTGGGCGGTGCTGGCGATCGGCGCGTTGAGGCGCTGAGCATGCCGCGCCATGCCCGCGGATTCGATGTGGAGGCCGCCTTCGCGCACCTGACCCGGCGCGATCGCGCGCTGGGCGCGTGGATGAAGCGCATCGGCCCGATCACCGCGCAGCCGGGTTGGCGCAAGCCGTTCGATCCGGTGGACGCGTTGGCGCGCGCGATCCTGTTCCAGCAACTCAGCGGCAAGGCCGCATCGACGATCGTGGCGCGGGTGGAAGCGGCCATCGGTGCGTCGCGCCTGCATGCAGACACGCTCGGTCGCATCGACGACGCGGCACTGCGTGCGTGTGGCGTGTCCGGCAACAAGTCGCTGGCGCTGCGCGATCTGGCGCGCCGCGAGCGCGATGGCGAGATTCCCTCCCTGCGCAGGCTCGCCTTCATGGACGAGGAAGCGATCGTGCAGGCGCTGATCCCGGTGCGCGGCATCGGCCGCTGGACGGTGGAGATGATGCTGATGTTCCGCCTGGGGCGCCCGGATCTTCTGCCCGTCGATGACCTGGGCGTGCGCAAGGGCGCCCAGCGCGTGGACAGGCAGGAACAGATGCCCACGCCGAAGGAACTGGCCATCCGCGGCGAACGCTGGGCCCCGTACCGCAGCTACGCCGCGTTTTATCTATGGAAGATCGCCGACTTCAGCGTGGCAGCCAAGGTGCCGACGCCGCGCTCGCAGGAATAGGGCGTTGCAGTGCGGTGCGTGCGGCTTGCCGCGCGCATTACGCCGCCGACCAACGCCAATGCCAGGGCTCGTAGATGATGCCGTAGGGATTGTCGCGCGGATAACTCAGCCGGTAGCCAAAGCGATCCGCGTTGTCGCGCAGCCACGCGAAGGCCGGCGTGGTCTCGAAGGATTCTTCCACCGGCGGCTCGCCGGGCGTGCCGATATCCAGTGCATCGCCGCTGTGGTGTTCGCTGAAGCCGGGCGCGGTGTTGACCGCCAGGATTTGCGGCACCGTCAGGCCGCGCGCCAGCTTGCGTTCGAAGATCGCCAGTTGGTAATCGTGGCTGCGATACCCGGACAACGCATCCAGCAGCACGCCAGCGCGTGCAGCGTCGGCCTGCATCTGCCGCCATGCATGGCTTGCGCCGGCGCTGAGCCACAACGGCCGTGCAAAACGATCGCGTCCGGCAAAGTGCAGGGCAGCAGGTTCGGCCACCAGGCTCAGCCCGGTCTGCCGTGGATACGCTTCCACGTCGATTTCCAGTTGCGCCAGCCGCTGCTGCACGCCGCTGACCGGCAACAGCGTGTTCGTACGGTCCGATGCACGCCCGCCTGGCAGTTCCAGCAGCGCCAGTGCCTCGTCCAGCCCCGGCTCGTACGCCAGTCGCGGGATCAACGGCATCACGCCCTGCGGCAGATGCGCGGCCAGGTAGCGTCCGTCGCGCTTGCGCCGCAGCAGCCAGTCGGCCTGCGCCAGCACGCGTGCATCCGCATTGCCGCGCGCACGCAGCAGGTCTGCCGGCCACAGTTCGATGTTGGAGGTGTTGAACAGAAAGCGTGGGGAGTTGCGCATCGCCGCAGCTTAGCGGGTGCCACGTGAGGGCTGCCAGTCCGGAGCGGCGCGAATGCTGGCGTGCGCCGGTAGAGATGCTCCGTTGAGCAGCGGCGGGGCGGATGCATGCGAGCGGAAGCTGATCCGTTCTGACGATCACTCACGCCTGTGCTTGTTCTCAACCGGGCTTACTTTCAAGCATCGGCGTCCTTGTCGCCCTGCGGCTTCGGCAGGCGCCCGGCCTTGCGTAGCGCATCGCGCAGCACGTATTCGATCTGCGCGTTGAGGCTGCGCAGTTCGTCGTCGGCCCAGCGCTGCGCGGCGGCCAGCACGTCGGCGTTGATGCGCAGCGGATAGGCCTTCTTCTCGCTCACTCGCGCTCCTGGCGGCCGCTGTGGCGGCGCAGGTGCATCACCATCGACACGATCAACACATTCACACCGACGAGCATGCCGATCACCACCGCGTAGATGCCGGCGCGGTTGTCGCCGGCCCAGTACAGGCAGGCAGCACCGATCAGGATGACCAGGCTGATCAGGGCCCAGCGCAGCCCCAGGCCGCGCGCGCGGTCGTCGTCGTCCGCACCGATGGAGGCGGCGATTGCCAATGCAGGCAAGCCGGAAAGCGCGACGACCAACGGCACCATGACATTCATTGCATCACCTCAATACAGCGAGCCGGCGTTGACCACCGGTTGGGTGCCACGATCAGAACACAACACGGTGAGCAGGTTGCTGACCATGTGCGCCTTGCGCTCTTCGTCCAGCTGCACCACGCCGTTTTTCTGCAACTCGGCCAGCGCCATTTCGACCATGCCCACCGCACCGGCGACGATGCGCGTGCGTGCGGCGATCACCGCATTGGCCTGCTGACGTTGCAGCATGGCCTGGGCGATTTCCGGCGCGTAGGCCAGGTGGCTGATGCGTGCTTCGATCACGTCCACGCCGGCCTGGGTCACGCGCTCGTCCAGATGGCGCTTGAGTTGTTCGCTGATTTCGGCCGGATGGCTGCGCAGCGAGATCTGATCGTCTTCGTGCTGATCGTACGGGTAGCTGGTGGCCATCGCGCGCAGCGCCGCTTCGGACTGGATATGCACGAAGCTTTCGTAATCGTCGACGTTGTAGACCGCCTCGGAAGCGTCCAGCACCTGCCACACGATGACCGCGGCGATCTCGATCGGGCTGCCGTCCAGTTCGTTGACCTTGAGCCGGCCGCTCTCGAAGTTGCGCACGCGCTGGCTGACCCGGCGCTTGGCGTAGAAAGGGCTGTTCCAGCGCAGGCCCGGGTCCTTGACCGTGCCGACGTACTTGCCGAACAGGCTCAGCACCGCCGCCTGGTTCGGCTCCAGCGTGTACAGGCCGGCCAGCATGAAGATGCCCGCCGCCACCACCAGCAGCGCAATCAGCAGCCCGCCTGGAGTCGGGCTGCCGGCCGCCAGGGTCGTGAGAATGAACCAGGCGGCGCCCGCGAACGCGGCGCCAGCGGCGAGGATGACCGGGATGCCCGGCAGTGAGCTGATCGGCTTCTCTTTCATGAGGTGGGTGTCCTTGGGGAGTTCAAAAAAGATATCAAAGTGATATCAGTCGATGCAAGTCGTGCGGTCGGCGGCCGGAGTGACGGCCCGTTAGAATGGCGGCCCCCTCCCGATCTGGACCGCGCTCATGACTACTCTCGGCACGCCGTTGTCGCCTTCCGCCACCCGCGTGTTGTTGCTGGGCTCGGGCGAGCTGGGCAAGGAAGTGGCGATCGAATTGCAGCGCTTCGGGGTGGAAGTGATCGCCGCCGATCGCTATGCCGACGCGCCGGCGATGCAGGTGGCGCACCGTTCGCACGTGCTGGACATGCTCGATCCCCAGGCGCTGCGCGCGCTGATCGCCCAGGAGCAGCCGCATCTGATCGTGCCGGAGATCGAGGCGATCCATACCGAAACGCTGCTCGCGCTGGAACGCGAGCAGGGCCAGCGGGTCATCCCGACCGCGCGCGCCGCACGCCTGACCATGGACCGCGAGGGCATCCGTCGCCTGGCTGCCGAAACACTGGGCCTGCCGACCTCGCCGTATCGCTTCGTCGACACGGCTGCCGAGTATCGCGAGGCGATCGCCGCGGTGGGCCTGCCGTGCGTGGTCAAGCCGGTGATGTCGTCCTCGGGCAAGGGCCAGAGCACCCTGCGCAGCGAGGCGGACATCGAGGCGGCCTGGGACTACGCGCAGACCGGCGGACGTGCCGGTGCCGGCCGCTGCATCGTCGAGGGCTTCATCGACTTCGATTACGAGATCACCTTGCTGACCGTGCGGCATGCAGGCGGCACCTCGTTCTGCGACCCGATCGGGCATTGGCAGAAGGACGGCGACTACCGCGAGAGCTGGCAGCCGCAGCCGATGTCAGCGGCCGCCTTGCAGCGCTCGCAGCAGATCGCGCAGGCCATCACCGACGACCTGGGCGGTCTGGGCCTGTTCGGCGTGGAATTGTTCGTCAAGGGCGACGAGGTGTGGTTCAGCGAGGTCTCGCCACGCCCGCACGACACCGGCCTGGTCACGCTGGTCTCGCAGGAGCTGAGCGAATTCGCCCTGCACGCGCGCGCGATTCTCGGCCTGCCGGTCGGTGCGGAAAACGGCGGCGTGATCCGTCAGAGTGGCCCGTCGGCGTCGTGCGCGCTGCTGGCGCACGGTCATGGCGTGCCGGCCTTCGACAATGTCGCGCAGGCTTTGCGCGACCCGGACACCGCACTGCGCCTGTTCGGCAAGCCGCGCGTGGACGGTCACCGCCGCGTCGGCGTCACGCTGGCGCGCGCCGACAGCATCGACGCCGCGCGCGCGAAGGCGCGGGTAGCCGCAGAGGCAGTGCAGATCCGGCTGGACTGAGCGCTGCGCGGGTCATGGCGCGGTTGCGGCGACCAGCCGCAATCGCGCCACGACACAAGCAACCACCCGACGCGTCAAATCCCCAATCCCCAATCCCCAATCCCCAATCACCGCGCCCCAGCCACATCCACCCAAACCGCATGATGGTCGCTGCCATCGGCGATCGCCGCTTCCGGCGTGGCGCTGGCGGGCCAGAAGATGCCGCTGCCGACCAAGGTGAACTGACGCGAAGGCAGCACGTAGTCCAGCCGCATCGTGCCCGCCTGCGGCCCGAAGTCGCCGGTGACCTGGTGCGGGTCGCCCGCATGGGCAATGCCTTGCGCGGCGTATTCGGCGGTTTTTTCCGGGCCGCCTGCACTGTGCGGCGTGGGGTACTGCAGCACCCGCGGGTGCGTGATCAAGGCGCGGATCGCATCGTGCCGGCCGGCGCCGTCGACCGGGTCGTTATTGAGGTCGCCGAGAATAACGAAGCGCGCATCGGCGGGCAGCCCGCCGCAGCGGCCCTGGTCGTCGCACAGCCAGCTGGCGTCCTTGGGATTGTCCAGATACTCGCGCCACAGCCGCAGCTCGTCGTGGTTGCGGGCGACGTTACGCTTCTCGGCGCCATCGAACACCGGCGGGGTGGGGTGCGAGACCAGCGCGTGCACCACACCAAGCGGCGTACGCACCGGCACGTCCCAATGTGATTTGGACGACAGCCGCAGTTGCGCCCAAATCGCGTCGCGATAGAACGCTTGTTTGCTGGACGGGTCGGTCGGGCGCAGCGCACCCGGCAGCGCGCTCCATTTCAGCAACTGGAAACTGCGCACCGCCTGCGTGTCGATCGGGTAGCGCGACAGCACCAGCATGCCGTACTGGCCGGGATGCAGCCCGTAACCCCAGGCATCGTTGCCGCGGGTGCGGCCATCGCCACCGACGCTGCCGTTGTTGTCCAGATCCAGGCCACTCGGCACGCCGGTATTGACCGGGGCCAGGTAGCGATACGGGTAGCGCAACGCTGCGCCGCCGCCCGGCTGGGCGACCTGAAGATAGCGCTGCTGGAACAGATCGGCGGCGCGGTGCTCGGGGTCGAAGTCGAACTCGTTGAGCAGCACCAGATCCGGACGCACCCGCTGCAGCACCGCGGCGATCTTGCGCGCGTGCGCGCTGTCGCCCTGCAGTTCGCGCACCAGGCCGCCGGCCTGATCCGAATACAGCGAGGTGTTGTAGGTCGCGATGCGCAGCTGGGCCGGCGCGGAGGCGGCAGTTGCCTTGGCGCTTGTCTCCGGAGAGGTCGCCTGATGGGCGCAGGCGGCGCAGAGCGCGGTCAGCGCAAGCAGTAAGAGAGGTCTGATCATCGCCACATTCTCGCATGTGCAAGACGACAGCCCGATGTCGTCCCGGCGGGGTTCACCCTTCCGGTGCAGCGGCAGGAAGCCCACGCCACTGGCGGCCGTCGTAGGCCTCCAGCGCGCTGAAGCGGCGCTTGTAGTTCATCTTGGCATGGCCGTCGATCCAGTAGCCCAGATACACATGCGCGCGGCGCTCGCGTTGCGCCCACTGGATCTGCTGCAGGATCGCAAAGGTGCCCAGGCTGCGCGCAGTGGCATCCGGTGCGTAGAACGTATAGACCGCCGACAACGCATGCTCGGTGACATCGGTGACCGCAACGGCGAGCAGCCGCCCAGGCGCATGCGCCACCGCCGGTTCGCGGATTTCCAGGAAGCGTCCATGCGACCAGCCGCCGATCAGGAACTGGTCGAATTCGGTGGCGCCATGCTCGTCCATGCCGCCGCCGGGATGGCGGTGCTTGAGGTACTGCCGGTACAACGCGAGTTGTTCGTCGGTGCGCTCGGCAGCAACCACGCGCACCACCAGGTCCTGGTTGCGCGCCAGGCAGCGGCGCTGGCTGCGATCGGGCCGGAACGCATCCACCGCGATGCGCACCGGCACGCAGGCGCGGCAACGTTCGCAATGCGGCCGGTAGACCAGATCACCGGAGCGACGGAATCCCCATGCCAAGGCCTGCGGATAGATCGCACCCAGACGCGGGTCGTGTGGATCCAGCACCAGGTCGCGCGCACGGCGCTCGGACCAGTAGCCACAGGCATGCTCGCCGGTCTGGAACAGGCGCAGGTCGTCATGGGTGTCGGCGTGGATGGCCATGGCGTCAGGATAGCGCCTGCGCGTCGCAACGGCGGCGACTGTCCGCCGGATGAATACGCCCGGTTGCCGCGTCAACGCGCGCGCCGATGGCTCGTTGATGTGGGTGTTGGTGGCAGCGCACGGTGGATCCGGATGCGCCACCCACGCGATGCGGCCCATGCAGGTGCCGCGTGTGGTTCCCACATTCCAGGAGTTTCTCATGACGTCTCGCAAACCGTTTCTCGCACTGGCCGTGCTGGCTGCCCTGTCCACCGGCGCGGTGTTCGCCGCTCCGCCTGCCGCCGGCGATGCGCCGCGTCCTGCCAAACTCGACAAGAACGGCGATGGCGTGATCGATCGCAGCGAAGCCGCCGCCGACCCCAAGCTGGCCGCACAGTTCGACACGCTGGACACCAACAAGGACGGCAAGCTGTCGCGCGACGAGCGCCCGCATCATCGCGGCCCGGGGCGCGGTGGACGCGGCGAATGGCTGAGCAAGCTCGACACCAACAAGGACGGCCGCATCAGCCGCGAAGAAGCCAAGGCCGACCCCAAGTTCGCCGCGCGCTTCGATGAGATGGACATCAACAAGGACGGCTTTGTCGATCGCGCCGACCGTGAGCTGCGCATGCAGCAGCATCGCGACGCGTGGTTTGCCAAGGCCGATACAGACAAGGACGGCAAGCTGAGCAAGGCCGAGTTCGATGCCGCATCCAAGCAGCGTGGCGAGCATGGCCGCTGGGGTCAGGGCGAGCATGGCGATCACGGCAAGCGTCCGATGCCGGCCAAGCCTGCCGCGGGCAACTGAGTTCATCCAGTCGCTTACCCGGTCGCAGTGCTGCGACCGGGGCAGCACTGACGTCACACGCAGCATGTAAACCGCAACACGCAACAAGGCGCCGATCGACCAACGGCCTCCCGCGCAAGCAGGGGGCCGTTTTTGTTGACTGGAATGGCCGCACTTGCCGCATACGGCGATGGCGCCACGCCGGGATCAGAGCATCCCCAGCTTCATGTAGTGCCGCACAATGGGCAGCATGACCGCCGCCGTGCTCACCAGCATCGCGGCCGGGCTGAACATGCAGCGATACAGCAGCGGTGCCCGCGTGGTGCCGCGTCGTTGCGCATCGCGTTCCAGCATCGGGCGCATGACGCGTGGCAGCACCCGGATGGATTGGTAGTTGAGCACCGCCATGCCTGCGCCCAGCAACAGCAGCGACGTCCATGCGCCGGCATCCAGGCGTTTGAGCAGCAGCGTGCTGCCCACCACCAGCACCGACGTCAGCGTGGTGATGTGCAGGAAACGACGAATCGCCGCTGCTTCGGCGGCGGTCTGCGCAAAGCGCAGCAGATACCAGCACGACCAGTACGTGCCGACGCCGGCAACCAGCACGGCGCCGGCGGCGAACAGCGACGGCAGGCCGAGCCAGAGGCTTAGCGCACCAGCGGCGCCACCCCCGCCCAATGCCGAGCCGGTCAGCCCGCTCACGCCTAATTTGCCCGCGCCCCCCATGCCGGTCAGCACGATGGCCGCGCTCGCCGTCCCCGGCGCGGCCAGCAGGGTTGCCGAGGTCAC
Organism: Xanthomonas sp. MLO165; assembly: GCF_018831305.1. Lineage (NCBI taxonomy): Bacteria > Pseudomonadati > Pseudomonadota > Gammaproteobacteria > Lysobacterales > Lysobacteraceae > Xanthomonas > Xanthomonas sp. MLO165. The sequence continues at coordinate 1,374,435 of NZ_CP029263.1, forward strand.
CGCGGTGGCAAAGGCCACGCTGGGCGCGCTGCCACGGGCGAACTCGCCGAAACGGCGCAGCAGCTCGCCGCGCACGCTGGCACGTGCCCGCGACAGGCGCTTGCGCACGGCCGCATCGCTCAGGCCGAGCAGCGAGGCAACCTGCCGCGAACTCTGGCCTTCGCGATAAAACAGCAGCAGCGTCTCGCGGCTCTCTTCGGGCAATGCAGAAATGATGTCGAGCGCGGCGATCTCTTCTTCCACCTGCAGCAACTGGTCGGCGGGCGAGGGGGCCGGGTCGGCAGCCATCGCGATCGCCAGGTCCGCCGCTTCGCCGCTGAGCGCGCGATGCCGGTTGGCGCGCAGCCAGTCGCGCGCCAGGTTGCGGGTGATCTGCCGCAGCCACGGCAGGAAACTAGCCGGCTGATGCAATTGCGCCAGCCGCTGCCAGGCGCGCAGAAAGGCTTCCTGGGCGATGTCTTCGCTGGCGGCGATATCGCGGGTGATCGCCAGCGCGATGGCGGTCACCGTGTTCTGGCAGGCGCGCACGATGCGGCCGTAGGCCTGCTGGCAGCCGGCGGCGGCGACCGGCAATTCGCGTTGCAACATCAGGTCTAGCGTGTCGGTGTGCATCGGCGCAATCCATGTCCTGGTCCCAGCATGACGCAGGCGAGCAGCGGATGTGACCAACGTGATGGCGGTGGCGCCTGGCGCAGCGCCGGGTGACTGCGCTCAGCGCGCCGGCTGGATCCGTACACGCACTTCGTCGTCTTCTGCGGCGGGCGGTGCGGTGGTGGCGGGCGCTGGTTGCGCGGCCGGCGGTGCCACTGGCCTGGCCGCATCCGGGGCATTGCGATGGCGCAGCACCACGAACATGGCGACCGCGCCGATCACCAGCAGCAGCACCAGCCGGATGCGCCAGGCCCAGCTGCGCGCATTGGTGCTCGAGCCGTTTTCGCCGTCGCGGAAGGTGTACTCCACATTCGGCAGATCGCGGCGGGTGGTGTCGAGCAGGCGTGCGTCGCGCAGCAGATCGCGGGCACGCGGCTGGTCGTCGGCGTGCACGATCCACACCGTGGGGTAGGCCTGGGCGTTGCCCTGTTCGAGATAGCTGAACTGGCCGCTGCGCTTGCTCTCGTAGGAGCGGCCGTTGCTCATGCGCACGTCGATACCGGCGTTGCGCAGGAGATCGGCCACGCCTTCGGCGGTTTCGATACGTTGACTGCTGAAGATCTTGCGCATGCTTAAGGAGTGCCAGCGATTGCCGAGCAGGGCGCGCTGCGAATGCGCTTGCTCGAGCTGAAAGAAAGGAGCGGCAAGGACGTCGATCCAGGCCGGAAAGTGCAGGCGGCCATCAGCATGCCTGCGCGCGACGAACGCGGTGCAGCGATCAACATGGCGAGTCGTTTGCCGGCACCGCGATCGCGCTGCCGTCGGGCACCACCCGGATCAGGCCTTCCTGGGTGGTGCTGGCGACCAGCACGCCATCGCGGGTGAAGAACTGCCCGCGCGCCAGGCCGCGCGAACCCTGTGCGGTGGGGCTGTCGAGCGAATACAGCAGCCAGTCGTCGGTGCGGAACGGGCGGTGGAACCACAGCGCGTGATCGAGCGAGGCCATCTGCACGTTCGGCGTGTAGTAGCTGATGCCATGCGGAAAGGTGGAGGTGCCCAGCAGCTGAAAATCCGAGGCATAGGCCAGCAAGGCCTGGTGCAGGCCGACGTCGTCGCCGACCGGGTCGCTCAGGCGCAGCCACATCTGCTGGAAGGGCGGGCGCTTGGGCGGCTTGAGTTCGTCGCGCGGAAACACATGGCGAAACTCGAACGGGCCGCCACGCGACAGCCAGCGCTGCACCTTGGCAGGCAGTTTCTCCAGCACCTCCGCTGCCAGCGGCGGGGTGGGTTCGATGTCTTCGGGCGGCGGTACCACCGGCATCGCGGACTGGTGTTCGGCGCCGTCTTCGCGCTGCTGGAACGAGGCCGCGCAGAAGAAGATCACCTTGCCATGCTGGATCGCGGTGACCCGGCGCACCGAAAAACTGCCGCCATCGCGGGTGCGGTCGACGTCGTAGACGATCGGGTGGTCGATATTGCCGGCGCGCAGGAAATAGGCATGCAGGGAGTGCGCCTGGCGACCGTTGTCCACGGTGGCCTGCGCGGCGGCCAGTGCCTGGCCCAGCACCTGTCCGCCGAACACGTACTTGGTGCCGATGTCGCGACTCTGGCCGCGGAACAGGTTGTCTTCCAGGCGCTCCAGCGACAGCAGGCTGATCAGTTCGGAGACGACGGGTTCGGCAGTGGCGGACAAGGGGCTGGCCTGGGCGTGCGACGGACCGCGATTATAGCGGGCCGCCCCCTGCGCGCCGTGCGGGAGCGGCGTCAGGCCTTCTGCAGCCGCGCCACTAGGCCGTGCAGGGCGGCCTGCGCATCCGGCGCGTACCAGCCGTCGATGAAGCGCTCCAGCTGGATCAGCTCCGGCGCCAGTGCCGCGCGCAGATCGGCGCGGGCAATCGCGCGCGTGGCCAGCATCGGCTGGCGCGGCAGCTGCTGCAGGTCCTGCAGCCAGGCCACCGCGCGCGCGGTGACCAATTCGCCATCGACCAGTTCGTCGACCAGGCCGATCGTGACTGCCTGCTCGGCCGGCAGCAGCTGCCCGGAGATCAGCAGGCGCTCGGCGCGGTGCGCCCCGACCACGCGGCGCAGCAGGCGCTGGATGCCTTCCGGCGCGGCCATGCCCACCTGCACTTCATTCAAGCCGATCGCATACGGTTTGGCGGTATCGGCGCTGCGCGCCATCACCCGGTAGTCGCAGCACAGTGCCAGCACGCAGCCGCCGGCCGGCGCATGCCCGCCGATGGCCGCGACCACCGGCACGCGGCTGTTGGCCAGCGCCTGCGCGGCCTCGAAGAAGGCCGTCCAGCTGGCCAGCAATGCGGCGCGGTCGGTGCCATGCGCCAGCAGGTGCGGCACGTCCATGCCACCGGAAAAGATCCGCTCGCTGCCCGACAGCACGATGCCATCGGTCTCCTCGCCGGCCTGCTGCACCGCAACGCTCAGGGCCTGGCACAGCGCGCTGTCCAGTGCATTGACCGGCGGGCGCGCCAGACGGATTTCGCGTAGACGGCCATGGTCTAAGATCTGGATGCTCATTCGGGGCTCCTGGAGGTTGGGTCATGATAGACGGCAGTCGAAGCAGGCAGCGCATGTACGCACGCGTGCTCGGTGCATGGGTGATGCTGGCAAGTGCAGGCGCTGGCGCGCAGTGCCTGCCCGAGTTCAAGGGCGGCTGGATCCGCATTCCGCCACCCGGTGGCATGGGCATGGCAGCGGGCTTCGGGCAGTTCCACAATGGCTGTGCGCAGCCGTCGAAGGTCACCGAGGCCAAGAGCAGTGCGTTTGCCGATGTGTCCATCCACGAGACCACGCAAACCAACGGCGTCAGCCGCATGCGCGCGGTGCCGGAGCTGGCATTGCCGGCCGGCAAGTCGGTGCCGCTTGCACCGGGCGGCCTGCATTTGATGCTGATGGAAGCGCGTGCGCCGCTGCAGGAAGGCGCGCAGGTGCCGGTGACCTTTACCTTGCAGGATGGCCGCGAGGTCAATACCACGCTGCAGGCGCGCAAGCGCGCGCCGGGTTCGTAAACGCGCGCAGTGCGTGGCTGAGCGAGGCTGCAGCCGTGCAGGTTGCAGTTCTTGCAGAGCCCACTACGCGATGTTGCCGATCAAACGCGATGCGTGGTGGCAGGTAGCCGCCACTTCACTGTGTCAGTCCGGTCTCGATCACGTGGCCTGTCGGTGGTATCGCGCAGCGGCATGACAGGATCGCTGCAAACAACAACGGCGGCTCCCGGAAGAGCCGCCGTCGTCTTATGGCGCTGGAGATCCAGCGCGCAACTGGCAAATCTCAGCTGCTGGCGGCGCGTACCGCGTCCGGCAGCGATGCGCTCTTGCCGGTCTGCGTGTCGATCCACACCACCACCACGTTGCCATCGGAATACAGCACGCCCTCGTCCTTCTGGTCGAGGATGCGGTGGCCGATGGTGATGCTGCTGCTGCCCAGGCGCTCGACGAACAGTTCCACCAGGATGTCGTTCGGCCATATCAGCGGGCGCTTGTAGTTGACGTTGGTGGCCGCGACCACCGGCGCGATGCGGTCGGTCATCGCCACGCCTTCAACGCCCAGCATCCAGCGCACGCGCGCTTCCTCCAGGTACGAAATGTACTTGGCGTTGTTGACATGGCCCATGCTGTCCATGTCGCGCCAGCGCACGCTGATCGGGATGCGTGCCAACACCTTGTGCTCTTCGCTCATCAGCTTGCCTTCTTCTTTGCGGTTTTCTTGGTGGCGGACTTGGCGACTTTCGCCACCTTCTCCGGTTTGATCTTGCGTGGCGGGCGCGCATCGGGCTTGTTGGCCATCGCCGCCGGCCGGGTCTCGCGCGCCTTCACCGATGGCAGCATCTTGGCCAGGAACTGCCCGGTGTAGGACGCCTTGTGCGCGGCCACATCTTCCGGCGTGCCGGAGACCAGGATGCTGCCGCCGCGATGGCCACCTTCCGGGCCCAGATCCACGATCCAGTCGGCGGTCTTGATCACGTCCAGATTGTGTTCGATCACCACCACCGTGTTGCCCTCGTCGCGCAGCTTGTGCAGCACGCCGAGCAGCGCTTCGATGTCGTGGAAGTGCAGGCCGGTGGTCGGCTCGTCGAGGATGTACAGGGTACGTCCGGTATCGCGACGCGACAGCTCCTTGGACAACTTGACGCGCTGCGCCTCACCGCCGGACAGCGTGGTCGCGCTCTGGCCCAGCTTGATGTAACTCAGGCCCACATCCACCAGCGTTTCCAGCTTGCGTGCGATCGACGGCACTGGCTCGAACAGCCGCAGTGCGTCCTCGACGGTCATCTGCAGCACGTCGCTGATGTTGAAGCCCTTGTAGCGGATCTCCAGCGTCTCGCGGTTGTAGCGCTTGCCGTGGCAGACATCGCAGGGCACGTAGACGTCGGGCAGGAAGTGCATCTCCACCTTGATCAGGCCATCTCCCTGGCAGGCCTCGCAGCGGCCGCCGCGCACGTTGAAGCTGAAACGGCCCGGCGAATAGCCGCGCGCACGCGCTTCCGGCACCTGTGCGAACAGCTCGCGCAACGGGGTGAACATGCCGGTGTAGGTGGCTGGATTGGAACGCGGGGTGCGCCCGATCGGCGACTGGTCGATATCCACGACCTTGTCGAACAGATCCAGATTCTCCACCTCGCGATGCGCGGCCACCGGATGCGAGGCGCCGTTGATCTCGTTGGCCGCCAGCGAGAACAAGGTGTCGTTGATCAGCGTGGACTTGCCCGAGCCGGACACGCCGGTGATGCAGGTCAACAGGCCGGCCGGAATATCCAGGTCGACATTCTTCAGGTTGTTGCCCGTCGCCCCGCGCAGATGCAGCATCATCTTCGGGTTGGGCTTGTGGCGCTGCTTGGGAATCTCGATGCGGCGCTTGCCCGACAGGTACTGGCCGGTCAGCGAGCCGGGTGCATCCAGGATGTCCTGCAGCGTGCCCTGCGCGCAGATTTCGCCACCGTGCACGCCGGCGCCGGGGCCGATGTCCAGCACGTAATCGGCCAGGCGGATCGCGTCCTCGTCATGCTCGACGACGATCACGGTATTGCCCAGGTCGCGCAGCCGCGTCAGCGTGCCGAGCAGGCGTTCGTTGTCGCGCTGATGCAGGCCGATCGACGGCTCGTCCAGCACATACATCACCCCGACCAGGCCTGCGCCGATCTGGCTGGCCAGCCGGATACGCTGCGCCTCGCCACCGGACAAGGTATCGGCCTTGCGTTCCAGGGTCAGGTAATCCAGGCCCACGTCGACCAGGAAGCCCAGCCGTTCGCCGATCTCCTTGACGATCTTGCTGGCGATCTCGCCACGCCAGCCCGGCAGCGACAAGCCGCGGAAAAAGCTCAGCGCCTCGTTGACCGGCAGCACCACCAGTTCGGGCAGCGGGCGGTCGGCGACGAACACGTTGCGCGCGGCACGGTTCAGGCGCGTGCCGTTACAGGCCGGGCAGGGCTGCTGGCTGACGTACTTGGTCAGCTCCTCGCGCACGGCCGGCGATTCGGTTTCGCGGTAGCGGCGTTCCAGGTTCGGCAGGATGCCTTCGAAGCGGTGCTTGCGCGTGGTGCGCCCGCCCGCATCGGTGAAGTAAGTGAAACTGATCGCCTCATCGCCGCTGCCGAACAGCACCGCCTGGCGCACTTTGGCTGGCAGCGTGTTCCACACCGCGTCCACGTCGAACTTGTAGTGCTTGGCCAACGAGGCGATCAGCTGGAAATAATAGGCATTGCGGCGATCCCAGCCGCGCACCGCGCCGGCCGACAGCGATAGCTCCGGATGCACCACGACGCGATCCGGGTCGAAGAACTCGGCCACGCCCAGGCCATCGCAGCTGGGGCAGGCGCCCACCGGTGCGTTGAACGAAAACAGCCGCGGCTCCAGCTCCGGCAGCGAGTAATCGCAGACCGGGCAGCTGTACTTGGACGAGAACAGGTGCGGGGCCGCGGCCGGGTCGTCCAGCGACTGCACTGCGACCATGCCTTCGCCGAGCTTGAGCGCAGTCTCGAAACTTTCCGCCAGCCGTTGCTTGATGTCTTCGCGCGGACGGAAGCGGTCGATCACCGCCTCGATGGTGTGCTTCTGGCGCAGCGCCAGCGGCGGCACCGCGTCGATCTCGTATAGCTCGCCATCCACGCGCACGCGCACAAAGCCCTGCGCGCGCAGCTGCTCGAACACCTGCGCATGCTCGCCCTTGCGCTCGCGGATCACCGGCGCCAGCAGCATGTAACGCTGCTCCTGGTCCTGCGTGAGCATGTGGTCGACCATCTGGCTGACGGTCTGCGCCTCCAGCGGGAAGCCGTGGTCCGGGCAGCGCGGCTGACCGACGCGCGCGTACAGCAGGCGCAGGTAGTCGTAGATCTCGGTGATCGTGCCGACCGTGGAACGCGGGTTGTGCGAGGTCGATTTCTGTTCGATCGAAATCGCCGGGGACAGGCCTTCGATGTGGTCCAGGTCCGGCTTTTCCATCACGCTGAGGAACTGGCGCGCATACGCCGACAGCGACTCGACGTAGCGGCGCTGGCCTTCTGCATAGATGGTGTCGAACGCCAACGACGACTTGCCCGAGCCGGACAGGCCGGTGATCACGATCAGTTTGTCGCGAGGCAGGTCGAGGTCGATGTTCTTGAGGTTGTGCGTCCGCGCGCCGCGGATGCGGATGAAATCCATCGCCATGGGGGATCCGATGTCGGGCCGGCGAACCGGCGGTGGTGCGAGCGTGCTCAGCAGGAATGAGTGGCAGTCGATCAGCCTACCCGCCGACCTAGGTGAGGGCAATTGCCCCAAATGCCAGTCTGACCGGGCGCCTGTGGCGGCCGGATGATGCGTTGCACGGGTGGATCGGGCGGGGCCATGGCCGGCTGGCCGGCAGGTTGACCCCAAACCCCGCCAGCCCGTACAATCCCGCTCCTGTCTGCCCTAGGGCACGTCAGTGCGACCATAATAACTACAGAGGAAAACCTGGTCATGTACGCAGTTCTGGTAACCGGCGGTAAGCAATACCGCGTCGCGCAGGGCGAAACGCTCCGCGTGGAAAAGCTCGATGTCGAAGCTGGCAACGAGATCAAGTTCGACACCGTCCTGATGCTGGGCGATAGCGATGGCATCAAGCTGGGCGATGCGCTGAAGGGCGCCTCGGTCACCGCCAAGGTCGTGGCCCATGGCCGCGCCGACAAGGTGCGCATCATCAAGTTCCGTCGCCGCAAGCACCACATGAAGCGTCAGGGACACCGTCAGCACTACACCGAAATCGAGATCACCGGCATCGCCGGTGGCGATAAGAAGTAAGGAGAACCAGTCATGGCACACAAAAAAGGCGTAGGTTCCTCGCGCAACGGTCGCGATTCCAACCCGAAGTACCTGGGTGTGAAGATCTTCGGTGGCCAGGCCATCGATGCCGGCAACATCATCGTGCGTCAGCGTGGCACCCAGTTCCATCCGGGCGCCGGCGTCGGCCTCGGCCGTGACCACACCCTGTTCGCGCTGGTCGACGGCAAGGTGGAGTTTTCCACCAAGGGCCCGAAGAAGCGTCGCACCGTCAGCGTGGTTGCCGAGGCGTAATCGCCCGCTCCATGCAGGCCAGTCCGTCAGGCATCGCTGCCTGGCGGACGAGACGGAAAGCCCCGCTTTTGCGGGGTTTTTCGTTTGACGGCCGGGAGTGGAGAATCGGGATTGGGGATTCGCAACGGCGGATTTCGAGAGTCCCGGTACCGCTGCTTCCTGCTGTTTCCGCGGCCGCCTAGCGGCGTCCTGCGGTGGTGTTACCAATCCCAAATTACGAATCCCAAATCTCATGAAGTTAGTCGACGAAGCAGAAATCCTGGTCAGTGCCGGCAATGGCGGCAATGGCTGTGTCGGCTTTCGCCGCGAGAAGTTCATCCCGCTCGGTGGGCCCGATGGTGGCGACGGCGGTAACGGCGGCAGCGTATGGATCGTGGCCGACGAGAACGTCAATACGCTGGTCGACTTCCGGCATGAGCGCACCTTCAAGGCGCAGCGCGGCGAGAACGGCATGGGCCGCCAGGCCTACGGCAAGGGCGGCGAAGACCGCATCATCGTGGTGCCGGTCGGCACCGTGGTGATGAACGTGCAGACCGACGAAGTCATCGGCGACCTGACCCAGCATGGCGATCGCCTGCTGGTGGCCAAGGGCGGCAAGGGCGGCCTGGGCAACATGCATTTCAAGAGCTCGGTCAATCGCGCGCCGCGCCAGTCCACCACCGGTGAAGAGGGCGAGGAGCGGTTGCTCAAGCTGGAGCTGAAGCTGCTGGCCGACGTCGGCTTGCTGGGCTTTCCCAATGCGGGCAAGAGCACCCTGATCCGCGCGGTGTCCTCGGCAACCCCGAAGGTGGCCGATTACCCGTTCACCACCCTGTACCCGAATCTGGGCGTGGTCAGTGTCGAGGCATACCGCAGCTTCGTCATCGCCGACGTGCCGGGCCTGATCGAGGGCGCGGCCGACGGTGCCGGGCTGGGCACGCAGTTCCTGCGCCATCTGCAGCGCACCCGTCTGCTGCTGCATCTGGTGGACATTTCGCCGATGGATGGTGGGGTGGAGGCGTCGCCGGTGGATCAGGTGCGCACCATCGAACGCGAGCTGGAGCGCCATGATCCGGAGTTGCTGAAGAAGCCGCGCTGGCTGGTGCTCAACAAGGCCGACCTGATGTTCGAGGACGAGGCGCGCGCTGCGGCCGAGACGATCGTGGCCGAACTCGGCTGGGCCGCGCCGTGGTATCTGGTCTCGGCGCTGGGCCGCGATGGCACCTTCCCGATCATGAAGGACATCATGGCGTTCTTCGACCGTCAGCGCGAGGACGAGCTCGAGGCACGCAATGCCGGCTGAGCGCATGCGCAGGCACACAAAAAACCCGGCCAAGGCCGGGTTTTTCTATGCCACCGCAAGCCAGGCCTGCGGTGATGCCAGCACGGCTCGCTTACGCGGCCTTGATGGCCTTGATGCGAGCGGTCAGGCGGCTCTTGTGACGCGCAGCCTTGTTCTTGTGAATCAGGCCACGGGCGCTGAAACGGTCGAGGATGGGCTGGGCAACGGCGAAAGCAGCTTCGGCGCCTGCAGCATCGTTGGCGTCAAGGGCCTTGATCACCTTCTTGACGGCGGTGCGCAGCATCGAACGCTGGCCCGTGTTGCGCTCATTGCGCACGACGGTCTGCTTGGCGCGCTTCTTGGCGGACTTGATATTGGCCACGGTGGTGGGTTCCTGAAAAATCGGTGTAGTGGAAAAAGCAAGCGGGAAAGTATGATGGGCTTAGTTATGTACGTCAAGTCAGTTGTCAAGAGGGATGCAGCGTGAGCAAGCCCGGCATGTTGAGAGGCCTGCTCTCATTCAGCAGTATGACCATGGTGTCGCGGGTGTTGGGCCTGATCCGCGACCAGGCGATCTCCACCACCTTCGGCGCCAATGCGGTCACCGACGCGTTCTGGGTGGCGTTCCGGATCCCCAATTTCCTTCGTCGGCTGTTTGCCGAGGGCTCGTTCGCCACCGCCTTCGTGCCGGTGTTCACCGAGGTCAAGGAGACCCGCCCGCATACCGACTTGCGCGAGCTGATGTCGCGGGTGTCCGGCACGCTCGGCGGCATGTTGCTGCTGATCACCGCGCTGGGGCTGATCTTCACCCCGCAGCTGGCGTCGGTGTTTTCCGATGGCGCGGCCACCGATCCGGATAAATACGGCCTGCTGGTCGATTTGTTGCGGCTGACGTTTCCGTTTCTGTTGTTCGTCTCGTTGACCGCGCTGGCGGGCGGGGCGCTCAACAGCTTCCAGCGGTTTGCGATTCCGGCGCTGACGCCGGTGATCCTCAACCTGTGCATGATCGCCGGCGCGCTGTGGCTGGCGCCGCGGCTGGACGTGCCGATCCTGGCGCTGGGCTGGGCGGTGCTGGTGGCCGGGGCGCTGCAGTTGCTGTTTCAGCTGCCGGCCCTGAAGGGCATCGACCTGCTGACGCTGCCGCGTTGGGGCTGGACGCACCCGGATGTGCGCAAGGTGCTGACCCTGATGATTCCGACCCTGTTCGGTTCGTCGATCGCGCAGATCAACCTGATGCTGGACACGGTGATCGCCGCGCGGCTGGCCGACGGCTCGCAGTCGTGGCTGTCGCTGGCCGACCGGTTCCTGGAACTGCCGCTGGGCGTGTTCGGGGTGGCGCTGGGCACGGTGATCCTGCCGGCGCTGGCGCGCCATCACGTCAAGACCGACCGCAGCGCGTTCTCCGGCGCGCTGGACTGGGGGTTCCGCACCACGCTGCTGATCGCGATGCCGGCGATGCTCGGCTTGCTGCTGCTGGCTGAGCCGCTGGTGGCGACCTTGTTCCAGTACCGCCAGTTCACCGCCTTCGATACGCGCATGACCGCGATGTCGGTCTACGGCCTGAGCTTTGGCCTGCCGGCGTACGCCATGCTCAAGGTGCTGCTGCCGGCCTTCTACGCCCGTCAGGACACCCGCACCCCGGTGCGTGCCGGCGTGGCGGCGTTGATCGCCAACATGGTGTTCAACTTCGCGTTGCTGGCAGTGGTCTACCAGGTCATGGTGCCGCCTGAGCTCAAGGCGCAGGGCGTGATGCAGGCGCTGGGCAAGCAGCCGGGTCTGCATCTGGCGCTGGGCATTGCCAGCGCGCTGTCCAGTTATCTCAACCTGGCTTTGCTGTGGTACTGGTTGGGCAAGTCCGGCGTGTACCAGCGCCGGGCGGGCTGGGCTGGCTATGCGCTGCGCCTGCTGCTGGCATGCGCGGCGATGGTGGCGGTGCTGTTGAGCCTGCTGTGGTGGCTGCCATCGTTCACTGTGATGGATAAGTGGGATCGCATCGGCTGGCTGGCGGTGCTGGTCGGCAGCGGTGGGGCGACCTACCTGGTGGCGCAAGTGGCGCTGGGATTGCGGCCGCGGCATCTGCGCGAGGGCTAGTCGTCCGCCGAGCTGGCCGAGCGGGTGCAGAGCCAGCCGTCATGCACGGTGGCTGGGGCCAATCCTGGGCCGGGAAGGCGCGCAATCGTCTGCCCGCTTCCGGGACGCGGCGGCACAGGCCCGGGGCCGCGCCCATGCGGATTGACAGGCACGGCTATACTTGCGGGTTATGCATCAACGAGGGTCGGCCGGTAGGCCGGCATCTGTTTGGATCGAGGAATGAGCAGGCTGTTTAGAGACGTCGAGGGCGGGACGCTGTTCCCGCACGGAAGCGTGGTCTGCATCGGCGCCTTCGATGGCCTGCACCTGGGGCATCGGGCATTGGTGCAGCATGCGGTCGCGCGCGCGCGCGCGCTTGGGGTGCCGGCGGTGGCGGTGAGCTTCGAGCCGTTGCCGCGCGAGTTTTTCGCCCCGGCCGCGCCGCCGCCGCGGCTGACCCTGGCCCGCGCCAAGATCGAAGGGCTGCACGGCTTCGGTGCCGACAGCGTGGGCATGATCCGGTTCGACGGTCGCCTGTCGGCGATGAGTGCCGAAGACTTCGTGCGCCTGGCCCTGGTCGGCCGGCTGTGCGCCAAAGAGGTCTGGATCGGCCCGGAGTTCCGTTTCGGCCATCGGCGTGGCGGCGATATCGGCCTGCTTCGCTCGCTTGGTGCGCACTACGGCTTTGCAGCGGGCGAAATCGCGCCGGTGCACCTGCACGGCGAGCGCATCTCGGCCACGCGCATCCGTGAGCTGCTGGGCGCGGGCGAGTTCGCGCACGCCGGGCAATTGCTTGGCCGTCCGTATGCCATCGGCGGGCGGGTGGTGCGCGGCAAACAGCTTGGCCGCACCCTCGGCTATCCCACCGCCAATCTGCGCTTTCCGCGCACGCCGGCGCTGTCGGGTATTTACGCGACCTGGGTGCATGGCGTGGCCGAGCGGCCGTGGCCGTCGGTCTCGAGCTTTGGCACGCGCCCGACCGTGGCCGGTGTGGAGCCGCTGCTGGAAGCGCATCTGTTCGATTTCCAGGGCGACCTGTATGGCCGGCATATCGAGGTCGAATTCGTTGCCAAGCTGCGCGACGAAGAGAAGTTCGACGGCCTGGACGCGCTGACGGTGCAGATGCATCGTGATGCCGAGCAGGCGCGTGCGGTGTTGGACAGGCACGCAGTTTCTGCAACACATGCGAGTTCCTCGCAACAGCCCGCCTATGATGCGAGTCCCTCGCAAGAGCCGACCTATGATGCGAGTCCCTCGCAAGAGCCCGCACATCCATGTGCGGACTTATTAAAAAATCCAGCGCAACGGTAGAGACCTGTGACCCAAGACTACAAAGCCACTCTCCATCTGCCCGCGACGGAATTCCCGATGCGTGGCGACCTGCCCAAGCGCGAGCCGGCGATGCTGGACCGCTGGGAGCGCGAGGGGCTGTACGCGCAACTGCGCGCCAATGCGGCAGGGCGCCCGCTGTTCGTGCTGCACGACGGCCCGCCGTATGCCAATGGCCAGATCCATCTGGGCCATGCGGTCAACAAGATCCTCAAGGACATCATCGTCAAGTCGAAGTATCTGGCTGGCTTCGATGCGCCCTACATCCCGGGCTGGGATTGCCACGGCCTGCCGATCGAGATCGCGATCGAGAAAAAGTATGGCAAGGTCGGCGTCAAGCTCGACGCCGCCGAGTTCCGCCAGAAGTGCCGCGAGTACGCCACCGAGCAGATCGATCTGCAGCGCCGCGATTTCAAGCGCCTGGGCGTGATCGGCGATTGGGACAACCCGTACAAGACGCTGGATTTCCGCTTCGAAGCCAACGAGATCCGCGCGCTGGCCAAGGTGGTCGACAACGGCCATCTGACCCGTGGCGTGAAGCCGGTGCACTGGTGCTTCGACTGCGGCTCGGCACTGGCCGAGGCCGAGATCGAATACGCCGACAAGGTGTCGCCGACGGTGGACATCGCCTATCCGGCGCGTGATCCGGCGGCTGTCGCTGCCGCGTTCGGCGCCAGCCTGCCGGCGGGCGTGGGCGTGGCGGTGCCGATCTGGACCACCACGCCGTGGACGCTGCCGGCGTCGCTGGCGGTGAGCCTAGGCGCGGAACTGGACTACGTGCTGGTCGAAGGCCCGGCCGATCGCGGCCAGCCGCGCTGGTTGGTGGTGGCCGAGGCCCTGGCCGGCAAGGCGCTGTCGCGCTATGGCGTGGACACGGTGGTGGTGCACGGCCATGCCAAGGGCGCGGCGCTGGAGCGGATGCTGCTGAACCACCCGTTCTATGCCGAGCGCGAGATTCCGCTGCTGCTGGGCGACCACGTGTCGGCCGAGGACGGTACCGGCGCGGTGCATACCGCACCGGGCCATGGCCAGGAGGACTACCAGGTCTCCAAGCAGTACGGCTTGCTCGAGCGTTACGGCGCGGCGCAGATCAACCCGGTGGACGGGCGCGGCGTGTACCTGCCGTCGACGCCGCCGCTGGGCGACACCGTGCTGGCTGGGCTGCACATCTGGAAAGCCAACGACATCATCATCGAGGCGCTGCGCGATACCGGCGTGTTGCTGGCGGCCAGCAAGATGGAGCACAGCTATCCGCATTGCTGGCGCCACAAGACGCCGATCGCGTTCCGCGCCACGCCGCAGTGGTTCATCTCGATGGAGCAGGCCAACCTGCGAGCCGATGCGCTCAAGGCCATCGACAACGTGCACTGGTATCCATCCTGGGGCCAGGCGCGTATCGCCGGCATGGTCGATGGACGTCCGGACTGGACCATCTCGCGCCAGCGCACCTGGGGCGTGCCGATCGCCTTGTTCGTGCATCGCGAAACCGGCGAGCCGCATCCGCGCAGCACCGAGTTGCTGCGCCAGGTCGCCGACCGGGTGGAACTGGGCGGCGTGGACGTGTGGTACACGCTGGATGCGGCCGAACTGCTGGGCGATGAGGCCGCCGATTACGACAAGATCACCGACATCCTGGATGTGTGGTTCGACTCCGGCGTGACCCACGAGGCGGTGCTGGTGGACCGCGGCCTGCCCAAGCCGGCCGACCTGTACCTGGAAGGCTCCGACCAGCACCGTGGCTGGTTCCAGTCCTCGCTGCTGACCGGCGTGGCGATGGACAAGGCGGCGCCATACAAGCAGTGCCTGACCCACGGCTTCACCGTGGACGAGCACGGGCGCAAGATGTCCAAGTCGCTGGGCAACGGCATCGAGCCGCAGGACATCATGAAGACCCTGGGCGCGGACATCCTGCGCCTGTGGATCGCCTCGGCCGATTACAGCAACGAGATGTCGCTGTCGCAGGAGATCCTCAAGCGCAACGCCGATGCGTATCGCCGCCTGCGCAATACCGCACGCTTCCTGCTCGGCAACCTGCATGGCTTCGATCCGCTGCAGCACCTGGTGGCGCTGGACGACATGGTGCTGCTGGACCGCTGGATCGTGCACCGCGCGCACGAACTGCAGGAAAAGATCGCTGCCGCGTATGCGCGCTACGACTTTGCCGAAATCGTGCAGGCGCTGCTGAATTTCTGCAGCGTCGACCTGGGCTCGCTGTATCTGGACGTGACCAAGGACCGCCTGTACACGATGGCCGAGGATGCACGCGGCCGCCGTTCGGCGCAGAGCGCGATGTATCACGTGGCCGAGGCGTTCGTGCGCTGGATCGCGCCGGTGCTGAGCTTCACCGCCGAGGAACTGTGGGGCTACCTGCCGGGCAAGCGGGTCGACAACGTGTTGTTCGCCACCTGGTACGACGGCCTGGCGCCGTTGCCGGCCGATGCCGCGCTGAGCAGTGCCGATGTCGACAGGCTGCTGGCCTTGCGCGAGCAGGTGGCCAAGGTGCTGGAGCCGATGCGTGCCAATGGGGCGATCGGCGCGGCGCTGGAAGCGGAGATCACCGTGGCGGCCGATGCGCAGACCGCCGCGCGCTGGCAGCCGCTGGCCGAGGAGCTGCGCTTCCTGTTCATCAGTGGCGACGTGACCGTGACTGCGGCCAGCACCGACGACATCTTCGTCAGCGCGCAGCCGACCAGCAAGGCCAAGTGCGTGCGTTGCTGGCACCACCAGGCCAGCGTGGGCAGTGATCCGCGTCACCCGGAACTGTGCAGCCGCTGCGTCAGCAATATCGAAGGCCCCGGCGAGCAACGCCACTGGTTCTGACGGGGTTGCGTGAATGCGCGTGGCGGGCAGGTCCTGCCACGCGTTATCGAGACCCCGTACGGGCTGGCGTGCGCCTCTGTCGCGGCATCATGGGCAGGCGCTGGTGCCGGACGGCGAGTGCCCCGGCGCTGCATGCACGCCCTTGCTGAAGCATGGCGCATGCGGCACGGCGGGGCAGGGTAGCCGGCTCCGGTGCCCATGCCATCCTTGCCTGCCTGTCATCCCGCTTTCGTCAGCTTCATCTGCCACCGCCCTCACTTATCGCCATCCAGGCATCTTCTCCGACGTCGGAGAAGTCACCCCCAACTGCGACCTTTCGACATGAGTCAACGCCCCAAACCCTCCGCCCTGATCTGGTTGCTGCTGTCGGCACTCGTGATCGGGCTGGACCAGTGGAGCAAGGCCTGGGTGCTGTCCAGCCTGCCCGAATACACCCCGGTGCCGGTGATCGACGGCTTCTGGAACTGGTACCGCACCTACAATACCGGCGCGGCCTTCAGCTTCCTGAGCGATGCCGGCGGCTGGCAGCTGTGGTTCTTCACCGCGCTGGCGGTGGGCATCAGTGGGCTGCTGGCGTTCTGGCTGTCGCGCACCGCACGCAGCGAATGGCGCAGCGCGCTGCCGTATGCGCTGGTGATCGGCGGGGCGATCGGCAACGTGATCGACCGCCTGATGCACGGCCATGTGGTCGATTTCATCCAGTGGTACATCGGCAGCCACACCTGGCCGTCGTTCAACATCGCTGACTCGGCGATCGTCGGCGGCGCCATCGGGATCGCGGTATTCGGTCTGTTCGACAAGTCCGGCAAGCGCGAGTCGGGGATGCGGAAGTAGGAATCGACGCTGAAGTCGCGGCGCACCGGCGCCGTCCGGTCCCATCCTCCATTCCCCATTCCCGTAGAATGCCCGCCATGGATGTCCTGCTCGCCAATCCCCGTGGTTTCTGTGCCGGTGTCGACCGCGCGATCGAGATCGTCAAGCGTGCGATCGAAACGCTGGGCGCGCCGATCTATGTGCGCCATGAAGTGGTACACAACCGTTTTGTGGTCGACGACCTCAAGCAGCGCGGCGCGGTCTTCGTCGAGGAATTGGACGAGGTGCCCGACAATGCCACGGTGATCTTCAGCGCGCACGGCGTCTCGCAGGCGGTGCGTCAGGAAGCCGAGCGCCGCGGGCTCAAGGTGTTCGACGCGACCTGTCCGCTGGTGACCAAGGTGCATTTCGAGGTGGCGCGGCATTGCCGGGCCGGCCGCGACGTGGTGCTGATCGGCCACGCCGGGCATCCGGAAGTGGAAGGCACGATGGGGCAGTGGAGCCGCGAACGCGGCCCGGGCACGATCTATCTGGTCGAGGATATCGAACAGGTCGCCACGCTGCAGATCCGCCAGCCGGAGAACCTTGCCTACACCACCCAGACCACGCTGTCGGTGGACGACACCATGGGCATCATCGAGGCCCTGCGTGCGCGCTACCCGGCGATGCAAGGGCCGCGCCACGACGACATCTGCTACGCCACCCAGAACCGTCAGGATGCGGTGCGCGATCTGGCGCGCCAATGCGATCTGGTGCTGGTGGTCGGTTCGCCCAACAGCTCCAATTCCAATCGCCTCAGCGAGCTGGCCCGGCGCGACGGGGTGGAGTCCTACCTGATCGACAACGCCGGCGAGATCGATCCGGCCTGGATCGTCGGCAAGCAGCACATCGGCCTGACCGCCGGCGCTTCCGCACCGCAGGTGCTGGTCGATGGCGTGCTGGCGCGGTTGCGCGAGCTGGGGGCCGAAAGTGTGTCCGAGCTGGAGGGCGAGCCGGAATCGATGGTGTTCGCGCTGCCCAAGGAACTGCGGTTGCGTCTGGTCAGCTGACGCAGGGCACGCCGGACTGGCTGAGCCGGCGTCGACTGCCTGCAGCAAGTTGGTGTGCCTCACCGCTGCAGGTGGCCATATCGGCCAGCCACAGCCCGGGTCCGGCGCCGGACATGCTGTCCTCCGCCTGGTGGCGATTGACCCGGCACCGGCTCCGCTCCTACAATTCACGGCTCGCCGGAATAGCTCAGTTGGTAGAGCGGCGCATTCGTAATGCGTAGGTCGTAGGTTCGATTCCTATTTCCGGCACCATCGCTTCAGCACTGGGTCGACCATGGGTCGGCCCAGTTGCGTTTTGGGCCGATCACGCACATCCCGGCGCTGCGCCGCCATATACGCCGCACATCACACAGGCCGCAATCGATGGCCGCAAGCGCATCTTTTCCGCCCTGCGCAGCGCTGCGACAACATGTCGCACAGTTTTGCGCGCATTAATTGCGGCAGATCATTGCCGATGGGTTTCGTGCAGGTGCAGCAAAGTCTAAAATCAGGGAGCTAACTCGTGTCTTCGGTCTGCGTGGCCGCCTTCCCCCGGGAAGCGCGCCGTCAGGACGAGTCCACATGGATACGACGAACGAGGCTGGCGTTCCTTCGCACTTGGATCGACCGATGATTCCGTTGAAACATCTCGGGCGTGTACTTCGTCCAGGCCTGATGCTGCCGTTCCTGCTGTTGGCAGGCTGCAACTCGGCCATTCTCAATCCGAAAGGCCAGATCGGCCACGACGAGAAGCAGCTGCTGATCACCTCGGTCGTGCTGATGCTGATCGTGGTCATCCCGGTGATCGTGATGACGATTGCGTTCGCGTGGAAATACCGCGCGTCCAACACGAAGGCGCGCTACGAGCCGGACTGGTCGCACTCCACCGCCATCGAAGTGGTGGTGTGGTCGATCCCGTGCGTGATCATCCTGGTGCTGGCGGTGCTGACCTGGCGCTCCTCGCATGCGCTGGACCCGTACCGTCCGCTGGATTCGGACGTCAAGCCGATCACCATCGAAGCGGTGTCGCTGGACTGGAAGTGGATGTTCATCTACCCGGACCAGAACATCGCCACGGTCAACGAGATCGCGTTCCCGGTGCATACGCCGCTGAACTTCAAGATCACCTCCGATACGGTGATGAACTCGTTCTTCATCCCGCACCTGGGCACGATGATCTACGCGATGGCCGGCATGGAAACCAAGCTGCACCTGGTGGCCAACGAGCCTGGCGAATACTTCGGCCTGTCGACCAATTACAGCGGTCACGGCTTCTCGAAGATGAGCTTCAAGGCGCATGCGGTCGATCAGGCCGGCTTCGATGCGTGGGTGGCCAAGGTCAAGGCATCGCCGACCGCGTTGAACGCTGCCGAGTACCAGGTGCTGGCCGCCAATCGCAACGACAAGGAACAGTATCCGGTCACCTACTACTCGTCGGTGCAGGACGGCATGTTCCGCTCGCTCGTCGACAAATACATGAATGGTCCGGGCCATAACAAAGGCCATGGCGACCATCAGGCAGCGGCTGCAGAGCCGGTTGCCATGTGCACTTCTGGAGACAAGTGATGCTAGGCAAACTTACGATCGAGGCGGTTCCGTACCACGAGCCGATCATCATGGTCGCACTCGGTGGTGCCGGCCTGCTCGGCCTGCTCATCGCGGGCGCCATCACCAAGTACAAGCTGTGGGGCTACCTGTGGAAGGAGTGGTTCACCTCGGTGGATCACAAGCGCATCGGTGTGATGTACATCATCGTGGCGCTGGTCATGTTGCTGCGCGGCTTCGCCGATGCGGCGATGATGCGAACCCAGCAGGCGCTGGCGGGTAACGGCGGCGAAGGTGTGCTGCCGCCGCATCACTACGACCAGATCTTCACCGCGCACGGCGTGATCATGATCTTCTTCATGGCCATGCCGTTCATGACCGGCCTGTTGAACCTGATCGTGCCGCTGCAGATCGGCGCACGCGACGTGGCGTTCCCGTTCCTGAACTCGCTGAGCTTCTGGCTGTTCGTGGCCGGTGCGGCGCTGATCAACATCTCGCTGGGTGTCGGCGAATTCGCGCAGACCGGCTGGCTGGCCTACCCGCCGTTGTCGGGGCTGGAATACAGTCCAGGGGTCGGTGTCGACTACTACATCTGGGCGTTGCAGGTCTCAGGCCTGGGCACCTTGCTGACCGGCATCAACTTCTTCGTGACGATCATGCGGATGCGCGCGCCGGGCATGACCCTGATGCGCATGCCGATCTTCACCTGGACCGCGCTGATCACCAACATCCTGATCATTGCCGCATTCCCGATCCTGACCGTGGCGCTGGCGCTGCTGGGTGCCGACCGTTACCTGGGCACGCACTTCTTCACCAATGACGGTGGCGGCAACGCCATGATGTACGTCAACCTGATCTGGATCTGGGGTCACCCGGAAGTCTATATCCTGATCCTGCCGGCGTTCGGCATCTTCTCCGAGTTGATCGCGACCTACAGCCGCAAGCGCCTGTTCGGCTACACCTCGATGGTCTACGCCACCTCGTGCATCGGCGTGCTGTCGTTCGTGGTGTGGTTGCACCACTTCTTCACCATGGGCTCGGGTGCCAACGTCAATGCCTTCTTCGGCATCACGACGATGATCATCTCGATCCCGACCGGCGTGAAGATCTTCAACTGGCTGTTCACCATGTTCCGCGGTCGTGTGCACATGACCTCGCCGGTGCTGTGGACGATCGGCTTCATCATCACCTTCACCATCGGTGGCATGACCGGCGTGATGCTGGCGATTCCGGCCGTGGACTTCGTGCTGCACAACAGCCTGTTCCTGATCGCCCACTTCCATAACGTGATCATCGGCGGCGTGGTGTTCGGCTACCTGGCCGGCCTGACCTACTGGTTCCCGAAGGCGTTCGGCTTCAAGCTCAACGAGAAGATCGGCAAGGCCTCGTTCTGGTGCTGGATCATCGGCTTCTTCGTGGCTTTCATGCCGCTGTACGTGCTCGGCTTCATGGGCATGACCCGTCGCATGAACACCTACAACCACCCCGAGTGGGCGCCGTGGCTGTACGTTGCTGCGGCCGGTGCTGCGATCATCGGCCTGGGTATCTTCCTGAACCTGGTGCAGATCGGTTACAGCGTGTGGAAGCGCAAGGAGCACATGGACTACACGGGCGATCCGTGGGATGGCCGTACGCTGGAGTGGGCCACCTCCTCGCCGCCGCCGTTCTACAACTTCGCCGTGCTGCCGCACATCGACGACCGCGATCAGTTCTGGGCCGACAAGCAGAACGGCAAGGGCTGGGTGCGTCCGTCCAAGTACGAGGCGATCCACATGCCGCGCAACACCGGGGCTGGCGTGTATATCGGTGCCTTCAGCGTGCTGATGGGCTTCGGTCTGATCTGGCACATCTGGTGGCTGGCCATCATCGGCCTGGTCGGCATGATCGGCAGCTTCATTGCGCGCACCTTCGATGACGACATCGATTACTGGGTGCCGGCCGACGAAGTGGAGCGCATCGAAAACGCGCGCTTTGCCCTGCTCGAACAGCAACATGCGGCGCAGGCCGCGAAGGTGGTATGACCATGTCTTCCTCGACCACGCTTGACCACGCCGCCCACGCGGGCGGCCACGACGACCACGAACATCACGACGCCGGTGGCAACACCGTCTTCGGGTTCTGGGTCTACCTGATGAGCGACTGCCTGCTGTTCGCCGGCCTGTTCGCCACCTATGCGGTGCTCTCGGGCGCCACGGTGGACGGACCGACCGCCAAGGAGCTGTTCGACCTGAAGTTCGTGCTGGTGGAAACCTTCCTGCTGTTGTTCAGCAGCCTGAGCTTCGGCGTTGCGATGATCTCCGCGCACAAGCGCAGCATGACCGGGCTGTACGCCTGGCTGGGCGTCACCGCACTGCTGGGTATCGGCTTCCTGTGCATGGAAGTGTGGGAGTTCAACCACCTGATCCATGAAGGGGCGGGTCCGGGGCGCAGCGCGTTCCTGTCGGCCTTCTTCACCCTGGTGGGCACGCACGGCCTGCACGTGGCCTCCGGTCTGTTGTGGATGGCAGTGCTGGTGATCCAGATCTCCAAGAACGGCCTGACCCCGCGCAACAGCACGCGTCTGGCCTGCCTGAGCCTGTTCTGGCATTTCCTGGACATCATCTGGATCGGTGTGTTCACCGTCGTCTACCTGCTGGGAGCGCTGTAATGGCCAATCACCACGCGCATGAAACCGCTGCCGACGCACATGCCGGCGGCCTGAAGTCCTATCTGATCGGCTTTGTGATGGCCGTGATCCTCACCGTCATCCCGTTTGCGATGGTGATGAGCGGGGCGTTCTCCAAGGGCGTCACCGTCATCGTGATCTCGCTGATGGCCGCAGTGCAGATGCTGGTGCACATGGTGTACTTCCTGCACATGGATCGCTCGCCCGAGCAGCGCTCCAACGTGCAGGTGGGCCTGTTCTCGCTGCTGATCATCGGCATCGTGATCGTCGGTTCGCTGTGGGTGCTGCACAACATGAACGTCAACATGATGCATTGAGACGGCGCTGTGCCGGATCACGGCACGCCGGATCCAAGGATGCTGGACAAAAAGCCGCCGGGTCACCGGCGGTTTTTTTGTGTGTGAATCGCTGCGCAGCATGACCTATGGCATACGGGGAAGCGCGGGCAGGCGCTTAGCATCGTGGGCTTGCCTGTTCCAGGTCCCTGCGGAGTTGCGATGAAGATCCCCACCTTGTTGTCCGTGTCGTTGCTGGCGGCACTGTCGTTGCCTGCGGCCGCACAAACTGCCGCGCCGCAGGACGTGCCGTTCGACGGCACCTTGAAGATCGACGTCGATGCCACCGATCTGGCCCATCGCATCTTCAAGGTCAAAACCACCATGCCGGCGCGGCCGGGCCCGATGACGCTGCTGTATCCGCAGTGGATTCCCGGCAATCACTCGCCGACCGGGCCGATCGACAAGCTCGCCGGTCTGGTGATCAAGGTCGATGGCAAGGTGGTGCCGTGGAAGCGCGACCAGTTCGATGTGTATGCCTTCACCGTGGACGTGCCGCAGGGCGCCAGCGAGCTGGTGGCCGAGTTCAGGTTCCTCTCGCCGCAGGCCCCGAACCAGGGCCGGGTGATGATGACCCCGGAGATGCTCAACCTGCAGTGGAACACCACGGCGCTGTATCCGGCCGGCGTCTTCGCACGCAACATCAAGGCCCAGGCCAGCGTCACGCTGCCAGCCGGCTGGAGCTATGCCACGGCGCTGGAGACTGACCGCCGGGTTGGCGACACGGTGACCTTCAAGCCGATCGACTTCGACGACCTGGTCGACTCGCCGATGTTCGCCGGCAAGTACTACAAGCGCGTGGAGCTGAGCGGCGGCAAGCAGCCGGTCTACCTCAACGTGTTCGCCGACGAAGCCAAGTCGCTGGAGGCCAAGCCCGAGCAGATCAAGGCGCATGCATCGCTGGTGCAGCAGATGGACAAGCTCTACGGCGCGCGGCATTTCGACCACTACGAATTCCTGCTGGCGCTGACCAAGAAGTTGGGCGGCATCGGCCTGGAGCACCATCGCTCCAGCGAAAACAGCGGCGTGCCGACCTACTTCACCGAGTGGGACAAGAGCTGGACCGGGCGCGACCTGCTCGCGCACGAGTTCAACCATTCCTGGAACGGCAAGTACCGCCGTGGCGCCGACCTGGCCACGCCCAATTTCAACGTGCCGATGGGTGACAGCCTGCTGTGGCTGTACGAAGGCCAGACCCAGTTCTGGGGCGAAGTGATGGCTGCGCGTTCGGGCCTGTGGACGCAGGATCAGGCGCGCGAGATGCTGGCCGGCGTGGCGGCGAACTACGAGCGTGGTCGCCCCGGCATGGCCTGGCGCACCGTGCAGGACACCACCAACGACCCGACCATGTCGATGCGCCGGCCCAAGGCCTACCGTAGCTATCAGATGGCCGAAGACTATTACTCCGGCGGCCAGATGATGTGGCTGGAAGTGGACAGCAAGCTGCGCGCGCTGACCAACAACAAGCGTTCCATCGACGATTTCGGCAAGGCCTTCTTCGGCATGAAGAACGGCGACTGGGACGTCAATCCGTACACCTTCGACGACATCGTCGCCACGCTCAACGGCATCGCCGCCTACGACTGGGCGAGCCTGTTGCGCAGCCGCATGGACGGGCATGGCTCCTTGAACGGCGGTATCGAAGCCAACGGCTGGAAGCTGGTCTATAACGAGGAGCCGAACCTGGCCACCAAGGCCGACGAGAGCGACGACAAGGACGCCAGCCTGACCTATTCGCTTGGCGTGTCCCTGAAGGCCTCTGGCGATATCAGCGATGTGCTGTGGGACGGCCCGGCCTTCAATGCCGGCCTGATCGCCGGCAACACCATCGTGGCGGTCAACGGCCGCGCCTTCAGCAGTGAGGTGATCAAGGACGCGATCAAGGCGGCCAAGGGCACCACCGCGCCGATCGAACTGCTGGTCAAGCGCCTGGACCGCTACGACACCGTGCGCATCGATTACCACGGCGGCCTGCTGTATCCGCATCTGGAACGCATCCCCGGCAAGCCGGATCGCCTGAGCGAGTTGTACAAGCCGCGCTGAGCGGCAGCCGCTCGCTCACAGCCGTTGAAGCGGGCAATGGCAAGACCTGGAGCTGCATGACCGGCTGCGATCGATCATGCGGCTCCAGACGCTGGTTCTGGTCGGTACCGATGCCGACCGACCAGAAGACAGCGCGCCAGCCAAACGCTCGGCGCCATCGATGTCCGAGTGAAAACGCAGCAGCAGGAATGCGCGGTTGCATCCATTCCAGCGCCGCCGCAGCCTGGCCGACTCCCGACTCCCGACTCCCGACTCCCGACTCCCGACTCCCGACTCCCGACTCCCGACTCCCGAATCCCGACTCCCGACTCCCGAATCCCGAATCCCGACTCCCGAATCCCGAATCCCGAATCCCGAATCCCGAATCCCGAATCCCGAGCCAGCGTCGCGCATCCTGAGACCAACGCCGACTATCCTGTCGCTCCAGAAGCGATTGGTTAACTGACGATGGCGAAGGCGAAAACGGCCTATGTCTGCGGCGAGTGCGGCGCCGAATACAACAAGTGGCAGGGGCAATGCACCGAGTGCGGGGTGTGGAACACGCTCAGCGAGATCGTGCTCGAAAGCGCCACGCCCGGCGGCAAGGCCTCGCCTGCGGCATCGCGGCGTAGCGGCTGGGCCGGCAAGGCCGAGGCACCCAAGATCACCGCGCTCAAGGACGTGCAGCAGTCCGAGCAGGCGCGCGTGTCCACCGGCATTGGCGAGTTCGATCGGGTGCTGGGCGGCGGCCTGGTCGAAGGTGCGGTGGTGCTGATCGGTGGCGACCCCGGCATCGGCAAGTCGACGCTGTTGCTGCAGGCGCTGGCGAGCATGGCCAGCACACTGCCGGTGCTGTACGTCACCGGCGAGGAATCGCTGGCACAGGTGGCCGGGCGCGCAGTGCGGCTGGATCTGCCGTTGGAGGGCCTGAACGCGCTGGCTGAAACCGGCATCGAAAACATCCTGCAGCATGCCAGCGTGGCGCGGCCGAAGCTGATCGTGGCCGATTCGGTACAGACGCTGTGGACCGAATCGCTGACCGCAGCGCCGGGCTCGGTCAGCCAGGTACGCGAGAGTGCGGCGCGGCTGGTGCGTTACGCGAAGGAGACCGGCACCGCGGTGTTCCTGGTCGGTCATGTGACCAAGGAAGGCGGCATCGCCGGCCCGCGCGTGCTCGAGCATATGGTCGATGCGGTGCTGTACTTCGAAGGCGAGAGCGGCAGCCGGTTCCGGCTGTTGCGCGCGTTCAAGAACCGCTTCGGTGCGGTCAACGAGCTGGGCGTGTTCGCGATGGGCGAGAAGGGCCTCAAGGAGGTCTCCAACCCGTCGGCGATCTTCCTGTCCGGTGGCAGCACCCAGCAACCGGGCAGCTGCGTGATGGTCACCCGCGAAGGCACCCGTCCGCTGATGGTGGAGGTGCAGGCGCTGGTGGACGCCTCGCCGCTGTCCAATCCGCGGCGCGTGGCGGTGGGTCTGGAGCAGAACCGGCTGGCGATGCTGCTGGCGGTGCTGCACCGCCACGGCGGCATCGTGGTGGGCGACCAGGACGTGTTCGTCAATGTGGTCGGCGGCATCCGTGTGCAGGAAACCGCTGCCGACCTACCGGTGCTGCTGGCGGTGTTGTCCTCGCTGCGCGATCGGCCGCTGTCCGAGAAGACCATCGCCTTTGGCGAAGTGGGCCTGTCCGGCGAGATCCGGCCGGTGCCCAACGGCGAGGACCGTCTGAAAGAGGCCGCCACCCACGGCTTCAAGCGCGCGATCGTGCCCAAGGCCAACGCGCCCAAGACCACCAGCATCAAGGGCATGGAGATCGTTGCGGTGGAGCGGCTGAGCCAGGCGCTGGAAGCGGCCGCCGAGTGATACCGGGGCGGTAGGTGAGCGACTGTCTTTACGAGGCGTCGCTCTGCATGCGATGAGCTGACCCCGCACCGCCGTGCAGTGGGCGGTATGGCTGCCTGCGCCATGCTTGAATGACATCAATGAAGTTTCGGGCTGGCTGTCGCCAGCTCCTGTGACCGTCCGTCGGCCAGCAGGTCGCGATCCGCCATTCGTCGATAAGAAAACGTTTTCAGCGCAGGGCGGCTATGGCAACATGCGCGGCCCGTTGCACTGTGCACCGGATCACGGACAGCGCTCACTGCGCGTTATCAGGAGAAAACACGATGGAATGGATGTTGTTGCCACTCAAGCGCTACGCCGACTTCAATGGCCGCTCGCGCCGCAAGGAATATTGGATGTTCATGCTGCTGCAGGCGATCGTCCTGCTGGTGTTGGGCGGCCTGTTCGGCATCGCGGCTGCACTGATGGGCGGCGAGAACGGTCCTGGTGCACTGGCATGGCTGGTTGCTGCCGTCATGGGGATCGTGGTGCTGGCATTGATTGTGCCGAGCATTGCAGTGACCGTGCGTCGCTTGCACGACCAGGGCAAGTCGGGTTGGTTCTATCTGATCAGCCTGGTGCCTTATGTGGGCGGCTTCATCGTGCTGGTCTTCATGTGCCTGGAAGGTACGCCCGGCCCGAACGAGTACGGCGAGAATCCCAAGCAGTAACCGGGTGCAAGGCCTGATCGAACAATGGCGCGGAGACTCCTCCGCGCCATTGTCGTTTCTGGAGATGTACGGTCGGCGCAGGCTGACCAACAACACGCGTGCGTTTGAGTGCCGGATTCGGCTCGATTGATGCGTTCTTCAACTGCCGGCAAAAACTTGGACGTCCTGCCAGGGTGTAGGAAGCAGTCGACCGGCAATGCGCCAAGCTCTATTTGTATATTCAATACATTATTGAACTATTAACTGGGTGCGTTTCCACTCGACATGGAGCCGGCGAACAAGCTCTGCCAGTTAATGCCTGACCAGATCAACGCATGGCAACGGCCGATTCACTGCCATGCAGGCGCCGGTAGCAGATAGCAAGCGCAAGTCGCCGCGCTTCGCTCTTGCAGGTCCGCATCGGTCAACAGGCCGCAGCATGATGGCCGGTGCTGGGGCTGACGACCTTGCCGGGCGTCGGTGCGTCCTTGACCTGCAGGGCAAGTTCCAGCTTGTACCCATGCGAATACACGGTTCTGATGCGCACCACGCCGCTGTGATTGCACAGCTGCAGCTTCTTGCGCAGCTTGTAGATGTGTTGCTCCATCGTGCGGTCGGTGAACTCGGTGTGGCTACCCCACACCGCCTTGGCCAACTGGCAGCGGCGGAAACACACACCGGGGCTGGAAAACAGCAGCCAGGCGATCGAGAACTCGCGTGCGGTCAACACGATCGGCTTGCCGTGCAGGTATACGGTATTTTCGTCGCGGATCAGCTGGTAGGGGCCCACACTCAGCTGTTGGCTCTCGGGGCACGCCTCGGCCACCGGCGACAGCGCCAATGCTGCGCGCACATGCAGCTCGTGCGAATTGAAGGGTAGGGCGAGCACATCGTGTGCGCCGGCGCGGTACCAGGCCAGGATGTCGTGGGCACAGTCGAAACGCCCCAGCACGATCAGCGGCGTGGGATGGCCGCTGTGGCAGCGTTGCCAGGCCAGCAGCGAGCTGTCGTCCGACGCGACGCAGGTCGCATCGAAGATCAACAGCTCGCAAGGGGAATGCCGCAGCGAGCGCAGAAGTTCGAGTTCATCGGAAAACACCGCAAAACTCGGGGCCAGCGGTGCGAGGCTCGCGTTGACCTGCGATGCCAGACGCGCGTCCTGCGTCAACAGGAAAGCCGATCCGTGCTTGCCGGGAAGGTTGCCGTGCATCAGCCGGCCTTCCCATGTCTGCACACGTACCAGGCGTACGTCGGATGCCTGTTGCGGACAGCAGGCGCCAATACAAAACCCACGTGTAGAGATAAGTGCATCGCCATCGCCTTTGGCTGCCAGGGGATCCGACCTGGGGCCGGACGAATGGTATGTACCATTGCCGAGCCAGAAAGTTTCACTGCTGCGTACTTTTCTTCGGCTTTGGGTAGGCCGGCTTTAACGTACGCTCATCTAGGCGTAAAGCAGCTCTTACATCCAGGGCATGCGTCGTCAGTAACTAACAAAATTCCGACATTGCGCAACGCGCAGCCGGTCGACGCGGCGAGACAACGGGCGCAGTCGCAGAGTCCATCCCATTGCGCGTCCAGGTCTATACCACGGTATTGCGATTTGCACGCGCTTGCAGCGCACATGGAATATCTGAGCGATCCGCCGATGCAGCACAACGGCGCGGCCATCGTTTGACGCGCATCTTTCATTTACTGAAGTACCGCGGATGCGGCCATTGCAACGTCATGCCGGGACAGCACTGAAGCCGACACAAGGCATGGGATTTGGTTGGCCCTGCCAATCTTCTCCGGCTGCCGTCCTGTCTTCAATACGGCTTCGCATGGCGTGCAATGTCCTATGCACGACAGCGCCGGCGGTATGCAAAAAGTGCCCTTTATCTGCATGCCGCATAACTGGGTTGGCAGGAGACAGAGTGAGGTTTTTTGATTTTCTTAGTGCCTTGGAGTGAGAAATTCCATTGGATCCGCTGCATACAATCGGTTGCGCCAGCCAGACCGGCGCATTGTTGTTTTTGCTCATCCCCCTATGAGAGAGCCCGGCATGATCCTTTCAACCTACTTCGCGGCGATCTCTGCGTTGTCGTACGCAGACCGTCTTCCTACCTATACAAGCAGGATGCTGGTTGGTGCCTGGCCGCAAGGTCTGCAACATCTTCAACAACGCCGTGATGGCCAGGCCGCCGCGGATGGCGCCGACGACGAAGTCGGCCTGCTCGGCGCCAGCGGCGACGCCTTGTTGATCCTCGAATACCAGGAGGAGGCCGAAGATGCCTACCGCCACGCCTTGAAGGCGATGCGCGGGCATCAGCGCCAATTGCGGTTGCTGTCCTGCCGCAATACCGCCTGGTTGATGCTGAGCCAGCGCCGCCTGAGCGCTGCATTGAACTGCTTTGCACAGCTGGCGATGGACCGCGAGACGCCGGCCTGCCTGTGCGGGGAGAGTCTGCTGGGCAAGGCGCTGACCCACTTTCATCTGGGCCAGAGCACGCTGGCGTTGCAGACGCTGGAGCGTGCCAACGACGTGCTGGCGGACCTGGACAGCGGCGCAACCGAGTGGCTGCGCATCGCCAATGCGCTGCGCCTGGACATGATTGCGCAGTTGCGCATCCGGCGCGCCGACCGGATGAGCGACCACGTGTTCTGGCAGGCCACGCTGCGCCAGGAGGATGCGGCGCACGCGTTCGAGCCCAACGAGCTGCGTGCCTGCATCGCCGACCTGGCCGAGAGCATGCCGGTGCTCGCACAGCGCATGCGCCACGTGCGCAATCTGCTGCGCATCGCCGGTGGCGACACCTTCGGTTTCGATGCGCAGATCGATGCGCTGCCGGCCGCCGCCACCGGTTGCCCGCCCTGCGCCCGGCAGGATGCGCAGGTGGAGCTGGCGCTTGCCGCATTGGCGGTAGGGCGTGCCGATCTGGCAGAGCGCGCCCTGGCCGGTGCGGGCCGGCACCACGCGCCGCGCTGGAATCTGGAGTTCGAGTATTGCCAGGCCAAGATCAGCCAGGCGCTGGGCAAGACCGAGCAGGCACTGCTGCTGTACAACCGCTATGCGCTGGGTGCGGTGCAGTGCCTGCGCAGCGAGGTACAGGCGCCGCGGCTGCTGGAAAGCGGCACGCCGGCGCATGTCAGCGACGACATCTCCGCGCGGCTGCCGGCCAAGTACCGGCGCGCCTACGCCTACATGATCACCAATGCGCACCGCTCGGATCTGTCGATCAACGAGGTGGCTGCGCAGATCGGCGTCACCGGGCGCGCCTTGCAGCAGGCGTTCAAGTCCGCTACCGGGCTGTCGCCGACCCAGGTGTTGCGTCGTTACCGGATGCAGAGCATTCGCGACGAACTACTGGCCGAAGGCGGCTGCGGCAGCGTGCTGCAGGCGGCCAGCCGCTGGGGCGTGGGCAGCCGCTCGGCGCTGGCCAAGGGCTATCGCCAGCATTTCAATGAGGCACCGATGGAAACCCTGCAGCGCTAGGTCGTTGCGCGCCACGGCCGGGCGTCGATGCAGGCCGTGGCGTGTCGTTTCCGAAGGCCGTGCTGCAGTGGCGACCGAACGGCCGGCCAGCCATTGGAAGTCGTGAGAGTGCGGCGCGCGTGCGTACGACGTGGCTTGCGGCTATCCTGTTCGGCTCGCACTGCCACCCAGGAAGGCGCGTCCGAGGATGGGCGTGGCCGCCAAGGAAACGACGAACGATCATGCAAGATCACACCTCCGAGGCGACGGACGCCTCCCAGATCCGCCGTGCAGGCGTCGATCTCAACGGACTGATGTCCGTGCTCAGCAAGCATCTGTATTCCACGCCGGTGGTCGCGCTGCGCGAGCTGGTGCAGAACGCGCACGACTCGATCCTGCGTCGCCGGCTGGAACAACCCGACTGGCAAGGCGAATCGCGCATCGAAGTGCATGCCGACGCTGCCCAGGGCATCGTGCGCATCATCGACACCGGCGCCGGGCTGACCCAGCAGGAGATCCACGATTACCTGGCCACGGTCGGCGTGGGGTATACGCGTGGCCTGCGTCAGGGCGGGCATGAGGACAGCGGCCTGATCGGCATGTTCGGGCTGGGCTTTCTGTCGGCCTTCGTGCTGGCGCGCCGCGTCACCGTGCGCACCACCTCCTACCAGAGCCCGACGCTGGGGCATTGCTATATCTCCAGCAATGCCGAGCAATACACGGTGAGCCCGATCCCGGCGCGTGCGCAGGTCGGGACGGAAGTGGTGCTGGAACTGCACCAGGACTATCTGTCGTTGGCCCAGGAAGCACGGCTGCGCGAGATCCTGTCGCGCTATTGCGCGCTGCTGCGCGAGCCGATCTGGATCGGCTCCGATACCCAGGCGATCAACCCCGAGCCGCCGCCGTGGCGCATGCACGATGCGGTGCCGTTGCATCCGGTGCAGGCCTGGCGGCGCCAACGCGAGTTTGCCGCACGTTTCGAGCGCAACTTCGAACCCTTGTGCTGCATGCCGGTGCGCGCGGAGGAGGGCAGCGATGCGGTCGGCCTGCTGTGGGTGCAGGACGGAGCCACCTACGGCACCAGCGACAACCGCAATCTGTCGGTGTTCCTGCGCGGCATGCTGCTGGACGACAACGCACGCGAATTGCTGCCGCCGTGGGCGGGCTTTATCGGGGGCGTGATCGAATCCAATCGCTTGACGCCCACCGCCAGCCGCGAAGACCTGCAGCGCGATGCCACCTACGCGGCCGTGCAGCACGCGTTGTCCGAGGCGCTGGTGCAGGGCCTGGCCGATGTGGCGCGTCAGCAGCCGGAAGCCTGGCGGCGCATCCTGCTGCGGCACAACGAGGCATTGCTGGGCGCTGCCTTGTGCGACGAGCGTCTGTTCGAGTTGCTGATGGAACACGTGCGGGTGCCGACCTCGCAGGGCGACCTGCCGGCGCAGCAATTGCCGGCGCGTGGTGCGGTGCACGTGATCCTGGACAGCGACAGCGGTTTCGAAGAAATGCTGTTCCGCGCGATGGGCGTGCCGGTGGCCTACGGAAATCGCTATGCGGTGGTGCCGTTCCTGCGCCGCTGGACGCAGGCCAAGGGCGTGCGCCTGGTCGAGCTGGGCACCGAGCAGGGCAACCGGCAGTTGTTCCAGCTGGACACGCTGCCGGCCGACGAACTGGCCTGGCTGGAACAGCATCTGGGCGATGGCGAAGCGCTGGTGCCGGCGCGTTTCAGCCCCGAGGCGTTGCCGTTGGTGGTGGTGCCCGACCGCGAGGCCGAACTGAAACGCCGCCTGGAGCAGGACGAGAACGACAAGCGCGTGTCCACCGCTGCGCTGCGGCTGGCCCGGCAGTTCACGGCGGGGATCGAAGCACGGCAGACCCAGCGGCTCTACCTGAATCTCGATAACCCGGCATTGCAGGCGCTGCTGGCGGCGCAACGCGCCGGCAATCCGCAGGCGGCGGTGGCGGCACGGCTGCTGCGCTCACTGAAGGTGATCGTGTCGGCGCAGGGGCGCACCCAGCCGCAGCCCGGTGCCAACGCATCGGGCGGATCGGATTTGAACCGGGCCTTCGGCGATCTTGCCGAGGCCGTGACCCAATTGCTGGCACGCTGAGCGCCGCATCGAAGGAGCAACACGATGGAAATCTGGAACTGGGTGGAGAAGCTACAGGACGATCTGGGCGAAGCCGGGCAGCCGCAGAATGCGCAACTGCTGACGCGCCTGACCGACCATATCTGCGACCTGCAGATCGAACGTGCCGAAGCGCTGTTGCCCGAGGCGCGTGCGCTGGGCAAGACGCTGGCCAATCCGTGGCTGGAGGTGTTCGTCGGGCATTGGGAAATGCGCAACCGGGTCGGCAACCTGTGCGAGGGCGAGCGTGCGCTGAGCGATGCGGTGACGCTGTTCGAGCGTGCGCACCGCCCCGATGCGGTGGAGTGCCCGCAGTCGGTGTGCGTGACCCAGGATCTGGCCGCGTGCTACGCCAACATCGACGGTCCGGGCTGGGTGGAAGAGCGCATCGAGGTGTGCGAGGAAACGCTGGGCCGCATCGATCCGAGCTGGTCGTGCTACCAATGCCTGAGCTGCGAAAAAGCCGATGCCTTGCTCGACGACGGACGCGGCGAGGCGGCGCTGAGTTATCTGGAGCAGCAGTCGCAGACCATTGTTGCGCATGGCGGGCAGATCTACGACGGCGTGCCGGACATGCGCATTTCGATCCTGCTCTCGCTGGGCCGCGCGGAAGACGCGCTGGCACTGATCGAGCAGCGCGAGCGCGAGGCCGCGCGCGAAGGCGCGGAGTGGGCCAACTGCAGTCAGCCGCGGCGTTTGCAGAAAGCCCGCGCCCTGGCGATGCTGAATCGCGACGACGAAGCACTGGAAGCGTTTCTGCCGTGGCGCGAGGTCGCGCCGCGCTACCGCCTGCACTGGTTGCGTGCGGTGGTGGTGCTGGTATCGCGCCAGCCCGAGCGCAATACCTGGGATCTGGGCAGCCGCCTGCAGGTGATGCTCGATCATTACGCGCAGGTCGGTGCACATCGCATCCTGATCGACGCGGCCGAGATGGCG
Organism: Xanthomonas sp. MLO165; assembly: GCF_018831305.1. NCBI lineage: Bacteria > Pseudomonadati > Pseudomonadota > Gammaproteobacteria > Lysobacterales > Lysobacteraceae > Xanthomonas > Xanthomonas sp. MLO165. Next base: position 1,407,508 of record NZ_CP029263.1, read on the forward strand.
ATCGGGCTGGCCTTGCAGCGTGGCGCGGTGTGGACCGCACGCCGCCACCTGGCGCTTGCGCGTGCGCACGTGCCCAAGTTGCGCCAGGACCGGGGCGCCACGCAACTGCTGGACGGTCTGGCCGTGCGCATCGAAACCGCACCGGCCGGCGAGCCGGCGCCGGTGCCCGCCGAGCAGTTGCTGGCATGGCTGGATGCGCAGGGCGAAGACGTGGCGCGTAACCCCGAGCGCGAGGCGCAGTGGTTGCTGCAGGCAGTGGCCGAGCGACCCGACGATGCCGAGTTGGTGGACACCACGGCGTCGGCATTGAGCGCGTGTGCGGCCGACGACGAGGCGATCGCGCTGCTGTGGTCATTCGTGCAGCGGCATGCCGATCGCGAAACCAGCCCGACCTTCCGGCTGATGAATCTGCTGCTGGGCCGTGGCGACGAGGCCGGCCTGCGCCGGCTGGCGCAGCTGTATCGCCCGCTGGTGCCGGTGGCGGCGCTGTGGTGCGAAGCGCAGCTGGCCCAGCGGCTGGCCGATTGGCCGGCGCTGGAGCAGGCCTGCACCGCGTTACTGGAACTGTCGCCCGGCTCGCACGGTGCGCGCGGCTTGCTGGGGCGCATGTATCTCAATACCGGCCGCTTCGCCGATGCCACCGAGGTGTATCGACAGCTGACCGAGTTGATGGAAGAACCGCGCTCCGCGCATTGGGATCACATGACTGCGGCCAGCGCGGCGCAGCAATGGGACGCAGTGCGCACCTCGGCGCTGGCGCTCGGCATGGAGCTGAGCAGCACCAGCGGCGTGGTCGAAGAAACCTGGGGTTGGGTGATCGTGCGCTGCGTGGATGACGGCGAGGCAGCCGAGTACTACGCGCGGCGCACCGGCCCGGTCACCGCGCGTATCGTCGAAAATGCACCGGCGCATCGGCGCCAGCATGTCGGCGACTGGGTGGTGTTCGATGCGGAGTTGTTGTATCCGCCGCCGGAGGACGAGGCCGAGCGCGAGCGCTTCGTGCCGACTTATGCGCAGGTGCATGTGCTGGAGGCGGGCGGTTACGGCAGCAGCTGGCTGGTGGATGGCGTGCATCCCGGCGGGCAGGCGATCGAGGCCTTGCGCGAGGACATCGAAGCGCGTGGCTGGAAACTGTGGCTGCATAGCCGCGACGACTATCGCGTGGTCGATCCGGAACACGCGGAGGCGTTCGACCCGGAAGATGCGAGCACGGGTCTGCCGGGCGTGCTGTTCACCGTGGCGCTGCCGGAAGCGGCGCCGCCGTTGGAACTGCATCGCCTCCTGCTGGCCACGACCGCGCAGTGGGCGCACCCGATGTGCTGGCTGCGCCTGGCCGAGGCCTGCGACCAGGACCCGCGCCCGCATCTGGACGCAGTGGAGCGTTACGGGCTGTAGGGCGGCGATCAAGCTCGTCGCGCATTAGCTGCTGACGCGGCCGCCGCCGGGATTGGGGATTGGGCATTCGGGATTGGCATGCGTGGTTGCGTGCCAACTGCTGGCCTGTCGTCAGGAATGGTGATGCTCGGAAGAACGTGCAGCCCATCTGGCTGTTCGCATTTCTTTCCGCAACCGATAGCAATCGGTGGTGCTTGCGCGGTTGCCGGCGTGGGACCTTGCGCGGCATGGATCTCGCGCCAGAGCCTACACGGACGTACTTGCGGCGTGTCCTACGCTGGTACGCGTGCAAGCTCCCTCGGCAGACCGAGGCATTCGCGAAGAACCGGTGGATGTCGTGCGCAAGATTGATCGGTGTGCGGAGTCGGTCGGCGGCGCGGCGCCGCATCCAGTGTCGGGACACGCCGTGAATCCGTCCCTGGAGGCTCGGTGGCGACATCCATGTCGCCACACGGTCCCGCCACCGGACGCGGCGCCACGCTCCCCATATTGCTATCGCTGATCGGCAAGCAATGCTTCAAGCAGGTGTTGATGCCTGCGGACTTCGTGGCCGATGTAATCAGTAAGCCTTCCATCTACTGTCACGTCGCCAGGAATGGACGCTAGGAAGAACGTGCAGCTCAGCTGACCCTCCGCATTTCTTTCAGCAACCGACAACAACCGGTGGTGCTTGCACGCGTGCCGGCGTGGGACCTTGAGCGGCATGGATGCCGCGCCAGAGCCTACAGGGACGTACTTGCGGCGTGTCCCACGCCGGTACGCGTGCAAGCGCCCTCGGCAGACCGCAGCATTCGCATGGAACCGGCAGAGGTCTTGCACAAGATTGCCAGGTCTGCGGAGCTGGTCGGCGGCGCGGCGCCGCATGCAGTGTCGGGACACGCCGGGAATCCATCCCTGGAAACCCGGTGTAAGCGCCCGCAGCAGACCTAAGCATTCGCCTGTACGGCTATCTCGCAGTGCATGGCAGCTGCCCGATCAGCTGCGCTTGCCGTAGCGCTCCAGCCAGTGCGCGTACGAGGGCGGCAGCACCCAGGACGGGCGTTCTTCGCCCAGGGCCAATGCGGCGTGATACGGCCAGTGTGGGTTGGCCAGGTGCGCGCGGCCGACCATCACCAGCTCCATCTGTCCGGCGGCGACGACGCGGTCGGCTTCCAGCGGATCGTCGATGTTCCAGGACGAGGCAACCGGCAGCTGCGCCTCGCGGCTGACCCGTTCGGCGTAAGGCGCCAGCAAGGCCGGTCCCCATGGAATCTGCGCAGTCGGGGTGCTAAAGCCGATGCTGACGTTGAGCAGATCCAGGCCGCCTTGCTTGAAGTTGCGCGTCAGTGCGATGGCTTCCTGCAGGGTCTCTTCGTCGCGGCCATCGAATTCGATCACGCCAAAGCGTGCGGTGAGCGGCAGCTGTTCCGGCCAGACCGCACGCACGGCCTGCAGCGTTTCCAACAGGAAGCGCGCACGGTTGTCGGCAGTGCCGCCGTAGTGATCCTGGCGTTGATTGGCGTGTACCGAGAAGAAGCTTTGCGCCAGATAGCCATGGGCAAAATGCAGCTCCAGCCACTGGAAGCCGGCATCGCGCGCGCGCTGCGCGGCGGCGACAAAATCGCCGCGCACGCGGGCGATGTCGTCCAGCGTCATCTCACGCGGCACTTTGGGCAGGCCGCCGCCGAAGGCGATGGCCGAGGGCGAGATGGTGTCCCAGCCGCGCGGGTCGCCGTCGGGGATGTGGTTGTCGCCTTCCCACGGCAGGTTGGCACTGGCCTTGCGGCCGGCGTGGCCGATCTGGATGCCCGGCACCGCGCCGGCAGCGCTGATCGATGCCGCGATGCGCGCCAGTCCCTCGGCCTGGGCGTCGTTCCACAGGCCCAGACACCCGGGGGTGATGCGTCCTTCCGGCGACACGCCGGTGGCCTCGACGATGACCAGGCCCGCACCGCCGCGCGCCATGCTGGCGTAGTGCACCTGATGCCACGCGTTGCTGAGGCCGTCGACGGCGGTGTACTGGCACATGGGCGGCACCGCGATGCGGTTGCGCAGGGTGACGTCCTTGAGTTGATACGGAGAGAACAGCGATGACATGGAGAGCGACCACCTGAGAAAAGCAGGCTGCGATCAGAACACGCCCGGCCGCCGCGCAGACACTCTGCCGGTGGCACAGCGCGTTGCATGCGGTGCCGGTTGTGGACAAGCGGGCCAGCCGGCGCAGCGGGCGCGTCCGCTGGCATGGGATGCGCGCTTCCGACAGGTATTGGGCGGCGTCAGACGCGCTCCGCCCGCAAAACCATGACCACCGTTGCGTAGCGGTCGGCGGCTGCACGCACGGCCGAGCCGGCGGTGGACGCCAACCGGCGGCCGTCGCGCCTGCAATCGTCGCGCCTATGGCAAGGGAACGGGACGGCAGTTATCGCATCTTTCCAGGCGTGGTCGCGCTCACGTTCACCGCGTGCGCCGCAATGTCAAACTCTGTCTGGACCTTCCTCTGACCGCTACAGGTTCGTTGCTGGTTGCCGAAACTGAATTGCTTTATTCTGCTGCGCTTCGGCGTGGGGGCGCCGCGCCAGTCAGGGGGCGCCATCGTCCCGCATGCCCAGCCTTCTCTCTTCTACTCTCGGCGGGTGATCTCATGGTGGCATTGCAGCAGCGCTCGATCGATGCGATTCGTGGCCAGGAAACGGCGTTGTTGGCTGCATGGCTAAGCTCCAGCCTGGGCAGCGATGGACGTATTTCCCGGCAGGACGTCGAAACCCAGAGCGCGGACTTTTTGCATCTGCTGGTCGCTTCCCTGAAGGACGGCGGCAGCAGCCTGGATAGCGCCGACTGGAGCGAGGTGCGTCGTTTCCTGGAAAACCTCTCGCGCGACCGCGCCACCCGTGGCTTCGATTCGCAGGAAACCGCCAACTTCATCTTCTCGCTCAAGCGGGTGCTGTTTGCGCTGATGCAGCGCGAGTATGCCGATGCGCCGGAGGATCTGGGCCAGCAGCTGTGGGCGCTGTCCGAGCTGCTGGACCGTCTGGGCCTGTACACCGTCAAGGCGTTCCAGAAGACCCGCGAAGACATCATCGTGCGCCAGCAGGAAGAAATGCTGGAGCTGTCCACCCCGGTGGTCAAGCTGTGGGAGGGCGTGCTGGCACTGCCGATGATCGGCACGCTGGATTCGCAGCGCACCCAGGTGGTGATGGAGTCGCTGCTGCAGCGCATCGTCGATACCGGCTCGGAAATCGCCATCATCGACATCACCGGCGTGCCCACCGTGGACACGCTGGTGGCGCAGCACCTGCTCAAGACCGTCACCGCGATCCGCCTGATGGGCGCCGATGCCATCATCAGCGGCGTGCGCCCGCAGATCGCGCAGACCATCGTGCACCTGGGCCTGGACCTGCAGGGCATCGTCACCAAGGCCAACCTGTCCGACGCTTTGGCGCTGGCGCTCAAGCGCATCGGCGTGACCGTGGGCAAGGCGGGCTGACATGGAGCGCATCCCGATCCTGCGGATGGGCGACCTGCTGCTGGTCACCATCCAGGTGGACATGCACGACCAACTGGCGATGACGCTGCAGGAAGACCTGTCGGAAAAGATCAGCGCCACCTCCGCGCGCGGCGTGCTGATCGACATTTCCGCACTGGACATCGTCGACTCCTTCATCGGCCGCATGATCAGCACCATCTCCGGCTTGGCGGCAATCATGGATGCCAGGACCGTGGTGGTCGGCATGCAGCCGGCCGTGGCGATCACGCTGGTCGAGCTGGGCCTGACCCTGCCGTCGGTGCGCACCGCGCTCAATGTCGAACGCGGCATGCTCCTGTTGCAGCAACCCGATCACGCTTCATGACCACCGGTTCGCAACCGGTGCGCACCGAACAGGATGTGGTGCTGGCCCGGCAGACGGTACGCAAGCTGGTGGTGCAGTGCGGCCTGCGTTTGGTCGACCAGACCAAGCTGGTCACCGCAGCCAGCGAGCTGGCCCGCAACACCGTGATCTACGGCGGCGGCGGCGACATGGATTGGGCCCTGGTGGAAAGCGGCATCCGCAAGGGCGTGCAGCTGACCTTCCGCGACGAGGGCCCCGGCATTCCCGACCTGGATCTGGCGCTCACCGATGGCTGGACCTCCGGCAGCGGGCTGGGGCTGGGCCTGTCCGGCAGCCGTCGGCTGGTGGATGATTTCGTGCTGGACACCGCAGCCGGCAAGGGCACGCGGATCACCATCACCAAATGGAAGTGATGCTCGCCGGCGAGGTTACGCGCGCGTTTCGCGTCGACGAAACCAGCCAGGTCGGGCAGGCGCGCCGCGAGGCGGCGGTGCTGGCTCAGGCGCTGGGTTTCGATGAGGCCGCCTGCGGGCGCGTGGCGCTGGTGGCCACCGAGCTTGCCACCAACATGGTCAAGCATGGACGTGGCGGCGTGCTGCAGTTGTCCACGGTCGCCACCGCCCAGGGCATGGGCGTGGAGATCTGCGCCATCGACGGCGGCCCCGGGTTCGCACTCGTGGACGGCCTGCGCGATGGCTATTCCACCGCCGGGACGCCGGGCACCGGGCTGGGTGCGATCCAGCGCCAGGCGCAGGTGCTGGATGCGTATTCCGATGCCAAGGGTGCGCTGGTGATGGCACGGTTGTTTGCGCAGCAACGCGCCGAGCTGGACCTGCCGTACGGCGCCATTCGCCTGCCGCTGCACAACGAAACGGTGTGCGGCGATGCCTGGCATCTGGCGATCGGCGAGCAGCGGGCGACCGTTACCCTGATCGATGGCCTGGGCCACGGTCCGGGCGCCGCCGAAGCCGCCGACGCCGGCGCGCGCGCAGCGGCGGCGGCCCGCGGCGAACCCGGCGAGCGCATCGCGCAGCTGCATGCCGGTATGTCCGGTACCCGCGGCGGCGCGGCCGCGGTGATGCAGTTCGACAGCAGCACCGGCCGGGTGCGCTTTGCCGGGGTGGGCAATATCGTCGCCTCGCTGTGCGATGGCGACGGCGTGCGTGGCATGCCGTCGCATCCGGGCATCGTCGGGGTGCAGTTCCGCAAGGCGCAGCCATTCGATTTTGCGGATGCCGCCGGCAAGCTGCTGGTCATGCACAGCGATGGCCTGCAATCGCGCTGGAACCTGCGCGATCACCCGGGCCTGCTGTCGCGCCATCCGCGCCTGATTGCGGCGGTGCTGTTGCGCGATTACACGCGTGGCCGCGACGATTGCGGCGTATTTGTCATGCGGCTGGGAGGCCTGCAATGAATGCTTCCGGTGAGACACCACCGCTCGATCCGCTGGCCGAACTGGATGCGCTGCGGCGGCAGAACCAGGCCCTGCGCGAAGAGCTGGAAGAGACCAACCAGGGTGTGCTGGCGCTGTATGCCGAGCTGGATCAGCAGGCCGAACAGCTGCGCGATGTGTCCGAGCTCAAGAGCCGCTTCCTGTCGTACATGAGCCACGAGTTCCGCACCCCGCTCAGTTCGATCCTGAGCATCACGCGGCTGCTGGAAGACGGCATGGACGGGCCGCTGACTGCCGAGCAGTCCAAGCAGGTGCGCTTTGTCAGCGCCTCGGCGCGCGAGCTCACCGAGATGGTCGACGACCTGCTGGATCTGGCCAAGATCGAGGCCGGGCGCATCACCATCTCGCCGGGCTGGTTCGACCTGATGGACCTGTTTGCGGCCTTGCGCGGCATGTTCCGCCCGCTCACCGATGCCGGCAGCACCACCTTGATCTTCGAAGACCCGCCGGTGCTGCCGATGCTCTATACCGACGACAAGAAGCTGGCGCAGATCCTGCGCAACTTCATTTCCAACGCACTCAAGTTCACCCCGCAAGGCCATGTGCGCGTATTCGCGCAGCTGGAAGGCGAGACCCATGTGCGCTTCAGCGTGCAGGACACCGGCATCGGCATTCCGGCCGAGCTTCACGACGCCTTGTTCGAGGATTTTGTACAGGTGGATTCGCCGTTGCAGAAACGCCTCACCGGCACCGGTCTGGGGCTGTCGATCTGCAAGCGGTTTGCCGAGTTGCTGGGCGGCACTGTGGGGATCAACAGCGTGGTCGGGCAGGGCTCGGAATTTTTCGTGGTGCTGCCGGTCACGCTGGCAGCGGAGGATGCACTTGGGCAGTAAGCCACACATTCTGGTCGTCGACGATAACGCGGTGACGCGTTATTCGGTGCGCCGCGTGCTCGAACACCACCAGTTCGTGGTCGACGAAGCCGGCACCGGCACCGACGGCCTGACCAAACTGGCCGAGCAGGCATTCTCTGCGGTGGTGCTGGACGTCAATCTGCCGGACATGAGCGGCTTTGACATCGTGCGCACGCTGCGCGCCGAGCCGCGCACCGCGTTGCTGCCTGTGGTGCACGTGTCGGCCGCGTCGATCGCCACCGGCGACATGATCACCGGCCTGGAGGCCGGTGCCGACGCCTACCTGATTCACCCGGTCGACCCCAGCGTGCTGGTCGCCACGCTGCGCACCCTGCTGCGCGCGCGCCAGGCCGAAGACGCCTTGCGCATCAGCGAGGCACGCTTCCGCGAGATCTTCGAGCACATCAGTGCACCGATTGCGGTGGTCGATGCGAGCTTGCACACGCATGAGGCCAACGCGGCGTTCCAGCGCTTGATCGGTACCGTCACGCCCGGCGAGGCGCTTGCCGTGCCCGGCGTGGACCAGGCCGCCACCGTGCAGGCGCTGACCAACGCACTGGCGCAACGCGAGCGCTGGAGCGGTGCCTTGTCGATCCTGCGCGAGGGCAAGGTGCGCGAAACCGAGTGGCGCGTGTCGCCGTATCGCGAACCGGATCTGGGCCTGCTGCTGGTCGAGGACGTCACCGAACAGCGCCTGCGCGAGCGTGAGCAGCGCCAGGAGCTGGATACCGCCACCACCGAGCTGGCCCACCAGATCGCCGAGCGCCAGCGCACCGAAATCCAGTTGCTGCAGGCGCAGAAGATGGAGGCGCTGGGCAAGCTCACCGGCGGCATCGCGCACGACTTCAACAATCTGCTGACCAGCATCATTTCCGGCCTGGACATGATCCAGCTGGCGGTCGAGTCCAACCGCATCGAGCGGGTGCCGCGGCTGGCCGAGATCGCCACCGGCTCGGCGCATCGCGCCGCCGCACTGACCCAGCGCATGCTCGCCTTCGCGCGTAAGCAATCGCTGGATGCGCAAGCCTTCGACATCAACACACGCGTGCGTTCGCTGGAAGACATGCTGCACCGCTCGATCGGCGAGAACATCGTGCTGGAGCTGGAGTTGGCCGACACGCCACTGGTGGCAATGGCCGATGCCAACCAGCTCGAAAACGTGGTGCTCAACCTGGTGATCAACGCACGTGACGCCTTGAAGGGCCGGGGCACCATCCGCATCCAGAGCGCGGCCTACACCGCGCAAGGCGATCCGGAACTGGACGATGGTGATTACGTGGTGCTGAACGTGATCGACAATGGCAGCGGCATCGAACCGGCCATCCTCAATCAGGTCTTCGAGCCGTTCTTCACCACCAAGCCGATCGGCGAGGGCACCGGCCTGGGCTTGTCGATGACCTATGGCTTTGCGCGCCAGTCCGGCGGCACCGCACGCATCACCAGCACCGTGGGCCGCGGAACCACGGTGGCCTTGCTGCTGCCGCGCGGGCTCACTGCCAGCGCAGTGCCGCCGGCACCGGCACCGAGTTCGCCCCGTACACGCAGCGAGCGTATCTTGCTGGTGGACGACACCGATGTGGTGCGCATGATGGTGAGCGAGGTGCTCAGCGATGCCGGCTACCACGTGGTGGAAGCCGATGATGCCAACGGCGCGCTGGATCAGTTGCGTGCCGGGGTGGAGATCGATCTGGTGGTGTCCGACGTCGGCCTGCCCGGCATGAACGGGCGCGACATGGCCGACGTGGCGCGCGCGCTGCGGCCGGGCTTGCCGATCCTGTTCATCACCGGCTACGCCGAAAACGCCGCCACCCGCCAGGAATTCCTGGCCGACGGCATGGCGCTGCTGCCCAAGCCTTTCAGCCTCAACGATCTGCTCAACATGGTCGGGCAGATGCTCGATAGCAGCGTGATCGCCGCCCGCGCCTGACGCGGTTTACGCGCGTAGGCGCCAGCTGTCGGTGCCTGCCTGCCGCGCAACGATAACGATAGCGATGTGCCGCGACGCCTCAGGCGTTGCGCGCGTCCAAACCAGCGTCCAGCTGCGTGTGTTTCAGGTGTGCGCCGCCTGTGCCTGACACGCCGTGTTGCACGCACCTGGCTGCAGTGGATGCCTGTGCAGTGCGCCGGCAGCACCGGCGTGTCGTTGGCGTGCGTGCGCTCACTGCGCGTCCGCGTACGGGCCGAACGTGGCACCCAGGAAACCGCCGGCGCTGTCGGTACTGAGCATGCGGGCATCGCCCTGTTCCAGCAGCGTCTGCCACTGGCCGCTGCCGACTGCGTAATCCACATGCACGCGTGCGCCATCCAGGGCAAAGCGCAGCGTGACCGGTTGGGTTGCATCGGCCAGCGGCGCGCGCGCCAGCACGGTGCCGCTGCCTGGCTCCTGCGTCCCGGCGCGGCGCGACAGCACCACCGACATGCCGGCATCCTCGCGCACCAGCAGTAAGGCCAGGTAATGCGTTTCCCTGGCGACGATCGCCAGCCCCGCCTGTTCGCCCGCTGCCAGCGTGCTGCCATCGACGGTCGCCGCCAGCGTGGCGTGGTGATGCTGCAGACGGTGGCCCAGATACGCCGGCTGCCCGCGGCCGATATCGCCCAGCGCCACGCTCGAGGGCGTGATGCGCAGACCCTGCGGGCTGGTGACATACCACGGCGCCGTTGGCGGATGGATGGTCATCCATTGCATCGGCACGCGCGCGTCCTGGAAATGCTCGCTCCACTGCATTGGCCCGCTGGTGGGTGCGTCCTGCGTGCCTGCCGGCAGCGGCGGGCGCGTGGCGACCGCAGGCACAGCCGTGCCGTGCGGCAGTATCACCGGCCAGCCGTCGCGCCATTGCACCGGCAGCAGGAAGGTTTCGCGACCCAGGGTGTAGTGGTTGCCTTGATACGGGCGGGTGGCCAGGAATACCGCCCACCAGGAGCCGTCCTGCAATTCGACCAATTGCGCGTGGCCTGCGGAGGTGATCGGCGCGCTGCGGCTGGGGTCCAGATCGCGCTGGGTCAGCACCGGATTGCCGCTCCAGGGCTGGTAGGGCCCGGCGATCTGGCGGCTGCGGTAGATCATCTGTGCATGCTGCTCGCCGGTGCCGCCCTCGGCTGCGGTCAGGTAGTAATAGCCATCGCGACGGAACAGGTGCGGGCCCTCGATATGCTCGGGGTTGCTGGCCGGCTGGAAGCCCGCATCCACCAGTACCTGGCGCGTGCCGACCAGTTTCATGCTGGCCAGATCCAGTCGCTGCAGCCAGATCGCGCGGTGCCCGTCGTAACGCAGCTTGCCTGCCGGCACATCGTTGTTGACCAGCCAGGCGCTGCCGTCGTCGTCGAAGAACAGCGATGGGTCGATGCCCTTGGCATCCAGCCAGATCGGGTCCGACCAGGGCCCGGCCGGATCCTTGGCGGTGATCAGGAAATTGCCGCCATCGCAGTAGAAACAGGTGTTGGCGATGTAGAAGGTGCCGTCGTGGTGGCTGATGCTGGCGGCGAACAGGCCGCGGGTGAGTTCGTCGTTGCCGTATTTGATCTGATCGGGGCGATCGATCGCGTTGCCGATCTGCGTCCAGTGCACCAGATCGCGGCTCTTGAACACCGGCAGGCCGGGGAAATAGCCGAAGCTGGAGTTGACCAGATAGAAGTCGTCGCCGACGCGGACCGCCGACGGGTCAGGATGGAAACCGGCCACGACCGGGTTGCGGTACTGTGCCGCGGTCGGTATCGGGCCGCCGTCATCGCCCTGGTAGTCGATCCGGCTGATCACCGCGCTGCCGGCCTGCGCCAGCTGACAACTCACTGCGGCCAGTACGCCCGCCATCCATCCAAGTCGTTTCAAGCTCTGTTCCTCTCCGCTGAGCGCGTCCGCATGGCGCCAGCATGACAGCACGCGGCCAGCGCAGGCATGCCGTTTCGAAATGCCTGGCGCGCGCCGCGGCATGGCTCTGCAACGGCGGCCATGTGCGCAACGACACGCTTGCCATAGAGCTGCAACATTGCTGACATATCGTGCGCGCGGCGCCACCTTGCGTCGTCGGCCGGCATGCCCGGTGCCGACGGACGCTGGAGTGGCCAACAACACGTGGCGAGCAGGTGTCAGGTGGGTGCGGACGGTGGGGGAGGAACCGGCGTGTACGAGTGCGACGTGCCGATTCCAAGTACCGGCCGTGCCCGACTGATCGCCGCGCAGCCATGTTGATCGCCACGTTTGCCTCCGTGTCACCCCTCGCGTCACCTACCCAAGGATCATCTCGCATGTCGTTGTACTCGTCTGTCTCCGCGTCCCTGACGTCCGCCACCACGCACGCACCCGCACGCCGTCGCGCCGCCTTGCAGCGCACGCCGCTGGCGCGTGCCTGCGCCGGCCTGCTGCTTGCCTCGCTGGCCGCTGCTGCCTCTGCGCAGCAGGCGCCGACGCGCCAGGGCGAGGGCGAGGGCAGCCCGACCGCGCTGGATACGGTCACCGTCACTGCCGAACACCGCGAGCAGAACCTGCAGGAAGTGCCGGTGTCGGTGGGCGTGGTGCAGGGCGCGGCGATGCGCGAGTTCACCGCCGGTGGCGACGACACGCTGCTGGCGCTGTCCGGCCGCGTGCCGGGCTTCTATGCCGAGACCACCACCGGGCGCATCTTCCCGCGCTTCTATATCCGTGGCCTGGGCAATATCGATTTCTACCTCGGCGCTTCGCAGCCGGTGTCCATCATCCAGGACGACGTGGTGCTGGAACACGTGGTGCTCAAGTCCAACCCGGTCTACGACGTGGACCAGGTCGAAGTGCTGCGCGGCCCGCAGGGCACCTTGTTCGGCCGCAACACCACCGCCGGCATCGTCAAGTTCGACACCATCAAACCTGGCGATACCTACACCGGTCGCGTCGATGCCAGCTACGGCAGCTACAACACCGTGTCGCTGGATGGCGGCTTCGGTGGGCCGATCAACGACGTGCTTTCGTTCCGCGTGTCGGCCCTGTACCAGCACCGCGACGACTGGGTGGACAACACCTTCGCCGGCAGCAGCGCCGACGGCACGCGTACCCCGCGCAAGGATGCAATGGGCGGCTACAACGACCGCAATGCGCGCCTGCAGTTGCTGCTCAAGCCCAACGACGCGTTCTCGCTGCTGGGCTCGGTGCATACGCGCGACTACGACGGCACCTCCACGTTGTTCCTGCGCAATGCGGTCACGCGCGGCAGCGACAAGGTCGACGTGCCGCGCGATCGCGTGGCCTACGACGAGGCGCACGACAACCCGCAGGCGTATCAGACCGACGGCGGCTCCATCAAGGCGATCTACGATTTCGGCGGCGTGTCGCTGACCTCCATCACCGCCTACGAAACCACCTCCGGCTATAGCCGTGGCGACACCGATGGCGGCGCAGCGGCCAACTACCCGGTCAACGGCGTGCCGAACGGCTTCGGCCAGTCGATGGGGCAGATCCGCGACCTGGACCAGTACACCCAGGAACTGCGTCTGGCCAGCGAAGGCGACGACGCTCTGCAATGGCAGGTGGGCGCGTTCTACTTCGACGGGCGCGACACCACCGATTTCTATCAGCGGGCGTATTTCCTGCAGACCGCCGCGCGCAACCCCAACAACTGGGTGCGCCTGCGCAACACCAATACCTCCTGGGCCGGCTTCGGGCAGCTCAGCTACAAGGCCACCGACGCGCTCACCCTGACTGCCGGTCTGCGCCAGACCAAGGACAGCAAGGAAACCCGCCTGCTCAAGACCGCCGATACCGCCGCCGGTGCGGTGACCTATCGCGGCCGTCGCGACGTGCGCATGTCCGACACCCAGCCCAGCTGGGATCTCAGCGCGATGTATGAAATCAATCCCGAGCTGAGCATCTATGCGCGCGTGGCACGCGGTTTCCGCGGCCCGACCATCCAGGGCCGCAGCGCGGTGTTCAATTCGGATTTCACCACCGCCGATTCGGAAACCATCCTGTCGTGGGAAGCCGGCATCAAGAGCAGCCTGTTCGACAACCGCCTGCGTCTGAACGTCAGCGGCTTCACCTATACGGTGGACGACATCCAGCTCAACGGCAACGACTCGGACGGTAATGGCGTGCTGTTCAATGCCGACAAGGCCAAGGCCTACGGCCTGGAGGCGGATCTGGACTGGCGCCCGATCTCCAACCTGTCGCTAACCGCCGGCCTGAGCCTGTTGCATAGCGAAATCCACGACGATCGCGTCTACGCGCAGGCCTGTGCGCTCAACGGCGTGGTGGTGTGCACGGTCAACGACCCGACCATCCGCGTCGGTGCCAACACCTTTGCGCAGATCGACGGCAACCCGCTGCCCAACGCGCCCAAGTACAACCTCAACCTGGCCGCGCGCTACGACATTCCGGTGGGCAACGATGGCGCCTTCTTCGTCTCCACCGACTGGAACAAGCAGGGCGAAACCAGCTTCGTGCTGTACGACTCCACCGAGTTCCGCGCCAACGGCAATTTCGAAGGCGGCCTCAAGCTCGGTTACACCGGCGGCTATGGCGCGTGGGAGGTGGCGGCGTTTGCGCGCAACATCACCAACGAGAAGAACGTCAAGGGCGTGATCGAAAACTACATGGCGGCGGTGTACAACGAGCCGCGCGTGGTGGGCGTGTCGGTCAACGTCAACTGGCAGTAAGAGCGACTGAAAAGTCGCCAGCGGCTGCACAGTGCTCTGGTCAGCCGCTCCCGGTGCTTGATCGATCGACTGCATCACTGCGCGTGTGCCGCAGTGATGCCGATCGTAGAACGTAGAACAGACCCGCTGCGTGCATCATGCAGCGGGTTTTTTTGTATCAACGGCTGCGCAACACCGACTGCACCCAGCTGACGATCTGCGCGCTGCTCACCGCGCCGGAGTGACGGCCCAGCTCACTGCCGCCGCGGATGACCAGCAAGGTCGGGATGCTGCGGATGCCGAAGCGCGTGCCAAGCGCCGGATGCAGATCGGTATCGACCTTCGCCAGCCGGACCTGCGGTTCGAGCAGTGCCGCGGCTGCGGCAAACTGCGGCGCCATGCTCAGGCACGGCCCGCACCACGGCGCCCAGAAATCCACCACCAACGGCAGCGCGCTACGCACCGCATGCTTATCGAAATCGGCCTCCGACAGCGCCACCGGCGTGCCCAGGAACAAGGGCTTGTGGCAACTGCCGCAGTTGGGTGCATCGCGCAGACGCGCAGCTGCAACACGGTTCATCGCAGCGCAGCTCGGGCAGGCGATTAAAAGCGGTGCGTCGGTCATGCGGTGGTCTCCGGTGGCAGGCAATACAGTCGCTGCGCCCGCGCATCGTGGGCGGCGAGCGCGGCTGCATGCGGCCAGTGTAACGGCCAACGCCGAAGACCCGGTGCCGTCGGCCACTTCCGCAACACCGGGGGGGAGCGCGCACGTGAAAGACAGATACGCGTGCGCGCTGCAGTGCTCAGCCCGATTGTCCCAGGCTCAGGATCGGAACAAAGCCGCCGTAGATCAGTCGCTTGCCATCGAACGGCATCGGGTTGACCGACGGGTCCATGCGCGGGTCGTCCATCATCTTGCGCATGCCCGCATCGCGGGTCGCCTTGTCCGGCCATTCGATCCACGAAAACACCACGGTTTCGTCCTCGCCGGCAGCGACCGCGCGGTGGAAGTCGGTCAGTTGTCCATGCTGGACGTCATCGCCCCAGCACTCCACCACGCGCAGCGCGCCGTATTCGATGATGATGGCATCGCCCATGCGGGCATGTTCCAGAAACGCGGCCTTGTTGGCCGTGGGTACCGCGAGTGCAAATCCATCCACATACGACATGACCACCTCCTCGGACATGGCGCACGGCGTGCGCCGGATGATGACGACAGATGCTGGTGCGATCGAAACAGGCTGGAACGCTGCGCCGGGACGGGGCGTGGAGTACGAGCATACGGCGCATCCGTCATGCGGGCACTGGTCGCGCCCGCATGACGATGCAAACCGCTTTCGTGCCGGCTTCCGTTGTCGGACCGCATGCGCCGCGCGCTGCGTGAGGCGTCTTGGATGAGTTCGTCAGAGGGATTATGTTGCCGCGATGGGCGGGGCTTACGACAGGCCGCCAGCATCGGGATTGCATGGGTTTCGATCACCCCGCACGCCTTGCCGGGTGCCGCGGCGAACGCCCGGCGTGATGCTTGTCGCCCCGTTGGCCGCGATTACGCGGCCAGATTGTGTCGCCGCATCACGGCTTCAAACACCACGTCGCCGTTTTCGTTGCGTGCCTGCAGCGTGCCGCCGTGCGCCTTGACGAACTGGTCGGCGATGAACAGGCCCAGCCCCAGGCCCTGGCTGGTATGGAAGCTGGCCTTGAACGGCTCGAACAGGCGCGGCATCAGGCTGTCCGGGATGCGCCCGACATTGCGCACCGACAGCCGCAGCGTGTCGCGTTCGCGTCCGTCCAGATGCACCCGCACCGGCTGGCTGCCGCCATGCAGCACCGCATTGCCGACCAGGTTGGACACGACCTGGGCCAGGCGATCGCCGTCGCCATCGCCGTCCAGATCGCCTTCGGTACGCAGGTCGATCGGCGTGTGCGGGTTGGCCTGCGCCACTTCGCCCACCACGCTGTGGGTGACTTCGCCCAGATTGCAGGGGCCGAACTGCATCGACAGCCCGTCGCTGCGCAGGCGCGAGAAATCCAGCAACTGCTCGACCATCCGTGCCATCCGCCGCGCGCTGTTTTCCAGGTGATCGAGCGTGCGTGCGGCCGAGCCATCGGCCTTCACATCCAGGCCGAGCTTGTCGGCGCACAGCAGGATCACCGACAGCGGCGTACGCAGGTCGTGGGTGAGCACGGCCATCATGGTTTCGTTGAGCGTAAGCGCGCGTTCCAGCGAGGCGTTGCGTGCCTTGAGCAGGCGCCGCTGCTGGTACAACTCGATGAACACATTGACCTTGCTCAGGATCACGTGCGGCTCGATCGGCTTGTGCAGGAAATCCACCGCGCCGGTTTCGTAGCCCTGGAAGGCGCGCATCGGATCGTTCGGCGATGCGGTCAGGAAAATGATCGGCACATGCCGGCTGCGCTGCGAGCCGCGCATCAGTTCGGCCAGCGAAAAGCCGTCCATTTCCGGCATGTGCACATCCAGCAGCGCCAGCGCCACATCGTGTTCGAGCAGCAGCTCCAGCGCCTGCGCGCCGGACGCGGCACACAGCACCTGGAGGCCGTCGCGCTGCAGCAGCGCTTCCATCGCCACCAGGTTCTGCGGCACGTCGTCGACGATCAGCAGCTTGGCGGGTTCGTCGCCATTGCTGTGCGCAGCCAGGCCGGTCGCGGTGAGATTCATGGGTGAAAGGCTTCCAGTCGGCTGCAGATCGCCTGCAGGGTGAGCACCGCATCGGCGCCAGCATAGGCGAGAGCGGAGGCGGGCATCAGCGGTGAGGCGGCATCGTCGGGGCGCTGGATCCATGCGGTGCCACCGACTGCGCGCACCGCCGCCACGCCGGCGCTGCCGTCGCTGCTGGCGCCGGTGAGCAGGATCGCCAGCAGGCGCTGCCCGAAGACGTCGGCCGCCGATTCGAACAGCGGGTCGATCGCCGGGCGCGAGAACAGCACTGGTGCATCCATCGACAACGCCAGGCTGTCGCGCGTTTCAACCAGCAGATGGTAGTCGGGCGGGGCGATGGTCACGCTGCCGGCAAGCAGTGGCTGCTTGTCTTCGGCCTCGCGCACCGGCAAGGCGCAGCGTGCATCCATCAGCTCGGCAAGATGGCTGGTGCGGTCGCGCGGCAGGTGCAACACCACCAGCACCGGCATCGGCAGGTCTGCAGGCAGGCTGGACAGCAGCGCCTGCAAGGCCATGACACCGCCGGCCGAGGCACCGATCACCATCGCGTCGAACTGCGCCGCCGCCGCGTGCATTGCGTTCATGCCGCCGCCTTGCGGAACAGGCGCTGCTCGCGCGCCACGGTTTCGAACGCCTGCGCATGCGCACCGAACTGCAGCGACTCCTTGCTGCCCAGGCCCAGGAACCCACGGTGCACCAATGCATCGTGGAACAGGCCCACGGCACGGTCCTGCAGGCTGCGGTTGAAATAGATCAGCACGTTGCGGCACGACACCAGGTGTACTTCGGAGAACACCGTATCGGTGGCCAGGCTGTGGTCGGCGAAGACGATATTGCGCTTCAACCGGCGATCGAACACCGCGCCATCGTAGGCGGTGGTGTAGTAATCCGAGAGCGAGCCGCGGCCGCCGGCATCCAGGTAATTGCGGCTGAACTGCGCGATGCGGTCGATGCCGAAGGCGCCGGCCTCGGCCATGCCCAGTGCTTCGGGATTGATGTCGGTGGCGTAGATCACCGCCTTTTCGAGCAGGCCTTCTTCGTGCAACAGGATCGCCAGCGACCAGACTTCCTCGCCGGTGCTGCAGCCGGCCACCCACAGCTTGATCGATGGATAGGTGCGCAAGACCGGCACCGCATGCTCGCGCAGTACGCGGAAGTAGGCCGGGTCGCGGAACATCTCCGACACCTGCACGGTGAAGAACTGCATCGCCTGCGCGAAGGTGTCAGGTTCGTGCAGCAGGCGGTGCTGCAGATCGGCCACGCGCGCGCACTCCAGGCGTGCCATCGCGTGGCGCATGCGCCGGCGCAGCGACGACACCGCGTAATCGCGGAAGTCGTAGTGGTAGCGCTGGTAGACCGCTTCCAGCAGCACCCGCAGCTCCAGGTCGAACAGCTCAACCGCGTTCATTGCCGCGAGCACCACACCCGGCACAGCGACACCAGCTTGTCCACGTCGATGGGCTTGGCGATGTAGTCGTTGGCACCGGCCTCCAGACAGCGCTCGCGATCGTCGGCCATGGCCTTGGCGGTCAGCGCGATGATCGGCAGATCCTGCCACTGGCGATTGGCGCGGATCTGGCGCATCGCGGTCAGGCCGTCCATCTCCGGCATCATGATGTCCATCAGCACCAGGTCCACTTCGTGCTTGGCCAGATGTTCCAGCGCCTCGCGGCCGTTGCGGGCGATCTGCAGCGTCACGCCCAGCGGCTCGAGCACGCTGGAGAGCGCAAAGATGTTGCGCACGTCGTCCTCGGCCAGCAGCACGGTGGCGCCGTCCAGCACCGCGTCGCGGCGGCGCGCTTCGCGCAGCAGGCGTTGCTGGTCGCTGGGCAGCGAGGCTTCCACGCTGTGCAGGAACAGCGTCACCTCATCGAGCAGGCGTTCGGGCGAGCGCACGCCCTTAATGATGATGCTCTTGGAATAGCGGCGCAGGCGTTGTTCCTCGTCGCGGGTGAGCGCGCGCCCGGTGTAGACGATGACCGGCGGAAACGCGACTGCGTCGTTGCCGGCCATGCGCTCGAGCAGGTCGTAGCCGCTGCCGTCGGGCAGCGCCAGATCGGTGACCATGCAGTCGAAGGTCGAGCCGGCCAGTTGCTGCATCGCCTCGGCAATGCTGCCCACTGCGATGATCTCCAGCTGATCGCGCGCCAGCAGCAATTGCAGATTCGCACGCAGCGCGCTGTCGTCTTCGACGATCAGCAGGCGGCGCACCGCGCGTGCATTGGTGTCTTCCAGTTGACGGATCGCGCCCGCCAGCAGCTCGCGCGTGGCCGGCTTGATCAGATAGCCCACCGCGCCCAGTTCCAGCGCAATCTGGCTGCGCTCCAGCGCGGACACCACATGCACCGGAATATGGCGCGTGGCCGGATCGCGCTTGAGGCGTTCGAGCACGCTCAGGCCGGACGCATCCGGCAGGCCGATGTCGAGCAGGATGCCGCTGGGGCGCAGTTCGGCGGCCAGGCGCAGCGCTTCTTCGGCGCTGGGCGCCACCACGCAATCGAAGTCCAGCTCGTGTGCCAGGTCGACCAGCGCCTGTGCAAAGCGTGCTTCGTCCTCCACCGCCAGGATCAGTCGGCCGGGGCGGGTACGTTGGTCGCGATCATCGTCGGCGCGCTGCAGCGGCGGGGCGGCGGCTGCCGGAATCGGCAGCGGCATCCCCGTGGACGCACCCGTTGCACGCCCATCGAGGCGCGAGGCCATGGCCGTGCCACTGGCGGATTGCGACAACGGCGTGGCGCCGATCGCCAGCGCACCCGCGTTGGCCTGTGCTGCGGTGACCAGCTCGGCCGGCGCGCCGTCGATCGGCAATTCCAGCGTGAAACAGCTGCCACGTCCGGGCTGGCTGTCCACCCGAATGCTGCCGCCCATGCGCTGGGCCAGGTCACGCGAGATCGACAGGCCCAAGCCGGTGCCGCCGTAGCGACGGCGCGTGCTGCCATCGGCCTGACGGAACGCTTCGAAGATGATCTCGGTCTGTTCGTGCGCGATGCCGATGCCGGTGTCGTTGACCTTGAACAGCACCCGGCCCGGCGTGTGCGCCTGGATCGACAGGCTGACGCTGCCGTGCTCGGTGAACTTGATCGCGTTGGCCAGCAGGTTCTTGAGGATCTGCTGCAGGCGCTGGCTGTCGACGACCAGTTGCGTCGGTGCATCGGATTCGGCAGCCAGCTGCAACGCCAGGCCCTTCTGGCGCGCCAGCGGTTCGAAGGTCTCGCGCAGGCGCTGCAGCACCGAGCTGGTGGTGACGGTTTCGTCGGCCAGTTCCACATGCCCGGCTTCGATCTTGGACAGGTCGAGAATGTCGTTGATCAACGCCAGCAGATCGTTGTTGGACGACAGGATCGCCTGCGCGTATTTCACCTGCTCGGGGCTGAGCGTGCCGTCCTTGTTGTCCGACAGCAGCTTGGCCAGGATCAGCGCGCTGTTGAGCGGCGTGCGCAGCTCGTGCGACATGTTGGCCAGGAACTCGGATTTGTAGCGCGAGGCGGTGGACAGCTCGTTGCTGTTGCGCACCAACTGATTCTGCGCGATCAGCAAGGCCTGCTTCTGCGCTTCCAACGCCTGGGTGCGCTCTTCCAGCTGCACGTTGGTCTGTTCCAGCTCGGCTTGCTGCAGTTCCAGATCGCTCTGCGATTGCTGCAGGCTGCGGCTTTGTTCCTCCAGCTCCTCGTTGGCCACGCGCAGCTCTTCCTGCTGGGTCTGCAGCTCTTCGCTTTGGCGCTGGGTTTCTTCCAGCAGGGCCACCAGCTGCGCGCGCAGCAATGCCGTGCGCAAGGCCAGGCCGATGTTCTCGCCGCAGCGCGTGAGGAGTTCTTCCTCGCGCGTGCGGGCAGTGCCCGGCGCAGCGGCGCGGCCCAGCTCGAGGATGCCGATCACCCGCCCATCGGCGATGACCGGTGCCAGCAGCAGTTCCTGGCAGGCGCTGCGGCCCAGGCCCGAGGCGATCTGCAGATGTCCGGCTTCCACACCGCGCACCCGGCGCACCGTGCCGCTGCGCAAGGCCTCGCCGAGTTGGCCGGCATCGGTCGGCAATGTCCTGGACACATCGGCCGGCAGCGCGGCGCCGCCGGTCAGACGCAGGCGGTCGCCCTCGATGCGATACAACGCGCCGACCTGCGCATCCAGCGTGTCGCACAGCGCGCGCACGGCGGCATTGGCCAGATCGTCGGGGCTGTGATCGCCGCGCAAACTGGCTTCAACGGTGTTTTCAGCCTGCTGCAGCCACAGCGCCAGTTCGGCCTGGCGGCGCGCGCGGATCGCCTGCATCACCACCAGCGCCATCGCCAGGAACGACACCCCGCCGATGCTGCGGTTGATCGAGGAAAAACTCGAGCTGGTACTGGACGGCGCCAGCTGAAAACCGACGGCCAGCAGCACGCACGAGAGCGCGGCGACCACCAGGGGCACCTGCACGCGATTCTGGAAGACCGTCACGCCCACCGCGACGAAATAGGTCAGCCACACCGCATAGCCGAGCGGCGTGACCAGTTCCACGCCGAGCGTTCCGGCCATCAAGGCCCCCGCGATCACCCACACCCAGCGGTCGCGTGTGGTCGAGATGTTCTGCATAAAGGCGCGGACCGGACGGGGAGGGCGGTCATGGTAGCCGATAACTTTCACGCGCAAATCGCCGGGATTTTGACGCTCTGCAGCCGGGGCGGCTTGCACGCAGCCTTCACGCACTCGTCACTATGGTCGCGCGCTTTTCCGGGGGAAAGTTGCGTGATGGATGCGGAAACGGCCGTCGACAGTGCGGGGCCGCTTTCTCACGACAGCCGGCAGTGCCAGCTGTTGGTGCAGAGCGTGTCCGATTACGCGATCTACATGCTCGATACGGGCGGCCACGTGTGCAGCTGGAATCCCGGCGGCGAGCGCATCAAGGGTTACACCACCGCCGAGATCATTGGCTCGCACTTTTCGCGCTTCTATCTGCCGGAGGATGCGCAGGGCGGCGAACCTGCCCGCAATCTTGACACCGCCAGACGCGAGGGGCGTTTTGCCACCGAAGGCTGGCGGGTGCGCAAGGACGGCAGCCGCTTCTGGGCAAGCGTGGCGATCGAGCCGGTGCTGGAATTCGGTGTGTTGGTGGGGTTTGCCAAGGTCACCTGCGACATCGACCAGCGGCACCAGGCGCAGCAGCTGTTGCAGCATGCGCAGCATGCCCTGCTGCAGTCGCAGAAGGTGGACGCGCTGGGTCGCCTGACGCTTGGCATGGCGCACGATTTCAATAACCTGCTGACCGTGATGGTGACCAGCCTGGACCTGATCGCGCTGCGTGCCGGCGACGACGCGCGTACGCGCATGCTGGTGGACGCGGCGCAGACGGCAGTCGATCGGGGCACCTTGCTGACACGCCAACTGCTCGCCTTTGCGCGCGGGCAGCGGCTGATTCCCGAACGCCACGGCGCCAACGCGGTGGTGACGCGCTCGCTGGAGCTGCTGCGGCGTGCCTGTCCGGCCGGGATCGTGCTGTCGCTGGCGTTCGCCGAGCAGTTGCCCGATATCCGCGTAGACCCGGGCCAACTGGAGGCGGCCTTGCTCAATCTGGTGTTCAACAGCTGCGATGCCATGCCGGGCGGCGGCACCATCGTGCTGGAAACGGCGCTACAGCAGCGTGCTGCGCCATCCGATCCGCATGGCCGGCCGCGCGCTTACGTCAGCATTGCCGTACGCGATGACGGCCCCGGCATGTCGGCACACGTGGCGCAATGCGCCAGTGAGCCGTTTTTCACCACCAAGGACGTGGGCAAGGGTTCGGGCCTGGGATTGAGCCAGGTACACGGCTTTGCGTCCCAATCCGGTGGCTTCGTCGAGCTGGACACTGCGCCTGGCCGCGGCACCACCGTTACCCTGTTTCTCCCGGCCATCGAGGAGGCTGAGCATGACTGAATCCCTGCGTCTGTTGATGGTGGAAGATCAGCAGGAATTGCGCGAACTGATCGGCGAGGCGCTGCGCGACGCAGGCATCACCGTCGAAACCGCCGACGACGGCCACACCGCCTTGCGCATGCTGCGCGAGAACGGCCCCTACGATGTGGTCTTCAGCGACATCCGCATGCCCAACGGCATGTCGGGCATCGAACTGAGCGAACACGTGGCGCAGCTGCTGCCGCAGGCGCGGGTGATCCTGGCCTCGGGGTTTGCAAAGGCGCAATTGCCGCCGCTGCCGGCGCAGGTGGATTTCCTGCCTAAACCGTATCGCCTGCGTCAGCTGATCGATGTGTTGAAAGGCGTGGCAACCAACGCCTGAGCGTTGGCTGCGGGTGTCTTGCGCTGCAGGGGCCGTGACCGAGCGTCCTGCGCCTGCGCTGCTCAACGGCTCTGGTAATACACCTTGTCGATGGCGATCTCCACTGGCGCAGCCGGCGGATCGGCCACCAGCATGAACATCTGTTTGACCGCCTGCAGATCCAGGTCGTAGAACGCACTGAAGGGAATGCTCACCTCATGCCAGGCGCCATCGCGCACCAGGCCGTACTGATTGCCGCCCGCGACAAAATCCACCCAGCTGTCGCCAAAGCTGGTGTTGATGCCGATCTTGAAGGTCGATGGCGTGGTGGTTTTCAGGTGCAGCTTCAGCGCGCCGCCGGCATAGGCGGCCATGTTGCGATAGTCGGTCTGGATGCCCAGGCCATACCAGGCACCGGCATTGGCGCGGTAGGCCATCACGTTGCTGCCTTCGAACGGCGCCTGCGCAATCGGGGTGAGGTTGTTCCACAGATACAGCTCGGCATCCTGGCCGAAGTTGAGTCGCCCGCTGGTATCGGCCTGCTCGGTGAACACGCCGAAGCGCCCTGCGGGCGCCGCGTGTTGCGCGCCCACGTACAGCTGCGAACCGGGGTTTTGATACAGGCGGATGTAATCGATCTCCATCCTGCCCGGCAACGGCGCGGTCACCGCCGCAGGCGAGGTGATGCCGGTATAGGCGCCGCCGACGGCGAGATTGAGCAGCAGATACTGCTGCTGATGGAATTCGTGCAGCGAGGCGCCTTCGATATTGGAGATCGCAAACTCGAAGTACTGCTGGCCATCGATCGACACGCGGATGAACTGCGGGTCCCAGGTCATGCGGTACACATGGAAGTCGGCATGCAGATCCACCGGGCTGGTGTAGCTGGTGTCGTAGTCGGCCTGCTGGCCGTTGTAGTCCCAGTGCACCGCCGCGCCGATACGGCGATTGGCGGTGCCATTGGCGATCGCTGCGGCCATGCCGGCTTCCAGCAGGTCGATCTCGCCGCGACCTGGCCACACGCCGATGGTGCCCAGCATCCAGTACGCCGGCCATAGCCCGTTGCCCACGACCGGCGTCTTGATGCGCGCCTCCAGCGTGCCGTATTTGAAGTGCATGCGGCCTTCGGTCTTGAGACGCGCCGAGGTAAACGGCATGCCCTGGAACGCTTCGCGTCGCGCTTCGATCACCAGCCGGCCGTTATCGATGCGCGCGTTTTCGGCGCGGCTGGTGTAGTACTGCATCTCCCCGTTGCCCCAGCCGCACAGGCCGATCTGACAGCCGTTGCCGACGTCGTAGGTCCACTTGTTGCCGTCGATGCCGGGGCCGTTGAAATTGTCCTCCCACACCAGGGTTTGCGCGTGTGCGCCTGGTGGCATCGCCACTGCGCATAGCAAGGCGAACTGCACAGCGACACTGCGTAGCGTGTTCATTGCGTGCGTCTCCAAAAAGTGGACCGAAGTCCAGGGAGAAGTGACGCTGCGCAGCGGCTACTTCAGTGTCAAAGCAATTGTGTGGCGCGTTTCAGTTCCGTGGTGTTCATTCCGGAATCATCCATCATTGGCATGACGGCGGTCGCAGACTGCATGCGCCGGATGTTGCGTGGCAGCAGCTGGCTGCGGATGTTTCGTTGCGGGCGCGACCGCATCTGCGGCGTCCAGCTCAATGCGTTCAAGCCGGCAGATGCTTCGAGCGCCAACGCATGCACGCGTTGGCAGGCTTTGGAATGGCTACGGCGCAGGGGATGCCAACGTGGCAGGCAAGCCGCGTGCTGCGGCACATCGATGGCCTTGCGGATGCATCGGCACGATTGCCTGCGGCAGCGTTTCGCGCATGCCGCATACGCCAGACTCAATGCCCGGCGTGGACCGTCCAGGCCACCAGCCGTATCACCAACGGTCGCACCACCAGCACGCAGCAGAACGCGGTGGGCATCGCAATGCGGTAGGCATCCAGCACGCGCCACAGGTAGCCGGGGGCAAGGCCGGTATTGGCGCCGGTGATCACCAGGCACATCAGCAAGGCCATGATCGTGGCCATATAGAACGCGAACACGAACGGGGTGGTGCGCACGCCGAGTTTCCAGCGCGGGCGCAGCAATGGGGAGGAGGGGGGAGATGACGACATGCAGTGGCCTCGGTTGCCGCGGATCGGCGTGATGGGCAGCACTGTAGAGACGCCACCGCGGGCGGGGTAGATCGCGTAGCCTTGCGGCTTACGTAAGAAAAACTTACGAATCCTTTGGTAATACTCGCCTGACCAATGAACATTCTTCAGTCCATCCGTAGCTTTGTCAGTACTGTCGATGCCGGCAGCATTGCCGGAGGCGCCAAGCTGCTGGGGATCAGCGCGGCTGCGGTCAGCCAGAACATCGCGCGGCTGGAGCAGCACCTGGGCGTGCGTCTGCTGCACCGGACCACGCGCAGCCTGGCGCTGACCGAGCGCGGCACGCTGTACTTCGAGCAGGTGCGGCAGCTGGAGCGCGACCTGGAGCGCGCGCGCCAGTCGGTGGCCGGGCCGCAGCAGGCGCCGGCGGGGCGCTTGCGGGTGGCCAGCACCGCGGCCTTCGCGCGGCACGTGCTCGCCCCGATGCTGCCGGCCCTGCGTCAGCAGTACCCGCAGCTGGAGATCGAGCTGCTGTGCACCGACCGGGCGGTGCAGCACGCGCAGGAAAGCGTGGATGTCAGCCTGCGCATCGAAGCGCAGCTGGAAGACGGCCTGGTCGCACGCTGCATCGCCCAGGTGCCGCTGGTGGTGTGCGCAGCGCCCGAGTATCTGGCGCGCTGCGGGACGCCGCAGGGCACGGACGACTTGAAGTATCACGATTGCCTGCTGCTGCGTTACCCGGTCGACGGGCGCTGCCTGCCGTGGAATTTCGTGCGCAATGGCGTGCGCTTCCAGCCGGAACTGGGCAAGGCGATGGTCAGCGACGATATCGATGCGCTCGCCACCATGGCCGCGGCCGGCGGCGGCATCGCGCGCCTGGCCGCCTATGTCGTGCAGCCTTACCTGCAGCGCGGCGAGCTGCAGCCGCTGTTTGTCTCCGATCTCGGCAGCACAGCCCAGGCATTACCGGAGCCGCTGCGGATCTACCTCTGCGTCGCCGACCGCCGCGACTTCACCCCGAAGGTGCGCGCCTTCATGGAGCACGTGCTCGAACGCCTGCCGGTGCAATGGCGTACTGCCGAGCCCGCGCCGGCGCCGGCTCACGCAGCGACCGGGGTGTAGCCAGCATCTGACATCTGGAGCGCGCCTGGTTCGTGCTCTGTTCGACAGGGTGCACGCGGGCGTGACGTGCTGATGCGTGATGGATGCCACGTTGCTTGAGAGCGAACGACGCTGAAGACGCAGTTTGCGCAGTTGTCGTTCTCGACCAACGACTAAGGCGGCAGTTGATGCTGCCGCCGCCATCGCTCACTCCAGCTTGAGCATCACCACCGAGCGCGCCGGCAGCGCGACAGTCACTGCGTTGCCTTGCACGCGTGCCCCCTCGAACGCTTTGGGTTCCACCGTGCGCGGCTGCGTAAAGGTGTTGTGCGCAGTGATCGCCGGCCCGGTCAGAATCTGTCCGGTCACCCCGCGCGCCGTCAGGCCATCCACCTGCACATTGACGTTCGCGGCCGACGTCGCATCCAGATTGGTCAGGGCGATATAGACATGTCCATCCCTGGCCTTGACCGCCGAGCCGTGCACTGCGGGCACGTGGACATCGCCATGGCGATACTCGGGTGTACTTAGTTGCAACGGCAGCTGGGTGGCGTCCTGGTAGGGCTTGTACAGCGCGAACACATGGTAGGTGGGCGTCAGCACCATCTTGTCGCCGTCGGTGAGGATCATCGCCTGCAGCACGTTGACCATCTGCGCGATATTGGCCATGCGCACGCGCTCGGCATGCGCGCTGAAGATGTCGATGTTCAACGACGCCACCAGTGCATCGCGCAGCGTGTTCTGCTGATGCAGGAATCCCGGGTTCGCGTCCGGCAGCCCGGCGTACCAGGTGCCCCATTCGTCCACCACCAGTGCGACCTTCCTGCCCGGGTCGTAGCGGTCCATGATCGCGCTGTGTTTGCGGATCAGCTCGTCCATCACCAGCGTGCGCGACAGGGTGTCGATCCAGGCGGCTTCGTCGAAGTCGGTGGAGGAGGCGCGCGGCGGCCAGCCACCGGGCACGGTGTAGTAGTGCAGGCTCAGGCCGTCCATCAGCGTGCCGGCCTCGCGCATCATCACCTCGGTCCAGTGGTAATCGTCGTTGTTGGGGCCGGGCGCGATCTTGAGGATCTTCTGATTGGCCGGGGCCTTGACGAAGGTCTGGTAGCGCCGATAGACGTCGGCCGCGTATTCCACGCGCATGTTGCCGCCGCAGCCCCACAACTCGTTGCCGACGCCGAAGTAGGGCACCTGCCACGGTGCATCGCGGCCATTGGCGCGGCGTTCGTTGGCCAGGCTCGAGCGGGTCGGCGCCGTCATGTATTCGGCCCACTGCGCGATCTCGTCCGGCGCCGCATTGCCCACATTGCCGGCGATGTAGGCCTGGGTGCCGAGCAGTTCGGTGAAGTCCATGAACTCGTGCGTGCCGAAGCGGTTGGACTCTTCCACGCCGCCCCAGTGCGTGTTGACGCTGACCGGGCGCTTGGCCGGCGCACCGACGCCATCGCGCCAATGGTATTCGTCGGCAAAACAGCCGCCGGGCCAGCGGATGTTGGGCACTGCAATCGCCTTCAACGCGGCCAGCACATCGTTGCGATAGCCGCGCGTATTGGCAATCGCCGAGTCCTCGCCGACCCACACCCCGCCGTAGATGCCGGTGCCCAGATGCTCGGCGAACTGGCCGAACAGCTGCCGCGACACCTGCGCACCGGGCTGGTCCACGCGCAGCGTGCCGGTCACCTTGACCTCGGCCGCAGGGGCGGCGAGCGCGCTGGCGAGCAAGGCCGCGCCAACGACAGCCTGCAACAGCCGTCCCGGTGAGATTCGCAAAGCGGGGGAAATCCACTGCATCGGCTTGGCGCTCCTGTGCTGATCGATCGAGGTGGTCACACGCCGGTGCGGGGCGGGCGCGTCGCTAGCCTAGTGCCTGCAATGGCAGGTTGTCGCTGCATCACGATCAATCAGCCAGGGCTGGCGTAGGTCTCGCCGACACGATCATCGCATCGCACGCCAGGATGTGCGCCGGGGCATGGTCGGCGACCGCGCTCCCCCGCTATGCTCGCCAGCTTCCAGTATCGGCAGGACGATCCATGCAGCGAGTGTTCGGGCAGTTGCCAGACGGTGTCGAAGTCCACGCGCTCACGCTGCGCAGCACTGCCGGGCTGGAGGCGGAGGTGCTCACCTATGGCGGCATCCTGCATGCGCTGCGGCTGACCACCGAGCATGGGGTGGTGCCGCTGCTGCTGGCATTGCCGGATCTGCCGGCCTACGCCGCCGATGGCGACAGCCTCAACATCCTGGTCGGCCGCTTCGGCAACCGCATCGCCGGCGCGCGCTACACGCTGGATGGGGTCACCCACACGCTGGCCGCCAACGAAGGGCGCAACCAGTTGCACGGCGGCCTGCGCGGCTTCGGTCGGCGCGTGTGGAGCGTGCTGGAGCAGGCACCGGATCAGGTACTGCTCGGTTACGACTCGCCCGATGGCGAAGAAGGCTATCCCGGCAATCTGCAGGTGCGTGCGCGGCTGCAGCTGCAAGGACGCAGCCTGCAGCTGGACTTCGAGGCGCACTGCGATGCCGCCACCGCGTTGAACCTCACCCATCACCCGTACTTCAACCTATCCGGCAACCCGCATCGGCGCGCCGCGCTGCAGGTGCTGCGGGTGCCGGCCGATCGCTATCTGCCGGTGGATGCCGAATCGATTCCGACCGGCGAAATCGCCTCGGTCGCCGGCACGCCGTTCGATTTCCGCCATGCTGCCGCGTTGGCCGACAAAAGCGATCCGTCGCACCCGCAGGTGGTGCTCGGCAAGGGCTACGACCAATGCCTGGTGCTGGCCGCCGGGGCCGATTGCGTTGCCGAGTTGTACTCGCCGCACAGTGGCGTGGCGCTGCGCATCAGCAGCGACGCACCGGCGGTGCAACTCTACGAAGGCCAGCATCTGGACGACCACCATCCCGGACTCGGCCGCGGCGTCTGCCTGGAGCCGCAGGACTACCCGGACGCGCCCAACCACCCCAATTTCCCGTCGACGATCCTGCGGCCCGGGCAGGTCTACCGCCGCCGCATCGCCTATCGCTTCGCCAGCCCGGGGCCGGATCAGCCGTGGGCGGCGGTGAGCGCTGCGCTGGACGCCTGAGCGCGGGCGGTGTGGCGGCGGCGGGGCCTGGACGGGCCTGGAGCCAACGCGATCAGCGCGGCCCCAGCACCAGTTCGATCACGAACTTGCTGCCGAAGAACGACAACACCAGCAGCGCCATCGCGGTCAGCGTCCAGTGCACCGCTTTGGTGCCGCGCCAGCCATTGCGCCAGCGCCCGATCAGCAGCGCACCGAACACGATCCACGACAGGATGCTGAGTACGGTCTTGTGCAGCAGCCGCTGCGCCAGGAAGTCCTGCACGAACAGCAGGCCGGTCAGCAGGGTCAGGCTCAACAGCACGAAGCCGACGGTGATCGTGCGGAACAGCAGCGTCTCCAGCTCGGTCAACGGCGGCAGCGCGCGCAGCCAGGTATGGAAGTCGCGCCGGCGCAGGGCGCGCTCCTGCAGCCACAGCATGATCGCCAGCAACGCGGCGATGCCCAACGTGGCGTAGGCCAGCAGCGCCATCCACGCGTGCAGTTCCAGCCGCCAGCCCAGGTCCGAGCTCGGTTCGTGGCCGTAAGCGTGATAGCAGGCCAGCAGGATTGCCGACAGCGGGAACACCACCACGCCCACCGCCGCCATGCGCCCGCGCGCGCCGAACACCGCCGTCAGCGCGGCCATGCCCAGGCCGCACAGCGATAGCGCCGCGAAGAAATGCATGTCCGGCCCGCCGGCGGTGCGCAGCGCCACTAGCACGTGGTACCCGGCGTGCAGCGCCACGGCCGCCAGTGCCGGGATCAGCCAGCGTGCAGGCGCCTGGTTGCCATCGCGCAGCACCGAGCGGGTGAGCAGTGCCGTGGCCAGCAGATACAAGGCGAACGCGATGAGAACGATTGTCATCGTGGAAGTTTCGCATATTGGGGGATGGGAATCGGGAATCGGGAATCGGGAATCGGGAATCGGGAATCGGGAATCGGGAAAGCAGTTGCGAGCTGCGGGGCTGGAGGTGGGCTGGCGTGCTGGGGGCGGAGCGCGAGCGGGCAGGGGCTACCTGCTGGCACCGCAGTTGCCGTTCCCGTCCTGGCGCTGCTGCGCTGGTTGGCCGTGCGCGTTGCTGCGCGTTGGTGAAGCTGCTTGCGGGTCGGCTTCGCCGGTCGGGCGCTGGCGGCCGCCGGGGCGGCCGGCTGGCCGGTGCCGCTATAATCGACGCCCGTTTCCCCTCACGCGGTCCCTTGCGCATGTTCGAGTCCCTTACCCAACGTCTCTCCGGCACCATGGAGCGCCTGCGCGGCCGCGGCCGCCTGACCGAGGAGAACATCCGCGAAGCCACCCGTGAAGTGCGCATCGCGTTGCTCGAAGCCGACGTGGCGCTGCCGGTGGTACAGGCGCTGATCGAGCGCATCAAGGTGCGCGCGGTCGGTCAGGAAGTGCTCAAGTCGCTGACCCCGGGCCAGGCGCTGATCAAGATCGTCCGCGACGAGTTGACCGCTGTGATGGGCGCGGCCGCCACCGACCTCAACCTCAACGTGCCGGCGCCGGCGATCATCCTGATGGCCGGCCTGCAGGGCGCGGGCAAGACCACCACGGTCGGCAAGCTCGCCAAGCACCTGAAGGAAAAGCGCAAGAAGAAGGTCATGGTGGTCTCGGCCGACGTCTACCGTCCGGCCGCGATCGAGCAGCTCAAGACCCTGGCCGAGCAGGTCGGCGTGCTGTTCTTCCCCTCCGACGCCTCGCAGAAGCCGGTCGACATCGTGCGCGCCGCCATCAGCGATGCGCGCAAGTCGTTCGCCGACGTGCTGCTGGTCGATACCGCCGGCCGCCTGGCCATCGATGCGGCGATGATGGAGGAGATCAAGGCGCTGCACGCCGCGGTCAACCCGACCGAAACCCTGTTCGTGGTCGATGCGATGACCGGCCAGGACGCGGCCAACACCGCCAAGGCCTTCGGCGAGGCGCTGCCGCTGACCGGCGTAGTGCTGACCAAGACCGACGGCGACGCCCGTGGCGGCGCCGCGCTGAGCGTGCGCTACATCACCGGCAAGCCGATCAAGTTCGTCGGTACCGGCGAAAAGACCGACGGCCTGGACGTGTTCCATCCCGACCGCGTCGCCAGCCGCATCCTGGACATGGGCGACGTGCTGTCGCTGGTGGAACAGGTCGAGCACAGCGTCGACCAGGAAAAGGCCGCCAAGCTCGCCGCCAAGGTCGCCAAGGGCAAGAAGTTCGACCTCAACGACATGAAGGAACAGCTCGAGCAGATGCAGAACATGGGCGGCATCCATGGGCTGATGGACAAGCTGCCGGGCATGGGCCAGATCCCGGACAACGTCAAGCAGCAGGTCACCGGCAAGGAAGTGCCGCGCATGATCGCGATCATCAATTCGATGACCAAGAAGGAGCGCCGCAACCCGGCCCTGCTCAACGGCTCGCGCCGCGCCCGCATCGCCCGCGGCTCCGGCATGCAGCCGGCCGACGTCAACAAGCTGATGAAGCAGTATCAGCAGATGGAAAAGATGATGGGCAAGCTGGCCGGCGGTGGCATGAAGGGCCTGATGCGCAACATGAAGGGCATGATGGGCGCCATGGGCGGCCGCGGCGGCATGCCGTTCCGTTGAGTTTCAATCGGCGACGCGCGCGGTAAGTCCTTCGACAGGCACGCGTGGCGTTGAACTCGCGCACAACGCGTCATCACTTTAGGCCGCGCACGATGGGTTCGTTTTCGCAGATCGACGCCTTCCAGCAGCGTTTTGGTTTAGGCCTTCCCATCCTGCTCAGCCCCATGGCCGGTGCCTGCCCGGTGCCGTTGTCGGCGGCGGTTGCCGAGGCCGGCGGCATGGGCGCGATGGGTGCGGTGTTGTCGCAACCGCAGGACATCGTGGCGTGGATGGCGGCGTTTCGCGGCGCGAGCGCCGGGCCCGCCCAGGTCAATCTGTGGATTCCCGATCCGGCCCCTGTGCGCGACGCCGCGGCAGAGGCGCGCGTGCGTGCGTTTGTGTCGCAGTGGGGGCCGCCGGTTCCCGAGGATGCGGGCGACGCAACACCGGCCGACTTCGATGCCCAGTTCGACGCCTTGCTCGCCGCACGGCCCGCCGTCGCCTCATCGATCATGGGCGTGTTTCGGCCCGATCAGGTTGCGCGGCTGAAAAGCGCCGGCATCGCCTGGTTCGCCTGCGCCACCACGCTGGACGAAGCGCGTGCGGCCCAGGCGGCCGGTGCCGATGCGGTGGTTGCGCAGGGCGCCGAGGCCGGTGGGCATCGTGGTGCATTCGATGCCGGTCGCGCCGAGCGGCAGATGACCGGGTTGTTCGCCTTGTTGCCACGATTGGTCGATCACCTGGATCTTCCGGTGATCGCCGCAGGCGGCATCGCCGATGCGCGCGGCATTGCCGCGGCGCTGACGCTGGGTGCGAGCGCCGTGCAGATCGGTACCGGCCTGCTGCGCACGCCCGAGGCGGCGCTGCCCAGTGCCTGGGCGGACGCGCTGGCCCAGGCCGAGCCGGAACAGACCCAGCCGACCCGTGCATTTTCCGGCCGGCTGGGGCGTGCGCTCGCCACGCACTATGTGCGTGCTGCCATTGCGGCCGAGGCGCCGGTGCCGGCGCCGTATCCGGTGCAGCGCGCGCTGACCGCGCCGATGCGTCAGGCCGCCGCGCGCGACAACCGCCTGGACGCCATGCAGGCCTGGGCCGGCCAATCGGCCTGGATGGCACCTGCCCAGCCTGCCGCGCAATTGCTAACCCAGTGGTGGGCTGAGGCACAGGCGCTGTTGTGCCGCTGATCTTCTGCAACGGCGCAGTGGCGACAGCGCAGCAGTTGGGCGCGGCCGCATTGATCAATTACGGCCACTTCACCACGCTGCAGGTGCGCGGCGGTGCGGTACGCGGGCTGGACCTGCATCTGCAACGACTGCAACACGACGGCGCTGCCTTGTTCGGTGCATCGATCGATGAGGTATCCCTGCGCGCCCAGTTGCGCGCTGCGTTGTCGGCTGCGAACTGCGAAGACGCCAGCGTGCGCATCACCGTGTTTGCGCAGGATTTCGACCTGCGCGATCCATTGCGCCAGCTTGCGCTCGATGTGCTGATCTCCATAGCGCCCGCAGCCCGGATGCCAACCACCGCGCTGCGCGTGCAGCCGGTCCTTCATGTGCGCGAGCAACCCCGGCACAAGCATGTCGGCACCTTCGCGCTGCTGCATCTGCGTCGCCAGGCCATGGCGGCCGGTTACGACGACGCATTGCTGATCGACGCGCAGGCGCATCTGCTGGAGGGCGCCTTCTGGAATCTGGGCGTGTGGCAGCAGGGCAGGGTGGTGTGGCCGCAAGGGCCGGCGCTGCCCGGCACCCAGCAGCGTCTGCTGCAGGCCGGACTGCAGACGCTCGGTATCCAGCAGGAGTTTCGCCCGGTCATGCTGAGCGAGCTTGGCGGCTTCGATAGCGCCTTCAGCTGCAACGCGCGCGGTCAGCAGGCGATCGTGCAAGCCGGCGCGGCGTCATGGCCAGCACAGGCCGCGCAGCTGCCATTGCTGGAACAAGCCCTGCAGACTCAGGCCTGGCAGGGGATCTGAGCGATTCCGGGGTGACTTGGCTTCGCCGCCGGAGCCCGCTATAATCGCCGGCTTACCGCGCCATTCTGGCGACTGGGCAACTCAGGAAAACGACACCATGGTCAAGATTCGACTGACCCGCGGCGGCGCCAAGAAGCGTCCGTTCTACCACATCATCGTGACCGACGTGCGCAGCGCGCGCGACGGCCGCAACATCGAGCGTCTGGGTTATTACAACCCGGTTGCGCAGGGCGCCGAACCGCGCGTCGTGCTGGACGTTGCACGCGTCGACCATTGGGTCGGCCAGGGCGCTCAGCTGACCGACAAGGTGCGCAACCTGTATCGCGAAGCATCCAAGTCCCAGGCCGCTGCGGCCTGATCCTGGAGGGCCGGGCGCCAGCGCCTGGCCCAGAGTCGACGCAGATGAAGCCGACCGAGCGCCGCATCCTGTTAGGCAGGATTGTCGGCGCTTTTGGTGTCAAGGGCGAGCTCAAGCTCGAATCCTGGACCGAGCCGCGCAGTGCGATCTTCCGGTATCAGCCGTGGATCGTGCGGACGCCCTCGGGGCAGGAATCAGTCGTGAGCGGCGTACGTGGGCGCGATCAGGGCAAGAATCTGATTGCGGTGTTCCCCGACGTCACCGACCGCGACACCGTCGAGGCCATGCACGGAACCGAGATTTACGTCGCGCGCAGCGTGCTGCCGCCACCCAAGCCCGATGAATATTACTGGGTGGATCTGGAAGAGCTGCAGGTGGAAACCGTCGAAGGCGTCAAGCTCGGCACGGTGTCGCACCTGTTTTCCACCGGCTCCAACGACGTGATGGTGGTGCGCGGCGATCGCGAGCGGCTGGTGCCGTTCGTGCTGCCGGATTTCGTCAAGTCGGTCGACTTCGAAGCCAACCTGATCGTGGTGGACTGGGATCCGGATTTCTGACCGGAATGGCGCATCGCGCCGCTCCGCTATTGCTTTCCCCATTCCCACTTCCGATTCCCCAGTGCGCATCGACGTCATCAGCCTGTTCCCCGAGTTCATCGCGCAATGCGCGGCGTTCGGTGTGGTCGGGCGGGCGCAGGAGCGTGGCTTGCTGGAATTGCAGGGCTGGAATCCACGCGAGCATGCGCAGGGCAATTACCGCCGGGTGGACGATCGTCCGTTCGGCGGCGGGCCCGGCATGGTGATGTTGATCGAGCCGTTGCGGGCCTGTCTGGACGCGGTGCAAGCGGCAGACGCGCGTCCGGCGCCGGTGATCTATCTCAGCCCGCAGGGGCGGCCTCTCACCCAGCCGCTCGCTCGCGAGCTGGCGCAGTTGCCACGCATGGTGTTGCTGTGCGGGCGCTACGAAGGCGTGGACGAGCGCTTTCTGGCGCAGGCGGTGGATATGGAAATCTCCATCGGCGACTACGTGTTGTCCGGTGGCGAGCTTGGCGCGGCGGTGCTGGTGGATGTGGTGACGCGGTTGCAGGAGGGTGTGTTGAACGACGCCGAATCCGCAGCCCAGGACAGTTTCGAAGGCCCGCAAGGCCTGCTCGACTGCCCGCACTACAGCCATCCATCGACCCATGACTGGGGCGATGTGCCGGAGGTATTGCGCTCGGGCAATCACGCTGCAATTGCGCGCTGGCGTCGGCAGCAGTCGCTGGGCCGGACCTGGTTACGTCGCCCGGACCTGCTCGATGAGGCCGGGTTGGACAAGAACGATCGCCGTCTGCTGGACGAGTTTCGCCGCGAACTCGCCCCGGGCGACGAGAAATAAGGGCTCACCCCTAGCTCTTGCACTATCGATTGGGGTACAATATGCGGCTTGCTGGCCAGCCTTGCGTCTGGCCCTCCTACGAACCTCGAGCAATCGCCGTGCGGCGACTGCCGGTCCAATATCACCAGACACGCGGTGCCCATCATGAGCAAACTCAACAAGACCATCCTGGCTGACTTCGAAGCCGCCCAGATTCAGCGCAAGCTTCCCGAGTTCAACCAGGGCGACACCGTCGTGGTGAACGTCAAGGTGAAGGAAGGCAACCGCGAGCGCGTGCAGGCCTATGAGGGCGTCGTGATCGGTACCAAGAACGCCGGCCTGAACTCCGCGTTCACCGTGCGCAAGATCTCGCACGGCTTCGGCGTCGAGCGCGTGTTCCAGACCCACAGCGCCATCATCGACTCGGTCGAAGTGAAGCGTCGCGGTAAGGTGCGCGCCGGCAAGCTGTACTACCTGCGTGGTCTGGAAGGCAAGGCTGCCCGCATCAAGGAAGATCTGGCCGCCGCTGCACAGGCCAAGGCCGCTCGCCAGGCTGCTGCCAAGGCTGAGTAAGTCACTGGCAGGCTGGTCCTGCTGTTGCCAGACGGCCGCCTTCGGGCGGCCGTTTGCGTTGTGGGGATTGGGGAATCGGGATTGGGGATTCGCCGGTTGTGCGTACGCGATGCTCATCGGTTTACACGTGAGCGCGCGGCTGCTGCGCAGTGGGCGGGATGTCTTTTCGTCGTGACTCGGCGAGCGATGGCCTCGGTCGGCTGGGCCGATCACTCAAGAAATCCCTGCGCGCTGTCTTGATCATTTCAATACAGTGTCTGGCTCCTGCTTTCGCGTGATGTCGGCCGGTGTGGCAGCGTGCCGCCTGGTGCCAGCCGATGTCAGTGCCGGCGGGGCTGTGGCGCGCCTGCGATCGGCGCGGTATCGGCGACCGGCGAGGCCGGATGTGCCGGCACTTCTGCGGCGGCGGCCAGTTCGGCAGGATCTGCCGGCGTGGTCAGCATGCGTGCCTTGCGCCAGCCGCCCCAGCGGTAATACGCCAGCGACAGCAGCATCGAACACAGCGAACTGATCGGAAGACTCCACCAGATGCCATCGGCTCCCAGATGCGGAATCAAGGCGTTTGCCAGCGGCACGCGCACGCCCCACAGACCGAATGCCAGGATCAGCAGCGGCGGGATCACCGCACCGGTGGCCCGCACCACGCC
Organism: Xanthomonas sp. MLO165; assembly: GCF_018831305.1. Classification (NCBI taxonomy): domain Bacteria; kingdom Pseudomonadati; phylum Pseudomonadota; class Gammaproteobacteria; order Lysobacterales; family Lysobacteraceae; genus Xanthomonas; species Xanthomonas sp. MLO165. Next base: position 1,444,250 of record NZ_CP029263.1, read on the forward strand.
GGAAACCACAAAGCTCACGCCGAACAGCAGGAACGACCAGATTCCGATGTGGTTGAGATGCCGCGCGACCTCCAGTGTCGGGCTGTCGGACGGCAGGAACAGCGCCAGTGTCCAGCGATCGAACACGATCAGCAGCCCGATCAGCACGCCGGTCATCAGGAAGTTGGCAGCGATGCCGGTGCGTGCGGTCGCATCCACGCGTGTCCACAATCCCGCGCCCACGTTCTGCGCGGCCATCGTCGAACACGCCGCACCCAGCGCCATCGCCGGCATCTGCACATAGGTCCACAGCTGCAACGCGGCGCCGTAGGCGGCTGCGGTGTCGGTGCCGAAGCCGTTCACCAGCGTCATCATCGCGATCATGGCCAGCGAGATCAGCACCATCTGCAGGCCCATCGGCACGCCTTTGACGATGAGCGCGCGCAGGATCGTCGGCGCGATGCGGAACAGGTGCAGATCGGCGCGGTCCAGCCACAGCACATGGCGTTTGCTGCGCAGATACAGCAGCAAACCGCCCAGTGCCACCGCCTGCGCCAGCAAGGTGGCCCAGGCCGCGCCGGCGATGCCCAGCGCCGGGAACGGGCCCAGGCCGAAGATCAGCAGCGGGTTGAACACGATGTCCAGCACCACCGACACCAGCAAGAAGCGGAATGGCGTGCGGGCATCGCCGGTACCGCGCAGTGCCGCCGACAGGAACGCAAACACATAGATCAGCGGCATCGCCAGGAAGATCACCCGCAGATACTCCTCGGCCAGTGTCTGCGACGCCGGTGGCGTGCCCATGGCGGTCAACAGATGCGGGGCCAGAAACCAGCCCAGCACCGCGATCAGCGCCGACAGCCCGCCAAAGAAACTGGCACTGGTGCCCATGACCTTGCGCGCCTGCGCGATGTCGCGCGCACCCATTGCCTGGCCGATCAGGATGGTCGAGGCCATGCCGATGCCGAACACCGAGCCGATCAGGAAGAACATGATGCTGTTGGCGTTGGCCGCCGCAGTCAGCGCCGCCTCGCCGAGGTAGCGGCCCACCCAGATCGCATTGATCGAGCCATTGAGCGATTGCGCGATGTTCCCGGCAAGGATCGGCATCGCGAACAGCAGCAGATTCTTGCCGATCGGGCCTTCGGTCAGGACAGCGGATTTGGGCATCGCAGGCGCGCCGTGGTGCGGAAGCTGCGAACACTAGCATTGGCAGGTGTGACGCGTGCTGTCGCCAGGCCGATGACACGACGCACGCTGTGCGGATCAGTCTGTATGAGTCAGCCAGCGTGTGGAAGGAAGGCTGTACTTGGACGGCAGCCACGCTTGAGTTACAGCGGGCTCGCCCAGATATTTCCCGCTCAACGCAGCCCGTTGCGACGCGCCGATACAGTGGCGATCACGGCAGCGGCCCGCAGCCCATTGGATCCGACGGCAAGCACAACGCGATGACTCAACTGGTGGAACAAGCGACGACGGTCAGGCTGGATGTCTGGCTGTGGGCGGCGCGCTTCTTCAAGACGCGCAGCCTGGCCAAGACGGCGGTGGACAACGGCAAGGTGGACGTCGCCGGCCAGCGGCCCAAGCCCTCGCGCACGCTGCGCAGCGGCGAACAGTTACGCATCGACCGTGGCGGCGAAATCTTCGAAGTCACCGTTGCCGCGCTGAGCGATGTGCGCGGCCCGGCTCCGGTCGCACAGACGCTGTACGTGGAAAGCGATGCCTCACGCGAGGCGCGGGCGCAATGGCGGCTGCAGCGCGCCGCCGAACGTACCGGCTATCGCGCACCCGAGGGCAAGCCGGACAAGCGCGCACGCCGGCTGATCAACGCGCTGGGCGATATCGACGCGTTGTAGCACTGCGCGGGCTATTCGCTGCGAATCGACTGACGGAAACAAGAAACGCCTTGGCATCCGTCATGTTGTTCAATCAATAAAAACGGCGCTTCTCCATCGCGGGGGAAGCGCCGTTCGTGATGCTCTGCTCTCAACCATGCACACCGACCATCTCGACGGGTCCTTGCCCGCTCACCGTCGAGGGACCTTACGCGGCATGGATGCCGCGTAAGAGCCTACAAGGACGTACTTGCGGCGTGTCCCGCGATGGTGGGCGGGCAAGGGCCTTGCAGCCAAACCGCAGACCCGCCGCTCCACTGACGTCTTCCGTGCCGAGTCGGTCTCTTGCGTGCAGTTCAACAGAGAGTTGGAAGCGCACGCACGATGGCGTGCGCCTTGCCACTCACGCCAGATCGAAACGATCCAGCTGCATCACCTTGGTCCAGGCGGCGACGAAGTCCTGGACGAACTTCTCCTGTGCGTCGGCACTGGCATAGACCTCGGCCACCGCACGCAGGATCGAGTTGGAGCCGAACACCAGATCCACGCGCGTGCCGGTCCATTTGGCTTCACCGGTGCTGCGGTCGCGGCCTTCGTAGACCTCCTTCGATTCGGAGGTGGCTTTCCACTCGGTGCGCATGTCGAGCAGGTTGGCGAAGAAGTCGTTGCTCAGCACGCCGGGGCGGGTGGTGAACACGCCATGGCTGGAGTCGCCGACATTGGCGCCGAGCACGCGCAGGCCGCCGACCAGCACGGTCAACTCGGGCGCGGTCAGCGTCAGCAGCTGTGCCTTGTCGATCAACAGCGCCTCAGCGGGCACCGCATAGCGCTGCTTGGCGTAGTTGCGGAAGCCATCGGCCACCGGTTCCAGCACCGCGAACGATTCGACATCGGTCTGCTCCTGCGAGGCATCGGTGCGGCCGGGTGCGAACGGCACGGTGACGCTGTGACCAGCGGCCTGTGCGGCATGTTCGACCGCGGCATTACCGGCCAGCACGATCAGGTCGGCCAGCGAGATCTGCTTGCCGCCCGCCTGCGCGCCGTTGAAGTCGGCCCGGATGCGCTCCAGCGTGCCCAGCACCTGTGCAAGCTGCGCGGGCTGGTTGGCCTGCCAATCCTTCTGCGGTGCCAGACGGATGCGTGCGCCGTTGGCGCCGCCACGCTTGTCCGAGCCGCGGAAGGTCGATGCCGATGCCCACGCGGTGGACACCAGCTGCGCCACGCTCAGGCCGGAATCGAGGATGGTCTGCTTGAGGGCGGCGGCGTCCTGCGCATCGACCAGCGGGTGGTCGACGGCCGGCACCGGGTCCTGCCACAGCAGTTCTTCGCTCGGCACCTCGGTCCCCAGGTAACGCGAGCGCGGGCCCATGTCGCGGTGGGTGAGCTTGAACCAGGCCCGGGCGAACGCGTCGGCGAACTGGTCGGGGTGTTGGTGGAAGCGACGCGAGATGGCCTCATAGGCCGGGTCGAAACGCAGCGCCAGATCGGTGGTCAGCATGGTCGGCCGATGCTTCTTCGCTGCATCGTGGGCGTCGGGAATGATGGCGTCGGCATTCTTGGCCACCCACTGGTGCGCGCCGGCCGGGCTCTTGCTCAGTTCCCACTCGAACTTGAACAGATGGTCGAAGAAGTCGTTGCTCCACTGCGCCGGGGTGGTGGTCCAGGTGACTTCCAGGCCGCTGGTGATGGTGTCGGCACCCTTGCCGCTGCCGTAGCGGTTGTGCCAGCCCAGGCCCTGGCTCTCCAGCTCGCCGGCTTCCGGCTCGGCACCAACGTTGTCGGCCGGGCCGGCGCCGTGGGTCTTGCCGAAGGTGTGGCCGCCGGCGATCAGCGCCACGGTCTCTTCGTCGTTCATCGCCATGCGTGCGAAGGTGTCGCGGATGTCGCGCGCGGCGGCGACCGGGTCGGGCTTGCCGTCCGGGCCTTCCGGATTGACGTAGATCAGGCCCATCTGCACGGCGGCCAGCGGGTTCTCCAGATCGCGGGTGTGCGGCACTTCGCTGTCGTCGTCCTTCACCAGCACGCCGTGCGCTTCGTCCACGCCGGGCGAACCGCGCGAGTAGCGCTCGTCGCCACCCAGCCACTTGGTTTCGCGGCCCCAATACAGGTCCTGATCCGGTTCCCAGGTGTCTTCGCGGCCACCGGCAAAGCCGAAGGTCTTGAAGCCCATGCTTTCCAGCGCGACGTTGCCGGTGAGGATCATCAGGTCGGCCCAGGAGATCGCCTGGCCGTACTTCTGCTTGATCGGCCACAGCAGGCGGCGCGCCTTGTCCAGGCTGACATTGTCCGGCCAGCTGTTGAGCGGTGCGAAGCGCTGCTGGCCGCGACCGCCGCCGCCACGTCCGTCGCCGATGCGGTAGGTGCCGGCGCTATGCCAGGCCATGCGCACGAACAGCGGACCGTAATGGCCGAAGTCGGCCGGCCACCAGTCCTGCGAGTCGGTCATCAGCGCACGCAGTTCCTGCTTGAGCGCGGCCAGATCGATGCGCTTGAACGCCTCGGCATAGTTGAAGGTCTGGCCCAGCGGGTTGGACTTGCTCGAATGCTGGCTGAGCAGGTCCACGCGCAACTGCTTGGGCCACCAATCGCGGTTGGTGGTTCCGGTACCGACGACGGCGTGATTGAAAGGGCACTTTGCTTCGGTTGTCATGGCAATACCTGTGTGCGTGAGCACTTGGGGAGCTGTGTGCCGAAACTGCGGACACGTGCTGGTGGAATCAAAAAGGTGGGCAATGCGTCAGCGGTGGTCATCGATCGAAGGCGCAGATGCGGCCGTGGGGTTATCGAGAATGGTCGCCGGGTGTGCCGATGCTAGCGCCTGCCTGCAGGCGCCGGTATAGGTCGATATGCAGACTGTGACTGGCAGACAGACGCATCAGGCGGACTCATCGTGGTGGCGTGCGCACACGATAAGCAGCATCGATCGGTTGGGGAATTCGAATTATTCAACCATATCGATAGCGAGACGCTATGGATGGCACGCCGGTGCCGAACCGACCTGTTGCTGCGATCTCAGCGCTTGCCGAACAGGCTGCCGCCGAGCTTCATGACATCGCCCAGTCCAAGCTTCCCGTCGCCGTCCTGATCCAGCACGCTGCCCAGCACGCCGTTGATCCCGGTGTCGCTGCTGGCGCGCTGCTGTTCCTGCGCCAGGGCCGGGCCGAGCTGGCTGCTGGCATCGGCATTGCCGCCGAGGAAACGCTTGGCCAGATACGCCATCACGATGGGTGCCAGCAACTGCAGCAGTTGATTGGCCTTGCCGGTTTCCAGGCCGGTGGCCTGGCCCAGACCAGCGGCAGCCTGCGGCGCCCTGTCGCCGAACAGATGCCCCACGATGCCGGCGCCATTGCCTTGCGCACCGCTGGCCGAGCCGCCCAGCAACGTACCGAGCAGGCTGCCGATGTCCGGGCTGCCGGCATGATCGCGCTGCAAGGCACCCAGCAACGCATCGGTGCCGCCGGCCTGCTGGCTGTTACGGCCCAGGGCGCCCATCAACAGCGGCAGCGCGGTCTGCACCGCCGATTGCGCCTGCTCGGGCGCAATGCCGAGCCGGCTGGCGAGCTGCTGCAACTGCGGGCCTTGCAACTGCGCGGCGAGTTGATCGGTCAACGAGGCGGACGTGGTCATGGGTGTCTCCGGTTGGACAAAACGTTGCCGCAGCGTGCGCCCGTCGCGGCAGCAGAGCAACACGGCACGCGTCGCACTGCAGGGCGAGGGCAGCGATGCCGCACAGTGGCAGTCAAGTCACTTCATCCGACAACAACACAGCAACGGGTTGACCAACCCCGCAAAGCATTAGAGCCAGGCAACTACGCTCCTACGATTCCCGATTCCCGATTCCCGATTCCCCGCCCTCAAAGCAACGCCTTCAACCGATACAAGGCTTCCAGCGCCTGCTTGGGCGTGAGTTCGTCCGGGTCCAGCGCCTGCAGCGCTTCCTGCGCAGCGGACGAGGGCGCGGTGAACAGGCCGAACTGTTGCGGGGCGTCCAATGCGGCCGGCGCCATCTGTGCGACATGGCTTTCGCCGCCGCGTTGTTCCAGTTCGGCCAGGCGATGACGCGCCTGGGTCACGGCGGCCTTGGGCAAGCCGGCGAGCGCGGCCACCTGCAGGCCGAAGCTGCGATTGGCCGGGCCGTCCTTGACCGCATGCATGAACACCAGGCGCTCGCCGTGTTCGACCGCGTCCAGATGCACGTTGGCGATGCCGCTGGCACCGCCGGCATGCGATTCGTCGGCCAGTGCGGTGAGCTCGAAGTAATGCGTGGCGAACAGCGTGTAACAGCGGTTGGTATGCGCCAGATGGCGTGCGACGGCATCGGCCAGCGCCAGGCCATCGTAGGTGGAGGTGCCGCGGCCGATCTCGTCCATCAGCACCAGCGATTGCGGCGTGGCGTGATGCAGGATGTAGCTGGTTTCGGCCATTTCCACCATGAAGGTGGACTGCCCGCGCGCCAGATCGTCGCCCGCGCCGATGCGGGTGAGGATGCGGTCGATCGGCCCGATCACCGCGCGGCTGGCCGGCACATAGCTGCCGATGTGCGCCAGCAGCACGATCAGGGCGTTCTGGCGCATGTAGGTCGATTTACCGCCCATGTTCGGGCCGGTGATGACCAGCATGCGGCGGTCGGCATGCAGCTCCAGATCGTTGGGTTCGAACGGCTGGTCGCGCACCGCTTCCACCACCGGGTGGCGGCCGCGTTCGATACGCAGGCAGGGGGCACTCTCCAGTTCCGGCTGCGCCCAGTCCAGCGCCTGCGCGCGCTCGGCGAAGGCGGCCAGCACATCCAGTTCGCTCAATGCACTCGCGCAACGCTTGAGACCTTCCAGCTCGCTGCCGAGTGCATCGAGCAGGCCTTCATACAGCAGTTTTTCGCGCGACAACGAGCGCTCGCGCGCCGACAGCACCTTGTCCTCGAAGCTCTTGAGTTCTTCGGTGATGTAGCGCTCGGCGTTGGTCAGCGTCTGCCGGCGGCTGTAGTGCAGCGGGGCCTTCTCGGCCTGGCCCTTGCTGATCTCGATGTAATAGCCATGCACGCGGTTGTAGCCGACCTTGAGCGTGGCGATGCCGCTGCTGGCGCGTTCGCGCTGTTCCAGGTCGATCAGGAATTGATCGGCATTGGTGGACAGGCGGCGCAACTCATCCAGATCGGCGTCGTAGCCGGTGGCGATCACGCCACCGTCGCTGAGCTTGAGCGGCGGTTGTTCCGCCACTGCGCTGATCAACAGGTGCGCGGTGGCATCGTGCTCGCCGAGTTCGGCATGCAGCGTCTGCAGGCGCGGCGAATCCAGTGGTGCGAGGATCGTACGCATCTTCGGCAACAGCGCCAGTCCATCGCGCAAGGTGGAAAAATCGCGCGGGCGCGCCGAGCGCAGCGCCACGCGGGTGAGGATGCGTTCCAGATCGCCCAGCGCGCGGAAGGCCTCGCGCACGTCGGCATCGGCGCCGCTGTCGATCAGCGTGCCGACCGCGTGGTGGCGCTGCACCAGCACCTCGCGCAGGCGCAGCGGGCGGTGCAGCCAACGTCGCAGCAGGCGCCCGCCCATCGGCGTGACCGTGCTATCCAGCACCCCGAGCAAGGTGTTGCGGGTGTCGCCATCGACGCGCGTGTCCAGCTCCAGATGCCGGCGCGTGGCCGCGTTCATCGAGATCGCTTCGCTGGCTACTTCCATTGCGATGGAGGTCAGATGCGGCAGCCGCTGTTTCTGGGTTTCCTCGACATAGCCCAGCAGCGCGCCAGCGGCGGCCGTAGCGCAGGGCTTGTCGTCGATGCCGAAGCCGGACAGGTCGTGCAACTTGAAGAACGCCAGCAGCTGGCGCCGGCCGCTGTCGGCGTCGAACAACCACGGTGGCCGCCGCCGCACGCCGACGCGGCCACGCAGGAACTCCGGCCAGTTGTCTTCGTCGGGCACCAGCAGTTCGGCCGGTTCCAGGCGTGCGATCTCCGCTTCCAGCGCGTCCACGCTGTCCACTTCGTTGACCAGAAAACGCCCGCCGGCCAGATCGGCCCAGGCCAGGCCGTAGCCTTGCTTGCTGCGCGAGATCGCCATCAGCAAGGTGTCGCGGCGTTCGTCCAGCAGCGCCTCGTCGGTGACCGTGCCGGGGGTGACGATGCGCACCACCTTGCGCTCGACCAGGCCCTTGGCCAGCGCCGGGTCGCCGATCTGTTCGCAGATCGCCACCGACTCGCCCAACGCCACCAGCCGCGCCAGATAGCCCTCGTAGGCATGCACCGGCACGCCGGCCATCGGGATCGGCGCACCGCCGGAGCTGCCGCGCTGGGTCAGGGTGATGTCGAGCAGCCGCGCAGCCTTGCGCGCATCGTCGTAGAACAGCTCGTAGAAATCGCCCATGCGGAAGAACAGCAGCAGGTCGGGGTAGTCCGACTTGGCGGCGAAGAATTGCTTCATCAGCGGGGTGTGCTCTACAGCCCCGTTAGCGTTCTTGGTTTTTTCTTTTGTATCAGTGCTTTGCAAGAAATGTTCTTCCGGGATGTGGCGGTCAATCAGGGTCGCCAGCGGCGAGTAACGGTGATTTGTTGCGAGGCTGTTGCGACGACCCTCCAAACGAGATCAATCGATGTTGCGACGAAACGGTCGAAGCGTTGGAATGGCACAGGATGTTGCGACGGAACCAGGAGCCGCCTCACGTCGGCGCGGACGCAAGTTTAAGCCCACCCACCGACAAATCCTTGCGCTGGCGGTCGAGAGCGTGCCGGCCCTGGGTCCCGGTGGGCGATTTGCCATTGGGCCGGGGCCTTCAAACGTCCATCGCCGGATCGCTCAACGCATACCGCCGCTGTCGCAGATGAATCGGCGACAGCGGCGCTAGTGCGCACGGCTGCCGGCTGGGCGGCCTGGCACCTGAGCGTGTGGCTCGGTCAGCCCAGGCACTTGCCGCTACGTCATGACCTGTGGACTTGCCGCAAGTCAGTACCAGCCAAGATGAGACCTCGACGGTCAATGTTGATGCCAAAACTTGGCAGGTGTTGGCACGCCGACGCTGTCGTGCGGTCCTTGTTGGTTGTCGTCGGTCAGCCATTGTCCGTTCTGTTCGCGGAACGCGCTTCGCGTACGCAAGATGCAGCCATGCGAGCACCCACAACGCAGCGTGCGGCGCGGCCATCAGCCATCAAACGACGCATGCCCGGCTTGCTTGGCGCGCTGTTCGGCGCTCGCCGCGCAAAGGCCCGCGTGTGCGCGGCGCATTGCACAAACCGCCTGTTGCTTTGGAACTCTTTCGCCTTGGGAAAAGCTAAGATCGAAACTTGTGCAAAGTCGGAGGCGCTAATGATCGATCGTCGTACCTTTCTTGCCACGGGTGTGGTGGCCGCCGCCAGCTTCAGTGCCTCGGCAGCTCGCATCGCGCAAACGCCACGCGCCAGCAGCCCCGCGCCGTGGGGTGCGGTGCCCAGTGCGCGACAGCTGCGCTGGCATCGGTGGGAGCAATACGCCTTCGTGCATTTTGCGATGAACACCTTCACCGACAAGGAATGGGGCTACGGCGACGAGGATCCGCGCAAATTCGATCCCAGCGATTTTTCAGCCGATCAGATTGTTGCTGCTGCCAAGGCCGGCAATCTGAAAGGGCTTATTTTCACGGCCAAGCATCACGATGGGTTTTGTCTTTGGCCGACGCGCCTGACCGAGCATTGCATCCGGAACTCGCCCTACAAGAACGGCAAGGGTGACATCGTCGGCGAAATGGCAGCGGCGTGTCGTCGCGCTGGCCTGGCGTTCGGCATCTACCTGTCCCCCTGGGATCGCAATCATGCCGAGTATGGGCGTCCCGGCTATCTCGACTATTTCCGCAAGCAGATCGTCGAACTCTGCACGGGTTATGGCGACCTGTTCGAGTTCTGGTTCGACGGCGCCAATGGCGGCGACGGCTACTACGGTGGAGCGCGCGAATCGCGCAAGATCGATGCGCCCGCTTACTACAATTGGCCACGGATGATCGAGCTTGTGCATCGGCACCAGCCGATGGCCTGCACCTTCGACCCGCTCGGCGCCGATATCCGCTGGGGCGGCAACGAGGACGGTATCGCCGGCGATCCGAGCTGGCCAACCATGCCCAATGCCCCGTATACCCAGGAAAACGGCAATTCCGGTGTGCGCGGTGGTGCGCTGTGGTGGCCGGCCGAAACCAACACCTCGATCCGCCCTGGCTGGTTCTACCATGCCGATGAAGACGGCAAGGTGCGCAGCCCGGAGAATCTGGTGCGCTATTTCGACACCTCGGTCGCGCGTGGCACCAACATGAACCTCAATCTTCCGCCCGACCGACGCGGCCGCATCCCCGACCACGATGTGGCTGTGCTGCAGAGTTTTGGCGACGCGATCCGCGCCAGCTTCGCCATTGATTTGGCCAAGGGTGCCAAGGCCAGTGCCAGCGCATCGCGTGGCCCCGGGTTCGAGCCGGCGCGCGTCCTCGACCGCCAGCCGGACAGCTACTGGTCCACGCCGGACGAGGTCACCACGCCGACGCTGACGCTGGAGTTGTCGGCGGTGCACAGCTTCGACCTGATCCGGCTGCGCGAGTATCTGCCGCTGGGCGTGCGCGTCACCCGCTTCGCGGTCGAAGCCGAGGTCGATGGGCAATGGCGGCGGCTGGCCGAAGCGCAGTGCATCGGTGCACAGCGCATCGTGCGACTGGATCGCCCGGTCGCCGCACGCCGGGTGCGCCTGCTCGTGCTGGAGGCGCCGGTGTGCCCGGCGATCAGCGAATTCGCGCTGTTCCGCGCCGTCGCGCCGGTGCCGGTCGCGCGGCCGACCACGAACGCGCCAGACGTGCTGTCCACCGCCGGCTGGCGAATCGTCGAGGCCAGCGCGCCAGGCGCGGACACGTTGCTCGACGACGATGCCAGTACGATCTGGATCACGCCCGCTCCCACGCCGGGCCATCCCGTACAAGCGACCATCGACCTCGGTGCGCTGCGTCAGGTTGCCGGTTTCAGCCTCACGCCCTCGCGTACGGTGATGAACGGTGCGGCGCCGCCTAAAGGCTATCGCGCTGAAACCAGCGAAGATGGGCAGCACTGGCAGCCGGCTGGCGCCGGCGAGCTGTCCAATATCGCCTATGCGCTCTCGACCCAGCGCCTGAATTTCCCCGAGATCCGCCAGATCCGCTACCTGCGGCTGTCGTTCGCGGAGACGGCGGTGCCCGCCGACCGGTTGGCGATCGCGGGTATCGGTGCGTTCTCGCGCTTGCGATGAGGCTTGCGCTCCCGCGCCGCCACGCGCCGCGCGGGAGCACATCGTTGCGGTGACGCAGTGTCGCGGGCATGAGATGGATCAGGCGAAGCGATGCAGAGATCAATCACGTGTTCGCAGCACGCGGTGACCTGAATCTTGAACTGTGCTTGCACACCGCCGTTCCGGATGACGCGCTATTGTGCGCGGCGCACGAGGCAAGCGATTCGGTTGGGTATGGAACAGAAACAGCAAGAGTGGATGCAGGCCGTGACCGAGGCGCTCAGCGACCTGCTGGCCGCACGCGTGGCGCAGGCCACGCTGCTGGAAGCGATGATGGTCTCGCATCCCGACCCGGTGATGCTGCGCAAGGCGTGGGACGAGCTGTCGTCCCAGCGCATCGCGTATGTGGCGCAGAAAAAGGCGGTCGCCGCCGATCCGCGGCCGATGGATGCCTACACGCTTGAGCAGTTCCAGGCGTGGGAAGAAAAGCTCAGCCGCTACTTTCCGCGTGCGCCGGATGCAGGGAGCACGGATGCGTGAACCGGCCCGCCAGCAATCCAGTCGCGCGACCTAGCGGCGGTGGGCCGGGCGGGTGTCGCCACTGCCTGTCGCTTGCGCACGCAGGCGCAGGCGACTGACTGTGCCGGGAGCCGGTCATGGACTCCCAGTCTTGCGGTCGGTTGGTGCCGACATGGTTCCTGATGATCACTGCAGCCGCTGCCACGGCCTGCGTCAGGCCACCGATGCGCGCGGTTTGGCCTTGTCGGCCTCCAGGCGCAGGGTGGCAGCGGCAAGGCCGGGTGCGGTGGCCTGCAAGACGATGCTGCCGGCGCTGCGCGTGCTCTGCAGCAGGGCCGCACACAGTCCATTGAAGGCCTTGCGTTGCGGTGCCTTGTCGTCCTCATGGCTGGCGGGGTCGCCGTTGCCCACGCCGATCAGCCGCGCAGGGCCGCGCAGCGCGAACTGCACCAGGTTGTCGGCGGTCGGCACCAGGCGGCCCTGCGCATCGACGATCTCCACCTTGACCACCGCCACGTCTTCGGCATCGGCGCGCACTGCATTGCGGTCGCAGCTCAGGCGGATCGCTGCCGGCTTGCCGGCCGTCTCGCGGCGTTCGCTGAGCACCAAGTTGCCAGCGCGATAGCCGCGTGCCTCGATCACGCCCGGTGCGTAGGCCACGCGCCATTCGACATGGCCGTAGGCCGGCACCTGCTGCAGGCCCTGGCTGACGCCGTTGACCAGCAGTTCCACCGCTTCGAGATTGCTGTGGCACCAGACCTGGATGCGGCCCTTGTCATCGGGCTGCAGCAGGCCGTCCCAGTTCCAGTGCGGGAACAGATGCAGCACCGGTTCGCTGGTCCATTGCGCGCGGTAGTACCAGTAGTTGTCCTTGGGAAACCCGCAGCTGTCGAGCACGCCGAATTGCGAGGCGACATTCGGCCAGCGGTTGTAGGGCGTGGGTTCGCCGCGGTAATCGAAGCCGGTCCAGATGAAGCCGCCAGCGATATATGGGCGCTGCGCGACATAGCTCCACCAGGCTTCGGCGGTGCTGGCCCACCATGGGTGGTCGGTGTCGTAGGCGCGGGTGTAGCCGCGCGCGTCGTCGCGCCGGTAGTTGCCGCGCACCGACACCGTGCTGCCGGTTTCGCTGCCGTAGATCGGAATGTGCGGGTATTGCGCGTGGAAGCCGTCCATCTGGCTGGTGCGGTAGTTGAAGCCGACCACATCCACGACCTGGCCGACGCCATCGCCAAAGCCCTTGTCCATGGCGAAAGTGGTGGGGCGGGTGGGATCGAGCTGGCGCACGCGTTGTTGCATGCGGCTGACGATGCGCGCGCCGCGCTCGGTGACCTGCTGCGGCTCTTCGTTGCCGAGCGACCACAGGATCACGCTGGGATGATTGCGCCCGCGCCGCACCATCGTCTCCAGCTCGCCCATGGCTTCGGGGTCGGTGGACATGCGGCGGGTTTCCTCGATCACGAACATGCCGAGCCGGTCGCACAGCGCGAGCAGTTCGGGCGTGGCCGGATTGTGCGAGCTGCGGTACGCGTTGCAGCCCATCGACTTGAGCTGGCGCAGGCGCCATTCGTGCAGGCTGTCGGGGATGGCGGTGCCGACGCCGGCGTGGTCCTGGTGGTTGTTGGTGCCGTGCAGCTTGAGCGGCGTGCCGTTCAACAGGAAGCCGCGTTGTGCATCGAAGACGGCCGTGCGCACGCCGAACGGGGTGACCAGCGCATCCACCGCCTTGCCATCGCTGTGCACGCTGGTGGTCAGGCGGTAGAGCTGCGGGGTGTCGATCGACCATAGCGCCGCTTCGCCGAGTGGCAGGGTCTGTTCGACGAGGTGCACCTGGCCGGGTGCAACAGTGACCGCGGCGCTGGCTGCCTGTGCGACGACGCGTCCATCCGGCGCGGTCACGCGCGCCTGCACCGTGCACTGGCGCGGGGCGCTGCCGTCGTTGCGCACCTCGGTGGACAGCTGCGCGGTGGCGGTGGTGCCTTGCAGCGTGCTGCGCACGAACACGCCGTCCTGCGGCAGATGCAGCGGATCGGTCTTGTGCAACCACAGATGGCGATAGATGCCGGCGCCTTCGTAGAACCAGCCTTCGCCCAGGGTGGCATCCACGCGCACCGCGATCAGGTTGGGCTTGCCGTAGTCGAGCACGTCGCTGAGGTCGACCTCGAAGCCGCAATAGCCGCTGGCATTGCGCCCGACGATGTGGCCATTGCAGAACACGATGCAGTCGCGGAACACGCCGTCGAACACCAGGCTGATGCGCTTGCCCAGATCGTCTGCGGGAATCTGCAGCACGCGGCGATACCAGCCGACGCTGGTTTCCGGAAAGCTCGTGCCCAGCGGTTTGTAGCCGTGCGCGGCGGCCGGATCTTCCTCGGTGATGGTGGCCGAGATCGGTTCCTGCCGGAAGGGCAGGGTGACGGCCCAGTCGTGCGGCAGATCCAGCAGTTCCCAGCCACTGTCGTCGAAGGCGAGTTGCGCGGCGGTCGCAGTGTCCTTGCCGGCCTTGGCGAAGCTGCGCTGGAAGGTACCGAACTCGAAGTCGCGCGCTGGGTCGCTGGCATGGCCCAGATGGAAGCGCCAGCCGAAGTCGAACAGCAGCCGTTCGCGCGGTGCCAACGCTGCATCGCCGAGCGCGGCAAGCGGCGTGGCGGTGTTACCTGCAGCTGGTGCTGCAGCGGCGATGGCGGGCAGCAACGCACCGGCCGTACCGACCGGAAGTGCAGCGCTTACGCCGCTGGCGAGCATGCCGCGCAGCAGTTCGCGGCGATTGATGCCGGTCATGGCTGGGTCCTCTTGTCGGTATCCGCAGCGTTGCCTGGCGTGCCCGCAGCAGGCTTGCTTGTCGTTGCAGGTACGCCGGTATACGGGTGGCGCATGAAGTCGATCGCCGGCAGCACTTCATTGCCATGCTTGAAGTCGAAGAAGCTGGCGTTTTCCCACGACGAGCCGGTGCCCCAGCGTGTCTTGCAGCTGCTGCTGGTCCATACCGGCTCCCAGTACACGACGCCGGCGCCGCCGGTGTCGATCACCAGCTGGGTGAGGTCGACCATGTAGCGGAACTGGCCCTGCGGCGTGGCCGGGTAGCCGGGAATCAGCGAGTCTTGGCCGAGCAGATTGTGCGAGGTGTCGCCGGAGTCCAGCGTCCACGGATAGGCGGTTTCCACCACCACCACGTCGGCATCAAAGCGGCCGCGCAGGCGCTTGATGGTCTTGCCCAGCTCGGCCATCGACTGGGTCGACCACTTGCGGTAGTAGCTGATGCCGATCAGATCGTAGTCGGTGACGCCGGCCTTGGTCGCGGCGGCAAACCACGGTTCCACATTCTCCGGCTGGGCGATATGCAGCATCACCCGCGGCTTGATCGCCGAGCGTGCGCCGATGTCGCGTACCGCCTTGATGCCGGCGTTGAACAGCTTGGCGTTGCGCTGCCAGTCGATGGGGCGCTTTTTGTCCCACGGCTTGCTGTCCATCAGATCGGAATTGCTTTCGTTGCCCACTTGCACCAGCTCCGGCATCAGGCCGGCACGGTCGAGCGCGCTGAGCGTGTCATAGGTGAAGCCGTACAGCGTGCGCGCCAGTTCATCGGTATCGGTGATGCTGGCCCAGGCCTTAGGAATCAGCTGTTTTTCGCCGTCGGCCCAGTCGTCGGAATAGTGCAGGTCCAGCAGCACCTGCATGCCTTGCGCGCGTGCGCGTGCGATGGTCTTCTTGACGTCGGACAGGTCGCTGTAGCGGGTCCAGCGGGCATCGTTCCACAACCGCACGCGCACCAGATTGGCGCCGTGCGCATGGAACAGTTCGAACGGGTCCTTGACCACGCCGTTCTCGCGGTACTGCACACCGCATTCCTCCATCTCGTTGACGTAGGACAGGTCCGCGCCCAGATACAGCGTGGCGGGGGCCGGGGCGGCGTGTGCGAAGGTGGAGATGGCCAGCGCGAGCAGCGCGGGCGTCCAGAGGCGGCGTGTGGAGCGCATGCAATTCCTCGACAGATGAAACGCGGAGCGGGTGACAGCCTGCCGCATGCGGCGGTGCCGTCGTGCGGGCGGTGCGCGCAATCACAACGTCAGTGACGTAGGCGATTGCGCACACCGCGCGCAGTGGTGGAGCAGGCGTGCAACAGCGGTGTCAGCGGTGCTTTAGAACTTGTAGGTCGCTTCCAGCGCGTAGCGACGGCCGAACACCTGATAGCCGCCGTCGTCCTGGTTGGCCAGACGGTTGGGCTTGTTGTCGGTGTAGGCGCGCAGCGGTTCGTTGGTGAGGTTGCCGGCCTGGAAGCGGAAACCGAGCTGCTTGCTGTACTGCCAGTTCAGGCTCAGATCCACCGTGCCTTCGCTCTGCAGCCGTGCCAGCCGCGCCGCATTCCAGCCGTACACCACGGTGTAGGGGCTGTGGTACTTGTAACCCACGCGCGCCTCGAAGCTGCCGTTGCTGTACCACAGGTCGAAGGTGCCGGTCTTGCGTGCCAGCCCGCTCAGCGGCAGCGGGTTGTCTTCCGGTGAGAATTCCTTGAGGTTGGAATCGACCAGCGAGAAGTTGGAGTAGACGCCGAAGTTTTCCATGTGCGGGATGAAGTAGAACGGCGTCTGGAAGGTGAGTTCCACACCGTTGATATGCCCGCCGCCGCCATTGAACGGCGCACTGACCAGGTAATCCAGGCCGTTGATCACTTCGCGGTCGGTGCGGTAGCCGATGCTGGAATCCACTTCCTTGCGATACACCGCAATCGCCGCCAGCGCTTCCTTGTGGAAGTACCACTCGTAGGACAGGTCGACCTGGGTGGCCTTGAATGGATCCAGCTGCGGGTTGCCGCCGCTGCCGGTGAGCTGGCCGACGGTGACGTTGGGGTCGTCCAAGCGCCGGCCGGTGCGCAACTCGTCCAGTGGCGGACGTGCGATGACCTTGGCCACCGCAAAGCGCAGGATGCGTTGATCGTCGATCAGGAAGTTGACGGTGGCACTGGGCAACACGTCGGTATATTCCTTGCTGTCGCTGCTGGCCTGCACGGTGGTGCCGACCGAATCGAAGCCGTCGCTGGTGGTCTTGGTGTTGACCAGGCGCACGCCGATGTTGCCGGTGACATCGGTGCCGAACAGCTGCGAGCTGAACACCGCCTTGGCGAAGGCTTCGCGCACGTCTTCCTTGACGTTCCAGTGGTCGAGCAACTGCTCGTCGAGCGTGGCCGGGTCGAAACCGCCGAAGCCGATCTGGGCGATGGCATCCATGTTGCCGCCGGTCAGCGTGGGCACGTTCAAGTCCGGCATGGTCACCGGATAGATCAGGCCCTGGTACGCCGAGATCGGTTGGTCGTAACCGGACTGGTTGCTGATGAAGCGGCGGTTCTGCTTCTCGCGGCGCGCGGCGCGTGCGCCGAATTCCAGTGAGGTGAACGCCGCGGCATCGACCGGGCGGCTGGCGTTGAGCGCCAGCGCGGCGATCTTGTCGCGCAGCCCCTGCGGCTCGGTCTGGCCGGCGATGCCCCACTCGGGCGTGTCCGAGCTGGTGCTGATGGTGGGGGTGACGCTGCGGCGGAAATCGAACGAGACGGTGTCCGGGTTGCTGCCGAAGCGCACCGCCTGCCAAGTGTTGTCGCGCTTGGCCTGCGAGAACGACAGGTCACTGCCCAGCGTCCACACATCGCCGCTCCACTTGGCGTTGAGGCCGCCGGCAGTGAGCGTCTTGACCTCGTTGTAGTGGCTGACCACATGGTCGACCTGCAGGTTCGAGTTGGCCAGCGTGCCGGCCACCACGTCGCCATCGACGATAGTGTAGGACGAGCCCGGCGTGGTGTACGGATTGGCGCCGGTCGAGAAGGTGCTGTAGGCCAGGCCGTTGAACCAGTTCTGCAACTGGTCCTCGTCGATCTCGATACGCGAATACAGGCCGTCGAACTTCAACTCGAAGTTGCCCGAGCGCCATTGCACGGTGCCCATCGCACCGGTGCGGGTCTGCTCGGTCAGCTTGAGCTGGTCGGCCGCGCCCCACGGGGTCGGGTCCACGCGGCCGTCGCCGTCCACATCGCGCGAGGTGGTGGCATCGGTATAGCCCCAGCTGCCGATCGAGGAGTTGGAGTTCTTCTGTTTCTGGTAGGTGGCACCCAGCGCAACCGCGAGGTTGTCGTTAATCTGGTGCACCCAGCTGGCACCGAAGCGGCTGCCCCACGGGGAATAGCCGTCCACGTCCTTGGCGTGGTCGTAGAACACCGGGCCGGCGGTGCCGACAAAGCCCGGGCCGGTGTAGTCCAGCGGGCTGATGGTGGAGATGTCCACCGTCGCGGCAAGGCCGCCGGCGACCAGGTCCGCCGACTGGGTCTTGTAGACCTTGACGGTGGAGACGATCTCGGTGGGAAACACTTCCCAGCGCACGGCGCGATTGGGCTCGGAGGAGGCGATTTCGCGCCCGTTGACGGTGCCCATGGTCATGCGCGGGCCAAGGCCACGCACGGTCGCCAGGCTCTCGTTGCCGCGGTCGCGGGTACCGTTGACGCCGGGCAGGCGCACCAGCGCTTCGGCGACGGTAACATTGGGCATCTGGCCCATGTTGTCGGCGGAGATCACTTCCATGACGTGATCGGACATCTGCTTGGCCTGCACCGCCTGGTTCAGGCTGGCGCGCTGGCCGATCACGGTGATGTTGTCGAGCGTGACCGGCGGCGCAGCCGTGGTGGTGGCATCAGTGGCCGGCGGCGCGGCAGGCGCGCTGTCCTGTGCGTGCGCACTGAACGCGGTGGCCAGCACACAGGCGATGGTGGTGCAGAGAACGTCGCGCACGGGGGTGCGGCGCAGGCGCATGCGCCGGCTGGCCGGGTGGCCGGTGTGGTGAACGGGCATCGTTTGATCCCTCCCAGGACAAAGTTACCGAATGAAATAGTGGCCGCTGGTGCGGCGCTGTGGCGCGGCTGCGCGTTGGCGTGTCCAACGCGGGCATGGCGGTTGCTGCGGTGTGGAGCTGATTGATCGTTTGCGTGACGCTGCGACGATGGTCGATCGCCTTGACGTCCCCCTGTCCTGCATGTGTCCGCTTCAGGGTAGAAGCGCAAGTCATTCCATTCCAATGAAGCATTTTGCGGGAGCTATCTCGCGTTGGAATGCTGCAGTGCAGCGGTAGCGTCTGCCCGGTCACAGTTGCGGTGTGCGTGGCCTGTACCGCGGACCAAGGTTGCCTGGTCGGCGCGACGGACCAGGGTTCTGCACTAGCGCGGGTGGGCAGATAACCGGGGCAATGCCGGAAAGGCGCGCTGCATGCAGTCGTTGCGTTCGCAGGTCAGGCAGCCGGGGCCGATCGGCACCGCATCGTCCACCGCGTCCAGGTCCCAGCCGCGCGCATACACCAGTTGATCGGCATGGCGCAGGTCGCAGCCCATCGCCAACGCAAAGGTCTTGCGCGGGCGGCCGTAGCCGGGCGCGCCGCTGCTGACCTGGCGCGCCAGCCAGAAGTAGCGCCGGCCATCGGGCATGCGCGCGATCTGGGTCAGGATGCGGTCGGGCTGGTTGAAGGCCTCATAGACGATCCACAGCGGACAGGCGCCGCCGACATGCGAGAAGTGGAAGTCGGTGGCCGAGTGGCGCTTGGACACGTTGCCGGCACGATCGACCCGCATGAAGAAGATCGGCAGCCCGGCCGCACCGCGCCGCTGCAAGGTGCTGAGCCGGTGGCAGACCGCCTCGAAGCCGACGCCGAAGCGATCGGCCAGCCATTCGATGTCGTAGCGCGAGCGCTGGGCGCTGCGCAGGAATTGGCCATACGGCATCACCAGCGCGCCGGCGAAATAGTTCGACAGCCCGATCCGTGACAACGCGATACGCTCGGCATCTTCGAAGCCGGCATCGGCGATGCGTGCGTCGAGCAAGGGCGCGCATTCCAGCAAGGCCAGTTGCGCGGCCATCTGGAAGGCCTGCTGGCCAGGGCGCAGATGCGCGGGCAGCCACAGCACGCGCGCCTGCGTATCCACACTGCGCTTGTCGCTGTGCAGATCGGGCGCGTCCTGCACCAGCAGGCCGTGGCGATCGGCCAGGCGTTGGCGCAGCCGCAGCGGCAGGTTGTCCGAGGTCAGGCCGAGTTCGGCATACAGCGCCTCGGCGCGCTCATCCAGTTCCGGCAGATAGTTGTGCGCGCGGTTGAAGTAATCGCGCACCTGCTCGCCCGGCGACAGCGAGGGCAGTGCGGCGTGGTCGGCGCCGATCTGTATTTCCAGTGCGGCGGTGCGCTCGAGCAGGTGCTGGTGGGCGCGGTGCAGGTCCAGCAGGGCCTGGGCCACCTGCGGCAGGTTGCCGGTGAGCACGCGCAGTTCGGCGGCCGAGAGGCTGTGGCCCAGGCTGCGCAGCGATTCGTCCAGCGGCTCGACCAGCGCGGCCGGGTCGTCCAGGTCGAGCAGGCCGTCCAGATC
Organism: Xanthomonas sp. MLO165; assembly: GCF_018831305.1. Lineage (NCBI taxonomy): Bacteria > Pseudomonadati > Pseudomonadota > Gammaproteobacteria > Lysobacterales > Lysobacteraceae > Xanthomonas > Xanthomonas sp. MLO165. The sequence continues at coordinate 1,464,163 of NZ_CP029263.1, forward strand.
GCCCAGGGTGGCTTTGAGCCGCTGCTGGATTGCCAGGGTCAGGGGGCGCTGGTTGCGCTCGATCTGGTTGAGGTAGCTCGGCGACAGCCCGAGCCGGCGTGCCAGCTCCGCCTGGGTCAGGCCGTGGCGCTGGCGCAGCCGCTGCAGGCGCAGGCCGAGCTGGTGGCGGAGCGGGAGGGACGACTGCGGCATTCGCAAGATTCGCAAAATAGTGGCGGCAGCTTAGCGCGATTAAGCAGTCTCGGGCTGGGAATGCCAGGTCCCGCTGCGAACAATGCGAAGTATCCGTAGCGACCTTCTGCGAGCGACCCTGCAATGAGTGATTCCGTCCCGCGCGTTTCCCTGTTGATCGACGGCCAGTTCGTCACCTCCGCCAGCACCCATTGGCAGGACGTGGTCAACCCGGCCGATCAGTCGGTGCTGGCACAGGTGCCGTTCGCCACCACTGGCGAAGTGGCCGCGGCGGTGGCGGCGGCCAGCCAGGCCTTCGTGAGCTGGCGCAAGACCCCGATCGGCACGCGTGCGCGCATCTTCCTCAAGTACCAGCAGCTGATCCGCGAACACATGCCCGAGCTGGCCGCGCTGCTCAGCGCCGAGCAGGGCAAGACCCTGGCCGATGCCGAAGGCGATGTGTTCCGCGGGCTGGAAGTGGTGGAACACGCCGCGGCAATCGGCAACCTGCAGTTGGGCGAGTTGGCCAACAACGTCGCCAACGGCGTGGACACCTATAGCCTGCTGCAGCCGCTGGGCGTGTGCGCGGGCATCACCCCGTTCAACTTCCCGGCGATGATTCCGTTGTGGATGTTTCCGATGGCCATCGCCACCGGCAACACCTTCGTGCTCAAGCCCTCCGAGCAGGACCCGATGGTGACCATGCGGCTGGTGGAATTGGCGCTGGAGGCGGGCATTCCCAAGGGCGTGCTCAATGTCGTGCACGGCGGCGAAGACGTGGTCAACGCGTTGTGCGACCACCCGGACATCAAGGCGCTGTCGTTTGTCGGTTCGACCAGGGTCGGCACGCACGTCTATCGGCGCGCCTCGCTGGCAGGCAAGCGCGTGCAATGCATGATGGGTGCGAAAAACCATGCCGTGGTGCTGCCGGACGCCAATCAGGAGCAGACGCTCAATGCGATGGTCGGCGCCGCCTTCGGTGCGGCCGGCCAGCGCTGCATGGCGGCATCCACACTGGTGCTGGTGGGCGAGGCGCGGCAATGGATTCCGGCGCTGGTGGCCAAGGCCAGGGGCCTGACCCTGGGCGCGGGCAATGCGCCGGGCACCGAGGTCGGGCCGCTGATCTCCTGCGCGGCGCGCGAGCGTGTGGAAGGCTTGATCGCCTCCGGCGTCGAGCAGGGCGCCACACTGGAACTGGATGGGCGCGCGCCCAGCGTGCCGGGCTTCGAGCAGGGCAACTTCGTCGGCCCGACGATCTTCTCCGGCGTGCGGCCGGGCATGCGCATCTACGACGAGGAAATCTTCGGCCCGGTGCTGGTGATCCTGGAGGCGGCCACGCTGGACGAGGCCATCGCCCTGGTCAATGCCAACCCCAATGGCAATGGCACCGCCTTGTTCACCCAGTCCGGCGCGGCGGCGCGGCGTTTCCAGGAAGACATCGACGTGGGCCAGGTCGGCATCAACGTGCCGATCCCGGTGCCGGTGCCGCTGTTCTCGTTCACCGGATCGCGTGCCTCAAAGCTCGGCGACCTGGGCCCGTACGGCAAGCAGGTGGTGATGTTCTACACCCAGACCAAGACCGTGACCGCGCGCTGGTTCGACGACGAAACGCTGGGCCACGGCGTCAACACCACCATCTCCCTCAAGTGACACGATCGCCATGAATGCAGCCATCCAGCTACACGCCAATACAGCCGATTTGAATGACGAGCAGGAAGCCTTCCGCGCTGCCGCGCGCGACTTTGCCGACAAGGAACTCGCACCGCACGCCGCGCACTGGGATGCGGAAAGCCACTTCCCGCGCGAGGCGATCGCCAAGGCGGCTGAGCTGGGGTTCTGCGGGCTGTACACCGATGAGGGCGTGGGCGGCCTGGGCATGCGCCGGCTCGATGCCGCGGTGGTGTTCGAGGAACTCGCCACGGTCGATCCATCCACCTCGGCGTTCATCAGCATCCACAACATGGCCACCTGGTTGATCGCCAGTTACGGCAACGACGCGGTACGCGCGCAGTGGGGCGAGGCGATGACCAGCGGCGCCAAGCTGGGTTCGTACTGCCTCACCGAGCCGGGTGCCGGCTCGGACGCGGCCTCGCTCAAGACGCGTGCACAGCGCGATGGCGACAGCTACGTGCTCAACGGCAGCAAGGCCTTCATTTCCGGCGCGGGCGCCACCGATGTGCTGGTGGTGATGGCGCGCACCGGCGACGACGGCGCGCGCGGCATCAGCGCCTTCGTGGTGCCCGCCGATGCGCCCGGCATCAGCTACGGCCGCAAGGAAGAGAAGATGGGCTGGAACAGCCAGCCCACCCGCGGGGTGAGCTTCGAGAACGTGCGCATTCCGGCCGGCAATCTGCTGGGCAAGGAGGGCGAGGGCTTCAAGATGGCGATGAAGGCGCTGGATGGCGGCCGCATCAATATCGCCGCCTGCTCGTTGGGAGCGGCGCAAGGCGCGCTGGATGCCGCCCGCCGCTACATGGGCGAGCGCCGGCAGTTCGGCAAGAAGCTGGCCGATTTCCAGGCGCTGCAATTCAAACTGGCCGACATGGCCACGCAACTGGTGGCCGCGCGGCAGATGGTGCACACCGCTGCGCGCAAGCTCGATGCCGGCAGCCACGATGCCACCGTGTGGTGCGCGATGGCCAAGCGCTTCGCCACCGACGCCGGCTTTGCGATCTGCGACGATGCCTTGCAGATCCACGGCGGCTACGGCTATATCCGCGAGTATCCGATCGAGCGCCTGCTGCGCGACAGCCGCGTGCACCGCATCCTGGAAGGCACCAACGAGGTGATGCGCATGATCATTGCGCGCCACCTGCTCAACGGCGAGGAGGAATTGCGATGAGCGATTGGGCAACACGCACGCATACCGGTTTACATGTCGAACGCGACGGCCATGTCGCCATCGTCACCCTGCGCAATCCGCCGGCCAACACCTGGACCGTGCACAGTCTTGCAGCCTTGCGCGATCTGGTCCGCGCGCTGGATGCGGACCGCAGCATCTACGCGCTGGTGATCACTGGCGACGGCGAGAAGTTCTTCAGTGCCGGCGCCGATCTCAAGCAGTTTGCCGATGGCGACAAGGCTGCTGCACGGGAGGCCGCGCGCCGCTTCGGCGAAGCTTTCGAAGCCTTGAGCGCGTTTCGCGGCGTGTCGATCGCCGCCATCAACGGCTATGCGATGGGTGGTGGCCTGGAGTGCGCGCTGGCCTGCGATCTGCGCATTGCCGAGCAGCACGCGCAACTGGCTTTGCCGGAAGCCAGCGTCGGCTTGTTGCCGTGCGCCGGCGGCACCCAGAACCTGCCGCGCCTGGTCGGCGAGGGCTGGGCCAAGCGCATGATCCTGCTCGGCGAGCGTCTGGATGCCGCCACGGCGCACCGCATCGGCCTGGTGGAAGAGGTGGTGGGCACGGGCGAGTCGCGCGCGCTGGCCATTGCCTGGGCACAGCGCGCCGGCAAGCAGAGTCCGGCCAGCGTTGCGGCGTGCAAGCGCCTGGTGCAGTCCACCCGCCACGGCACGCATGCCGCCGCGCTGGTGGCAGAGCGCGAAGCCTTCGTCGACCTGTTCGAGCAGGCGGATCAGGCCGAGGGAGTGGCGGCCTTTCTCGAGAAGCGCGCACCGCAGTGGAGCAATGGCTGATGCTGGATGTGAGCCTCCCCGAAGAAGCCCCGGTGCTGTTCGAACAACGCGATTGCGCCGACGGGCATCGCATCGGTATCGCCACCTTGAATGCGCCCAGGACGCTCAACGGCCTGTCCCTGCAGATGACGCGCCTGCTGGATGCACAGTTGCGCATCTGGGCCGACGATACGCAGATTGCCTGCGTGGTGCTGCGTGGCGCAGGCGAGAAGGCGTTGTGCGCGGGTGGCGATCTGCATGGTCTGTACCAGAGCATGCGCGCGCATCGCGAGGCGGTGCCGGATGCGCAGCAACGTCGCGCGCAACCGCAGGGCAATGCGCACGCCGCTGCGTTCTTCGAAGAGGAATATCGGCTCGACCATCGCATCCACACCTACCCGAAGCCGCTGCTGTGCTGGGGCCACGGCATCGTCATGGGCGGCGGCATCGGCCTGATGTCCGGTGCCAGCCATCGCGTGGTCACCGAGCGCTCGCGGCTGGCGATGCCGGAGATCAGTGTCGGCCTGTTTCCCGACGTGGGTGGCAGCTGGTTGTTGCGCCGCGTGCCGCACGGCGCCGGATTGTTCCTGGCACTGACCGGCGCGCCGCTGGACGCCAGCGATGCCATTTATGCCGGGCTTGCGGATGTGCGCCTGGAGCATGCGCAATATGCGGCAGTGCTGGACGCCCTGGACGCGCATGCCTGGACAGGCGATGCCGATGAGGATCGCGCCCAGCTCGGCGCATTCCTGCACGGGATTGCGCAACCGCTGGCGCCGGGCCCGCTGCAGGTGCATGCGGCGCTGATCGCGCAATTGGTGGCAGGCCAGACGCTGCAGGAGGTAGTCGCCGCAATCCTGGCACTGCAAAGCGAAGATGCCTGGCTGCAGGCCGCGCGTGCAACGCTGGCCGCCGGCGCCCCCGGCTCGGCGCGCCTGGCCTGGGAGCTGCAACGTCACCCGGGCACCGGCACGCTGGCAGACACCTTTCGCACCGAGTACGTGGTGGCGCTGCATGCCGCCGCGCATGGCGACTTCGCCGAAGGCATTCGCGCGCTGTTGATCGACAAGGACCGCACGCCGCAGTGGCAGCCTGCCGCGCTCGAACAGGCCGATGCGCAATGGGCGGCGGCATTCCTGCAATCGCCCTGGCCGCCTGCACGGCATCCACTTGCCGATCTTGGTGCAGGTTGAGTCGCTGACACGCCGCTGCGAACGGTCTTGGCGGATGCGGACAATGAGCCGCATCCGCAGTGCAGGGCCGAGGAACGCCACTGCATCCGTTTGCCGCACTGCGCTGCGGCCGGGCACACCATTCAACGGCCGCGCCAGTCGGTGATGGCCGCCCAACCCTGGAAAACCACACCATGAGCAAGATCGCTTTTATCGGCCTGGGCAATATGGGCGGGCCGATGGCCGCCAACCTGAGCAAGGCCGGGCACCAGCTGCGGGTGTTCGATCTGGTGCCCGCTGCGCTGGATGCGGCAGTCGCTGCCGGCGCGCATGCCGCCAGCTCCGCACACGACACCCTGGCCGACGCCGAGATCGTGATCTCGATGCTGCCGGCCAGCCGCCATGTCGAAGCGCTGTACCTGGGCGAGGCCGGGATTCTGGCGCAGATTCCCGAAGGTGCCCTGGTAATCGACTGCAGCACCATCGCACCCGCCAGCGCACGCAAGCTCGCCGCCGAGGCGCAGGCGCGTGGCCTGGCGGTGCTGGATGCGCCGGTCTCCGGCGGGACGGCGGGTGCGGCGGCAGGCAGCCTGACGTTTATCGTCGGCGGCGCCGCGCAGGTATTGGAGCGCGCGCGGCCGGTGTTGCAGGCAATGGGCAAGAACATCTTCCACGTTGGCGACAACGGCGCCGGCCAGGTCGCCAAACTGTGCAACAACATGGCGCTGGGCGTGATCATGGCCGCCACCGGCGAGGCGCTGGCGCTCGGCGTTGCGCAGGGGCTGGACCCGGCGGTGCTGTCGCAGATGATGGCGGTCAGCACCGGACGCAGCTGGGCCACCGAAGTGTGCAATCCGTGGCCGGGCGTGTTGCCCAGCGCGCCGGCATCGCGCGGTTACAGCGGCGGCTTCGGCAACGATCTGATGCTCAAGGACCTGGGGCTGGTCGCCGAATCCGCAGTGCAGGCAGGCGTGTCGATTCCGCTCGGCGAGCTGGCGCGCAATCTGTACGCGATGAACAGCCAGGCCGGCAACGGTGCGCTGGATTTCTCCAGCGTGATCAAGCTGGTGGCCAAGGTTTGAGAGCGGCGAGCAAAAGTGTCTACGCCCACCGTCAAGTAGGTGCGGCTGGAGTGGTGATTCGTCTCTGTCTGGAGAGTTGATCGAACTAGGGGTGTCGGCTGTAGAGCGGATGATCTGCGGCTTGGCTGCGAGGTCCTTGCCCGCCCACCATCGCAGGACACGCCGCAAGTACGTCCTTGTAGGCTCTTACGCGGCATCCTTGCCGCGTAAGGTCCCGCGACGGTGGGCGGGCAAGGACCAGTCGAGTTGATCGGTGTGCATTTTTTTTTTTCAATAGCACAGCCAGCAAACTGTCTGACGCGGTGAGGGCACCGCGCACTCGACGCTGTGGTTTTGCTGCAGGGCCCTTGCCCGCCCACCATCGCGGGACACGCCGCAAGTACGTCCTTGTAGGCTCTTACGCGGCATCCATGCCGCGTAAGGTCCCGCGACGGTGGGCGAGCAAGGACCAGTCACGATGGTCGGTACGCACGGTTGCAAGCAGGGGCAGGCGGTGCATGCAGCACATGCAGCGCAGCCGTCCGACGAGGTGCGGTCTGATCGGCTTCTTTCTATCGAGCAACGTCACTGCCAATACGACATCACTCCACCCGCTAACGAAAGCGGGGGTTGCCGACACGTTGCCGCCATCGCTGCGGCGTTCGAGAGGTTCTGTTGGCCGCCCCAAGTCGCTATCCGGCCTGGGCAACAAGGTGCGGCGCCGCGCTCGCGTGATGTGATGTCATCACGCCCGGGTGTAATAGTCTCCGCCATCGCGTGCGCCTAAGGTGCGCGCATTGCACGAGGCCACCGCATCCATGGGACACGACCACAACCACGCACCCAGCGAAATCCGCCACGAGACACCGCTGTGGTGGGCGCTGGGACTCACCGCCACGTTCCTGCTGGCGGAAGTCATCGGTGCGTTCATCACCAACAGCCTGGCGCTGCTGTCCGATGCCGCACATATGGCCACCGATACCGTGGGCCTGATGATCGCCCTGCTTGCCGTGCGCCTGAGCCGTCGTCCTGCCGATGCGCGCCGTACCTACGGCTATGTGCGGCTGGAAGCGCTCGGCGCGCTGGCGAATGGGGCGCTGTTGTTCGCAGTCGGCGCCTACATTCTCTGGGAGGCCGCGCAGCGCTTCCGCGCACCGCAGGATATTTCCTCCAGCGGCATGCTGCTGATCGCCGGTTTCGGCCTGGTGATCAATCTGATCGCCATGAAGTTGCTGCACGCCGGCAGCGGCGAGAGCCTCAACGTCAAGGGTGCCTATCTCGAGGTCTGGAGCGACATGCTTGGCTCGGTGGCGGTGATCATCGGCGCGTTGCTGATCCGCTGGACCGGCTGGCAATGGATCGACCCGGTGCTGGCCGTGCTGATCGGCCTGTGGGTGCTGCCGCGCACCTGGGTGCTGCTGCGAGAGGCGATCAACGTGCTGCTAGAAGGCGTGCCCAAAGGCATCGATCTGCCGCAGGTGCAGCAGGCGCTGAGCAGCTACCCCGGCGTCGAAGACGTGCACGACCTGCATGTCTGGGCACTGGCCTCCAGCACGCCCGCGCTCACCGCACACGTGGTGGTCAGCGAAACCACCGACCGCGACCGCCTGCGCGACGCCCTCGCCGAGCTGCTGCACGCGCGTTTCGAGATCACCCACGTCACCTTGCAGGTGGAGAGTGGCGACTGCGGCACCGAGCCGTGTGGCGCGGCCCCGGCCGCGCAAGGCGCCGCGCATGACGATCACCGTGGTCACGCGCATTCGCACGGCGGCCACGCGCACTGACGCGGACCACGCCGCCAGTGGGCTTGTTGTCTGATCGGCGGTGGCATGGCGTTGCCTGGAGCAGCGCCCAGCCAGGTCATCGGGTCCGATCCAGGGGAGAACCGTCCTGCTTCCTGGCTGCCTCCCAGGCCGTATGATCGAGCCGGGGAAGACTGCGAGGCCGGCGGCGCAATGGCGGTACAGATCGAACAACGCAACGAACGCATCGCCACGCTGATCGCCGAGGCGGGCGCGGCAGCATCGGCCGGGCAATGGCAACAGGCCGAGCAATTGTGGACACAGGTGCGCCAGTTGGCGCCGACGCACCCGCAGGCCTTGTACAGCCTGGGCGTGCACGCCTACCAGCGCGGCGATGCAACGGCGGCGCTGGAATACCTGGCAGGCGCACGCGCAAGCAGCCCGGGCGATCCGATGATCGTGCTGACCATTGCGGTGGTGAAGCAGGCGCAAGGCGATGTGGATGGCGAATGGCAGGCCATCAGCGCGGCGCTGGCGCTGGATGCGTACTTCCTGCCCGGGCTGCTGGCAAAGGCCGCATTCCTGCAGGCACGCGGCCGTCCGCGCGCCGCCGCTAGTGTCTATCGCGATGCGCTGAAGGTCGCGCCGCCGGAGCCGCAATGGCCTGCGGTGTTGCGTCGCAAGCTGGCCCTGGCCACGCAGGCGGTGGAGCAGGACACGCTTGAGCTGGAGGCGCAATTGCGCGCCGTCCTGGACGCTCCTGGCATCGCCGTGGACGCCGCACTCGCAGGACGCTGGGCGGAAGCGGCCGCGATCGCATGCGGGCGCAGTCGCCCGTTCCATTCCCAATCCAACCGCTTGTACATCCCGCGACTGCCAGCCCTGCCGTTTCACCCGCCGGACGCGTTTCCCTGGATCGCTGCAGTACAGCGTCAGACCGCGGCGATCGCGCAGGAACTTCGCGCCGTCATGCACGAGGACAAGGGCGGCTTTGCGCCGTACATCGCCTACGCGCCGGACCAGCCGGTCAATCAGTGGAAGGAGCTCAACCATTCGCCGGCATGGAGTTCCTATCCGTTGTGGGCACATGGACAGCCGGTGGATGAGCATCTGCGGCAGTGCCCGGCAACCGCCGCCGCGTTGGCATTGGTCGATGCGGCGCAGATCGACGGCGTGTGCCCCAACGCGATGTTTTCGGTGCTTGCGCCGCAGACGGTCATTCCGCCGCACCACGGCGAGACCAACGCACGTCTGGTGGCGCATCTTCCGTTGATCGTGCCCGAGGGCTGCAGCTTCCGGGTCGGTTACGACTGGCGGCAGTGGGAGGTCGGCAAGGTACTGGTGTTCGACGACTCGATCGAGCATGAAGCGCGCAACGCGAGCGCGCAGCAGCGTGCGGTGCTGATCTTCGATGTCTGGAACCCGCTGCTGAGCCAGGAGGAGCGGCAGATGGTCAATGCCATGGAGACGGCGATTGCGCGCCACCGTGCGGGATGAGGTGGTGCCGGTAGTCGGCCGGTTCAGTCCGCAGGCATGATGCCAAACCGGGCAAGTGTGTCGCGCAGCGGAGCGAGCTGGGTCGCGTAGGGTTTCCAGCGTCCGGACGCATCGCCATGCAGGGGTTGGCGCACCTGCCAGTAGCTGGCTGTCCTGACGGCTCCAGGCGCCTTGTGGAAATCCAGGCAATCCGGTTCCCAGGGCAACTGCAAAAAGTCCAGCAGTGCGCGCAGGCTGGGCTCCGGCGCGGCGACAAAGGCGTCGTAGTCGAACGTGTGGATGCTGTCCGGATACAGCGACAGCCAATGCGCCATCAGTCGCTGGTAGGCGGCATAGAAATGCCCGATGTCCTCCAGCCGGCCCGCATAGTCAAAGCGTTGCGGATTGAGCTGCTGCATGAAGATCGACAGCCCGTTGTCCAGCGGGTGACGGCGTGTGTGCACGATCCTGGCCGCCGGAAACAGCTGCTTGATCAGCCCGATCAGCAGAAAGTTGTCGGGGCGCTTGTCGGTGATGTAGCGCAGTTGCGCATGCTGGGGAACGGCTGCTGCCATGCGTTGACGATAGGCCGCGGCCAGCTGCGTCAGCGTGTGCGAGGACAGATGCTGCGCGGCTTGCGGGAACGGCGACAGCGACTGTGCAACCAGTCGCGGCAGCGCATCCAGTTCGCCCCCGGCGGCAATGCACGAGTGGCGCGACAAGGCCTGTTCGATCAAGGTGGAGCCGGAGCGGAACATGCCGCAGATAAACAGTGCCGGCACCGCGTCGCCGACAGCATCCATGGGCGGTGGCTGGCGCGCGTCGCTTGCATCGGCAAATACCGCAGCGATGCTGTCGAACTGCTGCTGTGTGCGGATCGGGTCATAGCGCCGCGCATGTGCATGGCCATGCCGGTTGGCGGCACTGGCCGCAGCGAATGCCTGGCTGTGCAGGCCGAGGCGGTCGTAGGCATGGGCCAGTGCATGCAGCAGCGTGGCCGTCAACGCAGGATCCTGTCCCGCGACCGAGCCTGCCTGCGCAAGTGCAAGCAGGCGTGTGTCCTGCGCATGCGTGGGAGGATCCAGGTGCAGCAGGCGTGCGGTGGCTTGCAGCTGCAGCGCCCGTGTCTGGGCATCGACAGGAGGACTGGCGAGCAGCCGGCGATAGGCGGCGACCGCCTGGTCGCGTGCGCCCAGCTCTTCCTGCAGGTTGCCCAGATTGAGCAAGGCCGGGGCGTAGTCCGGCCGGCACTGCAGTGCCAGGTCGAGTTCCTTCAGCGCTGCCGCCTCCTGATGAAGATGGTCACTCAGCAGCGCGGCGCGATTGAGATGGATCTGTTCCGGCAGTGCGGCACCGCATTGCAATGCCTGCGCATAAGCGTCCAGTGCGGCGGATGCCTCGCCGGTCTGGCGCAGCAGATATCCCAGGTTGTACCAGGCATCGGCGCAGCGGGGCTGCGCTTGCAGGATGCGGCGATAAGCGGCGATCGCCTGCGCCAGATGGCCTTGTTGCAGTAAGCGTGCGGCGTGCTGCAAGGACGGGTCCAAGGCGTTTTCCAGGCATTCTTGCAGCGGGTGGGAGACCTGCAGCTTAGGCGGCGCCGTCGGTGCGTTCAATCGGCCCGTGGCGGACGGTGATGAGCGGTCTTTCCTGTGTGCGCCGCTTGCCTTGTATGCTCTGCTGCAATCGACGAGTGAAGATGCGCGCATGCACAAGCGAGTGGTGTGGGGGCTGACGGTGTTGAGCTGCGCCTGGGCGGCATCGGCGCAGGACGTGCCGACGCATCGCTGCGCCGCAGTACTCGATCCCTTGCCGCGGCTGGCCTGCTATGACGCCAGCTTCCCGCCAACGCAGGCGGTGCGGGCGGCGGAGGCGGACAGGGCAGTCAGGGCATTCGGCCGCAGCAGCCAACAGGCCTCGGCAGCGACAGGCGCGCAGCAGTCAGCGCCTGCGCAACTCACCGCGAAGGTGCTCGCGGTGGCGTATCAGCCAGACGGTACGCGCATCGTGTCGCTGGACAGTCGCCAGCGTTGGGCGCTGACGGAAGCGACCAGCCGTGGGCCGCTGGCCGAGGGCGAGGTCGTGGTGATCCGCAAGGCCGCAATGGGAAGCTACATGCTGGTCACCGCTGCCGGTGTGGCACTACGTGCCCGCCGCATCGACTAGCCAGGCCACCGACGGCATCGCAACAGACAGAAGAGAATGGATGACTGAGAGACCGCTACGCGCCCTGTTGCACAACGGGTATCAACTGCTGCGTCAGGGACGTTATGCCGAGGCAGCTGTGTTCGCCGACCGCGCCTGCGCAGAGCAGCCAGGCAATGCGCATCTGCTGGAGCTTGCCAGCGAAGCCCGGTTGGCCAACGGCGATCCGCAGGCCGCAGCCGACCGCATCGCACAGGCTGCGGCGGTTGCAACGTCACCGCTCCCGCTATTGATCAAATACGCCAGCTTGCTGCTGCAGCTGCGTCGCCGCCGCGAGGCCCGGCTCGTCGCCGGCCAGGCGCAGGCGTTGGCGGCCGCCGACGGCGCTGCATGGTGGCGGATCGGTGCGCTGTACAGTGGCTGCCACGAGGTGGCGGCCGCCCGTGATGCGTACCGGCATGCGATGACATTGCTGGGAGAACAGCCCGGCTTGCTGTACGACCTCGCCACCATGCAGTTCTTTGGCGGTGAATTCGATGCGGCTGAGCTCACCCTGGAGCGGCTATTGCAACTGGCACCCGGCACGGGCGATGCCTTGTACCTGCGCGCCACGCTCCGGCGTCAGACCGGGCAGCACAACCACCTGGACGATCTGCGTCACCGCTTGACCACGCTATCGGAACCATCCGCCCGAGCGGCCGGTCTGTACGCCTTGAGCAAGGAGCTGGAGGACCTGGGCCAGCATGCGGAGTCGTTCGAGACATTGACCGCAGCAGCGGCCTGCAAGCGCAAGACTTTGCAATACGACGTTGCTGCCGAGTGTGCGCATATCGCCCAGGTGCTCGAGGCGTACGGCCCGGCTGCCTTGCGCGCACTGCAGCCCGGTCATGCGGGCGAGGGAGCGATCTTCATCGTCGGTTTGCCACGCTCCGGCACCACTTTGCTGGAGCGCCTGCTGATCCAGCGCGGCGGTGCACGCTCGGCCGGGGAGCTGATGGATTTCGGTGCGTTGCTCGGCAGTGCGACCTCCGGCGTACTGTCGACCAATCCCGAACTGACCGCCGCCCAGGCATCGCTGCAGATCGATTTCGCGGCGCTTGGGCAGGAGTATCTGCGCGGTGCCCGTGAGCTGGTGCACGACCATCCGGTGTTCATCGACAAGCTGCCGGTCAATTACCTGTATTGCGGCATGATTGCCGCCGCGCTGCCACGCGCACGCATCATCCATCTGGTGCGCGATCCGCTGGACACCTGTTATGCGATGTACAAGACCTTGTTCTACAACGCCTATCCGTTCTCGTACGCGCTCGATGAGCTCGCGGATTACTACCTGGCCTACCAGCAGACCATGCGGCACTGGCATGCGGTGCTGCCCGGCGCCATTCTCGACGTGCACTACGAAGAGTTGGTGCGCGATACCGACCAGCAGATCACGCGGGTGCTGAGTTGGTGCGGGCTGGCGCGCAGCGACACCATCGCCGAACTGGAGCATGTGCCGTTCGTGACTGCGAGCGCGGCGCAGGTGCGCGGCGATGTCCACCAACGCTCGGTGCATAGCTCTCGCCGGCATCTGGACGTACTGCTGCCGTTGTTGAGGCGACTTCAGGCAGCTGGCGTGATCGTGCCCGGCGCCGAAGTGGTGTAGCGATTGGCGCTGGCCGATCCACCGGTCCAGTCCTCCGAGTGAGCGCGCCGCCGGCTCGCGAGCCACGAGCGAACACACGTGGCGGCATCGAGCCCTACATCAGACACCGGCGGCAAAGGGCCACTTTTGCCTGACTTCCGCACTGTTTTGGGGATTCGTCGCACCGATTCGGAGCATTTCTGAATGGCGCTTTAATTCTCCTCAACGTGGTCTTAACATCGGGTTGGCAACGTTTTTTCGGGCGCTCTTTCGTCCGGCCGTTCGCCAGTGTGGAAGCGCAGTTTGATGCGCTTGCCAACAACGTCGCAGCACGTGCCGGCATTGCCTCAGATGCCGATGCAGTGCGTCGCGCTCACCCGTTCGAACTTCTCGGAGAGAGAGATGAGATTGAAGACCACCAAGCTGCGCGACGCCATCCGGGTATCGCTCACGGTTGGCGCTGCCGCATTTGCCCTGTCGGGAACCGTGATGGCGCAGGAGCAGCCCTCGACGGAACTCAAGAGCCTGGACGCGATCAGTGTCACCGGTACGCGCATCAAGAGCCAGACGATGACTGCCTCCAGTCCGGTGGCAGAGATCAACAAGGAGGAATTCCAGTACACCGGCTCGACCAAGGTCGAAGATCTGATCAACCAGTACCCGCAGCTCTCGGCGAGCTTCGACAACTTCGCCAACAATGGCTCGCAGGGGTATGCGACCGTCGATCTGCGTGGATTGGGCGCGCAGCGCACCTTGACCCTGGTCAACGGCAGGCGCATTCCCAAAGGCATCGGCGAGAGTCCGGACATCAGCATCATTCCGGCAGCGCTGGTGCGCCGCGTGGACATCCTGACCGGCGGCGCCTCGGCGGTGTACGGCTCCGATGCCGTCGCCGGCGTGGTCAATTTCGTGCTCGACGACGAGTTCGAAGGTGTCAGTGTCGACATGGGCTACAACGCCTACCAGCACGACAACGGCAACACCTTGATGCGCGGTCTGATGGACGACGCCGGTTACGATTATCCGACTGGAAACTCCGGTTTCGACGGCATCTCCCGCAATGTGGATTTGGCCATCGGCGGCAGCTTCGGCGAGGCGGGGCATGCCACCGCATGGGCCACCTGGCGCGAAAACGATCCACTGCTGCAGGGCCAGCGCGATTACTCCGCATGCGCATTGAGCAACCGCGGCACCGCCTGCGGCGGCTCTGCCACCGCAGATCCAGCCAACTTCTATGTCGTCGCTCCGTCGGCTGGCGCGTTCTACGTGCAGCCTTCAGCCGGCGGCACCTGGTCGCAGGTCGCATCCCCGAACCTCTACAACTTCGCGCCGTTGAATTACTACCAGCGTCCGGACACGCGCTACACGGCCGGCACCAACATCAAGTACGAGGTCAACGAGCACTTCAAGCCCTATCTCGAAACCTTGTTCGTCAACCGCAAGAGTTCGACCCAGATCGCGCCGTCGGGTGCGTTTTTCACCGACCTCAACGTCAACTGCGCCACCTCGGTGATCGGCAGCCTGTGTAACGATGTGGGCATCACCGACGACGAGTTCACCGTCTACGTGGCCAAGCGCAACGTCGAAGGCGGCCCGCGCATCACCGACTCGGATACCAACAGTTTCAGCATCACCACCGGCGCCCAGGGCGACATCAACGACAACTGGTCGTACGACGCCTCGTTCACCTACAACCGCAGCACCACCAAGTCGGAAAACAGGAACGACTTCGTGACCACGCGCGTCCGCGATGCACTGCTGGGCTGCCAGCCTGGTTCGTTCGATGGTTGCGTGCCCTACAGCGTGTGGACCGACAGTGTCACCGCAGCAGAGGCAGAGGCATTGCAGGGCGTGGGTATCGTCAACTACGAAACCTCGATGCGCGTGTTCAACGCCTATGTGACCGGCAATTTCGGCTACAGCCTGCCGTGGGCCGGCGATAACCCGATCAGTCTGGTCGGTGGTGTCGAGACCCGCAACGAGACCTTCAAGCGGGTGGCCGACAGCAACATGCAGACCGGCAACTTCACCGGCCTGGGTGGCCCGACCTCCAATGTGTCCGGCGACATCGGCGTCAAGGAACTGTTCCTCGAAGGCGCGGTGCCGCTGGTGGCGCAGGCCGGTAGCCTGGATCACCTCGACATGCAGCTTGGCTATCGCTATTCGGACTACGACACCTCCGGTGGTGTGAGTACCTACAAGGCCGGTCTGGGTGCAACATTCGTCGATGGCAAATACCACCTGCGCGCGGGCTGGAATCGTGCGATCCGCGCTCCGAACGTGACCGAGCTGTATAACGAAAATACGATCGGGCTATGGAGTGGTAGCGACCCGTGCGCCGGTGCCAATCCGGTCTTCACCCAGGCCCAGTGCGCCAACACCGGTGTGACTGCGGCGCAATACGGCCGCGTTGCAGCCAACCCGGCCGGCCAGTACAACGAAATCGGCGGCGGCAATACGACGCTGCAGCCGGAAACGGCCAACACCTGGACCGTCGGTTTTGCTGCCAGCCCGATCAAGGGGCTCGATCTGAGCGTGGATTACTACGACATCAAGATCGACGACGCGATCCGCAGCATCGGCTCGTCCAACATCCTCACCGCATGCGGCGTGACCGGTAATGCGGATATCTGCAGCCGCGTGCGCCGCAATGCCACCACGGGCGATCTGTTCCGCGGTAGCGACCCGGACGTGTCCGGTCTGATCCTCAATTCCCAGGATAATTTTGGTTCGCTGCATTTCCAGGGCGTGGATCTGACCGCATCGTATGCCTGGAGCGTTGGCCCCGGGCGCCTGACCGCCTCGATGATGGGCAGCTACGCCATCAAGCAGGAGTACGAGCCGGTTCCGGGTGTGCAGGAAGTGACCTACGACTGCGCGGGCGTGGTCAACGTGGCCTGCAACAGTGCCGAATGGCGGCATGTGCTGAGCACGCGCTACAGCTTCGATCGCTACACCGTCGGGTTGCGCTGGCGTTATATCGGTGAGCTGGATTACCAGAACACCGACGGCACCCGTGGCACAACCGACGTACGCCTGGTGAACCAGGGCAACAAGGTGTCGGCGTACAACTACTTCGACCTGTCCGGTTCGATGCAGTTGGGCGATTACGTCACCTGGACCTTGGGCATCAACAACATCGCCGACAAGGAGCCGCCGCTGGTGGGCGGCAGCCTGACCTTCAACGGCAACTCGCTCGCCGGTTACGACCAGGCGGGTCGTTACTTCTTCACCAGTGTGGGTCTGCGTTTCTGAGGCACGTTGCAAGCTGGTAAAAACAACGGCGAGCCTCGGCTCGCCGTTGTTGTTTGTTGCCTGTGACAGCGTGTGTCGATGGCTCGCCGCGCTGCAACCTGCGGATCACCCCAGTCGCCGATCGCCCCCCGCTTGCGTGGCTGATCGACGTCGAAGACAGCGTCGACGGTTCACTCCACCGGTTCACGCAGCAACGGCGACTGCCAGCCCGGGCGCGGCGCGAAACGCTCGCCATAGCGCGCCTGCAGTGCCTGCAGACGTGCCAGCAAGGCGTCGGCGCCGACACTGCGGATGTGCTGGATCGGGCCACCGCGGAACGGCGCAAAGCCGGTGCCGAAGATCACGCCGGCGTCGAGCAGGTCCGCATCGGCCACCACGCCGTCGTGCAGGCAGGCGACCGCTTCGTTGAGCAGCGGCAGGATCAGGCGATCTTCCAGGTCTGCCGGCGCCTCGTAGCCGCTGGCGACCTCGGGCTTGACCGCGCGCCCGTTCTCCCACTTGTACAGGCCCTGGCCGTCCTTCTTGCCGCGCTTGCCCGGCTCTACAGTGGCCAGCGCCGCCGGAATCGGCAGGTGCAGGAACGGTGCGAGCTCTGCGCCCACGCCGGCGGCAACGTCCAGCCCCACCGTGTCGATCAGTTCGATCGGCCCCATCGGCATGCCGAACTTCACCGCGGTCTTGTCCAGCACCGGGCCCGGTACGCCTTCGGCATAGGCGGTGGCCGCTTCGAGCAGGTACGGGAACAGCACGCGATTGACCAGGAAGCCCGGCGTGCCGGCCACCGGTACCGGGAACTTGTCCAGCGCCTTGCAGAATGCCGCCAGGCGCGCGACGTTGGCCGGATCCAGCCCGTCGTGCTGCACGATTTCCACCAGCGGCATCATCGATACCGGATTGAAGTAGTGCAGGCCGGCAAACTGCGCCGGGCGCTGGATATGCCCGCGGAGCTCGGTCAACGGAATCGACGAGGTGTTGGTGGTCAGCAAGGCATCGGGCTTGAGCTGCGGCTCGATGGACTGATACAGCTCGCGCTTGGCCTGCGGGTTCTCGATGATCGCTTCGATCACCAGGTCCGCCTGCGCCACGCCCGCGCCGGCCAGGTCGCCACGCAGGCGCGCCGCCACCGCCGGCCGCTTGGCCTCGTCCTTGACGCGCTTGGCGAACAACTCGCCGCCGCGGCCCAGCGCCGTATCGATGAAGCGCTGCTCGCGATCCTGCAGCGTCACCTCGAAGCCCTTGTACGCCGCCCAGGCCGCGATATCGCCGCCCATCACGCCGGCGCCGACCACATGCACATGGCGGATCGGAGCCAGCGCCTCAGCGCCGGCATCCTTGCCGCCCAGCGCCTTCAGGCGCTCGGTGAGAAAGAAGATGCGGATCAGGTTGCGTGCGGTCGGCGTGCTGGCGAGCTTGACCACCGCCTTGCGCTCGGCCGCCAGGCGCGCCTGGATGCCGCTGCCGCCGGCCCGTTCCCACACGTTGATCAGGGCGTAGGGCGCCGGGTAATGCTCCTTGCGCGCCTTGCGTGCAACCTGCTTGCGCATCTGTGGCGCCAGCAGCTTGCGCGCGAGCAAGGTATTGGTGGCCCACGCGGTGGCGCGCTGCTTGAACGGGCGTTTGCTGCCGGTAAGCGCCAGCGCGGCGGCGACATCGACCAGCACCGCGGGCGCGGCGACCTTGTCGACCAGGCCCATCGCGCGTGCGGCCTTGGCCGCGACGGTGCGACCGGTCAGCATCAGGTCCATCGCCGCCGGCGCACCGATCAGGCGCGGCAAGCGGGCGCTGCCGCCCCAGCCGGGGAAGATGCCGAGCTTGGTTTCCGGCAGGCCGATGCGCGTGCCGGCATCGTCGGAGGCCACGCGATACCGGCACGCCAGCGCAATCTCGGTGCCGCCGCCCATGCAGAAGCCGTGGATCGCCGCCACCGTGGGGCAGGGCAGCTCGGCCAGCTTCTGAAAGACGCTCTGGCCGCGATGGATCGCATCGTTGACGGTGCCCTTGCGGTCGAACTCCTGGAATTCCTTCAGGTCGGCGCCGGCGATGAAGCCATTGGGCTTGCCCGAGCGCAGCACCACGCCCTTGGGCGGGTCCAGCGCCAGGCGCTCGACCAGCGCGCCCAGTTCGAGCAGCACCTCCTGCGAAAACGCGTTGACCGGTGCGCCCTGACGATCAAGGCTGAGCACGACCACGCCGTCCTCGCGCAGGTCGGCCTGCCAATGGCTGAATCGGAGCCCGTCGAAACCTGGAAGCATGCGTCTGGCCGTCCGGAGATATAAGGAAAGGTCGTTATCATCCAGAGGTTGTTTCCTTCACGTCAAATACCCATACCTGTCGGCAGGGCGGCGCGCGCCTCGTGCGAGGCGTCGCCAGTGGCGCATCGGTGCAGCTAGTCTGATGCGTGACGATCGTCCGGATCGGTATGAACTTTTCTTTTCAATGGTTGTCTCATTGCCCGACTTCGGTGGGCTGACAGGAGTGCGGCCCGACATGGCCGAAGTCGATACACCTCAGGAGCTGGACCTGGAACTGGTCCGGCGTGTGCAGCGCGGCGAGAGCGCAGCGTTCGATGTGCTGGTGCGCAAATACCAGCACCGCATCGTTGCGTTGATCGGGCGCTACATCGCCGACTGGAGCGAGTGCCAGGACGTGGCCCAGGATACGTTTGTGCGCGCCTACCGCGCGATCAACAGTTTCCGCGGCGACTCGCAGTTCTATACCTGGTTGCACCGCATTGCCGTCAACACTGCCAAGAACCATCTGGTTGCGCACAACCGCCGTCCGCCCACCGACGATATCGAGATCAGCGATGCCGAACAGTTCGATGGTGCCACCCGCCTGCGCGATACCGACACCCCGGAGCGCGAATTGATGCGACAGGAGCTGGAACAAACGGTGATGCGTGCGGTCCAAGCCCTGCCGGAAGAACTTCGGTCGGCCATCACCCTGCGCGAGGTGGAGGGGCTGAGCTACGACGAAATCGCGCGAAAGATGGATTGCCCGATCGGAACGGTGCGCTCGCGCATCTTCCGGGCGCGCGAGGCCATCGACATCGAGCTGCGGCCTCTGTTGGAGACCGAAAGCGCCACCCGTGAGCGACACCGTGTATGAGCCATAACCCTGCCATGTCCACCACCGACAAGTTCGAGCGTCACTACCGTCAGCAGCTGTCTGCGCTGGTGGATGGCGAATTGAGCGCCGACGAGTCGCGCTTCCTGCTACGCCGCCTGGCCCACGACGAGGAACTGGCCGGCTGCCACGAGCGTTGGCAGCTGTGCGGCGATGTGCTGCGCGGTGCGGCCAGCGCGCCGGCACCGCTGGATTTTGCCGCGCGCGTGCGCAGCGCCATTGCCGACGAGCCGGTGCCGCAGGCGCAGCCAGCCACGCGCGCGGCCACGCGCTGGCGCTGGGGTGGTGGCGCAGCGATTGCAGCATCGGTCGCGGCGATTGCCCTGTTCATGGCGCGCGAGCGCCTGCCCGAGACCGTACCGCCGGCCGAGCAGGTCCCGGTGTTCGCCACGACAGCGCAGCTGCCGGCGGCCACGCCGGCCCCCGCCACGCCCGCAGCACCAAAGGGTCCGGCCGAGCCCGGCCCGGCCGCCCCCGATGAGGTGGCCGCGCTGGCCGCAGCGGTGCCGGCCGCCGCGCTGGCATCCACGCGCCGTGGCGCGGCCACGCGCAACCAGCAGGTCGCCCGCAGCGTCGCTTCGCGTCAGCAGCAGGTGCCGACCCGCATGCTGGCGTCCGCTGCTCCTGCTGCGACGACGGCCACGGCCGGTGCGGTGTCGCCATCGAATCCGTTCACGCATCCGGATACCACCTTGCAGGCACGCCCATGGCCGCGCGCGGCGCTGTCCGGTGCCGGTGAAAGTCCGCTCAATGCCAGCTTCCGCCAAGGCGGACAGGGCACCGCGTTCTATCCGTTCGAGCCTGCGCCGCAGGGTGTTGCCAGCCCCGCGCCCAACCGGCCGCTGCCGGTGCAGCCGCAGGATTGATGTCGCCGCCGATCTTCATCCGTTCGGCGCCCTCCCTCCCGTTATCGTGCCGGACCCCTGCAGTGGCAGGGGCTTTGGCCCCTGTCGCCCTGCCATCGGAGGCAACCTGATGAACCATCGCATTCGCACCCAGATGTTCGGCCTGATCGCCATGACCCTGCCGCTGGCCGCCTGCGCGCAGCAGTCCGCGCCCACGGCCAAGGATGTTGCCCCGATTGCCGCCAACCGCAGCGCCGACCCGGCTCCGCAGCTGGTGGCCGGCTTGCCGGACTTCACCAATCTGGTCGAGCAGGTCGGCCCGGGTGTGGTCAATATCGAAACCACCATCACTCGCAAGGACGCCATGGCGCGCCAGCGGCGGGGTGGGCAGGACGGCGGCGCGATGCCCGGCGACGAGCAGATGCCGGAATTCTTCCGCCGCTTCTTCGGGCCGGATTTCCAGATGCCGGGCGGGCCGCGGCAGGGGCCGGGCCAGGGCGGCGATGACGATGGCGGCATCGCCGGCAAGTCGATGGGCTCGGGCTTCATCATTTCGGCCGACGGCTATGTGCTGACCAATCACCATGTGGTCGATGGCGCCAGCGAGGTCACCGTCAAGCTGACCGACCGCCGCGAGTTCAAGGCCAAGGTGGTCGGCAGCGACGAGCAGTTCGACGTGGCGCTGCTCAAGATCGAGGCCAAGGGCCTGCCGACGGTGCGCCTGGGCGACTCCAACACGCTCAAGCCGGGCCAGTGGGTGGTGGCGATCGGCTCGCCGTTCGGCCTGGATCACTCGGTCACCGCCGGCATCGTCAGTGCCACCGGGCGCAGCAATCCGTACGCGGACCAGCGCTACGTGCCCTTCATCCAGACCGACGTGGCGATCAACCAGGGCAACTCCGGCGGCCCCTTGCTCAACACGCGCGGCGAGGTGGTCGGCATCAATTCGCAGATCTTCTCCGCCTCGGGCGGCTATATGGGGATCAGTTTTGCGATCCCGATCGACCTGGCCTTCAGCGCTGCCGAGCAGATCAAGGCCACCGGCCATGTGAGCCGCGGCATGCTGGGCGTGGCGGTCGGCCCGATCGACTCGCTCAAGGCGCAGGGCCTGGGCCTGCCGGATACACGCGGCGCGCTGGTCAACGACATTCCGCCCGGCAGCCCCGCCGCCAAGGCCGGGATCGAGGTGGGCGATGTGATCCGCGCCGTCAACGGCAAGCCGATCGATGTCGCCAGCGATCTGCCGCCGATGATCGGCCTGATGGCGCCGGGCACCAAGGTCAACCTGGACGTGTTGCGTGATGGCAAGCCGCGCAAGGTGGCCGTCACCCTGACGACGCTGGACAACCCCGCCGGCAACGCCGCCCCGCGTACCGCGGCCGACGACGCCAAGCCCAGTGCTCCGGCCAGTGTGGAGCTGCTCGGCCTGCAGGTCGCCGATCTCACCGCTGCCGAGCGCAGCCGCCTGGGCCTGGAAGCCGGCGAGGGCGTGCGCATCGCCTCGGTGACCGGCGCGGCAGCACGCAGCACCCAACCGCCGCTGTCGCCGGGCCTGGTCATCGCCCGCGTCGGCCGCACCAAGGTCGGCAGCGTCGCCGAACTCAACCGCGCCCTGTCCAGCTACAAGAAGGGCGACGTGGTCATGCTGCTGGTCACCGACGGCAAGGCGACCAGCTATGTGGCCTTGAAGGCCGGCGGCTAACGGAAGCCGGGATTCGTCATTGGTGATTCGGGATTGGCAAAAGCAGGCTCCTGTTCGCGGGTGCCTGCTCTTGTTCTGCCTTTTCGAATCCCCAATCCCCACTCCCAAATCCCGGCTCCAAAGCGTGCGATAATGCTGCGTTACCCTGACGACGGCACCGCCGGCGCCCACCTCAATGTCCTCTGATTCAATGCGGAATATCCGCAACTTCTCCATCATCGCCCACGTCGACCACGGTAAATCCACCCTGGCCGACCGGATCATCCAGCTGTGCGGCGGCCTGCAGGCGCGCGAGATGGAGGCCCAGGTCCTGGACTCCAACCCGATCGAGCGCGAACGCGGCATCACCATCAAGGCGCAGTCGGTGTCCTTGCCGTATACGGCCAAGGACGGGCAGGTCTACCACCTGAACTTCATCGACACCCCCGGGCATGTGGACTTCTCCTATGAAGTCAGCCGCTCGCTGGCCGCGTGCGAAGGCGCGCTGCTGGTGGTGGATGCGGCCCAGGGCGTGGAAGCGCAGTCGGTCGCCAACTGCTACACCGCGGTGGAGCAGGGCCTGGAAGTGGTGCCGGTGCTCAACAAGATCGACCTGCCGACCGCCGACATCGAGCGGGCCAAGGCCGAGATCGAAGCGGTGATCGGCATCGACGCCGAAGACGCGGTGGCGGTCAGTGCCAAGACCGGTCTGAACATCGATCTGGTGCTGGAAGCGATCGTGCAGCGGATTCCGCCGCCCAAGCCCCGCGACACCGACAAGCTGCAGGCGCTGATCATCGACTCCTGGTTCGACAACTACCTGGGCGTGGTGTCGCTGGTGCGCGTGATGCAGGGCGAGATCAAGCCGGGCAGCAAGATCCTGGTGATGTCCACTGGCCGCACCCATCTGGTCGACAAGGTCGGCGTGTTCACGCCCAAGCGCAAGGAGCTTGCCGCGCTGGGCGCGGGCGAAGTGGGCTGGATCAACGCCTCGATCAAGGACGTGCACGGCGCACCGGTCGGCGACACGCTGACCCTGGCGGCCGACCCGGCGCCGCATGCGCTGCCCGGTTTCCAGGAAATGCAGCCGCGCGTGTTCGCCGGCCTGTTTCCGGTCGATGCCGAGGATTACCCGGATCTGCGCGAGGCGCTGGACAAGCTGCGCCTGAACGATGCGGCGCTGCGCTTCGAGCCGGAAAGCTCCGAAGCGATGGGCTTCGGCTTCCGCTGCGGCTTCCTGGGCATGCTGCACATGGAGATCGTGCAGGAGCGGCTGGAGCGCGAGTACAACCTCAACCTGATCTCGACCGCGCCGACCGTGGTCTACGAAGTGCTCAAGACCGACGGCAGCATCATCCCGATGGACAATCCATCCAAGTTGCCGCCGCTCAACAACGTGGAAGAGATCCGCGAGCCGATCATCCGCGCCAACATCCTCACCCCGCCCGATTACGTCGGCAACATCATCACCTTGTGCGAAGAAAAGCGCGGCACCCAGATCGGCATCAACTACCTGGGCAGCCAGGTGCAGATCAGCTACGAGTTGCCGATGGCCGAAGTGGTGCTGGATTTCTTCGACAAGCTCAAGTCGGTCTCGCGCGGTTACGCCTCGCTGGATTACCACTTCCTGCGTTTCGATGCCGGCCCGTTCGTGCGCGTGGATACGCTGATCAATGGCGACAAGGTCGATGCGCTGTCGATCATCGTGCACCGCAGCTACGCCGACCGGCGCGGCCGCGAACTGTGCGAAAAGATGAAGGATCTGATCCCGCGGCAGATGTTCGACGTGGCGATCCAGGCCGCCGTGGGCTCGCAAATCATCTCGCGCTCCACGGTCAAGGCGATGCGCAAGAACGTGTTGGCCAAGTGCTATGGTGGCGACGTTTCGCGCAAGAAGAAGCTGCTCGAAAAGCAGAAGGAAGGCAAGAAGCGCATGAAGCAGGTCGGCCGCGTGGAGATTCCGCAGGAAGCCTTCCTGGCTGTCTTGCAGATGGATAAGTAGCAGGGATTCGGGAGTCGTGATTGGGGATTGGCAACGACTTGCCAGCCCCGTGCTTTTGCGAATCCCCAATCTCCAATCCCAAATCCCGTTCCGAAGGAACATCAATGAAATGGTTTGAAATTGCCCTGGTTGTGTTGACGCTGGGCACCGGCTTCATCTGGCTGCTGGACAAGCTGTTCCTGGCCAAGCGCCGCGCGGCACGCGCCGGTCTGCTGGACAGCGAGCCGGCGATCATCGACTACTCGCGCGCTTTCTTTCCGGTGCTGGCGGTGGTGTTGATCCTGCGCAGCTTCGTGGCCGAGCCGTACAAGATTCCGTCCAGTTCGATGATGCCCAATCTGCTGATCGGCGATTTCATCCTGGTCAACAAGTTCGCTTACGGTTTCCGTCTGCCGATCACCAATACCAAGTTCATCCCGACCGGCGAGCCCAAGCGCGGCGACGTGGTGGTGTTCAAGCCGCCGCATGCGCCGGACCAGAACTGGATCAAGCGCG
The DNA here is from genome assembly GCF_018831305.1 of Xanthomonas sp. MLO165. NCBI lineage: Bacteria > Pseudomonadati > Pseudomonadota > Gammaproteobacteria > Lysobacterales > Lysobacteraceae > Xanthomonas > Xanthomonas sp. MLO165. The sequence goes on from NZ_CP029263.1 coordinate 1,488,573, forward strand.
TGGTGGGTCTGCCGGGCGACAAGATCGGCTTCCACGGCGATACGCTGTACATCAACGACAAGCCGATGCGCTACACGGTCAAGGGCGAATACATCGGCAAGGGCAAGGGCGCCGAGATGACCGGCACCACCTTGCTGGTCGAGGATTTGCCGGGCCGCACCCACACGGTGCTGGAGTGGGTCGATCGCAACATGCCGGCCGGGCAGGGTGACTGGACCGTGCCGGCGGACAGCTATTTCGTGATGGGGGATAATCGCGACAACAGTGAAGACAGCCGGTTCTGGACCCAGACGCACTTCCTGCCGGAAGCCAACCTGCGCGGCAAGGCGTTCCTGATCTGGCTCAATTGCGAAGGGTGGTTCTGCAAGGGGAGTTTCGATCCGTCGCGGATCGGGACCGGAATCCAGTAATGCACGCACGGCGTGCCGGGGGAAGCACAATGAAGCGCAAGCAGAGCGGTATGACGTTGACGTCGTTCGTGGTGGTGCTGGCGGTGGTGGGGTTCGCGCTGTACATCGGAATGAAACTGTTTCCGATGTACCAGGAATACTATTCGGTGCGCACGGCCATGAAAGGCCTGGCCAAGGAACCCGACAGCGCCAACATGGATCCGTCCAAGTTGCAGGATCTGTTCTTTCGTCGGCTGTACATCAACTACTCGGAAAACGTCAAGAAAGAGGACGTCAAGTTCGAGCGCGTCGATGGTGGCTGGCGCATGAAGGTCAACTACGAAGTTCGCCGCGAATTGATCGGCAATCTGGATGTCGTCGGTAAATTCGAGACGTCCCAGGACATGACGGGACGTGGTGGCGAATAGGACTTTCCAGCGCGGCGATCCGATCGGGCATGCGTTTGCCGATCCGGGATTGCTCGCCCAGGCGCTGCGACACCGCAGCGCCGGGACACCGCATAACGAACGACTGGAATTTCTCGGCGACGGCATCGTCAACCTGCTGGTCGCCGAAGCGCTCTACCAGCGCTGGCCCAAGGCCGACGAAGGTGCATTGACCCGCGCGCGTGCCGAACTCGTACGCGAAGGGGCGCTGGCGGTGATCGGCCGCACCCTCAATCTGGGCGAGCGGCTGACGCTGGGGCCGGGCGAGCTGAAGTCCGGCGGCCATCGACGTGATTCGATCCTGGCCGACGCGGTTGAGGCGATCGTCGCGGCGATCTATCTGGACTGCGGCTTCGAACGCTGCCGCGCGGTGGTGCTGCCGTGGTTCGAGCCTTCGCTGGCGGCGCTGCCGGTGGGCAAGGCAGAAAAAGACCCCAAGACCCGGCTGCAGGAATGGCTGCAGGCGCGGCAGCTGCCGTTGCCCACCTACGCGCTGATCAGCGAAAGCGGCGACGAACATGCCAAGCAGTTCCACGTCGCCTGCATCCTGGAACAGCCCGTCGCCCGCGCCGAAGGCCAGGGCAGCTCGCGTCGCCTCGCCGAGCAACAGGCGGCCACCCTTGTCATCGCACAACTGGATTCCAACACGTGAGCGAAACCTCTTCCCCCCACCGTAGCGGCAGCGTTGCGGTGATCGGCCGGCCCAATGTCGGCAAGTCCACCCTGACCAATGCCCTGGTCGGCGCCAAGGTCAGCATCGTGTCCAACCGGCCGCAGACCACGCGCCATCGGTTGCTGGGCATTGCCACCTTCCCCGAAGGGCAGCTGGTGCTGGTCGACACGCCCGGACTGCATCGCGAGCAGAAGCGCGCCATGAACCGGGTGATGAACCGCGCCGCGCGCGGCTCGCTGGAAGGCGTGGACGCGGCAGTGCTGGTGATCGAAGCCGGCCGCTGGGACGACGAAGACACCCTGGCCTTCAAGGTCCTGAGCGACGCCGGAGTGCCGGTGGTGCTGGTGGTCAACAAGGTCGACCGGCTCAAGGACAAGACCGCGCTGTTTCCGTTCCTGGCCCAGGTCAGCGAGGGGCGGACGTTCGCTGCGGTACATCCGGTGTCCGCGCTCAAGCGCAAGGGCCTGGAGGCGCTGGTCGGCGACCTGCTCAAGCTGGTGCCGGAGGCCGAAGCGATGTTCGGCGAGGACGAAATCACCGACCGCAGCCAGCGTTTTCTGGCCGGGGAACTGGTGCGTGAGCAGTTGATGCGTCAGCTCGGCGAAGAACTGCCGTATGCCACCACGGTGGAGATCGAACGCTTTGCCGAAGATGGCGCGCTGCTGCGCATCGGCGCGGTGATCTGGGTCGAGCGCGAAGGCCAGAAGGCGATCGTGATCGGCAAGGGCGGTACCCGCCTGAAGGACATCGGCGGCAAGGCGCGCCTGCAGATGGAGCGCCTGTTCGGGGCCAAGGTATTCCTGGAGACCTGGGTGCGCGTGCGCGAAGGCTGGTCGGACGACGAAGCGGCATTGAAGGCGTTCGGATACGAGTGAGGCCCTGGCTGGCGCCAGTGCCAGTGCCGTGCTGACAGCCTGTCGATGCGGTCGCCGGCACCGGCACGGACATGGGGCTGCGATGCAAGCGATGTCCCGATGCACCGGATCGCGCCTGGCCATTGCGGCGGCTGCCGTCGACGGCTGCGACCAGCTGCGCTGCCGGCAGCGGCTCACGGCGGTCATCGCTGCTGGCCGCTCTTGTGTCCTGCAATCGCGCCCCCTGCCGCATAACAGACCATGCTGATCGAACACGAACGCGGTTTCATCCTGCATGTGCGGGCCTGGCGCGAGACCAGCCTGCTGGTGGAAGTGCTGACCGAGCAGCATGGCCGGGTCGGGCTGTTGGCGCGTGGGGTGCACGGGCCTCGCAAGCAGGCCTTGCGGGCCGCGCTGCAGCCACTGCAGTTGATCCAGTTCACTGCGGTGCAACGCGGCGAACTGGCCCAGCTGCGTCAGGCCGAAGCGTTGGATACCGCCCCCCGCCTGGCGGGCGAATCCATGCTGGCCGGCTTCTACATCAGTGAACTGCTGCTGCGCCTGGCGCCGCGCAACGACCCGGTGCCAGAGTTGTTCGATTGCTATGCGCAGGCGCGTGCGCATCTGGCATCCGGCCTGCCGCTGGCCTGGGGGCTGCGCCAGTTCGAGCGCGATGTGCTCGATGGCCTGGGCTTTGCGTTCGATCTGCAGCACGACCGCGACGGCCAGCCGATCGACCCGGCGGCGCGTTACCGGCTCGATCCGCAGGAGGGCGCGCTGCGCGTACTGAGCGAGGCGATGGCGCAGGACCGGCGCGACACCGTCACCGGTGCGGCGCTGCTGGCGTTGGGCCAGGACGTCATGCCGGCGGCCGACGACATGCCGGGCCTGCGTCGCAGCATGCGGGGCGTGCTGCTGCATCACCTGAGTGGACGCGGGCTCAAATCTTGGGAGATGCTCGAGGATCTGGCGCGGCGGCGTTGAGGGTCGCAAGGCAGGTCTACCAGTCTTGCGAGCAGTCGCCGGATGCGCGTTGAACTCCATGCGGAACCATCGTCATGCATGGTGCTCAATGTCACCAGTTCCGATCGCCGACGCTGCGCCGGGCCCAGGGACACCGCTGCAGTCCTCCTTCAGTGCAGCAGTGCAGCCACCGCCGCATGGAACTGGGTCTGCGCCGTGCTGGAGTGCGGGTCGCCGCGCAGCAGGCGCACTGCGCCGGCAAGCCGTGCTGCGCCGACAAAACCGCAGCTGGCCTGCAGCCGATGCAGATGGCTGCGCAGTGCCTGATCGTCGCTGACCTGCAAGGCCGAATCCACCGCGTCGCGGGTGCCCGGCAACTCGGCCAGGAACAATTCGCGCAGCGCGTTGAGATGGTGTTGCTGGCCGTTGAGCGCGCTGAGCGCGGCCGCTTCGTCCCAATCGCTGGCGGCAATGTCGACCACGCCCACCGGCGCCACGCTGTAGCGGCCGCGCGCCAGCCCACGACGCACCGCCTGCAGCAAGCGCTCGGAGGTCAGCGGCTTCACCAGTAGCTCCAGAAAACCATCGGACTGCAGGCTGCGTTGCATGGCCGTGGTGGTGTCTGCGGTATGGGCCAGTGCAGGCACGTCCGGGTGCAGCAGGCGCAGTGCGCGCAGCAGGCCGCTGCCGGTGCCATCGGGAAGATTGACGTCGATCAGCCACAGGTCGTGGCGACGCGCGCGCGCACGGTCCAGTGCCGACGACAGCGAGTCTGCACAATCCACATGGGCGGGAAGACCTTCCAGCACCGCCTGCAGAAAGCCACGGCTGATCGGGTCGTCCTCTACCAGCAAGAGGCGTGGTTGGGGTTCCTGGCGTGTCGCCATGTTCATGCTGCCTCCTTGTCAGCGATGCCGCGTCCTAGCAGCCGCGTGCAGCGGAAGTGTGCCTGTGTTTGCGGGGCGCGACAATTGTTCCACTGCGCGAAGCGGCCGGGATCGGTCGCATCTGCGACAATACGCACCCTTTTTGCCCGCAGCTCGTCGCCACGTGGCCAGAACCCGAAACCGCTTCGACCGTACTCCGTTCCAGACCGCGATCACCGACCTCAGCCACGACGGACGCGGCGTGGCCCGCCGCGACGGCGAGGGCGGCAAGGTCACCTTCATCAGTGGCGCCTTGCCCGGTGAGCTGGTGCGGGCCGAACCCACCGCGCGCAGCCGGCATTTCGACGAGGCCAGGACGGTGGAGGTGCTGGAGGCATCGCCGCAGCGGGTGACCCCGCGCTGCCCGCATTTCGGCGTCTGCGCCGGCTGCGTGCTGCAGCATCTGGACGAGTCGCAGCAGATCGTGGCCAAGCAGCGCGTGCTGATGGACAACCTGGAACGCATCGGCCACGTCACACCGCAGGCGGTGCTGCCGGCCCTGGTCGGCGATACCTGGGGCTATCGGCGCAAGGGCCGCTTTTCGGTCCGTCGCGTCGAAAAGAAGGACAAGACCCTGGTCGGCTTTCGCGAGCTGGATCCGCGCTTCGTGGCCGATCTGTCGGTCTGCTACACGGTGATCCCGCAGATCGGCGAGAAGATTCCGCAGCTGGCGGCGTTGGTCGAAGGCCTGGACGGCAAGCGCGATATCCCGCAGATCGAATTCATTGCCGGCGACGATGCGGTGGTGTTGACCATCCGCCATCTGCAGCCGCTCAGCGAGCGCGACCTGCAGGCGCTGACCGCGTTCGCCCAGGCGCACGGCTTTGCGATCTTCCTGCAGCCCGGTGGCGTGGAGAGCGTGCATCCGCTATGGCCGCAGGAGGTGCCGCTGTCGTTCCGCCTGCCGCAGTGGGATGTGGAGCTGGCGTTCCGGCCGCTGGATTTCATCCAGGTCAATGCCTCGCTCAACCAGAAGATGATCGCGCATGCGCTGGCGCTGCTCGACGCCGGGCCGGACGACCGCGTGCTGGATCTGTTCTGCGGGCTGGGCAATTTCACCCTGCCGCTGGCGCGCGGTGTGCGCGAAGTGGTCGGCGTGGAGGGCGATGCTGGGCTGGTGGCACGCGCCCGGGACAACGCGCAGCGCAACGGTCTGGCCAATGCGCAGTTCCATGCGGCCGACCTGACCCAGGACCAGCGCAACGCGGCGTGGATGCGGCAGGGCTTCGACAAGCTGCTGCTGGACCCACCGCGCTCGGGCGCGCTGGAAGTGCTGCAGCAGTTGCCGCTGAAAAAGTTCGAGCGCATCGTCTATGTGAGCTGCCACCCAGGCTCGCTGGCACGCGACGCCGGTTACCTGGTCAACGAGCAGGGCTTCACGCTCAAGGCCGCCGGCGCGATGGACATGTTTCCGCATACCGCGCATGTGGAGAGCATCGCGGTGTTCGAGAGGCGGTGATTGGGGATTGGGCATTGGGGATTCGCAGGAGCGCATTTCCTAAGCCCGCCAGTTAGCCGCTGTGACCAATCCCCAATCCCGAATCTCTAATCCCCAAAATCCCATGCCCATCGAAATCGAACGCAAATTCCTGGTCACCGGCGAGGGCTGGCGTAGCGCCGCGCATGCGGTGATCCCGATGGCACAGGGCTATATCAACGATCAGGCGGCATTGCGCAGCGGTGCGCAGAACGCATCGGTGCGGGTGCGCATCCAGGGCGAGAGCGCGTTTCTCAATCTGAAATCGCGTGAGGTGGGGCATACCCGGCAGGAGTTCGAATATCCGATTCCGGTGGTCGAGGCGCGTGCGCTGCTGGCGCTGTGTGTCGGCGGTCTGATCGACAAGCGCCGGCACCTGGTCCAGTACCAGGGGCATGTGTGGGAAGTGGACGAATTCCTCGGCGACAACGCCGGGCTGGTGGTGGCCGAGATCGAACTCGGCGATGCCGACGAGGCCTTCGCCAAACCCGACTGGATCGGCGCCGAAGTCACCGACGATGTGCGCTATTACAACCTGGCCCTGGCCTCGCACCCGTTCAAGCACTGGAGCGGGGATTTGTAGGGCGGGATTCGGGATTGGGCATTCGGGATTCGTAAAAGCTAACGCGATGCGTCGGACTTGGGCTGATTGCGTTGCGCCCCCCATCCCTGCCTTGGTATTGGGTTTATGCTCTGCGAGTCCCCAATGATGAATTTCCACTCCCCGCCCATGCGCATCGATATCTGGTCTGACGTGGTCTTCCCCTGGTGCTGGATCGGCAAGCGCCGTTTCGAGCAGGCGGTGGCCGCACTCGGTGCGCAGGCACCGGCGCTGGACATCCATTACCACGCGTTTCAGCTGGACCCAGATGCTGGCCTGGAGCCGACCCCGCTGCGTGATGCGCTGGCGCAAAAGTTCGGCGGTGCTGCGCGCGTGGAGCAGATGCTGGCGCAGACCCAGGCCACTGCGCGCGCCGAAGGCCTGCCGTTCGATTTCGGGCGTGGGCAGGTGCAGGTCAGCACGTTGCGCGCGCATCGGCTGATCTGGCTGGCCAGCCGCGAGGGCGATGTCCAGGCTGTGATCGAAGCCTTGTTCCATGCGCATTTTGCCGAAGGCCAAGACGTCGGCGCGACCGCAACACTGGTGACTGCCGGGGCCGCCGGCGGTCTGGACGAGGCCCGCGTGCGCGCGCTGCTGGACTCCGACGAAGGCGTCGTTGCCGTGCAAGCGCAACTGGCGCAGGCCGCTGCGCTGGGAATCCGTGCGGTGCCCAGTTTCGTCATCGATGGACGCAGCCTGATCCAGGGCGCGCAGCCGCCGGAGAGCTTTGCGCAGGCACTGCTGCAGCTGGCGGCCGAATCGGCGCCAATCGGTGGTCCCGATGCCTGCGGGCCGGATGGCTGCGCGGTGTGATCGGCCGGCGGCGTGTGGCAACGGCCTGCCGCTGACGAGATGACGCGGCCCATCCCATCGAGGACGGTTGCGGTGATCGGCGCCGGGCTGGCCGGGCTTGCCTGCGCGCAACGGCTGCAGGCTTCGGGACTGGCTGTGACGTTGTTCGAGCAGGGCGACCTGCCCGGCGGACGCATGCGCAGCTGTGGCGGCGCTGGCTGGCAGTGCGATCACGGCGCGCAGTATTTCACCGCCCGCGACCCGGCGTTTGCCGCAGTGGTGGATGCATGGATTGCGCGCGGTGACGCGGCGATCTGGCCTGCGCGCGTCGCCAGTTGGGATGGCGCCCACCTGCGTGCGTCGCAGGGCGGGTTGACGCGCTTTGTCGGGGTGCCGGACATGGGCGCACCGGCGCGTGCGCTGGCGGCGTCCCTGAATGTTCGGTTGGGCGCCTCTGTGCGATCGCTGCAGCGTGATGGCGAGAGCTGGCAGCTGGAGGTGACAGAAGACGGAACGACACGTAACTGCCGCTTCGACACCGTATTGCTGGCGGTACCGGCACCGCTTGCAGCTGCATTGCTGGCGGACAGCGCGCCCACGCTGGCGACGACGGCCGCCAACGCACGGATGCAGCCGGCCTGGGCGGTGGTGCTGCGTTTCGACATGCCGGTCGACCCCGGGTACGACGCATTGTTCGTCAACGCCGGCCCGTTGCGCTGGGTGGCACGCAACGCCAGCAAGCCGGGCAGGGATGGCATGGAAACCTGGCTGCTGCATGCCACTGCCGACTGGAGTCGGGCGCATCTGTACGCAACGCCTGAAACGGTGATTGCCAGCGTGTTGCCCGCGTTGGCCGCGCTTGGCCTGCCCCTGCCGCAGTCCTGCGATGCGTATCGCTGGACGGTGGCCAGCACTGAGCCTGCCTTGCAGATCGGCTGTGCCTGGGATGCGCCGCTGAGCATCGGCATCTGCGGTGACTGGTTGGCCGGTGGCAAGGTCGAAGGGGCCTGGCAAAGCGGTGTGGCCTTGGCTGCGCGTGTGTGTGCCGGCGATGCCGCCTGCAGTGGGCAGGAGTGATGCGGTGGCATGCGCGGCGGAGATATGCGCTGGCGTGTCGATGCAGAGCGCGTCTGCACGCCAGGCCGTTCGCCAACGCAAACGGGCCGCGCAGGCATGACAGACCATGTGCCGCTATGCAGTGCGCGCGCGCGTGCGACCTCGATTGTTGCGACGCTTTGTGCGCGTGCACGCGCCCGGCATAGATGAGCAATTCTGACGCGACCGCAGGCGAGCGTCATCCGCAGCCAGCTGCACACACGCTGCGCCTGGTCCTGGGCGATCAGCTCAACCCGCAACACAGCTGGTTCGATGTCACCGATGCGGGCGTGGTCTACGTGCTGATGGAAGTGCGCGAGGAAACCGACTACGTGCTGCACCACGCGCAGAAGATCCTGGCGATCTTCGCGGCGATGCGCGCGTTTGCCGCGCGTCTGCGGCAGGCCGGTCATCGGGTGCGTTACGTGGCCATCGACAATCCCAGCAATCGGCAATCGATTCCCGCCAATCTGGACGCGTTGATGGCGCATTACCGCGCCAGCCAGCTGGAGTATCAGGCGCCGGACGAATGGCGGCTGGACAAAGCATTGCAGCACTGGTGCGCGCGGCAGCCGTTCGCCACGCGCATGGTCGACAGCGAACATTTCCTGACCGAGCGCGATGAGGTAGCCGGGTGTTTTCGTGCTGGCGGCCAATGGCGCATGGAAGTGTTCTATCGAAAGATGCGCCGCCGGCACCGGATCCTGCTCGATGCCGCAGGCGAGCCGGAAGGCGGGCGCTGGAATTTCGATCACGACAACCGTGCGCCATGGCCAGGCGATCCGCCCGCGCCGCAGGAGTGGCGCGCCGCGCACGATCACCGCGCGCTGTGGAGTGTCATCGAGGCAGCCGGCGTGCACAGCTTCGGTGCGCCGAATGCCGATGCGCTACCGTGGCCGCTGGATCGCGACGAAGCCTTGCAGCACCTGGATGCCTTCGTTACGCATGCGTTGCCGCACTTCGGTCGCTACGAGGATGCGATGAACACGCGCAGCCCGCGGCTGTTCCATTCGCTGCTGTCGTTCGCGCTCAACGTCAAGCTGCTGCATCCGCGCGAGGTGATCGCGCGCGCGGAGGCGGCCCTGCATGACGGGCATGCGCCGCTGGCATCGGTGGAAGGCTTCATCCGCCAGATCCTGGGCTGGCGCGAGTACGTGCGCGGCGTGTATTGGTCGCAGATGCCCGGTTACGCGCTGTCCAATCGGCTCGACCAGCATGCGCCGCTGCCGCACTGGTTCTGGGATGGGCAGATCGGCATGCGCTGCCTGGCCGATGCGATCGGCAATTCGCTGACCAACGCGCATGCGCACCACATCCAGCGGCTGATGGTGATCGGCAATTTCGCGCTGCTGGCGGGGCTGGACCCGCAGGCCCTGCATCGCTGGTACCTGGGCATCTACATCGATGCGTTCGAGTGGGTGGAGCTGCCCAATACGGTCGGCATGAGCCAGTTCGCCGACGGCGGCCTGCTCGGCAGCAAGCCGTACATCAGCGGCGCGGCCTACATCGACCGCATGAGCGATTACTGTGGTGGCTGCCGCTATCAGCGCAAGGTGCGGGTGGGCCCGCAGGCCTGTCCGTACAACTCGCTGTACTGGGATTTCCTGGCGCGGCAGCGCACGCTGCTGGGCGCCAACGAGCGCCTGGCGCTGCCCTACCGGCAGCTCGACGCCATGGCACCGGAGGTACTGGAGCAGGTGCAGGCGCAGGCCGCGCACTGGCGGGCGAATCTGGAGGTGCTCTGAGCTGCAATCGAAGGGCAGTGGCGGGGCCGAGACGGCCGGAAGCACGGGCCTGCCTGAATGCGCGATCTGACGCTGCAACGCGCATCTGCGACAATGCCGCGCTGCGCCAACGTGGCGCCTGGCCCGGGAGTCCCCCCAACATGCTTCTGATCGGCGTTGCCGGTACCGAACTCAGCGCACAGGAACGCGACTGGCTGCAGCACGACGCGGTCGCCGGCGTGGTGCTGTTCAAGCGCAACTTCGCCTCGCGCACGCAGGTGGCCGAGCTGTCTGCGTCCATCCGCGCGGCCGCACCGCGCCCGGTGCTGATCTGCGTGGACCAGGAAGGCGGGCGCGTACAGCGCTTTCGCGACGGCTACAGCGCCCTGGCGCCGCTGCAGAGCTTCGGCGCGCACTACGCGCAGGACCCCGAGGCCGCGCTCGCCGCCGCGCGCGCACATGCGCAGCTGATGGCCAGCGAAGTGCGTGCCAGCGGCGTGGACCTGAGCTTCGCACCGGTGGTGGATCTGGGCCGCGGCAACCGCGCCATCGGCGATCGTGCCTTCAGCGACGATCCGCAGATCGTGGCCAGCTTCACCCGCGCCTATGTGCAGGCGCTGCACGGCGCCGGCATGGCCGCCACGCTCAAGCATTTCCCCGGCCACGGCACCGTGCTGGAAGACACCCACGTCGACCATGCCAGCGACCCGCGCCCGCTGCAGGTCCTGCTGGCCGAAGATCTGCTGCCGTTTATGGCCGGCATCGAGGCCGGTGCCGACGCGGTGATGATGGCGCACGTGGTCTACCCGCAGGTCGCCCCGGAACCGGCCGGCTATTCGCCGCGCTGGATCGAGCAGATCCTGCGCGGGCAACTGGGCTTTCGCGGCGTGGTGTTCTCCGACGACATCGGCATGGCCGCCTCGTTCAGCGCCGGCGGGGTGGCCGGCCGGGTGCATGCGCACCTGGATGCCGGCTGTGACGTGGTGCTGGTTTGCCACCCGGAACTGGTCGACGAATCGCTGCAGGCCGTGCAGGGCCGCAGCCTCAATACCGCAGCATTGATCGGCCTGATCGGCCGCGGCGCGCTGGGCTGGGATGGCCTGCTCGCCGGCTCCGACGCCTCATTCACCACCCCCCTTTCCGCCTCTTTCGGAACAACTGCCTGATGTCCACGCTCACCATTTCCCAGGCCCTGGCCCAAGCCGATCTGCTGGTCGATCGCCCTGCCATCGATGCGGCGGTCGCCAGCATTGCCGACGCGATCGCGCGCGACTATGCCGGCGAAGTGCCGGTGTATCTCACCATCATGCATGGCGCGTTGCCGTTCTCCGGGCAGCTGGCGCTGGAGCTGGGCGCACGCGGCCAGGACCTGCAGTTCGATTACCTGCATGCCACCCGTTACCGCGGCGAAACCACCGGCGGCGAGCTGGTGTGGAAGCACCGTCCGGCCACTGCGTTGTTCGGTCGCCGGGTGATCCTGGTCGACGACATCCTCGACGAGGGCTACACGCTGCAGGGCGTGCGCCAGTGGTGCCTGGAGCAGGGCGCCACCGACGTGCGCGTGGCGGTGTTGACCGTCAAGCGTCACGACCGTTGCGTGCCTGGTGTGGCCGCCGACTACGTCGGCGTGGAAGTGGCCGACCGCTACGTGTTCGGCTTCGGCATGGACGTCAACGAGCAGCTGCGCGGCATTCCCGCCATCTACGCGATGAAGCAGTAACTGCCGCAGTTTGCCCGCGTCGCTGCGGGCAGCCCGGCGCGCAGGGCTGCGCGTCACCATCCTGTCTTTCGTTGCAGAGGTTGCTTGTGTCCTCCACTTCCATCGCATTGGCCGTCATCGGCGGCACCGGCGTCTACAAGCTCGCACAGCTGGATCAGGTGCAGACGCACGACATCGAAACACCGTATGGCGCGCCCTCCGGCCCGATCCGCGTGGGCATGTTGCTGGGCCACCGCGTGGCATTCCTGGCGCGTCATGGCGAAGGCCATTCGCTGCCGCCGCACAAGGTGAATTACCGCGCAAACATCGCTGCGCTGCAGCAAATCGGTGCTGCGCGGGTGCTGGCGCTCAATACCGTCGGCGGCATCACCGAGCAGTTCGGCCCACGCGTGCTGGCGTGCCCGGATCAGCTGATCGATTACACCTGGGGCCGCGTGTCCACCTTCTGCGAAGAGCCAGGCAGCGAGGTGCAGCACGTGGATTTCGGCCATCCGTATTCGCCGATGTTCCGCAGCAAGGTCATCGCCGCCGCCAAGGTGACCGGCGTCACGATGGTCGCCGGCGGATGTTACGGCGCAACCCAGGGGCCGCGACTGGAAACGATTGCAGAGATCGCCCGCATGCGTCGCGACGGCTGCGATCTGGTCGGCATGACCGGCATGCCCGAAGCGGCTCTGGCACGCGAAAAAGGCCTGGAATACGCATGTTTGGCGATCGTGGCCAACTGGGCGGCCGGCTGTGGCGACGCGCAGGAAATCACCATGGCGGAGGTGTTGGCCAACGTCGATGCCGCCTCGTCCGGATTGCCGGAGCTGATCGGCGAACTTGCACGCGGGTGATTGTCATCGGGGCATAAGCTTTGCATACTCGGCGCGTACGCATCGCCGTACACCACCCATTAATTATTGCAAAGGTCTCGCATCACCATGCCGAACGGTACCGTCAAGTGGTTCAACGACGCCAAGGGATTTGGCTTCATCTCACCGGAGGACGGCAGCGCCGATGTCTTCGCGCACTTCTCCGCGATCAACTCCAAGGGCTTCCGCAGCCTGCAGGAAGGCCAGCGCGTCAGTTATGACGTGACCCAGGGCCCCAAGGGTGCCCAGGCTTCGAACATCACGCCGGTCGAGTGATGTGACTCGATTGTGCGGTTGAAGAACCCCGCCACGGCGGGGTTTTTTTTGCATCGCCCCATGCGGGGTCGGTGCCGTCCAGGGAGCGAAGGACATGCAGCGAGCATTGCGCATTGCGGTAGTGGGTTATGGAACGGCGGGGCAGGCACTGGCCGTGCTGCTGGGCGCCGACGGGCACCGGCTGGACGTGTTCGAACGTGCCGCCACGCCCGGGCCGGTGGGAGCAGGCTTCCTGCTGCAGCCCAGTGGCCTGCAGGTGCTGTGGAAGATGGGCCTGCTGCCGCAGGCGCTCGCGCATGGCGCACCGGTGCGCCGGCTGTATGGCGAAACGCCGTGCGGACGCGCGGTGATGGACATGCAGTACCGCGATCTGGATGCGCGGCTGATGGGCCTGGGCATGCAGCGCGGCGCTTTGTTTACGCTGTTGCGCGAGGCCTGGTCAGAGCAAGCGCAGCTGCATGTGGATACCCGGATCACCGCGATCGATCACGACGGCGCGCGCGTGCAGGACCAGCGCGGGCACTGGCACGGCCCCTACGATCTGATCATCGCCGCCGATGGTTCTGCGTCGAGCTTGCGCGCGCAGGCGCAGGGCACGCGGCTGGATCGGGTGTATCCGTGGGGTGCGTTGTGGTGCTTGCTGCCACGCGAGGACTGGCCGTTCGTCGATGAGTTGCGCCAGCGCTATGTCGGCGCGCGCAAGATGATCGGCCTGCTGCCGGTGGGCACGCGCCCGGGCGACGCCACCCCGCGGCTGAGTTTTTTCTGGAGCCTGCCGTGCAGCGATTTTGCCGCGTGGGAACAGCGCGGCATTGCCGCATGGCGGCAGGAGATTGCGCAGATGTGGCCGGATGCATATGCGCGTCTGGAAACCGTGCAAGTGCATGGCGCATTGGCGCGTGCGAGTTATCGCGACGCGGTGGTGACACGCTGGCATCGCGGCCGCTTCGTGCTGGCCGGCGATGCCGCGCATGCGATGAGTCCGCAGCTGGGGCAGGGCGTCAACATGGCGCTGCTGGATGCGTTGGCGCTGCGCGATGCCTTGCGGGTCGGCGCCGATCTGGATGCGGCCTTGCAGCACTATCAGCGCGAGCGCCAGGCGCATGTGGCGATCTATCACCGCTGGAGCCGTTGGCTGACGCCGTTGTTCCAGTCCGAACGCGATTTCTGGGCGCACGGGCGCGATCTGCTGCTGCGCCCGATGGGACGCGTGCCCGGCGGACGCGGGCATATGCTGCGGGTGCTCAGCGGCACCCAGCACGGCTGGTTCGGCAAGCTGGCACTGGCGCCGGACTTTGTGGACGCGTTGGCGCAACCGGTGCCGCGTGTTGCCGTCGACAAGGCCGAAGCGGCCGCATAGAAGAAGCGGCGGCCTACGCAGTGCCGCGCCCGCTAACGCACCGGCAATGCCAGCGCATCGTCTTCCACGCAGGCGACCAGGCGCTCGCCTTCGACCAGCGTTGGCACGATGCCCGCGGTGAAATGCGAGAACGCCGGCAGGATGGTGACGCGCTCGCGCAACCAGAACGCCGGCCAGCGACGCGACATGCCGGGTAGCGCAGCCAGCGGATGCAGGTGCCCGCACAGCACATGCCCGGTCGGATGGGGCAGCGGATCGTGGCGCAGCACGAAGGGGCCATCTTCTACCTGTTCGCCGGCCGCTTCGATATGCAGGTCGGCGCCCGACAATGCGCGGTCGTGATTGCCGCGGATGGCGATCACGCGCAACGCGCAACGGCGCTCGCGCCATGCGCTCCAGCGGCGATGCCAGGCCGCGCGCGGTACGGGGCCGTGCAGCAGGTCGCCGAGGATCCATAACGCGTCCACCGTGCGCTGTTGCAGCAGCGCATCCAGCCGCTCCAGATCGTGCGCGGTGCCGCCGGCCGGCATTCCGATGCCGGCGCGACGGAACACATCGGCCTTGCCCAGATGCAGGTCGGCGATCAGCAAGGCGCGTTGCGCCGGTCGATACAGCGCGCGTTCGCCGAGCAGTTCCACTGTTTCGCCAGCAAGCTGCAGTTGCACGCTATCGCCCATGTTTACGCTCCAGTTGTTCGGCAGCGCGCAACACGCGGGCCTTCCAGTCTTCGGTACTCAGTTGGCCGCGCACACGTTCGGCCCATAACGGAAACGACAACGGGGTGAGGCTGCGCGGTTTGCACAGGCGCAGTTCGCGCCGCGCGCAATCTTCCAGTGCATGCGCAAGCCGCGCCAGTTCGAGCTGGCCTTCGAACACTTCGCGCTCGGCCTGGGCAAGCAGCAGGTGATCTGGGTCGAAACGTTGCAACACGTCGTACAGCAATCCGCTGGAGGCCTGCAGCTGCCGCAGGCTGCGTGGTGCACGGCCGGGCAGCGATGGCGACAGCAAGCCGGCCACGCGCGCGATCTCGCGGAACTGGCGGCGTGCCAGTTCGCCCAGGTTGAGGCTGTCGCGCAGATCGGCAAACAGCCCCTCCGGCGACAGCAGCGCCTGCAGGACGCCCGCATCGAGTTCCACATCCTGCGCGGGCGACAGCACGAATCCGTAATCGTTGGCAGCAAAACTGAAGGTATTGCGCTGACGCCTGCCCCAGCGCGCCGCCAGCAACGCGGCCAGCCCTTCGTTGACCTGGCGACCGGCGAACGGATACACGAACACGTGCCGGCCATCGCGCGCCTTGATGCTTTCCACCACCAAATGGTCCGGGCCGGGCAGCGAGGACAGCGAGGCCTGCAGGCGCAGCAACGGCGCCAGCGCCTGCATTTCCGGCGCGTCGCCGGGATCGGCAAACACCGCTTCGACCTCGCGGCCCAGGGCCGACGACAACGGCATGCGTCCACCCATCCATTTGGGCACCACGCCGCTGCCACCCTTGGCCACGCGCACGTAGGCGGTCATGTCTTCCAGCCGCACCAGCTCCAGCAAACGGCCGGCAAATTGAAAACGATCGCCACGGCGCAGGCGGCCGACGAACTGCTCCTCCACCGCGCCCAGGCGGCCGCCGCGTAGGAACTGCACGCGCACGCTGCCGTCGCTGGTGATCGTGCCGATGGACAGGCGGTGCCGCAGCGCGACGCGCCGGTCGATGACCCGGTACACGCCTTCTTCGTCGCGCACGACCTTGTGGAAATCCGGGTAATGCGCCAGCGCGCTGCCGCCCTGCACGATGAAGTCCAGCACCGCCTGCCAGGTGGCGTGATCCAGTGCCGCAAACGCATCGGTGCCGCGCACCTGCTCGAACAAGGCATCGGCCTGAAAACCGCCGCCCAATGCCAGGGTCACGCAGTGCTGCGCCAACACGTCCAGCGACAGGCGCGGCGGCGGCCGTGCCTCGATCTGGCCATGCACGATGGCGCGCCGCGCGGCGGCGTATTCCACCAGTTCCAGCGCATGCGAGGGCACGCACACCACATGCCCGGATTCGCCCGGACGGTGGCGCGCGCGGCCGGCACGTTGCAGCAGGCGCGCAATGCCCTTGGGGCTGCCGACCTGCAGCACCTGATCGACAGCCGGGAAATCCACGCCGAGATCCAGGCTGGACGTGGCGACCACGCAACGCAGGCTGCCGTCGCGCAGGCCTTGCTCGGCCGCCGCGCGCAAGGACGGGTCCAGCGAGCCGTGATGCAGCGCGAGCGTGGCCAGATCGTCCGGCCACACCGCACTCAAGGCCTGATGCCACAACTCGGCCTGGGCGCGCGTATTGGTGAACACCAGGCTGGTGCGCTGCTGCATGATCTTCTGCAATACGCGCGCCAGCTGCGCCAGACCCAGATGCCCGGCCCACGGAAAGCGCTCGCCGCTGTCGGGCAGCAGCGTCTCCAGGGTCATCGCGCGGGGTTTGACGCCCGACACCAGCGCGGCATCGGGGCGATGCGGCAACAGCACGTCGCGTGCCTGCGCCAGGTTGCCCAGCGTTGCCGACAGGCCCCAGATGCGCAGCTGCGGCGCCCAGCCGCGCAGCCGCGCCAGGCACAGTTGCAGCAGCACGCCACGCTTGTTGCCGAGCAGCTCATGCCATTCGTCGACGATCACGCAGCGCAGCGCCGACAGCTGCGGCGCGGTGTCGGGATACGACAACAGCAAGGCCAGCGATTCGGGCGTGGTGACCAGCACATCGAGCTTGCCGCTGCGCGCCAGCCGCTTGTCGCGCGCGCTGGCGTCGCCGGTACGCAGGCCCACCTGCCAATCCAGCCCCAGGGCCTCCACCGGCTCGCGCAGCGCGCGTGCGGTATCGGCGGCGAGTGCGCGCAGGGGCGTGATCCACAGCACCTGCAGCGTGCGTTGCTGTTGGCGTCGCGCGGCCGTGGCGGGCTTGCTCGCCGGCTTGCGTCCACGCGTGGACAAGGCCTCCAGCAGCGGCCCACCGAAGGCTGCCAGCGTCTTGCCGCTGCCGGTGGGCGTATGCAGCAAGCCGGACTCGCCCGCGAGATAGCGCTTCCACACATCACGTTGAAACGGCAACGGCGCCCAACCGCGCTGCGCGAACCAGGCACGCCATTGTTGCAAGGGCGTGCCGCGTGTCTGCGCCGCAGCGCTCACCGTGCCAGCGCCTGCAGGCTGCTCAGGTGGTCGGCCTCGTTCATCGGCTTGTCCTGTCGCCAGCGCAGGATGCGCGGGAAACGCACCGCAATGCCGGACTTGTGCCGCGCGCTGCGGTTGACCGCTTCGAACCCCAGTTCGAAGACATGGTGCGCGGTGACCGCACGCACCGGTCCGAAGCGTTCGGTGGTGTTGGCGCGGATCCAGCGATCCAGCTGCAGGATCTCCTTGTCGTCTAGCCCCGAGTAGGCCTTGGCGATCGGCACCAGCTGGCCCTCGTGCCACAGCCCGAAGGTGTAGTCGGTGTACAGCGTGCTGCGGCGGCCATGGCCGGCTTGTGCGTACAGCAGCACCGCATCGATGGTGAGCGGGTCGATCTTCCACTTCCACCAGTCGCCGCGCCGGCGGCCGGATTGGTAGGCGGAGCTGGCGCGCTTGAGCATCAACCCTTCCACGCCGCGCTCGCGTGCATCCAGGCGCAGCTGCGCGGCCGCCTGCCAGTCGCCGGCCTTTACCAGCGGCGAGGCGACGATGCGTGGGTCGGCGAGCGTGCTCAGCACGCCTTCCAGCAATGCGCGACGCTCCTGCAAGGGGCGCTCGCGCAAATCTTCGCCGTCCAGCTCGAGCAGATCGTAGGCAACCACGCGCGCCGGCGCCGCCGCCAATGTCTTCGGCCCGGGCTTGAGCCGCTGGATGCGCGTCTGCAAGGCGGTGAACGGCATCGGCAAGGACTGCTCCGGTTGCCAGGCCAGCAGCTCGCCATCGATGACCGTGCCGTCGGGCAACTGCAGCGCGGCCTGTTCGATCTCCGGGAAACGGCCATCCAGGCGTTCCTCGCCACGCGACCACAACGCCGCTTCGCCAGCGCGCCGGATCAACTGCAGGCGAATGCCGTCCCACTTCCATTCCAGCAACCAGTCATCGACCGCGCCCAGCGTTTCGACCTCGGCTTCGAGTGGCGAGGCGAGAAAGAACGGGTAGGGCTGCTGGCGATCGCCGGGCAGTTCCTCGGCGGTCAGCAGAGTGGCCAGATAGCCCGGATGCGGCCGCCAGCTGCCGAGCATGCGCTGTGCAATGCGCGCGATCTCTATCCCGGACATCTCCGCCAGCGCCTGCTGCACCAGTCGCTGCGACACCCCCACGCGCAGGGCGCCGGTGAGCAGCTTGTTGAACACCAGGCGCTCGTCGAAGGCCAGGCTGCGCCACGCCTGCACGATGCAGGCCTTGCGCACTTCCACGTCCTGGTTGGCGATCGGCAGCAACCGCTGTTCGATCCACTCGGCCAGCGGCAGATCGGCCGCTTCGGTGATCGGGTCGTCCAGCAACAAGGCCAAGGTCTCGGCCAGATCGCCGACATGGTCGTAGCTGTCGGCCACCAGCCAGTCGGCGATGCCGGCGGTGTCGGTGATCCATTCGCGCAGTTCGCCGCTGCTGGCGATGCGCATGCGCGTGCTGGCCACCTTGCCACCGGCCAGCAGGTACAGCGCCCACGCCGCGTCGAACGGCGGCGCACTGCGGAAATACGCGACCAAGGCCGCACGCTTGTCGAGCGTGCCGGTGCTGCGATCCAGGGTGCGGTACAACGCGGCAAATCGCTTCACGCCGGGCCCTGCAGCTTGGTGCGGTTGTCGGCAGCACGCAGTTCCAGCGCGCGCCGCGTAAATGCGCCCAGGCAGCGCGGGCGCCGGTAAGGTCGTGGCGGCCCGATCACTGCCGCCGGCAGTGTGCGGTGCACGCGAAACGCCAATGCGTGGCGACGGAACGCGAGTGCGCCGGTCAAGCGGATCCGTGGGCGCGCGCGCGCATAACGACGTGCAGGCAAGGGGTTCATTCCTCGGCTCCGAAATCGGTACGGAAGGCTTCGGCAGCGACGCCGCGTTCCAGCAGGTGCTGAATCAAGGCATCGGTGTTGCCGTGGGTGGCGATCACCCGCCGTGCGCCGGTGTCTTCGATGGTGCGCAGCAGGTCCGGCCAGTCGGCATGATCGGACACCACAAAACCGCGGTCATAGTTGCGCCGACGGCGATTGCCGCGAATGCGCATCCAGCCCGATGCGAAACCCTGTTGCGCGTGCCGGAAGCGACGGATCCAGGCGCTGCCGGCCGCCGATGGCGGCGCCAGGACCAGTTGCCCGGCATAGTCGGCGCCACGCGCATGTTCGCTGACCGGTTGGGTATCCAGCATCGGGATGCCGGCCTGGCGATACACCTCCACGCCCACCGCAATCGCGCCATGCAGCAAGGCTGGTTGCGTATCCCAGGCGCGCAATTCCGCCAATACGCGTTGCGCCTTGCCCAGGGCATAGCAATACAGAATGGCGGCCTCGCCGCGCTCTGCACATTCGTGGCGCCAGGCGACGATGTCGGCCGCGACATCGGCGGTATCCGGCCAGCGATACACCGGCAGCCCAAAGGTCGCTTCGGTGATGAAGGTGTCGCAGGGCACCACTTCGAACGGTTTGCAGGTGGGATCGTGCTGGCGCTTGTAGTCGCCCGATGCAACCCAGACTTCGCCATCCACCTCGATGCGCACCTGCGCCGAGCCGAGCACATGCCCGGCCGGATGCAGCGACACCCGCGCGCGTCCCAGCTCGAAGGCTTCACCGTCGGCATGCGTGTGATAGACCTGCTCGCCCAGGCGCCACTGCAGGATCGGCAAGCTCTCGTGCGTGCAGTGGTATTCGCCCATGCCGCTGCGTGCGTGGTCGCCATGCCCATGCGTGATCACCGCACGTGGCACCGGCCGCCAGGGATCGATATGGAAGTCGCCCTGCGGGCAATACAGGCCTTCGGGGCCAAGCACCACCAGATCGCCAAGTTGTCCGTTGCCGTTGCGCATGGGGCAACTCTGGCCAAGCCGGTGTGCAGATCCTGAGAATGGGAATGGCACGCATCGACGCACCACTGCGCCAAGGCCTGCAGATCGCAATCGCTAGTCGAGCCAGTGCGCGATCAAGGCAAGGCCATCGACTCGAGCAAGCGCCCGGCGTGGCATGAGCTGTCCGTCAATGCAGCACGCCCGCCGCCAGCTCGCACCATTGCGCATCGGAATAATCAGTCAAGACTCGGAAATCGAACACCCACGCAGGCGCTGGCCCGCATCATCCACCCCGATTCCCGATTCCCGATTCCCGATTCCCGATTCCCCGCCCCAACCGCTAATGCCGCGACCGCCGCCCAGGCGAACGCACCGCAGTCGCCTCCACCGCCAGCGTAAAGCCGCGCTCCTCGCCGCCCTGCATTGCGCCGACATCCACGACCTGGCGCCGAATCTCCTCGCCCTTGCCGTTACGCACCACCACCACCACGGTGTATTCCCATGGATCGCCATCGGCGGGATGGCGAATGGTGCCGTCGACCTTGAGCGGCACGATCGGTGCCGGCTGTGCGTGCTGCGCCGCCGCCGAGTCGAAGCGCAGGTGGTGCTTGCACGCAGGGCAGACGCTGGCGCTTTCCAGGATCGTCGCCTTGCAGTGCGGGCAGCTGCGCGTGGCACCGGGCGTGCCCGGGCGGGGCGCACTCATGTGCCGTCGCTGTCTCCGCTGACGACCGGCTTGGCCGCAACGACCGTTTTGCCGGTGTCCTCGCCCCAGCCGAAATCGGCCTGGCCGCGCATGCGCGCACCCGAGGCCACGGTCAGGCTGCCGGCCTTGACGTCGCCGACCAGCACGCCGGAGGTCTGCAGCTCCACCTGCGCGGCCGATTCGATATTGCCCTCCAGCTCTCCGGCGATGATCACCTTGTTGGCGCGCACGCCGCCGTTGAGCTTGGCGCCGCGCTCGATGGTCAGATCGCCCTTGACGTTGACATCGCCCTTGAAGCGGCCGGCCAGACGCACGTGACCGGCGCCCTCGATCTTGCCTTCGATGCTGATGTCGGCGGCGATCAGCGATTCCTTGGCCTCGCCCTGGCGCTGCGGTGTGGCCGCGGCGGGTGCGGCGCTCGGTGGCGCGGCGGCGGGCACCGGGGGTGCCGGGCTGGCCTCGGCAGTGAACAGCCGTCCATCGGCAGCCGGGACCTCAGGGGCTGCGGGAACGCCGTCTTTCTTGTTGGGACCTTGATCGCGCCACATCGACATCGGACTGTCTCGCTCGGGGGTCAAGACCGACTATCGCCGCGCGGACCGATCTTTTGTGTGACGGGTTACGCAAACCAGCACCGATGGCGCGCGTGCTCAGTCCACTGCGGGCGTGGCGGCGCCATGCCGCTCGACCCGGTTACGACCGCCGTGCTTGGCGACATACAGGGCCGCATCGGCCTTCTGGATCAGGCTGGCCCCCAGTTCTCCATCGACCGGGAAGCTGGCCACGCCGATCGAGGCCGTCACCCACGGCAACGAGCGCGGGCCGTCGCTGACTGCCAGGGCCGCGATGTGGCCGCGAATGTCCTCGGCCACGCGCAGCGCCTCGACGCCATCGGCCTCGGGAAGAATGACCGTGAACTCTTCGCCGCCGTAGCGGCAGGCGACGTCTTCGGCACGCAGCCGGGTCAGCAGCAACTCGCCCAGCGCCGCCAGCAGCAGATCGCCGCCGGCGTGGCCCTGGCTGTCGTTGAATTGCTTGAAGTGGTCTACGTCCAGCATCAGCACCGACAACGGCAGGCCGCGGCGTGCGCAGCGCGCCAGTTCGTGGCTGAGCGATTCTTCCAGATAGCGGCGGTTGTACAGCCCGGTCAGCGGGTCGCGAATCGACTGCCGGCGCAGCGATTCGCGCAGGCGCAGATTGCTCAACGCCAGCGACAGCTGTTCGGCGGCCGCCTCGGCGATTTCCAGGCGGGGCATCGGCCCCGGACCCGGCGAAGACAGGAACAGGAAGCCGAGCTGGGTGCCTTGCGCGGACATCGGCAGGCATGCGGTGGTGACGGCGCTGCCGGGCTCGGGCGTACCGATATGCACGCACAGCGCATCCCGGCCCAGGTCGTCGACGATGTGCGGTTGTCCACGGCGCAGCGCCCAGCACTCTTCAGGCAGCAGATGTGGCGCGCTGTGCACCAGCGGCTCGCCCCAATGGCTGATCGCCTCGGCGCGATCCTGCGAGGCACGCAGCAGATACACGCTTCCGGCAACGCCCGGCAGCAGGCTGGCGAGGGTGCGGCTGCTCACCATCAGCGCCTCTTCTGCGCTGATGCAGCTTTGCAACAGGCCGGTATAGCGGCTGAGCAGATTGAGATCGGCGGTACTGCGTTGTAGCGCAACGACGCTGTCGCCCAACTCGCGATTGGCCTGCGCTGCCAGTTTCTCGGCCTGCGAGCGATGCCGCAGTTCGCGCATCAGCAAGGCATAGACGGTACCGACCACCGCCAGCCCGAACGGGATGCCGGCCAGTGCCAGCACCAGCAGCAAGGCCGCACTTTGTCGGCTGCTTTCGGCGCGCTGGGTCAGCAGCTCCTGCTCGCGTTGCACCATGGTCAGCGCCTGCTCGCGGATCGCGCTGGTGGTGCGGAAGGCGGTCTGCCGGATGCCCGCGCGGGCCGGCTCCAGGCCCTGCTGCGCGTACACGTCGAGCACGTGCTGGATCTGCTGCAGGCGCGTTTCCACCAGTCGCTGCAAGGTGTCCAGGTGCTGCACCTGGTCGGGATTGTCGGCAATCAGGCGACGCAGGTTATCGAGCAGGATCGGCAGGCGCTCGACGCTGGTCTGATAGTCGAGCAGATAGGCATCGTTGCCGGTGAGCAGAAAGCCGCGCTGCGCCGATTCGGCATCCAGTACGCGCGCCTGGATCTCGTCGACCCGGCCAATCACTTCATGCGTATGCGAGACGAGTGCTGCATCGGCCAACGAGCGACGGGCACCGACAAAGATGCCGATACCGATGGCGATGAAGATCAGGGCAGAGAACGCCAGCGCCAGCTGGTTGCGGCGGCGCGCAGTAAAAGAGGAGGGCATGGACGAATGCTAGCCTGCCAGCCTCGACAACACGAGGTCGCCGTTGGCGGGAAACAAGCGCGCCGGCCCAATTTGGCCGGCGCGTTCGCAAACTGCTGATACGGTCACACGGTCAATCAATGCTGCGGATGGTCGGCGTCGTGCTTGTCGGCGTTCTGCTCGGCCTTGTTGGCCATCTCGCGGGTCTTGTCGGCAGTGGCGTCTGCGGCATTGGCGGTTGCGCGGCTCGCATCGGCGGCCAGTTCGCGTGCAGCCACGCGTGCATCTGCGGTGGCGGCCTTGGCCTGCACGGCGGCGCGATCGGCAGCTTGTTCGGTCGCAGCCGCAGCGTGCTTGGCAGCGGAGGCGGCATCGCGTTGCGCCTGCTCGGCGTCAGGGCCCTGGCAAGCGGCGAGGGTGAGAGCGGCGATGGCGCTCAGCGACAGCATGCGGATCGTCTTCATGGGTGGTCCTGTTCCTGTTCCGGTGTTGGAAGAGCGAGCTTATGCACGGGCCGATGCAGCCGGCGTCAATGCGCGGCCGGCCATTCAGCCAACGGGCGGCATGCACCGTGCACGTCGCCACAGGGAGCCGCTCCGGTGCAGGAACGGCAACGCTGGTCAGGCGCCTATAAATCGCGGGCAAAGAAAAAGCCGCTGGAAACCAGCGGCTTTTTCCGAACTCGCTTGGAGCTAAGAAGTGATTACTTCTTGGCTTCTTCGGCGGTGTCCTTAGCAGCTTCGGCGGTGTTTTCAGCCGTCTTGGCAGCGTCGGCAGCCTGCTCAGCAGCAGCGTCGGTGGCGGCGCCGGAAGCAGCCTGGGCAGCGTCAGCAGCGGTGTCAGCCGAAGCAGCGGCGGTGTTGGCAGCAGCCTGAGCGGCGTCAGCCGACTGCGAGCCCGAGGCAGCAGCCTGGTCAGCAGCGGTCTGAGCGTCGGCAGCAGCTTCGTTAGCCGAAGCAGCAGCGTCCTGAGCCTGTTCCGGCTTCGAGCAAGCGGTCAGGGCCAGGCCCAGAGCCATTGCGATCAGCAGCTTGTTAATGGTCATTGTTTCAATCCTCGTCGTTAGATTAGGCAACGCGCTATTGCGCGCCCCCGACATGATGACGGTCCAAAGACCAGTGTCAAGCGTGCGCGCATTCAGTTTTGCAAAATCGCCGTTAAAAACAATTAAATCAATTCGATAGCGATGGCAGTCGCCTCACCGCCGCCGATGCACAGGGTCGCGATTCCGCGCTTGCCACCGCGCGTGCGCAACGCATTCACCAATGTCACCACCAGGCGGGCACCGGATGCGCCGATCGGATGCCCCAAAGCGCAGGCACCGCCGTTGACGTTGACCTTGTCGTGCGAAATGCCCAGCTCGGCGATCGGCGTCATCGCCACCACGGCGAATGCTTCGTTGATTTCGAACAGATCCACCTCATCCAGTTGCCAGCCGATCTTGCCGATCAACTTCTGGATGGCAGCGACCGGCGCAGTGGTGAACCACTCAGGTTCCTGCGAGTGGGTGACATGCCCCACGATGCGCGCCAACGGTGCGATGCCACGCCGCTGCGCCTCGTCTGCGCCCATCAGCACGGTGATCGCCGCGCCATCGGAGATGCTGGACGAGCTGGCGGCGGTGACGCTGCCGTCCTTCTTGAAGGCCGGCTTCAGGGTCGGGATCTTGGCGATGTCGGATTTGGCCGGTTGCTCGTCGCTGTCGACGACCACCTCGCCCTTGCGTGTGGCCACGGTGACCGGAACGATTTCATCGGCGAACGCACCGCTGCGCTGGGCAGCCTGCGCGCGTTCGACCGAGGCGATCGCAAACGCGTCCTGATCGGCGCGGCTGAAACCGAACTTCTCGGCGGTGGCCTCGCCGAACACGCCCATCGCCTGGCCGTCGTAAGGGTTGGTCAGCCCATCCCAGGCCATGTGGTCGACCGCCTGGAAGTTGCCGTAGCGGTTGCCGGTGCGCGAATTGGGCAGCAGATGCGGCGCATTGCTCATCGACTCCATGCCGCCGGCGACCACGATGCTGGCCGAGCCTGCCTTGATCAGATCGTGCCCGAACATGATCGCCTTCATGCCCGAGCCGCACACCTTGTTGATGGTGGTGGCGCCGGTGGAGGTGGGGATGCCTGCGGCAATCGCCGCCTGACGTGCGGGCGCCTGGCCCAGGTTGGCCGGCAGGACGCAGCCAACGATGACTTCTGAAATGTCGGCCGGCGCGACGCCGGACTGCGCCAGCGCGCCGCGGATCGCAGTGGCGGCGAGCGTCGGCGCCGGCACACCGTTGAATTGACCAAGGAACGAGCCGATGGCAGTGCGTTTGGCAGCAACGATGACGATGTCGGACATAAAGGAGATACCGTTTAAAGTGAAACGATTATCTGCCTCATGCTCGGTTCGCGCCAGCACGCCCCCGGCGCTGCAACATTCGCTACGCAATCAGCTGCGACAGCCGTGTGAGGATGCAGTATAAAGACGGCGTTCGGGCCCGGGATTGGGCCCTATCCATGGAATGGGTTCGGGGAGAGCATCAAATGAACAAGACAGACGTCGCCAGGACTGTCCTGGCCTCGGCGTTGGCCGTGGCGTTGACCGCGTGTGGCGGCGGTGGTGGGGGCGGTGGTATCCGTCCGAGTACACCGACGGCACCGCCACCGACGTCGCCACCGCCGCCACCGCCGCCGACTTCACCGCCACCGCCACCACCTCCGCCGCCGGTGGTGGCACCGCCGACGACCCCGGAACCCGCATTCGACGCGCATCTGGCGCTGACCAACGCACGCGCTGCGCAGGCATTGGGTTTCACCGGTGCGGGCTATCGCATCGGCGTGATCGATACCGGCATCAATTCCAATCATCCGGCCTTGCAGGGGCGGGTCAGCGACAGCTTCATCTATGTGGATCCGCGTACCAACAATGTCGCTGCGGGCGATGTGGTGGGCCACGGCACGGTGGTCGCGCAGCTGGCAGCCGGGCGCGCAGTGGGCCAGTGGCCGGGCGGCATCGCCAGCGGCGCCGGCCTGGTGTCGGCACGCATCATCAGCGACGAAGCGCCGGACGATGACGGCAGCGGTCAGGGCAACGAGGTCGATGGCCCGCTTGGCCTGGGTCCGGTGCATGCCGATCTAATCAGTGCCGGCGTGCGCATCATGAACAATTCCTGGGGCGGGCTGTATTGGAACGACCCGGCGGTGACCAACCAGATTGCGCAGGAATACCGGCCGTTCGTCATCGGCAACGATGGGTTGGTGGTGTTCGCGTCGGGTAACGAATCGCGAGCGCAACCCTCCGATACCGCCGCGCTGCCCAGCCAGCTGGGCCCGAACGGCACGCTGCCGGCCGCCGATCTGGAGCGCGGCTGGCTGGTCGTCGCTGCGCTGGATACCGCCAATCCCACGCAGCTGGCCTCGTACTCCAATGCCTGTGGCGTGGCGATGCGCTATTGCCTGGTGGCACCGGGCACCTCGATGTTCCTCGACCCCGATGCGACCGCCAGCAACATCCGCTACTTCTACGGCAGCGGCACCTCGTTTGCGGCGCCGTTGGTCTCCGGTGCGGCTGCGCTGGTGTGGCAGGCTTTTCCGTACTTCAGCAACGATCTGGTGCGGCAGACGCTATTGGGAACGGCCACCGATCTGGGTGCGGCCGGCGTCGACCCGACCTTCGGCTACGGCTTGCTCAATGTCGGCAAGGCAGTGTTGGGGCCGGCGCGCTTTGATTGGGGCACGGTGGATGTCACCGTCAACACCTTGCGTTCCACCTGGGCCAACGACATCAGTGGCACGGGTGGCCTGACCAAACGCGGCACCGGTACGCTGGTGTTGAGCAGTGGCGCCAATACGTTCAACGGCGACACCCAGGTGCTGGGCGGCACCTTGCAGACGGCCAGTCTGCAGAGTGCGCGCATTGGCATCGCCAATGGTGCGACGTTGATCGGTGCGGGCAGGATCGGCGGACGCGTCGATAACGCCGGCACCCTGCAGGTCAACAGTGCGACGCTGTCGATCGCGGGCAATTACACGCAGGCCAGTAACGGTCGCCTTGCCTTGAACGTGGGCGACCGGGTGAACGTGACCGGGACCGCGACGATTGCAGGTGATCTGCAAGTGCTCGGCCGCCGCGATTACGTGGTCGACAACGCGACCTACACGCTGTTGCAAGCCAGCAGCGGGTTGCAGGGCACGTTCGACACGCTCAGCCGCGGCGCGGCCGTGACCTTCCTGGATGCCTCGCTGACGTACGACAGCAATACGGCTTACCTTGCCTTGCGCAGCTTGAATGCCACCGCCGTTGCCGCCACGCTGGGCATGACCGGCACGGCAGCGATGGATTCGGCAATCCGCGTCGAGCAGGCGTTCCAGCAGGTGGATGCGCAGCAACTGCAGGGCATTGGCGGCATCAGCAGCGGGTTCATCCGCGCCGCAGCGGCGTTGCAGCAGTCGCCGGATGCCAAGGCTGCCGCCGATTCGCTGCGTAGTTTGTCGGGCCGTGCGCACGCCGAGTCGGCAGCGATGACCTTCGACACCATCGATCTGGGGCGGCGTGCGTTGGCCTCGCATTTCGACGGCTTGTCGCAGCAGCCGCGTATGCTGGGCGTCTGGCAACGCGCGCTCGGTGGGCCGGGCGAGGGTGGCGTGACCACCGCAGGATTCGCCACCTCCGGCTGGATGATGGGCAACGACCTGCGCCTGGCGTCGGGCGCAGTCACTGGCTTTGCCTTCGGCGAAACGCGCTCCAACAGCCTGGGCGATCTGGACGGTGCACGCGGGCGCGATCGGCAGGTGCAGGGGCAGCTGTACTGGGGTACCACGCTGGGGTCGGCGTACACGCTGAGTCAGTTGGGTTTCGGCAACGTCAACCGGCAGATCGAGCGCAGCCTGCAGTTGGGCGAAGACCGCAGCAGTGCCTTCAGCGACTACAGCGGCAGTTACCTCAGCGGCAACCTGGAAACCGGGTATCGCCTGGGTGGCGCGCGCGCCAGCCTGACGCCCTACATGGGGCTGGATTATGTGCGTCTGCGCAGCGAGGGATTCCGCGAAAGCGGTGGCGACGGCTTCGGCTTGCGTGCCGATGCCAGCACCTCCTCGCGCACCCAGGTGCTGGCCGGCGTGCGTTCGTCCTATCGCTGGCGCGGCGTGCAGCTCGGCGGTTATGCCGAATGGCAGCAGGCGTTGAGCAGCGAAGGCCTGACGCTGGATGCCAGCTTCATCGGCGTGAACGCATGGGCGCCATTGCGCGGCATGCAGCCGGCGCGCTCGGGTGGTCTGTTCGGCATCACCGCGGCCGCGCCGTTGGGGCCGCAGAGCCAGTTGCGCTTCGGCTACGACCAGCGGGTGGGCGAGCGCGGTGACGATCGCGCGCTGAGCCTGCATTACAGCGCCGATTTCTGATCGGCGCGCCTGATCGGTGGTTCATCTGTCCAGGCAAGATGCCTGGACAGGTGGGTCACTCGCCGCGCAGCTTGTGCAGGAAGCGCGGTGCGGTGCGGCCCAGCGGCAGTTTGAGCTTGCTGATGGCCTCGATACGCGCCTCGGCAATCTGGTCGGCCGCCTGCTGCGGCGCGACACCCAAGCGGGAGGACAAGTCGAAGACCTTTTCCAGGTTGTGATAGATGCTGCGGATCAGCCGCATCGCGCGTTCGCGGTTGTAGCCGTCGATCTCCAGCGACACGTTCATTACGCCGCCGGCATTGACCACGTAATCGGGCGCATACAGGATGCCGCGCCTGTGCAGCTCTTCGCCGATGGCGGCGCTGGCGAGCTGGTTGTTGGCGGTGCCGCAGATGATCTTGGCCCTCAATCGCGGCAACGTGTCTTCGTTGATTGCCCCTTCCAGCGCGCAGGGTGCGAATACATCGGCCGGCACCTGGTAGATCTCCTCGATGCTGACCGCTTCAGCACCGTATTCGGCCACCGCGCGATCCACCAGCGCCGGGTTCAGATCGGCCACATAGAGTTTGGCGCCGCGCTCCTTGAGCAGCTTCACCAGCTCCATGCCGATATGGCCCAGGCCCTGGATCGCGATGCTGGTCTTGCCGACTTCCTCGTGGCCGAGCCTGCGATTGAGCGAGGCCATCAACGCCTGCAACGCACCGTAGGCGGTGAACGGGGCCGGGTCGCCGGAGCCGCGATGCACCTGGTGCACGCCGGTGACGTACTCGCTCTCCAGATAGATCTGTTCCATGTCGTTGACGTCGGTGCCGACGTCTTCGGAGGTGATGTAGCGCCCGCCCAGGGTGTCGACAAAACGGCCGAATGCGCGGAACAGCGCCTCGCTCTTGTCACTCTTTGGGTCGCCGATGATCACCGCCTTGCCGCCGCCGACATTCAATCCCGCCAGCGCGTTCTTGTAGGTCATGGTGCGGCTGAGCCGCAGCGCATCGTCCAGCGCCGCCTCGCTATTGGGGTAGGGGCGCATGCGCACGCCACCCAGCGCGGGCCCGAGACGGGTGCTGTGCAACGCGATGATCGCTTTCAGGCCGGCGTCGCGGTTGTGACAGAAAATCACCTGCTCGTGGCCGGTGGTGTCGAGGGTTTCGAAAAGCATCGAAGGCTCCGCGGGGCTGCGTGATGTGCCTTCCCTGAGGCCGGGCTGGAACCCGTGCAATGGGAAAAAAAAACGCGACGTCTGCAGACCCTGTCCGATCACGTCGCGCTGCAACATTTTAAACCACGTCGGCGGGGGCTAGTGTATGAATCTGTTCACCAATGCCGATAGCGCTGCTGCCGGAACCACAGCGTTCCCAGCCATTTGCTCCCTGCGCTGACCGGCAGGCCGGCGTGCAGCGAGTCGGGGTCGGGGCGGCCATCGGCATGCAGATTGTCGAAGCACACCACCGACCCGGCACGTGGACGCACGCGCACGCCCGCGACCGGGAAGTCGGTATCGCCTCCCGCGTCGACGTCGTTGAGGTAGACGCAGGCGGTGCGCAGGCGATTGCCGGCAGTGGGGCGGTCGGCGGCGATCGTGCCGGGCGGCAGGTAGTCGCGATGCGCGCGGTACTGCTCACCCGGCGCGTAGCACAGCACCGACAGCGCTTCGGCATGGGTCAGCGGCAGCTGCGCGCAGGCCGCCACGCGCGCCTGCGCCGCACGCGCGGCAAAGTCTTCGAGGATGGGGTCCAGGGTGGCGCCGCGGCTGGTGCGGATCGGCGCGCGGCGCGTGCGCGCATCGTCGGGGTCGACCACTTCGGAGGCGCGCAGGTGCGGCCGCGCCAGCAACATCAACAGGCGGCACTCGTCGGCAGACAGCACGCCGCAGACTTCTTCGATCATGGGCGCGTCGTGGCGGCGCGTTGCGACATGTCGGGCAGCGAAACGGATGCGCGGATCGTCGACGAGCGGATCCGGCGGCGTGATCTGCACGGCAGGCGCCGCGGCGATACCCAGCGGCTGCAATTGCCGCAGCAGCTGCGCCGCGGCGTCGGGTTGTGGCCGGACGCCTTCGCCACGCAGCAGACGCTCGGCCAGTAGCGCGGCAGCCAGTGCGTCACCGGCTGCGGCGGCGCGCTCCAGCAAGGCAACGCAGCTGCGTTGCTGCGCGGGGTGATCGATCCGGCCGTGCTGGATGGCCAGCGCGCGCAGCGCAGGCGGATAGTTGGCTGCGGCCGCTGCATGCAAGCGGGATTGCGCCTGCGTGTCGAGCATCAATGGGGCGTCGGTGATGGCCACGGTCGCCAACAGATAGCGCGCTGCCGCAACATCCTGGCGCTCGGCGTGTTGCCAGTGCTCCTGCGCACGGGCCAGGTCCACCTCGCAACCCACACCGTAGGCCAGCATGCGGCCGGCTTCGATCTGCGCGCCGGCATCGCCTGCGGCCGCACTGCGCGTGTACCAGGCCAGCGCCTGCTCGGGCTGCCCGGTACGCACCAATGCATGTGCCAGCGCCGTCATTGCCGCGGGTTGGGCGGTCTGTGCGGCCTGGGTGAGCTGCTGGAGGGACGGTGCCTGCATGGAGGCATTCTAGGAGAGGCCGGCAACCCTGTCGTGCCTGATCCTAGGCGGGCGCCGCTGCGGCCCGCGTAGGGCGATGGCGGTCTCGCCGAGATCAATGCAGGTCGTGCGTCCCCGGCGGGCGACCGGTGGCCATGGACCGGTGGTCGCAGCGATGGGCTGCCTCGTCTAGCCGGTGCGCGATCAGGCGTCCGTGGACAGCGCCAGGTGGGTCAGATACAGGCGCAGGTCGAACTCCAGTTGGTGGTAGTCCGGGCTCATGTGGTTGCACAGCTGGTAGAAGGCCTTGTTGTGATCGGCCTCCTTCAGATGCGACAGCTCGTGGGCGACGATCATCTGCAGGAACGGTTCGGGCGCATCGCGGAAGATCGAGGCGATGCGGATCTCGCGGCTGGCCTTGAGCCGGCTACCGTGGACGCGCGAGATCGCCGTATGCGTGCCCAGCGCGTGCTTCACCACCTGCAGATGGTTGTCGTAGAGCGCCTTGTGCAGCGTGGGCGAGGAGCGCATGTAGCGCTCCTTCATGGCCTTGACGTAGTCGTACAACTGCCGGTCGGTGCGGATGCTGTGGCGGTCCGGGTAGCGGCGTGCCAGTACCAGGGCGAGTTTGTCCTGCGCGATCAGCTCGCGCACCTGATCCAGGACGGCGGGCGGGTAGCCGGCGAGATAGCGAAGAGTGTCCATGCCAATCGATTGCTGCGAGCTGCGCATGATCGCCGATGCAGGCGCTGCTGGCGAATCTGCGCGAATGTGGCGTCGTGTGTCAGGCGTATTCACGAATGCGGCACATCCGGATGCGTAGCGTGCAGCGCATGTTTTGCGGCACGACTGCGCAAGCACACGACTGAACACGGCACCGTGCCGGATGAGGAGACAACAAACATGATCAAGTGGGCCATTATTTTCGCCATCATCGGACTGATTGCCGGTGCGCTCGGGTTTGGCGGCATGGCGGGCGCTGCAATGGGGATTGCCAAGTTCCTGTTCTGGGCCGGCATCATCATCGCCATCGTGCTGTTCGTGCTCGGCATGACGATCGCCAAAAAGGTGACCTGACGCCCGAGGCGTGCATCGGCATGCGGTTCGCATGCCGGCTACATCGCCCGGAGTGCAAAGGAGCGGCCAGTGGCCGCTCTTTTTTTTTATTCCTGCAAGCTAATCAACCAACAAAACGACAAGCCGGCCGCGAGCGAGGTCTAGCGCAGGACACTCGCTGCGTTCTTGCGCGGATCAGACGCCGGTGTCGTCGGCGGTGGTGTGCAAGGCGATATTGAGTTGATCGATGGTCACGATCCAGTCGGCATCGTCGAGGCGCTCTTCACGCAGCAGCTGCGCCTGCGCCGGTGTCCAGAAGGGCGCTTCCTCCAGGCGCATGTCGCCCGGCAGCGGAGAGTGTTCGTCGATGAAGCTGCGGATGCTGACCTCATCCGACGGCAGGCCCAACTGGGCGAATAATTCGGAGAACGGGTGGACGTGTTGTTCCATTGCGACTTCCTCGAAGAGTGCGAATGGGCGGATGCTAAAGCACCTGATTTGAGCGCGCTGTGCACGTCCGGCTTGGATTTGCCTGGGCGCATGCCCATATTTGAGTTCTGAGCAGACAAGCCGAGGCGAACATGGCGACCGGATGGGCAGGTGATGGGGCGGTGCAGGACCAGATCGATGCGACCGTCGAGGACGCGATCAAGCGCGCGCGGAGCCAGCTGCATCAGGGCCCGAGCCTGACTCACTGCGAGGAGTGCGATGCGCCCATCCCCGAGGCGCGCCGCAAGGCAGTACCGGGCGTGCACCTGTGCGTGAACTGTCAGCAGGCGCACGACCAGGAGCAGGCGGCGCAAGGCGGCTACAACCGTCGGGGCAGCAAGGACAGCCAGCTGCGTTGATTGCCACGCGGCTTCAGCGCAACCGGCAAACGACTGCGCTTGCCGCCAGGCGGCTGCGGCCATCGCTCGGGGCCTACATGCGACATTCGTATGCCGTGTCCTTGCGAGGCGCCGACCGAGTCACCCGATAACGGCTCGCTACGTCCTGCCAGACGCCCTCAGCTGGCGTTGAAGTGGCTGGTCTCGCGCCAACGGCGCGTGGTGCGCTGGAAGAACAGGCTGTTGGGAACCTGCAGTACGCTGCCGGCATGATCGCCGGTTTCTTCCAGGGTCGTGTAAATCACGTTGATGTCGATCACCCGGCCCTTCAGGCCGGGCTTGTCGCCGCCTTCCAGCAGCTCGATGTGGTCGTGCAGGCGGAACGGGCGCGTGGTGATGATCAGGAAGGTGCAGAAGATATTGGACAGCACGCTCCATGCCGCGAAGAACGCCACCGCACCGACTGCCGCGAATCCGGTGAACGCGGTCCACAAGGTGCCGCTGGAGACGCCCAGCACGTTCAGTACGGTCAGCACCGCAGTGACGGAAATGATGAAGCTGCCCACGCGACGGATGCCGATCATCATTTCCGCCGGCAGGCTGTAGCGCGTACACAGGCGGCGCAGCACTTGCCGCAGCAGTAGCCGAACCAGCGCGGCAACGGCGAGGATCAGCACGATCTGGACCGTCAGCACTGCCACGGTCAGCCACTGCGGATTCCAGTGCGGCAGCAGGCTACGGATCATGGTGGGCAAAGCGTCGGACGCGGACATCGGATCGTGCAGGTTCACAGAGAACAGCCATTGTAACGGGGGCGTCATTGCGCAGCCGGTGCGCGGGGTGAACGCGTGCTCAGCGGTGGCGGCAGCGAGCTTGAGTCAAGGATGCTGCGATGGAGTGCCGCATCTCAGCTGTACGTGGCCGGGCGTTCGCTGCCATGCGCATCGATGAAGGCCAACACGGCGATACAGCAGCGACCGAAATTCATGATGACGCTGCAACCGGTCAACGCGTTGAACTGCGGCCATGCGCGGACAATGCGACAACACGCCGCCACAGCTGCTCGGCGCGGCGTACCGGCAACCAGTGCGCTGGTGAGTTCAGCTCGACGCATGACAGCCGCGTCGACGGCAGGTGCAGCAGGCAGGCCTGCAGGCGCGCAGGCGTCAGCGTGAGCTGCACTGCATCCATCGGCAGCGGGGCCGAGCACTGGGTGGAGCACAGGCTCAGCAGGATTCCGAGAACATGCGGCATGGCGACGTCCGATCAGGGGGCCTGCGCCTGGAGCGGCCAACGGCGGTGCTCCCGGCAAACGATGCGGCGCAGGATTGCGCCATCGCAGGCTTGGATGCGGCGAACGGCGAAAGGGTTTAGAACGGCAAAAAAGGAAGCGAGCAGTCGTCAGGTGGTAAGGACCGCACGCTCTGAACCGAAGTGGCACGACGGGGCCATGCCGATTCCGACCACCGGCCGCGCCCGCCGGGCGGCGGCGCAGTAGGCTGGTCGGTCGCGACTGGAACCGTGCTCGAAAAAAACCTGGGCGCGGTTTAAACCTTTGTGCTGCCCAGCGCATCGAAGTGGATATGCTCGACACCTCCATGCCCATCGATGCCTCAGCTTGTGACGGTCCGGCCGGACGCGACGATGCGGCGCTGGCGCGTGCCGCTGCAGGCGGCGATCGCACCGCCTACGAGGCCATCTACCGCCGTCATGCGCCGCGCCTGTATGCGGTGGTGTGGCGGCTATGCGGGGGCAATGCGGCACGTGCCGACGATGTGCTGCAGGAGACCTTCATTGCCGCGTGGAAGGCCTTGCCGCAATTCCGCTTCCAGAGCGCGCTGGGCACCTGGCTGCACCGGCTGGCCGTCAATACGGCCCTGATGGAGCTGCGTGCGCGTTCGGCTGCGGGCGATCAGATGGTGGACGATGCCGATGGCGAGATCCTCGCTGCCATTCCAGGTGTCGCAGCCTGCCAGGCCACCCAGATGGATCTGGAGCGCGCGCTGGAGACGCTGCCGCCGCGTGCACGCGCGGTACTGGTGTTGCACGACATCGAAGGCTGGAAACATCAGGAAATTGCCGACGAACTGCAGATGGCGGTCGGCAGTTCCAAGGCGCAACTGCATCGCGCGCGCGGCCTGCTGCGCGTGCGGCTGGGAGACATTGCATGAATCACGATCCGCTTGATCCGCACGCAACCGATGACGCCGCGTTGTCCGCGCGTCTGCGTGCGTTGCCGCAACAACGTCAGCCACCGGCACAGCTCTGGGAGCGCATCGCGCCCGCACTGACGCCGCACACCAACGTGGTTGCGCTGCAGCCGCGCCGCCAGCGTGCCTGGGCCTGGCCCGCGTTCGGTGTGGCGCTTGCTGCTGCGCTGGCCGTGGTGGCGATCGTGCCAGGGCTCGATCGCTCGACCCAGGCGCCAGCGCCAGCGTCGGCGCGCTCTGGCCTGGTGGCGCAGGCGCAGGCAATGGCCGGCCAGTACCAGCAGGCCATCGATGCAGTGCCGGTGCAGCAGGTGCCGGCCGATCTGCGCCCGGCGCTGGCCGAGCTGGACCAGAGTGCACAGGCCATCCACCACGCCATCGCGCAGAGTCCGCGCTCTGCATTCCTGTTGTCGCAGCTGCAACGCACCTATGCCAAGCGCCTGCAACTGACCCGTCTTGCCGCGCAGGGCGAGACGTCCTTTCCAAGCTGAGGAGCATGCCCATGCGTTACGCCCATCTATCCGTGTTGTTGCTGCTTGCGTTTTGCGCACTGCCGGCGGCAGCGCAGACCACCGTGAAGCAGAGCCATCCGCTGACGCGCGGCGGGCGCGTGGAGCTGGACAACATCGCCGGGCAGATCCGCGTGCGCGGCTGGGACCGCGACGACGTGGCGCTGACCGGCACCCTGGGCGAAGGGCAGCGCCTGGAGGTGGATGAAAGCCCGGACCGGCTGCAGTTCGAGGTGATCTACCCGCGTAACAACCGCAACAGCAGGGGGGCCCAACTGGAGCTGCGGGTTCCGCGCGCGGTGCTGCTGGAGGTGGAGGCGGTGAGTGCCTCGGTGGATGTCGATCAGGTCGATCTGGCGCGGTTGCAGCTCAAGTCGGTCAGCGGCAACGTGGTCGCAGCCGGACGCGCCAGGGAAGCGCAACTGGAAACCGTCAGCGGCGCTCTGCGCAGCACGGTGGCCAGCGCACGGCTGAGCCTTGGCACGGTCAGCGGGCAGATCGATGCGCCGGCCGGCGCCAGCGGCGTAGTGTCGGTCGAGTCCGTTTCCGGCCAGATCCGGGTCGGCGCGGGGCAGGTGTCGCAGCTGCGCGCCGAGAGCGTGTCCGGCGCAACGGCGCTGACGGTGGCCGGTCTGGCGCCGGGCGGCAGCATCGCTGCGGAGAGCGTCAGTGGCACGATCAGCCTGGGTGTGCCGCGCAACGTGTCGGCAGCGCTGCAGGTGGAGGTGTTCAGCGGCGACATCCGTTCGGTGGCCGGGCAGGTGGAGCGGCCGGAGTACGGCCCGGGCAAGAGCCTGAGAACCCGGCTGGGGGCCGGCAATGGCGACATCAAACTCGAGTCGCATTCCGGCTCGGTGCGCATCGATTACGGCAACTGAGCGGCTGCGCCAACTGTGGCCGGAAACGAACGTGCCACCTTGCGGTGGCACGTCGGTACAACGCTTCGGCTTGCGGGGGGTGACGCTTAGGCGATCTTGTCGCCATCGTTACGCGCAGGGCCGAAGTTGGTGGTGAGCACTTCGATCCGGCCGCCGGTCTTGCGGAACGCGGCGATGTCGGCAGCGATGCGCTCACGACTGAGCGGCTGCGACTTGCCTTCGCTGCGAGCGATGCTGGGCTGGGATTTCTGCTTGGTCGCGGGACGTGCCATGTGGCCTCCTGTAGCGGGGAAGTGCGATGACACCGCGTGCGGCTAGGGTGGCGCGCGCGGAAGCGGTGTCGAGAGGTGCGGTCGCGTTCGGTGCGCAATCGCGGCGGCACGGCAAGCGTGCCTTGCTGACAAGCCGGCTAAGCGGTATGCAGCAACCGTGCATTGTAACGGATGGGCGCCCGCGTTGCCTTAACCGTCCGACGGACGGGCCTGGCGGGCCGCCGCCCAGGCCAGACCCTGCACCACGCCGAAGGACGGATCGCCCTGCACCAGGCGCGATTGCGGGAACGCGGCAGCCACCGTGTCGCGGATATAGCCGGCACGCGACATGCCGCCGGTCAGGAACAGCGTGGCCGGCGGCGCATCCAGGTCGGCACGGACCTGCGCAAGCAAGCCTTCCAGTTCGCCCAGGTAGCTGGAAGCGGACGCAACCAGCGCGCTGGCCTGCACCTCCACCTCCAGCCCGCGTTCGATGAAGTCCAGCCCGGCCTGGTGCCGGTCGCGCTCGCTGAGCGCGATCTTGCAGGCTTCCACGCCGCGGTACAGGCGCGCGGTGTTGCCGGTGTCCTGCAGCGCCTGCAGGCGCTTGTCGAACGGGGCAGGGACGTCCTGGTACTTGTGCAGGCGGAATTCGCGCTGGCGGGTCATGTCCTGCACCATCGCCGCTTCCACGTAATGGTGGGTGGGCACGCGGGTGATGCCGCGGCCGAACAGCGGCATGTAGGCGGCCAGACTCAGCGCCAGATCGATATCGGTACCGCCGCGCGCGATGCCCCAGGCGCGGTGCACCTGCGGCGCGGCGCTGCCGCCGACGCTGGCATGGGCGATGTCGGTGGTGCCGCCGCCGATGTCCACCACCACGGTGTCGTGACGGCTGTCGTGGCTGACGTGGTAATGCATCGCGGCCGCTGCGGGTTCTTCGAGGAAATCCACGCTGTCGAAGCCGGCCGCGATGGCGGCGGTCTGCAGAATGTCCAGCGCCTGCGCGTTGCCGGCCTCGCCGATGGAACTGCGGAACTGCACCGGGCGGCCCAGCGTGGCGCTGCGGATATTGATGTCGAACTGGCGCGAGGCGGTGAGCCGGATGTGTTCCAGCACGTGCGTGGCGATGCCGGTGATGGTCTGGCGCGCACGCGGATGCAGGTTGTAGCCCAACATCGATTTGGGGCTCTGCACCAGGCTGCCTTCGCCTTCCAGGAAATACGCATCCAGCGCTTCGTCGCCATAGACCGCGTTCTGCAGCAGGGCGGCGGAGCTGCGCGGCTCGCGCACCTGCTCTTCCATCCACTGGCGGCGCACGATGCGGATCGCGTCGCGGCGCAGGCTGTCGTTGCTGGACGTGCGGCCTGCCGCGGCGGCATCGCGACGGCCGGAGTCGATCAGCCGTTCGACCTCGTATTCCAGCGCCGGGGTCAGGCTGAAATCGTCCGGGTCGCGCATGGTCTCGGGGAAATACACCGTGGTGCGGAACTGCAGGGCCTCGCCGAAGCGCACCGGGACCACCTGACCATCGACGATCGCCGCGGCGGCGGAGTTGCTGGTACCGAAGTCGATGCCGAGTTTCATGCAAGCGGGCCTGTGAGCGGGCCGCGCACTTTACTACTTCTGCTGCCGGCGACGCCCGTCGCGCTGCGTTCGGACGTCGCAGCAGCCGAACTGCCGCATGCCCACAGGCACGCGGCACACCCGATCAGGCCGCGACGCTGGCGACCTGGCCTTCGTTTAGTTCTTCGGTGGTGGCTTCGCGCACCTCGATGACTTCGACCGCGAAATGCAGGGTCTGCCCGGCCAGCGGATGGTTGCCGTCGACGGTGACCTGCTCCGGGCCCACCTCGGTGACGGTGACCAGCACCGGGCCCTGCTGGGTGCGCGCCTCGAACTGCACACCCGGCACGACCTCGACATCGGTCGGGAATGCCTCACGCGGTACCTGCTGGATCAACTGCTCATGGCGCGGGCCATAGCCTTGCTCGGGCACGACATCGGCAGTGAGTGTCTCGCCGACGCGCTTGCCGTCCAGCGCCTGTTCCAGGCCGGGCACGATGTTGCCGGCACCGTGCAGGTAGCTCAATGGCGCGTCCGGCGTCGAACGGTCCAGGACCTGGCCGCTGTCGTCGGAAAGGGTGTAATGAATGGTCGCAACGCGACCCTGGCTGATTTCCATCGGAAACCTCCATGACTTGTGATCGAGTGGGATGCGTCGGCTGACTCACGACGCCAAGAGGTGGTGCCCGCCTACCGTAGGCAATCGACCCGGATGATGCAACCGCAGCCGGGGCTGCGGTTAGGGCGAGGATCAGCTTGGTGGTGACGATGTCACCGCTGCGATGCAACTGCTTCCTACGCGATGCGTCGGTGCGTCGGTGCGAAGATGAGCCGATCGATGCGCGTCACGTGCGGCGTTTGGCCGCGTGGCGATGCACGCATTCCACGGCCTGCCGTGCACTAATCCTTCTCTGCTCCACGTTCGATCTGGGCGCGGCGCGCGTGCCAGGTTTCCGGCGTCTGCGGCTTGATGAACAGCGCGGTGAGCTCGGGATGCTGACGCTTGGCGGCCGCTTCGATGCGCCCGACGCAGGCTTCGATCTGTGGCGTGGTGCGGCTGTCTTCGAACTCGGCGCTCAACGCGGCGACCACCTGGTTCGGGCCCATCTGCATGGTCAGTACGCCGTTGGCGGCGCGCACATCCGGATCGCTGGCGGCAATGCGCAGTAGCGATTCGGTGACGTGCGCATGCGCGGGTTCGCCGATCAGCAGGCCCTTGGTTTCGCGCGCCAACAGGAAGGCGGTAAAGGCCAGCACGCAGGCGATGCCGATCGAGGCGATGCCATCGAGTTCGGGCATGTCCAGCAGCTGTGCGCCGGCCAGGCCCAGCACCGCCATGAACAGGCCGATCAAGGCGGCGCTGTCTTCGAGCAGCACGGTGAACGTGCTGGGGTCCTTGCTCTGCCGGAATGCCTGGAAATAGCCCATGCGGCCCTTCTTGGCGCGGAATTCGCGCAGCGCCACCACCCAGGAAATGCCTTCGAACACGATCGACACACCGAGCACGATGTAGGCGAGCAGATGGCTCTTGGCCGGCTCGGGATTGCGCAGATGCACGATGCCCTCGTACAGCGACACGCCTGCGCCCATCGCGAATACCAATAGCGCGACGATGAAACTCCAGAAGTACAGCTCACGCCCGTAGCCGAACGGATGGGTCGGCGAGGGGGCCTGCGCGGCGCGGCGCAAGCCGTACAGCAGCAACACTTCGTTGACGGTGTCCACCAGCGAGTGCACGCCTTCGCTGAGCATCGCCGAGCTGCCCGAAATGCCTGCGGCGATGAATTTTGCGATCGCGATGGCAAGGTTGCCGGCCAGCGCGACATAGACGACCAGATGCGAGCCGGTTTTCTTTGCCGCGCCCGGTTCGCCAGCCGTAGGCGCGGTGGATCCTGGCGCAGCGCCGGGGGCTTGGGGAAGCGATGGGTTGGGCACGTGCGACCTGCAGGGCATTCGACAAGCGCTGCACTATCGCGCTGGCGCCGTGCCGGAGACGTGATCGCGCGGCCGGGGCGCTACAATCCACGCCCGTTTTGAACCTAGGAATCGCATGTCTTCCGTTCCCGCCTGCCCGCAATGTGGCCTGGACAATACCTATGCCGATGGCGCGTTGCTGATTTGCGCAGACTGCGGCTTCGAGTGGAGCGCGGGCGAGTCCGCCGCGACTGCGACGGTGGTGCGCGACAGCAACGGCAACCTGCTGCAGGCCGGCGACACGGTGACCGTGATCAAGGACCTGAAGGTCAAGGGCTCGTCGATTCCGCTCAAGCAGGGCACGCTGATCCGCAACATCCGCCTGGTCGAGGACGATGCCGAGCACATCGAAGGCAATTCGGAAAAGATCAAGGGCCTGGTGCTGAAGACCTGTTTCCTGCGCAAGGCCTGAGGCTGTTGCGGAGGCAGCAGCACAGCCTGCAGCATGTGTAGAGGAGCGCGCTTGCGCGCGATGAAGCGGTATCGATACCGCCTCATCGCAAGCAAGCGCGCTCCTGCGTTGCGGCGTGCTCAATCGCGCGGATACACCGCCGCCACCGTGCAACTCTGGCGCATCCGCGCGGCCAGGCTGCCACGCGTGGTGCTCAGGTCGCCCTGCTGGCCGGATCCGGCAGCCGCGCCGGCAAGTGCCATTTCGTCGAGCACATCGACCTTGTCGCCGGGATTGCCGCAGATCGCATTCAGGCCCATGCCGGAGACGAAGCGGATCGGCGGCGCGCCACTGAGTTCGCGGCAGCTGTCCATCAGTTCGACGCGGTAGTGGCGATGCGTGCCGGGGTGACGTGGAGAGACTTCCACCACCAGGCCCTGGCCGTCCTCCGACCACGAGCGCAGCATGCTGGGATTGAAGCAGTAGCTGGACGAACCGGCGAAATTGCGCCGGCGCGCTTCGCGCACGCTGACCCCGTCCAGGGTCGGGATGCCGCTGTCGCGTTGCCGTGCCGCACTTGCGTATTCGCGCGCATTCAACGTGGCGATCTGGCTGACCGCGCAGTGCTGCTGGCCCGAGCGCACGTATGCCGGCGCACCGTTGCAGACCCAGCCGTGCGCCGCCAGCAGGCTCGCATCGGCTTGTGCGGCCAGTTGCGGGCAGTCCTGCGCCAGGCTGATGCGGAACAGCCGTCCGCCTTGTTCGGCCACTGCCAGCGTGCGCGGATCGGCTTGATGCAGCTCCGTCACCTTGCGCGCATCCAGGCACTCGGCGTTCGGTGCGGCAGGGCGCAGCGGCTCGGCCGCTGCGGTGGAGGACGCGTAACCGAATAGCGTGCTGCCGAGCAGAACCGCAGTGAGTAAACGCATCACGCACATCCTTGGCAATGAGGGGATGTCCGCATCATCTGCCAAGCAGGTCGCGCTGACAATCGCAGCAACGCGCGTCGGGTCGCGGGGCTCAACAACACTGGGCGGGCCGCCAGCGCTCGGCACCGCCAGCGCATACGAGTGCATGCCGATGCCGGGCTGCACGCATGTGCGCGCGCAACCTCACGCGCGTCTTTCACTTTGCTGCCGCAATAACGCAGCGCAGCCTGCGCTCAGGGCGCCTCGGGCGGATCCGAATCCAGCACCTGCAGCTTGCCGCCGGTGGTTTCGGGAAGGATGCGTTGGTCGGTGGCCACCAGCACCACACCAGGTGTCAGCAGCGGCAGCAGGCCGGCCAGGAATGCCGGCGGCACCTGCAGCCGCGCGATGGTGTCGGCATCCAGCGGCTGTCCTGCCGCGGCGCTGCTGCCCGGGATGCCGATGCGCATCCAGTTGGGCATGCGTTGACCGGGCAAGCCGGGCACTTCGCCAGGCAGGAAGCCCTGGCCGACGATGAACGCCTGCGTGCCCAGCGGCGCGGCGCCGGTCTGCGCGCGCAATGCCACTTGCGCGCGTCCGATTTCCACGCCGTTGCGATACACCACCAGTTGCTGATCGCTGCTGCTGACCAGCATCGAGATCGGGCCGGTGGGTGCCAGCGCCGGCTGCCATGCAAAGCTCTGGCCGTTGGGCAGCGGCAGCAATGCCCGCTGCGCACCGGTGGTCGGGTCGATCGGGCTGAGCGCGCGGGGATGCACCACCGCGTCCGCATCCACACCGGCTTGCGCGACCACCACCACCATGCCCATGTTGGAATTGTCGAACAGCAGCCGCGCGAATTCCGACGGCAGATGCACGCAGCCATGCGATTCCGGATAACCGGGCAGGCCGCCAGCATGCAGAGCCACGCCGTCCCAGGTCAGGCGTTGCTGATACGGCATGGGCGCGGCGTTGTAGAGGTTGGAGCGGTGGTCCTTGTCCTTCTGCAGGATGGTGAACACACCGGTCGGTGTCTCGTGCCCGGGCTTGCCGGAGCTGATGGTGGACACGCCGATCAGGATGCCGTTGCGATACGCATACGCGCGTTGCTCGGTGAGGCTGACGATCACCGCCATCGGCCCCCAGCCCTTGCTGACGCCGCCCCAGATCCATTCGCCCGGCTTGAGGTCGGCCGGCGCCGTTTCGGCAGGGCTGGACTGGCGCGCGCCCCAGAACGGCACCGCAAGCGCTGGCCCGCAGATCAGCAGCGTGCAAAAAACAATGGCAGTGAGCAGGGGCCGCATCGGCATTCCAGAGAGCAGTGTCGGCACGATCCTAGCGGGGCAGGGTGTACGCGTCATGTGGTTGCTACCGGGATGGCTACGTTGCGAAGCTCCCGGCATTGCGAGGGACGTGCTGTGTATGCATTTGCGTATTTGCCGAGCCCAAGGCGCAACACACGCACAAGCGCCTGGCCTTGCGCGCCGGTTCAACGATTGTCTTGGTAGATGCAGGAGGGCCGCCGCATTGCGACGGCGATCGGGCAAGGGATGCGTATCGCGCTTGCACGAGACGCCAGGCCGGCGACGTGCTTAGGTCCAACGTGCGCGTGCGGGCCGGCCGATCCGATACGGCAGCTGCG
This sequence comes from Xanthomonas sp. MLO165, assembly GCF_018831305.1. Taxonomy (NCBI): domain Bacteria; kingdom Pseudomonadati; phylum Pseudomonadota; class Gammaproteobacteria; order Lysobacterales; family Lysobacteraceae; genus Xanthomonas; species Xanthomonas sp. MLO165. The sequence goes on from NZ_CP029263.1 coordinate 1,531,884, forward strand.
CTCGCTTGATGCCGAGCGCAGCCGCTGTGTCGGCCCGACCTGGTGCGGCTGACAAAACGGAGCTGGCAGGCGTCAGGTGGGTGCGGACGGCGCGCAGGAACCGGAATGTACGCGTGGTACATCCCGATTCCGGACATCGGTCGCGCCCGCCTGGCGGTGAGCGCAGGCGTTTTGCAGCCGCGCTCAGTTCGGCAGGGCGGGGTAGTCGGTGTAGCCCTTGGCACCGCCGCCGTACAGGGTGGCCTGGTCGAGCTCGGCCAGCGGGGCGTTCTCGTGCAGGCGACGCACCAGATCCGGGTTGGCGATGAACGGCCGGCCGAAGGCGATCGCATCGGCGTAACCGCTGTTGATGGCGTGGTCGGACAGCGCCTTGTCGTAGCTGTTGTTGGCGATCCAGGCGCCGTCGAACTTTGCGCGCAGCGCGGCATAGTCGAAGGCGACGTTGTCACGCGCACCGCCGGTTGCGCCTTCGATCACGTGCACGAAGGCCAGCCCGCCGATCAGGTTGAGACGCTCCACCGCACGTTCGAACAGCGGCTGCGGATCGGAGTCATGCATGCCGTACACCGGCGTGACCGGCGACAGCCGCACACCGGTGCGCTCGGCACCGATCTCGTCGGCGATCGCCTGCACCACTTCGGTCAGCAGGCGGGTGCGATTTTCGATGTCGCCGCCGTACGCGTCGGTGCGCTGGTTGGAGCCGTCACGCAGGAACTGATCGAGCAGGTAGCCGTTGGCCGCATGCACTTCCACGCCGTCGAAGCCGGCATCGATGGCGTTGCGCGCGGCGATGCGGTAGTCCTCGATCAGGGCGGGGATTTCGTCCAGCGCCAGCGCGCGCGGCTCGGAGACGTCCTGGAAGCCGTCCTTGGTGTAGGTCTTGCCTTCGGCGCGGATGGCGCTGGGCGCCACCGGCGATTCGCCCGGCGGCAGCACGCTGGTGTGCGAGACGCGGCCCACATGCCACAGCTGCAGCACGATCTTGCCGCCACGGCGATGCACTTCATCGGTGACCGCACGCCAGCCCTGGACCTGCTCGGCGGTATGGATGCCGGGCGTATCCAGGTAGCCCTGACCCAGCGGGCTGATCTGCGTGCCTTCGGCCACGATCAGGCCGGCACTGGCGCGTTGGCCGTAGTACTCGGCGGCGAGCGGCGAGGGCACCTGCCCGGCGACGGCGCGATTGCGCGTCAGCGGCGCCATGATCACGCGGTTGGCAAGATCCAGTGCGCCCAGGCGCACGGCGGAAAACAACGGGGACTCGGTGGATTTGGACATCAGCAACCAATTGGGTGTGGATCACGCGCCAGGCGCGACACCGCGCCGATCGCGAGTGCCCCCTAGCGATGGTGGCGGAGCAGCGCCGATTCGAGCGATAGCGATAGGACACAGCGTCTCCTGGCGCATCGAGAGCGGCCAGACCGTGATGTGCCGGGGCCTGGCGCTGAATCGCAGCAGGCGCCGCGCTTCCGTTGATTGCTGCGTTGCACAATAATACGCTGCCCCGTCATCCTGGAGTCGGGCATGTCCGATACCGATCTTTCGACGCCGCGCGTATCACGGCGCGATTACGTGCTGATCCTGTTTGCGTTGGCGATGGGCGGCTTTGCGATCGGCATCAGCGAATTCTCCACCATGGGCCTGATGACCCAGATCGCGCAGGGCCTGCAGATCAGCGAGCCGCAGGTCGGCCACGTGATCAGCGCCTATGCGCTGGGTGTGGTGGTCGGTGCGCCGTTGCTGGCGATCATTGGCGCGCGCTGGCCGCGGCGCACCTTGTTGCTGTTGCTGATGGTGTTCTACGCGCTGGGCAATCTCGCCAGCGCGTTGGCGCCGAGCTATCACACGATGTTGCTGTGCCGTTTCATCGCTGGTTTGCCGCATGGCGCGTACTTCGGCGTCGCTTCACTGGTGGCCGCGTCGATCAGCCCGCCCAACCAACGTGCCACTGCGGTGGGCCGGGTGTTGTTGGGCCTGAGCATTGCCTTGCTGGTCGGCAATCCGTTGGCGACCTGGCTGGGTCAGATCGTGAGTTGGCGGTGGGCCTACGCGGCGGTGTCGGTGCTTGCGCTGTGCACGGTTGCGGCAGTGGCGGCGCGCCTGCCGCCTGCGCCGGACGAGCCGCGGCAACAGCCGTTGCGTGAGCTGCGCGCGTTCAATCAGCCGCAGGTATGGCTGGCCCTGGCGATCGGCGCGGTGGGCTTTTCCGGCATGTTCTGCGTCTTCAGTTATCTGGCGCCCACCCTGACCGCGGTGACCGGCGTGGAGCCGGCGCGGATCCCGCTGGCGATGGTGGCGTTCGGGGTCGGCGGCGTGCTCGGCAGCATCCTGGGCGGCTGGCTGTTCGACCGCATGCAGTTCCGCGCGGTGCCGGTATTGCTGGTGTGGTCGGTGGTGGTGATGCTGACCTTTCCGTTGGCTGCGCAGCCGGGCCTGTGGGTGTTTGTGTCCATCGTGGCGGTCGGCACCATGGGCGCACTGGCACCTGCGCTGCAGACGCGCCTGATGGATGTGGCCGCGGAGGCGCAGACCCTGGCAGCGGCGTCCAACCATGCCGCATTCAATACCGCCAATGCGCTGGGCCCGTGGCTGGGCGGTATGGCGATCACCGCCGGGTGGGGCTGGACCTCGACCGGCTACGTGGGCGCGGCCACTGCGCTGGGCGGCTTGCTGGTGTATGCGCTGGCGGTCTGGCAGGAGCGCCGCCAGCGCGCGTCGCTGGCGAGCTGCTGAGGCGCTGCCGGCCTGCACTGCCTGCTGCAGTTGGAGTGATGAGTGGCAGAGTTGGCAGAAGGCGTGCTGGTTGCCACGTTGGTCAGTGCAGGACGCAAGGCCATATCCACGGCCAACTCACGAGCGCACGTCGAGACTGCACGCTTCACTGCAAGCGGACCGTACAGCGCCATGACCGAACACACGCCACCGCCCTGGAAGCGCGGCAAGCCCAAGGGTAACTCCGCCTCCACGCCGCTGACCGCAAGCCAAAAAGCCGCTGCCAAGCAGCGCGCAGAGGAGGCCGGTCGCCCCTATCCCAACCTGGTCGACAATATGTGGGCGAGCCGGCAGCCAAGGTAGGTTTGACCTGCTCTTGGCATCGATGAATCGCCATTCATTGCCTGCATGATCGCGTGAGGACAATCACCACATCACTCACATGTCGATTATGTGTGTCCCGCCAATCTAAGGCCGTACACAACGCCAAGGCATGCAATCAGCACATCGATTGCCTCATCCCCGAAAGCCAGCGCAGACGCATCCACCAACCGCGCAGCGCTGGCCCATCGCAACCAGGAGCGACACATGAGCATTCAGAGCAAGACCGAGCATAGCCTCAACGACCTCATCGCCATTTCCCGTGACGGCAAGGACTTCTACGAAGAAGCGGCTGCCAAGGTGGGCGATGCGGAACTTGCAACGCTGTTCCGCCGCATCGCCGGTGTGAAGTCCGACATCGTCAGCAATCTGAGCAGTGTGGTTGCATCGGTCGGCGGCAAGCCGGAAACCAACGGCACCATGGTCGGCAGCATGCAGCAGTTCTACGGTAAGGTGCGCGCTACGCTGGGCGATACCAAGTACGGCTACGTTGCCGAACTGGAAGAGTCCGAAGACCGTCTGCTGAAGGCGTTCGACGAAACCATCGCCGACCAAGACACCCCGGCTGCCGCACGCGACGCCGCACTGCGTCTGCTGCCGGAAGTGCGCGCATGTCACGACGTGATGCGTAACCGCAAGCATGCGATGAAGAACGCCGCGTAAGCTGCGTACGTGACCCAGGCGCATCCAGGTGATGCAGCTTGCGGAGTGAACCGATAAAGGCGGAAACGGGCAGCGCAAGCTGCCCGTTTCTTTTTGTGTCGCGAGTGGTCAATGCTGCGCGGTTGTTGTTCCACGCATTGCACGCGTTCCACGTTTTTGCATTGGCATTGAATGCGTGTCACGCATGCATCTGGTCTGCTAGTATCCGCCGCCCTTCTTCCCGGCAGGTCCGCGTACGCGGTCGTGGAATCAGCCCATGCAACAGCAGTTCCTGTACCTGTCCTCGGCCGAGGCGCAGTTGTCGCTCGGCCTCGGTGAGGAGAAGACCACCGAGCGCCTGTTCTTTGCGGTGATGGCCGATGCGGCCACCGGTCAACGCGCTGCGGCGATCGCCGATGGGCTGCTGCACAATGGTCATGTCGATGGCAAGCCGCTGGCGCGCGAGCGCTTGCATGTGACCCTGCATCATCTGGGCGATTACGCTGGCGGCTTGCCGCCTTCGCTGGTGAGCCGCGCCAGTCAGGCAGCCGAGCGCGTGGTGTTGGACGCGTTCGAAGTGGAGTTCGATCGGGTCGGCACCTTCGGCGGCCGGCGCTCGCAGCTGCCATGCGTGCTGCGTGGCGAAGACAAGGTGCGCGGGCTGTACGAACTGCAGGGCGCGCTGGGCCGGCAGCTGGCGCATGCGGGCATTGCCGGCGACGCGCAGTACACGCCGCATATGACGCTGCTGTATTGCAACCAGTCGTTGCCGCAACGGCGCTGCGATGCGCTGGCGTGGACGGTGCGCGAGTTCGCGCTGGTGCGCAGCTTCCTGGGCCAGTCGCGTTACCAGATCGAAGGGCAGTGGGCGCTGCGCTGATGTGCAGGCAGATGCGTACGCGGTAGCCTGCGTGCATGGATGCCACCACCACACCACTGCCATTGCAGCCCGAGCACCTGGCCGCGCTCGAACAGGCCTATGCCACGCCACCGCGCGCCTATCACCACTTCGGCCATGTGCGCGCGCTGCTGCAGCACTACGCCGAGGTCGCCGCCGGGCCGGGTTGGCAGCAGCCGGTCGAGGTCTGGCTGGCGGTGCTGTTTCACGATGCGGTGTACCAGCCCGGGCGCAGCGACAACGAGGCGGAATCCGCCAACTGGGCGGTGGACTGCATCCCGCGCTGGTGGCCGCAGGCATCGGTGGACCTGCAGCGCGTGCAGCGCCTGATTCTGCTCACCGCACGCCATGGACAACTGCAGCCGGCGGATGTGGACGCCGAAGCGGCGTTGTTCCTGGACTGCGACATGGCGATCCTGGCCGCACCGGCAGCGGTGTTCGATGCGTATGACGAGGGCATTGCCGCCGAATACCGTGGGCATGTCCCCAGCCTGCTGTTTCGGCTCAACCGCAGGCGCTTTCTGGCCGGCCTGCTCGAGCGTCCGCGCATCTTCCTGAGCGACTACTTCCATGCGCGCTGCGACGCTGCGGCGCGGGCCAATCTGCGCCGGCGACTGGGGCGCTGACCTGGCACGCTGCGCGCCGTGGTTCATCCAGGCGCAGCCACGGCGCACGCTACAATGCGCGCATGCACGACCGCGCAGCTTCCGATCACGATCCACGCCCGCAGCCGCCCGAGCCGCCTGCGCCCAACGAGTGCTGCGAAAGCGGTTGCCCGCTGTGCGTGCACGATCTGTACGCGGACGACCTGGCGCGCTACCGGCAGGCCTTGGCCGCCTGGGAAGATCGCCAGCGAGCACATGCGCGATAAGCGAAGCGCCGCGCTTCGCGTGGCCGCCTGGAGCGATTATCTTTGAACCACTTTTCCCGATGGTGCGACATGCGACGACTTGAGATGTGGAGCGCGCTCTGCGGCGCGGCGGTGTTGACGCTATCGGGCATGGCGGCTGCGCAGACCACGCAGCCAGTGAGCCACGGCCGCTTCGAGCAGGTGCCGGTGCTGATGCCCAAGGGCGAGCCGCAGCGCGTGGTGATCTGGCTGACCGGCACCGGCAACAACGTCAAGCGCCAGACCCAGGCGGAAAGCCTGCGCGCCGATGGCGCGATGGTGGCGATGGTCGATACCGCGCATCTTTACGCGGTGCTGCGCAAGGCCGGCGGTACCTGCGCGTTCTCGGTCGGCGATGTGGAAAATTTCTCGCGCTACGTGCAGGCCTTCTACCACATCCCCACCTACCGCCTGCCGCTGCTGGTCGGCGACGGCGAGGGGGCTGCGCTGGCCTATGCGATCGCGGCGCAAGCCAAGCCGCATGTGCTGGCCGGCGTGCTGACCGACGGGCTCTGCCCGGCGACGGTGTCCGATCAGGCGATCTGCCAGCCGGGCGTGCGCCCGGGCAGCAACACCCTGCTGCCGGTGCCGTTGCAGATTCCCTGGGTGCTTGCCGGCAGCCAGGACAAGCGTTGCCCGGCCGCGGCCGAAGACGGCTTCCTCAAGCAGGTGCCGCAGGCGCGCACGTTCACGCGTTCGGCGCAGGGCGACATCCTGCCGGGCCTGCGCGCGGCGGCACGTTCGCTGGGCGAGCAGAAGGGCGTGGCGCTGCCTCCACCGCCGGGCGGGCTGGAAGACCTGCCGGTGGTGGAGCTGCCGGCCAAGCCCGATGGCGACAGCGACGACGACACCTTCGTGATCTTCGTCTCCGGCGACGGTGGCTGGGCGGGTCTGGACGAAGAGGTGGCCGATGCGTTGGCCGCGCAGGGCATTCCGGTGGTCGGCCTGGATTCGCTGCGTTACTTCTGGACCGAGCGCACACCGCAGGGCTTTGCCACCGATCTGGATCGCATCGCGCGTTTCTATGCGCAGCGCTGGCAACGTCAGCGGGTGGTGCTGATCGGCTTCTCGCAGGGCGCGGACGTGTTGCCGGCCGCGATCAACAAGCTGCCGGCGCAGACCAAGCAGAACCTGCGCATGACCGCGCTGTTGTCGGTGGGCAAGCTGGCCGATTACGAATTCCACGTCAGCAACTGGCTGGGCTCGGACGACGAAGGCCTGCCGATCGCGCCGGAAGTGCAGCGTCTGCCCGCCGGCACCACCGTGTGCATCTACGGCCAGGACGACCAGGACGCGCTCTGCCCGAGCCTGCCGGCACAGGCCGCCAAGCGGGTCGCGCTGCCGGGTGATCACCACTTCAAGGGCGATTACGCGACCCTGGCCAAGGTGATCATGGAGCAGCTGCACGCGCTGTCGAAGCCGTAAGCGAGCGCGGCATGTCTGACCTGTCCCGGCCCGACTCCAGGCCGACACAGGTCAACAACCCGGTCGTAGCCGTTCGGTTCGGCCCCTGCAGCCAGGCAGGCCCCGGCATTTCTTTCCGCAACCGACACCAACTGGTGGTGCTTGCGCGGGTGCCGGTGTGGGACCTTGAGCGGCATGGATGCCGCGCCAGAGCCTACACGGACGTACTTGCGGCGTGTCCCACACCGGTACGCGTGCAAGCGCCCGCAGCAGACCGAAGCATTCGCGTGGAACCCCCAAATGCCGTGCGCAAGATCGATCGGTGTACGGAGTCGGTCGGCGGCGCGGCGCCGCATCCAGTGTCGGGACACGCCGTGAATCCATCCCTGCAGGCTCGGTGGCGACATCCATGTCGCCACACGGTCCCGCCCCCGGACGCGGCACCGCGCTCCCAGCATTGCCACTGCTGATCGGCAAGCAATGCATTCAAGCACGCGTGCGAGCGCACTCAGCAGCCTGAAGCACTCGCGCGCGTAAAACCGCAGGTATCGAGCGGCCTTACTCCTGCCGGCCCGGATCCGCCGAGATCAATCGGGTGACATCCAGCAGCGCCGCCGGCAGATGCATGCCACCGGGCGCGACCAGATAGCGCGGGCGCCAGGTCGGGGCGAACTTCGACTTGAAGCGGCGCAGGCCGCTGAAGCCATAGAAGCGCTCGCCGTGACGTGCGACCAGGCTTGCGAAGCGATTCCAGCGGCCGGCCAGGCGATGCTCGGCCAGGCCCGACAACGGCGCCATGCCCAGCGAGAAGCGCGTATAGCCGTTGGCTTGCCCCCACAGGAACAACTCGATGAACAGGAAATCCATCGTGCCCTTGGGTGCCTGTGCGCTGTGCCGCATCAGGTCCACCGACAACTCGCCGCCGGCCGGCGCCCACCACACATTGGCGAAGGCCACGATTTCGCCTTCCGCCTCGGCCACTGCCACCGGGAAGCGGCGCAGGTAGTCCGCATCGAAGCTGCCCAGCGAGAAGCCTTTTTCTTCGCCGGACTTTTCTTCCAGCCATTGTTCGGACACTTCGGACAGGCGCGGCAGTACCGCGTCCACCTGTTCGGGCTGCAGCATGCGGAAGCTCAGGCCGCCGCGCTTGCCGCGGTTCCAGGCCTGGCGCAGATCGGCGCGGTCGCGGCCTTCCAGGGTGAAGCCTTCCAGCGGCACGATCGCCTCTTCGCCCAGTTTGACCAGGGTCAGGCCCATGTCGAGGTAGGTCTGCCAGTATTTTTCGCCGACCTGGTAGAACACCGGGCGCAGGCCCATATGGTCGGCCTCCTCGCGGAAGCGCCAGATCAGGGCGCGCGCGACCTCCGGCGGGCCGACCGGGTCGCCCATCGAGATCAGCGAGCCACCGTAACGCTGCATCATCACAAAACCGCGGCCCTGCTCGTCGAGCAGGAAGGCCTTGTCGCCGGTCAGCGCCAGGCAGGCTTGGGTGTCGGTGCTGATGGCCAGGATCGGCGCCAGCGTCTGCAGGGTCTGCGCATCGGCGGACGGCATCGGGCGTCGGCCGCCACGCAGCAGGCGCGCCATGCCGAACACGATCACGCCCACGCACAGGATCAGCGCCGCGCGCAGCGCACGCGGTGCATTGGCCGAGGTGGCGAATTCCCACCACAGGTCGTTGCTGTATTCGACGTGGCTGTAGACGAAGAACAGCAGCCAGAACGTGGCCACCAGCACCAGGCCGAGGTTGCTCAGCCAGCGCCACGACCAGGCTTCGTCCAGCAGCGCGCCCTGGCGGTAAAACTCGCGGCGTGCCGCCCAAAGCGCCACTGCGGCCAGTGCCGCCGACAACGACACCGAGATATGGCTGCCGCGCAACAGCGACAGCGGCGGCAGCAGGATGCACACGCCCAGCGCCAGCACCCAGGCCGCATGGCTGCGGCGTTGCAGGCCCTGGCCGATCAGCAGCAGCACCATGCCGCCCAGGCTGACCAGCAGGTGCGAGGTTTCGATCAGCGGCAGCGGCGCCACTTCCTGGCGCGCGCGCGGAGTGGGCAAGGTGCCGTCGATGACCAGCGCGGCGCCCACCGCAAACACCGCCAACGCCAGGATCTGCGGCAACCACGGGCGCAAGGCCTTCCATACCGTGCGTGCGGTGCTGGCGCTGGCACGCACCGGTGCGCCCAGGCCGGAGGCTGCCGCCATCGCCACCGAGATCAGCAGCGGCACGATGTAGTAGGTGACCCGGTAGGCCAGCGCGGCGGCCAGCACCGCGGCGGGGGTGACATGCGGCAGCAGCTTGAGCAGGCTCCACTCGAACACGCCCAGGCCGGCCGGCACCGTGGAGATCAGCCCGGCGACCACCGCCACCAGCCAGATGCCGATAAACCCGAAGTAGCCGGTGCCCGGGTCCGGCGGCAGCAGCACGTAGAACGCAGCGGCGGCCAGGCCCAGCTCGACCACGCTCAGCGCGGTCACGCCCAGGACCGTGGTGCGGTCGGGCAGCCAGAAGCGATGACTGCGGATCCCGAATTCGCGGCCCTGTCTGCCGACCAGCCCCAGCATCGCGACGTAGCCGACCAGCAAGGCGATGCCGGCGATGCGGATGCCTTCTGCGGTGATCGGCAAGGCACGTGCAGCCGCTTCCGGTTCCAGCAGCAGCGCCAGGCCAAGCAACACCCAGGCGCCGAAGACGAAGCCCAGCGTGCTCATCAGCACCACCTGGCCGATCTCGGCCAGGGTCAGCCCGACGCTGCCATAGCCGCGCAGGCGGACCGCGCCGCCGGTCAGTGCGGCAAAGCCCAGCGTCTGCCCCACCGCATGCGCCATGAAGGCGGTGATGCCCACGCGCGCCGGATGCAGCCGCTTGCCGGTGCGCTTGAGCCCGACCCAGTCAAAGCCCACCAGGCAGGCGTAGCTGCTCAAGCCCAGCAACAGGGTGAGCGCGATCTGGCCGGCACCCAGGGCGCGGAAGGCCTGGCGGATCTGCCGATAGCCATGGTCGGTGAATTGCCCCGACAGCGCGTGCAGCGCCATTGCCAGGATTGCCAGGCTGATGATCACCGGCAAGGCGCGGCGCCACCCGCTGGCCGGCGCTTGGGAAGACACGGAGGTATCCGTCATGAGGGAAACGGGATCTGCTGAAGGGGAAGAAGGGCACATGCACGGTGCGTGCCGCGCGGGCGGTTGCTCTGCATGGGACGGTCGGTGTCAAGGTACATGCAGGGTGATCGCACGGATGCCGAATGAGGTGAACGCAGGGTTCGGTCGCGCCGACAGGTGTCGGCTCAGGACGGCCGCGCGCATCATAGGGCATCGCCGCGCCCGCGTGCCGCACGAGACCGACATGGACACGATGACCGTTGCAACACAGACAGGCTGCTGATGGAAGATCAACACAACAGCGGCACTGTGATGCCACCCGGGCCGGCCTGCCCGCCACGCTGGGCCGGGCAGGCCGGCGCAGTCGCCGCCTGCATGGGCCTGGCCTTCATCGCCTTGATCCTGCTGCTGCAATCGCTGCGCGGCGATCTGGACTGGATCGACGCACAGCTGAGCGCGTATCTGCACGGTGCCTACGGCCTGCTGCTGCGCACGGCCTATTGCGTGCTGGCTGCGGCGATGGCGTGGATGGCGCTGGGCCTGCATGCGGCACTTGCACCGCCCGCGCGCAGCCGCGCCGTGGTGGGGCTGTTCTGGGCGGCGGCGGTGGGCCTGTGCATGGTGTCGATCGGCGATAGCTGGATGCCGGAGCTCGCGCCCGACGCGGCCGTGCCGGTGCACCTGCTCTCGGCCGACATGACGTTTCTGTGCGTGATCGCGGCGGTATTGCTGCAGTCCTGGTACTTCCGCCGCGACCGGATGTGGCAACGCCACTTCGCCGCCGCGTTCGGCCTGGGGCTGTGCGCATTTGCGGTGTTGCTGTTCCACGTCACGGTCACCGGCGCGCCGTTGGGCATCAGCCAGAAGAGCGCCATCGTGTTGATCGTGGCCTGGATGGTGCGGGTGGGGGCGTGGTTGGCGCAGCACGTGCGCGCCGGGGCTGCACGTTTGCCGCATTCGCGGGACAATGCCCGGGTCAATCAACCGTAGGAAGTCTGAAAATGCTGCAGCGATTCGATGCGGGTCCGCGGATGTCGGAAATGACCGTCCATGGCGGCGTGTGCTACCTGGCAGGCCAGATTGCCGAAGACACCAGCCAAGACATCACCGGGCAGACCCGCCAGGTGCTGGGCGAAATCGACAAGCTGCTCGCGCAGGCGGCCAGCGACAAGACCAAGATCCTGCGTGCGGAAATCTTCCTGGCCGACATCGCCGATTTCGACGGCATGAACAAGGCCTGGGACGAATGGGTGCCGCACGGCTTCACCCCGGCGCGGGCCACGGTCGAAGCCAGACTGGCGCGGCCGGAATGGAAGGTGGAAATCGTGATCACCGCTGCAGCGAGCTGATCGCAGCGCGGCGCGCGGCTCGATCGCGCGCCGACGTCGCGTCATCTGCGCGCATGCGCTCGGACATGCAGCGCAGCGTTGGTGGACGACAGCGGCGAAGAACCGCTCACACGTTTGCTTGGCAGGACCGCCAGCGCGCTTGTCGGCGCACCCCATGAGTGGAACGCCGACATGTCGCGCTTCACTCACGCGGGCCGCCTCGTCGTTTCGATGCGCGCGCGTGCGTAATCAGCGTTTGACGAAGCGGTAATGCGCCACGCCCCATTCGCGGCCCTGGTCGTAACCGAACAGCTCGGCGCAGGCCAGCCAGAACATCCGCCAGCGCTGCCACCAGCGCTGCGCATCGTCGCCATAGGTCTGCCGCAGTAGCGGCATGATCTGCTCGCGGTGGCGGTCCTGGTTTTCCAGCCAGGCGTTGGCGGTTTTTTCGTAATGCTCGCCCGATAGCACCCAGCGCTGTTCGATGACCACGTCCTGCTGGAAATGCAGCAGGGTATCGGCCGCCGGCATCAGCCCGCCGGTGAAGAAATGCCGTCCCATCCAGTTGTCTTCGCCGGCCACTTCGAACGGGTAGGCCAGGTCGCGGTGGCAGAAGATATGCACGAACAGCTTGCCACCTGGCGCCAGCCAGCTGCCGACGCGCGCCAGCAGCTCGCGGTAGTTGCGCATGTGTTCGAACATCTCCACCGACACCACGCGGTCGAAGTTGCCCGGCGGCAGCGCCAGCGCGTTGACGTCGGCGGTGATGACCTGCACGTTGCTCAATCCGCGCACCCGGCACTGCTCCAGGATGTGCGCGCGCTGCGGACGCGAGTTGGACACCGCGGTGATGGTGGCGCCGGGATAGCGCTCGGCCATCCACAAGGTCAGCGAGCCCCAACCGCAGCCCAGCTCCAGGATGCGTTGGCCATCGGCCAGTTCGGCGCGCTCGCCGTACAGCGCCAGCATGCGTTCTTCGGCCGCATCCAGATCCGGCGTGGTGGCGTCCCAGTAGCAGCTGCTGTACTTGAGCCGGCGGCCCAGGCACAGGGTGAAGAACTGCGGCGGCAATTCGTAGTGCTGGCGATTGGCGGCATCGGTTTCGATCGCGATGGCGCTGGCACGCAGGCTGTCGATGAAGGCGCGTTGGCGTTCGCCGCTGGCGTCGGCACCGCCGGTACGCTCATCGCGCAGACGTTGCGCACACAGCCGGCGGATGCCGTAACGCAGTGCGGCGTCGGGGAGCACGCCGGATTCGGCCAGCCGGGTGGCGAAGGATTCTTCGGGCAGCGAGGAGGGCGGGATGGTGACAGTGGACATACGACTCTCCAGGCGACTCAGGACGAAGGGGGAAGTGGGAAAAACGCGCTGGTGCTGCGCTGGTATTGCGCGTAGTCCTCACCACGCGAGCGCAGCGCCTGCTGCTCGGTGTAGGGAATGCCGGTAAAGCGATACAGGAATACGAACATCACCACCGGCCCCAGCGCAGCCAGGGCAAGCGGCCACGGCCCGGCACCGACGGCCAGCGCCAGATAGGCGAACCAGTGCACGAACTCGAAGAAGTAATTGGGATGGCGCGAATACCGCCACAATCCGCTGCGGCAGGTGACGCCGCGATTGGCCGGGTTGGCCTTGTGCGCAGACAGTTGCCGGTCGGCCAGGGCTTCGCCACCGACCGCGATCAACCACACCGCAATCGCCAGCGTGCTCCATACGCTCCAGGCCGGAGTCGGGTTGCTGGCAGCGGCCAGAAACGGCACACAGAACAGCACCACGACCACCGCCTGCGCCAGGAAGAAGCCCAGGAATTTGCGTTGGTCGCCGTTCCAGTGCTCGCGCAGGGCGCGATAACGGCCATCTTCGTGCGGGTCGCCGAACACGCGCACGCCCAGATGCAACGCCAGGCGCGCGCCCCAGACACCGCCGAGCACGCCGACCAGCACGCGCGGCAGCAGCGCGCCATCGGACATCCACGCGCAATACGGCGCCGCCACCGCCAGGCACGCGGCCCACAGCACGTCGACCGGGCCGGCATTGCCGCTGCGGCGTTGCCACAGCCAGCCGATCACCATCACCACGCTCGCAAACACGCCCACATGCAGCAGCGGCCAGGCATTCATTGCAGTTCTCCCCTCAGGTGTTCAGGCGATGGTCGCGCGAGGCGGCGTGCATACAGCGACAACAGACCGCAGGCCACGCCCCAGCCGATGCCGACCGCGACCGCCGCATGCAGCTGCGGCGGCTGGAATTGCACCGCCTGCCAGCTGCGTTGCGCCAACCAGTACGAAAACGGCCCGAAGATCGCGCCCAGCAGCACCGCCAGCCACGGCCGCTGCATCACCGACGCCAGCGAATGATTGAGCGTGAGCGCAAAGCCCAGCCACAACGCCAGGATCCAGGCCGGCGCCAGCGAGGTGCCCGGCCACGGCGCGGCATAACGCACCCAGCCTGCGGCGGCCAGCGTGGTGTCCAGCAGCAAGCCCAGCGACAGCGCGGCGACCAGCAATTGCAGATCGCCCGGCGCACGCCGCGACGGCCATAGCTGATACAGCGCGAACAGCGCCAGCACCAGCAGGGTGGGCCAGACACGCGCCTGCGCGGCCGCGCTGACGGCCACCAGCCACAGCACCTGCAGGCCCAGATAGTTGCCGAGCTGCTTCATGCGTCAACGGGAAGGCCGGGCACGAACTGCGGCGGGCGTGCGCCCGGCTTGCTCAGCCATAGATGTACATCGCCGATCGAGCGCTCCAGGAAGCCGGCTTCGCAATAGGCCAGATAGAACTCCCACATGCGGATGAAGCGCTCGTCATAGCCGAGCGCGCGCACCTGTGGCAGCTGCGCCATGAAGCGCTGCCGCCAGGCGCGCAGCGTCAACGCATAGCTCGGCCCGATGTCTTCCAGGTTGAACAGGCGCAGGTCGCTGGCGCGTGCGATCGCGCCGGTCATCGCCGCCACCGACGGAATGAAGCTGCCGGGGAAGATGTGCCGCTTGATGAAGTCCACCGAGCGCAACGCCTGCGCATAGCGATGGTCTTCGATGGTGATGGCCTGGATCAGCGCCTCGCCATCGTCGGCCAGCAGGCTGCCGACCTTGGCGAAGTAGGTGTCCAGATACTGATGGCCGATCGCCTCGATCATCTCGATCGACACCACCCGGTCGTAGCGCCCGTCCAGATCGCGGTAGTCGCGCAGCAACACGCTGACCCGGTCGCTCAGGCCGGCCGCGGCGATGCGCTGGGTCGCCAGCTCGAACTGCTCGCGCGAGATGGTGGTGGTGGTGACGCGGCAGCCATGCTCGCGTGCGGCGTGCAGCGCAAAGCCGCCCCAGCCGGTGCCGATTTCCACCACATGGTGTTGCGGGCCGAGCCGCAGCTTCTGGCAGATGCGTTCGAGCTTGCGTGTGGCTGCGCGCTCCAGTGCGGCCTCGCCCTGGGCTTCTTCGCCCTCGACGAAGATCGCCGAGGAATACATCAGGTTCTCGTCCAGGAACAGGCGGAACAACGGGTTGCCCAGATCGTAGTGCGCGGCGATGTTGCGCCGGCTGCCGCTGCGGGTATTGCGTGCGAATGCATGCAGGCTGCGCATCGCCCAGCCGCCCAGTCGCGCGGTACCGGTCTCCATCGCATCCAGGCGCTCGCGATTGCGCAGCAGCAGGCGCATCAACGCGACCAGATCATCGCACTGCCATTGCCCGTCCATGTACGACTCGCCGGCACCGACGCTGCCGTTGAGCGCGGCCTGGCGATAGAAGCCGGGGTCGATGACGCGCAACTGCATCTGCAGCGCATCCGCACCACTGGCGTTGCCGAGGGTGGTGACGCCATCGGCTTCGTGCAGCTGCAGCTGTCCATCGCGCAGCTCGCCGAGCGTGGCCAGCAGGCGCTTGCGCAACAGGCGGTCCGTCCAGGAGGCCGCGCGCGGCGCAGCGGTGTCGGGCAGGGACGTGGCGTTCATCGGGGTTCTCGCACAGGCGGATGAGGGTGATCGTGGACGGGGTTGCCGCGCAGCCACAGGCGCAGGGCCTGCCAGTGGATGGCCAGCACCACCTGCACGGTCATCAAGGGGTAGGCCAGCAGCGTGCGCGCCAGGGTGCGTGCGTTGAGCGGCTGGCGTTGCAGAACCAAGGTGGCATCGAAGCGGCGCGTGCCGCGCTCGCTGCCCGCGCCATCGGCGTCAGGATGAGTGGCCGGCGTATCGCCGCCGGGTGCATCCAGCACCTGCATATGCACGCGCAATTGCGCATCCGGCACGCTGAAACGCCAGTCGTACTGATGCTGCATGCCCATGAACGGCGAGACGTGAAAGCGCTTGTCGAAGCGCCAGGCATGCACGTCGCGATGCGTGCGCGCCTGCGCGACTGGCAGCACGTAGGTGTGGCGCTGCTGCCAGGGCGTATTGGTGATTTCTGCAACGATCCAGCGCAGGCCACCGTGGCGATCGAAGCAGTAGTAGAAGCTGACCGGATTGAACACATGGCCGAAGTAGCGCAGATGCGTGAGCAGACGGATCGCGCCATCGGGGCGCTCGCCGGTCTGGGTCTGCACGCAATCGCGCACGGCCTGGTCCAGCGGAACCTGTGGGTCGCCGAGATAATCGCTGCGCCGGAACTGCGCCAGGTTGGCGCGTCCCACCGACCACAGCCAACGCCGCGCAAACACCGCATCGAGCTCGGACAGATCCAGGTACATCAGGAACAGCCGGTAGCGGAACGCCAGCGCCCTGGGCGCGAACCGACGGTGCCGCACCCAGCCAGTGTAGATCGCGCTGCGCAGTGTGCCGGCCACGCTGCCGGCACCGCTGTCCTCGCCCGGAGGCAGCGGTACCGCATCGGGGCTGGCTTCGCGCAGCAGCTGCATCACCAGTCCACTCCCAGGCCACGGGCCACGTCCACGCCGCTGCGCAGGCCGTCCTCATGGAAGCCGAAGCCCCATGCCGCGCCGGCAAACCAGGTGTGCTGCAGGCCCTGGATCTCGGCCTTGCGCGTCTGCGCGGCGAGCGCGGCGGCGTTCTGCACCGGGTGGCGGTAGCGCATGCGCCGCAGCACCTTGTCCGGGGCGATGTCGTGGTCGCGATTGAGACTGACGATGAACGGCTGCGGCGCTTTGATCGACTGCAGCGCGTTCATCCAGTAACTGACCGTGCACGGCGCCTGCGGGTCGGCCGGCACATGCGCATTCCACGCTGCCCAGGCGCGGCGGTCGCGCGGCAGCACGCTGGCGTCGGTGTGCAGGACGGTGTCGTTGTCCTGGTAGGTGATGCCGCCCAGGATCTGCTGCTCGGCCGCTGTGGCATCGCTGAGCAAGGCCAGGGCATCGTCGGCATGGCAGGCCAGCACCACGTTGTCGAAGTGCTCCTCGCCACGCAGGGAGCTGAGCACCACACCGTTGGGCGCGCGCCGGATCGCATGCACCGGCGTGGACAGGCGCTCGAGCACCTGCCAGCGCCGACGCAGCGCACGCACGTAGCTGTTGGAGCCGCAGCGCACCACCTGCCATTGCGGACGCCCGCTGAGCTGCAGCATGTGGTGATTGGCCATGAAGCCGATCAGCTGGCCCATCGGGAATTCGAGGATGCGTTGCGAGGGCGATGACCACAACGCCGAGGCCATCGGCACCAGATGCTGGTCGCGAAACGCGTCCGAGTACCCATTCCGCTGCAGATACGCGCCCAGCGTGCTGAAGCGCTCCTCGCTGTGCAGCACCGCCGGTGCCTGCCGGTAGAAGCGGCGCAGGTCGGCCAGCATGCCCCAGAAGCGCGGGCTGAGCAGGTTGCTGCGCTGGCAGAACAGCCCGCCCAGGCTGCCGGCGTTGTATTCGAGCCCGCTGCGCGCATCGTGCACCGAGAAGCTCATCGTGGTCGGCTGCGCGGCCACGTCCAGCTCGGCGAACATGCGCGTGAGCAGCGGATAGTGCTGCGGGTTGAACACGATGAAGCCGCTGTCCACCGCATAGCGCTGGCCGTCCAGCTGGATGTCGTGGGTATGCGTATGCCCGCCCAGATAATCGGCGGCCTCGAACAAGGTGACCTCGTAGCGGCGCGACAACAGCCACGCTGCGCCCAGGCCGGCGATCCCGCTGCCGACCACGGCAATCCTGCCCTCGCTCATCGGCTCACCCGCTCGGCACGCTGGGTGAGCGATTTCGGCATCGGCTTGAGGTCCCACACCAGGCCCACCCACGACATCGCGGTGAGCCCGTACCAGGTGACGTCGTACTCCCACCAGCGCAGGCCCTGGCGCGCCGAGCCGGGAAAGAAGTGGTGGTTGTTGTGCCAGCCTTCGCCGAAGGTGAGCAGTGCCAGCAGCCAGTTGTTGCGGCTGTCGTCGCGGGTGTCGAAGCGCCGGCTGCCGAAGCGGTGCGCCAGCGAATTGATGGTGAAGGTGGCATGGAACAAGGCCACGGTGGAGATCACAAAGCCCCACACCAGCAGCTGCGCACCGTTGGTCTTCAACGCGGGCGCGGCAACCGCCAGCCAGTCGCCGAGCAGGTACAGCCCGATCGCCAGCAGCACCGGCATCACGATGTCGAAGCGGTCCAAAAAGCGCAGCTCGGCAAAGCGACGCAGGTCGGGGATGACCTCCCAATCGGTGCGGAAGTTGCGCGGGGTCAGGAACCAGCCGGTGTGGCTCCACCAGAAGCCGTGCTGCGCCGGCGAATGCGGATCGCGGCCGGTGTCGGTATGGCGGTGATGGTTGCGATGATGCGCGGCCCACCACAGCGGCCCGCGCTGCACGCAGGTGGCGCCGATGGCCGCGAACAGGAACTGCAGCACGCGCGAGGTCTTGAACGCGCGGTGCGAGAAATAACGGTGATAGAACCCGGTCAGCGCGAACATGCGTAGCGCGTACAAGGCCACCGCCATGCCGACCGCGAACCAGGACGCACCGACCCAGAACACCGCCAGGCAGGCCAGGTGCAGCGCGATGAAGGGCAGGGCGCGCAGCCAGTCGATGCGGTCTGCGCGTGCTTCGTCCAGCGGCTCGTCGGTTTGCGAATCCACCCAACGACGCAGGCTGCCGGTGCGTGCTGCGAGCCACCCGCGACGGCGGGTGTCGGCAGGCTGCGGCGGCGCGGCATGTGGGTCAAAGCCAGTACTCGGCACGCGTGGTTCTCCGTGTGTAGTCGTGACCCTTTACGGACGCCGCCGGCAAACAGATGCACCAGCCCGTTTGATCGTCGCATGCGTGCGCGCGCTTGGCGTGCCGGTGCGAACGAATCGCGCAATTGCGCACACATTCAACGGCGCACGCCAGGGTTGAGGCGGATGAGGCTGTTGCTCGGAAGCCGCCTGCGACGTGGTCGCAGGCGGCGTCAGGCGCGCCGGATCAGGGCGCCATTGCCAGTGTGCTGATGCCGCCCTTGGCCACCACGGTCCCGGTGGCAATGCCGCCCGGTGCGCCGCCTGGCGGCTCCAGCGTGACGGCCAGGATGGCCTCGTTGCTGAGCATGGGCATCAGCTGGTCGGGAATCTGCGCGCGGCGTGCACGCTGGTCGTCGAAGGTACCCATCGAATGCGCCTTGCCGTCCGGGGTGATCAGCCACAGCTCGGGCACCTTGTCGGCGGTGGCGGTGCGGTCCAGCGGCGTCACCGTGATGGTGTGCTTGTCGGCATCCATCAAGGCGACATAGCCCGGGCGGCCGTCTTCGGTGGCCAGCGTGGAGGTCATCGCGATACCGGTCGCCGGCGCGGTGGTGGTTGCAGGCGGCGTGACCGGTGTCTGTACCACCGGGCCGGTGCCCGGCGGCGGCTGCACCGCTGCCGGCGGCGTGCGCAGGTTCAGCAGCGCCAGCACGCACACAGCGGCAGTGGCCAGGCCAGCGGCGCTTGCCCAGCGCCAGAACCGCACGCTGTTCCACACCGCTGGCTTTGGCGTGCCTATCAGCGGCGTTGCCGATGGCGCGGAGGCCACCGCATGCAACGGCGTATCGAAGCCCAGCGTCTGGCGGATGCGTGCCCAGACCTGGCCGGGCGGCGTCACTGCGGCGATCTCGTCCAGCAACGGCGCCAGATGTTCCTGCCACTGCGTCACCGCCTGGGCGAACTGGCCGTCGGTGGCGACGCGTTGTTCGGCAGCCAGGCGCTGGTCGGCACTGAGCAGGCCCAGCACGTATTCGCCTGCCAGCACGTCGCGCGGCGGTTCCTGGTCAATGGGAAAGGGCGTGCTCATCGTTCCAGACATGCCTTGAGTTTGGCCAGGCCGCGGCGGATCCAGCTCTTGACCGTGCCGATCGGTGTGTCGGTGCGCGCGGCGAGTTCTTCGTAGGTGATGCCATCGAAGAACGCGGTGCGGATCAATTCGCTGCGCGGCGGCTCCAGCTCGGCCAGGCAATGGTCGATGCGGCGACGCGTGCTGGCGCGCTCGGTGCGCTCCAGCGGCGAGGCATCGCCAGCGCGCAGTTCGCCGGCATCGTCCAGCGCCACGTTGCGGCGTTGCGGTGCATTGGCGCGCAGATGGTCGATGGCCTTGTTGCGCGCAATCATCGCCAGCCAGGTGAGCCCGCGTGCACGGGCGGGATCGAACTGCCCGGCCTTGTGCCAGATCAGCGTGAACACGTCCTGCAGCACCTCTTCGGCTTCGGCACGTTGCGGGATCATGCGCAGGCAGACCCCGAACAGTTTCGGCGAGGTCTGCCGGTACAGCGCTTCGAAGGCATGCCGGTCGCCGCCCGCGGTTGCGGTCAGCAGTCGTCCGGTTTCATCGTCGTCGTGGCCAGGGATGGCACTCATGCGGTCGGGCGTTGTCTGAGGTGGGAGCGATGCTACCGGACTGTGCTGACGCTGTCCTTCACTTGCGCTGAAACCACAGCAGCACTGCCGCGAGCAGCAGCAGGATCTCGACGCCTGCCAATGCCACCGTGGGTGCGGAGACCGGCCACAGGCGCGCCAGCGAGACGCTGCGGAACAGCACGATCGGCACGTAGAACGCGAGTGCGACCAGCAGGCCGGTGCGCGGTTGATCGATCCAGGCGAAGTAGCCGAACAGGAACGCCATGCCCAGCTGCAGGCCGCCATAGATGACCAGGTATTCCGATTGCCCGGCCGGCGAGAGCTGGGTGTAACCCACGGCATTGGCGGTCTTGGCCGGCGAGAGCGTGCACCAGATTGCCAGGACGACGTAGAGCACTGCGTTGATCCAGAGGTAGGCCTTGGCCATGGCGATGGTCCTGTATGGGGAAGAAGTGACCGGGCCGTTGTACGCAACCGCGTGTGGTCGAACGTGAAGATGGCAGGTGTCTGGTTCACGGGGCGCTGCAGCTCTTGGCCAGCGGCTGCTCGCGCGCCTGGCGCAGTTCATCGGCGCCGACGGCACGCGCAGCGGTGTCCGGAAAAACGATGCGTACGTGCGGATAGCGGCCACGCGCGTCGCGCAGGTTGCCCACGCCACGGAACTGCAGCAGGCGCTTGTCGGCGATGGAATAACGCACTTCGAGCGAGGGCACCGCCGCGCCGTACCAGACATCCAGGCTCAAGCGAAACCGCCGCTCGCCGCCGGTATCGCCGATACGCTCGACACGAAACGCCAACTGGCGTTGCAGGCTGGGCAGCACGAAGTCCACGCGTTGCGGCGCGCTGGCGAGCGCCTCCCAGTTGTTGCGCAGGTAGGCATCGAAGCCGGCATCGATCACGCGTGGGCCGTCGTCGGCCGGCAGTGGCGTGCGCTGCTCGGCCTTGCCGGGCTCCTGCTGGAACATCTCGCGCACGCCGTTGCGTTGCCGCACGCCCTGGCGATAGCCGTCGCGGCCGTCGATCAGGCTGAAGTCGGGCGAGCTGCCGCCGCCATCGACCTGCTTGCGCGCGAACGGGCGCCCATCCGGGCAGCGATACAGCACCACGCGTCCGCCATCGTCGAGCAGCCAGTGCGACTCGCGATAGCGCAACGCGCCGCTGTCGCCATCGAAGGCATCGCCATCCACGCGGGTGACCGCAGCCGCACTCAGAGGCAGGCCGCCCAGCACCA
Source organism: Xanthomonas sp. MLO165 (assembly GCF_018831305.1). NCBI lineage: Bacteria > Pseudomonadati > Pseudomonadota > Gammaproteobacteria > Lysobacterales > Lysobacteraceae > Xanthomonas > Xanthomonas sp. MLO165. The sequence continues at coordinate 1,553,198 of NZ_CP029263.1, forward strand.
GCAGCAGCAACGGCGGAATCGGCCGGCAGACGGTGGCGAGCGCGGCAACGGCGGCGGCGAATGGGCGCATCGGCGGATTCCTCGATGGGAGTGCCTACCAATACGAGCGCATCCGCGGCACGGATGCGCCGGACGCGTCAGGACGTTCCTGACAAACAGGGCGTCGTTGGCGGCCGGTGCCGTTGGTCAGGGATCGCGTCGCGGTGAGATGCGCGCAACGCTGGCAGGCGTTGCGTTTGACGCGGCATGCCGCCTCGCCAGCCGCTCAGCTGCCTGGGTGCAGCGCGATGCAGTCCACCGGGCAGGCCGGCAGGCACAGCTCGCAACCGGTGCACAGCGCGGCGATCACCGTATGCATGTGCTTGGCGCCGCCGACGATGGCGTCCACCGGGCAGGCCTGGATGCATTTGGTGCAGCCGATGCAGTCGGCCTCCACGATCCAGGCCACCTGCGGCGGCGTGTGGCTGCCACGGCTGCGGTCGTACGGGCGTGCAGGACGCTGCAGCACGTGCGCCAACGCGCGTGCCCCGGCGTCGCCGCCGGGCGGGCAGTGATCGACATCGGCCTGGCCGTTGGCCATGGCGTGCGCATACGGGCGACAGCCGTCGTAGCCGCACTGGCCGCACTGGGTCTGCGGCAGCAGGCGGTCGAGGCGTTCGACCAGATCGGGCGATGAGGCGGGCGTTGCGATGTGCATGTCAGTGCAGCAGGTTGCCGCGATACCAGCGCTGCTGCGCCAGCGCCAGCATCGGCTTGTCCTCGCGGCTGTCGCCGTAGGCATGCACGCATGCGTAGTGCGACAGGTCGTAGCGCAGGCGGATCTGCGCAGCCTTGTGCGGGCCGCAATCGCCGTCTGCATAGCGCCCGCTCAGCACGCCGGCGTGGTGTTCCAGCTTGTTGCAGATCAACGACAGGCCATGCTGGGCGCACCACGGCTGCAGATACAGGTCCAGCGATGCCGACACCAGCACGACTTCATGCCCCTGTGCTTGATGCCAGTCGATACGTCGCATCATCTCGGCGCGCACCATCCCGGGCAATGCGTTGCGTGCATGGTCAGCCCCAAGGGCGGCCATCTCATCCAGCGAGCGACCACTGAAGACCAGGCGCGTGACGCGCGCGCGCAATGCGTGTGCGGAGACCAGCCCGACCCGATAGCCGAACACCCACGGACCGGCCTGCCACTTCGCCGTCGCCAGCTGCGCAGGCGTCGCCACCTTGCGCAGGAAGCGCGCATAGCTGTCGCAGGTGGTGATGGTGTGGTCGAAGTCGAACAAGGCCAGGTGCATGGGGGCGGGGATTGGGGAGTCGGGAGTGGGGATTGGTTGGAAGCGTGGTGTCTGTTCCTTCTCCTTTCGGGAGAAGGTGCCCCGCAGGGGTGGATGAGCGGTCGGGCCAGGCACGCGTGTCAGGTCTTCCTCAACTATCAGCTCCGGCTTTTACAAATCCCGATTCCCGATTCCGCTTCACCGCACCGGCATCCCCGGCTGCGCACCACCATCGGCGTCCAGCAGTGCCAGCGCGCCGCCGTCGAAGCCGGCCGACAGGATCATGCCTTCGCTGATGCCGAAGCGCATCTTGCGCGGGGCCAGGTTGGCGATGAACACCACACTGCGGCCGACCAGCGCTTCCGGTTCGCCATAGCTGGCGCGGATGCCCGAGAAGATCTGGCGCTTGCCCAGTTCGCCGGCATCCAGTTCGAAGCGCAGCAGCTTGTCCGAGCCTTCCACGAATTCGCACACCAGCACCTTGCCGATGCGCAGGTCGAGCTTGGCGAAATCGTCGATGCCGATGAGGCTGGAAGTGGCGGTCGGGGATTGGGGATTGGCAACGGCCGCCAATTTCGTCTCGGCCTTGGACGGGACGGGCTTGGCGGTAGTGACAGCGGGTGCCGCAGGTGCGGCCATGGTGTCTTTTGAAGCGTCGGTCATGGCGTCGATCAGTTTGGGGTCGATACGGGTGAACAGGGCGGTGTAGGGCTGGATCACGTGGGCGGTCAGCGGGCGGGTGACGTCTTCCCAACTGGTCATCGGTGCCGACAGGAAGGCTTCGGCCTCGGCACAGGTGCGCGGCAGGATCGGCTTGAGCGCGGCCACCAGGATCCGGAACAGGTTCAGGCCCTGCGTGCATACCGATTGCAGTTGCGCATCGGCGCCGTCCTGCTTGGCGATCACCCACGGCTTGGTGTCGTCGATGTACTTGTTGGCCTCGTCGGCCAGCGCCATGGTCTGGCGGATCGCGCTGGCCGCATCGTTGCGCTCGTAGGCCTCGCGGATCGGCGCCAGCGCGGCGACGAAGCGGTCGTACTGTGCCGGGTCGGGCAGGGCGTCGGCCAGCTTGCCGTCGAAGCGCTTGCCGATGAAGCCGGCGCAGCGGCTGGCCAGGTTGACGAACTTGCCGACCAGATCCGCATTGACCCGCGCGATGAAATCGCCCAGGTTGAGGTCCAGGTCGTCCACGCCGCCGGAGGATTTGGCCGCGAAGTAGTAGCGCAGCGCCTCCGGTTCCAGGCCCACGTCCAGGAAGGTCCGCGCCATCACGAAGGTGCCGCGTGACTTGGACATCTTGGCGCCGTCCACGGTGAGATAGCCGTTGACGTGTAGCCGGGTCGGCGCGCGATGGCCGGTGCCGTGCAGTACCGCCGGCCAGAACAGGCCGTGGAAATTGACGATGTCCTTGCCGATGAAGTGATGCAGCTCGGTCTGCGTGCCGGCGACCAGATGCGCGTCGAAGTCTTCGCCCATCTGCGCGCACAGCGTCTTGAAGCTGCACAGGTAGCCGATCGGCGCGTCCAGCCACACGTAGAAATACTTGCCCGGCTGGCCGGGAATCTGGAAACCGAAATACGGCGCATCGCGCGAGATGTCCCAGGCACGCAGGCCGCCCTCGGTGTCCAGCCATTCCTTGAGCTTGGCCTTGACTCCGGGCAGCGCCACATCGCCGGCCAGCCACTCGCGCAAAAATCCGTCGAAATGGCCCACTTCGAAGAAGAAATGCTCCGAGTCGCGCAGCTCCGGCGTGGCGCCGGAGATTACCGATTTGGGCTCCTTCAGCTCGGTCGGCGCATAGGTGGCGCCGCAGACCTCGCAGTTGTCGCCGTACTGGTCGGCGCTGCCGCAGTTGGGGCAGATGCCCTTGATGTAGCGATCCGGCAGGAACATGCCCTTGGCCGGGTCGTAGAACTGCGCCACCGAGCGACGGCTGATGTGACCGGCCGCTTCGAGCTTGGTATAGAAGGCTTCGGTCAGTTCGCGGTTGACCGGCGAATTGGTCGAATCGTAATGATCGAAGGTCACCCCGAACGCGGCGAAATCGCGCTCATGGCTGGCCTGGATGTTGGCGATGAAGGCCTCCGGGGTGACCCCGGCCTTTTCGGCGGCGAGCATGATCGGTGTGCCGTGGGTGTCGTCGGCGCAGACGAACCAGGTCTTGTCGCCGCGCAGCCGGCGCGCGCGCACCCAGATGTCGGCCTGGATATAGCCGACCAGATGGCCAAGATGCAGCGGCCCGTTGGCGTAGGGCAGGGCGGTGGTGACGAGTGCGGTGCGGGTCATGGCAGGCGTAATGCGGGGGACAGCCGATTATCGCATTAGTCGAGTGCCGGGATTGGGGCTGGGAGATTGGGGATTCGTCAAAGCAGGATCAGGCCGCGTGCCGGTCCAGACGCGCGGCCTTGGCCGTCGCTGCGGCAGCAGCGGACGATCCCGCCCAATAGGACAAGCCCCCAGAAATGCGCCGACGCACAAAAAAGGCGCCCGAAGGGCGCCCGCTTTTGCGAATCCCGACTCCCGACTCCCCAATCTCAGCTACTCGCGAATCCAGGTCTGGGTCCGGCCCAACGCTTCGATGCCGACATAACCGCGCATCTGCAGCTTCTTGCCGCCATCGGTCAGGGTGACCTTGGCCTTGTAGGTCTTGCCCTTGGCCGGGTCGAGCACCGAGCCGCCGCTCCACACCGCGGTGCCGTCCGGCTTGAGGCCCCACAGGATGGTCATGCCCTTGATCGGCTTGCCCTTGAGCGCGCCATCGCACTTGTCGCAGGTCGGGTTGGGCCCGTGGTTGGACTGCAGGATGTCGACTACCTTGCCGCTCAGCGTGCCGTTGCCGAGCTGTTCGATCTGCACCACCGACTTGGGCTTGCCGGTCTCGTCGTCGATGGTCTTCCAGCGGCCCACCGGCGAATCGGCGGCCTGGGCCAGCAGCGAGGCGGCGGCCAGCGGCAGGGCCAGCATCAGGGTCTTGAAGGTCTTGCGCATGTGTCCCCTCCCAGGGATTGCTATGGCCGCCGTCGACGGCCTGACCGGAATGTATACCGTGGAGTATGGTGGCGGAAAGACGCGCTGCGGAATGCGTTCATTCGGCTACTGCAGCGTCACCTGCTTGCGGTTGTCCGCCGGCACGCGGTCGATCAGCTTGTTGTCCGGATCGAAGCCGGCTTCGACCGGCAGGCGGTCCACGGTCATGCTGAAACTGGGCGCGGCGCTGGTGACGTGTTGCCGTTGCAAGGCCAGCACCGGCGCTTGCGCGTCCTTGCCGGCCGGAGCGCCGTAGATCGCCACCTCGATCCAGTCGTCCAGCGGCACTGCATGCTCCTTGCCCTTGCCATCGGCCTGCAGCTTGGCCGCCTGCGCTTGCACGGTCACCTCGAAGCGGCCATCGGGGCGCTTGCGTGCCTGCGCGCTGACCACGCGGTTGTCGTAGAAGGTGATCTTCTCGAACAGGTCGGTGATCAGGCCTTGCTGGTCCGGGCGTGCCTCGGCGCGAATGGCCTGCAGCAGCTCGGCCGAGGTAGTGTAGGGCGGTTGTTGAAACGCCTTGGCCGCCAGAAAGCGCTGCAATGCGCGATTGAGCGCCTGCTCACCGATGTCCTCGCGCAGCCGATAGAACGCCAGCGAGCCCTTGCGGTAGTGGATGTATTGCTGATCCTCCACCCGATACAGCGGCAATTCCTCGATGGTTTCGCCACCACGGCCTTCCAGGTAGCGATCCAGCTCGTAGCGGAGGAAACGGCGCATATGCGCGCGTCCGTACTCGCGCTCCATCACCATCAACGCCGAATACTGCGCCAGCGATTCGGACAGCAGGGTGGCGCCCTGCACGTTCGCACCGATCACCTGGTGCGCCCACCACTGGTGCGCCACTTCGTGCGCGGTGACATAGAACACGTAGTCGATGTCGTCCTTGTCGCGCAGGTCGGCGATGAAGCCGATCGACTCGGAGTAGGGAATGGTATTGGCGAACGACTGCGCAAACCGCGCGTAGCCGGGGAACTCGATGATGCGCACCTGATGATGCTGATACGGGCTGAAGTTGGCTTCGTAATAAGCCAGCGATTTCTGCACGCCCTCGATCATGCGCTGCACGTTGTACGGATGCTTGGGGTCGTAATAGATCTCGATCGGGATGTTCTTGTAACGCGCCTTGCGCACTTCCCAGCGTGCCGACAGGTAGGCGTAGAAATTGAGCATGGGGCGATCCATCACGTAGCGGAAGCAGCGCCTGCCATTGCGTTGGAATTCCTGTTGCAGATAGCCCGGCGCCAGCGCGATCTGGTCCGGCGCGGTGCAGACGGTGCTGGAGAAAGCGAGCCAGTCGGCATCGTTGCTGACGTAGGTGTTGGCGCGCGCGGCCTGGTCTTCGAGCTTGGGCATGCGGGTGGGTTCGCCCAGGCCGCGCTTGCGGCGCTCGTTGCGGTCGCTGATCTCGGCCTGCGTGTTGTAGCCGAACCAGGGCAGCCGGGTGGTGTTGAAGAAGCTGCCGTTGGCGACCAGTTCGGTTTGCGCCTGCTCGGCGGTGAGGCCGTGCGGGTGCTGGTCCACGCGGAAGCGGAACACGCGCTCCTGCCCGGGTTGCAGCGGTGTCTGCAGGCGATAGATGCGATAGCCGGCCGGGATATCGTGCGTGGTCAGCGTCTGCCCGCCCAGATCCACCTTGACCAGGCTGCGGTCGCCGGTGCGGCCCTGCATGCCGATGTGCACTTCGCTGATCGGTGTGGGGTGGGTGTTGCGCACCGTCCAGGTGGCATCGACCACGACCGACTGGGTTTCCGGATGCAGGTCGACGTGGTTGTCGACGGCGACGATGCGCGGCTGCGGCAGATCCTTGTACTTGCGGTAATCGCGCTCGTAGCGTGCCTGCAGGTCCAGCTGTTGTTCCGGCGACAGGAAGCTGTTGTAGACGTTGGTGTTCCAGTACAGCCAGCCGCCGATCGCCGCGAAGCCGAGCAGGGTGATCGCCAGGGCCGCACCGGTCGGGCTGCGCAGGCGCCGTAACGCCAGCCGCACGCGCTGGCGCAGGCCATGGCCCACGCCGCGCGGCCAGAACGCCGAGGACAGCAGGAGCAGTGCCAGCAGGAACACGCCCCAATAGCCCTGGAACCACAACTGGCCAGGCAGGAAGTGCCCGTAGCCGTTCATGTCCGAATACGGCGCGTTGGGCCAGCCGCCAAAGGTGTAGAGGTTCTGGGTGTAGTCGAGCATCGACAGCACCGATTGCCCGATCAACACCAGCATCAGCAGCGCATAGCCGACGAACTTGTTGTTGCTCAGCACCTGCAGCGCCAGCGCCATGCCGCCCATCAGCACGTACAGCACCGAGCCCAACGCCAGCGTCTTGAGATACAGCAGCGGCTCGATGCTGGTATAGCCACGGCCCAGCTGCAGCGCGATCGAGGTCAACGCACCGGCGGCCTGGAAGCTGGCGATCACCGCCAGCAAGGCGACGAACTTGCCGAGCAGCGGCACCCAATCGGGGACCGGCATCGCGTCGGTGATGCCGTCGATGCGGTTGCTGCGCTCCTTCCAAACCAGTTCGCCGGCATAGAACAGCACCACGATGATCAGCAGAAAGCTGTAGCTGTTCTGTAGCGCCTCCAGCATCAACGAGGTCACCGGCAGCACGGCAGTGCCGTAATAGCGCGCTTTGAACAGCGCGGTCGGAATGAAGTTGGCCAGGCCCAGCATCAGCAGCACCACGAACGGCGCGCTGCGCAGCACGCCCAGCGTGTCGAAGCGGATCTGGCGCAGCAGTTGCCGCCATGCAGTGGCCGCGCCAAAGCGCGGGGTGACCGTCAGGCGTGTCGTGCTGACGCGCGTGCTGGCGGGAGGTGCATCAGCGGGCGTAACCGACGCCACACCACGGCGCCGCCGCGTCCCGCTGCGCTCGGTACGGAATAGCGCGAACGTGGCGGCAAACAACACACCGCTCATACCCAGCCACACCGCGCGATTGGCGAGCAGGTAACCGGTCAGCGGCGGTAGCTGGTGGTTGCGCTGTTCCACCGACCAGTAGCGCAGCGTCTGCGATAGCGCGCGAATGCCGAGCGGGTCGGCCAGGGTGGCAATCCACACATTGTCCAGGTCGGCCATCAGCGCACGGCTCACGCCGTACAGCACGAAGAACACGATCACGCCGATGTAGACCCACAGGATGTTGCGCGTGGTCACCGCCAGCACCGACAGCAGCGCGGTGGTGAACAGCAGGTTGGGCAGCACCAGCACCAGCAGCGACCACAGATAGGGCAGCACCGCGACCGGCCCGAGCCGCGCCCGATCGATCCACGGCATGAACTGCGCGGCGAACATGCCCAGCGCGATCACCACATACATCAGCATGCCGGCGATCAGTGCAGCACCGATGCGGCCGAGCAGGTAGTCGCGCCGCCGTATCGGTGTGGAAAACACCAGCTCGGCAGTGCCCAGGTCAAAGTCGCGCAGCAGGGCATTGCTGACGAACAGGGTGATCACCAGCAGGCCAAGCAGGCTGAAAAGCCCCAGCAGCGTGGCGATCACCGTAGGCGCATTGCGCAGCACGTTGCCGATGCCGCCGCCGATCTGCACCGCATCGCTGGACAGCGCGGCAAACGCCAGCAACGCGTACAGCGCGGCCAGCAGCCACAGCAAGGGCGAGCGCAGTTGTTCGCGCAGCTCGAAGCGCAGGAACGCCATGATCATCGCCGCGCTCCGTCAGGCGGCCAGCGCTTGCTTGCGCAGGCGCTGGAAATAGACATCCTCAAGATCGGGAGCGACCTGTTCGAACCCCGGCTCCGGGCAGTCGGCACTGAACACGTGGATCACCGGGTGGCCGGCAATCAGGCGCGTGGACAGCACGGTGAAGCGCGCCTCGTAATCGGGCAATGCCTGCTTGCTGACCTGTTTGCGCCAGACCTGCTGATGCAGCATGTCGATCGCATCGGCGGGCCGCCCACTCAACAGCACCTGGCCCTTGTTCATGATGGCCATCGTCGGGCACAGGTCGGTGACGTCTTCGACGATATGGGTGGACAGGATCACCACCACGTTTTCGCCGATTTCGGCCAGCAGATTGAGAAAACGATTGCGCTCCTCCGGATCCAGCCCGGCGGTGGGCTCGTCGACGATGACCAGTTGCGGATTGCCCAGCAGCGCCTGCGCAATGCCGAAGCGTTGCCGCATGCCGCCGGAATAGGTGCCGAGCTTGCGCTTGCGCGCGTCCCACAGGTTGACCTGCTGCAATAGTCGCTCGACCACCTCCTTGCGTTGGCCGCGATCGGTAAGCCCCTTGAGCACGGCGAAGTGATCGAGCATGTCCAGCGCGCTCACCTTCGGGTACACCCCGAAATCCTGCGGTAGATAGCCCAGCCGGCGCCGCAATGCGTCCTTGTCGGCAAGTACGTCGATGCTGCTGCCATCGGCGTCGGTCAGGCTGACGCTACCCGAGTCGGGTTCCTGCAGCGTGGCCAGCGTGCGCATCAGCGACGACTTGCCGGCGCCGTTTGGCCCCAGCAAGCCGAACATGCCGCGCGGGATGTCGAGCGTGACGCCTTGCAGCGCATGCACGCCGTTGGCGTAGGTCTTGGACAGCGCACGGATCTGCAGCATGGACGGTTCCTGTGTCCTGGGTGGCCTGATCTTCACGGCGTGACCGCAGTGCCGCATGCGCCGAAAGTCACAGAGACGATCGACTACGCCTGCTCGACATGCCCGTGCGGCGGATGTGACCGAGCCCGCAGGCGATGCTGCGCTCAACCCACTTCGTACAATTCCAGCGGCAGGTCATCCGGGTCGGCGAAGAAGGTGAAGCGGCGGCCGGTGTACTCGTCGATGCGGATGTCTTCGGTGACCACGCCATGCGCAGTGAGATGCGCCACGGCCGCGTCCAGATCCTCGACACGGAAGGCGAGATGGCGCAGGCCGCGTGCTTCCGGGCGGCTGGGACGCAGCGGTGCGGCGGGAAACGAGAACAGCTCGATCTGGCCGCCATCGGGCAGTGCCAGGTCCAGCTTCCAGGAATCGCGCGCCTGCCGGTAATGCTCATCGAGCACGCGCAGGCCCAGGATGTCGCAGTAGAACCGTTTGGACACCGCGTAGTCGCCGGCGATGATCGCCACATGGTGGATGCCGGCAAGCTTCATGCTGCACCTCGCAAGCGCTGCGCGATCGGCTGCGACGCGCCCAGACTGTCGGCGAGCGCTGGTGCGTTGCGCGCAGCGGCTGTGTCACGTGGTGCGCGTGCGGGCACCGCCGCGCTGGTCGAGCGAGACGTCTTCGCATGCATGGGTGGTTGCAGGGCGTGCGGCATGGCGACCTTCCAGGTGAACAGTACGCAAGCATACCCGCGGGCCGTTGCACGCTGGTGCACCGTCACAGCTTGCCATCGCATGGCTGTGCTCGCCTGGCCGCGCATGGCAGGATGCGTTGCCACCGATCAGACACGCCGATGCCCGAGCCGCCGTCCACCGCCGCACCGCAATTCCAGCGCAGCATGCAGGTGCGCCACCTGGTGATGTTGTCGCTGGGGGGCGTGATCGGCACCGGCCTGTTCTTCAATACTGGCTACATCATCGCCAGCACCGGCGCGCTCGGCACGGTGATCGCCTATCTGATCGGCGCGCTGGTGGTGTATCTGGTGATGCAGTGCCTGGGCGAGCTGGCGGTGGCGATGCCGCAGACCGGCGCCTTTCATGTGTATGCCGCGCGTTATCTCGGCCCGGCCACCGGGTACGTGGTGGCGTGGTTGTACTGGCTGACCTGGACGGTGGCGCTGGGCTCGAGCCTGACTGCGGCGGCGTTCTGCATGCAGTACTGGTTCCCGCACACACCGGCATGGCCGTGGTGCCTGCTGTTCTGCGCGCTGATCTTCGGCCTGAACACGGTGTCGGCGCGCTGGTTTGCCGAGGGCGAATTCTGGTTCTCGCTGATCAAGGTGATCACGATCGCGCTGTTCATCGTGCTTGGCGGCGCGGCGGTGATCGGCGTGCTGCCGTTGGCCGATGGGTCGCCGGCACCCGGATTGCGCCACCTGCGCGCCGACGGCTGGTTTGCGCAAGGCACGCTGCCGATCCTGATGACGATGGTGGCGGTGAACTTCGCCTTTTCCGGCACCGAGTTGATCGGCGTGGCCGCTGGCGAAACCGCGCAGCCGGCGCGTGCGATTCCGCTGGCGATCCGCACCACGCTGGTGCGGCTGGTGGTGTTGTTCGTCGGCACCGTGCTGGTACTGGCCGCGTTGCTGCCGGCCGAGCAGGCGGCGGTGGACACCAGCCCGTTCGTGCGCGCGTTCGAGTTGCTGGGCATCCCGTATGCGGCCGATGTCTTGAATGCGGTGATCCTGACGGCGATCCTGTCGGCGGCCAATTCCGGTCTGTATGCGGCCGCGCGCATGCTGTGGTCGCTGGCCAACGAGGGCACGCTGCCGGCGCGGCTCGCAGGCCTGACCCGGCGCGGCATCCCGTTGCCGGCCCTGGTACTGAGCATGTTGGGCGGCCTGTTGGCGCTGCTCACCGGCGTCTATGCGGCCGACACCGTGTTCGTGGCGATTTCGGCGGTGTCCGGCTTTGCGGTGGTGGTGGTGTGGCTGAGCATCTGCGCCTCGCACTACCGTTTCCGTCGCCAGTTGCTGCGCGATGGCATCGCGCCGGAGAGCCTGGCCTATCGCGCACCGTGGTATCCGTGGACGCCGCTGCTGGGCTTCGCACTCTGTCTGCTGGCCTGCATCGGCCTGGCATTCGATCCGCAGCAGCGCATTGCGCTGTGGTGCGGCATTCCGTTTGTGGCGCTGTGCTATGGCGCCTATGCATTCACCCAATGGCTTGCGAGCAGGAGGCAACCCGCATGACGATTCTTCCGCGCCAGCCGCGTGCCGGTGCGCCTTTCAGCCAGGCGCTGCAGCATGACGGCTATGTGCTGCTGGATGGCGCGCTCGCCACCGAACTGGAGCAGCGCGGTTGCGATCTCAACGATGCGCTGTGGTCGGCGCGCGTGCTGATGGAGCAGCCGGAGCTGATCTATCAGGTGCATCGCGACTATTTCGCTGCCGGCGCGCAGTGCGCCATCACCGCCAGCTACCAGGCCACGCCGCTGGGCTTTGCCGCGCGCGGGCTGGACCTGGCGCAATCGCAGGCGCTGATCGCACGCAGCGTGGCCCTGGCCGCACAGGCGCGTGCCGATCATCTGCAGGCGCAACCGCAGCACGCGCCGTTATGGGTGGCCGGGTCGGTCGGGCCGTACGGCGCCTACCTGGCCGATGGCTCGGAATACCGCGGCGATTACGCCCTGCCGCTGGCGCAACTGATGGACTTCCATCGCCCGCGCATCGTCGCGTTGGCCGAGGCGGGGGTGGATGTGCTGGCTTGCGAGACGCTGCCGTCGGCCAACGAGATCATCGCGCTGCGCCTGCTGCTGGAGGAGTTCCCGCAGCTGCACGCGTGGTTCTCGTTCACCCTGTGCGATGCGGCACATTTGAGCGATGGCACCGCGCTGGCGCAGGTCGTACCCGCGCTGGATGCGTGTGCGCAGGTGATCGCGGTGGGCATCAACTGCATTGCGCTGGAGCAGGTCACCGCCGCGTTGCAGACATTGTCCGCGCTGACGGCGCTGCCGCTGGTGGTGTACCCCAATTCCGGCGAGCACTACGATGCCGGCGCAAAACAGTGGCATGCCGGCAGCACGACCGCCTGCACCCTGGCCGACCAGCATGCGCAGTGGCTGGCGGCCGGTGCGCGGCTGATCGGCGGTTGCTGCCGCACCACACCGCGCGACATCGCCGCGCTGGCGCGTGCGCGGGTGGCGGGCTGAGCTGCCTCAGCCCTTCTGCGTGGCGATCCAGCGCTGGATCTTGTCCTGCAGGATATCCAGCGGCACCGAGCCGTCCTTGAGCACTTCGGTGTGGAAGGCGCGCACATCGAAGCGCGGGCCCAGTTCGCGTTGCGCCTGCTCGCGCAACTGCGCGATCTTCATCTCGCCGACCTTGTAGGCCAGCGCCTGGCCGGGGATGGCCATGTAGCGGTCCACCTCGGCCTCGGCATCGGTCCGGGTCATGGCCGAGTTGTTGAGCATGTAGTCGATCGCCTGGGTGCGGGTCCAGCCCTTGCTGTGCAGGCCGGTGTCGGTGACCAGGCGAATCGCACGCCACAACGCATTCTGCAGATAGCCGTAGTAGTTGTACGGGTCCTGGTACAGGCCCAGTTCGCGGCCCAGCGATTCGGCATACAGCCCCCAGCCCTCGATATAGGCGGTCTCGCCGCCCAGGCGGCGGAACTTGGGCAGGTCGGTCAGCTGCTGCTGCAGCCCGAGCTGGAAATGGTGGCCGGGGATGGCCTCGTGCAGATACAGGCTCTCGGTCTCCCAGGTCCGGCGCGTGTCCAGGTCGGAGGTGTTGACGTAGAACACGCCCGGTGTGCTGCCGTCGCCGCTGGGGCGCATGTACGAGCCGCTGGCGGCCGACTGCGCACGCTGCGGTTCCACCACGCGCACTTCCAGCGCCGGCATGCCCTGCACATTGAACAGGCGCGGCACCGCAGCCTGTACGCGTCCCTGCAGGCCGCGGTAATAGCCCAGCAGTTCGGTCTCGCTGCGGAACGCAAAGCGCCTGTCGGTCTGCATGAACTTGTAGAACTTGGGCAGGTTGCCGCGGAACCTGACCTGCTTGGCCAGCGTGGCGATCTCTGCCTGCAGGCGCGCGACCTCGCCCAGCCCGATCTGATGGATCTGCTCCGGGGTCAGCTCGGAGGTGGTGCTCTGGCGCACATCGTAGGCGTACCAGGCCGCGCCATTGGGCAGCGCGGCCAGGCCGTCGGTGTCGCGGCAGGCCGGCAGGTACTCGGTGGCGATGAAGCCGCGCAGTGCTCGGTACGCCGGCATGATCCGCACTTCGATCAGCCGCTTGTACTCGGCGGTGATGCGCTGCTTGTCGGCCTCGGGCATGTCTGCCGGCAGGTTGCGCACCGGACCCCAGAACAGGCTGTCTTCGGCATTGCGCGCGATGATCGCGTCCAGCTGCGGCAGCACCTTCTGCATCAATACCTTCGGCTGCACCACGCCAGCCTGCATGCCCGCCCGCATGTTGGTGATGGCCTGGTCGAACAGCTCCGGGATGCCCACCGCGCGCCGCGACCAGTTGTCATAGTCCTTGACCGTCTTGAACGGCTGCGCGCCGGTGCCCGAGCCCAGCACCACCGCGATGCTGGCGATGTTGTAGAACTGATTGATCGGCAGCATCCAGCTGGGGAACTGCTCGGCCGCCAGTGCGCTGCGCGCATCGCGCACGAAGATCTGGTAGCTCAGCAGGTCCTGCCCGCTCAGCCCGTCTGGCCCCAGCGCCTCGGCCTTGCCCAGCCACAGCACGGTGAAGTCGTGCGACTGCTGCCGGAACGCCGGCGACAGGAAGTTGGGCAACTGGTCGTTGTAGCGGGTTTCGCCCTGGAAGGTGGCCTGCAGCGGGTTGAGCTTGAGCGAGGCATCCCAGTACTGGTCGTAGAGCAAATTGAGCTGCTGCGCCTTGGTCAGCACCACCGGTGCGGCCACGGCACGCGGCCTGGGCTTGGCGGCTTTGCCACCCCTGGCGGCCTTGGTGGTCTTGGCCGCCGGCTTGGCGGTCTTCTTGCCCTTGCTCGCCTTGGCGCGGGTTTGCGTGGTCTGTGCCTTGCCGGTTTTCTTCTTGGCCGCGTCGGCGGGCGCTGCCACTGACAGGCTCAGCACGGCGGCCAGGGCCAGGGACAGCAGGCGGGAAAAGCTGAGGGGCATTACCGGCTCCGGGAACAAGCGAGCGGGGAGCTTGCCCGATCCGCACCGTTCCGGCCACCCATGCGGCACACGGGGCGCGCCTGGAATTCATGAAGTCCGCTGCGCACGCCTGAAGCACGCAGGCATGTTGCAGTGCGATAGGCTTGCGCATATGCCAAGGGATGAATCGATATGCGGGACGCAGCTGCCGGTGCAGGGCGGGCAGGGCTTCTGGCGCGATCCGGCATTGCCCTTCGTCGAACTGCGCCAGGTGATCAACAGCCGCAGCCTGTGTTACGCCGCGCATACGCATGAGCAATGGTCGGTGGGCGCGATCGATCGCGGGCTGGCGCGTTATCGCAATGGACGCATGCAAGCGCAGGTGGGTGCGCGGTCGCTGACCCTGATCAACCCTGGCGATGTGCATGCCTGCAATCCGGATCAGCAGCAGGACTGGTCGTTCCGCATGCTGTATCTGGACGTGGCGTGGCTGCGCGAACAACAACGCGCACTCGGCCTGGCCGCCAATGCGGATGTGCACATGCTGGCAGCGCCGCTGTGCCAGACCCCGGCTGCCTATGCCGCCTTCGAGCGCATGCATGCCGTGTTGACCGATGGCAACGCCGATGCGCTGGCACGCGAAAGTGCGTTGATCGCGTTCGTGGCGCGGCTGCATCTGCATGTGGAGCCGATCAGTCGTGCGCTTGCGGTCGATACCGGGCCGATGCAGCGGGTGGCCGAGTATCTGCAGACCCATCATGCACGTGCGGTCTCGCTACGCGAGCTGTGCACGCTGGCCGGGATACCGGCACCGCGCTTGATTCGCGGCTTCCGTCAGGCGCACGGGCTGACCCCGCATGCGTATCTGCTGGATTGCCGTTTCCAGCGTGCGCGCGAGGCCTTGCGGCACGGCGGTGACATTGCCGAGGTCGCCTACGCGCATGGCTACGCCGACCAGGCGCACCTGCAGCGCAGCTTCAAACGTGCCTGGGCGGTGACGCCAGGGCGTTACCGCAATGCCGTGCCCCATTCCAGCAATAGATAGACCGCGCTCAGCACCAGCAGCGCCGCCAGCACCCGGTTCAACCGCCGCAGCTGCCTTGGTACCTGCACGTGACGCCGCAGCACGGCGCCGGCCAGCAACCAGCACCCCAGCGAGGGGTAGCAGATCAGCGCATACAACGCCGCAAAGCCCGCCAGTTGCGTGGTGCCTGCCGTCGCATACAGGGCAACGCCGGAGGTCGCCGCCAACCAGGCCTTGGGGTTGAGCCATTGCATCGCCGCACCGGTCCAGAACGAGGCCGCCGGGCGCGTCCCGGTGGTCTGGATGACGCCATCGTCGCGCAGCAGGCGCCAGGCCATGTAGAGCAGAAATGCCACCCCGGCCAGATGCAATGCACGGCCGAGCAGCGGCCAGCGCAGCAGCACCTGCTGCAGTCCCATGCCCACCAGCAACAGCAGCGCGACGAAGCCGACGGTGGCGCCGATCACATGGCCGTGCCCGGCACGCGCGCCGGCGCTGGCGCCGGTGCTCAGCGCGACCAGGTTGACCGGCCCGGGCGAAATCGAGCACACCAGCGCGAAGCTGGCCATTGCGACAAGATGGTCCATGGCACGGAATCCATAGCGGGGCGCAACAGCATGGCCAGCGAGCGCGGCGACGGATTGAACAAAATTTCGATGGGCGGTCGCTGTGGGCGTTGCATGATCGGTAAACGCAGCCAGCGGTCGTCAGGCAGCGACACGTATGACCGACGAGGCCGGGTGCAAGCCGCAGGCGCCAGCCGTCGCCTGGCAGTGCTGCGGTCGGCAGGTCTTGCGTTGTCAGCCGGCGGCGGCTTCTTCGCGCAGTTGCTCGGCGCGCTCGGCGCCCAGGTATGCGCCGATGGCGCGGCGCGCCAGATACAGCAGCGGGATCAGTGCGATCGCAAAGCCCATCTTGTAGACGTAGTTGAGCGTGCTCACCGCCAGAAACTGGTCGGTGGACCAGTGCTGCGGGCCGAGCACGAAGGCGATGTAGATCACCACGAAGCTGTCCATCAACTGCGACACCGCCGTGGAGCCGGTGGCGCGCAGCCACACGTGCTTTTCGCCGGTGGCGCGGCGGATGCGATGGAACACCGACACATCGATCAACTGGCCGAACAGGAAGGCCACCAGCGAGCCGCCGATCGTCCACAGCCCCTGGCCGAACACCGCTGCAAAGGCGGCCTGGTAGTCGGGCACGCCCTGGCTCTGCGCCGCCGTGACCCACCAAGCCGCCGGCGCCAGTGCGATGGCGGCGAACGCGAACACGAAGCCGTAGCCGATCAGCGCCACCGCCACCCACGAGATGAAACGCACCCCGCGGCTGCCGAAGAACTCGTTGATGGTGTCGGTCATGATGAACACCACCGGCCACAGCAAGGTGCCGGCGGTGAAGCTGAGCGAGCCGGTCTGGCCGAACAGGTTCCAGTTCAACGGCGCGATGCCGAGGGTGTCTTCCAGCGCGAAGATCTTGACCCCGATGAACTCGGCCAATGCCGCGTTGACGCAGAAGAACGCGGCCAGCGCAATGAACAGGCGAACCGCACGATCGTCGAGGGTGCGCACCTGTGTCATGGCGTTAGCGATCCGCGGTACGGGTAAAGGGAACCGATTCGGGCGCCACTGCGCCGCCGGAGATGATGAAGCTCATCGCCTGGTCCACGCTCCAGTCGGTGGGCGTGAGCAGCTCCACCGGCACGATCTCCAGATAGCCGGAGGTCGGGTTGGGCGTGGTCGGCACGTACACCGCCGCCAGCTCGCGGCCGGTGCCCTGTTCCTTGATCACCCGCGTGACCAGGCCCACCGACTTCATGTCGCGGTGCGGGAAGTCGATCAGCACCACGCGCTGGGTGCTGCCGGGCTGGGTCTGCAGGATGTCGAGCAACTTGCGCGCGCTGTCGTACACCACGCTGGCCAGCGGGATGCGCCGCATGATCGCCTCGAACCAGCGCAGCAGGCGCTGGCCGATCACCCGCCGGCTCAGGATGCCGACGAACAGGATCGCGCCCACGGTGGCGATCAGCGCGATGGTGTTCTGCACCCACAGCGCCTTGATCCAGCCCAGATAGTCGGGGAACGAGGCGGCGATGCGTTCGGACAACGGCACCACCCACGGGCTGCTGATGCCCGACAACAGCGAGAACACAAACTTCACCACCACCCAGGTCAGCCAGACCGGCAGCAAAGTGAGCAAACCGGTCAGAAAGACGCGTTGCAGGGAAGGGCGGGTGGGCGGAGTGGGGGATTCGGACATACGCGCATTGTAGGCATTCGGCCGCGTCCGGTGCAGGCGCGCGGCGCGCCTTGTTCGCCGGGGAGACGGCAAGTGCGCATCGGCGTATGCAACTCGCGGCTCTGTCCGGGCCGCTCTAAGATGACACAGCTCATCCACGGACGGTTGCCCCCGCATGCTCGCTAAATTCCTCAAGTCGGCCCTGCTGGGGCTATGCATCCTGGTCGCCCTGCTGGTGGCCCTGTACGCGATCTCCGCGCGCTGGCCGATTCCTGACGCGCAGCGCCAGGCGTTGGCGCAGATCGATCAACCACCAGCCGCACCGCCGGCAGGCTCGAATCTATTTGCTGCACTCTGGTTGCTGCCGTATGCCGTGCCGGCTACAGAACAGGACGTCGTGATGGCACGCGATCTGCAGCGGTTTGCGAAGGCCAGGACTGCGGCCGGTTTTGTCAGCGACGCAGCGCGCTATCCGCGCACGCCGCCGTGGCCAGCCGCTGCACCGCCCAAGTGCAACTGGTCCACTCCAGACTGCCTGGACAAGGTGCGCGCTCAGCCCCAAGCCTATGCCGATGCGCTGATGTCACAGGCACCGCTGTTGCAGCGCGCCGCCACGCTGTCATCGCGTGACTATTACCGCAATCTGTTTCCGACCCGTGCCGACACACCGCTGCCGGAGTTGCAGGGGTTGAGTGTGCCGATGACCCAGCACGCGCTGGACTTCGTCCAGGGCCACCAGCAGGCTGCGTTGTCTGGCGTGTGTGCGGACGCACAGGTGGCGCGCGTGCTGTTGCGCGGTCAGGACACACTGATCGCGACGATGATCGGGGCAGCCATGTTGCGCGGTAACGCCGAGCTGTTCACCGACATGCTGAGCGAACTGCCGTCCGCCCAGCCGTTACCTGCGCATTGCCAAGCGGCATTTGCGCCGTTGACGATGGATGAGACCAGCCTGTGTGGAGGTCTACGCGGCGAAGCACGCTTGGTCAGCGCCAATTACCGCGCGGTCGTCGAAGCCGGCGGCGAGCAGCGGCGCTGGTACGACAGGCTGGTACCGCCGCTGCTGGACGTTGAACGAACCCGTGCACTGACCGCGCCGTATTACACCTGGGCCTGCCACACCGACGTGCGCACGCAGCTGGAGCAGGACCGCAAGGTGGCGACCAGTGCCATACCCGCCGCGCCAACAGTGACCTTCGCCTGTATCGCTAACGCAATCGGCTGCCTGTTCGCCGACGTGGAGCATATGGATACCGCGCAGTATCAATGGCAGTTGCAGGATCTGGCCGCGACAACGCGGCTGACCTCGGCAGTGCTGTGGCTACGTGCGCATCCTGCCGAGCAACAGACGCTGGCGCAGCGCCTGGATCAACTGCCCGCCACGCTGATCCGACCAGGGCGCGACATCACCGCTGTAAAAGATGGAAAGACGCTAGAACTGCCGCGTTACGCGCGCAGCGATCACGCCAACCTGCAGATGCCATTGGCGGCAAGCAAGGTGGCACAGGCAGCAGCGATGCAGGGCAAGCCGTGACACTTGCGGCTGCAGAAGGCGACACCAGGGCAGGCAAGCACGCGTCGCTGATTGCATAACGGGCAACGCCACCCAGGAACGGATCCCGGGTGGCGTTGTCAGGCACTACATCAGCGTGATGCCCCTACTTAGAACCGGAAGTTCAACCAGCCCATCACGAAGGTCGAATCGCCGTAACCGGCCTTTTCGAGCGCGGGCCCGGCCATCAGGTGTTCGGCGCGGAAGGTGACCGACCAGTTCGGGTCGATGTTCCAGGTGGCGTTGATGCGCGGCATGGTGCCGATGCGGCGCTCGCCGGTGCTCTGCGTGCGGGCGTAGGCGCGTGCCTGGTTGTTGTAGATCGCATCGCTGGTGGTCTGCCGCCACAGGGTTTCCCATTCCAGGTTCACGGTGATCTTGGAAGTGGGCGAGAAGGTGAACGTGGGCGCGGCGGTGACCAAGTTGACCGGGCCGAAGAACGTGGCCCAGCTGAAGTAGATCGTATTGCCGTACAGGAAGTTGTTGTTGCGCAGCGTGCCGGTGCCGGAGGTGCCACCGCCGCCGGAAGCGATTTCGCTATGGAAGCCCAGCCGCGGTTTCCAGCCCGATTCGCTCAGCGTCCAGGCATTGGAGGTGCTGGCCATGTAGGCACGCAGATCGCGCCCGCCGTAGCTGCCGCGCTGCACGGTCACGAACGAGTCGGTGCGCAGCTTGCCCACATTGCCCCACAGGCGCAGGCCGTAATAGTTGCGGTTTTCTTCGGCGGTCTGCCGGCCCCAGATCTGATTGTCGTTGCGGAACTGGTAGAAGAACGGCTCCAGGTACATCGGCTTGGCGGTCGGCATGCGATAGCCGCCGACCACGCCGCGGAAGTGCCGCGAGCGGTCGATGCGATCATCGCCCAGGCCCTCGGTGCCATCGAGGTTGAAGTTGAAATCGAACAGGTCCACACGGGTCTTTTCGCCGATCGCCCAGGCGCGCACACCGTTGAAGGTCACGAAGATATCGGTGTTGTCGCGCAATGCCATCAGCGTGGTGGGACCATCGACAAACACCTGACGACCGACTCGCAGGCCGAGGTCGGCATCTTTGACGCGTCCTTTCACATCGAAGAACACCTGCTGCAGGATCGCGTTGTTTTCCTGCGTGCCGGTCTTGGTACCTTCGTTGCGTCCATCCAGGCTGCCGTGCGCCAGTTCCGTATACAGACGGAAATGCTCGCCGACATGGAAGTCGGCGCCGAAGAACGCGCGCAACAGATACTGCTGCTGCGAATGGCTGCCGGGAATCAAACCGGGATTGGTGATGGTATTGCTGCGCACGCGCAATTCATTGCTGAGCGAGACATACACATCGCCCGATTCATTGAGCGGAATATATTTGAGCGGATCGAACGGACTCTTGCGCTTGGACGGATCCTTCAGATACGACCAGTCTTCGGCCCAACGCACCTGCCACATGTTGCCGCCCTGCTTGGCGCCCCAACCCTGCGCTTCCAGGGGATAACCCTTCGCGGCAGCGGGCGCTGCCGGAGCGGCGGGCGCAGCCTTTGCAGGCTCCGGCTGGGTCTGCTCGGCGTTGACCGGCGCGGTCTGCGCCTGCGCAAACCCCAGTCCCGGCAGTGACAACCCGATCGCCAAGCACAGGCGCCGGGTGGCACCAAAGGAAGTTTCAGCCATGGCCGGCTGTGCCAAGCGTGCTAGTCGCATCGTGTCGCCCTATCGAAAAAAGTGAGTCGTCTGAGCGAGTGGTATCGGCTCAGTGGGCACTGACTGTAGTGGAGCGCTGCCGCAAAGGGAGTAACCCAATGGTTCTAAGCACATGAGCGGGGATTGGGGAGTCGTGATTGGGGATTTGCAAAAGCAGGCATGCAAGCGACGCCCTAGTTCTTCTTCAGTCCGCTTGAGTCAACGCAAGGAAATTCTCGGCCGGAATGCTCTGCGAATCCCCAATCTCCAATCTCCAATCTCCAATCCCCGCCTCATGACTACCGGCACATCCACTATACCCAACTTCGCAATAGCATTGCCTTCGACCTAGCGGAGATGGCCGATGAGCGAACCCGATGCCTACCTGCGGAAATTTCAGAAAGAGCTGAGTGCCGGCACGGTGTCGCTGGCCTTGCTGGCGGTGCTGGCGCAGGCCGAGGAGCCGCTGTACGGCTATCTGATCGCCAAGCGCATGGAGCGGCTGGACGGCGTGCTGAGCGGCAAGCAGAGCGCGTTGTATCCGGTGCTGCGCAATCTGGAGGGGGCAGGGTTGCTGCAAAGCCATGTCGAGCCGTCGGCGTCCGGCCCGCCGCGGCGCTATTACCGCATCACCCAAACCGGGCGTGATTGCCTGCGCGACTGGACCGCCGCTTGGCACGCCACCCGCGATTCCGTTGACTCAGTGCTGGAGGGGACCCACTCATGACGACCATTGCGCAGGCACGCCCGTTGCCGACCACCATTCCCGATTACCTGGCACAACTGCGCCAGGCCCTGGCCGGCGCGGACCCGGCGATGATCCAGGACGCGCTCTACGACGCCGAAGAGTATCTGCGCGCCGAACTGGCCGAGCAGGCCGGCAAGAGCGAAGCGGAGGTGATCGCCGGCGTGGCAGGCAGCTACGGTGCGCCGGATGAAGTGGCCGAGATCTATCGCGAAACCGAAGTGACGGTGACACGTGCACTGCGCGCGCCGCTGCCGCGCAGACGCAGCACATGGTACGGCAGGTTCTTCGGCGTGGCTGCCGATCCACGCAGCTACGGCGCGCTGTTCTACATGTTGTTGTCGTTGGTCACCGGCGTGTTCTATTTCACCTGGGTGATCACCGGCGCGAGCCTGTCGGCCGGCTTGATGATCCTGATCATCGGCGTGCCGTTGCTGGTGCTGTTCTTCGGATCGGTGCGGGTGCTGTCGCTGGTGGAAGGCCGCGTGGTGGAAACGCTGCTGGGCGTGCGCATGCCGCGTCGTCCCGCCCATCCGGGGCCGCAAGGTGGCTGGCTGCAACGCATCGGCGCGATGTTTACCGATGCGCGTACCTGGAGCACGATGCTGTACTTCCTGCTGATGCTGCCGCTGGGCATCGTCTACTTCAGCGTGTTCACCACCTTGTTGTCGTTGGCGCTGGGCCTGGCCGCTTCACCGCTGGTGCTGCTGTTCGACAACACGGCGGTGCTGACCTGGGATGGTGTGGATGTCACCAGCGCTTGGCTGACGCTGCCGTTGTTCGTCGTGGGCGTGCTGCTGCTGTTCGTCACGCTGCATCTGGCACGCGCCGTCGGCAAGCTGCACGGCATGTTCGCCAAGCACCTGCTGGTCAAGAGCGGTGAAGGCTGAGTGCATCGTGTGATTGCCGGTTGCCGGTTGCCGGTTGTGCGGCACGCGGCACGCGGCTGCGATCGCTGCAGTGTCACGTGGTCTGTAGTGAAAGGTCTGAAAGACGCAACGACTTGAAGTCCCGTAGTCGTGTAGGTGGTTGGACAGTGCGGATGGAGCGGTTGCAGGGCGGCTGCTCTGTGGCTTGGCTGCAGGGCCCTTGCCCACCCACCATCGCAGGACACGCCGCAAGTACGTCCTTGTAGGCTCTTACGCGGCATCCATGCCGCATAAGGTCCCGCGACGGTGAGCGGGCAAGGACCAGTGGAGATGGTCGGTGTGCATGGTTTTAAACAACGCAATCGATCAACTCTCTGGTGCGGTGTCCTCGCCGGTTGCGGGACCCTCAGCGGCATGGACGCCGCTGAGGAGCCTCCAGGGACGGATTCACGGCGTGTCCCGCGAGCGGCGAGGGCACCGCGCGCTCGACGAACCGAGCGTTTGACTGCACTCAACCGACGTTGCTGCGCGAAGGCCTGGTGTTAGCTGCGTAGCGTTTGATCTGCAGCTTGGCTGCAGGCCCTTGCCCGCCCACCCTCGCAGGACACGCCGCAAGTACGTCCGTGTAGGCTCTTACGCGGCATCCGTGCCGCGTAAGGTCCCGCGACGGTGAGCAGGCAAGGACCAGTGGAGATGGTCGGTGTGCATGGTTTTAAACAACGCAATCGATCAACTCTCTGGTGCGGTGTCCTCGCCGGTTGCGGGACCCTTAGCGGCATGGATGCCGCTGAGGAGCCTCCAGGGACGGATTCACGGCGTGTCCCGCGAGCGGCGAGGGCACCGCGCGCTCGACGAACCGAGGTGTTTGACTGCACTTAACCGACGTTGGCGTACAAAGGCCTGGTGTTGGCTGCGTAGCGTTTGATCTGCAGCTTGGCTGCAGGCCCTTGCCCGCCCACCATCGCAGGACACGCCGCAAGTACGTCCGTGTAGGCTCTTACGCGGCATCCGTGCCGCGTAAGGTCCCGCGACGGTGAGCAGGCAAGGACCATCGAAGATGGTCGGTGTGTGTGGTGGCAAGCAGTTTCAATAAAGCGACCGGCAAACTGTCTTGTGCGGGCGCCACGCACCTTGCCACGCAGTGCGCTGTCTTTACGCGAACCAAAAATCTGCGCATAAAAAAACGCCCCTTGATCGGTCTCGATCAAGGGGCGTTTTTTGTCGGCCGATCAGGCGCGCTTGCCGCGCTTGCGGATCGGGGTGACGGTGGCGGGGTCGCGGCTGCCGACCGGGTCGGCATCGTAGCGAGCGATGAATTCGCGCACCTGCGGGTACACCACTTCGCGCCAGCGACGGCCGCTGAAGATGCCGTAGTGACCGGCACCTTCCACCACCAGATGACGACGATGCGCCGCATCGATCCCGGTGCACAGATCGTGCACCGCTTCGGTCTGACCAAGGCCGGCGATATCGTCCAGTTCGCCCTCGATGCTGAGCAGTGCGGTATTGCGGATCGCCGACGGCTTGACCAGCTGGCCATCCACTTTCCACTTGCCCTGCGGCAGCAGGAAGTCCTGGAACACCACGCGGATGGTGTCCAGGTAATACTCGGCCGGCATGTCGAGCACGGCGTTGTATTCGTCGTAGAACTGCCGGTGCGCCTGCGCGTCCTGCAGGTCACCCTTGACCAGATCGGTGTAGAAATCCCAATGCGACATCACATGCCGGTTGGGGTTCATCGACAGGAAGCCGGCATGCTGCAGGAAGCCCGGATACACCTGCCGGCCGTGGCCCGGATACGGGAACGGCACGGTGTGGATCAGGTTGTTCTGGAACCACTCGATGCCATTTTCGGTGGCCAGGTTGTTGACCTGGGTCGGGCTGCGGCGCGCATCGATCGGCCCGCCCATCATCACTAGCGAGCGCGGCGTGGGTTCGTCGTTGGAGGCCATCAGCGACACCGCCGCAAGCACCGGCACGGTGGGCTGACACACGCTCACTACATGCAGGCGCTCGGCGCCGATGTGACGGATGAACTCCTGGATGTAGCTGATGTAGTCCTCGAGCCGGAAGGCGCCGGCTTCCAGTGGCACCATGCGCGCATCGACCCAGTCGGTGACATAGACCTTGTGGTTGCGCAGCAGGGTGCGCACGGTGTCGCGCAACAGGGTGGCGTGGTGGCCGGACAACGGCGCCACCACCAGCACGGCCGGCTGCTGCTTCATCGTGCCGATCAGCTCGACATGGTCGCTGAAACGCTTGAAGCGCAGCAGACGGCAGAACGGCTTGCTCAGCACCTCGCGTTCGATGATCGGCAACGAATGGCCGTCGACCTCGACATCGTCGAGCGCCCAGGCCGGCTTTTCGTATTCCTTGCCCAGGCGATGGAACAGCTCATTGCTGGCCGCCATGCGTTCGGCGCCCGGGAGCGAGGCCCACAGACTGTCGGGGTCGGAGAACATCTTGGCGTTCGCCTGGGCCTGGTGCACCCAAGGGGCTAGCAGATTGCGGGTCAGCTCGTGCAGTTGATAAAGCATTCCACCCATCCGTGCGGCTCTTTGCTGCCGCGCAGCATACCCCCTTTGGCGCATTTGCACCTTAATGGGGCTGCGGACGGTAGAGGCTGTCATACGACTTATGGCAGGCGTCAGCGCGTTGATTGGCCGCGATTTTGTTTGCCGCGATTGGTGATCCTTCGGATGGCTGTGCGAGCCGAAAGCGCGCGTTCGTCGCAGAACCCTATGGCTGCTGGACGATTCTTCTTTCCTGCAAGGCGGGGATGGGTGAGGTGCGCGGCAAAGCCCAGTGCACTCAACCCTCATCAGCGCTCGATCTCCACCAGGCTTCGCACGCACCCTCATCCGCCCCCGCGGGGCACCTTCTCCCTGCGGAAGAAGGGAATGAAGCCGCTCAGCGTGCGCAGAGGGATGCGTGAACTAAAGCCCCTCTCCTGCGGGAGAGGGGGGTGAGGGGACGCGGCGAAGCCACTTGCCATGCGTGCCTCAACCGGCCAACGTCCTGCTCAGCCGCGCTCCAGCGCAGACGCCTCATCGGCCAATTGCGGCGACAACCAGCAGTGCGAGCCGAGTGCAGCAAACCCCACGCTGGCGAAGCGGCGCCGATACCAGCGCGCCGGCCGCGCCTGAAAGCCATCGTGGTCGCCTTCGAAGGCATCCTCTTCGGCGAAGGTTTCCAGAAATGCCACGCCCGCGCACATCTCGGCCAACCCCGGCAGGCCCTGGTTGAACTCGCGCGTGGACACGTAATGCAGCACGTCCGAGCAGATCAGCAGATCCACTGGCGCGCACGGGCGCAGCCAGGCGAAATCGCCGAAGCGGGCAGGGTGGATCTGCCGGCTGCGTCCGTAACGCTGCACCGCGTAGGCGCTGCTGTCGAAGCCCAGATAGCTCAGCTTGGGGCGTAACGCCAGCAATGGCGCGCGCCAGGCCGCCTCGCCGCAGCCGATATCCAGCACGCTGCGGATCGGGCGCTCCAGGTAGTACTCGGCCTGGCTCACCGCCAGTGCGACCTTGCGTCGCAGACGCGCAGGGTCGGCCAGCCCGGCATCCCGGTACCAGCGGCGGAAATAGTGGGCGTCGTACTGCTTGTCGTCGGGTTCGGACATGGACGTCAGGTGCTTTCGCGTCGGCGGATAGGTGAAAATGCGGGCCATCCTACGCCAGCCAGCGAAGCCAGCACATGACCCTGTACCTGTGGATCAAGACCTTCCATCTGTTGTTCGTCACTGCGTGGATGGCGGCGGTGTTCTACCTGCCACGCATCCTGGTCAATATCGCCGAAGCCGGTGCCGAGCCTGCGGTGCGCACGCGTCTGGTGCTGATGGGGCGCCGCCTCTACAAATTCGGCCACAGCATGCTGGGGCTGGCGCTGCTGCTGGGCGCGGTGCTGTGGCAGGGCTATCGGGTGATTCCGGATTTCCCGACGATGGTGGCCGGTGGCTGGCTGCACGCAAAACTGTTTGCGGTGGCCTTGATCCTGGCGCATTACATCGTGGCCGGGCGCTGGCTGAAGGGCGTGGATCAGGGCCGCAGCCTGCCCAGCGGCCGCGCATTGCGGCTGTTCAATGAAGTGCCGGTGGTGTTGCTGGTCGGGGTGATCTGGCTGGTGCTGGCCAAGCCGTTCTGACACAACGCCCGGGCAATGCATGCGCTTGCCGGATGCGCTTGGTCGTCGCTGGCGTGTTTGCGCAGCACGGCGGTGATGTGGCGCGGATGGTCGAGGGATTCCGCCAGGGCGCCATTGCGAAACGGCTGCGTCGACGATTGCAGCAGGTGATCGATCCGGGCCTTCAGGCTTGCCGCTATCCCCATCCTTTCTGGGCATGGCGGCGCCCTCGGTTGCGTACCAGGTCTTCTACACACGGTGCGCGCATCCTGTGTGTTTCGCCGCTTGAGTATCGCGTCAGGCGGCGATCACGCCTGGGCGCCGAGCTCGCTCAGTCCCTTGCGCGCCAGGTCGATCCAGGCGCGCTGCTCGCGCTGGTAATGCTTGGGGGAGGCGGCTGCGTGGCGCAGCACCTGCTCGAGGACGGCCCTGGCGTCTTGCGGGCGCGCGGCGCGCAACAACAGCTGCGCATAACGCACGCGTGCCTCTTCGCCCGGATAGCCTTGCGCAAGCGTCTCGTATTCGTGCAGCGCCTCGTCGATGCTGCCGCTGTCTTCGACTGCGCGCGCGTACAGCAGGTGCCCGTCGTGCGAACGGAAACTCGGATTGGCCGCGATCAACGCGTCCAGCGTCTTGCGTGTGTCTGCGGCCTGGCCCAGCCCGTACTGGGCCTTGGCCAGGCCCAGCATCAGGTCCGGATCGTCCTGGTAGATGCCGCGCAGCGCGCCCTGATACAGCTCGGCGGCACGCGCGTAGTCGCCCTGTTCCAGCAGCGTCTGCGCGAGGCGGCGGCGATTCTCGGGGGTGTCGGCCACATCCAGCTGGCGCGATGCGTCGCGTTGTTCGCGTTGCGGATCGATGCGCTGACGCACCTTGCGCAGGCCACGGCGCGCCGTCGGGTCGTTGCGCAGGTCCGGGATCACCGCCACGCACACGTAGACCAGGACCGCCAGCAACGAAAACGCCAGCAGGATGAAGATCCAGTACAGCGGGCGGCCGCTGCGCACCACATGTACGCAGCAGGCGGCTTGCAATACCAGCGACAGCAGAAGTAGCGGGCTCATATCCGAACAGGTCCTTCCATGGTGGGCAATCGTCTTGCTGGCTGGCAATGCTGCGTGCAGCACCATCGCCCCGGCAGACCTCCGATCAGTTGCCTTCGTAGGCGCCGTAGCTGCGCAGGCGCTCGTAACGACGCTGCAGCAGGCCCTCGACCGGCAGCTTTTCCAGCGCTTCCAGCTCGTTGAGCAGCACCGCCTTGAGGCGCTTGCCCATCTGCTCGGGATTGCGATGCGCGCCGCCGGTGGGTTCGCGGATCACCTTGTCGACCAGGCCCAGGCCTTTCAGGCGCTTGGCGGTCAAGCCGAGCTGCTCGGCCGCGTCCTTGGCCTTGGCCGCGTCCTTCCACAGGATCGAGGCGCAGCCTTCGGGCGAAATCACCGAATAGGTGCCGTATTCCAGCATCAAGGTGCGGTCGCCCACGCCGATCGCCAGCGCGCCGCCGGAGCCGCCTTCGCCGATCACGGTGCAGATCACCGGGATCTTCAGTTCGGCCATCTCCAGCAGGTTACGCGCGATCGCTTCGGACTGGCCGCGCTCTTCGGCGCCGATGCCCGGGTAGGCGCCCGGGGTGTCGATGAAGGTCAGCAGCGGCAGGCGGAAACGCTCGGCCAGCTTCATCAGGCGCAGCGCCTTGCGGTAGCCCTCCGGGCGCGGCATGCCGAAATTGCGGGCAACCTTGCTCTTGGTGTCGCGGCCCTTCTGGTGGCCGATGATCACCACCGCGCGGCCATCGATACGGCCCAGGCCACCGACGATCGCTTTGTCGTCGGCATAGGCGCGGTCGCCGGCCAGTTCCTGGAATTCGTCGCAGATGGTGTTGATGTAGTCCAGCGTGTACGGGCGCTGCGGATGGCGCGCCAGCTGCGAGACCTGCCAGGCCGACAGGTCGCGGAAGATCTGTGCGGTACGCACGCGCAGCTTGTCGCGCAGCGCACGCACCTCGGTGTCCACGTTGACTGCAGGACCGGTGCTGGCCTTGCGCAGTTCCTGGATCTTTGCTTCCAGATCGGCGATGGGTTGCTCGAAGTCGAGGTAGTTAGGATTCATGCAGTGGTGTCGTCGACGTAAGGCGGGGAGTGTAGCTGAAGCGCTGCCTTCGGCCCGTACGGGGCCGTTCGGTGGCGGGGATTCGGGAGTCGGGATTCGGGATTGGCAACAGCGGCGCTGCTGCGTTCGGGTTGCTGTTGCCAATCCCGAATCCCGAATGCCCAATCCCCGCCCCTCAAGCCCACGGAGGGCTGTACTTGATCTTCAAGGTCCGCACCGCGGGGTCGGCGCGCAGGTTGTCCATCAGCTGCTGGTCGATCCGCACCGAGTGGCTGCCGTTGAGGTCGAGCATGCCGGCCACGCCGCCGGTCGGGGCGCGCAGCAGCAGGTCCAGGCGCAGGGGCGTCTTGCCGGGTCGGTGCTTGGCCAGCAGCGCGTCGATGCGCTTCCAGGCCTGTTTCTCGCGCAGGTCCAGGCGCAGCGACAGGCGCTGCGCGTGGTCGGCGCAGATCTGCTCGTAGTCCCAGCATTGGCGGATGCGCAGGCTGTAGCCGCCGTTGAATTCGTCCTCGCGCAGGCCGCCCTTGACGATCAGGATGCGGTCGCGGGTGAGCAGATGCCCGAACTCGGCCATCGCATCGGAGAATGCGCTGCATTCGACCCGGCCACGGCCGTCTTCGAGCTGCACGAACACCTGGCTGTCGCCCTTGCGCCGCACGCCGATCACCTGGCCGGCCAGGATCGCGCTGACTTCCGGGCGCCAGGCGCGCTTTTCGCCATCGCCACCGCCGCCACCGCCGCGTTGTTGCGAGGCGAGGATCTTCTCCAGCGCGCCCAGGTCGCAGCCGACCAGCTCGCGCACTTCGTCGCGGTGCGGGTCGAACGGGTGACCGCTGAGATAGAAGCCCAGCGTTTCGCGCTCGCCGGTGAGCAACTGGCCCAGCGGCCATTCCTTGCTTTCGGGCAGGTCCAGACGCAGCGCCGGCGCGCTCGGGTCCGGCCCGCCGAACAGCGAGTTCTGGCCCGAGGCGCGTTCGCGCGCCAACTGCTCGGTGGCCTTGACCACTTCCGGCAGCTGCAGCATCAGCGAGGCGCGGTTCTTGCCCAGCCCGTCCATCGCGCCGGCGTTGATCATCGCTTCCAGCGTGCGCCGGTTGAGCTTGGCGGTGCCCACGCGCGTGCAGAAATCCAGCAAGGTGGTGTAGGGGCCGCCGCGCTGGCGTTCTTCGACGATCGCCTCGCAGGCGCCCTGGCCGACACCCTTGATCGCGCCCAGGCCGTACTGGATGGTGTCCGGGCTGGCGGCCTCGAACATGTAGGCCGACTCGTTGACGCGCGGTGGCTTGACGGTCAGGCCAAGATTGCGCACCTCATCGAGAAAGCCCACCACCTTGTCGGTGTTGTCCATGTCCGAGGACAGCGTCGCGGCCATGAATTCGGCCGGGTAATGCCGTTTCAGCCAGGCGGTCTGGTAGCTGACCAGCGCGTAGGCGGCGGCGTGCGACTTGTTGAAGCCGTAGCCGGCGAACTTCTCCATCAGGTCGAAGATTTCGTCGGCCTTGGCCGCGCTCACTCCGCCCTTGGCCGCGCCTTCGCGGAAGATCTCGCGGTGCTTGGCCATTTCGGCCGGCACCTTCTTGCCCATCGCGCGGCGCAGCAGGTCGGCGCCGCCCAGCGAATAATCGCCGACGATCTGCGCCATCTGCATCACCTGCTCCTGGTACACCATGATGCCGTAGGTGTCCTTGAGGATGACTTCGGTGCGCGGATCCGGGTAGACGATCTCCTGCTGGCCGTGCTTACGCGCGTTGAAGTCCGGGATCAGGTCCATCGGGCCGGGGCGGTACAGCGACACCAGCGCGATCAGGTCTTCGAAACGGTCCGGGCGCGCGTCCTTGAGCAGGCGGCGCATGCCCGAGGATTCGAACTGGAACACCGCGCCGGTATTGCCCGAGGCGAATACGCCCTTGTAGGTGGGGGCATCGTCGAGCGGAATGGCGCTGATGTCGACCGGGTCGATGCCGGCGCGTGCGTGACGCACGTTGATCGCCTTGACCGCCCAGTCGATGATGGTCAGCGTGCGCAGGCCGAGGAAGTCGAACTTGACCAGGCCGACCGCTTCGACGTCGTCCTTGTCGAACTGGGTGACCTGGTTCTTGCCGCGTCCGTCCTGGTCGTGTTCGGCGAACAGCGGGCAGAACTCGGAGAGCGGTTCGGGCGCGATCACCACGCCGCCGGCGTGCTTGCCGGCGTTGCGGGTGAGGTCCTCGAGCTGACGGGCCAGATCCATCAGGTCGCGCACGTCGTCCTCGACCTGATAGCGCTGGATCAGGTCCGGCGAGGCCATCTCCGAGTCCTTGCCTTCGCCCATCGCATCCTTGAGCGTGATGCCCAGGATGTTGGGGATCAGCTTGGCGACGCTGTCGACCAGACCGTAGCTGAAGCCGAGCACGCGCCCGGCGTCGCGCACCACCGCCTTGGCCGCCATGGTGCCGTAGGTGATGATCTGGCTGACCCGGTCGCGGCCGTACTTGCGCGCCACGTAGTCGATCACCTCGTCGCGGCGATCCATGCAGAAGTCGATGTCGAAGTCGGGCATCGACACGCGTTCCGGGTTGAGGAAGCGCTCGAACAGCAGGTTGTACGGCAGCGGATCCAGATCGGTGATCTGCAGCGCCCAGGCCACCAGCGAGCCGGCACCGGAACCGCGGCCCGGGCCGATCGGAATGCCCTGGTTCTTGCCCCACTGGATGAAGTCGGCCACGATCAGGAAGTAGCCGGGAAAGCCCATCTTGATGATGGTGTCCAGCTCGAATTCCAGCCGGTCGACATAGTCCTGGCGGGTCTTGCCGGGCGCGATCGGGTTCTTTTCCAGGCGTGCGGCCAGGCCCGCGCGCGACTGGCTGCGGATCCAGCTGTCCAGCGTCTCGTCTTCCGGCACCGGGTAGGCGGGCAGGAAGTAGGTGCCCAGGCGCATCTCGATGTTGCAGCGCTGCGCCAGCGCCAGCGTGTTGTCGATCGCGTCGGGCACGTCGGCGAACAGCGCGGCCATTTCGTCGCCGGACTTCAGGTACTGCTGGTCGCTGTACTCGCGCGGACGTTTGGGATCGTCGAGCACGCGGCCGGAGGAAATGCACACCCGCGCCTCGTGGGCATTGAAGTCGCTGGCGTACAGGAAGCGCACATCGTTGCTGGCCACCACCGGCAGGCCGCGCACACCGGCCGCATGCAGCGCGAACTGGTTGAAGCGTTCCTCGCCCTCGCGCCCGGTGCGGGTCAGTTCCAGGTGCAGGCCATCGCCGAACACGCGCTGCCAGTCGGCCAGTTGCTGCTCGGCCAGGTCGGCGCGGCCCTCGCCGAACAGGCGCCCGGCCAGGCTGTCACGCCCGGCCAGGGCGAACAGGTTGGCGTGGCCGCTCTGCAGCCACTCCGGGTGGATCGCCACGCCGCCTTCGGGGCGGTGGCCTTCCATCCAGGCGCGGGTCAGCAGGCGCGACAGGCTCAGGTAGCCTTCGCGGTCCCGGCACAGTAGGGTCATGCGCCAGGGCGTCATGTCCGGGGTGGCGATCATCACGTCGGCGCCGGCGATCGGCTTGATGCCCACGCCTTCGGCGGCCTTGTAGAACTTGACCAGCGCGAACAGGTTGTTGAGGTCGGTGACCGCCAGCGCGGGCATGTCGAGTTCGACCGCGCGGCTCAGCAGGTTGGCCTGCTTGGCCTTTTTCGGGTCAGCCTGATCCGGTTTCTCGGGCACACGGATGGTGGAATCCGCCAGCGAGAACTCGGTGTGGACGTGCAGATGGACGAAGCGGGAAGTGGACATGCGAGACCGGAATAATGCGTGGTCAGGGTAGCGAGCGTGGTCGGGTCGAACAAGGCTTGACAGCGCCGGCGCAGGGCCGCGGCCAGCTGCCACGGGGGCTGGGCGGTGCGGCCGATTCAGGCTTTGGCTAGCTGCGCGCAGCGCGACGGTGGCGATTGCGCGGATCGGCAGGCGTGCGGGGCTGCGTGTGCGGGACGCGACGCTCCAGGCCATGGCCGCAGCGGCGGCATGCACGCCAAGCGAAGGAGGACGCCATTACCGTTTCAGGTTCGCCCGGAGGGCGGTCGATCAGTCGGCCAGCAGCAGGTCATCGGCCGGGGCCGCGCAGGGCACGTCCCACGGCGACTGCGTCGCCTCGATGCCCAACGCACGCCGCACCGGGGCGAAGCTGCGGCGGTGCTGCGGGCAGGGTCCGTGGCTGCGCAGCGCGGCCAGATGCACTGGCGTGGCGTAGCCCTTGTGCTGGTCGAAGCGGTATTCCGGATGCTGGGCGTGCAGGGCGTGCATCAGGCGGTCGCGGGTGACCTTGGCCACGATCGAGGCCGCCATGATGGCGCGATCGAGCGCATCGCCGCCGATCAATGCCTCGGCCGGGCAGGGCAGGCCCTTGGGCACCCGGTTGCCGTCGATGCGCGCAAACCCGGCCACATGCGCCACGCCCTCCACCGCACGCCGCATGCCCAGCATGGTCGCCTGGTAGATGTTGATGCGGTCGATCTCCTCGCTGTCGATCAGCACCACCGACCACGCCAGCGCCCGCTCGACGATGCGCGCATACAATTGCTCGCGCCGCTGCGCGCTCAGCTGCTTGGAATCGTCCAGCCCGTTGATGCGCGGCTTGCTCGGGTCGAACACCACCGCCGCCACCGCCACCGGCCCGGCAAGCGGGCCGCGGCCCGCTTCGTCGACACCGGCAATCAAACGCCGGGATTCGGCATTCGGGATTTGGGATTGGCCGAACAAGGGCGACTGGCGCGCCTCGGCTTGAGCGCCCGCAGCGATGATCTTCACGCTTTTGCTCCTGCCGAATCCCCACTCCCCACTCCCGAATCCCGGCCCTCCAGCAGCCCAGCCACCGCATCGGCCGCGCGTGCCGATGCGTCGCGGCGCAGTTCGGCGTGCAGGGCGAGATAGCGCGGTTGCAGGGCGGCGACCTTTTCCGGGTGCTTGAACCAGTCCAGCAGGGCCACGCACAGCCGTTCCGGGGTGCAGTCGTCCTGCATCAGCTCGGGGGCGAGGTCGTCGTTGGCCAGGATGTTGGGCAGCGCGTAGCGGTTGACCTTGAGCAGGCCCAGCGTCCTGACGATGCGGTAGGTGAGCGGGGCGACCTTGTAGCCGACCACCATCGGGCGCTTGACCAGCATCGCCTCCAGCGTGGCGGTGCCCGACGCCAGCAGCACCACGTCGGCGGCCAGCATCGCGGTGCGCGCCTGGCCATCGAGCAGGTGCGAACGCAGCACCGGCAGCGACGACCGCGACAACTGTTCGGCCAGCAACTGCTTGCAGCCGGGGTTGGCCGCGGGCACCAGCACGTGCAGGTTGGGCAGGTGCTCGGACACCAGCCAGGCGGCCTGGAAGAAGGTATCGCCGAGCTTGCTGATTTCGCCATGCCGGCTGCCGGGCAACACCGCCAGCACCGTGCTGGACGCGGACAGGCCCAGATTGGCGCGCGCGGCTGCGCGATCGGCCTGGTAGGCGATGTCGTCGGCCATCGGGTGGCCGACAAAGCGCGCATCGATGCCGTGCTTGGCATAGATCGGCGGTTCCATCGGAAACAGGCACAGCACCAGGTCGGCGCTGGCGCCGATCTTTTCCGCACGCTTCTCGCGCCAGGCCCAGACCGAGGGGCTGACGTAATGCACGGTGCGCACGCCGCGCTGCTTGAGCCAGCGCTCGACCGACAGATTGAAATCGGGTGCGTCGATGCCGATGAACACGTCCGGCTTCCACGCCAGCACCCGCTCGCGGAAGGCCCGGCGCAGCTTCAACAGCCGCGGCAGATGCTGCAGCACTTCGGTCAGCCCCATCACCGCCAGTTCGCTGGCATCGAACCAGGTCTGGCAGCCGGCACCACGCATCGCATCGCCACCGATGCCGACGAATTCAGCGCCCGGATAGCGGCGACGCAGCTGTTCGATCAGGCCCGCACCCAGGATGTCGCCGGAGGCTTCGCCGGCGATCAGCGCGATGCGTGGAGAGCGGAGATTGGGGATTGGGGATTGGGGATTGGCCAGCGCGTCGTGCACGACTTCGCCCGGTGTGGTGTGGACGCTTTGCATCCCCAATCCCGAATCCCGAATCCCGGCCTTCATCGCAACAACGGCCTTTCCGCCGCCTCGATGAACTCGAGTAGCCCGCGCACGTCTTCGCTGCTCTTGGCCTGTTCGGCCAGTTGCAGCTTGGCTTCGGCCAGCGGCAGGCCGGCGACGTACAGCGTGCGGTAGGCGCGCTTGATCGCAGTGATGCGCTCGGCATCGAAGCCGCGCCGCTTGAGCCCTTCGCTGTTGATGCCGCGCGGGCGGCCCAGCGATTCGCTGCCGACCATGGTGAACGGCGGCACGTCGCCGTTGGTCAGCGCGCCCATGCCCAGGAAGGCGTGCGCGCCGATCCGGCAGAACTGATGCGCGCCGGCAAAGCCGCTGATGATCACGTAGTCGCCCACGGTGACGTGGCCGGCCAGTGTGGTGTTGTTGGAGAACACGCAGTGGTTGCCGACATGGCAGTCGTGCGCCACGTGCGTGTAGGCCAGCATCCAGTTGTCGTCGCCAACCACGGTGATGCCGCCACCGCCGCCAGTGCCGCGATTGATGGTGACGAATTCGCGGATCACGTTGCCGTCGCCGATCACCAGCTCGGTGCGCTCGCCGGCGTACTTCTTGTCCTGCGGTTCGCCGCCGATCGCGGCGTGGCCGATGAAGCGGTTGTTGCGGCCGATCCGGGTCGGGCCGTGGATCGAGCAATGCGGCCCCACCTCGGTGCCCGCATCGATCTGCACATCGGCGCCGATCAGCGAAAACGCGCCCACGCGCACATCGCTGGCCAGTTGCGCCGACGGATCGATGACGGCGGTGGGATGAATCAAGGGTGCTTGATCACGCATCGTGTCTCACCTCCAAAACGGTTATTCCTTGGCGCCGGCGCACATGACTTCGGCACTGGCCACGACTTCGCCGTTGACCTTGGCCTCGCCGTAATAGCATCCCATGTTGCGGATCAGGCGCTTCATCTGCACTTCCAGCATCAGCACGTCGCCCGGCACCACCTGCTTGTTGAAGCGGGCGTTGTCGACCTTGACCATGTAGAACAGCTTGGACAGCGCGTCGCGCCCCAGGCCGAGCTGGGTCATCACGCCACCGGCCTGCGCCAGTGCCTCGATGATGAGCACGCCGGGCATCACCGGGCGGGTGGGGAAATGGCCCTGAAAAAATGGCTCGTTGATGCTGACGTTCTTCTGCCCGACGATGCGCTTGGCATCCAGGTCGAGCTCGATGACCCGGTCGATCAGCAGGAACGGATAGCGGTGCGGGATCAGCGTCTGGATCTGGTTGACGTCGATCGGCAGCTCGTAAGTGGGGTGACTCATTCTTTCTCCTTGCCCACAGCCAGGATGCGCCTTGCCAGCACATCGAGTTGTTTGAAGCGCGCGGCATTCTTGCGCCACGTGCGATTGTCGGTGAGAGGGGTGCCGGACGAATACTCGCCCGGCTCATGGATGGAATTGCGCACCACCGACTTGCCGGTGATCACCACCTTGTCGCAGATCTCCAGATGCCCGACCACGCCGACATGCCCGCCGAGCAGGCAGTAACGACCGATCTTGGCGCTGCCGGCGATCCCGGTACAGCCGGCGATGGCGCTATGCGCGCCGATGTGGCAGTTGTGCGCGATCTGCACCAGGTTATCCACGCGCACGTCTTCTTCCAGCACGGTGTCTTCCAGTGCACCGCGGTCGATGCAGGTGTTGGCGCCGATCTCGCAGTCGTCGCCGATCACCACGCCGCCCAGTTGCGGGACCTTGATCCAGTGCCCGGCATCCATCGCCAGGCCGAAGCCGTCGGCACCGATCACCGCACCGGGATGGATACGCACGCGCTTGCCCAGGCGCACCCGGGTGACCAGGGTGACGCGGGCGATCAGCTCGCTGCCGTCATCGACCATGCAGTCCTCGCCGATGATGCTGCCGGTGCCGATCACGCAGCCATCGCCCACGCGGCTGCGCGCACCGATGCTGACGAACGGGCCGACGTGGGCGTTCGGCGAAACCTGTGCGCTGGAATCGATCACCGCGGAAGGGTGGATCCCCGGTTCGCGCACCGGCGCCACGTCGAACAAGGCCGCGATCTTGGCAAAGGCGGTATAGGGATCCTTGGCGACCAGCGCGGTGCCGCGTGCATCCGCCGCATCGTCGGCGCGCAGGACCACCACGGCCGCCTGGCTCTGGCCCAGTTGCGGCCGGTAGCGCGGATTGGACAAAAAGCTCAGTTGCCCGGCGCCGGCATGCGCCAGGGTGGCGACGCCACTGACTTCGACGGCGCCATCGCCAACGACGGTCAACCCAAATTGTTCGGCAATTGCACTGGCGGTCAAGCGCATCGGGGTGAACCTCTTGTAAATGTGGGAGCGCCGCTTTAACGGGGAAAAAACACCATTAAACAGTTCCCAACAAAGCCTGCGTATTTAGGGTCCTGTCGCAATCAAGCGGCGAATCCAGGAGCAAGCATATGAAAACCGTTCTTTCCATCCTTGGTGGTCTGGTCATGATGGGCGCGGTCGCGAGTGCATCGGCCCAATCCTTCGATATCGAGCAGGGCAAGGCGATCGGTGAGCAGCAGCTGCAGTGTCTCAGCCTGCCTGCCGGCGACATCGCCAGCTGCCTGTCCAACACCGTGTCCACCTGGTTCGACAGCTGGTTCTGACCGGCCGACACTCCACCTGCGATACACGGGCGGCCCGCACGCGCGGGCCGCCTTTTTGTTGCCGTTGGCTGTTAGAACTGGCCGCCGAAGGTGAACTGCAGACGTTCGATCTCGTCGTTGTCTTCCTTCTTCAGCGGGAACGCGTAGCTGATCGAGATGGGGCCGACCGGTGCGCGCCACAACAGCGCCACGCCGGTGGACGCACGCAGCTC
This sequence comes from Xanthomonas sp. MLO165, assembly GCF_018831305.1. NCBI lineage: Bacteria > Pseudomonadati > Pseudomonadota > Gammaproteobacteria > Lysobacterales > Lysobacteraceae > Xanthomonas > Xanthomonas sp. MLO165. The sequence continues at coordinate 1,590,376 of NZ_CP029263.1, forward strand.
GTTGGCCTTGAAGTTGTCCACGCCGTCGTAGACGTTACCGAAGTCGAAGAACGCCGATACGCGTGCCGACGGGCTGTCGAACAGCTTGGGGAAATACATTTCCACCGAACCGACGGTCTTGAACGAACCACCCAGCGGCTGGCCGCGCGAATAGTTCACCGTCCGTTCCGAACGCGGACCCAGCGTGTTGTCTTCGAAGCCGCGTACCGAATTGGTACCGCCGGCGTAGAAGTTCTCGTAGAACGGCAGGCCGGTGGCGGTGATGGTGCGCGACACGCCATTGGCGTCGGTCACCACGCGCGTGCTGTCATTGCCGTAGCTGTCGCCATAGCCCAGCTCGAAGCGGGTGTTCAACACGATTGCCGGAATGATCGGCCAGTAATTGGAAATCTGATAGTTGAGCTTGTAGTACTCGACCGTGGAGCCGGGCAGGGTGGTCTCCAGGCCGACGCGCTGGTACATGCCGCGGGTCGGCATGAAGAAGTCGTTGCGGGTGTCGCGTGCCCAACCCAGCTCGGTGCGCCAGGCATGGAAGGTGCGCGTGCCGACCGCATCGATGTAGTCGATGATCGCCTGCGGGGTCTGGCCCTGGAACGTGTTGATCTGGTTGCTGTCGATGCCGACCATCGCCGAGACGGTGTCGTTCTCGGTGATCGGCACGCCGAACACCACCTGCGCCGAGCCATTCTTGCTGTTGTACTGCGCGGTGTTGAAGTCCGAGTAGTCCAGCGAGCGCCACGACAGGTTGTAGCCCAGCGACACGCCGTCGTCGGTAAAGAACGGGTTGGTATAGGAGAACGCGTAGCGCTGCTGGTAGCTGCTGCGCGAGGCTTCCACCGCCACCCGGTTGCCGCCGCCCAGGAAGTTGTTCTGCGACAACTGCACCGAGGTGGTCACACCGAAGCTCTGCGAGTAGCCCAGGCCGAACACGAAGCTGCCGGAGGTGGTTTCCTTGACGTTGTAGACCACGTCGACCTGGTCGTTGCTGCCCGGCACCGCCGGCGTTTCCACGTCCACGCTCTCGAAGTAGCCCAGGCGCTGCAGACGGATCTTGGAACGGTCGATCGCCGCCTGCGAGTACCAGGTATTTTCGAACTGGCGCATTTCGCGGCGCAACACCTCATCGGAGGTGCGGCTATTGCCTTTGTACAGGATGCGGCGCACGGTCACGCGCGGGCCCGGCACCACCTGCAGGTTCACCGCAACGGTGCGGTCCTCGCGGTTCGGAGTCGGGATCGGGTTGACCTTGGCGAACGCGTAACCGACGTTGCTCAGCGTGTTGGTGATCGCATCGGAGGTGTACTCCAGCAGCGCACGCGAGAAGATGTCGCCGGCCTTGGGGATGACCAGACGCTCGATATCGGCCTGCGGCAGCACGGTGTCGCCGGTGACCTTGATCTCGGAAATCTTGTACTGCTCGCCCTCGGTGACGCCGGCGCTGACGAACATGTCGCGCTTGTCGGGGCTGATCGACACCTGGGTGGAGTCGATGCTGAAGTCCACGTAGCCGCGGTCCAGGTACCAGGAGTTGAGCTTCTCCAGGTCGCCGGACATCTTTTCCTTGGAGTACTGGTCGTCGCGGCGGTACCACGAGGCCCAGTTGTGCTCCTTGGATTCCCAGTTTTCCAGGATGTCCTCGTTGGCGAACTTTTCGGTGCCAATCAGGTTGACGTGGCGGATCTTGGCCGCCTTGCCTTCCTTGATCGCGATCGCCACATCCACGCGGTTACGGTCCAGCGGGCTCACCGTCGGGGTGATCTCGACGTTGTACTTGCCGCGGTTGTTGTACTGGCGGGTCAGTTCCTGGGTCACGCGGTCCAGGCTCAGGCGATCGAAGGTGCCGCCTTCGGTCAGGCCGATGTCGCCTAGGCCCTTGAGCAGCTCCTCGGACTTGATGTCCTTGTTGCCGGTCACGGTGAGCTTGTTGATCGCCGGACGCTCCTTCACGGTGATCACCAGGATGTTGCCCTGGCGATCCAGCTGCACGTCCTCGAAGAAGCCGGTGCGGTACAGCGCACGGATCGAGTCGGCGACCTTGGCATCGTCCACGGTGTCGCCGCGGTTCACCGGCAGATAGGTGAACACGGTGCCGGAGGCGATGCGCTGCAGGCCGTCGACGCGGATGTCGCTGGCAACGAACGGCTCTGCGGCCAGGGCAACGACTGGCAGGCTGAGGCCGGCGGCAAGAGCGAGGGCAAGCAGGCGGCGAGTGGGAAGACGCGTCATGTCACATCCGGTTGGAGTCGATTTCGGGTGTTGCTGGATGCCGACGTATGACGACGACAACAGGCGGAAAGAGTGGAGCAGCTTCATCGTGGAACCAGGCCGAGGATGTCGTTGTAGAACGCCAGTCCCATCAGCCCGGCCAGGACCGCCAGGCCGACATATTGCCCGGCAATCATGGCCCGTTCGCTGATCGGGCTGCCCTTGACCAACTCGATAAGGTAATACAGCAGATGCCCACCGTCCAAGATCGGGATCGGCATCAGGTTGATGATCGCCAGGCTGAGCGACAGCAATCCCAAGAAATACAGGAACCAGTCGAGCCCGCGTTCGGCCGAGGCGTTGGCCGCGCGCGCGATCGTGACCGGCCCGGAGATGTTCTTGACCGAGGCCTGGCCGGTCAGCATGCGCTTCATCATGCCCAGCGAATCGGCGGTCATCCGGCCGGTTTCACGGATCGCCGCCGGCACCGCGGCGAACACGCCGTACTGCTGGCGGCTGTCGTAGGCCGGCGCCTGAGCCGCCGCAAATCCCACGCCCAGCAGCCACTGGCCCTGCGGCGATCGGCGCGGGGCGATTTCCAGCGCCAGCCGGTCTTCGCCGCGCGCGACCTCGATCATGCCGGTATCGCCTTGCGCGCCCAGTGCCTGCAGCTGGGCGGGAATCTCGTCGGCTGAGCGAATCGGCTGGCCGTCGATGGCGACGATGCGGTCGCCCGGCTGCAGCAGCCCCTGCGCCGCGGAGCCGGCGACCACCTGGCCCACCACCGGCGGCTGCAGCATGAACTGCCAGCCGATGCCGGCCAGCGAGGCCACGCGGCGCTCGTCAAAGCCGGCCGGCAGCTGCGACAGCCGCAGCGTGTGCTCGCGGTTGCCGGCGCCGTCGGTGGCTGTCAGCACGTGGATATCGCGCTTGTCCATCGCCGCGGTGGTGAGCTGCATGCTGGCATCGCTCCAGCTGCTGACATCGCGCCCATCGATGCGCACGATGCGCTCGCCCGGGGTCAGGCCGGCTTCTGCGGCCAGGCCATCGGCACGGCCGACGGTGGCCGAGTAATCCTGTTTGCCGACCACGAACATCGCCCACAGCATCGCCATGCACAGCAGCAGGTTGGCGATCGGGCCGGCGGCCACGATGGCGATGCGCTGCCACACCGTCTTGCGGTTGAAGGCCTGGTCCTGCTCGGCCGGATGCACGTCGCCTTCGCGCTCGTCGAGCATCCTGACGTAGCCGCCCAGCGGGATGGCCGCCACCACGAACTCGGTGCCGTGACGGTCGCGCCGCTTCCACAGGGGTTTGCCGAAGCCAACCGAAAAGCGCATCACCTTGACGCCGCAGCGGCGCGCGACCCAGAAGTGGCCGAATTCGTGGAAGGTCACCAACACGCCCAGGCTGACGATCATCCACCAGACCGAACCGATGAAATCACCCATGGATGCAACTCGTCTGCGTAAATCGATCAGGCATGAAGGCGGTGATGGGCGAGGGCACGTTCGGTGATCTGCCGCGCTTGCGCATCGGCAGAAAGCAGGGTGTCGAGGGAGTCGGCATTGTGCCGTGGGAGCGTTGTCAGTGTGTGTTCGACCAACGCGGGAATCGCTAGGAAACCCACCTGGCCCTGAAGAAACGCTGAAACAGCCACTTCATTGGCCGCGTTCAGGATCGCAGGGGCGGTTCCACCGGCCTCCAGCGCCTCCCAGGCCAGGCGCAGGCATGGGAATGCGGCGGTGTCTGGCGCCTCGAAATCCAGCCGCCCTTGGGTCAGCAGGTCCAGCCCGGCAACCCCGGACTCGACCCGCTCCGGCCACGCCAGGCCGACCGCCAGCGTGGTGCGCATGTCCGGCAGGCCGAGCTGGGCCAGGGTGGAGCCGTCGACGAATTCCACCAGCGAGTGCACCAGGCTCTGCGGATGCACCAGTACATCGATCTGCGCGCCGGGCAGGCCGAACAGGTGATGCGCTTCGATCACTTCCAGGCCCTTGTTCATCAGCGTCGCCGAATCCACCGAGATCTTCGGCCCCATCGACCATTTGGGATGGGCAACCGCCTGCGCGGGGGTGACAGCGCTCAGCGCGGCGCGGTCCCAGCCGCGGAACGGCCCGCCGGACGCGGTCAGGATCACCCGGCGCACGCCGCGACTGGCGTCGCAGGAGCGCAGACACTGGAAGATCGCGCTGTGTTCGCTGTCGATCGGGATGATCTCGGCGCCGGCCGCCGCCGCGGTGCGGGTCAGCAGCTCGCCGGCCAGTACCAGCGATTCCTTGTTGGCCAGCAGCAGGCGCTTGCCGGCGCGGGCTGCGGCCAGCGTGGAGGGCAGGCCGGCCGCTCCCACGATCGCCGCGACCACGGTGTCGCAGGCATCGCTGGCAGCCAGCGCGTCCAGGGCGTCGGAGCCGGCGTGCGCCTGGGTGGCCAATCCGGCCGCGCGCAGACCGTCGCGCAGTGCCGGATACAGGGATGGGTCGGCGATCACCGCATGCGCAGGGCGATGGGTGACGCAGAGCGCCAGCAGCTCGTCGACCTTGCTGCCGGCCGACAGCACGCTGGCGCGCAGCCGCTGCGGATGACGGGCGATCACATCCAGTGCCGACGCACCGATCGAGCCGGTAGCGCCGAACACGGCGACCTGACGGAGAGGGGAGCCAGCCATGCCTAGAATCCGAGAATTTCCTTGCCGAGTGCGAACACCGGCAGGGCGGCGAGCACGCCGTCGATACGATCCAGCACGCCGCCATGGCCCGGAATCACCGCACCCGAGTCCTTGGCGCCGGCGTGGCGCTTGAGCAGGCTCTCGAACAGATCGCCCAGCACCGAGGCCAGCACCGCCACCGCCGAGACCAGCACCAGCTGCGGCACGTGCGCCAGGGTCAGCCCGGCCAGCCAGCCGAATGCGCAGGCGACCACGATGCCGGCGACCAGGCCGCCGAGCAGGCCTTCGATGGTCTTGTTCGGGCTGACCCGCGGCGCCAGCTTGTGCTTGCCGAACGCGCGGCCGGCGAAATAGGCGCCCGAATCGGCCGCCCACACCATGGTCAGCGCGGTCAGCAGCCACAGGTTGCCCTTGTCCGGGTTGGCGTGCAGCAGCACCAGCGCGGCCCAGGCCGGCAGGACCGCCAGGGTGCCAGCGGCGAGCTTGAGCGCGCGCGCCTGGCCGTTGCCGTGATCGGCACCGAAGGTGAAAAAGCGCAGCCATAGCAGCGCCAGCAGCCACCAGACCACCCCCACCAGGGCGGCGATCTGGAACAGCACCATGGAGCCGGCCGAGGCCCACACCATCAGCACCATCAGCAGCAGATTGAGCATCAGCAGCACGGTGCGCGGCAGGCTGTCGTCGATGCCGGAGAGCTTGAGCCACTCCCACAGGCCGGTCAGGAACAGGATCGCCGCCAGCGCCGCCAGCCATTGCGTGGGCAGCAGCACGATCGCGCAGATGGCGAGCGGCGCCATGATCAGCGCGGCAATCACGCGGGTCTTGGTCATGCGGAGGAGCTCTCCGTCGCCTTGTCGGCGATCTGGGCGCTGGTCAGGCCGAAGCGACGTTCGCGCCCGGCATAGTCATCCAGTGCCTGCTGCAGTACGCCGGCATCGAACTCCGGCCACAGGGTTTCGGTGAACCACAGTTCGGTATAAGCCAGCTGCCACAGCAGGAAATTGCTGATGCGGGTGTCGCCGCCGGTGCGGATGAACAGGTCCGGCGCCGGCAGATCGGCCAACGCGACGCGGCTGGCCAGCAGCGCTTCGTCGATCTGCTGCGGTTGCAGGCGGCCGGCGGCCACTTCTTCGGCCAATGCCCGCGCGGCCAGCGCAATGTCCTGGCGGCCGCCATAGCTGGCGGCGATGCTCAGCACCAGCCGCGCATTGGCGGCGGTGACGCGCTCGGCGGCGGCCATGCGTTCGCGCAGCGGCGTAGCGAAACGGCTGCGATCGCCGATGAAGCGCACCTGCACGCCGCGCCGCTGCAGTTCGTCGACCTCGCGATCGAGCGCGTGCAGGAACAGCTTCATCAGTGCATCGACTTCCTCCTGCGGGCGGCCCCAGTTTTCACTGGAAAACGCGAACAGGGTGAGCGCCGAGACGCCTTTTTCCAGGCAGAAATCGATGGTGCGATTGACCGCACGCGCGCCGGCGCGATGACCGATCATGCGCGGACGCCGCCGACGCTGTGCCCAACGCCCGTTGCCATCCATGATGATGGCAATGTGGCGCGGCACGGCGGCAGCGGAAGGTGCTGGATGCATGGCAGGCGATGCCACGATCAGACCGTCATCAGTTCCTGTTCCTTGGCCTTGACGACCTCATCCACATCCTTGATGGCCTTGTCGGTGAGCTTCTGGATGTCGTCTTCGGCGCTGCGCGCCTCGTCTTCGGTGACCGCCTTGTCCTTGAGCAGATCCTTGACCTGCTGGTTGGCATCGCGACGGATGTTGCGGATGGCCACCTTGCTGTCTTCGCCCTCGCCATGCACGGCCTTGCTGAGCTCCTTGCGGCGCTCCTCGGTCAGCGGCGGCAGGTTCAGACGGATCACGGTGCCGACCACGGTCGGGGTCAGGCCCAGATCCGAGGCGTAAATCGCCTTTTCCACGTCCTTGATCATGCCCTTGTCGAACAGGCTGATGACCAGCGAGCGGCCTTCGGAGACACTGATGCTGGCGACCTGGTTGAGGGGGGTGTCGGTGCCGTAGGCCTTGACCTTGATGCCGTCCAGCAGCGCCGGAGAGGCGCGGCCGGTGCGCACGGTGGTCAGGGAATGGCGCAGAGCATCGATGCTCTTGGTCATGCGCGTCTGCGCGTCTTGTTTGATCTGGTTGAGCATCGCCGGAATCCGTGTGGAGCTGAATCCGGAGATTATAGCCGGGACTGCGTTTTGAGACTTGCCGGCCGGCAGAGTCCTGCGCAGCCGGTTCACCTGGGGTGCCACTCCACGCCCGGCATCGCCATCGGTCAGGCGTCAGCGCAGTCTCCGGGACCGCGCCTTTGCGATTCCCGAATCCCGATTCCCCACTCCCGGCCTCAGCTCCGGCCCTGCACCAACGTGCCGATCTGCTCGCCATGCAGGATGCGCAGCAGCACGCCGGGCTCGCTCATGCCGAAGATGCGCAGCGGCAGGTCGCTGTCGCGCGCCAGCGCGAAGGCGGCGGTGTCCATCACTTCCAGGCCCTGCAGGATGACCTGGTCGTAGGTCAGGCTGTCGTAACGCACTGCGTCAGAATGCTTCTTCGGGTCCTTGTCGTATACGCCGTCGACCTTGGTTGCCTTGAGCAGCAGGTCGGCGCCGATCTCGATCGCGCGCAGCGCCGCGCCAGAGTCGGTGGTGAAGAACGGGTTGCCGGTGCCGGCGGCGAAGATCGCGATGCGGCCCTTTTCCAGATGGCGGATCGCGCGCCGGCGGATGAAGTCCTCGCAGACATCGTTGATCTTGATCGCGCTCATCACGCGCACCTTGGCGCCGAGCTTTTCCAGCGCGTCCTGCATCGCCAGCGCGTTGATCACGGTGGCCAGCATGCCCATGTGGTCGCCGGTGACGCGGTCCATGCCGCTGGCGGCCAGGCCGGCGCCGCGGAAGATGTTGCCGCCGCCGATCACCAGCGCGACCTGCGCGCCGGCCTGCTGGGCTTCGATCACTTCATGGGCGAGGCGGTTGATGACCTTGGGATCGATGCCGTAATCCCCGTCCCCCATCAGCGCCTCCCCGGAAAGTTTGAGAAGAATGCGGCGATAGGCAAGTTCAGACATGGGGGAGACCTCGGTGTGGGGGATCGGCAAACGCCGGCAAGTCTAGCGGAAGCCTGTCACCGGGCGTGGTAAAAATTCGGTAGTTGGCGATGCCGTGATGCGTTGCTCAGTGCGCGCGCGGAGGTTGCGGCGTCGGCATGTCGGTCGCATCGTAGGCGGTGACGCGGTTGCGGCCGCGATGTTTGGAGCGATACAGCGTGCTGTCGGCAGCCTGCAGCAGATGCTCGATGCTCTCGAACTGCCGGTCGCCACCGCCGTGGGTGGCCAATCCCGCCGAGAAGGTGATGTGCAGCGGGCCGCCCTGCAGTTGCGCCATCGGCGTGCGTGCGGTCTCGGCCAGGATGCGCTCGACCACCATCAACGCCGCCTCGGCTGCAGTGTTGGGCAGGATCACCAGGAATTCCTCGCCGCCATAGCGGGCGACCAGGTCGCTGGTGCGCACCATGCGCTGCAGCGTCTGCGCGAAGTTGCGCAGCACCTCGTCGCCGACCAGATGGCCATGCGCATCGTTGACGCGCTTGAAGTCGTCCAGATCGATGAAGGCGATCGACAGCGGCCAGTTCTGGCGCGATGCCAGCTCGAACTCGTGCGCGAGCGCGGTGCCGAGCTGGTGGCGATTGAACACGCCGGTCAATGCATCGCGGCTGGCCTGTTCGGCCAGATGGCGCATGCGGTTTTCCGATTCGTCGGCATGCCGGCGCGCTTCGGCCACGTCCTGCAGCTCGCGCAGGCTGCGCAGCATCGCCAGCTCGCGGGCCTGCTCGAAGATCATCTGGATGTGCTCGGGCTGCGGCACGCGGATGTCGAACAGGGCTTCCAGTTCGGGCAGCGACTCGGCGATGCGTTCGATCACCTTTTCGAAGCGTTCGGCATCCAGTTCCAGCACGTCCTGCGCCTGGCGCTGCGCGTGCTCGGTGGCGGCCACGGCACTGGCCGACAGCCAGATGTCCGCCAGGCGTCCGGACAGCGCGACACAGGCCATGAACGGCTCCAGGCTGGCGGGCTCTTCCTCGCTCTGCGCGATGGCGTTCTGCAGGTACGGCGGCAGTTGCCATTGATGCGCGAGCCAGGCGCCGACTTCGGCATGGGTGGCGCCCAGATGCGCACGTTCGGCCTCGATCAGCGCGGCGTTGTCGGGCGCCTGTTCCAGCAGCGGCGCATACAGCTCGGGCGCGCCCTGCAGCAGGGCGAGCTTGCCGATGTCCTGCAACAGGCCGGCCAGCATGAGTTCTTCGGGTTTGCGGATGCCGTAGGCCTGGCCGAGGATGCGGCTGGCCAGCGCACACAGGCCGGCACGGCGCCAGATGCGCTCATGCAGCGGATGCGCGGTAAAGGTGCTGCGCACGCCATGCACCATCGAAAACCCCAGCGCCAGGCTCAGGGTCGCGTTGAGGCCGAGCATGGTCAGTGCCTGGCCGAGGTTGTCGATGCGGCGGCGGCTGGCGTACAGCGGCGAATTGGCAACCCGCAGCATGCGCGCGCTCAGGGCCATGTCCATGCCGATGACGTTGGCCGTGGTGGTCATATCCACGTCGGGGTCCTGCGCCAGCTCGATGACGCGCAGCGCAACGCCCGGGGGCGATGGCAGGTTGCGGCAGTAGTGCAGGGCGGCCTGTAGATCTGGTTGCATGGGTCATCGCCGACGGTGGGCGCAAGCATACCGCTGCGCTCGTTAATGGGGCACGCCATGCTCCGCCGTCGCCGCGCGGCAACGCGTGCGCGATAGGGGCGGAAAAGCCTGGTCGGCATCCAGTTCTAACGGCAACCGCCACGACATCTGTAGAGTTGAGGCCGGTCGCGGGCCCGGCGGATGCGTTCGCTTCAGCTTCGCGCTTTCATGGGCCTGCGCGACAGTGTCGGGCCCAAAAAAAAAAGCCGCGGCAGTCCGCGGCTTTCTCTATGCAGTGGCGAGGATCAGGCCAGGCCAGCCTGCTTCATCACTTCGGCGGCGTAGTCTTCCACCACCTTCTCGATGCCCTCGCCAACGGCCAGGCGCTGGAAGCCGACCACTTCGGCACCGGCAGCCTTGACGGCCTGCTCGACGGTCTGGTCGGTGTTCAGCACGTACGGCTGGCCGTACAGCGTGACTTCGTTGACGATCTTGCTGATCTTGCCGCTGATGATCTTTTCCAGGATCTCGGCCGGCTTGGCCTTGTCCTTCTCGGACATCTTGGCCAGTTCGATTTCCTTTTCCTTGGCGACGAACTCGGCCGGGACATCGGAGGCCTTGACGTGCGGCGGGTTCATCGCGGCGATGTGCATGGCGATGCCGCGTGCCAGCTCGATGTCGCCACCCTTCAGCTCGACCAGCACGCCGATGCGGCCGCCGTGCACATAGGCCGCGACGTTGTTGGCGCTGTCGATGCGGACCAGGCGACGCACCTGCAGGTTCTCGCCGACCTTGGCGATGACCGCGGCGCGACGCTCTTCGATGGTCTCGCCGCTGTCGAGCTTGACGCTCTTGAGCGCTTCGGCATCGGCGGCATCCGAGTTCAGCGCGGCGGTGGCCACGGTCTCGGTGAAGGCCAGGAAGTTCTCGTCCTTGGCGACGAAGTCGGTCTCGGAGTTGACTTCGACCAGCACGGCCTTGCCGCCGGCCTGTGCGGTGGCGATGCGGCCTTCGGCGGCAACGCGGTCAGCCTTCTTGTCGGCCTTGGCCAGACCCGACTTGCGCAGCCATTCGGCAGCGGCGTCGATGTCGCCTGCGTTTTCGACGAGTGCCTTCTTGCACTCCATCATGCCGGCGCCGGTGCGCTCGCGCAGTTCCTTGACCAGGGAAGCAGTGATTTCCATGGAATTACCTCATATGGACGAATGCGTGCGGCGGAGGGTTCCGCCAGTAGGGGACGGAGCAGCCAGGCCGGCCGCCCCCCGTAGAAATGTTCAGTGGCCTCGGCGACGGGCCGCGCTGGACCCGTCGGGGCTGCGGCCGCACAGCATGGTGCGGCCGCATTGCAGGCCGATTACTCGGCAGCCGGAGCGGCAGCGTCGGCCGGTGCGTCAGCCTTCTTGTCGCCCTTCTTGGCCGGAGCGCGACGGCCCTTGCCTTCGTCGGCGGATTCGGCCGAGAACTCTTCTTCGCGGACCGAAGCGGCGTTCGGCGCAGCAGCCTTGCCTTCCAGCACGGCGTCGGCGGCGGCACGTGCATACAGCTGCACGGCACGGATGGCGTCGTCGTTGCCCGGGATGGCGTAGTCGACCAGGGCCGGGTCGTAGTTGGTGTCGACCACTGCGATCACCGGGATGCCGAGCTTCTTGGCTTCCTTGATGGCGATGTCTTCATGGCCGATGTCGATCACGAAGATCGCGTCGGGCAGACGGTTCATTTCCTTGATGCCGCCCAGCGAGGCGTCCAGCTTCTCGCGCTCGCGACGCAGACCCAGCACTTCGTGCTTGACCAGCTTGTCGAAGGTGCCGTCGGTCTCGGCCGACTCCAGTTCCTTCAGGCGGGCAACCGACTGCTTGACGGTACGGAAGTTGGTCAGCGTGCCGCCCAGCCAGCGCTGGGTCATGAACGGCATGCCGCAACGCTCGGCTTCTTCCTTGATGGACTCGCGCGCGCTGCGCTTGGTGCCCAGGAACAGCACGGTGCCGCGCTTCTGCGCGATCGAGGAGAGGAAGTTCATCGCGTCATTGAAGAGCGGAACGGTCTTCTCGAGGTTGATGATGTGGATCTTGCCGCGCGCGCCGAAGATGTACGGCGCCATCTTGGGGTTCCAGTAGCGGGTCTGGTGACCGAAATGGACGCCGGCTTCCAGCATCTGACGCATGGTGACTTGGGGCATTGAAGTAACTCCTGATAGCGGAATCTACGTGCGCGGACTGGGCTTTGAAGAGTCCGCACATGGATGTGCGGGCCCTTGCGAAAGGATGCGCACAAACGATTCCGGGGTTGGGCTTCCCTGTCGCCTCCGTGACGAACCCCTCGCGGGGCACCCCGGCACGGATGGCGGCGGCAGGTGTGAATTCGTCGGTGACGTCCGACGTGAACGACGCAATGCGCAAGAGACGCAAAACAGCCGGCGGAGTATAGCTGGCTGAGCGGGCGGGCGCAATTGGCGAATCGGGATTGGGGAATAGGGATTCGGGATTCGGGATTCGGGATTCGGGATTCGGGATTGGCGGGCCGTGTGTCGCGGCAGTTGTTCGCTGTCGGTCCAGGATGGTCAAAGCGCCAGCTCTTGCGAATCCCCAATCCCGAATCCCCAATCCCGAATTCCCAATCCCCAGAGCTCACGGCTCCAACGCCAGCGTCGTCTCGATATCGCTGTTGATCCGCGCCACGAAGCGGCCATTGTCGGCGGCCACGTTGGCGGGCAGCGACCATTGGCGGGTCTGGCCGGGAAGCACATAGCCGGCAAGGTCGTCGCGGATGCTGCGGCGGGTGCCGCCGGCATCGATGTAGGCCAGGTCGGCCAGCCTAGCATGGCCGAGCCCGGCGTTGTGGACCTTCAGCGCGCGGCCGCTGCCCTGGCCGGACAGGCTGGCCTGCAGCAGCGGGCGCAGGTCGCCGGGCTGGCTGGGCAGGGCGAACACCGGCGTGGAATAACGCAGCAGTGCGGTGTCGCTACCGGAGGCATGCTGGGTCACTACCAGGCGGTAGCTGTCTTCGCTCTGCACCGGGCTGGGGCCCAGGCGGATCACCCGCAGCAATTGCCGGCCTTGCGCAGGAATTTCGAATTGCGCCGGGCTGACGGTGGCGGCGGTGGCCGGTTCAAGCAGTTCGCGGTCGCCATCCTGGCGCCAGCGGTAGAGCTTGGCTTCTGCGCGCCATGGCAGGGCTGCCTGGTTGTAGAGCCAGACGGTGGTCTGGTCGCTGTCGGCGGGAATGCGGGCGGTGGTCGGGGCGATGGCGATCTCGGCGGCAACGGCGCTGCCACCGATGGCCAGGCCGGCGAGTGTCAGTGCCAGCAGGCCGCGACAGGAGCGGGACGCGGCCATGGTCAGAACGCGATCGTGGTGATGGGCGCGCTGCCGGCAGGCGTTGGCCCGGCGAGTGCGCTGGCATCCTGCCCGGTGCTGGCGGCGGCTGGGGTGTCGGCGCTGCCGGCCGGCGGGGCGATCGCCATCGGCGTGCCCCTGGAGCAGCTGGCGCGCGGCGGCGCAGTGCGCAGTTCGCAGCCGCTGAGCAGGCGCAGGCCGATGTGCAGGGTGAAGTTTTCCGGGCCAGGCGCGGTGGCCGCGTTGGCCGCGGTAGAGCTCGCGCTGCAGACGAGGGCGACCAGCGTCAGGCGCTTCAACAAAGTGACCAGCGTCATGAAGGCAATCGTTTGCATTGGAGACGTAACAAATAGCGACGCCCCCAATGCGAACTTTATTAACTGTCAGTAAGTGATGGAGACGGTCACCGTGTCGTTGTAGGCACCCGCAATGGGCTGTTGCGGTGCCGGCGCGCGGCCATAGACGGTCACCGTCTGCGCGACTCCGTTGCCGGTGCCGCTGAGCGTATCCACACCGATGCTGGTGCCCCAGCGGTTGCCGCGGCCGGCGTCCCGATACAGTTCATAGGCGATGTAGTTGGCACTGCTGGCGTGGCGCATGCGCCGGACGTTGCCGGTGGCATTGATGCCATCGCCCAGCCCGATATTCCAGGCAGTGCGGTTGGTGCATGACAGGCTGATGGTGGAGGTGCGGTCGATGGCGGTATCGATGGTGCCGGCGATGCTGCCGAAATCCAGGTCGCTGGTGACGTAGGTACTGCAGCGTGCCGGCACGTTGGCCGAGGCCGTGAACGGAAAGGCGTTGCTGGCGGTCTTGGCACCGCTGCCGCCGGCCGTGCAACTGCTCGGCGCCGGCGGCATACCGATGACGCTTTCGTTGTAGGAGTAGCGCAGCACGGTGTCGGCACCGCCGAAGCTGCTGGTGTGGTTGCCGACCGACAGCGTCTGGTTGGCCGGAATGCGCCCGTACAGGGTAATGCTGGCCGTCTGCGAGCCGCCGGTGACCACCGGAACACCGTAGGACAGTGTCAGCAGGCGCGGCGAGGGCGTCGTCGACCCGGTGGCGCCCCAGACCTGGGTCCGCGTGGCCTCGCTGTAGATCTGGAAGTCCAGGCTGTCGCTGGTGGGGTTGAGCATGCGGCGTGGCGCGTACAGCCCGTTGCTGGCGCTGCCCGGCCCGAGGTCCAGGCACAGACTCACCTGGGCATAGCCGAGCACGCTGAGCGCTGCGGTCGCGCAGGAGACGTTGAGCGTTGCCACCGCATCGGTGGTGCCGTTGGCCGCCACGTTGCCGAACGCCAGCGGGGTACCGAGGGTGACGCTGCAGGTGGTGTCCGCGTGCGCGCCCTGGCAGGGGGCAAGCCACAACGTGGCGATCGCCAGCGCAACGACCAGGCGCCACAGTGCGGGCAGGCTCATGGGGTTTGCTGCTCGAGAACGCAGGGCAGCGGGCCGACCCGCGGGATGCCGCCGGGGTTGATCGGGTAGGTGAAGCGCGCGCTGCAGCGGCCATCCGGCAGCTCCACCAGGATGCGGTTGTCGATCTGCAGATTGTCCAGATAGGTTTCGCCGTCGTAGCCGACCACCACGCGTTCGGCGTTGCCCTCGCGTTGCACCACGCTGCCGACCGGCAACGGCACGCCCTGGGCGTCGTGCAGCACGATCATGGCCGCGCGCACCCGGGTGATGCCGAAGCGCACCGCCACCCCGGACTGCTGGCGCGGTGTCACCGCGGTATCGACGCGGTCCACGCGTAGGTCCGCCGGCAGATTCAAGGTGTCGATGGACAGCTGGTTGCGCTGCCACGACTGCAGCGGGGTGACTAGCAGCATCCCGCGCGCATCGGTGACGCCGATCAGGCGATTCTCCAGCCGCACCGGAATGCCGGGCTGGCCGTCGGTGGAGACCACCGCAAAGGCATCCTGGATATCGCGCGCGGCAAAGCCGCGGCCATTCATCCACACCAGGCTGCCGCTGGCGCTGGCATAGCCGAAGTTGGCGCCATCCTGGTTGGCGACGCCGAGGTTGTAGCGGCCGATGCGGTTCAACCACCCCAGCTCGGCCAGGCCGCCGTTGGCATCGTCGCCGGCACGCCCTTGCAGGCGCCAACCGATCCCGCCCAGGTCGCCGTCGCCGGGCAGCGGCTGGCTCAGATCGGCCACGAACCCGGTGCGGTTGCCGTTGCGCTGCATCGAGGCGCTGGCCTGGCGCAACTCGCCGAACGTGGTCGACAGCGACAGGTACAGGCTGCGGTCGCTGCGCACATCCAGGTTCTGGTTGCCGGACAGATTGGCCGCCCAGTTGCGCCCGAAACTGCGCGACCAGAACAGGCTCGCATATCTCGAGGTGTCGCCTTGCGGGTAGCTCAGCCGCACATAGCTGGTGCCCAGCGAGCCGATCGGATTGACGTTGACGCCGAACACCGCGCGGTCGCTGATGCGCGCCGGCAGCGCGCCCTGCAGCGCGCCCAGGTCGCGATAGTCGCCGTGGGTGCGCTGGGTGCCGACAGTGAAGTTGAAGCGACGGTTGTTCCAGGCATACCCCAGCACGTACTGGCCGCCGCGCAGCGCATCCATCCGGCTATGCGCGTAGGCCGCGTTGACCACGCCGCCCGCGCCGAGCAGCCACACGCCGCCGGCACCGGCATTGGCCACGCCGCCGCCGGCCTCGGTATGCGCTTCGATGGTGAAGTCATCGCGCAGGCCCTTGCGCAGCGTGGCGCTGGCGACCGTGCGCGACTCGTAGGAAAACGAGCGCACGCCGTAGTCCTGGCGCAGATGGCCGATGCCGGCCGACCATTCGGAAATGCCGCGCGCCAGCAGTTGCGGCGTGCCATAGAAGGCGAAGTCCAACCGGCGCACCTGGCCGAACGCATCGGTCACCACGATCTGCGCCTGCCCGGTGCCGCTGATGCCGGGTTGCGCGGCCAGCTGGAACGGGCCGGCCGGCACCTGGCCGCTGTACTGGCGCAGGCCATCGACGTAGAGCTCCACCGTTGACGGCACCACCGCCTCGCCCAGGAAGCTTGGTGTGGGGGTGAGCACGCGGTACGGCTGCAGGGCGTAATTGCGGCCGATCTGTATCCCGCCCAGGCGGATCGAGCGGCTCCAGTCGACAAAGCCGCTGTAGAAGTCGCCGACCGTCAGGCTGGTGGCGCTGTCGGGGAAATCCATCTGCCAGGCGCTGTCCAGGCGCACCGCTTCGCTGCGCCAGCGCTGGTCCTGCGGGCGGTCGTAGGCCAGGAACACCGCGGTGGTGTCGACCATGCCGCGGCCGATGCCGAAGCCGCGCACTTCGGTCGCCAGCGACACGCTGCTGGCCCCGGCATTGCGCGTGGCATAGAAGTCGTAATTGAGCAGCATGCCCGGCGAGGCAGTGGCGCTGGGCGGTGAGACCTGTTCGGCCTTGAGTACCGTGGTGGAGAGCGACAGCTGCGCCAGCGGCACCTGCAACGCAAGCCGTTGCAGCGCAGCGTCGTAGCGCACCTCCACATCGGGCAGGCGATCCAGATCGACCAGCTCGCTGGCGGGGCGGTCGGCCAGGAGGAAGCCCAGCTTGCGCAGCGTGTCGACGGAGCCGCGCAGGTGGCCGTTCACCAGTTCGAACGGTGCCAAGCCGCGCTCGGCCTGGTTGAGGCTGACATCCAGGTACAGCGTCTGCGGCAGGGCCGCCACGTTCTGCGGCGCCTGATCGGACAGTGGCGCCATGTCGGCCAGATCGCCAGAGGCGGCATGTGCCAGGCAGGTGGCGGTCGCAAGCAGCGTCATCGCCAGCCGGCCCGCATCACGGCGCTGCTGGCGCGGCCAACAAGGTGCGTTCGTCCGCCTCACCATTGATCCTTGCGATGATGGTGCCGCGGCCGAACTGGGTCAGCGGTGCCCCCAGCGACCAGCGCATGGTCTGGCCGGGCAGGACATAACCCACCAGCCCGTTCAATGCCGTCCTGGTCGTGCCATCGACCCGATGCTGCAGGTCGGCGACCTGGGCGTGCCCATTGCCGGTGTTGCTGATCTGGATCTGCGCATTGCCGTCGCTGCCGGCAATCACCTGCGTGCTCAAGGTCGGGGTGGATTCGGTCTTGCCCGGCGGCAGCAGGAAGATCGGCACCGAGTAGCGCAACACGAACTGCATGCCCTTGCGATCCGCATCGGCGTTTGGCAATTCGTCGACGATGATGCGGTAGCAGGCTTCCTCGCCGGTCGGCGCAGGCCCGGCGCGAATCACCCGAATCAGCTGGCGCTCGCCGGCGGCCAGCGTGCGCATCGGCGGGCTGACCAGCAGTTCCTGGGTCGGGTCGAGTTGATCCTTGCCGTCACGCTGGGTCCAGCGATAGGCGCGGGTCTGCACCTGCACCGGCGCGCTGCCGCTGTTGCTCAACCAGAGCCCGTCGGCGGACTGCTGTGCGCTCAGCGTCAGCGAGGTCGGCGCCAGCTGCAGGCTGGCCGCATGGGCCGGCTGCAGCGGCACGCCGCTGCCAAGCGCCAGCGTCAGGCTCAATCCGGCCGTGACCAGCCAGGCCGGCATCCGGTACGACAGGCGGTGGTGCAGTGGCATGCGCGCGCTCAATAGACGATCGTGGCGGTGATGGTGTCTTGGTAGGTACCGGTCGCGGGATTGTTGGCCGACGGGTTGGTCACGCGGCCGTAGACCGGATAGACCTGGTTGATGCCGGTGGCGGTGCGGCTCAGCGTATTGGTGCCGGTGGTGCTGCCCCATACCGTGCTGCGGCCCAGATCCTGGTACAGCTGGTAGGCGATGAAGTTGTTGGTGGTGACCAGCGCATCGGTGTTCTTCATGCGGCGGGTGGTGACGTCGTTGGCGGTGCCGGCATTGCTGCCCGCGCTCAACGCAATGTTGTACGGCGTCAGTGCGGTGCATTGCGCGGTCACGCTGCCGTTGGCGTCGGCATTGGCGGTGGAGGTGGACAACACCGAGCCGAAGTCGACGTCCGTCGCCGAGGCAGCGGTGATGGTGCAGGCCTTGGTGACGGCGATCTTGACGTTGAATGTGGTGGTATCTGCTGCGGTGGCAACGCCAATGGTCGAGAGCAGGCCGAGGGACAGCAGGACAGGGCGGACAGTACGCATGGACATTTCCTTGACCGGTCTGGTCATTGGTGACGCGACGACTCGTCGCCCTGCCTCCAATGCATCAGCTGTGCCAAAGATTACCCTGAATGATTTGGCTATCTCGCTGTTTATCCTCAGAGTTTTCCCGAAATTGCGATGTCTCTCGGATGACCCCGTTCATTGAGTTTTTGACGCGCGCGGTAGTGCGTCACACATGAATGCGCGGTGCCGCCAGATTCTTGCTGCCCGGTCCGTCTGGGCGCTTGATCGGCTGCGGCATGAAAAACAAACGCACGGGTCGTTCAGATTCAGGCCGAATCGGCGATAATCGCTGCCATGAGCGTCAATCTGAAAACCAAAGAAGAAATCGAAC
Source organism: Xanthomonas sp. MLO165 (assembly GCF_018831305.1). NCBI lineage: Bacteria > Pseudomonadati > Pseudomonadota > Gammaproteobacteria > Lysobacterales > Lysobacteraceae > Xanthomonas > Xanthomonas sp. MLO165. The sequence goes on from NZ_CP029263.1 coordinate 1,608,714, forward strand.
TGATGCGCGTCGCCGGCCGTCTGGCCGCCGAGGTGCTCGATGTCGTGGCGCCGTACGTGCAGGCGGGCGTGACCACGGCCGAGCTGGACCGCATCTGCCACGACCACATCGTCAACGTGCAGGGCACCATTCCTGCCAACGTCGGCTACCGCGGCTTTCCCAAGAGCGTGTGCACCTCGGTCAACAACGTGATCTGTCACGGCATCCCGAGCGCGGCCAAGGTCCTGAAGGACGGCGACATCGTCAATATCGACGTCACCGTCATCAAGGACGGCTGGCATGGCGACACCAGCCGCATGTATTACGTCGGCACGCCGTCGGTGATGGCCAAGCGGCTGGTGGAAACCACCTACGAGGCGATGTGGCGCGGCATCCGTGCGGTCAAGCCGGGTGCAACGCTGGGCGATGTCGGCCACGCGATCCAGAAATTTGCCGAAGCCGAGCGCTTCAGCGTGGTGCGCGATTACTGCGGCCATGGCATCGGCAAGGTCTACCACGACGAGCCGCAGGTGATGCATTACGGCCGCCCCGGCGAAGGCCTGGTGCTCAAGCCCGGCATGACCTTCACCATCGAACCGATGATCAACGAAGGCACCTACCACCATAAGACCCTGCCGGACGGCTGGACCGTGGTGACCAAGGACCGCAAGTTGTCCGCGCAGTGGGAACACATGGTCGCGGTGACCGAAGACGGCGTGGATGTGCTGACGCTGTCGCCGAACGCTCCCGCTCCGGTATGACGGCCACGCCGGCGGACCGACCCGACCCGGGTGTCGCCGGCGATGCCGAGTGGGCCGCGCAAGCGCGCCCGCTGCTGGTGCATGCCGACATGCGCCTGTGCAAGCGCTTCGACCAGGGCGAGCCGATCGAGCGCCTGGTGGCCTTGCGCGCCCGCGCAGTCGATCAATTGATGCGCAATGCGTGGACGCGCTGCATTCCGGCCGATGCCGGGCTGTCGCTGCATGCCGTGGGTGGCTATGGGCGCGGCGAACTGTTCCCGCGCTCGGATGTGGATGTGCTGGTACTGGGCGAGACCGGCATGCAGCAACAGCACGAGCAGGCCCTGGCGCGGCTGTTCGCCTTGCTGTGGGATGTGGGCCTGCCGATCAGCCACGCGGTGCGCTCGCCGGCGCAGTGCACCGCCGCGGCGGCCGATCAGACGGTGCTGACCGCCTTGATCGAGTCGCGCCCGCTGGTGGCCGGCAGCCAGGCGCGCGCCGCGCTGGCGGCAGCGATCTCGCCGCAACAGGTGTGGCCGGCGCGCGAATTCTTTCAGGCCAAGCGCGAAGAGCTGCTGGCGCGGCATCAGCGCTTCGGCGATACCGCCGACAATCTGGAGCCGGACATCAAGGACGGCCCCGGCGGCCTGCGCGACCTGCAGACGCTGGGCTGGATGGCGCTGCGCGCGTTCGGGGTCAAGGATCTGGAGGCGCTGGTCGGGCTGGGCCATGTCGGTTTCGACGAGGCCGTAGCGCTGCGACGCGAGCGCGAGGAGCTGGCGCGCTTGCGCTTCGGCCTGCACCTGGTGGCCAACCGGGCGGAAGAGCGGTTGGGGTTCGATTACCAGAAGACGCTTGCCGAGCGGCTGGGCTTTGCCGACGACCCGGAAAGCCTGGGCGTGGAAAAGATGATGCAGCGCTTCTACCGCAGCGCTGCATTGATCCGCCGCATCAGCGACCGCCTGCTGCAGCGTTTCGAAGAACAGTTCGACGGCGAGGCGGTGCCGGAGCCGCTCGGGGAGGGCTTCAGTCTGCGCCGCGGCTATCTGGCTGCGGATGCAGAGGACTGGCCGGCCGGCGACGTGCTGCAGGTCTTTGCGCTGTTTGCGCAGTGGGCGGCGCATCGCGAGGTACGCGGGCTGCATTCGCTGACCGCGCGCGCGCTGGCCGAGGTGCTGCGCGATTTGCCCGCTTACGACGTCGCCGATGCGACCGCGCGCGACCGCTTCATGGCGCTGCTGCGCGGCCCGCGGGCGGTGGAGTCGCTCAACCGCATGGCGCGTTTGGGCGTGCTGGGCCAGTGGATTCCGGCATTCGCCAGCGTGTCCGGGCGCATGCAGTTCGATCTGTTCCATGTCTACACGGTGGACCAGCACACCTTGATGGTGCTGCGGAACATCTCGCTGTTTGCCGCCGGTCGCGCCGACGAGCGTTTTTCGATCACCCATGAAGTCTGGCCGCGCCTGCGCAAGCCGGAATTGCTGCTGCTGGCCGGACTGTTTCACGACATCGCCAAGGGCCGCGGCGGCGATCATTCCGAGCTGGGCGCGGTGGATGCGCGCGCGTTCTGCCAGGCGCACCGGCTCAGCGAAGGCGATACCGCGCTGGTGGCCTGGCTGGTCGAACAGCATCTGCGCATGTCGGTGACCGCGCAGAAGCAGGACATCTCCGACCCGGAGGTGATCCACCGTTTCGCCACCCTGGTCGGCACGCGCGAGCGCCTGGATTACCTGTACCTGCTGACCTGCGCCGATATCGCCGGCACCAGCCCTAAGCTGTGGAACGCGTGGAAGGACCGGCTGCTGGCCGACCTGTATTTCGCCGCGCGGCGCGCACTGCGCGAGGGCCTGGAGCATCCGCCGCCGCGCGAAGAGCGCCTGCGCGAAGCGCGCGAGTCCGCCCGCGCGCTGATGCAGGCGCAAGGCCACGACGATGCCACCATCGACCGCCAGTTCGCCGGCATGCCGGATGAAAACTTCCTGCGCTTCCGTCCCGAGCAACTGGCCTGGCAGGCGGTGTCGCTGATCGAGGTGCAGATCGGCCAGACCCTGGTCAAGGCGCGGCGCGCGGTACCGGACAACGATGCGCTGGAAGTGTTCGTGTATTCGCCCGATCGCGACGGTTTGTTCTCCGCGATCGTCGCCACGCTGGATCGCAAGGGGTATGGCATCCATCGCGCCCGCGTGCTGGATGCGCCGCACGATGCGATCTTCGACGTGTTCGAGGTGCTGCCGCAGGACAGTTCCGCCGATGGCGACCCGCAGCGCCTGGCCGCGGCCTTGCGCCAAGTGCTGGCCGGCGACCTGCACAAGGTGCGTCCCTCGCGGCGTGCGGTGCCGCGCCAGCTGCGCCACTTCCGCTTTGCGCCGCGCGTGGAATTCAGCGAAAGCGCCGGTGGCCGCCGCACCCGCATCAGTCTGGTTGCGCCCGATCGCCCAGGCTTGCTGGCCGATGTGGCCAATGTGCTGCGCCTGCAACACCTGCGTGTGCACGATGCGCGCATCGCCACCTTCGGCGAGCGCGCCGAAGACCAGTTCCAGATCACCGACGAGCACGACCGCCCGTTGCCCGAATCCGCCCGGCAGGCGCTGCGCGATGCGCTGTGCGCCTGCCTCGATCCCACCTGAGTAGTCCGTTCGGAGACCCCCCATGGCCACCAGCAAGAAGACCGCGCGCAAGCAGGGCGCGACCCCCACCGGCGCGTCGCCCAAGCGCGCGCCGAGCAAGAGCGGCAAGGCGCCCCAGGCGCCGGTCGTCGACAAGCGCAAGGCCACCGCGGCGGCTGCCAAGCCCGTGGCCGCCAGCAAAAGCGTTACCAAGCAGGTCACCAGGAAAAGCGCGACCAAGCCGGCGACCAGTGCGGCCCCGCGCGTGGCCAAGCAGCCGGCCAGCGTGGTGTCCGCACCGGCTGCCAAGAAGGCTGCAGCCGCGAAGAAACTGCCGATCGCCGAAAAGGCGGTGCGCGGCGCTGCAACGCCGGTGGGTACTGACGAACTCAAGTTCGGCATCGAAAGTGCATTCGAGCGCCGCGCCAGCCTGACCGTCGACGAGATCGACGGCTCCACCCGTGCCATCGTCACCCGCGTCATCGACGGCCTGGAAAGCGGCGAGTTCCGCGTCGCCGAGCCGGACGGTCAGGGCGGCTGGAGCGTCAACGAGTGGTTGAAGAAGGCCGTACTGCTGTATTTCCGGGTCAACGAGATGGCCGTGATCGACGCGCAGCCGGCACCGTTCTGGGACAAGGTGGAGTCGCGTTTTGCCGGCTTCGGCGAGGCCGAGTTCCGCAAGGCCGGCGTGCGCGTGGTGCCGGGTGCGGTGGCGCGGCGCGGCAGCTATTTCGGCAAGGACGTGGTGCTGATGCCGAGCTTCACCAATATCGGCGCGTATGTGGGCGAAGGCACCATGGTCGATACCTGGGCCACGGTGGGGTCGTGTGCGCAGATCGGCGCGCATTGCCATCTGTCCGGCGGCGCCGGCATCGGCGGCGTGCTCGAACCGCTGCAGGCCAGCCCGACCATCATCGAGGATCATTGCTTCATCGGTGCGCGGTCGGAAGTGGTCGAAGGCGTGGTCATCGGGCACCACAGCGTGATCGGCATGGGCGTGTTCATCGGCCAGAGCACACGCATCTACAACCGCGCCACCGGCGAGATTTCCTACGGCTACGTGCCGCCTTACAGCGTGGTGGTGTCCGGCCAGCTGCCGTCGAAAGATGGCTCGCACTCGCTGTATTGCGCGGTGATCGTCAAGCAGGTGGATGCCAAGACGCGCAGCAAGACCAGCGTCAACGAGTTGCTGCGCGGCCTGGCCGATTGAGTAACGCGCAGCCTGTGCGCGGCACCATGCTGTCGCGGCCGCTCAGTGGCTGGGTGCGTTGGGGCATCCCCGCCCTGTGGTTGGGATGGGTGGCGCTCTACGTGGCCGGCTCGCTGGCGCGCGATGGCGTGCCGCAGCAGCTGGAGGTCCTGCGGTGGCTGGCGCCTGCGCTGACGGTGCTGATGACCCTGCGTCTGGCATGGGCATCCAGCCGCTGGGCACAGGTCCGCGATGCGGGCGATGCGCTGGAGATCGTGCAGCAAGGACGATCGCAGCGTGTGGACCTGGCCGAGCTGCGCTCGGTCGATGCCGCATGGCTGATCCCGCCGCGGCGGATGGCGCTGAAATTCCACGGCACACGTGCCGATGTAGTGTTCCTGCCCGCCCATGGGCAGGAACACGATCAACTGGTAACCACCCTGGTGGCGCGTGCAAGCGCGCGCCGCGGAGTCGAAAAGGCGACGACATGACCACGCTCTACGGATTGAAGAACTGCGACACCTGCAAGAAGGCGACCAAGTGGCTGGACCGCTTCGGCGTGGCCTACAGCTTCGTCGATTACCGCGAGCACACGCCCGCGCCGGAGACATTGGTGGATTGGGCCGGCCAGGCCGGCGGATTCGAGGCCTTGATCAACAAGTCCTCGACCACCTGGCGCCAGTTGCCCGACAACAAGAAGACGCCGGGTTCGGACGCCGAATGGAAGCTGCTGCTGCGCGAATACCCGCAATTGATCCGCCGCCCGGTGGTGGTGAGCGACGATGGCGCACTCAGCCAGGGCTTCTCCGACAACGGGTTCAAGGCGCGCTTCAACATCGCCTGATGGCGCCACCGCGTCATCGGTCCGTACAGGCCTGTGCGGGGCGGGCGCGGGGAAGGCAGGCGAGCTGCCGATGCCGGCAGCCCAGGTGGATCTTTTATCGGAAGGACGAGCATGACCAGCGACGTACTGCAACTGACCTGCGAGCTGATCGCACGCGCCTCGGTGACACCGGACGATGCCGGCTGCCAGGCGCTGCTTGCGCAACGCCTGGAGGCTGCCGGATTTGCTTGCGAGCATCTGCGCCTGGGCCAGGTCGACAATCTGTGGGCCACGCATGGCAGCGGTGCGCCGGTACTGGTGCTGCTTGGCCACACCGATGTGGTGCCGCCGGGGCCGCGCGAGGCCTGGACCAGCGATCCGTTCGATCCGCAGATCCGCGATGGTGTGCTGTACGGACGCGGCACGGCCGACATGAAGGGCAGCGTGGCCGCCTTCGCGATCGCTGCCGAACAGTTCGTCGCCGCCCATCCGCAGCATGCCGGCACGCTGGCGGTGTTGCTGACCTCCGATGAAGAGGGCGATGCCATCGACGGCGTGCGGCGCGTGGCCGAGCTGTTCCGTGCGCGCGGGCAGGCGATCGACTGGTGCATCACCGGCGAGCCGTCGTCCACCGAACGGCTGGGCGACCTGCTGCGCGTGGGCCGCCGCGGCAGTCTGTCCGGCACGCTGACGGTGAAAGGCGTGCAGGGGCACGTGGCGTATCCGCACAAGGCGCGCAATCCGATCCATCTGGCCGCGCCGGCCTTGGCCGAGCTGGTGGCGCGGCAGTGGGACGAGGGTTTCGAGAGTTTTCCGCCGACCAGCCTGCAGGTGTCGAACATCCATGCCGGCACCGGCGCCAATAACGTGATTCCGGGCGAGCTGCAGGTGGCCTTCAATCTGCGCTACACCCCGCTGTGGGATGCGCCGCGGCTGGAAGCGGAAATCACCGCATTGCTGGATCGCCACGGGCTGGACTATGCGCTGCGCTGGCATCGCAGTGGCGAGCCGTTCTACACCCCGGAAGGCCGCCTGCGCAGCGTCGCACGCGAGGTGCTGGGCCAGTTCGCCGGCGCACCGCCGGAAGAAAGTACTGGCGGCGGTACTTCGGATGCGCGCTTCATCGCGCCGCTGGGTGCGCAATGCATCGAAGTCGGCCCGGTCAACGCCAGCATCCATCAGGTCGACGAGCATGTGCGCGTGGCCGATCTGGAAGCGCTGCCGGCGTTGTATCGCACGCTGATCGAACGCCTGCTGGTCTGAGTTGCCAGGACATGCCCATGCCACGCGCTGGTTTACACACTACGCAGCCAGCGCACGGCATGCGTTCACCTGCCGCATGCCGATGCCGATGCCGATGCCGATGCTGCTGCGCGACGCGGGTATCGCCAAGCTGCACTAAGACCTTTGGGATTGCAGCAGCATCGCGCTTGCATTGCATTGCATTGCATTGCATTGCATTGCGCTGCCAGGTGGCATGGACGCACAAGGCTCGGGGGGCTAGTCGAACGTCCAGAACGGCGGTTTGATCGCCTCGCGCCAATGCGATTCGTCCGCGATATAGAACGTCTGTGCGGACGCCTTGGCAAACCAGGTTGCCGCGGTCTCCACGTCGCGCGTCACGCCGCTGCTCCCGCGTCCGAGCAGCAGACCGGAGAAATACTGACCATACACATTGCCCTGGTCCGCGGCGCGCCGGTACCAGCGCAGCGCTTCCGTACCGTCTCTGTCCACGCCACCCATTCCTTTTTCATGGAGTGCGCCAAGATCGACCTGCGCCTCGGCATCGCCGTTACGGGCGCGGCGCTGGATGTCGCGTACCAGCGGGTGCAATGCACCTCCGCTTGGCGCGATGGCGGCGGGAAGCCCCGACGATCCTGATGCGGAGCGCTCATAGATCGTCGCGCGCAGATCCCAGCGCAACGCCGCAGCCGCCTCCCCACGGTCGCGGTGAAACTTGGCGAGCTCGGCGATGGCATACGGGTTTCCATGCATGGCCGCTGCCAGGTACCAGTGCTCGCCCTTGCGCGGCGACGCAGGTAATGCGACGCGTTGGTCGATGTACGGGCTGTCGGGATGGAAGAGCGTCCCGCTTGCCCAGATCCGTCCCAGCGCCAGTTCGGCGCGGGTGTTGCGGAACGTCCACGGGGCGATCGCAGCGGCACGTTCGTACCAGTGGATGGCGCGCGGGTCGTTGCGTGCCTCCAGGCGTTCGGCCGCATTCCAGGCGCTATCGAAACTGCCATCGGCCGCGTGTTGTTCCAGCTGTTGCAGATAGACTGGATCGGTGCGCGGAGGGGCGCTGCTGCAGGCCTGCAGCAACACTGCAAGCAACAGGGCCAGGGGCGGCATGCGTCCGATGCGTGGGGTCATTCCATTACTGCCGATTGTTGGGGCGGTCATTATCCTCGCAATACGCCGGTGCGACCGCGGCGTGGTCTGCGATGCCGGGCTTGGTTGCCATCGCAACAGTTGCGCCGCCGTCGAAAGCGGGATACGGTCGAGGCATGTCATCGTTCCTGCCCAACCTCGTCAATAACGCCAACCGCAACAATCTGCGCGCGAACAATCGTGCGCGGCCGATGCGGGTCTGCGACTAGGCGAAGTAAAACCACACGCCCAGGAATCAAAGAACCCGCATCGGCCGATGCGGGTTTTTTTATGGGTGTCATTCTCGTGCAGCACGCTTGCCACCGGCCGCCAACCCCCGCAGTTTCATCCAGGAGTGTTTCCATGTGTTCCATCTTCGGTATTTTCGGTCTGCAACCCGGTGACGATCTGCAGGTATTGCGCCGGCAGGCGCTGGAATGTTCGCAGCGGCAGCGTCACCGCGGCCCGGACTGGAGCGGCGTCTATGTCGACGCCGGTGCGATCCTGGTGCACGAGCGGCTGGCCATCGTCGATCCGGCTGGCGGCTCGCAGCCCTTGTTGTCAGAAGATGGCGCGCTTGCGCTCGCGGTGAATGGCGAGATTTACAACCATCGCGAGCTCAAGCAGGAGCTGGTGCAGCCATACGCCTTCCAGACCGGCTCCGATTGCGAGGTGATCAACGCGCTGTACCGCGAGGATGCGCCGGCCTCCTACCTCAACCGCCTCAATGGCATCTTTGCGTTCGCGCTATGGGACAAGGCGGCCGGGCGGGTGATCATCGCGCGCGACCCGATCGGTGTGGTGCCGCTGTACTGGGGCCATGATCGCGAAGGCCGGCTGCGCGTGGCCTCGGAACTGAAGTCGCTGGTGGACGATTGCGCCGATGCCGCGCAGTTCCCGCCCGGCCACTGGTACGACAGCGCCACCGGTGCGCTGAGTCGCTATTACGAGCGCTCCTGGCGCGAATACGCGGAGGTGGAAGGCGTGCAGGTGCAGTTGCAGGAGTTGCGCGAGGCCTTCGAGCGCGCCGTGCATCGCCAGTTGATGACCGATGTGCCGTACGGCGTGCTGCTGTCCGGCGGGCTGGATTCGTCGCTGGTCGCGGCGGTGGCGGCACGCTATGCACGCCATCGCATCGAAGAGAACGACACCACCGAAGCCTGGTGGCCGCGCCTGCATTCGTTCGCGATCGGCTTGAAAGGCTCGCCGGACCTTGCCGCGGCCGAAGTCGCCGCCGCCGCGCTGGGCACCGTGCATCACGGCTTCGAGTACAGCTTCGAGGAGGGCCTGGATGCGCTGCCGGAGGTCATCCGCCATATCGAAACCTACGACGTCACCACCATTCGCGCCTCCACGCCGATGTTCCTGCTGGCACGACGCATCAAGGCGATGGGCGTGAAGATGGTGCTGTCGGGCGAAGGCAGCGACGAAATCTTCGGTGGCTACCTGTATTTCCACAAGGCACCCAACGCACGCGAATTCCATGAGGAACTGGTACGCAAACTGGATGCGCTCAACAACTACGATTGCCTGCGCGCCAACAAGTCGATGATGGCCTGGGGCGTGGAGCCGCGCGTGCCGTTCCTGGATCGCGAGTTCCTGGACGTGGCCATGCGCATGGACGCCAGTTTCAAGATGATCGACAAGACCAGCAGCGGCGCTGCGCGAATGGAAAAGGGCGTGTTGCGCGAGGCGTTTGCCGGCTATCTGCCCGAATCGATCCTGTGGCGGCAGAAGGAGCAGTTCAGCGATGGCGTGGGCTATGGCTGGATCGATGGACTCAAGGCGCACGCCGCCGCACATGTCAGCGACCGCGAGCTGGCTGCCGCCTCCAGACGCTTTCCGGTCAATCCGCCGCAGACCAAGGAAGCCTATTTCTATCGCACGCTGTTCGAGCAGTTCTTTCCCAGCCAGGCGGCTGCGGAGACGGTGCCGGGCGGCAAGTCGATCGCGTGTTCGTCGCCGACCGCGATCGCCTGGGATGCCAGCTTCGCCGCGATGGCCGACCCGTCCGGCCGTGCGATTGCCGGCGTGCACGAACAGGCCTTGGCGTCGTAACGCTGCTGCATCGAAGTTGAAACTCCAGCGGCCGGCATGCGCTCACGCGCTGCCGGCCGCTGCTGCGATCACTCGTGGCGCACGCAGTATCCGTAGCGCTGCGGCTCGATATCCACGCCGGCCACGTCGGCCTGGTTGTTGCGCCACAGGTTCGGCTTGAAGTCGGCCGCCGTGCAGTTGGCAGCGCGGTCCACACCGATGGTGTAGGTGAACGGCGTATTGGAGAAGCGGTTGTTCTCGAACACGTTGTCCTGGCTCATGCTGTTGTCCCAGCACAGGATTTCCGGCGTGCGGTAGCGGATGGCGCAGGCCAGGAACACGCCGGCGACCTTGTTGCCGTCGAACTGATTGTTGCTGAAGCGGTTGCGGCGCGCGTCGGACAGATAGATGCCCTGGCTGCCGTTGCGCTCGAAGCGGTTGTTGCGGATCTCGCTGTCTTCCAGATGCTCGGTGGTCAGGCCTGCAGCCACGTTGTCGTGGATGTAGTTGTTGACCATGGTGACCTTGGCGGTGCGGTTGAACGACACGCCGTCCCAGATCGCGCCGGACACATCGTTGTTTTCGATGGTGAGCTCGCGGGTGTCGTACTCGCTCAGCAGGCAGGCGCTGCGGCACTTGTTGACTTGCAGGCCGGCCAGCCGGATGCCCTGACCGGAACGCACCACCACCGCGCTATTGCTCAGGTACGGACGCTCGGGCATGAACTCCTTGTCGCCAGTGCTGGCGACGATCTGCATGTCTTCGATGCTGACATTGCGGATCACGCCGGTCGGCTGCTGGTTTTCGTAGTCGCCGACCACCAGCGCCGGTTGCTGTACGCCATCGGCCATGCGCAGCACCGTGGTCGGGCCCTTGCCGCGCAAGACGAGATTGCCGCGGTGGATCGAGACCAGCCCATTGAGCGGAAATTCGCCTTTTTCCAGGCACAGCACCGCAGGCGCATCGCCTTGCGGGAGCTTGTCGATGGCTTTCTGCAGATCCTGCCCGGGGCGCAGCTTGGCGGTACAGGCGGCGACCGGCGCATCCGGTGGGCCGGATTTGGCGGGCGGCGCTGCCGAGCAGGCAGTGGCAACGAGCAGGGGCAACAGGGCGGAAACGGAGCGGGCAAGCTGAGGCATGCGGATTCCGGTCAGTGGGGGGGAGGAGGGCGATCGTGCGCAAATACGCTGCAGATCGCGACGGCCTCTAGTGTGTCCCACCGGACGTTAAAGTCTGGCTGATTCCGGCCTGCCTGATTCGGCGCAGGTTCATTGCACTGCCTTGGTCAGGGCCGCAACTGTGCGTGCAGTGGCCGCTTTGGCCGACCAGCGTCACAGTTGCAGCATCGCCCAAGGCCTGGGCAGGCGCCCGTTCGCCCCGCTTAAAAACTGTAGGCCAGCTGCGCGTAGATACGGCGCGGTTCGCCAGGAAAGTGCCCGGTGCGTTCGGTGAACCCGCTGGCGGCGTAGACCTTGTCGAACAGGTTCTTGACGTTGACCTGCAGTTTCCAGGCATCCCACTGCGTCTGCCAGCTGATGTCGAAGATGGCGTAAGGTTTGACGCGCTGGCCTTCAAGGCTGACCCGCTCGCCCACGTAGTCGGCACCGAAGGCAATTGCCGAATTCCAGGCCGGCAGGTCGTAGCGCGTCCACAGACCGAAGGTGTTGCGAGGTGCATTGGCGAAGCGGTCGCCGGACGCATTGGTGATGCCGTTGGTGCCGGCATCGAGCACGCGTGCATCGTTGTAGGCGTACGTCAGGTTGAGCACCCAGCGTTCGGTGAGGTCGGCCAGCAGATCCACTTCCAGGCCCTCGCTGCGCACCAGGCCGAGCGCGGAGAGCTGATTGACGCCATCGACGATACTGCCGTTGGCCTGCACGATATTGCTGCGTTCGATGCGATACAGCGCGGTGTTGAGCGTCAGCCCGCCATCGTTGAGCGCGGTCTTCAGGCCCACTTCCCACTGCGTGCTGCGCTCGGGATCGAACGGCCCGCCGACGCTGCTGTCCTGATTGGCCGCATCCTGCGGCAGGAAGCCGCTGGCATAACTCGCGTACGCGTTGATGCCATCGCGCAGCACGAAGGTGCTGCCCACACGCCAGCTGAGATCGTTGCCGGTGACGCGCGAGCCGTCCAGACGGTTGTCGTCCTTGAAGCCATCCCAACGCAGTCCGGCCATCGCAAACCAGCGCGGCGTCAGCGTGAGTTCGTCCTGCAGATACGCCCCATAGCGCTGGCTGCGGGTACTGGTGGCGCGCCAGGGCAGGCTGTCCAGGCCGTAGTCGTAGAAGCCGCTGCGGCCATACACCGGGTTGAACAGGTCGATGCCCGGCACCGGCCCACGCACGCGGCCGGTGTCTGCGGTGTTGGCGGTCTGCGCGCGGAAATCCGCATCCAGCCGATAGTAGTCCGCGCCCATCAGCAGCTTGTGCTCGATCGCGCCGATGCGGGTGCGGAACACCGCGTTGACGTTGCTGGAGATCGCATCGTTGTCGCGGAACTGGTTGCGCAGCTGCCGCGTCATCCATTCGGCGGTGCCGTCGCCATCGCGGTCGATCAGGCCCATCGGCTCGTGATAGATCTGATGCTCGTCGTTCTTGAACCAGCGCATCGCCATGTCCACATCCCACGCATCCGATGGCGCAAAGCGGTACTGCGCGAACGCCACCTTGGCGCGCATGTCGAGGAAATCGGTGGGCTCGTTGTGGTTCCAGCGACGGTCGGTGAGGAAGTTGCCGTCGTCGTCCACCGGCACGCCGCGCAGGCGATTGCCGCCCAGGTTCTGGGTGATGTCGGTGTACTGCAGCGTGAGCTCGCCGGTCTGGCCGATGTCGAACGCCACCGACGCATCGCCGATCTGGCTCTGGCTATCGGTGTTGCGGCGAAAGCCATCCTCGCCATCGGCATAGGCGCCGATGCGGTAGCGAATGCGCCCGTCTTCGCGTGCCGGCCCGGTGGCCTCGAACGAGGCCGCCCCAAAGGATTGATTGCCCACCTGCAGCTCGACCCGACGCGCGGCCTGATGGCCGGGCTTGCGGGTGACGTAATTGATGACGCCACCGGGTTCGCCGCCGCCGTACAACGCACCGGCCGGGCCCTTGAGCACTTCCACGCGTTCGATATTGAACAGCTGCGGCACCGAGAAGCCGGCATACGGATCGCCACGCAATCCGTCGTAGAGCACGTTTTCCTGGCGGAATCCGCGCAGGGTGACGCCGGCATAGCTGAAGAAACTGATGCCGCTGATGCTGCGATACAGATCGGTGATCTGGCGCGCGGCCTGGTCGTCGATCAGCTCGCGCGGCAACACCTGCACCGACTGCGGCACCAGCGACAACGGCGTATCGGTGCGTGTGGCCACCGCGGCGTCGTCAGATTTGTACAACGTCTGCGCACGGCCGACGACGTCGACGCCATCGAGGTCGGTGACGGTTGCCGAGGTGCTGGTGTGTTGCTGGGCGAAGGCGCGGGGCGAGGGTAACGCCAGGACAGCGGCGAGCGCGGTGACAAGGAGCGTGGGGCGCATTGGTCACTAATGGGAATGGTTATCAAATGCATCTTAGCATGTTGTGCTCGCTTGATTGGGCAGATCGGTGGGTGGGCGTGGTTGCGGATACTTGGGTATCCAGATGTGCCAGGTGCAAGGTGCGCGGTGCGATCTGCAGAACGCAGACACCGATTTTGCGTTCGTCCAGCCCCCCAACGACGGTCGAAACCTGTGTCGACGCTCGAGACAGCAATGACCCCGCCTACTTCGGCTGCAGTTGCAACGAATAACGGGTCGCGGTCGGCAGGAACGGGGTCGGCCGGCCGTGTACCCAGTCGTCGTGGCCTGCGCCCCAGAACGGCGACAAGGGGTGTCCGCTCTGGCCGCCCGGCATGTGCACGATGCCGTCCTGTTCATGGCCGGGCGACACCACCATGCGTTCGGAGGCGCCGAAGGCCGGGCCTTGCACGCGCGGCATGTCGCGATCGCCTGGCAGTTGGTCGGGTGGCATGCACAGCCAGCGCTTGGCGAGCGCAGGCAATGCCCGCGCGATCGGGTGACAGATGGCGGCGGTGTTGCGTTCACCCCAGGTGCGTTCGCTCAAGGCGCCGTGCTGCGCAGCGAGATCGGTCTGCGCCTTGCGTGCAGCCTCGGCAAGCAGCTGATCCCAGTTTGCATAGGCGGGCGGCAGCAGATGCGCCGGGCGCTGCTGCAGCAACGGCCAGACGATGCCTTCCAGCTGCGCGCGACGCGGCGGCAGGAAGTCCTTGCCGAGCGCGGCTTTTGCCGGCGCCAGCAGGCCGGCTTCCACTGCGTCGATGGTCATGCCGCGAAAGCCGCGCACGATGCGGTAGCTGGTCGAGCGGGTGGATGCGTGCCCGTCCCACTGCCGGGTGGCGGCTTCGATCTGCTGCAAGGCCGGGTCCTTGCTGTGCTCGACCACGCTGCGCAACAACTGCCACCACCGCGTGAGCAGCACGGCGCGATCGTCGAGCTGGATGGCGAGCAGGTCCAGCTCGTTGAAACGTTGCCTGGCGAACAAGTCGTCGCGGATCTGCTGCGCACGCGCACCCAGGTCGTAGCCGGCATTGCCGAGCGTGGCCAACTGCTGCGCATCGACGACGCGGCTGTTGGCGGTCCACAGCCGGTGCGAGGAAGGATCGATCAGGGCGGGGGCAGCGTCGCTGCGCACCGGCCAGGGCAGGCAGCCGCCCTGCGCCGATGCCGCCGTTGCCGCAACCGAAGGCGATGCCGCGTCCGCACCCTGCGCCGAGCTTGCCAGTTCGGCGATGCCGCCCGGGCCACAGCCGGCGTTGCGCACCGGGCGCGCACCGATCAACCGCCAGGCGATGCGCCCGCTGCGATCGGCCAGCAACAGGTTCTGTGCCGGAATGCCCGAGCGATCCGCCACTGCAAAGGCGGCCTGCACATCGGCCGCCGTACTCATCTGCGCAAAGTCCAGCCGGATCGCGCCGGGCAGCTGCGCGGCCCAGCGCAGTGCGAGCAGGCTGCCATCGGCGTTGTCGTGCAGGACCGGGCCCCAGGCGCTCTCGCGCACCGCAAAGCGCACCGGCGCGGCGCCGGCCACGCGAATGGTCTCGATATGGGTGGTGAGCGCTTGCGGATGACCCGGCGTGGCCGGCGCAATCCGCGCAAAGTCGGCGGTGTCGATGTAGCTGTTGGTAAAGGCCCAGGCCACATGCCCGTTGCTGCCGACCACCACCGCCGGCAAGCCGGGCAGGGTGAAACCGGTGACGTCCACCTTGCCGTCGGGCGCACTGGTGTCCGGGTAACGCAGGCGTGCGCGGAACCAGATGTTGGGCGCGCGCAGGCCCAGGTGCATGTCGTCGGCGACGATGGCGCGGCCGTCGCTGGTGAGGCTGCCGTCCACGGCGAAGTTGTTGCTGCCCGGCGTCGGCGACTCGGCGCCTGCGGTGGCGGCTGCATGCGGCAGGCGGCGCAGATCCAGCGTGGCGGCGTCGGGCAGCACGGCGTCGCCTTGCGCGGGGCCGAACAGCGGCGCATCCCAGCTGGAGCCTTGATGGTCGAGCAATGCCGCCAGCGCCGCCGGCACCACCGCACGGATGCGGGCGGCTGCCAGTTCGGTCTGGTTGTCGTTGTCCTGCAGGTCGGCATACATCGCCATGCCGGTGAGGATGGAGTCGTCCAGCGTCCACGCGCGCGGTGTCTGCCGCAGCAACAGGTACGGCCAAGGGCGCACGCGCAGTGCAGCCAGCCCGGCATTGACGCCCTCGGTATAGGCCTGCAGCGCGGCGCGCTGGCTGCCGGCGGCGACATCCAGGCTGGCATGCACGCGCGCGCGCAGCCGGTGCACGCGATTGCGTTTGTCCAGGTCCAGCGCTGCGGCGCCGAACAGCTCGGACAACTCGCCGGCCGGTGCGCGGCGCATCAGGTCCATCTCGAAGTAGCGCTCCTGCGCGTGCACATAGCCGAGTGCGCGCATGGCATCGACCTGGCTGGCCGCATCGATGGTGACCACGCCACGCCGGTCGCGTTGCACGCTGACCGGTGCCGCCAGGCCCTGCAATGCGCTGTTGCCATCCAGCTGCGGCAGGCTGCCACGCATCAGCAGATACACGGCCAGCACGGCCGCCACGATCAACACCACGATTGCCAGCAGCAGCCGGCCCAGCCATTTGCGCATTGTCGAGTCCTTGAGTTCGGTCACAGTGTGGCGGCCGCTCATGACCATGGCGGGTCTGGCCGCAAGCGCAACTGAAAGTGATTCCGATTAGATCATTGCGCTGCGGCTTAGGGCACCATGCGCGCATTGCGTCGCTGGAGCACATCATGAAAGGCCATCCCGAAGTCGTCGACTACCTCAAGCAGCTGCTGCGCGGCGAACTGGCGGCACGCGACCAGTATTTTCTGCACTCGCGCCGTTACGAGGACCAGGGCCTGATGGCGCTGTACGAGCGCATCAACCACGAAATGGAAGAGGAGACCGAGCACGCCGATGCGCTGCTGCGGCGCATCCTGTTCCTGGAAGGCGACCCGGACATGCGGCCGGCCGAGTTTGCGCCAGGCAAGACCGTGGTGGAGATGCTCGAGCGCGATCTGGTGGTGGAATACGAAGTGCGCGCGAATCTCGCCGCTGGCATGAAGCTGTGCGAAGAGCACGGCGATTACGTCAGCCGCGACATCCTGCTCAAGCAGCTGCAGGACACCGAAGAAGACCACGCCTGGTGGCTGGAGCAGCAGCTTGGCCTGATCAAGCGGATCGGCCTGGAGCTGTATCAGACCTCGAAGATCGACAAGGGCCACGTCGCCGGCTGAGCCCGGTGACTGGGCACTGCGCAGGCGCCGAGCAGGCGCAGTGCAGGGTTGCAATCGGCAGGTGCCGCCCGGTGCGTTGCCGTTGCCTTGCTGCGTGGTCTGCGTCAGCTGCCGGCGGTCTGCGGCGCTGTTGCTCGGCGGCTTGCGCTGTTGTGCGAGCCATCGCGTGGCGCAACGCCGCGCGGTCCTGATCGGCGCGCGCTGCGCTGCCTGTGCAACATCTGCGGCGCCCGACTGGGGCGTCGGCAGCGCTCGCCGATGACAAAGTTCGCCCGTGACCGTCAGTTGCGTTGCAGACGATAGACGCCGGTCGACAGGGCGGTGACGCCATCGGCACGGAAGCGCGGCTCCTGATCGAGGATGTCGCGGTGTTCCAGTGGCTGCACCCGCCATTGCGTGTCGAACAGTGCGTGCACCGCGGCAGCATCCACCGAAAACGGCGGCCCGGCCTTTTCGGCCTGCGGGTATTCCAGGGTGATCAACAGCCCGCGGCATCCCGCAGGCAGGCGCGCGTACGTGGTGTGCAGATACTGCTGGCGCAAGCCGGCCGGCAGGGCGATCAATGCGGCGCGGTCGTAGACGGCGCTGCAATCGGCCAGCACGCTTGGCTCCAGTGCAAACGCGTCGCCGCAGATGATTTCGATCGGGCCGGCGATAAAGTGCTCGCCCGCGCGGCTGCTGTGGCGCTGCGGTTGCAGGCCGGCATCAGCGAAGAATTGCGTCACCGCCAGCGGCGATATCTCCACGCCCAGCACGCGATGGCCTTGTGCGGCCAACCAGTGCAGGTCCAGCGTCTTGCCGCATAACGGCACCAGCACGCGGGCAACCTGCGGCAGCTGCAACGCCGGCCAGTGCTTTTGCAGCAACGGCATCACCTGGTCCTGATGGAAGCCGGTCTGACCGTTCTGCCAACGCTGCAGCCAGAAATCTGTGTCCATGATGTTGTCTTGTTGGTTTGCGTTGACGAGTGCCGTGATGCAGCCAATGGCACTGACACTGCAGATCGAAAGGAACCGCTCACACCGCACCGCCGCGCGACATGCACTGCGCACAACCACGCACGCCGCGCTCGCAACCACCCATACCGACCATCTCGACCGGTCCTTGTCCGCCCACCGTCGCGGGACCTTACGCGGCATGGATGCCGCGTAAGAGCCTACAGGGATGTACTTGCGGCGTGTCATGCGATGGTGGGCGGACAAGGGCCCTGCAGCAAGGCCTCAGTCTCTCGCTCTACAGCCGACGCATCCGCACCGTTCGATTACCTCTCAAGGCAATGCAGAGCTTGAGCCTCAGCGTGACCTCGCCGTTGCAAGCCAACCTGGCCGAGGGCACGATGCCGTAACGCCGGCAGCGTCCAGCTGGCGGTAGTTTTGTGGGTCGCTCAAGACCGCGCGGCCAACGCGCCATCGCGCGGTGCGTCAGCGAATCACCGTTACTGCACTTCCAGCCCGTCCACCTTTTGCCGCGCCTCAGTAAATCGAGGCAGCGGCAGCGTCGAACGCGCCGCTGCGCGCCACGTCGGTGAACAGCCGTTACTGCACTTCCAGCCCGTCCACCTTTTGCCACCCTCGCGGCAGCAATGCACCGCGACTCGCACGCGCGCCCACATAGCTATCCAGATCCTTGAACGACAGGCTCATGGTGCGTGCGCCGCTGCGCACCAGCAGCGTGTTGCCCGGAGCCACCGCCACCACCGCGACCACGCGCTCGGTGCCGAGCTTGGCCTTGGGGATGTCGATGATCTTGTTGCCTTTGCCCTTGTCCAGCTCGGGCACATCGCTGGCGGTCACCGCCAGCAGATTGCCGGCACTGGTGACAGCGACGATGCGGTCGCTCTGCGGATTGGTCACCTGCGCAGGCGTCAGCACATGCGCGCCGGTGGTCAGGTTGAGCATCGCCTTGCCGGCCTTGTTGCGGCCGGTGAGGTTTTCGAAGCGGGTGACGAAGCCATAGCCGTGCGATGACGCCAGCACGAAGCGGGTGGCGTTGTCGGCGCTGGCCATGACCTGGAACGCCGCGCCCGAGGCCGGCGAGAAACGTCCGGTCAACGGTTCGCCATTGCCGCGTGCCGAGGGCAGGGTATGCACCGCGGTCGAATAGGCGCGGCCTTCCGAATCCAGGAACGCCACCTGATGGGTGCTGCGGCTGCGCACCGCCGCCAGCAGGCTGTCGCCTTCGCGGTAGGACATGCCGGCCGGGTCGACCTCGTGGCCCTTGGCCGCGCGTACCCAGCCCTTCTCCGACAGCACCACGGTCATCGGTTCGCTGGCGACCATCTCGGTTTCGTCGATCGCCTGCGCGGCGCCACGCTGCACCAGCGGCGAGCGACGTGCATCGCCGAACTTCTTGGCGTCGGCGGTCAGCTCGTCCTTGATCAACTTCTTCAGCTTGGTCTTGCTTTCCAGGATGGCCAGGATCTGCGCGCGTTCCTTGGCCAGGGCTTCCTGCTCGCCGCGGATCTTCATTTCTTCCAGGCGCGCCAGCTGGCGCAGCTTGGTTTCCAGGATGTATTCGGCCTGTTCCTCGCTGAGCGCGAAGCGCGCGATCAACACCGGCTTGGGTTCGTCCTCGCTGCGGACGATGCGGATCACTTCGTCCAGGTTGAGGAAGGCGATCAACAACCCTTCCAACAGGTGCAGGCGGCGCTCGACCTTCTGCAGGCGATGGTTGAGGCGGCGGGTGACGGTGTCGCTGCGGAAGCTCAGCCACTCGCTCAGCAAATGCCTGAGGTTCTTGACCTGCGGGCGACCATCCAGGCCGATCACGTTGAGATTGACGCGGTAGCTGCGCTCAAGGTCGGTAGTGACGAACAGGTGGCCCATCAGCTGCTCGGCATCGACACGGTTGGAGCGCGGCACCAGCACCACCCGCACCGGGCTGGTGTGGTCGGACTCGTCGCGGATGTCCTCCAGCCATGGCAGCTTCTTGGCGCGCATCTGCTGGGCGATCTGTTCGATCACCTTGGACGGCGAGACCTGGTACGGCAACGCATCGATGACGATGTTGGCGTGTTCTTTCTTATAGGTGGCGCGTGCGCGCACGCTGCCGTGGCCGGTCTCGTAGATTGCGCGCAGATCGGCCGCCGGGGTGATGATCTCGGCGGTGGTCGGGTAGTCCGGGCCGAGCACGTGTTCGCACAGCTCGGCGACCGTGGCATCGGGGTTGTCGAGCAGGCGCAGCAGCGCGCTGACGATCTCGTTGAGGTTATGCGGCGGCACGTCGGTGGCCATGCCCACCGCGATGCCGGTGGTGCCGTTGAGCAGCAGGTGCGGCAGGCGCGCCGGCAGCCAGGTCGGCTCTTCCAAGGTACCGTCGAAGTTGGGCGCCCAATCGGTGGTGCCCTGGCCGATTTCGCCCAGCAGCACCTCGGCGATCGGGGTCAGCTTGGATTCGGTGTAGCGCATCGCCGCGAACGACTTGGGGTCGTCGGTGGAGCCGAAGTTGCCCTGGCCCTCGATCAGCGGGTAGCGATACGAGAACGGCTGCGCCATCAGCACCAGTGCTTCGTAGCAGGCGCTGTCGCCGTGCGGATGGTACTTACCGATCACATCACCCACGGTGCGCGCGGATTTCTTCGGCTTGGCAGCGGCATTCAGGCCCAGCTCGCTCATCGCGAAGATGATGCGCCGCTGCACCGGCTTCAGGCCGTCACCCAGGAACGGCAGGGCGCGGTCGAGCACCACGTACATCGAATAGTCGAGATAAGCGCGTTCGGCGTACTCGCGCAGCGGCAGCTGCTCGAAGCCGTGGAAGGTGGGGCGGGTCAGATCGGTCATGTAAAGCCAGGTCCTACGAAAGAGGAGCCCGCGCCGTGGCGCGAGCTCGAAGAGCGCCGATTATCCGGATGCGGCGGGGGATGCCAAGCCGCGCGCATGCGTGCCGGCCAGATAACGCGTGGGTGGAGCGCCGAAATGGCGGTGGAACACACTGACGAAGGCGCTGGGGCTGCTGTATCCGAGCTGGTCGGCGACCTGGGCGACCGGGCTGCCCTGGCTGAGCCGCCGCAGCGCCTCTGCCAGCCGGGCCTGCTGCCGCCACTGCGCGAAACTCAGCCCGGTCTCGCTGCGGAAATGCCGGCTCAGGCTGCGCGCCGACAGCCCGCCCCAGTCGGCCCAGGCGTCCAGCGGGCGCGGGTCGGCCGGGGTATCGAGCAGCTGTCGGGCGATGCGCAGCAGCCGCCGGTCGGCCGGCATCGGCAGGTGCAGGTGGTCGATCTGCACCTGGTGCAGTTCGTCCAGCAGCACCGCGGCCAGGCGTTGCCGGGCGGGGTCGAGCGGCTGGCCCAGCGGCCAGTCGGCCGCGCGCATGATCACCTCGCGGGCGAGCCCGGTCAGGCGGATCACCCCGCCTTGCGCGGGCAACGCGGCGCAGGCGTCCGGCCGGACCACCACGCCCCAGCCGCGCAGCGGCCCGGCCAGTTCCACGGTGTGTTGCTGGCCGGGCGGCATCCAGCCGGCGCAGCCCGGCGGTAGCGACAGGGTTCCCTGCTCGGTGTGCACCGTCAGCACGCCATGCTCCACATACATCAGCTGCCCGCGGACATGCGCATGCCGCACCGTCTCCGGCGCCCATACCGCGCGCAGGTCGGCCAGGAACGCGATCACCTCCGGTCCGTCGGCCCACTCGAAGCTGTCGCGCACGCCGGGCGGCAGGGCATCGCGTGTGGTTGGCGGATTTTCGACAGTCATTGGCGCAATTGTATTACCAGGCCAGCGGCACAGGCGCGTAAGGTGACGATCCTTGCTGGCGGTTTAATCCCGTTAGAAATATTTGCGTTGACAAATATATTTTTCGGAAGAAAATAGCCCGCCATGAATGACCTCTCCACCGCCTCGCCGTCGTTCGGCCTGCTGTTGCGCCAGGTGCGCGATGCGCTGATGCGTCAGCTCGATGCCGAAATGAAGGGCGAGCTGCCGGACTTCGGCTTCAGCCACTACGTCGGCCTGAAGATCCTGGCGGTGCGCTCGCCCTGCACGGCCAACGAACTGGCGCTGGCGCTGGACCAGACCCCGAGCGCGGTCACCCGCCTGCTCGACAAGCTCGAAGCGCTCGGTGCGGTGCGACGCGAGCCACACGCGCAGGACCGGCGCGCGCTGCAGATCGTCATGACCGAACAGGGCGTGGCGCTGTGGGAGCGCCTGAAGCTGCGCGGCGAGCGCGCCATCGAGCATGGCTTGCGCGATCTGGCCCCGCCCGAGCGCGAGCAACTCACCTCTCTTCTCATCCGTGTCCGCGATGCACTCAACTCATGAACGCTGCTAGTTCCCCGATCCAGATACTGCGCCTGCGGTCCACGCAGCTTGCGCGGCCGCTCGTCCTCACTGCGCTGACGCTGGCGCTGGCCGCCTGCGCCAGCAGCCGCGGGCTTGCCCCGCAGGGCACCATGCTGGAGCCGGGCGCAGTGCATGCCGAGCGCACCCTCGCGCAGGCCAACCTGAGCCCGGCCGCCTGGCCGGCCAGCGACTGGTGGCGCGCCCTGGGCGATGCGCAATTGAACGCGCTGATCGCCGAAGGCCTGCAGCACAGTCCCAGCCTGGCGGCGGCCGATGCGCGCCTGCGCCAGGCGCAGGCACGCATCGGTAGCGCGCAGGCCGATCGCGGCCCCAGCCTGTCGGTGTCCGGTGGCTATGCGGGCGTGCAGTTGCCCGAATCGATGGTGGGCGATGAGCGCGGCGGCAAGTTCGGCGGCAACGGCCAACTGGTGCTGGACTTCCGCTATGGCGTGGACCTGTGGGGCGGCAAGCGCGCCACCTGGGAAGCGGCGGTGGACCAGGCGCATGCGGCCGAGGTGGACGCACAGGCGGCACGCCTGAACCTGTCGGCGGCGATCGCCGAAGCCTATGCGCAGCTCGACTACGCATGGCGCCTGCACGACGTGGCCAACGATGAGTTGACCCGCGTGCAGAAGACCCTGGAGCTCACCCGGCAACGCCGCGGCGCCGGCATCGACAGCGATCTGCAGGTGCGCCAGGCGCAGGCCCGCGTACCGTCGGCGCAGCAGCAGTTGCAGTCCGCGCAGCAGCAGATCGACGAGGCGCGCAACGCCCTGGCCGCGCTGGCCGGGCAGGGCCCGGATCGCGGGCTGGAGATCGCGCGCCCGACGCTGGAGGCGGCCATCGCCACGCAGCTGCCGAGCAACCTGCCTGCCGACCTGTTGGGCCGCCGCCCCGACGTGGTCGCCGCGCGCTGGCGCGTGGAGGCCGCCGATCAGGATATCGCCGCCGCCAAGACCCGCTTCTACCCCAGTTTCAACATCACGGCGCTGGGCGGTGTGGTGAATCGCGATGTCGGCCAGTTGCTGGAAAGCGCCTCGGTGTTCGGCGTGGTTGCGCCGGCGCTGAGCCTGCCGATCTTCGATGGCGGCAAGCTGCGCGCCAATCTGGCCGGCAGCGATGCGCAATACGACCTGGCGGTGGCCGATTACAACCAGAAGGTGATCGACGCCCTGCGCGAGGTAGCCGACCAGGTCAACGCCGTGCGTTCGCTGGAGCAGCGTGCGCGCGCGCAGGACGACGCCGTGCAGACCGTGACCGCCGCCTTCGAACTGGCGCAGCAGCGCTACCGCGCCGGCATCGGCAGCTACCTGGAAGTGCTCAGCGTGCAGGAGCAATTGCTGCTCGCACGCCAGCGCATGGCCAGCCTGCAATCGCAACAACTGTTGGCCTCGGTGAGGTTGCAGCGTGCCCTGGGCGGCGGATTCACGCCGGAACCTGCGCGCGATACCGCACACGCCGCGACCACTTCCGCATAACCGAATTCCTGAGACAGCGACGATGAGCCAGACGACTCCAACTTCTTCCCAACCTGCGCCGGCCGCGCCCAGCAAGCGCCGTGCGGCGCTGCGCATCGTGGCCATTGTGGTGATCCTGGCGATCATCGGTCTTGTGGTGTGGTACTTCCTGGTCGGCCGCTGGCACGAGGACACCGACGACGCCTACGTGCAGGGCAACCAGGTGCAGATCACCCCGATGGTCGGCGGCACCGTGGTCAGCATTGGCGCCGAAGACGGCATGCGCGTGGAGCGCGGCCAGTTGCTGGTGCAGCTGGACCCGGCCGACACCGCAGTCGCATTGCAGCAGGCCGAGGCCAATCTGGCCAAGACCGTGCGCCAGGTGCGTGGTCTGTACCGTAGCGTGGAAGGCGCGCAGGCCGAACTGTCCTCGCGCGAGGTGAGCCTGCGCAGCGCACGTGCCGACTTCGCACGCCGCAAGGATCTGGCCGCCAGCGGCGCGATCTCCAATGAAGAACTGGCGCATGCCCGCGAGGAACTGGCCGCTGCCGAAGCGGCGGTGAGCGGTTCGCGCGAGAGCTTCGAACGCAACCGCGCACTGGTGGACGACAGTGCGGTGGCCAACCAGCCGGACGTGCAGACTGCCGCCGCGCAGCTGCGTCAGGCCTATCTCAACCATGCGCGCACCGGTGTCATCGCGCCGGTGTCCGGCTACGTGGCGCGTCGCTCGGCGCAGCTGGGCCAGCGTGTGCAGCCCGGCAGCGTGCTGATGGCAGTGGTGCCGCTGGAGCAGGTGTGGGTGGAAGCCAACTTCAAGGAAACCCAGCTCAAGCACATGCGCCTGGGCCAGGAAGTGGAACTGCATTCGGATCTGTACGGCGGCGGCGTGGACTACACCGGCCGCATCGAAAGCCTGGGCCTGGGCACCGGCAGCGCGTTCTCGCTGTTGCCGGCGCAAAACGCCAGCGGCAACTGGATCAAGATCGTGCAGCGCGTGCCGGTGCGCATCGCGGTGGATGCCAAGCAACTGGCCGGCAATCCGCTGCGCATCGGTTTGTCGATGAAGGTCGACGTCAACCTGCACGACCAGCAGGGCAGCGTGCTGCCGACCAAGTTCGCCAATGGCGCGGTGTTCTCCACCGACGTGTATGCGCAGCAGTTGCAGGCCGCCGACGCGGACATCCAACGCATCATCCAGGACAACCTGCCTGCGCAGGCTGCGTCCAAGGCGGGCTAAGCCAGCATGTCTTCGCAAGCTCCCACCGCGCCAGGCGGTCCCTCGGCACCTGCACCCGCCGCCGGCTTTCGCCCGGCGAGCGTGGCGCTGTGCACCGTGGGCCTGGCGATGGCCTCGTTCATGCAGGTGCTGGACACCACCATCGCCAACGTCTCGTTGCCGACCATCGCCGGCAATCTCGGCGCCAGCTCGCAGCAGGCCACCTGGGTCATCACCTCGTTCGCGGTCAGCACCGCGATCGCCCTGCCGCTGACCGGCTGGCTGAGCCGCCGCTTCGGCGAGACCAAGTTGTTCGTGTGGTCGACGCTGGCCTTTACCGTGGCCTCGTTGCTGTGCGGCCTGGCCCAGAGCATGGGCATGCTGGTGGTGTCGCGCGCGCTGCAGGGGTTTGTTGCCGGGCCGATGTACCCGATCACCCAGAGCCTGCTGGTGTCGATCTACCCGCGCGAAAAACGCGGGCAGGCGCTCGCCTTGCTGGCGATGATCACCGTGGTGGCGCCGATCGCCGGGCCGATCCTGGGTGGCTGGATCACCGACAACTACAGCTGGGAATGGATCTTCCTGATCAATGTGCCGTTGGGCATCATCGCCAGCAGTATTGTGGGTTCGCAGTTGCGCCATCGCCCCGAGCAGCTGGAAAAGCCGCGCATGGACTACATCGGCTTGATCCTGCTGGTGGTCGGCGTCGGTGCGCTGCAGCTGGTGTTGGACCTGGGCAACGACGAGGACTGGTTCTCTTCCGACAAGATCGTGGTGCTGGCTTGCGTCGCTGCTGTTGCGCTGGTGGTGTTCGTGATCTGGGAACTCACCGACAAGGATCCCATCGTCGATCTCAAGCTGTTCCGGCATCGCAACTTCCGCGCCGGCACACTGGCGATGGTGGTGGCCTATGCGGCGTTTTTCAGCGTGAGCCTGCTGATTCCGCAATGGCTGCAACGCGACATGGGCTACACCGCGATCTGGGCCGGCCTTGCCACCGCGCCGATCGGCATCCTGCCGGTGCTGATGACGCCATTCGTGGGCAAGTACGCGCTGCGTTTCGACCTGCGCATGCTCGCCACCGTCGCCTTTATCTTCCTGTCGTTCACCAGCTTCCTGCGCTCCAACTTCAACCTGCAGGTGGACTTCAGCCATGTGGCCACCGTGCAATTGGTGATGGGCGTGGGTGTGGCCTTGTTCTTCATGCCGGTGCTGCAGATTCTGCTCTCGGACCTGGACGGTCGCGAGATCGCGGCAGGTTCCGGCCTGGCCACCTTCCTGCGCACCCTGGGCGGCAGCTTCGCCGCATCGCTGACCACCTATCTGTGGGCACGCCGCACCCAGGTGCACCACGCGCACATCACCGAACACATCTCGGTCTACACCCCGGGCATGCAGGAGCAGGTCACCGCGATGGGGCAGGGCGACCTGCAACGCGGCGCGGCCTCGCTCAACAACATGATCAATCACCAGGCCTCGCAGATGGGCTTCAACGACATCTTCTACCTGCTCGGCTGGACGTTTCTGGCGATCATCTTCTTCCTGTGGCTGGCCAAACCGCCGTTCGGTGCGGGTGCCGGTGGTGCAGCGGCGGCGGGTGGGCATTAGGCGCGGGTGACAAGGTGCTTGGCCGCTCTAACGTCGGCTAAGACCACGACTTCATGCCGGTCTAGTGCAGAGCGCGTGATCTGCGACTTGGCTGCAGGGCCCTTGCCCGCCCACCCTCGCAGGACACGCCGCAAGTACGTTCTTGTAGGCGCTTATGCGGCATCCATGCCGCGTAAGGTCCCGCGGCGGTGGGCGGGCAAGAGCCAGTCAATATGGTCGGCGTGCGTAGCGCTTCGCAGAGCAACCAGCAAACCGTTTGGAGCGGTGAGGGCGCTGCGGCCTTGACCGACGCAGATGCGGAGATTCGTGTGTTCGCGCTCAATGTGTTGCTGTTTCCGGCGTCCCGCAATGCTGGACAGCCTTGCCGAGGCGTATGAGGCAAGCGGAGATCTCGCCCGTTCAAGCGCCATCCGGCAGGGCATCAAGGACATGCCCGCCCCGCCAGGGGAACAATGATCCGACCGAGGGCGTGAGGCCTCAGCTGTTTGTTGCTGGTTGCAGCCCGACTGCGCGGTTCGGTGGTGCGTCGCCGTTGTCGGGCTTCGGTTCGGCATGTTCGGTATCATGGCGCGGCGTGTCGTCCTGCAGGGGAGCGAGTAGTTGCAGTCGCTTGCCCTGGTAACGGAACTCGAGCGCGTCCTCTAACTGACGCAGTGCCTGCACCTGGGTGCATAGCGCGTTGGCGCTGGCCTCGATGGTGGACGCCTGGGCATCCAGCCTTGCATCCAGTTGGCCCTCCATCTGTTGGGCGCGTTTGTCGATTCCGTCCGAACGCCCGGTGACGATTTGCCAGAGCATGTGGCGCGCGATGCTGCCCTTGAATTGCTCGGTTTCGTGTTCGACGTAGTTTGCGAAGTTGCCGTCGAAGGCCTTCTGCTCCCAACGCCCCTTGCCCAGGGTGCCGTCGACATACGCGCGTGCGCGTTTGCGCAGCCGTTCGATCTTGCGGGCGTTGAGCGCACTGCCGGTCATGACCTCGATGACACCGCCGAGTGCGTCGTAACTGAGGTCGATCACCTGATAGGCAATGCCGGCAACCTGCGGCATCAGTGCGCGGGTGCGCTGTTCCATCTCCCCAAGGCGTCGTGCATCGGCCGTGCTGGTCTGCTGCAGCTTGTGGTCGATGCTCAGTTCGCCGCCGTGGAAGAAAATTTCGCGTGGCCAATCGCTGTCGCGGTAAAGCCAGATGCCGCCGCTGTCGGCGAGCACGTTGAACGGCGTGCCCAGACCGCATTGCTGCGAAGACACCTGCGCGCGATGGCGCGGGGCATCGTGTTTGTCGGTCTGCTGTGCCCGTGCATGCGGACTGACAACGGCCGGCAGCAGGGCAAGCCAGAGGAGGATGCGCATGGCGCGTGCTGCCGTCGTGGAGGCGTTGCGCATGGTCGCCACAGCGGCAACAGGTGGTCGCGTGTCGAAAGTCACTGACGCCGCGCCCTTGCGACGCTGCCGATCGGCAGACATCACCGATGCCGCACACCATCGTGAATCGTATGGCCCAGACGCAAAAAACCCCGCCAGAGCGGGGTTTTTTACGATCTACCGTGAGTCGTGGTGCCCAGGAGAGGACTCGAACCTCCACGAAGTTGCCCCCGCTAGCACCTGAAGCTAGTGCGTCTACCAATTCCGCCACCTGGGCGACTCAGGACGCGAATTGTGCAAGTTGCGCGCGACGCTGTCAACGCATCCGGCACAAATTTTTCGTGGTGGCCGGTGCCTGCCGGCGACGGGAGAAGACAGCGTGGCGGACATGCGCACTGCATGCCCGCCACCACACCGGATTACGGCAGCTGCGCCGCCTGCAAGCTGACCTCCGCACTCTGCACCGGTTCGCCTGCCGAACGTGCCAGCTGCACGCGATAGGTGCCGGCGGCAATCGTCCAGTGACGCGCCTTGGCATCGAAGTCGGCCAGCGTCTTGGGTTCGGCGATCACCTGCACGGCGCGCTTTTCGCCCGGCTTGAGCGTGAGCTTCTGCCAGCCGATCAGGCGCAGCGGGGTGGCATGGCCGTCGGGCAGGGTGACGTAGAGCTGCGGCACGGCGGCGCCTTCGCGCTGGCCGATGTTTTCCACCTCGAAGTTCGCCGTGAGCTGGCTGCCGTTGGCTTCCACGCGCAGCCCGCCCATGCGGAACTGCGTGTACGACAGGCCATGGCCGAATGGATAACGCGGGGTCAGCTTGCGCGCGGCAAACCACTTGTAGCCGACGTTGGCGCCTTCGATGGCGTAGTCGATGCTGTCTTCGCCCGGCTTGGCCGGCTTGAAGCCCAGGCCCGGGATCGAGGGACGCGGCAGCTGCGATTCGTCCACCGGCCAGGTCACCGGCAGATGGCCGGAAGGGTTCACCGCGCCGGTCAGCAGGTTGGCGATCGCCTCACCGCCGCCGATGCCGGGATACCACGCCTGCAATACCGCCGGCACGCGCTCGGCCCAGGGCATGCGCACCGGGCCGTTGGTTTCCAGCACCACGGTGGTCTTGGGGTTGGCCTTGGCCACCGCCTCGATCAAGGCATCCTGGTTGTCGGGCAATTGCATGTCCGGCAGGTCCACCGATTCGGCCGACCATTGGGTGGCGAACACGATCGCCACATCGGCAGCCTTGGCCGCGCGTGCCGCGGCAGCGCGGTCCTTGCCGTCGACATAATCGATCTGCACGTTCGGCAACGCGGCGCGCAGCGCCTGCAGCGGCGAGGACGGATGGATGATCACCGGGCCGGGCCAGGTGGTCGGATTGAGGCCGGGTACGGCGTTGCCACCGTTGATGGTGTAGTCCACACGCGAGGAACCGCCGCCGGACATCACGCCCTTGTCGGCATACCCACCGATCACCGCGATGCGGCGCACCTCCTTGGATAGCGGCAAAGTGGCCTGCTCGTTACGCAGCAGCACGCTGCCTTCCTCGGCAACATGCTGCGCGGACAGCTGCCCGGCCTTGCCATCGATCGGCTGGCGCTGGGTGGGATGATCGAACGCGCCATGCGCGAACAGGCTGCGCAGCACGCGCTTGACCATGTCGTCAAAGCGCGCGCGCGGCACCACGCCGGCCGACACCGCCATGCGCAACGGCGCGTCGAAGAACACCGCCGCGTCGAACACTTCGCCAGCCGATTGCTGATCGAGTCCGGCCAGGGCCGCCTTGGAGCCGCTATGCACGCCGCCCCAGTCGGACATCACGTAGCCGGGGTATTTCCATTCCTGCTTGAGCACCTGGTTGAGCAGGTAATCGTGCTCGCAGCCGTAGATGCCGTTGATCTTGTTGTAGGAGCACATCACCGAGGCCGGGTCGCCGATCTTCAAGGCGATCTCAAACGCCAGCAGGTCCGATTCGTGCATCGCCTGCTCGCCGATCTCGGCGCTGTGGAAATTGCGTCGCGTCTCCATGTCGTTGAGCGCGTAGTGCTTCATCGTCGACAGCACGTGCTCGCTCTGCACGCCGCGGATCGACTCGCCGACCATGGTGCCGGCCAGCAGCGGGTCTTCGCCGGCATATTCGAAATTGCGTCCGTTGCGCGGGTCGCGCTGCAGGTTGACGCTGCCAGCCAGCAGCACATTGAAGCCCTGCTGCCAGGATTCACGGCCCATGGTCTTGCCGCCGGCATAGGCCAGCTGTGGATTCCAGCTCGACGCGGTCGACGGGCCGGACGGCATCGCGGTGGCGAAGTCGCCCTTGCGGATGCCGCCGGGATTGGTCACGCCCACGCCGGCATCGGCCAGTTGCTGCGCCGGGATGCCCAGCCGTGGGACGCCGGGGACATAGCCGGCCGAGCCCAGCGCGCCCTCGGGCTTGGGAATCTTGTCGGTGCCCAGGCCGAAGTAGCTGCGCAGCATCTGGAATTTTTCGTCCTCGCTCATCTGCGCGAGCAGACGGTCGGCGCGCTGGTCCGCGGTCAGCGCGGTGTCCATCCACGGCTGCGCTGCGGCGGCGGTCTGTGCGCCGAGCGGGGCGGCAAACGCGGTGCTGACGCCAAGGGCGATGGCCAACGCAAGACGGCGTGGACTGGAGTGTGTAAACGGTTTCATATCGAGATGGGGCACGGGTGGTCCTTGTGGTGCGGTTGCAATCAGGGAGGGCACCGCGGTGCCCGGGTTCGAAAGGCGCGCGTGCGCGCCGAATCAGGTGTTTGCCGGAAGCGGGCGCCGGCTCAGAACTGCGTCTGTGCCGTGCGTAGCACCGGATACAGGCGGTAGCGCTCGTCCCAGGAGGCGTGCAGGCGCGCGAAGAATTCCAGGCGTGCCTTCGGGTCGGCCGCGAAGGCCGCATCGCTGGCCAGACGCTGTTCGAATTGCGCCTTCACTGCCGGGTCGCGCTCGAGCATGTCGCGCGCGACCTCTTCGGCGACGTAGTCCTCCATGTATTCCTTGCGCTCGAATGCGGTGTTGAACAGGCCCCATTGCAGCAGTGAATCCGGCGCCTGCGGTTCCAGCATCGCCATCACCAGGCGCGACCTGGCCTGGGCGATCGGAACGAACAAGGAGCCGGCCGGCACGGTGCGGGTTTCATCGCGCCATTGCCCGGTGATCTCCAGGTTCTGGTGGCCTTCGTTGGAACGCGCGGCAAACGTTGCCTTGTCGGCACGGAAGCTCTGCACCGGATGGGCGGCAGTGGTGGCGATGGTGTCGAAGGCGATGCCGTGCAGGCGCAGTTTCTCCGCCACCAGCGCCGCTTGCGCGGCAGGCACCAGGTAGCCGCCGCGTGGCGCATCGACCACCACGTCCGGCTTGATCTGATCGCGTAACGGCACCTTCCAGAGTTGTGGCCTGGTCTCGTCGTAGCGCGTCATCAACGCGCCGGAAATCGGCGAGGGCGTCCGCGTGTAGGCGTAACCACGGAAGGCCACGGTGCGTGCGGCCGGGCCGGCAGCGAAGCTCAACGGCTCCATCTCGCCGGCCAGCCTGGTGGCGCGCTGATCGGCCGCCAGCGCATCGGCGCGCCAGCGGGCGCCGTTGCGCGCGGCCTGCTGCAGCACGGACACGATGGCGTTGCAGGTGACGCGTACGCGCACCGGGTAGGTCTTCCACGAGTGCGTTTCCACCAGCATGCCGAAGCGGTTGCGCAACAGGAAATAGCCATGCGAAAACCGCGGCGGCGACACGTCGTCGGCAAAGCCCGAGGTCGGGTCGTCCTCGTGCACGAATGAGGGGTAATACGGCAGCGGCAGCGAGCCCTGTCTGGACAGGTCGGCAATCACCGCATCGCGCCAGCGCGTGCCGTCGCGTTGCAGCGTGGCATCGCCGGCGTGCACGGGCTCCACCTGCACCGATACGTCGTGCTCGAACTTGGCACCATCGGTGACGTGCAGGTCCACGTACATCAACGGATCCCACTGCTGCACCAGCCGCAGCATCGCCTGCATTTCCGGCGCGTCGGCCTTGAGGTAGTCGCGATTGAGATTGAGGTTCTGCGCGGTGGTGCGCCAGCCCATCTGCTCGGGGCCACGTTGATTGGGTCGGTTCCAGGCGCCGAAGCGCTCGTGGCCGTCGACGTTGAACACCGGCACGAACACCCAGACCAGTTTGTCGAGCACACCTTTGCCGGTTTTGCCGTCCAGCAATTCGCGCAAGGCCAGAAAGCCCGCGTCCTTGCCGTCGATCTCGCCGGCATGGATGCCGCCTTGCACCAGCACCACCGGCAACTTGCGCTGCGCAGCGCTGTCGGCATCCAGTGCGCCGCTGGTGGAGACGATCAGCGCCTTCATCGGCCGGCCTTCCGGGGTGGTACCGAACTCGATGCAGCGCACCGCCTGCGGGTAGCGCTGCGCAAAGGCATCGCAGAGCGCGATGACTTCATCGTAGCGTCCGGTTTGCGCAAACCCGCTGCGCTCGGCCTGGGTGGTCAGCGGTTCGGCGGCCAGTGCGGCAGGGGCGGTGGTCAGCAGCAACAGGCTCAGGGCCAGGCGGGTGAAGCGGGGCATCCAGCGGTCCAGTGTTCCAGGAAAACGTTTGCAATGTAGCCGAGCCGGCGCAGCAGGCCAATCTGCACTGCGTCATGACTTGCGTGTGATCGGCGTGGTTGCGGCGTACCGACAGGTTTTTTTGGCACGCCTGGGCCGGAGGACGTGTCAGGCGCACCGCAACGGTGGCAACGAGCGCGCCGACTTCGATGCATGCAGCGGTGCACCTTGGGCCTTATCCAATGGTCGCGATGGCGGCCAACCGGCGGCCGCCGGTACGATAGCGCGTGTTTTCTGCTCGACCGGACTGCCCTTGACCACTTCCACCTTGCCGGGCCCCACTGCCGGTGCGCGGCTGCCGCGCCAGATACCCTTCATCATCGGCAACGAAGCCTGCGAGCGTTTCAGCTTCTACGGGATGCGCAACATCCTGGTGCAGTTCCTGATCACCTCGCTGCTGTTGCAGGAGGTCAGCGGACCCGGCCGCGAGGCGGAGGCCAAGCACATCCTGCACAGCTTCATGATCGGGGTGTTTTTCTTCCCGTTGCTCGGCGGTTGGCTGGCCGATCGCTTCTTCGGCAAATACAACACCATCCTGTGGTTCAGCCTGGTGTATTGCGCCGGGCATGCCTGCCTGGCGCTGTTCGAAGGCAGCCGCAACGGCTTCTTCCTCGGGCTGGGCCTGATCGCGCTGGGGGCGGGCGGCATCAAGCCGCTGGTGGCCTCGTTCATGGGCGACCAGTTCGACCAGTCCAACAAGCACCTGGCCAAGGTGGTGTTCGACGGCTTCTACTGGATCATCAACTTCGGCTCGTTGTTCGCCTCGTTGTTGATCCCGCTGGCGCTGAAGAATCTGGGCCCGGCGTGGGCATTCGGCATTCCCGGCATCCTGATGTTCGTGGCCACGCTGGTGTTCTGGCTGGGCCGCAGGCGCTATGTGCGGGTGCCATTGCCGCCGAAGGACCCGCACGGCTTCGGTGCGGTGGTGCGCACCGCATTGCTGACACAGGCGCCGGGGCAGGGACGTCCGGGGCTGATGCTGGCAGTGCTGTCGGTACTGCTGGCGCTGGCCTGCTTTGCGCTGGTTGACCAGCTCGGCATCGTCATCTGCCTGTGCATGGCGCTGGTGCTGTTGCTGGCCGGCATCGGCGGCGGCACCTGGTGGCAGCTGGAGCGCGCGCGCGGCATCCATCCCGATACCGCGGTCGAAGGCGTGCGCGCGCTGCTGCGGGTGCTGGTGATCTTCGCGCTGGTGACGCCGTTCTTTTCACTGTTCGACCAGAAGGCCTCGACCTGGGTCCTGCAGGGGCGCGAGATGACGATGCCGGCCTGGTTCACCGCCTCGCAGATGCAGGCGCTCAATCCGCTGCTGGTGATGCTGCTGATCCCGTTCAACAATCTGGTGCTGTACCCGCTGCTGCGGCGTGGCGGCTGGGAGCCCACCGCGCTGCGCCGCATGACCTGCGGCATCGCGTTCAGCAGCCTGGCCTGGATCGCGGTCGGTGCCATCCAGATCAGCATGGACGGCGGCGAGCCGATGCATATTGCCTGGCAGATCCTGCCCTATGCGCTGCTGACCTTCGGCGAGGTGCTGGTGTCGGCCACCGGGATCGAGTTCGCCTACAGCCAGGCGCCGCCGTCCATGAAGGGCGTGGTGATGAGCTTCTGGTATCTGACCACCACGGTGGGCAATCTATGGGTGCTGCTGTCGAACGTGGCAGTGCGCAACGCCACGGTGACCTCCCACATCGCCGATACTGGGCTCAGCGAAGCGGCATTTTTGATGTTCTTCTTCGCGGCCTTCGCGTTCCTGGCGGCACTGGCCTTCGGCCTGTACGCGCGCGGGTATCGCATGGTCGACAATTACCGTTCTGCCTGAGGTCCGCATGATTACCCTGATCCTGATCGCCATCACCGGCATCGTCTCGTGGATGGCGTTCAACAACCGCAAGCTGGCCGACCGCCTGATCCTGTGGCCGCCGGCGCTGGACAAGCACAAGCAGTACGACCGCCTGGTCACCTACGGTTTCATCCATGCCGACCTGGGCCACCTGGTCTTCAACATGATCACGCTGTTCTTCTTCGGCCGGGTGATCGAAAACGTGATGACCCAGCTGACCGGCAGCGTGCTGACCTATCCGCTGTTCTATCTGGCGGCGCTGGTGGTCTCGATCCTGCCCAGCTATCTGAAGAACCAGAAGAACCCGAACTATCTCAGCCTGGGCGCCTCCGGCGCGGTGTCGGCGGTGTTGTTCGCCTTCATCCTGCTGCAGCCGTGGACCATCATCCTGGTGCTGTTCATTCCGGCGCCGGCGATCATCTACGCGGTGTTCTATGTCGGCTACAGCCTGTGGATGGACCGCCGCGGCGGCGATCGCATCAACCACAGCGCGCACCTGGCCGGTGCCGCGTTCGGCGTGATGTTCATGCTGATCATGGAGCCGCGCGTGCTGCAGGTATTCATGGAGCAGCTGTCCCATCCGCGTTTCGGCTGACCGGTTGGCAAACCGACCGCCGGCAACCGGTGGCACGCGCGGTTAGGTCAAAGGTGTCGGGATGGGCAGGTCGCGTCGGGCGACCGGACCAGGACCATCGCGGCGAGTGCGCGAGCGGTCCTGGCGAGTGGTGCGATGCCGGCTCAGGCCGCGTCGCGGTTCTGGTCGCCAGCGACGCTGCCGGTGGGCACCGACCCGTAGGCCTGCTGCAGGCGCTGGTACACCGTGTCGTTGAGCTGCGCGAAGTCGGGGTTGTGGGTGTCGCCCTTGATGGCGAACTGGAACAGGCCTTCCAGCAGCGAGCTATCGCTGTCTGCGCCGTGTCCTGCCGAATCGTTGTGCATGCGGTGACTCCTCGTAGATAAGGCGAAGGCATCGGCGATCGCGCCGGCCCAGCTTGCAACGGGCGCCTTCGGCTCAGCTATCGGCGCGGCGCGAGCGAACTTAAGTGCCAGTTCGGCAGGCTGCGCGGGCGGTCACAGCATCGATTCATTTTCACGCAGGCGCGGCGCCGCGCTGGTCACACTGCTCGCCATCGTCACTGCCTCGTGCAGACCACCATGGAGGCAGCGACAGTGCAGGCAGACCACGATTCCACGCAGCAGCGCTTCAGCGTAGACACCGATGGACAGCATGCCGAACTGGCATACCGTCTGGAAGGTGAGCGCATGACCATCACCCATACGCATGTGCCCGACGCGATCGGTGGACGCGGCATTGCCGCAGTGCTGGTGGAGGCTGCCTTGGCGCATGCGCGCCAGCAGGGCTACAAGGTCGTACCTGCCTGCAGTTATGCCGAGGCGTATATCCGGCGGCACCAACAGTTTCAGGATCTGCTGGCCTGATCGCCGGCAGCGTGTCTTTGCAGATGTATCGATGGGGAGCAGGTGGGAATGGGGCGGTTGTCAGGAGTGAACGCAGTCCGGGGCTTGCTGGTGCTGGCCGTGTTGGCAGGATGTACGCAGCGCGAGCCGACGACGGCCGAATCGGCACAGCCGGCCGCTGACGCCGCCGCCGCCGCGGCACCGCCGGCCGAGCCCGTGCTGGTGCAAAGCGGCCCGCTGGAGGATGTGATCGAGCACGCGCCCGCCTATATGGTGGGTATCAGTTATCCGCGCGGGCTGGACGCGTTTCCCGAGCTGACCGCACTGATCCGCAGCTATGCGCAGGCAGCACGTACCGAGCTCATGGAAGCGGTCTCCGGGCTCGGCAACGACAAGCCGGCCGCACCCTACGAGTTGTCGCTGGCGTTCGAGACCGTGTTGCAGACACCGGACCTGATCGTCGTGTCCGCCGACGGCAGCCGCTATACCGGTGGTGCGCATGGCGAGCCGTTGGTGGCGCGCTTCGTCTGGCTGGTCAAGGAGCGCAAGCAATTGACCGCGCAGGCCTTGATTCCGGATCCGGCAGGCTGGGAAAGGATCGGGCGCGAGGTGGCCGTGCAATTGCACAACGCCGCCAGCCAGCGCGTGGAGGCCGATCGCGTGCCGGTCGAAGAACAGGCCGAGCAGCTGGCCTCTGCCGATCGCATGATTGCCGAAGGCACTGCCGCGCAGGTCGACAACTTTGCCCAGTTCGTACCGGTGCTCAATCCGGCAGGGCAGATCACCGCGCTTCGGTTCGTGTTTCCGCCGTATCAGGTCGGGCCGTATTCGGATGGGACGCAAACGGCCGAGGTCGCTGCCTCGACAGTGTTGGCCTCGGTCGCGCCGGAATATGTACATCTCTTCGCACGCTGAGGTGTCACCCCACAGATGATGTGATTGAATGGCTTGGCCATTCAGTAATGTAAGCAAACGGGTGATATGAGTAGTTTCGATCCAACCGCAAGTCGCGTGGACCACACCTGTGTGCGCTATCCGGCGTTTCCGCGTGAACCGGCCGTTCTGGTGCGGCTGATCAAGCACCTCTACAAGCGACTGCATACGCAGGGGTGCGCGCGGTTGAAGCCATACGGCATCAGCCCGCCGGAATACGAGATTCTGATGATGCTCTACGGCACCCCGGAGCAGGCGATCACGCCCACCGAAGTGGCCGAAGCCGCCAGCGAAAAGCCGGCTAACATCACCCGGCTCACCGATCAGTTGTGCGAGAAGGGCCTGATCGCGCGTGGCAGCAGCCCGGACGATCGGCGCAAGATCATGCTGACCTTGCAGCCGGCAGGCCTGGCGTTGATCAACAGCCTGCTTCCCGACGCCTGCACGCTGCTCAATGCAGAGACCTCCAGCATCAGCGATGCCGAGCAGGTGCGGCTGGAAAAGCTGTTGAGGAAATTGCTCGAGGGCGTGGATTCGGTCGAGCTCTGAGCGCGGCGGCTGCGGCTCGCGCAGCCCGCTTCATCGCGACCATCAAAAACGCCGCCCGGATCGCTCCGGGTGGCGTCTTGGTTTCAACGCAGTGCGATTACGGCTTGGACTGCGGCACTTCCGGCGTGGCGCCATCGCCACCTTGCGCACTCAGGCCGCGCTTCTCGAGCAGGGGCTCGATCTGCGGCGCATGGCCGGCAAAGTTCTGGAACAGTTCCATCGCATCGACGCTGCCGCCGCGCGAGAGCAGGGTCTGACGGAAGCGATCGCCGTTGGCGCGGCTCAGCC
The DNA here is from genome assembly GCF_018831305.1 of Xanthomonas sp. MLO165. NCBI lineage: Bacteria > Pseudomonadati > Pseudomonadota > Gammaproteobacteria > Lysobacterales > Lysobacteraceae > Xanthomonas > Xanthomonas sp. MLO165. The sequence continues at coordinate 1,645,778 of NZ_CP029263.1, forward strand.
CGCCGTGCTGCTTGAACCACTGCTGGGTGTTGGCGTCGAGCACTTCCGACCAGATGTAGGCGTAATAACCGGCCGCGTAACCGCCCATGATGTGACTGAAATACGGGGTCTTGTAGCGCGGCGGCACCGGCGCGTAGGCGATGCCGTCCTGCTGCAGGGCCTTGGCTTCGAATGCCATCACGCCGGCGGCATCGGGCACCTGGCTGGCGCTGATCTGGTGCCAGTTCTGATCGAGCATGGCCGCACCCAGATACTCGGTGGTGGCAAAGCCCTGGTTGAACTTGGAGGCGGCAATCACCTTGTCCAGCAGCGCCTGCGGCATCGGCGTGCCGTTCTGGTAATGCTTGGCGTAGTTCTTCAGGATCGACGGCTCGTCGGCCCACATCTCGTTGACCTGCGAGGGGAACTCGACGAAGTCGCGCGGCACGCTGGTGCCGGAGAAATACGGGTATTTAACGTCCGAGAACATGCCGTGCAGCGCATGGCCGAACTCATGGAACATGGTGGTCACCTCGTCCCAGGTCAGCAGCGTCGGCTGGCCGGCCGGTGGCTTGGGGATGTTGAGGTGATTGGCGACCACCGGCTTGAAACCGGTCAGCGCCGACTGCGACACGTAGGAGTTCATCCAGGCACCGCCGCGCTTGGATTCGCGTGCATACATGTCGGCGATGAAGATCGCCAGCTGCTTGCCGTCGGCGTCGAACACGTCATAGACCGTGATGTCGTCGCGGTAGGTCGGCAGGTCGGTGCGCTGCTTGAAGGTCAGGCCGTATTCCTGATTGGCCGCATAGAACACGCCGTTTTCCAGCACGTTCTTCAGCTCGAAGTACGGCTTGAGCTGGGATTCGTCGAAGTTGTACTTGGCCTGGCGCACCTTCTCGCTGTAGTAGGCCCAGTCCCAGGCTTCGAGCTTGAACGTCGGCTTGCGCGCGGCCTTCTGCTCCTTGTCGATCATCGCCTGCAGATCGGCGGCCTCGCGCTTGGCATTGGCCACCGCCGCCGGCGCCAGCTTGCCCAGCATCGCGTTGACCGCCTCTGGTGTCTTGGCGGTCTGGTTTTCCAGCGAATAGGCAGCGTAGGTCGGGAAGCCGAGCAGCTTGGCCTTGTCGGCACGCAGCTTCATGATGCGCGCCACCAGTGCGGTGTTGTCGTACTGGCCACCGTGGCTGCCACGCGACACCGAGGCATCGTAGATCTTCTTGCGTAGTTCGCGATTCTTCAGCTGCGTCAGCGGCGGCTGGCCGGTGGTGTTGAGCAGCGCGATCACGTACTTGCCGTCGAGCTTGCGCGCCTTGGCGGCTTCGGCGGCAGCGGCAATCTGCTCCTCGGACAGGCCATCGAGCTGCTTGACGTCATCGACGACAACGGCGGCGGCATTCACTTCCGCCAGCACGTTCTGGCTGAAGGTGGTGCCCAGGTTGGCCAGCTCGGCATTCATCGCCTTGAGCGTGGTCTTGTCGGCATCGGAGAGCTTGGCGCCGTCGCGTACGAAATCGCTGTAGTACTTCTCGACCAGGCGCACGCCCTGGGCGTCCAGGCCCAGCTTGCTGCGTTGGTCGTACAGGGTCTGGATACGCGCGAACAGCTTGCCATTGAGCGAGATTGCATCACGGTGCGCGGCGAACTTCGCCGAATAGTCGGCCTGCAGTTTCTTGCGCGCGTCGTTGGTGTCGGCACCGACCAGGTTGAAGAACACCGTGGTGGCGCGATCCAGCGTGGCGCCGCTTTTTTCCAGCGCGATGAGGGTGTTGTCGAAGCTCGGCTTGGCCTTCTGGTTGGCGATCTTTTCCACTTCCTTCAACTGCTCGGTCATGCCGGCGTCGAAAGCGGGTGCGAAATCGCTGTCCTTGATCTTGTCGAACTGCGGGTAGTGCAGCGGCAGCGTGCTGTCGGCAAAGAAGGGGTTGGCTTGGGTGGCGGCCTGCGTGGTGGCGGGTGCGGCGATGCTGTAGGACGGCATGGCAAGTCCCAGGGAGGCGGCCAGGGCAAAGGCGAGACGGGTGGTCAAGAGGATGGCTCCAAAGTGCGAACCGCCGAGGCTACCCCAGCCGGGCCGGACAGGCGTGTGACAAAAGGCATGGCTGCACGGTCATTACGATGCCATCAGGCGGGCACGAGCGTTGCTGGTCTTGTGTGCACACGACCGATGACACCATGCGCATGCCGCCGCCGGGCGGGCGCTGCCTGTCTACGGTGCGGCGTGTTCCACCCGGCTGCATTCCGGCTGCTCGGCGGGCAGCGATGTCTCGATCAGTCCGCCTGACGGATGCTGGCCGGTAGCGCGCCGTGGTAGCGGCCGGCAACGGTCGGAACCAGCGGGAAGGGTCAGATGGCTGCGGCGACGCATGCGTTGAAAAACGCCTCTTCCGGATGACGCGCTCGGCGACCGCGATGCGACGCTGCCGGCTGCTGGGTTACGCTGCCCACCTCGCATACTTCAGGGCAGCCATGAGCGATATCTCCACGTTCGCATTCACCGACCTGGAAGGCCGGCCCCGCTCGATGCGCGATTACGCCGGCAAGGTGGTGCTGGTGGTCAATGTCGCTTCGAAATGCGGATTTACTCCGCAGTACGCAGGCCTGCAGGCGCTGTGGCAGCGCTATCGCGAGCGTGGTCTGGTGGTGATCGGGTTTCCCTGCGATCAGTTCGGTCATCAGGAGCCGGGCGATGCCGCGCAGATCCGCCAGTTCTGCTCGCTCGATTACGCGGTGGATTTTCCGCTGGCCGAGAAGGTCGAAGTCAATGGCAGCGGCGCGCATCCGCTGTGGCAATGGCTCAAGCGCGAACAGCGCGGCGTGCTGGGATCGGAGGCGATCAAGTGGAATTTCACCAAGTTCCTGATCGGCCGCGATGGCGCGGTGCTGGAGCGTTACGCCCCGACCACCAAACCGGACGCGCTGGCTGCGGACATCGAGCGCGCGCTAGTTGAATCGTAGGAGCGCACCTGGGCGCGACGAGGCATTCCCGGGAACGCTTCGTCGCGCCCGGGTGCGCTCCTACGATAGTGCATGCCGGCGTCGCGGTCTGCGTAAACGCCGCATCGCGCGGGCGTTTCGCGCGCGCCGCATCACTTCTCGACGAAGGCGCGCTCGAACACGTAATGCCCCGGCGTGCCGATGCGTGGCGAGGTCTGGAAGCCACGCGCATCCAGCAAGCTGCGCAGGTCGGCCAGCATCTGCGGGCTGCCGCAGATCATGAAGCGGTCGTTGGTCGGATCCAGCGGCGGCAACCCGAGCGTCTGCTGCATGCGGCCGTCGGCCATCAGCTCGGTCAGGCGGCCCTGGTTGGCGAACGCCTCACGCGTCACCGCCGGGTAGTACAGCAACTTCTCGCGCAGGATGTCGCCGAGGAATTCGTGCTGCGGCAGCTCGCGCTCGAAGTAGTCGCGATAGGCCAGATCCTGCACGAAGCGCACGCCCTGGGTCAGGATCACCTTGTCGAAACGCTCGTAGGTTTCCGGGTCCTTGATCACCGACAACCACGGCGCCAGACCGGTACCGGTGCCCAGCAGGTACAGGTTGCGGCCCGGGTGCAGGTCGCTGATCAGCAGCGTGCCGGTGGGCTTCTTGCCGACCAGTACCTTGTCGCCCGGCTGGATGTGCTGCAGCCGCGAGGTCAGCGGGCCGTCCGGCACCTTGATGCTGAAGAACTCCAGGTGTTCTTCCCAGTTGGCGCTGGCGATCGAGTAAGCGCGCAGCAGCGGCCGCGTCTCGGTCTCCAGACCGATCATCACGAACTGCCCGTTCTCGAAGCGGAAGCCGGCATCGCGGGTGGTGGTGAAGCTGAAGTAGGCATCGGTCCAGTGACGGACCTCAAGCACCGTTTCGGTGCCGAAAGCGGAAGACATACCGGTAAGTGTCGTGGGAAGAGTACCCGGCAATTCTACCTCAAGCAGGCCAAATGAGAGGGGCTCTCATTTGGCCTGCTGGGATTCGGGAGTCGGGATTGGGGATTCGCAAGAGCAGATCCTGGGTCCCGGACGCGCCGGGCTCGCGCATGAGCCAGCAGCTCTTACCAATCCCCAATCCCGAATGCCCAATCCCCGGCCTCACCGATACCCCGCCGCCTGCAATTCGAACAGCTCCGCATAGCGCCCGCCCTGGGCCATCAGTTCGGCATGGGTGCCGTTGGCCTCGATGCGGCCCGCGGCCAGCACCAGGATGCGGTCGGCCATGCGCACGCTGGAGAAGCGGTGCGAGATCAGCACCGCGGTGCGGTTGTCCGACAGCTCCTTGAAGCGCTGGAACACCTCGAACTCGCTGCGCGCATCCAGGGCGGCGGTGGGTTCGTCCAGGATCATCAGCTGCGCATCGCGCATGTAGGCGCGGGCGATGGCGATCTTCTGCCATTGCCCGCCGGACAGGTCCACGCTGTTCTTGAAGCGGCGCCCGACCAGTTGGTCGTAGCCATCGGGCAGGCTGTCGATCAGCTCGCCGGCCATCGCACGCTGCGCAGCGGCGCGGATGCGTGGCGCATCGTCCATCGCATCGACCTGGCCGACACCGATGTTCTCGCCCACGCTCAGGTGATAGCGCACGAAGTCCTGAAAGATCACGCCCAGGTTGGCGCGCACATCGTCCAGGTCGTAGTCGCGCAGGTCGCGGCCATCGAGCAGGATGCGGCCCTCGTCCGGGTCGTACAGCCGCGCCAGCAGCTTGACCAGTGTGGTCTTGCCGGCGCCGTTTTCGCCGACCAGCGCCAGCACTTCGCCGGCACGCAGCTCGAAATCCAGATGCCGCACCGTCCACTGCTCGGCATCCGGGTAGCGGAAGCCCACGTCCTCGAACACGAAGCCCTGGCGGATCGGTCGCGGCACCGGCAGCGCGTTCGGGCGCGAGCGGATCTCCGGCACGATGTTGAAGAACGAATACAGATCGTCCAGATACAAGGCCTGGCCGGCGACCTGCGAGAACCCGATCAGCAGACCTTCGAGCAACTGGCGCAGGCGCAGGAAACTGCCGGCCAGGAAGGTCAGATCGCCGATGCTGAAATCGCCGCGCACGGTGCGCCAGGCGATGTAGCCATAGGCCATGTAGTAGCCCAGCGTGCCCAGCGCGGCCAGCAATGCGCCCCACAACGCGCGCTTGCGCGCCAGTGCGCGGTTGGCCTGGAAGAACTTGTCGGCCAGACGGCGATAGCGTGCGATCAGGAAGCGGTGCAGGTTGAGGATCTTGACTTCCTTGGCGGTCTCGACGCTCGCGCCGACCTGGCGCAGGTAGTCGAGCTGGCGCCGCTCCGGTGTCCACTGGAAGTTGAGCGAATAGCCCAGCGCATTGAAATGCGCCTCGCCGATGAAGGCCGGGATCAGCGCGATCGCCAGCAGCAGGATCAACCATGGCGCGTACACCACCAGGCCCACCGCCAGGCTGACCACGGTGATGGCGTCCTGCACCTGGCCGAACAGCTGGCTCATCAGGTTCATGCGGTTCATGGTCTGGCGCCGCGCGCGATCCAGCTTGTCCTGCCGGTCGGGGTCTTCGAAGTCCTCCAGATCCAGCTGCGCGGCATGCTCCATCAGGCGCACGCTGGCGGCGTTGTTGAACAGCTCCGACAACAAGGCATCGGCGTAGCCGACCAGCCGGCCGAGCAGGTCCGAGCCGATCGCCAGGGCCAGTTCCAGCGCCAGCAATTCCAGCAGCCGGTTCAGCCGGCCGCTGCCCAGCGCCTGCGTCAGCGAGTCGAAGGCCGGCGGTTGACCGACCAGGTGGATGGCCTCGTCGATGATCAGTTTGCCGATATACAACGAGGCCACCGGCATCAACGCGCGCAGCACGCGCAAGCCGATGCTGCTGGCGCTCAGCCAGCGGCTGGTCTGCCAGATCTGGCGCAGGAAGGGCGGCAGGTTGCGCAGCGCATCCAGGCGCTCGCGCAGGGTGGGGCCGGTACGGGGAGCGGCAGGCGCAGGGGCGCCGGAACGGGAGGCTGACATCGGCTTAGTGTGCAGCGCCACGCGTCGGCGCGGGGTGTTGGAGGTGCACCGCGCCCACGGCGGACTGCGTGCGCTGCCGACTGCACGCGTGCAAGGCAATGCGGTCGATGGCCTGCAGTGTGCCCGTACCGCGGGGCAGCCCCCGCGCGCGATCGCAGGCCCGATCAATCGCCTCGATTGACGCAACGCCCGGACACGCCGGGAGTTTCGACTAAAATGGCCGGATTGCCCCCGCCAGCCGTAGAGCCAGCCGTGACCTCGATCAAGCAGGAAGACCTCATCCAGTCCGTCGCCGACGCGTTGCAGTACATCAGCTACTACCACCCGGTCGACTACATCAGGAACCTGTCCGCTGCCTACGAGCGCGAAGAGTCGCCGGCGGCCAAGGACGCCATCGCGCAGATCCTGATCAACTCGCGCATGTGCGCCGAAGGCCATCGCCCGATCTGCCAGGACACCGGCATCGTCACCGTGTTCCTGGAGATCGGCATGCAGGTGCGCTGGGACGACGCCACGATGGGCGTGGAAGACATGGTCAACGAAGGCGTGCGCCGCGCCTACAACCACCCCGACAACAAGCTGCGCGCCAGCGTGCTGGCCGACCCGGCCGGCAAGCGCACCAACACCCGCGACAATACCCCGGCGGTGGTCAACACCAAGATCGTGCCTGGCCACCATGTCGAAGTGATCGTCGCGGCCAAGGGCGGCGGTTCGGAGGCCAAGAGCAAGTTCGCCATGCTCAACCCGTCCGACTCCATCGTCGACTGGGTGCTCAAGACCGTGCCGACCATGGGCGCCGGCTGGTGCCCGCCGGGCATGCTCGGCATCGGCATCGGCGGCACTGCCGAAAAGGCCATGCTGCTGGCCAAGGAAGCGCTGATGGAGCCGATCGACATCGTCGACCTGCAGGCGCGCGGTGCGTCCAATCGCGCCGAAGAACTGCGGCTGGAACTCTACGAAAAGGTCAACGCGCTCGGCATCGGCGCGCAGGGCCTGGGCGGCCTGACCACGGTGCTGGACATCAAGGTCAAGGATTACCCGACCCATGCGGCGAACCTGCCGGTGGCGCTGATTCCCAACTGCGCGGCCACCCGCCATGCGCACTTCACCCTGGACGGCAGCGGCCCGGTGATGCTGGACCCGCCGTCGCTGGAAGACTGGCCCAAGCTCACCTACAACCCGACCAATGCGCGCCGGGTCAACCTGGACACCATCACCCGTGAGGAAGTGGCCAGCTTCAAGCCGGGCGAGGTGGTGCTGCTCAACGGCAAGCTGCTGACCGGCCGCGACGCCGCGCACAAGCGCATGATCGACATGCTCAACAAGGGCGAAACCTTGCCGGTCGACTTCACCAACCGCTTCATCTATTACGTCGGCCCGGTCGACCCGGTGCGCGATGAGGTGGTCGGCCCGGCCGGCCCGACCACCGCCACGCGCATGGACAAGTTCACCCGCCAGATGCTGGAGCAGACCGGCCTGCTGGGCATGGTCGGCAAGTCCGAGCGCGGCGATGCGGCGATCGAGGCGATCCGCGACAACAAGGCCGTGTATCTGATGGCGGTCGGCGGCTCGGCGTACCTGGTGTCCAAGGCGATCAAGGCCGCACGCGTGCTGGCATTCGAAGACCTGGGCATGGAAGCGATCTACGAATTCGAGGTCAAGGACATGCCGGTCACCGTGGCGGTGGATTCCACCGGCGAATCGGTGCACAAGACCGGCCCGCGGCAATGGCAATCGCGCATCGGCAAGATTCCGGTGGTGGTGGAATAAGGGCGCCAGCCAGCGCGCCCGCAGTGCGGGCTGTTGCATCGCGCAGTGCAACCAGAGTGCCAGGCAATGCCGCGCCGACCGGGCCGGCGAGCGCAGGTGCAGCGCCGCGGTGGCGCCGCGCTGAAACCGCTGCGACGATGTACGGAATCCGTCGCAGCGGGCCAACTGCCCTCGCGCGGGTCTTCGATGGCATCCACCAGGGCGAGGACAATCGCTGTGAACCACGCAAGCTCGCCTGCACCAACCGACTCAGGAATCCGTATGAGCGCCACGCTGTACCACACCCCCAGCACCGCAGCCCTGGTCGTGCATTGGCTGCTGATCGAACTCGACGTACCGCACGTACTGCATCCGCTGGATTTCGAACGTGCCGAACAGAAATCCCCGCAGTATCTGGCGCTCAATCCGGCCGGCGTGGTGCCGACGCTGGTGCTCGACGGACACGTGCTGACCGAGGCGGCCGCGATCGTGCTGCATCTGGCCGACCTGCATCCGCAAGCAGGGCTGGCACCGCCGCTCGGCACTCCCGAGCGTGCGGCGTACTACCAGTGGATGTTCTTCTGCGCCAACACCTTGCAGCCGGCGTACCGGGCCTGGTTCTATCCGGACGAGCCGGCCGGTGCCGCGCACGCCGAAGCCGCGCAATCCCAGGCGCGCGCCAGACTGGAGGCGGCCTGGGCCCGGGTCGATACGCACCTGCAGGCCAACGGCCCGTATCTGCTCGGGCAGACCCTGTCGGCGGCCGATTTCATGTTGACCATGATGATGCGTTGGTCGCGCAACATGCCCCGTCCCAGCGATAGCTGGCCGGCCTTGCAGGCGCATGCGCAGCGAATGAAAGCCCGCCCGGCATTTCAGGAAACCTATCGCCGCGAGGGGCTGAAGGACTGGACCTGAACCCGGGGGGGCGCGGGCTGCGAAATCGTGTCGACATAAGGTCCAGCCACGCCGTGGTGCCGCGCCTGCCGCGGTGTACGATCGCGGCACAACCAGAGAGCAGGGGCTCGTCCATGTCGCATTCCGCATCCCGTCGAAAACTGCTGCAATGTGCCTGTTGTGCGCCGATCGCGGCCGCCGCCGCGTCACTGCCGTTCGCCGCAGGCGCGGCGCCGTCGAAGAAGACCGATCTCAATGCCGAGCAGGCATTGCAGGTGCTGCGTGACGGCAACGCCGCCTTCGTGGAAAACCGCCCCAAGAAGGTCATTTCCGACAGCAAGCGCCGTCTGGAACTGGCGCTGGGGCAGACCCCGTTCGTGATTCTAGTGTCGTGCTCGGATTCGCGCGTGCCGCCGGAGCTGCTGTTCGGGCGCGGCCTGGGCGAGATGTTCATCGTCCGCAATGCCGGCAATACCGTCGACACCACGGCATTGGGCTCGATCGAATACGCGGTCAGCCAGCTTGGCGTGCCGCTGGTGGTGGTGATGGGCCACGAGAGCTGTGGCGCGGTCGCCGCGGCGGTGTCGGTGGTGGAAAAGAACGCATTCTTCCCGGGCGCGATCGGCGCGATGATCGAGCCGATCGTCCCGGCCGTGCTGACCGCCAAGAGCAAGGGCGGCGACGACCTGCTGGCGGCCTCGGTCAAGGCCAACGTCAAGCGCACCGTCGACCGCCTGCGCGGCGCGTCCGAGCCGGCGCTGCTCGAACCGCTGCGCGCGGGCAATGTCCGCGTCGTCGGTGCGTACTACACCTTGAAGGACGGCAAGGTCGATTTCTTCGACGTCTGATCGCTGCCAAAGCCGTTTCATGAAGACAGCGCAGGATGATCTCCTGCGCTGTCTTTTTTATATGTGCGGAGGGTGCGGAGCAGCCTATATATGCGCGGGGCAGCGTGATCGTCAGCGCTGCGGAACCAGAAGCGGCTATCAAGCTGCTGCTTTCACCGCCAGGCAGGCGTGGGCCATGTCCGGAATCGGCATGCGCTGCAATTCCTGCGCGCCGAGCTGACGACTGCCTGCCACGTCTACCGCTCCAGGCCTGCAATCCCGGACGCAAAAAAGCCGGCATGCGCGCATGCCGGCTTTTCAATGGTCTCGACGTTGCTCAGCGCAGCGGTGCGATGTGCTTAGAACCACTCCAGCAACGACACGCCCAGGCCGATGTAGGTGGCCTTGTGGTTGTAGTCGATCAGGCTTTCGCCGTAGCCGTCGAACACCTGCACGTGACCACGCAGCAGGTTGGTGATCGGGAAGCCGTAATCCAGCTGCACCGAGCCATGCGAGCGGTCGCCGCCGCGCAGCGAATGCCGCGCAATCAACGCCACTTCATGCCCGTCCTTGTTGTAGACCAGGGTGGCGTCGCCACGGCCCATGTAATCCTCGATATCGGGATTATTGTCGTCGGCGCGGTCTTCCTTGATGCGGAACCACGGGCGCAGCGTCAGTGCCCAGTTCTCGCGATCCAGCCCGATGTTGAGGATGACCCGGTTCCAGGAGCGCGACAGCGGATCTTCGCGGCCGTTGGACATGTGGTTGATGCTGATGCCGCTCATGCGGCCCTTCCAGCCGAACAGGCTGTAGTTGTTGCGGAACACCAGCATCGCTTCCGGCTCGTAATTGGTTTCGCGGAACGGGCGCGAGGCATCGGTGTTGTAGGCCTGCCAGCGCGAGCTCTGGGTGTAGCCCATCCAGATGTCGCCGTTGTCGCCGAACAGATCCTCGACCACCTTGGTCTTGAAGCTGAGCTGGAATTTCAGTTCGGTGCTGTCCAGTTGCTGCGGGGTGGACACCGAGTTGGCCGGGTTCGGCGACTGCGGGGCGCGGTTGGAGTCGCTGGTCCAGAATGCCGGCAGCAGGTAGACCGGCTTGTAGCCGCGCAACTGGAAGGTGCCCAGCTTGGAGTCCTTGGCCAGCTCCCAGCGGCGGTCCAGCAACGAACCGCGGCCAGCATTGGCGACCGCCTCGGCCTTGGGCTGATCCTGGCCGTCGGCACGGAAGAAGTCGCCGACGCGGCTGATGGCACGCTCGTCCTGCGGCTTGGACTCTTTCTGCTTGGCGATCTGCGCGGCGGCATCGGCCTCGGCGGTCAGCTGCGGGGTATAGCCCAGCGCCTGGTCGTAGCAGGCAAGCCGTGCCGCATCCGAGGTGACGGAAGTGCAGGCCTGCGGCGAGGCGGGGGTGGGGGCGATTTCCTGTGCGTGCGCCAGCGGCGCGGCCGCCAGGGCAATCAGCATCAAGGGACGGGTGCGGTGCTTGGACATGGGCAGTCTGGCCGAATAAAGGCGCCAGGCAGGCGCGTCAGATGCGAAGCTTAACGGTCGCGCCTGCATACGCGGTGTGTACACGGTGGCATAACATCCGGGCGACGCCTGCAATCGGCAGCTGTCTGCGACCGCGTGGCTGCCTGCGTCGTCAGTGTCCGGGAGACCAGTCGACCCAATCACCGTCTGTGAGCGCTGGAAATCCGCTAGAAAAACCAGGCGATCGCGAACACGCCCAGCATGCACAGGCCCAGTGCCAGCTTGGTCGCGGTGCCGAACACGATGCCCAGCCAGGTGCCGAAGCCGACCTTGGTGGCCTGGTCGGATTTGCGGGTCTGCCAATACTCGCCGAGCCACGCGCCGGCGAACGGCCCGACGAACAAGCCGATCGGCATGAAGAAGATGCCGACGACCGAGCCGATCACCGAGCCCCACAGTGCCGCCTTGCTGGCGCCGACCCGCTGGGCGCCGTACACGGTGGCAAGGAAGTCGATCGCAAACGACAACGCCGTCATCAGGCCCAGGATCACCAGCGCCACCCAACCGACATGGGCAAAGCCATCGGCCCAGGCGGCCACCAGCAGTCCCGCGAACACCAGTGGCAGGCCTGGCAGCGCCGGCAGGACGACCCCGGCAAGGCCGATCAGGACCAGCACGCCAGCCAGGATGTAGTAGACGACGGTGATGTCCATGATGTTTAAAAATGTCCTGTTTCAGGCTTGACAAAATTGCGCAAGAGGTGCTTGAAAATTCGTTTGGTGCGGGTTAAGTTGCCAGCGCTGCTGTTTGCAACGGTCACCGTGAATCGTGGCCTGATGCGGTAGATCGTTCGATCCGCTACATCCTTGTACCTCGCTTCCTCCTTGCAATCACAGCCACCACCGTCAGTCCATCACAGTGTCGTAGGGAGTCAGTCGAGATGTCCAATATCGAACGCGAGAATGGTGTCGTGAAGTGGTTCAACGATGCCAAGGGTTTTGGCTTCATCAGTCGCGAAAACGGCGAGGACGTCTTCGTCCACTTCCGTGCGATCCAGATCCAGGGCTTCAAGAGCCTCAAGGAAGGCCAGAAGGTCAGCTTCACCGTGGTGCAGGGACAGAAGGGCCTGCAGGCCGATGCAGTGCAGGTGGTCTGAGCGCGGTGCGACACCGCGGCCATCGTGCAGACAGCAGAAAGGCCCGTCGCCGGGCCTTTCTGTCATTCGCCAACACTGGCGAATTGAACGTAGCGAGCAGTGGTCAGGCGGGCACGAAGAAATCGAAGTACACGTGGATGCATGTCGATTCCGGGTGCCGACTGCGCGGATCTAGCGGTGAGCGCAGTGGTTTTACTGGCCGCTACTGGTAAGCGCGCCGATCAGCGCAGCACGACCTTGCCGTTGACCACGCGCACGTAGGCGTTTTCGCGCACGCCAGCCAGGTCGCGCTGGTTCACCACGATCACGCGGCCGTCGTCCATGCGCACCTGCACATCGAAGCTGTCGCTGGTGACGTTGTTCTGGATCGCATTGCCCGCCAGCGCGCCGGCGGCGGCACCGGCCACGGCCGAGACGTTCTTGTTGCCTTTGCTGCCACCGGTCTCCTTGGAGATCTGGCGACCGGCCACCGCGCCGACGATGCCGCCGAGCACCGCACCGGTGCCGGTGGGAGCGCTGCGGGTCGGGCCGACTTCATCGATGCGGGTCACGATGCCGCAATCCACGCAGCGTGCCTGCGGCTGCGAGTAGCCCTGGTCGTAGCCGCGGTCGCCGCGGTAGCTGCCGTACTGGGGCTGGGAGGTGGCGCAGCCAACCAGCGTCGCGGTTGCAGCCAGGCCAATGACGAGCAGTCGGGTCTTCATGAGGTCTCTCCGGGGTGGTTCGAAAAAGCGGTCAGGGCCGCGGCGACGTCATCCTGGGTTGGTCAGGGTGAACGGTCTGCCAACTGGATCACTCCAGGCTTAACGAAACCCGAGCGTCCTGTTCACCACCGCCGCCGTGAGCATCGATGCGGCGGTGCAATGGCGGGTTAGCGGAAGTCGCGATGACAGGCCTCGCAGGCGTCATTGATCTGTGGCCTGAGTGCGGCAAGCGCGGCGCAATCCGCTGGCGGCGTGCGCTGTGCCTGGTCCAGGACCGTGCGCAGGGCGCTGGCATGCTCGCCGAAGCGGCGGTCCTCGCCGATGTCCGGAAAGGCCGGCTCCAGTTCGCCGGCAAGCAGGCGCAACGATTGCAGTCGCGCTCGCTGGCGTGTGGAGTTGCAGCCACCATCGGTATCGGCTTGCAGGGCGCGCACTTGGTAAGCCATCACCTGCATCAGGCTGTCCGGCACCGGGTTGCGTCTGGCCTGCAGCACGCGCGCCACCATCACCGTGCACACCAGCCCGATCAGGATGCCCAGCACCAGCAGGAAGGCATAGCGGGACGCGCGCGATTGTTCGGTGGGTGGGGCGGGCATGGACGGAACTCCGGTGGACACGAGCTTCAATAGGTCGATGGGCGCGCGCTGAGCGGCGCGCGTAAAATAGGCCGATGAAAGCACAATGGCGTGAACGCTTTGCCGGTATCGACCGGCTATACGGAGTCGGCACGGTGGAGCGGCTGGCCGCCTGCCGCGTGGCGGTGGTGGGGATGGGCGGCGTGGGCTCGTGGGTGGTCGAGGCGCTGGCGCGTACCGGCGTCGGCCATATCCGCCTGATCGATGCCGACGACCTGTGCGTGTCCAATACCAACCGGCAATTGCCGGCGCTGGCCGGGCAGTACGGACGCAACAAGGCGCGCGCGATGGCCGAGCGCTGCGTGGCGATCAACCCGGAAATCGACGCCGACGCGGTGGAGTCGTTTCTCACCGCCGGCAATATCGAACAGCTGCTCGGCGATGCGTTCGACCTGGTGATCGATGCCTGCGACAGCTTCCGGGTGAAGGTGGAAACCATCGCCTGGTGTCGCCGACGCAAGTTGCCCTTGCTGACGGTGGGTGCCGCGGGCGGGCGCACCGATCCCACCCTGGTGCGGGTACGCGATGTCTCGCGCACCGAACACGACGCGATGTTGGCGCTGATCCGCAAGAAGCTGCGCAGCGAGTTCAATTTCCCCAAGAATCCGCAGCGCTATTTCGGCGTGCCGGCGGTGTACTCGCTGGAGAACGTCAAATACCCGCAGGCCGATGGCAGCGTCTGCGGCATCCGTCCGCAGCTGGATGCCGACGCCACGCTCAAGCTGGATTGCGGAGCCGGGCTGGGCGCAGCCACGCATATCACCGGCACCTTTGCGTTTGTCGCGGTGGGCAAGGCGCTGGAGATGTTGCTCAAGCCGAAGGTGGCTGCTGCCAGGCCTGTTGCCGAGGCTGCCTCGGCGGGGTGAGTGCGCGTTGCCGTGTCATGCGGCAACGGGCAGTGCGCTCAGCCCGGCAACCCGAACAACCGCCGCGCGTTGGCGGTGGTCTGCGCGGCGATGTGCTCGGCCGCCTCGCCGCGTAGCTGTGCGATGCAGTCCAGCACCGTGCGCAGGTAGGCCGGCTCGTTGCGTTGGCCGCGGATGCTGGCGTCGGGCTGATCCGGCGCATCGGTTTCCAGCAGCAGCCAGTCCAGCGGCATCGTTGCGGCCAGGCCGCGCAGGCGATTGGCACGCGGGTAGGTGACCGGGCCGCCCAGGCCGATCATGAAATCCAGCTTCCACAATTGCTGCGCCTGTTCGGGGCTGCCGGCAAAGCTGTGCACCACACCACGCAGACCGCCCACGGCCTTGATGCGGGCGATGACCTCTTCGGTGGCGCGCCGCGCATGCACGATCAGCGGCAGCTCGAAGCGCTTGGCCAGCTGCAGTTGCCCGTCGAAATAATCGCGCTGCATCTGCGCGTCCAGCCCGTCCAGATAGAAGTCCAGCCCGCACTCGCCGATGGCGCAGGGCCGCTCGCGCTCGATCCACTCGGCCAGCAGCTCCAGATGCTCGGGGCGGTGCTGATCGAGAAAAATCGGGTGCAGCCCGTAGGCGGGGTGCAACCCGGGGGCCAGGGTGCAGACGGAGCGCAGTGCCGGCCAGCTGGCGGCGGTGATCGCCGGGATCACCTGCTGTACGACACCGGCTGCCCGCGCGCGTGCGATCACCGCGGCGCGGTCGTGGTCGAACTCGCCGGCATCCAGATGGCAGTGGCTATCGACCAACTGCATCAATCGCGGCGCACCGGCGCTGGCAGCGGTGCCTTGCGGGTCTTCCAGTTGGCCAGCAGCAGCGTGGTCAGACCGAACAGCAGCTCGTCCAGGAATGGGATCGGATCGGGCATCACCAGGTCGACAAGAAACAGCGCCGCCGCCAGCTTGAACAAGGTGGGGTAGCGCAGGGTGCTGGCCCACTCCAGGGCGCGCGAGGTGATGGGATTGCGCATGCGGATGCTCCGGCTGTTAGAAGTGCATGAAATAACCGCTAGCTGAACTTAACTGCGGCGTTCATGAGCGAGGGCGTTTTTGTTCAGGGTTCGCGTGCTGGAATCACGCCGTCAACAACGCGGCGTGTCCGCACGGAGCTGGATCATGAAGAGCAATACGACAACTATACTGGTCGCTGCTGGTGCGTTGCTGGTTGGAGGCGTGGCCACGGCCGCCTTCATGAACAATCGCCCGTCGTCCGGCGATTTCGTCGCCAACGGCGAGCCGGCACCACGTGGTCTGGAATATGCCGACGTGGTCAAGGTCGCCCCGATCACCGAGCGCGAGCCGCAGTATGCGCAGGTCGTCAACAGCGCGGCCATCCGCGAAACCACCACCAGCTCCTCGCCGCGCGAAGTCTGCCGCGACGTGGTGGTGCAGGAACGTCTGCCCGAGCGCGACGGCAATGTTGGCGGCACCGTCGCCGGTGCGGTGATCGGCGGTCTGCTCGGCAACCAGGTCGGCGGCGGCAACGGCCGCAAGCTAGCCACGGTGGCCGGTGCGGTCGGTGGCGGCATGGTCGGTAACCGCGTGGACCGCAATCATGTCGGCGGCCGCGTGGTGGATCGCACCGAGCGCCAGTGCCATACCGAAAATGCCAATTCGCAGTCCTCGCGCGTAGTCGGCTACGACGTGACCTACCGCAATGCCGACGGCACCACTGGCACCATGCGCATGGACAGCAAGCCGGGCGAGCGCATCTCGCTGGGCGATGCCGACAACGTGGTGGCCTACGACGTGACCTACCGCTACGACGGTTTCGAGAAGACCGTGCGCATGAACGACAAGCCGGCCAGCGATCGCCTGCCGGTGGTCGACGGTCAGCTGGTGACCCAGACCGCTTCGACCGCCGGTGACAGGGGCGTTCGTGTGGATGCGGGCAGCACGCGTCAGTAAACCGCTGGCAGCGATCCGCCCAGGATCGCTGGTTGGCAGGAAAAGAGCCGGCATTGCCGGCTCTTTTCGTTTTCAGGCGCTGGTGACGACGTCCGTGCGCTGAACAGGTCGCCGCCATGTTCGGCCGGCAACTGGCTGATAATCGCCACTTCTCCTGGAGTGGAAGCCGACATGCCGGTGCGCCCCGATGATCTGTTCGATGTACGTGCGCTGCTGACCGACGAAGAGCGGGCAGTGCAGGATGCGGTGGCGCGCTTCACCGATACGCGGGTGCTGCCGGCGATCGGCGATGCCTTCGATGCAGGGCGCTTTCCGCGCGAATGGGTACCGGAACTGGCGGAGCTCGGCCTGCTGGGCGCCAGCCTGCCGGTCCGCGATGGCGGCGCGGGCCTGGGCGCGGTGGCGTACGGATTGATCTGCCAGGAACTGGAGCGCGGCGACAGCGGCCTGCGCAGCTTCGTCAGCGTGCAGTCCTCGCTGTGCATGTACCCGATCCATGCCTACGGCAGCGACGAGCAGCGCCAGCGCTGGTTGCCGGAGATGGCAGCCGGCCGACTGATCGGCTGTTTCGGGCTGAGCGAAGCGCAGGGCGGCTCGGATCCGGCCGCGATGACCACGCGCGCGGTGCGGCAGGGCGACGGCTGGCGCTTGAACGGGGCCAAGATGTGGATCACCAACGGCAGCATTGCCGGCCTGGCGATCATCTGGGCGCATACCGATGACGGCGTGTGCGGCTTTCTGGTGGAGACCGGCAGCGCCGGCTTCAGTGCACAGGACATCGCGCACAAGATGAGCCTGCGCGCATCGGTGACCTCGGGCTTGTTCCTGGACAACGTCTACGTGCCGGAGCAAATGCGCCTGCCGAACGCGGCCGGTCTGAAGGCGCCGCTGGGGTGCCTCAATCAGGCGCGCTACGGCATCGCCTGGGGCGCGATCGGCGCGGCGGTGGCCTGTCTGCGCGAGGCATTGGCTTACAGCGGGCAGCGCATCCTGTTCGGCCGGCCGCTGGCGGCCACGCAGAGCGCGCAGATCAAGCTGGCCGACATGGCGCGGCGGATTTCCACCGCGCAGCTGCTGGCGCTGCAGCTCGGGCGGCTGAAGCAGGCCGGCCAGCTGCGGCCAGAACAGATCTCGCTGGCAAAGTGGAATAATTGCCGCATGGCCCTGGATGTGGCGCGCGAGTGCCGCGATCTGCTGGGCGCGGCCGGCATCACCACCGAACATGTGGCGATCCGGCATGCGCTGAACCTGGAATCGGTGATCACCTACGAGGGGACCGAGACCGTGCATCAGTTGGTGGTCGGGCGTGCGCTGACGGGACTCAATGCGTTTTGACGAGGAGTGGGTGTTGATCGACAGGGATGGGAGGCGACGCCTGCGTGGCGTGTTCTGGATGCGCTGCGTGCTGGCGGTGGTGGCGAGCGTGATCGCACCGGCACAGGCCAGCGAGGCGCCGCGCATGGCGCCGCCACCGGCCTGGGTCATCGCCGATGCGGTGCCCGACAAGGTGCCCGGTGCCAGCGGGTTGCGCTATGAGCTGGTATCCGACCAGGTTGATCTGACCGGCGCGGCGCCGCAGGCCTATCGCCGCCTCAGTTACACCGTGCAGCGTGCGAAAAGTCTGGACGAGGCCGGGCAGATCTCCATCGATTACCAGCCGCAGTACCAGCAGCTGGCGCTCAACAGCCTGGAGGTCTGGCGTGACGGCAAGCGCATCGACATGCGCAAGCAGGCGCACTACGCCCGGTTGCGCCGCGAAAGCGGACTGGAAGACGGGCTGATCGATGGCGCGCTGACGCTGTCGATCACCTTGCCGGACCTGCGCGTGGGCGACCGGGTCGATTACGGCGTGACCATCACCGGCAGCAATCCGGTGTTCGGCAAGGGCTATTACGACGTGTTCGATGCGCGCTATGGCGTAGCGCTGGGCGAGCGCCGGGTGCGCGTGCGGCATCCGGCCGACATGGGATTGCAGTGGCGGGTGACTGCTCCCGGCTTCAGCCGCAACGTCAGCCGCACCGGCGATGTGGCGACACTGGACATCGCCGCACGCGACCTGCCCGCCGTGCAGGAAGAAAAGGATACCCCGGAGGATGTCGATCCGTATGGCCGGATCGAAGTCTCCACTGCCGGCAACTGGGCGGCAGTGGCGGCATGGGCAGCGCAGTTGTATCCGCACGCGTTCAAGGACGCGCGCGTTGCCGACGGGATGGTGCAGAACCTGCAGCTGCGCCGCGACGACCCGCAGGGCGCACTGCTGCGTGCAGTGGCCTTCGTGCAGGGCGAGATCCGCTACGTCGGCCTGGACATGGGCGAGAACTCCCACGCGCCGCATACACCGGAAGTGACGCTGCGCAATCGCTACGGCGACTGCAAGGACAAGGCGACGCTGTTGATCGCGCTGCTGCAGCTGGCCGGCATCCGCGCCGAGCCGGTGCTGGTCAGCAGCGACAAGGGCCACGGGCTGGATCTGCGCTTGCCCAGTCCCTACGCGTTCGACCACGTGGTGGTGCGCGCGCACCTGCCGCAGGGCGAGGTATGGGTGGATGCCACGCGCGACCGCGAAGAGGGCCCGCTGGCGCAACGCCGGCCGTTGCCGTTCGTGCTTGGCCTGCCGGTCGTGGCCGGGCAGCGCGATCTGGTGGCGGTGCCATCGCCGATGCCGACGCTGCCGCAGGTCGAGGTGGACGAGGAGGTCGTGATCTCGCTGCGCAAGCCGCAGCGCGTGGCGACCTTCACCGTGGACACCACGTATCGCCAGGGACGCGGCGAGCGCGTGGCGACCAGCTTCGACGACAACGGTGCGCAGGCGGTCGGCGAGCACTATCTGGAATTCATGCAGCAGTACTACACCGCGCTGACGCAGGTCGGCGTGCCGACCATCGACGCGGCCGATGTGTTGAACGTGCGCACGCACGAGGCCTACCGCCTGGAGTGGCCGACCGACGAGGGCGACGAGCTGGGCTTTCCGCTGTTCCAGCTCGGCGAATGGATGGACGCCCTGCCCACGGCGGCGCGCAAGAGCCCGCTGGCGCTGGGCGGCCCGCGGCTGGCGCGGCAGACCGTGCGGGTGCGGGTCGACCCGGCGGTGCGGGTGCAAGCCGATACGCAGGTGGTCGCCAACCCGTGGTTCCGGTTCTCGCGCACGGTCTCCACGCACGAAGGACGCATCGTCATCGTCGGCGAATGGCAACGGCTGTCCGACCGCATTCCCGCCAGCGGCGTGAAGCGTGCAGCCGCCGACATGGAGCGTGCCCGCGACCTGCTGTACTTCAATCACGACCTCAAGCCGCAGCCGCGCAGACAGCCGCTGGAGATGCACGTCTTCGTCTATCCGCTGGCCGCGCTGCTGGCGCTGATCGTGCTGGTGCTGGCATGCCTGGCCTGGTGGCGCGGCGGCGGCTTGGGCGGGATGCTGTTTGATCCGCACACCGTTGCGCAGCGCCTGCACACGCAGGCCGGCGCGCGCTGGAGCGCGTGGTGCGTGTTCGGCCTGATCCTGGTGCTCTCGAGCTGGATGTGGGTGTCTCCGCAGCCGTTGTGGGTGCATGCCATCGCCGTGGCGATCATGCTGGCCATTGCGCTGGTGGGCTGTGTGCTGTTGCAGTGGATGCTGCGCTGGATGGGCGGCACTGCGGAGTTTGCGGTGTTGCTGCCGGCGCTGCTGGGCAGTGCCTTGCCATGGCTGGTCTGCCTGCTGGCGGCACTGGCCGCGGTTGGCGGCGATATCGTCCTGTTCGGAACCGGTGTGCACGATCCGGCCGGGCTGGCGCAGGTGACCATGGCGGTGCTGATGCTGCTGCTGGGCGGGCTGTGGTGGTCGATCGCTGCGGTCCAGGCGGTTGCCGGTGCGACCGGCTGCGCACGCGCGCGGGCCTTCGGTGCGCTGGCATTGACGTTGTCGGTGCTGGGCATGCTGGTCGCCGTGCTGGGTGTGCCGGTGGCGCTGGTGGTGATGCGCTGAGCCGCGCTGCCGGCAGCGCACGCAACCGCGGCCACGCCTTGCAGCAGAATCGGTGCAGGGCTTTGCAAAGGCCCCCGGGGCTGTGACACTGCCAGCCCCTCGTTGCTGCCGCGGAGCCAGCTTGATGTCGACCGTGCGTCCCCCGTTGACCGTCCATGGCATGTCCAGTTCCGGCAACTGCTACAAGGTGCGCCTGCTGCTGGAGCAACTGGGCAGCCGCTATCACTGGGTCGAGGTCGACAGCGTCGCCGGCGAAACCCGCACGCCCGCGTATCTGGCCAAGAATCCCAACGGCAAGGTGCCGATGGTGGAGCGCGACGACGGCCGCGTGCTGACCGAATCCAACGCGATCCTGTTCTGGCTGGCCGAAGGCACTCCGTATCTGCCCACCGACGCGTGGCAGCGCGCGCAGGCCTTGAGCTGGATGTTCTTCGAGCAATACAGCCATGAGCCGTATGTCGCGGTGGCGCGGTTCATCAGCCTGTGGACGCCGCGCGATGCCGCGCGCCGCGCCGAACTGCCGCAGCTGCGCGCCCGCGGCGAGCAGGCGCTGGCCGTGATGGAGCAGCATCTGCAGCAGCACCGCTGGTTTACCGGCAGCGACTACGGCATCGCCGATATCGCGCTGTTTGCCTACACCCATTGCGCCGAGGACGGCGGCTTCGATCTGGAGCGCTGGCCGGCGATCGGTGCCTGGCTGCAGCGCGTGCAGGCAGTACCCGGTTTTATCGCAATGCCGGCGCCTGCGCCCGGCGCGGTGACGGCATGAGCGGCATGCGCTGCCGGCAGGAGCACTGACGATGTGCGGATTGGCTGGACTGCTGCTGGCCTCGCCACGCATGCATGGCGAACAACTCGATGCGCTGGTGCGGCCGATGGGCGCGGCCTTGCGTCATCGCGGCCCCGACGATGCCGGCACCTGGTGCGATGCGCAGGCCGGCGTGGCGCTGGCGCATCAACGCTTGAGCATCCTGGATCTGTCTCCGCTGGGCCATCAGCCGATGCGCTCGGCCGATGGCCGGTATGTGCTGGCCTACAACGGCGAGATCTACAACTTCGCGCAGCTGCGCGCGGCGCTGTCCGCACTCGGGCACCGCTTCCGCGGTCATTCCGATACCGAAGTGCTGCTGGCGGCGGTGGTGGAGTGGGGGCTGGACGACACCCTGACCCGCTGCAACGGCATGTTCGCGCTGGCGTTGTGGGACGAGCGCGACAACTGCCTGTATCTGGCCCGCGACCGTGTCGGCAAGAAGCCGCTGTACTACGGCTGGGCCGGCGACACCCTGGTGTTCGGCTCCGAACTCAAGGCGCTGTGGCAGCACCCGGACTTCGATAACGGGGTCGATCGCAATGCGCTGACCTTGCTGCTGCGGCTGGGCTACATCCCGGCGCCGGCCTGCATCCACGAGCGCACCTTCAAGTTGATGCCCGGGCGGGTGCTGCGGCTGGATGCGCAGATGGTGGCGGCCGGCGCGGCGGCGCATCGGCCGGACCAGGCGCAGCAGCCGTTCTGGAATGCGCGCGAGGCGATGCAGCGCGCGCTGGCGGCGCCGTTCACCGGCAGCGATGCACAGGCCGAGGAACAGCTCGATGCCGTGCTGCGCGATGCGGTGGCGCTGCGCATGGTGGCCGACGTGCCGGTGGGCGTGTTCCTGTCCGGCGGCACCGATTCGTCGATCGTCACCGCGATGATGCAGGCGCAGAGCGCCCAGCCGGTGCATACCTTCAGCATCGGCTTCGAAGGTTCGCATCACGACGAAGCGCCGCTGGCGCGCGAAGTGGCCACGCATCTGCACACCGACCACACTGAGCTGTATGTCAGCGGCGCCGACGCGCTGGCGGTGGTGCCGACCCTGCCGGACATGTTCGACGAGCCCTTCGCCGATGCCTCGCAGGTGCCGACCGCGCTGGTCGCACGGCTGGCGCGCGGCGGGGTGACGGTGGCGCTGTCCGGCGATGGCGGCGACGAATTGTTCTTCGGCTACGGCCGTTACCAGCGTGCGCTGCGCAACTGGCGCATGCATGGGCTGGTGCCGGGGCCGCTGCGGCGCTTGATGGCGCTGGCGGCGCGCCGCAACGGCGAGTCTTCGCGCACCGGCGGCCTGGCCGCGCTGGTGGCCGAGGCCGGCGCACGCGGCATCGGCGACATCTACCGCAACCGCATCTCGCGCTGGCGCGATCCGGCCGCGGTGGTGCTGGGCGCGACCGAGCCCGACAGTTTCTACAGCCTGGCCGACCCACTGCACGGTTCCGGCACGCCGGCCGACGCGATGATGCTGGCCGACTTCGCCGCCTATCTGCCCGACGATCTGCTGTGCAAGGTGGACCGCACCACCATGGCGGTGGGGCTGGAAGCGCGCGCACCGTTGCTGGACTGGCGGGTGGCCGAGTTCGCCTGGTCGCTGCCGCTGTCGCTGAAGTACCGCGACGGGGTCAGCAAGTACCTGCTCAAGCGCGTGCTGTGCCGCTATCTGCCCGACCCGATGGTCTACCGCGGCAAGCGCGGCTTCGGTGCGCCGGTCAGTGCCTGGTTGCGTGGCGACCTGCACGGCTGGGCCGACGATCTGCTGGCGCACGCCACGCTCGAGCGCGACGGCGTGTTCGCCGCCGACACCGTCGCCGGGCTGTGGAGGGACTTCAACGGCGGCGAGCGCAAATGGCATACGCATCTGTGGACGGTGCTGATGTTCCAGGCCTGGCAGGTGCATTGGCGCGCCCAACGCGCCGCGATCGGCCGCTGAGGCAGCCGCGCTTCACCGGGTCTGAGCGCCAGGCTCACTAGAGTCGGGCGCTGATTCCCCCAATGGAGCGTTCCCCATGAGCAAGATCACCATCGCCGTGCTGGTCGGCAGCCTGCGTGCAGCGTCCTACAACCGCCAACTGGCGCGCGCGCTGGAGCATCTGGCCGGCGACAAGGCCGTGTTCGAGTATGTGGAGATCGGCGACATCCCGCCGTACAACCAGGACCATGATGGCGATTACCCGGCAGAAGGCACGCGGCTGAAGCAACAGATCCGGTCTGCTGACGCGGTGCTGTTCGTCACCCCGGAGTACAACCGCTCGATTCCCGGCGTGCTCAAGAACGCCCTCGATACCGGCTCGCGCCCCTACGGCGATAGCGCGTTTGCGGGCAAGCCGGCCGCCGTGGTCGGCATCTCGGTCGGGGCGATCGGCACCGCCACCGCGCAGCAGCACCTGCGCAATGTGCTGTCGTATCTGGACATGCGGGTGCTTGGCCAGCCGGAAGTCTTCCTGCAGTACAAGGAGGGCCTGTTTGGTGCCGACGACCAGGTTGCCAATGCCGACAGCCGCAAGTTCCTGCAGGGCTTCGTCGACGCCTTCCTGGGCCTGGTCGAACAGTCTAAGCACTGAGTTGACCACAGCGGCGTTGGGCCTGGAGACAGCTGTCAACCGGCACCGGTAATGCGGCGCAAACCCAGGCGCAGCAAGCGTCTCGGTGGTTGCGACAGCGGTCGCGTAGAACGGTGATGCACCGGCTGTCCACCAGTTATCCACAGAGTTGTGCATGGTCGTCGGCGCCGCCGATGACTATGCTTCCTGCCCTCGTCTCCCTCGCGTCAGGTCTGTTTGTCCATGTCCGCTCGTCCTGGTTTCCGTTCCAAGCGCAATCGCGATCGCGACGACGACGATTACGATCGTCCCGAGCCGCGGCTTGACCAGTTGCGGGTACCGCCGCATTCGGTCGAGGCCGAGCAGGCCGTGCTCGGCGGGTTGATGCTGGCGCCGGATGCGTTCGACCGGGTCAATGACCAGCTGACCGAAAACGACTTTTACCGCCGCGATCACCGGCTGATCTACCGTGCGATTCGCGAACTGAACGAGAAGGACCGCCCCTTCGATGCGGTAACCCTGGGCGAGTGGTTCGAATCGCAGGGCAAGCTGGAGCAGGTCGGCGATGGCGCCTACCTGATCGAGCTGGCCAGCACCACGCCTTCGGCAGCCAATATCGCCGCATACGCGGAGATCGTGCGTGACAAGGCGGTGTTGCGGCAGCTGATCGAAGTGGGCACCACCATCGTCAACGACGGCTTCCAGCCGGAGGGGCGCGACAGCGTGGAGTTGCTGTCGTCGGCGGAAAAAGCGGTGTTCAAGATCGCCGAGGCCGGCGCGCGCGGGCGCACCGACTTCGTGGCGATGCCGGGCGCGCTGAAGGACGCCTTCGAGGAATTGCGCAGCCGTTTCGAAAACGGCGGCAACATCACCGGCCTGCCGACCGGCTACAACGATTTCGATGCGATGACCTCCGGCCTGCAGCCGACCGACCTGATCATCCTGGCCGCGCGTCCGGCAATGGGCAAGACCACGTTCGCGCTGAATATCGCCGAATATGCCGCGATCAAATCCAAGAAGGGCGTGGCGGTATTCTCGATGGAAATGTCGGCATCGCAGCTGGCGATGCGCCTGATCTCGTCCAATGGCCGCATCAATGCGCAACGCCTGCGTACCGGCGCGCTGGAAGACGAGGACTGGGCGCGCGTGACCGGCGCGATCAAGATGCTGAAGGAAACCAAGATCTTCATCGACGACACGCCGGGCGTGTCGCCGGAAGTGCTGCGCTCCAAGTGCCGCCGACTCAAGCGCGAGCACGACCTGGGCCTGATCGTCATCGACTACCTGCAGCTGATGTCGGTGCCGGGCAACAGTGAAAACCGCGCGACCGAAATCTCGGAAATCTCGCGTTCGCTCAAGGGCCTGGCCAAGGAGCTCAACGTGCCGGTGATTGCGTTGTCGCAGCTCAACCGCTCGCTGGAAACACGGACCGACAAGCGCCCGGTGATGGCCGACTTGCGCGAATCCGGCGCAATCGAGCAGGACGCGGACATGATCGTGTTCATCTATCGCGACGACTATTACAACAAGGAAAATTCGCCGGACAAGGGCCTGGCCGAGATCATCATCGGCAAGCACCGCGGTGGACCGACCGGGTCGTGCAAGCTCAAGTTCTTCGGCGAATACACCCGATTCGACAATCTGGCCCACGATTCGGTGGGCAGTTTCGAATAAACCCCCTGCGTGATGCCGGGCGACAATCCGTCGCTGCGGCATCGCGCCATCCTTGCATCTGCTGGCTTATGCTGCGCGCCTCATCGCCGCTGCCGAGCTTGTATGTCCTACGCCATCGTCTGGTTCCGTCGCGATCTGCGCCTGCAGGACAACCCGGCCTTGCAGGCTGCGCTGGATGCAGGGCACCAGCCGATTCCGCTGTATATCGATGCGCCGCACGAAGAGGGCGAGTGGACGCCGGGCGCCGCCTCGCGGAGCTGGCGGCATCGCTCGCTTGCGGCGCTGGATGCGGCCCTGCGCGCGCTCGGCAGCGGTCTGGTGATGCGCGCCGGTGACAGTGCGCAGGTGCTGGATGAGGTGATCGCGCAGACCAAGGCGGTGGCGGTGTACTGGAACCGCAAGTACGAGCCGGCCACGCAGCCGCGCGATGCGCAGATCAAGCGCAGCCTGCGCGAGCGCGGGATCGAAGTGCAGAGCTGCAACTCCGCACTGATGGTCGAACCATGGCAGTTGACGACGCAGCAGGGCGGCCCCTACAAGGTGTTCACCCCGTTCTGGCGCAATGCGCTTACGCAGCTGCAATTGCCGGCTGCCGTGCCGGCACCGCGCAGCCTGCCGCCGTTGCCTGCGCACTTGAAGAGCGCTGCGCTGGACACGCTGGGGCTGGTGCCGGCGCTGGACTGGGACCGAGGCTTCTGGGAACACTGGCAGCCCGGCGAGGCCGGCGCGCACGAGATGCTGGAAATCTTCATCGACGGCGCGCTGTCCGGGTATCGCGAAAACCGCGACCGGCCCGACCGGGTCGGCACCTCGCAGTTGTCGCCGCATCTGCATTTCGGCGAGATTGCGCCTTGGCGGATCGCCAGCACGCTGGAAGCCAATCGCAACGCACGCAACGGTGCCGAGATCGACGGCTATATCCGCCAACTGGGCTGGCGCGATTTTGCGTATCACCTGCTGCACCATTTTCCCGACACCACAAACCAGAATCTCAACCCGCGTTTCGAAGGCTTTGACTGGGCCAAGCTGGACCCGGTCGCATTGCAGGCCTGGCAGCGGGGCCGCACCGGCATTCCGATCGTCGATGCCGGCATGCGCCAGCTCTGGCACACCGGCTGGATGCACAACCGCGTGCGCATGATCGTGGCGAGCCTGTTGTGCAAGCATCTGCGCGTGCACTGGATCGAAGGCGCGCGCTGGTTCTGGGACACCCTGGTGGATGCGGACCTGGCCAACAACACCCTGGGTTGGCAATGGGTGGCCGGTACCGGCGCCGATGCAGCGCCGTATTTCCGTGTGTTCAATCCGGTCACGCAGGCGGAGAAGTTCGATCCGCAGGCCGCCTACATCACGCGCTGGGTACCTGAGCTCGGCAAGCTTGCGGTGAAGGAGCGCTTCGCACCGTGGCTGCATCCGTTGTCGCTGGCGCGTCTGGCACCGAAGTATCCGCGCACGCCGATCATCGGCCTGGCCGAAGGCCGCGATGCGGCGCTGGCGGCGTATGCAAAAACGCGCGGCTAAGCGCGAGCGACATCCTGATTGCGTGGTCAGCTGATGCTCGCTTCTGCGTGTTCTCTTCTACAAGGCTGCAGCGTTGCATGCGTGCGCTGCGACGCTTGTTTCGCACATCACCGAATGCGTTATGTGTGGGCATGCCGCTGTCCGAGCAGAAAACGTTTTCCTGAATGCAACACTAGCCGCGCGCGATCGGCGGTCGGTTTCATCATGCGCCAGTCGCGTTGGCCTGTTTATCCTCGCCGACACGATTGAGTGCCGGATGGTCCGGCCACAGGAGAACACCATGTCCCCAGCAGCCACCAAGAGCCTTGCCGTTGCCCTGGCCAGCGCCATTGCGTTGTCCGCCTGCGCCACCGGCGGCTCGTATGTGCAGCGCGACCAGTACGGCGAGCAGACCCAACAGCAGAACCGCACCGGCCGCAATGCGCTGATCGGCACAGCGATCGGCGTGGCCGCTGGTCTGCTGACCGGCGACAGCGCCACCGAGCGTCGTCAGCATGCGATGGTCGGTGCCGGCATCGGCGCGCTCAGTGGCGCGGCGGTTGGCCAGTACCAGGATCGCCAGGAGCGCGCACTGCGCGAGCGCACCGCCAACACCGGGATCGAAGTGCAGCGCCAGGGCGACAACATCACCCTGAACCTGCCCGACGGCATCACCTTCGACTTCGGCAAGTCTGCATTGAAGCCGCAGTTCTACAGCGCGCTCAATGGCGTGGCGTCCACACTGCGCGAGTACAACCAGACCATGGTGGAAGTGGTCGGTCACACCGACAGCGTCGGCAGCGACGCGGTCAACCAGCGTCTGTCCGAAGAACGCGCCGGCGCGGTCGCGCAATATCTGACCGCACAAGGCGTGCAGCGTGAGCGCATGGAAACCATGGGCGCCGGCAAGCGTTACCCGATCGCCGATAACAGCACCGATGCCGGCCGCGCACAGAACCGCCGCGTCGAAATCCGCCTGATCCCGCTGCGCTCGGAGGGTGCCGGGAACAACACGGGCATGCGTTGAGTCTGCCTCACTGAATCGTGGCGAGTCGATTGACGAGCCGCGATGGGTAAGCAAGACAGGCCGCGAAAGCGGCCTGTTTTTTTGCGCTACGAATTTCTGATCAGGCGCGCATCGGGTGCAAAGCTGCCGATCTGCGGGTTTTCTGCAGGGCCCTTGCCCGCCCACCATCGCGGGACGCGCCGCAAGTACGTCCGTGTAGGCTCTTACGCGGCATCCATGCCGCGTAAGGTCCCGCGACGGTGGGCGGGCAAGGACCTGTCGGGATGGTCGGTGTGCGTGGTTGCAAGCAAGGCAAGCCGTAGGTTGCTCGGAGCACTAAGTGTTCGATCAACCTCTCGCCATTTTCCCATCGCAAACCGAGCAACAAACGTGCTTTCAACACGCAAGCTACAAACGTCGCATCTGCTATCGCAAGCCGAGTAACAATCCTTAAAAAAGCAGCCGACCAACTCTCTGGTGCGGTGTCCTTGCCGGTTGCGGGACCCTCGGCGGCATGGATGCCGCCGAGGAGCCTCCATGGACGGATTCACGGCGTGTCCCGCAAGCGGTGAGGGCACCGCGCACTCGACCGACTGATCTTTTGACTTGCAGCTAGACGTTATCGCTAGGCATTGACCAACGCAGCTTCGGATCTCCAGACCACGCTAAAGCGCGCGCGCGGTCGCTTCAGGATTGCATCGGTCGACAACGGTCATGGTGATTCGCCGCGACAAGCAGTACCGGCGCCGGATGGCCCCGACACCCCTGCAGGAATTCGGGATTCGGGATTCGGGATTTGTAGCAGCCGGGACGTTTTCGCTTGTACGGGCAACGTCTCCCCATCGCCCTTCGGGCACCTTGTCCCGAGGGAGGGTGCCCCATTAGGCGACTATTTGATTACGGACTACGCCGTGACGTTTTCCAGGATGCGCTTGCCTTCTGCACGCAGTTCCGCGTCTGCGCCGACCTCGATCTTTGCATCGTTGTCGGCCTTTTGCGCGGCCAGACGCGCGGGGCACTGCGCCATCATGTAGTCCGCGTCGAAGTTCATCCGCGTCACCAGGAAGTCCACGAAAGCGCGCACTTTCGGCGAGACCAGGCGGCCGCCGGCGAACACCGCGTTGAAGTCCACCTCCGGCCCGGTCCAACCCGCGAGCACCCGGCGCACCAGACCCGATTGCACGAAGGGCTTGGCCATCACATCGCCGGTCAACAGCAAGCCTTCGCCGCATAGCACCGCGCCATTGAGCGCAGCCGGATCGTTGGCCACCATCAACGGATTGACCGGGAAATCGCGCACATCGCTGCCGTCGCTGAGCGACCAGAAAAAGCGGTTGTTGTGCACGTTGCGGTTCTTGCGCAGCGCCAGCGTGCGATGGAACTGCAGCTCGTCCGGATGCAGCGGCTCGCCATAGCGCTCGATGTAGGACGGGCTGGCGAAGACCTGCGTGCGCAGGCTGCCGAGCTTGCGCGCCACCAGATTGGAATCGGGCAGCGCGCCGACGCGCAGTGCCAGATCGGCTTCGCCGCCGATCAGGTCCAGCTTCTCGTTGCCCAGATGCATGTCCAGCTGGATTTCCGGGTATTGCGCATGGAACTCGCCCAGCAACGGCGCGATCCAGGTGATGCCCAGCGAGTAGGGCACGGTGAAGCGCAGCCAGCCGCGCGGACCGGACTGCAATTGCCCGACGGCGCTCTCGGCTTCTTCCAGTTCGCGTGCGATGCGCTGGCAATGTTCGTGATAGACCGAGCCGGCTTCGGTCAGGCCGATGCGGCGCGTGGTCCGGTGCAGCAGGCGGGCACCCAGGCGGGTTTCCAGTTCCTGCACCTTGCGGCTGACGGTGGTCTTGGGCAGGCCGAGCGCGTTGGCGGCGGCGATGAAGCTGCCTTGTTCGACCACCTTGACGAAGATCAGGGTGTCGTTGAGATCGTGAGTCATGGGGACTGCCTTCCGGGGGTCAGGAGGGATTAGACCGCTTACGGGACGATTATTCCCCTAAATCCGGACTAATCAAGTGCTGGTTTGGGGCCTAACTTATGCGGCATCCCCTCCATGCAGGAGCACGGCCATGTGGTTGTGCAATGTTTTCGGCTTGTCGTCGACATCGCGTAGCGCCATCGAAGGTGCCTTCGATCCAGTGGTTTCCACGGCGAGAAGCCCGCGTACCGGCGTTTCGCGCGCTTTTTCGGCATCGCCCCGGCGTCAGGCCGGCGGCGCTCCGACACAGCGGACTGGACTGTCGGCGCGTCTGGCGCAGCGCGGAATTGTCCCGATGTCGGGAGTGAAAGTCCCATGACCGGGATGGTCCAATCCGAGACAGCCGTCATTGGCGGCGCGGGCAATGTCGGCGCCGGTATCGTCGCCGCCTTGCTCGATGCCCGGATGCCGGTGCTGGTGATTGGACGCGACGCCGCCAAGCTCGACGCGCTGCGCGCGCAGCATGGCAATACACCGCTGCTGGAAACCTTGCAGGGCTCGGTCGCCGACGACGCTTCGGCGCAGGCGCTGGCCGGCGAACTGGCCCAGCGCCCGCGTCCGCTGGCGGCGGTGATCGCCAGCGTGGGCAGCCCGCTCAAGGCCGGCCGCCTGCTGGACCGCCCGGTCACTGCGCTGCGTCGCCGCATCGAGCGCGATGTGCTGCCGCACCTGGCGGCCGCGCGGCATCTGCTGCCGCTGCTGGCCGAGGCCGAGGGCGGTGGCCGCTACCTGTTGCTGGGCAGCCCCTGCGCGCTGCGTGCCTGGGCCGCGCACGGCGATACCTCGATTGCTGCTGCCGCCACCCGCATGCTCGCCCAGGTCCTGCACGAGGAAGCCAAGCCGCTCGGCGTCCGCGTGCACCTGCTGTCGGTCGAGCAGCCGGTGTGTACGCCGGGCCGCGCCAAGGACGCGTGTCCGGAATGGATCCGCGCCGTGGATGTCGGCCGTGCCGCAGTTTCACTGATCGCCGGGCCTGGCCAGCCCGGG
This sequence comes from Xanthomonas sp. MLO165, assembly GCF_018831305.1. NCBI lineage: Bacteria > Pseudomonadati > Pseudomonadota > Gammaproteobacteria > Lysobacterales > Lysobacteraceae > Xanthomonas > Xanthomonas sp. MLO165. The sequence goes on from NZ_CP029263.1 coordinate 1,676,432, forward strand.
CAAGCCATCGTGACCGTCAGCCGTCGCCTGCACGCCGCTCCTTCGGCCGACCGGCTCGCCGGTCTGCATTTTCCCATCCCCACCCGAGAGATTTCCCCATGACCCCGAACGCCACCCCGTTCCGTTTTCCCTTGCGTACTGTATTGACGGGCGCCGTACTCGCGGTTGTGCTGGCCGGTTGCGGCAGCAAGGCTGCCGAGACCGGCGCGCCGCCGCCGCCCAGCGTCAGCGTCGCCCCGGTGTTGCTGAAGGAGATCAGCCAGTGGGACGAATTCAGCGGCCGCATCGAGCCGGTGGAAAGCGTCGAGCTGCGCCCGCGCGTGTCCGGCTATATCGACAAGGTCAACTACGTCGAAGGCGCCGAAGTGAAGAAGGGCGATGTGCTCTTCAGCATCGACGACCGCAGCTACCGTGCCGAATTCGCGCGTGCCAACGCGGCGCTGGTGCGTGCACGCACGCAGTCCACGCTGGCCCGCAGCGAAGCGGCACGCGCCCGCAAATTGTCCGACCAGCAGGCCATTTCGACCGAGACCTGGGAGCAGCGCCGCGCTGCCGCCGATCAGGCCGACGCCGATCTGCTGGCCGCACAGGCCGCGCTGGATACCGCCAAGCTCAACCTGGACTGGACCCGCGTGCGTGCGCCGATCGATGGCCGCGCCGGGCGTGCGATGGTCACCGCCGGCAATCTGGTCACCGCCAGCGACAGTGCCAGCGTGCTGACCACGCTGGTGTCGCTGGACAAGGTGTTCGTGTACTTCGATGCCGACGAAGGCACCTTCCTGCGTTATTCGCAGATGGCCCGCAACGGCGAGCGTCCGGATGCGCGCGGCGGCGAGTTGCCGGTGCGCATCGGCCTGGTCGGCGAGCAGGGCTTCCCGCATACCGGGCGCGTGGATTTCCTGGATAACCAGGTGACCCGCAGCACCGGCACCATCCGCGTGCGCGCGGTGCTGGACAACGCGCAGCGCCAGTTCACGCCAGGCCTGTATGCACACGTGCAGTTGCTGGGCAGCGGCCAGTTCAAGGCCATGCTGGTCGACGAAAAGGCCGTGCTGACCGATCAGGACCGCAAGTACGTGTACGTGGTCGACAAGGACGGCAAGGCGCAACGGCGCGACATCGAGCTGGGCCGCAATGCCGACGGCCTGCGCATCGTGCGCAAGGGACTGGCCGCCGGCGACCGCGTGGTGGTCGATGGCGTGCAGAAGATCTTCATGCCTGGCATGCCGGTCGATGCCAAGACCGTGGCCATGGCCGCCGCACCGGACAAGCGCACCGCGTCGAACTGATTCATCGCTGCATCGCACCCGTGACAACCGGCCTTGAAACAAGGCCGGTCCGGGCCCGCTGTGCCGCGCCGCCACCCGGCGGCAACCTCTTTCAGGACCACCCCAATGGACTTTTCCCGTTTTTTTATCGACCGGCCGATTTTTGCCGCGGTGCTGTCGATCATCATCTTTGCTGCCGGCCTGATCGCCATGCCGCTGCTGCCCATCAGCGAGTACCCGGAAGTGGTACCGCCGAGCGTGCAGGTGCGTGCGGTGTATCCGGGCGCCAACCCCAAGGTCATCGCCGAGACCGTCGCCACGCCGCTTGAGGAAGCCATCAACGGCGTGGAAGACATGATGTACATGAAGTCGGTCGCCGGCTCCGATGGCGTGCTGGTGGTCACCGTGACCTTCAAGCCGGGCACCGATCCGGACCAGGCGCAGGTGCAGGTGCAGAACCGCGTCAGTCAGGCGCAGGCGCGTCTGCCCGAGGACGTACGGCGCCAGGGCGTGACCACGCAGAAGCAATCGCCAACGCTGACCATGGTCGTGCATCTGACCTCGCCCAAGGGCAAGTACGACTCGCTGTACCTGAGCAACTACGCCACCTTGAAGGTCAAGGACGAACTGTCGCGCCTGCCGGGCGTGGGCCAGATCCAGATCTTCGGTGCCGGCGATTACGCCATGCGCATCTGGCTGGATCCGGACAAGGTCGCCGCGCGCGGGCTGACCGCCAGCGACGTTGTGGCGGCCATCCGCGAGCAGAACGTGCAGGTTTCCGCCGGCCAGCTCGGTGCCGAGCCGATGCCCAACAAGAGCGACTTCCTGCTGTCGATCAATGCGCAGGGCCGCCTGACCACCGAAGAAGAGTTCGGCAACATCGTGATCCGCAGCGGCAACAGCGGCGAGATCGTGCGCCTGTCGGATGTGGCGCGCCTGGAACTGGGTGCGGGCAACTACACCCTGCGCTCGCAGCTGGACAACAAGAACGCGGTGGGCATGGGCGTGTTCCAGTCGCCGGGTGCCAACGCGATCGAATTGTCCGATGCGGTGCGCGCCAAGATGGCCGAGCTGGAAAAGCAGTTCCCGCAGGACATGGCGTGGTCGGCTGCGTACGACCCGACCGTGTTCGTGCGCGACTCGATCAGCGCGGTGGTGCACACGCTGCTGGAAGCGGTGCTGCTGGTGGTGCTGGTGGTGATCCTGTTCCTGCAGACCTGGCGCGCCTCGATCATTCCGTTGCTGGCGGTGCCGGTGTCGGTGGTCGGTACGTTCGCCGCGCTCTACCTGCTGGGTTTTTCGATCAACACGCTGAGCCTGTTCGGCCTGGTGCTGGCGATCGGCATCGTGGTCGACGATGCGATCGTGGTGGTGGAAAACGTCGAGCGCAACATCGAAGAAGGACTGGCCCCGTTGGCTGCTGCGCATCAGGCGATGCGCGAGGTGTCCGGGCCGATCATCGCCATCGCGCTGGTACTGTGCGCGGTGTTCGTGCCGATGGCGTTCCTATCGGGCGTGACCGGCCAGTTCTACAAGCAGTTCGCGGTGACCATCGCCATTTCCACGGTGATTTCGGCGATCAATTCGCTGACCTTGTCGCCGGCACTGGCCGCCATGTTGCTCAAGCCGCATGACGCACCGAAGGATGGCCCGTCGCGGTTGATCGATCGCTTGTTCGGCTGGTTGTTCCGTCCGTTCAATCGCTTCTTCAACAGCAGTTCGCACAAGTACCAGGGCGCGGTCTCGCGCACCCTGGGCAAGCGTGGCGCGGTGTTCGCGGTGTATGTGCTGCTGCTGGTGGTCACCGGCTTCATGTTCAAGGTGGTGCCGGGCGGCTTCATTCCGACCCAGGACAAGCTGTACCTGATTGCCGGAACCAAGTTGCCGGAAGGCGCCTCGCTGGAACGCACCAACGAAGTGATCCGTCAGATCACCCAGATCGCGCTGCAGACCGAAGGCGTGGACCACGCGATTGCGTTCCCGGGCCTGAACCCGCTGCAGTTCACCAACACGCCCAATACCGGCACGGTGTTCCTGACGCTCAAGCCGTTCAGCCAGCGCAGCCGCACTGCGGCGCAGATCAACGCGGAGATCAACGCCCGCATCAGCCAGATCCAGCAGGGCTTTGCGTTTGCGTTCATGCCGCCGCCGATCCTGGGCCTGGGGCAGGGCTCGGGCTACTCGCTGTACATCCAGGACCGCGCCGGCCTGGGCTATGGCCAGTTGCAGAGTGCGGTCAATGCGATGTCCGGTGCGATCTCGCAGACGCCGGGCATGCAGTTCCCGATCGGCACGTATCAGGCCAATGTGCCGCAGCTCGACGCCAAGGTCGATCGCGACAAGGCCAAGGCGCAGGGCGTGCCGCTGACCAACCTGTTCGACACCTTGCAGACCTATCTGGGTTCGTCCTACATCAACGACTTCAATCGCTTCGGTCGCACCTATCAGGTGATCGCCCAGGCCGACGGACAGTTCCGCGACAGTGTCGAAGACATCGCCAACCTGCGCACCCGCAACGATCGTGGGCAGATGGTGCCGATCGGCAGCATGGTTACACTGGGCCAGACCTACGGCCCGGATCCGGTGATCCGCTACAACGGCTACCCGGCGGCCGACCTGATCGGTGAAGCGGACCCGCGCGTGCTCTCCTCCACCCAGGCGATGCAGACGCTGGCCGGCATGGCGCCCAAGGTGTTGCCCAACGGCATGAACATCGAGTGGACCGACCTGAGCTATCAGCAATCCACCCAGGGCAACTCGGCGTTGATCGTGTTCCCGATGGCGGTGTTGCTGGCGTTCCTGGTGCTGGCTGCGTTGTACGAGAGCTGGACGCTGCCGCTGGCGGTGATCCTGATCGTGCCGATGACCTTGCTGTCGGCCTTGTTCGGCGTGTGGCTCACCGGCGGCGACAACAACGTGTTCGTGCAGGTGGGGTTGGTGGTGCTGATGGGCCTGGCGTGCAAGAACGCGATCCTGATCGTGGAGTTCGCCCGCGAACTCGAAATGCACGGCAAGGGCATCGTCGAGGCCGCGCTCGAAGCCTGCCGCCTGCGTCTGCGTCCGATCGTGATGACCTCCATCGCCTTCATCGCCGGCACCGTGCCGCTGGTGTTCGGGCATGGCGCCGGCGCCGAAGTGCGCTCGGTCACCGGTATCACCGTGTTCGCCGGCATGCTCGGTGTGACCTTGTTCGGCCTGTTCCTGACCCCGGTGTTCTACGTGGCGCTGCGCAAGTGGGTCACCCGTCGCGAACCCGCTGCACCGGCCACCGTCGCGCACGATCACCTCAAGGCGTGAGTGCGTCGTCCCCAATTCCCATTCGCAGTACAAGGACATTGAAATGAGCAACCACAAGATCGCATTGGTCACCGGCGCCACCCGCGGCATCGGCCTGGAAACCGTTCGACAACTGGCCCAGGCCGGCGTGCATACGCTGCTGGCCGGGCGCAAGCGCGACGATGCCGTCGCCGCCGCACTCAAGCTGCAGGCCGAAGGCCTGCCGGTGGAGGCCATCCAGCTCGACGTCAACGACGACATCAGCATCGCTGCGGCAGTCGGCACGGTGGAGCAGCGCCATGGCCACCTGGACATCCTGATCAACAACGCCGGCATCATGATCGAGGACATGCAGCGCACGCCGTCGCAGCAGAGCCTGGAGGTGTGGAAGCGCACCTTCGACACCAACCTATTCGCGGTCGTCAGCGTCACCAAGGCGTTCCTGCCGCTGCTGCGTCGCTCGCTGGCCGGGCGCATCGTCAATGTGTCCAGCATGCTCGGCTCGCTGACCCTGCATACCCAGCCCGGTTCGCCGATCTACGACTTCAAGATTCCCGCCTACGACGCCTCCAAGAGCGCGGTCAACAGCTGGACGGTGCACCTGGCCCATGAGCTGCGCGACACCGCCATCAAGGTCAACACCGTGCATCCGGGCTACGTCAAAACCGACATGAACGGTGGCGGCGGCGAGATCGAGGTGGAGCAGGGCGCGCACAGCAGCGTGCAAATGGCATTGCTCGACGCGCACGGCGCCACCGGCAGCTTTACGCATCTGGGAGAAGTGTTGCCATGGTAAGAACCTTTCTGAGCGTGGCACTGGCTGCGCTGGTGCTCAGCGGCTGCGCGGTGGGGCCGGATTACCGGCCCGACCCGCCGGCCGCGGTGACCTTGCAGGGCGCGCAGGATGCGGCCTTCAGCGGCGAATCACCGGTCGGTAATTGGTGGTCGCAGTTCGACGACCCGGTGCTGGAACAACTGGTGCGCGATGCCTTGTTCGCCAACCACGATCTGCGCATCGCCGTGTCGCGCGTCAAGCAGGCACGCGCGGTGTTCGTCGAGCGTCGCCTCGACCAGGCCCCGCACATCACCGCGCAGGGCAGCTTCGATCGACGCGAACAACAGCAGGTGGTTGCCGGCAACCAGCGCTTCCTCACCGAGCAGACCACCCTGGGTCTGGATGCGGCCTGGGAGCTGGACCTGTTCGGCCGCCAGCGGCGCGCCTCGGAAGCGGCACGTGCGGATCTGGAAGCCGAGCAGGCCAGCCTGCTCGACGTGCAGGTCACCGTCGCTGCCGAAGTGGCGCGCAACTACTTCGAGTTGCGCGGTACGCAAAAGCAGCTGGAGGTGTCCAAGCGCACGCTGACCAACCTGCACGACACCCAGCGGCTGACGCAGACGCGTTGGGACCTGGGCGCCGGCAGCGAACTGGATGTGCAGAGCAGCCTGGCGCGCCTGAAGGCGATCGAGGCGGACATTCCGTTGCTGGAAACCGCCGAGGCGCAGTACCGCCATCGCCTGGCGGTGCTGCTCGGCCAGGCGCCCAATGCCCTGGACGCCACCCTGGTGGCGCGCACCACGCCGGCGTTCGCACGTGCGTTGCCCTTGGGCGATACCGCCGGATTGCTGCGTCAGCGCCCGGACGTGCGCAGCGCCGAACGTCGCCTGGCAGCTGCCACCGCGCAGGTCGGCGTGGCCACCGCGGATCTGTTCCCGCGCATCAGCGTCAGCGGCTTTGTCGGCTTCCTGTCCGGCGACGCGGCCAGGCTGACCGAGGGCAGCGGCAAGGCCTGGTCGATCACCCCGTCGATCAGCTGGGCGGCATTCGACTTTGGCACCGTGCGTGCCCGCCTGCGTGCCAGCAAGGCGCAGGCCGACGGTGCCTTGGCGCAATACCAGCAGACCGTGTTGCTGGCGCTGGAAGACACCGAGAACGCCTTGATCGGCTACGGCCGCCAGCAGGCACGCCTGGCGATCGTGGTGGAGCAGGCCAATGCGGCGCGACGTGCCGAACAACTGGCGCAGATCCGCTACCGCGAGGGCTCGGAAGACTTCCTGACCCTGCTGGACGCGCAACGCACCCAGCTGGCCGCCGACGATGCGTTGGCGCAGGCCGAGGCCGCGGTGAATGTCGGCGTGGTCGGTGTGTACAAGGCGCTGGGCGGCTGGAAGCAGGGCGAAGCACCTGCGGCACCGGTGGCCGTGCTCAATCGGTGAGGCAGGCCTGCAGGGCGGCCGTCAGGTCGTCCTGCAGGCACCCGGCTGCGCCAACGCTTCGTCGGCCGATACGGCGGCTGGATTCCGGGCGACCGTCGGAACGCCTGCCGACCGGCCGATCACACGAGGGCTGCGCTCAGTCGGCAACCCGCACGCTGTCGCGGCCGCCGTTCTTGGCCAGATACAGCGCCGCATCGGCACGCGAAAACCAGTCCTGCCAATGCGTTTCGCCGTCATGGCGGGCCGCGCCCAGCGACACCGTGATCCGCCCACCCGGGCCACGCAGCCCGTTGCGGATCACCTTGCGCAGGCGCTCGGTGGCAGCTTCCAGTTCCTGCAGGGAGCCGGCACGCAACAGCACCACGAATTCTTCGCCGCCGAAGCGGAACACCTGGTGTGGCTCGCGCACTTCGAAGCGCAGGATCGTGGCCAGATCCGACAACGCGGCGTCGCCTGCGGCATGCCCGTAGAGATCATTGACCTCCTTGAAATGGTCCAGATCCAGAATGATCAGGCTGTTGAGCCGTTCATTCGGCTGGCGTCGGTCGATCTGATGGGTGAGCGCACGCTCGAGCATGCGCCGGTTGGGCAGGCCGGTCAGCGCATCCAGCGAGGCCAGCTCTTCCAGATGCACGCGGTCGTCCTGCATGCGCAGCGAGAACGCATACCCCACCGCCAGCGTCACCAGCGTCACCACGACCGTCGACACGCCCTGGCCGGGGCTGACGATCAGGCCCGGCAACAGCAGCAGCGCCGCCAGCAGCGGCAGGCTCAGCAGCACGGCGCGTTGCGGGCCGCACAGGAAGTAATTGGTGGCCAGCACTGGAAACAGCCAGGGCAGGGCGCCATCGCCGCCGGTCCAGCAGGCCACCAGACAGCCGCCCACATTGATCGAGGCCAGCCACACGCCGCCAGCGCCGGTGCGCTCTGCATCGCGCATCTTCCAGCCACGCCATATCGCAAGCACACCGAGCGATGCGGTGATCAGGCAGGCCAGCGCCTGACCGGTAATGGCCAGGTACACCGCATAGAGGCAAAGCAACAGCGCGGTGATCGGCCCCAGCATCTTGACGATGCCGAGACGGAAATCCCGCCGCAGGTGGAGGATCACAGGGAAGGTTCTATAGGAGTCGGCATCATTATCGGCGGAGCCTTGCGAAAGTTGAGCGTGCACGCGCCGCGGCAGCGGGTCGGAAAATGAAGCGTTGCCGGGTCGGGCTTCGCACATCCTTGACGGCCGTGCCGCAACCGTAGCGTCTTTGCCGTCGGAGTCTGCCATGCCCACACGCGAAGAACTCGACATGCGCCTGGACGCGCTGCAGGACGAACTGCCGCAGCTATCGGCCGATGAAGACGCGGATTTTGACTATCTCGATTTTCAGGCGCGTGCCCAGGCCGTGCTCAGCAGTGCCGCGGCCGAGGACGCGGCCTATGTGCGGACCCGCGTCGACAACATGCTGGCGGGTGCCGGCCTGATTCCAACCGATGCGGATGGGCGCAGTTGCGCTTGATGCCCGCTGTGCGCGGTCAGTGCAACGCCTGCATTGCGGGCGCGCGTGGCGCGTCGGTATGCCCGCAGACGCAGGTCCAATCTGATAACGGCATGTCTCAGCCTGCGGCTGCGGCGCCCGCACTCACTACCTGATTGCGTCCGGCCTGCTTGGCGCGGTACAGCGCCTCGTCCGCGCGACGCAGCAACTGCGCCATATTGCCCGCATGTTGGGGAAAGCTGGCCGCACCGAACGAGGCGCTGACCTTCGGCAACGACACGCCATCGGCCATCACCTGCAGCGTTTCGATGCCGGCACGCAGCTTCTCGGCCATCCTGCAGGCGGTCGCCAGATCCACTTCCGGCAGGATGATCGTCAACTCCTCGCCGCCATAGCGGCAGCAGATGTCTTCGCCGCGCGTCTGCGCCAGCAGGAATTCGCCGATCGCCGCCAGCACGCGGTCGCCGCCGCTGTGGCCGTGCAGATCGTTGAACTGCTTGAAGTGGTCCACGTCCAGCATCAGCACCGACAAGGGGAGGGCCCGCCGCGTGCAGCGCGCCAGTTCGTGATTGAGCGCTTCTTCGAGATAACGGCGGTTGTACAGACCGGTCAACGGATCGCGAATGGATTGCTGGCGCAGCGTCTCGCGCAGGCGCAGGTTGTGCAACGCCAGCGATAGTTGTTCGGCTGCGGCCTCGGCCACGGTCAACGAGGCCAGATCGCGCGGATCCTCGCTGCGTAGCGCCAGCATCCCCAGTTGCGTGCCCTGAGCCGATAGCGGGATGCAGGCGGTGCTCGCATGCGCCGGAAGATTGGCGCCGATGTGTTGGCAGAGCATGCCCTGGCTGGCGTCTTCCACCACATGCGTGCGGTCGCGGCGCAAGGCCCAGCACGTGTCCGGGGCGATGCTGGCGTTGTCGTCGTCGGCCATCGTGCCCCAGGCCACCACCTGTTCGGCACGATCGCGCGAGGCGCGCAGCAAATAGACCGCGCCGGCCGCGCCCGGGATCAGCGGGGCGATCGTGCGGGCGGTGATTTCCAGCGCTTCCTCGGCATTGCGGCAGTTCTGCAGCAGGCCCGAGTAACGTGCCAGCGCCTCCAGCCCGGCCGACGTGCGTTCGAGCGTAGCGAACGATTCGATCAGGCGTTCGCTGGTCGTGCTGGCCGCGTCTTCGGCGAGCACGCGTCGTTCCAGTTCGCGCGACAGCAACCGGTAGGCCAGCAACATCACCAGCAAGCCGCTGAAAATCCCGACCACCGTCACCCACAGCACCCACTGCGCGCTGCGCGCATTGGTGTCGGTACGCTTCACCAGTTGCTGGCGCTCCAGTTCCGTCATGGTCTGCACCTGGCGGCGCAGCGACGACGAGGTCTGGAACACGCCGCGTGCGATCGAGGCGCGCGCGCCATCCAGGCCCTGCTTGCGATAGCTGTGCAACAGGTCATTGATCTGGACCAGGCGCATGTCCACCAGGCGTCCGAGCGCCACGACGTTGCGCCGCTGCACCGGGTTGTCCTGCACCAGGGCATCCAGCCGCACGATGCGCTCGGGAAGCCGCCCGATCGCATCGGCGTACACCCCGAGAAACGCTTCATTGTCGGTCAGGACATAGCCACGCACCGACGACTCTGCCGACAGCATCCCGGCCTGGATCTCGTCGATGCTGGCGATCACTTCCTGCGTATGCGTCACCCAGCCGGCATCGGCCAGCGAGCGCTGCGTGGTGAAATAACCGCCCACGCCGATCAGGACGAAGATCACCCCGCCAAGCAACAAGGCGCCGGCGGCGTGACGTTTTGCGTTCCTGGTTAACACCGTGTTCCCCTGACATCGATTGTCTGGTTGAGGCTGATGCAAGTCGCGTGCCCATGCTCCACTTCGCTTGTCAGTCAGCTGCGGGACGGGCTTGAGGTCGCTCCGGCGCCGGCACGACGGTATCCTTCATGCTCGTCACCGAGCCGGGCAACAGAGTGGTCATTTTCCTTGGTAGCTATCGATTGACCTGTCGCGCTGCCCGGGGCGATGGCCCCAGCCGCGGCTGGGTCGCCGACTGGCAGATCGCCCAGATTGGGGCCGGCAGCGCCGGCGACCTGGCGGGCAGCGCCCTGTCTGCCACGTTTCCCGACCACCGCAGCGCCATGGCCGCCGCCCGGGTTGCCGGCATGGTGACGCTGGAAGCGATGCATGCCGAAGCGCAGCGGCAGCTCGAGTCCGCGTGAGCGGCATGCGTGCCCGGTCGCATCGACCATGCCGGCACCGCACCAGCTGGCATACGGTTTGCTTTCAGCCCTGAACAACGCTGGGGAGCGTCTTGGACGGAAGCGACATGCAAGAGCCCAACAAAAGTGCCCTGGCCCTGCTGCAGCAGGAAGCCACCGAACTGCTCGCGCTATTCGATCAACTGCGTGGCGATGCAGTGCCTGCGCATGACGCGGACAGCGTCGTCGCAGCCGCATCCGCCGAATGCACCGAACAGACCGCCCACGTCACTAATTGACTCAGCAGGTAAGCCCGCCGCCGTCTGCGATGCAGGGGCTGTCGGGCGAGACGCGATGCGGCATTCTGTCAGCGCCATGTCGCTGCCGATCATGCGTCACCACGGCAGGGTATCGCCCATGAAAAAGGCCGGAAGCCCTCTGCATCGAGGAGTCCCGGCCTTAGTCGGTCGTCTTAGGACCGTTGTTTGGTGGAGGTGGGCGGAATCGAACCGCCGTCCGGAAGCACTCCATCCCCAGCACTACATGCTTAGCCCTCCGTTGGATCTCATTCCCAGGCAGCACGGTTGGCAAAGCGCACCTGGAAACCAGCCTGCTTTATCTAACCGGTAGCTGACAGGCAGCCACTACCGATGGTTCCGTGATAATGACCCTACACCTACGAGCACGGGCACAAGTAGGTTCGGGGGTTCGCCTAAGGCGGCTGTAGAACTACAACTAAAGCCAATTAAGCGGCGATAGCGAAGTCCGAACCGTAGTTGTCATCGTTGGCAACTAAAAGTTTGCTGCTGGATTAACGAGGAAAGCTGCCCCCTCGGCATGCGCCAAGCGACTTCGCGACCCCCGTCGAAACCAGTGCACCCCCGGGGAAAGCATCAAAACGCTGACCTGGTCAGTGTAGGGATCGGAGCGCCCTGTCACAAGTGGTGAGACGTGCAGCGCTTACAGTGGCTTCAGTCCTATCGGACGGAAAAGTCTGGTAATCAAGGAGCCAAACGATGGCGACAGGCAAGTCCCCAGGTCCGCGGCAGGCACGCAGCACGCCCCGCAAACGCGCATCGGGCGTCGACGCCCCCAGGCCTCGACGCGCAGCCAAGGCTGCGCAGCAGCAAGCGCAGGACACCGTACTGACGCGCGTGCAGGGCAAGGCGCGCACCGTGATCTACATCCATGGCATCGGCAACAAGCCGCCGGCCGAGGTGCTGCGCTGTCAGTGGGACAAGGCCTTGTTCGGGCGGCCGATGGGCGAGCGCACGCGCCTGGCGTACTGGGTCAATCGCGAGCGCTATCCGGTTGCCGAACCCGGTAACTGCGATGCGCGCGATGTCGGCCCGGCGCTCAATCAGAGCGTGCAGCGCGCCCTGAGCACGCTTGGGCTGGTGCCAGGCGAGCAGGATCTGCATTTGCTTGCCGATGCGTTGGCGCAGAGCGAGCAAGAGCGTGTCGATCTGCACCGCTTGCTGGACGAACTGGATGCCGCGCCCGCGATGCCGGCGGCGGGCCAGGTGCAGGCCAAAGGTCCGATCGATGCGATCAACCGCGTACTGCTGCGGCTGATCTCCGCCGCGCTGCTGCAGGACGTGCACGATTTGTTCTTCGTGCCCGAGCGTGCGGCGTTGATGCGCGAGAGCCTGACGCAGCGGTTGCGCTCGGGTGGCGGGCCGTTTGTGGTGGTGGCGCACAGCCAGGGCTCGATGATCGCCTTTGACGTGCTGCGTCAGCTCCAGGCGGCCGAGTGCGAGGTCAGCCTGTTCCTGACCCTGGGCTCGCCTTTGGGCCTGCCGCAGGTGCGCAGCATGTTCAAGCGCTGGACCGGCACACGCAAGCTGCCGTTTCCCGCGTGCGTACGGCGCTGGATCAACGTGGCCGACACGCGCGACCCGATCGCGCTGGATCCGGATCTCGGCGACGACATCGCCAACGCCAAGGGGCGTTTCGAAAACCTCGCGGGCGCGCGCCTGAATCCGGACTGGCAGCACAACGCGCATTCGGGCTCGGGCTATCTGTCGATTCCGCAGGTGCGCGCGGCGGTGCGCGAAGCGGTGGGCGTCGGCTTCGACCAACCGGTCTCCAATGCGGTGCTGATCAAGGATCTCAGCGAGCAGCTGGAAGCGCATGGCGCCGAGTACCGGCATGAGGTGCTGATCGAGCTGGATCGCCGGTTGCTGGGCGACGACCCGGCCGCCACGCGTGCGCTGCTGTTGGCGCAGTTGCGCCAGACCGCTGCGGCGACCACCGGCTTGAGCGGCGATGCGCTGGACGAGGCGATCGAGCTGGAAGATGGCTTGCAGCGGTTTGTGTCGGCGCGGCTGACGCGGTTCGAGATCGAATCGCTGCAGGACCGCTACCGCGCGCTGGGATTCCGGCGCGTGTGGCGCGATGCCGGCAAGCGCGCGTTGATCAACGTGTCCGGCAACGTCCTGCATGCCGATGCGGCGCGCACCGCGTATCGCGCGCGCGGGCAACAGATCGGCTGGGCGGTGCTGGACACCGGTATCGCAGCCAGTCACCCGCATTTCTTCGTAAAGGGGGAGCGCGACACGGTGGTGGCGCAATGGGATTGCACGCGGCGGGGGGCAGCCAGGCGATTGACGCGCGCCGACGGCGATGCCTTCGCTCGGCTGGATCGGCACGGGCACGGCACGCATATCGCCGGGATCATCGCCGGCCATAGCCGCGCGGTGATTCCCGACGCGCAGGGCAACCCGGGCAAACCGCTGGAGTTTGCCGGCATGGCGCCGGACACCCAGCTGTACGGGTTCAAGGTGCTGGACGATGCCGGCAACGGCCGTGATTCCTGGATGATCAAGGCGGTGCAGCAGGTCGCAGCGATCAACGAGCGCGCCGGCGAGCTGGTCATCCATGGCGTCAATCTGAGCCTGGGCGGCTACTTCGATCCGGAGAGCTACGGCTGCGGTTTTACGCCGCTGTGCAACGAGTTGCGGCGGCTATGGCGGCAAGGCGTGCTGGTGGTGGTGGCCGCCGGCAACGAAGGCCTGGCCTGGTTGATGCGCAACGACGGCGATGCATATCCGGCCAACATGGATCTGTCGATCAGCGACCCGGGCAATCTGGAAGACGCCATCGTGGTCGGCTCGGTGCACAAGAGCAGCCCGCACAATTACGGCGTGTCGTATTTTTCGTCGCGCGGGCCGACCGCCGATGGACGCGGCAAGCCGGATGTCGTGGCGCCGGGCGAAAAGATCCTGTCGGCCTATTACGATTTCGACCCGAAAGATCCGGCCAGCCTGATGGTGGAGATGAGTGGCACCAGCATGGCCGCACCGCACGTCTCCGGCGTGCTGGCCGGCTTCCTCTCCGCCCGCCGCGAGTTCATCGGCTTCCCGGATCGGGTCAAGCAGCTGATGCTGGACACCAGCACCGACCTGCAACGCGATCGCTATGTGCAGGGCAGGGGAGTGCCGAATTTGATGCGGATGCTTGGAGCGACGTGATTCGGGATTAGGAATTGGGGATTCGCAAGAGCATGGGTTCTACGCGCCGCGTTGCTCGCCGGGGCCGAGAGCCATGCAAACGCCGGCTGCGAATGGATTTGCCGTTACCAATCCCCAATGCCGAATCCCCAATCCCGGCTACTCACGCATCCCGGTTATGCCGCCGCATCACGCGCTGCTTGTCGCGTTGCCAGTCACGGTCCTTGGCGGCGTCGCGCTTGTCGTGGTTCTGCTTGCCCTTGGCCAGCGCGATTTCCAGCTTGACCTTGTTGTTGCTCCAGTACAGCGCTGTCGGCACCAGGGTGTAGCCGTCGCGTTCGACGCTGCTCAGCACCTTGTCGATTTCCCGGCGGTGCAGCAGCAGCTTGCGATCGCGGCGTTCCACCGGCACGGTGTGGCTGGAGGCCTGGATCAGCGGGGTGATCTGGGCGCCGATCAGGAAGATCTCGCCGGAGCGCACATAGGCGTAGCCGTCGATGATGTTGGCGCGGCCGGCGCGGATCGCCTTGACCTCCCAGCCCTGCAGGGCCAGGCCGGCTTCGTAGCGCTCTTCCAGGTGGTATTCATGGCGCGCACGCTTGTTCAGCGCGATGGTTTTCGTGGCCGTCGCGCCGTTTGCTTTATCCTTGGCTGGTTTCTTGCTCATGCCGCCATTGTCGCCGATTCGGCGTCATCAAACGATCTTCTGTCTTTCACAAGTTAGCGAATGCCTACCATCCGTCGCAGCGCCCTGGTCGAACACAGCGCCACCCGCATGTTCGATCTGGTCAATGATGTTGCCGCCTATCCGCGCCGTTTCGGCTGGTGTGATGCTGCGCAGGTGCTTGAACAGGACCAGGCGCATATCGTGGCGCGGCTGGATCTGGGGTTGGGGTCGTTCCGCACCTGGTTCACCACCGAAAACGTGCTCGAACGTCCGCAGCGCATCGTCATGCATCTGCGCGACGGGCCGTTCAAGCGCCTGGAAGGCCTGTGGGAGTTTCAGTCGCTGGGCGAGAACGCCTGCAAGGTCAGCCTGACCCTGGAAGTGGAAACCAGCTCGCGGCTGTTGGGTCCGGCGCTAGCGCTGGGCTTTCAAGGCCTGGCCGACCGCATGGTCAACGATTTCGTGCGGGTCGCCGATCGCGGCGACGTCTGAGCATGCGGATCGACGTCGTGCTGGCCTGGCCGGACCGCTGCAGTTCGGTATCGCTGGAGCTGGCCGAGGGCGCTACCGTGGCCGAGGCGATTGCCGCCTCCGGTCTGGCACCGGATCGACCGCCTGCCGCGCAGGCGATCCATGGGCTGATTGCACGCGCGGATCAGGTGCTGCGCGACGGCGACCGGGTGGAATTGCTCAGGCCGCTGCTGCTGGATCCGAAGGAGGCACGGCGTCGCCGTGCCGGACCGAGCAAAAAGGCCGGTCCCAACGGATAGCTGTTGGCCGGCACTGCGATGCATGTGCGCCGTGCGCAACAGCGAGCTCTTCTGTTGAATGATCTGGGCTAGCGAGCGCAGCCTGTGGCTTGGGCAGGCGCCTGTCGCCGCAAGACGGCTGACGGAAAACCGCGGATGTCGATATCCAGATCAGCGCTGCAGTTCCTGACCGAACACGTCTCTGCGACCAGGCAAATAAAAAACGCATCCGTTCAAACGGATGCGTTTTCTGGTGCGGCGACACTCAGGCGATCGCGCAGTGCGCGACCGAGCGCATCAATGGCCGCGCTGCTTTTTCTTGTCGCGGGCCAGATTGCGACCGAACTGCTTGGGTGCCGACTTGGCCAGCTGCTCGTCCTGCGAGGGGAAATAATCGCCTTCCCAGCGAACGACCTGCTCGTTTTCGAAGAACACGGTGAAGTTCTTGATCTCGGTGCGCGCCAGACGGTCCACACGCTGGGTGGAGGTGTAGTCCCAGCGCTGCGAATGGAATGGATCGGGGATCGAGGGGGTACCCAGCAACGCGCTGACCTGCTGCTTGCTCTGGCCTACCTGCAGTTGCTCCACGGCATTCTGTTTGATCAGATTGCCCTGGTAGATCGGCTGCTTGTAGATGATGCCGCAGCCAGCGGTGGAGAGAGCAACGGCGGCGACCAGCAGGAGATTACGCATCGGGGATTAAGTGCTGAGGAAATCACGCCGATGATACACTCCCGCCGGTCGCCGCGACCCGTTTGATGGCAGCTGGCGCTAAATCGCCAATGAACGGAGAACATATGGAAACCCACGACCTGCGCAAAGTCGGGCTCAAGGTGACCCATCCGCGGATGCGGATCCTGGAGTTGCTCGAGCAGAAGAGCAACCAGCACCATCTCAGCGCAGAAGACATCTACCGGCAGCTGCTCGACCATGGCGACGAAATCGGTCTGGCCACGGTGTACCGGGTGCTGACCCAGTTCGAGGCCGCCGGTCTGGTGCTGAAGCACAATTTCGAAGGCGGCCAGGCGGTCTATGAGCTGGATCGCGGCGGCCATCACGACCATATGGTGGACGTGGATACCGGCCACGTGATCGAGTTCGAGAGCGAAGAGATCGAGGCCTTGCAGCGGCAGATCGCCGCCCAGCATGGCTATGAGCTGGAAGAGCACTCGCTGGTGCTGTACGTGCGCAAGAAGCGTCCGCGCTGACGGCAAGCCGGTGGTAGTGCGGCAACGACAAGGCGGCTTCGGCCGCCTTGTGCGTTTGCCGCCATCGGCTGCCTGGTCACCCCCGATGGCGGCCGAGACAGCGCCCGGCGGCTCAGGCGCTCTGCAGCAGCTTGCGTGCCGCCGCGCGGGCTTCCTTGCTGACTTCCACCCCGCCCAGCATGCGCGCCAGTTCTTCCTGGCGCGCCTGCGGGCCGAGCAGTTCGACCGCGCTCTGGGTCATGCCGTCCACCGGCGCCTTGCTGACCCGATAGTGCGCGTGGCCCTTGGCGGCCACCTGCGGCAAGTGGGTCACGCACAGCACCTGGCGCTCTTCGCCCAGGGCGCGCAGTTTTTGCCCGACGATGTCGGCCACCGCGCCGCCGATGCCGGAATCCACTTCGTCGAAGACCATGGTCGGCACGCTGTCCAGCCCGAGCGCGGCGACCTCGATCGCCAGCGAAATCCGTGACAGCTCGCCGCCGGAGGCGACCTTGCGCAATGCGCGCGGTGGCTGCCCGGCGTTGGCGGCGACCAGGAATTCCACCCGCTCGGCGCCGTTGGGGTCAGGGCGCAGGGTGTCCTGCGGCTGCAGCTGGATCAGGAACTGCCCGCCGCCCATGCCCAGCTCGCCGATCAGCGTGGTGGTGGCGGCCGACAAGGCCTCGGCAGCGGTGGTGCGGCTGGCGCTGAGGCTGCTGGCCGCGCTGCGCCAGACGCCGATCGCCGCCTCGATATGCTTGTCCAACTGCTGCAGGCGCTCGTCGGCGCCGCGCAGGCTCTCCACTTCCAGGCTCATGCGGTCGCGCTGGGCGGCCAGTTCGTCCGGGGTGACGCGGTGCTTGCGGGCCAGATCGTGCAGGCGGCCGAGCCGGCGCTCCATCGCCTCGAACTGGGCCGGGTCGGCCTCCAGGTCGTCGCGCACGCGGTCGAGCAGGGCCAGCGCCTCCTCGATCTGGATGACCGCGCTGTCCAGCAGTGCATCGACCTCGCCCAGGCGCGACTCGTGCTCGGCCACGCGCGCCAGGTCATGGCGGCTGTCCTGCAGCAGGCCCAGCGCGCAGGCGCCGTCGTCGCCATTGAGCTGCAGGGCCACGCTGTCGCAGGCGCCGATCAATGCGGTGGCGTGCGCCTGGCGGCGATGATTGACGTCCAGCGCGGCGATCGCGGCCGGGTCCAGGTCCTCGCGTTCCAGTTCGCTGAGCTGGTGTTCCAGAAAGCCGATGCGGTCGGAGACATCGCCCTGCGCGGACAGCGCATCGCGTTCGTCCAGCAGGGCTTGCCAGCGCTGGCTGGCCTGGCGCACCTGCTCGCGCTGCGCGCCGTTGCGGGCGTAGGCGTCGAGCAGGGCGAGCTGGCTGTGGCGGGCCATCAGGGCCTGGTGTTCGTGCTGGCCGTGAATCTCCACCAGCCGCGAGGCCAGCTCCGCCAGTTGCGAAGAGGTCACCGGGCGGCCGTTGATCCAGGCACGCGAGCCGCCATCGGCACGGATGATCCGGCGCAGCTGGCATTGCGCGTCGTCGTCGAGTTCGTTGTCCGACAGCCAGGTCAGGCCCGGGTGCTGGGCCGGTAGCTGGAATTCGGCCGACAGTTCGGCGCGGTCGGCACCGTGGCGGACCACGCCGCTGTCGGCGCGCAGCCCGGACAGGAAGCCCAGCGCGTCCACCATCAGCGACTTGCCGGCGCCGGTTTCGCCGGAAACCACGGTCATGCCTGGCCCGAATTCCAGTTCGGTGGCGCGGACGACGGCGAAATCCTTGATGGAGAGGTGTCTGAGCATGGGATCGAGTGTGAACGCTTTGGGGAAGCTTAGGGTGGGAGCGGCGGGCAGGGAATAAGACGCTTGCCAACCGCAGGGCCAGACATTATCTATGCCCAGTCTCACCGGATGATCCCATGCGCGCGTCCCAGTCCCCAACGCTTGATCCCCGCGCACGCCAACTGCTGCGGACGCTGATTGCCCGCTATATCCGCGATGGCGAGCCGGTCGGCTCCAAGACGCTGGCCCAGCACGCCGGGCTGGACGTCAGCCCAGCCACCATCCGCAACATCCTGGCCGATCTGGAGGATGTGGGGCTGCTCAGCTCTCCGCATACCTCGGCCGGGCGGGTGCCCACCGCGCACGGTTACCGGGTGTTCGTTGACAGCCTGGTGCAGATGCAGCCGCCCGGCGAGGAAGAAGTGCGCCGCCTGCGCGCGGAGCTTGCCAGCGGCAACGGCACCCAGTCGCTGCTGGGCAGCGCCTCGCAGATGCTGTCGGCGATGAGCCATTTCGTCGGCGTGGTCAGTGCGCCGCGGCGCGAGCAGTTTGCGTTCCGGCATATCGACTTTGTGGCGCTGGACGCGCGCCGGGTGCTGGCGATCCTGGTGTTTGCCGACAACGAGGTGCAGAACCGGGTGATCGAGCCGCGCCGGGCCTACGAACCGGCCGAGCTGGAGCGGGTGGCCAATTACCTCAATGCGCAATTTGCCGGCCGCGCGCTGTCGGACATCCGTGCTTCGCTGCTGCGCGAGCTGCGCATGGCAAAGAACGAGATGGAGCAGCTGCTGGCCCACAGCGTGGATCTGGCCAGTGAGGCGCTGGTGCCGGCCGACGCCGACGACATGGTGATGGCCGGGCAGACCCGCCTGATGGGCGTGCAGGACCTGTCGGACCTGGACCGGTTGCGCGAGCTGTTCGAGGCCTTCGCCAGCAAGCGCGAGATCCTGCAGCTGCTCGAACGCACCATCCAGGCGCCGGGCGTGCGCATCTTCATCGGCGAAGAGACCGGCATGCTGTCGCTGGACGATGTCTCGCTGGTCACCGCGCCGTATGCCGCCAATGGCCAGGTGCTGGGCGTGCTGGGCGTGATCGGGCCCAAACGCATGGCCTACGACCGGGTGATTCCGCTGGTGCAGACCGCCGCCCAGGTGCTGGGCGCGGCCATGGAGCCGCCCGGCACGCGATAAGCGGCAGCGATCGATACGATCGTTTTGCTTGAAACGCGCGCGCGCGCCCACATACGGGGTGACGTTGGGGCGGGCGTTCCGCTTGCCCGGGAACTGCACATGAACCAAGACCACCCCGAATTCGACTCCGAAGACCTGTCCCAGAACCCACCCGAGACCGATCCGCTCAAGGCCGAGATCGAGTCGCTGCGCAGCGAGATCGCGCTGGTCAAGGCCGATGCCCTGCGCGAGCGGGCCGATCTGGAAAACCAGCGCAAGCGCATCGCCCGCGATGTCGAGAACGCACGCAAGTTCGCCAACGAGAAGCTGCTGGGCGAGCTGCTGCCGGTGTTTGACAGCCTGGATGCCGGGCTGACTGCGGCCGGCACCGAGCCCAGCCCGCTGCGCGATGGCCTGGACATGACCTACAAGCAGTTGCTCAAGGTTGCGGCCGACAACGGCCTGACCCTGCTCGACCCGGTCGGCCAGCCGTTCAACCCGGACCAGCACCAGGCGATCAGCCAGGGCGAGGCCGAGGGCATCGCCCCGGGCCACGTGGTGCAGGTGTTCCAGAAAGGCTATCTGCTCAACGAGCGTCTGCTGCGCCCGGCCCTGGTGGTCGTGGCCAAGCACGACTGAACCGCAGCGCCCGGCTGAACTGCCGGGCGCATGCGCGAAACGCAGATTCGTGCAGGTGGCTTGAACACCTGCGCACCACCCCCACATCTCAGCCAGACCCGGCGTCGCCGGACACAGCTACAGAATCATCAGGAGCGTATCCATGGGCAAGATCATTGGTATTGACCTCGGCACCACGAACTCGTGCGTGTCGATCATGGACGGCGGCAAGGCCCGCGTCATCGAAAATTCCGAGGGCGACCGCACCACGCCTTCGATCGTCGCCTACACCAAGGACGGCGAAGTGCTGGTCGGTGCCTCGGCCAAGCGCCAGGCGGTGACCAACCCGAAGAACACCTTCTACGCGGTGAAGCGCCTGATTGGCCGCAAGTTCACCGACGCCGAAGTGCAGAAGGACATCTCGCACGTGCCGTACGGCATTCTTGCCCACGACAACGGCGATGCCTGGGTGCAGACCAGCGATGGCAAGCGCATGGCGCCGCAGGAAATCTCTGCGCGCGTGCTGGAAAAGATGAAGAAGACCGCCGAGGACTTCCTGGGCGAGAAGGTCACCGAGGCCGTGATCACGGTGCCGGCCTACTTCAACGACAGCCAGCGTCAGGCCACCAAGGACGCCGGCCGCATCGCCGGTCTGGACGTCAAGCGCATCATCAACGAGCCGACCGCGGCCGCCCTGGCCTATGGCCTGGACAAGAACGGCGGCGACCGCAAGATCGCCGTGTACGACCTGGGCGGCGGTACCTTCGACGTGTCGATCATCGAAATCGCTGAAGTCGATGGCGAGAAGCAGTTCGAAGTGCTGGCCACCAACGGCGACACCTTCCTGGGCGGCGAAGACTTCGACAACCGTGTCATCGAGTACCTGGTCGACGAATTCAACAAGGATCAGGGCATCGACCTGCGCAAGGATCCGTTGGCACTGCAGCGCCTGAAGGACGCCGCAGAGCGCGCCAAGATCGAGCTGTCGACCAGCCAGCAGACCGAAGTGAACCTGCCGTACGTCACCGCCGATGCCTCGGGCCCGAAGCACCTCAATATCAAGCTGACCCGTGCCAAGCTCGAAGCGCTGGTGGAAGACCTGGTCAAGAAGTCGATCGAGCCGTGCCGCACCGCGTTGAACGATGCCGGCCTGCGCGCCAGCGACATCAACGAAGTGATCCTGGTCGGCGGTCAGACCCGCATGCCGAAGGTGCAGCAGGCGGTTGCCGATTTCTTCGGCAAGGAACCGCGCAAGGACGTCAACCCGGACGAAGCCGTGGCCGTGGGCGCTGCGATCCAGGGCGGCGTGCTGGCCGGCGACGTCAAGGACGTGCTGCTGCTGGACGTGACCCCGCTGTCGCTGGGTATCGAAACCATGGGCGGCGTGTTCACCAAGATCATCGAAAAGAACACCACCATCCCGACCAAGGCCTCGCAGACCTTCTCCACTGCCGAGGACAACCAGTCGGCCGTGACCGTGCACGTGCTGCAGGGTGAGCGCGAGCAGGCCCGCTTCAACAAGTCGCTGGCCAAGTTCGACCTGTCCGGCATCGAGCCGGCGCCGCGCGGCATGCCGCAGGTGGAAGTGTCCTTCGACATCGACGCCAACGGCATCCTGCACGTGTCGGCCAAGGACAAGAAGACCAACAAGGAACAGAAGGTCGAGATCAAGGCCGGTTCGGGTCTGTCGGACGAAGAGATCCAGCGCATGGTCGCCGACGCGGAAGCCAACCGCGAGGAAGACAAGAAGTTCCAGGAACTGGTGCAGGCCCGTAACCAGGCCGATGGCCTGATCCACGCCACCCGCACCGCGATCACCGAGCATGGCAGCAAGGTCGGTGGCGATGTGATCGGCAAGGTGGAAGCGGCGCTGTCGGATCTGGAAACCGCCATGAAGAGCGACGACAAGGCGCAGATCGAGGCCCGCAGCAAGACCCTGGAAGAAGCCGGCCAGTCGCTGTACGCCGCCGCCGCCGCGGCAGAGCAGGGCGGCAACGCCGATGCGGCCAGCGGCAACGCGCAGGCCTCCAAGGCCGCCGACGACGTGGTGGACGCCGAGTTCACCGAGGTCAAGGACGACAAGAAGTAAGCCGTGATTTGGGAGTCGGGAGTGGGGATTGGCAGCCGCTAAAGGTGCCGATCCCCATCCCGATATCCTTTACGCGTCGCGTCGCCAAGGCGGACCAGCGCATGCTGTCCGCTTTTGCGTTTCAACGAATCTCAAATCACGAATCCCCAATACCGGCTTATGAGCAAACGCGATTACTACGAAGTGCTGGGCGTTGCCCGTGGCGCCAGCGACGAGGAGCTGAAGAAGGCGTATCGGCGCTGTGCGATGAAGCACCACCCGGACCGCAATCCAGGCGACGCTGCTGCCGAGGCGATGTTCAAGGAGTGCAAGGAAGCCTATGAAGTGT
The DNA here is from genome assembly GCF_018831305.1 of Xanthomonas sp. MLO165. Taxonomy (NCBI): domain Bacteria; kingdom Pseudomonadati; phylum Pseudomonadota; class Gammaproteobacteria; order Lysobacterales; family Lysobacteraceae; genus Xanthomonas; species Xanthomonas sp. MLO165. Next base: position 1,698,915 of record NZ_CP029263.1, read on the forward strand.
TGTCGGATGGCAACAAGCGCCGTGCCTACGATGCGCATGGCCACGCTGCGTTCGAGCACGGCATGGGCGGTGGTGGTGGGCCGGGTGGCCCGGACATGGGAGATATCTTTGGCGATATCTTCGGCAATATTTTCGGCGGTGGCGCCGCCGGTCCGCGCGCTGCGCGACGTGGCGCCGACGTCGGTTACGTGTTGGAACTGGATCTGGAAGAAGCCGTCGCTGGCATCGAGCGCCGCATCGAGATCCCGACCCTGATCGAGTGCGAGCCCTGCCACGGCAGCGGTTCGGAAGACGGCAAGGTGGAAGTGTGCGGGACCTGCCACGGACGCGGCCAGGTACGCATCCAGCGCGGCATCTTCGCCATGCAGCAGAGCTGCCCGCATTGCGACGGGCGCGGCACGCTGATCCAGAATCCGTGCAAGACCTGCCACGGCGCCGGTCGCGTGGAAGAAGACAAGGTGCTGTCGATCAAGGTGCCTGCCGGTGTGGATACCGGCGACCGCATCCGTCTGGCAGGCGAGGGCGAGGCCGGTCCGGCTGGCACGCCGCCGGGCGATCTGTATGTGGAGGTGCGCGTGCGCGAGCATGCGATCTTCCAGCGCGACGGCGACGACCTGCATTGCGAAGTGCCGATCCGCATCTCGCAGGCGGCGCTCGGCGACACCGTGCGTGTGGCGACCCTGGGCGGCGAGGCGGAAATCCGCATTCCGGCCGAAACCCAGACCGGCAAGCTGTTCCGGTTGCGCGGCAAGGGCGTGCGCTCGGTGCGTAGCCGTACCGAAGGCGACCTGTATTGCCGCGTGGTGGTCGAAACGCCGGTGAATCTGACCGCCGACCAGCGCGCGTTGCTGCAGCAGTTCGAGGCCACGTTCACCGGTGAGGATGCCCGCAAGCATTCGCCCAAGTCGGCCACGTTCATCGATGGCGTCAAGGGCTTCTGGGATCGGATGACGTCCTGAGGCCGGGGGTCGGGAATCGGGATTGGGGAATCGTAAGGGCGGTGTGGCCCGGCCTGCCGGGGTAGTGCGCCAGTGTGGCGATTCGGGATTCGTGGGAGCGGATGCCCGCTTCCGAATGCCCGGAGAGTTGCACGGCTGAGCGAAGTTCTCCCTACGAATGCCGGCCCCAGGGGCCGGCATTTGCGTTTGTGCGGCGGGAGCCCGTAAAGGTAAGAGCGATAGCGACTGCTGCCGGCGCACAGACCGGCCTGGTGGCGGCGCGTGCAGCGGCGAGCGGACGGTGGGCGCATCGATCGACGCCGGGCGCGCGGTGGCGCTGGCGTAAAATGCGGCGATGAACAATGCCCCCGACAGTCACCTCGTCCACGGTCGCCGCCAGCGCCCGGATGGTCCTTCGCCGATCGATGTGATCTCGGTGCAATCGCAACTGGTCTACGGCCATGCCGGCAACAGCGCGGCGGTGCCGCCGTTGCGTGCGCTGGGCCTGCGGGTGGCGGAAGTGCCAACCACGCTGCTGAGCAACGCGCCGTTCTACGCCACCTTGCGCGGCCGTATCCTGCCGGCCGACTGGTTGGCCGACCTGTTGCTGGGTGCCACCGAGCGCGGCCTGCCGCAGCGTGCGCGCATGCTGGTCTCCGGCTACTTCGGCAGCCTGGCCAATGGCGAGGCATTCGCCGACTGGCTCGAGCAGACCCTGCCGCTGGCGCCGCAGCTGCGGTATTGCCTGGACCCGGTGATCGGCGACACGCACACCGGCCCGTATGTCGAGCCTGGACTGGAGCGCGTCTTCGCCGAGCGGCTGTTGCCGCATGCCTGGCTGGTGACGCCGAATGCGTTCGAGCTCGGGCGCCTGACCGGTTTGCCGAGTCTGCAGCAGGACGATGCCATCGTCGCCGCGCGCGCATTGCTGGCGCGCGGCCCGCAATGGGTGCTTGCGCACAGCGTGGCCGGTGCGGCCGGTGAGCTGGTGACCCTGGCGGTCAGCGACACGGCGGTGTATCGATGGGCCACGCCGCATCTGCCGGTGGATGTGGCCGGCACCGGCGATGTGCTGATGGCCTTGCTGATTGGTTTGCTGCTGCGCGAGGTGCCGTTCGAGCTGGCGGTGGGGCATGCGCTCAGCGGCGTGCACAGCGCGCTGGAAGCGACCCTGGCTGCAGGCTTCGAAGAGTTCGATGTGCTGGCCGCCGCGCCGGCCGCACTCGCGGCCGTACCGCGCTTTGCCGTCGAGCGATTGGCGTGATGGCGCAGCCGGTGGTCGGCATCGTCGGCATCGCCGGCGCCTACGGACGCTGGCTGGCGCAGTTCCTGCGCACGCGCATGCGGCTGGAGGTGATCGGCTTCGATCCGGCCGTTGATGGCGACATCGACGAAGCCACATTGGCGCAGCGTGCGGACGTGCTGATTTTTTCTGCACCGATCCGCCACACCGCCGGCTTGATCGAGCGCTATGTGGATCTTGCCGGCCCGCGTGCCGCGTCGCAGTTGTGGATGGATGTCACCTCGATCAAGCAGGCACCGGTCGCCGCGATGCTGGCCTCGCCGGCCGAGGTCGTCGGCCTGCATCCGATGACCGCACCGCCCAAATCGCCCACCTTGAAAGGTCGGGTGATGGTGGTCTGCCAGGCACGCGTGCAGCACTGGTCCACGTGGGTACAGGCGCTGTGTACCGCGTTGCAGGCCGAGTGCGTGTACGCCACGCCCGAGCACCACGACCGCGTGATGGCGCTGGTGCAGGCAATGGTGCACGCCACCCATCTGGCGCAGGCCGGCACCTTGCGCGACTACGCGCCACTGCTCGGCGAGCTGCGCGCGCTGATGCCGTATCGCTCGGCCTCGTTCGAGCTGGATACCGCGGTGATCGCACGCATCCTCTCGCTCAATCCGGCGATCTACGAAGACATCCAGTTCGGCAACCCCTATGTCGGCGAGATGCTCGATCGGCTGTTGCTGCAACTGCAGGAGCTGCGCGCCCTGGTCGCGCAGGGCGACGATGCGGCGCGCGCGCAGTTTCGCGCCCGGTTCCTGGACGACAACGCGCAGGCGCTGCAGGGCGAATCGCTCGCGGCCGGCAACTACACCTATGAGCGCGTGGGCTACCTGCTGGCTGACCTCACCGAACCGCTGACCTTGAGCGTGTATCTGCCGCAAGACCAGCCCGGCTCGTTGCGTGCCTTGCTGCATGTGTTCGAGCAGCATGGGGTGAACCTGTCGTCGATCCATTCCTCGCGCACGCCGGTGGGCGAGCTGCATTTCCGCATCGGGTTCGAGCCGGGTAGCGATCGCGCGGCGCTGGCGCAGGCGGCCAGCGAAATCGACCGCAGCGGCATCGGACGGGTGCTGGAGCGTTCCGACCGCAACGGGTAGCAACAGTGCAGGGCGGCCGTGGGCTTGCCCACTGTCGATGGCCGCAGCAGGGTGCAGATGTCAGGCGCCGATCATGTGCTGGCCGAGCGATACCGCATGCTATGCATCGAGGGCGAGGGTGATTGTCGCTCGGCGCAATGCCAAATAACGCGCACCGGTTTCATCCACATAGGGTGTGGATGAAACCTGCACAAGCATGTGGATAACTGTGCGCAGCCTTTGCGCTGCAACGGCTACGGACGGGTTGGTCAAAAAATGACCAGTGCTATTTCAGGGCGTCGACAGGCGCAGCTCGCCACCATCGGTGATGAAGCGCTGGCCCTGCCGTTGCAGGCGGCGGCCATCGGGCAGTTCGTAGCGTGGCGCCGTATGCGCTTGCATGCGGCCTTGCTGCCCGTTGCGGGATTCGAGCTCGTCGCGGAATTCGATGATGACGTAGGACTCGCCATCTGCACCGATTGCGGGAAATTGCCGGAAAGACATACGCACCTCCGAAGGATTTCAGGGTCGCAGTGCGAGCCGCCAGGGACCGCACGCCCGGCGCCGGGCCGGTGCAGGCGAGCATGCGCAGGCAGGTGTTACCCGGGCGTCATTGCGCACTGCGGCACCGTTTGGCGAGCCGGCCAGAAGCCTGCTCAACGGCTCAGCTGCAACGCGTCCCGGTCGGCCGTTGCCGCTGCCAGCTCGGCACGCGCCGAGGCAATGCGCGCCTGCGCATCGATCAGGCGCACGCGGGCATCGTTGGCGGTTTCTTCGCGCTGATTGACCAGGAAGAAATCGCCCGACCCCAGTTCGAAGCGTCGGCGCTCGGCCACGGCCAGGCGGTCGGCCAGGCTGCGTTCTTCGTCGGCGATCTTGGCCAGCCGCTCGGCAGCGGTGAGCGAAATGACGATCGACTCGACCTCCACCGTGATCTGGTCGCGCAGGTAGCGGCTGCGCTGATCCAGCGCCTCGATCTCGGCGCGTGCTTCGGCGACCTTGCCCTTGGCGGTGCGGTTTTCCAGCGGCACGCTGAAGCGGAAGCCGATGATCGCATCGGTCGGCGAGCGGTTCGGGCCACCCACACCCGGCGCCCCCAGGTCCTTGCTGACCTCGAAGCTGACATCCAGGCGTGGTTTGAGATCGTTCTGCGCCAGCATCAGCCGCGCGGTGGCCTGGTCGATCCGGGTCAGCACCGCACGGTAATCGGGGCGCTCCACCGGCGCGGTGATCCTGCTGGCACCGGCCAGACCTTCCAGCGCCGATGTATCGGCCGGCAGGCGCTCGGTGGAGACGATCAACGGCATGCCGGCATCGTCGCGCAGGTACAGCGACAAGGCATTGGCGGCGTTGGCGAAGTCCTGCTCCGAGCGCACCACCAGGGCACGCCGGCGGACCAGGTTCTGGTCGTTCTCGGTCAGCAGGATGGTGGGCCGCGCGCCCAGCGTCACCTGCCGGGAAATCGCATTGCGGCGCTGCTCGGCCAGCTGCAGCAGGTCGTTGTACGCGCGCAGCTTCAGGCCGGCCGCGACCCAGCTCTGGTAGGCATCCACCGCGCGGCGTTGCACACCGATGGCGACCATTTGCGCTTCGTACTGGGCGACATCGATATCGCCACCGGCAACGCTGCGGCGGGTGCGGCGTTCGTCGACCACGCGGTCGCGCAGCAACGCATACAGCGCGCCGACTTTCACTTCGCCGCCGCGGTCGGTGTAGGACTTGTCTTCGTAGACCGGGAACGCGCCGCGCGAGGAGCGGTAACCGCCGTAGTAGTAGCCGCCGTTGTCATCGAAGGGACGCTTGACGGTGCTTTCGATCGTGCTGCCGTCGTAGTAGCCGGCCTCGCGCGAACGGCCGTCGAGATCAAACACGGTATCGAACGCACCATCGGCCGAGATGCCCTTGCCTTCGGCCTGGCGGACCTTGGCCAGCGCTTCGACGATCTGCGGGGAAGAGCGTGCAGAGGAGCGCAGCACTTCGTCCAGCATCAGCGGGGTGGTCTGGGCGGCGACCATGCCCGGTACGAGCGCGATCAGCAAGGCGACAAGACGGCGGATCATTTCTTGCCGGTCTCGTCGTCTTCGGCCTTGGGCGCCGCCTTGGCCTTGCCCTCATCCTGCGTCGTCGTCGCTGCCGGACGGCGGCCAAACTCCAGCGGGAAATTGTTGAGCTGGCGCCACAGTTCGTAGCCCACCTTCACCGTTTCGCCCTGCACCCAGCCGCGCACCTTGCCGCCCTGGCGGGCGAATTCCTGCGCCGGCCAGGCCGGCTTGCCCGGCTGCGGTTCGACCAGGATGCGGAACAGGCCGTCGGGCGCGGCATTGGGGTCGATGGCGCGCACGCGGCCATCGAACATGCCGTGCGCCACCGACGGCCAGCCGCTGAACTGGATCGCCGGCCAGCCTTCGAACTCCAGCCGCACCGGGCGGCCGGGGCGGATCAGCGGCACGTCGCGGCCGTCGATATATAGCTCGACCGCGCGCTCCACCCGCTCCGGCGCGATCACCGCCAGCACCGTGCCGGGCGAGACCATCGCACTACCGCTGGCGGCGTTGAGCTGCTGCACGCGGCCATCGCGCGGTGCGCGCACCAACTGCGCCGACTGGCGGTTCAACTGGATGTCGATGCGGGTCAGCTTGGCGCGCGATTCGGCCAGCTTGGCATCGGCCTCAGCGACCTTGATCTGGGTCAGCTCGAAGTCGCGGCGGCCGGCCAGCCCCTCGGCGAGCAATTGCCTGCTGCGTGCCACATCGATGCTGGCAACCGCGCGCGATTGCTGGATCGCGGTGATTTCCGCCTGCACCTGGGCCCGCTCGCTGGCCAGGCGGGCGAGCAGATCCGGGTCCAGGTCGCCGACACGCGCGATCGGATCGCCGCGCGAGACATGCTGGCCGTCGTGCACATACCAGCGCTCGACCCGGCCGGGCACGAAGGCGGTGACCTGCTGCTGGCGGTCGCCCGGATCCAGCGCCACCACCTGGCCCTTGCCGCTGGCGGTCTGCACCCACGGCGCCAGCGCCAGGATCGCGCTGGCAATGACAATGCCGATCAGCAGCATCCAGGCCAGCGCCTTGGCAATGCTCGGTGGGCGCATCGCCGCCAGGGTGGGGAAGTGCGCGTTGCGATCAGTAGCGTGCTGCATCGTTTGCCTCCTGCGTGGAGGCGACCAGTTCGGTGCGGGTGGCAAAGCGCTGCTGTCGCTCGGGCTGCAGGTGGAACCAGCCATCCAGGGTGATGTCTTCCGGCCGCCCGGTGCACAGCAGCACCGTGGTGCCGGCCGCCTTCAGGCGTCGCAGCACGCCGGCCAGGCGGTCGGCGGGAATCAGGTCGTACAGCTGCGACAGCATCAGCACGCGCGGGCGCACCAGCAGCGCATTGGCCAGCTTCAAGGCCATCACTTCACCGATCCACAGCGGGTAGCCGGAGGCGGCCAGCCGCGTGTCCAGGCCCTGCGGCAGCGCGGCGATACGGGTGCGCAAGCCCACCGCATCGATCGCCTCCAGCATCGCTTCGGAGTTCACATCGGCCGACGCCAGCGCCAGATATTCGCGGATGGTGACCTCGACAATGGTCGGCCGGTCGAGCACCGTCACTTCCGAGCGCAGCAGATACATGTCGAAGGTGGCCAGGTCCGCACCGCCCACCATGACCAGCCCGCGATCGGGGACCACGTGGCGCTTGAGGATCATCGCCAGCAGCCGCTCCGCGCCGCCATCGGCGATCGTCACCAACTGCTCGCCGGCAGCCAGCGAAAAATCGAAACGCGCGCCGTCGATCACCACCCCGTCCAGGCGCACCGCGCTGTTGCCGGGCGTCTTGCCGGGTGCCACGACCGCGCGTTCCTGCGGGATGGCGAACAGCAGCGACAGTTCCTCGGAGCTGGCCACCAGGTCGTAGAACGCGTCCAGGTACGCACCGAGTTGCGAGATGCCGTAAAAGACCGCGCTGAGGATCAGCTCGGCTGCCACCAGCTGGCCGATCGACAGCTCGCCCCGCAGGATCAGGTTGCCGCCCAGCGCCAGCAGCGCCGCGCTGGCGATCGCGTAGACCAGCAGGAACGCCACCGTCTGGGTGAAGCTGTAACGGAAGTGGCGCCGATGCCGGTCGACATAGGCGGCGGTGACGGACTCGGAGCGGTCCATCGCGAAGTTGAGGTGGCGGCTGGATTTATAGAAGCCGTTGGAGCCGCCGACACTTTCCAGCCAGCGCGCGGCCTCGTGCTTGGCATGGCTCAGGTCGACCGCGGTGCGGATCGACCCGCGCGACCAGATCATCCAGATGCCGAAGATGACCAGCAGCAGCAAGGCATTGAAGCCCAGGAAGAACGGGTGGTAGAAGCTGGTGAGTATCAGCCCGACCGCCGATTGCAGCACGATGGTGAAGGCGCCGATGGCCAGGCTCGGCACCGCTTTCTGCACCACCACCAGATCGAAGTAGCGGTTGAACATGTCGCCGCGGTTCTGGTCGGCGAAGAACGGATTCTGCGCATGCACCGCGCGCACGGTGATTTCCGACACCACGCGTGCGAACAGCCGGCGCTCGAACAGCGCCATGATCCACACCCGCATCGCGCTCAGGCCGGCGACCAGCAGCAACAGGCCCAGCAACAGGCTCGACAGGGTCCACAGCGGCGCCGCCAGCGCGGTATTGGCCACGCTGTTGATCAGCAACTGCACCGAGATCGGCGTGGCCAGCGACAGCAGGCTGATCGCGACTCCGTACACCATGGCCAGGCGCACATAGGGCATGTCCGGCCCGACGATTTCCGCCAGCCAGGCTCCCGCTTCCCGCCATCCGATCTGCTTGCCCGCCATTCGATTTCCGTTGATGAGTTCAATGAAGCATTGACGAGTTGCAGCTGGCGAACAAGGCCGCAGCACTTATTCGAGGCATAGGATTTTCCTATGCGGCCACCGCACGCAGAAGATCGGCGATCAGGCCGAAGGCCGGCGCGCGTCCTGCGCCCTGCCGCCACAACAGCCCTATCTCCCTATAGTAGCGTCCGCCTTTGATCGGCCGGACCACGACATCGTCGCCCTCGCGGATTTCCTGGCGCACATACAGTTCTGGCAGCAGTGCAAGACCCATGCCCATCCCGGCCATCTGGCGGATCGCATCCAGGCTGGTGCCTTCGTAATCGCGCAGCACATTGGCACCGACGTCCATGGCGATCGCCGCCACCTGTTCGGCCAGGCGGTACTCTGGCATCAAGGTGAGCAGGTTGGCGCCGCGCAGATCGGCCGGCGTGATGCAGGTCTTGGCCCGCAAGGGATGATCGGCGGCCATGGTCACGTGCAGCGGTTCGCGGAACAGCCGCTCGCTGTGCAGGCCGCGCCCGGCCACCGGCAATTGCGCCAGGATCAGGTCGTGCACGCCGCTGGTCAGGCCGCTGGCGAGCGCGGTCGGCAGGCCTTCGCGCACGTGTACGCGTAGTGCCGGATGTTCGCGGTGCAGGCGCGCCACCAGGCTCGGCATCAGGTAGGCGCCCAGCGTGGGCGATACGCCGAGCCGGATGGTGCCGATCAAGGTGTCGGCCGAGGTGGCGCGCACCTCTTCCAGATCGGCGACGTCCAGCAGGATGCTGCGCGCGCGCTCGAGCAGGTCGCGCCCCAACGGCGTCAGGATGGCCGGCACGCCACGTTCGAACAGCGCGGCGCCGACGATGGTTTCCAGCGCACGGATCTGCTGCGACAGCGAGGGTTGCGACACGCCCATCTGCTCGGCGGCGCGGGTGAAGCTGCCGGTGTCGGCGAGCGCGACGAAATAACTGAGTTGGCGAATGGTGGTTCGGGGGCGGGGCATGCGTGACGTCGTCAGGTGGGGGCGCGTGGGGGCGCAGGATCGGCCCGGGCCGCTGCCGCGGACACGCTGGCATGACAGCACACGCCGGTGTCACCCAGGCGTCATTGATCGATGAACTGCAGCCGCGCCAGCTCCGCGTACAGGCCGCCTTCGGCGATCAACTGCGCGTGCGTGCCCTGCGCGACGATGCGGCCGGCATCCATCACCACGATGCGGTCGGCCTTGAGCACGGTGGCCAGGCGATGGGCGATGACCAGCGTGGTGCGGCCTTCCATCAGCCGGTCCAGCGCCTGCTGCACGGCGCGTTCGCTCTGCGCATCCAGCGCGCTGGTGGCCTCGTCCAGCAGCAGGATCGGCGCGTCCTTGAGCAAGGCGCGCGCGATCGCCACCCGTTGCTGCTGGCCGCCGGACAGGCGCGTGCCACGTTCGCCGAGTTCGCTGGCGTAGCCCTGCGGCAGCGCGCGGATGAAACTGTCGGCCTCGGCGGCCGCGGCGGCGGCTTGCACCTCCGCATCGCTGGCATCCAGGCGCCCATAGCGGATGTTGTCGGCGGCGCTGGCGGCAAACAGCGTGGGTTGCTGCGGCACCAGGGCGATGCGTTCGCGCAGCAGTACCGGGTCGGTATCGCGCAGGTCCACCTCGTCGATACGCAGCCTGCCGCTGACCGGGTCGTGGAAGCGCAGCAACATCGCCAGCACCGTGCTCTTGCCGGCGCCGGAGGGCCCGACCAGCGCCACGGTTTCGCCCGGATGGACATGCAGGTCGAAGCCATCCAGCGCCGGCGCATCGGGGCGCTGCGGATAATGGAACACCACCTGATCGAAATGGATCGCGCCGCGCAGCGGCTGTGGCAAGGGTTGCGGCGTGGCCGGCGCGACGATCGCCGGCCGCTCGTCGAGCAGTTCGCCGACCCGGCCCATGCCGCCGGCCGCGCGCTGCAACTCGTTCCAGACCTCGGCCAAGGCACCGACCGAGCCGCCGCCGATCAGCGCGTACAACACGAACTGTCCCAGCGTGCCGGGGGTCATGCGTCCGGCGATGACATCGTGCGCGCCCAGCCACAGCACACCGACGATGGCGCCGAAGATCAGCATGATCGCCACCGCCGTCACAGTGGCCTGGGTGCGGATGCGCAGCCGTGCGGTATCGATCGCGGCGAACAGGGCCTGGCTGAAACGCTGGCTCTCGTAGCGCTCGCGCGCATGCGCCTGCACGGTGCGCACCGCGCCCAGCGTTTCGGCCGCCAGCGTGTTGGCATCGGCAACGCGGTCCTGGCTGGCGCGCGAGATCTTCTGCAGGCGGCGTGCGCCCAGCACGATCGGCATCACCGCCAGCGGAATGCCGATCAGGGTGAAGCCGGCTAGCCGCGGGCTGGTGACGAACAACATCGCCATGCTGCCGATCACCGTGACCAAGCTGCGCAATGCCACCGACATGGTGGTGCCGATCATCCCGCGCAGCAGCTCGCTGTCGGCCGACAGGCGCGACACCAGCTCGCCACTGCGGCTGCGATCATGGAAGCCGGCGTCCAGCCCGATCAGATGCGCATACAGGCGGCCGCGTAGGTCGGCCACCACTTTTTCGCCTAGCAGCTCGACGAAATAGAAGCGCGCGGCCGTTGCCACTGCCAGTACCGCCGCCACCGCTAACAACAGCGCGAAGGCGTGGTTGATCTGCGAGCCGCCGGAGAAACCATGGTCGATCATCTGCTTGACCGCCGCCGGCAGGCTCAATGTGGCGGCCGAGGAAATGGCCAGTGCGATCAGCCAGGCGGCGAACAGGCCACGCTGGCGCTGCACGAACGGCCACAAGGTGCGCAGGCTGCCAAGCTTCCGCAACGGGTTGGGCCTGGCGGCGGCTGGCTGGTTCATGCGGCTTCCGGTGATGAGAGATGGACACGGTTGCGAGTGGCGTCGCACAGGCGCGTTTTCAAGCCGGCCAGCTGATCGGCCGGCAGTTGCACGCGTAGTGCCGCGCCCTGCGCGTCGAAGTGCTCGTCCAGCTTGTCGGCGTGGAAGGCGCTCAAGGCAGCATGCACCAGGCCCAGGTCGTCGAACCGGCATTGCAGGTCGAGCAGCGACAACGCAATCAACGGCTGTCGCGCCGCCAGTCGCAGGCATTCGGCCGCAGCGCCGCCGTAGGCACGCACCAGCCCACCGGCACCGAGCTTGATGCCGCCATACCAGCGTGTGACCACCACCACCACGCGGTCGTAGCCCTGGCCATCGATGGCCGCGAGAATTGGCCGCCCGGCGGTGCCGCTGGGCTCGCCATCGTCGCTGGAACGGTAGTCCTGCCCGAATCGGTAGGCCCAGCAGTTGTGGGTGGCATCGGCAACGGAGACGCGCTGCACGATCTCCAGCGCCTGCGCGGGAGAGTCCAGTGCCGCAGCATTGGCCAGAAAGCGACTGTGCTTGATGTCCAGGCTGTGGTGCGCGTCAGCGGCGAGGGTATCGAGCATCATCGCCATTCTATGCGAGCCGCTCGTGCCGGACGCTGCAGCCATCGTGACTGCCGTTGCAAGCTTGCAGATCGGCAGGGGTTGGGCAGCGCGTTGCGTCTGGACGGATGTGCAATGAGCGCGCGAGCTCCCGGGCAGTTGCGTCAGGGCGCTGTCGTTGCTCTGTCGACTTGGTGAACAACGTGACGCGGTGCCTGACACGGCAGCGCCGCCGGGTGCGGCATCGCGCCGGAGCGATGGCCGCATAAGTGGGACATGGCCCGGTGCGTGGCTACTTCCACGCAGCTGACGTATGACTACAGCGCCGCTGCGTGCCTACTGAGGCGCGTGCCTGACGCCGGGCCTGGCAGGCGATGGGACAGGGAGCGGGCGTCGCCCCGCATCACACCAGCGTGGAGCGGCGCTTCTCGTCGATCCACTTGGAGGCCTGCGCCGGCGTGTAGTGCTGCATCCACTCCAGCATCTGTTCGATATCGGCGCCGTACCACAGGTCGCTGCGCTGGTCCGGATGCAGGAAGCGCTCTTCCACCATGCGATCGATCATGCCGATCAGCGGTGCGTAAAACCCTTCGATATCCAGGAACGCGCAGGGCTTGTTGCCGATGCCGAGCTGGCGCCAGGTCAGCATCTCGAAGATCTCTTCCATGGTGCCGAAGCCGCCGGGCAGGGCGACGAAGGCATCGGACAGCTCGAACATGCGCATCTTGCGCTCATGCATGGAGCCAACGATTTCCAGCGTGGTCAGCCCACGGTGCGCCACTTCCCAATCGGCCAGCTGCTGCGGAATGACCCCGGTCACCTCGCCACCAGCCGCCAGCACCGCATTGGCCACGGTGCCCATCAGCCCGACATTGCCGCCGCCATACACCAGCCGCAGGCCCTGCTCGGCGATGCGCTGGCCCAGCGCAGTGGCGCGCTCGGCGTAGGCGGGTTTGTTGCCGGCATTGGAACCGCAGTAGACGCAGATGCTTTTCATGGGATTCGGGAGTTGGGATTGGGGATTGGTAAAAGCGAGGCAGCGCTGCTGATTGCAGGTGATGCCATCGGCAGGGGGCGCGCTGAATTGTTTGAGTTATTGCCTGGCTTGAAAAACATAACGCCGGGTTTTCACCCGGCGCCATGTCATTGCCGGAGAGGGCCGGGACGGAGAGCCGCAGTTGCGAATCCCCAATCCCGAATCCACCAATCCCGGTCAGTTGGCCTTATGAATCGCGCGCTTGCTCACTGCCATCGCGGCATCGTGGATCGCTTCGGACAGCGTCGGGTGGGCGTGGCAGATGCGTGCCAGGTCGTCGGCCGAGCCGTTGAACTCCATCGTCAGCACGCCTTCGTGGACCAGCTCGGAGACGCCCACACCGACCAGGTGCATGCCCAGCACGCGGTCGGTTTCGGCATCGGCGATGACCTTGACGAAGCCGGCCGGCTCGCCCATGGCCACGGCACGGCCGATCGCCGCGAACGGGAAGCTGCCGGCCTTGTAGGCGACGCCTTCGGCCTTCAACTGCTGCTCGGTCTTGCCGACCCAGGCAATCTCCGGCTCGGTGTAGATGACCCACGGAATGGTGTCGAAGTTGACGTGGCCGGGCAGGCCGGCGATCAGCTCGGCGACCGCGATGCCTTCCTCGAAGCCCTTGTGCGCCAGCATCGGGCCGCGCACGCAGTCGCCGATGGCCCACACGCCGTCGACGCCGGTATGGCAATGGCCATCGACCTCGATCTGGCCGCGGTCGGTCACCTTGACGCCGGTGCCGTCAGCCAGCAGGTTCTTGGTGGCGGCCTTGCGGCCCACGGCCACCAGCAGCTTGTCCACGGTCAGGGTCTGCTCGCCGGCGCTGTCGGTGTAGCTGAGCACCACCTGCTTGGCATCGCCGCTGCCGGTGATCTCGGTCTTGCTGACCTTGGCGCCGAGCTTGATGTCCAGGCCCTGCTTCTTGAATTCCTTCAGCGCGGTCTTGGCCACTTCGGCATCGGCCAGCGCCAGGAAATCCGGCAGCGCTTCGAGGATGGTGACCTCGGCGCCCAGGCGCTTCCACACGCTGCCCAGTTCCAGGCCGATCACGCCGGCGCCGATCACGGCCAGGCGCTTGGGCACGGAGGTGAAGTCCAGGCCGCCGACGTTGTCGACGATGGTGTCGCCGTCGAACTTGGCGAACGGCAGCTCGATCGATTCCGAGCCGGCCGCAAGGATCACGTTGGTGCCCTTGAGTTCGATCTCGCCGCCTTCGTGCTGTGCGACCTTGACGATGTTGCCCGGCAGCAGCTGGCCGAAGCCGTAGTACGGGGTGATCTTGTTCGCCTTGAACAGCATCGCGATGCCGCCGGTGAACTGCTTCACGATCTTGTCCTTGCGGCCGATCATGGTGGGCACGTCCATCTTGGCGTCGTTGAAGCTGATGCCGTGGTCGCCGAACAGGTGGCCCATGTTCCAGAACTGGCGCGAGGAATCCAGCAGTGCCTTGGACGGAATGCAGCCCACGCGCAGGCAGGTACCGCCCAGCGCCGGCTTGCCATCCTTACCGATAGCCGCGTCGATGCAGGCGACCTTCATGCCCAGCTGGGCCGCGCGAATCGCAGCGTGATAACCGGCCGGACCGGCACCGATGACGACGACGTCGAATTGTTCTTGTTCGCTCATTCTTCGCTCACGAGATTGGGAATTGGGGATTGGGGATTCGTAAAAGCGGGATGCTTGGGAAAGGGCGGCTCTCGCCAATCCCCAATCCCGAATCCCCAATCCCGGCTTTCATCACAGACCGAACAACATCCGGCCCGGGTTTTCTAGCTGATTCTTGATGTCGACCAGGAACTGCACCGAGTCCTTGCCGTCGATGATGCGGTGGTCGTAGGACAGCGCCAGATACATCATCGGGGCGATCACGACCTGGCCGTTCTCGGCGATCGGGCGTTCCTTGATCGCATGCATGCCCAGGATGGCGCTCTGCGGCGGGTTGATGATCGGGGTCGACAGCAGCGAGCCGAAGGTGCCGCCGTTGGTGATGGTGAAGGTGCCACCCTGCAGATCGTCCAGGCCCAGCTTGCCGGCGCGGGCCTTGGCGGCGTAGTCGGCAATGCCCTGTTCGACGTCGGCAAACGACTGGCGCTCGACGTTACGCAGCACCGGCGTGACCAGGCCCTTGTCGGTGGACACGGCGATGGAGATGTCGCTGTAGCCGTGATAAATGATGTCGTCGCCGTCGATCGAGGCATTGACCAGCGGGAAGCGCTGCAGCGCGTTGGCGGCGGCCTTGACGAAGAAGCTCATGAAACCGAGCTTGATGCCGTGCGCCTTCTGGAACTCGTCTTGCAGCTCCTTGCGTGCGGCCGAGACCTTGGCCAGGTTGACCTCGTTGAAGGTGGTCAGCATCGCGGTGGAGTTCTTGGACTCCATCAGGCGCTTGGCGATGGTCTTGCGCACGCGGGTCATCGGCACGCGCTCTTCCGGACGGGCGCCGGACGCCTTGCCCACGCCGCCAGCCTTGGCGAAGTTGACGATGTCTTCCTTGGTCACCGCGCCACGACGGCCGGTGCCTTCGACCTGCGCCGGATCCACGCCCTGGGTGATCGCGGAAAAACGCGCACCCGGCGGCAGCGCATCGGCAGCGGACTTGGATGCAGCGGCAGGCGCAGCGGCAGCAGCCGGGGCCGGCGCGGCGGCCGGGGCAGCAGCGGCCGGCGCCGGTGCCTCGGCCTTCTTCTCGTCGGCCGGTGCGGCCGCAGCCACGGCGCCTTCTTCGATGATCGCCAGGATCTGGTTGCTGGTGACGGTGCTGCCGGCTTCGAACTTGATTTCCTTCAGCACGCCGTCGACCGGCGAAGGAACTTCCAACACGACCTTGTCGGTTTCCAGGTCGACCAGATTCTCGTCGCGCTTGACCGCTTCACCGGCCTTCTTGTGCCAGCTGGCGATGGTGGCGTCGGAAACGGATTCGGGCAGTACCGGAACTTTGACTTCGGTGGCCATTCGGGGAGCGTCCTAGGGTTTTCGTTCTTTGGGGAAGGTGAGTTATTCAGCGACTTGGTCGTTGAACGGATTGAGGAGCGCATCGGCGACCAGCTTCTGCTGTTCGACGATGTGGTCGGCCATATGGCCGGCGGCAGGCGAGGGCGAACGGGCACGGCCGGCGTAATGCAGGCTCTGGCCGCTGGCCAGGCAGAAGTTCAGGTGGTGGCGGATCTGATACCACGCACCCTGGTTCTGCGGTTCTTCCTGACACCACACCACGTCGGTGGCGTTGGCATAGGCCTTGAGCTCGGCGGCCAGCTGCGCACGCGGGAACGGATACAGCTGCTCCACGCGCAGGATGGCGACGTCGTCCTGGCCACGCTTGGTCTGGTCTTCGAGCAGGTCGTAATAGACCTTGCCCGAGCACAGCACCACGCGCTTGACCTTGCCGGCATCGGCCTTGGCGTCGGGAATCAGATGCTGGAACTCGCCCTCGGCCAGTTCTTCCAGGCTCGATACCGCCAGCTTGTGGCGCAGCAACGACTTGGGCGTCATCACCACCAGCGGCTTGCGGGTGGTCATGCGCATCTGGCGGCGGATCATGTGAAAGCACTGCGCCGGCGTGGTCGGCACGCAGACCAGCATGTTCTCCAGCGCGCACAACTGCAGGAAGCGCTCCAGACGCGCGGAGCTGTGCTCCGGGCCCTGGCCTTCATAGCCGTGCGGCAGGAACAGCGACAGGCCCGCGATGCGGCCCCACTTGGCTTCGCCAGCGGCGATGAACTGGTCGATCACCACCTGCGCGCCGTTGGCGAAGTCGCCGAACTGCGCTTCCCAGATGCACAGCGCATTCGGGTCGGTGGTGGAGTAACCGTATTCGAAGCCCATCACCGCTTCTTCGCTGAGCAGCGAGTCGATGATGGTGGCGTCTTCGGGGTTCTGCACCAGCTGGCGCAGCGGCAGGTGATAGCTGTCGGTCTTCTGGTCATGCAGGATCGCGTGACGGTGGAAGAACGTGCCGCGACCGGCGTCCTGGCCGACCAGGCGCAGCTTGTGGCCTTCGGCCAGCAAGGTGGCATAGGCCAGGTTTTCGGCAAAGCCCCAGTCGCCGGCCTGCTCGCCGGCCGCCATCTTGACGCGGTCGTCGTAGATCTTGCCGACGCGCGCATGCAGCTCGACGCCTTCCGGAATCGTGGTGATCAGCTTGGCCAGACGGTCCAGCTGCTCGCGCTTGACGCGGGTGTCGACCGGATCGGCAGCGGTGCCGACCAGATACTTGGACCAGTCGATGGCGAATTCGTCCGGCTTGCGCGTCGCCAGTTCGGTGGTGTATTCGCCCGAATCGAGCTTGTTGCGGTAACCGTCGACCAGAGCCTTGGCCTCGTCGGCGCTCAGCACGCCGTCGCTTTCCAGCTTGGCGGCGTACAGCTCGCGGGTGGTCTTGTGCTTGCGGATGGTCTGGTACATCACCGGCTGGGTCGCTGCCGGTTCGTCGGCCTCGTTATGGCCCCAACGGCGGTAGCAGACCAGGTCGATGACCACGTCCTTCTTGAACTGCTGGCGGAATTCGTAGGCCAGCTTGGACACGAACATCACCGCATCCGGGTCGTCGCCGTTCACGTGGAAGACCGGCGCGCCGATCATCTTGGCCACGTCGGTGCAGTACAGCGTGGAACGGGCGTCGTCGCGGGCGCTGGTGGTGAAGCCGATCTGGTTGTTGACCACGATGTGCACGGTGCCACCGACGGCGAAACCGCGCGCCTGCGACATCTGGAACAGTTCCATCACCACGCCCTGGCCGGCGAATGCGGCATCGCCGTGGATCAGGATCGGCAGCACGCTCTTGCGCTCGGCATCGCCGAAGCGTTCCTGACGCGAACGCACGCTGCCGACCACGACCGGGTCGACGATTTCCAGGTGCGAGGGGTTGAAGGCCAGCGCCAGATGCACCTGCTTGTCGCCACCGACCGCGATGTCGGCCGAGAAGCCCATGTGGTACTTGACGTCGCCGGTGTGGGCGCGGTCGTCGTGGGCGTGCTCGAACTTGCCTTCGAACTCGTCGAACAGCTTGCGCGGGTTCTTGCCCAGCGTATTGACCAGCACGTTGAGGCGGCCGCGGTGGGCCATGCCGATCACGATGTCCTTGACCTGATCGTTGCCGGACTGGCGAATGATCTCGTCCATCATCGGGATCAGCGCGTCGCCGCCTTCCAGCGAGAAGCGCTTCTGGCCGACGTACTTGGTGTGCAGGTAGCGCTCCAGGCCTTCGGCGGCTGTGAGCCGCTCCAGCGTGCGCTTGCGGCTGGCCGCGTCGCCGGCGATCTTGCCGCCGGCATCTTCCAGGCGCTTGTAGATCCACTGGCGCTGGTCGAATTCCTGGATGTGCATGAACTCTGCGCCGATGGTGCTGGCGTAGGTCGCCTTCAGGCGGGCCAGCAGGTCCTTCAGCTTCATGCGCGGCTGGCCGCCGACGCCGCCGGTGCTGAACTCGCTGTCCAGATCCGCCTGCGACAGGCTGTGGAACGGCAGGTCCAGGTCGGGCGGGTTGACCGGCGGGGTCAGGCCGAGCGGATCGAGCTGCGCGCCGAGGTGGCCACGTGCACGGTAGGCGGTGATCAGGCGGCCGACGTTGCGCTCGCGCTCGTCACTGGCCGCTGCGCCGGTGCCCGCGTTGGCAGCCTGCTTGGAGGCGGTGAGGATGTGGGCAATGGCTGCCGAGTGCGGCACATCACCGGCATCGCGACCCTTGAAGCCATCGAAATAGCTCTTCCACTTCGGGTCAACACTGTCCGGGGCGACGAGGTACTGCTCGTACAGATCCTCGATATAGGCGGCGTTGCCGCCGGCGAGCTGCGATGACTGTGCGAACTGCTTTAGGAGATTATCCACGATGGTAAGTCGGGTCTGCTGTGGGGATGATTGTGCGGAAGCGGCGGGGCGAGATGCCCTGTCGGTCGGTCTCAAATCTCGAAAAATTATACCCCCTTGCGCTAGTGAGGGGGCGTCTGCCAGCTGACCGGACGGGTAGGTGCAACCGCCTGGCGCCTACGTGCGAAGGGCGCTGCGGTCTCAGATGCCGAGTGCGCGCGGTTCGTTCCAAAGCGCGCTGCGCTCCCATATCTGCGCGAATTCGCGCTCCAGCTGGCGGCTGCGCGCCGCGCCCGACAGCCAGGTTTCGCCATCGTCGAAGCGATGGCCTGTTGGACGAAAGTAGTAGGCGTCATCGCCCACCACATAGGCCGACGCATAGCTGGCATCGACCGGATCGCTGACCGCACGGAAGCGGAACACGCTGGGCAGGCGCTGGGCCAGCCGCAGCATCGCGCTGCTGTTGGCGCCCGCGACGGCGGTGTCCTGCACCAGCACCTGCACGCGCTTGTCGTGGCGGGCGGTGGCAAAGCGGCGCAGCGCATCGAGCACTGCGGGGTTGTCGAACAGCGGTGGATCCAGTGCCCGCGTATAGATCAGCACCTGGCGGCGTGCGGCGTACAGCAGGCCGGTGGTGGCGGCCAGGGCCGCGCGCAGGTCGTCCACCGCCATCGGGCCGTCGAGACGGCGGTGCAGCGGCCTGCCCGGACGATCGTCCGCCGTTGCCGCGCTAGCGGGGTGCCGGTCGGAAGAGGTGTCCGGCAGGAAGCCCAGGCGTGCGAACACGGCCTCGGCGTCTGTGTTCACACGGGTTTGCAGGCCGGGCCAGCCGCGTTGTTGCGCGCTGGCGACGGCGGCTGCGAGCAACCGGTCGGCCAGGCCGCGGCGGCGCCAGCCCGGCAGCACGCCGAGCCGGTCGATGCGCCGATCTGCCGTCAGCCGCACCGAGCCGATCAACTGGCCGTCCTCGCTGCGCAGCGCCAGGTGCAGGCTGAGCGGGTCCAGGGCGTCCCAGTCGGCGGTGCTGCCGGTACCGCAGGCCAGGCGCAGCGCACGCAGGGCTGCGGCGTCGGACGCCGCCTCCACCGAGACGATCTGCGGCCCGGCCTGGGAACTCATGCGCGCTGGTCGGACCCGTCGTCGTCAGCGTCCGATGCCGCGTCGTCGTCGGCCAGCCCGCTGTCGTCGTCCTGGTCGGCATCCTCGCCTTGTTCGGCCTCCTCAACCTGGGCCGGGCCGTCCGCGGCGTCGGCGACCTGCTCGACGTCGGCTTCGGCGTCGATGTCATCGTCCGCGTCCGGCGTGTCGGCCCCGGCGTCGGCATCGTCGTGGTCGCCCGACAGGCTCAGGACGTGGGCCTGGTCGTCGTCGATGTCCTCAATGTCGTCCTCCGCGTCCTCGTGGGCGCGCTGGTAATGGCCCTGCGCCAGCAGCTCCAGCACCACCTCGCGGCCACGGTTGGACAGCTGCGCATACAGCGCACCGTCGATCTCTTCGGCTGCGGCCAGACGTGCGGCATCCTTGGCCGACAGCGGGAATTCCAGGCCGCTGCAGAACAGGGTGGCGCCACGCTTGGCACGCCGCCAGGCCAGCCGCGACCAGGGGTGACGGTGCAGCAGCACGCCTTCTTCCAGCGCCTGCTCGACCGCCTCGCGGGGGATCGGTTCGGGTGCCGGCACCACGTCGCCGGAGGCGCGGTAGGTGGTCATGAAGCGGCCGAACCAGTCGCCCAGGCGATCCGGATCGTTCATGCGCAGCGCGTTGAGCGCTTCGACCACGCGGTTCATCGCGGTGACGTCGATCTCGTACGGATCGGCCGGCACCTTGAGGTCTTCGTCGTGATAGCGCACGGCCTCGTCGGCATCGGCGATCAAGGTGTCCAGGTAGTCGCCGATCAGCTCGGCCGAGGACGGCGCGCGGGTGCCGATGGAGAAGGTCAGGCAGGCGTCTTCGGCCACGCCGTGGTGCGGCACCAGTGGCGGCAGGTACAGCATGTCGCCCGGGCCCAGCACCCAGTCGTGGGTGGGCTTGAAGTCGCGCAGCAGCTTGAGCTCGACATCGTCGCGGAACGCCAGCGGCGCGGCCTTGCGGCCCTGCTGCGCGCGTGCGTCGATCTGCCAGCGGCGGTGGCCCTGGCCCTGCAGCAGGAACACGTCGTAATGGTCGACATGCGCGCCGACCGAGCCGCCGGTGGCGGCGAAGCTGATCATGATGTCGTCGATGCGCCAGCGCGGCAGGAAGCGGAACTGTTCCAGCAGCGCGCGGACGTCGGCGTCCCACTTGTCCACGTCCTGCACCAGCAGGGTCCAGTCATGGTCGGGCAGGCCGGGGAAGTCGGTTTCCTGGAACGGGCCGGTGCGCACGTTCCAGTCGTCGGTGGCGCGGTCGTGGCTGATCAGGCGTGCCAGCACGCCGTCTTCGCAGGCCAGGCCGGCCAGGTCTTCAGGCTGCAGCGGGGACTGGAACTCCGCAAACGCGTTGCGGATCAGCAGCGGGTGCTTGTGCCAGTAGTTGCGCAGGAAGCGCTCGAGCGGCATGCCCAGCGGCTGGTCGCGGGTGGCATGGATCTCGAAGGGCAGTGGCGCGCCTTTCCTGGCGGCGATCTTTTTTGCGGGGGTCTTTTTCATGGTGTCACGGGTCCGACTGGAGGGCCGGCGCGGTGCGGCCGGCGAGGTGGCTTATTGTCGCCCAGCCCGCCATGCGCTGCCTTGCATGCGGGTGTCGCGGTAAGGTTGCGGTGCGCGTCCGGGCCATGCACGGTCGGGGATGCACCTGGGTGTCTCGGTGTCAGCAGATCAGCGGGTGGAGATCTGGTTGTTGCTGCCGTAGTCGTTGACCATCGCAGTGCCGGATTGCTGGGTGATGCGGTTGCCGCGGCCGTGCAGTGTGGCGGAGGCGATCGCCTCCGCCCGTACCTGGTTGTCGTCGCCCGGCACCAGCAGCGTACCGATGCGGCCGGCCTTGAGCGTGGAGGTGCGGCTGAACAGTTCGATGGTGCTGGCATCGCCGGCGAGGGTGACCTGGGCATCGTTGCCGACCATGCGCACTGCCTCGGCGCGCTCGATCTGCACGATCGCATGCTGGCCCAGCACTGCGATCGTGCCGCAGTCACCCTTGAGGACCAGATTGGCGTTCTGGCCGGTCAGATCGACGTTATGGCCGTCGCAGCTGACCGTGCCGCTGGTCGAGGTGACCATCAGTGTCGGCCGCTCGCCATTGCTGGCGACCTGGGTGGCGCCGTCCATGCTCGGAACCGACGGAACCGACGGAACCGACGGAACAGACGGAACCGGTGCGGCCGTCACGCCGGCCGGCGCGCGCGGCACGGCAGCGGCGGAGTCGGGCTGCGAGTCGGGAGTGGCCTGCTTCCCGCAGGCCAGCAATCCGCAGGCCACCGACGCAAGCAGGGAGACAGACAGCAGCGCGCGCAATGCCATGGCGATACTCCTGACAGCTGGATACAAGGGCGTGATACCGGTGGATGGATACCGCTGCTTAGATCGCGCGCGCCAGCTGTTCGGCCAGCCCGGTGTAGGCACCCGGTGTCAGCGCCCGCAGCCGCTGCTTGTCCTGCTCCGGCAACTGCAGGCTCTCGACAAAGGCCTGCATGGACGCGGCAGTGATGCCCTGGCCGCGGGTCAGCGCCTTGAGCTGCTCGTAGGGGTTGGGCAGGCCGTGGCGACGCATCACCGTCTGCACGGCTTCGGCCAGTACTTCCCAGGCCGCATCCAGATCGGCATCCAGGCGTTCGGGATTGACGGTCAGCTTGCCCAGGCCCTTGGCCAGCGAATCCAGCGCGACCTGGGTATGGCCGAACGCGGTGCCGAGCGCGCGCAGCACGGTGGAGTCGGTGAGGTCGCGCTGCCAGCGGCTGATCGGCAGCTTGGCGGAAAAGTGTTCGAACAGCGCATTGGCGATGCCGAAGTTGCCTTCGGCATTTTCGAAGTCGATCGGGTTGACCTTGTGCGGCATGGTCGAGGAGCCGACTTCGCCTTCCTTGAGCTTCTGCTTGAAGTAGCCCAGCGAGATGTAGCCCCAGATGTCGCGCGACAGGTCGATCAGGATGGTGTTGACGCGGCGGCTGGCGTCGCCGATTTCGGCCACGTTGTCGTGCGGCTCGATCTGGGTGGTGTAGGGGTTGAACACCAGGCCCAGGCTTTCGACGAAGCGCTGCGCGAACCCGGCCCAGTCCAGCTCCGGGTACGACACCAGGTGCGCGTTGTAGTTGCCGACCGCGCCGTTGATCTTGCCGGTGAGTTCGACCGCGGCGATCTGCTTGCGCTGCCGCTCCAGGCGCGCGACCACATTGGCGATTTCCTTGCCCAGCGTGGTGGGCGAGGCGGTCTGGCCATGCGTGCGCGACAGCATCGGCTGGCCGGCCTGGGCATGGGCGAGGGTGCGCAGGCTGGCGGTGATGCCGTCCAGCGTGGGCAGCAGCACCTCGCGGCGCGCCTGTTCCAGCATCAGGCCATAGCTGAGGTTGTTGATGTCCTCGCTGGTGCAGGCGAAATGCACGAATTCCAGTGCCGGGCCCAGCTCGGCATCGTCCTTGAGCTGTTCCTTGATGAAGTATTCCACCGCCTTGACGTCGTGGTTGGTGGTGCGCTCGATCTGCTTGACCCGCGCGGCATCGCCGACGCTGAAGTCGTCGGCCAGGCGGCGCAGGGTCTGGGTGGCGGCGGCCGAGAATGGCGCCAGCTCGGCGATGCCCGGCTCGGCGGCCAATGCCAGCAGCCATTCGATCTCGACCTTGACCCGCGCCTTGATCAGGCCGTATTCGGAGAAGATCGGGCGCAGCGCATCCACTTTGGAAGCGTAGCGGCCGTCGAGCGGGGACAGGGCGAGCAGGGCGGAATCCGACATGGGCAGGGCACTGGGAGGCTGGCGGGGGTGCGTATTCTACGCCGCCCCGGCGCCGGCTTCGCCGATTGGCCGCACCGTGATGGCCTGGATCCGGTGCCCGGCCATGCGCCGCACCGTCAGTGCGTGGCCGTCCAGCTCCAGGGTTTCGCCTTCTTCGGGCAGCCGCTGCAATTGGTGCACGATCAGCCCGCCGACCGAATTGACGTGGTCCGGCGCGCTCAGGTCCTGGCCCAGCAGACGTTCCAGGCGGAAGATCGAGGTGCTGCCGGCCACCAGCAGCGAGCCATCCTGGCTGCGGATCGGGGCATCGCGTACCACGTGGCGGTGCTCGTCCTCGATCTCGCCGACCACCACTTCCAGCAGGTCTTCCAGGGTGAAAAAGCCCAGGATGCGGCCCTCCTCCCCCACGCACAGCGCCAGATGGGTGGTGCCGGTGCGGAACTGCTCCAGCGCGCTGGGGATCGGGGTTTCCAGGGTCAGCAGGGTGGGCGGGCGTAGCAACGGGCGCAGATCGTCCAGATCCTGGCTGCGTGCCATCGCCACCAACAGATCCTTGGTATGCAGGATGCCCAGCACCTGCTCGCCATCGGCGTCGAACCACGGGTAGCGGCTGTAGCGCGACTCGCTGAACTCGGCCAGCACCGATTCCAGCGTCATGCCTTCGCGCAGGCTGCGCAGGTGCTCGCGCGGACGCATCAGGTCGCCGGCGACCAGGTCGGGCAGTTCCAGTGCATGGCTCATCAGGGCCAGCCCGTGATCGGGCGTGGCGGCGTTGGGATCCTGGCGGCCGACGATCAGCATCAGCTCCTCGCGCGAATAGCGATGCGACTGGTGCTCCACATCGCCCCAGCCCAGCACCCGCAGCAGGCGGTTGGCGCTGGTGTTGAGCACCCAGATCGCCGGGTACATCAGCCAATAGAACACGTAGAGCGGCGCGGCGGTCCACAGCGACATCCGCTCCGGGCGGCGGATCGCCATGGTCTTGGGCGCCAGTTCGCCCAGCACGATGTGCAGGAACGAAATCAGGCTGAAGGCAATCGCCAGTGCGGTGAACTGTGCCGCTTCCGGCGACAGGCCGGCGGTATCGAACAACGGCTGCAGCAGATGCGCGAAGGCCGGCTCGCCGACCCAGCCCAGGCCGAGCGAGGCCAGGGTGATGCCGAGCTGGCACGCCGACAGGTAGGCATCCAGATGCGCATGTACCCCGAGCAACAACCGCCCACGCCAACCATTGTTCTGCGCCAGGCCCACCGCCTGCGTGTGGCGCAGCTTGACCAGCGCGAACTCGGCGGCGACGAAGAAGCCGTTCAACAGCACCAGCAGCAATGCGACGAACAACAGCAGCACGTTACCCAACATGGCGTCCGCCTCCATGGCGCGTAGCGGCAGACCCGCGGTATGTCAGCGGCTGCGCGTCGGTGCCGGGGTAGTGTGCAGGCAAGCAAGACGCAAACGATGCGTTTCTACAGTCAGGGTCGTCGCCCATGGCGGCGTGGTACCTCGTATGGATCATTGGGCAGTCTAGCCCAGGGCTTGCGACGACACGGTCGCAACGCTGCGAGCGGGTATCGTAGGCAGCATCGCCAGCGTGGGTACGCCCGCTGCCAGCCATCCATCACCACAAACCAACCATGTGCGGAGAGTGCAGATGAGCGAACGTTTCAGGACCGAACACGACAGCATGGGTGAGCTGCAGGTGCCCGCCGATGCCTTGTGGGGCGCGCAGACCCAGCGTGCCGTGCAGAATTTTCCGGTGTCCGGCCAGCCGATGCCGCGTGGCTTCATCCGCGCGCTGGGGCTGATCAAGGCCGCTGCGGCCGGCGTCAATGCCGAACTCGGCCTGCTGCCCAAGTCGATCGGCAAGGCCGTGCAGGACGCGGCGCTGCAGGTCGCCGATGGCACGCATGACGCCCAGTTTCCGATCGACGTCTACCAGACCGGCTCGGGCACCTCGTCCAACATGAATGCCAACGAGGTGATCGCCACGCTGGCCACGCGCGCCGGCAAGGACGCGGTGCATCCCAACGATCACGTCAATCTCGGGCAGAGTTCCAACGACGTGGTGCCCACCGCGATCCGGGTGTCGGCGCTGCTGGCGGTGCAGGAACACCTGCAGCCGGCGCTCAAGCATCTGCGCAAGACCATCGACAAGCGCGGCAAGGGGCTGGACAAGGTTGTCAAGACCGGGCGCACGCATCTGATGGATGCGATGCCGCTGACCTTCGGCCAGGAATTCGGTGCATGGTCGGCGCAGCTGAGTTCGGCGCAGGAGCGCATCGACGATGCCCTCAAGCGCCTGCGCCGGCTGCCGCTGGGCGGCACCGCGATCGGCACCGGCATCAATGCCGATCCGCGTTTTGGCGGCAAGGTGGCCAAGGCCTTGTCGGGCCTGAGCAAGTTCAAGTTCGAGAGTGCGGACAACAAGTTCGAAGGCCTGGCTGCGCAGGACGACGCGGTGGAGTTGTCCGGTCAGCTCAATGCGCTGGCGGTGGCATTGATCAAGATCGCCAACGACCTGCGCTGGATGAATGCCGGCCCCCTGGCCGGGCTGGGCGAGATCGAGTTGCCGGCGCTGCAGCCGGGCAGTTCGATCATGCCGGGCAAGGTCAACCCGGTGATTCCCGAAGCCACCGTGATGGCCTGCGCGCAGGTGATCGGCCACCACACCGCGATCACCGTGGCCGGGCAGACCGGCAACTTCCAGTTGAACGTGACGCTGCCGTTGATCGCCTACAACCTGCTGGATTCGATCAACTTGCTGGGCAATGTGGCGCGGCTGCTGGCCGATAGCGCGATTGCCGGGTTGAAGGTGCGCCAGGAGCGCGTGCGCGAGGCACTGGACCGCAATCCGATCCTGGTCACCGCGCTCAACCCGATCATCGGCTACGAGAAGGCCGCGGCGATCGCCAAGCGTGCCTACAAGGAACAGCGCCCGGTGCTGGACGTGGCGCTGGAAGACAGCGGACTCAGCGAGGCGGATCTGCGCCGTTTGCTGGATCCGGCTGCGCTGACCCGCGGTGGCATCCAGGCCGGCAGCACGGGCGGCGGTGGCTGACCACCGCAGCGTGCGTGCGTAGGAGCGCACCTGGGCGCGATGGGGCTTTATCGACAACGCCCCGTCGCGCCCAGGTGCGCTCCTACACGGCTTTGCGCGAATCCGCGGCGTCGCCAGGACTCAGTGCCGCTCGGCCTGCACGTTGCCGAAGCTCTCGCGATACGGCTGCAGCGACGGGATTTCATCGAGCAATTCGCCGCTGAGCTTCTGGATCTCCGGCGTGGCCGTCAGCTTGATCGACTTGTACTCCGGATCCGCGCCAGCCTCGTTGATGGCCTGCTGGCGCAGCATCTGCAGGTGCCCGAACAGCAGCTGCAACTTGGCGCGCGTCGGCTCTTTCTGCGGCAGCGCGATATCGTCGATCTTCAGCGTGCCGTCCGGGGTGATTTCCGCATTGGCGGCCGGTGGGCGGCGGATCATCACCGACTGGGTGGTGATGGCAACGCGCGGCTTGCCGCGTTCGGCGCGCCGCGACGACTGGTCGCCGCAGGCAGTCAGGGCGCATAGCAGGAGCGCCATGCAGAGCATCACCAACTTGTTCATGGGGTCGCCGGATTCAGGGGAGCGCACTAGTGTAATCCCGCTCCGGCCAGCCGATCGGTGCCTGCGGCACATGGCGCGGCTGACAAGATGTCGCAGGCCGATGTTGGGTGCCTGGCGTGCGCGCAGCAATCGGTGTGACGATCCATCCGGTTTCCGGTCAGCCGCTGCGCCCGTCGATGTGGGCGCAGCGGCGATCAAGGCCGCGCTTACTTGCGGCAGTCGTCGACATCGTGCTGGCTGAGGGTCGAGTACGGCGCGAATGCCGGCACCAGTTGCGCGGCGGCGTCCTGCGCGTTGCGCAGCTTGGCCAGCTGATCGCAGATCTGCATCGCAGTGTGTTTGAAGGTTTCCGCCTGCGCTTCGATCTTGTCGCCGATCTGGTCGGTGTTGCCGCTGAGCACACCCTTGAGCGCTTCGCCAGCGGCATGCGCACCGAAGGCCGCGCCCTGCGTGCCGATGTCGATGCCTTTATCGGCGACGCCCTGGATCTGCACGTAGAAACCGCGCATCGCCTGGCGCTGCGCATCGTTCAGGCTCACCGGCTTGCCAGCGATGCTGAGCGCGCCATCCACGCCGATGGTGGCCGCGGGCAGGCCGTCGCGGTGGAGCGTCAGGCTCTTGCCGTTGAAGATCACCCCGTTCGCGTTGGTCTTGCCCGACACCACGACCGTGGGTTCGGACTTGCCGCAACCCACTAGCAGCGCACCCACCAATACCGCACAAATCAACAGTTTCATCAGCCGTCCCCCTCTCGAATGGTCAATGCAGTGGTCAGTTGTCGGTCGGCACGCGGGTGGTGCCGGCCACATCGCTGACGTCGATATCGCCGCTGCCCTTGCGCGCGACGCTGACATCGCCGCGCACCTTGTGCACGCTCAGGGCGCCGGAGTTGACCGCCTCCACGCCGACATCGCCTTGCACATCGTCGATGTCGACATCGCCGGAGCCGATCGTGCCGAACTTGACGTTGCCTGCCACGCCGCGCAGCTTGACGTCGCCCGAACCGACCTTGCCGACCTCCGCCGCGCCATGCACCTGCCTGGCCTTGAGATCGCCCGAGCCGACCGCCAGCACGCGCAGCGACCCCATCTCTTCCAGTTCGATATCGCCGGAACCGACCTTGGCGGTGACCCGGCCCCTGGTGCGGCGGATGGCCATGTCGCCGGAACCGACATCGGCACTCACGGCCGCAGCGCCGCTGATCTCGGCGTCACCGGAGCCCACGTCGAACTGCACCAGCAGCGTGTCCGGCACGCTGCCGCGCAGGTCCAGGTACGAATAGCTGTCGCCGATGGAGATGCGCAGCGGGCGGTCATCGGCCAGCGTCACCACCAGCTTGTCGCCGACCCGCTTCTGGGTGACGGTCAGGCCCTTGAGCAGCTCGGCCCTGGCCGCGCAGGCGCGGCCGCCCAAACGCCCGCCGTTGCCCGGCGCAGCGTCCAGATGCAGGTCGTTGGAGCCGACCTCGAACAGCACCGACTTCACTCCGCTCAGTTTCAACTCCAGGCTGCGCGGTTCGGAGAACTTGCATTGCTCCTCGGCAAACGCAGCGCCGGGCACGGCGAACAGGATGGCCAGACTCAGCAGACGACGCATGGGATGTCCTTCAGGCTTCGGAGCGCCGACGGCGCAGGTAGATGGAGGCGGCGATCAGGGCAACGCCGATTGCAGCGCCGATCCAGATGTCCGGATTGCCGTAGACCCGTGCGCTGTCGGTGTGCTGCAGCGCCCACTGCACCAGATCGCTGGGGTTCTGCATCGCGCTGCTGTCGAGGTTGCCGCTGACCGCGCGCGGCGACCAGGTGCCGGGCAGGGCGCTGAGCAGGCCGCGGTAGCCGACGATGTACCAGATCCAGCCGATCGGCAGCGAGATACCCGGCATCGCCGAGAGGATGCTCAGCATCACGCAGGCCAGCAGCGGGAACAGCACCGCCCACAGGAACGGCTTGCTGGTGGCCCAGGCCGAGCAGAACATCAGCCAGCCCACTGTCGGCAACGCCCACAGCAGACTCATCGGCACGGTCTTCAGCAACAGCCACAGCAACGAGAACGGGTGCGAATGGGTCGCCAGGGCCCAGGGGCTGGGGACGCCGGCGATCGAGGCGCCCACGATGGCGATCAGCCACAGTGCCAGGCCGACCAGCACGCCGATCACGATGGCGATCAGCGGCGCCAGCAACAGCGCCCAGGCGGCCTTGGACAGCACCGTCTGCACATCGGACACCGGCAGCGATTTCCAGAACAGCACGCTGCGGTCGCGGCGGTCGTCGTACAGGCTGCCCAGCGAATAGAAGAACACCACGAACGCCAGGACCACCGAGGCGATGCCGATGCCGCCGAGCAGCAGGCCGTCGCCGACCTGGCCCAGGGTGCGCGTGTATTCGGCCAGATCGTCCATCGTGATGCTGTCGCCGATCATGTTGCGACGCGCGCTGATCGCGCCGATCACCGCGCCCAGCAGCGCGAAGAACACCGCGATGCCGCCGGTGATGATCTGTGCCCAGACGAAACCGCCACGGTGTTCCCAGTACTCGCGTTTGAGCAGCCAGCCGAACGTGCGTGCGGGAGAAGCTTGGTGGGTGAGTGCATTCATGCGTAGGTCCCCTTCATGACCGCAACGAACAGGTCGGCAAGGCCGGGATTGCGGGTTTCGCCAAAACGGGCGAGCTGCGCTTTCGGCACGCCATCGAACAGCATCACGGTCTTGCCAAATGGGAGGCTGCGCTCGTCGATCGGCTGCAGGCCTCTGGCGGCGTCGAGATGCTCAGCACCCACCAGCACTTCGGTGTATCGCTCGGCCACGTTTTCCATGTCGGCGGTCAGCACAATGCGGCCGTCGCGGATGAACATCACATCGGTGAGGATGTGTTCGATCTCTTCGACCTGGTGGGTGGTGACGATGATGGTCTTCTGCTCGTCGAAGTAGTCCTCCAACAGGCGTTGGTAGAACTGCTTGCGATACAGGATGTCCAGGCCCAGCGTCGGCTCGTCCAGCACCAGGATGCGGGCATCGATGGCCATCACCAGCGCCAGATGCAGCTGCACGATCATGCCCTTGGACAACTCGCGCACCCGCGACTTGCGGTTGAGCTGCGTATTGGCCAGGAAGCGCTCGCACTTGGCGCGATCGAAGCGCGGGTGCACGCCGGCGACGAAGTCGATCGCCTCGCCAACCCGCAGCCAGCGCGGCAGTACCGCCACGTCGGCGATGAAGCAGACCTCGTTCATCAGTGCGTTGCGCTGGGTGCGCGGATCCATGCCGAGCACGCTCAGGTCGCCATCGAAATCGGTCAGCCCCAGCACCGCCTTGAGCGCAGTGGTCTTGCCGGCGCCGTTGGGGCCGATCAGGCCGACGATACGCCCGGCGGCGATGGTGAAGCTGGTGTTGTCCAGCGCGAGCCGATGCTTGTAAGCCTTGCGCAGGCCACGTGCGTCGACCACATGGTCGGAGGAGACGGCGGTCATGGTGTTTTTCCCTGTGGCAACAGATCGTCGATGGACAGTCCCAGGCGCTGGATGCGTTCCAGCACTGCGGGCCATTCTTCATTCAGGAAACGCTCGCGCTCGCTGCCGCGCAATTTCTGTGCGGCCTCCGGGGTCATGAACATGCCCAGGCCGCGGCGTTTCTCCACCAGGTTCTCGTCAGCCAGTTCCTGGTAGGCGCGCGAGACGGTGATGGGATTGAGTTGGTAGTCGGCCGCCACCTGCCGTACCGAGGGCAGGGCGTCGCCAGGCTTGAGGATTCCATCGAGCATCATGGCAATCACCCGTTCCTTGAGTTGGCGGTAGATGGGAGCGCCGTCGCTCCATTGGATGTCGTTCATGGTCAGCTCCGTGGGCGCAGAACCTGCGCGAAGGAGAAATAGGGCATCGACAGCGAAGCGCGCAGGTGCCGGCTGGGCCGGGTGCGCGCCTCGGGGGGAGTTGTCGCGTTTTCCGTAACCGCCTCCGACACGCCATAATCGGCGCCGGATTCCGTGACCTGACTGGAAGCGGCTCCCAGGCAACCAATGGCGAACAGGGCGCTGCCGAACAGCAGCAATGGAGCTGGTCGCGTGAAGCGTGTGCTGTTCATGCTTTCCCCTGCGTTGGATGACTGGTGTTGTATTCAACTATAACACCGACACGCAGGCAGTCAACTGCCTGTCATACCCAACTGATGGCACCCCGCGTCGGCGGGTGGCCCGGACCTATCGAAAGGGATCGCTCATGTTGCTCAAGCGTCTGCTGGTCGTTGTATTCGCTGGCTTTTTCTCCGCCTCGGCGCTGGCCGCCGGCGCGCCGGTGCTGGATCTGGACTACCGGCCGCTGGCCGGCAAGGCGCCAATCAACCTGAACCGTACCTACGGCGGCAAGGTGCTGATGGTGGTCAATACCGCCAGCAAGTGCGGCTACACGCCGCAGTACGAAGGGCTGGAGGCGCTCAACCAGCGCTTCGGCAGCCGCGGTTTTTCGGTGCTGGGCTTTCCGTCCAACGATTTCCAGGGGCAGGAACCCGGATCTGAGAAGCAGATCCAGGAATTCTGCACGCTGACCTATGGCGTCAAGTTCCCGATGTTTGAGAAGGTGCATGTGCTGGGTGCACAGGCCACGCCGCTTTATCAGCGCCTGACCCAGGCCACGGGTGTGGCGCCGGGCTGGAACTTCCACAAGTACCTGATCGGGCGCAATGGACGGGTGGTGGCGCAGTTCCCCAGCAAGATCAAACCGGACGATCCGAGCGTGCTGGCGGCAATCGAACGCGAGCTCAACGCGCCGTCGCGCTGAGCACGGCGCTCGCAAGGCCACGCGCACATGCGACAATGCGCATTCAGCGCCGGCGTCGGCGTGTCTTTTCACTTTCGGGAAGTGCATCGAATGAAGATGGGAAAGCGCGGCGCGGCGGCGTCGCTACTGATGGTGGCACTGTCGGCATCGATGCCGGCGATGTCGCAGCAACCGGCCGCAGCGGCCACCAAGGAGAAGCCAGTTTTGAATGCATCGTCTGAGAAGAGCACGCGCGACAACGTCAGCTACGCCATCGGTATGGACGTGGCACGTTCGTTCGAGCCGATTGCCCAGGACATCGATGTGAGCGCACTGCAACGCGCCATCGAGAATGCATTCAAGGGCGGCAAGCCGCTGTTGTCCGACGAGCAGACCCAGGCCACCGACACCGCACTGCGCACGGCGCTGGCGGCGCGTAACGGCCAGCAGGTTCCGGGCATGGCGCCGGGTAGCGCGCCGGCCGCGCCGTCCAAGGAAAATGTCGGCCTGATGCTCGGCGATCGCGCGGTCGGTCCGTCGCTGGCCGGCATCAAGGACGAGATCGACCTGTCGATCCTGATGGAAGCGGTGCGCACCGTGTTCGCCAAGGGCACCACGCGTCTGACCCAGCAGGAAGCCGCTGCCACCATGCAGGCGTTCGCCTCTGCCAAGCAGGGCGCCGCCGGTGCCAAGAATCGCGAGGAAGGCAATGCCTTCCTGGCCAAGAACAAGACCGAGAAGGGCGTGATCACCACCGCGTCGGGCCTGCAGTACATGGTGCTGCGCCAGGGCAGCGGGGAGCGTCCGATGCCCACCAACACGGTGCGCGTGAACTATGAAGGCAAGCTGCTCAACGGGCAGGTGTTCGACAGCTCCTACCAGCGCGGCCAGCCGGCCGAATTCGGTCTGAATCAAGTCATTGCAGGTTGGACCGAGGGCGTCGCGTTGATGCCGGTCGGTTCGAAATACCGTTTCTGGATTCCATCCAACTTGGCCTATGGCCCGAACGGCACGCAGGGGGGGCCGATCGGACCAGACGCAACGTTGACGTTCGATGTCGAACTGATGGGTATCCTTCCCTGATCCCCCACAGGAGTACCCCCACCCATGCGAGTTGCGATCTTTGGTACCGGCTATGTTGGTCTTGTCACCGGTACCTGTCTGGCGGAAGTAGGTCATCACGTTATCTGCGTGGATATCGACCAGGCGAAAGTTGATGGTCTCAATCGTGGGGTGATTCCCATCTATGAACCTGGCCTGGAGCCGATGGTGAAAGCCAACCACGCCTCTGGCCGGTTGCGCTTCACCACCGATGCGGCCGAGGCGATTGCGCACGGCGAAATCACCTTCATCGCCGTGGGCACGCCGCCGGACGAGGATGGCAGTGCCGACTTGCAGTACGTGCTGGCGGTTGCGCGTACCGTCGGTCGCCATATCGATGGCCCCTCGGTGGTCGTCAACAAGTCCACCGTGCCGGTCGGCACCGCCGACAAGGTGCGCGTGGCGATCCAGGAAGAGCTGGACGCACGCGGCGTGGACCATGAGTTCGATGTGGTCTCCAACCCCGAGTTCCTCAAGGAAGGCGACGCCGTGGCCGACTGCATGCGTCCGGATCGCATCGTGATCGGCGCCAAGAAGCCGGCGGCCATTGCCCGCATGCGTCGTCTGTATGCGCCGTTCAACCGCAACCGCGACCGCATCGTGGAGATGGACGTGCGTTCGGCCGAGCTGACCAAGTACGCGGCCAACGCAATGCTGGCGACCAAGATCAGTTTCATGAACGAGATCGCCAATATTGCCGAGCGCGTCGGTGCGGACGTCGAGCACGTGCGTAACGGGATCGGCTCGGATCCGCGCATCGGCTGGCACTTCATCTATCCCGGCGCCGGTTATGGCGGCTCGTGCTTCCCGAAGGATGTGCAGGCACTGGCCAAGACCGCCGAACAGTACGGCATGGAGCCGACCCTGCTCAACGCGGTGGAAAGCGTCAACAACGCGCAGAAGGGGCACCTGTTCGAACTGGTGCAGCGGCATTACGGCGCCGAAGGCACCGGCAGCATTGCCGGCAAGACCTTCGCGGTGTGGGGCCTGGCGTTCAAGCCCAATACCGACGACATGCGTGCCGCGTCCAGCCGCCGTTTGATGGAGCAGTTGTGGGAAGCCGGTGCCACCGTGCGTGCCTACGACCCGGAAGCGACCCATGAAGCCAAGCGCATCTTCGGCGAGCGCGACGACCTGACCTTCTGCGACGAGGCATTTGCCGCACTGGAAGGCGCCGACGCCCTGGTCGTGGTCACCGAGTGGAAGCAGTTCCGCAGCCCGGATTTCGGCAAGATCAAGCAGGCCTTGAAGGACGACGTGGTGTTCGACGGCCGCAACCTTTACGACCCGCAGGAAATCGAAGCTGCAGGTCTGGCCTACTACGCCATCGGACGAGGCCGTTCGTTGCATGCATGAGCAACTCTCGCCGCGCGACCAGGAACTGGACGCGCGGTTGGTTGAACTGGAAACGCGCCTGTCCTTTCAGGAGCAGGCGCTCAATGAACTGAGTGAAGCACTTGCGGACGCCCGTTTGACGGGCGCCCGCAATGCCGAACTGATCCGCCACCTGCTCGAGGATCTGGGCAAGGTGCGCTCCACGTTGTTTGCCGACGCAGCGGATGAACCGCCGCCTCCGCATTATTGATTGCAGATTGCCACCGCCATGAGCGATACCTTACGTGACCAGTTGCTTGGGTTGGGCTTCAAGTCCGCACCCAAGCCCGAACGCAAACCCGACGCACGGCCTGCCGCGCGTCAACATGGCCACGGTGGCAGGCCCGCGCCCGGCGGCAACAAGCCGGGTGGCCAGGGCAGGGGACCGCAGCGGCCGCATGCCGCTGCGGTGACAGACGGCAAGGGCGAGCGCAAACACGGCGGCAGGCCGGAGCGTCGCAACGATGGCAAGCCGGCAGGATCGCAACGTCCGCCGCAGTCCACGGCCGACCGCCGCGGACCCAGGCCTGCCCGCACGCGTGAGGACATCGACCTGGCCAAGGCCTATGCGATCCGCGCGCAACGCGAGAAGGACGAGCGCATCGAAGCCGAGCGGCTGAAACAGGAAGAAGCACGCCTGCGTCGCGAAGCCAAGGCCAAGCTCGAAGAACTGCTCAAGGACAAGGGGCTCAATCATGCCGATGCGGATATCGCCCGGCATTTCCCATATGGCGGCAAGATCAAGCGTATCTACGTGACTGCCGATCAGCTCAAGGCACTCAACGCCGGCGAGCTCGGCGTGTTGCAGCTCAACGGTCGTTATCTATTGGTGACTGCCGAGGTACTGGCCGACGCCGAAGCGGTATTCGCACCGTCGGTGGCATTGAAGGTGGACCCGAATGCGCCGGCAGGCGAAGACCCGTATGCCGATCCCCAGTACCAGGTGCCCGACGACCTGGTCTGGTAAGGCTGCGTAGATAGGTTTGCGTTGGCACATGGGCACCTGATGGGTGCCCATCTGTTGAGTGGTGGTCAACCCGATTGCGTGGCCGCCAAGTGGATGCGGTCGATGCGTCAAGGCGGGAGATCTAGTTTTCCTGCATGGCGGCCCGTATGCGTTTTAGAGTGCGCCGGTCGGCCGTTCGCGATGAGGGGCGGCCGCTTGTGTGCAAGTGACGAAACTTCGAGGATCAGGATGACGCGCTCGGCGACAGGGAATGCTTACTTCGCGCATATCGACGGATTGCGTGCATTGGCGGTGCTGTCGGTCATCGCCTATCACCTGGACGCCAGCTGGTTGCCCGGTGGCTTCACCGGCGTCGATATATTTTTCGTTATCTCGGGGTTTGTGGTCAGTGCGTCGGTCGATCGATTGCCGCGCATTGCGGTGGCCGCCGAGTTGGCGCGGTTTTATGCGCGCCGCTTGCGGCGTATCGCACCGGCCTTGCTGGTCTGCGTGCTGGTCACCGCGCTGTTTTCGACCTTGTTCATTCCCGAGTCGTGGCTGAGCGAAGCCAGCACCAAGACCGGGCGCATGGCCTTGTTCGGGCTGAGCAACTGGGTATTGGCCAGCGTCGGCCAGGATTATTTTTCTCCGCGTGCCGAGTTCAATCCGTATACGCAGACCTGGTCGCTGGGCGTGGAGGAACAGTTCTATCTGCTGTTTCCGTGGATGTTCCTGGCCTGGATGCGTGGCGGTGCCGGACGTGCCTGGTCGCTGGGCCTGTTCGCGCTCGCCAGCGCGGCCTCGCTGGGCTATGCCTGGCAGCGCACGCAGGTGCCGGGACACGAGGTCACTTCCTTCTATCTGACCACCGCACGCTTTTGGCAACTGGGTGCCGGCGTGGTGTTGTTTCAGCTGATGGCACTGCTGCGCCGCCGCGACGGGCAGCGTGTGTTCGCAGCAGGCATCGGCCTGCCTGCACCGTTGCGCGCAGTGCTGTTGCTGTTGGCCTTGGCAGCCATCGGCAACGGACTGTGGAATGCGCGGCCTGGGCATTCGCCCTGGAGCGATGGCCTGTGGCCGGTGGTTGGCACGCTGGTGGTGTTGGCGTTGCTGCATCGGCACAGCGAGGGCTGGATCGGGCGCGTGTTGTCCGCCAGGCCGGTGGTGACGATCGGGCGCATCTCGTATTCGTTGTATCTGTGGCACTGGCCGGTGCTGGTGCTGCTGCGCTGGACGATCGGGCTGGATGCGGTGGCTGCCAAGCTGCTGGCGTTGGTGCTGACGGTTGTTTGCGCGGCGGCGTCGTATCGCTGGGTGGAACTGCCCTGGCGCAATCGGCGTCTGGGTGGCTGGTCGAACGTGCGCGTGGTGATGGCCGGCCTCGCTGCGTTGGTGCTGGCCTTCGGCGTGCAATCGGCAGTGATCAAGTCGACGCCGTATACCTCGTTGAGTGTGGTCAGCCGCCACCCGCTGGATTGGTATGCGTATGCGCGCGGCTTGCGCAAGGAGCTGCCGGACTGCCGCCTGATCGCCAGCAACGCATCGGTGGGCGGGCAGCCGGTGCGCATCTTCGCGCGCGGGCAGTGTTCGCGTCCTGCGGCCAGTCAGCGCCAGGTCTTTGTGATCGGCGATTCGCATGCGCTGGCCTACAACGAAATGCTGCGGCGTTTTCCGTTGCTGGAAGGCGGCAGCGTGCGCATGTATGGCGTGGCCGGGTGTGCGGTCGCATCGATGCAGCCGGGTGGTCAGGGCGCAGGTTGCGACGCGTTCCTGCGACCGGCGCTGGAGGACGTGGCGGGCAGGGCGCGTGCGGGCGATGTGCTGTTCCTGCCTGGTTTGCGGGTGCCGCGGCTGGCCGAGCAGGACGTGTTGTTCGACCTGCACGGCAATATCGCCACGCTGCAGAGCGAGCCGGCACAGCGCGAGCGCGATGCGACGGTGGCGGCGACGATCGCATTGCTGGCACCGGTGCAGGCGCGGGGCGTTCTGGTTGTGTTCGAAGCGCCCAAACCGGTGCTCAGGGCACCGCCTTACCGATGTTCGGACTGGTTCAATCGTGGCAATGCGATCTGCGCCAACGGCATGCAGATCGAGCGCAAGGCGATGGAAGACTATCGCGCGCCGGCACTTGATGGATTGCGTCGCATCGCATCCGGGCTAGGGGGCGCCAGCATCTGGGACCCGCTGCCATCGCTGTGCGATGCGCAGGTGTGCGCGCCGACACAGCAGGGCCGGCCGCTGTTCTTCGATGCCGACCACTTGAGCGGGTATGGCAACCGTGTGCTGCTGCCGGGTTTCGCCGCGCATCTGCGTGGCTTGCCGGCGTCGGCACCGGTGGCTCAATAAAGGACCGGCTGCTCAGGAAAGGTTGACGTGCCGCTGGCGATACACGGGCCGGTCACGGCGCGCGCGGCACCATCGCCGCGTTATTGTCGACGCAGCCGGGCATGGTGCCCACTGCGTCGCTGCCCACTTCTGCCGATGGTGCCGCGTATGTCCTTGTTGTCGAACGTGTTGAAGTCCCGTGCCGTTGCGTCGGTTGCCTCCAACGCGCGTGGCGCTTCGGGTTTGCAGGCGACGCGCGCCACGGTGTTGGCCGCTGCCATGTTTGCGTTATGCGGGATGAGTGGGCAGGCCGCTGCACAGACGGAGGATGCCCCTGCGTTTGACCGTCCCGGCATTCCGTTTGCCGCCGAAGTGCTGCAGCCTGGCGTGTTCGCCTGGGAGCAGGGTCTGCCGGATGCGAGTACCGATCGCAGCGACGGGCAGCGAATCACCCAGTACACCGCCGATACAGTGCTGCGCCTGGGCCTGTTCCAGAACGTGGAACTGCAGGTCGGCAGCGACAGCTACAACTGGCAGCACGGTGGCGGTGCGCATGTGCGTGGCGGAGGCGATAGCCATATCGGCCTGAAGGTGGCATTGCCGTCGCAGTCGGACAGCTTTCATTGGGCCGCGCTCGGCAGCTACAGCGTGCCGACCGGCAGCGCTGCCTTCAGCGATGGCTACGCGCGCGAACTGGGCGTGACCGCGTCCTGGGATCTGGCCCAGCAGCGCGCACTGGCGCTATACGTCAACTATGCGCGCGACAGCGACGGGCATACCTGGACCTTC
This sequence comes from Xanthomonas sp. MLO165, assembly GCF_018831305.1. Taxonomy (NCBI): domain Bacteria; kingdom Pseudomonadati; phylum Pseudomonadota; class Gammaproteobacteria; order Lysobacterales; family Lysobacteraceae; genus Xanthomonas; species Xanthomonas sp. MLO165. The sequence continues at coordinate 1,737,036 of NZ_CP029263.1, forward strand.
TCGCCCAACTACACGTTCTTTTCCGGCGAGCGTTTCAGCAGTTATGTCGAGGCAGGCTTCGATACCGGCAGCGAGCATTCGCGCGTGGCCGGCGCCGGCGGTGCCTGGCTGTTGCCGCATGCGATGCAGCTGGATGTCTCGGTGCTGCGCGGGCTGACCTCGGAGAGCCCGGACTGGCAGGGCGGGATCGGCCTGTCGATTGCCTTTCAGTGATGGCAAGATGGAAGGCGGCGGCAGCGTCGCGGCCGCTGTCCATGTTGCACTGCCGCATGCATTGAGTGCGTGGAAAAGGCCTAATTGGATCGATCCAATCGACGCCAGATGCATGCGCACTTTTCCCATTGCAAGGTCGGCAACGTGACGCGTGCCAAACCGGCGCCCTCCGCTTCGGAGGATGGCGACGCGCGCCGCAGCGGACGCGGGCCGGTGACCCTGCGCGATATCGCCAGTGCCATCGGCGTATCGCGCGCGACGGTGTCGTTGGTGCTGCGCGGCAGCCCGCTGGTGCATGCGAGCACGCGCGCGCGCGTGGAGGCCGAACTGGATCGGCAGCACTACGTCTACAACCGTGCTGCGGCCAATCTGCGCTGCCGCACCTCATCCAGCATCGCGCTGGTCATCAACGATCTGTCCAATCCGTTCTTTGCCGAATTCGCCGCAGGCGTGGACGAAGCGCTGGGCGCGGCGGGTTATGTGACCCTGCTCGGCAGCACCGGCGAATCGACGCAGCGCCAGCAGGCGGTGCTGACCTCGTTGATGGAGCACACCCCTGCCGGCATTATCCTGTCGCCGGCCGAAGGCAGCCAGGCACAGGCGCTGACCCAGGTGCTGGGACGTCAGCACAACGTGGTGTTGTTCAACCGCGAAGTGGAGGGCGCGGGCTGGGATCTGCTGGCGCTGGACAACGAGCAGGGCGCGTTGCTTGCCTGCGCGCATCTGATCGCGCAAGGTCATCGGCGCATCGTGTTCTTCGGTGGTCATGCCGAATCCAGTTCCTGCCGGCAACGCCGTGCCGGTTACGCGCGCGCGATGGCCGACGCCGGTCTGGCCGTGCATTACGTTGAATCCGCACCGAATCGACAGGATGCTGCGCTGTGCGCCGGTCGCATGTTGGACAGCGCCGAGCACGATCGCGCAACTGCGGCGGTCTGCTACAACGATAGCGTCGCGTTGGGCCTGATGGCCGCGCTGGCGATGCATGGCATCGTGCCGGGGCGCGATTTCGCGGTGACCGGCTTCGACGATATCGCCGAAGCCGCGTTGTTCACGCCCTCGCTGACCACGCTGGCCGCAGATCCGCGCGCGCGCGGGCGCCAGGCTGCGCAACTGGTGTTGCAGCGTATCGGGAGTCCCGCCCTTGCATCGCAGCGTCTGACCGCCGCAGTCGAATTGAAGATCCGCGCCAGCAGCGCCAGCGCGTTGAGCTCCGTGGTTCCGCTTCACTCCCCCAGTGATTCTCCCGCCCATTCCCCCACCAAGGCCTCAGGCCGCTGACCAGGCAATTCCTATGGTTTCCCTTTCCACGCAGTCCACAGTGCCTAGCGGCAACAAGGCGCCCGTCAACAACGGCGTTGCGTTGTCGGTCGTTACCACGATCTTCTTCATGTGGGGCTTTCTCACCTGCCTCAACGACATCCTGATTCCGCACCTGAAGGCGGTGTTCGAGCTCAACTTCGCGCAGGCGATGCTGGTGCAGTTCACCTTCTTCGGCGCGTACTTCCTGATGTCGCTGCCGGCCGGTTGGCTGGTGGCCAGGCTTGGCTACAAGCAAGGCATCGTGGCCGGGCTGGCGGTTGCCGCGGTCGGTGCGCTGGGCTTCTGGCCTGCGGCGGAATTGCGCGTCTATGGCGCATTTCTCGGCGCGTTGTTCGTGCTGGCCACCGGCATCACCATCCTGCAGGTGGCGGCCAACCCGTATGTCGCGCTGCTGGGCCCGGAGCGCAGTGCGTCCAGCCGCTTGACCCTGGCGCAGGCGCTCAATTCGCTGGGGACCGCGATCGCGCCGCTGTTCGGTGGCTGGCTGATCCTGTCCAACACCGTCATGAGCGGCGACCAGCTCAAGGTGCTGCCGGAAGCCGAGCAACTGGCCTATCGCGTGCAGGAAGCGCAAGCCGTGCAGGGGCCGTACATCGGTCTGGGCATCGTGCTGTTTCTGCTGGCGATCTTCGTGTTCCTGTTCCGTCTGCCGGCCCTGACCGATGCGGGCGCGCAGAAGGATGAAAGCAGGCATTCGCTGCTGGATGCGCTGGCGCATCCGCATGTGCGCTTTGGTGTGTTGGCGATCTTTTTCTATGTCGGTGCGGAAGTGGCGATCGGCAGCCTGATGGTCAACTATTTCTCGTTGCCGCAGATCGGCGGGTTCACCGAACGCGAAGCGACCCACTACGTGTCGGCGTACTGGACGCTGGCGATGATCGGCCGCTTCATCGGTTCGGCCTTGCTGGCCAAGTTGTCGCCGCGCGTGCTGTTGTCGGTGTTCGCCGGGATCAACGCACTGCTGCTGGGCCTGACCATGGCCAGCGGCGGCATGCTGGCGGTGTATGCGCTGGTGGCGATCGGCCTGTTCAATTCGATCATGTTCCCGACCATCTTTACGCTCGGTATCGAGCGGCTTGGCCCGCTGACCGGCCGCGCCTCGAGCCTGTTGATCATGGCCATTGTCGGCGGCGCCATCGTGCCGTATCTGCAGGGCCTGCTGGCCGACAGCATCGGTTTGCACGAGTCGTTTGTGCTGCCGCTGGTGTGCTACCTGTACATCGTGTTCTACGGCATCTGGGGTTCGCGTCTGCGCGGCGCACTGGCGGAGGCGCGCGCATGAGTGCCTTGAAGAACCGGGTGGTGTGTTTTGGCGAGGCCTTGATCGACATGCTGGCACTGCCACAGGCCGGTCCGGATGAGGCGCGCACATTTGCGCAATACGCCGGCGGTGCGCCGGCCAATGTCGCGGTCGCGGTGGCGCGCCTGGGTGGCGCAGCGCATTTCGTCGGCATGCTAGGGCGCGACATGTTTGGCGATTTTCTGCTGCAGAGCCTGCAGCAGGCTGGTGTCGCCACCGAGGGCATCGTGCGCACCGATGAGGCCAAGACCGCGCTGGCCTTCGTGGCGTTGGATGAAGCCGGCGAACGCAGTTTCAGTTTCTACCGTCCGCCTGCGGCGGATCTGCTGTTCCGGCCGGAGCATTTCGCCGCGGACGGCTTCACGCAGGCTGCCGTGCTGCATGTGTGTTCCAACAGCATGACCGAGCCTGCGATCGCGCAATGCACGCTGGACGGCATGCGCCGCGCACGCGCCGATAGCGCCATCGTCAGCCTGGATCTCAACCTGCGCCCGATGCTGTGGCCGCAGGATGTGGACCCGGCTGCACTGCTGTGGGAGGCGTTGGCGCTGGCCGATGTGGTCAAGCTCTCGCGCGAAGAACTTGATTACCTGGCCGGCACGCTCGATGGCGATGCCAGCGCGGTCACTCGCAAGCTCTGGCAGGGCCGGGCCAGCTGGTTGCTGGTCACCGACGGTGGTGGCCCGGTGCACTGGCAGACACGCACCGATTCGGGTCAGGTGCCGGCCTTCCGCGTGCAGGTGCGCGACAGCACGGCAGCGGGCGATGCGTTCGTCGGTGGCTTGCTGTTTCAGCTGGCGACGCGTGCATCCACGCTGGAGCAGCTGTCCGGCGATGCCGCTGCGATCACCGAGGTGATCCGCTTTGCCGCGGCGGTCGGCGCGCTGGCGGTGACGCGCAAGGGCGCGTTTGCGGCCATGCCGAGCGTCGATGAAGTCCATTCCCTGATCCAGGAACAATCATGAGCCGTTTGCCTGCGAGCCCCGCACCCGATTTCCGTTCGGCCGATGTGCTGCGTCAGCATATCGCCGACACCATGGCGTTCTACCACCCGCGCGCGATCGACCCGGCGGGCGGGTTTTTCCAGTATTTCCGCGACGATGGTTCGATCTACGATGCCGGGCATCGGCATCTGGTCAGCAGCACGCGCTTCGTCTTCAACTATGCGATGGCGTATCGCGAATTCGGCGATGCGCAGTACCTGCAGGCGGTGCGTCACGGCCTGGACTATCTGCGCAACGTGCATCGCAATCCGGCCACCGGCGGTTACGCATGGACCTTGCGCGACGGCGTGGTCGAAGACGACATGAATCACTGCTACGGCGTGGCCTTCGTGCTGCTGGCGTATTCGTGCGGCCTGAAGGCGGGCATCGAGGAGGCGCGCGCATGGATGGACGAGACCTGGCAGCTGCTGGAAAAGTATTTCTGGGAGCCGGAATTCGGCCTGTACCGCGACGAAGCCGATGCGCAATTCAACTTCACCAGCTACCGCGGCCAGAACGCCAACATGCACATGTGCGAGGCGATGATCGCCGCGTACGAAGCCAGTGGCGAGCAACGCTACCTGGACCGTGCGCTGTCGCTGGCCGACACCATGACCCGGCGCCAGGCGGCCAAGGCCGACGGTCTGGTGTGGGAACACTACGATCTGCAATGGAACATCGACTGGGACTACAACCGCGACAATCCCAAACACCTGTTCCGCCCCTGGGGTTTCCAGCCGGGCCATCAGACCGAATGGGCCAAGCTGCTGATGTTGCTGGATCGCTACGCACCGACCGACTGGTTGCTGCCGACCGCGCAACACCTGTTCGATGTGGCAGTGGAGCGCTCCTGGGATGCGCAGCGTGGCGGGCTGTATTACGGCTTCGACCCGGACGGCAAGGTCTGCGATGACGACAAGTACTTCTGGGTGCAGGCCGAATCGCTGGCGGCGGCGGCGTTGCTGGCGCAGCGCAGCGGCGAGCCGCGCTATTGGCAGTGGTACGACAAGCTCTGGGCGTATTCCTGGGAGCACATGATCGACCACCGCTATGGTGCGTGGTACCGCATTCTGGATGCGGACAACCGCAAGTACAGCGACGAAAAGAGCCCCGCCGGCAAGACCGATTACCACACCATGGGCGCCTGCTACGAGGTCTTGAACGTGTTGCGGCCGGCTGCTTGATGCTGGCGTGATCAAGGGCGCCGCCACGCAATGCGTCGGCGCCGCGTAGGAGCGCACCCGGGCGCGATGCGGATTTACCGGTAAAGCCTCGTCGCGCCCGGGTGCGCTCCTGCGATGTCTGTGGTCTGCGGCTGTGCTTATTCCGGGTCGTAATCCAGATTCGATGCCAGCCAACGTTCGGCCAATGCTACGGTGATGCCCTTGCGCTTGGCATAGTCGGCCACCTGTTCCTTGCCCAAGCGCCCGACCACGAAGTACTGGCTCTTGGGATGGCTGAAGTAATAGCCGGAGACCGCTGCGGTGGGCAGCATCGCGAAACTTTCGGTCAGCGTCATCGTGGTATGACGCTCGGCATCGAGCAGGTCGAACAGAGTGCGCTTTTCGCTGTGCTCGGGGCAGGCGGGATACCCTGGTGCCGGACGAATGCCGCGATAGCGCTCGGCGATCAGCGCCTCGTTGTCCAGCGTCTCATCCTCCACATAGCCCCAGAATTCGGTGCGCACGCGTTGATGCAGGCGCTCGGCCAGCGCCTCGGCCAGACGGTCGGCCAGGGCCTTGAGCAGAATCGCGTTGTAGTCGTCGTGCGCGGCTTCGAACCGCGCTACATGCGGCTCGATGCCGATGCCGGCGGTGACTGCAAACGCGCCGATCCAGTCCTGCTTGCCGCTGCTCTTGGGCGCGATGAAATCGGCCAGGCAGAAGTCGGGGCGGTCGATGGGTTTGTCGACTTGTTGGCGTAAGAAGTGCAAGAGCTGCCGGGATTGGGCATTCGGGATTTGGGATTGGCCGGGCTGCTGCGAATCTCCAATCCCGTTTGCCGAATCCCGGTGGTCTGTCAGCACCACTTCCACGTCATCGCCCACACTGTTTGCCGGCCACAGCCCGAACACCGCCTTCGCGGTCAGCCATTTTTCGGCGACGATGGTGCGCAGCATCTTGCGTGCATCGCGGTACAACTCGCTGGCCTGGATGCCGACCACCTCGTCGCTGAGGATCGCCGGGAACTTGCCGGCCAGCTCCCAGGCCTGGAAGAACGGGGTCCAGTCGATCAGCTCGATCAACTCCTGCAGCGGATAGTCGTCGAACACGTGCAGGCCCGGCTGACGCGGGGCGGGCGGTGTGTAGGTGTCCCAATCACCGTCGAAACGCTGTGCGCGTGCCTTTTCCAGCGACACCAGGCGTTTGGCGTCGCCGCGATTGCGATGGCGCGCGCGGATCTCTGCGTAGTCGGCATCGTTGGCGGCGACGAAGGCCTGGCGCAGGTCGCGCGAGATCAGCGATTGCGCAACGCCCACCGCGCGCGAGGCGTCCTTCACCCACACGGTGGGGGCGGCGTAATGCGGGTGGATCTTCAAGGCAGTGTGCGCGCGCGAGGTGGTGGCGCCGCCGATCAACAGCGGAATCTCGAAGCCTTGCCGCTGCATCTCGCGTGCGACATGCGACATCTCTTCCAGCGACGGCGTGATCAGGCCGGACAAGCCGATCAGGTCCGCATTCTCTGCGCGTGCACGGTCCAGTATCACCTGCGCCGACACCATCACGCCCAGATCCACCACGTCGAAGTTGTTGCATGCCAGCACCACGCCGACGATGTTCTTGCCGATGTCGTGCACGTCGCCCTTGACGGTGGCCATGATGATCTTGCCGTTGGACTTGCCGACATCGCCGGTCCGCAGCTTTTCCGCTTCGATGAAGGGCAGCAGGTACGCCACCGCCTTCTTCATCACACGCGCGGACTTGACCACCTGCGGCAGGAACATCTTGCCGGCGCCGAACAGGTCGCCGACTACGTTCATGCCGTCCATCAGCGGGCCTTCGATCACGTCCAGCGGGCGGGTGGATTGCTGGCGCGCCTCCTCGGTATCGGTTTCCACGAATGCATCGATGCCGTGCACCAGCGCATGCGCCAGCCGCGCACGCACTGGCTTCTCGCGCCAGGCCAGGTCTTCGACTTTCGCCGCGCCCTTGCTGCCTTTATAGCGCTCTGCAATTTCGAGCAAGCGTTCGGTGCCGTCCTTGCGGCGATTGAGGATCACATCCTCCACGCGTTCGCGCAGTTCCGGGTCGAGCTCATCGTAGATCGGCATGCCGCCGGCGTTGACGATACCCATGTCCATGCCGGCCTTGATCGCATGGAACAGGAACACCGAGTGGATCGCCTGGCGCACCATCTCGTTGCCGCGGAACGAGAACGACACGTTGGAAACGCCACCGGAAACATGGCAATGCGGCAGCGTGCGTTTGATCTGCCGGGTGGCTTCGATGAAGTCCACCGCGTAGTTGTCGTGCTCCTCGATGCCGGTGGCCACGGCAAAGATGTTCGGGTCGAAGATGATGTCTTCCGGCGGAAAGCCCACCTGCTCGGTCAGCACCTTGTAGGCGCGCGTGCAGATCTCGACCTTGCGCGCGCAGGTATCAGCCTGGCCCACTTCATCGAAGGCCATCACCACCGCGGCAGCGCCATAGCGCAGCACCTTGCGCGCCTGTTCGATGAACAGCGCCTCGCCTTCCTTGAGCGAGATCGAATTGACCACGCTCTTGCCTTGCAGGCACTTCAGGCCGGCTTCGATCACGCTCCACTTGGACGAATCCACCATCACCGGAATGCGCGCGATATCCGGCTCGGACATGATCAGGTTGAGAAAGCGCGTCATCGCCTTTTCCGAATCGATCAGGCCCTCGTCCATGTTGACGTCGAGGATCTGCGCACCGTTGGCGACCTGCTGGCGCGCCACCTCCACCGCCTCTTCGTAGCGCTCTTCCTTGATCAGCTTGCGGAACTGCGCGCTGCCGGTAACGTTGGTGCGCTCGCCCACGTTGACGAACAACAGGTCCGGGGTGATGACCAGCGGTTCCAGGCCGGACAGGCGGGTGTGGCGGGGAGTGCTCATGCGATGCTCTGAAGAAGGGCGGCCGCGTTGCTAGCCCGGATCGGAAAAGGAAGTGACGGGACGCAGTCGTCTGCACTCATCCGGCGCTGCACGCCTGCTTCCCCCGCATGCGGATGAAGGTGCCCGAAGGATGGATGAGTGTCATCGCTCTGCATCACGCTGCCAGCTCCTGCGCGCCAGGCAATTGCCGCGGCGGCAGGTCGGCGACCGCTTGGGCGATCGCACGGATGTGATCCGGCGAGGTGCCGCAGCAGCCGCCGACCAGATTGAGCAGGCCGGCCTGCGCAAATTCGCGCAAGGTTTCGGCCATTTCTTCCGGGGTTTCGTCGTACTCGCCGAAGGCATTCGGCAGGCCGGCATTGGGGTGCGCGCTGACGTAGGCGTCGGCAATCTGCGCCAGCGTTTCCACATGGGGGCGCAGGTCCTTGGCACCGAGCGCGCAGTTCAGGCCCACCGACAGCGGCCGTCCGTGCGCGACCGAGGCGTAGAACGCCTCGGCCGTCTGGCCGGACAAGGTGCGTCCGGAGGCATCGGTGATGGTGCCGGAGATCATCACCGGCAGGCGCCCGCCGCGCGCTTCGAACACTTCCTCGATGGCATACAGCGCGGCCTTGGCGTTGAGCGTGTCGAAGATGGTTTCCACCATCAGCGTGTCGGCACCGCCGTCGATCAGGCCGTCGATGGCCTCGCGGTAGGTGTCACGCAAGGCGTCGAAGCTGGTGTTGCGGTAGCCGGGGTCGTTGACGTCCGGGCTGATCGAAGCAGTGCGGCTGGTGGGGCCAAGCACGCCGATCACGAAGCGCGGCTTGTGCGGGGTCAGCGCCTCGACTTCGTCGCAGCAGGCGCGCGCAACCTGCGCGCCGGCTTTGTTCAATTCGTAGACCAGATGTTCCAGGTGATAGTCGGCCTGGCTCACCGAGGTGGCGTTGAAGGTATTGGTTTCCAGCAGGTCGGCACCGGCGTCCAGATAGGCGCGATGGATGCCGGCGATGATCTCCGGGCGCGACAGCAACAGCAGATCGTTGTTGCCTTTCAGGTCGTGGCCTTCCGGCGCGTGTGCGTGATCGCAGCCCGCGCCATGCACGTGCACCTGCGCGCTGTCGTAACCGTCGGCAAAGCGGCTGCCGCGGTAGTCGCGCTCCTGCAGATCGTGGCGCTGGATCATCGTGCCCATCGCGCCGTCGATGATGAGGATGCGTTCGGCAAGCGCCGCAGTGAGCCTGGCGGCGCGCTCGGGATGCAGCCAGGGCAGTGCAAACGGGATTGGGGGTTGGGAATTGGGGGTTGCTGCGGGCGTCATGATGCGATTCTCCGTGAGGCAGTGGCGCCGCTTTCAACGATTCCCGATTCCCGATTCCCAATTCCCGGCTTCACCGCAATCAATGAAATCACCTCGAAATGCGGCGGGCGCTTCTCGCGCGTCACCGTCTCCAGGCTGGACACGTCCAGCCCGGCTTTCTCGGCAAACTTGCGCAGTTCCTTGGCAGCAAAGCCGAGATTGACATGGCCATAGGCATGCACCGCGGCACGGTGTTCGTGCTTGGCCAGGCTGCACAGCAGCAGCCGCCCGCCGGGGCGCAGCACGCGCGCAGATTCGGCCACTGCCTGCGCCGGCTTGGCTGCATAGGTGAGCGCATGCATCAGCACCACCAGGTCGAAGCTGGCATCCGGGAACGGCAGCGCATGCATGTCGCCCTCGCGCACTTCCACATTGCGCAGCTTGCGCAGGCGCTCGCTGGCGGCGGCGACCACGCGTGCGCTGGTGTCGATACAGATGTAGCGGGTGGCATGTGGTGCCACCAGCTCGGCCAGCACGCCGTCGCCGGAGGCGATGTCGAGCACGTCGCCGGTTTCCAGCAGGGGCAGGGCGGTGCGCGCCAGCGCCTCCCAGGTGCGCCCCGGGGAATAATGCCGCTCCATGTCGCCGGCCACCGAGTCGGCCCAGTTCTGGTCGGCGGCGCGGTTGGCCAGCACTGCGGCCACGCGCTCGGCGTCCTGACGCAGCAGCGGGTCGTCGCTGCCGGTGCTCAATGCCAGCCACAGGGCGCGCTGCGCCGGGTCCAGCGACACCTCGTCGAAACGGTAGTAAGCCGACACGCCGGCGCGGCGGTCGCGCACCAGCCCGGCTTCCTTGAGCTTGGCCAGGTGCGTGGACACGCGCGGCTGGGCCAGGCGGGTGATCGCCGACAGCTCGGCCACGGTGAGTTCTTCCTGCTCCAGCAAGGTCAGCAGGCGGACGCGGGTGGCGTCGGCAAATACCTTCAGGCGCGCCGACCAGTCTTCCAGATCCATGAATATCTCTATATCGCGATATGGAGATATTTTCGGCCGGGCAGGGTGTGGGGTCAACTACATACGCATGCGAATGGTTGGGGCTACAATGGGCGCTCAGCCTAGGCCTGGAGGGGTGCGACGTGGATTTCAGCTTTACCGAAGAACAATTGATGATCCAGGATGTGGCGCGCCGCATCGCCCAGGAAAAGATCGCCCCCAGCGCGGAGCAGTTCGATCGCAGCGGCGAGTTTCCGCTGGAGAACATCCGCCTGCTCGGCGAGAACGGCCTGATGGGCATCGAGGTGCCGGCCGAGTACGGTGGGGCCGGCATGGACCCGATCAGCTATGCGCTGGCAATGATCGAGATCGCCGCCGCCGACGGCGCGCATTCCACCATCGTGTCGGTCAACAACTCGCTGTTTTGCACCGGCATCCTGAAGAACGGCAGCGAGGCGCAGAAACAGCTGTACGTGCGCGCGATCGCCGAAGGCGCGCAGATCGGCGCGTTCGCACTGACCGAGCCGCAGTCCGGTTCGGATGCCTCGGCGATGCGCTGCCGTGCGGTCAAGCAGGCCGATGGCAGCTTTGTGATCAACGGCAAGAAGAGCTGGATCACCTCCGGCCCGGTCGCCAAGTACATCGTGTTGTTTGCGGTGACCGAGCCGGACAAGGGCTCGCGCGGCATCACTGCTTTCATGGTCGACGCCGATCGCGCCGGCTTCCATCGCGGCAAGACCGAGCCCAAGCTCGGCATCCGTGCCTCGGCCACCTGCGAGATCGAATTTGCCGATTACATCGCCCAGCCCGACGAAGTGCTGGGCGTGGAAGGCGAGGGCTTCAAGACCGCGATGAGCGTGCTCGACGCCGGGCGCATCGGCATCGCGTCGCAGGCGGTCGGCATCGCGCGTGCGGCCTATGAGGCGACCCTGGCCTACGTCAAGGAGCGCAAGGCCTTCGGTGCGGCCATCGGCACCTTCCAGATGACCCAGGCCAAGATCGCCGACATGAAGTGCAAGCTGGATGCAGCGCTGCTGCTGACGCTGCGCGCGGCCTGGTTGAAGGGGCAGGGCCAGAAGTTCGGCACCGAAGCGGCCGTGGCCAAGCTCACCGCCTCGGAAGCGGCGATGTGGATCACCCATCAGGCGGTGCAGATCCACGGCGGCATGGGCTATTCCAAGGAGATGCCGCTGGAGCGTTACTTCCGCGACGCCAAGATCACCGAAATCTACGAGGGCACCTCGGAAATCCAGCGCCTGGTGATCGCGCGTGGCGAGACCGGCTTGCGCTGAAGGGCCTGATTCGGCAGTACACCGCGGTCGACACCATCGGCCCGAGCTGCGCAGCAGTCGATCCGGCACCGTGGCGCTGGCGATTGCCTCACCCTGTGTAGGAGCGCGCAAGCGCGCTCCTACACAGGGTGAGCGGTCAGATATCACAGAAGCGCCGTACATCGCACATGGTTGCGCCCGACCTTGTCGCGCGCGGCGCGCGCAGATCACAATCGCAGCTTCTCTGGCCTCTGGTGCGCGCATGCCCCGGTCCTTGCACGCTGTGTTTTCCCGCCTTTCGTTGTCCGCCCGTGTTCCGGCGCTGGTGTGTTGGGGGCTGTTGCTGGTCTGCGCTGCGGCAAGTGCGCAAACGCCGCCGCCCTCGATCGTGCCCACCGACCGCCTGCAGGAAGCCTGGTGGGCGCAGCGGCATGCGCAGGTGCTGGAGCAGGTGAAGCAGCACGCCGACACGCCGCTGTTGTTGATCGGGGATTCGATCACCCAGAACTACGAAAAAGCCAAGGCGCCGGACGAGGATTTTCAGCCGACCTGGCAGACCTTCTACGGCAGCCGTGGCGCGCTCAACCTGGGCTTCAGCGGCGATGGCACCGAGAATGTGCTGTGGCGGCTGGCCAATGGCGAGGTCGATGGCCTGCAGCCCAAGGTCGCGCTGGTATTGATCGGTACCAACAACACCGGCCATCTCGGCCAGACCGCGGAGCAGGCCCAGCTCGGTATCGATGCGGTGGTGGCGGCGATCGAACAGAAGTTGCCGCGCACCCAGATCTTGCTGGTGGGTGTGCTGCCCAGCGACATCTCCAGCGATAAGTCGCGCCGCGATGCGCAGATCAACCAGGGCCTGGCGGTGCGCTATGGCGACAATCCACGCGTGACCTATCTGGATGTGGGGTCGATCTTCCAGCGCGACGGCAAGCTGCGCACCGAACTGTTTTACGACACCCGCTTCCGTCCGCCGGCCGCTGCCCTGCATCCGGACACGCAAGGCCAGCGCATGCTGGCCGAGGCGATCGAGCCGACCCTGGCGCGCCTGCTGGGCGAGCCGCCAGTCAAGCCGGTTGCCGCGCTGGGCCGCGATTTTGCGACCTCGCTGATTCCGGTCGACCGGCTGGAGCAGGACTCCTACGACTGGTATGCGCGTCACCATGCGGCGCTGGCCGCAGCGCGCACGCTCAAGCCCGAGGTGGTGATGATCGGCGATTCGATCACGCACTTCTGGGCCGGCACACCGCAGGCCACGCGTGTCAGTGGCCCCGAGTCCTGGAGCTGGTTGTACGGCAGGGCCCCGGTGCTGAATCTGGGCTTTGGCTGGGACCGCACCCAGAACGTGCTGTGGCGCATTCGCCAGGGCGAGCTCGACGGCCTGGATCCGCGCTGGGTGGTGCTGCATATCGGCACCAACAACCTCACCGGCACCGCGCAAGCGCGCGCCTCCACGCCGGCCGAGGCCGCCCAGGGTGTGGAGGCGGTGGTGAGCGAGGTGCGTCGCCGTTTGCCCAGGAGTCAGCTGATCCTGATGGCGATCATGCCGCGCGGCCGCCATGCCGGGGATGCGCAGCGCGCGCCCATTGCCGAGACCAATCGGCTGCTGGCCGCGCGTTATGGCAAGGATCGGTCCGTGCGTCTGGTCGACATCGGTCCTCGGATGCTGCAGCCGGACGGGACCTTGCCCGAGGCGCTGATGCCCGACGGCACCCATCCCAGTGAGACCGGGTACGCGATCTGGGCCACGGCGCTGCGCGAGGCAGGCATCACGGCAACGCCATAGGCCGTCCTGCGCTGCGGAGTCAGGGCAGCGGCGTCGAAGAGGGCGCTGCTGTCGTGTAGCAGGCTATCCGGTTGCACGGTTGCCGCGTCATGGCGTGAGCGGAATGAAGCGCCGGCCGCCGATCAATAGCGGGCTGCCATCGGCCGGCAACGCAGGCGCACGGCTACCAGCAGAACTTTTCGGACCCCAGAAACCAGAAGACCCCCGATCGCTCGGAGGTCTTTTTAAACTGGTGCCCAGAAGAGGACTCGAACCTCCACGAAGTTGCCCCCGCTAGCACCTGAAGCTAGTGCGTCTACCAATTCCGCCACCTGGGCAGGTGAGCCGCAAATTTTGCAGACTCCCGGCGGGCTTGTCAATGCCTGGTGGCAGGCAATTGCGACCGGCCAGGCGAGGCGTGCCGCCCATGGCGCGGCCGCAAGGGGTACCATGTAAGCAATGACAAAGAAAAACACCCCAGATTCCGATCGGCCCAGTCGCCGCAAGTCCACCAGCCCGGGCGAGTCCACCACCGCCGAAAAGCAGAAGTTGCCGGGCTGGATGCCGGACTTCCTGGTCCGCGCCGCCGCCGGTGCGTCGACCAAGTCCGCCAACAAACGCGCTGCCGACAAGGCCGCCAACGCTTCGCCCGAGCTGCCGGTAGCGCCTGCGCTGCCCACGCCGCCGGCACCACGCGCACCGCATCCGCGCAAGAGCGGTCCGCCGGCGCCGCCGCCGGAACGCTTCCAGCAGGCGCCGACCGAAGCGTCCGCGCCGGCGGCGGAGTTCAAGGACCCGCATGCCGACCGCGAGGCACTGCGCTACGCCGAGCCGATCGCCAGCCGCGAGGCCATCCTGCAGTTGCTCGACGCCTGCGATGGCCCGCAGACCGCCGAGGAAATCGCCGAACAACTCAATCTCAGCGACCGCATCGACGCGCTGGGCAAGCGCCTTGCAGCGATGGTGCGCGAAGCGCAGCTGGTGCAGAACCGTCGCGGCGGCTACGCGCCGGTGCAGCAGACCAGCCTGATCGCCGGCGTGGTGATCGCCAATCCGGAAGGCTTCGGTTTCCTCAAGCCGGACGAGGGTGGCGACGACCTGTTCCTGCCGCCTTATGAAATGCGCAAGGTCATGCACGGCGATCGTGCGCTGGCCAACGTCACCGGCATCGACCGCCGCGGCCGTCGCGAAGGTGCGATCGCCCGCGTGCTCGAACGCCGTATGTCGCGCATGCTCGGACGCTTCTTCTACGAGCATGGCGTGGCCTATGTCGACCCGGACGACAAGCGCGTGCAACGCAACGTGCAGATCGCACCTGACGGTATCGGCGAGGCGCGCGAAGGGCAGTTGGTGGTGTGCGAACTGATCGCGCCGCCGGACGCGCGGCGCCCGGCGATCGGCAAGATCATCGCGGTGCTCGGCGACAAGCTCACCCCGTCGCTGGTGGTGGAGATGGCCATCCACGGCCATGAGCTGCCGCACGAATTTCCGCAGGAAGTGCTGGACGAGGCCGCGGCAGTGCCGTTGGTGGTCGAGCAGCAGATGATCGGCGGGCGCGTGGATCTGCGGCAGATGCCGCTGGTCACCATCGACGGCGAAGACGCCAAGGATTTCGACGACGCGGTGTATTGCGAGCCCAATGCCGACGGCTTCCGTCTGGTGGTGGCGATCGCCGACGTGTCCAACTATGTGCGTCCGGGCACGCCGCTGGACGATGAAGCACAGAAGCGTGCCACCTCGGTGTATTTCCCGGGGTTCGTGGTGCCGATGCTGCCGGAGACGCTGTCCAACGGCATCTGCTCGCTGATGCCCAAGGTCGACCGCATGTGCTTCGTCTGCGACATGCAGGTGGGGCGCGACGGCGAAGTCACCGGTTCGCGTTTCTACGAAGCGGTGATGAACTCGCATGCGCGCCTGACCTATAACCAGGTCTGGAAGGCGGTGGGCGAAGACGACGCCGACACCAAGGCCTTCATCGGCCCGTTGCTGCCGCAGGTGCAGCGCCTGCACCAGCTGTACAACGTGCTGTCCAAGGCGCGCACGCAGCGTGGCGCGATCGAGTTCGAAACCTCCGAAGTGCGCTTCGTGCTCGACAACACCGGCGAAGTCACCCAGGCCGGCATGCTGGTGCGCAACGATGCGCACAAGCTGATCGAAGAATGCATGATCGCCGCCAACGTCGAGGCCGCGCGTTACCTGCTGAGCATGCATGTGCCGGCGCCGTACCGCGTGCACGAGCGGCCGCCGGAGAGCAAGTACGAAGACCTGCTGGAGTTCCTCAAGGAATTCCAGCTGAGCCTGCCGGCATGGAGCAAGGTGCGCCCCGGTGACTACACCAAGTTGCTGAAGAAAGTGCGCGCGCGCCCCGACGCGGCGCTGCTGGAGTCGGTGCTGCTGCGCAGCCAGAGCCTGGCGGTGTATTCGCCGGACAACAACGGGCACTTCGGTCTGGCGCTGGAGGCGTATGCGCACTTCACCTCGCCGATCCGGCGTTACCCGGACCTGCTGGTGCACCGCGCGATCAAGCACGCCCTGACCGGTGCCAGCCCGGAAAAATACATCTATACCCCGCGTCAGATGGCGGCCTTGTCGCTGCAGTGTTCCGAGCGTGGTCGGCGTGCCGACGAAGCCGAACGCGAAGTCGACGAGCGGTATCGCGCCGCGTGGATGGAAAAGCATGTCGGCGGCCAGTTCGATGGCGTGATCAGCGGCGTGACCGGGTTCGGCCTGTTCGTGGAGTTGACCCAGTCCAAGGTCAACGGCCTGGTGCATGTCACCCAGCTGCCGCAGGACTATTACCAGTTCGATCCGATCCGCAAGACGCTCAGTGGCGAGCGCCGTGGCCGCACGTTCCGTCTGGGCGATCCGGTGCGGGTGCTGGTGCTGAAGGCCAGCATGGAAGAGCGCAAGATCGACTTCCGCCTGGCCGAGGATCGCGGCGATTCGCCCGAACCGCCGCCGCCGCCGAGCGCTCAGCCGGCCAAGCGCAAGAAAAAACAGTACTAAGCGCGTCTGCAGGATCACAAGCCGCCGTCCGTCGGCGGCTCGCGATGTATACGGACCGCCGGATATGAGCGGCAGGTCGTTGCGGGCAGACGCTCGCAACGCGCGCTGGGTGCCCACTTTCAAGGCTTGAGGCGACGATGGACGCAGCAATCGAGTACAGCGGTGGCTGCCAGTGCGGTGCGGTGCGTTTCCACGCGCGCGGCAGGCTGACGGACGCCTCGATCTGCCATTGCCGCATGTGTCAAAAAGCCTTCGGTGCCTACTACGCGCCGTTGGTTTCGGTGCGCGGTGTCGAGTTCAGCTGGACACGCGGCGAGCCGAAGCGCTTCGCCTCTTCATCGATGGTGTTGCGTGGCTTCTGCGCCGAATGTGGAACGCCGCTGACCTATGAAGCGCCCGACGGCCTGGCGATTGCTGCCGGTGCGTTCGATACGCCCGAGCGGCTGCCTCCGGCAATCCAGTACGGGGTGGAGCGCAAGCTGCCGTTCGTCGATGCATTGGCCGATCTACCGGCGCGCACCACCGAGGAAGATGTCGCCGCATTGACCTTTCTGGCCGATGTGGTGTCAAGGCAGCACCCGGATCACGATACCGCGCAGTGGCCAATGTGAGTCCGCGCCCGCAGGCCTGAATGCCTACCGCAGGGGCGCGCGACAGCGGGGTGCGTGCAGGTGCCGGCACCATCACAACGGGGCGAGCGCCATCTTCGATCCCCGCAATCGGCCGTACAGCGTGCTGAAGTTCTGGCCGTGGCCCAGGAGCACCGCGATCTCCTTGCTGGCAGCGCCGTCTGCGCTCCGGCCGTGACGTGGCAGGCCGCAGGCCCTACCATTCCCCTTTATCTCTTCGTATCCGGCGCAATGAGCAGCAAGCAGAATCAGTGGATCGTCGGCGTCAACGCCGTCGCCTCGTCCGTCGAGAACGACGCCGACAACGTGCGCGAGGTCTTGATCGAGGCCGGCAGCAAGAATCCGCGCCTGATCGAAATCGAAGAGCAGGCCCGCCGCAAGGGCATCGACGTGCGCCGGGTCAATACCCAGGCACTCGATGGCGTCGGTGGGCAGGTGCGCCACCAGGGCGTGGTCGCCCGCTATGCCGCAGCGCGGCTGTGGGCCGAAAACGAGCTCGAAGCGCTGGTGACCGCCGCCGAGGGACGTGCCTTGCTGCTGATCCTCGATGGCGTGCAGGACCCGCACAATCTCGGTGCATGCCTGCGCAGCGCGGCCGCGGCCGGCGTCACTGCAGTGGTCATTCCCAAGGACAAGTCGGCCACGGTCAACGCGACCGTGCGCAAGACCTCGGCCGGTGCGGCCGACCGTATTCCGGTGGTCGCGGTGACCAATCTGGCGCGTTGCCTGCGCGATCTGCAGAAGCAGGGCGTGTGGCTGTATGGCCTGGCCGGTGAAGCCGAGGCGTCGCTGTACAGCGTGGACCTGCGCGGCAACGTCGGGCTGGTGCTCGGCGGCGAGGCCGACGGCCTGCGTCGTCTCACCCGCGAGCACTGCGATGGTCTGGTCAAGATCCCGATGCCGGGCGATATCGAAAGCCTCAACGTGTCGGTGGCCGCCGGCGTGACCCTGTTCGAAGCGGTACGCCAACGCCTGGGCGCCTGAAGCGGTGACCGAAACGGCTGCGCTCACCGCCAGGTGGGCGCGGGCGCGGCCGATGCCCGACTCGGCACGCACCCCACCGTGCACTGCGCTTGCTGCACGTCTTCCGCATCCAGCTGGCGACTGTTCGCCCTGTGTTGCCAACCACTCTGCATCGCACGTGCGTGCCAATGGCGAGCGCAGGTCGATCGGCATGGCGAGATCGCGCGTGCGGCGCGGTTTCGATCCGCGCACCCACGCAGTGGCCGATCTGCGCAAACAATGGCGCTGGTGCGCTTGCCGCTGCAGTGCCGGGCGCGCAGGTGGCCCGCCGCGCATGACGTTGACCAAGGCGTACGACGATTGACCGGCGCGCGTGCCCGTTTTTGCCTACCATATCGCCAGCGAACGGCGTGTTATGTCTGATGAGAGATGGGGCGGGGGCCTGGTCGACGGGCGAGAACGGATGCGATGCCAAGGCGTCGGCACGGGGAGACAAGCGGCCGCAGCGCTGGCTCGGTGCCGTTGTCTGCATGCTGCTGGCGCTGTGCTCACTCGCGGCACTGGCTGCACCGGCCGGCACGGCGCCATTGCGCGACTACGCGATCGACAGCTGGAGCTCGCGTAACGGCCTGCCGCACAACTCCTTGCGCGATATCGCCCAGACCCGCGACGGCTACCTGTGGTTCGCCACCTGGGAAGGCCTGGTGCGTTACAACGGCCTGGAATTCGGCATCATCGACCGCAGCACGCGTCCCGGCCTGCCCGACAACGGCGTCGGCGCCTTGTACGTCGACCACGACGGGGCGCTGTGGCTCAGCGATGCGCGCGGCAATCTGGTGCGTCACGGCAGCGACGGGCAGTGGCGGCACTGGCAGCGGCAGGGACCGTGGCCGCAGGCGCTGATCCATGCAATGACCATGGATGCGCGCGGTCGCATGTGGTTGCTGTTCGAGGGCCACGGGCTGGGCTGCCTGTGGCCGGATGGGCGCTTCGAGTATTTTCCGCCGCGCGATGGCGTGCCGCTGCAGAGCAGCTTTCCGCGCATGGCATTCGACGACCAGGGCCGGCTGCTGATCGGCACGCTGGACGGCCTGATCTATCGCGAACCGGACGGACGCATGCATCGCGCCCCGGCCGCGTTCGGCCTGCCACCCGGGCTGGCGTGGCCATACCGCGCGCCGGACGGCACGCTGTGGGTCGTCGCCGGCGAGCAGCTGTATCGGCTGCGGGGCGAGACTGCCGAGCTGGTACGGCGGGTGCCCGGGCAGGGCCATTTCACCGCGATGCTGCAGGACCACCATGGCGACCTGTGGCTGGGCAGCGAAAATCAGGGGCTGCTGCGCATCGGCAGTCATGGAGTGGAGCATCTGCCGGCTGGTCGCAGCCTGCCGACCGGGCGCATCGTCAGCCTGCGCGAGGATGCCGAAGGCAGCATCTGGGTCGGCGCCAACGGCGGGCTGTTTCGGCTGCGCGAAACCCTGTTCAGCAGTTACAGCCAACGCGATGGGCTGAGCGGCGACTACGCCCGCGCGGTGCTGGAAGACCGCGACGGCAGCCTGTGGATCGCCAGCACCGCCGGCCTGGATCGCATGCTGCCGGACGGGCGCATCGTGCCGGTGGCGGTGGCCACGCCATCCGGGCGCAAGCTCTCGGTGCTCAGCCTGGCGCTGGATCGGCACGGCGATCTGTGGGTGGGCACGTATGCCGATGGCGTCTTCGTGCTGCACGACGGACGCCTGCTGCGGCATTACGGCGACGCCGAGGGCATTCCCAGCGGGCATATCCGCGCCATCGTGATCGACGAATCCGGCGTGGTGTGGCTGGCCACGCAGCGCGGCGTGGTGAAGCTGGTGAACGGCAAGCGGGTGCCCCTGGCGGTCGACGGCCTGCCCGATGGGGTGGTGACCGCGCTGGCCAGCATCGATGGTGCGCTGTGGATCGGCTCGGTCGACGGCGCGGCGGTACTGCGCGAGGGAAAATTGCAGCAATTGAATCTGGAAGCGCTGGGCGGCGCGCGGAGCGTGTTCGGTTTTCAGCGCATCGGTGACGCTGTCTGGATCTCGACCGATCGCGGCCTGTACCGGGTGCGCAACGGCAGGCTCGCACGCGTGGGGCTGGAGCAGGGCATGCCGGTCGATACGGTGTTCCAGCTGGTCGGCGACCGTCTCGGCAACGCCTGGATCAGCAGCAATCGCGGCGTGCTGCGCACGCAACTCACGCAGCTCAACGCGGTTGCCGATGGACGCGCCCGGCTGGTCATCGAACGCTATGGCGAGATCGACGGCATGGGCAACGCGCAGGCCAACGGCAGCTCCGGGCCGAGCATGATCGCGCGTGCCGACGGCTCGATCTGGGTGGTCACCGCCGGCGGCGTGAGCACGGTCGACCCGGCGCGCCTGCAGCGCTTTCGCGAGCGGCGCGCGCCGCCGGCGGTGATCGAAAGCGTGCAGCAGGACGCACGTCCGCTGACATGGCGGCAGCAGGCGCGCCTGCCGGGCGGGCATCGCCTGAACGTGTCCTACGTCGGCATGAGCTTTCTGCTGCCGGAGCGGATCGAGTACCGCACGCGCCTGGAAGGCCTGGACAGCGACTGGACCGAGCGTGGCCGGCAACGCAGCGTGGAATTCATCGGCCTGCCGCCGGGGCGCTACCGTCTGCATGTGGCGGCCCGTCACCCGGGCGGTGCCTGGAGTCCGCACGAGGCGGTGTGGGCGTTCGAGGTGCTGCCGCTGTGGTGGCAGCGCCAGGACGTGCGCCTGGCCGCGGTGCTGGGTGCGATTTTATTGCTGGCGCTGGTGTATCGGTTCCTGCTACGCCGCTACAAGAGCCATAACGCACGCCTGGCCGAACTGGTGCGCAAACGCACCGAAGATCTGCAACTGCAGGCGCAGCGTTTGCTGCAGGCCAACCAGGAAAAGAGCGAGCTGCTGACACGGCTGCGCATCAAGTCGGATGTGTTCGAGCGCCAGGCGCACGAGGATGCCCTGACCGGGCTGCCCAACCGCAGGCATTTCGACGAGGCGCTGGCGCGCGACATCAGCCGCGCACGCCGCAGCGGGCGGCCGTTGGTGCTGGCGATTCTGGATATCGATCATTTCAAGCGCATCAACGACCACTATTCGCACGCCAGTGGCGATGCGGTGCTGCACGAAGTCGGCGTGCTGCTGACCGCCGCCGCGCGCGCGTCGGACCTGCCGGCGCGCCTGGGCGGCGAAGAGTTCGCCCTGCTGCTGGCCGACACGACGCTGGAGGATGCACAGGCGCTGTGCCAGCGCATCCGCGCGCTGTTCCACGCGCGCCACGGCTGGGGCGGCGTGGAAGGCCTGCAGGTGACCTTCAGCGCCGGCGTGGCCCAGTTGCGCGACGACGACACCGGCTCATCGCTGATGCAGCGCGCCGATCAGGCGCTGTACCAGGCCAAGAGCGCGGGGCGCGATCGCATCTGTGTGGGTTAGGTGCTGGGATTGGGGAATCGGGATTGGGGATTGGCAAGTGCAGTGTGTTGGTCTGCTTTAGAACCCACCGACTGGCTGTGCCATTGCGTGCGGCGCGAAGGGACGCGTCAGGCAGCGTGCCTTTGCGAATCCCCAATCCCCAATGCCCAATCCCCGCTCAAACAGGCCCCGGCCAGGCATTGGCGATCGTGCAGAACAGTCGCGCGGTCTGCTCGGTGTCGTAGACCGCGCTATGCGCATCGGCGGCATTCCATTCCAGCCCTGCGGCTTGTGCCGCGCGCGCCAGCACGGTCTGCCCGTACGCCACGCCGGCCAGGGTCACGGTGTCGAACACGCTGAACGGATGGAACGGGTTGCGTTTGTGGCCCACGCGCGCAACCGCGGCGTTGAGGAAGTTCAGGTCGAAATGTGCGTTATGGCCGACCAGGATCGCGCGCTGGCAGCCGTATTTCTTCACTGCCGCACGCACCGGCGCGAACACATGGTCCAGCGCGTCCTTTTCCTGCTTGGCGAAGCGGAACGGGTGGTCGAGCACGATGCCGGTGATCTCCAGCGACTTCGGGTCGATCTCCAGTCCTGGCGCGGGCACCAGATGGGCACTGGCGGTGTCGCCGGGGAAGAACCGCCCGTCGGCATCCATTTCGATCGGCACGCAGGCAATTTCCAGCAGGGCGTGCTTGTTCCAGTCGAAACCTCCCGTTTCCACATCCACCACCACGGGCAGATAGCCGCGGAAGCGCCGCGACATGGGCAGGAAGGAGGGGGCAGGCTGCAGGTCGACCGGTTCGTTCATCGACATAGCCTAGCAGGTCGTACGGCCGGCCCGATCGTGGCAGCTGGCGGCCTGCCCGCGTGTACTGAGCGGCGATCCGGCAAACAAAAGCCCGACCCGTGTTGCCACGGATCGGGCCCGGAAGCTGTGCTACTCCGCTGGCGTCAGCGGGCGGCGACCACGCTTGCAATCAGCCCGGTGGCCACCGCAATCAGCACGTAGTTGTTGTCCACGCGGCGCCATTCGTGCCCGCGCTGCGGCGTGTTCAAGTGATGCTTGCGGTAGTCAGTTACCCGTGTGCCGCGATGGTCCGGTGCCAGACGTTCGCCACGCCGGTACGGCGGGCCGCGACGATCGTTGCGGTGGTCGTCGTTGTGCGCGCCGGGGCGGTGGTCACGCTTGTCATCGTGTCTGTCGTCGCGATGATCGTCGCGGCGGTCCGGGCCATGCGCGTCGTGGTGCTGCGCGCTGCGGTCGCGGTCGTCATGCTGTTGCGGCGTGGCGAACGCTGCGCCGGACGTGAGCAGCGATACAACCATGAGGGATCCGATGATGCGTTTCATCTGCCTACTCCTGCGTCACAGGAACAGCCTGTGCGAGTTCACCGTAGGCATTTGGAGCTGAATACGTAATGAAATAAGGCGTTGCGACCTGTGCCGGCAGATGCCGCCGGCACACGTTGACGATCAGATGACACCGGTGGTGCTGGTGTCGTCGCGCTTCAGGCGCGGCGGCAGCGGCTGTTCGCCGTGGACCAGGAACCACACGTTCTCGGCGATGTTGGTGGCGTGGTCGCCGATGCGCTCCAGGTTCTTGGCCATGAACAGCAGGTGCGTGCAGGGAGTGATGTTGCGCGGGTCTTCCATCATGTAGGTCAGCAGTTCGCGGAACAGCGCGGTGTATTGCGCATCCAGGCGTGCATCTTCATCGCGTACGCGGATGGCCGCATCGGCATCCTTGTTGCGGTATGCCTGCACCGCTTCGCGCACGGCATCGGCGGCCATCTGGCCGAGCGCACGCAGGCCCACCGTCTGTGGCAGCGGCGGTGCGGAATTAAGCGCGATCGAGCGCTTGGCGACATTGGCCGCGTAATCGCCGATGCGTTCGATATCGGCCGGAATGCGCAGGCCTGCCAGGATCTCGCGCAGGTCACGCGCCATCGGCCCACGCAACGCCAGCCGCATCACGTCGTGGCTGATCGCATGCTCCAGCGCATCGATCGCCTCGTCGTTGACCACGATGCGATGCGCGGCGTTGTCGTCGCGACGCTCCACCACATCCAGTGCGGCTTCCAGCTGCGCCACCGCCGTGTCGCCCATGCGCACGATCTCGGCGACAAGACGGTGCTGCTCCTCGTCGTAGCTTTTGACGATATGGTCGTTGAGGTGCTGGTTCATCGTGATCTCGATTCGTGGCGGTGGTGGATGTCCGCCGTAACCCTGGCGACATCGCGGGTGATGCAAATGTCGTGCCGGGCAGTGCGGCGGAGCTGCGTCAATGCGGCGTCGCGATGGCCCGCCTTACATCAACCGAAACGGCCGGTGATGTAGTCCTCGGTCTGCTGCTTGGACGGCTGGGAGAAAATCGTTTCGGTGCGGTCATGCTCGATCAGGTCGCCCAGGTACATGAAGGCGGTGTAGTCGGAGACACGCGCCGCCTGCTGCATGTTGTGGGTCACGATCACGATGGTGTATTCGCGTTTGAGCTCTTCCACCAGTTGCTCGATACGGCTGGTGGAAATCGGATCCAGCGCCGAGGTCGGTTCGTCCAGCAGCAACACGTCCGGGCGGAGCGCCACCGCGCGTGCGATGCACAGCCGCTGCTGCTGGCCGCCGGACAGGCCCAGCGCGCTTTGCCCCAGCTTGTCCTTGACCTCGTCCCACAGCGCGCCCTGGCGCAGCGCCTGCTCGACCCGGTTCTGCATGTCGGCCTTGGACAGTTTTTCGTGGTGGCGGATGCCGTAGGCGACGTTTTCGAAGATCGTCATCGGAAACGGCACCGGCTTCTGGAACACCATGCCGACCTTGCTGCGCAGCCGGTTCATCGGGTATTTCGGCGACAGGATGTTTTCGTTGTCCAGCAGCACTTCGCCACGCGCTTCCATCTTCGGATATAGCGCATAGATGCGGTTGAAAATGCGCAGCAGGGTCGACTTGCCACAACCCGACGGCCCGATCAGCGCGGTGACGCGCTTTTCCGGAATCTCGATGTTGATGCCCTTGAGCGCGTGGTACTTGTCGTAATAGAAGTCCAGATTGCGTGCGGCCACTTTCACCGGCGCCTGCGCGGCCGGTGCTCCCTTGGCGGCCGGAACGGCGATGCGATGCATCGGCATGGCGTTTTGGAGATCGTTCATGTCGGGTGTCCGGAGGGAGAGGTCAGTCATTGGAAATCTTGTTGCGCAATAGCAGGGCGCGCGCGCTCAGGCTCACCAGCAGCACGAACACGGTCAGCACCAGCGCGCCGGACCAGGCCAGGGTCTGCCAGGTCTCATAGGGGCTGCCGGCAAACTGATTCATGATCACCGGTACGCTGGCCATCGGCTGGAACACGTTGCTGTTCCAGTACTGATTGCCGAAGGCGGTGAACAGCAACGGCGCGGTCTCGCCGCTGATGCGGGCCAGGGCCAGCAGGATGCCGGTGAGGATGCCGGCCGAGGCGGCGCGATACAGCACCTGCACGGTGACCTTCCATTGCGGGATGCCCAGCGACAACGCCGCTTCGCGCATCTGCGCCGGCACCAGGCGCAGCATTTCGTCGGTGGTGCGCACCACCACCGGCAGCACGATGAAGGCCAGCGATAGCGCGCCGGCAAACGCGGAGAAGCGCCCGCCGGTCTGCATCACGTACAGCGTGTAGACGAACAACCCCAGCACGATCGACGGTGCCGACAACAAGATGTCGTTGACGAAGCGCACCACCAACCCGGCCTTGCGTGCATTGCCGTATTCGGCCAGCCAGGTGCCGGCGGCAATGCCCAGTGGCGTGCCGATCGCCAGCGCCAGGCCGCACATCACCGCACTGCCGAAGAAGGCATTGAGCAGGCCGCCTTCCTGCATCGGCGGCGGTGTCATCTTGGTAAACAGGTTGACGTCGATGCCCGGCACGCCCTTGGACAGCAAGGTCCACAGGATCCAGGCCAGGAAGAACAGGCCGAACACCGCGGTGACGCAGGACAGCAACAGTGCGATCGCGTTGGTCACGCGGCGGCGGTTGTACAGCGATTGCGAGACCGAGGACATCAGTTGCCCTCCCGACGCGACAGCTGCATCAGCATGAAGCGCGCAATCGCCAGCACGATGAAGGTCACGATGAACAAGACAAAGCCCAGCAGCAGCAATGCCGAGCGATAGGTTTCGGTGGCCTCGCCGAAGTCATTGGCGATCAGTGCGGCGATGGTGGTGCCGGGCTCCAGCAGCGACGGCGACAGCCGCACCGTGTTGCCGACCACGAACGCCACTGCCATGGTTTCGCCCAGTGCGCGGCCCAGGCCCAGGAACACGCCGCCGATCACCGCAGAGCGGGTGTAGGGCAGCACGATGTCCCAGCTGACTTCCCATTTGGTCGACCCCAGCGCGTACGCCGATTCCTTCAGGCGCGTCGGCACGGTCAGGAACACCTCGCGCATCACCGAGGAGATGAACGGAATCACCATGATCGCCAGCACGAAGCCTGCGGTCAGCAACCCGATTCCCAACGGCGGGCCCTGGAACAACGGGCCGATCAACGGCAGCGTGCCCAGGTGATCGTTGAGCCAGGGCGTCACGTGTTCGGTC
Organism: Xanthomonas sp. MLO165; assembly: GCF_018831305.1. Taxonomy (NCBI): domain Bacteria; kingdom Pseudomonadati; phylum Pseudomonadota; class Gammaproteobacteria; order Lysobacterales; family Lysobacteraceae; genus Xanthomonas; species Xanthomonas sp. MLO165. The sequence continues at coordinate 1,762,838 of NZ_CP029263.1, forward strand.
ATCACCGGCACCAGCACGAACAGGCCCCACATGCCGTAGATGATCGACGGGATGCCGGCCAGCAGTTCGATGGCGGTGCCGACCGGGCCGCGCAGCCAGCGCGGCGCCACCTCGGTGAGGAAGAACGCGATACCGAAACTCACCGGCACCGCAATCACCATCGCAATCAATGCGGTGACCAGGGTGCCGTAGATCGGCGCCAGCGCGCCGTATTTGTTTTCCACCGGATTCCAGTCGGCGGAATAGAAAAAGCTCAGGCCCTGCATCTGCAAGGCATGGCGCCCGCCCCACAGCATCGACAGCGCGGCGCTGCCGAGCGCCAACAGGACGAAGACGACCGTGGCGGCCAGCGCAAGCTTGAACAGGCGATCGGCACGTGCATCGCGCAGGTCGCGGCCGCGCGGGGCGGTCATCGCTTCGGGAATGGCGGTGGCATTCATTCGATTGGACTCGTCACCCGCGCACTGGCGGGAGCGTGAGACAGCAGGAACGGCGAGGCGCCCGCAGGCACCTCACCGCAGCGCAACCCGCCATGCCAGCGGGTGCAGGGCATCACTTGAACTCGCTGGCCCAGTAGGCCTGGATCTGCTTGACCAGTTCCGGCGGCAGCGGCACGTAATGCAGTTCGCTGGCCTGGGCCTGGCCGTTGTCCAGCGCCCACTTGAAGAAGTCCAGCGTCGCCTTGCTGCGCGCCGCATCCTTGGGCTGCTTGTGCATCAGCATGAAGTTGGTCGCGGTGATCGGCCAGGCCTTCTCGCCCGGTGCGTTGGTGATCACCAGGTTGAAATCCTTGGCGTTGGCCCAGTCGGCGCTGGCGGCAGCGGCGGCGAAGCTTTCTGCATTCGGCTCCACCCACTGGCCGGCCGCATTCTGCAGCGAGGCGTAGGGCATCTTGTTCTGCAGGGCGTAGGCCAGTTCGACATAACCGATCGAACCCTTGATCTGCTGCACGTACGAGGCCACGCCTTCATTGCCCTTGCCGCCGACGCCACCTGGCCACTGCACCGAGGTGCCTTCGCCGACCTTGCTCTTCCACTCCGGGCTGACCTTGGACAGGTAGTTGGAGAAGTTGAAGGTGGTGCCCGAACCGTCGGAGCGATGCACCAGGTTGATCTTGGTCGCCGGCAGGGTCACGCCCGGATTGGCCGCGACGATCGCCGCGTCGTTCCACATCGTGACCTTGCCCAGGAAGATGTCGCCCAGCAGCGCGCCGGTCAGGCGCAGCTTGCCCGGTGCGATGCCTTCCAGGTTCACCACCGGCACCACGCCGCCGATCGCCGACGGGAACTGGCCCAGGCCGGCCTGCTGCAGTTCGGCGCTGTCCAGCGGCTTGTCGGTCGAACCGAAGTCCACCGTGCCGGCCTTGATCTGCGCGATACCGCCGCCGGAGCCGATCGACTGGTAGTTCACCTTGTTGCCGGTGGCGGCGTTGTAGTCGGCCGACCACTTGGAGACCAGCGGATAGATGAAGGACGCACCGGCGCCGGAGATCTCGGCGCTCTTGCTGTCGCCAGCGGTGGCACCTGCGGCGGTGGCACCCTTGGCGGTGTCGCCGGACTGCGCATCCTTGCCGGGCGAGCAAGCGGCCAGGGCGAGGGCGATGGTGAGGGACAGGGCGGTCAGGCTGGCCGACTGCAGTTTCATGGAAGCTCCGAGGCTGGGTTGGCCGGGGGACCCGGCAGACCACGCTATGAAATGATGTTTTTGTTACACGTGCATGACAGTGCCTTTTGGAGAAGGCATCACAAAAAAGACGCGACCCCGTGGGGGCCGCGTCCCGGTGCCGACGCCGGGGAGAGAGACGGCGTCGTTCCTGTCGCTGTGGCTGGCGTTACTTGGGCAGGTTCTTGGCCCAGTAGCCTTCGATCTGGGTCACCAGGCTGTCCGGCAGCGGCACGTAGTCCAGCTGCTTGGCCTGCGCATCACCCTTGCTGTAGACCCAGCGGAAGAACTCCAGCGTGTTCTTGAGGCCGGTCGCGTTCTTGGGCTTCCTCTGCACCAGGATGAAGTTGGTGGCGGTGATCGGCCAGGCGTTGTCGCCGGAGGCGTTGGTCATCACCAGGTAGAAGTCCTTGCTGTTGCCCCAGTCGGCGCTGTTGGCGGCGGCGGCAAAGGTCTCGTCGGACGGCTGCACGAACTTGCCGGCGGCGTTCTTCATCGCGGTGTAGGCCATCTTGTTCTGCAGCGCATACGACAGCTCGACGTAGCCGATGCCGCCCTTGATCTGCTTCACGTACGCGGCCACGCCCTCGTTGCCCTTGCCGCCGATGCCGGTCGGCCATTGCACCGCGGTGCCTTCGCCGACCTTGCCCTTCCAGTCCGGGTTGACCTTGGACAGGTAGTTGGTGAAGTTGAAGCTGGTGCCCGAACCGTCGGAGCGATGCACCACGGTGATCTTGCCGTCGGGCAGCTTGACGCCCGGGTTGAGCGCGGCGATCGCCGGGTCGTTCCAGGTGCTGACCTTGCCCAGGAAGATGTCGCCCAGGGTCTTGCCGTCCAGCTTCAGCGCGCCTGCCACCACGCCGGGCACGTTGACCACCGGCACCACACCGCCGATCACCGACGGAAATTGCGCCAGGCCGGCCGCGGCCAGTTCTTCCGGCTTGAGCGGCGCATCGGACGAGCCGAAATCCACGCTGGCTGCCTTGATCTGGGCGATGCCGCCGCCCGAACCGATCGATTGGTAGTTGACCTGCTTCTTGGTGGCCGCGTTGTAGTCGGCCGACCACTTGGACATCACCGGGTAGATGAACGACGCACCGGCGCCGGTGACATCGGCGGCCTGGGCGCACAAGGCCAGCGAGGCGGTGAGCACGCCGACGGCCAGACGGGTCTTCAGAGAGTGGATCACGGAACAGCTCCTGTAGCGAAGGGATGAGGACGTCCCGCGGTCGTGCCATTGCAGGGCAGGGGCATGACTGCGCGATGTCCGGGAGATGACATGCAGATGACGGCGTTGCGGCGGGGCGCGTTGCCGGGTGGGATCAGGGTGATTGCCGCCGTGGCACGCTCACGGGAGCGCAGCACGGCAGCCGATCCAGCGCGCACTTACCAATAGAACTGCGCACGTGCCTCGATGATCGACGGGTTGTCGTCGACCAGGCCACGCGTGGCGCTGTTGTAACGGGTGCTTTCCACCTTCGCGTAGTCGAGTGCGAACTTGAAGTTGGAGCGCCAGTACCAGTTGGCACCGATCGTCCACACATCCATCTTGCCGCCCAGCACGCCGTCCACGAACGGGGTTGTGCCGTTGGAGACCAGGTGGCCGTCGTTGAGGTCCAGGGTGTCGTAGCGCACCGCCAACTGCCACATCCCCGAGGCCGGCGCGTTCGGCAGCGGGGTGGTCGGCACGCCGGCCTTGTAGCCCCAGGTCTCGCCGGTGATGTTCCAGACGCCGCTGACGTACCAGCCGTCACTCTTGTAATCGTTGGCGTTGTTGCCGATGCGCTTGGCGTTTTCCTGGAAGAACTCGCTCTGCAGCTTGAACGGGCCGGTGATCCACATTGCCTCGGCGCCGGCCACACCCACGCGGTCCACGTTGGTGATGGCGCCGCTGTCGATCAGGCGCACCGTGGTCAGGTCGGCGTCCGGGCGTGCGCGCAGGCGCAGGGTGTCGTCGTCGGTGTCATAACCCAGGTAGCTCAGACCGAAGTGCAGCACGTTGCCGCTCTCGTTGATCGGCGCCCAGGTGCCGCGCGCGCCGTAGCCGCTGCCGTGTGCCTGGTTGCGAGTCAGTTCGCGGCCGAACGCACTGGCGGTGATGCTCCAGTCGTTGTCGCCCATGCCGTAGGCCACGCCCAGCCGGCGCGAGATGCCGTAGGTGTTGGTCACTGCGGCCTTGGAGACGAAGTCGTTGTTCTTGGTGCTGGACAGCTCTTCCAGGCTGTTGGGCTGCTTGAACTGGCCGACCTGCAGGTAGTTGTTGGCGTTGCCAGCGAACTTGTACTTGATGTTGTTGTCGAGGAAACGCCCGGTGCTGCGGATGGTGGTGCCGCGGATGGTGACTTCCTTCAGCACGCTGGGGTCGTAACCGGCCACCCATTCGAAATTGCCCGGGCCCTTGCCCTTGAGCACCAGCTCGGCACGGCGGATGCTGAATTCGGAATTGTCGCCATTGGCACCGATCGGGCCATTGAGGTCCTGCACGTCGTTGTGGAACCAGTTGCCGTCGGCCTGGACCAGGCCTTCGAGCGACATCTCCGAGCCGCCGATCACGTCGATGGCGATTTCGGCGTGCGCGGCGGGTGCGGCCAGCGCCAGCAGCAGGGCGGAGCCAAGCAGGGTGGGAGAAAGTTTCATATGTGCCTTGCGACCTGAGAAAGTGAGCGCAGGCTATGGCGTGAAAGTTGCGTTAATGTGACAACTTCAGATCGTGTTGCAATCTGATTTTTGTCAACAAAGACAAAGATTTACGCGTGTTTGTTTTTTGTCAGTGTGTGTCATGAGTCTGAACAGGCCGCGTCGTATGACAGATGTGACAGTGGCATGGTTCACCGTTTCAGCGAGCTCAAGCTTATTGCGACCTGAACCAACGTAAGTGGAACTGCGGCGTATCAAGCGCTTTGTGCGTCGCACCACTTGCACAGGCGCGTTCTAAATTGTTAGTTTCGAGGCCATGTTTCCTCGATTCCTCCAGTTGCTGTTGGTCTGCCTGCTCGCGCTTACTGCGTGGTCGGCGGCCGATGCGCACAGCCGCATCCACGATGCGCTTGTGGGCGACGGCGTGGCGGTAATGGCGGACGCTGGCGAAGAACGTGATGCAGCCGATGATCTGCAGGGCGACGGGGACGCACAGACCCAGGTCGATACCCATTCTGCAGACGATATCCCCTTGCTCTCCCAGGCATGGCCGGTGGTCGCACGTTATTTCCCCTCTTGGTACGCGCATTACGCGCCGGCAACTCAAAAACGCGACCTGATCCCGCAACTGCGTCCTCCCAACGCAGTGCGCGCCTGATCCTCCGTTAGTCGCGTCAACCGGTGCAGCGCACCGGATTCCTTTGACTTGTTCGTCTTTGCACTTCGCGGTTTGCGCCGCGGAGAGCCATCCGTTGCCTAGAGGTATCTCCCATGGAAAGTTTGCTAGAAGGTTTTCGTCATTTCCGTAAGGAAGTGTATCCGCGCCAGAGTGCGCGCTTTCAGGAACTGGCCGGTGGCCAGAGTCCGCATACGTTGTTCATCACCTGCGCCGATTCGCGTGTCATGCCGGAGCTGATCTTCTCCGCACAGCCGGGCGAACTGTTCGTCTATCGCAATATCGGCAATGTGGTGCCGCCTTACTCCCAGCACGTCAGCGGCGTGGTTGCGGCGATCGAATACGCCATCGCCGTGCTGGGCGTGCGGCACATCGTGATCTGCGGTCATACCGACTGCGGCGCAATGAAGGCGGTGCTCAAGCCGGAATCGCTGGAAGACGTGCCGTCCGTGGCGGCCTGGCTCAAGCACACCGATGCAGCGCGTCACGTCACTGCCCATCACGGACACGATCCGCATAGCCAGGAAGCGCTGAGCTGCATGACCGAAGAGAACGTGGTCTCGCAGCTGGACCATCTGCGTACGCAGCCGGTGGTCGCCGCGCGTCTGGCGGCCGGCACCTTGCGCATTCATGGCTGGATCTATGACATCGCCCATGGCGAGATCCGCGCCTTCGATGCCGAGAAGGGTGGCTTCCGTCCGTTGTTGGCGGACAACACCCCCGAAGCCACCCCACGTCCGCGACTGCAGCAAGTCGTGCGCGCTGAACTCGCCTGACGGAGCACATCATGAACACATCAGGTATCGGCGGATATTTCCGCCAGGGACTGTTCGGACGTGATTTGTTGTCGTCTGTCGTGGTCTTCCTCGTCGCGCTCCCGTTGTGTATGGGCATTGCGATTGCTTCCGGCATGCCGCCGGCCGCAGGTCTGATCACCGGCATCATCGGTGGGCTGGTCGTCGGCTTCCTGGCGGGCTCTCCTCTGCAGGTGAGTGGACCGGCCGCCGGCCTGGCTGTGTTGGTGTTCGAGCTGGTTCGCGAGCATGGCGTTGCCGCCCTCGGTCCGGTGATCCTGCTGGCCGGTGCGATTCAGTTGATTGCCGGCCTGTGCCGCGCAGGCGTGTGGTTCCGGATGACGTCGCCGGCCGTGGTGGCCGGCATGTTGTCGGGTATCGGCATCCTGATCGTGGCCTCGCAGGCACATGTGCTGATGGACGCCGCTCCCAAGGCGCGCGGTCTGGAAAACTTCGCTGCTTTGCCGGCCGTGGTGTGGCAGGCGATCACCGAAGGGACCGGCCGTACCGCGTTGTTCGTGGGCCTGGCCACCATCGGCATTATCCTGGCCTGGGACAAGCTGCGTCCGCAGCGTCTACGCTTTTTGCCGGGTGCGTTGATCGCGGTGGTGGTGGTCACGGCGACGGTGCAGTTGCAGGGCCTGAACGTCAACAAGGTCGACGTGCCGACCAATCTGTTCTCGGCGATCAGCATCCCCAGCGTCGCGGACATCTTCGGCGTGTTCAATGCGACCTTGCTGGTGTCGGCGGTGACCTTTGCCTTCATCGCCAGCGCAGAGACCTTGCTGTCGGCGGCGGCGGTGGATCGCATGCATCAGGGTGCGCGTACGCAGTACGACCGCGAGCTGGCGGCGCAGGGTGTGGGCAATATGCTGTGCGGCTTCCTGGGCGCATTGCCGATGACCGGCGTGATCGTGCGTAGCGCAGCCAATGTGCAGGCAGGTGCGGCCACGCGCATGTCCACGGTGCTGCATGGCGGCTGGTTGCTGGTGTTCGCGATGCTGCTGCCGTGGCTGTTGCGGATGACGCCGGTGGCGTGTCTGGCCGGCATCCTGGTCTACACGGGCGTGAAGATGATCAAGATCGGGCAGGTCAAGGAGCTGGCGACCTATGGTCGTGGCACCGCGGCGATCTACCTGGCGACCACCTTCGCGATCGTGGCGACCGACCTGCTGACCGGCGTGCTGATCGGCTTCGGCCTGTCGTTGTTCCGTCTGGCCCTGCATTCTTCGCGCCTGAAGGTGGACGTGCGTGAGCACGAGCACAAGAAGGACGAGATGCATCTGACCCTGCAGGGTTCGGCGACGTTCCTGAAGGTGCCGGCGATGGCGCGTACGCTGGAAAGCGTGCCGCCGAACACCGCACTGCACCTGGACGTGGCCAAGCTGCATCACGTCGACCACGCCTGCATCGAGTTGCTGCGCGACTGGAGCCGGAACGCGGCCTCGCGCGGCTGCGAGCTGGTGGTGGACTGGAACGAGCTGGATCGACGCGTGGAAGGCCAGCCGACGGTGGAAAGCGCGCTGGTCGAACAGCGCGTGGAGCAAGCCAAGGCGGCGTAGACCTGCTGCAGACGCCCGGCGCTCGCGCCGGGTGACATCTATCGTGACCGGGTGATGCATGGCGCCGCAAGACGCATCATCCCGGTCGCGATTTTTTTTTGGGCGGGGATTGGGGAGTCGGGATTTGGGATTCGTAAAAGCGCACGCATGCTTTGCCGGCATGATTGCTTGGCGTTGGTTTTGCGGGTTCGTTGCTGTGACGGCTGGTTAGCCTTTTGCTGCTGTCGGCTTTTCGGCGGGTGCGGGGGTCTTGTCGCGGTAGCGGCACAGGTCGTGGATCACACAGCCTGGGCAATCGGGTTTGCGTGCCTTGCAGACGTAGCGGCCATGCAGGATGAGCCAGTGGTGTGCGTCGTGCAGGAATTCGGCCGGAATGACCTTGACCAGCTTGTCCTCGACCACGCGCACGTCCTTGCCCGGTGCAAGACCGGTGCGGTTGGCGACGCGGAAGATATGCGTATCCACCGCCATGGTGGGCTCGCCGAACGCGGTGTTGAGCACGACGTTGGCGGTCTTGCGGCCGACGCCGGGTAAGGCCTCCAGTGCAGCGCGATCGTGCGGCACCTCGCCGCCGTATTGCTCCAGCAGGATTCTGCAGGTGGCGATGACGTTCTTGGCCTTGGCGTTGAACAGGCCAATCGTGGCGATGTAGCGCTTCAGGCCTTCTTCGCCCAGATCGAGAATGTCGCGCGGGGTATTGGCCACCGGGTACAGCTTGCGGGTGGCCTTGTTGACGCCGACATCGGTGGCTTGTGCCGACAGCAGCACCGCGATCAGCAACTCGAACGGCGTGGTGTATTCCAGTTCGGTGGTCGGGTGCGGATTGAGCTCGCGCAGGCGCGCGAACATCTCCTGTATTTCGGGCTTGCGCATGTTGCTGCCGCGCCGTGCCGGCGCGGTGACGTGGATCGCGTTCATGGCTGTGCTCCACCAGCGGCCTTGGCCTTGGCGCGCGCCAGGATGGCCGCAGCCAGCGGCGGTAATGCGGCGGCCGCCGGTTGGCTGGGCGCCGCTGCAGGCGTCCGGCGTGCATCGCGTTCGGCAGCGCGACGTTGCAGGCGCGCGGCGCGTGCACGGTAGCGGTCGCGTGCTGCCCAGGCATCGCGTAGCCGTTGTTGTGCGGCCAGCAGCACCGCGCTCAGTTGCGGGCAGGCCGGATCCAGCAGGTCGTCGCGTGGATCGGGCCGGTACTCCATCAGGCCCAGTGCCAACGCACGATCGAGATCGTCGGCGTGGACGCAGTCGAACAGCTGCAGGGCCAGTGGACGTGGTGCCGATGTGGGGTCGAACGTCATGGCAGGCCGATCAGCGGTTGAGAAAGTGTGCGGGGCGTTTTTCGAGAAAGGCGCCGGTGCCTTCGCGCATGTCGTCGCTGGCGAACAACAGTGCAAATTGCGCAGTTTCCAGCTGCAGGCCTTCTTCGATGGCGCATTCGCCACCGAACACCACCGCATCCAGGATGCCGCGCAGCGCGAGCGGTGCGGCCGCGGCCAGGCGTTGTGCCAGGGCGAGGGTTTCGTCCTGCAATGCCTCCGGCTCGACCACGCGATTGACCAGACCCAACTGGAACGCGCGCGCAGCATCGATCGGCAGGCCGAGCAGGCACAGTTCCAGCGCTGCCGCTCGCCCGGTCAGACGCAACAGCCGTTGCGTGCCGCCGAAGCCCGGGATCAGGCCGAGATTGATTTCCGGCTGCCCCAGGCGCGCGCTGGATGCGACGACGCGCAGATGGCAGGCCATCGCCAGCTCCAGCCCGCCGCCGAGTGCAAAGCCATTGACCATGGCGATCACCGGCTTGGGCATGCGCTCGATCCGGCGCATCAGCTGCTGGCCGAGCAGCGAGAACTCGCGGCCCTGCATTGCCGACAGATCGCGCATTTCGGCGATGTCCGCGCCGGCGACAAACGCCTTGGGGCCGGCACCGGTCAATACCACCACGCGGATGTCGTCCGCGCTCGCTGCCTCGGCGAAGGCGTGATCCAGCGCCTGCAGCGTTTCCTGGTTCAAGGCGTTCAGTTTGTCCGGTCGATTGACCGTGATCGTCCGTACACTGGCGTGGTCGGCGATCAGAATGACGTGATTGGACATGGAAATCCTTACGAACGTAAAAAATTAGTAAATGCGGAACTTCCGAAAGCCTTGCTGGTCATAGCTTTCGTGATAAGTAGCGGTTCGCTATCGCGGCCGCTATCCTAGCGCGTCATCTCAGGCGGCAGACCCGTCCTGTGCCACCACCCTGGAGAATTGTTTGATGAAGTTGCGTTCTATCGCGGTCGCTGTGGCGGCCCTGGCCCTGACGGGCAATGCACTGGCCCAGGACACGACGTCCGAGAAGGGCAAGTTGAGCTACTACTTCGGCTATGACTACGGCAACAACCTTGCCGAGCTCACCGGCCGCGGCGAGCAGCTCGACATCAACTCGGTGGTAAAGGGTCTGCAGGACGCCTATGCCAAGAAGCAGCCGGCGATCACCGCCGACCAGCTGAAGCCGGCTGTCGAAGCGTTCCAGAAGCGTGAGCAGGGCCGTGCCCAGCAGGCCAAGGCCGAGTACGACAAGGCCGCTGCGGCCAACAAGACCAAGAGCGACCAGTTCCTGGCCAAGAACAAGGGCACCGCTGGCGTGCAGACGCTGCCGAGCGGCGTGCAGTACCGCGTGATCGAAGCCGGCAAGGGCGCCAAGCCGACCCAGGCCAGCACCGTGCAGCTGGAAGTGGCCGGTCCGTTCCCGTTCGGCGACCGCGAGAAGGCCCGTCCGGCGCAGCAGATCCCGGCCATCAAGGTCAGCGAAGTCGAAATGCAGGCCATGCGCGACACGCTGCTGCAGATGCCGGCCGGCTCGAAGTGGGAAGTGACCCTGCCGCCGGAGAAGGCCTACGGTGCCGACCCGCGTACCCCGTTCCCGCCGAACGTGGCCGTGCAGTTCGAGATCAAGCTGGTCAGCGTCAAGTAATTGCGTTTGCTGTTGCTGTGACAACGCCGGCCACCAGGCCGGCGTTGTCGTTTGGGTCCACCGGATGCGCGACAGGATGGACGGACGGCGTGAGGATGCGGTGCGGCGGGAGCCAGCGATGAGCGACACGGATTCGAACCGCAGTGGCCTGCCCAGCCCGTGTATCGGTGTATGTTCGTTGGACGCGCAGGCGCACTGTGTCGGCTGCCTGCGCAGCCTGGATGAAATTGCACGCTGGATGAGCATGAGCGACGGCGAACGTCAGGAGTATCTGCACACGGTTCTGCCCGCGCGCGCGTTGGCCGCGCGGCTGCCCGAATGTGCGCAGCTGCAGCGTGCGCTGTATGCGATGGACACCGCGCCCGACGGGCCGGGCTGGAATCATGCCGAATTGATCGACCTGACCGAAGGCGGCGCGTCTGCCGAGGCCGCGGTGCTGTGCGGTCTGGTGCCGCGCGCGCAGGGCACCATGGTGCTGCTGACCCGGCGCACCGACAGCCTGCGTCACCATGCCGGACAGGTCAGTTTTCCCGGTGGCCGGGTCGAGCCGTCGGATGCGGATGCGGCCGCTGCGGCCTTGCGCGAGAGCTGCGAGGAAATCGCGCTCGGCGCCGGCCAGGTGCATGCGCTGGGATATCTGGATCCGTTTCTGACCGTGAGCGGGTTTCGCGTCATCCCGGTGGTGGCGGTGATCGACCCGGCGTTCGTGGCGGTGCCGCAGCCGGATGAAGTGGCCGAGGTGTTCGAGGTGCCGTTGGCCTATCTGATGGACCCGGACAATCTGCGCAGCGTGGAGCTGGAGTTTCGCGGCCGGCCACGCCGCGTGCTGGAATACGACTGGCCTGGCCACCGCATCTGGGGCGCCACCGCGGCCATTCTCCTCAATCTTCGTCGTCGTCTGGAGCAGGTTGCATGAGTGCGGAACCCCACTGGACCACGCTGGTCGACAGCGCCACGCTGGCCGCGGCATTGCCGCATCCGCAGTTGCGACTGCTGGACGCGCGCGCTGCGCCACCGACTGCGCCGGACCCGGATGCAGCGCGCAAGGCCTATGCACAGGGGCATCTGCCAGGCGCGCACTACGCCGATCTCGACGAGGATCTGGCCAATCTGTCGCAGCCTGCGCAAGGGCGGCATCCGCTGCCGACCAGCGCGGCATTCGCCAGGCGGCTGGGCGAGTGGGGGATCGACCCGGACAGCCAGGTGGTGATCTACGACGCCGCCGACGGCAGCATGGCCGCGGCGCGGGCATGGTGGATGCTGCGGTTGTTGGGGCATCGCCGCGTGGCGGTGCTCGATGGCGGGCTGGCCGCCTGGCGCGCGGCGGGGTTGCCGGAAAGCACCGAGCCGCCGGCACTGCACGATTGCGCGGCATACCCGGGCAGCTTCGATGGCGATGCCGTGGTCGAGGCCGAGCAGATCCTGGCGCGGCTGGATCAGGCGCCGGGCTGGTTGCTGGATGCACGCGCCGCCGAGCGTTTTCGCGGCGAGGTGGAGCCGGTCGATCCGGTGGCCGGGCATGTGCCCGGTGCGGTGAGTCGTCCGCTGGGTGTGAGCCTGCGCGATGGTCGCTTCAAGCCGGCCGAGGAACTACGCAGCGAGTTGTCTGCGCTGCTGGGCGCGTATCGCCCCGAGCAGGCAGTGGTGATGTGCGGCTCGGGCGTGACCGCCTGCCATCTGCTGCTGGCGCTGGAAGTGGCCGGCTTGTCGGGCGCGCGCGTTTACGCCGGCTCCTGGAGCGGTTGGTTGCAGGATGCGACACGCCCGGTCGCGACCGGCCCCTGATTGCAGGCACAATGGCGGCAGGAACGGTGACCTGTGGGGACGCAGGTTCGCTGCGCGGAGCGCAGTTTCTCGCAGTGCTGGGTGACTCATGCGGTTGCAGTTGCAGGTCGGCGCGCTGTGCGTCGCGATGCTGTCGATGGCGGCCTGTTCGGCAGGGTCGACCGCCGACGCCAACGGTGCGCGCATCGCCGGTCGTGGACAGAGCGACCGCCATGCGGTGTATCAGGTCGAACTCGAACGTGCACGCGCCGAGCGCTTGCAGCGCTTGCGCGCGCCCGACGGTTGGCTGAGCTACACCGGCTCCGGGCGCGTGCGCGCAGGCCGTTACCAGGTGGGCAGCGATCCGCGCAGCGATCTGGTATTGCCGGCCGGTCCTGCGCAGCTGGGGCAGCTGACGCTGGATGGCGACGGCCGCGTGCACTTCGACGCCGCCGCACATGTACCGGTGTACTTGAACGGGGAGCGTGTCGATCGCGTCCGCCTGGAGCCGGAGCGCGCAGGGCAGCGGGGCGATCGCCTCGATGTGGAAGGGCGGCAGTTCTATCTGGTGCAAACCGGCAGCTTGTTCGGCTGGCGTTTCCGCGACCCGGCAGCGCCGCTGCTGAGCCATTTCGCCGGGCTGGAATATTTTCCGACCGATCCGCACTGGCGCATCCAGGCGCGCTGGCAGGCGTATCCCACCCCGCGCACGACCACGCTGCTGACGTCGATCGGCACGCCGCTTACCGTCGAGATACCGGGCGAGGCGGTGTTCTCGCGCAATGGCCAGGAGTACCGCTTGCAGCCGATCGTCAGCGACGACGGGCAGGGCCTGTTCTTCCTGTTCGCCGATCGCACCAGCGGCAAGGAAAGTTATGGCGGCGCGCGTTATCTCTACACCGCGCCGCCACACGATGGCCGGCTCGTGCTCGACTTCAATCTGGCCGAAAATCCGCCCTGCGCGTTGACGCCGCACGTGGTCTGCCCGATCGCATCGCCGGAAAATCGCCTGGATCTGGCGGTGAATGCGGGCGAGAAGACCTACCGCGCAGCCGAGCGTTGAGCGCTGTACCAGCGAAGGCAGAATGCTGTTTCGATGGGGGCACCGCTGCTAGCGCGGTGCATGCGACCAGCTGACCGCCGCTTCGATCTGCGGCCACGGAAACAGCGGGCCGGGATCGAGCTTGCGCTGGATCTTGCGCGACGGGTCGTCGCTGGCCGCTTCCTGGGTGGTGTCCAGTGCCTGGTGGCCGGCAATCCGGCGTACCGACGGCAACTGTTGTTGCAGCCATTGCAGCAGCGTGATCAGCGCGTTGATCTGCACCTGCGGGTACGGTTCGTTCATGCACTGATGGCGCGAGTCCAGCCAGTGCGGATAACGGCCGCTGTTGACCAGTTCGATGCCCAGCGTATGCGGGTTGTGGCCGCGCACGTGGTGGGCGACGCGCTCCAGCGCAACGTATTGCTGGATGCTGCCGTTGCGGTCGATGTAGTAATGCCCGCTGTTGCCGGTGCCGCTGTCGTAGAGCACGCGTTCGCCGTATTCGCGCGCCATCGCCATGTCGGGCAATTCGGTGCAATGGATGACCACCATGTCGATCTGCGTGAGCGCGCGTCGCGCCAGCCGCGATTCGTAGGACAACGGCGCATAGGTGATCGGTGGCGACGGCAGGACGGCATCGGACATGGGGCGGATGCTAGCATTCGACGATGGCTTTGAATCCCGACAGCCCTTTGGGCAAATTGATGGCAACCCTGCCGCAGACCGGCCAGGTGACCTGGATCGGCGTGCGCCCGGCGCGCGACGTGGACATGATCGAGGTGGACGCGGCGCAGGCCACCACCGGCATCGGCCTGGTCGGCGACCGCTACAAGGGCGGTAGCGGCAAGCGTGGCGTGACCCTGATCCAGGCCGAGCATCTGCCGGTGATCGCAGCGCTGGCCGGTCATACAGAAATTGCGCCGGCCACCTTGCGTCGCAACCTGGTGGTGTCCGGCATCCCGCTGATCGCCTTGAAGGGGCGGCGCTTCCGCATCGGCGATGTCGAGCTGGAAGGCACCGACCCCTGCGATCCGTGCTCGCGCATGGAAGACGCACTGGGCGCGGGCGGCTACAACGCCATGCGCGGCCATGGCGGCTTGTGCGCGCGCATCCTGCGTGGCGGCGTGCTGCGCATCGGCGATACGGTGCAGGCGCTATGAGCCGCGGTCATTGCATCCTGTCGCACGGCTTCGAAAGCGGCCCGGACGCGCTCAAGGTCACCGCCCTGGCCGATGTCGCCGGGCAGCTGGGCTGGACCCACGAGCGCCCGGACTACACCGATCTGGACGCACGCCGCGAGGTCAGTTCGCTCGGCGACGTGCAGGGCCGGCTGCAACGCCTGCTGGAGATCGCGCGGGCGGCGGCCGACAAGGGCCCGCTGGTGCTGGTCGGCTCCAGCCTGGGCTCGTACATCGCTGCGCAGGTGTCGTTGCAGGTGCCCACGCGCGGGCTGTTCCTGATGGTGCCGCCGACCCGGATGGGGCCGTTGCCGGCACTGGATGCGGCGCGCGTGCCGATTTCCATCGTGCATGCCTGGCGCGATGAATTGATTCCGGCCGGCGAGGTGATCGCCTGGGCGCAGGCGCGGCATGCGCGCTTGCTGCTGGTCGACGACGAACACCGGCTGGCGTCGCATGTGGATGCGTCGGCGCGCGCTTTCGCCGAACTGTTGCAGAGCCTGTGATGCGCAATGGTCTGAAGACAAGCGGGCCGCGGGGCCTGCGATGAACGTGCTGATTCGCGAAGCCAGCGATGGCGATGCTGCGGCGATCGAGCTGCTGACGATGGTCGCGTTCATGCGCGACGAACATAGCCGCCACGACGAGCAGCATGTGATCGCCGCCTTACGCAACGACGGCGCGCTGGCGCTGTCGCTGGTGGCCGACCACGACGGGTATGTGGTCGGCCACCTGGCGGTATCGCCGGTGTCGCTGTCGGACGATTCGCCCGGCTGGTACGCATTGGGGCCGCTGGCGATCGGGCCGGGGCATCAGCGCCAGGGGCTGGGCACGCGCCTGGTGCAGGCGGCGCTGGGCAGCTTGCGCGAGCGTGGCGCCGCCGGTTGCCTGGCATTGGGCGAGCCGGCCTTTTTCCGGCGTCTGGGCTTTGCGGTGGAACCGGGGCTGGTGTTGCCCGGCGTGCCGGCGTCCGAGCTGCAGGCGCTGGCGTTCGGCGACCGGCTGCTGCCGCTGGCCGATGTCGCCTATCACCCGGCCTTCGGGCTGGGTTGAGTCCAGCCGTTGGCGACCGCTTGGCATGATCCACGCCAGGCACTGGGTCGGCAGGGGATGGTTTCCGCGGGCTTGAGGACGCAGGGACACCGGATCCCGGCAATTGCGTACCGGCGAGCGCTCGCCGCGGTTTCCGGGGGCGCCTGGAGGTCGGCGAGGTGCTGGCCTGCAGGAGCGTGAACCGCCATGAACGCCGGTGCTCGCCATGCTGGGCTTGACCGCGGCCACGCCTGCGATTTGGCCTGGCTCGCAGGCTGACCTACACTTTGCCGCATTGCCCACTGTCTGAGGATTGGTCCAATGCGCCATTGATGCCGCCGTCGTGATGACGGCCTTACCCGCTGCCGGTCCGGCTGGATCGGTGCGTGTGCTGGCATGCAATGGAGACCCGTATGACCTGTCCGTCGCTGACGCTGGAAAGCGTTGCGTATGTGCTGCCCGATGGCAGCCCGCTATTTTCCGATCTGTCCATCCACATCGACCAACGCGCCACCGGCCTGGTCGGGCGCAATGGCGTGGGCAAGAGCGTGCTTGCGCGCCTGCTGGCCGGCGAGGTGCTGCCCAGCGCAGGGCGTTACGTGCGCAACGGCAGCGTGCATTACCTGCCGCAGCGCGTGCGCGTGGCGCCGGGGCAGAGCATTGCCGAACTGGCCGGTGTCGCGCCGCTGCTGGATGCGCTGGACCGTATCGCCGCCGGCAGCGTTGCGCCCGCCGATTTTGAACTGGTCGGCGAGCGCTGGACCGCCCATGCGCAATTTGCCGCAGAACTCGAACGACAAGGTCTGGGTGGGCGCGATCCGCGTGCACCGGCCGCGCAGCTCAGCGGCGGCGAAGCGACGCGCGTGGCACTGGCCGGTGCGTTTCTGACCCGGCCGGACCTGTTGATTCTGGACGAGCCCAGCAATCACCTGGATGGCCCGCAACGGCAGCGGCTGATGGATCAGTTACTGGCGTGGAGCGGTGGCTTGCTGGTGATCAGCCACGACCGCGACCTGCTCGATGCGATGCAGCGCATCGTTGAATTGTCCGCGCAGGGGCTGCGCAGTTATGGCGGCAATTACACGTTCTATGCGTAGCAGCGCGCCATCGAACAGCAGGCGGCCAGCACGTTGCTGGCCCAGCGCAAACAGGCGCGTTCACGCGGTGAGCAGGCGCTGCGCGAACAGCAGCAGCGTCAACAGCAACGCCAGGCACGCGGCGCGCGTGCCGCAGGGCAGGCCAACCAGGCCGCGATCCTGCTCGGCGCGCAGAAGCAGCGCAGCGAGCTCAGCGCGGGGCGGCTGCAACAGCAACGCCAGGCCGAACAGGCGCGGCTGAGCGAGGCTGTGGTGCAGGCCGCAGCGCTGGTGCAGGACGACCCCACGATCGCGCTCCTGGCGCCGACATCGCCCGCCGGTGCATCGCGGCAGCTGGCCACGCTGCAGCAGGTGGAGCTGGCCGACGGACGGCTGGGCGGGCGGCGGGTGGACCTGCTGCTGCATGGGCAGCCGCGGATCGGCCTGGTCGGCCCCAATGGCAGCGGCAAGTCGTCGTTGCTGCAGCTGCTGGCCGGGCGCCTGCAACCCAGCGCGGGGCGTTGCCAGGTGCATGTGCCGGTGGCGTACCTGGATCAGCACCTGGGGCTGCTGGATCCGGCGCGCTCGGCCGCTGCGCAGCTGCAGGATGCAGCTCCGGACGCGCCAGCACACGCGCAGCGGCTGCGCCTGGCGCTGCTGGGCCTGGACCAACAGCGTGCCGACCTGCCCACCGGCCAGCTCAGCGGCGGCCAACGGCTCAAGGCGGCGCTGGCATGTGCGCTGTACCGGGCGCAGCCGGCGCAACTGCTGTTGCTGGACGAGCCGACCAACCACCTGGACCTGGCCGCGGTGGAAGCGATCGAGGCGCTGCTGCGCAGCTACCAGGGGGCGCTGATCGTCGCCTCGCACGATGCCGCCTTCCTGCAGCGGCTGGGCCTGCGGCAGCGCCTGGAGACTGCGCAGCCGCAGTGGCGGCTGGCGCCGTGGTGAACCGCGCGGTGGGCGATCCGGCCGGCGGGCTGGTAAAGCCGGCTCCGATGGCCGACCATTTGCGCCCCGCCCGCGGCGGCCACGGCTTTGCCCTCCCGGGCGCCGGCCCAGCGTCCTGCTCCCACGCTCGCCCCCACGGCCAGCGTCTCCATCGATACCTGCCTACGTGAAATTCTTCGCATCCTGTGCCAAGGGCCTGGAATACCTGCTTGCCGACGAGCTGCTGTCGCTCGGGGCCAGCAAGGCCACCGCCACCATCTCCGGCGTCAACGTCGAAGGCGACCTGCGCGACGCGCAGCGCGCCGTGCTGTGGTCGCGCCTGGCCAGCCGCGTGTTGTGGCCGCTGAGCGAATTCGATTGCCCGGACGAGGACGCGCTGTATGCCGGCGTGGCCGAATTGCCGTGGGACGAGCACCTGTCCGTCGGCCACACGCTGTCGGTGGACGCGCATGTCTCCGGCACCGCGATCACGCACGCCCGTTACGCGGCGCAGCGGATCAAGGACGCGGTGGTCGACACCATGCGCCGGCAGGGCCTGGAACGTCCGTCGGTGGACGTGGACAACCCGGATCTGCGGTTGAACCTGTCGCTGCGCAAGGGCCGCGCCACCATCTCGGTGGATCTGGGCGGCGGCCCGCTGCACCGGCGTGGTTGGCGCATGGCGCAGAACGATGCGCCGCTCAAGGAGAATCTGGCTGCGGCGGTGTTGCTGCGCGCCGGTTGGCCGCGCGCCTACGCCGATGGCGGCGGCCTGCTGGATCCGATGTGCGGCAGCGGCACCCTGCTGATCGAAGGCGCGCTGATGGCCGCCGACGTGGCGCCCGGCCTGCAGCGCTATGGCAGCGATCTCCCCAGCCGCTGGCGCGGCTTCGACCGCGAGGGCTGGCAGCAACTGGTGGGCGAAGCGCGCGAGCGCGACAGTCTCGGCCGCGCCGCGCTCCGGCAGGTGATCCACGGCAGCGACATGGACCCGCATGCGATCCGCGCCGCGAAAGAAAATGCGCAAGTGGCTGGCGTGGCCGAGGCGATCTGGTTCGGCGTGCGCGAGGTGGGCGACCTGCAGACCCCGCCGCAGGCCACCGGCGTGGTGGTGTGCAATCCGCCTTACGACGAACGTCTGGCCGCCGATGCGGCGCTGTATCGCCGCCTGGGCGATAGCTTGCAGCGCGCCGTGCCGCAATGGCGGGCCAGCCTGCTGTGCGGCAACGCCGAGCTGGCGTATGCCACCGGCCTGCGCGCGGGCAAGAAATACCAGCTGTTCAATGGCGCGATCGAATGCGCGTTGATTGTCTGCGACCCGATCGCGGTGCCGCGGCGCACCCCGCTGGCGGCGCCGACCGCGCTCAGCGAAGGCGCGCAGATGGTTGCCAACCGCCTGCGCAAGAACCTGCAGAAGTTCAAGAAGTGGCGCGCACGCGAAGGCATCGAATGCTTCCGCGTCTACGACGCCGATCTGCCGGAATACTCCGCCGCCATCGACGTGTACCAGCAAGCCGATGGCGATCGCCGCGTGTTTCTGCATGTGCAGGAATACGCGGCGCCGGCGACGATTCCGGAAGCCGACGTGCGCCGCCGTCTGGGCGAACTGCTGGCCGCCGCACGCGAGGTGTTCGAGGTGCCGGGCGAACGCGTGGCGCTCAAATCGCGCGAGCGCGGCAAGGGCGGCAGCAAGTACGGCCGCTTCGAGCAGCGCAACGAATTCATCAACGTGCGCGAGCATGGCGCGCTGCTGCGGGTGAATCTGTTCGATTACCTGGATACCGGCCTGTTCCTGGATCATCGCCCGTTGCGCGGCACCATGGCCACGCAATCGAAGGGGCGGCGCTTCCTCAACCTGTTCTGCTACACCGGTGTGGCCAGCGTGGAAGCGGCGGTGGCCGGCGCGAGCTCGACCACCAGCGTGGACCTGTCCAGCACCTATCTGCAGTGGTGCGCCGACAACCTGGCCCTGAACGGCCAGGCCGGCAGCAAGCACAAGCTGGTACAGGCCGACGCGCTGGCCTGGCTGGAAGCCGAGCGCGCGCATTTCGACGTGATCTTCTGCGACCCGCCGACCTTCTCCAACTCCGCACGCGCCGAAGACTTCGACATCCAGCGCGAGCATGTGCGGCTGTTACGCGCGGCAGTGGCGCGCCTGGCGCCGGGTGGGGTGCTGTATTTCTCCAACAACTTCCGCCGCTTCAAGCTCGACGAGGAACTGGTGGCCGAGTTTGCGCAGTGCGAAGAAATCAGCCCGCGCACCATCGACCCGGATTTCGAGCGGCATGCGCGCATCCATCGCGCCTGGCGGTTGACCGCCTGAGGAAGTGGCCCGGTGACGTCTGGCCGGGCAGTACGCGCAGGGCGCGCGCGGGATTGCCGCGCCCGTTGCGCTGACGTGCGTCGTGTCACCGGTGGCGCCCGATCCCGATCGCGCAGGCGCAGGCGCAGGCGCGTCCGCGCAGGCGAGGGCGGGGCGGCTAGCCAACAAGCCCACCACAGCGCTGCGGTATGCTGATTCGCATGCTCTGGAGTCAACGATGACCGCACCACCCCGGATTGCCTTTCTCGCCAGTCACGCCGAGCCGGCGGTGACCGCGCGCGCGCGTCTTGTGCAGCGCTATGGCGATCATGCGCTGGATACCGCCGACATCGTCTGCGCACTGGGCGGGGACGGCTTCATGCTGCAGACCCTGCACCGGCACGGCGCTGCCAGCAAGCCGGTGTTCGGCATGAAGCTGGGCTCGGTCGGGTTCTTGATGAACCAGTACCGCGACGACGAGGATGACCTGCTCGCGCGTCTGCAACGTGCCGAACCGGCGCACCTGCGCCCGCTGGAAATGCAGGTGCAGACCGAGTCCGGTGCCAGCACGGTGTCGCTGGCCTATAACGAGGTCTCGCTGCTGCGCCAGACCCGCCAGGCCGCGCACCTGAGCGTGGATCTCAATGGCCAGACCCGCATCGCCGAGCTGATCGGCGACGGTGTCATGGTCGCCACGCCAGCCGGCAGCACCGCCTACAACTATTCCGCGCACGGGCCGATCCTGCCGCTGGGCTCGCACACGCTGGCACTGACCCCGATCGCCCCGTATCGCCCGCGCCGCTGGCGTGGCGCGATCCTCAAGGCCGACACCGAAGTGTGCTTCCGCGTGCTGGACCCGTACAAGCGCCCGGTCAGCGTCACTGCCGACTCGCACGAGATCCGCGACGTGGTCGAAGTGACCATCCGCGAATCCACCCAGCGCCAGGTGACGCTGCTGTTCGATCCCGAACACAATCTGGAAGAACGCATCTTCAGCGAACAGTTTGCGGTTTGAGGAGCGGGGATTGGGGAGTGGGGATTCGGGATTTGCAACGGCAGCAGCGTGCCACCTAGCGCACGCGATGTTGTCGGCACAGTACGCTGCGGTATGAATGATCCGGTCCCGAATTTGAAACTCCCTGATCCCTGCTCCTGACCAATCCCGAATCCCCACTCCCGAATCCCCGCCCCAATGACCGATAACTCCCCAAGACTCCTGACCGTCGCAGTGACCTCGCGCGCGCTGTTCGATCTCGAAGAAGGCCACGCGCTGTTCGAGGCCGATGGCGTGGAAGCGTATTCGGCGTTCCAGCGCGAGCATGAGGACGACATCCTGGAGCCGGGCGTGGCCTTTCCGGTGGTGCGCAAGCTGCTGGCGCTCAACCACGATGTGCCCGAAGAAACCCCGCGTGTGGAAGTGATCCTGCTGTCGCGCAATTCCGCCGACACCGGGCTGCGCATCTTCAATTCGATCCAGCACTACAACCTGGGCATCGTGCGGGCGACCTTCACCTCGGGTCAGCCGACCTGGCCATACGTGAAGCCGTTCGGCACCGACCTGTTCCTGTCGGCCAACCCGGAGTCGGTACGGCGTGCGCTCACCCATGGCATTGCGGCGGCGACCATCATGCCGCGCGCGCCGGGCGAACGCGCCGAGGCCGCCGCGGCGATCGTGGACAACGACGAAAGCCGCCTGTCGACGCAGCTGCGCATCGCCTTCGACGGCGATGCGGTGATCTTCGGCGACGAGAGCGAACGCATCTCGCGCGAGCAGGGCGTGGAGGCATTCGGGCGCCACGAGCGCGAACGTGCGCGCGAGCCGCTGTCGGTCGGGCCGTTCCGCAATTTCCTGTCGGCGCTGCATGCGCTGCAGGCGGCATTCCCGCCGGGCGAGGCCTCGCCGATCCGCACCGCGCTGGTCACCGCGCGCTCGGCGCCGGCGCACGAACGGGTGATCCGCACCCTGCGCGAGTGGGGCGTGCGTCTGGACGAGGCGCTGTTCCTCGGTGGGCGGCACAAGGGGCCGTTCCTGGAGGCGTTTGGCGCGGACATCTTCTTCGACGATTCGCAGCACAACATCGACAGTGCGCGCCAGCACCAGCACGTGGCGGCCGGCCACGTACCGCATGGCGTGGCCAACGATCCGCCGGGCAGGTGAGCGAGGCACCGAAGCCGGCCGGACGCGCCGCGCTGCGCTCCAGCTGGCGCCAGCTGGAGTTGTACTTCGCCGACGACACCGTGCAGACCCGCATGTCGCGCTGGGCACCGTACCGGCTGATGCTGCCATATACGCGCGGCATGCTGGCGGCGCTGTGGCTGCAGCCGCGGCCCGAACGCATCGGTCTGATCGGCTTCGGCGGCGGCGCGCAGGCCAAGTTCTGTCACCGCTATCTGCGCAGCACGCGCATCGAGGCGGTGGACGCCGATGCGCAGGTGCTGGCGTTGCGCGATGCGTTTGGCGTGCCGCGCGACGATGCGCGGCTTGAGGTTACGCATGGCGACGGTGCGCAGTGGATCGGCACGCGTGCCGGGCGCTACGACCTGTTGCTGCTGGATGCTTACGATGCCGATGGCATCCCACCGGCGTTGTGCACCCCCGAGTTCTACGCCGATTGCCGCGCTGCGCTGACGCCCGGCGGTGTGCTGGCGCTGAACCTGTTCCAGGTGCCACTGGCCGGGCATCTGGCCACGCTGCGCGAGGTATTCGATGGGCGGGTGCTGCTGTTGCCCGAGCCGGATCCGCGCAACCAGCTGCTGTATGCCTGGAACGGCAAACGCACGCCGGGCACTGCGGAGCAGGCACTGGCGCCGTTGCCGTGGCCGGCGCGCCGGCAACTGCGGCCGTCGATGCTGCGGCTGCAGGCAGCGTGGATGGAGCGGGCCTGGCGGTTTTCGTAAGCCGCTGTCCGGCGCGCGGCGTCAGCCTGCGCAAGAGAAAATCCCAATATCGCTCGCAAGCGCGCGCTTATGGGGGCAGCGGAGTTTCCGCATCTGCCAGCGGCAGCTGGATATCGGTCAGCCGCCAGCGCAGCCCTTGGCGGGTCAGCACGAACACCACCGGCGCTCCGGTCGCGGTGCGGGTGGTGGCGGTGAAGCGGCGGGTGGATTCGAAGCGCTGCTCGGCGCCTTGCAGCGGACGCGCCGGCGCCGGGGCCGCATAGGTGTCCGGGCTGACGGTGGTGCCGGTGACGCGATTCCACACGCTATGGCCTTGCAGCAGCGCGCCGATGCCCAGCGGCGTCACCAGCGTGTCCACGCCGGCACCGCTGATACCGCTGGCGAGCTGCAGGGCGAACCCGCCGAGCAGGCTCGATTGCATGCGGCTGCCGGCCTGGCGGACCAGGTAATCGTCCAGCTGCGCCTTGAGGTTGACCCGCAGGCTGGGGAAATCCACATGGCGTTCCAGTTGCGCCGTGTCGCGATTGGCGACTGCCTGGCTGATGCCGCGAATGGCCAGGTACGGGCCTGCAACCACATAGCTGACAAGCAGCAGCACGGCCAGTACGGGCAACAGCAACCAGCGTTTGTTCATGGTGTGCAGTCCATCGCGGTGGTTGGTGCAAGACGCAGCGATGCACAGCGCCGCGCAGCGAGAGATCGCTTCGGTGTGCCGACCGCCGGCGCCGCGTCGATGGCCGTCGGCGCCGCGCGATCCATCAAAATTCCAGATCCAGCGCGGCGCACAGGTAATCGACGAACGGCGCCAGCACCACCAGGTCGGCCTCGATGGTCTGACGCAGGCGCGGGCCGGTCATGACGGCATCGTCGAGATGACGCAGGTACGCCCAGTTGCGATGCTTGAGATCGTCGATGAACTCGAACTCGTTGGGAAAACCGCGCGGTGCACGCACCAGCTTCTCGCTGTCATCCAGCGCGAACTTGCGGCGCAGTCTGGGTTCGTAGGCGGCCGCTTTCCAGTTGGCGGGATTGTCGAAAATGAACTGGCGCAGCTTGCGCTGGGTGTCCGGCTCCGGATGCCACAGCCCGGCACCGACGAAACTCTCACCCGGCTGCAGATGGATGTAGAACGACGGCGCCGGCACCTGGCGGCGGCGCTCATGAAACAGGCGCGCGCCCTGCCAGTTCTTGTACGGCGACTTGTCGTTGGAAAAACGCGCATCGCGGTAGATGCGAAACAGCGAGCCGCCCTGGGTCTTGGGATCGGCGCGATAGTGCTCGCTGACCTCGGCCAGGGCCGGCTGCAGGTCGGTGATGAGCTGCAGAAACGGCTGGCGCACATGCGCCTCGTACTGATGCCGGTGGTCGTTGAACCAGGTCTTGTCGTTGTGGCGCGCCAGGGCGCGCAGGAACTTGAAACTGGCGTCGGAAAAATAGGTGGTCATAGCGTGCGTTGGAGGTCCAAACCCCAGGCGGCGAGCTGATCGAGCAGGGACTGCTTGGTAGCATCGTCGGGGTGAGCAAGCCGTAAATCCGCGATCTGCGCATGGAACTGATCGAGCGTGACCTCGCCCAGGCCACGGTCGTCGAGCAGGCGTTGACGGCGATAGACATTCCAGCGTTCCTGCTCTTCGAACGACAGCGTCTGCGGCCAGTTGCGCGCGCGGTAGCGGAACAGCAACTCGACCAGGCGCGGGTCGCGGAAGCGCGACTCCAGCGCGCCCAGTTCGGCCGGCGCACTGGCGCGCACCTGCGCCAGCAGGCGCTTGTCGCCTTCGGCCAGGAAGCCGTCGTAGAGCGAGGCATCGGCATCGTTGACCGCCGGCGCCGCAGCGCGTTCGTTGCCGTACACCTGGCGCACTTTTTCGGCCAGCTCAGGGCCGAGCTCGCGCAGGCGTGCAGCCTTGGCCAGCACCGCGTCGTGGTCGATGCCCAGGCGCTGGAAATCCGCTGCGCGCAGATGCTGCCAGGCCACCAGCGCCGGCGACTTGTTCAAGTGCACTTCCTTGAGCGGAATGTGCTGCTCGCCCTCGGGCAGGTCGGCGGCGCGGATATACAGCCGGTCGGCGATCTCGTCCGGGCTCAGGCGCAACAGCACTTCAGGGTCGCCATCCAGATCGAACACGATCACGCGGCTGTCGATGCGCGGATGGCGCGTCAACGGCAGCACCGCGGCGGCGCACATGCGCGAGGCGGGATAGCGCTGCGAGATATGCAGCACCGGTTGCATCGCGATGACGTCCAGCAGCGTCGCCGCAAAGCGCTTGTCGCGCAGGCGCAGCGCGTAGTCCCACAACTTGGGTTGATGCTGCTGGAACCTGCGCGCCATGCCGATGGTGGCGTACACGTCCGACAGCGCCTCGTGCGCGTCGCCTTCGCGCACTGCGTTGGCATCGGCCAGGTGTTCGAGCTTGAACGAGGTGGCGCCGTCTTCGCGCTGCGGCCAGACAATGCCGTCAGGGCGCAGCGCATGCACCAGCCGCAACACGTCGAGCAGGTCCCAGCGTGAATTGCCGCCGCGCCACTCGCGCTCGTACGGGTCGTAGAAATTGCGGAACAGCCCGCAGCGCACAAACTCGTCGTCGAAGCGGATCGAGTTGTAGCCCAGCGTGCAGGTCTGCGGCCGGCTCATCTGCTCGGAGATGCGCGCGAACGCTTCGGCCTCGCTCACGCCTTCGCGCAGTGCGTGTTGCGGGGTGATGCCGGTGACCATGGTCGCGTACGGCGAGGGCAGCAGATCGTCGGCCGGTTGCACATAGAAACTGATCGGCTCTTCGATCACGCGCAGTTGCGCATCGGTACGCACCGCGGCGAACTGTGCGATACGCGTGCGGCGTGGATCCTGGCCGAAGGTTTCCAGGTCGTAGAAGAGAAAGCTGTCAGGCATGCCGTATGAAATCCAGATCCGCGGCGCACTGCGCAGGGCGCCGCCAGTGCTGCCTAGTATCTCTTATCCGCACCTACGCCTGCTGACGCCGGCCTGTGCGGGTGGATCAGTGCGCGCCTTCCAGCGGCTGCAGGCGCGCATGCACGACCGCCTCCAGCGCGGCCCAGTCGATGCGCGACAGGTCGCTATGCCCGCGCGTGGCCTCGACCAGGATCTGACGCTGGATCTCGCTGCGCGCCAGGGCGATCGAGTAGCGCGTGCGCAGGAAGGTCACCATCGTGTAATGCGGCACGAAACGGGTGGGCCAGCGCGCCTGCAATTGCTGTTCGAGCGCGCGTTGCAGCAGGAAATCGGGATCGTCGACGCGGTCGCGCATCTCCAGGTAATTCTCCAGCGCCATCTGCTGGATCGCTGCGGCGTCGTCACGGCGTGCGGCCTGGAACGCGGCAAACGCAGTTTCCAGATCCTCGTGCGCATCCAGCTGCTCTGCCAGCGCCACGCAATCTTCGAACGCGCAGTTCATGCCCTGGCCGTGGAACGGCACCATCGCGTGCGCGGCGTCGCCGATCAGCAGTGCGCGGCCGCCCAGATGCCAGCGGTCCAGGGTGAGGGTGCCGAGCAGGCCGGGCGGATGTTCTTCCCAATGCTCCTTGAGCTGCGGGATCAGCGGCAGGGCATCGGGAAAATCACGCGCAAACAGGGCCAGCGCTTCGTCGCCGGTACGCGTGGTGGCAAAGCTGGGCTCGCCGGCGTTGGGCAGGAATAGCGTGACGGTGAAGGTGCCGCCGTCGTTGGGCAGCGCGATGCACATGTAGCGCCCGCGCGGCCAGATGTGCAGCGCATTGCCTTCGATGCGGAAACCGCCACCGGGCAACGGCGGAATTTCCAGCTCCTTGTAGGAGTGATCGAGGAATTCGGTGCGCTCGCCCAGCGGCGACTTGCGCTGCATCGCCGCGCGCAACGCCGAGCCGGCGCCATCGCTGCCGATCAGGCTCTGGAAGTGGATTTCGTGCGGCTGGTCGTCGCGGTCGTCGATGAAGCGCGCATAGCCGGCATCGAAGTCCACCGTGTGCAGGCGGCGATAGAAATGCACGCGTGCACCAGCGCGTTCGGCCAGATCCAGCAGTGCGACATTCAATGCGGCGCGGTGGATCGACCAGATCACTTCGCTGTCGTCGCGTCCGTAGCGTTGCAGCTGCGGTTCGCCGATCAACGGATGCACCATGCGCCCGCGCATCATCACCGCCTTGGCCATCACCGCGTCTTCGGCACCGGCCTGGCGCAGCGCATGGCGGCCGCGCTCGGCCAGCGCCAGGTTGATCGAGCGGCCGGACTCGTAGCCCTTGATGCGCGGATCGCCGCGGCGCTCGTAGACGGTGACCTGCCAGCCGCGACGCGACAGCAGGATGGCCAGCAGGCAACCGGCCAGGCCAGCGCCGATCAAGGTCAGGGAACGGGGAGAGACTGCGCTCAATGCGGTATCCGGCAGCGGCCGGACGCAAGTGCCGGCGAAGGGGGGGAACGGGGATGGCTGGCAACGGCACCTGCCGCGATCAGCCAGGTGCGGGTTCGGAGTGTACGTGCGCGTGTGCCGGTTCCGGCCCACGCACCGATCTGGTCGATGGCACAGTCTGTGCCGTGCGTACTCAGGCGCTGGCCCAGGTTTCCACCTGTTCGACCAACCGATGCAGATCGCTGAAGCGGTTGTACAGCGGCACCGGCGCGATGCGGATCACGTCTGGCTCGCGCCAGTCGCCGAGCACGCCGACCGACTGCAGGTACTCGAACAGCGAGCGCCCCTGCGCGCGGCCACCGGCCACCCGCAACGACAGCTGGCAGCCGCGTTGCGCCGGCTCGGCCGGGGTGACGATCTGCAGCGCCTGCGGCACGCGGGCGTGGATCAGCTGTTCCAGGTGCCCGGTGAGTTGTTCGGACTTGGCGCGCAGCGCCGGCATGCCGGCCTGATCGAACAGCTCCAGCGACGCACGCAGCGGCGCCAGCGCCAGCACCGGCGGATTGCTCAGCTGCCAGCCTTCGGCGCCAGGCGAGGGCACGAACTGCGGCTGCATGCGGAAGCGGCTCTGCTGCTCGTGTCCCCACCAACCGGCCATGCGCGGCAGGTCGCTGTTGGCATGGCGTGCGTGCACGAAACAGCCACCCACCGCGCCGGGGCCGGCGTTGAGATATTTGTAGTGGCACCACACCGCAAAATCCGCGCCGTCGTCGTGCAGCGTCAACGCGATATTGCCGACCGCATGCGCCAGGTCGAAACCCACCATCGCGCCCTGCGCGCGTGCCAGCCGCGCGATTTCGCCCAGCTCGAAGGCCTGGCCGGTGCGGTACTGGATGCCGGGCCACAGCACCAGCGCCAGCCGCGGACCGTGCCGTGCGATGGCATCGGCGATCGCCGCCATCGATACCGTGCCATTGGGTTGGTCGGCTTCCACTTCGATCAGCTGCGTGACCGGATCCAGCCCATGCAGGCGCAGTTGCGATTCCACCGCATGGCGGTCGGACGGAAACGCGCCGGCTTCGATCAGGATGGCGCCACGTTCGGGCGTGGGCCGGTAGAAGCTGGCCATCATCAGATGCAGGTTGACGCTCAGCGTGTTCATCGCGACCACTTCGCCGGGCTGTGCGCCGACCACGCGCGCCAGGCCATCGCGCACCAGCTGGTGATAGGTCAGCCACTGGGTGGGACCGGTGAAGTGGCCTTCCACCGCGAGCGCGCCCCACTGGTCGAGCACCTCGGCCACCATCGCGCGCGCGCCGCGCGGCTGCAGGCCCAGCGAATTGCCGACGAAATAGGTCTGGTCCTGGCCGGCATGCTGCGGGAACACGAAGTCATCGCGCAGGTGGCGCAGCGGGTCGGCGGCGTCCAGGGCAACGGCATGGGCGCGGGACAGCAGGTCGGTCATGATCACGGCTCGCAACGCAGGTCAGTGACGCAGTTTACCCGCCGGCACCGTGTGCGCCGTCATGCGCGGCCGCTGCCTCGGTTGCAGCGGTGGTCGAGGCTGGCCGGGCAGGGCGCAGTAGATGCGTCAAGGTGCCGATACTGTCGGTGATGCGGTCGATGGTGTCGGCCAGTGCGGCGGTGGCGGGCGAGCCGTCGGGTAGGGCTGCTAGCGCATCTGACAGCTGGCGCTCGGCGCCGCGCAGGGTGGCTGCGGCGGGAATGCCGCCGTCGACCAGGCAGGCGATCAGCTCGGACAATGCCTGGTCGGCCTGTTGCGCGAAGGCGGGCAGCGCTTCCAGCGCAGGCAGGGGATGGCCGTCGCGCAGTACCGCCTCCAGCGACAGGGTGGCGCGGATCAGCCGGTTGCCGTTGGCCAGCAAGGATTCGGCGAGTTTGAGCTCGTGCAGATTGCGCCGGCTGCGTGGCTCGCCGCGCAGGCGTTCGATCGAGGCCTGCGCGTTGGTGCGCGCCACGCGTGCGGCAGCGCGGGTGTCGCCCAGATCCTCCATCCTGCCTAGCAGCAGATTGCGCAGATGATCGCTATAGGCGCTCAGCAGTTGCGCCAGCGAGGCGCGGATATGCCGACGCTCGCGCGTGGGCCACACCGCGTAGGCGATCAACGCCCATGCACTGCCGGCGACCGTGGCCTGCAGACGCGCACCGATGGCCTCGCCCGGTGCCACGCCTTCGAAGGACAGCAGCAGCACCAGCATGCCGGTCAGAAACGCCACGCCGATGCCGTAATTCACCTGCGTCAGCAGGCGGAAGCCCAGGCAGAACAGCGCCAGCAACGCCAGGCGGACGCTGGCGCCGTCCATCGCCAGGTGCGCCAGCAAGGTCGCCACCAGCAGGCCGACGAAGGTGCCGGCCACGCGCAAGGCGCCGAAGCTGAAAGTGCCGCCGAAATCCGGCTTGAGCACGATGGCGGTGGTCATCGGAATCCAGAAGCCGTGCGGGATCTGCTGCCAGCGCTGGAAGGCGATCGCCAGCGCCAGGCACACGCCGCAGCGCAAGGCATGCCGGAACGCCACCGAGGACAGATCCAGGTTCGCGCGCAGCGTGGCCCAGGTCGCCGCGGGCCGCAGGGCCGCCGGCAGGCGCGCTTCGGCCAGCTGCGCCTGGATCTCGCCACGGCTGCTGGCCCAATGCGCGTTGCGGATCAGGGCGCGCAGCTGGCCGCCCAGGCCTTGCGCGCGCGCCACCGCCACCCGCACCAGCCGGCGCTCGCGGGTATCGGCGTTGTCGTGCTGGAACTGCGCCAGTGCGGCGACCAGATCGTCGAAACCGGTCATCGAGGCATTGGCGGCGAGCGGGTCTTCGCCCACCGTCATCGCATGCGCGAGCTGTTCCAGCACGATGGCGCTGCGTTCGAGCACGCGCTCGATCGCCGGGCGCGCCTGCGAGTCGGTCAGGCGGGTATCGACATCGGCCAGCGACAGCAGCTCGAGCCGTACGCGCTCGCACAGCTCGGCGATGATGCGGAAGCTCTGCACGGCGATCGCGCGCGAGCGATGCTCGCCATGCAGCATCACCATCGCATCGAGCACTTCCTGGGTGGCCGGTGGCGGGGCGCTGGCTTCCGGACGCTGGCGTGCGATGCCGGCCAGTTGACGCATCAGGTCGGCCAGCGCGAAGCGCTCCGGGCGATAGCGTTGCAATGGCCAGGCCGCCAGTGCCAGCACTACCTGGAGCAGGCCGCCGGCGAAGATCAATGCCGCCACGCCCGCGGCCTGCTGCACCGGCAGGCGCATGTCGGCGCTGACCACCAGCAGGATCATGCTGGTCAGCCCCACCCGCGCTGCCACCGGGCCAAGTGCCACCAGCAAGCCGCCGCCAAGACCGAGCAGCAGCCCGGCGATCACCAATGCCGGCGTGTTGTGGCCGACCCAGATGCCAAGCAACGCAGCCAGGCCCGCTGCCAGCGCGGCCATCAGCATGCGCTGCAGGCGCGCACGGTACGGGCCGGGCTGGTCGGTGAACATGGTGTTGAGCGCGCCGGTACACACGGCCAGACCGGCGGCGACATGCCCGGTGGCCACGCCGACCGCCAGCGGCAGCACCACCGCGGCGGTGTTACGCAACGCAACGCGCAATGGCACGTCGCGCGGCTTGAGGTCGATCAGCGTGCGCAGCATGGCATGGGGTTCAATGCGGACGCACGGCGCGGCTGCGGCGCGTGCACACGCTCGACACACGGTGCGCTGCGCGCAGCTGCATCGTCATTGCGTTGCGCGGCATTGCGAGGGCGCGGCGGCGCGCCGATGGCCACCGCCGAGCGAATGCGCTCGAAGACCTGTGCGACGCGTGCCTGGAATTGCCCCGGCCATCGCCCACTCATGCCTCGACAGTGGCATAGCGCTCCGGCGCAGGGTGCAGATGCCCGCACTGGCTGCAGGTGCGCAGCGCGAGCGAACGATAGAAATGATCGAACACCGGCGGAAAATCGGTTTCGATGTCCTGCAGCGGAAACATCGCCTCGTACAGTTTGTGATTGCACTGCGGGCAATACCACTGCAGCCCGTCCTGCTCGTTGGGCAAGCGTTCGCGTTCGATCACCAGGCCGATCGAGCCGGCCGCGCGTTGCGGCGAATGCGGCACCTTCGGCGGCAGCAGGAAGATCTCGCCGGCGCGGATCGGGATGTCGCGTGCCACGCCTTCGTCCTGCACCTTCAGCACCATCTCGCCTTCGAGCTGGAAGAACCACTCCGGGCCTTCGTCGTAGTGATAGTCGGTGCGCGCATTCGGCCCACCGACGATCATGATGATGAAGCCGTCCTGCTGGATGCATTTGTTGCCCACCGGTGGCTTGAGCAGGTGGCGGTGTTGCTCGATCCAGGCTTGCAGGTTGATCGGCGGGACCAGCATCGACGTTCCTCGGCAAAGAAGACGTCCAGCATAGCCAACCGACGGCGCCGATGGGCGCCGCGGCCGGATGGCGTGCGGGTGCGGCTCAGCGTTCGGCGTGATCGGCCTGGATGCGCGCCAGTGCGGCGTCGTAACGTTCCTGCAGCAGCTCCGGGCGGTCGATCGACATGCCCAGGTCGTGCGCACGTCCGTCGCGCAGGCTGTAGACCCAGCCATGCACCTGCAGTGCCTGGCCGCGGTCCCAGGCGTCGCGCACGATGGTGGTGCGGCACACATTGACCACCTGTTCGAGCACGTTGAGCTCGCACAGGCGCGCGTGCTGCACCGGCAGGTCGCCCGCGTCGTGCAGGCAGGCCTCGTGCTTGTCGGCCACATCGGTGACGTGGCGGATCCAGTTGTCGACCAGGCCCATGCGCTTCTGGGTCAGGCTGGCGAACACGCCGCCGCAGCCGTAATGGCCGACCACCAGGATGTGCTTGACCTTGAGCACGTCGACGGCGAACTGGATCACCGACAGGCAGTTCAGGTCGGTATGCACCACCACGTTGGCGATATTGCGGTGGACGAACACCTCGCCCGGGGCCATGTCGATGATCTGGTTGGCCGGCACGCGCGAGTCCGAGCAGCCGATCCACAGGTACTCGGGCGTCTGCTGGGTGGACAGCTTGGAGAAGAATTCCGGGTCCTCGCGGCGGATGCGCTCGGACCAGGCACGGTTGTTTTCAAGCAAATGGTTGAGCTCGTTCATGCGCGCAGTATTCCAGAAAACGCAGTGTTGGTGGCCCCTGTCGGGGCCCGGGATGAATCAGCTTTCAGGCTTCGTAGTATCGGTGAAGGGCCGATGTGCCGCTATTGCACCGATGCGGAAACTGGCGCCACCGATCAATTCAACAGGTGGCGCCGATGGCTGACTTCAACATGTTTTTTCCAACCCTGCTCAAGCACGAGGGCGGCTTCGTCAACGACCCCGCCGATCCGGGCGGTGCCACCAACAAAGGCATCACGCTGCTGACCTTCAAGGCCTGCGCCCAGAACTTGCTCGGCGTGGAGCCAAGCTTGGCGAACCTGCGTGCATTGACCGATGCCCAAGCCGGGGTCATTTACAAGACGCAGTACTGGGACCGGCTACGCGCCGACCAAATCGCACTGCAGCCGTTGGCCAACATCTTGTTCGACTTCTATGTCAACGCCGGCGGCAACGCGATCAAGCTGCTGCAGACCGTGCTCAACGCCCAGACCGGCGGCGCGCTGGTGGTGGACGGACGGATGGGACCGGCGACCTTCGCCGCCCTGGCATCCAGCAACCAGCAAGACCTGTATGCGCGCTACAAGGTCGGCCGCAAGGACTACTACCAGCGACTGGTCGCCGCGCGACCGGCGCTTGGCAAGTTTCTCAAGGGGTGGCTGGCACGCGTGGATAGCTTTCCCAACGTGGTCTGAGCCGTCACCGTCCCCGCGACATCTCCGACCAACGAGCCCAACATGGCGCAAATCTCCCTCAATGATCTGATCGAAGCGCTGGCCGGGGCAGTTATCGACGCCCAGGACCGGATCGAACAGCACCAGATGGCTAACCTGGGCGCGTTCTTTGACGAGGACAACCGTCCCAGAAGCGTTCTGATCCGCTTGCCGTCGCAGCACCCGGAAGCGGGCGAGAACGACGAAGACCTGTATCGCGCACCGCTGTTGCCGCTGGTGTCGTCCAATGTCCTGCGCATCAAGGACGTAGAGATCAGCTTCGATGCACAACTCGGCGAGCTCAGCGAACTGGACGAAGCCGCGTTGCCGGCGTCGCTGGCGGTTCCCGCCGCCGTCGATGACTGGCATCCCAAGCCGCCAGCGCTGCCCGGCCAGATCGGCATCGACCTCGGCTCCAATGCAAAAAGTGCGCGGCACAGTGCGGTGCATGTCGTGTTACGCGTGGAAGGCAGCGAGCCGACCGAAGGCGTGGCACGTCTCATCAATCGCCTTGCGCAGTCGCAAGGCGTGTTCAAGACGGTCAAGGGCGATTGATCCCCGCCGTCATCGATTGTTTTTCAAACAACCACTCTTCAGGAGAACACCATGAGCGATATTGTCAATATGTCCGACCAATTCAAGGGCCTGCCGATGGCGGACCTGATCGGCGCCCCGTTGCGTGCAGCCTGCGATGCGCAGGTCATGCTGGCCCGCGCCACCGCCGACTTCATCAAGGTCATCGGTTTTCTGCCGCCGACCGACCCTGCTGCCAATCCCAACGGAAACGGCGGTACGCGGACCGCGCAGTTCAAGTTCAAGCGCCCGGTCGAAGACCCCAGCGGTACCGGGATGGCCGAGGAGGAAGTCGAGATCGTCGTGCCGCTGCTGACCTTGGTCAACGTTCCCAATTTGAGCATTCAGACCGTAGACGTGACCTTCGACATGGAAGTCAAATCCTCGTTTTCGGAAAAGGAAGCCGAAGACAAGAGCCTCAAGGTGGATTTGGAGGCAAGCGTCGGCTGGGGCGTGTTCAAGGCCAAGGTCAACGTGCAGGGGTCGGTGTCCAGCCACAAGGAAAACACGCGCTCTTCCGATAACTCGGCCAAGTATCACGTCGCATTGCACGCCGAAGATCGCGGTACCCCCGAAGGGCTGTCGCGCGTGCTCGACATCCTGCAGACCGCTGCAGCACCACGTAAAGTCACTGCGCCTGTGCCGGTGCCGTAAGCGTCGCTGTTGAGTCCTACACCTTTCTATCACCCGAGTCGTTGCCGATGATCGATTTGTCAGAAGTGAGCTACATCAAGCGCATCGTCGTCGGCAGCGACAACCCGGCAAAGATGCAGACCGCTGAGCAGGTCGAGGCCGCGCAGCATCTGCTCAATCGCTGCCTCAGCGAAGCGCCCAGGGGAACGATTCTCGGCATCGAGAAGAGCTTCACCATTGTGCAGCTGGGCGAGCATCAGGTGGTGCTGCAATGGTTGTGCTACCACGTGGGGTTCAAGCGCAAGCCGATCTGGCTGACGGAGTCGTAGATGGCACACGCGGGCTATTCCCTGGACGCCTTCGTGGAGCTGCTCGACCAGGCCGTCCGACAAGCGCAACAGCGATGCCGCCAGCGGCACGCCGCACTGGTGGATGCTGTGGTGGCCGCCTACGGCATGCAGGTTCGCTGCATGCATGATGACGGAACGGCCCAGGGCGAAAGGGAGACCCTGCTGTCCATTCCGGTCTGCCAATTGCGTGCGCTGCGGCTATCGCAAATCAGCGAGTTTTCGTTGACGCTGCACGTGCAAATAGAGCCGGTCACGCAGAGCGACGGCGCTCCCGGACTGGCGCTGCGTATCGCGCCGCCATGCAGCCGTACGCCAAGCCACGCGCTGAAAATCGGCTATCAAGGCAGCGAGTGTCCGCGGGGCGTGCTTTGGTTCGATGGCATCGCGCTGAAGGAATGGACGCTTCATCCGTTCGTGGACGTGCCATCTTCCGATCCCGGAGCGGTGCCGTGAGGTTGCTGCTGTCAGACGCCGATGCCCGCGCGCTCGCCGAGCGGCTGGGAACCGATGTGGCGGCCCTGCATGCGGATCTTTGCCGGCGGTCTCGGTGCCGGCGGCGATCCATCTCCATCATTTGCTTGGTTGCAGTTCTGGTAGTTACTGCAGCCGGTGTGCTGAGCAGCAGCTTGATCGATCTTTCCATCCTGTCCAACTTCTTATCGGAGCTTTCTCATGTCTACCCAACCTCATCATCGACGTCACGTTCTCCGCATCACCTCAGCACTGGCCTTGTGTCTTTCGTTGACTGCAGTACAGGCCGCTCCGGCTGGTAGCATTCCGACGGGTGACTGGCGCGGAATCCTGTCCGCCAGCGGCGGTGCGGGCCCGGTTTATGTCCGCCTGAGCGGGCGCGCGGTGGGAGCCGACGGCACCCAAACGGCGGACGTGCGGTTTGGACCTCCTTTCAATTGTGCGCTGGAGCTACGAGCGCAGCCGGACGGTTACGCGCTGCTGTCTCGCAATGGCGGCAGGTTTTGCGATGGGCTAGCCGGTGGCCGCGCCCAGCTTGAGGTGACGGAGGGTGCGACGTCCGGCATGCAACTCACGCTGCCCGGCCGCGATTCGCCGTTGGTCGTTGCCTTGGATCAGAGCAGCGCAGGTTTGGCCGAAGCTGGGCGCTGGCGCGGGGCGGGCCTGATTTCCGCCCAGTTGGAGATTGTGGCGACCACAGTCCGCCCGGGAGACGTGCTCGGTCGCCTGCGCTATGGCGCCCCCCGCGACTGCCAGGTGGAACTGCGCTATGCCGGGCGTGCGGCAGGCGCGTTGAATGCCTGGATCGGCGCCAACGATAGAGGCTATTGCCGCCAGCTCAGCGATGGCCAAGCCAGTCTGCGGATTCGCGACGATGGCAGCGCAGAGCTTGCTCTTGTTGTGAAAGGTCAGCGCGATACGACGCTGTTCGAACGGATGCCCTGAGGTCGGGCTGGATGCGCGCCTGCATGTTGGGAATCACTTATGTGGAAGCGAACCAGGATGCGCGTCGGCCTGCGGCGACGCGCGGTGGCCCAGTCCGTCTCGTCGGCAGGATTCATCGGGCCGGTCTTCTCCAGCGTGCTTGAACAGCTGGAGCTCGAATGTCGGGCCATGGTGTCGTATGCGCTAAAGCAGGGGTTGGCGATGTCCCCCGATCTGCCTGGCCGGTTGGCGGAATTACGGGTGATGCCTGGCACCTCCCTGCATGGCGAAGCTGGCGCGCGCGAACTGGCCGCTCTGCACCGACAGCTGGTTCGCGCGATCCAACCCGCAACGCCGCAAGCTGTGGTGCTGATCGAGCGGGAGCGTTTGCGCGGTGGCTTTTTGCGCTGGCTCGGTCCAATTCCGCTGATTCGCACCTTGACTTTAAGCTCGGTCGGCTGTCTTGCCTCAGTGGTCGGGCTGGCGATGTCCAGCCTTGTCAACGAGCAGAACATCGCGCTGGGATTTCTCGACTCCTCGGGCAGTACGCTGGGCTGGAATGTGATGTTCATCCTTGCCTGTGCCGGGCTTGGCGCAGCGTTTTCCGCCCTGTTCCAGGCCCATCGTTACGTCGCCGACGCGACGTACGATCCGCGATTCGATTCTTCCTATGCCGCGCGCATGATTCTGGGCCTCATCGCCGGTCTGATCTTGGTGGAGTTGCTGCCGGAGGATCTGTTTGCCGAAAGTAGCCTGGGCGCGTTCGGAAAACCCGCATTGGCGATGATGGGTGGATTTTCGGCAAGTGCCGTCTATCGCCTGCTGCAACGCATGGTCGATGTCATGGAAACGGTCGTACGCGGCGATTCCAGCCAACACGCCGCTGCAGCGATCCAGTCTCAGCGCGCATCGGTCGAGTCTGAAGGTATCCGCGCGCGCGGCGAACTTGCCGCAGGTCTGCTGGACCTGCAGCGCGAGTTGGAGGCAGACCCGCGTCTGGATCAGGTGCGTCAGCAACTGACCGGCCTTGCCAGGCAGATGATGTCCGGCGACTCGTAATCTTTCGCGGTTGAGCTGCAGCTGGAACCGCGTTCGTTTTTTATCGGCAGTCTTATGCAGAAACGATGTCTGGCACAGGGTGCCAAGCATCAGGTGGCGGTGCGTGTTGGTCCGGAGCGGCGCAGTCCGCTTCGGCTCCGGTTCAACGTGCGTAACACACCTCAGGCAAACCTACCCGTCATTGCGTCGCACCGACATCTACACCGTTGTGCAAACCAGCATTCGACGGTCGCCAAATCAGTCCAGAACCGATGGTGTCGAGATGAGCGTATGACAAGCTCGCTCAAGTGCTCCTGCCGAGCATCTGTCGATTCGCTGCAGCGCGCCGCTCGAATGCCGCTGCACATCGCGGTCCCCATTCGTGTAACCGAGGGAATGATGAAGACACGTATC
The DNA here is from genome assembly GCF_018831305.1 of Xanthomonas sp. MLO165. Taxonomy (NCBI): domain Bacteria; kingdom Pseudomonadati; phylum Pseudomonadota; class Gammaproteobacteria; order Lysobacterales; family Lysobacteraceae; genus Xanthomonas; species Xanthomonas sp. MLO165. The sequence continues at coordinate 1,799,913 of NZ_CP029263.1, forward strand.
GTCGTCGCTGCTGATCGCACCATCCTCGTGGAAGGCATGGTCGCTTTGCTGCAAAAGGTTCCGGGTTTCGAAGTGGTGGGGCATGCCGAAGACGGACTGGCGTGTCTGCAGATCGCTGCCAGAGAGCAGCCGGATATCGTCCTGGTGGATGTCCTGCTCCCTGGCCTCAAATGGCATCGATCTGACGCGACGTTTGATTCAACGCAGTCCCGGCAGCCGGGCAATCTGCATTGCTCCGTCCGATGCCTGCATGCGTGCCAGCGCGGTCTTCGAAGCTGGCGCAAAAGCCTATCTGGCGCGAACCAGTACCTTCGCCGAGTTGCTGCGTGCGATTCAACTCGTTGGTCAGGATCAGATCTATATCAGTCCGCAGATGTCGCGTTCGTTGATCGCAGGACTGCGTCGAGCCGCCAAAGACGATTCTGCGTATACCCGGCTGACCTCACGTGAGCGCGAAATCGTGCAGCTCTACTCCGAAGGCCTGTCGACCAGGCAGATCGCCACGCGCTTGCACTTGAGCGTGAAAACGGTGGGCACGCATCGCGAAAACTGCATGTTGAAACTCAATATTCAAAGCATCGCCCAGCTCACCCGTTATGCAATCGCACAAGGACTTTCTCCGCTTGATCCTGCATCCGGCTGTGGCAGCGATCCCTGTGAGGCGCTTGTGCCGCAGCGATCGCGCCGGGCTGGCTGAGTTGCACTAGCCTTCGGGGAAATAGGGTGCCAGGCACGCCGGCGTCGGCCGACAATGTGGCCGACGCGTCCCAACCCTCTGGTGATCTGTCTTTCCAATGCGCGACTGAGGCCATCTCAGCGCGTCGGATTGGCGTCCATGGCCGCCTGCATCAACGCTGCGATCGCGTTCGAGGCTTGGTCGGGTTGCTGCGCCAGGAACTGGCTGACGCTGCGCTGATTGGCGGCGGGGTGGTTCTGGCTGAGCTTGAAGGTCAGCTCGATGCGGCTGGGAACGAAGCGGAAGCCGACCAGGCCGCGTAACTGGCGGCGGTGGCTGTCGCGTTCCATCTCGAACAGCCAGTCGCTGCCGACGCGTTGTTCGAAGTGGGTGCTCATGCGGCCGATCAGCTCGCCCAGCGCCGCCTCATCGCTCACCTGCTCGCAGCGTCCATGCAGATGCGCCACGGCGTAGTTCCAGGTCGGCACGCGTGCGGCCGCTTCCTTGTCCGGATACCAGCTCGGCGACACATAGGCATGCGGGCCCTGCACCACCAGGACCGCGTCGCCGGGGCTGCGTGCCTGCGGATTGGGGCGCGCCCAGTGGCCTTCGATGACAACTGCCTGGTCATCGCGTCGGTACAGCACCGGCAGATGCGAGATCGCCGGCTGTCCGTCCTCGCCGTGGCTGATCAGGGTGACGAACGGGTCGCGCGCGATCAGCCAGTCCAGCAGTGCCAGATCGGTCTGCGCGAACGCGCGTGGGGCGTACATGTCAGGCGCGACCGCCCAGGGTCAGCACCATGCGTTCGCGCAGGTCCGCATCGTCGTCGCCACGCGGCGGCGAGACCTCATCGAGCGAGAAGCCGCGCATCAGCGCGTCTTCTTCGTCCAGCCCGTCGAGCGCGACGAATTCGGCATCGAACAAGGCCGCGCGGGCGCTGTCTTCGCTGTCGTAAGGCAGGATCTTGCCGTCGCTGTCCAGGACTTCGGCGGTACCGGCCTGCTTCACGCGCAGGCGCGCCCAGATCAGCGTGCGGCCGATCGTGGCCAGCCACCACGAATCGTGGTCGTCATGTGCGGTGTCTTGCGGTGTATTCATGGCATTACCTTGGAAAGCAGGCCGAGCAGGGCTGCCATGCCCAGGCCGAAGAAGATGGTCAGCAGCGACAGCCAGGCCGGCGTGGCCAGGCCGGACAGCGCACCGTCGCGATGGCTGCGGTAGCGCCGCGCCAGCAACCAGCGCAGCGCCGCAGGACTGATGAAGGCCGGTTCGCCGAAGCTGGCCAACGCCTCTGGATGTCGGTCGCGCAGGTGCACCAGCGTCAGCGGCCAGAAGATCAGCAAGGCGGTGAGGCCGGCAACGGCCACACCGACAAAACACAGCGCGAAGAACAGGGTCATGTGCCCGCCAGCATCAGTGCGAGTTGGGGAAGTGCTGCGCCGATCACCAGCGCAGTGATGGTCCACCATAAAGGACGCACGGCGTGGATGATCGCCCTGCGTGCCGTGTCACCCTGCCACCAGGCGCTTGCACCGGGATGTGCGGCTGCCCGCTGCGCCAGTCGGACGCCGCGCACGCCGGCGATGTCGGCGCCCGGCAACGCCGCCGCGAAGGCCAGCAACTGCAGCGTGGCGGCGGCCAGCAGGCTCACATCAGAACTCGGCGCTGCCCGGCGCGCGCGGGTAGGGGATGGCGTCGCGGATATTGCTCAGCCCGCACACGTACACCACCAGGCGCTCGAAGCCCAAGCCGAAGCCGGCATGCGGCACCGAGCCGTAGCGGCGGAAATCGCGGTACCAGCTGTAGTGCTCCTGGTCCAGGCCGAATTGCGCCATGCGTGCATCCAGCACATCCAGGCGCTCTTCGCGCTGGCTGCCGCCGATGATCTCGCCGATGCCCGGCGCCAGCACGTCCATCGCCGCGACGGTCTTGCCGTCATCGTTCAGGCGCATGTAGAACGCCTTGATGTGCTCGGGGTAGTTGGTCACCACCACCGGGCGGCCGATATGCTCTTCGGTCAGCCAGCGCTCGTGCTCGGTCTGCAGGTCCAGGCCCCATTCGACCGGGAAGTCGAATTTCTTGCCCGAGTTCTGCAGCAGCTTCACCGCCTCGGTGTAGTCGATCTGCTCGAACGGGGCATTGATGAAGGCTTCCAGTTTGGCGATCGCGTTCTTGTCCACGCGCTCGGCCAGGAATGCCAGATCGTCGCCACGCTCATCGAGCACCGCGCGGAACAGGTACTTGAGGAACTGCTCGGCCAGGCGCGCGTCTTCGGCCAGATCGGCAAAGGCGATTTCCGGCTCGATCATCCAGAATTCGGCCAGATGGCGCGTGGTGTGGCTGTTCTCGGCGCGGAAGGTCGGGCCGAAGGTGTAGACCTTGCTCAGCGCCAGGCAGTAGGCCTCCACGTTGAGCTGGCCGGACACGGTCAGGAAGGTTTCCTTGCCGAAGAAGTCGCGGCTGAAATCCACCGCGCCCCTGGCATCGCGCGGCAGATTGACCATGTCCAGCGTGGAAACGCGGAACATCTGCCCGGCGCCTTCGGCGTCGGAGGTGGTGATGATCGGGGTGCTGATCCAGTTGAAGCCGTTCTGGTGGAAGAAGCGGTGCACCGCCTGCGCCAGGCAGTTGCGGATGCGGGTGACCGCGCCGAACAGGTTGGTGCGCGGGCGCAGGTGCGCCACTTCGCGCAGGAACTCCGGCGACATCGGCTTGGGCTGGATCGGGTAGGTCAGCGGGTCTTCGACCCAGCCGACGATCTCCACGCCGCTGGCCTGGATCTCGAACGACTGACCCTTGCCCTGCGACTTCACCAGCACGCCCTTGGCGATCAGCGAGCAGCCGCTGGTCAGGCGCTTGATCTCGTCGAAGTTGGGCAGCGTGTCGTTGGCCACCACCTGGATCGGAGCGAAGCACGAGCCATCGGTCACGTTGATGAAGGCCAGTCCGGCAGATCCGCGCAGTGTGCGCACCCACCCCCGTACCGTGACTTCGCCGCCTTCCGGGAGTTTTCCCGCAAGCGCATGTTCAACGCTGACCACCGTCATGACTTGTCCTCGCCGTAGCGACTTTGAATGGTCTGCGAGTTTACTGGCTGCGGGCGCGCTGGCGCGAGCATCTGAACCGCTTGCGGGTGGTTGCGCTTGTCCAAGGCCGGATATGGCCCCATCTAAGGAACACGGCGTCGCAGCGGCTGCAGCCCTGGTGATTGCTGCCTCGCTATACTTGCCACCATCGTTTCCGGAGCACCCCCATGGCCATCAGCCTCACCCCCGCCGCGCTGGAGCGCGTGCAGCGTTTCGTGCAGCAGACCCCGGGGACGCTGGGTCTGCGCTTTGGCGTGACCAAGACCGGTTGCTCGGGCTGGGGCCATGTCACCGACCTGGCGCGCGAGAAACGCGACGACGACGCGGTGTTCGAGCAGGAGGGCGTGCGCATCTTCGTCGACCCGGTCAGCCTGCCGCTGGTCGATGGCACCTGCATCGATTTCGGCAAGCACGGCCTGAGCGAGACCTTCACCTTCCGCAATCCCAACGCGACTGCCGAGTGCGGCTGCGGGGAAAGTTTCACGACCGAAGCCGAGCATCGCTGAGCTCGCTGGTGCGCGCTATTCCTTCTCCCACCGGGCGAAGGCGCCCGAAGGGCGGATGAGGGGACGGGCGAGGCCTCGCGCGGTTAGACGTCACCAGTGGCTTCGCCGCGGACCCTCACCCCAACCCCCGCGCCCCGGCCCGCGCTTGCGGCGCGGGCGTTCCAAGGCACGCGCGCCAGTAGCGCGCAAGCGGTGCCTTATCGCCCCGGCGGGAGAGGGGCTTAAGCAGTCACCACGTAGATGTTACGTTCCTAGGCTCAGCCGCTGGCTCGGCTCAGTTGCGGCTAAGCGCTTGAACTGCCATACTTTCCTGCTTCCTGCCCGGTTCCGGGTGGGAATCCTTGCTCCACCGGCCGCCTTGCGCGGGTCACCGGGGAGCTGTCCGGCCCACGTGGCCACATCCGAAAGGTAATACAACATGAGTCGTCATTACGAAGTCGTGTTCCTGGTCCACCCGGATCAGAGCGAGCAGGTCCCGGCCATGATCGAGCGCTACAAGTCGCTGATCGAGGGCGGTAACGGCACCATCCACCGTCTGGAAGACTGGGGCCGCCGTCAGCTGGCCTACCCGATCCAGAACCTGGTGAAGGCGCACTACGTGCTGCTCAACATCGAAGTCGACCAGGCCGTGCTGAGCGAGCTGGTGGAAAGCTTCCGCTTCAACGATGCGGTGCTGCGTCACCTGGTCGTCAAGCGCGATGGCCCGGACACCGAGCAGTCGCTGATCATGAAGAGCAAGGACGAGAAGGGCGACAAGCCCGAGCGTAGCGAGCGTCGTCGTCGTGATGACGATGAGGGCGATGCTGCACCTGCCGCCACCGATACCGACGGCGACAACGCCGAAGCCGCTTAAGGAGCGCTGTCATGTCCAAGTTCTTCCGTCGTCGCAAGTTCTGCAAGTTCACCGCCGAGGGCGTGAAAGAGATCGATTACAAGGATCTCAACACCCTGCGTCAGTACCTCACCGAGAACGGCAAGATCGTGCCGAGCCGCGTGACCGGTACCAAGTCCAAGTACCAGCGTCAGCTGGCCACGGCCGTCAAGCGCTCGCGTTTCCTGGCGCTGATCCCGTACACGGACAATCACGACGTTTAATCCGAGTCGTCGATGTGAGTTCCTCACAAAAGCCCGCACGGTTGTATGTGAGTTCCTCACAAGAGCCCGCACATCCATGTGCGGGTTATTAAAAATATAGAGGCCGGTCATTCGAGATGCGGTGTTGATCGTGCTCTTGCGATTCCCAAATCCCGATTCCCGAATCCCGTCTTTTCGGACAGCAAACGTTGCGTCGGCCAAAGTGCCGGCGCTAACGAATAACGGAGCACCACCATGGATCTGATTCTTCTGCAGAAAGTGACCAACCTCGGCGGCCTGGGCGACAAGGTCAGCGTCAAGCCGGGTTACGGCCGCAACTTCCTCGTGCCGCAGGGCAAGGCCGTTCCGGCCACCGCTGCCAACGTTGAAGCGTTTGAAGCCAAGCGTGCCGATTACGAAGCCAAGGCCAACACCATCCTGGCCGATGCACAGAGCCGCGCCGGCAAGTTCGAAGGCGCCAGCGTCACCATCGGCGCGCATGCGTCGACCGAAGGCAAGCTGTATGGCTCGGTCGGCCCGCGCGACATCGCCGAGGCGTTCACCGCCGCCGGCCTGCCGCTGGAAAAGAGCGAAGTGATCCTGGGCGAAGGCGCATTCCGCAATGTCGGCGAGTACGACGTTGTGCTGCACCTGCACGCCGATGTGGAAACCTCGGTCAAGGTCATCGTCGAATCCGACGCCTGATCCACGCTGCACGCTGTACCCGAAGGGCGCCTGGTTAGGCGCCCTTCGTCTTTCTGCGGCCACGCCAGCGATGCCAGGCCCGCTATACTCATGCTCCATTGCCGGTTCCACGGCCCATAGATCTTGTGGATCAAGGGCTTAGGGGCGGCTTCACAGGAAAAAGCGCCTGCCGGCCCCGCCCGTGCGGTGCCCGGAACCTTCAGTCCCATGCGCCTGTCCACGATCAAACTGTCCGGTTTCAAGTCGTTCGTCGACCCGACCACGTTGCACCTGCCCACCAACATGACCGGCATCGTCGGTCCCAACGGCTGCGGCAAGTCCAACATCATCGACGCGGTGCGCTGGGTGATGGGCGAAAGTTCGGCCAGCCGCCTGCGTGGCGACTCGCTGACCGACGTGATCTTCTCCGGCTCCTCGGCGCGCAAGCCGGTGTCGCAGGCGACGGTGGAGCTGATCTTCGACAATTCCGATCACACCATCAGCGGCGAGTTTGCCTCGTTCAACGAGATCTCGGTCAAGCGCCTGGTCAGCCGCGACGGCAACAGCGCCTACTACCTCAACGGCACCAAGTGCCGGCGCCGCGACATCACCGACCTGTTCCTGGGCACCGGCCTGGGGCCGCGCAGCTACTCGATCATCGAGCAGGGCATGATCAGCCAGATCATCGAGGCGCGCCCGGAAGACCTGCGCGTGTACCTGGAAGAAGCCGCCGGCATTTCCAAGTACAAGGAGCGCCGCAAGGAAACCGAAACGCGCATCCGGCATACCCGCGAGAACCTGGATCGCCTGGGCGACCTGCGCGAAGAGATCACCAAGCAGCTGGCGCATCTGCAGCGCCAGGCGCGTCAAGCCGAGCAGTATCAGGCCCTGCAGGAAGAGCGCCGGATCAAGGACGCCGAGTGGAAGGCGCTGGAATACCGCGGCCTGGATGGCCGGTTACAGGGCCTGCGCGAAAAACTGAATCAAGAAGAGACCCGGCTGCAGCAATTGATCGCCGAACAGCGCGATGCCGAGGCGCGGATCGAAACCGGGCGCACGCGTCGCGAGGAAGCCGCCGAAGCGGTGGCCAAGGCGCAGGCCGATGTCTATCAGGTCGGTGGCGCACTGGCGCGCATCGAGCAGCAGATCCAGCATCAGCGCGAACTCTCGCATCGCCTGCACAAGGCGCGCGACGAGGCGCAGAGCCAGTTGCAGGAGCTGACCCAGCACATCAGCGGCGATTCGGCCAGGCTGGCGGTGTTGCGCGAGGCGGTGGACGCTGCCGAACCGCAACTGGAACAGCTGCGCGAAGACCACGAATTCCGCCAGGAGTCGCTACGCGAGGCCGAAGCGCGTCTGGCCGACTGGCAGCAGCGCTGGGAAACCCATAACCGCGACACCGGCGAAGCCTCGCGTGCCGGCGAAGTGGAGCGCACGCGCGTCGATTATCTCGATCGCCAGTCGCTGGAGGCCGAGCGTCGCCGCGAAGCGCTGGTCAACGAGCGCGCCGGGCTGGACCTGGATGCGCTGGCCGAGGCGTTCGAGCAGATCGAGCTGCGCCACGAAACCCAGAAGACCTCGCTGGACGGGCTAACCGAGCAGGTCGAAGCGCGCAAGCACGCGCTCGGCGGGCTGCAGGAACAACAGCGCGCCAGCCAGGGCGAACTGGCCGACGTGCGCAAGCAGGCGCAGGCCGCGCGTGGTCGGCTGTCGTCGCTGGAAACCCTGCAGCAGGCCGCACTTGGCCAGGAGCAGGGCGCCGCAGTGGCGTGGCTGAAGTCGCGCGGGCTGGATTCTGCCGCACGTGTCGGCGAGCGCATCACGGTCGAAAGCGGCTGGGAAAACGCGGTGGAAGGCGCGTTGGGGCAGTTGATCGAAGGCGTGCTGGTGGATGCGCCGGAACAACTGGTCGATGCGCTGGGCGAATTGGGCGAGGGCCGCATCGCGCTGGTGTCCGGTGCCAGCGACAACGCGAGCTTCGCGCCGACCTCGCTGGCGGCCAAGGTGCAGGGGCCGATCGCGATCCGTCGCCTGCTCGCGCGCCTGCACGCGGCCGAGGATCTGGAGGCCGCGCGCACGCTGCAGCGTAGCCTGCCCGAAGGCGATTCGGTCATCACCCGCAGCGGCGAGCGGCTGGGCGAGGGCTGGGTGCGGGTGTCGCGCTCCGGTGCCGCCAAGCAGGGCGCCTTGCTGCGCGAGCGCGAGATCCAGGAGCTGCGTGCGCAGATCGAAATGCTGCAGGAGCGCGAGGCCGAACTCGAACAGCGCCTGGGCAGCTTCCGCGAGCAACTGCTGGCGGCCGAACAACAACGCGAAGATGCGCAGCGCCAGTTGTACATGGCGCACCGCAGCGTGTCCGAACTGGCCGGCCAGCTGCAGAGTCAGCAGGGCAAGGTCGATGCCGCGCGCACGCGCATCGAACGCATCGAAAACGAATTGTCGCAGCTGCTGGAAACGCTGGATACCAGCCGCGAGCAGGCACGCGAGGCACGCGCCAAGCTCGAAGACGCGGTGACCCTGATGGGCGACCTGCAAGGCACTCGCGAGGCGCTGGAGAACGAACGCCGTCAGCTCACCGATGCGCGCGATCAGGCCCGGGATGCCGCACGTGGCGTGCGCGATGCGATGCATGCATTGGCGCTGACGCTGGAATCGCAACGCACCCAGATCACCTCCCTGAGCCAGACGCTGGAACGCATGGACAGCCAGCGCGGCCAGCTCGATACGCGCCTGGAGGACCTGGTCGCCCAGCTCAGCGACGGCGACTCGCCGGTGGAAACGCTGGAGCACGAGCACCAGTCCGCGTTGAGCGAGCGTGTACGCACCGAGCGCGTGCTGAGCGAAGCGCGCACCATGCTGGAGAGCATCGATGGCGAGCTGCGCAGCTACGAGCAGACCCGCCAGCAGCGCGACGAACAGGCGCTGGCTCAGCGCGAGCGCATCTCGCAGCGCAAGCTCGATCAGCAGGCGCTGGTGCTCAGCGCAGAGCAACTGGAGGCCGCCGTGGTGAAAGCGGGCTTCGTGCTCGAAGACGTCGTCAATGGGTTGCCGGAAGCCGCGAACGTGGCCGAGTGGGAGGCGGCGGTCGGCCAGATCGACGGCCGCATGCGGCGGCTGGAACCGGTCAACCTGGCCGCGATCCAGGAGTACGGCGAAGCGGCGCAGCGTTCGGAATATCTGGACGCACAGAATCTGGATCTCAACACCGCACTGGAGACGCTGGAAGAAGCCATCCGCAAGATCGACCGCGAGACCCGCGGCCGCTTCAAGGACACCTTCGACCGGGTCAATTCCGGCGTGCAGGCGCTGTATCCGCGCCTGTTCGGCGGTGGCCATGCGTATCTGGAGCTCACCGGCGAAGACCTGCTCGACACCGGCGTGACCATCATGGCGCGCCCGCCGGGCAAGCGCGTGTCCAGCATCTCGCTGCTGTCCGGTGGCGAGAAGGCGATGACCGCAGTGGCGCTGGTGTTTGCGATCTTCCAGCTCAATCCCGCGCCGTTTTGCCTGCTCGACGAGGTGGACGCGCCGCTGGACGAAGCCAATGTCGGCCGCCTGGCCAACATGGTGCGGGAAATGAGCGAGAAGGTGCAGTTCCTGTTCGTCAGCCACAACAAGGCGACGATGGAGGCTGCGCGCCAGCTCTCGGGCGTGACCATGCGTGAGCCGGGCGTCAGTCGACTGGTCAGCGTGGACCTGGAAGAGGCCGCACGTTTGGCGGGTGCGGCATGACGTGCCATGCTTGTCGGAATATCGACACCTGTCACTCTTATGCGGAGGCACGCTGAATGTCCGACATGGCCATGATCCGGATCGGGATCCTGATCGCTGGACTGCTGCTGGTCGCGGCCATCTTCCTGTTTGGTCGCCCGAAAAAATCGCCACAAGGGCGCCGGGTCGACAAGGACGACGGGCAGCCGCGCGAGCGCCGCGAGCCGGTGATCTCCAGCGAGCCTGGCGTGGACGGCGACCCGTTCGAGCGCAATGAAGGCGCCGAGCAAAGCGAACTGAACCTGGACGATGCCGATGCGGCCGGCGGCAACGATGTCGGCAAGCGGCCCAACCAGGATTTCGACAAGATCGTCTCGCTGTTCGTGGCCGCCAAGGCCGGCCAGGTGCTGCGCGGCGAAGATGTGGTGGTCGCTGCGGAGAAGACCGGGCTGGTGTTCGGTCACATGAATGTCTTCCACCGTTTGGTGGAGGGGCATCCGGAGCGCGGGCCGATCTTCAGCATGGCCAGCATCCTCAAGCCCGGCAGCTTCGACATGGCCAACATCCGCGAGATGCAGACCCCGGCGATTGCGTTCTTCCTCACCTTGCCGGCGCCGATGACCGCGCTGGATGCCTGGGAAAAGATGCTGCCGACCGTGCAGCGCATGGCCGAACTGCTCGACGGCGTGGTGCTGGACGACAGCCGCAATGCGCTGGGCCGCCAGCGCGTGGCGCATATCCGCGACGAACTGCGCGCCTACGATCGCCAGCACCAGGCACCGCCGCTGACCAAGTCGCCGCGCTGGTGAGTGCGTATTGCTTTTAAGTGCGCGCTGCTGGTGATGTGCGTGGGTGGTGATTGCGCACCGCTGGTGATCGAGCGTCGCTGAGTCAGTGATTACGAGCCGTTGACCGCGAGCCATCCCGACCGCGAGTCATCCATACGCAGTCTGAGTCGCGACCTGCCGCAGGACGCGTTCTAGCGTGAGGTGAACGATGTGGAGCTTGCAGGGCGCGCTGGCGGTGCTGATGTTGCTGGCGGTGTGGGCCATCCTGGCCGCACCGCTGCTATGGATGGTGTCGCGGATTGCGCTGCGTTTGCGCAAAGGCGCGTCGACAAGCCCACATCGCGCGCAATGGAGCTCGATCGGGTTTGCTGTTGCGGTGACGCTGCTGGTTGCGCCAGTGCCAACGCCTATCGTCACTGTCTTCCTGCCGCATGCAATCGCGCTATTGGATGCAAGCTACTACGCGCGCATCTTTCAGGGCCCGCCGATGCTGCGCCAGCTCCTGGTGTGGATTGCGGTGTCGATGGCGCTGACGTTTGCGCTCAGCTACGTGTGGATCCGGCGCATGTTGCGTCCGAATGCTGCCGCGCCGCTTCCAACTCCCACGCGATAGGAAATCAAAGCCCCTCTCCGGCGGGAGAGGGGTGAGGGTACGGAGGCGAAGCAGTGCAGCAGTCGGTGATCCAGGTCTGCCGGCGCGTGGCGACGCGTTTGTCATTGCAGGTGTTGGCAGATCTCTTAGGCGCACCCTCAGCCGCCCTTTCGGGGCACCTTCTCCCGAGAGGGGAAGTGATGGCCACTCTGTGCTTGGCGATCAGCGCTTGGCCTTGGTAAAGGCCTCGCGAAAGCGCAGCATCTCCGCTTCGGTGCCGATGCTCACACGCACACGCTTGGGCCAGATCGGCCAGCTGCGGCCGACGATGACGCCCTGTCTCTGCATCGAGTCGGCGAACACGCCGGCGTCGCGCTTGACGTCGAGCAGGAAGCAATTGGCCTGCGTGGGCAGGCAGGTGTAGCCCTTGCTCTTGAGCCAGGCGATGGTGTCGTCGCGCACGCGGGCGTTCTCCGCGCGGCGGGTCTGCACCAGCTGCGGATCGCGCAGGCTGGCGATGCCGGCGGCCATTGCCGGTACCGACAACGGATTGCTGCCCAGGCTGGCGAGCTTGGTCTGCAGCCCCGGCGGCGCCAGCGCGGCGCCCAGGCGCAGGCCGGCCATGCCGTAGAGCTTGGAGAAGCTGCGCAGCACGATCAGGTCCTGGCGCTGACGCACCAGGTCCGCCATGGACGGCTCGTTGCTGTAGTGGATATACGCCTCGTCCACCACCAGCACCGCGCTGGCCGGCTTGTTGGCCAGCAGCCACTCGATATCGGCGCGCGGGGTGATGGCGCCGCTGGCGTTGCCGGGGTTGCACAGGTAGATCAGGCCGGCGGACGGGTCGGCCTTGGCCATCGCCTTGACGTCGTGCGCGCCATCGGCCCGCAGCGGCACCTTGCGTACCGGCACGCCGCGGGCGGTGGCGCTGTCGATGATCGGGTCGAAGCTCGGGTCGGCCACCACCAGCCCGGCACGTGCCGAGGTGAACAGGCTGCCGGCACGAAGCAGCGCGTCCCTGGAGCCGGGAAAGAACGCCAGATGATCGGCGGGCAGTTGCAGCTCGCCGGTCATCAGGTTGCGCAGGTCCTGCTCCATCTCGAACAGATAGCGGCCCGCACGTGCCAGCGAGCGCGTTGCCGCGTCCACTGCGGCGGGCGAGGGGCCGAGCGGATGCTCGTTGAGATTGAGAAACACCGCGCCCGCTGCCGGCGCCACGCCTGGCTTGGCCGGCGCAGCGGCACGCTTGCGGGCTGCCTCGGCCGCGGGTGCCAGTCCCAGTGCGGAGATCGCCACGCCAACGCTGGCAAGGCTGAGAAACGAACGGCGCGAGACGGGCAACGGCACGGTGAGCTCCAGGCGAGCAGGCAAAGAGGGCGCCACGCTAGCGGGTTTGTGCCTGTCTGCCTATCGGGAAATCGCTGCCGGGCTCGCTGTCGCGCGGTTTGGTCGGCGGTCGGGCAGCACTTGCACACCGGCACGGCCCGTTAGAATGGGCGGCCCAGAGCCAGCCCAGCGATCGTATGACTGTCAGCCCGGATCCCGCTCAGCGCATCGACGCCCTGCGTCATCGTATCGAGGACGCCAACTACCGCTATCACGTGCTCGACGAGCCGCAGATGGCCGACGTCGACTACGACCGCCTGATGCGTGAACTGGAAGCCCTGGAGGCGGCGCACCCGGAGCTGGCCAGCGCCGATTCACCGACCCAGCGCGTCGGCCACCTGGCCGCGTCGCGCTTTGCCGAGGTGCGGCATGCCCTGCCGATGCTGTCGTTGGGCAATGCCTTCAGCGACGAGGAAGTGACCGAGTTCGTACGGCGGATCAGCGAGCGGCTGGAGGTGAAGCAGCCGCTGTTCTCGGCCGAGCCCAAGCTCGATGGCCTGGCGATCAGCCTGCGCTACGAAAACGGCGAGTTCGTGCAGGGCGCAACGCGGGGCGACGGCGCCACCGGTGAGGATGTCAGCGCCAATCTGCGCACCGTCAAGGCGATTCCGCTGCGCCTGCGTGGCGAAGGCTGGCCGCAGGTACTGGAGGTGCGCGGCGAGGTGTACATGCCGCGTGCCGCCTTCGAGACCTACAACGCGCAGATGCGCCTGCAGGGCGGCAAGGTGCTGGCCAATCCGCGCAATGGCGCTGCAGGCTCGCTGCGTCAGCTGGATGCGCGCATCACGGCGCAGCGCCCGTTGAGTTTCTTTGCGTATGGCGTGGGCGAAGTGAGTGAAGGTGCGTTGCCGCAGACGCATTCGGCGATCCTGGCGCAGTTGCGCGCATGGGGTTTCCCGGTCAGCGCCCTGGTCGAGGTGGTGCAGGGTAGCGACGGCCTGTTGGCGTACTACCAACGCATCGGTGAGGCGCGCGACGGCTTGCCCTTCGATATCGACGGCGTGGTCTACAAACTCGACGATCTGGCCGGGCAGCGCGAGATGGGCTTTGTCTCGCGCGCGCCGCGCTGGGCGATCGCGCACAAGTTCCCGGCGCAGGAGCAGTCCACCACGGTGGAGGCGATCGAGATCCAGATTGGCCGTACCGGTGCGGCCACGCCGGTGGCGCGGCTCAAGCCGGTGCACGTGGCCGGGGTGATCGTCACCAACGCCACGCTGCACAACGCCGACCAGATCGCGCGGCTGGATGTGCGCGTGGGCGATACGGTGATCGTTCGGCGTGCCGGCGATGTGATTCCCGAAGTGGCCGGCGTGGTTGCCGAGCAACGGCCGCCCGGCACCCAGCCATGGCAGATGCCCACGCACTGCCCGGTCTGCGGGTCGGAGATCGTGCGCGAGGAAGGCGAGGCGGTGTGGCGCTGCTCCGGCGAGCTGACCTGCCCGGCGCAGCGCAAGGAAGCGTTCCGGCATTTCGTCTCGCGCCGCGCGATGGATGTCGATGGCCTGGGCGAAAAATTCATCGAGGTGCTGGTCGACAGCGGCGTGGTGCAGGGCGTGGCCGATCTGTATCTGCTCAACGTGGACCAGTTGCTGCAATTGCGCATGATCAGCACCGCCGAAAGCCCGCACGCATTCCTGCGCGAGGCGCGCGAGCATCTGGCCAGCGGTGCGTACGGCCAGCTGGAAAACACCGTGGTCGGCATCGGTGTGGACCTGGCCGGCGAGCGCGAGGCGCCGCACACCTGGCAGGCGGATCTGTTGCGCGCCGGGCTGCCGGCGTTCGATTGGAACCGCAAGAAGATCGCCACCAAATGGGCGGAAAACCTGATCGAGGCGATCGAGCAATCGCGCGATACCACGCTGGAGCGTTTCCTGTTTGCGCTCGGCATCGAGCATGTCGGCGAGAGCACCGCCAAGGCCTTGTCGGCGTGGTTCGGCGATCTGGAGTTGATCCGCCATCTGCCGTGGCCGCTGTTCAAGCGCGTGCCCGACATCGGTGGCGAGGTGGCGCGCTCGCTCGGGCACTTCTTCGACCAGCCCGGCAATCAGCAGGCCATCGACGACCTGCTGCAACGCGGCGTGCGCATCGGCGATGCGCATCCGCCATCGCCTAAACTGCGCGAGGCGCTGAGCTTTGCCAGCGTGCTGCAAGACATGGATATCCCCAAGGTGACGCCGATGCGTGCGCAGCAGCTGGCTGCCGCGGTGGCCTCCTTCGATGCGCTGCGCAGCGCCGGGTCCGATGCCTTGTTGCAGGCCGGCGTTCCCGCGCCGGTGGTGGCGTCGCTGCTGCAATGGCTGGAGCGGCCGGAAAATGCGGCCTTGGCAAGCGCTGCGCAGCAGGCGATGGAAACGGTGCTGTCGCGTCTGCCCGACGCCGACGCGCTGCAAACCGGCCCGCTCGACGGCCAGACCGTGGTGATCACCGGGACCCTGGCCGCGCTCACCCGCGATGCGGCCAAGCAACGGCTGGAAGCGCTGGGTGCCAAGGTCGCCGGCAGCGTCTCCAAGAAAACCGCGTTTCTGGTGGCCGGCGAAGAAGCCGGGTCCAAGCTGGACAAGGCGCAGTCGCTGGGCGTGGAGATCTGGGACGAGGCGCGCTTGCTGGCCTTCCTCGGCGAGCACGGCCAGCAACCATGACCGCCACGCAGGTCGATCTGGACGCGTTGCGGTTGCGCGCGCGGCTCAACGCGCTGATCCGCGCTTTCTTCGCCGAGCGCGACGTGCTGGAAGTGGAGACGCCGGTGCTATCGGAGGCCGGCAACACCGAGCCGAATATCGAGAGCTTCAGCACGCGCTTCAGCGGCCATGTCGATGCCGGCGCGCCGGTGCGCTGGTTGCGCACCTCGCCGGAATATCCGCTCAAGCGGCTGCTGGCGGCCGGGGTGGGCGATTGCTACGAGCTGGGGCGGGTGTTCCGCAATGGCGAGGCCGGCGGCCGCCACAATCCCGAGTTCAGCATGCTCGAGTGGTACCGGGTGGGTTGGGACGATCGCGCCCTGGCACAGGAGACCGTTGAGTTGGTGCGCTGCGCGCTTGCGCTGGTCGGGCGCCAGGCGCAGGTGCAGGTGCTGAGTTATCGCACGCTGTTCGTGCAGGCGCTGGGCATCGACCCGCTAAGCGATTCGATCGAAACGCTGCGCGCACCGCTACACGACATCGCCATCGATCCGGATGGCCTGACCCGCGACGACTGGCTGGATCTGCTGATGACCCATCGCCTCCAGCCGGGCTTTGCCAGCGACACGCTGACCGTGGTGCACGACTGGCCTGCCAGCCAGTGCGCGTTGGCGCGCATCCGCCCCGGGGAGCCGCCGGTGGCCGAGCGCTTCGAGCTGTATCTGGGCGCTTACGAGGTCGCCAACGGGTACCACGAGCTCAACGATGCGCAGGAGCAGCGGGCGCGTTTCATGCGCGATAACGCGGTGCGTGCGGCGCGCGGATTGCCGCAGCTGCCGGTGGATGAGCGGCTGCTGGCGGTGTTGTCGCAACTGCCCGATTGCGCGGGGGTGGCGGTCGGTGTGGACCGGCTGTTGATGGCCATGCATGGCACCACGCAGATTGCCGATGTGCTGGCCTTCGCCTTTGCCCGCGCCTGACCCACGGCGGTACCCAGTGTCTGCGCGGCACCGGGCGCGCGCCCGTTGCCATCCCGCTGTCATCGCCACCGTATTGCTATCTTCACATCGATGATGCTCTCATCGTGGCGTCCACGGGGGCGCGGCGCAGAGTGTGTTTGGGTGAGGATTGTCGGCATGAAGTGGCTGATCAGCTTATGCGGTTTGTGGTGCTTGCCGCTGCTGATGCTGGCCGATGCGCGTGCAGCGGATCGCGCCGCCGGCGTGGTGCGCTGCGAGTCCAAGGACATGGCGCGCGTGCATTGTGCGATGGATACCGAGCACGGCGTCCAGCTGGTACGCCAGCTGTCCGAGACCAGTTGCATCCGTGGCAGCGAGTGGGACATCGAACGCGGTGGCGTCTGGGTCGAACAGGGCTGCCGTGCAGAGTTTGCGACCGCACGGGCGCTGAGCGCTCCGCAGATGCGCCGCGTGGTGCGCTGCGATTCCAACGGCGGCAAGGTGGTATGCCCGGTGGTGCTGCGTGGTGCGCCTGTGCGCCTGCTGCGCCAGCGCTCGGTGTGGCCGTGCAAGGAAGGCCGCAGCTGGGGCGCGCGCCGTAACGAAATCTGGGTCTCGCGCGGCTGCGATGGCGAATTCGAGGTCGCTGCCGAGGACGGTTCCGGGTTCGTGGCCATGCCACGCATGGTGACCTGCGAATCGAAGAAGGGCGCGCGCCGCACCTGCGGGATCTCGGTGGAGCGCCAGGTGCGGGTAGGCCGGCAGATCTCCAAGAAGGAATGCGTGGAAGGCCAGACCTGGGGCTGGAGCCGCGACGGCGTGTGGGTCAACGACGGCTGCCGCGCCGAGTTCATCGTCGACTGATGGACTGACGAAGCCGCTGCTCTCCATCGCATAGGTGGCGTAACCAGCGCCGTGGCCCCCGTCAGCACGCGACCAGGTTGGTGAGGGTGTCTAGCCCTCAACCAGCTCTGCTTGGAACATCCAGACCACGCTGAAGCTCAAGCTCCCAGTTGTCTTGAGATGTGATTGAACGGGGTGCGGATGCGTCGGGTGTGGAGCGGGCGATCTGCGGCCTGGCTGCAGGGCCCTTGCCCGCCCATCCTTGCGGGACTCGCCGCAAGTACGTCCTTGTAGGCGCTTACGCGGCATCCATGCCGCGTAAGGTCCCGCGAGGGCAGGCGGGCAAGGACCCGTCGGGATGGTCGGTGTGCATGGTGCAAGCTGGGCATGACGTGCGCTGGTTGGATCACTGTGCGTCGGCCAGCTTCTCTTTGCCTTGCCATTGCAAGCCCGGCAACTGAAAGGCGTTCAACACGCCACCTGCCAACTTCTCATCCGCCTCGCGCAGGCTGCGCAACGGGCTTCCAAGAAGCGGCAGGCCAACGTTCTGGCGCGGTGCGGACGCCGCGCACTCGACCTGCTCAGTAGCGACATCGCCAGCGGGCTGAGCGATGCGGCCACTGACTGGGCTGCCCGCGCGCCTTACAATGTCCGGATGAACGACAGCGCCCATATCGATTACGCCCGCTACGACCATATCCGCCCGCTGCTGTGGACGGGCGATGCCCTGGAACTGCTCGACCAGCGCAAGCTGCCCTTCGTGGTCGAGCATGTGCGTTGCGACACCAGCGATGCCGTGGCCGAGGCGATCCATTCGCTGGCCGTACGCGGCGCGCCGGCGATCGGCATTGCGGCCGGGTGGGGCGTGGTGCTGGCCGCGCGCGACATCGCTGCCGACGACGGCAGTGCGGCCCTGCAGAAGCTCGAACCGGCGCTGTTGCGGCTCAATGCCGCGCGTCCGACCGCGGTCAATCTGGCCTGGGCGCTGATGCGCATGCGTCGCGTGCTGGGCGCTGCCGGCGCCGACTGGCGCGAGGTGATCGCGCGCGAGGCGCAGGCCATCGCCGACGAAGACCTGGCGGCCAACCGGCATATGGGCGCGCTCGGTGCGTCGTTGATCGAGACCGGCAGCGGCGTGTTGACCCATTGCAATACCGGTTCGCTGGCCACCGCCGGCTTCGGCACCGCGCTGGGCGTGATCCGTGCCGGCATGGCGCAGCAGCGCATCGCCAAGGTGTTTGCCGGCGAGACCCGGCCGTGGCTGCAGGGCGCGCGCCTGACCGTGTGGGAGCTGCAGCAGGACGGCATCGACGCGACCCTGATCGCCGATTCGGCCGCCGCGCATCTGATGAAGTCCGGGCTGGTGCAGTGGGTCATCGTCGGCGCCGACCGCATCTGCGCCAACGGCGATACCGCCAACAAGATCGGCACCTATCAGCTGGCGATCGCCGCGCGCCACCACGGCGTCAAGTTCATGGTGGTGGCACCGTCGTCCACGGTGGACATGGACACCGCCAGCGGCGATCAGATCGAGATCGAGCAGCGCGACCCGGGCGAATTGTTCGGGGTCGGCGGCGTGCGCACGGTGGCCGATGGCATCAACGCCTGGAACCCGGTGTTCGATGTCACCCCCGGCAGCCTGATCGATGCGATCGTCACCGAACGCGGGGTGATCGCGCAGCCGGACCTGGCGCGCATGCAGGCGGCGTTCGGCGGCTGAGGCCAGTGCGGCGCACTATCGCCGCATCGTCCCGTCAAAATCCTGCAAGTGCTTGTTTCTGGCCGGTAAACCGGCGGCATCGTGGTGCCCCTTCGTGATACAATCCGGGGCTTGAATCGATCGGCGGGAGCGTGGGGTCGGCAGCCTGTTGTCAGGGCGCCCCCGACGCGGCTTTCCGGCTCGCCCGCCACCTCACTTACGGAACCCGAATGGCAGAAACCGCCAAGGAAATCATCCAGGTCAATCTGGAAGACGAGATGCGCAAGAGCTATCTCGATTACGCGATGAGCGTGATCGTGGGCCGCGCACTCCCCGATGCCCGTGATGGCCTCAAACCCGTGCACCGCCGCGTCCTGTACGCCATGCACGAGCTGGGCGCACACAGCAACAAGGCCTACTTCAAGTCGGCGCGTATCGTCGGCGACGTCATCGGTAAATACCACCCGCACGGCGACCAGTCGGTGTACGACACGCTGGTGCGCATGGCGCAGCCGTTCTCGCTGCGCTACATGATGGTGGACGGCCAGGGTAACTTCGGTTCGGTCGATGGCGACTCCGCCGCGGCGATGCGTTACACCGAGTCGCGCATGTCGCGGCTGGCGCATGAGCTGATGGCCGACATCGACAAGGAAACCGTCGATTTCCAGCCCAATTACGACGAGAAGGAACAGGAACCGACGGTCATGCCGACCCGGTTCCCGAGCCTGCTGGTCAACGGCTCGGCCGGTATCGCGGTGGGCATGGCCACCAATATCCCGCCGCACAATCTGACCGAGGCGATCAACGCCTGCATCGCCTTGATCGACACGCCGGAGCTGGATGTCGAAGGCCTGATGGAATACATCCCCGGCCCGGATTTCCCCACCGCCGGCATCATCAATGGCACCGCCGGCATCGCTGCCGGTTACCGCACCGGCCGTGGCCGCGTGCGCATGCGCGCCAAGGCCGATGTGGAAGTGGCCGACAACGGCCGCGAAGCGATCATCGTCACCGAGATTCCGTATCAGGTGAACAAGGCGCGGCTGATCGAGAAGATCGCTGAGCTGGTCAAGGAAAAGAAGCTCGAAGGCATCAGCGAGCTGCGCGACGAGTCCGACAAGGACGGCATGCGCATCTACATCGAGGTCAAGCGCGGCGAGTCGGCCGAGGTTGTGCTCAACAACCTGTATCAGCAGACCCAGATGGAGTCAGTGTTCGGCATCAACATGGTGGCGCTGATCGACGGCCGCCCGCAGTTGATGAACCTCAAGCAGATGCTGCAGGCGTTCATCCGCCACCGCCGCGAAGTGGTCACCCGCCGCACCATCTTTGAACTGCGCAAGGCGCGTGCGCGTGCGCACGTGCTGGAAGGCCTGACCGTCGCGTTGGCCAACATCGACGAAATGATCGAGCTGATCAAGACCTCGGCCAACCCGCAGGAAGCGCGCGAGCGCATGCTGGCCAAGACCTGGGAACCGGGTCTGGTCGGTGCGCTGCTGGGCGCCGCCGGTGCCGAAGCCTCCAAGCCGGAAGATCTGGCGCCGGGCGTGGGCCTGGCCAACGGCTTCTATCAGCTCAGTGAAGTGCAGGCCTCGCAGATCCTGGAAATGCGCCTGCATCGCCTGACCGGGTTGGAGCAGGAAAAGCTGACCGACGAGTACAAGCAGTTGCTCGAGGTCATCCAGGGCCTGATCCGCATCCTGGAAAACCCGGACGTGCTGCTGCAGGTGATCCGCGACGAGCTGATCAACATCCGCGAGGAGTACGGCGACGAACGCCGCACCGAGATCCGTCACAGCGAAGAAGATCTGGACATCCTGGACCTGATTTCGCCGGAAGACGTGGTGGTGACGCTCTCGCATGCCGGCTATGCCAAGCGCCAGCCGGTGAGCGCGTATCGTGCGCAGCGCCGTGGTGGCCGCGGCCGGTCGGCGGCGGCGACCAAGGAAGAGGATTTCATCGACCAGCTGTGGCTGGTCAACACGCACGACACGCTGCTGACCTTCACCAGCAGCGGCAAGGTGTTCTGGCTGCCGGTGTACCAGTTGCCGGAGGCCGGCTCCAATGCGCGTGGCCGTCCGATCATCAACTGGATTCCGCTGGAACCCGGCGAGCGTGTGCAGGCGGTGCTGCCGGTGCGCGAATACGCCGACAACCGCTATGTGTTCTTTGCCACGCGCAACGGCACGGTCAAGAAGACCCCGCTGAGCGAATTCGCGTTCCGGCTGGCACGCGGCAAGATCGCGATCAACCTCGACGAGGGTGATGCGCTGGTCGGTGTGGCCTTGACCGATGGCGACCGCGACGTGTTGCTGTTCGCCTCCAACGGCAAGACCGTGCGCTTTGGCGAATCCACCGTGCGTTCGATGGGCCGTACCGCCACCGGCGTGCGCGGCATCCGTCTGACCAAGGGCGAAGAAGTGGTCAGCCTGATCGTGGCCGAGCGCGCCGGCGGCATCGAAGGCGATGTCGAGGACGAGGGTGTCGAGGACGTGGTGGAGAGCACGGACGGTGTCGAGGCGGAAGTGATCGACGTCGCCGAGAGCGACGACATGGCCTACATCCTCACCGCCACCGAGAACGGCTACGGCAAGCGCACCCCGCTGACCGAGTACCCGCGCAAGGGCCGCGGCACGCAGGGCGTGATCGGCATCCAGACCACCGAGCGCAACGGCAAGCTGGTGCGTGCGGTGCTGCTGGGCGCCACCGACGAAGTGCTGCTGATTTCCGATGGCGGTACGCTGGTGCGCACCCGCGGTTCGGAGATCTCGCGCGTGGGTCGCAATACTCAGGGCGTGACCTTGATCCGCTTGTCCAAGGGCGAAAAGCTGCAGGCGGTCGAACGCCTGGATGCCTCGCTGGATGAGGCCGAGGACGTGCTGGACGATGCAGCGGTTGCACCGGCAGCAAGTGCAGGCGACCTGCCACCGACCGAAGCGTGATCGCACCTGCCGAGCAACGCAGCTGAAGAAAAACGCCGGCGAACAGCCGGCGTTTTTTATTGCACGCGGTGACATCTGCAACGCAGTGTTTTTCGACGGCGTTCGCAAAGAACGCGGTTTTTTCACCGCGGCGGGTCGAAGGTTGGGGGTGGTGTGGCGGCGTTGCGTCGCCGCAGATCGAAGAGGAACAACTGATGACGACATTGCATCGTCCTTCCCGTCGCGGCCACTGGGCGCTGGCGACGTTGGGAGGCGTGATTGGAGTGCTGGGCGCCGTGCTGCTGGCAGGCGGCGTGTGGCTGGCCGCGCTGGGCGGCTCCTGGTATTACGCGCCTGTGGGCGTGGCCTTGCTGATCGCCGGCGTATTGCTGTTTCGCGGTCGCAATGCGGGCGCGTGGTGGTTTGCCGCAGTGGTGGCGGCGACGTTGCCGTGGACGTGGTGGGAATCGGGCAGCGACTACTGGCGTTGGGTACCGCGGCTGGGCTTGATCGTCGGCCTGGCATTCGTGCTGGCGCTGCTGCTGCCGAAGCTGGAGCGCCCGGTGTCGCGTGCGGTGTCGCGCAGCGTGGCCGGCGTTCTGGCGGCGGTGTTCGTGGTGGCCTTCGCGCTCGCCTTCGTGCCGTTTGGGGTGACCGAGGCCGATGGCGCGCTGGCACACGCCGCCGGCATGGCCGCGGGCCTGGTCAAGCGCAGCGCGTCTGCAGCGCCGGCCGCCGCCGACGGGCAGCCGGGCAATGCGCCTGCCGACGACGACTGGGCCGCGTATGGACGCAGCCAGGCCGGGCAGCGCTATTCGCCGTTGCAGCAGATCAACCGCGACAACGTTGCGCAATTGAAGCAGGCCTGGGTCTTCCACACCGGCGACCTGCCGAGCAAGCGCTGGGGTGCGGAAACCACGCCGCTGAAGGTGGGCGACAGCCTGTACCTGTGCACCGCGCGCAATCAGGTGATCGCGCTGGATGCCGCCAGTGGCAAGGAGCGTTGGCGTTACGATCCCAAGGTCAAGGACGAGGCGATTCCGTATACGGCCGCCTGCCGTGGTGTGTCGTACTACCAGGTGCCGGTGGCAGCCAACGACGCCGCCGCAGCAGTGGCAGCGGATGGGGCGCCGCTGTGCCGCACGCGCATCATCGAAGGCACGCTGGATGGCCGCCTGATCGCGCTGGATGCGCGTAGCGGCAAGCCGTGCACGGATTTCGGCAACAACGGCCAGGTCGACATCACCGTCGGCATGGGGCAGACGCCGCCGGGCTATGTGTCGATCAATTCGCCGCCCGCCATCGTGCGCGGGGTGGTGGTCACCGGCCATCAGGTGCTGGACGGGCAGAAGCGTTACGAGCCGTCCGGTGTGATCGAAGGTTTCGATGCGGTGACCGGCCAATTGCGCTGGGCCTGGGACATGACCCATCCGGACTGGAACGGCGCACCGCCGCCGGGCCAGACCTGGACGCGTGGCACGCCGAACATGTGGACCACCGCCGCGGCCGACGAACAGCTGGGCTATGTGTATCTGCCGATGGGCAACTCCACCGCCGATTACTGGAGCAGCTCGCGCACGCCGCAGGAGAATCGCTATGCGACCTCGCTGGTGGCGCTGGACGTCACCACCGGCAAGCCGGTGTGGAATTTCCAGACCACGCATATCGATGTGTGGGATTACGACCTGGGCTCGCAGCCGAGCCTGATCGACTTCCCCAAGGACGGCGTCAACGTGCCGGCGGTGTTGTTGCCGAGCAAGCAGGGCGAGTTGTACGTGCTGGATCGGCGTACCGGCAAGCCGCTGGTGGGCGTGGAAGAACGCGCAGTGCCAGGCGGTGGAGTGGAGCCGCAGATGCGTGCCAAGACGCAGCCGTTTTCGCTGTACCACACGCTGCGCAAGCCGGATCTGACCGAGCGCGACATGTGGGGGATGACGCCGATCGATCAGCTGGTCTGCCGCATCCAGTTCCGCAAGGCCAGCTACAAGGGTATCTACACGCCGCCGGAAGCCGACCGCCATTCGATCGAATACCCCGGCTACAACGGCGGTTCGGATTGGGGCAGCGTGTCGGTGGATCCGCAGCGCGGCGTGATCGTGGCCAACTACAACGACATGCCCAACTACAACCTGCTGGTGCCGCGCGCCAAGGCCGACAAACTAGGCTGGGCACCGCGCGATGAAGCGCGCGGCGATGCAGGTGGCGCGGAAGGTGCAGGCGATCCGCAGGCCGGTACGCCGTATGCGATCAACGTCAATGCCGGCTGGCGCCTGCCGTTCACCAAGTTGCTGTGCAAGCAGCCGCCGTATGGCGGCATCCGTGCGATCGATCTGGCCAGCGGCAAGACCCTTTGGGACCGCCCGTTCGGCAGTGCACGCGGCAATGGTCCGTTCGGCATCCGCTCGGGTCTGCCGATCGAGATCGGCACGCCCAACAACGGCGGTTCGGTGGTGACGGCCAGTGGCTTGATCTTCATTGCCGCAGCCACCGACGACCTGATTCGCGCCATCGATCTGGCCACCGGCAAGGAGCTGTGGCATGCCAAGCTGCCGGCCGGCGGCCAGGCCAACCCGATGGTCTACGCCTACAACGGCCGCGAGTATCTGGTGATCATGGCCGGCGGCCACCACTTCATGGAAACGCCCGCAGGCGATGCCGTGGTGGCCTACGCGCTGCCGCAGCAGGCACCATGACGCAGGCAGGGACCAAGCTCGCCAACCAAGGCAAGCCGGCCATTCCCGAGGCCTGAAACGAAAAAGCGCACCCCAAGCGGTGCGCTTTTTTTATGGGCAATCGCATCGCAGCAGTCGCTGCATCGGGAAGCGGTCAAACAGCATGCATCTACCTGTTGACCTAACAGAACCCCGCACCCACGCTCTTGCGATTCCCGATTCCCGATTCCCGATTCCCGATTCCCGATTCCCGATTCCCGACTCACCCAACATTAGCCGCAACCGCATCCTCCATCACCGCATCGTGCACATCCTGCGCCAGCGTCGCCTTGACGATGATCGAGCGGATGGCATCGGTGGCATCCGACAGCGGCACATCGCTGCTCAGGCGCTGGAAGGTGTCGCGGCTGTTGTAGCCAGACCCGTCCTTCAGATAGTGGTCGTACATCGACAGCAGATCCTGGCAGGCGGTGATCAGCGCCGCGACGTTGCCGCGCAACAGGGCATAGCCGATCTGGTCGAAGCTGTGCAGGCAATCGGCCAGCCAGTGCAGGTCGTAACGGGCGGTGGCCGGTTCCGGCGCAGTGTGGCCGCGGCTGTAGGCGCTGTAGCGGCGCAGGCTGCGTGCCACCCGTGCGACGTGCGCGAACAACGTGCCGATCTCGTTGGCGATATCCAGCCGCTGCACCATCACCATCGGAATCACCTGGCTGTCGGCAGCCGGCGCCTGTTCGGCGGCCGTCTGTTCCTGCTGCTCCAGCGATTGCTTGAGGATGGTGTAGCTGCGCTGCAGCGATTCCAGCTCCAGCACGCTGGCGGCCGCACGCGCCTTCGCCTGCGAGAGCGCGGCCTGGTAGCGGGCAAGGCTGTCCTGGGTGCTGGCGAGCTGGCCGGATTCGGCGCGCAGCTGCCGGCCACGCACGAACGCCAGCACGGTGGCAATCAGCGCCCAGAGCGCGAATGCAGGCACCAGGTAGATCAAGATGCCCATGGAGAGTCCTCGAAACGTTGCATACCTTGTCGGCCTGCACGCGGCGGACTTGAGGGCAATCGCCGAGAATGTGATGGGCAACGATGTCCTCGCTTGCAACCCGACGCCGGAAGCTGTCGCGCCCCCTGACCAAAGGCACGTGGCGGGCGGTATCCCGGCATGCTCGAATCAGCGCACCCGCCAGCCCGGAGCCTTGCATGCGCAGATGGATCGATCGCTGGCCGCCAACGCTGCGGCGCGTCTGCTCAGCCGGACTGATCTGGGTCGTGATGTGTGCCACCGCGCATGCCGCGCCAGCCATGCCGTCATCGGCACCCGTGCAGGTGGGTTACAGCGAGGCCACGGACCTGTTCAACCTGCTGGATAACCTGTCGGACTGGTTGCCGGGCTATACGGCGCCCGTGTATCGCAGCTATTTCGAAACCCATGGCGGGCTGGACCCGGCCGATCGTGCAGCGCTTGTGGCCTACGCAGATTTCCGTCGGCGCACCTCGGGGCTGGCAAAGGACGACGATCTGGAGGTGCTCGACCGTGTGTTTGCGCCAGATGCCACCCGTGAGGTGGATCCTTTTTCCCGGCATTTCCTCGGGAATGCGGGATTCGAGGCCTCAGCGGACGCCGCCATTGCCGAGCAGTCGGCAGACGACCAGGCGATGTTGCGCGCGTATTTTGCCCGCTTCGTTCCGCGCGCCAGGCACCTGGTCGCCGTTGCACCGCGTTTCGCGCAACAGGCGCGCGAGCTGGGCGAGGAACTGTCCAAGCCCGCCGTCTCGCGGTTGGCAGCGCAGATGCGGGCGTTCTTTGCAGTGCCGGAGCCTGCGGTATTCCAGGCAAGATTCGTCTGGTGGCCGGAGCCGGACACCACCCAGGCCAAGGTGCGCGGACGCACCATGCTGCTGTATTCGCAGCATGATGCGCGTACCGGCACGGCCTCGATGGACTGGGCGCCGATCGTGTTGCATGAATTGAGTCACTACCTGTCTGCGGGGCAGCCATCGGCGCGCAAACGCATGCTCGCTGCCAACTTTGTGCGGCTGTGTCCGGGTGCGGCTACCTTGCGTAATCCGCTCAACGCGCTGGAAGAGCCGTTGGCGGTCTACTGGGGACAGTATCGCTTCGAGCAGGCGGTGCGCGGGCGTTTGCTGCCGCCGTCGTCGCAGTGGTATATCCAGGCGGACGCCGATCGCGCGGCGAAGGCGATCGCAGCGGCCTATCCCGCAAGCGGGGCGGCACCGGTGCTCGATGACAACGCATTGCTGGCCGCTGCTGCATCGGCCTGCAAGTAGACCGTGAT
This sequence comes from Xanthomonas sp. MLO165, assembly GCF_018831305.1. Taxonomy (NCBI): domain Bacteria; kingdom Pseudomonadati; phylum Pseudomonadota; class Gammaproteobacteria; order Lysobacterales; family Lysobacteraceae; genus Xanthomonas; species Xanthomonas sp. MLO165. The sequence goes on from NZ_CP029263.1 coordinate 1,826,416, forward strand.
GGAGCTGGAAGCCGCCGGCAGAACGCGGCGGATCGTCGTCGCCTGCTGCGGACGCTGCGCCCACAACCGGTGATGTCCGCGTGCTGCATGCCGACCGCATACGGCGTGCACGCGGTCGGCGAAACAGCCGGGGCCGAGAATCCTCAGCCGAGAATGCCGGGCAAATCCAGGCCTTTTTGCTTCGCGCAGTCGGTGGCGATGGCGTAGCCGGCATCGGCGTGGCGCATCACGCCGGTGGCCGGGTCGTTCCAGAGCACGCGCTCCAGGCGTCTGTCGGCTGCCTCGCTGCCGTCGCAGACGATGACCATGCCGGCGTGCTGCGAGAAGCCCATGCCGACGCCGCCGCCGTGATGCAGCGACACCCAGGTCGCACCGGACGCGGTGTTGAGCAGGGCATTGAGCAGCGGCCAGTCGGAGACCGCATCCGAGCCGTCGGCCATGGCCTCGGTTTCGCGGTTGGGCGAGGCGACGCTGCCCGAATCCAGATGATCGCGGCCGATCACCACCGGCGCCTTCAATTCACCGCTGCGCACCATCGCATTGAAGGCCAGGCCGAGCCGATGGCGGTCGCCCAGACCGACCCAGCAGATCCGTGCAGGCAGGCCCTGGAAGGCGATCTTTTCGGCAGCCATGTCCAGCCAGCGATGCAGATGCGCATCGTCGGGAATGAGCTCCTTGACCTTGGCATCGGTCTTGGCGATGTCGTCCGGATCGCCACTGAGCGCGACCCAGCGAAACGGACCGATACCGCGGCAGAACAGCGGCCGGATGTAGGCGGGCACGAAGCCGGGGAAGTCGAACGCATTGTCGACGCCTGCTTCCAGCGCCATCTGGCGCAGGTTGTTGCCGTAATCGACGGTGGGCACGCCGAGTGCGTGGAAGGTGAGCATGGCGCGGATGTGGTTGGCCATCGAGTCGCGCGCGGCCGCTTCCACCGCCTTCGGCGCGCTCACGCGTTTCGCGTCCCATTCCTCCACCGTCCAGCGCTGCGGCAGGTAGCCGTTGATCGGGTCGTGCGCGGAGGTCTGGTCGGTCAGCAGGTCCGGCTTGACTCCACGTAGCAGCAGTTCGTCCAGCACGTCTGCGACATTGCCGAGCAGGCCGACCGACAGCGGCTTCTTCGCCGTGCACGATTCCTCGATCAGGCGCAGCGCTTCGTCCAGGTCATCGGTCCAGGTGTCCAGGTAGCCGGTGCGCAGCCGCATGTCGATGCTGGAACGGCGGCACTCCACCGCCAGGCACGAGGCGCCGGCCATTACCGCGGCCAGCGGCTGCGCGCCGCCCATGCCGCCCAGGCCACCGGTGAACAGCCACTTGCCGGCCAGGCTGCCGCCGTAATGCTGGCGGCCCATCTCCACGAAGGTTTCGTAGGTGCCTTGCACGATGCCCTGCGCGCCGATGTAGATCCAGCTGCCGGCGGTCATCTGGCCGTACATCGCCAGACCCTTGCGATCGAGTTCGTTGAAATGCTCCCAGCTGGCCCAGCGCGGCACCAGGTTGGAGTTGGCGATCAGCACGCGCGGCGCATCGGCATGCGTGCGGAACACCCCGACCGGCTTGCCGGACTGCACCAGCAGGGTCTGGTCGTTGTCCAGACGCGTTAGCGCGGCGACGATCGCATCGAAGGATTCCCAGTCGCGCGCGGCGCGGCCGATCCCGCCGTAGACCACCAGTTCCTGCGGGCGCTCGGCCACGTCCGGGTCCAGGTTGTTCATCAGCATGCGCAGCGGCGCTTCGGTGAGCCAGCTTTTTGCGGTGAGCGTGGTGCCGGTGGCGGCGCGGATGACGCGGGTTGCATCGTGACGGGTCATGCCGGTTTCCTTGCAATCAGCGGTGCGCCGCAGGCGGCGTGGTGGCGGAGGAGTGAGCGGTGGTATTGGCAAACTGCAGGCAGGCCAGCAGCACGTGGCGCAGCACCGCGCGTAGTGCGACCGCATGCGCGGGGAGCCAGGGCGTGGGCCAGTTCTGCGGGGTGATGGTGTCCGGCTCACGCATATAGCCGCGGCACGCCAGCTCCATCTGCAGCGTATGCACGCCATGCCCGGGCTGCGCGTAATGGCGGGTGATCCAGCCGCCCTTGAAGCGCCCGTTGCGCACGGTGCTCGAGCCGCTGCTGCGGCACAGCTGCTCCACGGCATCGGCCAGGGCCGGATCGCAACTGCGGTCGTCGTTGCTGCCGATGTTGAACTGCGGCAGCTCGCCATCGAACAGATGCGGAATATGCGAGCGGATCGAATGCGCGTCGTAGACCACGATGCTGGCGTGCTGCGTGCGCAGGCGCGCGATCTCGGCAGCGAGCGCAGCGTGATAGGGGTCGAACCACTGCGTGCGGCGCCAGGCGATCTGCGCTTGGTCGGGTTCGGCGCCGTCGGCATACAGCGGCTGGTTGTCGAAGGTGGTCAGCGGACACAGGCCGGTGGTGTTCTGGCCCGGGTACAGGGACGCTCCGCTGGGGTCGCGGTTGACGTCGATCACCGAGCGCGAGATCGCGGTGCGCACGGTGGTGGCGCCGAGCGATTGCGCGAAGTCGTACAGCTGATGCACCCACCAATCGGCATCGCGGCGTGCCAACCAGGGCGAGACGAACTGGTCGACCATCTCCTCGGGCAGCTCGGTGCCGGTATGCGGGAAGCTGAGGATCAGCGGCGCATCGCCGCGGTGGATCTCGAGCCAGGGCAGGGCGCTCATCGCGGTGCGCCTTGTGCAGATGCGATCGTCAAGGCGCGACAATGTCGCGCCTGCGTCCGGTCGGCGCGCGGCGCGCGAGCGCGCACCACGGCCTGACGCGCAAGCAGTCCGCGCGTGCGTATCGCCCGCAGTGCATGGTCGTCGCGCAGATGCGCGCTCGGCAGTGACGCAAAACCTTGCGCGTGCGTACACCACGTTGCCGAGATCATTCCAGCGGCTGCGAGGTGGCGCGTCATGCGTGCTGCTCCACGCCTGGCAAGGCGATGGCGACTGCCTGCGCGAGCGCACCCGAACGCACCAACGCACTGGCCGCCAGCATGTCGGGATGGAAATAGCGGTCGTCCTGCAGGGTCGGCACCTGCGCGCGCAGCAGGGCGCGCGCGGCTTCCAGCGCGGCGCTGGAGCGCAGCGGCGCATGGAAGTCGCAGCCTTGCACGGCCGCCAGCAATTCGATGCCGATCACGTGCGCGGCGTTCTCGGCCATCGCCAGCAGACGCCGCGCGCCATGCGCGGCCATCGACACATGATCTTCCTGATTGGCCGAGGTCGGAATCGAATCGACACTGGCCGGATACGCGCGTTGCTTGTTTTCCGACACCAGGGCCGCAGCGGTGACCTGCGGAATCATGAAGCCGGAATTCAGGCCCGGGCGCGGGGTGAGGAACGCCGGCAGGCCCGACAAGGCCGGGTCGACCAGCATCGCGGTGCGGCGTTCGCTGATCGAGCCGATTTCGCAGACCGCCATCGCCAGCATGTCGGCTGCGAAGGCCACCGGCTCGGCGTGGAAGTTGCCGCCGGACAAGGCCTCGCCGGTATCGCTGAACACCAGCGGGTTATCCGAGACACCATTGGCCTCAATCTCCAGCGTGCGTGCGGCCTGACGCATGATGTCCAGCGCCGCGCCCATCACCTGCGGCTGGCAGCGCAGGCAGTACGGATCCTGCACGCGCACATCGCCGAGCCGGTGCGATTCGCGGATGCTCGAATCGGCCATCAGCGCGCGCAGCGCGGCAGCGGTGGCGATCTGCCCCGGCTGGCCACGCAAGGCATGGATGCGCGCATCGAACGGCGTGTCCGAGCCCTTGGCCGCTTCCACCGACAGCGCGCCGGTGACCAACGCGGCCTGCAACACGGTTTCGATCTCGAACAGGCCGGCCAAGGCGCAGGCGGTGGAGAACTGGGTGCCGTTGAGCAGCGCCAGGCCTTCCTTGGCGCCCAGCACGCGCGGCTGCAGCTGCGCCTGCGCCAGCGCGTCGGCGGCAGGCAGGCGTTGCCCGCCGACGAAGGCTTCGCCGACGCCGATCATCACCGCGGCCAGGTGCGAAAGCGGTGCCAGATCGCCGGAGGCACCGACCGAGCCCTGGCACGGCACCACCGGTGTGATGCCCAGGCGCAGCATCGCGTCCAGCAATGCCAGCGTCTGCGGCTGTACCCCGGAAGCACCCTGGGCCAGGCTGGTGAGCTTGAGCGCCATCATCAGCCGCACCACCGGCACCGGCGTGGGCTCGCCGACGCCGGCGGCGTGCGAGAGCACGATATTGCGCTGCAGGGTCTGCAGGTCCTCGCGTTCGATGCGCACGCTGGCCAGCTTGCCGAAGCCGGTATTGACCCCATACACCGGCTCGCCGCGCGCCACGATGGCCTCCACCGTCTGCGCGCTGCGCAGCACCGCGGCCGCGCAGGCGTCGTCCAGCACGACGTCGGCGCCGCGATACAGCGCACGCCACTGCGCCAGCGTGACCTGGCCGGGCTGCAAGACAATAGAAGCACTCATGACGACTCCGGATTCAGCAGGAATGCCCGCGCCAGACGCGGGCATGAAGAGGGTTGAAGCCCATGCGGTAGACCAGGTCGGCCGGCGCATCGATGTCCCAGATCGCCAGGTCGCAGTGCAGGCCGGCGCGCAGCCGGCCCAGTCGCTCGCCGCGCCCGAGTGCGCGTGCGGCTTCGCGGGTGAACCCGGCGATGCACTCGTCCACGGTCATGCGGAACAGCGTGGCGGCCATGTTCATCGCCAGCAGTGGGCTGGTCAGCGGCGAGGTGCCCGGGTTGCAGTCGGTGGCCAGGGCCAGCGGCACGCCGGCGGCGCGCAACGCCGCGATCGGTGGCAGCTGGGTGTCGCGGGTGAAATAGAACGCGCCCGGCAACAGCACCGCGACGGTGCCGGCGCCGGCCATTGCGGCAATGCCGGCGTCATCCAGGTATTCGATGTGATCGGCCGACAACGCGCCATGGCGTGCGGCCAGTTGCGCGCCATGCTGATTGCTCAGTTGCTCGGCATGGATCTTGATGTCCAGGCCATGTGCCTGCGCGGCACGGAAGACCTGTTCGGCCTGCGCGGGCGAGAACGCCAGATGCTCGCAGAACACGTCCACCGCCTCGGCAAGCCCTTGCGCGGCGATCGCCGGAATCATCTGCGTGCAAACGGCGTCGATATAGCTCTGCGCATCGCCGCCCGGCGGCACCGCATGCGCACCGAGGAAGGTCGGAACCACTTCGACCTTGCGCAGTGCCGCGAGCTGGCGTGCCACGCGCAGCTGCTTGGTTTCGTCCTCCAGCGTCAGCCCGTAGCCGGATTTGATTTCCAGCGTGGTCACGCCTTCGGCGAGCATGGCGTCCAGGCGCGGCAGGCTGGCGGCCAGCAGCGCTGCGTCGTCGGCGGCGCGGGTGGCGCGCACCGTGGCCACGATGCCGCCGCCGGCTGCGGCAATCTCGGCATAACTGGCACCGCGCAGGCGTTGCTCGAATTCGTTGGCGCGATTGCCTGCATACACCAGATGGGTATGGCAATCGATCAGGCCGGGGCTGATCCAGCGGCGCCGGCAATCGTGCGCAACGTCCGGCGTCACCGCCGGGGCCTGCGCGGCCGGGCCGGCGTAGGTGATGCGGCCGTCCTGGCAGGCCAGAACGCCATCGTCCACGATGCCTAGGCCACCGTCTGCTGCGTCCAGGGTCATCAGCTGTGCGTTGTGCCAGAGGACGTCGCAATGCATGGCGCAGGCTCGTGGTGTCTGATATGTATATACAATAGAACCGGCAATCGAGGGTGTCCAGTGGCAGACCAACAGGTGCAGGCGTTGTGGACGGCGCGGGCTCTCCTGCCCGATGGCTGGGCGGGCGACGTGCGGATCACGCTGGCGCAGGGGCGCATCGCCTCGGTGCAGCCCGGCACCGCACCCGCTGCCGGCGACAGCCGGGTCGAGCGGCTGCTGCCCGGGCTGGGCAACCTGCATAGCCACGCATTCCAGCGCGGCATGGCCGGGCTGACCGAAGTGGGCGGGCGCAGCGGCGACAGTTTCTGGAGCTGGCGCGAGTTGATGTACCGCTTCGTCGACCGGCTGGACCCGGACAGCCTGCAGGCGATTGCCGAACAGGCCTATGTGGAAATGCTCGAAAGCGGCTTCACCCGCGTCGGCGAATTCCATTACCTGCACCACAGCCCCGGCGGCGCGGCGTATGCGCAGGCCGGCGAAATGTCCGGGCGCATCGCTGCTGCCGCCGCCAACACCGGCATCGGGCTGACGCTGTTGCCGGTGTTCTATGCGCATGCGGATTTCGGTGGCGTCGCGCCCAGCGCAGCGCAGCGTCGTTTGATCCACGACCTCGACGGTTTCGCGCGGTTGCTGGACGACTGCAAGGGCAGCCTGAAACCATTGCCGGATGCCGTGCTCGGGCTGGCGCCACACAGCCTGCGCGCGGTCACGCCGGAGCAGTTGGCGGCGTTGGTGCCGCTCACCGATGGCCCGATCCATATCCATATCGCCGAGCAGCAGCGCGAGGTCCATGCCTGCCTGGCCTGGTCCGGCCAGCGCCCGCTGCAGTGGCTGCTGGCCAATGCGCCGGTGGATGCGCGCTGGTGCCTGGTGCATGCCACGCATGTGGACGCGAGCGAGCTGCAGGGCATCGTCGGCAGCGGCGCGGTGGTCGGGCTGTGCCCGATCACCGAGGCGAATCTGGGCGACGGCTTGTTCCCGATGCAGGCATTTGCCGCTGCGGGTGGGCGCTTTGGTGTCGGCTCGGATTCGAATGTGTTGATTGACGCGGCCGAAGAACTGCGCCTGCTCGAATACGGCCAGCGTCTGAAGCTGCAGGCACGCAATGTGCTGGCGCAGGCGGGTGCCTCCAGCGGGCGTTGGTTGTTCGAGCAGGCGGGCGAGGGTGCGGCGCAGGCCCTGGGCATTGCGCGCAGCGGCATCCGGGTCGGCGCATCGGCCGATCTGCTCGAACTGGACCCGACCCATCCGGCGCTGCTGGCCCGCAACGACGATGCGCTGCTGGACAGTTGGCTGTTCGCCGCGCGCGGCGGTGCGGTGCGCACCGTCTGGCGCGCCGGGCAACCGGTCGTGCGCGACGGGCGCCATGTGGATCGCGCGCGGATTGCCGCGCGTTTTGCCGGGGTTCTGCGATCGCTGCTGAGCAAATGAGTGGATGCGCGCACAATGCGGGTCTGACCGGAGACCTGTTTTGACCGCCACCCCCACCGCCGCGCCCGGCACCCTGCATCAACGCATCCGGCAGGATCTGGAACGCCGCATCCACAGTGGCGACTGGCCGCCCGGTCACCGGGTGCCGCCCGAGCACGAGCTGATGGCGCAATACGGCTGTTCGCGCATGACCGTGAACAAGGTACTCGGCCTGCTTGCCGATGCCGGCATGATCGAACGCCGGCGCCGCACCGGCTCGTTCGTGGCGCGCCCGCATCCGCATCTGGAGCAGGTCGCGTTGTCGATCCCCGACATCGAAGTGGAGATGACCGCGCGCGGCCACCTCTACCGGTTCGCGCTGCTGTCGCGTCGACTGCGCAGCCCGCGCCTGCGCGTGCCGCAGGAGCGCGCCCTGGGCAGCAGCGGCAAGGTGCTGGCGCTGGAAAGCGTGCACCTGGCAGACGGCCGCCCGTTCGCGCTGGAGCAGCGGGTGATCGACATCACCACCGTGTCCGAGGCATTGCTGCAGGCGTTCACCGACGTGGCGCCGGGCAGTTGGTTGTTGCGCAACGTGCCGTGGACGCGCGCCGAGCACCGCATCAGCGCCGTCAATGCGGACGCCGCGCAAGCCGAACGCCTGCAGGTGGACGATGGCGCGGCCTGCCTGGTCATCGACCGCCACACCTGGCGCGGCGACCAGCCGGTCACCTATGTGCGGCAGCTGTTCCTGGGCGGATCCTACGACCTGGTTGCGCGGTTCGCACCGGGAATGCGCTGACCCTCAAGCCTCGCGCGCAGGCGCATGGGGCGATGCGTGAATCAGATCGTCGTGCACTGCCGCCAGCGCACCGCTTCGTCCACGCCGGGGCGCGGATTGAGTTGCACGCGCACGGTGCGCAGGTAGGGATAGCGCTGCAGTTCGCGGCAGATCAACGGCCACGCCGCCGCATCGTCAACCGAGCGATCCACCGCCAGCGTTGCCTGGGTGATCCAGATGCCGCGCACCAGGCCGGGCGTCTGTGCCAGCGCCTTGGACACCTCGCGCTGATAGCCCTGCATGGTTGCCGCATCCGGTTCGGCATCGCCTGCCAGTGGCGTCGATGCAGGCGGCGCCGCTGATGGCGGCGCGGCCTGCGGCGAGCTTGTGCCCTGCTGTGGGGGTGTTGCGGCGACCGCTGCGGCAGCGCCTGGGGCGGCCACCACCGCTGCCTGCTGCGCAGGCGCAGGTGGCTGCACCGGTTGCAAGGCCAGCACCGCGACTAGCGCCAGGGTCGCCAGCGCTGCACCGGCAATAAGGCTGTGACGGATCGCGCGACGGCGCGCCATGCCGACCACGCCGGTTTCCACATCGCCCGGCAGATACGGTTTGAGCAAGGGCCACAGGCGCACGCCATCCAGCACTTCGATGGACTGCTTCTCGGCGGCCGCCAGGCCTTCGCGTTCCATGCGGCCCTCGGTCACCATCACGCCGCCGCCCGCGCCGGCCAGCCGCGCCATCGCCCCCAGCTCGTTCACCGCTGCCACGCCGATGCGGTAGCCGCGCCCGTGCTTGCAGGCCACCAGGCGCGTGCCGTGCTCGGTCTGCATCATGAAGTCGGCCGTCGGCAGGCCGTCCTGCGGCACCTGCGTGGGTTGCCAGCCGCGTTGCTCCTGCAGCATGCGCTGCACCACGGCGGAAAAGTCGCGCCAGTGCATCGCCGCCAAGGCACGCACGCCCTCGCTGGTTTCGTTGGCACGGCGGCGCACCAGCCACACATACGCACACACTCCCAGCCAGAGCAGCAGGGAAGCCACAAGCGCCACAATCCAGGAAGGCATGAGCATCAAGCGAAGGTATGGAACGTATGACGAAGCGGTACGCCTAGAAGAATCTTTCGCCGCAGATTCGTCAATGGATCGCGAGCGGCGATACCACGCACCGTGATCCAGATAGCGAAAGACCCGCCAGTCCGAAGCCGTGAGGGGAGGGGAGCAAACGGACTTCGTATTACAGGACTGGCGGGTCCTTCCCGATTGTCTAAAAAATCATGCTGCTTTGCAACATCATCGGGCCGGCTTATTCACCATCGAATGCAGCATTGTTGGGACTGGAGCTGCCGCCGGCCGAGCCCGCGCCGGTGGTTTCGCTGCTGGCAGCCTGTGCGGCCTGATTGGCGGTGCGGTTGGCGCGCTTGGTCGCGGCAGTATTGGCGCGCACCTGGGCCTTGAGCGATTCCACCTCGCGACGCAGGTTTTCCAGTTCGTCCTGCTCGGGGATGTTGAGCGTGCGCAGCACGCCCTTGACGCGTTCGTCGAAGGCCTTGCCCAGCTTGTCCCAGCCGCGCACCGCAGTGTCGCGTGCCTGTTCGAACTGGGTTTCCACCTCTTCGCGCAGCTCATCGACGCTTTCGGCCGCCTTGCGCTGGCCGCTGCGCTCGTAGGCTGCGCCTTCGCGCACAAGCGAATCGAACAACTTGCCACCCTCGCTCTGCACCCTTCCCAGCGCACCGAGCCCGGCTAGCCACACCGTCTGCGCCGATTCGCCGAGCCGGCGCGAAATCTGTTCCGCCTGCGCCTGGAAGCCGTGCGCCGCATCGTCGCGCTTGCCGTTCTGATCGTATCCGGTCGTCATGGAATGCTCCTGTGGGTTGCCAAAGTGACGTTGCCTTCACCCTAGTCCCGGCACTGCATCGAGCAGGTGAAGCACGTCCAGAGCATCCGCCTGCCAAGGGCCGTGCGGGTGACTTGTCGCTGAAGCACCGGTGCGGTCGGGCTCTGGCAAGGCGATCAGGCCCGGACCAGCGACACGGCATGCTCAGGCGAGTTTTTCGGCCAGCAGGCGACGGATCTCCGACTCCACCATCGGCTGCATCGCCGACAACAGGAAGCCGAGCTCGGCGGTGACATGTACCTGCTGCGGCAGCAGGGTGATTGCCCCATCCACGCCAGCCCGCGCGATGCGCAAGGTATCGCCTTCCCAGTGCGAGGCGACGCCATAGCGATCGGTCAACTTGCGCGCCGCCGCGTCGATCGCTGCGCGGGCCTGGGCCGGCGACAAGGCATGGTCGTGGCGGATATCGATGCTGGACATGGGTTCCATGGGGAAGACGAAAGAAGCGTGCATTGTGCGCATGCGCGAGCCAGGCTCCAAGTGCGGCGCGCGTGTGGCCGAGCAGCGACGCACCTCGGTGCCGTACCTGCGTCGGCCGGACGCCGGTCACATTGTTGGCCGCGGCGCGGGGCAAACCTGCTAGGCTGCGGCGGGTGCGCGATCTGCAAGTTCATTTCACCCACCGGCAGCAGCCGGATCATTCCCTCAAGCCCGGCGTCCACCGGATCGTCCGCCATGCCTCTGGCAGTGTGCGGGTGGTTGCCGATGCGCAGGGAGCGTTGCTGTTGGCGCAGTTCTGCCTGGACCAGCGCGGGCTTTGGCTGCAGGTGGCCAACGGGATCCGCGGCATCCACGTCAACGGACGTCCGGTGCGGCGCATGGCGCTGTTGCGCCCCGGCGATGCGATCTACGCCGACGGCGTGGAGATGCTGCTGCGCAGTGCGCCGTCGAGCGCGCCGGCCAACGACGTTGCAGACGACGATGCCGGCCTGAGCGAGGTCTGCCTGTTGTTACGCGGGCTGGGCGGACGCCATCACGGGCGCAGCTTCACCCTGGACCGCTCACGCCTGGTCGGCAGCGACCCGGCGGCGGACATCGTCATCGACGACCCAGCCTTCGCCGCGCAGCACGCGCGTCTGGAACGCCACGGCGACCGCGTGCTGATCCGCGACCTGGGTTCGGAAGAAGGCAGCTGGATCAACGGCGTGCAGGTGCGCGACGGCTGGCTGCAGGCCGGCGACCAGGTGGTGTTTGATGCCCGCCATCGCTTTGTCGTGGAGGTGCCGCGCACCCATCACGGCACCACCTGGGACCTTCCCGAGTCGGAGCCGTTGCCGCCACCACGCGCGCCCGGCGAACCGGCACGTGCGCCTGTCAAAGTGGCGCGCTGGCCGTGGCTGCTGCTCAGCGCGGTGTTGCTGGCGGCGGCGTTGAGCGCCTTGCTGTGGTTCGGCGCGCGCTGAGTTTCTTCCAGATCCGCCAGCCCAACAGCACCGCCAGAATGCCGGCATATAGCGCCGGTTCGCGGATGTCGGATTTCACCAGCCACCAGAAATGCAGTACCGCCAGCAAGCCGATCGGGTAGATCAGCATGTGCAGGCGGCCCCAGTTGCGCTTGAGCCGCCGCATCCAGCCCTGGGTGGAGGTGATCGCCAGCGGCACCAGCAGCAGCCATGCCGCAAAGCCGACCGTGATGTAGGGGCGCTTGAGGATCTCCTCGAAGATCTGCGTCCAGAAGCCGCGCAGATCCAGGCTCAGGTAGGCCGCCAGATGCACGCTGGCGTAGAAGAATGCGTACAGCCCGAGCATGCGCCGGAATCGGATCAGCGTCGCCTGGCCGGTGAGCTGGCGCAGCGGCGTGATCGCCAGGGTGATCAACAGGAAGCGCAGCGCCCACAGCCCGGTGCGGTGCTCGATTTCGGCCACCGGATCGGCGCCCAGCGCATCGCTGCCGGTTTGCCATACCTGCCAGAACTGCCAGCCGAGCAAGGCGATCGGGGTCAGCGCGGCGACATGCACCAGGGTCTTGGCGGCGATCAGGGATGCGGAGGTCTTGGCCATGCGATCTCGAAGAAGGGAGCGATGCCGCGCGGGCATCAACATACATCGTAGGAGCGCACCCGGGCGCGACTGGCATTCCTGGTAACGCCCGTCGCGCCCGGGTGCGCTCCTACGCGGGGGACATCACTGCCTAGAACCACTTCTTCAGGTCCATCCCCGCGTACAGCGAGGCGACCTGGTCCGCATAGCCGTTGAACGGCTTGGTCGCGATGCGCTCGGCGAACAACTTGCTCGCGGTGCCGGCGATCCGGCGCTCGGTCTTCTGGCTCCAGCGTGGGTGATCCACCGCCGGATTGACGTTGGAAAAGAAGCCGTACTCGGACGGCTGCAGATCGTGCCACGCGGTTTCGGGCATCTTCTCGACAAAGCGGATTTCCACGATCGACTTGATGCTTTTGAAGCCGTACTTCCACGGCACCACCAGCCGCAGCGGCGCGCCGTTCTGCTGCGGCAGCGGCTTGCCGTACAGGCCGGTGGCCAGCAGGGTCAGCGGATGCATCGCTTCGTCGATGCGCAGGCCCTCGCGGTACGGCCAGTTGATCGAGCGGTAGCGCACGCCGGGCATCTGCTGCGGATCAGCCAGCGTGGTGAATGCCACGTACTTGGCCTTGGAGGTCGGCGCGAAGCGCTTGAGCACCTCGCCGAGCGGCACGCCCGTCCACGGAATCACCATCGACCAGCCTTCCACGCAGCGCAGCCGGTAGATGCGTTCCTCCGCGCTGATGCCCTTGAGCAACTCGTCCAGCGACAGACTGCCGGGCTTTTCGCATTCGCCGCTGACCTTCACCGACCACGGCGACAGCTTCAGGGTCTTGGCGGCTTTGGACGGGTCGGTCTTGTCGGTGCCGAACTCGTAGAAGTTGTTGTAGCTGGTGACGTCTTCCAGCCGGGTCAGTTCCTCGGCGGTACGGAAGCCGCTGCGCGCCTGCGCCGGGGTCACCACGGTCTTGGGCGGAGGCGGCGGATCGGCCTCGGCGCAGCCGGCCACGCCCAGCGCCGGGGTCAGCGCAAACAGCTGCAGCAGCCGGCGTCGGTCGCGGTAGACGGCCTCATCGGTGATCTCGCTGGACGGCGTCTTCAAGACATCGCGAAGGGACATGGCTCGCTCCTGACAGTGGCTACTGATGAGAATACCGGACCATGGTGATGACGCTGCCGATGGCCTACGCAAACCATACGTCGCCATGGGTGAGAAGGATGCACATGCAACTTTTCTGCAACGCTGCCAAGGCCGGTGCGCTGCGGCATACTAGAAGGCTAGCTCGCCAAGGTGTGCCATGACACGCGCGTTCAATTTCAGTGCCGGCCCTGCGACATTGCCGGAATCGGTCCTGCGCCAGGCGCAGGAAGAGATGGTCGAGTGGAACGGCGTCGGCGCCTCGATCGTGGAAATCAGCCACCGCAGCGCCGATTTCATGGCCGTGGCGGCCGCGGCCGAAGCCGATCTGCGCACCCTGTTGTCGATTCCCGACGATTACGCGGTGCTGTTCACCGCCGGTGGCGCCACCACCATCCAGGCGCTGCTGCCGCTGAATTTCGCCGCACCCGGCCAGGCCGCCGACTACGTGATCACCGGCCACTGGGGCAAGACCGCGATCAAGCAGGCGGCCACCTATGTGGATGCGCGCATTGCCGCAGACGGCCAGGCGGGCGGCTTCACCGACATTCCGCCGGTGGCCAGCTGGACCTTGTCGCCGCACTCGGCCTACGTACACATCACCGCCAACGAAACCATCCACGGCGTCGAGTTCCGCGACACCCCGGCAGTGGGCACGCTGCCGCTGTTCGCCGATTTCAGTTCGTCGATCGCCTCCGAGCCACTGGATGTCTCGCGCTACGGTCTGATCTATGCCGGCGCGCAGAAGAATCTGGGCCCGGTCGGGATCTCGGTGCTGATCGTGCGGCGCGAGTTACTCGAACGCGCCGGCCAGCCGCGCGCGGACATCTTCAACTACGCCTCGCATGCCGCCCGCGATTCGATGCTCAACACGCCGCCGACCTGGAACTGGTATCTGCTCGGACTCACCGTGAAGTGGATGCTGGAGCAGGGCGGGGTGGACGAGTTCGCCCGCCGCAACGCCGAAAAGGCCGCGCTGGTGTATGGCGCGATCGACGGCTCCGGCGGGTTCTATCGCAACCTGGTCAAGCCGGCGGTGCGTTCGCGCATGAACATCCCGTTCTTCCTGGCCGACGAGCAGCTGGATGCGTTGTTCGTCAGCGAATCCAAGGCAGCCGGTCTGTTGGCGCTGAAGGGGCACAAGGCGGTCGGCGGCATTCGCGCGTCCTTGTACAACGCGATGCCGGTGGCGGGCGCGCAGGCGCTGGCGAGCTTCATGCACGACTTCCAGCAGCGTCACGGCTGAGTCTTTCATTCGACCGCGGCGCGTGCCGCGCAGGCGCATGCGCCGCAATTTCAAGGAATGCCGAGCGATGGCTCCCAAGTCCAGCAAGCCCAGTGCCGCCACCGGCGGCAAGACCAAACCGGCAGGCAAGTCCGCCGCCAAGTCCGCGGCCAACGCCTCAGACAAGCGCGCGACCAAGCCGGCCACGGCTGCGCCGGTGCTGGCCGATGTGCGCGCCAAGATCGACGAGATCGACCGCACCATCCAGGCGTTGATCGCCGAACGCGCCAACTTTGCCCACCAGGTCGGCAAGGCCAAGGGCAAGCTCGCCGCAGCGGTGGATTACTACCGGCCCGAGCGCGAGGCGCAGGTGCTGCGCATGGTGGTGGACCGCAACGAGGGCCCGCTCAGCGATGAAGTGCTGGTGCACGTGTACCGCGAAATCATGTCCGCGTGCCTGGCCCAGCAGGAGCCGTTGAAGATCGGCTATCTCGGCCCGGAAGGCACCTTCAGCCAGCAGGCGGTGCTCAAGCACTTCGGCCGTTCGGCAGTCGGCCTGCCGATGGCAACCATCGAGGAAGTGTTCCAGGAAGTGGAAGCCGGCAATGCCGATTTCGGCGTGGTGCCGGTGGAAAATTCCGGCCAGGGCACCATCCAGGTCACCCTGGACATGTTCCTGACTTCCAACCTGAAAATCTGTGGCGAAGTCGAGCTGCGCGTGCATCAGTACCTGCTCTCGCGCAACGGCCGGCTGGAAGACATCGAGCGCATCTACGCGCATTCGCAGTCGTTTGCGCAGACCGCCGGTTGGCTGCGTTCGCACCTGCCTAAGGTCGAGAAGATCGCCGTCTCCAGCAATGCCGAAGGCGCACGCCGCGCCCGCAATGCCGAGGATGCCGCGGCGATCGGCGGCGAGAGCGCCGCGCATGTGTATGGCTTGAAGAAAGTCATCATGAAGTCGATCGAAGACGACGACGACAACACCACGCGTTTTCTGGTGATCGGCCGGCAGATCTTCCCCACCTCCGGGCATGACCGCACCTCGGTGCTGGTGTTCATCCACGACAAGCCAGGTGCGTTGTTCGACGTGCTCAGCCCGTTCGCGCGGCATGGCATCAGCATGAACCGCATCGAGTCGCGTCCCTCGCACCAGGCCAAGTGGGAATACGGCTTCTTCATCGACCTGGCCGGCCACGTGGAAGACGAGGCGATGAAGCAGGCGCTGGCCGAACTGGAAGTGCACTCGGCGCAGATCAAGGTGCTGGGCTCGTACCCGGTCGCCATTCCCTGAGCGCCGGGCGTCACGCCAGCGCCGTCCTGACAGGCGCGTCGTCACCGGCCGAGGTGACGGCAGCGCCACGACACTCTTCAACGCGCATCGCCGCACAGGGCGATGCCGCAGCAATCGGATCACACGCATGAGCAGCAGCACGCACCACTGGATCGCCCGGCAGGGCAGCGCATTGCAGGGCAGCCTGGCCATTCCCGGCGACAAGTCGGTCTCGCACCGCGCGGTGATGTTCGCCGCGCTGGCCGATGGCGTCTCGCAGATCGACGGCTTTCTCGAAGGCGAAGACACGCGCTCTACCGCGGCCATTTTCGCCCAGCTCGGTGTGCGCATCGACACGCCGTCGGCGTCGCAGCGCATCGTGCACGGCGTCGGCGTGGATGGCCTGCAGCCGCCCAGCCAGGCGCTGGACTGTGGCAACGCCGGCACCGGCATGCGTCTGCTCGCCGGCCTGCTGGCGGCGCAGCTTTTCGATAGCGAGTTGGTCGGCGATGCGTCGCTGTCCAAGCGCCCGATGCGGCGCGTGACCGGCCCGCTGGCACAAATGGGCGCGCGCATCGACACCGAGGACGACGGCACCCCGCCTCTGCGTGTGCATGGTGGTCAGGCCTTGCATGGCATTGACTTCGTCTCGCCGGTGGCCAGTGCGCAGGTCAAATCCGCGGTGTTGCTGGCGGGCCTGTATGCGCAGGGAGAGACGTCGGTCAGCGAGCCGCATCCCACCCGCGATTACACCGAGCGCATGTTGTCTGCGTTTGGTGTGGAAATCGATTTCTCGCCCGGCAAGGCGCGGTTGCGCGGTGGTCAGCGTCTGCGCGCCACCGATATCGCGGTGCCTGCGGATTTTTCATCGGCGGCGTTCTTCATCGTGGCAGCCAGCATCATTCCCGGTTCGGACGTGCTGCTGCGTGCGGTGGGCCTGAATCCACGTCGCACCGGGTTGCTGGCGGCACTGCGGCTGATGGGCGCGGATATCGCCGAAGAACGTCATGCCGAACATGGTGGCGAGCCGGTGGCCGATCTGCGCGTGCGCTACGCGCCGTTGCGGGGCGCACAGATTCCCGAAGCGCTGGTGCCGGACATGATCGACGAATTCCCGGCGCTGTTCGTGGCCGCCGCTGCCGCAACCGGGCAGACGGTGGTCACCGGCGCTGCCGAACTGCGGGTCAAGGAGTCCGACCGCCTTGCAGCCATGGCCACCGGGCTGCGCGCGCTGGGCGTGCGTGTGGACGAAACCCCGGATGGCGCCACCATTCACGGCGGCAGCGTCGGCAGCGGCGTGATCGAAAGCCATGGCGACCACCGCATCGCGATGGCGTTTGCCATTGCCGGGCAGCTGTCCACCGGCAGTGTGCGGGTCAATGACGTGGCCAATGTCGCAACCTCGTTTCCGGGCTTCGACAGCCTGGCGCGGGGCGCCGGTTTCGGGCTTGAAACGGCGTGAGTAGTGAAACGGCTTCGGTAGGAAAGACGGCAGTTCTCTTGCTGGTTGAGGACTGCTCTTCGGATGAGGAGCGGTCGACCAAAGGCGTCGTAACGCCTGTCAGTCGACGCTTGGATACCGCATTACAGCCAGCACGGCGCCACTGCGATCCGACTTGGTTGATGATCCCGCTCAGTGCTCGGCGGTGAACTCCACCGGCACCTGCACGCTGCTGACGACGGCGTGGCCATCGCGGGTGGCTGGCTCGAAACGCCACTGACGCAAGCTGTCCATCACCGCTGCATCCAGGCGCGGGTCATTGCTGCCGCTGCGATCGACGATGCTCACATCGCTCACCCGGCCTTGCACGTCCAGCTGCAGTCGCGCGGTGCGGCTGCCTGCGATCCCGGCCTGCGCGATGTCCGACGGGTAGCTCGGCACCGCATTGCCCGGCAGCGGAATCGCTTCTTGGGTGCTGATCGCCGCGCGCGCGGGTTGGTGCGCGATCATGGTCATCGCACGCGGACCCTCCGAGGTCGGCAGGATCTGGCGACTGGCCGCAGGCGCGGGGCGCGTGTCGGTCGCAAACGATTCATCGCTATGGCGGGCCCACCACCAGGTCGGCACCACCACCAGCAACGCCAGCAGGGTCGCCCACAGCCATGGCGAGGCGCCGTCGGCCGTGTCGTCGCCCACGCGGTCTTGCGCATGCACGGGGCGCTGCGGCAGTGCCTGGGTAGGGTGTGACGAAGGATTGGAGATGAAGGACATGGCCGGCCTCCTGGCGCATCTTTGGGATGACGTGGCCAGTCTGGTCGGCCTTGCCTGAGGGCCAGCTAAGGCAGGGCGCTCGGGAAGGTTTAAACGGCGGTAGACATTCAGCTTGGTCAAGCCGAGTCGGGGGCTGGTTCGCCCCGCCTTGTCCGGTTAACGCGCAGTGGTGTTCGTCGATTGCGGCAGTCTGGCCGCCGTCGTGTGCGGTGCGCACGACGCGGCGTATCGGCGGGGCTTACTGCGCCGGCTTGAACTCGAACGGGATATCCAGACTGCCGGCAATCGGCTGGCCGTTGCGCTGCGCCGGATGGAAGCGCCAGTGACGCACCGCTTCCATCGCGGCGCGGTCCAGATCGCGCGAGCCGCTGCGTTGCACCAGCGTCACCCCGCCCGGATTGCCCGCCGCGTCCACGTCCACCCGCACCACCACATCGCCGGCATCGCCGCGACGCAGGGCAGCCGAGGGATAGCGCGGCGGCGGCATCTGGCCCTGCATCGGCACCGGGCGATCTCCGCCTGCAGCCGCCGCGGTGTTTGCCGGTGCTGCGCCCGGCGCGCCGGGAACCGCGTCCTCCGGCAAGGGCGTCGGCGCGGGCGGGGCTGGCGGTGCAGTTTCCACCAGTGTCGGGGTTTCTTCGGGTGGTTTGGCCTGTGGCATGTCGCTGGCGCCGTCCTGGGCCGGCAGCGGCGCGGGCAGCGGCTGGATGTTGTCGTCGGCCTGCGCACCCGCAGCCGGTTGCGCCGGCGAGGCCTTGTAGAAGTCGTCCTTGCGGCCGGTGGCCCACACCAGCAGGAACAGCAGCAGGCCGGCAACGAAGGCGATACCGGCAATTTTCAGGGTGTGGCGGGGCAGTCGCAGGACAATCTGCCGATCGGACGCAGGGCGGGGCGCGGGCATAGGGCTCACCTGAAGGATCGGGCCAATTCTGGCATAGCGGCGGTGAATCGATCGCAGCAGGTGGCGGAACAGGCGATAATCTCGCGCTTCCTACCGACACACAGACTCCCGATGCTAGATCCGGCCCTGCTTCGCCAACATCCCGCCGACCTTGCCGAGCGCCTGCGCAGCACGCGCAGTTTCTCCCTGGACACCGCGGAACTGGAGTCGCTGGAAAGCGAGCGCAAGCGCATCCAGGTGCGCACGCAGGAGTTGCAGAGTCAGCGCAACTCCAAGTCCAAGGCGATCGGGCAGGCCAAGGCCAAGGGCGAGGATGTCACTGCGCTGATGGCCGAAGTGGCCGGTTTCGGCGATGAGCTCAAGGCCTCCGAAGACGCGTTGGAGGTGATTCGCGCCAAGCTGGAGACCATCGCGCTGGGCCTGCCCAATCTGCCGGCCGACGACGTGCCGCAGGGCAAGGACGAGAGCGAGAATGTCGAGCAGTCGCGCTGGGGCACGCCGCGCCAGTTCGACTTCCCAGTCAAGGACCATGTGGAACTCGGTGCACCGCACGGCTGGTTGGACGGCGAGACTGCCGCCAAGCTGTCGGGTGCGCGTTTCACTGTGCTGCGCGGGCCGGTCGCGCGGCTGCACCGCGCGCTGGCGCAATTCATGCTCGACCTGCATGTCGGCGAGCATGGCTATGAAGAAACCAACGTGCCGCTGCTGGTCAATGCCGAATCGATGCGCGGCACCGGGCAACTGCCCAAATTCGAGGACGACCTGTTTCAGACCGAAGTGGGCGAGTCGCGCCGCTATCTGATCCCCACCTCGGAAGTGCCGCTGACCAATATCGTGCGCGACGAAATCGTCGATGCCGAGCGTCTGCCATTGCGCATGACCGCGCATTCGATGTGCTTCCGCGCCGAAGCCGGCAGCGGTGGCCGCGACACGCGCGGCATGATCCGCCAGCACCAGTTCGAAAAAGTCGAACTGGTCACCGCCTGCGCACCGGAACACAGCGATGCCGAGCATCAGCGCATGACCCGCTGCGCCGAAGTGGTGCTGGAAAAACTCGGCCTGCCGTATCGCAAGGTGCTGCTGTGCACCGGCGACATGGGCTTCTCGGCGATCAAGACCTACGATCTGGAGGTGTGGCTGCCGTCGCAGGACACCTACCGCGAGATTTCGTCGTGCTCGAACTGCGGCGATTTCCAGGCGCGGCGCATGCATGCGCGCTGGCGCAACCCGGCCAGCGGCAAGCCGGAGCTGCTGCACACACTCAACGGCTCCGGCACTGCCGTGGGACGCGCGATGATCGCGGTGATGGAGAACTACCAGAACGCCGACGGCTCGATCGATGTGCCCGAGGTGCTGCGTCCATACATGGGCGGGCTCGAGCGGATCGGATAAGAGCGGCGGAGGCTCCGGCTGCGCGGTGTCCAGGCGGGCGCGGCCGATGCCTGGAATGGGCGTGTATCTTCATGCGCGATTTCGGGCAGGCAGGCAGCCTCGACTGGCGACTGCCAGCTCCGGCTCGCTCGTCAGCCTTGTTGAGCGTGTTGCTCGCGCGGCCGCTCAGCTGCCCAGGTTGCGATGGCGTAGCTGTTAGACATATTGATCAAGAACGGGGCCGTCACTGGCCCCGTTTGCATTTTCATGGAGCATGGCCTGTTGCGGCGCCTGGAAGACCCCGGCGGATCTAGCGAGCGCTACCTGCCGACATCTGTGCCGGGTGCTTGGCGTCGCTTTGGTAAAAAAGATGAAGCTCCATGCGCAAGAGTTCGATGGTCTGGCTGCAAGGAACTACATTTCTGATGTATCAGGTCGTTGCTCTGCTGGAATAAAGGTGATTAAATGTCACTTATCGTTCTATCCATGGATGCCTGCGCCATGCACGACCTGAATGACCTGTACTACTTCGCGATGGTGGTGGACCACGGCGGCTTCGCCGCGGCCGAGCGTGCGCTCGGGATCCCCAAGTCGCGCCTGAGCCGTCGTATCAGCCAGCTCGAAACGGATCTTGGCGTGCGCCTGCTGCAGCGCTCCACGCGCCGCTTTGCGGTCACCGACGTCGGCACCAGCGTGCATCGGCACGCGCAGACCATGCTGGCCGAAGCCCAGGCCGCGCGCGAGGTGGTGGATCGTCTCAGTGCCGAGCCGCGCGGTCTTGTACGTGTGAGCGTTCCGGTCTCGCTGGCGCAGATCCAGCTGCCCAAGCTGTTGCCGGAATTCCTGGCCAAGTACCCCAAGGTGCGGCTGCAGCTCAACATCAGCAATCGCCGCGTCGACGTCATCAACGAGGGCTACGACATCGCGCTGCGCGTGCGATCGCGCCTGGACGACGACGGCAGCCTGGTGATGCGCAGCTTTGGCCAGGTGCAGGAGTTGCTGGTGGCCAGCCCCAAATACCTGGACCGCGCCGGGCGTCCCAAGGACCCGAGCGAGCTGGCCAACCACACCACCATGAGCACCAGCGAAGACGAAGCGCACCAGCGCTGGGAACTGCACGGCCCCAACGGCGAGATGCGCCGCGTGGACCTGCAGCCGCGTCTGGCCGGCTTCGATTTCCCGTTGCTGCAGTCGATGGCGCGCGATGGCTTCGGCATCACCATGCTGCCGGAAACCGTGTGCGCCCAGGCAGTGCGCAGCGGCGAGCTGGAAGTGGTGCTGCCGCACTGGTCGCTGCCGCAAGGCATCTGCCACGCGGTGTTCGCCTCGCGCCGCGGCCTGCTGCCGGCGGTGCGGGTGTTCATCGACTTCCTGGCCGAGCACCTGCCGCAGGAAATTGAGCGTTCGCGCCTTGATTGCGGCGGCAACTGCGCCGAGCTGGCCGAAAAGCTCAAGCGTGCGGCCGCGACCGCACCGCGCCTGGCCGTGGCGGAAGCCGGCTGAGCGCTTTGCCTGTTCGTGGCTGAAGCCGGCCAAGCGCTGCGCCTGGTCGTCGAGGTCCTGGTTGTCGACGTTGGCACATCAGCGCTGCGCCGCCTGGCAAGGCCGCGTCGTCGGGAACGCTGCGTACCTGGCAAGCGGAACCGCTTTGCAAAGCCTGGCAGCTCGGCAAGACGCAGCGCTTAGCAAAGCGCGTCCGGGCATGCGAGAATGCGCGCCCGGGAGCAATCCCGGGTCGATGGCAGCGCGCAATGCGGCGTCCATCGACATGCGTCACCCGCATCGCGCGTGGCGCAGGCGTGATCACCCGACACCTTCGGCGGTCACGCAAGGCAGCATCGGAGAGATGGCCGAGCGGTTTAAGGCACCGGTCTTGAAAACCGGCGAAGGGTCAAACCTTCCGTGGGTTCGAATCCCACTCTCTCCGCCAGTCAATTCCAAATCCTTGATTTTTAACATAAAAATCTGAATTGGTCTGATTGGAAGGCAGGAAGCATGCAGAGGAAACACTCGCATGCGCATCCCTCATCATTTGAGCCGGTCGTCCACCGGCCGCTGGTCGTTTGTCCAACGTGTTCCCATCGATTTGCAAACCGTGATGGGCTGCCGGCTTATCAAACGCACCTTGCAAACGAAGGACTTGGCGCAGGCGCATGTGCGTGCGGTGGTGCTTGGGGCGGGCTATGCTCGGCTCTTCGCACAGTTGAAGGATCAACGCGTGGACAAGCTGAGTAAGACAGACGCTGATTTGCTCATCGCTCGCCTGACGAGTGCCGAGAACCTCCAAGAACTGACACTCAACCGCACCCGCCAGCCAGATGGGACGGTGACGGAGCAATGGCAGATCGATAGTCCGAAGGACTTGAAGCTGTATCGGCAGCTCATGGAGCTGGAAGCAATGGCCGGCGCTGCCTTGCAGGCTCGGGCAGTTCCGGTGGCCGCGCCAACCATGTTTGGCTCACCGCATGCGGGCCCGAGTAGGCAGGCCTCTGCGCCGGCCATTGAAACGATGACGCTGGGCAAAGCCCGTGACGCGTTCCTGGCGACCCTCAAAGGCTCGACGCTCCCGAAGACTTACACCATCAAAAAGACGGCGATTGAGGCATTGGTTAGTTTCCTCGGGGAGAAGGCCAAGGTCCACGCCATCACCCGGTCCGACCTGGCTCGCTGGTATCAGGAGATGCGGGAGAAGGGCGCTTCCACGCCGACGCTCACGAACAAACAGAGCTACATCGGCGGCAAGGGCGGGTTCTTCGAATGGGCCATGGCGTCGGGCCACTACCCGAAAGGCGACAACCCTGCTAGCGGCCACGTCAGCTACTCCCAGCGCGAAAAGCGGGCCCGGAAGAAGTTGGGTTTCAAAGCGTATGACCGTGCACAGATCCAGGCGCTGTTTGCGCCGGAGGCGTTGGCCAAGCTGTCCGAGTCGGCCCGTTGGGCCTCGCTCATTGGACTCTATACGGGGGCGAGGGCATCTGAGGTCGGCCAGCTCCTCGTCAAGGACGTGTTAGAGGAGGACGGCATCCCTTGCATTCGTATCTCGGATGAAGGCGAGCATCAGAAAGTAAAGACTGAGGTGAGCCTTCGAACGGTGCCGCTCCATCCCGAAATCCTCGAAATGGGCTTCCTGGATTGGATCGATGGCAAGCGCAAGGTCGGTGAAACGAGGCTGTTCCCGGCAGCTAAGGCCACGGCAGTCAACGGGCAGGGCAACTGGATCACCAAAGCGTTTAGTAGACATCTGGCCGAGGTGGGGAAGGGCTGGGTGCCGGCAAAGCGAGGCTTCCATTCGCTCAGAAAGACGTTTATCCAGGAGCTACAGGGGGCTGGTGTGGTTTCGGAACTCCGGGCGCAGATCGTCGGGCACGAGCTCGATGATGAGCATCATGCGACATATAGCCGAACCTTTACTGTGGTTGAAAAGCTCACGGGACTGGGGGCGCATTCTCCTGGCTTAAGTTCCCTAGCTTGGAGCTCGCGGTGACCCAGCTCGCCTAGTCGATGCAAAGATATGACGGTGAACTCATTAGCCGAAGCTCGGGCGATCACTACGTCAGATTCAGAAGACACCGGCTAGCCTTTTATCGATACGGGATCGCAGGCTGAATTTGACCTGGCTTAGATTCCTCTAAGTTTAATTTCCGGTTTCGCTTCCCATGCATCAGCGGGGCAGCTTGAACGACGATATACAATGTAAGGGCGGAGTGTGTTTGTGTAAGCGGGAGGAGATTCGGGTTATTCTTAAATGGGCTTTGGTTCTGTGCCAATCATTTAGTGATAAGGACTTCTAGCAGGTGAGTTTTATGTTAAGGAGCAGCCATGTCTGAGCAGGAAAGCGATGTTCAAGTGCAGCCAGTATATGTGGCATTTCAGGGAGGAGGAGCGAAAGGTGCGATTCACATTGGGGCCCTTAGAGCACTTGAATCTAATATAGTAGCTGAAAACTCTTTGGGCAAAACCCTTAAAGCCAAAATAGTTGGCGTGGCAGGCACTTCAGCTGGATCGATTATGGCTGCGCTCGTAGCATGCAAATATGAAGCTAATGAATTGTTTAAGAATGATTCTGAGCTTGTTTTTCTCGAAAAAATGATGGGGGGTGGGAAGAGTTCGTTGACCAGTATGTTTACCTGGAGGGGCTGGCTAAAAATTAGTTTGGCAAGGTTTCTATCTAAATTGTCCGCTGTGGCCCTGTGTATTATATCGGTCCTCTGCTCGCTGGTTATACTGCTATTGGCCAGTCCTCAAATTGTTTCGAGTAGCTATGGGGCGATCTACGATACGGCTCTCCTGACTTCGTCTTATGTGGCCGTAGCTTGTATATTCTTTGTTTGGATTGCTATTTATTTCTTTAGGCCGGGTCTGGCTCCTCTCAAAGAAGTTCGAAGTGCCATAAATAGAGCTTTGTCGGGAAGTGATATTTTTAAAGGTAAACCTCCCTCTGATGTTACGTTTAGGCAGCTTGAGGTGGCCGGTGGTAGGCCCCTTAAAATAGTCTCAACCAATCTCACCACTAAAGGCATACAGGTTTTTTCCGCGAGATCAACTCCTGACGTCTCAATTGCAGATGCGGTTTGCGCATCAATTTGTCTGCCTTACATATTTAAGCCGTATGAGGTTGCTCTTGATCATGATAGGAAGTGCAAATTCGTGGATGGAGGCCTGCTTTCCAATTTGCCGCTATGGGTATTCGACGAGGAGCGGCGGGTAGATGATTCGGGGAGCTGGACCATTGGATTTTCGATCGTGGGTGAGACGTCAGAGAAATCTCATTGGCTGGGTGCCATTCTCGATGCTGTCGTTGCTGGGCCCCCGGAGATCCACGCTCGTGGAATAGATAATCTTATGGTTGTTCCATTAAGTACTTCACTGGGAATGCTCGATTTTGGTGCTCCTCTAAAGGACTTTAAGAAAGAAATCGATTGTGTTGAAAAGGTTGCTAGCAATATCATAGTTTCTCGCCTTGATGAGTGGCATGTGGAAGGAGTTCTTGCGCGTCTTGGGGATTCTCTTGTCGATTCGTTCAAGCGTGAGCTGAAGAGATGTGGGATAGGCAAGAAGATAAGTTTGAAGTTGGCAATTGCGTGTCCGGGTAATAATGGTAATGGAGGCATGGTCACTCGTTTCCGTAGCGGATATCAGTTTTACGATATTCGCGAACGAGCGGTAGGGAATGACTCAAGTCCTATCATCGATTTCAGCTTGAAGCGCAAGAAGAACGATATAAGGCTGAGCAGCAGTATCTGGATTGTTGCCTTGCCTCTTAAAACGACGGCGGGCAGGGTGGTGCCCTCAGTGATCCTGATAGAGTCACCAGACTTGACATCTAGCGATGTTTGCCGTATATATGATTGTGAGTCGAAAGAGGCCTTTGGTCAGTTGGCGGAAACGTTGTCTGATGCAGTGGATCAAATGGATTTTGAAGCGGAAGTCGGCTCGATTGTTTTTCCGGAGACGAATAATGGAACGTAAAATCGCTAACGAAATATTCGACGTGACGATGGTTGATGAAAACGGCAATCGAACGAAGCGAAGTGTTTCGCAAAAAAAGGCAGGTTTTACCGTAACTATTAAGCCAGCGAGTGCATCTGAGAAGAGGCTTGGGATGGCCACCCGCGCCATTCATAAGCAGAGGCGGGGTCTGAAGGCGATTCCTGGTGAGGGCGTCTTCCTCAATCCGGACGCTAAGCGCGCCAAGCCGCTGACCTGAGTCGCTGACGCGAACAAGATGCTTTCAGTTTGTTGCAAGTTCTCAAGCTTGGGAATCCTTGTCCAGCATATCTATGAACCAGCAGGGCTGCGCTATGCGGCCCTTGCTGCGCTTAAGGTGCTAGGTTACTGAGTCAGCTTCTGCCACCGGGGGGCGTATCCCTAGCCTGAGCCACACCAGCTTTGATCGGGTAGAGGCGTCCTACCTTCCGTGTTCCTCGCCGGGCCATAAGCGGCCAGACAAGAAGCCCGAAAGGTCCTAGGAAGAGCAGAGACAGCGAATGCCGCCGGGAAAACCGGCTCCTGACAATCATCAACTTCCGGGGTTCGGCTGGTCAACGAGGGGAAGGGGCGCGCTCATTTGGCGTAGGCCCTGTGACCAATGCTTTCTGGGTTTGCGTAGGAGGGCGGGCCGCCACAAGCACAGAGTATCTCCGGAGTGCTGGAGCCAGCTACGGCAAACCGTGGCGTTCGACCCTCACGCTCTTGCGAAGATAAGGGCCCCAAGCTCAAGCCTCCCTACGCCTCCCTGCCAGGTGCCTATATAGCACGGGGTTCGCTCGAAAATGGGCCTAATGCGGTCGAAGGATGCGGCTAAACCTCGGTGTCTGGCGGCAGCAGTCGCCGAACGCACTCAGCCCGAGCCTTAGGCTCCATCTTGGAAAGCGACACCAACACCCCCGCCAGCTGGTCCTGCTGACGCGGAGGCTGCTGCCCCAGCGCCAAAACAGCGTCGGCCATGCTCGCGGTGCTGGCCAACAAGTAGGCCGGAGGGACTTCAAGGGCCTTAGCCAGCTCGAACAAGGCCTCCAACGAAATCGACATGGCTCCCGACTCGTATCTGGAGAGCCTCGCCGAAGCTGTGTATTTGTCCAGGCTCATACGCATCCCTACCTCGCGCTGACTCAAGCCCCGCAGCTCGCGGGCTTGGAGCAGGCGCGCGGCGACCACATCGCGGGGAGCGATCGGGGCGGGCTTCACAGGCTGAACAAATGCAGTGCAGGCATGCCCAGAGCATGACGGAACCGCTACGCCCCGGGTAGACTCTACGTGACACGTAACTTTGTCGCAACCCAAAGGAGAGGGGCATGAAGAAGCAGTGGGCAGCGGCCACAGGCGCGTGCGTCTTGGCAGCAAGCATGGCGGTGCAAGCGCAGGACAGGGGAAATCTTCTTCAACAGATTGGGCGGGCCATCACCGGGGCTCCGCAGGCATCGACGGACAGGGCCAAGAGCCCGTATCTCGATCCGCAAGGAGCCTACTGGGACCTCGACCAGGACGAACTGGCAGGCGCGCAACACATCCGCGCTGGGTTGGCGTCCACGGCCTCGGCGGGCTACCACACCTGCGATGCGAGGCTGATTGCGTCGACGCGGTCCAGCTACCGCTTGAGCAAGACCGAGCGCGAGCAGTGTTTGTATGGCGAGTGGCTGATCGATACGAAGCGGAACGGGCCTAATGGCATCACCGCTCAGGAGCCGGAAGCCATTGAGCGCAAGTATGGCGCGGCCTTTGATGCGCGGGCCGAGCGCTTCCGGGGCATCGACCGGTTCGCCGTTCGCCCCCATTTGGTCGACCAGCCGGCATACGACCCTAAGCGTGGCGTCCTGGACATTCATGTGCCGATTCCTTGGATCACCGGATTCCAGGTAGAGGGCATCACGGGCGAGGGGTTTGTCCCGACCAGTGCTCGCAGTGAGCGATCCGTTTGGACACCCCAGCATGCCGGGCACTTTCATCTTCCGATCCGCATGAGCGAGAGCGAAGCCACCGGATTGTTTAAGCAGGGCAGGGACGCCAGGGACGATCTGGTGGTCTTCACCGTCAAGCGGGTCTGGTTGGAGAACGGAGGCCCGCGCGCCGAGGTGGATGTTGAACGCGTCCAGGTGGGTTACCGAAACGAGGTCATCGGCGTGGACCTGACCAAACAGAAGAAGGGAGAGTCGTGATGCGGACCATTCAACGTGTTTGGATTTCGGCGTGCTTCTTGGCGTTGGGCTTGTCGGCCTGTGGTGCAAAGCATGCGCCGAGCAAGGAGGACGCTGTCAAAGCAGTAGAGCGATTCTTTACTGAGCAGGGGAGGCAGGCAACGCTTCAGCGGACTTGGCGGTTCGAAGTCAAGGAAGCGAGCGGGCTGGAGATCGCCTGCACAAAACTGCCCAACGGTGATCAGGACTGTCGGATCTCCGGGAGTGTCGATGGACTGGGCTTCATTGGCGATCAGCCTACGACGCCGAAGGCCAAGGAAATGCGCCTAAAGATGACGATGAAGTTCCGGCCGGCGGGCGAAGGTTGGGAACTGGTCG
Source organism: Xanthomonas sp. MLO165 (assembly GCF_018831305.1). Lineage (NCBI taxonomy): Bacteria > Pseudomonadati > Pseudomonadota > Gammaproteobacteria > Lysobacterales > Lysobacteraceae > Xanthomonas > Xanthomonas sp. MLO165. Next base: position 1,854,287 of record NZ_CP029263.1, read on the forward strand.
ACGTGACCGACAACGGAACATCTGCGGGCTGACCCTCGACCAACCACTTGCCATGCGGTTGCCGTGACGCCGTTTGGTCTTGCTCCTAACAGAGAAAAAGAAATGAATCACCAAGCGAACTACCAGCGGCTTTATGCGCCGACCGGGCCGGCTGCCATGATCCTGCCCTGCGTTATTCTCGGGCCTTTGGGCATGCTGTTGTTTGGAGCAGGCCTCGACGCTGTTTTCAAAACCCAACAGCTGATGGGCTTGGTCTACTGCGCAGGTGGGCTGCTGATCGCCGGCTTCCTGGTGTTCTGCCTGATGCTGCACATCCGCGCCCAGCAGGTCTGGGCTTGGCATGTCAGGACCGGCCGCATTCCCTATTTCCGCAAAGGCGGATTTCTGAAGGGGGCGCTCGTGGGCGGCGGGGTGGGGCTTGTAGCCGTCTTCGGTTGCGCCGTGCTTGGCTGGAGGTTCGCGGAACATCCGGTCTACGGTGAGCTCGCTACTGCTGCCTTCTACCTCGCGTTCTTGTGGGGTCTTCTCGTCATCGTCGTGCCCGCAATCGTCCTTGGGTGGGCGAAGCGGGCGTGGGATCGAACGGCAATCCCTCTAAAATAGCTGTTCGTAAGATTCGCATCGATAAGTGAGCAGCGATGTGTCGGAAGAAATTTCTTCACTGGTCCTGACAATAGCCACGTAGTTAGCCGGCCGGGGAACTAAAGCGCTCCCCGGCCGATCGATTAGTTGTGACACGTCGCGGTTGGCAAGTCAGGCCAACATGCCGCCCAGGCGTCGCATCCAGTCCCGCACTTCGCCGCTAGGATCGCGCTCATCTAGCATGGCGCAGGTCATGCGGGGAAAGGCTCGGTCTGCTAGTTTGGCTTTGGCTTTTTTGTCACCGAGCGGGGCACCATGACCTCGTTGTGCCGCAAATGCTTCACCAAAGACCTTGGGTGTCGCCTTTCCTTCTATGGGATGGTCCGTCACCTCTATCTCAAACCCAAATGCCAACGCGATGGCATCTTTGTGCAGGTAGCTCTCGATCTCGTGCTTAATGGTGATCACGGCCCATGACCCGTCTCCTCGGCCGTTCACCTGCTCCGCGCTATCCGCGTAGGCCGGAACATCTCCATCGTAGATGTGCACCTCCCGCTTTCCGAGGCCGCGCAGGTAGTGCTGATTGACCCAATGCTCTAACGTTCCCCCTCCCAAGACGACAAACGCTACGCGCGAATCAGTGCCCAGGTTTGGCAATGTTGAGTCAGCTTCGTGGAGAGCGTTGGATAGGGCCTTTATTGCGAGGACATCGGTAGGTCCCTCCACGCACACCAATACTTGGATCCGACTGTCAGGAGTCACGCCCAGTGCCTCTGCAACCCTGCCAAACACGTCTACGCCCGATTCGATCTGAGGTTTTTTGGTATCGGTGTGGCGAGAAACATAGCGGATGCTTTCTTGGGGAAGCGATGAAGCGAACCCGGGACTGTGAGTGGTCAGGATGACCTGGCAGCCTGGATCCTCGGAAAGCGACTTGAACGAATCGATGAGGATGCGTTGGTTGTTGGGGTGCTGCGCGGTTTCCGGCTCCTCAATCGCATAGATAATGCTGCGCTTTGTGCTCGTTTTGAGCCGGCGCTCGGCCTCAGCTTTGAAGAAGCTGACCAGCACAAGCCTCCTTACGCCGCTACCGCGTTTGTTCAGCGGGATGCCGTCGTCCGTGTTTAGACCCAGCGAAAAGAGGCCCTGCCACTTGGCGGGAGTAGGGGGGCTGAACTCGGGCGTCAGTTCGCTTGCAAGACTGGGATCGATAGTGGCCAAAGCCGCGTGCGTGTTCTTAGCGATCTCCTCTGCCTTCTCTCGGACCTTCGCCTGAATTCGAGCGATGTCGTCTTGGACTTCGGCAATTGCGGCAGCTACGGCCGCTTTCATCGGACTCTGGACTTCAGTGTCGGAGTCGCGGCTGCTCCGATCACTTTGGAAGAGCGCGAACATGGGCATGTGCGGCTCGATTTGATCCCATATGCGCTTGACGTCCTCCTTGGGTTTGCCCACCGAGATGGCGACCTCTTGAAGCTTGAGGTCACCTGCGGCACCCCATAGAGCGCGACGCATACCGGGATTGCCCTTCAGAGGAACCTCCAAGCCAAGGTCTTTCACCTTCTTCTGAAGTTCTTTCTCCTTCAGCTCCAGAAGATTGTCGAAATCCGTAACAGTGGGGTGGAAGCCTAGGACAAATACATCAGCAGATGGCTTTTTGCTGGCGCAATCGTAAGATTTCCGAATCTTCAGCCGACCATCTTGCGATAGCAGATATTCGTCGGCCAAGGTTGTATCTGCTCCAGCGTCTAGCGTAAGTGTCGGTGGCAGCTCAGAGAACTCGCAGGTGACCGACACAATCTTGTTGGCGTTATGGACGTGGGCGTCGCCCTGCTCCATAGACACCACGTCCGAGTTGAAGAAAATCTCCAGCGCTTCGAGGATGGCTGATTTGCCGATATCGTTTCGACCCACGAACGTCGTTAAGTCGTCGAGCTCAACCCGGACTTCTTCGCCATAGCAGCGGAAGTTAGAGATACTGACTGCTTCCAAGCGCATATTGTCGCTCCCCCTGAGCGTATTCCATACGGCCAAGTCGACCGCCTCAGAATCATGCCTTGGGGCAGGCGGGGCGGCAACGGGGTGGTTTCGCCCACCAGCTGACAGCACCAAAATCTAGGGGTTAGAACTTCGCATCCTTACCCAGCTGCTACCGTTGGAGCACCGCCATCTGATGGGCCCGCTCTTCGGGGTTCTCCGTGGTTTGATAGAGGTTCAACACTGTCGTAAAGCATGGAAACCGAGCTCATGGGCAAACATGGAGCACGTGAGGGCGACAATGTGGCGGACGGGACCGGGGTAGCGAGCGCATTGATCGAGAGTGATCTTCGGCTTGATATATGTGCCAAGAATCGATCGAGAGCCTGGGTTATACGTTGGGGGAAGGCAAAGTATCTTCCTGAACTCGGCTTGAGGACAGCCGGCGCGCACTCTCTGAGCTCATGCTTCCATGTGTGTAATTGACGCGCTGTTGATCGGATTCGCTCCGTCGTCACTTCAACATCGCTTTTCCTCAATGTTTGGCCGGATAGGGTGCGGTTTCCCCTAATCTAACGAGGACATTCTCATGGCCGAACCCAAAGAAAACCTGCTTGATTGGCTCCGCGATGCCCATGCGATGGAACAGCAGGCCGAAACCATGTTGAGGGGCCAGGCGTCTCGCATTGAGCACTACCCGGTCTTGAAGGCGCGGATTGAAGAGCACATCCAAGAAACGATCGGCCAGCGAGAGTTGCTCGATGGGTGTATCAAGCGTTTGGGCGGTTCTCCCTCCACGATTAAAGACGTGATGGGCAAGATGGCGGCTCTAGGCCAAGCGGTGGGTGGGATGACCGCTTCAGACGAAATCGTGAAAGGCGCGATGGCCGGCTATGTCTTTGAACACCTCGAAATAGCGTCTTATACCGCGCTTATCGCGGCGGCCAAGACCGCCGGTGACCCGGAAACGGCACGCGTGTGCGAGGAGATCTTGGTTCAGGAGGAAGCAATGGCCGACTGGCTCGCGACGCACCTGCCAGAACTCACCGAAGAATTCCTGGTGCGCGATGCAACTCCGGGCGTTGAGGCGAAGAAGTAACGATTGGCTCTTCATCGGCGCCTTGTCGGATGTGCTGCGACGGCCCCACGGGCGCTGATTTGCATTACATCTTAGGTTTTGCGATAGGCGTGGGTGCCGAACTTCTAGAGAGCGAGCACCGTAAGAAGCAACACCAGCACGATGGCAAATAGCCATAGATCGAGGAGATCACCATGAGTGATGACAAGAAGAACACGGGTAGTCCGGACCGCGATCGGATCAACGTCAATGAAGACTACGAGCTGCAATATTGGACCAAGGCCTTGGGCGTCAGCGCGGATGAGCTTCGGGCAGCGGTCAAAGCCGTCGGCCCAACCGCGGCGGCCGTGCGTAAACACCTGGGCAAGTAACCGGGAGTAGGGCATGTCCCTCACCGAATACCGCCGCAAGCGGAGTTTTGACAAGACCAAGGAGCCCGAGCCAGGGAAGGCCTTGCCATCGGGGCGGCGCGCGATTTTCGTGGTTCAACTCCACCATGCCAGCCGCCGTCATTACGACTTCCGGCTCCAGGTCGGCGATGCGCTCAAGAGCTGGGCCGTTCCCAAAGGGCCCAGCTACGACCCCAAGGTCAAGCGCATGGCGGTGGAGGTCGAAGACCATCCCGTGGACTACGCCGGCTTCGAAGGCGAGATTCCGAAGGGGCAATACGGGGGCGGCCACGTCGCCCAGTTTGACCACGGGGTATGGGCCACCTCAGGCGACCCGGAGGCCCAACTCGCCAAGGGACACCTGCGTTTCGAGCTCTTTGGCACCAAGCTCAAAGGCGGTTGGCATCTGGTCCGGTCGGGCAAGCCGGCCAAGCAGCCGCAATGGCTTCTTTTCAAGGAAGACGATGCCTTCGCCAGCGATGTGGAGGCGGATGACCTGTTGGGCGACGTCACCTCGCCGCCTCCTGAAGATCTGAAGCGTGCAGGGGCTGGCAAGGCAGACAAGAAAAAGCTCACTGCCGTGGCCCTGTTAAGTAAGGGCCGTCGCAAGGACTGGGCGAAGAAGGCCGCCGCGCTGACCAAGGCCAAAAAAGCCAAGCCGCCAGAGGGCCCCCTCGAACCGCAGCTGGCCAAGCTCGGCGACGCTCCACCCCAGGGCGACCAATGGGTGCATGAGATCAAGTGGGATGGTTACCGCATCCTGGCCACCATTGCGAATGGCGTGGTGCGCCTTTGGTCACGCAATGCCCTGGAATGGACCGAGAAGATTCCTGAGATCAGGGATGCCGTTGCAGCCCTCGGGCTGAAGTCAGGAGCACTCGACGGGGAACTCATCGCCGGCAATGGCACGAAAGAGGATTTCAACCTTCTCCAGGCCACCCTGTCCGGAGAACGGCAAGGCACCTTGGCCTATGCCTTGTTCGATCTGCTCCACATCGATGGAATAGATGTTGCCGATGCGCCCCTGCTGGAGCGCAAGGAACTCCTGCAGGAGCTGCTGGAGGGCAGCCAAGGGCACTTGGCCTTCAGCTCCCACATCAAGGGCGATGGGGAATCGGCCTACCGGCTGGCAGGCGAGCGCCACTTTGAAGGCATCATCTCAAAGCGTGCAGACCGGGCCTATAAAGGGGGCCGGGGCGAGGACTGGAAGAAGACCAAGCAGCTGGCCAGCGACGAGTTTGCCGTCGTGGGTTACACGGCCCCGAAAGGCAGCCGCACGGGCTTTGGGTCGTTGCTTCTCGCCAAGCCTGACCCCAAGCACGGCTGGCTTTACGTGGGCCGGGTGGGTTCAGGCTTCTCCGATGTGCTGATCAAAGAAATTGCCCAACTGGTCGGCCGAGCTGGCAGCAAGACGCCTACCGCTTACGTTCCCACGGAGGACACCGACCTTCGCTCGGCCACGTGGTTTGAGCCGAGGTTCGTGGTGGAGGTCTTTTATCGCGGCATCGGCGGGCAGCAACTGCTGCGCCAAGCCTCGCTGAAGGCGGTCAGGCGAGACAAGGACGTGGCCGATTTGGCCGACTCGGATAGGGCTGCCACAGTCGAACAGCCCGCCGATGCCCCCCAGCTCAAAACCCCTGGCAAGCAGCTCGAGAGCGCCTCAAAGCACGGCAACGCTTCAAAGCACCGCACCGCTTCAGAGCACAGCACGGCCCCGACAGGAACCCAAGGCCGCACACCGCCTCGGCTGTCCAGTCCGACCAAGGTGATCTTTCCTGACATCAAGGCCACTAAGCAGGACGTGTGGGATTACTACACGGCCGTGATCGACCACGTGTTGCCCGAGGTTATCGGCCGCCCCTTGTCGATCATCCGGTGCCCCAGTGGGACCGCCAAACCTTGTTTCTTCCAGAAGCACCACACCGCAGGCCTGGAGCTCGTGGACTCGGTTCGGCTGAAGGAGGACAGCGGTATCAATGCCCATTACCTTGTGGTCAGGGATGCAGCCAGCCTGCTTGAGCTGGTTCAGTTCAACGCGCTGGAGTTCCACCCGTGGGGCAGCCACGCGGAAGCGCCTGATCGCGCCGACCGCGTTGTCTTTGACTTGGACCCCGGCCCCGACGTGCCCTTTTCCGAAGTCAAAAAGGCAGCCGTGGACATCCGCAAGCTGCTTGAACAGTTGGAACTGGAGTCGTTCTTGCGGGTGTCAGGCGGCAAGGGGCTGCACGTGGTCGTGCCGTTGAACCCGGGGTGCGATTGGGACCTGACCAAGCGTTTCGCCAAGGGGTTTGCCGACGCGTTGGCACAATCGGAGCCGACCCGCTTTTTGGCCACCTCGACCAAGAGTCTCCGCAATAAACGCATTTTTGTGGACTACCTGCGCAACGGCCGCGGGGCAACAGCGGTTGCGTCGTATTCCCTGCGCGGCCGCCCCGGCGCGCCAGTGGCCATGCCCATTTCCTGGAGCGAGCTTGCCAAGCTGACCCGTGCGGATGCTTTCGCTATGAAAGACGTGCCGGCGAAGTTGACTAGACGCAAGAAAGATCCTTGGGCGGATATCAACACGATCCAGCAAAACCTGGCCCGGTGGGCGCAAGACGCTTGATCTGGCCGCCTGCCTTGATACTGATTTGGGAGAGAAACCGATGCGTCGATCCATCCTGTCCGCTGCCGCAGCCCTCCTCTTAACCGCGTGCGGGGGCGGAAATACCGAGTCCAGTGTCCAAGCTCCTGGGGCGGAGGAAACGGCCAAGACGAAGGCCTTGGAAACGGGTGCGGCAGTGATGCAGGATCGGCCGCCGATCGATGCCGTCAACGCCTACCTGGACGGCTTTCATTTCTACAATGGTCAGATGAAGCTCCAGATGGAGGCTCATCATTACTGCTCAATCCTCAATGAGGATGTCATTCAGTGCACCATCTACGATGGCAATGTGAAAGACGCCAAGCTGATGGGCGTGGAATACATCATCAGTGAGAAGCTATTCGCGGGCCTCCCTGAGCAGGAGAAGGCGCTCTGGCATAGCCACGTCCAAGAAGTGAAATCGGGGCAGCTGATCGCACCAGGGATCCCGGAGGTGGCTGAGCATGAGCTCATGGAGAAACTCATCCGCACGTATGGGAAAACGTGGCACACCTGGCACACCGACCTGGACAAAGACCTTCCGCGAGGTATGCCGCAGTTGATGATGGGCTTCACGGCGGATGGCCAAGCGGACCCGGCGATGGTGGCGGCCCGCGACACGCGGCTTGGCGTCAGCAGCGAGGACAAGCGAAAGCGCCGCGCCGATATTGCTGCGCCGAACATAGACCCGGGCGCAGACGCCTGGCGAGAGGGGACGGTGATCCAAATCCAAGACCCAAGCGGTGGACACGCTCACGAGTCCGAGAGCCGGGATAAGGAGCCTTCCAACCGGAAGGAGAACGCGACGTCCAAAGGCTCGACCGACCAGTAGCTTCAGGAATGCTCGGTCGGGCGGCCGACTAGGCCGATGCACTCCTCTCATGCAGCGCTCGCAGTTGGTTGATAGGGGGCAGTCAGATGATTCAGGTCCTAGGCAAGCTTGGACCAGCGCTCATGAAACGGACCTCGTATACGCGGCTCTCCTGTGCAAGTGTCGTTCTCGCCCAGGTTGGCTTCACAGATTCTGACATAGCGATTGAGTAGGTGGTTGAGTGCCTATTTCACTGTGACCATAAAACGAAATAATCACTTTTGTGTCTCCGGCGCGACGGCGATTTCCATCCTGACCATCTTCCATAACAGTCGCGCAGCATCTATTCAGATTCTTTTGCGTATGCGTGTCATACGCTTTGGATCATCTACGCGCATAAGGAGCGCAAAATGCCTACGCCTTTCTCGCGAACCCTATTTTCCGTCGCATTCGGGCTTGCAGTTGTAACCACGTCTACCGCTGCTGTCGCAGCGCAGCAGTATGGAACTCAACCTCAGCGAGAATCGAACGATCGTGCAACCGCAGACCTACGCACCCGCATCGGGGCCACGGGAGAGCGGATCGAGGAGGCTCTGCGTGGCGGCGCAATCACGAGCGTTCGTGCGACCACGCTTCAGCGCCAGGTGGAGCAGACCCAGGCAAGCATGGACCGCCTTTCTCGCCAACAGGGTTTCGTGAGTGCAGGAGAATTGGCCTCCTACAATCGCACCTTGAGTGCAATTGACGTCGAACTCGATCGTCACGGCGCCGCGCGCAGTTACGGAAATGATGCGTTGGTGGCATCCGACAGCAAGGACCAGGCTCAAAGCTTCCGCTACGATTGTCAAAATGAACCGGTCGCAATTGCCATTCCAGGGGATCAGCTCGACCACGCCCTCGACCAGCTGCGCTTAACCACCCACTGTCCGATTTCTGGCACCGATCTCGCGCGCGGTAAGCGTTCCCAGCCAGTGGTGGGCACAATGACTCCAACCGCCGCCTTGCAGGCAATGCTCAATGGAACAGGCCTCCAGATGCGTTCGATCAAGGGCAGCTTTGAGGTTCTCCGTCTGCCTCGGTGATGAGGCAGCCAGAGTATCGATGGGCTACTAACCAACCATGTGCACGAGGACGGTTGATCGGTAACAACGGGTGAGCACTCTATGGAGCTTTGTAGTCCATGGCTTTCCAGTATCGACCGCTGAGTCCAATTACGGATAGAACTTGCGAACGGTCTCGTTGGTCTGGTTGATCAGGGTGATTTTCGACATGTATCAAACTCCTTTTGGTCGCAGGGAGAAATCCTATGTTGACCATTAGTGCAAAACGAATTGGGTAGCACAAGCTAGGGTTCCGCTCTTTTGCGATCTGCTTCGCTTTTTCTGAGGCTGGAAGAGTCACCCGTAACGGGCAGCCCCATGCGTGCGCACAAGCACCTGGTCGCCCATAAAGCGTGGCAAGGTCAGCCCATCACAGGAGATCTTATTCAGCGATTTTTTTAGGCTACTCATCCGACAACTTGGGTAAAAGAACCACGTAAAAGCCGGGAAGTGGCGCTCTGACGCTCGGGCCAACTCCCTTTTATCAGCCCAGCTGATGTCAGCATCCATCAAGCGTTCTCCGAAGGTCTGGCGTAGCGCTGAGAATCCGCTTTTTTTGATGCCATGAGAGCGCAAGTATCGAGCGAACTTGCTCCTAAGCCATGCGGCTGTGTCGGCTGTTCGCTCCCTCTGGCTGGTGGGAAAGAGTTCCCGCCTGTCCTTGCTTTTGATGGCTGCGACGTAGTCCGGAAACCCGGCATCAAGCAACACTTTCGGCACCGGAATTGACCCTGTGCTATGCCTCTGTCGAGTTCGGTATTTGGAGGCAGTGGCGCTTTCCGATTCCGGCGCAGCTCGATTCTTGAGCACGATGCACATCAGCCCGGCGGGTTCGATGATGTCGTCGATAGACAGCGCAGCCGCCTCCGATGCCCGGACACCCATGTAGAGTCCGAGCAAGGGTGCCCAAAAAAGTAGCGGTTCGTTGGCTGCCCATTTATCGTAGGCCGGAGATGCGAAAATCTTCGCTAGGTCGCTCTCAGCAAGACGCTGCGGGCGTTGGCGGTGAGATTCGGCATTCATAACAAATGCTGTGCTTGCGGTGCTGCGAGGTGTTCGAAAGGTTACTTTGCCAGGTAGGCGTTGATTGAGGAGAGAGGACAGATGTTCGGCAGTAGGCGTGCTGGTGATGCTCATGATTGAATTCCGAAAGGGTGGAGAAGGAAGGGTGGAGAAGGGCGTTGAGGTTTGAGCCGGCTGCGTCAGTCGTTTGGCCTCCGTCTTCAGTTGCCCAGCAACGGGGGTCGAAGCAGGCGACATAGCGGTGGCGACAGCACCGCAACAAGGTTGCAAAACCGGACATCAGGGCAGGGCACGGTCAGGGGTAAAACTTGCTCGGGTCCGCCAAACACTCCGAAAACTGGCCACGCTCATACTTGGGCAACTCGACCGGCGGCTTGTATTTCGCCAGAATTCTGATCTGCGTGGCCCGAGCAAGCTTGGGCTTCTTGTGGAAATACGCGTCATGCAAGACGGGCACGTTCTTCCGCAGCGAATGGCCGGTAATGAGGGCGATGTCTTGGTCGGACACGTTCTTGTGGTGAAGCTCGGTGGCAAGCGTGTGGCGGAAGGTGTGAGCGCCGATCCCCTTTCCGAAGCCCAAGGTCTTCATGTAGCTGCTGAACTGGTTCACCGCGCCTTGGCTGTAGCGCGCATTGGTCTCACCCGTTTCCCGGTTCACGCCCGCAGACAGATGCGGAAAGAGTCTGGGATGGCCAGTAGCCTTGATGTCCTCAATGAAATCCAGGAAACCAGCATCCAGCAATGGTTTCGGGATGGGCAGCGTGCGAACTGCTGCTTTGCCTTTTAGGCTTTGACGGCTCCTGTCTCGATCCTTATGCCTGAGATCGGCGTCGACCGTTTTTTGGATGCGGATACACCAGACCTTGGCCTCCTCAACGATGTCCGCGACCTTCAATTGAGCGAGCTCGTTGATGCGTGCGCCCGTGTAGAGCGAGATCATGGGCAGCCACCACCGATGCGGATACTTCTTGGCCCAGGCCGGGAACGTCTTGGGTGAAAAGATGCGCTGAAGCTCTTCCTCGTCGAACAAGCGCTGGGGCTTGTTCGTGTCCACGACCAGGTCTTTCTTGATTTTCGGGAACGCATCCATTGGCGATATGGGAATCGCCTTGGCTTTTACTAGATTGCTGAAGAAGGTCACCAGGAACCGCCGGTGCTTCTCCAGCGTGGCGGGAGCGGGCGGCGTCACGCCAAGTTCTTTGCCACGGGCAACCGCCTGCTCGAACGTGTAGTCCCGATACTTAAGGTCGGACAGCAAGAGCGGGGGTGCCCAACGCATCAGGTCCCAAAGCTTGTAGATGTGAGCGTGGTCGATGCGCGAGACAGGAACGTCACCACAGGCAATCCGTAGGAGCTTCAGCGTGCGAGCCGTGTCGTCGACGGTTTCCTTTGCCAGGCAGCACCGCTCGCGATGGCCGAGGTAGTCCGAGATCTCGACCGACAGCAGTCGAGCAGGAGAGCAGAGGGGTAGGGGCTCGGGGTAGAGCGTCCGATTCTTACTGAGGCGCACTCTACGGGAGCGCTCATCCGCGCGGTCAAAGAGCTCCAGGGCGTGGATGGCGGCTTCGCGACCCGTAATGTTGATTTCGGAGGCCCGGACGTTGCCGACATGGACATCCTTGATTTGTAGGAGCCCAAACGGGGAGGTGATGTAATCGCGGAGCTGTTGCTGGACGATAGAGGACATTGCTTGCTTCCATTGTTTCAATGGAAGTAGTGATAAAACAGCCCGGAAATTCGTCAATCAAAACGGGCTGTTTTTTTCTTTTCCTGAAGCAAACTCTACCGCAACGGTGTCGCATGGACTTGAGCCAAAATTATTATGTTCGCTTTCAACTCGATAGATCCATGTAATTCAATGATTTAAGTCTGACTGGCGAAATATTTTTGAGTGATTTGCCCTGGCATTATTGTACTGTTTAATGCAAATAAGCTAACTAAAGCAGTCTTTATGTTAGTTTTTAAGGTGTACCGTTCCTAAGTGACCTGCTCAGATGTTAGTATTATCTTGGTAGATAAAGCAGCTAAAACGGGAGTTAACTAACATGGACCATTTCGAGGGTGTGGTGCTTGATTACCTTCGAGCGGACCGCGCGCTTTTCGTCAACAGCCAGTGCTGCATCCAGCTCAACGAGGGCGCCAACCCGGACACCAGCGGCCCGCATTGGTATTGCGATGCGGTGGCCGTGAGCTTCAAGGAGGGGGCGGCTTATTTGTGCGAAATCAGCTACGCAGCCCGGTCCCCTTCGTTGATTGCTCGCCTGAAGGGATGGAACGAGCACTGGGCCGGCATCAGGGGCGCCCTTGAGCGAGACAGCGGTGTCCCGCTGGACTGGACGGTGAGGCCTTGGCTTTTTGTCCCCGAGGCTCAGGCCGAGCGGTTGCGCGCCAGCATCGCAGGATTTGGCAACCTTCCCAGCCCCCGCATCACGTTTTTGGAGGACGTGGTGCCTTGGCGCTATCGTTCCTGGAATCGCGGTGCATACACCGATACGACCCCATGACCCCGCTGACCTTTAGCGCTCCAAGTTACGCCCTCCTGCAAGCGACCACTCAGTGCTGGAAGTGCGCAAAGGCCATTCCTGTCACCACGGTGTGGGTGCCGTCCTTCATCGACAACGAAGGTGTTCAAAAGCCAGACGACGAGCCCGAGATAGGTGGCACGGCCATACTGGGCTACATCGAGGCGCTGGACCCAGGCACAGCGGCGCACATCCAAGCGGTTGCACCATGGCTCAAGCCGGGGCGCTCGGAGACCGCGAACGCGACCTATTGGGCCAACCACTGTGAAGTATGCGGGGCCATTCAAGGCGACCACTTCGTAAGGGGCGTGGACGGGCCGTTCTTTCCCCAGGATCAGGCCGGCGTGGACGCGCTCCAGGTCATCGCGGGCTGCGGCCCGTTGAGCGCCCAAGCTTCCGCATCTCAGTCTGGGTGGATGGATCTAGTGGCGAAACGTTTGGGCTGAAGATCAGGACCCCGTCCCCGCGTAATGGTTGATGTCCCGTAACTTCTGTGCGGCCGTGACTTGGTCGCGCCGGAGATGCCTCGGGGAGCTTGGCGCTATTGGATGACGGCTGGCTCAGAACTTCCTGACATCCCGTAGGGCGCGAGACCGATGGTTTCAGGAATGCCAGAGGCGCAATCTGATTCTGCCGGACGCGGGACCGATGGTCGCTCACCCCGCGCGACGCTTGAGCAGCGTCGTGCCGGCACAAATAGCCTTCGTGGTGGAGAGCGAGTCCACACATGCCAGCGGCATAGCTCCATCCGGATTTAGCCAGGGCAAGGCGGTGTGCAAAGCTATCACCTACTTCAGCTTTCGCCTTCAGAGGGGCGCAGCCATGTGTCTCAACCGATGCGACAGCGCTGCCGATACTTGAGGTCATGGACCGAGCCGAGTTGCGCATCCACCTCAATCAACTAGACGCAGCGGTGCCAGCGTTGCGCGCGTCGAGTCCTGACCGCCGCCACTTTTGGAGAGCCTTTACAGTCATGGCCACCGCCATCGAGAGCAAGGCAGCGACGAGCGAGGACGTGCAGTTCGTCGGCCGCCGGGCCGAGGAAATCTTGTTTTGGCATGGGCTAACAGACGCGGACGGCGAGGGCTGAGGTAAGGTGGTTGTCAGGCCGCGCTTACTGAGCCTGTGCTAGACACATAGCACGCGCAGCCATCCAGTGCTTGGCGTAGTCATACGCAGCGCTTCGATCAGGGAAGGCAACACTGAGGACTGGGTAGCGGTGAAGCGTGATGCCGCTGGGCCTGGAAATTAGGAGCTCTGGTAGGAACTTTCCGTCAGAAGGGGTGACGTGGGCTGTGAGCAGGCAATCGCCCACGTGCCGAGTTGTTGCCGTAACGCCCAACAGTGATCCTCCGAAATGATGCTATGCATCTCTGGTTGCCTGACACCATCGTCAGACAAACGACTGCCAGGGCCAGCCCTTGGGAAGACGTCATCATGGAGGGAAAGAGCTTGAGGCACTCTCGGCGAAAGGCGGACTGGACTGTAGGTATTTTCCTAGCCCGGTTCGAATCGCCGAGGTCGCTGTCTAGCTCAGGTGTCGCATCAGCCACTCGGAACTCATCGTTGAAAAGCCGGACCACGCGGCGTCCTTCTTTGCCAGCTTGGCAAGCAGAAGACGATCCTCCTTATCGAGGTAGTACCTTGATATGTCACCTGTGCTAGCACGTGAATAGCCGGGTCCGCAGGCAAGAGCAAGCGGTCTTAAAGACGAAGCCTCGGTGGTGACAGTTGGGAGAGTTACTCCGGCTATAATATCGAAACCACCTCGGCAAAGTAATAACGTGTCCAAACGTATCTATCTTGTCCCCGATACAAATGTGCTGGTGCAATGCCGACCGCTCGTCGAACTTCCCTGGAAGGAAGTGTTTCCCGGGTTTGACTCAATTATCTTAGTTCTGATTGCCCCCGTGATGCGGGAGGTTGACAGGCAGAAGGGAGGGCAGGGCCGCTTAGCAAAGCGTGCGAGAACCGTTAATGGCTTGATCGGTGAGCTGCTAGAGTCACCATCTGTCCTCATCTCTAAACAGGGCTCGCTACCTGACGTTAGCTTGATTTGCAGAGAAGATCTTCGTCCTGATCCTGAGACCGAAGAGTCTCTCGATTACAGACAGGCCGATGACGCCATCGTCGGGACGGTTTCTGCTTTGGTGAAAGCCTGCGCTGATGAGCCAGTGAAGCTTTTGTCCAACGACAACGGCGTTCTGATGAGTGCTCGGCGCATTGGAGTGCCATTCCATCGTGTGCCTCAAGAGTGGCTTTTGTCTGCTGAAAGCGATGAAGATCAAAGGAGAATCAAAGCTCTTGAGGGAGAGTTAAAACGGCTCAGGACTAGTGAGCCTGTCTGCGTGGTTAAGGCAGCAGCGCTACCCTGGCGATTCGAAGTGGACGGGTTTGAGGCCCTGAGTGAGGCACAAATAGTAGAGCTACTTAATGCGCTTAAGAGAAAATTTCCTCAAGAAACCGATTTTGGTCAGCGTGAAAGTTCAGTTCGTAGCACAAGGCCCGGACTTCATGGAATTCATGCACATTTCGGGAAGGAGGAGTTCGTTCCGGCCACCGATGACGAGATTCAGAAGTATCAGCAGGAAAAATATCCTGAGTGGATTTCCAACTGTGAGGCCTATTTCAAAGAGCTTCACCTTAAGCTTGAGAGGCGCCAGCCAGCGCCACGAATTTTTCTTGAACTGATCAACGACGGCGCATGTCCCGCTAAGGATGTAAGGGTGACGTTTTCCATCCGCGGCGGCGAGCTATTGGTCAAGCTGCCTGACGAAGACGAGGAGCCAAGAGCTGCTGATCTTGAGAATGGTATGCAGGTGGAGATCAATCAGGTGAATTTAGGGTTGGCGCTTCCACGCCCTCCTGCAGCACCGAAGGGCCATTGGAAGAAGGCGAGGGCTCTTAGCGCACTGGGGCGGACCGTCTCATTTTCTGGAATTTCCCACGGATTCGACCCCCTGACTTCCCACGTCCATAGATTCGTCTCTCCCATGCTGCCATCGACGTTAGAGAGTGATAAGTTTTATTGGGAATCGGGCAAGCGACCGAGGAGCCCCCGTCCCTCCACTGAACTGACCTGCCAGCAGTGGAGGCATCGTTCGATCCCCGAATCGTTTGAGTTTGAGGTCGTTTGGTTTGGTGGCGTGGAGTGTCGGAAAGGTGCTCTCACTGTGGAAATCCATGCAGCCAACCTGACAGACCCTGTGACAAAGACGATTCCGATTGAGGTGATTGCGCATGCCGGGGACACGTGGGCTGAGGCAGAGTCGCTGATCGAGCTTCTGAATAAACCAGCCGGACTTCTTTGTTTGCCACGAATATAGACGCGC
The DNA here is from genome assembly GCF_018831305.1 of Xanthomonas sp. MLO165. Lineage (NCBI taxonomy): Bacteria > Pseudomonadati > Pseudomonadota > Gammaproteobacteria > Lysobacterales > Lysobacteraceae > Xanthomonas > Xanthomonas sp. MLO165. Next base: position 1,869,724 of record NZ_CP029263.1, read on the forward strand.
TTCCTTTTATCGGCGACCTGTGCACATGAGATAGATGGATGAAGGGCTATAGAGTGAGCCAATAGCATTGGATTTTAGCGATGCATTGGGCACTTCCATGAGGGTATCGATGGATAATGGATATTATTGCGAGGTAAGCATCCTAAGGCTAGCTTTTTGCAAATTCGCTACTTTGGGGGAAGCGGGCGATTGGATGACGGCGATTTTAAAAATTCCTTACATCACCAAGGGCGTTTTGCCTTTCCCCATGACTAGCCTCAACCTTTTATAAGAGGGCTTCGAAGGCGTAATGCCGTGACCCTAAATTAGTATTTAAAAGTGGTGGGAAGTCTTTCATGTGGATGGTGGGTAAATACTATATTGCTATATTAACGCTCATTGCGTGATTGATAAAATCAAATAAAGTGAAATATGTTGGCGCTATTTCAATATGGAAAGCTTACGCATCGTGTCGCCATCGCCAACAAGTAATCTTGATGCAAGAATCTTGTTTGATGGGGTTATTATATAGAAGAAAAGTATGTTGAAGCTCTTATCTAATAGGGCTTTGTGACGTAATCCCGGGATGCCAAGCTCTTCTGAATATTTGGAATTTCCGAGTTTAGGGTGTTGCTTTATCCAAGTTCTTGTTTCTTTCACTGCATTTGTGAATGCTTTCCGACGCTCTTTCGTTTTATACGAGCAGGTCAAATCTTCCAGGTCTTGCCTAAACCAGTCTGGCTCGGTCATCGATTTTTAGGGCCTTTCGGGGCGGTCGCGTGATTGCCGAGGTCCGTTTCTATTGATGGAGGATCGCGAACGAGAGACTGTTCTAAAATTTCGTCAAAATATGCATCGTCTAGCTCATTGATATCTGGGCGGATGCCAGAGGTGAAAAACGTTATCAATTCAGCCTTTAGCTCGGCTTTGGTTTCTTCGTTGTGCTGTGACATGTGTAGTCTGCATCATAAGTGTGTTTCTCAATTATCACTTCTCACTCTGGTTTGTCAACTCGCATTGGGGCCTCTCAACATTTTCGTTTTTTACGTATGTTCTTAAAAAATTGCGCCGGGATTCGATAGTGTTGTGGAGTGCTCGTTGAAGGTTCAATGTGAGCTTGCCGGACGTGGGGTCGAATGGTTGCCTCCCGCAGGACGCCTGAGTAGCGTCGTGCTGGCATCCGAAAGAAATTGACTCCGCGCACCTTGGCGACGACGTGTCTCAGGCGGTGCGACCGCACTGCCGATACTCAGGCCCATGGACAGAGCCGAGCTACGCCTTCACCTCGAACGCCTGGATGCAGCCGTGCCGACATTGCGGGCGTCGAGTCCTGATCGCCGCCACTTTTGGCGAGCTTTTACAGTCATGGCCGCCGCCATCGAGAGCAAGGCAGCGACGAGCGAAGACGCACAGTTCGTCGGCCGTCGGGCCGAGGAAATCTTGTCCTGGCACGGACTGGAAAACACCGAAAACCAAGTCTGAGTTCATGAGTGTTGCCAAGGCCATCCCGATGGTTGCGCGCTTCTCGTGCGCAGTGATGCGTGCGTAAGGCAAGCAAGCACAGGTCCGCAGTAGCTCCATCAATGGCTGCAAAACCCAGCCATCGCCTGCTGACAACATCAGTTGCCTCGTCAATCCGCACGCCGTTTGGCCCGTAAGCCTTGTTGGCAGGCATGGTGTTTTCTCCACCAGCGCTGGGCCTCTCAAAAGGACCTTGGCTCCGCTGTCCCGACCGCAAGGGCAGGCCTCCTTCTCGACGCTGACGCTCTGTTGCGGCCCTTCGCTGCGCGCCTAACGGTGCTCACTCCCGGGTGCGGTCGGGCCGCACGCTTCGCCTACCGGTTCCCACGAGGCGCACAACGCGCTGGTGGAGAAGAACCGATGAAGCGCACCCAAGACCGAGCGGTCCAGTATCAACTTCAGATGGACGAGGAGGGGATTCTCCTGGCGGCAGCGAATATCCTGGAGCAGCGCCTTCAACGCCAAGGCCGCATCCACAGCCCGGAGCAAGCCGGCAGCTACCTGGTCGCCCGCTGCGCCCACCTGCCGCGTGAGGTCTTCGGATGCATCTTCCTCGACACCAAGCACCACATCTTGGCCACCGAGCACCTCTTCAGCGGCACCATCGACGGGTGCGATGTCCACCCGCGAGTCGTAGCAAAGCGTGCCCTGGACCTCAACGCCGTCGCCGTCATCCTCTTCCACAACCATCCGAGCGGGAATCCGGAGCCCAGCGAAGCCGACCGCAAAGTCACTAGGCGCCTGGAGCAAGCCTTGGGCCTCCTGGACATCCGAGTCCTCGACCACCTGGTTATTGGCGGCCAGCAGCACGTCAGCCTGGCCAGCAGGGGGTGGGCATAGCCCGCCCCTTTAAACCCATTCGTAGAAGCAGACGATAGCGGCAGTCCGTGCTGCCGCTCCGACGTTCACATCCACCAACTCACGGCTCTTCTCAAGAGCCCTATTTCTTGGTCGGAATAAGGGCCACAACAAGCTTGGTCCCTTTGGGTAGTTCCGCGCGCAGTTGCGCTTCCATGACTCCATCCTTCAAGTCGAACCAAGGATCCATATAGCCGCCTGGAACCTTGAGCAGGTAGTGATAGCTGGCGTATCTGACCCGGCTATGGATACACACGATGGTGCCGCTGGGCAACTTCGCGGGAGGATTCCAGTCGGCAACAACCTTTACATTTTTTTTGTAGAGAGCATGGGCGATTTCATCGATCTCGAAGCCTTTTGGCTTATCGTTTATCCCGGCCGACTTCTCTTTTTCTAGCAAGCGCTTTGCCCGCTGGTATGGGATGTCCAAGATCGATGCCACGCAGGCAGCCGCACAACCCCATTCGTCATCCTGCGATACAAGTTCGTATTTCCGCATGCGTCCTATGCTTTTCTGAGGTTGCTGCATTGTATGGCTATCCATACAGCTGGAAACGGCCGCGCTCAGCTGTCCATGGCGAAGGGTAGGGCGGTAGACTCTTGGGCAGAGCAATGGGTTGACACCCATATGGAGACCGAACGCATGGAAACGAAGACGATCAACGAACCCAAGGTCGGTGAGTTCTTCCAGTTACGTCCCGATGCCCGCAGAGGCGGAAAAGGCCACGGCGTGGTCTTCGAGAACGAGAAGGCATTGCTGTCGCCGCCGCGGCTCATCTTGAAGCCGGACGAGGGTGGGTTTCCGCCACTGCACGAGACTCCGCGCTTGGTCTACAACCCCAGCGAAGGGGAGTTGCCGCAGGACCTGGAGGGCGGCTTCAGTGGCTATTGGTTGGTCTCCGAACGGCTCCGCCAAGTGATGGAGTCTGTGGACGCAGATGCCTTCGTTTTCGCTGACGCCGACTATCGCCTGGCCGATGGCTCCAAGGGGCCGACGTTCTTCCTCTGCGATGTCGTTCGCACGTTGGATGCCTTGGACGAGGACGCGTCCGAACTCGACATCAAGATCAGCGATGACTATGAGGACGGGAAGTATTACAGCTTGGCAGGCGGGAGTCGTTTGGCTTTCAAGCATGACGTGCTTGGAGAGGCCCACGTTTTCAGGCTTCCTTTCCATGGCGGTGTTTTTTGCGATCGGGTGTTCAAGGACGCTGTTGAGGCAGCGGGGATTGGCACCGAAGGCCAGTCGGATGGCCTCTGGTTCTACGACGTAGTGAACCGTTGACGCGAGCCGCAAGCCAACAGGAAGGAGCCTGAGTCATGCCGAACTATCGGACGCTTTTTCAAGATCACCACAACATCGAACAGCAGACGCTCAAGAACAGCGAGTTGCTGGCGAAGCTTCAAGAGACGGGCCGGTTCGACATTCACGCCCCAGAGAATCGCCTGTTCTTGCCGTCCGATCCGCAGTTCGCTCAGGCGTTGGACATTACGCCGCACAGCGGCGGTCCTCTTGGTGCTTACCAAGATGGCGTGATTGAGCGCTTGGACGATCTCCAGGCGACGCGGGATGGTCGCGCCGCCTTGCGTGGCGACCCTGAGGCATTGGACCGCGTTGCCCAGCGTGTGGAGCAATTGCGCGACACCATCAAGGTCGGCTTGATCAATGGCGACTTGAACACCAACACGCCAGTGGGACTTTCGCCCTCACAGGCGAGCGCGAAAGTCCAGAACTTTTTCCGTGACACCCCGGGCTATCACGAAGCCCACGCTACACAAATCGATGCCCTGAAAGGCTTCACCGGAGTGGATCACGGCTGGGGAGGCGTGGCGAACTCTGAGTCCCGCATTGTCACCGCGCTCGATCAGATCCAGGTCAGCAGCACGGCCATTGCGCGTGGAGGGAATCCAACGCTGCAACGAAGTGGGCTCTCGGTTGCCATCGCCAATGCCCATCACGACGGACGTGTGGTGCTGTCAGAGCAGGGCATCCTCAAGGTTGAGCAAACCTTGGGTGAGGAAGCTGCACAAAACATCCGTGTGCCGCGCGGGCAGCGCGGTGATGTCGCCATGCAGCTGTTGATGGGCGAGGCCTCTGCTCGGGGCCTGACCCGTGCTGGCGGACTTTTGACCACGGGCACGGATGCGGTCATGACCGCGCGCACGGCGTCCGCGCTGATGGAGCAGGGAAACACCACGGCGGCACAGTCAGAGGTGCAGCACGCCATTGCCCGCAACGCGGGCGGCTGGGCTGGTGGTGCGTCCACGGCAGCGGCGCTGGGCAGCAGCGGAGGCTTTGTGCCTGCGGCCTTGGTGGTTGGCGACGCGGTCCTGATGAGCAAGGCCTTCGACAAAGGCGCCGATTTGCTGGACAACCGCGCCATCTACCACCAGACCGACAAAGCCGGTGTGGATTGGCAATTCAACGGCCGGGATTGGCAGCGCCAAGGCGCTTTCGAGCGCGGGGCCGATGGACGAGACACTCCTAGTCAGGCCCCAGTGGGGGCCAGCTACGCCAAGTCCCAGGAACTGGGTGCGGTGGCGAATGCCAGAGCTGCCGAGTTCGCGCTGGGCAAAGCACCGCCGCCGCAGGACCCATTCAACCTCCCGGCCCAGCCTGGCGATCGGACGGGTCTGGACAACCAGAATTGGCAGCGCAATCCGGCCACCGAGTCCTGGGAGCGCCAGGTCAAGACCGGCGTGACGGGTGCAAGCGACCAGGGTGTTTACGAGCCTCAGGCCGCTACCCCGGCGCAGGCGCAGCGCTTGAACCAAGAAGCCCTGTCGCGGATCGAGAGCAACATCGCTAATGGTCGTGAGGCCATCGCCCAGGCCTACCTTGAAAACCATGCCGCTCAGCGGTCACAGGATTACGGGGTGGTGGTGCCGGCGGCAGTGGAAAGTGCTCGTGCCCAGCAGGGCCGGGTGCAAGGCCACGATGGTCAGACCTACCAGCGCAATGAGGCTGGGCAGTGGACCAGCAGGGACGGGGTTGCCACCGGCAACCTGGCAGTGGAACTGGAGCTCACCAACCAGATGCGCCAGCCGTCCCTGGAGCGTGCTCAGGAGCACTTGGCGGCCATCCAATCGCGGCCAGCGCCCACGCCCGCGCAAATGGAGCACAACGAGCTCCTGCATCGCTACCGGGCCGCCGGCGTCGACCTCAACGCCCAAGAGAACAATCTTCAAGCGGTGGAGCTGGCCACCCAGCGCACCAAGCAGACCGAAGGCCTTGCTGGCCCGACGATGCAGCAGCTGAAGCCGAACGAGCACGGGCAATACGGCTACGACAGTCCCATTGCCCATTACCAAGTTGGCCAAGACGGGGTTGCCCACCAGGTCGCGTTGACGACCGCTGAGGAGCTACGCCAAGCCAAGGCCGAACTCGGCCAGCCTGCTATGGCGCATGTGCCGACGCTGGGCGCGGTGTCGGTGACCGGGCCAGGGCGCAGCAAGGAGCAAGAGGCCGAACCGGCGCTGGAGAAGGCGGCGGCTGGTCCGCTATTGGCGGACAACCCCGCGCACCCAGACCACTCCACTTACCAGCAGATCCATTCCTGGGTGCGGGGCACGGGCAACTGGAACGAAGAAGAGACCAGGAATGTCTCAGCTGCACTTTACAAGCAGCAGGTGGACGACCCGTTGCTCAAGCGAGTGGACAGGGTCACAGGAGGCTTGGGGAACGATGGCGCTCAGAACGTCGTTGCGATCTATGCCCCGCACGGGTTGGACAAAGCGCCGCAGTTCCATGCCCACGTGGATGGGCGCGAGGCCTCGCAGGAGCCGGCCCAGCAGAGCTTGCAGCAGGCGGAGGTCATTAAGCAGGACCAGACGCGACAGCAGCAGATGGAGCAGACCCAGCAGCGGACAGCTCAGCAGGAGCAGGGGCCCCGAATGACAATGTAGAGACCAAGGTTGGTCTGTTCTTGCGATTTGCAAGTGTCAGTCTGGCCAGTCACGTGTGGCTTACGGCCATGCGCTAGCGTTGGCTCCAGGTCGCGCCTGGCCGATAATTGCCGCTTGTTCGAAGGGATGTCTTAGATGCCGCTGCTCAACTGGTCCAACCGTGATGAGGACCTGACCCGTTCCGCCTTGACGCCCTATCGACTTCTGGAGCCGGTGGCCAGCTTGTCCTATGGGGAGGTGGACTCTCCCAACATGCTGATCGAGGGCGACAACCTGGATGCGCTGAAAGCGCTGCTGCCTTACTACTCCGGGCAGGTAAAGTGCATCTTCATCGACCCGCCATACAACACGAAGAGCGCCTTTGAGCAATACGACGACAACGTTGAGCATGCGAAGTGGTTGTCGATGATGTATCCGCGATTGGAGCTTCTTCGTGAGTTCTTAAGCAAATCTGGGTCCATCTGGATCACGATCGATGACAATGAGGGGCACTACCTCAAGGTCATCATGGATGAGATCTTTGGGCGGAAAAACTTCGTCGCAACTTGTATCTGGCAAAAGCGCTACTCACGTGAAAATCGCGAGGCCATCGGCGATGTCCACGACTATATCTTGGTTTATGCCAACGACCCTGACACATTCAAAAAAGCAAGGAATCGTGTTCCTTTTACCGAAGAGCAAGCCAAGGTCTACCGCAATGTAGATAAGGCTACCGGCCGACGCTGGCGTCCGATCCCGATGACTGCACAAGGCTATCGAGCCAATCAGATGTATGAAATTGAGGCTCCAGGTGGCGCTATTCACACGCCGCCTGAAGGACGTTGCTGGAGCACCATCGAGCCTGAATATCTAAAGATGAAGGCGGAAGGGCGCATCTACTTTGGCAAAGACAACAACTCTCAACCCAACATCATTCGTTTTCTGGACCAGTCGGAAGGTGTAGTCCCCTGGACTTGGTGGCCTTCCGAAGAGGTAGGTCATACGGACGAGGCTGCAAAGGAACAGCACCAGTTGATGGGGAAGGGTGACACCTTCGCCACACCCAAACCCGAAAGGTTGCTTAAGCGCATCATTGAGATAGCTACGGACCCTGGCGACATAGTTTTGGATAGTTTCCTCGGGTCAGGGACTACTGCGGCCGTCGCTCATAAAATGCGTCGGCGGTGGATTGGCATCGAGATGGGAAGCCATGCGCGGAGCCACTGCCAGCTTCGACTACAGAAGGTGGTCGACGGAGAGAAAGGGGGAATTTCCGAGGCAGTGAAATGGGAGGGCGGAGACGGATTCCGCTTCTTCAAGCTCGGCGTTCCTGTGTTCGACGAATCGGGGCATATCCGTGAGGGCATCAAGTTTGAGCACTTGGCCGCTCACGTATGGTTCGCGGAGACCGGCACGGCACGATCCACTCGCGCAGCCAAGCAACCATTCCTCGGGGAATACTATGAGGTGGGCTACTACCTGCTGTTCAACGGCATCCTGGGCGATGAGAGCAAGACTGGCGGCAACGTGCTGACCAAGCGGGTGTTGAAAGGCTTGCAGGCCTTTGAAGGGCCTAAGGTGATCTATGGCGAGTCCTGCGATTTGCCCAGGGAGCGGCTGGAAGAGCTCCAGATCACCTTCAAGCAGACCCCCTACGACATCAAGGCACGCTAAGCATGGCTCTTTCCCTCAAGGTGTATCAGCAGCGGGCCTTGTCCAGCCTGGCCCAGTTTCTCGAAGACGCCCGCCTGAACGGTCCCTCGCCAGCGTTTGAGAAGAACGTAGACGCCGGCCTGGTGACCCAATACAAGGCCATGCCAGGCTTGGTGGCTTCGCCCTACGTTTGCCTACGCATCCCCACGGGTGGTGGCAAGACGGTCATGGGCGCGCACATCATCCAGGCGGCAGGCGACGCTTATCTGGAGCGCGAGTTCCCGCTGGTTATGTGGATGGTGCCCACCACCCAGATCAAGACCCAGACGCTTGAAGCCTTCAAGAACCCTCGCCATCCCTACCGTCAGGAGCTGGACGAGGCGTTCGGGGGTAAGGTCGCCGTGTATGACGTGGAGGACTTCACCCACATCCGCCCCGCTGACCTAGGCACCAAGGTGTGTGTGGTCATCTCGACCATGGCCGCGCTGCGCGTGGAGAACCAAGACGGCCGCAAGGTCTACGAGCACCACGAGGACCTAGAGGCGCACTTCGCCGGCAGCGTGTCCGATCTGGCCTACCTGGAGCAGAATAAGGCGGGCAAGGCCATCGCGTCCTTTGCCAACCTGCTCAAGCTCCACGGCCCGTTGGTCATCACCGACGAAGCGCACAACGCCAATACGCCGCTCTCCTACCAGGTCTACGAGCGTCTGGGCGCCAAGGTGGTGGTGGAGCTCACGGCCACGCCGGAAGCCAGCAAGAGCAACGTGCTGGTGAGCGTAAGCGCGTTTGAGCTGAAGAACGCGAACATGATCAAGTTCCCGGTCGTGCTCAAGGAGCACGTCGGGCAGTGGGAGGTAGCCGTGGGCAGCGCCGTGGCCCGCCGCAACGAGCTGGGCAAGACCGCGCTCGGGGAGCCGGACTACATCCGGCCGATCCTGCTAATTCAGGCCGAGAACGCCAAAGGCACGGCCACGGTCGAGGAGGTCAAGAAGCACCTCATTGAGAACGAGAAGGTGGCCGAGAAGGCCATCGCCATCGCAACCGGCGACCAGCGCGAGATCGACGGCGTTGACCTGTTTGCCAAGGATTGCCCCATCGAGGTCATCATCACCAAGCAAGCGCTCAAGGAAGGGTGGGATTGCTCGTTTGCCTACGTCTTCTGCTCGGTGGCCCAAGTTAAGAGCGACAAGGACATTCAGCAGCTGCTGGGCCGTGTGCTGCGCATGCCATATGCCACTCGCCGCAAGCAGGAGGCCATGAACAAGGCCTATGCCCATGTCACTACGACCCACTTCAACCTGGCCGCCGCCGAGCTGACCAAATCCCTCATCGACATCGGGTTCAACCCGCTGGAGGCCGTGGGCGCGGTGCTGCCTGATCCCACTCCCGGTCCCGGTTTGGACCTGCAAGGTGGCAAGGTCAACCCGGTCCCCGTCACGCCCAAGACCACGATTACGGTGAGCAAGCAGCCGGACCTGACAGGCGTGCCTGCGCGCGACCAGGCCAGCGTTGTGTTCATTCCGAACGAGGAAGGCAAGGGCGGTTCGGTAGAGATCACCGGAGAGGTGGACGACTCGACCGTGGAAGCCATCACTCAAGCCGTTCCGGCCAAGGAGCGCGAGGAAGCCACCGCCACCATCGAGCGGCACCAAATTGCCTCCAAGGCGGTTGCAGCTCCAAGCCAGAACGGCGTGGTGTTCAGCGTGCCCCGGCTCGGCGTCATGGAGCAGGGCGAGCTGGAGTTTTTGGAGAGCGGGGCGGTGCCGGCCGGCTTCACTTGGGACCTGCTTGCGTATCCACCGGACCTAACCAGCCTCAAGTTCAACGCCGACAGCCAAACCTTTGAGGTGGATCTTGTCGATTCAAAGGTTAGCTACACAAAGATCGATGACGACGTAAACACCTACTTGCCGGGCTTCGCCAAAGATCGCACCCAAGCGGACTTGGTGGGCTGGCTGGACCAGAAGATCCGCGATCCGGGGGTCAAGCAGCCCGTGCTTCGGGAGTGGCTGCGCCGAGCCATCAGTTCTCTGTCCGAGGATCGCGGGTTCTCGCTGTCCCAGTTGCTCAACGGCCAGTTCGTTCTCCGGCGGAAACTGGGCGAGCAGCTCCAAATCGCCAAGGCCGAAGCGCTCAAGGACGGCTTCCAGCAGGCGTTGTTCGGTGCGGACGCCGATATCGTGGTCAGCGACGAACCCGGTGTGATGTTTACCTACCCGGCGGACATGACCCAATATCCTGCCCATTCCTATTACCTGGGCGGCACCTACCGGTTCCGCAAGCATTACTACCCGTTTGTGGGCGACCTCCAGTGGAAGACCGCCAGCGGCAAGGTAGGCGAGGAGTTCCTGTGCGCCCAAGCCATTGATCAGCTAGATGAGGTGGAATTCTGGGTCCGCAACTTGGTAGACAAGAGCCAGTTTTGGATGCCCACGTCAAAGCAGCGCACCTACCCTGACTTCGTCGCACGACTAAAGGACGGCCGCTTGCTGGTCGTTGAATACAAGGGCGGCGACCGCTATTCAGCAGACACGGAGAAGGAGAAGCGCATGATCGGCGAGTTGTGGGCCAAGAAGAGTAATGGGCGAGGCGTCTATCTCATGGCTCAGCTGAGAGATGAGAAGGGGAACAGCGTGACCGAGCAGTTGCAGGCTGCCATTTCAAAGTAGAGCAGTCAGGACATGCCTGGGGAGGTGTGTCATCCAAAAACGTTTGCGGAAGAAAATGCACAAACAGGGTGAGGAACATGGAAGGATTTGTCGGACGCCAACGTGAAGCGCAAGTGCTCAAGGACCTGCTTGAGGGGGCATCAAGTAGAGGGTTGAAGATTCAAAGCATTGAGGGTCCGAGCGGTATTGGTAAGAGCAGCGTTTTTGCTAAGGCGTTGCAAGCGGTCGATCTCGACAGTCTTGGATATCTCAAGATCGAATTGGCAGGAGCTAACCGGGGCGTGGATGGCTCAAGTGGTGACTTTACTGTGGCGGCTATAGACCAGTTGGTGGGTTCGATAGTTCGCTCGGCGGCAGGGCCCGGAATTGGGCTAAAGCCGCCCAGCTACTATTTTCCTAAGACACGTGAAGCGATTGAGGCTGTCTCGCGGATCCGGAGTGAGATCACTAAAGAACTCTCGGGCCGAGGAATTAGCACCGAGGATTTCAAGGGCGTTGCCGACCTAATCAAGACGGGAGCGTCGATTGTTGGCCGCGTTGGCGTGTTTATTCCGAAGATCCGCGAGTTCGTTGACGCGCAGGCAGTGAAGGATGCGGCTGACGAGATTCCACTAGCAACTGAAGAGATCAAGGCGCTGTCAGCGGGATCCATCCATTTCTGGGAGAAGCTGGGACTCGGTTCAGCCTCATCTCTTCGCGAAGCTGCCAAACAAGACCCGGAAGAAGTTCTTGCAAGTGCCTTGGTCGCTGACCTGACGGCCATTCTTGTTGGCACTCATGAAGGAAAGCTCCAGCCGGGTCATGGAAAAATCAAGCGGCTCGAGCGGTTGCTTTTTGTTGTAGAGGACTACGAGGCTCTACACAAACAGCTTGGTAGCCTATTGATACCGAAGCTCTTCAATAAGCTTAAGAACAGTGATATAGATTCAACTTTGATTGTTCTGACAAGATTTAGGCTCAAAGCTACAAATGCTTTGTGGAAGGATTACGAAGCGCAACTCAGGCGAGCCATAGTGCTCAAGCCTTTAGAAAGAGCGGAAGTCAATGAACTCCTCACAAACTTGGGGATTGACGATCCACAGGAGCACGAGCGAGCGTGGCATGAGTCGTCAGGTCTTCCGTATCACCTCTCACTATTGATCGATGAAATCGATAGTGGAGGGCGCAGCTCTACCAGTCTAAAAGAGCTTCATGACCGAGTTGTGATGTGGATGAGACCATGTGAGATTGCCTGGTTGCACCAAGTCCTTTATATGGATGTTATGCGAGTGGAAGCGTTAGAGCAGGTATTTGGCAGTGAACAAGAGGCTAAAGAGGTGCGTGATTGGTTTGAGTCGGAAGGCTCCATCCTTGATCAGGCTTCCTGCGAGCCAAGAATGCTTCCCTTCGTTCGTTCACGCCTCCGTGAGTATTTGGAGGGCCGTGACCGAAGAAAGACAAAGGAACTGAAAGCCCGTGCCGATGCAGTTGTGCTAGAGGAGTGATCACGACTCCAAGTGGAAAACTAGTATTCTTGGCCAAAGGATGCCTCGCGTAGATGCGCGCTTCTACCTTTCTGGGGCCCTTGGGTCAGTTCCGATTGAAGCCGCTGCGGGACATCAAGATTCGTTTCCAGTGTGATTCGCGCTTTTCGATTTGCTCCTCCTGTGAGCGCCTGTCCATGATTTCGAGGATGGAAAACCGTAAGTCTTTCTGGCGATCGTTGGCCTTGATGCCGAACTCTTGCACCAAAGCTTTGTTCCACCCGTGCCCGGTGCTCGAATACTGACACCAGCGGCCCCAAATACCGGCCTCGCCGTCGGCTTTGCCGACGTAGAGCATGCTAGTCTTGCTATCGGTGAGGAGGTAGATCCCTTTTACGCTGGAGAGCGCAGCACGCCACGAGTTGTTGCCGCTGGCCACGATGCGATCCAACGTGTCTTTTGGGATATCTACTTGATTGAAGCCAGGGAACTCACCATCTCCCAGCTTCTCTGCCAGCAGTTCGTGCACTACCATGTCTTCAGACAGTGTCTCACCCTTCAAATATGACGTGCGGCTGACGTATTTGCCAGTGACAAAGAGACGCCCTTCCAGCGAAAGTGTGCTGGGTATGCGTTCAAGCTCATACGCGTAGTGGAGCGTGCCTTCATGGTCATGCTCGGGAAGACTGCCGCGCGACCAGAAGAGTCCGGCAAACATCCAGCGATATGTGTCGGGAACTTGGACCAAGGCCAACACAAGGTCCCGCTCAAAGTTTCGTCTCTTCCGCTGCCAGCATTGCCACTCGTCGAACTTCCCGTTCAACCAAACATCCATTGGCCTGTCTCTGCCGTGGCTTCGAGCTAGATGCACTTTGGTGATTTCAGGCTTAAAGGAAGGCTCGTAAAGATTTATGAGGTCATACAGGCGCATGCGCAATCCCTGGCGGCAGTAAAGTCCACCATTTTCCCACCGCCAGCCGCTTCCGAACCAGTGTCCGGAAAGCGCCAGGGGAGGGTGTGGGCCCTTGCCGCTTGTGGCGTCCTTGATTGCAGCGTGCGCGCGCGGCCACCACGTTCTCGGGCACATCCAAGCCGCCGTCTTGTTGAGCAATCAGGTGTTCGGCCGTGCACTGGTAAGGACGTGCAGAGCGGTGACGTAAGCCCAGCTCGTTAGGCGAGGCAAGCCACATCGGGAGGCTGCAATAGAAACAGTGGCCCGCCTGGGCGTGGAAGGCACGGATGCGAAGAGATTTGAGGCGCTCGTTGCTCATAGAGGGCTCCGGAATCAAAAGACGATTCCCGCGGCCCCATTGGGTGGATGCTGCAACTGCCAGCGCTCATGCCCAGGACCGTGAGCCTCAAGGACAAGGATCTGCCCGTTGGCGTTGAGATCGGCGAGACGGAGAAGAAGTCCGTGGCCGCGCGCCAAGGCGGTGTGCGCGTGACCTTCCCGGTGCTGACCCAGAACGCGCGAGCGTTCACCCTGACGGGTTCAGCCATCGAGCCGGGCATCATGGCCTCTACGAGCAGCGATCAAGAGATGGTGGGCTGCGACGGCGCGCTTTACCTCGAACACCCCGAGCCGGGGATGGCCGTTGATGTGGCTGGGGTGTGCCGAGCCGTGTTGCCCTCGCCCCTGCCGGGTGTGGACGAAGTTGGCAGCATTCAATGCGGGAAGTTACGGTCTCAAGCTGGGAGATAGGAGGCCGTTACCGTCTACTGGTGCAGCCATGGTTCGCACCAGGTTCTACTGCTGGCAAGGACCGTGGCCAACAACTAAATTACGACCACGGTGGTCGTAGATGGCCATCAATCAGGGGATGACATGGGAAGTGTGACCGTTTCAACGCGGGATGAGTTGGAAGCAGCCAAGAACGCTAAGGCCAGTGAAATCTTGGTGGTGGGAAAGCTCGCTGAGGATCTCAAGAAGACGAAGAAGATCACCAAGATTGGAAAGATTGGTCTAGCTGCTGTTGTTGCGGCGGTTGGCTTGACTCCTTTTACCGGCGGGTTAAGTGGCGCGGTTGGTCTGGGTGGGTTGGCGGCAGTTACTGGGATGGAAGTGGCCGCAATCATCCTTGCTGCAAGCATTGGCATAGGCTTGCTTGTTGCGCTCTCGAAGGACTATGACGAGATCGACGTTGGGCCAAATCACGCACGTTTTAAGCGCAAGGCCGGCAAGTGAGCACCGGCCTAATTCCTGGTCCGCCATACTTCTTCGCATGCAAGAAATGCAAGCACCAGTTCAGCCGGCGCATCAATCTGGGATTGATTTGTCCTCAGTGTAAGTCGCTCTCAGTCATTCCTCGGCCGATCTTGAAGTAAGAGACTTTGCGAGTATCCAAGGAAGGACTCATGGCATTCGACTGGACCCAGCTTCCCCTCGCCAACACCCCCTGGCGCATCCAGGTCGTCGCCGACATCCTCCCAATCCTGATTCGCCGGGCGAAGGAGGGGCGGCCCATCTTTTACGGGGAACTGGCCGAGCAACTGGAACGCGAGTTCGGGCACGAGCCCAAGGCCCGCAAGACGATCTACGGGCCAGCTATCGGGGCTGTTGGACTGGCTATTCAACAACTCGGGCAGCTTCCAGAGTGGCGAGGTGAACGCATCCCGCCAATCAACACCATCGTGGTGAGCAAGAGCACTGGCTACGCGAGCACTGGTGCCGGAGAGATCGCGAGCTACTGGTTTGAGGATAACGGCGCCGGCATGGCCGCCAATCGCGAGGCCTACCTCGACGCTGCCATGAACGCGGTCTACCACTTCGACAAGTGGGACCAGATCGCCGCGGCGCTTGGAGTGGCCCGTTTGGAACCCGCGTCCGGAGAACTGGAGGCCGACAAGGGCGACGTGCTCCCGTTGCCCAAGGTTCAAGCCGGCGGAGCACCCGAGAGCGCCGAACACCAAGCCCTCAAGCGCTGGATGCGTCAACACCCCGAGGAACTGGCCGACTTCGGCGCCTTTGAGCCGGGCCGAAACGAGGCCGTGTTGAGCAGCGGGGATCGGTTGGACGTGCTGTTCGAGAACGGCAAGCAGCGCCTGGCGGTGGAGGTGAAGGCCAGCAAGTGCTCGGAGGACGAGCTCATGCGCGGGGTCTATCAGTGCGTGAAATACCGCGCCATCCTGCGTGCCGAACAGTTGGCCATGCGCCAGGTGCCCAATGGCGAGGCCGTCCTGGTGTGCTCGCGGGCTCCGAAAAAGGCGACCAAGGCACTCATCAAGCGACTCAATGTGAACTTCCACCGGGTGCCAGTGGACGCTGAAAAGTGAGGGCAAGCGTGGTCGCCCCTGATTGAGGTCAGCCTATTTCCCATACGCGCTCGTTGGATCTCATAGCGCGCCGGCTTCGAAGCTGATCAATGTGTTTTTCGGTGCTCTCCGACTTCCGGGAAAAGGAGTTGCACCGCACGAACTCTATGTCCTCCCAAAAGGCCGTCACTGCCATGAACATTTGCTCGAGGACAGTTCGGGGAAGGGTGATGGAATCGAAGGCAGGGTGGCGCGGTGCGTCAAGTGGGACGGTAAAGAGATTGGCAATGACCGTGCCTGGGGGAAGCCAGTTGATCCAGAGAGACGGGGCGAGCTTATGAATAGTCATAGCGGCGTTCCCGTCGCCGTGTCGAAGAGCATTGCCTAGCAAGTTGAGAAACAGCAGGTCATCGTGCAACCCGAACAGTTCCATCGGCGCATCGAATAGTTCAAGGAAGAGGCTTTGAAGGCTCTCCTTGCCAGTCAAAGAGCAGCGTTGGATCTGGCCTTGTTGGGCGTTGGACCATGCTTTCTTTCGCGCCATGGCGGTCATCAACCCTCGCAGTGCCCGTTCGTGCATGGACTGCGTGGCTAGCAAGAACGCTTCAACAGTGGATTGTTGGAGTTTCGCGTAACTATCAGCTGCCAGGGTTCTTTCCACTTCTTCCTGGCTGCTTCTTAGTTCGTCGATTTTTCTATCCAGGGAGTCGATAGCCGCGAACACCACTTCGTCTCGGAAGGTGGCAAAGGAGTAAAGGCGCAGCCCTTGGTAGACCGCGACCTCGCCGTGCTCCATGCGGACGTGCTCCAAAGGGTCAGCGTGGGTGTCCATCGTGATCCTTGTCACCAGCAAAGGCGCCGCCTATTTCGTTCATGGCCTCGCCTCGCATCCTGGCAAGCAGAGCCGAATGTGAAATCTTAGATGGGGCTCGCAGCGTCAACCGCTGTCCATGAAGTGTGCGATAGCAAGGATCGGTGACCGAATCGGAGACAGACACCAGCAGGTCTGGTGAGATGTCGAGCAATCCTGCATCAAACAGGGCGTGGATGTCCTTCCGAAGCAGCAAGCCGTTGCTTAGGGCGTTGGTAGAGATCCCGTTGTAAGGCTTGATGTGCGCGGCATCGATCACGCTTGCGTGCGACGTCCCGGTGACCATGCAGACGGCCCCGTAGTGCTCCACCAGGCGCTTTCGGAAATCGGATTGTCCTTCCCTGATCACACGCAGCACTTGCTCAACCCGTTTTCCCTCCAACGATGGGTCGGGCGGAATAGATGGGGGAGTCGAGGATAGATGGAGCCGGCCCGATTCTTCTAGTGAGCCCTTCAAGGCTTGGATGGCGTCGTTGCCCGTCATCTGCGCCGGAGATCGAAGGGACGCATCAATCCCCGAGCGGTGGCGGATGTGAGCAAGCAACCGTGCAGCGTCTTCAACATAGGACAGCTTTTGCGCCCGTTCGCTCCACAACTGGCGGAGCGAATCCATGTCCCAGGACCACAAAGCAAGGCGCAGCTCGCTGCTGGACAGGCGTGGAGACGGTTCAGCAGGCGCCGATGCCCGCTGCGCCAATGCTTGCTCTTCAGCATCCGCGGCGGCGTCGGCGGGATCGATGCTTTCCTCATCATCGTCCGCGAGGAAGAAGTGGCCTGCGAACTGCCGCGTGCGGCTTCGGCCGCGTTCCTGTTCGAAGCGTTCCTGACGCCTCTTCGCGCGCCACTGTGCGATCCGCTGCTTTTCGTCGTCCATGCGATTCCTTACTGGCTCTATTAGGTTAGACCATCGATGGAGCTCGCTTTCCTGTCAGCGAGTGGACTTCCGGCTGAGAGTGTCCGAGTAAGGATGGCGGCTAGTGGAAGTCCCGTCCAGTCGCCGCATCGGCATCCTTGTCCGCCTCGATCAGCGCTTCGCTGCGCATCTTCAGCACCGCCTTTTCAGCACTGCTACCGTTGTGCAAGGCCAGGCTGCGGAAGACCTTCCCCAAGTCCTCGCGCCGCACCAGGTTGAGGAACCGCGTGCCATCGGCGGTCGCACGAGCAATGTCTGGATACCCGCCGCTCTCCGCCATCACCACGATCAGCATGTCCGGGTTGCTCATCGCCAGGCCGCTCAAAAAAGTTTACGGCGCATCGCCGATGACCACCGGCTCTGCTACGCCCTGGTGGGGCTTGAGCGGCTACCCTCGGGTCGCCCGTGCTTTCGGGCCATGCTCAAGCGCTGCGCCGGCGCTTGGTCGGGAGGTGAGCCCCCGGACGAGCACGAAGAGCGCTTACGTGCTGCACTCATTCGTCTAGAGCTTTCAACCTGGCCCCTTCATGGCCGGATTGCGTTGGAAGAGAAGGGCGAGAACTTGCGCCAGCTCCACGTGCTGGATGCCTGGCACTACCTGGGCACCGTCACGACACTGACAGCGGCCAGGAAGCTGAAAGGCGAGCCGTTGGGCTTCGACCGGGACAGCTACAGGATCATCAGGGCTGCGATAGAGTCGGGACTTCATGCCATCACCGTCCTTGGCTCGTAGAGCTCTTCCGGGCTATCAAGCAGGGCCAGATCCGTTGGCAAGTCATGGAACCGATGCAGCCGGGGAGCGTCCAGCAGGAGCAAGGGCCTCGGATGACCATGGGCGAGCATTGGGTGGCTTGCAAAAAAGCTGACTTGATAGGGCAAGGTTAGTGAAGCAAGCCTGCCCGGTCCCTCATGTGATTGAGCAGCAACGTTTCCAGTTCTGCCTCGTCTAGTGCATGGGCACCGGTCTGGAAGACTAGATCAGCCACTCGCTGCCGTCGTCTCATCTCTTCGCGCCTCGCTGTTTCCTGCGCCTTCGCTTCGCGGCGCTGGTTGGCTAAAAGCTCTTTCGCTTGCAGCTGTGCTAAGCGCTCGGTGGCCCGCTGAATTTGATCTCGGTAGTGATTCGTTGCGGTCATGCGTTTCTCCTGTCGCTTGGAAATGAGTCAAGCAGGAAAACGGCTCGCGTCAAGTTCGCGCCGGCTTGAAAATTTGGGCTCCCTCGAAATTGAAAAAATCTGAAAAACAAGGCTTAAAAAAAAGAAGCAAGAGCGCACTGATGCAATGTCTGCGACATAGCGCGCGCCAGGTGCTACGCCCCCGGACCCCAAGCGCTCCGCGCTTGCGCAAATCAAAAGCCACGGCATAAAGAGAGCAACCTCATCCGGAGCTCTCCATGGCCATTTACCACTCTCGCGTCAAAGTTTTTAGTCGTTCCCGAGGCGATTCCGCTGTCGCAGCCGCTGCCTACCGCGCTGGTCTACTTCTCATCGATCACATCACCGGTCAGCGTCACGATTACCGCCGCCGCGGTGGAGTCGTGGCATCCGAATGCCTCGCTCCCCAGGATGCCCCAGCATGGGCACTCGTCCCGGCCGAGCTCTGGCCGAAAGCTGAGGCGGCTGAGAACCGCAAGAACTCGGTGGTGGCCCGCGAGTTCGAGGTCGCCTTGCCCCACGAGCTCAACGACGAGCAGCGGTCCGTGCTCGCCACGGCCATCGGCCAAGCGCTGGTCGCCCGCTACGGGTTTGCTGTGCAAGCCAGCATCCACTCGCCGGGCTCCCGTGACGGCCTGAACCATCACGTCCACCTCCTCGCCACCACGCGGCGGTTGACCAGCGACGGCTTTGCCGAGAAGACGCGGGAATTGGATGGCGGCGCGTCTGGGAAGATCGAGATCGAATGGGTTCGCCAGACATTTGCCTCCACGATCAACGAGCACTTGGCCGCTGCCGGCATCGATGCTCGGGTCGACCACCGCCGCCTGGAGGTCCAAGCAGAGGAGGCTCTGGCTCGCGGGGACTGGGCCGAAGCCATGGTGCTGTCTCGGCAGCCCACGAAACACGTGGGCAAGACAGCCACGGCATTGGCTAGTAAGGGGGTGATGACCGACCGTGCGGCTGAGAACGCGCGCATCGTTCGAGAGAACGAGGAAGCCTTTGAACAATTGCTTGCTCAAGCCGAGCAGGAGGGCAGGGCAGTTCCAGGCTCCAGTGGTCATAGCCATAACCAGGCGCAGCGTGACCGTCGACGCCGAGCTGGCTCCACGAACGACCTTCAAGCCTCTGTGCCCGGGTTGGAAATCCACGGGTTCCGCGGCATGCGCCTCTCGGATGCCCTGGGTCGGCCTGCGGAAGATGCGCGAGTGCGACCGCTGCGCTCTATCACTGAGCTGGTAGCAGAGGCAGCTCGGGACCTGGCGGAGATATTCTCGACCCGGCCAGACCTGGCGTTGACCGCTACGCAGCGCGTGGTGGAGCAGTGGACCGCGCGTGCAGCTGCCCTTGTCGACAGTGTCGATTTGCGCAAGTGGCTTAACGGGCTGGTTGAACGACTCGGCCGTCTGAAACGGAGCGTGCTCAAGTTCGCCCAGCGGACCAGCTCCTTGGGGCGTGCCGAGAAGCTCTTCCACTTGGCCGAACAGGCGTGGGAGCAGTTCAACGGCGACCACCCTCGTCCCGATGGCGAGTGGGCCTCTCAAGAATGGGAAAAGCGGCGGGGAAGGCGGTTGGCCGTCTTGGAGAAGCGCACAGCTGAACTGGGCGCAACCCAGGCGGCCGTCTCAGAGCAGCAGTGGAACGATTGCGAGAACGAGATTGAGACCCGCGCGGCTCAAGTGGAACAGTGGAGCGAAGCGATGCTCGCAAGTCCAGAGCCTGAAATCGTCCATGGCTCTGTTGGATCTATTGACGCTGCTCCTGCTTTGCCCAAGCCCTCCCCATTGCCGACGCCAGCGCCACGGCCAACAAGTCGGCGCCCGCGGCCATAATGAATGTCAAAAGCCCCGCATCTGCGGGGCTTTTTTTTCTTGGCCCTCAGTGCCGGGGCCGAGGACGCAAATCTATGTGCTCGACTCCAGTGGACTCCTTGGGACGGGGGACATTGTCCTTGTTCTTCTTCTTGCGTGCCTCTCGCCACTCCTCAATGGAGGTAGGCATGGTCGGCACGACGTTGCGATCCACGACCGCTCGTTTGACGAGGATGGGTTGAGCAGGCGCCATGGCCGACGCCTGGGTTTGACCGGCCGGCCCCGGCGCGCCGAGCCTCAATAGCTCGGCTGCCAAGTCGAGGGCGTATTGGATGTCTTCCACTTCGTGAGGGGGAAGACGGGTCGTGCGCTGCTGGAGGAGATGGCCGAGCAGGCGGCTAGCGATGTGAATCTGTGTTTGTTGGTGCATGGGTGCTCCTGTGTTGGGTAAGCCCTTATCCAACCAAGAAACGGTGCTTACGCAAGAGCTCGCTTGCGGCTGCATTTCACAAATTTGAATACGCGAAGAAATTCGATGGCAGTTATGCCATTTGACGAATAGAAAAGATTTCAACTAGGTCGGCATCCCCGATTCGTCGTTTGTAGAAGCACATGGACCGCTGAGGCAATGGGAGCAATCACGCCGTATCGGGGGGTTCTGGCTTGTGCGCGATGCTGACCGACCAGCCGCCGGTCTCCTCCCGTTGCGTGGTCAGCAGGTCGTAGGTTTTGACCATATTGAGCAACCCCGAATGGCCATAGAGGTTGGGTGAGAAGGACGGGTCAGTGCGTTTGAGGTATTGGCCCAGTGCTCCCAGTCCAACCTTGCCTTCAGAGGTGTCTCCCGTCAGCAGGGTTACGGCTTCAACCAAGAACCGAGGGCGGCGCTTGGGTAGCGGCTTGGCTTCAGCGCGGGGCGCTTCTTCTTTCGCCGCCTCCGATTTCAGGACAGGAAGTTCATTGCCCTGGACTTCGGGTGCTGCCGCTTCCTTGGCCTTCCGGTCCCATTCGAAGAACTGGTCGCAGGCGTTGCGCAAAGCATCCGGGGTCTTGGGCTCGCCCACGATGAAGACCGTCGCTCCACGCTCCCGGAGCTTGCGGCAAAGGTAAGAAAAGTCCGAGTCGCTCGTCACTAGGCAAAAGGTATCGGCTCGGTGATCGAACAACGCCTCCAAGGCGTCGAGCGCCAAAGCGATGTCGGCCGTGTTCTTGCCGGAGGCGTATTGGTATTGAAGGCACGGAGTGAACGCCTGGCGGACCAGGACTTCCTGCCATTTGTTGGCGAGGGTGTTGTGGTTGCCATACCCACGGCGCAGCACGACCCGGCCGAACTGGGCCACCATGAGCAACGCATGCTCGACGATGTCGGTCGGGACGTTGTCGCAATCGACCAACACGGCGACACCTGCTTCAAGCGGGCTGTTTAAGTTGCTCATGTCTGTGAGGTCCGAGTTTATGCAGACGGACAATGGCGTCAGCAACTTGCCGATGGCAAGCGGGCGCTAGCAATCGAGCCAAGACCGGGGCTATGATCGAGGAAACATTGAAAGGAAACCTGCTTGGCAGGCTTTCTGCAACGGTTAGAAGGGCTTAGGTCGAAGGTGATCCGATCCCACTCTCTCCGCCATACGTCGCTGGAGCACTAAGGCGCCCGATTTTTTCAAGACCCGCCGATTCGTCCCATCTCCTGTCCCATACTCGGCGCCGCGGTCTTTTCGTCATCGCGGTCACTGAGTTGTCGAGCCGTGGACAGCCGGAGGGTTTCTTCAGGGCACTGCGGTGTGTTGATGCCTGCTCGCGTGTGTTGGGGCTTGAAGTGTGTGTCATCCGATCGCCGGGCGGCGATCAGCGACGTTCATGCCCATCGTATGAATCAGGCGCGGGGCAGCCGCCAACCGATGCGGCCAACGCGTGTGCAAATCTCTGCCGTCTGTCTCGGCGCAGCAGCTGATTTATGGCCATCATCTGCTCGCCGTCCCCGCGATCGCTGCGGCCATTGCCGGGTAGCGCCGGGACGGCCTTTTCACTTGGTCAAATTCGCCATGGGGGCTTCCAATGTCTGCTCGACATCATCGTCTGCGTCGCATCTTTCGCATGATTTCGGCGCTCGCGCTTTGCCTGGTGCTGCCTGCAGCACCGGCTGCTGCGGCTGACAGCATTCCGCCTGGGGATTGGCGCGGAATCCTGTCCACCCGCGGCGGCACCGGGCCGGCTTATGTCGTTCTGAGAGCGCGTGCAGCAGGAGCCGATGGCATGCAGGGTGCGGACCTGCGATTCGGGCCCCCGTTCAATTGCGCACTGGAGCTGCGTGCGCAAGCAGACGATTACGCGCTGCAGTCGCGCAATGGTGGCAAGTTCTGCGATGCGCTCTCCGGCGGGCGTGCCCAGCTCCAGGCAGGGGATGGGATGGCATCAGGCATTCAGCTCACGCTGCTGGGTCGCGAGGCGCCGCTTGTCATTGCCCTGGACCAGAAGGCCGATGCAGCGTTGACCGAAGCAGGGCGCTGGCGCTCAAACGGCCTGACGTCGGCGCAGCTGGACCTGGTGGCGACGGCGGTCCGGCCGGGTGATGTGGTCGGTCGCCTGCGCTATGGCGCTCCTCGGGACTGCCAAGTGGAATTGCGCTATGCTGGCATGAGGCAGGTGCTTTGACTGCCTGGATCGGTGCCAACAATGGAGGCTACTGCCGGGGGCTCAGCGACAGCCAAGCCAGGATGCAGATGGGTCCGGATGGCAGCGCCGTGCTTTCGCTGCTCTTGCATGGTCAACGCGATATGGTGTCGTTTGAGCGAGTGCCCTGACCTCGGTGCAGGTGCAGGCTGCCAGTGCGACAACACCGCCGTCTTTCAAACGGTGATTACTGTGTGTTGGTGTGCTGATGGGAGTTAAGCCTTGCGGCAGCGAACGAGGAAAAACATCAGGGGCGTGGACTGGCTATAAATTGTTCATGAAATGAGCAAGATCAGCCGCCTGCGAGGACTGCCGCGGGTTTCTCCAACGAAGCGGCAGCTTCGGCCAGAAAAGCGAAAGGAATGCCGGGCGTGGGCTGCATCGCCCGTCTATTAGCCATTGCCATTGCAACGGCAGGCCAGAGTAGGCGTGCGGCCCTCGACGAGTGACTGCCTACGGCTTCGACGGAGCGTAAACAGCGGGTGTAGCACATTGGCCTGACCAGCCATAAAGCCAGGAACCCCATGAACGCGCCCGTCGAATATCGCCCCGATCTGGAAACGCCCAGCGTCAGTGAGCAGGAAACCATTCGCTCGCTGGAAGCGCTGTTCGTCGACATGGCAACAACCGTGGCGGAAAAGGAAGGGCACGCGCACCGCGCAGTCCATGCGAAAGGGCAGGGCCTGTTTACCGCCAGGCTTTAGCGTATTCAACGATCTGCCTGAAGAGCTGCGACAAGGCCTGTTCGCAGGGCCTGGGCAATACGATGCTTACATCCGCCTGTCATCGCCACCTGCAGAACAACTGAGCGATGCTGTGTCGACTCCGCGTGCCCTGGCGTTGAAGGTGTTGGGTGTCAGCGGCGAGCGCGTCGAGGGCGGAGACGAGAAGCACAGCCAGGATTTCTTGATGGTCAATGGCCCTTCCTTCACCACCCCCGGTCCCGACGGGTTCTTGCGTAATTTCCGGGTGCTGGCGACGACCACGGAAAAGGCGCCGGGCGCCAAGGCGGCGCTTTCAAAAGTGCTTCGGGGTGTCGAACACACGCTTGAAAAGATCGGTGGGGGAAGCGGCAGCATCAAGCAGATGGGCGGACAGCCGCAGGTTCATCCGCTGGGCGAGACGTTTTTCTCGCAGGTGCCGTACCTCTACGGGCGTTACATCGCCAAGTTCTCGCTGGCGCCGGTGTCCAGCAATCTCGTTGAACTCGATGGGCAGGAAGTTGGCGACTCGCCGGATGCGCAGCGCGAGGCCGTCCATCACGCCATCAGCACCCTGGACAGCCCGGCCGAGTGGGAGTTGCGCGTGCAGCTGTGCCGGGATGTGGAAAAGATGCCGGTCGAAGATGCGTCGATAGAGTGGCCGCAATCCATCAGCCCCTTTGTGGCGGTCGCGCGCGTGGTGGTCGAGCGCCAGGCCGGTTGGGACGGAGAGAACTCGCAGCAGCTGGAAGACCGCATCGCCTTCTCGCCGTGGCATGCCTTGGCCGCTCACCGGCCGCTGGGCGCCATCAACCGGGCGCGCCGTATCGTGATGGCAGCCTCGCGCCGATTCCGCTCCGAGTTCAATCGCTGCCCGATCCATGAACCGACTGGCGTCTAGCTGCTCCTGCTGCGTGCCCGTGTCGTGCAGCACGCCTGTATCCGGGGGGCCGGAGTGCCCCTGGATCGCAGCTGCCAGGCGAGGATTTTGATCAGTCGTTGAGCGACTGCGTCGACTCGCGTGGCATGCCAGGGTGACCGCCGCTGCGTTTGGCGAGGAGTAGCAGAAGCGGACTCGATCCACCGGGACTGCTGCTGTCTAGCTGAATGCTCGACTCACCCAGGGTGATGGATCGGGAAAGGACCATCAAGAACGACCGATCGCTGCCGCTAGGGACGCATCCCCAACGCAAGCAGCAGAGGCCGCTATGTTTTTCTCCGACAGCCACAAGGTGGACGCACTGACCAAGGCGGTTGATGCCACGTTGAAAGGTGGCAGTGCGCAGTGGCCCAACAACGGATCGGCTCTGCTGCTCAAGAAAATGGCTGAGCGTTTGTATGCGGCCCAGCAGGAGCGTGACCTGGCCAAGGCCGAGGCGGAAGACGCGACCACCGCGTTGCGCCATCTGGAGGGCCGTTTCGATCTGGTCGCCAGTGGTACGACCGACGGGCTCTGGGATATTGGTGTCATTGCCGGGGATCCCAGCCACCCCGACAGCCCGGTGTGGTGGTCGCCGCAGATGCGTCGGCTGCTGGGCTTTGCCTCTGAACAGGATTTTCCCAATGTCCTGGACAGTTGGGTCGCATGCCTGCACCCGGATGACAAGCAGCCGACGCTGGATGCCTTTGCGGCGCACCTTGCCGATCGCAGCGGTCGAACCCCTTACGACGTGGAAAACCGCCTGCGTCTGAAGTCCGGCGAATATCGCTGGTTCCGCGCATTTGGCACTACCGAGCGCGATGCACAGGGCTTGCCGCTCCGGGTGGCGGGTTCGCTCACCGACATCACCGAGCGTCGCGCGCGGGAGCAGTTCCTCGACATCACGCTGACGCGCTTCGAGCTCGGCTCGCAGATGCTCAGCGACGGCTTGTGGGACATGAGCGTGATCGCGGGTGACCCGATCAATCCGAACAACGAATTCTGGTGGTCGCAGCAGTTCCGCCATCTGCTCGGCTTCGAGTCCGAGCAGGACTTCCCCAACGTGCTCGATAGCTGGGCGTCACGGCTGCACCCGGAAGACAAGGAGCGTTCTTTGAACGCGTTCGCGGCGCATTTGAACGACCGCAGTGGCCGCACCAACTTCGATATCGAGTATCGCCTGCAGCTCAAGAACGGCCAGTACCGCTGGTTCCGCGCACGCGGCCTGACCAAGCGCGCTGCCGATGGCACGCCGTTGCGCGCGGTTGGAGCATTGATGGACGTGGAAGCCGGGCGTCAGCTGGGCGAGGTGGCAAATACGCTCAGCAGTGCGGCAGGCGATATCGTGCGCAGCAACGATGACCTGTCGCGGCGCACGGAGCAGCAGGCGGCGGCGCTCGAGGAGACTGCAAGCTCCATGGAGGAGATGACCAGCATCGTTCGCAAGAACGCCGAAGGTGCGCGTCAGGCCAATTCGCTGGCGAGCAAGGCCGCAGAGACCGCGTTGCATGGCGGTGAGCTGGTCAATGGTGTCGTCAGCACCATGGCGGCAATCCAGGCGTCGTCGCGGAAGATCGGCGAAATCATCACCGTCATCGATGGCATCGCGTTCCAGACCAATATCCTTGCCTTGAACGCTGCCGTGGAAGCGGCGCGGGCTGGCGAGCAGGGGCGTGGCTTTGCGGTCGTCGCGTCCGAGGTACGCAGCCTCGCGCAGCGCTGCACCATGGCGGCCAAGGAGATCCGCGACCTGATCGCCGATTCGGGTGCGAAGGTGGGGCAGGGCGCGGAGCAGGTCAACGTGGCGGGCAAGGCCATGGAAGAACTGCTTTCCTCGGTGCGGCAGGTCAACGACATCATGAGCGGCATTGCCGCGGCCAGTCATGAGCAGAGCGCTGGCATCGAGCAGATCAATCAAACCATCTCGCAGATGGATGCAGCGACCCAGCAAAACTCCGCTCTGGTTGACACCATGGCATCGTCGGCCCGCGCACTTGAGGATCAGGCGACGGCGTTGGTGGAGAGTGTTGCCAACAGCTCACGCAGCGCCTCCGGCAAGACGAAGCTCGCATTGGCTGCATAACGCGTGTAGCCAGTGCCGCCCTGTGACCTGGTAATGCCGGGAAGCAGGGCGGTGCACTGGAAACCAGAATGCGTTCAATGGCTTTTCTACGCTCGGCCTGAAAAGGCGCCCGGTCTAGGCCGATCGCCTGAAATGTTTCATCGAGCAGGTGCGGTGTCGATGCGTGCGCCGGTCGCGAATGAGGCTCTCTGGATTTTTCCGTCGACCACCTCGTAGAGGCATAGCATCTCAACAAGGCCGATCCCGTCAGGAAAGTTGCGGGTGATGCGCTCTGCGTCGGCGACGATGTTGCCGACGACGGTCCGCGACAACAGCTGCGCATGCAGGTCCGGCTCTTGAAAGCGGGCCAGAAACCGCTCGCGAAGCATGGCATGTCCCTTGGCCAGCTGTGGTCCGTGCAAGGTGTAATGCTCGGCATCGTCAGCATAGGTGGCCAGCAAGGCGTCGATATCCTTGGCGTTGTAGGCGTCTAGCTGCGCTTGAACGATCGAGAGCAGGCTATCGGTGGTCATGTCTGGACAGTCTGCTCATGCAGCGGAGGGCAAGGCGCTATCGTCCAGCATCCGTGGATGACGTGACAAGGATTTGTTGGCAGTGAGGCACACCGAAGCAAGCGGGGTCCTGGTAGGTACTTGCTAATACCAACCCAGATACAGCGTCGCAATGCCCCAGGTGTCGACCAAGCCATGCGCCAGGATCATCGCCCAGAGGTTGCGCCGTGATCGCAGGTAGACATAGCCGAACAACACGCCGACAAGCCCGGTCAGCAGCACCCCCGAGATGCCTTGGGTCAGGTGCATCGCGCCAAACAGGGCTCCCCCTGCCACTGCCGCCATCACGCGTCCGCCACGATGGCGGCCCAGCAGGTGATCGAGGTGGTGCATCAGGAACGCACGGAAGACCAGTTCCTCGCCAAGCGCCGCGCTGAGCCAGGCGCCGCCTGCCAGGTGGGCGGCCGCGTTGACGTTGCCAAGCAGTGCGCCGTAGCCGCTGTAGTCGGCCTTGGTCCCGGTCAGCGCATCGATCAGCGGTTGCACGAACGGATTGATGACGCCGATGACCAGCGCGAGCAGCAGCAGCGTCCAGCCGAGCAAGGCGCGAGACGACTGAGGCTTTAATCCGCAGGCACTCAGCGAGCGCGTTTCCAGCCAGACCAGGACAATCCCTAGAATGCCGACAAGCGGCATCCGCCAGGGAAACTGCACCCAGCGGTAGTGCGCCAGTGCGAGGATGACGGCGATTGCTGCGATGCGTGCCAGAGGATGTCCCAGTGCAGGAATGCCCGGGCGGGGATGTGCGCTTGAGGAGCCTTGTTGAAACATGCTGGACGAAGGATCGAGTGGGTCCTCGAACGGTAACCACGGGAGCGGCAAGCGTCCTGTGCCAGAGGGCATGGGTTGCTGACTGCGACGAGGGAAAGACATGCGCTGTCTCAGGCGCTCGACCGTGATCCGCACATTGAAGTGGGGCCGGCCGATGTCGCCGTGTGCGGTGAAGACGCTGCTGGCAGCGGCTGATTTCAATATTCATCACTGATGGTTTGCATTGAGTTCAAGCAATGTCTGCATCAGCCCAGTTTTTCAGTTGGCAGCTGCTCCACGCTCTCATTTCATTTTCTGGTGGTGGCTGGGGATTCGTTTCAGCTTGGACTGCACATCGCTCCGAAGTGACGATGTTCTTGGTGCCTTCGCCATCCGGCTTGAGTTGCCTGATCACAGCTTGAGCATTGATTGCCGGGCTCAACGTCAGCTGGTATCGATCATCGACCAACCAGCGTGGTTTCGTCCTGGCATGCATCTCTTCAAGCGATGGTTCTAGGTTGCAGAAACTAGGTTAGCTAGTGGTAACCGCTGACGTCTGTCATGCAGTGCTCTGCTTGAACTCGGCATCACCTTGCTTGTTCAGCTGTGTTTGCGCCGACTGGCAAAACGCACCACCAAGGACATGTGGATCCGGATACGCTATGCGCTTCCCACAGCGTTGTTGAAAGGTATGGAGCAGTTGAACGAGCAATGGATGACAGCGGTTGTGGATGCCTTGAGCGACCTGCAGGCAGCAAGGGTGGCGCAGGGCGCGGTGCTTGAGGCCCTGGTTGCTTCGCATCCATCCCCGGTGCTGCTGATGCGGTGTTGGGATCGCCTTTCCTCCTCCTTGGTTGCGACCGTTTCGCAACACAAGGCCTCGTCGACAATGGCAAAGCCGATCGAGGCGTATACGCTTGAGCAGTTGGCAGCGTGGACGGATCGAATGGAGCGCTGTTTTCCCCAGGCCAGAGGGCAATCCTAGCCTGGGCTACTGCAAGGCAGCGCTTGCCATCCCGCTCGATGCACGGCACCTGGCCATCCAGTGCGTAGCGTAGTCATACGCCGCGCCTGGATCAGCGAAGGCAACAATGAGCAGCCGCCAGCAATGCTGCGTGCTGGCGCCGGACGCTAGCCGGCCGTACAGAGCGGGCAGTCTGCATCGACGTGCTGGAGCTTACTGACGCATGCCAATCGCCAAACGATTGAATGCAGCCATCAGCGCGATGGCAAAACTCAGGTCAGCAATCTCGGCGTCACTGAAATGGGCTTTTAGAAGAGCAAAGTCATCGTCAGGGGCTCGGCTGTTTGCGATATCTGTCAATGACTCGGTCCACCCCAGGGCCACGCGCTCACGGTCGCTGAAATGCGGACTCACCCGCCACCCTGCCAGGCTGTCCAACTTGGCGTCGGGCATGCCGCCGGCGCGTAACGCAGCGGCGTGCATTTCCAGGCAGAAGGCGCGCCATTGAGTTGCGAAACGCGCAGGTAGACAAGTTCAATCAAGGGCTTGCCGAGGCTGCTCTTTTCCAGCGCCTTCTTGGTGATGCCAAATCCCTTATAGGCATCTGGAGATAGGGTTTGGTAAGGCAAACGAAGTGTGTTCACGCAGAATCCAGTCTTGAGTCAGTGGCAGCAAGCAGCCGTTGATCGGAGGGCAAACCCGCTGATGCTGCCGTTGCACCAATGAGGCCGCAGAACAGGGATGAGCGGCGAGCAATGTTCGGGTGCCCGGCGGAACTTCAGCCGCATCTTGTGCGACAACGCCTACTTTAGGAGACTGATGTCCCGGCTGGATGGGGCAAGAATTGAAGATTCGAGTAGGGCATGAGTGACAGGGGGCAGCGCGAGCCGGATACGGGGTCTTTCAGCAAGGTGCTTTTCCCTGGTCTACGCCTGGCCTATCTGGTCGTCCCCAAGGCAAAGACCGAACGTTTCACCGATGCAGCCGGGCAGCTTGGCGGCGTGGGATCCTTCGTGTCACAGGCCACGGTCGCCGAGTTCATGGAGCAAGGGCACTTCTCCCGTCACTTGCGCAGGATGCGCGTGCTCTACAGTCAGCGGCGCAGCTATTTGGTCGATGCGCTCAGCGATATCTTTGGCTCCCGCATGGCGATCCAGCCCCAGGCAGGCGGACTCCAGGTGTTGGCCTACCCCAGCACCGGGCAAAGCGATGCGCTGCTGGCGCAGGCCGCCCAAGCACACGGACTGCCACTCCAGGCATTGAGCAGGTGGCGAATGCGCCCCTCATCGTCGGGCGGTTTGCTGATGGGATTCTCAGGCTTTGCAACGCGAGAACAAGCGTATGCCTCGGTTCAACGGCTACGAGCAGCACTGGATGACGTGTGGGCGCCTGCAGGGCATCGCGTCCGTGCTGCATCGCCCCGGGCCTGAAGCACTTTGATCAACGCCCACCCTGAAAGCGGAAGGTGAAGCGCATGTTCGACGCGGCGGCCGTTGCCGAGTCTGCTGGTGGGGCAGTGGCGTCGACCAACGTCAACTGGCCATCGGCCACAGCCACCGGAACGCCAAGCGTGAGATCGATCTGTTTGGACCAGCCGCCGCCGAGCACGGTTGCCCTGACGATCAGCCGGCCCGCCACGACGCACTGCACCTCGGCCGGGCAACGGCTGTCTTCGATGACGCGGTCGGGACGTACCTTGGGGCCATCGACCGCCGCGATTTCTCCCAGCCGCACCGGGCCTTCGATGGGCTGGCTGGTGATGGACCCAGCTGCCGCGCACGCGGCAAGCCAGGCGACCAGAAGCGTTGCAAGCATCAGCGTGCGGAAGGGGCGGAGGCGTTCCATTGCGGCAATCATGCCCGTGTGTTGTGGAGATGCAAGCTGATGTCTTCGGTGCGCTGTGCGGATGTAGCGACCACATCAATGCGATGCAGCGTCACTTCGCCGTGACGCGCTCGCGCAAGTGCGCAGCATTGCGCGAGCGCAGGCAGCAACACGGCCAGTCACTAAGGATCGCACTACCCGGCCGGTCAGATCACCGAGGCATTGACCTTGAACACCTCGACCGCCTGCGTCAGCTGGGTCGAATGCGCTTCCAGCGAACGGGCTGCCGTGCTCGCGGCTTCGACCAGGCTGACGTTCTGCTGGGTGGTTTCGTCCATCTGGGCGATGGTCAGGTTGACCTGTTCGATGCCGCCGGCCTGTTCTTGCGAGGCGGCGGAGATGTGGCCCATGATGTCGGTGACATGCTGGACGCTGGTGACGACCTCGCCCATGGTGGTGCCGGCCTTGTGCACCAGCGTTGCACCGTCGGCGACGCGCTGCACGGAGTCGTCGATCAGGCGTTTGATCTCCTTGGCGGCGTCCGATGAGCGGTGCGAGAGAGTGCGCACTTCCGAGGCCACCACGGCAAAACCGCGGCCTTGTTCGCCGGCGCGTGCGGCCTCGACGGCGGCATTGAGCGCGAGGATGTTGGTCTGGAAGGCGATGCCGTCGATGACCGAGATGATGTCGGCGATGCGCCTGGACGAGGCTTCGATGCCGGACATCTGTTCGATGACCTGGCCAACCACGTCGCGTCCCTCCGAGGCGATGGCGGCGGCGCCCAGCGCGAGCTGATTGGCACGGCCGGCGTGCTCGGCATTCTGCTTGACGGTGGAGGTCAGCTCTTCCATCGAGGCGGCGGTTTCTTCCAGGCTGGCGGCCTGTTGTTCGCTGCGGCGGGACAGTTCCTGGTTGCCGCTGGCGATGTCTTCGGCGGCAAAACCGATGCTGTTGGAGGTGGTCTGGATATGCGTGACGATGTCGGTGAGGCGATGCACGGTGCTGTTGGCATCGTCGCGCATGGAGGCGAACACGCCGTGGAAGTTGCCGGTCATGCGCACGGTCAGGTCGCCATCGGCGATGCACCGCAGCAGGTCGGAAAACCTGGCCAGGTTGGTGTCGGAGGTGGCCATCATGGTGTTGAGGTTTTCGACCATCAGGCGGAAGTCGTGCTCGAACTTCTCAGGCTGGCCGCGCAACGCGAAGTTGCCGGCGCAGGCAGCCTGGGTGAGCTGCTGGATCTGCGCGTTGATGGCGCGCAGGTTCTGTTTGACCTGCTGCATGGTGGCGGTGATGGCGGCCTTTTCGCCGGGGTATTGCTCGATTTCGGGAGCCAGGTCGCCGATGGCGTAGCTGCCCATGACCTCGGTCATGCGCAGCTGGGTCTGCACGTGCGCATGCACCAGGGCGTTGGTGTCCTGCACCATGTGCCCGTATTCGCCGGGGAACTGCTGGGCGTCGGTGCGGTAGCTGATCTCGCCGGCATCGTGGCGGGCCGCCATGTTGCGTTGGGCGGAGATCACATCCTGCAGGCGGCGCTGCATCTGTTGCATGGCGCGCAGCAACTGGCCGGATTCGTCCTTGCTGGTGGGCAGGTCCTGGCTGCGCAGGTCGCCGTCGTTGATGCGCTCGGCCAACCGCAGCGATTGGCGCAAGGGCAGCACCACGCTGCGGGTCAGCAACCACGCAATGGTGGCGCCCAGCAGCAAGGCGATGACGGTGGAGACCACCATCAGCATTGCAAAGCCGCGCGCGGTGGTCACCGCGTCCTTGGCGGCCGCGCGGTTCTTGGCTTCCTGCAGGTCGATGAAGGCGTTGATGCTGGCCAGCCAGGCGACGAAAGCAGGGCGCGCCTGCTGCAGCAGGCGTTGTTCGGCATGCGGCTTGTCGGCGCCATCGCGGAACGCGCGCACCTGCGCGATCAACGGCATGGTGCGCTGCTCGATGGCCTTGATCCGCTGGAGGATGGCCTTTTCTTCCGCGTCCGTGGAGGCCGCGATCATGTCGTCCAGTGGCTTGGCGGAGCGGGCGTAGTCCGCGGCGAGCTTGTCGATCGATTGCTCTGCCGTGTGCCGCTCTGCCGGGTCGTCCAGCAGCACGACATCGCGCAGGGCGATCGCGCGGTCGTGCACGCTGCCGCGGAAATTGATCGCATAGCGTTGCTTGACGCTGTTCACTTCGTTGATGGCGGTGAGCTGCTGGTCGATGCTGCGTACGCGCTGGATGCCGACGACGGTGAGGATCACCATCAGGACAATGATCGCGAGGAAGCCGAGGGCCAGGCGCTGACCGATGCGCAGATTCGAAAGCAGGGACATAGGGAGTTTGATCGGTGATCCGGCGAGCGGAAGAGCGGGGGAGAATCCCAGCAACAGCTGGGAGGCGATGCGCCCGGGACACCGATGGGGTCGGCAGCGTTGCCGCTGCACGAAGGATGTCTCGACCTGTTCGTTAGCGGCCTGCGTCAGCGGAAATGAAACCGCCGGCGGTGGCAGGATTCATCCACGGTTGGCTTCGCAATGCCGTCAGCCATGGCGATCAGAACGCAAGCCAGCGGTCGCGGCCCCAGCGCAGCGCTTTGGTACCGGTCAGCGCCGGGGGGCAGAAGCGGATTCAGGCGCGGCAAGTGACCGAGGCGTGGAGACGGCCGCGGCGCCGGTGCTGCGGCCGATGGCAGGCGTCGATCGGCATGCATCGTGCCGCCACCGCAGCACGGCCGCCATCCAGGCGGCCTCAGTCATAGCGCGACAGATCCGGCGCCTTCATCGACGGCGTCATCAGCTTGGCGGCAATGTTCTGGACGCTGGGCTGGCTGGCGAATTTCAGTGCGCCGTGCAGCAGCTGGATGCCGAGCCGGCTGTGCGGATTCATCAGGCGCGGGCCGATCTTCGGCACGCCCTGGCCCTGTTCCACCATCGGCCGCATGGCGTCGGCGTAGGCGGTGAGGGCCTGTTCCAGTGTCGCGGCACGTGCGATCTCGTTGGCCAGCACGTAGCCGCCGGTGACCGCAAGAGTGGCGCCGATGCCGGCCAGCGGGGTTGCGCACCAGGCGGCGTCGCCGGTCAGCACGACGCGGCCGGCGTGCCAGCGCGGCATGCGCACCTGCCGCAAGGCATCGAAGTAGAAATCGTCGGTGGTGTCCATGCCGTCCAGTACCCGCGCAGCCTGCCAGCCGGCGTCGGCGAAGCGTTCGCGCAGATAGGCCTTCTGGGTTGCCAGGTCCCAGTCCTGCTCGCCCTCGGGGGCTTTCTGCAGCGACAGCATCGCGCGTGTGGTGCCGTGCTGGTCCGGGCGCAACGAGATGCTGCGCCCGCCGGTGGTGTGATACCAACGCCACAGGCGGTCGTCGTCGGCGGTGCGTGCGATGGTGAAGTAGGCAATGGTCAGATCCATCCAGCGCGGGTCGTTCTCGCCGGGAAACACCAGCTCGCGTGTGGCCGAGCCGACGCCTTCGGCGACGATGACGGCATCGAAGTGGTCGCTGCGTCCGCTCTGGAAGCGGACGGTGGCAGCCTCGCCGTCGTCGTCGATGCTGGCGATGCGGTCGCCGAACCGGTACTCGGCCGTCTGGCGTGCGGCGTCGTAGAGCAGGCGGGCGAGATCGCCGCGCAGGATTTCCAGTTCTGCGGTCGGGCCATCGCCATCGATGTCGTCGGTCGTGAAGGTCGCCACCGCATGGCCGTGGTCGTCGACCCAGGCAGTACCTTCCTCGCCGGTGCCATGATCGAGTGCGGCCTGCTCCAGGCCCATGCGCTGCAGGACCTCGCGGCCGACCCCGCGCACGTCGATGTTCTGGCCGCCATCGCGAAACTGCGCGGCCTGCTCGACGACGCTGACGTCGAATCCCTGCCGGGCGAGCGCCCAGGCCACGGTGTTGCCGGCGACGCTTGCGCCGGTGATGAGGATGCGACGCGGCATGACAGATCACCCGAAAGAAGAAATATCAGAAGTGATATTACATGCCCTGGTCGCGCTGCTCCAGGTTGGCGATCAGGCGCTGCATGAACGCGACAGTCTGCTGCGCCTCCTCGGGGGAGAAGTCCTTCAGCGCATCGGCATTGAGATCGATCAGTATCTTGCCGCCGATCTCGGCGATCTTGCGCCCGCGCGGCGTGAGCGAGACCACTGCGGCGCGGCGGTCCTGCGGCGCCGGGGCGCGCTCGATCAGCTGCAGGCCCTCCAGCTTGTCCAGCAGGGCCACCATTGCCGGCTGCTTCACCGCCGAGTCGATCACCAGGTCGCGTTGCAGCATCGGCCCTTTCCAGGACAGCAGCATGATCGGCCCGAGCAGTGCCAGCGACATGCCATGCGGGCGCAGTTGCGCATCCACCAGACGGTTGAAGACCCGTGCAGCATGGTTGGCCAGATACCCCGGGGCCACCGCAGCCAGCGGGTGAATGAGTGCATCGCGATCCTGCATTTGCGTCATCGTGCCACGCCGTTGGGCCATTTCGCGATTTTATCCGGGCACGCGCACCACCGGGCATCGCCGGCGCGCCGCGGCGCGGCATCCATGCCGGTTGCCGCGGCAGCGCGCCATGGTGGGCCCGGCGCGCAGTCGGCAGGCATCGTCACCTGAGTGTTGTAACGTAGGCGGGCGCTGCACGCCTTGCAGGGCGCCACCGGCAACGCCGGATGGCGTTGGCAGGTGCGGCCGGCATCTCGGCCCGTTCCGTTCCTGCCTGCCGGCGCTGCGCGGCGTTTGATCCTGGTTCTTCTTCAATGGTTCGTCAAAGATGCTTGTTTGGGTGATTGGTAAGCCGTCCGCGCACCGCGTTGCGTATTGTCCGCATGACGACTGCCGCTGGGCGGCAGCGCGCCTGGGCACCACGTGAGCGCGCCGTTTCCGTATGGCGACAGCGCCATGGCGCAGGCCGTGCGCGCCTACGACTGGGCCGCAACACCGCTGGGGCCGACCACGCAGTGGCCGTCGCCGCTGCGCAATGCGGTCAGCCTGATGCTCAGCTCGCCGGAAAGCATGTATGTGGTGTGGGGCGATGCGCTGACCTTTTTCTACAACGATGCCTATACGCCGATCCTTGGGCCGCGGCAGCCGCATGCGCTGGGTGCGCCGCTGCGGGAATTGTGGGCCGATGCCTGGGAGGCGGTACGTGCGCCGATCGAGGCCGCGTTCGCGGGGCGCGCCTCGCGCTTCGAGGAAGTGCCGATCGGCATGAACCGCTACGGCACGCCGGAAGACACCTGGTGGACATTCTCGTTCTCGCCGATCTATCTGGACGATGGGCGTGTGGGCGGCGCGTTCTGCGTCACCAACGAAGTCACCGACCGCAAGGTGGCGCAAAACCGGCTTGCCGATGAGCACGAGCGGCTGATCCGGTTGTTCGAGCAGGCGCCGATGTTCATGGCGTTTCTGAGCGGTCCGCAGCATCGGGTGGAGTTCGCCAACCCGTGCTATTCGCGATTGATCGGGCACCGCGACGTGATCGGCAAGCCGCTGGCCGAGGCCCTGCCGGATCTGGTCGAGCAGGGGCATCTGCATCGCCTGGACGAGGTGTACCAGTCCGGGCGCGCCTATGCGGCCAATGCGCTGGCCTACAACGTGCAGGCCGAGCCGGGCGGCCCGGTGGAGCGACGCCTGCTGGATCTGGTCTACCAGCCGATCGCCGGTGCCGATGGCACCGTCTCCGGCATCTTCGTGCAGGGCCTGGACATCACCGACCGCATCGGCCTGGAACGCGCGGTGCGCGAGGCGGAAGTGCGCAACCGGCAGATCCTGGACAGCGTGATGGACTACGCGATCATCGCCACCGACCTGCACGGCCTGGTCACGTCCTGGAACGAGGGCGCGCAGCGCATTCTGGGCTGGAGCGAGGCCGACATGCTGGGCCAGACCCTGGAGCGCACCTTCACCCCGGAAGATGTGGAGCGCCGGCAGATCCTGATCGAGGCGGCGGCGGCGCTGGAAAGTGGCAGCGGCATGGACGAGCGCTGGCATGTGCGCAAGTCCGGCCAGCGTTTCTGGGCGAACGGGTCGCTGATGGTGCTGCGCGACGAAACCGGTGCGGCGATCGGATTTGTCAAGGTGTTGCGCGACCGCACCGCCGAGCGGCTGGCCAGCGAAGCCCTGCGCGAGAGCGAGCGTCGGCTGGATGCGCTGGTGCGCGCGTCCTCGCAGTCGATCTTCTCGGCCAGCGCCGACTGGCGCGAGCTTCGCCAACTGGTTGGCGAGGGGGCGCTGAGCGATGCGCTCTCGGCAAGCTTGAACTGGCAGCAGGAGATGGTGCACCCGGACGATCGCGCGCGGCTGGCCGAGGCCATTGCGCATTCGATCGTCAACAAGACCGGGCTGGACGTGGAATACCGCGTGCTGGATGCCAATCAGCGGATGGGCTGGACCCTGATGCGCGCGATCCCCTTGCTGGACGAGGGCGAGCAGATCGTGGAGTGGTTCGGCACCGCGGCCGACATCACCGACAAGCGGCTGGCCGAGCAGCAGCTGCGCCAGCTGACCGAAACGCTGGAAGAGCGCGTGCGCGAACGCAGCGCGGCGCTGCTGCTGGCCGAGGAAAAGCTGCGCCAGAGCCAGAAGATGGAGGCGGTCGGCCAGCTGACCGGCGGGCTGGCGCACGACTTCAACAATCTGCTGACGGCGATCAGCGTCGGTCTGGAGCTGTTGCAGACGCGCATCGAACAGGGCAAGTACGACCGCCTGGAGCGCTATGTGGAAATGGCGCAGTCCAGCGCCGCGCGCGCCACCGCACTGACCCAGCGGCTGCTGGCGTTTTCGCGCCGGCAGACCCTGGCGCCCACCGCGCTGGAGGTACAGGCGCTGGTGCAGGGCATGCACGACATCATCGCGCGCACGCTGGGGCCTTCGATCGCCTTGCAGCTGCGCCCTGCAGCCGACCCGTGGAAAGTGCTGGTGGATGCGCCGCAGCTGGAAAACGCGCTATTGAACCTGTGCATCAACGCGCGCGACGCGATGCCCGATGGCGGCGAGCTCACCATCGCCGTCGCCAACCGGGTGCTGGACGCCGGCGCCGCCCAGCAGCTGGACCTGCCGATCGGCGAGTACGTGTGCCTGAGCGTGCAGGACACCGGCACCGGCATGAGCGCCGACGTGATGTCCAAGGTGTTCGAGCCGTTCTTCACCACCAAGCCGATCGGGCAGGGCACCGGTCTGGGCTTGTCGATGATCTACGGATTCACCCGCCAGTCCGGCGGCCACGTGCGCATCGATTCGGAGGTGGGCGTCGGCACGACCATGGCGCTGTACCTGCCGCGCTTCGATGGCGTGCTGGCGCAGGACGAGGCAGTGCCGGCGACCGAGCAACCGCTGCGCTCGACCGCGCCAAGCTGCACGGTACTGCTGGTGGAAGACGAAACCGCGATCCGCGTGCTGATGTCCGAAGTGCTGAGCGAAGCGGGCTACCGCGTCATCGAGACCGCCGAAGGCAGCGCCGCAGTGGAGCGGCTGCGCTCGCAGGAGACGATCGATCTGCTGGTGACCGACGTCGGGCTGACCGGTGGATTGAACGGACGTCAGGTCGCCGACGCGGGGCGGCAGTCGCGGCCGACGCTGCCGGTGCTGTTCGTCACCGGCTACGCGGCAACCGCGGCGGTGGGCGCCGGGCAATTGGAGGACGGCATGGAGGTGCTGACCAAGCCGTTTCTGGCCGTGGACCTGGAACGTCGCGTGGCGCAGTTGCTGGAACGCAAATCGCACTGAGGCCTGCGTGCAGGCTTGGCGATGATTCGGTCGGGGTTGCTTACAGCGCGGTCTGCACGATGCCCAGCAGGTCGCGCAACGAAAACGGCTTGGTCAACAGACGCATGCCGGTATCGAGAAAATCCGCACGCTTGGCGATGGACCCGGCATAGCCGGTCATGAACACGATGGGCAGGGCGGGATACAGACGGCGCGCATTGTCGGCGAGGTCGCGCCCGTTCATACCGGGCAGGCAGATATCGGAGAGCAGCAGATCGAACGGACGCGCCTGGTTGAGCTGCTCCAGCGCCTGCTCGGCGTCTGGCGACACGATGACCTGGTAGCCCTCGTCACCCAGGATATCTGCGGTCATCGCACGAATGGCATCGTCGTCTTCGACCAGCAAGATACGGGCGTTACATGATGCGTGGTTCACCGCAGTCCTCGAGCGATCGCAACCATGCGATGCACTTCAGGTGCAACGCTAGGCCCACGCGCGTGACGAACGTGTCGGAACTGTCATAAAGCGCGGCGCAGGTCACAGCACGCTACCGATATCGCGGGGGCTCAGCTCGCGCCAAGCAAGCTGATCGATTCAGTGGTGCGCAGCGGGCAGTGATGCGCCCGTGATAAATTTAAGCCTATGGGAAATCTGAAGCCGATGATCGCAAACCGCATTACGACTGGTACGACGGGGCTTGACACCATCCTGCGCGGCGGCCTGCCGCCCAATCGCCTGTACCTGCTGGAGGGCCAGCCGGGCTCGGGCAAGACCACCGCATCGCTGCAGTTC
This sequence comes from Xanthomonas sp. MLO165, assembly GCF_018831305.1. Classification (NCBI taxonomy): domain Bacteria; kingdom Pseudomonadati; phylum Pseudomonadota; class Gammaproteobacteria; order Lysobacterales; family Lysobacteraceae; genus Xanthomonas; species Xanthomonas sp. MLO165. Next base: position 1,908,677 of record NZ_CP029263.1, read on the forward strand.
CTGCTCGATGGCGCTGCCAAGGGCGAGAGCTGCCTGTACGTGACCTTGTCGGAAACCATCGACGAGCTCAACGAAGTGGCCGCCTCGCACAACTGGTCGCTGGAGGCGCTGCATATCTTCGAGCTGGCATCGGCCGAAGCGTTTCTGGGCGATGGACGCCAGCAGTCCATCCTGCATCCGTGGGAAATGGAGCTGGACGGCACCATCAAGCTGATCCAGGCCGAGGTGGACCGGGTCAAGCCGACGCGTGTGGTGTTCGACTCGTTGTCCGAGTTGCGCCTGCTGGCGCAGGATTCGCTGCGCTACCGGCGTCAGGTGTTGGCGCTCAAGCAGTTCTTTGCGCCGCGCAACATCACCGTGTTCCTGGTCGATGACCTCACCGGCGAGAACGGCGAACGCGATGCGCATCTGCACAGCCTGTGCCATGGGGTGATTTCGCTGGAACGCATGACGCTGGATTTCGGCGCGGCGCGGCGGCGCATGCAGGTGCAGAAGTTGCGCGGCGTGGATTTCATCGCCGGCTACCACGACATCACCATCACCACCGGCGGCATGCGGATCTTTCCGCGGCTGATCGCCTCCGATCACCATGTGCCGTTCATCGGCGATGCGGTGTCCAGTGGCGTGGCGCGTGTCGATGCGCTGCTGCACGGGGGGCCGCTGCGCGGCACCAGCACCCTGCTCACCGGGCCTGCCGGTTCGGGCAAGACCAATATCGCGCTGCAGTATGTGACCGCCGCCTGCGAGCGCGGCGAGCATTGCTGCATTCTGGAGTTCGACGAGCGCACCGGCACTTTGCTGACGCGGGCCGAGAGCCTGGGCATGGATCTGCGCAAGTATCTGGACGCGGGCCTGCTGGAACTGCATCAGATGGACCCGGCCGAGCTGACCCCGGGCGAGTTCGCCTGGGCGGTGCGCGCCAGTGTGGAACAGCGCAACTGCCGCGTGCTGGTGATCGACAGCCTCAACGGCTATCTCACCTCGATGCCGCAGGAAAAGCAGCTGATGCTGCAGATGCACGAGCTGCTGTCCTACCTCAACCAGAGCGGCGTGACCACGTTCCTGGTCAATCCGCAGCACGGCCTGGTCGGCACCATGTCCACCGGCAACCTCAACATCTCCTACATGGCCGACACCGTCATCCTGTTCCGCTTCTTCGAGGCGCAGGGGCGCATCCGTAAGGCCGTGTCGGTGATCAAGAACCGCAGCGGCGCGCATGAGGATTCGATCCGCGAGTTGCGCATCGGGACGGGCGGTATCCATCTGAGCGAGCCGCTGGAGAAATTCCACGGCGTGCTGACCGGTACTCCGCATTTCGTTGGGGACGACACGCCGTTGCTGGATCGTCCACTTGACTACCTGTGACCCGGATGGGTCCATCGTCCACGTCATCGCGCCGTTCGGCCGCGATGCGGAGAGCATTGCCGGCATCGTCGGTCAGCGCGGACTGACGCGCCGGGTGTACGGGTCGCTGGCTGCGCTGGCGGACGACCTGCTCGATGCCTCCGGCGTGGTGGTGTTGACCGAGGAAGCGGTGGGCGGGGATCTGCGTCAGTTCTCGCATGCCCTGCAGAGCCAGGCCGCCTGGTCGGATATTCCGTTCGTGCTGCTGCGTGCGCCGCGCGGCAGCCACAACGGGCGCCAGGCCACGCTGCCGGCGGAAGTGACCAACGTCATCGAATTGGAACGGCCGCTGAGCTCGCCGTCGTTGTTGAGCGCGATCTCCACTGCGTTGCGCTCGCGCCAGAAGCAGTTCGTGATTCGCGACCAGATGGCGCAGTTGGCCGAAAGCAAGACGGCCCTGATGTCGAGCGAGGCCGAGCTGCGTCGCGTCACCGACGCACTGCCGGTGCTGATTGCCTTCATCGACAAGGATCTGGTGTACCGCTTCGCCAACCGCTCGTATGAAGACTGGATCGGCATCCCGCCTGCCGAGGTGATCGGGCGGTCCATGGTGGATGTGGTGGGACCGGCGATGGTGCAGCAGCGCCGCGCCTGGATCGAGGCCGCACTGGCCGGGCAGGCGTTGACGGTGGAGGCCAGTTGGCCGCACACCGACGGACGCCGGCGCGATGCGGAGATCCGCTACATGCCGCGCCTGGATGCGGACGGCCAGGTGGACGGCTTTCATGTGTTTGCCACCGACATCACTGCGCGCGCGCTGGCGCTGGAATCGATCCAGCAGCAGGCCAGCCTGCTCGAGGTCAAGGTGGCCGAACGCACCGCCGAGCTGCAGCAGCAGATGCTGGCACGCGAGTCCAGCGAAGCGGCATTGCGCCAGGCGCAGAAGATGGAAGCGGTAGGCCAGCTCACCGGCGGCATCGCACACGACTTCAACAACATGCTGACCGGCATCCTGTCGGCGCTGGATCTGGCGCGCCTGCGCATCGACCAGGGCCGCACCGAAGGGCTGGGCCGCTTTCTGGATGTGGCGTCGGCCTCGGCCCTGCGCGCGGCCGCACTGACGCAACGGCTGCTGGCGTTCTCGCGACGGCAATCGCTGGAAGCGCGGCATCTGCATCTGAACGACCTGGTGGTATCGCTGCAGGAATTGCTGGCGCGCACGCTGGGCGAATCGGTGCATCTGGAAACCGATCTGCAGGCCGACCTGCCGCAGGCGTATGTCGACGAAAACCAGCTGGAAAGCGCGCTGCTCAATCTGGCGATCAATGCCCGCGACGCCATGCCCGACGGCGGGCAGTTGCGCATCGCCACCCGGCAGTTGCAGGTCCAAGCGCAGCCGCTGGAACTCGGGCGCGGGGTGACGCTGGCGCCGGGCAATTACGTGGTGGTGTCGGTGACCGACAGCGGCGCGGGTATGCCGGCCGACGTGCTGGAGCGTGTGTTCGAACCGTTCTACACCACCAAGCCGATCGGGCAGGGCACCGGCCTGGGCATGTCGATGATCTACGGCTTCATGCAGCAGTCCAACGGGCAGGTGTGGGTGGAGTCCGAGCTGGGCAAGGGCACCACGGTGAGCCTGTATCTGCCCGCCGGTCTCCATCCGCAGGCGCTGTCGCCGCAACCGCAAGCCGGTGCCGTGGTGTCCGGACGCGGCCAGCAGGTGCTGGTGGTGGAAGATGACGAACAGGTGCGGCTGCTGGTCACCGAACTGCTCAATGAGTTGGGCTATGAAGCCGATGTGGTGGCCGACGCCGATGCGGCGCTGCCGATCCTGGCTTCGCAACGGCGCATCGATCTGCTGGTGACCGACGTGGGCCTGCCCGGGCTCAACGGGCGCCAGTTGGCGGAGATCGCGCGGCAGTCGCGGCGGGATCTGCCGGTGATCTTCATGACCGGCTATGCGGAAACCGCGCGCGATCGCGGCGAGTTTCTTGCCGACGGCATGAGCATGATCGCCAAGCCGTTTACGCTGGGCGAGTTCAGCGGAAAGCTGCACGAGGTGTTGGGGCCGTCGGCCTGATCGGGGTGCGCGGTCAATCGCGCCTGACACTACGACGGTGCTGCCATCGGCTGGTGTGGTGGTGTCCTTGAAGGCGGGTGCAGTCCAAGGTTGGCGTCAGGGCGCTGCGCGCCCGGATTGCCGCGCGCTGGCCAGCGACTCGGCCACGGCGATCTTGTCGGCCACCGCCTTCTGCATCGGCGAGCCGGCGTCGAGCAAGCCATGCAGATGCCGCCAGTGCTCGCTGGCAGCGCGGTAGTCCTGCTGCTGAAAGTCGCTGATGCCCAGCAGCCACAGGCCGCGCTGATGGTCCGGCTCGCGTGCGACCACCTGTTGCAGGCGGCTGCGTGAGTTGGCGTCGATGGCGAAATCGCTGCGCGTGGCCATGTCCGCGGCCACCCAGCCGACGATGGCGGCGCTGAGATCCGGCGCGATTTTGAGCGCTTGCGCATAGGCCTCACGCGCATCGGCGGGGCGGTTGTCCTGCTCGTGGGTCCTGGCTTGCTGCATCCACGACTCCAGCGCCTGCTCCTGCGCAGCGTCGGCGTTAGCCTCTGCGGCCCGGGCTTGCTCACCCGCGGCGGCGGCAGGCGCGTCTGCCGGTTGCGGCGGCGGCTGTGCCGTCGCGTAGACACGCCGTGCGATCGCGTCCGGCGCGCCGACCAGCCGATACAAGCCGGCCGTGGCGATCGGCAAGCCGAGCACCAGCACAATCGGCAGGCTGTAGCGTGCATTGCCCTTGCGCGCGGGCTGGCGCAGCAACGGCGCCAGTATCAACAGCAAGGCGACGACCACCAGCGCGGCGCTTGCGATATAGAAACCGGTCATCACCATTCTTCCTCCGGTTGCGGCGCCACCGGCGTACCGGCGCGCGCACGTTTGCGCACGGTATGGATCACCACGCCCGCACCGGCACCCAGCAGCAGCAACGGACCGAACCACAGCAGCCAGGTGCCGCGCTTGACCGGCGGGTCGTACAGCACGAAGTCCGAATAGCGATCGACCATGTACTGCTTGATCTGCGCATCGCTCCTGCCGGCCTGCAACTGCGCGAACACCTGGTGGCGCAGATCGCGCGCGAGCTCGGCATTGGAGTCGGCCAGGTTCTCGTTCTGGCACACCAGGCAGCGCAACTGCGCGGTCAGGCGCTGATAACGCGCTTCGTCGCTGCGGTTCTTGAAAGGCAGCGGGTCCACCGCCTGCGCCGCCAGCGGCGGCGCAAGCAGCACGCCCAGCAGCAGCACCAGCAGCAGACGCAGTTGCCGGCCGTGCATGCGCCGGTACCAGCGCCAAACCCAGCGCGCCGCCATCAGCGCGTGCCCCCGGGCAGTGCGGCGATGGCGGGCAGCAGCTCGTCGTTGATGACCGCGGGCGTGAGCACGCCGATGTGCTTGTAGCGGATCACGCCTTGCGCATCGATCAGGAAACTCTCCGGCGCACCGTAGACACCGAAATCGATCGCGGTCTGGCCGGCTTCGTCGGCAATCACCAACGCATACGGATTGCCGTACTGCGCAAGCCAGGCCGTGGCGTCGGCAGGCGCGTCCTTGTAGTTGTAGCCGATCAACGCCACCCCGAGCCGGCTGGCCTGCGCCATCAGCACCGGATGTTCGTGCACGCATTCGGCGCACCAGCTGCCGAAGACATTGAGGACGTAAGGCTTGCCCAGCAGCTGATCGCGGCTGACGCGTTGCTCGGGCCGATCCAGCCGCGGCAGCGAGAACGCCGGTGCCGGCTTGCCGATCAACGGCGAGGGCACATCGCGCGGGTTGTGCTGCATCGTCCAGTAAATGCCGAAGCCGAACAGCGCCGCCAGCAACAGAAAACCCAGCAAGGGCAGCAGACGGTTCATGCGTGCGATTCCTGCGCAGTGACACTGGTGCCGTGTGCCGGTGCCGTGGCCGCCGTCGTGGCGAGCGCCGGCGCACGGAACCGGCGGGCACAGGCGCTGACGAAGCCGCCCAGCATCATCAGCAGGCCGCCGGCCCAGATCCAGCGGATGAAGGGTTTGTAGTACAGCCGCAACGTCCAGTCGTATTCGATGTGCTGATCGTCCAGCGGCTCGCCGAGGGCGACATACAGATCGCGGGTGATACCGGGGTCGATCGCCGATTCGGTCTGGATGCGCTCGCTGCTGTACAGGCGTTTTTGCGGATGCAGTTGCGCGACCAACTGGCCATCGCGGCTGACCTGCACGCTGCCTTGTTCGGCCTTCCAGTTCGGCCCGTCGATCAGTTGCACGCCGTCGAAGCGGAAGGCGTAACCGGCGATCTCGGCGGTCTGCCCGGGCGACAGACGCACGTCGCGTTCGACCGACAGGCTTTCCGACACCAGCACGCCGGCCACGAACACCGCCACGCCCGCATGCGCGAGCAGCATGCCGGCCATTTCCGCCGGAAACCGCCGGCCGCGCGGCATCTCGCGCCAGCGCTTGTACATGTACAGCGCGGTGCCGGCCGCCACCCATGCGGCGACGCCGATGCCGGCGATCGCCCTGGGCTGGCCCTCGGCAAACAGGCTGCCGACCAGCGCACAGGCGACCGCGGCGATGCCGGCGCGCGTGCCCAGTGCCTGCAACGGCGCCGCCTCGGCCTTGCCCCAGCGCAGGTACGGGCCGAACGGCAGCAACAGCATCACCGGCAACATCAGCAGCGGGAACAGCAAGCCGAAGTAGGGCGGCCCCACCGACACCTTGCCCAGGCCGAAGGCATCGGCCACCAGCGGAAACAAGGTGCCCAGCAGCACCATCGCCGCCGCCACGGTGAGCAGCAGGTTGCCGATCAGGATGGCGGTCTCGCGCGAGGCGGCGGCGAACGGTTTGCCGCTGGCGATCCGGGGCGCGCGCAGCGCGTACAGCAGCAACGAGCCGCCGACCACCGCGATTAAAAAGATCAGGATGTACAGGCCGCGGCGCGGATCGGCGGCGAAGGCGTGCACCGAGGTCAGCACGCCCGAGCGCACCAGGAAGGTGCCCAGCAACGACAGCGAGAACGCCAGGATCGACAGCAGGATGGTCCAGGCGCGCAGGCTGCCGCGTTTTTCGGTGACCGCCTGGGTGTGGATCAGCGCGGTGCCGACCAGCCACGGCATGAAGCTGGCGTTTTCCACCGGGTCCCAGAACCACCAGCCGCCCCAGCCCAGTTCCGCGTACGCCCACCAGCTGCCGGCGACGATACCGGCGGTGAGGCAGGCCCAGGCCACATTGGTCCACGGCCGCGCCCAGCGCACCCAGGCCTGCTCCAGTTCGCCACCCAGCAAGGCCGCCACCGCGAACGCAAACGCCACCGAGAAGCCGACATAGCCGGTGTACAGCACCGGCGGGTGGAAGGTCATGCCCGGGTCCTGCAGCACCGGATTGAGTTCGTTACCATCCAGCGGAATCGGCGACAGCCGCGCGAACGGATTGGAGGTCAGCAGGATGAAGGCCAGAAAGCCCACCGACACCAGCCCCAGCACCGCCAGCACGCGCGCGGCAAAATGCTGCGGCAGATGCCGGCTGAAGGCGGCCAGCAACAGCGTCCAGCTCGACAGGATTGCGATCCACAGCAGCAACGAGCCTTCGTGCGCGCCCCACACCGCGGCAAAGCGGTAGTACCAGGGCAGGGCGATGTTGGCGTTGTCGGCGACATAGCGCACCGAAAAATCCAGCGACAGCAGCGACCAGGCGAGCAGGCCGAACGCCATCCACACGAACAGCGCCTGACCGACCGCGGCAGGCCGCGCAACGCCCATCAACGCGCCACTGCCGCGCCAGGCGCCGATCAGCGGCAGTACGCCCTGGGCAAGCGAAAGCAGTAACGCCAGGATCAGGGCGATCTGGCCGAGTTCAGGTGTCATGGGCGAATCGCATCGTGCAGCGAAGAGGCATCATTGAGGGAAGGAACAAGCTGCGCGCCGCATCAGCGCGGCGCAGGCAGCGGCACCGCGGCGGCGGGAATCGGCTTGCCGACATGGCCTTCGGCCATCGCGTCCTTCAGTTCCTTCGGCATATAGGTTTCGTCGTGCTTGGCCAGCACTTCGTTGGCGACGAAGCGCCCGCTTTGCATGCGCCCGTTGGCGATCACCGACTGGTTGTCGCGGAACAGGTCGGGAAGAATGCCGGTGTACTCGACCTGCGTCGCGGCATGCCTGTCGATCACGGTGAAGTGGACGGTGAGACTGTCGGTGGCGCGCTGGATCGAGCCGGCCTTGACCATGCCGCCGAGGCGGAATTGCCGGTAGCCGGCCGCCTCGCCGGCATGCACCTGGCTGGGCGTGAACAGGTAGCTCATGTTCCGCTGCAGCGCGAGCACGATCAGCGTGACCGCCAATGCCGCAGCGGCGAGTGCGCCGATCACCAGCCACAGGCGTTGCTTGCGGGTGGCGTTCATGGGGCGTCACGCTCCAGCGGCGCTGTTGCCGACAGCTCGCGCGTGCGCCGCGGCGTTTGCCGTTGCAGCTGGCCGCGCAGCTCGCGCGGCAGGCGGCGGCGACGCAACCATGGCGATGCCAGGTCGGCCAGCAGCACCAGCACGAACAGCGCGTATGCGGTCCACACGTATTGCCCGTAACCGCCCATCGCCAGCAGGGTCGTCATGCGGTGCGCTCCGTCAGCACGATGCGGCGCGCCCAGTCCTTGCCGCTTTCCAGGGCGAGCAGGTCCACGCGCACGCGGCCGAACAGGCTGGCCAGGTAATAGCACTTGGTCGCCAGCATCATCGTCAGCAGCGGCCACAGCATGTCCGCGCTCATCGTGGAGGGGCCGAGCAGGCGCACGGTAGAGCCCTGGTGCAGCGTGTTCCACCACACCACCGAGTAATGCACGATCGGCAGATTCACCAGGCCCACCAATGCCAGCAAGCCGGCCGCACGCATCGCCTGGCGGCGGTCTTCCACCGCGTGGTACAGGCCGAGCACGCCCAGATACAGGAACAGCAGCAGCAACTCGGAGGTCAGCCGCGCATCCCAGGTCCACCAGGTGCCCCACATCGGCTTGCCCCACAGCGAGCCGGTGCACAAGGTGATGAAGGTGAAGGCCGCGCCGATCGGCGCCGAGGCCATGGTCACCACCTCGGCCAGCTTGATCCGCCAGACCAGTGCGATGAACGCGGATACGCCCATCGCCGCGTAGATGAACAGGCTCATCCAGGCGCTGGGTACGTGGATGAAGATGATGCGGTAGGCATCGTGCTGCTGGTAATCCGGCGGCGCCAGCACCAGCCCGCCGTAGGCGGCCACCGCACCAAGCAACAGCGCCAGGCCCAATGCCCACGGACGCACGCGTCCGGCCACGCGATAGAAGGTCGGCGGCGAGCTCAGTCTGTGCAGCCACAAGGGAATCCACTTGGCCATGCCGGTGTCGTCAGTTGGAATGTCTGGCGGGAGGCGCCAGCGCCTGCACGGCGGCACCGGCGTTGACCTGCAACTGGCCGTCGGAGAGCTTGCTGGTGCGCTGCATCAGCTCGCGCAATGCGGTGGCGTCCAGCGACGGCGACAGCGACAACAGCAACGCGACCACGCCGCTGACATGCGCGGTGGCCATCGACGAGCCGGAGGTGAAGTCGTAGCGGCCGTTCGGCTGGGTGGTCAGGATGTCCTTGCCGGGGGCGCTGAGCACGCCGGGCATGGCCGCGGTGGGGCTGCTGCTGCGTACCACCAGCACGCCCGGCACATCGTTGGGAAAACCGTCCAGCCGGCCGTTGGGCGGCATCGCGGCGACCACGATGCGGCCCTGCTGCACCAGGTGCTGCAGCATCTTGCTCAGCAGTGGGTCGGCCGGGCCGCCCAGGCTCAGGTTGATCACGCGCGCGGAGCTGTTGTTGATCGCCGCCAGCGCCTTGGCCAGGGTGAAGGTGTTGCAGCGTGCGGTGGCGCCGACCGTGGGCGCATACCAGCAGGCCTTGTAGATGCTCAGCATGGCCTTGGGCGCCATGCCGACGATGCCTTGATGGTTGTTGCTGCCGGCGGCGATGATGCCGGCCACCTCGGTGCCGTGCGAGTCGCTGCTGGTCATCACCGGCGAATCGTCGACCAGGTCGTGCACGTCGCGGATGCGCGCCTTCAGGTCGGCATGCGTGGTGTCCACGCCGGTGTCGACCACCGCCACCACCACGCCGCGGCCCTGGGTGACGGTCTGCGCGCTGGCCGCATCGGTGGCGATGAAGCCGCGCTGCAGATCCACATAGGGGTCGTTGTAGCCGGAGAGCGCGGTGGTCTTTTCCGATGCGTCGGCGGAAAACACCGAGAAATCCTGCACCGGTTGCACCAGCTCCACGCCGTCGTCGTCGGCCAGCGCGCTGACCAGTTCGTCGCGCGACACCCCCGGCGGCGGCTGCAGCACGGCGCAATACAGGCCCAGCGAGGTGATCGGCCAGCCGGAGACTTCGCGCAGCTTGTAGCGCTGCTTGAGTGCTTCCATGCGCACGGCGGCCTTCTGACCGGCGCCGTAATAACTGGAGGCGTAGCCGATCAGGCTGGACCCGGCGCGGGCTGGTGGTGCGCTGAGCGGGTTGGCCACCGCCAGCAGGATGTCGCGGCTGCTGTCGGGCGTGTGCGCATCGGCCGCCGGTGGCGTGCTGGCGCTGGCGGCGGCCTGCGCCGGCTCCTGCGCGGCGGCCTGCGGGCCAAGGCCGATGCAGGCGGCGATGATGCCGATGGCGAGCAGGCGCTTCATGGTGCGGACACGATCTCGGCCATGCGGATGCCCGGGTTGGCGCGCAGCTGTTGCACGGTCTGCTGCGGCTGGGCCGGCGGTTGCGGCTGGGCCGGCACCACGGTGTAGGCGCCCATCTCGTTGGGCCCGCCGATCACCTGCAACTGCTGTGCATGCAGCAGGCGGTCCCAGTCGGCCACGGTCATCTTGGCGTCCGGCACCACCCGGATGGCGCCTTGCGGCACCGGCTGGGCGGTGGCGCTGCTGAGCGTGCGGTAGTCGTGCGAGGGCGCAGGCGTGGCCAGCCTGACGCCCATGACGCCCAGGCCGATCGCCTGCACCAGCGCTGCGGCCGCCAGCGCGCGCACCGTCCAGCTACCGGAGCGGCGCGCTGCCGGTGGCGCGGGCGCGCTGGCCTGCTCCGGCGCATCCAGGCGACCGAGCAGGCGCTGCAGGCCGGCGTTGGCGTCCAGCTTCACCGCCGACGGCAGCGCCAGCGCCTGGCGCAGGCGGTTCTGCTGGGCGAACTCGGCACTGCACGAGGCGCACTTGGCCACGTGCGCGATCAGCCAGGTGTTCTCTTCCTCGGTGGCGCTGTCGAGCAGGACCGCGGGCATCAGTTCCCAGGCGTGCGAGCATTCCTTGCCAGGCGCGATGAAAAACGTCTTCATTGCATGGTCTCCGTATAGGGGGCGCCGCCGGCCAGGCCGGGCAGCACATTGCGTAATTTGACCCGCGCATGGAACAGCCGGGCCTTGATGGTGCCTACCGGGCACTGCATGATCTCGGCCACTTCTTCCAGCTTGTGGCCGACGCCGTAGACCAGTTCGATCACCAGGCGCTGGTCCGGCGACAGCCGTTCCATGCCCTTGTCGAGCCAGTCGCGCAGCTCGCGGTCGTCGTTGTCGTCGGCGCTGGGGGCGTGGTCTTCCACCACCGCGGTATCGTCGATGGCCTCGCCGTCGTGCTGGCGCAGGCATTTGAGGCCGCAGCGATAGGCGATGCCCATGATCCAGGTCGAAACCTGCGAATCGCCGCGGAAGTCGCCGGCCTTCTGCCAGGCGATCCAGAAACAGTCGTTGATGGCTTCTTCGATGATGTCCGGGCGCCGGGTCAGGCGCGACAGGAAGCGGCACAGCCGGCCGTGATAGCTGGTGTACATGGTGGACAACGCGGCGCGATCGCCCGCCGCCATGCGGCGCAGCAGCATGCGATCGGTGGCATCACCCAGGGTGTCGGAATCATTCATCGAGGCAGGCACGGCTTAGGACGCATGTCAGTGCCCGCGGGCGGGCAAAAGGTTGCGTGGGGATCAGAAGGTGACCGACGCGGTACTCAGCCAGGGCGTTTCGCCGGGGCCGCCCTGCAGGCGTGGGGTGTTGTCGCTGGTGACGATGCGTTCCAGCTTCAGCGTCCATCGGTCCCGACTCCAGCGCAGGCCGAATTGCCCATACTGATAGCGGCCGGACCGCGCGGCGCCGTAGGCCATCGCCGGGAAACGTGACGAACCGGCGCCGACCGTCAGGCTGAGGTCGTCGCGCAGCGGGACATTGGCGGTGACGTCGATGGCGACATTCCACGGCGACTGGTCGGCACGCGGGAAATTGAAGGTCGACACCGAGAAGGTCAGCACGTCGCGATAGGACCAGGCCAGGCTGGCCTCCTGGCGGTCGAAGGTGCGCGTGGCCTGGTTGGTCGGGTAGCCGTAATACAGCGCGCTGGCCTGCATCTGCCAGCGGTCGCCCAGCATCCAGGCGCGTGCGGCCTGGGCGGTCACCGCCACCGGTCTGCTCAGCGAGGGCGATTGCAGCGCGACCGACGCCGACATCGACCAGCCCGGTGCGGGCAGCCAGTAGCCGGCGGTCTGCAGGGTGGCCTTGTTGGGCGCGATCGAGATGCCGCGGTCGATCAACTGCGAGGTCAGCGCCACCGCGCCGCCGACCGTGCCGGCGATGGCATTGCCCGGGCCCAACACCAGGGCCAGCAGCAGGCAGTGGCGCAACGCGGCGCGTCGGCGTGCGGCTTGCGCGTGCCGGCAGTGCGGCATGCCCCGGGGCGTGTGGCAGCGTCGCCGGCCCGCCCCGTGGCCGCTCGCGAGCCACGGCTGCCCGTCGCAGGCGCAGCTGCGTCGCGTCCGGAGCGGGTAGGGCCTGGCAGTCAAGGCATTCGGCAATGGGGTAAGCGTCTACATGGAACAGGGGCGCGATAGTGACCCATCACGCAAGACGAGACCGCTGCGACGGCGGTTGTTCCGTCCGTATACGCGAAGGAACCGGCACAGGCAACGCGCACCCGTGCCGGTATGCGCCGGCGAGCGCGCTTCCGGATGCCAACCGGCAGCGCTGGCGCCAGCACGCCGGTGGCGATCAGTGCAGGGTGTTGAGGTAGGCGATCAGCGCGTCGAGCTCCTTTTGATCTTCCAGGCCTTCGTACTTCATCTTGGTGCCAGGCAAGGCCTTGGAGGAGGACTGCGACAGATAGGTCTTGAGCTGGGCAGGCGTCCACTGCCACTTGCTTGCCTTGAGCGCATCGGAGTAATTGCTGTAGTCGGCCAGGCTGGCGGCCGGGCGCCCGGCCACGCCGAACATCGACGGGCCCTTCTTGTTCTTGCCCTGGGCGGCGCTGTGGCATTCGGCGCATTCGGTCATAAAAACGCCTTTGCCGTCGGCCGCGTGCGCAGGTGGGGCAAGCAGGGCGCCGGCCAGCAGCAGGCCGGCCAGCGGGGCGCACAACAGGGTCTGGTGGAATGACTTCATGGGGGTCCTTACGCGTGCGGGGGATCAGAACGAGACATTGACCGACAGCGCGAAGCTGTCGAGATCGCGTGGGTTGGTGATCGGAATGCCGCCACCGAACACATTGCTGGTGCTGCCGTTGAACTTGTCGAAGCGGAACCAGGTGGCCGCGAACCGCACGTTGGCATTGGTGGTGTAGGTGCCTTCCTTGCCGAACGGGGTCCAGTACAGCAGGATCAGATTGGCGGTGGTGTCGGGGATGCCGTAGGGCTGATAGCGCGCCACATCGAACGAGCCGCTGTTGATCAGATGCGCCGCCAGCACGCCGTAGGTCTGCTTGAACGCGTAGTTCATGCTGATGTTCTGGTCGCGCACGCTGCCGCGATCGCGCGGGGACATGCTCGGGTCGGTCGGCAGCAGCGGGCTGCCGTATTTGCGGCGCTCGTAGATGTTGACGTAGGCCAGCGACAGCACGTGCTCGCGGGTGCCAAGGAACTGATAGGTCAGGTCGTAGCCCAAGTCGGTGAGGTCATCGCTGGGGCCGCCGCTGCGCAGCCGCTGGCGGCGCGTGGTCATGGCGGTCAGGCCGGCCGAGAAGAACTGCCGCTTCATGTCCTTCATGTACGCAAGGCGCGCATAGCCGGTGTCGCTGAGCTTGCCTGGGTCGCCGTTGGGGTTCCAGCCCAGGTGGTCCTGCGCGTCGGTGGACAGCGCGCTGTAGCTGCCGACTTCGCCGTACCAATTGCGGTCGAACAGGCCGTACACGGTGGCGCCGATCACGCGGTTGGAGAGCGAGGACGAACTGAGCATGCTGGCCGAGCCGGCATTGGACACCGGGCTCAACGTCGATGCATTGGGCAGCACCTGGATCGGGTCGGACACGCCGGGATTGTTGTTGATGCTGACGCCGACCATCGCGTCCTTGCCGGCCAGCTGGAACGGCTTGCTGACAAAGCGCAGATCCACATCGTCGAGCTGGGTGTTGAAGGTGTCGTTGCCGCCGTTGTTGGAGCGGATCTTGGAGTAACCGCCGACGTGGTCGTTGACCCGTCCGGCCAGATACAGGTCCGCTTCGTTGATGCGTGCGCTGCTGTCGCCGCGGCTGGGATTGCGCCGGGTCCAGGTGACCTGGCCGGAGGCCGGGATCTTGGTGCCGTTGCCGTCGGTATCGGTGAAGCCGCCGAGCTTGAAGCGCATGCCGTATGGCGTCAGCGACGGACCGTAGGAGCCGACATGGCAGTCCGCGCACGACGAACCGGTCTGGCGTGCGAAGGAGGGAATCGCCTGCGCCTGGGTGCTGGCCAGCAGCAGCAACGGGCCGGACACGCACAACAAGGAGGTCAGGGAAGCGGTGCGCGTGGCAGTGGTGCGACGCGGAGCGGGCTGGGGTGTAGGCATGGAAAGTCCTTGTTCGACGGTACGGGGGGCGGCGCTGCGGGAGCAGGGGACAGCGGGCAACACGGCGGAGCTCATCGGCGTGTTCCCGGCAGCACGCGGTGCAGCAGGCCATCGCGCAACACCATGTGATGCCAGAGGGCGGCGCCGATATGCGCGATCACCAAGGCCAGCAACACCCAGGCGGCATTCAAGTGCCAGGTGCTCAGGGTGTCGGCCAGGTCTTCGTCCGGCGCAACCAGGTTCGGCAGCGTCAGTCCGAACAGATAGACCGGTTTGGCGTAGGCATTGCTCAACGACCAGCCGATCAGCGGCAGGGCGACCATCAAGCCGTACAGCGCGAGGTGGGTGGCGCCTGCAGCCAGCCGCATCGGCAGCGGCGATGGCGGGCCGGGCGGCAACGCGCGCAGGCGGATGCGCAGGCCCACCCGCAGGCCGAACAGCAGCAGCACCATCAAACCGAAGTGGCGATGGCCTTCCATCAGCCACTGCCGCAGGGCGCGTCCTTCCAGCTCGGCGCGCAGCAGGATCAGCGCGGCCGCCATGGCCAGGCAGAACACCGTCAGCCAATGCAATACGCGCATCGGTCTGGGCAGCGGAATGACGCGCGCCGGCAGTGCGGCCTGCTCCGGCAGCGCCGTGGCACTGTCGGCTGCAACCGCATCGGGCGCGTGGGGGGATGAACTCATCGATCGGTGTCCTGCGCTGGTGTCGTTGGATCCGGCAGTGCGCGGTGCGCTGCCAGGCCTGGCTCCCCACGCCGGCCGAACTGCGGCCACGTGAACGTGCAGCGATATGTGCGGCGCGGCCGCCGAAAGGTTGCATCGCCGTGCAGTGATGACGTGCCTGGGCACGGTGTTGGCGGCAGCGACTGCGCTTGCGCGCACCTGGGTTCGCAGCGCCGTGACGCCGCGCAACCTTTCGCGCATGCCGGCGCACTCAGGCATGTCGCACTACGTGCAGTCAGCGGTTACGCCCTTCCGATCATGGCCATCGAACGCATCCAGTTGCATACCCACGGCGACGATCGCGGGCTGCTCATCTCGTTGGAGCAGCAGCGCAATGTCCCGTTCGAGATACGTCGTGTGTATTACCTGTTCGGCACCCGCAACGGCGTCCATCGTGGACAGCATGCACACCGTCGGCTCAACCAGCTGGCGGTGGCCTTGCATGGCTCGGTGACGATCCTGCTGGATCAGGGCGACGGCCACGGCCAGCAGGAAGTAGTGCTGGACGATCCATCGCAGGGCCTGCTGCTCGGCCGCATGGTGTGGCGCGACCTGCATCGCTTCAGCCCCGACTGCGTGCTGATGGTGCTGGCCGACCAGTTCTACGATCCCGCCGACTACATTCTCGATTACGACCAGTTCCTCAGCGAAGTGCGCGCTGGCAGCGGTCTGGATGCACGCAGGCTGGAAGCATGAGCGTGCACAAGCCCCTGGTGATCGTGGGCGCAGGCGAATTTGCGCAGATCGCCTGCGAGTATTTTCAGCACGACAGCGACTACACGGTGGTGGCCTTCAGCGTGGAGCGCGATTTCCTGTTGCGGCCCACGCTGGCCGAGTTGCCGGTGGTGGCCTACGAAGAGCTCGAGCAGCGCTATCCGCCCGAACAGTACGAGGTCTTCGTCGCCATCCCGGCCACCCAGCTCAATCGCCTGCGGACGCGCTTTTTCCAGGACATGCTGCGGCGTGGCTATCGCTGCGCCAGCTATGTCAGCTCGCGTGCGTTCGTCTGGCGCAATGCGCAGATCGGCGCCAACTGTTTCCTGTTCGAAGGCAACGTGATCCAGCCGTTCACCCGGATCGGCGACAACTGCATCCTGTGGAGCGGCAACCATATCGGCCACCGCACGGTGGTGCAGGACAATGTCTTCATCGCCTCGCACGCGGTGATTTCCGGCTATTGCGAGATCGGGCGCGGCAGCTTCATCGGTGTCAACGCCACGCTCAGCGACAAGGTGCGCATCGCCGCCGACAACATCATCGGCGCCGGTGCGCTGGTCACCCGGCACACCGATGCCGAGCGTGTCTACGTCGGCTCGCCGGCGCGCGCGGTGGCCGGTAGATCCAGCTTCGACGTGGAGCTGTGAGCATGTTTGCCTGGACCAAGCGCGGCCTGGTGTTCGACGTCGCACGCGATGGCGTGGGTGGCTGGATGCAGCACGCCGCGCTGACGCCGACGCCCTACCGGTTGTCGGCGCAGGTGCTGCGTGTCTATGCGGGCTTTCGCGATGCGCAGGGCGTGAGCCGGATCGGTTATGTGGACGTACGCGCCGACGCACCGACGCAGATCGTCGGTGTCAGCCGGCAGCCGGTGCTGGACATCGGCCGCGCTGGCTGTTTCGACGACAACGGCATGATTCTCGGCGATGTGGTGGCCGGGCCGGATGGGCTGTACATGTTCTATGTCGGCTTCCAGCGTGTGGCCAAGGCCAAGTTCCTGGCCTTCACCGGGCTTGCGCTGTCCCGCGACGGCGGCGAGCGTTTCCAGCGCTTGCAGGACACACCGCTGCTGGATCGCGCGCCCGGGCGCAGCACGATTGCCGCGGTGCATTCGGCACGTTTCGAGGAGGGGCGGTGGCGGCTGTGGTACGCGGTGGGCGACGATTGGGAAACCATCGGCGGCCAGCCGTATCCGCGCTACCACATCCGCTATGCGGAGACCGACGATCTGCGCTGCATCCCTGCCGACGATGTGGTGTGCCTGCGTCCGCAGGGCGACGAATACCGCATCGGCCGTCCGCGCGTGTATCGCCTGGGTGATCGCTATCTGATGTATTTCACCCGCGGCGATACGCACGGCGGTTATTTCCCGGGTTTCGCGGCCAGTCGCGACGGTGTGCAGTGGCAGCGCGATGACAGTCAGCTGGGGCTGCAGCTGTCCGAGCAGGGCTGGGATGCGCAAACACTCTGTTACCCGGCCTTGATCCAGCAGCATGATCGGCTGTTGATGTTCTACAACGGCAATGCGATGGGCCAGGCCGGCTTCGGCCTGGCCGATGCAGCGTTGCCGCCGGACCTGCAGGGGCGCCATGTTTTCGGTTAGGCCGTATCTGCCCGGCGATGCGCCTGCCTGGGATGCCTTGGTGGCGTCCTCGCGCAATGGCAATGTGTTGCATCGGCGCGGCTACATGGACTATCACGCCGACCGCTTCGTGGACGCATCGTTGCTGATCGAGCGCGGTGGCGAGGTGGTGGCGGTGTTGCCGGCAAACGTGGAGGGCGACTGTGTCAGCAGCCACGCCGGCCTGACCTATGCGGGCCTGCTGTCGTCCACGGCCTTGCGCGCGGGTGCGACCTTGCAGGTGTTCGAACAGATCGCCGCGCACTATCGCGCGCGCGGGGTGCGCGAGCTTGTGTACAAGCCGGTGCCGCATATCTTTCACGCATATCCGGCCGAAGAAGACCTGTATGCCCTGCATCGCGTGGGCGCGCAGCTGTACCGGCGCGATCTGTCCTCGGCGATCGCGTTGCGCGAGCCGTTTGCGTTCAGCGCCGAACGTCGACGCTCGCTGGGCAAGGCACGCAAGGCCGGTATGCAGATCCAGGTCGGCACCCAACTCGATGAATTTCATGCCCTGCTGACCGAGGTGTTGCAGCGCCACCACGTGGCGCCGACCCATCGGCTGGACGAGCTGCAATTGCTGCAACGCCGGTTTCCGCAGCAGATCGTGCTGCATGAGGCGCGAGCCGAAGGGGAGCTGTTGGCGGCAGCGCTGGTGCTGGATTTCGGTCGCAGTGTGCATACCCAGTATCTGGCGGTGTCCGCGCGCGGTCGCCAGCTGGATGCGCTGAGCCTGCTGCTGGCCGAGCTGATCACCCAGGTGTATGCGCAGCGCCATTACTTCAGCTTCGGTATCTCGACCGAGCAGGCCGGCCAGGTGCTCAACGACGGTCTGGTCGAACAAAAGGAACGTTTCGGCGCACGCGCCGTGGTACAGGATTTTTATCGGTGGATGCTGTAATGGATGTGCCGTTCTTGGATTTGCGCGCGGTCAATGCGCGGTATGCGGATGAGCTGAAGGTCGCTGCGGCGCGGGTGATCGATGCCGGCTGGTATGTGCTTGGGCAGGAGTTGGCCGCCTTCGAGGAAGAATTCGCCAGCTACTGCGGCGCTGCGCAGGCGGTGGGTGTGGGCAACGGGCTGGATGCGTTGTCGCTGATCCTGCGCGGCTATCGCGAGCTGGGCGTGTTGCGCGAGGGCGACGAAATCATCGTGCCTGCCAATACCTTCATCGCCACCTTTCTTGCGATCAGTCAGAACCACCTGGTGCTGGTACCGGTGGAGCCGGACCCTGCGACCTTCAACATCGACCCGGCCAGTGTGGAGAAGGCGATCGGCCCGCGCACGCGCGCCATCATGGCGGTGCATCTGTATGGGCAGTTGGTGGATGTGGCGGCGCTACAGACGCTGGCGCATCGCTACGGGCTGCTGCTGATCGAAGATGCCGCGCAGGCGCATGGTGCCAGTGCGCACGGGCGACGTGCCGGCGCCTTCGGCGATGCGGCGGCGTTCAGTTTTTTCCCGACCAAGAACCTGGGCGCACTCGGCGACGGCGGCGCAGTGGTGACCTCGGATACGCGCCTGGCCGAGCGCATCCGCGCGCTGCGCAACTACGGTTCGCAGGTGAAGTATCACCACCTCTGCCAGGGCGTGAACTCGCGGCTGGACGAGATGCAGGCGGCGTTCCTGCGGGTTAAGCTGGGCTATCTGGACGATGAGATCGCCCGCCGCCGCGCGGTGGCGCAGCGCTACCTGCACGGCATCGACAACCCCCTGATCACCTTGCCGACGGTGGTGGCCGAAGCCCAGCACGTCTGGCATCTGTTCGTGGTGCGCAGCGCCCAGCGCGATGCCTTGCAGGCGCATCTGCTGCGCTCGGGCATCCATACCCAGATCCATTACCCGGTGCCGCCGCATCGGCAGCCGGCCTACACCACCTTGGGCGATGCCTGCCTGCCGGTGAGCGAGCGGCTGCACCGCGAGGTGCTGAGCCTGCCGATGGGGCCTGCGCTGGACGATGCGTCGGTTGCGCGCGTGATTGCCGCATGCCAGTCGTTTGGCGCCCCCGCATGAATGTCGTGCGCAGCAGCGCCTACACCGGCGTTGCGACGCTGGCCAAGCTGCTGGCCGCGCTGGTGGTGGTGAAGCTGGTGGCGGTCTACGCCGGCCCGCAAGGGGTCGGCCGGCTGGGCCAGTTCCTCAATCTGATGTCGGTGCTGGCGGCGCTGGCGGGTGGCGGCATCAGTGCCGGCATCGTCAAGTACGTGGCCGAGTACCGCGACGATACGGCTGCGCTGGCACGTCTGCTCAGCGCGGCGCTGTGGTACGCGTTCTGCGCGGCCTGCGTGATGGCGGTGCTGGCGTTGCTGTTCAGTGGCGCCATCGCCGAGCGCCTGCTTGGCGATGTGGCGTACCGGCCGCTGATCTGCGTGGCGGCGGTGGCGCAGCTGGGCATCGCACTGGTCAACTACGTCCTGGCGGTGATCAACGGCTTCATGGATGTGCGCCGCCTGGCATTCGTGCAGGTCAGCGGTGCGGTGCTGAGCACGGCACTGGTGGCATGGCTGTCCAGCCGGGCACAGCTGCAGGGCGCCTTGCTGGCGCTGGTGCTGGGGCAGGTGCTGTGGTTGCTGGCCGGCGTGCCGGCGCTGCGGCGCAGCGGTTATTTTCGACGCGAGATGTTGCGCATGCGTTTCGATGCGCAGATGACGCGCAGGCTGGCGGCGTTTTCGGTGATGACGCTGACCTCCACGCTGGTGCCGCAGCTGGTGGCCATGCTGGTGCGCGACCATCTGGCGCTGCAGTTCGGCTGGCAGCAGGTGGGGTACTGGCAGGCGGTGAGCCGGGTGTCGGATGCGTATCTGCTGTTCTTCACGACCGCGATCAACGTGTATTACCTGCCCAAGTTGGCATCGCTGCAGGAGCGTGTAGCGCTCGGGCGCGAGCTGCGCGCCGCGTATCGCCATGTGCTGCCGGCGGTGATCGTGATGGCGCTGGGCGTCTACCTGTGTCGCGATTGGCTGACCTGGCTGCTGTTCGACGCCCGGTTTGCCCAGGCCACCCCGCTGTATGCCCCGCAGCTGCTGGGCGATGTGATCAAGATCGCCGCCTTCGTGCTGTCGTACGTGATGCTGGCCAAGGCGATGACGCGGCTGTTCGTGATCTCCGAATGCGTGTTTGCCGCCAGCTACCTGGCGCTGGTGTATCTGTTCACCGCGCAATGGGGGCTGATCGGCGCGATGTATGCCTTCCTCGCCAACTACGTGCTGTATCTGCTGTTCAACATCGTGGTGGTGCGGCGCTATCTGGTGCAGCCGGCATGAGCGATTCCACCCAACCCGCCGGGCGCGCGCGCTGGCCGCTGGTCTCGGTGCTGATCCCGGCCTTCAACCACGAACGCTTCGTGCAACGCTGTCTGGACAGCGTGCTGGAGGACCCGTACCCGTGCAAGGAGCTGGTCATCATCGATGATGGCTCCAGCGATGCGACCGGAGAGAAGATTGCGCAGTGGATCGCCAGCCATGGCCACCGGCTGCCGGTGCAGTTCGTACAGCGCGCCAATCGCGGGGTGGCGGCCACACTCAACGAGCTGGCGCTGCGTGCGCGCGGCGAGTACCTGCGGCTGGGCGCGAGCGATGATTATCTGCTGGCCGGCGGGCTGGATGCACAGGTGCGCTACCTGCGCGCGCATCCGCAGAAACTGGCGGTGATCGGCGATGCCTGTGTGGTCGACCAGCATGGGCAGCTGCTGCACGGCAGCGCCATGCGCGACCTGCATCGGGTGGATGTGGACCTGTACCGCTCCGCATCCGGCATCCGCCGCGCGGTGATCCAGCAGTGGGCGGTTGGCGGCGCGGTGGCGCTGCTGCGCCGCAGTGCCTTCGATGCGCGCGCCGGCTGGGACGAGTCGCTGCGGATCGAAGACTGGGATTTCTTCCTGCGTCTGGCCGCGCGTGATGCGCTGGGCTTTGTCGACGTGCCGGTGTGCGCGTACCGGTTGCATGGCCACAACCTCAGCAAGACCGTGGACGTGCGCGCGCGCATCGCCAACCTGAGCGAGTCGCGTCAGGTGGCACGGCGCTGTGCGGAATTGTTCGATGCGCCCGAGCGCAGCTTGCTGCACGCGCAGTCGCACTACATCGCCGCAAAGGTGGCGTTCCTGCAGCGCCGGCCGCACCGGGTGATCGGGCATCTGCTCGCCTATGCCTGGGTGTCGCTGCCGGCCAGGTGGCGGCCCAGGCAGGCGCGCAGCACGGTGAAACCGGCATGAGCACGCTGCTACGCCGGCCGGTGACCTATCTGGCACTGCCGATGCTGCTCAGCTGCGCGCTGACCTTGCTGACCTATGCGCTGCCCGGCGACTACGCGGACGGCATCGCGCTGCTGGCCGCCGCCGCCGCCGCGACCTGTGTACTGGACGCCGTGCTGCGCGTGCAGTTGCCTGCGGTGGAGCGCTTTCGCGCCTACCGTTACGCCGGCACCCGTGATGCCTTCCTGGTGATGACGCTGGCGGCAGTGGTGACGCTGTTCTGCATCGTGGATGTGGCGCTGTTTCCGATTCCGCTATTCAGCGATCCGTCCTCGTATGCCACCTTGAGCCCGCTGCGCGCGCATGTGCGGCACATCTCCAACATGTGCTGGATCCTGCCGCCGATCGCGTTGCTGTGCGTGCGCCATCGCGGGCTGCGTGCGGCGATGCTGACGCTGGGATTCGTGTTTCCGATCGTGGTGATCGACCGCAACCGCATCTTTGCGGGGCTGTTTTCGTTCGTGCTGGTGATGCTGTTGCGCCGCGATCCGGCACGTCGCCTGCCGTGGAAGACCATCGGCCTGCTGGTGCTGGCCGGTGGCGGGGTGTTTTCCATCCTCGGCGCACTGCGTTCCGGCTCGCTGGCCACCGTGGCCCTGCCGTTCAGTGCCTTGTATCGCGCCATGCCGCAGGGCGTGCAGTGGTTGCTGCTGTACATCAGCGCCGGGCCGTACAACTTCGGCGCAATCCTGGCCAAGGGCTATGTCAACGCCAGTTTCCTGGTCAATCAGCTGGTGCCGTTCAGTGGCTCGATCGCCACTGCCGGCACCAGCATTCCGCTGGACGCGCCCAACATCAATGTAGGGACCGAATTCTTCCCGTTCCTGATGGCCTGGGGGGCGCCGGGTGCGTTGCTGGCGCTGCTGGCGTTGTATGCAGGGCTGGTGTGGAGCGTGCGCCTGCTCAACAGCTCGCTGTCGATCTTCCATGTGCTGATCTTCCTGCGCATCGCCTATGCCTGCCTGATGTCGCCATTTGCGCCGCAGGCCTTCACCTGGACCAATTTCGGCTTCGTCGCGCTGTGCCTGGTGTTGCATGCCTGCACGGTGCTGTTGCCTGTCCGCAATGCCGTACCCACCGCTGCTGCGTAATGCGCGGCCGCTTCGCTTCACCCTGTTCCAGAGCCGGTGCACCATGACTCAACACGACGATATCTATCTGATCGACCTGTGGCGCATCGCGCGCCGCGAATGGCGCTGGGCGCTGGCCGCACTGCTGGTGGTGCTAGCACTGACCTTGGCCTTCACCCGCCTGGCCCGGCCGCAGTGGGAGGCCACCGCCTGGATCCAGGTCGGCGAGATCGGCCCCACGCCGGCCGGGCGCGACCCCAAGGTCGAACCGTTCCAGCGCGTGATCGACCGCATGAAGACGCGGCTGTTCCAGGATGCGGTGCTGCGCCAGGCCGGCGTGCCGCTGAAAAGCCGCGCTGCGCAGCTGTACCGCGGCAGCCTCAAGCCGGACCCGGACCCGTATGCCAATCTGATCGGGGTGACCATCCGGGCCGAATCGTCGGCGCAGGCGCGCAAGCTGGCGATGGCGACGGTGACCGCCTTGCAGGGCCTGCACGGTGACACCAATGCCGTGGCGCTCGCACTGGCGCGTACACGCCTGCAAGGCCTCACCGACGATCTACGCGCGGCAATCCGCAACCGCGATCGGTTGCAGCAGCAGGTGCAGGCCGGGCAGGGCGCCGCCGCGGCCACGCCGGCCCAGGTTCTGGCAGGCGTGCTGTTGACCGACAGCAACACCACCGTGCGCGCATTGAAGAGCGAACGCGACGATCTGATTGCCCGCCTGACCACGCGCTACACCTATCAGACCTCGTTGGCGTGGCCATTGTACGTGCCCGAGCAGCAGGCGTTTCCCAACGCCGTCACCACCTGGGCCGCCGGTCTGCTCGGCGGGGCGGGGCTGGCGGTGCTGGCGGCGGTGTTGCGCAATGCATGGCGGCGCCGCGCGGTGGCCACCCCGCGCGCTGCCGGCTGATCTGCGCAGCGTCGTGCGGCACGCTGCGCAAGGCTGCCCACGCTGCAACCAAACCGCCGGCACGTGGCACTCACCGGTCAATCAAGCGATGCCGCGTTGGCGGTGTCGCGCCTGGAGAGTGTCGTGAGAACAGCTGGATCGGTGTGGGAGGCTGCGCATGTCGGTGGTCAATGAGCATGCGGCGCGCGGTGGCACGGTGGCCCCGGAGCGCTTGCTGGAGACGCAACGCGCGTTCGACAGCGTTGCGCCCGACTACGACGGCCCACGCGGCAACAACGCGCTGATCCAGCGCATGCGCACCACCTTGTGGGACACCGTCGCGGCCGAACTGCCGGTGGGCTCGCACCTGGTGGACCTGGGCTGCGGTACCGGCCTGGATGCCGGCGAATTCGCACGTCGCGGTTACCACGTGCTGGCCACCGACTGGTCGCCGGCGATGGTCGAGCGCACCCGCCACCGCGCGGCCACGCACGGCCTGCAAGAGCGCCTGAGCGCGGCCCATGTCGGCATCCAGCAGCTCGACCAGCTGCAGGGCAGCTTCGACGGCATGTATTCCAACTTCGGCCCGCTCAACTGCGCGCCGGATCTGCCGGCGGTGGCGGCCGAATGCGCGCGTCTGCTGCGCGCCGATGGCTGCCTGGTGTTCTCGGTGATCGGGCGCATCTGCCCCTGGGAAATCGGCCATTACGGCGTGCGCGGGCGGTTCAAACGCGCCGCGGTGCGCGCCGCGCGCGGGGTCACCGCGGTGGGCATGAACGGCCACACCATCTGGACCTGGTACCACCTGCCGCGCGAGTTCTACCGTGCCTTCGCCAAGCACTTCGTCCTGGACCGCTATCGCGCGTTGAGCCTGTTCCTGCCGCCGCCGTACCTGGTGGATTTTTGCGAACGGCATCCGCGCCTGTCCGCGCGCCTGGGGCAGTGCGACGACCGGCTGGGCGGCCTGCCGTTGCTGCGCGACATGGGCGACCACTTCCTGATCGTGATGCGCAAGCGCTGAGTGGAGACGCCGATGTCCATGGCCGATGTCTGTCTGCAGGGCGCGCGCTCGATCACCCTGGCCGGCCCTTCGCGCGCGCCGCTGACCATCCGCGCGGGGCGCTTCGGCGGCACGCTCGGCACGCGCAGCCTGCGCCTGGACCTGCAGGGGCATGTGCTGGCGCCCGGCCTGATCAATGCGCACGATCATCTGCAGGTCAACTGCGTGCCGCCGCTGCCGCAGGGCGCGGCGTTTCCCAACAGCTATGCGTGGATCGAGGCATTCCAGGCACATTTCCAGCATCCCGAGGTGGCCGCGGCCCTGCGCGTGCCCAAGGCGGTGCGTCTGCGTCACGGTGGACTGAAGAATCTGCTGGCCGGCGTCACCTGCGTGGCGCAGCACGACCCGTGGCACGCCACCCTGGACGAGGCCGGCTTTCCGGTTGGCCTGCTGCGCGAGTTCGGCTGGAGCTATGCACTGGGATGGACCGGCTATGGCCCACCGGTGCAGGGCAGCTTTGTCGCCACCTCGCCCGAGCATCCCTGGATGATCCACCTGGCCGAAGGCACCGACGCGGCGGCGGCCGCCGAGCTGGAGGAACTGGATCGGCTTGGTTGCCTGGCCTCCAACAGCGTGCTGATCCACGGTGTGGGCATGGGCGAGTGCGATATCGAGCGGGTGATCGCACGCGGCGCGGCGGTGGTGTGGTGCCCGTCGAGCAATCTTGCGCTGCTGGGTCGCACGCTCGACCCCTGGCGCCTGTGCATGGCGGGCCGGCTCGCGTTGGGCAACGATTCGCGCGTCAGCGGTTCGCGCGATCTGCTGGAAGAACTGCGCATTGCCGCCAGCAGCGGCTTGGCTGCGGATCTGCTGCTCGGCCTGGTCACCCATCAATCGGCGCGCATCCTGCGCATGGCCACGCGTGGACGCCTGGCGCCAGGGGCGGCGGCGGATCTGGTGATCGTGCGCGACCGCGGTGGCGACCCGGCCGACAGCGTGGTGGGCTGCGCACGCAGCGACCTGCGCGCGGTGATACGCGATGGCGTCCCGCGCATCGCCGACCCGGATTTTGCCGACTGGTTCGACGCTGCAGGTGTCCAGACCGTGCCGGTACTGCTGGATGGCCGCCCCAAACTGCTCGATGCCACGCTGGCCGATCCGGCGGTGCTGGCACTGGAACCGGGCCTGCAGCGCGTGGCGCAGGCTGCGCACCGGCCCGGTGTGGCCATGGCCGCCAGCGGTGCGCTGTCGTGAGCGCAGTGCCGACGCTGGAGCCGGCAGCGGCGTATGCGCTGTGGGCGCAGGCGTATCCGCCGCATGCGCACAATCCGGTGATGCTGGCCGAGGAGCGCGCCATGCTCGCGCTGATGCCGAGCGTGTTGCAGGGCCAGCACGTGCTGGACGCCGGCTGCGGCAGTGGCCGCTACATGCTGCATGCCTTGCGGCGCGGCGCGCTGCAGGTCACCGGCGTGGATCTGTCGCCGCAGATGCTGCAGCGTGCGCACGCCGAGCTGTCGCAGCACTGGCCAGCGGCGCGCATGCGCCTGCAACAGGGCAGCCTGGAGCAGCTGCCGCTGGACGATGCGGTGGCCGATCTCAGCGTCTGCGGCCTGGTGGTCGGCCATCTGCAGCGGCTATGGCCGGCGCTGGAAGAACTGCATCGGGTTACCCGCGTCGGCGGCATCGTACTGTGCAGCGACGTGCATCCGATCGGCCATGCGCTGGGCTGGCGGCGCGACTTCAAGGCCGATGGCCGGCAGTACGCGGTGCGGCACACGCAACATCTCTACAGCCATTGGCATGCAGCCTGTGCGGCGCTGGGGATGGAGATCGAAGCGGTGGCCGAGCCGATGCTGGACCCGGCCGACATCGCGCCCGGTGCACGGTTCGATCAGGCCGCGCTGCAGGTGCCGGTCGCGCTGGTGTTGCGGCTGCGGCGCATCGCGTGAGCGCCGTGGCGGTCATGCTGGCGTGTGCCTGCAGCACCTCGGCCACGGGCAAGCCTTGCCGCTTGCGCATCGCGCAGTGCGCGGCATGTGGCTGGATCGCGATTGCAGGCCGTGCAATCCGTGCGTGGTCGCTGTCATGAGCTTGCGGGTGGCGCAACTCAACCTGGTGCCGACGCCGGCCGGCCTGACGGCAGAACAGGTGTTCGCGCAATGGCCATCGCTGGCAGATATCGCCGAGGCCGTCGCCAGCGCCGGGGTGCGCGTGGCGGTGATCCAGGCCTCCACACTGAACCTGCGGCTCACCCGCCAGGGCGTGGACTACCGCTTCGTCGAGCTGGGTGCGCGCGGCAGTGCGCGGCGCGCGACGCTGCTTGCGGCGATGCTGCGCGAGATCGGTGCCGATGTGGTCCATGTCCACGGTCTGGAATTTGCCGGCGATGCACGCCGGCTCGCGCGCCTGCTGCCGCATACGCCGATCCTGCTGCAGGATCACGCCAACCGCCCGCCGCGCTGGTGGTCCCGGAGTGTGTGGCGGCGTCGCTACGCTGCCGCCGCCGGGATCGCGTTCACCTCGCTGGACATGGCGCAGCCGTTCGCACAGGCGCGCCTGTTTCAGGCCAGGACGCAGCTGTTTGCGATTCCCGAATCGAGCAGCCGCTTCTCGCCGGGCGATCGCCTGCAGGCACGCGAGCAGACCCGCCTGCATGGCGACCCCTGCGTGTTGTGGGTCGGGCATCTGAGCGCGGCCAAGGATCCGCTGTGCGTGCTCGATGCCGTCGCCCTGGCCGCACGCGTGTTGCCGGGCCTGCGGCTGTGGTGCGTGTTCGACCAGGCGCTGTTGCTGGAGCAGGTACAGCAGCGCCTGCGCGCCGATCCGTCGCTGGCGCGCTGCGTGCAGTTGCTGGGCAAGGTGCCGCATGCGCGCGTGGAAACCCTGTTGCGTGCCTGCGACCTGTTCGTCTCCGCCAGCCATGCGGAGAGCTGCGGTTACGCGGCTGTGGAAGCCTATGCCTGCGGCACCTTGCCGCTCTTGACCGATATCCCGGCCTTTCGTGCGCTCAGCGATGACGGCGCAGTCGGCGCGTTGTGGCCGGTGGGCGATGCCTCGGCCCTGGCGGAACTGCTGTTGCGGCTCTTCCGGCAACGCCCCGACCGCGCACAGGTACGCGCGCATTTCGAGGCACGGCTGTCGTTTTCCGCGGTGGGGCAACGCTGGAAGCATGCGTACACCCGGTTGCTGGCCGCCGCGCCAGGGCGGGGCGCATGAAACTGGCCCTGGTGGTCCCGGGTGGCGTGGACCGCAGCGGCGAGGTCCGCGTGATCCCGGTGTTCCTGACCCTGATCGAATGGCTGGCGCGCCATCACCAGGTGCATGTGTTCGTGCTGCACCAGGAGCCGCTGCCCGGTACCTGGGCATTGCGCGGCGCCACCGTGCACAACATCGGCGCCAGGCGCACCCGCACGCGCGCGATCGCCGCCATTGCCAGCGAGCACCGGCGTGCTCCCTTCGATGTGATCCAGGCCATTTTTTCCGGCTACTGCAGCCTGATCGCGGTCGCCGCGGCAAGGCTGTTGCGCCGTCCCAGCGTGGTGCATATCGCCGGTGGCGAACTCGTCGCATTGCATGGCATCGGCTACGGCGGCCGGCAGCGCTGGCGCGGGCGTTTACGCGAAGCGGTGATCCTGCGCCTGGCTGATCGCGTCACCGCGGCCAGTGCGCCCATCCTGGAGTCGCTGACGGCGCTCGGCATCCACGCGCAGCGGGTGCCGCTGGGCGTGGACCTGCGGGCCTGGCCGCCGGCGGCGCCGCGTGCACGCAGCGGCGGCATCGCCCGCTTGCTGCATGTGGCCAGCCTCAATCCGGTCAAGGACCAGACCACCTTGCTGCAGGCAATGGCGGCGCTCAAACGCGCCGGTGTCGCCTTTACCCTGGACATGGTCGGCGTCGATACGCTGGATGGCGCCATGCAGCGCCTGGTGCACCAGCTGGACCTGGGCGGGCAGGTGCGTTTTCTCGGTTTCAAGACCCAGCGCGAGTTGCGCCCGATCATGCAGACGGCCGACCTGCTGGTGCTGTCGTCCTTGCACGAAGCCGGCCCGCTGGTGCTGCTGGAAGCGGCGGTCGCCGGCGTGCCCACCGTCGGTACCGCAGTCGGGCATCTGGTCGAGTGGGCACCGGTGTGTGCGCTCGCTGTGCCGCCGGGCGACTGGGCCGGGCTGGCAGAAGCCGTCCGCCAGGTCCTGGCCGATGACGAGCTGCGCCTGCGCCTGGCCTGGGCAGCGCAATGCCGTGCGGTACGCGAGGACGCGGCGTTGACCACGCGGCTGTTCGAGCAGCTGTATCGGCAACTGTGCGAGGCGCGGCCGCTGCGCTGACTGCGCCTGCAAGGACGCAGCCTGCAGCGGCCGCCATGCAGTACGCGCGGTGCAGCAACGAGGCTGCCAGGCCAAACCTGGTGACATCCTCGCAAGGGTGGTCGGCTGAACAAGCCGGCAGCCTGTGCACGCCTGCCGAAGTCCTGGAATCACCAACAAGACGTCGCGATCGGCCGATGGATGGATGCGGCCGGCGCGCCCGGAATCGGACTGTGCGGCTGATACCTGCGGACTCAGGGCATCGGCCGCGCCGGCGCGGCAGTGAGCGCAGCAGCGTTGTCAGCCGCGCTCAGGCTGGTTGCAGATAGCCGTCCAGCGCTGCACGCACCACATACAGCATGTCGGTGCGCGGCACCGGCCGGGTCAGGCGCGTCATCATCCGGCGCAGCTGGGTCTGCCGCACCCATGGTTGGTCCTGAAGCCACAACTGGGTCTGCAGCATATCCGCACGTTCCTTGCGGCTCTCGGCCGACGGCACCACCCGGTTGCGCAGGTACTGGCGCGCTTCGCCCAGCGAGCGTGACCATTCGATGCCGGGCAGTGCCGACAACCACAGGTTGGAACACGAGGCGGTGGTCAGGGTCTGGCGGGCCGCACGCATGCGCAGCAGGCGCGGGCAATTGGCCTGCAGCCGCGCCATCACCGCCGGCGGCACCACGCTGCGGTAATAGCGTTGCAGCAGCAGCAGCGGCGGCAACGCCCACCACGGCGCCATGGCCGGGTCGTCCCACAACTGTTCCCAGTCGCGCGGGCCCATGCGCGTGGCCAGCAATGCCAGGTCATGCAGATGCATCAGGCGGATGCTGCGCTGGCAGATGCCGCCGGCTGCATGCAGCAGCAGATGGCACATCAGCGCGCCGACCGACGGGTAGGGGTTCAATCCCGGCTGCGGACGCTCCGGCAGGATGCGCGCGGTGATGTCCACGCTGCTCAGCGGCAGGCGTTCCTGGATGCGGGTATGCAGCTCGAGATTGATCGGCGCATCGCGATGCTCGCCCAGTCCCGCAACCGCCTCGCCCTGCAGCGGCTTGAACACCTGGTGCTTCCATTGTTCGAAGGAGGCCACGTAACCGAGTTCGCACAACAGTGCCGTCGCCGCGGGCGCATCCTCCGGCGCCACCAGCAGATCGATATCGGCCATCGGGCGATCGCCGGGCAGATAGACGCCGAGCCGATGCAGGGCGGTGCCCTTGAGACCGACCAGAGCGATGCCCGCCGCACGCGCTGCCGCGTCGATGCGCGTCAGCAGCAGCGCGATGCGCCGATGGCGGTCTTCGACATGGCTGCGTTGCTCGCGCAGGAACGCGGTCCAGTCGGCGTCGTGCCACAGCGAGCGGCGTTGCAGCAGCGGCGACACCCCATGCGCGGCCGCCGCGGCCGCGGCCAGCTGCCATTGCAGCCGGTCCCACTGCGGCACCGCCTCGCCGGGCTGCGCCAATTCCCGGGCCAGCCGTTCGGTGGCCGTCTGCAGGCCGTGCTTGATGGTGCGAAGGGAAGGCTGCATGCGGCGGAAGTCCGAGAAAGGCAACGTGAGGTCGGGAAGCGAGGTCGGCGGGTTGCGCGTCAGCCGACCAGCACGCTGGCCAACTGGCGCGGTTGGCGTTCGGCAGCGCCGGCAA
Source organism: Xanthomonas sp. MLO165 (assembly GCF_018831305.1). NCBI lineage: Bacteria > Pseudomonadati > Pseudomonadota > Gammaproteobacteria > Lysobacterales > Lysobacteraceae > Xanthomonas > Xanthomonas sp. MLO165. The sequence continues at coordinate 1,939,065 of NZ_CP029263.1, forward strand.
GCGGCTCTGTGCGATGTTGCCTTTCGCTGGCGATCAAGGCGGACCAGCGCGCTTCCAGCGCGTCTGAGGCCTGTGCAAACGCATCGGCGCCCAGCGTGGCGCGCGCCTGTTGCAGGTCCACCTGCGTATGCAGCAGATCGCGCACGCTGCGGTAGAACTCCGAGTCGTACGCGCCATGGAACATCATCGCCAGGTCGTCGCTGTCCTGCCAATGGGTCTTGCCGCCCAGCTGGTTTTTCACTTCCTCGTAGAACTTGGTGCCGGGCAGCGGATAGGACACGCTGACGCCGATGATGTCCGGGTTGGCCTGCGTCACCAGTGCGCGCGTGGCCAGGATGTCTTCGAGTTCTTCGCCCAGGTAGCCGAGTTGAATGAAGAAGCCCACGCGGATCCCGTGCGCACCCAGGCGCCGGCGTGCGGCGATCACCTCGCCAACCTCGGTGCCCTTGGTCATTTTGTCCAGGATGCGCTGGCTGCCGCTTTCGGCACCCAGCCAGGCCTCGGCGCAGCCGGCGCGCGCCAGCGCGGCAGCCATGCGCTCGCTGGCCAGGTCGGCGCGGGTCTGGATGGTGAACGGGATCGCGCCATCGGCGTCGCTCAGGCACTGCGCAAAGGTTTCCACCCAATCGATATGGAAGCCGAAGATGTCATCGGCCATCCAGAGGTGATCGGGCTGGAAGCTGCGCTTGAGATGGATCATTTCGGCAGCCACTTCGTCCGCATCGCGGCGCTTGTAGTGATTGCCCCAGATCGGTTTGGCGCACCAGTTGCAGCGGAACGGGCAACCGCGCGAGGCGGCCATGTTGAGGCTGAAATAGCCGTGCCGTTGCCGCCAGAAACGCTGATAGCGCGGCATGTCTACCAGGTCCCAGGCCGGCAGGCCGCTCAGGCGCGCGTCCGGCGGTTGTGCGCCACGATGCACGTGTGCTGCAGCAGCTGGGCTGACGGCGATACGTGCAACGCCCGCGAGCCAGGCGTCTGTATCGATGATGGGATCTTCTTCGACGCGCGCCACCAGTTCGAGCAGTGGTGCGATGCCTTCGCCGATCAATACCGCGTGCGCGCCGGCAGCCAGAAACACATCCGGGTTGTCGGATGCATCGGAGCCGGCGACCAGCACGCGGCAGCCGGCCGCGCGCGCTTGCGCAATCATCTGACAGGCCGCCTCGCGCATGCGGCTCAGGCACATCTTGGTGAGGAAGTTGAAGTTGTCTTCGTAGAACACCACCAGGTCCGGCTGCGCAGCGTGCAAGGCGCCGGTGTAGTCCTGCACGTCGTCGGCCAGCATCGCGTCGAACAGGCTCAGCGCATGGCCGCGCTCGCGCAGCAATGCCGCGACCTGCAGCGTCGCCAACGGTGGATACGGCTTGCCGCGCTCCCATTGCTTGGGGTCGTAACGCAGGAAATACGAATGACTGACCTGGATCTTTAGCATCTGCAAAGGCTCTCGTTCTGTCGCCAGGTGCGCGCAGCGGCGGCGTGCGCAGGCACCGGCATTCGGCTCGGCAGTAGGTGCGGATGAAGGTGCCTTTGGTTGCGCCGATCGGCATGCCGTCGTTGGCGTGCATGGGGCACAGGTGCCGATGCGGATGCGGCAACCTTTCTGTTGCCGTTCGGCACACACCGGCTGATCGATGCAATGGGTGGAAGGGCATGCCGCAGTCGGCTGCGTTGGCGCAATTGATGCCGGTGGGCGATTACGCAGGCACTGGCGCGCCGGATGCGGCGGCAGTGGCAGCAGATCCGTTCGGCGAACATCGGCCGCGTCGGCAGTGCGTGCGCCGGCAGATCCTCGGCGCACTGTTCCACTTCGAAAGCGACAGCGAAGCGCTGCTGGCATTGGTGGACCTGGCCTACGCGGGCCTGCCCGCGCATCGCCTGCCGGGTGCGCCGGAATTCCATATCACGCTGGATCTGGTGGCGCGTGGTCACGCGTCTTCGAGCGCACAGCCGCCACCGGTGCGCACCCATGCCAGCGGCGGCTTGCTGTGTGGCGTCATGGATGCCTGCAATTACCTGATGTTGTCGGTGCCCGCGCGCCGCGCCATGCTGGTGGTTTCCGACGACATGCTCGCCCACGCCTATCACGTGCGTTATGAGCTGATCGAATTTTCGGTGTTCCTGCTGGCGGCGCGCGGCATGGGCCTGGTGCCGTTGCATGGCGCCTGCGTGGGCCGGCAGGGACGCTGTGTGCTGTTGCTCGGCGCCAGTGGCGCCGGCAAATCGACCCTGGCGCTGCACAGCCTGCTGCATGGCCTGGATTTCATCGCCGAAGACGGTGTGTTCGTGGCGCCGGAGAGTCTGCTCACCACCGGCGTTGCCAACTTTCTGCATCTGCGCGCCGACGCGCTGAGCCTGGTCGATGCGGACACCCGCGCGTGGATCAGCGCCTCGCCAACCATCCGTCGCCGCAGCGGTGTGGAAAAGTTCGAGATCGACATCCGCCACGGCCGTGCGCAACTGGCACACGCGCCCTTGCAGCTGTGTGCGGTGGTGATGCTGTCGGCAATGCCGGCGAGCGATCCCGCACAGCCATTGCTGGCGATGCCGACCGAACGCATTGCCGCTTGCCTGGCAAATGATCAGCCGTATGCGGCCGGGCAACCGGGCTGGCAGCGCTTTGTCCAACAGGTACAGCGCATCGGCATGTTCACCCTGCGCCGCGGAGCGCATCCGCAGGCCGCGCTGGATGCGCTGCTGCAGGTGTTGCGGTGAGCGCGCCGGCAACGCGGCAGCAGCGCGTCCTCTTTCAAGCCGACGCCATGCCGTATCCCACAGTGAGGGTCAGGCGTGACTGAGATACGCGCGGCTGCAGATCGCAAGCCCATGCGCGCGCTGTGGCGCGATTTCGTCGACACGCTGGTGCCGGCGGATGTGTCGACCATCGTGCTGTACGTGGGCTTGTCGCTGCTGGCCGCACTGGCCGGCAGCCTGGTCGCGGTCAGCCTGGTGCCACTGGTGCAGCCTGGTCATGCCGTCCGCCTGGCCGGCTACGCGCTGGCGTTACCAGATGGTCTGGCGATGCAGGTGACGCTGTTTGCCGGTGTCAGTCTGGTGTTTGCCGCACTGCGCTGGCATGGCGCACGGCTGGCCGCACGGCTGACCAGCCGCTACGCGATCGGGTTGCGGCAGCGCGTGCATGCGGCGCTGATCGATGCGCCGCTGCCGGCGCTGTCCGGTGCCAGCTCGGCGGAAATCGCCAATGTGCTGACCTACAATATCGAGATCGCCACCCAGGGCTTCAGTGCGGCCTTGCAGCTGCTAGTGGCCGGCATGACAGCTTTGGTGAGCATCTGCATCGCGGTCATGATCGCCCCCGCGTTGCTGATGGCGACGCCGTTGCTGCTGGCACTGGCGTGGCTGGGCTTGCGCATCTCCAGCAGCGACACCCAGGCGCGCATCAGCCGCGATTACGTGGCCGACATGACGCAGCTGTTCTGGCTGAGCGAAGATTTCCCGCGTCGCCTGCGGCATGTGCGTTCGTTTCAGCGCGAAGCGCTGGAAACCCGCGATTACGAGCGCATTTCCGCTCGGCTGGGGCAGGGCTATGCGCAGCAGCAGGCGCTGGTGGCGGGCAGCCGGCTGATGCTCGAGGCCACCGCAGTGGCTGCCATCGCCGGCATCCTGGTGCTGGCCAACCTGTGGCAGGGCGCGGATCGCGCTGCGTTGATCACCGTCAGCCTGCTGCTCGGGCGCCTGCTGCCGTATCTGGTCAGCACCCGGCAGAGCGTGCAGCAACTGCGCTCGGCGTGGCCGGCGTTGCAGCTGTGGCGGCGCCATGTCGCGCTGGGCACAACGCGTCCGCCGGCGTCGGCCGCACCGGCACAACCGTTGCCGGCCGCCCTGCATCTCGAACACATCGGCCTGGCACCGCCGTTGCCCAGGCTCGCTCTCGATCCGCTGCTGTTGCTGCCCGGCGAGCTGACCTTGGTCGTCGGTCCCTCCGGCATCGGCAAGAGCAGTCTGATGGACGTGCTCTCGGGTCAGACCCCGCCTGCACAGTTCACCGCGCACATGGCCGGGCGCCGGCTGGATTTTGCTGCGTATCGCGCCCTGGTGCGGCATAGCGCCTACCTCGGCCAGGGGGTGCGGCCGTGGCAGCGCACGGTCCGCGCCTGTCTGGACTGGGCATTGCCCGGCACCAGCGATGCGCGCATGTGGCAGGTGCTGGCCGACGTCGGCCTGGGCGCGCGTCTGCAGCGCGACGGGCAGGGATTGGACAGCCCGATCAACGGCCCGGATGGGCGCCTGTCCGGTGGCGAAGCGCAGCGCCTGCTGCTGGCGCAGGTGCTGTTGCGCAAGCCGACCCTGGCGGTGCTGGACGAGGCCACCAGCGCACTGGATGCCGAGGCCGAACAGCAGGTGTTGTGCATGCTGCGGCAACGCCTGCGGCAGACCGTGCTGGTGGTGGTCTCGCACCGCACCAGCCTGGCCGCAATGGCCGATCGCACGGTTGTCTTGGGCATTGCAGTGGCGGCGCAGACCGCTGCCCACGCCGATGCGGTTGCAAGCTCAGACGCGTGATGTCAGGTGGCGTGCTCGCGTCGGCAGCGCGATCAGCCGGCAATCTCTTCCAGCGCCCGATTGCGCGTGCGCGGACCCAATAGCGCAATCACGCTGGCCACGATCGACATGCTGATCACGATAAAGGCCAGCACGCCATGGCTGCCGACCTGGGCGAGCAGCCAACCGATCAGCACGCTGCTCACCGCCGTGGAAAGACGGCTGAAGGAATAGCAAAAGCCCACTGCCCGCGCGCGCAAGCCGGTGGGGAACAGCTCGGCCTGATAGCCGTGATAGGCAAAGCTCATCCAGGCATTGCAGAACGCAATCATCGCCCCGCACAGCACCATGCCGAGCGCCTGATGCTGCAGCGAAAACAGCACGCCGAACAGCACTGCGCCCAGGGCCGATGCGGTGATCTGCCATTTGTTCTCCCAGCGCTGCGCAAAGCGCAGCAACAGCAGCGGCGCCAGCGGGTAGGCCAGCGAAATCGCAAAGGAATAGGCCAGGCTCCTGGTCACGCCGGTGCCTTGCGCCGAGATCAGTGCCGGCAACCAGTTGCCGAAGCCAAAGAAGCCGATCGCCTGAAAGATATGGAATACCACCAGCATGCCGATGCGCCCGCGATACGGCGCACGCCACAGCATCGCGGTCTGCATGTCGCCGGCCGGCGAGGGGGCAAGCGGCTGCGCTGCGGCCAGGGGCGCACCCAGATCGCGCACGCAGCGCGTTTCGAGCTGGGTCACGACCGCATCGGCTTCGGCATGGCGTCCCTGCGCCGCCAGCCAGCGGGCCGATTCGGGCAACCGGCTGCGCAGCCACCAGATCGCCAGCGCAAACACCCCGCTCAGCAGAACTACCCAGCGCCAGCCGCTCACCCCCAGCGGTGCATGCGGCACCAGCAGCCAGGCAGTCAGCGCCACCGCAGGTACCGCCAGAAACTGCACGAAGAACGCAAACGCGAACGCGGCACTGCGCATATGCCGCGGCACCAGCTCGGACAGGTAGGTGTCGATGGTGACCAGCTCGATGCCCAGGCCGATCCCGACCACCAAGCGCAGCACGATGACCCCGGTGGCGGTGTGCTGCAGGCCCATCGCCACGGTCGCGGCGGTGTACCAGATCAGAGCGAAGGTGAACACCGGACGGCGCCCGAAGCGGTCGGCGAACGGACTCAACAGGGCGGCGCCGACGAACAGGCCCAGAAATGTCGCCGCCGCGAACGCGGCCTGGTCGGACATGCCGAACGCGCCATCGGCAGCGCTGGCGAAGATGCCGTCGCGGATCAGCCCGGGGCTGATGTAGGCGGTCTGGAACAGGTCGTACAACTCGAAAAATCCACCCAGCGCGAGCAGGCCGACCAGCCGCCACAGCGTGGCGCTGGCCGGCAGCCGGTCGATCCGCGCGGCGATGTGCAGGGTGGCGGAAGCGGGGTCAAGCGGAGCGGTCGAAGCCATCGTCATGCAGGCGCTGCCAGTGCGGTGTTCATCATAGCCAGCAGCCCTGTTACCCGGCGCCCGCGCTTCGCGGTCAGGCAACTGCATTCGCAGGCGATCCGGCGAGCGCAAGACACCCCACAGCCATCGCGCATGGCCTGATATCCCTCCCTCCGCGGCGAATGTGTGGCTTGCGCGCCATCGTCGCCCTGCATTGCAGCACCCGTCCAACAAGGCGCGGGCCCGGGCACGGAGCGGGGCAGTGCCCAGCTACAGATCCTCCCGTTGTTTGACCACTGGAATGCTGTAATCCCCCCAGCGCCACCTGGGCAGGTGGCAAAGCCGCCTGGCCAGCCCCATCTCTTGCACATCACTCATTCCCCGGAGTCATCCGATGACGCCCATTTCCGTGCTCGACCTGGCGCCGGTCTGCGAAGGCAGCGACACCACCCACGCCTTCGCCAACATGCTCGATCTGGCCCAGCACGCCGAGCGCTGGGGCTACCAGCGTTACTGGCTGGCCGAGCACCACAACATGCCGGGCATCGCCAGCGCCGCCACCGCGGTGTTGATCGGCCACGTCGCCGGCGGCACCAAGACCATCCGCGTCGGCGCCGGCGGCATCATGCTGCCCAACCATGCGCCGCTGCAGGTGGCCGAACAGTTCGGCACGCTGGCCTCGTTGTACCCGCAGCGCATCGACCTGGGCCTGGGCCGTGCGCCCGGCACCGACCAGCCGACCGCGCGCGCCCTGCGTCGCTATTTCGACAGCGCCGACCATTTCCCGCAGGACGTGGCCGAGCTGTTGCGCTACTTCGCGCCGGTGGTGCCGGGGCAACTGGTGCAGGCAGTGCCGGGGGGCGGTCTCGACGTGCCGGTGTGGCTGCTGGGTTCCAGCCTGTTCAGTGCGCGGCTGGCCGCGGCGATGGGCTTGTCGTTCGCGTTCGCCTCGCATTTCGCGCCTGACGCGATGGACGAGGCGGTGGCGATCTACCGCCGCGAGTTCCGTCCGTCCGCGCAGTTGGCCAAGCCGCACGTGATGCTGGCCTTGAATGTGGTGGCTGCGGAAACCGAAGCGCAGGCACGCCGCCTGTTCACCACCCAGCAGCAGAGCTTCGTCAACCTGCGCCGCGGCAAGCCGGGCAAGATTCCCGCGCCGATCGACGATATCGACAGCTTCTGGCAGCCGCACGAGCGTGCCGGCGTGGAGCGCGCGTTGGCATGCACGGTGCTGGGCGATGCCGAGCAGATCGCCCAGGGCGTGGCCGAGTTCATCGAGCGCCACACCCCGGACGAACTGCTGTTCACCGCCAACATCTACGACCATGCTGCGCGTTTGCGTTCGTTCGAAATCGCCGCCATGGCCTGCCGCGAGCTGGACGTGACTCCTGCGTGATTCACGTCGCTTTGCGCGGCGATCCGCTCAGATGCATGCACCTCCATTGGGAACACCAGCATGCAATTTCAGGAACGCAGCGAGAGCATCAAGCAGTTGGCGGAATTGATCCGCGGCGTGGACATCGCGATGTTCACGACCGTGTCGGCCGACGGCAAGTTGGTGAGCCGGCCGTTGGGGACGCAGGAAGTCGAATTCGATGGCGACCTGTGGTTCGCCACCGCCGCCGACAGCCCGAAGGTGGCTGAAATTGCCGCCGATCCGCGCGTCAACGTGGCCTATGCCTCGGCCTCGAAGAACAGCTACGTATCGGTCGCCGGTACCGCACGCGTGGTCGATGACCGCGCCAAGATCGAACAGCTGTGGTCGCCGGCGATGAAGGTGTTCTTCCCCGGTGGCAAGGACGACCCCAACCTGCGCCTGATCCATGTGCGCGCCGAATCGGCCGAGTACTGGGATGGCCCGAGCGGGCTGCTCGGCAAGGCGCTGTATTTCGTGATGACGGCCGTGACCGACGATACCGGCAGCCTGTCGGACAACCGCGTGGTCGATCTGAAGTAACTGCGCTCCAGGTGCGCCGGCCGTCGCGCGCTCAGCGCCAGGCGGCCGGCCACCAACCGCGGATCAGGTCCAGTAACTGGTCCGAGGTGACGCCGAACACCGCCACCGAGATCAGCGCAGCGGCCCAGCCCACCAGCAGCAATGCGCCGTCGCGCTCGAGCAGGGCCAGCGCAAACAGCAGCAGGATCAGCCCAAAGATGTAGTTGGTGAACGGAATCGGCAGCGTCAGCAGGATGCCGACCAGCACCAGCAGCGCGCCGGTGACCATCTGCGCCGGCATCCGGTCCAGCATGCCGTGCAGGCGCGGCTTGAGCAGCCGGTCCAGGCGCTGCAACGTCGGCGCAAGCCGCGCGACGAAACGCTGGCTGGTACTGCGGCGCGGCCCGCGATCGCCGATGAAACGCGGCACCCACGGCTTGCGCAGGCAGCACATCATCTGCAGCCCGATCAATACCGTCAGCGGGCCACTGATGCCGCCGGCCAGGCCGGGAATCGGAATGAACGACGGCAGGATCGCCAGGAACAGGAACACCCCGAATGCGCTCTGCTGCAGATCGGCCAGGATCTCGCGCACCCGCAGCACATGCTCCGGATCGCCCTCGCTGAAGGCCGCCAGCAGGCTACGGATGCCTTCGTTGCGATAGCGCATCTGCGCGCCGTCCGCTCCATCCGATGGCGGTACGCGGTTATCCGACGATGTCATCGCTGCCCTCGTCGCTGACGCGGCTCAGCAGCAGCTTGTCCACGCGTGCGCCATCCAGATCGACGATCTCGATGCGCCAGCCGGCCCAATCGAAGAATTCGCCCGCCTGCGGAATGCGCCCGAAGTAGTAGATGCACAGGCCGGCGAGCGTGTGGTAGTCGCCTTCGTCGGCCTCCGGCAGTTCGGCGCCCAGCACTTCGCGCAGTTCCTCCACCGGCAACGAGCCGTCGATCAGCAGCGAGCCGTCGGCGCGCGTGACCACCAGCGCGTCCTCGTCGGTGTTTTCCACCGCCTGCAGGCGGCCCACCACCGCGCCCATCAGGTCACTGATGGTCACCAGTCCGCGGATTTCGCCGTATTCGTCCACCACCAGCGCCATCGACTGCTGCTCTTCGCGGAAGATCTCCAGCAGCTTCATCGCATGCGTGGACTCGGACACGAACAAGGTGTCGCGCAGCGCCTGGAACAGCTGCGCGCCGTGTCCGTCCATGCGCGTGACCAGCGATTTGACCTCCAGCACGCCGGCGATGTCCTGGTCGCTGCCGCGGTAGACCGGATAACGCGAGAATTCGTGTTCGCGCATCACCAGCAGATTGCGTTCCGGCTCGGCATTGGCATCCAGCCAGGCGATGCGGTTGCGCGGCGTCATCAGGCTGTCGGCGGTGCGGTCACCCAGCCGCATCACGCGGTTCATCATGTCGCGCTCGTGCGCATCGATCACGCCGGCCTCGTGGCTTTCGGCCACCAGCATGCGGATCTCCTCTTCGGTCACCGATGCCGATTCGTCCTTGCCCATGCCGAGCATGCGCAGCACCAGCCGGGTCGAGCGCGCCAGCACCCACACGCCGGGCGCGGCGATCTTTGCCAGCCACGCCATCGGCACCGCGACCACCCCGGCGATGTCCTCGGAGTTGCGCAGCGCCAGCCGCTTGGGCACCAGTTCGCCGAAGATCAGCGTCAGGAAGGTGATCAGGGCCACCGCCAACGTGCTGCCGATCACCACCGAATACGGGCGCGGCTTGCCGACCAGCTCGAACGAGGCCGACAGCGCCGGGAACAGCCCCTGCAGCCAGCTGCTGATGGCCTCGCCGATCGCCTCGCCACCGAACACGCCGGTCAGGATGCCGATCAGGGTGATGCCGATCTGCACCGTGGACAGGAAGTTTTCCGGGCTTTCGGCCAGCGCCAGGGCGCGGGCGGCGCGCTTGCTGGAGCCGGCCATCTGCTTCAGCCGGCTCTTGCGCGAGGTCATCAGGGACATTTCCGACATCGCGAAGAAGCCGTTCAACAGGATCAGCGCGATGACGATCAGAAACTCAACCACGGGCGTCTTCCCCGGTCAGTGAAGGGGAGGGCGGGCGAGCACTGGGTTGGCCGGCGCGCACAGGGGCGGGGCGGCAACGGGGGAATATAGGGTCGTCTTCCATAGGGTGCACCCGAGGGCGCGGGAGCATGTTAGCAAACCACAGGGTGGTTCGAGCCGGGAAATGCCGATGTGAAGGCCGCCTGCGCCGCCGAGATACCCAGACAGGTCATGGAACGGTCATAATTCGCGCTTGGCGTCCGTCTCTCCCTCGACGGCAGGAAGTTTTCCACCCATGTTCTCGTTGCAGACCATCTTCGGCTCCGGCAAGCAGTTCTATGCGCTTCTGAACGAAGCGGCGCAGGCCGCCTACGACAGCACCAAGGCCTTGCACGCCATGATGCGCACGTCCGACCGCCAACCCGCGCTGGACGCCTTCAAGCTGGCCCGCCTGCGCGAACGCGCCGCTTCGGACAAGATCGGCCAGGCGCTGGTGGACAGCTTCATGACCCCGATCGAGCGCGAGGACATCGAAGCGCTGGGCTCGGCGCTGTACAAGATTCCCAAGCAGGTCGAGAAGTTCGCCGACCGCTACTCGCTGGCCACCAAGCATCTGGAGCACATCGACTTCGCCCCGCGCGCGGCGATGCTGGAGCAGGCCGCCGCGGTGGTGGTGGAGATGGTGGCCGACCTGCCGCAGATGAACATCGATCGCATGACCGCGCTCAACGACAAGCTGCGCATGCTGGAAAACGAGGCCGACCGGCTGATGCTCGAGCTGTACCGCGACATCTATTCCGGTCGCCTGGACACGCTGCAGATGTTCCTGCTCAAGGAATTCTTCGAGATTCTGGAAAAGGCCATCGACCGTTGCCGCGAGGCAGGGGTGGTGGTGTACCAGATCGTATTGAAGAACAGCTGAGGTCGCCGCGTGCTTACCCTAGTTCTGGTGGTGATCCTGGCGGCGTTGGTGTTCGAGTTCATCAACGGCTTCCACGACACCGCCAACTCCATCGCCACCGTGGTCGCCACCAAGGTGCTGTCGCCGGGCTGGGCGGTGATGCTGGCCGCCGGCATGAACCTGATCGGCGCGCTCACCGGCACCGCGGTGGCGTTGACGATCGCCTCCGGCCTGCTCAACACCGAGGTGGTCGAGGTCACCCCGCAGGTGATCCTGTGCGCGCTGCTGGGCGGCATCATCTGGAACCTGATCACCTGGTGGAAGGGCCTGCCGTCGTCGTCCTCGCACGCCTTGATCGGCGGGCTGTGCGGCGCCGGCCTGGCCGCCGCGCACAACAACTGGAACGCCTTGATCTGGTCGGAAAACATCGGCAACTGGGCCAAGAACAAGGGCCTGTTGTGGAAGGTGTTCGTGCCGATGATCACCTCGCCGATCGCCGGCTTCCTGCTCGGCATCGTGGTGATGCTGCTGCTGTGGGCGATCATCGCCGGCATGGCCCGGCTGGGCGGGCCGATCGGGCGGCTGGCGCGTCCGCGCTGGGTCAATGCGTTCTTCGGCAAGGCGCAGATCGCCTCGGCCGCCTACATGGGCTATGCCCACGGCCATAACGACGCGCAGAAGACCATGGGCATCATCGCCATGACCCTGATCGGCGCGCAGTCGGCCGGTGCGCTGGACGATCTGCCGAGCTGGCTGTCGTTCCTGCATCCGGGCACCGGCCTGGCCGCGGGTGCCGGCATTCCGATGTGGATCGTGCTGACCTGTGCGGTGGTGATGGCCGCCGGCACCGCCTCGGGCGGCTGGAAGATCATCAAGACGCTCGGCCACAAGATGGTCAAGCTGCATCCCATCCACGGCTTTGCCGCAGAAACCAGCTCGGCCACCGTGCTGACCGTGGCCGCGCACTTCGGCATGCCGGTGTCGACCACGCACAGCATTTCCACCGCGATCATGGGCGTGGGCTTTGCCAAGAACCCGCGCTCGCTGCGGCTGGGTGTGATCGAGCGCATCGTCTGGGCCTGGATCCTGACCATCCCCGCCGCCGGCGGAGTGGCGTATCTGATCCTGCGCTGCTTCGAATGGTTCGGCTGGACCTGAGCGATGTCGTGCTGTGGTCACCTCGGTGGGCGAGCATGCGCGCCAACCGCGGCGTGCCCTGCAGGCCCCCCGTTCGACCCTGATGTGCCAACGCGTCCTGCCTGAGGAAACGCGCCGATGATGCTTGCGCTGGTGTGCGTGCTGTTCTTGCTGTCCTGGCTGATCGGCCGCAGGCGCTGGCTGCGCAGTGCGCGTGCGCTGGCAGCGGCCACATTGGCGTTGCTGCTGCTGGTCGGCTGCGGCCCGTTGGCGAGCTGGATGCTGCACGGGCTGCAGCAGACCGGCGTCAACGATTTCAACGACTGGCGCGCGCGCAACATGATCGTGCTGCTGGGCGCGGGCACGGTGCGGCCGGATGGCCCCGACGCCACCGCCGAGGCCAACATGTTCGCCTACGGCCGCATCGTCGAGTCGGCGCGGCTGTACCGGCAGTGCCGTGCGCATGGCGGCGGCTGCAAGATCGAGATCAGCGGCGGCGACGCGCGCGGGCTGGGCCTGTCCGAGGCGGTGGTGTATCGAAAGGTGCTGATCGGGCTGGGCATCGACCAGGCCGACCTGATCATGGAGCCGTCCAGCATGAACACCTGGCAGAACGCGCAGTTCAGCCAGCCCTTGCTGCGCCAGTACCGCCCCGATCGGGTCGTGCTGGTGTCCTCGGCCACGCATCTGCGGCGTGCCGAGCTGTACTTCCGCCACTTCGGCATCGACGCCACGCCAGTACGCTCGGACTGGTTGACCGCGTCCTGGGCGTGGTTGCCGCAGAGCTACAACTTCACGGTGGCCGATGTCGCCTTGCACGAGTACCTGGGCATTGCGCGCTATCGGGTTTACGAGTGGCTGGGGTGGAATGTGGAGGCTGTTCGGGCTGGGGCGTTGTGAATCGGGAATGGGGAATGGGGGAGTGGGGAATCGGGATTCGGGATTCGTAGCAGCTGGTGCGCTTCCTGATATGTGCGGCTGATTAGCGTCCGACAGCGCTTGCCGCTCCGGATTAACGGGGTAAGGCGTGTACGCGGCGGTCGGGAGGGGATTGCGCTGCTTGGTGGCAGCGCGGCTGGTTGCGCATTTACTTGCGGCTGGCGTGATGCATCGCCCGCCGCGTGTGCGGCCGGCGATGGTGGTGCTCAGCGGGTTTCGTACATCGTCCTGACGTCGTTGCGGAATGCGGCCTGGCTGTCGGCGCGGTTGTAGAACATGTGGCCGCCGGGATATTCGCGCACCTGTACGCGCTTGGGGTCGCTGCCCATCGTCGGCATCTGGTCCACCGTCAGCACCGAGCCCATGAACGGGCAGGAGAGATCGTTCCAGCCATGCGCGATCAATACGCGCAGCTTGGGGTCGATCGCCACCGACTGGCGCAGCTGGGTCACCGCGCCCTTGCGCAGTTCGTCGTTCCAGTCCCATAGCGTGTTGACGTCGTAATTGAGCGCCTGATAACGCGCATCGACCTTCCAGCCGACCACGCGGGTGACGAAGTCCACCATCGCGGTGGTGGTCGGCGCGATGATGCTGTCCAGCAGCGGGTCGTTGGCGCGCTGCTCGGGATCGTTGGGGAAGGGGTCGAACGCGGTCACGTTGGCGTCGTAGCGGCTGCCCAGCTCGCCCTTGTCGCGGAACACCTCGCGCAGATACGCCTGGGTTTCCAGGCGCCCGCCGGAGCGGCGCACATAGGTCGCGTCCAGCCCGGTCATGCGGGTGACCTGCTGCAGCATCGCCTCGGTCGCCTGCGGGTCAGTGCGGCCCCTCATCAGCGCCACCGCGTAGTCGCCGCGGGTGTAATCGATCACTTGGCGCATCGCCGTGTCGCTGAGCTGGCCCTGGCGTTCCAGGTGTGCGGCGGCGATCGAGGGCAGCGTCATCATCCAGGCCAGCGGCGACACATCGCTGTTGTCGTCGAGGGTGGGATTGAGATACGGCGACACCAGCACCACGCCGTTCATCGCCACGCCCAACCGGGTCTGCAGGTACTGGGTGATGCGCGGGCCGCGGAAGCCGCCGTAGCTTTCGCCGACCAGGTACTTGCGTGCCTGCAGGCGGCGGTTCTTCAGCAGCCAGTCGTAGACCACACGCGAGAGATATTCCACGTCGGCCTGCGGGTTGTAGAACTGTTTTTTGGCCTCGTCGTCGCCGATCAGGGCGCGGCTGAAGCCGGTGCCGACCGGGTCGATGAACACCAGGTCGGTGAAGTCCAGCCAGGTGCCGGGGTTATCGCGCAATGCCGCCGGTGCGGAGGCGCTGTCGCCTTCGGCGCCGAAACCGACCACCTTGGGTCCGATCGCGCCCAAGTTCAGATACACCGACGACGCACCGGGGCCGCCATTCAGCGCGAAGGTCACCGGGCGGTCCTTGCCATCGACGGTGTAGGCGGTGAACACCACCTCGCCGGTGGTCTTGCCCTGCGCATCGCGCACCGGCAGCGTGCCGACGGTTGCGGTGTAACTCAGCGTGCGCCCACCCACGCGGGTGCTTTGCCGCACGCTGGCATCGGCCGGCAGTGGCGCGGGTTTGGCGGCCGCGGCATCGGCCTTGGTGTCGGTTTTTGCAGCGTTCTTGTCGGGCGCGTCGGCCAGCGCGGTTCCGCTGAGCAGGACGCAGGCCAGCAGGCTGGCACGGAGGAAGCAGGGCATGAGCATCGGAAGGTTCGGCAGGGAGCGACGATGCTAGGCCGCCGATGGCGTCGGATGGATGTGCACAAAGGCATGTGTGTCGCGTTGGCCGACGTGGCCTGCCTGGCTAGAAGCAGCATGTGCCACTGCAGGTGGCCGTCTGAGCCGAAGGGTGGGGATCGGCTTCGCCCTCACCCCAACTTCCGCTTCGCACCCCCGGCCCGGGCTGGCAGCGCGGGCGCTCGAAGAGACCTGCGCCAGCAGTGCCTTCTCGCCCCGCTGGGGGGGCGAAGCTTTCGCTGCTTGGTGTTTTCAGAATTTCAGCGAACTCAAACCTCCAGCGACGCCAGATCGCCCTTGGTCTCCAGCCACTGCTTGCGGTCGCCGGCGCGCTTCTTCGCCAGCAGCATGTCCATCAGCGAGCGGGTCTGTTCGCCATCGTCGATGGTCAGCTGCACCAGGCGACGCGTATCCGGGTGGATGGTCGATTCGCGCAGCTGTTGCGGATTCATCTCGCCCAGGCCCTTGAAGCGGGTGACGCTGACCTGGCCCTTGAGCTTCTCGCGCGCGATCTTGTCCAGCAGCGTGGTCTTTTCCTCTTCGTCCAGCGCGTAGAACACCTGCTTGCCCACGTCCACGCGGAACAGCGGCGGCATCGCCACGAATACGTGGCCGGCCGCGACCAGCGCCGGGAAATGCTGCAGGAACAGCGCGGTCAGCAAGGTGGCGATATGCAGGCCGTCGGAGTCCGCATCGGCCAGGATCACTACCTTGCCGTAACGCAGCCCGGTGATGTCGTCCTTGCCCGGGTCGCAGCCGATCGCGATCGCCAGGTTGTGCACTTCCTCGGAGGCAAGCACGCTGCCCGATGCCACTTCCCAGGTGTTGAGGATCTTGCCGCGCAGCGGCAGGATCGCCTGGAAGTCCTTGTCGCGGGCCTGCTTGGCCGAGCCGCCGGCCGAGTCGCCCTCGACCAGGAACAGTTCGGTGCGCGACAGATCCTGGCTGATGCAGTCGGCCAGCTTGCCGGGCAGGGCCGGGCCCTGGGTGACCTTCTTGCGGACGATCTGCTTTTCGGTCTTCAGGCGCGCGCTGGCGCGGTCGATGGCGATCTGCGCGATCTTCTCGCCGATCTCCACGTTCTGATTCAGATACAGGCTGAAGGCATCGTGCGCGGCGCCTTCGATGAAGCCGGCGGCCTGGCGCGAGGACAGGCGTTCCTTGGTCTGCCCGGAGAACTGCGGGTCGGTCATCTTCAGGCTGAGCACGAAGGTGACCCGGTCCCACACGTCTTCCGGCGCCAGCTTGACCCCGCGCGGCAGCAGGTTGCGGAAGTCGCAAAACTCGCGCAGCGCATCGGTCAGGCCCGAACGCAGGCCGTTGACGTGGGTGCCGTGCTGCGCGGTCGGGATCAGGTTGACATAGCTTTCCTGCACCAGCTCGCCTTCCGGCACCCAGGCCGCGGCCCAGTCGACGATCTCGGTGTCCTTCTTCAGGCTGCCCACAAACAGGTCGGCCGGCAGCATCTCGTGCGCGGCCATCTCGCCCTTGAGGTAGTCGCGCAGGCCGTTCTCGAAGTGCCAGCTGTCCTGCTCGCCGGTGGCCTCGTCGTGCAGCTTGACGGTCAGGCCGGGGCACAGCACCGCCTTGGCGCGCAGCAGATGGCGCAGCGCGCGCACGTTGAACTTGGGCGTGTCGAAGTACTTCGGATCGGCCCAAAAGCGCAGGCGCGTGCCGGTGTTCTTCTTGCCAACGGTGCCGACCACTTCCAGCTTGGAGGCGGCGTGGCCGTCGCGGAACTCCATGCGGTGCTCGCTGCCTTCGCGCTTGATGAACAGCTCGACCTTGGTCGACAGCGCATTGACCACGCTCACGCCCACGCCATGCAGGCCGCCGGAGAAGGTGTAGTTGCGGTTGCTGAACTTGCCGCCGGCATGTAACCGGGTCAGGATCAGCTCGACACCGGGAATCTTTTCTTCCGGGTGCATGTCCACCGGCATGCCGCGGCCGTCGTCGGACACCTCGCAGCTGCCGTCCTTGTACAGGGTCACTTCGACCTGCCTGGCGTGACCGGCCAGCGCCTCGTCGACCGAGTTGTCGATCACTTCCTGCGCCAGATGGTTCGGGCGCGCAGTGTCGGTATACATGCCAGGGCGGCGTTTGACCGGGTCCAGGCCCGACAGCACTTCAATATCGGCGGCGTTATAACGGGTGTTCATGCATCTCGTTGGCACGTGAAACGACGCGCAAGTGTGGGGGCTGAGCCGATTTTTTGCACGCGACAGGCGTTCAGTGCAGGGCGGGGTGCGGCTGGATACCCTGGCGTTGGATTCGGAACCAAACGTCCCCACCTGAGGATGTCACCGAACCCGGAGGACACCATGAAGTTCAAGCACATCCTGATGCTCACCCTCGGTGCTGCCGCAGTGGCCGCGCTTCCTGCCATGGCCCAGGCCGCTCCCCAGCAGACCGGGCAGGGCGCCGGTGCCAGCGCGCAGAAGGCCGACGACGCCAAGGCCAAGACCGAAGCCGAGCGCAAGGCCGAGCGCCGCGCCGCCGCCGCGGCACACAAGCCCAAGGCCGACGCCGCCACGCGCGAGGAAGAGGAAGAAGAAAAGCCGGCGCGCTGATTCCATTGCGCGACGGCACAACGCCACACGGACGCCCCGGCCTTGGTCGGGGCGTCTGCATTTGCGCGCCAGGCGCAGTGCGTTTTTCGCCGCTGTGACGACATGATCGTCACGCAACCCTTGGGCATTCGCCCGACACCCGCTAAACTATGGCTTTCCGGGAGGCTTCAAGCCCCATGACCCCCCTGATTTTTGTTACCGGCGGCGTAGTGTCCTCGCTAGGCAAGGGCATAGCCGCCGCTTCGCTTGCCTCCATTCTGGAAGCGCGTGGCCTGAAGGTCACGATGATGAAGCTGGACCCGTACATCAATGTGGACCCGGGCACGATGAGCCCGTTCCAGCATGGCGAGGTCTACGTCACCGACGACGGCGCCGAGACCGATCTGGATCTGGGTCACTACGAGCGCTACGTGCGCACGCGGCTGTCGCGCAAGAACTCGGTCACCACCGGCCGGATCTACGAGAACGTGATCCGCAAGGAGCGTCGCGGCGATTACCTGGGCGCCACCGTGCAGGTGATCCCGCATATCACCGACGAGATCCGCCGTTGCATCGACGAGGCCACCGCCGGGTTCGACGTGGCGCTGATCGAGATCGGCGGCACCGTCGGCGATATCGAGTCGCTGCCGTTCCTGGAAGCGATCCGCCAGGTGCGCACCGAGCGTGGTGCCGAAAAGGCCATGTTCATGCACCTCACCCTGGTGCCGTACATCGCCGCCGCCGGTGAGTTGAAGACCAAGCCGACCCAGCATTCGGTCAAGGAGCTGCGCTCGATCGGCATCCAGCCGGACGTACTGCTGTGCCGTTCCGAGCAGGCGGTGCCGGATTCGGAGCGCCGCAAGATCGCGTTGTTCACCAACGTCTCCGAGCGCGCAGTGATCAGCTGCCCCGATATCGATGTGCTGTACGGCATGCCGCTGGAGCTGCGTCGCCAGGGCCTGGACGAACTGGTCATCGATCAGTTCAAGCTGCGCGACAAGGTGGCTGCGCCCGACCTGTCCGAATGGGCTGCGGTGGTGGATGCGGTCAAGCACCCGCTGGACGAGGTCACCATTGCGGTGGTCGGCAAGTACGTCGATCACCAGGACGCCTACAAGTCGGTGGCCGAAGCGCTGCGTCACGGCGGTCTGCGCCAGCGCACCAAGGTCAACCTGAAGTGGCTGGAAGCGCAGGATCTGGAAGGCAGCGACATGGCTGCGCTGCAGGATATCGACGGCATCCTGGTGCCGGGCGGCTTCGGCGACCGTGGTTTCGAAGGCAAGGTGCTCACCTCCAAGTACGCGCGCGAGCACAAGGTGCCGTACTTCGGCATCTGCTACGGCATGCAGGCGGCGGTGGTGGACTATGCCCGCCACGTGGCCGATCTGGACGCAGCCAACAGCACCGAGAACGATCGCCAGTCGCCACACCCGGTGATCGGCCTGATCACCGAATGGCGCACCGCCACCGGCGAAGTGGAAAAGCGCGACGAGAAGTCCGACCTGGGCGGCACCATGCGGCTGGGTCTGCAGGAGCAGCGGCTCAAGCCGGGCACGCTGGCGCGCGAGGTGTACGGCAAGGACGTGGTCGCCGAGCGTCATCGCCACCGCTACGAGTTCAACAACCGCTACCGCACCCAGCTGGAAGACGCCGGCCTAGTGATCTCCGGCAAGTCGATGGACGACACGCTGGTGGAGATGGTGGAGCTGCCGCGCGATGCGCACCCGTGGTTCCTGGCCTGCCAGGCGCATCCGGAATTCCTGTCCACCCCGCGCGACGGGCATCCGCTGTTCATCGGTTTCGTGCGCGCTGCGCGCGAGAAGAAGGCGGGCGGGAAGTTGTTGAAGGAAGCGCGTGCCTGAGCCACTCCTTCTCCCGTCGGGAGAAGCTGGCGCGCAGCGCCGGATGAGGGGCGCCGCAACGCACCGGAAGTTGGCAGCCATGACGGACGCGTCGCCACGCGTCATTCAGGGCAAACCATCGCACGTCAGCAGCGCTTCGCAACCGTACCCGCACACCAACCCCTCTCCCGACGGGAGAGGGGCTTTAATCAATAGGTGACCTGATGAAACTGTGTGACTTTGACGTTGGCCTGGATCAGCCGTTGTTCCTGATCGCCGGCCCCTGCGTGATCGAGTCGATGCAGCTGCAGCTCGACGTGGCCGGCAAGCTCAAGGAGATCACCGGCAAGCTGGGGATCAACTTCATCTTCAAGTCGAGCTTCGACAAGGCCAACCGCACCTCCGGTACCAGCTTTCGCGGCCCGGGCCTGGAAGAGGGCCTGAAGGTGCTGGCTGCGGTAAAGCAGCAGATCGGCGTGCCGGTGCTGACCGACGTGCACGAATACACCCCGATGAACGAGGTCGCCGCCGTCGTCGACGTGCTGCAGACCCCGGCCTTCCTGGTGCGCCAGACCGATTTCATCAAGAACGTCTGCGCCGCCGGCAAGCCGGTCAACATCAAGAAGGGCCAGTTCCTGGCGCCGTGGGACATGAAGCCGGTGGTGGACAAGGCCAAGTCGACCGGCAACGAGCAGATCATGGTCTGCGAGCGTGGCGCCTCGTTCGGCTACAACAATCTGGTCAGCGACATGCGCTCGCTGAGCGTCATGCGCGACACCGGCTGCCCGGTGGTGTTCGATGCCACCCATTCGGTGCAGTTGCCGGGCGGGCAGGGCAGCAGTTCCGGCGGCCAGCGCGAATTCGTGCCGGTGCTGGCGCGCGCGGCGGTGGCGGTGGGCATTTCCGGCCTGTTTGCCGAAACCCATCCGGACCCGTCCAAGGCCTTGTCGGACGGCCCCAACGCCTGGCCGCTGGACCGCATGGAAGAGCTGCTCGAGACCCTGATGGAACTGGATGCCGTCACCAAGAAGCACGGATTCGCGCGCTTCGCATGAGTTCCGATGCCTGGGCGCTGGCCGCGTCGCAGCGCCAGCGTCGGCAGTGGCGCCACTGGCCCTGGGGCTGGATCGCGCTGGTCGCATCGATCGCCGCGTGGGCGTGCATGGCCGCGATGGTGTTTCTGGTCGCTGCCAGCATCGGCATGCCGGGTGACGGCGACCATGCCATGCAGGCCACGCGGGTGCCAATGCTGGTCACGCTGCTGCTGGCCGCAGTCGCGATCACAAGTTGCCTGATCGCCGGTCCGCTGGCGTTGCGGCTGGCTCGCCAATCCGGCGCAGCGATCTTTGCGTTGGTGTTGCTGTCGGTCTTGCTGCTGCTGTCTGGTTTACCGCTGCTGGGCTTGATGGCCTAGCAGCATGCTTGCGGGCCTGTTGCGTGCGGCAGCTTCACGCGATTTGGCAATGTGCCGGTGTGCGGCGATAATCCCGCAGCTTGTTTCCGGTGTACTTCCCCCTTACTGGTAACCGATCGACCTATGACCACTATCGCCAAGATCCTCGCCCGCGAAATCCTCGACTCCCGCGGCAACCCCACGCTGGAGGCCGAAGTCACGCTGGACGACGGCTCGTTCGGCCGCGCTGCCGTGCCCTCGGGCGCCTCGACCGGCACCAAGGAAGCGGTGGAACTGCGCGATGGCGACAAGACCCGCTACCTGGGCAAGGGCGTGCTGCATGCGGTGCAGAACGTCAACGGCACCATCGCCGAGACGCTCAAGGGCTTTGACGCGGCCGACCAGCAGGGTCTGGACCGCCGCCTGATCGACCTGGACGGCACCGAGAACAAGGGCCGCCTGGGCGCGAACGCGCTGCTGGGGGTTTCTTTGGCCGCCGCGCATGCGGTGGCCGCCTCGCGCAAGCAGCCGCTGTGGCAGTACCTGTCCACCATCACCGAGTCCGATGTGGCACTGCCGGTGCCGATGATGAACATCATCAACGGCGGCGCGCATGCCGACAACAACGTCGACTTCCAGGAGTTCATGGTGCTGCCGGTCGGCTGCAGCTCGTTCTCCGAAGCGCTGCGTGCCGGCACCGAAATCTTCCACGCGCTCAAGTCGGTGCTCAAGGGCCACGGCCTGAGCACGGCGGTGGGCGACGAAGGCGGCTTTGCGCCGGACTTCCGCAGCAACGTCGAAGCGCTGGACACCATCCTCGAGGCGATCGGCAAGGCCGGCTACACCGCCGGCGAAGACGTGCTGCTGGGCCTGGACGTGGCCTCCAGCGAGTTCTACGACAACGGCAAGTACAACCTGGTTGGCGAAAACAAGCGCCTGACCAGCGAGCAGTTCGTCGACTTCCTGGCCGACTGGGTCGCGCAGTACCCGATCATCAGCATCGAAGACGGCCTGGCCGAGGACGACTGGGCCGGCTGGAAGCTGCTCACCGACCGCGTCGGCAAGAAGGTGCAGCTGGTCGGCGACGATCTGTTCGTCACCAACCCGAAGATCTTCAAGCAGGGCATCGACTCGGGCACCGCCAACGCGATCCTGATCAAGGTCAACCAGATCGGCACGTTGACCGAGACGCTGGAAGCCATTGCGATGGCGCATGCGGCCAATTACGCCTCGATCGTCTCGCACCGCTCGGGCGAAACCGAAGACACCACCATCGCCGACATCGCCGTGGCCACCACCGCCACGCAGATCAAGACCGGCTCGCTGTGCCGCAGCGACCGCGTCGCCAAGTACAACCAGTTGCTGCGCATCGAGCAGGCGCTGGGCTCCGGCGCGCGTTACGCCGGCCGCGACGCGTTCGTTTCGCTCAAGCGCTAAGCCGTGCGCAACTGGCGCTGGCTACTGCTGGTGCTGGCGGTGCTGCTGGCTTGGCTGCAGTACCGCTTCTGGTTCGGGCCTGGGAATTCCGGTGAAGTGATGATGCTGGAAGCCCAGGTCGCGCATCAGACACAGGACAACGAAGGTCTGCGCCAACGCAACCAGGCGTTGGCAGCAGAGGTGAAGGATTTGAAGGACGGCGAGGCGGCAATCGAAGAGCGCGCGCGCAGCGAACTGGGCATGATCAAACCGGGCGAGACGTTCTATCGCGTGGTCGAAGATGCACCGCCGCTGCCGCCCGCAGTGGCCGCGCCGTCCGCTGCGCCCGTCGAGCCTGACGCTCCGGCGGAACAGCCATGACCGGTTCGATCTGGGCGATCGTGCCGGCCGCCGGGCGCGGCACGCGTTTTGGTGGGCAGACCCCCAAGCAATATCTGTGCGCTGCCGGGCAACCGCTGATGGCCTACACGCTGGCGGCGCTTGCCGCGCATCCGGTGGTGGCCGGCATCGTGGTGGCCATCGCGCCCGACGATGCGGATTGGCCGGGCTGGACCTCGGTGCAGGGCAAGCCGGTGCTGACCTGCGTCGGTGGCGGGACACGTGCGGCATCGGTACTGGCCGGATTGCTTGCCCTGCCGGAGAGCGTGCGGGCCGATGACTTTGTGCTGGTGCACGATGCCGCGCGGCCCAATCTGGCGCTGGCCGATCTGGAACGTCTGCTGGAGATCGGCCGCGGCGATCCGGTCGGCGCGATCCTGGCTGCGCCGGTGCGCGACACGCTCAAGCGGGCCGGCGACGATGGCGGCATCGATGCCACCGAGCCACGCGAGCGGCTGTGGCGCGCGCTGACCCCGCAGCTGTTCCGTCGCCATCAACTGATCCGCGGCCTCACCGAGGCGTCGGCGGCCGGGGTGGACGTGACCGACGAGGCGATGGCGATGGAGCGGCTGGGATTGCGCCCGTTGCTGGTGGAAGGTGCCGAAGACAACTTCAAGGTGACCACGCCAACGGATCTGGCGCGCTTCGAATTCGAGCTGGCGCGCCGAGGTGTTGCAGTGGATGCCCAGTCGCCTGCAACCGACCCGCGCGCCGGGGCGGTCGTTGGCCACACCGATGCGCTGTCCGCTGGTGCCCACCACGACGCCGACGCTCCCTAATCACCACGGATTACCATGTCTTTCAATTTTCGAATCGGTCAGGGCTACGACGTGCACGCGTTCGGTGCGGGCGACCACGTGATGCTGGGCGGCGTGCGCGTCGCGCACAGCCATGGCGTGCTCGCGCACAGCGATGGCGACGTGGTGCTGCACGCGCTATGCGATGCGATGCTGGGCGCGCTGGCGCTGGGCGATATCGGTCAGCACTTTCCGCCGTCCGACGCGCGCTGGAAGGACGCCGACAGCGCGCAGTTCCTGCAACATTGCGATCACTTGCTGCGCGAGCGTGGCTGGCGGGTCGGCAATGCCGATGTCACCGTGATCTGCGAGCGTCCCAAGATCGGCCCGCATGCACTGGCGATGCGCGAACGCATCGCCGGCCTGCTGGCGATCGAACTCGATGCGGTCAGCGTCAAGGCCACCACCAGCGAAAAACTCGGCTTCACCGGCCGCAGCGAGGGCATCGCTGCGCAAGCGGCAGTCTTGCTCGGCAGGATCGCCGGCTGACCGCGGCTCACAGACGCCTGCGCACCGTCGGTGGCATGGAAGGTGCCGGGCATGGCGATCATCCCGCATACCCTGCAGTGCTGAGCCTGCCGTCCACGCATCCGGCCACTGCCGGCTAGCTGTTCCAGCCGCTCCAGATCGCGGTTACCTGCGCCGGGCTCGTCTTGGCGTCGCACCGCGACATCACCGCGCCGAGGCATTCGGCACATAGCGCACGACCTGTCGGCGCGAAGGTAAATCACAGCATGAGCGACACCTCTGTTCTGCCGCGCGCGCATGGCGCTGCGGTCCTCGGCGCGGCAATGCGCAGCACGCCCGACGATTTTCAGGTCGATGAGCTGCCTGCCTTCGAGCCAACCGGCGAGGGCGAGCACCTGTTGCTCACCATCCGCAAGCGTGGGCAGAACACCGCCTATATCGCGAAGAAACTCGCGCAGTGGGCCGGAATCGCCGAGATGGGCGTCAGCTACGCCGGGCTGAAGGACCGCCATGCGGTGACCACGCAGCGCTTCAGCGTGCATCTGCCCAAGCGCATCGCGCCGGAGCTCGCCGCGCTCGACGACGATGAGATGCAGGTCATCGCCAGTACCTGGCACAACCGCAAGCTGCAACGCGGCGCACTGCTGGGCAATCGTTTCGTGTTGACGTTGCGCCAGGTGCACGGCGAGCGTGCGGCGATCGAACAGCGCCTGCAGGCGATCGCCGCGCGCGGTATCCCGAACTGGTTTGGCGAACAGCGCTTCGGCCGCGATGGCGGCAACGTGGCCTCCGCGCTGGCGATGTTCGGTTATGTGTCCAATGCCGACGGCACCTTGTCGGCGGCGCCGGCATCCCGGCGGCGGCTGCGCAACGATCAACGCTCGATGCTGCTGTCGGCGGCGCGCTCGGCGCTGTTCAATCGGCTGCTCACCGCACGCGTGGAGCAGGGCAATTGGGATGCCGCGCTGGATGGCGAGGCGTGGATGCTGGATGGCTCGCGCAGCGTGTTCGGCCCCGAGCCGTTCACCGATGTACTGGCAGAGCGCCTGGCGCGCTTCGATATCCATCCCAGCGGTCCGTTATGGGGCGCCGGCGAACTGCGTTCGACCGCGCAGGCCGCGGCGGTGGAGCAGGGCGCGTTGTCGGACCCGCAATCGGAGGTGCTGCGACAAGGCCTGGAGGCCGCGGGCTTGAAGCAGGAGCGCCGCGCACTGCGCTTGCGTCCGCAACAGTTGGCGTATCGCTGGCTGGATGCGGATAGCCTGCAGATCGCATTCGCACTGCCGCCGGGCTGCTACGCCACCGCGGTGCTGTGGGAACTCGGCGAGGTCAGCGACGCCGGCCGTCTCAACGCCGGCACGCGTCCCGACGCCTAGGTCTATCCAGTGGTCGTCGGCTGCCCGGCAAACACGTCACCGCCGTAGGAGCGGACCTGGCCGCGACAGGCCTGCCCATCAACACGTCCTTTGCGCAAGCGCATGCCTGCACCAGCGACCCGTCACCCAATCGGCGCTAACGCCGCGCCAGCAACACCAGCAATGCTCCGGTGCCACCTTGCGTGGCCGGCGCGGAATGAAACGCCAACACGTCGTTGCGCTGACGCAGCAGGCGATCCATCAGGTTTTTCAACACCGGCGCGCCGTTGTCCGACTGCAGCCCCTTGCCGTGGATGATGCGCACGCAGCCATGGTCGTGCGCATGCGCTTCCAGCAGGAACTGCCGCAGCAGCGATTCCGCCTGCGCGGCGGTGGCGCCATGCAGGTCCAGTTCGTCCTGGATCGAGAACTGACCGCGCTTGAGCCGCTGAAACAATCGGGTGGGAAGATTCTCGCGCCGGTAGCTGGCGGTATCGCCCGCCTCCAGCGGCGCACTGTCGCGCAGCAGACGCGCGAATTCGGTGTGCGCTTCCTCATCGTCGCGCTCGGCCATGCGTGCGCGCGGCTTGGGGCGCGGCTTGGCATTGGCCGGTGGGGCGACTTCACGAATCGGCTTCACCGCGCCGATCGCTGCGCGGAACAGCGCGCCGTCGTCTTCGTCTTCAGGATGCGACATGCTCACAGCCTAACCTGCCCAACCTCAGGCGCAAGCGAAGATCAAGCGCGAAGGGCGCGGACGCATCCGGTATCATGACCCGGTTTTCCGAGGAGTCCCATGCGCGTACTGGTTAGCAACGACGACGGTGTCGACGCCCCCGGCATCCAGATTTTGGCCGAGGCGCTGCGCCATGCCGGTCATGAAGTGATGGTGGTCGCGCCCGACCGCGACCGTTCCGGCGCCAGCAACTCGCTGACGCTGGATGTGCCGATCCGCACCCGCCGCATCGACGCGCAGACCTGCGCGGTTGCCGGCACGCCGACCGACTGCGTGCATCTGGCGCTGACCGGCATGCTCGATTACGACCCGGATATCGTGGTCTCCGGCATCAACAACTCGGCCAATCTCGGCGACGACGTGATCTATTCGGGCACCGTGTCCGCCGCGATGGAAGGCCGCTTCCTCGGCCTGCCGGCGGTGGCGGTCTCGCTGGTGACGCACAATCACGAAGCGCATCACTACGAAACCGCCGCGCGCGCCGCGGTGGAGATCGTGGCACGGCTGAAGTCCGACCCGTTGCCCGCCGATACCATCCTCAACGTCAACGTGCCGGACCTGGCCTGGTCGGAGGTGCTCGGTTTCGAGGTCACCCGGCTGGGCAACCGCCACCGGTCCGAGCCCTGCGTGCCGCAGCGCGACCCGCGCGGCCGCACCGTGTACTGGATCGGCCCGGCCGGGCCGGAGCAGGACGCTGGCGCCGGCACCGACTTCCATGCCGTGCGCACCGGGCATATCTCGATCACCCCGATCCATGTCGACCTGACCCGCTATCAGGCGCTGGAGACGGTGGCCGGCTGGGTGGGCGGCCTGACCGCCGCGCTGGATACGCCGGCATGACGCCGAGGCTGCGGCTGCAACCGGAATCGGTCGGGATCGGCATGACCTCGCAACGCGTGCGCGACCGGCTGGTCGAGCGCCTGCGCGAGGCCGGTATCCAGGACGAGGCCACGCTCAACGCGGTGCGCACCGTGCCGCGCCATCTGTTCATCGACGAAGCGCTGGCCTCGCGTGCCTATGAAGACACCGCCTTGCCGATCGGCCACGGCCAGACCATCTCGCAGCCCTGGGTGGTCGCACGCATGACCGAGGCGGTGCTGCAGGTTGGCCCGACCAAAGTGCTCGAAGTGGGCACCGGCTCCGGCTACCAGGGCGCGATCCTCGCCGCGCTGGGGCTGGAGGTGTACACCGTCGAGCGCATCGGCGACCTGCTGCGGCAGGCGCGCAAGCGCTTCCGCCATCTGGGCATGAACGTGCGCAGCAAGCACGACGACGGCCGCATCGGCTGGCCCGAACATGGCCCCTACGATGCCATCGTGGTCACCGCCGCCGCCCCGGCGCTGGTCGACGCGCTGGTCGATCAGCTGGCGGTCGGCGGGCGGCTGGTCGCGCCGGTCGGTGGCGCCTCGTCGCAGTCACTGGTGCAACTCACGCGCGCTGCCGACGGCGCGATCGAGCAGCAGGTTCTGGCGCCGGTCACGTTCGTCCCGCTGTTGTCGGGCATGCTGGATTGAATCCATGAGAGTTTTTCGATGAAGATCTTCGGGCCGTTGTACGACGTGGCCATTCGCTGGTCGCGCAATCGCCGCGCTCCGGCGCTGCTGACCGGCCTCAGTTTCGTGGAGGGCTTCATCTTCCCGGTACCGCCGGAGGTGATGCTGGCGCCGATGTCGCTGGCCGAACCCAGGCGCGCCCTGTGGTTCGCCACCTTGAGCCTGATCGGCTCGGTCTGCGGCGCGCTGGTCGGTTATCTGCTGGGCCATTTCGCCTTCGCCGCCTTGCAGCCGCTGATCGAATGGCTGGGCTGGAGCGCCAAGATCCAGGCGCAGATCGAGACGTTGCGCACGCTGGTCGCCGATTCGCCGTGGAAGGCCTTCTGGGCGCTGGTGCTGGTGGGCTTTACCCCGATCCCGTTGAAGATCTTTACCTGGGCCTCGGGCGTGGTCGGCGTGCCGATCCTGCCCTTCATTGCCAGCATGCTGGTGGGGCGCGGCAAGCGCGTGTATCTGGTGGCCGGCGCGATCCGGCTGGGTGGGGCGCGTGCCGAGGCCGCGCTGCATCGCTGGATCGAGCCGCTGGGCTGGGTGGCCATGGCCGTCCTGGCGGTGGGAGCAGGCTGGCTGGTGTGGAAGACAACCAACGGATGAGCAAGTTGCAGATGAATTCGGTACGTAAGACAGCAGTCCTGCTCGCAGTCGCCGTCGGGCTGGGCGCCTGCAGCAGCGCCACGGTGGTGCGCTCGCCCGGAGCCGGCGGTGGTTCGGCGTCCGCGCGTCCGTCCGCGGCGCCGCGTCCATCGGTGCCGCGCCCGGGTGCGACCGTCACCGTGCAGCGCGGCGACACGCTATACGCCATCTCGCGCCGCACCAACATCACCGCGCCGGACCTGGCGGCCTGGAATGGCCTGTCCTCGCCGAACACCATCTATCCCGGCCAGACCCTCAAGCTCTATCCGCCCGGAGCCAGCAGGCCGGGCGGCAGCAGCTCCAGTGCCGGCACGGTGGTTCCGCCGCGCCCGAGTGCCCCGATCGCAGCACCGGTCAGCAGCGGATTTCCGTGGCGCTGGCCGGCCGATGGCGTGGTGGTCGGCACCTTCGTCAGCGGCGAGACCACCAAGCAGGGCGTGGACATCGCCGGTGCCAGCGGGCAGGCGGTGCGTGCCGCGGCCGACGGTGTGGTGGTGTACTCCGGCGCCGGCCTGGTCGGCTACGGCGAGCTGATCATCATCAAGCACAACGACCAGTGGCTGTCCGCCTACGGACACAACCGCAAGCGCCTGCTCAACGAAGGCCAGAGCGTCAAGGCCGGCCAGCAGATCGCCGAGATGGGCCGCAGCGGCGCCGCCCGCGACATGCTGCACTTCGAGATCCGCTACAACGGCAAGCCGGTGGATCCGCTGCTGTATCTGCCTAAGAAGTGAATCGGGATTTGGGATTTGGGATTCGCAACGGCAATGGCGCTGGGCTGTCAGCGCTACTTACAAGACGCTGACAGCGGCTGGGAAATCGTTTGGGGTGTCGCTCCTGCTGTTGGCATGAGAGCGACACCTGCTCCAGCCCGCGGTTGCAAATCCCCAATCCCGACTCCCTAATCCCGGCCTTCCAGGATCATCGCCAGTGCCACCCGGCGGCCTTCGCTGGCCAGCACGTTGTAGGTGCGCGCCGCGGCCGCATTGGTCATCGCTTCCAGGCCGATGCCGCGGGTCAGGCATGCTGCCAGCACGTCCGTCTTCGGGAACTGCTGCCGCTCGCCGGTGCCGAGCAGGATCACCGCCGGGGCGAGCGCCAGCACCGCGTCCATATGCGCGACCTGGAGCTGTTCCAGGCCGGAGACCGGCCAGCCTTCCACCAGCTCGTCGGGCATCAGGATGAAGCTGTGCTGCAGAATCTGATCGTTCACCTTGGCGTGGCGGCCATCGGCCGCGCGCAGCGCATAGGTGTAGTCGGGGTGTTCCTGGCTTAAGGGCATGTCGAACTCGTCGGGTCAGCCGCGCGGCAGCACGATCTGACGCTTTTCCTTGCTGGGGCGGTACAGGATGGCGACATGGCCGATCCGCTGCACCAGCGCGCTGCCGGTCTGCTCGGTCAGTTCGGCAATCATGGCGTCACGGGCCTCGCGATCCTCCGATGTCACCTTCACCTTGATCAGTTCGTGGCGCTCGAGCACTTCCTCGAGTTCGGCCAGAAATGCCGGCGTGACCCCTTTGCCGCCGGTTTGCAGCAGTGCCTTGAGATCGTGGGCCTGGCCGCGCAGGAAACGGTTCTGGGCGGAGGTGAGAACAATGGACATGCAGGATCAAAGGGCAGCAAAGGGTGTTCAGGGTATCATGGCGACCCGTTCAGACCCCTTTGCCGATGCCCTCCCGTAGTAAAAGCAGCCAGCGCTGGCTCAAGGAACACTTCGCCGATCCGTTCGTCAAGAAGGCGCAGGCCGAAGGCATGCGCTCGCGTGCGGCCTACAAGCTGGAAGAACTGCTCCAGCGCGACCGCCTGCTCAAGCCGGGCATGGTGGTGGTCGACCTGGGCGCGGCGCCAGGCGGTTGGTCGCAACAGGTGCGCAAGTCCATGGGCGACAGCGGCCGGGTGGTGGCGCTGGATATCCTGGAGATGCCGCCGCTGGCCGGCGTGGAGTTCCTTCACGGCGACTTCAGGGAGCAAACCGTCCTATCGGAATTCGAGGCGATGCTGGGCGATGTGCCGGTGGACCTTGTGCTGTCCGATATGGCCCCCAATAAGAGTGGCATGGATGCGGTCGACCAACCGCGGATGATGCACCTGGCGGAACTGGCGATGGAATTTGCCGACACCCACCTCAAACCGGGCGGGGCGTTCCTGATCAAGCTGTTCCAGGGTGTCGGGTCCGACGATTACATTCGTGAGCTTCGCCGCCGCTATGACAAGGTGACGATTCGCAAGCCGGCGGCCTCGCGCAAGCGTTCCCCGGAAGTTTATGCGCTCGGTCAGGGCAAGCGTGCCCAGATCAAGTAAGCTGCCAATGACCACCGTGTTTCAAGAATTTGAAGAGTAGAGGGCACCGGAGCCAATGAGGATGAACGACTTGACCAAGAATCTGCTGCTGTGGGTGGTCGTCGCGGTTGTGCTGATGGTCGTCTTCCAGAGCTTCTCGCCGCGGATGGCGGGCGGTGTCGGCCCCGACTCGATCACCTACACCCAGTTCCTGAAGGAAGTGGACTCGGGCCGCGTCAAATCGGTGGACTACACCGACGAGACCAACCTGGCGGTCAACGCGATCCGCTTCAAGCGCACCGACGGCAGCGAAGCCACCGTCTACGGTCCGCGCGACGACAAGCTGGTCGACGTGCTGTATAGCAAGAACATCGAAATGACCCGCCAGAAGCCCTCCACCGGGCCCGGCTTCTGGTCGTTGGTGCTCAATTTCCTTCCGGTCATCCTGATCATCGGCTTCTGGCTATTCATCATGCGCCAGATGCAGGGCGGTGGCGGTGGCGCCAAGGGCGCAATGAGCTTCGGCAAGTCGCGCGCCAAGCTGCAGGGCGAGGACCAGGTCAAGATCACCTTCGCCGACGTCGCCGGCTGCGACGAGGCCAAGGAAGAAGTCGGCGAGCTGGTCGACTTCCTGCGCGACCCGACCAAGTTCACCAAGCTGGGTGGCAAGATCCCGCGCGGCGTGCTGATGGTCGGCCCACCGGGTACCGGCAAGACGCTGCTCGCCAAGGCCATCGCCGGCGAGGCCAAGGTGCCGTTCTTCAGCATCTCGGGCTCGGACTTCGTGGAAATGTTTGTCGGCGTAGGTGCCAGCCGCGTGCGCGACATGTTCGAGCAGGCCAAGAAGCATGCGCCATGCATCATCTTCATCGACGAAATCGATGCGGTGGGCCGTCATCGCGGCGCCGGTCTCGGCGGCGGGCATGACGAGCGCGAGCAGACCCTGAACCAGTTGCTGGTCGAGATGGACGGTTTCGAAGGCGGCGAAGGCGTGATCGTGATCGCGGCGACCAACCGTCCCGACGTGCTGGATCCGGCGCTGCTGCGTCCGGGCCGTTTCGACCGTCAGGTCGTGGTCGGCCTGCCGGACGTCAAGGGCCGCGAGCAGATCCTGCGTGTGCACATGCGCAAGCTGCCGCTGGCCGACGACGTGGTGCCGATGGTCATCGCACGCGGTACGCCGGGCTTCTCCGGTGCCGACCTGGCCAACCTGTGCAACGAGGCGGCGTTGTTTGCCGCACGCGGCAGCGAGAAGGAAGTCCGCATGGACCACTTCGATCGTGCCCGCGACAAGATTCTGATGGGTGCCGAGCGCCGCTCGATGGCCATGAGCGAGGACGAGAAGACGCTCACCGCGTACCACGAGGCAGGTCACGCCATCGTCGGCCGTCTGGTGCCCGAGCATGACCCGGTCTACAAGGTCACCATCATTCCGCGTGGTCGTGCGCTGGGCGTGACCATGTACCTGCCCGAGGGCGACCGCTACTCGATGAATCGCGTGGCGATCGAGTCGCAGCTGTGCTCGCTGTACGGCGGCCGCGTTGCCGAAGAACTGATCTTCGGTGGCGACAAGGTCACCACCGGCGCGTCCAACGACATCGAGCGTGCGACCAAAATGGCACGCAACATGGTGACCAAGTGGGGCCTGTCCGACGAGCTCGGCCCGGTGGCCTACGGCGAGGAGGAGGACGAGGTGTTCCTGGGGCGTTCGGTCACCCAGCACAAGAACGTTTCCGACGAGACCGCGCGCAAGATCGACGAAGTGGTGCGCTCGATCCTGGACAAGGCTTACAGCAAGACCAAGGCCATCCTCACCGAGAACCTGGACAAGCTGCACGCGATGTCGCAGTTGCTGCTGCAGTACGAGACCATCGACGTGCCGCAGATCGACGCCATCATGGAAGGCCGCGAGCCGCCGCCGCCGGCGGGTTGGGGCAAGTCCGACAAGGACGGTGGCAACAACAACGACAAGGGCAGCCCGCGTCCGTTGCCGCCGATCGCCGGGCCGGCCGAGCAGCTGTAACCGACGCATCGGTCAGCTGCAGCAGCATCCATCAAGGCCGGGAAGCGATTCCCGGCCTTGATGCGTTGTAGCGACGCCTCGCCCCGGCGGCGCTGATCGCAACCATCCAAGGAGACACCACCGATGTTCGATACTGCCCTCAAGCTGGATTGCGCCGGTCGCGCGCTGCGACTGGATGCGCCGCAGGTGATGGGAATCGTCAATGTCACGCCGGATTCGTTTTCCGACGGCGGCCAGCACGCCAGCTGCGACGCCGCCATCGCGCATGGTTTGAGGCTGGTCGAGCAGGGCGCTGCGGTGCTGGATATCGGTGGCGAATCCACCCGTCCCGGTGCCACGCCGGTATCGCTGGAGGAAGAGCTGCAGCGCGTGGTCCCGGTAATCCAGGCATTGGCGCAGCAGACCACTGTCCCGATCAGCGTGGATACCTACAAGCCGGAGGTGATGCGCGCGGCGGTCGCGGCCGGCGCCGGCATGATCAACGACGTGCATGCGCTGCGCTCGCCGGGTGCGTTGGATGCGGCAGCCGAATTGCGGGTGCCGGTGGTGTTGATGCATGCACGCAGCGCGCCGCATGCGATGCAGGACGCGCCGCACTATGACGACGTGGTGGCCGAGGTGCATCGCTTCCTGGCCGAGCGCATCTTCGCGGCCGAAATGGCCGGGATCGACAAGCGCCGCTTGATCCTCGACCCGGGGTTCGGCTTCGACAAGACCACCACGCACAATCTGACCGTGCTGGCGCAGTTGCAGCGCCTGCAGGAATTCGGTCTGCCGGTGCTGGCGGGGCTGTCGCGCAAGCGCAGCATCGGTGAGTTGACCGGGCGCCAGCTCGCCGCAGAGCGCGTATACGGCTCGGTCGCCGCGCATCTGATCGCCGCCCAACACGGAGCGATGTTGCTGCGCGTGCATGATGTGGCCGCCACCGTGGATGCCCTGAAGGTGTGGAGCGCGATGACGGCGATTCCGCTGCCGCGCGTGAGCGCGCCTGCGGCACCGAGCATTCGCTGGCCGGACGAGGACTGATGCCGGCCGACCGCCGCCCGCTGGCGATTGCGCTGATGGGGCCGACCGCCAGCGGCAAGACCGCGCTGGCACTGGACGCCGCGCAGCGCTGGAACGGCGAGATCGTCAGTGTCGATTCGGCGCTGGTGTATCGCGGCCTGGACATCGGCGCGGCCAAGCCGGATGCGGCGATGCGCGCGGCGGTGCCGCATCACCTGATCGATCTGCGCGAGCCCTGGCAGATCTATTCGGCGGCGGAATTCGCCAGCGATGCGCGGCAGGCGATCGAGCAGATCGTGGCGCGCGGCAAGCTGCCGATCCTGGCCGGCGGCACCGGGCTGTACTTCCGCGCCTTGCTGGAAGGGCTGTCGCAGTTGCCCGAGGCCGATCCGGCGGTGCGCGCGGCAATCGCAGCCGAAGCCGGGGAACTTGGCTGGGCGCGGATGCACGCACAACTGGCGGACGTCGACCCGGTCGCGGCGGCGCGGATCCATGCCACCGATCCGCAGCGGATCCAGCGCGCCCTGGAGGTCTACCGCATCAGCGGCAGGCCGATCAGCTACTGGCAGGCGCTGCCGTCGGGTCCCCGTTTGCCGGTGCGGGTGCTGAAGGTGGTGCTGGCGCCGCGCGAGCGCGCGGTGCTGCATGCACGCATCGAGCAGCGCCTGGACACGATGCTGGCACAGGACTTCCTGGCCGAGGTGGAACGTCTGCGGGCACTGCCGCAACTGCGTGCAGTCTCCGCGCCGCTGGATCTGCCCGCAGTGCGCGCGGTGGGGTATCGCCAGGCTTGGGAGTACCTGGATGGGGCCGGTCGCCTGGCCGACTTTCGCGACAAGGCGGTGCAGGCCACCCGTCAACTGGCCAAGCGGCAGCTCACCTGGCTGCGTGGCGAGCTCGACGCGCGCTGGTTCGACCCGGAGCATGACCGCCAACGATTGGAAACTGCACTTGTCGGCTTCCTCGGCCAACGTCCCGCTGTACGGCAGGCTTCAGGCGTGTAACATCCCGTTTCCGGGGCCGGCTGGGGATGGCAGGTGTCGACCGGGACTATAAGAACAATAATGAAGAGGAGTTTTCGATGGCTAAGGGGCAATCTTTACAGGACCCATTCCTCAACGCGCTGCGGCGCGAGCGGGTGCCGGTTTCTGTGTATCTGGTCAACGGCATCAAGCTGCAGGGCACGATCGAGTCGTTCGACCAGTTCGTGGTCCTGCTGCGCAATACCGTGAGTCAGATGGTCTACAAGCACGCCATCTCCACGGTCGTGCCGGCGCGCAATGTGCGCGTGGGACCGGGTGGTGGGTATGTGCAATCCAATGAAGGCAACCAGGCGGAAGATGACGACGTCGAGCAGTAATGGAGTAGTGCGTGTTTGATCGCTCACGCAAGGGTGAACACGCGTTGTTGATTCAGACCCACTCCGGTGGGCCTGCCGAAGAAGATGTGCTGGAGGAGTTCGCCGACCTTGCCAAGTCGGCGGGCGCCACGGTGGCGGCCACGCTCACTGCGCGCATCGACAAACCGAACCCGTCGACCTTGATCGGCAGCGGCAAGCTGGAAGAGATCAAGGCCGCCGCCGAGGCCACCGGTGCGGATCTGGTGTTGGTCAATCACACCTTGTCGCCCGGCCAGGAGCGCAATCTGGAGCGCTATCTGGAGCGGCGCGTGATCGACCGCACCGGCCTGATCCTGGACATCTTCGCGCAACGGGCACGCAGCCACGAGGGCAAGCTGCAGGTGGAGCTGGCGCAGTTGCGGCATATGGCCACCCGGCTGGTCCGCGGCTGGACCCACCTGGAACGTCAGCGCGGCGGCTCGATCGGCCTGCGCGGCCCTGGCGAAACCCAGCTGGAAACCGACCGTCGCCTGCTGCAGAAGCGGGTGGAGCAGTTGCAGCAGCGGCTGGAAAAGGTCGAGGTGCAGCGCACCCAGATGCGGCGTGCGCGCATGCGCAGCGAACTGCCGCGGATTGCGTTGGTCGGTTACACCAATGCCGGCAAATCCACGCTGTTCAACGCCTTAACCGGTGCGGAGGCCTACGTGGCCGACCAGTTGTTCGCCACGCTCGATCCCACCGTGCGCCGCATCGCGCTGCCCGGTGGCAGTGCGATCCTGGCCGATACGGTCGGCTTCGTGCGTGACCTGCCGCACCAACTGGTCGCCGCATTCCGTTCGACCTTGTCCGAGGCGCGCGACGCCGATCTGCTGTTGCATATCGTCGATGCGGCCGACCCGCTGCGCGAGGAACGCATCCAGCAGGTCGATGAGGTGTTGCATGCGGTGGGTGCGGGCGATCTGCCGCAGCTGCTGGTATTCAACAAGATCGACAAGATCGAAGGCGCGCAGGTGCGTCACGATGCGCAGGACGGCATTCCCGACCAGGCGCGGCGTGAGCGCGTGTGGGTCTCCGCGCGCGACGGACGCGGACTGCAGGAATTGCAGCATGCGCTCGGGCAGCGACTGGACCTGCGCCATGTGACCGGGCAACTGCGGTTGCCGCCGTCGGCCGGCCGTCTGCGCTCGAAGTTGCATCAACTGGAAGTGGTGCGCGGCGAGCAGTCCGACGAGGACGGCTGGTTGCTGGAGGTCGACCTGCCGATGGTCGAGGCCGAGCGCCTGGCTGCCGGCGACGACGGTGCGCCACTGCGGGCGATGCTGCCCGATCGTCGCGAAGACTGGGAGTCGTGAGCGGCGCTGCACGGTCGGCTTGTGCCAGCCGTGCAGATCGCCGTTGTCGGGGCAGGCCGATATCTGCCGGCGGTGTGGCGATCGCGCTGGGTGACGGTGGGTTCTGTTGCTGGGGCGACCGAATGCGTGTCTGCAGCAGTCGTGCAGGCGTGAGAATGTCCGCCAGCCGCCGATATCCTTGCGATCCGGTTACCAGCGCAGCCGATGCCCGTTGCCATCGGCTGCACACGGCCACTGAACCCTGGCCACGTCGTCGCTGGCGCGGATTGGGCGCCAGCGCAGACAGGCGCGGCGAATTCGGCTAAAACGTCGGTTGCTTCTTCATGCGCCGTGCCCATGTCCATGTCCGCCGAATCCGAACTGCAGCAGCTGGCCGAACGCCTCGGTCAGCAGCTGCTTGCCGCGCGCGAGCGCCTGGTCACTGCCGAGAGCTGCACCGGTGGCTGGATCGCCAAGGCAGTCACCGATGTGGCGGGGTCCTCGCACTGGTTCGATTGCGGCATGGCCGCCTACAGCTACGAGGCCAAGCAGGCCTTGCTGGGCGTGCGGCCGCAGACGCTGGAAGTGCATGGTGCGGTCAGCCGCGAAACGGTGATCGAAATGGTGTCGGGCGCGCTGGTCAATTCCGGTGCGAGCATCGCGGTGGCGGTGACCGGCATCGCCGGCCCGGGTGGCGGCAGTGAGGACAAGCCGGTCGGCACGGTATGGATCGGCTGGAAGCGGCGCGGCGGCTATGCCACTGCGCAGTTGTTCCAGTTCGCTGGCGATCGCGATGCAGTGCGGCGTCAGACCGTGGTTGCCGCGCTGCAGGGCTTGAGCGCACTACTCTAATTCCGGCGAATCCGTCGACCGCTACGAGCTCGGCGCCAGGGCCAGCTGGCTAGGTGACAACCGTCTGCTCAATGCCGCGCTGTTCTACCAGGACTTCAGCGACTTTCAGCGCAGTCATTTCCTCGCAACCAGCTTCTGGTGGGTGCCATTCCCAGCGAGGTGTCGCGCGGCATCGATACCGAACTGCTGCGGCAGGGCGTCATCCCCGGCCTGATGCGGAAGGGCGGGCTCAGCTACACGGATGCTGCGTTTGGTCGCGATCCGCTGCTGCCCGGCAGTCGTGATTGTCTGGGCGCGCCGCGCACGTATGGGGTGACCTTGCGCTTACGGGATGAAGGCTCGAAGACCTGGGCACGCCATTGCCAAGCCACCAGGATGCAAGCGTAGGCGCAACCTCGGCTAAGCCGGCAAACGTTCATGACGCGACAGGCTGGTGCAGATCGGCTACAAACAAGGTCCCGTCTTCAACCCGCATGCCGATGCTTCCGCTGTTTGCTCATGCGTTGTTTTTGTCCGTACCGTCTCGATCTGCTGGCGATGTCCCGGTGTTGCCCGATGGCCTGCGCGCATCCGGCAGGCAACCGATGCCGGAGGCGGCCGCTCGGTGCGTCATCGTGTGCGCAAGCGATCATGCCGCCATGGCGGTTGCGCGTGGTCGTGCATGCTCAATGGGTGCGCGCAGCGACGGCACACATGCAGCGATGCACGTTAACGCCATTTGTCCTGTTGCCGCAGCGCGATCGCAGGCGGTGTGCTGATGTGGGAAGCGCTCGGCACCGTTCGGGACCTGGGGCGGCTGCAGGAAATCGCCGCGGTGCTGATCCGTTACGGATTCGGCGATGTGGTGCGGCGCATCGGGCTTGCCGACGTGCTCGAACGTGCCGGCAAGCTGCTGCACTGGCATAACGCCGAGGGCCGCCTGCGCATGTCCGCCGCGACGCGGGTGCGGCGCGCGCTCGAGGAACTCGGGCCAACCTTCGTCAAGCTGGGGCAGGTGCTGGCCACGCGTGTGGACCTGCTGCCGCCGGAGTGGATCGAGGAGCTGAGCGAGCTGCAGAACGCGGTGCCTGCGCTGCCGTTCGAACAGATCCGCCCGCAACTGGTCGCAGCCCTGGGCGCGGAGCCGGAAAGCGTGTTCGCACGCCTGGACGAGCAGCCTCTGGCTGCGGCATCGCTGGCGCAGACGCATCGCGCCTGGCTGGCCGATGGCACGCCGGTGGTATTGAAGATCCGCCGCCCCGGCATTGGCGATGTCATCGATGCGGATCTGCGCCTGTTGGCACGCCTGGCGGAAATCGTGGAAACGCGTGCTCCCGATCTCAAGCGCTATCGCCCCGCCGAGGTGGTGCAGCAGTTCACCGTCTCCCTGCGGCGCGAACTCGATTTCGCCGCCGAGTGCCGCAATGCCGAGCGCATCGCAGCCAATTTCGTCAACGACCCCCAGGTGGTGGTGCCGTCTGTCGATTGGCAGTGGACCTGCGAATCGCTCAACGTGCAGGAATTCATCGACGGCATCCCGGGGCGGGATCTGGTCGCCGTGGATGCGGCCGGCCTGGACCGCAAGGCGCTCGCACGCACCGGCGCCGGGATCGTGTTGAAGATGGTGCTGCAGGATGGCTGCTTTCACGCCGACCCGCATCCGGGCAACATTTTCTATCTGCGCGATGGGCGCATCGCCGTCATCGATTTCGGCATGGTCGGGCGCGTTTCCGAGCAGCGCCGCTTCCAGGTCGCACAACTGCTGCATGGCATGGTCAGCTACGACGCCGAAGCGGTCATCGACGTACTGCTGGAATGGGCCGGTACCAGCCTGGAGATCGATGAGTCGCGGCTGCAGCAGGATATCGGTGCCTTCGTCGACGAGTACCGCGGGGTGCCGCTGAAGGAGCTGCGCATCGGCGCGATGCTGGGAGATGTGACCTCCATCCTGCGCGATCACGGGCTGACCCTGCCGTCGGATCTGGCGCTGATGATCAAGGCGTTCCTCACGCTCGAAGGCATGGGGCGCCAGCTCGATCCGGATTTCGACATGGCCACCGAGGCGCGTCCGTATCTCGAACGGGTGGTGCTGCAGCGTTATGCACCCAGCGCAATGCTGCGGCGCAGCCGTCGCACCGTGACCGGCGCGATCGACCTGATCGGCGATCTGCCGCGCGACCTCAAACGGCTGCTGCAGGCCGCGCGGCGCGGCAAGCTGCAACTGCAGATCGAAACGCGTGCATTGCGCGAGTTCGGCGAGCAGGTCGATCGCGCGGCCAACCGGCTCACCATGGGGATCGTGACTGCCGCGCTGGTGATCGGCTCGTCGATCGTCATGAACAGTGTCGGGGGCAGTGCCAGCCGCTGGCTGCTCGCGTTGGGCGTCGGCGGGTTCATCGGTGCAGCCCTGTGCGGCGTCTGGATCCTGTTCTCCATCTGGCGCAGCCGACGCTAGACGCGGCACGCGTGCCGACTCCGGTGGCTGACCCGTGCGTAGCGTACGACACGGCTATTGCGCAGGCGCCAGTTAGTAGTAATACTACTAACCATGGACCTGACCGATACCCAGCAAGCAATCCTGGCCTTGATCGCCGAGCGCATCGATGCCGACGGCGTACCGCCCTCGCAGACCGAGATCGCGCGCGCCTTCGGCTTCAAGGGTGTGCGCGGCGCGCAATACCATCTGGAGGCATTGGAGCAGGCCGGTGCGATCCGTCGCGTGCCCGGCCAGGCCCGCGGCATCCGTCTGGCCGGGCAGGGCGCCCAGTCGCGCACCCCGCCTGCCGCTGCAAACGAGCTGGTGCGCGACGATGTGCTGCGCCTGCCGGTGCTGGGACGCGTGGCGGCAGGCCTGCCGATCGGCGCGGATATCGGCTCGGACGACTTCGTGGTGCTGGACCGGGTGTTCTTCTCGCCGTCGCCGGACTATCTGCTCAAGGTGCAGGGTGACTCGATGCGCGACGAAGGCATTTTCAACGGCGACCTGATCGGAGTGCACCGCACCCGCGACGCGCGTTCGGGGCAGATCGTGGTGGCGCGCATCGATGAGGAGATCACGGTCAAGCTGTTGAAGATCGGCAAGGACCGCATCCGCCTGTTGCCGCGCAACCCGGACTACGCGCCGATCGAAGTGTTGCCGGATCAGGATTTCGCGATCGAGGGCCTGTACTGCGGGCTGTTGAGGCCGAATCGTTGAGTACTGCGCCTATGGCCTCACTGGCGTTATCCCGAGCCGGTGCCGCAGGATTTCCCGCTGCCATCGCCATGGCCGCCTCCCTAATCTGAGCGTGTCGCAGCCAGTCTCAGCCTGTGCGATACACCGCCGTTACATTAGCCCTACACCGAAATCACTGACAAGGATCACCCAGATGGATGAGAACAAGAAGCGCGCCCTTTCCGCCGCACTGAGCCAGATCGAGAAGCAATTCGGCAAGGGCTCGGTGATGCGCATGGGCGACCGTGTGATCGAGGCCGTCGAAGTCATTCCGACCGGCTCGCTGATGTTGGACATCGCACTGGGGATCGGCGGCCTGCCCAAGGGCCGCGTGGTGGAGATCTATGGTCCGGAATCGTCGGGCAAGACCACCCTGACCCTGCAGGCGATTGCCGAATGCCAGAAGAAGGGAGGCACCGCTGCCTTCATCGACGCCGAGCATGCGCTGGACCCGATCTACGCCGCCAAGCTGGGCGTCAATGTCGACGACCTGCTGCTGTCGCAGCCGGACACCGGCGAACAGGCGCTGGAAATCGCCGACATGCTGGTGCGTTCCGGTTCGGTGGACATCGTGGTGGTCGACTCGGTCGCCGCGCTGACTCCGAAGGCGGAAATCGAAGGCGAAATGGGTGACCAGCTGCCGGGTCTGCAGGCCCGCCTGATGAGCCAGGCGCTGCGCAAGCTGACCGGCAATATCAAGCGTTCCAACACGCTGGTGGTCTTCATCAACCAGCTGCGCCACAAGATCGGCGTGATGATGCCGGGCCAGAGCCCGGAAGTGACCACCGGCGGCAATGCGCTGAAGTTCTACGCATCGGTCCGTCTGGATATCCGTCGTATCGGCGCGATCAAGAAGGGCGACGAAATCATCGGCAACCAGACCAAGATCAAGGTGGTCAAGAACAAGCTGGCGCCCCCGTTCAAGCAGGTCGTGACCGAAATCCTCTACGGTGAAGGCATCAGCCGCGAGGGTGAGCTGATCGACATGGGCGTGGAAGCCAAGCTGGTCGAGAAGGCCGGCGCCTGGTACAGCTACGGCGAAGAACGCATCGGGCAGGGCAAGGACAACGCGCGTGGCTATCTGCGCGACAACCCGCAGGTTGCAGTGCGGCTGGAAGCCGAGCTGCGTGAGAAGTTCCAGCCGGCCGAAGCGCCGCGCGAAGCCGGCGATGACGTCGAGAAGGAATAACAGCAGCCAGGCAGTGCGAGCCCAGCCGTCATCAGGCAGGTGTCTCGGCAGCAGCGCGAACCGGGACGTCCGCGTGGGGCCACCCCGGTTCTGCCTACCGGCCGCGTCCGCCTGATGGCAGAACGGCAGCACTGACGGCTGTGGCAGGTTTTCTATCGCGGGGACGGCGGAGTCAGTGCCGTCGCTTCCCGCGGTAGATCTATTGAAGGCCAGGAGGGCAGGCGCCACGGACGGCGCATTGATGCTGTGTGGTTTTGGTACTCGGGACACCCACGATGGACGAGCAACAGCCCGCGCCAAAGCGGGGACGCCGGTTCAAGGAGCAGACGCCGGTACAACGCGCACTGGGATTGCTGGTGCGGCGTGAGCATTCGCGCAAGGAATTGAATCGCAAGCTGCTGGCACGCGGTATCGAGCCGGACGCTGCACAGGCGGCCGTGGAGCGCCTGGCTGAGGAGGGGTGGCAGGACGACACCCGTTTTGCGGCCTCGGTCGTACGCAATCGTGCAGGTTCGGGCTACGGTCCACTGCATATCCGCGCCGAGCTCGGAACTCACGGCCTGGACAGCGATGCCATCAGCGCCGCAATGGCGACGTTTGAGGGCGACTGGACCGAAAACGCGCGCGACCTGATCCGCCGTCGCTTCGGCGAGGAAGGGCCTACCGATCTCCCGCAGCGGCGCAAGGCCGCCGATCTGCTGGCACGGCGTGGTTTCGATGGCAACAGCATTCGCAGCGCCACGCGCTTCGACCTTGAGGACTGAGGGCGTCAGGCCTGCTACCCTTCGTGGTTTCAGGTTGTTCCGCTCATCTGCGCCCACATCTCATTGGGTGACCGGGACTGCCGCCCGCCCAATGCCAGCACATGAACGCATCCGCCAAATTCAGCACTTCCCAGATCCGTAGTGACTTCCTCGCGTTCTTCGAGGGGAAGGGCCACACCATCGTGCCATCCGCGCCGCTGGTGCCGGGCAACGACCCGACCTTGCTGTTCACCAACTCCGGCATGGTCCAGTTCAAGGACGTCTTCCTCGGCGCGGAGAAGCGCAGCTACGTGCGCGCGGCCGACGTACAGCGCTGCCTGCGTGCCGGCGGCAAGCACAACGATCTGGATTCGGTGGGCTACACCGCGCGCCATCACACCTTCTTCGAGATGCTGGGCAACTGGTCGTTCGGCGATTACTTCAAGAAGGATGCCATCAGCTGGGCCTGGGAGCTGCTGACCCAGGTCTGGAAGCTGCCGGCGGAGCGGTTGCTGGTCACCGTCTATCACACCGACGAAGAAGCCTTCGCGCTGTGGCGCGACATGATCGGCATTCCGGAAAGCCGCATCGTGCGCATCGGCGACAACAAGGGTGCGCCGTACGCGTCGGACAACTTCTGGCAGATGGCCGATACCGGCCCGTGCGGCCCCTGCACCGAGATCTTCTTCGATCATGGCGACCACATCGCCGGTGGCCCCCCGGGCTCCCCGGACGAGGATGGCGACCGCTTCATCGAGATCTGGAACCTGGTGTTCATGCAGTTCGATCGCCAGCCCGACGGCACCCTGGTGCCGCTGCCGGCGCCGTGCGTGGACACCGGCATGGGCCTGGAGCGCCTGGCCGCGATCCTGCAGCACGTGCATACCAACTACGAGATCGATCTGTTCCAGGCCTTGATCGGCAAGGCCAGCGCGCTGACCGGCGTCACCGATCTGGAGAACAAGTCGCTGCGGGTGATCGCCGACCACATCCGCGCCTGTTCGTTCCTGATCGTCGACGGTGTGCTGCCGTCCAACGAAGGCCGCGGCTATGTGCTGCGCCGGATCATCCGGCGTGCGCTGCGCCACGGCTGGATGCTGGGGGTACGCCAGCCGTTCTTCAGCAAAATGGTGCCGACCCTGGTCGAGCTGATGGGCGAGGCCTATCCCGAACTGGTGGTCGCGCGGGAGACCGTCGCGCGCGCACTGCTGGCCGAAGAAGAGCGCTTTGCCGAGACGCTGGACGCCGGCATGAAGATCTTCGACGACGTTGCTGCGCGCTCGCAGGAAGTGATTCCCGGCGCCGATGCGTTCCGCCTTTTCGATACCTACGGGTTCCCGGTCGATCTGACCTCCGACATCGCACGCGAGCGCGGCTTGCGCGTGGACATGGA
Organism: Xanthomonas sp. MLO165; assembly: GCF_018831305.1. Taxonomy (NCBI): domain Bacteria; kingdom Pseudomonadati; phylum Pseudomonadota; class Gammaproteobacteria; order Lysobacterales; family Lysobacteraceae; genus Xanthomonas; species Xanthomonas sp. MLO165. The sequence goes on from NZ_CP029263.1 coordinate 1,982,180, forward strand.
GGGCTTCGAGTTCGCCATGGAGCGTCAGCGCGAGACCGCGCGTGCCGCCGGCAAGTTCGGTGGCGGCGTCGCATTGCCGGCCGATCTGGTCGCCACCATGTCGCCGACGGTGTTTCTGGGCTACGAAGCCTATGACGCCGATGCGCTCAAGGTCGTGGCGTTGCTCAAGCAGGGCCGTCCAGTTGAACGCGCGGAAGCCGGCGACGAGGTCATCGTGTTCACCGACCGCACGCCGTTCTATGCCGAGTCCGGTGGTCAAGTCGGCGATAGCGGCCAGCTGAGCGGTAGCGATGTCTCCATCGAGATCACCGACACCCAGAAATTTGCTGGCCAGTTCCATGGCCATGTCGGGCGCATCACCGAAGGTTCGCTGGCATTGGGCGATGTGCTGGCAGGCGGCATCGACGTGCAGCGTCGCGGCAAGACCATCCTCAACCACTCGGCCACGCATCTGCTGCATGCGGCCCTGCGCGAGGTGCTGGGCACCCACGTACAGCAGAAGGGCTCGCTGGTTGCACCGGACCGCTTGCGGTTCGACTTCTCGCACTTCCAGCCGATCACACCCGAAGAGCTCGCCGTGATCGAACGCAAGGTCAACGCCGAAGTGCGCACCAACCACAGCGTGGAAGTGCACAACATGGCCATGCAGGAGGCGCTGGATTTCGGCGCGATGGCGCTGTTCGGCGAAAAGTACGGCGAGAACGTGCGCGTGCTGAAGATGGGCGGTTATTCCACCGAGCTCTGCGGCGGCACCCATGTCACCCGCACCGGCGACATCGGTTTGTTCAAGATTACCTCCGAGGGCGGTGTGTCCTCGGGCGTGCGTCGCATCGAGGCGATGACCGGGCAGGGCGCGCTGGACCATGTCGCCGATGAAGAGCGACGTCTGCTCGAGGCAGCCAGCTTGCTCGGCGGCAATGCGACCGAGGTGGTCGACAAGGTTCGCGCGCTCACCGAACGTCAGAAGCGGCTCGAGCGTGAGCTGGAGTCGCTCAAGGCCAAGCTGGCCTCCGGCGCAACTGCAGACCTGGGTTCCAGCGCGGTCGATGTGGCAGGCGTCAAGGTGGTCGCCGTGCGTCTGGAGGGCTTCGATGCCAAGGCGTTGCGCGATGCGATGGATCGCCTCAAGCAGCAGTTGGGCGATTCGGTCATCGTGTTGGCAGGCGCGGCTGCCGGCAAGGTTGCGCTCGTTGCCGGCGTGAACGGCAGCCCAACTGGCAAGGTGAAGGCGGGGGAACTCCTCGGGCATATCGCCAGTCAGATCGGAGGCAAGGGCGGTGGTCGTCCGGATCTCGCCCAGGGTGGTGGCGAGGATGGTCCCGCCCTTGCGACCGCGCTGGAAGGCGTGCCCTCCTGGGTCAAGCAACACTTGGGCTGAACACTTGTCCTGGTATGCCTTGCTGCTTGGCAGGGTGTCCCGCTACCATTTCCGGTCTATTCCCTTTACCTAGGGCGCGCCTCGTCAGTCGGCCGCCGATGCTGGTGGGAAACCCACCGGTTCCAGGAGATTTGCAAAATGTTGATCCTCACTCGCCGGGTAGGCGAAACCTTGATGATCGGCGACTCGGTCACTGTGACCGTACTCGGCGTCAAGGGTAATCAGGTGCGTATCGGCATCACCGCACCGAAAGATGTTGCTGTACACCGCGAGGAAATCTATCAGCGGATCCAGCGTGGGGATGAGCCGGTCGCTTCCGGTGCGCATCAAGGCGACGATTCTTCGAATTGATCGTCATAAAGGGTTTACGTTAGCCCCTCTTACCCGGTATTCTTCGCGGCCTGCAACGGACACCGCGGCAGGACGCAAAAACTGGAGCGATGCCCGAGCGGCTGAAGGGGCTCCCCTGCTAAGGGAGTATAGGGTCAAAAGCTCTATCGAGGGTTCGAATCCCTCTCGCTCCGCCAGTGTTTCAGACGCCCGCAAATCCCTGATTTGCGGGCGTTTTCATTTGTGCCGGCAGGTCAGTGACGGTCTGCAGTGGCATTGCTCGCGCCACGCTGGTGGCTGTGCCGGCCGCAGCATCTGAATTGCCACGAACGTGTTGCAGGCGGCGATTCAAGTAAGCCGGGCACGGGTCGCTAAGGCTGTGACACCTCTCTCGGATCTCACCCCGATGCGCCTACCGCCTCTGCTTGGACGCCTGTTTTCTTCCCGGAGCCGTGGGCTGCAGCACAAGGCCGATGCGGTGGACCGGGTGATGGCGGTGATCGAGTTCGATCTTGATGGCCGCATCCTGCATGCGAACCAGAATTTCCTGTCGCTGATGGGCTACCGGCTCGACGAAGTCGTCGGTCAGCATCACCGCATGTTCGTGACCCCCAGCGACCGCGACAGCGAAAGCTATCAGCAGTTCTGGCAGGCGCTGCGTCGTGGCGACTTCAACGCCGGGCGATTCTGCCGGCTGGACAAGAACGGGCGCGAGGTATGGATCAACGCTTCCTACAATCCGTTGCTGGATCGTGCAGGCAAGGCCTATCGGGTGGTCAAGTACGCCACCGACATCACCACGCAGGTCCGCCAGACCGCCGACTTCGAAGGCCGCATCGATGCGATCGACAAGGTCATGGCGGTCATTGAGTTTTCGCTGGATGGCACAGTGCTCGATGCCAACGAGAATTTCCTTGCGGTGATGGGCTACAGGCTCGATGAGATTCGCGGCAAGCACCATGGCATGTTCGTGGACGCGCAAACGCGCCAGTCGGCGGCCTATCGCGCGTTCTGGGAGAAGCTGGGACGCGGCGCGTTCGACGCGGGGCGCTACAAGCGCCTCAACAAGGACGGCAGCGAGGTGTGGATCCAGGCGTCCTATAACCCGGTGCTCGACGAGCACGGGCGGCCGTACAAGGTGGTCAAGTACGCCACCGACGTGACCCGTCAGGTGATCGATTCGGCCGACGCCGATGGTCGCATCCAGGCCATCGACAAGGTGATGGGCGTGATCGAGTTCGATCTGGAAGGGCACGTGTTGAGTGCCAACGACAACTTCCTGGCCATTTTGGGGTACTCGGCCGAGGAGGCGATCGGCCAGCATCACCGCATCTTCGTGGACGCAAACTACGGTGCCTCCGAAGACTATCGGCATTTCTGGGCGAAGCTGGCGCGTGGGCAATTCGATGCGGGCCGCTACCGTCGGCTGCGCAAGGACGGCAGTCCGGTGTGGATCCAGGCGTCCTATAACCCGATCCTGGATGTGTCCGGTCGTCCGTACAAGGTGGTCAAGTACGCCACCGATGTCACCGATCAGGTGCGCTCGGCCGAGCGCATGCGTCAGTTGATGCAGCAGACCATGAGCATTGCGCAGAACGTGCAGCGCGAGGCGCACCATATTTCGGTCAGCAACCAGGACCTGGTGAGCCGCTCGTCAACGCAGTCGGCAGCCGTGGCGCAGACCTCGACCACCATTGACCAGCTGGCAGAGACCGTACGCAGCAATTCCGACAGTGCCGGCTCGGCGCAGCGCATGGCCGAGGCATCGGCCGATGTTGCCCGACGCGGCGCTACCGTCATCGCCGACATGGTCAAGACCACGGCCGGCATACGCTCGGCTACCGATCGTATCGGCCAGATCATTGAGGTGATCGACGGCATCGCGTTCCAGACCAATATCCTGGCCTTGAATGCGGCCGTGGAAGCGGCACACGCTGGCGAGCAGGGGCGTGGATTTGCCGTGGTGGCGACCGAGGTGCGCAGCCTGGCGCAGCGCTGCAGTGTCTCGGCGAAGGAAATTCGCGGCTTGATCGACAATGCAGCCGACCAAGTGGGCGATGGTTCGCGCCTGGCCGAGCAGGCCGGGGCGGTGATGCAGGACATGGTCAGCTCGGTGCTGCGGGTCACCGCGACCGTGGAGCAGATTGCCGCTGCCAGTCAGGAGCAGGCGCGGGACATTTCCACCGCCAACACCGCGCTGCAATCGATCGGTGTGCAGGCGCGCGACCAGGCGCAGATGGTCGACGATCTGGCGCGCTCGGCGCGTGTGCTGGAAGCCGATGCCGACGCGCTGTTTGCGCTAGTCAATGGCGACAGCGATGGCGCGGTGGAGGCGGCTGCCGTGCGCAGCGAACCCGCGAGCAAGTCGCTTGTCAGGCCTGCCAAGCCGCAGGCGGCATGATCCCGCGCAGAGTGCTGCGCGGGATTGTCGATGCGCGGCGTCGTTGCAGCTGCCCTGCAAGCAGAGGTGCCTGAGCACAAAAAAGCCCGCCGGAAGCGGGCTTTTTGATATCGGCCGATCCCCAGTGCGCGGCGTGCCGCCTGGTCTGCGGCACGCCGTGCGCTGAGCTGGTGGCGCTTACCTCGGCAGATCGAACACCAGCACTTCCGCATCGCGTGCATCGGCCAGCACGATCTCCGGCTCGTCGGTGATCTGCAACGCATCGCCGGCCGACAGCGCCTGGCCATTGACGCTCAGGCTGCCGCGCGCCACCTGGACGTAGCCGATGCGGCCCTCGGCCAGTGGCTGCTGCAGACGCACCTCGCCATCGAGGATCGAGGCATACAGGCGCGCGTCCTGATGCAGGCGCAGCGAGCCGTGCTCGCCGCCGGGCGAGGCGATCAGGCGCAGTTGGTTGCGCTTGCTGTCGGCATCGAAATGCTTCTCCTCGTAGCTGGGCTCGATGCCGCTGCGCTCGGGCATCACCCAGATCTGCAGGAAGTGCACCGGTTCGCTGGCGGAGTGATTGAACTCGCTGTGGGTGACGCCGCTGCCGGCGCTCATGCGCTGCACGTCGCCGTAGTGCAGGACCGAGCCGGTGCCCATGCTGTCCTTGTGCTCCAGTGCGCCACCCAGCACGTAGGAAATGATCTCCATGTCGCGGTGGGCATGGGTGCCGAAGCCTTCGCCCGGGGTCACCTTGTCTTCGTTGATCACCCGCAGCGGGCCGATGCCCATGTGGCGCGGGTCGTGGTAACTGGCGAAGGAGAAGGTATGGCGCGAGGACAGCCAGCCATGTTCGGCGCGGCCACGGGTTTCGCTCTTGCGGACATTCAACATGCTGCTTCTCCTTGAAAGGGTTGGTGTCGCCAGGGAGTGACTCGGTGTCCCGGCGGCTTGGTGGCTAGTCTCTACCTCCGCGCCGGCGCCAAAAAGCGAGTAGATTTGGTCGCTACCATCGAAAAAATCGAACAATGAAGATCAGCCTGGAAGCACTGCAGATTCTGGATGCGATCGACCGCCGCGGCTCGTTCGCGGCCGCGGCCAAGGTGTTGTTCAAGGTGCCGTCGACGATTTCCTACACGGTCTCCAAGCTGGAGGACGATCTGGGTGTGCAGCTGTTCGAGCGGGTCGGCCCCAAGGCGACACCGACCCAGGCCGGGCGCGAACTGCTGCGCGAGGGGCGGCAGCTGCTGCGGGCCGCGCAGGAGCTGGAGGTGCGGGTCCGGCGGGTGGCGTCGGGCTGGGAGTCGGACTTTGCGATCGGTCTGGATGCGATCCTGCCGGTGGCCTTGCTGCAGACGCAGATCCTGGACTTCTACACGGTGGCCGACAGCACCCGCCTGCGCGTGGTGAGCGAATCCTTGTCCGGCAGTTGGGAGGCGCTGCTGGATCGGCGCGTGGACCTGATCGTGGCGGCGGGCGAGGGGCCGAGCGGTGGTGGCTATGTGGCCGAGGCGATCGGCACGCTGGGCTTCGTGTTCGCGGTGGCCTCCACGCATCCGCTGGCGGGCGCCGGCCTGCTGGGCGCGGCCGAGCTGGCCGAACACCGTGCGATCGCGGTGGCGGATTCGGCGCGGCGTCTGCTGCCACGCACGGTGGGCCTACTCTCCGCGCGCGATGTGCTCACCGTGCCGGACATGCAGGCCAAGCTGCAGTTGCAGCTGGCCGGTGCCGGCTACGGTTTTCTGCCCGAGCCGTATGCGCGCGGCGCGCTACAGGACGGGCGGCTGTGTGCGCTGCAGGTGGAGCCCCGTAAACCCGATGAAACCTTCTACCTGGCGTGGCGGCCGGGCGAGGAGGGCGAGGCACTGGGTTGGTGGCGGCGCGCACTGCGCCGCGATGGACTGTTCGATGGCTGGTTGCAGTCGCTTGCCGAAACGTATCGTTCCGTCGCCGGCGGGCAGCCGCGCGTGTGAGGAAGGGCGGATAATGGGCCCTCGCCGTCGCGCAGGGTCGCCGCATGCAAGGCTTGATCGAACAGTACGGATTGGCGCTGGTCTTTGCCAACGTGCTGGCGTTGTCGCTGGGCCTGCCGGTGCCGGCGCTGCCGACCCTGGTGCTGGTTGGTGCCGGCTACGCGCTGCAGGGCGGGAGCGACGCCTGGCTGGCCGGATTGCTGGCGTTGGCTGTGTCGGTGCTGGCAAGTCTGCTCGGTGACCTGGCCTGGTATCTGGCAGGCCGCCGTTTCGGCAACCGCACCCTGCAGTCGCTGTGCCGGCTGTCGCTGTCGCGCGATACCTGCATGAAGAAGACTGAGCGGTTCTTCTCGCGCTGGGGTGTGCGGGTATTGGCGGTGGCCAAGTTCGTGCCCGGTCTGTCGATGGTCTCGGTGCCGATGGCCGGTGCGATGCGGGTGCGCCCGGCGGCATTCCTGCGCTACGACGCCCTGGGTGCGTCGCTGTGGGCGTTCGTCGGGCTGAGCCTGGGCGCGCTGTTCGCGCATCAGGTCCAGGACGTGCTCGCGTTGCTGTCGGATCTGGGCTCCGGTGCGGTGGTGGTGCTGGCCGTGTTGCTGGCCTGCTACGTCGGCTGGCGTTGGTGGCGGCGGCATGCCTTGCTGCGCTCGCTGGAGCACGCGCGTATTGCGGTGGACGAACTGGTGCCGTTGCTGGATGGCGACGAAGCGCTACGGCCGACGGTATTGGATATCCGTGCGCCGGGCCATCGCGATCTGCAGCCGTACACGATTCCCGGCGCGGTGTTTGCCGACGAGCGTCAGCTTGCGCAGATCCTGGCCAGCGTGCCGCGCGATCGCAGTGTGGTGATTTATTGCGCGTGTCCGGACGAGGTGTCGGCGGCGTGGTTGGCCGGTCGGATGCGCGAGCGCGGATATGGCGACGTGCGGCCGTTGCTGGGTGGGCTGGATGCATGGCGCGACGCCGGGCATCCGGTGACCTCGTTGCTGCCGGTGGCGGTGGTTGCCCGTACCGATGATGTGCTGGGCGCGATGGCCTGACCGCAGTGACGCGATGTCCTGTGACGGGCGTGCTGGTCTTTGGCAGTTGCTGCGTCGCGTTCGCTGCGTGGTAACAGCGCGGCCACGCCATGCGCTCGAACGACAGGCAAAAAAAAGACCAGCAAGCTGGTCGTTTTCTTCAAGATTGGTGCGCCCGGAGAGATTCGAACTCCCGACCGCCTGGTTCGTAGCCAGGTACTCTATCCAACTGAGCTACGGGCGCATTATCTTGTTTTGACTTGCATTTCCAACTTGCAGATCCGTCGCAATGCGATCGAATCCTTGTAACTAAAAAGACAGCGGTTGAAGGCTGTCTCTTATTGTTCTGAAGATGGTGCGCCCGGAGAGATTCGAACTCCCGACCGCCTGGTTCGTAGCCAGGTACTCTATCCAACTGAGCTACGGGCGCGTCGTCAGGAGCGGAATTATGCGGATGCCCGGAGTCCTCGTCAATCCCCTTGTGACATTCGATTGTCGCTACCCCCATCGCCAAGACGCCGGCGCAGCGCGGCGGCCACGGCGGCGGGCGTCTTCATCCATGCGAAGTGATCGCTGCGCGCGCCCAGTTGCGCATCGTCCAAGGCGACACGTTCGGCACGTGCCTGCGGCATTTTCTGCAGCAAGGCCTGCAAGGCGCCGGGCGGGCCGAAGCGGTCGCGTGCGAAGGTCACTGCGCTGATCGGCATGTCGAGTTGGCCCAACGCCTGCTCGAGATCCCACGACGTGCCTGCCGCACGATAGCGATTGCTGCGACCGACCTGCGCCCAATCGGCGATCAGGCTGCGCGCCTCGGTGCCGCCGAAACCGAGCGTTCGCCCGTGCAGCACGCCTTGCGTGCGTGCCAGCCATGGCAGCAGCCGGAAGATCAGCGGCAGGCCGTAGCGCATCGGCACCGGAAAATTGCGCCAGTACGGCGAGCCGCTGGCGACCAGCCACAGCTGCGCAATCCGTACCGGCTGCAACGCGGCATGGCAGCAAGCCAGTTGGCCGCCCAGGCTATGACCGCCCAGCACGCACGGCAGTTGCGGGTCATGCAGGTCGAGCAGCGCGCGGCTGGCGGGGATATCGTCGGCAAGCAGCGTGCGATAGCCCCAGTCGTGCTCGCGCGAGGGGCGCAGGGTGCTGCTGCCGTTGCCGCGCCACTCGTGCAGATAGACCGCAATGCCGGCGCTCGCCAAGGCGTGCGCGAACGGCTGGTAGTGCCGGGCGGCAACGCCCAGTGCCGGCAGCCACAGCAGGCTGGCGATCGGCCGCGCCGGTGCGTGGCGCAGCACCTGCCAGGCATGTCCATCCGCTGCGGTCACGGCGAGCGTGCTGGCCTGCACGCTCATGGGCTAGGCGCGGCGCCGAAATGGTCCAGCACCAGCACCTCGCTGTGACCGGGGCTGTGGCCAAGGCGGATGGCGCGCGCGATATAGTCGATGGCCGCTTCGCAGGCGTTGAGCAGGGAAAGGCCTTGGCACAGCTGCGCGGCAATGGCCGCCGACAGGCTGCAACCGGTGCCATGCGCATCGACCTGCAGGCGCGGATGCATGAACACGTCCTGGGTGACACCGTCATCGAAGCGGTCGATCACCCGCGTGCCTTCGTGCAGGTGACCGCCTTTGAGCAGCACCGCATTGGCGCCGAGTTCGAGCAGGGCGGCGGTGGCGTGCTCGGCGCCATCGGCATCGTCGATACGGCGGCCGGTCAGCAGCTCGGCTTCGGGCGTATTCGGTGTGATCAGCGTGGCCAGCGGCAGTAGACGCGCGCGCAGGGCCTCCAGCGCGGCGTCTTCGAGCAGGCGGGCGCCACTGGTGGACACCATCACCGGGTCGAGCACCACGAACGGTGGGCGATGGGTTTCGAGCAGATCGGCCACGCAATGGATGACCTCGGCGTTGGCGAGCATGCCGAGTTTGACTGCCTGAATTTCGAAGTCCTCAAAGCAGGCATCGACCTGCGCCCGCAGAAACGCGACCGGGGGGATATGCACGGCAGTGACGGCGCGGGTGTTCTGCGCGGTCAATGCGGCGATCGCCGACAAGCCGTGCACGCGGTGCGCGGCAAAGGTCTTGAGGTCGGCCTGGATGCCGGCACCACCGCCGGAATCGGAGCCGGCGATGGTCAGGGCGGACAGCGTGCTGGACGTGGTCATGGGTGGATTCTGCACTGCTGTCTGGCGGATGTGCGGATCAGCGCGTGCGCCAGCGACGCCACTGCAGGTAGCCAACGTAGCCGGCACCGGTCACTCCGGTCAGGCCCGCCGGCAGGTAGAGCGCGTCGTAGTGCCAGCGCTGGAATAGCCAGGTGCCGAGCATGCTGCCGCCGAGAAAGCCGCCGATGATCAGCCCGCTCAGCGTGAGCCGGCGCACCTGCAGCGGGCGCCCGCGCAGCAGATGCCCCAGGCCGATGCCCAGGTCGGTGAACATGCCGCTCAGATGGGTGGTGCGGACCGCGGCGCCGCTGAGGGTGGTGGCCATGGCGTTCTGCAGGCCGCAGGCGCCTGCGGCGACCAACGCGCCGCCGACATGGTGCAGCTTGAACAGTGGGATTGCGGCCAGCAGCAGCAACGCTTCGAGCAGCAGTGCCGCACCGTAGCGCTGTCCCAGCCGCAAGACATCGTCCTGGATGATCAGGCCGCTGAGCATGGCGCCTGCGCAGAACGCGATCAGGATGCCCCAGAGAAAGCCGATCTCCGGTGCGCTGTTCTGCACCAGGGCCACGCCGAGCAGGCTGGTGGTGCCGGTGAGGTGGCTGACCACCTGATGCTCGGAGCCCAGGTAGCCGACCACGTTGACCATGCCGGCCACGCCCGATAACGCTACCGCGCCGATCCAGACCCAGCGCGGCAGCAGCAGGCCCATCGCGGGTCAGGGCGTACCGTTGACGGCGATCTGCGAGAACGCGCCGGTTTGCGGATCGTACAACGCACCCCAGAAGGCGCTACCGCCATCGCACACCCGGATCGCTTCCTTGGCCGGTTTCACCGGCGGATCGTTCGGGAGTTTGAAGGCGTTGATGTAGATCAGCTGCTGGCCCTGGACCACCACGCCCACGTACTGGCGATCGAAATCGCGCGGCTCGGGGATGGTCGGCGTCAATGAGTCCTGCCGGGATTCGAGCTGTTCGATCTGCTGCTGGCTCGGTGTCCAGTAGCCGGTGATCTGGCCCGGATGCCGCGCCGGGCTGTCGCGCGAGCAGGTGTCCAGCACCTGCTCGGCGATGCCCTGGCGGGTTATGACCCAGGACTGCCCGTTCTTGAGGTTGGTCGGCACGCTCGCTGGCGGCGGCGTGGTCGCGCAGCCGGCCAGTGCCATCACGGCGAGTGCCGCCGCGCCGCGCAGCCTGTGCATCACAGCACCTCCGAAGCGAAGTCGGCCAGGCGCGAACGCTCGCCGCGCCGCAGTGTGATATGCGCGCTGTGCGGCCAGGCCTTGAAGCGATCCACCGCATAGGTCAGGCCGGAGGTGGTTTCGGTGAGGTAGGGCGTGTCGATCTGTTCGACGTTGCCCAGGCACACGATCTTGGTGCCGGGGCCGGCACGGGTGATCAGCGTCTTCATCTGCTTGGGCGTGAGGTTCTGCGCCTCGTCCAGGATCAGGTAGCGCGACAGGAAGGTGCGCCCGCGCATGAAGTTCATCGAGCGGATCTTGATGCGGCTGGCGAGCAGGTCGTTGGTGGCCGCACGCCCCCAGGCGCCGCCGTCCTGGTTGTGGGTGAGCACTTCCAGGTTGTCGGTCAGTGCGCCCATCCACGGCGTCATCTTTTCTTCCTCGGTGCCGGGCAGGAAGCCGATGTCTTCGCCGACGCTGACGGTGGCGCGGGTCATGATGATTTCGCGGTAACGCTGCTGATCCATCGTCTGCGCCAGGCCGGCGGCCAGGGCGAGCAGGGTCTTGCCGGTACCGGCGGTGCCGAGCAGGGTGACGAAGTCGATTTCCGGGTCCATCAAGGCATTGAGCGCGAAGTTCTGCTCGCGGTTGCGCGCCACGATGCCCCAGACCGCATGTTGGCCGCTGCGGAAATCGTCGACCAGGCACAGCGTGGCCTTGCCGCCGCCGACCTTGGCCACGCGCAGCTCCACTTCGTCCTCGCCCGGCAGGTACAGGTACTGGTTCGGATACCAGTCTTCGTCCTCGGCCAGCACGATCTCGTAATGGGTGCGGCCACGCTCGTTCCAGCTGCGCAGGTCCTGATTGTGCTTTTCCCAGAAGTTGTCCGGCAGCTCGATGGCGCCGGTGAACAGCAGGCTGAAATCGTCCAGCGCGCGATCGTTCTGGTAGTCCTCCGCGTTCAGGCCGCTGATATAGGCCTTGATGCGCAGGTTGATGTCCTTGGACACCAGAATGACCGGCACGTCCGGATGCTCTTCGCACAGCGCCAGCACCGAGGCCAGGATCTTGTTGTCCGGGATCATCGCGCCGAAGGTGCGGCCCGGGTCGATCGGATGGATCTGGAAATACAGCCGGCCGATCGCCGCCTGGCCCTTGAGCTGGATACCCTGCGGATGGCTGAGCAGGATGCCGGCCTGGATCTGCTCGGCATTCGTGTTCTCCAGCAGTTCGTCCAGGAAGCGGCTGACCTGGCGCGCATTGCGGCTGACTTCGGACGTGCCCTTCTTGGCGTTGTCGAGTTCCTCGATCACCTGCATCGGCAGGAACACATCGTGTTCCTCGAATTTGAACAGCGCGGTGGGATCGTGCATCAGCACGTTGGTGTCCAGCACGTAGATGCGCTTGCCTCGGGTCATTGGGTCTTCCAAGTGATGGAGCAGGGGCGAGCCATCACGCCTGCAGGGCAGGGTGATGGAGGACACGGGAAACCAGGGGGCGTCACTGTCTGGCGTGCGCCTTCAACGCGGCCAGCACGGCATCGGCGTGGCCGGGGACCTTGACCTTGCGCCAGGCCTGCACCACCACCCCTTCGGGCGACAGCAGGAAGGTGCTGCGCTCGATGCCGAGCACCTGCTTGCCGTACATGTTCTTTTCCTTGATCACGTCGAAGGCGCGGCACAGGGCCTCGTCGCCATCGCTGACCAGCGGGAAGGTAAATCCCTGCTTGGCGCAGAAATTGTCGTGCGACTTCACCGAGTCGCGCGAAACGCCCAGCACGACCGCGCCGGCCTGGGTGAACTGCGGCAGCAGCGCGTTGAAATCCAGGCCTTCGGTGGTGCAGCCGGGCGTGCTGTCCTTCGGGTAGAAGTACAGCACCACCCATTTGCCGGCGTAGCCGCGCAGCGTGGTGTTGGTGCCGCCGGACAGCGACAGTGGCAGGTCGAAGCTTGCAGCAGGTAGTTCGAATACAGCGTCGGTCATCGTTGCTCAGCCCTAAGTGGAGGGGCGTACGGCGCGGTCAAGCCGGGCCGACGTCCATCCCATCATAAGCAGCCACATGGAAACGTTTGGCAAGCGCATCGAACTGCGCATTGCGCTGATTCAGCGACTCGATGGTGTGCTGTTCCAGCTTGTCCACGTGCAGGAAGTACGACTCTTCGTCGTCGCCATCGTCTTCGTCGCGTTCGCCCAGGAAGATGTCGATGACCCGATAGCCGTCCCGGGTCAGTTGCTCGGCGAGGTGTTGCAGCGGTTGCTGCGCCGGGTCGGCGAAGAAATATTCCCAGCGCAACGGCCCGTCGAGATTCCAGTCGGTCTCGGAGCGGATGTGCTCGAACATCTGTTTTAGGGCGGAAAGGGCAATGGCCATCGGAACGTCTGCCTCAGAACTTCATCGGGTCCATGATCGCGTCGAGATTGAGGTGATCACAGAATTCCAGGAAATCATCGCGCAACGCGGCGATGTGCATGTTGGCCGGCACGCCGATGGTCACCTGCGCCGAGAACATCTCCGCGCCGGTCTGCATGGCGCGGTAGCGCGTGCTCTGCAGGTTCTCGATGGTGATGCCCTGGCGGTCGAAAAAATCGGCCAGCTGGAACAGGATGCCCGGCTTGTCGGCGGCGATGACTTCGACGATGTAGGGCAGCAGGTTGGACTGGGTCTGCTTGGGGCCGGTGCGGTACCACACCAGCTTCAGGCCTTCCTCGCGCTCGAGCCGGGTCAGCATCGCTTCGAGCTTGGCGACCGAATCCCAGGAGCCGGTGGCCAGGGCGGTGACCGAGACATCGCGCCCCACCGTGGCCAGGCGGGCGTCCACGAGATTGCAGCCGCTGTCGGCGATGCGGCGGGTGACGGGCAACAGGGGGGACTCCGGATGCGTCGTATAGGCGTTGATCAGGAGGTGGTTTTCGGTCGGCGAAGGCCGGGGAGTCGAGTCGGTCAAAGGGGCTTCCGGCATTGCATCAGGCTGAATGGCCGCCCGGGCAGGCGCCCTGGCGGTGACCAGCATACTTGCCCGTGGTTTCGCGCCGCAAGTAACATGCAGGCGGCCACAACCCGCGTGCGCGCGGGCCTTTCCTGTCACGTAAGAGCAGCAGAATCTTGTCCCTTTCCGGCATCATCACCGCGCTGGCGACCCCTTTCGGTCCGGACGGCGCACTCGAACTGGATGCCTGGCGGCGGTTGCTGGAACAGCAACTGCACGGCGGCGTGCAGGGAATCGTCGTCGCCGGTTCCACCGGCGAGGCCGCGGCATTGAGCGACGAGGAGTACGACACCTTGTTGCGTGCCGCCGTCGCGCAGGTGGCCGGCCGTGTGCCGGTGCTGGCCGGTACCGGCCTGTCGGGCACCGCCAAGACCATCGCGCAGACGCGCCGCGCTGCGGCGCTGGGTGCGCAGTACGCGCTGGTGGTGACGCCGCCGTACGTGCGTCCGACCCAGGCCGGGCTGCAGGCACATTTCCAGGCGGTTGCCGACAACGGCGGGCTGCCGGTGGTGCTGTACAACGTGCCCGGCCGCACCGGATGCGATCTGTTGCCGGAGACGGTTGCCGCACTGGTCGGCCATCCGAATATCGTCGGTATCAAGGAAGCGCGCAGCGAGCCGGAGCGCGTCGCCGCGCTGGTGGCGCTGCGCAGCGAGTCCTTCGTCGTGCTCAGCGGTGACGATGGCAGCGCCGCGCAGGCGATGCTGTCCGGTGCCGACGGGCTGATTTCGGTGGCGTCCAACGCGTTGCCGTCGGCGTACCGGCGGCTGTGCGATCTGGCCCGCGATGGTCAGCGCGAGGCGGCCACCACGTGGGACGCACGCCTGAGCGAGTACCACAGTTTCTGCGGGATCGAATCCAATCCCATCCCGGTCAAGGCGCTGCTGCAGCGCGCCGGGATCGGGCACGGCCTGCGCCTGCCGTTACTGCCCCTTTCTGCGGCGCACCAGCCTGCCGCCGACCGCCTTGCCGCCGACGCTGTTGCGTTGGAAGCGCTTTCCAGCCGCGAAATGCTCGCGGCCTGACCCAGGAGATTTATCGATGCGTCATTCCGTTTCCCCCGTCCGCGTGCTCTCGCTCGCGTTGCTGGCGACCGCCACCGTCGCCGCCACGAGCGGTTGCAGCTGGTTCCACAAGGGCGCACGCGGTGACTACGCGCTGGCCCCGGAAGCCCGTCCGCTGGAAGTGCCGCCGGATCTGAACCTGCCCGACACCTCCGGTGCGATGAAGGTGCCGACGCTGGCATCGAGCGCGCAGCAGAACACTTCGGCGCCACCGTCCGCCAGCGCCAACAGCGGTTTCACCGTGCCGGGCGAGCGCGACGAGGTGTTCGCCAAGGTTGGCGCGGCGCTGGCCGACATTCCCGGCCTGACCATCGCCAGCAAGGCGCAGATGCTCGGTTCCTACGACGTCAGCTACGAAGGCTCCAGCTTCCTGGTGCGCGTGGTGAAGGTCGAAGCCGGCAGCTATGTGTCGGCGGTGGATCCGCGCGGCATGCCGGCCACTGCGGCAGCGCCGGTGGCGGTCATCACGGCGTTGAAGGGCAAGCTGGGCGGCTGAGGCCGCTGCAGCAACTGCAGACAGCAGAACGGGCGCTTCGGGCGCCCGTTTTGCGTTCTGGTGCGTGGTATCGCTTTATCGCTGCGTTGTCGCCGGCTGGATGCTGCCAGGCGCCGTTTCAGCGTTGCAGCAGTGGCAGCTTGTTCGGCTTGCCGTCCCACTCGGCGGCATCGGGCAGCGGTTCCTGGCGCACGGTCAGCACCGGCCAGGCCTTGGCCAGCTCGGCGTTGAGCGCGACGAAGCCTTCCTGGCCTGCCGGGACGTCGTCTTCCGGGTAGATCGCATTGGCCGGGCATTCCGGCTCGCACAGCGTGCAGTCGATGCACTCATCCGGGTCGATGACCAGGAAATTCGGGCCGACATGGAAGCAATCCACCGGACAGACCTCGACACAGTCGGTGTATTTGCACTTGATGCAGTTTTCGGTGACAACAAAAGGCATGGCGGAATCCGGCGTTTAGCCTGTCAATTCTAAAGCAGTCCGGTGGCCGGTGTGGGGTTGGCCGGGATTTGTCGGCCTCCAGCCCTGGCCGCTCGGCGCGGTTCTGACCGTCTCCGGTCAGGCCAGCCCGCGCTGCCTGGCCAGTGCGAACAATCCCGTGGCAGCCAGATCTTCCCGATGCAGCTGCGTCCGCACGCCCAACTGCGCCAGCGCCAGCGCGTAGCGCTGCGCCAGGCCGGGGCTGCCGACCAGGTGCACGGTGGCGTGAGTGCCGCGCTGCTCGCGCAGTTCGTGGCCGATCAGCAGGCCCGAGAGGTAGGACGGCAGCGCGGTGGCGGTGAGGCGGTCGAACAGGCCCAGCGTGCGGGCGCCGAACAGGTGGTGGCTGAGGCCACCGGGCGCGGCGCTGCGGTCGACGCCTTGCGCGAAGGCATCGGTGTCCAGGTCCGCAGGGTCGTCCTGCATCAACTTGCCCAGGATGCTGTGCTGGCGCAGCACCGCATACAGCTCGCCGGTCATGACGGTGGCGAAACCGGTCAGCTGGCCGTGCGCGATCTGCGCCCATTTGCTGTGGGTGCCGGGCAGGCAGGCGACGTGTTCGCCATCGCCGAGTGCGGCGATCAGGCCAACCAGCTGGGTTTCCTCGC
Source organism: Xanthomonas sp. MLO165 (assembly GCF_018831305.1). NCBI lineage: Bacteria > Pseudomonadati > Pseudomonadota > Gammaproteobacteria > Lysobacterales > Lysobacteraceae > Xanthomonas > Xanthomonas sp. MLO165. Next base: position 1,998,237 of record NZ_CP029263.1, read on the forward strand.
CACGCATGACATCGGGCACGCCGTGCTGCTCGCCGGTACTTACGCCGGGGACGAACCACAGCGTGCGTCCGGGCAGCAGGTCGGCGTAGCTGCGCATCGCCTGCGCCAGGGCGGCGGTATCGGCCGGGCAGGGCAGATAGGCCTGCTCGACCCAACCATTGCGGCTGCCGATCATGCCCGACAGCAGCAGCGGGCCGTCCCAGCCGTCGATCAGCGTGCTCAGCACCTCGGCGAAGCGGCCCTGGCAGGCCAGGATGCCGTCGCTGCCGCGGCGTTGCTCCAGCACCGTGCCGTCGGCAGCGAGCAGGTAGCCGCGCAGGCTGCTGGTGCCCCAGTCGATGGCGATCATGCGCTGGCCACCCGGCTCTCGGGCAGGCCCTTGATCGGCACGTCGCAGACGTACAGACCGCCGGCTTCCGGCGTGCGCGCCAGTTCTTCGGCGCTGTGGTCCAGGCGCGAGCTGATCACGTGCAGGCGGTCCAGCGCGGCGCCGCCGAGGGCGCTGCAGGTGGGGTGCTTGACCGGCAACTGCACGATGCGCTCGATGCTGCCGTCGGGGCGGTAACGCACCACGCGCCAGGCGCGCCATTGCGCATTCCACAGATGGCCTTCGCTGTCGATGATGGAGCCGTCCGGCTCGGCATCGTCGCGATCCAGCGTGGTGAACACGCGCACGTTGCTGGTCTGCGCAGTGTCGGCGTCGTAATCGCAGCACAGGATCTGCGGGCGCAGCGAGTCGCAGTAATACAGCGTGCGGCCGTCGGGGCTGAAGCAGATCGAGTTGGGGATCGACACGCCCGGCAGCGGCAATGCACGCAGGCCGTGGCGCAGCGAAAACTGGTACATCGCGCCGCGTGCGGCCTTGTGGTCGTGCTCGTCCATGGTGCCGAACACGAGGTTGCCGTTGCGGTCGGCGCGGCCGTCGTTGCTGCGCGTGTGCGGGTTGTCGGCTTCGATATCGGCCAGGTGCTCGAGCGGCAGCGTGTCGGCGTCGGCGTTGTCCGGGTCGGCGATGCAGACCGACTTGGCCAGCGCGATCAGCAGACGGCCGTCGTCCATCAGGCCGAGGCAACCGGGGCGGTCCGGCAGCGTCCAGTACTGCGTGCGTGCGCTGTGCGGATGATGCCGCCACAGCCGCTTCTCGCTGATGTCCACCCAGTACAGCGCTTCACGTTGCTCGCACCACAGCACGCCTTCGCCATGCGTGCAGCGGCTGTCGACCGCCAGCACGGCGGTGTGTTCGGGCGTGCTCACCATTCGGCGATGCTGCCATCGCTGTGACGCCAGACCGGGTTGCGCCAGTCCGGCGGATTTTCGTTTGCGCGCTTGAGCATGTCTTCGTCGATCTCCACACCGAGCCCGGGTTTGGGCAGCGCGGCGATACTGCCATCGACACACTGAAAATCGTCTTTATTGATGACGTAATCGAGCAGGTCGGCGCCTTCGTTGTAGTGGATGCCGATGCTCTGTTCCTGCAGCACCGCGTTGTGCGAAACGAAGTCCACGTGCAGGCAGGCGGCCAGCGCGATCGGCCCGAGCGGGCAGTGCGGGGCGAAGCCGACATCGTAGGCTTCGGCCATCGCGGCGATCTTGACGCACTCGGTGATGCCGCCGGCATGCGACAGGTCCGGCTGCACCATGCCGATACCGCCGGCGCACAGCACGTTCTTGAATTCGAAGCGCGAGAACATGCGCTCGCCGGCCGCCAGCGGAATCGAGGTGCTCGCGGCCAAGCGCGGGTAGTACTCGGCCTGCTCGGCCAGCACCGGTTCCTCGACGAACAGCGGCTTGAACGGCTCCAGCTCGCGCAGCAGCGCCTTGGCCATCGGCGCGCCGACGCGGCCGTGGAAGTCGATGCCGAAGTCGATGCTGTTGCCGAAGGTCTCGCGGATCTCGGCGACCTTGACCACCGCCGCATCGACCGCGCGCGCGCTGTCGATCAGCTTCATCTCCTCGGTGCCGTTGAACTTGAAGGTGTCAAAGCCCAATGCACGGTAGTCGGTGATCTGCTGGATGATTGCGCCCGGGCGGTCGCCGCCGACCCAGCGATAGGTCTTCATGCGGTCGCGCACCAGCCCGCCCAGCAGCTCGTACACCGGCACGCCCAGGGCCTTGCCCTTGATGTCCCACAAGGCCTGGTCGATACCGGCGATGGCGCTCATCAGGATGGCGCCGCCACGGTAGAAACCGGCGCGGTACATGGTCTGCCACAGATCGTTGATGCGCGCCGGATCCTTGCCGACGACGTAGCCGGCCAGTTCGTGCACGGCGGCTTCCACCGAGCGCGCGCGGCCTTCGATGACCGGCTCTCCCCAGCCGGTGATGCCCTCGTCGGTTTCGACCTTGAGGAACAGCCAGCGCGGTGCGGCGTGGTAGGTGGTGAGGCGGGTGATCTTCATCCTTGCAGTTCCTGGTAGGCCTGCACGAAGGCGCGTGCATGCGTCTGGGTCGTTTCGAGCGATTGCGCGGGTTTGTACAGTTCGCCACCGATGCCGGCGCCGGCGGCGCCCTGGGCAAGGAAGCCGGCCAGGGTCTGCGGGCTGACGCCGCCGACCACGTAGACCGGAATGTGCTTGGGCAGCACCGAGCGCAGCGCGCGCACATGCGCGGCGCCATAGGTGGCTGCGGGGAACAGCTTCAGGATCGTGGCGCCGGCATCGATGGCGTCGAACGCCTCGCTGGCGGTGGCGAAACCGGCCACCACGGTGAGCCCGCGCGACACCGCATGGCGGATCAGCGACGGGCGCGTATTCGGGGTGACGATGAAGCGCGCACCGATCTCGGCCAGGGTGTCGACATCGTCGTTGCGCAGCACGGTGCCGGCGCCGATCCAGGCGCGCTCGCCGTAGGTCTGCTGGGCCAGGGCGATGCTCTCGGCCCAGCGCGGCGAATTGAGCGGGATCTCGATCGCGTCGAAGCCGGCGTCGATCAGTGCACCGACATGGTCGAGCGTTTCTTCCGGCGTGATGCCACGCAGGATGGCGATCAGCGGCAGGGCGAACAGGCTGGCGGTGGTGTCTGAGGTCATCGTGTTACTCGCGATAGAGCGGAAAGCGGCCGTCGGCGTCCGGATGGGCGCCAGCGTCGGGGGAAGTTGCAGCGCTGCCTAGCAGCGCGCGGAGGGCGGCAGGCAGCCGCGACGAGTTGGCTGCGGCACTTGCGTGCGCACTCCAACGGCCTGCAATTGGCCGGCAAGTTGCCGTCATCGTCGTCCACCTCCGCAATCATGGCGTGCGTGTTGCCATCTCGTGGAAGATGGGTCACGTCTGTTCTGGCCGCGCCCGGGAGGTAGGGGCTCCTGCTGCGGCGTTCGATAGCCTCGCGCGGGGAGATATGTGCTGCAAATGAAATTTTCGGCATATTCTATTCCTCCTACGAATACAGCTGCGTGGCGATACCCCATGGCAAATTCCGGCACTCCCTGGTTCAACGCTGCCCGCCTCAAGACGCGCCAGCTCCTGCTGCTGCTGCATCTGCACGAACAACGCTCGGTGCTGCGCGCGGCCGAGGCCGCCAGCATGACCCAACCGGCCGCCTCCAAGCTGCTGGCGGAAATGGAAGACATGCTGGGGGTGAAACTGTTCGAGCGGCATGCCCGCGGGGTGGAGCCCACCTGGTACGGCCATGTGCTGATCCGGCGTGCGCGTGCGGCGATGTCGGAGATCGGCCGGGCGCAGGAGGAGATCGCCGCGCTGCGCGCCGGGAGGATGGGCCAGGCCTCGATCGGTACGGTGGTCAATCCGGGCACCAACCTGGTGCCGCAGGCGATCGCCGAGGTCAAGCGCGAGTTCCCCGACATCCTGGTGCGGGTGGAAATGGATTACAGCCGCCCGCTGGTGGCCAAGTTGCTGGATGGCCAGCTGGACATCGTGATCGGCCGCATCCTGGGGCCCGAAGGCGTGGGCGAGCTGGAGTTCGAGCCGCTGGCCGACGAGCCGCATTCGGTGATCGCGCGTGCCGGCCACCCGCTGGCCAGTCGGACCGGCCTGCAGCATGCGGATCTGGTGCGGCATGGCTGGATCCTGCCGCCGGCCGACAGCGTGCTGCGCGCGCGGCTGGATTCGATGTTCATGGAGCACGGCGTGCAGACGCCGACCAATGCGATCGAGACCTCGTCGCTGCCGGTGACCTCCACGCTGTTGCGTGGCACCGACATGCTGACCGCCTTGCCGGTGGAGTCGGTGGCGCCGCTGATCCAGGCCAAGCTGCTGACCGTGCTGCCGATCGAGCTGGGCGTCCGCATGGAGTCGTTCGGCATCATCCGGCGGCGCGATTACATCCTGCCGCCCGGGGCCGAGCGCATTCTGCAGGCGCTGCGCACCACCGCGCGGCGTTTGTACCCCGGTCTGCGCGGGCCGGAATCCACTGGTTAAGCGGGCTCTTCCATTTGTATTCCGGCACGGAATACCAGGCTGTGAATTTTTCATTGGCTGGCGCTAGACCACGCGCCTATATCTGTGAGCCAGATCGCACGCTGAAGCGCACGTGAAGTCGGGCAGGTGATCGGCGGGCAAACCGTCAGATAGAGGGAGGGGCAGGCGTCCGTGCCGGCTCCGCCGTGATCACGCGGGCCGCGTCGCGGCGCCGCGACAACCAGTCTTCAGTCGTCTTGCGTCCTGGGAGGGATTCAGATGTACAAGTTTTCAAGCCATGCCTCGGCAGGGACGGGCGTGCACGCACGTCGTACCCCGCGTTTGTGTCATTCGGCCATGGCCGTCAGCATCGGGTTGCTGCTCGCCGCCCCCGTCTATGCGCAACAGGCGCAGTCGTCGCAGGCCGCCTCCAGCGCCAATGGCGGCACCAGCGCGGTGGATCTGGACACGGTGGAAGTGCGCGGCGTGCGCGCCAGCCTGATCAAGTCGCAGGTGATCAAGCGCGATGCCAGCCAGATCGTGGATTCGGTCAGTGCCGAAGACATCGGCGCCTTGCCCGACCGCAGCGTCACCGAAACCCTGCAGCGCGTCAGCGGCGTGACCATCGATCACTTCGCCGCACGCAGCGATCCGGACCATTTCTCCGCCGAAGGCAGCGGCGTGATGATCCGCGGCCTGACCCAGGTGCGCGGCGAACTCAATGGGCGCGACATCTTCAGCGCCGCCAGCGGCCGCGGGCTGAGCTTCGAAGACGTGCCGGCCGAGTTGATGGCCGGTGTGGACGTCTACAAGAACCCCTCGGCGGAAATCATCGAAGGCGGGCTGGGCGGCACGGTCAATCTGCGTACGCGCATGCCGTTCGACAATCCGGGCCGGATCGTCGGCGGTAATGTCGATTACAACTACGGCGACATGAGCAAGAAGTACAAGCCGTCGGCCTCGTTCCTGTTCAGCGACCGCTGGAACACCGGCATCGGCGAAATGGGCTTCATGATCGATGTCGCGCATTCGGAGCTGGCCACGCGCTCGGACGGCATCCAGGTGGAGCCGTACGTGCGGCGGACCGATGAGGCCGTGCTGGCCGGAAGCGGGCGCAGCGAAGTGTTCGTGCCGGGCGGGGTGAACTGGCGTCAGCTGGATTTCGAGCGCAAGCGCGACGGGATCGCGGCGGCGTTCCAGTGGAAGCCCAGCGACGCCACCGAGATCTATGCGCAGTTCCTGCGCTCGCGCTACGAGATGAACTGGCAGGAGCGCGCCGCGTTCTTCAACGACAGCAACAACAGCATCACGCCGGCACCGGGCACCACCTTCGACTACGACGATCGCGGCGCCTTCCTGCGCGGCTCGCCGGTATCCAGCTCGTGGCGCGGGGTGCTCACCGGCGATGGTGTGCGCTTCAATACCGATAACCGCTATTCCGAACAGCGCACCACCACCACCGACATGTCGGTGGGCTTCAGCCATTTCTTCAACGACAACCTGCAGATCAAGGGCGATATGCAGTTGGTGGAGTCGGAGAACGAGCAGCTGGATTTCACCGTGTTCAGTGCGACCTATCTGCCGGGCCTGTCGTACGACGTGTCGGGCAAATATCCCAGCGTGCAGATCGCCAATCCGGGCTTTACCCAGGACCCGTCCAACTACTTCTGGGCGGCGGCGATGGATCACCTGGGCAAGAACCGCGGGCGGCAGCTGTCCACGCGTGTGGATCTGGAATACACCTTCGATGACAGCAGCTGGTTGCGCTTTGCGCGCTTCGGCATGCGCGCCACCGACCGCAACCAGATCAACAAGAATTCCGGCTACAACTGGGGCGTGATCTCCGACAACTGGGCCGCCATTCCGGGCACCAGCAACGGCCTGGCGAATATGTCCGAGTTCATGACCGACCAGTCGTCGTTGTTCACCTTCTCCGACTTCTTCCGCGGCGGGGTGAACGTGCCGACCACGCTGGTGGTGCCCAACAGCAGCCTGGTCAACAACTACCGCTCCGCCTCGCAGATGATCCAGCAGATCGTGGCGCTGCGCGGCTACGGCTGGGCGCCGGACACCTATCAGCCGCAGGACACCAACCGCCAGCACGAACGCACCCAGGCCGCCTACGCGGCGCTGTACTTCGGCAATGACGAGGCCTGGGGCGTGCCGGTGGACGGCAACATCGGCATCCGCGTGGTGCAGACCAAGACCCAGGCCGAAGGCTTTGGCCAGTTCCAGAACCTGGCCGGTCTCAATGTCTCACCGGAACTGCAGGCGCGCTATACCGGGCAGTACTTCGAGAACAACTCCCAGGGCAGCTATACCAACGTGCTGCCCAGCCTGAACCTGCGGCTGCGCTTCACCGACAGCCTGCAGTGGCGCTTTGCCGCCTCCAAGGCGATGGCGCGCCCGGACTACACCCAGCTGCAGCCGTATGTGTTGCTCAACGTGGAAACCAACGACGCCGGCCAGGCGACCGATTTTGTCGGCACCGCCGGCAACCCGAACCTCAAGCCGATGGTGGCCAACCAGTTCGACACCGCGCTGGAGTGGTATTTCGACACCAGCGACATGCTGTACGCCACGCTGTTCTACAAGAAGGTCAAGGATTACTTCTCCACCCAGACCCGCAGCGAGATCTACGACAACCGCCCCTGGCTGGTGACACGCCCGTACAACATGGACGAGGGCACCATCCGCGGCGCGGAGCTGGGCTATACCCAGTTCTTCGATCAGCTGCCGGGCTGGCTGAGCGGGTTCGGCGTCAATGCCAACTTCACCTTCGTCGACAGCCAGGGCGGCGCCAACACCGCCACCGACCCGTACACCAATACCACCGTCACCGGTGTGGAGCTACCGCTGGAAGGCCTGTCGCGGCGCAGCTACAACCTGGCTGGTATCTACGAGAAGGGCCCGTTGTCGTTGCGTCTGGCCTACAACTGGCGCTCGCGCTACCTGCTGACCACCAGCGATGCGTCCACCCGTCTGCCGACCTGGGCCGACGACTACGGCCAGCTCGACGGCTCGTTCTTCTACCGCTTCAACGAGCACCTGCAACTGGGCGTGCAGGCCAACAACCTGACCAACACGGTGACCAAGGTGCTGATGGGGCCGACCTCGTACGAAGGCGGCGAGGTGGATCCGCGTCTGTATACGCGCTCCTCGTTCGTCAACGACCGGCGCTATTCGCTGGTGCTGCGCATGAACTGGTAAGCGCGGGCCATCACGGAACTGCCGTGCGCGGGCTCGCAGACTTGAGCCCGCTTTGGCCGCTCCGGCCGTCCGGATCCGCAATGCCATACCCGGCGGGTTTGTTGGCGTTGCTATAGTTTTTACGAATAGCTTTCCAGGAATATTTCATTGGTGTGGCACGACAGCGCCGCCCTATGCTCCGGCCGCAGCCGCTAGGTAAGCCTTGTCAGGATTACCACGCATCGCACCGCCCGGCCTTCCGGTCGTGGGCGGATGCGGGCCAGCACCAACGACGGGCAGGGCGTTCGCGCACCGGCCCGCTAAAAATTAGAAGTACATGCGTCCTGGGAGGGAGCACCATGTCAGTGCAACATCGCCACATTCCGGCAGGCCGGACTGTGGGTCAGCGTTCGATCCGTGATTTCCGCCGCTCCGTGATGGCCCTCAGTGTGGCCACGCTGTTGAGCACGCAGGCCTACGCGCAGGACGCGACCACCACAGCCACCCCGGCTCAGGACGCCACCACCCAGCAGCTCGACACCGTGCAGGTCACCGGCACGCGCAGCAGCGTCACCAAGGCGCAGCTGGTCAAGCAGAATGCCGAGCAGATCGTCGATTCCATCGTTGCCGAAGACATCGGCAAGCTGCCCGACAACAACGTCGCCGAGGCGCTGCAGCGCATCTCCGGTATCCAGATCTCGCGCAACTACGGCGAAGGCAGCTCGATCGCCATCCGCGGCCTGACCCAGGTGCGCACCGAACTCAATGGCCGTGACATCTTCACCGCCAACGATGGCCGTGGCCTGAGCTTCGAGGACGTGTCGGCCGAACTGCTCGGCGGCGTCAACGTGTACAAGAATCCCTCGGCCGACATGATCGAAGGTGGCCTGGGCGGCACCGTCGACCTGCGCACGCGCCTGCCGTTCGACTACGACGGCCGCAAGATCGCCGGCAGCGTCCAGTACAACTATTACGACCTGGCCGACGACGGCAAGCCGGCGTTCTCGGGCCTGTTCAGCGATCGCTGGCAGACCGGCATCGGCGAGATCGGCCTGCTGGTGAATTACTCGCAGCAGAAGAGCCCGTTCCGCCAGGACACCATCTCGATCGAGCCGTGGTACACGCAGACCGATCTGCCGGGCTATGAAGGCCAGGGCGTGTCGGTGCCGCACGGCGCCGGCATCAACACCACCATCGGTGAGCGCGAGCGCAAGACCGGTGCGTTCGCAATGCAGTGGCGTCCGAACGATTCGGTCGAGGTCTACACGCAGGTGCTGCGTTCGGATTATGACTTCAGCTGGCACGACTATTCGTTCTTCGCCCTGACCGGCGCCAACCCGATGCAGGGCTTGCCGGGCATCCAGGTCAACGACCGCAACGAGTTCGTCAATGGCTCGTTCCAGAACGTGCCGACCGAATCCAACACCAGTCTGACCGAGCGGCATTCGGTGACCACCGATTACTCGCTGGGCGCCAAGTGGACGGTCAACGAGAAGCTGACCCTGAGCACCGACTTCCAGTACGTCGATGCCACCACCAAGGGCACGCGCTACATCGTCGCCACCGGGCAGGACACCAGCCCGCAGTTCAACGTCGACTTCCGTGGCGATCTGCCGCGCCTGTCGGTGACCGATGCCAGCGGCGCGGAAGGCTATCTGGCCGATGCCAACAACTACGACGGCTGGCGCTGGCACCTGGACAACAAGGACGACAACAAGGGCACCGAGTTCGCCTGGCGCGCCGACATGGACCTGGCCTTCGACAGCGACTTCGTGCGCAGCTTCAAGGCCGGTGTGCGTTACACCGACCGCGATGCCGAGACCAAGGGCAATATCTACCGTTTCATGTGCATCAACGATTGCTCGGGCACGCCGTTCTCGCAGTACCCGACCATCGGTCTGGTGACCAACCCGATCACCGACTTTTTCCGCGGTGAGAGCAGCACCTTCGGCCGCACGCTGACGGCTGCCGACTCGGCAGTGGCCAACTACGAGCAGACCCTGGCTACCTTCGGCGCCAGCCCGCTGGAATTTGCGCCCAACAACATCAATACGCAGAACGAGAAGACCTACGCGGCCTATGGCGTGCTGCGCTTCGGCGTGGACAGCGACTCGATTCCGTTCGACGGCAACATCGGCGTGCGCGTGGTGCGCACCGAGGTGGGCTCGCAGGGCGTGCGCACCGGAACCGACAGCGAAGGCGGCGGACTGATCCCGGTGGATGCGCAGCAGACCTATACCGACGTGCTGCCCAGCTTGAACCTGCGCTGGATGCTGAGCGATCAGCTGCAGTGGCGTTTTGCGGCCTCGCGCGGCATCTCCCGTCCCACCTTCGACCGGCTCAACCCGAACCTGAGCCTGAGCACCGGCACCTCCAATGGTGCCTCGACCTTCACCGGTACCGCGGGTAACCCGAGTCTGGAAGCGGTCAAGGCCGACCAGTTCGACACCGCGCTGGAGTGGTACTTCGGCCAGGGCTCGATGATGTACGGCACCTTGTTCTACAAGAAGGTCGAAGGCTTCATCGCCAATGCCGTCTTCAACGAGGTCTACGACGGCCAGGTCTGGCAGATCACCCGTCCGGTCAACGGCGATGCCGGCAAGATCCGCGGTGCGGAACTGGGCTATACGCAGTTCTTCGACTTCCTGCCGGGCTGGCTGAGCGGCTTCGGCCTGCAGACCAACTACACCTATGTCGACAGCGAGGCGCCGAGCCCCACCGCCACCGACACCAACGGCCAGGCGCTGACCGTGCCGCTGGAAGGCCTGTCCAAGAACAGCTACAACGCGATCCTCAGCTACGAAACCTCGCGCTTCCAGGGCCGTGTGGCCTACAACTGGCGCAGCGACTGGCTGGTGACCACCGCGGGCAACGGCACCGGCAACCTGCCTGTCTACAACAAGGGCTTCGGCCAGCTGGATGCCTCGCTGCGTTTCAATATCAATGATGTGTGGTCGATTTCGCTCGATGGCGTGAATCTGCTCGATACCCGCCGCGAAAGCTATCTGGGCACCGAGTCGCGCTACCGTGACTTCGTGATCAACGATCGTCGGTATGGCCTGACATTGCGGGCCAGCCTGTAGAACGCGCCGTAGGAAGTGCGTCTCCGGTCCGGCGAGCTGTGCAGGCAGCCCGTCGGGCCGGTGTTTTTCCTATCGACGGCAGGCCGTCGATCGCAAGAGGAGCCGGAGGAATGATCGCTGTGATCGATCCGCCTACTGTGCGCCGCGTTACCGCAGCGATGTGGCTGGTCCGTGTATGGCTGGCACTGCTGGTGCTGTTGTCGCTTTCGATCCTGCCGCTGCAGGCCGCCGACCCGGCGGTGCAGGGGCCTTACCAATGGCGCAGCGTCGCCATCGGCGGTGGCGGATTCGTCACCGGTGTGCTGTTTCATCCCGCCGAGCGCGACCTTGCGTATGCACGTACCGATGTCGGTGGTGCGTACCGCTGGGATGCGCGCGCGCAGCAGTGGGTGGCTTTGACCGACTGGCTGGGTGCCGACGACTGGAACCTGATGGGGATCGATGCGTTCGCGGTCGATCCTGCCGACCCGCAGGCGCTGTATCTGGCTGCGGGCACCTATATGCACGAGCGCGCCGGCAATGCTGCGGTGCTGCGTTCGTTTGATCGCGGCCGCAGTTTCGAGCGTGCCGAGTTGCCGTTCAAACTCGGCGGCAATCAATTGGGCCGTGCCAATGGCGAACGGCTGGCGGTGGACCCGCACGATGGCCGTGTGCTGTTGCTGGGCTCACGCGATGCAGGCCTGTGGCGCAGCGACGATCGCGGCGCGCACTGGGCGCGGGTGGATGCATTTCCCGCCGAGGCAATGGCGGGCGCGACGGCGCGCAATCATGTCGGACGCGAGCAGGCGGTGGGCATCGCCTTTGTCGTCTTCGATGCCGCCAGCGGCCGTGCCGGCCGTCCGACCCCGCGCATCTATGTCGGCGTGTCCACCGCGCAGACCAGTCTGTATGTCTCCGACGACGCCGGTCGCAGCTGGTCGGCGGTGGCCGGGCAGCCCAAGGGCCTGCGTCCCAGTCATATGGCCGGCGGCAGCGATGGGCAGTGGTATCTGAGCTACGGCGACCAGCCCGGGCCGGACCTGATGGCCGGCGGCGCGCTGTGGAAATACACCCCGGCGCAGGGGCGCTGGAGCGAGATCAGCCCGATCGCGCAGCCGGCCAGCGGCGATGGTTTCGGCTGGGGCGCGGTGGCGGTGGATCCGCAACAGCCGCAGGTGCTGCTGGCCAGCACCTTCCGCCGTCGTAGCCCGCGCGATGAGCTGTTCCGCAGCGTCGACGGCGGGCGCAGCTGGACTCCGTTGCTGGCGGGCGCGCAGTTCGATCACAGCGCAGCGCCGTGGACCGCGCAGGCCACGCCGCACTGGATGGGCGCGCTGGCGATCGATCCGTTCGACAGCAACCACGCGCTGTTCGTCACCGGCTACGGCATCTGGGCTTCGCGCAACCTGCAGGATTTCGCCAGGCAGCAGCGGCCGTTGCAGTGGTGGTTCCAGGATCGTGGGCTGGAAGAGACCGTGCCGCTGGATCTGCTCAGCCCGATGCAGGGCGCGCACCTGCTCAGTGCGCTGGGCGATATCGACGGCTTCCGGCATGACGATCTGGAGCGTGCGCAGCTGCAGTACGCCGGCCCGCGCCTGACCAATGGCGAGAGCATCGATGCCGCCGGGCAGGCCGCACAATGGGTGGTGCGCAGCGGCACCGTGCGCGATCGCCGCAACAACGAGATCCGTGCGCTGTATTCGCGCGATGGCGGTACGCAGTGGACGGCGTTCGCCAGCGAGCCGCCAGCCGGGCAGGGCGCCGGCAACATCGCCATCGCCGCCGATGCATCCCATGTGGTGTGGGCGCCCGAGAAAGGCGGCAACTGGCGCACCGCCGATTTCGGCAAGCACTGGCAGCGGGTGCAGGGGCTGCCCGAGACCGCGGTGGCGGTGGCCGATCGCGTCGATGCGCGGCGCTGGTATGCAGTGGATACCGCCAGCGGGCGCTTGTACGAGAGCCGCGATGGTGCAGTGAACTTTCGCGACACCGGTGCCCAGGCCGGCAATCCGGCGCGCGACGAACGGGCGCGCCCGCAGCTGCGCCCGGATCCGTGGCGGGCAGGGGTGGTGTATCTGGCCAGCCCCGCGCTGGGCGTGATGCGCTGGCAGGACGGGCGTTTGCAGACCTTGTCCAGGCCGGACGAGGCGCGTTCGCTGGGCATTGGCAAGGCACTGCGCGATGGCGCACCGCCGGCGCTGTATCTGGCCGGCCGCGTGGATGGAGTGGACGGCGTGTTCCGCTCCGACGATGAAGGCGCGCACTGGTTGCGCATCAACGACGACGCGCACCGGTTCGGCAAGCCCTACAGCGTCACCGGCGATCCGCGCCTCCCCGGGCGCGTGTACTTCGCCACCGGTGGGCGTGGCATCTTCTACGGCGATCCACGATGAGCGCTGCGTCCCTGCGCGCGTCATCGCGCTGTCTTACCGTGTACGGCGGCATGCGCCGTCGCATCGCTGCGCGCCGAGTGGCCGCGCCGACCCTGGAGATCACTGCATGACCGCTTCCCTCATCCGTCGTGGCTGCCTATTGGGCCTGGTCCTGGCCAGCCCTGCTGCGTTGGCGCAACCGAGCCTGCCGTTGTTGTTTGCCGATGGCGCGGTGCTGCAGCGCGACCAGGCGATGCCGGTGTGGGGCTGGGCCACGCCCCATGCCGCCATCACGGTCGGCTTCGACGGCAAGCGGGCCACCGCCAAGGCCGATGCCAAGGGTCAGTGGAAGGTCAGCCTGCCCGCACACAAGGCCGGCGGCCCCTATGTGCTGAGCGTGCAGGGCGACGGCGGCGAGTTGCAGGTGCGCGATGTGCTGGTCGGCGATGTGTGGCTGGCCAGCGGTCAATCGAACATGGAGTGGCCGCTGGCGCAGGCCAGCGATGGCCCGCAGGCGGTGGCGGCGGCCAACGACCCGCAGTTGCGGCACTTCAAGGTGCCCAAGTCGTGGTCGCTGCAGCCGGAAGCGCGCCTGACCGGCGGCGACTGGAAGCCCGCCACACCGGACAACGCCGGCGAGTTCACCGCAGTCGGTTATTTCTTCGCCAAGGAGCTGCGCGCCAGCACCGGCGTACCGATCGGCATCGTCAACAGCACCTGGGGCGGCAGCGCGATCGAGGCGTGGATGGATGCGACCTCGCTGGGCCTGGATGCCGGGCAGAACCAGGGCGCGATCGAGGCGATCAAGCAGCGCGATGCCGCTGCGCAGGCGGCCACCGGCAAGCGCATCGCGCGCTGGCCCAAGGTGGATGGCGAGATGCCGCAGTGGCGCGAAGCGACATTCGACGACAGCGACTGGGACAGCATTCCGACCACCCAGCAGTGGGAATCCAGCGGCTATGACGGCATGGACGGAATCGCCTGGTATCGCACCACGGTCACCCTGAGCGCTGCCGAAGCCAAGGCCGGCATCAGGTTGGGCGTGGGACAGATCGACGACTCGGACATCACCTACGTCAATGGCCAGCAGGTCGGCACGACCGAAAAGCAGTGGAACCTGCCGCGCGTCTACACCGTGCCGGCCTCGGTCTTGCATGCAGGGGTCAACCACATCGCGGTGCGGGTGGAAGATCTCAGCGGCGGTGGCGGCATGCATGGCCCGGACGAGCAGCGCTTCGTGCAGACCAGCGCCGGTGCCAAACGCGCGTTGGGCGGCTGGAAGTTCCGCCCCGCCGACGTGCGCGTGTCGCTGGTCGACAACAAGAATCAGCTGCCCACGCTGCTGTACAACCAGATGATCCATCCGCTGCAGCCGTTTCCGGTCAAGGGCGTGATCTGGTACCAGGGCGAAACCAATGCCAGCGACACCGGCGCCCTGAAGTACCGTGAACAGTTCGCCGCGATGATCCAGCAATGGCGCGCCGAACGCGGCGCGAAAACGCTGCCGTTCCTGTGGGTGCAGCTGGCCAACTTCAAGGCCGGCGGCGACAAGGGCGAGCTGAGTCCGTGGGCACTGTTGCGCGAGTCGCAGTCCAAGACGCTGGCGCTGCCGGCGACCGGGCAGGCGGTGATCATCGATATCGGCAACCCCACCGATATCCATCCCACCAACAAGCGCGATGTCGGCCATCGCCTTGCGCTTGCTGCACGTCATGTGGCGTACGGCCAAACGCTGGTGTACAGCGCGCCGGTGTTCAAGCAGGCGCGCTTTGTCGATGGTCAGGCAATGCTGAGTTTCGATCTGCAAGGCAGTGCGTTGCAGGTGCGTAATGGTGGCGAAGTGCAGGGTTTCCGCGTCGCCGGTGCCGACAAACACTTCCATCCGGCCACCGCGCGCATCGAGGGCGATCGCGTGATCGTGCGCAGCGACGCGGTGGCTGCACCGGTCGCGGTGCGCTACGGCTGGAGCGAAAACCCGGACGACGCCAACCTGGTCAATCGCGAACAGCTTCCCGTTTCCCCCTTCCGCACCGATACCTGGTGACACGGAGTCCTATGTCCATGCATTCCCCCGTTGCACGTCTAATCACTTCTTCCCCTGCACGCCGTTGCCTGCGTCCGCTGCTGCTGTCCGCGCTAACGCTGGCCCTGGCAGCGTGCCAATCCGGCGAGCAGGAAGAGAAAGCCAAACCGGCCGCAGTGGCACCGACTGCCGGTAGCGCAGCGACCGCGCCTGCCACGGCAGCGGCGCCGGCTGCGCAGACACCGATGCCGCAGTTCGTCAGCAAGGACGGCAAACACGCATTGATGGTCGATGGTGCGCCGTTCCTGATCCTGGGCGCGCAGGTCAACAACTCCAGCAACTATCCCGGCGTGATGGACAAGGTGTGGCCGGCGATGCAGGTGCTGGGCCCCAATACCGTGCAGGTGCCGATCGCCTGGGAGCAGGTCGAGCCGGAAGAAGGCAAGTTCGATTTCTCCTTCGTCGATACGCTGCTCACGCAGGCACGCGAGCACAAGGTGCGGCTGGTGCTGCTGTGGTTTGCGACCTGGAAGAACAACGGCCCGGCGTATGCGCCGCATTGGGTCAAGACCGACAACCAGCGCTTCCCGCGCGTGGTGACGCGCGAGGGCAAGGCGATCGGCTCGTTGTCGCCGCATGCGCAGGCCACCCTGGATGCCGACCGCAAGGCCTTCGTCGCCTTCATGCAGCACCTCAAGCAGGTCGATCCGCAGCACACCGTGATCATGATCCAGCCCGAGAACGAGCCGGGCACCTACGGCAGCGTGCGCGACTTCTCGCCGATGGCGCAGCAGCTGTTCGACGGCCCGGTGCCGGAAGAGCTGCTCAAGCGCTTGAACAAGCAGCCGGGCAGCTGGGCACAGGTGTTCGGTGCCGATGCGGACGAGATCTTCCATGCCTGGTCGATCGGTCGCTACATCGACCAGGTGGCCGAAGCCGGCAAGGCCGAATACCCGCTGCCGATGTACGTCAACGCCGCACTGCGTGGCCCGTTCAATCCCGGCCAGCCCGGCCAGTACGCCAGCGGCGGCCCCACCGACAACGTGCTGGATGTGTGGAAGGCCGCCGGCCCGCATATCGACCTGCTGGCGCCGGACATCTACATGCCCGAGTACCGTACCTACACCACGGTACTGGAGCGCTACGCCCGCCCGGACAATGCGCTGTTCGTCGCCGAAACCGGCAACCGCCCGGAATACGCGCGCTATCTGTTCCCCGCGCTGGGCCACGACGGCATCGGCTGGTCGGCGTTCGGCATGGACTACACGCGTTATTCCAACTATCCGCTGGGCGCCAAGCACGTCAACGCGGAAACCCTGGCCCCGTTCGCGCTGGGGTTCGAGCTGGTCAAGCGCGGCATGCGCCCGTTCGCCAAGGCCGCGTCCGAAGGCAAGCTGCACGGCACTGCCGAAGAACCCGGCCAGGCGGTGCAGGAGCTGCAGCTCAACGAGCGTTGGGGCGCCACCATCACCTACGGCGTGCCGCAGTTCTGGTTCAAGGGCGAGCCGCCGGGCAACCCCGAGCCGATCGGCGCGGCCTTGATTGCCGAGCTCGGCCCTGACGAATTCCTGGTCACCGGCTACCACGTGCGCGTGACCCTGCATCCGGCCAGCGAGGCGACCGCCAACATGCTCTACGACCGCGTCGAGGAAGGCGTGTACGACGGCAGCGACTGGAAGTTCGAGCGCAACTGGAACGGCGACCAGACCGATTACGGCGTCAACTTTTCCAGCGCACCGCAGCTGCTGAAGATCAAGCTGGCCACTTACAAGTAAACCTGCACGGCCACTTGCTGCGCAGCCAGATCGCTGCGCAGCACGCCGGCTTCCAGGTCGAACGCAATGAACCCATGCGTTGCCGCCCCCGCGGCAGCGTTTCGTAATCCAAGGGAGTGAACATGCAAACCATCAACCGTTCCGCCGGCCATGCGCCTGCCACCCGACGTACACCGCTTGCGCAGTGCCTGGCGTTGTCGCTGGCCTTGCTGGCCAATGCCGCGCACGCGCAGGAAGTGCGCAAGGCCGCCGATGGCGTCACCGTGGTGCCGAGCGCCAAGGGCGCCGCACCGGTGCGTCTGCAGGTGGTCGATGCCGGCATCATCCGCGTCAGTGCCGACCCGGACGGCGACTTCGCGCGCAGCCCCAGCCTGATGCGCGTACCGGTGCAGGGCGATGGCAACTTCCAGCTGGCCGAGCAGGGCGACAGCGTGCAGCTGAAGACCGGCAAGGTCACCGCCACCGTGTCCACCGTCGATGGCCATGTCAGCTTCGCCGATGCCAATGGCAAGCCGGTGTTGTCGGAGGTTGCCGGCGGGCGCAGTTTTGCGCCGCTGAAAGTGGAGGGCAAGCAGTACCTGAGCGTGCGTCAGCGCTTCCAGTCGCCCGACGACGAAGCCCTGTACGGCTTCGGCCAGCACCAGCAGGGCTGGATGAACCAGAAGGGCCGCAACATCGAGTTGCAGCAGAACAATATCGACATGGCGGTGCCGTACCTGGTGTCCAGCCGCAACTACGGCCTGCTGTGGGACAACAACTCGATCAGCCGCCTGGGCGACCCGCGCGGCCTGCAGCCGCTGCCCAAGACGCTGAAGTTGTATGACGCCAAGGGCAAGGCCGGTGCGCTGACCGCACGTTATGCGATCAACGGCAAGCAGATCGTCGAACGCCGCGAGAGCGAGGTGAACTACCAGTACCTCAGCGACCTGACCAAGTATCCGAAGAAGGCGATCACCAAGGACAAGGACAGCCGCATGCAGGTCACCTGGGAGGGCGAGATCGAAGCGCTCACCGGTGGCGAGCACACCTTCTCGCTCTATTCGAGCGAGTACGCCAAGCTGTACGTGGACGGCAAGCTGGTCGTCGATCGCTGGCGCCAGAACTGGAACCCGTGGAATCACGAGTTCAAGCTGGATCTGGAGCCGGGCACGCGCCACACCGTCAAGGTCGAGTGGGACCTGATCGACCCCAGCTACATCGCGCTGCTGCACCGCGACCCGCTGCCGGCCGCCGAAGCGAAGGACCTGTCGCTGTGGTCCGAAGCCGGCCAGATGATCGACTACTACTTCGTCTCGGCCGATTCCTACGATCAGGCCGTGGCCGGCTACCGCGAGCTCACCGGCAAGTCGGTGATGCTGCCCAAGTGGGCCTACGGCTTCTGGCAGAGCCGCGAGCGTTACAAGAGCCAGGACGAGTTGGTCGGCGCGGTGGCCGAATACCGCAAGCGCAAGTTGTCGCTGGACAACATCGTGCTCGACTGGTCGTACTGGCCCGAGAATGCCTGGGGCTCGCACGATTTCGACCCGCAGCATTTCCCCGATCCGGACGGCATGGTCAAGGCGGTGCACGACATGCATGCGCAGATCATGATTTCGATCTGGCCCAAGTTCTATCCCACCACCGCCAACTACAAGGAACTGGACGCGGCCGGTTTCATGTTCAAGCGCAACGTGGAAGTGGGTGAGCTGGACTGGATCGGCAAGGGCTACAAGAACTCGTTCTACGATCCGTATTCGGAAAAGGCGCAGGCGATCTACTGGCGCCAGGTCAACGAAAAGCTCAACAGCAAGGGCTTCGATGCGTGGTGGATGGACGCCGACGAACCGGACGTGCATTCCAACCTGGACATCGGCGAGCGCAAGGCGCGCACCACGCCCAACGCGCTGGGCTCGTCCACCGAATACTTCAACTCCTACCCGTTGCCGCACACCCATGGCGTGTACGTGGGCGACCGTGCGGCCGACGACAAGCGCGTGTTCATCCTCTCGCGCAAGGGCTACGCCGGCACCCAGCGCAATGCGGTGGCGGTGTGGAGCGGCGACATCGTCTCGCGCTGGGACGACATGCGCGACCAGATCTCCGGTGGCGTCAACATGGCGCTGTCGGGCCTGCCCAACTGGACCTTCGACATCGGCGGCTTTGCGGTGGAGAAGCGCTACGAGAACCAGGACCCGGCACACCTGCCGGAATGGCGCGAACTCAACACGCGCTGGTTCCAGTTCGGCGCATTCGTGCCGATCTTCCGCTCGCACGGCCAGTTCCCGTACCGCGAGATCTGGAACATCGCCCCGGAAGGCACGCCGTTCTACGACAGCATGGCGTACTACAACCGCCTGCGTTACGCGCTGCTGCCGTACATCTACAGCCTGGCCGGCGACACCTATCAGCGCGATGGCGTGATCATGCGCGGCATGATGATGGACTTCCCGAACGACCCCAAGGTCCGCGACATCAACGACCAGTACCTGTTCGGCCCGGCCTTCCTGGTCGCACCGGTGACCCGCTTCGGCGCCACCTCGCGTCAGGTCTATCTGCCGGCCGGCAGCAGCTGGCTGGATTTCGCCACCGGCAAGCGCTACGAAGGCGGCCAGAGCATCGAAGCGGCCGCGCCGATCGAGCGCATGCCGTTGTTCGTGCGCGCCGGTTCCATCGTGCCGACCGGCCCGGTGCAGGAATACGTGGATCAGAAGCCGGATGCGCCGCTCACCGTGGTGGTCTATACCGGTGCCGATGGTCAGTTCTCGCTGTATGAGGACGACGGCAAGGGCTACGGCTACGAGAAGGGCGAGTTCAGCCGCATTCCGCTGAGCTGGAACCAGGCCAAGGGCGAGCTGAGCATCGGCAAGCGCGAAGGCAGCTGGACCGGCATGCAGGCCAAGCGCACCGTCAACGTGCGCTTCGTCGACGGCCCGCGCGAGGACGCCGGTGCGCTGGAGCCCAGGACCGATGCCAGCATCCAGTACGACGGCAATCCGGTCAGCGTGTTGCAGCGCAAGATTGCGTCCGGCAAAGCGCGTCGTCGATGATCGCAACTCGTTGTCAGTCAGTGAGTGCGCAGATGCCGGATCGCCGCAAGGCTCGGGCGTGCAGGTCCGGTCATGCAGCACGGTGGTGCACGTGCTGACCCGCAGGGAAGTCTGCAAGGCAACCGGTGCCGCACTCGCGGCGCTGGGCGCTGCGCCGGCTGCGTCCGCCATTGCTGCGCCGGCCAAGGCTGCCGGCGAGCAATCGCTGCCTGCCGTTGCTGCGGGCGATGCTTTGCAGCTGTGGTACCGCGAACCGGCCAACGAATGGGTGCAGGCGCTGCCGGTCGGCAACGGCCGGCTGGGCGCGATGGTGTGGGGCGGCATTGCCCACGAGCGCCTGCAACTCAACGAGGACACGCTGTACGCAGGTGGCCCGTACGATGCCACCAGCCCCGAAGCACTTGCAGCCTTGCCACAGGTGCGCGCGCTCGTGTTTGCCGGGCGCTATGCCGAAGCCGAAACCCTGGCCGACGCCAAGATGCTCTCGCGTCCGCTCAAGCAGATGCCGTATCAACCGCTGGGCGATCTGTTGCTGGATTTCGATCGTGCCGACGGCATCAGCGAGTATCGCCGCCAGCTCGATCTGGATACCGGCGTAGCCACCACCACGTTCCGCTCCGGCGGTGCTGTGCACAAGCGCGAAGTGTTCGTGTCGGCGCAGTCGCAATGCATCGTGGTGCGTCTGTCCTGCGATCGGCCACGCGCGATTTCCCTGCGCGTGGGCATCGACAGCCCGCAGACCGGCGCGGTCACGGTGGAGCAGGGCGGGCTGCTGTTCAGCGGCCGCAACGGCAGCTTCGCCGGCATCGACGGCAAGCTGCGTTTTGCCTTGCGCGTGCTGCCGCAGGTCAAGGGCGGCACGCTCAGCGGGCTGCGTGACCGCCTGCGCATCGACGCCGCCGATGAAGTGGTGCTGCTGCTCACCGCCGCCACCAGCTACCAACGCTTTGATGCAGTCGATGGCGATCCGCTGGCATTGACCGCAGCAAGCATGCAGAAGGCCGGCAAGCTGGACTATGCCGCATTGCTGCGTGCGCATCTGGCCGATCACCAGCGGCTGTTCCGGCGCGTGGCAATCGATCTCGGCACCAGCGAGGCGGCAGCACTGCCCACCGACGAGCGCGTGCAGCGTTTTGCGCAGGGCAACGACCCGGCGCTGGCCGCGTTGTATCACCAGTTCGGCCGTTACCTGCTGATCTGCAGCTCGCGGCCCGGCACCCAGCCGGCCAATCTGCAGGGCATCTGGAACGACCTGATGCAGCCGCCGTGGGAAAGCAAGTACACCATCAACATCAACACCGAGATGAACTACTGGCCCAGCGAGGCCAACGCGCTGCACGAGTGCGTCGAACCGCTGGAATCCATGTTGTTCGATCTGGCCAAGACCGGCGCGCACACCGCACGTGCGATGTACGACGCACCGGGTTGGGTGGTGCACAACAACACCGATCTGTGGCGCCAGGCCGGGCCGATCGATGGCGCCAAGTGGAGCCTGTGGCCGATGGGTGGCGTCTGGCTGTTGCAGCAGCTATGGGATCGCTGGGATTACGGCCGCGACCGTGCCTATCTGGGCAGGATCTACCCCTTGTTCAAGGGCGCGGCGGAGTTCTTCGTCGCCACGCTGGTGCGCGATCCGCAGACTGGCGCGATGGTGACCAACCCGTCGATGTCGCCGGAAAACCAGCATCCGTTCAACGCCGCGCTGTGTGCCGGCCCCACCATGGATGCGCAGCTGCTGCGCGATCTGTTCGCCCAATGCATCGCGATGAGCAAGCTGCTCAAGGCCGACGACGCCTTCGCGCAACAACTGAGCACGCTGCGCGAGCAATTGCCGCCCAACCGCATCGGCAAGGCGGGACAATTGCAGGAGTGGCAACAGGACTGGGACATGCAGGCGCCGGAGATCCATCACCGCCACGTCTCGCATCTGTACGCCTTGCATCCTTCGAGCCAGATCAATCTGCGCGATACGCCCGAGCTTGCCGCCGCGGCCAAGCGCACGCTGGAAACGCGCGGCGACAACGCCACCGGCTGGGGCATCGGCTGGCGGCTGAATCTGTGGGCACGGCTGGCCGATGGCGAGCATGCCTACCGCATCCTGCAACTGCTGATCTCGCCCGAACGCACCTACCCGAATCTGTTCGACGCGCATCCGCCGTTCCAGATCGACGGCAACTTCGGCGGCACCGCCGGCATCACCGAAATGCTGCTGCAAAGCTGGGGCGGCAGCGTGTTCCTGCTGCCTGCCTTGCCCAAGGCATGGCCGCGCGGCAGTGTGCGTGGCTTGCGCGTGCGCGGCGGTGCCAGCGTGGACCTGCACTGGGAGGGCGGCCGCCTGCAGCAGGCACGCGTGCACAGCGAGCGGGGCGGGCGCTATCAACTGTCTTACGCAGGGCAGACCCTGGACCTGGAACTGGGTGCCGGCCGCACCCGGCAGGTGGGCCTCAACAACAACCGATTGGTGACGCAATGAGCTTGTACGTAGGACTGGATGTGGGCACGCAGAGCGTCAAACTGGTGGCCTACGATCCGCAGGAGCGCGCCGTGGTCGCCACGATCGCCGCGCCGATGGAACTGATCAGCCGCGACGACGGCACCCGCGAGCAACAGGCGCAGTGGTGGATCGACGGCATCGTGCATTGCTTCGCGCAGCTCGATGGCGAGCAGCGTGCGCAGGTGCGTGGCATCTCGGTCTCCGGTCAGCAGCACGGTTTCGTGCCGGTGGCCGCCGATGGCAGCGTCACCGCACCGGTGAAGCTATGGTGCGATACCAGCACCGCACTGGAATGCGAGGAAATCATGGATGCGGTGGGCGGCGCCGCAGGCAGCGTGGCCACCGCCGGCAACCCGATCATGGCCGGCTACACCGCCTCCAAGCTGCCGTGGACGCGCAAGCATCGCCCCGAGGCGTACGCGGCGATGACCACGGTGATGCTGCCGCACGACTACGTGAACTTCTGGCTCACCGGCGAGCGCTTTGCCGAAGTCGGCGATGCCTCCGGCACCGGCTGGCTGGACGTGCGCACGCGGCAGTGGTCCGAGCGCATGCTCGGCGCGGTGGATGCGCAGCGCGACCTGCGCGAGGCACTGCCGCCGCTGGTGGAGACCGGCGCGGTCTATGCCTTGTCCGACGCAGCCGCCGATGCCTTGAATCTGCCGGCCGGCGTGCGTGTCACCACCGGCGGCGGCGACAACATGATGGCCGCCATCGGCACCGGCAACGTGGTGCCGGGACGCCTGACCATGAGCCTGGGTACCTCGGGCACCTTGTTCGCCTACGCCGATCACCCGGTGGTGGACGACGAGGCACGCTGGGCCGCGTTCTGCTCGTCCAGCGGCGGCTGGCTGCCGCTGATCTGCACCATGAACTGCACCGTCGCCACCGAGGCGGTGATGCGCATGTTCTCGATCACCCGCGAGCAGACCGACGCCTTGATCGCGAGTACCACGCCGGGCGCCGATGGGCTGGTGCTGCTGCCGTTCTTCAACGGCGAGCGCACCCCGGACTTGCCGGCCGCCCGCGGCTGCCTGTTCGGCATGGACCTGCACAACACCACCCCGGCGCATTTCTATCGCGCCGCGATGGAAGGGGCGACCTATAGCCTGCGCAACGGCTTCGATGCCTTCGTTGCGGCGGGTCTGCAGTTCGACACCATCCTGCTCACCGGCGGCGGCAGCAAGAGCGCGCAATGGCGGCAGATGGTGGCCGATATCTTCAACCTGCAGGTCGTGGTGCCGACCCAGCCCGAAGGCGCTGCCTTCGGTGCCGCGCTGCAGGCCTTGTGGGCCTGCGATCGCGATGACGGCGGTACGCACGCGTTGTCGGATGTGGTGCTGGAGCATCTGCAAGTCGACGACAGCCTGTCGGCGCGCCCGGATCCGCAGCGCGTGGCCCAGTATCAGCAGCACTACCAGCACTTCCTCAAGCACCTGCATGTGGTCAGCCCGCTCTACGCCGGCTGATCGACACGCTTTCTACAACTCCCCCAGCAGCAAGGACATTCCACCCCATGAGCAACACCGTCTACATCGGCGCCAAGGAATATTTCCCCGGTATCGGCAAGATCGGCTTCGAAGGCCGCGACTCGGACAACCCGCTGGCGTTCAAGGTCTACGACGCCAACAAGCAGGTCGGCGACAAGACCATGGCCGAGCATCTGCGCTTTGCCGTGGCCTACTGGCACAGCTTCTGCGGCAACGGCGCCGATCCGTTCGGCCCGGGCACGCGCGCGTACCCGTGGGATATCGGCAACACCGCGTTGAATCGCGCCGAAGCCAAGGCCGATGCCGCGTTCGAGTTCTTCACCAAGCTCGGCGTGCCGTACTACTGCTTCCACGACGTGGATCTGTCGCCCGATGCCGACGACATCGGCGAGTACCAGAGCAACCTCAAGCACATGGTCGGCATTGCCAAGCAGCGCCAGGCCGATACCGGCATCAAGCTGTTGTGGGGCACCGCCAACCTGTTCTCGCACCCGCGTTACATGAATGGTGCGTCGACCAACCCGGACTTCAATGTCGTCGCGCGTGCGGCGGTGCAGGTCAAGGCCGCGATCGATGCCACCGTCGAGCTGGGCGGCGAGAACTACGTGTTCTGGGGCGGCCGCGAAGGCTATGCCTGCCTGCACAACACCCAGATGAAGCGCGAGCAGGACAACATGGCGCGCTTCTTGACCCTGGCACGCGACTACGGCCGCGCGATCGGCTTCACCGGCAACTTCCTGATCGAGCCCAAGCCGATGGAGCCGATGAAGCACCAGTACGACTTCGACAGCGCCACGGTGATCGGCTTCCTGCGCCAGCACGGCCTGGACCAGGACTTCAAGCTCAACATCGAAGCCAACCACGCCACGCTTTCGGGCCACAGCTTCGAGCACGACCTGCAGGTGGCATCCGATGCCGGCCTGCTCGGCAGTATCGATGCCAACCGCGGCAACCCGCAGAACGGCTGGGATACCGACCAGTTCCCGACCGACCTGTACGACACCGTCGGCGCGATGCTGGTGGTGCTGCGCCAGGGCGGGCTAGCACCGGGCGGGCTGAACTTCGATGCCAAGGTGCGCCGCGAGTCGTCGGACCCGCAGGATCTGTTCCTGGCGCATATCGGCGGCATGGACGCGTTCGCACGCGGGCTGGAAGTGGCCAATGCGCTGCTGACCTCCTCGCCGCTGGAGCAGTGGCGCGCCGAGCGCTACGCCAGCTTCGACAGCGGCGCGGGCGCGGACTTTGCCAACGGCAGCAGCACGCTGGTGGATCTGGCCAAGTACGCCGCCGGCAACGAACCCAAGCAGCTCAGCGGCCGTCAGGAAGCCTACGAGAACCTGATCAACCAGTATCTGACCCGTTGATGTCCCGTGGCCGGCGGCGCGTTGCGCGTCGCCGGCCGATGTCGGCCGCCCCCGTGGCCGCTCCCTTGCATGCTTCCAGGTGAATCCATGTCCAGTGTCTCCGTAAACGGCGCCCCCGATGCCGGTGAGAACACCCGTTTTATCGTCTTGATCAGTTGCGTAGCCACGATCGGCGGTTTTTTGTTCGGTTTCGATAGCGGTGTGATCAACGGCACTGTCGACGGCCTGAAGCAGACCTTCAATTCCAGCGCCGCCGAGACCGGGTTCGAAGTCGCCTCGATGCTGCTGGGCTGCGCCATCGGCGCCTTCTTTGCCGGCCGTCTGGCCGACCGCTGGGGCCGCCGCGCGGTCCTGATCATTTCGGCGGCACTGTTCCTGCTCTCGGCCATTGGCGCCGGTGCCTCGCACAGTTCCGGCTTCTTCATCTTCGCTCGCGTGATGGGCGGCTTTGCGGTGGGCGCCGCCAGCGTCATCTCGCCGGCCTACATCGCCGAGGTCGCCTCCGCGCGCTATCGCGGCCGGCTCGCCACGATGCAGCAGATCGCCATCATCAGCGGGCTGTTTTGCGCATTCCTGAGCAACTACCTGCTGGCCAACGCCGCCGGTGCCTCCACCGAGCCGCTATGGGCCGGGCAGGCCGCCTGGCGCTGGATGTTCTGGATGCAGGCGGTTCCCTCGCTGCTGTTCCTGTTGCTGTTGCTGGTCATCCCGGAAAGCCCGCGCTACCTGGTGGTCAAGGGCCGCCGCGAGCAGGCGCTGGTGGTGTTGAAGCGGCTATACGGCAACGCCGCCGCGCAGACCAAGCTGGCCGAGATCTCGGCCTCGATGTCGGCCGACCAGCACAAGCCCAAGTTCTCCGACCTCATCAACAAGGCCACCGGCAAGATCCGCCCGATCGTCTGGATCGGCGTGGGCCTGGCGGTGTTCCAGCAACTGGTCGGCATCAACGTGGTGTTCTATTACGGCGCGGTGCTGTGGCAGGCGGTGGGCTTCTCCGAGCAGGACGCACTGCTGATCAACGTGCTCTCCGGCGGCCTGAGTATCGGCGCCTGCCTGGTCACGGTGATGCTGGTCGACAAGATCGGCCGCAAGCCGTTGCTGTGGATCGGCTCGGCCGGCATGGCGGTCTCGCTGGCCCTGGTGACCTATGCCTTCGCCACCGCCTCGCTGGACCCCAACGGCAAGCTCGCCATGTCCGATGCCATGGGCATGCTCGCGTTGGTGGCCGCCAACGTCTACGTGGTGTTCTTCAATGCCTCGTGGGGCCCGGTGATGTGGGTGATGCTGGGCGAGATGTTCCCGAACCAGATCCGCGGCTCGGGCCTGGCCATTGCCGGCGCCGCGCAGTGGACCTCCAACTTCGCCATCACCGTCAGCTTCCCGATCTTGCTCGGCAGCATCGGCCTGGCCGGCGCCTACGGCATCTACACCGTCGCCGCCTTCATCTCGGTGTTCTTCGTGCTCAAGTATGTCTACGAGACCAAGGGCAAGGAGCTGGAGCAGATGGAGGGCTGATCTGCCCCGTTATGCTGATATCGGCATGGAAGACGAACAAGGCCGCGCACTGCGCGGCCTTGTTCGTTGACGGTCTCGCCGGGATCTTGCCGATGTCTCGCATGCCTGCGGGCGCCTCAATCGCGCTGGCTGTCATCGTTGGGCTGGATTGGGTGCGTGCGTCGTCTCGTGACTGCCGGCAGCTCTGACCTGTGCTGTGTCAGGCGGCCTGATTCCCGCGTGGCCCAACGCACCAGCAAAGTGCAATGCGCGTCTTCAATGGCGATAACCGCCTGCAAGGGCACCGGCTCTTTTTGCAAATTGTGCGCCACCGCTATACTCCACCAGGCAGTTTCCCTCCAGACTAGGGCGAATCGTGGAACCAAGGAGTGGTGGTATGGCGGTAGCTAAAGAACTTGTCAGGGGCATGCTGATCAGCGTGTGCTACTGCCTGGTGTTTCTGATGCTTTGGCGCTTGTCGATCGAACAATGGTATCTGCCGGTTGGTTTGCGCGTAGTCGCCTTGCTCTTTCGGCCTTATCGCGAGTGGCCTTTTCTGTTGGCAGGTGACGCTGCGGCGATGTTGTTCTTGCGTATTCCGCTAGGCGAGTTACAGGGCTTCAATCCGTTATGGTCATATCTAAGTCCCTTCATTCATGCGCCTTTGATTGCTGGGGCGATTGGCCTGCTTCGATATCAAGTTCCTCATATTGTTAAAAGCCAGCAATGGTTTATTCCTGCTGCTCTTGCGATAGCTCTCTGGAACGCTATATGCAGTCTGTTAATAAACGCGACCCTCGGTGGACCGCAGGCTGACCCTGCACTAGACCTGATAGTGCTCTATTGGTCAGGTAGCTATCTGGGCATGCTGGTCTTGCTTCTTCCTGCGATGTTATGGGCGAACTGGAATGACGGTCCTGTACGCCCGAGTCTCCAGCGAGATCTCGGAATCGCGGTGGCTGTTATCCTCGGTCTGTTCTTCTTATTAGGGGTCTCGCAGGAACCACTGACTCGAAGCATCTTGATGGTTGCGATGCTCGTGCCAATGGTCGTGTTGACTTTCAGGCAGGGGTGGAGAGGCAGTGCTCTAGGGTCACTATTGGCAAGCTTCGCAATTGAGTTCTCGCTTCCTCGGGTGTATCAGATCGGGTTTTTTGATCAACAAGTTTTTAGTATCCAGTTGCTCTATGCGGTCACGACGACGGCTCTTTTTGTTTTCAATGCTCGTCTGCGCAAGCCTGCCCGCGATAAGGTTTCGAGCCAGCCAAGAGATGATGCCTTCACACTAGCCCGAGCAAGCTATTCCAGTGCTGAGCGCATGTTGCGCAATCGGGTGCTCGAATACTCTGACATCAATGTTCAGATCAACAAGATGCGCAAAGATGTGGTGGCTGATTTGAGGGGCAGAGGGCAGCATTCTGCAGCAATGGAGATGACGCGGGTTGGTGTCCTTGAGTCGCAATTGCTTCAGCAGTATGTCGCCGCGCTGTATCCGTTGGAAATCGAGACGCATGGGCTGTATCAGGCTCTGCGTTCGTCAGCACTCGAACGCTTCTGCCAATCTCAGTTTCAATGCGTGTTTCGCGGTGACTGCAGGAAGCTGTCATTGGAGCTCCAATTGAGTGCTTATCGCAGTACGCTCAATTGTGTGGAGATCTTGCCGCCGGCTAGTCGGCACTTCATTCAGGCTCGTGCTTGGACAGGGAGAGGAGCTAAGGGCGTGTTGGTGCGCGTGATTGCGGATTCGTCGTCAGCTGAGGCGGCCAAGAGCGACTCGATCGATGTGGAGGCTGAACTGAAGGCGCGCTTGAAAGCGCATGGCGGCATGTTTCGCCGCCGCCATGCGTTGGTTCTCACCTTTCTGGTTGCCGAGCCAGTCTCCGTTGCAGTCAGGGGGAGACTATCCAGTGTTCCCCAGTTGCTTCCCGCCAGTTGAATACCGTGAAGTTCTTTGTTTTGTAGACAAGTCGTGCTTGATCACGCTGAGTTGAATCAAACATTGGCGGATTGTTTGAACTCGTGCCTGCCGAAATCCTGTTCGCCGCCGGCAGCACGACGCGTTCTACATCCTTGCCCATTGGCAAGGTCCAGAGTGCGTTGTCCACTCGTGCTACCACTGCGTGGACCACTCCAGTTACATCGTTGATCTGGAGATATGTCACTCCATCGCGATGGAGTTCATAAATGGCAAGCGACGGATCCATCGTTAGGTTGGCTGCCTTGGGATTGCTGTCGCCAAGTCCTGTCATTGCATGTACGCCGACGCCACCATTGGCACAGCATTGAGCCATTGCCATGCCTGACGACAGCATTCCAGCAACGACGCAAAAAGCCATAAGCCAATTTTTTGCGTTCTTCATGATTTTGCCTTCCCCCTGCATGGGGCAACTCCGCCTGCGATTCAGGCGCTTATACGTTACGTGTTGAATGGCAGATTTTGTTGATTGTTTGTCGCAGAAAATCGCTGCGGCATACCGTTGCCGATCAGCGAGGAACAGTCAACCGCATCCGCTGTTACCTGGACCTATCCGGTCAGGCGTGATGTGCAGTGCTGGAGCGCGCGCGCTATTTAGCGGCTCGGCTCGAGTTCGCCACCGGCACGTTCAAACCATCCAATCACTCGCCGGTGATGAGATTCGCCCCAACGACGCAAGAACTGCTGGGTGTGGTGGTCGCTCAGATCGCGCAGGCTTGCGATTCGTTGGGTGATGAAAGGGGCGGTCAGTGGCTGGGCGCAGTCGACTTCGATGCAGTGGCGCCAGGCGGTATAGCTGTCGGGGATGACGGGCGACATCGTTGTGCTCTTCGGTAAAAGTGAACGTGAGGGCAGTGGCGGGGCACGGCGGGCTTGATTTTGCGCAATAAGTGTTACTTTATAACACTTCATCCATCGTTCGTCCGGTCACGCCGTGTCGCGTTCCTTGCCGCAGAGTGTCGTTTGCCTGGTCACCATGCCGAACCGTCCGTGCTCGAAGTGGCGCGGTGGCCACGTCGATCCTCCGGGGTTGGCTCGATGAGGCGGCGGCAGGTGTTGCACGCCGTCGGTGCCGCCTTGGTGCTGTCGCCGCACCTGGTCCACGCGCAGCCGCAGCCGCTGCTGCGCAGTTGCAATCTGCAGCGTCAGGGCGCGGGACTGCGACTTCGGCTCGCATTGAGTACGCAGGTCGCCTACCGCAGCTTCAGCCTGTCCAATCCAGCGCGCTTGGTCATCGACCTGCCGGGCGTTTCGACGCAACCACCGCAGATCGATCCATTGCCTGACGATCTCGCGGTCGTCGCCATCCGTAGCGGCTCGCACGGCGATGGGCTGCGCGTGGTGCTCGATCTGGCGCAGCCGCTGACAGCCACGGCGCGCTGGGAGGATGGTGCACTGGTGGTCGATCTTGCTGCTGTGTCCGGCACTGCGTCGTTGTCCGCGGCCGATCCGACCGAGCCAGCCGTTGCGGCGGCTGCGCCCACGCGCTCCCGCCTGCATCCCTACGTGGTCGCCATCGACGCCGGTCACGGCGGCAAGGATCCCGGCGCGGTCAGTGCCGATGCGCGCTACGAGAAGCATGTGGCCATGGCGGTCGCGGGGCGGCTGCACCAGCGCCTGGCGGCCGATCCGCGTTACCGGCCGACCATGATCCGCAGCGATGATCGCTTCGTGGCGTTGCACGAGCGGGTGTTGATCGCCCATCGCCGCAATGCCGATCTGTTCGTGTCCATCCATGCCGATGCTGCGCCCAGCAGCCAGGCGCGCGGCGCGTCGGTGTTTGCCTTGTCGCAGAACGGCGCCAGCTCTGCATTGGCGCGCTGGATCGCCGACAGCGAAAACGCCGCCGACGACATGGGCGACAGTACGCGCCGTCTGCGGGTGCCAAGCAACCCGGTGTTGTCGCAGGTGCTGGCCGACCTGTCGCTGAGCGGCACCATCGCCAGCAGCGTGGCGTTCGGCAAGGTGATGCTCGGGCGGCTGCAGCAGGTGACGCGGCTGCATCAGGACCAGGTCGGGCAGGCCGGCTTTGCCGTGTTGAAGTCGCCGGATATTCCGTCGCTGCTGGTGGAAACCGGCTTCATGAGCAATCGCGACGATTGCCGGCGGCTGTGCGGCGATACGCATCAGGACGAACTGGCGCACATGCTGCATGCCGGTATCGACGATTACTTCCAGATGTTTCCCGGTCGCGCCTGAGGCGCGATTGCCCTCATCCCTTCTACGAGCTTTCGATGTCCGCCACGCTGCCCGATGTTGCCGTTACCGAACCTTCCCCACTGAGCGCGCCGCTGCGCTGGGTCGGCATGCAGGACATCGCCGTGCCGCTGCGGCTGGCCGATGCCGGGCCCAGTGGCAGCGTAGCCGCGCGTGCCAGCGTGCAGGTGGATCTGCCGCGCCCGGAACTCAAGGGCATCCACATGTCGCGCTTGTACCGCCTGCTGGATCGGCATCTGGAGCAGCCGGTGTCGCCGGCGATGGTGTCGCAGCTGCTGCAGGCGCTGATCGACAGTCATGCCGATTGCGGCAGCCGTGCGGCGCGGCTGGGGCTGAACTTCGAGTTGATGCTGCGGATGCCGGCGCTGCGCAGCGAAGGACTGAGCGGTTGGCGCGCCTATCCGGTGCGCATCGATGCGCAATCCAGGGCAGGCCGCACCGAGATCCAGTTGCAGGTCGATGTGCTGTACGCCTCCACCTGTCCCTGTTCGGCGGCCTTGTCGCGCCAGTTGCTGAGCGATGCGTTTTTGCAGCAGCACCAAGGGCGCGATGCGTTACCGATCGCAGAGGTTGCGCAATGGCTGCAACACAACGGTTCGTACGCCACGCCGCATAGCCAGCGCAGCGTGGCGCAGGTGCGCGTGGAGCTGAGCGCATGCGCGCAGCGCTTGGACATCCGCGAGCTGGTCGGCCTGTGCGAACAGGCACTGGCGACGCCGGTGCAGGCGGCGGTACGGCGCATCGACGAGCAGGCGTTTGCCCGCTTGAATGGCGCCAACCTGATGTATGTCGAAGATGCCGCGCGGCGGTTGCGCAAGGTGCTGGCCGAGCGCCACGCCGTCTTCCATGTGGCAGTGCGCCACCTGGAAAGTCTGCATGCACATGACGCCACCGCCGAAACCGACAGTAATACCGATGCCGATGCGTTTCATTCCTTCGCCGAGTGAGGAATTGCCATGCAGTGCAAACATCCACGTCGATCTGCCGTTGCTGCGCGCAAGTGCGAGGTCGATCGCACGCTGCGGCGATGCGGACGCGCGGTCGCGCAGGCCTATGTGTTGATCGGGCCGTACATGATTTTTTTAGTGGGGTGATCGGCAAGATCCACGCCCATGCGCCCACGCCAGGGTGCACCACGTGCAGTTGCAGGACTGAAGTGCGCGATCGACGGCAAGGTCAAACCCGCTGCGCCCGGCGCCGTAACCAGCCTCAGCCAGTCGGCGCATCTCAGCACCTTGGATCGATGGCGTTGCCATGGGAGCTGCGCTTCTCTGACCCTGGGCGGGATCGAGGCGCATCCACCCGACCAGCGGCAACCACCCATGCCCAATAACGCAAAAACCCCGCAATGCGGGGTCTTGGCGTGTTCTGCAGTCAGACGACGGTGGTGCTCCCTAGGGGACTCGAACCCCTGTTTTAGCCTTGAGAGGGCCACGTCCTAACCATTAGACGAAGGGAGCGTTTGGTGCGTCTTGTGCAGCGCGCTAGTATAGTGCGCTAAAACCCGTTGGGCAATCCTGCAACACAAGACGGAAGCGCCATCATCGAACCCTCAGTTACATCTCCGTTCACGCTGCGCGTCATCCCACGCGATCAGCACACCATCTCGCGCAAGGACATCAGCCCCAACGCGCTGCGCGTGCTGTACCGCCTGCGCGAATCGGGCTTTGGTGCCTACCTGGTCGGCGGCGCCGTCCGCGACCTGCTGGTCGGCGGCCATCCCAAGGATTTCGACGTGGCCACCAGCGCCACGCCGGAAGAAGTCAAAGCGCTATTCCGCAACTGTCGCCTGATCGGCCGCCGCTTTCGCCTGGCGCATGTGGTGTTCGGCCGCGAGATCATCGAAGTGGCCACGTTCCGCGCCAACATCGACGATGGCAGCGGCGACCGCGAACTGGATAACGGCCGGCTGGTGCGCGACAACGTCTACGGCACCATCGAAGACGATGCGATCCGTCGCGACTTCACCTGCAACGCGCTGTACTACGCGATCGAGGATTTCTCGGTGCGCGACTACTGCGGCGGCTTCGAGGACGTGCAGGCGCGCCTGATGAAGCTGATTGGCGACCCGGAACTGCGCTACCAGGAAGATCCGGTGCGCATGCTGCGCGCGGTGCGTCTGGCGGCCAAGCTGAACTTCGATATCGAAGCCGGCACCGCAGAACCCATCCCGCGCCTGGCCGGTCTGTTGTCCGAGGCCGCGCCGGCGCGCTTGTTCGAAGAGATCCTCAAGCTGTTCCTGTCCGGACACGGTGTGGCCAGTTTTGAGGGGCTGGAGCGTTACGGCCTGCTCGGTGCGCTGTTCCCGGAGAGTGCGGCCGCATTGCGCTCCAACCGCAGTGGCGCATTGCGCGCCATGGTGCTGGAAGGCCTGCGCAATACCGACGCGCGCGTGGCCAATGACGAGCCGGTGTCGCCGGCGTTCCTGTTCGCCCTGCTGCTCTGGCCGGCGTTCTGCCGCACCCTGATGGGCCTGCAGGCACAGGGCGTGCAGCCGGAAGACGCGCAGCGTCGCGCCGCCGACCGGGTCACCCTGCATCAGCTCGAGCGCGTGGCGCTGCCGCGCCGTTTCTCGCTGCCGATGCAGGAAATCTGGCTGCTGCAGACGCGCTTCTCCTCGCGTCAGCGCAAGCGCGTGTTCCGCACCTTGTCGCACCCGCGTTTCCGCGCCGCGTTCGATTTCCTGGTGTTGCGCCAGTTCGCCTCGGCCGATCACGCCGCCGATGTGGAGTTCTGGCGTGAGGCGCAGAAGTCCTCCGGCCAGGAACTGGTCGATGCGATCGAAACTGCGCAGGCCGATCACGAAGGCGAGGAAGGTGCACCGCGCAAGCGCCGCCGCCGCCGCCGTCGCACCGGCGCGCCTGCAGGCGAGTAGGGCGTGCACACCGCCTTCGTCGGCCTGGGCGCCAACCTGGGCCCGGCCGAGGCCAGCGTGCGCGCGGCCATCGCCGCACTGGGTGAGCTGCCGCAATCCACCCTGATTGCCGCCTCGCGCCTGTATCGCACGCCGGCCTGGGGCCGCGAAGACCAGCCCGATTTCATCAATGCGGTGGCGCAGCTGCGTACTGCGCTGGCGCCATTGCAACTGCTGGAGGCCTTGCTCGGCATCGAGCAGGCCTTCGGCCGGCAGCGTATCGACGGCGAGCGCTGGGGCCCGCGCACGCTGGACCTGGATCTGCTGCTGTACGCCGATCAGGTGATCGACCTGCCACGCCTGCAGGTCCCGCACCCGCATCTGCAGGTGCGCGCCTTTGCGCTGCTGCCGCTGTCCGAGCTCGCTCCGGAGGCGATCATTCCGGGCCATGGAACAGTGCGACACGCCCTGCAGGCCATCGATGTCTGCGGGCTGGAGCCGATTGGGTAGATAATGGCCGGCTTATCACCCCACGTAATGACTTCATGAGCAGCCATACCGACAGCAAGCCCTGGACCGTGCCCGCCTTGGCGCAGGCCAAGCGCGAGGGTCGAAAACTGGTCATGTTGACCGCCTACGACGCCGGCTTTGCGCGGACCTTCGATGCCAACGGCGTGGACCTGATCCTGGTCGGCGATTCGCTGGGCATGGTGGTGCAGGGGCACGATTCCACCTTGCCGGTGACCACCGCCGACATGGTCTACCACACCGCCGCAGTGGCCAGGGTGCTGGAGCGGGCGTTGCTGGTGGCCGATCTGTCGTTCCAGGCCGATGCCACGCCCGAGCGCGCACTGGACGCTGCCACCCAACTGCTGCAGGCTGGCGCGGAGATGGTCAAGATCGAGGGCGCCGGGCACAAGCTCGAGGTGATCCGCTATCTGGTCGAGCGCGAGATCCCGGTCTGCTCGCATCTGGGGCTGACCCCGCAATCGGTGCTGCGTTTCGGCGGTTACACGGTGCAGGGGCGCGGCGAAGCCGGCGAGCAGTTGCGTCGCGACGCGCAGGCCGTGGTCGATGCCGGTGCCAGCCTGGTCGTGCTGGAATGCGTGCCCACGCCGATCGCCACCCAGATCAGCGCCGCGCTCAGCGTGCCCACCATCGGCATTGGCGCCGG
This sequence comes from Xanthomonas sp. MLO165, assembly GCF_018831305.1. NCBI lineage: Bacteria > Pseudomonadati > Pseudomonadota > Gammaproteobacteria > Lysobacterales > Lysobacteraceae > Xanthomonas > Xanthomonas sp. MLO165. The sequence goes on from NZ_CP029263.1 coordinate 2,033,098, forward strand.
TCCCGGCTGCGATGGCCAGGTGCTGGTGATGCACGACATGCTGGGCCTGGACAGCGGTCACCGCCGGCCCAAGTTCGTCAAGGATTTCCTCGCCGAAGGCGGCTCGGTGGCGGGCGCGGTGCGCGCTTACGCGCAGGCCGTGCGCGACGGCAGCTTCCCCGACGCAGCGCACGCGTACGCCGCATGATCCAGACCCTGACCGATCTTTCCACCCTGCGCGCACTGGTCACCGGCTGGAAGCGCGAGGGCCTGCGCGTGGCGCTGGTGCCGACCATGGGCAACCTACACGCCGGCCACTATTCGCTGGTGATGCTGGCGCGCCAGTACGCCGACCGCGTGGTGTCGAGCGTGTTCGTCAACCCGACCCAGTTCGGCCCCAACGAAGACTTCGCACGTTACCCGCGCACGCCCGAGGCCGACCTGCGCGGCCTGGAAGACGCCGGTTGCGATGCACTGTGGCTGCCCGACGTGGACACCATGTATCCGCTCGGCACCGCACTGGCCACACCGATCCACGCGCCGGGCGTCAGCGACGTGCTGGAAGGGGTGTGCCGGCCGGGGCATTTCGACGGCGTGTGCACGGTGGTGGCGCGGCTGTTCAATCAGGTGCAGCCGGACGTGGCCGCTTTCGGCAAGAAGGACTATCAGCAGCTGGCGGTGATCCGCCAGATGGTGGCCGACCTGGCGTTTCCGATCGAGATCCTGGGCGGCAGCATCGTGCGCGAGGCCGACGGCCTGGCGATGAGCTCGCGCAACCAGTATCTGACCGACGACGAGCGCCCGCGCTCGACCCAGATCCGCAAGGTGCTGCTGCAGATGCGCGACAGCTACGCGGCCGGCACGCCGCGTGCGCAGGTCGAGGACGCCGCCACCCAGGCGCTGGAACAGGCCGGTTTCCGCGTCGATTACGCGGTGGTGCGGCTGCCCGATCTGAGCGAGCCGGGCGACAGCCATGCCGGCGCGCGCGTGGCCCTGATCGCCGCCCGTCTGGGCAGCACGCGGCTGATCGACAACCTGGAATTCTGAGCGGTCTGATGCCGCTGCAAGCGCTGCATCAGACCGTCACCGGCGACACCCGCGGTCCGGCGCACAGGCGCATTTGTCCAGTGCCGGCCTGAAGCCCTCACCACCGGTTGCGCGGCAGGCCGGTGGACACCGGCGCTTTCCGCTAAAATGCCGGCTTTCCTTTGCCGTTGCCCGTCATGCACCTGTCCCTGCTGAAAGCCAAGATCCACCGCGCCACCGTCACCCATTCCGAGCTCAATTACGAAGGCTCGATCGCCATCGACGGCCTGCTGCTGGAAGCCACCGGCATCCGTGAGTTCGAACAGGTGCATATCTGGGACGTCACCAACGGTGCGCGTTTCAGCACCTATGCCATCCGCGCCGACGAAGGCAGCGGCATCATTTCGCTCAACGGCGGCGCCGCGCGTCACGTGCAGGTCGGCGACCTGATCATCGTGGCCGCCTTCGCCAGCATGAGCGAAGCCGAAGCCGAGACCTTCAAGCCCAATCTGGTATATGTGGACGGCAACAACACGATCACCCACACCAACCACAGCATCCCCACGCAGGCCGCATGACACATACCAACGGATTCGACGCGCTTCACGCCCACGCCCAGCGCCTGCGCGGCGCTGCCATCCCCGCATTGCTTGCCGCCGAGCCGCAACGGCCGACGCAATACGCCAGGCAGGTCGGTCCGTTGTATTTCAATTTCGCGCGGCAGAAGTACGACCGCGCCGCGCTGGATGCCTTGTTCGCCATCGCGCGCGAGCGTGACCTGGCCGGCGCGTTCCAGCGCCTGTTCCGCGGCGAGCAGGTCAATGTCACCGAACAGCGCGCTGCATTGCACACCGCATTGCGCGGCGACCTGACCGATGCGCCGGTGGCCTCCGAAGCGTATGCCACCGCTGCGGAAGTCCGCCAACGCATGGGCGCGCTGATCCAGCAGCTGGAAGCCACCGACGTCACCGATATCGTCAGCGTCGGCATCGGCGGTTCGGACCTGGGGCCGCGGCTGGTGGCCGATGCCTTGCGGGCACCGTCGGGTGCGCGTTTCCGCGTGCATTTCGTCTCCAACGTCGATGGCGCGGCGATGCAGCGCACGCTGGCCACGCTGGACCCGGCACGCACCGCCGGCATCCTGATTTCCAAGACCTTCGGTACCCAGGAAACGCTGCTCAACGGCAGCATCCTGCACGCCTGGCTGGGCGGCAGCGAGCGCCTGTACGCGGTAAGTGCCAATCCCGAGCGCGCTGCCAAGGCCTTCGACATCGCACCGAGCCGCGTGCTGCCGATGTGGGACTGGGTCGGTGGGCGTTATTCGCTGTGGTCGGCGGTAGGTTTCCCGATCGCCCTGGCGATCGGCTTCGAGCGTTTCGAACAATTGCTGGAAGGCGCTGCGCAGTTCGACGCGCATGTGCTCGACACGCCACTGGAAGAAAACGTCGCCGTGCTGCACGGCCTGACCGCGGTGTGGAACCGCAACCTGCTCGGCAGCGCCACGCATGCGGTGATGACCTACGACCAGCGCCTGGCCCTGCTGCCGGCCTATCTGCAGCAGCTGGTGATGGAAAGCCTGGGCAAGCGGGTCAAGCTCGACGGTTCTGCAGTGGACAGCGACACCGTGTCGGTGTGGTGGGGCGGTGCGGGCACCGATGTGCAGCACAGCTTCTTCCAGGCGCTGCATCAGGGCACCAGCGTGGTGCCGGCCGATTTCATCGGCACAGTGCACAACGACGATCCGTATGCGGAGAACCACGTCGCGCTGATGGCCAACGTGCTGGCGCAGACCGAAGCGCTGGCCAACGGCCAGGACAGCAGCGATCCGCACCGCAGCTATCCGGGCGGCCGCCCAAGCACGGTGATCCTGCTCGATGCGCTGACCCCACAGGCGCTGGGTGCGCTGATCTCGATGTACGAGCACAGCGTCTACGTGCAGTCGGTGATGTGGGGCATCAACGCGTTCGACCAGTTCGGCGTGGAGCTGGGCAAGCAGCTGGCCAGCCAGTTGCTGCCGGCGCTGAAGGGCGAGTCGGCCGACGTGGCCGACCCGGTAACGCGCGAGCTGCTGGCCAAGTTACGCGGCTGAGCCTGTCGCGCATCGATGGTGTCAGACGACGGGGCCTGCGGGCCCCGTTTTGTTTTTGGAGTTCCTGCGTGGCGATAAATTTGGGCCAAATAGCCAAATTTCCCAAAATGGGACGTTGGGAGTAGGCTGAAGCTACCACAGCGCGCAGGACCGTCCCATGTCTCGCCTCCAGGATCTGCCCGAGCTCGAAAAATCCCCCGCCGCCGACATCAAGGTGAAGGGCTGGCCCAGCCTGATGCGCAAGGTGCGCTCGCATGGCGCAGTGGTCATCACCAACCACAATCACCCCGAGGCGGTGGTGGTGGACGCGGAGGAATACCGCCGGCTGGTCAGCCAGGCAAGTGCAGCGACGGCCGCCTCGACGCGCGCGCAGTCGCTGCAGGCATTGCAGACCAGGTTCGATGCGCATCTTGCGGCGGTGACCGATGGCGCAGGCCTGGCCCAGGTGATCGGCAAGCCGGCACGCCGGGGCAGCAAGATCGCGCTGGGGCCGTCGCTCTAAATCGTGGGGAACATTCTGGTGCTGGCCGGCGTCAACGGCGCCGGCAAGAGTTCGCTGTTGGGCAGCCTGCTGCGGGAAGACGGCGCCACCTGGTTCAACCCGGATGCGTTCACCCGGGACCTGGTGGAGCAGGGCTGGTCACCCGAAGACGCCAATGCACAAGCCTGGCAGGAAGGCGTGCGGCGACTGCGTCAGGCCATGGACGCCGGCCATGACTATGCGTTCGAAACCACCCTGGGCGCGACCACCATCCCGCGCCTGCTGTGGCAGGCCTGCGCGACGCACACGGTGGCGGTCTGGTTCTGCGGCCTGTCGAGCGTCGAGCTGCATATCGCACGTGTGGCGGCGCGCGCGGCCGCTGGCGGGCATGCCATCCCCGAGCACAAGATCCGCGAGCGTTACGATGCCTCGCGTGCCAACCTGATCGCGCTGTTGCCGCACCTGTCGGTGCTGCATGTCTACGACAACAGCGCGCCTGCCGACGCGACCGGGCAGGTCGCGCCGCTGCTGGTGCTGGAACTGGACCGCAATGGCCTGCAATACCCGCAAACGCCCGAAGAACTGGCGCAGGTGCCCAATTGGGCCAAGCCCATCGTGATGGCGGCGCTGGAGTTGCGGCAGCCCTGACCGCGCTCAGGCACTTGCGGTCTGATCTGCTTCTCGCGCCCAGGTGTGCTCCTACCGGCCTAGCGACAGCAGCGAGAACGCCACGCTGCACGTTCGGCCTCACCCGTAGGAGCGCACCGGGGCGCGACAGGCCATACCGATAAAGCTCCTCGCGCCCAGGTGCGCTCCTACCGGCCTTGCGACAGTAGCGAGACGCCATGCTGCACGTGTCGGCCTCACCCGTAGGAGCGCACCTGGGCGCGACAGGCCATACCGGTAAAGCTCCTCGCGCCCGGGTGCGCTCCTACTGGCCTTGCGACAGTAGCGAGAACGCCACGCTGCACGTGTCGGCCTCACCCGTAGGAGCGCACCGGGGCGCGACAGGCCATACCGGGAAAGCTCCTCGCGCCCAGGTGCGCTCCTACTGGCCTTGCGACAGCAGCGAGAACGCCATGCTGCACGTGTCGGCCTCACCCGTAGGAGCGCGCCGGGGCGCGACAGGCATACCGGGAAAGCTCTTCGCGCCCAGGTGCGCTCCTACTGGCCTTGCGACAGCAGCGAGAACGCCACGTGGCACGTGTCGGCTGCAGCGTCACGCAGCGCTGTAACTGCAACGGCGGCGCTTACGCCTTGCCCAGCTTCACCGCCACCGGGTCGCCGGTGAGATAGCCCACCGCTGCACCGAAACGGTTCTTGTAGTTGGCGCGGATCAGCGGATCCAGCGTGGCCTTGACGGTGTCGTGCAGGGGGCTTTCCCAGTCGCCGGGATGCTGGAAATTGCTCATCACGTAGGTCCAGCCGTGGATCTGGTCGACCGCATGCAGGCCTGTGGATTCGGCGCCGGCCGGCACCGACAGCACCCGCGTCAGCGTGCCGCTGTCCACGTTGTAGGCCCACAGGAAATTGTTCACGTGCAGGCTGCTGTCTTCGCCGATGAACAAGGTGCGCAGCGCTTCGGAGAACTTGAGGTTGTCCGGGTTGGCCAGCCGTTCCGGGTCGGCCAGGTTGCCCAGCGCGTCGGCCTTGGCCAGATCGTGGCCGGTGAGCGCGGCCGGTGCGGCCATGTCGATCGGCACCCAGTCGCTGTGGATCGGCGCGCCGTGGTTGTCGCGCTGGCCGCCACGCAGATTCAGGGCGTACACCGCACCCGCATCCGGGCCTTCCACCTTCACGTCGCCCGAGCCGTTGCGCATGCTGGTGACGATGTAGGACATCGCCATGTAGGCGATCTTGTCGCGCGCGTTGACGGTTGTGCCTTCGAGCTTGGTGAAACCCAGGCTGCCGCCGGCCAGCGCCGCGTAGCGATGGGTTTCCAGATAGGTCGCCGCCTTCTCCATGCCCGGCTTGATGCGGATCCAGTTGAAGGTGCCGTTGAACGGGATCTTGGTAAACGAGGCATCGCTCGGGTCGCTCAGATGCACGTCGAGGATGTCGGCGGCGGTCAGGCGGTCGGCCATGGCCTGGATCTCGGCGCTGGTGGCGTGGCCGAGCTTGATCCAGCGCAACGTGGCCGCGCCCGGGCCCACGCCCGAGGTCTGCTGCCACTTGCCCACGTACAAGGTGCCGGCCGACAAGTCCGCCTTGCGGTCGGCGATGAACATGAAAAGACCGCCATTGGTGGCGTCGTCGCCCATCAGCACGGTGCGCTGGTCGGGCATCACCTGCACCAGCTCGTGCGAGATGCGGCCCAGGCAGTAGTGCTTGCGCACGCTCCCGGTGCCGTCCGGGTGCACGGTGATTTCGGGCAGGTGGCCGTAGTGGTACGGATTGGCTTTTTCCGGGTCGCCGTACAGATGCGTGCTGTAGCTGCGGAACTGGGTGTTGCCGGCCAGCGCGGTGGCGTCGGGTTCGTACTCTTCGCTGGACAGGTGGGTATTCCACGGCGACAGGCTGGCGCCGCAGGTGGTCCACAGCCCGTGCACCGGCGCGGTGTCGACGTTGTGGTATTTCACCAGCGACAGCTTGCCGGTGGCCGGGTCCTGATCCAGCGTCAGCACCGCGATCGGCGCGGGCAGGTGGCGGTTAGTGTCGTTGCCGGCCTGGTCGCGGGTGGTGTATTCGAACTGCACCACCGCAAATACATGGTTGCCCTTGACCCCGGGCACCTTGGCATCGGGCAGGGTCAGCAGCGAGGAGCCGTCCGGGCAATCGGAAAAGAACGGGCGTTCGGCACCGGGTTTGGAGCGGTCGATGATCGGCCGATGCTGGATGTCGTAATAGCCACCGGCCAGCACGGTGCCACCCTTGCCGTCGGGCACCTGGTCGCCGGTGACGAAGAACGGGTGGTACGCAAGCGCATAACGCTGGGTGCTGCCGTCGCTGCGCGCCACCGTCAGCGCCGACCCCACCGTGGTGGTGGCCATCGCCGCGGGGTTGGCCAGGCTGGGTGCGGGCATGCCATGGAAGGTGGCCGACACCAGCTGGGTCGGGTTGTCCGACGGCCGCAACGGGTGTGCGGCCAGTGCCGCGCCGCCGAGGTGTTGCAGGGCGGCGGCGCTGGCGCTGCCCAGCGGCAACAGCGGGACGGACGCCAGCAACTGCATCAGGCGGCGGCGGGCGGGATCGGGGGAGGCAGACATCGAAACTCCAGGCAAAGACGGCGATCAACGATGGCCGGTGGCGCATCGGCAAGCCGGTCACGCTAGGCCCGAGGTATGACAGTTGTTTGACGGCGAGCTCACCCGTTGGCGGGCGTTCGTACACGGTGCAACAAGCGAACCCAGCAGCGCGCGTGCAGGTGACAGGAGCTGCGCAATGGTGATCGCGGACAGTGGTGCATTGCAGCAAACTGCGCCGCCGCGAAAGACCAAGCGCCACGCCGGATTCGGCGCTTTGCCGTGGTTTGACAGGTGCTGCCGGTATTCCAAGCCTATAGCCCGGGCCAATAAGTTGGCCGGCGTTTGGCATACAAGCGCGTGTTGTTGACAGGGTAGGGGATTCACGCAAGCGTACGCCGCCTAATGGCCTGCGGCGTCACGCATCGCCGTGGGGAGAACCACCTGGAGACCTGGATCTTGGACAAGCTGCTTCGTCGTACCGCCGCGCCCGTGGCGCGTCGTGCCCTCTCTCTGGCCACCGCCGCAGCGGTGCTGATGCTGGCCGCCTGCCAAGGCAAGGACACCGCTGCCGAGGCGAGCAAGACCGCACCGGCCGCCGCACCTGCCGAGGCGTCCACCACGATCCATCCCGACCAGTGGCCGTCGCCGAAGTGGCCGTTCGCCCAGGACCAGGCCCTGGAGCAGCGCATCACCGATGTGATGGCCAAGATGAGCGTCGAAGAGAAGGTCGCGCAGACCATCCAGGGCGACATCGCCAGCATGACCCCGGACGATGTGCGCAAGTACCGCATCGGCTCGGTGCTGGCCGGCGGCAATTCCGATCCAGGCGGCAAGTACGACGCCAGCCCGGCCGAGTGGTTGAAGCTGGCCGACGCCTTCTATGAAGCGTCGATGGACACCTCCAAGGGCGGCAACGCGATTCCGATCATCTTCGGCATCGATGCGGTGCACGGCCAGAGCAACATCGTCGGCGCCACGCTGTTCCCGCACAACATCGGCCTGGGCGCCACGCGCAACCCGGAGCTGATCAAGCAGATCGGCGAAGTCACCGCCGCCGAAACCCGCGTCACCGGCATGGAGTGGACATTCGCGCCGACCGTGGCGGTGCCGCAGGACGACCGCTGGGGCCGCAGCTACGAGGGCTATTCCGAGTCGCCGGATGTGGTGGCCAGCTTCGCCGGCAAGATGGTTGAAGGCGTGCAGGGCGTGCCGGGCACCCCGCAGTTCCTCGATGGCAGCCACGTGATTTCCTCGGTGAAGCATTTCGTCGGCGACGGCGGCACCACCGACGGCAAGGACCAGGGCGACACCAAGGTGTCCGAAGCCACCATGCGCGATATCCACGCGGCCGGTTACCCGCCGGCGATCGCGGCCGGTGCGCAGACGGTGATGGCCTCGTTCAACAGCTTCAATGGCGAGAAGATGCACGGCAACAAGGTCATGCTGACCGACGTGCTCAAGGGCCGCATGAACTTCGGCGGTTTCGTGGTCGGCGACTGGAATGGCCACGGCCAGGTCAAGGGCTGCACCAACGAAAACTGCCCGGCCTCGTTCATTGCCGGCGTCGACATGGCAATGGCCTCCGACAGCTGGAAAGGTATCTACGAGACCGAACTGGCGGCAGTGAAGTCGGGCCAGATCTCGGCCGAGCGGCTGGACGATGCGGTGCGCCGGATCCTGCGCGTCAAGCTGCGCCTGGGCCTGTTCGAAGCCGGCAAGCCGTCCAAGCGCCCGCTCGGCGGCAAATACGAATTGCTGGGCGCGCCGGAACACCGCGCGATCGCCCGCCAGGCGGTGCGCGAGTCGCTGGTGCTGCTCAAGAACCAGGCCGGCATCCTGCCGCTGGATCCGAAAAAGCGCGTACTGGTGCTGGGCGACGGCGCCAACGACATGGGCAAGCAATCCGGCGGCTGGACGCTGAACTGGCAGGGCACCGGCACCAAGCGCAGCGACTATCCCAATGGCAACACCATCTGGGAAGGCCTGGACAAGCAGATCAAGGCCGCCGGCGGCAAGGCCGAGCTGGCAGTCGATGGTGCGTACAAGACCAAGCCCGACGTGGCGGTGGTGGTGTTCGGTGAGAACCCGTACGCCGAGTTCCAGGGCGACATCGCCACCCTGCTTTACAAGCCGGGCGACGAGAGCGAGCTGGCGCTGATCAAGAAGCTCAAGGCCGAAGGCATCCCGGTGGTGGCGGTGTTCCTGAGCGGGCGTCCGTTGTGGATGAACCAGTACATCAACGCCGCCGATGCCTTCGTCGCCGCCTGGTTGCCGGGTTCGGAAGGCGAGGGCATTGCCGACGTGCTGCTGCGCAAGGCCGATGGCACGGTACAGAACGACTTCAAGGGCAAGCTGAGCTTCTCCTGGCCCAAGACCGCGGTGCAGTTCGCCAACAACGTCGGGCAGAAGGATTACGACCCGCAGTTCAAGTTCGGCTTCGGCCTGACCTACGCCGACAAGGGCGACCTGGCTGCGTTGCCGGAGGAATCGGGCGTGTCCGGCGAGCAGTCGGTGGGCGGGGTGTACTTCGTGCGCGGCAAGCCGGCACTGGGCATTGCGATGCAGCTGTCCAATGCCGGCCAGGCCAACATGCCGGCCACCACGCTGCCGGTGGGTCTGTCCGATGGCAGCCTGAAGATGACCGCGGTCGACCACAAGGCGCAGGAAGATGCGCGGCGCCTGGTCTGGTCCGGTGCCAAGGCCTCCAGCGTATTGCTGGTGTCCGGCAAGCCGGTCGATGTCTCGCGTGAGAGCAACGGCGATGTGCAGTTGCAGCTGACCGTGCGCCGCGACAGCGCAGTGACTGCGCCGGTGTGGCTGGGCGTGGGCTGTGGCGACAAGTGCGGCGGCCGCGTCGATGCGCAGAAGACCCTGGCCGCGCTGCCGCAAGGCCAGTGGAAGGTGGTGGGCGTGCCGTTGAAATGCTTCGCAGTGGCCGGTGCGGATGTGACCAAGCTGACCCAGGTCGCCAGCATCGAAAGCGCTGCAGCGCTGGACCTGTCGGTGTCGAAGATCGCGCTGGGCGCGCTCAACGAAGCTGAAGTCACGCTCGACTGCCCGGTCAAGTAGGCAGCACGCCCGCAGGCGCGCTTGCGGGTATGCCCAGGTAACAACCCCATACATGCGTCGCCGGCCCCGGCGATGTGTCAAAGCGGCCACCCTCAGCGGTGGTGTCATCAGCCGCCGCGGGACGCGCGCGTCGATCGGCCGGGACGGCCTGCAGCTGCGGTTCGCCGCGCTGCTGTCACGCACGCAGTGCGGGCGGCGGCAGTCTGCAGACCTGTCCGGTCCACGACGCTCAGCCCAGAGCCAGACAGGAGAGTGCAGTGGGTTTGGCGACGTTGGATATCGTGATTGTGCTGGTCTATCTGACCGGCATCTTCGTGCTCGCGCAGTGGGTCTCGCGCGAGAAGGCAGGTCACAGCAAGAGCGCCGAGGATTACTTCCTGGCCAGCAAGTCGTTGCCGTGGTGGGCGATCGGCGCCTCGCTGATCGCCGCGAACATCTCGGCCGAACAGATCATCGGCATGGCCGGTTCCGGTTATGCGATCGGCCTGGCGATCGCCTCCTACGAGTGGATGGCGGCGCTGACGCTGCTGATCGTGGGCAAGTTCTTCCTGCCGATCTTCCTGCGCAACGGCATCTACACCATGCCGCAGTTCCTGGAACAGCGGTACGGCAAGTGGATCCGCACCCTGATGGCGGTGTTCTGGCTGCTGCTGTACGTGTTCGTCAATCTCACCTCGATCCTGTGGCTGGGGTCGATCGCGGTCAGCCAGGTCACCGGCATGGACCAGACCCTGGCCCTGGCGTTGATCGGCGTATTCGCGCTGGTCTACCAGCTGTACGGCGGTCTTAAAGCGGTGGCCTTGACCGATATCGTGCAGGTCACGCTGCTGGTGCTGGGCGGCCTGCTGGTGGCCGGGCTGACCCTGGCACGGATCGGCGACGGTGCCGGCGTGCTGGCCGGCTTCAAGCACCTGTGGACTGCGCACCCCGAGCACTTCCACATGATCCTGAGCAAGGACAACCCGTTCTACAAGGACCTGCCCGGCCTGAGCGTGCTGCTGGGCGGTCTGTGGGTGATGAACATCAGTTACTGGGGTTTCAACCAGTACATCATCCAGCGCGCGCTGGCGGCCAAGAACATCGGCGAGGCGCAGAAGGGCATGGTGTTCGCCGCGTTCCTGAAGCTGCTGATGCCGTTGGTGATCGTGGTGCCGGGCATCGCCGCGGTGGTGCTGGCGCCGGACCTGGCCAAGCCCGACCAGGCCTATCCGACCATGATGCAGCTGTTGCCGACCGGCATCCTGGGCCTGGTGTTCGCGGCGCTGGTGGCGGCGATCGTGGCCTCGCTGGCTTCAAAGATCAACTCGGTGGCGACGATCTTCACCCTGGATTTCTACGCCAAGTTCCGCCCGCAGACCGAGCAGAAGCAGCTGGTGCGCGTGGGTCGCATCGTGGCCATCGTAGCGGTGGTGATCGGCATCCTGACCGCGCGGCCGCTGCTGGGCAACTTCGATCAGGGCTTCCAGTTCATCCAGGAATTCACCGGCTTCTTCACGCCTGGCGTGGTGGTGATCTTCATGCTTGGCCTGTTCTGGAAGCGCGCCAACGAGGCCGGCGCACTGACCGCGGCGATCGGCTCGGTGGTGCTGTCGTTCGCGCTCAAGTTTGCCTGGCCGGAATTGCCGTTCATGGACCGCATCGGCGTGGTGTTCGTGGCGGCGCTGGTGCTGGCAGTGCTGGTGTCGTTGATGACCGCGCCCACCCAGGCACGCGACCTGATCCGTACCGACGATGTGGCCTACGGCACCACGCTGGGCTTCAAGGTCGGTGCGATCGGGGTGGTGGTGATCCTGGTCGCGCTGTATGCGGTGTTCTGGTAATCGCCCAGCCAGTCCGCTGAAATTGGTTGTGCGCACGCGGCGCGACACTCAGGTGTCGCGCCGCGTGCGTTTTGGCTGCTGTGCTGCTTCCGCTTACACCCGCGCCGCGGCCAGGCTTGCGGCGAGCAGATTGACCGGCGCTTCCAGCTGCTCATGCCACGGCGTCTGCAGCCAGGTTTCCAGTGCGGCCGCCGGCATCGGCTTGGCGATCCAGTAGCCCTGACCTTCGTCGCAGCCCCAGGTGCGCAGCTGCGCGTAGGCCTCCGCCGACTCGATGCCTTCGGCGACCACGCGCTGGCCCAGGCTGTGGCCGAGCTGGATCATCGCCGGCACCAGGGTGCGGTCGGTGCGGTTGTCCGGCAACGAGCGGATGAAGGACTGATCGATCTTCAACGAGCTGGCCGGCAGCTGCTTGAGATAGCTGAAATTGCTGTAGCCGGTGCCGAAGTCGTCGATGGCGATATGCACGCCCAGCGCCGCGATGGCCGCCAATTGCTCGGCCAGATGCTCGGGGTGGCGGATCATCGCGCTTTCGGTGAATTCGATCTCCAGCCGGCGCGGATCCAGGTTGTGGCGCTCCAGGCCACGCCGCAGCAGGCCAACGAATCCGGGCCGGTCCAGATCGGCGGCCGACACGTTCAGTGCCAGATTGAAATCCAGGCCCTGTTGCTGCCAGCGCGCGGCCTGGGCAATGCCGTTGTCGATGACCCAGGCGGTAATGCGGTTGATCAACGCGGTTTTTTCGGCCATCGGCACGAAGTCGGCGGGCATCACCGGGCCGATCATCGGATGCTGCCAGCGCAGCAGCGCCTCCACTCCGACGCAGCGGTGATCGTGCAGGTCCACGCGCGGCTGGTAGTGCAGGCGCAGTTGGCTGGCGCTGTCCAGCGCGGCGGGCAGGGAAGCCAGCAGGCGGAAGGTGTTGCGCTGGGCCACGTCGTGCTTGCGCTCGTACATGCTCCACGGCACGCCACGTTCGCGCGAGATGTCCACCGAGGTGGTCAGCGAGCGGATGGTGTCGGCCGCGCCATAGCTGGTCTGCAGCGAGACCGCGCCGATCGAGGCCACTGCGGTATGCGGAATGCCCTGATGTTCCAGCGTCTCGGCAAAGGCCTTGGAGACCTTGGTGCACAGCGCGGACAGACGCTGCGTTTCGGCCTGGGCCAGAAAGCCGAAGGTGGTCGGGTCCAGCCGATACAGCGCGGTGCCGGCGGGCAGATACGCTGCCAGCCGACGCTGCGCGATCGCCACATAACCGTCGGCATAATCCCAGCCTAGCGCCTTGACCATGTCACGGAAGTAATCGCTGCCGCAGATGTCGACCGCCACCGCGGTAGTGGCCGGCGCGCTATCGCGTTGCGACAGCCAGGCATCCAGGTCTTCGGCAAAGCGCGACCGATTGGGCAGCCCGGTCGGTCCGTCGCGGTAGGTGGTGCTGCGCAGGTTTTCCACCCGCAGCACCGCCAGGTCGCGCAGGCCTTCCAGTTGGGTGATCGCTTCGGCGTCCAGGCCCGGACGCGGGCTTGTCCCGATCACGCACAAGGTGCCGATGCGGTGGCCGTCGCGCAGCGTCAGCGGCGCGCCGGCGTAGAAGCGGATGAAGGGTGGCCCCAGCACCAGCGGGTTGTCGCAAAAGCGCGGATCCAGTTGCGCGTCGGGCACTACCATCACCTCGGGGGCACGGATCGCATGCGCGCAGAACGCCTGGTCGCGCGGCGTTTCCTGCGGTTCCAGGCCGATGCGGGCCTTGAACCACTGACGATGCTCATCCACCAGCGACACCAGCGCGATTTCTGCGCCAAGGTTGCGGGCGGCCATGGCGGCGATGGTCTCGAACACCGGGTCCGGCGGCGAGTCCAGCAGGCACAGGCCACGCAGGACGGACAACCGGGTCGACTCGTCGACCACGGGCGGAAGAGGGGAATTGGCAGGAGCAAGCACGGATTGCATGTGCTTCTATCGGCCTGAAGCGTAATCCCTTGATCGACGCTGCTAGGTGGCGTTCAGTTGAGGCGGCATTGCCGCGCGATGGCTGCGCCAACGCCGCTGCAGGGACAACAGCGGTGCGATGGCATCAGGCCACAGCATGACGAGGCGGCCTACGCGCCAGGTCGACGGTCGCTCTGACTCACGCGTCATGCGTGATGTAAGCAAACGTGCGGCGTCGTGGTCGGCGCTGGCGCACGACCGCTAAACATTGCCGCCCCCTCGCCGATGACTGAGGGTGCGCCTGCCTTGTCCCCCACAACAACGTAATCGTTCAGCGCACTTGTTTCGGCGCTTGTTCGATATGTGACAGGGGTTGCATCGGCTGGCACGTCAAATTGACACAGTGTTCACGCGCACTGTGAGTTCCGCCATCGCTCGTCCTCCTCCCCTCTGTCTGGAAAAATCGATCGTGAAATCACCGTTGTCTCGTTTTGCCCACCGCATGCTGCTGGTCGTTGCAGGCCTAGCAGTGTCGTCTGCCGCGCACGCGGGGCTGTCGGTGTCCGGCACACAACTGCGTGAGTCCAATGGCAACACCGTGGTCCTGCGTGGCGTCAATCTGCCGCATGCCTGGTACGCGAGCCGCACCGACGCGGCCCTGGCAGCCATCGCTGCCACCGGCGCCAATAGCGTGCGCGTGGTGCTCAGTTCCGGTTATCGCTGGAACCGCACGCCGGAGGCCGAGGTGTCGCGCATCATCGCGCGTTGCAAGAGCCTGGGCCTGATCGCGGTGCTGGAAGTGCACGACACCACCGGCTATGGCGAAGACGGCGCTGCCGCTGGCCTCGCCCACGCTACTGCGTACTGGACCAGCATCCGCAAGGCGCTGATCGGCAACGAAGACCAGGTCATCGTCAACATCGGCAACGAGCCGTTCGGCAATCAGTTGAGCGCCAGCGAATGGGTCAACGGCCATGCAACCGCAATCGCCGCATTGCGCAAGGCCGGATTGACTCACGCCCTGATGGTGGATGCGCCGAACTGGGGCCAGGACTGGAAGTTCTACATGCGCGACAACGCTACCGCGTTGCTGGCGCGCGACAGCCGCCGCAACCTGATCTTCAGCGTGCACATGTACGAAGTGTTCGGCAGCGATGCGACGGTCAACAATTATCTGCGCGCCTTCCGCGATAAAAAGCTGGCGCTGGTGATCGGCGAGTTCGGTGGGGACCATCGCGGCGCGCATGTGGACGAGGCAGCGATCATGCGCCGTGCCCGCGACTACAACGTCGGCTATCTGGGCTGGTCGTGGTCGGGCAATGACAGCAGCACGCAATCGCTGGATATCGCAATCGGCTGGAACGCCACGCGCCTCAGCAGCTGGGGGCGCAACTTGATCCTCGGCGCCGATGGCATCACCGCGACCTCGCGCAGGGCGAGCGTGTTCGGGCCACGTTGAGAGTGAAGCCCTGAAGCCAGCGTATTTGGTTTTTCGGGATGGGTGGATAGTTAGCTGCGGAGCTGCCGATCTGCGGCTTGGCTGCCGGGCTCTTGCCCGCCCACCATCGCAGGACACGCCGCAAGTACGTCCTTGTAGGCTCTTACGCGGCATCCATGCCGCGTAAGGTCCCGCGACGATGGGCGGGCAAGGACCAGTCGAGCTGGTCGGTATGCATGGTTTTCAACAAAACAGCCGGCAACCGGTGCGGTGTCCTCGCCGTGTTCTCGACGCTGTGAATTGGCTGCACGGCCCTTGCCCGCCCACCATCGCAGGACACGCCGCAAGTACGTCCTTGTAGGCTCTTACGCGGCATCCCTGCCGCGTAAGGTCCCGCGACGGTGGGCGGACAAGGACCCGTCGAGATGGTCGGTGTGCATAGTGGAAATGACACAGGACGTGCGTTGGTCGGATCACTAAGCGTTCGATCAACCTCTGACTATTTTCGCGTCGCAAGCCGAGCAGCAAACGGGCTTTCAACACGCAAGCTGCAAACGTCGCATCTGCTGCCGCAAGCCGAGCAACACGCTTTCAAGAAAGCAGCCGGCCAACTGTCTGGCGCGGTGTCCTTGCCGGTTGCGGGACCCTTGGCGGCATGGATGCCGCCAAGGAGCCTCCATGGACGGATTCACGGCGTGTCCCGCAAGCGGCGAGGGCACCGCGCTCTCGACTCACCGAGCGTTTGAGCTATGTATCGGATCTCGCCAAAAACAGCGCCATGGTTGAATGGATCAAGCCTCGGGTAGCGCCTGAAAAACGCCACGGTTCAACGTCTCGATGCCAGGCCTCAACGCCCGGGCTCGCGTAACGGCCCCGGGCTTGGCCGCTTGGTCAGCTTGCGCTGCAGCGAGCGGCGGTGCATGCCGAGCAGGCGTGCGGCGGCGGAGACATTGCCGCCGGTTTCGTGCAGCGCCTGCTGGATGTGCTCCCACTGCAGGCGGCTGAGCGGTGTCATCATTTCCCGCGCGGTTTCTTCTTCGTCCGGCTCCGGCAGCTCGTCGTCCTCTTCGCCCAGCGCCCGCATGATGGTCGGGATATTGGCCGGCTTGGGCAGGTAGTCGTCGGCGCCGAGCTTGATCGCCTCCACCGCGGTGGCGATGCTCGCATAGCCGGTGACCAGCAGGATGCGCATGTCGGCGCGGATCTCGCGCAGCGGCTGGATCAGGCTCAGGCCGGAATCGTGGCCGAGCTTGAGATCGATCAAGGCGAAATCGGGCAAGGCGCTGCGTGCGGTCGACAGGGCACTGGCCGCGTCGGTGGCGGTCAGGGTTTCCACGCCGCGGCGGGCGAGGCTGCGCTGCAGCGTACGCAGGTACAGGGTGTCGTCGTCGACCAGCAGGCCGGTACGCAGGGGAGTGCTTGTCATGCGAGTGCCTCGTGTTCGGAGAGCGGCAGACGGAAACCGACGCGGGCGCCGCTGCCTTCGGCGGGCAGCATCCACAACTCGCCCTGCAGCCGCTCGACGGTGGCGTGCGAGAGCGCCAGCCCAACGCCCATGCCGTCGTGTTTGCCGCTATTGAACAAGGTGCCCGGCAGCATGGCCTGCGAGGTGTCGAAGCCCGGACCATAGTCGCGGACTTCGCCGCTGAGATGGTCCTGCTCCACGCGCAGGGTGAGATCGATCTGCGGCCGGCCGGCACGTTCGCCGGCATCGGCCGCATTGTTGAGCAGCACCATCAGCAGATGGCTGACGCCTGGCTGCAGCAGCAGGCGCATCGGTGCGTCGTCGTTGCGGCGCAGCTCGATGGTCGGGCGCACCAGCCGCCATTGTTCCAGCACGTCCTTGACCGCCACCTCGCGGCTGAGGTGGCCGTTGTCGGCCGGTGCGGCCAGCGCCAGCACGCGCTCGTGACACTGCACCAGCAGCTCGCGCAGGGTGTCCAGATCCTCGCGCAATTCGCCCTGGTCGCATTGATCGGCGATGTCGTCGACCAGCAGGGTCATCGTCGCCAGTGGCGTGTTGAGCTCATGCGCCACCGAGGCGGCATGCGTGGCCAGCGCGACGATGCCCTCGTTACGCGCAAAGCGCTCGCGCAGCGTGGAGATCTCGCGCTCGCGTTCGCGCATCGACAAGGCCAGCCGGGTGGCGAAGGCCAGCACCACCACCGTCGACAGCAGGAAGTTGGCGGCCATGCCCCACATGTGCAGGCTAAGCGGGTCGAAGCTACCGTAGGGCAGCGGCAGGCCGAACGCCGCACTGATCACATAGCCGGCCACACAGGACGCCGCCACCGCCATCGCCCAGCCCAGCGGCAGGGCCAGCGCGGCCAGCGCGATCAGCACCAGGAACAGCGAGCCGAACGGGTTGGCGATGCCGCCGCTCCAGCCCACCATCCAGGTCAGCACGGTGACATCGACCAGGATATGGCCGAACTCGGTGGCCGGGCTGACCGCGCCACGGTGGGCCACCCGCAATTGCGCATACAGGTTGAACACCGCCAGTGCGGCCACGCCGGCCCACAAGGGTTGCTGCGGCAGGTCCAGGCCCATCAGGCCGGTGGCGACCAGGATGGTGGCGGCCTGGCCGGCGGTAGCCAGCCAGCGCAGGCTGCACAGGGTCCGCAGGAAGGAGGCGTCTGAGGAATTCATCACGGCAATGCTATGCGCTCGGGGGCGTGGCGGCCTGCGACAAACCGTCGCATCGGCCCGGAAGACGACCCGCGCAGCGCTTCAGCTGTGAGCGGACCGATGACAGGCTAAAATACCGCGATGTATGACGCCGTGACTCGCCCAACCCCTCCCGCCGACGCCACCGCCTGGCCGCGCCGCATCACCCAGGCCGTCAAGATCGGCAGCGTGACTGTGGGCGGCGGCCACCCGGTGGTCGTCCAGTCGATGACCAATACCGATACCGCCGACATCGCCGGCAGCGTCAAGCAGGTGGCCGACCTGTGGCGCGCCGGCTCGGAAATGGTGCGCCTGACCGTCAACAATGCCGAGTCGGCCGCGGCCATTCCGCGCATCGTCGACAAGCTGCGCATGATGGGGATCGAGGTGCCGTTGATCGGCGACTTCCATTACAACGGTCACCAGTTGCTCGCCGCCGAGCCGGCCTGCGCCGAAGCGCTGGCCAAGTACCGCATCAATCCGGGCAATGTCGGCTTCGGCAAGAAGAAGGATCTGCAGTTCGCGCAGCTGATCGAGTTCGCGATCAAGTACGACAAACCGGTACGCATCGGCGCCAACTGGGGCTCGCTGGACCAGTCGCTGGCTGCGCAGCTGATGGACGAGAACTCGCAGCGCGCCACGCCCTGGGATGCCGGCCGCGTGCTGCGCGAGGCCTTGATCCGTTCGGCGGTGGATTCGGCCGAGCGCGCGGTGGAACTGGGGCTGGCGCGCGAGCGCATCATTTTGTCGGCCAAGGTATCCGGTGTGCAGGAGCTGATCGCGGTGTATCGCGACATGGCGAGCCGCTGCGACTTTGCGCTGCATCTGGGCCTGACCGAGGCCGGCATCGGCAGCAAGGGCATCGTGGCCTCCGCCGCCGCGCTGAGCGTGCTGCTGCAGGAAGGCATCGGCGACACCATCCGCATCTCGCTGACGCCGGAACCGGGCCAGTCGCGCACCCAGGAAGTGATCGTCGCGCAGGAACTGCTGCAGACCACCGGCCAGCGCGCCTTCACGCCGATGGTCACAGCCTGCCCGGGCTGCGGCCGCACCACCTCCGAGTTCTTCCAGGAACTGGCCGGCGTGGTGCAGAACCATGTGCGCGCCAAGATGCCGGAGTGGAAGATCAGCAACCCCGGCGCGGAAAACATGACCCTGGCGGTGATGGGCTGCGTGGTCAACGGGCCGGGCGAATCGCGCCACGCCAACATCGGTATTTCGTTGCCGGGCACCGGCGAGGCGCCGTCGGCACCGGTGTTCATCGATGGCGAAAAAAGCGTCACCTTGCGTGGTGAAAACATCGCCTACGAGTTCATCGATCTGATCGATCAGTACGTCGAACGCACCTATGTCCGTCGCGCCGGCTGAATCGCCGGCGGGTTTCAGGGGATGGCTGCGCAGCAATGCGTGGCGCATGGCGTTGCTGTTTGCCGGCGTGCTGCTGCCGTTGGGCTTGTTCGTCGACCTGGCCGACGAAGTCCACGAGCTGGAAAATTTCTATTTCGACGAGCCCCTGCTGTGGAGCATGCGCAGCATCGCCACGCCGGGGCTGGATGCGTTTTTCGGGGTGGTGTCCAAGATCGGCTACCAGTACGGGGTGATCCCGGCCGATGTCGCCATCGTGCTGGTGTTGCTGATGTTGCGGCGCTGGCGCGAGGGAACCTTTGCCGCACTCGGCTTCGGCGGCTCGGCCTTGTTGAACATGGGCGCCAAGCAGGTGTTCCAGCGCGACCGCCCGAGCCTGTGGGAATCGATCGCCCCGGAAAGCACCTTCAGCTTTCCCAGCGGGCATGCGATGGGCTCGATGACGCTCGCTGCGGTGGTCATCGCGCTGGCCTGGAACACGCGCTGGCGCTGGCCGGTGACCACTGCCGCCAGCCTGTTCGCGGTGCTGGTCGGCGTGTCGCGGATCTACCTGGGCGTGCATTATCCCTCCGATATCCTGGGCGGCTGGTCGGCCGCGCTGGTATGGGTGGTCGGGCTGTATCTGGTGATGTTTCGCGGCGCACGGCGGCCGCATTGGCGCCGCCATCTCACCTCGGCCTGAGGGTACGGCCGCGCGACGTCGAACTTGGTCGGCGCAGGTGTGTGACCGGGACTGGCGCAGACCGGCACGGTGTTCGACTCAGTAACGACGTACGCGCTCCCGGCGCCACAACTGCAGCCCGATCACGCTGCCGATTGCGGCCAGCAGAATCATGTAATACGCCGGGCCCATCGGGTGCTGCTTGAGCAACATCACCACCACCAGCGGGGTCAGGCCACCGAATACCGCATAGCCCAGGTTATAGGCGAACGACACGCCGGACAGACGCACCACCGGCGGAAACGCTTCGACCATGACGCGCGGAACCGCTCCCAGGACGCCGAGCGCCGCGCCCAGCAGGGCGTACAGCGGGAACAGCAACTGCGGATCACCGGCCAGGCGATAGAACAGCCAGGCGCTGGCGCCCAGGAACACGCTGCCGGCAAGCAGCACGCGTCCGTTGCCGTAGCGATCGGACAAGGCGCCGGCCACGATCGAGCCGATCGCCTGCAGCAGGACCGCGAGCAGGTTGACCTGCAAGGCGACCGCTGCCGGGTAGTGGTACGCGCTCTGCAGCAGCGTCGGCGTCATCAACGACACCACCAGCACCCCGGCTGCCACCATCCAGGTCAGCCACAACGACTGCGCCACACTGCGTGGATGATCGCGCAGCACCAGCTTGAGCGGCGTTTCGCGCGCGACGGCACGCATCGCCATCAGCTCGGCGAACACCGGTGTTTCGTGCAGCCAACGCCGCAGATATACGGAAAGCAGGCCGAAGAGGCCGCCGGCCAAGAACGGCAGGCGCCAGGCATAGTCGGCGATTTCCTGCGGCGTGAAGGCGCGATTGATCGCCCCGGCGCTGAGCGAACCGAGCAACACCCCGGCGGCCAGGCCGGCGGTCAGTGTTCCGCAGGCCAGTCCCCTGCGTTGCGCAGGCACGTGCTCTGCGACGAAGACCCATGCACTGGGGACTTCGCCGCCGATGGCTGCGCCCTGCAGCAACCGCATCGTCAGCAGCAGCAGCGGGGCGGCCAGGCCGATCTGCGCGTAGGTCGGCAGCATGCCGATGGCCAGCGTCGGCAAGGCCATCAATCCGATGCTGAGCGCGAACATGCGCTTGCGACCGAGCAGGTCGCCGAAGTGCGCCATCACGATCCCGCCCAGCGGACGGATCAGGTAGCCGGCAGCAAAGATGCCGAAAGTCTGCAACTGCCGCATCCAGTCCGGTATGCCCGGCGGAAAGAACAGCTCCCCCAGCACCGTCGCGAAGAAGATGAAGATGATGAAGTCGTAGAATTCCAGCGCGCCGCCCAGCGCGGACAGGGCCAGGGTCTTGTAATCGCCGCGTGTGAGCTGGCTTGTGGGTGCAGTGCCTGTTGCGGAAGGGGTCTTCAAGGCATGACATCCTGTGGCAGGTGCTCGCGCGCATGCGCGTGCTGGAGCAGTGAGGTATGAGTCATCCGTGCTATTGCCGCGGCAATGCCCAGCTTGCACGCTTGCCCGCCACGGCCAGGCGCATGCACTTCGGGAAAGGCGCGCTGGCTGCGACTTCGGTGCCGATCAGTCGCGCACACTTGCGTGCGCCGCCGCTTCGGCATGCAGTGCGGTGGTGTCGAACAACGGCAGCTGCGCATCGCTGCTGTCCACCAGCAGCGAAATCTCGGTACAGCCCAGGATGATCGCTTGCGCACCCTCCTGGCCGAGGTCGGCCATGACCTGGCGGAAATAGCCGCGCGACTCCGGCCGGATGATGCCCTGGCAGAGTTCGTCGTAGATCACCCGATGCAGTTGCGCGCGTGCTTCGGTCGGCGGTACCAGCACCTGCAGGCCACGCGCAGCCAGGCGCTCGCGATAGAACGGCTGTTCCATGGTGAAACGCGTGCCGAGCAGCCCGACCCGGGTGACCCCCGCGGCAATCAACGCATCGGCGGTGGCATCAGCGATATGCAGCAATGGCAGCGGCGTTGCGGAGGTGATCGCATCGGCAACGCAATGCATGGTGTTGGTGCACAGCACCAGGAGGTCGGCACCGCCGGCATGCAGCGCGCGCGCCGCTGCCGCCATTGCCTGGCCTGCGCCGTCCCAGTCGCCGGCGTGTTGCAGGCGTTCGATCTCATGGAAATTGACGCTGTACAGCAACAGCCTGGCCGAATGCAGGCCGCCGCAGGCCAGGCGCACCCGCTGGTTGATGATGCGGTAGTAGGGCAGGGTGGATTCCCAGCTCATGCCGCCGATCAGGCCGATGGTTTTGCTTGGAACCGGCATGCCGACCTCACCTTGGAACAGTCAACGAATGTGCGTGCGCATCGCCCCTTCGATGGCCGGGGAGCGCGTACCAGCGCAGTGTACGTCGGCATCGTCGCCACGCCACCGCGCGGGCCGGTCAGGCCGCGCGCAGACGCTCGATCACTCGCCCGGTTTTGCGCCTTCCAGCGGTGCGTGCGTGGCGGCGCGACGCGCCAGCACGCTTTCACGATGGGCGATGTAGACATTGGCGCAGATGATGATGGCCGCACCGATCAGGGTATGGTGTTCGATCGCCTCGCCGAACAGCCACCAGCCCAGCAGCGCCACCAGCGGCAGCTGCATGAAGCTGATTGGCTGCAGTGCGGAGACTTCGCCCAGCTTGAGCGCGCGCGTCCAGAACAGCTGGCCGGCGGTGCCGAAGATGCCGGTCGCCGCCAGCCAGAGCCAGTCGATGCCCTGCGGCCAGCTCCACTGAAACAGTGCCGGAATCAGCGACATCGGCACCCAGAACACATAGGTGTAGAACACCACGGTGTCCGAGTCGTCGCTGCGCGAGAGCTGCTTGATCTGGATCGCCACCACGGCGCTGATCACCGCTGCCAGCAGCGCAATCAGCAGACCGGGCGTAAAGGTGGACGAGCCTGGCCGCAGGATCACCAACACGCCGATGAATCCGGCCGCCACCGCCAGCCAGCGGCGCAGGCGCACCTGTTCGTGCAGCCACACCACGGCCAGCACGGTGACGAACAACGGGGTGGAATACGACAGCGAGATCGCCTGCGACAACGGCAGGTGGCCGATCGCCCAGAACCCGCACAGCATCGACGCCAGGCCGATCAGGGTGCGTGCCAGGTACTGCGGCAATTGCCGCGTGCGCGGCGCCTTGCCGGCGCGCAGGATCAGCGGCAACAGGGCTAACAGCCCGAACGCATTGCGAAAGAACGCGATCTCGGTGGTGGCGATCGTGCCCGACGCCAGCCGGATGCAGATGGCCATCAGGCCGAAGGCGAAGGTACTGGTGAGCATCCACAGCGCAGCACGTCGCGATGCCTGCTGCACTGTCACCAATGCGCTCCGATGATGCGCGGCTCCGGCTCCAGGATCACCGAGTAACGCTCGCGCACCGATTCGGCGATGCGCCGCGCAAAGTCCAGCAGCTGCGCACCGCTGGCGGTGCCGTAATTGACCAGCACCAGGGCGTGATCCGGCGACACTCCGGCATCGCCTTCGCGCCGGCCCTTCCAGCCGCACTGCTCGATCAACCAGGCCGCCGACAACTTGCCCTGGCCGGGCTGTTCGCCAGGGTAGACCGGCATATCGGCAAAGGTGGCCTGCAGCGCGGCAATCTGCTCGCTGGGCAGCAAGGGATTCTTGAAGAAGCTGCCGGCATTGCCGAGCACATCCGGGTCCGGCAGTTTGCGCCGACGGATGTTGATCACCGCCTGCGCCACATCGGCGGCACCGGCCAGGTCGGCGCCCATGCTGGCCAGCTCCTCGCGGATACCGGCGTAGTCCAGCCGCAACTCGTGCAGCAGCGGCAAATTGAATTCCACCGCGACGATCAGATAACGCTCCGGCTGCTGCTTGAACACGCTGTCGCGATAGGCAAAGGCGCACTCGGCCGCGGTCAGCCGCACGAACTGCTGGGCGTACAGATCGAAGGCATCCACCACATGGATGAAGTCGCCCACCTGCGCGCCGTATGCGCCGATGTTCTGGATCGGGCAGGCGCCGACGGTGCCGGGAATCAAGGCCAGATTCTCCAGCCCCGACAGGCCTTGCTGCAGCGAATACAGCACCAGCGCGTGCCAGTTGACGCCGGCACCAGCGCGCACGATGGCGTGGTCGGCGTGGTGCGCGATGATGGCGACGTCGCGGTTTTCGAAACACAGCACGCAGCCCGGCGGGTCGCCGGCCAGCAGCACGTTGCTGCCGCTGCCCAATACCAGCAGCGGTTGCCCGGCGATCTCCGGCGCTGCCAGCGCCTGCGGCAAGGCATCGGCTGCGTGGATGCTCAGCAACCAGCGCGCCGTGGCATCGACATGAAAGGTATTGAGCGCGCGCAGGGGCGCGTGTTCGCTCAAGCGCCAGCCGGCCTGCGTTGCATCGCTCATAGCGGCGACACCGCACCGCCGCTGGGCGCTTCGCGGCGGCGACGGATCGCGTCCACGCATTCGCCGATCAGCGGCGGCCCGCGATAGACCAGGCCGCTGTAGCACTGCACCAGCGTCGCGCCGGCCGCCATCTTGGCCACCGCATCCGCACCGGAGTTGATGCCGCCCACGCCGATCAACGGGATCGACTCGGGCAGACGCGCGCGCAGGCGGCGCAGCACCAGCGTGGATTGCCCCAGCAGCGGCGCGCCCGACAGGCCGCCGGCTTCGGCAGCCAGCGGATGGTTGGCGATCAGGGTGCGCGTCACCGTGGTGTTGGTGGCGATCACGCCATCCACCGCCAGATCGGCCAGCACGCGTGCGGCCGCATCGATGTCGCGATCGTTGAGATCCGGCGCCACCTTCACCAGCATCGGCACGCGCTTGCCGTGTTGCGCGGCCAGGGCTTCCTGGGTGTCGCGCAGATCGGCGATCAGCCGGCGCAGCGCCTGTTCTTCCTGCAGTTCGCGCAAGCCGGCGGTATTGGGCGAAGAAATATTGACGGTGATGTAGTCGGCCAGCGGGTATACGCGCTCCATGCAATAGCGGTAGTCGCTGGTGGCTTCCTCGTTGGGCGTGTCCTTGTTCTTGCCGATGTTGATACCGAGCAGGCCGCCACGACGCCGCGCGCGTTGCACGTTGGCCACCAGCACATCCACGCCCAGATTGTTGAAGCCCATGCGGTTGATCACCGCCTGGTATTCCGGCAAGCGGAACATGCGCGGCTTGGGATTGCCTTCCTGCGGCCGCGGCGTCACCGTGCCGATCTCGACGAAGCCGAAACCCAGCGCGAGCAGCGCATCGATGTGCTCGCCGTTCTTGTCCAGGCCGGCACCGAGCCCGACCGGGTTGGGAAACATCAGACCGAAGGCCGGCGTCGGCAGCGGCACCGGGCGCTTGGCCAGCAGCGGCGTGGTGCCGGTGCGGTAGGCGACATCGATGGAGCGCAATGCCAGCGCGTGGGCGCGCTCGGCATCGAGGGAAAACAGCAAGGGGCGGGCAAGCGAATACATGCGGGTCAGTTCAATCCCCCGGCGAACACCCGGGTCTGGTATTGGAAGTCGATCAGCCCGTCGCGTGCATGCGCGTCGAACAGCGTGCGTAGCGCGGCGAGCATCGGGGCATGGCGTGGGTCATGCGCGAGCGGGGCATACGACGAAGACAACAGCCGGCCGCGTAAGGCATCGAAGTCCAGCCGTTGCACATTCGGAAAGCGTGCCATCGCGCGGAAGCCTTCGCCGAACCACGCCTGCATGGTGGCATCGTCCTGATAGCGTTCGGCCACGGCCGAATAGTCGGTGCCGTAGTCCAGCAGCAATTGCTCGTAGCCGCGCAGGAAGTCGGTGGTGTCCAGCTCGCGGCTGTTCCAGTAGATCACCGCCAGCCCGCCGGGCTGCAGGATGCGCGCCCACTCGGCACGCACCGCCTGCACGTCGAACCAGTGAAAGGCCTGCGCCGCAGACACCAAGCCGACGCTGGCATCGGCCAGCCCGGTGGCCTCGGCGGTGCCGTCGACCGCGCGGAACTTGGGGAACTCCGCCAGCCACTGCTGCGCGGCTGCGCGCATGGCCGGGTTGGGTTCCACCGCCGTGACCGGGTAACCGGCCTCCAGAAACAGCCGGCTGGAGATGCCGGTGCCGGCACCGATATCGGCCACCGCGGTGGCCGGCGTCAGGCCCAGCTCTTCGTGCAGCCAGCGCAGCAGCTGCGGCGGATAGCTCGGCCGGTAGCGCACATAGGCCGCGACGCGGTCGTTGAAGCGTTGGGCGGAGGAGGGCGCGGCCATGCTCAACTGTTGGCGGCCGCAAGCCAGGCCAGGCCGCCGAAGAACAGGATGAAGATCGCCACCCCTGCCACCCAGAGCGCGACCGCCAGCCAGCCAAGAATCAGCCCGCCGATGGCCAGCCCGTCGCCGTCCAGCCCCTGCGGATTGCGGCGGATTTCGCCGCGCGCCAGGTGGCCGGTGATGATGGCGCAGAGGCTGCCGAGGAACGGGATCAGCGTCCAGCCGAGAATGCCCGAGACCAGGCTGACGATGGCCATGGCACTGGTCTGTCGAACGACGACGTTCATCATGAACTCCTGAAGTGGCGGCAGCCGACGGCTGGCGTGGGCCGATTATCCCAGAGCCGCCGCCCGAATGGCGTGCCGTCTGCGGCCAGACGCGGTGCGTGGCCGGTTTTGACCGGAATGGGCGAGGCTGCATCTCTGGCCGTGCCCGACATCGGGACTAGCGGCCGATGAAGCGTTGAGCACCGAGGTCGTGCGCAACTGCGTGACTCACTGCAAATGATCCAGGCACCCGGCCGCCGCTGATTGGCCGAGCCGTGCGCAGGCACAACGTGGCGGCCATGCTCCGGTACGCGTGCGACAGCGCGCCGGCTCGATGCCCGGCGCGCTGCACCTCGATCAAAGATCGAACTTGATGCCCTGCGCCAGCGGCAGCGAGTCGGAGTAGTTGATCGTATTGGTCTGGCGACGCATATAGACCTTCCACGCATCCGAGCCGGATTCGCGGCCACCGCCGGTCTCCTTTTCGCCGCCGAACGCGCCGCCGATCTCCGCACCCGAGGTGCCGATGTTGACGTTGGCGATGCCGCAGTCGCTGCCAGCCGCCGACAGGAACTTCTCGGCCGCCTTCAGGTTCTGGGTGAAGATCGACGACGACAGGCCCTGCGGCACGCCGTTCTGCAGCTCGATCGCCTCGTCCAGCGTGCTGTACTTCATCACGTACAGGATCGGCGCGAAGGTCTCGTGCTGCACCACCGCGTCGCTGTTCTGCAGCCCGGTGACGATGGCCGGCAGCACGAAGTTGCCGGGGCGGTCGATCGCGGTGCCGCCCACTTCGACCGTGCCGCCAGCGGCCTTGGCCTTGGCGATCGAGGCCAGGAACTGCTCCACCGCGCCCTGGCTGTTGAGCGGGCCCATCAGGTTTGCCGGGTCGGTCGGGTCGCCGATCTTGCTGTCGAGCTGCTTGTACGCCTTGACCAGCGTGGCCAGCACGTTGTCGTAGATGGATGCGTGCACGATCAGGCGGCGCGTGGTGGTGCAGCGCTGTCCGGCGGTGCCCACCGCGCCGAACACGATGCCCGGGATGGCCAGCTTCAGGTCGGCGGTCTCGTCCAGGATGATGGCGTTGTTGCCGCCCAGCTCCAGCAGGCAACGGCCCAGGCGGTGCGCGACCTTTTCCGCAACCACGCGACCGATCTGGGTCGAACCGGTGAAGCTGATCAGCGGCACGCGGCCGTCTTCGACCAGCTTCTGCGACAGCGCCGTGCCGGCATCGTTGATCAGGAAGAAGATGTCCGGGAAGCCGGCGTCCTTCAATGCCGCATTGCAGATCTTCATCGTCGCGATCGCGGTCAGCGGGGTCTTGTTGGACGGCTTCCAGATGCAGATATCGCCGCAGATCGCCGCCAGGAACGCATTCCACGCCCACACTGCCACCGGGAAGTTGAACGCGCTGATGATGCCGACCAGACCCAGCGGCTGGTACTGCTCGTACATGCGGTGGCCCGGGCGCTCCGAATGCATGGTGTAGCCGTACAGCATGCGGCTCTGGCCGACCGCGAAGTCGGCGATGTCGATCATCTCCTGCACTTCGCCATCGCCCTCGGGCTTGCTCTTGCCCATTTCCAGCGCCACCAGCGAGCCCAGCGCATCCTTGTGCGCACGCAGCGCCTCGCCACACAGGCGAACGGCTTCGCCACGGCGCGGCGCAGGCGTGGTCCGCCACACCTTGAAGGCGGCCTGCGCACGCTGGACGATCAGCTCGTAGTCTTCCGGCGTGGTGGCCTGCACCTCGGCGATCACCGCGTTGGTGGTCGGATTGAGCGGCTGCAGCACCCCGGCGCCGGTGGCCTGCGACCAGGTCGCCTCGCCAAGATAGGTACCGGAATTGGACGCGGCGAGGTCGAGCGCCTTGAGCAGGTCAGCGGACATGGGATCTCCAAAGGTCGGGACGGTCGCGTGGCGGCCAAGGCCCCGCGACACGGGTAGCCGCCGATTTTAGCAGGCTCCGCCGACCACCCGCCGGCTTGGCAATCGCAACGATCGTGCGACAATGCCCACCTTGGCCCCGTAGCTCAGCTGGATAGAGCGTCCCCCTCCTAAGGGGAAGGTCGCCCGTTCGAATCGGGCCGGGGTCACCAGAAATCAGTGGTTTAGCGCGACACGCGCGTACTGCCCATTTTGCGTGACTACTGCCAAGGGTCGTATGGCGGGCCATGTCCAACTTGCACGTGTCCTGACCCTGTGCCCTCGCGATGCCACAGGGTCGGTCACCGACATCGCAGACGTTGAGAACCCAATGACCCGGTCCACGGTTCCTGGCCGGGCAGCAGGCGCTACCTGATCAAGCACTTCTAGCCCTGCTTCACGTCGAAGGGCTATCAACGAATGCCAGGAGCTGCGTTTTGTGCATTTCCGCCCAAGCACGGACGTTGATTGCTGGCCGGCCCAGCAGATAGGGGACGTCGTCCTTGACCGTACCCATGTAGCCCATGCGTCCATCGGCGAACTGTGTCAGTAGCTCGAATGAGCTACGGGCATACCAGTCCTCGACTTCCACAGTACCTTTCTTGAAGTGCGCTTCCACATCAGAGACACCGAGCATGTTGCAGTGAATCGGACGGTCGAGCACCTCGCTAAACGCGGCGGCAAGCTCTGCGCCGGTCATGGTTTCGGTACTGAGGTAGTAGTTCTTGGACCCGTGGCGTTCCGGACCCTCGCGCAGGACCTTGGCAGTTACTGCCGCCAGATCGTGAAGCGCGACATAGCCGACTCGGTTCTCACCCCAATAAACCGAGAACGTGCCTCCGACCGGCGGCGACACACTCAGCATGTTTTCGAGAAACACGTTGGGGTGCAGGTGCGTCCAGGCAATGCCGCTGGCCTCGATGTAGGCTTCGACCAGCGCGAACCAGCAATACTTCGAATCGGTAGCGTCGTCTGCCGCGAAGACTCCCTGGTTGACGATGTGCCGGACGCCGGCCTTTTTCGCCGCGTCCACCACGGTCTTGGTCTGGTGAGTCATGGCGATGGTATAGCCGGTCAGGACGTTCATGCGATCGACACCGCAGAGCGCAGTGGCAAAGGTGCGTGGATCATCGAGGTCGAATAACACGGCATCACGGCCCTCAGCGCGCAGCCGTTCCAGATCCTCCTGCTTGCGCACGCCGATGCGAACGCGCACGTCGCCTGGGTTCTTGTCGAACTCTTGTAAAATTAGGCGGCCGGTCTGGCCAGTGGTACCCATGAGGAAGATGAGAGGAGTGCTTTGGCTCATAAACGTTTTCCAGTGGTGACTTTTGGGTTGTGCAGGGCATGCGCGATCCGGCTAGGGCAATCTGGGCGTCGTGCATGTCCCAAGGCGAAAGAGCAGGGACACTTAGCGAGGCAGCAGAGTGCCGCCATCGTGGCGGCTCACCCATAGCCGGAACGCCGCAGTGGTCCGTTCGAACCATGAGCAACGCCTCATCGACCTGTTATGCCTCGCCGGCGGTGCCCACGCCCGAAGAGGGCAGGGCGCGCTTGATTGCAAAAGACGATATGTTTCGGACCCATCAGCCGGCAGTCTGCCGCTGAGGTAGCTCCTCAAGGCACGTTGCGACGCTCACATGAAGAGCGCCCGGGTAAGGCGAACGGCATACTCCGAGTCGGGGTTGGTGGTTCCGTCGCCAACCCGCTCCATGATCGCCTCGATCGCCAGGTCGCGGCGCTTAGGCAAGCGTGCACGGTCGGTAGCCTTCAAGGCCTGGGGCAGCTCCTCGCGCGTGAGGTCAGTGCAATAGCTTGGCGATCCAGGCTGCTGGCGCCATGATTCGCTGAGCGGTCCCGAATGGACGGCGTCAAGTCCGGTATCGTCCACCAGCCTCATCGCCATGTCGCGTGCACGGTCATCGTTGGCAGCGACGGGGATGGCGATTCGCCCCTCCGCGCCGGCAGGGACACCCTTCTCCGCGAAGGACGCGGAGGTGATGGCATTCCACGCCTTGGCGATAGAGCGGCCAAGCTGTGCTGCGACCCATTCGCTCTCTGTCAGCCCAGCCTCGATCTCCGCAATCTCACCATCGCGCTTGGGGTAGTAGTTGGAAGTGTCGATCACAACGGGATTGGCAGACAGGTTGGCAAACAGTGGGGCTATCTTTGGAATGGCACCGAGGGGCGTCGATAGAATCACCACGTCCACGTCCTGTACCGCTTCCAGGGACGTGACGGCACGGGCACCATGCCCAAGGATGTCGCCCTTGATGGTGTCCGGCCCTCGCGAATTGGCCACTTTGACTTCATGACCTGCGGCACTGAGTTTCTTCACGAGCGTTTTGCCGATGTGGCCGGTTCCCAATATGCCTATTTTCATTGTTTATCCTTTGAGTGGTCGATCGCTGCCAAAGGCGCGGCAAGCCGCGCGAAGCACTCCGTTCACCGCCCCGACTCAATGGAGTGGGCGCGGTGGATAATTGAATGCGCGCTGGCGTGCGTCAGGAATGGAAGGTCGTACTCGTGTCGACGGGCACGCGATCCATATAAATCCGGTTGCCAGGCGCTGCCTCATCTACGTACCCGAAAGAGATGCCGAACAGCAGCTTCAATTCGTCGGGAATGCCAAGGAATTCGCGGATTGTTCCGGCAAAGAACGCGAGCGCGGTTTGCGGGATGCCGCCGAGTCCGCGAGCTGCAAGCGACAGAAGGATGGTCTGGCCATACATGCCCATGTCACCGGCGACGCGTACATTGTCGCCAAATGAGGGCATGAACAAGAACGCGACCTGTGGGGCATTGAAAAACGAGTAGTTCATCGCTCCTACGCGGCGCCGGCCTTCCTTGTCTTCGCGCATGACGTTCATGGCTTCGTAGTAGGCCTTGCCTAGCGCGTCGTTACGTTTGCGATACTCGCCGTAGAAGTCATTCTGATCAAACGAGAAGTCGGGAGTGAATTCTCCTGCGTCGTTCTTGGCATGCAGTAACCTGGAAAGCTGCTTGAGCTTGTCGCCGCGGACAATGTGAGTATTCCAAGGCTGCGTGTTGCAATTGGACGGCGCGTGTTGCGCATCCTCCAGAACCTCCCGGATAACACGATCCGGCACCGGCTCATCCAGAAAGCCGCGTATCGAGCGACGCACGCGAGTTGCCTCGGTGAACGAGAGCATTCCTTCGGAGGTCGTTGCTGATTGTTCTCTGGCTTTGTGCATTTTTATGAATACTCCCGGATTTGTAAGGGCGTTCAGAGAATCCTCCAAGTCCGCCGCGGAACCTCAGAAAAATCTGGTGAACTACAACATAGTGCGCTAGATAAATGGGTTGAAGAGAAGGCTCTGGCGGCGTCTTTAGCCGAGTTGAGGACGACTCAGGGCCTGCAAGGTGTCGCGTAACTCGATCAAGCCCTGTTCGTCGAGCTTGCAAGCACTCTTGATCTTCTGGCTGACGCTCAAGATCTCGTCCCGGATGCCGCCGGCACGCGCTGTCAGATCAACAAGCACGCGTCTTTCATCGCGTGGGTCGCGGGCACGGGTAACAAATCCCGCCGCTTCAAGCCGCTTCACAAGGGGGGTGATGGTGCCGGTGTCCATGTCGAGACGCTCGCCAAGCATGCCTACGGACTGCGGCGAGCCATGCAGGAGCTCAAGTATCACAAGGTACTGCGGGAACGTCAGGCCCAGTGGCTCAAGGAACGGCTTATGCATCCGAGCCATTCTGTTGGCCGCTCCATACAGAGCGAAAGACAGTTGCAAACCCACGCTTTGAGACTTCGGCATCACGTTTCTGGTGAATTAGTCTTGTGCGCTAGACAATAAATCCGGCAATTCGCTATTGCAATAGCTGTGATTGACAAAGGGAACCAGCATGGCCTTTCCATACATTTTCGAGCGGCTGTCAACAGGCTTGGTCAGCGTATGTCAGCTGAGTCCCACGGATACGCTTCGTACGTGGGGAAGCCTTGTGCGCCCGAAGGCCGTTGTTCAGTGATGTGCAGTCATGGCTCAGACATTCTTGAATTGCGCCAGCATAGCCATGGTGTAGCGAGGTCGACTGTTGTCATCTGCATCTACACGCTCGGCGCTGCCCCCCGCGAGCAACAGGGACCGAATCTTCCCTCCTCCTAGCCACAGCGAGGCCATGGATCGGCACGAAGCCCTGCAGCCCCGGAAGGTCGCCCGTTCGAATCGAGCCGGGGTCAACAGAATCGACTAGACTGACGCTTGCGCTCGGCGCATTGCTGAGCGAGGTCATCGATTGCCTGAGCGATCGGTCGTATCTATCGTTCATCAACCCGACTCACCCATGCCGCACAACCCGCACCCCCACCGGCCTTGCAAACTTATCCATCGCTACCGAGGAGATGCGGCTATGGCGTAGCAGGCTGCCGAGTTGCTCGGGGACGCCCAGGCGTTGATCGACTTCCGGTTCGAGCACGGTGCGGCGGCGTTTGCGTTGATCGGCCTTGGCGAAGCGGATGCGGTTGTACTCGGCCCAGCCGACGGTGGTGATGGCGCTCATCAGGGCGATTACCGGCAGGGCGCCCAGTGCGAACGGATCCAGCGCGTTGTGCTTGAGATACAGCTCCGTGTAGGCGCTGCGCAGGCCGAAGAACCAGGCGATCAGCGTTGCCAGGGGTGCCCACAGATAGAAGTAGACCATCCAGGCGCCAGCGGTGGCGGCGCCGTAGGCGAGGCGGCGCGAGCGGCCGAGGCGTTGCGGCAGGTTGATGATGGGCGGTGTCATTGGATTCCTCGGTCGGGGCTTTTCCAGCGGGCGCGTTTGCTGCGGCGCGCGAGCAGGGCACGGGGGAAGGCGATGACGGCAGTGAGCATGCCGATCATCCAGAAGGCGACCGGATACCAGATCACCCAGAAGAACTGGCGCGCCAGGCCTTTTTCGTAGCGGCGTTCGATCACCAGGCTGGTGGCGAACTGCATCAGGCACACCACCGCCAGCACCAGGCCATGCCAACGCGGCAGGATGGTGTCGACGTACAGCGCAGGCGGCAGCGGGATGACCTTGCCGAGCAGCCACAGCACGATGATGAAGAGCATCGTGTAGGCCCAGGCCAGGCTGAGCGCATATTCCAGCAGCACGCCCCACATGCGTCGGCTGCGCCAGGACAGCACGCGGCGGCCATGGCTCAGCAACACTTCCACACCACCGCGCGCCCAGCGCAGGCGCTGCATCCACAGGCCACGGAAGGTCTCCGGCATCAGGATCCAGCACAGCGCGTTGGGTTCGTAACGGATATCCCAGTCGTCGAGCTGCAGACGCCAGGAGATGTCGATGTCTTCGGTGACCATGTTGTCGGACCAGAAGCCGACGTGATGCAGCGCCGACCGCCGGAACGCGCAGATCACGCCCGACACGGTGAACAGCCGTCCGTAGACACGCTGCGCACGCTTGATCAATCCGACGATGGCGGAGAACTCGCCCACCTGCATGCGGCCCATCAGCGTGGTGCGGTTACGCACCCGCGGGTTGCCGGTGACGCCGCCGACGCGCGGGCCGGAGATCAGGTGGCCGACCATCCAGCGGGTGGCATTCGGGTCAAGGATGGCGTCGGCATCCACGCACACCAGATAGTCCGAGCGCGATGCCAGCGTGCCGACGCGCAGCGCGTTGGCCTTGCCGTGGTTCTGCTCCAGGTGCACCACGCGCAGGCGCGGATGCTGGTGGGTGAGATCGTCGAGCGCTTGGGCGGTGTCGTCGCTGCTGCCATCGTTGATGGCGATGATCTCGAAGTCCGGATAGTTCTGCGCACTCATCGCGACGATGGTTTCGCCGACATGCTTGGCCTCGTTGTAGCAGGGCACCAGCAACGACACGAAGGGCTCGCTGGCCAACGGTGGCGGCGACGAGGGACCTGGCGTGCCGCGTTCGCGTCGCAGGTAGTAGTACGTGCCTCCGATCATCCAGAAGAACGCCATGATGATGGGATAGAAAAACGCGAAGTTGAACAGGGCGCCCAACAGGAGGCTGGTCGTCATCGGCTACCGCTCGATATATGGGAATTGCCGAGCCGACATGGCCTCGCGCGCTTCGGGAAGAGACGGGCGGCTGCCGATGAAGTCGTCGGGGTAGTACGCCAGGTGGCGCACGCCCGCAGCCAGGAGCAACTTGCTGTGTTCGAGCAGCACGCCCTCCGGCAAGGGCTTGCCGGTGCGCCAATCCACGGTCTGCAGTTCGAAAATGGTGTTCTCGAAACCATGCGGCTGCTGGCCGACCCGCTGCGCCAGCTGCTGCAGCCACTGCTGTGGGTCGTTGGCTTGCTCCATGTACGGCATCGCCATCAGCGCGGTGTAGTCGTAGGCCGAAGCAAATGCGTCCAGGCGCTGCGCGAACCAGGCCTCGCTATGCGGCTGCAGCACTGGCTGCGCGAACAGGTTGCGCACGGTCACCAGCTTGGGGCGCCAGCGTTCGGCGGCCGCTTTCAGCTCCTGGGTGAAGCCGATCAGCTGCTGCGTGCGCGTGGCAGGATCGCCATTGCCGTAGGCAGGCACTTCGTCGTCGCGCAGATAGGCATCGTCGTGGAACAGCAGGCCTTCGAAGTAGGTGTTGGCGGCCAGGTCTTCGTAGATGTCGGCGACCAGCTGATGCGTGCGCGGATTGCCCGGATCCAGGCGCGGCACATCCTTCGGGTCCTTGCCGCGAATCTGCAGCGCCGCCTGCTGCTGCGCGTCGGGGAGACGGAAGCCCAGCACTGGCAACCAGGCAAACACGCGCACCCCTGCACGGGTGCGCAGCTGCCAGGCCACACGCCCGAACAGATCCGCGCGCATCGGCAGATGCCGGTTGGGGAAGTACAGCGCATCGGCTGCGCCATCGCCATCAGGGTCGGCGAAGGCCTGCAGGAATACATGACTGGGGCCGATGTCCTTGACGCGCTGGACCAGGATGTCGAGGTTGCGTGCCAGCTGCGCCGGGTCCGGGTCGTAGACGTAATCCAGATCGATCTGGATCGCACGCAGGCCATCGCGCGACAGGTCGCGTCGCAGTTCGCCGGCCAGGTCGCGCACATCGGGGTTGTTGAACAGCAACAGGCGGCCGAGGCTGGCCAGCGATTGCCCGTCCACGCGGTCGCGGCCCTGCTGGCCGATATCGGCTTCGTGCGAACGGCCTTCCAGGTCGAAGCTGAGCGTCATGCCCAGTTGCGCGGCAATGGCGTTGCTGGCGCGGTTGTAGGCGGCATACGGCCACACCATGGCGCGCGGCGGTTTGCCCAGGTGCGCCACGATGGCGTCGCGGCTATGGCGCAGATCGGTCTGGATGCGCTGGCGATAATCCGCTTCGCTCTCATAGCCCTTGCCCGCTTCCCAACGACGGGTGACCGCTGCCGGGGTCTGATTGCCGAATGGATTGCCGGGGATACCTTTGTGCAGATCGTCGCTGTGCGAACCGATTTCGATCAGGCCGCTGTCCTGCATTTCGCGCAGTTGCGCCCAGGTGACGAAATCATCGTGGGTGAAATCGCGATGGCCGTAGGGCACCACCTGGCCGGCCGGTAATTCAACCCAGCTGGTGACGGGGGCAACCAGCGCGGGATAACCATAGGCCTGCAATAACGGAAAGACGCGCGTGTAGACGCTGCGCAAGCCGTCGTCGAAGGTCAGTAGCACCGGCCTGGAAGGCAGGGCGCGCCTGCCGGCACGTGCATCCAGAACCTGCTGCACACTCACCGGGTGGTAGGCGTGCGAACGCAGCCAGTCCAGATGCGCGGCGAAGTTGCTGGTGGACACCGCATAACGATCGGGATCGCCCTTGGCGGCGACGTCGTCGCGAATATCGTGGTAGCTGAGCACCAGCAGGCCCGCCTGCGCCGACGACGCGAACGTCATCAGCAGCAAGGCGACCAGCAACAGCGGCAGGCGGATCAAGGCGTACCTCCCCATCGGAAATCCAGGTCGAATCCAAGTTGTTGTTCGCGCTGGCCGTCGTAGACCGGGCGCGACCAGCTCACGCCGTAGCTCAGCGCACTGCCGTCGCCCAGCGACCACAGGTGCCGATACGCCGCGCTGGGCACCCACTGGCTGCCGAAGCCGGACTGATAGGTCGGCCCGACGGTGACCTCCAGCCGCTGCCGGAAGGCGTAGTCGTAGCGACGCCAGCCGATCTGATCGATGCGCACGCCAGCGGCCACCGCAGAGTTGCGGCGCGGATTGAAGTAATTGACGGCGCGGTCGTCTTCGGCGCGTCCGGCCGAAGCGGCGAACAGGCCATCGAGCAGCACGTGCGGGCTGGCCCACAGGCGCTGGCTGCCGGACAGATCCAGCTGATCGCGCCGATTGCCGTCGCTGTAGCGCAGCTGGCGTGCCTGCAGTTCCCAACGGCTTTCGTCGTTGGGTATCCAGCGCAGGGCGGCGCCGATGCTGTCGCCAGTGATGCCGAAACGGCGTGCCTGCAATGAGGCGTCCGGATCGCGTGTGCGCCAAGCCAGGCTGCCGTACCAGGCATCGGAAAACCGCCAGCCGGCATCCAGCGCCCAGGCGGTGCCATCGCGATCGAATTCGTCGAGCGCCCGTCCGCCGTAGGCGCTGACATCCAAGCGGTCGTAGCGGTAGTGCGTGCCCAGCCAGAAGCTGCGATAACGTACGCGCGTGTCCTGGAAATCGGCCCAATCGTCGCGTGCACGCAATCCCACGCGCCAGCGCTCGCCGAGCAGCGGCGATTCGGCTTCGAGCAGCGTGCTGCCGAAGTCGTTGCCGAGCGGCGAGGTGCTGTTGGTCAGGGTGTCATTGTCGCTGCGGCCGCGCGCATGGCTGAGATGTACCTGCCAGCCGCGTTGGCGTTCCAGCGAGGCGCCAAGCCGCTGCAGGCCGGCGTCATCCGGATATTCCTTGCGCAGCGGCGCAAAGGTCGCCTCGGCCAGATCCAGGCGATCCAGATCGCGCTGCGCTTCGACCACGCCACTGCGCGCCTGTTTCTGGTGCGGATCCAGCGTCAAGGCCATCGCATTGCGTTGCAGCGCGGCGCTCGGGTGCCCGCGACGGAATTCGATCGAGGCCAGTGCCGCTTGCAGCTCCGCATTGTCGGGGCCGATGGCTACGCGTTCGCGCAACAGGGCGTCTGCGTCGCGATTGTGGTTGGCCGCCGAGCGTGCGGTGGCCAGGGCGATGTCTGCGCTGAAGCGATCCCAGTTTTCGTAGCCGCTGCTGGCGCCGTTGCGGCGCGGCCACGGCGCCTGCGTGGCCGCGAGTCTTTCAAACAGCGGCATCGCCAGGTCGAAGCGCTCCTGCTCGAGCAAGGCGTAGCCCAGCAACAGCTGCGTATTGAAGTCGTCGGGATTGTGCTGCAGGGCCTGCCGGAGCACGGCTTCGGCCTCGGCCGGGCGACGCAGGCCCATCAGCGAATCGCCGACCGTCGGCAGTACATAGGCGGGAACCTCGATACCTTCCGCCTTCAACGCCTGGTAGTTGGCCACGACGTCGCGATGGCGCTGCCGCTGGTTGAGCGCGACCAGGCTGTCGACGCGCAACCGCGTGGCTTCCCAGGTCAGCGTCGGCGGTGATTCGCGTTCGATGCGGGCGACGTTGACCAGGGCCTGGTCGGTCTCGGCATAGCGGTGTGCGGTGTCGATGGGTTCGGCGCTGGCCCACCCGATCATGCGGGCGACACGATCGTTTTCGATGCGCTCACGCTCCTGCTGCGAGAACCAGTCCGGATGCCGCCACACGGCCTCTGCGGCAAGCTGGGCGCTGCCGAGGTCGCTCAGCGTGATCGCACGCATGGCATAGGCGCCACGATCCCGCGGATTCGCACGCAGTACGCGCTCATAGATGGCCAAGGCATCCGCATGGCGTTGCTGGCCGCGCAATTGCTCAGCCTGCTGCATGGGAGTGAGGGCGGTGGAGGCGTCAGTCACCCCGTTCGGCCGCACTTCACCACTGTGCGCCTGGGGCACACATGCGGCAATCAAGGCGAGGCTGAGCAGAGGAGTGAGTGCGCCCGTGCGGTCAGGACAACCGCGACGCACGTGGTTGCAAAAGCTGGGGGAAAAGGCAGTGCATTAGCGGTCCAGGCGTATGACGACTGGCGATACTGCGTATGCCTATGTAAAGCCTACGTCATCACGAATTTAACGCGATCTTCATCGGATCAGTCTGCTTTAAGTGTGACATCAGTCACTAAAAACGCGTCGAGGCAATCTTCCCGTTCCAGTCAATCGCCTTCAAGCGGCGCCACGGGGGCCCGGAAATTGACGGGGCGGGCATCACTCGAATACGCCCCATGATTTGCCACGCTGGTCGCAGTTACATATGCATTAATCGTCATTACTGTGTTGTCTACGTTAGTCACGCGTTGCCGGATGTTTTGCGCTTAAAAGGGGCGAATCAGGTAGCAGAGCCGATACGCAGGGATATTTTTGCCCGCTTTTTAAGTGATTTGAGTCACAAAATTGGAAGGGTCGGGTTTTTCTTACAGGGTGACCCCTACACGGCGCGTTGACCAGTTCTTAACGTTCCATCACAGTTGCGCCGCGTTCGTTGTGCTGAAGGTTGCGTCGCCGTCTTGGTGGCCGGGCATGGCGGTGTGAGCGACGGGGCGCCCAAGCGCGGCCCGCCGGACAGGGGGCAGGACAAATGTGGATGCGTTCGGCGCCAATGGCGCTGGCGGCTTGCCTATGGGCTGTCGCCGGGCTGGCGGCTGCACAACAAACAGCACCGACAACGCTGGATCGCCAGGAGCAATTGCGCCAGGCCGAGGAGATTCAGCGGCGTCAGGAACAGGAGCGACAAGCACCCTTCGCCGGCCCGCGCGAGGATGCCGAGCGCGTGGATGCGCGCAGCACCGTGCTGCCAAAGGAGGAACTATGTTTCCCGATCGCCCGCGTGCGCCTGTCCGGTGCAGGGAACGACGGTGCACGCTTTGCGTGGTTGTGGACCTCGCTGCGTCGTTATGAGGGCCGCTGCATCGGTCGCGCGAGTATCGACATCATCCGCCGTCGCGCCCTGGACCAGCTGGTCGCGCGCGGCCTGGTCACCACCCGCATCGGCGTGCCCGAACAGGATCTTTCGCGCGGCGAACTGCGTTTCGAACTGATGCCCGGCCGCTTGCGTGCGGTGCGCGTAGTTTCCGACACCGGCGGCGAACATTGGAAGAGCGCGCTGCCGCTACGGCACGGCGACCTGCTGGACCTGCGTGCGATCGAGCAGGCGGTGGAGCAGTTCAAGCGACTGCCATCGCAGGACGCCAAGATCGACATCGCGCCGGGCGAGGCACCGGGCGAATCGGATCTGGTCATCACCTTGCAGCATGGTCGGCGCTGGCGCGGCGTGGCCAATGCCGACGATTCTGGCGTGGAAGCTACCGGGCGCGTGCAGAGCGGGCTGGATTTTTCGCTGGACAACCCGCTGGGGCTCAACGATCTGCTCAGCGTCGGCTACAGCCATGACCTGGCCACGCGCGACGAAGAGCGCGGCACGCGCGGCAATAGTCTCAGTTACAGCCTGCCATGGGGCTGGTGGACGTTTGCGTTGTCGGCCTCGTCGTACCGCTACCACCAGCGCGTGGACGGATTTTTGCAGACCTTCCAGTCCAGCGGCGAATCCAGCAACGCGCAGCTGGATATCCAGCGCGTATTGCATCGCAACGGCACCAGTAAGACCTCTGCCGGTGTCACGGTTGGCCGGCGGCGTGCGCGCAGTTATCTGGATGGCGTGGAGATCGGCATCCAGCGTCGCGATACCAGCAGCGCGGAGTTCTACGTCACCCATCGCCGCTATCTGGGGACGATGCAGTTGGACGTGCGCATCGCGCATCGGCGTGGCACGCCGTGGTTCAACAGCCAGTGGACCGGTTACGACCCGCAGATCGGCTTCCCGACATTCCGTTATGGCGTGACCACGCTGGACGTGAGCACCGCCATGCCGTTCAAGCTGGGACCGGTGCCGATGGCGTGGGAAAGCAGCCTGCGTGCGCAAACCGCAGGCGAGCTGTTGCTTGGCTCGGAGTTCGTCACCATCGGGGGCCGCTACAGCGTGCGTGGCTTCGATGGCGAAGCGACCTTGGGCGCGGAAAAAGGCGCGTATTGGCGCAACACCTTGAGTTTTCCGATCCAGCAGATCGGGCTGACACCGTACCTGGGCCTGGATGCCGGTCGCATCGATGGCACCAGTGCCAGCGGCCTGCGCGGCCGCAGTCTGGTGGGCGGCGCGGTGGGTCTGCGCGGGGGCTGGTTCGGTGCCAGCATCGATGCGTTTGCCGGCTGGGCGATCCATCGCCCGGATGGGTTTGGAAGTGCGCAGCCGGCGTATGGCGCGCGTGTGATCTACCAGTTCTGACATGGATCGCGCCGCCAGCCGGCAGCGCGCTGTTGATTGATGACGCCGACCAGTGGCGAGAGAGAAACGATGGACACCGAAGCGATGAGCGTACGTGCTTACCTGGCCGAACAAAGCAAGCGCGCGCTTGCGTTGCTGCTGTGCTGCACGGTCACCTGGACATCGTTTCCGGCGTGGGCACAGGTGGCACCAACGCCAAATCCCGGCGGCCAGACACCCGGTCAACAGGTCGCCGCCAATGGCGTGCCGGTGGTGGACATCGTCGCGCCCAATGCGCGCGGCATCTCGCATAACCGCTACAGCAATTTCAACGTCGGCCCGAACGGGTTGATCCTCAACAACAGCGCGCAGATCTCCAAGACCGAGCTGGGCGGCTATGTCGCCGGTAACGACAATCTGCAGCGCAGCGGTGCCGCCTCGCTGATCCTCAATGAGGTCACCTCGGCCAGCAGCCGCTTGCAGGGGTACACCGAAATCGCCGGTGCCAAGGCGCAGTTGGTGATCGCCAACCCCAACGGCATTTCCTGCGATGGCTGCGGGTTTCTCAACACTTCGCGCGTGACCTTGACCACCGGCACGCCCAACCTGGGCAGCGATGGTGCGTTGAACGGCTTCAGCATCACCGGCGGTGCGCTGAGTATCGGCAGCAACGGTCTGGATGCGTCTAACGTGGATCGCCTGGACCTGCTCTCGCGTCAGCTCAGCGTGGAGGGCTCGATCTGGACCAGGGAACTGGTCGCCGCCGCAGGTGCAGGGCGGGTCAGCTACGACGGCATGCTGCTGGACGTGATGCCGGACACCGATGGCGCCGCACCGTCGATCGGCATCGACGTGGCGCAGCTGGGCGGCATGTATGCCGACCGTATTCGTCTGATTGCGACCGAAGCCGGTGTCGGCGTGGTAAGTCGCGGCACCCTGGCGGCGCAGAGTGGCGATCTGCAGATCGACAGCGCGGGCCAGGTGAGCCTGAGCGGGACCACGGTGGCGCGCGATGGAATGGGTGTGCGTGCCGCCGGTGACCTCGGCCAGCGCGGCGTGCTCGGCTCGCAGCAAGGCGATGTGCGTCTGCGCGGCGCGCGCATGACCCTGGCAGGCGATCTGGTCGCCGCCGGTACCCTGGATGCACAAGCCAGTGGCACCTTGAGCCACAGCGGCCGCAGCAGCGCCGGCGCTATCCGTCTGTTCGGTTCGGAATTGAATGCCGATGGCAGTCTGCATACGACTGGTGCGCTGGATCTGGGCGCCGATGGCGTGTTGCGCAGCAACGGTGTGGCCTATGCGGCAACCGCTGCAACCCTGCGCGCGGGGCAGATTGGCCTGACCGGCACGCTGCAGAGCGGCGGCGCGATCGGGCTGAATGCGAACGCGATTGATGCACTGGGCACCCTGGACGCGGCCACCGCCTTGCGCGTGAATAGCAGCGGCAACGTGCGCCTGGGTGGATTGGCGCAGGCCGGGCAGGGTGCTGATGTGCAAGCCGGCGGTCGGCTGGAACTGCAGGGTCAGCTGATTGCAGCAGATGCAGTGGCGCTCAATGCGGCGGGTATCGACATCGCACAGCGCGGTTCAGTGTCTGCGGGTGGCGATCTGGAGTTGCGCAGTGCAGGTGCGTTGAACAATGCCGGTAGCGGCTACGCCGGCCGCGATCTGCGTCTCCAGGCAGCGTCTGTCGCCACGACGGGCAGTCTGGCGGCCGCACGCGATGCGCAGGCGGCGGTTGCCGGTGGTCTGGTCAATAGCGGCACGTTCGTTGCAGGCAATGCGCTGACCATCGACGCGGCGCAGCTGGACAGTCGTGGCGATATCGGCAGCCAGCGTGGGGAGACGCTGCTGCGCAGCCGCGGCGGTCTGGCGCTCAGCGGCAACACCGTGGCAGGTACTGTTCTGGGCCTGGACGCCGCAGCGGACGCGCAGGTCTCGGGCATCCTCAACGCCGGTCGCGTAAATCTTAGTAGCGGCGGGGATACCGCACTCTCCGGCACCCTGCAGACCACCGCCGGTGGGTTGGTGATCGCCGCAGGCGGTGAGCTCGTCAGCGATGCCGTGGTGGGTTCGACAGGCACGATCGATTTGCAGGCGAACGGCGCGCTGCGTCAGCGTGGTCAGCTTCGCGGCGACGGCGCGGTGCAAGTGCGCGGCGCGGCGGTAGAGCACAACGGTGTCATCGATGCAGGTGGCGACCTGCGCATCACCAGTGCTGCCGAGCTCGCGTTGGACGGCACCGTGCAGAGCGCTGGCTCAGCCACATTGCAGGCGGGCGCAGCACTGCAGAACCGCGCGAAGGTGATCGCAGCTGGTGCGCTGGATGTAGAGGCAGCCTCGTTGCGCAACGCGCAAAGTGGCGCGTTTTCGTCGGATGCCGGTGCGCGCGTGCGCACGGCCGGCACATTGGACAATGCCGGCAGCCTGTATGCGGCGAGCGATCTGCAGCTGACCGCAGGCGCGTTCACGCAAAGCGGCAGCGCCAGCTCGGGCAACACGCTTTCGGCAGCTGTGAGCGGGTCATTCGACAACGCTGGCAATGTGATTGCCAGGAACGCGCTACAGATCGATGCCGGCAGCGTGCGCAGCAGCGGTCAACTCGGCAGCGAAGCGGCAAGTGTTCGTCTGGACAGCCAGGGCGATATCGCGCTGCAAGGCGTGGTTGCCGCTGCGACCACGCTGCAGGCCAGCGCCGCTGGCGATCTGCAGCAGGCAGGCTCGCTAAGAGCGCAGTCGCTGGCATTGAGTGCCGGGCGTGATCTCACCGCTGCTGGCAACCTGCAATCAGCGTCCACGCTGGATCTGCAGGCACAACGTGCTCTGACATTTGCTGCCCAGGGCCAGGCTGGCGGTGATGCTTCGATGCGCGCTGCCACACTGACAACCAGCCAGGATGCGGTGTTGCAGAGTACGGGAGCGATTGCGCTGGACAGCGCGGCCATCGACAGCCGCGGCAAGCTGGATGCAGGGAGCGATCTGCACATCCGCAGCCAGGGCGATCTGGTGCTGGCGGGTGTGGCACAAGGAGGGCGCGACGTTGTGTTGAATGCCACCGGCGCGCTCAGCAACGCAGCGCAAGTGTTTGCAGGCCGCGATCTGTCGTTGCAGGCAGCTAGCCTCGACAACACCACGAGCGGTGTGTTGGCGGGCGAGGGCAACATCGCCCTGACCACTACGGCACTGCTGAACAACGCTGGCCGCGTGCAGGCCGGTGGCGATCTGCAGGTCAGCGCAGCAAATATGGACCAAGGCGGCAGCGCGTCTGCAGGCAGGGCGTTGCGCGCCGCCATCGCAGGCACGCTGGCCAATCGTGGCAATCTGATCGCCAAGGATGCGTTGCAGGTCGATGCGGCCACGCTGCGTAGCAGTGGGCAGCTGGGTAGTGAGCGCGCCGATGTCACGTTGAACAGCCGAGACGCGCTGCAACTCGAGGGTGTGGTTGCAGCGGCCACTGCATTGCGTGCGACTGCTGGCGGCGATTTGCAGCAGGCCGGCTCGCTCAAGGCACAGTCGATCGCGTTGCAGACAGGGCGCGACCTCACTGCAAATGGCACTCTGCAATCGGCATCCACGTTGGACCTGCAGGCGCAGCGCACGCTCGCCCTGAATGGACAGGCATCGAGTACGGGTGAGGCAACCGTCACCGGTGCAACGGTTCTGACAGGCGCTGCAGCAGTGCTGCAGAGCGGTGCCGCCATCACCCTGGATGGCGGCTCCATCGATAGCCGCGGTTCGCTCGATGCGGCGACCGATTTGAACGTGCGTAGCGCCGGTGATCTTGCACTGGCTGGCGTGGTCCAGGGCGGGCGCGATGTTGCGCTGACCGCTGCGGGCGCGTTGAACAATGGCGCTCGAGTCGTCGCAGCCCGCGATCTACACCTGCAGGCCGCCAGTGCTAACAACGCCGCAACGGCGACCCTGGGTGCACTACGCGATCTGCGCGTCGATGTCGCTGGCGTGCTGGAAAACAATGGCACCCTGCATGGCGAGCGTGGCCTTGCACTGAACACCGGCACGCTGCTGCAGCGCGGCCGTGTCTACAGCGGGGATGCGGTATCGATCTCGTCGACAGGCGTATTCGAAAACGCGGGTCAGTTGGTAGCGGGCAAGGGTCTGAGCATCGCTGCCGACAGCATCGTCAGCAGCGGGCAACTCGGCTCGGTCGACGGCGCACTGACGCTGACCAGCCAGAACGCGATCGATCTGCACGGTGTGGTGGCTGCGGCGACCACGCTGCAAGCCACCGCTGGCACCGATCTGCTGCAGGCCGGCTCGCTCAACGCGCAGGCCGTGACATTGCAGGCCGGCCGCGATCTCACTGCCGGGGGAACCCTGCAGTCCGCGTCTGCGTTGGATCTGCAGGCGCAGCGTAGCCTGACGTTGAACGGTCAGGCGCAGGC
Organism: Xanthomonas sp. MLO165; assembly: GCF_018831305.1. NCBI lineage: Bacteria > Pseudomonadati > Pseudomonadota > Gammaproteobacteria > Lysobacterales > Lysobacteraceae > Xanthomonas > Xanthomonas sp. MLO165. Next base: position 2,077,857 of record NZ_CP029263.1, read on the forward strand.
GGGCAGTGACGCTAGCCTGCGCGGCAACAGCATCGCCACCGGCCGCGACGCCGTGCTGAAAAGCGTCGGCGCGATCAGCCTGGACGGTGCGGCAATCGACAGCCGTGGCACGCTTGATGCCGGCACGGACCTGCGCCTGCGCAGCACGGGAGCACTTGCGCTTGCAGGCGTGGCACAGGCCAATCGCGATGTTGTGTTGAGCGCAACCGACACCTTGAGTAATGCGAGCCAGGTGATTGCTGGCCGTGATCTGTCGGTGCAGGCAGGCAACATCAACAACGTGGCGGCCGGCGTGTTGGCCGCCGATGGCAGCGTCACGCTGACCACTGGCGCGTTGCAGAACGCCGGCAGCCTGCAGAGCGGTGGCGATCTGCGCATCACCGCCGCCAGTATGGAGCAGGGCGGTACTGCGATTGCAGGCAAGGCACTGACCGCGAAGGTCACTGGCACGCTGGACAACCGCGGCAACCTCATTGCCAAAGAGACGCTGCAGGTGGAGGCAGGCAGCTTACGCAGCAGCGGCCAGCTCGGTAGCGAAACTGCCAACGTCAGCTTGATCAGCCAAGGCGACATGACGCTACAAGGCGTTGTCGCCGCAGCGACCACACTGCAGGCGACTGCAGTTGGCGATCTGCAGCAGGCCGGCTCGCTCAAGGCGCAATCGATCGCGCTACAGGCCGGGCGCGATCTCATCGCCGCAGGCACGCTGCAGTCGGCAACGCAACTGGATCTGCAGGCGCAGCGCGCACTAACAATGAACGGACAGGCGGTGGCGACGGGCGATGCAACCCTGCGCGGCGCGCGGATCGGCACCGGTCAGGCTGCCGTGCTGCAAAGCGGTGGCGCGATCAGCCTGGATGGCGCCGCGATCGACAGCCGTGGCGCACTCGATGCAGCCGCTGATTTGAATCTACGCAGCACCGGCGACCTGGCGGTTGCTGGTGTCGCGCAAGCCGACCGTCATGTGGCGCTGAGCGCAGCTGGCGCGTTGACCAATGCGGCGCAAGTCGTCGCTGGTCAGAGCTTGAACGTCACCGCAGCCAGCGCAAGCAATGCCGCCAGCGGCGTGCTGCTAGCGCAGGGCGACGCCACCTTCACCATCGGCGGCTTGCTCGACAATGCTGGCGCCGTGCGCGCCGGCAATCAACTCGCCTTGGGTGTCGGGTCGCTGCGCCAGTCCGGCCAGGCCTATGGCTTGCAACGCCTGGGTGTCATCGCCACTGGAGCGGTGGACAATCGCGGTGACCTGATTGGCGGCAATGGCTTGCGCGTGGAAGCGGCGCAAGTCAGCAGCAGTGGCCAGCTGGGCAGCGAGCGCGGCGATGTCGCATTGATCAGCCGCGGCAACCTGGAGCTCGGCGGCAACCTCGCATCGGCAGGCAGCTTCTCGGCGCAGGCCGATGGCGCGCTGGCACAGAGTGGCACCTTGAGCGCTGGCAGCACGCTGGAGTTACGCTCCAAGGGCGATCTGGGTGTGGCCGGTCAGCTCGGCGCTCAGCAGGTCACCTTGACCAGCGACGCCGTGTTGCGTCAGCAGGGCACCGTCAGCGGTACGACGGTAGGTCTGCAGGGGGGCCGCATCGAGAACGCCGGGCAGACCACCGCTTCGGGCAACTTGAGCCTGCGTGCGGGTGAGATCAGTATCGCCGGCACGGTGGGCGCCGGTATCAGCGCAGACGGCAGCCTCGGCAGCGGACGCACGCTGAGCCTGATCGCCGATCGCCAACTCAGCGCCTCCGGCAAGCTGTTGGCTGGCGGCAACCTCACGGCGCAGGGCAGCCAGCTGCAGCTGGCGGGTGCCAGCACACGCGCAACCGGCAATGTCGCACTGACCACCGGCGGCAACCTCGATCATCGTGGCGGTGATTTGCTTGCCGGCGGCACGCTCACCGTGCAGGCCGGCGGCAACATCGACAACGGGCGTCTCAACGCTGTTGCCGGCCAGATGCAGGCCAACCAGCTGAGTATCGACGGCGCCAGCCTGAGCAATGCCGGCGGGCGGTTGGTGCAAAGCGGCAACGGACTGACCCGCGTCAGCATCGGCGGCGCGATCGACAACACCGGTGGCACGCTGGCCAGCAATGCGCAGGATCTGACCATCACTGCAGCCAGCCTGGAAAATGCACAAGGACGCATCGAGCACGCCGGTGCCGGCGTCCTGTCGGTCACCAGCCGTAGTGCGCTGGGCAACAGCAGTGGGCGCATCCTCACGCAAGGGCAACTGCACCTGGACGCGAGTGGCGCGTTGAACAACCAGGGCGGCGCGATTGCCGCAGCGGGCGATGCAGCACTCACTGTTGCTGGCCTCAATAACATCGGTGGTTCGGTCTCAGCACGTGAATTGAAGGTGCAAAGTACCGGCGCGGCCGACAACCGCAACGGCTTGCTGCAGGCCAGCGGTGGTGCGCTGACCTTGCGTGCCGACAGCCTCAGCAATGCCGGCGGCATTGTGCAGGCGGTCGCGAACGCTGGTGCGGGTGGAAGCCTGCGCGTCGAACTCAATCGTGGCCTGGACAACGGCAACGGTACGATCGGTGCCGGCACCGACGCAGTGGTTACTGCGGAAAACATCAGCAGTAGCGGCGGCAGTCTGCAAGCAGCGCGCGACCTCAGCGTCACGGCACGCGGCCAGCTAGACAATCACCAAGGCGGCAAGCTCAGTGCTGGCCGTGATCTCAACGTTGCCGTCGCCGGCGCGTTGCTCAACAGCGGCGGCCAGCTCGATGCCGGCAATACGCTGACCGCCTCCGGCGGAAGTATCGACAATAGCCAAGGCAGTATCGTCAACAACGGCGGTGGACTGACACGCATCACCACTGGCGGTGCATTGACCAACAGCGGCGGCAATCTCGGTGGACGCGGCAGCGTGGTGATCGATGCCGCCAGCATCGCCAATAACAGCGGTCAGCTGGTCGCCGGCGGCGACCTGATCGCCAACACCAATGGCTTGAACAACCAGGGCGGCAACGTCTATGCCGGCGCGAGCTTCCTGCTGCAGCGCGCAGGCGCCACGCTAGACAATCAGAACGGCACCATCAAGGCCGAGCAGGCAGTCCGCTTGAACCTGCAGAACTTGAACAACGCGGGTGGCAAGATTGGCGCCGGCAGCATGACCGGCGGCGCCGGCGATGTGGTGATCGACACCGTCGGCTTCGACGGTGGCGGCAGCATCCTGGCGCAGAACCTGCTGGACCTGACCTTGCGTAGCGACTACACCCACCGCGCCGGTGCAGACCTGATCAGTAATGGCACTTTCAACCTGCGCGTCGGTGGGAGCCTGGTCAACGAGTCCACGCTCAAGGCTGCGCGCAGCCTGGACATTACGGCCAGCAGCATCACCAACCGCGCCGGCGCCAATATCCTGTCCAACGACACCCGCCTCAACGGCGGCAACATCATCGACAACGCCGGCAGTATCTCCGGCAATGGCTCACTGTCGCTGGAGGCGAACAGCATCAACAACACCGGCAGCATCGTCGGCGGCAACGTCTCGGTGAACACCGGCACATTGGTGAATGGCGCCGACTTCGGCGGCGCGACCGACAACGCAGCCTATGGCTCGGCCTTGCTCGGTTCCACCGGCAACATGAATCTGATCGTGCGCGATCAACTGCTCAATCGCGACGCGCGCATCTTCAGCCTGGGCAATATCGCCATCGGCGGCGCGCAGGATGGCGGCGGTACCTTGGTATCGCGTACGGGTGTGGTCAATAACCTGTCGGGCAGTATCGAGGCTGATGGGAGCATCTTGATTGCGGCCAATCAGCTGAATAATCGGCGGCGGGTTTTGACTGCCGCATTGGGTACATTGACCGACCAAGAAAAGGCAGCTGCGAATGCAACGATGCCCGAGGAGCTTATTGAGTCACGCGGAATCGTCTATCCAAGGCAGTCTTACTTCATTCGTATTCCTTACGTCGGAAAAAATCCTGGTGTTTATCGTTCCTATTCGGTCGAGCAGCAAGAGCGTCTCATCGCTGCAAGTGCGGAAGGACGAATCGCGGCTGGAGGAAATATAGCGATTTCCGGAAGCGTCACCAATAACACTTCGTCGATTGCGGCGGCTGGTGCGCTGCAAATAAATCAACGTGGTGTGGGTGGATTGAGTGATGGGCTTTTCGTTGGTGGAGAGTCGATCTTCAACGAATCGCTTGCCTTGAATAGGCAAGTCGTACAGAGAGACTACGAGTATGCAGTAACAGCGGTCATTGACGACTGTGCGCTGAACCAAGGAAATCGGCGTCCTATCTGTACATATGATGCTGAATCAAAAACCATTTCTTCTTCCACGATCAATACGAGCTATATCGCCCTGGGCGCCAGCATGACCGGTGGCCAAGGCGTCAGCATCAATGGTGCCAACATCAGCAATGGTGCCGTCGGCAGCGACGGTCGTGGTATCAGCGGCGCTTCGCTGAACGGTGTCGGCGCACAAGGTGGCTTGACCGGTCGCGCCATGCAGAGCGCCGGTGGAGTGGGCGGCCAGGCAGTGATCGGCCGTGCCAATGGCGGCGCGAACAGTATTCGTGTTGCCACCGGTACGACCGGCAGTGCAGGCACCCAGGTGGGCGCCAACACGCAGGACGCAACGCTGGCCACATCGGGTGGCATCGTCAAGATGTCGGTTGCACCTGTCGCGTCCAACGACAGTGGGCTTGTACGCAGCAGCGTCGATCAGGCAGACGTGCAGGCCACCGCGGCTGGTACCGGCGTCACTGCCGTCGCGACCGACAGCCGTACCCGCGTCGATCCGGCCACCATTCCGGTGACCAACATTGTGGGTAGCGGGCAAACCTCGCTGACGCAGATCGATCTGCCCATTGGCGGGCTGTATCGCCTATCCGGCGGCACCGGTACCGATCTTACTGCAATGGGCCGTGCCGCCAACGGGCTGGGCGGCATCAATGCCTGGCGCAGCAATGGCCCGGGCCGTCGTTACCTGATCGAGACCGATCCGCGCTTCGTCAACTACGACAACTTCATCAGCAGCGACTTCCTGCTGGACAAGCTGGGTGTTGACCCGGAGTGGACCCAGACCCGCCTGGGCGATGGCTTCTACGAGCAGCGCCTGGTGCTGGACCAGATCACCCAGCTCACTGGCCGCCGCTATCTGGGCAACTACGCAGATGGCGTGGCGCAGTACCGCGCCTTGCTGGAGTCGGGCGTGGCCGCCGCAGGCCAGCTGCAGCTGAGCATGGGCGTGGGCTTGACCGCCGCACAAGCGGCCGCACTGACGCAAGACATCGTGTGGATGGTCGAACAGGACTACCAGGGCCAGAAGGTGCTGGTGCCGGTTGTGTATCTGGCCTCCAACTCGCTGCAGTTGCGCGGCAACGGCGCATTGATTGCAGGCGGCAACGTCGAGCTCAACGCCACCAATTCCATGAGCAACCAGGGCGTCATCGCCGGTGCCGACGTCAGCGTCACCGCCGGTAACCTGCTCAACCAGGGCCGCATCAGTGGCACTGGCGCTGTATCGCTGGAAGCCCGTAACGACCTGCTCAACCAGGGCCAGATCCAGGGACGCGATGTGGCGCTGGTGGCTGGCAACAACCTGGTCAGCGAAGCATCCAAGGCCATCAACGGCGTCGGCATTCTGTCCGGCATCAGCGCCAGTAACACCCTGCAACTATTTGCCGGCAATGACATGACGCTGAGCGGTACCCGCGTGCAGGCCGATGGCAGCGCGGCGCTGATCGCAGGCGACAACCTTAGCCTCACGTCCAGCGCCTTGCGCAACGACAACGGCCTGCTGCGCGGTGGCGATGCGGTGTCGGTGACCACTGGCAAGGATCTGGTGATGTCTGCAGGCAACGACCTGCAACTGCATGGCGTGACCATCAACGCCGGCGGCAGTGCCGCACTGCAGGCAGGCAACAACCTCTCGCTGACCCCGACCATCGGCCTGGACGGCAAGGTCGCCACGCGCACCAACATCAGCACCGGCGACAGCCTGCAACTGACCGCCGGCAACGACCTGACCATCCGCCAGGCCGACGTCAAGGCCGGCGGTGATCTGATTGCTGCAGCCGGCAACAACCTCAACGTCGAATCCGTCCTCAACGAGACCGAAACCAACAGCTACAAGAGCCGCAACGGCAAGACCCGCGTCACCACCACCACGACCACCCAGAGCATCGACCAGCAGGCACTCACCGCCGGCGGCAACCTGATCCTCAGCGCCGGCAACGACGTCAATCTAGTCGCGGCCAAGCTGGACGCCGGCAAGGGGCTGGGCATCAGCGCCGGCAACGACATCAATGCCAGCACGCTGACCACGGTGGACACCAGCAACACGCTGGAAACGCGCAAGCGCTTCAAGCAGACCACCGCGACCAGCGACGAGACCGTCCACGGCACCGAGTTCAACGCTGGCGGCAACCTGGCGATGCAGGCCGGCAACGACATCAACCTCACTGCCGCCTCTGCCGCCACCAGGGAAGGCGGCATCACGCTGGCAGCCGGCAACGACGTCAACCTGCTCGCCGCCAGCGAGCAGCACGACGCTGTGCAGGACATGACCAAGAAGAAGAAGGGCACGTTCTCCAGCAAGACCACAACCACGCATGATGAGTGGCACGACAACGTGGCGGTCACCACCACGCTCAGCGGCGACACGGTGCAGATTGCGGCGGGTAACGATCTGCTCTCGCAAGGTGCGCAGATTGTCGGCACCGGCGACGTCACGCTTGCAGCAGGCAACAACCTGACCTTGGAAACTGCTCAGAACACGCATAGCGAAGAGCATGACAAAGTCACCACCAAGTCCGGTCTGTTCGGAAGTGGCGGTATTGGGGTGACGCTCGGTAAGCAAAAGGTCTCCACTGGCGCCGACATCGACCAGATCACGCATACCGGAACGACGGTCGGCAGCCTGGAGGGTGACGTCACCCTGGTGGCCGGCAACAAGTTGGCGATTACGGGCGGCGATGTCATGGCGTTGCAGGGCGACCTGACCGCGACCGGCAAGGACATCGCGATCACGGAGGTCTATAACGACAGTGATGCGGAACAGCGCAGCAAGTTTAGCCAAGGCGGTTTGTCGCTGACCCTGAGCTCGGCTGCGATCAGCCTGGCGCAGGCGGCAAATGACAGCTACAAGGCCAGCAAGGAGGTCAAGGGCGACAGTCGCATGGAAGCACTTGCGCTCGGATCGGCGGCCTATAATGCATATGGGGCAGGACAGGCGCTGGGCCAAGCTGGCAGCGCGTTGAGCAGTGGCAGCGCCGCCGGCGCAGCTCAGGGGGCCAATCTGAGCATTGCCATCAGCATTGGCGGCAGCAAGAGCGAGAGCAAGAGCACGCAGACGGCCAGTCTCGCACAAGGCTCCAAGCTACAGGCAGGTGGTGACGTCAACCTGATTGCCACCGGCGGTGGCGACCAAAGTAATTTGTTGATTCGTGGGAGCGACATCAAGGCGGGCACTGATCTGCTGCTGGCAGCCGATCACGATGTACTCATCGAAGCAGCCAAGAACACCGCCGAGCAAAAAAGTACCAGTAAGAGCAGCAGCGCGTCGCTGGGTGTCGGTATCACTTACGGCCCGGATGGTGCCGCATTTGGCGTGATGATCAGTGCAGCTGGATCGCGCGGCAAAGCCAATGGCGAAGACGTGACCTACAGTAATAGTCATCTGGTTGCCGGCAACACGGCCACGGTCATCAGTGGCAATGACACCACGCTCAAGGGCGCGCAGCTGTCGGCGGACAAGGTGATCGCCGATGTCGGTGGCAATCTGAGCATCGAGAGCCCGCAGGACACCAGCACGTACGACAGCAAGGACAAGAGTGTTGGCGCGAGTGTGACCTTTGGCGCAGGGTTCAGTGCCAGCGCCAGCTATAGCAGTAACAAGGTCAGTGGCGACTTTGCCAGCGTGACCGAACAGAGCGGTATCCAGGCCGGCGACGGCGGCTTCGACATCCGTGTCGGCGGCAATACCGATCTGAAAGGCTCGGTGATCGCCAGCACCCAGGCGGCGGTGGATGCCGGCGTCAATCGCCTGCAGACCGGCACGCTGACCTATAGCGATATTGAAAACACTAGCAGTTACGACGCCAAAGGGTTCAGTCTGTCGGGCGGATATAGCAAGGGAACAGGCGACAAGAAGCAGCAAGGAGAAACCGGTCAGGTCCAGCCGACAGTCAATAACGGCGCAAACTGGTCGTGGCAGAACTTCCAGACTGGAAGCACCGGTACAGCGGCTGGCATTGGGAGCAAGAGTGGCGATGCGACATCGACCACCACCAGCGGGATCAGTGGTGGCAGCTTGCTCATCACCGACGAGGCTGGGCAACTCGCCAAGTCTGGTAAGACCGCTGCAGATGCATTGGCGGGTCTTAAGCGCGATGTGATCAGCGGCGATGACGCAGGTGGCTTGACCAAGCAATGGGATGGTCAGGCACTGCGTGACCAAGTTGCCGCGCAAGCGCAGATCACCGCCACCGCAGGGCAGCAGGCAACGAAGTTTGTTGGCGATTACGCACAGGGAAAAGTTGACAAGGCGGCCGAGCTCTATGCGGAAGCAGATGCAACCGGTGACGACAGCAAGCGGGCTGAAGCTGATCAGTTGATGAAGGATTGGGGCAATGGCGGCACGTTGCGTGTGCTGTCACATGCGGTTGTGGGTGGTCTGACAGGTGGCACAGAAGGAGCGCTAGGCGCAGCCGCAGGCACCGTGGCGGCACCATACCTGGCAGAAGCGTTGGAGAAAGCCGGAATCAATAAAGCGGTGGCTGCCACGTTGACAGGGTTGTCAGCGAGCGCGCTAGGCGCTGCGACCGGTGGTGCTGCAGGCGGTGCCGCAGCCTTGAATGAGGTGTCCAACAATTACCTCGGCCATCAAGAGCGGATGGAATATGCCACAGCCCTGATCGCTTGTTCCAAGTCTGGCACCCAGTGTGAGCGCGCCGAGCAACTGAAGGCGCTGTCGGAAGAACGCAATCTCGCGTTGCGCGGTGCGTGTAGCGATCCAGCCAGCGGCGGATGCGCGGAGCAAAAACAGCTGGCCGCCGCAGCCATGCAAGATCAGCTCGATCACGCTGGGGAATACACCGCTTGGCTTGCGGGTCATGTGCCTGAGTTGGTTGGCCTGTTTAACTCCGACAAGGACGGTTCACTGACCAAGGACTTCGTCACCCATGTGACGACTGCAGATCTTGGCCACAAGCTTGCGTGTGCGATGGCAGGTGATTGCAGTAACCAAGCGCTGGCTTCGGCAGCATGGAACGGTAGCATCCCGCTATCGGTTGCTACCGCTGATTCTGCGCTGCGCGCGGCGCTGGGTATGGGAGCAGGTACGGTCGGTGCTACCGGCCGGGTTTGGGAAATGGTTACCGGTGTGGCAGAGCTGGCCAACGGTATGAGTCCTGCAGGCCAGGTCGGAAAATCGATTGATCAACTAGCCTACCTGTGGGGGAATGGTTACGCAGCTACTGCCGAGAAGAACTTTAACGACGCAAAGAGCGCGTTAAATGCAATAAAAACTGGTATCAGCGGCTATGCAGAGGATCTTGCATTTGCGGCCTACACGAACACGCACGGTTCTTGGGATATCTATGACATAGCCAAGGCGGGTGCAATTGGTGGCAAGGTCAGCGTTGACGTTCTCTCGCTCGTTGTTCCAGAGCTCTATGCAGGGAAGGGTGGTGTCGCTGCAAAGGCAGCCACAGGCTTGGGCGACGCGTTCAAGGCCGATGATGTAATTGATTACCTGAATTCGACGCGACCAAATCCTAACAGCTTAATTAGAGATGGGGCTGGCTCGGTCGCTGACTCTGAAGTTGTCAATTATTTCAGGGTCGAGGGCGGTGGGACGGGCACTGCTACGAGTAAAAATCGTATTACTGCGAACTCTGATGGTAGTATAAGCATTAATCCCGGCTGTTCTGGTCAGCTTTGTGTAAGTGTGGGGACCGCCGATCACGCGGTTTATTATCTTTCAAATAAGCGGCCTGACGGTTCTGTCATAGTTTTTGAGGTTGATGCTAGTCTCCATGGTGAAATTATGAATTCCGCTATACCTCAGCGCCCTATTCCGGGCATTCCTAGAGATCCTAAGGCGCCAAAAATTGTGGATCCTAATAAGCCCGGTACAGCTTTAGAGCTTCCTAAGGTGTGGGAGTCATTGCTGGAGAATGGGTCTAGAAATGCAAGGGTTTACACTCATGATGAATTTTTGAAGGAGTTTGGAAAGTGAGATTGAATAGAAGTATTTTTGATGATTTATATAGTGGCGAGAAAGCTATATGTTTTTTTGTGCACCATGGGAGGTGTTACTGGGTTTTGGATCATAAGTACAATTTTTCTCTTGATGCGGAGCGTGATTATAAGGCGCATCTTGACAAAGGGAATATAAATAAAGAGCAATACCTGTCGGCTTGTGAGAGCTTTAGGGGTGGCGTACTTAAGTTAAATTCAGAGAATTTCTTTAAATACTTGAAAGTTGATGGTGTGGTCGTAATTTCAAAAGATGATCTCGAAAGAACTTTTTTTTCCGATAGCGCCGGTGATGTTTTGTCAATTTTTAACTCTGTTGAAAAATATTATCTATCTGGGGTTGAGTTGAATGCACATGATTTCAGAGTTGCTGGAAATATTTCAACACTACTTCCTATGTTTTATATCAATTTCGATAGAATGATCTATATGCACTTGGATCATGGTAGATTTCATGAAGATCTTGTTTATCCCGGCTGGATTGCAAAAAATGTTGATTTCAATTTTCTAATACCAGAAAAAGAAAAATATTGGATTGCTAGAGGGGACTGCTGGAAAATTAGATTCATTCAGGGCGCGGTTTAGTTACGTAAAAATTTATTTAACACCTGTGAGTGGATTTTTAACTTTAATTGGGAAGATGCATCTATTTGTATTTATAAATAATAAATATTTGTACTTGTCGTAGGAATTGACCCGATGACCGAAGCTCGCGTACGGGCCGGTGTCAGTTTCCACGCCAACTGAGTACTAGCTATGAAAAAAGACAGAGGCTTAAGGTTGAAACTCAGTGTCGAACCCGTTGGGACTCGGTCAACCCAATAGTCATGTAGGCCTTGCAGTCAGCGATATGGTGGGGCTAGCACATGTTTGATTGGTTGGGTTCAGACGGTTTATTCGTGTAGTCACGGCTTGCACAGATGCTCTGCCACGCTGCGAAGCGCTTACAACACTTCAGGCAGTCATGACGCAAAGTACTTCAAGAAAGTCGCAATGGTTCGGCCTCTTCGGCTGGTTGGCGTTGTGCTATGCGGTCGCTGGGTTTGGTGCGATGGCATCCATCCAGGCGGCCGGCTTCTATGCAGAACTTGCGCGGCCGGCGTGGGCGCCGCCGGGCTGGTTGTTCGGACCGGTGTGGACAGTGTTGTACGGAATGATGGCGGTGTCGGTCTGGTTGGTGTGGCGGCGTGGCAGCCGGGCGGGGACGCGTCCGGCGCTGGGCCTGTTCGTGCTGCAGTTGACGCTCAATGGTTTGTGGAGCTGGCTGTTCTTTGCGTGGCAGTTGGGAGCCTGGGCGTTTGCCGACATCGTGGCGCTGTGGCTGGTGTTGGCCGGAACGATCGCCGTGTTCGCGAAGCGGCAGGCACTGGCGGCGTGGTTATTGGTGCCGTATCTGGCGTGGGTGAGCTTCGCGGCTGCGCTCAACTTTTCGGTCTGGCAGCTCAATCCTCAGGTGCTTGGCTGATCTTTCTGCTGCGCTTGCTGACTTGCACCGTGCGTCGCGGCGATGGCGATCATCTACCGTTGATCCGAAGTGATATGTTGCTTGGCGTAGTGACACCGGCAGCGATGTGATGCACTCGCGCACAAGCGATCCCTCAGCCGCATCGCCTTAGCCAAGTCGCACGACTGCATCAATCCATGCTCGAAACCTGCGCAGCGCCACCCACTGAAGCCGCTCCAAAAGTTTCCATAGCAATCAATTGCTTGCGAGCGCGTCGCTTAAATCCCTGAGCCGCAAGGTTTTCTGTTCTGTTTGCCGAGCACGTGCGCCTACCCATTCACACAATGCTTGACACGCCTCGGCCCTGTGATGTCTTTTGCACGCATGCCTAACGCCTCCGCCATCTCCTCGCTTACCTGTCAGCCGCAGCTGCGGCCGGGTGCGGGCGTGGCCGGCATTAGCACCACCATTACCACCGTCACCATTCGCCCGGTGCGGCCCGTCGTCTTCGCGTAACTTCCGAAAACAACGGCCCCGCACCCGGATCAGGATGCGGAGGCTTTCCTCCCTCATCTGATGCGGACGGGGCCTCCCTAACGAGGTCTGTCGATGTCATCGTCTGTCGTTTCGCTCGAACCCGCTGCTGTTGCCGCCTCTTCCGCACGCACCGTCATGCACAAATTTGGCGGCACCTCGGTGGCCGATGCCGAGCGCTACCGGCATGTGGCGCAGTTGTTGCTGGCACGCGACGAGTCGGTGCAGGTCACCGTGGTGTCGGCGATGAAGGGGGTGACTGATGCGTTGATCGCGCTGGCCGAACTGGCCGCGCAGAACCGCCCCGAATGGCGCGAGCGCTGGCATGAGACGCGGGCGCGCCATCGCGGTGCGGCGGTGGCCCTGCTGGGCGAGCATTCCGGGCCGACCGTCGAATGGCTGGACGAGCGCTTCGAGCATCTGTCGCAGATTCTCGGCGCCTTGGCGGTGATCGGCGAGCTGCCGCGCGAGGTGCTCGACCGCGTGCAAGGCCTGGGTGAGGTGTATTCGGCGCAATTGCTGGGCGACCATTTCCGTGCGCTTGGCGAGGATTGCGCGGTGCTGGATGCGCGCGATGTGCTGGTGGTCAACCGTGGCGAACTCGGTGTCGATGTGGACTGGGACACCAGCGCGCAGCGCCTTGCCACCTGGCGCCAGGCGCATCCGCAGACGCGCGTGGTGGTCACCGGGTTTGTGGCGCGCGACCGCGCCGACCGCATCACCACGTTGGGGCGCAACGGCAGCGATTATTCCGGTGCAATTTTCGCGGCCTTGTTCGATGCCGATGAGCTGCATATCTGGACCGACGTGGACGGCGTGCTGTCGGCCGATCCGCGCGTGGTGCCCGAAGCGGTGCAGCTGGAAACGCTGAGCTACGACGAGGCCTGCGAGCTGGCCTATTTCGGCGCCAAGGTGGTGCACCCGCAGACGATGTCGCCGGCGATCGAGCGCGGCTTGCCGATCATCATCCGCAACACCTTCCAGCCGGAACATCCGGGCACGCGCATCACTGCCAGCAGTGCGGTGAGCGGGCCGATCAAGGGGCTGACGCTGAGCCCGGATCTGGCCGTGCTCAACCTGGAAGGCACCGGCTTGATCGGCGTGCCGGGTACAGCCGAGCGGGTGTTCGCGGCGCTGCGCACGGCGCAGGTGTCGGTGGTGATGATCTCGCAAGGTTCTTCCGAGCATTCGATCTGCTGCGTGGTCAAGCAGCATGAATCCGAGCGCGCACGCAATGCCTTGCTGCAGGCCTTTGCGCATGAACTCACGGTCGGTCAGGTGCAGCGTGTGCAGCTGACCACCGGCATCAGTGTGCTCGCCGCAGTGGGCGATGGCATGGCCGGGCAGCCGGGTGTGGCTGCGCGGCTGTTCGAGTCATTGGGGCGTGCGCAGGTCAATATTCTGGCGATCGCACAGGGTTCGTCGGAGCGCAACATCTCGGTGGCCATCGACGCGGCGCATGCGACCAAGGCCTTGCGTGCGGCGCATGCCGGCTTCTGGCTGTCGCCGCAGACGTTCTCGGTGGGCGTGATCGGCCCGGGTAACGTGGGTGCGGCGTTGCTGGACCAGTTGCGCATTGCGCAGCCGCAGTTGCTGGGCAAGGCCAACCTGGATCTGCGCCTGCGCGCAGTGGTCTCGCGCGGCCGCATGCTGCTGGACGAGCGCGGCCTGGTCGGCAACTGGCGCGATGCCTTCGCCTCTGCAGCCACCGCGACCGATCTGGAGCGTTTCACCACGCACCTGTTGTCCGCGCATCTGCCGCATACGGTGATCATCGATTGCAGCGGCAGCGCGGAAGTGGCCGATCGCTACGCGGACTGGTTGGCTGCCGGCATCCATGTGGTGACGCCGAACAAACAGGCTGGCTCCGGTCCGTTGCAGCGGTATCAGGCGATCCGTGCGGCGGCCGATGCCAGCGGCGCGCGCTTCCGTTACGAAGCCACCGTGGGCGCCGGCTTGCCGGTGATCACCACGCTGCGCGATCTGGTCGATACCGGCGATGCGGTGACCTCGATCGAGGGCATCTTTTCCGGCACGTTGGCCTGGCTGTTCAACAAGTACGACGGCAGCGTGCCGTTCGCCGAACTGGTGACGCAGGCGCGCGGCATGGGCTATACCGAACCGGATCCGCGTGACGATCTGTCCGGCGTGGATGTGGCGCGCAAGCTGGTGATCCTGGCGCGCGAAGCCGGGCGCGCGATCAGCCTGGAAGATGTGCAGGTCGAAAGCCTGGTGCCCGAAGCACTGCGTCAGGCCAGCGTGGACGATTTCATGGCGCGCCTGCATGAGGTGGATGCGACGTTCGCGCAGCGCCTGGCCGACGCACGTGCACGCGGCAATGTGCTGCGCTATGTCGCGCAGCTGCCGCCGGATCGTGCTCCCAGCGTGGGTCTGGTCGAACTGCCGGCCGATCACGCGTTCGCCAACTTGCGCCTGACCGACAACGTGGTGCAGTTCACCACGCGTCGCTACTGCGAAAACCCGTTGGTGGTGCAAGGCCCGGGCGCTGGCCCGGAAGTCACCGCGGCCGGCGTGTTTGCCGATCTGCTGCGGGTGGCGGCGGGCGAGGGGGCACGCTTGTGAATCAGGCGGTTGCAGACCAGTCCGCGGAGATGCAACAGGTGGCGATCGCTGCGCGCGAGCTTGGCCAGGCACGCGCCTTTGCACCGGCCTCGGTGGCGAATGTGGCGGTGGGATTCGATCTGCTCGGCTATCCCATCGACGGCGTCGGCGACACCGTCACGGTGCGGCGCATCGATGCGCCTGTGGTGCGCATCGCCGCCATCCGCGGCACCACCGTGGCCTTGCCGCTGGATGCCGAACGCAACACGGCCGGTGCGGCATTGATGTCGTTGCGCGCGGCGTTGTCGCTGCCGTTCGGCTTTGAAATCGAAATCGACAAAGGCATCGCCTTGAGTTCGGGCATGGGCGGCTCGGCAGCGTCATGCGTGGCGGCGTTGGTTGCCGCCAACGCGCTGCTGGACGCGCCGCTGAGTAACGAGCAGCTGTATCAGCACGCACTCGATGGCGAGGCGGTGGCCAGCGGTAGCCGCCACGGCGACAATCTTGGCCCGTTGTTTTTGGGCGGCCTGGTGCTGTGCACGCTGGAGCGTCTGGTGCCGATCAGCGTGCCGGCGGCGTGGCACAGCCTGCTGGTGCATCCGGATGCGGTATTGGAAACGCGCCGCGCGCGCGAAGCCCTGGCCGGCGACTATCAGCTGCGCGAGTTCGTCGCGCAGAGCACCAACCTGGCCTTGGTACTGGCCGGCTGCCATGCCGGCGATGCGGGGCTGGTGCGGGCGGGCCTGCGCGATGTGCTGGTCGAACCACGCCGCGCGCCGTTGATCGCCGGCTTTGCCGCTGCCAAGCAGGCCGCGCTGGGTCACGATGCCTTGGGCGCCAGCATCTCCGGCGCCGGCCCCAGTGTGTTCGCCTGGTTCGCATCGCGCGCGGCCGCCGACGCGGCCGCCGCATCGGTCAAGGCCGCCTTCGCAGGTGTTGGCCTGGACAGCCAGCACTGGGTGTCCCCGATCGCCAGCCCGGCCGCGCGGTTGCTCGCATGAGCCATCGCGCGGATGTCGTCGTCGATCGATCGCCCGCGCACGGCAGGCATGCCGTGCAGCGCGCAAGGCACGCTTCAACCGACCACGACCTCACTGATCTGCATGACCGGCGCAAGATCGGTGTAGTTGGCGATATCGGCGAGAATCTCCTCGGCGTGCGGCCCGAAGCTAGCGCCGAAGGCCTCCACCGACTCGCAGAAGATATGGCACATGCCGATGAAGGCCGGGGGGCTGCCCGGCTCGCCGCCGCTGATGCCCTTGTCCACCGTGTAGCGCAGGCAGGCCGCGCCCATCCGCGCGCTCACCAGCGGCATGTGCGAGTCGCGGTAGTAGGCATGGTCGAAGCGGGCGCCTTCGCGGTAGGGGTACATCACGCTGACCTTGATCATCTGCCGGCTCCACTGGAAGGTGCGCGCAGCATAGCGCTGCGCCGCCCTTGCCGGGCGCCGCCGCAACGCGGCGCGGCCATGCCGCAGTGTCCGGCCTTCTCATTCACGGGCAACGCCCCGTCTTCGTCTTGTCTGGAGTCGTCACCATGAACTTTCTCTCCACCCGTGGCCGCGCGCCCGCCGCAAGCCTGAGCCAGGCGATTGCCGCCGGCCTGGCGCCCGATGGCGGCCTGTACGTGCCGCAGACCCTGCCACCGGCACGCACGCTGACGGCCGGCACCACCTTGGCCGACACCGCCGCCACGTTGCTGCAGCCGTTCTTCGACGGCGATGCGCTGGCGGCCGAGCTGCCGGCCATCTGTGCCGAAGCGTTCGACTTCCCGGCGCCGCTGGTGGCCCTGGGCACGCCCGGCGATTACGCGCTGGAGCTGTTCCATGGCCCGACCGCCGCGTTCAAGGATTTCGGCGCACGCTTTCTTGCCGCCTGCCTGACCCGCCTGCGCCGTGCCGAAGACCGCCCGCTCACCATCCTGGTTGCCACCTCCGGCGACACCGGCGCTGCGGTGGCCGCGGCATTCCACCGCCAGCCGGGTCTGCGCGTGGTGGTGCTGTATCCGGACGGGCGCGTGTCGCCGCGCCAGGCGCATCAGCTGGGCTGCTTCGGCGACAACATCCACGCCCTGCGCGTGGCCGGCTCGTTCGACGATTGCCAGGCGATGATCAAGCAGGCCTTGAACGATGCCGACCTACAGGCGCAGCTGCCGCTGAGTTCGGCCAACAGCATCAGCCTGGGCCGCTTGCTGCCGCAGATGAGCTATTACGCGCACGCCGCCCTGCAGCACCATGCCGGGGCGGGGGCGGCGCTGAATCTGGTGGTGCCCACCGGCAATCTGGGCAACGGGCTGGCGGCGATCCTGGCGCGCGCGCTCGGTGTGCCGCTGGGCCGTATCGCGTTGGCGTCCAATGCCAATCATGTGTTGCCGGATTATTTTGCCGGCGACGATTACGCGCCGCAGCCCAGCATCGCCACGCTGGCCAATGCGATGGACGTGGGTGCGCCGAGCAACTTCGAACGGCTGCGCTGGCTCTACCAGGGCGACGATGCGGCGCTGCGCGAGGCCTTCCGTGCGCTCTCGGTGGACGATGCCGCGATCCGCCACACCGTGCAGCAGCGCTTTGCACGCTATGGCGAAGTGCATTGCCCGCATACCGCCACCGCCGTGCATGTGCTGGAGCAGCTGCGCGCAGAAGGGGCCGAGGGCGGCACCGGCGAATGGGCGGTGGCGGCCACCGCACATCCGGCCAAGTTCGAGGGCGTGGTCGAGCCGCTGATCGGGCGTGAGGTGGAGGTGCCGACGGCACTGGCCGCGCTGCTGCAGCGTCCTGCGCATGCCGAAACGCTGGCGCCGGACTACGCGGCGTTCCGGCAGCGCCTGCTTGCGGATGCGGCCTGACCGAACGCGTTCAGCCTGCCGGGGTTGGAAAGTGCCGCACATGCGGCTATTTGTAGGGGGTGCGGTTCCGCCATGGCGCCGCGTCCGATGTGGGTCGTTGCATGTCTTATCGAGTGATCGCCGTTGCCGCCGCGTTGTGCGGTTGGTCAGCGGCTGGAACGGCCAGTGCGGCCGATGCCATCTCCGCCGCACCGTTGCCGGGGCTGGGCGCACCGCGTATCGGTCTGGTCGAAGCACTGGCGCGGCAGGCGCCGTCGCTGGATCGCCAGGTGCTGGCCCTGGCGGCCGAGGCGCTGCAATGCGCGCGGCAGCGCCAGCAGGTGGGCGCCGAACGCGTGCTCAGCGTCATCGACTACAGCCGGCCGTCGACCGAGCGCCGGCTGTGGGTGTTCGATCTGGAGCGGCAGCGGCTGCTGTTCCAGGAATGGGTGGCGCACGGGCGTAATACCGGCAACAACCTGGCGGCCAAGTTTTCCAACGACGACGGCAGTTTCCAGTCCAGCCTGGGCGCGTTCACCGCGCAGGAGTCGTACACCGGCCACAACGGCTATTCGTTACGGCTGAAGGGCCTGGAGCCCGGGTTCAACGACCATGCGCGCGACCGCGCGATCGTGATCCACGGCGCGCCCTATGTCAGCGAGGCGGTGATCCGCACGCAGGGCCGGCTTGGCCGCAGCCTGGGCTGCCCGGCGGTGCGTCCGGCGGTGGCCCGACAGTTGATCGATACCTTGCGTGAGGGCGCCTTCGTATTCGCCTACTACCCGGACCGGGCCTGGCTGCGGCAATCGCGGTTGCTGGGCGGCGGCTGCGGCGCGTCGGTGGCGAGCGCGAATCTGGGCGGTCGCTGAGTCGTTGTAGGCGGCGCGGGCGGTGACGATCGCGCGAGCGGCCTGGAGTGCCGGCATCGCGTTCGAATCTGCGGGTCAGTCACGCGCGGCGATGCTTGCTGTCTGCGCGACGCGCAAAGCAAAGCTTGGTCGATGGCCTGGTGCGGACGGGCGCGCAAACATCCGAAATTGTTGATGCCAACATCCGCACCACTTGCGCCTATGGGTGCGTGCGCTCGCTGGTTACATCGGTCCTGTTGGCCGTCGCGTCTCAGACGGTATCGCCCGCCAGGCTGCGCAGCGCCGCGTAATCCAGGATCTGCACCAGATGCAATTGCGGCAGCGCGATCAGCTGCTGTTGCCGCAGCTTGGTGAAGGTGCGGCTCACCGTTTCCACGGTCAGCCCGAGGTGGTCGGCGATATCGCTGCGGCTCATCGGCAGGGCGACGGTGTCGCCGCTGGCGCCGGGCTGGGTGGAGCGGGCGGCCAGTCGCAGCAGGAAGTGCGCCAGCCGTTCGCCCGGTTGCAGGCGCGCCAGCAGCAGGCCGGTGTCCTGCGCGGCGGCCAGCTCCATGCTGGCACGCTGCAGCAGCTTGCGTTCCAGCTGCGGGTAGCGCTCGCGCAACTGGCGCATCTGTGCCAGCGGCGTGCGGCAGACCCGGCTGTCGATGATGGCTTCGATATCGTGGCGGTGCTGCGGGGTTTCGGTCAGCCCCACGTAATCGCCCGGCAGCACGAAGCCGGTGACCTGGCGGCGGCCGTCGGCCAGCGTGCGCACCATGCGCAGCGCACCGGAGGTCAGCGTATAGACGTGGTGGCGGGTGTCACCGGCGCGCACCAGGGTGCTGCCGGGCGCGTACGACTGGGCGCTGGTGGCCTGGTCGAGTGCGTCCATTTCCTGCGGCGACAGCGCCGCGCAGATGGCCCGGCCGCGGACCGCACACTGTGCGCAGTCGGAGCCGCGCGCATCGGTGCGCGTGGCCGCGCCGGGCGCCGGGCAGGTCGTGCTGGGGTCTGGAAGCTGCCGGTACATGAGTCACGCACTGCTGGAATGCGTGTGAATGATACGCCATGCGGTCAGCGCGGCCGGCAGCCGGTAGAATTGCGCGTTCGCCACATTGCCCTGCAGGAGTTTCGCTCGTGATCAAGCCCCGTACGCCGCCCGGCATCATGGAATTGCTGCCGCGCGAGCAGATCGCGTTCCAGCGCATGCTGGACGTCATCCGCCGCAACTACGAGCGGTTCGGGTTCCTGCCGGTCGAAACCCCGGTGTTCGAGCTGTCCGATGTGTTGCTGACCAAGTCCGGCGGCGAGACCGAGCGCCAGGTCTACTTCGTGCAGTCCACCGGCGCGCTGGCCAATGCCGCCGCGGCGGCAGACGAGGGCGGCGAGGGCGGCCTGCCGGAGCTGGCACTGCGTTTCGACCTGACCGTGCCGCTGGCCCGCTACGTGGCCGAGCACGAGCACGACTTGAGCTTCCCGTTCCGCCGCTACCAGATGCAGCGCGTGTATCGCGGCGAGCGTGCCCAGCGCGGGCGGTTCCGCGAGTTCTACCAGTGCGACATCGACGTGATCGGCAAGGATGCGTTGAGCATCCGCTACGACGCCGAAGTGCTGGCGGTGATCCACGCGGTGTTCGCCGAGCTGGGCATCGGCGCGTTCAAGGTGCAGTTGAACAACCGCAAGCTGTTGCGCGGCTTCTTCGAAAGCCTGGGCGTGGCCGAGGGCGAGCTGCAGCTGGCGGTGTTGCGCGAGGTCGACAAGATCGACAAGCGCGGCGCCGATTACGTGCGCGACACGCTGGTGGGCGAAGGCTTCGGCATCGCCGCCGCGCAGGTCGACAAGATCCTGGCCTTCGTGGCGGTGCGCTCGAACGGGCATGCCGATGCGCTGGCACAGCTGCAGGCGCTGGAGGCCTCGGTCGCTGCGAGCGCGACGCTGGGCGAGGGCATTGCCGAGCTGCGCGAGGTGCTGGAACTGGTCAAGGCGCTGGGCGTGCCCGAGAGCGCGTACTGCCTGAACTTCTCGATCGCGCGCGGGCTGGACTACTACACCGGCACCGTCTACGAGACCACGCTGACCGACCACCCGCAGATCGGCTCGATCTGCTCGGGCGGCCGTTACGAAAGCCTGGCCAGCCACTACACCAAGTCCAAGTTGCCCGGCGTGGGCATCTCGATCGGCCTGACCCGGCTGTTCTGGCAGCTGCGCGAGGCCGGCCTGATCCAGGGCATCGCCGAGAGCAGCGTGCACGCGATGGTCGCGCTGATGGACGAGTCGCGCCTGGACGACGCGCTGGATATCGCGCGCCGGCTGCGCATCGGCGGCATCAATACCGAAGTGCAGATGGAGCCGAAGAAGATCGGCAAGCAGTTCCAGTACGCCGCACGCGCGGGCATCCGCTTCGTGGTGCTGGCCGGCGACGACGAGCTGGCGCGCGGGGTGGTGGCGGTCAAGGACCTGGTGCGCGAGCAGCAGTTCGATGTGGCCCGCGACGAGCTAGCCAGCACCTTGCTGGTGGAGCTGGAGCAGGCCAGGGCGATGCTGGTGGCTGGTAACGTCAACGGCGATTGACGCCTCCGAAAGCAGCGCGATGGCGTCGCCAGGGTGGTAAAGATGGGTAGCGGCGCTCACCCCTGCCAAAGCATGCACAGGCCCACTGGCACCTCGGTGTCGGTGGGTTTGTCGTTTCTGGTCCGCCGCCACGGTCCGGGACTTCTCTGAACGCTTCGCCCATCGGGCTTGTCTCAGGGTCTGCCTTTGCGTTAATGTGCTAACACGCTATTACATTAACGCAATGAAACAACGACCTGCCCCCCGCGAAAGTGCCGATGCCGCCGCCTCCCTCAAGATGCTGGCCGATGCGCTGGCGTGCCTGAAGGAACCCGGCGCGGTCGAGGCCTTTCTGCGCGACCTGTGCACGCCCGCCGAGCTGGAGGCCATGTCCGACCGCTGGCGGGTGGTGCCCTTGTTGATCAAGGGCGTGCCGTATCGCGAAATCCACGAGCTGACCCAGGTCAGCGTGACCACCATCGGGCGCGTTGCGCGCACCCTGGAACATGGCGCCGGCGGCTATGCCGAGGCCCTGCGCGAGCAATCGTCGCGCCCTGTCAAATCCCACTGAGAGAACAAGATGAGTGCTTCCACGGCAGCACCGGCACGTGACCGGTTGCGTATCGCCATCCAGAAGAGCGGCCGCCTGGCCGAACCGGCGCGCAGCCTGCTGGCGGCCTGCGGGCTGAGCTGGCGGCAGAGCCGCGACAAGCTGTTCTGCTACGGCGAATCGCTGCCGGTGGACCTGCTGCTGGTGCGCGATGACGACATCCCCGGCCTGATCGCCGATGGCGTCTGCGATCTGGGCATCGTCGGCCAGAACGAACTCGAAGAGCAGGCATCCGAGCGACGCCGCAACGGCCTGCCGGCCGCGTATCACGCGGTGCGCGGAGTCGGTTTCGGCCAGTGCCGGTTGATGCTCGCGGTGCCGGAAGAGTGGGACTGGCAGGGCGTGGCGCAACTGGCCGGCAAGCGCATCGCCACCAGCTACCCGTCAATCCTGGCCGACTGGCTGGAGCGCCAGGGCATCGACGCGGCGGTGGTGGAGCTGTCCGGCTCGGTGGAGATCGCCCCGCGCCTGGGCACCGCCGATCTGATTTGCGATCTGGTTTCCAGCGGCGCCACCCTGGCCGCCAACCAGCTCAAGCCGGTCGAGCTGGTGATGGAGAGCGAAGCAGTGCTGGCCGGTGCGGTGCGCGAGCCGGCCGACGCACGCGCCGCGCTGCTGGCGATGCTGTTGCGGCGCATGGACGGTGTGCTCAAGCTGCGCGACAGCAAGCTGCTGATGTTCCGCGCTGAACACGGCAACGTGGATGCGCTGCGCCGTCTGCTGCCCGATGCCGAGCCGCTGGTGCAACTGCCCGACGATGGCAACGGCGCGTTGCGCCTGCAGACCATGTGTCATGGCGCGGTGACCTGGCAACGCTTGGAAGAACTCGAACGCGCAGGTGCGCAAGGTCTGATGGTGTTGACGGTGGAGCGCTCGCTGGCATGAATATTCTCGATTGGTCGCAACTGGATGCCGCTGCGCGGACGCAGGCATTGACCCGCCCGGTGCAGACCGTGGCCACGCAGACGCGCGACGCGGTGGCTGCATTGATTGCCGATGTGCGCACACGCGGCGATGCCGCCTTGCGCGAGATCACCGCGCGTTTCGATGGCGTGGCGCTGGACAGCTTTGCCGTGAGCGAGGCCGAATTCGCTGCCGCCGAAGCGGCGGTGGCGCCGGAACTGCGTCAGGCCATGCAGGATGCGGTGGCGCGCATCGACACCTTCCACCGCGCCGGCATGAGCGACGGCTATGCGGTGGAAACCGCGCCGGGCGTGGTGTGCGAAAAGATCGTGCGGCCGATCGGCCGGGTCGGCCTGTACGTGCCGGCCGGCAGTGCGCCGTTGCCGTCGACTGCGCTGATGCTGGGCGTGCCGGCACGTCTGGCCGGATGCCGCGAGGTGGTGTTGTGCACGCCGCCACGCAAGGACGGCAGCGTGGACCCGGCGGTACTGGTCGCCGCGCAGCTGACCGGCGTGCGCCGGGTGTTCAAGCTCGGCGGTGCGCAGGCGATTGCGGCAATGGCGTATGGCAGCGAATCGGTTCCGAGTTGCGACAAGCTGTTCGGCCCGGGCAACAGCTTCGTCACCGAGGCCAAGCAGCAGGTGGCGCAGTCCGGCGCGGCGGCCATCGACATGCCGGCCGGTCCGTCCGAAGTGCTGGTGATCGCTGATGCCGGTGCGCAGCCGGCCTTCGTTGCCGCCGATCTGCTGTCGCAGGCCGAACACGGCCCGGATTCGCAGGTGCTGCTGTTGTCCGACAGCGATGCGCTGATCGCGGCGGTGCAAGTGGAACTGGACACCCAGTCGGCGCAACTGTCGCGCGCCGGGATCGCACGCCAGGCGCTGGCGCAATCGCGCCTGATCAAGGTGCAGACCCTGGACGAGGCGTTTGCGATCAGCAACCGCTATGCACCTGAGCATTTGATTCTCGCGTTGCGCGAGCCGCGTGCGTGGCTGAGCCAGGTCGAAGCGGCTGGCTCGGTGTTTCTCGGCGATTACACGCCCGAAGCGTTGGGCGATTACTGCAGCGGCACCAACCATGTGTTGCCGACCAGCGGCGCGGCGCGCGCCTACAGCGGCGTGAGCGTGGCCAGCTTCCAGAACATGGTCAGCGTGCAGGCCGCCAGCAAGGCCGGCATCGACGGCATCGGCGCATGCGCGCTGATTCTGGCGCGCGCCGAAGGCCTGGATGCGCACGCCAATGCAGTGGCATTGCGCATGGGAGTGGCAGCATGAGCACGTCTTCGATTCTGGAACTGGTGCGCGAGGACCTGCGTGCGTTCGCCGGCTATTCGTCGGCACGCACCAGCGCTTTGCAGGGCGATGTGTGGCTCAACGCCAACGAGTCGGCCTGGGGCAATCCGGCCGACCCCGGCGCAAGCACGCGGCGGTATCCGGATCCGCAACCCAAGGGCTTGCGCAGTGCACTGGCGGCGCTGTACGGCTGCACGCCCGAGCAGCTGTTGATCGGCCGCGGCAGCGACGAGGCGATCGATCTGCTGGTGCGCGGCCTGTGCGCCCCCGGGCGCGATGCGGTGGTGGTGACGCCGCCGGTGTTCGGCATGTACGCAGTGTGCGCACGCCTGCAGAACGCACCCCTGGTCGAGGTGCCGCTGGTGGACGGGCCTGCGGGTTTCCACGCGGATATCCCGGCGATCGTCGCGGCAGCGCTGGCCTCGCAGGCCAAGCTGGTGTTCCTGTGTTCGCCGTCCAACCCGGCGGGCTCGGCGATTGCCCTGGACGCGATCGAAACCGCCGTGCAGGCCCTGCAGGGCAAAGCGCTGGTGGTGGTCGACGAGGCCTACGGCGAATTCTCCGATGTGCCATCGGCTGTGAGCCTGCTTGCGCGCTACGACAATCTGGCGGTGTTGCGCACGCTGTCCAAGGCGCATGCGCTGGCAGCGGCGCGCATCGGCAGCCTGATCGCCAACGCCGAGCTGATCGCCCTGCTGCGGCGCTGCCAGGCGCCGTACCCGGTGCCGACGCCGTGCGCGGCAATGGCCGAGCAGGCCTTGTCGGCGCCTGCGCTGGAGGTCACGCGTCGGCGCATCGCCGAGGTGCGCAGCGAGCGCACGCGCGTGCACCAGGCGCTCGAGCAGCTTGCCGGTGTGCGTCAGGTGTATCCCTCGCAGGGCAACTTCCTGCTGGTGCGCTTCGACGATGCCGAGGCGGCATTCCAGGCGCTGCTGGAGGCCGGTGTGGTGGTACGCGACCAACGCGCGGTTGCGCAGCTGTCCGACGCGCTGCGCATCACCCTGGGCACGCCCGAACAGAACGAGCGCGTGCTGAGCGCGCTGCAACGCAAGCAGGAGGCCGCCGCATGACCCCGATTCTTTTCGTCGACCGCGACGGCACGCTGATCACCGAGCCGGCCGATTACCAGATCGACGCCTACGAAAAACTGCGCCTGGTCGACAACGTGATTCCGGCGATGCTCAAGTTGCGCGATGCCGGCTATCAGTTCGTCATCGTCAGCAACCAGGACGGGCTGGGCAGCGACAGCTATCCGCGCGCGTCCTTCGATGGCCCCAACAACCTGATGCTGCAGATCTTCGCCAGCCAGGGCATCGTGTTCCGCGAGGTGTTGATCGACTGCAGCTGGCCGGCCGACAACGCGCCCACACGCAAACCCGGCGTCGGCCTGATGGTGCCTTACCTGCAGGACCGCACGATCGACTGGGCACGCTCGGCAATGGTGGGCGACCGCATCACCGACATCCAGTTCGCGCAGAACCTCAATATCCGTGGCTTCCAGTTGCGCACCGACGAGTTCGGTGGCGAGTGGGACTGGCCCGGCATCGCGCACGAGCTGGCCGATGCGCCAAGGCGTGCGGTGGTTCAACGCAACACCAAGGAAACAAAGATCCGCGTCGAACTGGATCTGGACCGCGTGGCCGAGCCGAAGACCGCCACCGGCCTGCCGTTCTTCGATCACATGCTGGAACAGATCGGCAAGCACGGCGGTTTTGCGCTGGACATCCGCGCTGAAGGCGACCTGCACATCGACGAGCACCACACCATCGAAGACACCGGTCTGGCGCTGGGCCAAGCCTTGCGCGAAGCGCTGGGCGACAAGCGCGGCATCGGCCGTTACGGCTTCGATCCCGACGACAGCCCGTGGCGCGTGGCCGGTGACACCGCGCAGCATGGCTTCACGCTGCCGATGGACGAAACCATCGCCAGTGCCGCGCTGGATTTCAGTGGCCGGCCGTACTTCGTGTTCGAAGGCGAGTTCAAACGCGAACGTGTGGGCGACATGCCGACCGAACTGGTGCCGCATTTCTTCCGTTCGATCTGCGATGCCTCCGGTTTGAACCTGCACCTAAGCGTGCGCGGCGAAAACGATCACCACAAGGTCGAAGCCTGCTTCAAGGCCCTGGCACGTGCGTTGCGCCAGGCGATCCGTCGCGAAGGCACCGCGTTGCCCACCACCAAGGGTGCGCTATGACCGATGTCGCGTTGATCGATGCCGGCGGCGCCAACCTGGGCTCGGTGCGCTACGCGCTGGAGCGGCTGGGCGTGGAAGCGCGGCTGGTACGCGATGCAGCCGGGTTGCAGGGCGCGCAGCGGGTGATCCTGCCTGGCGTCGGCGCTGCGCCCGAAGCGATGTCGCGCCTGCGCGCACAGGGCCTGGTCGAGCCGTTGCGACAACTGCAGGTGCCGCTGATCGGCATCTGCTTAGGGATGCAATTGCTGTTCGAACATTCCGAAGAAGGCGATGTCGATTGCCTAGGCTTGCTGCCGGGCATCGTGCGTCACATGACGCCGGCGCTCGGCATTCGCGTACCGCATATGGGTTGGAATCAGCTGGTGCCGATGCGCGCGTCCGCGCTGCTGGACGGCCTGCCGGAGCGTGCCAGTGCGTATTTCGTGCATGGTTATGCCGCGCCGGTGACGGCCGACACCGTGGCCGCCTGCGATCACGGCGGTCTGTTCACGGCGGTGGTGCAGCAAGGCCTGCGCTGCGGCGCGCAGTTCCACCCCGAGCGTTCGGCCGAAACCGGTGCACGCATCCTGCGCAATTTTCTTGAGATGAGCTTCCCATGAGTTTCACCGTTTACCCGGCCCTGGATATCCGCAACGGTCGCGTGGTGCGCCTGCTGCAAGGCGACTACGCACGCGAAACGCAGTACGGCGACGATGTGCTGCCGCGCGCGCAGGCGTTTGCCGATGCCGGCGCGCAGTGGATGCATCTGGTCGATCTGGATGCGGCAAAGGCCGGTGGTTACACGCTGGCCACCACACTGGGCGAGATCGCACGTGCCACCGGCTTGCGGGTGCAGACCGGTGGTGGCGTGCGCTCACGCGAGGACGTGGCGCGCATCCTCGATGCCGGCGCCGCACGCGTGGTGATCGGCTCGTTGGCGGTGCGCCAGGCCGACAGCGTTATCGAATGGCTGCAGGAATTTGGCGCCGATCGGTTGACCATCGCGCTGGACACGCGCCAGGACGCCGACGGCATATGGCAGTTGCCGGTGCACGGCTGGACCGAGCCCGCCGAGGCCACGCTGGATCAGTTGGCCGTACGTTACGCGCAGGCCGGCCTGCAGCATCTGCTTTGCACCGACATCGCGCGCGACGGCATGCTGTCCGGCCCGAACATGGATTTGTACGCGCACCTGCGCACGCTGGCGCCGCAGTTGCAGGTGCAGGTGTCCGGTGGTGCGCGCAACCTGGCCGATGTCGCGGCCGCCAAGGCTGCCGGCTGCGCCGGCATCGTGCTCGGCAAGGCCTTGCTGGAAGGGCATCTGGCGTTGAAGGAGGCACTGGCATGCTGAGCCGCCGTATCATTCCGTGCCTGGACGTGCGCGACGGGCGCGTGGTCAAGGGCGTCAAGTTCCGCGACCACATCGACATGGGCGACATCGTCGAACTGGCGCTGCGCTACCGCGAGCAGGGCGCAGACGAACTGGTGTTCTACGACATCGGTGCCAGCCCGGAAGGGCGCTCGGTCGACTACACCTGGGTCGAGCGGGTGGCGCGGCTGATCGATATCCCGTTCTGCGTAGCCGGCGGCATCGGCAATGTGGAAACCGCGCGCGCGGTGCTGCATGCCGGTGCCGACAAGATTTCGATCAACTCGCCGGCGCTTGGCAGGCCGCAGTTGATCTCCGAGCTGGCCGATGCCTTCGGCGTGCAATGCGTGGTGGTCGGTGTCGACTCGATTCGTGAGGACGATGGGCAGTGGAGGGTGCGTCGCTATACCGGCGACCCGAGCAAGACCCAGGCCTTGCCGATGCGCACGCTGGACTGGGTGGCCGAAGCGCAGCGCCTGGGTGCGGGCGAGATCGTGCTCAACTGCATGGACAACGACGGCGTGCGGCGCGGCTACGACATCGCGCAATTGCGTCAGGTGCGTGCACTTTGCAGCGTGCCGTTGATCGCCTCCGGCGGTGCTGGCGAGATGCAGCATTTTGCCAACGTGTTCGACCAGGCCGATGTCGATGGCGCGCTGGCGGCCAGCGTGTTTCACAGCGGCGCGATTCCGATCCCGGCACTCAAGCAATTTTTGCGCGCGCAACAGATCGAGGTACGTGATGGGCAGTAACGAGACGGCAGCGGGCGACGCGCTCGCCGCGCTGGACTGGAGCAAGGGCGAGGGCCTGTTGCCGGTGGTCGTGCAGGACGCCGACAACCTGCGCGTGCTGATGCTGGGCTACATGAACGCCGAAGCGCTGGCGGTGACGCAGCAGCGTGGCGAAGTGACCTTCTTCAGCCGCAGCAAGCAGCGCCTGTGGACCAAGGGCGAGAGCTCGGGCAACGTGTTGCGGGTGGTGTCGATCGAGACCGATTGCGATGCCGACACGCTGCTGGTACAGGCACGCCCGCACGGGCCGACCTGCCATCTGGGCCGCACCAGCTGTTTCCCGGGCGCGCCTGGCCAGTTCCTCGGCAGCCTGGACGCCTTGATCGCCAGGCGCGAGCAGGAGCGCCCGCATGGCAGCTACACCACCAAGCTGTTCGAACAGGGCATCCGCCGCATTGCGCAGAAGGTGGGCGAGGAGGGCGTGGAAACCGCCTTGGCCGGCGTGGTGCAGGGCGATGCCGAGTTGCTCGGCGAGTCTGCCGATCTGCTGTATCACCTAATCGTGCTGCTGCGTGCGCGCGGCCTGGGCCTGGGCGATGCGGTGGCGCTGCTGGAGTCGCGGCACAAGTAACGTAGTCATGTAGGAGCGCACCCGGGCGCGACGCGTTAGGGGTAAGGCCCGTCGCGCCCGGGTGCGCTCCTACGGGGCACGTGTCGGCGTGTCTTTGGCGCCGTGCGCCTGGCGAGGGCGGGTACAATTTCCGCTGATCTTCGCGCGGGAAAACGCATGCAGCTTCGCTTCGCTCTGTTGGCCCTGGGTGTGCTCGCGGGAAGCGCCTACGCGCGCGATGCCGTGGTCGATGGCACCGTCTACGAAGAACGCGACGGGCGTGCCGGGCGCAGCGCCGATGAGCCCGGCATTGCCGATGTAGCGGTCTCCAACGGCGAGCAACTGGTGCGTACCGATGCGCAAGGCCGCTATCGCCTGCCGGTGCGTGACGGGCAGACGGTGTTCGTGATCAAACCGGGCGAGCGCAGCTTCGTGCCAGCCGCCGACGGACTGCCGGGTTTCTGGCGTCACTACGCGCCCAAGGGCTCGGCCAAGCGCAAGTATCCAGGCATCGCCGCAACCGGGCGCAATACGCAGCACTGGGATTTTGCGCTGACCCCGCGCGCCAGTGCCGGCAAGGAAGGCTTCCAGATGCTGGTGTTTGCCGACAGCCAGACCGCCAGTCTGACCGACGTGGGCTACTACCAGCGCGATATCGTGGCACCGATCGTCGGCAAGACCTCGGCCAGGCTGGGCACCACGTTGGGCGATATCGTCAGCGACGATCTGAGCCTGTACCCGGCCCTGAACAAGGTGACCACCCAGCTCGGCGTGCCGTGGTTCCATGTGCCGGGCAATCACGATCTCAACGTCGACGCCGGCGACGATGCGCATTCGCTCGACAGCTGGCGTGCCGTCTACGGCCCGGACACCTATGCAGTGGAAGAGGCCAACGTCAGCTTCGTGTTCCTGGACGATGTGATCTATACGCCAGGCGGCAGACCGGCCTATGTAGGCGGCCTGCGCGAGGATCAGTTCGCGTTCCTGCAGGCCTATCTGGCGCAGCTGCCGCGCGAGCGGCTGCTGGTGCTGGGCATGCATATTCCGTTGTTCGACGCGGCGCCGGGGCAGGAGACCTTTCGGCATGCCGATCGTCGCCGCCTGTTCGCCTTGTTGAAGGATTTTCCGCATGTGCTGGTGCTCAGCGCACACAGCCATACCCAGCGACAGGTCGATCACGGCGCCGACGAAGGTTGGCAGGGCGCCCGCCCGCTGCACGAATACAACGTCGGCGCGGCCTGCGGGGCGTTCTGGTCCGGTGCCAAGGATGCCGACGGCATTCCCGACGCGACGATGAGCGACGGCACGCCGAACGGGTACGCGGTGCTGCAGGTCGCGCCCGGCGGCGACTACACGCTGGCCTATCACGTCGCGCGCTCGGTCGATGACGCGCAACTGCTGCTGCACGCGCCCAAGGTGCTGCGCCAGGGTGCGTATGCGGCCTGGGGCATCTACGCCAATGTCTTCATGGGCCAGGACAACACCCTCGTCGAGATGCGCATCGACAATGGCGCGTGGCAACCGATGAAGCGGGTGGAGCGTGCCGATCCGCGCCTGCTGGCCGAGAACGTGGGCGACGATGCGGCCGAGCAATTGCGCGGCTACGACCGCTCGCCCGAGGCCACGCCGTCCACGCATCTATGGCGTGGTGCGCTGCCGACCACGCTGGAAGTGGGCGAGCACACGGTGGATGTACGCGCATCGCTGCCGACCGGGCAGTACAGCGCACGCACGGTGTATCGCTTGCAGCGCGCCGATCCCTGACGGGGAGGCGTGCGTAGTGCTGGGGGTTCTGGTGTGGAGCCCGTCGCGCATCAATGCGCTCCTACGGTGATTGGTTGTTGGTTCGTTGACGCTTGAACCTTATCGCCGGAAACACAAACGCCTCCACGAGGGAGGCGTTTTGGGATCCGGGCTGGCAGGCGATGGCGCGCTGGCGGGATCGATGCTGGCTGGCGTGAGCTGGCTGGCAGGGCGAGTGTAGCGAGGCTGCGCAGGCGTTGACGAAATGAGAATTAGTCTCAGCGCGTGGCAATCTTCATGGCGTCGCGGGTGCCGGCACGGGCGACGGTTTGCGCGGGCTGGCCGGTGCGGCCGGCACCTTGACCTTGGTCGGGTTGTCCAGCGACCTGCTATCGGGATCGGCTTCCGGATCCTGGTCCTGCCCGGCATCCGGAGCGGTCTCCAGCGGCGGATACGGGTAGGCCACGGCCGGGCCTACCTGTAGTCCCGCACGCCAGCGTGCCAGCACCGGCGCGATGCGCTTGCCGAGTGATTGCTGCGGCAACGACGGCAGTTCGCCTTCCTGCTTCTCGCGCGCGGTGATCGCTGTCCTGGCCATATCGAACGCGGCCAGCGGGTCGTCGCTGCGGTTCATCGCATCGATCAGCCAGGCCTGGCCGAAGTAGGTTGCATTGGAGGTGTTGCCGCAGCCGAACGAGGGCCGGTCGGCGCGCGCGGCGGTGAGGATCAGCGTGTCCGGCGAACGCAGCGCCGGAATGAAGCCACCCGAGTAGCACGCCGACAGCACGATGATGCGATTGCCGATGCCGGCATCGTCCAATGCCTGGCGCAGATCCTGCGGGCTGATGAAGTCTTCCTCGTTCTGGTCCACCTGCACGTACAGCGTGTGGTCTTCGGTGCCATGGGTGGTGACGAACAGCAGCAGCGCGTCTTCCTTGCGATCCATGCGCTTGCCGATTGCGGCGAGCGTGTCGTACAGGTTGTCATAGGTTGCCAGCGGTGCGTACGGCTGCTCGCCCAGATTGTCGGGGTTGTTGACCAGCGTCACCACGCGGCCGCGCGCATCGAAGCGTTGTTCGAACAGTTGCCTGAGGTAGAGCGTCTCGTTGCGAAACACATCGTCGCTGGCATCGCCGGCGAAGCCGACCACATACAGGTCGGTCACCCCAGGACGCTGTGGCTGCAGCGCGTTCAATGCCTGCGCAAGCGCCGCCTGGTCGACCGGGTCGACCTCATCCTTGCCTGCCGCCGCCTGCTTGGGCAGTGCGGCACCGGCATCGGGGTGACAGCCGGCCATCAAGGCCACGATGAGGATCAACAAGGAGAGTCGCCGCAACAAGGCGTTCGGTCCGAAGGGGGAGTGCAGCGACATGACAAACGCCGAGGTCTGGGAGGACGGGTGGAGCGCCTGGGCGCAGTGATCGCAACGCAGGCCACGACGTTGCACAACGTCCATCGATCCGCTTCAAGCACATCTTGCAGAACACGTTGCCTGCAGCAGGCCTTGCCTGCCAAGTCTCGCCACTGCGCATCGTCGATGTCGGCTGACCCACGCCTGCAACCGCGCCGCGAGCGCGCCGTCAGGCAGGTGCGGACGGCGCGCTTGAACCTCAATACATCAGTAGCGCATGCAACGCCGAGTAACGACTGCGCTCACCCAAGGATGAGCGCAGCGGGCTTGCCGATCGCGCTTACAGCGCCAGCTCGGTGAAACTTTCCACGCGCTGGTGGCTGCCGATCTCGTCGGCCGAGCGTGGGGTGGGGTAGTCCTCAAGGCGGTCCAGCAGCGCGGTAGGCATGCCGGCACGCTTGGCGGCGTCCAGCTCTTCGATCACGTCCGACAGGAACAGGATCTCGCCCGGCGGCACGCCGATGCGTTCGGCGATGCGGCGGTAGCTGGCGCTCTCGCGCTTGGGGCCGACCTCGGTATCGAACCAGTCGCTGATCAGCCCGCTCAGGTCGCCGGCATCGCTATGGGCGAAGAACAACTTCTGCGCCGGCACCGAGCCGGACGAATACACGTACAGCGGAATGCCGGCCGCATGCCAGGCCTGCAGCTGGATCGCCGCATCGGCATAGATGTGCGCGGTGAAGTCGGCGGTCTTGTAGCCGTCGCTCCAGATCATCCCCTGCAGCGCCTTGAGTGCGGTGTGCTTGCGATCCTCGTCGATCCAGGTCTGCAGGGTGCTGACCAGGACTTCGTCCGGCACGTCCTCGCCGATCTCGTCGGCCACCTGGTTGAGCCAGTGCCGCACCTGCGGGTGACCGCCGTGCTCCTGCACGTAGGCCGGCATGGCGCGGCGCGCATACGGAAACAACACGTCCTTGACGAACGAGATGCTGCTGGTGGTGCCTTCGATATCGGTGAGGATCGCTTGCGGTCGTGTCATCGTCAGCTGGCCTTTGGAGGTTTCTCGGGGGCGTAGCGGGGGAATTGTTGGGCAATCTCGGTGCCGGTGAAGTGGCCTACCCAGCCATCAGGCTCGGTGAAGAAGCGGATCGCCACAAAGTGCGGCTCCGGCCCCATGTCGAACCAGTGCAGGGTGCTGTCAGGCACGGCGATCAGGTCGTCCTTCACGCATTCGATCTCGTAGACCTTGTTGTCCACGTGCAGCGTGAACTGGCCCGAGCCGGCGACGAAGAAGCGCACCTCGTCTTCCTTGTGGAAGTGCTCGTCCAGGAATTTGGCGCGCATTTCCTCGCGCTTGGGATTGTCAGGCGCGATGCTGACCACATCGACGGTCTTCAGCCCGCGCTCGGCGCTGAGCCGCTCGATATCCTCGCGGTAGGCCGCCATCACCTGCTCGGGTGATGCACCCGGCTCGATCGGCTGATTGGCCTTCCAGCGCTCGAAGGTCACGCCGATCTTGCTCAGCTCGGCGGCAATCTGCTCGCCGTCGCGGCTATCGAGCTGCGGCAGGTTGGGATCGGAATCGTTGTAGATGCGAAGTCGGCTCATGGCGATCTGGCTCACAAGGGAAGGGGGAGGTGGCGAGGACTCAGCGCGGGCCGCGCAGCTTCAGCAGTTCGAGTTCGCAATGCAGCAGGAATTCGAAGGCCTCCAGGTGACGGCGCGCCTCGGCCATGTTGCGGCCCCAGGCATACAGACCATGTCCTTCGATGAGATACCCCCACAGGCTCTGTTTGTCCAGCAGGGCCTCGACCTGCGCGGCCAGCACCTGCATGTCCTGCGTATTGGCGAACACCGGCACGTCCACTGCCGTTTCATGTGTGGTGTTGCCTTCGAAGGCTTTCAACAGCTCATAGCCCTCCAGCCGGATCATGCCGCTGCCGGCGTACAGTCGCGAGGCAATGGTCTGCACCGGCGAATGCGTGTGCAGCACGCAGCCGATCTCGGGGAAGCGGCGATACAGCTGGGTGTGCAGCAGCGTTTCCGCAGACGGGCGTAACGGACGGCCAACCGCCAGGCCATCGAAGTCCACCACCATGATGTCTTCTTCGACCAGGCGGCCCTTGTCGCGGCCGGACACGGTGATCGCCGCGTGCTGTTCGTCCAGGCGATGGGAGAAATTGCTGCTGGTGGCCGGCGTCCAGCCGGCCTGGGCCAGCTCGCGGATATTGCCGATCAGCAGGTGCGCTAGCTCGTGCAGACGCGCGGCGCTATAGGGCAGGGGGGCAGTGGTCGCATTCATGGACCTATTCTACTGCCCCGCCGGATTACGGTCAGGTGCAGCGCAGCAGGGTTTTGTTCCTGCCAGGCCCGTACCCAGATCGGCCTACTAAACGTGAGGAGCGCGCGCTTGGCAGAGGTCAAATGCCTAGCTGGTCGGGAGCGCGGTGCCCTCACCACTTGCGGGACACGCCGTGAATCCGTCCATGGAGGCTCCTTGGCGGCATCCATGCCGCCAAGGGTCCCGCAACCGGCGAGGGCACCGCACCAGGAAGCTGATCGGTGGTCGTATGAAAAGCCGCTTGTCGCCCCCGTGTCGCACCTCGAGCCGGCGCATCAGTGTCGAACAAAGCGCACTACGCACGGCGGTTACTGCTCTTCAACTGTGCACACCGATCATCCCGATTGGTCCTTGCCCGCCCACCGTCGCGGGACCTTACGCGGCATGGATGCCGCGTAAGAGCCTACAGGGACGTACTTGCGGCGTGTCCTGCGAGGGTGGGCGGGCAAGGACCCTGCAGCCAAGCCGCAGACCAGCACCCACCAACCAAGCTACAGATCAGCCCGCCCAGATCAGCCGCTCTGCGATAGACCGGCGCGCAGGCGTTCTATCGGCCGCTCTCAGCCCATGCGTGTGCTCAGCGACCGTCGCGCAGACGGCTGTGGCGGTAACCGTAGCCGAAATAGACCACCAGCCCGACCAGCGTCCACACTCCCATCAACATCCAGTTGTGCAGGGTCATCGCCGACAGCAGGGCCAGGCAGCTCAACACGCCGGCGCTGCAGATCAGCCAAGCCACCGGCATGCGAAACGGACGCGGCAGTTCCGGGTGGGTACGGCGCAGGATCAGCACGCCGGCGCACACCGCGGCGAAGGCGATCAGCGTGCCCATCGAGGTCAGCTCGCCCAGCACATCCAGCGGGAACACTGCCGCCAGCAGGGCGATGCCCACGCCGGTGATCACGGTATTGACGTGCGGGGTGCGGTACTTGGGGTGGATGCGGGTGAAGATCGACGGCAGCAGCCCGTCGCGCGCGATGATCATGAAGATGCGCGGCTGGCCGATGATCATCACCAGCACCACCGACGACAGCCCGATCAGCGCGCCGACTTCCACCACCACGCGCAACCAGGCCAGCTGCGGATGCGCCGCCACCGCGGTCACCACCGGCTCGTCGGTGCCGAGCAGGGTGTAGGGCACCAGGCCGGTCATCACCGCCGCCATGGCGATGTAGAGCACGGTGCAGATGACCAGCGACAGGATCATGCCGATCGGCAGGTCGCGTTGCGGGCGGTGCGATTCCTGTGCCGCCACCGACACCGCCTCGAAGCCGATATAGGCGAAGAACACCATCGCCGCGCCGCGCAGCACGCCTTCCATGCCGTATTTGCCCGGACCTTCGTTGGCCGGAATGAACGGGTGCCAGTTGGCGGTATCCACGTACTTCCAGCCCACCGCGATCACCAGCAGGATCAGCCCGGTCTTGAGGATCACCATCGCCATGTTCATCGCCGACGACTTGCGGATGCCCACGTAGCACAGCCAGGTCAGCAGCAGCACGATACCGGCGGCAGGCAGGTTGGCGATCGCGCCGGTGCGCTGCAGCTTGCCGTCCAGCGGCGCGCTGACCAGGGCGGCCGGCAGGTGGATGTTGAAATGCTCCAGCAGGCTGAGGAAATAGCCGGTCCAGCTGACCGCTACCGCCGAGGCGGACACGCCGTACTCCAGCACCAGCATCCAGCCGATGAACCAGGCCGCCAGTTCGCCGAAGGTGGCGTAGGTATAGGTGTAGGCGCTGCCGGACACTGGCACCATCGCCGCGAACTCGGCGTAGGCCATTGCGCAGAACGCGCAGCACACCGCGGCCAGCACGAACGACAGCATGATCGCCGGGCCGGCATGGTCGGCCGCGGCCTGGCCGGTGATGACGAAGATGCCGCCGCCGATCACCGCCCCGATGCCCAGGGCGGTCAGCCCCCACGGCCCGAGTGCGCGTTGCAGGCCCAGCCCGTCGGCCGCCTCGTGGCTGGCGTGCGGGTGCTTGGTGGCCCAGAGTTGCTTGAACATGCAGCGGTTCCTGTTGAATCCCTGCACATGGCGGTGCGGGCGTGTGCGAGATGTGCGGGCTGTTGCGAGGGACTCGTGTCGTCAAATCCCCGCACACGGATGTGCGGGCTCTTGCGAGGGACTCGCAATCAAACCTTGCGGGCCAGCCGGCTATGGCGAATGCCATAACCGAAATAGATGACCAGGCCGATCATGGTCCAGCCCACGAACACCTTCCAGTGTTCCTGGAAGGCCTGGAAGAACAGGAACAGGCAGGCCAGCGCGCCCAGCGGGCAGATCAGCATCGCCAGCGGCACCCGGAACGGGCGCGGCAGATCCGGCTTGGTGAAACGCAGCACCATCACCCCGGCGCACACGGTGGCGAAGGCGAGCAGGGTGCCCATCGACACCAGTTCGCCCAGCACGCTGAGCGGGATCAACCCTGCCAGCAGCGCCGCGACCACGCCGACGAAGATCGTCCCGACATAGGGGGTATGGAACTTCGGATGCACCTTGCCGAACAGTCGGGGCATCAACCCATCCTTGGCCATGGTGTAGAAGATGCGCGGCTGCGCCATCAGCATCACCAGCACCACCGAGGACAGGCCGGCGATCGCGCCGATCTCCACCGCGGTCTTGAGCCAGGTCAGCTGCGGGTGCGCTTCCAGCGCAGTGGCCACCGGCTTGGCGGTGCCGAGCTGGGTATAGGGCAGCAGGCCGGTCAACACCGCGCAGACGATGATGTAGATGACGGTGCAGACCGCCAGCGACACCAGAATGCCGATCGGCATGTTCTTCTGCGGATCCTTGGTCTCGCCGGCGGAGGTGGAGACCGCGTCAAAGCCGATATACGAGAAGAACACGATGGAGGCGGCGCGGAACACGCCGTCCCAGCCGAACTGGCCCGGCCCGGTGTTCTCCGGGATGAAGGGATGCCAGTTGGCCGGGTCGATGTAGGCGATACCGAAGCCGACGAACAGGCAGATCACCACCACCTTGATCGCCACCACGATGGCGTTGGCGAACGCCGACTGGGTGACGCCCACGTAGCACAGCATGCTCACCGCAGCCACGATCAGCACGGCCGGCAGGTTGATGAGGTTGCCGGAGCTGACAAAGTTGTGGCCGTCCCAGGCCAGTGGCGCGCCGGCCAGCTCGGCCGGGAACGGCAATCCAAGCGTGCCGGTCAGGAAACTGATCAGGTAGGCGGACCAGCCGACCGCAACGCTGGAGCCGGCGAACAGGTATTCCAGCACCAGGCACCAGCCGATGAACCAGGCGATGCCCTCGCCGAGGGTGGCATATGAATACGAGTAGGCGCTGCCAGAGACCGGCATCATCGCCGCGAACTCCGCGTAGCACAGGCCGGCGAACGCACAGGCGATGCCGGCGAATACGAAGGACAGCATCACCGCCGGGCCAGCATGGTTGGCAGCGGCCTGGCCGGTCAACACGAAGATGCCGGCGCCGATCACCGCACCGATTCCCAACATGATCAGGTGCTTGGCGGTCAGGGTGCGTTGCAGGGTGGCTTCGCCTTGCAGGCTGCCTTCGACCGGTTCGCCCCCGTCGACATGTCCAGCGGGCTCGATCGGTTTGACCCTCAACAGAGACTTCAGCATTCGGTACATCCCTAAGTGGCAACTAAGGCGCGCGCGCCTGGGCGAAGGTGGTGCGCCGCGTCCCGGTGGGACAGGCAAGCGGCCTACCTTGCCAAAGCTACACGCTCACGACAAGCGCGTACGCAGCATGAATGGCGATAATGGCCGCCTGGCCCGCAACGGGCGACCGGGAACGACAGATGGTGGATGCAACCCTGCAACAGCGATTGGCCGACTACCGCGCACGCTGGCCGGACGAAGCGGAGTTGGCCGAGCAGTTCGCTCAGCTGCTGGACGATGCCACCAACCCGTTCCTGCGCGAGCGTGTCGAAGGTCATTTCACCGGCTCGGCGTGGGTGGTCAGTGCCGATGGCACGCGCACGTTGCTGACCCATCACCGCAAGCTGCAACGCTGGCTGCAGCTGGGCGGGCACGCCGACGGCGACCGCGACCTGGCGCAGGTGGCCCTGCGCGAGGCGCAGGAGGAATCCGGATTGACCGGCTTGCGCCTGGCTGACGCGGCCATTTTCGACCTGGACCGGCACTGGATTCCCGCGCGCGGCGAGGTGGCCGGGCACTGGCATTACGATGCGCGCTATGTGGTGGTGGCGGGAGCGGACGAGGCATTCGAAGTCAGCGAGGAATCGCTGGCCCTGGCGTGGCGCCCGGTCGCCGAGCTGCTTGCCGATCCGCAGCTGGATCCGTCGATGCGGCGCATGGCGGAGAAGTGGGTGGCGCGCGCGCGTTGAGCAGCTTGTCAAAGCCCCTTTCGTCGGGGTAATAAGGCGCTGCTTGCGTGCCACTGGCTCGGGTGCCGCAAGCGCGGGCACGCCTGTTACTTGACGGCTTCGGTGGGCGGCAGCAGCGCGGCCGGCGATCGGCTGCTCGGCTCGGTCAGACATCCTGTCTGACTCGCCGCCGCGGCACATCCGTGTGCCGCTCTCCGCCAATCCCCGGCCACGCTGCTGCCTCGGCCATTCGCTGTCATGGCCTTGGAAGCAGTGGGTGAGTGATGAGACGCTTTTTCGTGCTCAGGTCTGCGAAAGCCCCTCTCCCGTCGAGACGAGCAGGCACAGCTTGCGCGCCACAAGCGCGGCCTGGCCTGTCGCTTAGCGGCTTCGGTGGGTGGCAGCAGCGCGGCCAGCGATCGGCTGCCCGGCTCGGTCAGACATCCTGTCTGACTCGCCGCCGCGGCACATCCGTGTGCCGCTTTCGGCAATCCCCGGCCACGCTGCCTCGGCCATTCGCTGTCATGACCTTGGAAGCAGTGGGTGAGTGATGAGACGTTTTTTCATGCTCAGGTCTGCGAAAGCCCCTCTCCCGTCGAGACGAGCAGGCACAGCTTGCGCGCCGCCTTTGATCGCCCGCGCCGCAAGCGCGGGAGGGCCGCGGAGCGGAGGTTCGGGGTGAGGGAACGGGTGGCTAGAGTTTTCGAGTCACCCGTACCCTCATCCGGCCCTTCGGGCCACCTTCTCCCGATGCGAGAAGGGAAGGCTGCGCAGTTTTGTGCTGGCTTCCTTACTGGCGCGTGGCGAGGCGTTTGCCATGGCAGACGCGCCGAAGTTGGCCGCAGCGCGCCTCTTTGGGCCACCTTCTTCCGTTGGAGAAGGGATCACCTCAGTACAACGTCCGCTCAGTACAAAATGCGCGTCCGCAAGGTCCCTTCGATCAAGGCCAGGCCTTCCTTCAACGCGGTGGCCTGCGCCTCGCTGGCGCTGACGTCGATCACCACGTAGCCGACCTTGGGATCGGTGCGCAGGAACTGGCCGTCGATGTTGACGTTGTGGCGCGAGAACAGTTCGTTGATCTTGGACAGCACACCCGGCACGTTGCGGTGGATATGCAGCAGACGCAGGCTGTCGGGGTGCTCGGGCAGGGTGACCTCTGGGAAGTTCACCGCCGACAGGGTGCTGCCGTTGTCGCTGTAGCGCACCAGCTTGGCGGCCACTTCGATGCCGATATTGTCCTGCGCTTCCAGCGTGCTGCCACCCACGTGCGGAGTCAGGATCACGTTGTCGTGTGCGGTCAACTTTGATTCGAACGCATCGCCATTGCCCTTGGGCTCGATCGGGAACACGTCCACCGCCGCGCCGCCGATCTGGCCCGAGCTCAGCGCCGCGTCCAGTGCGTCGATGTCGATCACGGTACCGCGCGAGGCATTGATCAGATGCGCGCCGTGCTTCATGCGCGCGATCTCCGCCGCGCCGATCATGTCCTTGGTCGACGGCGTCTCCGGCACATGCAGGGTCACCACGTCCGCGCGTGCCAGCAGGTCGTCCAGATCGATCGCCGCGCGCGCGTTGCCCAGCGACAGCTTGGTTTCGATGTCGTGGAAGATCACCTGCATGCCCAGCGACTCGGCCAGTACGCCGACCTGGGTGCCGATATGCCCGTAACCGACGATGCCCAG
This sequence comes from Xanthomonas sp. MLO165, assembly GCF_018831305.1. Taxonomy (NCBI): domain Bacteria; kingdom Pseudomonadati; phylum Pseudomonadota; class Gammaproteobacteria; order Lysobacterales; family Lysobacteraceae; genus Xanthomonas; species Xanthomonas sp. MLO165. The sequence goes on from NZ_CP029263.1 coordinate 2,117,957, forward strand.
CACCTTGCCGCGCGTTTCGTGGCTGCCGGCAGCCGACTTGGACCACCCACCGCGATGGCACTCGGCGTTCTTCTGCGGGATGCCGCGCAACAGCAGGATCGCCTCGGCGATGACCAGCTCGGCCACGCTGCGGGTATTGGAGTAGGGCGCGTTGAACACCGGGATGCCGGCCAGCTCGGCCGCGTCCAGATCGACCTGGTTGGTGCCGATGCAGAAGCAGCCCACTGCGATCAGCCGCTTGGCATGCGCCAGCACCTCGGCGCTCAACTGCGTGCGCGAGCGGATGCCGACGATATGCGCCTCGGCGATGCGCGCGATGAGCTCGTCTTCCGGCAACGACTTGGCGTGCAGTTCGATCTGCGAATAACCGGCGGCGCGGAACACATCCACGGCCGTCTGGCTGATGCCTTCCAGCAACAGGACGCGGATGTCCTGCTTGGGAAACGAGGTTCTCTTCGGCGACATGGGGGGAGCGCATTGCAGCAATCGGGTCGGCAACTATGCCAGATGGGCCGCGCGATGGGGCGCCCGCAACGCAGTGTTTGCGCAGGCAAAGTCCTTGCGGTGCAACGGTTTCAGCTGAATCCAACGCGGTGGCGGCGCCACGCCGTGCAACTGGACGCGCCTGGCGCGCACTGGCACGCTGTGCGGTTCCTACCGCAGCGCCGTGTGCCATGACCGATCCCCGCATCCTTTCGTTGCAACAGGCCGTGCCCGCGTTGCGTTTGAAGACCGAGCCGGCCGACCTGGAACACTACGGCCGCGACTGGACGCGGCGCTGGACGCCCAACCCGCTGGCGATCGCCTTGCCCGGTGCGGTGGACGAGGTGCAGGCGGTGCTGCGCTGGGCCAATGCGAACGCGGTTGCAGTAGTGCCCTCGGGTGGGCGCACCGGCTTGTCCGGCGGTGCGGTGGCTGCCAACGGCGAGCTGGTGCTGAGCCTGGAGCGCCTGAACAAGCCGCTGGAGTTCAATGCGGTGGATCGCACGCTCACCGTCCAGGCCGGCATGCCGCTGGAAGCGGTGCACAATGCCGCGCGCGAGCATGGGCTGGTGTATCCGGTGGATTTCGCCGCGCGCGGCTCGTGTTCGATCGGCGGCAATATCGCCACCAATGCCGGCGGCATCCGCGTGATCCGCTACGGCAATACCCGCGACTGGGTGGCCGGCCTGAAGGTGGTCACCGGTGCCGGCGAACTGCTGGAGCTCAACAACGCGCTGGTGAAGAATTCCAGCGGCTACGATTTCCGCCATCTGATGATCGGCTCCGAGGGCACGCTCGGCGTGGTGGTCGAAGCGACATTGCGACTGACCGACCCGCCGCCGCCCAGCAACGTGATGCTGCTGGCGCTGCCTTCGTTCGAGGTGTTGATGCAGGTGTTTGCCGCGTTCCGCGCGCAGCTGCGGCTGGAGGCATTCGAGTTCTTCACCGACCGCGCGCTCGAACACGTGCTGGCGCACGGCGCGCAGGCGCCATTTGCGCAGGTGCATCCGTATTACGTGGTCACCGAATTCGCTGCTGGCGACGAGGCGCAGGAAGCCGCAGCGATGGCGGCATTCGAGACCTGCATGGAGCAGGGCTGGGTCAGCGACGGGGTGATCAGCCAGAGCGATGCGCAGGCCGCGCAACTGTGGCGGCTGCGCGAAGGCATCACCGAAGCGCTGGCGCGCTACACGCCGTACAAGAATGACGTGTCGGTGCGCATCTCGGCGATGCCGGCGTTCCTGGCCGAAACCCATGCGTTGCTGCACGATGCGTATCCGCATTTCGATGTGGTGTGGTTCGGCCATATCGGCGACGGCAACCTGCATATCAACGTGCTCAAGCCCGATGGCACCAGCCAGGCCGATTTCGTGGCGGCCTGCGATCAGGTGACCAAGTTGCTGGCGCAGGCCTTGCAGCGTTTTGGCGGCAGCATCTCTGCCGAACACGGCATCGGCCTGGTCAAGAAGGCCTATCTGTGGAGCACGCGCTCGGCCGAGGAGATCGCCTTGATGCGCGGGATCAAACATGTGCTCGATCCTCATCTTTTGCTGAATCCCGGCAAGCTGTTCGAGATGGACGACGCGCCTGCCGCCACGCGTGCCGGTTAGTCTTTCACCACCTTCACATGGAATCGATACGCCAATGATGCGCTCCCTCGTGTTTTGCGCTTTGACGCTGCTGCCGCTGGCGGCCTTCGCATCCAGCCTGGCCGGAACCTCGGCGGGTGCATCGTCGGCCGGTTCGTCCAATTCCTCCGGCAGCAGTTCCGGCGACGACAAGGTGGTGGCCGACGCACGCGAAGATGCCGCCGGCTTCGTCGCCAGCGATGGCGCGATCCGCGGGGCGCGGCTGGAAGCGGCGCTGCTGCAGTTGCGTAGCCGTAGCGATGCGGCGCGGCTGTCCAGCGACCTGGAGCTGGCGCAGTCCATCCTGGCCCAGTGAGTTTTCCTCGCCGGTGCTGGTGGCTGTGGCTGGCCGCAGCGATCGCACCGGCGGCGCAGGCCGAATTACGCATCGATGTCGATCCGCAGGGCCTGTCTGCGGCGCAGATCGATGCCACGCACGCATTGGTGGAACAGGTGGCGCAGCGTCTGCCGCCGGCCTGGATGCAGCGCATCGACGCACCGATCCAGCTGCAGTGGCGCACGGATTTGCCGGCACACGTGCATGGCCGCGCGATCGGCCGCCGCATCCTGCTCGATCGTGACCTGCTGGATGCCTGGAGCGTGCAGGCGACAGCTGCGCAGACCGACCCCGAGGCACCGGCCACGCGCGCGGCAATGGCCGCCGTGGTGCATGAACTGGCGCATGTGCTGGACCGCGGTGCGCACGGCGGCCTGTCGCGCGACCCGCGGCTGCGCGATCTGGCCGGCTGGCAGGTGCGTCCCTGGCGGATCGGGCGTGGCGCAAACCGGTTCAGCGATCGCAGCCCCGACGATTACGAGCGGCGCAGCCCAGCCGAATTCGTCGCGGTGAATCTCGAACACTACGTGCTCGATGCCGACTATCACTGCCGGCGTCCGGCGCTGGCGGCCTGGTTCGCCGAGCAGGTCGGTGGCATGCCCGGTGCAACGCATTGCGAGACGACGCTACCGTACCTGCAGGCCGACAACGATGCCGGCGCGATGTCGCTGCTGGCACTGGATCCAGCGCGTGTGTACGCGGTGGACTACCTGCTGGCCGAGGGCAATGCGCAGCCGATGAGCCGCTGGGGCCACAGCATGCTGCGTCTGGTGATCTGTGCCCCTGGCCGCGCGCCCGGTCCCGATTGCCGTCTGGATCTGCAGTATCACCGCGTGCTGTCGTTCCGCGCCTTCGTCGGCGATGTGCAGATTTCCAGCTGGCGCGGGCTGACCGGTTCGTATCCCTCGCGGCTGTTCGTATTGCCGTTGAATCAGGTCGTGGACGAATACACCAAGGTGGAGCTGCGCGCGCTGTCGTCGGTGCCGCTGACACTGGCGCCCGGGGAGATCGCCGCGCTGCTCGCACGCGCAGCGCAGGTGCATTGGAGTTACGACGGGCGCTACTACTTCGTCGGCAACAACTGCGCGGTGGAGACCTTCAAGCTCCTGCACGACGGCGTGCCGCGGCTGGCCGCGGCCCGGCTGTCGTCGATCACCCCGCGCGGCGTGAGGCAGCGCTTGCAGCGCGCCGGAATCGCCGACATGCAGGTGCTGGACGACCCTGCGCAGGCGATTCGCCAGGGCTATTACTTCGAGTCGGCGGCGGCGCATTACCAGACCATGTTCGAGGTGATCCGCCACGGCCTGCAGGTGCCGCAGACCAGCGTGGAGCAATGGCTGGACGCGCGCGCGGACGCGCGTGCGCAGTGGTTCGACCGCGGCGGTCTACGCGAGACGGCTGCAGCGTTGTTGCTGGAACAGGCTGCGTTGCGCCGCCAGGAGTTGCTGGCACGCGATGCGCTCAAGCGCCTGCTGACACCCGGCGCGGCCGCGCGTGACTCGGTGCAGGGTCAGCTGCAGTCGGTGTTCGCGCGGCAGGCCCGGCTCAGTCATCCGGCCACGCTGTTGGGCAGCGCCAGCTACGGACTGCCGCAAGCGGAAGAGCGGCAGGACCTGAGCGCGCGCGTGGCGCAGGAAACCGTCGTACTGGTCGACGGCTGGAAACAGCTGCAGGCGCTGGGGCGGCAGCAACTGCCGGCCGACATCCGCACTGGATTGGAGCAGGGCGAGGCGAATGTGCAGCGCCTGCGCGCACGCCTGCGCGAGCTAGCGCGCGGTGATGCGGCCGACGACAAACGCCTGCAGCGGTAAGTCCCAGTTCCCGGTGCTCCGGCCAGGGACGACGGCATTGCACCAGCCGGCACCTGTCACACCAGCCGGCGCACTTCAGCCAGCCGGTTGCAGATCCGCCTGCACCGAATACTTGCGTAGCCAGTCGCTGACCTGCGCGTTGTTGCGGTACTGCTGCATCAGCTTTGCAAGCCGTGCCGGTGCCGGCGTGCAGAATTGCGCGATCGCCACTTCGATCTCGTGGCGACGATCGGCGTCGTACGGGTCCTCGCCCGCGAAGTGCTCGCAGGTGTCGTAATCCTCCACCAGCGTGCGTACGTCCTCCGGCATGCCGCACAGGCCGGGCGGATGTTGCAGCCACTCCTCGTCCACCTTGGCATCGGTGCAGGCCACCGGCGCAGGTGCGGGCGTGGCTGTCGGCGCCGGGGCTGGTTGCGCCGTGCAGGCGCCCAGCAGCCCCAGCGTCACCACAACGACCAGCTTGCGCATCAGTCGGCGCGGCCCGCGAATTCGCCGGTGGTGGTGTTGACCAGCACGCGCTCACCGTTGGTGATGTACTCGGGCACCATGATTTCCAGGCCGGTATTGAGCTTGGCCGGCTTGGGCCGCTTGGTGGCGGTGCCGCCCTTGAGTTCGGGCGGGGTTTCGACCACTTCCAGCGTCACCGTCTGCGGCAGTTGCACGGCCACCGGCTGGTCGTCGATCACCTGCACGTAGATGCCGGTCAGCCCGTCGATGATGTAGCCGGCATCGGTGCCGATCACGTCCGCATCCAGCGTATACGGGGTGAAATCCTCGTCGTCCATGAACACGAACGCCTCGCCATCCTTGTACGAGAACGTCGACAGGCGACGCAGCAACTCCACTTCCGGCAGGTTGTCGTCGGCGTCGAAGCTGGCGTCCAGCTTGGCGCCACCGGGCACGCTGTACATGATGAAGCGGAAGCGCACGTTGCCACCGCGGCCCTGCGGCGAGCTGCGCTCGATGTCGCGGATCTGGTAGATGCCGCCGTTGTATTCGACGACGTTGCCTTTCTTGATGTCGTTAGCTTTCATGGAATGAGTCAGGGATTGGTGATTTGGGATGAGGGATTGGCAAAGCAGGACTGGAGCGGGCGGGCAGGGCAGTAGTGCTGTTACAAATCCCCAATCCCGACGCACCAATCCCTGCTACTTCGGCGCCAAGCGCACGCCGCCGTCCAGGCGAATCACGTCGCCGTTGAGGTAGCGATTGCGCAGGATGAAGGCGACGGTGTCGGCGTATTCGTCGGGTTGGCCCAGACGCGAGGGGAACGGGATCGCTGCGGCCAGCGATTGCTGCACCGCCTCGGGCATGCCGTCCACCATCGGGGTCCAGAACACGCCCGGTGCGATCGTCATCACGCGGATGCCGAAGCGCGCCAGCTCGCGCGCCATCGGCAAGGTCATGCCGACCACACCCCCCTTGCTGGCGGCATAGGCGGCCTGGCCGATCTGGCCTTCGTAGGCGGCCACCGACGCGGTGTTGATGATCACGCCGCGCTCGCCGTCGTCGCCGGCGCTGTTGTGCTGCATTACGTCGGCCGCGGCCTTGGCGACATTGAAGCTGCCGACCAGGTTGACCAGCACGGTGGTGCGGAAGGTCGCCAGCGGCATCGGCGCTTCCTTGCCGAGCACGCGGCCCGAGCCCAGGATGCCGGCGCAGTTCACCGCCAGGTTGAGCCCGCCCAGCGCCTGCGCGGCCTGCGCCACGTTGGCGGCGACCTGCGCTTCGTCGGTGACGTCGGTGGCGAAATACTGCGCGTTGCCGTCACCGAGCAGCGCCAGCGCCGCCTCGGCCTTGTCGGCGTTGACGTCGAACAGGGCGACCTTGCCGCCGTCGGCCACGATGCGCTGCGCCACGGCCAGGCCCAGGCCGGAAACGCCGCCGGTGACGATGGCAAGAACAGAAGAAGGCTGCATGCGGTGGTTCCTTGGAAATCCTGGAAGCCGGTGGATGCCGGCAGGCGAACGGGTGACGACGCAGCCGGCGATTCTAGCCGAAGCGTCCGTGTGACCGCCCTGGAAGATGTGCGGGTGCGGCAGCGTGCGGGACTGAAATCTCAGCCGGCCGCCGCCAAGGCCTTGCCGACCTTGCTGCCGGTCTCGCGGCCCAGTAACTGCGCCAGCCAGCGGCCGGTACGGGCGAGGGCAGGCAGGTCGATGCCGGTCGACATGCCCAGCCCATGCAGCAGATACACCACATCTTCGCTGGCCACATTGCCGCTGGCGCCCTTGGCGTAGGGGCAGCCGCCGGCACCGGACACCGCCGCATCGACCACGCGCACGCCTTGCTCCAGACAGGCGGCGATGTTGGCCAGCGCCTGGCCGTAGGTGTCGTGGAAGTGCACGGCCAATGCCGGCATCGGGACCGCCTGCGCAACCGCGGCCAGCATCTGGCGTGCCTTGGCCGGGGTGCCGACGCCGATGGTGTCGCCCAGCGAAATCTCGTAGCAGCCCAGTGCGTACAGCCGTTGCGCGACATCCACCACGTCGGCCACCGGCACCGCGCCCTGATACGGGCAGCCCAGTACGGTGGAGACATAACCGCGCACGCGCACGCCGTCGAGCGCGGCCTGTTCCAGGATCGGCCGAAAGCGCGCGATCGATTCGTCGATGCCGGCGTTGGTGTTGGTGCGATTGAAGGCCTCCGACGCCGCGGTGAACACCGCCACCTCCTGCACACCGGCGGCGCGTGCGCGCGCATAGCCCTGCAGGTTCGGCACCAGCACCGGATAGGCGATGCCCGGCGCCTGGGTGATGCCGGCAAACACCTCGGCCGCATCGGCCAGCTGCGGCACCCAGCGCGGGCTGACGAAGCTGGTCGCCTCGATGCTGCGCAGCCCGGTCGCGGAGAGTTGATCGATCAAGGCGATCTTGTCGGCGGTGGCGATCGGTGCCGCTTCATTCTGCAGGCCATCGCGCGGGCCGACCTCGACAATGCGGACGAAGTCGCTCACGCCGCGCCCTCCGGCACCCAGGCCGGGCTGCGCTTGTCGAGGAAGGCGCCCAGGCCTTCCTGGCCTTCCGGGGAAACGCGCAGGCGCGCGATCCACGCGGCATTGGCAGCGTCGATGGCGTCGCGGTCGATCGGTGGCAGCACCGCGCGCACCAGCGCCTTGGCGCTGGCCGCGGCCAATGGGGCGGCCGCCAGCAACAGGCGGACCTGGCGCTCCACCGCGATATCCAGTTGGTCGGCGGCGACCAGTTGATGCAACAGGCCCAGCAGCTGCGCGGTGGCCGCATCGAAGATCTCGGCAGTGGCGAACCAGCGCCGTGCCTGGCGCGCGCCGATCGCGGCGATCACATACGGTGAAATCACCGCCGGCAGCAGGCCGAGCTTGCTCTCGGTCAGCCCGAAGCGCGCCTCGGTGCAGCCGATGGCGATATCACAGCACGCCACCAGGCCCACGCCGCCGCCGAACGCCGCGCCGTTGACGCGCGCGATGGTCGGCTTGGGCAACTCGTCCAGCGTGCGCATCAGGCGCGCCAGGGCGAGTGCATCGGCCGCGTTTTCGGCCTCGCTGGCACCGGCCATGCCGCGCATCCAGTTCAGGTCGGCGCCCGCGGAGAACGCAGCGCCGGCACCGGTGATCACGACGACGCGGATCTGCGCTGCCCGGCCGGCCTGCTGCAAGGCGTCGGTGAGCGCGCCGATCAAGGTCGCATCGAAGGCGTTGTGCACCGCTGGGCGGTTCAGTCGCAACGTGCGGACCGCTCCCTGGTCCTCCACGATCAAGCCGGTGTCCTGCATTGCGTCAACGTCCATGAATGGGATGCGAACCATGATAGCGGCACGGGTCGGCTGAGCCATGACGCGGTGCGTCGATGCTAGAATTGAGAACCATTCCTAACAATCAGGCCGTCTTTGTGACGCTGTCCGACATGCCCTTGCATCGCGCCGCCATCGTGGATTCCGTGGAGGATCGCCTCCCCAACGACACGATCGCCCGGCGTCTGCGCGAACTGGGTTTTGTCGCCGGCGAAGAAGTCACGGTGCTGGCGACCGGGCCGGTCGGGCGCGAACCGCTGCTGGTACAGGTCGGTTACACCCGGTTCGCCCTGCGCCGCAGCGAGGCCGCACGCGTGCAGGTGCGCGTCGATGGAGCACAGGCATGAGCGCGGCGAGCGTCCCGTTGCGGCTGGCGCTGGTGGGCAATCCCAACAGCGGCAAGACCGCACTGTTCAATCAGCTGACCGGCAGCCGGCAGAAGGTCGCCAACTACACCGGCGTCACCGTCGAACGCAAGGAAGGGCAGTTCCGTGCGCCATCCGGGCGCGACTTCGCGGTGCTGGATCTGCCCGGCGCCTATAGCCTGCAGCCGGCCAGCCTGGACGAGGCGATCACCCGCGACCTGTGCCGTGGCTTCTATCCCGGCGAACCGGCACCGGACGTGCTGGTCTGCGTGATGGATGCGACCAACCTGCGCCTGCACCTGCGCTTTGCGCTGGAGCTGCGCGAGCTGGGCCGGCCGATGATCGTGGCCTTGAACATGGTCGACGCCGCGCAACGACGCGGCATCGTCATCGACCTGCCGGCGCTGGAACAGGCGCTCGGGGTGCCCGTGGTGGAAACCGTGGCGGTGCGCCGCGGCGGTGCCAAGGCGCTGGTCGAGCGGCTCGATACACAGGCCGCGCGCCTGGCGGCACCGAGCGCCACGCCGCCTGCCGATGGCAACTACCATGCGCAGGTGCGACAGATCCTGAGTGCGGCTGTGACCATGCCGACGCGGACCTCGCGGGTGGACGATGCGCTGGACCGCTGGCTGCTGCATCCGCTCTGGGGCCTGGTCACGCTGGCGGTCGTGATGTTCCTGATCTTCCAGGCGGTGTATGCCTGGGCCACGCCGGTGATGGACCTGATCGACGGCGGCACCTCGGCACTGGGCGAGTGGGTCGGCGCCACCTTGCCGGAAGGCCCGCTCAACAGCCTGCTCAAGGACGGCATCATCGCCGGCCTGGGCGGGGTGGTGATCTTCCTGCCGCAGATTTTGATCCTGTTCGCCTTCATCCTGGCGCTGGAGGAGTCCGGCTACCTGCCGCGCGCGGCCTTCCTGCTCGACCGCATGATGTCTGCCGCCGGCTTGTCCGGGCGCTCGTTCATTCCGTTGCTGTCGAGCTTTGCCTGCGCGGTGCCGGGCATCATGTCCACACGCAGCATCCAGGACCCGCGCGACCGGCTCGCCACCATCATGGTCGCGCCATTGATGACGTGCTCGGCGCGCCTGCCGGTGTATGCCTTGCTGATCGGCGCCTTCATCCCGCAGAAGACCGTGTGGGGCATCTTCAACCAGCAGGGCCTGATTCTGTTCGGTTTGTATGCCGCGGCCATCGTCAGCGCGCTGCTGGTGTCGTGGACGATGAAGAAGTGGCGCCGCGACAAGAGCGAGCATCCACTGATGCTGGAGCTGCCGTCGTACCGCCTGCCGCATCTGCCCGACCTGGCGCTGGGGCTGTGGGAGCGTGCGCTGATCTTCCTCAAGCGCGTCGGCGGCATCATTCTGGCCCTGACCATCCTGCTGTGGTTCCTGCTGTCGTTCCCGGCCGCGCCGGCCGACGCCACCTTGCCGGCGATCGATTACAGCTTCGCCGGGCGCATCGGCCATGCGATGGCGGTCTTCTTCGCGCCGCTGGGCTTCAACTGGCAGATCTGCATCGCGCTGATTCCGGGCCTGGCCGCGCGCGAAGTGGCGGTGGCCTCGCTGGCGACCGTGTACGCGCTGTCGGCGGCCGACGACGATGCCGCCGCGCAGGCCTTGTCGCCGCTGATCAGTGATGGCTGGTCGCTGGCCACCGCGCTGTCGCTGCTGGTCTGGTACATCTACGCGCCGATGTGCATCTCCACGCTGGCCACGATCAAGCGCGAAACCAACTCGTGGAAGCAGATGACGGTCAGCGCGGTGTACCTGTTCGCGCTGGCCTACCTGGCCTCGCTGGTGACCTACCAGCTGGCCGTGCTGCTGGGAGCCGGCTGAAGTGGATCTGTCGCTTACGCTGCAATACGTTGTCATCGCGCTGGCGGTGTTGCTCAGCCTGTGGGTGGTGATGAAGAAGCAATTTCCCGGCACGCTGCGGCGTCTGCGCGGCGCAGTGGCGATCGGCCTGCTGCGCGATGGGCGGCCTGCGTGGATGCGGGCGCTGGGCCGCCGCGTGGCGCCGCCGGCCGCGCAGAACGCCGCGGCCTGCGGTGGCTGCGACAGCTGCGGTCCGACCCCGCCACGTCGTCACTGACGCACCGCAGTTCTTCGGTAGCGCCACCGCAACCCAGGCGTGTGTCGTGACGCGTGGCGATGGTTGGCGCAGCGGCGATACCGCCACTGGACGGGTTGCGTCGTCGACGCTGCAGTGCACAGCGCGTCGGCCACTGGCCTTCGCTATGCTTGCGCGATGACGACCTCTTTCCAGATCTCCCGACGTGCGCAGGCGCTGACCAGTTCGGCGATTCGCGAAATCCTCAAGGTGACCGAGCGGCCGGAGGTGATTTCCTTCGCCGGCGGGCTGCCGTCGCCGGCCACCTTTCCGGTGGAGCGCATGCGCGCGGCCAGCGATCAGGTGCTGCGCGATGCGCCGCAGGCCGCGCTGCAATACGGCCCCACCGAAGGCTATGCGCCGCTGCGCGAATGGGTGGCCGCACGCCTGAGCCGCGACGGCGCCAACATCCGGCCCAGCCAAGTGTTGATCACCACCGGCTCGCAGCAGGGCTTGGACCTGCTCGGCAAGGTCTTCATCGACGAAGGCAGCAAGGTGCTGGTGGAAACGCCAAGCTACCTGGGCGCGCTGCAGGCGTTCTCGCTGTTCCAGCCGAGCTTTGTCGGCATGCCCTCGGACGAGGATGGAGTGGTGGTGGACGCGCTGGATCCTGCAGTGCTGGCCGATGCGCGCTTTCTGTATTGCCTGCCGAATTTCCAGAACCCGACCGGTCGCCGGTTGCCGCTGGCGCGCCGTCAGGCCCTGGTGGCGCGCGCGGCGGAGGCGGGCGTGCCGATCGTCGAAGACGATCCGTATGGCGAGCTGTATTACAGCGGCCAGCCGCTGCCGAGCCTGCTGTCGCTCAGCCCGGAGGGCGTGATCTACATGGGCTCGTTCTCCAAGGTGCTCGCGCCCGGGTTGCGGCTGGGCTATGTGGTCGCGCCCGAAGCGGTGCTGGGCAAGCTGATCCAGGCCAAGCAGGCGGCCGATCTGCATACACCCTCGTTCACCCAGCGCGTGGTCCACCAGACGTTGCAGGACGATTTCCTGGACACGCATATCCCGCAGATCCGCGCGCTGTATGCGCGTCAATGCAGCCTGATGCTGGAGGCACTGGATCGGCATTTCCCGCCCCAGGTGCAATGGAATCGCCCCGAAGGCGGCATGTTCCTGTGGGTGACCCTGCCGCCCGGGCTGGATGGCACCGCGCTGCTGGCGCGTGCGATCGCGCGCAATGTGGCGTTCGTGCCGGGCGCGCCGTTCTACGCCACCTTGCCGCAGGTCAATACCTTGCGGCTGTCGTTTGTCACCGTGCCCGGCGACAGGATCGACGCCGGCATCCAGGTCCTGGGCGAGGTGCTACGCGAGGCGCTGGCCGAATTGCCCGGGCAGGGCGCGTGAGCACGCAGGCCGCTGGCGTGCAGGCGCCTGCGCTCGCGATCACTCTCGACAGCGTCGCGATCGGTGTCGCACGCGACTTCACCCGGCCCGGTAGCCGCAGCGCGATCGACAAGCGGGCGGTGGACGGCAGGGTGCACGTCGGTCCCGACGGTCTGCACGGCGACGAGCAGGGCGACCGGCGTGTGCATGGCGGGCCGGACAAGGCGATCCACCATTATCCACGCGATCACTACGCCGCCTGGCGGACCGAGCTCGGTGCACATGCGTTGCTGGAGACGGCCGGCGCATTCGGCGAGAACCTGAGCAGCCTCGGCCTTACCGAAGCCGAGGTCTGCCTGGGCGATCGCTTTGCGTTGGGTACGGCAGTGGTGGAAGTGTCGCAGCTGCGTCAGCCATGCTGGAAGCTGTCCGACCGTTTCGGCCTGCGCGACATGGCGCGCCGCGTGCAGGACACCGGCCGCACCGGCTGGTACTACCGCGTGCTGCAGCCCGGCGACGTTGCTGCCGGCGATACGCTGACACTGCAGCAGCGACCGCATCCGCAATGGACGCTGTTGCGCCTGCAACAGCTGCTGTATGCGCGCGATGTCGATGTCGCCGCCATCACCGAGGTGCTGCAACTGCCGCTGGTGCCGTCATGGCAGGCGCTGTTCGAACGCCGCCTGCAACGCCGCGAAATAGAGAGCTGGAGCAAACGCCTGCAAGGCGCAGGCGACTGAGAGCCGCCAACACCATCGCGCGCGATCAATGGCCGCGGCCGCGCCAGCTGCAGGGCTGAGATTTGGGATTCGGGAGTCGGGATTGGGGAATCGCGGCCACGAAGTCGGCAAACGCCACCTTCCAGGCGCCGCAATGATGGCCGTATGCCATGCGTCCTCATCGTCCTTACCAACGTACAGTGGCGCAGCCTTTACCAAGCCATGGCCGCTCGCGACGTTGTATGCCAACCACCACGCGCACCCCACGGACGCCACCAAGCCAAAGCGCCACAGCACGTAAAACGCGCACACCCGCACCCGCTCTCACGAGTCCCTGATCCCGATTCCTGGCTTTAACGACTCCCCAATCCCGACTCCCCAATCCCAGCTTTTACGATTCCCGATTCCCGATTCCCAGCTATCTTGTACAACCCCATCGCCCAGCTAGGCCTGCCGCCATGACACCGTCTCCTGTGAAAGTTCTGATCCACGGCGCCTCCGGGCGGATGGGCAAGGCATTGCTGCGCCTGGCTGCCGAAGACGAGGCGCTGCACGTCGTCGGTGCGGTGGTGGGGCGCTCGCCTTCGCAGCGCGTGGTGGACGGCGTGCCGTACTTTGCCGCCAGCGAACTCGGCGGTGCGCCGGCCTTCGATGTGGCAATCGACTTCAGCCTGCCGCAGGGCTTCGCACCGATCCTGGCGCTGTGCGCGCAGCGCGGTAGACCGCTGGTGTCCGGCACCACCGGTCTGGATGAGGCGCAGCGCGCTGCGTTGCTGGAGGCCGCGCAACAGATCCCGTTGGTGTGGGCGTCCAACTTCAGCCTGGGCGTTGCGGTGCTGACCGAACTGGTGGAGCGTGCCGCCGGCAGCCTGCCGGGCTGGGATTGCGACATCGTCGAGGCGCATCACGTGCACAAGCAGGACGCACCCTCCGGAACCGCACTGACGCTGGGGGAGGCGGCCACCGGCAGCGGCGCGCAGCCGCGCTTTGCCAGCCTGCGCGCCGGCGACATCGTCGGCGAGCACACGGTGCAGTTCACCGGGCTGGGCGAGCGGGTGGAGCTGGTGCACCGCGCCACCAACCGCGACATCTTCGCGCGCGGTGCCCTGCATGCGGCCAAGCGGCTGCTCGGCAAGCCGGCCGGCAGCTATCGCGTGCGCGATCTGGTGCTGTAAGCCGGCGCGTTGCTGCGCATGAATGGCGAATGATCGCGGTGGCGCATTCATCCCGCCATTGCGATGTCACCGCGGCAACCGGTGTTCTCCAGGCTGGCATGCCGGGGCACTTGCCTTTACAATTCTCGCTTGCCCGAACCAGCGTCGGACCGGTCCTCAGCACCGCGTCCGCGCTTTGCTGCAACCGGAATTTGGCCGGAAGCGCATCGGAGTCCCAGGCAGCCAGAGCGAGACCCCCACGTGACCCAACCCGCAATCCTTGTCCTCGAAGACGGCACCGTGTTCGAGGGCGAATCCGTAGGCGCCAACGGGCTTTCCGTCGGCGAAGTGGTGTTCAACACCGCCATGACCGGTTACCAGGAAGTCCTGACCGATCCCTCCTACGCCCGCCAGATGGTCACGCTGACCTATCCGCATATCGGCAACACCGGCTTTACCGATCAGGATGACGAGGCCAGCAAGATCTGGGCCGCCGGCCTGATCGTGCGCGATGTGCCGCGTCGCCCCAGCAGCTGGCGCAGCGAAGTCGCACTGCCGGAGTGGCTGCAGGCCCGCGGTGTGGTGGCCATTTCCGGCATCGACACCCGCAAGCTGACCCGCCTGCTGCGGCAGAAGGGCGCCCAGAACGGCGCACTGATGGCCGGTGAGATCGATGTCGCCAAGGCGCTGGAAGCCGCGCGCAGCTTCCCCGGGCTGAAGGGCATGGACCTGGCCAAGGTGGTTTCCACCGAGACCAGTTACAGCTGGCAGGAAGGCTCGCTGGATCTGAATTCCGACACCTTCGTGCGCGCCGAGCTGAAGCACAAGGTTGTTGCTTACGATTACGGCGTCAAGCTCAACATCCTGCGCATGCTGGCCGACCGTGGGTGCGACGTCACCGTGGTGCCGGCACGCACGCCGGTGGCCGAGGTGCTGGCGATGAATCCGGACGGCGTGTTCCTGTCCAACGGCCCGGGCGACCCGGAGCCCTGCGATTACGCCATCAGCGCCATCCAGGAACTGATCGCCAGGCAGGTGCCCACCTTCGGCATCTGTCTGGGCCATCAGCTGCTGGCGCTGGCCGCCGGCGCCAGCACGGTCAAGATGACCACCGGCCATCACGGCGCCAACCACCCGGTGCAGGATCTGGACGGCGGGCGGGTAATGATCACCTCGCAGAACCATGGCTTTGCGGTCGACGAAAGCACGCTGCCGGCCAATGTGCGGGTGACCCATCGGTCGCTGTTCGATGGCACCAATCAGGGCATCGCGCTGACCGACGCACCGGCGTTCTCGTTCCAGGGCCACCCGGAAGCCTCGCCGGGGCCGCGCGATGTGGGGCCGTTGTTCGACCGGTTCGTGGAGTTGATGGCCAAGGATGCCAAGCGCGCATGAGCGCTCGTTTGATGGGTGTGCTGATCGTGCTGATGGGCGTTGCGCTGACGTATTGGGGCGTGTGGATGCCGCTGGAGCAGGCACGCGCTGGTGCACAGTCGATCACGCTGCATGGCGGCATGAAGCTGGCCTTGCTGGTGCCGATGTGCTTCGTTTTCGGCGTCGGCTATGTGGCTGGAGGGGAATCCTTTCACCACCGCATGCAGAACACCGACCCGGACAAGGTACGCCGTTGGGGCAAGACCTCCGGGATCGGCTGGCTGCTGATCCTGGGCAGCTTTGCCGCGTCCTTCGGGCTGTATCAATGGATGCAGCACACCCTGCGCGCCCTCGGCTATGGATCTGCCGGATGAACCCGGCGTTCGGCTCTGCCGAGCCGATGCACTATCACGCCGCGTCGCGATGCGATCGCCGCGGCCACTCTTCCGCACCTGCGGCTTGCCGCATGTTCCTAATCGAGTAAAGAAATGCCAAAGCGCACCGACCTAAAAACCATCCTGATCATCGGCGCCGGCCCGATCGTCATCGGCCAGGCCTGCGAGTTCGATTACTCCGGCGCGCAGGCGTGCAAGGCGCTGCGCGACGAGGGCTATCGCGTGGTGCTGGTCAACAGCAATCCGGCCACGATCATGACCGACCCGGACATGGCCGATGCGGTGTACATCGAGCCGATCAACTGGCAGACGGTCGAGAAGATCATCGCCAAGGAAAAGCCCGATGCCCTGCTGCCGACCATGGGCGGGCAGACCGCGCTGAACTGCGCGCTGGATCTGGCCGACCACGGCGTGCTGGAGAAGTACAACGTCGAGCTGATCGGTGCCAAGCGCGAAGCCATCCGCATGGCCGAAGACCGCGAGCTGTTCCGCGTGGCGATGGGCGAGATCGGCCTGGATTGCCCGCGCGCCGAAGTGGCGCACACGCTGGAAGAGGCGCTGGATATCCAGACCCGGGTCGGCTACCCGACCATCATCCGTCCCAGCTTCACCCTGGGCGGCAGCGGCGGCGGCATCGCCTACAACCGCGAAGAGCTGATCGAGATCGTCGGCCGTGGCCTGGAACTGTCGCCGACCACCGAGGTGCTGGTGGAAGAATCGGTGCTGGGCTGGAAGGAATTCGAGATGGAAGTGGTCCGCGACACTGCGGACAACTGCATCATCGTCTGCGCGATCGAAAACCTCGATCCGATGGGCGTGCATACCGGCGACTCGATCACCGTGGCGCCGGCGCAGACGCTGACCGACAAGGAATACCAGCGCCTGCGCGATGCCTCGATCGCAGTGCTGCGCAAGATCGGTGTGGATACCGGCGGCTCCAACGTGCAGTTCGGCATCAGCCCGACCACCGGCCGGGTGGTGGTGATCGAGATGAACCCGCGTGTGTCGCGCTCCTCGGCGCTGGCGTCCAAGGCCACCGGTTTCCCGATCGCCAAGGTCGCCGCCAAGCTGGCGGTGGGCTACACGCTGGACGAATTGAAGAACGAGATCACCGGTGGTCTGACCCCGGCCTCGTTCGAGCCGTCGATCGACTACGTGGTCACCAAGATCCCGCGCTTTGCGTTCGAAAAGTTCCCGCAGGCCGATGCGCGCCTGACCACCCAGATGAAGTCGGTGGGCGAGGTGATGGCAATGGGCCGCACCTTCCAGGAATCGCTGCAGAAGGCGCTGCGTGGCCTGGAAACCGGCAAGATCGGGCTGGACCCGACCGGCCTGGATCTGAGCAGCGAAGACGATATCGCCGCGCTCAAGCGCGAGCTCAAGGCGCCGGGCCCGGAGCGTCTGTTCTATGTCGCCGATGCGTTCCGCGCCGGCATGAGCGTGGCCGATGTCTACGCGCTGTCGTTCATCGACCCGTGGTTCCTGGACCAGATCGAAGAACTGATCAGCCACGAACAGCAACTGGCCGATGACGGCATGCCGGCACTGGATGCGGCGCGTCTGCGCACGCTCAAGCGCGCCGGTTTCTCCGACGCGCGGCTGGCCGAGTTGACCGGCACCAACGAAGAGTCGGTGCGCACGCTGCGTCGCGCGCTCAAGGTGCGCCCGGTCTACAAGCGCGTGGATTCCTGCGCCGCCGAATTCGCCACCAGCACCGCGTATCTGTATTCGACCTACGAGGACGAGTGCGAGGCGCTGCCGACCGACCGCGACAAGATCATGATCCTGGGCGGTGGCCCCAACCGCATCGGCCAGGGCATCGAGTTCGACTACTGCTGCGTGCATGCGGCGCTGGCGCTGCGCGATGACGGCTACGAGACCATCATGGTCAACTGCAACCCGGAGACCGTGTCCACCGACTACGACACTTCCGACCGTCTCTACTTCGAGCCGCTGACGCTGGAAGACGTGCTGGAAATCGTCGAGCTG
Organism: Xanthomonas sp. MLO165; assembly: GCF_018831305.1. Lineage (NCBI taxonomy): Bacteria > Pseudomonadati > Pseudomonadota > Gammaproteobacteria > Lysobacterales > Lysobacteraceae > Xanthomonas > Xanthomonas sp. MLO165. The sequence goes on from NZ_CP029263.1 coordinate 2,135,412, forward strand.
GAAAAACCCAAGGGCGTGATCGTGCAGTACGGCGGCCAGACCCCGCTGAAGCTGGCGCGCGCGCTGGAAGCCAACGGCGTGCCGGTGATCGGCACCTCGCCCGATTCGATCGATCTGGCCGAAGACCGCGAGCGGTTCCAGCAACTGGTCGACAAGCTGGGCCTGAAGCAGCCGCCGAACCGCATTGCCCGCAATGCCGAGGAAGCGCTGGTGCTGGCGCGCGAAATCGGCTATCCGCTGGTGGTGCGCCCGAGCTACGTGCTGGGCGGCCGCGCGATGGAAATCGTCTACGGCGAATCCGACCTGGCGCGCTATGTGCGTGACGCGGTCAAGGTCTCCAACGATTCGCCGGTGCTGCTGGACCGCTTCCTCGACAACGCGGTGGAAGTGGACGTGGACATCATTGCCGACAAGGACGGCAACGTGCTGATCGGCGGGCTGATGGAACACATCGAAGAGGCTGGCGTGCATTCGGGCGATTCGTCCTGCTCGCTGCCGCCGTACTCGCTCTCGCCCAAGACCCAGGCCGAGCTGCGCCGTCAGGTGGTGATGCTGGCCGAAGGCCTGAATGTGGTCGGCCTGATGAATACCCAGTTCGCGGTGCAGGTGAACGAGGCCGGCGACGATGTGGTGTTCCTGCTGGAAGTGAACCCGCGTGCCTCGCGCACCGTGCCGTTCGTGTCCAAGGCGATCGGCATGCCGCTGGCCAAGATCGCCGCGCGCTGCATGGCCGGCAAGACGCTGGCCGAGCAGGGCGCCACCAAGGAAATCGTGCCGGGCTATTACTCGGTGAAGGAGGCGATCTTCCCGTTCGCCAAGTTCCAGGGCGTGGACCCGATCCTCGGGCCGGAGATGCGCTCCACCGGTGAGGTGATGGGCGTGGGCCGCAGCTTCAGCGCCGCGTTTGCACGCGCGCAGGAGGCCGGCGGCATCAAGGCCCCGCCGGTGGGCAAGGCGTTCGTGTCGGTGCGCGATCCGGACAAGCAGCGCGTGTTGCCGGTGGCGCAGGCGCTGGTGGAGCGTGGCTATACGCTGGTCGCCACGCGCGGTACCGGTGCCTGGCTGCAGCAGAACGGGCTGAGCTGCGAGATCGTCAACAAGGTCGCCGAAGGGCGCCCGCATATCGTCGATTCGATCAAGAACGGCGAGATCGTGTATATCGTCAACACCACCGAAGGTCGCGCCGCCATCTCCGACTCGTTCTCGATCCGGCGTGAAGCGTTGCAGCATCGCGTGACATATTCGACCACCGTTGCCGGCGCCAAGGCGCTGGTGCATTCGCTGGAATTCCGCGGCACCGGCCCTGTGTGGTCGCTGCAGGAACTGCACAAGGAGCTGGAAGCATGAGAGCACCCATGACGGCAAAGGGCGCGCAGCGTCTGCGCGAAGAGCTGGACCAGCTGAAGTCGGTCAAGCGTCCGGCGGTGATCAACGCGATCGCCGAAGCGCGCGCGCACGGCGATCTGAAGGAAAACGCCGAATACCACGCCGCGCGCGAGCAGCAGAGCTTCATCGAAGGCCGCATCAAGCAGCTGGAAGGTGAGCTCTCGCATGCCGAGATCATCGATATCACCAAGCTGTCGGCCGGCACCAAGATCGTATTCGGTGCCACGGTGACGCTGGCCGACACCGAGACCGACGAAGAAAAGCGCTACCAGATCGTTGGCGATCTGGAAGCGGACATCAAGCTGGGCATGATCGCGATCTCCTCGCCGCTGGCGCGTGCGTTGATCGGCAAGCTGGAAGGCGACTCGGTCACCATCGATGCGCCGGCCGGCCAGCGCGAGTACGAAGTGGTCAGCGTTGCCTATCTGGACTGACGGGCCGGGATTGAACGACGCCACCGCCCGATGACCACCGCCACGCTGCTGCTGCCGGAAAAACGTCGTCTGCCCGGTGAACTGGGCGACACGCCGGTGGCGCGTGCGCTGGCGCGTGCCGACCAGCACGGTGCCGAGCCCGGCGAAGTGGCGCAGCTGCAGCGCCACTTCACGCTGACGCCTGCGCACTGGCCGGTGGCCGCGTTGACCCGCCAGCTCGATGCCGGCGATGCGGCCGGTGCGACCTGGGTGCGTGCCGATCCGGCCTATGTGGTGCCGGATATGCAGGGCGCGCGCTTGATGGGCTACGGCGAGGCGCTCGGTCCCACGGCCGAGGACCTGGCGGTGTTGCTGCCCATCCTCAAGCCGATGTTTGGCGATGCCGGCTTCCTGCTGGATGCGCCCACGCCTGCGCGCTGGTACCTGCGGCTGTCGCCGGATGCCAAATTGCCGGAATTTGCGCCACCGGATCTGGCGATCGGCGACGACCTGTTCGAGCATCTGCCGGCCGGCGAGATCGGCCGGCGCTGGCGCGCCTTGCTGACCGAGGCGCAGGTGCTGCTGCATCAGCACCCCTGGAACGAGGGCCGCGTGGCCAGCGGCAAGCCGGCGATCAATTCGCTGTGGTTCTGGGGCGGCGGCGTGCTGCCGCATGCGGTGAGCTCGCCGCACCGTCAGGTACGCAGCCGCGAATCGCTGCTGCGTGCGCTGGCGCTGGCGGCCGGTGCCGATGCGCAGGGCGAACAACGCGTGGATGCGTTGGTGGACCTGCGCCATCTGCGCTCGCTGCAGCAGTTCAGCGACGATGCGGTGGCGCCGTTGCTGGCGGCGATGGCACGTGGCGAACTGGATCGGCTGGTGCTGGATTTCCAGGACGGCGAAACCGTGTCGCTGACGCATGCGCAACGCTGGCGTTTCTGGCGCAAGCCGCGCGTACAGCTGGCGCAATGACCTCCACCCCGCGGATCGTTCGGCGCCCGCCCGGGCAGGCCGGCAGCTGGCCCGATGCCATGTTGCCGCTGCTGCGCCGCATCTATGCCGCGCGCGGCGTCACCGATACCCACGGCGCGCACCCGCGCCTGGGTCAGTTGCTGTCGCCGCAGTTGCTGCACAACAGTGACGTGGCCGCCGAGTTGCTGGCCGATGCGATCGCCCGGCAACGGCGCATCCTGGTGGTGGGCGATTTCGACTGCGATGGCGCCACCGCCTGTGCGGTCGGCGTGCGTGGCTTGCGCATGCTCGGCGCGCTGGATGTGCATCACGCGGTACCCAATCGCATGGTGCATGGCTACGGCCTGTCGCCGGCACTGGTGGAGGAACTGGCCGCATTGCAGCCGGATCTGCTGGTCACGGTCGATCACGGCATCGCCTGCCACGCCGGCGTGGCCGCGGCCAAGGCGCGTGGCTGGACGGTGCTGGTCACCGACCATCACCTGCCTGGCGAGGTATTGCCGCCGGCCGACGCGATCGTCGATCCGAATCTGGCCAACGATCGCTTCCCGAGCAAATCCCTGGCCGGGGTCGGGGTGATCTTCTATGTGCTGATGGCCTTGCGCGGTGTGCTGCGCGCGCGCGGCGCCTTCGCGGAACGCGCCGAGCCGGATCTGTCGGTATTGCTGGACCTGGTGGCAGTCGGCACCGTCGCCGATCTGGTGCCGCTGGACACCAACAACCGTGCGCTGGTGTCGGCCGGCCTGCGCCGCCTGCGCGAGGGCAAGGGTTGCATCGGCCTGCGCGCCTTGATCGATGCCAGCGGCCGCGACGTGGCGCGTCTGAGCGCCAGCGATATCGGATTTGCGTTGGGCCCGCGTCTCAACGCAGCCGGCCGGCTGGAAGACATGGCGCTGGGCATCGAGCTGCTGCTCAGCGAGGACTGGAACCGGGCGCGCGAGATCGCCGGCATGCTGGAAGAGATCAACGCCGAGCGCCGCGCGGTGCAGCAGTTGATGACCGACGATGCCGAGCAGGCCGTCACCAAGGTGGTGCTGGATGCCGATGGCGCGTTGCCGATCGCCGCATGCCTGTTCGATGCCGACTGGCACCCGGGCGTGATCGGCCTGGTGGCCTCCAAGCTCAAGGACCGCCTGCATCGCCCGGTGATTGCATTGGCGCCGGCCGAGCCCGGCAGCAGTCAGCTGCGTGGTTCGGCGCGTTCGATCCCCGGCCTGCATATCCGCGATGTGCTGGCGGCAGTGGATGCGCGCCACCCGGGCCTGATCCAGAAGTTCGGCGGCCATGCGATGGCGGCCGGGCTGAGTCTGGAGCATGCCGCGCTGGCGACCTTCGAACAGGCATTCCAGCGCCAGGTGCAGGCGATGGTCGACGCCTCGCTGCTGCATGCCGAATTGCACAGCGATGGCGAACTGGCCGCGCACGAACTCGATCACCTGCATGCCGAAGCGCTACGCGTGGCCGGGCCGTGGGGGCAGGGCTTTCCCGAGCCGCTGTTCGATGGTCAGTTCGAAGTGCTGCAATGGCGCCTGCTCAAGGAACGCCATCTCAAGCTCATGCTGCGCTGCGCCGGCCGTGCCGAACCGCTCAACGCCATCCACTTCAACGGCTGGCGCGGCAGCGAGCCGGCACGTATGGTGCGGCTGGCGTACCGCCTGGTCAGCGACGACTATCGCGGCGGCACCGCGGTGCAGTTGATCGTCGAGCACTGCGAGCCGGCGACAGTCACGGGCTGAGCGCGCGGCTGTCAACCGCGGGCTTCGGTAGGGGCGGCAGCGCGGCCCTGCAGCCAGGCTTCACATCAACCGCTCTACACGGGGCGGCGCACCCACAGCCGGCATGTACGTGGTGGTACATGCCGCAAGTGGCGCATGCCTGATGGCGGCAAGGTGGTTTGGTTCGTCGCTCAAGGCGTCTTGCAAGACAGTGCTGCAAGCAGACCTGCGCTCGCACGACCTCGCCCCGGTCAGGGCGCCTTCTTGACCTCGGTCACCAAGGTCGGCAATTCCCACGCGCCGCCAGCGGCGACCAATCTGCACAGGCCCGAGGTGGATTCGGAGGTCGGCACGAAACGGCGGCCGTCCCAGGTCCAGCTGGACTCGCTGTAGCAGTCACCCAGGCCGCGTCCCTTCTGCGATGCAAGGATGGTGGAGCCGTCGATATCGCTGGCTTGCGTGGTCACCAACGTCGGCGCGAACGGCGCGCGTGCATTGATGACCCAGAAACCGGTGCCGATGTTGTAGGCGCCCATCCAGCAGTCGGTCGAGACCAGCAGTTTGTCGCCGCTGAGCCGGGTGACCGACAGCGGCTCGGCTGCATCGCCAGCCTGCAGCCCCTTGCATTCCTCATCGGCCGGCAAGCTGGCACGCAGCGCTTGGTACAACGCCGGCAGCGTGCCCAGGCGCGCATCGGCTGCTTGCGTTGCTGCGAGTTTGACCGCTCGCACCTGCGGTGCGGGCACAGCCGGCAGCACTGCAGCCTCGTCGCGATCGCCCTTGCGCAACAGGGCGCCGCGCGTGCCCAGCCGGCCCTGGAACTCGTCCATCTTCAGCAGCACCGCTGCGGCGCCGCGGTCGGACAGCTGCCAGCGGCGACCATCGTTGCCGAGCGCCACGATCTTGCTGCTGCGGGTCAGTGCGGCCAGCAGCGCGGTCACCTGCGCGCTGGTCAGCGGTGCAGTGCCGCTGTCGCGATTCAGTGCCAGCTTGCCCAGGTCGCGCTGGTCAATGCGCAAGGTGAGCGATGCCGGCATCTTGAGCTCGTCGTACTGGCCCAGCATCAACTCAGCAGTGACCTGCTGCCCCGCACCGGCCTTGCGCGTCAGCAAGACCGACACCGGCGTGCTGCCGTCGTCATCCGGCTGATAGCCAGCGGCGCGGCAGGTGCGGGTGTTGTCGCAGGCGATGGTCCAGTCCTGGTGCTCGAAGGCGATGCCGACCGGCGCATCGGCAAGGGCGGCGGCAGGCGCGAGCAACAAGGTGGCGGCAAGCAGGGTAGGGCGCATGGTGTCTTCGAAAGAGCGTGTCCGGCGCGCATCTTGCGTTGCTGCCGACGGGCCGTCCAGTGCGTCGCATGCCGAAGCGGGACACGCCTGCGCAACATTTTCATGACGGCACCGGCGCGCTGTCGGTCTTGCTCGCCGGTCGCGGCCTGCGTGCACGCAATCCGAACAAGGGACGCAACCAGCGCGCCCGGCGGATCGCAAACTCATGCAACGTCAGGCAGCCGATCACGGTGGCGGCGATCACCAGCGCCGGCTCCAGCCAGGCATGCAGATGCAGGGGCATCAGCCAGTACAGCGTCACGATGATCAGGCTCTGGTGCAGGATGTACCACGGGAACACCGCCTCCGTGCAGTACGGCAGCCAGCGGAACGGGCGATTCAATCGAAGCCTGGCCCAGCCAAGAATCGTCAGCAGCGCCAGCCAAGTGTAGGCGGCCCGTGCGCTGTGTTCGATCGCCTCCCACGGCAGCGCGGCCAGCGGTGCACCCAGTTGCGCAGTCTGCCCCTGGATGCTGGCATAGCGAATGCCCAGTTCGGTGCCGATCGCCACCAGTGCGGCGACCAAGGTGAGCCAGCGCAGTTGTACGGCCAGCTGCCAGAAACGCTCGCGGCGTGCCAACAGATACCCCAGGACGAACAGCGGGAACGATTCGGCGTGCACGAACCAGTCGCCAAACAGCGCGTGGGTGGGCGGATGCCGCGGCATCACCCACAGCACGCAGAACGCTTCCCACAGCATCGGCAACAGCAGCAGCGCCGGCACCGCCAGCGCAGCGGGTAAGCGCGGCCACGCGGCCAACCGCAGCGGTCGGGTCAGCGACACCAGCGCCGTCAAGGCGATGGTGTAGGGCAGCAGATAGGCCAGATACCACAGATGGTTCCAGGTAATGCCGTGCTCCCAGCCATCGAAACTGCCGGCCGGCCATGGCCGCACCTGCCAGTAGCGCAACAGGAAGCTACCGAAGCCCGGGCTGACCTTGCCGTTGCTCACGCCCTGGCAATAGGCCTGCACCGCGACCACCACGAACATGCCGAACAACAGCGGCGGCAGCAATCGCCCGCAGCGTTGCAGGGCGAAATGCCAGGGCCTGGCCTGCGGCCGCGCCAGCCCGATCGCGATGCCGGAGATCATGAACAACAGCGGCATCCGCCAGCGGTTGAGCACGATCATCGGCCATTGCAGCCATTGCGCGGTGTGCACGCTCTTGAGGTGGAAATCCCAGTCGGCCACATAGGCCATGCCCACGTGGTAGAGGATCAGCAGTGCGAAGGCGAAGACGCGCAAGGCATCGATATCGTGACGGCGTTCGGTCATGGTGGTGTCGGCAGGAGGCATGCCCGCATCCTCGGCAACGCAGGCCCCAAGCAGCTGCGCCAAGGGCGGCAATGCCGTCCCCGAGTGACCAGTTGCGGTCCCACAGGGACGAACCGGGGACGGCAAGCGGGCGGTTTGCATAGAATGCGCGGATGAATTCACCTGTGTCCGGGGCTATCGCACGCGAGACCGACAGCGATTCCGGCGCGGGCAGGCGCTGGGTAGCGTTGATCTGGCTGCTGGTTTTCTATGGCAGCGCGCTGGGCAACACTGCGAGCATATGGCTGGCGGCACGGCGCGACGGTCAGCCGCTGCTGCTGTGGCAGGTGCTGACCTGGGAGCTGAGCAGCGCGACCGTCTCACTGCTGCTCTTGCCGCCGCTGATCTGGCTCTGCACGCGTTGGCCATTGCATGCCGATGTCTGGCGGCGGCGCGTTCCTCTTTATCTTGCGGCCGCACTCGTCTGGTGGCTGCTGCACGTGAGCGGCATGGTGCTGCTGCGCAAGCTGGTCTATCTGGCGGTCGGTGCGCACTACGATTTCGGTGCCTTGCGGTTGCAGTGGCTGTATGAACTCTCCAAGGATCTGCGCACCTTTGCCTTGCTGGTGGCGCTACGGCATGCGCTGGCATGGTATGGCCGGCGTCGGCAGGGCGAGGCACATCTGCTGGCCGCCCCGGACGAAGGCCCGCCGGTCGAGCCGCTGGACCGTCCGGAACGTTTTCTGGTGCGCAAGCTGGGGCGCGACTTCCTGGTCGCCACCGCCGACATCGAATGGATCCAGGCGTCGGGCAACTACGTCAATCTGCATGTGCGCGGCCACGATTACCCGCTGCGCAGCACGATGGCCGCGATCGAGGCCAAGCTCGATCCGGCCGTGTTCGTGCGCATCCACCGCAGCTATCTGGTGCAGCTGGCACGCGTACAGGCGATCGAGCCGCTGGAATCCGGCGACGCCCGCGTGCACCTGGCCGACGCCACCGTGCTGCCGTGCAGTCGCCGTTACCTGGCCGCGTTACGGGCGATGGCAGGGCAGGCGCCTACCCCGCAGCGTGTGGAGGCCGCGCAGGGCTGACGGTTGTCCAGGCTGTCAGCCCTGCGATCGCACCGAGGGCTTTGCAGTGTCAGATGGGCCCAGGCGCTCGTCATCTGAGCCGCCTCCTGGCTGCCTTGTTCCGGTCTGAGCTTGCAGTGCTGGCCATGACGTCCACCGCCGGCACGAAACTGCGGCCCGTCACGATCGCCACCGCGTTCCGCCACCGTCGCCCGCTTGCTAAACTAGCCAGCTTGTTTGCCGGAAGTCCGTCATGATCGAAACCAATCCGATCCGCCAGCGCATCACCGATCTCAACGATCGCGTGCTCTCGCTCAGGGGGTATCTTTGACTACGACGTCAAGAAAGAGCGTCTAGAAGAAGTCAGCCGGGAGCTTGAGAGCCCCGATGTGTGGAACGACGCCGAGCGCGCGCAGGCCCTGGGCCGCGAACGCTCGCTGCTGGAAAAGACCGTCATCGGCATCGCCGATGTGCTGGCCGGCCTGAGCGATGCGGCCGATCTGCTGGAACTGGCCGAAAGCGAGCAGGACGAGGACACCGCGGTGGCGGTGATCGCCGATCTGGACAAGTACCAGACCCATGTCGAGAAGCTGGAATTCCAGCGCATGTTCTCCGGCCAGATGGACGGCGCCAACGCGTTCGTCGACATCCAGGCCGGCGCCGGCGGCACCGAGGCGCAGGACTGGGCCGAAATCCTGTTGCGCATGTACCTGCGCTGGGCCGAGTCGCGCGGCTGGAAGACCGAGCTGATGGAAGTGTCCGGCGGCGAAGTGGCGGGCATCAAGTCGGCCACGATCCGCATCGAGGGCGAGTACGCCTATGGCTGGCTGAAGACCGAGATCGGCGTGCACCGGCTGGTGCGCAAGTCGCCGTTCGATTCGGACAACCGCCGGCATACCAGCTTCACCTCGGTGTTCGTGTCGCCGGAAGTGGACGACAACATCGAGATCGACATCAACCCGGCCGATCTGCGCACCGACGTGTATCGCTCATCGGGCGCCGGTGGTCAGCACGTCAACAAGACCGAATCGGCAGTGCGCATTACGCATATTCCGACCAATACCGTGGTCGCCTGCCAGACCGGCCGCAGCCAGCACCAGAACCGCGACAACGCGATGAAGATGCTGGCCGCCAAGTTGTATGAGCTGGAAGTGCAGAAGCGCAACGTCGAGCGCGACGCGCTGGAAGCCACCAAGTCCGACATCGGCTGGGGCAGCCAGATCCGCAACTACGTGCTCGACCAGAGCCGCATCAAGGATCTGCGCACCGGCATCGAACGCAGCGACACGCAGAAAGTGCTGGACGGCGACCTGGACGAATTCGTCGAGGCCAGCCTCAAGGCCGGTCTGGCGGCAGGCTCCAAGCGCCTGGATGCCTGACCGCAGCAAGACCTCGCCGCGCCCGCCGCGCAGCGACGTCTTTTTTCGCGGACGCTGCGACATGTGCAGCGCCGCGCAGCCTGTACATCGCCACGCAGTCCCGTTGCGCCGTGCAGTTGTCACCGATACACCGTAAAACGCAGGAACCGGCCAGCCCGGTTCCGCATTCTCCACCGGGCACGCGCCCGACCTATCGCAGACCGATTCCCGCCATGACCGAGCAGACCCCCGCGCCGCAGATCCCCGCCGACGAGAACAGCCTCATCGCCGAGCGTCGCGCGAAACTGGGCGCGTTGCGCGGCCAGGGCATCGCCTATCCCAACGATTTCGTGCGCGAACACTTCGCCGGCGATCTGCAGGCCGAATTTGCCGATGCCGACACCTGGACCTCTGAGGCACTGGAAGCAAGCGGCCGCACGGTCAGGATGGCCGGCCGCCTGATGGCCAAGCGGGTGATGGGCAAGGCCAGCTTTGCGCAGATCCAGGACGAGTCCGGGCGCGTGCAGCTGTTCCTGCAGGGCAATGTGCTGGGCGATGCCTATACCGCGTTCAAGGGCTGGGATGTCGGCGACATCGTGGCGGTGGAGGGCGGGCTGACCCGCACCAAGACCGGCGAGCTGTCGGTCAAGGCCAGCGCGCTGCGCCTGCTGACCAAGTCGCTGCGTCCGTTGCCGGACAAGTGGCACGGCCTGTCGGACGTGGAGCAGCGCTATCGCCAGCGCTACGTCGATCTGATCGTCACCCCGGAGGCGCGCGAGGTCTTCATCAAGCGCTCCAGGATCATCCGCGCGATCCGCGCCTGGCTGGATACGCGCCGCTTCCTGGAAGTGGAAACGCCGATGATGCATTACATCCCCGGTGGCGCCACCGCCAAGCCGTTCACCACCCACCACAACGCGCTGGACCTGGACCTGTACCTGCGCGTGGCGCCGGAGCTGTACCTCAAGCGGCTGGTGGTCGGTGGGCTGGAGCGGGTCTACGAGATCAACCGCAATTTCCGCAACGAGGGTGTGTCGACCCGGCACAACCCCGAGTTCACCATGCTCGAGCTCTACGAGGCCTATGCCACGTATCACGAGATCATGGACCTGACCGAGCAGGTGATCCGCGACACCGCGCAGTCGGTATTGGGCACCGCCCAGGTGAACTGGGACGGCGCCGCCATCGATCTGGCGCCGGCTTTCCGGCGCTGGCGCATGGATGAGGCCGTTCGTCACCACAATCCGGAGATCAGCGCGGCTGATTGCACCGATCGCGATGCGCTGCTGCGCCATTGCGAACGGCTGAAGATCAAGGTCAAGCCGTCCTACGGCTGGGGCAAGTTGCTGCTGGAAATCTTCGAGGCCACCGTGGAACACACCCTGGTGCAGCCGACTTTCATCACCGACCACCCGGTCGAGGTGTCGCCGCTGGCGCGTTCCAGCGACACCGAGCCGGGGTACACCGACCGCTTCGAGCTGTTCATCAACGGCAAGGAGCTCGCCAATGGCTTCTCTGAGCTCAACGACCCGGAAGACCAGGCCGCGCGCTTCCAGGCGCAGGTGCAGGCCAAGGACGGTGGAGACGACGAAGCGATGCATTACGACGCCGATTACATCCGTGCGTTGGAGTATGGCATGGCGCCGACCGGCGGCCTGGGCATCGGCATCGACCGGCTGGTGATGCTGCTGACCGGCAGCACCTCGATCCGCGATGTGCTGCTGTTCCCGTACATGCGTCCGGAAGCCTGATCTTTTTTGTGCCGTCGGCGTGCCGACGGCACAGATACTGCATATGCTAGAGCGGAGCCCCGAATGGCGTATCGTCGGGGGAGTCGGCACAGCGGCCGGCGTCATCGCTTTTCCGTTCTCGGGATAGAGGAGCAACGGCTATGCAGGATGTTTTGGGTAATCTTGCCGGCGTATCGTCGGCGGATCCATCGGGAAGCTGGTCGGAAAAGGCGGATCTGGGATTGAACATCGTCATTGTCGATGACCAGATGTCTGCGCGGACGATGCTGCGCCACGTCATCGAGGACATCGCACCGGAGTTGAAAGTCTACGATTTCGGTGACCCGCTCGACGCGCTGGCGTGGTGCGAGGCCGGACGGGTGGATCTGTTGCTGCTCGACTACCGCATGCCCGGCATGGATGGGCTGGAGTTCGCCCGGCGTCTGCGCCGGCTGCCCAGCCATCGCGATATTCCGATCATCCTGATCACCATCGTCGGCGACGAGCCGATCCGCCAGGCGGCGCTGGAAGCGGGCGTGATCGATTTCCTGGTCAAGCCAATCCGCCCGCGCGAACTGCGTGCGCGCTGCGCCAATTTGCTGCAGCTGCGTCAGCAGAGCGAAAGCGTCAAGCAACGCGCACTGTCGCTGGAGCAGCGTCTGCTGGCCAGCATGAACGAGGTCGAGGAGCGCGAACGCGAGACGCTGTCGCGACTGGCGCGTGCCATCGAGTACCGCGACTCGGGCACCAGCGCCTTCCTGGAGCGCATGTCGCACGTGGCCGGCCTGATCGCCGAGCAGCTCGGCTTGTCGGAAGAAGAAGTGCGCATCATCGAGATGGCCGCACCGCTGCACGACATGGGCAAGATCGCCATTCCCGATGCGGTGCTGCTCAAGCCGGGCAAGCTCACCGACGACGAGATGAGCATCATGAAGCGGCATCCGCGGATCGGCTACGAGCTGCTCAGCGGCAGCCAGAACCGCTTCATCCAGGTCGGCGCCCTGATCGCGCTGCGTCACCACGAGCGCTACGACGGCACCGGCTATCCGGATGGACTGGTGGGCGAGGCGATTCCGCTGGAAGCGCGCATCGTGGCGGTGGCCGACGTCTTCGACGCACTGTTGTCGCCGCGCCCGTACAAGGAGGCCTGGACCATGGACGCCGCGCTGGCTTATCTCTACGCACAACGCGGTCGCCTGTTCGACCCACGCTGTGTGGATGCGCTGCTGCGCGGCCGCGCGCAGCTGGACCAGATCTGCGGCGAATTCTCGACCGCATCGGCACGACCCGGGGTGTAAGGCTATGAATCCGTTCGGAAGGATCCGGCAGCGGTTGATGAATCGACCTGACAGCGAACATGGCCAGGCGATCGTCCGCATCGTTCTGATCAGCCTGATCCTGTCGTATGTCCTCGTGCCGAGTGTCCGGCACAGTTTGCCGCTGCACCAGCACACCGGTGTCTTGGTCATCGTGCTGACAGGTCTCGGGCTTGGCCTGGCGTTGTTTGGATGGCTGCTGTGGCGACCCGACCGCTCCGATGCGCGTCGTATCCTGGGCATGCTGGCCGATTACGGGTTGATGGCGGCCGGCATGATCCAGATGGGCGAGCCGCTGGCCTGGGTTTATGTCGTGGTGATGTGGGTCACCGTCGGTAATGGCCTGCGCTACGGCAACCGCTATCTGTATCTTGCGGTGGCAATGGCGGTGGTGAGCTTTTCCACGACGCTGTCGATGACCGAATACTGGCAACGCAACCAGCGCCTTGGGGTCGGGCTTGCGGTTGGTCTGGCCGCCGTTCCGCTGTATTTCTCCAGTCTGCTGCGGCAGTTGACCCGTGCAACCGCCGAGGCGCGCCGCGCCAGCGAGGCCAAGAGCCGCTTTCTGGCCAACATGAGTCACGAGTTTCGGACACCGCTGAACGGTCTGTCCGGAATGACCGAGGTATTGGCAACGACGCGTCTGGACGATGAGCAGCGCGAATGCCTGAAAACCATTCAAGCCTCCACACGCAGTCTGCTGGCGCTGGTGGAGGAGGTGCTGGACATCTCGGCCATCGAAGCCGGCAAGCTCCGCATCAATGCGTCCGATTTCGCATTGCGCGATACGCTGCAGGCCATTGCGCTGATCCTGGAACCGCAGGCGAAGACCAAGGGCCTGGACTACCGGGCGAACGTGGCAGAGAACGTGCCGACGCTCTTGCATGGGGATGCGATCCACCTGCAGCAAATCCTGCTCAATCTGGTCGGCAATGCGGTCAAGTTCACCGATCATGGCCGCGTGCAGCTGACCGTGGCGGTCAGCAATGCCCAGGCGGCGACCGCAGTGCATGCCCGCGCCGGACTGCGGCTGCGGTTCGAGATTCTGGATACCGGTATCGGCGTGCCGGTCGACATGCGCCCGCGCCTGTTCGAGGCCTTCGAACAGGCCGATACCGGACTGGCCCGGCGGTTCGAAGGCAGCGGGCTGGGAACGACCATCGCGCGGGGACTGGTCCAGTCGATGGGCGGCGCAATCGGTTTCGATGAAAATCCAGAAGGCGGTAGCCTGTTCTGGTTCGAGCTCCCGTTCGGTCCGGCGACCGCCAAGCCGGCCACCTCGACACCGCCCGTGTTGCAGGACGCCGATGCCACAACGATCCCGGGCAACGTGATCGCGTTTGCCGATCCATTCCTGCGCCACCGTGCCCGCGTACGCAGCATGATGATCCTGGTGGCAGACGATCACCTGGCCAACCGCCTGGTCCTGCAGCGGCTGTTGCAGAAAGCGGGACATCGCGTGACCTGCGTGGATGGGGGTGAGGCCGTGCTGGACGCGTTGGCCGAAACCGACTACGACGCCGCCATCGTCGACCTGCACATGCCCGGCGTCAGCGGCCTGGACATGCTCAAGCAACTGCGGGTCATGCAGGCGGGTGGCAAACCGGGCACCCCGGTGGTGGTGCTGAGTGCCGACGTGACACCCGAGTCGATTCGCAGTTGCGAGCAAGCGGGTGCATATGCATTTCTGGCAAAGCCCGTTGCGGCGGTCAAGCTGCTGGACACCCTGGCCGACATTGCCGTCAACCAGAAATTGCGTCAGGCCGATCCGGTCATCGTCCAGCGTGGCCCGGCGTTGAGCGGTGTGGTGCTCGATCCTGCGGTCCTGGACGAACTGGCCGAACTGGGCATGGGGAAGGAATTCGAACGCGAGTTCATCCAACAGTGCCTCAGCGATGCGGCTGCCTGTGTGGTGCAGCTTGGCAAGGCCGCCGCCGACCAGGACTGGGAGCGGTTGCGCGAGCATGCGCATGCCGTCAAGGGGGTGTCCAGCAATCTCGGGCTGGTCGGACTGGCCGAGCAGGGCGGTGAGTTGATGCGGCTTTCCGAAGCCCAGTTACGCGCCGAATGGCGGCAGCGGCTGGAGCAGCTCAATCACGGGTTGATGCAAGGACGCGAAGCGCTTGCCCTGCGGGCCCAGAAAGCATCCGATGGCGACGTCACGGGCAACGGCGATTCGGGCTGAGCAAAGCCCGGCCATCGGCCGGGCCTGATTCCCCCAGTATTGGATCGACCAAAAATCAGGCAACGCTTGCGCCGGCTCGGCGATTTTGTGCCTTGACCAGGCGGTCCATCGTACGCAGCGATTTGTCGCTCAGGGCCAGCGCCGTGTCGACCCAGACTTCGGTAATGCGCAGCAATTCGTCGTAAGGCACTGCCTGTGCCAGATTGCGCGCCGCGTTCATTGCCAGATAGGAATTGGAGATGCGCTTCTGCTGGCGGATGAGGGTCTGGGTAGCCGCGACGCCCTGTCCCTTGGGTACCAGCACGTCCACGATCCCCATCGCATGCATCTCTTCGCTGCTGTAGATGCGTCCATCGAGAATGATCTTCTCTGCCAGTTGGGGCGAAACGCGACGGCACAGGAAGGAATACGCGCCCATGCCCGGAAACAGGCCGAACAGGACCTCGGGCAGCCCCATGCCGATGCCTTCCTCGGCAACGATGGTGTGGCAGGCCAGCGCCATCTCCAGCCCGCCTCCCAATGCATCGCCTTGCAGCAGCGCAATGCTGCGTACGTCCCCACCGAAGCCGACATGCAGGTGATGGACGCCTTCCACGCAGCGAATCGCATAACGCATGAGCTGCTCGCGATTCTGTTCGCGGATCAAGCGTGCGAACAGGTCCAGATCGCCGCCGAGATTGAATGCGTTCGCGTCGGAGGCCAGTACGAAATGGCGGAGCTCGCCGGTGCGACGCTCATGCGGAGCGCGGGTGATGGTGCTCATGATCTCCCACATGTCTTCCAGCAAGTCGGTCCGGCAGCACGGCCGTACTCCGGCATCCGCGTCCGCATGCATAAACAACCAGTGGGTGCCGTCGGCGACCGATGAGTCAACACGAATGGTGGGGTGAGGACGGCCGAGGTAGCGCTTTTCAATCGTGTTCATGGGCATGATCCTGGGAGGGCCCGCGATGGGAGAGTGGATGCCGGCGGGCGCGCACGATCCACTCCAAATCGATGCTACACCGGCACTATCTCCATGAACGCAGAGGGCTTTCCCATCGCCGGGAAAGCCCTCTGGTGTGCATCTTCGGCAGGGTCTTCACTTCCTGCCGGGACATGTCTGCGATTACCTGGGTGGCGTATCCCGCAATTCGCGGCGCAGGATTTTGCCGACGTTGGTTTTCGGCAGTTCCTTGCGGAACTCGATCACTCGCGGCTGCTTGTAGCCGGTCAGGTTGGCGCGGCAGTGCGCCTTGACGGCGTCGGCGGTCAGGGCAGGGTCCTTCTTCACGATGACGGCCTTGACGATCTCGCCGGACTTCTCGTCCGGTACGCCGACGGCGGCCACTTCCAGCACGCCGGGCATCTCGGCAATCACGTCCTCGATCTCGTTCGGATACACGTTGAAGCCGGACACCAGGATCATGTCCTTCTTGCGGTCGACGATGTAGACGAAGCCCTGTTCGTCCATCCGCGCGATATCACCGGTATGCAGCCAGCCGTCGGCATCCATGACCTTGGCGGTTTCTTCGGGCTTCTTCCAGTAGCCCTTCATCACCTGCGGGCCCTTGATGCACAGCTCGCCGATCTCGCCCAATGGCAGCGCCACACCGGCGTCGTCCTTGATGCAGGCATCGGTGGACGGAATCGGCAGGCCGATCGAGCCGTTGTAGTCCTTCAGGTCCATCGGGTTGATGCAGGCGGCCGGCGAGGTTTCGGTCAGGCCGTAGGCCTCGACCAGGGTCAGGCCGGTGACTTTTTTCCAGCGTTCGGCGACCGAACGTTGCACCGCCATGCCGCCGCCGAGGGTCATCTTGAGCGAGGAGAAATCCACCTGATCGAAGCCGGGG
Source organism: Xanthomonas sp. MLO165 (assembly GCF_018831305.1). Lineage (NCBI taxonomy): Bacteria > Pseudomonadati > Pseudomonadota > Gammaproteobacteria > Lysobacterales > Lysobacteraceae > Xanthomonas > Xanthomonas sp. MLO165. The sequence goes on from NZ_CP029263.1 coordinate 2,151,975, forward strand.
GTATTGAGCAGGCCGTTGAACAGCGTGTTGACCCCGGTGAAGGCGGTGAAGCGGGTCTTCTTCAGTTCCTTGACGAAGCCGGGCATGTCGCGCGGATTGCTGATCAGGTGATTGCAGCCGCCGATCTTCATGAAGACCAGGCCGTTGGCCGTCAATGCGAAGATGTGGTACAGCGGCAGCGCGGTGATCACCACCTCGGCGCCTTCTTCCAGCTTGCCGGTGCCGGCAAGCCACTGATGGGCCTGCTGCATGTTGGCCACCAGATTGCGGTGGGTGAGCATCGCGCCCTTGGCCACGCCGGTGGTGCCGCCGGTGTACTGCAGGAAGGCGATGTCGTCGGGCTCGATCTGCAAGGTCGGCACGCTGTGCTTGCGGCCCAGCGCCAGTGCGTCGCGGAAACGGATCGCGCCATTGAGGCGGTAATCGGGCACCAGCTTCTTGACGTACTTGACGACGAAATTGACCAGCGCCGCTTTCGGGAAGCCGAGCATGTCGCCCAGCCCGGTGGTGATCACCTGCTTGACCGGGGTGTCGGCGATGACCTGCTGCACGGTGGTGCCGAAGTTGTCGATCACCACCAGCACGCTGGCACCGGAGTCGATCAGCTGATGCTTCAGCTCGCGCGGGGTGTACAGCGGATTGACGTTGACCACGGTCAGGCCGGCACGCAGGATGCCGAAGGTGGCGACCGGATACTGCAGGCAGTTGGGCATCATCAGGGCGACGCGGTCGCCTTTCTTCAACTGCAGTTCGCCAAGCAGATAGGCGGCGAACTGCTCGACCAGTTGATCAGCTTCGCGATAGGTGATGGTCTTGCCGAAGCTGTGATACGCGGGGCGGTCGGCAAACCGCTCGACCGAGGTGGCGAACACCTCGGCCACGGTACGGAACTGCTCCAGATCGATCTCGGCGGCAACGCCGGCCGGATAACTTTGCAACCAAGGACGTGCCTGATTCATCTGCCCCCCTCCAGGGTATTCGGTACGTGACGCGGTGTGTTCCACGGCACTACAACAGCGGGCAGCATACCGTCATGGATGGAAAAGGCGAAGCGTGATGCAGAGCAGCATTCAAGCGTGGTGGCGGGTCGGGCTGGTCGCGATTTTGGTCGTGGCCTTGAGCGGTTGCACGCGTGCCGCACCGGAGCAACGGCTACGCGCAACACTGGAAGCGATGCATCAGGCGATCGAGGCGCGGCAGATTGGCGCGGCGATGGCGCCGGTGGCCGAGGACTTTGTCGGCGAACAAGGGCTGGACGCAGCCGGGCTGCGGCGACTGATGCAACTGCAGATGCTGGGCAACCGCCGCATCGGCGTGACCCTGGGGCCGGTGGAGGTGCAGCTGCGCGACGACACCGCGCGCGTGCGCTTCACCGCGCTGCTGACCGGTGGCAGCGGACGCTGGCTGCCCGAGCAGGCACAGACCTATCAGGTGACCACCGGCTGGCGCCTGCAGGACGGCGACTGGCAGCTGACGCACGCGCAATGGGAGCCCGCGGGGCGCTGAGCACGGCGACTCCGGTGTGCGCATCGTCAGGCGAGCGCGGCCGGTGTCTGGTGGCAAGGTATCTCCCCCGTTGCGCTGCGTCGCGTGCAGCGTCTTGCTGCCTCCGACGACGGTTCACCGTCCCGGCGTTGGCGAGTTCTGGCCACCCAAAACGACACTCCCGCCAGGCGGCGGGAGTGTCGTCGAGCTGATGGCGCAGCGCGCCTTGCGATCAGGCTGCCTTGCGTGCGGCCAGTTGGCGCAGCACGTACTGCAGCAGGCCGCCGTGCTTGAAGTACTCCACTTCCTTGGGCGTCAGCAGCAGCACCTTGACCTGGAACTGCTTGACGCTGCCGTCGGACTTTCTGGCATCCACGGTGGCACGGCGGCTGGCGCCGTCCTGCAGGCCGGTAATGTCCAGCACTTCGGAACCATCCAGGCCCAGCGTCTGCGCGTTTTCGTTCTCCAGGAACTGCAGCGGCAGCACGCCCATGCCGACCAGGTTGGAGCGATGGATACGCTCGAAGCTCTCGGCGATCACCGCCTTGACGCCGAGCAGGTTGGTGCCCTTGGCCGCCCAGTCGCGCGAGGAGCCGGTGCCGTATTCCTTGCCGGCCAGCACCACCAGCGGCACGCCGTCGGCCTTGTACTTCACTGCCGCATCGTAGATCGCCAGTTTTTCCGGCGCCGCGCCGTCCTTTCCGTAGTACAGCGTGTTGCCGCCTTCTTCGCCGCCGAACATCAGGTTCTTGATGCGGATGTTGGCGAAGGTACCGCGCACCATCACGTCGTCATTGCCGCGGCGGCTGCCGTAGCTGTTGAAGTCGGCCGGTTGCACGCCGCGCTCCTGCAGGAAACGGCCCGCCGGCGAATCCTTCTTGATGTTGCCGGCCGGCGAGATGTGGTCGGTGGTGATCGAGTCGCCGAACAGGCCCATGATGCGCGCACCGTGCACGTCCTCGACATGGCCGACCTGCATGGTCATGCCGTCGAAGTAGGGCGGGTTCTTGATGTAGGTCGAGGCCGCGTCCCATTCGTACAGCGCACCATCCGGGGAGGCGATGGTGTTCCAGCGGCTATCGCCCTTGAACACGTCGGCGTAGTTCTGCTTGAACATCTCCGGGCCGACGGTGGCGGCGATGGTGTCGCCGATTTCCTTGTTGCTCGGCCAGATGTCGCGCAGATACACCGGCTGCCCGTCGCTACCGGTGCCCAGCGGATCGGTGGTGAGGTTGATGTCGGTGGTGCCGGCGATCGCGTACGCCACCACCAGCGGCGGCGAGGCGAGGTAGTTCATCTTCACTTCGGGATGCACGCGACCTTCGAAGTTGCGGTTGCCCGACAACACCGAAGACACCACCAGGTCGTCCTTGGCGATCGCCGCAGACACATCGTCCGGCAGCGGGCCGGAGTTGCCGATGCAGGTGGTGCAGCCGTAGCCGACCACGTAGAAACCGAGCGTTTCCAGATCGGCGAGCACGCCGGCCTTGCTCAGGTAATCGGTGACCACGCGCGAGCCCGGCCCGAGCGAAGTCTTCACCCACGGCTGCGCCTTCAGCCCCTTGGCCGCCGCGTTACGCGCGAGCAAGCCGGCGCCCAGCATCACTGCCGGGTTGGAGGTGTTGGTGCACGAGGTGATCGCGGCGATCACCACCGAGCCGTCGCGCAGCTGCCAGCCGGCACCGCTGTCGGTGGAACTCTCGGCCTGCGCTGCCTTGGCGCCGACCGCAGTGCCGCCGCCGCCTTCGTTCTTCAGCCGGTCTTCCTGCTTGATATCGGTCAGGCGCTTGCTGCGCGCATCCACGAACGGCTTGAGGCTCTCGCGGAAGTTGGACTGCATGTCTTCCAGCAGCACGCGGTCCTGCGGGCGCTTGGGGCCGGCCAGCGACGGCTTGACCTCGCCCATGTCCAGCTCCAGCGTGGCGCTGTACTGCGCCGGCGGGGTGTTGGCGTCGTGCCACAGGCCCTGCGCCTTGGCATAGGCTTCGACCAGCGCGATCTGCTCCTCGCTGCGGCCGGACAGGCGCAGATAGGTCAGCGATTCGTCGTCGACCGGGAAGATGCCGCAAGTGGCGCCGTATTCCGGTGCCATGTTGCCGATGGTGGCGCGGTCGGCCAGCGGCAGATGCTGCAGGCCTTCGCCGTAGAACTCGACGAACTTGCCGACCACGCCGGCCTTGCGCAGCATCTGGGTGACGGTGAGCACCAGATCGGTGGCGGTGGCGCCTTCGGGCAGCTTGCCGCTGAGCTTGAAGCCGACCACCTGCGGGATCAGCATCGACGAGGGCTGCCCCAGCATCGCGGCCTCGGCCTCGATCCCGCCCACGCCCCAGCCCAGCACGCCGATGCCGTTGATCATGGTGGTATGGCTGTCGGTGCCGAACACGGTGTCCGGGTAGGCGATCTGTGTTCCGTCCTTGTCCGCGCTCATCACCACGCGCGCCAGATTCTCCAGGTTCACCTGGTGGACGATGCCGGTGTTGGGCGGCACCACCTTGAAGTTTTCGAACGCCTTCTGGCCCCAGCGCAGGAAGCCGTAGCGTTCCTGGTTGCGCTGGAATTCGATCTTGCCGTTGAGGTCGAGCGCATCGGCCGAGCCGAACACGTCCACCTGCACCGAGTGGTCGATGACCAGCTCGGAGGGGATCTGCGGGTTGATCTGGTCGGCGTTGCCGCCGAGCTTGACCACGGCATCACGCATCGCGGCCAGGTCGACCACACACGGCACGCCGGTGAAGTCCTGTAGCACCACGCGGGCGGGCATGAAGGCGATTTCGATATCGGGCTCGGCGGTGGGGTCCCACTTGGCGACCGCTTCGATATGGTCCTTGCCGACGGTGACACCGCCGTCCTCGTGCCGGAGCAGGTTCTCCAGCAGGATCTTCATCGAATAGGGCAGATGGCCGATATCGAAGCGCTCGCCCAGCTTCGGCAGGCTGTAGTACTCGTAGCGCTTGCCGTGGACCTCAAGCGAGGTGCGGGTGGAAAAGGAATCGCTCATGCATCACTCCTATGGCTGCAGGCTGTAGGTCTGTGTGGAACAGTGTGACCAATTCAGTGTGTACGTTCGGTTGCAGGACAGGGTATGTGGCCTTGAGTACGACAAGTCAAGTATGTAAAATCGGCGCATACTTTCTGCCGGGGTCACCTCCATGGAAGCCACAGTTGCCGAACGCGGACAGATCACGCTGCCCAAGGCCGTGCGCGATGCCCTGGGCCTGACCAAGGGCACCACGCTCAAGATCGAGCTCGACGGCGGGCGCATCATCCTGCGCAAGGACGTCAGCGAGGCGCTGCGCAAGGTGCGCGGCAAGTTCAAGCTGGTCGACGGGCTGACCAGCACCGACGAGGCGATGCGCGCCATCCGCGGCCGCGCCCCCGGGGATCCGTTCGACCCATGATCGCTCTGGATTCCTCGGTGCTGCTGGACATCCTGGTCGGCGATGCGGTCTACGGCGAGGTGTCGGAGATCTGCATCGGCGATGCGCTGGCGCGCGACGAGGTGGTGGTCTGCGATGCGGTGGTGGCCGAGGTGCTGGCCATGCTCGATACCCAGGTCGACCTGATGGAAACCCTGGCCTCGATCGGGGTGCGTTACGAAGCCACCCAGGAAGCGGCGGCGGTACGCGCCGGCCATATGAACAAGCGCTTCCGCGCGCGCGGCGGCAAACGCGAGCGGGTGGTGGCCGATTTCCTGATCGGCGCCCACGCGCTGCTCCAGTGCGACGGGTTGATCACCCGCGACGAGGGCTTTTTCCGCGACTACTTCAAGGGTTTGAAGATCATTGTTCCCAAACCCGCAAGCTGATCCACGTTTCGCGTCTACACATTCACTGTTGTCTTTCGGAGAATCCGCATGTTGGAAGCCTACCGCCACCACGTTGCAGAGCGCGCCGCGCTCGGTATCCCGCCGCTGCCGCTGACCGCGCAGCAGACCGCCGAGGTCATCGAGCTGCTGAAGGCTCCGCCGGCGGGTGAAGAAGAGTTCCTGGTCGAGCTGCTCAGCCAGCGCGTGCCGGCCGGCGTCGACGATGCCGCCAAGGTCAAGGCTTCGTACCTGGCCGCGGTGGCCTTCGGCACCGAGAAGACCGCGCTGATCAGCCCCACCCGTGCGACCGAGCTGCTCGGCACCATGCTGGGTGGCTACAACATCCAGCCGCTGATCGACCTGCTCGACAACGCCGAGCTGGGCGCCACCGCCGCCGAAGCGCTCAAGCACACCTTGCTGGTGTTCGACGCCTTCCACGACGTGCAGGAAAAGGCCGAAGCCGGTAACGCGCATGCCAAGGCCGTGCTGCAGAGCTGGGCCGACGCCGAGTGGTTCACCAGCAAGCCGGAAGTGCCGCAGAGCATGACCGTCACCGTGTTCAAGGTGCCGGGCGAGACCAACACCGACGACCTGTCGCCGGCCCCGGATGCGACCACGCGCCCGGACATCCCGCTGCACGCGCTGGCGATGCTGAAGAACAAGCGCGACGGCGCGGCCTTCGAGCCGGAAGAAGACGGCAAGCGCGGCCCGATCCAGGCCATCGCCGATCTCAAGGACAAGGGCCATCTGGTCGCCTACGTGGGCGATGTGGTCGGTACCGGTTCCTCGCGCAAGTCGGCGACCAACTCGGTGCTGTGGTGGACCGGCGAGGACATTCCGTTCATTCCGAACAAGCGCTTCGGCGGCGTGTGCCTGGGCAGCAAGATCGCCCCGATCTTCTACAACACGATGGAAGACGCCGGCGCGTTGCCGATCGAGCTGGACGTGTCGCAGATGGAGCACGGCGATGTGGTTGAGCTGCGTCCGTACGACGGCAAGGCGCTGAAGAACGGGCAGGTGATCGCCGAGTTCGCGATGAAGTCGGATGTGCTGTTCGACGAAGTGCGCGCCGGTGGCCGCATTCCGCTGATCGTCGGCCGCGGCCTGACCGCCAAGGCGCGCGAGTTCCTGGGCCTGCCGGCCTCGGACCTGTTCCGCCTGCCGATGGACCCGCCGGACACCGGCAAGGGCTTCTCGCTCGCGCAGAAGATGGTCGGCCGCGCCTGCGGCTTGCCGGAAGGCCAGGGCATGCGCCCGGGTACCTATTGCGAGCCGAAGATGACCTCGGTGGGCTCGCAGGACACCACCGGCCCGATGACCCGCGACGAGCTGAAGGACCTGGCGTGCCTGGGCTTCTCGGCCGACCTGGTGATGCAGTCGTTCTGCCACACCGCCGCTTACCCGAAGCCGGTGGACGTGAAGACCCACCACACCCTGCCGGAGTTCATCTCCACCCGTGGCGGCGTTTCGCTGCGCCCGGGCGACGGCGTGATCCACAGCTGGCTCAACCGCATGCTGCTGCCGGACACCGTGGGTACCGGCGGCGACTCGCACACGCGTTTCCCGATCGGCATCTCGTTCCCGGCCGGCTCCGGCCTGGTGGCCTTCGCCGCCGCCACCGGCGTGATGCCGCTGGACATGCCCGAGAGCGTGCTGGTGCGCTTCAAGGGTGAAATGCAGCCGGGCGTGACGCTGCGTGACCTGGTCAACGCGATCCCGCTGTACGCAATCAAGGACGGTCTGCTGACCGTGGCCAAGCAGGGCAAGAAGAACATCTTCTCCGGCCGCATCCTGGAAATCGAAGGCCTGCCGAACCTGAAGGTGGAACAGGCGTTCGAGCTGTCCGATGCCTCGGCCGAGCGTTCGGCGGCCGGTTGCACCGTGCACTTGGACAAGGCGCCGATCATCGAATACCTGACCAGCAACATCACCCTGCTGCGCTGGATGATTGCCGAAGGCTATGCCGATGCGCGCACGCTGGGCCGCCGCATCAAGAAGATGGAAGAGTGGCTGGCCGATCCGCAGCTGCTGCAGCCCGATGCCGACGCCGAGTACGCCGCCGTCATCGAGATCGACCTGGCCGACATCCACGAGCCGATCGTGGCGTGCCCGAACGACCCGGACGACGTCAAGACGCTGTCCGACGTGGCCGGTGCGGCGATCGACGAGGTGTTCATCGGTTCGTGCATGACCAACATCGGTCACTTCCGTGCCGCTGCCAAGTTGCTGGAAGGCAAGCGCGATATCCCGACCCGTCTGTGGGTTGCACCGCCGACCAAGATGGACGCCTCCGAGCTGACCAAGGAAGGCCATTACGGTACCTTCGGCGCGGCCGGTGCACGCATGGAAATGCCGGGCTGCTCGCTGTGCATGGGCAACCAGGCGCAGGCACGCGAGGGCGCCACGGTGTTCTCCACCTCCACGCGTAACTTCCCGAATCGTCTGGGCCGCAATACCAACGTGTACCTGGGTTCGGCGGAACTGGCGGCGATCTGCTCGCGTCTGGGCCGTATCCCGACCAAGGACGAGTACATGGCCGATGTGGGCGTGATCAAGACCAGTGGCGATCAGATCTACCGCTACATGAACTTCGATCAGATCCAGGAATATCAGGACGTGGCCGATACCGTTGCTGCCTGATCCAGTTGGTTGATCACCTGTTCGAAAAACGCCCGGCGATGCCGGGCGTTTTTCGTTATTCGGGCGATGACTTCGTTTTGGCTGCGCAATGTCGGGAGTTAAGGCAATCGCAGTTAACTCGTCTGTCGCATTGCAACAAAAATCTGAAGTCGGCAGGTCTAGAGTGGTGCCGCTCCCATCGCTCTGATTGATCTCCAATGCCTACTTGCACGATCGCTGGTCAAACGCTGCATTACGCACAATACGGTCAAGGGTTTCCGGTGTTGCTTGGCCACAGTTATCTCTGGGACGCGGCCATGTGGGAGCCGCAGATCCAGGCGCTTTCGCAGCACTATCGGGTCATCGTTCCCGAGTTGTGGGGGCACGGGCAATCGGCAGCGCTGCCAGCGGGCACGCAGACGGTTGGCGATCTTGCCAGGCAGATGCTGCTGCTGCTGGATGCGCTGGAACTGCCGCAATGCGCGGTGGTCGGCCTGTCGGTCGGCGGCATGTGGGGCGCCGAGCTGGCGCTGCTGGCACCGCAGCGCGTGCGCAGCCTGGTGCTGATGGATACCTTCCTGGGTGCCGAGCCGCAAGCCACGCAAACGCGTTATTTCGGTCTGCTCGATGCGATCGAAGCGGCCGGGCAGGTGACGCCTGAGTTGATCGAGGCGATCGTGCCGATCTTTTTCCGCCCCGGCATCGATCTGAATTCCGCGCTGCCGGCTGCGTTTGCGCAGCGTCTGGCGGCGCTGTCGGCCGAGCAGTTGCGCACCTCCATCGTGCCGCTGGGCCGGCTGATCTTCGGGCGCGCGGATCGCCTGGAGGCGATGGCCGCGCTGGATCCGGCCAGCACCTTCCTGCTCGGTGGCGCAGACGATATTCCGCGCCCGCCCGAAGAGCTGTGGCTGATGGCCGAGGTGATCGGGTGCGACTACGAGCTGATTCCCGATGCTGGGCACATCGCATCGCTGGAGAATCCGGCCTTCGTCACTGCGCAATTGCTGGGTTGGTTGAAGCGCACCGTGGCATCGGATTCGACGCGGATGCAAAGGCGCGCGCTTGAAGACAACAGTCAGGCACAGGCATCGCTCTCATGATGTGCCGCTGATCTGGCGATCAGAACGACACCATGCGTTGCTTGCAAGCATGAGCACCGGCCACCTCAGTTGGCGCTGCTTGCAACCATGAGCACCGACCACCTCACTTGGTCTTTGCCCGCTCACCGTCGCGGGACCTTACGCGGCATGGATGCCGCGTAAGCGCCTATAAGGACTTACCTGCGGCGTGTCCTGCGAGGGTGGGCGGGCAAGGGCCCTGCACAGAACCACCAGATCAGATGCTTTGCCTTCTGGCAATTTGCTTCGACTTGCTGGTGCGTGCGTAAAAACGCTATGAGAACAGCCTGACAAACCACGACATGGTTGTCGTGAGCCGCTCTAAGACTGCGCACCCAGCCAGGCTTCCAGTGCCGCCGCCGGCAATGGCCGCGAAAACAGATAGCCCTGCAGCACTTCGCAGCCGAGGTCGGCGAGGAACAGGCGTTGGGCTTCGTTTTCCACGCCTTCGGCAACCACGTGCTTGCGCAGATGCTCGCCGATGCGCAGCACCGAGGTGGTGAGGGCGCGGGCGTCTTCGCTGTGTTCGATGTCGCGCACGAAGCTCATGTCCAGCTTGAGCTCGTCGATCGGCAGGCGATGCAGGTGGCTCAGGCTGGAGTAGCCGGTGCCGAAGTCGTCCAGCGACAACGAGATGCCGGCTTCGCGGATGGCGTGCAGGTTTTCCAGGACGCCGGGTTGCCCGGAGAGCATCACGCTCTCGGTCATTTCCAGCGTGAGGTCGGAGGGCTGCGCGCCCATGTCGGCGATCAGGCGCAACAGGTCGCTGAGCATGCGCGGGCTTTCGAAGCTGCTCGCCGACAGGTTCACCGACACGCGCGACACCGGCACGCCACGCTTGCGCCAATCGGCGATCTGCCGGCAGGCACTGCGCAGCACCCAGTCGTTGAGCTGCGGCATCATGCCTTGCTCTTCGGCCACGGGCAGGAACCGCGCCGGCGAAATGGCGCCCATCTGCGGATGATTCCAACGCAACAGCGCTTCCACGCCGTATAGCGCGTGCGGTGCGGCGCTGTGCAACTGCGGTTGGTAGTGCAACTGCAGTTGATCGCGGTCGATCGCCTGGCGCAGCTCCGCTTCCAGCGCAACGCGTTCCTGCGCCATGCGGTTCATGTCGGAACTGAAGAAACGGAACCGCCCGCCGCCTTCCTGCTTGGCGCGGTTCATGGCCAGATCGGCATGCCGCAGCAGGATGTTGATGTCGCGCCCATCTTCGGGAAACATCGCCACGCCGATACTGGCCGACGGATGCACGGTCATGTGCCCGACCGGCAACGGCCTGGCGATGGTGCCCAGCACGCGTTCTGCGGCGGCACTGGCTTGCTCGGCACTGCATTGCGGCAGCGCGAGCGCGAATTCGTCGCCGGCCAGGCGCGCCAGCATGGCGGTGGCGGTCAGCTGTTCGCCGATGCGCAAGGCGATGTCGCGCAACAGGCCATCGCCGGCGGCATGGCCCTGGCTGTCGTTGATCAACTTGAAGCGGTCGATGTTGATGAACATCAACGTGGCCGGTTCGCCGGCGTATTCGGCCTGTGTCAGGGCTTGCTCGGCGCGTGCGCTGAACATGATGCGGTTGGGCAGGCCGGTCAGCGCATCGTAGAACGCCAGTTGATGCACGCGCTGGCGGATCTGTTCGCGTTCCAGCGCCAGTGTGCACAACTGCTGGCACAGATCGGTGAGGCGTACGTGCCAGGCATCGGCACGCTGCGCCTTGCGGTAGTACAGCGCGAAGGTACCGAGCACGCGTGCGCTGTTGGAGCGGATCGGTGTGCTCCAGCACGCGCGCAGACCCATCGGCAGCAGCAGTTCGCGGAATTGCGCAAACAGCGGGTCGGTGGCGATGTCTTCCACCATTACCGGGCGGCCGCGCCAGGCGGCCGTACCGCAGGCGCCTGCACCCGGCGCGATCTTCAGTCCGTTGACCGCATCGGCATATTCCGGCGGCAGGCTGGGCGCGGCCAGCGAATGCAGGCAGCCCTGGTTGTCCGCGCTCATGACCGTGGCCAGCACGTCCGGTGCGATGCGCTCGACCTCGGTGCAGATCAGCGTCATCACCTCGATCAGCGGCCGTTCCTGCACCAGCGCCTCGAGCACGCGGTGCTGCAGCACCTCATGCATCTTGGTGTCGGTGATGTCGGTCAGCACCGCCACGTAATGCGACGGCAGATGCCTGGCGTCGTAGATCGGATTGAAGTTGAGCGAAATCCACAGCGGCGTGCCGTCCTTGCGGTATACCAGCAGGTCGGCCTGGGTCTGCTGCAACGCATCGGCGCGGTCGCGGATGCGCGCCACCTCGTCCTGGTCGCTTTGCGCGCGGGTCAGCACGTCCGAGGGACGCTTGCCGACCAGTTCGGCCTCGGTATAGCCGAACATGCGCTGGAAGCCGTCGTTGGCGTAGAGCAGGCGCGATTGCAGATCGCAGATCAGGATCGCACTGCTGCTGCCGTCCAGCGCTTCGGCCAGCAGGCGCGAGCGCGTGGCATCGGGATGTTCGTCCGGCCTGCTCACGCCAGCGGTGATCGGGCCGACCTTGAACGTCCTGGGAAGGGGCGCGTGATCTGCCGGTGTCTCCGCCGTCGCCAGCGATGCGGTTACCGCGACGCCGGGAACCGCCGCCTGTTCAGCCGGATGCGGGGGACGAACGGTCATGCCGGATCAACGCGCCTGTGCCGACAGCGCGATCAGGCGCTCGGCAACGCGGCTCAGCGGCACCACTTCCTGCGCGGCGCCGAGCTTGTAGGCGGCGCCTGGCATGCCCCACACCACGCTGCTGGCTTCGTCCTGCACCAGCGTGGGCGCACCGGCCTGCAACATTTCCAGCAGGCCGCGTGCACCGTCGTCGCCCATGCCGGTGAGGATGGCGCCGACCGCGTTCGGGCCGGCGTTGGCGGCGACGGAACGGAACAGCACGTCCACCGCCGGCTTGTGGCGATTGACCGGCGGGCCGTCGTCGATGCGGCAGCGCCAGCGCGCACCGTCGCGGATGATGCGCAGGTGCTGGCCGCCCGGCGGCAGGTAGGCGTGACCCGGCAGGATCGCCTCGCCATCGCTGGCCTCGCGCACCGACATCGCCGAGTGGCGATTGAGGCGTTCGGCGAAGGCGGTGCTGAAGCTGGCCGGCAGATGCTGGGTCATCACCACCGCCGGGGCATCGGCGGGCATGTGTTCGAGCACCACGCGCAGGGCTTCGGTGCCGCCGGCCGAGGCGCCGATGGCGATCAGGCGGTCGGTGGTGCGGAAGCGCAGCGCGCTGCCGGGAACCGGTGCGGACTGCATGTCCAGGGTGACCTTGGGCGCGCTGGGACGATTGAGCGCGCTGACCTTGGCCTTGGAGGCCATCTTGACCTTGCTGACGATTTCTTCCGCGTAGCCTTCCAGCCCGCGTGCGACGTCGATCTTGGGCTTGGAGACGAAATCCACCGCACCCAGCGACAAGGCCTGCAAGGTGGTGTCGGCGCCGCGCTCGGTCAGCGACGAAATCATCACCACCGGGGTGGGGCGCAGGCGCATCAGGTTTTCCAGAAACACCAGACCGTCCATGCGCGGCATTTCCACATCCAGCGTGATCACGTCCGGATTGAGGCGTTTGATCTTTTCGCGCGCCAGGATCGGGTCGGCGGCCGAGCCGATCACCTCGATGCCGGCATCGCGCGAGAGAATTTCGGTCAGCATCTGGCGTACGACCGCCGAGTCGTCGACGATCAATACACGCACAGGGGTTTCCAGCGTCATTCGAACAACTCCACTCCACCGGTAACCGGTGCTTTGGACAGACGGGCGCGCACGGCCGATTCGGCGGCGGCGACTTCGGCTTCGTGTGCATGCGGCAAGCGCTGCACGACCACGCGTCCGGTCGTCGGGAAGAACCACACCTTGCGCGGATGGATGCCGCACAGATCTTCGGCAATGATGGGAATGTGTTCGGCCTGCAGGTACTGGCGCACGAACTCGGCGTTGCGGGTGCCGACCGGGTTGCTGGTGAAGCCCTTGAGCACGTTGGCGCCGCCGAAGACCTTGGCTTCGATACGTTTGCGGTGCGCGCCGCGCTTGAGCATGTCGTTGATCAGCAACTCCATCGCATAACTGCCGTAACGCGCGGGTGCGCCATCGCCGACCTGGCCTTCCGGCAACAGGAAGTGATTCATGCCGCCGATCTTCAGGACCGGGTCGCGCAGGCAGGCGGCAACGCACGATCCCAAGGTGGTCGTCAACGCGGTGTCGTCGTCGACCACCAGGTACTGGGTGGGCAACAGCTTGGCGGTGATGGTCTGGAACCGCGAATCGCGGTAGCGCATGACATCGTCGACCTGCACGGCGGTACTCATGCAGACGCTCCCGCGCGCGGGCTGCGCCGATACAGCGTGCGCCCGCACGGCTGGATCAGATCGGCCGCGTGCAGGTAGTTCTCCGAATGCCCGGTGTAGAGCAGACCGTCGTCGCCCATGTGGCTGACCAGCCGCGACAGGATGCCGCGCTGGGTCGGTTTGTCGAAGTAGATCATCACGTTGCGGCAGAACAACGCCGCATACGGGCCGCCCACGTCGTAACGCGGTGCCAGCAGGTTCAACTGGCGGTATTCGATGAGCTGGCGCAATGCCGGGATCACCCGGCACTTGCCTTCGTTGGGGCCGCTGCCGCGCTGGAAGTACTTGCGCTTGATCGATGCGTCCAGCGAGGCGACGCGGTCGATGGCGTAGACGCCGCGCGAGGCGGTCTCCAGCACCTGGGTGTCGACGTCGGTGGCGACGATGCTGACCGGCGGGGTCAAGGTGCCGAAGGCTTCGCAGGCGGTGATGGCGATGGAGTAGGGCTCTTCGCCGGTGGAGGCCGCGCACGACCAGATCTTCAACGGCGCCTGCGAGGCGCGCTTTTGCAGTTCTTCGCGCAGCTTGTCGAAGTGGTGTGGCTCGCGGAAGAACGAGGTCAGGTTGGTGGTCAGCGCGTTGGTGAACGCCTGCCATTCCTCCTCGTCGTTGCCTGCTTCCAGCTGGTCCAGGTAGTCGCGGAAGGAGCGCAGGCCGAGCACGCGAAGGCGACGCGACAACCGGCCATACACCATGTCGCGCTTGGCCGGAGCCAGGGCGATGCCGACACGCTGATAGATCAGGTCGCAGACGCGCTTGAAATCGCGGTCGCCAAAATCAAATTCGCGTGTGTCTGAAGCGGGAGTCGAGGTGGTCGTCATATCCATACGCGTCGTTAGCTATGACTGGATATCGGCCATGTGGTCATGCAACTGAAGCACCAATCGTGCATTGCAGACAGCCGGGTCCGCTGGCGGTGCACGGCGCTGCGCGGGCGGTGCGATCGCAGCCGGCGACAGGGCAGTGCGCGCTGCGCCGGGGGCAGATACACAAAGCCCCGGCAGTGCCGGGGCTTTGTGGGGAGACAGCAGCGGCTTAGAACTCCTGCCAGTTACCGTCGGCCAGCGCGGCCTGCGGCTTGGCCGGGCGCGATGGGGTGGCTTCACGCGTCGCCGCCTTGGCTGCGGACTTCACCGCGACCGGGCGCGAGGCGACCGGGCGTACGCGCGCGGCCGGGGCGGCCGGCTCGTCCAGCTTGAACACCGACACCGCTTCGGCCAGGTGGCCGGCCTGTTCTTCCATCGAGCGTGCGGCCGCAGTGGCTTCTTCCACCAGGGCGGCGTTCTGCTGGGTGGTCTCGTCCATCTGGGTGATGGTCTGGTTGACCTGCTCGATGCCGGTCGACTGTTCCTGCGAGGCGGCGGAGATCTCGCCCATGATGTCGGTCACGCGCTGCACGCTGGCCACGATCTCGGCCATGGTCGCACCGGCCTTGCGTACCAGGGCCGAGCCCTCGGCCACCTTGTGCACGGAGTCGTCGATCAAGCCCTTGATCTCCTTGGCGGCACCGGCCGAGCGCTGTGCCAGCGTACGCACTTCCGAGGCGACCACGGCAAAGCCGCGACCCTGTTCGCCGGCACGGGCGGCTTCCACCGCCGCGTTCAGGGCCAGGATGTTGGTCTGGAACGCGATGCCGTCGATCACCGAGATGATGTCGGCGATCTTCTTGGACGAGGCTTCGATGCCCGACATGGTGGTGACCACCTGCGAGACCACCTCGCCGCCCTGCGAGGCCACGCCGGTGGCGCCGATGGCCAGCTGGTTGGCCTGGCGGGCGCTTTCGGCGTTCTGCCGGACGGTGGAGGTGAGCTCCTCCATCGAGGCGGCGGTTTCTTCCAGATTGGCGGCCTGCTGCTCGGTACGATGCGACAGATCGCTGTTGCCGGAGGCGATCTCGCCGGCCGCCGAGTTGATCGCTGTGGACGAGACCTTGATGCGCCCGACGATGTCGGCCAGCTGCTCGGCGGTGGCATTGGCATCGTCGCGCATCTGCGCGAACACGCCGCTGAATTCGCCATGCATGCGCACGGTCAGGTCACCGCGCGACAGCGCCGACAGCAATGCCGAGATCTGCTCCAGGCTGCCGGCATTGGCATCCAGCAGGCCGTTGAGCTGCTGGGCCAGCTGCAGGAAGAAGCCCTGCTTGCCGTCGGTTTCCACCCGGCCGCTCATGTCGCCGCTGGCGGCGGCACGCACGATGCGGGCGACTTCTTCTTCGACCTGGACTTCGATGGTGCGGTCGCGCCACTCGCAGACCTCGCCGGTGCTTTCGCCGTGCTCGTTCTTGATCGAGGTGACGGTCTGGGTCACCACGAACTCGCCATAGCGCTCTTCGAAGCTGGTGATGCCGTCGCGTTCCAGTGCTGCGATGGCCTTGCGCACGGTCGATTCGGGCATGCCGAGATAGCTGATGTGCTGGCCGATGATCTTGTTCGCATCGAAGTCGGACGATGCCAGGCGGATGCTGCCTTCGTAATGCGTCACAATCTTCATGAACGCCTCGTTGGCGTAGATGATGGTGCGATCGGCATTGGTGATGAAGGTGCCGGTGGACGATTCGTCCAGCGCGGTGCGGATACGCAGGTTTTCGTCGGCGATCTTCTGATCGCGTTCGATGCGTTCCTTCAGGTCGCGCTGCATGCGGTGCATGGAGCGCATCAGTTCGCCCACTTCGTCCTGGCCCTGCACATTGATCTGGCCATCGAGCTTGCCGCTGGCGATTTCGGTGGCGGTGGACACGGCGCCGCGCATGCTCTTGACGATGGAGCGTGCGAACAGGAATGCCAGGCCCAGGCCACCGGCGATGCCGATCAACAGCACCATCACGGTCAGCGATACCGAGGTGGCATGGACCTTTTCGGCCTTGCTCTTGGCAGCCTGCGCCAGCTTGTTGTCTTCGACGATCAATGCGGCCAGCGAATCCTTGGCCTTGTTGTGCAGGGTGCGGGTCTCGCCGACAAAGGTGTCGACGGCATCGTCGGGCAGATTGAGCTCGATCATTTCGTCGACGCTGGCGTAGGACGCGGCTGCCTTCTTCCAGTCGGCCACGAACACGTCGAACAGCTTCTTCTGCTGCGGGCTCTCGATCAGACGGGGATAGCCCTTGATCGTGGCATCGATTTCGCCATGGAGCCGCTTGGCGCGGACCTTGGCTTCCTGCTTGACCGAGTCGCTGGCGCGCACCAGATTTTGGTAGGCCGCATTTCGATATTCGCCGAGCATGCCGCGCAGGTCGCCTGCTTCGCGCACGCTGGACATGGTGTTGCCGGCCAGGTCGCGGGTGACGTTATTGAGCGACGCCAGGCCCGCATAGGCGATGATGCCCTGCACCAGCATGATCAGCAGCACGATGCCGAACGCCAGCATCAGCTTGGGCATCAGTTTGAGATTGTTGATCCATTGCATTGACACGATTCCCCGATAGAAGTCAGTGCGCATAACCGCAAACGGCAGATCGCCACGCGCGAGGGCGTGGCGATCTGCGGGGCGATTACTTGATGGTGGCCAGCTTCAGGCTGGCCGGCGAGCTGACTTCGATTTCGGCACGCGAGCTGTCACGCTGGATCTTGCCGAGCACACAGACGTCCTTGCCTTCCAGGCTTTCCGGGGCAAAGCTGAACTTGCCGCGGTTGGCGCCGTCGATGCGGGCCGAGAAGGTGTGACGCGGGAACATGCCGCCCATGTACAGGAAGGTGGGTTCACCTTCCGAGCTCTGGGCGTACTTGGCCTTTTCGACCTTGCCGCACACCATGCCGTCCTTGCCGACGAAACGGGTCGCCATTTCCGGCGGAATCATTTCCTGCGACTGAGCCGACAGCGTGGGAGCAACAATCACGAGAGCAGCGACGGGGAGGAGCGAGAGCAGGAACTTCATAGGGATTCTCCAGAATCAAAAGTCGAACGGTGACCCGTTTGTGTACGCGGGCTTCTATTCAGCTATCGGCTAGCCGCCGTTCAACTTGAATCCGAAAAACGTGATTTCCATCTCACTTCAACTTCGTTGTGCGTCTCGTGTCGGGAAGCTCCCGACACCAGATGGTCTGAATCAGGCCGCTTCTTCGGCCAGTTGCTGCTGACCGAGCTCGGTGCTGTCCAGCAGGGTCTCGATATCCAGCAGGATCAGCATGCGATCGTCCTGGGTACCGATGCCCGAGATGAAGCGGGTGTCGACCGAGGCGCCGAATTCGGGGGTGGGGCGGATCTGGTCGTCGTTGAGCGGAATCACGTCCGAGACGCTGTCCACCACGATGCCGACCACGCGGTCTTCGACGTTGAGCACGATCATCACGGTGAAGGCGTCGTAGCGCGCTTCTTTCAGGCGCAGCTTCAGGCGCAGGTCGATCACCGGCACGATGGTGCCGCGCAGGTTGATCACACCCTTGATGTAGTCCGGTGCGTCGGGCAGGCGGGTGACCGAATCGTAGCCGCGGATTTCCTGCACCTTCAGGATGTCCACGCCGTAGTGTTCTTCGCCCAGGGCGAAGCTGAGGAATTCACCACCGGTGCCGGTGGTCGTGCTTTTGTCGTTCATGGAAACTCCGGGCGTTGCGGCTGAGTGTCGGATTGCAGCTATAGGAAAAGCATGCGGATGAGGATTGCCCTAGCAACATCGGCGCAGCGCAGGGCAACTTTAGCCGTGCGCCGCAGCTGGTGCGGGTGGGTTCAGAACACGCCGCTCTTGCGCGCATTGCGCTGGCGGTCGACCCGGAAGATATAGCGCTGGATGGTCTCGTCGGCACCGCGTGGCAGGTCGCTGAACTGCATGCCGACGCGGAAACCTTCGCTGCCGTTGGGCAGGGTCTGCTTGTACTGGCTGCACACCGTCAGCGGCAGGGTGATCGGCGCGGTGTCGGGCAGTTGCAGCGTGCAATTGCGGTAGGTGCGCTGCGGTTCGAGCAGAGGCATGCCATCGGTGAGCGAGACCGCCAGGCCGCCGCTGCTGATATCGATCACGCGCAGCTGCAGGTTGAGATTGCCGCCCTGTGCCTCGTCCTGGCGAATGATGCAGATGGGCGAGTCGGTGATCGGCGTTTCCAGCCGGTACGACTCGCGACGCTGCAGGTGATACATCGCCTCGGGCAGCTCGGCGCGGAAGGCGACGTGGATGTCGCGCTCCAGCCGCTCGGGCGTTTCCAGGCGGAAGCGGATATTGACCCGTTCCAGTTGTGCGTAGCACAGCAGGTACTTGGCGTCCTGGATGGCGCGGTTGGAGGCTTCGTTATGGCTGCCGTCCAGAATCACGCAGTCGTCGTCCTCGTCCACCTCGAGCACGGCGGTGGGCACGGCCATGTCGCGCCCGGCCACATGCATGGTCACGATGGCGCGCTGGTCGAGCAACTGACGTAGCAGGCCACGGATCTGCCGTTTGTTGCGCAGCAGATAGCGCTCGTCACCTTCGGCGAGGTGGTCGGCGTCGTGGTCCAGCTCTGAGGTATCGCCTTGGGACATGGGCACAGGCACAGTAGATGCGGGAAACCGCCGGAACGGTTGTCCCGGCGTCGCCTTGATATCGGCGGCAAAGCGAAATCTTTAAGAGCGGCTGACAAAAACTATTGCGTGAAGCCTTGGTTGCTTTGGGCGTTGTGTTCCCAGCGGCTGAATAGTGCACATGGATCAAGTGTAGAGCGCGTGGTGCTGCCGCTTGGCTGCAGGGCCCTTGCCCGCCCGCCATCGCAGAACACGCTGCAAGTACATCCATCTAGGCGCTGGCGCGGCATCCATGCCGCGCAAGGTCCCGCGACGGTGGGCGGACAGGGACCAGTGGAGATGGTCGGTGTGCACGGTTCCAGGCCTCTTTTTTAGTTGCCGTGTTTCGATGGACTTGGGGAGTGCAAATATATAAGTCGCAGAGCGGGTGATCTGCGGCCTGGCTGCAGGGCCCTTGCCCGCCCACAATCGCAGGACACGCCGCAAGTACGTCCCTGTAGGCTCTTACGCGGCATCCATGCCGCGTAAGGTCCCGCGACGGTGAGCGGGCAAGGACCAGTTGAGATGGTCGGTATGCATAGGGGAAGCGATGCATGACATGTGCTGGTCGGATCACTAAGCGTTCGATCAACCTCTGACCATTTTCCATTCGCAAGCCGAACAATACGCTTTCAAGAAAGCAGCCGACTAGCTGTCTGGCGCGGTGTCCTCGCCGGTTGCGGGACCCTTGGCGGCATGGATGCCGCCAAGGCGCCTCCATGGACGGATCCACGGCGTGTCCCGCGAACGGTGAGGGCACCGCGCACTCGACTCACTGAGCTTTTGATTCAATCAGGATCGCGCCTAAATGACGCGACGCAGTCTTCGCTTACGGAGTCACGGAGTTTCCGCAAGCGGCGAGGGCATCGCGCCCTCGACTTACATATTCGACGGGCGCGCCGTCGTCGTCTGTCGCATCAGGTGTAGGCGTGGCGTGCGTTGGCCTGCAAGGTGTTGAGTTGGTCCTGCTGTTCCAGGCGGAACACGGCCACTGCATCCACCAGTTGCGCGGCCTGGTCTTCCATCGCGCGTGCAGCCGCGGTGGCTTCTTCCACCAGCGCGGCGTTCTGCTGGGTGGTTTCGTCCATCTGGGTGACGGTCTGGTTGACCTGGGTGATGCCGGCGGCCTGCTCGCGCGAGGCGCTGGTGATCTCGCTCATGATGTCGGTGACGCGCTGCACCGAGCTGACTACCTGCTGCATGGTGCTGCCGGCTTCGGACGCCAGTGCGGCGCCGTTGCCGATGCGGGTGACCGAGTCCTGGATCAGGTGCTTGATCTCCTTGGCTGCGCCGGCCGAACGCTGTGCAAGCGTACGTACTTCCGAGGCGACCACGGCGAAGCCGCGGCCCTGTTCGCCGGCGCGTGCGGCTTCCACTGCCGCGTTCAAGGCCAGGATATTGGTCTGGAAGGCGATGCCGTCGATGACGCCGATGATCTCGGCGATCTTCTTGGACGAGGTGTCGATGTCGGCCATGGTGGTGACCACGCGGCCGACCACATCGCCGCCCTGGGCCGCCACGCCGGCGGCGTCCAGCACCAGGCGGTTTGCCTGGTCGGCGTTGTCGGCATTCTGCTTGACGGTGGCGGTGAGCTCTTCCATCGAGGCGGCGGTTTCTTCCAGGGCCGCAGCCTGCTGTTCGGTGCGACGCGACAGGTCGCCATTGCCGGTGGCGATCTCGGTGGCGGCCGAGTTGATCGCCAGCGAGGAGTCCTTGATCCGGCGCACGATGCCGGCCAGCTGATCGGCAGTGGCATTGGCATCGTCGCGGATGGTGGCGAACACGCCTTGCAGGTCGCCATCCATGCGCGCGGTCAGATCGCCCTGCGACAACGCAGAGAGCAGGGCGGACACGCGCGACAGCCCGTCCGCATTGTTGTCCAGCAGCGCGTTGAGTTGCTGGGCGAGCAGCAGCAGGAAGCCCTGCTTGCCTTCCAGGCCGACGCGCTCGCTCAGGTCGCCGGCAGCGGCGGCCTGCACGATACGTGCGACCTCCTGTTCCACCTGGACTTCCTGGGTGCGGTCGGCCCATTCGACCACAAAGCCCATGCGCTCGCCGGCCGCGCCCAGCACCGGGTTGACCACCAGCCGCATGGTGCGGCCACCCACATGGATCTGCGCGGTGTGGGTGCCGGTGAGCTGGTCGAGCATGCGTGCCTGGTGCTCGGGCTTGCGATGGAACTGGTCGATGCTGGCATTGATCAGCGCATCGGCATCGAAGTTGGGCAGGTCGCGGCGCAGTTCGTCCTGCACGCTCTTGAGCATGCGTTGCAGCGGGCGGTTGACGTAGATGATGCGGCGATGGGCATCGGCGATCATCACGTTGGTGCTGACATCGTCCAGAGCGGTGCGCACGCGCAGCGCTTCGCTGGCGATCAGCTGATCGCGTTGCAGCCGCGCGCGCAGGTCGTCGCGCATGGCGCGCGCGTTGAGCAGCAGGCGACCGAGTTCGTCTTGGCGGTCGATCTCGATCGGGTTGTCCAGGCGCCCGGCAGCCACATCGCCGAGCACGCGTTCCACCGCCAGCAGCGGGCGGGTGACCATCTTGCGCGCGGCGATGAAGACCACTGCGATGCACAGGCCCAGCACCACCAGCGAGAACAGCAGCATGCTGCCCATCAGCTCGTCCAGCGGGCCGTCGATGGCACTGCGCGGCTGGGTGCCGATCACCGCCCACTGCCACGGCGCGTAGCGCTGGGCGGTGACTTCGAAGGCCTGGGCGTTGCCCTGGGCATCGCGCAACTGCAGGCTGGCGCTGGGCTGCTTGCCGTCCAGCACCGACTGCAGCAGCGATTGCTGCTCGGCCGGCACCAGCGCCGCCAGCGTGGCCGGTGTGCCCGGCGGTGCGGCGATGACCTGGCCCTGGTGCTCGCCCGGCGCCATGTCGACGATGAGGAAATAACCGTCCTGGCCCAGCTTGGTGGTGCTGACCTGCGCCTTCAGCGCGGCCAGGCCCTGGGTGTAGTTGCGCCCGACGAACAGTGCGCCGATCACCTCGCCGGCGGCATTGCGCAGCGGCTGGTAATGGGTCATGTACTGCTCGCCGAACAGCTGCGCCTGGCCGGTGAAGGCCTTGCCTTGCGACAGTGCGGCGTAGGCCTTGCCCTTGCGGTCGAGCAGGGTGCCGATCACGCGCTCGTTCTGCTTGTTGCGCAGCGAGGTGGTGATGCGCACGAAGTCGTCACCGGTGCGCGCAAAGATCGTGGCGACCCCGCCGGCGGTCTGCGCGAAGCGATCCACGGCGTCGAAGTTGAGATTCAGTGCCTGCTTGCCGGCACGCAGCGACGGCGTCTGCTGCGCGCCGATGGCGACGGTGCTGGCGGTGTCGAGAGTGCGCTCGCCGCTGGGGAGCATGGTCTCGAACACGCTGCCCAGGCGCTGGGTGCCCTCGGTCAGGGTGACGTCGTACATCGCCACTGACTGCTGCATCAACCGGGTGCTGGAGCGCAGCTCGGCCTTGACCTGGGATTCGATGTCGTCGGCGGACTGGCGGTAGATGGTCAGGGCCAGCAGGCCGAGGGAGAGCGCGATCACCACGGTCAGCAGCGCGGACAGCCGGGTGCCGACGGACAGGCGGTTGAAGGAGTGCATGAGGAATCGACCTTGCCCGGGGGAGGGCGTTACGGATGCGTGAAGTCGATAGCGGCCGTTTATGCAATTAATTGATGGTTTGTGTCGAAATCCGCACAATTGTCCAGTTCGCTTTCCCGATTGGGCCGCTGCGGTGATGTAGTAATTGTTAATTCTTGATGAAGTATGACGCGTCGCCTGACGCCCGCCGGCGGATGTCGACAGATTCTCGGAACAAAAAAAGGGCCGCTTCCCTCGCCAGGAAGCGACCCTCAAGATTCGTCACCGAATCAAACTGCGCTCGAATGGTATTTCTGGAGACTGCGGGTGTGACGCGTTGCGGTGGGGCTCAGAACTCCTGCCAGTCGCTCGGATCGGCGGTGGCTGCCACCGTCGTCTTGCCGGTGTTGCTGCGGCGCGGGGCCGCGTTGCTGCCGGCACGGGCAGCCGGGCGGGCGGCAAAGCGTGCATTGACCGGCGCAGCGACCATCGACGCGGGCTGACGTGCGGCCGGGCCCTGCTCGACGATCTTGAACACGGCCACCGCCTCGGTGAGCTGCTGGGCCTGTTCTTCCATCGCGCGGGCGGCGGCGGTGGCTTCTTCCACCAGCGCGGCGTTTTGCTGGGTGGCTTCGTCCATGTGGGTGACGGTCTGGTTGACCTGCTCGATGCCGGCCGACTGTTCCTGCGAGGCGGCGGAGATCTCGCCCATGATGTTGGTGACACGTTGCACGCTGGCCACGATCTCGGCCATGGTCTTGCCGGCCTGGTCCACCAGCTGCGAACCGTCGGCCACCCGCTGCACGGAGTCGTCGATCAGGCTCTTGATCTCCTTGGCCGCCGCCGACGAACGCTGTGCCAGGGTGCGCACCTCGGAGGCGACCACCGCAAAGCCGCGGCCCTGGTCGCCGGCACGCGCCGCTTCCACGGCGGCATTCAAGGCCAGGATGTTGGTCTGGAACGAGATGCCGTCGATGACGCTGATGATGTCGGCAATGCGCTTGGACGAGGCCTCGATGCCGCTCATGGTGTCGACCACCTTGCTGACCACCTCGCCGCCCTGCGAGGCCACGCTGGCGGCGCCGATGGCGAGTTGATTGGCCTGGCGTGCGCTTTCGGCGTTCTGGCGCACGGTGGAGGTGAGTTCCTCCATCGAGGCGGCGGTTTCCTCCAGGTTGGCGGCCTGCTGTTCGGTGCGCTGCGACAGATCCTGGTTGCCGGCTGCGATCTCGCTGGCGGCGGCATTGATCGAGGTGGCCGAGTGCTGGATGTGCCCGACGATGCCGGACAACTGGGTCGCCGTGGCGTTGGCGTCGTCACGCATCTGTGCAAACACGCCCTTGAACTCGCCGTCCATGCGCGCGGTCAGGTCGCCCGCCGCAATCGCGCGCAGGATGCCCGACAGCGACTGCAGGCTGCCGTCGGCGGTGGCCATCAATTGGTTGAGGCTCTCGACCATGACGCGGAAATCGAACTGGAACTGCGCCGCATCGCCGCGTGCACCGAAGTTGCCGTCGGCAGCCGACTGGGCCAGCTGCTTGATCTGCTGATTCATCGAGGCCAGGTTGGTTTTCACCTGCGCCATGGTGTCGGTCAGCCTGGCCTTTTCGCCGGGCAGCGCGTCCATGTCCTCGCTGAGGTCGCCGATGGCGTAGCGGCCCATGATCTGCGCCAGACGCAGCGTTACCTGCACGTGGCTGTCGACCAGTGCGTTGGTATCGCCGGCCATGCGGCCATAGTCGCCCGGGAACGCGTCGGCATCCATGCGGAAGCTGATCTGGCCGTTGTCGTGGCGCTTGGCCATGTCCAGCTGCGCGGTGATCAGGTTGCGCACCTGCGACTGCATCTTGTCCATTGCCTGCAGCAGGCGGCCGGTTTCGTCGCTGGCCTCGCTGTGCACTTGGTTGTCGAGCCGGCCGTCGGCGATCGCCTCGGCGGCGCGGGTGGCGCGGTTCAACGGGCCGGTGAGGCTGCGGGTGATGGTCCAGGCCAGCAGGGCGCTCAGCAGCACCACGGCCAGGCCGCCGCCGATCAGCATGCTGCGGCCACGTGCCATGGCGTCATTGGCCTGCGTGTAGGCGACCTGGCTGCTCTTGCGTTGCGCTTCGGAGTAGGTGCGGATCGCATCCTGCCAGCGCTGGGTGGCTGGGGCGGCACGCTGGATCAGGATCGGCATGGCCTGGTCGACCTTGCCGGCTGTGCCCAGTTCGCGTACCTGCTGGTTGTGCGATAGCGCCTGTTCGCGCGCCAGATCCAGCGCATCGCGCATGCGCTGCCCTTGGGCATCGGTGGGGAAGGCATACAGCTTGTCACGCACTTCCTTGTAGCGAATCCGCTGCGCATCGATCGCATCACCGAACTGGCGATTCTGCTCGGCAGTGGTCGGCAGCACGATGTTGCGCAGGTTCAACGAGATGGTGGCATTGGCGTCCAGCATGTCGGTGGCGTACTGGATCATCGCCATGTTGCGGTTGACGATGGTGTCCAGGCGCTCACGCGCCTGGCTGAGCGTGTACAGGCCGGCGGCCACCAGCGCGCAGGACAGAAGGATCAACACGCCGAAGGCCAGGGAGAGGCGCTTGCCGACGTTGAAGCGGTGCAGAAAGGAATTCATGAAGTGATCCGAGCGAATGTGCAGTTAGGTGGACTGGCATGCGATGCAGTGCTGGAGCAGTGCGTCGCACGTCATGCCTTGTGTGATGCGTCGGTCAGATAACGGCGTTAGAACTGCTGTATTGAGGCAAGCCGGGCTGGCCGGTAAAGCCGGGTCTCAGGCACGTGACTGCCATGTGTACAAGGGGTAAGGAATTGGTGGGGGTGTGTCGGGAATTCCCCTAGAAAACACCTGTTGAACGTGGTTTTGGAGGCAACGCGAGAGAGTCCGGGGTGCACGATGTGAAGTGCGTTTTCACGCCGGACGCGGTGTATGCGGGCTTGCGGACAGTTGGCATGGCGCGCACAACGCAAAACGGCACCGCGTGTGCGGTGCCGTTGTGACCTTGCTGCGGATGCGGAACTGCACGGCCGCGTGCTCGAGCGTGGTGTCGAGCGTGTGTATCCCGCGCACCGTGCACGCCGGTTGCAACAACTGGCGTGCACTGCTGTCGATGTGCTGACAGCACCTGTTGGCGGTTTAGAACTCCTGCCAGTCGCCCACGTCGTTTGCCGTTGCCGATGCACCCGCGGTGCTGCGGCGCACGGGCGCGGCCATGCTGGCGCGGGCGATCGGGCGCGGTGTGCTGCGGGCATTGGCGGGCGCATTGGCAATGGCCGACAACTGGCGCGCCACCGGTGCGTGTTCGGCAACCTTGAACACGGCGACCGCTTCGGTGAGCTGCTGGGCCTGTTCTTCCATTGCCCGTGCGGCGGCGGTGGCTTCTTCCACCAGCGCGGCATTCTGCTGGGTGGTTTCGTCCATCTGGGTCACGGTCTGGTTGACCTGCTCGATGCCGGAGTACTGCTCCTGCGACGCAGAGGAAATCTCGCCCATGATGTTGGTGACGCGCTGCACGCTGGCAACGATTTCGGCCATGGTGGTGCCGGCCTGGTCGACCAGGGTGGCCCCCTGGGTGACCTTGTCGACCGAGTCGTCGATCAGGTACTTGATCTCCTTGGCCGCACCGGCCGAGCGCTGCGCCAGTGTGCGTACTTCGCTGGCGACCACTGCAAAGCCGCGCCCCTGTTCGCCGGCACGCGCCGCTTCCACTGCTGCATTCAAGGCCAGGATATTGGTCTGGAAGGCGATGCCGTCGATCACGCTGATGATCTCGGCGATCTTCTTCGACGAGCTCTGGATGTCGGACATGGTGGTGACCACCTTGGCCACCACATCGCCGCCCTGCGACGCCACTGCCGCCGCGCCGATGGCGAGCTGGTTGGCCTGGCTGGCGTGTTCGGCATTCTGCTTGACGGTGGAGGTGAGCTCTTCCATCGAGGCGGCGGTTTCTTCCAGGTTGGCGGCCTGCTGCTCGGTGCGCTGCGACAGATCCTGGTTGCCGGAAGCGATTTCGCCCGAGGCCAGGCCGATCGCGTCGGCAGCGGTCTGGATGCGGCCCACGATGCCGGCCAGCTGTTCGGCGGTGGCGTTGGCGTCGTCGCGCATCTGTGCAAACACGCCCTGGTACTGGCCACTCATGCGTGCGGTGAGATCGCCGGCGGCGATCGACTGCAGCAGGCCGGACAACGACTGCAGGTTGCCGTCGGCGGTGGCCATCAAGGTGTTGAGGCTTTCCACCATGATGCGGAAGTCGAACTGGAACTGCTCGGCATTGCCACGCGCGGTGAAGTCGCCGTTGGCGGCGGCCTGTGCCAGCTGCTTGATCTCGGCGTTCATCGTCGACAGGTTCAATTTGACCTGATTCATTGCCGTGGTGATGGCGGCTTTTTCGCCCGGCAGCTGCGGCATGTCTTCGCTCAGGTCACCGATCGCATAGCGCTCCACCAGGTGGATGGTCTGCATCTTGACCTTGATGTGCGCGGCGACCAGCTCGTTGGTGTCCTTGGCCATGCGGCCGAAGTCGCCCGGGAAGGCGCCGGCATCCATGCGGAAGCTGATCTGACCATCATCGTGGCGCTTGGCCATGTCCAGCTGCGCGCTGATGAGGTTGCGCACCTGGCCCTGCATGCGATCCATGGCCTGCAACAGGCGGCCGGTTTCGTCGTTGGACTGCGTGCGTACGTCGTTGTCGAGATTGCCGTTGGCGATCGCTTCGGCGGCGCGGGTGGCCTGGGTCAACGGGCGCACCAGGCTGCGGGTGATCAGGAAGCCGAGCAGGGTACTGAACAGCACCACCGCCACGCCGCCGCCGATCAACAGCGCACGGCCGCGGGCCATTTCTGCCGTCGTGGTCACATAGGCTTCCTGGGTGCGCTGACGCTGCAGATCCGAATACTCCGTCAACGCATCCTGCCATTGCTGCGTGCCCGGTGCGGCCTTTTCCAGCAACAGCTTGAGTGCCTCATCAGCCTTGCCGGTCAGGCCCAGCTGCACGACGGTGTCCCTGGTCTCGCGGGCCTGCTCACTGGCAAGGTCGATCCGCTCGCGGATCTGGGTGGCCTGGGGCGAGGCCGAAAATGCATACAGCTTGCGGCGCGTGTCTTCGTAGCTCTTCAGCTGGTTCTTGATGATGGCGTAGAAGCGCAGATTGTCTTCTTGCGAGGTCGGCAACACGATGTTGCGCAATTGCACGGCGATGACCGAGGTGGCGTTGGTCATGTCCTGTGCGTACTGCATGATCGTGATGTTGCGGTTGACCACCGTGTCCATGCGATCGCGGGCCTGCGCCAATGTATGCAGGCCGGCGGCGACAAGTGCGCACGACAACAGGATCAGCGTGCCGAAGGCGAAGCTCAGGCGCTTGCCGACGTTGTACCGTTGAAGAAGAGCGATCATTTGGGGGTCTCAAGGCAGTGGGACAAGAAGGAACAAGACGCGTCGGGTTGACGCGTGGGCGATGCGCAGTGACGGCGCAGCAGGCAGGCATCCAGCCGATCCATCGCCCGGGCCGTAGCGCGGCCCGGGCGATTGCAAGGCAGGTAGGCGGGCCGTTGTAGGTAACGGCCAGCGGCTATGGCACTGAACGGGTCAGCCTCGCTGCGTATGGGTGGCCGTCACCGAAGTGACGCGCATGTGCACAAACGGCCGAAAAATGCTGATGGGAGCGCTATCAACGCGCCTGCCCGCATCGGCGGATTCACATCTGTCTCACCCCATCGGGCGCGATGCGAGACGCCAGGCGCGAGCATGGCCGGGTGCAAGACACCGGCGGATGTAGCAATCCACCCGGCGATGCGACCTTGTCGCACCCGCGCGTAGAAGCAGGGCTTGGCCTGCGCCAGGCATCGAACGTGCCCTGCGCCGTGTTGACGCGGCAGCGGTGATCTCATGCCGCTGCATTGGTTTGGATCAGATGCAGCGCTTTCTTACGGAACAGGGGCTGTCACGTTGCACGAGAGCCCCGTACGCCGGCCCGCAGGTGTGCGACAGACCGCGCGGCGCGCACACGCACATCCGCATGCGACCGCGTCACGCGGCGCGCACGAGCCTGGCTGGCCTGGCGAGGCCGTGCAGTTGGAACACCGACACCGCATCGCGCAGCTGCTGCGCCTGTGCTTCCATCGCACGCGCGGCGGCAGTGGCTTCTTCCACCAGCGCGGCGTTCTGCTGGGTGGACTGGTCCATCTGCGCGATGGTCTGGCCGACCTGTTCGATACCCTGCGACTGCTGCTGCGAGGCTTCGCTGATCTCGTGCATGATCTCGGTGACGCCGCGCACCGAATCGACGATGTCCTGCATGGTGCGGCCGGCCTGGCTGACCAGCACGTTGCCTTGCTCGACCCGGTTCACCGAATCGTCGATCAGCTGCTTGATCTCCTTGGCCGCGCCGGCCGAGCGCTGCGCCAGGGTACGTACCTCGGAGGCGACCACCGCAAAGCCGCGCCCCTGTTCGCCGGCGCGTGCAGCTTCCACCGCCGCATTCAAGGCCAGGATATTGGTCTGGAACGCGATGCCGTCGATGACCGAGATGATGTCGGCGATCTTGCGCGAGGCGGCCTGGATGCCGGCCATGGTGCCGACGACTTCGCCGACCACCGTGCCACCTTGCGCGGCCACCGCGGCGGCACCGACCACCAGCTGGTTGGCGCGCCGCGCATGCTCGGCGTTGTTGCGCACGGTGGAGGTGAGTTCCTCCATCGAGGCGGCGGTTTCTTCCAGGTTGGCGGCCTGCTGCTCGGTGCGCTGCGACAGGTCCTGGTTGCCGGCGGCAATCTCGCTGGCGGCATCGTTGATCGCGTCGGTGGACTGCTGGATGCGTCCGACGATATCGGCCAGTTGCACCACGGTGGCATTGGCATCGTCGCGCATCTGCGCGAATACGCCGTGGAAGTCGCCATGCATGCGGGTGGTGAGGTCGCCGGCGGCGATGGCCCGCAGCACGCTGGATAGCGCGCCCAGATTGCCATCGGCGGTGGCCATCAGCTGGTTGAGACTCTCCACCATGGCCAGGAAGTCGTGCTGGAAGCGCTGGGTATCGCCACGCACGCTGAAATCGCCGTTGGCCGCAGCCTGCGCCAGCAGCTTGATCTCGCTGTTCATCGCAGACAGGTTGCGCTTGACCGCGTCCATGGTGTCGCTGAACACGGCTTTTTCGCCGGGAAGGCGGTCCATGTCCTGGCTCAGGTCGCCGATGGCATAACGCGACATGATCTGGGCGAGTTTCATCTTCACCGCGATATGCGAGCCGACCAGCGCGTTGGTGTCGCGCACCATGGTGGCGTACGCGCCCGGGAAGGTCTCGGCGTCCATGCGATAACTGATCTGGCCGGCGTCGTGGCGCTGGGCCATCTCGCTCTGCGCGGCCAGCACCCGCTGCAGCTGCTCCTGCATCCGGCGCATGTTGTCGAGCAGCTGGCCGGTTTCATCGCGGCTGGGCGCGGCGATGCGCTCGCCGAGCTGGCCTTGCGCGATATTGGCGGCCACCACAGCGGCGCGGCGCACATTGCGGGTCAGCCGCGACAAGGTGTACCAGCCCAGCGCTGCGATCAGCACCGCCAGCAGCGTCAACCCGGCGATGGCCTGCCACATCGCGTTGCGGGCATCGGCCAGGTGGCGTTCGGACTGGCGCTGCAGGGCCTGCAGCGAGACGCTGCTGAGCGCCTGCATGGCTTGGCCGAGATTATCGAGCGCAGCGTTCCATTGGGTGTCGGCGTTGGCGTCGCTGCCGTCCAGCGCGGTGCCGAGCGCGGCCAGCGCCGCGGTTGCACGCGTGGTTTCGGTCCTGGCGGCATCGGCCAGGGCGGGGTCGGGTTGTTCCAGCAGGCCCATCGCCTTGTCCAGCTCATGCCGGAAGCGCGCATGGCTGCGCGCCAACTGGCCGAGCTGTTCGCGCAGCATGGCGCGGCTGTCGGCCGCCTGCGACGGATCGCTGGCCGCATCCAGGCGGGTCAGCGATTCGGTGGCATCGGGACTGTAGATCAGGGTGGCCACCACCAGGTGGTAGCTCTCGATATAGGGGGTATAGACCAGCTGGCTGTCGTCGCGCAAGGCGTCGAGCGCAGCAAACGCCTGCTCGCTGACCGCGGCGTAGCCGTCTGCCGCGGCGCTGGCGACGTGGCGCTGCTGCAGGCCCAGCAAGGCCTTCTGGCTGCGTTCGAAGCCCGGCATCGTGGCGGTGGTGGCCAGCAGGTGTTGCAGATCGCGATCGGCGCGCGCGGCCGCGGCTGCAGCGGCGTCACCGCTGTCGACGTGGGCGGCGTGCAGGTCGGTGATCAGGCCCAGCATCTGCCCAAGCGGCGCATAGCTGCGCAACTCGTTGCTGCTGATGGCCACACTTTCGTTGAGCTTGCCGCTGTACAGCAGTACCGGAATGACCAGGCCGGCCAAGGCCAGGATGCCGATGATGCCGAGTTTCTTGGCGATCGCCAGATCATCCCAGCGGCTGCTCCAGCGCTGGTGAGGGGGTGGGGCGGTCTGCGGCGACAGCGCGGGCGAAGTGGTCATGGAAGATTCTCGTAGGCGTACGCAGCCTATCGGCCGATAACAGTTATGCCTTGAGCCGGTCGGCATCGATGCCGACCGGCTCCATTCAGACTGTTGTGCTCGCTTGGCTCAGAACTCCTGCCAGCTGGCGTCGTTGCTCGGCGCGGTGACCACGGGGCGCGGCTTGGACGCGGCGGTGCGTCCGGCCGCGACCACCTTGGCCTTCAGCGCGGGAGTCACCACCGGCCGCGGCGCAGCGGTGCGCACCGGCGCCAGGGCATGGCCGGCATCGGTCTTGAACACCGCCACCGCGTCGGTGAGCTGGGTGGCCTGGTCTTCCAGCGCACGTGCGGCGGCGGTGGCTTCTTCCACCAGCGCGGCGTTCTGCTGGGTGGTCTCGTCCATCTGGGTGACGGTCTGGTTGACCTGCTCGATGCCGGAGGATTGCTCCTGCGAGGCCGCGGAGATCTCGCCCATGATGTCGGTGACCCGCTGCACGCTGGACACGATCTCGCCCATGGTCTTGCCGGCGCTGTGCACCAGCACCGATCCTTCGGAAACACGCTGCACCGAGTCGTCGATCAGCCCCTTGATCTCCCTGGCCGCCGCGGACGAGCGCTGCGCCAGCGTGCGCACTTCCGAGGCGACCACGGCAAAGCCGCGTCCCTGCTCGCCGGCGCGGGCGGCTTCCACCGCCGCGTTCAAGGCCAGGATGTTGGTCTGGAACGAGATGCCGTCGATGACCGAGATGATGTCGGCGATCTTCTTGGACGAGGCTTCGATGCCGCTCATCGTCTCGACCACCTTGCTGACGATCTCGCCGCCCTGCGAGGCCACGCCGGCCGCGCCGATGGCGAGCTGGTTGGCCTGGCGCGCGCTCTCGGCGTTCTGCTTGACGGTGGAGGTGAGCTCTTCCATCGAGGCGGCGGTTTCTTCCAGGTTGGCGGCCTGCTGCTCGGTGCGCTGCGACAGATCCTGGTTACCGGCCGCGATCTCGCTGGCAGCGCCCTTGATCGACACCGCCGAGGCCTTGATGCCGCTGACGATTTCGGCCAGCTGCGTGGCGGTGGCATTGGCGTCGTCACGCATCTGCGCGAACACGCCGCGGAAGTCGCCGCTCATGCGTGCGGTGAGGTCGCCGGCGGCGATGGACTGCAGCAGGGTGGAGAGCGACTGCAGGTTGCCGTCGGCGGTGGACATCAGGTTGTTGAGGCTTTCCACCATCAGGCGGAAGTCGTACTGGAAGCGCTCGGCATCGCCGCGGGCGCTGAAGTCGCCGTTGGCCGCCGACAGTGCCAGATGCTTGATCTCGGTATTCATTGCACCGAGATTGACCTTGACCTGCGCCATGGTCTCGCTGAGCACGGCCTTTTCGCCGGGCAGTTTTTCCATATCCTCGGACAGGTCGCCGATCGCGTAGCGGCCCATGATCTGCGCCAGGCGCATCTTCACCGCGATGTGCGAGCCCACCAACATGTTGGTGTCGTGCGCCATGCGGCCGTACTCGCCGGGGAAGGCAGCGGCATCGATGCGGAAGCTGATCTGGCCATCGTCGTGGCGCTTGGCCATGTCGGTCTGCGCGCTGAGCAGGTTGCGCAGCTGCAGCTGCATCTTGCTCATGGCCTTGAGCAGGCGGCCGGCTTCGTCATTGGCCTGCGTATTGACGTCGTTGTCCAGGTTGCCGCCGGCAATCGCTTCTGCGGCGCGGGTGGCGCGGCTCAACGGCTGGGTGAGGCTGCGGGTGATCAGCAGGCCCAGCGTAGCGCTCAGCAACACCACCAGCAGCGAACCACCGACCAGCAGCTTGCGCGAGCCGTCCATGGATTGCAGCGCTGCTGCCGAGGCTTCGCTGGCCAGCTTGTCTTGCAGTGTGATGTTTTCGCCAATCTTGTCCTGCCATTGCTGCATTGCAGGTGCCGCCTTGGTCAGCAGCAAGGGCAGTGCCTCGTCTCTGCGACCGGTCATCACCATATCCATGACTTTGTCGTTCAAGACTTTAACTTCGGCGCGGCGGGCATCGATCTCCGCGCGCAGGATCTTGCCTTTTTCGGACGGCGGCAATGCATACAATTCGTCGCGTGCCTTGGTGTAGTCGGCACGTGCAGACTGGATCTTCGCAATGAAGTCGCGATTTTCCGCATCGGTAGTGGGCAGCACCACATTGCGCAACTGCAGGCCGATAATGAAATTGGCATTGATCATGTCGTTGGACAGACGGATCTTTGTCATGTTCTCGTGCACCAGCTGGTCCACCAGCGAGCGGGCCGAACTCAGGCCGCGGTAGCCGATAAAGGCGATGACGCCAGACAACAGGATCAGCACGGCAAAGGCCGCCGCCAAGCGAGGGCCGACGTTGTAGCGTTGGAGAAGTGCAGTCATGACAGATCCTGGAAGGCGTTATGCGATTGAAGGGAAGCGACCGAGTAGCGCCGACCACATGCTGTATGCCGCGTCGCTATGCGCAGTAACGGCGCGCAATGCCTATTACTTAATACCTCCATATCAAAAATATATAAGTCGAGTCATGCTTGTGAAATCGACTTTGCGGAGTAAATCGCGGCGCGCTCCGAATTTAAGTCTTCCAGAGATACATAATGCCGGGCTCAAGTGCTGGTTTATTGATACACAAGTAAAATATTATTATCTATATGCGTTTATTCTTGCCTCATGGCTGAGACTGCTTCCGGAACATTGCGGCAATAAAAAAGCCGCGCTCCCGAAAGAGCGCGGCCTGGACTGCAGCGACTTGTATGTCGACGATCTGCGCGTTTAGAACTCCGCCCAATCCGACTCGTTGGACGGCGCTGCTGCAGCGGCAGTACGTGCGGTCGACCGTGCGGCAGCCGGCTTGGAGGCAGCCAGCGTGGACACCGATGACCTGGCAGCGGGCGTCTTGGCAGCAGGCGCAGTGCTGGCGGCCGGGCGCTTGGCGGTGATGTGGCGCACCACCGGTGTGGCACGCGTCACCGCTTCCAGTTCGGCCGACAGGCGGAACAGGGCCACCGCTTCGGTGAGCTGCTGCGCCTGTTCTTCCATCGAACGCGCGGCGGCGGTGGCTTCTTCCACCAGCGCGGCGTTTTGCTGGGTGGCTTCGTCCATGTGGGTGACGGTCTGGTTGACCTGCTCGATGCCGGCCGACTGTTCCTGCGAGGCGGCGGAGATTTCGCTCATGATGTCGGTCACGCGCTGCACCGAGGAGACGATCTCGCTCATGGTGGTGCCGGCCTGGTTCACCAGCGCCGAGCCTTCGGCCACCTTGCTGACCGAGTCGTCGATCAAGCTCTTGATTTCCTTGGCGGCGCCGGCCGAACGCTGCGCCAGCGTGCGCACTTCCGAGGCGACCACCGCAAAGCCGCGGCCCTGTTCGCCGGCACGTGCCGCTTCCACCGCCGCGTTCAGGGCCAGGATGTTGGTCTGGAATGCGATGCCGTCGATCACCGAGATGATCTCGGCGATCTTCTTGGACGAGGTCTGGATACCGGACATGGTTGTGACCACCTGGCCGACCACGCTGCCGCCATGCGAGGCGACATCGGCCGCCCCGATCGCCAGCTGATTGGCCTGGCGTGCGTGCTCGGCATTCTGCTTGACGGTGGAGGTGAGCTCTTCCATCGAGGCAGCGGTTTCTTCCAGGTTGGCGGCCTGCTGTTCGGTGCGCTGCGACAGGTCCTGGTTGCCGGCGGCGATTTCGCCAGCGGCGGTGTTGATGGCCAGGGTGGAGTGCTTGATGCGCCCGACGATGTCGGTCAGGCGCTGGGTGGTGGCATTGGCATCGTCGCGCAGGCGCGCGAACACGCCGTGGAATTCGCCGTCCATGCGTGCGGTCAGGTCGCCTTCGGCGACGGCGCCGAGCAGCTGCGACAGCTTGCCCAGATTGCGGTCGCTGACCTCCATCATCGAGTTCAGGTCCGCCACCATCACCGCGAAGTCGTACTTGAAGCGCGTCGCGTCGCCGCGTGCGCTGAAATCGCCGGCCGCTGCGGCTTGCGCCAGCTGCTTGATCTCGGTGTTGATCGACAACAGGCTGGCCTTGGCCGCATCCATCGCCTCATGCAGGATGGCGCGGCTGGCCGGCAGACGACGTGCGTCCTGGGTCAAATCGCCCTGTGCGTACTGGTTGAGGATGCGCACCGCGTCGGTGATGGCATCCAGATGCTCGAAGATCATCGTGTTGATGCCGCCGGCCAGGGTGCCGTACACGCCGGGGAAATCCTCCGGCATGCGGTGGGTGATGTCTTCGGCCGCGTGCAGGTGCGACATGCGCGCGGTTTCGTCGCTGAAGCGGCGCAGCATCTGCGTCATGCTGCCGGTGGCGTCGAGCATCTGGCCGATTTCGTCCTTGCTGGTCTTGCTGACCTGCACGCTCAGATCGCCACGCGAGACCGCCTTGATGGCGCCCAGCGCCTTGGACAGCGGATTGGTGATGCCGCGCGCGATCAGCCAGCCGAAGGTTACCGACAGCGCGGCCATCAGCAGCGTGCCGATCAGCAATACCGCGCTGGTCAGCTTGAACGAGGCGTCGCTGGCCGCGACCATGTCGCTCAGGGCCTTGGATTGCTGTGCATACAGCTTGTCGACCGAGGCGAACAGTTCCTTGCGGATCTCGCCGGACTGCTTGCGCGAAAATTCCATCGCCGCAGCGCGGTCGGGTTCTGCATAGAGCTTGCGCAGCTGCTGGTTGGCGGCAAAGTAACGCGTGCTGGCATCGCTCAGCTTCGCGTATTCGGCCTGCAGCGGCGAGCCGGCGCCGATCTTGGCGTCCAGCAGCTTTTGCGTTTCGAGGTACTTGGCCTGGATCTCATCCATGCGTTTGAAGAACATCGCATAGCGTTCCGGATCGTCCAGATTGACGAACTGGCCCACTTCATAGACGCGGAATTCGCCGGCAAAGCCACGCAGCTCGGACAGACGGCTCAGCACCGGCACCACGTCCTGGTTGATCAGGGTGGTCTGCCGCTGCATCTGCTGCATGCGCGAAAAACCGAGCCCGCCAAGCAGGGCGGTCAACACGGCACTCAGGCAAAAGGCAAACATCAGTTTGCGGCGGATCGGCCAATCGTTGAACTTGTTCATCAGTAACTCCGGGGCATTGCGCAGGAACGCTCTCCAGCACGCTAGCGGCTGCCCGGTATGATTCTTTATCTTTGAAGGATGAACGGTGCCGTGGCCGGCTCGCGGATGCCGCGATCAGGCCGCCGGCAACGCTGCCGTGGCGGGCAGGGCGGGCACGCCGGTGGCGCTGCAGCTACGCGGGTGCGGCCCAGGCTTGGGCCGCCTGCACGCGTGGCTCAGAAGTCCTGCCACTGCCCGTCGTTGCCGCTGGCAAGCACCGGCGTGGTTGCCGGCTTGCGTGCAGCCGCTGCGCCGGGGCTGCGCTTGGGCGCAGCCACTGCCGCTGTGGCGGCTGGCGCTGCCGCCATCGGTGCCGGCGCATCGGCAAGGGTGAAGCGCGACACCGCCTGGGCCAGCTGGCCGGCCTGGTCTTCCATGGTGCGCGCGGCGGCGGTGGCTTCTTCCACCAGCGCAGCGTTCTGCTGGGTGGCCTCGTCCATCTGGGTGATGGTGAGGTTGACCTGCTCGATGCCGGCCGACTGCTCCTGCGAGGCGGCCGCGATCTCGCCCATGATGTCGGTGACACGCTGCACGCTGGCCACGATGTCGGCCATGGTGGTGCCGGCCTGCTGCACCAGCACCGAGCCTTCGGCGACCTTGCTCACCGAGTCGTCGATCAGGTGCTTGATCTCCTTGGCGGCGCCGGCCGAGCGCTGCGCCAGCGTGCGTACTTCCGAGGCGACCACCGCAAAGCCGCGCCCCTGTTCGCCGGCACGCGCCGCCTCCACTGCTGCATTCAGGGCCAGGATATTGGTCTGGAAGGCGATGCCGTCGATGACGCTGATGATCTCGGCGATCTTCTTCGACGAGACCTCGATGCCGGACATGGTGGTGACCACCTTGGCCACCACCGCACCGCCTTGGGAGGCGACGCCGGCCGCGCCGATCACCAGCTGGTTGGCCTGGCGCGCGCTTTCGGCATTCTGCTTGACGGTGGAGGTCAGCTCCTCCATCGAGGCGGCGGTTTCTTCCAGATTGGCGGCCTGTTGTTCGGTGCGCTGAGACAGGTCGTTGTTGCCGGCGGCGATCTCGCTGGAAGCGGTGTGGATGCTGCCGGCGGCTTGCTGGATGCGTCCGATCACCAGCGCCAGCTGCTCGGCGGTGGTGTTGGCGTCGTCGCGCATGCGGGCAAACACGCCGTGGAAATCACCCTGCATGCGCGCGCTCAGGTCGCCATCGGCCAGTGCGCTGAGCAGGCGCGAGACCTCGGCGATGCTGACCGCGTTGGCATCGAGCAGTGCATTGAGCTGCTGCGCCAACTGCAGGAAGAAGCCTTGCTTGCCGTTGCTGTCGATGCGCCTGGACAGGTCACCGGCCGCGGCGCTGCGCACCACATCGGCCACGTCGATTTCCACGCGTGCCTCGGCGGTGCGGTCGCGCCATTCGCAGACAAAGCCCAGATGCGCACCGGCCGAGTCGCGGATCGCCGAGACATCCTGGGTGATGCATGCCGCGCGGTACTGCACCTGGCGTTGCGCCGAATCCTGGCGATCCAGACGTTGATAGATCTCCGCATCCTGCGCATTGCCCACTTCCAGCATGGACACCGATTGGCCGATCAGGTTGCTGGAGCGGTCGAACGCCGGCGCGCAGGCATGGATGTCGTCGGCATAGGTCTGCAGCAAGGTCCGCAGCGCGGTGTTGGCGTAGATGATGGTCAGGTCCGGGTCGGCTATGTACATGCCGGTGGAGGCGTTGTCGAGCGCGGTGCGGATGCGCAGGTTTTCCGCAGCGATGCTGCGCTCGCGCTCCAGGCGTTCGCGCAGGTCGCGCTGCATGCGCGCCAGTGCGGCCATCAGGCTGCGCGTGTGATGTGCGGCCACCGGAATGGGCTGGTCCAGGCGACCTTCGGCGATGTGCTGCGCAGCGCTCATGGCCAGCTGCGGCTCGCCGCCGAGCAGGCCGAACACCGAGCGTAGGATCCAGCCGGCGGCCAGTGCCAGGCAGACGAAGGCGAGCACCACCGCGCCGCCTTGCTGCCACATCACCCGGTGGCTGTCCTGTTCGGCCTTGAGCCGATTGGCCTTGTTCAAGGCCAGGATGCGCTCGCTGATCGCGCCCATGCGGGTTTCCAGCTGGGCGAACTTGGCGGTGAAGTCGGCGTAGGCCGCGCCGCTGTCGGCCTGCGTCTCGGCCAGGGTCATGACCTGGTCGGCCGCGCCGATATAGGCCTGCAATGCCGGTGCCGCCGCGTCCAGATCGCTGCGCAGTGCCGGGTCCAGCGGCAGTTTGCGGTTGGCCTGCAGCGCCTGACGAAATTCCGTGGCGTGTTCGCCCAGTGCGCTGCGTGCTTCTGCGATCGCGGCGGCGTCCTGGCGCGAGGCGGCCAGCAGGGCGGCTGTGACGTCGCCGCGCAGGGCGTCGTGCATCATGTCGGCCTGCATGTGGTTGCGCAGCGCATCGGAGGAGATGACCTGTGCGGCGATCGCGTCGAGCAGGCCGCGCTGGCCGTTGTAGCCGACGCCGCCCAGCGCGAGCAGCGC
Source organism: Xanthomonas sp. MLO165 (assembly GCF_018831305.1). NCBI lineage: Bacteria > Pseudomonadati > Pseudomonadota > Gammaproteobacteria > Lysobacterales > Lysobacteraceae > Xanthomonas > Xanthomonas sp. MLO165. The sequence continues at coordinate 2,190,478 of NZ_CP029263.1, forward strand.
CAACGCTGCCACCAGCACCAGGATCCCCAGCATATGCATGATTTTCATTGTGCGGCCTGTTTCAGAAGCGGAAAGACAGACCCACGCCGAGCGCGTGATCCGGTGAGCGATCGTTGAGGCCGCGGCTGTACACCGCGTCCAGTTGCACGTCGTTGCTCAGCAGCCAGGCCGAGCCGACGTCGAGCAGTGCCACGGTGCCGCCGTCCTCGCTGTTGGCGACCTGCGGCAATGCCACTTCCACGAAGGAGCGCACGCGCTCGTTCCAGGCCTTGCCCAGCACCGCACCGAAGATGCCGGCGGTGTAGCGGTTGCCTTGCCCATCGTCGTCCCACACCACGCCGGGCATCAGCCCGGCCGAGAGGCTGTCGCTGAGCTCCCATTCGGCCACCAGCCGCAACGATGGCCGTGCACCGTGCCCACGCAGGGCGCGGGCGCCGCTGGGCAGGTCCACATGCAGCAGCCAGGCCAGCGAGGCCTTGCCGTCGTCGGACCCGGCAAGATGGTGCTTGACCCCGAGCGCCACATCGGACATGCCGCTCACCTTGGCCTCGCCGGGTGCGTCGATGCGCTGCCAACCGTCGGTTTCCAGCCGCAGTTCCCAGCTCTGGCCGAGGCCGTAGCGAAACAGCGTGGGCGTGGAATATCCGTCGACCGAGGCATCGCGCTCCCAGGCGACGCTGGTTTCCACCTGCAACCGGCGGTCGCCGACGGTGAGGCTGGACTCGACGAAATCAGGACGGTCGGTGGCGATCGGATCTTCGGCGCGGGCATGGCCGACGACGCAGAACAGCACAATACAGCTGGCAACAAGGCATGGCTTCATGGCAACCCCTGGAACGCGCGAATCTCCGGGCGCATGCGCGGGTCTGGCGACCGGGCAGATGCGCTGCTGGACCGGCTGCTACGGTGGGGGGCGCAGGCAGTCGATGTCTTCCTCGCTAACGGCAACGGCGGCTGAATCTTTAAGCGTCGCCGATGGCCGGAGCCGGGCAGGGGAACGCGGTCGAGTGTCAGGTCCGCGATAGGACGATGTGGATGTGCTTCATCCTGTGTCGGCAGCTGCGCGCGTGCGCAGCTGCCGACGCCGCACTCAGAAATCCTGCCACTGGCTGTCGTTGCCGGCGACACTGCCGGGCGACTTGCCGGTGGGGGGACGCGGCGTTACCGCCGCACGTTTCTTGTCGGTCGGCGCCCGTGTGGATGGCGCAACCGCGCTGACCACCGGTCTGGCGGCAGGGGCAATCGCCGCCGGCCTGCCGGCATGGCTGAGCTTGAACACCGCCACCGCCTCGGTCAGCTGGCCGGCCTGTTCTTCCATCGCCCGCGCAGCGGCAGTGGCTTCTTCCACCAATGCCGCGTTTTGCTGGGTGGCCTCGTCCATCTGGGTCACGGTCAGGTTGACCTGCTCGATGCCGCTGGATTGCTCCTGCGAGGCGGCGGAGATCTCGCCCATGATGTCGGTGACGCGCTGCACGCTGGCGACGATCTCGGCCATGGTGGTGCCGGCCTGCTGCACCAGCGACGAGCCCTGCGCCACCTTGCCGACCGAATCGTCGATCAGGTGCTTGATCTCCTTGGCCGCGCCGGCCGAGCGCTGCGCCAAGGTGCGCACTTCGCTGGCGACCACGGCGAAGCCGCGGCCCTGTTCGCCGGCGCGTGCAGCTTCCACCGCCGCATTCAAGGCCAGGATATTGGTCTGGAACGCGATGCCGTCGATGACCGAGATGATCTCGGCGATCTTTTTCGACGAGACCTCGATGCCCGACATGGTGGTGACCACCTGCGCCACCACCGCGCCGCCATGCGAGGCGACATCGGCCGCGCCGATCGCCAGCTGGTTGGCCTGGCGTGCGTGCTCGGCGTTCTGCTTGACGGTGGAGGTCAGCTCCTCCATCGAGGCGGCGGTTTCTTCCAGGTTGGCGGCCTGTTGTTCGGTGCGTTGCGACAGGTCGCTGTTGCCTGCGGCGATCTCGCTGGCGGCTGCGTTGATCTGCGTGGCCGAGGTCTGGATGCCCGAGACGATGCCGGTGAGTTGCGCCACGGTGGCATTGGCATCGTCGCGCATGCGTGCGAACACGCCCTGGAACTGCCCGTCCATGCGCACGGTGAGGTCGCCCTCGGCCAGCGCGCTGAGCAGGCGGGAAATACGCTCCAGGCCTTGCGAGGTGGTTTCCAGCAAGCCGTTGAGCTGACGGCCGAACTCCAGATAGAAGCCGCGCTTGTCGTCCAGCGCAAGACGCTGGCCGAAGTCGCCCATCAGGGCCGACTGCACCAGCGCGGCGACCTCTGCCTGCGTGCTGACTTCGGCACTGACATTGCGCCACAGCAGCATGCTGCCGCTGCGATGGCCGTCGGCGGCGTAGAGCGGGGTCATGGTCAGATCCAGCGTCACCGGGCCGAAGGTGTAGCGCTCCAGGGTGGTGGACTGCAGTTGCTGCAGGCGTTGCAACCGCGCCTTGCCCTCGGCATCGGTGCCGAACACGTAGTCCAGCGGTTTGCCGACCACCGCATCGGCGCTGAAGCCCTGCTGGCCCTTGGCATGAAATGCCGCTTCGCCACCCTTGAACGAGGTGTGCAGCGCCTCGGTGATGAACACGGCAGTGTGTTGCTCGTCGGCCAGCAGCACTTCCATTTCCGAATGTTCCAGCGCGGTGCGGATGCGCAGGTTTTCGTTGGCGATCTGTGCGTCGCGTTCAATGCGCTGGCGCAGGTCGGTCTGCATGCGCTGCATGGCGCCCATCAGGCGGCCCACTTCGTCCTGGCGCTGCGCGGCAATCTGGTTGTCCAGCTTGCCGGAGGCAATCGCACCGGCCACCTTGGCCGCGGCGTCCAGCGGACCCACCACCTGACGCCGCAACAGTGCGAACAGCGCCAGGCTGAGCACCAGCGCCGAGCCCAGCCCGACCGCCAGAATGGTCCACAACAGGCGATGTGCCTGCTGCATGATCGCCGCATACGGCACCACCACGCCCAGCGCAAAACGCTCCTGCGCCTGGCCGATCTGCAACGGCACATAGGCGCTGACCGTGCCGGCGGCATCCGGCGTGAAGTCCAGATAGTCCTTGCCGGCCCTGGTGGCCGCCAGCATCGCGCGATAGTCGGCGCCGTCGGCCGGCTTGCCGATCCGCGCAGCGTCGCGCGAGGCCAGAATGACGCCGGCGGGCGAGATCAGCTCGACATAGCCGTCGTCCATCGGACGCAAGGCACTCAGGCGTTTCTGCAACGCGGCCAGGGCGAAATCCACCGACACCACGCCCACATACTTGCCCTGATCCAGGATGGGCGTGGACAAGGTGGTCATCAGCACCGGCTTGCCGCCGATCTGGTAATCGTAGGGGCCGGCCACGATCTGCCGGCCCAGCTCGCGCGGTTTGAGGTTCCAGTCGCCGTCGCCGGGTTTTTCGTAACCGACCAGGGGTTCGCGGATCAGCGATTGCCCGTTGTAGGCCCAGTAGGTCATGAAACGGCCGGTGTTGTCGTGACCCTCGGCATCGACATAGTCGCTGTCTTTGCCGTCGAAGGCCTGCGGCTCCCACAACGTGCCCATGCCCACCCATTCCGGATGGTTCTGCAACTGGTCGTGCACGATCGCCGACGCCGCCTCGCGGCTCACCCCGCCGTGCGCACGCTGCGCCAGCAAGGCGCTGGCGACCGACTGGCCGGTGGTGAACGCCTGTCCCAGCTCGCTGCCGATCTGTTCGGCCTGATAGCGCGCCGCGTTCTGCATCGTGGTCTGTGCCGAGGCGATCAGTGCGCGACTGCTTTGCCAGTAGCTGATCGCTGCGGTCAGGCCGAAGCACAGCAACGCAGCAACGGCGGTGCCGAGCATCAGGCGATACGCAAGACTGCCGCCGGAGCGGGGTTGCGTGGGGGACGAGGGCATGGGCGTGGCTTCGAAGTGAGGGAGGGAGTGCGGGAACGATCTGGCAATCATCAGCTGGCGACGCGCAAGGCCTCCGCGCGCGCGGCAGCGCGGCCGCTGCCGCGCTGCGCCGACGAGGCAGCGCTCACGCGGAAGCTGGATACCGCCTCGTCAAGCTGCTGCGCCTGCTGCTGCATGGCGTTGGCGGCGGCGGTGGCTTCTTCCACCAGCGCGGCGTTCTGCTGGGTGCTCTCGTCCATCTGGGTGACGGTGAGGTTGACCTGCTCGATGCCGGCCGATTGTTCCTGTGAGGCGGCGGAGATCTCGCTCATGATGTCGGTCACGCGCTGCACCGAGGACACGATGTCGGCCATGGTCTTGCCGGCCTGATCCACCAGCGCCGACCCCTGCGCCACCTTGCCGACCGAGTCGTCGATCAGGTGCTTGATCTCCTTGGCCGCGCCGGCCGAACGCTGTGCCAGCGTGCGTACTTCGCTGGCGACCACCGCAAAGCCGCGGCCCTGTTCGCCGGCACGCGCCGCTTCCACGGCGGCATTCAAGGCCAGGATGTTGGTCTGGAAGGCGATGCCGTCGATGACCGAGATGATCTCGGCGATCTTCCTGGACGAGGTCTGGATGCCGGACATGGTGTCCACCACCTGGCTGACCACCTGGCCGCCCTGCGAGGCCACCGAGGCGGCACCGATCGCCAGCTGGTTGGCCTGGCGCGCGTGCTCGGCGTTCTGCTTGACGGTGGCGGTGAGCTCCTCCATCGAGGCGGCGGTTTCTTCCAGGTTGGCGGCCTGCTGCTCGGTACGCTGCGACAAGTCGTTGTTGCCGGCGGCGATCTCGCCGGCCGACCCGGTGATGGCACCGGCGGCCTGCTGGATGCGCCCGACGATGCCGGCCAGCTGCGTGGCCGTGGTGTTGGCGTCATCGCGCATGCGTGCGAACACGCCGTGGAACTGACCATCCATGCGCGCGGTGAGGTCGCCTTCGGCCAGCGCGGCCAGCAGCTCGGACAGCTTGCCCAGGTTGCGGTCGCTGACTTCCATCATCGCGTTGAGGTCGTTGATCATGCGCGCCGAGTCGTGCCTGAAGCGCGTGGCATCGCCGCGCTGGCTGAAGTCGCCATTGGCTGCGGCCTGGGCCAGGCGCTTGATCTCGGTGTTGATCGCCAGCAGGCTGGCCTTGGCCGCATCCATCGCTTCGTGCAGCACCGCGCGCGTGCCCGGCAGGCGCGCGGCGTCGCGCGACAGGTCGCCTTGCGCGTACTCGTTGAGGATGCCGATCGCATCGATGATGGCGTCCAGGTGTTCGAAGATCATCGTATTGATGCCGCCGGCCAGTTCGCCGTAGACACCGGGGAAATCGGTGGGCATGCGGTGGCCGACGTCTTCGCCGGCGTGCATGTGCACCATCACCTTGGTCTGCGCGGAGAAGCGCTCCAGCGTGTGCACCATGTCGTCGGTGGCCTTGAGCATCTGTCCGATTTCATCGCTGCCGTGCTGTGCGGTGCGCACGCTCAGGTCGCCACGCGCCACGCCCTTGATGGCGGCGAGCGCACGCGAGACCGGCTCCAGGATCGAATTGCCGATCAGCCAGCCCACCAGCAGGTTGAGCAGCACCAGCACGCCGCCGGCCAGGGTGACGACGCCGGTGAAGGCCAGCGCCTGCGACTGGGTGTCGTCCAGATACACGCCGGTGCCGATCACCCAGCCCCACGGCTTGTACAGCGCGGCGTACGAGGTCTTCTGCACCGGCTCTTTTTCACCCGGCTTGGCCCAGGCGTAATCGACGTAGCCGCCGCCGGCCTGCGCCGCAGCGACGAAGGCCGGGAAAATCCGTTTGCCGTCCGGGCTCAGCACATCGTTGAGCGGCTTGCCGTTGAGATCCGGGCGGATGGGGTGCATCAGCATCACCGGCGTCTGGTCGGTGACGTAGATGTAATCCACGCCGCCACGTGCGCGCATGGTGGACAAGGTATGCAGCGCGGCTTTCTTGGCACTGTCCACATCCATCTCGCCCTTCTCGGCGCGCTCGGCGTAGCCATTGACCACCGCAATCGCCATCTCGATCTGGCTCTTGAGCCCGTCGCGGCGCGTATCGGTGAGATCCACGTATTGCATGCGGGCGGCGATCACTGCCAGCGCGATGATGCCCAGCGCCACCAGTGCGGTCTGCGCCAGAAACTTGCGCTTCAGCGGAACGTTGGCCAGCGTGTTTGCAATCGTGGTCTTGAAGGTCATGGCAGGTATCCAGCAAAGGAATGTGACCGGGATAAGTCGAATAGCGACCTGATCCCCAAAAGGTTGAGTGCCGCGCGATAGCCGGTCTGATGGCGGTTTTTCAGCGTGTTTGCGGCTGTAGCCGCACGCCGAGCGCGCCTGAGCCGGTTGCCGGCGCTGCGCGGCGGCAGCGCGCAACCGTGCGGGCAGGGCAGGCGGCATTGGGATCAGTCGGGGCAGGGCGCACGCTTACCTGCACGGCAGGCCGCGTGGTTTGGCGCAGCGGGCTGGCTAACCGGGAATGCTGCAACGCCGCTGCGACCGCTGAGGTCGCAGTGCGGACAATGCTCAGTTGCGTTGCGTGGTGCGCACGCTGGCGACCGATTGCTGCAGGGCCTGCAGTTCGGTCCACAGCACATGGCGCGTGTCGCCGGCATGGCCCAGCGACAGGGCCTGCGCGTATTGCAGGTCGCCCTCGTGCAGGGCGCGGTTGGCCTGCCGATGCTGCGCCAGGTAGTGGCCCAACTGCTGCTGCACCAGCGCAAACTGTCGCGCCTGCTCGCCCTGCGGCGCGCTGGCCTGGAAGTAGCCCGCATGTCGTGCAATGCGTTGACGCAGCTGACCCAGGCGCTCGTCGTAGGCCTCGATGCGGGCGGGATCGTGCGCGGCGGCAAGCTGCGCCCGCTGGTCGTCGCGCAATTGCACCAGGTCGATGGCGAGCGACTGCAACGCGCTCATCGGGATGTTGTCCAGCAGGACCGAAACCGGCGCGGCCGGCGCTGCGAAGGAGGGCGGTAACCAGACGCTGGCAGCCAGCAGCGCGACGGCGAACACCGAGCCCAGCATGTGGCGGGCAGAGCGGGGTGAGTTGACGGTAGGCATGCGGACTTCCTTGGACGTGGCGCGGGCCAGGCAGCCCCCATTGCTCCTGGTATCGGCCGTCGAAGCTTGTGCTTGATCATCTTTCGACCAACGGCAGCATTGCCAGGCGATCGCAGGGATGGTGTGGTGCGTCTGTGAGTCGCTGCCGGATGGCAAGACGCCCCGACAGGATCGGGGCGTTACGGGTGCCGATGTAGAGGTGCCAGACCCGACAGCGCGGTTGCCTGTTCCCGCGCACGAGAGTGGCGTGCAGCCCCTGGGGAGGGGACGAAGGCAGCCTCGTTTGGCTTAAACCACGGCCAGATGCCGCGGGGCGGATTGGCGGCTTGCCGGCGACAGCGCAGCATGCGGCTGGATCTTGAAGATCGCCACCGCATCGGACAGCTGGCCAGCCTGTGCTTCCATCGTACGCGCAGCGGCGGTGGCTTCCTCCACCAATGCCGCGTTCTGCTGGGTGGCCTCGTCCATCTGGGTCACGGTCAGGTTGACCTGTTCGATGCCGGCCGACTGCTCCTGCGAGGCGGCGGAGATTTCGCCCATGATGTCGGTCACGCGCTGCACCGAAGACACGATGTCGGCCATGGTCTTGCCGGCCTGATCCACCAAGGCCGAGCCCTGCGCCACCTTGCCGACCGAATCGTCGATCAATTGCTTGATCTCCTTGGCCGCACCGGCCGAGCGCTGCGCCAGCGTGCGTACTTCCGAGGCGACCACGGCGAACCCGCGCCCCTGTTCGCCGGCACGCGCCGCCTCCACTGCGGCGTTCAAGGCCAGGATATTGGTCTGGAAGGCGATACCGTCGATGACGCTGATGATGTCGGCGATCTTCTTGGAAGACACCTCGATCCCGGACATGGTGGTGACCACCTGTGCGACCACGCTGCCGCCTTGCGAGGCCACTGCGGCGGCGCCGATCGCCAGCTGGTTGGCCTGGCGCGCATGCTCGGCGTTCTGCCGCACGGTGGAGGTGAGCTCTTCCATCGAGGCGGCGGTTTCTTCCAGGTTGGCTGCCTGCTGCTCGGTGCGCTGCGACAGGTCCTGGTTGCCGGCGGCGATGTCGCTGGCGGCCGAATTGATCGAGCCGGCGGCCTGCTGGATGCGCCCGACGATGCTGGCCAGTTGCTCGGTGGTGGCGTTGGCATCGTCGCGCATCTGCGCGAAGACGCCGTTGAACTGGCCGTGCATGCGTGCGGTCAGGTCGCCGGCGGCAATCGCCTGCAACAGCGTCGACAGGGAGCGCAGGTTGGCATCGGCGGTGGCCATCAGCTGATTGAGGCTGTCCACCATCGCGTGGAAATCGTACTGGAAACGCTGCGCATCGCCGCGCACGCTGAAGTCGCCGTTGGCAGCGGCCTGTGCGAGCAGCCTGATCTCGCTGTTCATCGCCGACAGGTTGTGCTTGACCGTATCCATGGTCTGACTGAGCACGGCTTTTTCGCCGGGCAGGCGGTCCATGTCCTGGCTCAGATCGCCGACTGCATAGCGCGACATGATCTGCGCCAGCTTCATCTTCACCGCGATATGCGAGCCGACCAGAGTATTGGTGTCGTGCACCATGGTGCCGTAATCGCCCGGAAATGCGCTTTGATCCATGCGGTAGCTGATCTCGCCGGCCTCGTGGCGTTGCGCCATTTCCGATTGCGCCGCCAACACTGCCTGCAGTTGTCGCTGCATGTCCTGCATGCTGCGCAGCAGCTGGCCCGCTTCGTCGCGGCTGTCGACATGGATGGCGTTATCCAGCTTGCCTTGGGCGATGGCGCCGGCCACCCGCGTGGCGCGACCGAGCGGCCCGGCGATGCTGCGGGCGATGAACCAGCCTGCGGACGCGGCCAGCAGCACCGCCAGCGTCATCGCTGCGAGCATGATGCGCACCGAGGTTTGATACGCCGCTTCGGCCATGGCGATTTCGGCATTCATCTGCGCGGTATTGAACTTGGTCAGCTCCACCAGCTTGGCGAACAGATCCCGACGTGCGGGGCGCGACTGCTCGTCGGACACGGTGTTGGCGGTGACCAGGTCGCCGGCACGCACGGCTGCGCCAAGCGCCGCGTTGGCCTTGTAGTAGTCGGCGAGCTTCTGCTTGACCGCCTCGTACAGCTCGGCCTCCTTGCCCGGCTGCGTGGTCCTGGCATACGCAGTCTGCGCGATCTCGACCTCGCTGCGGGCCTTGTCCATGCGCTCGAAGTAGTTCTGCACCGCCTTCGGATCGTCTGCGTGCGCAAGTTGCGCGAGCTCGTAGGTGCGGAATTCGCCAAGCAGCGCGCGCATTTCGCTGAGCTGTTGCACCGCCGGTGCCCAGGTATAGCCGATCTCGCGCAGCAGATGCGCACTGGATTGCATGCGTGTCAGCGCGAATACGCCAAGGCTGAGCGTGATCAGGACGGTAATGGAAAAGGCAACGGCGAGCTTGCGGGCAACGGCGAGATTGCGGAACCAGTTCATCGAAGTCATCTCGTGCGTACAGAGATCAATGGGCAGCGTTGGCGTCTGCAAGCGGGCAGACGCGCCAGGACGGTCGCTGAGTTGGACATGGCCGCGGGCCAGGACACCCCGCGGGTCGTGCCATGCCGCGCGGGTTCGGCGCTGCCGGCGGGCCCCAGACCGCCGGAAACATCACACCATGGTGTTGGATGTGTTGCAGGTGTTACAGGTGTTGCGATGCGGCGTCCGTGCCGCGGTTGTTGTACTGACTCAGGCGGCCTGCGGCACGCGCAGCGAGCGCACCAGCCCACCGATGTCCACGATCAGCGAGACCCGTCCATCGCCCAGGATGGTGGCGCCGGACACGCCCGGGATGCGGCGGTAGTTGTTCTCGATGTTCTTGACCACCACCTGTTGCTGGCCGAGCAGTTCGTCCACTTCCAGCGCGATCTTCTGGCCATCGCCTTCGACCACCACCACCAGCGGTTCCTGCGAGGACTGCTGCCCGCCGAAGCCGTAGTAATCGGTGAGCGACAGGATCGGCAGGTACTCGCCGCGCACCCGCAGCACCCGGCCGTCGCCGGCCATCGAGCGGATGTCTTCCGGTGCCGGCTGCAGGGCCTCGAGCACATAGGCCAGCGGCAGGATCAGGGTTTCGCCGGCCACCGACACGGTCATGCCGTCGAGGATGGCCAGGGTCAGCGGCAGACGGATCAGCACGCGGGTACCGCTGCCGGCGTTGCTTTCCAGCTGCACTTCGCCACCCAGGCCCTGGATGTTGCGGCGGACCACGTCCATGCCCACGCCACGGCCGGACAGGTCGGTGACGGCATCGGCGGTGGAGAAGCCCGGTGCGAAGATCAGGTCCCACACCTGCGCATCGGTCGGGTTGTCCGGCACGGCGATACCGCGTTCGGCCGCCTTTTCCAGAATTTTGGCGCGATTGAGGCCACGGCCGTCGTCGCTGACTTCGATCACGATATGACCACCCTGATGCGAGGCCGCCAAGGTGATCGTGCCGGTCTCGTCCTTGCCGGAGGCGCGACGCGCATCGGGCATTTCCAGACCGTGGTCGATCGAGTTGCGCACCAGGTGCACCAACGGATCGGCAATCTTTTCGATCAGGCCCTTGTCCAGTTCGGTGCCTTCGCCGATGGTGCGCAGGCGCACCTGCTTGCCGAGGCGGCTGGAGAGGTCGCGGACCAGGCGCGGGAAGCGGCGGAACACCGCATCCACCGGCAGCATGCGCACGCCGATGACCGCTTCCTGCAGATCGCGGGTATTGCGTTCGAGCAGATCCAGGCCGGCGAACAGCTGTTCGGCGTGCGCCGGATCCAGGCCGGTGGAGACCTGCTTGAGCATGGCCTGGGTGATGACCAGTTCGCCGACCAGATTGATCAACGCATCGACCTTGTCGACGCTGACGCGGATCGAGGTTTCCGCTTCGGCAGCGGCGGCCTTGGCCGGCGTGGCAGCAGCAGCGGCGGCAGGTTCGGCAGCAGCGGCGGGCGCCGCAGCGACGGCGACGGGCGCCGCGACAGCGGCTTCGACGGCCAGGCTCGGCGGCGGGCCGGGCACCGCCATCGGGCGGATGTCCAGCTCGCAATCGTCCACCACCCAGGCGAAGGTGTCTTCGATCTTGCTGCGCGGAATCTTGCCGATCAGGCCCAGATCCCAGGCCAGGTAGGCTTCCAGCGGGTCGATGTTCTCAAAGCCCGGCATGCGCTCCAGGCGTGCGGCAATCTGCAGCGGGCCCAGGTGCTCGAGCTCGCGGATGATGCGCAGCGGGTCGTTGCCGCTCATGAACAGCGACGGCGCCGGGGTGAATCCGATATGCCAGGCTTCGGGTTCTTCTTCCTTCGGCTTGGCGACCGCCGCAGCGGCCGGCGCTTCGCCGGCCAGCACGGCGTTCAACCGGGTATGCACGGCCTTGACCGCGGCCGGGTCGGCCGGGGTGCCGTGTTCGGCTTCGCGCAGCAGGGCGCGCAGCACGTCGACCGAGCCGAGCATGGCGTCGACCGCATTGGGTTCGAGCTGGCGCTTGTTGGAGCGCAGCTCGTCCAGCAGCGTCTCCAGCACGTGGGTCAGGCCGGCGACGGCTTCGAAACCGAAGGTGGCCGCGCCGCCCTTGATCGAGTGCGCGGCGCGGAACACCGAGTTGATGATTTCCGGGTCGCGGTTGCCCTCTTCAAGGGACAACAGCCCGGCCTCCATCGCGTCCAGCCCTTCGCGGCTTTCCTCGAAAAAGGTGGCGTGGAAACGTTGCAGGTCCATGCTCATGGGCGTGAGATCCGATGGTGAAGCGAGTAAGGATTAACCCAGAACTTTCTGGACGGTGGCGATCAGCTGTTCCGGATTGAACGGCTTGACCAGCCAGCCGGTGGCACCGGCGGCCTTGCCTTCGGACTTCTTGTCGGCCGCCGACTCGGTGGTGAGCATCAGCATCGGGGTGAACTTGTAGTCCGGCAGCTGGCGCAGCTCGCGGATCAGCGAGATGCCGTCCATGTTGGGCATGTTCACGTCGGTCACCACCGCATTGAAGCGTTGGCCCTTCGCGCGGCCCAGCGCAACGGCGCCGTCCTCGGCTTCTTCGACGGCAAAGCCGGCAGAGGTGAGGGCGAAAGAGACCATCTGGCGCATTGACGCCGAATCGTCCACCACCAAGATACGTGCGCTCATGCGGCGTTCTCCACAGATTTCAGGTTGTCATTGGATGCGGAAAGTCCGAGCGCGTCGGTGACGCCGAGCAGACGGGCCGCATCTCTAAAAGTGTCGTTGCAGCCATCGAATTCGGTATGCAAGCCCGCCTGGCGGCGGCTCTGCACAAAGGCGCAGAGCAACTGCACGCTGGCGGTATGGATGCGCCGGACGTCGCCGGCATTGAGCACCAGGTCGCCGTCCTGGGTCAGGAACGCGGCAAGCTTCTGCTTGAGGTCGGCGCTGGTCTCGATGCCGAGATCCTCACCCAATGTCACTGTGCTCATTGTTGCTCCGAACGGATGGTTCTATGCGTACTAACGGCGGGGGGCGGGAAAGCTTTAACGCTGAATCGTTGCGCGTGCAGGTGCGCGTCAGCTGCGCGCTGGATCAATGCAGCAGATGGCTGGCATCGAGCAGGATCATCGGCTGATGGCCCAGCCGCGCGACGCCGCGGAACAGGTTGTTGGAAATGCGGCACAGGCGGGCGTTGTCCGGCGGCTCGATCTGCTGATCGGTCAGGCTGGTCACATCCTCCACCGCCGACACGCGCAGGCCCATGGTTTCGCCATTTTCTTCCAGCACCACCACACGCGTCTGCAGATCCATGTCGATCGGTGCCGAGCCCAGATGCATGCCCAGGTCGATCACCGGCACCACCTGGCCACGCAGGTTCATGATGCCGAGCATTGCGCTGGCGGTGCCGCGCAGCGGCAGCAGCGGCACCGGCAGCACCACTTCCTGCACCTTGAGCAATTCCAGCGCGTAGGTCTGCTCGCCGCAGCGCAGGCGCAGCCAGCGCGTACTGCGTTCGCTGGCGCGCCGCTCGGCCTGGATGTGCTCGGCCTGGCCGGGCGCCAGCAGCGCCTGCAGGCCTTGCGGATAGATCGGCGACGGTGGTGCGCGGTGCGGTGCCTGCATCGGTGCCGGCGCAGGCCGCGCCGGTGCCGGCGGGGCGGGTGCGGCATCGGCGAAGGCCGGGTCGGCATCCATCTCCGACAACAGATCGGCCGCCAGCAGGTCCGCGCCGGAGGCAGCGGTGGCAAACGCCGGGTCGGCGTCCATTTCGGCCATCAGGTCGGCGGTGCTCATGAACGGGCTGGGTGCAGCGGCGGCAAAGGCCGGGTCGGCATCCATTTCGGCGAGGAAATCGGCAGCGATATCCGCGGCGCTGGGCGCGGCAACCACCGGCGGCCCGAAGGCCGGGTCGGCATCCATTTCGGCCAGGAAGTCTGCAGCGATATCCGCGGCGCTGGGTGCAGCGACCACCGGCGGCCCGAAGGCCGGGTCGGCATCCATTTCGGCCAGGAAGTCTGCAGCGATGTCCGCGGCGCTGGGCGCGGCAGCCACCGGCGGCCCGAAGGCCGGGTCGGCATCCATTTCGGCGAGGAAATCGGCAGCGATATCCGCGGCGCTGGGCACAGCAGCCACCGGCGCCCCGAAGGCCGGGTCGGCATCCATTTCTGCGAGGAAGTCTGCAGCGATTGCATCGGCGCTCGCCACCGCGGCAACCGCGTGGGCGGTAGCCGCTTCCGACACGGCGGCGGCTTCGGGAGCCGTGGCAGCCTGCACCGGCGGCTCGGCCAGCGCGAGGTCTGGGTCCGCAGGCGCCGGAGCCTCGCTGGCAGCAGGGGCGGCAGCGGTGGCAGCGGGGATCTCGACGCCGGCATCGTGCAACAGGCCTTCCAGATAGTCGTCCAGCTCACCGTTGGCGGTGTGGTTGCTCATGCAGCTTGCTCCATACGCATCGCGTCATCGGCCAGCACCCATTCCAGCGCGCGGCGATAGGCGGACAGGCCGCGGCCCTGGTAGTCGCCGCCGGTGGCGGGGACAGTCAGCGCGGCGGCATTGCAGATTCGGGTATCCACCGGCACCGCGTCTTCCCAGACGACGGCGCCGTAGGTGTCCTGCATCTCCTTGAGTGTCTCGGTGCCGGCGCGGGTGCGCCGGTCGAACAGGGTCGGCAGGATCGACACCGGCAGCGCGCGGCGACGCGAGCGCTGCACCATGTCGGCAGTCCGCACCATGCTGGCCAGGCCATGCAGCGCCAGCGGCTCGGCCTGGGTGGGCACCACCACGCGGTCGCAGGCGGCCAGGGCGTTGATCATCAGCAGGCCGAGCGTGGGCGGGCAGTCGAGCAGGATGTAGTCGTGCTGGCCGGCATGCCGGGTCATCGCGTTCTGCAGCGCCAGGCCCAGGCCGGGCTGGTTGGCGCTGCGGCGTTCCAGCGTGGCCAGTGCGGCTTGTGCGCACACGTAGGACAGGCCGGGGATGGCGCTTTCATGGGCCAGGCTGGCCAGGTCGCTCGGCGGGGTGCCGAACAGGTCCAGTACACCGCGCGGCGGCGGGTCGATCGCCACACCGAACGCGCGGGTGAGGGAGGAGTGCGGATCGAGGTCGATCAACAATACCCGGTGGCCGAGCGCGGCCAGGCCGCGACCCAATGCCAGCGTCGTGGTGGTCTTGCCGACGCCGCCCTTTTGGTTGGCGATTGCCCAGATACGCATCTCACTGCACTCCTTGAATTACGGCGGGGACGGAACTTGTGCCGCTTTCGGTGGTGACGGCCGTTTGGCCGCCGTCAGACTTGGGAAGCTTGGGCGCCCCGGCGGCGGTCGCATGCATCTGCGATGGCGGATCGGGTGCGAGTGAGCCAGCCGAGTCAGCGAGGATGATCAACACCACACGCCGGTTCGCATTCCGTCCCGCCTCAGTGCTGTTATCGGCACGTGCGCGGAATTCTCCATAGCCCACCATCGCCAATCGTTGCGGGGCGACGCCGTCGTCGGCAAACAGGTGCACCACGCTGGCGGCGCGCGCGGCCGACAGCTCCCAGTTGGAGGGGAACTGTGCGGTGGCGATCGGCTGGTTGTCGGTATACCCCTCCACGCGCACGCCATTGGGCGCATCGCGCAGCACCGCGGCCAGCGCCGACAGGGTGCCGCGGGCGCTGCCTGCCAGCGAGGCCGAGCCGGTGCCGAACAGGATGTCGCTGTTGATCTCCACCTCGATCCACAGGTCGTTGCGGCGGATGGTGATGAGTTTCTGCTCGATCAGCGGCGCCAGCGTCTTGCTCAGCTGCTGGGCCACCGCGTCCATCTGCCGCTGCGCGCGCGCCAGCTGCGCCTGGTTACGCAGCGACACCGGCATGCGCATCTGCGCGGCCATCGACGGCAGCAGGGTGGGGTCGGTCGGCCCGCTGGAGGCGGCCATCGGCGCGCCGGCCTTGATCACCGAGGGGCGGTCGTAATCGGCGCCCAGGGTCTGGGTCTTGCCGATCTGCACCGGGCTGGCGGCAGTGGACGAGCCGCCGAAAGCGGTGGTCAGCGCCTGCGCCATGACCTTGTACTTGCCCTCGTTGAGCGAGGAGATTGCGTACATCACCACGAAGAACGCCAGCAGCAGCGTCATCAGGTCGGCATACGGAATCGCCCACGCTTCGTGGTTGCCATGGTCTTCGTGATGTTTGCGACGGCGGGCCATGACGGGACTAATGCAAGTATCCGGCCAATTTCGACTCGATGTTGCGCGGGTTCTCGCCCTGGGCGATCGCGATCAGGCCTTCGATCGCCATTTCGCGCTCGTTGGTGCTGCAGTGGATGACGCTCTTGAGCTTGGCGGCGACCGGCAGGAACAGCAGATTGGCCGAGGCGATGCCGTAGATGGTGGCGGTGAACGCCGCGGCGATGCCATGGCCGAGCATGGCCGGGTCGGCCAGGTTCTTCATCACCGCCATCAGCCCCAGCACCGCGCCGATGATGCCCAGCGTGGGCGCATAGATGCCCATGCCTTCGAACACCTTGGCCGCGGCAAGATCCTGACGCTCCTGGTTGTCCATTTCGATCTCGAGCATGTGCCGCATGGATTCGGGCTCCACGCCATCGACCAGCATCTGCAGGCCCTTGCGCAGGAACGCATCGTCCTGGCGCGGGAGCTGGTCTTCCAGGCCCAGCAGGCCCTGGCGGCGGGCGATGTTGCTCCATTCGACGATACGCGCGACCAGCTGCGGGCGATCGCTGGCCGGCGGCTGGATCACCCAGCGCAGGATCTTGAAGGCGCGCCGGAAAACCGCCGGCGAGGTGTGCAGCAGGATCGCCGCCACGGTGCCGACGATCACGATCACGAAGGCAGCCGGCGACCACAGCGACGAAATGCCGGCGCCTTTCAACACGCTGCCGCCCACGATCGCCACGATCGCGAGCACCAGTCCGATGATGCTGAGTCTGTCCATGGAAGCGATATCGGCGCGAGCCCGGCGGACTTGATAGACGCACTCGGTCGATGCGCCAGAAAGTTGTCGTTTTGCGGCATGGGCCGCTTCCACGCTGGCGGCGATGCAGGGTTGACAGGTCATCGGCGCATGCGCTTTCCGACCAAGGCGTGTCATCGATGCCGCAGGAGGCCCCGCCGCCCTTGCGCGTGTACGCAGGCAACAAGCGCGCGCATGTTCGGTGTGGCGATCGCGTTGGCGATGGCCGCCAAGCGGCGTGTGGCAGGCGATGCCCTCACGTCGATCCAGTCTGTTGCTGAGCTCGGTTTCAAACAAGGTGTGTGCTGGCGCGTCGGCAAACCGCTTGCGTCCGGTTGCGGGCAAGGGTGTGTTGCTTGCAGCGATCACCCTGCTGCAGCCGGCAACGCGGCAGGCCGTGCCATGCCGCGTGCAAGCGTGGCGGGCCGGCCGGCCATCGTGGATGCCCTGCAATGCCGCGGGCCTGTTGCGGGGCAGAATGCGCTGCCGCATGGGCTGTGCTACTTAGCTTTCCACGGTATTAGAACGATCTAATTGCATCTGCGTGGAAGCGGACGCAAGAGGAGGGGGGGCGCAACGGCGCCGGATATTTTTGTGTCACTTCGCGCAGCGTTCTTGGCGGATCGTTGGATCGACAGGAATCGGCCGAAGCCAATCACTATTGGGAGAGCATGATCGAAATGAACTGCATGCCATTCGCACGCAACCGCAGCACGCTGTCCGCCGGTATCGCCATCGTCTTGTTCGCGAGCGCCGCCTCTACCACCGCTGCCGCCCAGCAGGCCGACGCCACGCCGGCGCCCACCGGCCAGGCCGAGGTGCAGGCCACGGACCTGGATGCGGTGACGGTGACCGGCTACCGCTACGCGATCGAAAAAAGTCTGGAGCAGAAGCGCAACGCCAACGCCGTGGTCGATGTGATCACCGCCGAGGACGTGGGCAAGTTCCCCGACAAGAACGTGGCCGATGCGCTGCAGCGCGTGCCCGGCGTGGTCATCAGCCGCGACGGCGGCGAAGGCAAGAACGTCAGTGTGCGCGGCCTGTCCTCGGAGCTGGTGCTGACCGAATTGAACGGCAACTACATCGCCACCGCCGAATCCAACGGCGACCCGACGCGCTCGTTCAACTACACGCTGCTGCCATCGAACCTGCTGGGCAGCGCGGAGCTGTACAAGACCCCGGAAGCACGCATCGACGAAGGCGGCATCGGCGGCACGGTGATCCTGCAGACGCGGCGCCCGCTGGAACTGGAGCCACATTCCGGCTTCGTCTCGGCCGAGGGCACCTGGTCGGATACCAGCAAGAAGACCGACGGCCAGTTCTCCGGTTCGTACTCGTGGCACGACAAGGACAACCGCTTCGGTGTCTTCGTGGGCTACACGCAGCAGAAGCGCACCGCTCGCACGCTCAATGCCAGTACCGAGAGCTGGCAGTGGTACGGCCGCGACGAAGTCGGCCCGGCGGTCGACGTGAATGGAAATCCGTCGGACTTCAACGCCAACTGGTGGGGCGGTACCGGTTTCTGGGACCAGAACAGCAATTACTACACCGGTTTCATGATGCCGACGGCGGTCAGCCTGGACGCCAAACGCGAGGAGCGCGAGCGCAAGGGTGGGCAACTGACCTTGCAGTTCAAGCCGACCGACGACCTGACGCTGACCGCGAACTACTTCCGCTTCGACCTGTCGCAGGACTCGCAGACCAATACCATCAAGATTCCGGAGTGGAACATTGCCCGCTATAACGGCGACGGCAACTGGCGCGGCGGCCGTCTGCTCGACGGGCTGCAGTTCGATCCCAGCGGCACCATCGTCACCGGCGCCGCCTACAGCCTGCGTCCGGGCAAGACCTATTATTGCAGCGAGGCGCAGGCCGCCGCGGCCGGCCTGCCGCCGGGCGGCTGGGGCTCGGACGATTGCACCGTGCCGACGCCGCAGATCACCGGCAGCTACAACATCGAGAAATCGCAGTCGCAGACGGTGGACCTGGGCGGCGAATGGCGTGGCGAGCAGGTGGACGTGGCGTTCAAGGTCGGCCGCACCTGGGCCAAGGGCGGGCCGGAGCTGCAGTTCTCCCTGCCGATCAAGCCGCGCCTGCAGAACGCCGACGGCAGCTGGAGCAATGGCAACTTCGCCAGCGCCTGGGACCTGACCGGCACGCCGTCCATGACATTCTCGCCGCAGCTGATGCAGAACCTGCGCGACGGCATCCTGCAGGTCGACCTGGGCTCGACCGGCTCGTCCTGGACCCGTAACACCAATCAGCAGCAGTACGCGCAGATCGATACCACCTGGCATTTCGATGGCGAGGTCGTCGACTCGCTGCAGTTCGGCCTCAAGCGTCGCGACGGCGGCATCCACCGCAGTACCGGCAACAACTACTGGGTGTGCCCGGGCACCGATCCGGGCGACTACGACAACCGCTACTGGAACGGGCGCTGCAA
The DNA here is from genome assembly GCF_018831305.1 of Xanthomonas sp. MLO165. Classification (NCBI taxonomy): domain Bacteria; kingdom Pseudomonadati; phylum Pseudomonadota; class Gammaproteobacteria; order Lysobacterales; family Lysobacteraceae; genus Xanthomonas; species Xanthomonas sp. MLO165. Next base: position 2,209,260 of record NZ_CP029263.1, read on the forward strand.
TGCCATCGCCACCCAGTTCTCGCCGGGCCTGCTGTTCGCGCAGGACAACCTGGCCGGTGGCGTCAACGCCAGCGCGTTCCCGGCGATCAACTTCCCGGGCTACATCGGCTACTTGAACCAGACCTACGGCGCGATGCAGACCCGCAGCGAAGACAACTTCGTCTACAACGTCGACGAGGAGATCTATTCCACGTACCTGCAACTCAACTTCCACACCGAGCGGCTGCGTGGCAACGTCGGCGTGCGGGTGGCGCGCACCGGCCAGCGTGCCGATTCCACCGACAAGGTGACCGCCTACAACGACTACTTCTTCGATGGCGCCGACGGCAATCCGCTGGCCTGCCAGCAGGGCGCCGCCATGCCCGGCGGCGCCCCGGCCGACACCTATTGCGGGACCGAAGGCTACTGGCGTTTGTCCGACAGCGTGCAACGCACCGAATCGTTCGTGGTCAGCGGGCTGGACCGCAACTACACCGACGTGCTGCCGAGTTTCAACCTGGCCTACGACCTGACCGAGAACCTGCTGCTGCGTGCGGCAGCCGCAAAGGTGATCGCACGTCCCAGCTACAACGACATCGCCGCGCCCGGCAGCCTGGAGTTTTACAGTCCCGAGTACGTGGCCGACCGGCGCCTGACCGGCGGTGCCAGCGAGCAGGGCTGGTACGGCTCGGGCAGCAACAAGAACCTGGAGCCGTACAAGGCCAACCAGTTCGACCTGGGGCTGGAATGGTATTTCCAGCCGGGCTCGGTGGCAGGTGTGGGACTGTTCCGCAAGAACGTGGAGAACTTTGCGGTCGACGTGATCAGCGACGTGAACATGATGGTCGACGGGCAACCGGTCACCGTGCAGAACTACAGCACCCAGGCCGGCGGCCAGGATGCGGTCTCGCAGGGTGTGGAGCTCTACGCGCAGCACACGCTGCCATTCGGTCTTGGTGTGCAGTTCAACTACACCTACAACGATGCCAGCAAGGCGGCGGTGCGGCTGGAGGACGGCACCGAGGCCGGCAAGACCTCCATGCCGGGCAGCGCCAGGAACCAGACCAACCTCACCGTGTTCTACGAGACCGACAGCCTGCTGCTGCGCGCCTCGTACAACCGTCGCGGCGAGCTGGTGCAAGGCCTGGTCAACGGGCTGAACGTCTTTGAGGAGCCGTACTACCAGGTCGATCTGAACGCGGCGTACAACATCACCCCGGCGCTCAGCCTCACCGCCTCGGTGCTGAACCTGACCAAGCAGGAGTCACGCTCGCACCTGGGCGAGGACACCCGCGCCCGCTTCTACACCGGCGGCTACGCAGGCCGGCTGGCGTACCTCGGGCTGACCTACAAGTTCTAGCGCCAACGTGTCGCGCCCATGCCTGCCGCGTGGCGGTATGGGCGCGATGGTTCGCTGACGGCCGGACTGCAGTGTTCGCTGTCCGCGACGACATTGTCGCGTGTGCGCGGTCGTTCACCGCAGGATCTCATCGCATGAGGTCTTTGCTGGTGCGAATGCTCTCCCTGTCCCCGGTGCCGTCGCTGGCCACGCCGACGCTGGCTGCCGCACCGCGGTCAAACCGTCGCGCGATGCGGCGGTCTAGTCGGGCCTTGCTGAAAAGAAGTGGACCTGGGCCCGTTATTTCGACCCGTTATTTCGACACCACGGGCGACGACGCAGCGCCATTTCGTCGGCGATCGGGGTGATTCATCGGCGGCTTCTGTGGCTTGGTCGCAAACGGATTGCCACGCCCCCGCGCGGATGGCAACTTGCAGCGGCGATCACGTCGACCTGGAGCCCCGCATGACCCCCGTTGCCCTGTATTCGCCCGATCCAGCCCGCGGCTGGCTGCCCTGGGCCTGGGTAACGCCGATCCTGATGATCCTGTTCAACGCGGCACCAGCGATCGCGCTGGACGGGTGGATGCAGTCGCAGCATTGGTCGACGCCGCACGGCGATCCGATCGGCCTCGCTGGCTTGTATGCGCTGTTGTGGATCGGCTTCGCGCCGACGCTGGCGGCCGTGCTCGTCTGGGTACGCTTCGTCGAAGGGCGCTCGCTGGCCAGTATCGGGCTGACCGGTCCGGCGCCGCTGAAAACCTTCCTTCGCGGACTGGCCGTTGGATTGGGCACGATCGCGCTGGTCGTAGTTGCGATCTGGATGGCTGGCGGCATGCAGGCGGCGGGCTTGGGGCAGGCTTGGCGGTCGCCCGTCAGTCTGCTGCACATCAGTCTGCTGCTATTGAGTTTCATGTTCCAGGCGAGCGTGGAGGAAGTCATCTTCCGCGGCTGGATGCTGTCGGTGGTCGCGCGCAAGACCAATGTCGCGGTGGCAGTGCTGCTGGTGTCGCTCGTTTTCTGCTTCCTGCATTTCAGTCCGCACCAGCCGCCCCGGGTCATGCTCGGCACGTTCCTGTTCTCGCTGTTCGCCTGCGCCTGGGCGCTGCGGACCGGCAATATCTGGGGCGTGATGGGCTGGCACGCGGGGTGGAACTGGTTGCTCGCGACCGGCTTCGAACTGCCCGTCACCGGCATCGATGCGCACTTGCCGGCGCTGCTGGTGGCGCTACGCCCGCAAGGCCTCGACGCTCTGACCGGTGGCGCGCAAGGGCCGGAAGGCAGTTACCTGTGCAGCGTCTTCTTCGTCGCCGCGATCGCGTGGATCCAGTGGCGAAAGACGTGCGGAGCTCAGAACTTCTCGCCGACCAGCAGGTAACGCCACTGCCCGGGCGGCATCGCCCCGTCCGGGCCCTTGCCGATCGGATGCTGGTTCGCGCCGTACCGGCGACGACCACGCAATGGAGCGTCTGCTAGCGCTCGGTGGGCCGATCGACGCTCCGCTACGGGGCTTCTCGGTAGGGTAGGGGGACTGCTATCCAATACCAGAATTAGGGATGTTTATCGGGGGTAGGGCAGCTCCCGACCCTAAGCGGTCACTCAAAAGAACGGGCTCAGATTCACTCAAGGAAGTCGACCTGACCCTAAGGTTTCAGAACTACGGCACCCAGGCCGGCGGCCAGGACGCGGTCTCGCAAGGTGTGGAGCTCTACGCGCAGCACACGCTGCCGTTCGGTCTTGGTGTGCAGTTCAACGACACCTACAACGATGCCAGCAAGGCGGCGGTGCGGCTGGAGGATGGCACCGAGGTCGGCAAGACCTCCATGCCGGGCAGCGCCAGGAACCAGACCAACCTCACCGTGTTCTACGAGACCGATAGCCTGCTGCTGCGCGCCTCGTACAACCGTCGCGGCGAGCTGGTGCAAGGCCTGGTCAACGGGTTGAACGTCTACGAGGAGCCGTACTATCAGGTCGATCTGAACGCGGCGTACAACATCACCCCGGCGCTCAGCCTCACCGCCTCGATGCTGAACCTGACCAAGCACGAGTCCCGCTCGCACCTGGGCGAGGACACCTGCGCCCGCTTCTATACCGGCGGCTACGCAGGCCGGCTGGCGTACCTGGGGCTGACCTACAAGTTCTAGGCGCCAACGTGTCGCGCCCATGCCTTCCGCGTAGCGGAAGGCATGGGCGCGATGGTTTGGCGAATGCAGTGCTGCATTCGCCGTCCGCGACGGCACCGTTGCGTGCGCGCGGTCGTTCACCACAGAATCTAGTCGCGTGACGTCTTTGCTGCTGCAAACGCTGGCACTGTCCCTGTTGTTGGCTATGGCGTAGTCTCGCAACCTTCTCCAACCGAACTGGTCGGCGATGCTGCGTTTGACTCAGAGTTCGCTGAAGGAAGTGAACCTGGAACTGTTATTTCAGAACCGTTATTTCCACCCCAAGGATTGTCCCGGGTTGTGGACCTCAATAGTTCTGGGCATTAGTTCGTCCACTTTGTTTTCTGGAGCCTCCCTCAAACGCCAGTGCTTCACTGAGCAATGTGAGAGGCCCCCGAATGACCTCTGCAACGGCGTGGAAGTCCTCCTTCAATAGAGCGCCGTGGCTTTTTTCGAATGGAACAACCGCAAAGCTGGAAATGTCGAGGTCAGCCGGGAGGGTCTCGATTGCCAGGACCACTTGATGGCTTGCGCTGGCCGCACGTTCGGCGACTTCGATCATCTTCCGTAGATTCTTCTCGTCCTGGCCGGACTGTTGCGGGGTATCCATGACAAACGGGAACAAGGGGCAATCCCCATACTCGGCGTTTGTGCTCAACAGCCCGAGGTGGACGGCGAGCATGGAGCGTGGGGCAGAACTTCCCCCAGCCTCAGCACGATCCCCGGGCACAACCTTGGAGACTTGCTCATCGCTTGGAACATTGAGTGTTTGTGAGAACGTGGCAACGGCGTTGGAGAAGTATTCCTGGACAGTCTTGATGCGGTGTTTATCGAGGAACTGTTTAGCGCAGGCTTTTAGCTCCCGCTCTTGAGCCTCAAGGTCTGTCAGGTTGACCTGAATTTCCATTGATACGCGGCGAAAAGCCTCATCTAAGGTGCGTCGACTTTGCGCGGCGAGAAGTTCGCCAAGTGCGAGGTCCGCCTTGCGCTCATGCGCCGTGCGATCAAAATCGGCGATGGTCCTTGCGATCTCAGAAAGCTGTGATCGGATGCTTTCCTCTTCCGTCCTAAGCTCGTCTGAGCGGACTTGGAGCTCCGCGACAAGAGCAGCCATCGTGTCCGCATCTTGCGATAGCGTGAGTCGCGCATGGAATGAGTTTTCATGCTGGACGCCACAAGTGGGGCACTCGATAGGACCGGGCGGGAGGTCGGATAGATAGACGATGTCTGAGTTCAATTCTTTGTGGGCTGCTCCAGCTAGTTGCAGTTCTGCCCGCATCTGTTCACGCGCGCCCATCACGGTGAGAAGCTTCGCGCGCGTCTTTACCTGGAGGTTGTAGGCGTTAGTTGCTTTCCTACCCAGCTCTGCCAGTTCGTCTCGGAAAGCCTGCGGGTCTAGAGTCGGTACGTCTTCCGGGAGAATCTCCTCCACGCGCCGGAAGGCTGCGGTTTGAGCATCCAACTCCCTGCGCTTCTCGTTTAAGACGATAGATAGCTCGTCTTGCTTCTGCTTCGCTTCGAAGTATGCATTGGGCTTGAGCCCGATGAAAGATTCGAACGCGGGCTTCTTCCAGGCTTTGAATTGGCCGAGGTTTTCATACGTGTCCCAACTCGCGCCCCAACTGCCGTCCTGGTCCATATAGAACGGGAGGGTAAGGTAGTCCATCCCTGCTTGATCGAAGCGGTCGCCCTTGGGGCGGGGAAGCTGGAGGCGGTAGCCAAATATCCGGGCTATATGTCGATTCCACTCGCTCATCTTCTGAGCGCCAAAAAGCAGCCGCCCATCGAGGAACAACCCCAAGCGGTTCCCCTGACGCAATACAAAATAATCCTTACCATCAAACGAGAACTCAAGCGCCCCGATGGTTTCAGTGTCCCAATTGCCGACGTTGCGCTTGGGTGGATTGCAGCCAAAGACCCAGAACAGGTTCTTAGTGATTCTCGATTTCCCCGTCCCGTTCGAGCCGAGAAGGAGAGTCTGCTGGGACAAATCCAGCTTCCGAGCGCTTGCGTCTCGCTGCGATATCAGAAATAGCGTCTTGAAGGTGACTTTCCGGCTCATGCTTGAGCCTCAGATTTCGGATGAGCCGCAATATGGAGTACGTCGATTTCGATTCCATCGTTTAGCACCAATAAGGCAACCGCATTTATGTATCCAGGCTTGAGCCCGGCAAATACGGAAGCGTTTGCGGAGAGGCCTGCTTGCACCAAATTGTCCATGAGCTCCCCCAGTTTGGCTCCAACCGCCGCAGTCATAACTTCGTTAACTTGCGTCGCAAGGATTGAGACGCACTGCTTTAGCTGATTGTTTGTTCGGTCCACGGCATGGGCGAGCACAGTCACGCGCTCGGCTTGGATCGACTTGACTGCTTGGAATGGGTGCGTTTCGACGTGAAGTCGAGCAATGGCTCCATCCAGGACTTCGCCGATTTGAGGCTTTGCTCCGGCAACGCTGGCGAGAGCCTGAACGGCCTCGCTTCGGGAGAGAAGCCTCTTCTTTAGCTCGGCGAAGTTCGACGCGTAGCCGATATTCGATGCTTTGGATTGCAATATAGATGCCAGGACGCGCGCCGCGACGTTCGGCTGTTTCAAATCGAACGGAAGCTTCCCGCTCTCACTGAGTTCCGCAAGCTTTCCGGCAAGGAAGACGTGCTGCTGCCCAAGTGGTAGATCGCTACGATGAATTACGAAGTTGCTCAGGTCCAGGTCTGCCGCTGCAATGCCTAGCTGCTTTCCAAGGTGCTCTCGAAGCTCGTCCTGCTGGCTCGTCGCTAAGTCGGACAATTGACACTGATTGACAAAAACATTGTCTGCCTCTTCGAGCGAGACCTTCACTCCAACATTCGAGACAAACCGAAGCTTTGTGGGGTGGCCCGAAAAATCACTCCTGCGTTTGTAGAGCTTCGCTAGAGGCGACGCATCTCGCGTCTTGTCCTTGCGTTTTCGGCCTTCCGTCCGGAGGTCTTTTAGCTTCCACCCTCCTGTTTGCTCATTCTTCTTTATCTGGCAGAACTCGACAGCTGTGGGCGAGTCGGCAGAGTCCAGAAGCGTCACGTCTTCTTTGACTTCCATGCCAACTGCAAAGTCTTCTTCGCTTGCGAGCAATTCTGCTACCGCCAAAGCTCCCCACCATTGTTGGTAGGTAAATCCGAGAGTGGCGTTTGCGCCGGTCTTCTCGTCGGTCGGCTTGTCCCGAAGCAGCAGCTCAAGAGCATCCGGCTTGTGCTCTTGGTCACTTAACAGGTCCGTCATGCGTTTTCCCTCGCTCCCCCTACTCGAAGAGTAGCGCATTACAGGACGAAGTTGCCGAGGCCAAAAAAGCATAAGGACGACCCCGAGAACGTCCTAGGTGTACTGTTGACGTAAGCTAGAAGATGCTGTTTGGACCGAGATGGGGTCAGGTGCACTTATCAGGCGGCGGCGCTCGGCTTGCTTGGCCCTTATGGAACTGCGCCAGCGGCGCACGTAGCCGCGCGAGACTTGCCAGCGTGTATTGACACGCCAGACCGCGTACTTGCAATCTAGGCCCAAGGAGCGTCGAAACTCCTCACGTAGCGGTACCCACCTCCGTCAAACCGGTGGGTTTTTTGTGCCTGCATCCTGCAGGTACAAGCCGACGCAATGCCTGCGTCGGGAGGGCGGCTAATACAACACCCGCAAGGGGAATATGCCCGCCGGCTACGTGCGGTTTCGAACCTCCCGACATCCCGTCGCCGTTGGCGGCGGTTCTTGGGTTGTTCCAGGAGGGCATTGCCATGTCTACCGCACTATCCATGCCGGCATCTGTGCCGGTTGATCTGTTGCCAGCCTCTGCTCACCGCCTGCGGTGGGATCTGGACGATGTGCTGCGCCGGCTCGTCGCATGCGCAGCTATTGAGCAGGCGAGAGACCATACCGCGCATCCGCTGAGTCGCCAGCTCGGTGTGTCGCCGCACACCTCGCGCCGCCTGTTGGCACGCAGAGCTGTGCCATTGCAGCAGTACGTCGCTGCAACCATCGCCCGCTATCACCCGGAGGCGCCATGACACGCCGCCGCCCACCCACGGCATCTGCCAGCGCACGGCCCACCCGCACGCGTGCGCGCCCAACGCCGCCCAAGCGGGTGCAGTGGGTTGTTGTGGAGCCCGACCGCACCAAGCTGCCACCGATGCTGCCGCCCGACCCGGACGCCTCGCCGCAAGGCCCCGGCACGCTACGCGCACCCCGCCGCGCCCGCCGCCCGCGCCAATGCACCGTCAGCTACACCCATTACCCCGGCGCCCACGACCACGCCGGCGACCAGCACGTGCCCCACGTCCGCCTCAGCGGCCTATGGCTGGAACAACTGGGCTTTGCCATCGGCACCAAGCTGCGCATCACCGCCAGCGAAGGGCAGCTGCTGATGGAGGTGTTGCCGCCGGTGGAGGTGCCGGCCAAGGCGCGCAGCGTGCGGCGATGATGCTGCGTCTGCCAGACGCCTTCCGATTGACCTCGGTGCCGGATGCCACTAGCGTCGCAGCCACACCAGCGCACAACGGGAAATAACGGTTCCAGGTTCACTTCCACGGCAGCCTGGCCGTCGCTAAACCATCGCGCCCATGCTTGCGCGCGTAGCGACATAGATCAGCAGCGATGCTGGTAGTGAAACGACAACGGCCGCAGTACGCGGCCGTTGTCATTAGATCAGGCAACCAGGATCGTCTTGACGATTCCCGATTCCCGATTCCCGATTCCCGATTCCCGATTCCCGAATCCCGAATCCCGAATCCCGAATCCCGAATCCCCAACCTCAATGATCGCTGGAACGCAGCCCATCCACATCCAGGATCAGCGCCATGCGGCCGTCGCCGATCAGGGTGGCGCCGGCGTAGCCGGGCAGGCCGCGCAGGGCGCGGGGCAGGGGCTTGATCACCACTTCCTCGCGGCCGCGCACCTGGTCCACCACCAGGCCGAAGCGGGTTTCGCCGGCCTGCAGCAGCACCACGGTCAGCAGCGGCGGTTGTTCGGCGGGCACGCCCAGCCAGCGGCGCAGGTCGATCAGCGGCAGCGTATGCGAGCGGCGGTCCAGCACGGCGCGGCCGTCGAACCAGCCCAACGAGGTCTGCGGGGCGTGCAGCACCTCGACCACGCGCGCCAGCGGCAAGGCATACACCGCTTCGCCAGCCTGCACCAGCAGGGTCGGCAGGATCGCCAGGGTCAGCGGCACGCGGATCATGAAGCGGCTGCCGCGGCCCAGTTCGGACTGGATCTGGATCTGTCCGCTGAGTTCGCGGATGCGCGATTGCACCACGTCCATGCCCACGCCGCGGCCGGAGATGTCGGTGACCTCGGCCTTGGTCGAAAAGCCCGGCATGAAGATCAGATGCAGGCACTCGTCGGTGCTCAGGCGGGCGGCGGCTTCGGCATCGATCAGGCCCTTGTTGCGGGCGATTTCGCGCAGGCGTTCCGGGTCGATGCCGGCGCCGTCGTCCTGGATCTCGATGCTGACGTAGTCGCCTTCCTGCTGCGCGGACAGGCGCACATGGCCGCTGCGCGGCTTGCCGGTGGCTTCGCGCAGGGCCGGCGATTCGATGCCGTGGTCGATCGCGTTGCGCACCAGGTGCACCAGCGGGTCGGCCAGAGCCTCGACCAGGTTGCGGTCCAGTTCCGTCTCGGCGCCGATCAGTTCCAGTTCCACTTCCTTGGACAGCGTGCGCGCGACATCGCGGGCCACCTTGGGGAAGCGCGCGAACACCTTGCTCACCGGTTGCATGCGGGTGCGCATCACCGCGGTCTGCAGACGCGCGGTGGCGATGTCCAGCGTGCTGACCGCGCGGTCGAGTTCTTCGTCGCGCAGGCGGGTGCGCAGGGTCTTGAGACGGTTGCGCGACAGCACCAGTTCGCCGATCAGGTTGACGATGGCGTCCAGGCGCTTGGTGTCCACGCGCACGGTCTGCTCGGCGTCGGCGGCCTTGGCCGCCGCCTTGGGCGCGGCCTTGGCGCCCGGCGCAGCAGCGCCGTGTGCGTCATCGTGTGCAGGTGCAGCGGCAGCGGCCTTGGGCGCGGCCTTGACCGCCGGCGGGCCGCTCTTGGCATCGAACTGCGCAATCAGCGAGGCCGGTGCATGCGGCACGGTTTCGCCCGAGCCCATCGCATCCAGCATGGCCTGCAGATAATCCAGCGACTGCTGCGCGGCATCGAAGTGATGCGCCTGCAACACCGCCTGGCCGGAGCGCGCCATGCCCAGGGTTTCCTCGGCGGCGTGGCAGAGCTCGACCATCGGCTTGATCGCCAGGAAGCCGGCGCCGCCCTTGAGCGTGTGGAAGCCGCGGAATACCGCGTTGAGCTGGTCGGCTTCGTCCGGTGCCTGTTCCAGCGACACCAGCTGTTCGCCGAGGCGATCCAGGATCTCCTGGGCCTCGACAATGAAATCGGCAGCAATATCGTCTGGAACAGCACTCATGGTTACAGCCCCAATCCGGACAGCAGGTCGTCGGCGTCGTCCTGCGACACCGCGTGACGGTCCAGGCCCTTGACTGCAGGACCGGCAAGACCGCCGTCGTCTTTCTTCGGCTCGGGATTCTTCGGCGGCAGGCCGAGCGCACCGAAGCCCTCGTGCACGCGCCGCACGATCCCGGCCACGCGACGGATGATCTGGCCGCTCAGGTCCTGGTAGCTCTGCGCCAGCGACAGCTCGGTCAGGTTATGGCGCATCTTGTCCATCAGTGCGCCCTGGTCCTGGTTCAGGCCACCGTCGCGCAGCTGGTTGGCCAGCTCGCGGCATTCCTCGACCAGATCCAGCGTGCGATGGCTGGCCTTCTCGGTCATTTCCACCACGTGGTCCAGGCGCGAGCAGGCATCGTCCAGTTCGCCGGCTTCCTCGGGCACGGTGGGCAGCTCGCCCAGCGCCTGCCCGAGTTCGCGCGCGAGCCGGCTGAGGCTCTGCATCATCGGGCGCGTGCGCAGCGCGGCGAGGTGGTCCACCTCGCGCCGCCAGGCGACCTGGTCACCGCTTTCCAGTGCATCGAGCGCGTGCTGCAGGCGCTCGATCAGGGCGGCACGTTCGGCATCGGCTTCCACGGTGGCGTTCATCAGGCGGTCGCCGCCAGACGTTCGAACACCTTGCCCAGCTTCTCTTCCAGCGTCTGTGCGGTGAACGGCTTGATGATGTAGCCGTTCACGCCGCACTGGGCCGCTTCGATGATCTGCTCGCGCTTGGCTTCGGCGGTCACCATCATCACCGGCAGGTGCTTGAGCTTGGCGTCGGCGCGGATGTTGCGCAGCAGGTCGATGCCGGTCATGCCGGGCATGTTCCAGTCGGTGACCACGAAATCGAACGGGCCGGCCCGCAACGCCGCCAATGCGCTGTTGCCGTCTTCGGCCTCTGCGGTATTGGTGAAGCCCAGATCGCCCAACAGATTCTTGACGATACGTCGCATCGTCGAGAAGTCGTCCACGATCAAAATCCGCATGTTCTTGTTCACATCAAGCTCCTAACACTAAAAAATGCGCGAAAAAATCATTCGTCAATTTCGACACCGGCATCGGCCAGTTCGAAGACCTTGAGGCGGCCGCGCAGACGCACCACCGCCTGGCCATGGATCTGGCAGACGCGCGATTCGCTGACACCGAGCACGGCGCCGATTTCTTTCAGGTTCAATTCCTGTTCGTAGTACAGCGACAGCACCAGCTGCTCGCGCTCGGGCAACTGGCCGATGGCCTTGCCCAGCTCGCGGCCGAATTCGCCACGCTCCATCATCTGCTGCGGATTGGGGCCGCCCTTGGCGGTGGTGTCCAGCTCGCCGTGATCCTCGATCCGCGACTCCAGGCTCAGCACCTGGCCGCGGGCGGCATCTTCCATCAGACGCAGGTAGTCGGGCAGCGGCATCTCCATCGCGGCGGCCACTTCGGTGGCGGCAGCGGCGCGGCCGGTGTGCTGTTCGATCTTGCGCACGGCGGCGGCAGCGTCGCGTGCGCGGCGGTGCACCGAGCGCGGCACCCAGTCGCCACGCCGGATTTCGTCGATCATCGAGCCGCGGATGCGGATCGACGCATAGGTCTCGAACGAGGCGCCCTGTTCGGAGTCGTAACTGCGCGAGGCTTCGATCAGGCCGATCATGCCGGCCTGGATCAGATCGTCCACTTCCACGCTCGCCGGCAGGCGCGCGGCCAGATGGTGGGCGATGCGGCGCACCAGGTCGGCGTGCTGGGTGACGATGTCGTTGGCGTTGTTGCGCTGCACGGCGCGGTACTGCGCGCTGGCCGTGGTTGCGGTAGCGGTGCTCATGCGGCCACTCCCCGTTGGATGATGCGTTCGACGAAGAACTCGACATTGCCGCGCGGCACGGTGGGGGCCTGCCAGCGCGAGGTACGGCGAGCGATTTCTGCAATGGCCTGCGCCGACGGACTGGCGGGGTAGGCCTTGATGACCGGCTGCTGGCGCTGCACCGACAGGCGCAACCAGTCGTCCTGCGGCACGTGGCCGAGGTAGTTCAGCGACACGTCGCCGAGGAACTTTTCGCAGACCCGCGACAGCTTGTCGTACAGCAGGCGGCCTTCGTTGGGGTCGCGCACCATGTTGGCGATGATCTGCAGGCGGTCCACGCCGCGTTCGCGCGAGAGCACCTTGATCAGCGCGTAGGCGTCGGTGATCGAGGCCGGCTCGTCGCAGACCACCACCACGGTGTCCTGGGCGGCCTGGCAGAAGGTCAGCACGCTGTCGGTGATGCCGGCGGCGGTGTCGATGACCATCACGTCCAGGTCGCGTTCCAGCTCGGAGAACACGTTGACCAGGCCGATGTGCTGGGCCGGGGCCAGTTCGGCCATGTGGCGGCGACCGGAGGCGGCCGGGACCACCAGCACGCCGCCGGGGCCTTCGATGATCACTTCATCCAGCGTGCAGCGGCCGGCGATCAGGTCGGCCAGGGTGTACTTGGGCGACAGGCCCAGCACCACGTCCAGGTTGGCCAGGCCCAGGTCGGCATCCAGCAGCAGGGTGCGCTTGCCCATGTCGGCCAGCGCTACGGCCAGGTTGGCGGAGATGTTGGTTTTACCCACGCCGCCCTTGCCACCGGTCACGGCAATGGTGCGCACCGGGCCCAGGGGCTCGGGACGGGTCGCCGACAGGGGGAAGGCGTTGGTCAGCTTGGCGTATTCACGCGACTGCATGGTTGTGCTCCGGAGTACAGGGCTTATCGGCAGCGCGCCGCAAATCTTCAAGGCGAAGAACGAGACTGGCGGCATTGGCGCGGTGCAGGTCGTCGGGGACCCGCTGTCCGTCAGTCACCCAGGTGATGGGCATTTGGTGATCGACGACGACCGACAGCGCACTACCGAAGCGGCCGGTCTCGTCAAGTTTGGTCAGCACCACGCCCTGGGGCTTGGCGTGGGCGAAGCGGCGCACGACCTCGTCGAGGTCGGAAAAGTGCGCGTTGGCAGGCAGCACCAGCAGCGAGGTGACCTGGTGCGCGGCGCGCAGCCAGTTCAGCTGGGCGGCCAGGGCGCGGTCGCGCTGGCCCATGCCGGCGGTGTCGATCAGCACCAGCTTGTAGTCGCGCAGGCGCTCGAGCAGTTCCAGCAGGCTCTCGGCGCTGTCGGCCTCGTGCACGGCGATGCCGAGCTGACGGCCGTAGCTGTGCAGCTGCTCGCGGCCGCCGACGCGCTGGGTGTCGGTGGTGACCAGGGCCACGTCGCGCGGGGCGTGCTGGGCGGCGAAGCGCTGGGCGAGCTTGGCGATGGTGGTGGTCTTGCCGGCGCCGGTCGGGCCGACCAGGGCGATCACGCCGCCGCGTTCCAGCGGGTCGACCGGGGCCACCGGCAGGCGCTTGGACAGCAGCCCCAGCATCAGCCCGCGGCCGCGGTGCAATTCGGTATCGGCCGGAATCTGCAGTGCCACGTCGCGGATCAGGCCGGCGTCGAAGCCGTAGTCGTCCATCAGCTCCAGGGCCTGCGCGCGCACCGGCGAGCCACGCAGGCGCTCGTCGGTGAGGCGGTTCATTTCGCGCTCGATCATCTGCCGCATCAGCGCCAGCTCGCCACGCAACTGCTTGAGTTCTTCGTCGTTCTGCGGCGCCGGGGCGGCGGCGACCGGCACCGCGGCCAGCGCCGGCGGGGCAACCACCAGCGGCGGCAATGCGGCCGGCGGCAGGATCTGCGGCAGCGCGTCCAGGTCGAAGTCGGTGTCGTCGTCCAGCGCGTCCTCGTCCTGGTCGTAGCCGGCCTGCGCAGGCGCAGCGGCGGCGGCCATGATCGGGGTCGGCGCCTGCACCGGGGCAGCCTGCACGGCGGCGCGCTGCACCGGCGCGGTGGTCAGGAAATCGGCGAACAGCTGTTCCGGCACGGCCGACAGCGCGTGTTCCTGGCGCGGCGCGGCGGTCACCGCAACAGCGTGGGCCAGGGCCTGGGCGGCGGGCGAGGGGACGGCGGCGCTACGCACCGGTGCGGGCACCTGCGGCTGACGCGGCACGTTGACCGGCTGGCGCAGCGCCATCGCGGCGATCATGTCCTCGGCGGCACTGGCAACGCGCTGGCGCTGGCTCGTGCCGGCATCGGCGGCCGGCTTCAGCGGTGCGTGGACCGGTGCGGCGGCTGCTTGCGGGGCCGGTGCCTGCGGGGCAGCTGCCGACGGGATCGGCGCGGCGGCAACGGCCGGCGCCTCGGAGCGCGCGGTTTCCAGGGCGCGCTGCACGAGTTCTTCGTCGTAGTTGCTGGCAGCGACGATCTCGATGCCTTCGGCGGTGCGGCGATTGGACAGGATCACTGCGTCCGGGCCGTGTTCTTCACGCACCATGCGGAATGCGGTGCGCATGTCCGGGGCAACGAAGCGTTTGATTTTCATGCGAAGTGCCTCCAGGAACGGGACCCGCCGGACGCCGGACGGGTGCGCGATGAATGTGGGTGTGTTGCCAGCGTCATGAGTTGCCTGTCCCGTTCGGTTGTTCCAAGTGCTGCTCTCGCCCCGCAGCGGTGGCGCTGGCTGCGGTCTCGGCAGAGCTAATGCACGCGGCGTGCCAAAACGGGGTGCCGGGGTTCCGGCGCGGGGAGCTGGTGCGTTAGGACCAGGCGGGAGTTGTGTGTCCGGCTGGGTCCGACGGCTTCAAGTCAATGGATTGATTGACTTTTTTCCAGGGCGGCTGTGCGCTGGTGGCGTCGTGCGGGCGGATGCGTTTGCGGGCGGAAGGCCAAGCTTGGAGCACTTGGACCGTCTGGAAACGGCCAGCGCCGTGCAATCGATTGGAGATCCGGACCAGTGGCGGCTTTCCGACGCCGGGTGCTGGTCGGCGTGGTGGGTAGGTTCGTAGGAGCGCACCTGGGCGCGACGGGCCGTGCCGGTAACGCCTGTCGCGCCCGGGTGCGCTCCTACCGTGGTGTCGGCGTCTGAGATGTGTTGTCGGATTGCCCGGCCTGTCGTAGGAGCGCGCCCGGGCGCGACGGGCCGTGCCGGTAACACCTGTCGCGCCCAGGTGTGCTCCTACGGTGGTGTCGGCGTCCGCGATGTGTTCCCGGGTTGCCCGGCCTATCGTAGGAGCGCACCTGGGCGCGACGGGCCGTGCCGGTAACGCCTGTCGCGCCCAGGTGCGCTCCTACCGTGGTGTCAGCGTCCGCGGTGCGTTCCCGGGTTGCCTGGCCTATCGTAGGAGCGCACCTGGGCGCGACGGGCTGTGCCGGTAAAACCTGTCGCGCCCGGGTGCGCTCCTACCGTGGTGTCGGCGTCTGCGGTGTGTTCCCGGGTTGCCTGGCCTGTCGTAGGAGCGCACCCGGGCGCGACGGGGTGTGCCGGTAACGCCTGTCGCGCCCGGGTGCGCCCCCACAGGGTGCGTTGGCCGGTGGGCGGTCTCAGCTGATCGTGCCGACCAGCTTCAGGCGCTTGTCTTCGGGCACTTCGCTGTAGGCCAGCACCGACAGGGACGGGACGCTGTGGCGGACCAGGCGGGCCAGGGCGGCGCGGACCTGGCCGGGCACCAGCACCACTGCCGGTTCGTTGCGCGCTTCCTGCTTGCCGACGCAGTCGGCCAGGCTCTGGTGCAGGCGTTCGGCCAGGCCGGGCTCCAGCGCCACGCCGTTGCCGTGGGTGGATTCCTGCAGCACGCGCTCCAGCTGCGGGGCCAGCGTGTAGACCGGCAGCTCGGCCGACATGCCGGCGATTTCCTGCACGATGAAGCGGCCCAGCGAGGTGCGTACCGCGGCGGTGAGGGTGGTCGGGTCCTGGCTGTGCGGGGCGTGTTCGACCAGCGCTTCGACGATCTTGCGCAGCTGGCGCACCGGGATGCGCTCGATCAGCAGGTTCTGCAGCACGCGCACCACCACCGACAGCGGCAGCGCCTTCGGGGTGAGGTCTTCGACCATCTTCGGCGCGGTCTTGGCCAGGGTCGCCAGCAGCTGCTGCACTTCTTCGTGGCCGAGCAGTTCCGGGGCGTGTTCGCGGATCAGGTGCGACAGATGGGTGGCGACCACGGTGGCCGGGTCGACCACCGTATAGCCCATCGATTCGGCATAGGCGCGTTGGTGCGGCTGGATCCAGGTGGCGTCCAGGCCGAACGCCGGGTCCTTGCCGGGGATGCCGTCGAGCTGGCCGAGTGCACCGCCCGGGTCCAGCGCCAGTTCGCGATCGGGATAGATTTCCGCGGTGGCCACGGGCACTCCGTGCACCAGCAAGCGGTAGGCATTGGCCGACAGTTCCAGGTTGTCGCGGATATGCACCGGCGGCACCAGGAAGCCGATGTCCTGGGTGAGCTTGCGGCGCACGCCCTTGATGCGCGCCATCAGTTCGCCACCCTGGTTCTTGTCCACCAGCGGAATCAGCCGGTAGCCCACTTCCAGGCCCAGCGGGTCGATCGGGCGCAGCTCGTCCCAGCTCAGCTCCGAGCTGGCCTGGGCGGCAGTGGCCGCGGCGGCGGCCTTGGGATCGGTGGCGGGGTCGCCGGTCGGCGGGATGACCAGGCTGCGCTTGTACATTTTCCAGGCGATCACGCCCAGGATCAGGCCCAGCGTCAAAAACGCGACGTTGGGCATGCCCGGCACCAGGCCGACCAGGCCCAGGATGGCCGCGGCCACCGCGAGGGCGCGGTGCTGGCCGAACACCTGGCTGATCATGGCGCCGCGCATGTCCTGCGCGCGCGAGGCGCGGGTCACCAGCAAGGCGACCGAGGACGACACCAGCAGGGCTGGCAGCTGCGCCACCAAACCGTCGCCGATCGACAGCAGGGTGTAGGTGGAGGCGGCATCCACAAAGCTCATGCCGTGCTGGAACATGCCCACCGCCATGCCGCCGACCAGGTTGATGAACAGGATCAGGATGGCGGCGATGGCGTCGCCGCGGATGAACTTGTTGGCACCGTCCATCGCACCGTAGAAGTCGGCTTCCTCGCGGACTTCCTCGCGGCGGGCCTTGGCTTCCTCGCGCGTCAGCAAACCGGCATTGAGGTCGGCGTCGATGGCCATCTGCTTGCCGGGCATGGCGTCCAGGATGAAGCGCGCGGTCACTTCCGACACGCGTCCGGCACCCTTGGTGATGACCACGAAGTTGATGATGGTCAGGATCGCGAACACCACGATACCCACGGCGTAGTTGCCGCCGATCACGAACTGGCCGAACGCCTCGATCACCTTGCCGGCTGCGGCATGGCCGTCCTGGCCGTTGATCAGGATCACGCGGCTGGAGGCGACGTTCAGCGCCAGCCGCAGCATCGTGGTCATCAGCAGCACGATCGGGAAAATGGTGAATTCCAGCGGGCGCTGCACGTAGACGACCGCCAGCAGCACCATCAGCGAGATGGCGATGTTGAAGGTGAACAGCGCATCCAGCACCGGCGCGGCCAGCGGCACCATCAGCATGGCCAGCATGGCCATCAGGGCCAGCGGCGCGCCCAGGCCGTTGCGCAGCAACTCCATGATGCGCCGGGCGTTCATCGGGGCGGGTTGGGCGCTCATACGCTGGCTCCCTTGCCGAACTCATCCACGTCCAGCGACGGCAATTCCGGCATCGGGCCGCCGTTCCAGCCACGCAGCTGGTAGACGTAGGACAGCACCTGGGCCACGACCGAATAGAGTCTCACGGGAATTTCCTTGCCGATTTGCGCTTCTCTATACAAGGCGCGTGCCAAAGGCGGGGCGGTGACGATCGCCACGCGGTGCTGTTCGCAGGCTTCGCGGATGCGGAAGGCCATTTCGTCCACGCCCTTGGCCACCACGATCGGGGCGCGCATCTTGCCGCCTTCGTACTTGAGCGCCACCGCGTAGTGGGTCGGATTCATCAGCACCACGTCGGCCTTGGGCACTGCTTCCATCATCTGGCGCTGCGACATCTGCATCTGCATCTGGCGGATGCGGCCCTTGACCTCCGGGCTGCCCTCGCTTTCCTTCATCTCGCGCTTGATCTCTTCGCGCGTCATCTTCAGCTTCCGTAGCCAGTTCCACTTCTGGTAGGGCGCGTCGATGGCGGCCAGCAGCACCAGCGCGCCGGCGGTGTAGAACAGCAGGCTCTTGGTGAAGTCCAGGCCGTTGCCCACCGCCTGTTCCAGCGGCTGGTTCACCAGCGAGCGCAGGCCGTGCAGGCCCTTGGAGATGCACAGGCTGGCGGCCAGGCCGACGAACAGCAGCCGCAGCACCGACTTGATCAACTCGGCCAGGCTGTTGCTGCCCCACATGCGCTTGATCCCGTTCATCGGGTTGAGCTTGTTGAGGTCGGGCATGATCGCCTTGCCGGAAAAGCGCAGCCCGCTCATCAACAGCGGGCCGGCCAGGCCGGCGGCCAGGCAGATGCCGATCAGCGGCAGCATCACCCACAGCAGCTGCAGCAGCAGGTCGCCGAAATGGCCGAACAGCGCCATCGGGTTTTCACGCATCTTCGGGTCCGGGCTGAGCGCGGTCTTCATCCAGACGCTGGCGCCATCGCCGATGCCGCGGGCCAGGGCCATCAGCGCGAACACGCCGGCACCGAACACCGCGGCGGTGGACAACTCGCGCGATTGCGGGATGTTGCCCTGCTCGCGGGCTTCGCGCAGGCGTTTTTCGGTGGGAAGCTCTGTGCGTTCGCCGCCGTCTTCGGACTCGGACATGGAGGTGCCGGTGACTGGTCAGCCCTGTGTCATGCAAGTGGCGTTCCAGTCGCTGGGGCCGGGGTTGGGGAGTCGGGGTCGGGGGAGAGCTGGCCGAGAGGGGGCCGGCCTGAAAAAGTGGCTGATCGGGGCAGGCGGCGCTGTGGGGCCGCTGGGTTGGATGCGCCTGGCCTGCGCCCCGGGGCGCGGCTGCTCATGCCACCGAGGATTCGGGCTCTTCCGGTTCGATGCGATTGCGGCCATGCCGCTTGGCGCGGTACAGCGCCTCGTCGGCACGTGCCAGCAGCGTGGCGGCGTTGTCACCGCTCCGGAACCAGGCCACGCCGACCGAACAGGTCACCGGCAGCGGCCGGGCGGCGCCCACCTCGTACGGTGCCAGGCTGAGCTTTTCGTGGATGGCGCGCAGCCGGTGCTGGCTATGCTGCGACATGCCCGGCAGCAGCAACAGCAGTTCCTCGCCACCGTAACGGCCCACCTTGTCCGAGTCGCGCAGGCAGGCGGTCAGGCGAGCGCCGACCTTGGCCAGCACCGCATCGCCGACCAGATGCCCGTGTTCGTCGTTGACCAGTTTGAAGTGGTCCAGATCGATCAGCACCACCGCCAGCGGATGCCCGCCGTGCGCGCAGGCCTGCAGTTCTTCGGCCATGGCTTCGAGCACGCCGGAGCGGTTGAGCAGGCCGGTCAGGGCATCGTGGCTGGCCTTCAGGGCCAGCGCCGCACGCGCGCTTTCCAGATCGCGTTTTTCGTGTTCCAGCTGATAGGTGCGCTCGGCCACCAGTTCGGCCAGCATGCGTTCGCGCGCGACCAGATGGCGGTGCCGCCAGCGCCACAGGCCGGCCAGCAGCGCGCTGCCGATCAGCACATACAACACGATCGCCGGCGGGCTGCGCCACCACAGCGGGGCCACCGCAAACGGCAGGTCGGCGATCGGCGAGGCGGTGCGGCGGTAGCGGTCCAGCACCTGCACCTGCAGCCGGAAATGCCCGGAGGGCAGCGGCGCCTGGTCGATCGACAGGTTGTCGCTCTGGATCCATTCGTTGTGCAGGCCGAGCAGGCGGTAACGCACGGTCAGGCGGCTCGGGTCGTCGTACACCTCCATCGTGGACAGCTCGATATGCAGCGGCTGGTCGCTCCAGCCCAGCAACTGGCCGCGCTGCACCGGCACGCCGCCACGGCTGACGCTGTCGATGCGCACGCTGGGCTGGCGCGCATCGAACAGCCGCGCCGGGTCCAGCAGATGGCTCACCCCGCGCGAGGTACCGATCCAGATCGACCCATCCGGATCCTCGGCGAAGGCGGCTTCGGAGATGTCGTCCCACAGCAGGCCCTGCGATTGCGACAGATGCGCCCAACGCTCGCCGTCGTAGACCTCCACGCCGCGCGCATGGCCCACCCAGACCCGGCCGAGGCTGTCGCCGCGCATCAGGTAGACGCCGACATCGCGCAGCGCCTCGTCGCTGATCGCCTGCAGATCCAGCCGCTCGCCCAGCAACATGCCGTGCCAGAGACCGGGCCGATAGAACGCCAGCCACACCTCGCCGCTGTCGCTGATGTGGAACTTGCTGATCCACGGGTCCGAGGCGCCGCCATTGACCAGCACCTCGACCCTGGACCAGCGTGCGCCCTGCAGCCGGAACAAGCCGTTGGCGGTGGACACCCACAACGTGCCGTTGGCGGTCTGCTGGATGTCGGTATAGGCGATCGTGGGCATCTCCGGAACAGCTTCCATCGTGCCGCCCTCCAGCGGATGCCGGATCACGAACAGGCCGCCCGCGCTGAGCATCCACATCCGCCCCTGCCGATCGATCAGCAGGCGGCGTGCGGTGCGCGGCAGTTTGGCGATCTGCGCGCTGCGGCCATCGGGCCAGGTGCGGCGCAGTGAACCGGCCGAATTGAGCGTCCACAGGCTGCCATCGGCGCTGCGTTGCATGCCCACGATCTGGATCCCGGAGGCCTGCAGGGCCGGGACGAACCGGCCGCCCGGATCGACCTGGCGGCCGGTGCCGTGTTCGTTGCCGACCAGCAGCGCGCCCTGCGCGTCGCGGGCGATCGACCAGGTGGGCGCGGCCGGCATGCCCTGCGAGGCGTCCCAGTTCTCGATCCATTCGTAGCCGGCCCAGCGCACCAGGCCTTCGCCATCGACGGTCATCCAGACATCGCCATCGCGGTCCACCAGGATCGCATCGCTGCTGCCGGGCGGCAGCCCGTTGTCGGCGCCGAAACTGCGCCAGCGGCCGTTCTCCCAGCGCGCCAGCCCGTCGTTGCGACGTACCAGCACGCGTCCTTCGCGGTCCAGCACCAACGGCGCCTGTCGCCCGATGGTTCTGCCATCGAGCAAGGGCAGCGGCCGCACGCTGAATTTGCTGGCGCCCGGCGCGCGATAGAGCAGGTTGCCGGTGCCGCGGACCCACAGTGCGCCGTCGTGATCACGCAATACGCTGTACCAGCGATCTTCCGGCACGCCTTGGTCCGGCCCGTACACCTGCACCTTGCGCTGCGCATCGATGGCGCACAGCCGCTTGGCGCAGCCGGCCCACAAGGTGTCGCCGTCCACCGACAGGCTCAGCACCTTGGACAGCTCGGGCACGCGCACCCGGGTGGCGGTATCCAGCAGCGGCTCGCTGTGCCAGTGGCCGTTGCCGCGTGCGCTCAATCGTTCCAGCGTGCCGCCATTGGCCAGCACCGTGCCCCAGGAGGGACTGGCCAGCAGCATGTCTTCCTGCAGGTGTTCGGCCTCGTCGGGGGCCAGTTTGCGGAAGCCGTGCTCGTCGCCGACGAACAGGGCCTGGAAGCCGGCCACCCACAGCCGCCCGTCGGCGGCTTCGGCCATCGAGGTGATCGGTTCGTTGCGCAGGCCATCCAGCATCACCTGCTGGAAGCTGCGCCCGTTGTAGCGATACAGGCCGCTTTCGGTACACACCCACAGCAGCGTGGCGCGGGTCTGCAGCAGGCAGGTGCCGGCCAGCCCGAGCAAGCCCTGGTCGTGGGCGTAGCGACGAATGCTCGCGCTCTGCGCGCCGGCCAGATCGGCTAGCGACAGCAAGACCAGCAGCAGCACCGCCAAAAACGGTGCACGCCGGCCTGACGACCTGCATTGACGGTACTCAACCCCCACGAGCGTTGCACTCTCCCACGCATCGGCGCGTGTGGTCCGCGCCCCTCGCGCGGGTGTCTCACGCTTGCCATGGGCGGCCCCCATAGCAGGCCGCAGTAAACCGACTAGCGGCTGTTCACGCGTGTTTCTTTAATGCTTAAGCAGGCATGGCGGCGTGAGTGCGCAGCGCGCACGGCCCTTGCCGGGCGCGTGTTGTTCCCTGGGCCGGACCCTGTCGCTGCAGGCGCGATCACGCCGATGGCTTGATGCCGGTCGCGCAACGGCTGCATGGCTGCCCGCACGCGGGTGTCGCAGCGGATACGTCTTTCCCGGCGAGGCGTCCGTGGGAGGCTACGTGCCCGGCCGGTTGGCAGATCGCAGCAATGGCGCTGTCCTTCGGCCTGCGTCCAGACGCGGGTTCAGCCGCTGGACGCGGCGTCGTAGCGCACATGGTCGTAATCGATGCGGTTGCGTCCATTGCGCTTGGCGCGATAGAGCGCGGCGTCGGCACGCGCCAGCAGCTGTTCCAGGGTTTCGCCCGGCTGGAACCAGGCCACCCCGACCGAGCAGGTCACCGGCAGCACGCCACCATCGATCGGGTAGTTGCCGCAGATCCCGCGATGCAACGCCTGCAGGCGATGGGTGGACTGGGCACTGAGCCCCGGCAGCAGCGCCAGCAATTCCTCGCCGCCGTAGCGACCGATGCGGTCGTCGCCGCGCACCAGCGTATCCAGGCGCCGGCCGACTTCGGCCAGCACCGCGTCCCCGGCCAGGTGGCCGTGCTGATCGTTGACCAGCTTGAAGTGGTCCAGGTCGATCAACACCACCGCCAGCGGCCGCGCGCTGGTGTCGGCACGCGCCAGCATGCCGCGCAGCGCGTGCAGGATGCCGGCGCGATTGAGCAGCCCGGTCAGCTCGTCGTGGGTGGCCTTGAGCGCGAGCTCGGCGCGTGCCGCCTCCAGCTCGCGCTTGTCCTGTTCCAGCTCGGCAGTGCGCTCGGCCACCAGTTGCTCCAGTTCGCGTTTGCGCCGCAGCAGCTTGCGCGTGCGCCAGCGCAGCAGCGCGATCACTGCGGCAATGCCCAGCAGCACGTAGCCAGCCACTGCCGGCACGCCGCGCCACCACGGCGGGCGCAGCACGAAACGCAGCCGCGCGACCGGGCTGGCGCTGCGCTGGTAGGCATCCAGCGCCTGGACTTCCAGCGTGTAGGTGCCGGGCGGCAACAGCGGGTAGGTGAGGTGACTGAGCGAGGTCTGGGTCCAGCGTGCTTGGTGGCCCTCCACCCGGTAGCGGAAGCTGATGCGGTCCGGGCCGCCTTCGGCGCCGGGCGCGCTGATGTCCACATCCAGCGGCACCTGCGACCAGTCGACCTGCGCCCCCGGCGTGATCGCCTGGTTGCCACGCCGCACGCGCAGGATGTCCACGCGCAACGGCGGTGCGGCGAACACGCGCAACGGATCGATCAGATGGGTGGCACCGCGGCTGCTGCCGAGCCAGATGCTGCCATCCCCGTCCTCGAAGAACGCATTGGCCGACATGTCATCCCACAACAGGCCCTCGGTGCGCGTGGCCCGCGACCAATGGCCGTTTTGCAGCATGTCCAGGCCCTGGCTGCTGCCCAGCCACAGCCGGCCCTCGCGGTCGTGGCGCAGGATGAACGGCATCACCCGCGCCACCAGCGGATCGTCCACCGCGCGCAGCGCCAGCACGCCATCGGCCTGCAGGCGGCCATGCCACAGCCCGGTATCGCGCAGCGAGATCCACAGCTCGCCATCGGGAGCAAAATCGATCAGGAAGAAATCCTGGCTGGGCAGCACGCCACGCACCTGCACGCGTTGCCAGGCACCGTCTGCCTGCCGCTTGTACAGCCCCTCGCGGGTGCTGGCCCAGAGCCGGCCCTGGGGGTCGAGATCGACATCGCCCACGAACGCGGCCGGCACGCCCGGATCGCGGATGGCCTGGTATGGCGCGCCCGGCGGCATGCGATACAGGCCGCGCGGGGTGGTGATCCACAAGGTGCCGGCGGCGTCGAACAACAGCTTGTTGATCGGCAGGCCCAGCTGCAGCACGTCGACGGTCCGGCCGCTGCGCGGATCGCGCCGCGCCAATGCGCCGGACGAGCGTGCCACCCAGGCGGCGCCGTCTGTCGGCGAGAGCGCCAGGGAGATCGACTGCAGCAGCGGCTGGCCGTCGTCCAGCGTCCAGGGCTGCATGCGCCCGCTGCGCGGATCCAGCACATTGGAGCCGGCATCGCCGCCGACCAGCAGCTCGCCGCTGGGCAGGCGCTGGATCATCCAGGTCGGCGCTTCCGCCAGGCCCTGGCTCTCGTCCCAGTGTTCGATGTTGCCGTAGCCCAGCCAGCGCTGCACGCCCAGGCCACGGGTACCGATCCATAGCTGGCCGGTGCGCTGCATCAGCAACGGGCCGACCATCGGGCTGATCGGCAGCCCCTGGTCGTGGCCGAAGTAGCGCCAGTGATCGCCTTCCCAGCGCACCAGGCCGCGATCGGAGCGGGTCAGCAGGCGGCCCTGTGCATCTTCGGACAGGGTGGTGGCGGCCGAGAGCGTGTCGAAGCTGGTGCCTGCCGGCGCCGCATGGTTGCGGAATACACGCTCACCAGTCGCGCGCGACAGCACCAGGCCACCGCCGCGCAGCCACAGGGTGTTCTGGTGGTCGCGAAAGATCGCCCGCCACTGCCGCTCCGGCACTCCGTCTGCTTCGCCGAGCAACTCGGTGCGTCCGTTCTCGTCGATCCGGCAGACGTGCGGCCCGCAGCTGCTCCAGAGTGCCGTGCCATCGGCAAGTAACGCCTTGCCGGCCGGCAGAGTGGTGCCATCGGCCAGCTGCAACGGCAGCGGGTGCACCGACCAGCCGCCCGTGTGATCCGGCGACAGGCGCAGCAAGGCGTTCTCGCTGACCACCACCACGCCGCCGGCATAGGCAGCCAGCACATTGCCGCTGTCGGCGCGGATCGGTTTGCCGTCGCGCAGCAGCTGCACGAACGCACCGCCGTCGCGCACGAACACGCCGTTGGCACTGGCAACCCATAACCGTCCTGCGGCATCCAGCGCCAGGGCGCGGATATAGCGCGCATCCAGGCCGCTTTCCTGGCCGACCGGTATGAAACTCTCGCGCTCGAAGCGGTGCAGGGCCAGCTCGGTGCCCACCCAGACCACACCCTGGCGATCTTCGAGCAGGCTGTTGACGGTCATGCCCTGCAGGCCATCGGCCTGGGCGTAGTCGCGGAAGCTGTAGGTCTGCGCCCGCGCGTTGCCGCACGCCAGCAGCACGGCAATCCAAAGACAGCCCCAGGCCCACCAGTGGCCGCGTCGTGACGCAATCGGAGCGAACAGCGCAGACACGTTGGGCATCGGTTCCCGCCGACTTTGGCGTGGGTGAGTGATGGCGATTGGCGGTATCAATCGTCCTGTGGCGTTGACGGCTGACGGGCGAAAAACTTGAGGCAGTTCACACTTATGGATGTGTCCGCTAGGCAGTCAAATCCCTGGCGGCGTCGAAGGCGGTATCGAACATGCGTTGCACGGGCGGCGCGAATTCGCTGGCGAAGCTGGACAGCAGGAACAGCCCCAGCAACACCGTCAGCGGCAAGCCCAGCTGCATCGGATTCAGCGCCGGCGCGGCCTTGGCCAGCGCGCCGAAGGCCAGGTTGACCGCCAGCATCGCCACCATCATCGGCAGTGCCAGGGTGAGCCCGCCGCGCAGGATCTGCAGGAACAGGGTCGGCGCCACCTCGGCGAAGGCGGCGGCATCGGGAAGCGCGGTGCCGATCGGCAGGGCCTTGTAGCTGTCCACCAACAATGCGATCACCGCCAGGTGTCCGTTGGCCGCGAAGAACAGCAAGCCGAACCCGAGATAGAACCACTGCGCGATCACCCCCGAGGTGACTCCGCGCAGCGGGTCGGACATCTGCGCAAACGACAGGCCGGTGGACTGCGACACCAGTTCGCCGGCCATCGCGCCGGCCTCGAAGATCAGCTTGAGCATGAAGCCCATGCTGGCGCCCACCGCCAGCTCGCGGGCGACGCTGAGCACCGCCTGCGCGGTGAAACCGTCCCAATCCGGCACCGGCGGCAGCAGCGGCGCCAGCACCATCGACAATGTCCCGGCCAGCATCACCCGCACCCGTCCCGGCACCGCGCGCGTGCCGATCAACGGCATCGCGGTCAGCAGCGCACCGGTGCGCAGCATGGTCCACATGATCGCCCCGACCATCGCAAACGCGCGCTGGCCGTCGATCACCATCTGGGTGGCAGCATCCATCCGGCCGGGTCCGCTAACCGATCAGATGCGGTATGCGCTGGAACAGCGCAATGGTGAACTCCACCAGATGCCCCAGCAGCATGCTGCCGGTGGCAAACAGGGTGGCCGTCAACGCTACCGCCTTGGCCACGAAGGCGATGGTCGGCTCGTTCAACTGGGTGGCAGCCTGCACCACACCGATCACGACACCGACGACCAGCACCGCCAGCAACATCGGGCCGGCAATCCACAGGACGGTGACCAGGCCACCACGCAATTCGGTCAGGGCGATTTCAGGGCTCATGGGTGTGGTGATGCAAGTGGGGTGCCAATGGATGGGATTGGGGAATCGGGAATCGGGAATCGGGAATCGGGAGGCGGGAGGCGGGAATCGGGAGGCGGGAGGCGGGAGGCGGGAGGCGGGAGTCTGAATAGGGGGCTGAGCTGTTCGACGGTGTGTGGGCTGACAAAGCTGCGGTCTGCAGAAACTCGCCCCTCTCCAGCGGGAGAGGGGGGTGGGGTGGGGGTGCGAGGCGAAGCCACGCGTGTTGGGTGGCTCCCCGGGCCCATTGCTCAGCCGTGCGCTTCGGCGCTATCGGCTGCACTGGTTGGCGCGCTTGCTGTCTGCTCTGCGTCTGCTGCCCGACGTCGGGCCCATGCCGAAGCGGCAGGACGGGTCGGCACGCCGGCAGGGCGGCACGCATGCAGACCTTGCGGCTACGACGCGTTGAAGCTCGCGGCCAATGTGCCCACCACCAGCACCCAGCCATCCACCAGGATGAACAGCAGGATCTTGAACGGCGCCGAGATCAACATCGGCGACAGCATCATCATGCCCATCGACATCAGCACGCTGGCGACCACCAGATCGATGATCACGAACGGGATGAAGATCAGAAAGCCGATCTCGAACGCCGTCTTCAGCTCGCTGGTCACGAATGAGGCCACCAGCACCGGGAACGGCACCGCGTCCGGGCCGGCGTACTTGCCGTCGCCGGCCATGCCGGCAAAGGTCATCAGGTCGGTCTCGCGGATCTGCGCCAGCATGAAGGCACGCAGCGGCTGGGTGGTCAGCGTCCAGGCGGTCTGGAAATCGATCTGGTTGTTGAGGTACGGCGAGAGCCCGGCACCCCACATCTTCTGCCACACCGGCATCATCACCAGCGCGGTCAAAAACATCGACAGCCCCAGCAGTACCTGGTTGGACGGGGTCTGGCCGGTGCCCAGCGCCTGGCGCAGCAGGCCCAGCACGATGGTGATGCGGGTGAAGGCGGTCAGCACCAGCAGCATCGACGGCAGCAGGGTGATCGCCGTCATCAGCAGCAAGGTCTGCAGCGGCAGGCTCACCGGCTGGTCGCCGATGCGGCCGACGCTGACATTGGGCAACGACGGCAGCTGATTGGCGCCGGCCGGCGCGGTCGCCGGCGCGGCGGCGGGAGCGGCGGCCTGGGCCATGGCCGGCAATGCGGCGGGCGTGGCAGCGGCCAGCAGCGGGCAGCTCATCACCAGCAGGATCAGCACCAGGCGGAGGCTGCGCCCCCAGCGATTCCAACGACTCAACATGTCACGGGTCCTTGCGCAGCTTCTGTGCCAGCAGCTGGGCGAAATTGGGAAGTTGCTTGAAGTTGGGCAGGGTGGGAGCGGGCGCGGACGGCAGCGGTTCGGACAGGGTGTGCAAGGTGTTGATGCCGCCGGCGGTGACGCCGAGCAGCAACTGCTGGCCGTTCACCTCCACCACCACCACGCGTTCCTTGGCACCCACCGCCAGGCTGGTCACCACCCGCAGGCCCTCGGTACTGCGGAAACCGCTGCCGGGCATGCGCTTGAGCAACCAGCCCAGGCCGACGATCAGCGCCAGCACCAGCAGCAATGCAAACACCGCGCCAAACAGGCTGGGCGAGGACGGCGCCTGCGCGCCGACCTGGGTGGCCTTGGCCGCGACCGGGGCGGCAGCGGCCAGCAGGCCGATCACCGCAGCCTCCGGATCCGTTCGCTGGGGCTGACCACGTCGGTCAGGCGGATACCGAAGCGGTCGTTGATGACGACCACTTCGCCATGCGCGATCAAGGTGCCGTTGACGTACACGTCCAGCGGCTCGCCGGCGCCGCGCTCCAGTTCCACCACCGAGCCCTGGTTGAGCTGCAGCAGGTTGCGGATCGGGATGCGCGCGCGGCCCACTTCCAGCGACAGCGTCACCGGCACGTCCAGGATGACGTCCAGGTTGAGGTCGGTGGCATTCTGGTCGTGCTCGGCCTGCAGGCTGTCGAAGGTTGCAGGCGCGGCGTCGAGGATGTCGGAGTTGATCATTTGCTGGAGTCCTGGGAGGGAACGGCGCGTGGGGCTTGCACGCCGGGCGGGCGTACGGCGGTGATCTTGACGGCGTTGTTGCCATTGGAAACGCCGAATTCGCCGGTGAACAACGGAATGTCTTCCACGCACAGCGGCACCTGTGCGGGCAGGTCGATCGGCAGGATGTCGCCGATCTTCAGGCCGGTGAGCTGGCGCAGGCTCATGCGCTTGCTGGCCAGCACGCTGGACAGGGTCACCTCGGCGGTATCCAGCTGCTCGCGCAGCATCACGTTCCAGGAGTCGTCGCGGTCGTTGCGGTCGCTCTGGATGCCGGCATCGAGCAGTTCGCGGATCGGCTCCAGCATCGAATACGGCAGGGTGATGTGGATCTCGCCGCCGCCGCCTTCCAGTTCGACATGGAAGCGGCACACCACCACGTACTCGCGCGGGGTGACGATGTTGGCGAAGTGCGGGTTGATCTCCGAGTTGATGTACTCGAAGTCCACTTCCATCACCGGCGCCCAGGCTTCCTTCAGGTCGGCGAAGGTCTGCTTGAGCATCAGCTGCACCACGCGCATCTCGGTGGCGGTGAATTCGCGACCTTCGATACGGGTGTGGTAACGGCCGTCGCCACCGAAGAAGTTGTCCACCACGGTGAACACCAGCGTGGGTTCGAACACGATCAGGCCGGTGCCGCGCAGCGGCTTGAAGCGGATCAGGTTGAGGTTGGTGGGCACATACAGCGAATGCATGTACTCGTTGAACTTGACCAGGTCGATGCCGCGCACCGACAGGTCGGCCGAACGCCGGATCAGGTTGAACAGGCCGATGCGCCACAGCCGCGCGAAGCGCTCGTTGACCATCTCCAGGGTCGGCATGCGGCCACGGATGATGCGGTCCTGGCTGGACAGGTCGTACTGGCGCGCCTCGCCGGGCAGCGGCTCCGGCTCGGTATTGACCGCACCCGAATCCACGCCATGCAGCAGGGCATCGATTTCGTCCTGGGAAAGCAGATCGCTGACGCTCATGGGGCAGGCCTTACTGGGTGACGAAACTGGTGAACAGCAGTTCTTCGACGCACTTCTTGCCGGTCTCGCTGGTCATGACCTTCTGCGCTTCGGCCAGGGCGGCCTTCTGCAGCTTCTGCTTGCCGACCAGGTCGGCCACATCGGTGGCCTTGACCTGCGACAGCAGCATCAGCAGATGCGCGCGGATGGCCGGGGCGTTTTCGGTGATCAGCTTGAGGTCTTCCGGGTCGCGGGTGACCAGCTGCACTTCGACCTGCAGGTACTGCGGGCCGTCGCCGGGGTCGGCCAGGTTGACCACGATTGCCGGATCCATCGGGAAGTACTGCGCCGGCTTGGGCACCTCGGCCACCTTGGGCGCGGCGTGCTTGCCGTCTTTCTCCTCGCCCTTG
Source organism: Xanthomonas sp. MLO165 (assembly GCF_018831305.1). NCBI lineage: Bacteria > Pseudomonadati > Pseudomonadota > Gammaproteobacteria > Lysobacterales > Lysobacteraceae > Xanthomonas > Xanthomonas sp. MLO165. Next base: position 2,238,813 of record NZ_CP029263.1, read on the forward strand.
TGGCCGAAGAAAAACCAGGCGCCGCCGCCGGCAGCGGCCAGCACCACGACCCCGACGGCGATCAGCAGAAGTTTCTTGCCGCCCTTCTTCTTGTCGCCCTTGTCGTCTTTGTCTTCGGTCTTCTTGGGTTTTTCCGCGGCTGCCACAGTCTGCTCCAGGGGGAATGCTCACCCAGTGGATGCAATTGGCATGCCAATCCGGCGACGGTTTCCTGGCGCGCGTGCAACTTGAACGACAAAGCCCCCGCAGACCTTGCGCTGCGAGGGTCGTGGGGTGCTGTCCGAGCTTGCCGGCACCCAGGTTTCAGCCGCGCCGGGGCGTGCCCGGCGCGCGTGCTCAGGCGTAGGCGTCCAGCAATCCACGCTGGCGTAACACCACCGACGGAATTCCGACGGGCGGGCTGTCGTCCAGGCTGAGGCCAGTGCCGTCGCTGCCGCCGCCGTTGCGGTTACCCGACTGGCTCTGCTGTTGCTGGCCGACATCGGCCTGGCCGAGCTGGAAGCCGTTCTGGCCGAGCATGTCGCGCAGGCGCGGCAGGCTCTGCTCCAGCGCCTGGCGCACGTCGGCATTGGCGGAGCTGAAGCTGGCATTGACCTTGTCGCCGTCCAGATGCAGCCGCACCTCGACCGGGCCCATCTCGTTCGGGGTCACCTTGATGTGGGCATGGCCGATCTTCTGGTCGGCCAGCCAGCTCAGGCGCGCGCCGATGGCGTCGTCGAAGGTGTCGCTGCCCATCTCCGGGGTCGGCGTGGGCGAGGCGCTGAACACCGGCGCCGGGTCCTGCAAGCGGCCGAGTGCGGCCGCCGTGGTGGTCGGCAGCACGAACGCCGGGGCGTCCGGCGCGGCCGGGCCGGCGCTGTCGTCGGTGCCCGGGTCCAGCGCCTTGGTCGCCATGCTCATCAGCGCGGCCGCCTGGGCGTCGCCGCTCAAGGCGGTGACGGAGGTGGGCTTGGCGCCTGCGGCGGCAGCCGGTGCCAACGCGCCCAACGAGGGCAGGGCGGTGCCGGCGGTCGCGGGTGCGGTGGGTGTGGCCGCGTCGGTCGGCAGCGCGGTTGCGGCCGGCGTGGCGCCGGCCGCAGCGGTCACGCCGGCAGCCAGTGCCGCAGCCGCGGCCGCCAGCACATCGCCGCCGGGCAGCGCCTGCGCCAGCAGGCCCATGCCGAAGCCGCCCAGGCCCGGCGGTGGCCAGCCGGTGTCGGTGGCGGTGGCTGCGTCGGCCGGTGCGTCTTCGCCGTTGCTCGCGGTCTTGCCGCCCTTGCCGGCCTTGGCGGTGGTGGCAGCGCTACTACCGTCGGCGGCAGCCGGTTCCTTGGCGTTGCCGGACTTGGCGGCCTTGGCATCGCCGTCCTGCGCGCGCGGGCGTGCAGTGGCATCGCCCGGCGCATCGTCGCCGTGGTCGTCGTCGCTGCGCTGCTTGTCGGGCTGGTTGGACTTGGGCGCAGCCTGCTTGGCCGGCACGCGCTCGGGCGCCTGCGGCGGGGCCTGGTTCGGGGTGTTGGCCGGGTTGAGCATGCGCGCGAACTGGTCCTGGCCAGCGTCCGGCTCGGACGAGGGATCGCTGTAGCTGGATTTCTTGCCGGTGCCGGCGAGTGCGCCGAGGCCGGCGGCAAAAGCGGACAAGGGGTTCATGCGGATTCTCCGTGGGTATCTTCGCTGCGGGCCAGGCGCGAACGACGCGCGCCGAGGTCGTCCATCTCACGCTGGTCGCGGCGTTCGATCACCTTGTTCTCCTGCGCGCGGTAGCTGGCGGCCAGTTGCTCCAATACCTGCTTCTCGCGGCTGGCCAGCAGCAGCCGGGTGCGCTCGGCTTCCACCTTGTTGCGGTTGGTTTCCACGGTCTGGGCCTGCTGCAGCACGGCGCTGTCGAGCCGGTCCAGGAAGGCGCGGCGGTTGCTCAGCGCCACGGCGCTGGTGCCGGCCATGTGGCTGTTGGCGTATTCCTCGGCGTAGCGGCGCAGTTCGTCCAGGCGTGACTGGTGGGTGTCCAGGGCGCGCTGACGCTCGGCCAGGTCGCGCGCGACCTTGTCTTCCTGTTCCTGGGCGCGGCGCAGCAGGGGGTCGATCCGTTTGGATTGCATCATGGATTAATTCTCCGGTTCCACCAGCTGCTGCAGCGCGGACAGGCTGTCGCTCAGAACCGACGCCTTGTGCACATCCTGGCCAAGGAATTCGACGATCTCCGGCCAGCGCGCCAGGGCTTCGTCGGTGGCCGGGTCGCTGCCGCGCTGGTAGGCGCCGATGGCGATCAGGTCGCGGTTGGCGGTGTAGGCGGACAGCAACCGCTTGAGCTTGCGGATACGCAGGCGCCAGGTGTCGTCGGCGATGTCCTGCACCACGCGGCTGACCGAGGATTCCAGGTCGATGGCCGGATACAGGCCGCTGTCGGCAACCCGACGCGACAGCAGGATATGGCCGTCCAGGATGGCGCGTGCGGCGTCGGCGATGGGGTCCTGCGGGTCGTCGCCCTCAGTCAGCACGGTGTAGAAGGCGGTGATCGAGCCGCGCCCCTTGGCGCCGTTGCCGGCGCGTTCCACCAGCGCCGGCAATTTGGCGAACACCGACGGCGGGTAGCCGCGGGTGGTTGGCGGCTCGCCGACCGACAGGCCGATCTCGCGCTGCGCCTGGGCGAAACGGGTCAGCGAATCCATCAGCAACAACACGTTCAGGCCCTGGTCGCGGAACCATTCGGCGATGGCGGTGGCGCGGTAGGCGCCATGCAGGCGCGCCAACGGCGGCCGGTCGGCCGGGGCGGCCACCACCACGGCGCGACGCAGGCCTTCCTCGCCCAGCGTGGTTTCGACGAAGTCGCGCACTTCGCGGCCACGTTCGCCGATCAGCCCGACCACGATGACGTCGGCCGAGGTGAAGCGGGTCATCATGCCGAGCAGCGTCGATTTACCGACGCCGGAGCCGGCGAACAGGCCCACACGCTGGCCGCGGCCGATCGGCAGCATGGCGTTGATGGCGCGCACGCCCACGTCCAGCGAGGTGGTGATGGGTTCGCGCGCCAGCGGGTTGATCGACACGCCGGCCATGCTGACGCTGCCTTCGCCGCGGATCGGGCCTTTGCCGTCGAGCGGGGTGCCGTCGCTGTCGATGACGCGGCCGAGCAGGCCTTCGCCCACCTCCACGCCGCCACGGCGCCGCGAGGGCACCACGCGGGCGTTCGGCAGCAGGCCATGCAGTTCGGCGCTGGGCATCAGGTAGGTGCGTTCGCCGGCGAAGCCGACCACTTCGGCATCGACCCAGCCGCCGTCGACTTCGACCTTGCAGGTGGCGCCCATCGGTGCCTCGCAGCCGGTGGCTTCCAGGGTCAGGCCGACTGCCCGGCGCAGGATGCCTTCGCGGATCAGGGTGCGGCCTGCGCTCGGTTCCAGCCCGAGCCCGCTCAGGCGGGTGGCCAGGCGCAGGTTGCGCGCGTCCAGCCAGTCGGCCGGGGTGGCGCCCAGCAGGGCGCTCACAGGCCCGCTCCGGATTTGCGCATGACTGTCTCCAGCGCGGCCCGCAGGCGCGCGTCCAAGGTGCCGTCCACGCGCACGCTCTCGGCATGCACGCGCAGGTCGCCGCGGCTCAGGCTCAGGTCCGGGGCCACGCGGGTGGTGCTGCTGGGCGCCAGATGCGGCAGCAGCGCGGTGATGTCGTCCGGATGCAGGCGCACTTCCACCTCGCGGCCGGCGCCGCCGACCGCATCGATGGCCTCCTGCACCAGCTCGGCCAGCAGCTGCGGGTCGGCCTGGTAGGCACGCCCGACCAGCGAGCCGGCGATGCGCACGGCCAGCTCGCCGAGCGCGCCGACCACTTCGTTCTCCAGCCGCGCCAGCGGGCGGGTAAAGTTGTCCAGGATGCCGTCGATCTGCGCGGTCAGGCGGCGCACTTCGGACTGGCCCTGGGCAAAGCCTTCGGCATGGCCGCGGGCGAAGCCTTCCTGCTGGGCGGCGTCTTCGATCGCCTGGATCTCTTCCAGGGTCGGCGGACGCAGCACCGGCTCGAGCACGGCCGGCTCGTCGTACTCCGGCGCCGGCGGGGCCGGCTCCAGGTGCAGGTCGGGGGCCAGCCAGCGGGTGACGATGTCGTTCATACCATCGCCTCCGCACCGGCGCCGCCGAGGCTGATGGCGCCTTCGTCAGCCAGGCGGCGGACGATGGTGAGGATTTCCTTCTGCGCCGCTTCCACGTCGGCCAGGCGCACCGGGCCGCGCGCTTCCATATCCTCGAGCAGGATCTCGGCGGCGCGCTGGGACATGTTGCGGGTGATCTTCTCGCGCACCTTGACGTCGGCACCGCGCAGGGCCAGGCCCAGGCGCTCGCCGGAGACCTCGCGCAGCAGCGTCTGCAGGCCGCGGTCGTCCAGGTCCACCAGGTTGTCGAACACGAACATCAGGTCCTGGATCTTGCCGGCCAGGTCGGCGTCGATCTTGCCGATCTCGCCCAGCACGCCCTGGTCGGCGCCGGTGTCGAGGAAGTTGAGGATGTTGGCGGCCACCTTGATGCCACCCACATTGGACGACTTGAGGTTCTGGTTGCCGGAAAACTGGCGCTCCATGATGTCGTTGAGCTCGCTCAGCGCATTGGGCGGGATGCCGTCCAGGGTGGCGATGCGCAGCAGTACGTCGGCGCGGGTGCGCTCGGGCAGCAGCTTCAGGGCCTCTGCGGCCTGGTCGCTGTCCAGATGCGCCATGACGATGGCGATGATCTGCGGATGCTCGTTGCGCACCAGGTCGGCCACCGCGCGCGGGTCCATCCACTTCAGGGTGTCCAGGCCGGTGGTGTTGCGGCCGAGCAGGATGCGGTCGATCAGGCCACCGGCCTTGTCGGCGCCCAGCGCCTGGATCAGCACGTTGCGGATGTAGTCGTCGGCGCCCACGCCCAGCGAGGTCTTGCCGGCCAGTTCGCCGTTGAAGTCGTCCATCACCTTCTCGACCTGATCGCGCGAGATGCCGGTCATGGTGGCCATGGCGATGCCGATCTTCTGCACCTCCTTGGGGTCCATGTGCTTGAGCACTTCGGCGGCGTCGCTTTCCCCAAGCGACAGCAGCAGCACGGCGGCGCGCTGTACGCCGGTCATCGGTGGTGTATCAGGCTTCACTGGCGACCCATCCCTTCACGACTTGTGCGACACGTTTTGAATCGGCTTTGACTGCTTCGCGTGCAAGACGCATGCGTTCTTCGTAGGCGTCCGGCAGCGCGATCGGGTTCTTGCGGTCCTGACCGAGCTGGGCGGTGTCCTCTTCCAGGCGCGGCATCAGGTCGTCATCGTCGACCATCCGCACGTCGGCGCTCTGCGGAGTGCCATCGTTGCCGCCCTTGGCCTGCTTTTCCTTGATCGCGGTCACGCCGGTGAGCTGGCGCAGGGTGGGGCGCACCACGCCGAACAGCAGCGCCAGCACCACCACCGCACCGACCAGCAGGCGCAGACCGTTCTGCACACGCGGGTCTTCCCACCACTTCGGACCTTCCTCGCCGGCCACCGCTTCGCGCACGAACGGGGCGTTCATCACCGACACCGTGTCGCCACGGGCCGCGTCGAAGCCCACTGCCTGCTTGACCAAGCCCTCGATGCGGGTGAGCTCGGCGGCCGTCAGCGGCTGCTCGACCATCTTGCCCTTGGCACCGGGGCGCGGGACGTTGTCCAGCAGCACCGCCACCGACACCCGCTTGATGCGGCCGGCCGGCTGGCGGGTGTGTTGCAAGGTCCGGTCCAATTCGTAATTGCGGGTGGCGCTCTTGGAACTTTCGGTCGGCGCGGCCGGTGCGGCGGCCTGGCCGTTGGCAGCGGCCGGGGTGCCCGGTGCGCCGGCAGTGGCGTTTGCGGCTGGCGCCGGCGGCTGGCCGGGGCTGTTGCTGGTGGCGCCCGGGGGGCCCTGCGGGCCGGTGGCGCTGGTGCTGGTGTCGCTGACCTGTTCGCTGCGCAGCTTGGCCGGTTCGCCGTTGTAGAGCTCGCGGGCTTCCTCGACCACCGAGAAGTCCATGTCCACGCTGACTTCCGGGTTGACCCGGCCCGGGCCGGTCATCGGCTCTAGCAGCTCGCGGATACGCTGGTTGTAGGAGCTTTCCTGGCGACGCACCTGTTCGAACTGGGCGGCATGCTGGGCAGCGTCGCTGTTGGGATCGGCGATGGAGAGCATGCGGCCGCTCTGGTCGACCACGGTGACGCGCTCGGGGGTCATGTCCGGGATGCTGGAGGCGACCAGGTTGACGATGGCATCGACCTGGTTGCGCTCCAGGCCCTGGCCGCCGCGCAGCTCCAGCACCACCGAGGCGCTGGCCACGTCACGCTGGCGGGTGAAGGCGCTGGGCTTGGGAATGGCCAGATGCACACGGGCCTCGCGCACCGGGCGCAGGGTGCCGATGGTGCGCGACAACTCGGTTTCCAGGGCGTGCTGGTAGCGGGCGTTTTCGACGAACTGGCTGACGCCGAAGCCGGGATCCTTTTCCATCAGCTCGAAGCCGCCGCCGGTTTCCTTGCCGGTCAGGCCGGAGCCGGCCAGCTTCAGGCGGGCGTCGTACAGACGGTCCTGCGGCACCGAGATGGCGCCGGTGTCCTGGTCGATCTTGAACGGGATCTGCGCGGTGCGCAGCAGGTCGGCCGCTTCGGCATTGCCCTTGTCGTCCAGGCCGGTGTACAGCGACTGGTAACCGGGCTTCTGCGACCAGAAGAACACTGCCAGACCGGCCGCCACCGCCACGGCGATCATCGCCATCATGGTCAGCTTGCGGGTGATCTGCAGGCTGCGGACACGGTCGAACCATTGCCCCGCCTTTTCGGCGTTCTGGTTCATGTTTTCTTTGGTGATCGCGAGAGCCATGTGTCGTCAACCCTTACAGCGGCATGTTCATGACGTCCTGGTAAGCCTGGACGAGACGGTTGCGGACTTCCACGGTGGCGCGGAAGGCCACCTGGGACTGCTGGGAGGCGACCATGACCCGTGCCAGATCGGCACTGGGGTCGCCCATTTCAAAGGCCTTGGCCAGCGCGCCGGACTTCTGCTGGGCCTCGTTGACGCCGCCGATGGCGCCGCGCAAGGTCTCGCTGAAGCTCGGTGCCTGGGTGGCCGGTGTTCCCTGTGTGCCGGCCAGCCCCTGGATCTGATTGCCGCGCGCCGCATCGCCCACCGCGCCCATCGGGCCTTGGCCCATCTGCGTCTGGTAGCTGCGGATCTGCGAGAGGATGGAGGTAACGGAGTCGCTCATGGGTGCGGTCAGCCAGGGAGGCATCCACACCAGTGCAAGCGGCGTGCCGAAACCGCGCCGGGATTCCGGCGCCGGGGGCGGGGAGGGGCTTTAAGTCAGCCGCGGATGGGTCTGGCGTTGGGCGATGGCCCAGGAGTATTGGGTGCAGAGCGTCGGATCTGCGGCTTGGCTGCAGGGCCCTTGCCCGCCACCCTCGCAGGACACGCCGCAAGGACGTCCGTGTAGGCGCTTACGCGGCATCCCTGCCGCGTAAGGTCCCGCGACGGTGGGCGGACAAGGACCAATCGAGACGGTAGTGCATGCACCCGCGGCCTCGATCCGCTAATCCGGCAACCACGCCTCACGCCAGCGATCAAGATTGCGTCCGGTCAGCATCCAGTCGCGGCGCACCACGTCACGCAAGGCCGCGCCCTTTGCCGCCGAAGCGGCCGGGTCGGCCAGATGCTCGCGGATCGCGCCGATCCAGTCGCGGTAGCGGTTTTTCACCAGGGTCACCGGCAGGTTGCCCTGGTAGCAGCGCACATCGCTGGCGATCACCGGGTAGCCGCAGGCGCCGTATTCGAGCAGGCGCAGATTGCTCTTGCACTCGTTGAACAGGTTCTGTTCCACCGGCGCCAGCGCCAGGTCCAGATCCAGCGCCGCCAGTGCGGCCGGGTAATGATCGATCGGCACGCCAGGCTGGAACTGATGGATGTGCTGGCGCAACGCGAACGGGTACATCCCCATGAACACCCATTCGACCTCGTCGGCCAGCTCGCGCACCACATCGGCGATCAGTTCCAGATCGCCGGTGTGACTGACGCCGCCGGCCCAGCCGATGCGTGGCTTGCCACCCTGGCGTTGCTTGCGTTCGCTGCGTGCGGGCAGGTGCTCCCACCAATGCGGTGGCAGGCGGTTTTCGGCCACGCGGATGTCGCCATGCAACCCGGCGAACGCCTCGGCCAGGGCAGGGGTGGACACCACGAAGCGGTCTACCATGCCCAGCCCGCGCCGCACGGTCTTGAGGATGTCCTTGGGCATGTGCTCGCGATGCGCGTTCTTCAGCGGCAGGTTGGGCAGGTAGTCGTCCAGCTCGTAGACCTTGAACGCACGCGACAGCGCCTGCATGCGCCGCATCGCTTCCAGTCGCGGCTCGCCGACCTGGCGTTGCAGGATCACCACGTCGGGATCCTGGCGCGCCAGCTCGCTGATCTCTAGATAGCCGTTGAACAGCACGCCTTCGACCATGCCGGCCTCGCGCAGGGCGCGCAGCGGCTGGATTACCCGGTAGTGGCCGCAGCCTTCGATATCGGCGGGGAGGGCGATCATCGTCGGCAGCGGTCGCCACGACTGCAGTGGCCGCCAACTGGCGCGCGGGTCGGCCAGCTGGAAGCCGGCGCCGGGGTCCAGCGAGAAGCCCGGGTTGTAGGCCGGGTCGTTGGCCATGACCGGCAGCCAGCGCGCATACATCGCTTCTTCGTCGAGTGCAGTGGCGGGTGGCGCGTCGGGCGGGTCGATCAACAGCTGCGCGCGCGCGGCGTAGACATTGAGATAGCCGGCCTGCTGCAGGCGCAGGCACAGGTCGACGTCGCTCCATTGCGCCAATGCCGGTTCCTGCGCAAAGCCGCCGGCGTCCAGGAACAGCTGGCGCGGCAGCATCAGGCATTCGCCACTGAGCGCGCTGTAGTTCTGATCCAGTTGCAGGCGCTGCAGATAGCCCGATTCGTCGAACGCCGCACCTGCGAAGGCGCGCGCCGCTGGTGCCCCCAGGCCCAGCAGCAGGCCGGCGTGATGCACGGTGCCGTCGCCGCGCAGCAGCTTGCCGGCCACCGCGCCGACCTCCGGGCGCAGCGCGTGGTTGAGCAGCTGCGCCAACCAATCAGCCTTGATCGCTGCCGCACCGGCCGCCAACCACAGCAACACCTCCCCACGTGCCTGTTCGGCTGCCGCATTGCAGGCTGCCTCGCGCGAGGGCGCACCGTCGAAGCGCAGCACGCGGATCTGCTGCAGGCCGAGGTTGTCGATGCCCGCCAGCCAGTCGCGCAACGCCGGCTCGGCGCTGTCGCCGCGATCCAGCAACAGCAGTTCGTAGTGTGGATAGCCGGTGTTGGCGAGCACGCTTTCCAGGCAGCGCTGCACCTGCGCCAGGCGTCCATCCACCAGCACCAGGATGCTGACCAATGGTTGCTGTGCATGCCGGTAGTCCACCGCGTGCCGGCCGGGGCCGTTGCCGCTCACCACTGCGTCCAGGTACCCGCGCGCGGCAAGATGGCGGCTGATGGCGCGCTGCTCGTCTTCGTCGCCATGCCGCGTGGTGGCCGATGCCACCAGCAAGGGTTCGGCGATGTGCTGGATGCAGGCCAGGCCGTAGCGTTCGACCAGCCCAAGCTGGTAATCCAGTTCGAAGGCGTCGCTCGTTTCGGTTGCAAAGCCGCCATCGGCCACTAGCGTCTGGTGCCGGAACAGCCAATGCCGCGACATCGTCGACGGTGAACTCAGCAACATGTCCAGATACAGCGCCGGCCGCATTGCCAGCCCCAGCTGACCACCATCCAGCGCGACCACTTCATCGGCGTAGATGGCCTGACACGTGTCCGGCAGCGCGAGCATCTCCAGTGCCAGCATCAGCAGGCCGCTGGCGGTGAACAGGCTGCCGGCCTGGACCAGCAGCACCCAGTCGATGGACTGTTGCGTGGCGATGGTCCGATTGAGCGCGGGCACCAAGCCGTCCGGACCGATCAGCACACCGCGCCCGCCGTGCTCGGCGGCCTGCTGCGGCGAGCTGCTGATCACCCAGGTCTGCTGGTTCCGATAACACGCCACCGCCGCCAGGCTGGCCTGGGTTGCGGCCACCGCCGCCGCATCGCCGTCGCTGTCGACCACCATCACTGCGATCCGCGGGCCGCCCGCATGCGCCTGCAAACGTGCATCGATCAAGGCGCGCTGCACGGTGCTGGGATGACGCACCCCCAACCACGTGGCCGGCGACACGCGCTCGGCCATTCCTGCGCTCTGCATCAAGGCGTTGACCAGATCCACCGACTTGAACACCCGCGCCTTGTGCGGGCTGAGCGGGGCGACACGCACCTGGCGGTTGTCGCCGCTGTCGCGTCGCCAGCCGAGTTGGCGGATGCCCTGGCGCAAGTCCTCATGGCCCTGGTCGCCGATGCCGGGCTGATCGCGGCCGGCCTGACTGAACTGCGCACTGGAGACGCGGAACTGCGTGAGCGGGCCGGACAGCAAGGCCAGGTTGCCGTGACGCAGCAGTTTGACGTAGATCGCCAGGTCGCCAACCCAGTGGATGGCCTTGCCGTTCAACATCATCAGCTCGCCACCCAGCGCCACCAGGTCGTCGCGCCGTGCAAGCACGCAACTCGGCTCGCCGATGAAGTTGATGGCGTGGTCGGCCAGAAACGACACCAGCTCCGGCCCGTCGATCAGCACATCCTCGGCAAACGGGAAGCTGGTGGCCAGGATGTCCGGCAACGGCGCACCGTCGTCGTCGATCCGCAGCCGGCGCGAGGACGCCAGCGCGGTGCCGGGGTTGCGCTCCATTGCGCCGACCAGCTGCGCGACGCAGTCCGGCTCCAGCACGTCGTCGTCGTGCAGGAACTTGATGTATTCGCCCTGCGCCAGGCCGATCCCCTTGACCGTGCTGCCGAGTTCGCCGAGGCGGGGGGTATTGCGGTGGTAGCGGATCGAAAATGGGGCGTCAGCCAGCCTCGACGCCAGCACCGCCTCGATGGCGCCATCGGCGTTGTCGTCGCAGATCACCAGCTCCAGCGCCGTGTAAGTCTGCGCCAGCACGCTGTCCAGCGCCTGCGCGAAATAGCGTGGCTTGTAGGTCGGCATGACGATGCTGACCAGAGTGGTAGAAGTCATGCAGAGCGGACCGTGTTCGAGGATTGGAGGACTGGGACTCATCGCATTGTCGAGGATTCGGCAACTATGCGTATACAGGCAGCGGCGCGAGCGTGATCCGCTACTTGAAACATGCGTGCTTTAGATTGTCCGGCGTGAGGTGCTGAGTTCAGCCAAGCCTGAAATGTGCGGAGGCGCTGGTGCTGCGCCGATGCCAACCCTCAAATGAGGGCTGGTTCTCAGCAATCGATCAATGCCAATGGTAATTTGGTCAGGCTGCAGACCTCTAATGGAGGATAATTGAATCCTGATATTTCCAATCTTCCCAAGATGCAAGATGACGACCCCATTGCATCGATCATTAAATTAAATAATTATTTTTAAAATAAGCATAAAAGTGGCTGGTAATTTCAATGTAATGCACTTTACATTAAATTCTTAAGGAGTTTCATGTTATGTCGGATGCAATCTCAGGTGCCAATATTTATGTGAAACGCGGAACTCGTGCGCAATTTGATGCTGCTGCCACAGCTGGTGAACTCGCTGCCAGCGAGCCGTATTTCATCATTGATGAAGGTCGGTTCGCGATGGGTACCAGTGCAAACAGCTATGCCACTTACGCCATTGCCTTGACTCAGGATTTATCTTTGTATGTCTCCACCACCGGTAGTGATTCAAACGATGGGTTAAGCGCTGCGACTGCGTTTCAGACCATCCAGCGTGCTGTGAATGTAGTGAGGACGCGCTATTCATTATGTGGCTATACAGCGATTATCAATGTTGCAGACGGAACTTACGTAGAAAATGTTTTGATGGGCAGCGTGGCAGGTGGCATCGTGCGGTTTGTAGGTAGCACATCTGCTATTTGGCGTAACACCGCAGGATACCTCCTTGTGGCGGGTACCGGTAGCGCAGTTCAGGTTTCTGGTTTTACTTTAGGTGGTGGGAGCACAGTAAACGGCATAGGGGTCACTGCTGGAGCGTCGTGTACCTTCCAAGGCGGTCATGTGTTCGCAGCGATGACTGGGTTTCAAATCCTTGTCTCGCGCAATGGCGTTGCCGTCGTCTCAGGCAACTATAGTATTACTGGAGGTGGTTTTGTCCATTATGGGATATACGACGGAGGCCAACTTACCATTTCTAGCGTTGCCGTCGCCTTGACGGGTTCGCCTAACTTTAGTAATTGCTTCGCTGACGTTGGTCGTGTAGGCAGCATAAATGGGGGGGACGTGGCATTTACCTTCTCCGGAGCGGCCACGGGCCGGCGATATCAAGTATATGCAAATGGGGTCATCTGGGTTAGTGGAAAGGGCCCGAATATATTTCCAGGAAGCGTGGCCGGATCCGTTAGTGCTGGTGGGAGTTATTCGTGATGTTAGAGATTGTGAAGGTCCTTCGTTTGTGAAGACCGGCATTCCTCATTCAGAGGGGCGATTTTCCAAGCTGGTGCGCTGCTAGCCCAGCTTGTCTACGCGCTGCCGGTATGACCTTACTCCTCAACGCTTATCTGGTTGCTGGTAGCGAACGGGGGAGGGCGCTACCAGCAACTTGGACGCCACCACCGCCTCAATGGCGCCAGGGGCATCGGCGTCACAGATCACTAGCTGCAACGCTGCTTAGGTTTGCGCCAAAACGCTATCCAGCGCCTGCGCGAAATAGCGCGGTTTGTAGACCGGCATGACGATGCTGACTAGATTCGATTTCACTTGGCTTTACCCGTAGATCGGCTGAGATAATCCAAATACTCCTTGCGCGTCAGCCCTGGATAGCGCCGTCTAAGGAGTTGGAATTTATCTACCAAGCGCCGAGACATCTCTCCGCCATGCTCTCTCCGAACAACGACTTCGCGGTCCAGATTCTCTACGAGTTCGGTGTAGGCTTCATGTAGCTCAGCTGCAACCGAGGGGCTAGTGCTTTTCTTTAGATCCGGAAATTCAAAACAGGGTTTGTCATGAGGCACAGTGCAAGGAACAAGGCCGACTGCGTCGAGAAAATCAAGAAATTCCTTGTACAAAACCGGGTAAGCGTTGTTCATTTCAGAGAGGTCGAGGTTCTCGAAAACTTCACGGATGTTGCTTCTGCTGTGAATGGTAGGGTCATAAGGGATGCGGAGGTATTCGCAAGTTTCCCTGGCCCTGGAATCCGGGTTGGTCACAATGGCGGGGACGCCGCTATTAATCGAGAGAATTCCGGAGTGAAGTCGGGTTCCAATCGTGAGGCAATGGTCGTTGCTTTTGAAGAACGTGGCCCATCGGCTGTAATCAGAGAAAAATTCCAGCCGTCCAGCCATGGCCTTGGCCAATAGTTGGAAGGACGTGGGTATTTCGTCGAGATTGAAAGGTTGCGCTGTGATGTTGCGGGTCGATGGCAGTGCTTTTTCAAGATAGAGCAAGTTGATGAAATACAATTCATCCTGCAGCAGATGGGATGTCCTCGGCAGCCCGGAATTGAAGAATGTGGCCGTAGTGATGACCTTGTCCGCATCCCACGGCTTTTTTTGCAGAGCCCGGGTGGGTCCGTTCTCAAAGTAGCTCGGGCAGCCAATCACTCTGACGTTCTTTATGCCAAGGCTATTCAGGATCTCGGCGGAATAATTTCCGCGAACACCAATCAGCTTGGACTTTTCAGAGAGAAGGGAGAAATTTCGCTTTTGATTGGGGCTGAGGCGCTCGGCCAGGTTCGGGTCGTAGCCATTGAATGAGTTCGCGCAAAGGCTCACCGGCACGATCGGGATCGTGATTTTTTCAAGAAAGTGCGTGATCCGCTCAACCGGGAGGCCCGAGAAGTCCTCCCGGATGTCATCCTTCATCGTCCAGACAAGATGCGAATATTTTTGGTTGATCTCTTCTGCAAGTTGATCGGAGAGCTTTGCCTCCAGTGCGTTAGAAATGTGGTCAACTTTCACCGGGCACCCGAACAGTGCTTTCAAAAAACCATAGGCGATGTAGCCGTTTCCTATATTCTGGCCTCTGACATTGTCTTGGGACGGCCCCATGCCTTTCAGGAAGTCCGACATTTCCAGGGATTCAGGAAGGGCTGAGTTGAAAAGGAAAATCTTGCTTGGGTCAGTCATCGATCCGCTCATTTTTAAGGCAGAGCGTTAATAAAAATAAAGGCAGGTATCCCAGCGATCCGGCGTGTGATGGCGCAGGCCGATCCTGTAATCCGGGTTCAGAGATAGGGCAAAATCGCTTAGATCTAGCAAATCGGTAGCTCTGTGATAGGCGGAGATCGCCATCTTGGGTTTGCACTGAACAATCGCATTCTGCGCACCTTTCAGTGCCGAAAGCTCCGACCCCTCGATGTCCATTTTGATGAAGGTGGGTGCATCGTCGATAACATCGTCGATGCAACATACGTCGATCATGTCTGCCGGTTCGCAATCCTCACTCGAAGGCTTGACGAAGCCGCCGTGGCCACCCTCGTGATTGAATGGAACCCTGCCTGTTGTCTCGCCTACGCCGCAGTCATGCAGACTGATTCTGGACGCCAGAGCTGTGCCTTCGTAGCGGCGCAGTACGTTCTTGAGTGTGCCGACGTTGATCCGATCGGGTTCAATCATCCAAGAACGCGAGAATTGGCCTTTGGTGGCGCCAATCAGGCCTGCGAGCGACTCGCCAATCGAGGCGCCGCAATCAACCATCTTTTCTCCGCTACCGAATTGCAGCAGGCCGGAGCGGAAGTACAACGTGGTGTAGGGGCGTTCGATTTCGTGGTAGTACTCGGGGTCACAGGTCAGGTGGAAGTTGAGGACAGAGAACAGGGTTTGTGCCGAATAGGCATCGGAAAAGCGTTCTGCCAGACGCTGAAACCTGGGAATGTTGCGCACGATCTCCCGTCCCCAATCGTCCACCCGGAAATCTACACGCCCCTGTAGACCGAAAGCGCGAACGGCCTGTTCAAAGTTGATATGAGCGATCCCGTGCTGCCTGCAGACCTGGTCAAAAAATCGCTTGGGTCCGTCATATCGGCAGGTGTTGAGGGCGATGATGTCGCCAGACTTGGCCAGTTCGATGAACCTGTCCGTCGAGATGATCGGAGTGCCGTAATACAGCGCACCGGAGTGATAGCGGAAGTCGTCCACCGAGGCGATCACATTGCAGTGCCGGTCCTGCTTCAGGTTCAGCAAGTGCGCGCCAAACCCCCCGGTTCCTAAAACGATCACCTTGACTTCGTCGCCAAATTTGGCAATGAGGTGGCGAACGTCCTCGGGAATACCGAACATCGGATCACCAGTCAGGCCCTCGGCGGCGACCTGAAACGTCTCTTCCGATGCCTGCGGGTCGATATTTAGTTTGAATTGGATAGCGGTTTGCATGATTGGTCCCCGGCTTAGGCTTCATAAACATGGATTGGAGTGTCGTAGCGGGCGTGGAAATAGGTCTTGGCCGGCACGTCCTCGCAGTAGACACGTGGCCAGCCAAGTTCGCAGCTTCGCCCCACCTTGACGCCCCCACTCACGATGGCGCCGGTTCGCAGGATGCTATTGCTGCCGATCTCGACGCCCGCGCCGATTTGCACACCATGCTCTATCCAGCATGACGATTTAACGCGGCATGCGGGTCCCAGGTGCGTGCCGGCGTGGATGACGGTGTTGTAGTCGATCCTGCACCCGTGCCCAACGACAGCATTGGCACCCACGAATGCGTTGAGACCAATGGCCGTGTCAGAGCCGATGGCTGCGCTCGGGTGGATGAAGGGTTCGAGCTTGAAGCCACGCTCCATCGCTGCCTGCATCAGTTCCATGCGCTTGAAGTTGCCGAAGCGTTCGTCGAAAGCCACGAACATGGCCCCGTCTGTCGGATTCAGTCCATCCAGCACGTCCAGATCGAATTCGTGTTCCGAGTCCTGTGGTACATCGATCCTGATGACCGTCTCGTCCTGACGCGCGTGCTTCCAGGCATGAAAGGCCAGATCGAGGTATTCGCTGCCGCCGATGATCCACCTAGATCTCATGTTCGGTCTCCATCAGCACCGTGTACCAGCGCTCAACCAGGCGATTCATTGATTCATAGGCTCCCTGGGTGGGTAGCGGGGCGTCTATATGCAGTGCCGCCTGCACCCGCTCCATGATGTCCACGTCTTCTCCCACTACCACCTTGCTGCCGTGCATCTGCGCAAGCAACACTTGGCTGGAAGAACCGTAAGGCTGTTTCTTGCGCGCGCTGAACCAATAGATTTCCAGGTCGGTCCGGTCCGGTGCGACGGGGATGTGGTGTTCCAGAGTGAAGGAATAGCCCCCGTTGGCGCTGGCGATATGCAAATTCGGGAAGGCAAGCCAGTTAAAGTAGGCGTCCTGCTTGCCCCAGCGTTCCACTTTAGCGTGCCAGCCGAAATGCTTAAGGTTGGGGATGGTGGCTTCCGGGCCGCCGAAACTGAAGCGGCGCATCTCGCGCCTCAGCGCTACGGGCGACGTGTCCTGCAAGGCCTCCATGGACTCCTTGGCTTGTTCCTCGTTTACCTGGGGAGTGAAGTTGACGCTTTTGGCCAGGGTCTTGGGGTGGACAAAGCGCGGGTGGTTGGCGTCCCGCAGATTCTCGTAGGCCAGCTTCCAGTTGTACCGGCCATGCCATGTGGTCACCATGACCTCAGTGTCATAGGCGTTGGAACTACTTTCCAGCAAGGCGATGAAGTCTGCCGAAAACTGCTCCTCGATTGGCATGGGGTCTGGATCGAGGTTGACGAACAACAGGTTGCCGATGGCGCGCAGTGAGAATTCGCGCAGCTTCAAGTTGGCCTTTTCACTATTGTCCAGGTGGTAGATCGCATCGCAGTCCGGGATGTTCTTTACCCGGCCTTGTTCGTCGTAACTCCAGGCGTGGTAGGGGCACACCAAAGGCCGGCAACCGAGAGCAGCGGTTTGAATCAGTGCACTGCGGTGGAGGCAGACGTTCTCGAACGCACGGATTTGCCCGCGGAAGTTCTGGATCACCAGAGGAACACCCGCGATCTTGCGTGTGATAAAGCAATTGTGATCCTTCAGCAGCGTTTTGAGTCCTGCGAACAACCAGACCCTGCGGAAGATCTTGCGCTGTTCGCAGTCAAAGATTTCCTGCGACAAGTAATACTTGGGGTGCATCCTGGAGCGCATGGATCAGTCCATCTTGATGTTCTTGTGGAATACGATCTTGGCCGGATTGCCAAACACCGTGGCGCCTGCCGGCACATCCTTCAGCACGACCGCACCGGTGCCGACGACAGCGTGCTCACCTACCTTGACGCCAGGTACTAGGGTGGCACGTGGGTGCACGACTGCGAAGTCGCCTATCTGCACACCGCCTCCCATGAAAACCTGTGCGCCCACATGAGCATAATTGCCAATGCGGACATCGTGTCCAATCACCGACCAAGTGAGCAGATTGGCAAAATCCCCGATCCACACATCGGGGCCAACGTGTACCTGGTTGCCGAGAAAGCAACCTGTGCCCAGATGCACGCGGCGACTGAGGTGCGCCTCGGTGCAGATTGGGATGAACGCGGCCCCCTTTGCAAGCAGCGGTTGAATGTATTTATGCCGTTCCAATGGGTCGCCTTGCGCGCAGACAAAAGCCTCGTTGCCACGCGGCACGTATGTCAAAGGGTCACCGACGATGGGTACTCCGGTATCGAAGCCATCGAGAATATGCTCGCGGCTGTCCAGGAATCCGGTGACTTCCCATTCCTTGCGATGTGCAATATCACCTTGCATTTGCTCAAGAACCTCCCGGCCCCAGCCGCCCGCCCCGACGATGAGCACGGAATAGGTCATAGGACAGACCCACCGTCCATTACCAAACTGGTCCCGGTTACCCAGCGGCTGGCATCGGACAAGAGATAGATCGCAGCGTTCGCTACGTCCTCTGAGGTGCCCAAACCGAGCGGGTGGCGTTTTCGCTGTGCTTCCAGATGGGTTGCGTCCCAAATGGGCGTTATGACCGCAGAGGGAGATATGCCATTGACCCGGATCTTGCGTTTGGCCTGCTCCATGGACAGGCAGCGAATGATGCCGAGCAGGGCTGACTTCATGGCCGAATACGGTCCTACCCCGGGTGTGCCGATATGGGCCGCAGTGGAAAGCATGAAGACGATGGAACTCTGAGGCGCAAGGGCGTTGGCCTGCAACAGCCGCTGGGTGAGCATGACAGGGGCCAGGAAATTGACCGCATAGACATCGGTCATGAGCTTTTCGGTCAACTGCCTGATAGGGCTCAAGCGCTGCCTGCCAGCGCAGTGGACCAAGCCATCTAGGCTGGAAATGCCCTGTACTAGTCGTTCACGGCCTTCGGCTTCGGTCAGGTCGGCCAGCACTTGAAGGTGGCCTTGGCCATTCAACAAGTTGTAGGTTTCCTGCAGGCGTTCTGCATCCCGCCCGGTGATGACCAGGCGCGCCCCACGCCGCGCGCAGGAAACAGCGATTTGCCTGCCGATGCCCGATGAAGCGCCTGTGACCAAAATGGTCTTGCCATCTAGTGAAAAAGCGCGTTGCGCCGCGTTGGTCATGCGTAGATGTCCATCGGTACAGAAAAACCGCCATCAAGAATGAAGTGGTTGCGCGTGATCCAGCGGCTGGCATCGGAAAGATAGAACACTGCTGCGTAAGCCACGTCTTCCGGCTCGCCCATGCCAAGTGGCGTCAATGCAAACAGGCTGTCCATATTGCCGCCGCTTCCCTGCAACCCATCCAGCAAGGGAGTGCGTACATAACCCGGTGCAATGCAGTTGGCGCGCATACCTTGCTTTGCTACTTCCATGCCAAGCGAGCGCATCATGCCCAGCAGGGCGCTTTTGCTGGCAGCGTATGCGCTGCTTGCCAGTGGGCCGATATGCGAGGCAATTGAGGCAATGAATAGCAGGGATCCGCCCGGCGCGATCTGCTTCTTCGCCAATAGGCCTCGCGTCAGTAGCATGGGTGCGTAGGTGTTGCTTGCAAATGTCTCGTCAAGGTGCGCTTGACCGATCATTCGAAAGGGGGTCAGCTTGGACATGCCAGCTGCGTGTGCCAAGCCGTTGATGACACCGCTCGCAGCCACCACGTGGTCAATACCCTCCTGTACCGCCAAGTCCGCCACCACTTGCGTGTGGCCTTGGCCGTCCAGTTGGTTGAATGTGGCTTGCAAGCGCTCGGTGTTGCGTCCGGTGATGACAACGCTCGCTCCCATCTGTGAGCAAGTGATTGCAATTTGACGACCAATACCCGATGAAGCACCAGTCACCAGGACGCGCTTGCCTTCTAGGGAAAACGGATCACGCTCGGCGTTCATGCTTCGATCAGTGCCGGAAAAGCCGCGTTTTCGACGTCCACGATCGCCGTGCCCCACGACAAGCCGATACCGAAGCCGGCAAGCAACAGTCGGTGCCTGGCATTGATCAGCGTATCGTTCAGGCGGACGGTCATGGTGACGGGCAGGGAGGCGCCACTGGTATTGCCGAAGTCTCGCAAGGTTGACGGAACTTTCTCCGTCGGCAGCGCCAACTTCTTGCGGATGGTTTCGTTGATCATCTTGTTGGCCTGATGGAAAACGAAAAAATCAACGCTGTCCTTATCAACACCAGAATACTCAAGCAATCTTTCCACCGCTGGAGGTACTCGCTGGGTCGAGAAACTCAATACGGCAGGGCCATCCAGAATGAGTTCACCCGGCCAATGCAGCACACCGTTCTCGTCACGTGTAGGAGAGATATGTTGGGGGCCGTAAGGCTCACGATGTCCGCCTATGGGCAACATGATGGCCCGGTAGCCGCTACCGTCGCTGTTCAAATCGAAATGCATGGGTGGTGCATTCTTGTCGAACTCCAGCGCCGTGGCGGTGCCCGCGTCGGAGAACAATGGGTCCAGAAGCGTGGCCGAGCGGTCGCCGACCAGCAGAAGCGCCTTTTTGATGGTGCCCGCTGCAATCATGCTTCCCACCAGGTGTAGGCCAAAGGGATAGCCGGAACAGCCGAGATTGACATCAAAGGCGATAGCGGTCTGTGGCAATTGCAGCCGGTGCTGCATGATGATGGCCGTGGCCGGGATGGGGTAGTCGGGTGATTGCGTCACGACAATCAGTGCATCGATTTCTTCCTTGTCCCATTGCAGCTCTGCAAGCAGCTTTTCCGCAGAGATGAGCGCCAAATCGGAAAATGTCTGCCAGCTTGGGCAAATGCGACGAAACTCGATGCCGATGTTACGCACCAGACGCTCGCGTTCTGAGCGCATCTTCGGCGGGCAATCGGTCAGGTTGGAAATGATCCGCTTGGGCACGCAACTCGCCATGCCCGCAAAACGGACATTGCTAAGAGTGGACAGTCCCATGGCTTTACCCCAGCAGTTTGTGAAGATCGTTTAAGGTGGCGCAGTTCTTGAGATCTTCGCCGGTAATGACCTTTCCGTAATCCACGTCGAACATGACGATTACCCCCAACGCGGAGAGCGAATCCCACTCAGGCAAGTCGGCCAGTGCGGTGTCCATGGTGACCTCCACCGGTTCCTGGAAGTCGGTGGCGGAGAGGAAGTTCTCGATAAATGTTGCCTGGGTCATGCGAGCTCGCCTGGTTGCCTGTTGAAGAGATGGGAGTCTGAAATGCAGCTGCAGCGTGTTGCGATCATGTTGCGTGTGCGCCGGCGATCAGATCGGCAATGGTATCGACCTGGTCGCGGGTCAGGCCAGGAAAGATTGGCAGGCACAATACCTGTGCGGCCACCGAGCGCGCGACCGGCAGCCATGCCGGCGCCGAGGAGGGCAGGGCGCGATACATCGGGAAATCGCTGATCAACGGATAGAAGTACCGCCGCACCAGGATGCCGTGCTCGCGCATCACTTGGTACAGCGCATCGCGCGACAGCGGGTAGTCGTCCTGCACCAGGATCGGAAAGTACGCGTAGTTGGCGCTGGCGTGATCGGGCCGCGCCACGCAGCGCACGCCGCGAACATCGCTCAGGCGCTGCCGATACTGCGCATCGATGGCGCTGCGCTGGGCGATGGCGTGATCGATGTGCTTGAGCTGCAGCAGTCCGAAGGCTGCGCTGATCTCATTCATCTTGCCGTTGATGCCCGGTGCCACCACCGTGGTCTCATCGACAAAGCCGAAATTCTTCAGATGCCCGATGCGCTGATAGGTTCTTTCGTCCGGGCAGACGATGGCGCCACCTTCGAAGGTGTTGAACACCTTGGTGGCATGGAAGCTCAACACGCTCAGGTCGCCATGACGCAGGATCGAGCCGCCCTCATCGCGCACGCCGAAGGCATGCGCCGCGTCGTAGATCACCTTGAGGTTGTAGATGTCGGCGATGCGCGTGATGGCAGCGGTATCGCAGGCGGTGCCGTAGCAGTGCACCGGCATGATGGCGGTGGTCTGCGGGGTGATGGCCGCCTCGATCTTGGACGGATCCATGTTGAGCGTCACCGGGTCGATATCCACAAACACCGGGGTGATGCTTTTCCACAGCAGCGAATGCGCAGTGGCCACGAACGAGTAGGGCGTGGTGATGACCTCCCCGGTGATGCGCAGCGCCTGCAGCGCGGTGATCAACGCGGTGGTGCCGTTGGTGAGCAAGGCCAGGTGCGGCACGCCCAGGTACTCGCACAACGCGCGTTCGAACGCGTGATGCATGTCACCGCCATTGCTGAGAATGCGGCTGGACCAGATCTGCTCCAGATAGGGCAGGAATTCTTCCAGCGGCGGCAGCAGCGGACTGGTGACAGGGATGGGCATCAATGCCTCGGCAGGTGCTGATGAATGTCGGGATTCCGCCGCAGCCGACGGCTGCGGACGGGGCAATCCTGCTGAAGCAAGCGCTATGCCAGCGAGCCGGGCGGTGAGGCCGGCCCGCTCAGTTCGCCAGCTCGGTCTGCTCGCGATCGATGCCGTACTTGCGCAGCTTTTCCACCAGCGTGGTGCGGCGCAGGCCCAGCAGTTGCGCCGCATGCGCCACCACGCCCTGGGTACGTTCCAGCGCCTCGTTGATCAGCGCCAGCTCGATGTTGGCCATGTGGCCGCGCAGGTCGATGCCATCGTCGGGCAGGCTGGAGCTGGTCGCCGGCTCGGCATCGGCTGACGTGGATGGCAGGGTCACCACATTGCCCGGCAGCGCGATGTCTTCGACGGGGGCGGCAACCAGCGCCGGTTCGGGCGCAGGCTCGGCCGGCACGGCCGCGGCAAAATCACCGCGGTAGCGCGCTGGCAGGTCCTGCACGCGTACCAGTCCGCCCGGATGCAGCACCGCCAGGCGCTCCACCAGGTTGGTCAGCTCGCGCACATTGCCCGGCCAGTCGTAGCTGCGCAGCGCCTGCAGTGCTTCGTCGGCAAAGCGCACTTCGCCGCGTCCGGTGCGTGCCAGTTGCCCGGCGATGGTCTGCACCAGCATGGCCAGGTCGTCGACACGTTCGCGCAGCGCCGGCATCTCGATCGGGAACACGTTGAGGCGATAGAACAGGTCCTCGCGGAACTGGCCGTCGCTGATGCGGGTTTCCAGGTTGCGGTGGGTCGCGGCGATCACGCGCACGTTGCAACGGATGGTCTGGCCACCACCGACACGCTCGAAGCTGCGCTCCTGCAGCACGCGCAGCAGCTTGACCTGCATCGGCAGGCTCATGTCGCCGATTTCGTCCAGCAGCAGGGTGCCGCCCTCGGCCATTTCGAATCGGCCCTTGCGGGTGCTCAGCGCGCCTGTGAAGGCCCCTTTTTCGTGACCGAATAGCTCGCTTTCCAGCAGATCCGGCGGGATCGCGCCGCAGTTGATCGCCACGAACGGCCCGTCGCGCCGCGGCGAATGCTGGTGGATGGCACGTGCGACGACTTCCTTGCCGGTGCCCGATTCGCCCAGCACCAGCACCGTGGTGTCGAAGGCCGCCACCTGGTCGATCAAGCGACGCAAGCGGGTCACCGCCTCGCTGTTGCCGGTCGGGCCGGTGTCCTGCTGCACGCCGGCCTGGTGCTCGGCGTCCAGGCGCTTGAGGCTGGCACGGCGCAGCAGGGCTTCCAGCTGCGTATGCCGCAACGGGGTGTCCAGCGTCCAGACATTGGCTTCGTGCAGGCCATGGGCCTGTGCGAAGGCGCTCGGGCTGCCTTCCATCAGCAGCACCGGTGGCGGCAGCTTGGCATCGGCCAGCCAGTCGAAGAACTTGTCGGCCTGTGCAGCGTCCTGCGCCGAGCCCACCATCACCGCCATCCATTCGTCGTGGCGATGGCGGCCGGGATTGATGTCGGCGCCGTCGGTGACCCAGCGGGGATTGAAGTCCATGAACTCGAGCAGCGAGACCGTGCGCTCGGCGCGCACGGCATCGCTGTCGATCAACAGAATGCGGGACTCACTCATTCCTGGCTCCTTCCGTCAGGCCCTCCAGGATTGGCATGACTTCCTGGATATAGGACAGCTTGCTAACAAAATTGTCAGCACCCGCGCGAAGAGCATGTTCACGATGCTCTGCATCGTCGAAGTGGCTCGCGATGACAATATACGGCGGATCGTCCTGCGTCTTGATCAGACGCGTTGCCTGCAGCCCGCCCATCTCCGGCATGGCCAGGTCCATCAGCACGACATTGGGGCGCAGCGACTCAGAGCGCTCGATCGCTTCCAGTCCATTGGCGGCACTGCCCACGATATCGAGCCACTCCACTTTGCGAAAATGACGCATCGCAGCGTTGATGAAGCCCTCGTGGTCGTCGACCAGCAGCACGGTGAGTTTGCTCATAGTAGTCCTTATCCTGCCCGGGCAAGCAGCGGTTTGTTGGTGCGGCGGCGCTCGCGTGCCGGGGCGATGTCGAGTTGTTCGCGGTACTTGGCCACAGTGCGACGGGCAATATTAACGCCCTGGCGCGACAACAGCCCGGCGATGGCTTCGTCGGCCAGCGGCCGCCCGGCCGGCTCGCTTTCGATCAGTCGCCGCACCATCGCCTTGACCGCCTGGCCGGAGACGCTGGCGCCTTCCAGGCGCACCGCAAAGAAGTGCTTGAGCTCGAAGGTGCCGCGCGGGGTCTGGATGTATTTGCCGGTGGTAATGCGCGAAATCGTCGACTCGTGCATGCCGATCTCATCGGCGATTTCCTTCAGCGTCAGCGGTGCCATCGCTTCTTCGCCGCGCACCAGAAAGGCGGCCTGGCGTTCGACGATGGCGCGGGTGGCGCGCAGCAGGGTCTCGTAGCGCATCGACAGGCCGCGGGTCAGCCAGCGCGCTTCCTGCAGCATGTCACGCAGCGGCTGGGCGGCATCGCCGGCCTCGGCCAGTGCGCGCTCATGCACGGGGTTGATGCTCACCCGATGCGTGGTGGCCGGGTTCAATGCCACCCGCCAGCTGCCGTCGGCATGCCAGGCGAGCACGTCCGGAATCACGTTGGCGTTGCTTTCCTGCGACAGGTCATCGCCGGGGCGCGGCTGCAGCGACAGGATCAGCCGTACCGCTTCGCGCACATCGTCCAGCTCGGCATCGTGTGCGCGCGCCAGCACCGGATAGTCGTGGCTGGCCAGCAGGTCCAGGTCGCCGGCAAGGATGCGCGCGGCCAGATGGCGCGCCGGCACGCGGCCGGGCAGGGCGCCCAGCTGGGCCTGCAGGCACTCGCGCAGGTCGCAGGCGGCCAGGCCGGCCGGGTCGCCGTGCAGCAGGCGCTGACGGACCGCTTCCACTGCCTGCACGGTCATACCAAGACGGGTGGCACCGAGCTGCTGCAGCGTCGCCAGGGCCTCGCTCAGATAGCCGGCGTCGTCGGTCTGCTCCAGCCAGAACGCGGCGGCCCCCAATGCGGCCTCGTCCAGGTCCAGCGCCAGATCGCGCAGGATGCGCACGTGCGGGTCGGTGGATTCGCCGGCTGCCACGCGCTGCATGCGGTCGTCGTCGTCGCCGTTCCAGCTGCTGCTCTGCACGTCCCACATCGTGCTTTCCGGCAGTTCGTCGAAGGCGGCGACATCGGACGCGCCATCGTCGCTGGTCGCGACAGCGTCGCTGTCGGCCAGTTCTTCCAGTTCCAGCAGCGGGTTGGTTTCCAGCGCGCGACGGATTTCCAGTTCCAACTGCATGCCGTCCAATTGCAACAGACGGATCGACTGCAGCAACTGCGGGGTCAGGTGCAGTTGCTGGCCAAGCTGGGCGGAAATGGTCGTCTTCATCGAAGCGCTTCCGGAAGGCGCCGCACGTGGCAGCGATGGAACGCATCTTGCAGGACAAGGCGACGGGTTTCTAATCAGGGAATCGCGTGAGGCAATTCGTGATTTTCCTGACAGCGCGTGGGGAATTCCCTGACGTTCAATACGGACTCAAGCGTGCCCGCCGGAATCCCGTCACTGTTTTCGTCGCTGGCGGCCATTTTCGGTCGGCGCAGCGGTTTGCTCAGACCAGTTCGTTGTGATGCTTGGCGGCCAGCAACACCAGGTCGTTGGCACGCCGGCAACCGAGCGATTCCATCATGCGCGCGCGATGGGTCTCCACCGTCTTGACGCTGATGCCGAGGTCGGCAGCGATTTCCTTGTTGCTCTGGCCGCGGCCGATCTCGCGCAGGATCTCGCGCTGGCGCGGCGACAAGGCAGCGATACCGACCGGTTTTTCCCGACCCAGCATCGGCGCGATCATCTTGGACGAAATCTGCGGGCTCAGGAACACCTGGCCGGCCGCCGCTGCACGCAAGGCCAATTCCAGCTCGAGCGGGGCCGCATCCTTGACCACGAAGCCCACCGCGCCGCGATCGAGCGCGTCGCGCACGTGCACCGGGTCGTCGTGCATCGACATCATCACCACATGCGTGCGCGGCGCGGCGCGCAACACATCGGTCATGGCATCCAGGCCGCTGCGGCCAGGCAGGGACAGATCCATCAACACCAGATCAGGCCGGTGCAGGGATGTCATGTCCAGGGCTTGCTGTGCGTTGCTGGCCTCACCCACGACATCGATGCCGGCGAAGGTTTGCAGCAGCCTGGACAGGCCGGCACGGACAAGGGTGTGATCGTCGACGATGATGACTCGCACGGCGCAGAAGAGACCTTTTTTCAGTAAAGGGCACCTTAGCCGACCCGGCGCCCCGCGCCAACAGGCGCTATCAGCGCTGGCGGCGGGCGTCGGCGATCTGACGGCGATGCAGACGGAACAGATGACGTTCCAGCGCCTCCTGCAAGCCTGGGGAAAGCGGCGCAAACCGCAGCCATAGCCAGTGATCGTGGCCATCGCTTGCGCTTGCCAGGACCTCGGCAGGAAGCTGTACCAGTTCAGGAAGCCAGTCGGAGGGTTGCAGGCAAACGCTGCCCAGGGTGCCCGGCGGGTGGCTGCTTGCGCAGCTCAGGCGGATTCCGCGCACCGACCAGTGCACGTTCGCGTGGATCAGTCCGGTGTCGCCCTGTTGCACCAGGCGGCCGATCAGGGCCAGCATCAGGTCGAGCTTGGCGTCCATGCGCTGCACCAGCAGGGGCAGCTCGCCACGGTCTTCGCTGCTGTCTTCGCTGCGCAGGTCTTCCACCTGGCCCAGGCTGCGCAGCAGGGTTTCTGCAGCGCTGTGCGAGCCGGCGTCGCTGCCGGCACGGAAGCCGGCCGGCAGGCGCACTTCGCAGCTGAGCGTGTCGGCGAACAGCGCGGCATCGGCCGATGGCGCGGGTGTGCCGAACGCGGACATCAGATCCGTCCGACCCGTGCGTAGGCGCGGCTGGCCGTAGAGGACGTGCGCTGCGCGCGGATCAGATCCAGCAGCTTGCGTCGACGCTCGAGCATCATCCGCATCAGGTCCTGCTGCATCGCCTGCAACGTCTGCAACGCGTCGCGGTCCTGACTCAGGTCCGCCTGCTGCGCGTACTCGCGCAGGTGCAGATCGTGGGCATCCAGCATGAACGGCATCACCTCGAATTCCTCCTGCGCCATGGCCAGGCGGATGTCGGCAATTTCGGCTTGAAGGCTCTGCGCGCTATGCATGGTATGACTCACGAAGCGGCGGAAAGGCCGCGTTGGTCCAGGGGGATGGAATTCCACGCCGAATCGATTTCGCTGAGCAGATCCAGCGCTTCGGTCAACGCGGTTTCGTCGTTGTGCAGGTTGGCGGCAGTCAGCCGCTGCATCACGTAGTCGTAGAGCGCCGACAGGTTACCAGCGATCTCGCCACCGGCTTCGTGATCGAGCGATCCGTTCAAGTGGCCGACGATCGCGCAGGCTTCGCCGATGGCCTTGCCCTTGCGCGCCTGGTCGCCCTGCGCCAGGCAGGCCTGGGCCAGACGGATGCGCTGGCAGGCGCCGGCGAACAGCAGCGACACCAGCTTGTGCGGGTCGGCTTCGGTCACGCTGGTGGACACGCCGACCTTGCGGTATTGCTCGGCATACTGACGATTGGAACCGTACATGGATGACTCCTCAATGGGCTGACCTTCGTTGGTCCCGGAGCGCTGCGCTCCTGCGACGACGCTCCTGCCGGAAGGCAAGGCCGAAATCACGATAGGCCCTTCTTGTATCGGCAAGACCATTGCGGGACTTGAGGATCCTCATCACGGAAATCAGCTCGTCAGCAGGCTGCTGAGCGAACTGGTGCTGCTCTGCAACTTGCTGATCATGGTTTCCATCGCGGTGAACTGCGCGGTGTAGCGATCGCTGAGCTTGGTCATGCGCGCGTCGAGGTCATCCAGGTCATCCTCGTAGCCCTTGATCTGCTTGTTCAAGCTGTCCGAACGCAGGGTCAGGGTGCCGTTGTTGGCATTGACGTTGCTGTCGAGCAGCTTGGTCATGGCCGAGCCGAACTTGCTGTCCTTGCCGAGCACCTCGGCGGCGGCACCGCCGTCGGCGGCGATGGCGGTGTCGAACTTGCCGCCATCGAAGCTCATCACCCCATCCTTGTCGATGGTCAGGCCGAGCGACTTGAGTTCGGTGAGGTTGCCGCTGACCTGGCCGCGCAACTGCTGCTGCAGGCCACGCACCAGCGAGTCGCCGGTCAACGCCGCGGCGGTCTTGGTGGTGGGGTCGTAGGCGCTGCTCTTGGCCAGCAGGGTGTTGGCGGTGTTGTAGGCGGCCGCGTACGCGGTCAGATTGGCCTTGAGGCCGCTAGTGTCGGCCGCAACGCCCAACGTGACCTTGGTGCCTTCGGCGGCCTTGGTGAGGTTGAGCACCACGCCCGGCACGATATCGGTGACGGTGTTGGAACTGGAGGTGCGTTCGAAGCCGTCCACGCGCACCAGCGCATCGGTCGCGGCCACGGACTGGGTCAGGCCGCCGCTGACGCCGGGGCCATAGGTGAGGCTGCTCAGGCTGGGGTCGCTGGCGCTGACGGTCAGCGCGCCCTTGGTACCGGTGTCGACCGCGTTGAACACCAGGTGCTGGCCATCGTTGGCGGTCACCACGCTGGCGGTGACGCCCTTGCCACCGGCCGCCTTGTTGATGGCGGCGGCGATGTCGGTGAGCTTGTCGGTGCCGCTGATGTCCACGGTGATTTTTTTCTCGCCATACCCGATCGTCAGCGTGCCGCTGCCGACAGTGGCATCGGCGACGAACGCGCCGGAGGCGAGCTTTTGCGCGCTGGCCAGCGAGACCACTTCCACCGAATAGTTGCCCGGCGCGGCCGAGCTGGTGGTGGTGGCGGTGAAGCCGGCATCGGTCGGCACCGTCGCCTTGTAGGCGTTGGTGTCGGCGCTGCTGATGACCTTGTCCAGCGCAGACTTGAGCGTGGTCATGCTGCTCTTGATCTGGCTGATCGCCGACAGCTGCGTGGTCGCGGCGGTCCCGGCCTTGTTGATGCGCGCCTGCTCCGGGTCTTTCTGCCGGGAAACCAGGGTGGACACCACAGTTGGGATGTCCAGACCGGAGCCGGAAGTGCTGATCACCGATGCCATGTTGCATTCCTCGTCTGGGCGTCCAAGCAAGGATGGACGCATGGGATTACGAGACGGGTATCGGCCGCATCCGTCAGGACTTTAGCGGCAGCGACCCCGTTTCGCTCACGAGTTTGGGTAGTGCAATTTCCATGCCGGCGGGATGCGTCAAAAAACCCGCGCCAGCAAACCGTGCTGCGCATTCGCCCTCAAATCTCGGGCGAAGCAATCTGCGGCCACAAAAAAAGCCCCTCCGAAGAGGGGCTCTTGAGTTGGTGCGAAGCGCTGCCGATTACTGCAGCAGGCTCAGCACGTTCTGCGGAACCGACTTGGCCTGGGCCAGCATCGCGGTACCGGCCTGCTGCAGGATCTGCGTGCGGGTCAGCTCGGCGGTTTCCTTGGCGTAGTCGGTGTCGCGGATACGGCTACGCGAGGCCGACAGGTTTTCCGAGGTTGCGCTCAGGTTGGCGATGGTGGAGGTGAAGCGGTTCTGCACCGCACCCATGTCGGCGCGCGAGGAGTTGACCGCGGTCAGCGCCTTGTCGACGATTTCCAGGGCCTTCTGTGCGCCGGAGAACGTGGAGATGTCCAGGGTGCTCAGGGTCGAGGCGGTGGAGCCGGAAGCGGCCGAGGCGGTGGTGATGCCGGCGCCGACGGTGATGCCTGCGGCGCTGGAAGTACCCGCGGTCAGCGAGGTGAAGTCCTGGCCAGCCTTCAGCGATTCGATCTGCACCGTACCGTCGGTCTTGATCGAGGCGTACATGCCGGTCTGGTCGAGCTTGTCGTTGATCGCCGCAGCCACCTTCTTGTTGACGTCGGCAGCGCTCTCGCCGACGCCGATCTTGACGTCCGCGATGGTGACGCTCTTGGCCGCGCCGCTGGCGTCCTTGAACGACAGGCTCATGCCGCTGATCGAGCCCGATGCGGTGGAGGTGCCGGTCACGCCAGCGCCGGAAACGGCGGCAGCGAAGTTGGCCTTGCCCAGCGAATCGACGTTGGCGTCGACGATGCTGTTGATGCCGATGGTCTGGCCGGCGTCGGCGCCGACCTGGAACAGCGCGCCGGAGAAGTCGCCGTTCAACAGCTTGGTGCCGTTGAAGTTGGTCTGGTTGGCGACGCGGTCGATTTCGGCGGTGAGCTGCTTGACTTCGGAGTTCAGCGCGTCACGGTCGGTCGGCGAATTGGTGGCGTTGGACGACTGCACCGACAGCTCGCGGATACGCTGCAGGTTGCTGCCGATTTCGACCATCGCGCCTTCGGCGGTCTGGGCCAGCGAGATACCGTCGTTGGCGTTGCGCGAGGCAACGTCCAGGCCGCGGATCTGCGTGGTGAAGCGCTCGGAGATCGCCAGACCTGCGGCGTCGTCCTTGGCGCTGTTGATGCGCAGACCCGAGGACAGACGCTGGATGCTCGTCGACATGCTCGCGCTGCTGGTGTTGAGGTTCCGCTGAGCGTTCAGCGACATTACGTTGGTGTTGATTACCTGTGCCATTTTGATTTCTCCTAAGCGATTTTTCCGGCAAGGGGGACTTGCCCGGAGCCTCCGCAGGGGGGCCATCAAGTTGGCCGTTGCCGCTGCTGAGATGAATAACGGCGTTGCGTCGGGAACCTTTAGCGAAATCCAGTGTTTTTTTACTGTCTTTCTGCTGCGGGACGAAATACGGAAGCGTTGTGTATCAAGGGGTTTGGTTTATTCGGCAGCACCCCGTAGATCTTTAGCGTTGGTATAACTTTCGACGAATAAACTCCGTCGGCCTGCGCAAGTGCTCGCGCGCAGGAGTGCAGAAAACGCGGGTTTTCTGCTGCAAATCAGCGGATCAGGTTGAACAACGACGACGACTGCATCTGCTGAAAAATCGTTTGAGCGGCCTGCAACGAGGCCTTCTCCAGTTCGTACTGACCAAGCGCCGAGGCGTAGTCCAGATCGCGGATCGACGACAGCGTGGTCTTGAGGGTGACCTCGTTGGATTCGAGCAATGAGTTGGCGTTGTCGATCGCCGACAGCTGCGCACCGCCGGAGGCGCGCGCATCGATCATCTTCGACGAGGCCTGTGCGATGTCGCGCATCGACGACTGCAGCGTGTTGATCATCGCCGCCTTCTGCGGCTGGGTCAGCGTGTCGGAGTTGAGCGCGCCGACCAGGTCGTCGATGGTGGAGAACACGTCCTTGGTGGTGGAGGCGCCGATCTGGAAACTGTCGCCCACCGCCGGTGCGCCGCTGATGCGCATGCGCACGCCGGCCGCGTTGATGTCCTCGCCATCCTTGTAGGTGCCGGTGCTGACCACCGTATTGGTGCTGTCGCGCACCTCGTAGGTGTCGGCGGCGGTGAACTGCACGCTGTAGCTGCCGCCGTTCCAGCTGCCGGTGCTGGAGTCGCGGCTGAAGTCCAGCAGCAATCCGGTGCCGGTGTTGGCAGTGTTGGGGTGCGCATCCACGGTGCCGTCGCCGGTGCGGATACGCATGAAGATTTCGCTGCCGGGCAGGGTGTCGCTGACGAAGGTGTCCGGCGCCACTTCGACCTGTTTCTGGGTCTGGTCGCCGTTGTAGGTGACGCCGCCGCTGCTCTTGATGAACGGTGCGCTGCCATCGGCGGTGCCGCCGAACAGGTAGCGGCCGGTGCCGTCGGTGCTGTTGGCCAGGCTGACCATGCTGTCGCGCAGGGCGGTCAGTTCCGAGGCGATCGCCTTGCGGTCGTCGGGGCTGAGCGAGGAGTTGTTGGCCTGCACCGCCAATTCGGTGACGCGCGCCATTTTGTCGCCGGCCTGCGACAGGGCGTTTTCCTGCAGGCCAAGGCGGTTCTGCACGTTGTTGGCGTTCTCGCCAAAGCGGGTGATCGCGGCCAGTGCGCGATCCAGGCCGACCGCAGTGCCGGCGGCGACCGGATCGTCCTTGGCGGTGACCAGGCGCTGCCCGCTGGCGAGCTGGGCCTGGATCTGGTTCAGCCGGGACTGCTTGGCCGTCATCGACGACACCGACTGGCTGTACATCATGCTGGTGGAGATACGGTCGGTCATCAGCGTACGGCACCCAGGATGGCTTGGAAGATGGTGTCGGCGGTGGAGATCATCTGTGCGGCGGCCTGGTAGGCCTGCTGCAGCTTCAGCATGTTGGCGGCTTCCTCATCGAGGTTGACGCCGGAAATTGAGTCGCGGCTGGCCTGCGCCTGGTCGTTGATGACCTTCTGCGCGTCCGAGGCATAACTGGCCGCACGCGCGGCCGAGCCGACCGAGGTGGTCAGGCCCGACAGCGCGCCGTTGAGCGTGACCGTGCCGCCGCTGAGCGCCTTGGCATCGTCGAGATTGGCCAGCAACTTGGCGTTGCCGTTGTCGCTGGAGCCGGCACCGGTGGGGCCGACGCCGAAGGTGTCGCCGGCCTTGGGCGCGCCGTCCAGCGCAAAGCTCCAGCCGTTGGCGCTGATGGTCTGACCGGCGGTGTAGGCGAACGGGCCGGTACCGTCGATGGTGTACTGGTTGGCGTCGATGAACTCCACCGACGCCGGGGTCAGCAGCGCCGGGTTCTGCGCATTGGTGACCTTGACGTCGCTGATCTTGCCGGTGCCCAGGTTGGCGACCGTGGCGGTGGCCTTGACCGGGGTGGCCGCGGCAATCCGCGAAGGGTCGGTGATGGCCACCGACAGGGTGCCGGCCAGCCCGGCGGTGGGCTGCAGCAGGAACTTGTCGCCGTTGGCCGGGGTGCCGCCGACCACCAGGCTGACGCCGTTGAGCACCAGCGGATTGGCCGGGGTGCCGGTGCCGCTGAGCGGCACCGCCGAGCCGGTGCTGGCATTGGTGGCCTTCCACGCAGTGCCGTCGAAGCTGAGCGTGACGTTCTGCCCATCCACCGCCGCCATGTTGCTGAAGCTGGCGCTCAGCGACGCGCTGCCGGTGTTGCCCGGGTTGGCGGCGGTGGTGGGCGAGCCGATGTTGAAGAAGTTGCCGCCCATCGCGCCGTACAGGTCCATGCCTTGCGCGTGACCGGCGTTGAAGGTGCTGGCCATGCCCACGGCCAGGCGACCGAGTTCGGCCTGGGTCGGTTCCAGCACGCTGGTGCGGAATTCCAGCAGCCCGCCGATCTGCCCGCCCAGCGAGCTGGCGCTGAGGCTGACATTCTGGCCCTGGGTCTGCATTGCCACCTGCAGTTTGCTCGGCTGATACGGGTCGGCGACGGTGGTCAGCTTGGACGAGGTGGTTCCCACCACCAGGGCCTGGCCGCCGGAGGTGAAAACGTTCATGAAGCCGCCGTCCTGCATCACCGCGGTGCCGCCGGTGTAGCCGACCAGCTTGGACACCAGCGCGTCGCGCTGGTCGAGCATGTCCGGCGAGGCGCTGTCGATGCTGTTGCCGATGGTGCCGTTGATCTTGGCGATCTGCTGGGTCAGGCGATTGACCTCGTCCACCGCGGAGGTCAGGCCGCTGTTGACCTCGTTGCTCAGGCTGTCCATCTGCCCGTTGAGCTGCTTGAAGCGCGTGGCCA
Organism: Xanthomonas sp. MLO165; assembly: GCF_018831305.1. Lineage (NCBI taxonomy): Bacteria > Pseudomonadati > Pseudomonadota > Gammaproteobacteria > Lysobacterales > Lysobacteraceae > Xanthomonas > Xanthomonas sp. MLO165. Next base: position 2,272,039 of record NZ_CP029263.1, read on the forward strand.
GCGAGTTGCCGCTGTCGAGCATGCTCTGCCGCTCGGCGGTGGACGAGGCATTGGACGAGACCGCGCTGGTGGAGTCGAAGAAGTTCGACCACAGCCCGGCCACGTTGGTGGCGGTGTTGGAGTACAGGCTGTCGACGCGGTTGGACAGCGAGGACAGCTGCTGCAGCCGCGACAGCTCGCCGCCGCTGTCCAGCAGGCGCGAGGTGGCCAGCTGGTCGGCCACCCGGCTCACGTCGGTGATCTTGGCGCCATTGCCTACGAACGCGTAGCCCATGTCGGTGGGCGTGCGCGTTGCAAATTCCACACGTTGGCGGCTGTAGCCTTCGGTATTGATGTTGGCGACGTTATGGCTAACGGTCGACAACGCCCGTTGGAAGGCGATCAGCGCACTGGTCCCGGTGGACATGATGGACATGGGCGTTTACCTCAACGACGGATGGTGCCGAGCCCAGCAGGCTCGGCGGTGCTGGCATAGCGGTTGGACAGGTCGGCCGCCGCGTTGCCGATCGCGGCCACCGCACGGTCGATGGTCGGACCGTTGGCGATCGCCGCGATCTTGGCTGCGTAGCCCGGATCGGTGGCGTATCCGGCCTGTTGCAAGCCGCGTGCAAAACCCTTGATATCGGTGCCGGCCTGCAGCGCGGGCTGGTAACGACTGTTGTTCTTCAGCAGCCGCACGTAGTCGGCAAAACTCTCCTCGGCCGAGCCGTAGGCGCGGAAATCGGCGGTTTCGGTGGTTTTGACGCCATTGACGTATTCGTGGGTGCCGGTGGTGACCTTGTCGCCGCTCCAGCCGGTGGCCTTGATGCCGAACAGGTTGTTGGAGTTGCCGCCATTGCCGATGCCGCGCCGGCCCCAGCCGGTCTCCAGCGCGGCCTGCGCCACCAGCGCACGCGGATCCACGCCCAGTTCGCGCGCGGCCTTCTGCGCATGCGTCCAGATCTTGGCGACGAAGCCTTCCGGGGTACGCTCGCCCAGGCTGGCGGCGGCGCTGCTCGCCGCGCTCGCATTGACCGCGGCGTTGGCATCGGCGGCATCGCTGGCCGCCACATCGCTCCAGCGATCGTTGGCCGAGGGCCAGCTCAGCGCGGCCGCATCGTCGCTGCCGGCATCGCTGCTGCCGGTGCGCCCGGCGATCAGATCCAGCACTTGGCTCATGCCGATGCCGCCCAGGCCGCCTGCGCCGATGCCTGCAGCGGTGCCGGTGCTTGCGCCGACGCCGGTCGCCGCGCCATCGCGGCTCGGCAACGGCAACGAGGCGTCGCGCTTGCCGGCCACCAGCGAATAGGCCTTGGCGGCATCGGCGGTGCTCAGCGAGGTATTCAACGCCGGGCCGCCGGTGTCGCCGCTCAGCTGCTTGGAGATCATCGCCGACAGGCCCAGCCCCTTGCCGTCGGTCAGCGCCTTGGCCATCTGCTGGTCGTACATCTCGCGGAACATCTGGTTTTCGCCCGGAAACATCGGGTCGCCAGAGCTCGCATCGCGCATGCTCTTGACCAGCATCTGCGCGAACTGTCCTTCGAGCTGACGTGAGACCTTGTCGATCTTGGCGGGATCGGCCTTGGTGCTCGGGTTGAGATCAATGGGCGAGGCTGCGATACGCATGTCAGATCACCTCCAGCTCCGCCGTGAGCGCACCGGCTTGCTTGAGCGCTTCCAGGATGGCCACCAGGTCGCCGGGAGCGGCGCCCACTTCGTTGACCGCACGCACGATCTGATCGAGCGTGGTGCCGCCTTCGAACTTGAACATGCGGCTGCCTTCGGAGGTGGCCGTGATCGTCGACTGCGGGGTCACCGCGGTGCGGCCGCCACTGAAGGCGCCCGGCTGGCTGACGTTGGTGTTCTCGCTGATGGTCACGGTGAGCGAGCCATGCGCGATCGCCGCCGGCATTACCCGCACCAGCTGGCCGATCACCACCGTGCCGGTGCGTGCATTGACCACCACCTTGGCCGGGGCATCGCCCGGAGACAGTTCGACATTTTCCAGCCGCGACAGCAGGCCGATACGCGCGCCGGGGTCGGTCGGCGAGCGCACTGCCACGGTCACCCCGTCCACCGCACGCGCGGTGCCGGCGCCGAAGCTGCTGTCGATCGCCGCGACCATGCGCGAGACGGTGGTGAAGTCGTTCTGGTGCAGGTTGAGGGTGATCTCACCGCTGCCGGCAAACACGTCCGGCAATGCGCGTTCGACGGTGGCGCCGTTAGGAATGCGGCCGACGCTGGGAATGTTGACCGACACCCGCGAGCCGTCCTTGCCCTGCGCGCCGAAGCCACCGACCACCAGATTGCCCTGCGCCATTGCATAGACCTGGCCGTCGGCGCCCTTCAGCGGTGCCATCAGCAGCGAACCGCCACGCAGCGACACCGCGTTGGCGATCGAGGACACAGTGATGTCGATCGGCTGGCCGGGCTTGGCGAACGGCGGCAGTTCGGCATGGATGGCCACGGCCGCGACGTTTTTCAGCTGCGGATTGACGTTCGCCGGAACATTGACGCCCAGCTCGCCAAGCAGGTTCTTCAGGCTCTGCACGGTGAAGGGCGCCTGGCTGGTGCGGTCGCCGCTGCCGTCCAGGCCGACCACCAGGCCGTAACCGACCAGCGCGTTGCCGCGCACGCCGCCGACCTGGGCAAGATCCTTGATGCGCTCGGCCGAGGCCGGCGCGGCGATCGCGCAGACCGCCACAGCGGCAGCCAACAGACGGAAGGGCAGGGAAGACAGGTTCATGGTCGCAGGCTCAGTAGGGCGACAGACGGGAATTGAAGAAGCGGCTCAGCCAGCCCATCGCATTGGACTGCGCGATCGCGCCGCGGCCGCCGTAGGCGATGCGGGCGTCGGCCACCTTGCTCGAGGGCACGGTGTTGTCCGGGGCGATGTCGGCGGCGCGCACGATGCCTTGCACCTGCACCAGTTCGTCGCCCTGGGTCAGGCGCAGGTTCTTCTGCCCCTGGATCACCAGATTGCCGTTGGGCAGGCGCTGCATCACGGTGACCGTGACGCTGCCCTGCATGCGGTTGCTTTGCGCGGTGTTGCCCTTGCCGTCGAAGCTGCGATCGCCGCTCAACGAGTTCTGCAGCACGTTCAAGCCACCGACGGTGAGTGGCGCTCCCAGCAGCGTCGGCGCGGCCATGGTGGTCGCGTCCTTCTTGCTGATGCTGGTATTGGCGGTGGACGAGGCGGTGGTGCTTTCCACCAGGTTCACCGTCAGCAGATCGCCGACATCGCGGGCGCGGCGGTCGCCGTACAGATTCAGGCTCGGGCCGGCGGCGTAGATCGCCCCGGCGGTGGGCTGCGCCACCGGCGCGACCACCGGCACGATCGGCGCCAGTTCGGCGAACGGCCGCACATCGCCGGCCGCCACGCAGCCGCCCAGCAGCGCGCTGCAGGCAATGGCGAGGCACAGGGAGGAGAGAGAAGGCAGGCGGGACATGGCGTGGATTCCTGAGAGGGCAGCGACCGGCGGGCCGATCAGACGTTGTTGTTCAAGTAACCGAGCATCGAGTCGGTGGTGGAGATCGCCTTGGCATTCATTTCGTAGGCGCGCTGCGTTTCGATCATGCTCACCAGTTCTTCCACCGTGTTGACGTTGCTGCCTTCCAGCGCGCCCTGCACGGTGTTGCCCAGGCCGTTGAGGCCGGGGGTGCCGTTCTGCGCGGGGCCGGAGGCGGTGGTTTCGACGAACAGGTTCTCGCCCTTGGACTGCAGGCCCGAGGGGTTGATGAAGTCGGTCAGCGTCAACGCGCCGATTTCCTGCGCGGCGGCCTGGCCGGCCAGCGTCACGCTGATGGTGCCGTCGTTGCCGATGGTCAGCGACTGCGCGCCTTCGGGGATCTGGATGCCCGGCTGCAGCGGGTAGCCGCTGTTGGTGACCAGCTCGCCCTGCGCATTGATCTGGAAGGTGCCGTCGCGGGTATAGGCCGAGGTGCCGTCAGGCATCTGCACTTCGAAAAAGCCGCGGCCGTTGACCATCACGTCGAGCGCGCGGCCGGTCTGCTGCTGGCTGCCCTGGTCGAAGCCCTTGAAGGTGGAGACCACCCGCACGCCGGTACCCAGCTGCAGGCCGGTCGGCAGCTGCGTCTGCGCGGAGGTGGAACCGCCCGGCGCACGCACCTGTTGGTACAACAGGTCTTCGAACGCCGCACGATCGCGCTTGAAGCCGGTGGTATTGGTATTGGCCAGGTTGTTGGAAATGACCGACATGCGCGTCTGCTGCGCATCCAGTCCGGTTTTGGCGACCCACAAAGCCTGATTCATGACCCGATTCCTCGTTAGACCCGGGGATGTGTTCCGGGTACGGGTGGGTATATGCACGTGCCGTGCCAAACCCGCGTCGGATTTTTGCCGGCTGTGCACTGGATCACGCGCAGCGGGCGCGGCGGCCTGCGCGGGGCAGGGGTGGCGGCGGACAGGCAGCGGCGAAGCGGAAGCGGTGGACACCTGCGCGGCAGATCAGGTGCGGTAGATCGGTCGCCGGTCAGCGATGTGTTCGGCGAGGTGTGAACCCTTGGCGCTGCGTGCGGAAGGGTTCTCGGGATTTGCCGGCTGGCATTGCGACGCAGTCAACAGGCTGGTGGGTCGAGCGCGCGGTGGCCTCACCGCTCGCGGGACACGCCGTGAACCCATCCCTGGGGGCTCGGTGGCGGCATCCATGCCGCCACACGGTCCCGCAATCGGCGAGGCCACCGCACCAGAGAGTGAATCGGTAGTCGTGTAAAAAGCTGCTTGTTGCTGGGGTTGAATCGAGAAGTTGATCGGAAGCGATGCGATCCGAGCAACGTACCGCATGCTCTGCTCGCAATCCTGCACGCCGACCATCTCGACAGGCCCTTGCCCGCCCACCGTCGCGGGACCTTACGCGGCATGGATGCCGCGTAAGAGCCTACACGGACGTACTTGCGGCGTGTCCCGCGAGGGTGGGCGGGCAAGGGCCCTCCAGCCAAGTCACAAACCAGCCGCTCTGCAGCAAACGGGGTGGCCGCCATCCAGGTGCTCGGCAGCGCGGCAAGCCAACCAGCGGTGCGTCAATGGGCGCCAGTGGCGCTTAGCCGCTGACCCGCAGCAGCGAATTGGCCGACTGCGCGTTGTCGTCGCCATTCTTGATGATCTTGACCTGCATTTCGAACTGCCGCTGCAGCTGGATCATCTCCACCAGCGCGCCGGCGGCGTCCACGTTGCTGCCCTCCAGCATGCCGCTGTTGATGGTCTTTCCGGTGGCCACCGCAAACGCCTGCGCCGGGTCGGTGCTGGTGTTACGCATCAGCCCGTCCGGGCGCCGCGTCAAACGGTCGGCGGGGGCATCGACCACCTTCATCTTGCCGACGATGGCCATGGTCTGCGGGCCTTCGCCCTGCGGAATGATCGAGATGCTGCCGTCACTGCCGATCTCCATCGCCTGGTGCGGCGGGATCGTCATCGGATTGCCGCCCTCATCCAGCACCGCATGCCCATTGGCGGTGACCAGCTGGCCGTTGGCAGTAAGCGCCAGCTCGCCGTTGCGGGTGTAGGCCTCGCTGCCGTCGGGCGACTGCACCGCCAGCCAGCGGTCCTGCTGCAGCGACACGTCCAGCGGGTTGCCGGTGACCTTCTGGTGGCCCTGGCTGCGGTCGAAACCCTGGTCCACATGCAGCGCATCGATCCGCGACGGATAGCCCTTGCCCTGGATCTTGAACGCCTCGGTATTGGCCAACGCAGCCTTGAACCCCACCGTATCGACGTTGGCGAGATTGTGCGACACGGTGCCCTGCGCCTGCAGGGAGGCGCGGGCGCCGGTCATCGCAACGTAGAGAGCTTTGTCCATGAGGCACCGGGATTGGGGAGTCGGGATTCGGGATTCGTAAACGCGGGCTATTGCGACCTGGCAGAAGAGGGGGGCAGGGCCGGTATCCGCTTGACGGAGTACCGGCTCTTGCCAATCCCTAATCCCCAATCACTCATCCCAGCCGTTAACGAATATTGATGATCGTCTGCGTGACCTGATCCTGGGTCGAGATCATCTGCGAGTTGGCCTGGAAGTTGCGCTGGGCCACGATCATGTTCACCAGCTGCTCGGTCAGGTCCACCGTGGAGGATTCCAGCGAGCCGGATTCGATCTGGCCCAGGTCCGAGGTGTCCGGCGCGCCGGTGCGGGCGGCACCGGAGGTGTAGCTCTCGGCCCACATGTTGTTGCCCTGCGACTGCAGGCCCTGCGGGTTGACGAAGGTACTCAGCGCGACCTGGCCCAGCGGCTTGTCGGCGCCGTTGGAGTAGCGCGCGAACACCACGCCGCTGGTATCGATGCTGATCTCGTTGAGCTTGCCGCTGGCATAACCGTCCTGGCGGGTGTCACGCAGCGCGAAGGCTTCGCCGTACTGGGTCGAGCCGCTGACGTTGAGCTGCATGTTCAGCACGCCGGCGCCGGTGCTCGGGGTGAACGGGTCCATCGTGATGATACCGTTGGCCGGGGTGGTCAACGCGCCGGTATCGGAGAACTGCAGCGTGGTGGGCGCGCCGACCGCGGCACCGTCCACGTAGTTGTGCACCTGCCACTCGTTCGGGTTGGCGGTCTTGACGAAGTAGGAGGTCTGCACATGGCTGACGCCCAGCGAATCGTAGACGTTGATGCCGCCGGTGGAGTGGCTGTAGGTCTTGTCGTCGGCCGGGCTGAACGGGGTCACCGACGGGGCGGTGGCATTGCCGGGCAGGGTGAAGGCCAGGTTGACCGTGGAGGTCGACTTGGGCGGACTGTCGGTGGTCAGCAGCTGCAGGTCCGACAGGCGGCCGACGTCGAAGCCGTTACCGCTCGGGTTGGGGGCGAAGACCTGCAGGCGCGCGCCTTGCGGATTGATCACGTAGCCATTGGCATCGGTCTGGAAGTTGCCGGCGCGGGTGTACATCTTGGCGCCGTTGGAGGTCACGGTGAAGAAGCCTTCGCCGGAGACGGCCAGGTCCAGGCTGCGCCCGGTCGGATCGATATTGCCCTGCGAGAACTGCTGCGCCACATTGCTGACGCGCACGCCCGAACCCACCGCGTTGCGCGACAGGCCGTAGCTGGTGCTCTGGAACATGTCGGCAAACTCGGCACGCGATTCCTTGAAACCGGTCGTGTTGACGTTGGCGATGTTGTTGGAGGTGACGTTCAGATCGGCATTGGCTGCGTTGATGCCGGACAACGAGGTATTGAAAGCCATGGATGAGGTCCTTTAAGTGTCGGTTGCCGGCTCAGCTGACGCGGAGCACGTTGGCGAGCGGGGAAGTGCCTAGCCCGGTCAGGTTGAGATACAGGCCGTCCGAGCCGATCGTGACGCTGTCCACCGGCGCGTCGACATAGGTGGACAACTTGCTTTTGGAACCGGCGGTGTCGGTCTGGGTGGCGGTCACGCCGTACTTGCCGGCGGCCATGCGGTTGCCGTTGGCATCGGTGCCGTCCCAGGCAAACGACACTTCACCGGCGGCGCTGGCCGGTACGCTGAGCTGTTTGACGAAGGCGCCGTTGGCATCGGTGATTTCGAAATTGACGGTGCCGGCCGAGGTCGCGGCGACCACGCCCTTGGCCGAATTGGTGGCATCGATGGCGAGCTGTGCGGAGGGCACCAGCACGTTGTGCCCGACCAGCGAGGCGCCCTTCAGCACCTGATCGCTGCTCTGCGCCGCCGAGAAGCTGCTGACCTTGGTATTGAGGTCGCCGATGCCCTGCACGGTGGAGAACTGCGCCAGCTGGCCCAGAAACGCGCTGTTTTCCATCGGCTTGAGCGGGTCCTGGTGCTGCAGCTGCTCGGTCATCAACTTGAGGAAGTCGGCCTGCCCGAGCGATTCCTCCTTCTTCTTGGTCGCTGTGGCGCTGCTGGAGGTCAGCCCGAGGCTGGTGTAGAGGTCACTACCGATCGTGCTCATGTGAAAGGGTCCGTAAGGGAAGGGTCAGCTAGGAGGGTCAGCGACCCATGGTCAGGGTGGCGAGTGCCAGTTCCTTGGCGGTGTTGAGCATTTCCACGCCGGCCTGGTAGTTACGCGAGGCCGAGATCATGTTGACCATCTGCGAGACCGGGTCCACGTCCGGCGAGAACACGTAGCCATCGGCATCGGCCAGCGGATGGCCGGGTTCGTAGCGACGGATCGGCGGCGCGTTGGTGGTGGTGATCTCCTTGACGTTCACCGAGGTCAGGCTAGGGTCCTGGCGACTTTGCTGGGCCTGGAAGATCGGCTCGATCGGCTTGTAGGTCGCTTCGGCCGAGCCAGCGACGGAGTCGGCATTGGCCAGGTTGGAGGCGATGGTGCTCAGGCGGACCGACTGCGCGTGCAGCGCCGAGCCGGCCACATCGAAGATGGGAAGATTGCTCATGACTTATTGGCCGGTGATCGCGGTGAGCATCGAGCGCACCTTGGATTCGAGGAAGCTCAGCGAGGCGCGGTATTCCAGCGCGGCGCGGCCGTAGGCAGCACGTTCGGCATCAGGATCGACGGTATTGCCGTCCAGGCTGGGCTGGTCGGATTCGCGGGTGATCTGGAAGGGGTTGAGTCCGGCACTGCTGCCGATCTCGTAATGCTTGGCGTCGGTGGTCTGCAGCAGGGTGCCGTCGCGCACGCCTTCGGCCGATTTGAGCGCCGCCTCGAAATTCAGATCCTTTGCCTTGTAGCCAGGGGTATCCACATTGCTCAGATTGCTGGCAATGAGCTTCATGCGCTGCTCCCGTAGCGGCAGAGCATCGCCGTGGATGCCTAGAAAGGACGAGATGGAATTGGACACGGTGCTCTCCCGCGAAGTGTTACCAGGGAGAAAGCAATGTTTGTGCCAATCGAGGTGGTGCGGGCCGCGGAACGCGGAGAACAATCGGAGCTGCCGACGAACGGCGGCTTGGCCGTCCGGGAGAAGCGGTGAACCTGCGTCCGTCGCGGAGCTGGTTCACTTAGGCGCCAGGCCGGAAGGTTCGGCACTAACCGAGGCGCGGTCCGGCCACGTCCGGCGTCAGCGGATGTCACTTTAAAGCGGGTTGATGCACACCGCCCCGACTTCAATGCTGCCGGGCTCTTGGAAGCCCGGCGCAGCGCCTTGTCGCTGCCATCGGCTCCGACCCGGCAGCCGCCTGGCAAGCTCAGGCCGCTTCGGCGACCACTTTCAGGCGCGCCAGCACGTAGTCGGCCAATTCGTGGGCGCTGTACTTGGCCACGAAGGCATTGGCGCCCACCTGCTCGACCATGGCATTGTTGAACACGCCCGACAGCGAGGTGTGCAACAGCACGTACAGGCCTTGCAGGCCCGGCGTGCGCCGGATTTCCGTCGTCAGCGTGTAGCCGTCCATGGCCGGCATTTCGATGTCGGAGATGACCATCGCATAGCGGTCGGCCGGATTCTCGCCTGATGCAGCCACCTGCAAGAGGTGGTCCAGCGCCTGGCGGCCGTCGGACAACAAGGTCGCCGAGACGCCGAGCTGGTCGAGCACGCTGCGGATCTGCTGGCGCGCCACGCGCGAGTCGTCCACCACCAATACCTGGAACTGCCGGTCGTAGGCGACCAGCTGCAGCGAGGGATCCAGCTGCACGTCCTTGCTGACCTTGGCGATGTCGGCGAGCACGCTTTCCACGTCGATGACCTGGATCAACTCGCCCTGGAAGCGCGTCACCGCCGTCAAATAAGTGGCTTCGGCGCCCAGTTCCGGTGGCGGGTGGATATCTTCCACCGCAATATTGACGATGCGCTCCACGCCACTGACCAGAAAGCCCTGGACCGAGCGGTTGAATTCGGCCACCACCAGATAGCCGGGGCCGTTTTCCGAGTGCGCATCGCGCTCCGGGTGGCCGATCGCCAGGCCCAGGTCCAGCACCGGCACCGAGCGCCCGCGCACGTCGGCCACGCCGGCGAACTCGGTCGGCAGGCCGGGCACCTGGAACAGCTCCGGGCGGCGCAGCACCTCCTGCACCTTGAACACGTTGACGCCAAAAAGCTGGCGCCCGCCCAGCCGGAACAGCAGCAGGGCCAGTCGGTTGTGGCCAGCCAGACGCGTGCGCTGGTCGATGCGGTTGAGCAGATCGTGGGTCATGGGGCAGATATCGACAGCGCCCTCGGAAAACTTGAGTGGTTTTAAGTTTGGTGTGGGGCGCTGTCGGGAGTCGGGATTCGGGATTCGGGATTGGCTCAAGCGCCGGGATCTGGTGATTTGGGATTGGGGATTGGCTCAAAGGCGTGAATGAGCGCGTTGGTCAGGCCGTTGCTGCTTCTGCAGCCCTGAAGACTTCGGAGACAGTTGGTCGGATAGACGCGCTGGCTCAAAGGGCCTTGGCACCGGCCAAATGAATCACCCGCCAAGCCGCTTTTACAAATCCCCAATCCCAACTCCCCAATCCCGGCAAAAAACAGGCACGCCTCTTGCACTGTCTGTTCCGTCTCCCTCCGGATCTGGTCCCATGCGCCTGCTCCTGCTTGTCATCTTGTTGGCTGCCGCTCCGGCCTGGGCCCAGAGCTATCAGTCTGTCGATTCCATCCGCGCTGCGGCGCTGGCCACCGTTGGCTCGGATGCCGAGGCCGAGGCCACGCTCGATCCGGGCTTGCGCATGCCGGCCTGCCCGATCGCGCTGCAGGCGCAGCCGACCGGCACCAATACGGTGGAAGTGGCCTGCCCGCAGCCGGCCGGCTGGCGCCTGTTCGTGCCGCTGAAGGTGCGCCGCAACCAGGATGTGCTGGTGCTGCGCCGGGGCATCAGTGCTGGAGAAGTCATTTCGCTGGCCGATATCAGTATCGAGAAGCGCGATGCCGCGCGCATCGTCGGTGCGGTGCTGGCCGATCCGGTGGCGGCGGTAGGCAAGACTGCCCGGCGCATCCTGCCGGCGGGCTCGCTGCTGTCGGCCAACGATCTGGTCACCCAGCGGCTGGTCCGGCGCGGCGATACCGTGCCGCTGGTGGCGCGCAATGGCGGGCTGGAGGTGCGCATGAGCGGTCGCGCGCTGTCCGATGCCGGCGAGAACGAGCGGGTTTCGGTGGAAAATTCCTCTTCGCGCCGGGTGGTGCAGGGGATCGTCGAAGCGAGCGGGACCGTTGTGGTGTCCAGATAGAAAATCGCTATAAAGTTTTTTTTTGGCATGCCGTTATCCCCTACGACCTGTAGAGGAGTTCCCGACATGAGCCAGAAAATCGAAGGCAATCTACCGACCGCTGCAACCCTTCGTACCGCGGCCACGAGCAGCAAGATCGCCTCGGCCGGTGAAGATCGCGCGTCCCCGATCGCCGCATTGCCGCCGACCGACAGCGTCAAGCTGACCGGTGAGGCGACCAACCTGCAGAACCTGCAGCGCACGCTGTCGCAGTCCTCGGCGATCGACACCGGTCGCGTCCAGGCAGTGAAGGATGCGTTGCAGAACGGCAGCTACTCCATCAACCCGGATGCCATCGCCAGCCGCATGATGGATCTGAATCAGCAACTGGCGGGCTAATCCCCGACCCAAAGGATGAACGTGAACGAGTTCCTGCAACGTCTCAGCGATGCGCTGGCCGGCGAACGCCAGGCATTACTCGAGAACGACATCGATGGGTTGATGCGCCATACGCAGGACAAGCTGTCGGCACTGCGCGCGCTGGAAGCGGCAATGCCCCAGGGCGAGGAAGAGCGGCTGCGCGAACTGGCCGAAGCCAATCGCGCCAATGGCGCGCTGCTGGCACGCCGGCGCCGCGAAGTGAACTGGGCACTGCGTCATCTGGGCCGCACCGAGAGTGCGCCCTCCTACGACGCCAAGGGCCAATCGAGCGTGCTGCGCGGCGGTCGTTCGCTGGCAGTGGCCTGAAGCACCGCAGCGTGCCCGAGCGCACGCGCAGGCTGGACCAGGTGTTTGCGGCGCAGCTTTGAGCTGCCCGGCGTGCAAGAGCGTGGCCCCGCGCAATACGAGGCCTGGGCGGTTCGGCGTATATTGAAGTGTCCTCTACGCTGCCCTGTCCCGTGACTGCCAAGTTTTTTCTCAATCAAACCCTGTTACCGTCCTCGACCATGCTGCGCGCCTTCGGCGACCAGATGCTCGAGGGCGTGCTGCTGTTCCGCGCCGACGGACAGCTGATCCTGGCCAACGCCATCGCCCGCCAGAGCCTGTGCAAGGAAGATCCTGCCGACGACCGCAATCTCGGCGAACGGATCTCGCAGGTGCTGCCGTCGGATGCGCTGAATCAGGCGCGCAGCAAGGGCAGCTGGACCGGCAGCCTGCCGGTGGCCGATCGCGTGGTCATCGCGCATCTGTACTACAACGAGGAGCAGGGCGTCGGGCACTTCCTGGCGCTGTTCCACAACATCGAAGGCCAGCAGGACTACGAGCGCGAGCTGCAGCAGCGCCATGCCGAACTGCGCCAGGCCTATCTGCGTTTGAACGGCGCGCAGGACAAGCTGCTGCAGTCGGAAAAGATGGCCTCCATCGGCCAGCTGGCTGCCGGCGTGGCGCACGAAATCAACAATCCGATCGGTTACGTGCACTCCAATCTCGGCAGCCTGCAGGAATACCTGCGCAGCCTGTTCACGCTGATCGAAGCCTATGAGCGCGCACTGCAGGCGCCGGATCCGAAGGCGCTGATTCCGGAGATCGACGAGATCCGCAACCGCGCCGACATCGACTTCATCAGCCGCGACCTGCCGCAGTTGATGGCCGAATCGCGCGAGGGCATCGAACGGGTCACCCGTATCGTGCGCGACCTCAAGGACTTCTCGTATTCGGACCGGTCCGAGTCGTGGAAGATGGTCGACCTGCATGCCGGTCTCGAATCCACGATCAACATCATCTGGAACGAGCTCAAGTACAAGGTCACGCTGGAGCGCAATTACGCCGAGCTGCCGTTGGTGGAATGCCTGCCGTCCGAGCTCAACCAGGTCTATATGAACATGCTGCTCAACGCCGGCCAGGCGATCGTCGAGCGCGGCACGATCACCGTCACCACCGGCCGTGACGAGACCGAGAATGTCTGGATCCAGTTCCAGGACAGCGGCGCGGGCATCGCCCCGGACCTGCTGCAACGCATCTTCGACCCGTTCTTCACCACCAAGCCGGTCGGCAGCGGCACCGGCCTGGGCCTGTCGATCTCCTACGGCATCATCAACAAGCACCACGGCCGCATCGACGTCGAAAGCGTCCCGGGGCAGGGCGCCAGTTTCCGGATCGTGCTACCGGTGCGGCAGCCGCGGTAGCGCTTCGCGCTGGGATTGGGGAGTCGGGATTAGGGATTGGCAAGAACGGTTTTGCCGCGCTCTTGCCGTCTGCCTTGCTCAGCGAATCTCCGATTGCGGCTCAGGAATATCGCTGTTGGCTTTTGCTTTTACCAATCCCCAATCCCGAATCCCTACTCCCGGCCGTTACGCAGCTCATCATGCGTGCGAAATGCCTGACGAATGTGCTCGCGCAGCTCGTCGTCGTTCCAGGGCTTGGTCAGGAAGCGGTAGATCGCGCCGCGGTTGATCGCTTCGGTGACCGTGGCCAGGTCGGTGTAGCCGGACAGCACCAGGCGCACGGTGTCGGGGTAGAGCATCTTGACCCGGCCCAGGAACTCGGTGCCGCTCATGTCGCTCATGCGCTGGTCCGACAGGATCACCTGCACGTCGTTGGTGGCGAGCAGGTCGAAGGCGTCGCGCACGTTGCCGGCGGCCAGGATGCGGTAGCCATCGCGACGGAACAGGCGCACCAGCGAGCGCAGCACGTTTTCTTCGTCGTCCAGCAGCAGCAGCGTGCGGTCGGGGCGGCTTTCGGCGAACGATTCCGGGCGCAGGTAGCGGCGGCGTAGCGCCATGCCGGCCGACTCGGCCGACATCGGTTCGCCGAACAGATAGCCCTGGAAGATGTCGCAATCGTTGCGCCGCAAAAAGCCCAGTTGCGCCTGCGATTCCACGCCGTTGGCGATCACTGTCATGCCGAGCTGGTGGCCCATCGCGATGATCGCGCGGGCAATTGCCGCCTCGCGGCTGCCGGCCGGCGCGCTCTTGATGAAGCTGCGATCGATCTTCAGCCGGTCCACCGGATAGCGCACCAGCGCGCTCAGGCTGGAATCGCCGGTACCGAAGTTGTCCAGGCTCAGGCTGATGCCTTCGTTGCGCAGGTTGGCCATTGTCTCGTGGACGAAGTTGACGTTGTTGGTCAACGCGCTTTCGTTGATCTCCAGCGTGACGAACTGCGCCGGCACGCCGGCGGTCTGCAGCATCGCCATCACTTCGTTGAAGAAACCCGGGCGCAACAGCTGCAGCGTGGACACGTTGACCGCGATGCTGAAATCGTCGAAGCCCTGGTCGCGCCACAGCCGCGCCTGGCGTACCGCGTTCTGCAGCACCCATTCGCCGATCTGCACGATCACCCCCAGACGCTCGGCGGTGCGCATGAAACGCTCCGGCACCAGCATGCCCAGCGTGGGCGACTGCCAGCGCAGCAGCGCTTCCATGCCGACGATGCGGCCGTCGCGTGCGCTCACCAGCGGCTGGTAGCGCAGCCGCAGTTCGCCATGCGGGATCGCATCGACGATCTGCCGCGCAATGATGCTTTCGCTATGCGCATTGGTGGTCGAGTTGCGCGTGTACAGCCGCACCGTATTGCCGCCTTCGCGTGCGGCCTGGTAGCTGGCTTCTTCGGCGTAGTCGAGCAGGATCGACAGCGAGGTCGAGTGTTCCGGGCACAGGCTGATGCCGACCTTGCCGGTCATGAACAAGGTGTACGGCAGCACCGACAGCGGCAGTTCCAGCTGCTGGCGGATCTCTTCGGCAAAATCCTCCGGCAGCGCGGTGTCTTCGCGACGCACCGCCACCACCACCATTTCATCGCTGCCATGACGCCACAACTTGCCGCGCGTGCCGAGAAAATCCTGCAGCCGGCGCGCCACCAGCGTCAGCGCCTGATCACCGACTTCGGCACTCATGTTCTCGTTGATCGAGGCGAAGTGATCGATATCGATGTGGAACACCATCAACGGCGGGCCGCCGGATGCGGCAGCGTCCACCAGATGCAGCAGTTCGGGGTTGCCCGCGCCCAGGCGGGTGGGTTTGACGATTTCCAGTCCGGGCGGGATTACGGGGCTCCACATGACTTAACGTCCACCATCGTCGTGGACGGACTCGCCGACCGGGTGATAGGGCAGGCGCAACGTCACGCGCGTGCCTGCTCCGGGTGCTGATTCTATCGCGAGCGCACCGCCGACGGTTTGCGCACGCTCACGCATCACGATCAGCCCGAGCCCACGCGGGCCTTCCGGCTCGAAGCCATCGCCGTCGTCGCTGACTTCCAGGCGGAAGCTCTCGCTGTCGATCGAGTACAGCCGCATGTGCACTTCGCCGGCGCAGGCGTGGCGCAGCGCGTTGGTCAGGCTTTCCTGCGCAATCCGGAAGCACGCCTGCTCGATCTCGTTGCCCGGGCGCACGTCCAGTGCCTGGATATCCAGCTCCAGCCGCACCGGCGATGCGCGAAACAGCATCGAGGCCTGCCAGCGCAGCGCCGCTTCCAGGCCCAACGCATCCAGCTGCGGCGGACGCAACAGCATCGACAGGTTACGCAGCTTGGTCACGGTGCTGTCGGCCAGCGACACCACTTCCAGCAGGTCTTCGCGGCGCGCGTCAGGATCCGGCTCGTCCAGCGCCGCATGCGCGGACAGCTTCATTGCCGTGATCGCCTGGCCGATGTCGTCGTGCAGATCGCGCGAGATCGCGCGGCGTTCGTCCTCCTGCAGCGAGAACAGGCGCTTGGCCATTGCCTGCAACTCGGCATTGCTCTCAGCCAGCGCATCGCGCATGCGCTCGGGTTCGCTCAGGTCGCGTACCACCAGCAATTTGCAGCTGCGTCCGCCATAGCGGATATCGCCGGCCGACAGGCCGGCATAGAACGTGCTGCCATCGCGACGGCGCATCGCCCGTGCGCTGGACACCGGCTCGTTGCGATCGCTGCCCGCGCGCAGGTACTCGCGCACCACCGGCAGGTCGCTGTCGCCGACCAGCGTCTGCAGCGGCTCGCCCAGGATGGTTTCGCCCTGGAAACCGAACTGCACAGAACCGGCGGCATTGGCATACATCACGTGCTCGTCGGCCAGGATCAGCACGCCATCGGGCAGCACCCTGACCAGCTCGCGGAACTGCTCCTCGCGCTCGCGCAGCAAGCGGCGCGACTGCTCGCGCTCGCTGACGTCCTGCAGCGTGCCATGGATATGCCGGGCGCCGTTCGGGTTGGTGACGCTTTCGGCGCGCAGATGCACGGTGCGCGGCTGCGAATCGCCGCCGGTCAGCGGCAGCAGCACATCGATCTGCACGTCGCCACCGGTGCACATGTCCTCGATCATGCGTTCGATCCGCGCCTGGGTGGCGGTGTCCGAGGCGGTCAACAGTTCTTCCAGCCGATGCTCGCGCCGATGCATCGGCACGCTGCGGCCGAGCAGGCGGTACACCGCCGGCGAGTAGCGCCCCAGTCCGGTCGCGCGATCCAACTGCCATGAGCCAAGCCGCGCGATGCTCTGCGCCTCTTCCAGCCGTTGCAGCGCCTCGTCACGCAGATGCTGCGCCTGGCGTTCCTCGCTGCGGTCCACGGTGACCACCAGGCGGGCAGGGCCGCTGGCCAGATGCAGCTGGTTGCTGCGGATCTCGACATGGCGCGGGCCGCTGCGGGTCAGCAGATCCTCGTGCAGGGTGCAGGTGGCGTCGCCCTTGGCGCGGATCTGGGCGATGATTTCCTCCAGGCGCGCGCCGTCGGCGTTGGGCCAGATCGCCTGCAGCGTCTGCTGCAGGAATTCGTCGCGCTCCCAGCCGAAGAATTCCAGCGCTGCCGGGTTGGCATCCAGGATGCGCAGCGTGGCCAGGTCGTAGATCAGCGCCGGGCTGGGCAGGGCCAGGAACTTGGCCTGCAGCACCGCCTCCGATTGCGCCAGTTGCGCGTGCTCTTCCACGATCAACGCCACGAAACGGCGCAGCACCAAGTGGATCACCACGCTCGACACCAGCAGGAAGCTGGCGTCCGACCAGCGTTCCGGCATGGCAGCGCCGGCCAGGTGCAGCAGCCGGTTGCCCAGCAGCAGCCAGATCACCCCGACCAGCAAATACAGCCCGGTCAGGGTCCACAGACCTTGTTGCAGGCGCTCGGCGAGGCGAAGACGGGACACGGGAGCGGACGAAAACGCGGGCGCGGCGACAGGATGAGGCATGGGTCCGCGGACGACCTTTGGTGCTGGCGATGCAACCATCTTAGCCGCAACTCGTCCCGGTTCGGTCGAGCCCGAAACACACGCCTCAACTAATCGGGGAAACGGCCGTTATCCATTGCGACTCCGAAGGCCGGGGTCGATTCTTCGGAGTGTTCCAGAGTGGACTCAGGCGTCATTGCAAGCATGCTGCAGCACCCGCTGACCTCGGCGGTGGTGTTGTTGGATGCGCATGGTCAGCCTCTGGCGGCCAACCGCGTTGCGCAATCGTTGGGATTGCCGGCCACCCTTGGCGCCTATGCCGAAGTCCTGGAAAGCAGTCGGGCCCAGGTGGCCAACAGCGGCGGCATGACCGCCTGCGTGCTGCCGGGTACCGGTGGCGGGCGTCTGGAGGGCTGGCTGCGCGCGGTCAGCGACGAACACGGCCAGGTCATGGCCTTCACCCTGAGCATTCCCGAGCCGATGGGTGCCGACGGTACCAGCCGCTGGGAAATCGGCCTGGACAGCGCCGATCACGGTCTGTGGGACTGGGACATTCCAGCCGATGTGGTCTACCGCTCCGAGCGCTGGACCCGCATGCTGGGTTATTCCGAGCAGCCGCTGCCGAACAATCTCACCGCGTTGTCCGGGCTGATCCATCCCGACGACCACGCGCTGGTCAGTGCGGCCGTGCAGGCGCACCTGGACGGCCGTACCGATACCTATACCGCCGAATTCCGTCTGCGTCAGCACGACGGCCAGTGGCGCTGGATCCTGGATCGCGGCCGCGTGGTGTCGCGGACCGCCGACGGCCGCCCGCTGCGCATGGTCGGCACGCATACCGATGTGCACCACCACAAGTTGCTCGAGCAGCAGCTGCGCGAGCAGCAGGCCCAGCTCGAAGAGGCCCAGCGCATCGCCAGCATGGGCAGCTGGAGCTGGGACACGCTCAAGGACACGCTGTGGGTGTCGCCGGATTTCCTGCAACAGCTCGGCATGACCCAGCAGCGCCTGCAGGGTATTCGCGACATCCTGCGCCTGCTGGGCCGGCCGTCGGTCGCGCATCTGCGCAGTGCCTGGCGCAAGATCAAGCACGAAGGCCTGCCGGTGCATTTCGAGCTGGAGATCAACGGGCTTGCCGGCGTCAATCCGCATCACCTGCGGGTCTGGGCACAGCCGGTGTTCGACGGCAATGGCGGCATGGTGCGTCTGCTCGGCCAGCTGCAGAACGTCACCGAGCAGCGCCAGACCGATGCATTGATTCGCTGGCGCACCGAGCTGCTCAACCGCGTGTCTGCGCTGGGCAAGATTGGCGGCTGCGAGATCGAGGTCGACACCCGGCGCATGCAGTGGACCGAGGAGTGCTACCGCATCCATGGCCTGCGCAAGGAAAACATCACCCTGGAGCAGGCGCTGTCGCTGTACACGCAGGATTCGCGCGACGCCTTCGAGGCGGCGCTGCTGCGTATCTCCGACGGCGGCCTGCCCGAACAGCTGGAGCTGTGCTTCTACCGCAATTCCGGCCAGCGGATCTGGGTACAGGTGCTGATCGAGCTGGACCGTCGTGAAGGCCTGCCGCCGCGCTTCGTCGCCTTGTTCCGCGACGTCACCCGCGAACGCGAAGCCAACGAGCGCATCGAGTTGCTGGCCCACTACGATCGCCTGACCGGTCTGCCGAACCGCTTCCTGCTGCGCGAGCAGGCAGAGAACGCGATCCGCGAAGCGCACGAGCGCGGCCAGGTACTGGCGATGCTGCTGATAGATCTGGATGGCTTCAAAAGCATCAACGATTCGTTCGGTCACGCCACCGGCGACAATCTGCTCAAGCTGGCCTCCGCACGCCTGCACCAGCATCTGCGCAACAGCGACCTGTTCGGTCGTTTCAGCGACGACGAATTCATCGTGCTGCTGCGTGATCTCTCCGAACCGGAAGACGCCGGCCATGTTGCGCGTAAGCTGATCAGCGCGCTGGGCGAACCGCTGCGCAAGGATCACGTCACCCTCAAGCTCGGTGCCAGCATCGGTATCGCGCTGCAAGGTGAAGGCCTGTCGGATTTCGACAGCCTGCTGCGCGCCGCCGATGCGGCGATGTATGCAGCCAAGGAATCGGGCCGCAACACCTTCCATTACTACAGCCAGGACGTGCTGATGCGTGCCCAGCGCCGCCTGGAGCTGGAACACGCGCTGCAAGGTGCGCTGGAACGCGAAGAGTTCACCCTGGTCTATCAGCCGCTGGTCAATACGGTGGGCGAATCCTCGCCGGCGATCGAAGCGCTGATGCGCTGGAATCGCCCCGGCCATGGCCAGTGCAGCCCGGTCGAGTTCATTCCGATTGCCGAGGAGTGTGGCGAGATCGTGCGCCTGGGCGAATGGGTGATCGGCGAGGCCTGCCGTCAGGCCGTGGTCTGGGACCGGGCCGGGCTCAACTTCAGCCGCATCGCGGTCAACGTCTCTGCGGTGCAGTTGCGCGAGCGCGGCTTTGCCGAGCGCGTACTGGAAATCTGCCGCGACAACGGCTGGTCGCCATCGCGTCTGGAACTGGAATTGACCGAATCGGCCTTGATCCGCGATTCCGACTCGCTGCGCCGCTGCTTCGAGCTGTTCGAACAGAATGGTGTGCTGTTGGCGGTGGACGACTTCGGTACCGGTTTCTCCAACCTGCATTACCTCAACCGCTTCCCGGTGCAGCGCCTGAAGATCGACCGCAGCTTCGTGCAAGGCATGCTCGACGACGCCAACACCGCCGAAGTGACCCAGGCCATCGTGCATCTGGGCCACGCGCTGGGCATGCAGGTGGTCGCCGAAGGCGTGGAAACGGTGCAGGAAGACGCATTGCTGCGCCAGCAGGGCTGCGACGAAATCCAGGGCTACTTCTATTCGCGGCCGCTGTCGCCGCGCGACATGGCGCAGTGGCTGCGCGAAGCCGAAGCCGGCATGCGCCTCGGCGCACGTCTGGTCCTTGCCAACTGACGCAAGCTGTCGCAGCGCCAGGCGTCGCCCGCCGCCTATTGAAATGCGCCGCTCGAAAGCTCAGCGAGTCGAGGGCGCGATGCCCTCGCCACTTGCGGGACACGCCGTGAATCCATCCCTGGAGGCTCCTCGGGTTCCAGCAACCGGCAGGGGCACCGCGCCAGAGAGTTGGTCGGTGGCCAGACAAAAACACACATATTGCAAGGCCTTGAGACTTTGAGAAGTCCATAGCCTGCCTGTCGAAAGCCTGCCTGTTATTCGGCTTGCGTGAGGAGGATTTTCGGACGCAAGGTGATCCGAACAATGCACCTCATGCTCTGCTTGCAACCACACACACCGACTATCTCGACAGGTCCTTGCCCGCCTACCGTCGCCGGACCTTA
Organism: Xanthomonas sp. MLO165; assembly: GCF_018831305.1. Classification (NCBI taxonomy): domain Bacteria; kingdom Pseudomonadati; phylum Pseudomonadota; class Gammaproteobacteria; order Lysobacterales; family Lysobacteraceae; genus Xanthomonas; species Xanthomonas sp. MLO165. Next base: position 2,292,461 of record NZ_CP029263.1, read on the forward strand.
CGCGGCATGGATGCCGCGTAAGAGCCTACATGGATGTACTTGCGGCGTGTCCTGCGATGGTGGGCGGGCAAGGGCCCTGCAACCAACCTGCAAAGCCAGGCGATCCACACCTGATCCATCACACGCCTGACTACCGAAAGGGTACACGTCGCAATTCAGAGCGGAAGCTACGTCGTGCCGGTGCAGCCCGCTCATCATCGCGGGACCTTGAGCGGCATGGATGCCGCAGTAAGAGCATCGAGGGACGGATTCACGGCGTGTCCCGCAACGGTGGGCAGGCAAGGGCCCTGCTGCCAAGCTACTGAGCTAGGCGCTCTACATCCGACTTGGTGTCGTATAAGTCGTCGAGCAGACGGGCAGGGGAGACGTCACCCTGTTGCTGCAATCGCACGGCATTGCCTGTTCGGCGCCACGCCGGGTGGCACGGCCTGATGCACAAACGCCACAGGTCGGGCAGTGGATACAGCCAGCGGGGCGCCTGCCGAGGCACGCCCCGCTGTCGCACAGAAACGTCAGCGTCCGGATACGTCCACAGCGGCGCCATCCAGCCCCAGGTCCCAGGCCACGGTCGCGAACAGCAGTTCTTCTTCGCTGCAGCTACGGCGCGGGTGCTGCATTGCCTGCACTTCCGCACGGGCGGCACGCTCCAGCCGTTCCAGCGCGGCCGGCATGCGCACGCTGCGCAGCGCGGGCCGGGCAGCGTCGCTTTGTGCGATGCGCTGGGCGTGTGCAGCCGCCAGCGCGGCTGATTCCAGCACGGCCGTGGGTGCATCGGTGGGCGGGGCAAGGAGCGTCATCAGCGGAATACCAGGTTGTTGCGGAACGACAAATCCCCGGAAGGCCGGGGAATGTCGGAAATCAGACAGTGCGTGGCATCGGTCTTAGAACAGCTCGACCGTACCGGCGCCCATGCCTTGCTGCGCCACCGGCTTGTGCGGCGGGCGCTCCCATTCCACACGCATGTCGCGCAGGCGGTTGGACACCTTGGCCAGCGCGGCGACCAGATCGCTGTCGTACACGCCGCCATTGCGATGCAGCAGTTCCTGCAGCGCCACCGCTTCGCGGTTGATCGCGGTGAGGCGATCGAGGTGGGTGTGGATACCGCTCAGCGTCTGCGTGGCGATGTCCTCGAACTGCAGGGCACGCACCGCTTCGGCCACGCTACCGTCGATGGAGCGCGCGCATTCGGAAATTTCGCGCATGCCGTCGCCCAGCGAGGCGTTGATCTGCGCGACGTTCTCCAGCATCGCCGCCGATTCGTGGCGGGCTTCGCGGGAGCGATCCATGTGGCGCGAGGCCAGCTGCGAGACCGTTTCACGCACCTTGGCGATCGATTCCTTGGAGCTGTGTGCCAGCTTGCGGATCTGTTCGTTGAAGGTGGTGGAACGCTCGGACAGGTTGCGCACCTCGTCGGCGACCACCGCGAAGCCGCGACCGGCTTCACCGGCACGGGCTGCTTCGATGGCGGCATTCAAGGCCAGCAGGTTGGTCTGGTCGGCGATCGACTTGACGTCTTCCAGCAGCGCGAAGATGCCATCCAGGTGCTGGGCCATCTCATCGATGTGGTGCACGGTGTTGGTGCTTTGGCCACTCACCTGTTCCAGCGCTTCCACCAGTTGCTCCATGCGGGAGCTGGCGTGCTGGGCGAAGCGGGCGACGTCGACACCGGCGCTGCCGTCGTCACCGGCACGGTCGACGATACGGGCCAATGCCTGGCTTTGCTGGCGCGACTTGCGATTCATCGCTTCGAAGCTGCCACCAAGACCGGACACGGCCTGGCGGATCAGTTCGCGGGCACGCTCGACTTCCGAACGCGAACCGTCGACTTCGTTGCTGACGAACGTACGCAGTTCGTTGAGCAGTTGGTCCTGCTCGCGCAGGATGCGGGTCTGGTCCGGATGACGCCGGAACTGGGAGTAGGTCACCCAGGCAGCGAAACCGAGCCAGCTGAGCGTCATGGTCGCCAGGATCGCCCAGCGCACCGAAGCGGGCCAGTCGAATCCGACAGCGAAGGGAAACAGCAAGGTCAGGGCCAAAGGGGCGGCCAGACGGATAAGTGGACGTGAATACATGGGCGTTCTCGGCAGAGTCACGGTTGCTGTATCGGCCGTACCCCCTTTGTCTTTAGCGACGATCGCCACATCGTCTCGCCCGTTCAATCTTCGTTGACACGCGCCAGCGACCGCCAGCGCGTGTAGCACACCGGGATCGTCAGTGGTTTAGCGCAGCGCGCGGTCCACCGCCTCGATCATTGCGCGCTTGGCAAACAGGAAATCCCACAGGCTGCCACCCATCTGCCGCCACAACACGGCCGAGCGGACCGCGGCCAGCAGCAGCGCGCGGATTTCCGCAACCACGCCGGCCTGGCCCAGGTAATGCGGATTGCCCTGCACCATGACCTTGGGGCGCAGGTGGCTGATGGTCTGCGCATACAGCCCGCCAAGCGAACTCAGCACATCCGGGTGGCCGCTGTCGCCCAGGCTGTGTGCCTGCCGCGCCGCTGCCTCGATGCCATTGGAGACCGTGGCGACGGTGGCGGTGTCGCGCACGAAGCGGCGCTCCAGCTGCAGCACTGCCAGCGCCAGTCGCGGTAGGACCTCGTCCTGGCCCTGGTTGTGGAAATAGTTGTGCAGCACCCGCAGGCCCTGCGCCACATCCGCGACCGAGCCGTACACGGCCTCCGGCGAGGACGCATCCACCCGGAACACGCTGTCCATGGCGGTACGCACCGTCGCAGCCTCCGAATGCCCGGTTTCGGCGATCCGCCGCACCTGTTGCAGGGCCTGGGCGACGCCGGCAAGCGCCAGCACGCGGTGATCCATGGAAGAACTCATCAAGCCACTACCTCAGGTGAAAAAGAAGATCCCGCCAGTTGGCGTTCCAGCGGCGCATCGGTGGCGGCAATGACTGCGCCACCCAGGCATTCCTCGCCGTCGTACAACACCAGCGACTGCCCGGGCGTCACCGCCCGCTGCGGCCGCTCGAAACGCACCTGCACGCTGCCATCGTCCTGCACCTCCACCGTGCACGGCTCGTCGGGCTGCCGGTAACGTGTCTGTGCGGTGCAGCCGAAGCTGCGCGCGGGCGGTGCCCCGGTAACCCAATGGGCCTGCTCGGACTGCAGCCAGCGCGATTGCAGCAGCGGGCTGTCGCGGTCCTGGTCCACATACAGCACGTTGCTCGCCACATCCTTGCCGACCACGTACCACGGCGCGGCGGCACGCCCACGCACGCCACCGATGTTCAGGCCTTCGCGCTGACCGAGGGTGAAATAGAACACCCCCGGATGCTCGGCGATGCGCTGCCCCTGCGGGTCGCGGATCTCGCCGCTGCGTGCGGGCAGGTAACGGCCCAGAAACTCGCGGAAATCGCGCTCGCCGATGAAGCAGATGCCGGTGGAATCCTTCTTGGCATGGGGCGGCAGACCGGCGTCCTGGGCGACCCGGCGCAGCGTGCTTTTTTCCATATCGCCGATCGGAAACAGCGTCGCGGCCAGCTGGGTCTGGCCCAGCTGATGCAGGAAATAGCTCTGGTCCTTGCTGCGGTCGGCGCCGCGCAGCAGGCGCCAGCGCCCGCCGCTGTGCGCCACCCGCGCATAGTGGCCGGTGGCGATGCGCTCGGCGCCCAGCGCCTGGGCCGCCTCCAGAAAATGCTTGAACTTGACCTCGCGGTTGCACAGCACGTCCGGGTTCGGCGTGCGCCCGGCCGCGTATTCGGCCAGGAAGTGCTCGAACACGCCGCTCCAGTATTCACCGGAAAAATCGCGGAAGTGGAACGGGATGCCCAGCACCCCGCACACCGCCACCGCATCGCGGCGGTCGTCCTCGGCGCGGCAATCGCCGCTGCCATCGTCGGCCCAGTTCTGCATGAACAGCCCGGCGATCGACTCGCCCTGCTGGGCCAGCCGCCAGGCCGCCACCGACGAATCCACACCGCCGGAGACACCGACAACGATCCGCGGCGTACTCATGCGACGTGCCGCACCAAGGCCAAGGGATGGCGCTGGCCGGCCAGATAGTCGGCCACCACCTCCCACACCAGCGGGCTGCGCAGGCGCTCGCTCGCGCTGCGCAATTCGTCCGGCGTCATCCACAACGCGCGCACCACGCCGGTATCCAGGCTGCGCTCGGGATGGTGGGTCACGGCCTCGGCCACAAACGCAAACCGCAGGAAGCACTGGCCAGTCGGGGCGACCCACTGATAGGTGCCGATGAAATGGGTCAGGCGGACATCCCAGCCGGTCTCTTCCAGCGTCTCGCGCACCGCCGCATCGAGCAGGCTCTCATCCGGTTCCAGATGCCCGGCAGGCTGGTTCAACAACAGCTTGCCGCCGATGGTCTCTTCCACCTGCAGGAAGCGCCCGTCGCGCACCACCACGGTGGCTACGGTGACATCCGGATGCCAGCGTTGGTCGGAAGCGCTCATCGCTGCGGGTCCTGCGTGATCGGGGCGGCGCTCGCGCTAGCGGCGAACCGTACGGTTTGAAGCCAGGTCAAGCGGCGCTGCGACCCGGCAAGGTGCACGGAGCTGGACAAGTCGGCAGTGAACGACGGCGCCAGCAACCGCGCGGTCAGGGAATCGGTCATCAAGGGCCAGCCATGGAATCGGAGACAAATTGTGCGGGGCGCGGCGTAAATCGTCCAATGCGTGCGGCGATGAACCGTATAATGCCCGGATGCCTCGTAAGACCTCACACGAACACGATCACGGCCTCACCGTCGAAGCCAGCAAGCCTGAAGTGGCGCCACCGCCGCGCTACCAGGTGCTTTTGCTGAACGACGACTACACCCCGATGGACTTCGTGGTGACGGTGCTGCAGCAGTTTTTCAACCTCGATCTGGAGCGGGCCACCCAGGTCATGCTGCATGTCCATACCCGTGGACGCGGCGTCTGCGGGGTCTACAGCCGCGAAGTCGCCGAGTCCAAGGTGGCGCAGGTCAATGAATTTTCGCGCATGAACCAGCACCCGCTGCTGTGCACGATGGAACAGACCTGAGGCGTCAATCCGATCATTCCAGCAGCGCAACACTGTGGCTGCAATCACATGCTAACGCCGTCTGAACATGCCTATCCGATAGGGTTGTGGTAAATCCCAACAAAAGCCGCATATTGTTGGCAACAGCCGTTCGGAGTTACCAATGTTCAGCAAAGACCTAGAGCAAACCATCGGCCAGTGCTACAAGCGAGCACGCGAGGCGCGTCATGAGTTCATGACCGTCGAGCACCTGCTGCTCTCGCTGCTGGACAACCCGTCCGCCCAGGCCGTCCTCAAGGCTTGCGGCGCCGACCAGGTGCGTTTGCACAACGATCTGGAGCAGGCGATCGAGGCCTCGGTCTCGCGCCTGGCCGAAGACGATGGCCGCGACACCCAGCCCACCCTGGGCTTCCAGCGCGTGCTGCAGCGTGCGGTCTATCACGTGCAATCCTCGGGCAAGAAGGAAGTCACCGGCGCCAACGTGCTGGTCGCGATCTTCGGCGAGAAGGATTCGCACGCGGTGTACTTCCTGAACCAGCAGGACATCACCCGTCTGGATATCGTCAATTACCTCTCCCACGGCATCGCCAAGCTGGGTGAGGACGGTGAGCAGCCGTCCGCCTCCGATGGCGAGCCCAAGAGCGAGGGCGGGGAGGGCGAGGCCAAGGGCGATGCGCTGGCCGAGTTCGCCACCAATCTCAACGAGCAGGCCCGCAACGGCAAGATCGACCCGTTGGTCGGCCGTGGCGACGAAATCGAGCGCACCATCCAGGTGCTTTGCCGCCGCCGCAAGAACAACCCGCTCTACGTGGGCGAGGCCGGCGTGGGCAAGACCGCGATCGCCGAAGGTCTGGCCAAGCGCATCGTTGACAACGACGTGCCGGAGGTACTGGCCGATGCGGTGATCTTCTCGCTGGACCTGGGCGCGCTGGTGGCCGGCACCAAGTACCGCGGCGACTTCGAAAAGCGCCTCAAGGGCGTGCTGGCGGCGCTGAAGAAGGTGCCCAACGCGGTGCTGTTCATCGACGAGATCCATACCATCATCGGTGCCGGATCGGCGTCGGGTGGCACCATGGATGCGTCCAATCTGATCAAGCCGGCGCTGTCGTCGGGCGAGCTGCGCTGCATCGGCTCGACCACGTTCCAGGAATACCGCGGCATCTTCGAAAAGGACCGTGCACTGGCGCGTCGCTTCCAGAAGATCGACATCGTCGAGCCGACCGTGGGCGAGACCTTCGAAATCCTGCAGGGCCTCAAGCCCAAGTACGAGGCGCATCACGGTGTGACCTATGCCGATGACGCGCTGCAGGCGGCCGTAGACCTGTCGGTCAAGCACATCGGTGACCGCCTGCTGCCGGACAAGGCGATCGATGTGATCGACGAGGCCGGTGCGCGTCAGCGTCTGCTGCCGGAAGGCAAGCGCAAGGAACTGATCGATATCGAGGAGATCGAGACCATCGTCGCCAAAATGGCGCGGATTCCGGCCAAGCAGGTCAGCGCGACCGACAAGGACGTGCTGCAGCATCTGGAGCGCAACCTGAAGATGGTGATCTTCGGGCAGAACCCGGCAATCGAGACGCTGGCCGGTTCGATCAAGCTGGCGCGCTCGGGCCTGGCCAATCCGGAAAAGCCGATCGGCAACTTCCTGTTCGCCGGCCCCACCGGTGTCGGCAAGACCGAGGTCACCAAGCAGCTCGCGCTGCAGCTGGGGATCGAACTGGTGCGCTTCGACATGTCCGAGTACATGGAAGCGCATTCGATCAGCCGCCTGATCGGTGCGCCTCCGGGTTATGTGGGCTTCGATCAAGGCGGTCTGTTGACCGAGAAAATCGTCAAGACGCCGCACTGCGTGCTGCTGCTGGATGAGGTGGAGAAGGCGCATCCGGACATCTTCAACATCCTGTTGCAGGTCATGGATCGCGGCATTCTGACCGACACCAACGGGCGCGAGGCGAACTTCAAGAACGTGATCCTGGTGATGACGACCAATGCCGGCGCCACCCAGGCGTCGCGGCGGTCGATCGGCTTCACCAAGCAGGATCACTCCACCGATGCGATGGAGTCGATTCGCCGCGGCTTCACGCCCGAGTTCCGCAACCGCCTGGATGCGATCGTGCAGTTCCAGCCGCTGGGCTTCGATCACATCCTGCGGGTGGTGGACAAGTTCATCATCGAGCTGGAAATGCTGCTGCAGGAAAAGCACGTCTCGCTGTCGGCCACCCCGACTGCGCGCGACTGGCTGGCCCAGCACGGCTTCGATCCATTGATGGGCGCGCGCCCGATGTCGCGTGTGATCCAGGAGAAGATCAAGCGTCCGCTGGCCGACGAACTGTTGTTCGGCAAGCTGGTGGAAGGCGGTCGGGTCAGTATCGACGTCAAGGATGGCGAACTGGTGGTGGAAGCGCACCCGGAACCAGAGCGTCTGCTGCCGGCAACGGTCGACTGATCGCCTTGCGGTCCTGAAACGAAAGAACCGCTCGAAAGAGCGGTTTTTTTATGCCCTCAGAACTTGTGGCCCGAGTGAGGGGCGCGCAGAAGCCGGGCGGCGGTCGCGGCTCGCGAGGAGCAACGACAGCGCGCTTCCGGAGCTTGGGCAGGGTAGCGATCGAGGCGTAAGCGCCGGAGGCAAGGTGCAAGCGAAGACAGACGCAAGCCGACACTGCCGGATCGCCGCTGCCAACCCGATACGCAAATCTCGGGAACGACAAAAAGCGGCCATTGGCCGCCTCGCGTCTCACACCAGAACCGCTTACTTCATGCGGTAGGTAATACGACCCTTGGTCAGGTCGTAGGGAGTCATCTCAACTTTGACCCGGTCGCCGGTCAGGATGCGGATGTAGTTCTTGCGCATGCGGCCGGAGATGTGGGCGATGATCTCATGCCCGTTTTCCAGCTTGACCCGGAACGTGGTGTTGGGGAGCGTCTCGCTGACGCTGCCTTCGAATTCAATGGAGTCGTCTTTCGACATGTAATCCTGTGCAATCACGGCTGGCCCGGAAGGGCCGTAAGGGACGGCATTTTACGCCCCATCTCCCCGCGGTGCAAATTTTATGTTAAGCGGACTTCAGCGAGTGCGCTGGCAGGCCGCTCGCCGTAGCGTTCGGACCAACTGCCGGGTGCCGCCGCCTGGCCGACCTGCAGCCGCACCTGCTGCAGGAACTCTGCACGTGGCAGGCGTTGCGCCCCCAGGCGCATCAGGTGCGGATTTTCCACCTGTGCGTCGAGCAACGGCCACCCGCGGGAGTGCAGGTGCGCGGCCAGCGCCGCCAGCGCCACCTTGGAGCCGCCGCTGTCGACACTGAACATGCTCTCGCCGAAGAACATCCGGCCGACCGCCACGCCGTAGATGCCGCCGACCAGGCGTGTGCCATCGAATACTTCCAGCGAATGCGCATGGCCCAGCCGATGCAGTTCGAGATAGGCCTGCTGCATCGGCGTGGTGATCCAGGTGCCATTCTGGCCGGCACGCGGAATCGACGCGCAGGCATCGATCACCTGCGCGAAGGCGGTATCGGCGCGCACGATCCAGTGGCTGCTGCGCAGCTGGCGACGGAAGCGCGAGGACAGGCGCACGCCATCGGTGCGAAACACCGTGCGTGGGTCCGGGCTCCACCACAGGATCGGCTGGCCTTCCGAGAACCACGGGAACACGCCACTGGCATAGGCGTTGAGCAGGCGCTGCGGCGACAGGTCGCCACCGATGGCGAGCAGGCCGTCCGGCTCGCGCAACGCGGACTCGGCCGGCGGAAACGGGGCGGCCGGATCGGCCGCCAGCAGGTAGGGAAGGGCGCGGGACATGCGCGCAGTGTAGAGCGTGGCGTACATGCTGCACCCAGGGCGACGACCATCGCCGGCGCGACGAACCGCGTGTGTGGTCGACACACTTTGCGGCATGCGTCCGCGAGCACCGCGGTGCCGGGCGCGTGGTTCGCACTCGCCAGACGAGTGTTCTCTGGGTGGATTTGGCCGCCTTGCTCCGACGTCCGCAAGACGCCCGGCCGGCGATCAGCGGCGGCTACGCCCTACGTCGCCGCCGCGCGGCTCAGTCGCGAAACGGGCTGTGCTCGGACAGCTCGCGTGCGTGCCGGGCCACCGCCTGGCGCTCGTCGGCACACCATTGCGCCAGCGGCTCGCGGAAGCCGGGGTCGGCGATCCAGTGGCGGCTGCGGACCAGGGTCGGCAGAAAGCCGCGCGCGATCTTGTGCTCGCCTTGCGCGCCGGGCTCGAAGCGAGCCAAGCCCTCGCGCAGGCAGTATTCGATGCCCTGGTAGTAGCAGGTTTCGAAATGCAGCCCCGGAAGGGCTTCACCGCCCCAGTAACGCCCGTACAGCGTGTCGCGCCCGCGCAGACAGAGCGCGCCGGCGATCGGTTTCCCGTCCAGCTCGGCCAGAAACATCACCAGTTGGCGCGGCAGGTGCCGGGCCAGGTGATGCAGGAATTCCGGCGTCAGCGCGGGCGAATTGCCGTATTCGTTGAAGGTCTTGAGATAGAAACCGTACATCGCTTCCAGGTCGGCGTCGCTGGCTTCATCGCCATGCACCACGCGCAACTGCACGCCGGCCCGCTGCACCTTGGCGCGCTCCTGGCGGATGTTCTTGCGCCGTTTATGGTCCATCGCGGCCAGGAAGCTTTCGAAATCGCTCCAGCCACTAGCGTTGTGCCAGTGGTACTGCAGATCGTTGCGCTCCAGCCAGTCGGCGTCGAAGGCGGTGTCTTCGTCGGCCGGGTGGAAGTTGACGTGCGCCGACGACAGCCCGCTGCGCTCCACCAGCGTACGCATCGCCGCGAGCAACTGCGGGCGCCAGCGCGCTGCGCCCAGCAGGCGCGGTCCGGTCACCGGCGAGTAGGGCACCCCGCACAGCCACTTGGGGAAGTACTCCTGACCGTAGCGCGCATAGGCGTGCGCCCAGGCGTGGTCGAACACGAACTCGCCATGCGAGTTGTTCTTCAGGTACCCCGGCGCGGCGGCGACCAGCGTGTCGCCATCCCATAGTGTCAGGTGCAGCGGGTTCCAGCCCCAGTCCGGGCGCAGGCAGCCCTCCTGCTCCAGGCCTTCCAGGAACGCATAAGAAATGAATGGGTGCGCGCCGTCGTGCAGCGTATCCCAGGCCTCGGCCGGAAGCTCGTCCAGCCGGCGGCACCAGCGGGCGGTGACGCTCATGCGCACGGTCCGCTGGTTTCGGCGCTGCCCGCGCGGCGCGGCCGGCGGTCAGCAGCCACCTCAGGCGCTCTTGTCGAGGTAGCGCTCGGCATCCAGCGCGGCCATGCAGCCGAAGCCGGCCGAGGTGATCGCCTGGCGGTAGTGCTGGTCGGCGACGTCGCCGGCGGCGAACACACCGGCCACCGAGGTCTCGGTCGCCGCGCCGTTGAGGCCGGAGCGGATTTCCAGGTAGCCGTTGTTCATCGCCAGCTGGCCGTCGAACAGTTGCGTGTTGGGATGATGGCCGATGGCAACGAAGAAGCCGTGCGCGACGATCTCGCGGGTGCTGCCGTCGAGGGTGGACTTGACCCGCACGCCGGTGACGCCGGCATCGTTGCCCAGTACTTCATCGATGGCGTGGTGCCAGACGGTTTCGATCTTGCCGGCGGCGACTTTGGCGAACAGCTTGTCCTGCATGATCTTTTCGGCGCGCAGCGTGTCGCGGCGATGCACCAGGTAGACCTTGCGGGCGATGTTGGACAGGTACAGCGCTTCTTCGACCGCGGTATTGCCGCCGCCGACCACCACCACGTCCTGGTCCTTGTAGAAGAAGCCGTCGCAGGTGGCGCAGGCGGACACGCCGCGGCCCTTGAAGGCTTCCTCACTGGGGATGCCCAGGTACTTGGCGGTGGCGCCGGTGGAGATGATCAGTGCGTCGCAGGTGTATTCGGCACCGTCGCCGGTCAGACGGAACGGGCGCTGCGACAGGTCGGCGGTGTGGATGTGGTCGAAGATCACCTCGGTCTCGAAGCGCTCGGCATGCGCCTGCATGCGGCTCATCAGGTCCGGGCCCATCAGGCCGTGGGGGTCGCCCGGCCAGTTGTCGACTTCGGTAGTGGTCATCAGCTGGCCGCCTTGCTGCAGGCCGGTGATCACCACCGGCTTGAGGTTGGCGCGGGCGGCGTAGACCGCGGCGGTCCAGCCGGCCGGGCCGGAGCCCAGGATCAGCAGACGGGAATGCTTGGCGGGACTGGCAGAAGAGGCGCTCATGTATACTCGCGATCTAGGAATTGGCAGGGCAGGCGGGTGAATTCGCGCCCCTGTGGCGGCATAGAGTGGCGGTCCCCACCCGGTGAATCAAGGCGGCGCGATGGAACTGCTTGAACCGCAGATGGCATGGTCCACCCAGTACGCGTAATCAACGCCGCCCCGTGCGGCGTTTTTTGTTGACCATCGCATGCCTGGGCAGGCGATGCGCATGCAACAGCTGAAACCGTGGCCTCAGTCGTTTATTATCAACCACTAACAGCATTTTTCTAAGGTCTGGCTACAGGTGGCAAAGCAGGTTCCCGAACGCAGCAAGCCCGCTGAGGGCAAGACGTCCTCGCGCAAGACAGCGGCGGCGGACAATCCGCGTCGGCAAAAGCTCTGGCGCGATCTGGCATTGATCGCGGTGGCGCCGCTGCTGCTGTATCTGCTGGCCAGCCTGTTCACCTATTCGAGCGCCGATCCGGGCTGGTCGCAGACCGGCAGCGTGGTCGCGCCGGTGCACAACATGGGCGGCCGCGTCGGTGCCTGGACGGCCGACGTGCTGCTGCAGCTGTTCGGTTATGTGGCCTTCCTGCTGCCGGTGGTGCTGGGCGCGGTGGCCTGGATCGCCTTGTTCGGCATGGACAAGGAAGGACAGGCCGAGGCCGACCTGGGGCCGGCATTGCGGCTGGTCGGCATGGTGGGTTTCCTGATCGCTTCGACCGGCTTCCTGCATCTGCGCCTGTTCAGCGGCGACGTGGCCGCCGCTGGCGGGATCCTGGGGCGGTTGGTTAGCAATTCGCTGAGCGCCGGGTTCGGGGCCTTGGGCGCGAACCTGTTCGTGCTGGTGCTGCTGCTGGTGTCGATCACCCTGGCCACCGGCCTGTCGTGGTTTGCGGTGATGGAGCGCATCGGCACCTGGGTGCTGGCGCTGGGGCCGCTGATGCAGCGCAAAACCCACCAGGCCACCGAGTGGCAGCAGACCCGTGTGATGCGCGAAGAGCGCGAGGAAGTGCGCAAGGTCGATGCGGTCAAGCAGGCCAAGCGCGAGCCGGTCAAGATCGAGCCGCCGCCGGCACCGGTGGTGGAAAAGAGCGAGCGCGCCAAGCGCGATACCCAGATCCCGATGTTCCAGGGCGTGAGCACCGACGGCTCCGACCTGCCGCCGCTGGCCCTGCTGGACGACCCCAAGCCGCAGGCCAAGGGCTATTCGGAAGAGACGCTGGAGACGCTGTCGCGGCAGATCGAGTTCAAGCTCAAGGATTTCCGCATCGAGGCGCAGGTGGTCGGGGCCTATCCGGGCCCGGTGATCACCCGCTTCGAGATCGAGCCGGCACCGGGCATCAAGGTCAGCCAGATCAGCTCGCTGGACAAGGACATCGCGCGCGGGCTGTCGGTCAAGTCAGTGCGTGTGGTCGACGTGATCCCGGGCAAGTCGGTGATCGGCCTGGAGATCCCCAACGTCAGCCGCGAGATGATCTTCCTGTCCGAGCTGCTGCGCTCCAAGGAATACGACAAGTCGGCCAGTCCGCTGACCCTGGCCCTGGGCAAGGACATCGCCGGGCGCCCGACGGTGGCCGACCTGGCGCGCATGCCGCACTTGCTGGTGGCCGGCACAACCGGCTCGGGCAAGTCGGTGGCGGTCAACGCGATGGTGCTGAGCCTGCTGTTCAAGGCCTCGCACAAGGAACTGCGCATGCTGATGATCGACCCGAAGATGCTCGAATTGAGCGTCTATCAGGGCATCCCGCATCTGCTGGCGCCGGTGGTCACCGACATGAAGGAGGCCGCCAACGGCCTGCGTTGGTGCGTGGCCGAGATGGAGCGCCGCTACAAGCTGATGAGCGCAGTGGGCGTGCGCAACCTGGCCGGTTTCAACAAGAAGATCAAGGACGCCATCGACGCCGGCCAGCCGATGATGGACCCGCTGTTCAAGCCCAATCCCGAACTGGGAGAGGCGCCGCGGCCGCTGGAGACGCTGCCGTTCATCGTGATCTTCATCGACGAATTCGCCGACATGATGATGATCGTCGGCAAGAAGGTCGAAGAGTTGATCGCGCGCCTGGCGCAGAAGGCGCGTGCGGCCGGTATCCATCTGATCCTGGCCACGCAGCGGCCGTCGGTGGACGTGATCACCGGCCTGATCAAGGCCAATATCCCGACCCGCGTGGCGTTCCAGGTCAGCTCCAAGATCGACTCGCGCACCATCCTGGATCAGTCCGGCGCCGAAGCGCTGCTGGGCAATGGCGACATGCTGTATCTGCCGCCCGGCACTGCGCTGCCGGACCGCGTGCATGGTGCCTTCGTGAGCGACGAGGAAGTGCATCGGGTGGTCGAGCACCTCAAGGCCAGCGGGCCGGTGTCCTACGTCGAAGGCGTGCTGGACGAAGTGCAGACCATGGGCGATGGCACCGTGGTCGGTGCGACCGGTTTGCCGGAGAGCAGCGGCGGTGGCGGCGACGAGTCAGACCCCCTGTACGACGAAGCCTTGCGCATCGTCACCGAAACCCGGCGTGCCTCGATCTCCGGCGTGCAGCGGCGCTTGAAGATCGGCTACAACCGCGCCGCACGCCTGATCGAAGCGATGGAAGCGGCCGGCGTGGTCAGCCCGCCCGAGCACAATGGCGATCGCACCGTGCTGGCACCGCCGCCGCCCAAGTAATCGGCGGCCGGCGACGCGGCGCGTATCGGCCTGGTCGACGCCGCGTTCCGTGCTGATGCGGAGTGTGCGCGCGTATGCACATGCGCATGGATGCGGCAATGTTGGAGGCCGGTGCCTGACGCTGCGGCGCACACCGGCTACCCTGATGCCCGAGGGCCGCTCCGGCCCGCCGCGATCGAGACCCATGCTGCGTCGTTCCGTGTTGCTGTTGCTGCTGCTGATCTCACTGCCATTGCTGGCCCAGGCCCAGGCCCAGCAACAGCCCGCGCCTGCTGCCGCTGTGGCGCGCACGCAGGCCGACACCAACTACAGCTTCGTGCGCTATCGCGCCGACTACGAAGTGCGTGCCGATGCCAGCAGCGTGGAAACCGACGAGTACGAGATCCTGCTCAAGACCAAGTCGGCAGTGGAGCAGTTCAGCCAGGTGCGGCTGAGCTACAGCGAGAAGATGGAAACCCTGGAGGTGCTGCAGGCCTACACCGTCACCGCCGAAGGACTGCGCCAGGATGTGGCGCCCGACAAGATCTACACCCAGGAAAGCTACTCCAGCGCAGCGGCGGCGATGTATGCCGACCGCAAGGTCAAGGTGGTGGTGTTCCCGAATCTGGCCCCGGGCGCGCGCATCGTCTATCGCGTGCGGCGTGCGCAGAACACCCCATACTTCCCCGGCTACTTCAGTCTGTGGGAGACCTTCAGCGTGTTCGCGCAATACGACGATGCGGTGGTCACGCTGGTGGCACCGAAGGCATTGCCGATGCATTTGTCGGTGCGCGGCTTGCAGGGCGGGACCCGGCCGGTGGTGCGTGGCGATCAGGCGCGCTGGGAGTGGCGCTATCAGCGCACCACGCCGATGAAGAACCAGAACTGGAGCGCGGCGACCTGGGAGTTCAGCCCCACCTTGATGGCCAGCACCTTCGACAGCTGGGCGCAGATGGGCCTGGCCTATCACGTCAAGGGTGGCCGCGCCGCCGCGGTGACGCCGGCGATCCAGTCGCTGGCCGACGAGGTGACCCGCGGCATCGACGCGCCGCGGGCGCAGGCCGCTGCGCTATACGCGTGGGTGGCGCGCAATATCCGCTACGTGGCGGTATACCTAGGCAATGGCGGGCTGGAGCCCAACAGCGCCGACAGCATTCTGTCCAACCACTATGGCGACTGCAAGGACCACACCGTGATCCTGGAAGCCTTGCTGGCGGCCAAGGGCATTGCCAGCACACCGGTGCTGATCGGTGCCGAAGGCGGGCCGACGCTGCCGCCGATCCCGGTGCTCGGCCGCTTCAATCACGCCATCACCTACATCCCGGCGTTCGATCTGTATGTCGATTCGACCAATCCGTACGCGCGCTTCGGCCAGTTGCCGGCCGGCGACCTCGGGGCGCCGGTGGTGCATACGCTGGACGGCAAGGTCACGCATACCCCGCCCAACGACCGCAAGGTCAACCGCTACGTCGCGCGTACCGAGTACCGCTTTACCCCGCAGGGCGGGCTACACGGCCTGACCACGCTCGACAGCGGACAGACCGGCGAGGTGGGGCTGCGTGCGATGTTCGTGCAGCTCAATGCGCAGAACCGCAATCGCATCGAGGAGTCGATCATTGCGCAGTCCGGCTTCGACGGCACCGGCGATCTGTTGATCCAGGGCGACCCGCTGGATCTGGATGCGCCGTTCAACTATCGCTATTCCTTCCAGGCCGAGGATGCGGTGGATTTTTCGGTGGTCGGCGGTATGACCTTGCCCGATATGCCCGGTGCCGAATCCACCCGAGGCATCTATACGACCACCTCGGCCGACGACAACCTGACCCCGTTCTACTGCAACGACAGCGTGCGCGAAGAGACCTATGTGGTGAGCTTCCCGGCGACGGTGCCGATCATCGCGATTCCGCGCAGCAGCCGCTTTCGCAACGCTGCTGGCGAGTACGCGGTCGAGTGGGCGCGCCAGGGCCAGACGGTGACGGCGGTGCATCGCTTGCAACGCGCAGCAGTACGTGGGCCGCAGGCGCTGTGTCAGCCGCAGGATTACCGTGCGTTTCGCGAGCTCTACCAGCAGGTGCGGCGCGGCTTTCGCGGGCAGATCGTGTACGGCGATCTGTCCAGGGTACAGACGGCGCAGTGAGATGAATCGACTGGCAGCGGCCGCGATCTGAACGCCTTGTGCGATAGCGCTCGCCCATTCATCTAGGAAGTATCAGAATTCCCGCATACCCTTTCTGGAACACCGCGATGCATCGCCAGCTCCGTTATGCCGTTCTCGCCACCGCCCTGTTCGCCGGCACCGCGTTTGCCGGTGCGCGTCAGGAGCTGGACACGTTCACACGCGGCCTGAAAGGCCTGGACGGGCAGTTCAGTCAGCAGGTCTCCGATGCCAACGGCCGGGTCAAGGAACGCGCGAGCGGGCGGGTGGCATTGTCGGCGCCGCGCCAGTTCCGTTGGGAATACGCCAAGCCCTACAAGCAGCTGATCGTGGCCGATGGCAAGAAGGTGTGGGTGTTCGACCCGGACCTGGAGCAGGTGACCGTGCGTGCGCAGGGCAGCGAAGAACAGAACAGCCCACTGGTTGCATTGATCGACCCGGCGCGCCTGGACAAGCAATACGACGTCAGCGAAGAAGCGGCGCCACGTGACGGACTGCAATGGCTGTCGCTGACGCCCAAGGTCGACACCGAAGCCAGTTTCCAGATGGCCTCGCTGGGGTTCGGCAAGGATGGCCTGGCCAGGATGGAAGTGGTGGATGCGGTCGGCCAGCGCACTGCGATCAGCTTCAGCGGCTGGAAGCGCAATCCGGCATTCGCGGCCGACACCTTCCGCTACACGCCGGGCAAGGGTGTGGACGTGGTCGGCGACGCGCAGTAAGCCGTTGCTTGCAGCAGTCGTGCAGCCAACGGCCGTGTTCGCAGAAGGTCGTTGGCTGACGCGATACAATGCCGCGTGGCACGAACCAAGCTCCCCATCACTCCCGAAGCCGATCTGCTCAGCGTAGACGGCGAGCACCTGCGCCCGCTGGCCGAGCGCATGCGTCCGCGCACCCTCGACGAGATGGTCGGGCAGAAGCGACTGCTCGCGCCCGACAGCGCATTGCGACGCGCGGTGGAATCTGGCCGCGTGCATTCGATGATCCTGTGGGGTCCGCCCGGTTGCGGCAAGACCACCCTGGCGCTGCTGCTGGCGCATTACGCCGACGCCGAGTTCAAGGCGATCTCGGCAGTGCTGTCGGGTTTGCCCGAGGTGCGCCAGGTGCTGGCCGAGGCTGCGCAGCGCTTTGCCGGCGGGCGCCGCACGGTGTTGTTCGTCGATGAGGTGCATCGCTTCAACAAGGCGCAGCAGGATGCGTTCCTGCCGCATATCGAGCGTGGCACGATCCTGTTCGTCGGTGCGACGACCGAAAATCCCTCGTTCGAACTGAATTCGGCATTGTTGTCGCGCTGCCGCGTGCACGTGCTGGAAGGCGTTTCGCCGCAGGACATCGTTGAGGCCTTGCAACGTGCGCTGCATGATCCAGAGCGCGGGCTGGGGCAGGAGAGCATCCAGGTCAGCGATGCCTCGCTGCTGGAAATTGCCAGCGCGGCCGACGGCGACGTGCGCCGTGCATTGACCCTGCTGGAGATCGCCGCGGAACTGGCAGGCGGCGAAGGTGGCCAGATCACTCCGCAGACGCTGCTGCAGGTGCTGGCCGACCGCACGCGTCGTTTCGACAAGAACGGCGAGCAGTTCTACGATCAGATTTCGGCGCTGCACAAATCGGTGCGCAGCTCCAACCCCGATGCCGCGCTGTACTGGCTCACGCGCATGCTCGACGGCGGCTGCGACCCGGCCTATCTGGCACGGCGGCTGACCCGCATGGCGATCGAGGACATCGGCCTGGCCGATCCGCGCGCGCAGAGCATGGCGCTGGAAGCCTGGGATATCTACGAACGTCTGGGCAGCCCGGAGGGCGAGCTGGCGTTCGCGCAACTGGTGCTGTATCTGGCCAGCACCGCCAAGTCCAATGCCGGCTATGCCGCCTTCAACCAGGCCAAGGCCGAGGTGCGCGCCACCGGCACGCAGGAGGTGCCGCTGCATCTGCGCAACGCGCCGACCAAGCTGATGAAGACGCTGGGCTACGGGCAGGACTATCAGTACGACCACGACGCCGAAGGCGGGATCGCGCTGGACCAGACCGGCTTTCCGGATGCGATGGGCGAGCGGGTCTATTACAACCCGGTGCCGCGCGGGCTGGAGATCAAGCTCAAGGAAAAGCTCGACCGCCTGCGCGCCGCGCGCGAACAGGCGCGGGCTGACAAGGGCGGCAAGCCCACGGCATAATCGGCCGCACAGGAGATGGCATTCCTCCTTGAACCGCACGCACCTTGCGCGCTGATGATGCCTGCCCACCCCCGCCGGGGCGGCAGGTCTGTGCCCCGGCATCCTTTCTCGCTCAGAAAACCGGATGATGCCGACATGCACGACACCTTGTTGAAACCCCCTTTGGCCGCCTGCGGAGTGCGCGCATGAACGCACCGGTGTGGTGGCAGCAATTGCTGTTGGCGATGATCGGCGGTGCGCTGGGCTCCGGCCTGCGCTTTGCCATCGGTGCTTCGTTGCTGCAGCGCTTCGGCAACGGATTTCCGTGGGGCACGCTGACCGTGAATCTGCTCGGCTCGTTCGTCGCCGGCGTGCTGCTGGTCTGGCTGGATGCGCGCGGGCCGGCAAGCTGGCCGTTGCGGGCCTTGTTGATCGTCGGTGTGATCGGCGGGCTGACCACGTTCTCCTCGCTGATGATGGAATGCCTGGTATTCGCACGCACGGATCGGTCCGCGATGATCGGCGTGTATCTGGCCATCACGCTGGTGGCCGGGCTGGCGCTGGTGTTCGCCGGTGCGCGTGCCGGTCAGTGGCTGGTGGCGCGTTAGGCGCAGCTCTGCCGTGTAATCGCGGCAGTGAAGCCAAGGCCGGGATGCGGCGACGTTGCGAGCGTAGATACACGCCGACGATTGAATGGCTGGCATGTGTTGGCGCCGCCGGGCAACGGTCAACCTGCCATCAGGAGCCATGCTCGGACGCGACGCCTGGTCGCGTGCCTGTCGGGCGCGCCGACGGATGCATGGTGTCGCTGGCATTCGCTGACGACTGTTTGCACTGGCGCATAAAAAAGGCGTGCTCGCGCACGCCCTGATTGACTGACAGCCTGGTCGGCGTTGCGGGATCGGCCCGGCGGCCGATCCCGCAGTGCATGACTTACAGCGCTTCGATGATGCCTGCCGCGCCCATGCCGGTGCCGATGCACATGGTGACCATGCCGTATTTCTGCTGACGACGGCGCAGACCGTGCACCAGGGTGGCGGCACGGATCGCACCGGTGGCGCCCAGCGGGTGGCCCAGGGCGATGGCGCCGCCGAGCGGGTTGACCTTGGACGGATCCAGCTCGCTGTCGCGGATCACCGCCAACGCCTGTGCGGCGAAGGCTTCGTTGAGCTCGATCCAGTCGATCTGGTCCTTGGTCAGGCCGGCCTGCTTGAGCGCCTTGGGAATCGCCGCGATCGGGCCGATCCCCATCACCTCCGGACGCACGCCGGCCACCGAGAAGCTGACAAAGCGCGCCAGCGGGGTCAGCCCGTAATCCTTGATCGCCTGCTCGGAGGCCAGCAGCACCGCACCGGCGCCGTCGCTCATCTGCGAGGAGTTGCCGGCGGTGACGCTGCCGCCGAACTGGCCGTTGCGGAACACCGGACGCAGCTTGGCCAGGCCTTCGAGCGAGCTGTCGGGGCGCGGGCCTTCATCGGTGTCGATCAGCCGCTTGCGCAGCGCGATGACATTGCCGGCCAGGTCGGGCTGGTGCGAGAGGATCTCGTACGGAGTGATCTCGTCGCGGAATTCGCCGGCGGCAATGGCGGCAATCGCCTTCTGGTGCGAAGCGAGCGCGAATGCATCCTGATCCTCGCGCGAGACCTTCCATTCCTCGGCCACTTTCTCGGCGGTGATGCCCATGCCGTAGGCGATCGCGACGTGGTCGTCGGCAAAGACGTTCGGCGACATGGCGACCTTGTTGCCCATCATCGGCACCATCGACATCGACTCGGTACCGCCGGCCAGCATCAGGTCGGCATTGCCCAGACGGATCTGGTCGGCGGCCATCGCCACGGCCTGGATGCCGGACGAACAGAACCGATTGATGGTCTGGCCGGCCACGCTGTTGGGCAGGCCGGCGAGCAGCACGCCGATGCGCGCCACGTTCATGCCTTGCTCGCCCTCGGGCATCGCGCAGCCGATGATGGCATCGTCGATCCGCGACAGATCGATGCCCGGCGCCTGCGCCACGACTGCACGCAACACGTGCGCCAGCATGTCGTCGGGACGGGTATTGCGGAACACGCCCTTGGGCGCCTTGCCGACCGGCGTACGGGTGGCGGCGACGATGTAGGCTTCTTGAATCTGCTTGCTCATGGCTATCTCCGATAGCCGGGATTGGGGAGTCGGGATTGGGGATTCGCAACTGCGGATCCTGATTCCTGAATGGTCCTGCCCGGCGGATGAATTTGGTGGAAGCGAGAATGTTGGAGGGCAGGGGAGCCGCTGTTACGAATCCCCAATCCCGAATCCCGAATCTCAGTTCCTCAACGGCTTACCCGTCTTGAGCATGTGCCCAATCCGCGCCTGGGTCTTTTCCTGCTGGGCCAGTTCGACGAAGTGCTTGCGCTCCAGCTTGAGCAGCCATTCTTCGTCGACCAGTGCGCCGCGATCGACTTCGCCGCCGCACATCACCGTGGCGATGCGGGTGGCGATTTCATAGTCGTAGTCGCTGATGAAGCGGCCCTCCAGCATGTTGACCAGCAGCATCTTGAAGGTGGCGATGCCGACGTCGCCGGCGACCTGGATGCGACGTGCCGGCAGCGGGGCGCGATAGCCGCCTTCGGCCAGTGCGCGCGCTTCGGCCTTGGCGATGTGCAGCGCCTCGAAGCTGTTGAACACCACCTTGTCGGTGGCGCGCAGCAGGCCCAGCTCCTTGGCATTGACCGCCGAATTGGACACCTTGGCCATCGCGATGGTCTCGAAGGTCTTCTTCAGCTCGGCGAACACATCGCCGCCCGGACCTGCGGCCTGCGAGGCACGCACGGCGATTTCCTTCAGGCCGCCGCCGGCAGGCAGCAGGCCAACGCCAGCTTCGACCAGACCGATATAGCTTTCCAGCGAAGCCACGGTCTTGGCGCTGTGCATCTGGAACTCGCAGCCGCCGCCCAGCGCCAGCCCGCGCACGGCCGAAATCACCGGCACCTGCGCGTACTTGATGCGCTGGCTGGTGGCCTGGAAGTTGGCGACCAGCGCTTCGAATGCATCGACCTTGCCGGCCTGCAGCAGACCCAGCGCGCCGGCCAGATCGGCGCCGGCGGAGAAGGGCTCCTTCTGCTGCCAGATCACCAGCCCGGCGAAGTCCCTCTCGGCGCGGCCAACGACCTCCTGCAGGCCATTGAGCACGTGATCGGAGACGGTGTTCATCTTGGTCTTGAAGCTGACCACGGCGATGTCGTCGCCGTCATGCCACATGCGCACGCCGTCGTTTTCGAACACCGTCTCGCCCGGCGAGAACTGCTCGCCCAGCAGCGGATCGGGGAAGCGCTGGCGCTTGTACACCGGCAGTGCCGAGCGCGGCAGCTTGGCGTCGCGCGCCGGGCTGTACGAGCCTTCGGCCGCATGCACGCCGTCGCGGCCGTCGAACACCCAGTTCGGCAGCGGCGCGCTGCTCATGCTCTTGCCGTTGGAGATGTCTTCGGCAATCCACTGCGCTACCTGCTTCCAGCCGGCGGCCTGCCAGGTCTCGAACGGGCCGAGCGACCAGCCGTAGCCCCAGCGGATCGCCAGATCCACGTCGCGCGCGGTTTCGGCGATATCGGCCAGGTGGTAGGCGCTGTAGTGGAACAGGTCGCGGAAGGTGGCCCACAGGAACTGCGCCTGCGGGTTCTGGCTTTCGCGCAGCTTGGCGAACTTCTCGGCCGGGTTCTTGATCTTGAGGATCTCGACCACTTCCGGCGCCGCGCTGCGATCGGCGGTTCTGTAATCCTGCTTCTCCAGGTCCAGCACCACGATGTCCTTGCCGACCTTGCGGAAGATGCCGGCACCGA
The DNA here is from genome assembly GCF_018831305.1 of Xanthomonas sp. MLO165. Taxonomy (NCBI): domain Bacteria; kingdom Pseudomonadati; phylum Pseudomonadota; class Gammaproteobacteria; order Lysobacterales; family Lysobacteraceae; genus Xanthomonas; species Xanthomonas sp. MLO165. The sequence goes on from NZ_CP029263.1 coordinate 2,314,360, forward strand.
CCTTCTGGCCGAGCGCGCCCTTGCCGATCAGCGCCTCCAGCCACTTGGGCGACTTGAAGTACTGGTGCCACGGATCGTCGGGCAGGGTGTCGCCCATGGTCTTGATCACGTGCGCCATGGTGTCCAGGCCGACCACGTCCGAGGTGCGGTAGGTCGCCGACTTGGGGCGCCCGACCAGCGGGCCGGTCAGCGCATCGACTTCATCGAAGCCCAGCCCGAACTCGGCGGTGTGGTGGATGGTGGACAGGATCGAGAACACGCCGATGCGGTTGCCGATGAAGTTCGGGGTGTCCTTCGCATACACCACGCCCTTGCCCAGCGTGGTGACCAGGAAGCTTTCCAGTCCTTCCAGCACGGCCTTGTCGGTGCCCTTGGCCGGAATCAGTTCGGCCAGGTGCATGTAGCGCGGCGGATTGAAGAAATGCACGCCGCAGAAGCGGTGACGCAATTGCTCGGGCAGCACGTCGGAGAGCTTGTTGATGCCCAGGCCGGAGGTATTGGAGGCCAGCACGGCGTGATCGGACACGAACGGGGCGATCTTCTTGTACAGGTCCTGCTTCCAGTCCATGCGCTCAGCGATCGCTTCGATGATCAGGTCGCAATCGCGCAGCTGCTCCAGACCGCTTTCATAGTTGGCCGGCGTGATCGCCTCGGCCAGGGCCTTGCTGGCGAGCGGGGCAGGGCTGAGCTTGCCGAGGTTGGCGATGGCCTTGAGCACGATGCCGTCGGCAGGACCTTCCTTGGCAGGCAGGTCGAACAGCACGGTGTCGACACCGGCATTGGTGAGGTGCGCGGCGATCTGCGCGCCCATGACGCCGGCACCGAGCACGGCAGCACGACGGACTAGCAACGGATTGGACATAGCGATGAGCCTTTGGTGTGAGCGACTACGGTGTGGAATGGGTACGGAAACCGGGTTCCGCAAAACGAATCAGTTCGCGCGCGGCGCGCGCGCGGTGGTCGGCCTCGCTGACCCCGGCCGGGCGCTTGATCAGCCCGAAATCGGCCATCGCATAGGTGAGCGCACCGGCGAGGAAATCCAGGCGCCAGTACAGCTCTTCCTTGCTCAGGCCCGGCACGCAGGCAGCGATGGCCTTGCCGAACTCGCGCAGCACATGCCCGTAGTGGTCGGACAGGAACTTGCGCAGGTTGTCGTTCTTTTCGGCGTAGGCGCGTGCGATCACCCGCACGAACGCGCCGCCGCTCTGGCGGTCCTGCGCCATTGCCAGGGCCGGCTCGACGAAGGCCGCCAGCACCGCGGTGAGCTCGCCCGGCTGTGACTTCCTGGCCGCCTCCAGTTGCTGCAGGCGCGCGGCGGTCATCTCGTCCATGCGGCGACGGAACACCTCGTTGACCAGGTTTTCCTTGGACCCGAAGTGGTAATTGACCGCCGCGATATTGACGTCGGCCTGGGTGGTCAGCTGGCGCAGCGAGGTTCCCGCGAAGCCATGCTGGGCGAACAGCTCCTCGGCCGCGCCGAGGATGCGGTCCTTGGTGGAGAAGTGGGCGGGCTTGGGCATGCGCGGGGCGGAACTCAATCAAACGATTGTTTGAGTCTACGGGCTGGACGCTGCAGCGGTCATGCGGCAACGCAGCACGATTCAGGGGGCGGTGTGCAAATGCAGCGACGAAGGGATAGAATTGACCATCGCAAAGAAGCCTAAGCCCGCGTTTTGACGCGGGTTTTTTTCATGATAACCTCGGGCCTTCAGTGGCCCGCCCAACGGAGATCCTCCCATGGCGCTGGAGCGCACCCTGTCCATCATCAAGCCCGACGCCGTTGCCAAGAACGTCATCGGCGAAATCTACAGCCGTTTCGAGAAGGCCGGCCTGAAGATCGTGGCGTCCAAGTACAAGCAGCTGTCGCGTCGCGAAGCCGAAGGCTTCTATGCCGTGCACCGCGAGCGTCCGTTCTTCAACGCGCTGGTCGAGTTCATGATCTCCGGCCCGGTGATGATCCAGGCGCTGGAAGGCGAGAACGCCGTTGCCGCACACCGTGACCTGCTGGGCGCGACCAATCCCAAGGACGCTGCGCCGGGCACCATCCGCGCCGACTTCGCCGACTCGATCGATGCCAATGCCGCCCACGGCTCGGATTCGGTCGAGAACGCTGCCAACGAAGTCGCGTATTTCTTTGCCGCCACCGAAGTGGTCTCGCGCTGAGGCCGAGAGAGTCGAATCGTGAATGAGGTCGTGATCCCCTCCGTGCTGCAGGACGTTCCCGTCCGTACCCCGGAACTGCGCAAGCAGAACCTGCTCGACCTCGACCGCGAGGGACTGGAGCGCTTCTTCGCCGACACGCTCGGCGAAGCGCGCTACCGTGCCCATCAGGTGATGAAGTGGATCCACCATCGCTACGTCACCGATTTCGACCAGATGACGGACCTCGGCAAGGCGCTGCGTGCGAAGTTGCACCAGCACGCCGAGGTCCTCGTCCCGAATGTCGTGTTCGACAAGCCGTCCACCGACGGGACCCACAAGTGGCTGCTGGCCATGGGTACCGACGGCAAGAACGCGATCGAAACCGTCTACATCCCCGACAAGGGCCGCGGCACGCTGTGTGTGTCGTCCCAGGTCGGCTGCGGTCTGAACTGCACCTTCTGTTCGACTGCCACCCAGGGCTTCAACCGTAACCTCACCACCGCCGAGATCGTCGGGCAGGTGTGGGTGGCGGCGCGCCATCTGGGCAACGTGCCGCACCAGCAGCGCCGCCTCACCAATGTAGTGATGATGGGCATGGGCGAGCCGCTGATGAATTTTGACAACGTCGTGCGCGCGATGAGCGTGATGCGCGACGACCTGGGCTACGGCCTGGCCAGCAAGCGGGTGACGCTGTCGACCTCCGGCCTGGTGCCGATGATCGACCGGCTCTCGACCGAAAGCGATGTCTCGCTGGCGGTCTCGCTGCATGCGGCCAACGACACGCTGCGCGAAAGCCTGGTGCCGTTGAACAAGAAATACCCGATCGCCGAGCTGATGGAATCCTGCGCGCGTTATCTGCGCGGCAACAAGAAGCGCGATTCGGTCACCTTCGAATACACCTTGATGAAAGGCATCAACGACCAGCCCGAGCATGCGCGCCAGCTGGCCAGGTTGATGCGTCAGTTCGACAATGCGGTGCAGTCCAAGGACGCCGGCAAGGTCAACCTGATTCCGTTCAATCCATTCCCGGGCACGCGTTACGAGCGCTCGGGCGAGACCGAGATCCGCGCGTTTCAGAAGATCCTGCTCGACGCACAAGTGCTGACGATGGTCCGGCGGACCCGTGGCGACGATATCGACGCCGCCTGCGGGCAGCTCAAGGGGCAGGTCATGGACCGCACCCGTCGTCAGGCGGATTTCCTGCGCACCCTGGAAGGGCAGGCCGGTCGAGATGCGGCAGCGTGATCTAGCAGCCATGGCGGCTGTGGCGATCGCACTGTGCGCGGTCGGCTGCGGTGGTCGCAATGCCAAGGCCGGCTCGGTCCAGACGGTCGAGGAGGTCGCGCAGGTGCATTCGTTCCGCGACAGCACCGCGACAAAGAATCGTCTGGCGGTGCAGGAGAAGCTGGGCCTGGCCAATAACCGGCTGCAGACAGGCGACTACGTCGCTGCCGAAGAGCAGGTCCGTGCAGCCTTGAAGAAAGATCCCCAGTCGGTGGATGCCATTGGTCTGCTGGCGCTGATTCAAGGCGCCAAGGGCGATGTTGCCGGCTCCGGTGCGTCATACCGCCGGGCCGCGGAGCTTGCGCCGCAGCGCGGCGATGTCCTGAACAATTACGGCGCGTGGTTGTGCGCGAACGGCTCGCCGGCCGAATCGCTGATCTGGTTCGATCGCGCCCTGACCGACAGAAACTACGCATCGCCAGCCTCCGCGTTGGGCAATGCAGGTGGCTGCGCACTCAAGGCCGGGCAGCCGCAGCGGGCGGTCGGCGACTTGCGCAAGGCGCTGGAACTGGATCCGCGGAATCCATACGCACTCGAGTCGATGGCGCGCTCCGAGGTAACCAATCGCAATTATTTCGAAGCGCGTGCGTTTATTGAACGACGGCTTGCGGCTGCACCGGCAACCGCTTCCGTGTTACAACTCGCCATTCAGATTGAGCAAGGGCTAGGCGACAAGGTAGCTGCCAGCCGTTATCAACAGCGGTTGGTCAAGGAATTTCCTGACGCAGCGACCGCTAACCCCGGGGCCAATGCATTGTGATCAGTGATTCCAATCCGAACCCTTTCGAGCAGGAAAAGGGCTGCGGACAGCATTTGCGCGATGCGCGCGAAGCGGCAGGTCTGAGCGTGGACGAAGTCGCCGGCAAGCTGCGCATGCCGGCGCATGTGGTGCGCTCGCTGGAGCAGGAAGACTGGCAACGCCTGGGTGCGCCGGTCTTCGTGCGCGGTCAGTTGCGCAGCTATGCGCGCTTGCTGCATGTGGACCTAGAGCCGCTGCTGCAGCAGGCGGCGATTGCGCCGATCGAGCCGGTCAAGCTGGTCAGCCACACGCATACGCCGCGGGCACGGCGCATCCTGGAAAGCACGGCGCGCAAGGCGATGTATGTGGTGATCACCGGTGTGTTCGCGGTGCCGGTGTGGTACGCAACCCGTTCGCATCTGGATGGCAAGGCGCCCAGCACGGTGTCGCTGGACAGCATGCCGGAAGCGCCCGGGACCGGCACCCCGGCCAACGCTGTCACGCAGCCGGCCAGTGCGCCGCGCGAGCAGCCGGCGCCTTACATTGCGTCGATGACGCCGGTGCCACGGGCCGCGCCCGAGGTCGAGACCCCTGCAGTGTCGGCCGCCAGTGGCGGCAGTTTGTCGTTGAGTTTCAGCGGCGACAGCTGGGTGCAGATTCTGGCACCGGATGGCAGCGCGGTCGAAAAGGCACTGGTGCGTGCCGGCGAGCGTCGCAGTTATTCGCCAGGGCAGGTGGGTCGCATCGTGCTGGGTAATGCGTCGGCGGTAGAGGTTCAGCAAGGCGGCAGTATCGTCGATGTGAAACCGTTCCAGCGCGCTAACGTGGCCCGTTTTGCGGTATCCTCCGACGGCTCCGTGGTACCTGCTTCCGAGTGAAGCGGACTGCGGTTTTTCATTTTTCCCTATTGATGTTCCGCGCCTCCGGGATGACGGAGCGAGAGTACGCATGGCGATCGACGATCTGCTGGACGAACACGAACAAGGCGAACGCGTTCGTTCCTGGTTGAGAAAGAATGGCGCAGGGCTGGTAGGCGGCGTCGTTGTGGGCCTGGCCCTGATCCTGGGCTGGCAGTGGTGGCAGAAGCACACCGCCACCCAGTCGGTGGAAGCCAATACCCGTTACGAGGCGGTGGTCAAGTCCATCCAGGGCAAGGACCTGGACAAGGCGGCCAAGGACATCGTGGCGCTCGATGACGGCAAGGGCGGTGTCTACGCCGAACTGGCTGCATTGCGTCTGGCCAAGGCCCAGGTGGATGCCGGCAAGCATGCCGAAGCGATCAAGACCCTGCGCGACGTGCCGGCCGAAGGCGAGCTCAAGCAGATCGTGCAGCAGCGCCTGGCGCGTGTGTTGACCGAAAGCGGCAAGCCGGACGAAGCGATCAAGCTGCTGGCCGATGCGCAGGACCACACCAGCCTGGAGATCCGCGCCGATGCGCTGGTCGTGCAGGGCAAGCCGGACGAAGCGCGTGCGCTCTACGCCAAGGCCCTGACCACGGTGGACGTGGCCTCGCCGCAGCGCCGTTTGCTGGAAACCAAGCTGATGGATGTGGGCGGCAAGGTGCCCGATCCGGCGGAGCAGATTTGATGAAGCAGGTTGATATGTACAAGCGCATTGCATTGATCGCCCTGATGGGCGTGTCGCTGGCTGGTTGCAGCACCATCAAGGGCTGGTTTGCCGGGAAGGACGCTGCTGCCAAGAAGGCGCAGGAACCTGCCGAGCTGGTCAAGTTCGAGCCGTCGGTCAAGGTCGACAAGATCTGGTCCACCGGCGTGGGCAAGGGCGAAGGCCATATCGGCGTGCGCCAGCGTCCGGCGGTGGCCGATGGCAAGGTGTACGCCGCGGCGATTACCGGCGGCGTGCAGGCGCTGGACCTGCAGACCGGCAAGCGCGTGTGGGAATACAAGCCCAAGAAGGAAGAGCGTAACGACCGCAAGTTCAAGCAGCGCCTGTCCGGCGGCCCCGGCGTCGGCGAAGGCCTGGTGGTGATCGGTACCCTGTCTGGCGACGTGATTGCCTTGAACCAGGCCGATGGCACCGAAAAATGGCGTGCCAAGGTGCCGAACGAAGTCATCGCCGCACCGGCGATTGCACAGAACCTGGTGTTGGTGCGCAGCAACGATGGTCGCGTCAGCGCCTTCGACGCGGCCACCGGCGAGCGTCGCTGGTTCCATGCCGAAGAAGGCCCGACCCTGTCGGTGCGCGGCAATGCGCCGATCGTGACCGGCCCGGGCGTGCTGTTCGTCGGCAACGACAGCGGCACCTTGAGCGCCCTGGCGCTGCAGGACGGCCGCCCGTTGTGGGAACAGGCGATCGGCGTGCCGGAAGGCCGCACCGAGCTGGAGCGCATGGCCGATGTGGACGGCGCCCCGGTGCTCGATGGCACCACGCTGTATGCGACCAGCTTCAAGAACGAAACCCTCGCACTGGAAGGCCCGAGCGGCCGTCCGCTGTGGACGCGCGATCACGGCGGCGCCGGTGGCGTTGGCGTGTCTTCGGCGGTGGTGGTGGTCTCCGACAACGCCGGCTCGGTGTGGGGCCTGGACAAGAGCAGCGGTGCGGCAATGTGGTCGCAGGCTGCGCTGGCGCGTCGCTCCCTGACCGGCGTAGCTATCCAGGGCGATTACGCTGTGGTCGGCGATTACAAGGGCTATCTGCACTGGCTGAAACTCAGCGACGGTGCACTGGCCGCGCGCGCTCGCGCTGGACGCGACACGCTGCTGGCGCAGCCGATCGTCGTGGACGGCATTCTGTTGGTACAAAACACCGATGGCGATATCACCGCCTTTCGGTTGGCACAATAAGGACTTCGCGATGCTGCCCCTGGTCGCCCTGGTCGGACGGCCCAATGTCGGCAAGTCCACCATCTTCAATGCGCTGACGCGCACCCGTGACGCGCTGGTCCACGACCAGCCCGGCGTCACCCGCGACCGTAACTACGGGGTCTGTCGTCTCGACGAGGAACGCCCGTTCATCGTCGTCGATACCGGCGGTATTGCCGGTGACGAGGAAGGCCTGGCCGGCGCCACCGCGCGGCAGGCCCGCGCCGCTGCCGGCGAGGCCGATCTGGTGCTGTTCGTGGTCGACGGCCGCGAAGGCGCCTCCTCGCTGGACGACGAGATCCTGGCCTGGCTGCGCAAGCTGGCGCGGCCGACCGTGCTGGTCATCAACAAGATCGACGGCACCGATGAGGAAACCGTGCGCTCGGAATTCGCGCGCTACGGGTTCTCCGATGTGGTGGCGTTGTCTGCCGCACATCGGCAGGGCATCGACGAACTGCTCGAGGAAGTCGGCGCACGTCTGCCCGAGGAAGGTGCCGGCGAGTTGCTGGATACCGACCCGGCGCGTGTGCGCATCGCCTTCGTCGGCCGCCCGAACGTGGGCAAGTCGACGCTGGTCAATCGCCTGCTCGGCGAAGAACGCATGATTGCCTCGGAAGTGCCGGGCACCACGCGCGATTCGATCGCCGTGGACATGGACCGCGACGGGCGCCAGTACCGATTGATCGATACGGCCGGCCTGCGTCGCCGCGGCAAGGTCGAGGAGGCGGTGGAGAAGTTCAGCGCGTTCAAGACGCTGCAGGCGATCGAGCAATGCCAGGTTGCGGTGCTGATGCTCGATGCCGGCGAAGGCGTCACCGACCAGGACGCGACCATTCTGGGCGCCATCCTGGACGCTGGCCGCGCCCTGGTGGTGGCGATCAACAAGTGGGACGGGCAGAGCGACTACCAGCGTGCGCAGGCCGAAGACCTGCTGGCGCGCAAGCTGGGCTTTGTCAGCTGGGCCGAGGCGGTGCGGATTTCCGCGCTGCACGGCTCGGGCATGCGCGAGCTGTTCCAGGCGATTCACCGTGCACATGCGTCGGCCACGCACGAATTCAGCACCAGCGAAGTCAACCAGGCGCTGGAAATCGCCTACGAGACCAATCCGCCGCCGAGCATCCGTGGCCACGTCTCCAAGCTGCGTTACGTGCATCCGGGTGGCGCCAATCCGCCGACTTTCATCGTGCACGGCACGCGCCTGAAGGTGCTGCCGGAGTCCTACAAGCGCTATCTGGAAAACTTCTTCCGCAAGCGCTTCAAGCTGGTCGGCACGCCGGTGCGTTTCATCTTCCGCGAAGGTGCCAATCCGTACGAGGGCAAGAAGAACACGCTCACCGAACGGCAGGTGGCGCGCAAAAGGCGGTTGATGAAGCACGTCAAGGGCAAGTAAGCAGGGAACGGCCCGTGCCTGGCCAATGATCATCAGATGGAGTGGCCACAGCGCCTGCACCTGCCGTGGTCCAGTGCCGCGAGCTACGCCAGGAAGGTGCAGTGATTCCTTCTGGCATCTGCACTGGCAGTGCCTGGCATTCTGAGTCGTCGTGGTGCACTGTTATCCTGCGTGCCATGACCGACTATCCCTCCCGCATTCCCTATGCACAGGCGCTGCAGATCCTGCAGGCCGTCGCTGCCAACAGCCGTCCGCCCGACGAGAACATCGCCACCTCGCGTGCCGACGGGCGGATCAGCGCTGCCGATCTGATCGCACCGATCGCGTTGCCGCCCTTCGCCAACAGCGCGATGGACGGCTTCGCGTTGCGGCATGCCGATGTCGCTGGCGGCGATGCGTCGTTGCAACTGGTCGGCGAGCAATTCGCTGGCGAGCGCTGGACCGGAACGCTGGGCGCCGGCCAATGCCTGCGCATCACCACCGGTGCGCCGCTGCCCGATGGTGCCGATACGGTGATCCCGAAAGAGGATGCGCAGGAACGCGATGGCGTGGTGCGTTTCCATAGCATGCCTGCGCCGGGTGCGGCGGTGCGCCAGGCTGGCAGTGACGTGCGCGCGGGCGATCTGGTGGTGCAGAGTGGCCAGGTGTTGACGCCTGCCCGGATCGGACTGGCGGCTGCGCTCGGTCTGTCGCGGCTTGCGGTGGCGCCGCGGCCGACCATTGCGGTGCTGGCCACCGGCGATGAACTGGTGGAGCCGGGCATGCCGTTGGGACCAGGACAGATCTACAACAGCAACCGCGACATGCTGATGGCGCAGCTGCGGGCACTGGGCTACGCGCCGACCGCATGGCCGACCCTGCCGGACGATCCGCAGCGCATCCGCACCATGCTGGAGGACGCGGCTGCGGCGTTCGATGTGGTGATCACCTGCGGCGGCGTGTCGGCTGGCGAAAAGGATTACCTGCCGCGCCTGATCCAGGAGCTGGGGCGGATCCATTTCTGGCGTGTGCGCATGCGCCCGGGCATGCCGGCGGTACTGGGCCAGATCGGGCGCTGCCTGGTGCTGGGTCTGCCAGGCAATCCGGTCTCGGTGCTGGCGACGCTGATCGCCTACGGCGTGCCGCTGCTGGATGGCCTGCAGGGACGTAGCGAGCCGCGCCCGCTGTGGCATGCGGCCCTGGCCAGTCCGTGGGAAAAACGCCACGAGCGCCTGGAGTTCCTGCGCGGGCGGCTGGAGTGCGGCGAAGACGGGCGTCTGACGGCGTTGCCGCATCGTGGCGATGCATCGCACCTGCTGCGTGGCGCGGCCGACAGCAATGCCTTGATCGTGTTGCCCGAGCAGGCACGGCGCTTCGAGGCGGGCGAGAGCGTGCGGGTGATTCCTTACGCGCTTTGAGCGTTTGGTACAGCACGCGCGACAAACAGCAGGGGCCGCGCTCGCCGTCAGGCGGGCGCTATCGGATGCAGGCCGGTCCTGAACGCCGACGGTGCGTGACGTGATGGCAGCCACGGAGGGCGCACGCAGTGGCGCACTGCCCCGTCCACGTCACGCGCAGGAACGTGGCGGCCTGATGCGAAGCGACAACCAGCGCCGATCGGTCGCGCTCAGCCGACGGCGCTGCCGCAGAAGGCGGCGTAATCGGCATATCCGGTGAATGCGACACCGGGAGCACACACCGGGCAATGCGGGTCGGGCGGCAGCCGGATTTCGCGAAAGCGCATTGCCAGCGCATCGAAGCTGAGCAGGCGCCCGGTGAGGGTATCGCCGATGCCCAGCAGCAACTTGATCGCCTCGGTGGCCTGCAGCAATCCGATCACCCCGGGCAGCACGCCCAGCACGCCGGCCTCGGCGCAGCTTGGCGCAAATTCGGGCGGTGGCGGCTCGGGAAACAGGCAGCGATAGCACGGTGCATGGCCGCGCTTGCGGCCGGCATCGAACACGCTCAATTGCCCTTCGAACTGCTGTACCGCGCCGTAGACCAGCGGTTTGCCGAGTTTGACGCAGGCATCGTTGAGCAGATAGCGCGCAGGAAAATTGTCGGCGCCGTCGACCACGACATCCACGTCCTTCAGCAGGGCTTCGACATTGCCGGCAGTCACGCGTGCCTGCAGCGCTTCGACCTGCACGCGTGGATTGAGCGCGGCAATGCGTTGCGCGGCCGAGCTGACCTTGGCAACGCCGACGCTGTCTTCCACATGCAGGATCTGGCGCTGCAGATTGCTGCGGTCCACCACATCGTCATCGGCGATCCGCAGGTGGCCGACCCCGGCGGCAGCGAGATAGAACGCCGCCGGCGAGCCGAGCCCACCTGCACCGACCAGCAACACGCGCGAACGCGCCAGACGCTGCTGGCCTTCCAGACCGACCTGTGGCAGGCGCAGATGGCGCGAATAGCGCTCGAGAAAATCCTGTTCGTCCGGCGGCAGGGTAGGGCGCACTAAGGGAAGGCCGGCGCTGGTCCATGCGGCGGTGCCACCGAGTACCGAAGACACCTGCGTATAGCCTTGCGCGCGCAAGATCTCCGCCGTGTGTGCCGAGCGCTTGCCGCTCTGGCAGATCAGCACGATCTCGCGCGCCTGCTCCGACAGATGCTGTGCGGGTGCGGTTTCCAGATCGTGTTGCGCAATCGCCAACGCGCCTTCGGCCTGGCCGCCGGCACGCTCGTGCAACTGCCGGATGTCGATCAGCAAGGCGCCTTGCAGAGCGCGCATGCGGGCATTTGCAGGGGAGATGTCGTGGCTGCTCATGGCGCCATTGTCGCGCAAACACAGGCGATGCGATGCACAGACTGCCATGTTGGCATCAGGCTCACCAGCACGGCGGTAGCGTGGGCACACAAGGAGACCCCCAATGACCCCCGATATCGACGCGCAATTGAAACAACTTGCCGATGCATTGCCTGATATTCGTCGCCAGCATCCGGACGATTTCTGGGATGTATTCCACGCACGTGCAGAGAAGATCACCGCTGCCGCAGAGTCGCAGGAGCAGGCGGCGCAAATCGTCAAACGCATCGACGAAATCCTGTCGGCGCATCAGCTCGGACCTGCGGATCCCGGTGCCTGACCCGGCGGGCCTCGCTTTACGGGCAGTCTTGCAAGTGCGCATTCGCGGTCCTGAATGCTGAGTATTCCAAGTCAGCCGGACGGCTCGAGCCATGGTCCTTCGAAACAGGAGCTGGTTGCTCAGTGTGCCAGCACCGTCCGAAGTCACCCAACACGGACGCCATGCCACCTTCACTCCATGTGAAGCGCACTGCGGTGCAGCACGGTTTCCTCTCCAGCTTTCGACGCCGGTACGACGATCGGGTCACGCGACGAGGTCCAGCATGCAGGCACACCTTCTGGCTGGAGATCCATATGGAAGTACGTCACCCGATGTTTGCGGCGCTGACCCTGTGTCTAGGCATCACCGCCGCTGCGCATGCGCAGAACGCAACGCAGGCCGGCATGCCCGCCACTGCCCAGCAACAGGCGGGCACTAATTCCCCGAGCGCGAAGGAGCGTGAGGCGCTAGGCACCCTGAGCGCCATCAACACCAGTGAAATCGGTGCGGCCAATCTCGCGCTGCAGAAGCAGGTGCAAGGTGGCGTGCGCGACTATGCGATGCAGATGGTCAAGGAGCATACCGACAACAATCAGAAGCTGGCCAAGTGGTCGCCGGACCTGTCTGCTGCCGCTGCCAAGGCGCAGATGAGCAAGGGCAAGACCGAACTGGCGATGTTGCAGAAGCTCGATACCAAGGCCTTCGAGGCTGCGTACGTCACGGCAATGGTCAAGGACCACACCGATGCGCTGGCGGCGCTGGACAAGCAACTGATTCCTGCGGCCAAGACGGCACAGGTGCTGGCGCATCTGCAGACCACGCGCAGCCATGTCGCCGAGCATCTGGCGGCTGCCAAGACGCTGCAGGCCAGCAGCAAGGGTGCTGGGCGCTGAGGCATGCCTGGCTTGCCGGCAATACCGGTTGCCGTTGTTGAAGACCCGATGCTGCGGATACGTCGCCTGATCATCCGGGCCGAGCCGCACCAGATCCTGGATGCGTGGTGCGATGCCAATGTGCAGCGACGCATCCTGCGTGGAGTGGCGGAGCTGGTCGCTGGCGATGGGCATGCATCGCGCTGGGCGCCGCAGGCCACCTGGTGCCGGCGCGGTATTGTCGGGTTGCAGCGTGGTGAGGCGCGCCTGGGTGAATCGGTGCGTTACCAGGTTGATGGCGGTCGCGGCCTGCAGCTGGGCGTGTTGCTGCATGTGCAGACTGCGCCTGGATGCGAGGGCAGTTGTGTCACGTTGAGCCTGCAGGGTGCAGATGAGCGAGAGCGCGCTGGGCCATCGGTCGAGCGCATGCAGCGTGTCCGGCATCTGTGGATGGGCAAGGCGTTACGGCGCCTGCGTGACGGTATGGACGTGTGAGATCGCGTCCGCTCGTCCGCACCTTGTCGATGGACTTCGAATGCCTGGCCCCGATTGCAGTTGCTACGGGCGGCCAGGTTTTGAGGGTTCAGTCGGATGGGGTACTTGCGTCGACCACCCCGGGGATCGGTTCGGCATTGCCGAAGTGCGGCCGCAAGGCATCCACTCCGTGCTGCGGCCTGGCCACCGGGGTCAGGTCCTGGCGATTGGCGCGACGTTGCGCGGTAGAGAACGTGGCCAGCTTGTCGCGCTGATCGATCAGCGGTTGCTGCACCTCGCCATCGCGATTGAACGACCAGGCCAGCATCGGCTCGCCCAGCGGCAATGCATCGCCCGCGGCGGTGCCGTTGCGCGAGTGCCAGGTGTGCCAGGTCTTGCCATAGCTGTTGAGCTTGCTGCGCATCAGTTCTTTCTCCGCAACCAGCGGCAGGTTGGGCGCGGATAGCTGGCCCGACAGGATTTCGCCATTGTGCGGATGCCAGAAGCTGCGCTCGTGCTCTGGCAACTGTGCGAACAGTTGTTCGGAAATGATGTACTCGATACCGGTGAGGTTGGCCTGATCGGTGTTGCCGTCGTAGAGCGCGCATTGCGCCAGGTCTTCATTGACCTGATGGCAGTAGTGATGCGCTTCCATCTGTACATCCGGTGCGTCTTTCATCGGATGGAAACCCACCAGGTAGATGTCGAGCTTGCCGACCGGCCCGGTCGGTTGCAGGACCCTGGCGCCGGCTTCCAGCACATTGGTCTTGGCGCTTTCAGGCGCGCCCGGCGGGGTAACCGAAGGCGGGCTGCGCGAGCAGCCGGCGCACAGCAGGGCAATCCAGAGCGCGGACTGTCGCATGCGATCTCCAACAATGAGTGGTGGGGCCAGCCTACGGAGGCTGATGGTTTGCGAGGCGTGAGCGCGTGCGCAGATATCCAACGGAGCTTCACCTCGCTTGAGCATCTGCTTAATGCCATGGCGGCGATGCTGCGCAGCTACGCATGCCTGGTCGCTCACCCATGTCCGCCACCGCCCGCAAGATCGCGACATTCAACGTCAATGGCATCACTAGCCGGCTGCCGCATCTGCTGGAATGGCTACAGCGCGAGCAACCGGACATCGTCGGCTTGCAGGATTTGAAAGCCACGCAGGACGCCTTTCCGGAACAGGCGATCCGCGATGCCGGCTATGGCGTGATCTGGCAAGGCGAGAAGTCGTGGAACGGTGTGGCATTGCTGGCGCACGGCGCCGATCCGGTGGAAATCCGTCGCGGGCTGCCGTGGGACTGCGGCGATACGCAGAGCCGTTATCTGGAGGCTGCAATTCACGGGGTGGTGGTGGCCTGCCTGTATCTGCCCAATGGCAATCCGCAGCCCGGGCCGAAGTTCGACTACAAGCTGGCGTGGTTTCAACGCCTGATCCGGCACGCCAGGACGCTGGTGGACTTACCGCACCCGGTAGCACTGATCGGCGATTTCAACGTGGTGCCGACCGATGCCGACATCTACGACCCCAAGGGCTGGCGCAAGGATGCGTTGCTGCAGCCGGAGAGTCGCCAGGCGTACCAGACCCTGCTCGAGCAGGGCTGGACCGACAGCCTGCTTGCAGTGCATGGCGAAACGCCGATCTACACCTTCTGGGACTATTTTCGCCAGCATTTTGCGCGCGATCGTGGTTTGCGCATCGACCACCTGCTGCTCAACCGCACCCTGGCGCCTGGGCTGCAGGACGCCGGCGTGGACAAGTGGGTACGTGCACTGGAAAAGGCCAGCGATCATGCGCCGACCTGGATCAGCGTGCATGTGCCCGAAGCGGTAGTCGAGCCAGCAACGCAGGCCGAGGCCGTGCCCAGGCCACGAAAACGTGCCGTGGCGAAGGCAAGCCCGGCACGCACGTCCACGACGAAGAAAACGCCCAAGACCGCGGCGAAAAAGGCCGCAACGCGGTCTGCCGCCAGCAAGTCAATCGTACCCGCCAAGCCGCGCAAGCTGGCGAAGAAAAGCGCCAAATAACGCGGCAGCGCTAGCCGATACTGCCCGCGTGACGCGCCATCCGACGCTGCTTGATCCGGTGCAGCACATGCCCGGTGAGGGCGGTCAGCAGGATCAGCACGTTGCTGACGATAAACACGGCATTGCCGACCAGGTAGCTGTAGAGGATGAACAGCACCGAGGCGCTGATCTGGCCGATGAACAGCCAGCGCGAAACGCCCTGTGCCGCATCCGAGCGCCATTGCTTGTAGATCTGGCGGATCAAGGTGGCAATCAGGACGGCACTGGCGAGCCAGCCCACAAGGTCAACGAGTTGCATGCGGCATGAATACCGTGGGGGAACTGGGTGTCACTTTGCGATCTGCCGTGTAGGCGCTGCGTTCTAGCGGCTTCAAGCGACGTGCGCCCTGGTCGAGACGAGGGAATGCGTGCAGCAGGGTGCGGTGATGCCGCGATCGCTGCGCCTGTACCGGCCACGTCGGGGGCCGGTATCCTAGCCAGGTCATCCACCGGTCGACCGTGCCTTGCTCATGATCAGCTACGCCGACGCACTTGCGATTGTCCATCGGCAGATCGCCGTGCTTGCCGGCGAGTGGGTGGACAGTGCCGATGCCGAAGGGCGTGTGCTTGCGCAGGCGTTGTCGAGCCCGGCGGAGTTGCCGGCGTTCGACAACAGCGCGATGGATGGATTTGCGTTGGTCACCGCCGGCCGTGGCGCGATCGCCGGCAGCGAACATGTGATCGGTGGCAGCGTTGCCGCAGGCGAAGATGTAGGTGGCATTGCGGCGGGCAGCGCGTGGGAAATCATGACCGGCGCCGGTTTGCCCGCGGGCGCCGATGCCGTAGTGCCGATCGAGCAGGTGGACGTGCTGGCGCACGATGACGCGCGGCCCGGTCGCGTCCGGCTGCGCGCCGATATCCGCGCCGGTCAGCATATTCGTCGACGTGGGGAAGATGTGGCCTTGCACGACCGCGTGATCGAGGCCGGCACCGTCTTGCGCGCCGCACACCTGATGCTGCTGGCCGGGCTGGGCTGTGCGCGGGTGCAGGTGGTGCGGCGTCCGCGTGTGGCCTTGATTGCGACCGGCCGCGAGTTGATTGGCGATCCGGCGCAGCCGTTGCGGCCTGGCCAGATTCGCGATGGCACCAGCAGTTATCTGCTCAGCCAGCTGCGGGCAGCCGGTGCCGAACTGGTCTGGCATGGACAGGTGGGCGATGACGATGCCGGTTTCGATCTCGCGCTTGCACAGGCGCGAGATGCGGGCGCCGAGGTGATTCTGAGCACCGGTGCGGTGTCGCGCGGTCGCTACGATTTCGTGCCCGATGCCTTGGCACGGCATGGCGCGGCGGTGCTGTTCCACAAGGTTGCGGTGCGGCCGGGGAAGCCGGTGCTGCTGGCGCGCTTCGCAGACGGTGCGTTGTATGTCGGTTTGCCGGGCAATCCGATGGCCAGCGCTGCCGGGCTGCGCTTTTTCGTGGAGCCGGCGCTGCGCGGTTTGCTTGGCATGCCGGCCGAGCGCGGCGTGCAGGTTGCGCTGGAAACCGCGATGCAGGCACGACCGCTGTGGCGGCAACACCTGCGCGCACGTTTGACCTGCAGCGCTGCCGGAGTGCTCTGCGTGCAGATCCTGCCCCAGCAGGAGTCGTTCCGCGTGGCGCCGTTGTTGCAGGCCAATGCGTGGGCGGTACTGGAGCCGCAGGACGAAGGCGCCGCGCCCGGTACGACAGCGCAGGTGTTCGGGCTGGGCCATCTGCAGCCGGCTGCACCGGCGATCGCGCCGTGAGCCAGCACTTGCACGTCGTGCGATGCCGTGCCGGCGAGCAGGCGGCATGAACGCGAGGCCTGCATGGACGGGCGTGGTGCTGGCCGGCGGCCGTTCCTCGCGGATGGGGCAGGACAAGGCGCTGCTGCAGTGGCGCGGACGTCCATTGCTGGAGCACATGCAGGCGTTGCTGCGCGATGCCGGCGCACATAATGTGGTGATCAGCGGCGATCGCCCGGACTACGCCGGGATTGCCGACGCGCAGCCGGACCTGGGGCCGCTTGGTGGCCTGGCCAGCGTGATCAATCAGCTGGCCGATGCAACGACACTGGTGGTGGTGCCGGTCGACATGCCGCTGCTGTCCCGGTCATTGCTGGAGCGGCTGCTGGCGCCACCGCATCGGCGCTGCGTTACCTTTGAAGACCAGATGCTGCCGATGCGCCTGTCCGTGGATGGCGTGGTGCGTGAGGCGCTCACTGCGCTGATGGCCGGCCCCGGTTCGTCACGTTCGCTGCGCGCTCTGCAGGCTGCGCTGCAATGCCATCGCATCGCTGTCACCGCCAGCGAACGCGCCGCGTTCGTCAATTGCAATACGCCCGAGCAGTGGAGTCAGCTCATTCATGAAAATCCAGATTGAAGCTCAGCAGCTGCGCTTCCGCATCGACGAAGCCGAATTGGCCGATTTGCTTGCCGGACGCACGGTCGAGAATCTGAGCCGCTTGCCGAGCGGGCAGGGCGCGCGACTGCTGCGCCACAGCGTCAGCCTGAGCGACGGTGACGCGGCCTGCAATTGCACTGCGGAGCATTGGCAGTTGTCGGTGCCGCGCCATGCGCTGGAACAGCATGCACGGCAATTGCCCAGCCGCGAGGGATTGCGCTTCAGCTTCGATGCCGGTGCTGGCGATGCCGAACCGACGGCGTTGCAGGTGACCTTCGATATCGATGTGCGCGACAGTGCGCGCAAGCGCTTTCCGAAGGCCTGAAGTGTCATCAGCGCACACGCGCAGCGCTCACGCGTTGATTTCAAGCCCCGCAGCAATGCCGGGCACCCGATCGCAGGCCAGGCCGCGCGCCTGCAGCGCCGCTTCGATGGCCGCAGCATCGGCATCGCTGTAACCGGCGCCACTGCGCAACGCGACCACATGCAGGCCTTCTGTGGCCAGTTCCAGCACCAGATGCTGTTGGGCGTCGGCCTGCTGCGGCAAGGCGCGGCGTGCGGCATCGCGTCTTGCCAGTTCCAGTACCGCGTCGGGGATGTCGTCGCCGATCAGCAGGACGTCGGCCAGATTCATCGCACGCAGCGCCTTGATGGTGAGCAGGCCGGGATCGCCCGGGCCAGTGCCGACCAGTTGCACGCTGCCGCGCGCCGGCACCGCGCCGGCATCGTCCAGCGCCGCGATGAAGGCGCTTTCGGCTGCGTCGTCGTTGCCGGCCTGCAGCAGCAAGGGCACGTCGCCGTCGATGACGCGATCGAACCAGCGCCGGCGCCGGTTCATGTCGGGGAACTGGCTGCGGATGCGCTCGCGATGACGCGCGAACATGCCGGCGAAGCGGCCGACCGAGACATCCAGTTCGCGTTCCAGCCGTTCGCGCAGGCGGCGCGCCAGCATCGGTGCGGCACCGGCGGAGGAAATGGCGATGACCAGCGGGTCGCGATCCACGATGGCGGGCACCTGATAGGTCGACAACTCGGCATCGTCCACCACATTGACCAGGCGCCGACGCGCGCCGGCAGCAGCGGCGACGCGTTGATTCAACTCGCCATCGTCGGTGGCGGCGACCACCAGCCACACGTCGTCGATCCAGGCGGGATCGAACTCGCCGTCCAGTTGTTCGAAACGGCCAGCCTGCATCAGTTCCGCCAGTTCGGGCGAGAGCGCATGCGCATACAGGCGGATCTGCGCACCCGCCTTGAGCAGCGCCAGCACCTTGCGCGTGGCGACCTCGCCACCACCGATGACCAGCACGGCACGTGCTTGCAGGTTTGCGAACAGCGGGAACAACGGCATCAGACGTACTCCGAAAGGATGGCTCGCACCGACGGCATGTTGCATGGCACCATCAGGCCACGTCCACGCCTCGCTGCCGCCAATGCGTGTCTTGCTGGTCAACGATACCGAAAAGCCGATCGGCGAACTGCGTCAGGCACTGACGCGCGCCGGTTATACGGTGCTCGACGATGTAGCCTCGGTCGGTGCATTGCTGCACGCGGTACAGAGCCAGCAGCCGGATGTGGTGGTGATCGATGTCGACTCGCCCTCGCGCGATACCCTGGAGCAACTGTCGATGCTGCATGCACATGCGCCGCGGCCGGTGGTGATGTTTTCCGGCGATGGCGACGATGCGTTGATCCATGCGGCGGTCGGTGCCGGCGTCACCGCCTATGTGGTCGATGGCCTGGCGCCGGCGCGGCTGGCGCCGATCGTGCAGGTGGCGCTTGCGCGGTTTGCGCAGGAGAGCAGCATGCGCAAGCGCCTGGACGATGTGCAGCAGGCGCTGCAGGACCGCAAGCTGATTGATCGCGCCAAGGGCCTGCTGATGGAAAAACGCGGCCTGAGCGAGGCCGATGCCTACGCGGCGCTGCGCCAGCAGGCGATGAAGCAGGGCGTCAAACTGGCCGAAGTGGCGCGACGCATCGTGGCCATGGCCGAGTTGCTGGGATGAACACATGAGCCAAGCCGACCTCCCCGTATTGCGCGTGGCCTACATGCCGCTGATCGATTGCGCGCCCCTGGTCGCGGCGCAGCGGCTGGGCCTGGATCGCGTCCATGGGCTGCAGTTGGACTTGCAGCGGCAGGCCTCCTGGGCCGGCGTGCGCGACCGTCTGCTGGCCGGCGAGGTCGATGCGGCACATGTGCTGGCCAGCCTGGTGTATGCGATCGACCTGGGCATTGCCGGGCCGCAATGCCCGATGGCGCTGTTGATGACGCTCAATCACAACGGCCAGGCGATCACGCTGGCGCCTGCGCTTGCGCAGGCCCTGGAGGAGGGGCAGAACTTGCCGCAGGCGCTGGCCAGCCTGGGCCGCCGCGCCGTGTTTGCGCAGACCTTCCCGACCGGCACGCATGCGCTGTGGCTCTATTACTGGCTGGCGGCACGTGGCGTGGACCCGATGCGCGACGTGGAGGTGCTCAGCATCCCGCCACCGCAGATGCCGGACGCCCTGGCCAGTGGCTTGGTCGACGGCTATTGCTCCGGCGAGCCATGGGCTGCGGTTGCGCAGGCGCAGGGCAGCGGTCGCCGGGTAATCCGCAGTGGCGAGCTGTGGGCTGGCCATCCGGAAAAGGTGTTGGCCTGCCGACGCGAATTCGCCGCGCTGCAACCCGAGTTGAGCGAACGCCTGACCGCGTGCGTACTGGATGCCTGTCGCTGGCTGGATGCGGACCCGGCAAATCGGGCGCAGTGTGCGCAATGGCTGGCCGAGCCGCAGCATATCGGGGTATCGGCCGCGCATCTGGCCGCTTGCCTGGATGCCGATGCCGAAGCCGAGGCACATGCGAAGGATGTGACAGCGCTGGCCTTCCATGGCGATGGCGCGGTCAACATGCCGTGGCTGTCGGACGGTGAGTGGTTCCTGACCCAGTTCCAGCGCTGGGGCTGGCATGACATCCAGGAAGACGACATCGCGCGGCTGCGCGACATTCATCGACTGGACAACTATCGGCGCGCTGCCGCACGCGTGGGCGTGGTTTCCCCCGAGGACGACCACCGCAGCAACCGGTTGTTCGATACGCCCTGAGCCCGGATGCCGAGCGCATCAGGCGGTAAGTCAGGCTGGGGTGCGCTGGATGCATTGGATCTTGCGGACAGAAGCCGAGGCGACGGCAACGGCGCGAGGCATGTAGTCTGCGGCTTGGTTGCAGGGCCCTTGCCTGCCCACCATCGCAGGACACGCCGCAAGTACGTCCCTGTAGGCTCTTACGCGGCATCCATGCCGCGTAAGGTCCCGCGACGGTGGGCGGGCAAGGACCAGTCGAGATGGTCGGTGTGCGTAGCTCTTCTCAAAGCAACCAGCAAAATCTCTGGTGCGGTGTCCTCGCCGATTGCGGGACCGTGTGGCGGCATGGATGCTGCCACCGAGCCTGCACGGACGGATTCACGCCGTGTCCCGCGTGCGGCGAGGGCACCGCGCGCTCGACTGACACGGCTTTTGACCTAGATATTTGATCGGTATGCACGCGTCCTAGATGAGGCTTCCGAGCACAGCCGTGCAGTAGCTCTGTTGGGCGCTGTTAGTCATGCCAAGCGACAGAGCCTGCGATACAGGGTGCACGCTGTTGGTGCAAGGCTGCACGAAAGACGGGACTGGTGAGCTGCAATGGCGTGTCGGTAGGCTGTCGCGAAATCGGACGAACTGCATCAAAAACGCTATTTTTCAATGACTTGTATCGTCGCGATGCTCAGGTGAGCAAGTTGGCACGTTGATTGCGTAGTCACTTCGTGCAGGTGCAACGGCGTGCCTGCCACAACACGAACACGATGCAGCGGATCAACGGCGATCCGCACGCATCCAGGACAACGGCGTCCTTCCGGTTTTACCGGAGGGGCGCCGTTTTTTTTTGGCCATCGCATTCGAAGAGGTCTCTATGCAGCGCTCGTTCTGGCGATCCGGGCACACGCCCACCTTGTTCGCATCCTTCCTGTATTTCGACCTGAGCTTCATGGTGTGGTATCTGCTCGGTCCGCTGCAGGTACCGATTGCGCAGTCGCTGGGGCTCGATACGCAGCAGCGTGCCTTGATGGTGGCGGTGCCGATCCTGTGCGGCGCGGTGCTGCGGCTGGTGCTGGGCATGCTGGCCGACCGTATCGGTGCCAAGCGCGCGGGCGTTGTCGCACAAGTTGCGGTGATCGCTTCGTTGTTTGGTGCCTGGCAGTTCGGCGTGCACAGCATGGGGCAGGTGTTGTTGCTGGGCGTGTTGCTCGGCATTGCCGGCGCTTCGTTCGCGGTTGCGCTGCCGCTGGCCTCGCGCTGGTACCCGCCCGAGCATCAGGGCACCGCGATGGGGATTGCCGGGGCGGGCAATTCCGGCACCGTGCTGGCGGCGTTGTTCGCACCGATGCTGGCGTTGGCGTTCGGTTACCAGAACGTGTTCGGACTGGCATGCATTCCGCTGCTGCTGACGCTGGTCGTATTCGCCCTGATTGCGAAAGAAGCGCCAGTACCGGTCGCGCGCAAGCGCTGGTCCGACTATGGCCGCGTGTTGGTGGCTAATTGCGACGCGTGGCGCTTCATGTTTTTCTATTCGGTGACCTTTGGCGGTTTTTCCGGATTTGCCAGTGCATTGCCGGGCTACTTCCACGACCAGTTCGGCTTCGATACGCGCACTGCAGGGTGGGCGACGGCTGCCTGCGTATTGGCGGGTTCGGTGATGCGTCCGTTGGGCGGCGTGATTGCGGACCGCATTGGTGGCACGCGCGCCTTGCTCACCGTCTATCTGCTGGTGGCTGCGCTGGTGGGCATCGCAGGCTTCGGCGCAGGCGGGGCAATGGTGACGCTGGCCTTGTTCGTACTGACCCTGTTGTGTCTGGGTGCCGGCAATGGCGCGGTGTTTCAGCTGGTGCCGCAGCGGTTTGCGCAGGACATCGGCGTGATGACCGGCTTGATCGGCATGGCCGGCGGCATCGGCGGGTTTGCGCTGGCTGCGGGCCTGGGCGTGCTCAAGCAGCACACCGGCAGTTATGCGATGGGCATGTGGTTGTTCGCTGCGTTCGCACTCGGTGGTTGGGCGTTGCTGGCCGGGGTCAAGACACAGTGGCGTAGCGAATGGTCCAGCGCCGGCGCGGCGCGGGTCTGACATGTCGACAGGAATCCAGGCAATGAAGCAACCCAGACTCGTCGTCATCGGCAATGGCATGGCCGGCATCCGCACCGTGGAGGAACTGCTCAAGCTGATGCCGGGCATGTACCAGATCACCGTGTTCGGGGCCGAGCCGCATCCCAACTACAACCGCATCCTGCTGTCGCCGGTGTTGGCCGGCGAGCAGGAGTTCGACGATATCGTGCTCAATCCGTTGCAGTGGTATCAGGACAACGGCATCCGCTTGCATCTGAACAAGGAAGTCACCCGCATCGATCGGGTGCGTCGCCGCGTGATCGCCGCCGATGGCACCGAGGCGGAATACGACCGCTTGTTGATCGCCACCGGTTCGGTGCCGTTCGTGTTGCCGATTCCCGGTAACGAGCTGAAGGGCGTGATCGGCTACCGCGATATCCAGGACACCCGCACGATGATCGAGACCGCGCGCAGCAAGCGGCACGCGGTGGTGATCGGTGGCGGTCTGCTTGGGCTGGAAGCGGCCAATGGCCTGAAGCTGCGCGGGATGGACGTGACCGTGGTGCATCTGGCCGGGTGGTTGCTGGAGCGCCAGCTCGATCCGGTAGCCGGCAATCTGCTGCAGCAGGCCCTGCGCGCGCGCGGGCTGGAGTTCAGGCTGAGCACGGCGACCAGTGCAGTGCTGGGCAATGCGCAGGGCGAGGTGATTGGCGTGAAGTTCGCCGATGGCAGCGAGATCCCGGCCGATCTGGTGGTGATGGCAGCGGGCATCCGCCCGAATACGCGGCTGGCCGAAGAAGCCGGCATCCACTGCGCGCGCGGCATCGTGGTCAACGACAGCCTGCAGAGCTTCGACCCACGCGTGTACGCAGTGGGCGAGTGCGCAAACCATCGTGGCATTGCCTACGGCCTGGTGGCGCCGCTGTTCGAGCAGGCCAAGGTGTGCGCGAATCACCTGGCGCAGTTCGGTATCGGCATCTATCGCGGTTCGGTGGCGTCGACCAAGCTCAAGGTCACCGGGATCGATCTGTTTTCCGCCGGCGATTTCATGGGCGGCGATGGCTGCGAGGAGATCGTGCTGTCCGACCCGGCCGGCGGGGTCTACAAGAAGCTGGTGATCCGCGACGACGTGCTGGTCGGCGCCTGCCTGTACGGCGACACCAGCGATGGTGGCTGGTACTTCAAGCTGCTCAAGGACGGCACGCCGATCCGGGCGCAGCGCGATCAACTGATCTTCGGCGAAAGCGCGCTGGGCGATGCCGGTACCGGCGGACAGGATCGCGCCAGTGCGATGGCCGACAGCGACGAGGTCTGCGGCTGCAACGGCGTGTGCAAGGGCACCATCGTCAAAGCCATCAGCGAGCAGGGGTTGTTCACCGTCGACGAGGTGAAGAAGCACACCAAGGCCGCCAGTTCCTGCGGGTCGTGTACCGGCCTGGTCGAGCAGATCCTGATGAACTGCCTGGGCTCCAACTTCCAGGAAACACCGAAAACCAAGGCGGTCTGCGCCTGCACCGATCTGAGCCATGGCGATGTGCGGCGCGCCATTGCCGAACACAAGCTGCTGACCCATGCGCAGGCCTATGCCTTCATGGAATGGCGCACGCCCAACGGCTGCGCCACCTGCCGGCCGGCGATCAACTACTACATGTTGTCGAGCTGGCCGCATGAGGCCATCGACGATCCGCAATCGCGTTTCATCAACGAGCGTGCGCACGCCAACATCCAGAAGGACGGTACCTTCTCGGTGATTCCGCAGATGAAGGGCGGGGTGACCAATGCCGGCGAGCTGCGCCGTATTGCCGATGTTGCCGACAAATACGCGGTGCCGATGGTCAAGGTGACCGGTGGCCAGCGCATCGACCTGCTCGGGGTCAAGAAGGAAGATCTGGTCGATGTCTGGCGCGATCTGGGCATGCAGTCCGGGCATGCGTACGGCAAGTCGATCCGCACGGTGAAGACCTGCGTGGGCAGCGAGTTCTGCCGCTTCGGCACCCAGAACAGCACGCAGATGGGCATCGACCTGGAAACCATGCTGGCCAATATGTGGAGCCCGCACAAGGTCAAGCTGGCGGTGTCCGGCTGCCCGCGCAATTGCGCCGAATCCGGCATCAAGGACGTGGGCATCATTGCGGTGGATTCGGGGTGGGAGCTGCATGTTGGCGGTAATGGCGGCATCAAGACCGAGGTCGCCCGCTTCCTGGTCAAGGTGAGCACCGCCGAGGAAGTGCGCGAATACACCGGTGCGTTTCTGCAGCTGTATCGCGAGCAGGCGTATTACCTGGATCGCACCGTGCACTACATCGCACGGGTGGGGCTGGATTACATCCGCGCACAAGTGGTGGATGACGCGGCCAACCGGCGTGCCTTGTACGAACGCCTGCTGTACTCGCTGGAAGGCCTGGTCGACCCGTGGAAGGCGCGTATCGCCGGCGAACGGAAGCAGGAGTACCAACCCTTGCGCATCGCCGCGCCGGCCGCAACGGTGGAGGAATGAGCATGCAGCAGACCGCGTGGATTCGCGTGTGTGCGCTGCAGGAGCTGCCTGCATTGGGTGCGCGCGTACTCGAGATCGAGGGCATTGCACCGATCGCCTTGTTCCGCACCGCCAGCGATCAGGTGTTTGCGTTGCGCGACCGTTGCCCGCACAAGGGCGGGCCGTTGTCGCAGGGTATCGTGGCCGGCGACACGGTGACCTGCCCGTTGCATGGCTGGGCGATCGCCTTGCAGAGCGGCCAGGCCTGCGCACCGGATGTGGGCTGCGCGCCGCGTTACCCGGTCAAGGTGGAAGCCGATGCGGTATGGATCGTGTTGCAGCCGGTATCGCTGCCGGATGCAGTCGCCGAGCCGGCCGCATGAGCGACGGCCAGCAGCTACCTTTGATCGCTGCGGCGGTACAGCCGCATACGTCTGCGCCGATGCATCGCATCACCCGGTCGACCTGCTGCTACTGCGGGGTGGGCTGCGGGGTGCTGATCCACAGCGAGCACGACACGCATGGCGAACGCATCGTCGGCATCGAAGGCGACCCGCTGCATCCGGCCAATCATGGCCGGTTGTGCAGCAAGGGCCTGGCCTTACCGCAGACCGCCGCCGGTACGCAGGGGCGCGTGCTCGCGCCGGAGCTGCGTCGTCATCGGCAGGCACCGCGGGCGGCGGTGAGCTGGGATCAGGCGCTCGATCACGTCACCGGCAAGCTGGCGGCGATCGTCGAGGAGCACGGCGCGGACGCGGTGGCGTTCTATCTCTCGGGACAGCTGCTGACCGAGGACTATTACGTCTTCAACAAGCTCGCCAAGGGCCTGCTGGGCACCAACAACATCGACACCAACTCGCGCCTGTGCATGTCCAGCGCGGTCACCGCCTACAAGCTGGCGCTGGGCGCCGATGGCCCGCCCACCTGTTACGAGGATCTGGAGCTGGCACAGACGGTACTGTTTGCCGGCAGCAACATGGCGTATGCGCATCCGGTGCTGTTTCGCCGACTGGAAGAGGCGCGGGCGAAAAATCCCGCCATTCGCTGGATCGTGATCGATCCGCGTCGCACCGACACCGCGGTCATGGCCGACCTGCACCTGGCGATCGAACCCGGGACCGACGTCGCCCTGTTCAACGGCATGCTGCACCACCTGATCTGGGAGGGTCTGGTGGATGCGCGTTTCGTTGCAGCGCACACCGAGGATTTCGACGCCCTCAAGCACATGCTGCGCGAGTACACCCCGCGCATGAGCGCCGAGATCTGCGGTATCTCGCACGAGGACCTGGTGCAGGCGGCCGAGTGGTTTGGACGCAGCCCGGCGGCATTGTCGCTGTACTGCATGGGCCTGAACCAGTCCGTGCAGGGCACCGACAAGAATCTGGCCCTGATCAATCTGCATCTGGCGACGGGGCAGATCGGCAAGCCGGGCGCAGGGCCGTTTTCGCTGACCGGCCAGCCCAATGCGATGGGCGGGCGCGAGGTCGGCGGCATGGCGACGATGCTGGCGGCGCATCGCGAGATCGGCAATGCCGACGATCGTGCGGAACTGGAACGTCTGTGGCAGTTGCCCGCCGGCCGTCTGAGTGCCACGGCCGGTACACCGGCCGTGCAGTTGTTCGAGCGTCTGCGTGCGGGCACGTTGAAGGCGGTGTGGATCGTCTGCACCAACCCCGTGCATTCAATGCCGGAGGTGGATGGCATTCGCGCCGCACTGGAACAGGCCGAACTGGTGATCGTGCAGGACGCGTTTTCCGGCACCGACACCGTGCCGTATGCCGACGTGCTGTTGCCGGCCGCCAGTTGGGGCGAGAAGGACGGCACCGTGACCAATTCCGAGCGCCGCATCACCCGCGTGCGCAAGGCGGTGGACGCGCCGGGCCAGGCGCGCGCGGACTGGTGGATCGCCCGCGAAGTCGCACGCCGGCTCGAAGCGCGTCTGGCACCTGCCAGCGGGGCGGGGCTGTTCGGGTTCGACAGCACCGTGCAGATCTTCGACGAGCATCGCGCGTTGACGGTGGGGCGCGATCTGGACATCGGCGGGCTGGATTACCCGCTGCTGGATGACGCGCCGCAGCAGTGGCCGTTCCCTGCCGGTGCCGCACACGGGCAGGCGCGGCGCTATACCGATGGCGTGTTCGCCACCGGCACCGGGCGCGCGCGCTTTCACGCCACGCCGTATCGCAAGGTGGCCGAGCCGACTTCGGCCCGCTTTCCGATGCGCTTGCTGACCGGCCGCCTGCGCGATCAATGGCATGGCATGTCGCGCAGCGGACGCGTGCCGGCAGCGTTTGCGCATAGCCCCGAACCCGCGTTGCGCATGCATCCGGACGACGCAGCGCGGCGCGGCCTGGTCGCCGGCGAGCTGGTGCAGATCGCCAGCAAGCGCGGTGCGCTGGTGCTGCCGCTGGAACTGTCCGACGAACTGCGCTCGGGCAGCGTGTTCGCCGCGATGCATTGGAGCGGGCAGCACCTGTCCAGCGGCGGCATCAACCAAGTGAGCAGCCCGGCGGTGGATGCGCGCTCGCAGCAGCCCGAGCTCAAGCATGCGGCGGTGCGGGTGGAGAAGGCGGTGTTCGGCTGGCATCTGCTCGCTGCCCGGCGCGGCGATGCGTTGGCCTTGCAACAGGCACTGCAGCCGCTGTTGCGCGATTGCGGCTATGCATCGCTGCGGCTGCATGCCGAGCCGCTGGCCGAGGCCGGCGGGCACTGGGCGGTCCTGCATGCGGCCTGCGAACGCGCGCCGGATGCGCATTGGCTCGATCGCCTGATCGCCGCATTGCAGTTGCCGGCCGGCGCAGACGTGCTGGAGTACCGCGACCTGCGCCGCGGGCTGCTGCGTCGTGTGGGCTGGCGCGTGCAGGACGGCCACAGCCATATCAACGGCCTGCTGCTCAGCGCGGCGCAGCCCAGCGAGGCGAATCAGGCGTTGCTGCACAGCGCATTGGCAGGCCGGCCCTGGCGCGGCCCGCGGCTGGCCGTGTTTGCGCAGACGCAGGGCGCACCCTGCGACCCGATCGTCTGCAGCTGCATGCAGGTGTCGACTGCTGCGATCCATGCCGCCATCGACGACGGCGCCGACCTGCACCAGCTCAAGCAACGCCTGGGCTGCGGCACGGTCTGCGGCTCCTGTGTTCCGCAACTCACCCGGCTGTGCCGGCAACCCCGACACGCCTGAGTGCCTGTCCCGACCTCCACATATTGCGAGACCTGCTCATGTCAGTCATTCCGTCCTGCGCGCGTGATGTGGTGTTGTTGTCCGCCGGCCCCGGCGATCTGGATCTGCTCACCATCAAGGCGGTCAAGGCGCTGGCTGCCGCGCAGGTGCTTCTGCTGGACGATCTGGCCAACCCGCAGATCGTCGAACTCGCACCGCAGGCGCGGGTGATCCGGGTCGGCAAGCGCGGTGGCTGCCGCTCGACGCCGCAGGACTTCATCTGCCGGCTGATGCGGCGCTACGCCTTGCAGGGCTTGCGCGTGGTGCGCGTCAAAGGCGGCGATGCACTGCTGTTCGGGCGCGCGGGCGAGGAGATCAGCTTCTTGCGCCGCGCCGGAGTGGGCGTGCAGATCATCAATGGCGTCAGTGCCGCATTCGCCGCCGCATCCGTGCTGAAAGTGTCGCTGACCCATCGCAGCCATTGCCACGGCATCACCTTCGTCACCGCGCATACGCACGATCACGGCGAGCCGAATTGGGGCGCACTGGCCGCCAGCGGCACCACGCTGGGCATCTACATGGGCCTGCGGCGTGCCGATGCCTTGGCCACCGCGTTGCTGGCGCATCTGCCGGCCAGCACCCCGGCGGCCATCGTGCAGGCCGCCACCCGGCCCGAGCAGCAACGCCGGCTGACCACCCTGGGCGAGCTGGGACTTACCGCCGCCGGCATGCTGCCGGGCTTGCCGACCTTGCTGCTGGTGGGCGCTGCCTTGTCCGAGGCAGCAATGCAGTGCGACGACCGCTTCGGCATGGCGCTGGAGCAGGCAGCGGGGTGAGCGCGATCTGCTGAGCGCCGCGTGCGGCGATCAGCGCACCATCGTCGGCGCGTCTCAACGGGCAACGCGGTGTGCGAAGCACGCCCGTGCGGGTGTCGCTACGTGATGCGCGCGCGCTACAGGCGAGAGATGTAGCCGCATCGCTTGCCGCTTCCGGTTCCGGTTTGCTGGCGCATTGGACAGCAGTGGACAGGGCAGGACAGTGATTGATCAGACCCATGCTGCATGCCCGGTGGAGCGGCGACGGCTGCACAGTCAGTTCGCCGTTATGGCCGCATTGGTAGCGCTACCGATGGATAAAACGCGGACCCTCACGCGGCGCGTGGCAGGAGTGCAAGATTTGCACAGCGAGCGCAGCTGTTTTTTCCTGCATTGTGGCGCTTGGCGCCGTCTCGCATGGCTGCACGGCTTGGCACGATAGTTGCGTTACCCCTCCTACCAGTGGCGTGATCGACGCATCGAGAGGAGGCACAGTGGAAGACGGACAAAGCAGTACTCGTAGCCGGCGCGGTTTTGCCGCATTGGATCCTGAAAAGCGCCGCGTGTTGGCGAGCAGCGGCGGCAAGGCAGCACATGCCAGTGGGAACGCACACGAATTCACCAGCGACGAGGCACGCGAAGCTGGCCGCAAAGGCGGCCAGGCCGTGAGCCGCGATCGCGATCATATGTCGCGGATCGGCAGCAAGGGTGGGCGTTCCAAGCAAGCCAAACCTCAGGAAGAGGCCGTCTAGGCGAGCGTGCGGCGCGCATCCGGCGCGCCGTTCTCGCTGCAGCGGACCGCAGGCCCTGCACGTCACGTGCAGGGCCTGCGGCGTTTTTGCGGACACCTCCGCCGCGTCAGCAGATCGGCCTGAACAATCGATTGCAGTTGTGTGTGTTCTTTGAAGCATCTGCGTCTTGCCTTGCTCGGCTAAGCAGTGGCGCAGAGGTTGATGTGCAATGCATCGTCAGAACCTCGGAAGTTTTTTCACTCGTCCTCGCGCGCACGCGATCGATTGCAGGGAAATATCTGCCCATTCCGCGGCGGGCTTACCCAGGCGACTGCAGGATTTGCATCCATTGCAGAATTTTCGTGATCGGCGGCCCGGCCTCGCTCCCTGGGGATTGATGGAAGGCTCGGGATGCCACCGCATGGCAGCGCGTCTGCGTTGGCCCTTGCGACCGACAAGCATTGCAGCCGTGTCATCGCATACGCAGCGTCAAGCCAACGACCGCCTCGTCACGACATTGCGCCTGCCGAGGGTGACGCGCCCGTTGTCGCGGGACTTGTCGACGCGCAGATTCGAAAAGTCGGCCCTGACCGGACTCGACCTTACGGGCGGTCGCCATCATCGGGTTCGTCGTCGAATGGACCGCCATGCACGGAGCGCTTACGCTGGCCGTCTTTCATTGGACGGCACCGGTAATGACACAGCGCATGGCGTATCCGATCGGCACACCACGGCAGCCCTGGGGCGCAGCAGAGCGCGCCGCATGGCGCGCACGCCAGCTACGTCAGCGCAGTCATGCTGACGATGTGGTGCAAGTGATCGATGCACTGGATGCCAGTTATGAGCGCGTGCATTACGGAACGATCCTGGCGGCATCCGAGCAATACCCGTTGATCGCGCTGCGCAGCGTGGCGTGGGACGCCGCTTTGCCCTGCGCGCTGGTGACCGGTGGCGTGCATGGCTATGAAACCAGCGGCGTGCAGGGCGCGCTGCAGTTTCTGCAGCAACGCGCGGCGGCCTATGCAGGCAAGCTCAATCTGCTGGTGGTGCCTTGCGTCAATCCATGGGGCTACGAGCGGATCCAGCGCTGGAATGCCGATGCCATCGACCCCAATCGTGCGTTTCGGCCGGACAGCCCGGCCGCCGAGTCGGCGGCCTTGATGCAACTGGTCGCCACAGTGGCCGGACAGATGCTGGTGCATATCGATCTGCACGAAACCACCGACAGCGACGAGAGCGAATTTCGTCCGGCCCTGGCCGCACGTGACGGCGTCGATTTCGTGCCCGGCAGCATTCCCGATGGCTTTTACCTGGTGGGCGATAGCGAGGATCCGCAACCGCAGTTTCAGCAGGCAATCATTGCCGCCGTCGCCGAGGTCACCCATATCGCACCTGCCGACGCGAACGGCCAGATCATCGGCGCAGCGGTGGTCGCTCCTGGCGTCATCAACTACCCGGTGCGGCGTCTTGGCCTGTGCGCGGGCGTCACCGACGCGCGCTATCGCACCACTACCGAGGTGTATCCGGACAGCCCGCGCGCAACGCCCGCACAGTGCAACGCCGCGCAGGTGGCTGCGATCTGCGCGGCGCTGGACTACGCGCTCGCCCAGCGCTGACAGCATGGACTGGCGCCAGATCGACGCTGGCGTCGCGGCGATGTCAGCCATCTGCAGCACGGCCCACGCATGCATGCCCTGAGCCACCGCACGGCTAGACTATGCAGTTCTTCAAGCGCATGGACGACCCCGAATGACTCACGATGCGATAGACGGTGCACGCAGACGCCTGCTGGGCGGCGCGATGGGAATGGCCATCAGCGGCGGCGTGCTTGCCAGGCAACCCAAGACGGAGAACACGATGGCGCAGGACACGCAGTGGCAGGACGGCAGCTGGCTCAATCGGCCACGGACCGTCGCAATCAGCGGCGGCACCTTGGACGTGGTTACCGACAAGGCCACCGACTTCTGGCGCAAGACGCATTACGGGTTCACGCGCGATAGCGGGCATTTTCTCGGTATCACCGCCGCAGCGCGCTTCACTGCGCAGTTGCGGGTGCGCGCGCAGTACGAGTCGCTCTACGATCAGGCCGGCATCATGGTGCGCGTGGACGAGCAGCACTGGGTCAAGGCGGGCATCGAGCTTAGCGATGGCCGTGCCATGCTCAGCAGCGTGTTGACCAACCCGGTCTCGGATTGGGCGACCGGCCCTTACGAGGCCGACCCCAAGGATTTCTGGATACGCGCCACCGTTGCCGATGGCGTCCTGCGTCTGCAGGTATCGGCCGATGGCCGGACCTGGCCACTGGTCAGGCTTTGCCCGTTTCCCGTCGCCGACGCGTACCAGGTCGGGCCGATGTGCTGCACGCCGGAGCGTGCCGGGCTGAAGGTGCGGTTTTCCGACTGGACGCTAGGTCCGCCGCTGGACAAGGACCTGCACGATCTGAGTTGATGGCCGCGTGGCAACGCAGCGTGCGCGCTGCGTTGCCACGCACATCACTGCAGGAGGCGAGGGCGGCGTAGTGTGGGTCGATCAAGGACGATGCACGCGCCGACTGCACGCGGGCAGCTCGGATCACGGCAAGCGCTGTTCTGCCACCGCGCTTGCCACATAGGCCGCCACCAGCTCCGCCTCCATCGGCCGGGCCAGCAGATAGCCCTGCGCTTCATCGCATCCCCAACTGCGCAGCAGCGCGATTTCGTCGGCGTGTTCGATGCCTTCTGCAACGGTGCGATATCCCAGCGCGCTGGCCAGGCGTACCACCGCCTCGGCGCGCAGCTGCATGCCGGTCTTGGTGGCGATGCCGGTCACCAGGGAGCGATCGAGCTTGAGCACGTTGACCGGCAGCTCGGTGAGGTAGCCGAAGTTGCTGTAGCCGGTGCCGAAGTCGTCGATGGCGACATTGACTCCGGCGTCACGCAGGGCGCGCAGCCGTGGCACGGCCTCCACATTGCTGCGCAGCCAGCGGCCCTCGGTGATCTCCAGCTCGATGCGCTGGGTGGGGATGGCCAGCTCCCTGCAGCGATGGATGACGTCTGCGGCGAGATTGCGGTTGCCAAAATCGCGCGAAGACAGATTGATCGACATGGAGAAGTCCAGCCCCTGCGCACGCCAGCTGGCCAACTGCACCAATGCGTTTTCGATCACCCAGTTGGTGACGGTGCACATCAAGGCGGTCTTTTCGAACAAGGGGATGAATTCGTCCGGACCGATCGGGCCGAGGCTGGCATGCCGCCAGCGCAACAGTGCCTCGAAGCCGGTCACCGACAAGTCTTCAAGGTTGATCCGTGGCTGGAACACCAGCCGGAAATCGCCTGCTTCCAGCGCCTTTTCGGCATCCAGTGCCAACCGGTACGAACGCTGGATCGCGTCGTCGTGCGAGGCGCTATACCAGCATACGATGGCGTGATTGCTGATCGCATCGCCCAGTGCCACCAGCCCCTTGCGCATGACGTCGTTGGTGTCCGGTTGTTGCGGTGCAAAGCGCACGACGCCAGCGTGAAAGGTCAACGACATCGGGATGCCGGCCGCGTCCATCGGCGCATGCAGCATGTCGCGCAGATCGAGCAACAGGTCTTCCATCTCGTCGGGCGCGGAATTCAACAGAAAAAACGCAAAGCGCATCGGTGCCACGTGATAGACGGTGGCCTTGCCGCGCAGCGCGCGCGTCAGTACATAGCTGGCGTGGCGCACCAGTTCTTCCAGCGGCTGCATGCCCAGTGCCTGACGTGCTTCATTGGCTGCCTGGGTGTCGTAGACCTCGATGAAGGCAGCGATGGTCGGTACGCAGTGGCTGCCGAAGGCGAGGGCATCCAGGTCCGACTGCAACTGGCGTGCATTGAGCAGGCCGCTGTGCGGTTCGCGCCGCCCGGCGCCGAACTGCAGTTCCAGTTGCGCCGCGGCCACATTGGCGAACATCAGCAGCTGTTGGTGTTCCTGGCTGGCCAGGCGACGCTCGCGCGTATCGATCACGCACAAGGTGCCGGAGACGCCGGTCTGCGGTGCACCGACCGGGACGCAGGCAATAAAGCGCGCCGGCAAGCCCGGGAAGGCGGCGTCGCCCAGTTGGATCGGGGCAAGGGCGGCAGGTTCGATCAGTTCCGTGACGCCATTGGGCGCCGCAGACGCATGCCGGCACAATTCAATGGCCTGCTCGACATGGGCGGCACTGATGCCGCGCGCCGCCAGCACGCGCACGCGGCCGCCCTCGACGATGGTTAGTGCGGCCGCAGGCGCAACCAGGGCATGGCACAGCAGACGCGCGATCTGATCGAGCGGCTCCATGCCACCCAGGTCGATCGGCACGCCCGACCAGTCGAACTGCTGTTGCTGCCGTTTGCTGTCCAAAGCGAGCGTCATGTCGTCAGTTTCCGTGTTGAAGATCACACACTGCCTGGCTACTACAAACAAACCGAGGTCGTTGACAGGTGACGATCATCGGGCACTAAAAACTTTTCGAATAAGCCGGCCTCTTCAATAAACTCCATCGCAGGATATCGAGCGCGACAATAAACTGGACGGGCGGAGTGGCTGCACACAAATACCGCAATCAATGAGCGGCGTCGACAGTTGGTGGTGGTCTTAATGGTAAAAGCGGGCTCATTAAATCAAATGACGGCACTGCATTGATCAGGTTTTTACTCCTGCACCGCAACATTCCACACAAAAGTTGTAGTCGAAATGGTTCGGCTCGCTAATGTTCGGGTGGCCGCATCAGATCGCTTTAAATCATTCGGACTCATCCAGCAATATTCCGCTTTACCGCTGAATTATGCCATGTTTTTATTTGAATTCTGCCGCACATGATCTGTGGCGCCTGCCGCATGAGGTAGCGCGATAACGCTGACGGGCACGAGTAAACCAGTCGACAGTTTGGGCGTGTGTCATGGATAGTTTCTTGGTTAGTGATATTCGGCACAGTTTCAGGCATGGCGCTTTCCCTATTAATCTCCCACTATTATTCGCAGGGAATGGTATTAAACGTCCTCATCCGTAGGCGATACCGGTTGGTACGGCACAAGCTGTTTTAAACCGACTCGACAGTAAATTTTAAACTGACTCGACAGTAAATCAACTTTCTGCTGTTGGAGAGCGCGTGTGTGTGTGCGTGAGTCTCTGCACGGCGATACAGGGGGAATAAAATGAATCGTGCATTTGCGCTGGTCTGGAACGCGGCGATTGGTAATTGGGTGGTGACGCACGAGCTGGTACGTCGGCGGCGCAAGCCCGGCGCAACCCGCCGCAGTGTGGCGAGCCTGGTCGTGCTGGCGGTGGGAGCCGCCGTACCGATGCTGGCCTGGGGGGCGTGCACACCTGCACTTCCAGCGGCGGGCGCCACCGTCACCTGTACGGGGTTGCCAATCACCAGCAACAGCTTCGCAAGCAGCGCAAACAACCTGACCATCAACGTTGCGGCAGGCACGCAGATGACCGCCGGGCTGCTGGGCGGCACCGCCATTGCGCTCACCGGCACCAATGCCACGCTCAACAACAGCGGTACGATCGATCCCTCGGCGCTCGGCCTGTTGTCGGTGTTGAGCACCGGCGTCAGCATGGGCAATGCCAGCTCCACCACGGTGACCGCCAATAATCTCGCCACCGGCGCGATTTACGGCACCGGCGGCCTGCTGGGGGCGAACCTGCTCAATCTCGATGGCATGGCGCTTGGCATCACCTCGGCCAGCAATGGCGTCGTGCAGATCAACAATGCCGGGCTGATCGATAGCCGTGCATTGTTGAACCTGTCGGTGCTGAGTGCGGATACGCCGGTGATAGCAGTCAGCGGCGGCGGTACCGTCAATGCGGTCAACACCGGCACCATCAACGGGCGCGTCGGCTTCCAGAGTTCGGCCACCGGCAACAGCTTCGTCAACGCCGGCACCATCAACGGCAGCGTGTCGATGGGGGCGGGCAGCACCAACAGCTTCACGGCGGTGACTGGCGGCAGCGTCAACAGCGGCGGCGGGCTGGCGCTGGAACTGCTTGGGCCGGGGGGCTTGCTGAGCTTCGCGCAGACCGGTGTGGTGGATGGCGGCGCAGGCGGCACCAATACGCTGATCCTGCAGAATTCGGCCACCGGCACTGGCAGCGGCAGCACCGGCGTCGGGACGCTCAGCACCGCGCAATACATCAATTTCGGCAGCCTGCGCGTCAATAGCGGCACCTGGTCGGTCGGGGGCGGAAGCAACTTCGGCAGCAGCGCGCTCAATGGCGGCGTACTGCAGTTCGCCAATCCTGCGCAGCTAGGCACTGCCATCACCGCCAATGGCGGTGCGCTGGAGGCGACAGCCGCCGGCCTGAGCCTGTCGCCTGCCGGCGGCATCACCTTGGGAGCAGGTGGCTTGACCCTGCAGGGCGCCAATGCCCTGACCATTGCCAGCCCAATCGTCGGTACCGGTGCGCTGACCAAGACCGGGAGCGGTGCGTTGGGCCTGACCGGCAGCAATACCTTCAGCGGAGGCGTCAACCTGCTCGGCGGCTCAGTGACGGTGGGAACCAATGGCGCACTGGGAACAGGCGCCGTCAACGTGTCAGCCGGCAGCGTGCTTTCCAGTGCGGCGGTCGACTTGCCGAACGCGTTCGTGCTCAACGATTTCATCGGCATCGGCGGCGCCAACACCTTGCGGATTGGCGGCGGCATCAGCGGCGCCGGCGCGTTGAACAAGATCGGCACCGGCACGCTCACCCTGGGCGGCAGCAATACCTATGCAGGCGGCACGACGCTGGGCGCGGGGACGCTGCGGATCGAAACCAATACCGCGCTCGGAGCGGGCACGGTGACAGCCGCCGGTGGGCAGCTGGATACCAGCGCTCCACTGACCCTGGCCAACAATGTTGCCTTGACCAATACGCTGGGCCTGGGCGCCAGCGGCAACGCGCTGACCCTGACCGGCACGCTTGCCGGCGCGGGTGGTGTCAACAAGACCGGCACCGGCACGCTCGCGCTCAACGGCGCCAACACCTTCGCTGGCGGAACCACGCTGGCATCGGGCACCTTGCAACTGGGCAGTACCTCGGCACTGGGAACCGGCGGCTTGAACGTCACCGGCGCGTCCAACCTCAGCAGCAGTGCGCCACTGACGGTGGCCAACGGCATCAGCCTTGGCGGACCCTTGAACTGGACCGGCGCGCAGGCGCTGACATTGAGCGGTGCCATCAACGGTGGCGGCAGCCTGATCAAGAGCGGTGCGGGCGACCTCACCCTGACCGGTAACAACGCCTACACCGGTGGCACCAGCTTGAGTACCGGGCGCCTGGTGGTGGGCTCGAACGCGGCCCTGGGCACCGGCACCCTGACCGCAAGCGGCGGCGAGCTGGATGCCATCGCTGCGGCAACCCTGGGCAACACGATTGCACTCACCGGTAGCTTGGGCGTGGGCAGCAGCGGCAATGCCTTGAACCTGAGCGGCGCCATTGGCGGCACCGGTGCGTTGAACAAGCTCGGCACCGGCAGCTTGACCCTGGGCGGCCTGAACACCTATGCCGGCGGCACCAACCTCACTGCCGGCACCTTGCAGGTGGCCAGCGGCACCGCGCTGGGCACGGGTGCGTTGAACGTCACCGGCAATGCGGCCCTGCAAAACACGGCGGCCACCTCGCTGAGCAACGCGATCGCGTTGACTCCAGGTGCGCTGACACTGAGTGGGGCGCAAGCACTGACACTGAGTGGCGCGATCAGCGGCACCGGGAGCCTGATCAAATCCGGCAGTGGCGACCTCACGCTGAGCGGCAACAATCTGTACAGCGGCGGCACCACGCTCAGCGCCGGCACACTGACGGTGGGCAGCGACACCGCGCTCGGTGTTGGCGCGCTCAGCGCAGCAGCCGGTACCACCCTGAACAATGCAACCGTCAGCACGCTGGCCAATGCCATTGCCTTGGCCGGCCTGGTCAACGTGGGTGGCAGCAACGCGCTCACGCTTACCGGCGCCATCACCGGCGTGGGCAGCCTGGACAAGCTGGGCCCCGCCAGCCTGACCCTGGCCGGTAACAATAGCTACACCGGCGGCACCCGCCTGAGTGCAGGCAGCCTGATCCTGGGCAGCGACACCGCCTTGGGTCTTGGCACCCTGACCGTCGGCGGCGGACTGCTCGACAGCACCGCCGCACGCGTGCTCGCCAACAACGTGGCGCTGGAAGCGGACCTGCAGCTCGGCGGCAGCCAGGATCTCACCCTCACCGGTGCGGTCAGTGGCGTGGGTGGCGTGGTCAAGGACGGCAATGCTGCATTGACGCTGGCTGGACCCAACAGTTTTGCCGGTGGCGTGGATCTCGATGCAGGCGCGCTGCTGATCGGCGACGGCGCAGCACTGGGCACCGGGGCGCTGACCGCTGCCGATGGCACGCAGCTGCAGGCCACTGCCGCGACCACGATCGGCAACGCTGTGGTGCTCAACGGTGCGCTTTCGCTCACCGGCAACAACGATCTGGGCGTCACCGGCATCGTCAGTGGCGCAGGCAGCCTGCTTAAGCAGGGCGCCGGTGCGTTGACCCTCACCGGCAACAATGTCTATACCGGCGGCACCTTGCTCGACACCGGCATCCTGTCGGTCGGCAGCGACAGCGCACTCGGCACCGGCGCGCTCACCGCTGCCGATGGCACGCAGCTCACTGCCAGCGCGGCGGTGACCTTGCAGAACGCGGTCAATGTCGCCGGCCAACTCGCCATCGATGGCCAGAACCTCACCCTCGATGGCGTGGTCGACGGCGCCGGTCGCCTGATCAAGAATGGCACGCAAACGCTCACGCTCAATGGCAACAACACCTGGGCGGGCGGACTGCAACTGCAGGGCGGCGCAGTGGTGGTCGGCAGCGACACGGCACTGGGCTTGGGCACGCTGAGCACCGCCGCGGGCACCACACTGGATGCCAGCACCGCGGTGACGCTGGGCAATGCGCTTGCCTTGAATGGCGCACTCACCTTGCCTGGCACGCAGGACATCACGCTCAATGGCGTCGTCAGCGGCAGCGGCAGTCTCGACAAGCAAGGCGCTGCCACGCTGACCTTGGCCAATGCCAATACCTTCAGCGGCGGCGTTGCGCTGAATGCGGGGCGTGTGGTGCTCGGCAACGACGCTGCGCTGGGCGTGGGTGCGCTGCTGGTCGGCGGCCCAGCCGAACTGGATGCCGCTGCCGCGCTGACGCTGGGCAATACGGTGCAGTTGAACGATCAGCTCACGCTGGTCGGCAGCAACGATCTCGGCTTGAACGCTGCGATCACCGGCACCGGCAGCCTGATCAAGAATGGCGCCACCACGTTGTCGCTCAACGCGGGCAACAGCTATAGCGGTGGCACCACGTTGACGGCCGGCACCATTGCGGTCGGCGCCAACGACGCACTCGGCACCGGCAGCCTGTCGGTGGTCGGTAATGCAGCGCTGAGCAATGCGATTGCGGTGGCGCTGGGCAACGACATCGCGCTTGGCGCAGCGCTCACCGTGGATAACGGTGCGGACATGCTGGTCAGCGGCAGCATCAGCGGTACAGGCGACTTGATCAAGACCGGTGCCGGCACCCTGACCTTGAATGGCAGCAACACCTACACCGGCCCGCTGGCGATCCAGGCCGGCACGCTGGTTGCGAGCACCGCTGCGTCGCTTGGCAACGCCAGCAATGTCGATGTCGCTGCAGGTGCGGTGCTGAATCTCAGCAACGGCGGCCTGATCAGCGCGCTCAGCGGCGCCGGCAATGTCAACACCGATGCCGGCGGCACGCTGCAGTTGGGCGGTGGCGTTTTTGGCGGCAGCCTCGGCGGTGGCGGCAATCTGGACAAGGTCGGCGCCGGCACGGTGCGCCTGCTCGGCAACAGCGCGATCGGCGGTGCCACCCAGGTCAGCGGCGGTACCCTGGATGTGATCGGCACCCTGGGCACCAGCGCAGTGAACGTGGCGCTAGGCGGCACGCTGACCGGCACCGGCACCACCGGCAACGTGGGAAGCAATGTGACCATCGCCGACGGTGGCCGGCTTGCATTGACCAGTGGCTCCTCGCTCAGCGTGGGTGGCCTGACCCTGGCACCGGGTGCGTTTTTGGATGTCGCACTGGCAGCGCCGAGCAATACGCGGCTGCTCGCGGTCAATGGCGACCTCACCCTGGACGGCACGCTCAACATTACCGACATCGGTGGGTTCGGCACGGGTGTGTACCGGCTGATCGACTACACCGGCCTGCTCACCAACAACGGTCTGGCGATCGGTCTGTTTCCGGGCAGCGTGGATCTCAGCCAGCTCGCACTGCAGACCGCCATCGGCCAGCAACTCAACCTGGTGGTGACGGCACCGGGCAGCATCGTGCAGTTCTGGGATGGCGCGCAGACCACCGCCAACGGCACCATCGATGGTGGTGCAGGGACCTGGGGGGCGGCGACCAACTGGACCAACCAGGACGGCAGCGCCAACAGCACCTGGCAAGGCGATTTTGCGGTCTTTGCCGGCAACGCAGCCGCCGTCGGCGTGGTGGGCACGCAGAGCATCGGCGGCCTGCAGTTCGTCACCGATGGCTATCAGCTGACCGATGCCGGCGCGGGTGGATTGGCTGTGACTGCGCCGTTGACCGCGATCCGTGTGGATCCGGGTGCAACCGCCAGCATCGATGTCGCTATTTCCGGCAGCGGTGGCGTGGAAAAGCTCGACACCGGCACGCTGGTGCTCGATGCGGCCAACAGCTATACCGGCGGCACCGCCCTCAGCGGCGGCACCCTGGTGCTGGGCGACGCGCAGGCGTTGGGCACCGGCACCCTGACCGCAGCAACCGGCACCAACCTCGATAGCAACCAGGCATTGGCGGTCGGCAATGCAGTGGTACTCGATGGC
The DNA here is from genome assembly GCF_018831305.1 of Xanthomonas sp. MLO165. Taxonomy (NCBI): domain Bacteria; kingdom Pseudomonadati; phylum Pseudomonadota; class Gammaproteobacteria; order Lysobacterales; family Lysobacteraceae; genus Xanthomonas; species Xanthomonas sp. MLO165. Next base: position 2,354,649 of record NZ_CP029263.1, read on the forward strand.
GCGCTCAACCTGGTCGGCAGCAACGACCTGCGCCTGTCCGGCCCGATCAGCGGCGCGGGCAGTGTGATCAAGAACGGCGCGTCCACGCTCACGCTCGACGGCGCCAACAGCTACGTCGGCGGCAGCGTGTTGAACGCAGGCACCCTGGCGGTTGGCAGCAACACCGCGCTCGGTGTCGGCAGCCTGTCGGTGCTGGGCAATGCCACCTTGAGCAACGCGATTGCGCTGGCACTGGGCAATGCGGTCAATCTCGGAGCCGATCTGACCATTGCCAGCGCGGACGATCTGGGCCTGACCGGAGTGCTGAGTGGCGCGGGTGCGTTGACCAAGACGGGCCTGGGCACCTTGACCTTGTCCGGCGGCAACACGTTCACCGGCCCGGTGTCGGTGCAGGCCGGCGTGCTCGCCACCGCCGCCCCCGGCGCGTTGGGCAACACCAGCGTCGTGGATGTGGCCGCAGGTGCCGGGCTCTCGCTCGGCAGCAATGCGGCCTTGGGTGCAGTGACCGGGCAGGGCAACGTCGCGGTGCTGGGCGGCACCACGCTGCAGCTTGGCGCCAACAACGTCGGCAGTACGTTTGCCGGCAGCCTGAGCGATGCAGGCAATCTGGACAAGGTCGGCACCGGCACCTTGCAGCTCACCGGCACCAGCGCGCTCGGCGGCACCACCCAGGTCACCGCCGGCACGCTGGACGTGGATGGCACGCTGGCCAGTGCAGGTGGCCTGACCGTGGGCAGCGGTGCCAGCTTGAGCGGCAGCGGCGTGGTCGATGCGGCGGTCACGGTGAATGACGGCGGCCGCCTGGTGGTGACCAGTGGCGCAGTGTTGACCACCGGCAGCCTGAGCCTGGCTCCCACTGCCACGCTGGACGCGTTCCTGGGCATCCCCAGCCAGACCGGCGTGTTGGCGGTCAATGGCGATCTCACCCTGGACGGCACGCTCAACATCACCGACATCGGCGGCTTCGGCACCGGCGTGTACCGCCTGATCGACTACACCGGTGGCTTGACCGACAACGGCCTGGGCATCGGCACGCTGCCAGGTACGATCGATCCCACCCAGCTGACGTTGCAGACCGCGCTGGCCCAGCAGATCAACGTGGTGCTGCTGGCGCCCGGCAGCAACGTGCAGTTCTGGGATGGTGCGCAGACCATTGCCAATGGCAGCATCGATGGCGGCGCAGGCGTGTGGGCCGCAGGCCCCACCAACTGGACCTCGATCGATGGGCTGAGCAACAGCGACTGGCAGAACAGTTTTGCCGTGTTCGCCGGCACCGCAGGCAATGTAGGCGTGCAGGGCACGCAAGGCATTACCGGCATGCAGTTCATCAGCGACGGGTATGTGCTGAGCGATGCCGGCGGCGGTGCATTGAGCGCCAATGCGGCCACCACCATCATCCGTGTCGACCCTGGCGTCACCGGCACCATCGATGTGGGCATCGGCGGCACTGGCACGCTGCAGAAACTCGACACCGGCACGCTGGTGCTGAGCGCCGCCAATACCTACACCGGCGGCACCGCGCTCGGCGGCGGCACGCTGGTGCTGGGCGATGCGCAGGCACTGGGCACCGGCACGCTGACCGCGGCAGCCGGTACCAGCCTCGATACCGACCAGGCATTGGCCGTGGGCAATGCGGTGGTGCTCGACGGTGCGGTGACGCTGCTTGGCAGCAACGATCTCGCCCTGACTGGCGCCATCAGCGGTGCCGGCAGCGTGATCAAGACCGGTGCATCCACGCTCACGCTCAGTGGCAACAACAGCTATGCCGGCGGGACCGCGCTGAGCGATGGCACCTTGTCGATCGGCAGCAACAACGCGCTGGGCACCGGCAGCCTGTCGGTGGTCGGCGCTGCGGTGCTGACCAACCCTGTTGCCGCAACTGTGGGCAATGCGGTCGTCCTCGGCGCTGCGCTGAGCGTCGACAATCCGGCAGACCTCACGCTTGCCGGCGATATCAGCGGCAGTGGCGCCTTGATCAAGACCAACACCGGCACGCTGACACTGGACGGCAGCAACAGCTACACCGGTGGCACGACGGTCAACGCCGGCACGCTGGTCGGCGACAGCGCCAGCCTGCAGGGAGCCATCGTCGACAACGCGACGCTGGTGTTCAACCAGGTGGCCGATGGCGTGTTCACCGGCTCGATCACCGGCACCGGCAGCGTGATCAAGGATGGCGCCGGCGCACTATCGCTCAACGGTGCGAACGGGTACACCGGCGGCACCACGATCACGGCCGGTATCTTGATCGGCGACACCACCAGCCTGCAGGGCGATATCGCCAACAACGCGGCACTGGTGTTCAACCAGAACACCGGCGGCGTGTATGCCGGCACGCTCAGCGGCGCCGGCTCCCTGCAGAAGGCCGGCACCGGCGCGCTGCAACTGCTCGGGCCCAACACCTATACCGGCGGCACCGTGATCAGCGCCGGCAGCCTGATCGGCAACACCACCAGCCTGCAAGGCAATATCGTCGACAACGCCACGCTGGTGTTCGATCAGGCCAGCGATGGTGTGTTCGCCGGCGCGGTCAGCGGCACCGGCAGTGTGGTCAAGCAGGGGACGGGTGCGTTGACGCTTGCCGAAGCCGGCAACTACAGCGGCGGTACCGTACTTGCCAGCGGTAGCTTGGTGCTGGGTGATGCACAGGCGCTGGGCACCGGAACGTTGACCGCCGCGACCGGAACCGCGTTGGATACCGATCAGGCACTGACAGTGACCAACGCAGTCGAGCTGGCAGGTGCAGTCGCGTTTGCGGGCAGCAACGATCTCACCTTGACCGGTGCTGTGACCGGCACCGGTGGATTGATCAAGAATGGGGTTTCCACGCTGACACTGGACGGCAGCAACAGCTACACCGGTGGCACGACGGTCAACGCCGGCACCCTGGTCGGCGACAGCGCCAGCCTGCAGGGAGCCATCGTCGACAATGCGACGCTGGCGTTCAACCAGGTGGCCGATGGCGTGTTCACCGGCTCGATCACCGGCACCGGCAACGTGATCAAGGATGGCGCCGGCGCACTAGTGCTCAACGGTGCGAACGGGTACACCGGCGGCACCACGATCACGGCCGGTACCTTGATCGGCGACACCAGCAGCCTGCAGGGCGATATCGCCAACAACGCGGCACTGGTGTTCAACCAGAACACCGGCGGCGTCTATGCAGGCACGCTCAGCGGCACCGGCTCGCTGCAGAAGGCCGGCACCGGCGCGCTGCAACTGCTCGGACCCAACACCTATACCGGCGGTACCGTGATCAGCGCCGGCAGCCTGATCGGCAACACCACCAGCCTGCAGGGCAATATCGTCGACAACGCCACGTTGGTGTTCGATCAGGCCAGCGATGGCGTGTTCGCCGGCGCGGTCAGCGGCACCGGCAGTGTGGTCAAGCAGGGGACGGGTGCGTTGACGCTGGTTGCGCCCAATACCTACAGCGGTGGCACCACCATTGCCAGCGGCAGCCTGATCGGCAACACCACCAGCCTGCAGGGCAACATCGTCGACAACGCGACACTGGTGTTCGACCAGGCAGGCGATGGCACGTTTGCCGGCAACATCACCGGTAGCGGTACGTTGATCAAGAACGGCGCGGGCGCGTTGACGCTGGATGGTGTCAACGCCTATCTCGGTGGCACCACGATCAATGCGGGCACATTGATTGGCGATACCGACAGCTTGCAGGGCAATATCGCCAATGCCGGCGCACTGGTGTTCCAGCAGACCGCCAATGGCACCTACGCAGGGATCCTGTCGGGTACCGGCAGTCTGCTCAAGGATGGTGTGGGCACCTTGCTGGTCACCGCAAACAGCAGTGGCTTCACCGGGCCGACCACCATCGTCGCGGGCACCCTGAGCGTGGGTAACCCGGCCAATCCGGGCGCCGCGTTGGGCGGGCCGGTCACGGTGGGCCCGGGCGGCACGCTCACCGGCAGCGGCAGCATCGGCGGCCTGACCTCCGGTGGCACCGTGGCGATCGGCGGCAGTACGGGCACGATCAGCGTCGGCGGCAATGTCGCGCTTGCAAATGGCTCCACCCTGCAGGTCACGCCGGGTGCGGGCGGCACGGTGACACCGATCAGCGTGGGCGGGGCGGCCACGCTGGCACCTGGCAGCACCCTGCAACTGGTACGTGCGACGGACCTGCCGTTGTTCACCGAGATCCCGGTCATCAGCGCCGCCGGCGGGCTGACCGGTCGGTTTACCAACGTCGTCTCCGACTACGCCTTCGTCACGCCGAATGTCAGCGCCAGTGCCACGGCGCTGTCGGTGTCGTTTGGCCGCAACACCGTGGCCATGGTCGATGCAGTCACCGCGCCAAACCAGCAGGCTGCCGCAGCTGCGGTGGATGGCTTGCCGACCACCAGCCCGGTCTACCAGGCAGTGGTGCGCCTGCCCGACGACCCGCAGGCGATCAGCACGGCGTTTGCCTCGCTGTCGGGCGAAAGCCACGCCAGCACGGCGACTGCATTGCTGGATAGCCGTTTCCTGCTGAGTGGCGTCGGCAATCATCTGCGTGGCGACAGTCAGGACGCGCAGGTAGGCGACACCACGGTCTGGATCACCGGCCGTAGCCTGCCCAATCGTGTCGATGGGGATGCCAACACCGCTTCGGTGCGGCGCGAGGACAACGGCGTCATGGCCGGTGCAGAACGGCGCATCGGCGAGCGCAGCGTGGTCGGTGTCGCGGTCGGTAATCAGGACATCGAAACCCGCTCGCGCGAATCCTTGGATCGTTCCGACATCGATGGCACCCATGCCGGCATCTATGCCCAGGCCGACTGGTCCGCGTTCGCTATGCAGGCTGCGGTCGACTATGCGGACTACAGCGTGGACAGCAGCCGCCGGGTGATGCTGCCCGGTGTGCTCGAAGAGCGGCTGACCAGCAACTACGATGCGAAGGCCGTCACCGTGTCGCTGGAAGCGGCCTGGAACCTGCGCACCGGCAATGCGGTGTACAGCCCCTTCGTTGCGGCGGACTACACGCACCTGAAGACCGATGGCTTCGACGAGCGCGGCGGCATTGCCGGGCTGTCGGTGGACAGTGCCAAGGACGAGTACACCACCAGCACGGTGGGTGTGCGCGGGCGTTGGCAGCTGGGTGCGGCGGCCGGGGTGTACGCCTCGGTGGGTTGGCGGCATGCGTTCGGCGACCGTGCCGTGGAGCGGTCGGCCGGCTTTGTCGGCAGCGGCTCGCAGTTCTCGGTGCAGAGCGTCACGCTGGCCAAGAACGCGGTGGTCGGCGAACTGGGCGTCAGCCTGATCACCTCGCCCAACAGCCGCATGGCGTTGTCGTTGCAGGGACTCAACGGTGATGGCCAGACCGCATACGGCGGCCAGGTCACCTGGGGCTGGAGCTTCTGATTCACCGCAGACCAAAAAGCCCCGGCATTGCCGGGGCTTTTTTTTGCCTGATGCACAGTGCTGCATGGCATCGGTGGTTACAGTGACCAAGTGCGGTCGGGTGCCGGTCGCGATCAGAACTGCCAGCGCAAGCCGACATTGGCATTGATGCTGTTGGCATCGGAACGACCGCGCTCGGCGCCCACATTGCCATAGATGGAGAAGGCATCGTTGAGCTGGTAGCGCACGCCCACCGACGCACGCGCCGACTGCTTGGACACCGGCTCGCCGGCCACGTTGAAGCGCGCTTCCGGCAGACCGGTGAACCAGGCGGTGAAGTCCGAGTTCGGATTGCCGAGCAGCGAACGGTAGGCGATCAAGCCATCGAAGCCCCACTTGCCGCGCACCAGATGACCGCGCACACCCACCTCGCCATAGCCGGCACGCAACGTGTCGCTGTTGGCGCTCAACCCCAGCCCGGTGGCCGAGGCTTCGCTGAAGGCATCCTGGGTCTGGCTGACCACGCCTGCGGCAATGAACGGCGACAGCCCTGCCTGCGGCATCAGGCCGACTTCGGCACGCAGCGACCAGTTGGTGTCGTGGCGGCGATCCTGCAGGCGCTCGCCGATGCTGCCGGCCTGCACCGTGCGTTCGGTGTCCACATTGCTCATGCCGTAGGAACCGATCCCCGACACATAGGCCTGGCCGATCGGTTGATACAGATACGCGGTCATCGCATAACGGTCCGAGCGCAGGCGACTGGCCGACGCATCGATGTGCGCACGGTCCTGACCCGAACTCAGCGCCGCACCCACGATGGTGCCAGCGTTGCCCATCGGCAGATCCACACCGACGGTGGTGGCCTGCTGGGTGTAATCGGCCGAGTCGAAACCCTTGCCGCCCAGTTCGCCGTCCAGATAGCTGCCCTGCATCCAGGTGGTCAGCGTGGTGGTGTCGGCCAGGTAGGGCAGGCGATCGGCCGCCACGCGTGCATCGTTGAGTGCCGACTGGAAGCCCAGCGTGCGCTCGATGCCGTGTACCTGGCCGGCCAGGGTCGGCAGCGATGCGGCAACCTGCGCATCGTTGGCGGCCAGCAGCGCGCCGGTGGCGCTGATCAGGCCACCCAGATTATCCGTATCGCCGGAGGCCACACGCGTATCCAGCACCTTGACCAGCGTATCGGCCTGCGTGGCACCGTTGACCACCGACTGCGGCGCACCGGCCGCCTGCGCGCTGGCAGCGGAGGCATTGCGGGTCAACGTGGCGGTGACGGTGGTGGGGTCGTAGGCGAGCGAAGCAGTCCAGAAGAAGTTGTTGGCGTACTGCACCCGGTCGAAGCTGCCCTGCAACGTGCCGGCCGTGACGATCTTCTCGCTGCTGCCGACGTTGTAGCCAGCCGCTTCCGGCAGCAACAGCAGGTTGCCCTTCAGGCTGGCCTGGCCGGTGACGGTCAAGCCCTTGCCCAATTCGATGGCGGTGGTGCCGGTGTTGTTGGCCAGGCTGTAGCCGCCGTTGATGACACCGCCGCGCGATTCGAACGTGGCCGAGTTGAGCACAATGACATCCGAACGCAGGCTGCCGGACAGTGCGAGCACGCCGTCGCTGACGCTGGTGCCGCCGGTGTAGGTGTTGTTGCCGCTGAGCGTGAGCCTGCCGGCGCCGTTCTTGGTCAGGCCGCCGGCGCCGGAGATGTCATTGCTGAAGGTGCTGTCGTAGCCGGAGGTCACATTTGCCGCCCAGTTGCTGGCGAACTGGCCCGGGCCCTTGATCGCCTTGGCCGCATTGACTAGGCCGAAGCCGTACAGCGCATCCACGCCGGGGTCGCCCAGGTCAGTGGCGGTGGTCAGCAGGGTCTGCTGCAGGTTGGAAGCGCTCATCCACGGATACACGCCCAGCACCTGCGCCGCGATGCCGCTTACAGCGGCCGTGGAGAACGAGGTGCCGGCGATCTGGCCCTGCAGCTCGGTGCCGGCCAGCGCGGGTGCGAAGTAGCTGCCCGGCGCCACCAGGCACCACTGTGCGGCGGCGCCGCAATGGTTGGAATAGCTGGTCAGGCCGGCGGCATTGCCGGCGCTGTCGATGTTGACCGCGCCCACGGCCAGCCAGTTGTTGCGCAGACTGGCTTCCTGCACCGGCGTCGCCGCCGGGTAGGAGGCTTCTGCCGCGCCTTCGTTGCCGGTGGCGGCCACGATCAGCGCATCGGCCTGCACCAGCGGGGTCAGCGCATACTTCCAGGCCAGTGCGGCATTGGCACTGCTGGCTGCATCTGCATACGAGGCGCCGATCGACAGATTGGCGATGCGCACGCCGGCTGCCGCCAGGTCCACCGCCGCGCGGCGGGTCTGCTGGGTACCGCAGGAGTTTTCGGCGCAGATGCGCGCATAGAACAGGTCCGCATCCGGCGCGACACCGCCGGCGAAGCCGTCCTGGGCGGTGCCCAGCACCAATGCCGAGACGACGGTGCCGTGGCCGCGCAACGCGTTCGATGCGGATTCCGGGGTGCCGGGGGTGTCGGTGTAATCGTTGGAGGTATCGACCTTGCCGCTGATCGGCGCGTAGCTGCCATAGAGGTTGTCGTCCAGCACCGCCAGCTTGACGCCCTGACCCTTGGCGCCGGCCTGTTGTGCCAGATCCGCATTGGTCGGCACCAGCAGGTTGCTGGCCAGGCCCTGGTAGCGGGCGGGGGCAGGTGCCGGCGTCGGCGCGGTGTTCGGCAGCGGGTCGGCCGCGGTGGTGTCCGGCGTCGTTGGAGTCGTTGGAGTCGTGGGCGTGGGCGTGGGCGTGGTGGGCGCTGGGGGAGTGGACGGCGTCGGGGCGACCACCGTGGTCTGCGGTGGGTCACTGCGGACATTGCCGCCACCGCCGCCACAGGCAGTCAGGACAAGGCAGGAGGCGATCGTGGTTGCGAGTAGCGAGCGATTCATGGGTTGGTCGATTCCGGTAATTAGCGCGCCGCAACTGCAAAAATTCTAAAATTTGGCGCAGACGATTCCAGCACCGGGAAAAGCCGGTGTGGCGTTGGATTTCACGCGTTATTCACTTTATCCGCCGCGAATCTGTCCCCTCAGATAAGCGCTCCGGATAACACGGTGATGCGCCGATGCATCGAACCATGTGCTTGCGAGATTGTTTAACGGCGCTACCGGTAAACTCTAAAACATGAACGGACAGTTGCTATTCAGAGAAAAATGTCCTGCATAGGACTTCACGATTTAATCCATAGCCAAAACAGATTAAAAAGCGCCTTATCAGGCTCGACTGCAAGGAAATGTCAGAGCGAACGCGACAATAAGTCGTCACGAATCTCCGGGGGCGGCAATCCTAAATGCGATGACTATCGCAGGTAATCAGGAAATGCGTCGAAGATGTCGGTAAATTGCCCACACGGTGTAGCGGATTCGACTGTAAGTTAGCAGCTCTAACGGACTCGTCTGTATCAGGCCTGATCGGATGAGTTTTATCGCAGTGACATCGAAGTTATATTAAATTTTCTGCTGCAGAACGAATATATCCACCGCATTTATATTGACCAAAATCGAGCGAACCCTGCCATTGTGCCCAATTCCCCGCTTTTCCTGCATGAAATGCGCAAAGGGACATGCTCGAAGAAACGCTGGATATTCAGTGCGCCGAATGAAACGTCGAGACAGGCACGTCCTCGCTTCAGGCCATCAAGCTGAATGCTGGGAGAATATTCAAGCCGATCTTTTTGGGGGAAGAACCAACATTCGGCGTTCCCCTACAGCCGATTCCTCTGATTCTGTTCTTATCGGCGCCGCTGCGTGCGCCACGCAAGGTGCGACATCGGTGTCATCGCTGCATGGCCGAGCCTGTTCAGGCCGCAGCGGTCTGTCGGGAGTGCGCCGCTGGCGCTGCGCTAGCGTCTGCATAAATTGTTCAAGTTGCCGCGCCGCCAAATTTGGGCATCACAGCTATGCTCGAGCCCGATGAGTACCCACTGCACCGAAAGAATGTCCACGGAAGGCACCGACCAGGGCCTGCCGTACCGCGTGGTCGCTCGACAGCTCGGGCATCGGCGCATCGTGTTGGAGACCTTGCAGGTCTGTGGGCATCCCGTACCGCTGCCGGCCGCGCCCACCTTCGGCTCGCTGCAGACCGCGCTGGAGATCGGCACCAGGCTGGCCGAGCAATACATCGGTCAGTTGATCGTCAAGCAGGCCGGTGGGCGGCCGGGGCTGGCGGCTGGCCCGGCGCCGCTTTAGCGGGGCCCGATCGGTTTCGACGTGCTGCCGTCGGCAGCCGCATTCGCGCCGGCAGAATGCGCTGCGGTTGTCGAACCCCGCCGCAGGCTCACTGGGCCCTGGCTTTGGCCAGTGCCGCCTTGGCGCGTGTGCCGGCGGCCGCACCGACGCGCTTGTCCAGCACCTGGGCCAGTTCGTGCAGCTGCGCCTCGGTCACGCCGATGTTCAAGCCGATCTTCAAATGCGATTGCAGTTGCGCCTCCACGCCTTCCAGGGCGGCGAGCACGCTGATCGTGGCCAGTTCACGGCTCACCCAATCCAGGTTGTCGCGGGCAAAGATGTCGCCGAACAGATGCGTCTTGAGGTACTGATCGATTGCCGGCGCAAACGCAAACAACGGCCCGGTCACCGGCGCACCGGCCAGACGGGTCTGGTTGGCGGTGCCCAGCGCCAGCAGCGCATCGCCGCTCGGTACCGGGCCGGGCTCGTGTCCCGGCGCATCGGCGATGCCGCGCTGCTTGCGTGCATCGACGACCTGCATCAGCGCGGCCAGTGCATTGAGGCTGCGCGGAAACCCGGCATATGCATACAGCTGGACCAGTACCTCCTTGCAGTCGCTGATGCTCAAGCCAGCATCGAGGCCCGCCTCCAATGCGGTGTTCAAGCGGTCGATATCGCCGGTGGCCGCAAACGCGGCAATCGGCGCAATGGCCTGCTGCCTGGGCGACAAGGTGGCGTGTGTCGTCATGGACGTGATCTCCGAAGGATGTGCTGCCGCGGGGGAGGGGGCAACAGAGAGCAGGGCAACTGCGCCCAACAACAGCGCAGCCATGGAGGGGAGCGCGCGGCGCAGCGCGCTCGCGCATGGCATCGCATCTCTCCACCGATCTAGGGGCAAGGCAACGCGAATCCAAGCATCCACTGCCGCATCCACTGCCGGACCGTACGATGCAGATGGCGCCCCAGCTGCGCGCAGACCTTGTCGAATCGAACGCACCACGCTTGCGTTCTTCATCGCCGTCTCCTTGCCGTACATGCCGGCAACGAGCATGACGCAGATGCAACGCCGCTCCATCCATCCAACTTGCATGGTCCTATGAATGGCGCTCATCACTGCGAACGCGCATTGGAATTCAAGCCATCCTGGATGCGTACTGCTGTGCGATCGAAAACGCAGTTGGTGCCGGAGAAGTTTTTCCGCGCCAGCCGATTGCTAAGGTTTTCATCTGTCTGTTCCTCCGGTGGATGGAGCCCAGCGTAGAGAGCGTCCTGGAGCACGCACATCTTTCTATGAAATAGGGTCATGGCAGCGGTCCAGCGGTCGCTCGGCAGGATGAGTGGTTTGGGGTCCCGATGCTTGTCCGTGCAGCCCATCGCGCAGAGAAGACCCAGCATCACCGCGCTCATCACGTGGCAGCTGGCAGCATCGGGGCACGTTTCACCAACGCGCCCAATGAGTCCGCCATGAATTCAACTGCCATGCCCGCCCGATCCTGGGCCATCCATCCGTTCCATGCAGCCGTGCTCGGCGGTGTGTGGCCGCTGTTTCTCGGTGCCTTGCTGAGCGACTACGCTTACTGGAGCAGTCATCAGATCCAGTGGGCCAACTTTGCTGCGTGGCTGCTGATCGGCGCGATGGTATTGACCACCATCGCCTTGCTGTGCGCGATCGTCGGCTTCGTTCGCGGAAGCCGCAACCTGATCTATGTGATTGCGCTCGGTGCCGCATGGATTGTCGGCTTCTTCGACGCCCTGCATCATGCACGCGATGCCTGGGCCATCATGCCGGCGGCACTGGTGTTTTCTGCGATTGCGACCGCATTCGCGCTCGTTGCAACCTGGTCGGGGCTATCCAGCCTGCGCGTGGGAGGTGCCCGATGAAGCGTCATGCCGTTACCGTCCTGTCGGTTTCCATTCTCGCCGCCGCACTCGCTTCCTGCGGCAAGGCGCCCGAGCTCAAACAACACGGCGCCAGTCCCGAGCTGCCTGCGCCGGATCGCGGCCTGCTGCCCGACATGACCATCGCCGAGCCGGCAGCCTGGGGCGAGCGCAAGCCCACCGTGCCCGCGGGTTACCGCATCACTGCAATCGCCACCGGTCTGGGCATCCCACGCCAGACGCTGGTGTTGCCCAATGGCGACATCCTGGTCGCCGAAGGCCGCGGCGGCAATGCACCCAACCTCAAGCCCAAGGACGTGATTGCCGGTGCGATCAAGGCCAAGGGCAACACCTCGGTCAAGAGCGGCAACCGGCTGACGCTGTTGCGCGATGCCGATGGCGACGGCACCTATGAACTGAAGACCGTGTTTGCCGACAAGCTCAATGCGCCGTATGGCCTGGCGCTGATCGGCAACGCGCTGTACGTGGCAAATCAGGACGCGCTGGTGCGTTTTGATTATCAGCAAGGGCAGACCAAGGCCAGCGCTGCACCCAGCAAGGTCACCGACTTGCCGTCGGCCATCAACCATCACTGGACCAAGGCCCTGACCGCCAGTGCCGATGGACGCTATCTGTATGTCGCGATCGGCTCCAACAGCAACATCACCGAGCGCGGCATGATTGCCGAAGTCGACCGCGCCCAGGTCTGGCAGGTGGATCCGGCAACCGGCGCCCACAAGAGCTATGCCACCGGGCTGCGCAATCCCACGGCATTGGCGATCCAGCCCGGCAGTGGCGCACTGTGGGCGGTGGTCAACGAGCGCGACGAGATCGGCCCGAATCTGGTGCCCGACTACCTCACCTCGGTACGTGAAGGCGGCTTCTACGGCTGGCCCTACAGCTACTGGGGCAAGAACGTGGACACGCGGGTCATGCCGCAGGATCCGCAGAAGGTCGCATCGGCCATCGTGCCCGATTACGCGCTGGGCTCGCATGTGGCCGCACTCGGTGTCGCGTTTTCGGCGGCCACGATGGGAACGCAGTTTGCCGACGGTGTGTTCGTCGGTGAGCACGGCAGCTGGAATCGCGACCCGCCGGTGGGCTACAAGGTGGTGTTCGTGCCGTTCCGCGATGGCCGCCCGGCGGGCGACCCGATCGACTTCGTCTCCGGTTTCCATGGCGACGATGGCCTGACCCGCGGCCGCCCGGTCGGCGTCACGCTCGATCCACGTGGTGCATTGATCGTCGCGGACGACCTGGCCAATACGATCTGGCGAGTGACGCCGGATGCGGCGCCCGTCGCGCCGCAAGCGGCTGCACAGTAAGCCTGCCTGTCTACCCGGTTCTGCAAAGAACCGGGCAGTATTTGATGCTACCTGCACCGGGCTGCGGGGCAGGGCTACCTGTAGGCCTTATCGGGAACAACCCAACTTTTCAGAGGCGCAGGTCTTCAAGGCACGAGCCTCTGTTGGCCGTCTATCAGCATCGCGATTGATCGGCCTCGAATGCAACTGTCAGGGATGTGCGTCGATGAATACCGAGCGCCGCACTGTCTTGGCGGACCAGCACAAGGGATAGGCATCGCCGTCCAGTTGACATACAGTGCCGGCCCCGCGTCGACCTGGACGACGCAGGCATCAGGGCAAGGGACCTCTAGTGAGCCAATCGGCTAGACGCAATCACCAAGGCAAGAACAGACGGACCACGCTCTGCCGATCACCCGAGGCTTGTTGTTGATGTTGTTCAGATGTTCGGTAGTTGTTGTCGTGGCGCTCTTCGCTTCACCTCTTATCGCAGCGGAGTTGGTCGGCCGGGCAACCGTGACCGATGGCGACACCATCACTGTCGCGCAGAAACGTATCCGCCTGTGGGGTATCGATGCACCGGAAAGCGCGCAGCAATGCACCAGCAACGCTGGCAGCGCATGGCCTTGCGGCCGACGTTCGGCTGCCGCACTGGATGGCTACCTGCTCGACAAGACGGTTCGCTGCCAACCCAAGGACACCGATCGCTATGGACGGATCGTGGCCGAGTGCTATGTGCAGGGGCAGTCGGTCAACCGCTGGATGGTGCAATCCGGTTGGGCGGTGGCCTACCGCGAGTACGCCACCGCGTTCGTTGCCGACGAGCGCAACGCGCAGCAACAACGGCGTAACCTCTGGGCCGGCAGCTTTCAGATGCCTGCTGATTACCGACGCGGCAAGCGCACGCAATCGGCACAGCGGGCTCAGGCCGCAGTGCAGACGCAAACGCCTGCGCACTGCGCCATCAAGGGCAATATTTCCAGCAAGGGCAGCAAGATCTTCCATATGCCCGGGCAACGCGATTACACGCGGACCAGCATCTCACCTGCCAAGGGCGAGCGTTTTTTCTGCACAAGCCAGGAAGCGATCAATGCAGGCTGGCGACGCGCGGCGCGCTGATGGCTGGCAAGGTGTGCGATCCAGCGTCGAGCAGCTGATCGCGACGCCTGTCGATCCTGCTGGGGTGTTTTGGTCAACCAACCCAGCGCGGCGCAATCACCACACCTGAAACATGCACATGCGCCGCAAGGTGTGAGCTGCGTGCTGACCGTCACGCCAAGAGCGGCTGACAAAACATAGCCAACGTTCGTCGGTGCTATGGACGAGGGACTCTGAACCCCAAGCGTAGGAGTGATGCCGATTCCGAGCACCGGGCGCGCCCGCCTGACGGCCGCGCAGTAGTTCTGTTGGCCGCTCTAATGCCCGACAAAAGCCTCGATATTCTGCACCAAGCTGCGGCGTGTGTAGGGCTTGCTTAAAAACGTCGTCCGGCTGGGTAACCCATTGGGGGAATGCCCCAGACCCGATGTCAGGATCGCCGGCAGATTGTTGCCATCCGCGCGCAGATACGAAATCAGGCCGTATCCATCCAATAGCCCCGGCATCTGCAGATCGGTAAAAACCAGCGCAATCGCCGGGTGCTTATCGATATGCTCCAGCGCGCCCTGCGCATCGGTTGCGGTGACGACCGCATAACCGCTCTCGGTCAGCAGCAGCGTGGCCAACTCGAGCGTGTCAGCATCGTCCTCGACGACAAGAATCAGTTTTTCGTTTGTAGAGCCCATAAAGCAGGTTTTCTGAGGATGCATGCATCACACTACGTTTCCCACGCGAAAAACACGTGATCGATTTGAGAACCATGAACAGCACGCAGGACTTTCCCGACCATCGCTACCGACAGGTCGTCGAGCTGTCGCTGGATTCCATCAAGGAAATTGCCTTGGACGGACGCGTCAGGTTCGTCAACGCGCATGGTCTGGCGCGTGTGGCGTTTGTCGATGCCGCCTCTGTGGTGGGTCTGCCCTGGGTGTCGTTATGGCCGAAGCGATTCAGGCCGCGCGTGCGGCAGGCGCTCGCTGCTGCCGAGCGCGGCGAGTCGCAGCAGTTCGAAACCGAATGTACGAATGCAGACGGGCAGCTCCAGAGCTGGTTGGTGTCGACAAGCCCGCTGCGTAACGCGGATGGCCGGATCGAGGGGGTGCTGGCGGTCAATCGCGACATCACCGAACGCCGGCAGTCGCAACTGGCACTACGCACGCTCAACCAGACGCTGCAGGCCCGCACCGAGTCTGCAATCCATCACGTTGAGCCTGCTGCAGCGGCGACGCACGACCAAGTACGTGCAGAGGCGCATTCTCCAAGCATCGAGGTCGAGCTGGATATTGCACGTGCCGCGCAGCGCCTGGCCAAGCGCGTGGCCGAGCGAGCGCAGGAGGGTGAGGCTGTGGGGCAACTGTTGGCCGGTGTCGTTCACGACCTGAACAACGTGCTGCAAACTGCGGGCGCTGCCATCGATGTGGTTCAGTCGCGCGGCGCCCTTGGCGAAGCGGATCAGAAGATTTTGCGCATGGCAGAGACCGCTCTGCAGCAGGGCTCGGTCATGGCGCAACGCCTGCTGGGCTTCGCGCGCAAGCATCCTTATGCTCCCGAACGCGTCGAGCTCAATGCGCTAGTCGCGCGCCTGCTGCCCCTGCTTCAACAGGCGGCAGGCGCTGCGGTATCGGTCGAGTGGGAGACCACGACTTGCGACAGTGCCGTACTGGCGGATCCACACACGCTGGAACGGGCCTTGTTGAACCTGGTGATCAATGCGCGCGATGTCTGCGCGGTGCGTGGCAGGGTCTGCATCACGGTGGCGACGCGGACGCTAGCAGATGTGGATGCTGCCGGTCGTCGCGCCGGCGATTATGTCACCCTCTCTGTCCAGGACAATGGCAGCGGCATTGCACCGGAGATCCGCGATCAGCTGTTCGACGCCTACTTCACCACCAAACCGGCAGGCAAGGGCACCGGGCTGGGCTTGGCACAAGTGGATGGGGCGGTCAGGCAGGCCGACGGCTATATTGAAGTGCAGTCGATGCCAGGGCAGGGCGCCTGTTTCACGCTTGGCTTCCCGGCGGCGGAGCCGACTGGTTGCTGACATCAGCGGTGACGGCGACGCCTAGATACTCTCGAGAATACCTAGCGGCGTTACGGTGCATCTGCCCATCCATTGTCTGGCATAGTGGTGCGCGGCAAGTTGCGTGTCGAATCGCATCTCGCGCCTGTGCCCATACAAGGTGATCCCATCGTCGAACGACACCAGAATCTCCGGGAAGAAGACGCCGTCCAACGGAACCGTATGTGCAGTCAATCGATAACGACCAATCTGCCGGAACATCGTGGAGTCCATCATGACCTCGGTAGCGGTAATGGCCGGCTTGAAGCGATTGCATTAAGCCGAGGAGCAATTGCACCCTGATCGCTATGTTTTCGATTTGCAAGCAGCGCGGATAATGATCTGCAGGTAGCCTGGAATCGGAAGAGCACAATCGCGGTGGTTTATGCACAGCCCGCTTATGCAAATAAATGCGGGCTCCAAAGTCGCGATTGCTTGTCGCGCCGAAACGATTGAGCAACGGCAGTGGCGGGGTTATCTGCGATGTTTCCGCGGGGCGTTCGTCTCCAGCACCGGCCATCACTACGTGTGCTTGTTGCTGGACACATCTGACGATGTACCCGATGGCTAGACCTGACGCTCCAGTACCGGCTCGCCAGCCAGGACGGCCATTTCCAGGCGGGCCAGGTGATCGCTGAATCCGCCGCTCGCGCGGGCAATACGGCGAGCGCTGGTATTGACGACCGGCTTGACCAGGCGGGCAATCTGCATGCCTGCGCGCTCCAGCGCCGAAACCAGCGCCACGTCTTCGCTGCACTTGAGCGCAGAAAACCCACCGGCGGTCACGTACGCAGCCACACTCATGCCGAGATTGGCGCCATGCACATGCGGATGCCCGTCGCGGCGGATTTCCTTGGCCAGGAAGGCCTGCCGTGTTTCGGGACGGAAATCGTGCCAGTCGGTCACCTCCACCACGCCGCAGAACACATCCGCCGCGCAATCGAGCTGCGCCGAAAGCCAGTCCGGCGGCACGCAGGTGTCGGCATCGGTAAACGCAAGCCAGCGTGCCCCGCGCGCAATCGCGGCCGATGCCGCCGCTGCACGGGCAATGCCGACACCGCCTGCGGTAGTGACGGTTCTTGCGCCGTGCGCGCGTGCAATTGCGCCGGTGCCGTCACTGCAGCGGTCGAGCGCGACATGGATTTCCACGCGCTCTCCCGCCAAATGCGGGTGCGCGGCTGCCACCAGAATGGACTGCAGGCACTTGCCGATCAGATCCGCTTCGTTATGCGCCGGAATGGTGACCGCGATCATCGCAGCTGCTCCTGTTGCGCAATCGACGGCCCGGACATCCAGGCCTGCAACACGAAGTCCGCATCCTGGTAACAGCACAGCGTGTCCATCGCCAATGCCTGGTTCAGCGCGCTGTGGACCTGCTCGGCGCTGCGCAACGCGCCATCGAAGTCGTGCCGCCAGTGACATGCCACAAGGCAGCCGTTGGCGGTGAGCGAGCGGGCGAACAACGCCACGGTTTTTTCGAAAGCTGCGGCGTCCAGGTAATACCCCACCTCACTGAAGACGATCAGGTCGAACAGCTCTTCCGGCCAGTCCGACGGATGCGCGGCCTGCTGCAGCGTGACCGCAGGCAGTGCCTGCAGCCGCACGCTCGCCAGCTCGACCGCCTGCTGCGACAGATCCGTCGCCAGCAGCGTGTCACAGCGCTGCGCCAGCTGCGCGGTCAGCTCGCCATTGGAACAGCCAAATTCCCAGCCACGCGCGAACCTCGGATAGGGCAGGGCACCGAGCAGGATGTCGCGCTTGCGCTGCTCGTACCAGCGCGAGCGATAACCGAACGGGTCTGCATCGGCGTACATCTGCTCAAAGTGCTCAACGCTCAGCGCGGTCATCGGATGAAGACCTCGAACGGCCGCGCAAAGCGCTCCAGCACCGGCGGCGGCAGAATCGGCTCTGCAACGGGTGGCGTGCAGTGGCCCAACTGGGTGGCAAAGCACGCAATGGCGCGCTGCTTGGCACTCAGCACTGCGGGCGATAGATCGAAGCGCACGGCAGCGCCATCGGCAAATACCCCATCTTCCGGACGCGACCAATGCCACGCCCATACCGGATATTGCAGACGCCGCGCCGACTGCGCCTTGCACGCGGCATGGGTCGCACGCGATGCGGCTTCATGATCCGGATGGCCATCGCGCTCCCAGGTCACCAGCACGGTGTCATGCGCAGTGATCAGATCGCCGAGGACCTGTGCCATGCGCGCTTCGCATGCCGCCAGCGCGCCATCGCCCAGTGCGAGGTGGGTCGATGCGCCAGGCAATACACCCAACTGCTGCACGGCGGCATCCAGTTCAAGGCGCCGCGCCGGGCCCAGCACCTGCGGCTGCCAGCCGGGTTCGTCGGGGTAGGCCTGCTCCCCATCGGTCAGCGCGACGATCATTACCGGTACGCCTGCGGCACGCGCAGCGGCTATCAACCCGCCACATCCAAGCACCTCGTCGTCCGGGTGCGGTGCCACCACCACCAGGCGCTGGCTACCTTGCATCAGTTGCGACAGCGTGACGCGTGGCAGCTCGCTCAGGTACGGCGCGGAGCGCCATGCTGTTTCCGGCGTGCCTGTGCCCTCGATGGGCTGCCCGGCTAGATCTTCCAAGGCGATGTCTCCTGTTGGCATAACTCGCCCAGCGCCTGCAGGTCGCGTTCTGCGTGATGCTGCCGAATGAACACCGACAGGTCGGCGCAACGCTGCGCATGTGCGCGGTTGCCGCACAGCGGGCCTGGCCCCAACGCACGCGCAACCCGATCCAGCGTGTCGCGCGCCACCGCTTCGACCACGCTGCGTACCTGCAGGACGCCACGCAGATGTGCCTGTTCCGGCTGCGCGTCGATGCGCGTTGCCAGCTGACGCAACAACGCAGCTGCAGATGCCAGGCCTGTATCGATGGCGCCCAGATGCGCGGCGGCATGCGGATCCTTGCTCACACGCGCAGAGGCACGCAGCACATCGGCAACCGCAACGGTGGCGCCGAACCAGCACGCGGCGATGCCGGCACCGCCGTGCCAGAATCCAGGTCGGGTCAAGTACGCATCACCTGCGCCAATCTGCCGCGCTGGCGTATCGGAGAAGCGAACATTGGCCGTCTCGATGCCTTGCATGCCGACTGCCTGCCACGCACTGCTGTCGATCTGAATGCCGGGCTGATCCAGCGCCACGGCAAACAGGCAACTGGCGCCTGCATGGCGCGTCGTCACCAGCGCATGCGTCACTTGGGCGGCACCCGAACACCATGCCTTGGTGCCGTTAAGCACTTGTCCGGAAAAACGCATATCCGAGCCAGGCGGCTCGGCCGCCCACACCGCCCAACGCTGGGTCGGCGTGATGAGGTCCACACCCAGATCGGCACAGATGGCTTGCGCGTCGTAATGCGCTTCCAGGAACTTGGCCGCGCACAGGTCGTCTGCCGCGATATCGGCAAGCGTCTGCCAGCGCCCCAGGGTGCGACCACGCCCGGGAAGTGGCAGCGTCGGATGTATGTGTAGCCACTTGTCCGCAATCGACTGCTTGAGTCCGTCGGTGCGGGCTGAGCCCGTGTGCGATGCAAAGGCAAGGGTGTGCGATGAAATACGTGCGCTCATCGGGCCACGCTAAGCAGCGCAAGGTGCAAGGGGTGTGACGCGTGACAACGGTTCTCGACGTGAGAAGCGAACAGAAGCGCAAGGAAATCACTGCAACTTGCTGCGCAAATCGATATTCAGAAGGCAACCGCGGCCCTGCCGCAGCCCGACGACGCGAGCGCATTCTCGGATCTGGATGGCGCTGCGCCCACCGCCGATTGGACGGTGCATGCCGGCGCGTCGATCCTGGTGCGGCCCGACGGCCGCATCGCCTTCTGCAGCCATGCCGATGCGCCGGAACGTCTGCACGTGGATTGCAGGCATGTCTTCGGCCAGGCGACAGAGGACGCTGCAAGTTACGCCTGCCGTGATCGGTTTCTCCCACCGCACGATGGCGCTGCGCAGGCGGGCACACCGGGAACGCTGCTCCCGCTTTGCTAGGATGCGCGCACATGCTATCCAGGAGGCCAAGCGCATGACGCCCACAGTGTTTCCCGAGCCCGAGCTGTTCCTGCCGCAGCGTGGCGAGCCAGCGTTGCGGTGGGGAGTGCTGGGGCCTGGAGCGATCGCCTCGGCGTTCGTGAGCGCGCTGCGCCGCCATACCGGGCAACGACCATTCGCAGTGGCCTCGCGCACGCGTGCGCGTGCCGAGGCCTTTGCGAGCACCTGGGCGATGCAGCGCGCCTATGACAGCTACGAGGCGCTGGTCGAAGACCACGATGTCGACATCGTCTATATCGCCACCCCGCACAGCGAACATCTGCAGCAGGGCTTGCTGGCGCTGCGCGCGGGCAAACATGTGTTGATCGAAAAGCCCATGACCACCTGCGCCGACGATGCACGCGTGCTGGTGCAGGAGGCGCGGCAGCGCGGTCTGTTCCTGATGGAAGCCATGTGGAGCCGCTACCTGCCGCATACCTCGGTGCTGCGGAAACTGCTGGCCGATGGCGCGTTGGGCGAGCTTCGCCATGTGTTCGCCGATCTGAGCCAACGCGGCCCTGACGATGCGACGCACCGCCAGCGCAATCCTGCGCTCGGCGGCGGCGCGCTGCTGGACCTGGGCGTGTATGCGGTGCAGTTCTCTTCGATGATCCTGGGCGCACCGACCGCGATCACGACCACCGGCGCGCTGACCGACACCGGCGTGGATGCCTTCTCGACCATGGTGCTGTCGCACGGCGGCACCGCGCAATCCACGCTGATCAGTTCCATCGTGGCCCGCAGCAGTTCCACCGCCTATGTCACCGGCAGCCAGGGCCGCATCGACCTTGCCGGCGAGTTCCACAACCCGACAGCGCTGAGCCTGGTCGGCAGCGACCACGCCGGCACGCCCGCAGTGTGGATGGATCCGACCGGAATCAGCGGCTACGGGGGCCTGTCGTGGCAAGCGACAGCCGCGGCGCGTTACATCGGGGAAGGGCGCAAGGAATCTCCACTCCATCCGCTGGATGAAGTGATCCAGATCATGACCACCCTGGATGCGGCGCGGGCACAGCTGGGGTAGCGGGCGGGGCGTCTGCAGCAGCCAAGGCGCGCTGGCAGAAGCGGCGTACGATCATGCACCCTGTTCACCGCCGCATTGCCAATGCAGCAGGTATTGCAGCTGATGCGAGCCCGCCTGTCTGCCAAGTTGCGCAGGCGAGCGACGATCAACGCGTAGCGTGCCGCAATGCGGTTTTTCACTAACAGGAAGGGATCGACGCTCTTCAAGCGCCGCCCGACGCGCAGGGCCGGCCGCAGCAAAAACAAAGCCCCGCGTCTGCGGGGCCTTGTGGTGATCTATGTGCTCGATGCGCGATGGACGCGCTTCGGCACTGCCAGGCGCGTTGTGTTGGCCGCGCTTAGGGCAGATCGCATTTGATTTTCGCGTCGACATAATAGGGCTTTGGGACGTCCGGGTTCTTGCTGGTCCTCTCGAACACCACCTCGAACGAATCCAGATCCACGGTACCGTTGCGCGACTTGCAGGCGTCCTGCAATTTCTGCTTTACCGCCGCGATACCCGCGTCGCGATTGGCGCCATCGGCGCTATTGGTCAGATTGGCGGTCTCGGCAAATGCAGGCGAACTCAGACCCAGCAGGCAACCGACAGCCATAAGCGTGTGCAGCTTCTTCATACAGTCTCCTTTGCGATGTCTATGATCTTCCGGGGGCATGGACGACAACGGCGATCGATATTCAGCGCAACAGAGCGCCGCGTGCGGTCCAGCCCGGCGCAGCATAGGCCGGGCGGGTTAAGGCCTCGTGCACGTGCCGTACCTGCGGTAATGGAGCGCTTTGGCGCATGGGTCGGTTGCAGATGCGCTCAGCGCTCAAACGCAAACGGCCCGGACGAGCCGGGCCGTTTGCGATGCCGCAGATCAGAACTCCTGCCAGTCGCTTGCATCGTGCGAGGTGCCTGCAGCCACTGCGCGTTTCGCTGCAGGTGCCTGGCGTGGCAAGCTTTTGACGGCGGCGGGCCGGCCGGCAATCTCGCTGAGCTTGGCCGCAACCGGCGGTGCCGGCCGCGTGGTGCGCGTGCTGCCCTCGCTGATCTTGAACACCGATACCGCCTGCGTCAGCTGCACGGCCTGCTCTTCCATCGAGCGTGCGGCGGCGGTGGCTTCTTCCACCAGTGCGGCGTTCTGCTGCGTGGTTTCGTCCATCTGCGTCACGGTGGTATTGACCTGCTCGATACCGGCCGACTGTTCCTGCGACGCCGCGGAAATCTCGCCCATGATGTCGGTCACGCGCTGCACGCTGGCTACGATCTCGGCCATCGTGGCGCCTGCGGTATGCACCAAGGTCGAGCCTTCGGCGACCCGCTCGACCGAATCGTCGATCAGGCTCTTGATCTCCTTCGCCGCAGCGGTGGAGCGCTGGGCCAGGGTGCGGACTTCCGATGCCACCACCGCAAAGCCGCGGCCCTGTTCGCCGGCACGTGCCGCTTCCACCGCCGCATTCAAGGCCAGGATGTTGGTCTGGAACGAGATCCCGTCGATGACGGAGATGATGTCGGCAATCTTCTTGGACGAGGCCTCGATACCGGCCATGGTGCCCACCACCTTGCTCACGATCTCGCCGCCCTGCGATGCCACGCCTGCCGCACCGATCGCCAGTTGATTGGCCTGACGGGCGTGTTCGGCATTCTGGCGCACGGTGGAGGTCAGCTCTTCCATCGACGCGGCGGTTTCTTCCAGATTGGCGGCCTGCTGTTCGGTACGCTGCGACAGGTCCTGATTGCCTGCAGCGATTTCGCTGGCGGCAGAATTGATCGACACGGCCGAGTGCTGGATACGGCCGACAATCTCGGCCAACTGCGCGGCAGTGGCGTTGGCATCATCACGCATCTGCGCGAACACGCCCTTGAAGTCGCCGGTCATCCGCGCGGTGAGGTCGCCTGCGGCGATGGACTGCAGCAGCGACGACAGCGATTGCAGGTTGCCGTCGGCAGTGGCCATCAACTGGTTGAGGCTATCGACCATCACATGGAAGTCGTACTGGAAACGCTCGGCATCGCCGCGTGCGCTGAAGTCGCCGTTGGCTGCGGATTGCGCCAGCTGCTTGATCTCGCGGTTCATCGCAGACAGGTTGGCCTTTACCTCGTCCATGGTCTGCGTCAGCACCGCCTTCTCGCCGGGCAGGCGGTCCATGCTCTCGCTGAGGTCGCCGATGGCGTAGCGCCCCATGATGCGTGCCAGGTTGGTCTGCACCGCCAGATGCGACGCCACCAGCGTATTGGTGTCCTTGGCCATGCGGCCGTAGTCGCCAGGAAACGCCGCGGCATCGATGCGGAAACTGGTCTGGCCATCATCGTGGCGCCTGGCCATGTCGCTCTGCGCGTCGAGCAAGGATTGCAACTGCTTTTGCATGCCACGCATGGCACGCAACAGGCGGCCGGTTTCATCCTTGGCGTCGCTTTCCACGTCGTTGTCCAGCTGGCCGTTGGCAATCGCCTCTGCGGCGTTGGTGGCGCGTGCAAGCGGCTGGGTCAGGCTGCGGGTGATGAGCCAGGCGAGCAGGCTGCTGATCACCACCACGGCAATGCCACCGAAGATGATCAGCAGCTTGCCGCGATTCATCGACGCCACCGCATCGGCATAGGCTTGCTGGCTCTGGCCTTCCTGACGGGTCACCAGTTCGCGGATCTTGTCCTGCCACGCCATCGTCGCCGGGCGTGCCTTTTCGCTGAGCAAGGCTTGCGCAGGCGCGTTGTCGTTTTGAGCGGCAAGCGCCATGACCTGGTCGTTGATCTTGCCCGAGATGGCGCGTCGCGCGTCCATCTCGGCGCGAATCTTGCGACCTTCCTCGGAGCTGGGCAGCGTATCGAGCTTGGCCCGCAGGTCGTTGTAGCGCTGGCGCTGCGCCTTGATGGTGGCCAGCGCTTCGTTGTTGAGTTCGTCGCTGGTGGCCATGGCATAGGTGCCCAGCGCGATCAGGATCGATGAGTTGGCATCCAGCATGCCGTTGCCGATCTGGATCTTGGCCATGCGGTCAAGCACGATGAAATCGAATTGCTGTCGTGCTTTGGCCATGGTGACCAGGCCGGTTGCCACCAGCAGGCTCGACAACAGAATCAGGATGCCGAAGGCGACGCCGAGACGGCGCCCGACGTTATAGCGTTGCAAATAGGCGGTCATGCGGGTCGTCCTGATGTCCAGTAGGTGGCACCGGCGGCAGGTCGCGTGATGTTCGCGTGAATGCCTCGGCAACGTGATAACGACGCAAGAATCGGAAACTTGAACCAATCATCTCGGCTCGTATTTAGCGTGCGTTTTTATTCACGCCGGTCAGGAAAAAACCGACTGGTAGCGCGACGACGTCAGCACGATACTGAAGACGCTGCTCGCATCCGCGCAGCTCTTGATGTCTGCTCTGTGCCGATTGACAGGCAGCCGCTGCATGAATGACTCATCTGATCATTCCGTCGTCGGCGGCGCGCGATGCAGCGTCCAGCGCAAGCGTTGCTGGCGCGATGCGCATCGATCTGCCGCTGCGTCGCCTGGCCGGCATCTTGTGTCTGCAGGCAGTGTCGGCAAAGGCGAACTCGCAAGGACGTCGGCAACGTTGCCGGCACGTCGGAAGAAACGTGCCAGTGCGGTTGCAACGGTTGGCACCATCGCTGGTGTCAGGCATGCGCGCTGGCCGGTGTCTCGATACGTTGGTCAGTCGGCGCTTCCGCTCCGGATGTCATGTGGTGCCATCACCGGCTCACTCCGCCACCACGTCCCAAGCGTGATCATGGTCGGCATGAACAGCAGTCAGATCACCGCGCGAACGATCACGGTCACCCCGGCAAGCACCGCATCTGCCGGCAGCGAGGTGATGGTGCAGTTGTCGGCCAGCCCGGACCCGCGCTGGCAGGCGTGTTTCCATTTCGTCGTGCAAGGCCGCGATGGCTTCTTCCTGCAGGGCAGGCCGGTATTCGACAACGCAAGCTTTCACGGGATCTTGCAGGCCGGGCAAGCCGAGGCCTTCCGCCAGGAACTGCCGGATCTGCTGGTATCGGCCAGCGCGCTCGCACGCGCGCAGGTGAACAAGGACGCAGCGCGATAGGCGTGCCGCTTCAGCGGTAGGAAATTCTCAGAGAGTCGTGTCCGGTGGCGGGCACTGGTGACCAGCCCAAAAAAGCGATGGGACGGCGAGGCTGCTTGTCTGCACGACCGCCGGGCATCCATACGCCGTGAACAACATCGCTACTGCACGGCCCCAACGCTACCTGCACGTGGCACGCAGCACGACAGATCGAGCGCCATATCCCAGCGCTCCAGTCCGGGCGCATAGCCGTCCACCGTCACTTGCTGCACCACAAAGCCGAAGCGGGCGTAGAACAGCCGGGTATGTTGACTGGTATCCAACAGGACACGCCGGACATCCGGCATCTGGCGCAATGCTTCAAGCCGGGCCAGGAGCAACTGCGTCCCCACGCCGCAACGGTGCAGACTCGGGTGGACCATGCCCCAGCACAAGCTCGCCGTGGTGCCATCGGCGCCGATCGCGTAGCCGGCGGCGCCAGCGACAGCGTTGCCGCGCTCCAGTAGCTGGTAGTGCCACGCCGCGGCGTGATGGCTCAGGAAGCTGGCGAAGTCGGCACGCTCCCCGGCGCTGAAGAACACCGGCACATTCGCATCGAAGAGCGCCATGCAGGCGTCGAAGTCCCGAGGTTGATACGGCCGAATCGTGTCCATCTGCATAGTCTGCCTCAGACGCGCAGATGCCATGCAGCGGCATGACATCCTGCCCCGTGACCGCCACGCCTGCCGCGCCACCTGCGCTCAGGCCCGGGCCGTCGCCTCGCGCACGAAGTCTTCGTAGGTGCGCAGCGGACGCCCCAGCATGGCCTGCAGCTTTTCTACCGCGCCGTCGGCCGCCCGCATGCCGTGGGTCTGGATGCCGGCCATCATCAGGCGCATGTCATAGGCCAGCCAGGAGGGGCCGTAGGCGGCCATCTGCGCTTCGAAGGCAGCCACGTCGTCGCCCGCGTAGGCGATCTCGCGCCCAAGCGCCGCACTCCAGACCTTCGCGGCGGAAGGGCCCGTCACTGCATGTGGGCCGACCAGTTCGAGCGTGACACGCTCAAGTGCGGCGGTGGCGCGGTCGCGGCGTAGCAACTCGGCAACCGCGATGTCGGCGATGTCGCGCGCATCGATCATGGCCACACCTGCCGAGCCGATCGGCATCGGGTAGACGGCGTACTGTTGAATCGTCTGCTGGATCATCGCTTCGTTCTGCATGAAATACGCCGGGCGCAGAATCGTGGCAGCAATGTCGAGGCTTTCGATCATGCGCTCGACCGTGTGCTTGCCGGTGAAGTGCGGCACGTTGGTGAACCTGTCGGCATGGATCACCGACAGGTACACGATGCGCTCGATCCCTGCTTCCTTGGCAAGATTCAAGGCGATCAGCGCCTGCGTCACTTCGTCGGGAGTGACCGCATTCAACAGGAACAGTGTGCGCGCCGACGACAACGCGGCGCGCATCGACGCGACGTCGGTGAGGTCTGCGACCACCTCGGTGACACCGGTCGGGAAAGTGTGCTTGCCGGGTTGGCGAACCAGTGCCTTGACCTTGGCGCCTGCGTCGGCCAAGCCCTGGGTGATCAGAGAACCGATGGTGCCGGTGGCACCGGTAACGAGAATGCTCATGTGAATCTCCTGCTATGGATGGAAAGAGGCGTCATTGCGACATGTCCGCTGCGCTTGGCGTTGCGGTGACGAGACGATAGGCCGTTGCATCGCCAATACGAAGACGCCAAGATGTAGACGCCTGGTTTCAAATCTGGAACACCATGGATCTCAATGCATTGATCGATTTCGCGCTGGTCGCAGCGAACCAGGGCCTCGGAAAGGCAAGCCGTGCCAGCGGCAGATCCAAGGCGACCCTGTCGCGTCGCATCGCCGAGCTGGAGGAGCAACTGGGAGTGCGACTGGTCGAGCGCAGCGCACGTGGCCTCAGGCTCACCGAGGCCGGGCAGCTGCTGATGGAGCGCACCGAAGTGCCGTTGAGCGAGGTGGCCGAGGCCATGGCAGCGGCACGCGAGGGGCTCTCGAGCCCGCGTGGGCGCTTGCGGGTGGCATCACCGGTGCTGTTCTCGCAACTGGCGATGGGACGTATCGGCGCAGAGTTCTGCGCGGCCTATCCGGAGATCACGCTGGAGGTGGTGGCCGAGGACCGCACGGTCGATCTGGTGGAAGAGCAGTTCGATGTGGCCATCCGCATCAACCCCAGCCCGGACAGCAGTCTTGTGGGGCGCTGCTTCGCCAAGGATCGGCTGGTGGTCGTGGCCGCCCCCGGCATCGCCATGCCGACCGGCAGCGCGGTCACATCACTGCCCGCCGTGGTGATGTCGAGCTTCCAGCCAACCACGTGGACGCTCGATGACGGGCGTCTGGTCCTGGAACCCATTCCAAGACTGCGGTTTTCCTCGTTCCTGATGGTCCGCGACGCGGCGATGGCAGGCGGTGGCATCGCGCTGATTCCGCAGTCGATCGCCTGGAACCAGCTCGCGCGTGGCGAACTGGTGCAGTGGGGCACCATCGCTGGCGCGAAGCCGGCGCTGTGGGTGTTGCACACGTCCAGGCGCCTGGCTGCCCCGAAGGTGCGTGCCTTCGTGGACTTCATGTGCGACAGGTATCCGGATGCGTCGCTTGTGTTGAAGGGGTAGGGCGCTGCATCCGGCTTATGCGCGCCAGCCTGCGTGGCGGCCAGCGTGGACGCGTTATCGCCTGGACAGATCCACCGCCGAGGTCCAGACAGCGTTGCGAAAGTGCTGATCGACAAGCCGGTCCACACGCTGATGGCAGGCTTTGCGCGTCCTCGAATATGCTCGTTCGGGGACGCGTGGCCGCGTCATGACTTCGGTAAAACCGCCTCGCGCTCAGGGATGCATGCCGCGATGAGGCAGGCTCTCCCTTGCACAGCTGACGACTGCAGATGCGCACTCAGCCGCGCGCCGAGCACTTGGTCCCTCACACGCGCAATAACCGCCTGGCCAGGCGGCGGCCGGGCGCGGCATCGGCGTGGTCGCTACCAGCGCCCAGGATCGGGCGGCGTAGATGGGGTGGCGGCAGGCAGATCAGCACGCATGGCGTCTTTGCCAGTGCCGACTGCAGCGAGGAACGCCAGACGCCACGGCGGACGACGGCGTCGTGTTCGACCACCAGCACGTCGGCGCAGGCGCGTTTAAGCAGGCCGGCGATCTCGCGCCGCGGATTGCCCACGGCGACGTGGATGCGCACGCGCAGGTCCTCGTCGGGCAGTTGCTGGACCAGGTCGCCGAGCCAGCTGGCAGCCGCGTCTTCGCTCAGCGGCTTGTCGTTGAACAGGCTGTCCACCAGCAGGCCTTCGCTGACTTCCGGCACGACGTGCAGCAGGTGCAGGTCGGCGCCGCGGCGACGCGCCAGGGCCGCGGCATCGCGCAGCGATTCCAGGCTGGTTTCGCGGCCGGTGATCCAGCAGGCCACGTGACCGCCGACAGCGCCATCGCGCGGGATCGCATCGGCGTAGGGCAGGGTGAGCATGGGCGTGGCCACGCGCTGCAGCACGCGCGCGCGCAGCGAGACATGCAGCGGACGCGGCAGGCCGGTGCGCTCGGACGGCGGCATGATCAATAACGCGTCGTCGCGGCTGCGGCAGAACGAGACGATGCCGGCGGCGGCGGAGCCACCGGCAAGTGCACGCTCGCAGCCCGGGTAGTTGGAAGCCTCGGCAAAGAAGGCATCCAGCGACTGCTGGGCCTGCGCACGCTTGCCCTTGGCATGCACGTGCAGGATGGTCAGGCGCGCGCGCAGGCGGTCCACCAGTTGCGCCACGGTCGGGATGGCGGCATGGCAGGTCTCGGAAAAATTGGTGGCAAAGATCAGGTGGGTGGGGGTGGTCTGCATGGCTGGCTCCGTGGTCAGTAGATGAAACCGTCGATGGCGCGCACTTCGCGCAGCGGTACGCGCTGACCCAGCATTTCGCGCAGGGTGAGTTCGATGCCGCGCGACAGTGCGGTCATCGGGGTGTCGTGCACGGTGTTCTCGAACGGGTCTTCGATGGCGCTGCTGGCGCTGTCGATGGCGATCAGGGTGAAGCTGATCAGCACCGAGGCGATCGGCATGGCCAGGCCCATGCCGGCGATCAGGCCCAGCGGCACCAGCCAGCAATACATGTTCACCAGCGTGCGCGGCAGCGAGGAGAACTGCCGCGGCAGCGGGGTGTTCTTGATGCGTTCGCAGGCGCCCTGGATATTGGCCAGCGTGGTGAGGTTGGCGTCCAGCGACGACCAGCGCAGGCTGTCGAGCATGCCCCAGTCGCGCGCCTGCTGCAGTTGCTGGCCCAGCCGCAGGGTCAGCGCGTTGGGGATGTTGGCATAGCCGCGCAGGTCGTCGGCGCGTGCCTGGCCGAGCAGCCCGGCCAGCTCGGGGAACGGGTTCTGCCGGCGCAGGTGACAGCGCAAGGCGTGCACGAAGGCGACCTGGTGCACCACGATATCGTCGCGCAGTGCGGCTTGGCGCGGGTCGGCCGGGTCCACATCCAGCGCGGTCAGGGCCTGGCGTGCGATGGCGCGCGAGGTGTTCACCAGCGCGCCCCAGAGTTGGCGCGCCTCCCACCAGCGGCCATAGGCCGCATTGGCGCGGAACGCCAGGAAGATGGTGAGCGCCGAGCCGAGCTGGGCCAGCGGCAAGGCTTCGATCGACAGCCACTGCCAGCCGAAGAAGGTGTAGAGCACGGCCACGGCGCAGTCGAACGCCAGCAACACCAGCAGGCGCTTGTAGGTCTTGGGCCAGATGCGTCGCAACGGAAACGTATCGCGGGTGATCATGGGAGAGGCAACATCGACGTGGGGTGGATGCATTACACCCAGCCTCCACGGTCGTGTCTGCCATCCTTGCGCCAGCGTTGGACAGTGCGCGCACCGTCCGAACGATGCGGCCGGCCTATCTTTCGATAGGTGAAATCCGCAGCCCTGGCCACGATGCTGTGGCATCAACCACCGCAATAGAGGAGCGGCATTGCAGCGCAGGTGCATGGGTAGGCAATGGACAGACTGAGACTGCCATTCAAGTGGCGCGGACAGGTGGTCAAGCTCAATCGCGGCCCGACGCTGTGGGCGTCGCTGGCGATGCTGGCCTCGCTGGTGTGGGCGGAGTGGTACTCGCACCTGGGCGTGTCGCTGGGGCTGCTGTACATCCTGCCGGTGGTGCTGGCGGCCACGGTGCTGTCGCGGCGCGACATCGTCATCGCCGCGATCGCCTGTGCAGTGCTGCGCGGCTTGTTCGTCACCGACGAAACCCTGGTCGAACAGGCACTGCGCTTTTTCATGGCGACGGTTGCCTATGCCGGCTGCGGGCTGCTCGTGGCTGAAATCAGCCGCACCCGCCGGGTGATCCTGGCCCATTACGTGCAGCTGCGTGCCGAACAGCGGCTGCGCCGGCGGCTGGAGCGGCAATTGCGGCTGCTTGCCGAGAGCAGCCCGGCGGCATTGCTGACCGTGGCCGGCGACGGCCGCATCGTGGCGGCCAACCGCGCCGCGCACGAAATCCTGGACATGGCCGAGGAGGGCGGGCTGGAAGGCCGCGCGGTGCGCGAGTTCCTGCCGCTGCTGGACGATGCGCTGAGCATGAGCGCCAATCTGGATGGCATGCGCACCTCCGCCAGCACCTGGGGCTGCCGCAGCGACGGCACCCGCTTTCCGGCCACCACCTGGTTCTCGGTCTACGAAGACAGCGCCGAGCGTCACCTGGCCGCGATCCTGGTCGACACCAGCGAGGAAGTGCGCGCGCGCGAATCGGCGCACTTCGACGATGTGCTGAAGAACAATCGCCTGCTGGCCGGCGCGGTGTCGCACGAGATCCGCAACCTGTGTTCGGCGGCGGGTGTGGTCACCTCCAACCTGGCGCGGCATCCGGCCATTGGCGCTGATCCGGACCTGGCCGCGTTGCGTAGCCTGGTGGCGGCACTGATGGAGCTGGCGTCCTTCAACCTGCGTCGGCAGTTGCCCGACGATGCGCATGAAACGCGGCTGCAGACGCTGTGCAGCGAGCTGGATGTGATCATCCGTTCGGACTGGGAGGACGTCGATGGCCAACTGGTGATCCAGATCCCGGCCGATTTCCCCTCGGTGCACGGCGACCGCCATGCATTGCTGCAGGTGCTGCTCAATCTGGCGCGCAATTCGCTGCGCGCGGTGCAGGCGCTGCCACCGCAACGCCGCCAGTTGATCGTCAGTGCGCGCCTGGAGCAGGAGCGTGCGGTGCTGAGCGTGCGCGACACCGGGCCCGGCATCGCCGAGCCGGGCCGCCTGTTCCAGCCGTTCCGCAGCGACAGCGACGGCTCCGGGCTGGGGCTGTACATCTCGCGTGCGCTGATGGCCAACCAGGGTGGTCTGCTGCGTTACGCGCCTGGCGGCGAAGGCGCCTGTTTCGAGCTGCATCTGCCGCTGGCGCACGCAGCATATGCGGAGGCGCTGGATGGATGAGTCGCGGCGCGCACCGGTGCGCCTCTATCTGCTGGACGACCACACGCTGTTCCGCGAGGGCCTGCTGCGCCTGCTCGGTGCCGACGCCCGCTTCGAGGTGGTCGGGCAGTCCGGCGCATTGGCGCAGGCCATCGTACAGATCGCCTCGCTGACGCCGGACGTGGTCATCCTCGACTACGACATGGGCGAGTACAACGCGCTGGACTACATGCGGCGCCAGGCCGAGCAGGCGCGCCGTCCGGCCACGCTGGTCGTCACCGCCGGCCTGCCCGAGCGCGACGCACTGGCCTTGATCCGGCTCGGCGTGTCCGGCATCTGCCGCAAGGATGTTTCCACCGATGAACTGATCGACAGCATCCATGCGGTGGCGATGGGCCGGGTGCTGATCGACCAGCGTTATCTGCAATCGCTGGTCGCCCAGGGCACCCAGGAAAGCCGGCCCAGTTTTACCGACCGTGAGCGCGAAGTGCTGCGTGGCCTGCTGCGCGGGCAGTCCAACAAGTTGATCGCACGCCAGCTCGGCAGTTCGGAAAGCGCGATCAAGGCCACCTTCCAGCAGCTGTTCAACAAGCTCGACGTGCGCTCGCGCAGCCAGTTGGTGATGGTGATCCTGCAGGATTATCGCGACCTGGTGTGAGGCGTCTTGTTCCTTTGAAAGACATCGGGCGAGCGATGCAGATGCAGATGCTTATCCGCTGAACCCGATGCAGTTGCAACGGCACGCTGGCATGTAGGGCGTGCGACAAGGCCGCATGTGTGACGCTGATCTGCCGCCTTGCAGGCATGCCGATCGGGATGCGCTGGGTGGTGTTCCCGGACAAGCGCCGAGCCTCACGTCATCACACGATGTCGGACTCATCTGCACGAGGCATGGACAAAGCGCCGGTCATCATGCGCGCCTGATGGAGAGAGGTGTTACATGGCGAAGCCGACGCTGTTCTTCCTGCACGCGCTTGGGTCCAGCAGCAACGAGTGGTCTGGCGTGATCCAGCGACTGGAGGCGCGTTTCGACTGTGTGGCGCTCGATATTCCCGGCTTTGGAGACGCGCCGCCGCTGCAGCATGTCGACACCGCCGCACTGGTTACCTGGTTTGTCGAAGAGGTAATCCGGCGGCAACCGACCTGCTGGTTTGTGGTCGGACACAGCATGGGCGGAAAGATCGCCACCCTGGCAGCGGCGCAGGCACGCGAGGGCGTGGCCGGGCTTGCCGGCCTGGCCGGCGTGATCCTGGTCGCGGCGTCACCGCCAGCGCCGGAGCCGATGGAGGAGTCACGCCGACAGACCATGCTGGCTTGGTTCGAAAAAGGCCATCCCACCCGGCAAGAGGCCGAGCAGTTCATCGACGACAACTGTGCGGCGAGGTTGCCTGCGCCTGTGAGGGACGCGGCCGTAAACGATGTGCTGCGAACCAGTGCAAAAGCGTGGATCGCCTGGCTCTCACACGCCAGTCGTGAGGACTGCAGTGCGCAGGCCGGCTGCATGCACGTGCCGGCGTTGATCCTCGCCGGCAGTGAGGATGGCGACCTCGGCGAAGCCGCGCAAACAACGCTGAACGCGCCGCATTATCACGATGCGCGTCTCGCCATCGTGGCCGATGCCGCGCACCTGATCCCCTACGAACAACCGCAACACCTGGCGCAGCTGATCGCAGCGCATGTGGAGCGCAGCAAGGACACGTGCCTGCCCGATGACTTCGTCAGGCTGCTCAATGCAGACCGGGTTGCCCCGCGCATGCGCAAGCTGCTGCTCAGCCGGCACGCTGGCCCACCCGCAGATGCGCAAGGCGTGCTGAGCCAGCATCAACTGGAGATACTCGGCGCAGTCGTTGCGCGCGTATTGGATGGGGAAAGCGATGCGCGCGCGATTGCACGGCGGATCGACGTCCAGCTTGCCGAAGGCGCAGGAGATGGTTGGCGCCATGCCGCGTTGCCACTCGATCGGCTGGCGATGCCGCTGGGGCTCGACACGCTCGACGCGCTGAGCAATGGCTTCGTCGGCTTGTCTGCCGATATCCAGGACCGTTGGCTGCGCGAGGTGTCGCGCGCGACGGCTGGTGATTCCTCGGCGCATGGGCTGGATGCAGCGCAGCTGGCGCATTGGTTCGAGGATGTGCGCGCCGAAGCAGTGCGGACCTGGGTCAGCCTTCCCGCCACGATGGCCGCATTGGGATACGACGGCTTTGCGGTTGGCGGTGTCGGTATCGACAGCCTGGGCTATCAGCACACTGCAGCCGACCGGCAAGAAGCCTGGCAGCTTCCCGCCGAAGGCCTGCGATGAGCCGGGGCATCAACGACGCTGCGGTCGATGTGGTGGTGGTAGGCAGCGGAGCAGGCGGCGGCCCGCTGGCCGCACGGCTTGCACAGGCAGGTCTGTCGGTGGTGGTGCTGGAGGCGGGTGCGGCCTTCAGCCCTGCCTCCCATCTGCCCGATGAGCTGACCACCGGCATCTACTGGATGGAGGAGCGCCTGAGCGGCGGGCAGACGCCCACCGCATTCGGCGCCAACAATTCCGGTTCTGGCCTGGGTGGTTCGACCCTGCACTGGGGCGCCTTCTGCCCGCGTCCGGACAAGCGCGATCTGAGCCTGTCGACGCACACCGGGCAGCGCAGCATGGACTGGCCGATCGCGCATGAAGAGCTGCTGTCCTATATCCGCCGCGTGGAGGAGTTCATCGGCGTCTCCGGGCCGGCGCACTATCCGTGGGATCCCGAGCGCAGCTACGCCTATGCGCCGCCGCAGCGCAATGCGTCGGCCAACGCAATGGAGCGCGGTTGCCGCACGCTCGGCATCACCGCCACCGACGCGCCTGCCGCGTTGGTGACCAGGGCGCATGCGCAGCCGCACTACGGCATGCGCGCGGCCTGCAACAATTGCGGCGCCTGTCATCAAGGTTGCAGCAATGGCGCCAAGGTGAGCGTCGATACCACCTGGCTGCCGCTGGCGCGCGCGCACGGTGCCCAGTTGCGACCCGGCTGCCGGGTCATCGATATCGAGCGCGATGCGCGTGGCATGGTCAGCGCGGTGGTCTATCAACAGCACGGACGCGAACTGCGCCAGCGTTGCACAAGCCTGTTCCTGTGCGCAGGCGGCGTGGAAACACCGCGCTTGCTGCTCAACCTGGGGCTGGCCAACTCCAGCGGTCAGGTCGGGCGCAATTTCATGGCGCATGTGGCCACTCAGGTGTGGGGAGAGTTCGATGCGGACATGCGCATGAACCGTGGCTACCCCTCGTCGCTGATCACCGAGGACATGCTGCGCCCGGTCAATGCCGATTTCATCGGCGGCTATCTGGTGCAGAGCCTGGGCGTACAGCCGATCACCCTGGCCAACACCCTGGCACGTGGCGCAGGCCTGTGGGGGAGGGAGCTCGTCTCGACCATGGCGCGCTACAACCGCCTGGCCGGCATCGGCATCAATGGCGAATGCCTGCCGCAGGACGCCAACCGGCTGACCCTGTCTGATGAGCACGATGCCTTCGGCCAGCGCAAGGCGCGTATCGACTTCAGCTACGGACCCAACGAACGCGCGATCGATGCCCACGCCCGCACATCGCTGCACGCAATCTGGGAGGCGGCAGGTGCACAACGCATCTTCGCCGCCGCCCGCTCCGCACACACATTGGGTACCTGCCGCATGGGCACCGATCCGGAGCAGGCCGTGGTCGACCCGGACGGCCGCGCATTCGATATCGCCAACCTCTACATCTGCGACAACTCGATTTTTCCAAGTGCGCTGGCAGCCAATCCCGCGCTGACACAGATGGCACTTGGCCTGCGCACGGCGGAGCGTTTTCTCGCCCGCTAGTTGCGTGCATACCACCACCTCTCTCTACCACCAGGAGTTCAGCATGGATCTCGGAATCAACAATCGGATCGCCCTCATCAGTGGCGGCGACTCGGGAATGGGCAAGGAGACTGCGCGGCAGCTGCTCGAAGCTGGCGTGCGCGTGGCGATCACTGATCTTCCGGACGGCACGCTCGACCAGGCAGTGGCCGAGCTGTCGGGCCTGGGGCAGATCATCGCCATCGAGGGCGATGTCACCCGCAAGCAGGACGTCGCCGCCATCTGGACGCAGGTGCGAGAACAACTGGGCGACCCCGACATCTACATCAACGCAGCGGGCGTCACCGGCGCAACCGGCGACTTCCTGGAGGTCAGCGACGCCGGCTGGCTTGAAACGCTGGACATCAACCTGATGGGCGCAGTGCGCATGTGCCGCCAGGCCATCCCCGCGATGCGCCGCAATCAATGGGGCCGGATCGTGCTGTTCGCCTCCGAGGATGCCGTGCAGCCTTACGTGGACGAGCTGGCCTATTGCGCATCGAAGGCAGGAATCCTGAGCCTGGCCAAGGGCCTGTCCAAGGCCTACGGACCGGACAACGTGCTGGTCAATACGGTGTCGCCCGCCTTTATCGCAACCCCGATGACCGACAAGATGATGCAAAAGCGCGCCAGCGAAAACGGAACCACGTTCGAGCAGGCGATTGAATCGTTCCTGGACGAAGAGCGTCCCGGCATGGTGCTCAAGCGACGTGGCCGCCCGGAAGAAGTGGCCTCGGCGGTTGCCTTCCTGTGCTCCGAGCGCGCCAGCTTCATCAACGGCGCCGGGATCCGGGTGGATTCGGGATCGGTCTTTACCATCGCGGGTTGAGGCGGGCGTCGTTCCGAGATGCGGTGAGCCCATAAGCTGCCGCGTCCTGTCTCTGCACCCGGTACCAGGTGCGGACAAGTAAGCGTATGTGTAATCGGCTGCAGGAATACTGCAGCCGCGTTGCCCAGGAAACCAGCTCGTTCAGCGGAGTGGGGCGCCTACGTTTACGGCGACGCGTTGCCTGCATGCTGGGCTACCACCGGCGGCGCGCGGCCGCTCAAAGCCCCTCGATACCCCTCACACGCCGCATCGCAGACATCGCCTTCGGCAAGGCAGAAGGCGCTACTTTCTGCTTCTCGCTGCGGCATCGCTCTCACCGGCCGCCGCCAACGCTTTCGGCGCGAACTGATACCCCATCGAGCGCCAGGACGATGCGATGCCCAGGTCATAGCCATAGACCAGGGTGACGTGGATCGCCGACATGGCGGCCGCCTTCTTGTCGTTGGCGAGGACGACTTTGGCAATGTGCTCCGCCAATGCTTTGTCGTCGATGCGCCGTTCGGACAGGTTAACCTGCACAACCACAGATTCGACATTCGGCGTGCCGAACACCGTGTTGTGCACGACGCGCGCGGACTGCACGCCCGGCTCGGCACTGACGGCTTCATGGGCCGCCAGCAAGTCCTTGAAGTAGTCACTCTGCGCAAGTTGCCCGGTAAACGCCGGGACTGCTGCGGCTGCGATCATCAACACAGCGACCACCACCAGGTGCACACGCCACACCGGCATCGGCCTGACGGCGGCGAGCGGTGTCTGCGCGGTGACCACCGTGCTTCCCACCACAAGGTCGTGCAACGACCGGCGGCCGTGGCGATTGAACAGATACAGATAAAGGATCGAAAGCGTCCCGCCAAAGATCAGCAGCGTCAACACATACTGCAGCGGCGAGAGCAACACATCGCGATCGAACTGTGCGCCGTTGAGGAAGAACGGGACACCCAATACCGAATAACGCAGCAGCGATTGCGGAAGTGCCAGCAGGGCATCGTCCCTGCCAGCGACGCGCACGCCCAGCAGGCGCTTGCCCAGGGTCTGCCCCTTGCAAAGCACGCTGTTCATGACCCCGAAGTAAGTCAGTGCAACGAAGAATCCGAACAAACGCCCATAACCGCCCATCCGCACGAACACATCCAGCAACGCCCAGCCAGCCAACGCGCCAGCCATGCCAAGCACGAGGCAATCGACCAAGAACGCAGCAGACCGCCGCCAAAAACCCGCCGCGCCAGGCGCAGTATCAACTTCCATGTAGTTCCCCGTCAGGTGTTCTCCCGGACGCGATGATGCCATGCTGCAGTCAAGGAGACCACGAGTCGGCAGCTTTACCTGGCGATTTCCGGAAATTTGGTGGCAGGCAAAATCTTCGTTTCTGGTCGACAGCGGGCGTGGCTGGGGAGAAAAGCTTGAGGAAATATGGCTATCGATTAGGGAGCGTTATCGGGGGTAGGACAGAAGTCAGCTGTTGGCAGGTGGCGCGTGAGGGCGCTGTGGGCCGAATGGGCAGTTGCGAGCGTTCACGACTGCTGCCTATGATTGCGATTTCCTTGGAGGCACTGGCCATTATGCTGAACCCCTATGCGATAGAAATGAGTAGGGATGCCTTGATAGACGCCCTGCGCTATCTGGACGGCTTGAAGTTTGGAAGCAAGACCTGCTACGCGCAGGTACCGGTTTCTGTGTCAATCGCCGGAAGGTGTTAATCGACATCGAATCCTGCCTGGTGCGATTCGTTCACGACACGAACCACCACAAAGTTCAGATCGACGACCTTGTCGATCATGACTTCTATGGCGAGTTCTCGGTTGCCTGGCAGGAAATGAGCTTTGATGAAGATGATGGCGTTCTGCTGATCGAAGGGACTGAGCAGAGCACAAAACAGAGGTACAAAACGTATCTCCACTTTCATGGCGAGCAGGCTTTTCGCAACCTCTGATATCTGACCGATTTCATCACCCAGCTTTGCTGTACGTGCTGTCGTCCGATTCAAGGTCAATTGCCGGTGCCGATGGCACGACGACAACATGCGCCCAGCCAAATGCCAACGCGGCACAGTCACAGAGACCTTGGGGGCGGCGCTAATACGCTCGAAAAATATCCTTCACTCGTCATCCCGCAGCGAATTCGACTTGCGGAGCAAGAATCGGTAGGTGGCAAATGCGGAAAGGGAATTGAACTTGAAGTGATTGTACTTCTTTAAGATGCCGCCTGTTCCTTTTTCGGACATTTCGAACATTTTCGCAGAATTTATTCGTTTATATTTCCGCGCAAGCTCTTCGCATTCACTGCTACCCAATACACCCTGAAAGTACGTGGGCAAGTCAATTTCGGAGCCGTCGGACAGGTTGCAGATATATGAGTGGTCGATGTCCTCACCGCCGTAGCTATCATCAAGCAGCACATACCACTGGAACGTACTGAAGAGATCCACGTGACAGTAGAGCAGGTGCTCTTTGCGTGATCCTACGAGCACAAGCGCATGGACAGGGTAGCTCGCACTCCTGAACACATTGACCTCAAAATTGAACTCAACCGGGCTAACTGGCAGCGACGGCACAAGGATAATCTTGTCCCGGAATGAACTTTTTTCAGCATCAATGACCAGCTTTAAATTATCGCGAGATACGCCATTGTACGTTGCAAATCCAGCGGCTATTTTTGCAAATCCCTGCTTGAATATTTTTTTATCAAAACCGAAGGGGAGCGTCACTTTTCCCGCCATGTCGTCATAGATGACAACATCTTCCCCTTGCGCAATCACATTAGTGTTTAGTAGGTGCTGCCTGTAGTTCCGTCCAGTCTTCATTGAATTCGCATATATCACTCGCTTGACCTTATCGAAGTAGGGTTTTCTCGGAAAGAATCTGTCATTCTTGAAGATGACGTCTACAAGATAGTCACCGTGCGAGCCTCGCGCGCTCGAAGCACCCGGCCGGTCCCTATCAAAACCAAGTCGCAAGGTTAATCCTTCAAAGATCTTCAAGAATTCCTTGTCGATAAGCTCATTGAGATCCTGGTTGGCGCGATGCGACAGTATTTTCCTTGAACTGAGCGTGCCGCTCAGCGCATTGTGGATGATGTGCTCGAGCGATTCGCAGTCGTCGTCGGTAGGATGATTTCCATGCGACATCTTCAGCTGCACGCCCCTGAGATAGCAGATTCCCGATGCTTCCTTCATGCTTGTCCTGTCACTCGGCCAGTGAATGCAATCTTCTCACGCTATTAAGCTGAGCTGCTGGCCATTGCGGACAACAGGAGTGCCATTGCCCGTGCAGAGCAGGTGCCTCTCGCCCGGCGCGTGACGATGACTTTTCTGGACGCTTCGTCGCGCACCAATGCTCGGCGAAAGAGCAGCAGCGACAGCATCTGTGCGGGCCATGGCTGCGCTGGCGTCGCAGCGACCTCCTGCAATGACGAACCCGCGACACGCATCTGAACCCAGCCGAAGATAGCTGTCGGGGCTGGGTGGTCATTAGGGAGGTTTATCAGTACTAGGAGAGGGGGAGCTTCCGACCCCTCGTGGACCTTGAGATTCGCAGCAGGTCCGACTCCTGAGTCGTACTAGCTAGCCTGGAGAACACTCTTGGCGCCAGACCATTCCTCACTAGGTGGACCGACTGAGGAACTCCGAATATCGAAGCCGCGTGGCGGATCAGCGAGGCGTTGTTGCGAAACATCACGGTGTCGATCAACTTGGTCGCGAACGCCATCTGCGACTGATGGTCGATCAGCACGAACGCGTGTTCAGACGGGTCGAGAAGTTACTGCGAAGGAACGGGATGGTCAGTTGGCATGGCGGCCTCCCGGCGCGATGAGCCAACCCTACGCCCGCAACACGCCCCGCATCGCTCGCTGCTAGCGCCGGCTGATGCATTCTTACGCCCTGATCGCGTCGCGTGATGCGGGCGCCGCGCGACCTAAGGGAGTTCGATCAGGTACCGGGACACCGGCACTGGCCGAACTGCGCCCCAAACTGATCCAGATCGCCGACGAATGTGCCTTCCAGCGCCGGGATGGATGCGAACTGCATCGGCACGAGGCCGGCCACGAGCAGGCACGACCTGATCTTCGGCGCCGCGACGCCCGTGAAGCGAGCGACAGCGGGCAGGTGAGAGGCAGCGCACTCCACCCGCATCAAGTGGCGCTTGAGCTTGTCGGGCTTGCCATTCTTGAAGCCGCCTTGGTAATCCGACAGCAGCGCTGCAATTTCAGAATAGTTCCGACGAAACGACAAGTCCTTGCACTCGACTACGAAGACATCTTCGCCGCCGGGGCACCAGGCGAGAACGTCCACATCACCGTAGTCACGGTCGAGCTTGGCATTGAGAACGGCCGTCAGCTCGATCCCGGCGCGGACCTCCCAGCCCGCTGCGCGAAGCTGATCGGCGACTAGGGCATTGAAGGTATGTCCCTCGTTGGCTTTTCCCCACCACGCGTCGCGCATCGCAGGGGTCTGGAAGAAGCTCTGGTCCAAGGTGCCATGAAATGCGCCGCGAAGAAGATAGAAAAAGCCGCTTCTGACCAGACGGGGGGCGAGCATATACAGGGCATCATCGTCGTCGTTCATCTGCACGATCGGGCGAGTGACGATCGAGAGGCGGCGCCCGAAGCGCCAAGGAAGAATTTCGCGCGACTTGAAGCCTTGGGGTGGCTGCGCCCAGCGAGGGCGTCGAGCTAGGAGGAGCTGATCGATGAATCTCTCGGCGGTCGCCGCGTCGCATCGGCTAGCCAGAAGCGCAACGAGCTCGCCGTGCCTGATTTGCAAGGTCGGGGCACGACGCTTGATCGCGTAGTCCTCGATCGCGTCGAGAAGGTGGCGTGCCTCATCAACGCCGAAGCCCATTTCCCCCTGCCAGGCTTCCAGGAACTCAGAGTCCAGGAGGTGTTCCGTGCGGTCGACACCCTCTTGGGGTCCGTAGTGGCGACGGAAGCCGCCGGCCGAGTCGACGTAGTTGCTGCCCACGGCCTGGCTGAGCATAGGGGCCACGACTTCGCGCCCGAACTCGTCGCGAAGGAGGATGTCGCCGAGCGCGGACACGCGCAGGTGTGGCCGCAATACCCCGTAGTGGATTCCGTCCGACAGTCCGCCCAACCGGGTCACGAGCTCGACCTGGGCTAGCAGCGCCTGAATTTGCAAGTCATCCGGCAGGCGCCCACCGGTGAGCGGTGCCTCGCAGGCGGCGATTTCAACAAGAACGCGGCTGGTGATCGCGGCCCCGGCCAACTTGGAAAGCTGCCCGACCACGGCATCGCGCACGTCCTGCAAATCGCCGTGCAGGCCAAGGACCGCCGCCGACGTCCGTTGCCACTGCAGCTCCCGGACATGGGCGGCTTCGTGGTTGAGCAGAAGCCGTTCAACCAACGCGGTTCGATCGAGCTCACCAAGGCGGCTTGTCAGGTCGCCCACCTGCGCGTCGACCAGCCGATTCAGCAGTCCGACGCAGGCTTCCGCGCCCTCGACGTTGTTATCGCCGTCATGGACTGACCAGCCTAGCCCGATGCGCTGCGTCGCGCTCTCGATCTCGTCGATTCCCAAGACCTCGCCCGGCAGCGCATCGCGGACGAAATCGGTGAAATCATGCGCGTGGAGAACGTGGAAGTGCCGGCCCGTCTCGTTGGGCAGAAGCGACGCCACGAGCCCGTCGACTTCCGCTTCGGAGTATTCGACGTAGTGGATCCGAAAAACCGCCTGGAGGATCGCGGTCACCAGAGCGCGCTCGCCGGCGTTGGTCGGTTCCCTCCATGCATTGAGGAACCCGCGTGCTGCGTGTACGGTGACGGCCTCTGTACCGACCACTTCAACCCGCAGGAGCTCGAGCGGATCGGTCGGGACCTGAGCGTCCACAGCGTCCAGTTCTGACTGGACGTCCTCGAATGCGATGGTGATCTCTACCGCACCTTCGATGTCGGTGCCGTCCTCGAGCGCTGCCGCGACCGACGCACCCCAACGGCCGACCATGTCCCAGAGCCGGAACTCGGTATCGCGCGAGGACACGCCCGGTGAATCGACACGGAGCCACAGCGTCGTGCGCCCCTCGCAGGCGGCCAACAACGTGCCGGACCGGAGGCACTCGGTGCATGCGTAAAGCCGCTCGGCTGCGGGATGGGAGAACAGCGAACCGCGATCGACCCGGTGTAGATGATGGGGTTCGCTCCGCGGATCGAGCCCGACGTGAGCGTCGACGTTCCGATCGGCGTCTGCCCTGAGATCCCGGAGCAGGTTCAGCGGCAGGGACACCATCAGCCGCTGCTCCGGGGAGATGCGCCCATCGTCGAGGTCGCCGTGCGGGACCAGGTGCCCGTCGTTCTCCTGCATCCAGGCGAAGAGGTTGAGCACGCCGTTGACGTTCATCAACTCGACGCCGGCGTCCACCAGCGCCTTCTCGGCGGAGACCAGGCGCCACAAACGCTGGATCGACATGTCTT
Organism: Xanthomonas sp. MLO165; assembly: GCF_018831305.1. Taxonomy (NCBI): domain Bacteria; kingdom Pseudomonadati; phylum Pseudomonadota; class Gammaproteobacteria; order Lysobacterales; family Lysobacteraceae; genus Xanthomonas; species Xanthomonas sp. MLO165. Next base: position 2,397,109 of record NZ_CP029263.1, read on the forward strand.
CCACGCTGCTGGCGCGGACGAGGTCAGCCACCGACATCGCCTCGCCACGCCAACGCGCGTCGTCAGGGCGCGTCACCGGGACGACCATGCCCTGACCCCATCCGCACATGACGACGAGATGCATCCCACCCCGGAAGTCATCCTGACTCTCGAGTTGCTGGGTATTGGACGCGATCGAGTAGTTGAGGGCCTTCTGCAGCGTCGGATGGATGTCGATGGGACGCTTGAACCAGGTCAGCTCATGCGATGCCACGGACGGCAGCACAAAGTGGAGTACGACGAAATGGCCGCGGTCGAAGGGAACGACGACTCCGGCGAGCGCGCCTCCCTCGATTGGGTGCCAGAGCACCGGGCAGCCTGACTTCCATCCCAGCAACGTCGTGTCCGCGATAGCACTCGATAGTGCCCGCGCGTAGTGACCGTCGAAGTGCCCGACCTGACGGGTGCCCAGCACGAGGTCGATGACCCGTTGGCGGATCGCCACGCTGACGGCTGTAGGGAGCGCCAGAACCACGCCATCCGGCACGCTGATCAGCGGCCGACGTTCGAGCTCGCTGACTCCGGGTTCTTGGTCCATGAGCTCCGCGATGTGCTGGGACTGCAGCAAAAACGGCGCGAGTTCCTCGAGTGCGACGTCGCGTTCCTGTAGTTCCGCGTGCGTGATCGTGGCGCGGGCGCACAGGTCGCCGGCCGTGGGGAGGGAGGCGATGTCGAGTGCATCAGGCCGTGCATCGGAGCCAGTCTGATACCTCTGCAGCCCGGCTCGCATGCACATGATTTCTGCGACGCTAAGTAGTGCGCGTACGCTGTCGCGCACGCTTCGATAGATCCCCGTGTCCGGCATGCCGGACAGGACGTCGAGTACGCGCTGCGTGTAGAAACCGGCGGACTCCCACAAGCCCTCCAAAATTCTGAATTGCTCGCTTGAGGTGGTGACCAAGGTCACCATGACGTCCTCGGCCGCGTCCTCGCCTGCGGCGGCGCCCGATGCGCCGATCATCGCGAACCATCGTGCAAGGTCTTCGAGCGTCGCCCGGCGCTTGCCGCGTGCATGCAGCACCACGAGGCCGGCGAGCAGCTCGATCCTCAAGCCGGACGACTGGTACGCAGGTACTGTGAGCAGACCTGCCACGAGGGCAGAGCTGGTGTCCCGGTCGAAGGCGGCCATATCGGCCACTAGCTGCGGAACCACGTCGCTCAGGGCGCGAAATGGCACCTGCACACTGGCCCCGCGCATTTGCTCCTGCATGAACGCCTCGAAGGCGTGGATATCAAAGGGTGCGTCTTCGGGTTCGGTCACGGGGAAGGGCTCGCTTTGCTAGGTGCATTATGCCGAAGGGGACTGCGATCGGATCGGAGTCTGAGGTTTCCCCACTTTTTCAAGTTACGAACCGCATGTTCTGGCTGGCCTCCGGTGAAAGCTGACGTAGCGCGTGAAGCATGGCGTGGAGCGGTCGTTCCAACCATCTGGCACCGCGGAGCGCAACAGATGCCAGCGGCCATCGCCCTTAAAGCGACACCAATCGCCCGCGATCACCGGCGTGGATGAGCGCACCAGCCAGCGCACCATGCCGCCATACAGGCGCTCACGTTCGGCGTGCAAGCGTGGGTTGCTCAGCAACCGATCCAGTCGCTTCAGCGGCGCACGGATACGTTCGACTCCCAACCAGCTTCGGGCCAGATCGATCAGCACCAGGCGGCGACCCGCCAGCAGCGACTCGACCGCCTGCAGCAACGTTTGCCGGCGTAGTGCAAGCATCGGCGAAAGCGCCGACTTCAGGCATCTTTGCAATACTTGGCTCGAGCGCATGTCTCCGATCCTCATTGGTATGGTAAACGCGAAGATCGCGCCATGTGCGCGCTTTTGCAAACCAAAGCCGCTGCAAACTCTTGACTGCTAAGAACTAAAGCTGGGGAAACCTCAGGGTCGGAGTGATTTCCGATGGTCGAGAGCGGGCATCGGGAGGGGAAGGATTTAGATGGGTTTATCCGGAGTAGGAGGGAGCAGCTTCAAACCCAGAACGAACCCGCATGAATTTTCGGCTGCCTGCGGAAGGTGCTTGATATTCTGAAGCTCTCGTCTAGCCTCTAAACATCATTGGCTATTTGCTCGGCGCTCAAAATGCGACTGGTTAGGCGCCGGACATCCGCAGGATCATATTTTGGATCTTTTGATTCTTCAATGTGCCGAATGATTTCGTCACGTTCGCTCTCGAATTCTACGATGATGTAGTTGATGTCGTTAGGCTCAAAGTACAATGGAATCTTTCCGCATTCTCCGTTTAGATAAGCCTTCTTATCAGAGTCATCCATTGCCTGCGCCGCCGCAAGCGGCCAGACAGTGTTCCACGGCGGAACGAACCGCCATTCGCGCTCATCCGCGAAGCGGTAATTCTCGTTCTTGAGCTCTCCTTGCCTATACAGTGGAGCTTCGTAATTCTTCATGTAACGATGCAGCTCCATTAGCTTGGAGTGCGTGCCGTCCATATCAAACTGATCAGGCAGGGCAGGTGCTACCTGTTGGTTCTCTTGTATGAAGGGGGAATCCGAAGCCCTGGGGTGCAAGTGCTCTCGCAACCTCCAAATCTCCCGTACGGCTGCAATGTAGTCACCAGGAAGACTAGCTTGTGAGCTAATGTAATACACAGGATTAACGCCATTACGCGCGGCCCACTCCTTCTTCATGCCAAGGCCGTAGCATCCGTAATTCGTCATGTGACTTCGCAATTCCGACAGGCGAAGGTCACAGAAGGACACCATGGGGGCTGCAAATTCGATCTGACCCCCTCTATGTATGACTCGCTCGCGCGAGTATGCGATGCGGAAATTCGATTGGAGGATTCCGCGCAGTGCTTGCTTGTTGGTAAAATGAAAAAGCGTCTGCGGTGCAAGACCTGGAGCCTGACAGTTCTGGCAGATGGCGGGTGCTGCTCCCGTCTGTTGGATGTCTTTAGTCATCGTTCTCCCTGATTGTTTATTCGGCAACCGAATTCTATCTGGATGTTTGCTTTCCGGAAGAGCTTGTTTAGCGCATTCCATTAAGTATGCGGTACCCGCGGCCGGATGAACCGATACCGTAGCAGATATTCAAATTTACAAGTTTGATGCAACAATTACATGATCCCGACGATCTCCGACTTGAGTCATATGCGATTCGGGAAATTTATTGAGGGTAGGGGGGGCACGCAGGTTGCGTTACCGAGCAGAAATGAACAGTGATGACACAACTGACATTAACCATTATCGATTATGCGTTTGGTGAAGCCTTCAAGCTCCGCTTGCGCAGGGTAGTCAGGTCTTCTCAGGCTCGACAAGTTCCATCATGCTCAAGAATCGCACGAGCTCCCACTGCAACGTGCGCGTGATCGCAAATGTCGCCTCTTTGCGTTCTTCCGTTGAACCCCTCTCCATCAGTTCTGTGATTTCAATCGATGCATACACCGCCATTGAGGAGCTGAAATTCAGAAGCGACACTACTTCCTCAGGCGGTACATCGAACTCCCCTGATCTCCTGATGAGCGATTGGTAGGAGTGGTGCACATAGTTATGTAGGGTTTTCTTCGATTCCTGCCATATGGCAAGCATGTCGGAGTAGCGTGTCTCTCCCGAGCGAGCGACGATCAACTTGATAGCTTTTTCAAGGTTCAAGCTATCTTCGCCTTGCTGGAAACGATGAAGCTCGCTGTCGTCGGCCCATTGCAACCAAAGACCTCTGACGAATGCCTCAAAGGAAGGTCGCATTAGCGCCATCGCCGAGCCTAGAAGGCCAGAGTAGGTCAATTGGCAGCAGGCTCTTTGATGTTCATGAACGACCGTAAAGGCCGTAACGGCCATGTGCCCGGGATCGTTGGTGTGAATCTCTACTCCGTAGATTCGCTCAGCGTTCCAAATGGCCACGTCCTTGGCAATGCCAAGCGCCTCTTGTACGGCATCATCGGCAAGATACGGTGGCCATATCCGATTCTGTGCGTCGTCTGATAAAGACATGCTCACTCAGTCATCTAATGTCGTGGATGGGGCAGCAGATGGCGATTCCACCTGCAGCAGAAGCGGCAGGCTATTGGGCATTCTAGCCGAGAAGGACAATCGGGCGGTCGCTTCTGTTGGTGAGCAAGAATCTGAACAAACAGCGGCTTGGAAGATTTATCGGTGTAGGGATGTCTGCTTTCGACCCAAGGCAGACATCGATTGGGCGTCGGTCATGGGTCTAGGATGCTGGGTGAGGTCGATGTCCCTCCGTCAACCTTAGCTCGGACGACCTAAGGCCGTTGCTCAGCGTTTCTGCAACGCTTCTAGTGCTGCGTCTAATGCAGTGACGGACTCCACTATTGTGCGCACAGTGGCACGGTCAAATTCGTGGTCACGCTGGGCGTCGTGTACGCCGCTGTTGAGGTATCCCCACTCGATACTGGCGCCGTTGACATTGAGCAGTGCGGCGAGCGCGGCGACCGCCTGCGGCGCCCCGACGTGCTGTGCCGCGATCCGATCGACCGCCGATCGCAGCTTGCTGCACTTGTTGTTCAACTCCCAGGGTGAGCGGGGTCCACCCAGCGTGATCTCGACTCGACCGTCCGCCCGCCGGCGCAGCCAAGTCCAGAGGCGATCCGTCAGACTCTCCAGAGCCGGCCGAGCCTGGCGCAGTGCCTCGCGCTTCTCGTCGGCCTCTAATGCCTGCTGGGCCAGCAGAACATAGTTCTTCGTGGGCGGATCGCTGTCGACGCGCAGTTCGTGTTCCCCCTGATGCGGGAGGAACTTGTAGCGCTTGATGAGCGCGGCGCGGCGCGCGCCCAACTCCTGCTGGATGCGGTGCAGGAATTCCTCGGCGTGCGAGGTGAGGATGACCTGCTTGCCGTCGAGCAAACCGTCCTCGAAGAAGGTGCGCCAGATGCCGTCGCGGTGGTCGTCGTCGATCGCGTTGACGACGTCGTCGAATATGACCACGGGACAGCCCTGCGCGATGTTCTTGGCGAGCAGGATCGCCAACCCAAGGCATTTGATATGCCCTTCGCTGAAGATGATCAGCGCGTCGTAGCGCACGCCCGGCTCGCCGGCGAACTCCACCTCGATCTTGCCGTTTTCGGCCACAGGCAACCACAGCGCATGCAGTAGATCGCCGGGCGGATCGGCCCGATTGAATGCGTTATATAGATGGCGAGCCTGTTCTCCTAGCCCCTGCAGCAGCACACCCGGCAGAGCGGTCAGATAGGCCTGGATCTCGGGTAGAAATCCGTCGTAGGCGGCCTTTACCCGCTGGTGGTGCGCCACCAGCGGCACTTCGGCCGCGACGGCCTGGATCAGGTCGCGGTTTGACTCGTAGAACTGGGCCACGGTCTGGCGAGCGGCCGTCAAATCTTGATCAGCAGCCGTGCGCATGGTCCGTAGCCGTTCGATCTCCAGCTGATGCTGCTGCAGGCGGTCCCGCTCTTGGGCCAGCGCACCGCGCTGAGCATGCACCTCGCGCGCCTGCGCGTCGAAGCCCTGGATGGTTTCGGCGATCCGCAGCAAGGCTTGCCAGGCGCGCTGGTCTCCGTCGACCCAGGCCCCGAGCCAGTTGCCCGCAGCCGTGGGAGGCAGTAGCGGTAGGCCTGCGGCCTGCATTTCGGCAGGACAGGTGACCACAGCAGCCGCTACCACGCGTCGCATCTCGTCCCATAGTGCCCGGACCGCCTCGCTCAACTGCGTCCGAAGCCCGGCCTCCTGCTGTTGCTGGATGGCCAGCTGCTTGAGCTGCTCTAAGCCCGCCCGTGCCCTAGCGAATGGATCCTGCGCCACGGCAGCCAGCCCGGTTCCGCAAGCCGGACACGCGGTCGCCCCGTTGGCCAGCGCCAGCACGGCCTCGTAGAGCTTCGCGTATGACACTTCGCCGGCGCGGGCCGCGAGTTGTGCGGACGCCGTCTGCCACAGCCCCTGGACGCGGTAGGCCTCCGCCAGCGACATCTGCAGCCTGGCCTGGGTCACCTCGTGAATGACCGGCGGCCTGGCATCCAGCTGAGCCTGGATATACGGCAGCCGCCCCTGCTGTTCCGGCGTACCCAGCAGCCAGTCGACGCAAGCCTGATAGGTCGCGCCAGACGACACACGCTGCGCCAAGGCCTGTTCGAGACCCTCGACCGCTGCGATCTTCTGCGGGTAGGCAGCGATGGTCTGTTCAGAGTTCATCAACTGCAGACGACGCTGTGCCAGCTGCGCCGCCTGCACGCCCGCAAGCATCAGGTCCTGATCGAGGGAAGGATTGAAGCCACGCACGAACTCGCTGAACTGGTCCACGCCGAACAGGGTCGCGATGAGCTGACGCTGATCGCCTGGTGTTCGCGCGGCAATGCGGGCGAAATCGTCGAGGCGATTTTTCTCGATGAAGCAGAAGCGATACTCGGCTTCGTCGGGCTGGACGGCCTGTGCTTCCTCCGCCGACCTGGACGACAGAACCGGTGCGACGTGGCGGCGCAGACGAGCGTTGTTGCAGTAGATCCGCTGGTCGACCCGCTTGGCCTGCGCTTCGCTGATCGAGCCGAGCATCGCCACTTCCAAGGCTTCGCAGAAGCTGCTCTTGCCGGTACCGTTGGCGCCGTAGACCAGGGTGATGTCATGGCTGAGGTCGAATGTCTCCTGCCGCATGAATCCGCGAAACGGACCGACTTCGAGCTGATGCAGCCTCCCCAGAGCCGGCCCGGCATCGGGGTCGCACCCGTCCCTGTTGTAGGCGACAGGCATCTGCGCCAGATGCGCCACGGCGAGCGGTGCCAAGCGCGTTGATCGCCCGCGGCGCACAGCGCCAACCTCGGCCAGTGGCTGCAGGTGATAGAGCACTAGGTGCGCGAGCCGGCGCACGTCGTCGTGCACATGTTGCTGCGCCAAGTGCGCTAGAAAGCGGTGGTACTCCGAAGCGATGCTTGCCATGCAGCCCCCTTACACAGAAAGACGCTCTGTTTGGCGTCTTTGGCGGTATTGATCGGCCATCCGCGCCCCTGCGGCGGCTGGGTCGTGCTTCCCTTCGGTTATGGCGTGTGGAAGTTCTCTGTGAAATAGTCGATAACCTGGGCCGCCTGCGTTCCCTGGCGGAAGCGCTTCTGCTCGTCGAAATCGATCGAGGGCAGCATGTGGATCAGCTGGTGATCGGCATACAGCGCCATGACCTCCCGGGCGTCCAGCGCCCCGGCACGTTGTCCCGTGAGCGTGTTCGCCGCCTCGATGGCCGCGCCGATCATCACGTCCGCCAGCTGCACGGCGGGACAGTTCCGGGAGTCGACCTGCGTAACCAACTGGAGCTTGAGCGGGAAGGTGATGCTGGCGATCTCCGACTGGCGGAACGTGACCACGTCCTCGTGGCAGATGTAGCGCTGCAGTAAGTCGTGATAGGTCAGAAGGTTTTTCGACTGGTCGTGCTCGACCCGATACGGACCGTCAGCCATGGCCTCCATCCGGCTGACCAGGGACTGCAGCACCACCAGGGCAGCATCCGTGTTGACGCCGGGCGTGGCGATCGCTCGCAGGCACTCGGGGGCGGCATACTGCGCCAGAGGCCCCAGCGCTTCCGGTAGTTCCTGCCAGCGTGAGGCGCGCGCAGTCTGGACCAGGTCGGCGAGCGCCGACGGGCTCTTCTCCTTCACCGCTCGCTGAAAACTCGCCAGCAGGCCGTCGAGGGCGCCTTGCCCGAGCATCGTTGGCCCCACCGTGTACAACAGGGATGCCAGCGAGTAGTTCTGCCCGTCCTCGTAGAAGTCCATCCCACGCTCGTAATAGAAGGGCTCGACGGCGTAATCCAGGAACATCAGCAGCAACAGGTAGCGCTTGTCGCAGACGTAGGTCACGCACTTGTGGTGGCCTAGCAAGTCGCGTTGTAGCGCCATCAGGCGGGGCCGGTTGGCTGGCCGTCGCGCCAAGGCCCGGTACTTGAGCTCGTCCGCCTGCAGCTTGGGAAAGTGCTCCCGGATTAGTTGCCTGGCCTCGTCGTCATTGATGGCGATCGCCGTCGCACCTTGAAACCTCTGCTCCGGGTTCAGCAGGTCAAAGCCCGTGTAGCCGCTTTCGTCGATTCGGAAGCACTCCAAATTCTAGCCCCCTATAGCAAGACGGATTCAGATGATGATACGGTCATTAGAGACATCGGACTGCGTGCAAAGACCGCTCTTAGCCGGAGGCGGACATCAGCGGGGCAGGGGTTAGGGAGATCTATCGGAGTAGGGGGGGGCTGGGTTCGTCAACTGAGGCTGGTACCGAGGAATCAATCCCACCCGTTCGCCTGGCTTGGCCGCGTCACCCGCGAACCACTGATAGTGGACCTTCTCGGCCACGTCTTGGGGCGGTTCTTTGTTCTCGACGATGATCACTTGGATCCCATAGTCGAGGCGCGTGAGCGACTCCCAGAAGGAGGCCTCGATTCCCGGATCAACTGGGCCGTCGCCGCTGAAACTGGACTTACCTTTTTTGTAGCTCGTCAGCGGTGAGTCAATAATCAGCATGCCGGGGTGGGGCTTGCCTTTAGTCTTGCAGTAGCGAAGAAGCCCTATCGCGAAAGCTGCATAGAGGACCGCGCGAACGCCCTTGCCATGCGATTGACGAGACTGACCATCCACAACAATGTCGTATTCCTTTTGGTCAAAATCCACTCGCCCCGGACCCTTCCAGCTCCACTCGCCCAGAATGGCCTCAATCTCGGAGCATAGTTCTCGCAGTGCCTTTGCGGGCAACTGCTCCCAAGTTTCCTTCTCTTCCTTAACGCGCAACGCAGTCTCGATCTGACGCTTGAGCTCGCTTAGGGTGTGAATCTGATCTCGCTCAATACTGGCGCGCTCAAGCTCGATCCTCTGATTGATCAGGCTGTCGAGAAGGGCGGCGACTTCGGAGAAGGACGGAATCACTGCATGAGAAAGTCTATCTTCGATTCGCGATATGTTTGCCTTAGCTGAAGCCGCCTGCATGGCCCGGTCTTGCATGCGTGAAGTCACGGCTTCAATAGTCGCCGCCAAGTCCACGCGATGCCCGAGAATCTTTCCCGCTTCCGCCCGCGCTGACTGGTGGACGCTCTCCGCAGATACTTCAGTGGAGTGTTCATGAGCGTTGTCCATGACCTGATCGCAAAGCGGGCAATGCGTCTCCTGCAGCTCTTTGAAGTAGTGAGCACCCTCCGCCACGAAATCAAGGCGCTCCAAATCCGAGGCATAGCGGCCATCAAGCAAGTGGTACCGCGATAGCAGCTCATCCAAGGCAATGATCTGTGACTCAGTCCGGTTCAGCTCTTCGGCGGACGCCTCTTTCTCTAAATAGAGATTTTTCCTCCCCTCGGTGATCGACGTGATTTGATCACTAATCGTGCTAATTGCCTCCTCAATTTCTTCTGAAGTCGCGGGCCCGAAAAACTGACGTCTTGCCGCGCGCTCTTCAAGAGGTGCTAGAAGTTCCGTGATAACGCCAAGTTGCGCAGTAGAGCGCGCCTTTACGAGCTCCTGTTCTTCACTGGTTACAATTCCTGCGTCATCTTCCCCGGAAAGCATGAAGGAGAAAGTTCGCTTGTGTGCGGTCTCGCCAAAGCCACTCTTTCCAAGGACCGGCGACCGCTCATCAATTACAGCGATCTCGTCGACTAGAAGCACCGGAAGAAACATGCGCATGGAAAGGCGCTGAGTCACTCCGCGGTCATTCTTGCGGAGCACTGCCTCAGGGATCCCGGCGAAAGGAAAAAGGATAGACGAGATGTCTTTGACGCCTTTGCCATTTCCGCGTTTCGAAGTCACGGCTTCGGGTTGGGTTACGCCAATGGATTCGAACTTGGATCGGTAGACGGCGATCTTTCCTCCGGTCAAGCTGCGCTTGAGTGTAAGGAAGTCTGCGTTTGAGTTCTCAAGCTCAACAAAAATATCCGAATATGCATCGGCCTCGGGAATTCGCTTCCTTAGTTCATCTGCACCGAAGACGTAGTCAACGCAGTGAAGCAGGTAACTCTTTCCGGTGTCAGACTCCCCCGCAAGAATGTTTCCGCCAGGTTCAAAACTTTCCGTGGCATCCATAACGCCAGTGCCACGCAGTACAAGCTTTCGCAGCTGAAACATCGCTCTACAACTCCAAATCGCGTAGCGCCGTGAGCCGCTCAAACTCGGCCCCCCACTTGCCAACATTGGCCGACATGAAGGCATTTATCTCTTCGTCAGACTGGCTTCCGAAGTTCGATACGATCCACTCGGATCTGTGGCGAAGTGCTTTGGCATATTCGGACTTGAGCAGGCCTACAAAGGCTGTGGTTAGCGCGGTTGCTCGATACATGATTCCCGTGCGGTCGAAGCTCTTCATGAGCAACTCACGAGAGAACATCTGATTCAATCCGGCGCGCACCAAATCACGTTTAACTAGTAGCTCTGTTCCACGAAGGGGCACTGCTGGATGCAGGCTGGGCGGACCATCGGGTATGTCGCCAGAGTGAACAAGGAGGTAGTCATATGAAACGAGCCGCTGGAGATCTGACGGCGCTCCATTGGTCGCGTTCAGTACAAATAGCGTTCGAAGGCCGCATTCCAAGGGCGTGTTGAAAGGACGAGTGGACCGTGGTGAGTCTGGATCGTTGTTCATCATTTGCCGCACCACTTCAGAATACCCTCGTTCGCCATCTGGTGACACATGCCTTCGCGGTCCTTTGCTTGCACATGAGGGGCTAACACGTGCCCGCCAAGCTGCAGCGACTGCGCTGCCTTCACAGTGTCTTTGAGGCGATTTAATCCGGTCTGACCGCTTGTTGTGTATGTGTAATACAGACCCTCACGGAATTCGCCGAGCAACGTTTGAAAGAACGCTGGATCAGCCATCTGATCGCGGGCCAGCTCCTTAAGGCCTTCTGCGCAATAGAAGGTAATGCGAGAGCGCTCAAAGATGCCATTGTAAGAGGCCAAATGTGAGAAGTCGCTGGGATCGCTGATAGTTGTCTCCATGACTTCCCCGATAACTTCGAACAACTGAGTGATGTAGCCTGACTCTGTCGGTGCAGCGGATGACGGGGGCTCCGGCGGAGGCGGCCTTTCAATCAGCGGCGCACCGAATACTGTTAAGTGGTACCTGGTTTGCGCATGCTCGGAGATGAGTTCAAGCGGCTGCTTCGCTTTGAAAATGCTGAAATCAAACGATGCAATGTGGTCTTTCATCTCTTCAGTGAGGTCCACTGTCGCCTTGGAAGTGATTTCGCCCGCGCAATATTTATCCCAGTTCTCAGTTACGAAATCGCACAGCTTCTTTGGATCATCCAAGAGATCCTGAAGAGTAGAAGTCGTGCCCTTATGCGTGACAAACCAATACTCTTCAGGCGATGTGTAGTCGCCCTTGAGCGTGTAATAGAGAACTTTAGCAATCTCACCGGCTGCGACGCCGGGTCCCAGACGATCGCTGTAGTGCTTGCACTGATATAGCTTCCAGCGGCGCGACTCAGCCCCCGAGGGATCAAGCCACACGACGACGTCTCGTCCCTTATCGCCGGCACCGCCGCGCTGCTGAACCTCAACGACCTCGACTTGTGCAGAGAGGTAGTCAGAGGCCCATTCAAGGGTGAAGCGTTCGAAATTTGCCGCACTGAACTGAGCCAGCCGATCCAGCGGTTGTACGGGCAGTCCCGCTCCCACGCCAAGAAGGCGTGCATTGGCATTAGGCCAAGGGGTTGGCGGCGATAGCGCTGATAGCGGCACACCGGCTCCCTTGCTCGATTTACTTGAGGCCACGCCCCCTCCCTTGGTCGTAGTAATAAGTCCAGCGGCTGCAGGATAAGCCATTGGAAGACCCAAGGGCGCACCAGTTAACGCGTGTCCATAGTCCGCTCAGGCAGTCAGTCTTCCAGCAAACGGGCAGCAGGGTTTGAGGAAGTGCTTCCGGTCTGGAAATACCCCATGACACTCGACACTGACCGGTGCTCGGTCAGCTGCATGATCGCCGGAAGCGCCACGCCTTGGCGACTGGCCTCGGTCACGAACCCCGACCGCAGGCTGTGCCCGCCAAAATCCCCCTTCAGCCCAGCCAGACGCGCCCGTCGCTGCACGATCTCACCGACCGCAGCGGGGGACAGGGCAGGACCTACGCGCTGTTTCCATAGCCGTCGGAAGATCGCCCCTTCGGTGATGCCGGCCGCGCCTAGCCAGTCCTGCAGGGCGAGGGCGGCCCGATCGAGGACCGGCTTGTCCGGCGTCGAGCTCGCGGTGACGCCGGCCTGCTGGGTCTTGCTGTGCTCGAGTCGGTAGATATAACCCTGATCGCCGATCCGGCGCAGGTCACGTAAATCGGCGGCAGCAATCTCGCTGCGCCGACGTCCGCCACTGGCAAACCCGAAGCAGAGTAGGGCGCGGTCGCGGATCCCTTCCAGGTTGTCGTCACAGGTGGCCAGCATTGCCTCCAGCTCGGGCAGGGTGATCGCCGTCTTCTTGCGAGGCCGTTCACCACGTTTAACCGCCGCCCGGGCGGCCCGGCTCAGCACCGTGCGGATCGCCGGCTGCTCGCACGGGTTAGTCAGCTGCTTGAGCCGGTGCGCGGTCGACAGCACGGCAACCCGATGCCGCACGGTGGCCAAGGTCCAGGGCCCAAGCTTGGCCTTCAGGCCGGCCGCCACCAGGGTCTGGTCCACGATCGGCGGCAGCTCCCACGCCAGTTCACCGTCAGTCGAGCGGCGCTGCACGTGGTCGACCACAAACTGCAGCACAGTGGCTTCGGGCACCGGCAATGCGAGCTCGATGCCGTAGCGCGCCGCATGCCAGCCGGCCCAGTAGCGTAGGGCACTGGTGTAGCTGCGGGTGGTGTTCTCGGCCGCTGCTTCGGCTAGCAGCTCGCGCACCGCGTCCGCCGCCTGTTGCGCCAGCTGTTCGGGCAGTACTAGCTGGTGGACGGTCTGGACGAGGGCGGCACTAGTGGAATTGGCATTCATAGTATGTAATTTACGCTACGAATAAGTAGGCCTAGCCACGATAATCATCACTTATCGCGAGTACGTCAACTGCGGGGCAGGGCGCCAAGACGGGAGATATTTTTGATGGCCAGAGGCATCACCGAATCCGACGTGCACGGCGCTGCTGATGCGCTCGTTGCAGATGGCGAACGACCTACGGTTGAGCGTATTCGCGCCCATCTGGGTACAGGGTCACCGAACACAGTTGTGCGCTGGCTGGAGACTTGGTGGCAAGGTTTGGGGCCTCGCTTGGCAACGGACCGTCATGTCCGGATCGCAACGGCCAATGTGCCCGAGGCCGTCGCAGCCCTGGCAGGGCAGTGGTGGACGTTGGCGCTAGACCACGCCCGAGTCCAGGCCGATGACGCAATGGCTTCTGATCGTGCATCCCTCTTAGACGCCCGAGAAACGTTGGAGCGAGACCGGCAGGCTATGCAGGCCGAGCTTGCCCGGCTAGGAAGCGTAACCCACGCTGCTCAGCAAGCCGAACAACTCGCCGCCGCGCGGACGTCTGAGTTAGAGCGCTTTGTCGAGCAGCTGCAGCGTCAGCTGGCCGAACTTAGCCAGCAGCGTGACGCCTCAGCTTTACGCGCCCTCGGCGCAGAAAGCGCCAATGAAATGCTGCGTACCCATATCCAGGAATTGCAGGATGCGGCGCGTGCCGAGCGCGACACATTGACCCAACACATGCGTGCCACTGAGGACCGGGCCCACGCTGAGATTGATCGTGCGCGTCAGGAGTCCAAGCAGGACAAGCAACAGCTAGCTGCCAGCCAGCGAGAGGCAGCGCTGGATAAGCGCCGACTTGAGGAAGCGCTAGAACACGCGCAAGGCGATGTTTCAGCGCTCCGCCAAGACCTCACGATTCAGCAGGCACGGGCAGATGCACTTGAGGCGCAACTCGTCAAATTGAACGATCTGCCGGCAGCACTCGAAGCAGCGTGGCAGCAACATGTGGGACGGAGTCCACCTAAGCGCCCAAAACCCGAACGGTCTAAGCGAGATCGCAGTAAGGCGGTTAAGTAATGCACAGCAAGCGCCATTCCGTGTTACCTAGGAGCATGTCTAAGAGCTCGGTAACCAAACGCGGCCCGCCATTCGCGTAATCGCCGCTGGAACGCGAGCAGGGTCAAGCGTTACGCTAAGAATTCCTTAGCATTGGTGAGCAGTCACATGACCCTGCCTGACGAGCGCACTCGCAACCTGCTTCAAGCCGGAGCGTTTCTTAAGGAACTCGCTGGCAGCCAAGCCGTGCCCAAGTCTGTGCGCCAGGAAGCCTACCGGCTGTTGCGTCACTACCCAACACTCAGTGATGTGGAAGCCATCGCCCAGCATGAAGAGCGGTTGCTGGACCTCACCCAATCGGCGTTTGTGCGGCCGTATCTGACCTCGCAGTTCGAGGAGGACTGGTTCCGCGGCTACCCCAAAGGTCCTCATCGGATTTGAGTGACGGCGCGTATCCTCGTAGGTAATCCCCTGAAGCGCTAGCGCCACGGGCGCCTTCGCCTGCAAAAAACGCCTGGACGGGCAACTGGCGATTCTCGCTTGATAAGGGTGTCAACCCGCGGTCTCAAACTCAATGCGATCCAGCAACTCCTGCAGGACTGTAGTTGTCGACTCAAACTGACGGTCTTTGATCATAAATCTTGATCCTCGGAACGGCTCTTCACCGGTTGGTTTTGGTGCCACTTGGGGCACATGCTGGCTGCCAGTGGGGCGATTCAGTGTCCGCAATCAGCGTTGAAACTGGGGATTCCAGAGCGCGGCGTTAGGGCAAAAGCTAACGGGAGGCGCAAAACCTGTGACTTGCCCGAACTGGACGCCGGACCTGTGACTTGGCCGGTGGTGGGGTGAAAAGTCACAGCTTTACCGAGCCCGGTTAACGGGGGCATTTCCTCCGCGGCAATCACCGGTTGCAATGCGAAGATAGGCCGCCAGGGCGTACAGGAGCGTCAACACCACATTTCGCATAATGTATATTATGTCAAAACGCCTGCGGCGCTGGTTGCGTTCGTTTGCTGCTGCGGTCACGCCGCGGCGGCGACGATGGCACGCCAAATGGAGATTGGCAGATGCGTGATCGACAACTGACCGGCCCCTGGGCCGGTTTTTCGTTCGTACGGGGCGAGCTGGTGACCCCGGAGGGAAAGGCGTTCACAGCCACCCAGCTCACCTGGCTGGCGCTGACATCAAGCCTGGCGCGGGAATGGTCGGCGATGATGGACGAAGCAAAGCTAAGGACCTGTAACCCTCAGTACAGACGCCTGTACGTGCCCAGTCCGCCACATCGGTCATCAGCGGCCAACGTGATCTACCTTCGGGACGTGATCCAGCGCAAGCATGACGAGCGGTCATCAGTGGTGGATGGCGCGGGGTCCGCCGATCGAGCGCAGGTGGTGCGTAGAACGCGTGGGCCTCGAGCTCCACGGCGCGGGTGAGGCGTTATCCGTAGGGGCATTGCCCCTACACCCCTTTCTTGGCTGCTGCCAGGCGTCTGGCACGCCGGCGGTGCATCACGTTCTCGATCTCAGCCCACACGATGGCGATGATGCAGGCGGCGAGCCAGAACAGGCAGACAAACGTCAGTGCGTCCTTGTTGATCATCAGGGATACCTACGAGCGAGCTCGGCGACGTACCTGGCCACAGTGCGCTTGGTGGAGCCGTTAACGATGGTCTGGCGGATCTGCTCGAGCAAGAGCGCATCGGTCAGCTCCTGCAGGTTACGGCGACCCTTGACCAGGCGCTTGGCCTGGCTCTCACGGTAGCGCCTGGCGCGCTCAGCATCGGTCATGGCAGCCAGGCCGTTGGCAGGCGGCCGGCCTGGTCGGCCAGGCAAGGGCAGCTGCAGCGTGGATCGGTCCTTGTCGTCGCGCATGGGATCAGCCCTTACGCCGGCGGAGAGATGACAGCGGCCAGAAACACAAGACCAGCGCCAGCAGCACAGCGATCGCGAACAGTGTTTCGGTATCCATGCCCTACTCCCCTTGTTGATGAGTGAATCATATCGTGACGCGTCACGGAATCAAAGCTGCGCTGTTGTATCTGGGATGGTGGTCGAAGTTTGATACGGCTTCGACTCCGGGAACGTACCTGCAGCCCGCGACGTAGACCCGATGACAGTGCCAGGCACAGCGGCCACCTGGTCGTGCACCTGGTCAGCTGGCGGGACATACGGAGGCGGCGGTGCAACCGGCTGCTTATACGGGTTGTACGGCGTGCTGTTCCTGGCCACCGTGCGGCATTCTGGCTGGCTCATCTCGTACTTAGTGCCCTGCTCTGTCATGCAGCTGCAGGAGGCTTCCTGGTGCTTGCCCATGGCATCTGTGCCGGCGAGGCTGGACATGCAGTAGAGCTGGGGCTGACCTGCAGGAGATCCACCGTCATAAATCGGTGCTGTCCAGGGCATCGTAGCGAACCGCGCGACATGTGCCTTTGCGTAGTCGGTGGGTGTGTCGTAGGTACGCGGCCCCGGTGCGCCCTTCGCTGAAGCTCCAGTCACCCCGGTGCCGCTGTGTGTCGTGGCGGCTTCCTCGTTGATTTTCTCAATCTTCGCGCTGTAGCTGTGCTTCAGGTAGTACATCGCGGTGAGGATGATCAAAAGGCCAATGCCGACCATCTTCACCCAGGTCGGAATGCTGCGCTTAGTGGTCACCAGAGTGGTGGAGGTGTAGTAATCGAAGACGTATTTCGGCCTCACCCAATCGACGATATTCCCGCACGGGCCAGCGACGTTGCCCTGGTAGGCGTCCCACTTCTTCAGCTTGGTTTTGCTCTTCATGATCGAGGTCTGCCGCACATGGCAGTGCTCTTCGTAGAGGCCACGCAGGAACGGATCGAGCTGCAGGCCTTGCTGCGCGATCAAGATGAAGTCGAAGCCGCGATGACGATGGCGTGCCATCGGCTCAACATGCTCAGGCACCTTCGCACCTGGGTTGCGGTTCGGAAACACGGTGTAGCACTCGTCAAGGATGATCACCGCACCATCTGGGCAGTCCTGCCACTTGGTGGGGTCTTCGAGGTGCTTCCACCCTGCCCGCTCGTAGTCGAAGTCCTTGATGCCGTGGGCGTATATCTCGCGCCCTTCTTTCTTGAACGCGAATGCCTTGTCGATCGCGTAAGCGGTCTTGCCGTGGCCTGGTTGGCCGGTAACGAGGTAAAGGGCCATTAGGATTTCACCAACTTGGAGAGGATGGCTTTCTGCGACACCGCTGCGGCGATCGCGGACAGGATCATGGTGACGGACACGCCGATGCCGCTGGCGTCCCAGTAGGCGACGCCGACAGCGCCGAGGCCGGGCAACCAGCCGGCGATAAACGACTTGAGCGACGGCAGTGCAACTTCGTGTGCAACGAACCCGATGCCGAAGGCGATCAGCACGCGGCCGACGATGCCAGGCAGATATGTACGCAGACCCTGCAGGAGCGCGCTGATCAGCGCGCCGATGATCATAGGCATGTCAGCCCACTCCTCTAGCGAGAATGAAGACGGAGACGCACGCAGAGACGGCAATGAGGCCGGCGCGTAGGCGTGCGATGAAGGTGCACCACATCGGCGGTGGCGAGGCGAACGTGGCCGAGTAGGCGCTGGCGATCACACCACCGCTTGCAGCTTCGAAACCTGGGCAGGTACCACCGCCACCGAAGCCGGATTGGTCGAGGTCGTCGGTGCTGATCTTCTTGGTGGTGAGCACCTTGGTGTCAGCGTCAGACGCGCCTGCGCCCGGGTCCTGCGACATGCCGCCGACCTTAGTCCAAGCGGGTTGCTCACCATTGCTGCCGCCATCGCCGGTGCCCTTAGCGAGCAGCTTTTCTGCAGCACAGGCACTGCGCCACTGGAACAGCATGGAGTTGTACTCAACAGCGTCGCACTTCTCGCCAGTGCACACAGGCATGGCGGCGCAGGTTCCCCCGCTGACGTTGCGGTTCTTACGCGTGTTGCAGTCAATGCGCCACTGAATCCTAGCCTGGCCGCACATGATCGCGTCGCCGCTGCAGCTCGGAGGTGTATTGCAATCATCGCCGCCGGAGAACTGGCTCTTATCGGGGTCGCCCTCTCCATCACCTTCACCGTCTGGCTCGCCGTCACCGTCACCGTCTTTCTTGCAAGTGCCATCAGCGCCGCGCACCTCTCCTGCAGCGCACTGACCATCGCCAGGCAGGCAGCTGCCAGTGGGCGATTTGATCTGCCCTGCGGGGCACTCGTTATCCTTTGGCTTACAGGTGCCGTCCTGGCCCAAGACCATGCCCTCGGGGCACGCGTTAGGTTCGCAGTTGCCCTTCGCGTTCTTGGACTGCCCCTCAGGACACTTGTCAGGCGGCGTAGGCTCGCAGACGCCAAGGTAGGCGTTCCAGTTGTAACCCTTCATGCCCTCGCACGTCTTAGGCGGGTCATTAGGGCACACCGCTCCAGTGCCTTTCCAGGTCATGCTGTCATCAGCGTTGCCAAACCACACGCCATCGCATCCGTTTCGGCAACCAATGCTTCCAGACCGTGCCGAACCGACGTAGGTGCCCCATGGTCCACCGCCGGTGTAATCCGGTTCGTCCTCACAGCCTGCGAGGTACCTATAGTCGTTGGGAAAATCGGCATTGAGGTTGGCAGGGATGCGAGTGTCTGATGCGATTCGGCGACTCACCAGGGAAGACTCGTGGACGTCAATGCACAGATAATTGGCGCTGCCGGGATTTTCTGATTTCCACTTCGAGGTATCAGCGTTACACGCCG
Source organism: Xanthomonas sp. MLO165 (assembly GCF_018831305.1). NCBI lineage: Bacteria > Pseudomonadati > Pseudomonadota > Gammaproteobacteria > Lysobacterales > Lysobacteraceae > Xanthomonas > Xanthomonas sp. MLO165. Next base: position 2,415,738 of record NZ_CP029263.1, read on the forward strand.
CGATAGCATCACCCACCTTTGGGTATGTGGCAGCCTGTGCACGACTGACGCCGCAAAAACCTAGGGCGATAGCGACCAGGGCATAGGCGAGTCGGCGCGCGATCGCAGACGCGAACACGCGGCCGAGAAAGCTCAACTGTCCAGTGCGAGCCATAGCGCCCCCAAGATGGCGATCATGACGAAGTAACCGACGTATTCCATAACTCCCCCTTTTCGTGTTGCGTCACAAAAAAGGGCGGGGAAATCCCCGCCCTGCCCTGTCTGCCTGGCTGGCCGATTACTTGGCCAGACGACGACCGAGGCCGATCATGGCGATCACGGCGCAGGCGCCGAGAACGATCACGCCACCGGCCAGCAAGTCGGACTTGTCGATGCCGTCGGTCATGGCTGCGGCGACTTCACCGGCAGCGAAGGCGGAGCCAGCCATCACCGATGCGGCGGCAGCAGCGACGGCTGCAGAGGCCTTGGCGGCGATCGAGGTCGAACGAGTGGTGTTGGTCTTCATGTGGTGCTTTCCTTTGATGGTTGGTTGGTCAAGCGAGAGAGATACGACGCCCCTGCCGAATCATGAAACCGATGGCCCAGCAACCCGCGATGATTCCGGAGATTGCCAAGCCCTCGCCCGCGTCCATCGGCGGAGGAAAATTGGACGCAGGTGCGTAAAACGGGGCCGCACATTGCTGCGTGGAAGCGTTGTAGTCGGCTTCCTTGCAGTGCAGGACAAAGACGGCCATAGCGGCTCCTTAGGCCGCCTTGACGGCGGGCTTGTCGACGCGGACCAGGGTGGGCTTGCGCGGCAGCTCGAAATCGCCGTAGCGATTGACGCCTACGTTGTCCTCGAGGTTGTACTCGTAGACGCCGTTTTCGTAGGGCGGTTCCTTGCCAAGATCCAGGCGGACCGTCTGGCGGAACTTCGGGGTTTCAGCACTGGCTTCCTGGGTGCGGATGATTCCGCTACGACCCTGCTTTTCCCAGTGTTTTTCGTTGACGTGCTGGCTGGTGATCGTGATCTTCATTGCGATGGTTACCTTGATGGTGATGGTGCGGAATTCCGTGACGCGTCACGGTGCGGTGGCGGTGAAGTGGTTGGGCCCCGCGCCGCAAGCGACACGGTGCCCCGGAGGGTTAGGCGCAGTCGGGGAATAGCTCGTCCAGCTGATTGCTGATGCGTACCTCTAGGTCGAGCTGCTGCAGGTTCTTGAAACGGCCAGGCACGCCGTCGTGGCTCAGGTAGCGCTGCAGGACTGACACGGCGTATTCGGGGCTGCGGCTGTTCAACGCGTTCCAGAGGACGCGGAGCGCTGTACCGGCTTGCGTGTCGATGAATTCGATCATGGCCTTGACCGAGGGGTTGACCATGCGTTCCTTGAGCTCGAGGCGTTCAAGTTCGCCAAGCACCAGGTCAGCGAGGATCGTGTAGGCACTGGCAAAGTGCTTGCCTGGATCGACCATCGCACTGAGCGGAAGAATCATGCGCTTGGCGTAGAGGCGCACCTCGCAGCGGGTCCACTCGCTTTCTGGGTCACCAAGCTGCTTGCCTTTCTCGTAGATGCACAGCTCTTTGTGGCCCTTCTGGCCGACGTAGAACGAACAGCCCTTATCGGTGCCTTCGTCGCTGATGTGCTTAGCGTGCGGAGGCCGGCCATTCATGGTGAAGCCACCCTCATGGTAGGCGTCGCGGAAGTGCTCCACGTCGAACCACTTGCCCATGTGGTCGTCGATAGCGATATCGATGCGGGTCAAGTGCGCACCAAGATCCTGCGCGACGCGCTCTGCATAGGCCCAATTGGGCACGTGAGTGCAGCCCTGCCCTGTCAGACTGATGCAGACCTCGCCAGCATCCGAAATGCCGATGCGACCACAGACGCTTGAAGTCTCATCGATGAGGATGGCGCTGCGCTGGTAGCGGAAGTTCCACAAGCGATCGACCAGGGCGCCGGCGACAATGCTGCCGGAGGTGCCAAAGACGTAGGAGACCATCTCCTGGGCGCTCATTCGCTTCAGCAGCTTGATGGCTTTATCGGTGTCGAACACCAAGGTGCAGAAATCGATGATCGGCTTCGAGAGACCTTCGAGGGTCTGAGACTTTTGGCCCGTGTTACTGCTCGGGCCACCCGGCTGCGCCGGGCCTGCACCGGCCTGATTGCAGGCTGCGACCGGTGAAAAGGGTAGGCAAAGGGCGAGCAGCGGGGTCACAGAGCCACCGCCGGGGTGTTGCCGATTAGCTGGATGCGCTGCTCGATGAGGGCGTCATAGACAGAGACCAGCAGCTGCTGGCGGGCAAGTGCGGCGCGAGCGCGCAGGGAGTAGAGCTCATGCAGCTTCGGACCGGGCAAATCAAGCACGGCGCACCTCACGCTTGGCATTAGCAACCAGGGCGGCGGCGCGGTAATCGGAGTCGAGGCGGTTGAATCGAGCCTGGCGGCGATAGGCGATCGACACGAACACGGCGCGCAGATATGCGCACGCGATCAGGACCAGCCAGATGGCCAAGATATTGTGATGCGTCACGAAATGTCCCCTGTTCCAGATCCCCTACCCTGACCCGTGACCCCCGGGGGGTACCGGGGGGCGGGGCGCTTAGCCACACTAAACGCAAGCGCTTGTATAGTTCAGCGAAACAGGAATGTAAAGGTCAGCTAAACATGAGCGCGGAAAACGAACTGATCGACCTGGTGCGAGCAGGCGGAAAATTCAGTTCAGACAATGCGTTAGCTCAAAAGCTAGGGGTGACCAGAGCGATGGTTAGTTCTTGGCGCTCGGGCAGATATGCCCTGCCAGACGAACGAATTGCGCAGCTTTGTGCGCTTGCCAAGCTGGACGGAGCGAGCTGGATGGCGAGGATTCACACTGAGCGTGCAGCCTCAGCAACAGAGCGTGCGCTCTGGCAATCGATCCTGGACAGACTGACCCCGATCACTGCGGTGGTCGGGGCGTTGATCCTGGCCATCGGCATGATGCCGGCGACGATTCAGAAAAAGCCAATTGAAATCAATAACTTGCACGCTCCTAGCGCGCATAGTCTGTATATTATGTCATATGCTATTTCGTGTCTGGGCTTTGGTTGCTGCCGTAACCACGCAGCAATGTCCGTGGATCCAGCAAATCTAAGTCCCTTCTGACCCCCATATCCACTGGCAAGCGCGGTCGGCACCTGGCTTAGGCTAGCTGGCGGTGACGACGGGTTCATCTGTTGGCGATAGTCTTGGCCGACAAAGCCAATCTTGCTTGAACTGCGGTCACAGCACCCCTGCGCCGCTTCACAGGGCCTGGTGGCTCGATCAACCTGAAAAAAGCTCCTTCTTGCTTCATAGGCCAAGTGCGGTCGCTCAAATCCGATAAGGAGGTCATGATCTGAGAGCACCGGTGGCAGAAGCCTCCCGCGCGGACCTCGATCAACCTGGACCGAGATGGACGGTCTTCTTGCCGTACAAGCGTTCGGCCGGAATTCCCCTCCCCTCGCAAGCTTCGAGCATGCGTCCTGTTTCGACCATCTGCGCGGAATGCTCGTCGTACTCGATCCCCATGAAGTACTTGTACCAGGGCTCCAGCCCCAGCGCGTAGAGAAAAATCCGTGACGGCTGAAGCATGTCGGCGATACGTGCGGCTTGTTCGTAGCCAGAACCGTTGAGGCGACGCGACTCCTTGATCTTGCGGCTGACCAGTTTGGTGTGCAAGGCGCCGTACAGCCAAGTGTACGGGGCGCCGACACATTCCATGCCAATCGCCATGATATCCAGCGCGCCAAGTTGATCGGCGATGTGTCGGTACATGCGCGGCTCTAGGTTGGACGAATCGGCCGCCAACAGTATTCGCTTTCCGCCAAGCTCGACGAACCACGCGGCTTTGGTGCGCACGTTGAGGTCGCCGTGCTCGCCCAGGAACGGGATGCTGACGATGCGTCCGCCCCGAACCGATAGTTCCTCCATGTCATCCATCTCGACTGCGTGGAAGCCAAATTGACGCAGCAGCAGGCGTAGCGAGGGATCGGCCAAGGTGCCGCCATTATTTCGCGGGACCAGCACCTTGCCGGTCTTGTGGCGCAGCTGCAGCAGCGTCTCCAAGTTGGCGTGGTCCTGATGATGGTGGGTGATGCAGATATAGTCGATGTGCGGCGGCAACTCACTAAAGCTGATGACGTCGTCGGCGAAGGATTCGCCACGTGAGGCGATCACCGGGTCGATCAAGATCGACACCTCGGCGGTTTCGATCAGAAAGCCGGCGTGGCCGAGATACTGCACACGTACGCCCTCTGCAACTGCCTGATGTTTCCGCTGTGGGGCTTGCGCGGTAAACAGCTCGCGATAATCGAGCCCGCCGCGCGTTGGACGATCGGCGAACAGTGCATCGACCTCCGCCGGGCCTAACGCTTCGGTACGTGCGCGGAACAGCTTATCGATCAGTGGATCGTTGTAGTCGGCTGCGAGCTGCAGATTGTCGCCGGCCGGCAACCTCGGCGTGCTCATTACGAACGGGCGATCGCCCTTGGCGTCGAGACGACCGAACAACAGATTCTGGAGTCGCGGTTTGTAATACCGGCTACGGTACAACAGGCCCTCGATCAACCGATAGGAGGGACGGTGTTCCAGATCCATGGTCAGTTCAACGTAGCCCTTCAGCGATTCGGGTACACGCTCGTAGAGCGGCTCGACCGACTCGCCGCTGGTGTGTTCGCGCAACATCTCGTCCAGCTGACGCACGGCGTCAGACAGTTCGACTAAGTCGGCATGATCATTGTCGATTGTATCCACCATTGCGCGGATAGCGGGGAGCTGATCCTCGCTGCAGTCCAGGTACTCGGAGCCGGCCATCCCCGGCTGCTTGACTGCCATCATGTGCAGCTTATGGTTCTTGACGAACGAGTTCATGATTCGGCGATGGGTGTGGACCATGTGCCGCGCGCCAGTCACTGGCGGCAGCAGGTAGGGCCAGGCATACCAGCCGTTGATCAGCGGTTCGAAATAAACGTCCTCGCGCAGGTACAGCGAGTCGGATGAATCAGACATGGGCATTGCCTTCCTGATGTTCTGACTGGTGTTCGAGCTTGTTTTCATGCCGGTGCTCCGGCGTGCGGTGCGGGTTGTGCGATGCTGGATCGGGCGAGAGTCGTTCAGCGCCTGCGATCTGCTCACCGCGCAGCGTGCGTCCGACGAGCGCGATCAGTTCGTGCATGTACCTGTGAATGAAGAAATGACCGCCGGGCATGCGATGCAGAGTTGCCGGTCGCAACAGCCTCTGTTGCCAGGCGCGCGTGCGCTCGATCTCGAAACTATCCTCTTTGCCGTGCACCAGCGTCGTTGCGACATCCAACGGGACCGGGTGCTCGAACCGGTAGCTCTGGCCTTGAGCAAAGTCTGCGCGCAAGCCAGGCATTACCACCTTCAATAGCTCACGGTCGGCCAACACCTCTTCAGACGTGCCCTGCAGTTCGCGCAGCACCTGCACGAACGCTTCGTCGGGTATCCGAAGATAGTCACGTTCTTGGATGCGCGTCCATGGCGCGGGACTGCCGGTCAGGATCAGGTGCCGTGGCATGGGCAGGCCACGTTGCTGCAAACGGCACGCCAGTTCGAATGCGATCACCGCGCCGTTGCTGTGGCCGTAGAAGCTAAAGCTACGCTGCGCCAGCATCGGTTCGATTACCGGCATCAGCCCGTCTATCAGCGCCGCGATCGTCTGGCATGGAGGCTCGAGGATTCGTGCCCCCTTGCCTGGCGCCTGCAAGGCGAAGAGCTCGTAAGCATGGTCCAGCAGGGCTGGCCATTCGCGGAACAGATAAGGGTTGCCGCCGGCATACGGGAAGCAAAACAGCCGTTCCCCTGCGCTGGGTGCTGAGCACCGCACCAGCCAGGATCCGGGAGCGCGATTGGCTGCCGCGTTCATGCGGCCGCCTCGTGCGGACGGGCCATGCCGACCAGAACCTGGCGGTTGCCGGCGAAGGTGCCGCGACCATGCGAATAAAGCATATTGTCGAGCAGGAGCAGATCGTTGCGTTGCCATTCGAACGCGATCTGGTGCCGCTGGTAGACCCCTCGCACTTGGTCCAGGGTCGCCGGGTCGATCGGCTCGCCGTCGCCGTAGTAGGTATTGCGTGGCAGCTCGCTCTCGTCCATGACGCTCAGCAGGCTGGCGCGCAGTTCCGGTTCCAAGTTGGTGACGTGGAACAGATGCGCCTGATTGAACCAGACCTGTTCTCCACTGTGCGGATGTGTCGCAGTGGCCTGATTGATCTGCCGTGTACGCAACCGTTCTTCATCGAGCCATTCCCATTGCAGACCGTTGGCTGCGCAGAAGGTCTCGACCTCGGTGCGGCTACTGGTCTGGAACACCTCGCCCCACGGGATGTCGATGTCCGAGTAGTTGCGTACATACATCACCCCATCGCGCTCGAAACGCACGCGCACGTCATCGGGAATATCAGCCAGCACCTTGCGGCTATCGCAGATTGGCGTTGCGCCGCCGTGGCTGGCCGGCATCGTGCAGAGAAAACCGATCCGCATCGCCCAGCGGTTCGAGTACGAGTTCTCGTTATGCTGGGGAATCACTTGATCAGGATGATATTCGGTCGCCGTATAGACACTGCCTCGTAGCTCGGTGCGCGGGGTGGACCGGTATGAGTATTGGATCAACTCTTCGCCGAACAGCGTCGTCAACACAGTACCGAACTGCTGGCTACCCAGAAAACGGAGCCCGCGGATCAGCAGCGCGCCATTCGCCTGGAGCAGGCGTTCGATCTGGCTGTGATTGTGCTCGGCCCAGTCGGTCACCCGCACCGTGCCGGTATCGACTTCTAGCAACAACCGGGTGCCCTGGATTGACTTCAGATCCTCGCATCCCACCTGACTCAGGTCTTGCATGTCTCTTTCCCCTAGCGGCCAGTTCCAAGTATCCAGTCCAGTGCGATACGCCAGCCGGAATTGTCGACGACGTCATTGCAGACAGCCAAAGCGCGGATAGACGTGAGCACGTGCTCATGCAGGCGCCGGCTGCGGCTGCAGCGCATCGAGCAATGCAGCGGCCAGGGCGTCGACGTAGGCCTCCTGCAGCATGCTCAGATGTTCACCGGGCACCACGGCGTGTCGTGGCGGACGAAGGAAATGGCTGCAATCCTGCCGCGCCAGCTCGTCACGCGGCAACGCGATCGCACGCCCCCGCTCGGCACGAAGGTGCCAAGCCACGCCGCCAAATCGGGTGCTTGGACGATAGTCCAGCATGATCTGTCGCTGGGCCTGATAAACCTGCGCGAGTTGCACAACCACCGCGTGCGCAAGCTCCGGCACTGCCCCCTGCTGCTCCTGCAGCCACTCTCGACGCAATTCCAGCACGCTGTCGAGGAGTATCAGCTGCACCTCGATGCCCTCGCGTTCCAGCGTGCATGCCAGTTCGAACGCCAGCGCCGCGCCGAACGAATGGCCGACCAAGACGATGGGAGCACCGCCAATGGCTGCTTGTGCGCGTAGCGCCGGTAGGCAGACCTCCAGCATCGAGATCAAATCCTCGTGCGGCCGGTGCGCACCATCCAGTCCGCGCGGTTCGAACACCTGCATCTGGACCTGTTGACCGAGCGCGCGTGCCAGTGCCAGGTAAGACGCCGCCCCCAGGCCAGCGGCCGGCAACATAAACAGCGGGCGGCCGCCATCGCCGCCGAACGACACCCATGCAGTCCCCTGCTCGCTTTGGGTGGGATGGTCCTCGCGCAAGCGCTCGGCCAGCTCGCGTGGCGTGGGATGCTGGAACACATCGCGTACCGACAGCGTATGACCGAAACGCGCTTCCAGCATCGCAATCAGGCGGATCGCCAGCAGCGAGTGGCCGCCAAGCTCGAAGAAATTCGACGTGGCGCCGACCGGTACCGTTTCGCCCAGCAAGGCCGCCCATAGTGCCACCAGCGTGGCCTCGTCCTGGTCGGCCGGCGGTTCAACATCGGCTGCCAGGGCGAAGTTCGGTGCCGGCAGTGCGCGCAAGTCGATCTTGCGGTTGCTAGTTAACGGAATGCTGTCCACCGGCACGATCGCTGCCGGCACCATGTACTCAGGCAACTGTTGGCGCAGCATCGCCTTCAGGCCCAACACAAGCCTCATATCGGCGCTCTCCTCGCCATCGCGGACGACATAGGCGACCAATCGCCGTGTTACTCCGTCGCCACACGCGGTGACGACAGCAGCTCGGACGCCATCGGCCTGGCGCAAACGGGCTTCGATTTCCCCCGGCTCGATGCGGAAGCCGCGGATCTTGATCTGGCTGTCGATTCGGCCAAGGAACTCCAACTCGCCCGTCGCCAGCAGCCGCACCAGGTCACCGGTTCGGTACATGCGCGTATGCAGCGCATCCGGGTCGTTGACAAAACGCTCTGTGGTCAGGTCCTCACGCCCCAGATAACCGCGTGCCAGTCCGGCGCCTCCCACCCAGAGCTCGCCGGCAACGCCGATCGGCTGGCGGCGCCCGTGCGCGTCGACCACTGCGCACGCGACGTTAGGCAGCGGCCGACCGATTGTGATCCGTTCGCCTGGGCGCACCTGCGCCGAGGTCGCGCAAACCGTGGTCTCCGAGGGGCCATAGGCGTTATGCAGCGGCACATACTGCGACCAGGCCCAGGCGTCGTGCGGATCACACGCCTCGCCAGCGACGATCAGACAACGTAGATCCGCGTGCGCGGCCGGCGACATCTGCGCGAGCAGCGCGGGTGGCAGGGTCGCATGCGTGATGCCGCCGTCCGCAACCAGGCGCTGCAATGCGCGTACCGAGAGCCGCTCATCCTCATCGCAGACATACAGCGAGGCGCCGTGTGCCAACGCCATCAGCCATTCCCACGCGGCGGCATCGAACGAGATCGAGGCAAACGCCAGTACCCGGCTGTGGGGGGCAAGAGCGTAAAGCTCGTTCTGCGCATGGGCCAGGTTGACCATGCCGCGATGTTCGACCAACACGCCTTTGGGGGTACCGGTGGAGCCGGAGGTGAACACGACATAGGCCAATGCATCGGCAGCGAGCTCGCGTTCCGGGTTCTGCGTAGATCGTCCGCCCAGCAGCGCGTCTCGTAAAGGCTCATCCAGCGGCAGCAGGCAGCGCTCGCCCAGGCACGGCAGCGCTTCGACCAGGTCCATGCGCGTGACCACGAATTCGGCGGCGGTATCCTCAAGCATTGCCTCGATCCGCTCTTCCGGATACGCGGGATCCAGCGGCAGGTAGGCGGCGCCGGCCTTGAGGATGCCGAGGATGCCCACCAGCAGATGGGGGCCGCGATCCAGGCACAGGCCGATCACCGCCTCCGGTTGCACGCCCTGCTCCAGCAGGTAGTGCGCGACTTGGTTGGCGCGACGATTGAGCTCGCCGTAGCTCAGTGACTCCTCGGCACCAAGTACGGCGACGGCATCCGGATCACGACGCACGTGTTGCTCGAACAATGCATGCGCCGTGCTATGCGGATATTCGCGCCGCGATGGTCGGGTCAATGCCTGCAGAGCCTCCATCCCCGGACCGTCCAGCAACGGCAGCGAAGCCACCGTGGCATCTGGGTTGCGTGACAGCGCATCGAGCAACACGCACAAACTGTCCGCCAGCCGTTGCATCGTTTCCGGCGTAAACAGGCTACTGGCGAAGAGCCAGCTGAACTCGATGCCGCGGTCGCTTTCGCTCGCGTGCAATTCAATGTCGTAACGGGCAACGTCCTCGCTTGCGCGCGCATCGGACACGTTCAGACCCGGCATCGCGAACTGCGGCGAGGCCAGGTTGTGCAGGGTCAGGCTGATCTGGAACAGGGGCGAATGGCCGAGACTACGTGCCGGATTGAGACGGTCCACCAGGGTCTCGAACGGCAGATCCTGGTGTGCAAATGCCGCCAGCGTGGTTTCACGGGTGCGCGCCAGCAGCGTATGGAAATCCGGGTCGCCCGACAGATCGTTGCGCAGTACCAACGTGTTGATGAAGAAGCCCACCAGCGCCTCGGTGTCGGCATGAGTGCGACCGGCGACCGGCGAGCCGATCACGATGTCGTCCTCGCCGCTGTAGCGGCTCAGCAGAGTGCAGAAGGCGGCCTGGATTACCATGAACAGGCTGGCGTCGTGTCGGCGCGCAAGCGCGTGCAGGCGCGCCAGGCAAGCGGCGTCCACGCGGGTACGTAGGCGGGTTCCGGCGAACTCGGGTTGTGCAGGACGCGGTAGATCCAGCGGCAGGCCGTGCACAGCGGGCAATTCGGCCAGCTGGCGCTTCCAGTAGTCCCACTGTCGGTCAAGGCGCGCGCCGTCGAGGATGCGTCGCTGCCACGCTGCGAAATCGGCGTATTGCAGAACAGGCGTTGGCAGCATCGACGGTCTGCGTTCTAGCGCAGCCGTGTAGATCTCGGCCAATTCGCGCACCAGCACGCCGACCGACCAGCCGTCGCAGGCGATGTGATGCACGGTAAGCGACAGCACGTGGCGGTCGTCGGCTTCGCGGCATAGCAGTGCACGCAGCATGAGGTCGCGTCCCAGATCGAACGGACGAGTGGCTTGTTCGCGCAGTAGCGCGCCTACCCGTTCGCCACGCGCCGCCTCGTCCAGTCCGCGCAGGTCGATCCGCTCCAGCACATGTGGAGGCACCGGCAACGGTTGCTGCACCGGCTCACCATCGTGCTCGGCGTAGACGGTGCGCAGGACCTCATGGCGTTCGACCAGACTGCGTACTGCGTGCGCCATTGCCTCGGCGTCGAGCACGCCCTGCAGGCGGACGGCGGTCGGGACATTGAATTGGCGACTATCGCCGCCGAGGCGATCAACGAACCACAGCCGCCGTTGTGCAAACGACAGCGGCAAGGGGCGCTCACGGCCGACCGGTTCGATCCGCCCATCGCCGGCTGTGGCGGCCTGTTCCAGCCGCTTCGCCAGCGCCCGGATAGTGCCGTCCTCGAACACTGCGCGAATCGGCAATTCCAGGCCCAGCACGGCGGCAACCTGGGCTGCCATTCGGGTCGCCAACAGCGAATGGCCACCGAGGTCGAAAAAATTGCTTTCCACGCCGACCCGTTCGATTCCAAGCAATTCGCGCCAGATGTCAGCCAGCGCATGCTCGGCGGGCGTGGCGGGTTCGACATGCGCGGTTGCGTCTTGAATGGCCGGTTCCGGCAATGCGCGGCGATCGACCTTGCCATGGCGGGTCAGCGGCAAGGCCGCCAACGTTGCCCATGCCGACGGCACCATGTAGGCCGGAAGGCGGCGGCGCAATTGTTCACGCCAAGGCCCGACCGCACCGCCCTCTCCCGCCGCATCGGTCGTCGGCACGACCCAGGCCGCCAACTGCCGCGATTCGTCGGCACCGACCACCGCGGCCACCGCATCGGCCACGCCGTCGCAGGCGCGTAGCGCGGCCTCCACCTCCCCCAGCTCGATCCGGAAGCCGCGCAGCTTGACCTGATGGTCATCGCGACCCAGGAACAGCAGGCTGCCATCGGCATGCCACATTGCGCGGTCGCCACTGCGATACACCCGACCGCCGCCGCTCTGCACGAAGCGTTGCAAGGTCAGTTCAGGCTGGCCCAGATAGCCGCGTGCAAGACCCTTGCCGCCAATGCAAAGCTCGCCCGGCACGCCCATCGGCACGCGCTGGCCATGCCGATCCAGGACCTGCACCAAGACATTCGGCAGCGGTCGTCCGAGCGTAAGACGTTCGCCGACCGCGACGTCGGTCCCGGTGGCGGCGACGGTTGCCTCGCTCGGGCCGTAAGAGTTGACCACGCGGCAGCGCTGCGCCCAGCGCCAGGCCAGGCGTTCGTCGCAGGCCTCGCCGGCGACTACCAGCACCTCGGGCACGTGTTCCAGAGCCGGATCGAGCTGGGCCAGCAGTGCTGGCGGGATGGCGGCATGGGTGATCCGGTTACGGACCAGCAGGTCGGCCAGCAGCGCTGGCGCGTGCCGGTGCTCTTCATCGCAGATGTGCAGCTCGGCACCAGAGGTCAGCGCCATCATCCACTCCCACACCGCGCCATCGAAGCCGATGGATGCAAACGCGAGCACCCTCGACCCGGGACCAGCGCCGTACAACTCGGCCTGCGCCAGCGCCAGGTTGACTATGCCGGCATGCGTGAGCTGCACGCCCTTGGGTCGGCCAGTCGAGCCGGAGGTGTAGACAACATATGCCAGACGCTCGTCGCCTTCGCGGTCGTCGACTGGCTCCGGCAACGACACCGGGGACGCGGCGGCGCGCAAGGCGCGCAGGTCCCAACAACGGCACATGCTGTGCCATGGCGGCGGCGCCCCCGCACCGACTAAATGCACGACGCCGGCGTCTTCGAGCATCGCTGCGGCGCGTTCGGGCGCCTGAGTCGGGTCGATCGGCAGATAGGCTGCGCCGGTCTTGAGGATGGCCAGGACGCCCACCGGCATCGTTGCATCGCGCGGCGTGCTCAAGGCGACCACCTGACCGGGCCCGATTCCCGCCGCACGCAGGTGCAGGGCCGCGGCCTCAGCCCAGCGGTCCAGCTCCGCATAGCTCAGCGAGCAGACTGCATCGACTACCGCGGTCGCGTTGGGTGTCCGTCGCGCAGCCGCTTCGAACAACGTCTGCGCCTGCAGATTGGGGCGCGCCGACACGGGACCGCACTCCAGCTCACGTAGCCGCGCCAGCTCGGCGGTGCCACATACCGGCAGACGATGCACCGGCTGCGTTGGGTTGGCGACGATCGCATCCAGCAGGACTTCCAGACCATCGGCCAGGCGCTCGACGGTAGCGCGCTCGAACACACTTTCGGCCCAGCTCCAGGTGAGGTTTAGACCATCGCCGGTTTCGGCGGCCACCAGCGCCAGTTCGCCGTCAATGCCGGCCGCGCCAAGTTCCCACGGTTCGATCTCCAAGTTATGCAGGTTCAGTGCGGCGCGTTCGTGGTTCTGCAGCGCGAAGGCGATCTGGAAGAGCGGACCATGACTGGTCGCGCGTTCCGGTGCCAACGCTTCCACCAGCGCCTCGAATGGCGTCGCCTGATGCGCGAACGCGTCGAGTACCATTTCGCGATTGCGCTGCAGCAGTTCGCTGAAGCTCGGTTCGCCCGACAGATTGCTCCGCAGCACCAGCGTGTTGACGAAAAAGCCGATCAACGGCTCGACTTCGGCCTGCAGACGGCCGGCAATCGGTGTGCCAATGACGATGTCTTCGGTGTCGCTCCAGCGACCCAGCAACAACGCGAATGCGGCTTGCAGAGCCATGAATAGCGTGGCATCGCCGTCGCGCGCGATCCGCTGCAACCGCTCGACGCGGTCACGGTTCAGTTGTCGCTGCAGGCGGCCAGCGGCGAATGCGCGTTGCGCCGGGCGCGGACGATCCAGCGGCAGCCCGTGCACCGGCGGCAGCCCATCGAGCTGACCGCGCCAATACGCCAGCTCGCGGGCAAGCGTCTCCTGATCGAAGGTCTCACGCTGCCATCGGGCGAAGTCGCCGTATTGCACCGGCAAGGGCGGCAGCGCGTTGTCGTCGCCTACGCGAAACGCTTCGTACAGGGTCACGAACTCACGCAGCAAGATGCCCTTCGACCAACCATCGGAGGCGATGTGGTGGGTATTGACCACGAGCACGTGATCGTCCTGGTCCAGATGCGCCCACAGCGCACGCAGCATTGGTGCCGCGGACAGGTCGAACGGCGCGGTCGCCGCCTCGCGTATTGCTTCCTGCAACCGAGCTTGGCGGATGTCGCCATCGAGTTGGCGCAGGTCGACCCGGCGCAACGGCGCTGGCATCGGCGCACGCACGATCTGATGCGCCTGCTCGGCATTGCCGGCAAAACTGGTGCGCAGCACGTGATGACGCTCGATCAGCGCATCCAATGCACGTTGCAGTGCCGTTGCGTCCAGCTCGCCACGAAGCCGCACTGCAATAGGCAGGTTGTAGTGCGCGCTGCCGCCTTCCAGGCGATCGAGGAACCATAGCCGCTGCTGCGAGAACGACAGCGGATGCTCGCTTTGATCAACGACCGGGCACACAGGCGGCAGCGCCGCTGCGGCTTTGTGGTCGACGTAGGCCGCCAGTTCGCGCACGGTCGGATGCTCGAACACCGCACGCACTGGCACCCGCCGTCGCAGGCGTGCAGCGATGAGTCCGGCCATGCGCGTGGCCAGCAACGAATGGCCACCCAAGTGGAAGAAGTTCGCGCGGGCATCGATGGGGCCGCTTGCAAGCAGTTCGTCCCATAATGCTGCGATGGCCTGTTCTGTGGCGCCGGCCAACGGGACCTCGCTCGCCGATGCCTGCGGCGGCGGCAGTGCGCGACGGTCGATCTTACCGTTGGCGGTCAGGGGCATGCGTTGCAGCAGTACGAATTCGGAGGGCTGCATGTAATCCGGCAGCCAGCCACGCAGGCTTGCGCGTAGGGCCTCGCTCCACGTCAGCGGATCGGTTGGCGGCGATTCCGCAACGACATGGGCCAGAAGACGCGCACCGTCGCCCTCCCCCACCACGCTCACCACGACCTCCCTGACACCGTCCGCGCGCAGCAGGCGTGCCTCGATTTCGCCCAGTTCGATGCGGAAGCCACGCAGCTTGACCTGGTAATCGGTGCGGCCCAGGCATTCGATGCTGCCGTCGTCCAGAACGCGGCCCAGGTCGCCAGTACGATAATGACGCAGCGTGCGGCCGGGAGCGATGTCGACGTCGACGAACCGAGCTGCGGTCATTTCCGCCTGGCCGAGGTAGGCGGCGGCGAGGTTGGCGCCGGCTACGCAGATCTCACCCGGCAGGCCGTGCGGCACTTCGCGCAGGCGCTCGTCGAGGATTCGGATCGAGGTTGAGTCAATAGGCCTGCCGATCGGCACGAACGCGCGTTCTGGAATACCGTCGACAACCTGGAAGCTGACGTCGGACATCGTCTCGGTCGAGCCGTACAGATTGCACAGCACTGTATCGGGCAAGGTTTGGCGCAGGCGTGCGGCAACGTCGGATTTCAACGGTTCGCCGCTGACGAACCAGTAGCGCAGTCCCTTCAGCCGTACGGAGGCGCCCCCCAACTCGGTTAGCGCGCGCGCTAGCGATGGCGCTGTCACGATCCGGGAGACGCCCTGCGCCGCAAGCAGATCGGCGAAGGCCTCCAGATCGATGACGGTATCGGCCGGCACTACCAGCACCGGCATCCCGGCGGCCAGGGGCACGAACAATTCCCACACCGCGCGCACGAAGGCAGTACTGGTGATCAGGCAGGCAATCTCATCGTCGGCAACCGGGAAGCGCCGGTGCATCCAGCCGATCCGGTTGGCCAGCGCGCCGTGGGTACCGAGCACCGCCTTGGGCTGTCCGGTCGAGCCTGAAGTGAACAGAATGTGCGATGCATCGTCGGCGGCCATCGTCGGCCACGGACGCGCCGGTCGGGCGTCCCGCGGAGAATCGACGATTACGATCGGCATGGCGACGGCGAGGCGCGTGCGCAGATCGCTCCGCACCAGCAGGGCGCGGACCCGCGCCTCCCCAAGCATATAACCGAGGCGTTCATCGGGCAGCTCCACCGCTAACGGCACGTAGACAGCGCCGATCCGCAATGTCGCCAGTACCGCAACGGCATAGTCGATTCCGCGCGGCGCGAATATCGCAATTGCGTCGCCGCGGCCCAGGCCGTGCGCATCGAGTTCCTGCGCCAGCGCCTCGACCCGCTGTTCGAGCTCGCCGCGCGAGATTCGCGCGTGCTCGTCGATCAAGGCAAGCGCGTCCGGCGCCTGCATCGCCAGCACACGGATCTGCGCATGAGCAGCGCCATCGAATGTCCGTTCCGGCTCCGCGCTCGACGCCTCCGGCGGTGTTGCGGGCGCCGGATTTGACTGCAGCGGCAGGTCGGAAATCCTCTCCGACGGATCGACGACTGCCGCCTCCAGCAGGCTTAGGAAGGCGCGGTTGAAACGGGCGATGGTCGCCTCTTCGAACAGCGAGGTGCGGTACGACCATTTCAGGACCAGGCGCTCTCCGACCACACGCGTGTACAGGGTCAGATCGGCCTTGGACAGGTCTTCTGCATCATCGCCTTGCAACGGCGACACTTCCAGATCTTCCGGCGACTCCGGTGACGGCGCGCTGGCCTCGAAACCGTTGATCAGAATTTGCACCAACGGCTGATGGCTCAGGCTGCGCTCGGGTCTGAGCTCGTCGACAAGCATGTCGAAGGGAATATTCTGGTGGCTGTGTGCATCGAGCAGCACCTGCCGGTTGCGGCGTAGCAGTTCGATGAATTCCGGATCGCCAGACAGATCCGAACGCAGGACCACGGTGTTGATGAACAGTCCGACCAGTCCCTCGAGTTCGTGGCGTTCACGCCCGGCCATCGGCATGCCAACAACGATGTCGCTCTCGCGACCGATCCGGCGCAATAGCACGGTAAAAACACTGTGCAGCAGTGCGAACAAGGTGGCATCGTGCTGCCTGCAAAACGCGCGCAGGGCCGCGGTCCACGGCGCGTCCAAGACCTCGAACAAGGTGCGACCGGCAAAGGATTGGCGCGCCGGGCGTGGCCGGTCCAGCGGCAGGCCGTGCAGGACCGGCAGCCCGGCCAACTGCTTGGTCCAGTACGCCAGTCCACCGGCTTGGGCCTGCTGCGCCAGTTCGAGGCGTTGCCACGCGGCATAGTCGGCGTACTGAATCGGCAACGGGGGCAGCGCAGCCGGTTCGCCACGCCGATGTGCGGTGTAGCTGGCGAGGCATTCGCGTACCAGCACCTCGTTGGACCAGCCGTCGGAAGCGATGTGGTGCAGGGTCAGCAACAAGGCGTGGTCCTCGCTGCCCAGGCGGACCAACGTGCAGCGCAACGAAGGATCGCGCTCCAGGTCGAAGCCGCGCCGCGCCTGCCCACGTGCCAGCGAGGCCAGCTCGCGTTCGCGCTCCGCGGCGGCTAGCGCCGTCAGATCGACACGCTCGATGCGCAGCGGACGTGCAGCGTGTACGACCTGTACGGCGCCATCGTCGACGGCATGGTAGGTCGTGCGCAGTATTTCGTGGCGCTCGACCACGCTGTCCAGCGCCGTCTGCAGCGCGACCGGATCGAGCGCACCACGCAAGCGCAGCTGCATCGGCATGTTGTACTGGGCGCTGTCGCCTTCCAGACGATCGATGAACCACAACCGCTGCTGTGCGTAGGACAGCGGCAGCGGCTGCGAGCGGTCGGCCCCGGGGATCGTCTCGGCGGCTGTCTCCGGAATCGCCTCCAGCGCCGCCGCGAGGGCCTGCAGGGTCGGGTGTTCGAACAACATGCGCACAGGCACCCGCCGTCGCAGCAGCTTGCTGGCTTCGCCGACCACGCGCATCGCCATTAGCGAATGACCGCCCAGCTCGAAGAAATGGGCGCCGCGACCGATCGGTGCGAGTCCGAGGACACGCTCCCAGATCGCCGCCAGCTCTCGTTCTATGGGTGTCTCCGGCGCTGCCGAGTCGTCCCGGGAGCGTTCCGGCGCCGGCAGGCGTTTGCGGTCGAGCTTGCCGTTGGCTGTCAGCGGCAGGCTCTCCAAGGGTACGTAGACCGACGGCTGCATGTACGTCGGCAAGCGCGACGTGGCCACCGCGCGAAGCGCCTCCTCCCAGCCCTCGCCCGAGACACCGCTTACCCAGGCCACCAGGCGTGCCGTAGCACCCTCCCCGTGCACCCCCACCGATATCTCGCGCACCTGCTCCCGCAGCACCGCCTCGATCTCGCCCGGCTCGATCCGGTAACCGCGCAGCTTTACCTGCCCGTCCATCCGGCCCAGGAATTCCAGCGCCCCGTCCGCTCGCCAGCGTACCCGGTCGCCGCTGCGATACATTCGCCCACCCGCCTCGAACGGATCCTCCAGGAACCGCTCTGCCGTGCGTGCCGCATCGTTCACGTAGCCGCGCGCCACGCCCGCACCGCCGATGTACAACTCGCCCGGCACCCCACGCGGCAACAACTGACCCGACGGCCCCAGCACGTAGAGCCGCGTATTGCTCATCGCTCGACCGATCGGCAGTGTGCCCTCGCCCGACAGCACTGCCTGGTCCAGCCGCTGCCATGTGCAGCCCACTACCGTCTCGGTCGGACCGTAGTGGTTCACCAGCCGCGCCTGCGGATACTTGGCCTGCAACGCACGCGCCAGCGACGCCGGGAACGCCTCGCCGCCGATCACGAACGCATGCGCGCCTGCACGTGGCGATGCGTCGGCCAGCTGCAGCAGCCCCTGCACGTGCGAGGGCGTCAGCCGCAGCAGCCATGCTCCGTCTGCCTGCTCCAGCCGCCGCGCCAGCGCCGGCAACTCCTCTCCCGCCGGCAGCAGCTCCACGCACCCGCCTACCAGCAGCGGCACGTACAACGACGGCACCGTCAGGTCGAACGCGTGCGAACTCGCCACCAGCGATCCATCCAGCGCCTGATCGTAGTAACTCTCGCGCGCGAATGCGCAATAGTCGGCCAACCCGGCATGGAACACCTCCACCCCCTTGGGTTCGCCGGTCGAGCCGGAGGTGTACAGCACGTAGGCAATCGCATCATCGGCCAGCCTCGTCTCCAGCGGCTGCGCGGGGTACTCGCCAAGCCAGTCCGGATCGGTGCCGGCGCCGTCCAGATACAGCATGTCCACCCCGCCCAGCGAGGCTGGCGCCGAGCTGCTTTCGACCAGCACCACGCTGATGTTGGCGTCGGCGATGATCCGTGCCAGGCGTTCACTGCCCTGCCGCAGGTCCAGCGGCACATACGCAGCGCCGCTGGAGAGCACCGCCAGCAGCGCCACCGGCAGTGCCAGCCCGCGCTCCATGCAGATCCCAATGCGATCGCCTGGGCCAAGGCCCTGTTCGCGCAACGCGTGGGCCAGGCGGTTAGCGTGCGCGGCCAGGGTCGCGTAGTCGGTGCTCTCCCCGCTCTCGGTCGCGCGCAGTGCAATCGCCTGCGGGCTCCGCGCAGCCTGGGCCTGGAACGCGTCGATGAGGCCATGTGCGCGCGTGCGCGCCTGTGACCTGCCGCGGCCCAGCGCCAGCAACTGTTCGCGCTCCTGCGCGTCGATCAGCGCCAGCGAGTCGATCCGCTGCTGCGGATCGGATAGCAGTGCCGCAAGCACCTGCTGGTAGGCCTCAGCAATACGGTCGATGGTTGCGCCGTCGAACAGGTCCTTGTAGGTCCAGGCCAGGGTCAGCCCGTCGCGGCCTTCGCCGACACTGAGATCCAGATCGAAATGCACCTGCTCGACATTGTTGACGAATGGTTCGATCTGCAGCCCGGGCAAAGCAAGCTCTCCGGCCTCGTGGTTCTGGACCACGAATTTCACCTGGCACAGAGGGTTGTAAGCCATGCTCCGTTCGTGGCGCAGCGTGTCGTTGACTAGGTCGAAGGGCACATCGGCCGCAGCGAATGCATCCAGCGCAGTGGTGCGTACGCGGGCGATCACCTCCACCAGCGTCGGATTGCCTGACAGGTCGCTACGCAGCACAAGGGTGTTGATGAAGAAGCCGATCAGCGGCGCCAGCTCGGCGCGATCGCGGCCGGCGTGCGGCACCCCGACCACGACATCGTCGGTCGCGCCGAATCGACCGAGCACGATTGCCAGTGCCGCCTGCAGCAGCATGAACAACGAGGCCTCATTCGCCTTCGCCAGCATGCGCAGGGCCTCGGTCTGGCTGGCGTCGACGCGGCGACTGGATTGCCGTGCATCGAAACGCTGGCGCGCTGGTCGCGGACGGTCTAACGGCAGCGAGTGCACGACCGGCAGGTCCTCCAACTGGCGGGTCCAATAGGCCAGTCCGCGTTGCAGCACACCTTGCCCCGCTTCTTCGATCTGCCAGGCGGCAAAGTCGGCGTACTGGATCGGCAATGGCGGCAGCGGATCGTCGAGCCCGGCGACGCGATTGCGGTAGAGCGCGACGAACTCGTTGACGAGCACGCCGCTGGACCAGCCATCGGAAGCGATGTGATGCAGTGTCAGCAACACCACATGGTCCGCGTCGGCCAAGCGAATCAGCACGCAGCGCAGCATGAGGTCAGCTGAAAGATCGAATGGCCGCGCCGCTTCCTGCATCGCTAGGTCGCGCGCGCGCGACAGCGCGACCTCGGGCGCCAGCGCCGACAGGTCAGTCTGCGCTAGCGGGATCGGCGCAGGCGCCAGCACTTGCTGCACCGGTGCGTCGTCCTGGAATCGATAGACCGTACGCAGGATCTGGTGACGGGCAACGATGCGGTCGAGCGCTGCCTGCATCGCTTGTACATCAAGCTGGCCACGCAGGCGCATGGCGGTCGGGATGTTGTACTGGCGGCTGCCGCCTTCGAGCTGATCGATAAACCATAGGCGTCGCTGCGGAAACGACAGAGGGGCTTGCCTGGCGTCACGGCGCGGAATCGGCACAAGGCTGCCTGCGCCGCTGTCGCTTTGCAGCCAGGTCAGGATCTCGGCTTTGTGGGTAACCAGCCGTTCGCGCAGCGCAGCGGTCAAGCGCTTATCCGGATCGTCCAGCAACAGCTTTCCATCGCGGGCCTTGACCCGAATTCCGCTGTCTACACACGCCTTCAATACTTCGCGAAAACTCATAGCTCGATAAATCCCTGATCGCTACTGTCGGTGTTGTCCATCACCAAAGCGTCACGCAACGCCGTCTCGCCCAACCGTTCGTCAAGATACGTCGCCAGTGCCGTGATCGTGGTCTTCTCGAACACGTCTCGGATCGATAGCTCAATGCCGAAGTGCTGCTTGATCTCAGCCAGAACCTTCACCGCCAGCAGCGAGTGACCGCCGATCTCGAAGAAATGATCGTATCGCCCGATCCTCTCCACCGCCAGCGTCTGCTGCCAAATCCTGGACAGCACGCGCTCGCTGTCAGTGCGTGCCGGCTCGAACGCGCGCGCCGCCGTGGCCGCGCCGTCCGGTGCTGGCAATGCGGCGCGGTCGAGCTTGCCGTTGATCGTCAATGGCAAGGCGTCAAGCACGACAAAGGCAGCCGGTATCATGTAAGCAGCCAACGTGGCGGCGAGCCGCTCCCGCAAGTCTGCGATCTCCAACGTCACGCCCGGCGCGGAGACCACGTAGGCGACAAGACGACGATCGCCGCGATCCTCGCGCACCGCCACCACCGCCTCGTCGACGTCCGGGGCGGCAGCCAGCGCCGCTTCGATTTCGCCCAGCTCGATGCGGAAGCCACGGATCTTGACCTGCTGATCGTTGCGACCGAGATACTCGATCGAGCCATCCGACAATCGTCGGCCGAGGTCGCCAGTACGGTACAGCCGATCGTTGTCAGGTAGCGTCAGGAAACGTTCGGCGGTCAGCGCTGCGCGATTCAGGTAGCCACGTGCGACACCGCCGCCGCCGACATAGATCTCCCCGGTCATCCCAAGCGGCACCGGCTCACCCCGATTGTCGAGCAGGCGCAGCGACAGATCCGCCAGTGGCAGGCCGATGGGACTTCCACTGCCGCCGCGTACCTCTGTCTCGCTGATCTCCCGGTAAGTCACGTGCACGGTGGTTTCGGTGATGCCATACATGTTGATCAAGCGTGTGCGATGCAGAGCGTTGCGCTCGATCCACTGCAGCAGCGCATGCAGCTCCAGCGCCTCGCCGCCAAAGATCACCATCCGCAGTTGGTGGTTGTGGCTCTGGTCCTGGGCGGCGGTCAATGCACGGAACGCGCTCGGAGTCTGGTTGAGCACGGTCACGCCCTCATCCGCCAGCAGGCGCAGGAATTCTTTCGGTGACTGCGCCACCGGCGCTGGCACGATCACCAGGCGGCCACCGTGCAACAAGGCCCCCCAGATCTCCCACACCGAGAAATCGAACGCGAAGGAATGGAAGAGCGTCCAGACATCGCGCGTTCCAAAGTCGAAGTGGCGCGCGCAGGCGGAGAACAGCCGAACCACGTGGCGATGTTCGACCATCACCCCCTTCGGTCGACCCGTCGAACCGGAGGTGTAGATGATGTACGCCAAATGCGTGGGATCCAGGCCCGGTACGCGCGGATCGTGTTCGTCCGCTGGCGCACCTGCCATGATCGTCAGCAGTGGACAGGACACGCCGACGTCCGCATCTGCTCCGTTGCCGGTGTTTTCGGCTGGCTCATCAACCAGCAGCGCGACCGGTGCGCTGTCTTCGAGCATGTAGGCCTGACGCGCTGCTGGGTAGGCCGGGTCGATCGGCACGTAGGCGGCACCGCTTTTCAGGACGCCCAACAGGCCGATTAGCATCGGCAGGCCGCGGGCCGCCCGAACCGCAACCCTGTCGTCCGGCTTCACTCCCAGGGTCAGCAGCCGGTGCGCGACCCGGTTCGCCGCGCGGTTCAACGCGTCGTAGCTCAGGCTGTGTCCCTGGAAGCGTAGTGCTTCAGCCTGCGGCGTGCGTCGTACCTGCGCCTCGAACAGCGCCGACAGGGTGTCGACGACCTCGAAGCGCTCAGCCGGTTGCTGCCACGCCTCAAGCTCGGCACGCTCGACAGCGTCGAGCAGGTCGATGCGGCAGCCGTCGCGCATGGCGGCCGGCAGTTGTTCCAGCACCCGTTGCATGTGGCCAATCGTCCGCTCAATCAGCCGGCTGTCGAAGGTCTCGCTGCGATAACCGAAACGGATCGTCAACCGACGGTCGAGCAGTGCGCTGAGCACCAGTGGATAACTGGTCTGCTCGCTGCTATCGGCGCGTTCGATCGTCAGTTGCGGCGTTGACGCATCCCTATCGCTGCGGTTCGCTTCCTCGACCGCATCCAATGGATAGTTCTCAAAGGCCAGCAGGCTTTGAAACATCGGTATGCCCTGCACCTCCGACATACCCTGGATCTCTGCCAATGGCAGGTAGCCATGCCCGCTGGCGCGAGTGAAGCCGTCGTGCAGCGTCGCCAGTGCCTGTTCGAGCGCTTGGCCATCGACGAAATCGACTCGTACAGGAATGGTGTTGATAAACAATCCGACCATGGACTCGATGCCCGCTACTTCGGCTGGCCGGCCCGCGACCGTCGCGCCGAATACCACGCTGTTCTCCCCGCTATAGCGGTGAAGCAGATAGGCCCAGGCCCACTGCACGAGCGTATTGGGCGTTGTGCGCAGTTCGCGCGCCAGCGCGCTGAGCGCTGCGGTTGCGGTCTCGTCCAGTTCCATCAGGCGTTCGCGGTAGCCAGCAACACCAGCCTCGGATGTCAGGCCGCGGCGATCGATGCTTAGCGGCGTCGGCGCCGAAATGCCGCCCAGATAGCCGCGCCAGAAGTCGCGCGCGACGTCGCGGTCACGGCTCTCCAGCCACGCGATATAGCGCTCGTAAGGCACCGCGACCGGCAGGCTTGGGCGCTCGCCAGCGATGCGTGCGCGATAACAGGCCATCACATCGCGGTACACCAGCGGCATGCTCCATCCGTCGAGCAATACGTGGTGGAGGCTCCACACTAGCAGATGGCGGTCTTCGCCCAGGCTCACCAGGGTCACGCGCATCAACGGTGCATGGGCGAAGTCGAAACCTCGCGCGCGATCGCTGGCCAGCAAATGGTCGATGCACTGCTGTTGCGTAGTCGCATCCATTCCCCTCCAGTCCTCTTGCCGCCATTGCAGTGGGGCCTGCTTCAACACCACTTGCTGCAGCGCCTCGCCCGCGCCGGCGAACGCAGTCCGCAAAATGTCATAGCGGTCCACCACGTCTTGCCAAGCGGCCTTGAAGGCATCGACCTCCAGCGGACCGCACAGCCGCGGATGCACCTGCACCACGTAGGCCGAGGCGTCCACCTGGGAGTGGAACCACAGACCGCGTTGCATCGGCGTCGCGGCGTACAGGCGGACCAGATTCGGATAGTCGTGCAGCACGGCATCCAGCGTCGATGCGTCGAGGTGCGCAAGTGGAAAGTCCGAGGGCGTGAAAGCGCCAACACCTGGCTCCTGGCAATGGGCGATGATCCGCCGCAATGCAGCCATCGCCGCGTCTAGCACCACGCGTACTTTCTGCTCGTCGTCGCGACGTCCATCGAAGTCCAGCGAAAGTTGCAGGCAGTTGCCGAACACCATCGCGTTGATCGCGTAGCGTGCCGAACGTTGACGCGATGCACTGCCCTGCACGCCGGCTGGTTCCGGTGCGATCTGGAATGCACTACCGGGGGTGATCACCTGATCAAACTGACCCAGATAGTTGAATGCGAGCAGGCATGCTCCGCCGTCGTCGCGACCACGCAGGCCGTGCCCGATTCCACGGTGCGGGACGGCGCGACAGCTCTCCTTGACCCCTTTGATGACCTCGCCCGTCGTGCCGCCGTGCCAGCGCAGCGGGAGTGGGTACACACTGGTAAACCAGCCGACCGTGCCGGTGGTATCAAGGGTCGGGAACAAATTCTCGCGCCCGTGGCCTTCGATCAGCACGTCGAGCGCGCCGGCCCGCCCAGGATGCGGCAACGCCATGCAGACAGCTGCTAGCAGCAGTTCGTCGACACGCGTGTGGTAAGCCGCATTGCAGGACTGCAGCAGCGCGGCGGTTTCCGCATCGTCGAGCGTATCGGTCAGCACGCGGCTGTCGCCCAATCGGCCATGGTCTTCGCGAGGTGCGGCTCCGGTTCCGTCGAGATGGGCATCCCACCAGGCAGCGTCGAGGCGGCCCGGTTGTGTCTCACGCCATTCCTGTAATGCTGCGCCCCATTGTGCGAAGGAGGAGGTTTTCGACGCCAGCGTCACCGTTCGGCCGTCGCGATGCAGCGACCACGCCTGTTCCAGGTCGGAGAGCAGGATGCGCCAAGACACCGCGTCGACGACCAAATGGTGCGCGACCAGCAGCAGACGACCCTCGCCTGCATCGGCCTGGAACCAGACTGCCCGGAACAACGGCCCCTGCGCCAGATCGAAGCCACGTTGCCAGCGGTCGCATTGCAGGACCAGATCCTCGCCCAACGGCTCCACCTGCGCAGCCTGCTCCAGCATTGCCGCGTCCCAGGGCCGGTAGCGGCCCTGCCAGGTGCCGTCGTCGTCGCGATAGAAGCACAGCCGCAGCGCGTCATGGCGCTTGTAGACGGCGGTAACCAGCACGTGCAGCGCGTCGGCGTCGAACGTTGCCGGCGCAACCAGCAGAAGCGCCTGGTTGAAGTGGTGGATCTGCTGGTCTTCGCCGGCCAGGAAATCTCGCTGGATCGGCAATAGCACTTGCAGGCCCTGCACCGCATCCTGCGGCGCATCGGCACGGGCCGCGGTACCGGCCACGGCGGCCAGCGCGGCGATCGTGCGCGCCTCGAACAGCTGGCCGGTGGTGATCGCGATACCGTCCTGGTTGGCACGCGCAACCACTTGGATCGCCAGGATCGAATCGCCGCCGCGTTCGAAGAAGTCGTCGTCAATGCCGACCTGCTCGACCCGAAGTACCTGCGCCCAGATGTCGGCCAGCGCCTGTTCGAGAGGATTGCGTGCAGCCACGAAGTGCGTCGCTGATGCGGTCGGCGCGGGTGCCGGCAGGCGACGCCTGTCGACCTTGCCATTGGCGGTGACCGGCAGACGCTCCAGCATCACCACCGCCGACGGCAGCATGTGATTGGGCAGGCGATGGGCCAGGCGCTGGCGTAGCGTGCGCGCCAGGTCCTCGCCGCCGTTTGCGGCGATCACATAGGCGACCAGGCGTTGTCCATGGCCATCGTCGTCGCGGGCAATTACCACTGCCTCGGCGACATCCGGTTCGGCGGCGACCGCGGCTTCGACCTCGCCCGGTTCGACCCGGTAGCCGCGGATCTTGACCTGCTCATCAACGCGGCCAAGGAAACGCAGCTCACCGGACTCGCTCCAGCAGACCCGGTCGCCGGTGCGGTAATAGCGTACTCCCTCGCTCTCGACGAAGCGCTCGGCCGTTAGTGAGGTGCGGCCGAGATAGCCGCGCGCCAACGCGACGCCCCCCAGCCACAGCTCGCCCGGTACGCCGCGCGGCTGCAGGGCCCCGTCCTCGGCGCACACGCGAAGATGCACACCCGGCAGTGGCGCACCAAGTCGCACCGGTTTGCCGGCGACGACGCGCGCGCAGGTCGCTGCGACGGTGTTCTCTGACGGGCCGTAGGCGTTGAACAGCGGCATCCGCACCGCCCAGGTCCAGGCCAGATGTTCGTCGCAGGCCTCGCCGGCGACGATCAGCACCCGCAACGCGTAATCTGCCTGCGGGTTGAGCTGGGCCAGCATCACCGGCGGCAGGGTCGCGTGGGTGATGCGCTGCTCGACCAGCAATTCGGTCAACGCCTGCGCCGACAGACGGGTCATCTCGCTGCACAGATGCAGGCTGGCGCCTGCGCCCAGCGCCATCAGCCATTCCCAGGCCGCGGCATCGAACCCGATCGAAGCAAAGCCCAGGACGCGGCTGTCGGGAGTGGTGGCATACAGGGCCTGTTGCGCATCGGCGAGGTTGGACAGGCCGCGATGCTCCAGCATCACTCCCTTGGGCCGGCCGGTCGAACCGGAGGTATAGACCACGTAAGCCAATCTGTCAGGGGTGGTGGCCACCGCCGGCGTCGAATCGGCAGCACGTGCGGCGATGCGTTCCAGCGCGACCACCGCGTGCCGGCCCGCCAGCGCCTCGCGCCCGGACGCATCGGCGAGTACCAAGCGTGCGCCGGCGTCCTCAAGCATGAAAGCGATCCGTTCGGCCGGATACGCCGGGTCGATTGGCAGATAGGCAGCTCCCGCAATCAACGCTCCGAGCATCGCCGCGATCGTGTCGGCGTGGCGCCCAGCGCAGATCGCAACGATCTGCTCCTGGCCAACCCCGCGACCAGAGATCTCTGCAGCGATTGCCATCGCCCGTGCGGCCAACTCGGCGTAGCGGGTCTGGTGCCCGTCGATTCCGATCGCGAGCGCATCGGGTTGACGCCGCGCCCAGTCGAGCACGCGTTCGTGCACTGCGTAGAACACCGGTGCGGGGGGCGCCACGGTCCCAAGCTTGAGCAAACCCGCTCGCTCCTCCTCTTCCAGCAGATCGACCGTGTCGGCTTTCAGCGCGTCCGGCAACCGCCGCAGCACTGAGCAAAGGTGAGCGATCAGGCGGGTGGCGGCGGCCGGCGCGATCTGCTCGGCGCGGTAGCCAAGGCGCAGCGTCAATACCCGTCCCAGACTCGCGCTGAGGCTGAGCTTGTAGCTGGTGCGTTCGGAATGACCGCTGCTCTCCATGCGCAGGCCGGCGGTCTGCGGAGTCAGCGCCGGATCGGCCATCGCATCCAGCGGGTAGTTGTCGAACGCCATGATGCTGTCGAACAACGGCGAGCCGGGCGCGATCTCGGACTCGCGCTGGATCTGCGCCAGCGACAAATAGCCATGGTCGGTGGATCGCTGGAACTGTTCATGCAATGCAGCCAGAGACTCGCCGATCGAGCCGCCGTTGAAGTCCACCCTGACCGGCAGCGTGTTGATGAATAACCCGACCATCTCGCCGATCGCCGCCACGTCGACGTCGCGGCCGGACACGGTCGCGCCGAACACCACCTCACGCTCGCCGCTGTAACGATGTAGCAGCCAGGCCCAGCTCCATTGCAGCAAGGTGTTGACCGTGGTGCGGCGATGCTGGGCCAGCTCGCGCAGCGCCTGGCTGGCCGCTGCATCCAGTTCGACGGTGAGCTCGCGATGGCCGCTCTGGCCGCTGTCTTCGCCGCGGTCGATCGCCAGCGGCGTCGGTGCCTCGATGCCGGCCAGACGCTCGCGCCAGTAGTCGCGCGCTTGGGCCGGATTCTGGCGTCCCAGCCACGCCACGTATTCCTCGTAGGGCGCCGGCTCGGGCAACGGTGCGGAGGCGACTCCACGCAACGCCGCGTAGGCGTGCATGACGTCGCGGTAAACCATCGGCAGACTCCATCCGTCCAACAGCAGATGATGCTGCGTCCACAGCAGTTGCCAGCGCTCATCGCCTACCCGCAAGAGCGTTACCCGCATCAGCGGCGGAGCCTCCAGCGCGAATCCGATCGCGCGGTCGGCTTCGCGGAATGCGTCGAAGCGCGCGCGCCAGTCACTCTCGTCGAGACCGCGCCAATCCAGTTCCTGCCAAGGCAGTTTGACGTCGTCGGAGACGACCTGTAGCAATCCATCGCCAGCGGTGTGGAAGCCAGTACGCAAAATCGCATGCCGGTCGACGGTTGCCTGCCAGGCAGCGCGGAAGGCGGCCACGTCCAACGCGCCGCACAGCAGAGGATGGATTTGCACGACGTAAGCGGAACGATCCAGGGCCGCGTGGTAATGCAGCCCCGTCTGCATCGGCGTCGCCGGATAGGCGCGGCGGAGGCGCGGATAGCGCGCCTGCAGCGCGTCGACCGCTGCCTGGTCCAGTGACAGCAACGGAAAGTCCGAGGGGGTGAACCCTCCGCTGCCGGCCTGCAAACAATGCGTGATGACCGTACGCAGGCCATCGACGATGCAGTCGAGCAGGCGCGCCGCGCTGGCGGAATCGTCGCGCGCCGGATCGTGGCCGAGCGAGAGGCGCAGGCGGTTGCCGGCAACCAACCCACTCAATGACCAGCGCGCCGAACGCCGCCGCGTTGGCGCCACCTGCATACCGGCTGCGCCTTCGGCGGCGCGCAGACCGGCCTTGCCCTGCAAAACCTGGTCGACTTGGCCCAGATAGTTGAATTCGAATTCCGGCTCGGCCATCGCCCGCAACAACGTATCGCCGCGCAGGTCGCGTAGCACGCCAAAACCCAGCCCGTCGCCCGGCACGGCGCGGCAACGTTCCTTGATTGCCTTGATCACCTCCGAAGGTTCGGTGGTGGCGGCATGCAGGGTCAGCGGATAGACGCAGGTAAACCAGCCGACGGTCTGGGTCAGATCGAATTCGCCGTCCGGCGCTGTGCGGCCGTGTCCCTCCATCCGCAGGGCCACTCGGTCGCAGCCACTCCATGCGCGCACGCCTAGATAGACTGCGGCCAGCAGGAGGTCATTGATGCGGGTACGGTAGGCGGCATTGCAGTGCTGCAGCAGATCGCGGGTGCTGTCCTCGTCCAGTACGTGGTTGATGCTGCGCGCAGTGCCATGGTCGCCATGGTCGGGCATTAATGCGGGAGCGTTCGCGTCCGTCCCAGCATCGCGCGCCTGCTCGCGCCAATAGTCCAGTTCGGCCGTGGCGGAATCACTTTGAGCCCAGTGCGTCAGCCGCTCGGCCCACAGCTGGAACGACCGCGTCTTCAGCGGTAACGTGATCGGCTCACCGGCACGCAGGCTCGCATGACCGCGTTCGATGTCTTCCAACAGGATGCGCCAGGACACACCGTCCACAACTAGGTGATGCGCGACGAGCAACAGGCGCCCCTCCTGGCCAGCCGGCGGCACGAAATGCACTGCGCGCAACAGCGGCCCGCGCTCCAGATCGAAGCTGCGCTGCCAGCGCTCGCAACGTGCGTCCAACCCGTCCAGTCCTGGTTCCAGCACGACCGCTGCATCCAGGAGTTCCGTGTCCAGCGGTGCATAGCGCGCGTGCGGCGTGCCGTCCACAAGCGTGAAGCGTAATCGCAGCGCGTCATGGCGGAGGTACAACGCTCGCATGATCGGCGCCAGCACGCTCGGATCGAAGTCGACTGGCGTAGTTAGCCAAATCGACTGGTTGAAATGGTGACGGTCGACCGGGTCGTCGAAGAATCCACACTGGATTGGCAGCAGGCGTTGAGAGCCTTCGCTATCGCCCTGCGGTACCGCCTGGGTCACGCCCTCCCGCACGCGCATTGCCAGGGTGGCGATGGTTTGTGCCTGGAACAAGTCGCGGGTGGTCAGCGCAAGGCCATTCTGGCTGGCGCGGGCCGCGACCTGAATCGACAAGATCGAGTCGCCACCCAACTCGAAGAAGTTGTCGTGGATGCCGACCCGCTCCACCTGCAAGATCGCGCGCCAGATCGAGGCCAGGGTACGTTCGGTTTCGTTCCGGGGGGCCTGATAGTCGCCCGCCGCCAGCGACGCGGCGTCCGGCTCCGGCAATGCGCGGCGGTCCAGCTTGCCGTTGGCCGTCAGCGGCAGTGCCTCCAGCGACACCAACGCCGAAGGCACCATGTAGTCCGGCAACTGTGTGGACAGTGTCTGCCGCCAGTCCGACACACGGCCCTGGCCGCCCACGACATAACCCACCAGACGACGCCCGCCCTGTTCGGTCTGCCCAACCGTTACCACCGCCTCGCGCACGCCCGGCAGCCGCTGCAGCGCCGCTTCGATCTCGCCCAGCTCGATCCGGAAACCGCGCAGCTTCACCTGGCCGTCGTTGCGACCGGCAAACACGATGGTCCCATCCGCACGCCAGCGCCCCAGGTCCCCGCTTCGGTAGTAGCGCCCCGGGCCGCCCAGCGGATCGGCCACGAACCTCGCAGCACTGAGCTGGGGCTGGTTCAGGTACCCGCGCGCCACTCCCGCCCCGCCGATGTACAGCTCCCCGATCACGCCTACCGGCACCGCACGCCCCTGCCCGTCCACGATCCGGATCGTCGTGTTGCCGATCGGGCGACCGATCGGAATCGCATGCCCCGCCAGGTCTGCCAGGACGATCTCGTGGGTGGTGGCGAACGTCGTCGTCTCGGTCGGACCGTAGCCGTTGATCAGCCGCCGCGGGCGCTGCGACCGCGACAGCAGTCGTCCCACCGTGTGCACGTCCAGCGCGTCGCCTCCGATCAGCAACTGGTCCAGCTGCCCGAACGCGACTTCCAGCGCGTCCACGTAGGCGTTGAACAGTCCCACCGTCAGCCACATCGCACTGACCCCGAACCGCGCCAGTGCCGCCGACAGCGCCGCCGGATCCAGCACTGTCGCAGGATCGATTACCGCCACCCGGGCACCGTTCAACAACGGTGCCCACAGCTCCCAGGTCGAGGCGTCGAAGGCCGGGTTGGCGCAGTGCGCCACCACGTCGTGATCGCCCAGCGGCGCAAACCCGCCGTTGACCGCCAGCCGCAGCACCGCGCCCTGCTCGACCATCACCCCTTTCGGTGTCCCGGTCGAACCAGAGGTATACATCACATAGGCCAAATCGCTGGCCTGGCCTGCCACCACCGGCGCCGTATCCGGATAGCGGGCCCACGCCGATGGCGCCAGCGGCAGGGTTGCTTGGAACCCCGCGCCTTCCAGCGCCCGGTCGGACAGCACCACCGTCGCACCGCTGTCGGCCACCAGGTCAGCCAGGCGGCCGATCGGTTGCTCGGGATCCAGCGGCACATAAGCCGCCCCGGCCTTGAGCACGCCCAGGAGCGCGACCACCAGATCCAGGCTGCGGGTGGCGATCAGCGCAACGCGCTGCTCGCGATCCACCCCATGCGCACGCAAGCCGTGGGCCAGACGATTGGCGCGTGCATCCAGCTCGGCATAGCTGAGCGCGTGATCAGCATCGCATAGCGCGATCGCCTCGCCGCGACGGGCCGCGCAGGCGGCAAACACCTCGGCGATGGTGGACTGGGCCGGATACGCACGGGCGGTGGCGTTGAAGCCGTGGACCAATTGCTCGCGCTCGCGCTCGGACAGCATCGGCAACGCCGCCACCGGCTGCCCTTCGGCATCGGGCAGTGCCTGCAGCAGCCGCTGCAGATAGCCGGCCCAACGCTGGATCGTTGCCGCGTCGAACAGGTCGGTGGCGTATTCGAGTACACCGCGAATACCACGCGCGTCGTCGGACAACGACAAGGTCAGATCAAAGCGCGTGCTGGCATGGGCCTGTTCGAGACTCGACAGGCTCAGCCCCGGCAACTCGCCTGTGGCCCCTTTGGGTGTGTTGTCGAACGCCAGCGCGACCTGGAATAGCGGGCTGTAGGCCAGCTGCCGCGAAGGTTTGAGCACATCGACGATCTGTTCGAACGGGACGTCTTGATTGGCCAGCGCGGAGAGCACGCCGGTTCTGACCTGCTCTAGCAACACCCGCACCGGGGCGTCGGTGTCGACCCTCACCCGCAGCGGCAAGGTGTTGACGAAGAAGCCGATCAGCACCTCGAGTTCTGGTGTCGGCCGGTTGGAAACCGGGCTGCCGATCACCACTTCGTCCTGCCCGCTCAGCCGCGAGAGCAAAATTGCCCATGCCGCGATCAGCGCCATGTAGGTGGACGCGCCATGCGTTCGCGCCCAATCGCGCAGACGTGTGCTCGCTGCCTCGCCCAGTTCGAAGGGCAACATCGCCCCAGCGTGCGAAGGCTGCCGGGGACGTTCGCGATCAGTCGGCAGTTCTAGCAGCTCCGGCGCTCCGTGCAGGTGCTCCCGCCAGAAGGTCAGTTGCGCTTCTAACGCGACATCATCGATCCGGCTGCGCTGCCAAGCCGCGTAATCGGCGTATTGCAGCGGCAGCGGCGGCAGGGGGTCGGACGCGCCCTTGACGAAGGCACGATACAGCGCGCTCAGCTCTTGGGTCAGGATGCCGTTGGACCAGCCATCGGACACGATGTGATGCAGGGTCAGAAACAGCGCATGCTCATGTGCGCCAAGGTGCACCAGACGCGCCCGGATCGGGCACCCAGCGCCTAGATCGAACGGAGTGAGTGCTTCCTCGCGTGCAATTGCGGCCAGGGCTTGAATGCGCGCCTCCGGGTCTAGCAGGCTCAGGTCGTCCTTACGCAGTGGCAGGCCTTCGTCCATGGGCGCGATCCATGGGGTCGCGCAACCGTCGGTCTCGGCGAAGCGCATGCGCAACACCGCGTGTCGCGCCACGATGCGGTCCAGTGCCGCTTGCAGTGCCTGTAGTTCCAACCGCCCCTGCAGATGCAATGCCGAAGGCATGTGATATGCCGCCGACGCGGCGCGGTCGAGCCGATCGAGAAACCACAACCGCTGTTGGGCCAACGATAGTTGCGGCGGCTGCGCCGGATCGATGGGGACCGGCACCGTCGTTGATACCGCTGCGGCGGTTTCCAGGAAGGCGGCCAACCGTGCCGGAGTCGGATGCTCGAACACCGCGCTGACCGGTACCTGCCGCTGCAACTGGGCCGCCACCCGTGAGGCCAGCCGCGCTGCCAGCAGCGAGTGCCCACCCAACTCGAAGAAGTTGTCGTGGATGCCGACCCGCTCCACCTGCAAGATCGCGCGCCAGATCGAAGCCAGGGTACGTTCAGTTTCGTTCCGGGGGGCCTGATAGTCGCCCACCGCCAGCGACGCGGCGTCCGGCTCCGGCAATGCGCGGCGGTCTAGCTTGCCGTTGGCCGTCAGCGGCAGCGCCTCCAGCGACACCAACGCCGAAGGCACCATGTAGTCCGGCAACTGTGTGGACAGTGTCTGCCGCCAGTCCGACACACGGCCCTGGCCGCCCACGACATAACCCACCAGACGACGGCCGCCCTGTTCGGTCTGCCCAATCGTTACCACCGCCTCGCGCACGCCCGGCAGCCGCTGCAGCGCCGCTTCGATCTCGCCCAGCTCGATCCGGAAACCGCGCAGCTTCACCTGGCCGTCGTTGCGACCGGCAAACACGATGGTCCCATCGGCACGCCAGCGCCCCAGGTCCCCGCTTCGGTAGTAGCGCCCCGGGCCGCCCAGCGGATCGGCCACGAACCTCGCAGCACTGAGCTCGGGCTGGTTCAGATACCCGCGCGCCACTCCCGCCCCGCCGATGTACAGCTCCCCGATCACGCCTACCGGCACCGCACGCCCCTGCCCGTCCACGATCCGGATCGTCGTGTTGCCGATCGGGCGACCGATCGGAATCGCATGCCCCGCCAGGTCTGCCAGGACGATCTCGTGGGTGGTGGCGAACGTCGTCGTCTCGGTCGGACCGTAGCCGTTGATCAGCCGCCGCGGGCGCTGCGACCGCGACAGCAGTCGTCCCACCGTGTGCACGTCCAGCGCGTCGCCTCCGATCAGCAACTGGTCCAGCTGCCCGAACGCGACTTCCAGCGCGTCCACGTAGGCGTTGAACAGTCCCACCGTCAGCCACATCGCACTGACCCCGAACCGCGCCAGTGCCGCCGACAGTGCCGCCGGATCCAGCACTGTCGCAGGATCGATTACCGCCACCCGGGCACCGTTCAACAACGGTGCCCACAGCTCCCAGGTCGAGGCGTCGAAGGCCGGGTTGGCGCAGTGCGCCACCACGTCGTGATCGCCCAGCGGCGCAAACCCGCCGTTGACCGCCAGCCGCAGCACCGCGCCCTGCTCGACCATCACCCCTTTCGGTGTCCCGGTCGAACCAGAGGTATACATCACATAGGCCAAATCGCTGGCCTGGCCTGCCACCACCGGCGCCGTATCCGGATAGCGGGCCCACGCCGATGGCGCCAGCGGCAGGGTTGCTTGGAACCCCGCGCCTTCCAGCGCCCGGTCGGACAGCACCACCGTCGCACCGCTGTCGGCCACCAGGTCGGCCAGGCGGCCGATCGGTTGCTCGGGATCCAGCGGCACATAAGCCGCCCCGGCCTTGAGCACGCCCAGGAGCGCGACCACCAGATCCAGGCTGCGGGTGGCGATCAGCGCAACGCGCTGCTCGCGATCCACCCCATGCGCACGCAAGCCGTGGGCCAGACGATTGGCGCGTGCATCCAGCTCGGCATAGCTGAGCGCGTGATCAGCATCGCATAGCGCGATCGCCTCGCCGCGACGGGCTGCCCAGGCGGCAAACACCTCGGCGATGGTGGACTGGGCCGGATACGCACGGGCGGTGGCGTTGAAGCCGTGAACCAGTTGCTCGCGCTCGCGCTCGGACAGCATCGGCAACGCCGCCACCGGCTGCCCTTCGGCGTCGGGCAGTGCCTGCAGCAGCCGTTGCAGATAGCCGGCCCAACGCTGGATCGTTGCCGCGTCGAACAGGTCGGTGGCGTATTCGATCGCGCCGCCCACGCTGCCATCCGCATTTTCGACAAAGGTCGCAGTCAGATCGCAATGCGCGCTCTGGTGGGGCATCGACACCGACTGTACGTCCAGGCCAGGCAGCACCAAACCGCGGCCGCCGGGCGTGTTGTCCAGCGCCAGCATCGTCTGGAATACCGGATGGTGGCCGAGATCGCGCACCGGCCGCAGTTCTTCGACCACTTGTTCGAACGGCACATCCTGGTGGTCATAAGCGCGTAAGGTCGCATCGCGCACCTGAGTGATCAGTTCGGCAACGCTGCTAGCCGCCGCCGGGTTGACGCGCAATGCGAGCGTGTTGACGAAGAAGCCGACCAGGGTCTCGGTCTCGCGTCGCTGACGGTTGGCGACCGGGGTGCCGATCACCACCTCACCCTGCCCGCTCAGCCGCGACAGCAGAACCGACCAAGCGGCCAGCAACGCCATGAAGAGTGTCGCGCCATGCGCAGAGGCCCAGTTGCGCAACAGCTGCGCATGCTCCGGCGCCAAGCGCAACGGCAGGCTGGCGCCACGGTGACTTGGGCGCGCCGGCCGTGCCCGATCGCCAGGCAGCTCCAATAGCGCCGGCGCATCGCGCAAGCCTTGGCACCAAAATCGCAACGAGGCGTCGAGGCTGCCATCGGCCAGTCGCTGCTGTTGCCAACAGGCGTAATCGGCATAGGTCAGGCTCGGCGCCGGCAAGGGGTTGTCGCGGCCTTCAACAAAGGCCGAGTACAACACGGCCATGTCCTGCACGAGCAGCCCCATCGACCAGCCGTCGCCGGCGATGTGGTGTGTAGAGAAAAACAGAACATGATCGTCCTCACCCATATGAGCCAGTGCGACCCGCAACAGCACGTCCCCTGACAGGTCGAAGACGGCGCTGGCCTGCGCCTGCAGCAGTGCGTCCAGCGCGCTTGAGCGCGCGCCCTCTTCAAGCCCATCCAGTGCGTGCCGAACCATGGTCAGCGATGTCGCCGGCAACACACGCTGTACCGGCTCTCCGTCGTGGTCGGCATAGACGGTACGCAGGATCGCATGTCGTTCCAGCAGCGCTTCCAGCGCACGCTGCAATGCGGCCACGTCAAGTCGGCCGCGCAGGCGCAGCGCACCGGGCAAGTTGTATTGCGGGCTGCCGCCACCAAGGAGATCAACGAACCACAACCGACGCTGCGCGAATGACAGCGGGTAGCACGACGCCTTCGCTGCCGGTTGGATCGCAGCTAAGGCACCATTGCCGCGGCCACGCTCGAGAACGGCGATCAACGCGTCCTTGTGCGAACGGATGGCGTCCGCCAACTCCGGCGTGATCGCGCCGCGCGGCGCATTGCTGCGCAAGCGTCCTTCTTCGACAGAAAGCATGACCTGCCGTCGGCCGAGTTCATGCAGCAACGCGGCCAGATCCATGCTCACCATTCGGTCATCTCCATTGCGTCGTTCTCTTCCACCGTACCCGTTGCGACTTGTGCCCCAGCCGCAGTCAACGCATCGATCCAGGCCGCCAGCTCGACGATGGTCGAGCGAGCGAACAGATCGGCGATGCGCAGTTCGCAATCGAATTCGGCCTGCAGCGCGACCACCACCCGGGTCGCGAGCAGTGAGTGCCCACCGACCTCGAAGAAAGTACGACGGGTGCCAACCGATTCGCGTTCGAGCACTTCGCACCAGACCCGGTGTACGCGGGTTTCGGTCGCCGTCTGCGGCAAAGTGTCGCCTTGATCCAGGCTCCAGTCGGGGGCCGGCAAGGCGGAACGATCGACCTTGCCATTGGTAGTCAACGGAAGTCCCGGCAGCACCACGATCGCCGCCGGCACCATGTAATCCGGCAGCACGGCTACCAGCGAAAGACGCGCCTGCAATGGATCGAAATCCTCGCCAGCCACTGTGTACGCGACGAGTTGACGGTCGCCGCGCTCATCTTCGCGAGCGACCACGACTGTCTCGCGCATACCCGGAAGTGCCGCAAGCGCCGATTCGATCTCACCCAGCTCGATACGGAAGCCACGCAACTTGACCTGAGCGTCACGACGGCCAACGAACTCGACGGTTCCGTCAGGCAACCAGCGACCGAGGTCGCCGCTGCGGTACAGGCGGCCATGCGCGCCGGTGTCGACGAAGCGTTCGGCAGTGAGCTCTGGCTGATTCAGGTAGCCCCGGGCCAGCCCGTCGCCACCGATCCATAGCTCTCCGACCACACCGATCGGCACCGGCTGCATCCGCTCATCCAGCAGATGTACGGTGGTATTGGCGATTGGCCGCCCGATTGGAATCGCACGCTCGCCATCGACTGCTCCAGTGATCGCATAGGTCAGCGCAAACGTGGTGCTTTCGGTCGGTCCATAGCCGTTGACCAGTCGTGCCGGCGCATACGGCGACTGCGCCAACTCGGCGATCCGACGCGGGTCGAGTGCATCGCCGCCCACCAGCAAGTGGCCCAGCTGTGCCAAGGCCGGTCCAAGCACCGGCAGATGGCTGTTGAACAGTCCCACTGTCATCCACATCGCGGTGACGCCGGCACTCAACAGCGCGTCGCGCAAGGCCGCAGCATGCAGGACGGTCTGCTGGTCGAAAACGACCACGCGCGCGCCTTGCAGCCAGGCCGACCAGATCTCCCAGGTGGATGCATCGAACGCTGGGTTCGAGCAATGGGCGACGCGATCAGCAGGCGAGAGCGGCGCAAAATCGGTGCCAAACACCAGGCGCACAATGCTTCGGTGTTCGACCATGACCCCTTTGGGCTGCCCGGTAGAGCCGGAGGTATACATCACGTAGGCAAGTTCGCGGCCACTGGCTGGCTGGCGCGCAAGATTGAGCTGCGACTCATGCGACCACGCCTCTTCGTGCAGCGACAGGCGTTGCCCCACCCATGCTGCTGCGTCATCTGCGGCAAGAACGGCAACCGGCGCAGCGTCCTCGAGCAGATAGCTCACGCGCGCGTCCGGCTGGGCCGGATCGATCGGCACATAAGCACCGCCTGCCTTGAGCACTGCCAGCATCGCCACCAGCATCGCGACACCGCGTGGTGCCACGATCGCGACCCGTGCATCTGTCACAACGCCGCGCTCGCGCAGACCATGGGCGATGCGGTTGGCGCGGGCATTGAGCGTCGCGTAGTCCAGCATGATTCCGTCGGCCTGGACCGCGATCGCATCGGGCGTGCGCGCAGCCTGCGCCTCGAACAGGTCGGCCAGCGAGCTATCGTGAGGATACGGCGCGCGAGCGCCATTCCAGCCAGCGATCGTCGCGCGCTCAGCAGCATCGTGCAGCGCCGGCTCGCGTCCTGCGGCAACCGCTGCGGGCAGATCCTCGAGCACCCGCCCCAGATGCGCGACCAGGCGGCCGATGGTGGCCTCGGCGAAGTGCTCGGCGCGATAGCCCATGCGCAGCAGCAAGGTGTCTTCCAGCACCGCAATCAGCGTCAGGCGGAAATGGGTGAACTGCGGTGCCGAATCACGCTCGATTCGCAGCTGGCCCGGCAGGGCTGCCGCTTGGTCGCGGGCATCGGTCGGCAGATTCTCGAACACCAGCAGGCTGTCGAACAGCGGCATTCCGCCGGCCTCCAACTGGATCTGCGGAAGCGGCAGGAAACCGTGCTGTGTGCTTTCGACAAATTCGGCATGCTGGCGCGCCAGCATCGATGCTGTATCGGCGTCGCGGCCAAAGCGCACCGCCACCGGTACAGTCTGAATGAACAGCCCGACCATCGATTCGATGTCCGGCACCTCCGCCGGGCGCCCCGACAAGGTGGTGCCGAACACGACCTCGTCCTCTCCGCTGTAGCGATGCAGCACATAGCCCCAGCTCCACTGCAGCAGGGTGTTGAAGGTGACCTTCAAGCGTTGCGCCATCGATTCCAGTGCACGCGTGGCCGCCACCGACAGACGCAACCGGCGCTCGCGGGAACCGTGTTCGCCGTCGGTAGGCAGACGGTCCACTCCCAGCGGGGTCGGCAGCGACAGTCCCGACAGTGCTGCGCGCCAGTAGCTGCGCGCCGCGTTGGTGTCCTGGCGCGATAGCCAGGCGATGTAGTCGCGGTACGCGGCCGGCGCCGCAAGCGTATCCGGGCGACCTTCGCTCAGTGCGACATAGCGCTCCAGCACATCGCGATAGACCAGCGGCCCGCTCCAGCCGTCGAGGGTGATGTGGTGCTGGGTCCACAGCACGCGATGGTGATCGTGGCCCAGACGGAACAGCGTCAGCCGCAGCAAAGGTGCGTTGGCGAAGTCGAAGCCGGCGTCGCGGTCGGCGGCCAGGAAGGTGGCAAAGCGCGCCTCCTGCTCGGCTGGTGCCAGATCGCGCAGATCTTCTTCGCGCCATGGCAGCTGGACCCGATCGAGCACGATCTGTTGCAGCGTTCCGCCGGCCTCGGAGAACGCGGTGCGCAGGATGTCGTGGCGGGCCAGCGTGTCTTTCCAGGCGCGGCGGAACGCTTCTATGTCCAGGGGACCGTGAAGGGTCGGATACGACTGCACCACGTAAGCGGAACGTTCGAGCTGACTGTGGAAATGCAGGCCCGCCTGCATCGGCGTTGCCGGATACACCTGCGCGATCGCCCCATAGCGGCGCTGCCATGCGTCCAATTGCGCCTGGTCGACCGTGGCCAAGGGAAAGTCCGACGGCGTGCGCGTGCCGGCTCCGGGCGTGCTGCAATGATCGATAACTCGGTCCAGACCTTGCACGATCGCCTCGATCAGCGCTTGCGCCGTTTCGTCGCGATACTGGGCACGGCTGTAATCCAGCACCAGCGTGAGTTCGCCGCCGAACACACGTCCGGTCAAGCCAATCCTGCGCACCCTCCGGCGACGCGGGCTGACCTTGTCACCCACACCTTCCGGCGCGGCCTGGAAGGCAGTCTCCTCGTTGATCACCTGATCGAACTGGCCGAGGTAGTTGAACTCCAGGTCGGGCGGACCGAGCCGTCCGGCAGCCTCGACGAGTTCCGGGTCGTTGCCCAGCTGATGGGCGATGCCGAACCCGATGCCGTGATCGGCCTCCCGATACTGCTCCTTGACCGCCTTGATGACCTCGCCTACCTCGTCGCTAGCCGCGCTGATCACCAACGGATAGATGCCGGTGAAGTAACCAACGGTTTGCGTGACATCGAGCTCGTCGAACAGGTCCTCGCGACCGTGTCCTTCCATGCGCACGCGGAATGCGCTCGCGCCACTCCACGCGCGCAGTCCGAGGTAGACGCCCGCCAGCAGCAGCTCGTTGATCTGGGTCCGGTAGGCGGCCGCACAGTCTTGTTGCAGCCGACGAGTACGCGTCGGGTCGAGGCTGGCAGTCACCAACGCGTTATCGCTCATTCGCCCGACATCCTCGGTGCCGAAGTCGTTCGGCCACGGCTCCACGTGGAGTCGGCACTGGCGCAGCCAAAACGACCGTTGCGCCACCTGGCGCGACGAACCCACATGCTCGAGCAGGGCTTGACCCCATTGTTGGAACGAGGACGTCTTGGCGCCCAGTTCGATCGCTCGACCGGCCACGGCCTGGCCGTAGCCGCGCTCGATATCGGCGAGCAGGATTCGCCAAGACACCCCGTCCACGACGAAGT
Organism: Xanthomonas sp. MLO165; assembly: GCF_018831305.1. NCBI lineage: Bacteria > Pseudomonadati > Pseudomonadota > Gammaproteobacteria > Lysobacterales > Lysobacteraceae > Xanthomonas > Xanthomonas sp. MLO165. The sequence continues at coordinate 2,455,880 of NZ_CP029263.1, forward strand.
GCTGGGCCAGCAGCAAGAGACGCCCACTCTCGCCCGCACGGGCAGGCGCGAAATGGACCACCCGAAGCAGCGGCCCCCGCGCAAGATCGAAGCAGCGTTGCCAATGATCGCAACGCGCCGTCACGAACGCGGTTGCGTTGGTTTCGGGTAGGCGTTCGCGCACAATCGTTGCCGACAGCATTGCCTCGTCCAATGGCGCATACCAGGCCTGCCAGTCGCCATCGCGCTCGGCGAAGCGTAGGCGCAACGCATCGTGACGGCGATAGACCGCCGCCACCACGTCCCGCAGGATCGCTTCATCGACATCTGCAGGTGTCCTCAGCAGCACCGCTTGGTTGTAGTGATGGCGGTCCGTCTCGTCCAGGCCGATCAATAAGCGGTGCACCGGCAACAGCACCTGCCCACCTTCGATCGCCTGCTGCGGCGCCACGGCTGCAGGCGCGTCCAGCGTGGCGGCCAGCGCGGCCAACTCGGCCACGGTCTGGGCGACGAACAGATGGCGGGTAGTGAGCGCCAGCCCGGCCCTGTTCGCGCGCGATACCACTTGGATCGCCAGGATGGAATCGCCGCCGATCTCGAAGAAGTTGTCGTGCACGCCGACCAGCTCCAGCCGCAGCGCTTCCTGCCAAATCGCCACCAGCGTGATTTCATGTTCGTTGCGCGGCGCGACGTGCACGGCCTGGGACTGGTAATCAGGCTCCGGCAGTCGGCGCAGGTCGATCTTGCCATTGGCGGTCAATGGCAGCGCATCGATCGCTACGAATGCCGCCGGCATCATGTAATCGGGGAGATGCCGTTTGATTCGCTCACGTAATGCGCGCACCAGCAGCGCTTCGTTGACCTCTGCTTCGTTGGCGACGGCTGGCACCACGTAGGCGACCAAGCGACGCAGAGCGCCGTCGCCACGGACCGCGACCACGGCCTCGGACACGCTCTCGTGGGCGCGCAGCAACGCGGCGATCTCACCCGGCTCGACACGATGTCCACGAATCTTGATCTGGCCGTCGACGCGCCCGAGGAACTCCAACTCACCCTGCGCATTCCAACGCACACGGTCGCCGCTGCGGTACAGACGGCCACCGTCGGCGGCGAGTCCATCGATGAAGTTGAGCGCGGTCAGTGTTTCGTTCCCCAGATAGCCGTCAGCCAGGCCTGGACCACCGATGTAGAGCTCACCAGGCACGCCGACCGCCACCGGCGCGCCCTGTGTGTCGAGGACGCGTAATTCGACGTTTGGAAGGCCGCGGCCCAGGGTCAGCGGACGGCCGGGCACCACCTCGGCGCTGGTCGCAGCAACGGTGATCTCGGACGGGCCATAAGAATTGACCACGCGACAACGCTCGGCCCAGGCCCAGGCCAAGCGTTCGTCGCAAGCCTCGCCGGCGACGAACAGCACGCGCGGCGCCGGTGTAGAACCGATATCCAGTTGCGCCAGCAACGCCGGCGGTATGGCCGCATGGGTGATCTCGGCCGTGCTCAACAAACGTGCCAGTCGTGCTGGCGAGCGCCGGTCTTCTTCCGCGCAGACATGCAGGGCCGCGCCATTGGCCAGCGCCATCAGCCATTCCCAGACGGCTCCGTCGAAGCTCACCGACGCGAATGCCAGCACGCGGTCGCCCTCGCCCACCTGATACAGCTCGCGCTGCGATAGGGCCAGATTGATCATGCCGCAGTGCGGCACGATGACGCCCTTGGGGCGTCCAGTCGAGCCGGAGGTGAACACCACGTAGGCTGGATCCTGCGGACGCACGCCTGTCTGCGGGGCACCCGGATCGGCCGCGTCGGATGCGCCGAACAAGGCGTGGGCGAGAGCGCCATCGACCGGTACCACACTGTGCTCGCCCAACGCCGGGACCGCTTCCAGTACGCCCTGCTGGGTCAATACCAGTGCCGGCGCGGCATCCTCCAGCATCGCGGCGATACGCTCTTCGGGATAGGTCGGGTCGATCGGTACGTAGGCGGCGCCCGCCTTGAGGACAGCCAACAGACCTGCAAACAAATCGTGTGACCGCTCCATGCACACGCCAATCCGCGCCCCTGGCCCGATCCCCTGCGCATGCAAGAACGCGGCTATTCGGTTCGCGCGGCGGTCCAGGTCGGCATACGTCCACGCGTGGCCGTCGCAAACCACCGCTGCTGCGTACGGTGTCGCGCGCGCGCAGTGCTCGAACAACTGGTGCGCGCACAGTGCCGGACGCGGCAGGAGCGATGGTGCGCCGAGCGCAAGCACGCGCGCAGCATCGTCGGCTGACATCGCCGCCGACGCGAGCAATGGCGCCTGCGGATCCTTGGCGGCGGCCGACAAGCACGCCAGTAGCGCGTCGGCCAGGCGTTCGACGGTCTTGGCATCGAACAATTCGGTCGCATACAGCACGGTCATGTCGAAACCGTCGCCCAAATCGCGCACATGCAGTTCCAGATCGAAGCGCGACACGTCGATACCGGATTCCAGACCGCCCACGTTCAGGCCCGGCAGCGCGAGGTCTGCAACTTCGTCCTGGTGCATCGTGAAGCTGATTTGGAATATCGGGCCGTGGCCAAGACTGCGCGGTGGATTGATCGCCTCCACCACCAGGTCGAAGGGAATGGCCTGGTGTGCGAATGCATCCAGAACGGTGGTCCGGACGTGGCCTAGAAGTGTCTCGAAGCTTTGCGCAGTGTCCACGTGGGTGCGAATGGCCACGCTGTTAACGAAGCATCCGATCAGTGGTTCGGTGGCCGAATGATGGCGTCCGGAGACCGGCGAGCCGACCACCACATCGTCTTCGCCACTCCAGCGCGCCAGCACTGCGGCGAATGCCGCGTGCAGCAGCATGAACGGGGTCGCTGCGCGCGCCCGGGCAAGTTCGCGCAGGCGAGCGGATAGCGATGATTCCAGTCTGCGTTCGATCCGGCCGCCGGAAAAGGTGCGCTGTGTCGGCCAGGGTCGATCCAGCGGTAGGCCATGCACGGGCGGTGCCCCCTCCAGGCGCTCGCGCCAGTAATCCAGCCCCTGTTGCAGTCGCGCCTGGTCCAACACGCGTTGCTGCCACAAAGCGTAGTCCCCGTACTGCACCGCCAAAGGTGGCAAGGCCGGCCGGCGTCCTTCGCAGGCGGCGGCATACAGTTCGACGAACTCCTTGACCAGCAATGCGCTGGAGCCGCCATCGGAAGCAATATGATGCACCGTCAGCACCGCGACCCATTCCTGTTCGTCGATACGCAATAGCGCCGCGCGCAACAACGTGTCGGTCCCCAGGTCGAACGGCCGTTCGACCTCCTCGCGTATCCGTGCGGTCAACACGGCCTTGCGCTGGCTGACCGCGCTTTTGCGCAGGTCATGGAGTTCCAACGGCGCGTCCGCCAGGTCGACGACCTCGCACCGCCCATCACCATCGCCGGCCAGGAAGCGCGTGCGCAAGACCTCGTGGCGGGCCACGATACCGTCCAGCGCAATCCTGCAGGCCTCCATGTCCAGATCACCGCGCAGGCGCAGCGTCACGGCGATGTGGTATTGGCGGCTGCCGCCCTCGACCTGGTCGAGAATCCACAAGCGCTTCTGCGCGTGCGACATCACCGGCGCGGTGCCCGGCGGGCGCGGTCGCAATTGGATGCGCTGCTCGCCGTGGCTGTCGACGTGGGCGGCCAGACGACGCACGGTCGGATGCTCGAACAGGGCGCGCAGGGGCACGCTGCGCTCCAGGCGACGACCGATATCGGCGATTGCCCGGGTGGCCAGCAGTGAGTGACCACCGAGGGCGAAGAAATCCTCGTCCAGGCCGATCTTCGCGTGACCGAGGATGGCGCACCAGGAGTCGTGCAGGACCTGCTCGCTGACAGTCGTCGGCGGGGTCAACTCGTGTTTGGCCCCGGCATCGCTCCGCCATGCCGGCAACGCCGCGAATTCGCGCTTGCCGTTGACGGTCAGCGGCATTCGCTCGATCCAGACCACCGCTTCGGGCAGCATGTAATGCGGTAATTCGAGGGCTAACGTCGCACGCAGGCGCGCATCCTCCATCACTGGCGCGCCGTCGGCAGAGACCGCATAGGCCACCAGACGCCGATCGTGGTCGTCGCCGACAGCGACCACCGCGGCATCCTGCACGCCCGGCAGCGCCATCAGACGCGCTTCGATCTCCGCAGGCTCGATCCGATACCCGCGAATCTTCAGCTGCGCGTCGTCGCGACCGAAAAAACGCAAGCGGCCATCGACGCCCCAGGCCGCAAGGTCGCCGCTGCGATAGGCGCGGCAGCCATCGGCCTTGACGTAGAAACCACCGGCGTCGGCGCCGCCCCGATAGCCTTGGGCCAACTGCGGACCGACGATATGGAGCTGTCCGCGCACGCCGATTGGTACCGGCTGTCCATGGCGGTCGACGACGTCAATGCGCATGCCAGGGAACGGCCGCCCGATCGGCACCCCGTCCTCACTGGGCAATGCATCGGCAGGCCCAATGGCGTGGACCATGCAGCCGACCGTGGCTTCGGTCGGTCCGTACTCGTTGACCACCGTCGCCTTCGGTGCGACACGTTCGCGGAATCGGGCCAAGGTCGAGGTCGATAATGCTTCGCCACCGACGACCACGCGATGGGGCGCCTGTCCCGGGACCGTGGCCAGATTCGCCAACGCCTCCAGATGTGCAGGAGTGAGTTTGAAAAGCAGCGGTTCGGCGCCGACCATCAGGCTGGCCAGTATGGCCAGCGAGGCGTGCGGATCGGGTGGCAGCAAGTGGACCGGGCGACCGGTGGCCAGGGGCAGGATGAGCGAGGTGACGGTGGCGTCGAACGCGAGCGTGGTCGCAACTACGCCGGCAGCCAGCGCATCGGCGTCATAAAGGCATCGCGCACGATCCAGATAGTGCGCCAGCGCGGTATGACCAACGACAACGCCCTTGGGACGGCCGGTCGAGCCGGAGGTGTAGATCAGGTAGGCGGTGACGCCAACCGCATGCTCCGGTCTGCTGCTGGGGGCAGCGGTCGCGCGCGCAACTGCCAGCGCGTTGACATCGATGACCGCCATGCCGCTCGGGCAATGGACCGCTTTTGCCACATCGTCGCGCGCGGTCAGCATCGCGGCGGGCGCGGCGTCGATGAGGATCGCCGCGATGCGCGCTGGCGGTGATGTTGTGTCGACCGGCACATAGGCGGCGCCGACCTTCCATGCGCCCAGTATCGCGGCCACCATCCAGGCATCGCGCTCCAGCAACAGGACGACCCGGTCGCCCTCGCCGACACCGGCCACGCTCAGTGCATCGGTCACTGCATCGGCAGCGGCGCCAAGCTGCGCCCAGCTCCATTGCTGGTGGCCGGCGATCACTGCCACCGCGTCGGATCGCGCGTCGCAATGGCGCTGGATCTGCTTCAACGCCGTCTCGGGGACAGCCTCGGAGACTGCCCGACCAGCAGCCAGCGCGACCATCTGTTGGCGACCGGACGCATCCAGCAGATCCAGCGTACTGACCCGGACGGTATCGTCAAAGGCCATTGCCCGCAGCAAGCAATCAAAGTGGCCTAGCCAGCGGTCGATGGTGGTGCGATCGAACAGGTCGCAGGTGTACACCAACTCGCCACAGAACCCGCCCGCTTCATCGGCCAGTGCCAGCGCCAGGTCAAATTGCGCGCTGTGCCGCGGCGGCTGCAGCGCCTCTACCCGCACGCCCTGCAGGTCGGGTGCGGAGGTGCCTGCGCCGGATACGGTAAGGCTGGTCTGGAACAGCGGTGAGTGGCTGAGACTGCGCTGCGGTCGCAGCGCATCAACGACCTGCTCGAACGGCACATTTTGATGGGCGTAGCCGTCCAGGGTCAGCTCGCGGACCCGGCTCAGCAGGCCTGCCACAGACGGATCGTCTTCCAGATGCACATGCAACGGCATGGTATTGGCGAAAAAGCCGATCAGTGGTTCGACCTCCGGTCGCTGACGATTGGCGACCGGGCAGCCGACCACGACCGAGTCCTGGCCCGAGAGCCGGTGCAGCAAGGCCGCCCAGGCCGCCAGGAGGACCATGAATGGCGTCACCCGATGGCGCCAAGCCAGGTTGCGCAGCGCGTCGCTAGTCCCCTGGTCGATTCGTACCGGCACGCGTTCTCCGGTATAGCGTTGGTGCGCCGGCCGCAGACGGTCACTCGGCAGTTCCAGCAGCGCTGGTGCGCCTGCCAGATGCTGTTTCCAGTAGCTGATCTCCGTCTGCAAACGCGCCTGGTCCAGGCGTTCGCGCTGCCATGCCGCATAGTCGGCGTACTGGATGGACGGCAACGGCAGCGGATCGGGCTGGCCAGCAACGGTTGCGGCATAGATTGCGCCCAATTCGCGCACCAGCACCGCGTTCGACCAGCCGTCCGAGACGATGTGATGCATCGTGACCACCAATACGTGCTCCTCCTCGCCGGTATGCAGCAGGCGCATGCGCAGTGGTCCGCCGGTAACGAGATCGAAAGGTGCCTCGCCCTCGTCGCGCAGGTGCTCCCATATCCGCGATGCGGCATCCTCGCCGCGCAGGTCGAACAGCGGCAACGGTGGCACCGCGTGAGCCGGCAGGACCCACTGCACCGGCTCGCCGTCCTGATCGACGAAACAGGTCCGCAAGACCTCGTGGCGTTCGACAATACGAGCCAGCGTCAGCCGCAGCGCGTCCACGTCGAGGGCGCCGCGCAAGGCCAGCGCCGCGCCGACGTGGTAGGCGGCGCTGGCGGCCGGGTCGAGCTGGTGCAAGAACCACAGCCGCTGTTGCGCGAACGACAGCGGCGCTGGCCGCTGCGGCTGCCCGCGTCGGGGAATCGCCTCCGCGATCGGTAAGACAGCACTGTCCGAGAGGAATGCGATGAGGGCGTCACGGTTCTCGCGCAGCAACGCGACCGCACGTGGTGAAATGTCCGCGGAGGCCGAACGAGTTTTGAGCCGGTCCTGGTCGATGAAAGGAAATACGCCTTCGGCGTTGAGCAACGTCACGATCTCTGCAGGCCGCATCTCACCACTCCATTTCGATTTGCGTTGCGTCCGTTACGGCACCGGAGAGGTTCTCGCTGCGGATACGCTGATCGCTCACCAGCCGTGCCAGCGAGCGAATGTCGGGATTTTCGAAGAGACGTCGCAGCGGCAGTTCGATCCCGAACTCACGCTGCACATCGTTGATGACGCGCATCGCCAGAAGCGAATGACCGCCGAGCGCGAAAAAATCAGCGGTCGCGCTGACCCGCTCCAGATCCAGCGCCTGCGCCCAGATGCGCTCGAGCAGGCATTCAATCTCGCCTTCTGGCGCACTCCAGGGCAACTCGGCAACGGACGGCGCCGGCAGGCGTTTGCGATCCAGCTTGCCGTTGGCTGTCAGCGGCAGGCTCTCCAAGGGTACGTAGACCGACGGCTGCATGTATGTCGGCAAGCGCGACGTGGCCACCGCGCGAAGCGCCTCTTCCCAGCCCTCGCCCGAGACACCGCTTACCCAGGCCACCAGGCGTGCCGTAGCACCCTCCCCGTGCACCCCCACCGATATCTCGCGCACCTGCTCCCGCAGCACCGCCTCGATCTCGCCCGGCTCGATCCGGTAGCCGCGCAGCTTTACCTGCCCGTCCATCCGGCCCAGGAATTCCAGCGCCCCGTCCGCTCGCCAGCGTACCCGGTCGCCGCTGCGATACATTCGCCCACCCGCCTCGAACGGATCCTCCAGGAACCGCTCTGCCGTGCGTGCTGCATCGTTCAAGTAGCCGCGCGCCACGCCCGCACCGCCGATGTACAACTCGCCCGGCACCCCACGCGGCAACAACTGACCCGACGGCCCCAGCACGTAGAGCCGCGTATTGCTCATCGCTCGACCGATCGGCAGTGTGCCCTCGCCCGACAGCACTGCCTGGTCCAGCCGCTGCCATGTGCAGCCCACTACCGTCTCGGTCGGACCGTAGTGGTTCACCAGCCGCGCCTGCGGATACTTGGCCTGCAACGCACGCGCCAGCGACGCCGGGAACGCCTCGCCGCCGATCACGAACGCATGCGCGCCTGCACGTGGCGATGCGTCGGCCAGCTGCAGCAGCCCCTGCACGTGCGAGGGCGTCAGCCGCAGCAGCCATGCTCCGTCTGCCTGCTCCAGCCGCCGCGCCAGCGCCGGCAACTCCTCTCCCGCCGGCAGCAGCTCCACGCACCCGCCTACCAGCAGCGGCACGTACAACGACGGCACCGTCAGGTCGAACGCGTGCGAACTCGCCACCAGCGATCCATCCAGCGCCTGGTCGTAGTAACTCTCGCGCGCGAATGCGCAATAGTCGGCCAGCCCGGCATGGAACACCTCCACCCCCTTGGGTTCGCCGGTCGAGCCGGAGGTGTACAGCACGTAGGCAATCGCATCATCGGCCAGTCCCGTCTCCAGCGGCTGCGCGGGGTACTCGCCAAGCCAGTCCGGATCGGTGCCGGCGCCGTCCAGATACAGCATGTCCACCCCGCCCAGCGAGGCTGGCGCCGAGCTGCTTTCGACCAGCACCACGCTGATGTTGGCGTCGGCGATGATCCGTGCCAGGCGTTCACTGCCCTGGCGCAGGTCCAGCGGCACATACGCAGCGCCGCTGGAGAGCACCGCCAGCAGCGCCACCGGCAGTGCCAGCCCGCGCTCCATGCAGATCCCAATGCGATCGCCTGGGCCAAGGCCCGCAGCCACCAGCCGATGTGCCAGGCGGTTGGACAAGCGCCCGAGTTCCGCATAGCTGAGCGTCGCTGCACCGGCACGCACCGCGGGCGCGTCCGCACACCCACGTACCACCTGCGCGATCGCCAGCGGCAGCGGTTGCCCGCGTCCCTGCGCACGATCCGGCCCTGTGCCCAGCGTCAGCAATTCGCTGCGCTCATCCGCATCGAGCAGGGTGTATTCGCTCAGCTTCCTGCTTGGATCGGCGGCGATCTGTGCCAGCAACGACACCCAAGCGTCGGCCATTCGTCGCACTCTTTCGGACGAAAACAGCTTCGGAGCAGCCAGCCAGTCAAGCAACAGGCCATCGTCGCACTCCTCGGCGCCGATCTGCAGGTCGAACTTCGCCAGTGCGGCTTCTTGCTCCTGCACGGTGATGGACAGCCCTGGCACGTGCAGATGCACGCGCTCGTTGTTGCGCATGTTGAACTGGATCTGGAACAGCGGCGCATGCAGCAGACTGCGGACCGGATTCAGCTCCTCGACCAGCATGTCGAACGGAACCTCGGCATGGCCATAGGCTTCCAGATCGGTGCTGCGCACCCGCGCCAGCGCGGTTTCAAAATCGGGGTCGCCGGACAGATCACTGCGTAACACCAGGGTGTTGACGAAAAAGCCAATCATCGGCTCCAACGCGACGTGGCCGCGCCCGGCTACCGGCGTCCCGATCGCCAGATCGGTGCCGGCGCCGAAGCCGGCCAGCACGGCCGCCAACGAGGTATGCAGCAGCATGAACAGACTCGCGTCGTGGCGCCTGGCCAAGTCGTGCAGCGCCTGCAGAGTTGTCACCTCGAGCCGCACGGCATAGCGTTCGCTGCCTCCAGCTGCAGCCGCCGAACGTGGCGCATCCAATACCAATGAATGGGTCGGCGGCAAATCCTCCAGCTGCCCGCGCCAATACCCCAGTTGGGTTTGCAGCGCCGGACCATCCAGGCGCTGCCGTTGCCAGGTGGCATAGTCCGCATACTGGACACGCAGCGGCGGCAGGTGCGCACCGGCGTAGATCGCCATGCATTCGCGCACGAGCACTGCGTAGGACCAACCGTCGAAGGCAATGTGATGTGCGGTCAGCCACAGCAGGTGCTCGTCGTCGGAGATCACCGCCAACCGTCCCCGCAGCATGTGATCCCGGCCCAGGTCGAACGGATGCGTCGCTTCCTCGGCAGCAATCGCCAGACAACGTCCGTCACGGATGGTCGGCTCCATCCCGCGCAGATCGTCGATCGCAAAGGGCAACCCATCGCTATCAGCGATCCGCTGTACAGGTTCTCCATCAATCTCGCCATAGGTCGTGCGCAGCACTTCGTGGCGAGAGACAACCGCGCGCAGTGCCGCATGCAGGCGCTCGACATCCAGACGACCGCGCAGGCGCAGGGAGCCGCTCATGCGATAGGCGTCGCTGCCTTGCAGGCGGTCGATGAACCACAGCCGCCGCTGTGAGTACGACATCGGCAAGCGTCCATCGCGTGGCGCCGGTTCAATCGACGTCGCCTCTGGCGGTGGCAGCGCAGCCGATTCGGTGTCCTGCGCATCCAGCCAGGCGGCGACCGCCGCAGGAGTTGCGCCTTCAAAAACCACGCGCACTGGAAGAGTCCGTCCCAATCGCGCCGCGACCGCGCTGGTCATCCGCATTGCCAGCAACGAATGACCACCGAGCTCGAAGAAGTTGTCCTCGACACCGACCCGTTCGACGCCAAGCAGCTGTTGCCAGATGTCCGTGAGCGTGCGCTCGGTGTCAGTGCTCGGCTCGACATGGCCACGGGTGACCTGGGTTTCCTGGCCGCAGTCCGGTAGCCGGCGGCGATCGATCTTGCCGTTGGCGGTCAGCGGCAGCCTGTCCAGGCGCACATAGGCAGATGGCAACATATGTGCGGGCAGCCGCACCGCTAGGTGGTCATGCCAGCCAATCGCCTCGTTTTCGGCGCTGGCGACGTACGCGACCAAGCGTGCGGCGCCAGCCGCGTCGCGACCCAGCAGCACCGCGGCTGCTTCAATGCCGGGCACGGCCGCCAGTGCGGCCTCAATCTCGCCCAGCTCGACCCGATGGCCACGCAGCTTGACCTGTTCGTCAGCGCGACCGAGGTATTCCAGGCGCCCGTCATCGCGCCAGCGGCCCAGATCGCCGCTTCGGTAGAAACGCCCGCCGTGCAGTTCGACGAAGCGTTCGGCGGTTAGCTCGGGGCGACGCCAATAGCCCCGAGCCAGGGCCGCGCCGCCGATGTGGATCTGGCCGCGCACGCCAACTGGCACCGGTGCACCGAAGGCGTCCAATACACGAATCTGCACGTTGGCCAGTGGCCGGCCGATATGCGGAGCGACCACAGACTCGATCCGCGCGCAGCTGCTATCCACCGTGCATTCGGTCGGGCCATAGACGTTCAGCGCCAGCGCATCCAGCGCCGCCAACGCCCGCCATAGCCGCGGTGCGATCGCTTCGCCGCCGACCAGCCATGTCCGGGGTCCTCCCTCCTTCACGTCGGGCAAGCCATGCACCAGCAGGGCCTCCAGTTGCGCAGGAGTGGTATCGCAGACATCGATGCGTTCGTCGCGCAGGAACGCGCGCAACGCCTCTGCGTCGCGGCGGACCGCTGTCGGCACCGCCACTACGCAACGCCCGGATAGCCACTGCACGATGCCCTGCAGCGAGGCATCGAAGGACACGCCGGCATTGAGGGTGACCCTCGCCGTTGCCGGACAGGCTGGTGCGAGCCACGTCTCCAGTGCCCGCCACAGATTGACCACGCTGGCGTGCTCGACCATCACCCCCTTGGGCTGGCCGGTCGAGCCGGAGGTATAGATCACGTAGGCCAGATGCTGCGGCCGCAGCCCCGGCACCTGCGGGTTGTCCTCGCTTGCCGGTTCGTCCGACGCGATCGCCAACTGCGGGCAAGCGGCCGTCCCGGCGACGCCGATCGCATCGACCAGCAATGCCGCCGGTGCACTGTCGGTCAGCATGTAGTCCTGGCGCGCCTGTGGGTAAGCAGGATCGATCGGCACGTAGCCGGCACCGCTTTTGAGGATGCCCAGCAAACCAATCAACAGCTCCAGCCCGCGCTCGGCCCGGATCGCGACGCGGTCGTCCGGCTTGACTCCCAGGGCCAGCAACCGGTGCGCGACCCGGTTCGCCGCCCGGTTCAGCCCCGCGTAGCTCAAGCTGCGTCCTTCAAAGCGCAGCGCCTCGGCCTGCGGTGTGCGCCGTACCTGCGCCTCGAACAGGGCCGGCAGGGTCAATGCCGGCCACGACCATGCAGCATCGGGTAGGCTCCAGGCCTGCAACTGGGCCAGCTCCTGTTCTGGCAGCCACGGCAGCTGCGCCACCGCGCAGTCCTCGGTGGTCGCCAGTGCCTGCAGCAGCCGCTGCAGATAGCCGGCCCAACGCTGGATCGTTGCCGCGTCGAACAGGTCGGTGGCGTATTCGAGTTCGCCAGTCAGTGCGCCGGCGTGTTCGTTCAACGCCAGCGACAGGTCGAACTGGGTCGTGGTGCGCGGTTGTGGCTGCGGTTGCAGACGCACCCCTGGCAAGGACAGCTCACGTGCACCCGGCGTGTTGTTCAGCGCCAGCATCGTCTGGAACACCGGGCTGTGGCCCAGGCTGCGCTCCGGCCGCACGTGCTCGACCACTTGGTCGAACGGCAGTTGCTGATGCGCAAACGCGTCCAGCGCTTGCGCCTTCACCTGCATCAACAGCGTCGCCGCATCCGCCATGCCGTCCACCGGCACCCGCAGCGCCAGCGTGTTTACGAAAAAGCCCGCCAGCCCCTCAAGCTCCGCACGTGGGCGGTTTGCCACAGGCGTGCCGATCACCACCTCCTCCTGCCCACCCAGCCGTGACAGCAACGCTGCCCAGCCGGCCGTCAACGCCATGAACAAGGTCGCTCCGTGGCGCGAGGACCAGCTGCGCAGTGCCTGGACCAGCTCAGGCTCCAGGCGTAGCGGCAGACTCGCACCGCGATAGCTTTGCACCGGCGGACGCGGACGATCGGTCGGCAGTTCCAGCAGCGACGGCGCGCCAGACAAGGTCTGCTTCCAGTGATCGATCTGACGCTGCCAGACCTCACCAGCGAGCTGGCTGTGCTGCCAGGCCGCATAGTCGGCATATTGCAACGCCAGCGCTGGCAAGGGATTGGCCGCACCCTCGGCAAAGGCGCGGTACAACACCCCCAGCTCGCCGACCAGCACCCCTACCGACCAGCCGTCAGAAATGATGTGGTGCTGGGTCAGCAGCAACACATGGGTGTGCGCGTCCAGACGCAACAGGCGACCACGCACCAGCGGGCCGGCGGCAAGATCGAATGGTACGGCAGCGGCCTCACGGGCGTGGGTGGCCACCGCCTCCGCGCGCTCATCGGCCGGCAGCAGCGACACATCGAACTCACGTAGCGCAAAGCCGCGATCGGCCGGATCGATCACCTGCTCGGGCTCGCCATCGCGCGCCAGGAAACGGGTACGCAAGCTCTCATGCCGCGCCACCAGCGCATCGAGCGCGGCGCGTAATACTGCAACGTCAAGCTCGCCTTCCAGGCGCAGCGACACCGGCATGTGGTAAGCCACACCGGCGGCGCCGTCGAGCTGGGAAAGGAACCACAGCCGACGCTGGGCCAGCGATGGCGGCAACGGGCGCGAACGGTCGACCACCGCGATCGGCGCCGTGTCGGCGTCATCGGCTGCATCCAGGTACCGCGCCAACGAACGTGGCGATGGGTGCGCAAAGAGTTCACGCAACGGAACTTCACGGTGGAACGCGGCACGCAAGCGCGCGACCGCCTGGACCGCGGTCAGTGAATGACCACCCAGGACGAAAAAGTCATCGTCACGGCCGATCATTTCGATCTTGAGCAGTTCGCTCCAGATGGCTGCAATGCGCTGCTCGCATGCGCCCTGCGGCTGCTCGTGGAGGGTGGCGTCCCGGGAGAGTTCCGGCGCCGGCAGGCGTTTGCGATCGAGCTTGCCGTTGGCTGTCAGCGGCAGGCTCTCCAAGGGTACGTAGACCGACGGCTGCATGTACGTCGGCAAGCGCGACGTGGCCACCGCGCGAAGCGCCTCCTCCCAGCCATCGCCCGAGACACCGCTTACCCAGGCCACCAGGCGTGCCGTAGCACCCTCCCCGTGCACCCCCACCGATATCTCGCGCACCTGCTCCCGCAGCACCGCCTCGATCTCGCCCGGCTCGATCCGGTAACCGCGCAGCTTTACCTGCCCGTCCATCCGGCCCAGGAATTCCAGCGCCCCGTCCGCTCGCCAGCGTACCCGGTCGCCGCTGCGATACATTCGCCCACCCGCCTCGAACGGATCCTCCAGGAACCGCTCTGCCGTGCGTGCCGCATCGTTCACGTAGCCGCGCGCCACGCCCGCACCGCCGATGTACAACTCGCCCGGCACCCCACGCGGCAACAACTGACCCGACGGCCCCAGCACGTAGAGCCGCGTATTGCTCATCGCTCGACCGATCGGCAGTGTGCCCTCGCCCGACAGCACTGCCTGGTCCAGCCGCTGCCATGTGCAGCCCACTACCGTCTCGGTCGGACCGTAGTGGTTCACCAGCCGCGCCTGCGGATACTTGGCCTGCAACGCACGCGCCAGCGACGCCGGGAACGCCTCGCCGCCGATCACGAACGCATGCGCGCCTGCACGTGGCGATGCGTCGGCCAGCTGCAGCAGCCCCTGCACGTGCGAGGGCGTCAGCCGCAGCAGCCATGCTCCGTCTGCCTGCTCCAGCCGCCGCGCCAGCGCCGGCAACTCCTCTCCCGCCGGCAGCAGCTCCACGCACCCGCCTACCAGCAGCGGCACGTACAACGACGGCACCGTCAGGTCGAACGCGTGCGAACTCGCCACCAGCGATCCATCCAGCGCCTGATCGTAGTAACTCTCGCGCGCGAATGCGCAATAGTCGGCCAACCCGGCATGGAACACCTCCACCCCCTTGGGTTCGCCGGTCGAGCCGGAGGTGTACAGCACGTAGGCAATCGCATCATCGGCCAGCCTCGTCTCCAGCGGCTGCGCGGGGTACTCGCCAAGCCAGTCCGGATCGGTGCCGGCGCCGTCCAGATACAGCATGTCCACCCCGCCCAGCGAGGCTGGCGCCGAGCTGCTTTCGACCAGCACCACGCTGATGTTGGCGTCGGCGATGATCCGTGCCAGGCGTTCACTGCCCTGCCGCAGGTCCAGCGGCACATACGCAGCGCCGCTGGAGAGCACCGCCAGCAGCGCCACCGGCAGTGCCAGCCCGCGCTCCATGCAGATCCCAATGCGATCGCCTGGGCCAAGGCCCTGTTCGCGCAACGCGTGGGCCAGGCGGTTAGCGTGCGCGGCCAGGGTCGCGTAGTCGGTGCTCTCCCCGCTCTCGGTCGCGCGCAGTGCAATCGCCTGCGGGCTCCGCGCAGCCTGGGCCTGGAACGCGTCGATGAGGCCATGTGCGCGCGTGCGCGCCTGTGACCTGCCGCGGCCCAGCGCCAGCAACTGTTCGCGCTCCTGCGCGTCGATCAGCGCCAGCGAGTCAATCCGCTGCTGCGGATCGGATAGCAGTGCCGCAGCCAACGCCTCGACGACGCGAACCAGATGCCCGGCCAGCGCCGGGCCGTCGATATCACCAATGCTCAGCGAGGTCAGGCCGAAGCCGGTTCCGTCATCGTCCACCGACATCGTCAGTGGATAGTTGTTCCGCGCTTGAGCGCCGCCAACCCGTATGCCCTCGCCCAGCGATGAAACAGCATCGGCATCGGTCTGGCTGCTGTGCTGACGATAGTTCAACAGCACGGTAAACAGCGGTATGCCCGCCGCGACCGCACTGCAGCGCTGAGCCAAGGCAAGCGAGGCATGTTCGTGAGCGAGCAGTTCGGCTAGACGCAACCGGGTTTCGTCGAGCGCCTCGGCGACGCCGCGTCCGGCCAGATCCAAACGCAGCGGCAAGGTGTTGATGAACATGCCAACGGTGCGCCCTGCCTGGGCCATCCCCTGCAGGCGACCGGTCAGCACTGTGCCAAAAACTACGTCGCTGCGGCTGGCATGCTCGGACAGCACGCGCGCCCATGCTGCATGAAACAGAACCGATGGCGCCGTGCCCCCGGCCGTGGCAGCGCGACGGATCAGAGCGACGACGTCGTCCTCGAGGCGCAGGACCGACTGGCGGATCGCGGCGCCGTCATGGCGCACGTCGACGATACCGCCGATTGCGGTGGTTTCATCGACGCTGCCCAGGCGTTCGCGGAAATACGCCTCGTGCACGCTGTCGTGGAAAGCGCCAGTGCGGGCGATAAAGTCGCGATAGGGCGCCGGCGGCGGCAATGCCGACGCATCGGTGAGCAACAAGTTGCGCACCTCATCCAGGATCACTCCCATGGCCACCGCATCAGACACGATGTGGTGCCACAGCACGGTCAGGATCAAACCGTCGTCGCCGGTATCGGCATGACGCCACAGTTGCAGCAACGGCGCGGCGCTCAGGTTCATGCGTACGGCGCCTGGAACGCCGTCGAACACGGGCAGCGACACCTCGCGCAACACGACCTGCACAGGCCGTTCCAGTGCCTGCCAGAACAAGGCAGTGCGCAGCACGTCGTGGCGTGCGACCACCGTCTTCAGCGCGTCGATGAAGCGCTCCATGCGCACGATGCCATCGAATTCCAGACTTACCCGCAGGACGTAGGGATCGGCCGCGTCCTCGGCGTGCAGCAGATGATGAAACAGGATGCCATCCTGCAATGGCGCAAGCGGATAGATATCCTGCACATTGGCCGCGCCGCCCGGGACCGTGTCGATAATGCGGTCGATCGAAGCCTGAGACAGCGCTACCAGCGGCAGCAGGTCAGGGGTGATCGCGGTACGACCCGGCTCGATCAGGTTCGGTGGCACTGGCTGCGTAGTCCCGCGCGATACCTGTGCGGCGAGATCGGCCAATACCGGCGATAGGAACAGATCGCGAACGGGGAGCTCGATGCCCTCGCCTGCCAGGCGCTCGATCATGGCGATCGCCAGCAGTGAGTGACCGCCAAGCTCAAAGAAATTGTCACGGCGACCGACTTGCTCCAAGCCGAAAAGCCCGGCCCAAACCCGCGCGATCGCAGATTCGACCGCGCCTACCGGCAATTCGTGTTCGGAGTTCGTCCTGGCAGAAGCGTTCGGCACCGGCAGCGCGGCACGGTCGATCTTGCCTGACCGGGTCAGCGGAAAGTTTTCCAGCAAGACGTAGCAGGAAGGCAACATATAAGCAGCGAGCTTTTCGGACAGCGCCGAATGAAGCATCTGCTCTGATGGCGCGTTGGCCTCCGCGGCAACTACATAAGCAACCAGTCGGCTCGCGCCAGACGCATCGTCATGCAGCAGCACGAGCGCGTCGGCGACTCCGTCGCAGCGGCGTAACGCGTACTCGATCTCACCAGGCTCGATGCGGAAGCCACGGAGTTTGATCTGCGCATCGCGGCGGCCTGCATAAGCGATGTTGCCATCGCCCAGCCAGCAACCGAGGTCGCCGGTGCGGTACAGGCGCGCGTCGCCGGCTGCGTCCTGATCATGCACAAAGCGCTCTGCAGTCAGCGTAGGCTGCCCGAGATATCCACGTGCAACTTGCACGCCGCCAATATGGATCTCACCAATCACGCCCTGCGGCACCGGAGCACCGCAAGAATCGAGAATGCTGATCTTGAGGCCTCGCAGCGGACGTCCTATGGGCACCTGGCTTTCGCACTGGGGCACGCTTTCCAGGGCGATGGACGTCGCATACACGGTCGCTTCGGTCGGCCCGTAAGTATTCAGTACGGTGGCGTACCGCGCGGAAGGGTGCGCGAACCAGCCCGCCAGCGCACCGCGTTCAAGCTTTTCGCCACCGACCACGACCAAACGTACCTGCTCTGGCAGGGCAGGACGGCGTTGCGGAGCCTGCTGCGCCCAGACGTGGAAAAACGCGGTCGGCAAATCGAGGATGGCGATACGTTCGACGGCGAGGAGTTCCACAAAGTGCGTGTCGGGCGACACCATCCAGGAAGGCCGCACGACTACCGTTGCCCCGGACACCAACGCCGGAAAGATTTCCTCAATCGAGGTATCGAACGAACACGAGGCGAAGTGCAGCACGCGATCGCCCGGCTGAAGACGACAGCTTGTCGCATGTGTGCGCACAAACGCAGCGACGCTGGCGTGCTCAACCATCACCCCCTTTGGCTGGCCGGTCGAGCCGGAGGTATAGATCACGTAGGCCAGATGCTGCGGCCGCAGCCCCGGCACCTGCGGGTTGTCCTCGCTTGCCGGTTCGTCCGACGCGATCGCCAACTGCGGGCAAGCGGCCGTCCCGGCGACGCCGATCGCATCGACCAGCAATGCCGCCGGTGCACTGTCGGTCAGCATGTAGTCCTGGCGCGCCTGTGGGTAAGCAGGATCGATCGGCACGTAGCCGGCACCGCTTTTGAGGATGCCCAGCAAACCAATCAACAGCTCCAGCCCGCGCTCGGCCCGGATCGCGACGCGGTCGTCCGGCTTGACTCCCAGGGCCAGCAACCGGTGCGCGACCCGGTTCGCCGCCCGGTTCAGCCCCGCGTAGCTCAAGCTGCGTCCTTCAAAGCGCAGCGCCTCGGCCTGCGGTGTGCGCCGTACCTGCGCCTCGAACAGGGCCGGCAGGGTCAATGCCGGCCACGACCATGCAGCATCGGGTAGGCTCCAGGCCTGCAACTGGGCCAGCTCCTGTTCTGGCAGCCACGGCAGCTGCGCCACCGCGCAGTCCTCGGTGGTCGCCAGTGCCTGCAGCAGCCGCTGCAGATAGCCGGCCCAACGCTGGATCGTTGCCGCGTCGAACAGGTCGGTGGCGTATTCGAGTTCGCCAGTCAGTGCGCCGGCGTGTTCGTTCAACGCCAGCGACAGGTCGAACTGGGTCGTGGTGCGCGGTTGTGGCTGCGGTTGCAGACGCACCCCTGGCAAGGACAGCTCACGTGCACCCGGCGTGTTGTTCAGCGCCAGCATCGTCTGGAACACCGGGCTGTGGCCCAGGCTGCGCTCCGGCCGCACGTGCTCGACCACTTGGTCGAACGGCAGTTGCTGATGCGCAAACGCGTCCAGCGCTTGCGCCTTCACCTGCATCAACAGCGTCGCCGCATCCGCCATGCCGTCCACCGGCACCCGCAGCGCCAGCGTGTTTACGAAAAAGCCCGCCAGCCCCTCAAGCTCCGCACGTGGGCGGTTTGCCACAGGCGTGCCGATCACCACCTCCTCCTGCCCACCCAGCCGTGACAGCAACGCTGCCCAGCCGGCCGTCAACGCCATGAACAAGGTCGCTCCGTGGCGCGAGGACCAGCTGCGCAGTGCCTGGACCAGCTCAGGCTCCAGGCGTAGCGGCAGACTCGCACCGCGATAGCTTTGCACCGGCGGACGCGGACGATCGGTCGGCAGTTCCAGCAGCGACGGCGCGCCAGACAAGGTCTGCTTCCAGTGATCGATCTGACGCTGCCAGACCTCACCAGCGAGCTGGCTGTGCTGCCAGGCCGCATAGTCGGCATATTGCAACGCCAGCGCTGGCAAGGGATTGGCCGCACCCTCGGCAAAGGCGCGGTACAACACCCCCAGCTCGCCGACCAGCACCCCTACCGACCAGCCGTCAGAAATGATGTGGTGCTGGGTCAGCAGCAACACATGGGTGTGCGCGTCCAGACGCAACAGGCGACCACGCACCAGCGGGCCGGCGGCAAGATCGAATGGTACGGCAGCGGCCTCACGGGCGTGGGTGGCCACCGCCTCCGCGCGCTCATCGGCCGGCAGCAGCGACACATCGAGCTCACGTAGCGCAAAGCCGCGATCGGCCGGATCGATCACCTGCTCGGGCTCGCCATCGCGCGCCAGGAAACGGGTGCGCAAGCTCTCATGCCGCGCCACCAGCGCATCGAGCGCGGCGCGTAATACTGCAACGTCAAGCTCGCCTTCCAGGCGCAGCGACACCGGCATGTGGTAAGCCACACCGGCGGCGCCGTCGAGCTGGGAAAGGAACCACAGCCGACGCTGGGCCAGCGATGGCGGCAACGGGCGCGAACGGTCGACCACCGCGATCGGCGCCGTATCCTCAGCGTCAGCTTGTTGTAGATAGCCCGCCATGCGCACGATGCTTGGATGACTGAACACCGCGCTGACCGGTACCTGCCGCTGCAACTGGGCCGCCACCCGTGAGGCCAGCCGCGCTGCCAGCAGCGAGTGCCCACCCAACTCGAAGAAGTTGTCGTGGATGCCGACCCGCTCCACCTGCAAGATCGCGCGCCAGATCGAAGCCAGGGTACGTTCAGTTTCGTTCCGGGGGGCCTGATAGTCGCCCACCGCCAGCGACGCGGCGTCCGGCTCCGGCAATGCGCGGCGGTCTAGCTTGCCGTTGGCCGTCAGCGGCAGCGCCTCCAGCGACACCAACGCCGAAGGCACCATGTAGTCCGGCAACTGTGTGGACAGTGTCTGCCGCCAGTCCGACACACGGCCCTGGCCGCCCACGACATAACCCACCAGACGACGGCCGCCCTGTTCGGTCTGCCCAATCGTTACCACCGCCTCGCGCACGCCCGGCAGCCGCTGCAGCGCCGCTTCGATCTCGCCCAGCTCGATCCGGAAACCGCGCAGCTTCACCTGGCCGTCGTTGCGACCGGCAAACACGATGGTCCCATCGGCACGCCAGCGCCCCAGGTCCCCGCTTCGGTAGTAGCGCCCCGGGCCGCCCAGCGGATCGGCCACGAACCTCGCAGCACTGAGCTCGGGCTGGTTCAGATACCCGCGCGCCACTCCCGCCCCGCCGATGTACAGCTCCCCGATCACGCCTACCGGCACCGCACGCCCCTGCCCGTCCACGATCCGGATCGTCGTGTTGCCGATCGGGCGACCGATCGGAATCGCATGCCCCGCCAGGTCTGCCAGGACGATCTCGTGGGTGGTGGCGAACGTCGTCGTCTCGGTCGGACCGTAGCCGTTGATCAGCCGCCGCGGGCGCTGCGACCGCGACAGCAGTCGTCCCACCGTGTGCACGTCCAGCGCGTCGCCTCCGATCAGCAACTGGTCCAGCTGCCCGAACGCGACTTCCAGCGCGTCCACGTAGGCGTTGAACAGTCCCACCGTCAGCCACATCGCACTGACCCCGAACCGCGCCAGTGCCGCCGACAGTGCCGCCGGATCCAGCACTGTCGCAGGATCGATTACCGCCACCCGGGCACCGTTCAACAACGGTGCCCACAGCTCCCAGGTCGAGGCGTCGAAGGCCGGGTTGGCGCAGTGCGCCACCACGTCGTGATCGCCCAGCGGCGCAAACCCGCCGTTGACCGCCAGCCGCAGCACCGCGCCCTGCTCGACCATCACCCCTTTCGGTGTCCCGGTCGAACCAGAGGTATACATCACATAGGCCAAATCGCTGGCCTGGCCTGCCACCACCGGCGCCGTATCCGGATAGCGGGCCCACGCCGATGGCGCCAGCGGCAGGGTTGCTTGGAACCCCGCGCCTTCCAGCGCCCGGTCGGACAGCACCACCGTCGCACCGCTGTCGGCCACCAGGTCGGCCAGGCGGCCGATCGGTTGCTCGGGATCCAGCGGCACATAAGCCGCCCCGGCCTTGAGCACGCCCAGGAGCGCGACCACCAGATCCAGGCTGCGGGTGGCGATCAGCGCAACGCGCTGCTCGCGATCCACCCCATGCGCACGCAAGCCGTGGGCCAGACGATTGGCGCGTGCATCCAGCTCGGCATAGCTGAGCGCGTGATCAGCATCGCATAGCGCGATCGCCTCGCCGCGACGGGCTGCCCAGGCGGCAAACACCTCGGCGATGGTGGACTGGGCCGGATACGCACGGGCGGTGGCGTTGAAGCCGTGGACCAGTTGCTCGCGCTCGCGCTCGGACAGCATCGGCAACGCCGCCACCGGCTGCCCTTCGGCATCGGGCAGTGCCTGCAGCAGCCGCTGCAGATAGCCGACCCAACGTTGGATCGTTGCCGCGTCGAACAGGTCGGTGGCGTATTCGAGCTCGCCAGTCAGTGCGCCGGCGTGTTCGTTCAACGCCAGCGACAGGTCGAACTGGGTCGTCGTGCGCGGTTGTGGCTGCGGCTGCAGACGCACCCCTGGCAAGGACAGCTCACGTGCGCCCGGCGTGTTGTTCAGCGCCAGCATCGTCTGGAACACCGGGCTGTGGCCCAGGCTGCGCTCCGGCCGCACGTGCTCGACCACCTGGTCGAACGGCAGTTGCTGATGCGCAAACGCGTCCAGCGCTTGCGCCTTCACCTGCATCAACAGCGTCGCCGCATCTGCCATGCCGTCCACCGGCACCCGCAGCGCCAGCGTGTTTACGAAAAAGCCCGCCAGCCCCTCAAGCTCCGCACGTGGGCGGTTTGCCACAGGCGTGCCGATCACCACCTCCTCCTGCCCACCCAGCCGTGACAGCAACGCTGCCCAGCCGGCCGTCAAGGCCATGAACAAGGTCGCTCCGTGGCGCGAGGACCAGCTGCGCAGTGCCTGGACCAGCTCAGGCTCCAGGCGTAGCGGCAGACTCGCACCGCGATAGCTTTGCACCGGCGGACGCGGACGATCGGTCGGCAGTTCCAGCAGCGACGGCGCGCCAGACAAGGTCTGCTTCCAGTGATCGATCTGACGCTGCCAGGCCTCACCAGCGAGCTGGCTGTGCTGCCAGGCCGCATAGTCGGCATATTGCAACGCCAGCGCTGGCAAGGGATTGGCCGCACCCTCGGCAAAGGCGCGGTACAACACCCCCAGCTCGCCGACCAGCACCCCCACCGACCAGCCGTCAGAAATGATGTGGTGCTGGGTCAGCAGCAACACATGGGTGTGCGCGTCCAGACGCAACAGGCGACCACGCACCAGCGGGCCGGCGGCAAGATCGAATGGTACGGCAGCGGCCTCACAGGTGTGGGCGGCCACCGCCTCCGCGCGCTCATCGGCCGGCAGCAGCGACACATCGAACTCACGTAGCGCAAAGCCGCGATCGGCCGGATCGATCACCTGCTCGGGCTCGCCATCGCGCGCCAGGAAACGGGTGCGCAAGCTCTCATGCCGCGCCACCAGCGCATCGAGCGCGGTGCGTAATACTGCAACGTCAAGCTCGCCTTCCAGGCGCAGCGACACCGGCATGTGGTAAGCGGCCGAGGCGGTGGCGTCGAGTTGGCATAGGAACCACAGTCGGCGCTGGGCCAACGACAATGGCAGCTCCGCATCACGCGGCCTCGCAACGATCGCGTCGTCGTCCGCATCGCGCGTGCGCGTCGCACGGCGCGTGCGGTTAAGCAGGATTGCCTGCATAAGACGCTGGCGCTCGTCGAGGGACTCAGTCATCGATTGCTTCCTTGCTTAGTATCTCCCTGAGCTCATCCTCGCTGAGCCCATCCAGCTCGGCGAGCATCGACTGCATGTCCTGGCTCGCCAATGCCGCAGCCTGCGCCACGGCGACTCGTTCAGCCATGTATCTCAGTTCCGGGGCGTCGAACAACTCCGCCAGGGGCACCGTAACGCCGAACTCGCTTCGCAGGCGTGCAGTCAGTTGCATTGCCAGCAGCGAGTGACCGCCGAGATCAAAGAAATTGTCGTCGCGACCAATGCGGGAGACCCCCAGCAGTTCCCCCCAGATCTGAACAATCTGCTGTTCGATCTCGCCGGTGGGCGCGCGATAGGCGCGGTCGCTGGAAAATTCCGGTATCGGCAACGCGGCGCGATCGATCTTTCCATTTGGAGTCAGTGGCAGCCGCTCCAGCGGGACGAACCCCGCCGGCACCATGTGCGCCGGCAGCGACATGGCCAACGCGTCGCGCAACGAGTGCGGCGTCACGTGAACCTGCGGGCTCACGACAACATAGGCAACCAGCCGCTGGTTTCCGGTCGCATCGCCGCAGGCGACCACCACGGCGGCCTCGACGCCGTCGAGGCACAGCAGCGCCGTCTCGATCTCCCCGAGCTCGATCCGGAAGCCGCGAATCTTGACCTGGTGGTCGGTGCGGCCGCGGTACTCAATATTCCCGTCGGCAGTCCAGCAGCCGAGATCGCCAGTCCGATACCAGCGGCCGCCCTCGACAAAGGGATCGCTGCCGAAGCGCTCTTCCGTTAGATCGGGACGGCCGAGATAGCCGCGCGCCACGCCTGCGCCTCCGATATAGATCTCGCCCTGCACTCCAATCGGCAGCGCTTGTTCAGCGCGATCGACGATGTAAATCCGGGTGTTGTCGATCGGGCGTCCGATATGGGCTGCAAATGCGTCGCCGCGCCCGATCCGCACGCCCGTCGAATAGGTGGTGGTCTCGGTGGGTCCATACAGGTTATGCACCGTCTGCGCTGAGGAACCGGCAAAGATGCGCTCCACCAGTTCGGCACGCAGTGGCTCGCCGGCCACATTGACCCGCCGTACCGATGCCGGCACTGCTCGGGCGTGCAGCAGCGCCGACATCCCCGAGGGCACCGTATTGATCAAACTGACCGGGCCGCACGGCGCTTCGAGCACATCGCGGACGATCTCCAACGTACCGCCCGCTGCCAAGGTCGCGAAGATTTCATAGACCGCCAGATCAAAGCTGATCGAGGTCGCGAACAAGGTGTGCGCGAACGCGTCCGTTCCACCGTCGCGCAGTGCCCAGGCGATGAAGTTGCAAGCATTGGCATGTTCGATCATCACGCCCTTCGGCGTTCCAGTCGAACCGGAGGTATAGATGACGTACGCCAATCCATTGGGATGCACGTGCGGTAATGGCCACGGCACTTCCTGCGCTAATGTCGCATCGTCGATGTCCAGCGCTGCCAGGTTTGCCGGCAGCGCAGCGGCCAGCGCCGCAGTGACAATGCACACGCGTGCACCGCAGCTACCCAGGATGGCGGCTATACGCTCTTGCGGGTAGGTAGGGTCAAGCGGCACATAGGCAGCCCCCGCCTTCAGCGTCCCCAACACTGCAATAATCAGCCCAGGCCCACGGGGCAGCTGGATTGCGACACACTCCTGGGCACCCACTCCAATGCGTTGCAGGCGCGCAGCGACGGCGTCAGAGCGTCGGTCCAACTCGCTGTAGCTCAGGGTCTGCGCACCTGATCGCAAGGCGATCGCCTCAGGAAATGTGCGGGCGCTGCACTGGAACCAGCCATGCAAGGTCTCAGGGCCTTGCTGGTCGACGCGCGTTGCATTGAAGGCCTCCAGCACCTGGATGCGCTCGTCGGCGCTCAGCAACGGCAATGTCCGTACCTGTGCGCCCGGATCGGCGAGCATTGCCTGCAGCACAGTTTCGAAATTAGCCGTCATCCGCGCGATAGCGCCGGCATCGACGCGAGTCTCATCGTGTATGAAATCGCAGCGCACCCCATGTTCGAACTCGATCGCATGGACTGCCAGCGCCATCCTGTCCAGCGCAACACGTTGCTGGATCGGGAATGCACTCAGCGCAACCTCGCCCCACCGCGTGATTGTCTCGCCCTCTCGGCGAGGATTCCATAACTCGGTCAGCGGGCCTGATTCGCGCGCATTCTGGAAAACCAGACTGGCATCGAAGGGGGTTCCACCCAACTCGAGACGACGGATCAGGGTGGAGATTGGATAGTCCTGGTGACGTACGCTTCCGCGCACTGCCGCGCGCGCGCGCTCAACAACGTCTGCTACACGACTGTCATCGCCGAACCACGCACGCAACGTGACCATGTTGACGAAATCACCGACCACACCACGCCACGCAGCTCTACTGCGACAAGGCATCGGCGCGCCGACCGAAATCGTGGAATGGCCGCTATAGCGGTGCAACAGGATTTGCAACGCGGCCAGCAGCACACTGAACAGGCTGGCATCGTGATCGGCGGCGAAGCAGCGCAAGCGTTGGCACAGTTCGCGACTCAGCAATAGCGTGTGCGCCCGCTGCACACCGCCACCTCCACCGCCAACATCGGCTGCGGGCAATTCAAGAGGAGACTGCGGCCGACCCACTATGTCACGCCAATAGGCCAGTTGACGTTCGCACGCCGGACCTTGCAGCCATTGCTCCTGCCAGTTTACGTATGCGCTGTAATCGTGCTCGTCCGCACCTATCTTGCCGATCGTCTCGACGTCGGAGCCCAACGCAGCAGATAGCTCACCGAGTAGTCGCCAATATGACCAACCATCGCAGATGAGGTGATCCAGTGCCAACAGTAAAACCGCACCGCCCGCACGGCGGCGATAGAGGCAGGCACGCAGCAGCAATTGCTCATCTTCAAAAGCGCGCCAGGCATCCTCGCTCACACGCCGCTGCAGCGTTTCCAGATCCATCTCGCGCGCGTCGACTTCCTCCAGGATTTCTCCACGAGGCTCAGTGATTGTTTGCTCAACATGACCCTCCTGATCACTGCAAAAACGTGCGCGCAACATCGGATGACGCGCAACCAACGCATCGATCGCCGTCGCTAGCCGACCTGCGATCGTGTCGGTATCAAGCGCTACCACGAATACATTGTTGTGATCACCGCGCGAAACGGGATTCAACTGATACTGAAACCAGCGCGCCTGCTGACCTTGTGAAAGAGGGAAACGTCGAGACATCCTTGTATTCCTTTCACGCTGTAATCCCCGCCCGCCCCGACTCGGCCCTACCCGAGTCGCCCCATTGAACGCTGGCTCCGGCCGCAAACGGGAGCGGCTACATTTCAGTTCTCAGTCTCAGCCACTAGCGGATCTGATGTCCGTACATCCGGGCTGCCAATCATCATGCCGTCCCCCATCACCACGACTCGATCTGCACCGGTGAAGTAGCGATCGTCGTGCGAAATCACAACCACTGCCTTGCCGCGCGTCTTTAGTGATTGCAGAATCTTGCCATAGAACACCTGCTTGAAAGTCGGATCCTGGTCCGCTGCCCACTCGTCGAACACATACAGCGACGCATCCTCCAGAAAACCCACAAGTAATGCCAAACGCCGGCGCTGTCCATCAGAAAGAGAGAGCGTACTGAAACGACCCTCCGCAAACCGGACCTTGCCAGACAGGCCCAACAACTCAAGGTACTGCTCGATCTCAACCTTTGCGGCATCGCCATCAATTCCCAGCGGACGGTCGAACAGATAATAGTCTGAATAGATGGCGCAGATTCCATTGCGGAATCCGCTGACAGTATCAGCATCGACAACAACGTCGTCAAACAGCACCTCGCCAGAGGCGGCGCGGTAGTGCAAGCTCAACAGTTTGGCCAGCGTCGATTTTCCCGACCCATTACCGCCGACGATAAACACGATCTCGCCACGGTTGATTTCCAAGTCGATCGGGCCGATATGGAACCCAGGCTCTTCACCCCGCCCCGGATACCGATAAACCACCTGCCGCAGCCGCAGGTGCTGCCAGTCCCGGCGAGGTGCGCTTCCTTCTGCGGCGTCCTCGCGGGCAAGTTGCCCGAACAGCTCGTGGACCTTGCGTTGAGCGACCCTTGCCATGCTCAGCTGCGGCACGAAATTAAGCAAGGCAGCGACCGGGGCAGTAACGTACAGAAGGGCCATGATCACACCGGCCAGCGTGCCACTCCCGATAGCGTGATAATTGACGAATACGAATGCAATTGCGCCAATCACAAACAGCACGATCAGGTTGCCGTAATTCTGCGCCACGGCCATGACGCTCATGCCGGTCTTGGCGCTATTTCGAACCAGCCGTTCGTTCACTGCAAGCACATTCGCTGCATAGTCCTGACGTTTTGCGTGACTGAGCTTGAGTTCCTTGGCGCCGTGTACGAGACCCCGGATGCCTTCGTGGAGATGGTCAAGATGACCGCGTGCACGGACGAGATAACGGCGCGCAATCAACATCGGCAGCTGGTAGGTCAGCACACCCAGTGCGATGCAGCTGAGCACAAACCAGAACACGCTGGGGCTGAGAAACAGCAGGAAGCCAAGCACACCGGCCAATGTCACCGCGTTCGTCAACAGATCCGGCAGCAAGCGCGCGCCGGCGACAATGACCGGCACATCGGCAGTGATCGATGCCACTAGCCTGGCGAGGCCGACTCGCTCCAACTCGGCGATCGGCGCCTGCGAGATGCTTGTATACATGCGATTGCGCAAGTCAGTAGTCACATCCAGCGCTACGCGGGAGAGGATCACTTGCGACGCGGTGCGCGCGACCAAAATGAACACGCAATTGGCCACGAACAAGGCAGCAAATCGGTAATGCGACACCTGCCAACCGAAGAGCCTGACAGTTTCCGGCTCGGTCGTGGAAAATGCCGCCGGACCTTGATCGAGCACGGTCATCACCAACGGAATGACCATTGTGTATGCCATCCCGGCCAAGGTACCCAACACCATTGCGATGAACACCTTGTTGGGTGCACGCCGGGAAAATGAAGACAGGATGCTCATCGATCAATGCCCCGCCTTTTTTGCAGACTGCGCGGGTTCGAGCCAGAGTCGGCGGCGATCATCGCTCGTAGCGGTCATCGGGAGGTAGCGCACATCGCGAAACCCCTCGACCATGTCGTCGTAATGTGGGCTCATCGCGTTGGAGGACTGCCCGGTAGAATTCATTTGCAAGTGTGTAACAGCGGCAGGCGACAGCGAGAAGATCTGGCGGAAACCAGCACCAAACGTCTGCTCGTACCGACCGCTATCGCCCAAGGTGTAGTCGGCCACGTTGAGCGTATCGGGTGAACCACCGTTGGATATTCTCCGCTCGAACCAGACCTTGGCTACATTGACCGCACTAAAGGGCACGTGGCGATAGACCGTTTCATGGACGTCTCCCCATGCCCAGCCATCACTACTATCGCCGGCCATCTTGTGCAGCTCACTGAGCGCGTCGTCGAGTGCGGCGCCGGTGACATCAGCGCAGGGTACCGGCTTGCTGTCCTCCAGGTCGCGGCACCACTGGCCCGACTGTCCAGACAACATCGCGGCAACGGTATCTGGATCGATTCCGTCGATCATTCCCTGCAGCACGCGACTCTGCCGTGCACGGTTCCAATACCCCTGGAATGAGGCGCCGACCAGACGGCGCTTGAGCTGACGCAGCCAAGCATTGAATAGAGTAGCCGCGTGGCTGTCTCGATCCATGCGCCCGTTCCAGTCGCGTAGCGTGTCGTGGGCCCACCGCTGCGCTCTATCGCCCGGCGGATAATTCAACAGAACCTTGGAAAGCCGCACTGCGGAGGCGCTGTATTGATCGGCCTGCATGCGCTGCATCAACGCCACATCGACCGGTTTACCGGCGGAAACAGCACCAGTGATCATCTCTTCAATTCGCCTCTTTCGAGTCGGCGGCGCCCAGTCGTTGGAAATCAGCCAGCGATAAGAGGGAGGCGTAGGATCATCATTGGCCGAGGCCACGAAGCCTGACGGCGGATCGTAGACATGTGGCATCTCCTCATACGGGATGCGACCAGTCCAAACGTATTCATCGTTCCATCCAGGTACCGGCGCGCCGCCATCACCTGCCGCGCGTACCGGAATACGTCCTGCCGCCAGATGGCCGACATGACCGGCGCGGTCCGCATACACCATGTTCAAGGCGGGTGCGACCAAATACGCGAGCGATTTGTCGAACTCGCTCCAATCCTGTGCATAGCCGATCCGGTAGAAGGCTTCGTAAGAAGTATCGTCCTTGTCCAGAGCGGTCCAGCGCAGAGAGGCTGGCTGCTCAAACACCTGGAACATATCGTTGATGATCGGGCCGTGCCGCGTGGAACGTACGCTGATTCGCAGTGGTTTGATCGGAGCGTGCAGAAACGAAGGGAAACTCTCCCGAACCTTGATAAGCTCCTCACGTTGCAGGAACGGTACCCACTTCCCATTGGCGAGATAACGCGACGCATCGTCGGGCTTGGCTTGTTCCAGATAGATGTCCTGGCTATCTGCCATCAGGTTGGTGCCTCCCCACGCAATGCTGGCATTGCGTCCGAATACCACGACGGGCAAGCCGACCAATGTTGCGCCGGAAACATCGAGGTGATCGCCTTTGAGTGCGGCCATATACCAAAGCGATGGCATCTGCAAACCCAGATGCGGATCGTTGGCGAGCAGCGCCGAACCATTACCCGTCAGACGAGACGACACCGCCCATGCATTGCTGCCGACATAATGCCCCCCAAGTCCGGTGTTTTGTTCCAGCTTTGAGAAGAACTCGAGCATTTGCACGCAGCTCTCCACTGTCATTGGGTCGAACGCAGAGCTCGATGCGAGATCCGGCTTGTTTGCGATGCGCATCGGATCGTCGGCGGCGTCAGGGAACAGTGTCTGCAAGCGCTCGGTATCGAGCAGTTGGGCTGCGAGCATACGGTCGATTTCTCGACGGTAGTTGCCCCCCAAATCAAGCGCGAACACCTTTGACCAAGCTAGCGAGTCATAAACGGTCCAGGGGTCAGGCCGAATTCCCAGCGCAACGAACTCCACAGGAAGGGCCGTGCGTGCGTCGAGCCATGCGTTGATGCCGTCGGCATAGGCCTGCAAAGAATCGCGTGCCTCCGGGCTCAGCGCATCCCAGGCCTCGTGCGCCGAACGCATCAGTCCGAGCGTGCGAAACCAGATGTCCTGTTGCACTGCATCCTTGCCGAGCAACTCGCTCAAGCGGCCCTGCGCCATCCGCCGCTGCAGTTCCAACTGCCACATGCGGTCCTGCGCATGCAGATAGCCCACGGCGAAATAGGCGTCGCGATCATTGCGCGCTACCACGTTGGGCACTCCGTAACCGTCACGCTCAACGCTGACGGGGGCACGCAATCCTTCTACTTCAAGACGGCCCTGCTCGTTTGGAAGGCTTTCATGCAGGCGCCACCATCCGGCGGACACCGCGACTACAAGCGGACCTACGACAAAAAACAGGATACGAGAAAGCAGTGGGTGCTTTTTGAGCATCGAACATCCTGTCCTGTCTTAGCAAGGAAACGGTGAACTGGTGTAGATCGCTGCTAACGCCAACGCACGCGCGGCCCAGACCTAGAGGACCTTACATGGTGCGCTAGAAGCGTCCCCACTCGCTTCTTCATGCACGTGCGAAACCCCTGACAAGATCCTCAAAAAAAAAGAGGACGTCAAGCGTTTCACGCGTAGTTCCGAATACTGACTGGCCCGCGATCGCTCGAAGTATGAATTGTTAGAAATCGCCTAGGAGCACGGGCCTGAATTGGCAGTCTGTCACGGCTATGCCTCGTTCGGAGGTCCCGCGCATGACGATGCAAGGACCTCTTCCGTTCCGTTATTCAGAACGCAGCACCCTCCGCTGAACGCGCGTGATGCTCAATTCCGGACAGCATTGGAGATCATTCAGAGGACTTGATCGGCCCATTCCGTACCAGAAATGGTGTATCAGACACCCTCACCACTGGCCGCGACCCGGCTACGGCGTAACTTGCGCAGGCGTTCACGTACGCGTACGCGTTTGTGCAGCGCACGATCATGCAGCCACAGATAGATCGCAGGGGTACTAAGTAGTGTCAGCAATTGCGACACTATTAGCCCCCCGAGGATGGCGATACCCAAGGGGCGACGCATCTCTGAGCCAACACCAAACCCGATTACCAGGGGCAGCGCGGCTCCCATGGCCGCGAGCGTCGTCATCGTAATCGGACGAAAGCGCACCAGGGCGGCCTCCGTGATCGCAGCCACCGGATCGAGTCCGCGCTCGCGCTCGGCGACTAATGCGAAGTCGACCATCATGATGGCGTTCTTTTTGACAATGCCGATGAGCATGAGTACCGCAATCACGGACAGCAGGGTCAGTTGGGTCTGCGTCACGAGCATTGCCAGAAATGCTCCCATGCCTGCCGCAGGCAGTGTCGACAGAATTACGAGTGGATGGAAGAGACTGTTGTAGAGCACGCCCAACAGCACGTACATGAGAACGATCACCGCAATCAACATGGTCGCGGCACCCACGACCGCTTCCATCAACTTTTGATTGGTGCCCGCGTAGTCGTCCTGGACGCCGGGGGGAAGGGGCGTCTTGGCGATCAGCTCGTCGACAACACGAATTCCTTCGATCTGGCTGACTCCAGGGGCCACGTTGTAGCTGATGCTCGATGACTCCAACTGGTTGTAATGCATGATACTGGAGGGGGTAATCGCGGGCTTGATCGTCGCGACCGCCGATAACGGAACCATTTGCCCGGTACCTGTGCGCAGGTAGGTTTGCAGCAACTGCTCGGGTCCCGAGGCACGCGCCTGTTCGGAGGTCAGCACGACGCGGTATTGATTGATGTGCGAATAGATCACCGATACCGGCCGCTGACCGAATGCGTTGTAGAGCGCGTCATCGACATCGGCCATCGAAACGCCCATCCTGGCCGCAGCCTGCCTGTCGACAACCACCGACTGCTGTTTGCCGACGCCATCAAAACTTGTTTCCACGGCACGCAGCTGCGGCATGGCCCGTAAGCGCTCGGCCAGCTTCAACGTTGTTTCCTGCAAGCTTACGCCTGCCGAACTGGTGAGCTGAAGCTGATACTGCCCTCCCCCGGAACGGGTATCGCCACCTCCGCCGAAAAACTGCACAGCATTCATGACTACCGCCACCTCCGGCAGGCGTATATATGTCTCGTTGAGACGGGCGATCACCTCGGCGACGCCAGCGTGTCTTTCACTGATCGGATAAAGCTCGACGTAAAGACTTGCGGAGCGACCTCCGCCTGCATCCAGCCCGCTGCCGTTAAGCACTGCGGTCACCTCGCGAACGGCTGGATCAGCCCGCATGATGGCAGCCACGCCACGTACATCTGCTGAGAAACGATCGGAGGCCACATTAGCGTCGCCGCGGACCATGGCTTGGATCATGCCCAGATCCTCTTCCGGCATGACTCCGCCACCTGCGGTCATCGCGACGGCGGCGCCCAGTACGCCGGTCAAGACAATCAAGCATATCGGCTGCCAGCGCATCAGCCGCCGATGGCGCATTGCCCAGCCCAGCGTTCGTCGATAGACGTTCAGAACGACGTCGTCCATTCTTTGCAGCGCTGCAACCAGGCGTGCGGTTGTCTGGCCACTGGCGGACTCTGCTTTCAGATCCAAGTACTTTCCGCACAACGCGGGCGTCACTGTTAGCGAAACTACCGCGCTTACAATGATGGCCGCTAGCAGGGTGACCGAGAACTCCCGCACCAATGTGACAAAAATGTTGTTGCCAAACACCATCGGCGCAAACACCGCGACGAGCGACAACGTAATTGAAACGATGGTAAACCCGATCTCTCGGGTACCGCTGAGTGAAGCCGCTAGCGGCGAATGCCCGAGCTCCATGTGCCGAACAATGTTTTCAATTACAACGATTGCATCGTCGACCACAAAACCGATCGCAAGCACAAGAGCAATCAGCGACAATGTGTTGAGCGAAAAATCCATGCACCACATCGCGATGAAGGCACCTGCCAGCGACAACGGCACGCTTGCCATCGCGATCAAGGTCGGACCGACCCTACGCAGAAACAACAGCATTACTGTGGCCACCATCAGAATGCTGAGCAGCAGAGTGAACTCAACCTCGTGCAGGCCACTTTTGGTGGTCTGGGTGAGGTCGAAGATCGGATGAACGGCGACATCAGCGGGCATGATGGAGCGCAACCCTGGCAGTGCCGCTCGAATCGCTTCCACGGTCGCCACCGAGTTGGCGTCCGCGCGCTTGCTTATTTGCATCACCACCGTGCGTTGGCCGTTGTACCAAGCCCCCTGAAACGCGTCCTCCTGGCCATCGTAGACACGGGCCACATCGCCCAGCTTGATGGGCGCGCGACCACGCACTGCGATGACAAGTCCGGCAAAGTCCGCCGCGCGCATCAACGCGGAGGTGGTGACCAGCAGCAACTGTCGCGGGCCCTGTTCCACCGCGCCCAGCGCCGACGAGGAATTAGCCGCAGCCAGGGCATTCTTGACCTCATTGGCAGTGATGCCCTTGGCCGCTAACGCATGGTTGTCCAGCTCGACGCGCACCGCACGCGGCGATCCGCCCGACAACTGGACTGTTGCCACGCCGTCAACACGCGCGACGGCAGGTTTGGCTAGATTGTCGGCTACGTCATAAAGCTGGTCAGGGGCCAGCGTTGGCGAGGTCAGTGCCACGAGCAGCACAGGCAATTGCGCAGTGTCAAACTTGAAATACTGCGGTGGCGTCGGCATGCCCGCAGGCAGATCGACCAACGAAGTGTTGATCGCCGCCTGCACCTCGCGGGCTGCCGAGTCGGCATTGATACCGAACTCGAACAGAATCTGTATCTGGACAGAGTTCTCGCCTGCGATGCCAACCATTTGCTTGACCCCTGGGATCCGGCCCAGATGGCGCTCCAAGGGGGTCATCACGGTATTGGCCATGGTCTCTGCACTGGCGCCAGACATCTGCGCAGCTACTGCCACCGCGGGGAGATCCAGCGAAGGCAATGCGGCCACACCAAGCAGGAAGTACGACCACAGACCCACCAGCACGAGGCCGACCCCCGCCAAGGAGGCGCCAATCGGGCGGCGGATGATCGGTGCGAACAAATTCATATGCCGGCACCGCGTTCAACGCGTGCGAGGGCTTGCATGCTGCGATGCGCATCCCTCTTCATGCGTGCACCACCGGGGCTTGCGTGCGCTGCTGTCGGCGCCGCCGCAGCCACGCCTGATAGCGCTCCATGTACAAATAGATCACCGGCGTGGTGTACAGGGTTACCAACTGCGACACCAACAGTCCCCCGACGATCGACAGACCCAGGGGACGGCGCAACTCGAAACCGATACCGGTGCCCAGTGCCAGTGGCAACGCACCGAGCAGCGCTGCCAGGGTAGTCATCATGATCGGACGAAAACGCAACAGGCAGCTGCGGCGGATCGCTTCGTGCGGACTGGCGCCGGCACGCTGCGCCTCGATCGCAAAATCGACCATCATGATGCCGTTTTTTTTTACGATGCCGATCAACAACACGATGCCGACAATGCCGTCGACCGACAGGCTCAACCCGCAGACCATCAATGCCAACAATGCGCCGACCCCTGCTGGCGGCAGCGTCGAGATGATGGTGATTGGATGGATATAACTCTCATAGAGAATGCCGAGGACAATATAGATCACCACTAGCGATGCCAGCAGAAGCCAGATCACATCGGTCTGGCTCTGGGTAAACTCGGCCGCCTTGCCGACAAACTGGCCGTGTACCTGAGACGGCCAGGCCAACTGCTTGCGTACCTGTTTTACCGCACTGACCGCATCGGAGAGCGAATGGCCTGGAGCAACATTGAACAAGATCATCGCCGCCGGTAGCTGCTGCTGATGACTGACTACCAGAGGCGTGCTAGTAACTCTCGACTTGACCAGTGACGACAGCGGAATAGTGCCTCCAGCACCCACGGGGATACCGGTATCGCGGTTGCCGATACCGGTGGCCGTGGAGGAATTGCTGGAGGCAAGCTGGCCGAATGCGGTTGCATTGCTGCCGACCAAGGCGCCGGACCCGTTTGAAGCGACTGCAAGTTGCTGCAGCAACGCCTTCTGCGTGCGGAATTCAGGAGCCACCTCCAAGACCACGCGATACTGGTTGATCTCGGTGAAAATCGTCGAAATCTGCCGCTGTCCAAATGCGTTGTAGAGCGTATCGTTGATACTCTGCATCGGCACGCCGAGCAGGCTGGCATTTTCTCGGTCCACGCTCAGCTCTAGCGCGCCTCCCTGATTGGACAAATTATTGTCCACATCGGCGAGCTCAGGACGCGCGCGTAGCGCCTGGGTCATCCGCTCGGCCTCAACGGCCACTTCTTCCGCGTCCATGCCAGACAACGCGTATTGATACTCGGTTGGGGCCACTCGGGTATCAAGGGTGACATCCTGTACCGGCTTGAGATACAGAGCCACGCCCGCAACATCAGTGGTAGAGCGTTGAAGACGCGGCAGGATCTCGTCAAGGCTCTGGCGCTCGCCGCGCTCTTTGAGCACGATTGAGATCCGGCCCTGGTTGAGCGTCGGATTCATGCTTCCGGCTCCAACGAAGGCGGCAACTGCAGCGACGGCCGGGTCGCTTCGCAGTGCCTGGGCTACCGCCAGCGTTCGCTCGCGCATCTGTGCAAAGGCAATGCTCTGATCGGCTTGGACAACGCCCACGATCAGGCCCGTGTCCTGTTCGGGGAGCAGGCCTTTCGGTATCGCCACGTACAGCAACACCGTCAGTACAACCGCCATCCCTGCCGCACCCAGGGTCCACTGTGGATGCGCCAACACCCAATCGAGACTGCGCTCATAGGCTGCGACCATGCGGCTCCATACGCTGGAGCGATTGTCACGGCCGTCGCGCCCACGAGAAGCCTCGCTCTCCGGCAGCCCATCGGGCTTGAGCAGGTAAGCGCACATCATTGGCGTCAGCGTCAGGGACACCACCATCGATAGCACCACCGCAATGCTCAGCACCCAGGCGAACTCGTGGAACAGGCGTCCGGTCACCCCCGGCATCATCAACAAGGGCAAGAACACCGCGACCAGCGACACAGTGAGAGAAAGTACCGTAAAGCCTATCTGACGCGCGCCAATTTCAGCCGCTTCCTGCCCGCTCTTGCCCTGCTCTATGTAGCGCACGATGTTTTCGATCATCACGATTGCATCGTCGACAACAAAGCCGGTTGCCACCACCAATGCCATTAGCGACAAGTTATCCAACGACATGTCGGCAAACGCCATTACCGCAAAGGTGCCAGCCAGCGACAGCGGTACTGCAACTGATGGGATCAACGTTGCCCATAGACGGCGCAAAAAGGCAAAGATCACGGCCACTACCAGCCCAATGGTCAGCAGCAACGTAAACTGTACTTCGTGGACTGATGCGCGAATGGTCTCGGTTCGATCGGAGAATATCTCCAGTTGCACGTCGGCAGGCAGCAGGCTGCGCAATTCGGGGAGCAGATCCCGAATGCGCTCGACGGTCTGCACGATATTGGCGCCAGGCCGCCGGCGCACCTCCAACAACACGGCCTCCCTGCCGTCTGCCCATGCTGCGAGCTGGTCGTTCTCGATGCCGTCGATGACATTGGCAACGTCGGCAAGCCTGACCGGCGCGCCATTTTTGTAGGAGACGATGATCTCGCGGTAATCGGCGGCATCGACCAATTGGTCGTTTGTACTGATGCTGTAGGACTGGGTGGCCCCATTGAGTGAGCCCTTCGGCGCATTGACGTTGGCGCGAGTCAGGGCCGCACGCAGGTCTTCTAGCGTCAGCCCCATATTGGATAACTGAGCGGGATTGACCTGCACTCGCACCGCCGGCCGCACATTGCCGGCAATCAAAACCAAGCCAACGCCCTTTACCTGCGACAGCCGTTGGGCCAGGATTGAATCAGCGAAGTGACTGATCTCGCGTAGCGGTCGGGTGTCAGAACCCAGTTTCAGTGTGATGATCGCTACGTCAGCCGGATTGACCCGGTTATAGACCGGTTGGTAGGGCAATGAGGACGGCAGCGTGGCTTGGCGGATCGCTGCCTGCACGTCCTGTGCGGCGACATCAATGTCGCGATCCATGGAGAATCGCAGCGTCACCGTGGATAGACCGGCCGATGAATCGGAGGTCATTAGTTCCAATCCGGAGATCTGCCCAAACTGGCGTTCCAACGGAGTGGTTACCAGCGCGGCCATCGTCGTTGCATTGGCGCCGGGGTATTGGGTCGTCACAACCAGACTGGGGACATCAATTTCAGGTAGCGCTGCCACTGGCAACTGGCGATAGCCGAGAAAGCCCAGCATCAGTACGCCCGCCATCAACAGCACCGTGGCGACCGGACGGCGGATAAAGATCGACGAGAAGCTCATGGAAAACTCGTCCGAGGAAGCGTCAATGGCGATTCCGCCGGACTGGGGCACTGCCACCCCCCCTTTTTGCGGCGGAGGCCGTTGTGGCGACCTTGCGATCGGCGTTGAGCCGGAAGTGACCATCGACAGCGACGCGCTCACCCGCCTTCGGGCACGCGGCGGTCTGAATCTTGGCACTGTCGATCTCGACACCGGCGCGCACCGGCTGGCTGCTCGCCTCGATCGGGATGACTGGAACTGGAGCCCTGCTCTCGCCGGCGGCGTCCGTTGCGTTCTCAGTGCTGCCCTCCCCCGCCACGGCTAGTTTTACCGCAGCCACCACCACCACCGCCCCCGACAACAACGCCACCTTGGCCAGCCTGCGCATGTACAACTCCCTACCTTGAGCGAAGATTAGGCAAATCTCACCAGTCAGAGCAATGCACTAAAATCAAACTCGCCCACCGGCTGCAGGACCAGGGACGCAGGACAGTTATTCGACAGCGGGCAGTTGCCTTCGGAATGAGGCCTCGGCCCATGGTGCGATACAGTTATCTACCACACTGTTCATCGTAACCGACCCAGAAGACAGGGTGAAGCCGCCCCCCCCCCCAGTCTTCGCGCCTCATGCGCTGTTAGAGCGCAACTGGAGTCCGACGCGCCAGCGCCGCAGCGGACACGTACGCTTCCTGTAGCAGGAAGCGCACTGGTACGACCGTCCCCCGCATCCAGTCCGGGCTCCAATGCTCGCTCAGCTGCAAACTCAGCTCCTTGTCGTTGGCATCGACCAAGCGCGCAGCGGAAAATTCCATGAAGCGTCTTGTCGATGGGTAAAGCGCCTTGAATAGCGCCTCCTTGGCCGAAAACAGCAGTGTCAGTGCTCGCTCCGGCGGCAGCGCGACCAGAAGTTCCAGCTCTGCCTGGCTTGCAATGAGGCGACAGATTTGCCCGGCCTGATCTGCATTGATCCAATGCTCCACGTCCAGGCCCAAGGCCGTCCCTGGAGCGCGAGCGACAACTGCAGCTGCTGCGATGCCATCTGCGTGACTGATTGAGCCGGTCCATCCGGGCGGCCAGATGGGGAGACGATCGCTTCCCCGCGGGAGCCAACAGCCAGCTTCAGCACCTGCGGCCGCTAGCGCGCGCTCGGCGCAATAACGTCCAGCCAGGTATTCAGTAATCCGCTTGGGACTAACCTGTCGCATGTCGGCCGGAAGACGATCGGCAAACGCTGCAAATGGCATTTCGCCCTCGAAGCCGACAGCATGCCAAAACATCGTGAAGCCTGCGCCTGACCTCAGCAGCGGGCTCAACTCACTTGCTGGGCGGTCGCGGTAGTATGAATGTATTTCCGTCCCCGCGATCGGCTCCGCTCCGACATCAAACGGCGCTGTCATTTTTTGTGAATGCTCTGATGAGATTCTGCTGCCGATTCAAAATTGACTGCTTTCCGGTCGCCATACTACCGATAAATCCTTGGAGCCTTCTAGTCCGCTTGCGTTCCTGATTGCCCGAAGAGATTAAGGCATGAGGCGAGCCATCTCGGCTGACCCAATCAGCGCAACCAGCAGGACGAAGAATCCTCGACACTTGGATGATGCCTACGGCGGCGAGCGCAACCTTGCAAGGTCAGTCATCGATCCAATGCAAGCCCTTCTGTTGTTGCCTTGAATACCATGCAGGACCAGCCGTCATGGCAGATGGCAATCGACGGTGTAGAACGGCCTCACCCAGGTTGCGGCGCCTGATTGGAGCACGTACGCCCAGGAGTGGAGATCGGACATCGGGGAATATTCAATCGACACTGCTTCCGAGCGTTTGCCTCGCCCGGCTCAACTGGCGATGGCAAACACCGAGCCTGAGTCTATGCACACGCCGGCCCCATCGATGAAGCTGGCCCGCTCCGAATACAGGAATACGACCAGCGAGGCCATTTCCTATGACCGACCGAGCCGCCTGAGCACGATCCCGGAGCGCTCATAGAACCATTCGATGTGGGAATCGAACTCGAGGAAGAGCCATGCCTCGTACTGACCAGGGCATAGCTCGACGCGTATGCCAGTCGCGGAGAATGGGCAATAAGGATATTGAAGCGATAGAACTCTGGTGAGCTCATCTCTCTTAAAGAGTACGCTTGCGCATCCCGACATCCTCCTGCAGCTCCGGCTTGAACGGCACATCCGGCGGCGGTCTGGCTGTTGCCGGTTGATCGTTGAGGTTCGGGTCGCTCAGGCCGCAGCCGCCGCCGAACTGCAGCAACGACACCACGCAACTGATCTTGGTGGTCGTTCCCGGGATCGGGATTTCGATCTTCTTCAGGCCGCGCCGCACCCATTCCTGCAGCAGCGACTGGTTCGGCATCCAGTACTTGTCCAGCGAGGTCGGTGTGTAGCCGTACGGCGGACGTTTGAGCCAGGTGCCGCCCTGGGCGATCTGGTCGCGGGTCCAGGTATCGGTTTCGCTGCCTGGCGGTCCGCGATCACCGGCGCCGTTGCCGGCATCGCCGGCTCCGGCGGCGACGTGAACGCTGCCGTCTGCATTGAACATGCCGTTGCGTGCTCCATTGGCGCCTGTGGTTTCGCCGGCGCGACGACGGTCGGATTTGCTCCAGTCGTCCGCGTTGGCCGCGACATCCCAGCCGCCGCTGCGGTCTGCTGGCGCCGGACCGGCATTGCTGGTCGCCGGCTTGGCTGCCGATGCGGCTGCCGCCGTGGTGCTGCTGGGTTGCGCCGATCGCGCCGAATTCGCCTGTGCCTGATTGGGCTGCGTGGGGGCCGCCGATGGCTGGGTTGCTGCAGCTACCGACGTCGACGATGTCGGCGCTGGAGTCGTCGGCGTCTGCTGGGCTGGCGCTGCCGGTGCCGGTTGGGGCGTCGGGTCCGGCACGCTTGGCAACTCGGCCGTTCGAATGGCCACCTCAGGCATGCGCACCGTCGGTGTGATCTCGCGGCTGCGCACCGACGGCGCAACGACCTGGGGCCGGTCCGGCACGACGATTTCCCGCTCGCGCACCGTCGGTGCGGTGGCAGTGCGCATCGCGACGGTCGAAGCGGGACGCTGCAATTCGCGTAGCTGCGGTTGCTCGGTCACGGTCTGGACATCGCGCTGACGCACCTCGATCTGCGGTGCGGCCGGCGCGACCGGACGCGGCGCCACCGTGATCGTCGGCGGTGGCGGCACGACAAAGTCGTTCGTGGCCACCAGTGTTTCGGTGACCTGTAGCGGCGATTCGATCGTCACCGGCGGCACCTGCACGGTCACGCGTGGTACCTCCGGCGCCACCGGTTCGCTGGCAGCGGCAGCCACCGGTTCCGGCGCGGTGTCCTGGGCCTGGGCTGTGCTTGAAGGAGGGTCGACGGACTCGACAGGCGCAGGCACCGACGGCGCTGCGCTTGGCTTGTCGGTCGCAGCGGATGCACTGGACTGCGGCGCCGAAGCCGCATCGCCCGAGGCGGCCTGCGCAGCGTCAGCGGGCTGCCCTTGCCCACCGCCCTGCTCTGCCGCACCGTCGCCGATGAAGGTCATGCGCACCCGTGATTCGTCGCCGGTCTGGGTGTCATCCGGCGCCCAGCGCACCGTGACGACCCAAATGAGCAGTGCGATGAAGCCAAGATGGATCAACAGGCTGCCGAGCAGCGCCAGCCAGTGCTGTGGTCGCTGGTCTTTTGGTCGCGGCTCCCAGTGCTGCCACCACAGGCTGCGAAATGCCTGAAACGGCGACAACAACGCCACGCCAGCGCCTGCAGGCGGTGCTGGCCGTGCCAGCAGCACGCCCAACACCTGGTCATCGTCGAACGCAGCCGCCGGCCCGAGGCGGCTGCTCATCCAGGTTGCCCAGCCGTAAGGCAAACCGGTGCGCCGATCCAGGATGAGCTTGCCCGGCATGCGCGCGCGCAGTGCCTGCAGCAGATCGGCGGCCGTGGTCACCGGTGGCGCGGAATCAGGCCGCGCTGTCGCGCGGGATATACGGTGCGTCGCCGGTGGCGTGGTCGGTCGCGTCGCGCACCGCAATCACGCCGGGCACGCGCCCCATCAGGGTCTTCTCGATGCCCTGCTTCAAGGTCACATCGGCCATGCCGCAGCCGTGGCAACCGCCGCCGAAGCGCAGCAGCACGACACCCTCTGCCGAGACCTCCTGCACCGCCACGCGGCCGCCATGCGATGCCAGCTGTGGGTTGATCTCGTTCTCCACCACCCAGCGCACGCGCTCCACCATCGATGCGGACTCGGCCGGCGCTTCGCCCTTGATCTTGGGTGCCTTGATGGTGAGCTGCTGGTTGCCGGTGGACTGGGTGACGTAGTCGATCTCGGCGCCATCCACCCAGGGCACGCTGGCGGCGACGATATATAAGGTGAAGCCGTCGCAGTCGATCGCCCATTCGTCGCCGCTCAGGTCCGCCGGTTCGGCGAACTCCAGCCGGGCGTCGGCGCGCGGGGTGCCCGCATCCACCGCGCTCAGGCGCACGCCCATGCCGGGCACGCCCTCGCGTTCGATGAGCTTGCGGAAATAGGTTTGGGCTTTGTCGGATATCTGGATCATGCGGGTTATTCTACCGCTCAATGCGCCTGCGCTCATGGAACACCGTGATCCTGAGTGAACGCGCTGTCCGCCACCCCTGCGAGACTGTCATGACCGATCTGATTCCCCTGGAACAGGCCCATTGCCTGCCGCGCAAGGGCAGCGACCACAAGCTTGGCGAAGCGCGTCTGGCTGAACTGCTGCCGCAGGTGCCGGGCTGGGAGCTGGCCGAAGTGGGCACGGCAATTACCCGCACCTTCCGCTTTGCCGACTATTACCGCACGCTGGCCTTCGTCAATGCGCTGGCCTGGATCGCCCACCGCGAAGACCACCACCCCGACCTGGGCGTGCATTACGACCGCGTGGTGGTGCGCTATTCCACCCACGACGTTGGCGGATTGAGCGAAAACGACTTCATCTGTGCGGCCAAGACCGCCCAGCTTTACGATCAAGGAGCCACCCCATGACCCTGTCTCGCGCTGCCCTCGCCGGCCTGTTCCTTGCCGTCGGCATCAGCGGGTGTGGCAAGTCGTCGCAGCAGCCCACCGCCCCGGCGGTGGCACCGACCGAACTGGCCGCCTTGAAGACCCCGCCGCCGGAATACTCCCCGCAGCTGGCCTGTGCCGGCATCGGTGGCACCTCGGTGCTTCGGGTCGTGGTCGGTGTCGAGGGCACCCCGACCGACGTCTCGGTATCGCAAAGCAGCGGTCAGCCGGTGCTGGACGAAGCCGCGCAAAAACGCGTGCGCGAATGGAAATTCCGGGCCGCCACGCGCAATGGCCAGGCAGTGCCGCAGACGATCCAGGTGCCGGTCGCGTTCAAGCCGCCGGTGCCGCGCCCGGACGAATGCTTCGCCATCGAAGAGCGTGCGCGTCGAGGCGGCTAAGCCGCCTTCGATGCCTTGCGCGTACGGCCGCGGCAACGCGCCGGCGCGCAGCGCGCAAGACTGAGCACGGCGAACGGCCTGCATCAGCTCCAGCTACCCACGGTGCGCGCCTGATGCCAGCGTGCACGCGTCGGGGTTATCGCGCCAGACACCACGCGTTCGTCATCCAGGCATGGCCATCCTGCAGCCGCAGTGTGGTCATGCGCAAAGTGCGCA
The DNA here is from genome assembly GCF_018831305.1 of Xanthomonas sp. MLO165. Taxonomy (NCBI): domain Bacteria; kingdom Pseudomonadati; phylum Pseudomonadota; class Gammaproteobacteria; order Lysobacterales; family Lysobacteraceae; genus Xanthomonas; species Xanthomonas sp. MLO165. Next base: position 2,498,794 of record NZ_CP029263.1, read on the forward strand.
GCAGCAGTCGCCACGCTCCCCGCCGAGTACGTTCTATTCCACGAGGTCGTGCGTCACATGCTCGAAGTGTCATCCCACAATGTCTGGACCGCATTTGCGGTCACGCTGGCCGCTGGCCTGGCGACCGGACTCGGCAGCCTGATGGTCGTGTTCTCCAAGAAGCCCAACCCGCGCCTGCTGGCATTCGGGCTGGCATTCGCCGGCGGTGCGATGGTGTATGTGTCGCTGTCGGAGATTCTCAACAAGTCGATCGCCTCGTTCTCCAACGCCTACAACGACAAGCTCGGCTTCACCTTCGGCACGCTGGCGTTTCTGGCCGGCATGCTGCTGATCATGGTGATCGACCGCCTGGTGCCCAACCCGCACCAGAGCCTGTCCAGCGACGATCCGCTGTTCCGCGACGACAACCGTGCCTATATCCGCCGGGTCGGCTTGATGACCGCCATCGCCATCACCGCGCACAATTTCCCCGAAGGCCTGGCGACCTTCTTCGCCACACTGGAAAGCCCCGCGGTCGGCATGCCGCTCGCGTTCGCCATCGCCATCCACAACATTCCCGAGGGCATCGCCATTGCGGTACCGGTGTACTTCGCCACCCGCAACAAGTTCTACGCCTTCGGCGCCAGCCTGCTCAGCGGACTGGCCGAGCCGATCGGCGCCGGCATCGGCTATCTGGCCTTGTCCAGCGTGCTGTCAGAAGCGGTGTTCGGCACGGTCTTCGGCCTGATTTCCGGGGTGATGGTGTTCCTGGCGCTGGACGAATTGTTGCCGGCGGCCAAGCGCTACGCGCAGGGCCACGAGACGGTCTACGGCCTGGTGGCCGGCATGGGCACACTGGCGATCAGCCTGGTGTTGTTCCGCTTCGCCACGCCTTAACACCCGGCCGAACCGCAGCCGCAGTGCCGGCACGACCATCGGCTCGACCGCCAGGACACATCGGCGACGCGCTGGCGGCCACGACCGGGACGGATGCGTCGCCGCGGCGCCTCAGCGCCCCAGCCGGTCCAATGCCTCGGCCAGTTCCGGCGCCAGCGGCGCGCTCAACACATAGGGCGTCTTGCCGGCATCCAGCGCAAATTCCAGCGAAGCAGCGTGCAGGAACAGGCGCTTCAGGCCGAGCTGGTCGCGCAGGCGCTTGTTGACCTCCGCTTCGCCGTACTTGTCGTCGCCGGCCACCGGGTGCCCCAGGTGCTGGGCGTGCACGCGGATCTGGTGGGTGCGGCCGGTTTCGATACGGACTTCGCAATAGGAGTGCCCGCCACGTCGCTCCAGCAGCTTGAAATGGCTCAGCGAGGGCTTGCCGATCGCATTGACCTGCACATGCCGCTCGCCGCCCTGGCGCAGCCCGATGTGCAGCGGCGCATCGACCGTCATCACCCCGTCCGGCATGCGGCCGACCAGCAAGGTCAGATAGCGCTTGGTGATGCCGCGCCCTTCGACACGGTCGTCCTCGCGCATCAAGGCCTGCAGCTCGGTCAGCGCCGAACGCTTCTTCGCCACGATCAGCAGGCCGGAGGTATCGCGGTCGAGCCGGTGCACCAGCTCCAGGGTCTGGTTCGGCCGCAGGGCGCGCAGGGTTTCGATGGCGCCGAAGCTGATCCCGCTGCCGCCATGGCTGGCGACCCCGGACGGCTTGTTGAGCGCCAGCAGGCGCGCGTCCTCGAACACGATCGCCGCTTCCAGCCGCGCCAGGAACGATGCCGGTGGCGCCGCTTTGTCGCCCTCCTCGGCCACGCGCACCGGCGGGATTCGCACTTCTTCACCACCCTCGAGCTTGCGCTCGGCCTTGGCCCGCCCGCCGTTCACGCGCACCTGTCCGCTGCGCACCAGCTTGTAGATCAGGCTGCGTGGCGCGCCCTTGAGCTGGCCGAGCAGGAAATTGTCCAGCCGCTGCCCAGCACGGTCTTCCGGAACTTTGAGAATGCGCACGCCCACACGGTCGGTGGGCGGCTTGGGGGTCTGGGGGTCGGTCATCCGGCTCTTTATTCTGTTACACTCGGCGAGCGAGATAAGGGTTTGATTTCGTTGGAAGTTGATTGGCCAGAAGCCTGCCTTCCGATGATTCCGGCACAGTGCGCGACCACCGCCCCCGGGGCGGCCATGTTAGCGGCTCACCGGCCTACCCGGCCATCGCCGGCGGTTTTTGACCGTCGCGCTGAACATGTCCCGTGCGCTGCCCCGGTTCGTCCGGACGCGGCTGCCGGCCCTGAAACACCTATAAAACTTAAGACAAGCGCTCCCGCGGCCTGCCGTGGTGTTGCAGCGCTGGAAACCCTGGTCAGGCCTGTCCGCGCGTTGCGCGAAGGGCCGACAAGCTGTTCCAGAGGCGAAACGTCACGGCGTTCCGCGCGGTAGAGCGCGAGAGGAACGCAACAATGAAGCGAATGCTGATCAACGCAACGCAGGCCGAAGAGCTGCGCGTGGCGATTGTGGACGGCCAGACCCTGTACGACATCGACATCGAACAGCCGTCCAAGGAACAAAAGAAGTCCAACATCTACAAGGGCCGTATCACCCGGCTCGAGCCCTCGCTGGAGGCGGCGTTCGTGGACTATGGCGCCGAGCGCCATGGCTTCCTGCCGCTGAAGGAAATCTCCCGCGACTATTTCCAGGCTGGTGTCGACCACAACAAGTCGACCATCCGCGAGTTGCTGCGTGAGGGCCAGGAAATCGTGGTGCAGGTCGACAAGGAAGAGCGTGGCAACAAGGGCGCCGCCCTGACCACGTTCATCTCGCTGGCCGGCCGCTACATGGTGCTGATGCCCAATTCGCCCAGCGCCGGTGGCGTCTCGCGCCGGATCGAGGGCGAAGACCGTGCCGCGCTGAAGGAAGCGCTGGACAAGCTCGACATCCCCGACGACATGGGTGTGATCATCCGCACCGCGGGTGTCGGCCGTGACGCCGAAGAGCTGCAGTGGGATCTGGACTACCTGCTGCAGACCTGGAAGGCGATCGCCGAGGCGGCGCTGAGCAAGCCGGCCGCGTTCCTGATCTACCAGGAATCGCGCCTGATCATCCGCGCCCTGCGCGACTACCTGCGCGCCGACATCGGCGAAATCCTGGTCGATACGCCGGAGCTGTATGCCGATGCCCAGGAGTTCATGCAGCAGGTGATGCCGCAGAGCCTGCGCAAGCTCAAGCACTACACCGACGACATTCCGCTGTTCAACCGCTTCCAGATCGAATCGCAGATCGAAGGCGCCTACGAGCGCAACGTGCGCCTGCCGTCGGGCGGCTCGATCGTGGTCGACCAGACCGAGGCACTGACCGCCGTCGACGTGAACTCCTCGCGCGCCACCAAGGGCAGCGACATCGAAGAAACCGCCTTCCAGACCAATCTGGAAGCGGCCGAGGAAGTGGCCCGCCAGTTGCGCCTGCGCGACCTGGGCGGCCTGGTGGTGATCGACTTCATCGACATGTCCTCGACCAAGCACCAGCGCGAAGTGGAAAACAAGCTGCAGAACGCGCTCAAGTACGACCGCGCACGCGTGCAGTTGGGCCGCATCTCGCGCTTCGGCCTGATGGAAATGAGCCGCCAGCGCCTGCGTCCGAGCCTGGGCGAATCCAGCCAGATCGTGTGTCCGCGCTGCGACGGCCATGGCCGCATGCGCAGCGTCGAGTCGCTGTCGCTGTCGATCATCCGCGTGGCCGAAGAGCACGCTATGAAGGAAAACACCGGACAGGTGCTGGTCCAGGCCCCGGTGGAGATCGCCAACTACCTGCTCAACGAAAAGCGCAGCGCGCTGCGCGAGATCGAGCAGCGCCACGAGTCGCCGATCATCATCGTCGCCGACGAACAGCTGCACACCCCGCACTACGAAGTCACGCGGTTGCGTGAGAACGAGCTGGGCGAAGACAGCGGCAAGCCGAGCTACCAGCGCGGCACCCCGCGCAAGCTGCCGGTGCATGCGCTGACCAAGGCACAGTTGAATATCCCGGCTGCGCCGGCAGTGACCTCGATCAAGCCGAGCCAGCCGGCTCCGCTACGTGAAGAGGCCCCTGCCCCGGTTGCCGCTGCACCTGCACCGGCTCCGGTCGCACCACTGCCGCTTCCCGCGCCGGTCACCGGTGTGGTCGGCTGGCTGAAGCGCATCTTCGGCGGCGTCGAGCCGGTCGCGCCTGCGCCCGAGTCGACCCAGCGTCCGCGTCAGAACGATGCCGGCCGCAGCAGCCGCAACGAGCGTGGCGATCGTGGCGGCCAGCGTCGCGACGGCCGCGATGCCCGCAATGGCGGCAACGGTGGCAATCAGCACCGCGGCAATGGCGGCAACGGCAATGGCGCCAACAAGGAGCGTCGTGACGAGCGTCGCCAGCCGGCCAACGGCCAGGCTGCGCAAAACGGCGGTCAGGCGCAGCAGGTGCAGGTGCCCAAGCCGCCGCGCAACGAGGCACAGCAACAGCCCAAGCAGCCGCAGCAGGCCCAGCAGCAGAAGCAGAAGCCGCAGAACCAGGCACCGCGCCCGCCGCGTGCAGCTGCGCAGCAGCAGGACGGCGCGCCGTCCGAGCGGCAGCAGCGCCCTGCGCGTCAGGAAGAAGGCACTGCCTCGGCGCAGACGCTGACCTCCACCGCTGCAACCGCAACGACTGCCACCGTGGTCGCGGCAATTGCCGACACCGCAGCACCGGCAACGCCGGCAGCGGCAGCTTCGGCCACCCCGGCGCACCCGGTCGAGGTCATCGTGACCGAGTCGCAGGCCGATCGCGGTACCGATGCAAATGCGGAGGGTCAGCCGCCGGAGGCAGCAGGCGATGATGCGGCAAATGGCGAGGGCGGCAGCCGTCGTCGTCGCGGTCGTCGCGGTGGCCGTCGTCGTCGTCGTGGCGCTGGCGCAAACGGTGAAGGCGGTACCGGCGTCGATGGTCTGGAGACGGACGATCTGGACGGCGATGCCGAAGGCGATCTCGATGGCGACAACGAGAGCGACGAAGCCGGTGCGCAGGTCCACACCTCGGCTGCCCCGCGCGCCGGTCAGCCGGAGTTCGACTTCGACGATGACGCGAGCACGCCCGCGGTATCGGTACGCGCCAAGCCGGAATCCAGCGTTCCGGCCGCAGTGAAGCCGCGTCCGGTTCCGAAGGAACGTGCGGAAGCACCGCTGGCGGCCGACACGACGTCGACCACGGCGCCGGTTTCCAATGCCACGCCGTCGTTCGAGCAGCAGGCTGCAACGCCGTCAATCACCGCAGCCGAGCAGGCACGTGGCGATGCATCGGCGGCCTCCGCGGCACCGGCTGCAACCGCCTCGGCCAGCAACACGGCGTCGGCTGCATCGGCACCGGCTGCGCAGGCTTCTGCCGTTGCATCGACGAGCCCGCAAGCGCCTCAGGCTTCGGTTGTTGCGCAGGAATCGGCGACCTCGCCGGCTCAGGCTCCGGTTGTCGCTTCGGCTCCGTCCGCTGCCTCGACGCAGGTTGACACCTCGGCTCCGGTCGCGACGCCAGCTGCGGCTCCTGCAGCTCAGCCGGTCGAGCGTGCGGCTCCTTCGGTCGTGCGTTCGCCCGAGCCGGCTGTGCAGTCAACGTCGGTGCCGTCGGCATCGTCGGCATCGTCGGCATCCGCCGACGCTGCAGCGCCTGCGGTTGCTCGGCAGGAACAGGCAGCACCGGCTGCAACTGCGGCAGCAACGCAAGCGGAGCCGGCGAAAACCGACGCAGCACCGGCAGCCGTCAGTGTGCCCAAGCCGGTCGCTGCTGCGCCTTCCAGCGCGCAGGCAGACGTCGTGACATCCAGGCCGCCGCATGCCGAGCCGTCAACGGCGGCAAGCCCGGCTGCCGATGTTGCTGCGACGTCCACCGCCACGGTGCCGCAGACCTCGCCGGCTGCCGATGCTGCGCCGGCACGCAAGCCGTACGCTCCGGTGCAGACCACGCTGCTTGACGCATTGGCTCCGGCCGACGCAACAGCAGCAGCGACCGCGACATCGACGCAGGCCGAAACGCCGGTGCCGTACAAGGCGCCTGAGCGGCCTGCAGCGGTCACGCCCGTGCTGTCTGCAGACGCCAACGAGCACACTGCCGACAAGCCGACGCCGACGGTCGTCGTGTCAGAGGCAGCAAAGCCGGCAGATGCAGCGCGCAATGGCGATGACGCGCAGGAGCAGCAGGACGACACCAACAAGCCGCGTGGCGATCACTGATCGTTTCCCAGCCGGTTGAAACCGCCTGCGTGAATCCAGGCGGGCAGTGTCAAACAAGGCGGCCTTCGGGCCGCCTTGTTTTTGCGTGCGGCAGTGTCATGCCGATAGTGGGTGACCAGGCCTTGCAGGAATCGCAACGAAACAGTTGCTGCGCTCGCAGTCGCGCTTGACCCGGGCACTGTTTCCCGCCGCATCAACGAGCGCCGGGGCGATTGCCGCCAAAATCAGGACTCAGGCAGAAGCCAGCGCCATCATGGCCCTGCGCCGTAACTGCATCCACGCCAGCAGACCGAAATGTCCGCTGCTGCGCATCGGCAACCGCTCGTCATCGAATGCAGCGGCGTTCAAACCGATTCAATCGCCCTGCTCCAATGGCGCGGCGCACTGCGCTGTAGCGACACGTCGTCATCGGCAGCCGTCGCAAGCGAAGCGCCTCTCGGGCAGTGAATGCCGACGTGAGCACGCGCGTTCGCTTGCACGCCGGAGTGCCGCTCCTGCGCAAAACAGCGTATGCCTGTTTTCATCGACGCGTTGTGCAGCAGCATCTGACGGCTATGTCTGCGAGCGCGAAAATCCGAAGGCGCGGTTTACAAGGTCCGCGCCGGATCGGTCAGGCCGTACTGATTGGCCAGACGCGCCAGGGCGATGTTGTCCTGGATGCCGACCTTCTCGAACAGGCGCGCCTTGTGCGTGTTGATGGTCTTGGCGCTGAGGTTCAAGCGCTTGGCGATGTCTTCCTGGCGCAGACCCTGGGTCAGCAACAGGGCGACCTCCAGTTCGCGCGGCGACAGTGCATCGAAGGGCGAGCCGCCCCCCTCCAGGTTGGACAGGGCCAGATTCTGCGCAATGGTATTGCCGAGATAGCGCCGGCCCAGGGCGACTTCGCGCACCGCGCGCAGCAGTTCCTGCGCATCGCCGCCCTTGCCGACATACCCCGATGCGCCGGCTTCGAGCAGACGCTTGGGCAATGGGCCATCTTCCAGCACCGAGACAATGATGACGCGGGTGCCGTAATCGCCCTTGACGATGCGCTCGGTGATTTCCAGGCCGCTGACACCGGGCAGGTGCAGATCGCACAGCACGATCTCGGGCTTGAGCTGACGAATTTGCGGCAAGGCCGCTTCCCCGCTCTCCGCTTCTCCCACCACATCGATGTCCACTTCCTTGGACAGGATCATCTTCATGCCGGTACGCACGAGTGCATGATCGTCGATCAGAAAAACTCTGATGGTCATCCTTGTTGTCCTCGCTGTGCGGCTGGCTGGTGCAGCCTATCTCCGTGAATAATTCAGGGCAAGCTCGATGCGACGTATTACGTTCGAGTCAGAACGCGAAGTACTCTGCCGCCGCGTGTCATGGTAGGCATTGCATGCACTATCGCGGCGTGATCGGATGATGCGAGCGGGCCCAATACGCGAACATCGGGCATTTCACTCGCGCTCGGTCAGATTTTTCCTGCTTCGGTGCTGCGCTCGGCATCCACCAATGGGCGCAATTGCGCATCGAGTGCAACGCGTTCGTCGAACACGAAGCAGCGGCCGTCATAGCCTTCGCCACCGACTTCTTCGAAATAGCCGAGGATGCCGCCTTCGAGCTGCAGTACGTTGTCCATGCCGTCGGCCTGCATCCACAACGCCGCCTTCTCGCAACGAATGCCGCCGGTGCAGAAGCTGACCACGGTGGCGTCGGCCAATGCAGCGCGATGCGCTTCCAGCGCCGCCGGCAGGTCGGTGAACTTGTCGATCGGCAACGTCAGCGCGCCCTGGAACGTGCCGTACGCCACTTCCTGGGCATTGCGCGTATCCAGCAGCACCAGCGGGCGGCCGCGATCGTCGCGCCCTGCCCGCATCCACTCGCGCAGCGTGGCGGGCGTCACCGCCGGCGCACGGCCCTGCAGCGGCGAGGCATCGTCGCGGCGAAAGCTGATGATCTCCAGCTTGACCTTCACCTTGAGCCGCGCGAACGGCTGCAACGCGCTCAGGCTGTACTTGATGCGCATCTGCGCAAAGCGCGCATCGGCCTGCAGCCACGCATAGAACGTGTCGATCTGCTCGGCTTCGCCGGCCAGAAACAGGTTGATCCCTTCTTCGGCCACCAGCACCGATCCCTTCAAGGCCTGCTGCCCGGCGTGTGCCAGGACGCTGTCGGCGAGCGACTGCGGGTCCTGGATGGTGACGAATTGGTAGGCAGCGGTATTGGTGATCATGCGGCCATTTTAAGCCGATGCGGCCGCAGGTGCGATCAGCCGCGCAACAGCAGGAACGGCAGCAGGACCAGCGAGGCGACAACCAGCATGCCGATCAACGTGGCGATCACGAACAACGGCCGCTTGCGCAGCAGCGCGCCGAAGGTTTCGGCCGTGCCGGCAGCGAGCGCATCCTGGCGCTGCGCACGCGCCACGGCGCCGCGCTGGGCCTGATACGCATCCATCAGCGCCTTGGCGCGCGGGTGATCGGCATCGTCACTGAGCCAGATGCCGCCGGCGGAGATGCCCCAGTTGCTGGGCCGGGTTTCGTAGATCTGCAACAGATGCTCGCGCATCAGTGCCCGTACCTCGTCGGCTTCGTCATCGGGAACATTGCGCAGATTGAGCAGCAGCTTGGCCATGGGCGCGATGATACCGGGAGCCAGGTGCGATAATGATGCACTCCCTTTGCTGGACCATCCCATGCGCCTTCTGTCGACGCTTTGTGCTGCCCTGCTGCTCGCGGGCTGTGCGCCTGCCCTGCCGCCGTCCGGCGGCACCATCGCCACGTTCGAGCGGATCGACCGCAACATAGGCACCGGTGCCGAAGCCACACCGGGCGCGCTGGTCACCGTGCACTACACCGGCTGGCTGTACGACGAAAAAGCCGCCGACAAGCATGGCAAGAAGTTCGACAGCTCGCTCGACCGCGCCGAGCCGTTCCAGTTCGTGCTGGGAGGCCATCAGGTGATTCGCGGCTGGGACGAGGGCGTGGCCGGCATGCGTGTGGGCGGCAAGCGCAGCTTGATGATTCCGCCCGCGTACGGCTATGGCGACAACGGCGCTGGCGGCGTGATCCCGCCCGGCGCATCGCTGGTGTTCGATGTGGAATTGCTCGGCGTGCAGCCGCGCTGAAGGGCTGAGCAATGACGGATGCGAGCAAGCGGCGGCTGGCCATCATCGGTGGTGGACCGGCCGGCCTGATGGCGGCAGAGGTGGCATGTGCGGCAGGCCTTGCGGTCGACCTGTACGAAGCCAAGGGTTCGGTCGGGCGCAAGTTCCTGATCGCCGGCAAGGGCGGCTTGAACCTCACCCACTCCGATCCGATGCCGTTGTTTGCGCAGCGCTATCGCGAGCGCAGCGAGGCCGTTGCATCGTGGTTGCAGCAGTTCGATGCGGACGCGCTGCGCGCCTGGGCGCGCGACCTGGGCGTGGAGACCTATGTCGGCACCTCGGGGCGCGTGTTCCCGATGGATCGCAAGGCCGCGCCGCTGCTGCGTGGCTGGGTACGTCGACTCAAGGAACAAGGCGTTGTGTTTCATGTGCAGCACCGTTGGCTTGGCTGGAGCGATGACGGTGGCTTGCGTTTCCACTCGCCCACCGGTGATGTCGAACGCACCGCAGATGCGGTGGTGCTGGCGCTTGGTGGCGGCAGCTGGCCGCAGCTCGGCTCCGATGGTCTCTGGCAAGGCGTGCTGCAGGATCGCGGCATTGCGGTGGCGCCGCTGGTGCCGGCCAACTGCGGCTTCGACATCGCCTGGAGCGCGCACTTTGTGCAGCGGCATGCCGGTGCGCCGCTCAAGCCCGTGGTCGCACACTGGCAGGATCGCAGCGGCACACCGCAGCAACTGCAGGGCGAGTGCGTTGCGACCTCCACCGGCATCGAGGGCAGCCTAATCTATGCGCTGGCTGCGGATCTGCGCGCGCAGATCGATGCCGATGGCGTCGCCGAGCTGGGCCTGGACCTGCTCCCGGGACGCTCGCTGGAACGCATCAGCGCCGAACTGGAAAAACCGCGCAAGGGACGCAGTTTCAGCGAGCATCTGCGCCGGCAGGTCGGCATCGACGGCGTCAAGGCCGCCTTGCTCTACGAACACCTGGGCAAACAGGCGGGCGACGATCTTGCGCTGGTGGCGCGTACGCTCAAACGCCTGCCGTTACGCCTGTTGCGAGCGCGTCCGCTTGCCGAGGCGATCAGCTCGGCCGGTGGCGTGCAGCTGGAGGCGCTGGATACGCAGCTGATGGCGCGCGCGCAGCCTGGCGTGTTCTGCGCCGGCGAGATGCTCGACTGGGAAGCACCGACCGGCGGCTATCTGCTGACTGCCTGCTTCGCCAGCGGATTACGTGCCGCGCATGGCGCGGTGCAATGGCTGCAGCAGACCGACCGCGCTACAGACGATCGCTGACCGCCTCGCGCGGCCACACTGATTTGACGTCGTAAATCACCGCACCCGGTTTGCCCAGTGCGGCAATACGCTGGGTGTCGTAGTCGCGGTATTGCGCATGCGCGACTGCCAGCACGACGGCGTCGTACGCACCCTCGTCCGCAAGCTCGCACAACTGCACGCCGGCGTGTTGCAGCGCTTCTGCGGGGTCGGCCCACGGGTCGCAGGTGTCGACCTGCACGCCCGCGGCTTGCAGCAGCTGCACCAGCTCCAGCGCGCGGCTGTTGCGCAGGTCCGGGCAGTTCTCCTTGAAGGTGGCGCCCAGCACCAGCACCCTCGCCTGCGCAAGCACCACGCCACGCGTGGCCAGCATGCCGCAGACGCGCTCGGCCACGTGCCGGCCGACGCGGTTGTTGACCTGGCGCGCGGTGTGGATCAGGTCCGGGTGATAGCCCACGCTTTCGGATTTGTGCATCAGGTAATACGGATCCACCCCGATGCAGTGACCACCCACCAGGCCGGGACGGAACGGCAGGAAATTCCACTTGGTTCCGGCGGCTTCCAGCACCTCCAACGTATCGATGCCCAGCTTGTCGAAGATCAAGGCCAGCTCGTTGACCAATGCGATATTGACGTCGCGCTGGATGTTTTCGACCACCTTGGCGGCCTCGGCCACGCGTATCGACGGCGCCCGCCAGGTGCCGGCAGTGATGATGCTGGCGTACAGCGCGTCGACCGCATCGGCGGCTTCTGCGGTGGAGCCGGAGGTGATCTTGCGGATATCGCGCAGACGCCGCTGGCGATCTCCCGGGTTGACGCGCTCGGGGCTGTAGCCACAGAAGAAGTCGTCATTGAAACGCAGCCCCGATGCGGCTTCGAGCAAGGGCACGCAGACTTCTTCGGTAGTGCCCGGGTAGACGGTGGATTCGTAGATCACCAGATCGCCGGGTTTGAGCGCAGCGGCGATCAAGCTGGTGGCACTGCGCAGCGGTTCCAGGTCGGGCTGCTCGAAGCTGTCGATCGGCGTCGGCACTGTGACGATGAAGATGCTGCACGTAGCCAGGTCCGCAGCATTCGCGGTGTAGCGCAACCGGGTGGCGGCAGCCAGCTCGGTGTCGTCCAGCTCCAGTGTGGCATCGTGGCCGTCGCGCAGCTGCGCGACCCGCTGCGCATCGATGTCGAAGCCCAACGTATCGCGTTGCTCGCCGAACGCGACGGCCAACGGCAGGCCGACATAGCCCAATCCAATCACCGCGATGCGGGCCTGCTGCGGAGCGAGTAGCGTGGTGCTGGACATGCGGTTCCTTCGATCGTGCGCAGCCGGTTGCTGCGCGCCTGCGCGGTGGGAGCATAGCGCAGGCAACCATCGGACCATGAGTGCGGCGAACTGGCGACGCGGCGATTCACAATCGGCGCGCAATCAGGCACGCTATCGCAATGCCCGGGTGGCGAAACTGGTAGACGCAAGGGACTTAAAATCCCTCAGCTGCAAGGCTATGCGGGTTCGATTCCCGCCCCGGGCACGCTCTAGTGGCACTGCAAAGTGCGCAACGCCATCGACGCGTCGACAAACCTTGCCTGCTGCGATGTCGCATCGCTCTCGCATTGAGCAGTCCAGCCTCTGCGTTGCGCTTATCAAGTGCATGACGCGCCCTCAGCCCGCTCCCCTGTCTCGGATATCACCGCAATCCTCAGCGCAGCGCAGGCTGAGGTGGAACAGCGCGAGCAGATTGGTGATCACGGCTGCGCTAGACGTGGACAGCGATGCCCGACGAGATGGAACGGCGCGCCATTGCATAGCATGCAGGCCGCAGTGCCCTCCCGTGCGCCTGGAGAGCACCAACCGCAGCATCTATGCAGCGCCACGCACAACGATGCGATCTTGTTTACGACAGAAGTCCTGGCGCCAGCGGAGCACCAGGCGCAATGCGCATCTGGCATCAAGCACGCCGCACTACGTCAGCGAGAAGAAGGCCAAGAGTTGCCCTCCTCAAGTGCTAGCCCGACCGGCATCGGCCAATAAAAAACCCCGTATATCGTTCGATATACGGGGTTTGAATTTGGAGCGGGAAACGAGACTCGAACTCGCGACCTCAACCTTGGCAAGGTTGCGCTCTACCAACTGAGCTATTCCCGCGTGGAGCAAAATTGTACAGCTTGTTACTTCGTTGCGCCAGTCCTGTCGTCGTTGCCGACGCATGAAACAACGCATGCAATGTGGAGGCCTGGGCCGGAATTGAACCGGCGTACGCGGATTTGCAGTCCGCTGCATAACCACTCTACCACCAGGCCGAAACATCAAACCCAAGGCATCCTGCCTTGAAACAACGAGACCTCCGGCAAGGGGCCTTGTCTACATCTGGAGCGGGAAACGAGACTCGAACTCGCGACCTCAACCTTGGCAAGGTTGCGCTCTACCAACTGAGCTATTCCCGCTTGGGAGGCGAAATTCTACAGCGAACAGCATCGCTGTCAACTATTGCTTTCGACTTTTTTCGGTTTGCTGGTGATCGCGGCTTTTTCGTCGGCGCGTAGGCTCGGCCAGGCGGCCTGCAGGTACTGGAATCCGGACCACAGCGTCAGCAATGCGGCGATCGCCAGCGTCCAGTATCCGGCGCGGAAAATCAGGTTGCCGAACCAGATTCCGTGCGTGGGCATCTGCCCCGGCGTCACCGAATACAGCAGACACAGCAGCGCGACCATCTGTGCGGTGGTCTTGACCTTGCCGATCACCGCCACACGTACCTTGGCGCGCTGGCCGATTTCGGCCATCCATTCCCGTAGGGCGGAGACTGCGATTTCGCGGCCGACGATGACCGCCGCCCAGAACGCCATCCATGGTGTGGGGTGGCCCTGCACGATCAGGAACAATGCCACTGCGACCATCAACTTGTCGGCCACCGGGTCCAGGAATGCGCCGAAGGCCGAATACTGGTGATAACGCCGCGCGACCCAGCCATCCAGCCAGTCGGTGATGGCGGCCAGCGCGAACACGCCGGCGGACGCGAAATTGGTCCAGGTGTACGGCAGGTAGAACACCACGACCAACACCGGGATCATCACGATCCTCAGCAGTGTCAGCCACGTGGGGATGGTCAACTTCATTACGGACTCGACTCGCCTGCCGCATCGGGAAGCGCCAGCCCGTGCAGGTTAGCGTAGATTCGCGCGGCAAGTGCGGCATTGACGCCCTCCACCCGCGCAATCTCGGCCTCGCCGGCGGCCTTGAGCCCGACCAGGCCACCGAAATGCTTGAGCAGGCTCGCGCGTCGGCGCGGACCGATGCCGGGGATATCCTCGAGTTTGCTGGTCATGCGCGCCTTCTGGCGGCGGCCGCGGTGACCGGTGATCGCAAAGCGGTGCGCCTCGTCGCGCACCTGCTGGATGAACTGCAGTGCCGGCGATGCCGCACCCGGCCGCAGCTCGCGGCCGTCGGCCATGATCAGCGCCTCGTGCCCTGCCCTGCGCTCCTCGCCCTTGGCCACGCCGACCAGCAGCACATTCTCGATGCCCAGATCGGCCAGCGCGCCCTTCGCCTGTGCGAGCTGACCGGCGCCACCGTCGATCAGCAGCACATCCGGCAGCACGCCGTTTTCTTCCACCGCGCGTCGAAAACGCCGTTCGATGGCCTGACGCATCGCCGCATAGTCGTCGCCTGGCGTGATTCCGGAAATATTGAAGCGCCGGTATTGGCCGCGCACCGGGCCGCTGGCATCGAACACCACGCACGAGGCCACCGTCGCCTCGCCCATGGTGTGACTGATGTCGAAGCACTCCACTCGCCTCACCTGCTCGGCCAGCCCCAGCATCTCGCGCAATGCCTCGCTGCGTGCATGCTGCGCGCTCTGGCTGGTGAGTTCGGTGACCAGGGTCAGCTGTGCGTTGCGTGTCGCCAGCAGCAGATAGCCGGCACGCTCGCCGCGCACGTTCCACTTCAACGTCACCTTGTATTCGGCGGCGGCGCTGAGTGCGGCCTCGATCAGCTCGGCATCGGGAATTTCTCGATCGAGCAGGATCTCGCGTGGCGGCGAATGTTCGGCGTAGTACTGCGACACGAACGCAGCCAGGATTTCGTCCGCGCTGTCTTCGCCGTTGGTCTTGGGAAAGAACGAGCGCGTGCCCAGGTTGCGGCCGTCGCGAAAACTCAGCAGCAGCACACAAGCTTGGCTGGCTTGCGTGGCGCAGGCCAGCACGTCCAGATCCGCCGCGCGGCCGTCCACGTACTGGCGGTTCTGCATGCTGCGCAGCGAGGACAGCAGATCGCGCAGGCGTGCGGCGCGCTCGAACTCCAGCGCCTCGCTGGCCTGCTGCATCGACTGCATGATCTCTTCGCCGAGCTGATCGCTCTTGCCCTCCAGAAACATGGTGGCGCGGCGTACCGATTCGGCGTAATCGGGCGCGGCGACCAGCTCCACGCAGGGCGCGCTGCAGCGACCGATCTGGTATTGCAGGCACGGCCGCGAGCGGTTGCGGAACACGCTGTCTTCGCAACTGCGCAGCTTGAACAGCTTGTGCATCAGGCTCAGCGTTTCGCGCACGCCGGTAACGCCGGTGTACGGGCCGAAGTAACGCCCCTGCACGGCACGCGGGCCACGATGCAGGGCGATGCGCGGCCACTGCTCGCGGGTCAGCAGCACGTAGGGATAACTCTTGTCGTCGCGCAGCGACACGTTGTAGCGCGGCGACAGCGACTTGATCAGCTGGTTTTCCAGCAGCAGCGCTTCGGCTTCGCTGCGGGTCACGGTGACGTCCATCCGCGCGACCTGCGACAGCATCGAGGTCAGCCGCGCATTTTTCGGCGTGCCGTTGAAATAGCTACCCACGCGCTTGCGCAATGCACCGGCCTTGCCGACATACAGCAAGGTGTCGTCGCCCGCGTACATGCGGTAGACGCCGGGCGCGGTGCTCAATTGCGCAGCAAACGCCTTTCCATCGAAATCGGATTGGGGCCTTGCGTTCATTCTTCTATCGAAACATCGCGCAGTTCGCCGCTCGCCAGGTCGTAGCGCAACACGGCATGGGCATCGGTCTCGGCAATCCACACCGCGCCGGCGGCGGCCGCCAGCCCGGCCGGGCCATGCAGGCGGCGTGGCAGCGCGACCGTGGTCAGTTCGCCGCCACCCAGACGCAGGCAGCGCAGGCGGCCGTTGCCGGTGTCGGCGATCCACAGCATCGGCGAATCGGCCGCCAGCGCGATGGCTTGCGGAAACTGCAGCCGCGCAGTGCCGCGCGGGCCGTCCTCGTCGCCGAACTGCCAGGTGCCCTGCCCGCCGACCAGGGTCTGCACCAGATCGCCACGCAATTGCATGGTGCGGATCGACGAGCCCAGCCCATCGCAGATGTAGGCCACCTGCTGCACCGCGGCCAGGCCGGCCGGCTGTGCGAATGCGGCCAGGTGCCCGCTGCCATCGCGAATCTCGAGCGCGCCGGTACCGGCGCGTGCGCTCAATGCGGCGCGGCCCAGGTCATAGCTCCAGATGCGGTTGTCGCCCGCCATGGCGATCAACACCTGATTGTCGGCAACGGCCAGGCCTTGCGGGTAGTTCAGCGCCGAGGCACCGGCGAACGCCAGCGGCCCCTCGACCGGCTCGCCGGAGCGCCCGGTGCCGCACAAGCTGTCGACCTGCCCACTGCGCAGGTTGATGCGACGCAGGGCGTGATTGCCGGTGTCGGCGACATACAGCTGGTCGCGCTCCAGCGCCAGGCCTTGCGGACGCCGGAACGCCGCCTCACCGACGCCTCCATCGATGAAGTCCGCATTACCGTGGCCGAACTGGCGCAGCACGCGGCCGCCGTGCGTGCATTCGAGCACGCGGTGATGGCCGGTGTCGGCGATGTACAGGCGGTCCTCGGTGGCGGCCAGACCGGTTGGAAACCGCAGCTCCAGGCGCGGCTCGGGATCGCGCTCGGCCACCCCATGCAGGTCGGCATCCGATGGCGGCTGCTGGCCTTCGCACAGGGCGACCAGCGCCTTGTCGAGATCGCCGGTCACGCCGACCAGACGCTGACGCTCGCGGCCGTAGGCATCGAGCAGCACCAGCGTCGGCCAGGAGTCGATGCCGAAACGGCGCCAGGTCTCCCAGTCCCTGTCGAGCAAAATGGGCGCACTGACACCATGGCCGCGCAGCTGCTTGAGCGCGCGTTGCGGCTCGCGTTCGCTGTCGAAGCGCGGCACCTGCACCACGATCACCTGCAGCCGGCCGGGGCTGCGCGCCTGGAACTGCGCCAGCTCGGCCAGGCGCTCGGCGCACCACACCGAGCTGGCATTGACGAATGCCAGCACCAGCGCCCGCCCGCGATGCTCCTGCAGGGTGGATGGCCTGGCATTGAGCCAGGTAGGAAATTCCGGCAATTCCTGGGTAAGCTGGGCAGTCATACCGTAATTATGCCCAAGCCCGATTAGCTGCGGGTGAGTCTGGCCACGGTCTGGCGCGCAGCGGTATCGACCAGTTGCCAGGCACGCTCGAAATCGTCCATGCCGCCGGTGTAGGGGTCGGGGATATCGTCACGCTCTTCCACACCGGCCCAGGGCAGCCAGAGCGCGACCTTGTCGCGCAGCGGCGCCGGGGCGAGGCGTTGCAGATCGCGCAGATTGCTGCCATCGGCGCACAGCAACCAGTCGAAGTGTTCGAAGTCGGCGCCGCGCACCTGGCGCGCGCGCAACCCGGAGATGTCCACGCCATGGCCGCGTGCGCAGCGAATCGCGCGTGGGTCCGGCGGATCGCCGGCATGCCAGTCGCCGGTGCCGGCGGAATCGACCTCGATCCGCCGCGACAGCCGCGCCTCGTCCAGCCGCGCACGCAGGGCGCCCTCGCCCATCGGCGAGCGGCAGATATTGCCCAGACACACGATCAGCACCCTCATGCCGCCGCCACGCGGGTTTGCGCGCGCGCCAGATCGTCCGGGGTATCGATGCCGGCCGGAAACTGCTCCGGCGTCAACGCCACCGCGATACGGTAGCCGGCCTCCATCACGCGCAATTGTTCCAGCGACTCGATGCGCTCCAGCATGCCGGGCGGCATTGCCGCGAAGCGCTGCAGAAATCCTGCGCGGTAGGCGTAGATCCCGATATGGCGCAGCCATTGCCCGTCACCGGGCAAGCTGTCGCGCTGACTGGCGAAGCTGTCGCGATGCCAGGGAATCGGCGCGCGACTGAAGTACAAGGCGTCGCCACCTGCGTTACGCACCAGCTTGACCACGTTCGGATCGAACAGTTCGTGCGCGCCGTCGACCTGTGCGGCCAGCGTGGCCATTTCGGCGCCGGAGTGCAGCAGCAGCTCGGCCACCGCACGGATGCCGGCGGCCGGCGCGAACGGCTCGTCGCCCTGCAGGTTCACCACGCAGGTCTCGGCTTCCCATCCGGCGATCCGCGCGCATTCGGCAAGCCGGTCGGTACCCGATGCGTGCGCGTCGCCGGTCATCGCCACATGCACGCCGGACAGGCCTTCGACCACCTCGGCAATGCGTGCATCGTCGGTGGCCACCCAGACCTCGCGCGCGCCGGCCAGCAGCGCCCGCTCGGCCACATGCTGGATCATCGGGCGATCGCCGATCAACTGCAGCGGCTTGCCCGGCAAGCGCGTGGAAGCGTAGCGTGCGGGAATGGCGACGACGAAATCTGCAGGCGTTGAGTTAGTCATGCGTGCGCGCTCTGGAAAACAGGAAGAGTGGAAGAAACGAGATAATCGAATCGCATGATGTCGTGGTGTGATTGAGCGAAGTCGCGGTGTTCAGTTGAGCAGCGATGCCCTACATCAGCACTACGCGCCGCTGCATGCACTGCTCGCACAGGCACACCGACATCTTGATTGGTCTTTGCCCACCCACCGTCGCGGGACCTTGATGTTCTTGCGGCGTGTCCCACGACGGTGAGTCGGCAAGGACCCTGCAACCAAGCCGCAGATCGCCCTGCCGGCGCAGCGTTCACACGCCCTGCCGGCTGGCCAACTTGTCCAGTCGATCCAGCAGGCTCACCCAGAACGCCGCCGGCAGCTCCGCCTTGAGCGGCACGCTGTACAGCCATTCGTCGGCAAATGGCCTGCATTTCACCGCATCCTTTTCGGTCATCAGCACTGGCAAACGGCTGCCGAAACTGAAATCCGCCGCGCGATACACGTGATGATCAGGGAAGGCATGCGGCACTACACCGATGCCGCGCGCACGCAGCATCGCGAAGAAGCGTTCCGGGTGCGCGATCCCGGCCACGGCATGCACGCGCTGGCCGGCCAGCCGGCTCAATGGCTGAGCGCGCTTGCCATCCATCGGCTGCACGCTGTCGATGCTCAGGCGCATCTGCCATTCGCCGAATCCGGTGTCATCAGGCGCGGGTGCGGTCGCTGCTGCGCTGGCCTGGCCCAGATTGACCACGCGGAAATCGCAGTCGCGTGCACGTGCAGCTGGCTCGCGCAGCGGCCCGGCCGGCAGCAGACGCCCATTGCCGTAGCGGCGCTGGCCATCGACCACTTCGATCTCGACATCGCGGGCCAGCCGGTAGTGCTGCAGCCCGTCGTCGCAGACGACGATGTCGCAGCCCGCTTCGACCAGGGCGCGCGCCGCAGCCAGACGATCGCTGTCCACGCGTACGCGGGCACCGGTCTTCCAGGCGATCAGGACCGGCTCGTCGCCGCCGAGCGCGACCGGCGTGTCCGCCTCGACCCAGCGCGCCGTGCCCGATTCGTCACGGCCATACCCGCGGCTGGCCACGCCGGGCGTCCAGCCGGCCTCCTGCAACTTGGCGACCAGAGCAATCGTCAACGGCGTCTTGCCGGTGCCGCCGGCAGTGACGTTGCCCACCACGATCACCGGCACCGGCACGCCGTGGCGCTTGCGCCAGCCGCGGCGATACAGGGCGCGTCGCAGCGCGATGGCAGCGCCGTAGACCGGCGCCAGCAGGCGCGCCGACAGCGGGATCGGCGCATTGTCGTACCAGTAACCCGGCGTGCGGGTGCCGCGCTTGCTCATGCCTGACGTTCGCGGAACTGCATGCCGTGCAGGTGCGAGTACAAGCCGCCCTGCTCCAGCAATTGGTGATGGGTGCCGCGCTCGACGATACGGCCCTGGTCCATCACCAGCACCTGGTCGGCATGCTCGATGGTAGACAGGCGGTGCGCGATCACCAGCGTGGTGCGGTCCGGCATCAGCTTGTGCAAGGCGTCCTGCACCAGGCGTTCGGATTCGTTGTCCAGCGCCGCGGTGGCTTCGTCCAGGATCAGGATCGGCGCGTCCTTGAGCATTGCGCGCGCGATCGCCAGACGCTGGCGCTGGCCGCCGGACAGGCGCCCGCCCTTGGTGCCCACATGCGACTGCAGGCCTTCGGGCAGCTGCGCGACGAACTCCATCGCGTTGGCGCCCAGGATGGCGCGTTCCAGCTGGCCGGCATCGGCACTGCGCATTTCGCCGTAGGCGACGTTGTCGGCGATGCTGCCGTCGAACAGCATGACCTGCTGGCCGACCAGCGCGATCTGCCGCCTCAGATCGGCCAGCGCGTACGCCTGCACCGGGTGCCCGTCGAGCAGGATCTGCCCGGACTCTGCTTCGTAGAAGCGCGGGATCAACTTGATCAGGCTGGACTTGCCGCTGCCGGAACGCCCGACGATCGCCGTCACCGTGCCCGGTTGCGCCACGAAACTGACCTCGGCCAGGGCCGGGTTCACCTGGCCCGGATAGCGTGCAGTGACATTGCGGAATTCGATCAGGCCCTTGGCGCGCGTCAGCGGCACCGCGCCCTGGTCCGGCTCGTCGGGACTGTCGAGCACCGAGAACAGGCGCTCGGCCGAGGCCAGGCCGCGCTGCACCATGTTCTGCACATTGGTGAGCTGCTTGAGGCCCGGGATGATCGTCAGCATCGAGGTCATCAGCACCACGAAGTCGCCGGCGGTCAGCCGCCCGGCCAGTGCCTGGGCCCCGGCCACGAACAACAGCGCCGACAGGCCGATCGCACCGATCATCTGCACCGTGGCGGTGGAAATGCCCCGCGTGGATTCGACCTTCATTGCCAGACGCAGATTGCGGTCGGCCAGCGCGCCGTAGCGCTCCATTTCGGTCTGCTGGGCACCGTAGATCTTGACCTCCTGATGGCTGGACAAGGTCTGGTCGGCCGCCTGCAGCAGATGCGCGCCGCTTTCCTGGATGCTGTGGCTGATGCGCCGATAGCGCCGCGCCACCTTGTCCATCACCCAGGCCAGCACCGGCGCCAGCACCAGGATGGTCAGCGTGACCTGCCAGCTATGCCACAGCATCAGCGCCAGCGCACCGATCACCTGCAGTGACTGCTGGATCATCACCTTGACCGCATCCACCGCCGCCTGCGCCACCTGATCCGAGTCCGAGCCCAGGCGGATCAGCATCGACGGCACCGGTTCGGAGTCGAAGCGCGATCCCGGCAGGCGCAGATATTTGGACATCACCTTGACGCGCAGGTCGCGCGCGATGCTGCGTGCGGATTTGCCCATCGCCATATCGGTGATGTAGCCGGCGACGCCGCGCACCACGAACAACAGGATGATCTGCACCGGCAGCCAGCGACTGACTTCGGCATTCTTGTAGATGAAGGTCTCGTCGGTGATCGGCTTCATCAACGCCAGGAAGCCGGTCGTGCCGGCCGCCTCGATCAGCGCGGCAATCAGCGCGGCAACCAGCAACAGGCGATACGGCTTGGCGAAGGCCAGCAGGCGACGGTACGTGCGCCAGGACGAAACTGGCGCCGGGCGGTCGTTGGAGGTGGTCACTGGCGGGTTCCGTTAGTGCGGGTCTGGCCGGTCGTGGATGTCGCCCCGGCTTGAGGCGCTGTGGCGATCGCGATGCGGCGGAAGCCGAGTTGCCCCAATGCATCCTGCGCGGTCACCACCGCTTGATACGGCGTGCGTGCATCGGCGCGCAGCAACACCGTCTGCTCGCGGTCGTCGCCGGCGAGCTGGGCGATGGTCTGCTTGAGCGAGTCCACGTCCGAGCGCAGCACTTCCTGATCGTTGATGAAATAACGCCCATCGGCATTGACCAGCACGCTCAGCGAACGTGGCGGTGTGCTGCTGTGCTGGTCGCTGGCGGTCGGCAGCTGCAATTGCAGCGTGGAGCGTGCGTCGAAAGTCGTGGTCACCACGAAAAAGATGATGAGGACAAGGATGACGTCAATCAATGGCACCAGATCGATATGCGGCTCGTCCTGGCCTCGGTCACTGCCGATGCGCATCCGTCAGCCCTTTGCCATGACGGGTTTGCCAGCTGCCGCGACCGGCGCCGTGGCGGCTGGCACCACGCGGCCGTCCATCGTGTCCAGCAACAAGGTGGCTTCCTGCTCCATCTCGATGATGTAACCGGCGATGCGGCCCTTGAAGAAGCGATGCGCCATCAATGCCGGTACCGCGATGATCATGCCGGTGGCCGTGCACACCAGCGCCTTGCCGATGCCGCCGGCCAGCTGGTTCACATCGCCCACGCCGTGATCGAGGATGCCCAGGAACATCTGGATCATGCCGACCACCGTGCCCAGCAGTCCCAGCAGCGGCCCGGCCGAAGCGATCGTGCCCAAGGCATTCAGATAGCGCTCCATGCGGTGCACCACATGCCGGCCGGTGTCCTCGATACGCTCGCGAATCAATTCACGCGGACGACCGCGCACGTCCAGCGCTGCGGCCAGCAAGGCGCCCAGCGGCGAATTGCGCCGCAGCGACTCGATGTGGCTGGGATCCAGTTTGCCGCGCGCGGCCCAGTTGCGGACCTCCTCGCCCAGACCTGGCGGGGTCACCTCGTTGCGGCGCAGGCTCCACAGACGCTCTAGCACGATCGCCAGCGCAATCACGCCCAGCAACAGCAACGGCACCATCGGCCAACCGCCTGCCTTGACCAGCTCCAACACGATTCGATTCCTCCGGCAACGCGGCCGCCTATTCGCTGGTCGATAGGATAGCAGCCGACCGCCGCCGTTCCGCAGCATCCCAGAGCCGTGGCTGCCAGCGCCGCCGCTCGCGTACCTGCAGGCCGTCGGCGCCCAGCCAGACCCGGATTGCCCCGGCCCGGGCCGTGTCGAGCAACTCGGCGCCACTGCCCTGCCAGCGCTGCACCACCTCGGCACGCGGGTGACCGAAGCGATTGCCGTGCCCGGAGGACACCAGCGCCAGCCGCGCGCCGGTGGCGGCGATGAAAGCGGCATGCGAGCCGTCGGCGCTGCCGTGGTGCGGGACCACCACCAGATCGGCACGTAACTCCGCGGCATGTTCACGCAGCAGGCGGCGCTCGACGAGCTCGCCGATATCGCCCGGCAACAAGGCGCTTCCATATCGCGTCTCGATGCGCAGCACGCAACTGGACTGATTGCGCAGATACGGAAAGCCGGCGCTGGGGTGCAGGAAGCCAAAGCGCACCCCGTCCCATGCCCATTGCTGGCCGGCACGGCAGCGGGTGCTGACGTCCAGTGGCGCCTGTGGCGGTGCCGCAGTCATCGCCACGGGTAATCCCGCACGCACCGCTGCATAGCCGCCGGCATGGTCGGCGTCGGCGTGACTGAGCACGATGGCATCCAGGCGGCGCACCCCGAGCGCGCGCAAGGCCGGCAGCACTACCCGCTCGCCCGCATCGAAGCCATCGCGCACCGCCGGGCCGGTGTCGAACAGCAATGCATGCCGTTGCGTGCGTACCAGCACGGCCAGACCCTGCCCCACGTCCAGCACCTGCACGTCGGCTTCGCCGGCCGCGGGCAGCTCGCGGTCCGGCCACAGCAGCGGCAACCACAACAACAGCGCCATGGATTTGCCGGGCGCGCCGCGCGGCAGCAGCAACCAGAACGCGCCGAGCAAGGCCGCGACCAATGCGAGCGCATCGGACTCGGGTACCCACCACAACGCCACCGAGGTCTGTCCAAGCCAGACCAGGCCTGGCCAAGTCAGCTCGAAGCACCAACCAGCCAATCGCCATGCCCACACGCCCGCTCCCGGATGTACTGCTTCCAGCCCGGTGCCCAGCAAGGCGAGCGGCACTACTACAAAAGTCCACCAGGGAATGGCGAGCAGATTGGCCAATGGCCCCACCAGCGATGCCTGGCCGAACAGGCTGACGGTCAACGGCAGCAGGCCAACAGTGGCGACGGTCTGGGCGGACAGGAAGCCGCGCACGACCGCGCGATCGTCCGCTGGCAGGCACCACACCAGCCAGGCCACCCCGGCAAAGCTGAGCCAGAAGCCCGCCACCAGCACGCTGAGCGGGTCCCACAGCAGCACTGCCAACAAGGCCAGCGCGAGGATCTGCACGGTGCTGACGCGCCGCCGCAGCACCCGCGCCAGGGCGACCACGGCAATCATCAGCACGGTGCGCACCGTCGGCAGCGCCAGGCCCGCCAGCGCCGCATAGCCTGCGGCACCGAACAAGGCGGCGACCGCAGCTACATGGGACCGCGGAATCCGCGTTCCAAGCACCGGCCAGGCTCGCCAGAGTCCGGCGACCAGCAGGGCGACGAATGCAGCGACCAGCCCCACATGAAATCCCGAGATCGCAATCAGATGGCTGAGCCCGGTCGCACGCAGCGTGGCCCAGGCTGCGTCGTCCAGCCCGCGCGTGTCGCCCAGGGCGAGCGCGCGCAGGTAAGGCGCCGATGATCCAGGCACGCGGTCGGCAATGCGCTGCGACATCGCTTCGCGCCAGGCATCCACGCCGCGCGGTGCAGCGGTCTGCCGCGCCGCAATCGGCACCCGCACATAGCCGCTGGCGGCAATGCGCTGCGCCAGTGCCTGCCGCTCGGCATCGAAGCCACCAGGGTTGCGCAAGCCGCGCGGCGCACGCAGCTTGAGCCGCAGCTGCCAGGCGGCGCCCGCGCGCAGCGCGGCACGCGGCCCGATGCGCTCGGCACCGAAGTCGTCATACCAGGCCAGCTGCAGCAGCTTGCCGCGCAGTGCGGCAGGCTGTGCGGGATCGTCATCCACGCGCAGCTGAAAGCGCGTGCGTCGTGGCTCGGCGACCGGCAGTTCGACAACCTGCCCGCGCACGGTCAGTTCCCGCGCTTCATCCTGCGGGTGCAATTGTGCCTGCAGGACGCCGGTGACCTGCCAGCCCATCAGGCCGAAACCGAACACCGCGCTGGCCAGTGTCCCCACCAACACGATCCGCCGCGGACGCAGCCATGTGCCGAGGCCGATGCCCAGCACCGCTGCAGCAAGGCATGCCGCATAGACCGCACGCGACAGCAGCGCAGGCGACCACGCGCACACCACGATGCCCAGCAACAAGGCCGCTGCCGCGGTCATCGTCGGTATCCGCCGCGGTGTAGGCGGTGCCTGTGCTGACGCATCCATGCTGTCGGTCGCCATCCCGGCCGTGGTCCATCCACCGACTCAAGTTAGACCAGCGTCTGCGTCGGGCACAGCAGCGAGCGGCGCATTGCGCGGTAGGAATAAGACTGCGACTGCCGTGGTACATCCAGCCGGTGGAAGGTGCTGCCGCACGCGTGCGATGCGCCAGGCAGGACAGCGTCTGCAGGCCGCACAGCAACCGTATCAGACTGCATTCGCCTCGATTTCATGACTGCCGCGTTATGTTCGCCACTGTTTCTGAGGAGCTTCCCCCATGCGTAAAGGCACTGCACTGATTGTCGGCGTGACCGGCATTTCCGGTTACAACCTCGCCAATGTCCTGGTGGCCGATGGCTGGACCGTCTATGGCCTGGCACGGCGCCCGCTGCCTCAGGACGGCGTGATCCCGCTTGCGGCCGATCTGCTGGATGCCGACAGCACCAGCACCGCGCTGCGTGGCCTGCCGATCACCCACGTGTTCTTCTGCACCTGGACACGGCGCGACACCGAGCGCGAGAACGTCGAAGCCAACGGCGCGATGATGCGGCATCTGTGCGAAGCGCTGAGCGATGCGCCGCTGCAGCACATGGCGCTGGTCACCGGCACCAAGCATTACCTGGGCGCGTTCGAGAACTACGGCAGCGGCAAGGCGGAAACGCCGTTCCGCGAAAGCGAGCCGCGCCAGCCCGGTGAGAACTTCTACTACACGCTAGAAGACCTGTTGTTCGCACATGCCGAGCAGCATGGCTTCGGCTGGAGCGTGCATCGCTCGCACACCATGATCGGCATGGCCAATGGCAGCAATGCGATGAACATGGGCGTGACGCTGGCGGTGTATGCATCGCTGTGCAAGCACACCGGCCAGCCGTTCGTGTTTCCCGGCTCGCAGGCGCAGTGGAACAGCCTCACCGACCTGACCGATGCCGGCCTGCTCGGCAAGCAGTTGGCCTGGGCCGGCCTGAGCCCGGCCGCACGCAATCAGGCCTTCAACACCGTCAACGGCGACGTGTTCCGCTGGCGCTGGATGTGGAGCCAGATTGCCGACTTCTTCGGGCTCGACGCTGCGCCCTGCCCCGAGACCCCGCAGCCGCTGGAGGCACGCCTGAGCGAGACCGCGCCGGCAATATGGAGCGAGATCGCCAGCCAGCATGGCCTGGTGGAGGCCGACGTCAATCGATTGGCATCCTGGTGGCACACCGATGCCGACCTGGGCCGCGAGATCGAGTGCGTCAACGACATGACCAAGAGCCGCGAACTGGGCTTTACGGATTTCTACGACAGCCGTGCATCGTTCCTGGAACTGTTCACGCGCCTGCGCGCGCTGCGCATCATTCCCTGATGCGCTGGGTCGTCGCCACACCCGTGGCGGCGACCGTTCTTCCTGTCAACGCAATTCCTGTCGACGCGAGCATCGGCGCGTTGCTGCGCGCGGGCACTTTGTGCTGAGCGCGCATGCTGTGGCCACCGCCAGTCGATGCATCACGCGAATGCACCCGCAATCAGCCCCAGGATCTTCAATCTGAGACCGCGGGTTCACCGCCGCCCAGCCGCCAGGAATTCCGACGGCCAGGCAGTGCTTCTTACACCGCAGAAGGTGCCAGTTCGCGCAGCCTGCCCTGATGCAGCTCGAGCACGCGGTCCAGGCGTCGCGCCAGACTGCGATCGTGCGTCACCAGGACCAGACTGGTGCGCTGTGCACGGTTGAGCTCCAGCATCAGCTCGAACACGGTCTCGGCGGTCTTGTCGTCCAGGTTGCCGGTGGGCTCATCGCCCAGCACGCAGCCCGGCTTGTTCACCAGTGCGCGCGCCACCGCCGCACGCTGACGCTCGCCGCCGGACAATTCGCTGGGCTTGTGCTCGATGCGGTGTCCGAGCCCGACCGATTCCAGCAACTGCAAGGCCTGCGCCCGCGCCACTGACACTTCTTTCCCGGACAACAGTACCGGCATCATCACGTTTTCCAGCGCGGTGAATTCCGGCAGCAAATGATGGAACTGGTAGACGAAACCCAGGGCCTGATTGCGCAGCTTGCCGCGCTCGCCATCGGACAACGCTGACATGCGCCGGCCGGCCACGTACACCTCGCCCGAGGTCGGAATGTCCAAGCCGCCGAGCAGATGCAGCAGCGTGCTCTTGCCCGCCCCTGAGGCGCCGACAATGGCCACGGTTTCGCCTGTCGCCACGGTCAGATCCAGACCGTCGAACACCGGCGTGCGCATCTTGCCCTCGGCGTAGGTCTTGCCCAGACCCTCGGCGCGGATCACCGCCTCTGCATGGTTTGGCGTTTGCACGGCCGATTCCCTGATCTCATTCATAACGCAGCGCCTCCGCCGGCTGCGTGCGCGAGGCGCGCCATGCCGGATACAAGGTCGCCAGGAAACTCATCACCAGCGCGACGACGGTGATCACCACCACGTCCTGGGTCTGCATGTCGGTCGGCAAGCCGGTGATGTAATACACGTCCTCGGGCAGCAGCTTGACGCTGAAGATGGTCTCGATCACACCCAGGATGCGCTCCAGGTTGAGCGTCAGCACGATGCCGCCGATCACGCCCATGATCGTGCCCATGAAGCCGATCAACGAACCCTGCACCATGAACACCTGCATCACCCCAGCAGGCGACAGGCCCAGGGTGCGCAGGATGGCGATATCGGCCTGCTTGTCGGTGACCAGCATCACCTGCGAGGACACCAAGTTGAACGCGCCCATCGCCACGATCAGCGACAGCAGGATGCCCATCACGGTCTTTTCCATCTTCAACGAGTGGTAGAGATTGGCGTTCTCCTGGGTCCAGTCGCTGACCCGGTACGGGCCATGCAACTTCACCGCCAGATCGCGTGCCACCGGCCAGGCCTGATCCATGTCGTGCAGGCGCAGCCGCACGCCGGTGACGCCGTCCATGCGCAGCACGCGTGCCAGGTCCTGCATGTTGACCACGGCCAGGCCGCGGTCGATCTCGTTGTAGCCCGCCTCGAAGATTCCGCTGACGGTGAAGCGCTTGAGCCGCGGCATCGCGCCCAGCGGCGTGGCCTGGGTATCGCTGAGCAGCACCACGATGCTGTCGCCCATGTCCACGCCCAGCCAGATCGCCAGCTCCTTGCCGATGACGATGTTGTAGGAGCCCGGGGTCAGGCTGTCGACCGACCCCTGCTGCATCTTCTTGGCCAGCACCGATACCTTGCCCTCTTCGGCAGGAACGATGCCGCGCACGATCGCCGGCTGCTTGCGCGGGCCCTGCAGCAGCGATTCGGTTTCGATGTAGGGCGCGGCACCGGCGATGCGCGGATCGGCCATGGCGACCTCGACAGCATGCTGCCAGTCGTGCATCGGCGCGCCGTCCGCACTGACCGTGGCATGCGCGGCCATCTGCAGCAGGCGGTCGCGGATTTCCTTCTGGAAACCGCTCATCACCGCCAGCGTGGTGATCAGCACGGTCACGCCCAGGGCGATGCCCAGGATCGATGCCATCGAGATAAACGAGATGAAGCCATTGCGCCGCTTGGCACGCAGGTAGCGCAAGCCGATGGCAACCGGGATAGGTTTGAACATGCGGTTCAACCAGGAAAGGGACGCTATGGTGCCACTTGCGGCCGCCGGGACGAAATGGCGTGTGCCTGAGCGGCCAGACGCAGTTCACGTCGCTGCGCTGCGGGCAAGGTATCCGGCCAGAAAAGCAGGCGTTGGCGACGTGCATCCAGGCCAGTCCACGCCACCACCGCGATCGGCCCGCGCCACGCCACCTGCAGGCCCTGCACCTGCACACCGTCAACGCTGGCGGGCGTTTCGCTCCAGGGCACGATCACTTCCCGCGCTGGCGAGCGCAACAGCAGGCGCAGTGATCGTCCACCGGTCAACACCGTATAGACAGACAACAGCATCGCCAGCCATGGCGGCACCCCACTCCGCCAGAGTGCCCACAATGCGAGCGCGCTCAGCACGCCCAGCGCGCAGGCAAGCCCGCGCGAGGGTCGCCATTCAAGCCGGCATGGCGCGAATATCGGCGATGAGTGCGGCGTTGACGGCATCGGGGCAGGCCTCGTATCCCATGAACCAGCGCCACAACTTATCGTCTTCGCAATCCAGCAGCTGTAGGAAAACCGCGCGCTCGGATTCGGAAGCCTGCGCCCAGCGTTGATCCAGATAGCGCCCGAACAATTGATCGAGCTCGCGCATGCCGCGCCGGCAACGCCAGCGCAGTTTCTTCAACAGCGTTTCTTCATCCATCTCACTCTCCACCTCGCCTTGCCGGCACCGAAAACGACAGCGGCACCAGACCAAGGGCCGGTGCCGCTGTGAACCATCTCCCCGCCGAAGCGGGGCCGCATTGCCCTGCGATCAGGCGCGACGCGCCATCATCAGCTTCTTGATCTCGGCAATCGCCAGCGCCGGGTTCAGGCCCTTGGGGCAGGTCCGCGCGCAGTTCATGATGGTGTGGCAGCGATACAGCTTGAACGGATCTTCCAGGTCGTCCAGGCGCGCACCGGTGTCTTCGTCGCGCGAATCGATGATCCAGCGATACGCCTGCAGCAGGATCGCCGGGCCCAGATAGCGCTCGCCATTCCACCAGTAGCTCGGGCAGCTGGTCGAGCAGCAGGCGCACAGGATGCACTCGTACAACCCATCGAGCTTGCGGCGGTCTTCCGGCGACTGCAGGCGCTCGCGGTCCGGCGGCGGCGGGGTCTGGGTGCGGATCCACGGCTTGATCGACGCGTACTGCGCGTAGAAATGCGTCAGATCCGGCACCAAGTCCTTGATCACGCTCATGTGCGGCAGCGGATAGATCGGCACCTCGGCCTTGCCGCAGGCGGCAATCGCCTTGGTGCAGGCCAGCGTATTGGTGCCGTCGATGTTCATCGCGCACGAGCCGCAGATGCCCTCGCGGCAGGAGCGACGGAACGCCAGCGTCGGGTCGATCTCGTTCTTGATCTTGATCAGCGCGTCCAACACCATCGGACCGCACTTGTCGAGATCGATCTCATAGCTGTCGGTACGCGGGTTGGCTTCGCCATCCGGATCCCAGCGGTAGACCTTGAAGGTGCGCGTGTTCTTGGCGCCCTGTGCAGGGTAATGCTTGCCCTTGCCGATCTTTGAATTCTTGGGGAGGGTGAACTCTGCCATAGCTGCTCTCGTTGGCTCAGGCGATGCGCGGTGCGAACGACAACCGCACCGTGCGCATGAAGGTAAAGATGACGGATGCCACCGCCGCGGCGGTGGCGCAACCGCCGGCGGCTTGCCGGCGTTGCCCCTGCGTCATGAGGCGATCCGGCTGTCGCGGTGCACGGCTGCGGTACCCGGACAGGCCGGCCAGCAGAGGCAATGCGAAAGCGGATCGATCCATGCGCATCGATCAGTAAACGCGCGGCTTCGGCGGGACCACGTCCACGTCCTTGCTCAGCGTGTACATGTGCACCGGACGATATTCGAACTCGCACTTGCCCTTGTCGTCGACGGTGACCAGCGTGTGCTTCTGCCAGTTGACGTCGTCGCGGTCCGGAAAGTCTTCGTGCGAATGCGCGCCGCGGCTCTCATGCCGCTGTTCGGCCGAGTTGATCGTCGCCACTGCATTGAGCAGCAGGTTGTTCAACTCGTAGGTTTCGATCAGGTCCGAGTTCCACACCAGCGAGCGGTCCGAGACCTTGACGTCCTCGAAGCTGGCGAAGATCTCGGCCATCTTGTCGACGCCCTCTTTCAGCGTCTTGCTGGTACGGAACACTGCCGCGTCCGACTGCATGGTGCGCTGCATGTTGTCGCGGATCACCGAAGTCGGCGTGGAGCCGTTGGCGTAGCGCAGCTTGTCCAGCAGGCCCAGCGCCTTGTCGCAGGCATCGGACGGCAGCGTCTTGTGCGGCTGGTTGGGCTTGACCGTCTCGGCGCAGCGGTTTGCCACCGCACGGCCGAACACCACCAGATCCAGCAGCGAATTGGAACCCAGGCGGTTGGCACCGTGCACCGACACGCAGGCAGCTTCGCCGATCGCGTACAGGCCCGGCACGACTGCATCCGGGTTGTCGCCCTGCTTGCGCACGACTTCGCCATAGAAGTTGGTCGGAATGCCGCCCATGTTGTAGTGCACGGTCGGCAACACCGGAATCGGCTGCTTGGTCACGTCCACACCGGCAAAGATGTGCGCGCTCTCGGCGATGCCGGGCAGCTTTTCGTTGATGACTTCCGGGCCGAGGTGGGTCAGGTCGAGCAGGATGTGATCCTTGTGCTCGCCCACGCCACGGCCTTCGCGGATCTCCACTGTCATCGAACGCGATACCACGTCGCGCGATGCCAGATCCTTGTAATGCGGTGCGTAGCGCTCCATGAAGCGCTCGCCGTTGCTGTTGCGCAGGATGCCGCCTTCGCCACGCACGCCCTCGGTGATCAGGCAGCCCGCACCGTAGATACCGGTGGGATGGAACTGCACGAACTCCATGTCTTGCACCGGCAGGCCGGCACGCATCACCAGGCCGCCGCCGTCACCGGTACAGGTGTGGGCGGAGGTGGCGCTGAAGTAGGCACGGCCATAGCCGCCGGTGGCCAGCACCACGCCGTGGGCGCGGAACAGATGCAAGCTGCCATCGGCCATATCCAGCGCCAGCACGCCGCGGCAGACGCCTTCCTCGTCGAAGATCAGGTCGAGTGCGAAGTACTCGATCATGAAGCGTGCGTTGTGCGCCAGCGACTGCTGGTACAGCGTGTGCAACATCGCGTGACCGGTACGGTCGGCCGCCGCGCAGGTGCGCTGCGCGGACGGGCCTTCGCCGTACTTGGTGGTCATGCCGCCGAACGGGCGCTGGTAGATCTTGCCCTCTTCGGTCCGCGAGAACGGCACGCCGTAGTGCTCGAGCTCGATAATGGCCGGAATCGCCTCGCGGCACATGTACTCGATCGCGTCCTGGTCGCCCAGCCAGTCCGAGCCCTTGATGGTGTCGTAGAAGTGGTAGCGCCAGTCGTCTTCGCCCATGTTGCCCAGCGCGGCGGAAATGCCGCCCTGCGCCGCAACGGTATGCGAGCGGGTCGGGAAGACCTTGGTCAGGCAGACCGTCTGCAGGCCCTTCTGGGCCAGGCCGAACGTGGCGCGCAGGCCGGCGCCGCCGGCGCCCACCACGACCATGTCGTACTTGTGTTCTGTGATCTTGTAAGCGGACATCGAATTATGGATTCCTGTTTGGTCGCGGACGACTCAGCTGATGCCCAGCGCAATACGCGCCACGGCAAACACGCTGACGATGGCGCCCAGCACGGCGACGAAGCGCACGATGGTCTGCGCAGCAAGCGCGAGCAGCGAGTTGTGCACGTAATCTTCCAGCACCACCTGCATGCCCAGCTGCGCATGCCAGAACGAGGCGATCAGGAAGCCGACCAACAGGATCGCGTTCCAGGGCTTGGCCACGGCAGCGCTGGCCGCAGCGTGATCGGCACCGATCAGGCTCAGCACGAAGATCAGGAACCAGATCGACAGCGGCACCAGGGCGGTGGCGGTCAGGCGCTGCACCACGAAGTGCTCGGTGCCGGTCTTGGCGGCACCCAGGCCACGCACGTTCTTCAGCGGGGTACGGTAGCGGTTCATACGGCACCTCCGGCCAGCAGTACATAGGCCCAGATCGCAGCGGTGAGCACGAAGCTCAGGATTAGCGACAACCAGCCAAGACTGACGAACGAGCGCACTGCATAGCCCTGTCCGAAGTCCTGCATGATGTGGCGCAGTCCACCGAACAGGTGGAACGCGAAGCACCAGGTCCAGCCGAACAGGAAAACCTGGCCGTACCAGGCGCCTGCGTGCTCGCGGAAACAATTCCAGTGGTCGGGGCCGAGCATCAATGTCAGCAAGGCGGCAGCAATCGCCAGGGCGCCGATGGACAGTACGATGCCAGTGGCTCGATTGAGAATCGAGGTCACCATCTGTATCTGCCAGCGGTACACCTGGAGATGCGGGGAAAGAGGACGTTCGCGGATCGCCATTCGCTGGGCTCGTTTTCTCGGCTGGGCGGCACTAGACCGCTGTGGCTAAAAGCTGCTCAAAAATCGATGCAGCGTCCATTTTTTTCCCAGTCGCCGTAGCGCGTTGGCTCGGGGCCGTCGCGTCCACCAATCTCCTTGGGCAGTGGCTGCTTCTCGGGAAGATGCTCCTGAGGAGAAGGCTGCGTCTCGGAATCCTGCGCTGGGGTGGGGGTTGGATGGCCTATCATAGTGGTCTCACAACATTGCGATTTTAGTCCTCCCCTTCCATGGCTGACAACCTGAATCTTATTCCACAGGGTTTTGGCTCCCTGCACGACATGCAATACGTCCGCTTGATCGGGACGGATGCAGTGGCGTTCGCGCATGCGCAATTTGCCAACGACGTACAGGCGCTGGCGATCGGGCAGTGGCAGTGGAATGCGTGGTTGACGGCAAAGGGGCGCGTGATCGCCATCTTCGCACTCCTGCGTGAGGACGACACCCACCTGCTGATGCTGTTGCCCGATGGCAATGCGGCCGAGATCGCAACGCAACTCGGCCGTTTTGTGTTCCGACGCAAGCTCAAGATCGGCGTGGCGGCGCTTTTGGCGTTTGGCGGCCTTGCCGCGCCCGCGCGCGCCCAGGGCGCGCAGGCCGATATCGGAACGCAGCGTATCGAATTGGACCTGGGCAGCCCTGCCCTGCCGCGCACGCTGATGTTGCTGACGAACGATGAGGCATTGGCCGCGCCTATCGAAGTACCGCGCATGGACGCCGAGTGGCGCCGTACGGACCTACAACTGGGGCTGGCGCGCCTGCCCGATGCGCAACGCGAGCAGTGGACGCCGCAGCAGCTGGCGCTGGATCGCCTGCAGGCCTTCAGCGTCAAGAAGGGCTGCTACCCGGGCCAGGAGATCGTGGCGCGTACGCATTTTCTAGGCAAGGCCAAGCGTGCGCTGCAGCTGCTGCAGGTCGATGCCGTTGGCAGCGATGCGCTGGCCGAGGCCGGCCAGGCCGTGCTGCTGGGCGATGCCACCGTCGGCACGCTGGTCAGCGTGGCGGGCGATCTTGCACTGGCGGTGCTGCCGCTGGAGCTGACCCTGGAGGCCGACGCCGTGCTGCAGGCGGGCGCGCATGCCGCCCGCCCGCTTGCATTCGTGCAGGGACTGGCGCGTTAGGCCAGCGCCAGCCGTTCGCCGCTGGCCGGGTCGAAGAAGTGCAGCGCCTCGCTGCGCAGTGCCAGGCGCAGTTGCTCCCCCACCGCCGGCAAGGCCTGCGGTGCGACCCGGATCACCAGCGGCTGGCCGCCACGGTCGAGGTTGAGGAAGATCTCGTTGCCGACCGGCTCGATCACATCGATACGCGCGTCAAAGCCCAGCGCGGCGTCGTTTGACGGCTGCAGGTGCTCCGGACGCACGCCGACGATCACCTCGCGACCGAACCAGCTGCGCTCGACCCGCGCCGCACCCAGCGGCACACGCCAGCCATCGGCCATGACCAGATGCAGGCCGTCCTGCTCATCCAGGCGCCCCTGCAGCACGTTCATCGCCGGGCTGCCGAGGAATCCGGCCACGAACAGATTGGCCGGGCGGTCGTACAGCGCCATCGGGCTGTCGATCTGTTGGATCACCCCATCCTTGAGCACCACGATGCGCTGGCCCAGCGTCATCGCCTCGACCTGATCGTGCGTGACGTAGATCATCGTGGTGCCGAGCTTGCGATGCAGCTGCGCGATCTCGGTACGCACGCTGTGGCGCAGCTTGGCATCCAGATTGGACAGCGGCTCGTCGAGCAGGAACACCGACGACTCGCGCACCATCGCCCGCCCCAGCGCCACGCGCTGACGCTGGCCGCCGGACATCGCCTTGGGCAGCTTGTCGAGCATCGGGGTCAGCCCCAGCAGCTCGGCGGCGTTGTTGACGCGCTCGGCGATGACCTGCTTGGGGTGGCCGCGCAGCTTGAGCCCGAAGGCCAGGTTCTCGGCCACGGTCATGTGCGGGTAGAGCGCATAGCTCTGGAACACCATGGCGATGTCGCGGTCCTTGGGGGCCACGTCGTTGACCACGCGCTCGCCGATCTTGAGCGTGCCGGCGCTGATGTCCTCGAGCCCGGCGATCATGCGCAACAGGGTCGACTTGCCGCAGCCGGACGGACCGACCAGCACCATCAGCTCGCCATCGGCGACCTCGAAGCTCGCACCCTGCACCGCGACCTGGCCGTTCTCGTAGACCTTGCGGACACCTTCCAACTGCACTTTCGCCATCTTCGGCCTCAACGTAAGTTGTGCGCCCTGCCCTCGGCCCTCCCGACGGCGGTGACGCCGCATGCGCCTGCAAGGAAATCCCCTGCAAACGAATGCATTGGTTTATTCTGACATGTAATCGTTTTCACATGGCAACATCGATCTCGGGAGGGACCATGCCGCCACCGACCCAAGCCGCTGTCTTAAGCGGTGCAGCCTACCTTGCGAGGCCCGCCATTCGGCCACGCATGTGCAGGTCAACCGCCGCGGCGCTAACCGCTGACGGCCACTTGCTGCAACAATCGGGGATTGGGCGTACGCGTCCATCCCCCGCTGCGCGCACACCAGTGTCGCTCAGGAACAGACATACCGACCGCCGGCTGTCCGGCGCCTTTCCGACCAGCTGCTGATCACGATGTCTCCAGAATCTGAAATTCGGTCCATGCACAACACCCTGATCCTGTTCGGCGCCACCGGCGATCTCGCCCAGCGCTATCTCTTCCCGTCCCTGCTGCGATTGTTCGTCGATGGCCTGCTGCCGGAGGATTTCCGTATCCGTGCGCTGGCATTGTCGCCGCACGACACCGAGGCGTTCCGCGAGGTCCTGCGCCCGCGCCTGGCTGCCGCGCTGCCGATCGCCACGCCCGAGCAGATCGAAACGCTGCTGCAGCGGGTCGACTATCGCTCGGTGGATCTGCGCGATGCCGAGTCGGTGGCCAATGCCGTACGCGAGCTGGCCAGCCGCCAGTGCGTGAGCTACCTGGCGATTCCGCCGGGCCTGTACATCAGCACCTGCCAGGGCCTGGCCCTGGGCGGTGCGCTGGCCGCGCCGCACCGGCTGATGCTGGAAAAGCCGATCGGCCACGACTCGGACAGCGCCCGCGAGATCCTGCAGTCGATCGGCGCGCTGATCGACGAAGACCGCGTGTTCCGCCTGGACCATTACCTGGGCAAGGCGGCGGTGCAGAACCTGATCGCGCTGCGCTTCGGCAATACCTTGCTGGAAGCGGTGTGGAACCGCACCTATATCGAGTCGGTGCAGATCCTGGTGGCCGAGAGCGAAGGCGTGGATGGGCGCGATGCCTACTACGCGCGCTCCGGCGCGCTGCGCGACATGGTGCAGAGTCACATCCTGCAGTTGTTGTGCCTGGTGGCGATGGAGCCGCCAGCCTCGCTGGAAGCCGATCGCATCCGCGACGAGAAGGTCAAGGTGCTGCGCGCGCTGCGCCCGATGACCGCCGAGCATGCCGCCCACGACAGCGTGCGTGGCCGCTACACCGCCGGCAGCATCAACGGCCAGCCGGCGCAGGCCTATCACCCGCCGGAAGGCAGCGACGTGGAAACCTTCGTCGCGGTGACCGCGCATATCGATAACTGGCGCTGGGCCGGGGTGCCGTTCCACCTGTGCACCGGCAAGCGCCTGGCCGAGCGCTCCACCCGTATCGTGGTCACGCTCAAGCCGGTGACGCATTGGCTGTTCGAGCGCCCGGACCGGCAGAACGCGGTGCCCAACCGCCTGACCTTCCAGCTGCAGCCGCAGGAAAACATCGAGCTCGGCCTGATGAGCAGCCTGGCCGGCCCGGAATGGGGTGCGATCGAACTGCAGCCGCTGGAACTGGAACTGTCGGTGCCGACCGGCCTGCACCGCCGCATCGCCTACGAGCGCCTGTTCGTGGATGCCTTCAACGGCAACCCGGCGCTGTTCGTGCGCGACGACGAGGTCAAGGCCGCCTGGTCGTGGATCGACAGCGTCAGCGATGCGTGGAAAGACGCGCAGCTGCCGCTGCAGCCCTACCCGGCCGGCAGTTGGGGCCCCGATGCCGCGGCGCCCTTCCTGCCCCCGGCCACCGACGCACAGGGACACACCGCATGACCGCTCCTTCCAAGCCGGTGCTGGTTGCCGATATCGGCGGAACCAATGCGCGCTTCGCGCTGGCCGACGTCGACGCCTCGGTGCCGCTGCTGGATGACACCTCGCGCGAATTTGCGGTGGTCGATTTCGGCTCGCTCGGCGAAGCCGCGCGTTATTACCTCGACCAGATCGGCGTGCAGGCCACCCAGGGCGTGTTCGCCGTGGCCGGCCGCGTGGACGGCGACGAGGCGCGCATCACCAACCATCCGTGGGTGATCTCGCGCTCGCGCACCGCGGCGATGCTGGGCTTCAGCACCCTGCACCTGATCAACGACTTCGCCGCGCAGGCCATGGCGATCAGCCTGCTGCGCCCGCAGGACGTGGTGCAGGTCGGCGGCGCCAGCTGGCGGCCGGCGCCGATCGATCAGCCGCGCAACTACGGCGTGATCGGCCCGGGCACCGGGCTGGGCGTGGGTGGGCTGATCATCCGCAACGGGCGTTGCTTTCCGCTGGAAACCGAAGGTGGCCACGTCAGCTTTCCGCCCGGCACGCCAGAGGAGATCCGCATCCTGGAGATCCTTTCCGAGCAGTTCGGCCGGGTCTCCAACGAGCGCCTGATCTGCGGCCCGGGCCTGGTCAACATCCATCGCGCGCTCAGCGAGATCGCCGGGGTCGACCCGGGCCCGCTGCAGCCCAAGGACATCACCGCGCGTGCGGCGGCGGGCGACCCGCGCTCGTCGCGCACCATCGATCTGTTCTGCGCCATCTTCGGTGCGATCGCCGGCGACATGGTGTTGATGCAGGGCGCATGGGACGGCGTATTCCTCACCGGCGGGCTGGTGCCCAAGGTGCTGGATTCGCTGCAGCATTCCGGCTTCCGCCAGCGCTTCGAACACAAGGGACGCTTCTCCGCGATCATGTCGCGGGTGCCATCGCTGGCGGTCATGCACCCGCATGCCGGCCTGCTCGGCGCCGCCGCCTATGCGGTGGATGCGCAGCGTCAGCATCCAGGGGAGCAGCGATGAACCTGCAGGACAATCCGCGCATCACACTGGTGCGTTACGAAGACCCGGCCGAATGGACCGAGGCGGTGGCCAGCGAAATGGCCGACCTGCTGGAACAGGAGATTTCGCGCCGCGGCCAGGCGCGCATGCTGCTGTCCGGCGGCACCACCCCGGCGCCGGTGTACGAATCGCTCGCCCACCGTCCGCTGGACTGGTCGCGGGTGGAAGTGGGCCTGGTCGATGAGCGCTGGCTCTCGCCGCAGGATCAGGACAGCAACGCCTGGCTGGTCAATCACAGCTTTCTGACTCACGCATCGGCGGCGACCTTCATCCCGCTGGTGCGCCCGGGCAAGCAGTTGCCCGAGTGCGTGCACACCGCGAACCTGCAGGCCAGGCACGCCGAGCCTGCGTGCCTGGCGGTGCTGGGCATGGGCGGCGACGGACACACCGCCTCCCTGTTTCCGGGCTCGACCGACCTGAGCAAGGCGCTGTCCAGCCCGCAGCCGTACGCGTCGCTGGATGCCACCGGCTGCCCCGGCTCGAATCAGTGGCCGCTGCGGATCACGCTGACACCGGCCGGACTGGCCGCCATCCCGACCCGCCTGCTGCTGTTGCGCGGCAAGCAGAAGCTGGACGTGCTGCAGGCTGCATTGGCCGGTGACGATGTCAGCGAGTATCCGATCCGCGTGGCGCTGCAGCCGCCGGGCCCGAAATTGCGGGTTCACTGGTGTGCTTAGGTGCGAGTCCCTCGCAAAAGCCGATTTTGTGCGAGTCCTTCGCAACAGCCCGCACATCCATGTGCGGGTATCAAGAAGAGCGTGCTTACTTTCTTCCCCCCCGTTTCTCATAGCCGGTAGCCAATGAGCCTGCATCCGAACATCCAAGCTGTCACCGACCGTATCCGCAAGCGCAGCGCGCCGTCGCGCGCGGCGTATCTGGCCGGTCTCGATGCCGCCCTGCGCGAGGGTCCGTTCCGTAGCCGTTTGAGCTGCGGCAACCTGGCGCATGGTTTCGCCGCGTCCGAGCCGACCGACAAGTCGCGCCTGCGCGGTGCGGCCACGCCCAACCTGGGCATCATCACCGCCTACAACGACATGCTGTCGGCACATCAGCCGTTCGAGCATTACCCGCAACTGATCCGCGACACCGCGCGTACGCTCGGTGCCACCGCGCAGGTGGCCGGCGGCGTGCCGGCGATGTGCGACGGCGTGACCCAGGGCCGCGCCGGCATGGAGCTGTCGCTGTTCTCGCGCGACAACATTGCCCAGGCCGCGGCGATCGGCCTCAGCCACGATATGTTCGACAGCGTGGTGTACCTGGGCGTGTGCGACAAGATCGTGCCGGGCCTGCTGATCGGCGCGCTGGCGTTCGGGCATCTGCCGGCGCTGTTCATGCCGGCCGGCCCGATGACGCCCGGCATTCCGAACAAGCAGAAGGCCGAAGTGCGCGAGCGCTACGCCGCCGGCGAAGCCACCCGCGCCGAACTGCTGGAAGCCGAGTCGTCCTCGTATCACTCGCCCGGCACCTGCACCTTCTACGGCACCGCCAACTCCAACCAGGTGTTGCTCGAGGCGATGGGCGTGCAGCTGCCCGGTGCCTCGTTCGTCAACCCGGAGCTGCAGTTGCGCGATGCGCTGACCCGTGAGGGCACCGCGCGTGCGCTGGCAATTTCTGCGCTGGGCCAGGACTTCCGTCCGTTCGGTCGCCTGATCGACGAGCGTGCCATCGTCAATGCCGTGGTCGCCCTGATGGCCACCGGTGGTTCGACCAATCACACCATCCACTGGATTGCGGTGGCGCGTGCGGCCGGCATCGTGCTGACCTGGGACGACATGGATCTGATCTCGCAGACCGTGCCGTTGCTGACCCGCATCTACCCCAACGGCGAAGCCGACGTGAACCGCTTCCAGGCCGCGGGCGGCACTGCCTTCGTGTTCCGCGAGCTGATGGACGCCGGGCTGATGCACGACGACCTGCCCACCGTGGTCGAAGGCGGCATGCGCGCCTACGCCAACGAGCCGCGCCTGCAGGACGGCAAGGTCGTCTACGTGCCCGGCACTGCAACCACCGCCGACGACAGCGTGGCGCGTCCGGTCAGCGCCGCATTCGAATCGCAGGGCGGCCTGCGCCTGCTGCGCGGCAACCTGGGCCGCTCGCTGATCAAGTTGTCGGCGGTCAAGCCGCAGCACCGCACGATCGAAGCGCCGGCAGTGGTGATCGATACGCCGCAGGTGCTCAACAAGCTGCATGCCGCCGGCGTGCTGCCGCACGATTTCGTGGTGGTGCTGCGTTACCAGGGCCCGCGTGCCAACGGCATGCCGGAACTGCATTCGATGGCGCCGTTGCTGGGCCTGTTGCAGAACCAGGGCCGGCGTGTGGCCTTGGTCACCGACGGCCGTCTGTCCGGCGCCTCGGGCAAGTTCCCGGCGGCGATCCATATGACGCCCGAAGCCGCACGCGGCGGGCCGATCGGGCGTGTGCGCGAAGGCGACATCGTGCGCCTGGACGGCGAAGCCGGCACGCTGGAAGTGCTGGTCTCGGCCGAAGAATGGGCATCGCGCGAAGTCGCGCCCAACACCTCGGTGGCGGGCAACGACCTGGGGCGCAACCTGTTCGCCATCAACCGCCAGGTGGTTGGCCCGGCCGACCAGGGCGCCATCTCGATTTCCTGCGGCCCGACCCGCCCGGACGGCGCGCTGTGGAGCTACGACGCCGAGTACGAACTCGGTGCCGATGCAGCGGCCGCCGCCGCACCGCACGAGTCCAAGGACGCCTGATTCCCCTTCCCTCTGCGCGACCGCCCCGCGGTCGCCGTCTAACGGAGTTGCAATGACGATTGCCCAGACCCAGAACACCGCCGAACAGCTGCTGCGCGATGCCGGCATCCTGCCGGTGGTCACCGTGGACACGCTGGACCAGGCGCGCCGCGTGGCCGATGCGCTGCTCGAAGGCGGCCTGCCCGCGATCGAACTGACCCTGCGCACCCCGATTGCGATCGAAGCGCTGGCCATGCTCAAGCGTGAGCTGCCCAACATCGTGATCGGCGCCGGCACCGTGCTGAGCGAGCTGCAACTGCGTCAGTCGGTGGATGCCGGTGCCGACTTCCTGGTCACCCCCGGCACGCCGGCGCCGCTGGCGCGCCTGCTTGCCGATGCGCCGATCCCCGCCGTGCCCGGCGCGGCCACGCCGACCGAGCTGCTGACCCTGATGGGCCTGGGCTTCCGCGTGTGCAAGCTGTTCCCGGCCACCGCCGTGGGCGGCTTGCAGATGCTCAAGGGCCTGGCCGGCCCGCTGTCCGAACTCAAGCTCTGCCCCACCGGCGGCATCAGCGAGGCCAACGCGGCCGAGTTCCTGTCGCAGCCGAATGTGCTGTGCATCGGCGGCTCGTGGATGGTGCCAAAGGACTGGCTGGCACAGGGCCAGTGGGACAAGGTCAAGGAGAGCTCGGCCAAGGCGGCGGCGATCGTGCGGCAGGTGCGTGCGGCCTGATTCTCTGGCCGCTGTATCCAGCGGCTTGGAACCCAGGTTGCCGGGAAAGCTGGATGGCTGAGGACAGCTGATCAGTTGGCGCTTTGGTTTTGAATGAGGAAAGCCCGGTTTGCTGGCGCTTTCACTTTGGTTGAGGAAAGGCTGCTGGCAGGCGCCTTGTTTCATGCGTGCGAGCGGCCCGCGGGCGCCGGGCAGGACACGCCGTGAACCCATCCATGGGGGCTCTTACACGCGCCATGTCGTGTAAGGTCCTGCCCCGGCGCCCGCGGACCACTCTTCGAATGTTCCTGTGTTGGCGGAACGGAGAGCAGCCGCTGCCGCAGGGCATGCTCGACCTAGGTTTTGATCGTTGCCTCGGCTATTGGGGCAGAGGCCTCTTCGCATCCCTCTTGAAGGCAGCGGATTGAGAGCGCTGGAAACCGTGCACTTCTGAGTAGTTGGTATCTGGGCGGTGTGTCTGGGAGCTACGAAGTCGAAGGTTCAGAAGACGTGCAGCGACCTTGGCGGATGATTGGCACCAAAATCGACCACTGAATCGGCTGTCGTTTTTCGTCGCTCAACGTCACGGAAACGACTCGCCGAGGCGGCAGCGTGGCCGGGGATTGGCGGAGAGCGGCACAGGGATGTGCCGCGGCGGCGAGTCAGACAGGATGTCTGACCGAGCCGAGGAGCCAGTCCGCGGACGCGCTGTCGCCCTCACCAAAGCCAGCGAAACACAGCCGCGTGCTTGGCAGTGCCCCGGAAGAGAAACCGTACCCTCACCCCAACCCCGCTCCCGGCCCACGCTTGCGGCGCGGTAGATCCAAGGCACGCGCGTCCATGGCGCGTAAGCCGTGCCTTCTCGCCCCACCGGGAGAGTGGCTTGCGCCTTGTCACTCACGGCCTCAGTGCGCTGGTGAATGCCTTAGGCCGTGGAAACTTCAGCAGTGTTGGCGCTCACGATTCCAGCGCAACGCTTGCCGGCGGCGTCTTCGGCACGCCACGCGCACGTCGTACCAGCGCGGCTGCGCCGTTGCTCATGTCATCGAGAATTGCGTAGATCGTCGGCAGGAACAGCAGGCTCACCACCGTCGAGAACGCCAGTCCGCCGGCGATCGCGCGGGCCATCGGGAAGTACGGCGGGCCATCGCTGAACATCGTGGTGCTGGTCAGCGAGATCGGCACCATCGCCAGGATGGCGGTGCCCATCGTCATCATGATCGGCCGCAAGCGCTCGCGTGAGCCTTCGATCAAGGCCTGCGTGCGGCCCATGCCGCGGCGGCGCAGGTTGTTGATGTGCTCGATCATCACGATGCCGTTGTTCACCACCACGCCCATCAACACCAGGATGCCGATGAATGACATGATCCCGAACGAGGTGCCGGTGATCCAGAACAGCCAGAACACCCCGAAGATCGAAAACACCACGCCGCTCATGATCGCCGCAGGAAACAGCAGCGATTCGAATACCGCTGCCATCACTACATAGATCATCACCAGCGCGATCACCAGGTTGAACACCATCTGGCCCATCGCTTCGCCGTCGTTCTGGTAATCGCCGCCGTCGAAGGTATAGCTGTAACCGGCGGGGAAACTCATCGCCTTGAGCGGCTTTTCCATTGCCGCGCGTGCTTCCGGCACGGTGACCTTGCTGGCCAGATTGGCCTTGATGGTCAGCGTGGTCTGGCGATTGGTGCGGCC
This sequence comes from Xanthomonas sp. MLO165, assembly GCF_018831305.1. NCBI lineage: Bacteria > Pseudomonadati > Pseudomonadota > Gammaproteobacteria > Lysobacterales > Lysobacteraceae > Xanthomonas > Xanthomonas sp. MLO165. The sequence goes on from NZ_CP029263.1 coordinate 2,541,753, forward strand.
GATCTGGGTGGCGGCCGGGCGAATCTGCACATCGACCAGACTGAGCAACGGCACGCTGCGGCCATCCTTGGTGCGTACCGTGAAGCTGGCCAGGTCTTCCGGCTTGCTCTGTTCGGCGCCGGCAAAGCGCACCCACACCGGTACCTCGTTGTCGCCGCGGCGGAACTCGCGCAACGGCGTGCCACGCAACGCCAGACCGACGAAACTTGCTACCTGCTCGGCACTGAACCCGAAGGCTGCCGCACGCTCGCGATCGACCCGGATCGCCAACTCGCTGGTGCGGTCGCCGGTGTCCACGTGCACGTCGCGCAATTCCTTGCGCTGCGCCAGCAGCGGCATCACATCGTCGGCCAGGGCCTGCAAGGCCTGGGTCGAATCGCCGACCAACTGCACCTGCACGCCTTGATTGCCGCTGCCGCCATCGCCCTGGTTGCCGATGCTGTAGTCCGCACGTGCCGAGCGCGGCAAGGCCTTGCGGATCTGTTCCAGCAACGCCGGCAGCTCCTTGACCTTGCCCGCGTCGAAAGTCACGGTGGTGCTGCCGCCTTCCGCTTCGCTGAACCACGAATAGATCTGGGTGATGTGGTACTTGTCGCGATTGGCTTGCAGGTAACGCTCGACCCGCCCCACTTCCTCACCCATCTGCTCATGCGTGTACGAGCCTTTCCATTGATACTGGATGAAAGCCTCGTTGCCGCCATCGCCGCCGAACATGTCGACCTTGGTCAACTTCATCGGCACCAGGCTGATCGCACTGACCAACACGATGCCGGCCACGCTCCAGCCGCGATGGGCCAGCGTCCATGCCAGCACTTTGGCATAACGGCGCTGCAACCGCGCGATCACGCCGCGCTCGGAGCTCACCATCGGCGGTGTCTTCATACGCGCCGACAACATCGGAATCAGGCTGATCGCCACCAGCCACGAGGCCAGCAGCGACACCGAAATGGTGATTGCGATCTGCGCCATGAAGATGCTGATGTTGTTGGTCTCGCCGAACAGGTTCGGCACGAACACGATGCAATGGCACAAGGTGCCGGCGCTGAGCGCGATCGCCACGCTGCGCGTGCCGAGCAGGGCCGCCAGCTGCGGTTGACCGGGCATGCGCTCGCGTTCCTGGTAGATGCTTTCCACTACCACCACCGCGTTGTCGACCAGCATGCCGACCGCCAGCAGCAGGCCCATCATGGTCAGGATGTTGAGCGTGACGCCGACGAAGTACATGAAGCCCAGCGTGATCGCAAAGCAGATCGGAATCGCCAGCGTCACCATCAGCGTCGATGGCCAGTGGCGCAGGAAGAAGAACAGCACCGTGATCGACAACAACAGGCCCACCGCGCCGGCTTCTGCCAGTTCCGCCAGCGACGAGGTCACCGCCTTGCCCTGGTTGTCGATCACCTTGATCTGCACATCGCGCATCGCAGGTTCGGCGCGGATGTCCTCGACCTCCTTCAACGCCGCCTTGGACACATCCACCAGGTTGGCGCTGCGCTCCTTGTAGATGTCGAGCCCGATCGCCGGGCGCCCATCCAGGCGACGGCCGTAATTCATCCGCGTCGGCTTCAACCGCACCTGCGCGATATCGGCCAGCCGCAGCCCCTTGGCATTGAGCACCAGGTCGCGCAGTTCCTGCAGGTCGCGCAATTCGCCGATCGGCTGTACCCGAATGCGCTGGCCGTTGTCGTCGATCTGGCCTGCCGACACCGAAAAATTGAGCTTGCCCAGGCGCTCGCTCAAATCATTGAGGCTGAGGTCGTGCGCGGTGAGCCGATCCGGCGCGATGGCAATCTCCACTTCGTTCGGCGGTGCGCCGGAGATCTCCACCTTGGCCACGCCGGGAATCCGTTCGATGCGCCGCTTGAACTCGCGGTCGAGCATGTCGTACGCGCCGGTCAGATCGGTCTGGCTGGCCAGGCGCACCTTCAGCACCGGCTCGTCGCTGCTGGACCATTTGTAGATGTGGAAGCGCTGCAGATCTTCCGGAAAATCGTCGCGGATGGCATCCAGCCGCTCGCGCGCATCCGATGCGGCGATGGCGATGTCGCGGTCCCAGTCGGAGAACTCGATGAAGATGTTGGCGCCGTCGGCGGTGGCGGTCGAGCGCATGCGCTTGATGCCGGTCATCGTCGCCAGCGCCTCTTCGGCCGGCCGCACCAGGTTGCGTTCCACCTCGTCCGGGGTGGAACCGGTGTACGGCAGTTGCACGAACAGGAACGGTGCGGAAATGTCCGGCAGCGCTTCCAGCGGCAACCGGAACGCGGCAATCAGCCCCACCACCACCAGCGAGACGAAGCACATGATGGTGGTGACCGGCCGACGGATGCTGAAGGCGGCAACGCTCATAGCGCCTCCAGCCCGTCGGAGTTACCGGTCGCCTGCGCACGTTGGCCGGCCGTGCGCCGGCCACGCTCCAGGTAGTACGCATCGGCGCGACGGTCCAGCAGGTCGTACACCACCGGGATCACCAGCAGGGTCAGCAGCGTGGACACCAGCAACCCACCGATCACGGTGATCGCCATCGGCGCGCGCACCTCGGCGCCCTCGCCCATCGCCACCGCCAACGGCAGGAAGCCGAACAAGGTGCACAGCGTGGTCATCACGATCGGCCGCAAGCGCGAGCGCGCGCCCTCGATCAAGGCCTCGCGCTTGGGCACGCCTTCCTCGCGCAGCTGGTTGACCTTGTCGATCAGGATGATCGCGTTCTTGGTCACCAGCCCCACCAGCAGGATCAAGCCGATGAACACCACCACCGACACCGGCTTGCCGGTCATCAGCAAGGCCAGCACCGCGCCGACCATCGCCAACGGAATGGTGAACAGGATGACGAACGGATGCAGCAGCGATTCGAACTGCGAGGCCATCACCAGATAGACCAGAAAGATCGCCAGACCGAACGCGAACAATAGCGACTTCACCGATTGCGCCAGTTCCTCGCCCTGCCCGCCGATATGCATGCCCACGCCAGCGGCCAGCGGATCGTTGCGCACCATCGACTCGACCTCGCGCACCGCGCCGCCCAGATCCATGTCATGCAGGCTGGCCGAGACGATCGCCACGCGGGTCTGATCGGCGCGATGGATCTCGCTCGGCCCGGTCGTCGCCACTACCTCGGCCACCGCCGCCAGACGCACCGGCCGGCTGCTGCCCGGGTTGACGATCAGCTGCCGGATCGCATCCACACTGGCGCGGTCGCTGTGTTGCGCACGCACCAGCACATCGATCTTGCGATCGCGAAAGCTGTAGCGCGTGGCCACATCGCCGCGCACCTTCTTGACGATCACATCGGCGATCTGGCGGGTGGTCAGGCCCAACGCAGCGGCGCGTTCCTGATCGAAACGGATCTGGATTTCCGGGAAGCCCTCTTCCACCGTCGACTTGACGTCGGCGTAATGGCCATTGGCCCGCAGCATCGCCGCCAGCTTCTGCCCGGCACGTTCCAGCTCGCCCAGATCCTGCCCGCGCAGCTCCACTTCCAGCGGCGTGGAAAAACTGAACAATGCCGGCCGTGCAAAATCCACCTGCGCTCCCGGATGGTCCACCATGCTGCTACGCAGCCGCCTGGTGGCCGCCGCTTCCACTTCCGGGCTGCCGCCGCCGGCCATCACCACGGTGAGCTTGCCGATGTTCTCGCCGCTCTCGGTGGGGTTGGCGTCCAGCCGCGTACCGCTGCCGCTCACCCCATACAACGAGGCGATGCCCGGATCCTTGTCGTGCGCCAGCTGCAACTCGCGCACCAGGGCGTCGGTCTGCGCCAGCGGCGTGCCGGAAGGCAGTTTCACCGTCATTTCGAAGCGGTCCTGTGCCAGCTGCGGAATCAAATCCGCACCCAGCATCGGCACCAGCAACACGGTGCCGATAAACGCGGCGGCCGCCAGTCCCAGCACCAGGCCGGGCCGCCGCAATGCCGCCGGCAGCATCGCCAGATAACCACTCTCGGCGCGGGCATACGGCGCCATCGCCAGGTCGCTGGCCTTGCGCATCACCGGCGATACCACCCGTGCGATGCCGCGCCACAGCTTGACCACCGCCCACGCCACCGCGAAGAACGCGTAGCGCACGCTCGCGCCGGCCCCGCGCCGGCCGGCAGCCACCGGCTTGAGCCAGCGCTGCTGCGGCTGCCACTGCGGCTGGCTGGGCTCGTCCGGGAATGCCATCGGCGGCGCACCCTTGAGCGAACTCAGCATCGGGATCAGCGTCATCGACACCACCAGCGAGATCGCGATCGCGATCGCCACGGTCAGCGCCTGGTCGCGGAACAGCTGCCCGGCGATGCCCTCGACGAACACCAGCGGCAGGAACACCGCGATTGTGGTCAACGTGGACGCCATCACCGCCATGCTGACTTCACGGGTGCCGGCGATTGCCGCATCCAGCACGCTCAGGCCACGTTCGCGCGCCTTGGCGATGCTTTCCAGCACCACGATCGAGTCGTCCACCACCAGCCCGGTGGCCAGTGCCAGCCCGCCCAGCGACATCACGTTGAGGCTCAGGCCCAACTGGCCCATGAAGAAGAAGGTGGTGATGATCGACACCGGCAACGACAGGCTGATCACGAAGGTGCTCCAGCCATCGCGCAGGAACAGGAAGATGATCAGGATCGCCAGCACGCCGCCAATCACCGCATCCTTCTTGACGTCGCTGATCGCGTGCTCGATGAAGTGCGACTGGTCCTCGATGGTGGTGATCTCCACATCGCCGGGCACGGTCGCCTGCAACTGCTCCAGCCGCTTGCGCAGCGCCGCGGCGGTGGACACGGTATTGGCGTCGCCTTCCTTGTAGATCGCCAGCTCCACCGCTTCCTTGCCGCCCAGGCGGATGATCGCCTCGCGTTCCTTGTAGCCCTGGCGCACCTCGGCCACATCCTTCAATCGCACCGGCATGCCGCCGGCGATGCTGCTACTGGACGCCGACGAGGTGCTCTGCACTTCGGCCGCTGCGGCCAGCGCCGCCTGCGACCCGGTGGACGCGGCGATCGCATACATCTGCTGCATCGCCGCTTCCGCGGCGCTGCCGCTGCTGCTTTGCGTGGTCACCAGCATGTTGCGGATCTCGTCCAGATCCACGAACTGGTTGACCGTGCGCACCAGATACCGCTGCGAGCCTTCTTCCAGCCGGCCGCCGGAGATATTGACGTTCTCCTCCTTGAGCCGGGTGATCACGTTGTCGATCGGCAGGTTGAGCTGCGCCAGTTTCTGCTGATCGATATCGACCTGGATCTCGTCTTCCAGCCCGCCGCCGACCTTGACCGCGGCCACGCCGGCCACCGGTTCGAGCTTCTTCTTCAGGTCTTCGTCGGCGTAGCGACGCAGCCCGGTGAGCTGGCGGATCGCATCGTTGTCGGAGGCCGGCGCCTGTTTGGGCGACAGCGCCAGCCGCATGATCGGCTCGGTGGATGGATTGAAGCGCAGCAGCACCGGCGGCTTGGTTTCCAGCGGCAGCGACAGGGCTTCCATCTTGTCGCGCACTTCCAGGCTGGCCTGGTCCATGTTGGTGCCCCAGGCGAACTCCAGCACCACATCGCTCTGCCCGGTGCGCGAGATCGACTTGAGCTTGCGCAGGTTCTTGACCACGCCGACGGCTTCTTCCACCGGCTCGGTCACCAGCGTTTCGATTTCCGCCGGCGCCGCGCCGGTGTATTCGGTGCGCACGGTCAGCGTGGGGTAGCTCAGGTCCGGCAACAGGTTGACCTTGAGACTGCGCAACGCGATCAGCCCGAACAGCAGCATGGTCACGGTGATCATCGCGATGGTCACCCGCCGCCGCGTGGCGAAGGCCACCAGACCGCCGCCGCCGGGCAAGGGGGCATGCGGGTCGTGCACGGGTGCGTGCGGGTTGCCGTGCTCGCTCATGAGCGTTTCCCGTCGCTGCCGGCTGCCGGTGCCGCAGCGGCAACCGGCTTGCGGTCGGGCTGGCCGATGACCTGCACCGCAGTGCCATCACGCAGTGCCACCTTGCCGGCGGTCACCACCTGGTCGCCTTCCTTCAGCCCTTGCCGCACTTCCAGCCACGGGCCTTCGGCATAACCAAGTTTCACCGGCACCCGGCTGGCCTTGCCGTTACGCACCACGAACACCGCCGGCTCGCCATCGTCCAGCAGCGCCAGGCGCGGGATCACCAACGCGTCCTTGCGCTGGTCGTAGTCGATGCGGATGCGCCCGAACATGCCCGGCTGCAGCGCTTCGGCGCCCTGGCCGAACGCACAGATCACCCGGAAGGTACCGCTGCCCGAATCCACCACCGGCGCAATGCGGTCGACCTTGCCGATGAACTGCTGACCGGGCAAGGCATCGGCCAGCAAGGTCACCGGCTGGCCGGACTTGAGCGTGGCCAGTTCGCGCTCGGGCACGTTGAGCGTGGCTTCCAGCTGCGAATCGTCGACGATGCGGAAGATCGGCGTATTGATCTGCACGAAGTTGCCGGTCTTGATCGAGCGCGAGGCGATCACCCCGGAAATCGGCGCCTGCACCGTGGTGTAGGACAGCTCCAGCGATGCCAGGCGATGCTGCGCGCGGCTGTTTTCGACATCGAACTTGAGCTGGTCGACATCGGCGGCACTGACCAGCTGCTGCCCCACCAACTGGGTGGCACGGCGGTAACTGTTCTCCAGTTTGCGCAGCTGCGCTTCGCTTTGCGCCACCGCCAGATGCGCACGGTCCGGATCCAGGCGAACCAGGGCCTGACCCGCGGACACCTTCTGGCCCTCTTCCACCATCACCGCCAATGCAACGCCGGAGGTCTTGGCCACCACCTGCGCTTCGGCACGCGGCTCCAGGGCGGCGGTGCCGGTATAGCTGGCCGCCACCGCACGGCGTGCGGCCTTGGCAATTTCCACCGGCACCGCATCGACGGTTTTCTTCTCCTCGGCGGCCGTGGCCTCGCCATCTCCCGCCTTGCAGCCGCCCAGCAACAGGCTCGTGGTGATCAACAATGCAGCGGCGCAGGTTCCGCTGCGGCCGGGCAGGAAGGAGAGTGGCGACATCGTCGTGTCCTAGTGGATGCGTGAACAGGTGTTGTAGGCAAGTAGACCACCAGAACGATCATGTCGCCAATGCGCCAAAGGTCATGGTCTGTTCAAGTTCGCGTATTCACCCCGTTTGCGCCACGCCAAATCGCAGGCATACTCGGACCGGTTCCGCCACGCCCCCACGTGCGGACGTTCAATCAGTCTTCCGGATACGAAACCATGCGCCCGCAGCCGCTCGCCGCTTGTCTCGCTCTGGTCGTCTTCCTGCCGTTTGGGGGCGCATCAGCGACACCGTCAGTCACGCCAGCCGCACCCGCCACCCCTGGGCCCGCCGCGGCAGTGGCTACACCCGCAGCGCCCACCGGCAATCCGTCCAACGGCCGCTTGCTGGCCTACACCTGCCAGGGCTGCCATGGCGTCACCGGCTACAAGAACGCCTATCCCAGTTATCGCGTGCCCAAGATCGGCGGCCAGTCCAGCCAGTATCTGACCCAGGCGCTGACCGAGTACCGCCAGGGCAAACGCAAGCATCCCACCATGCAAGCGCAGGCGCAGAGCTTTTCCGAGCAGGACATCGCCGATATCTCCGCCTACCTGTCCACCCTCAAATAAGCGCCCACATGCCGAACGCCCTGCACGCTCCGCGTCTAGCCATCGCCCTGGTCGCTGCCCTGATGTTGGCGGCCTGCTCCCAATCCCAGGTCGAGTCCACCGACCATTCCGCCGGCGATGCCGGCCACGCCAGCGGCGAACATGGCTCCGGCTCGTCTGCCGGCCTGCCGACCGGGCGCGCCGACGCCGGCGACAAGCTGGCGCACGCGAAAGGCAAGGCCACCGGCCAGAGCTGCGTCGATTGCCACGGCGCCGACGGCAATGCCCCCATCGACCCCAGCTATCCCAAGCTCGGCGGCCAATACGGCGATTATCTTGCGCACGCCTTGCAGGCCTACCGCAGCGGCGATCGCCAGCACCCGTTGATGACGGCGCAGGCCACTGCCCTGAGCGATCAGGACATCGCCGACCTGGCCGCCTACTTCGGTGCTCGACAGACGCAGCTGCGCGACCTGCACGGCGTCAACTGAGTTGCCGATGCGCAGCGTGCCCCGCGCACGCTGCGTCTCATGCGAAATGAAAAAGCACTTGCGCGAACATTAACAGGCCGCTATCATTTCGTTCTCAGTTTCGTGGGGCCATAGCTCAGCTGGGAGAGCGCCTGCATGGCATGCAGGAGGTCGGCGGTTCGATCCCGCCTGGCTCCACCACTCCTGACTTAGGCCGTCAGGGTGACAACTCAGGTTTTGATACGCGTCCCCATCGTCTAGAGGCCTAGGACACCACCCTTTCACGGTGGACACCGGGGTTCGAATCCCCGTGGGGACGCCAATCATCTGAAAGCCCCGGCACTGCCGGGGCTTTTTTTTTGCGTGTTTTTCAGCATCGATTGCGTGCGCGGCTATCTGCACGCAGTGCTCGTGGTGTGGCGTGTCATCTGTCGATATCGATGATGCAACAGCTCCTCATCAACGTAGTGCGCCTTGGAGCTTTGCACCTCACCTGCTGCAGCTGCCGGCACGGCTACGCGTATGCCGGTGCAAGCAAACGCGGGATGTTGCGATGCGGATCGAATGTTGTGCGCAGACTGTTGCATATGACCGACGTGCAAAAACTGCCACGGCCACTGCATCGCCACACCTTACGCAATCAGACACTCGTGCATGCAGACGACATCTAGGTCGATCAGTTTGCGACGCGCGCACTCATCAAGCGCTCGCAAAGGCACGCGCCACATTGGTCCCAGCCACTGGCGAATCGGTCGCGCAAACTTTTTTGCACACACCACTTCCCAAGTGTCATCGATGTCGCTATGATTGCCGGCTCGCAGCATCGTGGGGCCATAGCTCAGCTGGGAGAGCGCCTGCATGGCATGCAGGAGGTCGGCGGTTCGATCCCGCCTGGCTCCACCAAATTCCGGACATAGGCCGTCTGGAATCTACAACCAGGTTTTGATACGCGTCCCCATCGTCTAGAGGCCTAGGACACCACCCTTTCACGGTGGACACCGGGGTTCGAATCCCCGTGGGGACGCCAATCATCCGAAAGCCTCGGCACTGCCGGGGCTTTTTTTTGCATCTAACTCAGAGCGCCCTGTTCCACCGCATGCAGTCGGTGGCGGCACGATACGAGCGCATCGTGTCACTCCATCCACACTCACGCATACGCGGATCGACGGTGTAATGCACTCCGCGATGAAGCCCCTGCCGCACTCGCGCGTCGAACGAATCCGCACAACGACGGATCAGGTCTGGCCGGCATCCAGCGCCTTGCGGCCTTCGTGGGTGAGATCGATGTCGCCGTCTTCGGCCTGGGTCGCATAGCCGGCACGCACTGCCCAGTTGGCCTCTTCGTCGGCGACCGGCGTGGTGTCATGGATGTCGCGCAAGATGCGCAGTTGCTGCGAAGAATCGAAATCCATGGGAAGCCACCTGCTTGAAAAGAGCTTTCCAAGGTACGCATCGCGCGTGATGGCTGCGTGCCTGCAGACGCATGGTGGCAATTCATGCTCATCCCGGCGGAATTTTCAGCAACCATGCTTCATCGATAAGAGGCAATGGAACACGCCGCCATGCGGTGAAGAAAGGTGACGCCGCTGCATCAGCAGCTGCGCCACGTCCACGGCAAAATGCTCTATTTTTGACGGCATCCTCAGGCGCGACGATGCAGCAGCTGCCAACGTTCGCCGGTTCCGGCGACTATCGAGCGCACAAAAGAAAAGCCCCTCTGACCGTCGCCAGAAGGGCTTTGCTTGTACCGCTACATCCTGGTGCCGAAGGTGGGACTCGAACCCACACGCTTTTAAGGGCGGCGGATTTTGAATCCGCTGCGTCTACCGATTCCGCCACTTCGGCTTGGCCGCGCAGTATAGCGACTTACGCATGAAACGAACAGTGTCAGAACGCGCCTGACGAATTCAGCTGCAAGCAATGGCGTCAGCGCTGCGGTGGAGCAGTGTCGATATACTGGCCGACTTAGGTGAAGGAGTAAGCAATGTCGGTGTTGCGTGGAGTTCGGGTGCTGGTGGTCGAGAACGACCAGATGAATGCCATGCTGCTCGATCTGCAGCTCGTCCAGGCTGGCGCGGTGGTGCTGGGTCCGGTCGGGGAAGTTGCGCAAGCGCTGACCCTGATTCAGGCCGATGCGCCGGAGATCGCAGTGCTCGACTACCGCCTCGGCAATGGCGAGACCAGCGAGCCGGTCGCCCGGTTGCTGTCGGAGCTCGGGATTCCGTTCGTACTGGCGACCGGTGTTGCCAGTGGCACCATCCCCAGCGGCTTCGAGCGCGGCGTGATCCTGACCAAGCCCTATTTGTCAGACGAACTGATCAGCGCTTTGGCTAGGGCACGGCAGCTGAGCGGCGCCGCCAGCTGAAAGCTCCGACCAGCCCCTGGGTCGCCAGCATGCGGGCCCGGCCGATGCCCTCATTCATCGCCAGCCACACCTGCAGACCGCCCGCCTGCTGCGCTTAACGTAGGCTCATCGCGCGGTCGCGCCGGCTGCCACACCCCCTCGATCACGGCCCGCTTGCCACTAGAATCGTGCATCCAGGCATGATGGGCAGGTCACCAATGGATATCGCCGTGTCGCCGTTTGCCGGTCTGTTGCCGGAGACGTGCGAGACAGCCGGGCTGTTGCTGGCATCGTCCGCATGCGCCGCCGACCCGCTGCTACGCGACAGCCCAGCGCTGCGCACGACGCTTTCGCTGTGCCTGCATGCACAGGCGCCAATGTTGCTGGTCTGGGGCGAGCAGTCGCGCTGCATCTACAACGATGCCTGCGCCGCGCTGTTGGGTGAACGCCACCCGGCAGCATTCGGCCAACCCTTCGCGGAACTTGCAGACGGCGCTGAAGCCAACCACAGCGATGCCGATGCGCGTGCAGCATTGACGCTGTCGACGTGGTCCTGCAGCCCGGTGCTGCAGGCGGGCAAACCTCTGGGCATGCTGTATGTCGCCGGCACGCCCGCCCCTGCTGCAGGGCCGCCCCGTCGCGAGTCCGCGCCCGCAGCGGTGTCGCCTTCGCTCGACCAGGCGCCGGCCTTCATGGCGGTGCTGCGGGGACCCGGCTACATCATCGAAAGCGCGAACCAACGCTTCCACGAGCTGGTCGGCCAGCGACCGTTGCTCGGCCGTCCGTTGCTCGAGGCGATGCCGGAAGTCGCAGACCAGGGCTATCTCGAGCTGCTCGATGAGGTGCGGCGCAGCGGCCGCCCCTTCATCGGCGAGTCGATGTCCGCCTATCTGCAGCGCACGCCTGGCAATGTGCTCGATCAGACCTTCGTTGATTTCCTGTATCAGCCGATGCGCGAGCGCGACGGCCGTATTGACGCGATCCTGGTGCACGGATTCGATGTCACCCAGCAACGCAGCATGGCAAGTCGCGACAGTTTCCTGCTGATGCTCGAAGACGCGCTGCAAAACGTTTCCGATCCGCGTCAGATCATCGACACCAGCGTGCGCTTGCTGGGCGAGCATCTGCAGGTCAATCGCTGCGCGTTCGGCCTGGCGGCGGCCGACGGCAGAACCATGCACGTGATCAGCGACCATGTGCAGGACATGCCTAGCCTGCAGGGCGATTTTCCGCTGGAAGTGGCGCAGGGCCTGCGCGACGCCTTGCTGGAAAACCGCCCCTGGTTCACCACCGATGCGATGGCGCCCGGCGCACCGGACTACGTGGCGCAGCAGTACCGACGCTCCGGCCTGCGCGCGTCGCTGGCGATTCCGCTGCACAAACACGGCCGCCTGGTCGCGGCCATCGGCGTGCATCAGCGCGCACCGCGGCGCTGGCTGTCCGCCGAGATCGAGCTGGTCCGCCTGGTTGCGGCGCGCTGCTGGGAATCCATGCAACGCGCCAAGGCGCAGCAGCAACTGGCCGCCAACGAGGCGCGGCTACGCCGACTGGCCGATACGCTGCCACAGATCATCTTCATTGCCGACCCGGAGGGTGAGCCGCATTACTTCAACCGGCGCTGGTACGAATACACCGGACTGGATCCTGCCGACCACCAGACCGCCGCGTGGCATCAGGCACACACCGCCGATGGCCTGCAGCTGTCCGCGCAGGCCTGGGCGTTGGCCATCGAGGGCGAACGCGCCTACGAAATGGAGTGCGAGCTGCAACGCCACGATGGCCAGCGGCGCTGGCATCTGGCACGCGCCCTGCCCGTGCGCGGCGACGACGGCAGCATCAGCGAGTGGATCGGCACCTACACCGATATCCATGACCGCCGTGCGTTCGAGCAACAGCTGCGCGAAAGCGAAGTGCGCTTCCGCGCCTTGTGCGAGACGGTGCCGGCAATGATCTGGATGGCCGATGCGCAGGGCGACTGCGTGTACTGGAATCCGCGCTGGTACCACTTCACCGGGCAGGCCGAAGACCAGGCAATGGACCAGGGCTGGTGGGATGTGATGCATCCGGACGACGCCGAACGCGTGCGCCACGCGTTCGGCCAGGCCTTGGAGCAGCGAGGCGAGTTCCTGGCCGAGTACCGCGTATGTCGTCACGACGGGCAATACCGTTGGTGCATCGATACCGCGTCGCCGCATTTCGCCAGCGACGGACGCTTCCTCGGCCATATCGGCTCGCTGACCGATATCTCCGAACGCAAGCTGATCGAGGATGAAACCGCCTCCGATCGCGCCATCCTGAGCCTGATCACCACCGGCGCGCCGCTGCCGGTGGTGCTGGACGCCATCGCAGCGAGCGTGGAAGCGCGTGGCGAGATTGCGCTGTATTGCGCGGTGATGGTGCTGGATGACGTACGCAAGATGCTGAGCTTCGGCTCGGCGCCGCATTTTCCGGTCGAGTACCGCGGGCATTTCGAAGCCTCGCCGATTGGACCGAACGGGCCGCCCTGCGCGCGCTCGGCCTATCTCGGTCAGCAGGTGATCTGCGAGGACATCCAGGCCGACCCCAGCTTCAGCGACCACCACGCGATTTCGGCGGCGCTGGGCATCGTCGCCTGCTGCGTGACGCCCATCCTGGACAGCAACGGCCAGGTGCTGGGCACGCTCAACATCTACTACGACCGCGTCCACCTGCCCTCGCTGCGCGAACAGGCGATGGCGCGCTCTGCATCGCATCTGGCCGGCATCGTCATCGAGCGCACGCGCGTGGATGCCAAGCTCAAGCAATCGCTGCAGGCCGAGACTGTCGCACGCAGCCAGGCCGAGCATGCCAACCGGGTCAAGGACGAGTTCCTGGCCACGCTCAGCCACGAATTGCGCACGCCGCTCAATGCCATCCTGGGCTGGTCGAGGTTGATGCAGTCGGAGGTGTTCGAGCCGGCCAATCTGGGCAAGGGGCTGGTCATCATCGAACGCAGTGCGCGTGCGCAGACGCAGATCATCGACGACCTGCTCGACATGAGTGCGATCCTGTCCGGCAAGATCCGCCTGCAGGCAGAGCACTTCGATATCGCAGGACTGATGCGCAGTACGGTGGAGTTGATGCAGCCGTCTGCACTGGCGCGCGACATCGCGCTGGAACTGGATGCACCCGGCGAGGGCGAGCTGTGGTTCTTCGGCGATGCCGGGCGGCTGCAGCAGGTGCTGTCCAACCTGCTCAGCAATGCGCTCAAGTTCACCTCACCCGGCGGAACGGTGCGGGTGGCGCTGGACATCGAGGACGAACGGCTGCGACTGTGCGTGCAGGACACCGGCATCGGGATTGCGGCCGAGTTCCTGCCGCATGTGTTCGACCGCTTTCGGCAGGCCGATGCCGGCACCACGCGGCGCGTGGGCGGGCTGGGGCTGGGCTTGTCGATCTCGCGCCAGTTGGTCGATCTGCACGGCGGCAGCCTGGGTGCCTCCAGTGCGGGCGAAGGCAAGGGGTCGACCTTCACCATCGTGCTGCCGTTCCAGCACGGGGTCAGCGATCTGCGTCCCGCGTCGGCCGGGTCGCTGCAGGTCGGTCCGCTGCCGAGTGATTGTCTCGGGCGCCTGGATGGCGTGCGCCTGCTGCTGGTCGACGACGACCAGGATTCGCGCGAGGCGGTGGTGCAGTTTCTGATGCTTGCCGGCGCGCAGGTGCAGGCGGCCGGCTCGGTGGAAGCGGCCGAACAATGCCTGGCAGAGACGCCCTTCGATGTGCTGGTCAGCGATATCGCCATGCCGGTGCGCGACGGCTACGACTTGATCCGCACGGTGCGCTCCGGCCGCGCCGACCTGCCGCGGCACATCCCCGCGATCGCCCTCACCGCCTATGTGCGCGAAGAAGACCGCGACCGCGCTGTGGTCGCCGGATTCGATGCGCACATGGGCAAGCCGGTGGAACCACCCGGCCTGGTCGACCTGATCGAACGCCTGATCTTGCCGACGCGCGCGCTACGCAGCGAGGCGTGAGATCGCCTGGAAACGCAATAAAACAGCGTGGTCAACCACGTGCTGCTTGCAGCACACACACACAGACCATCCCAACAGGTCCTTGCCCGCCCACCGTCGCGGGACCTTACGCGGCATGGATGCCGCGTAAGAGCCTACAAGGACGTACTTGCGGCGTGTCCTGCGATGGTGGGCGGACAAGGGCCCTGCAGCAAGGCCTCAGACCAGCCGCCTTACGACTGATCGTATCTGCATAGGCGCACCGCGGTGGTCGGAGTGCACGGACCCGCAGCCAAGTTGCAGATCAGCCTGCCCAAGCGCGATCCAATCGCAGCCGGACCCGCCGCCTTGCGAGCGGGTTTATCTACACTGCCCGGCCACGCCAGGACAGCCGCCGGGCACGCTGGCTCAGCCGCGCTTGGCGCGCGCGAATGCCGCGGCCAGCGCGTTGTCGGCCGGCGGCGCAGTGGTGCGCGGCTTGCTGTTGCCCTGCGCCGGGCCACGCCCACCGCCACCCTCGCGCCGGCCCTGCCCCGCGCCGCCGTTGCCGCGCTGATCGCGCGATTGGGCTGCAGCATCGGCCGGCGGTGGCGTATCGGACAGACGGCAGGTCAGCGCGATGCGTTTGCGCGCCACGTCCACTTCCAGCACCTTGACCTTGACGATGTCGCCGGCCTTGACCACATCACGCGGATCCTTGACGAAGGTGTCCGACAACGCGGAGATGTGCACCAGGCCATCCTGATGCACGCCGATGTCGACGAACGCACCGAATGCGGCCACGTTGCTGACCACGCCTTCAAGCACCATGCCGGGCTTGAGGTGCTTGATGTCCTCGATGCCTTCGGCGAACTGTGCCGCCTTGAACTCGGGGCGCGGATCGCGGCCGGGTTTTTCCAGCTCCTTGAGGATGTCGCGCACGGTCGGTACACCGAACTGCTCGTCGGTGAACAGCTCCGGCTTGAGTCCACGCAGGAAGCTGCCATCGCCCAGCAGGGCCTTGATCGGCTTGCCGGTGCTGCCGACGATGCGCTCGACCACCGGATAGGCTTCCGGATGCACCGCCGACACGTCCAGCGGCTCGTCGCCATCGGCGATGCGCAGGAAACCGGCGCACTGTTCGAAGGTCTTGTCGCCCAGACGCGGCACCTTGAGCAGGTCCTTGCGGCGCTTGAACGGACCGTTGTCGTCGCGATGGCGCACGATGTTTTCCGCCACCGTGCTCGACAGCCCGGACACGCGCGACAGCAGCGCCGCCGACGCGGTATTGACGTACACGCCGACCGCATTGACGCAGTCTTCCACGCGCGCCTCCAGCGCCTTGGCCAGACGATATTGATCCACGTCGTGCTGGTACTGGCCCACGCCGATCGCCTTGGGCTCGATCTTGACCAGCTCGGCCAGCGGATCCTGCAGGCGCCGCGCAATCGACACCGCACCGCGCAGCGACACGTCCAGATTGGGGAACTCCTTGGCAGCAAACTCGGACGCCGAATACACCGACGCACCGGCTTCGCTGACCACGATCTTCTGCAGCTTGCTCGCCCCGCACAGCGCGATCGCCTCACCGGCGAGCTTGTCGGTCTCGCGGCTGGCGGTGCCATTGCCGATCGCGATCAGCTCCACGTTGTGCTGCATGCACAGCTTCTTGATCGTCTGCAGCGACTGCTCCCATTGCCGCTTGGGCTCGTGCGGGTAGATCGTCTCGGTGGCCACCAGCTTGCCGGTGGCATCGACCACGGCGATCTTGCAACCGGTGCGGATACCCGGGTCCAGCCCCAGCACCACGCGCGGGCCGGCCGGCGCGGCCAGCATCAGGTCCTTGAGGTTGTCGCCGAACACGGCGATCGCCTCGGCCTCGGCCTTCTCCCGCGCCTGGTTGAACAGGTCCAGCAGCAGATGCATGTGCAGCTTGGCGCGCCAGGTCAGCCGGCAGGCATCCAGCAACCAGCGATCGGCCGGACGGTTCTGGTTGGAGATGCCGGCATTGCGCGCCACACGGCCTTCGGCGTACTGATGGCCGGCCTCGGCATCGTTGCCCGGCTCCAGATCCAGGTACAGGAACTCCTCGCGGCGCGCACGAAACAGCGCCAGCAAGCGGTGCGAGGGAATCTTGGACAGCGACTCGGCATGATCGAAGTAATCGCGGTACTTGGCACCGGCCTCTTCCTTGCCCTCGGCAACGCGCGCGCGGATCACGCCGTTGTCGTTCAACCAGCTGCGCAGCTCGCCCACCAGGGCGGCGTCTTCGCCCCAGCGCTCCATCAGGATGGCGCGTGCGCCTTCCAGCGCTGCCTTGATATCGGCCACGCCCTTTTCTGCGTCAATGTACGCCGCAGCAGCGACTTCCGGCGCCTGGTTCGGGTCGGCCATCAGGCCATCGGCCAGCGGCTCCAGACCGGCTTCGCGCGCAATCTGCGCACGCGTACGGCGCTTGGGCTTGTAAGGCAGGTACAGGTCTTCCAGCCGCGACTTGCTGTCGGCCGCCACGATCTCGGCGCGCAATTCGTCGCTGAGTTTGCCCTGCTCGCCGATGCTGGACAGGATCGCCGCGCGGCGCTCTTCCAGCTCGCGCAGATAGGTCAGGCGCGTTTCCAGATTGCGTAGCTGGGTGTCGTCCAGCCCGCCGGTGACTTCCTTGCGGTAGCGCGCGATGAACGGAACGCTGGCGCCTTCGTCGAGAAGGGCAATGGCGGCGCGCGCCTGGGCGGGTTGGGCACCGATCTCGTCGGCGATGGTGCGAGCGATTTGCTGGGCAAGCTGGCTGTCGTGCATGGCGGCGCGGCCGGAGCCGCTTCACTGAAAAAAGCATTTTCGCAGTGCTGGCCCGCCGCGGGAACCCGTTGACAGGATCGCCATAACCCTATGCCGGCGCGCCCGTCGATGGCTGACAAGCGCTAGCGGGCGATCGTCAGGTGGTTACCGATGGTGCGGAAGCGCTGAAGTACCGTTGCGATACCTGCAGCAGTGGACACTTGGCGCCCACTGACGGTGGGCGCACTCGTCCGGTCGGCTGCGCTTAGCTGGCGCGACCTGCGTAATGCGTGGCCGCACGCTCGACCAGAATGCTTTCGTGCAGCGATTCCAGTGCCATCACGCGGATCTTGCCGACGTCCTTCAACGGCACCATGCGCTCGACATAGATCTCCGGGCCGGCGTCGGTCATCGCGCGCGACTTGCTGAACCCGTAAGGCACAACTCCCTTGTCGCCATCTTTGCTGCCACCGACATACAGAACGATCGACATGCCCACACCCTCATTAACAACTGTGACTACGTTAGTGGCGCGAGCATAACGACCGTGCCGTGAGGAGCTTTCCACGCACGTTAACGCCGGCTGTTTGCGGTTTGGTGACGGCGGGATCCCCTCGCCTGTCTGCACAACCGCTTCACCCGACCTGCCGGTCCAATTGCGCTCCTCCCGCACGTACGACACCGCATGGACCTCAAGAGTGGCTACCCGTTCTGGTCGATCCGCAACGGGTTGATGCGCGCCTATCCGCGTCTGGAGCGGGACACCGATTGCGAGGTGGCCATCATCGGCGGCGGGGTCACCGCCGCCCTGATCGCGCACGAACTGCTTAAGCACGGGCACGAGGTGGTGGTGGTCGAGCAGCGCGAGATCGGCTGGGGCAGTACCTCGGCCAGTACCGCCTTGCTGCAGTACGAAATCGACACACCGATGATCGAGTTGGCCAGGCATTACGGCATGCCGGCGGCAGCGTTGGCATACGCTGCGTGCGCGCAAGCCATCGTCGACCTGCAAGGCCTCTGCAATACGCTGGGCGGTTGCGACTTCAGCCGTCAGGACAGCCTGTACTACGCCAGCCGGTCGCGGGATCTCGACGACCTACGCAGCGAACTGCAGGTGCGAAAGACCCACACCCTTCCGGTCGAATGGATCGAGCGCGCGCCGTTGTGGCACAACTACGGCGTACGCTCCGAGGGCGCGATCCTCAGCCGCCTGGCCGCCAGCGTCGATCCGTATCGGCTGTGCTACCGCCTGTTTGCAGAAGGCGAGCACTACGGCGCGCGCATCTACGACCGCACCACGATTGCCACCCTCACACCCCACGACCGGCATGTCGCGTTGCGCACCCGCGACGGGGTCACGCTGCGCGCCCGGCACGTCATCATGGCCGCAGGCTACGCAAACCAGCAGTGGCTGTCGCAGCGCGTGGCACGTAACCGCAGCAGCTACGCATTCGTGACCGATCCGCTGCACGACGGCGAGATGGGCGCGCTCAAGCACACCATGATGTGGGAAACCGCGCGTCCCTATCTCTACCTGCGCAGCACGCCGGATGGACGCGTGGTGGCCGGCGGCGAAGACGACAACATCGATCTGCCCGCACGTCGCGACGCACGTGTCATGCGCAAGCTGAAGACGCTGCTGAAGAAGATCCACCAGACGATGCCGGACATCAGCCTGCGCCCGGTGTTCGCCTGGGGAGGCACCTTCGCCGAAACCGCCGATGGACTGCCATTCTTCGGCCCGCATCCGCAACATGGGCCGCGGGTGTCGTTCGCGATGGCATACGGCGGCAACGGCATCACCTATAGCGCGATCGGCGCAGGCTTATTGCGCGCGCAACTGGAAGGCAGGCCTCACCCGTTGTCGGACCTGTTCGGTTTCTCGCGGTTGCGCTGAGATCCCCACGGCCACCAGCCGTGGCCATGCAGAGCATATGCGTCGGCGGCCCGTTCCAGCGGATTGCGTACGTGGATGCCGCCGCACAGCAGATACACCGGCAAAAACAACGGTCCGAGCAGCATGTACTGGTAGACATGCGCACGTTCGTGGTCGCCCAGGCGCACCGGCGGGTGCTGACAATGCCCTGCCGCATGCGCATACGTGCTGCACTGCAGATCCAGTGAGGCGCCCTTGAGCAGGATCACATTGCCTAGCGTCATTGCCCCGCCCGGTCCCCATGGCCAGGCATGGAACACCACGGCCAGTTCCTGCCCGGACCAGCGCGGACGCGCGCCGAAACAGCTGCCGGCGGCACCGATGGCAAGGCCGAGCAAGGTATTGGGCAGGGTCCACAACGCGCCCAGCACCTGCACGGACGACCACCGGCGCCGGGCGGGCGTCAGTCGGCCTGGTTGGGGATCAGCAGCCACAGGATCAGATAGACCAGGATGCCGGGGAACGCGGCCGAGGCGATCGACACGATCACGAACAGCACCCGCAACAGCGTGGAGCTCCAGCCGAAGCGGCGGGCGATGCCGCCGACCACGCCGGCGATCATGCGGTCGTTGAGGGAACGGGACAATGCGGTGGTCGTGACCATGGAAGGCTCCTTCAAACGTGATGCCCAGTCTAAAAAGCGCAGCGGCTGCGCCTTGTGACGGCTGCGGCTGCTCGCTGTAGGCACAGCGCACCCCCAAGCCGCGTCACGCGTTGTCGCCACGCTCCTGCAACCAGCGGTGGATCGCCACCGGCACCTCGCGCTGCGCACGTCCGGAGACGTAGATGCCGATATGCCCGCCGCGGAAACTCAGCTCGGTGTAATCGTCGCTGCCGACCAGGCCGCGCAATGCACGCGAGGCGTCGGGCGGCACCAGGTGATCGTGTTCGGCGTAGATGTTGAGCACCGGCATGTCCACCGCCTGCAGGTCGACCACCTCCCCGCCGATGCGCACCTGCCCGGTCACCAGCCCATTGCGCTGATAGAACTGGGTGACGAACTCGCGGAAGGCCTCGCCGGCCAGATCGGGCGAATCGAAGATCCACTTTTCCATGCGCAGGAAATCTTCCAGCGCCTGCTTGTCGTCGAGGATGTCGAGCAAGCCGACGTATTTCTGCAGGTTCAGCCGGAACGGCTTGAGCATCAGGTAACTGGCGTTCATCAGATCCGCCGGCACGTTGCCCATGGTGTCCACGAACAGATCCACATCGACCATGCGCGCCCAGTTGGAGAGCATGTTGTCGGGGGTGTGGAAATCCACCGGCGTGACCATGGTGATCAGATTGCGCACCTTCGGCCGCTGCAGCGCCGCATAGCACAGCGCAAACGTGCCGCCCTGGCAGATGCCGAGCACATCGACTGCCTCCAGCCCCGACTGCGCGCGCAGGTGATCTACCGCGCCATCGATATAGCGCAGCAGATAGTCCTCCAGGGTGAGGTAACGCTCGGAGCGGTCCGGGTAGCCCCAATCCAGCACGTAGACGTCCTGGCCGTGGCCCAGCAAGCCCTTGACCAGCGAGCGGTCGGCCTGCAGATCGACCATGTAGGGGCGGTTGACCAGCGCGTAGACGATCAGCAGCGGCGTCCTGGCCACCGGCGCCTGCTCGCCGACAAAGCGGTACAGCACCACCTTGCCGTCGCGCCAGATTTCCTCGCGCTCGGTCACGCCGTAATCCACGTCTTCCACGCCGGGCAGCAGCTTGAGCCCCTCGCGCAGCTTGCGCTGCATCGACAGGGTTTCCTGCATCAGGTCTTCGGCGCTGAATCCCAACGGGCCTTTCATGTCTGCGCTCCACGTGGCTTGCGTGCGGTCGACTTACCGGAAGCTGTGCCGGCCGATGGCCTGGCGGCGCTTTTGGCCGCCTTCGTATTCTTGGCTGGGGCGGTTTTCGCTGGTGGTTTCTTGGCCGGGCTGGTCGCCGCTGCCGGCTTGGGCGCAGTGTCCGCCCTGGATGCCGGCGCGCGCCTGGCCGTGGCCGGCGCAACCGGGTCAGCCGCCGCTGCAGCCGGCTTGCCGGCCGGGCTGGCCGCAGTGCGCAGCATGCGCCGCACCGCACGTTCCAGCTCGGCGATGCGGCGATGCGCGGCGTCCATCTCAGAACGCGTCGGCATCCCGAAACGCTCGCTCAACTGCTCCACTTCTTCCTGCAACGCGGCGCGCAGGCGCATATGCGCATTGGCAAAGCCGCCGTACACCTCGCGAAACTGGTCGGACAAGGCGACGTCGGCATACGACTCTTCGGCGGCCTCGATCCACAGATCGAACAAGGCACGCGCACTGGTCAGCTGACTGCCGCTGCTTTCGTGCTCCCCCAACTTGGAGGCGAATCGGCCGAACGCCTGCTCGATGGCCGACTTGAGTTGTTCGCCATAGGCCTGCGATTGCGCCTGGTACTCCTGCTGCGCACGGGCCAGCGTCTGCAGGCGTGCCTGGTGATTGCGGCTCACGCCGAATGCCGGCATGTCCAGCCACGGCGCGTTTTCTTCCCGCCACTTCGCCAGCGCCTGCGCGGCGTCCTGCAGCCACGGGTCGAAGCCGCCCGGGCTGCCGCCACGCAGCGAGCCCAGCGTCCACTGCATCAGCTGCTCGCCCTGCCCCTGCACGGCGCGCCGCCAGGCTTCGGAGACCTCATTGGCCGAGGTGTCGCGCCCGGCAAACTGCGCGGCCACCTGCTGCATGGTGCCGAACCAGTCGCCGGCCTGATGACGGAAGCGGTCGATGGCCTCCTGCGCCTGCGGTGCGGCCTGGGTGGGCAGCAGTTGCGACCACCAGTCCATCGCCTTGCGCCAATCCTGCGGTGCGTCACTGCCCGGCCCCGCCCCGGGAACGGCACCGGGCTGTGCAGCGGCGCCGGACTGGCCGTGGCGCATGGCATCTCCCCAGGCGCTCCAGTACTGGCGCGCCTTGTCTTCGAAGTTGCCGTTGTCCGAACCGCTGGTTGCCATGATCCCTTCCCGTGACTGTCCACCAGCCATCCTACCGCGTGTGCCCGGCCGTACCGGTCAGGGTTTGGGGATGCGCAGCGTCTTGCTGATCATCAACGAGCCGGAGACTGCAAACAGCAGCACCAGCGGGTGCAACTGCCACGGCCCCAGCTGCCATTGGCCCCACCACAAGGTCTGGCCGATATGGCCGCTGCTGGCGGCCACCGCCAGCAGGATCACCAGCAGCAGGCTGGTGGGAATCGGGGTGCCTTCGAAGTACGGCACCTTGTCGGCCTCGCCGGCGATCTCTTCGGCAGTCACGTTGTAGCGCGCCAGCCGGCTCACGCCGCAGCAGACGAAATAGCTCAGCACCAGCCAATCCCAGCCGCCGCGCATGCCGCAGGCATAGCCCAGCGCTGCCGGCGCCACCCCGAACGAGATCACGTCGGCCAGAGAATCCAGCTCGCGACCCAGCGTCGAGGACGCCTTGCGCCAGCGCGCCACATGCCCGTCCAGCGCATCGAACACGAACGCCAGCGGGATCAGCGCCATGCCCAGCAGCAGGTCGCCGCGATGGCCTTCCTGCAGGAAACGCATCGACGCGAACACCGCGCCGGTACCGCAGAAGGCGTTGGCCAGGGTGAACCAGTCCGCGAGTTGGAAATCGCGCAGCATCGAGAAATGGCGTTTCATGCGGAACCTGAGAAGAGCAAGGCGCAAAGGGTAACGCGCGCACGCCATGCAGGCGACCGTTTCGCGCTATCGGCTAGGCTGGCGATCAGCGTGGCCGCTCCGGCCGGGCACGATCGACACCGAGGACAGCATGAAGCGCAGCATCCTGATCACCGGCGCAGGCAGCGGCATCGGCGCCGGCATCGCCACCGAGCTGGCCGCCGGCGGCCACCATCTGATCGTCAGCGATATGGACCTGGCGGCAGCCGAACGCACCGCGCAGCGCCTGCGCGACACCGGCGGCTCGGCCGAAGCACTGGCGCTGGACGTAACCGATGACCACGGCATCGCGCAGGCTTTGGCGCGCGTGACGCGCGCGCCGCAGGTGCTGGTCAACAATGCCGGCCTGCAGCAGGTTGCCGCGCTGGAAGACTTCCCGATGCAGCGCTGGGCCTTGCTGGTGGATGTGATGCTGACCGGCGCCGCACGGCTCAGCCGCGCGCTCCTGCCCGGCATGCGCGCGGCCGGCTACGGGCGCATCGTCAACATCGGCAGCATCCACTCGCTGGTCGCCAGCCCGTACAAGAGCGCGTATGTCGCCGCCAAGCACGGCCTGGTCGGCCTGGCCAAGGTCATCGCCCTGGAAACCGCCGACTGCGACATCACCGTCAACACGCTGTGCCCGAGCTATGTGCGCACCCCGCTGGTGGAGCGCCAGATCGCCGACCAGGCGCGCACGCGCGGCATCGCCGAAGAGGCGGTGATTCGCGATGTGATGCTCAAGCCGATGCCCAAGGGCGCCTTCATCGACTACGACGAACTCGCCGGCACGGTCGCGTTCCTGATGTCGCATGCCGCACGCAACATCACCGGGCAGGCGATCGCCATCGACGGCGGCTGGACCGCGCAGTGAGCACGGCTGGCGAAATTTTCACCAGCTTCCGTGGCCGCCTTACGCCGCAAGGCGCGCGCGCAGTTGTCCACAGACTTGCGCAGAATTCATCCACAACCGGTGTGGAGAAGTGCGTGGAGGCGAATGCAGGCGGCAGGTCGCCACAGCGTGCAGCGCCGGCTTGCGGTTGCGCTCGCCAGGTCGATCGCATGCGCATTGGCGCCAGCAGATCGAAGTCCATTAAGGGCGGCAGACGCTTAACTTCAGCACTGCGTTGACCGCGCCAGCCAGCAGTAACAGCCGCGCTCGCCTGGGCGGCGGCGCACTTCCTCAATCCCCGCTCAGATGCGCGAATACGTCCACGACTGCATGCGCCCGTCGCGATACGGCATCACGCCATGAAACGGACGCGGGTCGCCATCGAAGACCAGTGGCAGGAAATTGCGGTCGCCTTCCCACATCGGCACCTTGTCCATGCGGTCGATCGCCACCCATTCCAGCGTGCCTTCCGGGTTGGAGGCCTGCGGCTCGCCTTGGAAGCTGCGGATCAGGAACACGAAGCCCAGCCAGTCCTCGCCCTGCTTGCCGAAGCCCGGCCAGCTGATGGTGCCGCGCAGCTGCATGTCGCCGCACTCCACGCCGGCCTCTTCGCGGATCTCGCGGCGCATGCCGGCCAGTACGTCCTCGTCCGGCTCCACCTTGCCACCGAGCCCGTTGTATTTGCCCAGGTGCTGATCGCCGGGGCGGGCATTGCGATGGATCATCAACACCTGTGTGCCGTCGGGCGACAACAGGTAGCCGAGCGTGGCGACGATGGGGGTATAGGGCATGGCGGGCGAGCTGGAATCGAGCGCATCAGTATGACCGATGCTGTGCAAGCGGCGTGGCGCAGCCTCAGCCGACCGCAGCCTGCGAGCCCGGGCGCGGTGGCGCAACGTAGTCGGTATCCAGACGCAAGGTAGCCACGCCATGGCCGCGCTCGGCCAGATAGTCCAGCCACTTGCCCAGGAACGTATTCATCCGCATGCGGTGGCTGATCAGCTCGGCCGGCGGCGGGAACATGCCCATCACGTCCTGCCAGCGACGGCCGACGTAGCAATGGGTGGTCTCGGCCTGGCGCGCATCGCGGTACAGGCGCACGTAGGCCGACGGGTCAGGCTCGCCGGTGACGGGATCGCACAGGTCGTAGGTCAGCCGCAGCTCGACCGTGTAGCGGTGGCACTCGATCACGTCCAGACGCAGGTCCAGGCCATCGCCGATCGACGAGACATAGGAGCCGGGAGCGAGGTCGGCCGGTGCGAACAGCCGGGTCAGATGCTGGAAGTTTTCTGCGTACAAGCCCATCAGCCAGCCGAACCGGCTCAACTTGGGGATGCGTTCGAGTTTACTCAGTGCTTGCGCCATGAACCGATCCTACACGCTGCGCTGCCGCACGGGCAGCATTGACGACCGGCCACCGGCAGGCCTACCTTGGCGGAGCCCTGCCCCGCCCGCTTGATTTGCTTGACGCTCGCCGACCGACCGTGACACGTCACGGCAGCTCCGGATCGTGAATACGCTACGCGCGGCCCAATCCCCAATCCCGCCAACCAATTCCTGCCTCAAAACATCTCGCGCTGCAGCCCCAGCGTGGACAACACCTTGCTGGAAATTTCCTCGATCGAGGTATTGGTGGTGCTCAAGGTCGGGATGCGCTCCATCTGGAACATGCGCTCGGCGGTGGCCACCTCACGCCGGCAGGTCTCTGCCGCGCTGTAGCGTGAATTGGCGCGCCGCTCCTGCCGGATCTGCTGCAACCGCTCCGGGTCGATGGTCAGGCCGAACAACTTGCTGCGGTAATTGCGCAGGCGCGGCGGCAGGCGCTCGTTTTCCAGATCTTCCTCGGTCAACGGGTAGTTGGCGGCACGGATGCCGTAATGCAATGCCAGGTAGATGCAGGTCGGCGTCTTGCCGGCGCGCGACACCGCCACCAGGATCACGTCGGCCTCGTCGTAATTGAGTGCGATACCGTCATCGTGGCTCAGCGCGAAGTTCATCGCGTTGATGCGGCGGTGATAGGTCTCGAAGTCCACCATGCCGTGCGCACGGCCCACGCGCGAATGCCGCGGCGCATTGAGTTCGCGTTCCAGCGGCTCGATGAAGGGCGCGAACACGTCCAGCATCAAGGCGCCGCTTTCGGCCAGGATCATGCTCAGCTGGGGATCGACGCAAGAATTGACCACCACCGGGCGCACCTGGTACCGCTCACCTGCCGCGCGCACCCGCAGCGCCGCATCGCGCGCTTTTTCTGCATCATCAATGAACGACATGCGGTCGGTGACGAAGTTGAATCCACTGAACTGCGTGAGCAGGCTATGCCCAATCGTTTCAGCGGTGATACCGGTTCCATCGGAGACGTAGAACACCGGTCGAATTGTTGACATCAAGACCACCTCTTTGAACTGGTGTCCAAAACTTACGGGTTCATGCTTGTGCAGATTCCGCTGTGCACTGCATCATAGCGGCTTCTTCCTACGGACGCGGCCATCCAGCCCGCTCGGGCGATGGCCATACGGAGCATCGCGCTTGAACGAGAATATCCTGTGGTTGCATGAGCTACGCCTGGCCGATCTGGCCCGCGTAGGTGGTAAGAATTCCTCGCTCGGCGAGATGATCGGCAACCTGGCCGGGCTTGGCGTTTCGGTTCCCGGTGGATATGCGACCACTGCCGAGGCTTTCAAGGACTTCATCGCGCATAACGATCTGTCCAAGCGCATCTTCGACAAGCTGGCGACGCTGGATGTCGAAGACGTGGCTGCCCTCACCGTTGCCGGCAAGGAAATCCGCGGCTGGGTGATCGATGCTCCGCTGCAGCCGGAACTGGACCGCGATATCCGCACCGCGTACGCACAGCTGTGTGCGGAAAATGGCGGTGGCGAAGTGGCCGTGGCAGTGCGTTCGTCGGCCACTGCCGAAGATCTGCCCGATGCCTCGTTCGCCGGCCAGCAGGAGACCTTCCTCAACGTGACCGGTGCCGACGATGTCGTGCACAAGGTCAAGGAAGTGTTCGCCAGCCTCTACAACGACCGCGCAATCGCCTACCGCGTGCATCATGGCTTCAAGCACGAAGACGTGTTCCTGTCGGCCGGCGTGCAGTTGATGGTGCGCTCGGGCGTCGGTGCGGCCGGCGTGCTGTTCACGCTGGACACCGAATCGGGCTTCCGCGACGTGGTGTTCGTCACCTCCAGCTTCGGTCTGGGCGAGATGGTGGTGCAAGGCGCAGTCAACCCGGACGAGTTCTACGTCTACAAGCCCACGCTGACCGCAGGCAAGCCGGCGATCCTGCGCCGCTCGCTCGGCAGCAAGGCGATCCGCATGGTCTACTCGGATGTGCCAGGCGAGCGCGTACGCACCGAAGACACGCCGGTGGAACTGCGGAGCACCTTCTCGATCAGCGACGAAGACGTGCAGGAGCTTTCCAAGCAGGCGCTGGTGATCGAAAAGCATTACGGCCGCCCGATGGACATCGAGTGGGCCAAGGACGGTGTCAGCGGCAAGCTGTTCATCGTGCAGGCGCGTCCGGAAACCGTGAAGTCGCGCAGCCATGCCACCCAGATCGAGCGTTTCTCGCTGGAAGCCAAGGACGCCAAGATCCTGGTCGAAGGCCGTGCGGTAGGCGCCAAGATCGGCAGCGGCGTGGCACGCGTGGTGCGCTCGCTGGACGACATGAATCGCGTGCAGGCCGGCGACGTCTTGATCGCCGACATGACCGATCCCGATTGGGAGCCGGTGATGAAGCGAGCATCGGCCATCGTCACCAACCGCGGCGGCCGCACCTGCCACGCGGCGATCATCGCGCGCGAACTCGGCGTGCCGGCCGTGGTCGGCTCGGGCAACGCCACCGATGTGATCAGCGACGGTCAGGAAGTGACGGTGAGCTGCGCCGAAGGCGATACCGGCTTCATCTACGACGGCCTGCTGCCGTTCGAGCGCACCACCACCGACCTGGGCAACATGCCGCCTGCCCCGCTCAAGATCATGATGAACGTGGCCAACCCGGAGCGTGCGTTCGACTTCGGCCAGCTGCCCAATGCCGGCATCGGCCTGGCGCGTCTGGAAATGATCATTGCCGCGCACATCGGCATCCATCCCAACGCGCTGCTGGAATACGACAAGCAGGACGCTGACGTCCGCAAGAAGATCGACGCCAAGACCGCCGGCTACGGCGACCCGGTGAGCTTCTACGTCAATCGCCTGGCCGAGGGCATCGCAACGCTGACCGCCTCGGTGGCACCGAACACGGTGATCGTGCGCCTGTCGGACTTCAAGTCCAACGAGTACGCCAACCTGATCGGCGGCTCGCGTTACGAACCGCATGAAGAAAACCCGATGATCGGCTTCCGTGGCGCCAGCCGCTACGTCGATCCGTCCTTCACCAAGGCCTTCTCGCTGGAGTGCAAGGCGGTGCTGAAGGTGCGCAACGAGATGGGCCTGGACAACCTCTGGGTGATGATCCCGTTCGTGCGCACGCTGGAAGAAGGCCGCAAGGTGATCGAGGTGCTGGAGCAGAACGGGCTCAAGCAGGGCGAGAACGGCCTGAAGATCATCATGATGTGCGAGCTGCCGTCCAATGCGCTGCTGGCCGACGAGTTCCTGGACATCTTCGACGGCTTCTCGATCGGCTCCAACGATCTGACCCAGCTGACCCTGGGCCTGGACCGCGATTCGTCGATCGTGGCGCATCTGTTCGACGAGCGGAACCCGGCGGTCAAGAAGCTGCTGTCGATGGCGATCAAGTCGGCGCGCGCCAAGGGCAAGTACGTGGGCATCTGTGGCCAGGGGCCGTCCGATCACCCGGAACTGGCCGAGTGGCTGATGCAGGAAGGGATCGAGTCGGTATCGCTGAATCCTGACACCGTGGTCGACACCTGGCTGCGTCTGGCCAAGTTGAAGAGCGAGAGCTGATGGGTATGTTGGGTGCGGTGTTGGCGGCGGCTGCGGGAGCAGTCGCCGCAAGGCCGGTGGCGGCGAAGACGGCGGAGCCGGCGTTCAACTGGGCCAATATCCCGTGGGCGCAATATGCGCTCAACTGGGGGCTGGCCCTGCTGATCGTGGTGGTCGGCATGTGGCTGGCCAAGCAGCTCAGCCAGTGGCTGCACCGTGCGCTGACCCGCGCGCGCATCGAGATCACGCTGACCAACTTCCTGCGCAACGTGCTGTACGCGTTGCTGCTGGTGCTGGTGTTCGTGAGCGCGTTGAGCAAGATCGGCGTGCCGCCGACCTCGCTGATCGCGGTGCTGGGTGCGGCCGGCCTGGCGGTCGGTCTGGCGTTGAAGGACTCGCTGTCCAATATCGCTGCAGGCGTGATGCTGATCGTGCTGCGGCCGATGCGCGATGGCGACCATGTGGTGATTGCCGGCCAAGAAGGCATCGTCGACGAGATCCGGATCTTCCAGACCCGGATCCGCTCGTTTGACGAGCGCATGATCACCCTGCCCAACAGCACCATCACCACCTCGCCGATCGTCAACTACAGCACCCTGCCCAACCGGCGCCTGGAAGTGACCGTGGGCGTGGGCTACGGCGACGATCTGAAGAAAGCCCAGCAGCTGTTGCTGCAGATCGCCAAGGACAATCCGAACCTCCTGGAGTCGCCGGCACCGTTCGTGCAGGTCACCAATCTGGGCGAAAGCACGGTGGATCTGATGTTGTTCGCGTATGCGACCAACGGCAATTTCGGCGCGGCCAAGAGCACCACGCTGGAACAGATCCGCAACCAGTTGCTGGAAAACGGGCTCAACATCCCGTATCCGCAGCGCGACCTGCACGTGTATCACCACGATGCCGACGGCAAGCCGATCTCCGACCTGCTGCTAAAAGGCATCGCCGACGACGGCGACCTGAGCAAGGGTCCGCCGCTGGCGCGCTGATGCATCGAATCGCTTGATGGAAAAGCAAAAGGCCGCATCGAACGATGCGGCCTTTTTATTGGATGCGTTGCAACTATGTGGCTTTTTGCCTGCCTGACCGGCAGCAAACGTTACCGGACATACACCTGCGCGTGATCCGCAACTGGGCGCCGTCAATCAACACGCCAACAGCGTGCAACGCCGCAGTGGCCAGCGCTCAGGCCGGCACGTCGGCCTGGGAATCGCCGCCCAGCGCGCCCATGAACTGGCGGTAGTGGCGCAGCTCGTCGATCGAATCGCGCACATCGCTCAACGCGGTGTGGGCCGAGCTCTTGGCAAAACCATTGGCCACCGTCGGCGCCCAACGCCGTGCCAGCTCCTTGATGGTGGACACGTCCAGGTTGCGGTAGTGGAAGTAGCGCTCCAGGCGCGACATCTGGCGGTGCAGGAAGCGGCGGTCCTGGCAGATCGAATTGCCGCACATCGGCGAGGCGCCGGCGCGGATCCATTCACTCAGGAAGGCCACTGTCTGCGCCTCGGCCTGGGCATGGGTGACCTGGCTGTCGAGCACGCGCTGCCACAGCCCCGAACGGCGGTGCTGATTGCGGTTCCACTCGTCCATGGCTTCCAGCGTCGCCAGCGGGTGGGCGATGGCCAGCTCCGGCCCTTCGGCAAGCACGTTCAACTGCGCATCGGTCACGATGGTGGCGATCTCGATGATGGAATCGCGATCGGTATCCAGGCCGGTCATTTCCAGATCGATCCAGATCAGTCGGTCGTTGCCTGCAAGGGTGTCTGCCATATCGCCGTCCTGTGGAGGGCCGTCGCCGGCCGGATGCTGAAGGGCGCGCATCATACCGCGGCCGCGCCGCTCAGGGCGCGAGGGGCGGCTTGCCGCGCTTGGCCCTGAAGTAATTGGTCAGGCGCAGACCGGCCTCGGCGGCCAGCACGCCACCGCTGACCTGCACGCGGTGGTTATGGCGCGGGTCGGCGGGCAGATCGAACACGCTGCCGCAGGCGCCGGTCTTGGGATCGCTGGCGGCGAACACCACCCGCGCAATGCGCGCGTGGATCATCGCCATCGCGCACATCGCGCACGGCTCCAACGTGACATACAGCGTGCAGCCGATCAGCCGGTGGTTGGCCAGGCGGCGGCCGCCTTCGCGCAGGGCCATGATCTCGGCATGCGCGCTGGGATCGTGGCTGGCGATATTGAAGTTCCAGCCCTCGCCCAGCACGGTGCCCCCGGCATCGATCAGCAGCGCGCCGACCGGGATCTCGTCAAAGTCGCGTTCGGCACGCTCGGCCAGTTGCAGGGCGCGTTGCATCCACTGTTGGTCGATCAGCGTCTGCGCCGCGTCTACCGACGTTTCCACCGGCATGCTCACGCGGCGCTGCCGCCCTGGCGATCCAGGAAGGCGGCGAACGCGGCCACGGTGGCTTCGCTGACATGGTGCTCGATACCTTCGGCGTCGCGGCGCGCGGTGGCCTCGTCGATGCCCAGGGCGAGCAGAAAGCGCTCGACGATCTGATGGCGCTGCCGGCTGGACGCGGCCAGCGCCTCGCCGGCCGGGGTCAGGAACACCCCGCGGTACGGGCGCTGCACCACCCAGCCGTCGCGCACCAGCCGCTTGAGCATCTTGGCCACGGTCGGCTGCGCCACGCCCAGGCGCGCGGCGATATCGACCTGACGCGCTTCGCCACCGTCGACCAGCAGATCGGAGATCAGCTCTACATAGTCCTCGACCAGCTCGGCGCGGCGCGCTTCGCGCACCTGACGGAAGCTCTCCATATGCACCTGTGCGTCGATCAGCGCCGGCGCGGCTGCTTCCAGCTTTTCGCTCTTGCCCACCCTCATCCCCGTCATCACGTCCGGCGCCAGTGCCGGGATGCGTAGTTTGAAGCACGCAGCCGATCATTACGATTTAAATTGCCAATGCTCAATAGCATAGCCCTTGCTATATCATCGGTGTGACTCCCAGCCTGCCTGCTCCGCATGTCCGTCGATCTCCGTCCTCAGCCAGCCTCGCCCCTTCCCCTGCCAGCCGCGGCCAATGGCGGGTTGGGCGATCACCACGCCAGCGTCGCCGTACCCAAGGGCGGCCACTGGTGGTTCCGGCTGCTGGCGTTCCTGGGCCCGGGCTACATGGTGTCGGTCGGGTACATGGACCCGGGCAACTGGGCCACCGACCTGGCCGGCGGCTCGCAGTTCGGCTATCTGCTGCTGTCGGTGATCCTGCTGTCCAACCTGATGGCGATCGTGCTGCAGAGCCTGTCGGCACGGCTGGGCATCGCGACCGGGCTGGACCTGGCGCAGGCCTGCCGGGCGCGTTACCCGCGCGGAGTGAACCTGGCGCTGTGGGGCATCTGCGAACTGGCGATCATCGCCTGCGATCTGGCCGAGGTAATCGGCACCGCCATCGCGTTGAAGCTGTTGTTCGGCATTCCGCTGACCGTGGGCGCCATCATCACTGCGGTGGACGTGGTGCTGGTGCTGTTGCTGATGAACCGCGGTTTCCGTGCGCTGGAAGCGTTCGTGATCGCGCTGCTGTTGATCATCTTCGTCTGCTTCGGCGTCCAGATCGCGCTGGCGGCACCACCGATCGCCGCCGTGCTGGGCGGCTTCATTCCTCGTGCGCAGGTGGTCACCGACCCGCGCGCGCTGTATCTGGCGATCGGCATCATCGGTGCGACGGTGATGCCGCATAACCTGTACCTGCATTCGTCGATCGTGCAGACACGTGCGTATCCGCGCACCGATGCGGGCCGCAAGTCGGCGCTGCGCTGGGCGGTGACCGACAGCACCGTGGCATTGATGTTCGCGCTGTTCATCAATGCCTCGATCCTGATCCTGGCGGCGGCGGTGTTCCATGCGCAGGGCCGCACCGATGTGCAGGAAATCGAACAGGCTCACGCCCTGCTCGCGCCGATGCTGGGCGTGGGCCTGGCCTCGACGCTGTTCGCAGTGGCGTTGCTGGCCTCCGGCGTCAATTCCACCGTCACCGCCACGCTGGCCGGGCAGATCGTGATGGAAGGCTTCCTGCAACTGCGCTTGCCGCCGTGGCTGCGCCGCCTGCTGACACGTGGCATCGCCATCGTGCCGGTGGTGATCGTGACCTGGTTGTATGGCGAGGCCGGTACCGCGCGGCTCCTGGTGCTCAGCCAGGTGGTGCTGTCGATGCAGCTGCCGTTTGCGGTGATCCCGCTGGTGCGCTTCGTGTCGGACCGTGAGTTGATGGGCGCATTGGTGGCACCGCCGTGGCTGGTGCGCATCGCCTGGGTCATTGCGACGGTGATCGTCGGCTTGAACCTGAAGCTGCTGTGGGACACTGCGCTGCAGTGAGTGGCGAGCACAACCGGCGTGGTCGATGCGATGCGGCAGCTGCGTGCGCTGCAGAGCCAGTCAGGATGCACGGAGGAGCGTTGATCGGCGCTGCATTGCGTTCGTGCGAGCTGGATGCCCGGATGATCCATCACGGCGCATCGACTGCAGCGAACGAGCTGATCCGCAACGCTTGGATAACCGCTGTAGAGCGCACGCAGATGCAATCTGCGCTGCGACGCAGGCGGTCTACTGCTCGCATGCACCGGCACGCCCGTGGCCTGCGTCGCACCGCGTGGCGCGGGCCCATGCAAGCACGATGCGTATCGCATCGTGCCATCGCCGGGCTGCATGCCCCTCGCCCCAGGAGTGTTTATGGATCCGTTCGAGGCGCATCCGGCCGACGCCGGACGCCGCAGCTTTCTCATCACCGGCACGGTCGCCGTAGCAGCGTTGTCGCTGCCCGCATTCGCCACTGCCGCACCTCCCGCACGCGCCCGCGCCACCACCCCACCCCACTCGTCCACTCACGGAGTCAACCCGATGTCCAATTTCGTCAAACGCCCCGACGGCGCCAATATCTTCTACAAGGATTGGGGCAAGGGCCAGCCGGTCGTCTTCGCACATGGTTGGCCGCTCAGCGGCGATGCCTGGGACCCGCAAATGCTGTTCATGGGCCAGCACGGCTACCGCGTGATCGCACACGATCGCCGCAGCCATGGCCGCTCGTCGCAGACCTGGGACGGTAACGACATGGACACCTATGCGGACGATCTGGCTGCAGTGATCGACGCGCTGGACCTGAAGGACGCGATCCTGGTCGGCCATTCCACCGGCGGTGGCGAAGTGGCGCATTACGTTGGCCGCCATGGCAGCAAGCGTGTGGCCAAGGTGGTACTGGTCGGCGCAGTGCCGCCGCAGATGGTCAAGAGCCCGACCAATCCGGGCGGCCTGCCGATGAGCGTGTTCGACGGCATCCGCGATGGCGTTGCCAAGGACCGTTCGCAGTTCTATCAGGACCTGACCACGCCGTTCTTCGGTGCCAACCGCGACGGCCACAAGGTCACCCGGGGCATGCGCGATGCGTTCTGGCTGCAGGGCATGCTGGGCGGTCACAAGGGTCAGTACGACTGCATCAAGGAATTCTCCGAGGTCGATTACACCGCCGACCTGAAGAAGATCGACGTGCCGGCGCTGGTGGTGCATGGCGACGACGACCAGATCGTGCCGATCGATGCATCGGGCAAGTTGTCGGCCAAGATCATCAGCAACGCCGAACTGAAGATCTACCCCGGCGCGCCGCACGGGTTGACCATTACCCATGCCGATCAGTTCAACAAGGATCTGCTGGCCTTCGCCAAGCGCTGATTCTTGCTTCACTGCGTAAAACAAAAGGCCGGCTCGTGAGAGCCGGCCTTTTGTTTTGGTGCGCGTTGCTTTGCTGCGCGCAGATCCGTTGTGATCAGGCTGGCGGCCTCAGCGTCGATAGGCCTGTTGCCAGTGGCGCCCCAATGCGCCCCCTGCAGGCGAGCTTGCGGACCCACGACGTGCGCGCAAAGATGCCGAAACAGCAAGCGGGATGGCGACGGTGCACCTTCGCAGCGTGGTCGCAACACCGCGCAACGGACCAGCTTCAGGCATGGACCGGCCAGCCACAGGTGAGCACAGCAACCAGTGCCCGCAAGAAACCGCCACGCAGCACGACCACCGGCAACGCGATGCTCAGCCATGGCGGTGCCAGCAATGGCAGGTCAGGCAGTCGCAGCCAATGTCGATCGGTAGCGCAAGCGATACGCCGACCGCTGAAGGACACGTGCGCTGCCCTGGCTGACCGTATGGCCGATCGGGCGCAGCCAGCAGGCAGGTTGCGCCCGCTCCGCTTGGCCAAAAGGCGCTCCAGCCCTGGGTCTGCGTAGGCCGGTTACCAGCGCCGGCAACCGGCCTCACGCACGGCAGGCGCAGCCGACCTGGCAGCAGAAAGCGACATCGATTTCAGCGCCGGGCCGATCGGGAGCGTCGTGCTGATGAAGTTCTCAGATATCGGCATGGGCGTGCGGCGGCACCGCCACACCGCCGCCACCGACGAAGTGGCGGACCACCGGCGCGCGCTCGCCTTGATGCAGGGCGCGGATCTGCTCCTGCAGCTGGCGGTCGTCGCCGGTGACGCGCTCGTGCTGACGCAGATGTTCCAGCCACGAAGCGACGATGAAGTATTCCAGTTGCACACCGGGTGTTGCCGCGTCTTCGGCGATACCCCAGACCACCGCACCATCACGACGCCGCGCGTTGCCCAGTTGCGTCATCAGCTGCAGGAAAGTTACGCGCGCATGGGCAGCGATGCGGTATTCGACCGTCACCAGCACCGGGCCGCGATCGTGTTCGACCGCATCCGATTGCGCCGGCACAGGCCAATGTCCGCCAGGGGCGAGGTCCAGCTGTTCGGTGCCGGCAATGCGCGCGCGCTTGACCAGCAGCGCCGCGATCACCGCGCCAACGGCGGCAATCTGCAGGGCTGTCGCGATCGAGGTGCGTTGCGCCAACGCGCCCCAGACCAGCGAGCCGGCCGCCATACCCGCAGCAAACACCACGATGTACAGCGACAATGCGCGTGCGCGCACCCAGGCAGGCACCGCCGTTTGCGCGGCGATCTGCAAGGACGACAGCACGGTGATCCAGGCCAGGCCGTTGACCACCATCACCACGCACAGCACTCCGATCTGACGCGACAATGCCAGCCCCAGCAATGAGGCTGCGCACACGATGGTGGCCACGAACACCAGTAGGTCGCGGTCGTAGCGCGCACGCAGGCGTGGCAACAGCAGCGCGCCACTGATCGCACCGATGCCGATGCAGCCCAGCAACACGCCATAACTGCCGGCACCCAACTGCATGTCGCGACGGACCACCAACGGCAGCAATGCGGTCAACGCGCTGGCGAACAGGAAGAACCCGGCGGCCTTGATCAGCACCGCCTGCAAGCGCCCGGCGCGTGCGGCGTAGCGCAGACCGGCACGCAGGCCCGCGCCGAAGCTCTCCGGCGGCAATGCAGAGACATGCGCATCGCGACGCCAACGCCACAACACCAGCAGCATCAGCCCGAAGGTCACGCCATTGAGCAAAAATGCCCACGGCGGCCCGAATTGCGCCACGATCAAACCGCCAACCGCTGGGCCGATCGAGCGGGCGATGTTCATGCCGATCGAATTGAGCGCTACCGCCGAGGCCAGCATCGGCCGCGGCACCAGCTCCGACACGATTGCCGCCTGCGCAGGCATCGCCATTGCCGCGCCCATGCCCATTGCAAAGGTCAATGCCACCAATACCCACGGGGTTAGCAACTGCAGATGCGATAGCAAGGCCAAGGCTGCGGCCACCAGCAACATCCAGCCCTGGGTGAGCATCAGGTAGCGGCGGCGGTCGACGATGTCGGCCAGCGTGCCGGCCACCAGTGCGAACAACACCACCGGCAAGGTGGTGGCCGACTGCACCGCCGCCACCATCAACGGCGAGCCCGTCCGTTCGGCCATCACCCAGGACGCGGCGACATCGTTGATCCAGGTGCCGATGTTGCTTCCTAAGATGGCCAGCCATAAGGCACGAAAGATCGGCTCGCGCAGCGGCGACCAGGCACCGCTATCGGCGGGTGCGGCAGAAGAAGTCATCGCGGCAAGGCTCCAGTGGACGGGGTGAGACAAACAAGGTGACGGGCCAGGATGCGCCGGCAGGCGCATCGCTGTGGTGCCGATCTCAGAACGCGAAACACGCGCAACCCAATGCGCCCCAGAAGCCGCGCAGGTCATCGCTGGGCGCAGCATGCTGCGCGGCATGTCCATGCGGCCCGTGCGCGCGACAGCCATGGCCATGCGTGTGCGTGGCACTGGTAAGCCCGCTGGACGTACCGCACACGTGATAGCCGCCGAACCGGTTGACCGGCGACCAGTCCGGCATCGCCGGCGGCAAGGTGGGCGCCAGTGCGGCGAAGTCGCCGTCGCCATGGACGACGCGCCCACCCAGCACGGTCAGCACGCTGGTGATGTCGGCAATGGCGGCATCGTCGACGCGGAAGTAATCGTCGGACAACACGATGAAATCGGCCAGTTGCCCCGCCGCCAGCGTGCCCTTGTGGCCCTCATCGCCGGAGAACCACGCGCTGCCCTGCGTCCACAGCCGCAACGCCTGCTCACGGTCGAGCAGGTTCTCTTCGCCGTACAACGCCAGACCGCCCACTGTGCGTCCGGTGACCAGCCACGACAGCGCCACCCACGGGTTGTAACTGGCCACGCGCGTCGCATCGGTGCCGGCGCCCACCGGCACGCCGGCGGCCAACATGCGACGCACCGGTGGCGTGTGCCGCGCAGCCTGTACGCCGTAGCGCTCGACAAACGCTTCGCCCTGATACGCCATGCGGTGCTGCACGGCGATGCCGCCGTTCAAGGCGCGAATGCGGTCGATATTGCGTGGCGTGATGGTTTCGGCGTGATCGACGAACCAATGCAGGCCATCGAACGGAATGTCGGCATTGACCTTTTCGTACACATCGAGAATGCGTCCGATGCTTTCGTCGTAGGTGGCATGGATACGGAATGGCCAACGCTTTTCGACCAGCAACCGCACCACCTGCTCCAGCTCGGGCTCCAGTTCCGGCGGCAGCTCCGGGCGCGGCTCGCTGAACTGCTCGAAATCCGCAGCCGAAAACACCAGCATTTCGCCGGCGCCGTTGTGCCGCAGCAGATCGTCGCCCTTGCGCACCGGCAGCATCTCGGTCCAGCCGCGGAAGTCGTCGACTTCCTTGCCCTTGTTCTGGGTGAACAGGTTGTAGGCGATGCGCACGCTCAACTGGTCGGCCACGTGCAACTGTTCGATGACTTGGTAGTCCTCCGGATAATTCTGGAAGCCGCCGCCGGCATCGATCACCGAGGTGATCCCCAGCCGGTTGAGTTCGCGCATGAAATGGCGTGTGGAATTGGCCTGATACTCCAACGGTAGTCGCGGGCCCTTGGCCAGGCTGGTGTAGAGAATCAGGGCATTGGGCTTGGCCAGCAGCAAGCCTGTGGGATTACCCAGCTTGTCGCGCTCGATGCGCCCGCCGGGCGGATCGGCAGTGGCCTTGTCGTAGCCACAGGCGCGCAAGGCCGCGCGGTTCAGCAGGGCGCGGTCGTACAGATGCAGCAAAAATACCGGTGTATCCGGTGCGATGGCATTGATCTCGTCCAGGGTCGGCAAGCGTTTTTCGACGAACTGATGCGCGGTGAATCCGCCGACCACACGCACCCATTGCGGCGCTGGGGTGCGGTCGACCTGCGCCTTCAACATCGCCATCGCATCGGCAAGCGAGCGCACGCCATCCCAGCGCAGCTCCAGGTTGTAGTTGAGCCCGCCGCGAATCAGATGGGTGTGGCTGTCATTGAGGCCGGGCAACAGGCGTCGGCCTTGCGCATCGATGCTGCGGGCGCCAGCTGCCAGCGCCATGATCTGCGCATCGTCGCCCACCGCCACGATGCGTCCATCGGTCACTGCAATGGCGGTGGCGCTGGGCTGACGTGGATTGAGGGTGGTGATGCGTGCGTTGCGAACGACCAGATCGACCATCGGAGACTTCCCTGAAGCAGACCAAGCGCCGGGCAAGGCGCCCAACGCAAGACCGGCGGCGGCGGCCTGCATCCACAGGCGCCGCCCGGCATCGTGATCATTCGGTACGCCGCTCATGCCGCACCACGCCTGTGCAGCCCATCCAGCGACCATGCGCCACCGCCAGCGGAAACCAGCCCCAGCAACACCAGCAGCCACATCAGCGGGTATTCCATCCCGCCGTGCATCCAGAACCAGCCCTTGGGCACGGCCACCACGACGGTGGTGGCGATGAACACCGCCCCCAGTGCAGCACTGACGCGCGTCCACAGACCCAGTAACACCGCCAGCCCAGAGAGCGTCTGCACCGAGGCCAGCAGCAACGGCAACGGTTGCGCAGACGGAAAGCCGAATTGCTGTAATTCAGCGGCAAATCCAGCCAGCCCCGGCCCACCAAACCATCCCAGCAACTTGCCCAGGCCATGCGGCAACAGGAAACCGCCGCCGGCAATGCGCAGCATCAGCAATGCCGCTGCAAGGCCGGCGTTGCCACGTGGTGCCGATGCGTTCAATGCCCGCCTTCCTGCGCGCCGAACATGGTTTTGGCGTACTGAATGCCGATGCCGTAGCCGCCCGCATGCGCACGCGCGATGCCGGTGGTGAGGTCGTAGGTGTCGCTGCGTGCCCAGTCGCGCTGCAGTTCCAGCAGGTACTGCACGCTGGTGATGGGCGCGGCGCCGGCCTGCACCATCCGCGTCACCGCGCGCTCGTGCGCTTCGTCGCTGACATCGCCGCAGGCATCGGTGATGACGTAGACCTCGAATCCCTGCTCGACCGCCGACAGCGTCGGGCCGACGATGCAGACGCTGGTCCACAGCCCGGCAATCACCAGACGCTGCTTGCCGATGGCGTTGACGCGATCGATCACACCCTGGTCTTCCCAGGCATTCATGCTGGTGCGATCAAGCACCGGTTCGCCGGCAAAGATCTCCGGCAGCTCGGGAAACAGCGGGCCGGAGAACGACTTCTCTGCAACGGTGGTCAAGATCACCGGCACCTTGAAGCCCTTGGCGCCCTTGGCAATCAGCGACACGTTGTTGCGCAGCGCCGAGATGTCGATGGTATGCGTGGCGAACGCCATCTGCGATTGATGGTCGATCAGGATCAGCGCGTGATCACCGGGCGACAACAGGGACTTACCGGGGACGGCGGTGGCGGTGGTCATGCGTGATGCTCCAGGGAGGATGAAAAAGAACCGGCGCTGTGCCGATGCGCACGCGGCTGGGCACGCGCGGCGCAGGGATCGTTCGCCACTTGCGCGGCAAAGCGCGCCGGCGTGCAGCCGGTGGCGTTGCGGAAGCTGCGGACGAAATGGCTTTGATCGAAGAAGCACAGATCGGTGGCGATCTGGCTGATGGTGTGGCCGCCTTCGCGCAGCATGGCCTGGGCGCGTTCGAGGCGACGACGACGCAGATACTCCATCGGGCTGGCGCCCAGCGCATCGCGAAACACGCGCGCAAAATGGAAGCGGCTCATGCAGGCGGCGCCGGCCAGTTGCGTGACGCCGATGGGCTCATACAGATGCGTGTCGATGTACTGCAGCGCTCTGGCCACGGCACGTGCGCGCGGGGCGTACAGTGCGTTGGTGTTGCCTGCATGCAGATCGAGGCGACCGGCGGCAGTCAGACGTGCCATGTGGCGTCTCCGGCGGGGAATGCCGCCATGGTGGGGCGAACCTGCCGATCGCCCCACCCCTGATGGTGAGGCCGATCGCTCACTCTTTCGGGTGAGCGACACGCGTGCTGCCACAAGCACGCATGGGATCACATGGGTGCATCGCCATGGCATGCACCGCGCATGCACGCCGATGCAGCGGCGATACCGCGCCGTTGTTTCTGTCGCGCTTTGCAGTGTCCAAGCCGACACCCGCACCACACGCAAACCAAGCGGACGCCAGCGCACGAATGGCACGCTACAAGGCGGCGTCATCACTGCTGCAGTCAACCGATGGCATCCGGCTCGGCGCACACTGCATCGCAGCGACACGCACGCACCCCACGCAACATGCCGGTCCATGCGTAGCCGATTTCCTGCCCGACCTGCCTCCCCCGAAAGAGGTGGTGGTGCTTGGCCCCGATCTCGCCCGACAATGCTGCAATGCCGCGCGAGCCCCCCATCCGATTCCACCTGCTCTGGCGCCTGTGCGCGGCGATGATCGTTGTGATGTGCAGTTGCGGGTGGCCGTGCAATCCCGTGTACGCCCAAGGCATCGCCGCAACGCGTGCGGGGCTGCTGCAATTCCACCACACCGCCTGGAGCACCGAGCGCGGCGCACCGGCCGATATCTGGGATATCCAGCAAGCCGAGGCCGGGCCATTGTGGCTGGCGACCGGATTTGGCCTGTTTCAGTTCGATGGCGACCGTTTCGCGCGGCAGGCGGCGCCGGATGGCGAGGCCTATGCATCGCACAACATGACCACGCTTGCGCTGGCGCCGGACGATACCGCCTGGATCGGCTACTTCAACGCCGGCATCGATCGCGTTGCCGACGGTCACCTGACGCACTTCAGCCCGGGCAAGGACGTGCCCGCCGGCATGGTGTTCCGCATTGAGCACGATGGCAGTGGGCGCTGGTGGGCCGCCATCGATGGCGGTTTGTGCTGGTTCGATGGGCAACGCTGGCAGCGTGCAGGCGCCGACTGGGGCTATACCGCCGAGCGCGCGCATTGGCTGCTGCGCGATGTGCGCGGCACGCTCTGGGTCAGCGACGGTACCCAGATTCTGTCGTTGCGGCCTGGCGCCAAACGCTTCGAACCCAGCGGCCAGCAGGTGGGTCTCTACGTCACCATGGCCGAAAGTCCGGGCGGAGCGATCTGGGTCGCAGACCCGTACCGCGGCGTGTTTGCGTTGACCGATGCGCAGGGCCACGTGCTGCCCGCCACGGCCCGTGCCCGGCTGCAATTTCCCGGGCTGTTCGCGCGGCGCATCCGGTTCATGCGCGATGGCGCGCTATGGGGCAGCGACTACGCGGCGCATGGCCTGTTCCGGATCGCCTTGCCCACATCGCCCACGCCGGTGCTGGAACGCTTCGGAACCGTACAAGGCCTGACCTCGGCCACTGCCGGCCCCTTGCTCGAGGACCGCGAAGGCAATCTGTGGGCCGGCACCAATCTGGGCCTCAACCGGTTCCGACATCGCGCGTTGCTGCCGTTGGCGTCCTTGCTGCCGGGCCAGGCGATGGCCGTGGCGACCTTCAATCCCGCCCCGGGCACCGCCGCACGCCCGCTCCTGGCCAGCCTGCGCGATGGCCGGCTGCTGGCCTTGAGCCGCGATCGCGTGGAAGGTTTGCAGCGTGGTGCGTCCCACCACATCCTGGATGTGCCGGCGACCGCCAATGGCTGGGTGCTTGGCGAGCACGCCTTGCTACGTCTGCAGGTCGGCCGCGTGCAACCGGTGGCGCTGCCGCTCGGCCTGGCGACCGGCGCCATCCGCGCCTTCGTCGTGGACAACCGCAACCACCCCTGGATCTGCCCGGATGCCGGCGGCCCCTACGCTTTCGACGGCAACGCCTGGCAGCCGCTGCCCGATCTGCAGGATAGCCCGTGCACGGTGCTCGCCAATACGCGCGATGGCGGCCTGTGGGTGGGCACCATCAAGGGCGATGCGCGCCTGCTGCAGGGCGGGCAGGTGACGCGTTACAGCGCAGAAAATGGCCTGTCGGTGGGGCCGATCACCGCCATCTGGCAAGGCCCGTCGCTCACGCTGGTCGCCGGCGAAACCGGGCTGGCAGCGCTGGGCGCCGACGGCCGGTTCCGGCAAGTGGCCGATCAGACCAATCCGCTCCTGCAGGGCATCACCGGCATCGTGCAGGACCGGCACGGCACGCTGTGGTTGAACGGCAACCGCGGCGTGGTGCAGATCGCTCAACGTGCGCTGCTACAGAGCGTGCAATCGGGCGTGGTCAGCCCGGCGCTGCGCCTGTACGACATCATGGACGGGTTGCCCGGTGTCGCCCAGCAGGCCACACCGGTCCCCACAGCCATCGCCGCCGACGACGGCCTGTTGTGGTTCACCACCAACCAGGGCCTGGCCTGGCTGGACCCGGAACAGACCTACCGCAACCCCACCGCGCCGGAGGTCTTCATCACCGACGTGGTCGCCGACGACCGTCCCTACC
The DNA here is from genome assembly GCF_018831305.1 of Xanthomonas sp. MLO165. Lineage (NCBI taxonomy): Bacteria > Pseudomonadati > Pseudomonadota > Gammaproteobacteria > Lysobacterales > Lysobacteraceae > Xanthomonas > Xanthomonas sp. MLO165. The sequence goes on from NZ_CP029263.1 coordinate 2,584,228, forward strand.
CGCGCACCGCCGGGCTGCGCCTGCCCAAGTGGACGCACCGCCTGCGCATCGGCTACGACGCTGTGAGCCTGACCCGGCCCGAACGCGTGCGCTTCCGCTACCGGCTGGAGGGCGTGGACGCGCAATGGCAGGACGCCGGCAACCGTAACGAGGCGTTCTATACCAACCTCGCGCCCGGCCGTTACCGCTTCCGCATTGCCGCCGCCAACAACGATGGCGTGTGGAACGCGCGCGGCGACACGCTGGATTTCGTCATCGAAGCGGCCTTCGTGCAAACCTGGCAATTCAAGGTGTGCGTTGCGCTCGCCCTGCTGCTGACGCTTGCGATGCTGTGGCGCATGCGCACCCGGCGTATTGCCGGACGCCTGCGTGCACGCCTGGAAGAGCGCTACCGCGAACGCGAACGCATCGCGCGCGAGTTACACGACACCTTGTTGCAGGGCACGCAAGGCCTGATCCTGCGGCTGCATGCCGCCAGCCGCTCGTTGCCGCAGGACGACCCGCGGCGGCTGGAGCTCGAACAGGCGGTCGACCTGGCCGAGAATGCGCTGGTCGAAGGCCGCGACCGCGTCAACGGCCTGCGCGACAGTTATTCGCTGCGCCAGGATCTGGCCGCCGCACTGCAGCGCGCACGCGAGGCCACCATGCCACCGCCGTCTGCCGAACTGCAGGTGTCGGTCGAAGGACGCCCGGTGGCGCTGCGTCCGATGGTGGCCGACGAAGTGTTCCAGCTTGGCCGCGAAGCATTGGCCAATGCCGATCGCCATGCAGGCGCCGCGCGCATCGCGCTGGAACTGCGTTACGGTTCACGTGACTTCGTGCTGCGCATCCGCGACGATGGCTGCGGCCTGGATCCGGACGTGCTGCATGGGCATGCACGCACCGGCCACTGGGGGCTGACCGGCATGCAGGAACGCGCCAAACGCATCGGCGCCAAGATGCAGTTGTGGTCGCGTCCAGGCAGCGGCACCGCAATCCAGATCACGCTTCCGGCCCGCACCGCCTATGCGACGCCACCGCGCTGGTGGTGGCGATTTCGACCTGCACGATCCACGGAGAGCTCCAATGGCTGAGATGGTCAAACCGACCGACGTGCTGGTGGTAGACGATCATCCGCTGCTGCGCGACGGTCTCAGTGCCATGCTCGCCGCCGAACACGACATGCGTGTGGTCGGCGAAGCCGAAGACGGCGAACAGGCCGTGGCCTGCTACGCCAGCCTGCGCCCGGACGTGGTGCTGATGGATCTGCAGATGCCGCGCGTGGATGGCGTCGAAGCCATCCAGCGCATCCGCCGTGTCGACCCCGCCGCCAAGGTCATCGTGTTGACCACCTATACGGGCGATGTGCGTGCGGTGCGCGCACTGCAGGCCGGCGCCTGCGGCTATCTGCTCAAGAGCGCGCTGCGCCGCGAGCTGGTCGACACCATTCGCGACGTGCGCCGCGGCCAGCGGCGGCATGTTCCGGCGTCGGTGGCCGAAAACATCGCCGCCCACGTGCTCGACGACGCGCTGTCCGCCCGCGAGACGGAGGTACTGAGCCTGGTGGCCACCGGATGCTCCAACAAGCAGATCGGCAATGCCTTGAGCATTTCCGAAGAGACGGTCAAGGCGCATATGAAGAACATCCTGGCCAAGCTCGGCGTGCGCGATCGCACCCATGCGGTCACCGTTGCCCTGCGCCGGGGAATCCTGTCGCTGGAAACCTGAGCCGCCTGCGACCAGGCAGATCGCAAGCGCAGGTCGCTCTTCAAACACCGCTGCATCTGGTCATCGCGGTAGCGCGGCAACGGCAGGCGTGACACAAAGACGCCACCGCGCGCATCGGCCGGCTCACCGACGGCGCCGCGATGGATCGCCCCTGGAGGGCTAGCCGATCTTGCCGCCCACCGCGCCCGCCAGCCCGAACTCTGTAACCCGGTCCACCATTCTTGAACACAAGGCGCACGATGCGATCGACGCGCACTGTCAAATCGATCGGCTTGAGCTATCGTATGCACCGCCAGCGGCGTGGGGGCCGCTTCAGCATCATGCGCAACAGCCGATAACGGCTAGGTCCGACCGCTGCCGGGGGCTGCGACGGCGTTCGATCCAATCACTAAACGCGTTCAGGGGAATTGCGATGCTTCGTCACTCTTTGCGGGTGCGCCTGCTGTTGCCGGTGCTGGCCTTGGTGCTGGTCGTGGTGGTGGCACTGACGGTCATTCTGGCCATTACCGAAGCGAACCGGGTCAAGTTCGAGACCGGCGACGCGATCGAGCGCCAGTCGGTGTCCTTGCAGACCCTGTTCTCGGTCACCCGCGCGATGATGCTCGATCGCGTCAATTCCTCCATGCGCCAGCTGCGCAAGGAAGCCAACGCACACGGCACCGCCAGCGTCGGCAACGAAGTGCGCGTGGGCGAGCGCAGCGCCAACGACCTGCTGCTGGGCCAGAAGGCGCAGGCCAACGTCTTCGACATGCTCGACGAGGTCACCGCCATCCACGAAGGCACCGCCACGCTGTTCTCGCGTACCGGCGATGACTTCGTGCGCATCTCCACCAACGTCAAGAAGGACGACGGCAGCCGCGCCATCGGCACCGTGCTCGATCCCAACGGCCAGGCCGCCGCCAAGCTGCGCAACGGCGAAAGCTTCTACGGCGTGGTCGACATCCTCGGCAACCCGTACGTCACCGGCTACGAGCCGATCTTCGCCGGCAACGACAAGCGCGTGATCGGTGCCTGGTACGTCGGCTACAAGGCCGACACCCAGGCGCTGGAAAACGTGGTCAGCAGCCGTCGCGTGCTCGACTCCGGCTTCATCGCCGTGTTCGACAGCAAGAACAAGCTGCGCTTCCAGTCCACCACCGGTGCCACCACCGACACCGCCACCATCGAGCGGATCGTCAAGGAAACGCCCAACGACTGGGTCGTCACCAAGCAGGAAGTACCCGATTGGGGCTTCACCCTGGTGTCGGCCTACCCCAAGAGCGACGTCAATGGCGTGATCGTGCGCCAGTCGCTATGGATCGCCGGCATCGGCCTGCTGGTGTGTGCGCTGTTGCTCGGCCTGCAGTGGGCGTTGATCTGGAGCCGCGTGTTGCGCCCGATCCAGCACCTGACCACCGTGGCCGAAGAGCTGAGCCTGGGCAAGTGGAACCACACCATCGACGAGGTCAACCTCAAGGATGAAATTGGTACCCTGGCGCGCGCCATCTCCCGCCTGTCCAACAGTGTCCGGCTGGCCATGGAGCGGCTCAGCAAACGCTGAGCTGCGCGCACCCATTCCGTACCAGATGATGCAAGGAAGACGCCATGTCCACTGAATTCCGTCCGCTGATCGAGGTCCTGCGCGAGCTCAAGGCGCTGGCACTGAAGAAGGCGTCCGGCTTTCTGTTCATCGTCACCGAGAAGAACCACTCCTGCATCATCCGCCTCAGCGCCGGGCAGATCGAGGAAGTGGTGTTCCGCATGCTGCGCAATGACGAGGCAGTGCAACGCCTCACCATGGTCAATGCAGCCAAGGCCCGTTTCCAGGCCGATCCCGGCGCCGGCATGGGCAAGCCCTCGCTGCTGAGCGACGACTCGCGACAATGGTTGATGGGCGGTTTCGAACAGGATCTGGGTGGTGTGCCGGCACCGCCGCGGGCAGCGGTTGCAGCGGCTCCGGCACCGGCCGCCGCACCGAACGCAGGACCTGCAGGCGCTGGGTCGCCACCGGACGAGCGCGTCCGCGATGCACTGGAAAAGGTCGCGCTGAATTATCTTGGCCCGATCGCCGGCATGCTCTGCGACGAAGCCTGGGACGCATCGAGCGACATCGAGCAGGTGCTCAACCAGCTCGGCGCCAACCTCTCCACGCCACAGGAAACGCAGAAATTCATGGCCGATGCGCGCGTGGCGCTGGCCAAGCTGCGCTGACAGGCAACTGCAGTGGATCCAGGATCAAACCGCGCATTGCGCGGTTTTTTTTCGCGCCCACTCGTGCGGAGATAGCTGAATTATCGCTGGCTAATCCAGACTTTTCACGCTTATGCCATTCAAGAACAAGTCGACGAAATGCCCGATACGCGATTTCGATGATTGGTCATTTTCGACTGCAAGGGAGATGGCAGTCACCACGCAAATGAAGTCCTCATACGTGACGTCGCCACGGATCGCACCCGCGTCCTGCCCGCGCTGAAGCAGCCGTCGCCCTTCCGCGGTGATCGCATGACAGCCGGGCGTCCCACATTGGATAACAGCCCCGATCGAAGCAGCAAGGCTCTGATAAATGCTCGTGTTCCTGGCAAGTTCTTCCAGGTACGCGCGTACCGCCTCGCCTGGAGCAAGGTCTCGGTCGCGCGCACGGCTGGCTTGCGCCAGCGACAGGAAACGCTCGTTGCTGGTCGCGGCTAACAGTGCCTCGCGCGTGGGAAAGCGACGATACAGCGTACCGATGCCGACACCTGCGCGCCTGGCAACTTCCTCGAGCGGGACACCAGCTCCTTTTTCCAGAAAGAGCGCTTCAGCTGCAGAAAGGATGAGTTCCCGATTTTTCTGCGCGTCAGCCCGAAGGGCAGGTTCATCACTCACACGTTTTCCTCCCTCTCTTGTCAAGTGGAGGTTACCTCCATATCATAAGTGGAGCAATCCTCCATATTTGAAAAAGGCGCTGGCAAATGACGAACCGTTTCGAGGACAAAGTGGTGGTGATCACGGGGGGCAGCGACGGCATCGGCCTGTCAACGGCGAAGCTGTTCGCCATGGAAGGCGCGCACGTGTACATCACCGGGCGTCGGCAGGACGCACTTACCGAGGCCGTCAAGGAGATCGGCCACGGAGCAGTCGGTGTGCAAGGCGATGTCACCAATTCCGACGACGTCGCGCGGCTTTACGAACGCATCCAACGCGATCACCACAAGGTCGATGTCGTGTTCGCCAATGCGGGCATCTACGAGGTCGTCCCCCTCGACGCGATCGACGCTACGCATTTCGACACGACCTTCGACGTCAATGTGAAAGGCATGGTGTTCACCGTGCAAAAAGCGCTACCGCTGATGACTGCGGGCAGCGCTATCGTCCTCAACGGCTCCATCGCCGGCAGCAAGGGTCTGCCAGGCCAGTCTCTTTACAACGCCAGCAAGGCCGCGGTGCGCTCGTTTGCCCGAAGCTGGACCACTGACCTCAAGGAGCGAGGCATCCGCGTGAACGTCGTCTCGCCTGGTGGCACGCAGACGCGCCTGATACGCAGCTACCTCGACTCGCAACCCGAAGTTGAAAAGGCGCTGAGCAAGAGTGTTCCGCTCGGGCGGTTGGCCGAACCGAACGAGGTAGCACGGGCAGTCCTCTTCCTGGCATCCAGCGAGAGCAGCTTTGTCGCCGGCCATGAGCTTTTCGTCGACGGTGGTGTCGCTGCGGTTTAGGCGTTGGGCAAGACGCGTGGGGTGCACGGCGATCCTGCGTGTCGAAGCCGTACTGATCGTGCAGACATGGCTGCGGCTCTGGTCGAAACGCTTCGTCGAGCGCAGGGTATCCCGCTGCGGTCTTGTTTGACGCAAAGGCGCAATGCAGCCCGCGCTTCTAGAGGGTGATCCTGGCATCCAGCAACGGCACGAGCGCAGACCAGCATCCCATCATCCGCGAAGGTCCAACGTACCTGAGTGCAGAACGCCTCACCCTCCCCCGCCAACGGCGGGGTCCGGGCGCATGCGCACCCGGTCTATTTCACCATCATCGATACTTGCGTCATCTTTTCGACGACTGGCGACAGTCACCGAAAACCTGATGTCACTCCCACTCGATCGTCGCCGGCGGCTTGCCGGAGATGTCGTAGACCACGCGCGAGACGCCGCGCAGTTCGTTGATGATGCGGTTGCTCACCGTGCCGAGGAAATCGTACGGCAGGTGCGCCCAGTGCGCGGTCATGAAGTCGATGGTCTCCACCGCGCGCAGTGCGATTACCCATTCGTAGGCGCGTGCATCGCCGACCACACCGACCGACTTGACCGGCAGGAACACCGCAAACGCCTGGCTGGTCTTGTCGTACAGATCGGCCTTGCGCAGTTCGTCGATGAAGATCGCATCGGCCTTGGCCAGCAGTTCGGCATATTCGCGCTTCACTTCGCCCAGGATGCGCACACCCAGGCCGGGGCCCGGGAAAGGATGGCGATACACCATCGTGCGCGGCAGGCCGAGTTCGACACCGAGACGACGCACTTCGTCCTTGAACAATTCGCGCAACGGCTCGACCAGACCCAACTTCATGTGCTCGGGCAGGCCACCGACGTTATGGTGACTCTTGATCACGTGTGCCTTGCCGGTCTTGCTGCCGGCCGACTCGATCACGTCCGGATAGATCGTGCCCTGCGCCAGCCACTTGGCGTTGGCCAGCTTGTTGGATTCCTCGTCGAAGATATCCACGAACAGGTTGCCGATGATCTTGCGCTTGGCTTCCGGGTCGCTGACGCCTTCGAGCTTGGCGAAGTAACGATCGGCCGCGTTGACGCGGATCACCTTCACGCCCATGTGCTCGGCGAACATCGCCATCACCTGGTCGCCTTCCTGCCAGCGCAGCAGGCCGGTATCGACAAACACGCAGGTCAGCTTGTCGCCGATCGCCTTGTGCAACAGCGCGGCGACCACCGACGAATCGACGCCGCCGGATAGGCCCAGGATCACTTCGTCATCGCCCACCTGCTCGCGCACGCGCGCGATCTGGTCGTCGATGATGTTGGCCGCCGTCCACAGCGTCTGGCAGCCGCAGACATCGACCACGAAGCGGCGCAGCAAGGTCTGGCCCTGCAACGTGTGGGTGACCTCGGGATGGAACTGCACGCCGTACCAGCGCTTGTCCTCGTTGGACATCGCCGCCACCGGGATGCGGTCGGTCACCGCGGTGACGGTGAAGCCCGGCGGCACCTGCGACACGTGGTCGCCGTGGCTCATCCACACATTGAGACGCGATGCGCCGGCATGATCGGTCAGCCCTGCGAACAAGGCATCGGCGGCCACCACATCGACTTCGGCATGACCGAATTCGCGCTGGTCCGCGGCCTCGGTCGCACCACCCAGCTGCGCAGCCAGCGTCTGCATGCCGTAGCAGATACCGAACACCGGCAAGCCGCTGTCGAACACTTCCTGCGGCGCGACCGGCGCACCCGGCAAGGTGGTCGACTCTGGACCACCGGACAGGATGATGCCCTTGGCGCCGAAACTGGCGATCTCCGACGGGTCATGATCCCAGGCCCAGATCTCGCAATACACCCCGATCTCACGGATACGCCGCGCAATCAGCTGGGTGTACTGCGCGCCGAAATCGAGAATGAGGATCTTGTCGCTGTGGATGTTGGTCATTGGCGCCGGGAATCGGGAACGGGGAATCGGGAATGGGCAAAGCGGCGCAGACGCTGGTTCATCGATTCCCGACTCCCGATTCCCCATTCACGCAGAGGCATCAGCCCATGCGGTAATTCGGCGGTTCCTTGGTGATCTGCACGTCGTGGACATGGCTTTCGCGCTGGCCGGCACCGGTGATGGTGACGAACTTCGGCTTGGTACGCATTTCCTCGATGGTCGCGCAGCCCACATAGCCCATCGTGGCGCGCAGGCCGCCGATCAGCTGATGGACGATGCCACCGACCGGGCCGCGGTACGGCACGCGCCCTTCGATGCCTTCCGGCACCAGCTTGTCGGCATCGCTGGAATCCTGGAAATAGCGGTCCTTGGACCCCTTCTCCATCGCGCCCAGGCTGCCCATGCCGCGGTAGCTCTTGTAGCTGCGGCCCTGGAACAGCTCGACCTCGCCCGGGGCTTCCTCGGTGCCGGCGAACAGGCCGCCGACCATCACCGTGGAGGCGCCGGCGACCAGCGCCTTGCCGATGTCGCCCGAATAGCGGATGCCGCCATCGGCGATCAGCGGAATGCGGTCCTGCAGCGCCTCGGCGACCATGTCCACCGCGGTGATCTGCGGCACGCCGACACCGGCGACCACGCGCGTGGTGCAGATCGACCCGGGGCCCACGCCGACCTTGACCGCATCGGCACCGGCGTCCATCAGTGCCAGCGCGGCATCGCCGGTGACGATGTTGCCGCCGATCACCTGCAGCTGCGGATACGCCTTCTTGACCCAGGCCACGCGATCGATCACGCCCTGCGAATGGCCGTGCGCGGTATCGACGATGACCACGTCCACGCCGGCCGCCGCCAGCAGTTCGATGCGCTGCTCGGTGTCGCCGCCCACGCCGACCGCCGCGCCGACCAGCAGGCGCGTGGAACCGTCCTTGGCCGCGTTGGGGTTGTCGGTCTTCTTCTGGATGTCCTTGACCGTGATCAGGCCGCGCAGCTCGAAGCTGTCGTTGACCACCAGGATCTTTTCGATGCGGTTGCGATGCAGCAGCTCCAGCACTTCCTCGTCACTGGCGCCTTCGCGCACGGTGATCAGGCGATCCTTCTTGGTCATGATGTGGCGGACCGGATCGTCGAGCTTCTTCTCGAAGCGCATGTCGCGGCTGGTGACGATGCCGACCAGTTCGCTGCCATCCACCACCGGCACGCCGGAGATGTTGCGCGCGCGGGTCAGCTTGAGCACCTCGCCGATGGTCGTGTCCGGGCTCACCGTGAACGGCTCGGTGATGACGCCGGATTCGAATTTCTTGACCCGGGCAACTTCGCCGGCCTGCTGCGCAGGGGTCAGATTCTTGTGGATGATGCCGATGCCGCCCAGCTGGGCCATGGCCACCGCCAGGCGGTGCTCGGTCACTGTGTCCATCGCGGCCGAGAGAATCGGCAGTTTCAGGCGCAGATCGCGGGTCAGCCGGGTTTCCAGGCTGACGTCCTTGGGCAGGACGATCGAATGAGCGGGGACGAGGGAAACGTCGTCGTAGGTGAGAGCTTCAGCCTGGATGCGTAGCATCGGCGGACCCGAGTTTGGGGAAGCGCGGCATTTTACCCTGAAAGCCTTCACGAAGACACAACGCGACTGCAATGCAGCGTTACGCGCGCCTCAGCCAGCCGCGTCGGCCGCTTCCAGCGTGTTCTGCATCAGCGTGGCGACCGTCATCGGGCCGACTCCACCCGGCACCGGCGTGATCCAGGCCGCACGTTGCACCGCTGCGTCGAAACCGACATCGCCGACCAGGCGACCGTCGTCCAGCCGATTGATGCCGACATCGATCACCACTGCGCCTGGCTTGACCCATTCGCCCGGAATCAGGCCCGGACGACCGACTGCCACCACCAGGATGTCGGCATTGCGCACGCTGGCTTCCAGCACCTCGGGCGGGGTGAACTTGTGGCAGCTGGTGACCGTGCAACCGGCGATCAGCAGCTCCAGGCCCATCGGCCGGCCGACGTGATTGCTCACGCCCACGATGGTCGCGTTGCGGCCGCGCACCGGCTGATCGGTGTGCCCCAGCAAGGTCACGATGCCGCGCGGCGTGCACGGACGCAGGCCGAACTCGCGCAGCGCCAGGTGCCCGACATTCTGCGGATGGAAGCCGTCGACGTCCTTGCGCGGATCGATGCGTTGGATCAGGCGATTGGCATCGGGGATGCCCGGCAGCGGCAGCTGGATCAGGATGCCGTGGATCTTGGGGTCGGCATTGAGCTGATCGATCAGCCGCGCCAGTTCGGCCTCGCTGGTGCCCTGCGGCAAATCGTAATCGAAGGCCTCGATGCCAACCTTTTCCGCGGCACGCCGCTTGTTGCGCACATACACCGACGAAGCCGGATCCCCGCCGACCAGCACCACCGCCAGCCCGGGGCGTGTCTTGCCGGCGGCCAAGCGCGCATCCACGCGCAGCTTCAGCCCGTCGAGCAGTTCCTCGGCGATGCGGCGACCATCGAGAAGGCGGGCCGGAGCAGAGGCAGCTGGCGCGGAAACGGTCATGGGGCGTCAGGTGTAGAGTCGAAGGCCGTCTATTGTCCCCGATTCCGTCATGACCGACACCACCTCGACACCCGATTCCATCGCCACGTCCATCGAAGCGGCCGCATTTCGCCGTCTGTTGCAGCATCTCAACCAGCAGCGCCCGGATGTGCAGAACATCGATCTGATGATCCTGGCCGGCTTCTGCCGCAACTGCCTGGGCGACTGGTACCGCGAAGCCGCCGAAGCGCACGGCCAGCCGATGAGCAAGGAGCAGGCGCGCGAAGCGGTCTACGGCATGCCGTTTGCTGACTGGAAACAGCAGCACCAGAAAGACGCCACGCCCGAGCAACTGGAAGCCTTCGCGGCCGCTCAACGCCGGCACGGCTGAGCCGGTCGACTTGTCAGCTCAGGCCGGCAGCTTGGTGCCGGCCGCTCTATCACCCCAGGTTTTTTTTCTCGACCAGCCGAGGCAATCCCAGCGCCGAACCCGCTTCGGTGCTCGCCAGCCACGCACGACTCAGTCGCGGGTCACGGCTTCGGGCTGAGTGGCCTGCGGCACCGCATCGGGATTGAGCGTGCGGCTCTCCCGCCGCGGCGGGGTGAACGGCGTGGGCTTGGGCACGGTCGGCGTGAGATTGCCGTACATCAGCCCTGCCACGGCGCCGGCACGCGTGTTGCCGGCCGCAATTTCCAGTTCGAACCGCTCGGCATCGCGACGCCGGATCTCGCGCGCGATGGTGACCGCCTCGTCCTCGTCCACGCCCAGCTCGACCAGGGCCGCCTGCCCGAACGCCACCGCCGACTCAAAGGTCTCGCGAATCTGGTAGTCCACCCCGGCGGCGACCAACTGCAACGAATGCTCACGGTCGAACGAGCGCACCAGCAACCTGGCGTGCGGGAACTCGCGCGTTGCCAGCTCGACGATGCGATTGGCCGCCTCGCGGTTGTCGATGCACACCGCGATCGCGCGTGCGCTGTGCGCACCGGAGGCATGCAGCACATCGAGCCGGGTGCCGTCGCCGTAGTAGATCTTGAAGCCGAACTGTTCCGCGCTCTGGATCATCTCGATGTCGTTATCGATGATGGTCACATCCACATCGCGCGCCAGCAGCGACTGGCTGGCAACCTGCCCGAAGCGCCCGAACCCGATGATCAGCACGCTGCCGGTCTGGCCATTGACGGCTTCCACGCCTTCCAGCGACGGCTGGGCGGCCGGCGTCAGCCGTCGCTGCAGCAGCACGAACAGCGGCGTCAGCGCCATCGACAACACCACGATCGCGGTCAGGCTGGCGTTGACCTGTGCGTCGATGACGCCGGATGTCGATGCCGCCGCGAACAGCACGAAGGCGAACTCGCCGCCCTGCGCCATCAGCACGCCCCGATCCAGCGCCTGGCGATGGTCGCTGCGCATCAGCCGCGCCACCGCGTAGATGCACGCGCCCTTGCCGAGCATCAGGGCCAGCACACCGGCCACGATCAGCCGCCAGTCGGCCGCAACCACATGCAGGTCCAGGCTCATGCCGACGCCCAGGAAGAACAGCCCCAGCAGGATGCCGCGGAACGGCTCGATATCCGCCTCGATCTGATGCCGGAAGGTGGATTCGGACAGCAGCACACCGGCCAGAAACGCGCCCATCGCCATCGACAGCCCACCGACCTGCATCAGCAGCGCCGCGCCCAGCACTACCAGCAAGGCCGCCGCTGTCATCACCTCGCGCGCCTTGGACGCGGCCAGGATGCGGAACAAGGGATTGAGCAGCCAGCGCCCCGCCACCACCAGGCCAACGATGCAGGCCAGACCGATGCCGATGTCCTGCCAGCGCTGCGTCGCCGCCTGCGGGTCGCCATTGGCGCCCATCCAGGCCACGATCGCCAGCAGCGGCACGATCAACAGGTCCTCGAACAACAGGATCGCCACGATCTTCTGGCCCGGCGGCAAGGCGACATCGCCCCGCTCTGCCAGCAACTGCATCACCACCGCCGTGGAGGTCAGCACGAAACCGGATGCGGCCACGAATGCCACCGGCGGCGCGAAGCCGAGCAACAGGCCGATGCCGGTCAGCACCAGCGCGCACACTGCGATCTGCAGCGTCCCCAGGCCGAAGATCTCCTTGCGCAGGCTCCACAGGTGTGATGGCCGCATTTCCAGCCCGATCACGAACAGGAACATCACCACGCCCAACTCGGCCACGTGCAGGATCGCCTGCGGGTCATCAAACAGGCCCAGGCCGAACGGACCGATCGCCAGACCCGCAGCCAGGTAACCCAGCACCGAGCCCAGGCCCAGACGTCGGAACACCGGGATGGCGACCACGGCAGCGCCCAGCAAGGCCACCACGTTGATCAGTTCGCTGGATTCGGCAGGCTGGCTCATGCCGAGGATTCTAGCCGCAGGCACGTACCACGGACTTGCACCAGCGTGCCGCGCTGGCAAAGCCGCCTGACGTGTCGATCAGCCAGCGGTACGGCATTCCCGCCCAGCGAGTCCCCAAACGACGAACGACGCCGGATGGCGTCGTTCGTGGATGCAGGCGATGGCCAGGCAATCAGCCGCGCGCGTCGGCCTCGGCCAATGCAGTGCGCAGGATTTCCTTGGCCGGCCCGCCATGCTTTTCGTGCTCGAGCGCGAAATGCACGGTAGCCTCGATCAGACCGATATGCGCGCCGCAATCGAAGCGACGGCCTTCGAAGCGATAGGCGTCGACGGTTTCCTGCTGCAGCAGTCCGGCAATCGCATCGGTCAGCTGGATTTCGCCACCGGCACCGGCGCCGGTCTCTTCGAGCAGTTCGAAGATCTTCGGGTTGAGCACATACCGGCCGACCACGGCCAGATTGCTCGGTGCCACTTCCGGCTTGGGCTTTTCGACGATGGCGTTGATGCGCCCCTTGCGACCATCAAACGCATCGGTGGCCACGATGCCGTAGCTGGCGGTCTTGTCGTGTGGCACATCCTCCACGGCGATGACGCTGCCGCCCGAGGCTTCGGCCACATCGGCCATTTGGGTCAGCGCACCGGCACCCCGGTTCCAGATCAGGTCGTCCGGCAGCAACACCGCAAACGGCTCGTCGCCGACCACGGCCTTGGCACACAGCACGGCGTGACCCAAACCGAGCGCTTCGGCCTGCGTCACGAAAATGGCGCGCACGCCTTCCGGCAAGGCATGCCGCACCAGCTCCAGCTGTTCGAGCTTGCCGGCGCGCTCGAGTTTTTGCTCCAGTTCGTAGGCCTTGTCGAAGTAGTCGGCGATCGAGTGCTTGTAGCGATTGGTCACGAAGATCAGCGTGTCGCAACCGGCCTGGATGGCCTCGTCGACGGCGTACTGGATCAAAGGTTTGTCGATGATTGGCAGCATTTCCTTCGGCACCGTCTTGGTTGCCGGAAGAAAGCGGGTCCCAAGACCTGCGACGGGGAATACGGCCTTGCGAATACGCTTGCTCATTAAAGTCTTCTGACCTCACGTGCGGGGAATGGAACGACCGTATCAGATCGCGCGTCGACTTTCCGTCGAGCAGCCGCAAAATCCGGCATCAGACTGCCCAGCACAGTCTCCATCGCCTTGATGTCGTAACGGTTAACCGCCTCACGCAAGCGCGTCACCAGCTGCAACACCTGCTCGTGCGAGAACTCGCGCACACCGGCTTCCAGAATCTTGGGATGCGCGGTGGGGCGATAGTCTTCGTCGGAATAGAACAGGGTTTCGTGCAGCTTCTCGCCCGGACGCAGACCGGTATAGAGGATCGCCACATCCTTGCCGGGTTGCTTGCCGGCAAGACGGATCATCTGCTCGGCGAGCAGGCGGATCGGCACCGGCTCACCCATGTCCAATGTATAGATCGCGCCATGCGAGGCAGAGGCCGCGGCCTGCACCACCAGCTGGCAGGCTTCCGGAATGGTCATGAAGTAACGCGTCACATCCGGATGCGTCACCGTGACCGGGCCACCCTGGCGGATCTGCTCGCGGAACAACGGCACCACGCTGCCGGCCGAATCCAGCACGTTGCCGAAACGCACGGTGATGAAGCGCGTTGGCGCATCGCGCGCGTCCAGGCTCTGGCAGATCATCTCCGCGTAACGCTTGCTCGCGCCCAGCACGTTGACCGGCTCGACCGCCTTGTCGGTGGAGATGAAGACGAAGGTCTCGATGCGTGCGCGCTGGCAGGCGCGCGCCACGTTTTCGGTGGCCAGCACGTTGTTGCGTACCGCCTCGCGCAACTGCTCTTCCAGCAGCGGTACCTGCTTGTAGGCGGCGGCATGAAAGACGGCATCCGGCAACGCGGTGTTCAAGGCATGCGCGACCACCGCCGGGTCGCCGCAATCGCCAAGCACGCGCACCACCTCGATATCGGGGAACAACCGACGCAGGTCCGAATCAACGGTCAGCAACGCCAGCTCATCGATCTCCAGCAGCACGATGCGGCGCGCACCGTGCCGGGCGCACTGGCGGCACACTTCCGACCCGATCGAACCACCCGCGCCGGTCACCATCACTGTCTTGTTGGTCAACCAGTCGCGAATCAGGCGCCAATCCGGGGTAACCGGCTTGCGGTTGAGCAGGTCCTCGATCGCGACTTCTTTCAGTTCGCCTGGCAACGAGCGCCCTTCCAGCACGTTGATCAGCTTGGGCACCATGCGGAACGGCAGCCCGGTACTTTCGCAGATGGCCACCACGCGCTGCATGCCCGAGGCATCCAGCGACGGGATCGCGATGACCAGCAGTTTGGCCGCCGTCTCCTTGGCGATGGCTGCAGCCTGGTCCAGGTTGCCCAGCACATTCAGGCCCTGGATCTTGGCGCCATGCAGATTGTTGGCATCGTCCAGATACCCGACCGGCACGAATGCACCGGTGCGGCGCAGATCACGGACCAGACCTTCGGCGGCACGGCCTGCGCCAAGGATCAAGACGCGTTGCGCAGCATCGCCGGAGTGGGCGATCTGGTAATCCTTCCAGGCGCGATACAGCAGCCGCGGCGTGCCCAGCAGCGCCGAAAGGGCAAAGGGATAAACCACCAGCACCGACAGCGGCACTCCGTCCAGGCGGTCATAGGACAGCGCCAGCACGATCGCGACCAAGCCGAGAAAACTCGACTTGAAGATGTTCCACAGGTCCGGCACCGAGGCGAATCGCCACAGCCCGCGATATAAGCCCATCTTCCAGAACACCAGGCCTTGCGCGACCAGGACCACCGCGGTGCGCCAATCCCATAACGGCAGATCGGGAGCCTCGCGCAGCATGGAGTAGCGGCCTGCATGCAGCAACTGCCAGCACACCCACACCATCAACAGGTCATGCAGCACCACCGCTGCTTGCGGCAGGGCCTTGGTCAAACGGTCACGCCAGGAAATCATAAAAGTCCGTTACTCAGGAATTGCGCAATCCATCGCGCAGGAAGTGCCAGATTGCGGTGGCACCCAGTCCCCATACCAGGGCTCCGGATACCTGCAGCCAAGTTGCATCATGACGAAGTAACACATACAAGCAGACGACGGCGACGCTGAAAGCGAAATAAATACCGGTTACCGGAACGTGCGTCTCAAGCCTGCGTGCCAGACGCTGATAGAGATGTTGGGCGTGTGGCTCCCACCACCGTTGCCCGGCGAGCATGCGAGACAGCAGCGTGAAGCCGGCGTCTACAAGAAATGCTGTCAGTGGCAACCAACTGATCCACCAGCTCACCTGGCCGCTGGCCACCGTCAGCGCCAGCAGCGCAGCCAGCACATATCCCAACGCACCACTGCCGCCATCACCCAGAAAGATGCGCGCACGCGGAAAGTTGAACGGCAAAAATCCCAGGCAGGACGCGGCGACGGCAAGACCGGCCCACGCCCAGGCACCAGGCAAGACCGCAGCAAACGCCAGCGCGGCCAGGGCCGCCTGGCTGCTGGCCAGGCCGTTGATGCCGTCCATGAAGTTCCAGACGTTGATCAACACTACCGACGCCATGGCGGTGAGCACGCCATCCCAGAGCCTGCCGGTGTAATGGCTGACCAGCCAGCCCAGCATGACCGACGCCAATAGGTGGATCGCAAAACGCAGCCTGGCCGAGAGCGGACGATGGTCGTCCCACCAACCCACGCCAGCCACCAGCACCAGCCCGGCCGCGAACCAACCAAGAATCGGGCCTGCAGCCGGCCAGATCACGCCGGCTGCCACGCACCCGGACAGCAGCGCCGCCACGATTGCCATGCCACCGCCACGTGGGGTCGCGACCACATGGCTGCGGCGTTCACCCGGATGATCGAGCAGCCGCCGATGCAGCGCGTAACGTCGCAACAACCAGGTTCCCAGTGCCGCGACCGTCAGGTGCAACAGACACCACCACAGCCAGGCCTGCGGCATCAGACCACCGCGTAGTTCAACAGCGGCTTGACCGTGCCCCATTCCTTGCAACTCGGGCATTGCCAGTGATGGGTCTTGGCGCCGAAGCCGCAGCGGGTGCAGCGGTAACTCGGGTTGCGCACCAGCAACTGGTCGGTGATGTGCTTGAGGTCCTGCAAGGTGCCGACCGGGTCGCTGCCTTCGGCCAGGGTCAGGTCGATCAACGCCGATTCGCCGCGGACCGAGGGCCGGTCCTTGAGCTGGCGGCCCAGGTAGGCCAACGCAGGTGCCACACCGTCCTGGGCTTCCATCAACTGGGTCAATGCCAGCACCGGGGCGATGCCGCGATAGTGCTCGGTCATCTCGGACAGGAAATTACGTGCGCCGGCGATATCGCCGACCCGGCGATAGGCCGCCATCAATGCGGGAATGATCTCCGGCAGGTATTCCGGATCGTGCCGCGCAGCGCGCTCGAACGCGCGCACTGCCGCTTCGTCGTGTCCGCGCTCGGCTTCGATGCGTCCCTCCAGAATGCCGGCGCGCACCGAGGTGCCATCGGCCTGGTAGGCGCGCGCGATCGCCTGCAATGCTTCGTCGGGCTTGCTCAGGCCACGATAGCGGTCGGCCAGCTCGCACTCGAATTGCGAAATCAGCTTGCCCATCGGCTCGCCGGTGACTTCTTCGTAACGGGTGGCGTTGTCGATCGCCTTTTCCCAGTCGCGCTCGGCCTGATAGATGCCGATCAGGTGACGCAGCGCCTGCGGCGCACGCTGATCCAGTTGCGCCAGTTCGGTGAACACGGTCTCGGCGCGATCCAGCAGGCCGGACTTCATGTAGTCCTCGCCCAGCGCCAGCAAGGCCTGCACCCGCTGCTGATCGGTCAGGTCGGCGCGTTGCACCAGGCCCTGATGCAGCCGGATCGCGCGGTCGACCTCACCGCGACGGCGGAACAAATGCCCCAACGCGACCTGGGTCTCGAAGGTTTCCTTGTCCAGTTCGGCGATATGCAGAAACAGCTCGATCGCCTTGTCCGGCTGCTCGTTGAGCAGATAGTTCAAGCCACGAAAGTAGGTGCTGGACAGGCGACTGACCTGGGTATCGCCGTGGCGTTGACCACCGCGGCGGCCAACGACCCAGCCCCCCAGCGCTGCCAACGGCACGAACAGGAAGAACCAGATCCACTCGGTCAGAAAGTCCATACGCGCTTACAGTCCATCAAAGGGGCGCGGCTCGACTGCGGCAGGCGCAATGGGCCTGGCGTCGGCGCGACTGACTGCAACCGCCTTGTTGGCCTGGCGCAGTTTGGAATAGAGGGGAATGACCACACTGACCAGCACCATGCCGGCGCCGATCAACACACCGACCAGCAGCGCGACGATGATCGCGATTCCGGAGGTCGTGTGCACACTAGAGAAAAGGAAGTCGAGAGTGACGTCCTGGGAATTGACCGCACCGATGATCAGACCGACCAGCAGGAAGGCCAACATCACCAGCAAGCGAAACACCTTCATGGCCAGACTCCGTCAAAAGAGGCTTAGCTTAACCGAGCCGACATAAACGCAGCGGCAGAATGACCTCAGTCAGCCGCATCCAGCAGATCGACCGGGACCACGGAGCTGACACGCTCGCGCAATTCCTTGCCAGGCTTGAAATGCGGAACATGCTTGCCCGGCAACGCGACCGACTCGCCGGTCTTCGGATTACGGCCAAGACGTGGCGGGCGGTAATGCAGCGAGAAGCTGCCGAACCCGCGGATTTCGATCCGATCACCATCGGAGAGCGCCTGCCCCATCATTTCCAGCAGCGATTTGACTGCCAGATCCACGTCGTCCGCCTTCAGATGCGCTTGACGTCGCGCCAGGATTTCAATCAATTCGGACTTGGTCATGGGAAGACTTGCTTTTTTCGACTGACACATCGGAATCGGCCCGGGCAAGCCCGGGCCGATCCATCACGCTCTTGCGAGCGCTACGCGCTTACTCGGACTTGTTGCTGTTCAACTGTGCACGCAGCAGCGCGCCCAGCTGGGTCATGCCACCGGATGCGGCCGAAGACTGGTATTCCTCCAGCGTTTCGCGCATTTCGGCATCGTCCTTGGCCTTGATCGACAGCTGCAGGGTGCGGCCCTTGCGGTCCATGCCCACGAACTTGGCTTCGATCTTGTCGCCGACCTTCAGGTGCTGGGTCGCGTCGTCCACACGCTCGTTGGCGATGTCGCGTGCAGCGACGTAGCCTTCGATGCCGTCGGCCAGGTCGATCGTGGCGCCCTTGGCATCCACTTCACGCACCACGCCTTCGACCTTCGAACCCTTCGGGTTGGACGCCATGTACTGGCCGAACGGATCCTGCTCCAGCTGCTTGACGCCCAGGCTGATACGCTCACGTTCCGGATCGACTGCCAGCACAACGGCTTCCAGCGTGTCGCCCTTCTTGTAGTTGCGCACGACATCTTCGCCGGTGGTGTTCCAGCTGATGTCGGACAGGTGGACCAGGCCGTCGATGCCGCCGTCCAGACCGATGAAGATGCCGAAGTCGGTGATCGACTTGATCTGGCCGGACACCTTGTCGTTCTTCTTGTGGGTGGCAGCGAAGGTTTCCCACGGATTGGCGGCAACCTGCTTCATGCCCAGCGAGATGCGGCGACGCTCCTCGTCGACATCCAGCACCATCACTTCGACTTCGTCACCCACCTGCACAACCTTGGACGGGTTGACGTTCTTGTTGGTCCAATCCATCTCGGAGACGTGCACCAGACCTTCGACGCCCGGCTCGATCTCGACGAATGCGCCGTAATCGGTGACGTTGGAGACCTTGCCGAACACGCGGCTGTTGGCCGGGTAGCGACGTGCGATGTTGTCCCACGGATCTTCGCCCAGCTGCTTCAGGCCGAGGCTGACGCGGTTACGCTCGCGATCGAACTTCAGCACGCGCACGTCCAGCTCGTCGCCGACGTTGACGACTTCGGACGGATGGCGCACGCGCTTCCAGGCCATGTCGGTGATGTGCAGCAGGCCGTCGATACCGCCCAGGTCCACGAACGCGCCGTAATCGGTCAGGTTCTTGACGACACCCTTCAGGATCGCGCCTTCCTGCAGCTTGTCCATCAGCTGCTCGCGCTCTTCCGAGTGCTCGCTCTCGACCACGGCACGACGCGAGACCACCACGTTGTTGCGCTTGCGGTCCAGCTTGATCAGCTTGAACTCGAGTTCCTTGCCTTCCAGGTAGGCCGGGTCGCGCACCGGGCGCACATCCACCAGCGAACCAGGCAGGAACGCGCGGACATCCTTGATGTCCACGGTGAAACCACCCTTGACCTTGCCACTGATGCGGCCGGTGATGGTTTCGTTCTTTTCCAACGCCTCTTCCAGCTCGTCCCACACCATTGCGCGCTTGGCCTTCTCGCGCGACAGCACGGTCTCACCGAAGCCGTTCTCGATGGAATCGAGGGCAACCTTGACCTGGTCGCCTACGCCGACATCGATCTCGCCAGCGTCATTACGGAACTGCTCGATCGGCACGATGCCTTCGGACTTCAGGCCAGCGTTGATCACCACCACGTCGCCGCGCACTTCCACGACGGTACCGGTGACAATGGAGCCCGGCTTCAGCTTCGCCAGATTGGCTTGACTGGCTTCGAACAGTTCAGCAAAAGATTCTGTCATTTGAATTTTACTCAGTTGAACACACGGGCGTTGATCGTCGAATGCGACAGATGCCAAGCGCCCAGCCTGTTGGTCGACTCCGGACAGCGAGTCGGTTAAGTAGTAGTAGAACCGCCACACGGGATGTGCGACGGAGCCTTGGAACGCCTTACGGTCGGCGGGACATGCCCGCTTGCGGAACGCTTACGACGACGTGCGAACGGTCAACAACCCGACCACACGCTGGACGACATCCTCGATCCCCATTCCGCTGGTATCGATCAGCACGGCGTCTTCGGCCGGCCGCAATGGCGCCACCACCCGCTGCGCATCACGGGCATCTCGAGCCATGATCTCGCGCAGCAGGTCGTCAAAGATAACCGAAACACCCTTTTCCATCAACTGTTTATGGCGACGGCCCGCACGTTCTTCGGCACTGGCGGTCAGAAACACCTTGAAGGCAGCATCGGGGAAGATCACCGTGCCCATGTCGCGCCCGTCCGCGACCAGGCCGGGGGCCTGCCTGAATGCGCGTTGGCGTTCCTTCAACGCGCTGCGCACCTCGGGAATGGCCGCAATCGCCGAGGCCAGCGCGCCGGTGGTCTCCAGGCGCAGTTCGCCGGTGGCGTCCACGCCATTGACCAGCACCCGCAGCCCTGCCTCGCCGGCATCGTCGAACTCCACCCTGGTGTCGAAGGTGCAGCGCACCAGCGCGGCCGGATCGGAGACATCCAGATCGGCCCAGCTCGCTGCCACGCCCACCGCGCGATACAGTGCGCCCGAATCGAGGTAATGCCAGCCCAGCCGGGCGGCCACGATCCGGCTCACGGTGCCCTTGCCGGCGCCGGAGGGACCATCGATGGTAAGGACGGGCGAAAGGTCGGTCATTCAGGTTTCCGGAAGGTCATCAGGCGGTAGTGTAGCGCCGCTCGCGGGGATTGCGATGCAACCACTTGAAAGCACGACGAAAAGCCGGTTAGAATTGCCGGCTTAATTCCGGGTGCACCCTCGATTGCGGGCACTCTTCCATCGAATCCAACCGTTTACGCCGAGGTGTGCCATGAAAGTCCTGTCCTCCCTGAAGTCTGCGAAGACCCGTCACCGCGACTGCAAGGTGGTCCGCCGCCGCGGCAAGGTCTTCGTGATCTGCAAGTCGAACCCGCGTTTCAAGGCGCGTCAGCGCTAAGCTTTCGCCGCGCGTGCAAGACCCGAGAAAGCCGCCTCCGGGCGGCTTTTTCTTGGCCGATCCTTCACGCCGACGATTGCCTGATGCAGGCTGGACTACTCAGATGCCCGGCCGGCTCCGCGTGACGGGTGTGCTGGCAGGCAATACGCCGCGGCGTTGTGTACCACCGATCTGCAAGCACGCCGGCCCTGGTTTTGCTGTAATCACCATCCGAATCTTGTCCACTGGGGAGTAGATGACATGCGCAACCGTTTGTTTGTCCTGCCGCTGATCGCGCTGATGGGGATCAGTGCCGCTGCGTCGGCCGATACGCTGCTGATCGACCGCGCACAGCAGAAGCCTGCCGCTGCCCTGCCCTTGCGCGGCGACAGCATGAGCCAGGTCGAAGGCCGTTATGGCGCGCCGCAGGAAAAGCTGCAGCCGCGTGGTGGCCAGAAGCGCCAGTGGCCGACAATCCACCGCTGGGTGTATCCGGCCTTCACCGTGTACTTCGAAAAGAGCCGGGTGATCGACGTGGTGGCCAACCAGGCCGATGCCAACGAGATCGGGCCCAAGCCGCCGATCAAGTGATCGCGGGTTGTTCGGGTTCCATCGGAGGGTGACTGCAACAGTGGTTTGATCCAATGGTGTGCGGGAAGCGATCGCTGCGAGTCGGTAAGGCGAGTCCCTCGCAAGGGGCGATTCGACGCGAATTCCTTGCAAGAGCCGATTCAACGCGAGTCCCTCGCAAGAGCCGACTTGATGCGAGTCCCTCGCAAGAGCCCGCACATCCATGTGCGGGGATTGAATTAACGGCCCGGCGTTGCCTGGCATTGATTAGGTAGTTGCAAGTTATGACCGATAGCGTTCGCTTTCCTGCCGAGTGGGAATCTCAGTCCGCCGTGTTGATTGCGTGGCCGCATGCGGGCACCGATTGGGCCGAGCGTCTTGCCGAGGTGGAAGAGACCTATATCGCGCTGGTCACGGCGATTTCCCGTTTCGAGCCGGTGATCGTGTGCGTGGCCGATGACGACCTGCAGATTTACGCGGAAGCGCGGCTGCGCTCGGCACGGGTGGACATGGCGCAGGTGCGCTTCGTGGTTGCAGCCTACAACGACACCTGGCTGCGCGATTCGGGCCCGATCACGCTGCGCCAGGACCGCGGTTTCCGCCTGATGGATTTCCGCTTTACCGGCTGGGGCGGCAAGTTCGAGGCCAGCCTGGACGATCAGCTGGTCACCTCGCTGGATGCGGCGCAGGTGTTCGTGCCCTCGCAGGTGCAGACGGTGGACTTTGCATTGGAAGGCGGCGCGATCGAGACCGATGGTGCGGGCACCTTGCTGACCACCTGGAAGTGCCTGCACGAGCGGCATCCGCAGCGCACGCGCGATTCGCTGAGTGCCGATCTTGCCGCGTGGCTGGCGCAGGACCGCGTGCTGTGGCTGGATCACGGCTATCTGGAAGGCGACGACACCGATGCGCATATCGATACGCTGGCGCGCTTCGCGGGCCCGGATGCGATCGTCTACCAGGGCTGTGATGTGGCCAGCGATTCGCATTACACCGAACTGCAGGCGATGGGCGCCGAACTGGCTGCGTTGCGCAAGGCCGATGGGCAGCCGTATCGGCTGTTCGTGTTGCCGTGGGCCGAGCCGATCCTGGACCAGGGCCGGCGTCTGGCCGCCTCGTACGCCAACTTCCTGATCGTCAACGGTGCGGTGCTGATGCCGGCTTACGGCGACAAGGCCGATGCGCGCGCGCAGGCAGTGCTGGCCGAGGCGTTTCCGCAGCACGTCATCGTGCCGGTGCCGTGCCGCCCATTGATCTGGCAGAACGGCAGCCTGCATTGTCTGACCATGCAGCTGCCCGCCGGTCTGCTGGCTGCCTGAGTCACTCCTGTTCCGGCCGGCAGGCCGGTGTTACACCATCGCGCGCTACCTTAGTGCGCCACTTCGCTGGACGAATCGCCATGACCCGTCATCTCCTTCCCGTCGCGCTGATCCAGGAGCGCAACCACGGCGACGCCGCGGCCAATCTGGCCATCATCGAATCGCGCGTGGCCGAAGCCGCCGCACAGGGCGCCAAGCTGGTGCTGCTGCAGGAACTGCACAACGGTGCGTATTTCTGCCAGCACGAGTCGGTGGACGAATTCGACCTGGCCGAGCCGATCCCCGGCCCCAGCACCGAGCGGCTGGGCGCGCTGGCCAAGCAGCACGGCGTGGTGCTGGTGGCCTCGCTGTTCGAGCGCCGCGCGGCCGGGCTGTATCACAACACCGCGGTCGTGTTCGAAAAGGACGGCCGCCTGCTCGGCAAGTACCGCAAGATGCATATCCCGGACGATCCGGGCTTCTACGAGAAGTTCTATTTCACCCCGGGCGATCTGGGCTTTGCGCCGATCGATACCTCGGTCGGCCGCCTCGGCGTGCTGGTGTGCTGGGACCAGTGGTACCCCGAAGCGGCGCGCCTGATGGCGCTGGCCGGTGCAGAGCTGCTGCTCTACCCCACCGCGATCGGCTGGGATCCGGATGACCAGCAACCGGAGCAGGAGCGCCAGCGCGATGCCTGGGTGCTCAGCCATCGCGGCCATGCGGTCGCCAACGGGGTGCCGGTGCTGTCGTGCAACCGCGTCGGCCATGAGCCCTCGCCGTTGGGCGCCTCGGGCATCCAGTTTTGGGGCAACAGCCATGTGCTGGGGCCGCAGGGCGAATTCATCGCCGAAGCCGGACAGGACCCGACGGTGCTGGTCTGCGACGTCGACCTGCAGCGCAGCGAACACGTGCGCCGCATCTGGCCGTTCCTGCGCGATCGCCGTATCGATGCGTATGGCGACCTGCTCAAGCGCTACATCGACTGACCGCATGCCTGTCGAGTTGCGCGAAGTCTGCGACGCGGACATCCCGGCCATCACCGCGATCTATGCGGAGCAGATTGCCGGGGTCAACAGCTACGAATACAGCGCACCATCGCGCGATGAGATGGCTGCACGGGTGCGCGCGAGCGTGGATGCCGGCTACCCCTATCTTGTTGCCGAGCGCGATGGCGTGGTGGTGGGCTATGCCTACGTCGGCGCCTATCGCGCACGCGCCGGCTACCGCTGGACCGTCGAGAATTCGATCTATCTCGCCAGCGCCGCGCAGGGCCACGGCATCGGCAAGGCCTTGCTCGGCGAGCTGATCGCACGCTGCCAACAGCGCGGCTATCGACAGATGATTGCGGTGATCGGCGATGCCGACAACCTGGCATCGCGACGGCTGCATGAACGTTTTGGTTTTCGCACGGTCGGAGTGTTCACCGGTATCGGCCGCAAGCATGGTCGCTGGCTGGACGGCGTGCAGATGCAACGCGCGCTCGGCTCCGGTGACACCGCCCCTCCTTCTGATGAATGACCCCATGACTGAGCAAACCACCCACGTTCTGGACGATGCGCTGTCCGGCCAGCCGCATCGCATCGTCGAACGCGATGGCGTGCGCTATACCCTGCTCGGCACCGCGCATGTCTCGCTGGCCAGCGTGGCTGCGGTGCAGCGGGCGATCGGCAGCGGCCGCTACGATGCGGTGGCGGTGGAACTGGACGCGCAGCGCCTGCAGGCGCTCAGCGACCCAGATGCCCTCGCCCGCCTGGACCTGGTGCAGGTGATTCGCAAGGGCCGGGTGGCCTTGTTTGCGGCCAACCTCGCCCTGGCCGCCTACCAGCGCCGCCTGGCCAAGCAGCTCGGTATCGAGCCGGGCGCGGAATTGAAGGAAGCGGTGAATCTGGCGCGCGCGCAAGGCCTGCCGGTGCACCTGATCGATCGCGAGGTCGGCCTGACCTTCAAGCGCGCGTCCGGGCGGCTGGGATTCTTCGGCAAGATGAAACTGGCCGGCGGCCTGCTCGGCGGTCTGTTCGCGGCTGACGAGGTGGGCGAAGAGGAAATCGAAAAGCTCAAGCAGGGCGACATGCTGGAGGCGAGCTTCGGCGACTTTGCCAGCGAAAGCCCGGAGCTATACGAGACCGTGATTGCCGAGCGCGACCAGTACATGGCCACGCGCCTGCGCGAGGAAGCCACCACCGATCAGCGCGAGATCCTGGCGGTGGTCGGTGCAGGACACCTGGCAGGTCTGGCACGCCACCTGGAGCAGGACACCGCCGCACCCGGCCCGTTGCGCGAGTCGCTGGAATACGTGCAGCAGCGCAAGCGCATTCCGTGGATTACGCTGGGCATCCTGGCGGTCATCATCACCGGCATCGGCATCGGCTTCTGGCGCGGCGGCCTGAGCATGGGCGCGGACCTGTTGTTGCAGTGGGCGATGTATACCGGAGGACTGGCCGCGCTGGGCTGCCTGCTGGCGGGCAGCCACCCGTTGAGCATCCTCACCGCGGCGGTGGTGGCGCCGTTCAAGCCGTTCCGCCTGAGCGTGCCGACCGGTGCGTTCGCCGCCCTGGTCGAAGTGCATATGCGCAAGCCGGCCTATGGCGACTTCCTGTCGCTGCGCGACGATGCGCAGACCTTGCGCGGCTGGTACCGCAATCGCGTCTCGCGCGTGGTGCTGACCTTCCTGCTGACCAACTTCGGCAGCATGGCCGGCGTGTGGCTGGCCGGTGTGCAGATCTTCAATCGCCTGCATGGGTGAGCGTGGCGGCGCTGCAATCTGCAGCTTCTCGTAGGAGCGCACGTGGGCGCGATTGAGCGTTACCGGTAACGCCCCATCGCGCCCGGGTGCGCTCCTACGGCATTCGATCGCTTGCGCGCGGCTACGGCGCGGACTGCGCCTGTGGCGCGAGCTGCAGGCGCACCCAGACGCCGTAGTGATCCGAGGCCCAGCGCCCTTCGGCATACGGGGTGTCGAACAGGATGCGCGCTTCGCGCGCCAGCAGGCGGTTCTGCTGGAAGAACACGTGGTCGATCCGCGCCGGCGTGTCGAACACATGCAGGTTCAAGGTGCTGACGGTGGCATCGCTGTTGCGATGCACGCTGCCGTAGCTGTCGCCGTAGCCCTTGCGTAGCGCTTCCAGATCCAGGGCGTCGGCGGCGGTGTTGAAATCGCCGGCGATCACGACAGGGGCCTGCTCGCTGTTGGAGGCAATGAAATCCAGCAGGTCGGCGACCTGACGCGTGCGTGTGGCCGTGCCACGCGCATCGGCACGTTCGTTGAGGTGGGTGACGTAGACATTGATCGGCTGGCCGTCGACATCGACCTGCAGATGCGCGGCTACGCGGTAGTCGTCCAGCGGCTGCAGCAGGCGCTGATGCCGGGCCAGCACCGTGCGCCGGCTCAGCAACGCGTTGCCGTAGCGCTTGGGCGCGCCGACCGGATCGGCCGAGGCGAAGGTGTAGTCGTAATCCAGCTTGCGCGCCAACCAGGCGGCCTGGTTCTCCACGCTGCCGCGGCGCTCGATCACTTCCTGCAGCGCGATCACGTCCGGCGCCAGTTGCTTGAGCTGTCTGGCGATATAGGCGCGACGCGCCGGCCAGTCTTCGCGGTCGTGATGCAGGTTGAGCGTGACCAGGGTCATCTCGCGCTGCGCCGCGCCCGGCGACTGCACTGCCGGGGATGCGTGTGCTGCCTGATCGGTCTGCTCGAGTTGTGCGGGTTGCGCGGCCTGCGTGGCGTGTACAGCGACAAAGCACAGTAGCAACGCCAGCCACGCGACCGGCCATCCGCCGCCGCGCCGCACCGGCGCTGCCCGGGTCGGTCGAGCCGCGTCGTTCATTGCGAGGCGCGCTCGGCCCGCCGCACCGCGCTGGGCACATCGATCTGCACGTTGGCCGGCAGCTGTTGAATCCGCAGTTCGCCGTTCTGCCATTCGGCAGATTCACCGTTGATGCTGGCCTTGCCCGGCGTGCCCTGGTACGGCCACGGCAACACCACCCCGCCCGGCGGCAGGATCAGGCCCGGCTGCAGTTGCAGCACCAGCTGCTTGTCGGTGCGCTGCAAGGTGTAATTGAGGCGCCCGTACGGTGTGCGCAGTTCGGCAATGCCGATGCCCTTGCCCTCGAACCAGCGCGTCGGCGTGCCGGCAGCGATGACCAGGCTGGCGTCGGATTCGCGTCCGTAGGCGAACATGTCCAGCACCGAGCGCACGAAATCCGAGGCGACCCAGGCATGCGGCAGGTCGCCGACGAAGAACGGCGTGCGCGGCGTGCGCGAGACCACTTCCGCCCATTGGTTCCAGGGTTGCGGCGCACGGTCCTTGAAGAAGAACGCGGTGGCGTCCCAGGCGCGGTCGCGCCAGCCCAGACGCACGAACGCGGCCACGTTGCGCCATTCGTAGGGCGTGTAGTCCTTCCATGCGCGCTTGCCGTCGCGGCGATCGGAAAACTCCTTCCAGTAGCGCTCGAAGGTATTGGTCAACAGGTCCTGCGGCAGGCGTTGCTGCTCGCCGCCCGGGGCCAGCGCGATGGTGGTCGAGGTCGCATCGAAGTCGCCCAGCTCGGCCGAGCCGGGCAGGAAATCAAGACTGTGCTGGCGCACCGCCGCGCCCAGCGAGGCGACCAGGTCGCCACTGAATTCGTCGCGTGCGGCGCTGAAGCGGGCGACCTCGTCGGGCTTGTCGAGTGCGCCGGCCAGCATCGCCGCATCCTTGTAGCCGCGCAGCGCCCAGAAGTTGTCCCAGTACGAATGCACCGGCTTGGCCGAATAGCCTTCGTGGCTGATCGACACCGGCATCATTCCGTAGAAGGCCGGATTGCGCATGAAGTTGTCTTCGGTGCGTTCGCTGGCGCGCAGCTTTTCCATGTAGTCGTAGGCGCCGGTCACATGCGGCCACATCTTTTCCAGGAACGCCTTGTCGCCGGTGTAGCGGTAGTACTCGGCGATGTTGAAGATCAGCTCGCCATGGCTGTCGTTCTCGGGCACCGGGTCGCTGCCGCGGTCGTCCACGCAGCACGGCACCATGCCGTCGGCGAACTGATACGGGGCGAACCAGTCGACGTACTCGCGCACCACGTCTTCGCGGCCGAGCCGCAGCAGGCCTTCGGAAATCATCGCGCCGTCGCGGATCCAGCTGCGCGAATACGAGCGCGTGCCCGGCTGCAGGCGCGGGCCGATGCGCGAGATCAACATGTGCGCCAGCGCGGTGCGCAGGGTGTCGACCACCGGCTTGCCTTCGGCCGGCACGCTGATGCGCACGCGATCGAGCTTGCTGCGCCACTGTTGGGCCACCTGCTGCTGCGCCTTGTCGGCATCGAAGCCGGCCGGCAGTTGCGCGGTGCCGGTCTGCGGAATCACCAGCGCCACCTCGCGCTGTTGGCCGGGCTCCAGCTTCCAGCGATACAGCAGCACGCCCGAAGCCAGGCCGGTGTCGTCCTTGACCTGGGTGATCGTCGGCGGCGTGGCGGCGGTGAGATGGCTGACATCCATGCCGCTGTCGAAGGCGCTGGCAAAGCCGGCATCCGGACGTTGTGCGGCGAATACCCGCGGCTTGCCGTTGACGCTGACCTGCGCGCCCTCCACCGCCAGTTGTTCGATCCGGCTGACGCCGCCCAGGGTATTGAGGAACTGCGCCGGCGGGTTGACCTGGAACGGCCGCACCGCCAACGCCAGCGTGAAGTCGCGCGCCTCCTTGCCGGTGTTGTGCAGCTGATAGCGTGCGACCAGTTGCGCCTGATCCGGGGTGCCCTGCACGAACGCGGTCACGCGCAGGTTCATCAGGTCGTGGTGCCAGTCGACGATGGGAATCGGCAGGTAATCGTCCTGCAGGCTCTGTTCGCTGCTGACGTCGGACCAGTGCAGCAGCTTGCCGCCGGTGACCACGAACGGCTCGATGCTGAAGCCGCCCTTGCCCACTTCCACCGCGCCGTCCTCGCCGATCAGGCCCTGCTCGGTGCCGCCATCCAGACCCAGGATGGTCCAGTACGGCTGCTCGCCGGAGAAACCGCGCGGATAGCTGCCGCGCGGCATCTGCGCGGCCAGCGACTTGATGAAGTCGTTCGGGGTCGCCGCAAACGCCAGCGGCTGCAGCTGCACTTCCTTGATGCCGTAGCGCCAGTTGGGGCCGTCCTTGAGATCGAAGCGCAGGTAACGCGCCTCGGTGTCCGGCAGCGCCAGCCAATCGGTGCCGCCGGCACCGGCCGTGACGGTGCGCAGGTCGCGCCAGCCGCGCCCATCGCTGGACGCGCGCACCACGTATTGCGAGGCCTGCAGGCCGGGGACCCACTGCACCACCGCGCCGCCGAATTCGCGCACCTTGCCCAGGTCCAGCGTGACGGTCTGTTGCTTGACCGCGCCGCTGAGCCAGAAGGTCTCCGGCTTGCCGTCGGCCAGGCGTTGTTCCAGGGCGGGCGCGGTATCGGTGATGGCCTCGGCCTTCAACGGCGAGGTGTCTTCCGGCGGCAGCGGCGTGAGCGTCAGGCGGTCGAAGCACACCGTGCCCTTGCCGCCGACCTTGTTGTAGATGGTGAACTCGACATCCGCACTGCTGCGCAGCTGCTTGTCCTGGCCCGGGCCCCAGGCCTTTTCGATGTTGCGCTTGCGATAGCCGACGGTGGTCCAGTTCTTCGGGAAGTTGAAGCCGGGCCGGTTGACCCACCACACGTTGTCGCCGCTGGCATCGATCAACTTGACCTGCAGGTCGTTGGACGGCGAGTCGCCGCGCAGCGCAAAGCCGATGCGGTAATTGTCCGGATAGTCGATCGGCAGGTTGCGACGGATGCCGACATAGCCGGACACGCCGTTGAAGTTGTAGTCCAGGCACAGCGCATGCCCGCCGGCACTGGTGGCGACCGGCCGCAGCGAGCCGCTGACCTGGTTGGACACCACCAGGCGCCAGGCGCCGATGTCGTTGAAGCCGTCGAGCACGCGTTCCTGCGCCTGCGCCGTGACCGCAGAGGTGGCAACAGCGGTCATGGCAAACAATCGCAGGAACATTGGCTTCACCCCTTCACACTCCCCAGCAGAAGACCTTGGATGTAGTAGCGCTGCAGCGCGACGAACAATAGCAGCACCGGAATCACCGTCACCACTGCGCCGGCCATCATCAGCTCCACGTCCATGATGTGCTCGCGCGACAGTGCGGCCAGCGCCACCGGCAAGGTGTACTGCTCCTGGTCGGTCAGCACGATCAGCGGCCACATGAAATCGTTCCACGAGCCCATGAAGGTGAAGATGGTCAGGGTGACCAGCACCGGCTTGAGCATCGGCAGCACGATCTGGAAGAAGATCCGCATTTCGCTGGCGCCGTCGATGCGCGCGGCCTCGATCAGTTCATCGGGTATGCTGCGCGCGTACTGGCGCACCAGGAAGATGCCGAACACCGTCGCCAGCGCCGGCACCACCACCCCGCCGATGTTGTTGACCAGATGCAGCTGCTTCATCAACAGGAACAACGGCAGCATCGCCACCTGAGCTGGAATCACCAACGCGGCCATCAGGATCTTGAAGATGCGCTCACGGCCGACGAACTGCAGCTTGGCGAACGCATAGCCGGCCATGGTGTTGATCAGCAGCGAGCCGAGCGTGATCAGCCCGGACACCATCAGGCTGTTGGCGAAATTGCGCGCCATGCCGGTGCGCGCGAACAGCTCGTGGTAGTTGGCGGTGGTGAACGCCGAGGGCAGCATCGGCGGCGGAAAGCGGCTGGCCTCGCCGGTGGGCATGAACGACACCGACAGCATCCACAGCAGCGGCGCCAGGCTGACCAGCGCCAGCAGCAGCAGGCCACCGTTGATCAGCACGCCATTCCAGCGCGATTGGCCGACATCACGACTCATATCAAATCCCTCTTGCGGCCAAAGCGCAGCATCACGGTGGTCACCGCCAGGATGATCAGGAACAGCAGGAACGCCACTGCCGACGCGCGGCCGAGGTTCCACCACTTGAAGCCTTCCTCGAACATGAAATACAGCACGCTCACGGTGCTTTGCAGTGGGTCGCCGCGGGTCATCACGTAGGGCTCGGCGAACAGCTGGAAATAGCCGGAGATGGTGATCACCCCGACCACCATCAGCACCGGGCCGAGCATCGGCAGGGTGATATGCAGGAACTGCTTCCAGCGCGAGGCGCCATCGATGCGCGCGGCCTCGTACAGGTCCTGCGGGATCGCCTGCAGCCCGGCCAGGAAGATCACCATGTTGTAGCCGAAGTTCTTCCATACCGCGAACAGCATGATGGTCGGCATCGCCCAGCGTGGGTCGCCCAGCCAGTCGATCGGGGCGATGCCCAGATGGCTCAGACCGAAGTTCACCAGGCCGTACTTGATGTGGAACAGATAGCGCCAGATCACCGCCACCGCCACCAGCGTGGTCACCACCGGGGCGAACAAGGCGGTACGGAACAACGCCTTGAAGCGCGAGGCCTTGGCATTGAGCAGCAATGCCGCGCCCAGCGACACCCCGATCGACATCGGCACGCCCAGCAGCACGAAATACGTGGTGTTCCACAACGACTTCCAGAACAGCGGCGTCTGCAGCAGGTCGATGTAGTTGCCCAGGCCGACGAAGCGCAGATGGCCGCTGTCGGCCAGTGCGTACAGATCGAAGTCGGTGACGCTGAGCACCAGCGCGGCAAACACCGGCACGCCGAAGAACATGCCCAGCACCAGGATCGACGGCGCGGCGAACACCCAGCCGGCGACGGAATTACGCTTCATCATCGTGCCGCCCCCTCGCCCGCTGCAGGCGCTGCGGCAGGTGTCGCCGCAGGCGTTGCCGGTGCACCGGCCGGACCGACATGCCCGCCCTCCTGTTCGAAGATCCAGCGGCGCTTGGCCAGGATCTCGTCCACGCGTTTATCCAGTTCCTGCACGGCGGCCTCATGTGATTGGCCGCCACGCACCACGCGCTCGGTCACCAGGCGCATTTCCTGCACGATGCGCTCCCACTCCAGCACCTTGGGCGTGGCCTTGACCCGCTCCAGCTGGTCGCCGAAGGCATGCGCCAGTTCGTCGTTGGCCAGCGAGGGCAACTTCCAGGTGCTGCGACGCGGCGGCAGGTCGCCGATGATGGCGTGAAAGCGCGCCTGCACCTGCGGCTGCGACAGGTATTCGATCAGCTTCCAGCTGGCGTCCTTGTGCTGCGACGACTTGAAGATCACCAGGCTGGAACCGCCGGCAATGCCCGCGCCCAGGCCGTTGGGCCCCGGCAGCGGCGCAGTGCCCCACTTGCCTTCCATGCCCGGCGGCTGGCGCAGCTTGAACTCGCGCACGTTCCACGGGCCGGACAGATAGAACGCGTAATAGCCGTTGAAGAACTCGTACCAGACGTTGGAGACCTGGGTCTCGGAGACCTTCGGCGCCCAGCCTTTCTGATACATGGTGTCGTAGAAGCCCAGCGCCTTGCGGAAGCCCTCGCCGCGAAAGTTGCCGTAGTTGTCGTGGTCGCGCAGCAGGCGGTCGTCCTGCTGCAGCGCGAACGACAGCTGCTGCTCGAACTCGTTGAGCGGCATCAGGATGGCGTAGCGGTCCGGGCCGACCTTGCGCTTGATCGCCGCCATCACCTGTTCCATCTCGGCCCAGGTCTTGGGCATCTCGCTATAGCCGGCCTCGCGCAGCAGGTCCTTGCGATAGAACAGCAGCCGGGTGTCCACATACCACGGCACGCCATACAGGGTGCCGTCGACCAGATTGGTGTCCCACACGCCGGGAAAATAATCCTGCGGGTCGACGATCCTGGAACGCGCCACATACGGCTGCATCGGTTCCAGCGTGTCCAGCAGGGCGAACTCCGGCAGCCAGGTGTTGCCGAGCTGGCATACGTCCGGCAAGCCATCGGCGGCAAAGGCGGTCAGCAGTTTTTCGTGCGCCGCCGTCATCGGGATGTTCTGCACATCCACGTGGATATCGGGGTTCTGCTTCTCGAAGTCGGTCACCAGCTCGGCGACCACTTCGGCCTCCTTGCCCATGGCCCAGAAGCGCACGGTGGTCTTGCCGGGGTCGGAGCGTTCGCACCCCGCCACACCCAGACACAGTGCGGCGGAGATCATCAACAGTTTCAAAAGGCGCACGGATTACTCGGGTTTTTGGCGTTGCGAGGGGTCTTGCTGGGCCTGGGCGGCGGCGGCACGCGACTCGGCCATGCCCAGCGCGCGGGCGGCGGCCTTCTGCTCGTCCTTCTGCGGCGCCGGCTGCGGCTCGCCTTCGGGGGTGAGCCAGCCGCCGGTGAAGCCGGCGCGTTCCAGACCGGCCCGGATGTAGGGGTTCTTCTTCATCACGGTCCAGACGAATTCGTTCTGGTAGTTGGCGATCATCGCCAGGATCGGGCCCTGGTCGATGGCGATGTAGTCGCTGGCCACCCAGCCACGGTCCGGCACCATGCGCCCGGTCTTGAGCGGGATGTCGTAGTTGAAGCTGGGATTGAACGAGTCCAGAAAGCCGTAGCTGGAATACAGGAAGTCGCCATAGCGCTTGTGCATTTCCTCGGTGGCCGGGATCACCACTTCCGGGGCGAACACGATCGAGGAGATCGCCGCCGACGGCACGATGGTGCCGTCGTCGAAGTTCTCGCGCAGGCCGGCGCCGCGCGAGGAGTAGTGGCGGAACTGGCGCTGCTCGCCACGGTATTCCTGGCTGGTGTTCTGCGGGCCGTCGCCGGCGGTCAGGCCCCAGACGTTCTCGCCGTAGTCCTTCCACTTCATCGGGTTGTCGATGGCGTAGTCGCGCTGGGCCAGGGTGGCGCGGCGGCTGTTGAGGAAATAGTCGATGCCGCGTTCGCGCATGTACTGGTCCTGGATATCGCGGAAATCGATCCAGACATGGCTGTACTGGTGACCGAACAGCGGACCGAAGGACAGGTATTCCTGGCCCTGGTAGACGCCCCAGTCGTTGTTGTAGGTGCGGGTCCAACTGGTCCAGGCATCCACGTCCACGCCGTGGGTCGGCGAGCCCAGCGCGAGGATGTACAGCATCATCGCCTCGTTGTAGCCCATCCAGTCGTGGTCGATGAAGCCGCTCTCGGGGAACCAGCCCATCGAGATCAGCGGTGCGCGCTGCTGCAGCCAGCGCCAGTCCACGCGCTTGTACAGCGCATCGGCGATCTGCCGGATCTCCTTTTCGCGCGGGTCGTCGCCGTCGTAATACGACTGGGTGAACAACACGCCCATCATCAGCAGCGCGGTATCCACGCTCGACAGCTCGACCCAGCTGTCGTAACGGTTGCCCTGCTGCATGTCCAGAAAGTGGTAGTAGAAGCCCTTGTACCCGGCCCTACCGGTCCGCTGCGGCCCCATTGGCGCATCGCGGAAGAATTTGAGTGTGGTAAGGGTGCGGTCGATCGCCTGATTGCGACTGACCCAGCCGTTCTCGATGCCGATCGGGTACGCGGTCAGCGCGAACCCCACCGAGGCGATGCTGGCGAACGGACGTGACGGAAACCGGTCCGGCGACAGCCCATTGAGTTCGTTGGTGGTGTCCCAGAAAAACTGGAAGGTGCGGCGCTCGATGTCCGAGAACAGCGGTGGCAGCGCGGGTTTGACCGGCTTGGGTGGCAGCTGCGCTTCCACCAGGATGACTTTCACCGGCGCCTTCTTTTCAGCCACCTTGGGCTCCTCGGCCTGCTTGCAGGACGCCAGCACCAGCGCGCCCAGCAATAGTGGAATCTTCAACCAATACGAAGTCCTGCCCCTGTTCATCCGCCCCCCACTTGTGTAATCGATTACATCTCGCACGCCAACCTACCCTATCCAAGCGCCGAGTTCGACCGCCCCGGCAACTGCCGGGGCGGTCGAATACCTCACCAGTTCAGGCCGAAGGCCAGCCGGAAGGTACGCATCGGCGACGCCAGCACACCGGTCGGGGTGCCGTAAGCCGTGTTCAAGTCTCCGAGTGTCCCGGTCTCGCCGTTAAAGTTGGCGTAGTTCACCCAATTGAACACGTTGAGGATATCCGCACGCACGTTGAATTTGACACCTGCGCCGGTATCCCACTCTTTATTGGCGGCGATGCTGAACTCCTTGTAGCCCAGCGTGCCGTCCGGCTTGAACTGCACGATGTAGCACTGGTCGTTGCCGGCCAGGCAGTTCTGCCCGTAACGCGCGGTCTGGCTGGCCAGCGACAGCTTGCCGGACAGCTTGATCTCGTACGGCAGCTCGTAGATGCCGGTGACCACCAGGCGATTCTTCGGAATGCCGCCGGCCTCGCGCCAGCCGTAGTCCTCGATGCGTTCGCGATCCAGGGCGTAATGCTCGCCAAACTGGCGGTTCTCCTTGGCATCGGAATAGGTGTAGGCCACCGTCAGGCCCCAGCCGGACTCCTCGTCGAACGGCTTTTCGACCTGCAGGGCGAGCTGGTTGTTGCGGGTTTCCACGCCGTTGGTCCCCAGCACGATGGCGCTATAGCCATCCGGGCCGTCGGTCGGCGAGCCGGAGGTGGTACCCGGCTGGAAGAACGACCCGTCCGGCAGACGGTTGCCGCGCACGAACGCGAAACCGTCATGGCTTTCGATGCGGCTCAGGGTCACGTCGGTGAACCAGTCCTGGCCCCACAGCGGCACCATGTTGCGCATGCCGATGCTGAATTGATCGGAGTACGGGGTCTTGATGTTGTTGTCGATCAGGTAGACCTCGCGACCGCCGCCGCCACTGCTGCTGGCTGTCAGCGTGTTCAGGCCCTCCTGGGTGTTGTAGGCCGGATTCCATGCGGTGCACGGATCGCCCAGGCAGGCTGGATTGTTGGCGCTGGTGAAGTAGTAGCTATAGGAGTTGAACGAGTTGTTGAGCTGCTCGAGCGCCAGGTAATCGAAGATGTTGCGGTCGTAGGCACGGCCGGCACCGCCATAGATCACATGCGCCTGATCGCCGAACAGGTCATAGGAGGCGCCCAGGCGCGGCTGCCAGGCATTCTTGAATGCCTTGCGATTGTTGCCGGTGCTGATGAAGTTGTTGATGTCGTAGTTGGCGTTGCGCAGGTTGGTCCAGTTCTGCAGCGCACCGGCGACATCGGACGGGGTCACGAAGTCCAGGAACGCCGGGGTTTCTTCGTAGTCGTAGCGCACGCCCAGGTTCAGGGTCCAATGCTCGTTGACCTCCCAGTCGTCCTGCAGGTAGATGCCGTACTGCTTGTTCTCGGA
The DNA here is from genome assembly GCF_018831305.1 of Xanthomonas sp. MLO165. Taxonomy (NCBI): domain Bacteria; kingdom Pseudomonadati; phylum Pseudomonadota; class Gammaproteobacteria; order Lysobacterales; family Lysobacteraceae; genus Xanthomonas; species Xanthomonas sp. MLO165. Next base: position 2,620,155 of record NZ_CP029263.1, read on the forward strand.
CACCACCGAACCGCCACCTTCGACCAGCGGCGCACCGAAGCGCACCCGGTACGGCGTTTCGACATCGCTGAGGATGTTGTAGTAGTACTGCGGGTTGGCCGGGTTGAACTGGGTGGAATCCAGATCGATGCTCTTGAACTTCACGCCCATCTTGACGGTGTGCGCGCCGTGCCATTCCAGGCTGTTCAGGGTCAAATCGTCCTGGAAGGTCCAGCCCTTCTGACCCTTGCGCTGGAAGCTGCTGCCGGCGCCTGCGGCAAGCACGTCGGTCTCGTTACCGCGGTTGGGCGTGTAGCTGAGGATGTAGCCGTTGCCGTTGTTGATCGGCGCCTGGTTCCAGAACGCGCTCTCGTAGCTGAGGTTGGCTTCGTTGAGGAAGTTGGCGCCGCTGTACTGCCAGCGCAGGTTGGCGCGCTTTTCTTCCTGGCCGTTGATGCTGCCGTGCTCGAGGGTCGAGGTGCCGCCGACGTCGTTGAGCTCGTCTTCCTTGCGGTACTTGCCGCTCAGCTCGAACAGGCTGTTGTCGCCGATGGTCCAGTCGATCTTGGCGAAGTACAGGTCTTCCTTGAACGGCGTGCTGTAGGTGGCGACCAGCGGCTGCAACTGCGTGGGCAGCTGATCGACGCGGTCCGAATAGATCGAACCGGGGATCACCACGTTCGGGGTGGTGTATTCCTTGGCTTCATAGGCGACGAAGAAGTGCGCCTTGTCCTTGAGGATCGGGCCGCTGAAGGTGGCGCCGTACTGGGTTTCCTCGAAGTCGTCACGCACGCCGGCGCGCTTTTCCAGCGGGCTTTCTTCGCGCCAGCTGTCGTTGCTGGTATCCCAGAAGAAGCTGCCGTGGAAATCGTTGGTACCGGACTTGGACGAGGCCACGATGGCCGCGCCGCTGACCTGGTCGAACTCGGCCTTGTAGTTGGAGGTGATGACCTTGTATTCGCCGATCGCCGACTGCGGGAACGGGTTGCCGCGGCTGGAATCCTGGCCGCTGACGCCGCCGGTCAGCACGTAGTTCTTCTGGCTCACGCCGTCGATGTAGACGTTGGTGCCTTCGGCCGAGGTAGCGCCCGAGCGCACCTTGGTGGTGCCGTTGGCCTCGCGGGTGAACTGCACGTTCGGCACGGTGTCGGCCAGTTCCAGGAAGTTGCGCGTGGCACGCGGCAGGTTCTGGATCTGCACGTTGGAGATATAGGTGGCGTTCTCGGAGGTACGGGTTTCCACCAGTACCGGCGGGGCCTTGACCTGCACCGCGTCCAGCGTGGTGGCGTTACCACCGTCAGCCGTGGCCGGTTCGCCGCCGACGCCCAGGTTCAGGGTCGCGGTCTGGCCGACCTGCACGGTGACGTTCTGCGAGGTGGTCTGGCCGTTGGCGGTGACGTCCAGGCGGTACGAACCCGGCGGCAGGCCGCCGAGCGAGTAGCCGCCGTTGCTGACCTGCACGGTGCGGGTCAGGCCGGTGGCGAGATTGGTCGCGGTGACCTGGGCCTGGCTGGCAGGCGCCGAGTCGACGGTGACCTGGCCGCGGATGGTCGCCGCAGCACTCTGCGCAAAGGCCGGTGCGGCACCAAGCAACAGGCAACTGGCCAGGGCGCAGCTGAGCAGCTTGCGCGCCGGACTGGCGGAATGGGGGTAGTGGTGGCGCATTGGTCCCTCCAGGGATCGGTACAGATTGTTGTTGTGGCGTTGCGACTTGCAGGAACGACCGCTGCGGGGGGCAGCGGGAGCGGACAGAACGTCCGCGAAAAGGGTCAGCGGGCAGGAAACCTCAGGGGCCGGGCTCGCCGGCGCCGCAGGAGGCGCGGATCACCAGCTCGGGCGTGAGCAATTGGCGGATGCCGTCGTCGCGGCCGGGCTGGTCCACCAGCCGCATCAGCCGGGACATCGCCTGCTCGCCCAGGCGCGCGATGCTGACCCGCATCGTGGTCAGCGCCGGATGGACGAAACGGGCCAGCGGAATATCGTCGAAACCGGCCAGTGCCACATCGCCGGGCACCGAGACATCGGCCTGGACAAACGCGTACAGGCAGCCCAGCGCGGTCATGTCGTTGGCGGCGAATACCGCGTCGGGCAGCGTGCCGCCGGCCAGCATCGCCTGGCCGGCGCGGTGGCCTGAGGCCTCGTCGAAGTCGCCGGTGAATTCGATGCCCTGCGCGCTATCGCCGTGGGCGGCGATCGCATCGCGGAAGCCACGCAGGCGTTCGCGCGCATCGAAATTCAGCGCCGGCCCGCCGATGAAGGCGATGCGCCGATGTCCGGCCGACAACAGATGTTCGGTCATCGCCATCGCGCCGGCATGGTCGTCGATGCTCAGCACCGGATAGGCGTCGCCGGGGAGATGCGCGTTGATCAATACCGTGGGCAGCGCCTGCGGCAGGTTGTCGGTGAGGAACCCGGGCTGCTCGGCGTACGGCGACAGCACCAGCAGACCATCCACGCGCCCGCGCATGGACTGCAGTGCCCTGCCCTGCGCTTCCGGGTCGCCGTGGTAACTGGACACCAGCAGATGCTGGCCGGCGGCACGCGCCGCACCATCGATTCCACGGATCAGCTCGGAAAAGAATTCGCCATACAGATCGGGCAGCACCACGCCCAGGGTCTGGGTGCGTCGGCTGCTGAGGCTGCGTGCTGCCGCATGCGGGCTGTAGCGCAGCCGCGCGGCCACGTCCTGCACCAGCTGGCGCACCGGTCCGGCGACGTTGTCATGCCCATTGAGCGCACGCGACACCGTTGCAACGGAGACCTGTGCTTCCCTGGCGACATCTTTGATGGTGACCGCACCCTTGGCCATTCGTGTCGCCCTCCGCGACCGAGTTCCCAAAACTGGCGCGGACTGTAAGCGTTTTCATACGAGGGCGTAAACCCCTGTCTTCACGCCCGTGAAAACGCTTACAGATCAAGCATCTGCAAGTGATGAATGCGTGAAGCGATGTGTTGCGACGCAACAAATACCGCTCATGTGTCCACGGATGAAGGTCGACGGCGATCACGGTTGGGCGGTTTGGCGCTCCGGAGGGAACGGTCCCCCGCGTAGGAGCGCACCCGGGCGCGACAGGCCTTACCGATAAATCCGTCGCGTCCGGGTGCGCTCCTACGACGGCGGCTTGAGTGGCCTGTTAGCCCGCCTCGCCGGGCGCGATCGCCTCGATCGACAGCGCGTGGATATCGGTCTGCATCATCTCGCCCACCGCGGCATAGACCGCGCGGTGCCGCGCCAGCGGCGGCTTGCCGGCAAAGGCGGCGCTGACCACGCGCACATTGAAATGCCCACGCCCGTCGCGCGCGCCGGCATGCCCAGCATGGCGATGGCTGTCGTCCACCACGTCCAGTTCGGTCGGCGCCAGCGCCGCCTGCAGCGCGGTGCGGATACGCTCGACCCGGCTCATGGCAGCACCCGGCGGAACGGACGCACCTCGGTGCGCACGTAGACGCCCGCCTCGACATACGGATCGGCATCGGCCCAGGCGCGGGCGTCATCCAGCGCGTCGAATTCGGCGATGACCACGCTGCCACTGAAACCGGCCGGGCCCGGATCCTCGGCATCGATCGCCGGACATGGCCCGGCCACCAGCAGGCGCCCTGCCGCCGCCAGCGCCTGCAAACGCGCCAGATGCGCCGGTCGCGCCTGCTGCCGGGCCGCCAGTGCGTCGGCCCGGTCATACCCTTCGATTACGTACCACATAGGCCACCTCGCCCAAGACGTGAAGAACAGCCCCGGGATTCTAGCCGCCTCGGCGCTGGACACCGCCCCCGCGCACGCATTACCCTTGCCACCACTGCACACGCAATCGGACGCAGCGGCCCGTCGGCCCAGGCCCCACGCCTCCTCGACGACCGATTCGCTGCCCACCGCCGACCCGCGTAGACGACCTCCTCGCTGTTCCGTCGCCGCATGCCACGCGGCGCACGTTGTATGTGGATTTGTAGGATCGTGCCGGCACGGGCACGACATTGATCGCAATAACTCAAGGCAAAGCCCTGCAGGCGCGGCTCCGACCGTGGCCGGCGACCGTAAGACCCGATGTCGACCTGATGAATTCCGAACTCGCGCACGACGCGAATCCGCCAGCCACGAGCGCGCCGCCACAGCAGCAGGAAATGCGGCTGGCGGTGGTGCATGGGCAAGCGGTGCTGCAGATCCCGCAGGATCTGTATATTCCGCCGGACGCGCTGGAAGTCATCCTGGATGCCTTCGAAGGTCCGCTGGACCTGCTGCTGTATCTGATCCGCCGCCAGAATCTGGACATCCTGGATATCCCCGTCGCCGAGATCACCCGGCAGTACGTGGATTACATCAACGTGATGCAGGAGCTGCGCTTCGAACTGGCGGCGGAATATCTGGTGATGGCCGCGATCCTGGCCGAGATCAAGTCGCGCATGCTGTTGCCGCGCCCGCCCAGCGAGGAAGGCGAAGAAAACGATCCGCGCGCCGAGCTGGTGCGCCGGCTGCAGGAATACGAACGCTTCAAGCAGGCTGCCGAGGATCTGGACACGCTGCCGCGCATGGGCCGCGACAGCGCGCCGGTACAGGCGCATCTGCCCGAGCGCGCCGCGGTCAAGCTGCCGCCGCCGGTGGAACTGAAAGAAATGCTGATGGCGCTGTACGACGTGCTCAAACGCGCCGAACTGTTCACCGGCCATGCGATCAAGCGCGAGGCGCTGAGCGTGCGCCAGCGTATGGGCGATGTGCTGAGCCGCCTGGACGATGGCAGGTTCTACCGTTTCGAATCGCTGTTCACGGCCGAAGAAGGCAAGCTCGGCGTGCTGGTCACCTTCCTGGCGCTGCTCGAACTGGCCAAGGAGCAGTTGCTGGACATCGTGCAGGAGGCGCCGCTGGCGCCGATCTACGTGAAGTCGCTGGCCTTGGGCAATACCAATGCGCCGCTGCAATTCTCCAGCGAATTCGACGACAGCGATGCCGCCAACGAACCCCTCTGAAGCCGATCACCGAATGGATCAAGCGCTGATCACCCGCATTATCGAAGCCGCCCTGCTAGCGAGCAGCCAGCCGCTGACGCTGGCGCAGCTGCAGGGCGTGTTTCCGGAAGAAGAACCGGCGCCGCCCGGCAGCGTCGAGCGCGCGCTGGAACTGCTGCGCGACGGCTGCGCCGAGCGCGGCGTGGAGCTGGTCGAGGTGGCCTCCGGGTTCCGCTTCCAGGTCAAGGCGGACGTGCATGGCTGGGTCGCCCGGCTGTGGACCGAGCGCCGCACCAAGTACACCCGCGCCACGCTGGAAACCCTGGCGCTGATCGCCTACCGCCAGCCGATCACCCGCGGCGAGATCGAGCAGGTGCGCGGCGTGGCGGTCAGCAGCAACATCATCCAGGCGCTGGAAGAACGCGAGTGGATCCGCGTGGTCGGCCACCGCGACGTGCCCGGCAAGCCGGCCCTGTTCGGCACTACCAAGGGCTTCCTGGATTACTTCGGGCTCAAGCGATTGGACGAGCTGCCGCCATTGTCTGAGTTGAAGGACATTGCCGAGCTGGAACCGCAGCTGCCGCTGGACCGCGACGGCCAACTGGACGGCGCGGTGCCGGCGTCGGCGGCGATGGGTGCGGAGCATGCTGAAGCGGGTCCGGATACGGATCCACACCCGGATAGGGCGGATGCAGATGGCGCCGGCGCCGATGCGGCGATTGCCGCCCGGACTGACGCGGCGTCGGATGCAGGTGCTGACGTGGATGCCGACCCGGGCGACGCCGCGCAGGAACAGCGCGATGCCGAGGAGGTGCTGCCGGCATCGGACAGCACCACCGATGCAACCAGCGACAGCGACGACGCAACGCACGCCGATGTCGATGTAGACGACAGCGACCAGATCGCCAGCCCAGGCACTGCAGTCGACGACGAACACGAACACCACGCCGACGCGGTCGATGACCACGCCAGCGCCGATGAATCGAGTGACGACACACCGCAACACCCCGAGCATGCCTCGGCGCAGGACCCGAATCCGTTGAACCCAGATGACGCCCGTGAGGGCGACCCCGACACCGCGCCGGGAACGCGCGCGGACGCAGTGAACGAAGACGAAGACAACGCCGTCGCGACGACGACCGTGGCTGTTGACGAAGCCGATTCCGAACCAGAGGCCGACCCAGAACGCGTCGGCCGGAGCCAGACACATGAGTGACACCCCCCGCAAGCTGTCGTTGAACAAGCTTTCCCTCAAGCGCGACAGCGCGCCCGAAGCGCCCAAGCTGGAAGAGCGCCTGCACAAGGTGCTGGCCCAAGCCGGACTGGGGTCGCGCCGCGCGCTGGAACAGCGCATTGCCGATGGCCTGATCAAGGTCAATGGCGCCGTCGCGCAGACCGGCATGTCGGTGCGCAGCGGCGACAAGATCGAGCTGGATGGCCGCAGTTTCGTGGCCAGCGCGCTGACCGAACCGGCGCGCGTGCTGATCTACAACAAGCCCGAAGGCGAAGTGACCACCCGCGAAGACCCCGAAGGCCGCCCGACCGTGTTCGAGTCGCTGCCGGCATTGAAGGGCTCGCGCTGGATCGCCATCGGCCGCCTGGACATCAACACCACCGGCCTGCTGCTGCTGACCACTGACGGTGAGCTGGCCAACGCGATGATGCATCCCTCCTACGAGGTCGAGCGCGAATACGTGGTGCGCGTACGCGCCCCGGAAGGCGAGGACAAGGTCTCCGACGCCATCATCGAGCGCCTGTCGCGCGGTGTGCTGCTGGAAGACGGCGGCGCCAAGTTCGACGAGATCGAACGCATCGGCGGCACCGACTCGCACGACTGGTTCCGCGTGGTGGTCAAGGAAGGCCGCAACCGCGAAGTGCGTCGCCTGTGGGAGTCGCAGGGCTGCCAGGTCAGTCGCCTCAAGCGCAGCCGCTACGGCAAGATCTCGCTGCCGCGCGAACTGCTGCGTGGGCAGTCCATCGAAGTGGCGCAGGACAAGGTCGACAGCCTGCGCGCCGAACTCAAGCTGGAAGAAGGCGCTCCGTCGGCGCTGACGCTGCAGCCGGTGATCGGCCAGCGCCGCGCTGCCAAGTCCACCGTGCACGTCTCGCGCGATGGCCGCAGCAATGCCTACGTCAACGGCCAGACCTCCGGCGCCGACGAAGGACGCGAACTGCGCCGCTTCGACAACCCGCGCGAAGATCGCGGCGGCCGTGGCCGTGGCAAGCCGGGCGGTTTCCGCGGCGGCCTCACCGTCAGCGGCGAAGCGGCAGCCAAGCAGTCGCAGCAGCGCCCATTCAAGCAACGCGCCCCCGCCAAGGGCGACCGCGGCCTTCCGGACGGCAACCCGGCCGCGTTCCGCAGCTGGTACGTGCCCGATGGCGTGAGCACCGGCCCGAGCGGCCACCGCAATGCCGGCCCCGGTGGCCCTGGCACCGGCCAGGCGCGCCCGTACGCGAAGAAGGGTCCGGGCGGTGCACGCCCAGGTGGCGGCGCGGGCAATGCACGCCCTGGCGCGGGCGGCGCGGGACGTGGCGGCGCCGGTAGCGGACAGGGCCAGTCGCAGGGCCAGGGTCAGCGCAAGCACCCGTACGGTCATCCGGGCAATGCGCCGAGCTTTCCGTCCGATCACGCCAACCCGGGTTTCAGCCCGTATGGCGCGGCACGTCCGGCGGCCGGTCGCCCGACCGGCGCACGCGCGGGTGGCCCCGGTGGCAACCGTGGTCCGGGCGGCAATCGCGGTCCGGGTGGTCCGAGCGGCGCGCCGCGTGGACCCGGCGGCCCGGGTGGTCGCCCGCCGGGCGGCGGCAATCGTCGTCCGCCAGGCGGTGGTAATCGCGGTCGCTAAACTGCGGCACGCGCAATAAAAAACGGCCCTGCAAAGGGCCGTTTTTTATTGGTGTTTCCGTTCGCGCCCGGCATCGCAGTTGCTGGAAACAGCAGCGACACCGAGTTCGTACAGCAACAGCGCAGAGCCCACTGTTTGGGGGCGCTGCGTGTTCACGCAGGCGTCGACCATTGGCGACGCTTGCGCTGCATGCACAGCGTCTTACTTGCGACGCTCGATGACGAAGTTGCCCACCGCCACGCCCAGATCGACGCCCTCGCCCGTGCCGGCCAGGGCCAGCGAAATGTCGCCCTTGGTGACCACCTGTGCCGTGCTGGACTTGACTACGCCGGCATGCGCTTCGGCCGCCGCGTAGGTGCCGAACAGATCATTGAGGCTGTAGGCGCCGGAGAAGGTGCCGCGGCCGCCGACGATCTTGGACTTGCCGACGGTCAGGCCGCCGCCCTTGCTGGAGATCTTGACCGGGATCACCGCGCCGTTGTCGCACTTGATGGTGCCGGTGCCGCTGGCGGTCTTGTAGAACACCGACCAGCCCGACAGGTTGAACGACAGCTGGCAGTCGATGTTGCCGGCGGCCTGCGCCTGCGGTGCAAGCGTTGCGGCGCCCAGCAGCGCGAAGAGGGAAAGGGACTTGATCATGCGGGCATTCCGGTTGGTGAACGTGGCGCCGAGCCTAGCAGCGCCGATGTGGCAGCCGCGACAACATGCCGGCACCACGCATGCGACCGTTCAGCGAATCATTATTTCGCCGGCCGGCGGCCTGCGCCCCCACAGTCTGCGATGGCGGCATGGGATGATTGTGGCATGCCACGCACCGCCTACAGCCTGCTCTTCGCCGCCTCGCTGCTGCCCACCCTCGCCCACTGCGGCGAGACCATCCCGACCCAGGGCTATACCGTCGTGCGCACCTATCCGCACGACACCGCCGCCTTTACCGAAGGCCTGTTCTATCTCGACGGCTACCTGTACGAGAGCACCGGCGAACTGGGCCAGTCCAGCGTGCGCAAGGTCGAGCTGGCGACCGGCCGCGTCCTGCAGCAGGCCACGACACCAGCGCCGTTTTTCGGCGAAGGCATCGTGGCCTGGCACGACCGCCTGATCCAGCTGACCTGGCGCAACCAGCGCGGGTTTGTCTACGACCTGGCCACGCTGACGCCGCGCACGCAGTTCAGTTATTCCGGCGAGGGCTGGGCGCTGACCCGCGACGACAGCAGCCTGTACATGAGCGATGGCACTGCCCGCATTCGACGGCTGGATCCGCAGACGCTGCAGCAGGTCGGCAGCATCAAGGTCACTGCCCACGGCAGGGCGCTGGAAAATCTCAACGAGCTGGAATGGGTCAACGGCGAGCTGTTGGCGAACGTCTGGCTGACCACCCGCATCGCACGCATCGACCCGGCCAGCGGCAAGGTGATCGCCTGGATCGACTTGAAGGCGCTGGTGCCGGACGCCGACACCCTGAGCGACCCAAGCAACGATGTACTCAACGGCATCGCCTACGACGCCGAGCACGATCGCCTGTTCGTCACCGGCAAGCGGTGGCCGAAGATCTACGAGATCAAGTTGGGTGAGTAGCCGGGATTGGGGATTCGGGATTGGGGATTCGCAACGGCGGGCAAGCAAAGAGCTGTGCCTTGCCTGCTTGCACCAATCCCTAATCCCTAATCCCGAATCACAAAGCCATCCGCATCCAGCATCGCCGGGAAGCGTGCGCGGTGTTCGGCCAGGGCGGCAGCGCTGAGGGTGGTGGTGACCACCTGTGGCTGCTCGCGGATTTCCACCTGCGGCTGGCCGAGGAAATCGATCACGGCGCTGTCGCCGGCGTAGTGCAGCTGATTGCCGTCGACGCCGACGCGGTTGACCGCTGCCACAAAGCACAGGTTCTCGATCGCGCGTGCGCGCAGCAACGTCTTCCAGGCATAGGCGCGCGCGGACGGCCAGTTGGCGACGAACAGTTGCAGATCGAAATCCAGCTGGCCCGGCCGCTCGACATCGAAGCGATTGCGGCAAAACACCGGAAAGCGCAGGTCGTAGCAGACCTGCGGATTGATCCGCCAGCCCTTCCACTCCACCGTCAGGCGATCGCGCCCGGCCGCGTAGCGCAGGTGCTCGTTGCCGAAGCGGAACAGATGGCGCTTGTCGTAATACTGCAGCGCCCCGTCCGGCGTGGCCCACAGCAGCCGGTTGAACACGCCTTCGGGCGTGCGCAATTGCACGCTACCGGTGACGGCCGCACCCAGCCGCGCCGCCTGCGCACGCACCCAGGCCACGGTTGGCCCCTGCATGTCCTCGGCCTTGTCGATGGCGTCGTTGGAGAACCCGCTGGTGAAGGTCTCCGGCAGGATCACCAGATCGGTCTGCCCGGCCAACGGCTCCAGCAACGCACCGTAATAGTCGCGATTGCCGGCCGGGTCATGCCAGCGGGTGTCGCCTTGGATCAGGGAGATGCGCAGGTCGTTCATTAAAGGCTCGGGATTCGGAAGTGGGGATTTGGGATTCGAACGGCGGGTTTCGGGTGGCTTCCTGTCATCGGCTTTCTGCGAACTCGTCAACAAACGACCAACCGCCGTTACGAATCCCGAATCCCGATTCCCCATTCCCAGCTCTTCAGAGCTGCTGCAACCGCGCGATCGCCGCATCCAGGGTTGCATCGTTCTTGGCGAAGCACAGCCGCGCCAGTCGTTGCCCTTGCGGCGCGGTCTCGTAGAACGGCGACAGCGGAATCGCGGCCACGCCCTTTTCCACCGTCAGCCACTTCACGAACTCGGTGTCGGGCAGGTCGCTGATCGCCGAATAGTCGACCAGCTGGAAGTAGCCGCCGGGCACCGGTAACGGCTTCAGGCGCGTGGTCAGCAACTGTTCGCGGAAACGGTCGCGCTTGGCCTGGTAGAACGCGCCGAGGTGTTCGTCGTGTTCGGGTTCGTCGCGAATCATCGCGGCGAACGCGTGCTGGGCCGGGCCGAAGCTGGTGAAGGTGTTGTACTGGTGCACCTTGCGGAACTCGGCGCTCAGTGCCGGCGGCGCGATCGCGTAGCCGATCTTCCAGCCGGTGCAGTGATAGGTCTTGCCGAAGCTGGAAATCACGAACGCGCGCTCGCGCAGTTCCGGCCAGCGCAACACCGATTCGTGGCGGCGGCCGTCGAACACGATGTGTTCGTACACCTCGTCCGAGAGCAGGAAGATGTCGCTGCCGCGCAACAGCTCGGTCAAGCGCTGCATGTCGTCGGCAGACAGCATCGCGCCGGACGGATTGTGCGGCGAGTTGATCATCAGCAGGCGCGTCTTCGGCGTGATCGCCGCGCGTAGCGCCGGCCAATCGATGGCGAAGGTCTGCGGGTCCAGCGACACGTGCACGGCGCGCGCGCCGGCCAGGTCGATCGCCGGCTCGTAGCAGTCGTAGGCTGGGTCCAGCACGATGACCTCCTCGCCTGCGCGCACCACCGCGTGGATGGCGTTGAAGATCGCCTCGGTGGCACCGCTGGTGACGGTGATCTCGCTGTCGGCATCGACCTGCGCGCCGTAACAGCGCTGCGCCTTGCCGGCGATGGCCTGGCGCAAGGCCGCAACGCCGGTCATCGGCGGGTACTGGTTGTGGCCGGCCGCCATGGCCTTGGCCAGTTCATCGACCAGCCGCTGCGGCACCGCGAAATCGGGAAAACCCTGGCCCAGATTCACCGCGCCGTGTTCGGCCGCCAGCTGCGACATGACGGTGAAGATGGTGGTGCCCACCTTGGGCAGCTTGGTCGTGAGGGGCATCGGGCCTGTCCGGGCAACAAACGGGGGGACCGCGAGTGTACGCAAAGCCGCCAGGCGGTTGCGCCCGGGCGATGCAAAACAGCGTTCCCGGACACATCACGCCGCCGAACGCGCCCCCGGCAGCGCGCCATCGTCGCTACAATGCGCGCCCTGCCTCGCCCACCCCATGCCGTCCTGCGACGGGAGCCCGCTGCGCCGATGATCGAACCGCTGCACACTGCGCCACCGCTGCTGGCGGCGCGCGCGCTGGCTTTCAGCCGCAACGAGGAGCCGGTGTTCGGCCCGCTGGATTTCCACGTCGATGCCGGCGAGGCGCTGCTGGTGCAAGGCGACAACGGCGCCGGCAAGACCACGCTGCTGCGGGTGCTGGCCGGGCTGCTGCATGTGGAGCGCGGGCAGATCGAGATCGACGGCAAGACCGCGCGGCGCGGCGACCGCAGCCGCTTCATGGCCTATCTGGGCCATTTGCCGGGGCTGAAGGCCGATCTCAGCACGCTGGAGAACCTGCACTTCCTGTGCGGCCTGCATGGCCGCCGCGCCAAGCAGATGCCCGGCAGTGCGCTTGCCATCGTCGGCCTGGCCGGCTACGAGGATGCGTTGGTGCGGCAGCTGTCGGCCGGCCAGCGCAAGCGCCTGGCGCTGGCGCGGCTGTGGTTGTCGCCGGCCCCGCTGTGGCTGCTGGACGAGCCCTACGCCAACCTGGACCTGGACGGCATCACCCTGGTCAACCGGATGATTTCCGCGCACCTGCGCGGCGGTGGCGCGGCGCTGGTCACCACCCACGGCGCCTATGCGGCGCCGCCGGTGCGCACGCGCATGCTCACGCTGGAGGCGGCGGCATGAGCCTGCATTCGCCACAACCCTCGCTGTGGCAGGCCGCGCGCGCGCTGCTCAGCCGCGACCTGCAGCTGCTGTGGCGCCGTCGCAGCGATGCCTTGCAGCCGGCGCTGTTCGCCCTGCTGATCGTGGTGTTGTTCGCGCTGGGCCTGGGCGGTCGCCCGGACCTGCTGGCGCAGGCCGCACCGGCGGTGCTGTGGCTGTCGGTGCTGCTGGCCGGCCTGCTGTCGCTGGATGCGCTGTTCCGCAGCGACGTGGAAGACGGCTCGATGGAGCAATGGTTGCTGGCGCCGGTGCCGTTGGCGTGGCTGATCGCAGTGCGCGTGCTACTGCACTGGGCGACCAGCGCGCTGCCGTTGATCGCGGTGACGCCGCTGCTGGGCGAATTGCTGCACCTGCCACATGACCAACTACCGGTGCTGCTGGCATCGTTGGCGCTGGGCACACCGCTTCTGAGTCTGCTTGGTGCCGTGGTTGCGGCGCTGACGGTGACGATGAAACGCTCTGGTATTCTCGTGGCGTTGCTGGCGTTGCCGTTGTACGTGCCGGTGCTGGTGTTCGGTGCCGGCAGTGTCGCGGCCAGCGGACAAGGGCAGGATGCGGTGGGTGCGTTGTTGTTGCTGGGCGCCGGATTGGTGATCGGCGTGGTGCTGGCACCGCTGGCTGCGGCTGCCGCGATCCGGATTTCCTTGAGTTGAGCCCTGCGGTCGATACGCTGTCGACAAGATGCTCCACTCATTGCGTTGTTGCTGTTTCGAGAGCCAATGCCACTCCAAAGGCTGCTGCCATCGCATGAACGTCGTCGCCCGCTGGTTCCACCAACTCGCCTCGCCTCCGATCTTCGACCGTTTCACTGCGCGCTGGGCGCCGTGGTGCTACGCGCTGGCCGCGGTGTTGCTGGGCGTGGGCATCTGGCAGGCCTTATTTGCGGTCCCGGCCGACTACCAGCAGGGCGATAGCTTCCGCATTCTGTATATCCATGTGCCGAGCGCGTGGATGAGCCTGTTCGTGTTCGGGCTGATGGCGGTGTACGCGGCGATCGCGCTGATCTGGCGCATCAAGATCTGCGAAATCCTGGCCATGGCCTGCGCGCCGATCGGCGCGGCGTTCACCGTGATCACCCTGCTGACCGGCAGCATCTGGGGCAAGCCGATGTGGGGCGCCTGGTGGGATTGGGACCCGCGCCTGACCACCGAGCTGATCCTGCTGTTCCTGTATCTGGGCGTGATCGGTCTGTACCAGGCCATCGACGATCGCCGTCAGGCCGCGCGCGCGGCCGCCTTGCTGGCGATCGTCGGCGTGGCGCTGCTGCCGGTGATCCGCTATTCGGTGGTGTGGTGGAATTCGCTGCATCAGGGCCAGAGCATTCGCCTGCTCGGCCCCTCCAGCATCGATGCCAGCATGCTGCTGCCGCTGTGGCTGATGGTGATCGGCACCAAGTTCTGGTTCGCCGGTTCGCTGCTGACGCGTGCGCGCGCCGACAACCTGCGCCGCGAGGCCGGCAAGGCCTGGATCGTGCGCGATGCGCCGGAGCGCGCGGCATGAGCTACCTGCCCTACGTCATCGCCGCCTACGCGGTATTCGTGCTGGTGCTGCTGTGGGACCTGATCGCCGGCCGCTGGCAGCTGCGCCGCGCGTTGAAGATCGCGCAGGCGCGGCGTTTGCGCGAGCGCAAGCGCGCGGTGCCCAGCGATGCGGAGCTGATCCGGTGAACCCGCAACGGCGCCGCCGGATTTGGCTGGTGATCGCGCTGGTGCTGGCCGGTGGCCTGGCGACCGCGCTGGTGGCGATGGCACTGCAGCGCAATGTGGCCTACCTGTACACACCGTCGGAAGTGCTGCGCGGCGACGCCGGCGAGCATGCGCGCTTCCGGCTCGGCGGCATGGTGGAGAAAGGCTCGTTTCAACGTGCGTCCGGTTCGCTGGAAGCGCAGTTCCGCGTCACCGATGGCGATGCACAGTTGCCGGTGCGCTACGACCGTATCCTGCCGGACCTGTTTCGCGAGGGACAGGCGGTGGTGGCGACCGGGCGCATGCAGAACGGCGTCTTCGTTGCCGAAGATGTGCTGGCCAAGCACGACGAGACCTACATGCCGAAGGAAGTCGCCGACAAGATGGGCAGCGCGCACCGCAAGCACGATGTGCCGGCGGCCGCAGACCAGGCCGGAGCGCTGCGTTGATGGCAGGGGTCAAAACGTTTGCCTTGCTGCGCTGTGATCGCTTGCAGCTTGCCTGCGTGGCCGACGATGTCGCGATGCCTGGGCAGGCGCATGCAGACGCTGCCCGGATGCAGCCCCTGCATTGCGCCGGCAAGCGTCGCACCACTGCCTGCCCGCCAACGCGCCAACCCGATGCTGCCTGAGCTCGGCACCTTCCTGCTGATTCTGGCCTTGCTGGTGGCCCTGGTGCAGGCCGCGCTACCGCTGGCCGGTGCGCAGCGTGGGCGCAGCAGCTGGATGGCGGTCGCGCGGCCGGCCGCGTTGCTGCAGCTGGGCCTGATCGCAGCGGCCTTCGCGCTGCTGACGCATGCCTTCCTGGTGCAGGATTTTTCGGTGCGCTATGTCGCCGAGAATTCCAACAGCCTGCTGCCGGTGATGTATCGCTACTCGGCGGTGTGGGGTGCGCACGAAGGCTCATTGCTGCTGTGGACGCTGGTGCTGGCGCTGTGGACCGGGGCGGTGGCGCTGTGGTCGCGGCAGTTGCCCGCGCAGGTGGTGGCGCGCGTGCTGGGGGTAATGGCGCTGGTCAGCATCGGCTTCCTGGCGTTTTTGCTGTTCACCTCCAATCCGTTCGCGCGCTTGTTGCCGGTGCCGCTGGAAGGCGCCGATCTGAATCCGCTATTGCAGGACCCGGGGCTGATCATCCATCCGCCGATGCTGTATTGCGGCTATGTCGGTTTCGCGGTGCCGTTCGCCTTCGCCATTGCCGCGTTGCTGGAAGGCCGCATGGATGCGCGCTGGCTGCGCTGGACGCGGCCGTGGACCAACGTGGCCTGGGCCATGCTCACCGTCGGCATCGCGCTTGGCAGCTGGTGGGCGTATTACGAGCTGGGCTGGGGCGGCTGGTGGTTCTGGGACCCGGTGGAAAACGCCAGTTTCATGCCGTGGCTGGTGGGCACCGCCTTGCTGCATTCGCAGGCGGTCACCGAAAAGCGCGGCAGCTTCGCCAGCTGGACCTTGCTGCTGGCGATCGCCGCCTTTTCGCTGTCGCTGCTGGGCACCTTCCTGGTGCGCTCGGGCGTGCTGACCAGCGTGCATGCGTTTGCGGCCGACCCGTCGCGCGGCCTGTTCATCCTGGTGTTCCTGCTGGCGGTGGTCGGTGGTTCGCTGCTGCTGTACGCGTTGCGTGCGCCGCGCCTGTCGCTGGTCGATGACCCGCGCCGCGCGTTCGCCGGCAGCTCGCGCGAAACCTTGCTGCTGTTGAACAACCTGCTGCTCGCCTGCGCCTGCGCGATGGTGTTGCTGGGCACGCTGTATCCGCTGCTGGCCGACGCCTTGGGCCTGGGCAAGCTGTCGGTGGGGCCGCCCTACTTCGGCACCTTGTTCCTGGTGCTGATGGCGCCGTTGGTGGCGCTGTTGCCGTTCGGCCCGCTCACCCGCTGGCAGCGCGAGCAGGCCTCGCGTCCGCTGGCGATGCTCGCACCATGGGCAGGCCTGGCGGTTGCCGCAGGCGTGCTGGCCTGGTTCGCCGCGCCGCAGGGCCAGTGGAAGGCGGCACTCGGCGTGGCCGGCGCGGCCTGGGTACTGCTGGGCACGCTGCGTTTCCTGTGGACGCGGCGCGCGGCCAAGGGCCGCAAGCTCACTGCCGAAATGCTGGGCATGCTGCTGGCGCACCTGGGCGTGGCGGTGTTTTTGGCTGGTGCGTTGCTGGTGGAATCACTGAGCCTGCAGCGCGAAGTCGCACTGGCGCCCGGGCAGCAGATGCAGATCGGCCGCTACGCGCTGCACTTCGATAATGTCGAAGAGCTGCGCGGGCCCAATTACGTCTCCGACCGTGCCAATCTGCAGGTGTTCAAGGACGATGCGCCGGTCGGCCTGCTGCATGCGGAAAAACGCCGCTACGCCAGCGGCGGGCAGACCTTGACCGAGGCGGCGATCCGTCCCGGCCCGTTCGGTGACCTGTATGTCGCGCTTGGCGAACCCCTGGGCAACCAGGCCTGGGCGGTCCGCGTCCACCTCAAACCGTTCGTCCGCTGGATCTGGCTGGGGGCGCTGCTGATGGCGCTTGGCGGCCTGGTCACTGCGGCCGACCGGCGTTTTCGTCGTTCTCCGGAGATCCAAGATGGTTGAGTCACGTTCACCCCGCCTGCCTACTGCGGTTCTGGTAGGTGCCATCGTGCTGCTGCTCGCGCTGGCAGCGCTGCTGGTCTATGCGGTGGTGCGCTCCGGTCAGGACGATCGCGATGCTTTGCCCTCTGCGCTGATCGGCAAGCCGGCGCCGGAGTTCGCGCTGCCGCTGCTGCACGACCCCAGCATCGTGGTGCATGCGCGCGAACTGCGCGGCGCGCCGTACATCATCAACGTGTGGGGCAGTTGGTGCCCGGCCTGCCGCGAGGAGCACCCGGTGCTGAGCCGCTTTGCGCTGACCAAGCGCGTGCGCGTGATCGGCTACAACTGGAAGGACGAGCGCAACGATGCGCTGCGCTGGCTCGAACAGCTGGGCAACCCCTACCTGCTGGTGGTCGCAGACAAGGATGGGCGGACCGCGATCGACTTCGGCATCGCTGCGGCACCGGAGACCTTTCTGGTCGACGGGCGCGGCGTGGTGCGCTGGAAGTACAGCGGCATGCTCACCCAATCCATCATCGACACGCAGCTGATTCCGGTGCTGAGCAAGATCGAGCGCTCGCCCAGTGCCGCTCCGGACCTGCACGCCACGCAATGATGCGCGCCTGGCTGCTGACGCTGCTGCTGTTGCCCTGGCTGGCCCTGGCCCAGCCGGTCGGCGACCCGGCGCCGCTGCGCTATGCCTCGGCCGAAGAAGAAGCGCGCTTCCATGCGCTCACCGCCGAGCTGCGCTGCGTGCAGTGCCAGAACCAGTCGCTGGCCGACTCCAATGCGCAGATCGCCCAGGACCTGCGCCGCGAAGTGCTGGCGCTGATGCACGCAGGCCGCAGCGATGCGCAGATCCGCCAGTTCCTGGTCGCGCGCTATGGCGAGTTCGTGCTGTACCGCCCGCGCGTGGAATCGCGCACCTGGCTGCTGTGGTTCGGCCCGCTGCTGGTGTTGCTGCTGGGTGCTGGCGCCATTGTGCTGCTGGTGCGCCGACGCAGCGTGGCTGCGCCCGCCCTGCCCGCCGATGAGCAGGAGTGGTGATGGTCGGCTTCGTCAGTGCGGTGGTGGTGCTGACCCTGCTCG
The DNA here is from genome assembly GCF_018831305.1 of Xanthomonas sp. MLO165. Taxonomy (NCBI): domain Bacteria; kingdom Pseudomonadati; phylum Pseudomonadota; class Gammaproteobacteria; order Lysobacterales; family Lysobacteraceae; genus Xanthomonas; species Xanthomonas sp. MLO165. The sequence continues at coordinate 2,637,864 of NZ_CP029263.1, forward strand.
TCTTCGGCGTGGCGCTGCGGCCGCTGTGGCGCGAAGCGCGCGGGCTGACCGCCAGCATCGCGGTGTTGCTGCTGGCGGCGAGCGCGGCGCTGTACTGGCTGGTCGGTACGCCGAGCGCGATTCAGGCGCCGGCCGAGCGGCCGGCCACGCCACGCTCGCTGGATGAGGCCATCGCGCAACTGCGCGCCGCACTGGCGCGCAATCCCGATCAGGCCGAAGGCTGGGTATTGCTGGGACGCTCGCTGTCCAGCCAACAGAAATTCACCGAAGCGCGCGATGCGTTTGCGCGCGCGGTCGCGCTGCGTCCGGACGAGCCGGATGTGCTGGTGGCTGCCGCGCAGTCGCGCATGCTCGCCGACGACAGCGGGCGCCCGGATCCGCAGGCCATGCGCCTGCTGGAACATGCGCTGGCGGTGCAACCGGACCATCAACGCGCACGCTGGTTCCTGGGCGTGGTGCAGCGCCAGGCCGGTCAGCCGGCCAAGGCCAGCGAGACCTGGGAGCCGTTGCTGCGCGTGGTGGATGCCTCTACCCGCCCCGGCCTGCTGGAACAGATCAACGCCGCGCGCCAGGAAGCCAGGCTGGCGCCGATCCAGACGCCGGCTACGTCTGCCGCCGATGCAGCCAGCGGCAAACGCATCCAGGTACGCGTGACGCTGGATGCCGAGTTCGCCAAACGCGCCGGGTTGCCGGGCGACACCAGCGTCTTCGTGATTGCGCGCGCCGCCGACACGCCGATGCCGGTGGCGGTGGAAAAACACGCGCTGCGCGAGCTGCCGTTGACCATCACCCTGGACGACGGCGACAGCCCGATGCCGACGCGCCGGCTGTCGTCGCTGGACACCGTGCAGGTACTTGCCAGGCTATCGCGCAGCGGCAACGCAATGCGCCAGGCCGACGATGTCGAAAGCGTGCCGGTGATGGTGGAACTGCCCACTGCCGCGCCGGTGGAGCTGGTGATCGGTCGCTGATTGCCCGCCACGTTTGGTGACTACGCTTGAGGCCAATGGACCAAAAGCGGTTAACAAAAAACGCAGGCGCGCCATCACGTTGTCAGCTGCCGTCAGCGTCATCTGGATAATCCAAGCCGCGTTGGTCGAACGCGCGATGCCCTCGCCGCGCCAGAGAGTGAATCGGTTGCGTTGTTGAAACCATGCACCCCGACAATCTCCACTGGTCCTTGCCCGCCCACCGTCGCGGGACCTTACGCGGCATGGATGCCGCGTAAGAGCCTACACGGACGTACTTGCGGCGTGTCCTGCGACGGTGGGCGGGCAAAGGCCCTGCAACCAAACCGCAGATCCGCCGCTCTGCAGAGTGGCATCACACAGAGCAACGACTCAAACCGATTCCCAATTCCCGAATCCCCAATCCCCAATCCCATCCTGCCCCCCGGCACCTGCCATGGCAGATAGAATTGCCGCATGAGCGAATTCATTCCCCCCGGCACGCTGTTCCACGCGCTGCCCTCGCCGTTTCCGATGAAGCGCGGTGGTGTGCTGCTGCAGGCGCGTGTCGCCTACGAGACCTGGGGCACGCTGGCAGCCGATCGCAGCAATGCGGTGTTGATCGTCACCGGCCTGTCGCCGAATGCGCATGCCGCGGCAAATCCGGCCAATCCGGAGCCGGGCTGGTGGGAAGCGATGCTCGGGCCTGGCAAGCCGATCGATACCGAACGTTGGTTCGTGGTCTGCGTCAATTCCCTGGGCAGTTGCAAGGGCTCGACCGGCCCGGCGTCGATCGACCCTGCCACCGGCACGCGGTATCGCCTGGGTTTCCCGGAACTGTCGATCGAAGATGTGGCCGATGCCGCAGCCGACGTGGTGCGCGCGTTGGGCATCGAGCAACTGGCCTGCCTGATCGGCAACTCGATGGGCGGCATGACCGCACTGGCGTTGTTGCTGCGCCACCCCGGCATCGCGCGCAGCCATATCAATATCTCCGGCAGTGCGCAGGCGCTGCCGTTCTCGATCGCGATCCGCTCGCTGCAGCGCGAAGCCATCCGCCTGGATCCGCACTGGAACGGCGGCCATTACGACGACACGCATTACCCGGAATCGGGCATGCGCATGGCGCGCAAGCTCGGCGTGATCACCTACCGCTCGGCACTGGAATGGGATGGCCGTTTCGGCCGCGTGCGGCTGGATTCCGAACAGGCCGCCGACGATCCGTTCGGCCTGGAATTCCAGGTCGAAAGTTATCTGGAAGGCCATGCGCGCCGCTTCGTGCGCTTCTTCGATCCCAACTGCTATCTGTATCTGAGCCGCTCGATGGATTGGTTCGATCTGGCCGAGTATGTCGACAACAGCCCGGCCATCGACGCGCGGGTCGATGGCACGCAAGCCGACAACGCCGCGGTCGCCGCCAAGCCGGATACAGGCATCTCGACCGACGCCACGGTGCTGGCCGGACTGGCGCAGATCCGCATCGCGCGGGCGCTGGCGATCGGTGCCAACACCGACATCCTGTTCCCGGTGCAGCAACAGGAACAGATCGCCGAAGGCCTGCGCGCCGGCGGTGCCGAGGCACACTTCATCGGGCTGGATTCGCCACAAGGCCACGATGCCTTCCTGGTCGATTTTGCGCGCTTCGGGCCAGCGGTACGCAACTTCCTGGATGCTTGCTGATTTCCAGACCTGCGCAACGGCGTCGCGGCACGTCCCAGCAGCAGAGCCTGCCGCGCAAGACGCTCGCCCTGCTGTTCCTGATCGGCATGACTGCCATGGTGGTTGCAGGCCACCTGCCGGCGCTGCTGGCGCTGTGGTACGCGGCTACAAGCTTGCTGGCGATGCTGATCTACCGGCTCGACAAGAGCGCAGCCCAACGCGGCCGGCAACGCACACCTGAAGCCACCCTGCACCTCATCGCACTGCTCGGCGGCTGGCCGGGCGCGTTGCTGGCGCAGGCGCTGTTCCGGCATAAATCCAGCAAGGCAGCCTTCCAGCTGCGGTTCTGGATCACTGTCGTAGCGAACGTCGCCGCCTTGTATTGGGCATGCCGCCAACCTGCGCTGCTGGCAGCACTCCACGCATTGCTGGGGTAAGCGGCGCATGCGTGATACATGCGCGCAACCGGTCAGTGCGAACCGGCAACAGCATCCTCAGGCCAACGGCTCCAGCGCACCGGCCCGCAGGCGATAACGTCGCTGCACCACGCCATCGGGCACGCTGTCGTGGGTGATCATCACAAGGCTGCGCTCGCCCAGCGCGGCAGCTAGATCCAGCAGCAAGGCGTGTGCGGTATCCACATCCAGGCCGTCGGTGGGTTCGTCCAGCAGCAGGATCGGCGCCTCGCGCAGCAAGGCGCGCGCCAGCGCCAGCCGGCGCGCCTGGCCGGCCGAGAGCGTGGCGCCGTTTTCGCCGACCCAGGTGTCCAGACCGTTCTGCGCGGTGGCCCAGGCGCGCAGGCGCACCTGGTCCAGCGCGTTCCACATGGCCGCATCGCCTGCGCCGGCATCGCCGATGCGCAGGTTGTCGCGCACCGTGCCGGCAAACACCGGGGCATTCTGCGGCAGCCAGGCGATGCGTTGATGCCATTGCGCCTGCGCGAAGTGGCGCAGGTCGATATCGGCGTAGCTCACCTGCCCGGCCTGCGGGTCCCACAGCCGCAACAGCACTGCGGACAAGCTGCTCTTGCCGCTGCCGCTGTCACCGCTGATGGCGATGCGCTCGCCAGGCGCCAGGCTCAGATCGAGCGCCTGCAGCAGCGGGCGTCCACTGCCCGGCCACGCAAAACTGACCTGTTGCAGGCGCAGCGTGCCGCTGCGTGGCGCATCCACTGGCTGCGACGGATCGACGACCGACGGCGCCTGATCGACGATGGACTGCAAGCGCCTGGCCGCAACGCGCGCGCTCTGCAGCGCCTGCAAGGCGAGCCCGGCGCCGGCCCAGACCTCCAGCAATGCCATGGTCAGGAACACTAGCCCAGCCGCCATTTCCGCAGCAATAAATCCACGTTCTGCCGCGCTCAACCCAAGCCACAACATGCCGGCCAGACCGATACCGCCGCAGACCGCATGCAGCAGGTTGCCGCCGATCAGGCGACGGCGCTGCAGGCGATCGCCATCGACCACCGCCGCCGCCGTTGCATCGACCTGATGCAGCCAGGCACCTTGCGCATCCACCGCAGCGAGATCGGCCGCACCTTCCAGGCCCTCGAACGCCTGCGTGCGCAAGGCGGTGCGTTGCCGGGCGCGCAGCTGTTCGCGCTGCGCACCGCCGCGCGCCACCTGCCACGGCACCACACCGCCGATGACCACGCCCAGCACCACCAGCAACACGCCAGCCGGCGGATAGATCAGCACCGCTGCCGCCACGCCGGCCACCCAGATGCCGAGCAATGCGCTCAACGGCGCCAGCGCGCGCACGCTCACGCCATCGACCTCGCCGATGTCGGACATCAGCCGCGCCAGCAGATCGCCGGTGCGCGTGGCCGACAGGCGGCCCGGCGCCAGCGGCAACGCGCGGCGGAAGAACCACACGCGCAGGTCGCGGGCGATGCGCAGCGTGGCATCGTGGCCGATCAATTTTTCGCCATAACGCGAGACGATACGCGCGAAGGTCAGCGCGCGAATGCCGGCCGAGGGCGAAAAGAAATTGAAGCCGCTGCCCATGCCGGCGACACCGGCCAAAGCAGCGGCGGTCAGGAAACTGCCGGACAGGCCGAGCAAGCCCACGCCGGCCAGCATGGTGACAAGGACCAACAGCGCCGACAGCAGCAGGCGCCAGGCATGCCGGCGAAACACATCGCGCAGACGGTCGGGCTGTGTGCCGTTCATGGCAGCTCCGCTGCGACGGTGGCGCCGCGCAGGTCGATCACCGTGTCGGCCCAGCGCATCACCGCGGCGCTGTGCGTGGCCAGCACCACCGCGCGGCCGCGTGCGAACACACCCAGGGTGCGCAGCAACTCCGCTTCGGTGTCCGGATCGAGAAAGGCAGTGGGTTCGTCCAGCAGCAACAGGTCCGGCTCGCGCAGCAACAGCCGCGCCAGGGCCACGCGCCGTGCCTCGCCACCGGACAAGCCGAAGCCGCGCTCGCCGATCTGCGTGTCCAGGCCCGCAGGCAGCTGCGCGGCAAAGCGCAGCACCTGCGCAGCATCGGCCACCGCGTGCAGGCGCGCAGCGCCGGCCTGCGGATCGGCCAGGCGCAGGTTGTCGGCGATGCTGCCGTGAAACAGATACGGCCGCTGCGTGGCATAGCCGATGCGGGTCCCCGGCCGCAGCACCACGCTGCCGGCCTCCGGCGCCAGCCAGCCGGCCAGGCCCTCCAGCAAGGTGCTCTTGCCGCTGCCGCTGGCACCGATCACCGCCACACGCTGCCCGGGCTGCAAGGTCAGCGAAAAATGCGCGACCACCGTGTGCGGTGCGCCCGGCGGCCGTAGCGCGAGATCGCACGCCTGCAGCAGCGGGGCGTGTGCCTGCGCCGGTTCCAGTGCGCGCAAGGCAGGCACCGTCACCGGTAGCGCTGCCGATGGCGGCGCGAAGCCTTCCAGCAGGCGCTCGGCTTCGGCCACCGCCGCCAGCGCATTGGCACGGTCGTGGTAATGCGCCGCCAGCCGCCGCAACGGCGCAAAGAATTCCGGCGCCAGCAGCAGGCAGAACATGCCCGCGCCCAGCGTCGGCAAGCCGTGCAGATCCAGCATGCCCAGATAGGTCAGGCCGAAGTACAGCGCCACGATCGCCACGCTCACCGAGGCGAAGAATTCCAGCACCGTGGACGACAGGAAGGCGATGCGCAGCACCTTGAGCGAGCGCTCGCGCACGCCTTCGGCCGCGGCGGCAATGCCGCTCAACTCGACCTCGCCGCGGCCATACACGCGCAGCAGGCCCAGGCCCTTGAGGCGATCGGCAAAATGCCCGCCCATGCGTGCCAGTTCGCTCAGCTGGTCGCGCCCGGCGGCTTCGGCGCCCCAGCCCACCAGCATCATGAAGAACGGAATCAGCGGTGCGGTCAGCAGCAGCACCAGGCCCACCACCCAGTCGACCGAAAACACCGCGACCAGGATCAGCGGCGGCACCAGCAGCATCTCGATGCGTGCGAGCTGGTAGCCGACGAAGTAGCCCTCCAGCGCATCGGTGTGCGCCAGGCTCAATTCGCCCAGTTCGCCGCTGCGCTGCCGGCGCAGCCACACCGGCCCGTGCTGCACCAGGCGGCGCGCGATGCGGGCACGCAGTTCGCGCCTGGCCACATCGGCTACCTCGCCGGTCAGCGACTGCGCCCAGGCATTGAGCAGCGCGCGCCCGACCAGCGCACAGACCAGCCCCGCCCCCACGTCGCGCAATTGCGCCAGCGCCAGATGCTGCACCAGCACGGCCTGCAGCAACCACGCGATCGCCGCCGCCTGCGCCAGCAGCAGCACGCCCGACACCGCCACCGCCACGCCGGCCAGGCGCCGCGCACGCGTGGCCGGGGCCGCCAATGCATCCAGCCATTGGCCGCGTTGACGGCGCTGGGCTGGCGTTTCGCTGGCTCGCACGCTGGGCTGGCTCACATCGCTCTCAAGGAAGACATCGTGTTGCAAGCGATTGTAAGTCGCCACTTCCCGCTACGGGCTGCGCATTGTGCCGCACCCGCCCGCCTCGGCATTGATCTGGATCAACGCGCGTGTCGCGGCAAGCGCAGATGATCGGCTGCATTCCTTCATCGACACCCAACCAGGCCCACCCGCCATGATCGACTCGACAGTTGTTGAACTGTCGCGGCTGCAGTTCGCAGTCACCGCGATGTACCACTTCATCTTTCCGCCGCTGACCATGGGCCTGTCGTTTCTGCTCGGCATCATGGAAAGCGTCTATGTGATGACCGGCAAGGACATCTGGCGGCGCATGACCATGTTCTGGGGCGTGCTGTTCGGCATCAACTTCGCCATGGGCGTGGGCACCGGCATCGTGATGGAATTCGAGTTCGGCATGAACTGGTCGTACTACAGCCATTACGTCGGCGACATCTTCGGTGCGCCGCTGGCGATCGAAGGCCTGATGGCGTTCTTTCTGGAAGCGACCTTCCTGGGCCTGTTCTTTCTCGGCTGGAACCGGCTGAGCAAGGTGCAGCATCTGGCCACCACTTGGCTGGTGGCGCTGGGCAGCAACTTCTCGGCACTGTGGATCCTGATCGCCAACGGCTGGATGCAGAACCCGACCGGCGCGGTGTTCAACCCCGACACCATGCGCATGGAAGTGGTCGATTTCATGGCGGTGCTGTTCAACCCGGTGGCACAGGCCAAGTTCGTGCACACCGTCAGCGCCGGCTACGTGCTCGGCGCGGTGTTCGTGATGGCGATCAGCGCGTTCTATCTGCTGCGCGGCACCCATGTGGAGATGGCGCGGCGTTCGTTCGCAGTGGCTGCCGCGTTCGGCCTGTTGTCCTCGCTGTCGGTGGTGGTGCTCGGCGACGAGAGCGGCTACGCCGCCAACGAACACCAGAAGATGAAGCTGGCGGCGATCGAGGCGATGTGGGAAACCGAGGCCGCGCCGGCCGACTTCACCGCATTCGGCATTCCCAACCAGCAGACCCATCGCAACGACTACGCGGTCAAGATTCCATACCTGATGGGCTTGATCGCCACACGTTCGCTGGACCAGCCGATCCCCGGCATCCTGGAGCTGGTCGGCCGTGCCGAACATCGCATCCGCGGCGGCCAGATCGCCTACGGCGCGCTGCAACGCATCCGCGCCAACAAGGACGATGCCGAAGCACGCAAGGTCTTCGAGGCACATTGGCAGGATCTGGGCCACGGCCTGCTGCTCAAGCGCTATCGCGACGATATCGGCAATGCCACGCCGCAGCAGATCGCCCAGGCCGCGATGGACACCGTGCCGCGGGTGCTGCCGCTGTTCTGGACCTTCCGCATCATGGCCGCCATCGGCATCTACCTGATCGCCTTCTTCGCCATCGCGTTCTGGTTCGCCTGCAAGCACAACTTCCAGGAAAAACGCTGGTTCCTGACCCTGGCGCTGTGGAGCCTGCCGCTGCCGTGGATCGCGATCGAGTGCGGCTGGTTCGTGGCCGAGTACGGCCGCCAGCCGTGGGCGGTGGAAGGCGTGCTGCCGACCTTCTATGCCGCCTCGGGACTGGATCTGTACGAAATCGTGTTGACCCTGGTCGGCTTCACCGCGCTGTACACCACGCTGTTGGTGATCGCGATCAAGCTGTCGCTGAAGACCATCCGCAAGGGCCCGGATGCGCTATTTCCACCGAGCCAACGCCCCCCGTCGCCGCACGGCAGCTCGCCCCACGCGTCCTCACCCGACGCCCCATTGAGCACCGGCGCGCTGGCCGGCGGCGCACCGTAAGCCAGGAGAGACAACCATGGATTTCATCTTGCTCGACTACACCACATTGCGCGTGATCTGGTGGCTGTTGCTCGGCGTATTGCTGTCCGGCTACGCGGTGATGGGCGGCTTCGATCTGGGCGTCAGCACCCTGCTGCCGCTGGTGGCCCGCAACGATGCCGAACGCCGGCTGGTGATCAACACCATCGGCCCGGTCTGGGAAGGCAGCCAGGTCTGGTTGATCCTGGGCGGCGGCGCGATCTTCGCCGCATTCCCGCCGTTGTATGCGGTGAGTTTTTCCGGGTTCTATCTGGCGATGTTCCTGATCCTGTTCGCACTGATCCTGCGCCCGGTCGGGTTCAAGTTCCGCGGCAAGCTGGCCGACCAGCGCTGGCGCAGCAACTGGGACTGGGCGTTGTTCGTCGGCGGCTGCATTCCGGCGCTGATCATGGGCGTGGCGGTCGGCAATGTGCTGCTCGGCGTGCCGTTCCACTTCGACGCCAGCATGCGCATTTTCTACACCGGCAATCTGTTCGGGCTGCTGACGCCGTTCGCGCTGCTCGCCGGCCTGCTCAGCGTGGCGATGTTGATGGCGCACGGCGCGGCGATGCTGGTACTCAAGACCGACGGACCGGTGGCCGAGCGTGCGGCGCGTTTCGGCAGCATCGCCGCGCTCTGCGCGGTGGCGCTGTTTGCCGCCGCCGGTGCATGGGTGGCGCTGGGTCTGCCGGGCTATGCAGTGACTTCGCTCCTGGCCACCGATGCGCCGACCAATCCGCTCGGCAAGACCGCCGCACTCACCGCGGCCGGCGGCTGGCTGCACAACTACAGCAGCATGCCGGCCACATTGATGGCACCGCTGATCGGCCTGGTCGGGCTGGCGATGAATGCGCTGCTGTTGCGTGTGCGTCGCGGCGGCCTGGCGTTCATCGCCTCGGGTTGCGCCATCGTCGGCATCGTCTTTACCGTCGGCTTTGCGTTGTTCCCGTTCCTGTTGCCCTCGTCCACCGCACCGAGCGCAAGCCTGACGCTGTGGGATGCCTCCAGCAGCCGCCTGACGCTGTGGATCATGCTGCTGGCGACCACGCTGTTCATGCCGATCGTGCTGGCCTACACAAGCTGGGTCTATCGCGTGCTCAAGGGCAAGGTCACTACCGACGAACTCTCGGCCAATCCAAACGCCTATTGAGCATGCCCGCTGCGCGTTGCGATGCACAGCTGCATCGCGCTCGCAGCAGGCCTCAACCTCGCACCTGTTTCAACGACTCAAGGAGAACGACAATGTGGTACTTCGCCTGGATCCTCGGCACCGGTCTGGCCGCACTGGCGGCCGTGCTCAACGGCATGTGGTTCGAAGCACGCGAGCCGGAGCGTGGCCAACCGCATCAGTAAAATTATTTTCGCTAGATGCTTGCCGATTCCGCATTCCCTATGTAACATACGCGGCTCCTTCGGGGTGTAGCTCAGTCTGGTAGAGCGCTACGTTCGGGACGTAGAGGTCGCAGGTTCGAATCCTGTCTCCCCGACCAGTTTCAAAACACAAAACCGGCCTTGTGCCGGTTTTGTGTTTTCAGGCGCTGGCGCATGCATGCGCGCAGTGCGGATGGTCTGTCATGTCTGTTGTCATTGCCGCTGCCTCCCCGTCCGCCCGGTTGCGTGGTCGCGGCTTGGTGCTGGCTGCCATTTTGTTGTCCGCCTTCAACTTGCGTACCGCGGTGACGTCGTTGACGCCGCTGCTGGAACGCATTGCCGACGAGTACGCATTCGGCGCGCCCACGATGGGTGCGCTCGGCATGTTGCCGACGGCTGCATTCGCACTGACCGGTGTGGCCACACCGGCCTTGCTGCGCCGCTTCGGCCTGCTGCGCACGGCGCTGCTATCGATGGCATTGGCCACTGTCGGCCTGGTGCTGCGCCCGCTGCTGCCGGGCACTGCCGGACTGCTGATCGGTTCGCTGGTGGCACTGGCCGGCATGGGCATGGGCAATGTGGTGTTGCCGCCGCTGGTGAAGCGCTATTTCGGCGATCGCGTCGGCGGCGTCAGCACGCTCTACATCACCGTGCTGCAGGTCGGCACCCTGCTGCCGGCACTGCTGGCGGTACCGGTGGCCGATGCGCTGGGCTGGCGCAGCTCGATGGTGGTGTGGGTGTTGCCGGCACTGCTGGCATTGGCGGCCTGGGCCATGGTGCACACCAGCCACCGCCGCATCCGCGCGACCGGGCCGGCACCGGTCACACCCACGCCCGAGGCCGAGGGCCGCGTGGCACGCACCGCCCTGGGCTGGAGCATGGCGGTGACCTTCGGCATGACCTCGCTGGTCACCTATTCGATGTTCACCTGGTTGCCGACGCTGCTGCGCGAAGCCGGCGCCTCGCCCGCGTTCGGCGGCACCATGGTGGCGCTGTTCGCGGCACTGGGCATGGTCGGCGCCTTGACCATGCCGGCGCTGGCGGTGCGCATGCGCAACCCGTTTCCGATCGTGCTGCTGTGCGCGGCCTGCCACCTGGTCGCGTTTGCCGGGCTGTGGTGGGCGCCGCTGGCTGCGCCGATCCTGTGGGTGACCCTGCTCGGCCTGGGGCCGAGCACGTTCCCGCTGGCATTGGTGCTGGTCAATCAACGCAGCCGCACCGCAGCCGGTTCGGCGGCCCTGTCCGGGTTCTCGCAGGGCATGGGCTATGCGGTGAGCTGCCTCGGGCCATTCCTGTTCGGCTGGCTGCATGCGCACCACGGCGGCTGGACCTCGCCGTTCGTCTTCCTGGTGATCTGCATCCTGGTGCAGCTGGCCGCCGCCTGGGTGGCCTGCCGTCCGCAGTTGCTGGAAGACGTCTGGGCGCCGCCGCCACGCGGCGCCCGCGCGGTCAACGTACCGGCAGACTGATGTAGCTGGGCTGCTCGGGGCTCACATAGACGCGCTGGGTGGCCTTTCGATAATCGCCGGGCTTGGCGAAGAAGATGTTGTCCACGTAGGTCTGCGGATTGCGGTCGTACAGCGGAAACAGGCTGGACTGCACCTGCACCATCACCCGGTGGCCCGGCTGGAAGGTGTGGTTGGCGGTCGGCAGGCCGAACTGGAACGCCAGCGGCTGATTGGATGCCAGCGGCTTGGGCGTGCTGAAACTCTCGCGATAGCGGCCGCGGAAGATCGCCAGCGACACCGGCAACTCGTAGCCGCCCATCTTGGGACTGGACGCCATCTCGTCCGGATACACGTCGATCAGTTTCACCACCCAGTCGCTGTCGCTGCCGCTGGTGGAGGCCTGCAGATGCACTTCCGGTGCACCGGCGATCTGCAGGGGTTCGGTCAGCGGCTCGGTGACGAAGGTCAGCACGTCCGGGCGGCCGTCGACGAAGCGCTGGTCCTGCACCAGCCAGGTGGTCCACATGCTGCGATCACCGAAGTCCACCGGGCGCGGCACGAACGGTACCGGCTTGGCCGGGTCGGCCACGTATTCCTCGAAACCCGGCTGCCCCGCCGCCGGCTGCTGGAACGACAGCTTGCCGCCGGCCTGCAGGTACAGCGGTTTGCTGCTCGACGCACAGCCCTTGGCGCAGCTGCGCGGCCAAGCCTGCAGGCGGTCCCAGTGATTCTCTCCGGTGTTGTAGATGAACACCGGTGGCGTGCTCGCCTTGGGCGCGCCATCGACCAGGTATTGATCGAAGAACGGGCGCAGCACGTCGTGGCGGAACTGGCGCGCGGTATCACCGTCGAAATTCAATGCGCCCAACGCGCTGCCGTCGTAGTTGACCTGGCTGTGCCGCCACGGCCCCATCACCAGGTAGTTGAGCGTATTGCTGCGGTCGCGTGGCTCCATCGCCGCGTAGCTATGGATGGCACCCCACATGTCCTCCTGGTCCCACAGCCCCTGCAACCACATGGTCGGCACCTTGAGCGGGGTGCGCGCCATCACCTTGTCCAGCGCCTGCTCCTGCCAGAACGTATCGTAGGCGGCGTGTTCGGTGAGCTTGTGCCACCACGGCAGCTGTTCCAGGCCGGCGGCCCTGGCGAAATCGCCGGCCGAGCCGGCGCGCAGCAGGTTGCTGTAGTCGTCATGGCCCTGGCGCGCGATGCCGCTGCCCTTGCCGCGCTGGGTGAGCTGGCCGGTGAAATAGTCGAAGTTGACCTGGCGGAACGCGCCGTAGTTGAACCAGTCGTCGCCCATCCAGCCGTCGATCATCGGGCTTTCCGGTACCGCGACCTTGAGCGCCGGGTGCGGGTTGGTCAACGCCATCACCACGGTGAAGCCTTCGTAGGACGAGCCGATCATGCCAACCTTGCCGTTGGATTCCTTGACGTTTTTCACCAGCCAGTCGATGGTGTCCCAGGCATCGGTGGCATGGTCGACCTCGCTGGGATTGAGCGCACCACGCAGCGGCCGGGTCATCACGTAATCGCCTTCGGAGCCGTACTTGCCGCGCACGTCCTGGATCACGCGGATATAGCCGCCTTCCACGAACACGTCGTCGCCCTGTGCGAGCAGGTCCTTCATATGCGGTGAGGCCATGCGCTCGGTGCGGCCGCTGGCGTTGTACGGCGTGCGCGTCAGCACCATCGGCGCATTGCGCGCGCCCTTGGGCAGCACGATCACCGTATGCAGCTTGACCCCGTCGCGCATCGGAATCATCACCTCGCGCTTGATGTAGTCGTTGGCGGCATCACCTGCCACGAACGGCTTGCCGGTGATGTCCGGCGTCATCGGCGAGGTTTGCGCCAGCGCGCTGCCGGTGGCGGCGGCAATGGCGGTGGCGAGCAGGCAGGCGGCAAAACGGCGCATCGACGACTCCGGAACGTGCGGGGGCAGTCGTCGACTGTAGGCAGAGCGCGGCCTGCCGGGGGAGTGTCAAAGGTCGTGGTTGCCGGGTAGGTCGTGATTGCCGGGTGGCTGGCCTGCGTATCGCCGATCAGTGCCGTATCTGGCCCTGGCCCCGCACCACGAAGCGCTCCACGGTCAGCGCCTCCAGGCCCATCGGGCCGTAGGAATGCAGGCGCGTGGTGGAGATGCCGATCTCCGCGCCCAGGCCAAGCTCGCCGCCATCGGAGAAACGCGAGGAGGCGTTGACCATCACCACCGCCGAGCGCAGCGACTGCACGAAGTTCTCCGCGTTGGCGGCGTCCTGGGTGGCGATCACCTCGGTGTGGTCCGAGCCGTACTGGCGGATATGCGCCAGCGCGGTGTCCAGATCCGGCACCACGCGGATGGCCAGGATCAGGTCGAGGAATTCGGCGGCGTAGTCGTCGTCGCTGGCAGCTGCGACGTCGGGCAACAGTGCGCGCGTGGCCGCATCGCCACGCAGCTCCACCTTGCGCTCGCGCAGGGCTTGCGCGGCCAGCGGCAGAAAGCGCGCCGCGATATCGGCATGCACCAGCAAGGTCTCCAGCGCATTGCAGGCCGACGGCCGGCTGGCCTTGCCATCGACCAATAGACGCACCGCCAGGTCCACGTCCGCCGATGCATCCACGAACAGATGGCACACGCCCTTGTAATGCTTGATCACCGGCACGCGCGCATGCTCGGCGACGAAGCGGATCAGCCCTTCGCCGCCACGCGGAATCGCCAGATCGACGATGTCGCTGAGTTGCAGCAGCTCCAGCATGGTCTCGCGGCGCAGATCCTCGACCAGGGTCAACGCCGCCTCCGGCACGCCGGCCTCGCGCAGGGCGCGCTGCAGGGCGCGCGCAATCGCGGTGTTGGAGTGGATTGCTTCCGAGCCGCCACGCAGGATCACGCCATTGCCGGCCTTGATGCACAGTGCTGCCGCATCGGCGGTCACATTCGGGCGCGCTTCGTAGATCATCGCGATCACCCCCAGCGGCACGCGCACCTTCTGCACGACGATGCCATTGGGGCGAACGTCCTCGCGCGTGACCTGCCCGACCGGATCGGGCAGCTGCGCCACCTCGCGCAGCGCGGCGGCGATGCCGTCCAGGCGCTTTGTGTCCAGCGCCAGACGATCGAGCATCGCAGCACCAACCCCCTTCTCACGCGCCGCCTCCAGATCGCGCGCATTCGCCGCCAGGATCACCGCCGCATCCTGTTCCAGCGCGGCCGCCATCGCCTCCAGCAAGGCCTGCTTGGCAGACGCGGACAGTTGCGACAGCACTTGCGCGGCATCACGGCATTGCAGGGCTAGGGTTTTGATGGTCATTGGAGGGCCGGGATTGGGGAGTCGGGATTGGGGATTGGCAAAAGCGGCAATACCGTTTTATCACCACAGGGAATCAGTCGTCGGGACACGGAGGCAACGTTGGGCAGACGCGGTGCATACGCGTTTGCAAATCCCCAATCCCGACTCCCAATCCCCGCTACAAAAGCACCAAATCATCGCGATGCACCACATTCTCGCCGTAGCTGTAACCGAGCACGGGCTCGATCTCGCGCGAGTGGCGGCGGGCGATGCGGCGGATATCCACCGCCGAATACTGGCTGACGCCGCGTGCCAGGCAGCGCTCGCCGGCGTCGTCGCGCAGGTGGATCTCCACCATGTCGCCACGCCGGAAGTCGCCCCGCGCACCGGCCACGCCGCCCGGCAGCAGCGAGGCGCCCTTGTCGGTCAGTGCGGCGGCGGCACCGGCATCGATCAGGATCGCGCCCGCTTCCACCGGCGCATGCCGCAGCCAGTACTTGCGGGCGGCGATGCGCGTGCGTGCGGCGTGGATACGCGTGCCGTGCAGGCGATCCTGCGCCAGGGCACGCACCACATCGCCATTGCGGCCGTTGAACAGATAGGTTTCGATGCCGGCCGCGCCGGCCTTTGCGGCGGCTTCCAGCTTGGTGCGCATGCCGCCGGTGCCCACGCTGCTGCCGCTGCCGCCGGCCATCGCCAGCACCTCGGCGGTGAGTTCGGTCACCTCGTCGAGCGGCCGCGCCAGCGGATTGCTGCGCGGGTCGGCGCTGTACAACCCGTCGATATCGGTGGCGATGAACAAGCCATCGGCATCGACCAAGGCGGCGACGATCGCGGCCAGGTTGTCGTTGTCGCCCAGCTTGAGCTCGTCCACCGACACGGTGTCGTTTTCGTTGATCACCGGCAACGCGCCCAGCCGCAACAACTCGCCCATGGTGGCGCGTGCGTTGAGATAGCGGCGGCGGTTACGCAGGTCGTCGTGGGTGAGCAACACCTGCGCCACCGGGCGCTCGAAAAAGCGCTGCCAGAGCGCGATCAACTGTGCCTGCCCCAGCGCAGCCAGCGCCTGGCGCGCGGCGATCGGCGCACCGGCCTCGGCAGCCTTCGGCAGGATCGCGCGGCCGGCGGCCACCGCACCCGACGACACGATCACCAGCTCGCGCCCGGCCATCAGGTTGGCCGAGACGAACTGCGCCAGCCCCAGCGCAAAACGCGGCGATAGGCCACCGCCATCGGCGGCGAGCAGGCTGCTGCCGACCTTGAGCACTGCGCGTCGCCACGGCGGCAGCGCCTGCTCGGTAAATGACGCAGCAGTGGCGATCGGCGTGCTCATGGCGACAACCTGCTCAGTGCGTGTTCCACTCATGGACGGTCAGCGTGGAGGCATTGCGCAGCGCCAATGGGTCGCGCGCGACGATCTGCTGTGCGTCTTCCAGGCTGGCGACGTTGATCAATACGTATGCGCCACCGCTGCCATCGCTGAAGCCGCCGGTCAGTTCCAGCTGCCCGGCCGCCCGCAGCGTGTCGAGAAATGCACGGTGCGGCTGCACCACATCGGCCGGAAAATCCGGCTTGCGCATCGCCAGCACCAGATAGCGTGTCGCCATCAGCCTGCCTCCTTGTCGGGTGTTGCCTCGCTACGGCCGAACGGCGTGGAAATCACCAGAAAGCGCGCTTCCATCTCGGACAGGTTGTGCATCTGATGGGTGGAACCGGGCGGCACATGCAGACCCTGCCCGACCCCGAGCACGTGCTGCTCACCATCCAGCTGCAGCATCACCTCGCCGGCCAGCACATAGAAGAAATGCCGTGCGCGGCTATGCCGGTGACGCAGCTCGGCCGCGCCGGGCGGCATGTGCTCTTCGAGCACGCTCAGGTTGGGGTCGCGCAACAGGTGCCAGCCGTCGCTGGCTTCGCCCCAGGGGTAATGCTCGGCGGTGTCGGTGCTGATCACGGCCATCAGACCAGCGCCTGCCAGCGGGCACGCAGGACGTCCAGCTGCAGATCTGCGGCGGCGCCTGGCGAGACGCGGGCGGCCAGGCTGCCTTCCGGCGTGCGCCCCTGCCCTGCGGTGTCGGCCGATTCCGCGGCCGCCTTGTAGGCCTCGCGGAACGGCACGCCGGCAACCGCCGCTTCCACCGCCACGTCGGTGGCGTACATGCCCGAATCGATCGCCGCACGCAGCTTGTCCGGACGCCATTCCAGATTGGCCAGCAGGGCCGGCAGCAGTTCCAGTGCCGCCAGGCCACGCCCGAAGCCGTGCACGATGGCGCCCTTGCTGCTCTGCAGGTCGCGGTGATAGCCCGATGGCAGCGACAGCAGCTGTTCGATCTCGGTCCGCGCGGCGGCCACGCTGGCGTGGGTGGCACGCATCAGTTCGATCACGTCGGGGTTACGCTTGTTCGGCATGATCGAGCTGCCGGTGGTGTATTGCGCCGGCAACGCGACGAAGGCGAACTCGCCGCTGGTGAACAACGACAGATCCCAGGCGATCCGGCGCAGGTCCAGCGTTGCGCTGCCAAGCGCCTCGAGCGCGGCCAGTTCGTACTTGCCACGCGAGAGCTGCGCATAGATCGGCGACACCTGCAGCCGTGCAAAGCCCAGCTCGGCAGTGGTGTGTGCACGGTCCAGCGGCAGGTTGACGCCGTAGCCGGCCGCAGTACCGAGCGGATTGCTGTCCACCAGGCGCAAGGTATCGGCCGCACGCACCGCGTTGTCGATAAAGGCCTCGGCCCAGCCCGCCCACCACATGCCGGCCGAGGACACTACCGCACGCTGGATATGCGTATAGCCCGGCACTGGCAACGCGGCTTCGGCATGCGCGCGGTCCAGCGCCACCTTGGCGATTTCCGCGCCGAGCTCGGCCACGCGTTGCAGCTTGTCCTTCAACCACAGACGCGTGGCGACCAGGATCTGGTCGTTACGGCTGCGCCCGGTGTGGATCTTGCGGCCGGCATCGCCCAGCCGTTCGGTCAGGCGCGCCTCGATCGCCGAGTGGCAATCCTCGTAGCGCTCGTCCAGCACGAACGCGCCACTGCGGAAATCGGCCGCCAGCAGGTCGAGCTGCTCGCTCAGTCCGCCCAGCTCCTGCAGCGACAGGATGCCGATGTGCTGCAGTCCCTGCGCATGCGCCTTGCTGGCAGCGATGTCGTACAGGAAGAACTCGCGGTCCAGGATGACGTCGTCGCCGGCCAGGAAGCTCTGGATCTTGGCGTCCACCGCCACGCCGGGTTTTTGCCACAACAGATTGGTCATCGGAAAGCGTCTCGAAATAAATTGTCAGCTTAAATCCCCGCACACGGAGGTGCGGGCTGTTGCGAGGGACTCGCATCTTTAAATCCCCGCACACGGAGGTGCGGGCTGTCGCGAGGGACTCGCATCTTTAAATCCCCGCACAAGGATGTGTGGGCTCTTGCGAGGGACTCGCATCATCAGCCAATCGCAGTCAATTCGTCCCAGCCCAACGCCAGGTTGAGATTCTGCATCGCCTGCGTCGCCGCGCCCTTGAGCAGGTTGTCCAGCGTTGCCACCACCACCACGCGCTTGTTGCCCGGCGCCAGCGTCACGCCGCCGATCTGTACGCCATGCCTGCCGGCGATGCGGCTGACCCACGGCGCTTCATCGACGATCTCGATCAACGGCTCGTCGGCGTAACGCTGCGTGTAGCGCGCCTGGACCTGCTCGCGCGTCAGCGCTTGCTGCAGCCACAGGTTGACGGTCATGGTGATGCCACGGAAATGTGGCGCCACATGCGGCATGAACTCTACCGGCACGCCGAGCTGCGCAGAGACTTCGCGCTCGTGCATGTGGTTGGTCAGCGCATACGGCATCAGGTTATCGGCCAGCAACTCGGGGTTGTTCTTGTCCGACGGCGTGGTGCCCGCGCCGGAATACCCGGACACGCCGAAACACTGCGGCGGGCCGGCCAGTTGGTCGAGCAAGGGCGCGATCGTCAGCTGCATCGCGGTGGCATAGCAGCCCGGATTGCTGATGCGTCGCTGCCCGGCGTAGCTGCCGCGCGTCAGCTCCGGCAGCCCGTAATACCAGGCCGGATCGAAGCGGTAATCGGCCGACAGATCGATCAGCAGCGTCTGCGGCCTGGCCGAGTCGATCGCCGCGACGAAGGGCTCGGCCTTGCCGTTGGGCAATGCCAGGATCACCACGTCGGCGGCCTTGGCGGCCACCGCATCGGCATCCAGGCTCTCGTAGCGCAGCTCGCCGCGATACGCCGCGTTGTGCTCGGCCACCGGTTGCCCGGCCAGCTCGCGCGAGGACACGAACAGCAGCTGCAGATGCGGGTGTGCCACCACCAGCTTGATCAATTCCGATCCGGTATGCCCGCGGGCCCCGACGATGCCGATGGTCGTTGTTTGAACAGTCATGCGTTTGCTTCCAGGCGGAACTGCAGGTGGCGTTTGACCCCAGCCCATTCCGTATCGATGATGGAGAACACCACGGTGTCGCGCGGCGTGCCGTCAGGGTGACGGGTGTAATTGCGCAGCACGCCGTCCTGCTTTGCACCGAGCCGCGCAATCGCCGCGCGCGAGGTGTGATTGAACCAACTGGTCTCGAACACCACGCTCAGGCAGCCCAGCGTCTCGAAGGCGTGCTGCAGCAGCATCCGCTTGGTGTCGGTATTGACGCCGCTGCGCTGCACGCGCGGCGCGTACCAGGTGTAGCCGATCGACAGCTTGGGCACTGTCGCATCCAGCCCGTAATAGCGTGTGCAGCCGACGACCTCGCCGGCCGCATCGCATACCACGTAAGGCAGCACCCGCCCGTCGGCTTGCGCATCCAAGGCCGCGCCCACGTAGTCGTCCACCTGCGCCGGTGCCGGCACGCCGGTGTACCACAGCCGCGACAAGGCCCCATCGCCCAGCGCAGCGCGCAAACCATCGGCGTGCGCAGCCCGCAATGGTTCCAGTGTTGCGTGTTGCCCGCGTAGCGTGGGCAGCTCGCGCCAAAGCGCTGGCAATGCGACGGGCGCCATCGTACTCAGCCCAGCAGCGTCGGCTGACGCGTCGCGCAATGCGCCACGCAGTGCTGGATCTGCTCGAAGTTCTCCAGCCCGTACCAGAACACCTTCCACTTCTCCTGCTTGATGCAGCCGTCGGACTCGGCGTAGTAGAAGATGTTGACCTGGTTGTTGTGACGCGAACGCCAGAACAGTTGCGGGGTTTCCTCGCGCATCACGTTCCACACTGCACGGCCCAGGCCTTCGCCCTGGGCGTCGTCGAGCACGGCGAACTTGTCCAGGTAGATCAGCGCGCTTGCACCCAGCATGCCTTCGTCGGTGAGGATCACCGCGGCGCGGTAGTTCTCGCTGACATAGGCGCGCAGCAACCTGGTGTTGCTGAAGTAATCGGGCACCAGCGTACGGCCGAAACTGGATTCGATCAGCGTCCTGAGCCGCGGCAGGTCCAGTTCGTCCCAGGAGGTCGCGCGCAGCACGCGCTCGCCGCGCCGCACCAGCGTGCCCGAGCCCTTGTGGGTGAACAGTTCCTTGGCCAGATCGGCCGGCCGGGTGATCGACACCGACGACTCCAGCGGCAGGCGATCGAGCAGATCCTTGATCTGTTCGATCTTCACCCGCATGCCACCGTTGATCCACGGCTGCTGCATCAGATGGTCGAACTCGGTGGACAGGTTGATCGAGTCGATCACCTTGCCATCGGCATCCAGCAGACCGCCGGTGCCGGTGAGGAAGATGATCTTGTACGGCTGCAGCTCTTGCACCAGTTCGTTGGCGGCAAAATCCGCGTTGACGTTGAGGATCTGCCCGCTCGGCGTCTCGCCTAGGCTGGTGATCACCGGAATCGAGCCGGCCTGCAGGCTGGCTTCGATCGGCGCCAGGTTGACCGCCTTGACCTCACCGACCAGGCCGTAGGTGTCGCGGTCCAGATACTGCGCTTCGAATACGCCGCCGGTGATCGAGGTCGCACGCGCGCCGTTCTGCTGCAGCGCCTCGACCAGCTTGAGGTTGGAGGCCTGGAACACCTTGCGCACGATCGCCAGCGCTTCCGGCGAGGTCACCCGCAAGCCGTTGACGGTGCGCTTCTCGATACCGGCCGCCGACAGTTCGGCATCCAGCTGCGGGCCGGCGCCATGCAGCACGATCGGGGTCAGCCCCACTTCCTGCAGGAACGACAGCGACGAGGTCAGCGCGTCCAGGTCGTCGCGCAGCACCGCGCCGCCCACCTTGACCACCGCAAAGCGTTTGGCATCCAGCTGCGAGAAACGCTTGAGGTACTGGCTGATTTCCTTGGCGCTGGCCATGCTCGAAAGCAGGCGCACGATGGTCTGGCGGGTCTGTTTGTGGGGCTGTGCGGAGAGGGACATTGCCGTGATCGAAGAGAGGGATGGCCGCGCCTGGGCGCGGAACGCGGCTTCAGTTTGAGCCGTTGATGATGCGATGTACCGACTCGGCGTAACGCTGCAGCTGCGCAAGCGTCACGAACTCGTCGGCGGTGTGCGCCTGGGCGATATCGCCGGGGCCATAGACCAGGGCGGTGTAACCGCCGGCCGAAAACAGCGAGGCCTCGGTCCAGAAATCCACTGCATTGCCGATCGGCAGGTCCAGCGCATCGGCCACATCGCGGGCGGCCAGGCGGCGTTCCTCGGCCCGTGCGATGTCGCCGGACGGCAGGCTGGGGCCGCGGAAGGTTTCTTCGAAATACGCCGCGTGTGGATCGGCAAATCCGGCAAACGTCGCCAGCAAACCGTCCACGTCCATCGACGGCAGCGGACGAAAGCCGAAACGCAGCTCGGCCGCCGGCGCGATCATGTTGGCCTTGATGCCGCCCTCGACCCGACCGATGTTGAAGCGCAGGCCGGTCAGGCCGCCGAAACGCGCATGCGCCAGCGACTCGACATGGTCCAGCGCCCTGCCGCCCCAGCGCATCGCCTGATGCAACGCACTGGCGGATGGATCCTGCTTGCCCGAGGCATGCCCGGCACGCCCGGCAAACTGCATCAGCACCGAGCTGATGCCGCGATGCGCCAGCACCGCCTCGCTCATGGTCGGCTCGGCGACCAGCACCGCCTCATACGGCACACCGCGCGCCAGGAACGCGGCGATGCAGCGCGGGTCGTTGGCTTCCTCGTCGGAGGAAAACAGGAAGGCCGCATCGCCCTGCCCGGCATTGGCTGCCGCCACCAGCGCCGCTGCCGCACCCTTGATGTCGCAGACGCCCAGGCCGATCACGCGATCGTCGGTACGCCGCATCACGTGCGGATCGGCGCTCCAGTGCGGCGAATCCGGCACCGTGTCCAGATGCACGTTGAACAGGTAGCTGGGCGTGCCGCGCACCGCATACAGGCTGACCGCACCGGCACCGTGGTCGATCACCTCGACCTGGAAACCGGGCAGCTGCGCGCGCAGATAATCGAAGATGCCGCCCTCGGCAGCGATCGCCCGCGGCGGATTGCGGGTGTCGAAGGACACCAGCTGTTCCAGGTGTTCGAGGGTGGAGGCAAGTAGATCGGTCATGTCGGTTTGATCAATGGTCCGAAGTGGCGGCTAACAGAAGTCACAACTGCACCGTGGTGCGAGGTTGCGCAAACAACACCTACAGCGCATCCAGGCCACCCTTCTCCCACCGGGAGAAGGTGCCCCGAAGGGGCGGATGAGGGGACGGGCGAAGCCGAGTGCACCGCACCCTGCGGGAGCTTCGCTCGCACCCTCACCTCACCCCCGCTGCGCGCCCCGGCCCGCGCTTGCGGCGCGGGCGCTCCAAGGCACGCGCGCCAGTGGCGCGTACGCCGTGCCTCTCGCCCCGGGGGAGAGGGGCTTTGCATACGTGCCCTGAAACTTCAGCGATTCACCTGGGCATACAGCGTCGAGCTCATCCCGAACAGCTTGATGAAGCCTTCCGCTTCCTCCACGCCCCAGTCGGCCGACTGCGCATAGGTCGCGCCCTTGGTGTTGAGCAGGTGCGGCGAACGCACCGCCACCGCATCGACGCGGCCGCCGCGGGTTTCCAGCGTGACCTCGCCATTGACCTTGGCCTGCGACGACTTCAGGAATGCCTCGATGTCGGTCTTGAGCGGGTCGTGATAGAAGCCCTCGTACACCAGCTCCACCCACTTGCGCGCCACATCCGGCTTGAAGCGATTCTGCTGCTTGGTCAGCACCGCATCTTCCAGCGCGCGGTGTGCGGTCAGCAGCGAGATCAGGCCTGGCGCCTCGAACACGATGCGGCCCTTCAACCCGATCACGGTGTCGCCGGTGTAGACGCCACGGCCCACGCCGTAGGGCGCGAACAATTTGTTGAGCTGGGCCAGGATCTGCTCGCCAGGCAGCGCCTTGCCATTGAGTTCAACGGCCTCGCCTTCGACGAACTTCAGGGTGACGGTCAGCGGCTCGGCCGGCCACTCGCTGCGCGGCGCGCACCAGCCACGCGCACCCTCGCCTGGCGCTTCCCAACGGTCGATCTCGCCGCCGGACATGGTCAGCCCGAGCAGGTTCTCGTTGATGGTGTAGGCCTGCTGCTTGGCGCGCACGCCGAAGCCGCGCTCTTCCAGGTACTTCTGCTCGTAGGCGCGGGTCTGGGTGTGTTCTTTCTGGATCTCGCGGATCGGCGCCACGATCTGGTAATCACCCAGCGCCTTCACTGCCAGGTCGAAACGCACCTGGTCGTTGCCCATGCCGGTGCAACCGTGCGCGATGCTGCGCGTGCCCAGTTCCTCGGCGCGCTTGAGCGCGGCGTCGACGATCAGGTAACGGTCGGACACCAGCAACGGGTACTGGCCCTGATAGCCCTCGCCCGCCCACACGAACGGCTTGACGAAGCCCTGCCAGATGGCCGGGCCGCCATCGACGGTGACATGGCTGGCGGCACCGAGTTCGGCCGCGCGCTTTTCGATGAAATCACGCTCCTCGGCATCCACCCCGCCGGTATCGGCAAACACGGTGTGAACCGCATAGCCCTGCGCCTGCAGATACGGAATGCAGAAGCTGGTATCCAGGCCACCGGAGAACGCCAGGACGATGTCCTTTTTTGTGCCGGGATTGGAGAGTGGGGATTCGGGATTGGTGGAAGCGGTCTGCTGCGACATGGGGGTCTCTTTAGAAGTTGACTAGGTTGGGTCGGGAGCCGGGTTCGCCGTTGCGAATCCCACATCCCCAATCACGAATCCCGGCTGCCCTGGCCCACCAGGGCAGCCATGATCGCCTTCTGCACATGCAGGCGATTCTCGGCTTCATCGATGGCGATGCAGTTGGGCGAATCCATCACCGCGTCGGTGGCCTTGACGTTGCGACGCAGCGGCAGGCAGTGCGAGAACACGCCGTTGTTGGTCAGCGCCATCTTGCGTTCGTCGACGATGAAGTGCTGGTACTGGTCGCGGATCGGCTTTTCCGGCTCCCAGTTGCCGAAGAACGGCAACGCGCCCCAGCTCTTGGCATACACCACGTCGGCACCGGCGTAGGCACTGTCGATGTCGTGGCTGACCTGCAGCGAGCCGCCGCTTTCGGCCACGTTCTGCGCTGCCCAGTCCATGTAGCGCGGGTCCAGGATGTAGTCCGGCGTCGGGCACAGCAGGGTCACGTCCATGCCCATGCGGGTGGCGATCGTCAGCGCGGAATTGGCCACCGCGGTGTTCAACGGCTTGGGATGATAGGTCCAGGTCAGCACGTACTTCTTGCCGCGCAGATCCTGGGTGCCGAAATGTTCCTGCAACGCCATCGCGTGCGCCAGCTCCTGGCACGGGTGGGTGATGGTCTCCATGTTGATCACCGGTACCGGCGAATACTTGGCGAAGCTCCTGAGCACCTGGTCCTCGCGATCCTTGGACCAGTCGACGAACTTCGGGAACGCGCGCACGCCGATCAGGTCGACATAACGGCCCAGCACCCGCGCCACTTCGGCGATGTGCTCCTCGGTGTCGCCATCCATCACCGTGCCCAGATTGAACTCGATCGGCCAGGCGTCCTTGCCCGGCTGCAGCACCACCGCATGCCCGCCCAGCTGGAACGCGCCCAGCTCGAAGCTGGTGCGGGTGCGCATGGACGGGTTGAAGAACACCAGCGCGATCGACTTGCCCTTCAGCTCGCTTCCCAGCTTGTTGCGTTTGAACAACGCGGCCTGGGTCAACAGCGCGTCCAGTTCGGCGCGGCTCCAGTCCTGGGTGTTCAAGAAGTGCTTCAGTGACATCGATCGATCCTTGTGCTGCGTGCTTCTGCTGCGTGGTCCGCCAGGAGCGGCGGGGTGCGCGACATGCGCGTTTCTTGCGGTTGAAACTTTTGTGACTTCAAAACGAAAAAACCCAGCCTGCGGGCTGGGTTTTCAACGGCGGAACAGCAAAACGCTCCGGTTACCCAGCGAAAATGTGGGATTCCGGTCGGCGGGCACGCGAGGTCATGCCGGAGGCCATTCGGGCGGCGCTGGTGTCGTGCTGAAAGGCGTTTGCGTACATAGGGCGCGAATCCTCGCATGCATGCGGGCACGGCGCAACCGCCGCGCGGCTCAGCGCGGCGGCGCGACGATGGCGTCGGGGATGTAGGGGGTGACCGACACGCGGACGCGCAGCCGGTTACCCGGGTCTTCCGGCAGCCGCGAACGGTACTTGGTGCCCTTGTAGACGTAATCCACATCGAAGGCGATCGGCCGCCGGAACTCGCGCGGCACTTCCACCACCCGGCAGTTGCGCCGTGTGCTGGTCGGCGGCACCGCCATCGGCACGGACGCCGGCTCGGGGCGACGGGAGAACATCTCCTTGACCGAATCCACCATCCGGTTGATACGGCCTTCGTCCTCGACCGGTGCCGCTGCTACCGGCGCAACCTGCTCGGCCTCGCACTGTTCCTCCATGCGGGTGGCACGCAGGGTCTGATAGACCGGCTCGACATTGAGCACCTGCGCGTAATCCAGCTTCACGTTCTCGATCACCACCACCCGGTTCTTGGGATCGGTTTCCGCCGCGTGCGCTGACGATGCCTGCCAGGCGAACACACAGAGCAGCAGGAAGAACGGGGAAGGTCGCATCAGTACCAGGAGGGCGCAGCCAGGCAATACGTAAGTGTATGGAGCTTGCGATCCCTTGGGCTGAACGCAGCCCATCCGGTCACCGGCGCTGCTGCGCGCGTGCGGTTGGTTCGCCACATCGCCGCGACCGGCTAGAATCGCCCGGTTATCCTTTTTCAGATGCCGATGAGCCTGCGCCTGCACAACAACCTGACGCGGCGGGTCGAGCCGTTCGCACCGCTCGATCCGTCCAGCCCCACCCTGTATGTGTGCGGCCCCACCGTCTACAACTACGCGCATATCGGCAACGCCCGCGGCCCGGTCGTGTTCGATGTGCTGGCCGCCCTGCTGCGCCGGCGCTACGGCGCGCTGCGCTACGCGCGCAACATCACCGACGTGGACGACAAGATCAACGCCGCCGCGCAGGCGCAGGGTGTGCCGATCTCGACCATCACCGACCGCTTCGCCGCGATCTACCGCCAGGACATGGCCGCGCTCGGCGTGCAGCCGCCGGACATCGAACCGGAAGCGACCGCGCATATCCCGCAGATCGTGGCGATGATCGAGCAGCTGATTGCCAACGGGCATGCCTATGCCGCCGAAGGCCATGTGCTGTTCGCGGTGGCCAGCTTTGCGCACTACGGCAAGCTCTCGCGCCGCGACCCGGACGAGATGCTGGCCGGCGCGCGCGTGGACGTGGCGCCGTACAAGCGCGACCCCGGCGACTTCGTGCTGTGGAAGCCCTCCAGCGACGAGCTGCCCGGCTGGGACTCGCCCTGGGGCCGCGGCCGCCCGGGTTGGCATATCGAATGCTCGGCGATGGCTGCCGCGCACCTGGGCCCGACCATCGACATCCATGCCGGCGGCGTGGACCTGCAATTCCCGCATCACGAGAACGAGATCGCGCAGAGCGAATGCGCGCATGGCGGGGCGACCTTTGCGCGGTTCTGGCTGCACAACGGCATGCTCAATTTCAGCGGCGCCAAGATGAGCAAGTCGCTGGGCAACATCGAGACCGTGCACGACCTGATCGCCCGCCACCCGCCCGAGGCGCTGCGCTACGCACTGCTGAGCGCGCATTACCGGCAGCCGCTGGACTGGTCCGATGGCCTGATCGACCAGGCCAAGAACACGCTGGACCGGCTGTACGGCACCTTGCGCGACCTGGCCGCGGCCGAACACGCTGCCGGGATCGCCCCCGCGCAGCCGGCCACGATTCCCGACGAGGTGGAAGCCGCGCTCGACGACGACCTCAACACCCCGCTTGCATTGTCGGTCATCGCCAGCATTGCCTCCGAGGCCCGCGCGCTGCGCACCCAACTCGCACAGGGCAGCGACGCATCGGCAGGTGTTGCCGCGCTGTCCGGGCTGAAGTCGCGGCTGCTCGGCGCAGGCCTGGCGCTGGGCTTGCTGCAGCAGGACCCGGCCGCCTGGTTCTCGCGCGGCACCGACGCCGGCGACGATGCGCGCATCACGGCGCTGGTCGAGGAACGCAATGCCGCCAAGAAAGCCAGGGACTTCGCCCGCGCCGACGCCATCCGCACGCAGCTGGCCGACGAAGGCATCGTGCTGGAAGACACCCCGCAAGGCGTGCGCTGGAAGCGCGCATGACGCTCCTCCCTTCTCCCTTCGGGGGAAGGTGCCCCGCAGGGGCGGATCAGGGTGCGAGCGCAGCCACATGCACCTTCCTTGCGGTAAGGGCGAAGCCACCCGCATCGAATTCCAGCGAGGCTTCGCCCGTACCCTCCCCGCTCCGCGCCCCGGCCCGCGCTGGCGGCGCGGGCGCTCCAAGGCACGCGCGCCAATGGCGCGCAAACCGCGCCTTCTCGCCCCGGCGGGTGAGGGGCGCCATTGCGGTGTCGCCGGGCAGCGCTACCACCGACCGAATCTGGATTTTTTGATGACCACCACCCCCTTCCCGCTTGAACCCACCGCCGTCGACGCACAGGCCGCCATTGCCGAGGAGTTCTCCTTCTTCGGCGACTGGTCCGAGCGCTACCAGTACCTGATCGACCTGGGCCGCAAGCTGCCCAGCTTCCCCGAACAGTGGAAGACCGAAGAACACCGCCTGCATGGCTGCCAGTCGATGGTGTGGATCGTGCCCGAGGGCAATGCCGAGCGGCTGGACTTCCACGCCGTCAGCGACTCAGCGATCGTCTCCGGGCTGATCTATCTGGCCTTGCGCGTGTACTCCGGGCGTAGTGCGCAGGAAATCCTGGCCACCGAGCCGGACTACATCGCCGGCATCGGGCTGGCCAAGCATCTGTCGCCGACCCGCAGCAACGGCGTGGCGGCAATGCTGGCCTTCATCCGCGACACCGCCCGCGCCCAGCAGTGAGCACGCCGACGCCCTCGCCTGCCGCTTCGCTGCGTACGCTGCTCGCCCACCCCGGCTTCGGCCTGGTGCTGCTGTATCGCGTGGCGGCGATGCTGTCGTACCAGATCGTCGCGGTCACGGTCGGCTGGCATATCTACGAGATCACCCGCAATCCGCTCTCGCTCGGGCTGATCGGCCTGGCGGAGATCCTGCCGTTCTTCTGCATCGCGCCGTTTGCCGGCTATCTGGTCGATCATCTGCCGCGCCGACGCCTCGGCATGGTCGCGGTGCTGGGCCTGGTCGCCACTGCGTTGCTGCTGTTGGCCATCACCCATGGCTGGCTGCCGGTGCAGGGCGTGTGGCCGATCTACGCGGCCATCGCGCTGACCGGTGCGGCGCGCTCGTTCCTGTCGCCGGTCTACAACGCGCTGTTCGCACGTGCGCTGCCGCGCGAGGCGTTCGCGCGCGGCGCCAGCATCGGCAGCGTCACCTTCCAGGCCGGCATGGTGATCGGCCCGGCGCTGGGCGGCGTGCTGGTCGGCTGGGGCGGCAAGGGCCTGGCCTATGGCGTGGCCGCCGGCGTGGCGCTGGTGGCGATCCTGGCGCTGGCGCTGCTGCGTGTCAGCGAGCCAGTCAACGCAGGCCCGCGTGCGCCGATCTTCCGCAGCATCGCCGAAGGTGCGCAGTTCGTGCTGTCCAACCAGATCATGCTGGGCGCGATGGCGCTGGACATGTTCTCGGTGCTGCTGGGCGGCGCGGTGTCGATGCTGCCGGCCTTCATCCACGACATCCTGCACTACGGCCCGGAAGGGCTGGGCATCCTGCGCGGCGCCCCGGCACTGGGCTCGATCGTGGTCGGCGTGTGGCTGGCGCGGCACCCGCTGCAGCGCAATGCCGGGCGCATCCTGATGCTGTCGGTGGCCGGCTTCGGGCTGTGCACCATCGCGTTCGGCCTGTCGCGGCATTTCTGGCTGTCGGCGGCGATCCTGCTGGTCTACGGCATGTGCGACGGGGTGTCGGTGGTGGTGCGCCAGACCATCCTGCAGCTGGCCACGCCCGATGCGATGCGCGGCCGGGTGTCGTCGATCAACGGCATCTTCATCGGCTCGTCCAACGAGCTGGGTGCGTTCTACGACGGCGTGATGGCACGCCTGGTCGGCCTGGTGCCGGCCGTGGTGATCGGCGGCTGCGTGACCCTGGGCGTGGTCGCCACCACCGCGTGGAAGGCGCCGAAGCTGCGCAAGCTGGATCTGCGCGACCTGCAGTGAGGTCTGCGGCAGTGAAGTCTGCGACGGTGCCCGCAGGTCTGATCGATATCACCTGATCGATGCCTGCCTGGCCGCATGACACGCGCCAGGCGTGTCGACCACTGCAACGTCCGTTGCGCTGGCACGATGCGCATAAAAAAACCCCGCACATGGCGGGGTCTTTCAGTCGACGGACAAGGCCTGGACCTGGTCGAACGATCAGTCGCCCTGCTGCTTCTGCAGGTGCTCCCAACGCTCCTGGGCGTCGATGGTGCGTTCGGCGGTCAGGCGCGCTTCCAGCCGATCCAGGCCAATTTCTTCGCCGGTGTCCACGCAGTAACCGTAGTCGCCGTCTTCCAGACGCTTGAGCGTGCTGTCGATCTTGCCGATCAGCTTGCGATGACGGTCGCGGGTGCGCAGCTCCAGCGAGTTCTCGGTCTCGCGCGTTGCACGCTCGGCTTCGTCGCCGATGTCGCGCACTTCTTCGCGCAGGTTTTCGATGGTCTGCTTGGACTCTTCGATCAGGTCGTTGCGCCAGCTCTGCAGACGCTGACGGAAGTACTCCTGCTGCAGCTTGCTCATGTACTCCTCATCGGCTGCAGGCTTGTAGCCCTGCGGCAGGATCGGACGACCGGTGGCCTCATCGGTCTTGTACTCGACCACCTTGTACTTGGTCTTGGGGGTCGGGCTGGACGGCTTGGAGGTCACGGCCACGGCCACCTTGCCGACCGGACGGGTCGCGGCGGGCTTGGCGGGGGCTTCGGTTTTGGTTGGCGTTTTTGCTGAAGATTTCGAAACGGGCACGGGATTCTTGAGTGACGGGGTCGCAGGCTTTGCCGGCTTCGCAGGGGCGGCCTTGGAGGCCGGTGCGGGCGCGGGCTTTTCAGCCTTGACCGGGACTGACTTGGCCGGAGTCGACTTGGTAGCCGGCTTCGGTACGGACTTGGGCGCCACCGGCTTGGCGGCCGGTTTGGCGGCAGCCGGAGCTGCCTTGTTCGCCGCCGGCTTGGCAGCACGCTTGGCGACAGAAGATTTTACAGGTTTGGCGGCCGCGGGTTTGGACGCTGCGGTCTTGGCGACCGGCGCCGGCTTGGCCGCGGTCTTGCTCGCAGCTGCCTTCTTGGCAACCGCTTGCTTGGCAGCCGGCTTGACCTGCTTGGCGGCCGGTTTTGCAGCGGCAGGCGCCGCTGCCTTCTTCGCAACGGGTTTGGCGGACTTCTTGGCGGCCTCTACGGCCTTTTTTGCAGGTTTTTTAGCAGCCACGAAACGCTCATCCTTGGTTCCCCCGGGGCCCGGGAAAGCGGGCCTTTATAGCTTACCCCACGGACCCCCGGCAACCACGTATTAATCCAAGTGGCATATCATTGGCAAGTGATCTCACGCCTGCTCATCGCGCTGCTGCGCTTCTACAAGCGGTTCATCAGCCCCCTGCTGGGGCCGCGCTGCCGTTTTGCGCCCAGTTGCTCGGAATACGCGATGACCGCGATCGGCCGCTTCGGCCCGCTGCGCGGTTGCTGGCTGGCCGCACGCCGGCTTGGCCGCTGCCATCCCTTTCATCCGGGCGGGTTCGATCCCGTCCCCGACGCGCCCGCGTCCTCGCCCGCTTCCCCTTCCTGTAGTTGCAAAGGACCTCATCCATGAGCCGAACCCTCATCGTCAACGCCCGCCTGGTCAATGAAGGCAAGGAATTCGACGCCGATCTGCTGATCGAAGCCGGCCGCATCGCCAAGATCGCCAGCAAGATCGCCCCAGCCGCAGGCGACACCGTGGTAGACGCGGCCGGACGCTGGGTGCTGCCGGGCATGATCGACGACCAGGTGCACTTCCGCGAGCCCGGCCTGACCCACAAGGGCGATATCGCGACCGAATCCGGCGCCGCGGTGGCCGGTGGCCTGACCAGCTTCATGGACATGCCCAACACCAATCCGCCGACCCTGGACGCGGCCGCACTGCAGGCCAAGTACGACGCGGCGGCCGGGCGCGCCTGGGCCAACTACGGCTTCTACATGGGCGCCAGCAACGACAATCTGGCCGCGATCCAGACGCTGGACCCGAAGACCGCCCCGGGCATCAAGGTGTTCATGGGCGCCTCCACCGGCAACATGCTGGTCGACAACCCCGAGACGCTGGACGCGATCTTCCGCGACGCGCCGACGCCGATCATCACCCACTGCGAAGATACCCCTACCATCGACGCGACGCTGGCGCAGTACAAGGAAAAGTACGGCGACGCGTTGACCCCGGAGATGCATCCGGACATCCGCTCACGCGAGGCCTGCCTGAAGTCCTCGCGGCTGGCGGTGTCGCTGGCGCGCAAGCACAACACCCGCCTGCACGTGCTGCATATCTCCACCGCCGACGAGCTGGCGCTGTTCGAGGCCGGCCCGCTGGTCGATGCAGAGGGCAAGCTGCGCAAGCGCATCACCGCAGAGACCTGCATCCACTTCCTGCGCTTTGACCGCAGCGATTACGCGCGGCTGGGCAACCTGATCAAGTGCAACCCCGCGATCAAGGACGCCGACGACCGCCTGGCGTTGATCCAGGCGCTGGCCGAGGACGTCATCGACGTGCTCGCCACCGACCACGCCCCGCATACCTGGGAAGAAAAGCAGAAGCCCTACGCACAGGCGCCCTCCGGCCTGCCGCTGGTGCAGTACGCGCTGGTCGCCGCGCTGGAGCTGGTGCACGAGGGCAAGCTGCCGATCACCCGCATCGTGCAGAAGTTCGCGCATGCGCCGGCGCAGCTGTTCGATGTGGAAGAGCGCGGCTTCCTGCGCGAAGGCTATTTCGCCGACCTGGTGATGATCGACAACACCCCGTTCACCGTGAAGCGCGAGCAGGTGCTGTCCAAGTGCGGCTGGTCGCCGTTCGAAGGCACCACGTTCCGTTCGCGTATCGCCGCGACCTGGGTCAACGGCCAGCAGGTGTGGGATGGCGAACAATTGATTGGCGCTGCCGCCGGTCAGCGCCTGACCTTCGACCGCTGATGCGCGCAGCCATGGTTGGCGCCTGGCTTGCGCTGGCGCCGCTCTCGCTCGCTGCCGGCAGCGTCGCTGCGCAGTCCGCCGACGCCGCGGAGGTGGTATTTCCGCAAAGCGCTTCGCAGGGCGCGCTGGTGATCGGCAAGGTGCCGGCGGGCAGCCAGGTGCAGTACGCCGGCCGCAGCTTGCGGGTCAGTGGCTATGGCAGCGTGGTGTTCGGCATCGGCCGCGACGCCAGCGGACCGTTGCAGGTGCAGATCACCCGGCCAGATGGCAGCAAACAGACCGCCAGCATCGCAGTGACGCCGCGCGACTGGCCGGTGGAGCGCGTCAACGGCGTGCCGCCCAAGACGGTCAATCCGCCTGCGGCGATCGCCGAGCGGATCAAGCGCGAGCAGGCGCAGGTCACCGCCGCGCGTGACCGCGACGATGCCCGCACCGATTTCGCCCAGGCCTTCATCTGGCCCGTGCAGGGCCGCATCAGCGGGCGCTTCGGCAACGCGCGCGTCTACAACGGCCAGCCCGGTGCCGGCCACTCGGGCATGGACATCGCCGTGCCCACCGGCACGCCGGTCAAGGCACCGGCTGCCGGCGTGGTGACCTTTGCCGCGCCGGACCTGTATCTGACCGGCGGCACCGTGTTGCTGGACCATGGCTTCGGGGTGAGTTCGAATTTTCTGCACCTGTCGCGCATCGACGTGAAGGTGGGCGACCGCGTGGAGCAAGGCCAGGTGATTGCGGCAGTCGGTGCCACCGGGCGCGCGACCGGGCCGCATCTGCATTGGGGGATGAACTGGTTCGATGTACGCATCGATCCGCTGCTGGTGCTTGAGCGCAGCAAATAGCTAGCGCGCGCGGTGTGCCGGCAGGGCCGGCGCGGCGGCATGGTGTCTGCGACCCACCCGTTGCGCTTGTGTTCGCCGCAGGGCTTTGGGGTATAACCGGGACGACCGTCGATCGTCACCGGGCATCGGTGGACGATCGGTCACTGGCCGTCGGTCCGGTACCTAGCCGCCGGACCTGCGTCATCTCCCCTCCCCCGACCGCAGGAGATGTGCGACATGCGCAACGAGCAACTCAAACCCACCCTGGGCACCTGGCAACTGTGGGGGATCGCCGTGGGTCTGGTGATTTCCGGCGAGTATTTCGGCTGGAGCTACGGCTGGGGCACCGCCGGCACGCTGGGTTTTCTGGTGACCACGCTGCTGGTCGCGGTGATGTACACCTGCTTCATCTTCAGCTTTACCGAGCTGACCACCGCCATCCCCAATGCGGGCGGGCCGTTCGCCTATAGCCTGCGCGCATTCGGGACCTACGGCGGCATGCTGGCGGGCCTGGCCACGCTGATCGAATTCGTGTTCGCGCCGCCGGCCATCGCGATGGCGATCGGCGCCTATCTCAACGTGCAGTTCCCGACCCTGGACCCGCGCATCGCCGCGATCGGCGCGTATGCGATCTTCATGGGCTTGAACATCGTCGGCGTGGCGATCGCCGCCACCTTCGAGCTGATCGTGACCTTGCTGGCGGTGATCGAGCTGCTGGTGTTCATGGGCGTCGTGGCGCCGGGCTTCAGCGTTGCGCGTTTTGCCGCCAATGGCTGGGCCGGTAACGATGTGTTCGGCCCGGCCGCCATTTCCGGCATCTTTGCCGCGATTCCGTTTGCGATCTGGTTCTTTCTGGCGATCGAGGGCGCGGCGATGGCGGCCGAAGAAGCCAAGGACCCCAAGCGCACGATTCCGCGCGCCTACATCGCCGGCATCCTCACCCTGGTGGTGCTGGCGTTGGGCGTGATGGTGTTTGCGGGCGGGGTCGGCGACTGGCGTCAGCTCTCCAACATCAACGACCCGTTGCCGCAGGCAATGAAGGCCGTGGTCGGCAACAGCTCGACCTGGCTGCATATGCTGGTGTGGATCGGCCTGTTCGGCCTGGTGGCCAGCTTCCACGGCATCATCCTGGGCTATTCGCGGCAGTTCTTCGCGTTGGCGCGTGCCGGGTTCCTGCCGCACGGGCTGGCCAGGCTGTCGCGCTTTCGCACGCCGCATCGCGCGATTCTTGCCGGCGGCGCGATCGGCATCGCAGCCATCTGCAGCGACAGCGTGGTCAAGATCCAGGGCATGTCGCTGACCGCGGCGATGATCACCATGTCGGTGTTCGGTGCGATCGTGATGTATGTGATGAGCATGCTCAGCCTGTTCAAGCTGCGCCGCGCCGAACCCGGGCTGGAGCGCAGCTTTCGTGCGCCGGGTTATCCGGTGGTGCCGGCAATCGCGCTGCTGCTGGCGCTGGTGTGTCTGGTGGCGATGGTCTGGTTCAACCCGATCGTGGCGCTGATCTTCGTGGGCCTGCTGCTGTTCGGTGCGCTGTGTTGCGTGCTGAGCTTGCGCAGCCAGGCCACGCCTGCGGCTAGTGCCAGATGAGCGGGTTCGCGTTTACCGCTGGCGGCGAGCGCTTCCAGTTTGCCGATCTCAAGACCTTGCTGGCCAAGGCCACGCCGCCGCGCTCGGGCGACCAACTGGCCGGGCTCGCCGCCGACTCCGGGCTGCAGCGGGTGGCCGCGCAGATGGCGCTGGCGGACCTGCCGCTGCGTCACTTCCTCGATGAAGCGGTGGTGCCGTACGAATCGGACGAGGTCACCCGCCTGATCGTCGACCAGCACGATGCGGCCGCATTTGCTGCGGTGGCGCATCTTACCGTCGGCGGCTTTCGTGATTGGCTGTTGAGTGCGCAGGCCGACGAAGCGGCACTGGCCGCACTGGCGCCCGGACTGACGCCGGAGATGGTGGCGGCGGTCTCGAAGTTGATGCGCGTGCAGGACCTGATCCTGGTCGCGCAGAAGACGCGGGTGGTCACGCGCTTTCGCAATACGCTGGGCTTGCGTGGCCGCCTGTCCACGCGCCTGCAGCCCAACCACCCTACCGACGATGCCACCGGCATCGCCGCCAGCGTGCTCGACGGCCTGCTATACGGCAACGGCGATGCGGTGATCGGCATCAATCCTGCCAGCGACAGCCTGGCCGCCACCACCGCGTTGCTGCGCATGCTCGATGCGGTGATCACCGGCTACCAGATCCCCACGCAGTCCTGCGTGCTGGCACACATCACTACCACCATCGACGCGATCAACCGCGGTGTGCCGGTGGACCTGGTGTTCCAGTCGATCGCCGGCACCGAAGCGGCCAATGCCAGCTTCGGCATCAATCTGGCGCTGCTGCAGGAAGGCCATGACGCCGGGGTGTCGCTGCGGCGCGGCAGTGTCGGCGACAACGTGATGTATTTCGAGACCGGCCAGGGCAGCGCGTTGTCGGCCAATGCGCACCATGGCGTCGATCAGCAGACCTGCGAGGTACGTGCCTATGCCGTGGCGCGGCAGTTCAAGCCGCTGCTGGTGAACACCGTGGTGGGCTTTATCGGCCCGGAATATCTCTACGACGGCAAGCAGATCATCCGTGCCGGGCTGGAGGATCACTTCTGCGGCAAGCTGCTGGGCGTGCCGATGGGCTGCGACATCTGCTACACCAATCATGCCGAAGCCGACCAGGACGACATGGACGTGCTGCTGACCCTGCTCGGCACCGCCGGCATCAACTTCATCATGGGCATTCCCGGCTCCGACGATGTGATGCTCAACTACCAGACCACCTCGTTCCACGATGCGCTGTATGCGCGCCAGGCGCTCGGGCTGCGCGCTGCGCCCGAGTTCGAGCACTGGCTGGAACAGCAGGGCATCCTGCGCCTGCGCGATGGCCGTTTCGAACTCGGCAGCGAGCTTCCCGCACCGTTCCGGCGTGCGCTGGAGCAATTGAACGCCGGCAGCGTGCAATGAGCAGCCCCACCACCCCTCCGCGCGATGCCTGGGCGCAGCTGCGTGAGCTCACACCGGCGCGCATTGCGCTGGGGCGCGTCGGCACCAGCCTGCCGACCGCGGCACATCTGGATTTCCAGCTTGCGCATGCGCAGGCGCGCGATGCGGTGCATCTGGCACTCGACCCACAGCCGCTGCAGGCAGCGCTGCAACAGCGCGGGCGGGACAGCATTCTGCTGCACAGCGCAGCGGTGGACCGGCACACCTATCTGCAACGTCCGGATCTGGGCCGGCGCCTGGGCGAGGATGCGGCCGCGCACCTGCGTGGCCTGACTGCGGTCCACGGCGGCGGGCACGATATCGCGGTGGTGGTCGCCGACGGACTCTCTGCATTGGCGGTGCATCGACATGCGGCGCAGATGCTGGAGCATATCGACGCGCTGGCCGCACACGAAGGCTGGTCATTGGCGCCGGTAGCGTTGATCGCGCAAGGCCGCGTCGCCATCGGCGACGAAGTCGGCGAACTGCTCAAGGCGCGCCTGGTGATCGTGTTGATCGGCGAGCGGCCAGGCCTGAGCTCGCCCGACAGCCTGGGCCTGTATCTGACTTACACCCCACGCGTCGGCCTGACCGACGCCGCGCGCAATTGCATCTCCAATATCCGCGCCGAAGGACTGAGTTACGCCGAAGCCACGCACAAGCTTGCGTACCTGCTGCGCGAATCGTTCCGGCGCAAGCTGTCCGGTGTGCAACTCAAGGACGAGGCCGAGCAACCGGCGCTGCCGTCGGCGGGCCCGTCCGATGCCGCGCCGCGGACGTTTCTGCTTCCTGATGGCGCGCCACCAGACGCTGAAGCTGGGTGCGGCTAGCCGACCTAATTAGGTAAGCGCGCCATCGTGCGGATCGCTGGCCGCATAGGTGCTGGTCGGCAACTCGTTGTCGTGCGGATGGCGCAGGGCATTGCGTACGTCTTCCGGCAGTTGCGCGACATCCAGCATCACCTTGCCGGAATGCACATCACGCACCACCGACGCAGGCAGCACGAAGTCGCCCCCGTTTTCGATATTGATGACCAGCTCGGCGCCATCCTTGCGCACCTCGCGGACGGCACCGACGCCGACTTCGCCATCGCGCAGAAACACCATCTGGCCGATTTCGATCTGTTGCATCTTGTGTCTCCTCTGTCAGGCAGCGCGTGAACGCGCAGTGCCATGAACGTTCTTGTCTGCAATCCAGGCTGACAACGCCGATCCAGCCTCACGACTGGATCGGCGCTTGCGCAAGCGACAGCAGTGAAATGAGAACGCCTACACCATCTCGAAGATCGTGCAGGCGTGCAGCAGGCCTCAGCGCAGCGGAACGTCCGCCACCTTGTCCTGGTAATCCTTTTTCGGATCGACGCCGAACAACACCTTGATACCGGCCAGCAGACTGGAACCGTTGAGCCAGATCTGCGCGTGATCGGTGTCCAGACGCAGCAGCGCCAGCTTGGGATCGTCCTTGCCGCCTTCGTACCAGGCAGCCACATGCGGGTTCCACAGGCGCTCGACCACGGCCGGATCGGTGTCTTCGCGCAACGAGCCGCTGATGCTGGCGAACAGGTCGTGCCCCTTGCTGCTGAAGGCGCCGATGACGCGGCGGCCCTGCCCCAGCATGGCAATCAGCGCATTGTCCTTGGAGGTGAAGAACCAGATCGGACCACCGCTATCGCCTTCGATCTGTGCGGTCATCGGGCGGGCATGCCCGTCTTCCACGCCATCCAGGCCAAGCATCACGGTGCGATCGGATTTCAGGGCTTTCCAGAATTTTTCCTGCAGCTCTTTGGGGTCTGCCATCTCGATGTCTCACATGCGCGTGTCTACGCGGGTGACTCAGTCTGGAAGTCTCCCCGCCCACGGCATGTGACGATGTGCACTCCTGCCTGCACATGGCGGCAACGCGATCGCCTCCGGTGAAATGGTGCACCTGCATAAATCACGCAAGCCAATGGCGCCTGTTTGCGACGCAGTCACGTTGCAGAGCGTGATGCCACCGAAGCTCTTGGACATTGCATCTGAACGCCAGACCGCCATAGCGACCACGTCAGTAAGATCGCCCCGCCGATTGCTCCGCCATCCAGGAACACCCGGACGCGGTGACCGGCATCCGCCGATCGCGTGCTGCGCCATGGTTGTGGCACATGCACGCGACGTGCGGCGGCTGAAGCGTATCCATCAATCGTCTGCGTCCCTTCCGAGAGAGCGCCACTCATGTCTGCATCGCCCTTGCGCACGACCTGTATCGCCGCCGTCCTGCTGAGCCTTGTCAGCGCCGATGCCACCGCCTTGACCGGCACGGCCAGCCGCCCACAACTCACCAGTAGCGAGGCGAGCACGTACACCATCTCCAAGGCCCTGGCCAAGGCCGGCCCGATCACCGCCCTGGTCACCGACAACTGGAATCCCACTGCAGGGGTGGCGCTGCTCAGTGCAGACTTCGCCGTGGCCGCCGATGGCTCCACGCGCTATCGCACCGTGCAGTCGGCAATCGATGCCGCTGTCGCTGCCGGCGGCAGCACCCGTCGCTACATCAGCATCAAGGCCGGCACTTACACCGAACTGGTCTGCGTGCCGACCAACGCGCCGCCGCTGACCGTGTTCGGCCTGGGCACCAACACCGCCGACACCGTCATCCGCTTCAACAACGCCAACCCCACGCCCAAGCCGGCCGGCACCGCAAGTCACCCCTGTGCCAGCAATGCAGCGGCAACCACGGTGGGCACCTCCAACAGCGCGACAGTGACCGTGCGCGCCGCCGGCTTCCAGGCGCGTCACCTGCGCGTGGACAACAACTATGTCGAAGACACTTACCAGGACAACAACCAGTCGGCAGTCGCGCTGGCGGTGCGTGGCGACCAGGCCAGCTTCGAAGACGTGCTGGTGACCGGCAATCAGGACACCTTGCTGATCAGTGCGACCAATGCCGCCAATGTGATCCGCGCCTATTTCAAGAACAGCACGATCGAAGGCGATGTCGACTTTATCTTCGGCTCGGGTGTGGGCGTGTTCGACAACGCCACCATCCGCTCGGCCGGTGCGCGCCTGGGCAGCAGCCGTGGCGGCTACATCTTTGCGCCAAGCACACGTCCGGGCAGTGCCTATGGGTTCCTGGCGATCAATAGCCGCTTCGTCGCCGGCTCCGGATCACCCGACAACCAGACCTACCTGGGGCGCGCCTGGGACGAAGGCATCAGCAGCCTGTCCGCCTACGTCAACGGCACCTCACCCAATGGCCAGGTCACGGTGCGCAATTCCAGCCTGGGCAGCCACATCCGCAAGACCGCACCGTGGAATGCCTCCACCGTCAGCCGCCCGTACTGCAGCAGCAACTGCGCCAATTCGGCCAACCGGTTCTACGAATACGGCAATAGCGGTGCCGGCAGCGCGGACTGATGGCTCGCCACGCCAGGTCGTCCTGGAGCACCACGTCGCAACGCGTTGACGTTGCCACCCCCGCCTGTCGGCAAGCCGTGTGATGCGGTACGCCGACAGGCGTTGTCGTTTCCTACGATTGCGGCACCATCGCCACGTCGTTGGTCGTGCAGTGACGGAACCAGATCCGCGCGCTCAGTCCGCGCCGCTGGCAGCACGCCAGCTATGCCACAACTGCTGCATGGGCGGTGGATAGGCGGCCTTGCCGGCAAACTCGCGCTGCAGGCGCAGGCGTGCCAGCCGCGACCATACCCGGTGCGGGCGCGCCAACGCCGGTTTGCGCGGCCAGGCGCGCAGCAATTGCGTGCGCCATGCGGCCAGCGTCATGTCGCCAGGTGCGGCGCTGTCGCCGGCCACACGCTGGCGTGCATCCAGCCATTGCAGCGCCACTGCGGTGGCATCGCCAGGCTGGGTGCGCGCAAACAGCGTGGCTTCCACGCCGACCACAGCCTCGGCGAAGGCACGCAATCTCGCCAATGCCTGCTGCAACGATTGCGGCTGCGCACGGGCGTCCTGCATCGCCGGCAAGGTGTCGGCCAACTGCGCCCATGGCGCAGGCACCGGCTCCAGCACGCGCCCCAGCGGATGGCGCGAACGCTGCTGCGACCAGTCGCGCAGCTCCTGCTGCCACCATGCCAGCTTGGCGTCGGCCGGCAACGGGTCGCCGGCGATGTTCATGATGTCTTCCCATTCCTGCAGCAGCGCAAACCAGGCCGCCGTGAGGCGTCGCTGCGGCTCGGGAATGAAGGGCTCGGCAACCGACCATTCCGGCCAGCGCGTGCGCCACTTGTCGAGAAAACTGTCGAGAGCGCTGGATTGGCTCATGGCGGGTCCAGAAGAAAACGAAAGAAGATCAGGTCTGCGGCCACGCCACGGCATCCCACAGCGTCTGCGGCTGCGAGACGAGGACGTCGGCCTGCCAGCGCGACGGCTCGTCGTCGTGCAGGCGATAGCCCCACAACACCGCCACCGACGGCATCGCCGCCGCGCGCGCGGCCAGGATGTCGCGCTCGTCGTCGCCGACGTAGACGCAGTGCGCCGGCGCAACCCCGATGCGCTCGGCCGCTGTCAGCAAGGGCAGCGGATGCGGCTTGCGCTTGGCCAGCGTATCGCCGCCGATCAGCACCGCGCAGCGCTGCTCCCATCCCAGTTGCGGCAGGATCAGCCGGGCCAGATATTCGGGCTTGTTGGTGACCACGCCCCAGACGCAACCTGCACGCTCCAGCCGCAGCAGCAGTTCTTCGACACCGTCGAACAGCTGCGACTGCGTGCCGATCAAGGCTTCGTAACGACGCAGGAATTCCGGCACCAACGTATCGCGCTCGAGCGCATCGAGGTCGGCAAACGCCACCGCCAGCATCGCGCGCGCGCCCTTGGACACCACCGGACGCAACTGCGCCAAGGCGATTGGCGCACGCCCGCGCGCATCCAGCATCGCGTTGACGGTCGCCAGCATGTCCGGCGCACTATCGAGCAAAGTACCATCCAGGTCGAACAACACCGCACGCGGAAACTTCATTGCCGCCCCGCTACTCTGCGCTTGCCTGCGGTCATCGGTAAATTGCGATTCGGCCGACATCAAACACGCACGTGCCGTTGCGAATCCCGAATCTCCACTGCCCAATCCCCGCCCGTCACGGCTTCACCGCATAAGCCAGGTAATTGACCTCGGTCCGCGACGACAGGCGCGCACGATTGCGCCACGGCTCGTACACCATGCCGCTGACATCTTCCAGCTGCAGTTCGGCACTGCGCAACCACGCCGCAAGCTCTGCCGGCTTGATGAAATCCTTGTAGTGATGCG
Source organism: Xanthomonas sp. MLO165 (assembly GCF_018831305.1). Lineage (NCBI taxonomy): Bacteria > Pseudomonadati > Pseudomonadota > Gammaproteobacteria > Lysobacterales > Lysobacteraceae > Xanthomonas > Xanthomonas sp. MLO165. Next base: position 2,678,842 of record NZ_CP029263.1, read on the forward strand.
TGCCCCTGGGCAGCAGCCGCGCGATGTATTCGGCGCCGACCACCGCCAGCGCAAACGCGGCCGGGGTGCGGTTGAGCGTGGACAAAAACAGCTTGCCGCCCGGCTTGAGCAGGCTGGCGCAGGCGCGGATGATCGCGGTCGGGTCCGGCACGTGTTCGAGCATTTCCATGCAGGTCACCGCATCGAAACTGCCCGGCTGTTCGGCGGCCAGGTCTTCCACCGACTGCACGCGATAATCCACCTGCACGCCCGATTCCAGGCTGTGCAGGCGCGCCACCTTGACCAGCTCCGGCGCCAGGTCGATCGCGGTGACCTGGGCGCCCAGACGCGCCATCGACTCGCTGAGCAGACCGCCGCCGCAGCCGACATCGAGCACGCGCGCGCCGGCCAGGCCCAGCCGCGCGGAGACATAGTCCAGACGCACCGGATTGAGCGCATGCAGCGGCTTCTGCGGGCCGTCGGCATCCCACCAGCGGTTGGCCAGCGCCGCGAACTTGTCCAGCTCGCTCTGATGGAAGTTGCTGGAATTGGATTGGGGATTCGGATTCATGCGGAGCTCCGTGATGGGGTGACGCGCGCTCAGGCGCGGACGGTGCGGATGCGCTCGCGCCACTGCCGCGCGTTGGCGACCAGGGCAGCGGTGTCCATGTCGATGAGCTCGCGCTGCACCAGTTTGGGCTTGCCGGCGATCCACACATCGGTGACCTGATGACGGCCGGCAGCGTAGATCAGTTGCGACAGCACATGATGCAGCGGTTGGGTCTCCAGTGCGGACAGATCCACGCAGACCAGATCGGCCTGCTTGCCGATTTCGATCGAGCCGATCCTGTCGCCGAAGCCCAACGCGCGCGCGCCGCCCAGCGTGGCCGCGCGCAGCGTGGTGGCCGCGTCCAGTGCGGTGGCATCGTTGGCCACTGCCTTGGCCAGGATCGCCGCCGTGCGGTTCTCGCTGAACATGTCCAGGTCGTTGTTGCTGGCGCAGCCGTCGGTGCCGATCGCCAGGTTGACGCCTGCACGTTGCAGCGCGCAGGCCGGGCAAAAGCCCGAAGCGAGCTTGAGGTTGGACTCCGGGCAATGCACCACGCTGACGCCGCGCTCGGCGCACAGGTGGATTTCCGCCTCGGTGAGCTGGGTCATGTGCACGGCGATTAGGCGGTCGTTGACCAGCCCCAGGCGGTCCAGCCGCGCCAGCGGGCGCTGCCCGTACTGCGCAACCGAATCGGCCACTTCCTGCGCGGTTTCGTGCGTGTGCAGATGCACCGGCAGATCCAACTGGTCGGCCAGCATGCGCACGCGTTCGAAGTTGGCGTCGTTGACCGTGTACGGCGCATGCGGCGCGAAGGCGGTGCTGATCAGCGGATCGTCGCGCCACTGGTCGTGCAGTTCGCCGGCCCGTGCGAAGTATTCGTCGTCCGACGATGCCCAGGCGGTGGGGAAATCGATGATCACCGCGCCGACCAGCGCACGGAACCCGTGCTGCTTGTACACGGCCGCCTGCACATCGGCGAAGAAGTAGTTCTCGTTGACGCAGGTGGTACCGCCACGCAGCATTTCGGCGATCGCCAGCGTGGTGCCGTCGGCGACGAATTCCGGCCCGATCACCGCCGCTTCCACCGGCCAGATGTGCTGCTGCAGCCATACCATCAGCGGCAGATCGTCGGCAACGCCACGCAGCAGCGTCATCGGGTTATGCGTGTGCGCATTGACCAGGCCCGGGATCAGGGCCGCCTCCGGGCGCGAGACGGTCTGCGTCGGCGCAAACCGCAGGCGCGCCTCGGCGGTCGGCAGGATCGCCACGATGACGCCGTTGTGCACCGCCACCGCGTGATCGTCGAGCACCACCGCATGCGGCTCGATCGGCACGACGTAGCCGGCTTCGATCAACAGGTCGCAGACTTCGGGAGGGGCATTGGTCATGAGCGGATCCATAAAAGGTTAGTTGTCGAACGGCCAGCTGGGATCGCCACCGGCCACAGGCACATAGCGCTGGCCGTCGTAGCGCAGCACCTGGCGCGCGCGACGGGTGTGTTCGGTATCGGTGTCGCTGCCAGCGGCGCTCTCCACGGTAGCCACGTTGGCTGTCAGCACGATGTCCGCATAGCCAGCGTGTACCTGCGGCGCCATGCTCACGCTCAGATTGGCCACTTCGGTGATCACATCGTCCTTGCCCAGACTGCACGGCTCGCCTTTCACACGTTGCCACGCATAGAGATCGCGTTGCAGCACCGGGCGCAGGCTGCGCCCCTCGCGCACCAGCAGGGTCAATGCCTGATTGCTGTAAAAATCCGGGCAGCTGGGCCCGCGCGCGGCACTGCGCACCACCACGCCGATCGCACGCACGCCCTTGGCCAGGTCGTAGCGCGCGGTGTCCAGGCGCAGGCTGTCGGCAGCCAGTTCGAAGGCGGCGTCCTCGCCCATTGCCTGCGCGTAGAACGCCAGCACCTTGCCGCTGGCGGCATCGAGCATGGCCACGCGCAACTCGAGGTCGCGCTCGCCAGGCACGGTCTCCGCGTCGCCGGCAAATGCGATTGCCGCCAGCCGGATCGCCGCATCGTTCGGCCACGGCTTGCAGCTCTGGGCCACCAGACGGTCGACCGGCACCGCGGCGGCAGCGCCGCCCACGACGCCGGAGGTTGCAATGGCCGCAACGGCGGCCACGTCATCGGCATCGCAGGTTGCGGCAGCCGATTGCGCAAACGCCGGGCACGCGAGCAGCGCGCCCCACAGCCCCAACACGACACTGGCACCGCGTCCCGCTCGATCAGGCCAGTGTCCCGGACGCATCGTCTTACTTGACGCGCGCCGAGTATTCGCCCGAGCGGGTGTCGACCTTGATGATTTCGTCCTGGTTGACGAACAGCGGCACGCGCACCACCGCGCCGGTTTCCAGCGTCGCCGGCTTGCCGCCGCCGCCGGAGGTATCGCCGCGCACGCCCGGATCGGTCTCGGTGATCTTCAGCTCGACGAAGTTCGGCGGCTGCACCCAGATCGGCGTGCCGTTCCACAGCGTCACGATGCAGTCTTCCTCGCCCTTGAGCCACTTGTCGGCGCCGCCCATGCCGGCCTTGTCGGTCTGCACCTGCTCGAAGGTTTCCGGGTCCATGAAGTGCCAGTACTCGCCATCGCTGTACAGGTAGCGCATGTCGGTATCGACCACGTCGGCCACTTCCACGTCGTCGGTCGCCTTCATGGTCATTTCGACCACGCGGCCGGACTTGATGAAGCGGTACTTCATGCGGGTGAAGGCCTGGCCCTTGCCCGGCTTGACGTATTCGGTCTCGGTGATGACCGCCGGCTCGTTGTTGACCAGGATCTTCATGCCGTTCTTGACGTCGTTCATGCCAACAGTGGCCATGGTGCAGCTCCTCGATAAGACCACGACCTGCCACAGGCCGTGGCAGGTCGGATTAGAATGGGGCGCCCGCCGCAACCGGCGGGCATTGGTTTTGTGACCGCACATGATACCCGCAGCCCCCCTCGCCTTGCAGCCATCTCCGCCGCCCACCCTGCAACCGCCGCGCTGGCAGCAGCAGTGGCGCGACGCCGTGCGCGACCCGCGCGCGCTGCTGGCGCTGCTGGGCCTGGAGGCGCAGGCGGCCGGGATCAGCGACGCGGCCGCCGCGCAGTTCCCGCTGCGGGTGCCGCAGGCATTCGTGGCGCGCATGCGCCGTGGCGACCTGCACGACCCGCTGCTGCGCCAGGTGCTGCCGCTGGACGATGAAATGCGGCCGGTGCCCGGCTTCGGCCTGGATGCGGTCGGCGATGGCGCCGCCAAGACCGCCGACGGTGTAATCCAGAAATACCGCGGCCGCGCGCTGCTGATCGCCACCGGCAGCTGCGCGGTGCACTGCCGTTACTGCTTCCGCCGCCACTTCCCGTATGCCGAGGAAACCGCCGCGCGCGACGGCTGGCGCGACGCGGTCGCCACGATCGCGGCCGACCCCGGCATCGACGAAGTGCTGCTGTCCGGCGGCGACCCACTGTCGCTGGCCACCGGCAAGCTGGCCGAACTCACCGATGCGCTGGCTGCCATCGGCCACATCAAGCGCCTGCGCATCCACAGCCGGCTGCCGATCGTGCTGCCCGAGCGTGTCGACGCGCCGCTGCTGGCCTGGCTGCGCAGCCTGCCGTGGCCGGTGGCCTTCGTGGTGCATGCCAACCATGCCAACGAATTCGATACCGCCGTGGACGATGCCATGCGCGCCCTGCGCGAGGCCGGCGCGCAGTTGCTCAACCAGGCCGTGCTGCTGCGCGGCGTCAACGACAGCGTGGATGCGCTGGCGGCCCTGAGCGAACGCAGCTTCGCCGCCGGCGTGCTGCCGTATTACCTGCATCAGCTCGACCGGGTGGCCGGCGTGGCGCATTTCGAAGTGGACGATGCGCGCGCGCGCGCCCTGCACACCGAGCTGGCCGCGCGCCTGTCCGGCTACCTGGTGCCGCGCCTGGTGCGCGAAATTCCTGGCGACACCGGCAAACGGCCGCTGTAACCACCAGCTCGAACACACCGGATCGTAGGAGCGCACCCGGGCGCGACGAAGCATGACCGGTAACGCCCGTCGCGCCCGGATGCGCTCCTACGCTGATCAGCCCGCGGCGATCAGCTTGACCATGTCGGCCGGGCTCAGCGGGCGGCTGAACCAGTAGCCCTGGCCCAGGTCGCAGCCACGCTCGCGCAGCAGGTTGAACTGCGCTTCCTGCTCGATCCCCTCGGCCACCACGGTGATGCCCAGCGAATGCGCCATGCCGATGATGGCCGTGGTCAGCGCCAGATCGTCCGGGTCGCGCTGCAGGTCGGCGATGAAACTCTTGTCGATCTTGACCCCGTCCACCGGCACCTGGCGCAGATGGCTCAAGCCGGAGAAACCGGTGCCGAAGTCGTCCAGCCACACCTTCACGCCGGTACGGTGCAATTGATCGAGCAGGCTGGCGGCCATCATTTCGTCGCCGATCACCGCCGTTTCGGTCAGCTCCAGGTGCAAGCGCGCGGCCGGCAGGCCGGACTCGGCCAGGCACTCGGCCACGGTGTCGATCAGGTCGCCACTGCGCAGCTGACGCGGCGAGACGTTGACCGAGATGAACAAGCCCTCGCCCACCACCGGCCATTGCGCCGCTTCCAGGCAGGCCGCGCGCAGCACCTTGGGGCCGATCACCTCGATCAGGCCGCTCTGCTCGGCGATGTCGATAAAGGTGGACGGCGCAATCGTGCCCAGCGCCGGGTGCTGCCAGCGCAACAGCACTTCCACCCCCACCAGCACCCGGTCGCTGGTCCGGTAGATCGGCTGATAGACCAGCCGCAGCTCGTCGCGCTCCCAGGCCCCGCGCAGCTCGTGCTCCATGTGCACGCGCCGCTCCACCGCATGATCGGCGGCACGGCTGTAGAAGCGATGGCAGTTCTTGCCGGCGACCTTGGCCTGGTACATCGCGATGTCGCCGTTCTTCAGCAACGCGGTGGCATTGCTGGCATCGTCCGGGAACAGCGTGATGCCGATCGAGGTGCCCAGGAACACCTCCCGGCCCTGCACGTTCAAGGGGCGGCTCAATTCGTGCACCAGCCGGTCCGCCAGCTGGGCGGCAAGCAGGCTGACATCGCCGTTCTGCAGCAGGATCACGAACTCGTCGCCGCCGAAGCGCGCCAGGATCGCGTCGTCGCCACCCAACGCACCGACCGCGCGGCTGATGCGGCTGGCGAACTGCAGCAGCGCCTCGTCGCCGGCTTCGTGCCCCAGCGTGTCGTTGACGCGCTTGAAGTCGTCGATATCGGCGAACAGCAGCGCCAGCTTGCTGTCGGTGCTGCGGGCGGTGTTGAGCAGATGGTCCAGGCCCTCGCGGAACCCCAGCCGGTTGGTCAGCCCGGTCAGCGCGTCGGTGTAGGCCATGTGGCGCACCTCGCGATCGTGCCGGGCGATGCTCTCGCTCATGCGGCCGAAGGCGGAAATCAACTCGCCGATCTCGTCGTTGCGCGGATGCGGCGGCAGCTGCACCGCATAGTCGCCACGCTCGATCTGGCGCGCGGCCGCCGCCAGCAGCCGCACCGGTGCCACCAGGGTGCGCTGCACGTAGATGGCCAACAGCACCCCCAGCGCCACCAGCGCGGCCAGCAGCACCAGCAGCCAGCCCAGATCGCGTTTGCCGATCGCGTTGAGGTTCTGCACCAGGGTCAGGTTGGCGCCGGATTCGACCCTGCGCACCCGCTCGCGCGACATGCCCACCCGCACCCCGCCGATGCGCTGGTCGCCGATCTTGATCGGCATCGTCACGTCCAGCACTTCCGGCGAGGACTGCGACAGCATGGCGCGCGCGGTCACCGCCCTGGCCGCGAGCGGGTCGGTCATGGGCTGGCCGTAATGCTGCAGATCGGGCGAGCCATCGTGCACCAGCCGGCCGCGTCGATCGAACACCAGCACGTAGCTCACCACCTGCTGCCGCGAGGCGTTGCGCACCAGCGCACCCACTGTGCCCAGGTCGGAGTAGTACAGCGGATTGGCCAGGCCGTTCGCCAGTTCGGTGGCCAGGGTCTCGCCACGCGTGCGCAGGCTGCGATCGAACAGCTCGTGCAGGATCTGCGCGCTGAGCCCGCGCACCTCGCGTTGCATCGCGCTCTGGCGCTGCAGCAGCGACGCCAGGATCGCACCGACCAGCAGCAGCGTCAGCGCCATCACCAACAGGAAGCGTGCCTGCAACCCGAAGCGCACCTGAGTCATTCCACTTGGTCCCTGACACGGTGCAAGCCGGCGCTCAGCGCATCCAGGCGCCGGCGGCTGGCAGCATCCAGCGGGTGGAAGGCGGTGGTGCCGAAGAAGCGTTTCAGGGCCGGCCCGGCCTTGGGGTCGGAGGCCGCCTGCAGCAGCACCACGCGCAGCCGCCGTTCCACCGCCGGATCCATGCCGGTGCGCACCATCTCCACCGCGCGCGGCACCGGCGCACTGCGATGGACGATACGGAAATCACGCTTGAACACCTGCGGCAGGTGGCGTTCGTCATCCCAGTCGGCGTTGCTGAAGGCGCCCGCATCGATCAGGTGCTGATGCACGAAGGCGGAGATATTCAGTTTCGACCCGACCATCAGGTAACCCACCGAGCCCGGTACCTGGCTGTCGTCCGGCGACAGCAGCACATCGCAGGCGATGCCGTTGCGCACCAGCTCCAGCATCGGCAGCAGGTAGCCGCTGGTGGAGGAGGCGTTCTGCAACGCCAGGGTGTGCCCGCGCAACTGCTTGAGCGACTGGATCGGGCTGTCGCGGCGGACGAAGAACACCGTGTGGAACTCGCGCAGGCCGCCGCGCTCGGTCATCACCAGCGGGTGCGCACTGCCGCGCTGTTCCAGCAGCATTGCCGCACCGGTGGTTTCGCTGACCCAGTCGACGCGGCCACGCCGCAGGTAACTGGACATCTGCCGCGCATCCGGCGCCATCAGGATTTCGCCACGGCGGATCCCGACCTCGCGCATGCGCGGCACCACGTAATCCAGCAGGGGCTTGAGTTGCGCGTAATGGGTGGCGGGATCGTCGCTGATCCGTCCAAGCACCAATACCGGGGAAGGCGCCGCTGTCGCCGTCGCGGCCAAGCCTGCCCCGGCCAACAGCCCGCAGGCAATCAGACACCATCGTAGACCGCGCAAAACGGACACTCCCCTAGAGCCGCCGACAGCCTAGCCGAATCTTTCCAGATGTGACAGACGTCAGTTTCCGTTGCGCTTTGCCAGCATGGCCATGCGCTGCGCATCGGACAGAATGCCGCGCAGCAGACGCACTTCCTGCTCGCTCATGTCCGCGCGCAACAGCAGCCGCCGCAGCTTGCGCATCGCCGACTCCGGCGCCCGCCCCTTGTGGAAGTCGATCTCGTCCAGGGTCTGGCCCAACTGGCCGAACATGCCTTCCAGCTGGGCATGGCTGGCCGGGCCCTCGCGCAGCGCGCCGGCCGCCGCGGCGGGCGCAACCTCCGCTTCGCCAGCCGCCAGCTGCGCCAGCCGCACCTCGTACGCCACGACCTGTACCGCCGCCGCCAGGTTGAGCGAGCTGAACGCCGGATCGGACGGGATATGCAGCGCCGCATGGCAGAGCTGCAGTTCGTCGTTGGTCAGGCCGGTGCGCTCGCGACCGAACACGATCGCCACCTCGGCCGGTTCGCCTGCCTTGGCCCAGGCACGGCGCGCGCCCTCGTCCGGCGGCAGCTCTTCCAGCGCGACCCGGCGCGCACGCGCGGTGCAGCCGATCACCAGGGTGCAATCGGCCACCGCCTCGGCCAGGGTGGCGAAGATCGGCGCCTCGCCGAGCACGTCCTCGGCACCGGCCGACCGCCGATAGGCGTCTTCGTCGAGCGCACGCTCCGGTGCCACCAGCACCAGGCGCGACACGCCCATCGTCTTCATCGCGCGCGCGGCGGCGCCGATGTTGCCTGGATGCTGGGTGCCGACAAGAACGAAACGGATGCGCTGGCTGACGGACATGAACGGAGATTGGGGAGCGATTCGGTCGTAGATGGTAAACTGCGCGGCCGGCTTTGGTGCCGGACCGCTCTTTTACCTTCGCCATTTTCGATTCTGCCTTCACGGGAGCTTTAACCATGCAGAAACCCGCCGTCACCGTCATGGTCAAAGCCGCCCGCCTCGCCGGCAATGTGCTGTTGCGCGGTATCAACAAGCTCGATGCGCTCAACGTGGTGCAGAAAGGCCGCATGGACTACGCCAGCGAAGTCGATGCCGATGCCGAGAAGGTCATCATCAAGGAACTCAAGCGCGGCTACCCCGAGTACGCCGTGTTCGGCGAAGAAGGCGGCGTGCAAGGTGGCAAGAGTGGCCGCTACACCTGGGTCATCGACCCGCTGGACGGCACCAGCAACTATCTGCGCGGCTTCCCGCATTACTGCGTGTCGATCGCGCTGGTGGAAAACGGCGAGCCCACCGACGCAGTGATCTTCGACCCGCTGCGCAACGAGCTGTTCACCGCCAGCCGCGGCGCCGGCGCGGTGCTCAACGACCGCCGCATCCGCATCGCCGAACGCAAGGACCTGGAAGGCGCGATGGTCCACACCGGCTTCCCGCCGCGCGAGCGCGCACGCACCAGTGCGCAGTTGAAGTGCGTCGATGCGTTGCTGGTGCAGGCAGAGGATGTGCGTCGTACCGGTTCTGCCGCGCTGGACCTGGCCTACGTGGCCTGCGGCCGCGCCGATGCGTATTTCGAGGCCGGCGTCAAAGCGTGGGACATCGCGGCCGGCGTGCTGCTGGTGCGCGAAGCCGGTGGCCGCGTCTGCGACTACAAGGGTGCCACCCCGCCGCGCATGGACAACATGGGCCCGGAAACGCAGCAGATCGTGGCCGGCAACATCAAGATCAGCGACGCGCTGCAGAAGGTCATCGTCAACACCGGCTACGCCCGCGAGTTCGACGCCAAGTTCTGATCGCTGCCCGACCCCAGCCCGCACACCGTAGGAGCGCGCCTGAGCGCGACGGGGCTTTCCCAGCAAAGCCCCTCGCGACCAGGGTCGCTCCTACGACAGCGCGCAGCAAAACACACAAGGCCGGGATCGCTCCCGGCCTTGTGCGTTTCAGCGCGACGCCAAGCCCATCGGCGCCGCACACCGTAGGAGCGCGCCCGAGCGCGACGGGGCTTTCCCGGCAAAGCCCCTCGCGACCAGGGTCGCTCCTACAACAGCGCGCAACAAAACGCACAAGGCCGGGATCGCTCCCGGCCTTGTGTGTTCCAGCGCGATGCAAAGCCCATCGGCGCCACACATCGTAGGAGCGCACCCGAGCGCGACGGGGCTTTCCCACCAAAGCCCCTCGCGACCAGGGTCGCTCCTACAACAGCGCGTAGTAAAACGCACAAGGCCGGGATCGCTCCCGGCCTTGTGCGTTCCAGCGCGATGCAAAGCCCATCGGCGCCACACACCGTAGGAGCGCGCCCGAGCGCGACGGGGCTTTCCCGGCAAAGCCCCTCGCGACCAGGGTCGCTCCTACAACAGCGCGCAGCAAAACACACAAGGCCGGGATCGCTCCCGGCCTTGTGCGTTGGGTGCCGCTGTCGCAGCGCTACGTGGAACCTAGCGCTGATGCACGACTTCAGGCGATCGCAGCGTGGTAGCGGCGCTCGACTTCTTCCCAGTTCACCGCGTTGTAGAACGCGCCGATGTATTCCGGACGACGGTTCTGGTACTTCAGGTAGTACGCGTGTTCCCACACGTCCAGACCCAGGATCGGGGTGTTGCCTTCGAACAGCGGGCTGTCCTGGTTGGCGGTGCTTTCCACCACCAGCTTCTTGTCCGGGGTCACGCTCAACCAGGCCCAGCCCGAGCCGAAACGGCTGACGGCGGCCTTGGTAAAGGCTTCCTTGAACTTCTCGAAACCACCGATGTCCTTGTCGATCGCTTTGGCGACCTCGCCCTTGGGCTCACCGCCGCCATTGGGCGACAGCACGGTCCAGAACAGCGAATGGTTGGCGTGGCCACCGCCGTTGTTGCGCACCGGGCCCTGCAGGTTTTCCGGCAGGCTCTTCAGCTTGGACACCAGCTCTTCCACCGGCAGGTCGGCGTACTCGGTCCCTTCCAGCGCCGCGTTGACGTTGTTGATATAGGTCTGGTGATGCTTGGTGTGATGGATTTCCATCGTCTGCGCATCGATATTGGGTTCCAGCGCGTCGTAGGCGTAGGGCAACTGCGGGAGGGTGTAAGCCATGCGTGTCTCCTGGACTTGCCGCCCGGCGAAGACCGGGCGTTGCGGGGTAGATGGTAAGGACGGCGGCGGCGCTTACCAAGGGTATTGGCAGGGAAACTTCATCCCATCGCATGCCGCGTCGTGTTCGCTGCATACCTTGCACCATGCCCCGGTTACTCGGGCGTGAACCGTCCCGCCGCCCGGCGCGTTCAAAGTCGACACAGTCGCGCAACGGCATACTTGCTCTGCCGTCCCAACACCCTGTTTCCGGAACCGTCATGCGCAAGCCCGCTTTGCTGATCGTCGCCATCGTGCTGCTCGTCGCCGGGTTGTGGGGCATGCGCGCGATGCAGACACCCAAGCCGCACTTCGCGCCGCAGCTCAGCGCGCCGATCGCCGCAGCAGCACCGGTCGAACGCTCACCGCAGCAGCAAGCGTTGCCGGGATTTCTGCCGACCGAGGCCATGGCCACGATCGTGCTGATCCAGCGCGGCGGACCATTCCCGCATCCGCAGGACGGCAGCGTGTTCGGCAATCGTGAGCAGCGCCTGCCCGAGCGTCCGCGCGGCTACTACCACGAATACACCGTGGAAACCCCAGGCAGTCCCGATCGCGGTGCGCGCCGCATCGTCACCGGCGGTACCCCGCCGCAGGCGTGGTACTACAGCGACGATCATTACCAGAGTTTCAGATCGTTCCAGGGCCCGGCTCCGGAGCAGGCGCCATGAGCGCAGGCGACTTCGCACTGGACCTGTCCGACCCGCAGCAATCGGGCGTCTACCAAGCCGAGACCGACGATCTGGACACCATGGCCGCGCTTGCCCGCGATGCCGGCCTGCACATCCTGCGCGTGGACCTGGCCAGCTGCAGCGACAAGCACAGGCTGCTGATGCGTCTGGCCACCCAACTGGACTTCCCTGCCGGCTTCGGCCGCAACTGGGACGCGCTCTCCGATGCCTTGCGCGATCTGGCATGGCTGCCAGCGTCGCATGGCTATGCGCTGCTGATCGACGGCGCCGATGCGCTGGCCCGCACTGCGCCGAACGACCGCGACACCTTGCTGGACATCCTCGACGAAGCGGCTACCGCCTGGGCCGCGCGCGGGCTCACGTTTGCGGCATTCGTGGCGCCTGCGAGCGCCTGCGACTAGGCGCTGCCTGCAAGACGCATCCCGCACTCGCCGGACACAGCACGATCAACACGGCGTGGTGGTGGTCGGTGATCACCGGTGCGTATCCAGCGCGTGTTTCACGCAACGCGCTGCCCCACGGCTGCCACCCCTGTAGTGGGAGGCGTGGTGCCAGTTATCGCTCCACACATCCACAAGGCCGGCACGCAGTCGGGCACCGGCCCGACCATCAACTATCCAGTTCGCTCCAGCGCGCGAACGCCGCATCCAGCCGAGCCTGCGCATCGCCCAATGCGGCCGTATGCGCGGCCATCGCCGCACTGTCGCGCTGGTAGAAGGCCGGGTCGTTCATCGCCTCGGTCAATGCCGCGACCTGCTGCTCCAGGGTTTCGATCAAGGCCGGCAATTGCTCCAGCTCACGCGCGTCCTTGTAGCTGAGCTTGCGCTTGGGCGCGGCATCGACCGGCAGCGCAGCCGCCACCGGCGTGGTTGCCGCCGCCGTCGCCGATGCCTTGGCAACCGCCATCGCATTGGGCGCCGGGGTGCGACGCTGACGCAGCGAATCGCTGTACCCGCCGACGTAATCGCCGATCAGGCCCTCGCCCTCCATCACCAGGGTGGAGGTCACCACGTTGTCGAGGAAGTCGCGGTCATGGCTGACCAGCAACAAGGTGCCGGTGTACTCGCCCAGCAGCTCTTCCAGCAGCTCCAGCGTTTCCACGTCCAGATCGTTGGTCGGTTCGTCCATCACCAGCAGGTTGGACGGCTGCGCGAACAGGCGGGCCAGCAGCAGCCGATTGCGCTCGCCGCCGGACAGCCGGGTGATCGGCGCACGTGCGCGCTCGGGGGTGAACAAAAAGTCCTGCAGATACGCATGCACATGCTTGCGCTTGCCGTTGATCTCGATGAAGTCGCGGCCTTCGGCCACGTTCTCGATCGCGCTCCAGTCCTCGCGCAGCGTGGAACGGTACTGATCGAAGTAGGCGATCTGCAGATTGGTGCCGATGCGGATCTCGCCCTGTTGCGCCTGCAGATCGCCCAGCAACAACTTCAGCAAGGTGGTCTTGCCGCTGCCGTTGGGGCCGATCAGCCCGATGCGGTCGCCGCGCTGGATGATGGTCGAAAAATCCTTGACCATCGTGCGCGCGCCGAATGCGAAACCGACTTCCTTGGCCTCGATCACCTTCTTGCCGGAGGACTCGCCCTGCGAGACTTCCATGCGCACGTTGCCGGTCAGGTCGCGGCGCTGCACGCGCTCGTTGCGCATCGATTCCAGACGCCGTACGCGGCCTTCGTCGCGAGTACGCCGCGCCTTGATGCCCTGACGGATCCAGATTTCTTCCTGCGCCAGCATCTTGTCGAAGCGCGCGTTTTCCTGCGCCTGCGCATTGAGCCGCTCTTCGCGGCGCCGCTCGTAATTGGCCCAGTCGCCCGGCCAGCTGGTGACCTGGCCACGATCGATCTCGACGATGCGGGTGGCCAACGCACGCAGGAAGCGCCGGTCATGGGTGACGAACAACACGCTGCCGTTCCAGTTCTTCAGGAACGACTCCAGCCAGTCGATGGCTTCGATGTCCAGGTGGTTGGTCGGCTCGTCCAGCAGCAGCACATCCGGCGAGGACACCAGCGAGCGCGCCAGCAGCACGCGCCGCTTCATGCCGCCGGACAACCGCGCAAACTCCGCATCGCCGTCCAGTTCCAGCTTGGTCAGCGTCTCGCTGACGCGCTGATCCAGCGCCCAGCCGTCGGCCGCGTCGATCTTGGCCTGCACCTTGCCGAACGCGTCGCCATCGAACACCTCGGCATGGCTGAGTTGATGGAACTCGGCCAGCCAGTGACCCAGCTCGCCCAGGCCGTCGGCCACCACATCGAACACGCTGCCGCCGGTGCCCTGCGGCACTTCCTGCTCCAGCCGCGCGATGCGCACGCCCTGTTGCACGCGCACTTCGCCATCGTCGGGCTTGAGCTCGCCGGCAATCAGTTTCATCAAGGTCGATTTGCCGGCGCCGTTGCGGCCGATCAGGGCGATACGCTCGCCCGGCTCGATCGTGAGGTCGGTTTTTTCCAGCAACAAGGGGCCGCCGACGCTGTAGTCGACGCTTTGCAGAGTGATTAAAGGCATGGGCTGATTGTACGGGAATCGGGAATGGTGAATCGGGAATGGAAAACGCCTCGCCGTCGCGAATCCCCAATCCCCACTGCCCAATCCCGGCTAAAATGCGCCATGAACGAATTCTCCGCGCTGCCGCTGTCGCCGGCCCTGGCCCCCGGCATCGACGCCCTTGGCTACACCGTCCTCACTCCCATCCAGGCGCAGAGCCTGCCGCCGATCCTGCAGGGGCTGGACGTCATCGCCCAGGCGCCGACCGGCAGCGGCAAGACCGCCGCCTTCGGGCTGGGCCTGCTGCAGAAGCTCGACCCGGCGCTGACCCGCGCGCAGGCGCTGGTGCTGTGCCCCACCCGTGAACTGGCCGATCAGGTCGGCAAGCAGTTGCGCAAGCTGGCCACCGGCATCCCCAACATGAAGCTGGTGGTGCTGACCGGCGGCATGCCGCTCGGCCCGCAGCTGGCCTCGCTGGAAGCGCACGACCCGCAAGTGGTGGTCGGCACGCCCGGCCGCATCCAGGAACTGGCCCGCAAGCGCGCCCTGCATCTGGGCGGCGTGCGCACGCTGGTGCTGGACGAGGCCGACCGCATGCTCGACATGGGCTTCGAAGAACCCATTCGCGAGATCGCCAGCCGCTGCGACAAGCACCGCCAGAGCCTGCTGTTCTCGGCCACCTTCCCGGACATCATCCGCACGCTGGCGCGCGAGATCCTCAAGGACCCGGTCGAAATCACCGTCGAAGGCGCCGACAACGCGCCAGAAATCGACCAGCAGTTCTTCGAGGTCGACCCGACTTACCGGCAGAAGGCCGTCGCCGGCCTGCTGCTGCGCTTCAATCCCGAATCCAGCGTGGTGTTCTGCAATACCCGCAAGGAAGTGGACGAGGTGGCCGGCTCGCTGCAGGAGTTCGGCTTCTCCGCGCTCGCCCTGCACGGCGACATGGAACAGCGCGACCGCGACGAAGTGCTGGTGCGCTTCGTCAACCGCAGCTGCAACGTGCTGGTGGCCAGCGATGTGGCTGCACGCGGGCTGGACGTGGAAGACCTGTCGGCAGTGGTCAATTACGAGCTGCCCACCGATACCGAAACCTACCGCCACCGCATCGGCCGCACCGCGCGCGCCGGCAAACGCGGATTGGCGCTCAGCCTGGTGGCCCCGCGCGAGACCGGCCGCGCGCAGGCGCTGGAAGCCGAACAGGGCCAGCCGCTGAAGTGGTCGCGCGCGCCCCTGGCCACCGCCCGCCCGGCGCAGCTGCCGCAGGCGGCCATGACCACGCTGCGCATCGACGGCGGCAAGACCGACAAGCTGCGTGCCGGCGACATCCTCGGCGCGCTGACCGGCGAAGCCGGACTGTCGGGCGCGGCGATCGGCAAGATCGCGATCTACCCCACCCGCTCCTACGTCGCCATCGCCCGCGCGCAGGTCGCCAAGGCGCTGGCGCATCTGCATGCGGGCAAGATCAAGGGACGCCGGTTCCGGGTCAGCAAGCTGTAATCACCGCGCGGCAGCGACCCTGCCGACCAACCGCTCGGGCGGCGGCGATAGCGCCTGCCGCACGATCCAACGGGATGCGCATGCTTGCGCATTCCCGTTTTCAGAAAGCCTCATCGGCGAGCTGCTCGATCGGCAAGACGCCTGGATCAATAGCTCAAGGTAGCCAGCAGCGGCACGTCATTGGCCCACTTCTCACGGCCCTGCAGCGCCAGCAACTCGACCAGCACCGCCGCGCCGACCACTTCCAGCTCCAGCTGTGCGGCCAGACTCAGGGCCGCGCGCAGCGTACCGCCGGTGGCAAGCACGTCGTCGACGATCAACACGCGCGCGCCGCGTGGCAACGCGTCCTCGTGCATTTCGATGCGGTCGGTACCGTATTCCAGCGCATATTCCTGGACCAGCGTACGCCCGGGCAGTTTGCCGGGCTTGCGCACCGGCACAAAGCCGGTGCGTAGCTCGCGCGCCAGCGCCGACCCCAGGATGAAACCGCGCGCCTCGATGCCCAGTACCGCATCCAGCGGTGTGGTGCGCCAGGGCTGCGCCATTTCATCCAGCGCCGAGGCGAAGTCCGGGCCATCGGACAGCAGCGGTGTGATGTCCTTGAAGACGATGCCCGGCTTGGGAAAATCGGCGATGTCGCGGATTCGCTCGGACCATTGGTTGGGTCCGGAAGAATTGGTGCCGGCGCAGCGGGTGCAGTCAGTCATGGTGGTGGTGGCGTCTAGGCCGGTGGGGACCACCCTATTCTAGGCTGCGCGCGCTCACGACGCCGCGTTTACGACATACCTGCATCTGAGCGCGTCAGGAACTGCAGGACAGCATCGAGCAACCGGCGCGGTCGCGCGCCCAGTCCGGCCGCCGCGCGGCAAACGCCTCGCGGCCCGGCTGTTCGTCGTACGGGTGCCGCATGACCTCCAGCAACTCTTCTACGCCGGACGGATCGCCCTGCTCGGCCAGATCGATCGCCTGCTGCGCCAGATAGTTGCGCAGCACATAGCGCGGGTTGGCCAGGCGCATGCGTTCGCGCCGCGCCTCCGGCGACAGCGTGTCCTGCTGCAGCCGCTCAGCGTAGCGCTGCAGCCATTCCTGCAGCTGCGCGGCATGCGCGAGACGCTTGTCCTGGTCATAGAACGCCTCACGCAACAGCTCAGGATCGGGATGCTCCGGCGCAAATGCGATCAGGCCGCGGAAGGTCAGCGTCATGTCCATTTCCGCGTTGTGCATCAGCACGCGCAGCGCATCGATCAGCTGTAGATCCTCGTCGCGGCAGTCGGCCAGACCCAACTTGGCGGCAGTGTCGCGGCGGTCGCAGGCCAGGTAGGTATCGCGGAAGCGGTCCAGCCCCAGCCGCAACTGCGCCTGGTCGGCGAACAGCGGCGCCAGCGCCTGCGCCAGGCGTCCCAGGTTCCAATACGCGACCTGGGGCTGGGTGCCGAAGCGGTAGCGACGGCCCTGCGCATCGGTGGTGTTCGGCGTCCAGTCCGGGTCGTAGTCGTCGACCCAGCCGTACGGGCCGTAGTCGATGGTCAGCCCCAGGATCGACATGTTGTCGGTGTTCATCACCCCATGCACGAAGCCCACCCGCATCCAGTGCGCCACCATCACCGCCGTGCGCTCGCAGACCTGTGCGAACCAGGCTGCGTACAGCGCCTCGCCAGCACCTTCCAGCTGCGGGAAGTCGCGCGCGATGGTGAAGTCCACCCATTGCCGCAGCAGCGCCAGATCGCCGCGCGCACCGGGCAGCTCGAAGTTGCCGAAGCGGATGAACGACGGCGCCACCCGGCACACGATCGCGCCCGGCTCGCGCTGCGGCCGGCCGTCGTAGAACATGTCGCGCACCACCGCATCGCCGGTGGTGACCAGGCTCAGCGCACGCGTGGTCGGCACGCCCAGGTGATGCATCGCTTCGCTGCACAGGAATTCGCGGATCGACGAGCGCAATACCGCCCGGCCATCGGCACCGCGCGAATAAGGTGTCGGGCCGGCACCCTTGAGCTGCAACTCGTAGCGACCGCCATCGACTCCGATTGCCTCGCCGAGCGAGATCGCCCGGCCATCACCCAACTGGCCGGCCCAATGTCCGAACTGGTGCCCGCCATAATTGACCGCCCAAGGCTGCATGCCCGGGTACAGCGCATTGCCGGCGAATACCTCGGCAAAGTGCGCGCTGCCGATCTCGGCCTCATCCAGCCCCAGCCGTTGGGCGACATCGGTCGAATACGCCAGCAGACGCGGCGCGGCTACCGGCGTCGGCATCACCGTCGACCATGCAGCGCGTACCTCGCGGCGGCGTGGACCTTGTTCGGAATCACCGGCCAGCTGCTGGCGCAGGCGGTTGTCAAACTGCAGAGTCGTCATGCGTGCCAGCGTAGGCCAACGACAGTGAACTTCGCATGGGCAACCACGCATCCGGCGTTGCGCACGTACCGTATCTTCGAGCAGCTGGCCGCCGGCGAACGGGCTCGTCCTGCACACGTTGGCGACAGCCTTAGCGCTATTCCTCCCCGCCCCTCACATGACATCGCCCATGCCCTCGCGCACTTCCCGCTGGTTTCGCCCCGCCCTGCTGCTGCTCGGCTCGCTGACACTGACCGCCTGCAGCAGCGTGTTCTTTGGTGGCATCAACGCCGCCTCCAGCCGCGACGGCATTGTCGAGCACCGCGACCAGGTGTTCGATCCGGCGCATGGTCTGGCCCTGGACGTCTACCAGCCGCGCGGCGCGGTGGATGCCCCGGTGGTTGTGTTCTTCTATGGCGGCACCTGGAAGCGCGGGACGCGCGCCAACTATCGCTGGGTCGGACGCGCGCTCGCGCGCCAGGGCGTGGTGGCAATGGTGGCCGACTACCGCAAGTATCCGCAGGTCGGCCTGCAGGGCTTCATGTCCGACGCTGCCGGCGCCACCGCCTGGAGCTATCGGCATGCGCACGACTACGGTGGCGACCCGACGCGCCTGGCGGTGATGGGCCACTCTGCAGGCGCGCATATGGCCGCGCTGCTGGGTACCGACGCGCGCTGGCTGCAGGTGCAAGGCCTGCAACCCCGGCAACTGTGCGGGGTGGTGGGTCTGGCCGGGCCCTACGACTTCCTGCCGCTGACCGACCCGGAGCTGATCGAGATCTTCGGCGAGGCACCGGCCGCGCAACAGCAATCGCAGCCGGTGCGCTACGTCGGCGGCGACGAACCGCCGATGCTGCTGCTGCACGGCGATGCCGATCGCGTGGTCGAGCTGCAGAACAGCACCTCGTTGCAGCACGCCCTGCAACGCAAGGGCGGCACGGCCGAGTTGAAGGTCTACCCGGGCATGGGCCATCTCGGCATCGTGCTGGCGCTGCGCAAACCGCCCGAGCGCTCGCCCGTGCTGCGCGACACGCTGCAGTTCCTGCGGCAATGTCGGGCGCCTTGATTGGGCGGTATGGGATTGGGGAGTCGGGATTGGGGATTCGCCAAACCCTGGCAGGACACCGTCAAGGCACGGTGACCTGCGGCTTCCCTGCGCGCATACCGCAACGTCACTCGGCGGGCTTGCGTCCCATCAGCTCGAATGGGCCGCCCTTCTTCAGCGCGGCCTGGTACGCCGGGCGCGCTTCGATACGCGCGAGAAACGCGCGCAGGCGCGGATAGCTCTCCAGCCCGCCGCCACGTGCAGCGGCGGCCTGTACCGGGAAGCTCATCTGGATGTCGGCTGCAGTGAAACGCTCACCGGCAAACCATTCGCTTGCCTGCAGCGACTGCTCCATCCAGTCCAGATGCAGCTTGAGCTGCGGACCGACGAAGCCGGACATGGCCTTGTCCACGATCGCACGTGCGATCGGCTTGGCGAAGAACGGCATCGGCGCACTGCGAATCCGCCCGAAGATCAGTGTCATCAGCAGCGGCGGCATTGCCGAGCCTTCGGCGTAATGCATCCAGTACCGGAACTTCAGGCGCTCCGGCGACTCCAGCGGACGCGGCGGCGGCGACAGCGCGCATTCGGTGTCGTAGCGTTCGGTCAGGAACTCCAGGATCGCGCCGGACTCGGCCACGGTCAGCTCGCCGTCGACAACCACCGGCGACTTGCCGAGCGGATGGATGGCACGCAATGCCGCCGGCGCCAGCATGGTCTTGGGATCGCGCTCATGCCGCACGATCTGGTACGGCAGCGCCAGTTCCTCCAGCAGCCACAGCACGCGCTGGGAACGGGAATTGTTGAGATGGTGGACAGTGATCATGGAAGAGGCTGCACGCGGAAAACGCACATGCTACCGATTGGCGTGTCGTCGCTGCGCTCACCTGGGCGGTTCGAACCGCCCGCACTCTCTATTGCACTGATCAAACCGCGCCCAATAAAAAACGCCGGTCGCTTGCGCAACCGACGTTTTTGGCAACCTTACGGTTGCAGACGGATTAGACCGCCTGCACCTGGTCAGCCTGCATGCCCTTCTGGCCCTGCACGGCGACGAAGGTCACCTTCTGGCCTTCCTGCAGCGACTTGAAGCCGGTGCCCTGGATGGCACGGAAGTGCACGAACAGGTCCGGGCCGCTTTCCGGGGTGATGAAGCCGAAGCCCTTGGCATCGTTGAACCACTTCACGGTACCGCTCTGACGATCTGACATTTACAAACTCCTGAACTATAGATGGATAAATCGCAGCGTCCGAAAAGCCGGAGCTGAGACTGAGTTGCAGGCGTTGGTAAAGCGGAACGATGAAGCGAGATCTGTAACGATCCGGCTGCATCAGGCCACGATTCACGGTGACCCTTGCAAACACAGTGCGTGCACAGTACTCGCGTTCCCAGCAAAAAGCGACACCTTGCGTCAAATTTTTTACTGTCAGGCCGAATCCGACCACCTGTCAGGCCCCTTCCCTCTCGATTTCAGCACATGAATACGCCTCCCCTGCCGTCCCGCCCGCATATCTGGGTCGATGCCGATGCCTGCCCCGCAGTCATCCGCGACATCCTTTTCCGCGCCGCCGCACGTACCGGCACGGCGGTGACGCTGGTCGCCAATCATTTCCTGCCCACCCCTCGCCTGGCCCACGTGCGAGCGCTGCAGGTGCCTGGAGGCGCGGACGCGGCCGACGATGCCATTGCCGCACGGGTGGCCGCAGGCGACCTGGTCGTCACCCAGGACATTCCGCTGGCCGCTCGCGTACTGGAGGCGGGAGCGGCCGCCGTCAGCCCGCGTGGCGAACCGTTTACCCGCGACAGCATCAACGAGCGCCTGTCGGTCCGCAGCTTTCTGGAGCAACTGCGCGGTGCCGGCGTGGTCACCGGTGGACCGGCGGCCCTGCACCCGCGCGACCGCCAGGCATTTGCCGCCCAGCTGGACCGTTGGCTGGCCGAGATGGCGCGGCGCTGACCGCAACACGCCGGCATTGCAACGGGGGCGTATCATAAGTGCCCTTTGCAACCGGCATCCTGATGGCCCTTACCGCCACCGTCCGCAGGGCGGAACTCCAGATCAGCGACATGGACCGTGGCTACTACGCCAACCATTCGTTGACCCTGGCCCAGCACCCCTCCGAAACCGACGAGCGCCTGATGGTGCGGCTGCTGGCGTTCGCGCTGTTCGCCGACGACCGCCTGGAATTCGGTCGCGGCCTCAGCAACGAGGACGAACCCGACCTGTGGCGGCGCGACTACACCGGCGACCCGGACCTGTGGATCGACCTTGGCCAGCCGGACGAAAGCCGGGTGCGCAAGGCCTGCAATCGGTCGCGCGAGGCGGTGGTGATCGGCTATGGCGGCCAGGCCACCGAAACCTGGTGGAAGAAGCAGGCCAACGCGCTTAGCCGCCAGCGCAACCTGCGCGTGATCGAGCTGGACTCGCAGGCCACCGAGGCGCTGGGCGCGCTGATCCAGCGCGGCATGCGCTTCGACGTGATCATCCAGGACGGCGAGGTGCAGATGCTGGCCGACCACGGCAGCGTCACACTGACCCCGATGGTGCGGCAAGCCCCGGCCGAATGAACATGCGTTGCGACGTGCTGGTCATCGGTGCCGGCGCGGCCGGACTGATGAGTGCCTTCACTGCGGGCCGGCGCGGCCGCCAGGTGCTGGTGATCGACCATGCCAACAAGGTCGGCAAGAAGATCCTGATGTCCGGTGGCGGCCGCTGCAACTTCACCAATACCGGCACCACGCCGGGCAACTTCCTCTCGGCCAACCGCCACTTCTGCAAGTCCGCCCTCGCCCGCTACAGCCCGCTGGATTTCGTGGAGATGGTCGAGCGCCACGGCATTGCCTATCACGAGAAAGAGCTGGGCCAGCTGTTCTGCGACATCTCGTCCAAGCAGATCGTGCGCATGCTGCTGGACGAGTGCGAGGCGGCGGGCGTGCAGGTGCGTACCGACTGCAAGGTGCAATCGGTGCAGCGCGGCAGCGACGGCTTCAGCGTGGAGACCAGCCAGGGACGCGTGCAGGCGCAGTCGCTGATCGTGGCGACCGGCGGGCTGTCGATTCCGAGCATGGGCGCCAGCGGCTTCGGCTACACGCTGGCCCAGCAGTTCGGCCACACCCTGTTGCCGACGCGTGCCGGGCTGGTGCCGCTGACCCTGAGCGGCAAGCACCAGGAACGGCTGCAGGACCTGTCCGGGCTGGCGCTACCGGTCCAGGCGCAGTGCAACGGGGTCAGCTTCCGCAACTTCATGCTGGTCACCCACCGCGGCGTCAGCGGCCCGGCCATCCTGCAGATCTCCTCGTACTGGCAGCCCGGCGACGACCTGCGCCTGGACCTGCTGCCCGGCCAGGATGCCGCGGCCTGGCTGCGCGACCAGAAAAATCAGCGTGGCGCCACCGAACTGCGCAACGTGCTGGCCGACGTGCTGCCGCGGCGGTTCGCCCAGCGCCTGTGCGAAGTGTGGTTGCCGGACAAGCCGGTCCGCCAGCTCGACCCACCGCAGTTGCAGGCCGCAGCCGACCTGCTGGCCGCCTTCCCGCTGATCGCCAGTGGAACCGAGGGCTATCGCACCGCTGAAGTAACGCTGGGAGGTGTCGATACCAACCAGGTCTCCAGTGCGAGCATGGAGTCTCGGCTGGTGGCCGGCCTGTACTTCGTCGGCGAGGTGCTGGATGTGACCGGCTGGTTGGGCGGCTACAACTTTCAGTGGGCATGGGCATCCGGCCATGCCGCCGGAAGCGTCGCCTGAGGTCGGCTTCGACACATGGAAACGTGGCCTGAGTCTCACCCCGGATGCGGCCGTGTCCACAGACATGGACGCAGCCGAGTTCCTTCGTGTATTAAAGCCCGTCGCTAGGGAAACGCGCATGCAAAAAGGCAAAGATCTCACCCTCCGCCTGATGATCGTCGACGACAGTGTCGAAAGCGCGGAGGCGATCGTGACCGCGCTGCGCAACGGCGGCATCGCAGTGCGTCCGTCGCGTCCGCAGACACCGGAAGAGCTCGCCAGCATGCTGTCGGGACAGATCGACCTGGCCCTGCACGGGCAGGCGCTGCAGATCCCGATGAGCGCGTTGCGGCAGCAGATCGCCGGCAGCGGCAAGGATATTCCGATCATCCTGCTGGCCGAGCGGATCGAGGAAAACGCGCTGGTCGAGGCCGCGGCACATGGCATTCGCGCCATCGCGCTGCGTCATCGCCCCGAACACCTGCTGTCGCTGGTGCGCTCGGAATGGGCTGACCTGCAGGCACGCCGTGGCCTGCGCCGCATCGAGGCACAGATGCGCGAGACCGAGCGGCGCTGCGACGCCCTGATCGCCTCCTCGCGCGACCCGATCGCCTACGTGCACGAAGGCATGCACATCCGCGCCAACGAGGCGTATCTGGACATGTTCGGCTTCGAGTCGTTCGACGATGTCGAAGGTGTGTCGCTGCTGGACATGATTGCCGCCCAGTACGTCGACGATTTCAAGCAGCTGCTCAAGGCCATGTCCAAGGGCGAGCCGCCGCCGGCGCAGTACAAGGTCGACGCGCGCCGGCTCGAAGGCGACACCTTCCCGGCGACGATGGAGTTCGCCACCGCGACCTACGAAGGCGAGCCGTGCATCCAGGTGGTGTTCCGCCGTCGCGAGGAATTCGACCCGGAGCTGGCGCGCGAGGTCGAGGACCTGCGCCAGCGCGACCAGGTCACCGGCCTGCTCAACCGCCCCACCTTCATGGTGGCGCTGGAACAGGCGGTGGCGCGCGCCGGCCGCAGCGAAGGCCAGTCCGGCTTCCTGTTGATCGAGCCCGACCACTATGCGCGCCTGCTGCCCGAGATCGGCCTGGATTCGGCCGATGCGCTGATCGCCGCGCTGGCCGCCCACGTGGCCAGCGTGAGCGATGACAGCGTGGTCGCCGCACGTTTCGGCGAGCACAGCTTTGCGTTGTTGATGGACGGCAATTACGCGCGCACGCATGCACTGGCGGAGCTGGTACGCGACGCCTTCGCGCAGCACGTCTTCAGCATCGGCGCGCGTTCGGCCACGGTGACGGTGAGCATCGGCGGCGTGCAGATCGGCGAGAAGATCGCCAGCATCGGCCAGGTGCTCAACCGTGGCACCGAGGCAGTGCGCACCACCGCCGAGCTCGGCGGCAATGCGGTCAGCATCTACGACCCGGCAGCAGCCGACCGGGCTGAAGAGGAACGCATCGAGCGCTGGGTGCAGCAACTGCGCGAGGCGCTGGTCGGCGACGGCTTCCTGCTGCATTACCAGCCGGTGCTCAACCTGCAGGGCGAGCCGCTGGAGCTGTACCAGGCCTTCCTGCGGCTGGAGCGCAACGGCGAGATGATGTCGCCGAACGCCTTCATGGCGATCGCCGAAGAACACGATCTGATCACCGAGATCGACCGCTGGGTGGTGGCACGCGCGATCCGCCAGCTCGGCGAGCGGCAACGTGCAGGACACAGGACGCACCTGCTGGTACGCATCGGGCCCAACTCGTTCTCCGATCCGCAGATGATCGACATCATCCGCGAGCAGCTGGCCGTGTACGGCGTGCCGGGCGAACGGCTGTGGCTGCAGACGCCGGAATCGAAGGTGTTCACCCATCTACGCAATGCCCAGCAGTTCCTGGCGGCGGTGTCGGCGATGGGCTGCAAGGTCGGGTTGGAACAGTTCGGCTCGGGCCTGGACTCGTTCCAGCTGCTGGCGCATTTCCAGCCGGCCTTTCTCAAGCTCGATCGCGGCATCACCGGCGAAGTGGCCTCGGCGCGCGAAAGCCAGGAGAAGATCCGCGAGATCACCTCGCGCGCGCAACCGGCCGGCATCCTCACCGTGGCCGAGTTCGTGGCCGATGCGCAGTCGATGAGCACCTTTTTCAGCGCCGGGGTGGACTATGTGCAAGGCGATTTCGTCGCCCCGACCGGGCCATTGATGAACTACGAGTTCGGCTGAGACCTGCAGCCGTAGCGCATCACTGCCGCCGCGCTCCAGCCAACAAAAAACCCGCAGGACGCGGGTTTTTTGTTGGACGGCACGCATCGGTTGGCGCTACTGTCTTACATCGCCGCACCGTTGGCGGCGCGCAGCGCGGCGATACGCTCGGACAGCGGCGGGTGGCTCAGAAACAGCCGGCGCAACCCATCGCCACCACCGCCGGAAATGCCGAACGCCTGCACCTGCGAAGGCAGGCTGTTCTGGCCATGGTTGAGCGACAGGCGCTCCAACGCGGCGATCATCTTGCCGCGGCCCGCCAGTTGCGCGCCACCGGCATCGGCGCGGAATTCGCGGCGCCGCGAGAACCACATCGCGATCATCGTCGCGAACAGGCCGAACACCATCTCCAGCACGAACACGATGATGAAGTAGGCAAAGCCGCGGCCACCGTCGCGGTTGCCCGACATGGCGCTGTCGATGACGCCGCCGACCACGCGCGCCAGCACGATCACGAAGGTATTGAGCACGCCCTGCAGCAAGGCCATGGTGACCATGTCGCCATTGGCGACATGCGCGATTTCATGGCCCAGCACCGCCTCGGCCTCGTCCTGGCTCATGTTCTGCAGCAGCCCGGTGGACACCGCCACCAGCGCGTTGTTGCGGTTGGCGCCGGTGGCGAAGGCATTGATCTCCGGGCCGTCGTAGACCGCCACTTCCGGCATGCCGATGCCGGCCGCCTCGGCCTGGCGCCGCACCGTCGCCAGCAGCCAGCGCTCGGTTGGCGTGCGCGGCTCGCTGATCACCTGCGCGCCGGTGCTGCGCTTGGCCATGAACTTGGACAGCAGCAACGAGATGAACGAGCCGCCGAACCCGAACACGGCCGCCATCACCAGCAGGCCGCTCATCTGCGCGGGATTGACGCCCAGCACCGACATCACGATGCCGGCCAGCATCAGCACCGCAAAATTGGTCAGCAGGAACAGGAAAATGCGGTTGAACATGGTGCGACGACTCCACGCGAGCAGGATGGACTGCAGCGGATCTGCGGTCGTCAGCGCTTGAAATCAAGCGATCACCTGACCGACGATTCAGCCGATCATGCCAGCTCTCCCCTACCGCGGCCGCTTCGCACCCTCCCCGACCGGCCCGCTGCACTTCGGCTCCCTGCTAGCGGCATTCGGCAGCTGGCTGCTGGCGCGGCATGCCGGCGGTCAGTGGTGTGTGCGCATCGAAGACATCGATCCACCGCGTGCCGAACCCGGCGCCTCCGCACGCCAACTGCGCACGCTGGCCGCCTTCGGCCTGCACTCGGACTTGCCGGTGCTGTATCAATCCGAGCGCCACGCACAGTACGACGCCGCCGTCACCACCTTGCTGGAGGCGGGACTGGCGTTCGAATGCAGCTGCAGCCGGGCCGACCTTGCCGGCATGGGCGGCATCCACCACGCCTGCGTGGCGCCACTGGGCGCCCGCCGCGCGGTGCGCCTGCGGGTGCCGCCACAGCCGCCGGTCGGCTTCGACGACGCGCTGCAGGGCCATGTGGTGCAGGACGTGCATGCCGAGGTCGGCGACGTGGTGCTGCGCCGCGCCGATGGCTACTGGGCTTACCAGCTGGCGGTGGTGGTCGACGATGCCGCGCAGGCCATCACCGATGTCGTGCGCGGCGCCGACCTGCTGGACTCCACCCCGCGCCAGTTGTTGCTGCAGCGCGCGCTGGGCCTGCCGCAACCGCGCTACCTGCACCTGCCGCTGATCCTGGATCACACCGGCCGCAAGCTGTCCAAGTCGCACGCTGCGCCCGCGCTGGACGATGCCGATCCGCAACCGGCCCTGCACGCAGCCTGGGCCGTGCTGGGACAGCAGCCGGCAGCCTTGCCGCGCCGGGCGGCGCTGGACACCTTGCTGCAGCATGCGGTGCAGCATTTTTCGCCACAGCGGTTGCCCCGGCACCTGCATCTGGACGCGGACGGACGCGCATCGCAGCCCCGGCGTGACTAGAATTGCGCCCCGGCACTGGCGTCGGGCCAGGCAGCGCGCCTGTGCCCCGCCCGCCCCCAGTCTTACCTGTCCATTGGAGTCGTCATGACATCTCGCGTCGTATTGGTCACCGGCGGCACCGGCGGTATCGGCACCGCCATCTGCAAGCGCCTGGCCGACCAGGGCCACCGGGTGGCCAGCAACTTCCGCAATGCCGAAAAAGCCCAGGCGTGGCAGCAGCGCATGCAGACCCAGGGCTACGATATCGCCCTGTTCCGAGGAGATGTGGCGTCCTCCGAACATGCGCGCAGCCTGGTCGAGGACGTCCAGGCAGCGCTGGGGCCGATCGAAATACTGGTCAACAACGCCGGCATCACCCGCGACACCACCTTCCATCGCATGACTGCCGAGCAATGGCATGACGTCATCAACACCAATCTCAACTCGGTGTTCAACGTCACCCGCCCGGTGATCGAGGGCATGCGCCAGCGCGGCTGGGGACGGGTGATCCAGATCAGTTCGATCAATGGTCTGAAGGGCCAGTACGGGCAGGCCAATTACGCGGCCGCCAAGGCCGGCATGCATGGCTTCACCATTTCCCTGGCACGCGAAAATGCCGCGTTCGGAGTGACCGTCAATACCGTGTCGCCGGGGTATGTGGCCACCGACATGGTGATGGCGGTCCCTGAAGAGGTGCGCGCCAAGATCGTTGCCGACATCCCCACCGGCCGCCTGGGCCGGCCGGAAGAAATCGCCTATGCGGTCGCATTCCTGGTCGCGGAAGAGGCCGCCTGGATCACCGGCTCCAACCTGGATATCAACGGCGGCCACCACATGGGCTGGTGAGCTTTGCTGCAACTTTGCGATGCAGCATAAAAACCCTTGAAAATCATGCTGCGCAACATTTTTTATGTGTCTACTTAAGAAAATAAGGCCTTGTGGCGGTTGCAAGGGCTGCTGCGGTGCGCCATCCTGCGCGCACTATCGTTGTGAGTGAACGTTCCATGGCCGGACTTCGCATCATCAAGAAGTATCCCAATCGCCGTCTCTACGACACGGAAATTTCCAGCTACATCACCATCGAGGATGTGCGTCAGCTCATCATCGACGGCGAAGAATTCGAGGTACGCGACGCCAAGAGCGGCGAAGACCTCAGCCGCGCAGTCTTGCTGCAGATCATTGCCGACCGCGAGCAGGACGGCGAGCCGATGCTGTCGACCCAGTTGCTGAGTCAGATCATCCGTTTCTACGGCGACTCGCTGCAGGGCTTCATGGGCAACTACCTGGAGCGCAGCATGCAGGTGTTCCTGGATCAGCAGCAGCAGTTCCGCCAACAGATGGGTAACCTGCTCGGGCAGACCCCGTGGGCGATGATGAACCAGCTGACCGAGCGCAACCTGGAGTTGTGGCAGGAGTTCCAGCGCAACTTTGGTGCCGGCTTCGGCCGTCCTGGCGGCCCCGGCACGCCGCCGACCCCGCCGGGTGCCAGCGGCATGGGCAGCGGCCCGATGGGCACCGGCACGCACGGCACTGCCGGCAGCGCCGGCAAGGCCCGCAACCGCGGGTAACCCACGCGCGGCGCCGGGAGCCGTGACACGCTCCGCGGCGCCACCGATCAGCGGCTTGCCTGCCCCGCGCAGGCCGAGCAGATCCGCTCCACGTGATAGCCCCGTGCGCGCAGACGCTCCACCACGCCATCGCTTCCCAGCAGGTGCAGCGCACCGACCACCACCAGCGTGGTCCCGCTGCCTTTGCCGAGCCGCTGCTCCAGCCGCGGCACCCAGCGCGCATTGCGCTCGACATTGATGTCCTGGTACAGCGCCGGGTAGTGCTGCCGCATTTCTTCGGCCATCTGCGTGGACAGGGTACGCACATCGCCACTGCGCCAGGCCGCGTGCAGCTGACGTAGCTGATCGTTGCCGCCGGCATCGTCCAGCGATTCCTCCAGCAGCTGATGCTGTTCGGTGGGCGACATGCCATCGAGCAAGGCAATCTGCTCTTCGGCACGCTCCAGCCCATCGGCCGGTTTGCCACCGGCCTGTGCCTGCGCCATCAGGTAATGATCCAGACCGGCGTTCGGGTCCATGCCTTGCCGGCTCATCTCCGCCAGGCTGATCGTCAGCGCCACGAACCAGGGTTCCAGGGTCTGCAAGCTGTCCACCGGCATCCCGTGTTTGCGGGCATAGGTGGTCAGCGCCTGCCAGGTCTTCGGATCCAGTGCGTCCTGCAGGCGACGCCCGTCGCTGCGCCGCGCCGCCTGCAGCATGCGGCCGGCCAGCTCGGGCGACTGCGCATCGGAGGGCGGCAGTTCGAACACCAGCCGGTCGGCCTTGGCGAAAGCCTGCATCACATCCGGCGACAACGGGTAATCACTGGGCTTGAGCACATGGAACGAACCCAGCAGATACAGCGTGCCGCCCTTGCCATCCACCTTCCACAACAGCGGCACCGGCGGACCGGCCGGCGCCTCGTTGCCGGCGCGCGCCCAGGTCGGCGCGACCGCCCCGCTCCATAACGCCAGAGCGATGACCGCACTGCTGGACCAGGCTATCAACCGGGCGCGCATGCTTGCCTTCACCACGTTGGTCTCCACGTCAGTGCGGCACCTTGTAGGTCTTCTCGCCGGCCGACACCGCCAGGTCGATGCGGTTTTCCGGCGGCGGCAGCGGACAGGTCGCAAACGGAGTGAACGCGCACGGCGGGTTGTAGGCACGGTTGAAATCGACGACCACATGCCCGGAGGCGTCGGGCACGTCCAGGTCGAGAAAGCGCCCGGCCGGATAACTGCCGTGCCCACTGGTGCGATCGGCGAACACCACGAACATCGGCCGCCCGGGTTCGCCGATGGTCTCCAGCCGGTACGCCTTGCCATCGCGCTCGAAGGTGATTGCCCCGGCGTTGGGCTGTTCGCTACTGATGCCGACGATGTCCACGATCGGAATGGTCTTGCCGACATCGTTGGGCACATAGCGCGCGCTGATGCGCCAGGACGGATCGACCGGCCAGTAGTCCAGCCCGGCAAAGTGGCTGCGCGATGGCGCGTCGGCATGCTTGACCCGCAGCGCATTGCGGTCGCCGCGATGGATCAGGCTCAACACACCCTTGCCGTCATCGAAATGGATGAAGGTCGGCTGCGGGTCGCGATCGGACTGGAAGCGGATCCTGCCGGTCAGCGGCTTGCCGTCGACGGTCAATGCTGCGCCGCGCTCGGGCACGAACCAGACCGTATCGGCCTCGGTCGCGACCATGCCCATCTTGGGTGGCCCGACCGCCAGCCTGATGCCGCTGTCGGCACTGCTGCCGATGTAATGCGCCTTCAGCGACAGCCAGTGCAGGCCGACCAGGCTGGTCCAGCCATCGGGCGCGCGCAACTCGGTCAGGCGCGCTTCGCGCCAGGCCGCGTTGTCGGCCAGGAAGGCCTTGTCGAGTGCGGCCGGCGCTGCCGGTGGCGATGCATCCTTGCCGCAGCCGGCCAGCGCCGCACACACCAGCATGCCGAGCAGCCAGCGGTTCCCCTTGTGCAATACAGCCATCAGCGCCCCCTCAGGAACCAGCGATCGATTTCGCCCAGCGTAAACCGTGCCCAGGTCGGTCGGCCATGGTTGCATTGGCCCGAGCGCTCGGTGATTTCCATATCGCGCAGCAGTGCGTTCATTTCAGGCACGGTCAGGCGCCGGTTCGCGCGCACCGCGCCGTGGCACGCCATCGTGGAAAGCAGTTCGTCGCGCGCACTGGCAATGCGCCGGCTCTGGCCATGCTCGCGCAGATCGCCGAGCACATCGCGCAACAACGCCTCCGGGTCGGCATTGGCAAGCAGCGCGGGAATGCTGCGCACATGCAGCGACTGCGGGCCGGCGCGGGTGATCTCGAAGCCCAGGCTGGCCAGCGTGTCGGCCTCGCGCTCGGCGGTGTCGGCCTCGCGCTCGCCCACCGCCAGCGTCATCGGCACCAGCAGCGGTTGTGCGTGCAGGCCGATACTGTCGTGCGCGTTCTTGAGCCGCTCGTAGCCGATACGTTCGTGCGCGGCATGCATGTCCACCACGATCAGGCCTTCGGCGTTTTCGGCCAGGATGTAGATGCCGTGCAACTGCGCGACGGCATACCCCAGCGGCGGCACGCCACTGTCCGCGGCAGTCGCCGGCAGGCCCATCCCGCTGCCCTCCGGCAAGGCGGCAGACTGCTGCTGCGTGCCACTGGACGGCGGCGCATACAGCGCGCTGTAGGCCGCACGCGCCTCGTCCACGCGCAGGCCCAGTGGAGTCTGCGATGGCGTCCACTGACCATAGCCGGCACCGCCGCCACCGCCTCCGCCTCCGTAGTTTGGTCGGTCGAGCATGCCGCCCGGCGCCGCAACCGCGTCGCTGGCGCCCTCGGTGCCAAGGCTGTTGGGCATCGCACCGGCACGCGTATGCGCCAGCGCGTCCTGCAAGGTGCGGTAGACGAAGTCGTGGATCAGCCGCGCCTCACGGAAACGCACCTCGTGCTTGGCCGGATGCACGTTGACGTCCACACGCGCCGGATCCAGTTCCAGGAACAGCACGTAGGCCGGCTGGCGCCCATGGAACAGCACATCGCCATAGGCCATCTTGACCGCGTGCGCGACGCTGCGATCGCGCACCGAGCGGCCATTGACGTAGAGATACTGCTGGTCGGTACTGGCGCGCGAGTAATGCGGCTGCGCGACCCAGCCATGCAGCCGCAGGCCGGCGCCACTGTGATCGACGCGCAAGGCCTGCCGCGCGAAATCCTCGCCCAGGGTTTCGCCCAGCCGCGCATCCGAATACAGATCGCCCGGCTTGTAGCGACGCGACGGTTTGCCGTTGTGCGAGACCCGCAATTCCACATCCGGGCGCGCCAACGCCAACGAGCGCAGCCATTCTTCGATATGCCCCAGCTCGGTGCGCTCGGCACGCAGGAACTTGCGCCGCGCCGGCACGTTGAAGAACAGCTCGCGCACTTCGACCGTGGTGCCGGGCGCGTGTGCACGTGGCATCACCTCGCTCAGGCGCCCGCCATCGATCTCCAGTGCGGAGCCGTGTTCGGCATCGTGGCGCCGCGAGATCAGCGTGAAACGGCTGACCGAGGCGATCGACGGCAGGGCTTCGCCGCGGAATCCGAGCGTGGCCACGGTCTCCAGATCGTCCAGCGATGCGATCTTGCTGGTGGCATGCCGCGACACCGCCAGCGGCAGTTCGTCGGGGGCGATGCCGCCACCGTTGTCGCGGATACGGATCAGCCGCACGCCGCCCTCTTCCAGCTCGATATCCACGCGGGTGGCGCCGGCATCGAGTGCGTTTTCGACCAGTTCCTTGACCACCGACGCAGGCCGCTCGACGACTTCGCCGGCAGCAATCTGGTTGATCAGGATCTCGGGGAGCTGACGGATCGCCATCAGCACAGGCGCTCGCACTGGACGCAGACTGCGGAGGGCATCGGGGGTGTAACAGGCAAGACAGACGTCGGCACGGCAATCCGGCGGCGCGCAGGCGCCGTCATCAAGGAATCAGTGCGGAATGATAGCCGAGCGGCTCAGCGGCTGCCGCCGGCCACGGTGCCAGCGCTGGCATCGGCTTCGGCTTGCGCGCGCGCGGCAAACAGGGTGCCCGGCGGCGGCTGGCGGGTGAAGAAGGTATCGATGCCATCCAGCACTGCCGAGGCGATCTTGCGCTGGTAAGCCGGGTCGATCAGCCGGCGCTCTTCGTCCGGATTGGAAATGAAGGCGGTTTCCACCAGCATTGCCGGCATGTCGGAGGTGCGCAGCACCGCAAAGTTGGCGCGTTCCAGCTGCGGTTTGTGATTGTTGCCGATCCGCTTGAGGCCGCCGAGCACGTGCCCTGCCGCATCTTCGGAGGCCTTCATGTGGCCACTCTGCGCCAGGTCCAGCAACACGTTGGCCAGCGTGCTTTCGGTCTGCTGCAGACGCACGCCGCCGACCAGGTCGGCGGCATTTTCCTTGTCGGCCAGCCAGCGCGCGCGCTGCGAGGAGGCGCCCTTGGTCGACAGTACATAGACCGACGAGCCGGTCGCACTGCGGTTTTCGGCAGCGTCGGCGTGGATGGAGATGAAGATGTCGGCCTTGGCGGCGCGTGCCTTCTGCGCGCGCATCGGCAGCGGAATGAACACGTCGGTATCGCGCGTCAGGTAGGCCTTCATGCCGGGCGTGGCATTGATCTGGCGCGCCAGTTCGCGGCCGACTGCCAGGGTGACGTCTTTTTCGCGCTTGCCGGTCGGGCCCATGGCGCCAGGATCCTGGCCGCCGTGTCCCGGATCGATGGCAACGATCAGCGGCCGCATGCCCGGTGCCATCTTGATCCGCGAGGCCTCGCTGGGCAGCACCGGACGCGGCGGCAGGTCATCGCTGTCCGCCGAGGCCATACTGCCGGCAGCCGCATTCGGCATGGCAGCCATGGCATTGGCGGATGCAGCACCCAGCGGCGCGCTGCCGCCATTCAGGATCGCAGCCGGCGATGCGGCGTTGCCTGGCAGCGCCGAGCCGGGCGCGGCACCGGCGGTGGGGACGGTGACGCGGTTCGGGGTGCCGGCGGTGCTTGCTGGCGCGGCCGTGCTGGTCGTCACCGCGGTCGTGGCGGTGCCTGGACGCGGTGTCGGCACGCCGGTGGCGACCGTGGTCGGTACCGGTGCCGGAGTCACACTGGGCATGGCCGACGCAGGCACATATGGTGCGGGCGCCGAAGCAGGCGGCACCACCGACGCGCGCTGCGCAGACGCCGCCAACGCAGCGGTTGCGCGGGCGGCTTCCGATTGTGCATTGGCCGGGCGCGGCGGCGGCGCGGCAGGCGCGGCGGCCACCGTGCCGGCAGACGGCGGATCGCCCGGCCACTCGATAACCAGGGTGGATGCACTACCCAGCGTCTGCATCTGCGGCTTCAACGGCGTCACCGGCGTTGCCAGCTCGAATACCACCCGGAAGGTGCCCGGTACCGGTTGACCGGTACGCACCGACGTCACCAGGCCGGCAGCCGGCGGCAGCTTGAGGCCACGCACACCCGAGGAATCAGGAAAGTCCACCACCAGCCGATTGGGGTTGGCCAGCGACAGCGTCTTGAATCCGCCGCTACCGGCGAGCTGGATCTCCGCACGCGTGCCGGTGGCACCGGTGCTGACGCCCACGCCCTTGATTTCGCCGGCCCACGCAGCAAAAACCGCCAGGCTGAGGCTGGCGGTCACGGTGGAAACACAGAACTGGCGGAACCCCGGTGTCATGGCGCTGGATTCAATCACCCAAACGTGTGAATTGCAAGGTGATTTCCCTTAATAATCCACAACCTGGCGTTCATTCTTCCTGTGAGCTGGCACAAAGGGACTGCAACTGAGGCAAGTCCGACAGCCGCCTCAGCCAGTCGCGGCCGGTTTCGCTGCGGCCCAGCAACGTCACGCTGCGCCCCTCGCCGTCGACTGCCAGTTCCACGTCCAGATCCACCGGCGGCAATGCACCAGCGCCGCGTTCCGGCCATTCGACCAGCCACAGGCTGGCGCTGCCCTCGTCGAGCCCGAGAAAATCCAGTTCCCCGGCCTGCCCGATGCGGTACAGATCCAGATGCCAGGCCTCGTCGCCAGTGCCGAGCGGATAGCGCTCGACCAGCGTGTAGGTGGGGCTGCGAATCGGCCCGGTGACGCCGAGTGCGCGCAGCAGGGCGCGCGCCAGTGTGGATTTGCCGGCGCCGAGATCGCCGTGCAGTTGCACCATCGCGCGGGTGGGCCGCACCGCGGCCAGGGCCTGCCCCAGGGTTTCGGTGGCCTGCGCATCGACCAGGTGTGCGCTGAGTGGGCTCATGCAATGGCTCCGGCATTGGCGAGGCGGCGCAGTTCGGGCAGCAGATCGGTCGGCAGCAGGCCGCGCTCGCCCGCGCGCGCCGCCGCATCGCCGGCACAGGCATGCAACAAGGCGCCCAGGCTGGCGGCATCGAAGGGCGACCAGCCCTGGGCCAGCAAGGCTGCGATCACGCCGGTCAGCAGGTCGCCCATGCCGCCGACAGCCATGCCCGGATTGCCGGCATCGATGATGCGCGGCACTGCGTGCGGCGCGGCGATCACGCTGCCGGCGCCCTTGAGCACCACCACTGCATCGAAACGTTTGGCCAATGCGTCCGCGGCAGCCAGTCGATCCTGCTGAACCTGCCTGGTCGACATCCCCAGCAGACGTCCAGCCTCGCCGGGATGCGGGGTCAACACGCGCGGGCCGCGCGCCGGCACCGGGTTGGCAGCCAGCAGATTCAGGCCATCGGCATCGATGACCACGGCGCTGTGCGAGGCCAGCACCGCGCGCCACAACTGCTGCGCCCAGGCGTCCTGCCCCAGGCCCGGACCCAGCGCGACCACGTCGGCGGCGTCAGCCAACGCGGCGATGTCGTCTTCGGCCTGCACAGAACGCACCATCGCTTCCGGGCAACGCGCCAGCAGCGGCGCGACGTGCTCGGCGCGGGTGGCGACCTGCACCAGCCCTGCCCCGCTGCGCAGGGCTGCTTCGGCGGTGAGCATGATCGCGCCGCCGCTGCCGAGGTTGCCGCCGACGCATAGCACGCGACCGGACTCGCCCTTGTGCGTATTGCGTCGCCGCGGGCGCAACTGCGCGGCCAGGGCGTCGATGTCCCAGCTGTGCGCGGCCGGCGCCAGGCCGTCGAACGCGGCATCCGGCACGTCCAGCGACGCGGTTGCGCGCGTGCCGGCATGCTCCAGCGCATCACCGGTATAGAGCCCCAGGTGCGGCACGATGAACTGCAAGGTGGCCTGCGCGCGCACCGCGGCACCGAAGGCCACGCCATGATCGGCATCGATGCCGCTGGGCACATCCAGTGCGAGCACCGGCACACCGGCGGCGTTGATGGCGTCGATCAAGGCGGTGATCTCGGCGTCGGGCGCGCGGTTGAGGCCGATGCCGAACAGCGCATCGACGATCACATCGGCCTGCGCCAGCGGCGAGGGAAACAGCTCGATCGCACCGCCCACGCCCAGAT
The DNA here is from genome assembly GCF_018831305.1 of Xanthomonas sp. MLO165. NCBI lineage: Bacteria > Pseudomonadati > Pseudomonadota > Gammaproteobacteria > Lysobacterales > Lysobacteraceae > Xanthomonas > Xanthomonas sp. MLO165. The sequence continues at coordinate 2,714,471 of NZ_CP029263.1, forward strand.
AGTCGGTACAGGCGCGCTGCGCCAGCGGCGATGCCGGGCCGTGCTCGGCAAGATGCACCACCTGCACCTGGCGCCCGGCCCGCTGCGCCAGGCGTGCCAGCACATAGCCGTCGCCGCCGTTGTTACCGGTGCCGCAGACCACCACGATGCGGCGCGCCTGCGGCCAGCGTTCCAGCAGATGCTGCCAGGCGGCCTGCCCGGCGCGCTGCATCAAGATGTAGCCGTCGCCGCCGAGCAGCGTGGTGGCCTGCGTGTCCAGCCTGCGCGCGGCGGCGGTGTCGTAAAGATCGAGCGGTGCGTACATGCCGGGAATTCTATACTTGTCGCCATGTCTGCCGTCCTTGCCCGCCCCGACCCCACCGACGCTGCCGCGCGCATCCGTGCGCTCGCGCGCGAGGCCGGCTTCCAACGCTGCGGCATCACCGGCATCGAGCTCGGCGAAGACGAGGCGCATCTGCGCAGCTGGCTGGAAGAAGGCCTGTACGGGACCATGCACTGGATGGCCCAGCACGGCGACAAGCGCTCGCGCCCGCAGGAACTGGTGCCGGGCACCTTGCGCGTGCTGTCGGTCGGCATGGACTACGGCCGCAAGGACGACACTGAGGCCTGGAACACCTTGCACGACGGCCGCCGCGCCTACGTGGCGCGCTACGCACTGGGGCGCGATTACCACAAGCTGATGCGCAACCGGCTGCAGAAACTGGCCGAGCGTATCCAGGGCGAAGTCGGCGCGTTCGGCTATCGGGTCTTCGTGGATTCGGCACCGGTGCTGGAGCGCGCACTGGCGCGCAATGCCGGGCTGGGCTGGATCGGCAAACACACCTGCCTGATCGATCGCAATGGCGGCTCGTGGTTCTTCCTGGGCGAGATCTACCTCGACCTGCCCTTGCCCATCGACACCCCGGCCACTGCGCATTGCGGCACCTGCACGCGCTGCATCGACGTCTGCCCGACCCAGGCCATCATCGCCCCGTACCGGCTGGATGCGCGCCGTTGTATCGCCTATCTCACCATCGAACACGAGGGCGCGATTCCCGAGCAGATGCGCAAGCCGATCGGCAACCGCATCTTCGGTTGCGACGACTGCCAGCTGGTCTGCCCCTGGAACAAGTTCGCCCAGCGCACCGACGAAGCCGATTTCCGCGCCCGCAACGAGCTGGATGTGGCGACGCTGCCGCAGCTGTTCGCCTGGGACGAAGACGAGTTCCTGCACCGCACCGAAGGCAGCCCGATCCGTCGCAGCGGCCATCAACGCTGGCTGCGCAACATCGCGATCGGCCTGGGCAATGCGCCCGGTACGCCGGAGGTGTTGGCGGCGCTGGAAGCGCGCCGCCACGACGCCTCGGAGCTGGTGCGCGAACACGTGGGTTGGGCGCTGGCGCAACACGGCTTGTGAGGTCCCGCCCGATGCGCTCACGCATGCGCATCGCCGCTGCGGGATAATGCGGCGATGGCCGACCGCAACGAACAGATCCTCACCCCCAGCCAGCTCAATACGCTGGCACGCGACCTGCTGGAAGGCAGCTTTCCGCTGGTCTGGGTGGAGGCAGAGCTGAGCAGCGTCACGCGCCCGTCCTCGGGCCATCTGTACTTCACGCTCAAGGACGCGCGCGCGCAGATCCGTTGCGCGATGTTCAAGCCCAAGAGCACCTGGCTGAAGTTCCAGCCGCGCGAAGGGCTGCGCGTGCTCGCGCGCGGACGTCTCACGCTGTACGAAGCGCGCGGCGACTACCAGCTGGTACTCGACCACATGGAAGAGGCTGGCGAAGGCGCCCTGCGCCGGGCCTTCGACGAACTGCGTGCGCGCCTGGCCGCCGAGGGCCTGTTCGATGCCGAGCGCAAGCAGCCGTTGCCGGCGCATGTGCGACGGCTGGCAGTGATCACCTCGCCCAGCGGTGCGGCGGTGCGCGACGTACTCAGCGTCCTGGCGCGCCGCTTTCCGTTGCTGGAAGTGGACCTGCTGCCCTCGCTGGTGCAGGGCGACAGCGCCGCGGCGCAGATCACCTCGTTGCTGCAGCGCGCCGATGCCTCCGGGCGCTACGACGTCATTCTGATCACCCGCGGCGGTGGCTCGCTGGAAGACCTGTGGGCCTTCAACGACGAACGCCTGGCCCGCGCGATTGCCGCCGCGCAGACGCCGGTGGTGTCGGCGGTCGGGCACGAGACCGACTTCAGCCTCAGCGATTTCGTGGCCGACGTACGCGCGCCCACGCCCTCGGTGGCGGCGGAGCTGCTGGTGCCCGATCAGCGCGAGCTGGTCGCGCGCGTGCGGCGCGCCCGCGCCCGCATGGCCCAGCTGCAGCAGCACGCGCTGGGCAATGCGATGCAGCGCGCCGACCGGCTCGCCCTGCGCCTGCGTGCGCACAGCCCGCAGGCGCGGCTGCAATTGCTGCAACGCCGGCAGCAGGACGCCGGCCGCCAGCTGCGCGCGCGCATGACCCAGGTGCTGGAGCGTCTGCAGGCACGCCTGCAACGGACGCAGGCGCGCCTGCACGCGCACAACCCGCAACGCGATCTGGCCAGGCTGCAGCAACGACTGCGCGCACTGCATCCGCAGGCAGCGATGCAGCGGCGCCTGCAGCATGACCAACTGCGGCTGCGCAGCCTGGCACGCTCGCTGGAAGCGGTCAGCCCGCTCGCTACCGTCGCGCGTGGCTATGCCATCGTGACCCGCCCCGCCGATGGCAGCGTGGTGCGCAGCGCCGCCGAGGTCGGCGCCGGCGAACGCCTGCGTGCGCAGCTGGCCGATGGCAGCATCGAAGTGCGGGTCGAGCCAGGCAACGAGGACTGAGGGCGGCAACCACGCTTGCTGCCTGGTTGCCGCGGGCAATCGCCAAGGACACATGCATCGCAGTGCCGCGACGACGATGCGCCTACCGAGGTCGCCCGCGCATCGTCGTGGATTGGGACGGAGGGAGCGCCGATACGGCGTCACCCGCTTTACCCGGGCGGGCCATACCTGGGGCGGGCCCTTCGACGCGCCACCGACCGCTCCGCATGCCCGCCGGCAGGCCTCGCACGCTTTTTATCCATGACTGGGCGTCTGCGCCGCCTGCTGCCAGCCCTGCAGCAGCAGCCCGGCCAGCACCACCGGATCGTGGTCGAAGTGATGCCCGCCCGGACGCGCCACCACCTGCACGCCACGCGCGCGCAACTCCGGGCACAGCGTGTCCTTTTCCTGATCGCCATAGATGCATTGCAGGCGATGCGCGTCCAGCGACTGGATCGCCGGCTCCACATCGCGCTCGGCATCGTTATGCCAGCCAAGCCAGCCACCGACACGCACCTTGAAATCGGCTTGATGGGCAAGGCCGAGCAGGCTGACAAACTGCACCGATGCGCGCTGCTGCGGCGACAGCTCGGGATAGGCAAACGGCAGCACATCGGCGCCGAACGAGTAGCCCACCAGCGCGACATGGTGGATATGCCAACGCTGTTGATAGGTCGCAATCACCCGATCCAGGTCCGCCCCGACCTGCTGCGGCGTGCGGCTGGCCCAGAAGTAGCGCAGGCTGTTCCAGCCCACCACCGACACGCCCTGCTGCTGCAGTCGCGCGGCAATGCCCTTATCGAGTTCGCGCCAGCCGCCGTCGCCGGACAGCATGACCACCATGCGGTCGCTGCCGGGCGCATGCAGTTCGACCAGCGGCAGATCGCCCACGCCCTGCGCCTGGGCCGTCAGGAAATGGCCCCGGGTGGCCGCTGCGATCTGCATGGGGCTGGCAGCGTCGACCAGGTCGTCAAGGAAGCCTTGATTGGCATCGGGCACGTCGCGCGAGCAGGCCAGGCCACCATCGCTGGCGTCGCCATCGGCGACAACCGCGCCGCCCAGCACGTCGGGCGCGGCCGAGGCCAGCGCCTGCCGCGCCAGCACCGCGCCATCGCCCTGCCCCACCAGCACCGGCGGCAGGAACGCGTCGACATGCTCGGCGCGCAGCAACTTCTTGCCCAATCGCTCGGCATCGTCGGCCAGGGAGCTGCAGGCTGCGTGATGCGCGCGCACCCGTTCGCGATAGCTGGCGGTATCGACCACCGCGACCAGCGCGCCGTCGCTGCTCAGCATCTCGGCAAGCCGCTGGCCGTCCTGCGCATGGCCGCTGTCTGGCAACAGCACCACCATGGCCTTCGGCGTGCCTTCCGGACGCAGCACCTCCACCGAGCGGTAATGCCCGGCAGTATTTCCGTCCTGCAGATGACGCGCCACGGCGTAGCCACTGCCGCCGATCAGCAGTGCCGCGATGACCCAACGAAACACCTTGATTCCCCAGTCCATCACCGCAATCCTCGCAAGCGCTGGCGCTTGGACCGCGGCCGAGGCGGCCGGTTCCATGGCGATTGCGGGCAGCGTTCGCTGCGGTTAAGCCTGCGCGTCCTGGTCCTGCGGCGGTAAAGGCTAGGCCCTGCCTAGGGCGTTGCGGCGGACGGGCACTGCGGGGGGCGCAAGCCACCCGGACGGCACGGCGATCGATCTGCGTGCCGGCGCAAAACGCGCATGCGCACGGACTTGCAGCTGCGCCCTAGATCCCGCGCGCTACGCGGAAGCCGATCCGCGCACTGGTGCTGTCCGAGTCCTGCGACTGCCGCCAGGCCGCACGCGTCTGCTGCGGCGAGTTGGCCCAGCTGCCGCCGCGGATCATGCGCTGCCGGCAGCCGGGATTGAACCAAGCGGCACCGTCGGCCGGCGCGCGACGATAGCTGGCATGCCAGCAGTCGGCCACCCACTCGCTCAGGTTGCCGCCCATGTCGTGCAGCCCCCAGGCATTGGCGCGAAAGCTGCCGACCGGCGCCGGACCCCAGAAGCCGTCGCCATAGCCGACAAAGCCGTTGTTCCAGTGCCGGCCGCTGCGCGAGACATCGTTGCCGCCGGTGAAGTTGCCCGCATCCAGCGGCGGCGAGCCGGCATTGCCCCAGGGATAGCGCCCGCTGGTGCCGGCGCGCACCGCGTATTCGAACTCGGCCTCGCTGGGCACGTGGTAATGACGGCCGGTCTGTTCCGACAGCCAGCTCGCATAGGCTTCGGCGTCGCGGATGCTGACGTGCATCACCGGGCTGTTGGGCGCGGCCTGCGCACCGTTGTAGTCGGACTGCCAATCCACCCCGCTGCGGCGGATGAAGTTGCCGCTGCGCTCGTCGTACACCACCGAGTGCCCGCGCCGGGTGGCACGCGGGCGCGCGCCGGTCGCCTCGACGAACTGGCGGAACTCGGCAACCGTCACTTCGGTGATCGACAACGCAAAGCCGCGCGCGAAACGCACGTAATGCGCCGGGCGCTCGTTATCGGAGGCGCCGGGCTCGGCATCGCCGGCGCCCATCTGGAACGCGCCATGCGGCACCACGATCATCTGCGGACCGCGCCCGCCGACCTTGAGCCCGTCGGTGAACACCTGCCCGGGGCGGAAGCTGCCGTAATGGGTGGCCAGTTCCAGCCGCCGCCGCAGATCGCCGGCCACCGCATCGCCCGGGTCGGCGATGCGCAGCACCTCGGCCAGTGTTTCGCCAGCCGCCTTGAGGCCGCGGGGCGAGGTGAGATCGTGAAGGCCGGCGTCGTGCAGGGCGGCGATCTGGGCACGACGCATGCGCTCGATGCGCGCACGTGCATCGGCAATGGTCGGTGCGCGCTCACGCACCTGCCCGGCCATCTGCAACCAGTAGCGTGCGCCGATGAAGTCGCTCGCCTCGGCCGCCTGCTCGGCGCGTGCCAGCAGGCCGCTTTCCACTGCAGCCAGCCCCTGGCGCGTGCGCGGGTTGTCCGGATCCAGCTGCGCCGCATCGCGAAAGTTCACCAGCGCCCCATTGCCGTCCTCGCCCAGGCGGCCGCCACGCAGATCCTCCTCGCCGGCACGGTTGAAGCTCAGCACCCGCTGTGCGGTTTCCACTGCGCGCTGCAGTGCGCGCACCTTCGGGTCCTGCGGAGCGAGCGCCAGCGCCACGATGGCCAGCTCACGCGCCTGTTCCAACGCGCTGTCCTGACGGTCGGTCTGCGCGATCAGCGCCTGGCCGCGCTCGATCAACCGGCGCCGCGCCTGCTCCAGTCCGCGCCGGCTGGCCGCGTCCTTGCCGTCGGCGCGTTGCTGGATTGCCAGATACAGCGGAATCGCATCGTCGGCGTCGCGATAGAGCCGATCGTCCTTCAATGCCTGGTCGGCGCGCTTGCGCACCTGCGCCAGCGGCTCATCGCCCAGGTCCACTGGCGGCGGCTGCCATTGCGTCACGGTTTCGGCGGATTCTTCGCCACCGATGGACACATTCGGCTTGCTCGGCACCGCGGCGGCGGCGGCAGGTTGCGGCGCAGCGGCAGGCGCCGGCGTCGGTGTCCGCGAACAGGCGCACACGCTTAGCGCAACCAATGCCCATGCTGCGATCCGGTTACCGCACTCACCCACCACCTGCTCCTTCCAGTGCTCTGCCGCACGACAGGCGATCGCGACGTTAGGCTATTCTGCGCGTTCTGCGCAAACCCTTGCTGTCGACGGAAATCACGTGCCCCATTGGATCACCCACCCCTCCGAGCTGAGCGAACGCCTGCAGGCATCGCGTCCGTCCCGCATTGGCCTGGATACCGAATTCATTCGCGAACGCACCTACTGGCCGCAACTGGCGCTGGTGCAGATGGCCATCGGCGAGGAGATCCTGCTGATCGACCCGCTGATCCCGGGCATGAACGAGGCGCTCAGGGAATGGTTGACCGCCACCGACATCGTCAAGGTGATGCATAGCGCCAGCGAGGATCTGGTCACCTTCAAATGTGCGTGCGGGGTATTGCCGCGGCCATTGTTCGATACCCAGATCGCCGCCGCGCTGGCAGGTGTGGGGGGTGGCATGGGCTATCAGAAACTGGTGCAGGAAGTGACCGGCACCTTGCTGACCAAGGGCGAGACGCGCTCGGACTGGATGCGTCGCCCGCTGTCGCCGGCGCAGCTGGAATACGCCGCCGACGATGTGCGTTACCTGTTCGCCATCCACGACGAACTCACCCGCCGCCTGACCGAGCAGGATCGCCTGGGCTGGCTGGCCGAAGACGCCGAGCGCCTGCTCGCCACGGTGGAGCATGACGATGGCGAGCGCTGGCCGCATGTGAGCCTGCGCACCGCGCAGTTCCTGGAGCCTGCAGCGCAGCGCCGCCTGTTGCGCCTGTTGCGCTGGCGCGACCTGCAGGCGCGCCAGAGCGATCGCCCGCGCAGCTGGATCCTGGACAACGAACTGGCCAGCCAGCTGGCGCGCTTTCCGCCCGCCGATCTGGACGCCTTGCTGCGCCAGTTCGACAAGTTTCCCAAGGCGCCGCGCAAGCTCGCCGCCGCAGTGTGGGAAGCGCTCAGCACGCCGTTGCCCGACGAGGACCATGCACCGCTGGCGCAAGCCGCCACCGACGGCAACAAGGCCGTGCTCAAGCGCCTGCAGGATGCGGTGGCCCAGCGCAGCCGCGAGCTGGGATTGCCCGACGGCATCCTGGCCTCGCGCCGGCATCTGGAAACCCTGATCGAACAGCGCAGCTGGCCCGCACCGCTGGGGCAATGGCGCCGCGAAGCGCTGGAAGCGCAGCTGACGCCGCTGCTGGAAGACGCTGCAGCGCAGTGAGGTGATGTAGTGGTCGCTAGGCCGCGCATCCCACGCGGCCGTGGTGATGCGGGCAAGGCGCAGACGGCCGTACGCCAGCTGCGTCTGCACATCGCCGACCGCGGATCAGATCAGAAATTCAAGCAGCATCCTCTTTGCATTGCCGCATCTGCCCTTGCACAGCGCGCTATCGAAACCGGCGCAGTCCATCGGACATGGTTGGCCATCATGCAGTCAATCTCTGGCCGGCGCCGCACGGAGATGTCATCCCGCCTGGCCTGCTGCTGTATCGTTACGGCCGGGGTCGCCGCCTGCGCAAGCATGCTCGGCGACCTCGCCAGGACACTGCGAACCCGCGACCAGACCCTGTGAATAGCCTGCTCGCGTCATGTGCAGGTGCAGGCACACGCAACGGCCGCCCCCGGGCCACATGCCATAATGACGCGTGCCCATCGGGCAACGTCTCCACCCCCTTATTCCGAGGCCATACCTCTGTGAGCAATACCACTTCCAAACTGGATTCCATCGCACAAGCCAAAGCCAAGCTGCTGGACGAGCTGCAGAAGCTGGAAGAACAGGAAAAGACCGAGCGCGCGAGCGAGGCATCCTCTGCGCATGCCACCATTGTCTCGCTGCTTGAGCAGTTTGCCGGCCATTTCAACACCAAGCAGCGCAACGATATTGCCGCTTACCTGGGTACCACCGCTGCACGCAAGGAAGTGGTCAAGAGCGGCCGTAGCGAAGTCAAGCCGAAGTACGAACTGCCGCACACCGGCGAGACCTGGTCCGGCCGCGGCCGCACGCCCAAGGCCTTCGCCGCCTGGGAAGGCTCGGTGTCGTACAAGGAATGGAAGGCCAAGAACCCGGACCTCAAGTTCCCGCTGGTCCGCGAGTGATTGCCGCAGGATCGCGCCTGCGGGCGGCGATCCAGGTCGCCGGACTGCTTGGCGAATCGCGCGACATGTGGTTAGAATCCAGGCACGTGGGGCGGTAGCTCAGCTGGGAGAGCGTCGCGTTCGCATCGCGAAGGTCGAGGGTTCGATCCCCTTCCGCTCCACCATTGCTTCAATCGTAAAGGCCTCGGAAACGTCATGTTTCCGGGGCTTTTCCGTTCTGGGTCCCTGCACCGGCAGCGCGTCGGCCTGGTGCATACCAGGCCCCGGTACGGCCATGTCGCTAGGATCACATCGCGCGCGCTAACGTCCGTTTCATCACCATCCCGGACGTAAGCCATGAGCAACAAGCAGAGCCAGCCCGACAAGGCCGCCGACAATCAGCACGGTGTTTCGGAGAGCCAGCAGGATCGCAAACAGGATGAGGCCGCCAAGCAGCGCCCCGGGCAGAAGGACATGCAGATCCATGACGAACAAACCCGCCGCCCCAAGGGCAACGACGGCCAGGGCGAATGAGGCGCCCGGCGAGGCGGCCCTGCAGCGCGTCAGCGTGGAGTCGCTGCCACTGACCTGCCCTGCCCGATGTGGCAAGATCGGTGACGGGCGTCATCCGCTGGGGTGGATGAGGTCTGCGCCAACCAACGCGTGCGACGGTCCAAGACACGGTATCGCCATGCGCACATCCATCGCCTGACGGCGCCTTGTTCCGGTGGTCTATCCATGCAGATTCCTGACGCGTCCGCGTTGCACCTCTTCCACGCAACGCTGCTGCCGCGCAACGCCGCCGTTGCAGCGCAGCTGCCGGCGAACGAAGACGAACGTCTGGCCGCATTGCAGGACTACCAGCTGCTGGACACTGCACCGGAGCCGGTCTACGACGCCTTCGCCTCGAGCGCGGCCGAGGTCTGCGGGACGCCGATGGCCCTGATTTCGCTGATCGACACGCAGCGCCAGTGGTTCAAATCGAAACTGGGCATGGCGCCACGCGAAACCCCGCGCGAACTGTCGTTCTGTGCGCACGCGATCCTCGAACCCGATCAGGTGATGGAGGTTGGCGACACCCACCAGGATGCGCGCTTCGTGGGCAATGCGCTGGTCACCGGCGAGCCGCAGATCCGCTTCTATGCCGGCGCCCCGCTGCTGACCTCCGATGGGATCGCGCTGGGCACGCTATGCGTGCTGGATCGCACACCCCGGCGCCTGTCGGCAGCCGAGCGCGACGCACTGCAGGCGCTGGCACGGCAGGTCGTCGACACCATCGAGCTGCGCCGTGCGGCCAAGCTGGTCGAGCTGGACGCGCTGCGCGACGAACTCACCGGCATGTGGAACCGCGCCGGTCTGGAACATGCGCTGCAGACACACGCACAGAGCTCGCCCACTGCCGCCACGCCATCGCTCGCCCTGGCGCTGATCGAGCTGGATGGCTTCAAACGGCTGAGATTGCAGGCGGGCGCCGCGGCAGCGGATACAACGCTGATCCAGGCTGCCAGGGTGATCGAAGCGCAGTTACCGGATGCCGCCACGGTGGCACGATTGAGCCGGGATCAACTCTGTATTGCCTTGCCGGAAACAGCGGCAACCACGGCAATGGAGCTGATCGAGGCTGTGCGCAAGGCGATCGAAGCGGCCAGCTGGCCAGCCGGCGCACTGACGATCAGCGCAGGGCTGGTCGAGGTGGCAGCCGGTGCCTCGCTCGACAGCAATGCCTTGCTGGCGCGCGCGCGGCACGCCCTGCAGGGCGCGATCGGCAATGGACGCAACCGCGTGCAGCGCTTCAATGGCTGGCATCTGCAGGACTGAGCGGCAGACCGCGCGTGGGCTCGGCGAGGTAGGCCAGCAGGGCGCTGATCGACACGACTGCGCAACCTTGAATCGCTAGATCGATGCCTGTGTACGGCTGCAGGCTTTCCACTTACGACCGCAGTGCACACACACCCGCCAGCGCGCCTGTCTTGCGTGGCTAACGCGTGTAGCGATCAGCTGCCAGGCGGCAGCCGTATCGCCAGCTGCGCTTGGCCAGGCTCAGGCTGCCAGGGCATCGGTGGTGCCGGCGATTTCGTCCACCTGCAGCACCTGCTCCATCTCCAGCAGCACCACGAAGCGCTCGCCCACCTTGCCCATGCCGCGCAGCAGGTCGCGGCGGATATGCGTGCCGAACGATGGCGCCGCTTCGATGTCCTGATCGGCCAGTTCGATCACCGCGTTGACCGCATCGACCAGCACCCCGATCACCTGCGTTCCCTGCGCCTGCTCGGTGGCCAGGATCACGATGCAGCTGCGCTTGCCGATCGCGCTGTCGGCACGCCCCAGCCGCGACTGCAGATCCACCACCGGCACCACCGCACCGCGCAGGTTGATCACCCCGCGCACGCAGGCCGGCATCGACGGCACCGGCGTGGGTGCGCGGTACTGAATGATTTCGCGAATGCCAAGAATGCTGATGGCGAAGGTTTCGCCATCCAGCTGGAAGGTCAGGTACTGGGCCGCCGCATCGGCGTCGCCAGGCATCACATCGGGGGTCTGTGCAGTCATCGATCGGTCTCTCAGAAGCGGGCGAACTGGCCTTCGTCCGGGCCCTCGGACATCGCATAGGCCGGTGCTGCGTCACTGCGCCAGCCGCGCGCACCGGGCGCACGTGCCGGGCGTGCGGCCGCCACCTTGCCGCGCTTGGGCGGCGTGCTCGCCGGCCCCTGCCCGCCCAGGCGGAAGAACGCCATGCTCTGCTGCAACTGCTCGGCCTGCGCGCTCATTTCCTCGGCAGTGGCGGCCAGTTCTTCGGATGCGCTGGCGTTCTGCTGGGTGGTCTGGCTCAGCTGCACCACCGCCGAATTGATCTGGCTGACACCGGAGGATTGCTCTTCGGAAGCCGCCGAAATCTCCTGCACCAGGTCCGAGGTGCGCTTGATGCTGGGCACGATGGTGTCGAGCAGACGGCCGGCGCGATCGGCCAGTTCGACGCTGGAACTGGCCACCTCGCCGATCTCCTGCGCGGCCACCTGGCTGCGTTCGGCCAGCTTGCGCACCTCGGCGGCCACCACGGCAAAGCCCTTGCCGTGTTCGCCGGCGCGCGCCGCTTCGATCGCTGCATTGAGCGCGAGCAGATTGGTCTGATACGCGATGTCGTCGATGATGCCGATCTTCTGCGCGATCTGCTTCATCGCCTGGGTGGTGGCGACCACCGCTTCGCCGCCTTCGATGGTCTCCTTCGCGGCCTGCGTGGCCATGCCATCGGTGATGCGGGCGTTTTCGGTGTTCTGGCTGATCGATGCGGTCATCTGCTCCAGCGAGGCGCTGGTTTCCTCCACACCGGCGGCCTGTTCGCTGGCGGCCTGCGACAACGACTGCGCGGTGGCGCTGACTTCCTCCGACGCGCTGGCCAGGGTTTCGGCACTGGTGTTGACCTCGCCGACCACCTGCGACAGCTTCTGCACCATCGTGCGCATCGCTTCGAGCAGCTGCGCGGTTTCGTCGCGGCCATGCACGTCGATGCGCATGGTCAGATCGCCTTCGGACAGCCCGTTGGCCACCGTTACCGCGCGGCGGATCGGGCCGGTGACGCTGCGGCTGATCACCACGCCGAGAACCGCGCCGAGCAGCACACCGCCGCAGATGATGGCCATCAGCAGCTTGGAGCTGCGCGCGTGGATGCTGCCGGCCTCGGCATTGGCCGAGGCAGCGCTGCGCTCGCGCAGGCCGCTCAGATCGGTCATCAAGGTATCGACTTCATCCGAGCTGGCACGCACCGCACGCGAGAGTTCGGCCAGTTCCGGGTTGGCGTCACGCAAGGCTTCGCGGTTGGCGGCGTCGATGAAGCGGCCGCGCTCTTCCAGGTATTTCTGCCAGGCGCGGTCGAACTGCGCCAGCTTGTTCCTGCCTTCCTCGGTCTGGAAGCTGGAACGCGCGCGCGTCATGTAATCGACCACCTTGGCGGTGTACTTGTCGATGTTCTGCACATGCGACTGGCGCTCTTCGGCGCTGCTGGCCAGCAACAGATTGGCACGTGCGCGGCCGGCGTAGATCAGATTGATATTGGCCTCCTTGACGTTCGACAAGCCGAGCAGCTCGCGCTCGTAAAGCGAGGTCGACAGGTCGCTGATCCGACCGGAGTTGGAATAACCCACCCACCCGATGCCTGCGCCGATCGCCGAGACGATCAGGAACGCCACGATCAGCCTGGTTCCGATTCTGAAGTTGCCTAACATTGGGGAGTTCTCTTGAAGGTGGTGCATGCGCGACCTGCGTTGCAGGGTCGCCCGGTGGCCTGGTGCGGGTGCCGCTCACTGTGTGCGGCTTGTCTAACCAATCGCTAATGGCTATCGGCGACGGCAAAACGCGCTTGAGACGCAAACGGCACTTAACCGCGTATTCACACCATCGGATATGCGCTTTTGTGACCGGTCACGCGCTCGTACGGATCGCGTTCGGAAAATTCCTACCCCTGGTTCCTGCCGTGTCCGGAACAGTCCGCTGGGACATCACGACTGCGCGGTTAGGCTTGGCGCATGTCATTACAAGCACTTCCACGCAGCTTCTATGCGCACGATGCCCGCCAGGTCGCGCCGCGCTTGCTCAACAAGGTATTGGTCAGCGCGGACGGACGCCGCGGACGTATCACCGAGGTCGAGGCGTATTGCGGCAGCGAAGATCCGGCCGCGCATTCGTTTCGCGGCATGACCCCGCGCACGCAGGTGATGTTCGGCGCACCGGGGCATCTGTATGTGTATTTCATCTACGGCATGCACTGGGCGATCAACGCGGTGTGCGGTGGTGCGCCCGGGCACGCGGTGCTGATCCGCGCACTCGAACCGCTGGCCGGGATCGCCACCATGCAGGCCGCGCGCAACGCCGCTCCACTCAAGAGCTTGACCACCGGTCCCGGTCGCTTGGCCCAGGCGTTCGCGGTGAGCGCGACGGACAACGGGCTGGATCTGACCGACGCAGGCGCACGTCTGTGGATCGAGGACGACGGCATGCCACCGCCCTCCGCAGCGCTGGCGACGCCGCGCATCGGCATCCGCAAGGCGGTGGATGCGCCGTGGCGCTGGGTGGTCCCAGACAACCCCTATCTGTCGCGTCCGCTACCGCGCGCGACCGGCGCACGCGCGGTGCTGCCGGGCGACTGAGCCAGCCATTGCTCCATCGGCGTCTGCTCGGCGGCGCCCGGCCCACGCTGCAGCAGGCGCAAGGCCTGCTCGGCCTGTTCGTCGCTCAGGTCCTGCAGCGGCTGGAAGCGATCTGCCACCCACACCGCCATCGGCAGGCCATCGAGATACGCCACACGGTTGCCCGGTACGCGCGCCACGCGCTCGCCCGGCAGGACGCTGCCCAACAGATTGCTCGGGTCGCTCGCACTGACGCACACCCACTGCTGCGGCAAGGCTTGCGCACGCACGCGGCGCAGCGCCGCGATCGCATCCGGCAACGCGAACTGCTCGCCGGACAGCCCGGCGATGAAACGCCCGCCACGGATCTCGCCACGCGCTTCCAGCCGTTGATACATGCGCAGCAACTCGCGCCAAGGCGGCAGCCACGCCGCCTCGCGCTCCAGCAGCCGCCAGCAGACCACGCCGTAGCGCCGCAACAAGGTATGCGCCACATGTTCGAGCATGTCCTGGTGGCGCTCGCCGGCTTCGGCCAGCGGCAGCTCCGGCAGCGCGCGCACCGGCGCCCAGCGGCCGGCATCGCGAATGCCCAGCGCGCTGGCGCGGCGTCGGTGGCGCGACAGCGCCGAGGGCCGCTTGGAGGCCGGCACCAGCAGCGCGCGCAGCCCGGCATAGCTGTCGCAATGCGCACGCCCGCGCATCACCAGTTCGCTCAGGGCATCTTCCAGCTCGGTGCTCATCAGGCGGGCCGCATCGGCAATCTCGTCGAAGAACAAGGCGCCCTGCTGCCGCAGCACCTCCGCCACCCGTTGCGCGCGCGAGCCCAACGGCGCGTCGTCGGCATCGCGTGCCAGGCCACTCCAGCGCTGCGCCTCGCGACGCGGCAGCAACACGATCGGCGTGCTGCGCAACGCGGCACCGCTGCGGCCACCACCGGGCCGCAGCCGCGCCCACACGGTGCGCCCGGCGGTGCACAGCTCGTCCAGCCAGGCCGGTTGATAGTCGCGCACGCGTGCCGGCAGCAGCTCGCTCTCCCACAGCACCGCAGGCGCCTCAAAACCTTCCAGCTGCCCGACCACGCCAGCCAATGCGTCCGGCCCCGCCACCCGGCTGGCACTGTCGAGGTGCTGCCACTCGAACAGGAACCGCGCGTAATCGCGTTGTGCCACCGGCTCGATCTCGCGGCGCAAACGTCCCAGGGTATAGCGATGGATGCGCGCCAGCAGATGGCGTTCGCACCACTCTTCCGCCTGCGCCTGCGCGTTGAAATGGCCGGCCATGACATAGCCCTCGCGCTGCAGGGCGGCCAGGGCAAGCACGATCTCGGACTCGGGCAAACGCAAGGCGCCGGCCAGGGCCGACACCTGCGCCGGGCCGACCGCAGACAGACGACCGCGCAGCAGCTCGCGCACGGCCCAGTCGCGCTGCCAGTCGGCAACGCGGCAATCTGCCGGCGCCTGTAGCGGCGGCTGTGCGGATGCATGCGCATATAGTGGCGCAAACCAGTCGATGCGCTCGGCACTGATCCACAGCGCGGGCACACCGTCGAACGCAAGACAGCTGGCACGCCCATCGCCTGCGAGTGCAGCCAGCCAGCCCTGCCAGTGCGCATCGCCCGCCTCATCGACCGGAAGCACGCCAAGCCCGACCAACGCTTCGTGCATTTCTTCACCATCGCGCGGCTGCGGCCACGCCTGTTCGCGCACCGAGGCGATCGCCTCGGGATCGAGCTGCCCCAGGTCGTCGCTGCTCTGCGGGGTATAGCGACGGCTTTGCACGGCCTGGGTGCGGCGTTCTTCCAGCGGTGCGTCGTCCAGGAATGCGTACGGACGCGCATTCAAGGCTTCGGCCGCCAGCGGCGACGGCGCCGCCAGATCGCGCGCCACCAACGTGATCGACCCCGACTCCAGCCCGCGCAGCACCTGCAACCAGCCCTCGCTGTCCATGGACTGATGCAGGCAGTCTTCCAGTGTCTGCGCCACCAACGGATGATCCGGCACCTCGCGCTCGCCGACCAGATTCTCCGCGCAGGCGACCTGATCGGGGAACACCGTCGCCAGCAGATCTTCCGACTTCATCCGTTGCAGTTGCGGCGCGACCTTGTTGCCACCGGCAAAGCGCGGCAGCGCCATCGCATTGGTCGCATTCCAGCGCCAGCGCACGCCGAACAGCGGCGCATCCAGCAAGGCCTGGATCAACACATGCTCTGCCGATGACGAATGCAGGTAGCGCGCCACCTCCTCCAGGGCAAAACTATGACTGGTGGACAGCGACAACACGATCGCATCCTCGGTCGCGGCGGCCTGCAGTTCGAAGTTAAAGGTGCGGCAGAAGCGCTTGCGCAACGCCAGCCCCCAGGCACGATTGATGCGGCTGCCGTACGGCGAGTGGATCACCAGCTGGGTGCCGCCGCTGGCATCGAAGAAGCGCTCCATCACCAGGCACTGCTGGGTGGGCATCGCGCCCAGCGCGGTGCAGGCATGGGCGAGATACTCGACCAGCTGGCGTGCCGCTTCCACCGAGAGATCCAGCACGGTGTGCAGCCAGTCGCAGGCCGCCTGATGTGGCGGGCTATCCAGCCGCAGCGCAATCTCGCCACGCAAACGCGACACCGCCGCCGACAATTCGTCGCTACGGCCGGGCGCCTCGCCCAGCCAGAACGGGATATTCGGTGGCGCGCCCTTGGCGTCCTCCACCCGGACGCGCCCGGCATCCACGCGTAGGATGCGGTAGCTGGCATTGCCGAGCTGGAACACGTCGCCGGTAAGACTTTCGACCGCAAAATCCTCGTTCACCGTGCCGATCTTTTCGGCCTGCGGTTCCAGCACCACGCTGTAGTCGCCGGTTTCTGGGATGGTGCCGCCGGAGGTCAGCGCAGTCATGCGTGCGCCGCGGCGCGCATGCAGGCGTCGATGCACCGCATCGCGATGCAGGTAGCCTGCACGCGGCCCGAGCCGTGTGCTGAAGCCGTCGCACAGCATGCGCACCACGTCATCGAAGCGCGCGCGGCTCAACTGCGCGAACGGCCAGGCGCGGCGCACCAAGGCGAACAGCGCATCTTCGTCCCAGTCCTCGCACGCGGCCTCGGCCACGATCTGTTGTGCAAGCACATCGATCGGCGCCAGCGGAATGCGCAAGGCGTCCAGCTCACCGCGGCGCACGCTGTCCAGCAATGCAGCACATTCGACCAGTTCGTCGCGGGTCTGCGGAAACAGGCGCGCCTTCGGCGTGCCGCCAACCGCATGCCCGGAGCGTCCGGCACGCTGCAGGAAGGTGGCGATCGAGCGCGGCGAACCGAGCTGGCAGACCAGGTCCACATCGCCGATATCCAGGCCGAGTTCCAGCGATGCAGTGGCCACCAGCACGGTGAGGCCGCCGGCCTTGAGTCGCTGCTCCGCCAACAGACGCGTTTCGCGCGACAGGCTGCCGTGGTGCGCGGCGACGCGCTGCTTGCCGAGCAGATCGCCAAGATGGCGCGCAGCGCGCTCGGCCATGCGCCGCGTGTTGACGAACACCAGCGTGGTGCGATGCTGCTGCGCGAGCGTGGCGACATCGGCATACACCTGCAGCCACTGATCGTTGGACATCACCACGCTCAGCGGCGTCGGCGGCAAGGCCAGGGCCAGATCGCGCCGGCGGGTGTAGCCGATATCGACGATCTCGCACTGCGGCGGCCGGCCGGCATCGCCCGCCCCGACCAGGAACTGCGCCACGGTCTCGATCGGCTTCTGCGTGGCCGACAGCCCGACGCGCGTGATCGGGCGCTCGGCCAGCCGCTGCAATCGCTCCAGGGTCAGCGCCAGATGACTGCCGCGCTTGTCCGCCGCCACCGCATGGATCTCATCGACGATGACGGTGCGCACATGCCGCAACGCAGTGCGCCCGGAGGCCGAGCCCAACAGCACATACAGCGACTCCGGCGTGGTCACCAGGATATGCGGCGGCGTGCGGCGCGCCTGCACCCGCTCGCGTTGCGGGGTGTCGCCGGTACGCACCGCCGTGCGCACCGCGACATCCGGCAGACCGCTCGCGACCAGCGCCGTGCGGATGCCCTGTAACGGCGCATCCAGATTGAGGTGGATGTCGTTGGACAAGGCCTTCAGCGGTGAGACGTAAACCACGCGGGTTTCGTCCGGCAGCGCGCCGCCATTGGCCAGGCCGTCGCGGATCAAGGCATCGATGGCCGCGAAGAACGCGGTCAGCGTCTTGCCCGAGCCGGTCGGCGCGGCCACCAGCGTGTGGCGTCCGGCCTGGATCGCCGGCCACGCGGCAATCTGCGCCGGCGTGGGCGCAGCGAAGGTCTGCGCAAACCACGCAGCCACGACAGGATGGAACTGCTGCAGGACAGGATGCATAGGCGATGCCGCAGGCCGCGATGCCAGGCCAGAAGCGGCGTGTGGATTCAACGGGGCGAAGCCCAATGAATGGGGTTGCGCTGCGCCCGACACAAGCCGAGCGCGGGAATGGCGGTGAATGGTTAAAGCGGCTGTCGACCTGACTGCGCAGCGGCCAAGCCCGGTGCGTCCGCTGCACCGGATCGACCTGCTGCAACCTTCCCGTCAACTCCAGTTCGACCTGGCGCGATGCCGAGCACTTGCGCGACGTGACGACAGCCGTTGCTGGTGCAGCGAAGGGATGCCTGCACGAGCGGCGGATGCCGGCCGGTGCATCAGGTCGCCAGCCACTAGCCGTCAACGCAACGCTGCGGCCCGGCGCGACGATTGTCGATCGGGCGCAGGCCATGGCACATTGACGCCATGCCCAGCCTTATCCTCTTCATGATTGCCGGCGCCGCGCTGTACGCGTTCTGGAACTCCTCGCGCGCAGCGGCCGAACGTGCCGATATCCTCGGCCGCAATGCCTGCCGCGCCGCCGATGTGCAATGGCTGGATCAGAGCGTGCATTCCACCAACATCCGCATCTGCCGCAAGCCCAATGGCTGGCTGGGCTTCGAGCGGACGTTCCGGTTCGAGTATTCCTACGACGGCATCGACCGTCATAGCGGCCGCCTGGTACTGCGCGGCGACCAATTGATCGCCTTCACCGGACCGCAGGTGGCCACGGTAACGCCGTTGAGCCCGGACCATCAGCGCCTGAACTGACCGCGATTGGGTCGATATATGCGTCTGCAGGCACTTGGCCTGCATGCAGTGCCGCGCGACTGAAGATCAGCGTTGCTGCCACTATCCACGACGCCGATGCACACATGCAACGGCGTGCTTTGGTGGAAACACGTGCGATGCGAGCCACACGAGTACATGGCGCAACAACGCACGGACGCGCGATGCGCGTTCGTGCGTGCAGCTACTTGACCACGCGCAGATGCGGACGCTTGCCCGCGCTCGGCGGCTCGTCCGGCGTAGGCGCGCTTGGCGGCGGTGCACCCGGATCCGGCGGCTCGGTACTGGTGCCGGGGATATCGTCCGGCAAGGCCATGCCCTGCCCGGTCTCGCGTGCATACACCGCCAGGACCGCGGCCATCGGCACCATCACCGGGTAACTGACGCCGCCAAAGCGCGCGGTGAACTGCACGCTTTCGTTGTCGACCTGCAGCCCGACCACAGCGCGCTCGGCGATGTTCAGCACCACGCGGCCGTCCTTGACGGCACTGGCAGGCACCTGCACGCCGGGCAGCCCGGCGTCCACCAGGACGTGCGGGGTCATGCCGTTGTCGTTGATCCATTCGACCAAGGCCCGCAGCAGGTACGGGCGATGGCTGGTCATGCGGGGGAAATCTTCGCTCATGACGTCATTTTACCCGCACACGGCCCGCAGCGGCGGCTGCGCGTTGGGGCATCGGTCTGTTGGCATACAGCCGTCGCATCAGCCCGGCAGGTCGCGCAGTTTCTTTTCCTGATCGGTCAGGCTGCGGATGAAGCCGGGATTGCGGAAGATCCGGTTGCCGTAGTCTTCGATCGCCTTGCCGTCCTTGGGCAGGCCGATCTCCAACGCGTCCAGTCGCCAGATGATCGGCGCCATCGCGCAATCGGCCAGACTCATTTCCGGATTGAGGAAGAACTTGCTGGCCTTGAACAGCGGCACCGACGCGGTGAGCAGTTCCTTCAGGCGCTTGCGGCCGGCCTCGGCCTGGGTCTTGTTGCCGAGCTGGATGGCCTGCACCTGCGGCACCCAGTCGTGCTCGATCCGCAGCATCGCCAGACGCAGACGCGCGCGCGAGAGCGGATCGACCGGCATCAACGGCGGATGCGGGTAGCGCTCGTCCAGGTATTCGCTGACCACCGATGCCGCGTACAGCACCAGGTCGCGTTCGACCAGGGTCGGGACCGAATGGTAGGGATTGAGATCGATCAGATCTTCCGGGGGATTTTGCGGGTCGACCGGCACCAGGTCGTAGGTCACCCCTTTCGCCGCCAGGACCAGACGGACCCGGTGGCACAACACGTCGTCGTTGGACGAAAACAAAGTCAAGGTATTCCGCATACGCACACTCGTCGCCATTCAAGGCTCTCCGACGACCGGAATCCGCCGGCCGCATCGGCGCGGCCGGCCCAACGCCGACCGTCACCACGGTCCTTCGAGTGTGCAATCACGTCACGCAAAAGCCAAGAGTGATAGGGCCGATTAATGCCCGGACAGGCCGCTTGTTGCGCCGAGATGCAGCTTCCGGTCACGTGCGCGTGTCGCAACGGTGCGACCGCCGGTGCACGACATCGGATGAGGCAGAGGCGATTTGTCGTCAACCGACACGTTGATTGCTTGCCGACCCTCACCCCAACCCCTCTCCCGCGGGAAGAGGGGCTCAGCGGTCGGTTTGCTGCAGCCGTTGCATGATTTGCGCATGCATGGTCGATGCGCTCTGCAGCCGATGACCGGCCTGCAGACCAGTCAGTGCACGTCCTTCCAGTATTCCTTCTTCAGCAGGTAGGCCATGAAGGTGAGCAAGGCCAGGAACAGGATCACCCACACGCCCATGCTCTGCCGCTTCAGGGCCGCCGGTTCACCGGCGTATTCGAGGAAGTTGGCGATATCGCGCACGGTCTGATCAAACTCGACCGGCGTCTGTCGCCCTGGCTGACCGAGTTTGAGCGCCTGCACCGGCTTGTCGCCGGTCGCCTTGTCGGGCGGGCCGAACTGCGCCTGCTGCAGGCCCTGCAGCTCCCACAGCGGGTTGGGCATGGAGGCATTCGGAAACAGCTGGTTGTTCCAGCCCAGCGGGCGGGTCTGATCCAGGTAGAACGACTTGAGATAGGTATAGACCCAGTCGGTGCCACGCACGCGGGCGATCAAGGTCAGATCCGGCGGCGCCTTGCCGAACCACTTGGTGGCCGCATCGTGCGGCATGGTGCCTTCGATGTGTTCGCCGATCTTGGCGCCGGTGAAGTTGAGGTTGGTCATGACCTCTTCTTCGCTCAATCCCAGATCGCTGGCCATGCGCGAATAGCGCAGGTACTTCAGCGAGTGGCAGCCGGAGCAGTAGTTCATGAACAACTGCGCGCCACGCTGCAGCGAGGCTCGGTCGCTCAGGTCGTTGCCGGCCTGCTGCACCTTTCCGCCTTCGGCTGCCAGCGCCCCTGCGGCCAGGGTCAGCCCGCACAACAGGGCGACCACGCGCAACGTCCATGACTTCACGTTGGAATTAGTCATGGGTGGTCACCCGCTCCGGCACCGGCTTGGTCTTGTCCAGCCGCGTCCACACCGGCATGGTGATGAAGAAGGCAAAGTATAGGAAGGTCAGCACGCGCCCGACATAGGTTTCGTGTGCGTCGGTGCCAGGACCGGAGCCGATCACGCCCAGCCACACGAAGCACACCACCAGCACGCCGAGCGCGACCTTGGAGATCCAGCCGCGGTAGCGGATCGAGCGCACCTTGGCCCGATCCAGCCATGGCACCAGGAACAGGATCGCGATCGCCGAGAACATCACCAGCACGCCGCCGAGCTTGTTGGGGACCACGCGCAACATCGCGTAGTACGGCGTGTAGTACCAGACCGGCTTGATGTGCTCCGGGGTCACCAGGCGATTGGCCTCGGTGAAGTTGTCGTGTTCCAGGAACAAACCACCGAACGCCGGCGCGAAGAAGATGATGAAGGCAGCGATCAGCAGCAAAAAGCCGACCCCGACCAGATCCTTGACCGTGTAGTACGGATGGAACGGGATGCCGTCGGCCGGCTTGTGCGCGTCCCAGCGGTTGCCCTTGGGCCCCTTCTTGATCTCCACGCCGTCGGGATTGTTGGAGCCCACCTCGTGCAGCGCGCCGATGTGCAGCACGATCAGCAGCAACAGCACCAGTGGCAGTGCGATCACGTGCAGCGCGAAGAAGCGGTTGAGCGTGGCATCGCCAGGCAGATAATCGCCCATGATCCATTCGGTCAGCCCGTTGCCGATTACCGGGATGGCGCCGAACAGCGAGATGATCACCTTCGCGCCCCAGAACGACATCTGCCCCCACGGCAGCACGTAGCCCATGAAGGCTTCGGCCATCAGCACCAGGTAGATCAGCATGCCGAGAATCCACACCAGCTCGCGCGGCTTCTGGTAGCTGCCGTACATCAGCCCGCGGAACATGTGCAGATACACCACGATGAAGAACAGCGAGGCGCCGGTGCTGTGCATGTAGCGGATCAGCCAGCCCCACTCCACGTCGCGCATGATGTATTCGATCGAGGCGAACGCATCGGCGGCGCTGGTCTTGTAGTGCATCGTCAGGAAGATGCCGGTGACGATCTGGTTGACCAGCACCACGATGGCCAGCGAGCCGAAGTAGTACCAGAGGTTGAAGTTCTTCGGCGCGTAGTACTCGCTGACGTGCTTGCGGTACATGGGCATCAGCCCGGGCGCGCGTTCGTTGACCCAATCGAACACACCGTTGGCGGTACGGACCAAAATATTGCTCATCAGGCAGCCCCCGTGCTGTTGGCCGACGTACCGGCAGCGTCGGGATCGACGCCGATCACCAGGGTGTTGTCGTCCACGTAGTGGTGTGGGGGCACCAGCAGATTGATCGGTGCCGGCACGCCGTCGAAGACGCGGCCGGACATGTCGAAGCGCGACTTGTGGCAGGGGCAGAAGTAGCCGCCCTTCCACTGCGGGTCGTAGGGCTCGGGGCGGATCTCGGCGACCATTTCCGGCGAGCAGCCCAGATGCGTGCACAACCCGACCAGCACCGAGATGTCGGACTTGATCGAGCGGTACTCGGGGTTCTTCAGCACGTAGTCGGGCTGCTGGTCCTTGTTCTCGGACTTGGGATCCTTGAGCCGGTCATCCAGCGATGGCAGTGCGTCGAGCATCGCCTTGGAGCGCTTGACGATCCAGATGGGCTGACCGCGCCATTCCAGAACCAGCCGTTGCCCTTCCTGCAAGGCGCTGATGTCGGCGGTCACCGGGGCACCGGCCAACTTGGCGCGTGCGCTGGGATTCCACGACTTCACGAACGGAACTGCGACAAATCCTGCTCCGACCGCACCGACCACGGCCGTTGTCGCGGTCAAGAACCGACGACGCCCGATATCAGCAGGTGCGTTAACCCCATCGTTGGCCATCCGGCTCTCCGATCTTGATTAGGTAGCGTGAGGCTGCCAACGGCTGGCGGGGGTCCAGCCGCGATGAATCGACCGCAGTGTAGCGGAACGCTTAATGCACAGACAACGCAATGTACGCAGTCGAACCGGCGCAGTGCAAACACTGGATGCAGGCACGCTTCGATCACGTCACGCGCCAGGCCTGCACAAGGAGTACAGCTGTGACCCAGTGCTGACAAAAAAGACCGCGCCAGTTGCAGACATGCTGCGCGTTGGCTGCACTATCGCGCCGGTGCAACGGCGGCCTGCGCGGCCTGGTGGCCGCATGACGTCCGTTTCGGCGCGCGACTGTCAAAGCAGGCCGCAGCGCGCGCAGATGCATGCAAAGCACACGGCTCAGTTGGCCGCCGTGGTCTGCCCACGATAGCGTCCGGCCAGCACGCCGACGCGTTGGACGTAGCGCTGGGTCTCGCTGTAAGGCGGCACGCCGCCATAGCGATCCACCGCGCCCTCGCCTGCGTTGTAGGCGGCAGCGGCGAGCGTGAGATCGCCATTGAAGCGCTTCAGCAACCACGAAAGATATTGCACGCCACCGCGAATATTTTGCGTTGCATCATAGGCATCGCTGACGCCGAAGCGGCGCGCGGTGCCGGGCATCAACTGCATCAGCCCCTGCGCGCCGGCCCGGCTCAGTGCCAGCGGGTTGTAGGCCGACTCGGCATGGATGATCGCGCGCACGATCGCTTCCTCGACCCCGAACTCGCGCGCGGCTGCGGTGATTTCCTGCTGATAGGCATTGGTGTTGAGCCGGATCGCGCCGAAATTGACGCCGGGCTTGGCCGCGCAGGCGTAACAGGTTTCGATGAAGCTGTAATGGATGGTGCGCAGGCCTTCGATGCTGGCGACCTGACGCGGGCGCGCACTGGTGTAGTGACGCACGCCGTCCTTCATATACGAATAGACCTGCCCGCTGACCACCCGGCGCGGATTGACCGCGGCGGCGGGTGCCTGCACGACCGAGGTCTCCGCCACCGGCAGCGCGCGCGGCGTCACCGCCGAGGCGACCTCGGCAGCGCGGCGTGGCGCTTGGCCAACCGGCTGACTGATGATGGTGGCCGGCGCGCCGCTGTCGATCGAGGTGCTGGCGCGCTCCGGGCCGGCGGCCATGCCCTGCGCCGGGCGAGCCATGGCCGCCGGCGCGCGGCGCGCGGATCGCTCCGGGGTGTAGCTGCTGATGACGCTGCAGGTCGCGCCGCTCTGGCGCTTGCTCAGGTAGCTGGTGATTCCGTCGCCGCTGACACACTTGTACAAGGTGCCGGCGCAGACCGGCGCTGCCGGCAACGTGACGAGTAACAGCCCCAGCAATCTTGACATCCCCTTCATGCGGCGGAGTGTCCCAGCTTGGCCGGGGCTTGCCAAGTGGCCGCCACGGTTATCCGGGCAGCGGCTCCAGCCGCGTCCGCAACGCGTTCAGCGCCTCGGCCAGCGGCACGCGCACGGCGTCCGGGCAGATCGCATCGAACGGCAGGTCGAGCAGCAGCAGGTTGGCCGCCAGCGCCGGCATGCTCGGCGCACCCAGGCCCAACCAGCAATGCGCCGGCCCGTCGGCTTCCAGCGCGCCCAGCCAGGGCGGGATGCGCGCGGCGAGTACCTCCAGCGTGCCGTGCAGGCGTACCCGGGCCCGGCACGGAAACGGCGACTCGCCGATTGCCTTGCGCAGGAGTTGCAGTGGTTCTTCCGGCAGTGCGCGAGCGACGAATTGCGCGCCGGTCGTCTCGGCCCGGTCGATGCGGTCGGCGCGCAAGGTGCGCCAGTCCTGGCGCTCGCAATCCCAGGCCAGCAGATACCAGCGCCGCCCGTAATTCACCAGCAGGGCCGGCTCGACGCAACGCGTGATCGGGGCACCGGAGTGGCGGCGATAGTCCAGCCGCAGCGTGACCCGGTCGCGGCAGGCGCTGGCCAGTTGCGCCAGCAGCGCCGCATCCACCAGGGCACCCACCTCCCCGGTGACCGGCAGACTGGCGGTGGCCGCGTGCGCCGCACTGGCACGCTGGCCGCTGCGCCGCGGCAACAGCGGATCGAGCTTGCGCAGCACCCGCGCCGCCGCCGCATCCATGCCGCGTATCGCCGGAGCCGCTGCGCGCAGCGCGATCGCCACCGTCAGCGCCTCGTCTTCTTCGAACAACAGCGGCAGGGCGGCCGCACCCTGCCCCAGCCGGTAGCCGCCACCGGCGCCGGGCACGGCATGCACCGGGTAACCCAACTCGCGCAGGCGCTCGATCGCGCGCCGCACGCTGCGCGGATGCAGTTCCAGCCGCTCGGCCAGCGCCACGCCCGACCAACTGCGGCCGCCCTGCAGCAGCGCAAGCAGACGCAACAAGCGGGCAGCGGTCGAGGCCATCGCGTTACCGTATTGCGGACAGAAACTGTCCGCAATAGCTGCGTAGGATTGCCTGGCACCTCGTTCTCTATGCCTTCCGCATCCACCAAGGAAACCGCAATGTCCGACCAGCGCCACATCACCCTGTTCCACAATCCCCGTTCGCGTTCGCGCGGCGTGCTGGTGCTGCTGGAAGAGCTCGGCGCCAGTTACGACCTGCAGATCGTCAATCTGGAAAAGGGCGAGCAACTCGCGCCCGCGTACCTGGCGATCAACCCCATGGGCAAGATTCCGGCGATCCGGCATGGCGACAGCGTGGTCACCGAACAGGGCGCGATCTACCAGTATCTGGCCGAGCTGTATCCGGAAGCCGGGCTGTCGCCGGCGCCGGGCGATGCCGATCGCGGCGCCTACCTGCGCTGGCTGGCCTTCTACGGCTCGGCGTTCGAGCCGGCGATCATCGACCGCGCGATGAAGCGCGATGCGCCGCCGCGCTCGATCTCGCCCTACGCCGACTGCGCCACGGTGCTGCAGGTGATCGATGCGCAGCTGGCCAAGGGCGACTATCTCCTGGGCCAGCGCTGCAGCGCGGCCGATGTGCTGTGGGGCGGCGCGCTGGGCTGGATGGTCGATTTCGGCCTGATCGACCCGCCTGCCAGCACCCGCGCCTACATCGCCCGCATGGCCGACCGGCCGGCGTTCGCGCGCGCCGAGGCCACCAACGCCAAGGCCTGACCAAGCGGACGGGCCCGGCGCAAGCGGGTAAACTGTGCGGCTATCTTCTACCCGCCTGGAATAAGCGCCATGCCCGGGACATCCGTTTCCGACCTGTCCGCGGCCACCGCCGTGGACGCACCCGCCCTGTTGCCGCTGCCGGTGGCCCGCCCGTCGGCGCCTGCCGTGGTGCGCGGCAAGCTCTACATCAAGACCCACGGGTGCCAGATGAACGAGTACGACTCGGCCAAGATGGCCGACGTGCTCGCCGCCTCCGAAGGCCTGGAGCTGACCGACAACCCCGAAGACGCCGACGTGGTGCTGGTCAACACCTGCTCCATCCGCGAGAAGGCGCAGGAAAAGGTGTTCAGCCAGCTGGGCCGCTGGAAGGCGCTGAAGGCAGGCGGCAAGCCGGTGATCATCGGCGTGGGCGGCTGCGTGGCCTCGCAGGAAGGCGAGGCCATCGTCAAGCGCGCGCCCTATGTGGATCTGGTGTTCGGCCCGCAGACCCTGCATCGCCTGCCGGAGCTGATCCGCGCGCGGCGCGAATCGGGCAAGTCGCAGGTGGACATCAGCTTTCCGGAAATCGAGAAGTTCGATCGCCTGCCCGAGCCGCGCGCCGAGGGTCCGTCGGCGTTCGTGTCGATCATGGAAGGCTGCTCCAAGTACTGCTCGTTCTGCGTGGTGCCCTACACCCGTGGCGAAGAAGTCAGCCGGCCGTTCGAGGACGTGCTGGTGGAGGTGGCGCAGCTGGCCGCGCAAGGCGTGCGCGAGATCAATCTGCTCGGCCAGAACGTCAACGCGTATCGCGGCGCGTACGGCGCCGATGCCGGCGACGCGGCGCAATACGCCGATCTGGGCCTGTTGATCCGCACCATCGCGCAGATCGAGGGCATCGGCCGTATCCGTTTCACCACCTCGCATCCGCTGGAATTTTCCGACTCGCTGGTGGATGCGTACCGCGACGTGCCGCAGCTGGCCAATTATCTGCATCTGCCGGTGCAGGCCGGCAGCGACCGCATCCTGTCGGCGATGAAGCGCGGCTACACCGCGCTGGAATTCAAGTCCAAGATCCGCAAGCTGCGCGCGGTGCGTCCGGATATCTCGATCAGCTCGGACTTCATCGTCGGTTTTCCCGGCGAGACCGAAGCGGATTTCGAAAAGACCATGAAGCTGATCGAGGACGTGGGCTTCGACCAGAGTTTCTCGTTCGTGTATTCGCGGCGTCCCGGCACGCCGGCCTCGGACCTGCAGGACGACACCCCGGAAGCCGTCAAGCAGGCACGGCTTGCGCGTTTGCAGGCACAGATCAACGCGCACGCCACGCGCATTTCGCAGTCCATGGTCGGTAGCGTGCAACGGGTGCTGGTGGAAGGCCCGTCGCGGCGCGATCCGAACGAATTGACCGGCAAGAGCGAGAACATGCGCCCGGTGAATTTCCCCGGTAACCCGCGCCTGATCGGGCAGTTCGTCGATGTCCTGATCACCGAGGCGATGAGCAATTCGCTGCGTGGTCTTATCCAGGTGGACGACAGCGACAGCTGATACCGCATAGGTGCCGGGGCGCGTGGCGCCACGGCATACATCGCGTCGTGCTGACTGGAAGGTGCGCGTTGGTTGGTCACTACTTCCGTAGTGCTGCGGCCGGGCACGCGATGCTGCGTCTGCCTGCGATTGTTGTTGCGTTGCTTTGCGCAGCTGCGTGCGTGCAACACGCTGGCAATTGCGTTGAGGTCACGCGCGTCGTGCCTCGCACCTCGATCTTCGGCAAGCACGCAGCTGCGTGCTGCCGCACTGCATTCGCCGATCGGCGCCCCAGCATCTGCGCGCTACGAAGCCGTGGTCGGTCTAGGTCAACAACGGCGCGCATTGCTCGCATACGCCAAGCATGGTCGTGATCGCGCACAGCAACGACACCGACGTCCCTGGTCACACGGCACGCAAGGCAAGTGATCAAAATTTCACCACTTGTCTGCAACACCTTGCGGCATAAGGCGTGCGAGCACTTACCCACAGGCTTTGCCGAATTCGATCCACACCGCTTGTGGACAACCGCCATCGCAGTGGTGATTTTTTCACCGTGTCCCTGCCGGACCTTGTGCGAGTAGGCGCCACGATTTTTATCCACAGGTTAGTGATGCGTGACTCCACAGCGATTGTGGAAAACCCGTGCACACCACCGGGGACCGGCCATGACCATGCGCTTGCGGCAGCCGGGCGTGTTGGTGGGATCACGCGCTGCGCGCTACCCTCGTCTGCCGCCCAACCGACCAGCGCATGCGTGCGCGGTCCGATCCGACCATGAATTCACCTGCACATCGCGACTTCACCCTGGACCCCGACGACACCGAGCGCCTGGCCAACCTGGCCGGCCCGTTCGACGCGCACCTGCGCCAGATCGAACTCAAGCTGGGCGTGGAGATCGCCAACCGCGGCAACGTCTTCCGCGTCACCGGCCCGGAGCCGGCGATCACCGCCGCGCAGACGCTGCTGACCGCCCTGTACGAGGAAGCCGCCTCCACCACCTTCGACAACCACGCCATCCACCTGCGCCTGAACGATGCCAATGTCGAGCAGGTGGTCGATCGTTCCTACGTGGCCCAGGACGTGGCGATCAAGGTCAAACGCGGCACCGTGCGTGGCCGTGGCGCCAACCAGGCCAAGTACCTGCATGCGATCGCCACGCACGACATCAATTTCGGCATCGGCCCGGCCGGTACCGGCAAGACCTTCCTGGCCGTGGCCAGCGCGGTCGAGGCGCTGAACGAGTCGCGCGTACAGCGGCTGATCCTGGTGCGCCCGGCGGTGGAAGCCGGCGAGAAGCTGGGCTTCCTGCCCGGCGATCTTAGCCAGAAGGTGGACCCGTATCTGCGCCCGCTCTACGACGCGCTCTACGAAATGCTGGGCGTGGAAAAAGTGGTCAAGCTGCTGGAAAAGAACGTCATCGAGATCGCGCCGCTGGCCTATATGCGCGGCCGCACGCTCAACGATGCCTACGTGATCCTGGACGAGGCGCAGAACACCACCATCGAGCAGATGAAGATGTTCCTGACCCGGCTGGGCTTCGGCTCCACCGCGGTGGTCACCGGCGACCTGACCCAGATCGACCTGCCCAAACACGTCAAGTCCGGCCTGCGCGACGCAATCGAGGTGCTGCGCGATGTGGACGGCGCCAGCTTCACCTTCTTCGAAGCGCGCGACGTGGTGCGCCACCCGCTGGTGCAGCGCATCGTCACGGCCTATGAAAAGCGCGATCAGCAGGACGCTGCCGCCAAGCAACAGTCTGAGTGAGTTCGCGCCCTGTCAGCCTGGCGCTGACAGACGCAGTCGTCGCCGTCGCCGGGCATCCCGATCGCGTGCGGTCTGGCTGCATGACCAGCCAGGATTCGTTTCAAGCTTGCGGGTGCGGGATTACAATCGCGGCTGCGGGCGGGGCCCGATCGGCAGTTCGAGCTACCGCGTGGCCAACGGGCCTGCGGTGATTCTGCTGATCACCTGCACGCGCTGACCCTCTGCCCAGGAAACTCTCGCCATGACCCGTGGACCTGTCCGCCTCGACGTCGCTGTCAGTTATGCGCTGCCGCGCGCCGGTCTGCCGTCGGCGGTGAGTTTTCGCAAGTGGGTGGCCGCTGCGCTGAAGGGACGCATCCGCGAGGCCGACCTGGCGGTGCGGATTGTCGACGAGAAGGAAGGCTGCTCGCTCAACCATCATTACCGGGGCAAGGATTACGCCACCAATGTGCTGAGCTTCCCGGCCGATTTACCCGAAGGCCTGCCCAAGGGCGTCAAGATGCCGCTGCTCGGCGATCTGGTGATCTGCGCGCCGGTGGTGGCGCGCGAGGCGGCCGAACAAGGCAAGTCGCTGGCCGCGCATTACGCCCATCTGACCGTGCACGGCACGCTGCATCTGCTTGGCTGGGACCACGAAGACGACAAGGAAGCCGATGCGATGGAGCAACTCGAACGCGAGATCCTGGCCGATCTCGGCATCGACGACCCGTACGCGGGAGAGCGCTGATGCAGGCCTGCCTCGCCACCGCGTCGCTGTTGCTGGCCTGCTCCAGCGCCTGGGCGCAGGCCGCGCCGGCACGCCCCGACCTGCCGGCCCTGATCGAATGCCGCCAGCGTATTGGCGACTTCAACGCGCTGGCACCGGTGCTGGCCGACCCGCTCAAGGCGGTGGCGCTGGGCTGGACGCCGCTAGACCAGGCCAACCTGTTCATGACCGAGTACACGCTCAACACGCCGATCAGCGTGTTCGGCCACAGCACCACCCACATCGCGTTCTCCGGGGCCAGCGTCATGGCGCTGCTGGACCTGCCCGACCCGCGCCCGCTGGCCAGACAGCTGAACCTGGAACTGGGCGTGGATAACGCCGACAAGGTCATGTACGGCCGTGAGCTGGTCAGCGAAGACACCACCAACCCCAAGACCGGCGAGGCGATGATCGAATCGATCGTGCTCAGCGTCTCCAACGTGAAGTCGCATCCGGGCAAGACCGTGGTCGGCTGCGGCTACAGCCTGGACCTGCCCTGAAGCGCAGCGCCCACCCCGGCCCCGTCCACAGCGCCTTAGCGGCTTCCTGTTAGACTGACGGCTATCGCCTGGTTTGCCGGGTGCCGTCCCACGTCACGATGTCCGAAGACGACAGTAGCCAATCCCAAGAAACACCCGAAAAACGCCGTAGCTGGCTCGAGCGCCTGAGCGCTGCCTTCTCTGGCGAACCCCATACCCGCGACGAACTGGTCGCGCTGCTGCGGACCGCCGAACAGGACGGTCTCATCGCTGCAGACACCTTGCGCATGATGGAAGGCGCAATCTCCGTGTCCGAGCTCACCGTGGGCGACGTGATGATATCGCGCTCGCAGATGGTCTCGCTGCCGGTGGAGGCGCGCTTCATCGACCTGATGAAGCAGGTGGTGGAATCCGGCCATTCGCGCTTCCCGGTGCACGGCGAGAACAAGGACGAAGTGCTCGGCATCCTGCTGGCCAAGGACTTGTTGCGCGGCGTGGTTGCCGACAACGGCCCCGGCAACGTGCGCGAACTGCTGCGCCCGGCGGTGCTGATCCCCGAGTCCAAGAAGCTCAACGTGCTGCTCAAGGAATTCCGGCTGTCGCGCAACCACATGGCGATCGTGGTGGACGAGTACGGCGGCGTCGCCGGGCTGGTCACCATCGAAGACGTGCTGGAGCAGATCGTCGGCCAGATTGACGATGAGCACGACGATGCCGAAGACGAGAATTCGCTGATCGCGATCCAGGCCGACGGCCGCTATGTGGTCGATGCGCTGACGCCGATCGAAGACTTCAACGAGCGCTTTGGTGCCGACTTCCCCGATGACGAGTACGACACCGTCGGCGGCCTGGTCACCGATGCGATCGGCCACCTGCCGGAAACCGGCGAAGAGCTGACGCTGGGGCGCTTTGCCTTCCGTGTGGCCAAGGCCGATGCGCGGCGTGTGCACGCCTTCCACGTGACCATTCTGCCGCCAGACCCGCAGGACGACGCTTGAACCGTTGGTACCGCGTCACTGCTGCAGCGCCAGCCCGCGGCAGCATCCGGCGCTGCGCGGCGGCGTGTCTGCTGCTGTTGCTGGCGTGGTTGGTGGCACCTGCCGCCATGGCCCAGGCCACCGGGCAGGCGCCTGCCCAGCCCAATGTGCCGGCACCGCGGGTCGGCGTGGTCACCATGCAGCCGGGCGAGGTGTTCTTCGAGCGCTTCGGCCACGATGCCATCGTGGTGGTCGATCCCGTCACCGGGCAGGCCACCTCGTACAACTTTGGCTTCTTCGACCCCGGCGAGCCGGATTTCGTCCCCCGCTTTGCGCGCGGCGAGATGATGTATTACCTGGTCGCGTTGCCGCTGGAAGAAGACCTGCAGCAATACCGTGCGGTCGGCCGCGGCGTCAGCATCCAGTGGCTGGACCTGCCACCGGACCAGGCGCGCGCGCTGGCTGACGGGCTGGCCATCCGCAGCCAGCCCGAGAACGCGCGCTACCACTACGATTACTTCGTGGCCAACTGCGCCACCATGGTCCGCGACACGCTGGACCGCGCCATGGGTGGCGCGTTGAAATCGCAACTGGCCGGGCGCTCGCGCGGCAACACCTTCCGCAGCGAAGCGGTGCGCCTGGCCTCCCCTGCCCCATGGATGTGGCTGGGCTTCGACCTGGGCCTGGGGCCGTATGCGGACCGCCCGCTGTCGCGCTGGGAGGAAGCCTTCGTGCCGATGCGCCTGGCCGACAGCCTGACCCAGGTGCACAACGGCGCCGGCCGCCCGTTGGTGCAGTCCACCCAGGTCCTGCTGCCGCATCGCATCGCACCGGAGCCGGCGGAACAGCAGCGCCACTGGTGGCCATGGCTGCTGACCGGGCTGATCGTCGCTGCCGGCGTGCTGGCACTCGGTCGCCGGCAACGCGTGCTGGCCGCCCTGGCCCTGCCGTACTGGCTGCTGTGCGCGATCGGCGGCGGCTTGCTGGTGTATCTGTGGGGCTTCACCGCGCATCAGTCGGCCTGGGCCAATCGCAACCTGTTGCTGGTCAACCCGCTGTGCGTGCTGCTGTTGATCGGCGGCATCGCCGTGCTGCGCGGGCGCCGGCCCGGGCGCTGGTTCGATGTGCTGCGCTGGGTGGTGGCCGCCGCGGCACTGCTGGCGCTGCTGATCCACTGGCTGTCGTTCCAGGCGCAGGACAACCTGCAGTGGGTGCTGCTGCTGTTGCCGATCCATGCCGCGCTCGCCATCGCGTTGCGGCGGCGTGACTTGTCCGTCCGCACGCGCTGATCCAGGATGCGCCCATGAACCACCACGGCCGCCATCCGGACAACCCCTCCTGCGTCATCACCTGCGCCTATTACGACGGCCAGGGCGAGCGCCACGACATCAGCCTGGAGCAGATCAGCGACGTGCTGCAGCGCCCGGATGGCTTTGTCTGGGTCGGCCTGTACGAGCCGCAGGAGTCGGTGCTGCACAAGCTGCAGGATGAGTTCGGCCTGCACGATCTGGCCATCGAGGATGCGCTCAAGGCGCACCAACGTCCCAAGGCCGAGAGCTACGGCAATTCCTTGTTCGTGGTGGTCAACACAGCACAACTGGTCAACGAGCGCATCCGCTACGGCGAGACGCATGCGTTTCTGGGCGCGCGCTTTCTGTTGACGGTGCGCCATGGCGCATCGCTGTCGTACACGCCGGTGCGGCACCGGGTCGAACGCGAACCGGCGATGCTGCGCATGGGCGCCTCGTTCTGCCTATATGGCGTGCTCGACTTCGTGGTCGACAACTACCTGCCGATCATGGACGAGTTCCGCGACACGCTGGAAGGCCTGGAAAAGGACATCTTCGCCGACAACTACAAGCGCGAAACCGTGGTGCGCCTGTACGAGCTCAAGCGCGAACTCAACAAGATGCGGTTGGTGGTGGCGCCATTGCAGGACGTGCTCTCGCACCTCAAGCGCAACCCCGGCTCGCTGATCCACGACGAGGTCGGCATCTACCTGCGCGACGTACTCGACCATGCCGTGCGCATCAACGACGCCATCGACACCTTGCGCGAAATGTTGGGCACCGCGCTGAGCGTCAACTTGTCGATGGTGACCCTGGCCCAGGGCGAAACCGTCAAACGCCTGGGCGCCTGGGCCGCCCTGCTGGCCGCGCCCACCCTGATCACCAGCTGGTACGGCATGAATTTCACCCACATGCCCGAGCTGGACAAACCTTATGCCTACCCGCTGCTGGTAGCCGGCGTGGTCGCCTCGTGCCTGGTGTTGTATCGCCTGTTCAAGCGAGCGCGGTGGCTTTAGGCCGCTTTGCGGCCGGGATTTGGGAGTGGGGATTGGGGATTGGTTGGAGCAGGACGAGTGACTTCTGCTCGCTTGCTGCACGTATCCTCATCCGCTCTTCCGGTACCTTCTCCCGAGGGGGAGAAGGAAGGCTGCCTGCTTTTATGAATCCCCAATCCCGAATCCCCAATCCCCGCACTCAAGCCACATAGATCGTCTTGATGTTCATGAACTCGTGGATGCCGTGCTCGGCCAGCTCGCGGCCGAAGCCCGAGCGCTTGATGCCGCCGAACGGTAGCCGCACGTCGCTCTTGACCACCGAATTGACGAACGCCGCGCCGCACTGCAATTGCTGCGCGACGCGCTCGCCGCGCTTGGCATCGGAGGTCCACACGCTGCCGCCCAGGCCAAAGCTGGTGTCGTTGGCCACGCGTACTGCTTCTGCTTCATCCCGCACGCGAATGACCGATGCAACCGGGCCGAAAAACTCCTCCTCGTAGGCCGGCATGCCCGGGGCGACATGATCGAGGATGGTGGCCGGATAGCCTGCATGCGAACCGGGTACCGGTTCGCCGCCCAGCAGCACCTTGGCACCCTTTTCCACGCTGTGTTGCACCTGCTTGTGCAGCTCGTCGCGCAGATCCGCGCGGGCCATGGGCGCCAGCGTGGTGCCCTCCTGCTGCGGGTCGCCGAGCACGCGCTGAGAGGCAGCGGCAACGAAGCGTTCGATGAAGCGATCGGCGATGGCGTCCACCACGATGAAGCGCTTGGCGGCGATGCAGGTCTGCCCGCTGTTGTCGAACCGCGACTGCACGGCGGAGGCGACGGTGTGCTCCAGGTCGGCGTCCTCCAGCACCACGAACGCATCGCTGCCGCCGAGTTCCATCACGCACTTCTTCAACTGATCGCCCGCATTTGCAGCCAGCGAACGTCCGGCGCGCTCGCTGCCGGTCAGCGTCACTGCGGCAATGCGATCGTCACGCAACAAGTCTGCAGCCTGGTCATTGTCGATATGCAGCACATCGAACACGCCGGGCGGAATACCGGCGGCATCCAGCACCTCCTTCATCGCATCGGCGCAGCGCGGCACATTGCTGGCGTGCTTGAGCAGCGCGACATTGCCGGCCATCAGACCCGGGGCGAGGAAACGGAACGCCTGCCACAACGGAAAATTCCATGGCATCACCGCAAACACGCAGCCCAGTGGCTCGTAGCGCACATAGCTGGACTGCGCCTCGGTCGGGATATCGCGCGGCGCCAGGTAGTCGGCTGCATGTTCGGCGTAATAGGCGCAGCCCTGCGCGCACTTGTCCACCTCGGCCAGCGCCTCGTGGCGCAGCTTGCCCATCTCGGCGGTCATGATGCGCTGCAGGTCGTCGCGCCGCCGGGTCAGCTCTTCGCCGACCCGGCGCAGCAGCGCGCCGCGCTCGGCCAGCGGCAGCGCCGCCCACTGCGGAAATGCCTTGGCGGAAGCAGCCAGACGCGCCTCGATGGCGGCGGCGTCCAGGGTGTGCTGGGTATGTTCGACCTGGCCATTGGCCGGGTTGACGGTGTCGTAGGACATGACGGTCTCCTGTTACAGGCCCGCCATGCTAGTCGTCGGCAAGTTGCAGCCGCGTCACAACCGCGGCAAATCGCTGCAACGCTGTGTTTACCCACGCCGCGACGCAATGCCGCACCTCCATCGCACCGCTCGCGGATCACTGGCAACCGGAACAACGCTCCCAGCCACGCGAACGAAAGCGTCCCTGCCCTGTCCCGACCGTCCCACCGCACAAAAATGCTCTAGCATTCGGCACTTGGCAGCTTCATCCATTCACGGAAGACCACCACGATGCGCCGGGATCTGATTGTTCTAGTTGTACTTGGCATCGGCGCCTGCCTGCCGGGATGCGCCGTCCTGCAGGACATGCTGCACGGCCCGCGTCCCGGCCCGAACGGATTTGTCACCGTGAGCTGCACCAACACGCTGCCCAATCCCAGCCAACCCTGCGAGGAACAGGCACTGCGGGCCTGCTCGGAGACTGCCATCCGCCAATTCGTCACCGCGCACTCGTCGCCGAACATGGTCACGATCTATCCGAGCAAGCAGAAATCCAAGGACGACGGCGACAAGAACGGCAAGAACAGGGACAAGGATCGCGCCGACGAACAACCCAAGGTCGAGCAACAGGGCTACGACATCAGCGCCGAGTATCAGTGCTACCTGACCAAGCCGCAGCCCTGGGACAGCGGGTACACGCCTCCGGCCAGGTAACAGCGGCCCAACCAACTGCCGTGCCCGGCGTCCGGTGGCCGAATCAGGCGTCCGCAATCGGCGTGCAGCCATCGTGGATGTCTGTGGCGTCGGCGTTCGCAGCCGTCTGGCCGCCGCTGGTGGCGATGCATTCGCCCCCCCCATGTTGGTGCCTGCTCAGGAAGCAGCTTGCAGCGCCAGTTGCGCATCGCGCTGGCGGCGTCTTTCGCCACGCGCCAGCAGCCACCAGCCGATCACTGCGGCGATCGACACCGCCAGCACCATCAGCGTGGCAAGTGCGTTGATCTTGGGGCTGATGCCCAGCCGCACCGACGCAAACACCTTGATCGGCAAGGTGGTCGAACTGGGCCCGGCCAGAAAGCTGGCGATCACCACGTCGTCCAGCGACAGCGTGAATGCGAGCAGCCAGCCCGATACCAATGCCGGAGCGATGATCGGCAAGGTGATCAGGAAGAACACCTTCAGCGGTGTCGCGCCCAGATCCATCGCCGCCTCTTCCAGCGAGCGATCCAGTTCCTGCAGGCGCGAGGAAATCACCACCGTGACGAACGAGACGGTGAAGGTGACATGCGCCGCCCAGATCGCCACCGCGCCACGCGGTGCGATCCCGAGTACACCGCCCATCGAGACCAGCAACAACAGGATCGACAGGCCGATGATCACTTCCGGCATCACCAGCGGTGCGGTGATCAATGCACCGAACAGGGTCTTGCCGGGAAAACGCCGCATGCGCACCATCGCCAGCGCCGCCATCGTCCCCAGCACCGTCGATGCACAGGCGGTCCAGAACGCGACTTGCAGGCTGACCCAGGCCGCTTCCAGCAACTGGCGATCGCGCAGCAATTCGCCGTACCAACGCGTGGAAAAGCCACCCCACACCATCGCCAGCCGCGAGGCGTTGAACGAGTAGACCATCAGCAACAGGATCGGCAGATACAGAAAGCCGAAGCCCAGCGCGAGCACGCCAGCGCCCAGCAGGCGCGTGCCGGGAGAGGCGCGCATCATGTCAGCCGCCCTTCCAGCTCGCGCTGATAACGGTGGAACAGCACGATCGGCACCAGCAACAGCAGCAACATCACCGTAGCCACCGCCGCGGCCACCGGCCAGTCGCGATTATTGAAGAACTCGCCCCACAGCACACGGCCGATCATCAAGGTGTCCGGCCCGCCAAGCATTTCCGGAATCACGAATTCGCCCACCGCCGGGATCATCACCAGCATGCAGCCGGCAACGATCCCGTTGCGCGACAGCGGCAAGGTGATGCGCACGAAGGCCTGCCACGGCCGCGCGCCCAGATCGTAGGCGGCTTCGAGCAATCGCTGGTCGTGCTTGACCAGATTGGCGTACAACGGCAACACCATGAACGGCAGATAGCAGTAAACTATGCCGATGTAGGCGGCGAGCGGCGTGTACAGCAACTGCAAGGGCTGGCGGATCACTCCCAGCGCCAGCAGCGCCTGATTGAGCAGGCCGTTGCCGTCGAGGATGCCGATCCAGGCGTAGACGCGGATCAGGAACGAGGTCCATGACGGCAGCACCACCAGCATCATCGCCACATTGCGCGTGGCCAGCGGCAGACGCGCAATGACATAGGCCATCGGGTAGCCGATCAACAGCGCAAACACGGTCGACAGCGCGGCGATCCTGATCGAACTCGCATACGCCGCCAGGTACTGGCTGTCGCGCAGCATGACCAGATAATTGCCCAGATGCAGCTTGAGGCTCAGCGCCCCATCGGCCGCAACGGCGAACAACGGCGTGTACGGCGGCATCGCGGTGGCACGCTCGGCGAAGGAGATCTTCAGCACGATCAGGAACGGGATGGCGAAGAACACCAGCAGCCACAGATACGGTGCGGCGATCACGCCCCAGCGCGCGCCCGGCAATGCGCGGATCAGGCGCCTCATGCGGTGAGTACCACGCCGTCGTCCTCGCCCCAGCTCAGCCAGACGGCGTCGCCCCAGGTCAGCGCTTCGCTGGCCCAGCGCTGACGGTTGGCGAAGTTGGCCATCAGCTTGAAGCCGCCGGGCAGGCGCACGTGATAGACCGAATGGCTGCCGAAATAGGCGATGTCCTCGATCACGCCCTGCGCCTTGTTGCAGGCCTGGGCCGGTTCGTCCTTGCCGATGACCAGTTTTTCCGGGCGCAGCGCGAACGCCACTGCCTGCCCTTCGAAACCGGTGATGCCGTGGCCGATCCGGATATTGGCGTCGAAGGCCGACGCCTTCAGGCCGACGTAGTCGGGTTTGTCCTCGACGATCACCGCGTCGATCAGATTGACCGAGCCGATGAAGTCGGCAGCGAACCGGTTGGCCGGTTGTTCGTAGATTTCGTCCGGGGTGCCGACCTGCTGGATCCAGCCCTGGTCCATCAACGCGATGCGGGTGGCCATGCTCATGGCCTCTTCCTGATCATGGGTGACCATGACGCAGGTGACGCCAGAGGTCTCAATGATGTTGACCAGTTCCAGCTGCATCTGCGCGCGCAGCTTCTTGTCCAGCGCGCCCATCGGTTCGTCCAGCAGCAGCAGCTTGGGCCGCTTGGCCAGCGAGCGCGCCAACGCCACGCGTTGCTGCTGCCCGCCGGACAATTGATGCGGCTTGCGCCTGGCCAGGTTGCCAAGCTGCACAAGCTCCAGCATTTCGCCCACGCGCGCCGCGATCGCCGGCTTGGAAAGCGCCTCCTGCTTCAGCCCAAAGGCGATGTTCTGTTCCACGCTCATGTGCGGAAACAGCGCATACGACTGGAACATCATGTTGATCGGGCGCTCGTACGGCGGCAACCCGTCGATCGGCTGGCCATCGAGCACGATGCGGCCTTTGGTCGGCCGCTCGAAGCCGGCCAGGCAGCGCAGCAGGGTGGACTTGCCGCTGCCCGAGCCGCCCAGCAGCGCGAAGATCTCGCCCTTGCGGATCTGCAGGCTGACCTCGTCGACCGCGACGACGCCATCGAATTCCTTGCGGACCTCGCGGATGCTCAGATAGGCGTTGTCGCCAGGGGAAAGCGGCGGCGCTGCGGCCTCGGTAACTGCCATGGATCCTCTCGATTGCGAAGCGTGGCCCGGCACCGACTGTGCACCTCAGAACGCTGGCGCCGCCAGTGCTTGGTGCGACATCAGCACTCGTCCATTTGCGTCCAGGCGTCTCGCCTGCAGCGAGCCGACGACGAGCTGCTACATCGGGTGACCGCCTGCCGGCGCGGGCGCTGCAGCAACACTCTGTCTGCAACGGCAGAGCGACACCCCAGCGCGAACAAAGCGCCGACGCCCGCCGCGACGGCTATCGATCAGCGTGGCTCCGGCACCGGCGCGCTCCAGCCCAGACCCAGACTCTTCTGCAGCGCGACGTAGTTCACCAGCAACTGCACCTGTGCCTGTGCGGCGGCGTCCTGCGCGGACAGCTGCTGGCGCTGCACGTCGAGCAGATCGATCGACGAGGTGGCACCGGCATCGCGCCGTTGCTGCATCAAGCCGGCCGAACGCGTGGCCGAGGCTTCGGCCTGCCGCGCCACCACCAGCTGCTTGCGCGCCGAGCCGAAGCGCGCCAATGCCGAATTGGCATCCTGCAACGCAGCCAGCACCGCGCCCTCGTACGCCGCCTCGCGACCGGCGTTGCCGGCACGCGCCTGCTCCACCTGTGCCTTGGTGCGGCCGAAGTCGAAGATCGACCAGCGCAGCATCGGCACCGCCAGCGTGGTCAAGGCGTCGGAATTGAAATCGCTGGGCGAGCCGGCGACCCAGCTCAGGCCGCCCAGCAGGCTCACCTGCGGAAAATACCCGTTCAACGCCTCGCCGATCTGCGCGCTGGAGGCAGCCAGTTCGCGCTCGGCCTTGCGCACATCGGGGCGGCGACGGATCAGGGCGCCGGCATCGTCCACGCGCACCTGGGTGGGCAGCATCGGCAACGGCTGCGGCGCGCTCAACTGCGCGTCCAGCGCGCCGGGCTCGCGCCCCACCATCAGCGCCAGTTGATCCAGCGCTTCCTGCGATTGCATCTCCAACGGCAGGCGCTGCGCCTGTTGCTGCTGCACTTGCGTGGCGATCTGTTCGACCTGCAGGTCCGAGGCCGCGCCGCGCTCGCGGCGCTGCTGGGTCAGGCGCAGGGTCTGCCCGATCTTGTCCAGGTTCGCATCGGCGATCGCCAGCCGCGCCTGCAAGCCGCGGTAGTTCAGGTACACCTGCCCCACTTCGGCTGCCAGCTGCACCTGCGCATCGGCCAGCTCGGCTTCCGAGGCCTGCGCCTGCGCCAGCGCGCCTTCGGCCGCGCGACGGCGGCGGCCGAAGAAATCCAGTTCCCAGCTGGCATCGAAACCGGCGCTGTAGATCTGGGTCTTTTCCAGATCCAGCGCCTCGCTATCCTGTGCCGGTGGCTGGCCGTTCTGGCCGTTCTGCAAGCCGCCCAGCGTATCGCCGATGGTCTGCGGCGGCTCGGCATACGCATACACCGCGCTGGCGTTGAGCTTGGGCAGACGTTCGGCACGGCGCTGGCTGGCCAGTGCACGGTTGGCACGCAGCCGCGCCTGCGCCGCACGCAGGTTGGGACTGTCGGCCAGGGCCTGGGTGACCAGTTGGGTGAGGGTCGGGTCCTGCAGTTGCTCCCACCAATGATTCAATGGCGCGGCAGCGACCACGTCGGCGCCAGCAGCGCGATGCAGGGCCGGCGCCTGCACCGCCGTGTCGGCCACTGCCGGG
Organism: Xanthomonas sp. MLO165; assembly: GCF_018831305.1. Taxonomy (NCBI): domain Bacteria; kingdom Pseudomonadati; phylum Pseudomonadota; class Gammaproteobacteria; order Lysobacterales; family Lysobacteraceae; genus Xanthomonas; species Xanthomonas sp. MLO165. Next base: position 2,755,317 of record NZ_CP029263.1, read on the forward strand.
GGCTTGGTGTAGTTGGGGCCGAGCATGCAGCCGCCGAGCAAAACCACGCTCAACGCCGCAGCCAGGGGCATGCGGATCAAGCGCATGGAATCAGTGCATTGCAAGGTGCGCCCCCTTGGGTAACGGCTTGAGCAAAAAGGCCAGCGGAATCGTGCAGACCACGATCACGCCGAAGATCCAGAACAGATCGCTATAGGTCATCACCAGGGCCTGCTGCTGCACCAGGCGCGCCAGCTGCGCGACCGAGCGAATGGCCGCCTCGCCGCCGGCGCTGCCCTGCATCTGCGCAGTCAGCCCGGAAAGAAAGTCCTGCGCGCGCGAGGAATTGGCGGTGATCGCGCTGCCGATGGTTTCGGTATGGAAGGTCATGCGGCGCTCCTGGAAGGTGGAGATCAGCGCAAGCCCCACCGAGCCGCCCAGGTTGCGGCCGGCGTTGAACAGGCCCGACGCATCGCCGGCCAGTTCGGGCGGCACAGATGAAATGGCCGCCTGGTTCAACGACATCATCGCCAGCGCCAGGCCGCAGCCCTGCAACAACTGGCCGGCGACAAAATGCATGCCCACGGTGTCGGCGGTCAGCGACAGATTGGCGAAGCAGGCCGCGGCAAAGCAGATCAGCCCGGCGATCACCAGGATGCGCACGTCCACCACCTCCAGCAGCTTGGGCATCATCGGCATCAACAGCACGGTCGGCAGGCCTGACAGCAGCAGCACGTAGCCGGCCTGCTCGGTGTTGTAGCCGGAGATCACCGCCAGGAACTGAGGAATCATGTACATGACGCCGAACAGGATCATGCCCACCGCCATGATCATGACGAACACCGCGCCGAAACTGCGATGCAGCAGCAGCGACAGGTGGATCACCGGCGGCCGCTTGCGGAACTGGCCCACGACCAGTGCAGCGAATCCGCTGAGCGCGATCACGCTCAGCGCGTTGATCTCGCTGGATTCGAACCAGCGCTCGCGCTGGCCCTCTTCCAGCACCACGGTGAGCCCGCCCAGGCCGGCGGTCAGGCCGTAGATGCCCAGCCAGTCGGCATTGAGCAGGCCGGCCCAGTCGCCTTTTTCATGCTTGAGGCCAAGCAGCAGCAAGGCCACCAGGCCGACGCAGATCGGCACGTTGATGAAGAAGGCGTAGTGCCAGCTGACGTTCTCGGTGAGCCAGCCGCCGAGCAGCGGGCCGATCACCGGGCCCATGATCACGGTCATGCCGAACAGCGCGGTGCCCATCGTTTGTTGGCTCGGCGGCAGCCGGGTCGCAACGATGGTCAGCGCGGTCGGAATCAGCGCACCGCCGGCCAGGCCCTGCCCCACGCGGCCGATGATCATCATCGTCAACGAGGTCGACAGCCCGCACACCACCGAAAACGCGGTGAACATCAGCGCGCAGATCAGCAGGAAGTTGCGCAGGCCCAGCGTGCGCACGAACCAGCCGGTCAGCGGGATCATGATGATCTCGGCAACCAGGTACGCGGTGGAGATCCAGGTGCCTTCGGTGCCGCTGGCGCCGACCTCGCCCTGGATGGTGGGCAGCGCCGCGTTGACGATGGAGATGTCCAGCGTCGCCATGAACGAGCCGATGGTGCCGGCCAGCACCGCCAGCCAGGCGCCCGGCTCGGCCTTCTCGCGTTGCGCGCTGCCGCCGGCACGCGGGCCGGTGGCTGCCGTTGCATTCATCGCGCGCGCTCCTGCGCCTGCACGCGATCGGATTCCTCCTCGGCCCGTTGCTTGGCGTCCTTGGCCGAGCGCGTGTCCACGGTGACCTCGACCGACATGCCCGGCACCAGCACCTTGCGCGCCTCGTCGCCGGCCAGCACGCGGATGCGCACCGGCACGCGCTGCACCACCTTGGTGAAGTTGCCGGTGGCATTTTCCGGCGGCAGCAACGCGAACTGCGAGCCGGTGCCCGGCGACAGGCTCTCGACCTTGCCGTGCAGCTTGACGCCCGACAAGGCATCGACCTCGATCTCGGCCGGCTGGCCAGGACGCATCAGGCCGACCTGGGTTTCCTTGAAATTGGCGATCAGATACAGCGATTCCTGCGGCACGATGGTCATGGTGCGGGTGCCGGCCCCGAGGAACTGGCCGACCTGCACGGTCTTGTCGCCGACGCGGCCGTGGATACGGCTGGTCAGCAAGGTGTCTTCCACCGCCACACGGGCCTGGTCGGCATCGGCGCTGGCCTGCTTGAGACCGGCCTGGGCCTGCTCCAGCTGCGCGTTGCTGGCCAGGATCTGGCTCTGCGCGCCCTTGGCCTGCGCCTGCGCGGCCTGGTACTGGGCGCGTGCACGTTGCAGCTCGTGCTGCAGGCTTTCCTGGTGCTCGTGGGTGTCGGCGCCGGAGGCGGCCAACGGGGCGAAGCGCTTCACTTCGGCTTGGGCGAAGGTCAGGCTTGCCGCTGCCGAGGTGACCTGGCTACGCGCCTGCACCAGCGCTGACTCCTGCCCGGACACGTTGGCGGTGGCCGCGGCGATATCGGCCTGGCGCGCGGCGATCGCGGCTTCGGCCTGCTGCAGGTTCGCCTGGTAGGTGCGGTCGTCGATCTGCAGCAGCGGCTGGCCGGCTTCCACGATCTGGTTGTCGCCCACCATCACCTTGGTCACGTAGCCGCTGACCCGCGGCGCCACGGCGACCGAGTCGGCCTGCAGGTAGGCATTGTTGGTGTCCTGCATGTAGCGGCCCTTGATCAGGTAATAGGCCAGCCAGATCACCAGCAGCACCACCACCAGCACCCCGACCACGATCAGCGTCCATTTGACCTTTGGGTTCTTCAACGGCGAGGGCTTGGGCGGCTCCTGCTCGTTGTGCGCGCCGGTGCCTTGCGCATCCGTGCCCGAAGGCTGGCCGTCGTTGGACTGCTGGTCGTGGTTGCTCAAGGTGAGGCGTCCTGTGTCGTGGGCGAGGCGCGCGCGACGACGTACCGCATCAGCGGTCCGGCGAAGGCGGCGCAACCATACAATTATTTGAACCGCCCGGTACAGATTGCGTGACGACCGCAGTCAGCGCGCGCTCGGACTTGCAGGCGCACGCCTGGCAAGCGCTCTTACAAAACTGGAGGAGCGACTGCGGCGGTCAGCGACCGGTCTTGATCTCGGTCCACAGCCGCGTATACAGCCGGTCCACCTCCGGCGGATTGATCGCATAGGTGAACATCTTGGCGGTCACCTCCGGCGGCGGGTAGATGGTGGGGTCGTTGCGGATCGCCGCGTCCACCAGCGGCGTGGCGGTGCGCACCGGGTTGGCGTAGTGGATGAAGTTGCTGTTGGCCGCGGCCACGTCCGGCTTCAACAGATAATTGATGAAGGCGTAGGCGTTGTCGGGGTGCTTGGCGTCCTTGGGAATGGCCAGCATGTCGAACCACTGCGGCGCGCCTTCCTTGGGGATCGCATAGGCCACCTTGATGCCGTTGCCGGCTTCCACCGCGCGGTCGCGCGCCTGGATGATGTCGCCCGACCAGCCCACCGCCAGGCAGGTGTTGCCGTTGGCCAGCGAGCTCACGTACTGGCTGGAATGAAAGTTCTGCACGTACGGGCGGATCGTCTTGATCAGCGCGGCAGCCTGCTCGATCTCGGCCGGCACGCTGCTGTGCGGATCCAGGCCCAGATAATTGAGCGCGATCGGAATCAGGTCCGAGGGCGTGTCCAGCAGGGTCACGCCACAGTCCTTCAACCTGGACAGGTTTTCCGGCTTGAACACCAGGTCCCAGCTGTTGGCGACCTCGGTGTTGCCGAAGATCGCCTTGAGCTTGTCCACGTTGTAGCCGATGCCGGTGGTGCCGATCATGTACGGCACGCCATAGGCATTGCCCGGGTCCTGCGCGGCAATGCGCCGCATGATGTCCGGGTCCAGATTGGCCAGATTGGGGATCTTGGCCTTGTCCAGCGGCAGGAACACGCCGGCCTGGATCTGCCGGCCGAAGAAGTTCAGCGTGGGCACCACCACGTCGTAATCGCTGCCACCGGCGAGCAGCTTGGTTTCCACCATCTCGTCGCTGTCGAACACGTCGTAGGTGACCTTGATGCCGGTGCTCTTCTCGAACGCGGGAATGGTGTCTTCGGCGATGTAGTCCGAGTAGTTGTAGACGTTGAGCACCTTGGCCCGCGCCTCGGCACCGCCGGGTGCGTTGCTGCCACCGCAGGCGGCCAGCAAGGTGGTGGACAGCGTCAGGGCGAGCAGTCGCAGCGTCATGCGGGTCTCCAGGGCAGCGCGATCAGGGCGGGCCGGGATGCGGCCGGTCGAAGGGCCAGCCTACCCATGGTGGTTGTGTTTGCACAGCGCGGCGTGGCGGATACCAACCGTACGCACCCGCTGGCCGGCGCGGCCGGCGCCGCAAGCGCCTCTGCCGGCCGCCCTGGCGGGTACGCGACCGGCAAAGCTTGACGTGCGCCGGCCGGCTTAGGCGGCAACGATGCCTAGCGCCTGCGCAGTATCGTCCAGCGCCGCCCAGGCCTTGTCGAACAGCTCATCAACCTGTTCGCAGGTGATGATCAACGGCGGCGACAGCAGCATCGCATCGTAGGTGGCACGCAGGATCAGCCCGCGCCGCAGCGCGAAATCGCGGCACAGCGCACCGACCCGACCGCGTTCGGGGAAATAGACCCCGCGCCGGCGTTTGTCCGGCACCAGTTCCAGGGCCCCGACCAGGCCGGCGATACGCGCCTCGCCGACCAGCCGGTGCTCGCCCAGCTCGGCCCAGCGTTGCGCCAGGTACGGCGCGATCCGGGTACGCGCGGTGTCCACGATGCCTTCGTCCTGCAGCAGGCGCAGGTTCTCCAGCGCCACCGCCGCGCAGACCGGATGTCCCGCATAGGTGCCGCCGTGCGCGAGCTCACCGCCCTGCGCCTTGAGCACGCCGGCCACGCGATCGTTGAACATCGCCGCCGCCAACGGGATATAGCCGGAGGTGATGCCCTTGGCCAGCGTCATCACGTCGGGCTGGAAGCCGAAATAATCCGCACCGAACCAGGCGCCGGTACGCCCGAACCCGCAGATCACCTCGTCGGCCACCAGCAGCACGTCGTAGCGCTTGCAGATGCGCTCGATTTCCGGCCAGTAGCTGCGCGGCGGGATGTACACCCCGATCGCGCCCATGATCGGTTCACCGATAAACGCCGCCACGTTTTGCGGCCCGAGCTGCAGGATCCTGTCTTCCAGCCGACGCGCCGCCAGCAGCCCGTACTCCTCTGGATCCATCTCCCCGCCATCGCCGAAGTGATACGGCGGCGCGATGTGGTGGATATCCGGAATCGGCAGGCCACCCTGCCTGTGCATGCCGCGCATGCCGCCCAGGCTGGCACCGGCCATGGTGGTGCCGTGATAGCCGTCATGACGGCCGATGAAGATGCGTTTTTCCGGCTGCCCCTGCACCGCCCAGAAATGCCGCACCAGCCGCAGGATGGTGTCGTTGGCCTCCGACCCGGAGTTGGCGAAGAACGCATGGTTCAGATCGCCCGGCGTCAGCTCCGCCAGCTTGGCAGCCAGATGGATAGTGGGCTCGGTGGTGCACTGGAAAAAGCTGTTGTAGTACGCCAGCTGTTCCATCTGCCGCGCCGCCGCCTGTGCCAGCTCCTTGCGCCCGTAGCCGACATTCACGCACCACAAGCCGCCGAACGCATCCAGCAACTTGTTGCCCTGCGCGTCCCAGACATACACGCCCTCGCCACGGGTCAGGATGCGCGTGCCCTTTTCGGCCAATGCCGCGTTGTCGTTGAACGGATGCAGATGATGGGCGGCATCGAGCTGCTGCAAGGTTTCCAACACAGTGGGGTGCACGGCTTGCTCCGGAAGTGGCTCACGCCAGTGGCGCGAATGCAGTGGCGTTACGAAAGGCAGCTGGCGCAAAACGCATCGGACGCCTGCAATAAACGTAGGCCTGGACCATGGCCAGACGACCTGCCCTCATCCGCCCTTCGGGCACCTTCTCCCGAGGGGAGACGGGAGCGGCGCGGCACGCTGCGCCGAGCGCAGACGCCTCACACATTCAACAACAGGAACTCCCGCTCCCACGAACTGATCACACGGAAGAACGTCTCGTACTCCTTGCGCTTGACCGAGATGTAGGCGCGCACGAAGCGCCGCCCCAGCATCTCCTGCAAGGCCTCGCAGCCCTCCAGTCCGTCCAGCGCCTCGCCCAGCGAGCGCGGCAGATCGTAGCCCTGCTGCTTGCCGTTGCTGCTGATCGGCGCGGTCGGTTCGAGCTTCTCGCGGATGCCGAGCAACCCGCAGGCCAGGGTCGCCGCCATCGCCAGGTACGGATTGGCATCGGAGCCGGCAAAGCGGCTTTCCACCCGCATGTTCTGCGGCACATCGATCGGCACCCGCAGCCCGCAGGTGCGATTGTCGAAACCCCACAGCACATTGCTCGGCGACACCTCGCCGAACATCAGCCGCCGGTAGGAATTGACGTTGGGCGCCAGCAGCCCCATCGCCATCGGAATGTATTTCTGCAGGCCACCGAGATAGTGCGCAAAGGTGTCGCTGAAGCCGCCTTCGCGTTTGCCGCTGAACACGTTCTTGCCGGTGCCGGCATGCAGCAGGCTCTGATGGATATGCATCGCACTGCCCGGCTCGGTCTCCATCGGCTTGGCCAGAAACGTCGCATACACGCCATGCCGCAACGCGGCCTCGCGCATGGTGCGCTTGAACAGGAACACCTGATCGGCGCGCGAGAGTGCATCGGCGTGGGTGAAGTTGACCTCCAGCTGCGCGGCGCCGGATTCGTGGATCAGCGTATCCACATCCAGTTCCATCGCATCGCAATAGTCGTACATCAGGTCCAGGATGGGGTCGAACTCGTTGACCGCATCGATCGAATACGACTGCCGCGCGGTCTCCGGCCGACCCGAGCGCCCGGCCGGCGGCAATAGCGGAAAGTCCGGGTCGGTGTTCTTCTGCACCAGGAAGAATTCCAGCTCCGGCGCCACCACCGGTTGCAGCTTGGCTTCGGCATAGGCGTCCAGCACGCGCCGCAGCACATTGCGCGGGGCAAGCTCATGCGGCTGGCCGTCCTTGGTGTAGCAATCGTGGATGACCTGCGCGGTGGGATCGGCCGCCCACGGCACCATGCGCACGGTGGATGCATCCGGGCGCAGATGCATGTCCGAATCCGATGGCGAGGTCAGCTCGTAGTAATCGTCAGGGAAATCGCCGGTGACGGTGGTGGCGAAGATGCCTTCCGGCAGCCGGGTGCCGTAGTCGTGCGAAAACTTGTCCGCCGGAATGATCTTGCCGCGTGCGTTGCCGGTGATGTCCGGCACCAGGCACTCGACCTCGGTGATGTGGCGGTCCTTGAGCCAGCGGCGCAGCGCGCTCTCGGGCTGCTTGGGTGTGGATGTGCGCGAACGGGTGCGGATCGACATGCAACCTCACTGACCGCGTCGAGCGGCGTATTGGCGACAGGCCTCGCCGAAGGCCTGGAAGATGGCACGGTAGAACGGATGCTGTGTGACACGCCACTCCGGATGCCACTGCACCGCGAGCAGAAAGCCCGGCCCGGGGCCGCGAAAGGCTTCGATCAGGCCATCCGGCGCTTGCGCCTCGATCAGCAGGCCGTCGGCCAGGCGTGCAATGCCCTGCCCGTGCAGCGAGTTCACCATGACCTGCGCGCTGTCGCTCATGTCAGCCAGCAGGCCGCCGGGATGCAGCTGCACCGGATGCGCCGGGCCGTACTGCGTGTCCAGCGGCATGGCGCGGTCTTCGCGGTGATCAAGCAGGCCAGGCACGTCATGCACGCGTTGATGCAGGCGCCCGCCCAGCGCCACATTGACCTCCTGCAGCCCGCGGCAGATCGCCAGCACCGGCAGGCCACGCGCAAGTGCCTGCGGAATCAGTCCCAGGCTGGTGGCATCGCGCGCCGGGTCGTGCGGATTGCCCTCCCAGCTCGGCTCGTCGCTGTAGTGATGCGGCTCGACATTGCTCACCGCACCGGTCAGCAACAGGCCATCCAGGCGATCCAGCCACGCGCGCGCATCCAGCGTGGGCTGCAGGCTCGGCAACAGCACCGGCATGGCTCCGGCTGCGTCCACCACCGCGCGGATGTACTTCTCGCCGGTGGCCAGAAACGGATGCGGCCCTTGCTGGATGCGATCGGTCGGCAACCCGACCAGTGGAACGACAGCCATGCGGATCTCCCGGTTGAACGCGGCTGCATCACGTCTGCGCTCGCCACCAGGCAGGCGCTGGCACTGTACAGGGCACAGGTGGCGCGCAGCTGGCGGCTTGCGCATCACCTGCATCGCTCCGACCGCGACGACTTGTCAGCGCGTGGTCGCCCCGGGTTGATCGGGTGCGTTGCCGATGCCTGCGAACTTACCGTGCGGCCACCTGCATTGCCAGGGTCCACACGCGCACAGTTGCGAACGATCACATGCGCTTTGCTAGTCTGAGCGGCGACCTTGCAGGTGGTGCCCATGGTTTCCGAGAACTCCGTCGCGTACTTGCCCGCCATCGATGCCGCCACACTGGCGCAGATCGATGGCTGCGAAGCGGCCGATCTGCTATTGCCCGATACCAATGGCGTGCTGCGTGGCAAGCGTGTGACAGCCGAGGTCCTGGGCAAGGTCTATCGCGATGGCGTGTGCCTGCCGATGTCGCTGATCGCCACCGACATCACCGGCAATACCGTCGAGGAAACCGGGCTGGGCTACGCCATCGGCGATGCCGATCGCATCTGCCGGCCGATCGCCGGCTCGCTGCGCCCGGTGCCGTGGGCACCGCGGCCGATGGCGCAGCTGCTGCTGGCAATGCATCAGCCGGACGGCAGCGTGTTCGAGGTCGCACCGCGCGCGGTCTTGCAACGCGTGTTGCACGGTTTTGCTGCGCTCGGCCTGACCCCGGTCATTGCGGTGGAACTGGAGTTCTATCTGTTCGATGCGGTGCCCGATGCGCAGGGACGCCCGCAGACGCCACGCGACCCGAAGACCGGTGCGCGCAGCGACAGCACCCAGGTGTATTCCTTGCAGGACCTGGACGACCAGCGCAGCTTCACCGACGCGGTGACTGCCGCCTGTCGCCAGCAAGGCATCCCGGCCGACACCGCCGTGGCCGAATACGCACCTGGCCAGTTCGAAATCAACCTGCAGCATCGCGCCGATGCGGTGGCCGCCTGCGACGAGGCGATCCTGCTCAAGCGCACCATCAAGGCGATTGCGCAACAGCAGGGCAAGCTCGCCAGCTTCATGGCCAAGCCGTTTCCCGGCCAGGCCGGCAGCGGCCTGCACCTGCACGTGAGCCTGCTCGACGTCGACGGGCACAACGTGTTTGCCGGCAACGTCGATGTACCCGCCGACCGCCTGCGCCATGCCATCGCCGGCCTGCAGCGGCACGCCGATGCCTCGCTGCTGATGTTCGCGCCGCACGCCAACAGTTACCGCAGGTTCGTCAGCAATGCCTTCGTGCCGCTGGATGCGAGCTGGGGCTTCAACAACCGCACCGTGGCGCTGCGCATCCCGCATAGCGATGCACGCAACACCCGCATCGAGCATCGCATCGCCGGCGCCGATGCCAACCCGTACCTGGCCGCCGCCGCCGTGCTCGCCGCCATGCTGGACGGCCTGCAACATCCCGGCGAGCCCAGCGCGCCAGTCACCGGCAATGCCTATGCGCAAGCGGTCTTTCGGCCGCGCACCTGGCAAGCCGCGGTGGATGCATTCGGCGCCAGCGACTTTGTCGGCGCGCAGTTCGGCAGCCAGTTCCAGCACGTATTCGGCCAGCAGAAACAGCGCGAGCTGCTCGACTACCAGGCGCAGGTGCCCGATCTGGATTACGCCCGGTACCTGCGGATCGTCTGATGGACGGCCCGGCCACATCGCTGCCGCCAACCGATCCGCCGGGTAACGGCTATCCCGACAGCTGGTACGCCCGCAGCACGCCGGCCTTGCCTGAGCAACCATGCCTGCAGGGCGTGCAACGTGCCGATGTCTGCATCCTCGGCGCCGGCTACACCGGCCTCACCGCCGCCCTCGCCCTGGCCGAGGCCGGCTACAAGGTCGTCGTGCTGGAAGCCAGGCGCATCGGCTGGGGCGCCTCCGGGCGCAACGGCGGCCAGGCCATCGTCGGCTACGGCTGCGAGCAGGAAACCCTGGAAGCGCTGGTCGGCGATGCCGACGCGCGGCTGCTGTTCGACTTCTCGCGCGACGGCATGCACCTGCTGCGCGCGCGCATCGACCGCCACGCCATCGCCTGCGACTGGCGCGACGGCCACGCCCATGTGCCGCTGAAGCCGCGCCAGGTGCAGGCCTTGCAGCACGGCATCGTGCGCATGGCCGAGCGCTACGACTACCCGCTGGAATGGTGGGACCGCGCGCGTACGCGGCAGGTGCTGGACAGCCCGCTCTACCTGGGCGCGATGTTCGACCCGGCCAGCGGCCATCTGCATCCGCTGGCCTATGCGCTGGGCCTGGCGCGCGCAGCGCTGGCGGCCGGCGTGCGCATCCACGAGGCCTCGCCGGTCTCCCGGCTGGAGCACGGCGCGCGCGTGACCATGCAGACCGACCAGGGCAGCGTCAGCGCCGAGTTCGGCGTGATCGCCGGCAATGCCCTGCTGCAGGGCATTTCCACGGCGCTGGAGCGCCGCATCATGCCGGTCGGCACCTATGTCGGTGCGACGCCGCCGCTGGGCCAGGCCCGTGCACGCGCGCTGATCGCCAACGACATGGCGGTCGCCGACACCAACTGGGCGCTGGACTACTACCGGCTCAGTGCCGACCACCGGCTGCTGTTCGGCGGACGCGCCAGCTACTCCTCGCGCCCGCCGCACGGCCTGGATCGGTTGATGACCCGACGCATGCACACGGTCTTCCCGCAACTGCGCGACGTGCCGCTGCAAACGCTGTGGGGCGGCTACGTGGACATCTCGCGCAACCGCGCCCCGCACTGGGGCCGGCTGGGGCCCAACGTGTATTTCGCCCAGGGATTCTCCGGGCATGGCGTCGCCGCCACCGGCCTGGCCGGCCAGGTCATCGCCGAGGCCATCGCCGGCCAGAGCCGACGGCTGGACGTGTTCGCACGCATTCCGCATCGGCCCTTCCCCGGGGGGCGCCTGCTGCGCACGCCGCTGCTGGTGGCAGCGATGAGTTGGTACCGGCTGCGCGATGCGTTGTGGTGATATAGGGCGCCGTCTTGGGCGCTTTGAGACGCGGCGCTCAAGTTTTGGCGAGCAGGGCCGTTAGCTGGTATGACGGTTCGATCCGCACGGCCAGCCGATGTCCCCAGGTACCCTACATCGCAATAGTGAAAGCGCAGTCCTGCCGCAACGCGTGTTGCTGGTGGAGAACTCGCGCACTTTCACCAGCATGCTGCGCGAGGCCATCGAGCAACGCGTGGAGCTGCCGGTCACGGTCGTGTCGACGCTGGCGGAAGCCGCCCGTGTACTGGACGAAGAAGACGGCTGGTTTCTGGTCCTGACCGGCCTGGTATTGGTGGACGGCGACCGCGACAAGGTCGTGGAATTCTTCCTCTCGCGCAAGCTGCCCACGGTGGTGGTCAGCGGCGTCTATGACGAGGATCTGCGCCAGCGCGTGCTGCAGCAGCAGATCATCGATTACGTGCTCAAGAACGCGCCCGGCAGCATCGAATATCTGGCTTGGCTGGTGCAACGCCTGGAGCGCAATCGCCGCATCGCCGCGCTGGTGGTGGACGATTCCCTGTCCGCAAGGACCTATGCGGCCGCGTTGCTGTCGATGTACGGCTACCGCGTGGTGCTGGCGGCCGACGGTGCGGCCGGCCTGCAGGCGATCGAGCGCGACCCCGGCATCCGCCTGACCATCGTCGACCAGGAAATGCCCGGCATGGAAGGGGTGGAATTCACCCGCCGTCTGCGTGCGATCCGTTCGCGCGACAAGGTCGCGGTGATCGGCATCTCCGGCAACAGCGACTCGTCGCTGATCCCACGTTTCCTCAAGAACGGTGCCAACGATTTCCTGCGCAAGCCGTTCTCGCGCGAAGAGTTCTTCTGCCGCGTGTCGCAGAACGTGGACCAGCTGGAACTGATCGGCACGCTGCAGGACCTGGCCACCCGTGACTTCCTCACCGGCCTGCCCAACCGGCGCTATTTCCTGGAACAAAGCCAGCGGGTAATCCCCACCCTGCTGTCGCAGGAGCAGACGGTCACCGCGGCGATGCTGGACATCGACCACTTCAAGCACATCAACGACACCTGGGGCCACGAAGCCGGCGACCAGGCGCTGCGCGCGGTGGCCGCGTCGGTCTCCAGTCATGCGCGGCCGCAGGATCTGGTGGCGCGTTTCGGCGGCGAAGAATTCTGCCTGCTGGTACCGGGGCTGGATGCCGCCAACGCCACCAGCTACTTCGAAACCCTGCGCGAACGCATCAGCGCACTGCGCGTGCGGATCGGCGACGAAACCCTCAGCATGACGGTGAGCATCGGTGTCTGCATCGCCACCGAAGACGGCCAGTCGCTGCACCATCTGCTGGGCGAAGCGGACAAGTACCTCTATCTGGCCAAGGCCGGCGGCCGCAACCAGGTGCGCCTGGCCAGCTGAGCGGCGCAGGTTCGTGCGCCGCACGGCCGGCGGCGCGCCCGATCCGGCGGTATCGCCGCAACATAGAATCGTCCCGCAGCACGCACGCCGCCCGCGCGCCGTAGCCGGATTTGATCCAGATCAACGCGTTGGCGATCACGCGCGCCTATCGTGCCCTCATCGTATGGAACAAGGGCGAACGATGGCTTTGCTGGTCTGGCAGGACGACCTCAACACCGGGATCGAGGTCATCGATCACCAACACCGGCGCATCGTGGAAATGATCAATCAGTTGCATGCCGCGCAAACCAGCCTGCAACGCCTGGCAGTGGCCGAGGTGATCGACGAATTGATCGACTACACGCTGTCGCATTTTGCCTTCGAGGAAGAACTGATGGAGGAAGCCGGCTACCCCTTCAGCCTGGCGCACAAGCGCGTGCACGAGGTCTTCGGCAAACGTGTCGGCGAGTACCGGCTGCGGTTCCAGGCCGGCGAAGACGTCTGCGACGAACTCCGCAGCATGCTCTCGCGCTGGTTGTTCAACCATATCCGCGGCGACGACCAGGCCTATGCGCCGCAGGTGATCGCACATCTGGACCAGTTCGCGCGCAGCCACCAACACGGCAACTGGCTGGGACGCACACTCAAGCGTCTGTTCCGCTAGCAATCGCTCCGGCGCAGGCGCGTGCTCGCGCGCAACAGGGCGGTGCCGGTCATGCCGCATCGAGCAAGCGCGTTCCCGAGGATCGGCAGGCCAGCATCGCCAGCACCACGGTGCAGCAATGTACGCAATACCTAGACCATTGGCCCGAAGACTTCATTTCGCGCAGAAGCAGCCAGCTTCGGAGAAGTGCACCTGGGCGGGACCTGCCTCAACGATGACGCCGACTCGCGTACGCCTTCAAACGCCAACCGGGCGACGCGATCTGCGGGCCACGACCAACGCCAGCAGGCTCAACACCGCCGCGGCGCCCAGATACTGCCCGACCGCCTGCACGCCATAGCGTGCGGCCAGTTGCGTGGCCACGTACGGCGCCGGTGCCGCCCCCAGGATGCTGGCCAGATTGAACGACAGCGAGGCTCCGGTGTAGCGCACCTCGGTGGGATACAGCTCGGCCAGCAGCGTGCCGCAGGGGCCGTAGGTCAGGCCCATGAAGAAGAAGCCCAGTGCAAGGAACGCGAGTACCTGCAACGGGTGATTGGCCTGGAACAGTGGCGCGAACGCCAACCCGAACGCGATGATCGCCACACTGGCCAGCATCATCGCCAGCGGCGCGCCATGCCGGTCGCCGAACCTGGCCGACAGCGGGATGCCGATCGCGAAAAACACGATACCGGCCATCTGCAACAGCAGGAATTGCTCCTTGTCGTAGCCCAGGGTCTTGGTCCCGAAGCCCAGCGCGAACACCGTCATCAGATAGAACAGCACGAAGGTGGCGAATGCGCCCAGCGTGCCGATGATCAGCGCCGGCCAGTGCTGCGAGATCACCGTACCCAAGGGCAGGCGCACGCGGGTCTTGCGATCCAGGGCCTTCTGGAAGTCCGGCGTCTCGGTGATGCTCAGGCGCACCCACAGGCCGGTCAGCACCAGCAATGCGCTGGCCAGAAACGGCACCCGCCAGCCCCATTGCATGAACTGCGCATCGTCGAGCAACGCGCCCATGCCGAGAAAGGTGCCGGTGGACAGCAGAAAGCCCAGCGGCGCACCCAGCTGCGGAAACATGCCGTACCACACGCGCTTGCCGGGCGGCGCATTTTCGGTGGCAAGCAGCACGGCCCCGCCCCACTCGCCGCCCAGACCCAGACCCTGGCCAAAGCGGCACAGCGCCAGCAACGCAGGTGCGAACACGCCGATCTGCGCGTAGCTGGGCAGCAAGCCGATCGCCACGGTGGACAGGCCCATCGTCAGCAGCGCCGCCACCAACGTGGCCTTGCGCCCGATCCGGTCGCCGAAATGGCCGAACACTGCCGAGCCCACCGGCCGTGCGATAAAGGCCACCGCAAACGTCGCCAGCGACTGCAGCATCGCCGCACTGCCATCGCCCGCCGGAAAGAACAGCGTCGGAAACACCAGCACCGCAGCGGTGGCGTAGATATAGAAATCGAAAAACTCGATGGTGGTGCCGATCAGACTGGCGAACAGCACGCGCGCAGGCGAATTGATGGGAGCGGCAAGCGGCGCAGCAGCAGTCATCGTTGATCGGCATCCAGACAAGACAAGTCAGCCGATTCTGGCAGATTGCAGCAACGGTTTGCGCAGACCAACCTGCTTGCAAAAAGTTACAGCCGTGACTGCCTGCCTTTCGGGCAGTGGCAGCCTGATGTCTTTCGGAATCTCGGTTGCGTTGGAGTCGCCGGGCAGCGTTGATAGATTATTTGTAGAGCAGATGATCTGCAGCTTGGTTGCAGGGCCCTTGCCCGCCCACCATCGCAGGACACGCCGCAAGTACATCCGTGTAGGCTCTTACGCGGCATCCATGCCGCGTAAGGTCCCGCGACGGTGAGCGGACAAGGACCTGTCGAGGTGGTCGGTGTGCGCGGTAAGAGCAGTGTTTGATGCGCGTTGTTCGGATCGCGTTGCACCCGATCAGCTCCCGATGCAGCCCGAGCAACAGGCTTTCAACACGCGACTTACAAACGTCTCATCTTCCCACCGCAAGCCGAGAAATAAGCTTTGAGGAAAGCAGCCGACCAACTCTCTGGTGCGGTGTCCTTGCCGGTTGCGGGACCCTCGGCGGCATGGATGCCGCCGAGGAGCCTCCACGGACGGATTCACGGCGTGTCCCGCAAGCGGTGAGGACACCGCGCGCTCGATCAACCAGGCTTTTGACCCAAGCCTTTGACTGCCTGCATAACGGCGCCACCATTGAAGAGCTCGGTGGGTCTTGGAGTGGTCGGATAGTGCTGATAGATCGCTTGCAGAGCGTCGGGTCTGCGACTTTGCTGCGGGGCCCTTGCCCGCCCCCACCATCGCAGGACACGCCGCAAGTACGTCCATGTAGGCTCTTACGCGGCATCCATGCCGCGTAAGGTCCCGCGACGGTGAGCGGACAAGGACCAGTCAAGATGGTCGGTGTGTTTGGTTGCAAGCAAAGCGTAGCCTGCGTTGTTCGGATCAGGTTGCGTCTGATCGAGCTTCCCGTACAAGTGAAGAGGCTTCAGTCTCCTGCTCTCCTCAGCCGGGAAGAACCAGCAAGTTACTCAGTCGCCCTGCTGCGTTTGCGTCATTGCACGTTGCGCATGCGCTGCAAGCCCGAGATCCGTCAGCACCGCGAACTGGCGCTCGCCGCGGTCTTCCAGCTGGATCCAGCCCGGACCGGGCTGACCATCCAGACTGGCGTTACCCAACCACGCCAGAGTGCGCAGCAGCACGCTCATGCGCACGCCCAGTTGCTTGCACAGGCGCGCCAGCGACACGCCCTCGGGCGTGTCGGCCAATGCGGCAAGCAGCAGCGCGGTGAGCTGTGGATCAGCGGACAAGCACCGCTCCGATATCGCGCGGCGCCGCATCGGCGGTTTCGGCGCGGTGCGGCAGCACGATCACCGGAATCGACTTGGAGGTGGGCGTGCGCGCTTCGTCGGCGAAGCTGGACAGCGGCACCAACGCGTTGGTTTCCGGGTAGTACGCCGCCAGGCAGCCGCGCGGAATGTTGTAGTCCACCAGCAGGAAGCGGCGCGCCTCGCGATGCACGCCGTCCTCGCACAGGCTCTCCAGGTCCACCCAGTCACCGGCCTTCATGTTCAACGCGGCGATATCCGCGCCATTGATGAAGAGCACGCGACGCTCGCCGAACACCCCGCGGTAGCGATCGTCCAGCCCGTAGATGGTGGTGTTGTATTGATCGTGCGAGCGCGTGGTGGCCAGCGTAAACACCATCTGCTCGGTGTGGCTGCGGCGTGCGCGATGGATCGGGTTGTCGGTCGGCACCGCGTGCGGCTTGAACACCGCGCGCTTCTCGGGCGTCACCCACTGGCGATCGCGCGCGGTGTTGGACAGGCGGAAGCCGCCCGGCACCCGCACGCGCTGATTGAAGTCGGCAAAATCGGGAAACACCTGGGCAATCAGGTCGCGAATGCGGTCGTAGTCGCCCACCAGCCACCGCCAGCGGATCGCGCTGCGCGCACCCAGCGTCGCCTCGGCCAGCCGCGCCACGATCGCCGGCTCGGACAACAGCTCCGGCGAGGCCGGCGGATTGATGCCGGCCGACAGGTGCACCATGCTCATCGAATCTTCCACCGTCACGCCTTGCGAGCCAGCGTCCTGGATGTCGATTTCGGTACGGCCCAGGCATGGCAGGATCAGCGCATCGCGCCCGTGCACCAGGTGGCTGCGATTGAGCTTGGTGGTGACATGCACGGTCAATTCGCAATTGCGCAGCGCGCGATGGGTGGCGTCGGTATCCGGCGTGGCGGCGGCAAAATTGCCGCCCATCGCGAAGAACACCTTGCCGCGCCCGTCCAGCATCGCCTCGATCGCACCGACGGTGTCGAAGCCGTCTTCGCGCGGCGGCGCGAACCCGAACAGCGTCTGCAACTTGTCCAGAAACGCGGCCGGCGGTTTTTCGTAGATCATCATCGTGCGGTCGCCCTGCACGTTGCTGTGTCCGCGCACCGGGCACACGCCCGCGCCCGGCCGGCCCAGATGGCCGCGCAGCAACAGCAGGTTGGTGATCATGTGGATGGTGGCCACCGAATGCTTGTGCTGGGTGATGCCCATGCCCCAGCAAGCGATCACGCGCTCGGCATTGAGATAGAGTTCGCCGGCCTTGCGCAGCGCCGCCTCGTCCAGCCCGGACTCCTCGACGATGGTGTCCCAGGATTCGCCATGCACCTCGGCAGCGAAGGCGTCGAAGTTGGCGGTGTGGGCGTCGATGAATTCCAGATCCAGCAGCCGTGGCGTGCCGTCGCGCTGGGCTTGTGCGTCGCGCTCGAGCACGTGCTTGATGATGCCCTTGACCGCGGCCAGATCGCCGCCGATCTTGAGCTGGAAATAATCCGAGGCGATGCGGGTGGAGCCGTTGTGCAGCATCTCCAGCTTGTCCTGCGGGTCGGCGAACTTCTCCAGCCCGCGCTCGCGCAGCGGATTGAATGCCGCAATCGCCGCGCCGCGCTTGGAGGCCTGACGCAACTCGCCCAGCATGCGCGGGTGATTGGTGCCCGGGTTCTGGCCGAAGATGAAGATCGCATCGGCCAGTTCGAAATCGTGCAGCGACACCGTGCCCTTGCCCACGCCGATCTGCGAACGCAGCGCGGTGCCGGAGGGCTCGTGGCACATGTTGGAGCAGTCGGGGAAGTTGTTGGTGCCGAACTCGCGCACGAACAACTGATACAGGAAGGCCGCTTCGTTGCTGGTGCGCCCGGAGGTGTAGAAGATCGCCTCGTCCGGCGATGCCAGCCCGTTGAGGTGCCCGGCGATCTGCGCGAAGGCCTCGTCCCAGCTCACCGGCACGTAGTGGTCGGTGGCCGCGTCGTAACGCATCGGCTGGGTCAGCCGGCCCTGCCCTTCCAGCCAGTAGTCGCTGTACTGCGACAGCAGGCTGACGCTGTGCGAGGCGAACAGCTCCGGCCCGGCGCGGCGCGCCGTGGACTCGGCCGCAACGGCCTTGGCGCCGTTCTCGCAGAACTCGAAGGTGGAGGTGTGATCGCGGTCGGGCCAGGCGCAGCCGGGGCAGTCGAAACCGTCCGGCTGGTTGGCGTGCAGCAGCGTCTTGGCGCCCTGCACCGCGATGTCCTGTTCCATCAGGTGCTTGGCAACCGAGCGCAATGCGCCCCAGCCGCCGGCGGGATTGTCGTATTGCTGGATGGTCTTCTTGCTCATGCGGGCTCTCCCACGCCAACGCCCAGATTCAGGCGCTGCGGATGGCTGTAAACGACACAATCGTGATCGCGGGCAAACCCGATCAGGGTCAGTCCCGCACTGTCGGCCAGGCTGATCGCCAGCGCGGTCGGTGCCGAAATCGCTGCGAGCAGCGGGATCCGGGCCTGCGCGGCTTTCATGGCCATTTCGTAACTGGCGCGGCTGGTGACCACCGCAAACCCTTGCGATGCATCGACGCGCTCCCGCGCCAGCGCACCGATCAACTTGTCGAGCGCGTTATGCCGGCCGACGTCTTCGCGCACGTAGCGCACCACACCGTGCACATCGGCCCAACCGGCGGCATGCACCGCGCCGGTCTGTGCGGCGATCGGCTGCTGCGCGTGCAGCGCTTCCAGCGCACGCGCCAAGGCCTGCGCATCGATCTGCAACGCCGACTGCAGGGCCGGCGGCACACGCAGCACCGCCTCGATCGATTCGTTGCCACACACCCCGCAACCGCTGCGGCCATCCAGATTGCGCCGTCGCCGGTCCAGCGCGGCGGCACGTTCGGGCGGGATCTCGATCTGCAGCGAGGCGCCTTCCAGAAACGTCTCCACCGCCACCACCCGCAGATCCTGCGGCTGGTCGACGATGCCCTCGCTCAGCGAGAACCCGAATGCGAAATCTTCCAGGTCTTCCGGCGTGGCCATCATCACCGCGAACGGCACGCCGTTGTAGTGGAAGGCGACCGGCATTTCGGCCGCCACCATGTCCTGCACCGTGGCGTTACGGCCGCCGCGGTGGCGGACAACCGTGCGCACCACACTGCCGGCGCGCACGGAACGGGAAGACGAAAGTGTCATCTCATCTCAATGAAACAGCACGAAGGCTTTCTGCAGCGTGACCCAGATGCCCCAAGACATCGGCACGCCCACCGCCAGCCAGGCCAGCGCGACCAGGGCGGGGTTGCCGCCATGCCCGATGCGCGCCATCTGCTCCGGCGGCAGCACCGCCTTGCCGCTGCGGTCCACCTTCTCGTGCGCCAGCTGCTTCTCGCGCGCCAGTTCTTCCGGCGTCATGAAATGACGCGCGGCCACCGGGCGCACCAACAGGTTGCAGATCAGACCGAGCACCAACATGCCGGCGAGGATGTACATGGTGGTGTTGTAGACCTGTGACGGCGGGCTGCCGTGGGCCAGCTGGTACTCGCGCATGTAGCCGACCACCACCGGACCGAGGATGCCGGCGGTGGCCCAGGCGGTCAGCAGGCGGCCGTGGATGGCACCGACCATCTGGGTGCCGAACAGGTCGGCCAGATATGCCGGGATGGTGGCAAAGCCGCCGCCGTACATCGACAGGATGATGCAGAAGATGCCCGCAAACAGCGCGATGCCGCCCACACCGCCGGCCGACGGCGCAGCCGCGTACAGGCAGATGCCCAGCACGAAGAACAGCGTGTAGGTGTTCTTGCGGCCGAGCTTGTCGGACATGCTGGCCCAGAAGAAGCGCCCGCCAATGTTGAACAGGCTGAGCAGGCCGGTGAAGCCGGCCGCGATGGCCGCGATGCTGGCCAGCTGCGCCGTGTCCAGGCTGCCGAAGCCGACGTCCACCCCGATCAACCGGCCGCCGAACACTTCCTGCAGCATCGGCGAGGACATGCCGATCACGCCGATGCCGGCCGACACGTTCAGGCACAGCACGCCCCACAGCAACCAGAACTGCGGGATGCCCCAGACCTTGCTCACGTGCACGTGGTTGGCAGTGATCATGGCGTTGTTGCTGGCCACCGGCGCGGTCCAGCCGGCGGGGGTCCAGCCGCTCGGCGGCACGCGGTACCCGAACGCGCCAGCCATCATGAAGACGAAGTACAGCGCCGCCATCACCAGGAAGGTTTCCAGTACGCCCACCGAGGTCGGCGTGGCGAAGTGGCGCATCAGCGCATCGGCCAGCGGGCTGCCGATCATCGCGCCGCCACCGAAGCCCATGATCGCCATGCCGGTCGCCATGCCGCGGCGGTCCGGGAACCACTTGATCAGCGTCGACACCGGCGAGATATAACCCAGGCCCAGACCAATGCCGCCGATCACGCCCGAGCCCAGCCACAGCATCCAGATCTGATGGAAGTGGATGCCGGCCGCCGAAATCACCAGGCCACCGCACCAGCACAGCGCCGAGACCACACCGGCCTTGCGCGGGCCGGCACGTTCCAGCCAGCCGCCCCAGATCGCCGCCGAGCAGCCCAGCAGCACGAAGAACAGCGTGTACATCCACTGCAGCTCGCTGATCTTCCAGTCGCAGGTGGTGGCGACCATGCGCGCGAACAGGCCCATGTCGGCCGGGCACGCGATCGCCTCGGTGATGCCCAGCGCCTTGGACAGCGGCAACCAGAACACGCTGAAGCCATAGGCCATGCCGATACACAGGTGGATCGCCAATGCCGCCGGTGGTACCAACCAACGATTGAAGCCCGGACGCGCAACAATGCGCTCCTTGGACAGCAGGCCGGCGTCTGCGCCGTTGGCGCTCGCCACGGTGGACCCTTGTGTCATTCCCGTTCCCCTAAAAAAGTGCGATGAAGTGTGTCCGGAGCGCCCGACAGGATGGCTGCATGCAGGCGGTGTCAGTGGTTCCGAAAACGATTGATGGCTGCGATCGATTGACGTGTTGCGATAAGGGCAGCGGCGACTACCAGGCCCAACTGGCACTCGTCTGGCGCATCATCGGCGATCGTTGAATCTTTGCAATGCTTCGGCACGCCCCGCAGCCAGTCAAAAACCCGTCATGGCCTGCGCCACAAGGCGTTCCCACAGCTTAGCGGCCGACGCTGCGACTAATTGACTAGTCCATGTGGATCGGCGCGTGCAGGTCCGCAAATCGTGCTCGCCGTCGCGCTCGGCCGGGGTGACGGCCAAGGCGCGGTGGCCGTACAGTCGGACGCTTTCCAGCGACGGAGTCCGCCATGCACGACCACCCTCCGCGCGATGGCGCACGCGCGCTGCAGGCACCGGCGCACCTGGACGCGTTCTGGATGCCGTTCACCGCCAACCGCCAGTTCAAGGCGCGCCCGCGCCTGCTGGCCTCCGCTGCCGGCATGTACTACCGCGATGTCGACGGCCGCCAGATCCTGGACGGCACCGCCGGGCTGTGGTGCTGCAATGCCGGCCACGCCCGCGAACGCATCGTGGCGGCGATCCGTGAGCAGGCCGGCACGCTGGATTTCGCCCCGACCTTCCAGATGGGTTCACCGCTGCCGTTCGTGCTGGCGCAGCGGCTGGCCGCGATCGCACCGCCCGGCCTGGGCCATGTGTTCTTCACCAACTCCGGCTCGGAGGCGGTCGATAGCGCGATGAAGATCGTGCTGGCCTACCACCGCCTGCGCGGCGAGGGCCAGCGCACCCGCTTCATCGGCCGCGAGAAGGCCTATCACGGGGTCGGCTTCGGCGGCATGTCGATCGGCGGGCTGCCCAACAACCGTAAATGGTTCGGTCCCCTGCTGGCCGGCACCGACCATCTGCGGCATACGCTGGATCTGCAACGCAATGCCTACGCGCGCGGGCTGCCGGCGCACGGCGCCGAGCTGGCCGACGATCTGGAACGCCTGATCACCCTGCACGACGCCTCGACCATTGCGGCGGTCTTCGTCGAGCCGGTATCCGGCTCGGCCGGAGTGATCCTGCCGCCGGAAGGCTATCTGCAGCGGCTGCGCGCCATCTGCGACCGCCACGGCATCGTGCTGGTGTTCGACGAGGTCATCACCGGCTTCGGACGGGTCGGCGAGGCGTTCGCGGCGCAACGCTTCGGCGTCACGCCGGACCTGATCACCGCCGCCAAGGGGCTGACCAGCGGCAGCGTGCCAATGGGCGCGGTCCTGGTGGCCGATGCGATCCACGCGGCCTTCATGCAGGGGCCGCAGAATGCGATCGAGCTCTTCCACGGCTACACCTATTCCGGCCATCCGCTGGCCTGCGCCGCGGCCATCGCCGCGCTGGACACCTACGCCGAAGAACACCTGTTCGACCGCGCGATCACGCTGGGCCCGCAATGGGAAGACGCGCTGCACAGCCTGCGCGGGCTGCCGCACGTCATCGACATCCGCAACATCGGCCTGATCGGCGCGATCGAGCTGGCGCCACGCGACGGCGCGCCCGGCGCACGCGGCTACGAGGTGTTCGAACGCTGCTTCCACGACGGCGGCCTGCTGGTGCGCGTCACCGGCGATGTCATCGCGCTGTCACCACCACTGATCGTCACCCCCGAGCAGATCGGGCAGATGATCGAAACGCTGGGGAATATCCTGCTCAGCACTGCCTGACGACCAAGGCACAGGCGCCCGCGCGTAACGCCGGCACGCGGCGCGGTCAAGCGCGCAAAGCCGGGGCAGGCTCACTACAATGCCGGCCCCGCACTTCCCCCGCAGTTGCCGCATGAACATCGTTGTCAAAGAAGAACTCAAGGCCTACATCGACCCGCTGACGCCCGACGAGCACGAGGCGCTGGAGCGCAGCCTGCTGGCCGAAGGCTGCCGCGATGCGCTGGTGCTGTGGGGCGATGTGCTGGTGGATGGCCACAACCGCTACGGCATCTGCCAGAAGCACGACCTGCCGTTCCAGACCGTACAGAACCCGCGCTTCCAGTCGATGCAGGACGTGCAGCTGTGGATGATCGAGCAGCACCTGGGCCGGCGCAGCGTATCGGACTTCCAGCGCGGCGTGCTGGCACTGCGCAAGCGCGAGATCCTGGCCGCGCGCCAGCGCAGCCAACGCGACGCCGACGCCGCTGCCGAAGCGCCGGCGGTTGCCGACATTGAGCAGTCGGCCACCGGCATCGACCACGACGCCACGCCGGCGGCCACGGACAACGACAGCCCGCCGTGGGAAGAGACCTCCACCCCGGTCAGCCGCGCCGAGCTGGCGCGCGAGGCCCGCCTGAGCAACAACCAGGTGGTGATGATCGAGCGCATCCACAAGCAGGCCGCCCCGGAAGTGGTGCAGGCGGTCAAGGCCGGCGAGATTTCGATCAGCGCCGCCGCTGCCGTGGCCACCTTGTCCGAGGACGAGCAACGCGCCGCCGCGCAGGCCGGCAAGGCCGAGCTCAAACAGGCTGCCAAGCGCGTACGCGACGCCAAGCGCAAACCCAAGCCCGACGAGGCCGAAGGCGGCGAAGCCGAACGCCGCGACATGAAAGCCCTGCAACGCCGCGTCACCGAACTGGAAAACGAAAACGCCGCGCTGCAGGCCAAGGTGACCGCGCTGCAATCGCAGCTGGAGCGCCTGCGCGGCTAAGTGCCGGACGGTGCATCACCGTAGGAGCGCACCCGGGCGCGACATGGCGTTCCCAGTAACGCCATCGCGCTCAGGCGCGCTCCTACAAACCGATCGGCTACTACCGCGATCGCTGCAACCACCCGTAGGAGCGCACCCGGGCGCGACCTGGCCTTCCCGGTAACCCCATCGCGCTCAGGCGCGCTCCTACAAACCGATCGGCTACTACCGCGATCGCTACAACCACCCGTAGGAGCGCACCCGGGCGCGACATGGCATTCCCGGTAACCCCATCGCGCTCAGGCGCGCTCCTACAAACCGATCGGCTACTACCGCGATCGCTGCAACCACCCGTAGGAGCGCACCCGGGCGCGACATGGCATTCCCGGTAACGCCGTCGCGCTCAGGCGCGCTCCTACAGGACCGATCGGCTACTACCGCGATCGCTGCAATTACCCGTAGGAGCGCACCCGGGCGCGACATGGCCTTCCCGGTAACCCCATCGCGCTCAGGCCCGCTCCTACCGCGCCGTCACGCCCGGCTGTGGACATGCCGTGCTCCGGCGACTGGGTACACTGCGCAGATGGAACCAAGCGTCAGCACTCCCCGCCCCGTCGATCCCCGTCGTGCCCAGCTGCAGCGCATGAAGCTGTTGGCGGTGGCCCTGCTGCTGGCCATGTTCGCCGGCTTCGTCGTCAGCCACCTGATGGGCGAACAAGGCGTCTGGGCCTGGGTCTCGGCCTTCTGCGAAGCGGCCACGGTCGGCGCACTGGCCGACTGGTTCGCGGTAGTGGCCTTGTTCCGCCGCCCGATGGGCCTGCCGATTCCGCACACCGCCATCCTGCCGCGCGGCAAGGACCGTCTGGCCGACGGCCTGGCGGTATTCGTGCGCGACCAGTTCCTCGCCCCCGAGGCGTTGATGGACAAACTGCGCGTGTTCGACCCGGCCAGCCGCCTCGGCGAATGGCTGGCCAAACCCGAACAGGCGCGCATGCTCGCGCAGATGGCGCGCAGCTGGATGCTGCAGGCGCTGGAACTGCTGGACGAGGCCGCGGTGCGCCGCGCGATCCAGCGCTTCGTGGTCGACCGTCTGCGCAAATGGAATGCAGCCGCCACCGTCGGCGATGTGATGGCACTGCTCACCACCGACGGCCGGCATCAGAAATTGCTGGACGAGGTGCTGCTGCGCCTGGGCGAGTGGCTGGATCAGGAGCAGGTCAAGACGCGCGCCTCGGCCTTGATCGTGCGCTACGCGCGGCGCGAGTGGCCCAAGCTGGTCGGCACGGTGAACTGGGTCAAGCCGATCGAGGAGATCGGCGACAGCCTGGCCGACCGCATGGCGCGGGCGGCGATCGAGGAGTTGCAGGACATCCTGAAGACCCCCGAGCACCCGATCAGGCTCGACTACGAAGCGTGGCTGCAACGCTACATCGCGCGCCTGCGCGACGAGCCGGCAATGGCCGAGCGCGTGGAGGAGCTCAAGCAACGCGTGATCGAACATCCGGCCTTGCAGGACTACGTGCAAGGCCTGTGGGGCGAGATCCGCGATGCACTGCGCAACGACCTGGCGCGTGAAGAATCGTCGATGGCCGCGCACATGGAGCGCTCCATGCAATCGCTCGGCCAGGCCCTGTCGCAGGATCCCTCGCTGCGCGAAGCGCTCAACCAGCACATGTTGCAGGCCGCCGACAAACTCACCACGCGTCTGCGCGCATCGGTGACCGACCATATCGCGTCGACGATGAAAAGTTGGGACGAACGTCACCTCGTCGAACAATTGGAATTGGGTGTCGGACGCGATCTGCAATACATTCGGTTCAATGGAACGTTGGTGGGCGGACTGATCGGGCTTGCCCTTCACGCATTATCGATCTGGCTGGCGTTCTGATGCATTGGCAATGACGTTGATCGCCCACCGGAAGCACGTGCGGACGCCGGGGAGTTTGCACGGGTTCTGATGATCGTCAGGCGCCACCACGAGACCGACCTCGCCGTCGGCCAGCACACCGGGCACGCAACAGGCAAGGCAAAGGAACAGAAATGCCGAATGGCCGCTGGGATCTGCGCAGAAAATACGGGCGCCGCGCATCGATCGGTGCCCTGCTGATTCTCGCCACAGGTCTGATTGCCGCCATTCTCGCCGGCCTGTCGCTACAGCGACATAACGAGCTCGAGCGCGAGCAGCGTTTCAACTATGTGGTGCGCACGCTGACACGCAACATCAGCGAGCGCATGTATACCTTCGAACACGGGTTGCGCGGCGCACGCGGTGCCTTGATCGGCGCCGGCAAGGATGTCATCAGTCGCGACCGCTTCACCTTGTACAGCCGCTCGCGCGATTACACGCGCGAGTTCCCCGGCGTACTGGGTTACGGCTACATCCATCGCGTTGCGCCCGCCGACGAAGAGGCCTTCCTGCAGGCCGCGCGCGCGGACGGTGCACCGGACATCAAGCGCCGGCCGCTGGCGCCCTGGGACGGCGAGCGTTACATCGTGCTATATTTCGAACCGGAGTCCTCGGGCAACCGTCCGATCGGTCTGGACATCGCCTCCGATCCGCGTCGCCGCGCGGCGGCACTGCAGGCCGCACGCAGCGGCGTGCCGATCATGACCTCGCCGATCTCGCTGTCCGGTTATCGCATTCCCAGCGAGAGCGGATTCCTGGTGCTGCTGGCGGTCTATCGCGAGGGCATGCCGCTGCAGACGCCGCAACAGCGCATGGCCGCGACCAGCGGCTGGGTGTACGCGCCCTTCAGCGTCGAACAGATGGTGGAAAGCACCCTGGGCGAGCGTGACGACGTGGCGCTGGATCTGTCCGACCGCAACGAGCCCACCCACAACTTCTTTCGCAGCGGCACGCCGTCCAGCGACAGCGCGCGTCGCCCGCCGGTGATCCAGCAGCTGCAGATCTACGGCCGCACCTGGATCATCACCGCCCACCCCACCGCCAGCTTCCTGGCCTCGCTCAACCAGACCTCGCCATGGCTGACCGGCGGCCTGGTGCTGGGCGTGTCGGTGCTGCTGGCGGCATTGCTGGTGCTGTATTTCAGCAACGGCCTGCGGCGCGAGGAAGTGCTGCGCAAACAGATGGAGCTGGCGGCACTGGTCAGCCATTCCAGCGAGGCCATCGTTGCCGAAACTCCGGACGGACACATCACCCACTGGAATCCCGCTGCCGAAGCGATGTTCGGCTACAGCGCGGACGAGGCGATCGGCCAGAACCTGACGATGCTGCTGTCGCCGCAGCCATATGCGATCCCCGACATCGAGCACGCCGACGAGCACCATTCGGTCGATACCTCGGCGGCGCTGAGCATGCGCCATCGCGATGGGCATCTGGTCCATGTGCTGGCCAGCAAGGCCCCGATCATCGAACGCGATGCCACCCTGAGCGGGCACTCGCATTTCTTCCGCGACATCTCCGAGCGGGTGCGTTCGCATCAGCGCATCGTCGACCTGAATGCATCGCTCGAACACCAGGTCGCCGAACGCACCAGCGAATTGATGAAGTTCTCCGCGCTGCACCGGGCGATCCTGGCACACGCCGGCTTTGCCATCATCGCCACCGACTCCAGCGGCTTTGTCACGCTGTTCAATCGCGCCGCGGAAAAACTGCTGGGCTACAACGCCGACGAGGTGATCGGCCGCCGCAAGGCCGGCCAGTTCATCGAGCAGGAGGAACTGCAGGAGCGCGCGCACCTGCTGTCCGAGCAGACCGGCGCCCCGGTGGCGCATACGCTGGAGGCAATCGCCGCGCTGACCAGCCTGGGCCGCAGCGACACCAGCGAATGGACCTACGTCAGCCACGAAGGCCGCCGCCTGCCGGTGCTGCTGACCCTGAGCACCCTGCGCGACGATAACGACCAGGTGATCGGTTACCTGGGCATGGCGGTGGACCTGACCGAGCAGAAACTGCACGAGAAACAACTGCGCCTGGCGATGGATGCGGCCAAGAGCGCCAACCAGTCCAAGTCCGATTTCCTGGCCAACATGAGCCACGAGATCCGCACCCCGATGAACGCGATCCTGGGCATGCTGTACCTGCTCCAGCGCAGCGAACTGCCCGGTGCGGCGCAGGACATGGTGACCAAGATCGACCGCTCCGCGCGCTCGCTGCTGGAGATCATCAACGACATCCTGGACTTCTCCAAGATCGAGGCCGGGCGC
Organism: Xanthomonas sp. MLO165; assembly: GCF_018831305.1. Lineage (NCBI taxonomy): Bacteria > Pseudomonadati > Pseudomonadota > Gammaproteobacteria > Lysobacterales > Lysobacteraceae > Xanthomonas > Xanthomonas sp. MLO165. Next base: position 2,783,021 of record NZ_CP029263.1, read on the forward strand.
ATCGATCTGGAACGCGCACCGTTCGACCTCAATCAACTGTTCGACAACATCGCCGACCTGATGCGTTCCTCGCTCAGCACCAAACCGGTGGAAATGATCGTCGAGCCACTGCCGCGCGACTGCCGCTGGTTGCTCGGCGATGCGCTGCGCATCAACCAGGTGCTGGTCAACCTGGTCGGCAACGCGATCAAGTTCACCGAGCAGGGCGAAGTGGTGCTGTCGGTGCGGCGCTTCCCCAGCGGCGATCCGAACAAGCTCAAGCTGCTGTTCTCGGTGCGCGACACCGGCATCGGCATTTCCAAGGAAAAGCAGAGCCTGATCTTCTCGCCGTTCCTGCAGGCCGACACCTCCACCAGCCGGCGCTACGGCGGCAGCGGCCTGGGCCTGACCATCAGCCGGCGCCTGATCGAATTGATGGGCGGCGAGCTGGAAGTGGAAAGCGTGCCCGGCCGCGGCAGCGAGTTCTACTTCGTGGTGACGCTGGAAAAATCCGCCCCGCCGCTGGCACAGCGCGACCTGCCGGCGCTGCCGCCGGAAGCGATGCCGCGGGTGTTGATCGCTGACGACCACGATGCGGCGCTCAACAACCTGGTGCGCATCGCCAGCGAACTCGGCTGGCGGGTGGATGCGGTCGCCAGCGGCCAGGCCGCCCTGCAGGCGATCGAGCAGGCCAGCGAGCCCTACGACATCTTCCTGCTCGACTGGCGCATGCCCGATATCGACGGCGTGGCGATCGCGCGGCAGATCCGCGCACGCGCCGTGCCCGGCCCGCATCCGGTGATCGTCATGGTCACCGCCTACGAGCGCCGGCTGCTGGAGCAGCATCCCGAGCAACAGGACCTGGATGCGGTGATGACCAAGCCGGTGACCAGCGCGGCGCTGCACCGGCTGGTGGAGCAACTGGTCCACGAACGCCCCGGCGCGCGGCCGGTGGCGCCCACCTTCGTGGCGCGTCGGCTGGAAGGCGCGCATCTGCTGCTGGTGGACGACAGCGAAATCAACTGCGAAGTGGCGCAGCGCATTCTCGAAGGCGAAGGCGCCATGGTCACGGTCGCCCACGACGGCGAACAGGCCATCAACACGCTGCGGCGCGCGCCGGAGCTGTTCCAGCTGGTGTTGATGGATGTGCAGATGCCGGTGGTCGATGGCTATGAAGCCACGCGGCGGCTGCGGCAGATCCCCGCGCTGGCCAGCCTGCCGGTGATCGCGCTGACTGCCGGCGCCTTTCGCCCACAACAGGAGAAAGCGCTGGAAGCGGGCATGAACGGTTTCATCGCCAAGCCGTTCAATGTGGAGGAACTGGTCACCGCCATCCGCCACTTCCTGCAGCCGGGTGTACGGCGCATCCCGTCGCTGCCGCACGAGGCCGCTGTGCAGGGCGGCCCCGAGTGGGAACACGCCGACCCGGAGGTGCTGGATGCGGCGCGTGCACGCAGCCTGTGGCGCGAGCGCGAACCGTACGAGCGCTATCTGCTCAAACTGCTGCGCGACAACCCCGACCCGGCCGAGGCCGCAGCCGAGCATCTGCGCCGCAACGAGCTGCCGGCGATCGGTGCGCTGGCGCACAAGCTGCGCGGCGCGGCCGGGTCGCTGGCATTGCCGGCCCTGGCCGGTGCCGCCAGCGACCTGGAAACCCGCATCGAGCAGGGCCACGACATCACCTCGGCACTGCTCGCACTCAAGGACACCATGCAGCGTACCGCCGCGGCGGTCCATGCCTTCCTGCAACACGGCGACAGCGACGCGGAAGCAGGCGATGACGATGCCGCGCTGGACGCGGACAGCGTGCAGATCCTGGAAGCGGCCCTGGGCAGCGACGATGCCGACAGGATCGACCACGCGCTGCTGATCTGCGCGCCGCATCTGCCGCGCAACCTGCAGGAAGCACTGCAGCGTGCGGTGGAAGATTTCGACTTCCGTCGCGCCGAGGCCACCTTGCGCGACTGGCAAGCCACTCACCTGCGCTGACCGCTCACCACGCCGGTGGCAAGGAGCCTCCATGCCGCATCGTCCCCTGCTGTGTGTCGACGATGAATCCAGCAACCTGGCCACCCTGCGCCAGCTGCTGCGCGACGATTTTCCGCTGGTGTTCGCCAAGTCCGGCGGCGAAGCGCTGGAGGCGGTGCTCCGCCACACGCCGGCGTTGATCCTGCTGGATGTCGAGCTGCCCGACATGGACGGCTATGCGGTGGCGCGCACGCTCAAGCAGCAGCCCGCCAGCACGGCCATCCCGATCCTGTTCGTGACCTCGCGCAGCAGCGAGCACGACGAACGTACCGGACTGGAAGCGGGCGCGGCCGATTACGTCAGCAAGCCCTACTCGCCCGCCCTGCTCAAGGCGCGCATCGCCACCCAGTTGAAGCTGGCCGAAAGCGCGCGCCTGGCGCAGCACTATCGGGATGCGATCCATCTGCTCGGGACCGCCGGGCAAGGTCAGGATGCCGACACCGGCGCGCATATCTGGCGCATGGCCGCCTATGCGCAGGTGCTGGCCGAGCAGGTCGGCTGGCCGGCGCAACGGGCGCAGCTGCTGCAGGATGCCGCGCCCCTGCACGACGCCGGCAAGATCGCGGTGCCCGGCAACATCCTGCACAAGCCCGGTGCATTGGACGAACACGAACGCACCGTGGTGCGCCAGCACCCGCAGGTCGGCCACGACCTGCTGCGGCACGGGCGCGGGCCGGTGTTTCAGCTTGCTGCGGCAATCGCGCTGCATCACCACGAATGCTGGGACGGCAGCGGCTATCCCAACGGCCTGGCCGGCGAGGCCATTCCCGAATCGGCGCGCATCGTGGCGGTGGCCGACGTGTTCGACGCGCTGTGCGGGCGGCGCGCCTACAAGGCGCCGTGGACGGTGGACGATGCGATGCGCAAGCTCGACAGCATGGCAGGCAAGCAACTGGAACCGCGCCTGGTGCAGCAATTTCGCGAGGCGTTGCCGCAGGTCCTGCAGATCATGGATGCCTGGGATAGCGCGGCGCCGGGGACCTGAAGAGCGGGGATTGGGGAATCGGGATTGGGGAATCGAGGAGCGGGGAGCGCGAGGGCTGGACGGGCTGAGCAGTTTGTGGGCCGATCGGGTGAGTTGGCACAAGGCATTCGCACCCGTCTTGCGAGCTGTACGGCTCTCTCAGGTGGGCTGGTGGTGTTATCGGCCCTGTGATGCGTACGCAGTGTTGCCTGGCGCGTGCTTGAACACCGCTTCGCACGGGCGGACAATAGCCATGTTGCGCCGCACAACACCGTGCGACGCGGGCCGGTCCGGTCGCCATCTGCGCGCCATCGATGCGGCCCCGCAACCGAGAGTCCGATGTCCTCCAGCGTGTCCGAGGCCGGCGTCACGCCGCCGCGTTATCCCGATTACCGCATCATCTCGCTGATCCTGGCCTGCGCCATCTTCATGGAGCAGATGGACGCCACCGTGCTGGCGACCGCGCTGCCGACCCTGGCGCGCGACTTCGGCGTTGCCGCGCCGGCGATGAGCATCGCCATGACCAGCTACCTGCTGGCGCTGGCGGTGCTGATTCCCGCCAGCGGCGCGATCGCCGACCGCTTCGGCCTGCGCCGGGTGTTCGGCGCATCGATCTGGGTGTTCGTCGGCGGCTCGATCCTGTGTTCGCTGGCCGACAGCCTGCCCACCATGGTCGCCGCGCGCGTACTGCAAGGCGCCGGCGGCGCGATGATGGCCCCGCTCGGCCGGCTGATCCTGCTGCGCACGGTGGAGCGCCGTCACCTGGTGTCGGCCATGGCCTGGACGCTGGTGCCGGCCTTCATCGGCCCGATGCTGGGCCCGCCGCTGGGTGGATTTTTCGTCTCGTATCTGGACTGGCGCTGGATCTTCTACATCAACGTGCCGATCGGCATTGCCGGCTTTTTGCTGGTGCGCCGTTTCATTCCGGAAATTCCCACCGAATCGGCGCCGGCACGTTTCGACCTGCGCGGTTTCGTGCTGTGCGGCACCGCGTTGGGCTGCCTGTTGTTCGGCCTGGAAATGGTCAGCCAGCAGGATGGCATCGGCACCGCGAGCTGGCTGCTGGCCATCGGCGGCAGCGCTGCGCTGGGATATCTGTGGCATGCACGCCACCACCCCGCTCCGCTGCTGGACCTGAGCCTGCTGCGGATCGATTCGTTCCGCTTGTCGGTGATCGGCGGTGCGCTGATGCGCATCACCCAGGGCGCGCATCCATTCCTGCTGCCGCTGCTGTTCCAGATCGGCTTCGGCATGAGTGCCGCACACAGCGGGCGCCTGATCCTGGCCACCGCGCTCGGTGCACTGCTGATGCGCAGCATCACCCCGCAGTTGCTGCGCCGCTTCGGCTATCGCAACAGCCTGATCGGCAACGGTGTGCTCGCCAGCCTGGGCTACATGGTGTGTGCGTTGTTCCGGCCCGACTGGCCGCCGGCGCTGATGTTCGGTCTGCTGCTGTGCTGCGGCGCGTTCATGTCGTTCCAGTTCGCCGCCTACAACACCATCGCCTACGAAAACGTGCCCGCATCGCGCATGAGCCGCGCCAGCAGCCTGTACACCACCTTGCAGCAACTGATGCTCTCGGTCGGCGTATGCGCCGGCGCAATGATCCTCAAGCTGGCGATGCTGGCCGGCGATCACACCCAGCCTGCGCAACGCGATTTTTCGCTGGCGTTCTGCGTGGTCAGCCTGATTTCGCTCAGCGCCACCTGGTGGCATGTGCGTTTCGACAAGGATGCCGGGCAGGAAATGAGCGGGCACCGGGCTTCGAGCGGCTGACCGCAAGGCTGCGTAGCCGGCGCAGCTACATAGCCGTGACTGGAATCTGCGTGCACCGCCCCGGCAACTGCGGGTTCCATGCGACATCCTCATCCAATTGCCAACTGCTCGCACTGATTGGTTGACCAGTCTTGCAACGTGTCATGTCCGCCAACTCGCATGACAGCACCCCACAGGTGCCGCCATGCCTGCCATCATCGCGCCTTGTCGTTTTGCCGCGACGCGGCCTCGGCACGCGCCACCAGCAGGAACGCCAGCGGAAAGCCGATCTCGATCGCGACTGCCGCGAAGATGCCGGCGTTGACATGCCCGGCCACCCACTCCGCCACGCCCAGCACTGCCAGCAACAAACACGCGGTGACAAAGCCCGCAACCACGGCACGGCGCCCTGGCGACGGTGGCGCCGTTCGCACCAGCAGCAGCATGACGCCGATGGCCGCATACAGCGGTGCGGCGCGTCGGCCGAGCACGCCCAGCGCGTCGCTGTCGAAGGCCACGCCCCAATTGGCCAGCATGGCCGCAGGTGCCAGCAGCCAGGCCGCGCCCAACGCGAAGAACGACAACGCCGACAGCGTGGCCAGGTAGCGAAATGCGCGCGATGCAGTCGGCGCGCTCATGCGTTCACCTCCACGACCGTGCGCCCCTGCACCTTCCGCGCCTCGCCGCCAGAGTGGGGCTGATGCAATCCCCGGCCATCGACCAGCAACCGGTCTGCAACCGCAATGCCGGCATCGCGGGACGCCTGGACCACACCGGCAAGATCGACGCCAGGAATCAGCGGAAGATGGCGAATGATCGGGCCAGCTCTGCTCACCGCCACCGCCACCGCCATCGCGTGGTGGCAGTTGCCGGTCGAATTCTCGACAGCAACCCTCACCTCGCCCGGCATCAACGCGTCTTCGTTGAACCGGACCAGCCTGGTAACCACCGGCTCGCTGGTCTGAGCGGCAAGCACTGCATCGAAGGTCATTGCCTTCTCCTGTTGGGGTCAAGGCCGCGCGCGACCGCGTCACCACCGACGCATCGATAACGGCATGCACACTGCAGTCGCTGCAGCTCGTTTGTGCAGCGGTGCAACCCGGCGCGGCGCAGCTGAAACCTGTTGCGCTCACCGCCAGGACCGGCACTTGCAGTGGTTTGTCGGCCGGGCTTATCCGGCGTGGGATGGCGTCGTGGTCTCGGACGGCGTCTTCGCATCGAGCTGCAGGTTCTTGCGAATCAGCGCCTGGAACACGCCCGCCGGCGCAAACCGCCGCAGGAACTGCAGCTGTCCGGCGATCTTGCCCGCGGTGTAGCGCACCTTGGGCTGCTGGGCGCGCGCCGCCTTCACCACCACGTCGGCGACGACAGAGGGCTCGTCCGCGCTTGCCATTGCCTGCGCCACCACCTGGCCGACCTGGGTGCGCACCTGACGGTAGTTTTCCAGTGGCGCATCCGGGGCGAGAGTGTTCGCCTCGAACTGGGTTTTGGTGTAGGCCGGCTCGATTACCGTGACCCGGATTCCGTAGCTGCGCAGCTCGTGGTCCACCGCTTCGGAGTAACCCTCCACCGCGTGCTTGCTGGCCGCGTACAGCGCCGCATACGGCGTGGGCACCAGCCCGATGATCGAGCCGATGTTGATGATGCGGCCACTGCCCTGGCGGCGCATCTGCGGCACCACTGCGCGCGTCATGCGCACGACACCGAGGAAGTTGGTGTCGAGGATGGCCTTGGCCTGCTCGATCGAGCTTTCCTCCGCAGCGGCAGGAGACACACCGAAACCGGCGTTATTGACCAGCAGGTCGATGCGCCCTTCCCGTCGCAGCAGCTCCTGGATCGCGGCGTCGACCGATTCGTCGCTGGTCACATCCAGCGCCAGCAGCGTAAAGGCGCGCTGCCCGGACTGCGCGCCGCGACGGCTGGTGCCGTACACCGTATAACCGGCGGCAGCCAGCGCGTTGGCAGTTGCTTCGCCGATGCCGGAGGAGGCGCCGGTCACCAGCGCAACAGGGGGTTTGCTTGTCATTGGATTTCCTTGAGTGCAGTGAGTGACAGGGCGGCAGTCGATTGACGATCACGCCGCGACTGGGAAGCGATGGCTTGGCTAAAAACGCAGTCCTACCGGTGAAAGCTCGACCACGTGTGTGGCGGATGCACGCCTGTCGGTTAGTTGGATGCCTGCAACGACGACAGGATCTGGTCGCGACACACCGCGATGATTTCGTCGGCCAGTGGCGAATCGTTCGGGCACGACCGCGACAGCACGATGGCGCCGATAGCGTGCGCCATCATGTCCAGGTTGCTGGCGCGCTCCGCTGCTGCCTCGGCGGTGCCGGGCGCAGCGCCGCTGCGGTCGAGCGAGGCCAACAGGTTTTCGACCCCGGTGGCAAACGCCTCGCGCACTTCCTCCGGCTGGCGCGCGGCATCGGCGCCCAGCGCCGCCATCGTGCAACCGGTGGCAAGGCTGTCGCGATGTCCGCGCGACAGATAGAAGTTCACGAAATCCGCCTTGTCCACGTGCTCGGTCTGCGCGGCGATGTTGGCCAGGCCGCAGGCCGCCGATTCGGCCATCAGATCCGCCTTGGAGCGGAACTGCTTGTAGAAGCCGCCGTGGGTGAACCCTGCAGCGGCCATCAGATCGGCGATGCCGATCCCTTCGTAACCGCGCTCGCGAAACAGCACCGAGGCCGTCTCGACGACGTGCGCCCGGTTTGCCTGCGCCTGTGCCTTGGTCACTTTCATCGTTGGGACACTCCGTGCTTGTGCGGGACTGGGAAGAGCGGCAGCTTACTTTGATGTCATTCGTCATCAAAGTGTTGACACTTTAGATTTTGATCGTAATCTTTGTCAACCACTGATTCCGAGCACCGCCAATGACCCACCCTTCGCTGTTCGAACCCTATGCACTGGGCGCGCTGACGCTGGCCAACCGCATCGTGATGGCCCCGCTGACCCGCAACCGTGCGGGCGCCGGCCTGGTGCCGAGCGCACTGGCGGCCACCTACTACGCCCAGCGCGCCTCGGCCGGCCTGCTGATCACCGAGGCCACCCAGGTCTCGCCGCAGGCCCAGGGCTATCAGGACACCCCCGGCCTGTACACGCCCGAGCAGATCGCCGGCTGGCGTGCGGTCACCGACGCCGTGCATGCCAAGGGTGGGCGCATCTTCGTGCAGCTGTGGCATGTGGGCCGGGTGTCGCATGTCGACCTGCAGCCGGGCGGCGCCGCACCGGTTGCGCCGTCGGCGATCCGCGCGGCGACCAAGGTGTTCGTCAACAACGGTTTTGCCGATGTCTCCGAACCACGCGCCCTTGCGCTGCACGAACTGCCGGGCATCGTCGACGACTTCCGCCAGGCAGCGGCCAATGCGATTGCCGCCGGCTTCGATGGCGTCGAAATCCATGGCGCCAACGGCTACCTGCTGGAGCAGTTCATCAAGGACGGCGCCAACCAGCGCACCGATGCCTACGGCGGCTCGATCGAAAACCGCGCGCGCCTGTTGCTGGAGGTGGTCGCTGCAGTGAGCAAGCAGATCGGCGCCGATCGCACCGGCGTGCGCATCTCGCCGGTGTCGCCGGCAAGCGGCATTTCCGGCAGCGATCCGCAGCCGCACTACGACTACATCGCCGAGCAGCTCGATGCGCTGGGCATCGTCTACCTGCACGTGGTCGAAGGTGCGACCGGCGGCCCGCGTGACGCGGCCCCGTTCGACTATGCCGCGCTGCGCAGCAAGTTCACCCGTACCTATCTGGCCAACAACGGCTACGACCTGGAACTGGCCAACGCCCAGTTGCGCGCAGGCAACGTCGACCTGGTCGCCTTCGGCCGCCCGTTCATCAGCAACCCCGATCTTGTCGAACGTCTGCACACCGGCGCAGCGCTGGCGCCGTTGAATCCGGCCACGCTCTACGGCGGTGGCGCCGAAGGCTATATCGACTACCCGTCCCTCGCCGGCTGAGGCTGTCTCGCCTAGCGTCTTTCATCCACTGTCATCAAGGAATTCTGCATGTCCACACTTCCCGCTGTCCTCATCACTGGCGCCTCCACCGGTATCGGCGCCGTCTACGCCGAGCGCTTTGCGCAACGTGGCCACAACCTGGTGCTGGTCGCACGCGACAAGGCCCGCCTGGATGCGCTGGCGGCGCGTCTGCACGCTGCACATGGCGTCAACGTCGACGTGCTGCAGGCCGACCTGACCCAGCCCGCCGACCTGACCGCAGTGGAAGCCCGCCTGCGCGACGACGCGCAAATCGGCGTCCTGATCAACAACGCCGGCATGGCGCAGTCCGGCGGCATCCTGCAGCAGAACGCCGAGGCAATCGACCGCCTGCTGGCGCTCAATGTCACCGCGTTGACCCGCCTGTCTGCCGCGGTTGCGCCGCGCTTTGCGCAGTCCGGCAGCGGCGCGATCATCAACCTCGGCTCGGTGGTGGGCTTCGCTCCCGAATTCGGCATGAGCGTCTATGGCGCCACCAAGGCCTTCGTACTGTTCCTGTCGCAGGGGCTGCACCTGGAGCTGGGCTCCAAGGGCGTGTATGTGCAGGCCGTGTTGCCGGCCGGTACGCGCACCGAGATCTGGGGGCGTGCCGGTATCGACGTCAACACGCTCAGCGATCTGATGGACGTGGGCGAACTGGTCGATGCCGCGCTGGTTGGTTTTGATCGCCGCGAACTGGTCACCATCCCGCCGCTGCACGTGGCCGAACGTTGGGACGCACTGGATGGCGCGCGCCAGGGGCTGCTGTCTGACATCCGCCAGGCCACCGCCGCCGAGCGCTATCAGCCGGCGGCCTGACCGGCCCGGCGGCGCAACCGCCCGCAGCGCTTGCCAGGGTGAGCGCTGCGGGCCTGCGCTGAGGCGTCGCGCATTCGCGCTGCTGCATGGATGCGTCGGTGCAAACCGCCCTCATGGCGATCAGGCTGCAGGCACGGAATTGCCAGCGCACAGGTGAAGGCGGCCGGGGATCGCATCGTGCCCGGCCACGCATCCAGACAACGACAGCAGTGGACCCGAACCAGATGAAAGCGCTCACCTTCAAACGCTATGGCAAATCTCCCGACATCGGCTTCAGCGAGCGCGCCCGCCCGACGCTGCAGCCCGACGAACTGCTGGTCGAGGTGCACGCCGCTGGCGTGAACCCGATCGACAACATGATTCCCACCGGCATCTTCAAACCTGTGGTGAAGTTCGAGCTGCCCGCCACGCTGGGCAGCGACGTGGCCGGGATCGTCATCGACGTCGGCAGCCGCGTCACCCGCTTCAAGCGGGGCGATGCGATTTTTGCCAGCGTGTTCGATCTTGGCCGCGGCACCATCGCCGAGTATGTCGCGGTACCGGAAAGCGCCGCAGCGCTGAAGCCGGCCAATCTGGATTTTGTGCAGGCGGCATCGCTGCCGATGGTCGCGCTCACGTCCTGGCAGGCCCTGAAGGAACGTGCCGACCTGCAGCCCGGCCAGAAAGTGTTCATTCCAGCCGGTTCCGGCGGTATCGGCACCATCGCGATCCAGCTGGCAAAACACCTCGGCGCCACCGTCGGCACCACCACCAGCACCGGCAATGTCGCGCTGGTGAACAGCCTTGGCGCAGACGAGGTGATCGACTACAGGCAACAGGACTTCGAGACCGTGCTGCGCGGCTACGACATCGCGCTTGGCACGATGCGGGGCGATACGATCGAAAAATCGCTCGCCATCCTCAAGCCCGGCGGCAGGATCGTGTCGCTGGTCGGGCCGCTGGATGCAGCCTTTGCCCGCGCACGCCGGTTGAATGTGGTGCTGCAATTCGTCTTCGCCATGATGAGCCGCAAGATCATCCGTCTAGCGAACAAGCACAACGTCGCCTACTCGTTCCTGTTCGTACGCCCCAATGGCACGCAACTGGCCAAAATCGGCGAACTGCTCGAAGCCGAACGCATTCGCCCGGTCATCGACAAGGTGTTTGCGTTCGAGCAAGCCAAGGAAGCGCTCGAGTATCTTGCGCAGGGCCGTGCCAAGGGCAAGGTAGTGGTGAAGATCAATAAATAATAAAGCGCATACCCGAGAAAAATGCGACATAAAATCGAAACGGCGACAGAAAATCTGAAAAACAGAAATCAACTTCTTTGCATCGCTTCAAGCCAAAAATAATCCACCCTCGGTGGATTATTTTTAAACGTCACCAGTCAACCGTCGACCTCAAGCTCCATCTACGCCACAACTTCTTGTTCGATTGTACGTGTAGGAGGTCAGTACCCAGCCGCCACCGCTGCCATTAGGACCCGACTGCCACGTATATGTCCACGTTCTAGCAATACCGCCCCCGCAGCTCGACACTCCGAATGTTTGACCATTAGAACCGCCTGCCGGAAGTGGGACAGGTGGAGCCTCTTGAAGTGGGCGAATTGCGCCGCTATCGGTGCTTGAAAGGCGTACTGTGATGTTTCCGGAAAACGTAACATTCGAATCAAACGACGTCCCCGCCCCCGGTGCTGCTGATAGCCACTGCGCAATCTGTTTTGCTTCACGCGAACCTGCTGCATAAGTAGTTTCGCTGGTTATCGATGTTCGGGCACGATTTTCCTGACCGAAACCTACTAGTGGGAAAGCAATAGACGTGACAAATAACAACTTGGCAGCGAATGCGGATATACATTGCATAAGTTCTCCATGAATGTCTTTTGCCGCAACTCAAGTATTGCCCGAATAAATTAACAGGACATGAACAATGCTTTTATACATTACCATATATTAAAATATTGTCTTTTAAATTTTAAATATATTTACGGGCGATATATAGCACTTATAAAACAATCTTCCGCCAACGCTTTTCGAATGGTGAATTGGTGAACGTTGAAACACGATAAAAAAGGCCGCCCACGGGCATAATTCTGTTCACTTAAGCGCTTGATCGAGCGTTTTGCGGCTGAATAACGTCGCCAAACCCAATGAAAACAGCGCTTCCCTGAGACACGAAAGCGCCGTTTTTTCTTAAAGTGAACAGCATTACGCCCACGGGCAGACTATTTGCTGGAAGCAATTGCAATTAGTAGAGAAGCACGATGACGGATTCTCAGCTCCGCCATCGCGCTTTGGCACGTCCTTACAAGCCGTGTGCCGCCAGTTGCCCGAGACGCTGCACTGCGACCGATACGGTCGGGTAGTCCAGGGTCTTCTGCTCGGCCACATCGGCGAGCATGGCCAGGGTGAAGCGCAGGCTGGAATCGTCGCGTGCCAGCCAATTGGCCACCTTGTCCTCGGCGCTGCTGCCGGGCAGGGTCAGCACCTGCGCCACCAGTGCGCGTTGATGCGCGGCCAGCTCGTCGCGCAGTACACCACGTGCCACCGCGTGCCAGCGGCCGTTGACCTCCAGCGCGTCGATCTGCTCAAACAACCACGGCAAACGCAGCGCTTCGCCCAGGCGGAAATGCACCTTGGACACGTCCACCGGCTTGAGCTTGCGGGTGCGCGCGGTTTCGATGATGTCGAAGGCCGATTCCAGATAGCGTAGCTCGGACAACTGCTGCGCCAACTGCGGCGGTAGGCCCTTGTCCTGCCATTCCTGCACGCTGGCTTCGTACTGCGGGCGCTGCGTATCGGAGAGCACACCGGAGGCGACACGGATGTCGTTGAACGGGCCGTGGTAACGCTCCACCGCCGCGGTGATGCCCGGCATCTGGCCCGGACGCAACAGCAGCCAACGCACGAACGAGCGCTGCAGGCGCCAGATCACTTCCAGCGCATCGATCTGCACCGACTCGGGTACCTTGCCGTCCAATGCGTCGATCTGCGTCCACAGCGCGCGTGCATCCAGCGTTTCGCGGCTGATGGTGTAGGCCTTGGCGACCTCGGCGATGCTGCGGCCGGTGTCTTCCTGCATGCGCATCAGGAAGGTGGCGCCCATGCGGTTGATGGTGGTGTTGGTCACCGCGGTGGCGATGATCTCGCGCTTGAGGCGGTGACGCTCCATCGCATCGGCGTACTTTTTCTGCAGCGGCTGCGGGAAGTAGCGCTGCAATTCCTTGGACAGATACGGATCTTCGGGAATATCCGATTCCAGCAGCTGCTGGAATGCCACCAGCTTGGAGTACGACAGCAGCACCGACAGCTCCGGGCGCGACAAGCCCTGCCCGCGCGCCTTGCGTGCGGACAGTTCGGCATCGGACGGCAGGAACTCGATCTGCCGATCGAGCAGGCCCTGCAATTCCAGCGTGCGGATGAAGTGCTGCTTGGAGCCGAGACGTTTGACGCTCATCCGCTCCATCAGGCTGATCGCCTGGTTCTGGCGGTAGTTGTCCCACAACACCAGGTCGGCCACTTCGTCGGTCATCGACGCGAGCAGCGTGTTGCGCGCGTCGTAGGTGAGCTTCTTGGCCTGCACCATGTCGTTGAGCAGGATCTTGATGTTCACCTCGTGATCGGAGGTGTCCACGCCGGCCGAGTTGTCGATGAAGTCGGTGTTGAGCAGCACCCCGGCCTGCGCGGCCTCGATGCGGCCGAGCTGGGTCAGGCCCAGGTTGCCACCCTCGCCCACCACCTTGCAGCGCAGCTCGCCGCCGTTGACGCGCAGGCCGTTGTTGGCGCGGTCGCCCACATCGGCGTGCGACTCGCTGGACGCCTTGACGTAGGTGCCGATGCCGCCATTCCAGAACAGGTCCACCGGGGCCTTGAGGATGGCGTTCATCAGCTCGTTGGGCGAGAGCTGCTTGACGTTGGATTCCAAGCCCAGGACCTCGCGCACGGGCGCGCTGATGTCGATGGACTTGAGCGTGCGCGGATAGATGCCGCCGCCGGCGCTGATCAGCTTGGCCTCGTAGTCGGCCCAGCTGGAACGCGGCAGCTTGAACAGGCGCTCGCGCTCGGCGAACGAGGCAGCGGCATCCGGATTGGGATCCAGGAAGATATGCCGGTGATCGAACGCGGCCAGCAGGCGGATATGCCGCGACAACAGCATGCCGTTGCCGAACACGTCGCCAGACATGTCGCCGATGCCGACCACGCTGAAGTCCTGGCTCTGGCAGTCGCGCCCCATCGCACGGAAGTGGCGCTTGACCGACTCCCACGCACCGCGCGCGGTGATGCCCATGCCCTTGTGGTCGTAACCGACCGAACCGCCGGAAGCGAACGCATCGCCCAGCCAGAAGCCGTGGTCCAGCGCCAGCCCGTTGGCGATGTCGGAGAACGTGGCGGTGCCCTTGTCGGCCGCGACCACCAGGTACGGATCATCCTGGTCGTGACGCACCACCTGCGGCGGCGGCACGATCTTGCCGCCGACGATGTTGTCGGTGATGTCGAGCAGGCTCTGGATGAACAGCTTGTAGCAGGCGATGCCTTCGGCCTGGATCGCATCGCGGTCGCCGCCGACCGGCGAGCGCTTGACGTAGAAACCGCCCTTGGCGCCGACCGGCACGATGACGGTGTTCTTGACCATCTGCGCCTTGACCAGGCCCAGCACCTCGGTGCGGAAATCCTCGCGCCGGTCCGACCAGCGCAGGCCGCCGCGCGCCACCGCGCCAAAGCGCAGGTGCACGCCTTCCACCCGCGGGCTGTAGACGAAGATCTCGCGGTACGGGCGCGGCTTGGGCAGGTCCGGCACGATCGAAGAATCCAGCTTGAAGCTGATGCAGTGGCCGTGCTTGCCGCTCTTGTCGGTCTGGTAATAGTTGGTGCGCAGCGTGGCGTCAATCACACCGATGAAGCTGCGCAGGATGCGATCCTCGTCCAGGCTGGAGACGCGATCCATCAGCTTCAGCAGCGTGGCGCGCGTGGCTTCCTGCTGCGCATCGCGGTCGCTTCCGCGCGCCTGCAACACCGGCTCCAGGGCCTTGAGCGTGGCCTCGTCGTCACCGGCCAGCACCGACAGTTCCTCGCGCAGGCGTTCCTGCCCGGCGAAGATCTGCGCCTTGGTCTCGCTGCCGGTGGCCGGATCGAAGCGCGCTTCGAACAGTTCCACCAGCAGGCGCGCCAGCAGCGGGTAACGGGTGAACGTCGCCTCGACATAGGCCTGCGAGAACGGCACCGCAGTCTGCAGCAGATACTTGCAGTAGCCACGCAGCAGCGCGACCTGGCGCCAGTGCAGGCCGGCGGCCAGAATCAGGCGGTTGAAGCCGTCGTTTTCGGCATCGCCGCTCCAGATCCGCTCGAAGGCTTCGCCGAAACCGGCGTCGGCATTGGCAGCGTTGATCTTGCCGGAGGTCGATTCGACCTCGAAATCCTGGATGTAGACCGGCGTCTCGCCGACCTGCAGCCGGTACGGCCGCTCGGAGATCACCCGCAGGCCCATGTTCTCCATCATCGGCATCGCGTCGGACAACGGGATGTCGTCGAGCTGGCGATACAGCTTCAGGCGCAGGCCTTCGCCGGCGTCCAGCCGCACGCCGTCGTCGCGACGGATCTCCTGCAGGCTCAGGTGCAGATCGTCCGGGCCGTCCAGTGCGGCCAGATGCTCGACGTCGGACACCGCCGATTCGATCGACGAGTCCTCGATATAGCCGGCCGGCAGCGCACGCCCGAAGTTGGCGGCCATGCGCAGGCCATTGACCTCGCCATGCCGCGCCACCAGCGCCTCGCGCAGGGCATCGCGCCAGTTGCGCAGCAGATGCGCAAGCCGCGCCTCGAGTTCGGTGGTGTTGAATTCCAGCGCCTCGCCACTCTTGGGCCGCACGATCAGGTGCAGCTGCGCCAGCGGCGACTCGCCCAGCACCACGCTGGAATCGATGTATTCGCCGTGCAGCGCGTCCTTGAGCAAGGCCTCGATGCGCAGCCGCACATCGGTGTTGAAGCGTTCGCGCGGGATGTACACCAGCGCGGAGATGAAGCGGCTGTACTTGTCGCGGCGCAGGAACATGCGGCTGCGCACGCGCTCCTGCAGGCCGAGGATGCCGATCGCGGTGCGATACAGCTCTTCCTCGTTGGACTGGAACAGCTCCTCGCGCGGCAGCGTCTCGAGGATGTGCCGCAGCGCCTTGCCGCTGTGGCTGCTCGGGGTCAGCCCCGACTTGCTCATCACGTATTCGTGGCGCTGGCGCACCAGCGGGATTTCCCACGGGCGGCGGTTGTAGGCGCTGGAGGTGAACAGGCCCAGGAAGCGCTGCTCGCCGACGATGCGGCCCTTGGCATCGAATTCCAGGATGCCGATGTAATCCATGTAGCCGACCCGATGCACGCGCGAGCGCGCATTGGTCTTGGTCAGGATCAGCGCATCCTTGAGCTTGGCCGAGGTGTTCAGGCCGTGCGCCGCCAGCGTGGTCACCGGGCGCGCCGGTGAGGTGTCGCGGCCGCGCATCAGGCCCAGGCCGGTTTCTTCCACCGGCGCCAGCACGTCCTGGCCGTCCTGCTTCTCCACGCGGTACTCGCGATAGCCGAAGAAGGTGAAATGATCGGCCGCCGCCCAGCGCAGGAACTCCTGCGCCTCGTGGCGGCTGATGTCGTCCATCGGCAGGCGGCGGGTGGCCAGGTCGTCGGCCAGCATCACCATCTTTTCGCGCATCGACGCCCAGTCGTGCACGATCGCGCGCACCTCGCCCAGCACCTTGCGCACCGCCGCTTCCACTTTGGGCATGTCCTCGGCAGGCTGGCGGTCGATCTCCAGCACCATCAGCGATTCGCTCTTGCCCTCGCCCACCGCGGTCAGCTTGCCGGCCTTGTCGCGCGCGATGCGCAGCACCGGGTGGCCGAGCACGTGCACGCCGATGCCCAGGTCCGACAGCGTCATGCTCACCGAGTCCACCAGGAACGGCATGTCGTCGTTGACGATCTGCAGCAGCGTGTGCGGCGATTCGTAACCGTGGCTCTTCAGGGTCGGGTTGAACACCCGCACGTTGACCGTGCCGGGCTTGCGCGTGCGCGCAAATTCCAGCATGTCCGCCGCCAGGGCCGCCCACTGTTCGGCCGGGTGGTTGGGGAACTCGTCCTCTTCCATGCGCCGGTAGAAGTCGGCGGCGAACAGCTGCACCTCGGACTGGCGGGCGGCCGGGTAGCGCTTGCGCAACGCGGCAAACACCGGCTCCAGGGTGACCGCCTGCGGCGCGGTGGCAAGCACGGGGACGGCATGGTCGGCGACCGGTTTGACCGACGTCGTGGACGATTTCGAAGCAGCTTTCTTGGCTGTCATGAGAGCGCTGGGATGCTCGGTGGAAAACCTGAATTGTACCGGCGCCGGATGAAGACGCCTTGCTGCATAGCGCAAAATCCTGGTCGGGCGCCCGCCCTCGGTGAGGCGCAAAAGCACTACCCGACTGTAATTCCTGCAGCGGCGCCGGATTGGCGCCTGCATGGCCAGCCGCCAGACCGCCACAACCGGCAAAGTCCGGCCGGGCGCTTGGGCCACAAGGCGTTGCGCAGACAGAACTGCGACCGTCAAGCCTGTTTAAAAACTAAACTGGACGGTATAGTCTACCGCCATGACCCCCCGTTCCCACCGTGCTGCCCGGCGCTCGGACTGCGATCGCCGCATCCATGCGGCTGTGCATACGCTGCTTGCCGAGCGCGGCATGCGGCTGAGCATGGACGCGGTGGCCGAGCGCGCCGGCTGCTCCAAGCAGACGCTCTATAGTTATTACGGTTGTAAAGAAAACCTGCTGCGCGATGTGCTCCAGGACCATGTGCACCTGGCCACGGTGCCGCTGGGCACCGCCTCGGGCGAGTTGCGCGAGGATCTGCTGGCCTTCGCGCTGGCCCACCTTGACCGCCTGAACCGCCCGGATGTGTTACAGACCTGCCGGTTGGTGGAAGCCGAATCGCACCGGTTCCCCGATCAGTCGCAGCAGATCTTCCAGGACGGGGTCGTCGGCATGCAGCAGCGCCTGGCGCAGCGCTTCGAGCAGGCGATGCAGGCCGGCCAGCTGCGCCATGACGATCCGCACTGTATGGCCGAACTGCTGTTGAGCATGATCGTCGGTCTGGATTCCGACCGGCAACGCTTTCAGGTTCCCCACCGCGCCGGCCTTCCCGCCAGGCAGCAGTGGGCGCAATTCGCTGTCGACACCTTCCTGCGCGCATTTGCCGCGGTCGCTGCCACGCCTTCGCTGTCCCCGCTTTCCTTTCTCACTTCAAGACCCTAACGGAGTTCCTCCTGATGATCGCCCCACTCCGCACATTCGGCCTGGCCTGTGCCATCACCCTGGCGCTGGCTGCCTGCAGCAAGCCCGAACAACAGCAGGCGCCGCCGCCGCCGGAAGTGTCGGTGCTGGAAATGAAGCCGCAGACCCTGCCGCTGGAACGCGACCTGGTCGGCCGGCTGTCGGCATTCCGCTCGGCCGACGTGCGCGCGCGCGTGGACGGCGTGCTGCTCAAGCGCCTGTACACCGAAGGCACCGACGTCAAGGAAGGCCAGCCGCTGTTCGAGATCGACCCGGCGCCGCTGAAGGCCACGCTGCTGCAGGCGCAAGGCCAGCTGGCCGCCGCCGAGGCGACCTACGCCAATGCCCAGGTCGCCGCCAAGCGCGCGCGCAGCCTGGCCCCGCAGCAGTATGTGTCGCGTGCTGACATCGACAATGCCGAAGCCACCGAGCGCTCCTCCAGCGCCAACGTGCAGCAGGCACGCGGCCAGGTCCAGTCCGCCCGCATCCAGCTCGGCTTTGCCAGCGTCACCTCGCCGATCACCGGCCGCGCCGGCATCCAGCGCGTGACCGAAGGTGCGCTGGTGGGCTCGGGTGAGGCGACCCTGCTGACCACGGTCGACCAGATCGACCCGCTGTATGTGAACTTTGCGATGAGCAGCGAAGAGCTCGCCGCCCTGCGCCAGGCCCAGAGCAGCGGCAACGTGCAGCTCAGCGGCGACGGCAAGTCCACCATCAACGTGGAACTGGGCAACGGCACGCAGTACCCGCACCCGGGTACGCTGGATGTGTCGGCGGTGACGGTGGACCCGAGCACCGGTGCGGTGTCGCTGCGCGCGACCCTGCCCAATCCAGAGCAGGCGCTGCTGCCGGGCGCGTTCGTGACCTTCAAGGCCAGCCTTGGCCAGCGCAACAATGCCTATCTGCTGCCGCAGCAGGCCGTGCAGCGCGATGCCACCGGCGCCTATGCGCTGGTGCTGGGCAAGGACGGCAAGGTGGCACGCAAGAATCTCACCGTCGATGGCCAGCAGAAGGGCCAGTGGATCGTCACCGCCGGCATGACCCCGGGCGACCAGGTGATCGTCGATGGCGTGCAGAAGGCGAAGGAAGGCCAGCCGGCCAAGGGCGTGCCGTGGGATCCGAACAAGCCGGCGCAGGGCGGCCAGCCCGGCGCACCGGGCGCGGCTCCCGCCGCTGCCCAGGGCGGCGGCGCGCAGGCCGCACCGGCGGCCGACAAGGCCGATGCAGCGGCACCGGCCGCGCAGGAACAGTCCAAGCCGGACGCTGCGGCGCAGCCGGCCGACTCCCAGTCCAAGCAGCAGTAACGGAACCCGGACATGCCTAAGTTTTTCATCGAACACCCTGTCTTTGCCTGGGTGGTGGCGATCCTGATCTCGCTTGCGGGCGTGATCTCGATCCTGAATCTGGGTATCGAGTCGTACCCCACGATCGCCCCGCCGCAGGTCACCGTTACCGCCAACTTCCCCGGCGCCAGCGCCGATACCGCCGAAAAAGCGGTGACCCAGGTCATCGAGCAGCAGCTCACCGGTATCGACCACCTGCTGTACTTCAACTCGTCCTCGGCCGCCAACGGCCGCGTGACCATCACGCTGACCTTCGAAACCGGCACCGACGCGGATATCGCGCAGGTGCAGGTGCAGAACAAGGTGTCGCTGGCCACGCCGCGCCTGCCCTCGGAAGTCACCCAGCAGGGTGTGGTGGTGGCCAAGGCCAACGCCGGCTTCCTGATGGTGGCCGCGTTGCGCTCGGACAATCCGTCGATCAACCGCGACGCGCTCAACGACATCGTCGGCTCGCGCGTGCTCGAGCAGATCTCGCGCGTGCCCGGCGTGGGCAGCACCAACCAGTTCGGCGCCGAGTACGCGATGAACATCTGGTTGAACCCGGAGAAGCTGCAGGGCTACAACCTGTCGGCCACCCAGGTGCTGACCGCGGTGCGCAACCAGAACGTGCAGTTCGCTGCCGGTTCGGTGGGCGCCGACCCGACCCCGGAAGGCATCAGCTTCACCGCCACGGTCTCGGCCGAGGGCCGCTTCAGCTCGCCGGACCAGTTCGAGAACATCATCCTGCGCACCGACAACAACGGTGCCACGGTGCGGTTGAAGGACGTCGCACGGGTTACCGTGGGGCCGAGCAACTACGGCTTCGACACCCAGTACAACGGCAAGCCCACCGGCGCCTTCGGTATCCAGCTGTTGCCGGGCGCCAACGCCCTGAACGTGTCCGAGGCGGTCGGTGCCAAGCTCGACGAGCTGCAGCCGACCTTCCCGCAGGGCGTGACCTGGTTTGCGCCGTACGAATCGACCACCTTCGTGCGCATCTCCATCGAGGAAGTGATCCATACGCTGGTGGAAGCCATCGTGCTGGTGTTCCTGGTGATGCTGCTGTTCCTGCAGAACTTCCGCGCCACCGTGATCCCCACGCTGGTGATTCCGGTCGCGCTGCTGGGCACGTTCTTCGGCATGTACATGATCGGCTTCACCATCAACCAGCTGACGCTGTTTGCGATGGTGCTGGCGATCGGCATCGTGGTCGATGACGCGATCGTGGTGATCGAGAACGTCGAACGCATCATGAGCGAGGAACACCTGGAGCCGAAGGCGGCCACGCAGAAGGCGATGACCCAGATCACCGGCGCGGTGGTGGCCATCACCGTGGTGCTGGCAGCGGTGTTCATCCCCTCCTCGCTGCAACCGGGCGCTTCGGGCGCGATCTACAAGCAGTTCGCCTTGACCATCGCCATGTCGATGGGGTTCTCCGCGTTCCTGGCGCTGAGCTTCACCCCGGCGCTGTGCGGCGCGTTCCTCAAGTCGACCCATTCGACCAAGAAGAACTGGATCTACCGCACCTTCGACAAGTACTACGACAAGCTGGCGCATCGCTATGTCGGCGTGGTCGGCCACACCCTCAAGCGCTCGCCGCCGTGGATGATCGTGTTCGTGGTGCTGGTGGTGCTGTGCGGCTTCCTGTTCACCCGCATGCCGGGCAGCTTCCTGCCGGAGGAAGACCAGGGCTTTGCGGTGGCCATCGTGCAGCTGCCGCCGGGCGCGACCAAGATCCGCACCAACGAGGCCTTCGCGCAGATGCGTGCGGTGCTGGAGAAGCAGCCGGCCGTGGAAGGCATGCTGCAGATCGCCGGCTTCAGCTTCCTGGGTTCGGGCGAAAACGTCGGCATGGGCTTCATCCGGCTCAAGCCGTGGGAAGAGCGTGACGTCACTGCCGAGCAGTTGATTCAGCAGCTCAACGGCGCCTTCTACGGCATCAAGGGCGCGCAGATCTTCGTGGTCAACCTGCCCACCGTGCAGGGCCTGGGCCAGTTCGGCGGCTTCGACATGTGGCTGCAGGACCGCTCCGGCGCAGGCCAGCAAGCTTTGACCCAGGCGCGCAACATCGTGCTGGGCAAGGCGGCGGAAAAGCAGGACACCATGGTGGGCGTGCGCCCGAACGGGCTGGAAGACGCGCCGCAGCTGCAGCTGCACGTGGACCGTGTGCAGGCGCAGTCGATGGGCCTGGACGTCAGCGACGTCTACAGCTCGATCCAGCTGATGCTGGCGCCTGTCTACATCAACGACTACTTTTCCGAAGGCCGCATCAAGCGCGTCAACATCCGTGCCGACGACCAGTTCCGTACCGGCCCGGAGTCGCTGCGCAGCTTCTTCAGCCCCAGCGCCACAGCCACCGGTGCCGATGGTCAGCCGGGGATGATTCCGCTGAGCAATGTGGTCAAGGCCGACTGGACCTACGCCTCGCCGGCACTGAACCGCTACAACGGCTATTCGGCGGTGAATATCGTCGGCAACCCGGCGCCGGGCGGCAGCTCCGGCCAGGCGATGACCGCAATGGAGGAGATCGTCAACAACGACCTGCCGCCGGGCTTCGGTTTCGACTGGAGCGGCATGTCGTACCAGGAAATCATTGCCGGTAATGCGGCCACGCTGTTGCTGGCGTTGTCGGTGGTGGTGGTGTTCCTGTGCCTGGCCGCGCTCTACGAGAGCTGGTCGATTCCGGTGGCGGTGCTGATGGTGGTGCCGATCGGCGTGCTGGGTGCGATCACCTTCTCGATGCTGCGCGGTCTGCCGAACGATCTGTACTTCAAGATCGGCATGATCACGGTGATCGGCCTGGCGGCCAAGAACGCGATCCTGATCGTGGAGTTCGCGGTGGAGCAGCGTGCGGCGGGCAAGACGCTGCGCGAGGCGACGCTGGAAGCGGCGCATCTGCGCTTCCGCCCAATCCTGATGACCTCGTTCGCGTTCATCCTGGGCGTGCTGCCGCTGGCCATCTCCACCGGTGCCGGCGCCAACTCGCGTCACTCCATCGGTACAGGCGTGATCGGCGGCATGGTGTTCGCCACCGTGCTCGGCGTGATCTTCATTCCGCTGTTCTTCGTGGTGGTGCGCCGCATGCTGGGCGACAAGCTGGACGAACAGTCCAAGGAGTACCTGCTCGCGCAGAACGACTCGGGCCCACATCGTCCGGATCGCTGATCCCGGACATGGCGCAGAACGAAAAGCCCCGGCAGTGCCGGGGCTTTTTTTTGCGCGCCTCTGATGTCCCGTAGGAGCGCACCTGGGCGCGATAGGCCTTACCGGGAACGCCCGTCGCGCCCGGGTGCGCTCCTACGGAGTGGCAGGGATTGGTGACATGGCGTGCTTCGACAGGACCCGCGCAGCGCGATCCGCGACAACCGCCATGCCGTCGTAGGAGCGCACCTGGGCGCGATAGGCCTCACCGGTAACGCCCGTCGCGCCCGGGTGCGCTCCTACGGAGTGGCGGGGATTGGTGACATGGCGTGCTTCGACAGGACCCGCACGGCGCGATCCGCGACAACCGCCATGCCGTCGTAGGAGCGCACCTGGGCGCGATAGGCCTCACCGGTAACGCCCGTCGCGCCCGGGTGCGCTCCTACGGAGTGGCGGGGATTGGTGACATGGCGTGCTTCGACAGGACCCGCACAGCGCGATCCGCGACAACCGCCATGCCGTCGTAGGAGCGCACCTGGGCGCGATAGGCCTCACCGGTAACGCCCGTCGCGCCCGGGTGCGCTCCTACGACGGCGGCGGCTAGGTGCGCGGGCGTGTGCCGGTGGAGCCGCGGACCACGCAGCGTCCGGTCATCACCATGCGGCGGATCGGCAGCTGCGGATTGCTCAAACGCTCGAGCAGCAGCGACATCGCCGCGCGGCCCATGTCTTCTACCGGTTGCTCGACCACGGTGATGCCCGGCTCGACCAGGTCGGTCCAGCGCTCGTTGTCGAAGCCGGCCAGCGCCAGGTCGTCGGGGATGCGCAGACCGGCGGTACGGGCAGCCTTGAGCGCGCCCATCAACAACAGGCTGTTACTGGTCACGATGGCGTCGGGGCGGTCAGCGCCGGCCAGCCATTGGCCGACTTCGGCGATCGCCGCTTCGGCGGTGGGCGCCACTTCGCGGTAAGCCGGCGTCAGCCCCGGCACCGCCATTGCGGCCAGATAGCCGTTGCGGCGTTCGGTCGCGGTAGTACTAGTACCGAACAGCCCGCCGATGCGCCGATACCCCTGCGCCTGCAGATGCGCGACCAGCTCGCCCATGGCCGCAGCGTTATCCAGCACCACGCTGTCGTAGCGGCTGCCGGGCCCGGCACGGTCCACCAGCACGGTCGGGTAGTCCAGCACCAGCTCGTGCATGCGCCCGACCGTGCTGCGGGTCGGCGCGAAGATCAGCCCGGTGATGCGTTCTTCCTGCATCAATTGCAGGTACAGCGCCTCGCGCTCGGGGTCTTCGTCGGTATTGCACAGGGTCACGCGCATGCCGGCGCGGTAGGCCACCTCCTCCACCGCACGGATCAGCGCGGTGAAGTACGGGTTGCGGATGTCGGCGACGATCACCCCCAGGATGCCGGACTGCTGGGACCGCAGGCGACGCGCCATCAGGTTGGGCCGGTAGCCGGTCTGGCGCACCGCCGCCTCGACCTTGGCCCGCACCTCCTCGCTGACCGGGCCGGTGCCCAGCGCGCGCGAGACCGTCGATTTGGAAACCCCGGCCACCCGGGCCACGTCATTGATGCTGATACTCACTGGGACCGTTCCCGCTCCATTTGCGCACCTGGGGCCAGGCGCCGTCTCTGATTCGATGCTAACCCGAAAGCACTACGACGTTTTTGTGCAGCGCACATTGACCTGGAACATGGGAACGTTCCCACTATACTGCCCAGCCCGTCCCCACCCCCGGAGTCCGTCTTGTCCTCTCCGTCGCCAGCCGCCCCCGTCACCCCCGAACTTGTGCGCCTGCGGGCGCATGCCCGCGACAAGGACGACGCCATCGCGCAGGCCGCCCAGTTGCTGGTCGCCGCCGGCTGCGTGGCGCCGGGCTACGACGCCAGCATGCGGCGCCGCGAAGGGCTGGCGAACACCTTCCTCGGCCACGGCCTGGCGATCCCGCACGGCGTCGGCGAAGACCGCCACCTGGTCCGCCGCGACGGCATCGCGGTGCTGCAGTTGCCCGAGGGCGTGGAATGGAACCCGGGCCAGACCACCCGGCTGGTGGTCGGCATCGCCGCCCAGTCCGACACCCACATCACCTTGCTGCGCCGGCTGACCCGCCTGATCCAGGACCCGGCCCAGCTGGAAGCGCTGTTCACCACCGACGACCCCGGCGTGATCGTGGCGGCCTTGACCGGCGACCGCGCACCCGACAGCAGCGCCGCGCCGGCCACCGATCTGGCCGAATCCTTCGAGTGGACCATCGCCTACCCCAGCGGCCTGCACGCCCGCCCGGCCACGCGCTGGGCCGAGACCGCGCGCGGTTTCTCGGCGCGCGCCCAGGTGCGCGCCGGCGACCAGGCCGCCGATGCCAAGAGCCTGGTCGGCCTGCTGCAGCTGGGCCTGCGTGCCGGCGACAGCATCACCGTCTCGGCCGAAGGCACTGATGCGGGTGCGCTGCTCAAGCGCCTGCGCGCAGTGATGGACAGCCTGACCGCGCAGGAAAAGGCCGATGCCGAGCGTGCCGCGCAACGCCGCGCCGCCCCGGTGGCCGGCTGGACGCCGCCACAGGCGCAACCGGCCATCGTCGGCATCGGCGCCAGCCCGGGCGTGGCGATCGGCATCGTGCACCGGCTGCGCGCGGCGCAGACCGAGGTGGCCGATCAACCGGTCGGCCTGGGCGATGGCGGCGCGCTGCTGCACGACGCGCTGACCCGCACCCGCCAGCAGCTGGCGGCGATCCAGGACGACACCCAGCGCCGGCTCGGCGCCTCGGACGCGGCGATCTTCAAGGCCCAGGCCGAGCTGCTCAACGACACCGACCTGATCACCCGCACCTGCCAGCTGATGGTCGAAGGCCACGGCGTGGCGTGGTCGTGGCATCAGGCGGTGGAACAGATCGCCTCGGGACTGGCCGCACTCGGCAACCCGGTGCTGGCCGGCCGCGCGGCCGACCTGCGCGACGTCGGCCGCCGCGTGCTGGCCCAGCTCGACCCGGCTGCCGCCGGCGCCGGCCTGACCGACCTGCCGGAGCAGCCTTGCATCCTGCTGGCCGGTGATCTGTCACCGTCGGACACCGCCAACCTGGACACCGCACGCGTGCTCGGCCTGGCCACCGCGCAAGGCGGGCCGACCTCACATACCGCGATCCTGTCGCGCACGCTCGGCCTGCCGGCGCTGGTCGCGGCCGGCGGCCAACTCATGGATATCGAAGACGGCATCACCGCCATCATCGACGGCAGCAGTGGGCGGCTGTACATCAACCCGTCCGAGCTGGACCTGGATGCGGCGCGCACGCATATCGCCGAGCAGCAGGCGATCCGCGAGCGCGAAGCCGCGCAGCGCGCCTTGCCAGCCGAAACCAGCGACGGCCACCACATCGACATCGGCGCCAACGTCAACCTGCCCGACCAGGTTGCAATGGCGCTGACCCAGGGCGCCGAAGGCGTCGGCCTGATGCGGACCGAATTCCTGTTCCTGGAAAGCGGCAGCACGCCCAGCGAGGACGAGCAGCACGCGACCTACCTAGCGATGGCGCAGGCGCTGGATGGCCGCCCGCTGATCGTGCGCGCGCTGGACATCGGCGGCGACAAGCAGGTCGCGCATCTGGAGCTGCCGCACGAGGAAAACCCGTTCCTGGGCGTCCGCGGCGCACGCCTGCTGCTGCGTCGCCCGGACCTACTCGAACCGCAGCTGCGTGCGCTGTACCGCGCCGCCAAGGACGGGGCGCGGCTGTCGATCATGTTCCCGATGATCACCTCGGTGCCGGAGCTGATCACCCTGCGCGCCATCTGCGCGCGCATCCGCGCCGAACTCGACGCGCCCGAGGTGCCGATCGGCATCATGATCGAGGTGCCCGCCGCCGCCGCGCAGGCCGACGTGCTGGCGCGCCATGCGGACTTCTTCTCGATCGGCACCAACGACCTGACCCAGTACGTGCTGGCGATCGACCGCCAGAACCCGGAGCTGGCCGCCGAAGCCGACAGCCTGCACCCGGCGGTGCTGCGCATGATCCGCAGCACGATCGAAGGTGCGCGCAAACACGACCGCTGGGTCGGCGTGTGCGGTGGCCTGGCCGGCGATCCGTTCGGCGCCAGCCTGCTGGCCGGACTGGGCGTGCAGGAACTGTCGATGACGCCCAACGACATTCCGGCGGTCAAGGCACGCCTGCGCGGCACCGCGCTGAGCACGCTGCAGCAGCTCGCCGAGCAAGCGCTGAACTGCGAAACCGCTGAACAGGTGCGCGCACTGGAAGCGCAGCGCGAGGGCCAGGCATGAACCTGCACGCCATCACGGTGACGCTGAACCCGGCGATCGACCAGACCATCCAGCTCGACAGCCTGCAGCCGGGCGCGGTGCATCGCGCCAGCAGCGTGCGCAACGATGCCGGCGGCAAGGGCATCAACGTGGCCGCCTGTCTGGCCGACTGGGGCAGCCAGGTCGCCGCGCTCGGCGTGCTCGGGGTCGGCAATGCCGGCGTGTTCGAGGCGCTGTTCCGCGAGCGCGGCATTGCCGATCACTGCCAGCGCGTGGCCGGCGAGACCCGCACCAACCTCAAGCTGGTCGAAGCGCGCAGCAACGACACCACCGACATCAACCTGCCCGGGCTGCGCCTGGGCCAGCCGCACCTGCAGGGCGTGGCCGATCACCTCGCCCCGCTGCTGCGCCCCGGCCTGCCGGTGGTGCTGTCGGGCAGCCTGCCGGCCGGCCTGCCGGACGACAGCTGGGCGCAGTTGCAGGCCCAGGCCAGCGCCGCCGGTGCGCGCGTGCTGCTGGACACCAGCGGCGCGCCGCTGGTGGCCGCGCTTGGTGCCGAACGCCAGGCGCTGCCGTACGCGGTCAAGCCGAACCGCCACGAGCTGGAAGCCTGGACCGGTCGCCCGCTGAGCGACCGTGCCGCCCTCAGCGCCGCCGCGCACGAACTGATCGCGCGCGGCATCCAGCTGGTGGTCATTTCGATGGGGACCGAAGGCGCGCTGTTCGTGCAGCGCGACCAGCGCCTGATCGCGCGTCCGCCGCGCCTGGCGCAG
Organism: Xanthomonas sp. MLO165; assembly: GCF_018831305.1. Taxonomy (NCBI): domain Bacteria; kingdom Pseudomonadati; phylum Pseudomonadota; class Gammaproteobacteria; order Lysobacterales; family Lysobacteraceae; genus Xanthomonas; species Xanthomonas sp. MLO165. The sequence goes on from NZ_CP029263.1 coordinate 2,810,287, forward strand.
GGCAGCAGCGTGGGCGCCGGTGACGCGATGGTGGCCGGCCTGGCCGCCGCGCTGCTCGGCGAGTCCACCGATCTGGAAAGTTGCGCACGGCTGGCGACCGCGTTCTCGGTCAGCCGGCTGGAAAGCGGCGATGCGCGCCGGCTGAACCCGCAGCAGGTACGCAAGCTCGCTGGCGAGATCGTCATCGACCCGCTCTCGTAGCACCACCGCCGGCGCGAACGCTGGCAGCGCCAGCGCAGCGCGCCGGTGTTATGCGCAAGACACCACGTATCCCGCCGGCGCTTGCCGGCGACCGAACAACGCAGGAGATTTGCATGTCCTCTTCCATCGTGGTCATCGCCGCTGGCGACCGCAGCACCGAAGCCGTCCTGGCGGCCGAAGCGCTGCGCCGCGCGGCCACCGCCGCCGGGCGCAGCGTGACGATCGAAATCCGCAGCGACCAGGGCGTGCTCGGCGCATTGCCGGGCGAACTGGCCAGCGCCGCCAGCCAGGTGCTGGTAATCGGCGACGCCGATGCCGACACCGCCCGCTTCGGCGACGCGCAACTGCTGCGCCTGAGCCTGGGCGCGGTACTGGACGACCCGGCCGCCGCAGTGAACCAGCTCGCCGCACCGGCTGCCGCCAATGCATCGGCTGCCGCAGGCAGCGCGGGCAGCAAGCGCATCGTTGCGATCACCTCCTGCCCCACCGGCATCGCGCACACCTTCATGGCCGCCGAAGGCCTGCAGCAGGCCGCCAAGAAACTCGGCTACCAGATCCGCGTGGAAACCCAGGGCTCGGTCGGCGCGCAGGACGCCCTGACCGACGCGGAAATCCGCGACGCCGACCTGGTGCTGATCGCCGCCGATCGCGAAGTCGACCTGGCCCGTTTCGGCGGCAAGCGCCTGTTCAAGAGCGGTACCAAGCCGGCGATCAACGATGGCCCGGCCTTGATCCAGAAAGCGCTGGCCGAAGCCGGCGTGCACGGCGGCTCGGCGCCGGTCGCAGGCGGCGCCAAGGCCGAAAACACCGGCAACGGCCGCACCGGCGCCTACAAGCACCTGATGACCGGCGTGTCGTTCATGCTGCCCTTCGTCACCGCTGGCGGCCTGTTGATCGCGCTGGCATTCGCGCTCGGCGGCATCTATGCCGGCGACGATGCGCACCAGGGCACGCTGGCCTGGTCGCTGTTCCAGATCGGCGCCAAGGCCGGCTTCACCCTGATGGTGCCCGCGCTGGCCGGCTATATCGCCTACTCCATCGCCGACCGCCCCGGCATCGCGCCCGGCATGATCGGCGGCCTGGTCGCGGCCAACCTCAATGCTGGTTTCCTCGGCGGCATCATTGCCGGCTTCATCGCCGGCTACGGCGTGGCCGCGCTCAACCGCTACATCCGCCTGCCGCGCAACCTGGAAGGGCTCAAGCCGGTGCTGATCCTGCCGGTGCTGGGCACCCTGCTGGTCGGCCTGGCGATGATGTACGTGTTCGGTCAGCCGGTGGCCGACCTGCTGGCCTGGCTCACCGCCTGGCTGCGCGGCATGCAGGGCAGCAGCGCGTTGCTGCTGGGCCTGTTGCTCGGCGGCATGATGGCCTTCGACATGGGCGGGCCGGTCAACAAGGCCGCCTATGCGTTCTCCACCGGCCTGATCGCCAGCCAGGTCTACACCCCGATGGCCGCCGCCATGGTCGCCGGCATGACCCCGCCGCTGGGCATCGCGCTGGCCACCTGGGTGTTCCGCAACCGCTTCACCGTGGAAGAGCGCGGCTCGGCCACGGCCGCCGGCGTGCTCGGGCTGGCCTTCGTCACCGAAGGCGCCATCCCGTATGCCGCGCGCGACCCGCTGCGCACCATCCCGGCGCTGGTGATCGGCTCGGCCGTGGCCGGCGCGATCTCGATGACCGCTGGTGCCGAGTTGAAGGCACCGCACGGCGGCATCTTCGTGCTGCTGATCCCCAACGCAGTGACCCACCTGCTCAATTACGTGCTGGCCCTGGTGGTCGGCGTGGTGGTCACTGCGGTGGCGCTGCGCCTGCTCAAGAAGCCGGTGGCCGACGTGGTCGCCTGACCTTCGGCCACCCCGCCACTGGCGCTTGCCGCCCGCGCATGCGCCACGCCTGATTGCCGCCCCGCTCCACCCCTGACTGGTTTCACCGCTGCGCTGCGCACCCTCGTGCGCGGCCAGCGGCTTGCCCATCCCCTAGCTGTCGCGTTCGCCACCCGGCCACGCCTTCCTTCGTTCGGAGTCCTGCCATGACCGTCCTCGCCCCCCGCCATGCCCGTCCCCGCCTGCTGTGCCTGTCGCTGGCACTGGCGCTGACCCCGCTCGCCCACGCGCAGGATGCCGCCGATGCCTTCAAGCTCAAGCTGGGTTACACCGGCGAAGCCGCCTCGATGATCGATGGCGGCCGCAAGAACGGCGACGCCTATGCCGGCCAGCTGATGGTCGGTACCGACGTCGACATGGACCGCCTGTTCGGCTGGGGCGGCGCCACCGTCAAGCTGTACGTCACCAACCGCCACGGCACCAACCTGGCCAACAGCAGCATCGGCAACAGCACCTCGGTGCAGGAGATCTACGGCGGCCAGGGCACGCGGCTGGCCAACTTCACCCTGCTGCAGAAACTGTTCGACGACCGCCTGGAACTGGAGGCCGGCCGCAGCGTGGCCAACATCCACTTCCTGGGCTCGGACCTGTGCCAGTACTTCCAGGGCAATTCGGCCTGCGGCAATCCCACCTTCGTGTTCCGCACCAGCAACTTCACCTACTGGCCGGTGTCCAGCTGGGCCGCGCATGCCACCGCCTGGGTCACACCCAAGGTCTATGTGCACGTGGGCGCCTACGAGGTGAACCCGGTGCAGGCCCAGGATGGCCAGCACGGCCTGAAGTGGAGCACCGACGACACCACCGGCGTGGTGGTGCCTTACGCGGTCGGCTACAAGAACAAGGGCGGCGACGGCAGCATGGCCGCGATGTACGAACTGGGCGGCTGGCAGGACAACTCCGACTACACCGACCCGCTGCGCGACCGCAACGGCAACCCGGCCGTGCTCAGCGGCCTGGGCTACGAGAACAAGCAGGGCCGCTCGGGCATGTTCGCCCGCTTCGAACAACAGGTCACCAACCCGGATCCGTCCGGCAGCCGCGGCCTGACCGTGTTCGGCGCCATCCTCAAGAGCACCGGCGGCCAGGCGATCGAGGACCACTTCGTGCAGCTCGGCCTGGTGCAGAAAGGCACCTTCGCCAGCCGCCCGCAGGACAACATTGCGTTTGTGATCACCCAGCAGAAGTACAGCGACGAGGCGATCGAAAACCTGCGCCTGGCGCGCGCCTCGGCCGGCGGCACCGGCACCCCGGCCGACAACCAGATCATGATGGAGCTGAGCTACGGCATCCAGGTCACCAAGCGCCTGCGCATCGCGCCGAACCTGCATTACGTGATCAACCCCGACCAGTTCAACGAACCGACCCGCACCAACGATCTGAAGAACGCGCTGATTGCAGGCATGCGGATCGACTGGAATCTATAAGTCCGCGAGGATCGGTGCGTGCGTTGCAGGACGTTGCAGCGCACTCACCTAGCTCGGTAGGAGCGCGCCTGAGCGCGATGAGGCATTCCCGATAAAGCCCGGTCGCGCTCTGGCGCGCTCCTACGACGCATTGCGTTGCACGGCTGAGCTGGGTCCGGCGGATTTTAGCCAGCCCGCTCGCTTGGCCCGGTAGGAGCGCACCCGGGCGCGATGAGGCATTCCCGATAAAGCCCGGTCGCGCTCAGGCGCGCTCCTACGACGCATTGCACTGCATGGCTGACCTGGTTTCGGCGGGTTTAGCCAGCGCACTTCGCCTTGCTCCGTAGGAGCGCACCTGGGCGCGATGAGGCGTTACCGATAAAGCCTCGTCGCGCTCAGGCGCGCTGCTACGACGCGTTGCGCTGACCTGCTCGATGCGCCAAAACGAAAAAACCGCGCAGCGCGCGGTTTTCTCGTAATCGAAGATCGATGACCAATCAGGGACGGCGCGCCAGCGCCTCGACGTCCTTGGCCTTGGGCAGCAGATCCTGCTTGGTGACGGCAAACGGCCCGATGCTCAGCATTGGTACTGCGACGATCACCGAGGAGATCACCACGATTACCGCGCCGATCATGTGTGTCTCGGCCAGGCCTTCCATCGACTCGCCGCCGTAGATGTACAACGCCAGCGCCGACAGGAAGAACATCACCGCGGTGATCACCGTGCGCGACAGCGTCTGGTTGATCGAGCGGTTCAGCACTTCCAGCGGCTCCACCCGCAACGCGCGGAAGTTTTCGCGCACGCGGTCGAACACCACGATGATGTCGTTGATCGCAAAGCCCATCACCGACAACAGGCCGGCCAGCACGGTCAGGTCGAACTCGCGGCCGGTCAGCGACACGAAGGCCACGGTGACCAGCAGGTCGAACAGAGCGGTCAGGCTGGCGACCACGGCGAACTTCCACTCGAAGCGGAAGGCGATGTAGATCAGAAAGCCCACCAGCATGAACACCGTGGCATACACACCGTTCAAGGCCAGGTCCTTGCCGACCTGCGGGCCGACGAACTCGCCCGGCTGCACGGTGGCGGGATTCTGCGCGGTGCTGACCGCCTTGCGCACTTCTTCGGCGACGGTGGTTGCGGCATCGTCGCGGTTGTTGTGCTGCTCGCGCGCCTGCAGGCGGATCATCACTTCGTTGCCGCCGCGCGCGTTCTGCACCTGGGCGTTCTCGAAGCCGGCCTTGGCCAGTTGCTCACGCACCTGGTCCACGTCCACGGTCTTCTGGAACGAGGTCTGCACCAGCGTGCCGCCGGTGAATTCCAGTGCGTAGTTGAAGCCCTTGCCGACGATAACGCCGACCGAGGCCACCGCGATCACCAGCATCAGGATCAGCACCGGCTTGCGCAGGCGCATGAAGTCGATCTTGGTGTCGTTGGGAATGAGATGGAGCGGGAACAATTTCATGGAAAAGATCTTCCGTTTAGACGTTACGCACCGTCAGGATGCGCAACGCTTGCGAAGGGATTCATCCCCCGCCCCCAGCAGCGCACTGCAGGGACAAGGCCGGACTCGCATCTCAGATGGCGACGGTCTTCAGCTTCTTGCGGCGGCCGTAGATCAGCACCGCCAGCGCACGCGACACGGTGATCGCAGTGAACATCGAGGCGAAGATACCGATCATCATGGTCAGCGCGAAGCCCTTCAGCGGGCCGGTGCCGAACGCGTATAAGGCCACCGCCACGATCAGACCGGTGAGGTTGGCGTCCAGGATGGTGCCGCCGGCCTTTTCATAACCGGCGGCAATCGCCGATTTGGCCGGCACGCCCAGTCGCAGCTCCTCGCGGATACGCTCGTTGATCAGCACGTTGGCGTCCACCGACAGGCCCACCGACAACGCCAGGCCGGCAAACCCGGGCAGCGTCATGGTGGCACCGAACAGCGACATCACCGCTACCACGATCAGCAGGTTGAACAGCAGCGCCACCGAGGTGATCGCGCCGAACACGCGGTAGTAGACGGTGAAGAACACCAGCGTGAACAGGAACGAGTAGATCACCGCAGTGACGCCGCGCTCCACGTTCTCCGCGCCCAGGCTCGGGCCGATCACGTATTCCTCGACGAAATCCATCGGTGCCGCCAGCGAACCGGATTTGAGCAGCTTGGCCAGGTTCTCGGCCTCCACCTTCTCCAGGCCGGTGGTCTGGAAGTTCTTGCCGAACACGCCGGCGATGCGGGTCGGCGACAGCGCCTCTTCCTTGACCCGCACGCTGCGCACTTCCTTGCCGTCGACCATGCTGACGGTGGGAATGCGCTCGATGTAGACCACCGACATCAGCTTGCCGACGTTGGCGCTGGTGTAGTCGAGCATGCGCTGGCCGGCGACGTTGTTGAGCGTCACCGCCACCGCCGGCATGCCGTTCTGGTCGGTGCTGACGCTGGCACTGACCATCTGGTCGCCGGTCACCAGCGCGCGCTTGTTGAGCAGCACCGGCGCGCCGGTATCGCGCACGCGGTAGACCTTGGCTTCGGGCGGGATGCTGCCGCTGCGCACGGCGTCTTCGGCATTGCCTTCGACCACCGCACGGAATTCCAGCGAGGCGGTGGCGCCGATCAGGCGCTTGGCCTCGGCGGTGTCCTGCAGGCCGGGCAGTTCGACCACGATGCGGTCCTCGCCCTGGCGCTGGATGGTCGGTTCGGACACGCCTAGCGCGTTGACGCGGTTACGCAAGGTGGTGAGGTTCTGCTCGATCGCGCCGCTGGCGATCTGCTTGAGTTCGGCCTCCGGCACCTTGACCGAGATGTTCTGGCCGCTGACGTCGTAGGTCAGGGTCGGCTGCGACTTGGCCAGCGCGGTGCGCGCGGCGTCGACGCTGGCGCCCTCGCTCAGGCTGACCTGGATGCTGTTGTCGCCGCGGCGCTCGACCGAGCGATAGGCGATACGGCCGTCACGCAGCGTGGTGCGGATGTCTTCGGCAAAGCCGTCCAGGCGCTTTTCCAGCGCGGCCTTCTGGTCCACCTGCATGGCGAAGTGCACGCCGCCGACCAGGTCCAGGCCCAGCACCATCGGCCGGCCGCCCAGCTTGGCCAGCCAGTCCGGCACGGTCGAGGCCAGATTCAGCGCCACCGTGTAGTTCTCGCCCAGTTGCTGGCGCAGCACGTCGTTGGCGCGGGTCTGTGCCTGCAGGTTGGGCAGGCGCACCATCAGGCTGTCGCCTTCCCGGGTGACGGCCTTCGGCGTGATGCCGGCGGCCTTGAGGTCGGCGTCGATGCGGCTGCGCAAGGCGTCGTCGAGCTGGGCACCGCGGCTGGCGGTGATCTGCACGGACGGGTCCTTCTGGTAGATGTTGGGCAACGCGTACAACGCGCTGACCGCCAGCACCAGCAGGATCAGAAAATACTTCCAGCGAGGAAATTCAAGCATTGCGACAGTCCCGCGCGACACCATCCCGGCGACGCGCCTAGCAGTGAGAACGACTTCAGGCGGCCAACACAACGTCGCCAGCGGTCGTCAGGTGGATGCGGCGGTGCCGCGGAGCAGCGCGCTCAGCGCCGGTTCGCGGCACCGACTGCGCCCACCTGACAGTGGACGCAGCGGGTTGGTTGCCGCTTAGTTGGCAGACTTCAGCGTGCCCTTGGGCAGCACGTGGCCCACGGCACTCTTCTGCACGCGGATGCGCACGTTGTCGGCCACTTCCACGGTGATGAAGTTGTCGCCGATATCGGTGATCACGCCCGCCACGCCGCCGGAGGTGATGACCTCGTCGCCGCGCGCCAGCTTGTCCAGCAGCGACTTGTGCTCCTTCTGGCGCTTCATCTGCGGGCGAATCATCAGGAAGTACATGACCGCGATCAGGATGATCGGCAGCGCGAAGGTGGACAGGCCGCCCATCGGGCCGGGCGCCGGCGCGCCGCCAGTGGCCTGCGCCTGGGCGACGGGGATCAGGAAATCGAGCAGATTCATTCAGTGCATCCTAGTTTGGGTGCCAGCGCGCCAACCGGCCGCTCGCTATTCAGGTACCGCCGGAGCGGAACAGCCGGGAATTATGCCATGCGGGTTCCAAACCGTCCGCGCAAGGGCGCGGACGGCCGGTCTCAGCTGGTTTCCCCCGGCAACGGCGGCGTGATGGCGCCGCGTGCCGCATAGAAGGACCGCCGGAACTCGGCAAAGGTTCCCGAGGCGATCGCCGCACGCAGGTCGGCCATCAACTTCTCGTAGTACCAGAGGTTGTGCAGGGTGCCCAGCATCGGCGCCAGCATCTCGTTGCAGCGGTCCAGATGGCGCAGGTAGGAGCGCGTGTAGCCGCTGCTGCAGGCATGGCAGCCGCAGCCCGGCTCGATGGTGTCCAGGTCGCGCTCGTACTTGGCGTTGCGGATGCGCACGGTGCCGAAGGAGGTGAAGTAATGCCCATTACGCGCATTGCGGGTGGGCATCACGCAGTCGAACATGTCCACGCCCCGTGCCACGCCTTCGACCAGGTCCTCCGGCCGGCCCACGCCCATCAGATAGCGCGGGCGCTCGGCCGGCAGGCGCGGATGCAGGTGTTCCAGCATCGCGTTGCGCTCATGCTCCGGCTCGCCCACCGCCAGCCCGCCGATGGCGTAGCCGTCGAACCCGATGCCCTGCAGCCCGTCCAGCGAGCGGCTGCGCAGGTCCGGATGCACCCCACCCTGCACGATGCCGAACAGCGCCGCGTCGTTGCCCAGCCCGTCATGCGCCTGCCGCGAGCGCTGCGCCCAGCGCAGGCTCAGCTCCATCGAGCGCCGCGCTACCTCTTCGGTGGCCGGGTACGGCGTGCATTCGTCGAAGATCATCACGATGTCTGAATCGAGCACCTTCTGGATCTGCATGCTCTCTTCCGGGCCCAGGAACACCCGCGCGCCATCGGTGGGCGAGGCGAAGGTCACGCCCTGCTCGGTGATCTTGCGGCGATGCGCCAGCGAAAACACCTGGAACCCGCCCGAATCGGTGAGGATCGGCCCGTCCCAGCGCGCAAACCCGTGCAAGCCGCCGTGATCGCCGATCACATCCAGGCCCGGGCGCAGATACAGGTGGAAGGTATTGCCCAGGATGATCTCCGCACCCAGCGCGCGGATCTGCTCGGGCAGGATGCCCTTGACCGAGCCATAGGTACCCACCGGCATGAACGCCGGCGTCTCGACGGTGCCACGCGGAAAGGTCAGACGCCCACGCCGGGCATGGCCGTCGGTGGCTTGGAGCTGGAACTGGAGTCGGGACATTGAAAGGCCGGGAATGGGGAATCGGGATTTGGGAATCGGAAGAGCGGTTGGCAGGTGGCTGATCGTTCGGCGGATGCCGCTCTACGATTCCCCATTCCCGATTCCCGATTCCCTGCTCCACAGCAACATCGCATCGCCGTAGGAAAAGAAGCGATAGCGCTGTTCGATGGCGTGTTGATAGGCGGCGAAGATGCGCTCGCGGCCGGCGAAGGCCGAGACCATCATCAGCAGCGTGCTTTCGGGCAGATGGAAGTTGGTGACCATCGCATCGACGCTGCGGATGCGGTAGCCGGGCAGGATGAAGATCTGGGTTTCGCCGGCGAACGGCAGCAGTTCGCCCTCGGGCGCGGCATCGCTGGTGCGCCAGGCACTTTCCAGCGAGCGCACCACCGTGGTTCCCACCGCGATGACGCGGCCGCCGCGGGCCCGGGTGCGGCGCACCTGCTCGACCAGCGCGGCGCCGACGTTGAGCCACTCGGTGTGCATCACGTGCTGGTCGAGCGCATCCACGCGTACCGGCTGGAAGGTGCCGGCGCCCACATGCAAGGTGACATGGCCGAACTCCACCCCACGCTCGCGCAACCGCGCCAGCAACGCCTCGTCGAAATGCAGGCCGGCGGTGGGGGCGGCGACCGCGCCGACTTCGCGCGCGAACACGGTCTGGTAGCGCTCGCGGTCTTCCACTCCCGGCTCGCGGCGGATGTACGGCGGCAGCGGCAGGCACCCGGCTTCCAGCAGCCAGTGCTCCAGCGGTGTGGGGATCTCGAAGCGCAGCAGATAGAACTCGCCGTCGCGGCCCAGCACCTCGGCCTGGCCGCCGGCGTCCAGCGCGATCCAGCTGCCGGCCTTGGGCGACTTGCTGGCGCCGATCTGCACCCGCGCCTCGCGCTCGCCGAGCAGGCGCTCGATCAGGATTTCCACCCGCCCGCCACTGGCCTTTTGCCCGAACAACCGCGCCGGGATCACCCGGGTATCGTTGAAGATCAGCAGATCGCCCGGCTGCAGCAGCTCGGGCAGATCCCGCACCTGCCGGTCGACCAGCGCCTGCGGCGACGGCGGCACCACCAGCAAGCGGCTGGCCGCCCGCTCGGCCAACGGCGCCTGGGCAATCAGCTCGTCGGGCAGCGAATAGTTGAAATCGGACTTCTTCAAGGCCGCAGGATCGGATGGCTGAGGAGCCGCATATTGTAACTGCGGCCGGGATTGGAGATTCGGGATTGGGGATTCGCAGTGAGGCGGGGATTGGGGATTCGGGATTCGTAAGAGCAGGATCCGCGGACCGGAACGTTTAGGACGCAAGCGGCCCGCTCTTACGAATCCCCAATCCCCAATCCCCAATTCCCAATCCCGGCCCCTCACCGCTCAAACTTCGTTGACAAAATGATCGACGTCGTCGTGCGCTCCACGCCGTCGATCGCGCCGATGGCGTCGGTGAGCACGTCCATCTCGTTGACGCCGCCGACCACGCCCAGGGCGATCAGGTCGTAGGCGCCGCTGACCGAGTGCAGCAGGCGTACCTGCGGGATGTCGCGCAGCGCCTTGACCACGGCCGGCATCTTCTTGGGCAGCACGGTGATCAGGATATGCGCGCGGATGCGGCCCTGTTCGTAGGCGTCGTGGGTGCGCACGGTGTAGCCGCTGATCACGCCGTCGCGTTCGAGTTTTTCGATCCGGCTCTGCACGGTGGTGCGCGACAGCCCGAGCCGGCGCGCAATCTGCGCGGTGGAGGCGCGCGCGTCCTCGCGCAGCAGCGACAGCAGGCGTTCGTCGGAGGGAGTGATTTTCACTTTTGCCCAATTGGTTCGTCGATTCGACGAAAATACCCGACTTCCTGCCCGGATTCACGCTGCCAAACGCCGATCTTCTGCCGATAATAGGAAGGGAACGCCACCTTGCAGGAGATGCGCCATGTCCGTCCTCGCCCCGCTCGCCCCGCTGCGTGCCCACGCCGGCCGCCGCCTGACCGATGGCCTGGACGATGCCAGCATCGCGCGTCTGGCCGCCAACCACCCGGATCTTGCACGCGCCATCGACGCCGCGGCCGCCGAGTACGCGCAGGTGCGCGCGGAGGCCGCCGACCTGCTGGACCTGGACGAAGACGCCCAGATCGGTGCGGTGCAGGACGGCTTCATCAATTTCTATGCCGACGATGCGGTGACCCCGTACGTGGCGCTGGCCGCGCGCGGTCCCTGGGTGATCACGCTCAAGGGCGCGGTGCTGTACGACGCCGGCGGCTACGGCATGCTCGGCTTCGGCCACACCCCCGCGCCGGTGCTCGAAGCGATGGCGCGTCCGCAGGTGATGGCCAACGTAATGACCCCCAGCCTGGCGCAGCGCCGGCTCGACCGCGCCCTGCGCGCCGAGATCGGCCATACCCGTGGCGGCTGTCCGTTCGCGCGCTTCATGTGTCTCAACTCCGGCTCCGAAGCGGTCGGTCTGGCCGCGCGCATCGTCGATACCAACGCCAAGCTGCACACCGACCCGGGCGCGCGTCACGCCGGTGCCAGCATCAAGCGCGTGGTGGTCAAGGGCAGCTTCCATGGCCGTACCGACCGCCCCGGCCTGTATTCCGATTCCAGCCGCAAGACCTACACCAAGTACCTGGCCAGCTACCGCGACGAAGACTCGGTGATCGCGATCGCGCCGTACGACGTGGCGGCGCTGCAGCGCGCCTTCGACGAGGCCGCGCGCAATCACTGGTTCATCGAGGCGGTATTCCTGGAGCCGGTGATGGGCGAAGGCGACCCGGGCCGCGCATTGCCGGCCGCGTTCTATGCCGCGGCGCGCGAACTGACCCGCCTGCATGGCAGCCTGCTGCTGGTGGATTCGATCCAGGCCGGTCTGCGCGCGCACGGCGTGCTGTCGGTGGTGGATTACCCCGGCTTCGAGCAGCTCGACCCGCCGGACCTGGAGACCTATTCCAAGGCGCTCAACGCTGCGCAATACCCGCTGTCGGTACTGGCAGTGACCGAACACGCCGCGCAGGTGTACCGCAAGGGCACCTACGGCAACACCATGACCACCAATCCGCGTGCGCTGGATGTCGCCTGCGCCACGCTGGCGTTGTTCACCCCGCAGGTCCGCGAGAACATCCGCACCCGCGGCGCGCAGGCGATCGCCAAGCTGGAAGCATTGCAGTCCGAGCTCGGCGGTTTGATCACCAAGGTGCAGGGCACCGGCTTGCTGTTCTCCTGCGAGCTGGCGCCGCAATTCAAGTGCTATGGCGCCGGTTCCACCGAAGAGTGGTTGCGCCATCATGGCGTCAACGTCATCCATGGCGGCGAGAATTCGCTGCGCTTCACCCCGCACTTTGCGATGGGCGAAGACGAACTCGATCTGCTGGTCGGGTTGATCGCGCGTGCACTGAAGGAAGGTCCGCGCCAGGCCCAGGCCGAGGCGGCCTGAGAGCCACCAACCGAACGTGGCGAGCCGTCCTCATGTGGTAGCGGACGGTGCGCAGTAACTTCGGTATCCGAGCGGTAAACGCTGAATCCCAGCACCGGCCGCGCCCACCTGTAGGTGAGCGCCATGGTTTTGCGAGTCGCTTGAAGCCAAGGCGACGCAGGCGGTACTTGCGCGCCTCGGACAGGTGCGCGGCCGCCCCGAAGCTCACCGCGCGCCCTTGCCGTCGCGCGCGGCGATGTGCTGCCCGGCCCGGTCAGATCGGCACGGCGCTCAGCTTGCGGCGCAGGTAATTGGTCACGGCCCGGCGTGGCGACTTGCCGCGCCAGGACGCCCAGCACAGGTGCGAGCCCACCGCGACGGTGCCGCCACGGTGGCCGAGCCCGAACCAGGTGCGATCCGGATGGAACGCATCGCGCGCCGGGAACACGATGCCGGCAAACTCGCCGGCGTGCGCGTTGTAGAAACGCGTCAGCCCGCGCGGGCCGGAGATCATCGGAATCTGCCGGTGGTCTTCCAGCATCTCGGGCGCATGCGTGGTGAAGATGTGCTCGATGAAGGCGCGCCAGAACGGATGCCCTGCCTCCGAGCCGAACACGGCGTTGCCGATCTTGAACTGCTCGTTGCCGGGCGCGCCCTCTTCGATCGGCAGCACGCATTGCTGTGCCAGTACGTCCGCGCCAAGCGTGCGCAGCAGCTTGTAGTCGGTGTCGAAATAGAAGCCACCGTAGCTGTGCATATAGGCGCAGCGCGCGATGTCGGCCTTCATCACGCCGAAGCGTATCGCCTCGTAGCGGTCGGCGAATTCCGGGAACGCGCGCCGCATCAGTGCGGAGTTGTCGGCGTCGTCCCAGACATGGCAGGTCCAGCCCGGCAACAGCCGCTGCAGGCGGGCCTGGATCTTGCGCTCTTCCCAAAGCAGGTGCTTGGTCGGCGCAGTGAGATGGAACACGTGGGGGATCATGGGGGCTTCTCGGGGCTGGGGGAACCAGACCTCCACCGAAGCACCGCACCGAAGTCGGCTACCCGGATGGAGCTCCGGTCAGCCGCAACAGTAGTCCCATTATTAGTGTGACGTAATTCACAATTTTAAATGGTTACGCCTGCCGCCGATTCGCATCATCAATCCAGAACCGAAGTTCGCTCACTGCCTCGTCATCCGGCACGGCGGAGCTCGCAACGCTGTTGTCCTGTGCCTCACTCCCAGCACCGGTCTGCGCGTCCCTTCAGGGTTGCGCTGCGCGGGCAATCGCGCGGTGCGATGCGCCCGGCTTCCTGCTCCACCAGCCGCTTGCCGCCATCGCTGCCGCGCTCCAGCTCGAACGCATCGTAGAGACGCCCGGTGGCGGTGCGCGACTCGTAACGCAACTTCTGGTTGTCGATGCGAAGCACCTGATAGAGCTGGGTGTCTTCGCCGACCGGACGCATGGTCTTGCGCGCCATGTCCGAGAGCCGGTACTGCTTGGGCCCGGCCACCGAGACCACGAACACCGGCGTCGCCTGCCCTGCTTCATCGCCGCGCCGACCGTAGGTGTGGTCGTGGCCCTGCAGCACCAGATCGACCTTGTGGCGGCGGATCACCGGCAGCACCTGCTCGACCAGCTTCTGGTTCTCGCGATCGGCGCGCGGGGAAAAGAACGGCTGGTGGATCAACACGATCGACCACGGGTGCGGGCTGTCGGCCAGTACCGTGTCCAGCCACTGCGCCTGTGCCGGGCCGGTGCCCAGATCCAGCACCGAGGTGCCGTCCAGCACGGCGATGCGCACGCCCTGATAGTCGAACCAGTAGCTGGTGCGCGCCGTGGCCGACGGCCCGTTGCGCGGCAGGGCGAAGGTCACCGGCCAGTGGTTGCCGAGCGTGCGCGTGGCCTGCGGGGTGTCCTCGCCCTCTTCGTGATATTCGTGATTGCCCGGCGCCGGTGCCACTGCGGTGCCTTCCAGCAACCAGCGCCCGGCTTCGAACCACTCGGCCCACTCGTTGTCGTCCTGGCCGTCCTTGCCGCTGACCAGGTCGCCGGCGAACAGGGCCAGCCGCGCGTCCGGTGCCGAGCGCCAGGCCTGGCGGATCACCCGCGAGACCAGGCTGAGGTTCTTGTTCTGGGTGTCGCCGAAGTACAGCAGCGTCAGCGGTGTGTCGGCGCTGGCGGCGGTGCGGAAATGATTCCACGCGCCCCAGGTGCGGTTGCCCTGCACGCGGTAGGCGTACAGCGTGTCCGGCTTCAGCCCGTCGATGTCGGCGCGGTGGTGGTGCGAGCTGCCGTTTTCGCTGGCCAGCGTGGCGGTGCTGGCACGGATGCGGCGCGGCGTACCCACGTCGGGCGAGTCGCCGGCAACCACCAGTTCCAGCCACGGCTGGTCGACGCTGGCATCGGTACGCCAGGCCACCGCGAAACCGGTCGCCGCCGCCTGCGCGGGCGTGGCGACGATGCGGTCCGGGAAGCCATCGGCAACATAGTGGGTGGAACCCGCCGGCACCTGGGTATTCGGTTCGGCGGCGCGCTCGGCGGCAAACGCCCGCGTGCCTGCCATCGCCCCCAGCAACAGCGCTGCAGACAGCGCCGCACGTGCCGCGCTCATGGCGCGCACTCTTTCAGGCGCAGCACGCGCGCGATATCGCGCCAGTCGAATGCCGCCACCGCCTGGTCGTCGTGCAAGGCATAGAACACCCCGCCCGGAAAGCGCGCATCGCCGCGTTGATCCAGCCACACGCCGTCGGTATTGGCAGTCACCCGGCCAGCGAAGGCACCGACATGCGCCAGGCTCTGGCGATCGAATACCTGGAACACGCTGCGGTCCTTGAACTGATCGGTGGCGATCCAGTAGCCGCTACCGTCCTTGCACGCAAACAGCGTCATGCCTTCGGCCTGCGCCTTGAACAGGCCGCTGCCGACATTGCGGCCGCGATAGCGTCCGTCCATGCCGTATTCGCGCAACTGCGTGCCCACGGCGACATCTTCTTCGGCAATCATCAGGCGCGCATGCGCTTCATCGCCGAACACCGACTCGGCAATGCGCACTGCGCCCGCCTCGCTGGTATCGCCGAAGCTCTGCGTCAGCCGCGCCTGCCAGCCCTGCCCTGCGTTGTTCAACTGATAGCGACGGAAACGCTGACCGAGTTCGGCCAGCGGCGGCGGCACATCCTTGTTGGCCGGCGACATGTAGTTGTCGCTGACCACCACCTCGTAGCCGCCATCGTGCTTGCGCACCCACAGGCCGTAGGGCTCGCGCAATTCGTCCTGGCCGAAGCTGGCCAGCGGCTTGAAGTCGGGCAGCGCAAACACCTGCACGCGGTGGTTGTCGCGCTCGACCACGAACACCAGATCGTCGACCACCGAAATCCCGTTCGGGCGATCCAGCTTGCCCAGGGCCTTACCCTTGCCGCCGACCACGCGCAGGCGCTTGCCGCTATCGCCATCGAACACCACCAGCGCATGCGTGGCCTTGGCGGTGGCGATCAACCAGCGGCTGCCATCGGGCGCACTCCAGCTGGCCGGCGAATCCAGATTGTCGGCCGGGGTCAGCGCGGTGATGAAGGCTTCCGGCACCACCTGGTGCGCCACCTTGGCCTCGCTGAGCAAGGGGTCCTTCAGCAATGCCTCGTCGGCTTCGCGGTCGGCCGGTGCGCTGGCGCAGGCGGTCAGCGCCAGCGCGCTGGCGAGCAGCGTGGTGTGGAGTAACGTTGTGTGGAGCCGCGTGCGCGTTGCGATCACAGTGCCACCTTCAGGCCGAGCGCATAGGTGCGGCCGTATTCTTCGTTCTGCAGCGTGCGCGAGGGCACGCCCTGGTACAGCTCCAGCGGTTCGTCCAGCAGGTTCTGCGCTTCCAGATACAGGCTGACGTGGCTGTTGAATTGGTAGTTCATGCTGAAATCCAGCTGGGTATGCGGGGCGACATAGATATCGTACGCGCGGCTTTCGCCGATGGTGTCCAGATACTCGCTGCGGTACACCGCCGCAACCCGCGCACTGAAGCCGTATTTTTCGTAGCCCAGGTGGCCGCTGTAGATGCGCTTGGACGAGCGCGGCAAGGTGAAGTCCTCGCCGGCGCGATCGCTCAGGCCGGGATCGAAGTCGCTGTCCAGCACGGTGGCGCTGGCGCCGACCAGCAGGCCGTTCCAGCCTTCGGGCAGGAAGTCCAGCGCCTGCTGCCAGTTGAATTCGGCGCCACGCACCTTGGCGGTGTCGCCGTTGATCGAGCGCGTGACCTGCAGGTCGGGGAACTCGGCATCGTTGGTGCTGATGGTCTGCACGATGTAGTCGTCGATCGACTTGTTGAACACGCCCAGCGAGATCAGGCCGGTGCTGCCGATGTATTTTTCGAACGACAGGTCCAGGTTGGTGGAGCGATACGGATCGAGATCGGGGTTGCCGACGTTCACCTCGTTGTCGCCGCGATTGATGCTCACGCGCGGGGAGACATCGCCGAACGCAGGCCGCGACAAGGTCTTGTTGGCGGCAAACCGCAGCACCCAGTCGTTGCCGGTGTCGTAGCGCAGATGCAGGCCAGGCAGCACGTTGGTGTAGCTGCTGGACGCTTCGCGCGGCGTCACCGTGGCGGTGCGGCCGTTCTCGGCCACGTCGACCTGATTGCCGGTGGCGTCGAACTGGGTGTTTTCCACGCGCACACCGGCAATCGCGCGCAGTGCGCCGATATCCCAGGTGCCCATCACATAGGTGGCGAACACGTCTTCGGTGGCCTTGTAATCGTCCTGCAGCGAGGTCTGCAGATTGCCGCCGACATCCTGCGGGCGCGCACTGTACAGATTGCCGGAGGTGTTCCAGTAACGGCGCATGCCGTCCGAGCCGATGCTTTCGCCCAGGGTACCGCCGCGGTGTTCCGGCGCGGCGGTGGTCCAGTCGCTCAGATCGATCGCCGGCCCGCGACGCAGCTCGCTTTCGTCCACATTGACATCGCGCTCGCGCCAGCGGCCGAGCACACCCATCTTCAGGCTGGAATGCTCGCCGTCGAAGCGCACGTTAATCTGCGCGCTGCGCTCGCTGTCGTCCACCCGCTTGGGCGCAAGCACGAAGCGGTCGAACACGAAAGCGTCGTTGCTCTGCCAGCCGTTGTCGGAAAAGCCCAGGCGCGGAATGCCGCTGTTCTGGTCGACCGTGGCCGACAGATCGTCGCCGTCATAGTTGAAGCGCGCCTCCATCTCGTCGTTCACGCGCTCGGTAGTCTTGGTGTAGCCCAGCTTGTAATCCACCGTGGCCGCGCTCAGACGGTTTTCACCGCCCACGCTCAAAGCCATGGTGTCTTCCTTCTTGGTGCGATAGCGCACGCGCTTGGAGATGGAATCGGCCGGCAGGTCGGCCACCTCGTAGGTGCCATCGCCATTGGCGCTGACCTGGCCATCGGCCAGGCCGAAGATGGTGCGCTGGCGGGTTTCGGCATCGTCGAAGCGGCTGTACAGCGTGCGCAGGTAATAGCGGTTGTCCGCGTCGGGGCGCCAGTCCAGATTGAGGTTGGCGCCCATGCGGGTGCGCTCGATGAAGTACTTGCGGCGCTGCACCTCGCCGGCGAACAGATCGTCGGCCGCACCGCCGTCGAAGCTGTCGTAGGCCACCTCGGTATTGTCAGATTCGAATTCGCGGTCCTGGTAGTTCACGCCCACTGCGACGCCGAAGGTGCCGTCGAAGATATCGCTGTAGTTGAACGCGCCCTTCGGGCTGGTCTTGCCCGATAGCGACTGGTGGCTGCCTTCGACCGAGCCGCGCAGCGTGCGGCCATCGCGATCGAACGCGGAAGTGGACTCGACCTGGATCGCACCGCCGATGGAATCGCCCGGCATGTCCGGGGTCGGCGACTTGACCACCTTCAGGCGTTCGGTGGAGTCGGACGGAATCACGTCCAGCGGCGCCGAGCGGGTGCCGTCTTCCGGCGTGCCCATGGTCATGCCGTCGATGGTGACGCTGTTGAGCGCCGAATCCAGGCCGCGGATCACCACGAAGCGGCCTTCGCCCTGATCGCGGGTGACGCTGACGCCGGGCAGGCGCTGCAAGGATTCTGCAACATTCTTGTCAGGGTAACGGCCCATCGCATCGGAGGCCACCGCATCCTGGATCGCATCGGAGCCACGCTTGAGATCGACTGCGCGCACCTGCGATTCCACCTGCGGGCGCACTTCCAGGCGCTCCAGATCGATGGCCGCCGCGCCGGATGCACCGGTGGCAGCTGCCGCACCCTCGGCCGCCTGCGCAAGCGGGCTCCACGCGGCCGCCGCCAACGTCAGCGTGATCGCCAGGCACAGCGGAGTCTTGTTCAACACGGGTGCTTCCCCAATCGGTTAAGAATGGGTGGGCACACTATGTCTACGACGTTTCACTGACATGACATATGCAAGCGCGATCACGTGCAATGTGTGGCGACGCTGCCGCCGGCTGCGGCACACTGTGGGTCTCTCCCGCCTGTCGCTGCCCATGAAAATCGTCGAAGTGCGTCACCCCCTCGTCCAGCACAAGATCGGTCTGCTGCGCGATGCTGCCTTGAGCACCAAGGGCTTCCGCGAACTGGTCACCGAGCTGGGCACCCTGCTGGCCTACGAGGCCACCGCCAATCTGGACACCGAATCGCACGTGCAACCCGGCTGGGCCGGCCCGGTGACCGTGCAGCGGATTGCCGGCGCAAAAATCACCCTGGTGCCGATCCTGCGCGCAGGGTTGGGCATGCTGCCCGGCGTGCTGGCGCTGATCCCGGCCGCGCGCGTGAGCGTGGTCGGCCTGCAGCGCGACGAAGAAACCCTGCAGCCGGTGCCCTACTTCGAACGCCTCACCGGCCGCCTGGAAGAGCGCGATGCACTGATCCTGGACCCGATGCTGGCCACCGGCGGCACGCTGATCGCCACCATCGACATGCTCAAGCGCGCCGGCGCACGGCGGATCAAGGGCATCTTCCTGGTCGCCGCACCGGAAGGCCTCAAGGCACTGGAAGCCGTGCATCCGGATGTAGAGGTCTACACCGCCGCGATTGACGACCACCTCAACGACAAGGGCTACATCCTGCCCGGCCTGGGCGACGCAGGCGACCGCATCTTCGGGACGCGGGTGGAGTGAGCTGCGGAGGCTTGACGCCCCTCTGCCTGCGGGGCGAGAAGACACCGCTTGCACGCCATTGGCGCGCTTGCCTTGAAGCGCCCGCGCCGCAAGCGCGGGCCGGGGTGCGCAGTGGGGGTTGGGGTGAAGGTCCGTCGAGCGAAGCAGTCGGGGAGTCACTTCTGACGGCGCGTGGCGACGCGTTTGTCATTGCCGGCATTGGTAGCTCCCCGGAGGCGCACCCTCATCCGGCGCTACGCGCCATCTTCTCCCGGTGGGAGAACGAACAGCCGCGGCGTCGTTCGTTGCGTTGAAAAATGCCCACCTCAGCGCGTCGACGCCTCGATCGCCGCACTCACATACACCAGCGGCGCATTCCAGTTGATTGCCACCTCGTTGCTGGCATAGCTGCAGGTGTTGTCCAGGTACGACAGTGCCGGCAGCCTGGAGGGATACGCCACCTTGCAGTCCTTGGCGTCCTGCTGGCCCGGTTGCGGACCACCGGCCAGCCAGCCCGGCACCGGGGCGTCGATGCCGTCGGCCTCGGAGGGGCGGTGGTGGATATGCATCGGGCTGCGCAGCCCGACGCCGGTGACGAACGACAGGCCCAACGGATTGCGCCCCAGGATGTAATCCAGCTGCGACTGCGCGGCATCCAGATACGGCCGCTGCCGGGTCAGCCGATAGCCCTGCATCAGCATCATCGCGCGGTTGAGCACCACCGCATTGCTGCCCCACACGAAGTCGGTGTCGCTCATCGCCAGACGCCAGGGCGAGGCCTGCCACTCATCGGCAAGACGCTGTGCCAGGCCGGTGATCTCACGGGTGATGCGTGCGCGATCGGCATGCGGGGTGAGCCGGTCGCGATGTTCGGCCAGCGACATCCAGGCCAGGCCGCTGACGTTGCTCCAGCCCGGCACGCTCGCCGGTACGTTGCGCGCAATCATTGCGTCGTAGAAGCCGTCCTCGCGCGTGCTCACGTACAGCTCGGCCGCAGCCCAGGCGAATTCGTCGTCCACCTGCGCATCGTCATAGCCGCCGGTGCGTACGTCGTCGGGCTGGCGATAGATCACATCCGGGTGTTGCTGCGCCCACGCCCAGGCACTGCGCGCGGCGTTCAACATGCGCGCCGATGCGCCCGGATACTGCTTGTCGAACGGCGCATAGACGCGGCTGGCTGCCGCCATCACTGCGGCGAAATCCAGCGTGGCGGCGGTGGCCTTCATCACCACATAGCGTTGTTGCGTGGCCTGCGCGGGCATCACCAGTCCGTCGAACTGCTTGTCGGTGAGCTTGTGGTACACGCCGCCATCGGCCGGGTCCTGCATGGCCAGCATCCATTCCAGATTCCACCAGGTCTCCTGCAGGATGCCGGGCACGCCGGGCGCATCGTCAGGGATGGTCAAGGCCTGCGCCTTGAACAGCGCCGGGTATTGCTCATAGGCGGCCAGCAAGGTGTAGGTGCTGATGCCGGAATTGACGATGTACTTGTTGTAGTCGCCGGCGTCGTACCAGCCCTTGGGCGCACTGATCACGCTGTCGGCCGGGCGCGTGGCCGATGCCGCCGAAGGGTGGATGCGCACCTGCGTATCCGGATGCCCGGCCGCGCGCGCATAGCGCCCGGCGAACTGCGCCGGCAGCGCAGTACTGGCGCGATTGAAATAGAACGCCTTCAGCGATGCGTCGAGCACGGGCCGATACGCGCTGGCCGCGATCGGGAACGGATCGGACGCCGGCTGCCCGTCGATCTTCAACCGGTAGGTACCCGGCGCGCGCAGGCTGGAGAAATCCGCCACCCGCGCCTGCTGGCCGGCCGGCGTCCACAGCGCGGCGGCCTGCAGCTTGCCCTCCAGCACCTGGCGGCCCTGCGCATCCTCGACCGTGAAACGGTCCGCGGTGGGCGCCGCGCCTTGCGGCAATCCGAGCACCGCAAGCTTGGCCGAACCCGGCAGATAGCCGAGCTGATTAACGTGGATGGCAGCGTCCGTTGCCGCGGCGGTCTGGTCGCCGGTGGTGTCGGCCGCGCAAGCGGCGATGGGCGATGCGATCACCATGCCGGTGAGCAGAGTCTGGAAAATGTTCATGTCGCGATGGTCGCTGCATTGGCGCAGGGCGACAAGTCCAATCCAGGCATAGGCAACCGCGTGGAAATGCATCGCTGCAGTCGCGTGCCTGCATCGATGGAGGCGACCACCTGCGGCCAACCGCAGCATCGCGCAGGCCATGCCATGGCACGGCGCGGCAGATGCAACGGGCAACACCCGCTGCCTTGCGGTCATGCCTGCCCTCGCCTACGAGGACAGGCATATCTCGATCAATCAGCCGTCAGCGCGCCGCAGCCTCCAGCTGCACCTGCGCCTTGCCCACCGGGTTGCGCGGGTCGCTCCCGCCGGTGAGCACGTTGCTGCGCTTATCCCATTCCACCGTCTGCAGGTTGCCCCAGACGTGGCTGGAACCGCGGCCGCCCTCGGCGGTATCGCCCGGCAGCTTGAGCGCGTGACCCATCGCCTGCAGCGCCTTGGCGGTCTGCGGCGAGAACGCGTTGCTCTCGGCCTCGATCACGTCTGGCAGCCACTGGTGGTGATAGCGCGGCAAGGCGCTGACCTGCTGCGCGTCCAGGCCGGCGTCGTAGCCCAGAATACCGAGCAGCACCATGGTGATGATGCGGCTGCCACCCGGCGTGCCGATCACCGCGACCTTGTCGGCCGATTCCATGAAGGTCGGCGTCATCGAGCTGAGCATGCGCTTGCCCGGCTTGGGGGCGTTGGCCGCGTAGCCCATCACGCCGAAGGCATTGGGCGTGCCCGGCTTGAGCGCGAAGTCGTCCATCTCGTCGTTGAGCAGCACGCCGGTGCCCTTGGGGATCAGGCCCGAGCCGTACAGCAGGTTGACGGTCTGGGTGGCGCCGACGCGGTTGCCTTCGCCGTCGATGATGGAAAAGTGCGTGGTCTCGTCGTCTTCCAGCGGGGTCGGGTTGCCCGACAGCAGGTCGCTGGGGGTGGCCTTGTCCGGGTTGATCGTGGCGCGCAGGCCTTGTGCGTAATCCTTGCTGGTCAGCACACGCTGCGGCACGGCGACAAAGTCCGGGTCGCCCAGGAAGAAGGTGCGGTCGCGGTAGGCGCGGCGCATCGCTTCCACCACCAGATGGGTACGGTGCGCATCGTCGAGCGTGTCCAGTTCCCAGCCTTCGAGGATCTGCAGCATGGCGGCGAGTGCGATCCCGCCGGAGGACGGCGGCGGCGCGGTGGTGATCTTCCAGCCGCGGTAATCGAACTGGATCGGCGTACGCTGCTTGACCCGGTACCCGGACAGCTCGGCGGCCTTCCACTGCCCGCCGGCCTGCTTGACGCCGGCCAGCAGCTTCTTGGCGGTTTCGCCCTTGTAGAAGCCATCGAAGCCCTTGTCGCCGAGCAGCTGCAGGGTATGCGCCAGCTCGGGCTGCTTGAAGATGTCGCCTTCGGCAATCGGCTTGCCGCCGCGCAGATACACCTCACGCGTGCCGGGATAACGCTCCATCACCTCGCGCCGCGAGGCATAGCCCTTGGCCATGCGCGCATACACCGGGAAGCCTTCGCTGGCGATGCGGATCGACGGCGCCAGCGACTGCTTCAACGGCAGCCGGCCGTGCTTGGTGGCCAGTTCCACCAGCGCTGCCGGCA
The DNA here is from genome assembly GCF_018831305.1 of Xanthomonas sp. MLO165. Classification (NCBI taxonomy): domain Bacteria; kingdom Pseudomonadati; phylum Pseudomonadota; class Gammaproteobacteria; order Lysobacterales; family Lysobacteraceae; genus Xanthomonas; species Xanthomonas sp. MLO165. The sequence continues at coordinate 2,833,106 of NZ_CP029263.1, forward strand.
GCCCGGGAATACCGGCCGACCAGGGACCGTTGACCGAGCGGTCGCGGTCCAGCGCGCCCTGCTTGTCGAGGAACTGCGCCTCGCTGGCCGACTCGGGCGCGGTCTCGCGCGCGTCCAGCATCACGTCCTTGCCGGTCTTGGCATCGTGCAGCAGGAAGAAGCCGCCGCCGCCCAGCCCCGAGCTGATCGGCTCGACCACCGCCAGTGTGGACGACACCGCGATCGCCGCATCGAACGCATTGCCGCCCTCGCGCAGGATCTGCAGGCCGGCGTCGGTGGCCAGTGCATGACCGCTGGCAATCGCCGCACCGGGCGGGTGCCCCGCCACCGGCGAGGTCGTGGCTGCTGCAGGCCTGGCGCCATCGGCAGCCCAGGCCGGTGGTGCCAGCACCAGGGCCAGCAGCAACAGGCCGCGCGAAGAGAAACGTCGGGAAAAGATGCTCACGGGGCGGGAGGCTCCTGTTCGTACAGTTCGGGGTGGTCGCGCTGCAGCTGCATGAGCTTGGCGAGCAGTTGATCGTGGGTTTCCGGTATTGCCGGATCCGGGTCGATGCATTCGACCGGGCACACCACCACGCATTGCGCTTCGTCAAAATGGCCCACGCACTCGGTGCAACGTGCCGGGTCGATCACGTAGATGGTTTCGCCCATCGAGATGGCCTGGTTCGGGCACGCCGGCTCGCAGACATCGCAGTTGACGCAGAGCTCGTTGATCTTCAGCGACATATCGGCACCACCATGCGATGCGGCGCGGCGCGATGCAACGCCAGGCGCTGGAACGCAACGTACTGCCGGAAGCAGACGCACGGGGCGTGGCGCGATGCACGGACAACGCCATGCGTGTGGCCGGCAACCGGTCCGAGCGGACCGGCGCCGAGGGCGTGCGGGATCAGCAGCATGCTGCGATCCCGCACGGCGGCCGGACGCGCCCTCCCGCGCCTCCGGCCTGGTACGGCATTACTTGGCTTCAACGAAGGTGTATTCCACGCCCTTGGGCTGGACGATGCCCTGCACCCGCGCATTCTCGGCCGCATTGCCGATGAACAGCACGCGCACGCCCTTCATCGAATCGGCCGGCACGTCCTTGAACGCGGCGTCGATCAGGTCGGCCATCTTGGTCGAGGCGGACGAACCGAAGGCCAGCATGTTGCCCGGCTGCACGCCACGCGCGAGTGCGGTCTTGACGCTTTCCAGCTGACGCTCGTAGCTGCCGGCGAACTCGGCATCGGACTCCGGCGGCAAGTAATACAGGAACGGGCTGTTGGTGGTGGTGCCCAGGTTCTGGCCGACCACTTCCTGCAGGTACTTCTTCCAGCCGGCGTTGTCGTCCTTGGCCGGCGCGGTCAGCGCAGCCGGAGCGGCGGCGGCGGTAGGTGCCGGCTCTTCCTTCTTGCAGGCGGTGACGGCCAGAGCGGCGACCGAAGCGAGCACCAGCGCGCGCATTGTGTGTTTCATGAAACTCCTCCCTTTGAAAAGCATGTGGTGATGTGACTGCTAGAGAATCAGGCCTGCGCGCGGGACTCGCGCACCTGCCGCAAGGCTTCGACGACCGAAGCCGGAACGAAACCGGACACGTCCCCGCCCAGCCGCGCGATTTCGCGCACAAGCGAGGACGAGATGAAGCTGTATTGCTCGGCCGGGGTGAGGAACAGCGTCTCCACCTCCGGGATCAGATGGCGGTTCATACTGGCCATCTGGAATTCGTATTCGAAGTCGGACACCGCGCGCAGGCCGCGCAACAGCACCCCGGCGCCCATGTCGCGCACGAAGTGGGCCAGCAGCGTGTCGAAGCCGCGCACTTCCACATTGGCGTGCGCGGCCAGTGCTTCCTGAGCCAGCTCCACGCGGCGCTCGAGCGGCAGGGCCGGGCCCTTGGAGGGGCTGTAGGCCACGCCGACCACCACGCGCTCGAACAACGGCGCGGCACGGTTCACCAGATCGATATGCCCGTTGGTGATCGGGTCGAAGGTACCGGGATAGACGGCGGTGCGGCTATTGGCCACGCTCATACGGAAACTACCGGGGTCGGATCGCCGTTCAGTGTAGCAGCGGCCCGGCGGTACAGCGCATAGCGCACCTGCTGGGTGGCGCCTTCGCGGTGCAGATGCCAGCCGGCCGGCACCTGCGGCGGGACCTCGGCCGGGCCTTCCAGGTACAGCCAGGCGTCGGCGCTCAGATGCGCGGGCAGGCGTTCCAGCACGCTGGGCCACAGCCCGGCGGCAAACGGCGGGTCGACGAAGGCGATGCTGGCCTGCGCCACCGGCGCGCGCTCCAGCCAGCGCAAGGCATCCTCCTGCAGCACCTGCACCTGATCGGCCGCACCCAGCCTGGTCACGTGCTGGCGCAAGCGCTGCACCAGGCCAGGGTCGCGTTCGATCAGGGTGGCGTGCGCGGCGCCGCGCGACACCGCCTCCAGGCCCAGCGCACCCGACCCGGCAAACAGGTCCAGCACACGCGCGCCGGGCAGGCGCGGCATCAGCCAGTTGAATACCGTCTCGCGGACGCGGTCGCTGCTCGGGCGCAGGCCTGGCAGGTCCGGCACCGCCAGCTTGGTATTGCGCCAGCGCCCGCCGACGATGCGCACCTGCCCTTCCGCGCCGCGTGGCGCCGGCCGTGCGGGGCGGCTCATCGCCACGCGCCGGGTGCGGGCGAACGGATGCAGGACGGCGGCAGCGCAAATGGCGACATGGCTCAAGGCAGGACGGTTGGCCGGCCATGATACCGCCGCGATCGCCGCAACCACCCTCCCCGATCGCCATGGACGCAGGCCATCTGGCGCACGCCCGCCTTGAAAAATCCCCACACGGCCTCATCCCCCAGGCCATCGGCCGCGTTGCGGCCTGGGCCACCATGGAGCACGACCCCAATGACCGTTGATACCGACAAGCAGACGCTTGGCTTCCAGACCGAGGTCAAGCAGTTGCTGCAGCTGATGATCCACTCGTTGTACTCGAACAAGGAAATCTTCCTGCGCGAGCTGGTCTCCAATGCCGCCGACGCCGCCGACAAGCTGCGTTTCGAGGCACTGGTGAAGCCGGAGCTGCTGGAAGGCGGCGGCGAGCTGCGCATCCGCGTGGACTACGACAAGGACGCGCGCACCGTCACCATCGACGACAACGGCATCGGCATGAGCCGCGAGGATGCGGTCTCGCATCTGGGCACCATCGCCAAGTCCGGCACCGCCGACTTCCTCAAGCACCTCAGCGGCGATCAGAAGAAGGACGCCAACCTGATCGGCCAGTTCGGCGTGGGTTTCTACAGCGCCTTCATTGTTGCGGACCAGGTCGACGTGTACTCGCGTCGCGCCGGCCTGCCCGCCAACGAGGGCGTGCACTGGTCCTCGCGTGGCGAAGGCGAGTTCGAGGTCGCCAGCGTCGACAAGCCCGAGCGCGGCACCCGCATCGTGCTGCACCTGAAGGACGGCGAAGACAGCTTTGCCGACGGCTGGACGCTGCGCGGCATCCTCAAGAAATACTCCGACCATATCGGCCTGCCGATCGAGATGCGCAAGGAGCACCACGGCGAACAGGCCGACGCGCCCGCCGAGCCGGAGTGGGAAGCGGTCAACCGCGCCAGCGCGCTGTGGACGCGGCCCAAGTCCGAGATCAAGGACGAGGAATACCAGGAGTTCTACAAGCACGTCGCGCATGATGCCGGCAACCCGCTGGCGTGGAGCCACAACAAGGTCGAAGGCAAGCTGGAGTACACCTCGCTGCTGTTCGTGCCCGGCCGCGCCCCGTTCGACCTGTATCACCGCGATTCGGCCAAGGGCCTGAAGCTGTACGTGCAGCGCGTTTTCATCATGGACCAGGCCGAGCAGTTCCTGCCGCTGTACCTGCGTTTCATCAAGGGCGTGGTGGATTCGTCCGACCTGTCGCTCAATGTGTCGCGCGAGATCCTGCAGTCCGGCCCGGTGGTCGACTCGATGAAGTCGGCGCTGACCAAGCGCTCGCTGGACATGCTGGAGAAGCTGGCCAAGGACAAGCCGGACGACTATGCAACGTTCTGGCGCAACTTCGGCCAGGCGCTGAAGGAAGGCCCGGCCGAGGATTACGCCAACCGCGAAAAGATCGCCGGCCTGCTGCGCTTCTCCTCCACGCATGACACCACCGGCGCGCAGAGCGTGGGCCTGGCCGATTACGTGGGTCGTCTGGCCGAGGGCCAGGACAAGCTGTACTACCTCACCGGCGAAAGCTACGCGCAGATCAAGGACAGCCCGCACCTGGAAGTCTTCCGCAAGAAAGGCATCGAAGTGCTGCTGCTCACCGACCGCATCGACGAGTGGCTGATGAGCTATCTCACCGAGTTCGACGGCAAGTCGTTCGTGGACGTGGCACGCGGCGACCTGGACCTGGGCAAGCTGGATTCGGAAGAAGACAAGAAGGCGCAGGAAGAAGTCGCCAAATCCAAGGAAGGCCTGGCCTCGCGCATCAAGGCCGCCCTGGGCGACGACGTGGCCGAAGTGCGCGTCTCGCACCGCCTGACCGATTCCCCGGCCATCCTGGCCATCGGCCAGGGCGACCTGGGCCTGCAGATGCGTCAGCTGCTGGAAGCCAGCGGCCAGGCCGTGCCGGAGTCCAAGCCGGTATTCGAATTCAACCCGGCCCACCCGCTGATCGAAAAGCTGGATGCAGAACAGGATATGGACCGCTTCGGTGATCTGAGCCGGGTGCTGTTCGACCAGGCCGCGCTGGCGGCGGGCGACAGCCTCAAGGACCCGGCCGGCTATGTGAAGCGGTTGAACAAGTTGTTGTTGGAGTTGTCGGCGTAAGCCGTGCGAAAACTTTGGTGAGACACCAAGACCGGCGCATGCGCCGGTCTTTTTTTGCGTCTTTCTCCTGTCGGGCACGCCCGGTGCCTGCGCGCATCGTGCGCGCTGCGATCAGGGCGCGGGCAACGTCATCGACGATCTACTGCGACAGCACTCACGCCGACTCCAGCACCCAGCACCCGAACGCCGGCCCTGCCGAATAGCCAGTCTCCGGCTCGATGCGGATTTGCAAGGTGGTACGGCCGGCCACTGCTGCAGGCAAGGCGTAATCCACATCGACGAAGTCCAGGCCGCGGTTGCCGTCCAGGCGTTCGTTGGCGATGAGTTCGCCGTCGGCGAGGATGCGGAAGCGGCGGCGGGTTTCGTCGCCCCAGTAGCGCAGGCGCAGGATGCGGGCCTTCGCGGTGTTGCGCAGGGTGAAGGCGATGAAGCCGCCGGTGCGGGCGTCACGACCGGCGCGGCGGCGGTAGCTCAGTGCGTAGGAGCTTTCGCTGTGCAGGCCGTGGGCTTTTTCAGAGGCTTCATCGCCCAGGGCAATGCGGTCCAGTGCGCGCGTGTCCAGCGCCTGTTGTTTCGCGTCTGCTGCGGCCTGCTCGGCTTGATGCTGCTGCCATGCAGCGGCGTCGCGATGCTCCAGGTAGGGCGCGCTGCGGCGATCGAACTGCGCGTAGAACGGCGAGAAGCGCCACAGCTGGTCGCCGTGGCGGTAGTCGAATGCGGTCTGGCCCGCCACCGGCTGCAGGCGCTGCAAGACCTCATCGCCGCCGATCAACGCCAGGGTCTTGCCCGACCAGGGCTTTGCCGCATCGCCTAGGTCAGCAGCCAAGACCAGCGGCCCGCGCAGCACCGAGACCCAGGCCGGGTCGTCCGGCGTGGCTTCCAGGCGCAGCGGCATCTCGAACGACAGCGTGAGCGTGTCGCCGGCGCGCCAGACGCGGGCGACGCGCAGGTAGCCCTCGTTGACGGTGGCATCGACCGGTTGGCCATTGAGCTGCAGCCTCGGCGACCGCGCCCAACCGGGCACGCGCAGTGCGAGCGTGCGTTGCTCGGCCGGCGCGGCGTCGATGCGTAGCGAGGCGCTGCCCTGCTCCGGCATCGTGCTGCGCAGGGTCATGTCCAGCCCGGCAGCATCGCGCACGCTGGAGGGCACATACAGATTGACGTAGACGCCCTGCCCGTCCTGCCAGTAAATGGAATCGCCGAACTGGGCATGCGCTTCCATGCCGCTGCCGACGCAGCACCAGAAATCGTCGAACGGGGACGACCAGGCGCGCGCTTCGCCGGCCAGCATCGGTGTCATGTAGGTGAACATACCGGTGCGCGGATGCTGCTGCGCCATCACGTGGTTGAGCAGCGTGCGCTCGTAGTAATCGAAGAACTCGGCCTGCGGGCCCCACTGGTACAGATGCCGGGTGAGCTTGAGCATGTTGTAGCTGGCGCAGTGCTCGCAGGTCTGCTCGGTGACAAACTTCGAAATGCTGTCCGGCTGCTGGAAGTACTCGCGGTCGCCATTGCCGCCGATCACGTAGGTGTGGTGGTCGGTGACGGTGTGCCAGAAGAAGCGCGCGGCCGCGCCCGACGCGGCATCGCCGGTGACTTCGTACTCGCGTGCCAGGCCGATCAGCTTGGGGATGTTGGTGTTGGAATGCTGATGGACCAGCTCGTCGCGTTGGGCGATAAGCGGATCCAGCACGGCGTGATGGTGCAGGCGCTGCGCCAGTGCCAGCCATTGCGCATCGCCGGTCCGCACATGCAGCTCGACGAAGGACTCGTTGAGGCCACCGAATTCGCAGGACAGCACCTTCTGCAGCTGCGCATCGTCCAGCGCCGCGAAGATGCCCTGCAGATAACCGGCCAGGCCCACCGCCACCTGCAGCGCCTGCGCATTGTCGCAATGCGCGTGCACGTCGAGCAGGCCGGCAAACAACTTGTGCCAGGTGTAAAGCGGTGCCCAGCTGCCGTTGAGGTAGAACGGCGCCGGGTCGATCTTGCCGCGCCTGAGTTCATCGAACACCACGCGGCCGCTTTCGATCTTCCCTGCGGCGGTCTTGCGGGTGAACCCGGCGACGTAGCCATCGCCTGCATGCGCCTGGCAGCGTGCCAGCTCTGCGACCAGGTACCCGGCGCGCGTGCGGCATTGCGCATCGCCGGTCTGCGCATGCATCAGTGCCAATGCGCTGAGATAGTGACCGAGCGTATGCCCGGCGATGGTGTCCGCCTCCCAGCCGCCGTATGCAGGCGCCTTGGGATCGAGGCCGGCGTACAGCACGAAGTTGTGCAACAGCCGGTCCGGCTCCAGCCGCATCAGGTAACGACGGTTGGTGTGCAGCGCGTCCAGGAACAACGACGGCGTGAGCCGCACCTGCGCCAGCGGCACTGCACGGACGCTGCCGGGTTGTGCGGCGCTGGCCTGCGCCGGAAAGCGCAGCAAACCCGCCGCAACCGCCAGGCTGCTCCAGGCCAGAAAGCGCCGCCGCGACAGGCTCGGCGCGTGGTCGTTGGGCAACTCGCTCGGATACGTCTCGGTCATGGGCTCAGCTTAGCTCCTGTCGGCGCGCACAGACCGCGCGCGCCGTTGCAACAACCGCCTATGCAATCGCGACAACACGCGCGTGCATACGCATGACGCCCACGACCGATGGCATCTGGCCGCACGCCACCGCGACACACCGGCCCGATCAGAACTTCACCGTGGCACGCGCCCAATAGAACCGACCGAGCAGATCGTAGGTGGCCACATCGGTATTGGCGTTGCCGACGTTGTTGGAGTAATACAACTGCGGCTGTTTGTTGGCGATATTGTCCACGCCCACTTCGAAGCGCGTGTGCCACGGTTCGACGTTGTAGCCCAGCTGCAGGTTGTTGTAGACGTAGGCGCCGATCTTGCGCACCACCATCGGCTCGCTGGAATCGGCCGACAGGCTCTGGTCCGGATCCGAATTGCCGATGGCGGTGTGCCCCACGTAGCGGATGCGCCAGGTGGCGCTCCAGTCGTCCAACGCCCAGTTCACCGTGCCCAGCGCACGCCAGCGCGGGAAGTTGCCGTAGGCCTGGGTGTAGCGGCCGACGTTGTGGATGGTGACCGAGTTGGGGTCGGTGGTATCGGGCAGCACGTCGTAACGGGTGAGATAGGTGCCGTTGAGCCCGGCGCTGAGATTGCCCCACGCGGTGGGCGGCGCGCGGTAGGTCAGGTTGAAGTCCATGCCCTTGGCCCACAGCTTGCCCAGGTTGACGGTGGGTTCGGCGATGTAATTGATGGTGCCGTTGCCGTTGCGATGGATCAACGCGCAGAAGGAGCTGGCCGGGTTGGCGAAGCATTGATTGAGCACGGTCTGCGCCGACACCGTGGTGATGGTGTCTTCCAGATCGATGCGCCACCAGTCCGCGCTCAGCGACAGCCCATCGATCCACTGCGGGTCGTACACCAGCCCCACGTCGTAGGACTTGCCGGTTTCCGGCTTGAGCTGGTACCCGGCCACCGCTGCGCCGGACACCTTGCCCGACACCTGGCCATCGGATTGCTGGTAGCTGCCATCGGTGGGCACATTGGCGCAGGCCACGCTATTGCCACCGGTGTAGCCATTGCATGGGTCGTTGACGGTGGCCGCATCACCGGCCACGCCGGCGTACAGTTCGTTGATGTTGGGCGCGCGGAACACCTCCGACACCGTGCCGCGGATCAGCAGGTTCTCGATCGGGCGATATTCCAGCGAGATCTTGCTGTTGGTCTTGCTGCCGACCGAGCTGAAGTCGGAAAAGCGCGTGCCCAGCGTGATGTTCAAGGCGTTGATGCCGGGCAGGTCCTTCAGCAGCGGAAACAACGCTTCGGCATAGGCCTCCTTGACGTCGAAACTGCCGGCCAGGGTGGACGAACAGAATTCGATCACCCCGCACAGGCCGTCTTCATCGCCGGTCCATAGCGGGTCGGAGGCGGTGGTGGAGCGCTCCTTGCGATAGGAGACGCCGGTCGCCAGGCTGACCGTGCCGGCCGGCAGTTCGAACAACGAGCCGTTGGCATTGGCCTCGAATTGCTTGACCGTGTAGACGCTGGTCACGATGGGGTTGACCACCATGCCCTGCAGGGTGGACAGGTTGGCGCTGTCGTTGAGGTTGAAGAAGTTCAGCGGTGTGCAGCCGGCGATCGCCGCGCCCGCGCTGCCGCACTTGACCACGCCATCGCTGTCCAGGAACGAGGGGCCGATGGCCTGATTGAATGCGGCATAGTCGAGAAAGCCGTTGTTGATCGACTTCTGTTTGACCTTGCCGTAGTTGAAGGTGGCATCCCACTGCCAGGAACTGTCGCCGAAGCGGCCGCGCAAGCCGGGGCTGATCTGGAAGTTGTAGGTGTTGTATTGATAGCTGCGATTGCCCAGCACGGTGGCGCGCGTGTTGAGGTCGTTGTAGGAGATGCCGGTGCTGCGATCGGTGCCGAAGTTCACCCCGAACGGGTTGTAGTAACTCTGCGACGACACCAGGATGTTGTCGCCGTTGGCGAAGATCGGAATCGGCGCAATGATCGAGGCGGATTCGGTTTTACTGAACCAGGTGTTGACGTAGCCCTCGACGTTGTCGGTGAAGCGATAGGTGCCCAGCAAAAACGCATTGGTGCGCTTTTGCGGGGTCTGCAACAGGTTGAACGGCTGGTAGTTGTATGAGTCGGCGCTGGCGTTGTAACAGTGGAAATCGCCCGGGCCGGCGCGGCCGCTGACGCCGCTGTTGAGGGTGACACGCCCGCAGCCGTTGGCTTGCGCAAGCTGCGTGGACTGATCCGAGCCATCGTTGAAATTCACGGTACCGGTGGGCGTTGCGGACGAACCCTGCTTCACCGGTTGCCCGTTGGTCAACGCAAGCGCGTCCTTGGAATAGTCGCGCGCCGCTGCCGAGACCGGATCGATGTTGTGGTACGACAGGCCGCCGATCAGGCTGCCACGCTCCCAGGTCTTGCCGGTGGTCAGGGTGAAGTTGCGCCGGTTGCCGTCGCCTTCGCTGCTGGTACCGAAGTCGCTGCTGAACTGCACCCCGTCGAACTGGCTGCGCAGGATGAAATTGACCACGCCGCCGATGGCATCGGAGCCATACACCGCGGAGGCTCCGTCGCTGAGCACTTCGATGCGCTCGATCATGCTGGACGGAATGGCGTTGACGTCGTTGTAGGCCAGACGAATACCGTTGACCAGCACCAAGGTGCGCTTGTCGCCCAGACCACGCAGCGAAATGGCCGACGCACCGGTGCCGCCGCCGTTGTTGGTATACGGATTGGTGGCGTTGCCGGCGATCGACGGCAGCTCCTGCAGCAGATCGCCGACCGTGGCCTTGCCGGTCGCGGCGATCTGTTCCTGGCTGACCGTGACCACCGGGTTGGCGGTTTCGGTATCCACGCGGCGCAGACGCGAGCCGGTGACGACCACGCTGTCCAGCGTTTGCGGCGCATCACTACTGCCGCCGGCCTGCTGCGCAGACACCGGTGCGCTGACGCCTGCAGACAGCGCCAGCAGCAATGCGGCGCTGAGCATGCTCGGCGCCGGGCGCGTGGACGTGCCGGAGGTCCGGGAGAAAGGCAACAGCGGCATCGGCATGCAAGGCTCCTGATTCGTATGGCAGACAAACGATGGGCAACACACACCCGTGCCGGCAGACGCCAGCGCAGGGCAAGATGGATGGCAGACGCGCACGCAGCGAAACTTCTCGCCAGCGCTGTGCTGCAGACATGCAGACAACCTGCGACGCGCACGACCACACAGGGTCACGCAGCAGCGCGTGTTGTCAAAAAGGGTGTTGGTTCCGCACCGGAGGCGCCCATGCGCTCCAGTTTCATCAGCTGGTCACAATGTGCCTGTGCGCACGCGCCACGTCTTGTCGCATTTGGCGACAGCGCGTGCGGAAAACTGCATGGTTCGCAAATGAACCAGCCTGCCTTGACGTTGCACTCTGCAGCAACGTCTGCAGCTGGACACCACGCCTAAGGCGATGGACGGGACATCCGAGGCGATGTATCGCTTGCAACCATGTGCGATGACAGTCGATCTAGAAATCGAGCACTGCGCATGCATGCATGCAGCGCGGTGGCGGCAATCAGCATGCACTGCCCTGCCCGCCCTGTTTCAGCGGCCGTGGTCTAGCCACTGCAGTCAAACGGTCGGCCGGCAGACCGGCCTCACGGATCACGGCGCCTGCGTCGTCGCAGGCTGGTCGTGGTTCCAGTCCGGCGTTGGCGCCTGCTGCATCCAGCGCAGGAAGAAATCCAGCAGGCGGCGCTTGCCGTAATCACCACCGGCGCCATGATCGCCGCCGGGCACCACCAGCAGATCGAAATCCTTGCCTGCCTTGATCAGCCGATCGGCCACCTGGAAGGTGCTGGCCGGATCGACATTCATGTCCATGTCGCCGGTGACCAGCAGCAGGTGTCCTTGCAGACGCGCAGCGTTTTCCACGTTCGACGATTCGGCGTACCACGGCCCGACCGGCCAGCCCATCCATTGCTCGTTCCACCAGATCTTGTCCATGCGGTTGTCGTGGCAACCGGAATTGGCCACGCCTGCCACATAGAATTCCGGATGGAACAGCAGCGCACCCAAGGCGTTCTGGCCACCGGCCGAGGTGCCGTACACACCGACGCCGCCGTTGATGGCGTACCACGGGTACCGTGCGGCAGCGGCCTTGTGCCAGGCGATGCGATCCGGCAGGCCCGCATCCTTGAGGTTGCGCCAGGCCACATCGTGGAACGCGCGCGAGCGATTGTTGGTGCCCATGCCATCGATCTGCGCGACCGCAAATCCCAGTGCGGTCAGCGCTGACATGCGGGTGGTGAACGTCTTGGGCACGAAGGACCCCTGCGGCCCTGCGTAGATGTATTCGATCACGCGATAACGCTGCTGTGGCTGCATCTGCGTGGGGCGCTGGATCACGCCCCATATCTCGGTCTTGCCGTCGCGGCCGGTGGTGTGGAACGGCAACGGTGGCTGCCAGCCGGCAGCCTGCAGACGGCTCAGGTCGGTGCGCTCCACCGTGCGTGCCAGGCTGCCGTAGGCGCTGCGCCGCAGCTCCAGCACCGGGCCCAGGTCCACGCGCGAGTACAGGTCCAGATACCATTTGCCGTCCGGCGAATAAATCACCTGGTGATCGGCGGCTGCCGGCGTCAATGCAGTGAGCCCGGTGCCGTCCAGACCGATGCGATAGGCATGGCGGTAATACGGGTCCTCGCCGGGCTGCATGCCGGAGGCGGTGAAATACAGCTGGCCTGCGGCCTCGTCGAGGTAGTCGAGTTTGCGCACCACCCAGTCGCCCTGCGTGACCTGGCGGATCACCGCACCGCTGTGGCCGTCGTACAGATAGACGTGCTCCCAGCCATCGCGCTCGGAGGCCCACAGGATCTGCGCGCCGTCGGCCAGATCACGCCGCGCATGCTTGCCGCCGTCCTCGTGCGTTCCGCTGAGTTCGGAGTATTCGATGAAGGTGGGCGAGGTCTCTTCGATCAGGGTGCGCGCGACAGCCGTGCGTGCGTCCACTTCGATGACCCGATACAGCTGGTGCCCGCGCGCGTTGTATTCGAAGGTGAGCCCGCGGCTGTCCTTCCACCAGACCATCTCGCTCAGGCTGAAGGCATTGGGCAGCAGCGTCATCGCCACCGGATGCGCGGCGCGCGTGGCGATGTCGAACAACACCGGCTGCATCACCGGCAAGGCATCGCCGGGCTTGGGATAGACCTGCTGGTGCAACTTCGGCTGCAGCTGATCGGCCGGCGCCGACTCGATGTAATAGACCATGCGCGGCGGCGGCGCCTTGACCCGATACGCAGCCAGATGCTGCGAGTCCGGCGACCACACCACGCTGTCGAGTGCGTAGTAATCATCGGCACTGCCATCGCGGCTGAGCACGCTGCGCTCGCCACCATCGACCGGCGCGATCACCAGATTGGCCTGCCCCACCCAGGCGCGCCAGCGGCCATCCGGCGATAGCTTGGCCTGCCGCTCGCCCTGCTTGAGCGGCAGGCGCATGTCCATCGACTCGGCCTGCACGTCGCGTTCGGGCACATGCGCGCAGCGATAGCGGGCCAGATCGCACTGCCAGCCCAGCTTCGCCAGCTGAAAGCCCAGGCGCTGCCGGTCCAGGGTGGGTTCCTCCAGCTGCAGTTGCGTGGCGTCGATGGCTTGCGCACCGGCCTGGGTCAGGGCCGCCGCCAGCCGCGCATGATCGAAGGCCAGCGTGTTGCGGCCGCTGGCCGCATCCACCAGGCGGTACTCGATGGCCGGCGCCTGATCGGCACGTGCCACGCCACGCCGATACACGAAATGCCCTGCATCGATCCATACCGGCGCCGTCGGTTGCGTGTCGACCAGCGACGCATAGTGATCGGCCAGACCGATCGCCTGCGCATACTCCGCAGGTGTGGGCGTGGGTTCAGGCGTGGTTGTTACGGGTGCAACGGATGCAGCCGCTGCGCTTGCCGAGAGCGTCCAGAGTGCGATGCTCAGGCACCATGCTGCGACGCTACGCCGCCTGGAGGTCTGGGTGTGATGCAGCAGTGGCTTCATGCGTTTATCCGCGGAGATGGTGGTCGTGGTCGGCACGGTCATCGCGCCAATGGGCCATCACCCGTACCAGGCCTGCACCTTCACCGCTGCTGTGCTGCCGGGCAATGCCACGCGATCGGCATGCGGGCCCTGTGGACGCGCCGGCTTGCCGTCGACGAGCACGCGGGTGAGCTTCTTACCCTTGGGCACGCGCAGGCTCAGCCAGGTGTGCCTGGGTGACCGTTCCGGCAGTTGCACCTCGGCATCGATGCGGCGTGCCGCCACGTCGGCGCGCAAGGTCAGCGTGAGCTTGCCCCAGCGTGTGGGCGCTGCGGTGATGCCGATCGCGGCGCCACTGCCCAGCCATGCGCGCGGCAGCGCACGCGCAAGGAACAACTGCTCGCCTGCGCTGTCGTCGCTGACCAGCATCCAGCGCAGCAGCAACGGGATGGTCATCTGGGCGGGGATGCAGAACAGCGGCATGCCACCGGTGATGCCGCTGACCTCGCCGGCGGTCCAGCTGCCGCGCGTATGCACCTGGTAGCGGTGCGCATAGACGAACAACAGATACTCTTCGATGCGATCCAGCCGCAGCAGCTGTTGCGCATAGCCGTAGGAAATGAAGCCGAGCAGATCGCGGCTGCCCGGCTCCGGCGGCGCGATGTTGGCCACCACGCCGATGCTGGTGCCGCCATGGCCGCGCAGGCAATCGATCACCAGGTTGGCCAGGTCGTCGGGCAGCACATCGGCCTGCAGCAATTCCGCATACGCGCGGTGCGGCCATTGCTGCTCGCTGGGCTTTTCCTGCAGCAGCGACTGGCGAAACGTGAGTTTGGTGCCCGGCAGCGGGCCGATATACGGCGGCGACAGATCGCGGCGCACGTTGGCACGCAGGCTGGCCTCCAGCCTCGCGCGCAACTGCCTGGCGCGATGCTGCCATTGCGTGGCCAGACCGGCATCGCCACCGAGCGTGCTCCAGACCTGGGCGATGTCTTCCCAGCCGCGTATCGTCAGCGCGCTGTTGGCGTAATACGGTTTCCACCACAGCGACGGGTCGGGGAACAGGCAGGCATCTGATTCGTTCCAGCCGTGCAGCAGGCCATGGCCATGCGCGTTGCGCGGTAATGCCAGCGCCTGGTCGTGCAGCTCGCACAGCAGCTGCGCGGTGGCGGCGATCTTGGGCAGCAGGCGGCGCAGCCGGGCCGCATCGCCGGTATAGCGCAGATAGCGCGCCAGCAGCGACAGGGTCAGCCCGAACTGCCCGACTTCCGGCCCGCGCATGTTCGGCAGGCCATCGTCCTGCACGAAGTCGTCGAAGTAGTTGTCCAGTACCGCAGCGGCCTGCGCAAAGCGGCCCCATTCCAGGTTGGCGTAGAACGAGCTGGTAAAGGTGTCCTGGAAACCGTCGTACTCGTTGCCATAGTAGTCGCGCTCCACCGCGCCGTACTTCGGATAATCGCCACCGGGGCGCACCACCAGCTCGCGTGCGAACGCGAACTGCGCCATGTCGCTCCAGCTGGCATCGGGCAGCTGCGCCTGCACCGTGCCGTCCAGGGCCTGCTGCCAGTACGCGGCGAAATCGATCAACCCCGCGTAGAACTGCTCAGCGGTGGCCGGCTTGCGCGACGGTGCAAACGCGGGATAGCTGTGGGTGTAATGCACGCCGACGATCTCGCCGCCGCGTACGTGCATCGTGCGATGCCAGGTCTGCACCACGAAGCGATCACTGGCACGCACATCGGCGAACACCAGCACGTCGTACCAGCTATCGGCCTCGCCCTCGCGCCGCATCACCTTGCGTACCGCCGGCATCCAGCCACCCAGCAGGCCTTCCTCGCGCCGTTTGATCAACGCCTCTTCGCCCAACTCGGCGAAGGCGTGTTCCGGCCGCGAGGTGCGGCTGCGGCCGTTGGGCAGGATCGGCATGGTATCCAGGCTTTCGCGCGTGCCGACGAAGGTGGTCCACGGCCAGCGGCCACCATTGTCCTTGGGGTCGAGCAGCGAGGCCGGCGGCGGCGCGACATCGCGCACCTGCGCCTCGTCCGGGTCGCCATCGCGCAGCAGGCGGTCGGCGAGCAGATCCGCCTCGGCCATCGCCACCTCGGCCAGCGACATCCCGAAGTACGGCTTGCCCTCGGCCGGGTAGGCCGGCTCGGTACGTTTGTCCAGGCGCAGCATGCCGCTGTCGGTCCACAGCGTCAGCTGGCCCTGCGGGTTGTCGAGATGCTCGTAGACGGTCCACTGCTGCTGCAGGTGTTCAAAACTGCACAGCTTGCTGCCCACATGCGCGGCCGATGGCAGCGCCTCAAGACGCGGCAGCGCCGGTGGTGCCAACGTCGCCGGGGTGTGCGGCATGCCCGGCAGCGCGAGCGCGGCACCCGCGCCCACCGCCGCGGTTGCCGCCATGCCCTGACGCAAAAAGCTTCTGCGGTCCATCGTCGCGCCCTCGGTTGATCTCATCCACATCCTGCGCGACAGCGCGGCTTGCGTCTTGTGGCAGCTGTCTGGCACGTATGCGGAAATCCGCACACAAGCAGCTGTTGCTGCGCTGCCATCGCAGCAACGGCGCAGCGCCCAGTCACCGCCCCCCTGCCATTTAGCCACGTGACTTTCTGGCCACGCCGGCATCTGCGGTGACAGCCACACTGGCTGCACAGACGCAGGCAGCACTGTCGCCAGACCGCCACGCAACCCAAGCCCACCCACAAGGACCGTCATGCAGCCATCCCCATCGCGCATTGCGCACAGTGCCCGCGCCGCAGCGTGGTTTTTCGATGCCGGCAGCGCGTCTGCCAGGCGGCTGAAACGTCCGGCGCATCGCTGGCTGTTGCTGGCCTTGATCGTGCCCTGCATCGCGCAGGCGCAGGTGGATCTATCGCAGGTGGATGCCGAGATGGCCGCCCCACGCACCCAGGTGCTGGTGCTTGGCAGCGTGCATCTGTCGCAGTTGCCCAAGGGCAGCGATATCGGTGCAGCACGCCTGCAACCATTGATGGACCGGCTGGCCGCGTACGCGCCCACCATCATCACCACAGAGGACCTGGCGGGCGAAACCTGCGACCTGATGCGGCGCCATCCGGCGGTGTATCTGCCCGAGGACACCACGACCTATTGCCCCGACACCAGCGAGGCGGCGCGTGCCACCGGGCTGGACGTTCCCACCGCTCTCGGCCAGGTCCGTGCAGCGCTCCGCAGCTTGCCCAGTGCGCCCACACCGGCACAGCGTCGGCACCTGGCTGCGCTGTTTCTGGCCTCGGGCGAGCCACCATCCGCGCTGGTGCAATGGCTGCAGCTTGCGCCAGCCGAACAGCGCAGCGGCGATGGCCTGGATGCGGCGCTGGTGGCGCGACTGCGCAGCATGGAACAGCGCCCCAACGAGAGTTACCAGATCGCCGCACGGTTGGCGGCACGCCTTGGCCTGCAGCGCGTCCATCCGGCCGACGATCACACCGGCGACAACGTGGACCTGGCCGACCCGGCGGCGTACGGCAAGGCGATCCAGGCCGCCTGGGACAAGGCCGCGCCGCGGGCGCGCGCCATGCGTGAGCGCGAGGACCAGCTGGCAAGTCAAGGCAAGTTGCTGGAGCTCTATCGCGCGATCAACCTGCCGGCCAGCCAGCAGCTGGCCATCGCGGTGGATTTTCGCGCCGCACTGAGCGAGGGTTCGCCGCAGCGCTACGGCTATCGCTACGTGTCCGGCTGGGAGATCCGCAACCTGCGCATGGTGTCCAATGTACGCGCCAGCTTTGCCGAACAACCCGGTGCGAAGGTGCTGGCAGTGGTCGGTGCCATGCACAAGCCCTGGTTCGACAACTGGTTGGGACAGCTGCAGGGCGTGGATATCGTGGATGCGGCGCAGGTGTTGGGCAGTGACGGGCCGTGAGTACAACGCCGTCAGCATGACGCTCCAGGCCAAACGCGAGTCAGTCGAAGGCGCGGTGCCCTCGCCGCTCGCCGGACACGCCCGTGGACCCGCCCGTGGGGGCTCGGTGGCGGCCTTGATGCCGCCGCACGGTCCCGCAATCGGCGAGAACACCGCATCAGAGAGTTAGTCGGTGATTCGGCAAAAAATCTGCTTGTTGCTCGGGCTGCATTGGAAGGCTGATCGGAGGCGACGCTATCCAAGCAACACACGTCATGGTTTGCTCGCGACCTTGCACACCGACCATCTCGACTGGTCCTTGCCCGCCTACCGTCGCGGGACCTTACGCGGCATGGATGCCGCGTAAGAGCCTACACGGACGTACTTGCGGCGTGTCCCGCGACGGTGGGCGGGCAAGGACCCCGCAGCCAGGTAACAGATCAGCCGCTCTACGCTGCGGGCTGCCCGCACCCGCAGAAAAGACAACCATAGTTATCGATACCAACATAAGCAGCAGCCATCAATCCCCGACTCAGACACGCAGAACGTGCATTTGCCCGTCGTGTCACCAGGTGGGACTAGCGCGCCGGCCATGTACCCCAAGCACCAGATCGACAACCGGCCTCCGTCCAATCCAGGCTCTCAGCTCAGCACATCCAGCAAGCTACCCAGCATTTCGTCGGAGCGCCGCAGCGCAGTGGCGTTGGCCTGGAAGTCGTTGCGTGCCGAGAGGCCTTCGACCAGATCGGTGGCCGGTGCCGATGGATCGGCGTTGGCGTCGACCACGCTGGCTGCCACTCCACCATTGAGCTGCGTGCTGGCTGCAACGGCCTGACGCCGACTGCCGTCCACCGGCTGACGCGCCACATTGCTGGCGGCCACCTGCTGGCGCAGTGCGGCGACCTGCATTCCGGAACTGGCGATGCTACTGATGCTCATGATGGCTCCGGTGCAGAACAGAGAAATAACCAATGACGTTTGTTTACCAACCAATCAACACAATCGTTGCCGGCAGTCGCGCCGCACTGCTGTCGTTCCTACGCCCACCGAGGCGCGTGGCGAGCGTGTCTCACGAGGTGGAATCAGCTGACAGGAACCGTAATGACGTGTCCCACCCATCGATTCCGATCACGCCCACCTCACGGCTGCCCAGCCGCCTCACGCAGGCTCAATAGGTGCCTACCCGCACACGCAACACCACAGGCACCTCTCCCGCCGCATCCACACGACCGAAGTTGAGCCCGTAGTCGGTCTGGTCGCCGTTGAGCTGTCTTTCGACCTGCCAGCGCCCGTCCACGTACCGCCCCTGCTCCACCCGCAACAGTTGTCCATGACGGGTATCGGCCGCCTCGCGGAAAAATCCAATCCGCGCGGCCATTCCGGTGACCAGGAACTCCTCCGGCCCCAGCTGCGCCACCAGCAGCCGGCCGGCGTGGTCGTCGTTGCCGGGCAGGAT
Source organism: Xanthomonas sp. MLO165 (assembly GCF_018831305.1). Lineage (NCBI taxonomy): Bacteria > Pseudomonadati > Pseudomonadota > Gammaproteobacteria > Lysobacterales > Lysobacteraceae > Xanthomonas > Xanthomonas sp. MLO165. The sequence continues at coordinate 2,851,705 of NZ_CP029263.1, forward strand.
CGCCGGCGCATCGCCCCACATCGGCGCACCGAACGACACCTTGGCCTGCCAGTCGCCAAAGCGCAGCGTGCGTTGCGGCGCGCCGGGCTGTTCGGCCACCGCCTGCAGCCGGCCGTCGAAGGCGGCCTGGGCGATCACGCGCTGCAGCGGGGCCAGCAGCTTGAAGTTGGCGGCGTGTGCAGCGATCGCGTCACGGTTGGCCTGGCTGTCCTGGTTGCCATCCATGCCGAACACCGAAAAGCCGATCCCGCCCTGCCCCAGCACATGGAACAGATACGGCGCGGTGGCCGCCTCGAAGCCGGTCTCCGAGACCCAGGCCGGGTTGTCCGGCCGTGCGTACTGGCCGATGACCTTGGTGTACTCGTTGTAGTCGCTGGTGTAGATATCGGTGCCGATGAAGTCGATCGACGGCGTGGCCGCGCGCCACAGCGCGAACACATTCACCGTCGCACCGCCGGACGGATAATCCATGCCCGGGTAACGCTTGCCCTTGTAGCGCAGCCAGGTGTTGACGTAGAGCGGCAGCGGATAGGCGTGCTTGCCGGCCGCGGCCACCTGTTCGATATACGCCGCCGTCGCATGCGCATTGAAGGCTTCGGCCGCTTCGGCACCGAACAGCTGCTGCCAGCTGCCTTGCGGCTTGCCCAGTTTTTGCGCGATCGCGGCGGGCACCGGTTGCGCGAACGCCGCCTCGCCGGCCGGGCCATGGTCGCGCACCGTGCCGATCGCGCCGGGCTCGTTTTCCACCTGTACCAGGATCACCGTGTGGCGGTCGCCATCGACCTTGCGCAGGTGCTGCATCAATGCGGTGAACGCACGCACATCTGCCTGCACGTTGGTGGCCACATGCGGCGACAGCACATCCACAGGCTCGCCATTGGCATCGCGCATGCGCGGGTAGGTGGCGTCGTCGCGCTTGATCCACTCCGGCACGTAATGCATCTGGCCGTTCTTCCAGCTGCCGAACCACAGCAGGGCCACGCGCAGGCCACGCTTGCGCACGCCGGCAATCAGGGCATCCACGTTGGTGGTATCAAAGCGCCCGGGCGCCGGCTCGAACTGCTCCCAGTACACCGGCGCTTCCACCGTGTTGGCGTGCAGCGCGACCACCTCATCCAGCGCCTTGGGCAGCACCGCCGGCCAGGCGCTGGAATTGTGCAGCTGCGCGGCCAGCACGGTGTACGGCGCGCCATCGACGAACAGCGCATGGCGGCCATTCTGGGTAACGAAGCGCGGCAGTTCTTCCGCGCTGGCCAGCAATGGCACGCAACCGGCCAACATCGCCAGCGACCACAGCAGGGCTGCGATGCAGCCGCGCGGTCGCGGCATCTTCAGGGCAAGCAAACGCGTCATCGCGCCTCCGACGGTAGTGAATTCCAATGCGGCGTGGGTTCGTCGCGCAGGTGGCGCACGAAGAAGTCGTACTGGCGACGCTGCACATAGTCGATCGGCCCACTGGAACGGCCTACCGAATGCTCGCCACCAGGCACGTTGAGCAGCTCGAAGTCCTTGCCGGCCTTGATCAGCGCATCGACCACCTGCGCGGTGGAGGCCGGGTCCACATTGCTGTCCTGCTCGCCGACGATCAGCAGCAGGTCGCCCTGCAACTTGGCCGCATTGACCACGCCCGAGGCCTGCGCATAACCGGCATCCACCGGCCAGCCCATCCACTGCTCGTTCCAGCTGATCTTGTCCATGCGGTTGTCGTAGCAACCGGCGAACGCCACGCCCACCTTGTAGAAGTCCGGATGGCGCTCGAGCGCGCCCAGCGTGCTCTGCCCACCGGCCGAGGCGCCATAGATGCCGACCCGGCCGATGTCGTAGGAAGGGTCCCTGGCCGCCAACGCACGGTGCCAGGCAATGCGATCGGCAAAGCCGGAATCGCCCAGGTTCTTCCACGCCACATCATGAAAGGCCTTGGAGCGGTTGGCGGTACCCATGCCGTCGATCATCACCACGATAAAGCCCAGGTCCGCCTGCGCCTGCATGCCGATCTGCTTGTCGCCACCGGAGTGATAGCCAAACGGCCAGAACGTCTTCGGCACGAAGGAATCGTGCGGGCCGGCGTAGATGTTTTCGATTACCGGATACTTCTTGTGCGGGTCGTAATCGCGCGGGCGCACCACCATGCCCCAGATGTCGGTGCGGCCATCGCGGCCCTTGGCCACGAAGGTCTCCGGCGCGCGCCAGCCGGCGGCCAGCAATTTGTCGATCTTGCCCTGTTCCACCTTCTGCAGCAGCCGGCCATCGATGGCGTGCAGCTCCATCACCGGCGGCAGATCCGGGCGCGAATAGACATCGACGTAATGCCGGCCGTCGTCGGCGATCGCCACATCATGATCGGCATCGCTGTGGGTCAGCCGGGTCAACTGGCGGCCGTCGAAATCCACGCTGTACAGCTGCCGGTAGTACGGGTCCTTGCCCGCATCCATGCCGCTGGCGGTGAACCAGATGCGCCGCTGCGCGTCGTCCACGCGCAGCACATCGCGCACGATCCACGGCCCGCGCGTGAGCTGCCGCTTGAACCTGCCGCTGCGGCCATCGACCAGGTAAAGGTGCCGCCAGCCGTCGCGTTCGGAGATCCACAGCAACGCGTCGCCGCGCCCATCCACGTCATGCCGGAAGCTGCGGTCGGCGTAGACGAAGGTGCGCGCATCTTCGCCGACCGCCACGTGCGCGCGACCGCTCTGCGCATCCACCGCGATCACCCGCATGCGCTGAAAGCCGCGCTGCACGTAGTCGAAGCTCACGCTGTGGCCATCGCTGCGCCACTGCAGCGGCGACAGCGCATACGGATTGGCGAACAAGGCGGTGTCCACCTCGCGGCGTGTGCCGTCCACGGCAAACAACACCGGCCGCTCCACATCCACCGCATCGCCGGGCTTGGGATATAACTGGGCATGCACGCGCGGCTGGCCGCCGCCTGCAGGCGCCGCTTCCACGCGGGTGACGCGGCGGGCCAACCCCGGACGCACGCGATACACCGCCAGCCGCTGCGAATCCGGCGACCAGGCGATGCTCTCCGGGTCGAAATAATCGTCTGCGCGGCCATCGTCGCTGAGCCGGGTCAGCTGGCCATCGGCAACACGACGCAGCAGCAGGTTCCAGCCATCGGCGAGCGCTTCCCAACGGCCATCGGGCGAACGGCGCGGCGTGGTGTCGGCTGGCACCGCAGGGTCGCGCACCACACCGAAGCCGCGTGGACGCTGCTGCGTGGCGGCGTCATCGCGGGCGCAGCGGTCGTCCGTCAGGCTGCAACGCCAGGGCGCTTCGCCAAGCGCGAAGCGAATCGCCCCGTCGCTGCGCTCGCCGTCCGGCGCATAGGCAAAGCGCTCGAACGGCAACTGCAACGCGGTGTAGGGTGTGCCGGTCGCTGCACTCAATGCCTGCGCCACGCGCAGCTGGTCGAACGCCGGCGTTTTCTGCAGCGTGGCGACATCCATACGGACGAAGGCGAATCCGCCCGGCACCGTCTTGCGGTAATAGAACGTGCCGTTGTCCTGCCATTGCGCCGGCCAGGCCACGTTCTCGGTCAGCGTGCTCCAGTGCGCGCGCAAGCCCAGCGCGCGTTGGTAGTCGGCCACACTGGGCGCGGCCTGTGCCGCCGTCGACAGCAACACGATGCACGCAGCCACCCCGTTCAAGCAGCCACGCAAGCAGCGCGATGCACCCGCGCCGTGGCGCAGCTCACTCGCCATCGTCCTCCTCCAGCGCCAGCTCATCGCCGCGCAAGCCGCTACGCGCGCCCCAGTGATAGATGAAGAATGCAATCACCGCCACGCTCAAGGTGTCGAACGGATGCGCGATCCAGCCGTGACCGCCGAACGTGCCGGCCCAGGACACTGCCATCACCAGCACGAAGAACACGATCAACCACAGCGATGCGCGCACCTGGCGCAGCAGGCGTGCCCTGCCCTGGCGCGATGGCAGGCGATACAGCACATACAGCACGAACGCGACCACCTGCAGGCCCAGCAACCACGACAAGGTGGGCCAGGTCGACCAGTAGACGATCAAGGCGGCGACGATGAACGACAGCGGCCCCAGCACGGCAAGGCCACGGACGCGGAACGGCCGCGGCAAGTCCGGCGCACTGCGGCGCAACGCCGCCACCGTCACCGGCGCCACCGCGTAGCTCAGCACCAGGGCGGCCGACACCACGCCGATCAGGGTCTCCCACGAGGGGAACGGCAGCGTCCAGAAGATCGACAAGCCCAGGCTCAACCACAATGCCGGACGCGGAATGCCCGATTGCGGATCCACCCGCGTCAGCACCGGCAAGAACCCGCCGCTACGCGCCCAGCCGTACACCACGCGCGGGGTGGCATTCATGTAGATGTTGCCGGTACCGCTGGGCGAGACCATCGCATCGCAGATCACCAGCGCAGCCAGCCACGCCATCCCCAACGCCAGCGCGATGTCGTGATACGGCAGCGCAAACACCTTGTCGATTCCGCTCCAGCCCGGTGCCAGTTGCGTGGCGGGAATGCTGCCCAGAAACGCCAGCTGCAGCAGCACGTAGATCACCGTGGACAAGGCCACCGACAGGATCAGGGCGATCGGGATATTGCGCTGCGGGTCGCGCACCTCGCTGGCCACCGACACGATCGGGGTCAGGCCCAGATAGGCAAAGATGATGCCGCCGGCAGAAATCGCCGCTTCCACCCCGGCCATGCCCGAGGGCGCAAACCCGTGCACGCTCAGGTTGCCCGGATTGAAGTGCTTCATCAGCAGCACGATCACCAGGATCGGCACCAGGAACTTGAAGATGCTGACGATGTTGTTGGCCAACGCAAAGGTCTTGACGCTGAAATAGTTGAGCAGGAAGAACAGCACCAGCAAGGCCAGTTGCACCAACCAGCCCCACACGCTGGGATGGCTGCCGCCGGGTTGGTTGAGCAGCGGAAACCACGCCGCCGCGTACTGCCGCGCTGCCTCCACCTCGATCGCGATCAGGCTGGAAAACGCGATCAGGGTGATGAAGCCGGTCAACGAGCCGAGCAAGGCGCCATGCGAATACTCCGGGTAGCGCACCACGCCACCGGCGCGCGGCAGCGCGGCACCGAGTTCGCAATACACCAAGCCGAGCAGCAACACCGCGATGCCGCCAAGGATCCACGACAGGATGCCGGCCGGCCCGGCAATGGAAGAGACATGGCTGGCCGAGAACAACCAGCCCGAGCCGAAGATCGAACCCAGCCCGATAAAGGTCAGGTCGGTCAGGCTGAGTCGCTTGTGGAACTTGCCTTGCGTGGTCGCACCGTGTGTGGTCATTGGTCGCCCCGAAGCGTGAATAGCGCGGTTGGTGTTGCGAAGAACGTCGGCTGGTGATGTTCCGGATCAGTCGCTGGCAGCGGCCTTGGCCGCTGCTGCCGCCGACCCGGCAGCATCTTCGGCGGCATACGGCGAGACACCACCGTCGGCGATGAAGCGGTCGATGCGCGCCTCCAGCACCGGCAATGGCACCGAGCCGGTCTGCAGCACCGCATCATGGAAATGGCGCAGATCGAATTTTTCGCCCAGGGCGGCTTCGGCCTTGCGCCGCAGCTCCAGGATCTTCAGCTCGCCCAGGTAATACGACAACGCCTGCCCCGGCCAGGCGATGTAGCGGTCCACCTCGGTGGTGACTTCGTGCTCGCTCAAGGCGGTGTTGTCGCGCAGGTAGGCCTGCGCCTGCGCGCGCGTCCAGCCCTTGTGGTGGATGCCGGTATCGATCACCAGGCGGCAGGCGCGCCACATCTGGTAGGTGAGATAGCCGAAGCGGTCATAGGGCGTGTCGTACATGCCCATTTCCTGGCCCAGGTACTCCGAATACAGGGCCCAGCCTTCGCCATAGGCAGAGATGTAGGCGTAGCGGCGAAACTCCGGCAGCCCCTGTGCCTCTGCCGCCAGCGGCATTTGCAGCGCGTGGCCAGGCGAGGACTCGTGCAACGTCAGTGCGGTCAGGTTGTACAGCGGCCGCGACGGCAGATTGTAGGTGTTGACCAGATAGATGCCGGGCCCGCCACGCCCGCCGGTGTAGAACGGCGCCAGCTCCGGCGGTACCGGCTCGATCGCGAAGCGTCGGCGCGGCAGCCGGCCGATGTAATCGCCCACCTTGGCGTCCACGCGCTTGGCGATCCAGGCGGCCTGCTTGAGCAACTGTTCCGGCGTCTTGGCATAGAACTGCGGGTCGCTGCGCAGGAACTGCAGGAAGGCCGGAAACACCGCCTGCCCGGCCGGTGCCTTGAAGCCGCTGGCGGCGATGGTCTGATCCATCTGCGTGCGCAGCTTGGCCACTTCCTGCAGACCGATCTGGTGGATCTGCTCCGGGCTCAACTCCAGCGTGGTGAATTCGCGGATCTGCGCGCGGTAATACGCCTGCCCGTCCGGCAAGGCTTCGCCGGCCAGCGTGGTGCGCGCGCGCGGCTGGTACTCGTTGCGGATGAAGTCCAGCAGCTTCGCGTAGGCCGGCAGCACCTGCGTATCGATCGTCTGCACTGCCTGCTGGCGCAATTGCGCCTGCACATCGGCAGGCAGCGTGGCCGGCATCTGCTTGAACGGTGCGTAGAACGGATTGGCCTCGCCCTTGGCCTGCACCACGTCGGCGATGGACTGGTCGCGCCCGGTCAGGGTCACCCGGGGCTGGCTGAAACCGCGCACCAGGCCGGCACGCATATTGTCGGTGTGCTCGGCGAAATAGCGCGGGATATCGGCCAGCATCTTCAGATAGCGCTGGTAGTCCTCGCGCGTGCGCAGCTTGGCTTCGGCGCTGAAGCCCAGGTCGCTCCAGAACGCCGAGTCGCTGTTGAACGGCATTTCCCAGGCGCGAAAATGCTGCTGATCCAGCAGCACCAGCAGCTGCTGCCGGTACACTTGGTAGCTCACCTGATCTTCGGCCGGCAACTGCGCTGCCGGAATCGCATCCAGCTCCTTCAACGTCTGCTGCCAGTACGCGGTGCGCAGATTTTGCGTGGCCACATCGACCTTGGGCAGATGGTCGGACTGCCTGTCCTGCGTGGCCTGGTTGTCTTCATCCACCGCGCCGGACAGCTGCGCCTGCCGCCAGCGCCATTCGCGCGTGTACAGCGCCTTGAAGCGTGCCGCTGCACTGTCTTGCGTGCTTGCTGCGGGTGCAGGTGCTGCGGCCTGTGCTTGCGACACGGTACCGCCCAGGCTGGCAGCAATCAGCACGCTCAATGCGCTCGCGCGCCAGACGCTGTAGGTGCTCATCCACGTGCCTCCGGCGCCGCCTTGGCCTGCGCGATCCACTGGCGCACGCGCTGCTGCAGCATCGCCAGCGGCATTGCGCCGCCGCCGAGCACCGCATCGTGGAAGGCGCGCACATCGAAGCGATCGCCGAGTTCTTTTTCCGCCTCCGCACGCAGCGCAAGAATCTGCAGCTGCCCCAACTTGTAGCCCAACGCCTGGCCCGGCCAGACGATGTAGCGATCGGTTTCGGACTGGATGCTGGGCTCGTCATCGGACGGATGCGCGTGGAAGAAATCCACCATCTGCTGGCGGTTCCAGCGCTTGTAATGCACGCCGGTGTCGAGCACCAGGCGATTGGCGCGCAACAGCTCGCCGGACAGCCGGCCGTAGTCGTTGTACGGGTCCTTGAAGAAACCGATCTCCTTGCCCAGGCGCTCGGCGTACAGCGCCCAGCCTTCGATATAGGCGTTGTAGCCGGCCTGCTGGCGGAACGGCGGCAATGGCAGCGTCTGCGCAAGCGAGATCTGCAGGTGATGGCCCGGCACGCCCTCGTGATAGGCGGTGGTTTCGATATTGACCAGCGTGCGGCTGGCGAAGTCACTGGTGTTGACCTTGACGATGGCCGGCTTGGTGCCTTCCGGATTGCTCTGCCAGTATTCGGCGCCGGGCGCGCTGCGTCGGAATGCGGGCATCGCCTGCACTTCCAACGGCGTCTTCGGCAAATGGCCGAACAGCTTGGGCAACTCAGGTTCCATCGCGGCGATGTAATCGCGGTACTGCTGCAAGATCTGCTCGCCGGAGCTGGCGAAGTGGCGCTTGTCGGTATCCACCGCCTTGCGGAAGCTGGCCAGGTCGGCAAAGCCCTGCGCCTTGGCGATCACCGTCATCTCGCCTTCGATGCGCGCCACTTCCTTCAGGCCGATCTGATGGATCTCCTCCGGCGCCATGTCGGTGGTGGTCTGGGTGTGGATGGCGTAGCGATAGCGGCGTTCGCCATCGGGCAGCGACCATACCCCTTCCTGCGCACGCCCTCGCGCGGCGTACTCGTCGCGCACGAACGCGGCCAGCTTGGCGTAGGCCGGGCGCACCTGTTGCTCGATCGCGGCCAGCAACTGCGTGCGCAGCGCAGCGCGCTGCTCGGCCGGCACCGCGGCGTCGAGTTTTTTCAGCGGCGAGGCGAACGGGCTCTGCTCGCCGGTCAGCGCGGCGATCTTGTCGATCTGATCGGGCAGGCGCTCCAGCAGATAACGCGGCTGCACCAGCCCCTCCTTGGCGCCCTGCCGCGACACCGCGATCACCTGGTCGATCACCGTCGGAATCGTCTGCAGGCGCTTGATGTAGTCCTGATAATCCTTGGCGTTCTCGAACGGAAACGCATCGCCGTAACCGGCCAGCCCCAGCTGGATGCCACCGATCGGCTCCAGCGGCATCGCATAGGTCTTCAGGTCGATGCCTTCCAGCTTGTCGCGCAACTGGCCAAGCATCATCTGCAGGCTGAGCTGGCGCTGTTCGTCCAGCGTCTTGCTGTCGATCGCTTCGAATTGCGTGAGCAGCTCGGCAGTGGCGGTGCGTTCGGCCTGCACGGCCTGAAGCGAATAGTCGCTCCAACGATCGTTGTACCGCTTGTCGCCGATGATGCTGGCGAACTCCGGGTTGTGCTGCAACTGGTACTGCCATTGCTTGTCCAGCAGCGCATCGAAGGCCTTGGCGGCTTGCTCGCCGGTTGGCGCAGCGGTGGCTGCAGCCGCCGTTTCCGCTGCCGGCGGCGCCGGCTTGCAGGCTGTGAACAAGGCGGCGGCCAGCAGGCCGATGGCGACGGGACGCAGGTGGTTCATGCAGTTACTCCAAGATGCAATGGCGGCTGTAGGAGCGCGCCTGAGCGCGACGGCTTTATCGGGACTGCCCGTCGCGCCCGGGCGCGCTCCTACGCGTGCGTGAGCCTGTAACGGCTCATGCGAACGGTTGGTCGATCGCCGGCGACGGCGGGGTAAACCACTGCGCGCCGGTATCGGTGACGTAAAAGTGGTCTTCCAGGCGCACCCCGAATGCACCGGGCACCACGATCATCGGCTCGTTGCTGGCGCACATGCCCGGCTGCAGCGGCTGCGCATTGCCGCGCACCAGATACGGCGCTTCGTGGATCGCCAGGCCGCAGCCATGGCCGGTGCGGTGCGGCAATCCCGGCAAGCGGTAGTCCGGCCCCAGCCCTGCCGCCTCCAGCACGCTGCGCGCGGCCTGGTCCACCGCTTCGCAGGCGAGCCCGGGGCGGATCGCCGCAAACGCGGCTGCCTGCGCCGCCTGTTCCAGGTCCCAGATGCGCCGTTGCGCGTCGTCAGGCGTGCCGTAGATCCAGGTGCGGGTGATATCGGAGTGATAACCCTGCACGGTGCAGCCGGTGTCGATCAGCACCAGTTCGCCTGCACGCAGGTGCTGCACGCCGGGAATGCCGTGCGGGAACGCGGTGGCATGGCCGAACTGCACGATGCAGAAGGTCGAACCGTTGTCCGCGCCCAGCGCGCGGTGCGCCTCGTCGATGAAGCGCACCAGCTGGTCGGTGCCGATGCCCTCCTGCGCGATGCCGGCGGCCAGCCGCTGCACCAGCAAGGTCATGTCGCAGGCCTGCTGCATCAGCGCCAGCTCGGCCGGCGACTTGCACATGCGGCAGCCGTCGATGATGGCCGCGGCATCGCGGATCGCCGTGCCCAGGTGCGCGCGCAGACCGGTGTGCACGGCAAAGGCGATGCCCGGATCCAGCGCCAGCGCATGCGCGTGACGGTCGTCCATCACCTGCACCACCAGCGCGTACGGGTCCTCGTGTTCTTCCCACAGATGTTTGGCGACCGCGATCTTCAGCACCGCATCCAGCGAGCCTTCTTCGAACGCGGGGCAGATCAGCACCGGGTCGCCGTCCAGCGTGAGCAGCAGCGCGACCAGCCGCTCGCTCGCGCCCCAGGGCACGCCGGTGAAATAACGCAGCGACGTGCCAGCGCCGATCAACAGCGCATCCACGCCGTGCGCGCGCATCAGGCGGCGTGCGCGTTCGATACGCTGTGTGTATTCCTGCGCGGCGATCGGCGCGGCGCGCTGCGTCCACGGCGTCAATTGCGCGCGCGCCTGTTCCAGCGACAGCCCGCCGATCTGGCTGCTCATGCGCCGGCTCCAAGGTCGGCGGTGCTCCATTGCCCATCGACCAGGCGCGCCACGCCACCCGGATTGCGCTGGCGCAAGTCGGCCGGCAGCAAGGCGTCCGGCACCGCGTCGTAGCTGTGCAGGGCGGCGAAGCGGCGGATCGAACCGGGCATGCCCACTGCGGTGAAGCCCGGGTGCCCGGTGCTGGGAAACGGCCCGCCATGGTTCTGCGCCGCGCTCACCGCCACGCCGGTCGGCATCTTGCTGTTGATCAAGCGCCCCACCCGCGCCCGCAGCACCGGGGCGATGGCCTGCCAGGCCGCATCGTCGCTGCCATCGGTTGCGCGGTACAAGGTGCCGGTGAGGTTGCCTTCGAATGCAGCGGCGATCTGCGTCATCTGCGCCACGTCGCGTGCACGCACCAGCAGGCTCACCGGGCCGAAGGCCTCGGTCTGCAACGCATGCGGGCTGGTGAGGAACGCCTGCGCATCCACGCTCAACAAGGTCGGCGCATGGCGATAGCCGTCTTCGCCGGTATGCCCGCCGGCAAGCAGCGCGGCGCCGGCAGCGCGCAGGGCTGCCACACCGTGTTGCACGCCTTCCACGCCTGCGCTGGAAAACAGCACCATCGGCATGGCGGCTTCGAAGTGCGCCGTGGTCGCGGCCACGAACGCATCGCCGGCCTCGCCCTGTGGCACCACCACCACCCCGGGATTGGTGCAGAACTGGCCGCTGCCCAGCGTGCACGAGGAGAAGAATTCCTGCGCCAGCGCCGCGCCGCGTTCGGCCAATGCGCCCGGCAGCAGGAACACCGGGTTGACGCTGGACAGCTCGGCATAGAACGGCACGCCGGCCGCATCGGCTGCGGCCTTCAGCGCCAGCCCGCCCGCACGGCTGCCGGTGAAGCCGATCGCCCCCAGCCGCGCATCGCCGGCCAGCCGCAGGCCGGTGGCGTTGTCGAAGTGATACAGCAACTGCACCGCCGCAGCCGGCAGGCCCGCCGCAAGCAAGGCTGTGTGCGCAAGCTGCGCCATGCGCTGGCTGGTGGCCGGATGCAGCGGATGCGCCTTGGCGATCACCGGGTTGCGCGCGGCAATGGCCGAGGCGAAATCGCTGCCGGCAATCGCATTGAAGGCGAACGGGAAATTGTTCGGGCCAAACACCACCACCGGCTTGCCGAGTGGCGCCAGATGCGAACGCAGATCGGCAGCGGTATCGATGATGGGTTGGGTCCAGCTATAGCTGCGCACCGCCTGGGCGGCCTGACGCAACTGCCCGCTGGTGCGCGGCAGCTCGTTGCCACGCAAGCGTGTAGGCGCCGGCAATGCGGTTTCGGCATGGGCCAGCGCGACCAGGGTGTCGGCATCGGCGTCCAGTGCGTCGGCGTAGGCGTCCAGGAATGCGGCGATCCGTTCGACCGGTGCCGCGGCAAGTTCCGCTGCAACCGCTTGCGCTGCCGCAACCGCGGTTTCGACATCCTCTGCCCCGCTGACCGGAAACTTCGGCCCGATCGCCTCGCCCGTGCTCGGGTCGGCGGCACGGAAGCTGGCGCTCGCCGCGCGGCTGGGTTGCCACCGGCCGGCCAGCAATACCTCGGCCTGCTGTGCGGGAGGGGATTGGAGCGTCTCGTTCATTGCGGCACCTTCGGTTGCATGAGGACAGATTCTGCGCACTGTGCGGCAGCGGCCGACCAAAAAACGACGAGGATGCCGCGCTGATGCGACATCCTCATCGACCCACCTCGCGCTACGCCGGCCACCGCGTCCGCGCGTGCATCCGTGCGCGGCGCTCATCCGGTGGCGTGCAGCGCGAGCTCATCGTCAGGACAGTGTGGGCGCAGTGGCGATGGCGTGGTCGATGACCTTGAGCGCGGCCTCGCGCTCGGCACCATCGACCACCAGGCGCGGCGCACGCACGCGCTCGCTGCCCAGGCCGACCTTTTCCTGCACCAGTTTGATCAACTGCACGAACTTGGGCACGGTATCCAGGCGCAGCAGCGGCAGGAACCAGTCGTAGAGTTCCTTGGCCGCCGGGTAGCCACCGTCGCGCGCGAGTTCGAACAGGCGCACCGATTCCTTCGGGTAGGCGTTGACCAGGCCGGCGATCCAGCCCTTGGCGCCCATGCTCAGGCCTTCGACGATGGCATCGTCCATGCCCACCAGCAGCGCCAGACGATCCCCCAGCAGCTCCTGCAGCGCGGCGAAGCGGCGCACGTCGCCCGAGGACTCCTTCACTGCCTGCAGGTTGGGGAATTCGGCGGCCAGCTCGGCGATCTGCGCGGGGCCGAAATCGGTCTTGTAGGCCACCGGGTTGTTGTACAGGATCACCGGCAGGTCGGTGGCGGCGATCACCGCACGCACATGCGCGCCCATCTCGCGCCAGTCGGTGGAGTAGACGTAGGGCGGCAACACCATCAGCCCGCCGCAACCGAGGTCCTTGGCCGCCTTGGCCAGCGCCACCGCCTCACCGGTCGCCAGGCTGGCGATGCCCGGCACCACCGGCACGCGGCCGTTCAATGCGCCGACCAGCGTCTTGAGCACGGCGATCTTGTCGTCCACGCTCAAGGTGGCCGCTTCGCCCAGCGAGCCCAGCGGCACGATCGCGGTGCAGCCGGCATCCACCAGTTGATTGGCGTGCTTGGCGAGGAAGTCGTGATCGATCTCGCCGGAGGCGGTGAACGGGGTGGTGATGGCCGGCAGCACGCCATGCCAGAACGCAGCAATACTCATGGATGATTCCCTTGCGAGTCGGAAGTGAACGGGTCGGCCAGCGCCGCGAGGCGGACCGGGAACAACGGCGGCCGGCGGCCGGCGTCGGTGGAAAACGCGGGCGGGCAGCGCCCAAGCTCGGCGAGCGCGGTGCCGCAGATGCGGCCCTGGCAGGCGCCCATGCCGCAGCGCGAAGCGAGCTTGGCATCGCGTGCATCGTTGAAGTTGTCCAGCGCGCCCAGCGGCACGTCTTCGCAGCGGCATACCAGCGTGTCGGGCTGCGCCAGCGCGCGGATGCGTGGATCAAGCGCGAACTGCTGTTGCAGCACCCCGGCGAACGCACGCGCGGCACGCCGCCGCGGCTGCAGGCGCAGCGCCGCGTCCGGCGCGTCGGCAGCCATATGCCCGGCCATCGCGCCTTCGATCAGCGCGCAGTCGCGCCCGCCGATGCCGCAGGCCTCGCCCGCTGCAAAGACCTGCCGCACGCTGGTGCGCAGCAGCGCGTCCACATGCACCTGTTGATGCGCGCCGTACGCGTCCAGCCGGCAACCGAGCAGCTGTGCGAGCTCGGTGTTCGGCACCAGGCCATAGCCCACCGCCAACTGGTCGCAGGCAACACGCGTGCGGCCGGTGGGCCCTTCGATCTCGATTTCACGCAGTTGCGTGTCGCCGTGTGCGGCAACGACAAAGCTGCCGGCGCGATAGGCCACCGCGCGCAATTGCAGGCGCAGCGCCACCGCCTGCGCGGCCTTGCCCGGCCAGCGCCACAGCTGCAATGCGAACTGCCGCAACGCAGCTGCAGAGGTCTGTTCGTGGATGCCAAGCACCTGCGCGCCATGCCGTTGCAAGCTGGCCGCACTGGCCACCAGCAGCGGGCCGCTGCCGGCGACCACCACGCGCTTGCCGGCCAGCGGCCAGCCCTGTTTGGCCAGCGCCTGCGCCGCGCCGGCGCCGGTGACGCCGGGCAAGGTCCAGCCCGGAAACGGCAGCAGCAATTCGCGCGCGCCGGTGGCCAGCACCAGGGCGGCGTAATGCAGTTGCAGGGAACCGTGCGGGCCATCGGCCAGCAGCCAGCCCGGCTGCGCCAGCAGAATCTGCGTTTGCGTCAGCAGCGTGATCGACGCCGCGCCCTGCACCTGCCGCAACAGCGCGCGCGCATCGGCCGGCGCGCCGTGCCGCACATCGTTGCGCCACACCTGCCCGCCGGCACGCGGCTGCAGGTCGACCACGCCCACCCGCACGCCATGACTGGCCGCTGCCTGCGCCGCCGCCAGGCCGGCCGGGCCGGCGCCGATCACCAGCACATCGAAATGCTGCACGCGCTCAACCATCGGTGCGTACCTGCATGCCGTCGCGCGCATCCACCAGGCAGGCGCGTTGCTGACCGATGCCGTCGATGCGCACCCTGCATTCGAAACACACGCCCATGCCGCACAACGGCGCGCGCGGCTGGCCGCTGCACGACTGCCGGAACTGCAGCGTCGCCTGCGCCACCGCAGCGGCCACGCTGGCGCCGGCCGGCACCTCGACCGCTTGCGCATCCACGTGCAGGCGCACCGTCGCGCTCATGCGGCTGCACCATGCACGGCGCGCGCCGGAGCGTATGGGCTGGGGTCGATGGCCGGCGTGCGCCCAAGCAGGCTGTCCACGATCACCCGGGCGCTCCCCAGCGCCGTGGTGACGCCCAGCCCCTCATGACCGGCGGCTACCCACACATCGCGCCGGCCGGGCACCGCCCCGAGGTACGGGCGCCCGTCCGGCGTGGCCGGGCGCAGCCCGGTCCACACCCGGATCGCCTGCAACTCGCGCAGCACCGGCAGATAGGCGAATGCGCGCTGCAGCATCTGCTGCAACACCGGCAGCGACAGCGCGCGGTCGTGCTCGCCGAACTGGCGCGAGGAGCCGATCAGGATCTGCCCGGTCGGCCGCGGCTGCACATTGAAGGCCACGCTGGTGGCGTCGGCGCCATGCGCCGAATCGGCATAGCCCAGTTCCAGTAGCTGATGCCGGATCAAACCAGGATGGCGGTCGGTGATGACCAGATGGCCCTTGCGCGGGCGCAGCGCCAACTCCGGCAGCAACTGCGGCAAGGCCACCCCGCTGGCCACCAGCACCGGGCCGGCCAACAGCTGGCCATCGTCCAGACGCACCCCATGCGCCTGCAACTGCTCCACCTTGCGGCCGGCAAACAGCTGCGCGCCCGCCTTGCAGGCCAGGCTCACCAGATGCCGCGCCACCCGCGGCGGGTACACCACGGCCTCACCCGGCACCAGCATGCCGCCGGCCAGGCCCGCCACCAGTTGCGGCTCCAGTGCATACAACTGGCTGGCATCGATCGCGTCGGCATGCAGGCCGGCCGCCGCCAACCGCGCGATCTTGGCCGGCATTGCCGCCAGTTCGCGCGCATCGCGGGCTACCCACAGCGTGCCGCAGCGGCTGAATTCGGCCTCGCTCAGTTGTGCGAAGCGCTCCCACAGCCGCAGCGAATACGCCGACAACGCCAGCTCGGCCGGGTCGTCGTCCATCGCCACCAGGTGCCCCATCGCCGCCGCGGTGGAACCGCCGCCGATCGGCCCCGGCTCGACGATCGCCACCCGCAGCCCTTCGCACGCGGCCGCCTCGGCGCAGGCCGCGCCGACGATGCCCGCGCCCACCACGATCAGGTCGTAGCTGCGTCGCGTGGACGCTGCCGACGGCCCCGCATCGGCGGCCGGCGCGCTGCCAACTCCCTCCGATGCGGGCCGCACGTCGTCCATCAGGCCACGATGCCCCAGGCAAACGGGTCGGCCGGGTCGATCAGCAGCTGCGCGCGTGCGGTGATGTAGGCATGCCCGCGGATGCGTGGCGCAATGCCGCGCCCGCTCAGGCGATAGCTGCCTTCGAAGGCGCTGCCCAGAATGCCCTGCTGTACCCAGCGCTCGCCTTCGGCCAGCTTGCCGTCGGCGGCCAGGCAGGCCAGCTTGGCGCTGGTGCCGGTGCCGCACGGCGAACGGTCGTAGGCCAGCCCCGGGCACAGCACGAAGTTGCGCGCCACGCCGCTGCCGTCCGGTGCGCTGCCGTTGATTTCGATATGGTCGATCTCGCCGCCGGCCTCGCCGGTGATGCCGGCCGCTTCCAGCGCCAGCCGGATCGCTTCGGTATAGGCGGTCAGCTCGCGCTGATGTGCCAGGTCCAGCGCACACGGCGCCTGCCCGGTGATGAAGAACCAGTTGCCACCCCAGGCCACATCGCCACGCACCGGCCCGTAACCGGGCACGTCCACGTCGACGTCGGTTGCAACGCGATAGCTGTCGACATTGTCGACCGACACCGTGCCGTCTTCGGCCAGTTCCACGCCGACCGTGCCGACCGGCGTCTCGATGCGGTGCTGGCCCGGCGCGATACGCCCCAGCTCGGCCAGCGTACGCACCACGCCGATGGTGCCGTGCCCGCACATGCCCAGGTAGCCAACGTTGTTGAAGAAGATCACCCCGGTGCAGGCGCTGGGGTCGCGGGCCGGCAGCAGCAAGGCGCCGACCATGGTGTCCGAGCCGCGCGGTTCGCAGGCGATCGCGCTGCGCCACTGGTCGAAATCGCGGCCAAACCGTTCGCGGCATTGCGCCAGATCGCCATCGCCCAGATCGGGGAAGCCGGAGAGGACCACGCGGGTAGGTTCGCCGGCCGTATGGGAGTCGATGACGTCGATGGTGTGCATGGCTCATGCTCCCACTGCCGGCTGGCGGACGACTAGCGTCCAATGCGAGTTGCAAATGCGGAAATCCGCACAATCGACAACCCGGTTCACAGCCCCGCGTTTGCGCTAGGATCAATACAGGGCCGCGCCTTTCGTGCAGCCGTCAATCGTGACCGCCACCATGACGCCGATGGACCTCAACCTTCCCGCGCTGGAAATGCAGACGCTATTCGATGCGCTGCCGGACGTGGTGTTCTTCATCAAGGACAGCGAGGGCCGCTACACCCATTGCAACCTGACGCTGGTGCGCCGGCTCGGACGCAAATTGCGCAGCGAAATCATCGGCCGCTCGCCACTGGAAGTGTTCCCGCTGCCGCTGGGCGGCAGCTACATGATGCAGGACCGCCGCGTGCTGTGTGGCGAGCTCATCGACAACCAGCTGGAGGTGCATCTGTATCCCAACCGCCTGCCCGGCTGGTGCCTGACCTTCAAGCGCCCGCTGTGCGAGGCCAATGAAGTGATTGGCGTGGTCGGCATTTCGCGCGATCTGGGCCAGCCCGACAGCCGGCACTCGGCGTACGAGCGCCTGAGCCAGGTGATGGATCACATGCAGGCCAACTTCGGCGACAACCTGCGGGTGCAGAGCCTGGCCGACCTGGCCGGCCTGTCGGTGGCGCAGCTGGAACGGCACTTCCGCCGCGTGTTCCAGGTGACCCCGCAGCAACTGCTGACCAAGCTGCGGATCGAATCGGCGATGCGGTTGCTGTACGGCGACGACAGCATCGCCAGCATCGGGCAACGCTGCGGCTTTGCCGACCAGAGCGCATTCGCGCGTCAGTTCAAGGCAACCGTCGGCATGACCCCGCGCGATTACCGTGCGCTCAAGGGGCAGTTGTAGGCGCGCAAACACACGCTGACACACCGCTGGCACAAATGCCGAATTCGGCAGCATTGGCGATACTGCGGCGATGCGGTTTGCGCAGGTCGTTGCACCGCTGTCGCGACGCGCAGGAGGTGGCACAGGCAGGGCGCGCTGAAGGTCGCGTCAAGGCGACCCTGGGCCCGGATGGTAGAATTTCGGGTTTCCCCTACCGCGTTGCCAATGGCCAGCTTTTTCCGCCGTAACAAGCCCACCACGCCCGACAGCGCGCGTACCTCGCGCTATAGCCTGGAAGAACTGGCAGCCGCATTCCCCACCGCGCCGTCTGCCGCCACCCCGGCATCGCCGGTCGAGGCAATGCCGACTGCCGAACCTGGCACATCGGCCACACCATCATCACCCGCGCCTGCCGCACCCGCGCGCAGCGATGCGGTAACGCCGACGCCCGCCGCAACGCCGCCTGCCGCGGCACCGGCCGACCAACTTGCCCAGGACATCGCCACGCGCACTGGCCAGGCGCAGAGCGTTGCCGCAGTCCCCAATGCACCCACGCCGCCGGCCACGCCGGCGCCTGCGGCCTTGCAGGCGCTGCCCGATCCGCTTCCGTCTGCCGCGCCGCACGCTCCCACGGTAGTGGTGCCGCCGCCGGTGGTCGTGCAGCCGCACAGCGTACCCGCGCAGCCGGCAGGCACGCCTGCGCCGACGCCTGCACAAGGCGCCGCGCCCGCCGTCGTACCGTCGACTGCCACGCCTGCTGCCACGCCTGCTGTCGTTACACCCGCTGTCGTGACACCTGCCGCCGCAACAGCTGCGCCCGCAGTGCAACCGGCCGTCGCCCCGTTGCCCACCGCCGCGCCCGGCGGCGTCGCCCCGGCCGTGATCAGCGCCCCAGTGCCGGCCAGTTCCGACAACGACAGCATCGTCGGCCAGCGCGATGCGCTACCGGCCGCCCCGGCCGGCAAGCCGGGCTGGCGCGACCGCCTGCGCAACAGCAGCTTTGCGCGCAGCTTCGGCGGTCTGTTCTCGCGTAACCCCAAGCTCGACGACGACCTGCTCGACGAGATCGAAACCGCGCTGATCACCGCCGACGTCGGCATCGGCGCGACCACCGCCCTGGTCGAAGGGCTGCGCAAGCGCATGAAGTCGCGCGAGTTCGCCGATGCGCAGGCGATGTTCAAGGCATTGCGCGCCGATCTGATCGCGCTGCTGCAGCCGGTTTCCAAACCGTTGGTCATCGACCGCTCGGCCAAGCCCTTCGTGGTGCTCACCGTCGGCGTCAACGGCGTCGGCAAGACCACCACCATCGGCAAGCTGGCCAAGCGCTTCAAGGACGACGGCAACAGCCTGATGCTGGCCGCCGGCGACACCTTCCGCGCCGCGGCGGTGGCGCAGCTGCAGGCCTGGGGCGATCGCAACGGCGTGGCCGTGATCGCGCAGGGGCAGAATGCCGACGCCGCCTCGGTGGCGTTCGACGCGCTGCAGGCCGCCAAGGCGCGTGGCACCGAGGTGTTGATCGCCGACACCGCCGGCCGCCTGCACACCCAGACCGGGCTGATGAACGAGCTGGGCAAGATCCGTCGCGTGCTCGGCAAGATCGATGCCGCCGCACCGCACGAGGTGCTGATGGTCATCGACGGCACTACCGGCCAGAACGCCATCTCGCAGCTGCGCCAGTTCCATGCCGCGGTCGGCGTCACCGGCCTGGTCGTCACCAAGCTCGATGGCACCGCCAAGGGCGGCGTGGTGTTCGCACTGGCGCGCGAGTTCAATATCCCGATCCGCTTCGCCGGCATCGGCGAACGCCCGGAAGACCTGCGCGTGTTCGACCCGGTCGCCTTCGTCGACGCCCTGCTGCCGGAAGCACTGGGCAGCTGAGTGACAGAGGCCTGCCCGCATCTGCAAGCGTTGTGCGCGCAGGCGCTGCAGGCAGGCTGCACGCTACGGGGAGTGTCCGGCGACTGGTCGCGCGCCAGACGTGTGCTGGAGTTCGCCCAGCCGTTGCCGGCGGCGTTGCGCAAGCAGGCGCGGCGCCATGCAGAGCTGGTTCATTACCATGCACCGGCCGCACCGCACTGGCCTGGCGATGAAGGCTTCTTCTGCGACCAATGCCGGGTTGGACTTGCGTTTCCGCTGCACTGATCGGCCTACCGCCATACGCGCACAGCCGGGCGTCATCCGCCCGCCGTCATCGCCCTCCTTCGCCAGCAGACCCCATGCCAGCCGATCACGCCACTGCCACCGCTGACGCCTTCGTCAACCGCCTGCTGCACTGGTTCGACGGCCACGGCCGCCACGACCTGCCCTGGCAACATCCGCGCGCGCCCTACCGGGTGTGGTTGTCGGAAATCATGCTGCAGCAGACCCAGGTTGCGGTGGTCATACCGTATTTCCACAAGTTCGTCGCCCGCTTTCCGGCCCTGGCCGACCTGGCCGCAGCCGACAACGACACCGTGATGGCGCACTGGGCCGGGTTGGGCTACTACGCACGCGCACGCAACCTGCATGCCGCAGCCCGGCAATGCGTCGCCCTGCACGATGGCGAGCTGCCACGCGATTTCGATGCCTTGCTGGCGTTGCCCGGCATCGGCCGCAGCACCGCCGGCGCGATCCTCAGCCAGGCCTGGAACGACCGCTTCGCGATCATGGACGGCAACGTCAAACGCGTGCTGACGCGCTTCCACGGCATTGCCGGCTATCCCGGCCTGCCGGCGATCGAAAAGCAGTTATGGCAACTGGCGACGACGCATGTGGCGCAGGTGCCGGCCGGCCGCCTGGCCGACTACACCCAGGCGCAGATGGATTTCGGCGCCACGCTATGCACACGCGCCAAACCGGCCTGCGTGCTGTGCCCGCTGCAGGACGATTGCGTGGCGCGCCGCGATGGCCTGGTGGACGCACTGCCCACGCCCAAGCCCGGCAAGGCGTTGCCCGAGCGCGAAGCCACCGCCTTGCTGCTGGAAAACGCAGACAGGCAGATCCTGCTGCAGCGCCGCCCGCCGACCGGCATCTGGGCCTCGCTATGGACGCTGCCGCAGGCCGAGACCGACAGCGGCATGCGCGCATGGTTCGACAAACACATCGATGGCAACTACGACCGCGCCGACGAACTGCCGCTGATCGTGCACACCTTCAGTCATTACCGCCTGCATCTGCAGCCCTTGCGCATCGGCAAGGTCGCACTACGCCCGGCGGTACGCGACAATGACGACCTGCGCTGGGTCGCCCGCGCCGATCTCGCATCGCTGGGCTTGCCGGCGCCGATCCGCAAACTGCTCGACGCCCTCTAGGCGCGCACTCAAAGGAATCCGCATGTCCCGCACCGTGTTCTGCCAGTACCAGCAATGCGACACCGAAGGCCTGGATTTTGTGCCGTATCCCGGCGAGCTCGGCCAGCGCGTGTTCGCGCAGATCGGCAAGAGCGCATGGCAGGCCTGGCTGGCGCATCAGACCATGCTGATCAACGAAAACCGGCTGTCGCCGCGCGACCCCAAGCACCGCGCATTTCTCGAAGCCGAATTGCAGAAGTTCCTGTTCGAGCGCAACGCCGACAAGCCGGATGGCTATGTCGCGCCGATGAGCGAAGAGTAAGCACGTCAGGATTCAGTGCGTCCAACAGACCACTGCACTCACTGCCGGACAGGCGCGGCCGGTAACCGGGATCGGCATGCATCACGCATGCCCTCCAGATCCTGCGCAACACTTCCTTCGGGCCGGGCATTGCTGGCCGCGGCTTCAGCCGTTCTCAGACAGAACAGAACGAAACGGGCGTAGCGCAGGATAAGCCTGCAGCGCAGCCGCCGCTGCACGATCGCAGCGACCATCTGCAGGCGACATCCGGGCATCGCATCGCCCGGATGCGTGCGCCTCAACCGACGCCGGTCGGCCCGTCCAGCAGCATGCGGATCCGCTTGAGCAGCTCCTTCTGCGTATACGGTTTGTTGACCACGTCGAACTCCGCGCCGCCCACGTCGGTGCGCTGAATGCTGGCATCGGCATAGCCGGTGGTCAGCAGGACTTTGATCCTGGGCAGCATGCGCCGCGCCTCGCGGGCCAGCACCACACCATTCATGCCGCCGGGCATGATCAGATCGGTGAACAGCGCATCCACTTCCGCATGCTGCTCGAGTAACTCGATCGCCTCGCGCCCGCTGGCTGCAGAGAGAATGCGGTAACCGGCGTTTTCCAGGAACATCCTGGCCACCACCGCCACGTCCTGCTTGTCTTCCACCACCAGGATGGTTTCGCTGCCGCCCTTGTCGATGGCACGGCTCTTGACGGCCTGCAGGTCGTTCTCGAATTCGTTGGATGCGGGGAAATACAACCGCACCGTGGTGCCTTCGCCCACTTCGCTGTAGATGCGCACGGTGCCGCCGGACTGCTTGACGAAGCCGTACACCATCGACAGACCCAGGCCTGTGCCCTGCCCCTCGTCCTTGGTGGTAAAGAACGGCTCCATGACGCGGCTGGCCACCTCCGGCGGCATGCCCAAGCCCGTGTCGCTGACGGCAATGCTCACATAGCGACCCGGCGCCAACTGGTGGTGCATGGCCAGATCGTGGCTGGTGATTTCCACGTTCTGGGTCTGCACGGTCACTTCCTTGCGCTCGGACTGCGTCATCGCATCGCGCGCATTGATCAGCACGTTCAACAACGCCACTTCGGCCTGGGTGGTGTCGATCTGGCAGTTCCACAACCCCTCTTCCAGCGACTGCCGCAGGCTGATGCCGCCCCCCAGCGTGCGCTCGGCCATGTTGTTCATGCCCGACACCAGGCCATTGAGATTGACCACCCGCCCCCGCAATTTCTGCTTGCGCGAAAACGCCAGCAATTGCTGGGTCAGGGTGGCCGCCTTGGCCGCGGCGGTTGCGGCATGTTCGGCGCTGAAGGCGATGCGTTCGGCATTCCTGGCGGCATCGCCGGAGACCATCATCTGGATCACTTCCAGATGCCCGGACATCACCTGCAGCAGATTGTTGAAATCGTGCGCGATGCCGCCGGTCAACTGCCCCAGCGCTTCCATCTTCTGCGCCTGGCGCAAGGCGTCCTCGGCATCGCGGCGACGACTCACGTCCAGCTGCGAACCGAAGAAGTAGACCAGGTTGCCTTGCTCGTCGAACACCGGCGAGACGAACAGCGCGTTCCAGAACGAGGAGCCATCCTTGCGGTAATTCAGCACCTCGGTGGCGAATTCGCGGCGTTGCTCGATGGACTCGCGCACGTCCTGCACGCTGGCCGGATCGGTTTCCGGGCCCTGCAGGAAACGGCAGTTGTTGCCGATGATCTCCTCGGACGAATACCCGGTCATTTCCAGGAACGCCCGGTTGGCGAACACGATCGGATTGTCGGGCAGGTGCGGGTCGGTGACCGTCATCGGCATGCGCGTGGTTTCCACCGCGGCAAAAAAGATATCCGAGCGATGCTTCTCCACAGGCAGGCTGCGAGATTCGCTGATATGAGGCGCCCGCAGCTCTCCGTTACCAGGATCGTTCAAGTGCATGTTCTCCGCGGGGCCATTCCCGTGGCGATAGTCTAGTTGGGGCCGGTGAGTTGATTCCTCACATCCATGAGCCTTTCCCGTACGGCCGCGCCCGCCGATGCAACCCGGCGTGCGGCAGGCAGCACGCGCTAATGCGGCGCCACCTTGGAAAACACGTTGATGACCACCGCACCGGCCACGATCAGGCCCATGCCCAGCAGCGCGGGCGCATCCAGCCGTTGTCCGTGCACGGCCCAGGCCACCAGCGAAATCAACACGATGCCCGCGCCCGACCACATGGCGTAGGCGATGCCGACCGGGATCACGCGCAGCGTCAGCGCCAGGAAATAGAACGAAATGCCGTAGCCCAGCACGGTGAGCAGCGATGGCCACATGCGCGTGAAGCCTTCACTCGATTTGAGCGCCGCCGTGGCGGTGACTTCTGCGCAGATCGCGATTGCCAGGAATATCCAGTTCTTCATCGCCGCACCTTGCCCGTGGAATGCGGCGACCATAGCCGCAGGCACCGGCTTGCTTGCAAGCGCGTCGCTGTGCGCCATTGCCTGCGCCGTCGCTTGCTGAAAGCAGGCTAATGAAGGCACGGCGGGCGAGCATTGGCAGGCAGGTGCATCGGTCGTTTTGCCGTAGCATGCGCAGGCAGCAAGCAGCTCTTGCGCTTCATTCGGCCGTTCTGGCGCCGTTGCGCGCGTCTTTCCAGCCAGCGCAGGCTCTGGCAATCATGCGATGCCACCATGCCGGGCTACCAGACCCAGATTCACGAGTTGACCTTCGGGCAACTGACCTACGTCATCCGCGCACTTGCCGACAAACAGCAATACGCCGATCCGGACGAGAGTGCGGCCGATGCCGGCATCTCCTCGGCGCAGTGGAGCCTGTTCGGGCAGGTCTGGCCTGCCGGCCAGCTACTGGCCGAAGCAATGGCCACGCGCCCGATCGAAGGCCGGCGCATTCTCGAACTCGGCTGCGGCCTGGGGCTGGCCAGCCTGGTGTTGCGCCGGCGCGGCGCCGACGTGGTCGCCAGCGATCATCACCCGCTGGCAGAGGTGTTCCTGGCGTACAACGCCGCACTCAACTCCCTGGACTCGGTGCCGTATCGCCGGCTCGACTGGGACGCCGGCGCGCTGAACATGGGCCAGTTCGACATGATCATCGCCAGCGACGTGCTGTACGAAACCCGCCACGCCACCATGTTGGCCAGCCTCATTCCCGCGCTGGCCAGGCCTTCGTGCGAGATCGTCATCAGCGATCCGGGCCGCGGCAACGCCAACGCGCTCTCGCGCATGCTGGCGGACATCGGGTTTTCGTTGGTCGCCGGCGAACGCCAGGCCGCAGCGCAGGTGGCCAAGGCGCCGCGCCTGTTCGTCTACCGGCGCAACATGGACAACTGGTGGCCGGCAGGCGGTTGATCACCCTGCCGCGTCACTCGGGTGCAGGCGTATAGGCAGACAGCGCGATCGGCCTGCACGGATCGGCCTTGCGCTTCTGGCGCCCGCTCATGCGCATCGGCGGAGCCTGGCGCCGCAGAGCGGGCGCCAAGTCGTCAGAGCCGGTATTCCTTCGGGTCCAGAAACTCGGCAAGACAGGAACCCACGCGCAGTGCCTGCTCGCGCGCATCGCCGCGATATTCGCCCTGCCCTGCGCCTTCGATCGTGGCGATCGGCGAAGGATGGTCGCGGTGATACACGAACGCCGTCGACGACCACTGCGTCTGTCCAGGGGCCTGACTTTCCATCGTTTCCACGCGGAACTCACCGCAGTAGCCGTGAATCAACGTGCGTCGAAGTGTTCTGTGCGTCATGCCCGGAAGTATCGCCACGCGCAGTTGAAGACCACGTGGAAAACCACCGCCGCAGGCGCCAGGTCTGCCGGCAAACGCAACAAGTCCATCCGCAGCAGTCGCCGCAACGTGGCATCGACAAAACAAGGAAGAGAGTTTGCACATCCGGCGATTGCCGGGACGCCTTGCGAACGAAGGCGTGGAAATGGTGGCCGAGGACGGAATCGAACCGCCGACACGGGGATTTTCAATCCCCTGCTCTACCAACTGAGCTACTCGGCCACTATCGCAACATGCTGCCTGCGTTGCGAGGACGCGCATCATAGCGAGCAGGCGCAGTTTGAGCAAGCGTTGCGATGAACTTTGTTGCGGGCCGGCGCGGCGACGGCGCTTTCCTGCATCGGTTCACACCGCGCGGAAGGCAGCATGGCCTAGCCTGCGCAGGTCCCGAGGAGAATGTCATGCGCCTGCCCTGCCTGCTGTTGTCGTTCGCCTTGCTGCTGCCGTTGATGGCCGCGGCCCAACAGCCGGTACGCGCAGTGCCGCAACTGGACATCTCCCGCTACGCCGGGCAGTGGCACGAGATCGCGCATCTTCCGGTGTCGTTCCAGAAGAAGTGCCGCAGCGACATCACCGCCAGCTACACCTTGCGCGACGATGGCTTGATCGGCGTGCGCAACGGCTGCCGCAGCGCCGATGGCGAGCTGACCCAGGCCGAGGGAGTGGCACGGCCGGTCGAGGGCCGGCCCGGGCAGCTGCAGGTGCGCTTTGCGCCGGAGTGGCTGAGCTGGTTGCCGCTGGTGTGGGCCGACTATTGGGTGATCGCGCTCGACCCGGACTACCAATGGGCGGTGGTCGGCGAGCCGGATCGCAAATACCTGTGGATCCTGTCGCGCTCGCCACAGATGCCGCGCGCGCAGTTCGAGCAACTCAAGCGTCAGGCCACGCAGATGGGCTACGACCTGTCGCCGCTGATCGTGGCTGCGCCCTTGCGTTGACGCCAGCAGCCTGAACGCAGGCCGTGCCGCGTGATGTGCCGCAACGCCTGCATACGGACACGCCGCAAGGCAGCAAGGCAGCGTCCGTACTGCGTAGTATTCTTGGCGCCGCCTTACACCCGCCAAGGACCTCAGTACATGCGTCGTGCCTACCGTCTCCTGATCGTGTCGCTGGCCTGCGGCCTGCTGCTGAGCGCCTGCGGCGGTGCGGTCCGCCGCGTGTCCGAGCCAGCCGCCAGCATCCAGCAACTGACCGTGCGTGCCGACGGCTCCTGGTCGGTCGATCTGCGGCTGCAGAACTACAGCAGCATCCCGATGCAGTTCGAGCGCGTGGCGCTGGAGATTTCCGCCGGCGATCAGCTGGCCGGCAAGCTCGACCAGAGCGTCGGTATCTCGATCGGCCCGGAAACTGCCGACGTGGTGACCGTCAGCGTGCAGCCGACCTCGCTGGGCCGCCTCACCGTGGCCGATGTGCTCGCCGGCGGCCGCTCGCTGCCTTACTCGCTCAAGGGCACGGTGTGGGCGACGCCGCAGGATAAGAAGCAGCGCGATTTCAGCGTCGAATCACGTAACACGCTCAGCCCGGCCCCCGGCCTCAACGGCGTGCTGCGCTGACGCGCACGCCTTCCCGCACTCGTTTGAAGGATTCCGCATGAGCAGCTACACCGCCCCGCTGACCGATTTCCGCTTCGCCCTGCACGACGTGCTCGGCTCGCAGGCCCTGTTCGCCCGGCTCGGCTATGCCGACGCCAGCACCGACATCATCGACGCCGTGCTCGAGGAAGCCGGCCGCTTCACCGCGCAGGTGCTGGCGCCGCTCAACAGCATCGGCGACGAAATCGGCTGTGCCTTCGACAAGAGCACCCACGCGGTGACCACCCCGCCAGGCTTCCGTGCGGCCTACGACCAGTTCGTGGAAGGCGGCTGGAACGGGCTCACCGCCGAGACGCAGTTCGGTGGCCAGGGCATGCCGCACACGCTGGGCGTACCGTTGAGCGAAATGATCAACGCCGCCAACCTGGCCTGGGGCAACTTCCCGCTGCTGTCGCACGGCGCGATGGAAGCGCTGCGCCAGCACGGCGAAACCTGGCAGCAGGATGTCTTCCTCAAGCCACTGATCGACGGCCGCTGGACCGGCACCATGTGCCTGACCGAGCCACATTGCGGCACCGACCTGGGCCTGCTCAAGACCCGCGCCGAGCCCAACGCCGACGGCAGCTATGCCATCACCGGCACCAAGATCTTCATCACCGCCGGCGAGCACGACCTCACCGACAACATCGTGCATCTGGTGCTGGCCAAGTTGCCGGACGCACCGGCCGGCGCCAAGGGCATCTCGCTGTTCGTCACCCCCAAGTTCAAGGTGGACCGCGACGGCAACGTGGGCGAACGTAATGCGCTGCACTGCGGCTCGATCGAGCACAAGATGGGCATCAAGGGCTCGGTGACCTGCGTGATGAACTTCGAAGGCGCGCAAGGCTATCTGGTCGGCCAGCCGCACAAGGGCCTGCAGGCCATGTTTACGATGATGAATACCGCGCGCCTGAGTGTGGGTCTGCAGGGCATCGGCCTGTCCGAGCGTGCGTATCAGAACGCGCTGCGCTACACCCGCGAGCGCCTGCAGTCGCGCGCGCTCAGCGGTGCCAAATTCCCCGACAAGCCGGCCGACCCGATCATCGTGCACCCGGACGTGCGCCGCATGCTGCTGACCATCAAGTCGCTGACCGAAGGCAGCCGCCTGCTGGCGCTGCACGCGGCCAGCCTGGTCGATGTGGCCCACCGCGGCACCTCCGAGCAGGAACGCGCCGATGCCGAGACCCTGGTGAGCTTCCTCACCCCAATCTCCAAGGCCTGCCAGACCGAGTGGTCGATCGAGAACACCTACCACGCGCTGCAGTGCTTCGGCGGCCACGGCTATATCCGCGAATACGGTATGGAGCAGCTGGCCCGCGACGCGCGCATCACCACCATCTACGAAGGCACCACCGGCATCCAGGCGCTGGATCTGATCGGCCGCAAGACCGCTGCCAGCCAGGCGGCGGGACTCAAGCTGTTCCTGGCCGATGTGGAAACCTTCGCCAATGCGCAGGAAGGCAATGCCGCGCTGGCCGAGTTCATCAAGCCGCTGCGCGACAAGTGCAGCGAGTGGGCGATGCTGACCCGCGACGTGCTCGATCGCGCCGCCCGCAACCCGGACGAACTCGGCGCCGCCAGCTACGACTACCTGTTCTATTCCGGCTACGTGGTGCTGGCGTACTGGTGGGCGCGCAGCGTGGCCGCTGCCGATGCGTCCGCGCACAGCGAGGAGTTCAAGCGCGCCAAGCGCGAAACCGCCCGCTTCTACTTCGCACGCGTGTTGCCGCGCACGCTCACCCATGCCGCCACCATCCGCAGCGGCGCAGCGCCGTTGATGACGCTGGAAGCGGAATTGTTCGGCGAAGCCTGAGCAAGCGTCATCGTCGCGGTGGGCTGCCGCGGTCGTAGCAGCGGACCTGGCCGCGACGAGGTGGTGCCGCTCGGCAAGACGTCGCGCCCGGGTGCGCGCCTACGGCAACACCGCAGAATTCCGCCGCCGTCGTAGGAGCGGACCTGGCCGCGACGAGGCAGTACCGATCGGCAAGACCTCGCGCCCGGGTGCGCGCCTACGGCAACATCCCAGGATTCCGCCGCCGTCGTAGGAGCGGACCTGGCCGCGACGAGGCACTACCGATCGGCGAGACGTCGCGCCCAGGTGCGCGCCTACGGCAACACCGCAGGATTCCGCCGCCGTCGTAGGAGCGGACCTGGCCGCGACGAGGCAGTACCGATCGGCAAGACCTCGCGCCCGGGTGCGCTCCTACGGCAACACCGCAGGATTTCCGCCGCCTTCGTAGCAGCGGACCTGGCCGCGACGAGGCAGTACCGATCGGCAAGACGTCGCGCCCGGGTGCGCGCCTACGGCAACACCGCAGGATTCCGCCGCGGTCGTAGGAGCGGACCTGGCCGCGACGAGGCAGTACCGACCGGCAGGACGTCGCGCCCGGGTGCGCTCCTACACGGCTAAGCAAGGCCTGCAAGGCGTCAGAACATGGTTGCGCAGCGTGGCGGCCGGGGCGTCTGCGCGGAGACGTGCCGTCCGATGATTGCAAGACGCGCATCAAAGCCGTTCGCTGCGATACACAAACTGTCAACGATCGGGTATAAGCTGTTTTCCCGATGGAGACAGACACGCACGCAGGTGATGTGATCTTCCCCGGAGGCTCTTCTGCTCCGGTCGCGGGCAGCGCTGTCGCTGCAATCCAGCAACTTCCCACCTTGCGCCTGCTGTCGCTCGATGCGCATGGCCGCGTGCTGGACTGGATCAATTGGCAGGACGCCGCCTGTCTTTACGCACGCGATGCGGTGTCCTGGACGCTGGGCGAGCCCTGCATGCAGATCCATGGCGGCATCTCGCGCCTGACCGGCGAGCGCAGCGTGCTGGAACTGCATCCCATCATCGCCGCACGCGGGCACGCGCGTTCGCGTGCGCTGGACCCGACGCCGACCCTCAGCAACACCGCCCTGTTCGCGCGCGACGCGCAGCTGTGCATGTATTGCGGCCAGCACTTCAGTCGCCCGCAGCTGACCCGCGATCACGTCATGCCGGTCTCCAAGGGCGGCCGCGACAGCTGGGAAAACGTGGTCACCGCCTGCTTCCAGTGCAACTCGCGCAAGGCCAACCGGACGCCACAGCAGGCGCATATGCCGTTGCTGGCCGTGCCGTACCGGCCGAGCTGGATCGAACATCTGATCCTGTCCAACCGCAACATCCTCTCCGACCAGATGGCGTTCCTGCGCGCGCAATTGCCCAAGCGCTCGAAACTGTCGCTGTAGTCCGCCATACCGGCGCGGCGTGATGTTGCAAGCGCCAAATACGACCGTTGGCAATGGCCGATCGAGAGAAAGGCATCGTCGACAGTATCGAGCGATCGGCCCACGACGGCGCATTGCCTCGCATGGCCTCGTACCCGTTATCCCCTGTGCACCGGCTTCATCCGCGAGCCATACGACGGCCAGGCAACCCTGACCTATCCCCAGGCCGCTGACCCAGGTGCGGCAGATTGCCGCAGCCCTGGAAACCCGGCGCGCCCGCCTGCGCTGCCAGCGCGCTCGGCCATCACTTCCCGCTGACAGCTGAACCGGTTTGCTTGCCGGGCCTTCGCATGGGGAGGACAATACGGCTTCAGAACATTGACACGATGATGATCGACTCCACCCGCTATCCGCGCCTGTCCCGCATCCAGACCCCCGACGATCTGCGCACTTTCGACGAGGCCGATCTGACCGCGATCGCCGAAGAGCTGCGCGCCTACCTCATCGAATCGGTGGGCAAGAGCGGCGGGCATTTCGCGGCCGGACTGGGCGTGATCGAGCTCACCGTCGCCCTGCACTACCTGTATCAGACCCCGGTCGATCAGCTGGTGTGGGATGTGGGCCATCAGACCTATCCGCACAAGATCCTCACCGGCCGTCGCGACCAGATCCACACGGTCAAGCAAAAGGACGGCGTGGCGCCGTTCCCCAAGCGCGAAGAGAGCGTCTACGACACCTTCGGCGTCGGGCATTCCTCGACTTCGATCTCGGCCGCGCTGGGCATGGCGATCGCCGCGCAGCGCAGCGGCGACGAGCGCAAGGTGGTGGCGGTGATCGGCGACGGCGCGATGACCGCCGGCATGGTCTACGAGGCGCTCAACCACGCCGGCGGTATGGACCCGGAGCCGAACCTGCTGGTGATCCTCAACGACAACCGCATGTCGATCTCCGAAGCGGTCGGCGGGTTGACCAAGATGCTGGGGCGTGCCAGCGGCAGCCGCACCCTCAACGCCATCCGCGAGGGCGGCAAGAAGATCCTCGGCGACAAGAAGAACAACCCCACCGCGCGCTTCGTGCGGCGC
The DNA here is from genome assembly GCF_018831305.1 of Xanthomonas sp. MLO165. Classification (NCBI taxonomy): domain Bacteria; kingdom Pseudomonadati; phylum Pseudomonadota; class Gammaproteobacteria; order Lysobacterales; family Lysobacteraceae; genus Xanthomonas; species Xanthomonas sp. MLO165. The sequence goes on from NZ_CP029263.1 coordinate 2,882,471, forward strand.
TGGGAAGAACACTGGAAGGGCATGTTCGTGCCGTCCACGCTGTTCGAGGAAATGGGCTTCCACTACACCGGCCCGATCGACGGCCACGACCTGCCCGGCCTGGTCGGCGCGCTGAAGACCCTGAAGACGCTCAAGGGCCCGCAGCTGCTGCACGTGATCACCACCAAGGGCAAGGGCTACGAACTGGCCGAAGGCGACCAGATCGGTTACCACGCCGTGGGCCCGTTCGATCCGAGCAAGGGCCTGGTCGCCAAGGCCGGCGCCAAGAAGCCGACCTATACCGATGTCTTCAGCGACTGGGTCTGCGACATGGCCGCGGCCGAACCCAGGCTGCTGGTGATCACCCCGGCGATGCGCGAGGGCTCGGGCCTGGTGCGTTTCAGCAAGGAATATCCGCAGCGCTATTTCGACGTGGCGATCGCCGAGCAACACGCGGTGACGCTGGCCGCCGGCATGGCCACCCAGGGCGCCAAACCGGTGGTGGCGATCTACTCCACCTTCCTGCAGCGCGGCTACGACCAGCTGGTGCACGACGTGGCGGTGCAGAAGCTCGACGTGCTGTTCGCGATCGACCGCGGCGGCGTGGTCGGCCCGGATGGCGCCACCCATGCCGGCAACCTGGACCTGAGCTTCCTGCGCTGCGTCCCGCACATGGTGGTGATGGCGCCGGCCGACGAGGCCGAATGCCGTCAGATGCTCACCACCGGCGTGCATTACGAAGGCCCGGCGGCAGTGCGTTACCCGCGCGGCACCGGCCCGGGCAGCGCACTCGATGCATCGCTCACCAGCCTGCCGATCGGCAAGGCGCAGCTGCGTCACAGCGGCACACGCATCGCCCTGCTGGGTTTCGGCGCCAGCGTCGATGCCGCAGAAGCGGTCGGCCGCGAACTCGGTCTGACCGTGGTCAACATGCGCTTTGTCAAACCGCTCGATAAAGCCATGCTGCTGGAGCTGGCCAAGAGCCACGAAGGCTTCGTCACCATCGAAGACAACGTCGTTGCCGGCGGCGCCGGCTCGGGCGTGGCCGAGTTGCTCAACGCAGAAGCGGTCACCATGCCGATGCTGCACCTGGGCCTGCCGGACAGCTTCCAGCATCACGCCAGCCGCGAAGACCTGCTGGCCGAGGCCGGCATCGACCAGGCCGGCATCCGCGCTGCGGTGCTCAAGCGCTGGCCGCAGCTGATGGCAGGCAAGCCGCCCGCGTTGAATGCCGCTGCAGGCTGAGGCCTGCGCGGGTCACACACGGCGGCAGTTGCGGCAGGCGGGTGCAAAACCGCCTGCCTGTGTCGGCAATGACGGATGCCGCGTGCTGACGCCGATGTAATGACCCGCAACACGAGCGATCCCGCGCGATGACGCACTAGACCTGCGGCACCGCCCCGGTACGCGCAAACGCCTCCACCAGCCGCAGGATGCGCGCCTGCGCATCGATGCCGTACAGCTCCGTCTGCAATCTGCGCACGCCTACTGGCAGCTCGGTGGCAGCGAGTGCCTCGCGCAACAGCGCAGGCAGGCCGTCCAGCTCGCGCAGCCACCACGACGCACCTGCGCTGTGCAGACGCGCGGCATGGTCGAACTGATCGTAATCCAGCGGGTAGACGATCGACGGCAAGCCCGCGGCCAGGCAGGCATACAGGATGCCGGCACCGCCATGGTGGACCACCAGCTCGTAGCGATGCAGCTGCTGCGCGTAGTCCACGTACGGCAGGCGCTGGTAGTTGCCGTGCGTCTGCGCTGGCGGCGCGGCGGTATCGCCATCGCTGAAGTGGAAGATCACCTGTGGAAACTGCAGCGCCACCGCACGCAGCACCTGGTCCATCCGCTGCTTGACCCATTGCAGATGCGTGCCTAGCGTCACCAGCACATGCCGACGACCGGGGACGAACTGCGGCGGCGCAACCGCCGCGGGCGGCGTGCACAGCTGCGGCCCGACGAAGCGCACCGCCGCCGGCCAGCGCCGCGCCAACTCGAACGACGGCAGCCCCAGGGCCAGGATGCAGTGCGGCGAATACACCGCCTCGCTGCGATCGCTGCGATAGATCGCCGGCAATCCGGATGCGCGCATCTGACGGCGGTAGCACAGGTGCAGGCTCCGTTTGAAGCCGCGCGTCAGCCGCCGCGCCATCGCCTGCCAGATCCGCTGCGCTGCCGTGGATGGCGGAAGCAGGCCGCCGAAATACGCCGGAGGCCCGTCGCCGGTTTCGATCACGCATGGCGACGGCATGCTGGTCCACCAGGCGATGCCCATCGCCTGCGCCGCCAACCCCGCGCTGGGCAGGGTGAAATCGGCGATCACCAGGTCCGGCCTCCGCTCGCGCCAGCGCTGCCGTACCGCATCGCCCACCCGCGCCATCAGGCCAAGCGCGCTGTGCAACTGTCGGCGCAGCCGCAAGGGATTGTGGCCTACCGCATGCGGTGGATTGGCGATATCGAGCAACTGCCGGTCGGCTTGTGCATCCAGCACGCTGACCGCGCTCAGTCCGCATGCACGGATGCGCGCCAGTGCCGCCGGCGTGCTGATGACCTGGACATCGTGATGTGGCGCCAGCTGCCGGGCGATCGCCAGGATCGGATGCAGATGCCCGCTATACGGCGGCGCAATCAGATCAATGCGCATGTTCCCTCCCCTGCACTGCCTGCTCGACCTGCGCGATGAAGGCCTGGCACTCGGCCAGCACTGCCGCATCGCGCAGATAGTGCAGATGCCCGCAGGCAGGCGTCAGATCGGGCGCACCGGCGAACAGCGCACGCGAGATCCAGTCGCCGCTGCCCTGGACCACGCGCAACTGCCCGAACGCGGCAGGCGCATTGCACACCGGGCCATAGGCGAACACCGCAAGACGCGTGCGCAGCGCCTGCGGCAGCCGTAAGGCTGTCAGCAGCTGCAGGCCACAACTGCCGGCCAGCAGTACCGTCGTCGGCGCCTGCTCCAGCAGCGCCACCACGCGCATGCGATCTGCATCGGCAACGCGTGCGGCGCGCGCGGCCAGATACTGGCGCGCGTTGGACACGCTGGCACGCCACAGCGGCATGTGCCGGTAAGTTGGACTAGCGGAGCGATACGGATAATTACAGTCGATCAGCCGCCGGCCCGGGCCTTGCAGCTGCTGCAGAAAATGCTGCTGTTGCATGCTCAATGCGCAACTCTCCGGATCGCTTTGCCCGGTGAGGAAAGCGATCTGCAGGCTGGCGCCGTCAGTCCGCACGGAAACGCCCATCCGGCAACACGCGATAACGCCGGGTGCGCCAGCGGATCGTGCGCACCAGCGCCGCATGCAGCAGATGCAGCAGCTGCAGGCACTCCGCAACGACCGACAGCAGCGGACGGTGGCGAACCGCACCGCTCACCCGCCATTGCACCAGGCACAGCAGCAGCGCACGCAGCAGCACGGTGCCCAGCACCCAGGCCAGCGCCGGCCAGCTCGCCTGCACGCAGGCACAGGCCAGCAAGGCCAGCAGCAGCAACGGCGGCAGCCCCTGCAGCACGCCGATCGCCGAACGCACGCCCACGCTCTGCCGACGCAGCAGGATCAACGCGAACAGCATCCATCGATGCATCTGGCGTGCGTAGCTGGCCAGATCCGGCATCGCGGTGCGCATCGCCACCGGTGCGACAGATTGGCGGAGTCGCCCGCCGCGCTCACGCACCAAGGTGGCAACGGCCAGATCGTCGGTGAGCTGCTGCAGTAGCGCAGCAAACCCGCCCCAGGCACGCAGCTGCTCGGTACGCGCGGCATAGCACATGCCGTTGATGGTCAGCGGCGCGGCGAACGGCAGCCAGCCCAGATAGGTCAGCGCCGCGTTGTTGTTGACGAACTGCGACAACAGCCGGCCTGGCAGCGTGGTGCTGTCCTGGTAGTACGGCAGCGCGGTGACCATATCGGCGTCGGTCAGATCCTGCAGCAGGCGCACGAGCGCGCTGGCGCTCAGCTGTGCATCGTCGTCGAGGATCAGGCTGATCGGCGCGCGCACATGCGCCAGCGCGTGCTCGAGCTTCCAGGCCTTGGGGTTGATGCCGGCTGGCGCGGCCGGCACCCGCATGCGCTGGATGCGTGCATGCGGATGCAGCGCGACCAAGGCATCGGCAACGCTGTTTCCCGGGATGTCGTCTGCATCCAGCAACCAGACAAACTGCGCGTCCGGCAGTGCTTGCAGGTTGGCCGCAAGCACCTGCTGCAAATGCGCATCGCCCCCCAGCACCGGCTGCAGGATCGCCACCTCGGCCGGGGTTGCGCTGGCGCCCCCCGCTGACAGTGCGCGTGCACCACGCAGCACCCACAGCACTGCAGCCGTCTTGACCATCAGCACCGCCAGGTAGGCAATTGCCACTATCGGAACGACTACGCCCACTGCGCCGCCTGCCAACGCACGAATGCCTCGATGCCTTGCTCCAGACTGACGCTGGGCGGCCCGAGATCGGCGAGCGTGCGTCGTGGGTCGAAGGTCTTGGAATAGGCAAACGCGCCCACGCCGAAGCGCGTGATCGGCGGCTCGCCGCGCAGGCGCAGCACGCGATACGCCGCTTCCACCACGCTGGCCATGCGCAGTGCGGTGGCGATGCGCACCTCGCGTTGCGGCAGCGGCAGCTGCAGGCGCGTGAGCAGGTCCAGCAGCAACTGCTGCAGATCCACCGGCTGCGCATTGGTGAGGTTGTAGGCCGGCTGCAACTGCGGCGCGGTCGCAGCGCGATAGAGGTAATCGCACAGCGTATCGATGTAGATCAGGTCGCCGATCACCGGCTGCGTCTGGCCGACGAAGCGTGGCAGCGCCCCCTTGCGCGCAGCGGCGATCACGCGCGGGAACAGCACCGTGTCTCCCGGCCCGAACACCGCACGCGGGCGCAGCACGGATTTGTCGCCCGGATACTGCTGCAGCAGCGTTTCGCCAAGGTATTTGGTCTGCGCGTAGGTGTTGACGAACGCCGGCCCGATCGGGCTGTCCTCGCTGAGGTCGTATTGATGCTCCTCGCGATAGAACACCGAACTGGACGACACATACAGCAGACGCGGGCAGCCATGGCGCTTGCAGAAGTCGATGACGTTGGCGGTGGCCTGGACGTTGTGCAACTGGAACTGCGCACGCGTGCCCCACGGCGAGGCCAATGCCGCAGCGTGGATCACCACATCCGGCTGCCACTGCAACGAGAACGGCTGGCTCAGATCGATGCGATGGTAGTTGGGCAGATCGCTGGCGCGGCGCCCGATGCCGTGGATCTCCACACCCGGCTGCCCCTGGAAACGTCGCAGGAAGGACCCACCGACAAAGCCGGATGCACCGGTCACGAGAATACGCAGGCTCATCGCCACTCCGGTTGATAACGGTCAAGGCTGGGTTGGCAATGCGACGGCAGGATGGTCAACTCCGGGTGTGCATGCGACAGCGCGTGCAGCTGCTGCACGGTGCGCCGGAACGCGCGCCAATCGTGCATCAACAAACGTGTGGGCCAGGCAGGCCACTGCAGCGCAGACCAGGTCGCCGACGACCACACCGCGTCGGCGCACAGCAATACCTCGCGGTCGTGTTGATCGCGCAACCACAGGCCCATCTGCCCGGGCACGTGCCCGGGCAACGGCACGGCCAGCACGCTGCCGTCCTCGAACAGATCGTAGGCCGCGCCCAGCCCTTGCCAGGCGCCGGTCAACGCACGCAACGGCGCCTGCTCGGCAAACTGCAGGCGCCGATCGAAATCCTCGGGGAGCAGCTGCGGCAACAAGGCACGCCGCAGTCCGCCGAGGCGCGAACAACTGCGCAGCTGTTGATAGTCGGCACGCAGGCACAGGAAGCGCGCGTTGGGCAGATCGCGCAGACCGCCGACATGATCGGCATGGAAGTGCGAAATCAGGCACCAGGCGATCTCCTCCAGCTGCACGCCACGGCGTGCCAGCTGTGCGCCCAGCGTTTCGTGCGCGGGCAGGTGCACCGGCGTGGTCCAGCGATACAGGCGCTCGGGCCAGGGATCGGTCGCGCGGAAAAAATGCTCCGCATACCCGGTGTCGTACAACAGCGCGCCGCGCTGCGGATGCCGGATCAGCACGCTCAACGCGGGAAATTCCACCGCATGCCAGTGGCCGTCCGCACGCACCATGCGCTCGCAGTGGCGGCAGTGGCCGATGCGCAGCAACTCGAGCGACACGCGCGGCGGCATCAGGGCGCGACCTGGTCGGAACATGCGCACACGCCCTAGTACCGCAACACCATGCCGCCGATTGCCAGCCCGGCACCGGTGCCGAGCAGCGCAACCAGATCGCCACGCTGCATGCGTTGTTCGATCCGGGCGTGATGCAAGGCATGCGGCAGCGAGGCGGCGACCTGGTTGCCGGTGGCCTGCAGGATGCGAATCACCTGATCGGGGCGCAGCCCCAGCGCCTGCACCACATGATCCAGGCCGCCCCCGGAGGCCTGGTGCGGGACCAGGCAGCGCAACGCTGCCGTGGTGGTGCCGGCCTCGCCCAGCAACCATTCCCAGAATGCAGGCAGATGGCGCGCGGCGAACCGGTAGGCGCCGCGCCCATCCATGCTGAAGCTGCGCAAGGCTTCGGGCGACTGTTCTTCGCCGCGCGGATAGCGGGTGCCGCCGCCGCGAATGCGGCACAGCTCCGCGCCATCGCCGTAACTGGACAGGCGGCTGGACAGCAGTGCCGAGCCGTCATCGGCGGCGCTGCGCCCCACGACCACCGCGGCCGCGCCATCGCCAAACAAGCCGGCGGTGGCCGGCGTCGATGCATCCAGCCCGCCCGATGCCACCTCGCTGGAAACGATCAACACGCATCGGTAGCGCCCGAGCGCCAACGCATTCGCGGCCATGTCCAGCGCCACCAGAAAGCTCAGGCAGGTCGCATTGACGTCGAAGGCCGGAATGCCCGAATCGCCCAGCCCGAGCGCGCGCTGGATCAGCACCGCCTGGCAGGGAATTGGCTGCTCCATGACGCTGCAGGCCGAGATCAGGCAATCGACCTGACCGGGGTCGATGCCCGCGCTTGCCAGCGCCTGGGTCGCCGCCGCCGCACCCATCGACGAAGCCGTCTCGCCCTCGCCCACGTAATGGCGCGTGGCCACTCCCGAGCGCGCGAAGGTGGTACCTGCCGGCAGCTGCCAGCGTTGATCCAGCTGTTGCGAGGTCACCTCCGTGGCGGGGACATGGCGCCCGGTGCCCAGAATGCGCAGCGGCAATGCGTTCAACACGGAGGTCTCGTTGGACAAGGCGCGCAGCATACCGTGGCTGGCGTGGGCCGAGCCGATCGATCGCCGGAGTGCGCCATGCGTATCGCCTGCCTGCGAGGACGGCGATCGGTCAGTCGATCGCCACCTCGTTCCAGACCACAACCGCCGGGCAGTCGTGCCGACGTGTCAAGGCGCTTCCACCGCATATCCCAGTGCCTGCAACCGCGCCAGATAGCCATCGGCTGCGGTCAGCCGGCTGATCGGCAGCACCGCGAAGGTGCTGCGATTGCGTTGCAGCGCGGTGGTGGCGATGCTCAGCCAGTGCTCGCGCATGCGCCGTTCCAGATCGTCGATGCCGCGCTTCCTGGCGGCGCCGGAACTGGCCATGGCGCTCATGCAGGCGGCCTGGGGATCCTCGCGTGGCAACTGGCGCAGTGCCTCGATGTCGCCCACCGACCAGGCGTTGGCGCGCTCGACCATCGTGGGCAGGTCGCGCTCGACGGTGACCAGGATGCTGCGGAAGCACGCGGTATCGTCCATGCCGCCGGCACGGAACTCCTTGATGGCCTGCCGCGGGTCGGCGATCTTGTAATCCAGCGCGGTGGGGGTCGGCTTGATCCCGGCGCGCTTGGCGGCACGCTCCACCACCGACCAGATCACCGGCGAGCGCGCCAGGCCGGAGCGTTTGATCGCCGCCTGATACAACTCGCCGGCGGCAAGCATCGGGCGCTTGCGCTCCACCCCACGGTCGCTGCCGAGATAGCGTGCCTTGGCAACCGACCAGCGCGCATACAGATCGGCCGGCAGCAGCTCGCGCAGTTCGCGGCCGTCCTCGTTCTTCATCGCCTTCATCGCCGAGGGCAACAGGGTCAGTTTGCCGAAAAACCCCATGTCCGCATCGATCTGGACGGTTGGGGCCATCAGCACCTGCTGCGACTGACCGATGATCGTCTCCACCTCGGCCGACTGCCACTGCAGCCGCTTCGGCAGCGGCGACACGGTGCCCAGGATCCACAGCACATGATCGCCCTTGCTGACCTTCCACAGGCCTGGGCCGGGCTGCACGCCGCGCACCACCATCGCTTCCAGATCGACCACGGCCGGCGGCGATGGCGCGGCTGGCTGCGGCGGCGTGCCATCGCTGGCCGACGCCAGCAACGCCACCAGCATCATTCCCATGCCCCACCCCGCCCGCTGGCCTTGCATCACGTCTCGCCCCCTGTGTGAGAACGCGGACACTACGCCAAGCCGGCCATGGCCGCGTTAGGGAAATGTTCGCCGCCGCAGCCGCGGATGGCTCAGCGTGGATCCAGGCTGGCCAGGTGCGCAGCCAGTGGCGAGCCGCCGTCGAGCAGCGCGAATCCTTCCCAGATGAATCCCGGCGAGACCGTGCAGCCCACCAGGGTGAAATCGCCAAGCGACCGCGCCGCCTGCCAGCACCCTGCCGGCACCACGTGCATCGGCTCGCCGCGCTCGGCGGCATCCAGGATCAGGCGTTGCAGCTGTCCGCTGGCCTCGTCGTAGATCGACAACTCCAGCGCATCGCCCTGCTGCCAATGCCAGCTTTCTTCCGCATCGACGCGATGCCAGGCGCTGCATTCGCCGGCAGCGAGCAGGAAGCGGATGGCGGTCAACGCCGGGCGCGGTTGACCGCCCTCGCTCACCTGGCGCACGGACGCATACACGCGACGGAAATGCCCGCCCTCGGGATGCGGGGCGAGTTCGAGCGAATGGATCAAGCTGGCGGCGGTCGGATGCATGCCTACATGCTAAGCCAGCCAACGCCGCGCATGCATCACGGCAGGTGCTTGCCCGCACGCAGACAGGTGCGGAAGAACACCAGCAGATCCCAGCTATAGCGCTTGAGCAGACGACGCGGCTCGTTGAGCAGCCGGTACATCCATTCCATATGCAGGCGCCGTACCCAATCCGGCGCACGCTTGGCGGTGCCGGACAGGAAATCCAGCAACGCGCCGACCCCGAACACCAGCGGCACGTTCAAGGCGTGGCTGTGATCCAGGATCCAACGCTCCTGCAGCGGGTTGCCGAAGGCCACCAGCAGCACATCGGCGCCCGAGCGATTGATGCGCTCGGCCAGGCCCTCGCCGGCGGCGGCAAATTCGCCGTAGCCGTCGCACATGCCGACCACCTGCTGGCCCAGGGTTCCAGTCAAGGTCGCGGCAGCGGTCTTGCCCACGCCCGGACGACCGCCGAGCAGGAAGAACTTGAGCGGCTGCGCGGCCTCGCGACACAGATACGGAATCAGGTCGGTGCCATTGAGGTTGCCGGCAAAGCGGCGGCCATGGATCAGGCGTGCTGCCAGATCCATGCCGATGCCGTCATTGACGATGCGCACGCTGGGCTCGCGCATCCGCAGACGCAGTGCCTGGCATTGCACGATGAAGTTGGTGTTGGCGAAAAACACCCGGCGTGGTTGCCGGGCGGCCAATGCGTGAAACAACTCCAGTGCAAACGCTTCCTGCGTGGTGGAGAGCACCGGAAATCCGCCAAGCGGAATCACCACGCCCTGCGGCATTCCCGTGTTGGCGGTTGCTGTCGTCTCCGTATCCACCTGCCGGCCCTGCATCATCGAATCACCAAAGGTCGTAAGGAAACGCGGCCAGCAGCCCGGCCTGCAGTTTTTCAAGATCGAAATCGCCGTTACCGCCAAGCTTCAGGCACTCTTCCACACTGTTGCCCGAGTGCCACTGCATGCGTCCGGTGCCGTTGTAGTAGTCGTCGTACTTGAAGCGATCCTCGCCGTTGCCCCAATCCAGGTACACCGCCGGAATCCCGTACGCCTCGGCAAGAATCAGCCCGTGCAGCGAACTGCTGATCACCAACTCGGCGCCCAGCAACGCACTCATGAAGGTCGCAGGCTTGACGTTGGGAAACACCAGATGGTCCGCGTACGCGCTGTACTTCTCGACCGGCTCGTTGAAATGCGGAACGATGGCAAAGGGGCGCTTGTTTGCCGTTCCCAGCGCATCGGCGGGGAAAAACATCGGTGTCAGCAGACCGGGGTCGCCATAGACTTCCGGCACCGCGATTCCGCGGTCGAGCAGGAATTGACGCGTCTTCGGACCACGTACTGCACGCACATCGAGCGTGCTGAAGGTATTGCGCTCGGCGGGAATCTTGCCGTTGATGCCGCTGCCCCAGACGGTGTCGCCGTCCTTGGCAAAATGCAGCACCGACCCGATGGCGATCAGTTTCTTGCTGAGATCACGCTTCTCGATCAGCGTCTTGTCCTGCAAGGAGAGCACACAGGACACAATCACCTTGGACAGATGATCTCCCATGTTGACGCCAGCGTTCTTCGGCTGCCACCAGAACAAGGCACGGCGTTCCGCATGTTCGATCCATTTCTGCAGCAAAGCATTGGCCATAACGAGCAGTCTCCTTCTAAAGTTGGGTGCGCTACATCAGTGCGAGAGCGCGGCCTCCGAAGAAGCACGCACCGCTGCGCCATCTTGCTGTGGGTACAAACGGGTTCCCGGATACGCACCTGGATTCAGTACGCGGTCGGTGGTGTCGGACCAATTCAGGCATTGGCGGTAACGCACGCGCGGTGCTTCCAGCGCGCGACTGATGGCCGCAATGACCGACTCACCGTTGCCGGGAGTGTAGCCGAAACGCGATTGATACGGCCCCACGACGGCATTCGGACACACCGCAGGCAGGCCGAAGAAATCGTATTGCAGCAACTTCATCGAACTATCGGCCAGATACACCGGCACCTGCTCGGATGCGTAAGGCGCGATCCCGAAACGGGCGTGCTTAATGTAGCCGATGGTCTCGGCGTGCTTCATCTCGCCATAGACGACCACGTTGTCGCCATAGCCGGGATGCCGGCCCATGCCCGAGCCGATCACATGGAACGTGACCTGTGGGAACGCCTTGCTGGCAACCACGAAGAAGTCCGGATCGAACAACATCGAGCCCACCGCGACCGCATGGATGCCCTCGCCATACGGCGACGGGTCGCCCAGCTGATCCAGGTTGTGATCCACACCGTGGCCGACGTGATACACGTTGTCGCGGCTTGCCACTTCCTCCGCCATTGCCGGCGACACCAATGCGATCACATCCAGCGTCGGTGCAACCCGATCGAACTCACGCTCGATATAGGACGCGACATTGATCGTGCTCAGACCATCGGAAGCGCGATAAACCAGCTTCGCTGCCGGATTGACGCGCTTGGCCAGCTCGATGAAGGCCACCGCGATACCGCTTTCGAACACGATCACGTCCGCCTCGCGCATCCAGTCCAGCAACTGGCGTGGCGGATGCGCGGCATACCAGCGGAACATCGCATCTTCGACAGAACGCAGCCAGGCGCGGCGCGTGTTGAACGGATGCACCGTCGTGCGCCACAGATAGCACTCCACGCCCTTGTGCGACACCACGGTGTTTGCGGTGTCGTCCAGCGGCAGCCGCATGTCGCCCTTCATGCGCGATAGCCGGCTATAGCGCAGCGAGAAAAACCGCGTGGTGCCGCGCAGCGCGAGTTGATCGGTGATGAAGTGGATATTGGCGCGCCGTGGCGTGCGGTAATCGTGGGCGGACAAGACCAGATAGCAAGGCCGGCGAATGCCGGAAGCGGCGGCGGGTGTATCGCTCATGGGCCGTGTCCTATGAATGAGTGGGAGAAAGCATGCAAGAACGCAGGCGAAGACGATGTCGATCTCATTGGCGTGCCTTGGCCTGCTTCAGCAACTTGCGGATGTTGAGGATGGCAACGACATCGCGGCGGAACGCCGGCCAGATCGCCAACGCCAGCAGACAGACCGCCGCCATCGTGGCCGCACCAACGGCCAGCTGCTGCCACAGCGGGCCACCGACGGTGATGGATGCGTAATACGCGCACACGCCCGCCACGCCGTACGCGGTCATCGCGCGCACCGCATTGGTGAACAGTGCAACCACCGGTGCGTCGGAGATCTTGCCGACCCAGACCAGCGACAACGGCCAGGTCACCAGCAGGCCGAATGAATAACCGATCGCCACGCCCATCGCGCCCCAGCGCGAGCCGACGAAGATGCAGCCGATCAGCACGATGCGGCTAACCAGCGAGAACAGCAACTGCGCGCGCATCAGGCCCCTGGCAAGAAACACCCAGTAGGTTGCATAGGACGCGGTCTGGAAAATACCGCCCAGCGTCAGCACCTGGAACAGGGGCACCGCCTCGCGCCACTGCTCGCCCAGCACCAGCACGATCAGCGGCATGGCCAGCGCGCAGGCGAAGGCGAACAGCGCAACGATCAGATGCACCATCACCGTCTGCCCGCGCAGCAGGAAGGCGCTGAAGCGTTCGCGGTCGTCCTGCAGCTGCGACAACACCGGCAACGCCACGCTGGTGGCCGGCGCGTTGATCTGATTCAACGGCATCATCAACAGCTGAAACGCACGGTTGTACAGGCCCAGTGCGTCCGGGCCGGTGCGCCAACCGATGATGACCTGGCCAACGTTGCGGCTGGCATAGCCCAGCAACTGCGCAGCCATCAGGTTCCAGCCGAAGCTCATGAAGTCGCGCATCGGCGCCGAACGTTGGTACCCGCCCGGCAACCAGCGTGCACAGCTCGCCGCGATGATGAAATTGACCACCGCCTGCACCACCTGCTGTACCACCAGCGCCCAATAGCCCCAGCCCAGCAAGGCGGCAGCGACGGCCGCGCCCAGGCCCAGCACCTGCGATCCCACATCGCTGAGCGCGACTTGGCCAAACCGTAGCCCACGGCTCAGATGCGCGCGGTACTGCGTGGTCATGCCGTTGATCAGGAAGGTCACCGCCAGCGCCTGGGAGATCGTCACCAGCGCCGGCTCCTTGTAGAAGTTGGCGATCACATGGGCAGAGGCGTAGACCATCACCGACAGCGACAAGCCGATGCCGCTGTTGATCCAGAACAGGTTGTCGCGCTGCTCGCGGCTGACATGCTTGGCCTGCACGGCAGCGGCAGACAGGCCGAAATCGCGCAGGATCTCGGCCGCACCGACAATCGCGGTGACCATCGCCATCAGGCCGTAGTCGTAAGGCGTCAGCAGGCGCGCCAGCAGGATGATGCCGCCGAACTGCACGACCATCTTGGCCGACTGGCCGATCATGGTCACCGCTGCGCCGCCGGCGGCGCGCGAACCGAGGCTGCGCTGTGGCGGCGGCGTGGGGGAATTCATCGTCGGGATCTCTGCGGTCACAGCGCGGCGTCTCCATCCTTGCCGAGCGCTTCCAGGTAGGTGCGGTAGTGCAGCTGTCCGATCCGTGGCCAGTCGCGTTGCGAGAGATCCGGTGCAGGGCCGCGCGGCGCGGCACGCACCTGGTCCAGCATGCCGGTCAGCAGCGCCGCATCGAATTCGCCGTCATAGAGAAACACCCAGCCCGGCCCCACTTCTTCGGCAATCGCCGCATTGGATTCGCTCCACGGTGCCAGCACCGGGCGCGCCAGCGACAACGCCAGCAACAAGGTGCCGGAGTTGTGCATCTGCCGGTACGGCAGCACCACCAGCTCGGCCTCGCTGACTTCGCGTGCCAGCACCGGCTCTTCGACATAAGCCAGCAAGGCACTCACACGCGGATCCTGCGCGCAGGCCTCCTCCACCAGGCTGCGCATCTGCGGCGTGGCCGGGTTGCCGACAATACGCAGCTTCAGGCGCGGATCGTCGACCTGACGCATCACCTCCAGCAGCGTTTCCACGCCCTTGTACGGGCGGATCAGACCGAAATGCAGCAGCCGCCCCGGAACCGGCGTGCCTTGCGGCATCTTTGCAAACCACTCGCGATAATGGCCGTGCAGGATGGTGTCAGTGAATGGCGGTCGCGGCGGCGTGGTCGCGTTGATGCGGATCCAGCGACGCGTCAGCCGATCGATCCAGCGCAACAGGCCGCGCTCGCGCCAGCCGCGATCCTCGTGCGGTGCCAGGTTGTGCAAGGTGCGCACCACCGGCGTGCCGGTCAGCTGCAGCTTGAGCAGCAACAGCGCCGCACACATCTGCTTGGCCAGGGTGCCGATCGCGCTGGGATGGCGCAGCAGATATTCCGGCCAATGCAGATGCAGCACGTCGTAGCGCGACAACAGCGCATCGCGCATCGAAAAGAAGCGCGGCTGCACTGCAGCGGGCAGCGATGCGTAAAGCTGGGTCAGGTACGGATTGGTGCTGGCATTGGGCTTCTCGGTGGAGAACAGCACGGTGACCTGCGGCTGCGCGGACGCACGCGCACTCGCTGCCGATGCAGGCGCGCTCATCGCACTGCCTCCTGGGTACGGCGGGTGCCCAACGCGGTGTGGTATTCGTCGACGTAGCGCCCGACCACATGCTTCCAGTCGTAGCGGCTCACATACGCCATGGACGCTGCACGACGCGTATCGAAATCGGCATCCGCCTGCAGCGCTAGCGCCTGTACCTGGTCTGCGGCCGCGTCGATCCGGTCGCGGTTGACGATCACGCCCTGCCCCGATTCGCTGGCAAGACGCACGAACGGCGGGATGTCGCTGAGGATCGGAATCAGGCCGGCACTCATCGCCTCGACCGCAGCGATGCCGAAGCCTTCATGGCGCGACAGGCAGACGAAGAACTGCGCCTGCTGCATCAGGCTGCGCAGCTGCTCCTGCGACGGCGACATGCTGAGCTGGACCTTGTCCTGCAAGCCCCGCTCGGCGATCGCCTTGCGCAGGTCGGCCTCGTTCAAATCGTATTCGCGCCCGGCAATGATCAGGCGCCACTGCGGATCGCGCTGCAGTACCGCCTGCAGCAGCTCCAAGGTTTCGATCAGGCCCTTGTTCACCGACCAGCGGCCGAAATACATCATGGTCCGCCCAGGCGTCGCTGCGCCCTGCGCTGCGTATTTCTCCACGTCCACGCCGTTTTCGATCACCCGCAAGCGCGCCGGCGACACCACCTTGGCGAACAGCTCGCCGTCGTTCTCGCTGGTGGCGATCACCCGCGCATACGCCAATGCCGAAGTGCGGGTGAGCGTTTGAAACCATAGCTGCTTCATCCGCGAGGCATACGCGGTGTGGAAGAAGCCGCCGTGCGTGGACACCACCATCGGCTTGCCATGCAGCGGCCTGGTCAGCGCCAGATAGTCGTAGAAAAAATCGATGCCGTGCAGGTGCACCAGATCGGCCGAGCGGATCGCGCTCAGCACGGACGGCGCCAACGGATAACGCGACGAGCCACGATAACCGATGCGTCGGATCGGCAAGCCCTGATACATCTCCTGCTGCGCAAGCTGCGCGCCCGGATCGGTAAACACCCGATCCAGCGTCACGACCTCCACCGTATCGGCACTGGTGGCCTGGTGTTGACGGGCCACATTGAGAACGACTTCCTCCATGCCTCCGATCGAAGGATGGAATTGGCGGACGACATGCACCACTTTCATTACGCCAATCTCCTGTGCCAGCGACGCAGACACATCTGCATGCTCGGCTGATCATTCTGGAAGCTCGTCATTTGCGTTTCAATCCCAACATCCACGGTGCAACGCGCACCAGCACCGCGCGCATCGGCACACTGACCGCGACAGCGAACGCGCTCAGGCCCATCGCCCAGGCCGGTGTGCCGATCAGGCTGCGAGCGATCACACCCGTTCGTGCCACCACACTGGTGAGCACCAGAAACACCAATGTGTGCGTGCACAGGATCAGCAAGGTATTGCCACCGATCCACTGCAGCCAACGCCACTGTCGGACGAAATACGCCACGCACAAAGTCATTGCGGTACCCAGCAGGCTGACCAGCAGGAACACCGCGGCGGAATGCCCGAACTGCAGATTGTTCACATCCACTTGCCCGTTCCATCCGGCCAGCCACCACCACGCTGCTGCCAGCACCGGCAGTGCCAATGCCCATGCCGAGGCGCGAAGCGCGCGCAGTGCATCGGCGTAGCGCGACAGCCATCCGCCCACGGCGATGAAGAACAGCGCGACAGGCAATACATCCAGCGCCAACGGAAGCCGCAGGTGCAACGACGGAAACCAGCCTGCCCATGCCAAGGCGAGCAACAAACTGACTGCCGCCAGGGCCGCCGTCGTCAGGCGCGTGCGCAAGGCGATATAGGCCAGCGTAGAGACGAACAAGGCCGGCAGGAACCACAACGCCGGAAGCACGTACAGACGCGTCCCGTTGGCCCAGAACAGGCCGATAAACGGATCCCACCACGGCAGCACATGCGATGGATGCGCCGCGCGGCTGGTCACTCCCATCAGCAGCCAGCAGGCGTAGGCCACCAGGAAAAACGCGACATAGGGAACCAGCAACGTGCGCGCCAACTTCGCAATCGTCGCCACCGTCATTGCGCGGTGGCCGAAGCGCTCGCCGACCCAGCCGGACAACACGAAAAACAGCGGCACATGAAAACTGTAGGCGAACAACTTGTAGGCGGCCGGCATGCCGTTGGCATGCCCCAGCACCACCAGGACGATCGCCAGCGCCTTTGCTGCATCGATCTGCCAATCGCGGGTCAATGCAGGCGCCGGCGCAGCCTTGGCACCCAGACCGTCGTGCCGGGCCGCGTTGGAATACGGTGCGGTGGTCATGGCGCAGCGCCGCTCATGCCGCCACCGGGCGGGCACCCAGGGTCCACGGCGCAAAACGCATCAGCAACCAGCGCAGCGGCACGCACGCGAGCAGCGCAAACACCGTCACGAACACTGCCCAGCCCAGGCCCGGGCGCGAGGCAGCGAATCCGCCAGCCAGCGCCGCCACACCGGAGAGCACGAAGAACACCAGCATATGGGTGCACAGGATCAGCAAGGTATTGCGGCCGATCCACTGTATCCAGGCCCAGCCCTGCACCAACCGTGCGGCACAGATCACCATCAGTGAGCCGAGTACTGCGCTGACCACAAACCCGGCGTGGTTGCGGCCGAACTCCAGCATGTTGACGTCGATGCGGCCGTTACGATCGGCCAGCCAGGCCACCGGCAACGCCAGCAGCACCGTCGCCAGCGCGCTGACTGGCAAGGAGCTCGGCAGACGTGCGGAAACGTGGATCAGCAAGGCGCCCAGCGCGTAGAAACACAGCGACACCGGTAGAACGTCCAGGCCGAAAAAAAGCCGTACCTGCTGGCCCGGAAACCAGCGCATCCAGCACCAGGCCAGGATCAACGACGCCACCGCGATCACCACCGGTGACAGCCAGCGCCGCAGTACTACATAGCTCAGCACCGTCACCAGCATCACCGGCAGGAACCACAGCGGAGGCTGCACATACAGATCCGGGCCGATGCCGGTGAACATCGCCACGATCGGCTCCCACCACGGATGGCTGCCCCAGCGCGCCGCCTTCTCGCCGATATTGCGCGTCAGCAACCAGTACGCGTAACCGAGCAGATAAAACGTCACATACGGCAGCAACAGGCTGCGTGCCTGCTTGCTGATGGTCTGCGGCAAGCCGGTGGTCCGCGACGCATAGCCCGCCGCCAGCCAGCCGGACACCATGAAAAACAGCGGCACATGAAAGCTGTAGGCAAACAACGTCATCGCATGCGGCACGCCCTTGGCGTGGCAGAACACCACCAACAGAATCGCCAGGGCCTTGGTGGCATCGATACGCGGGTCGCGGCTGCGCCCGCCGGTGGCAACGGACGCACCGACGACCGGTGCCACCGGTTGTGGTGCTTGCGTTGCCGCCACACTCATCGCGTACCTCCCGCGGGCAGTGGCAATCGCGCATCCTCGTCGGCCGGATCCTGTCTGGGCAGCTGCGTAGCACTGGTAGCAGACCAGGTCGGCCGCATGTGCCACAGGCAGCCGCACACAAACCACCACAATGCCGACGTCTTGATCGAGAAGTAGCCGTTGGACACCAGCAGGCTCAGCGCGAACGCAAAGATCGCCAGGTTCTTGAACAACTGCCCTTCCTTGCTCGGCATCAACAACAGGAACGAATACGACAGCAGGAAGGCGAGCACGCCGACGATCGACTGCGATGCGATGAAGTAGGCAATGCCGCTGTCGAAGTAACGGTACGCCTGCGCAAAATCCAGGCCCATCCACGAGTTGAAGGACAGGTTGTTCATCGAATTGACGGTGAAGAAGATCCGGCCCATCGTGTTGTCCTGATAGGCCGTGATCCCGGTGATCCACACCAGCAACCACGCCGTCATGATCACGAGCAGGAAGACCAGGAACGCCAGCCGTTGATCCAGGCGTTTCAACAGCGGCGACAGCAGCACCATCAGCACGCAGGTGCCCGCCGCAAGTCGGCCGTCGGAGGCCACGACCATGAAACCGATCAAACCGACCGACAGGATCAGCATCGCCGGCCGCATCCAGCGCCAGAACACCAGCACGATCGCGGTAAAGAAGCAGATGTAGTTACCCATCGTCACCGGCTCGATGAACATCGAGGAGGCGCGGGGAAGATTGGAGCCCGGCAGGAAGTTGCGCTCGCCCGGTCGCGTGGCGCTGACGAACAGGTTGCTGTCTTCGTTCCAGAACCCTTCCGCGCTCATGCCGCGCGCGTTGACGAAGAAGCTCTTCGGGTTGACCAGATCGCCATAGGCGCTGGGCATCGCCAGTTCGAACGCCGCAACCAACGACACGATGATGGTCATGCGCACGAACAGCTTGGGCACCGACCCGGTATAAGCCGAACCAAGCACCACGAACGCAAACACCACCAGCGCGTCGCGGAAGAACTTCGGATCGATCTGCCAGTTCACCAGGAAGCGCACGAACATCAAGGTGACGATCAGCCCCAGGCCGCTGATGATCAATGCAATGCGCTTGCGGCTCATCGAACCCAGGCCGAGCAGGAAACACGCGGCGTAGACCATGAACTCGACTGCGTAAGTGATCACCGGACGTACGGTGAACACGTTCGCGTTGATCAGCGCCAGCAGCAGGTTGTAACCGACGCCGACCAGCAGCGTCAGCTCGATCAGCAGGTTGTGCCAGCGAACGCGGGCCTCGTCGCTCATTCGGATCAGCATGCAGACGCCTGCTTGAAAGGGGCGGCTGCGATGCAGCCGCCCGCGGCGCTCGGCGCGCCAGGTCGCACACTCCCCGCCATCATCAGTACGCGGTCTTCTGTCCGAGCACACGCACTGCGGTCAGCACGATGATGCGGATATCCAGCCACAGCGACCAGCGACGGATGTAGTCCAGGTCGTACTGGATGCGCTTCTTCATCGTGCGCAGCTCCGGGGTTTCACCACGGAATCCATTGACCTGCGCCCAACCGGTGATGCCCGGCTTGACGTAATGGCGCTGCATGTAGTGATTGATCAGCTTTTCGTAATGGGTGTTGTGCTGCGCGGCATGCGGGCGCGGCCCCACGATCGACATGCTGCCACCGAGCACGTTGAAGATCTGCGGCAACTCGTCCAGGCTGCTGCGGCGCAGGAACGCGCCGAAACGGGTGATACGGGTGTCGTTCCTGGTCGCCTGCTGGATGGTGGTGCCATGGTCGTCATGCACACGCATCGAGCGGAACTTGAACATGTAGAACTCGCGCCCACCCAGGCCATGACGACGCTGGCGGAAGAACACCGGGCCCGGCGAACTCATCTTCACACCGACCGCAATCGCAGCCATCAACGGCCACAGGCCCATCAGCGCAACCACGGCCAGGATCTTGTCCTGCAGCGCCTTGGCGACCACGAAGTAGTTGTCGCGGTCCACACCGCCCTGGCGCAGGTTGATCACCGGCACGTTGCCGATCTGCTCGCCGGACTGGTTCAACAGACCGAAGTCGAACAGGTCCGGCACCAGCTTCACGTTGATCGGATAGCGATCCAGGCGCTGCAGCAACTGCTTGATATGGTCACGTTCGCCCAGCGGCAGCGAAATCCACACCTGCTCGACCTGGTTGTCCTTCAGGTACTCGATCAGCGCGTCCGGATCGCCCAGGCACGGCAGCGACTGGCGTTGCTCGGTCACGGCGATGTCGTACGGCGTGCGGAAATAGCCGACCAGGTTCATGCCGACCCAGGGGTTGCGGCTGAGGTAGTGATTGATCTTCATCACCGGGTGGCGCAGACCGACCACCACCACCCGCTGCACATCCACGCCCTGGGTGCGCAGGTGATTCAGAAAGCCGCGCAGCACCGTGCGGGCCGCCACCAGCGAGGCCAGCCCACCGACGAACCACAGGCCGATCCAGCCACGCGAGACCTGCTCGCCGACCTGCACGATCAGCGCATGCACCGCGAACAGCGCAAACACGCCGCCGAATGCACCGCCCAGCACCATCAGCTCGCTCAACAGCCCGCGACCGCGCCAGCTGCGATACAACGGAAACAGCGCAAAGCAGATCACCGAGTACAACAGCGTGGTGGCGATGGCGACCCGGTACGGTGCCGCAGGCACCCAGGAGCCGAAGACGATGCGATAGGCGATCAATCCGGAGACCACGACCATGGTGAGGTCGAAGACGCGCAGGACCAGATCGGCCGCAGCCGAATACTTGGACAACAATCGCGGCGAGGATGTGGTGTAAGTCGCGCTACTCAAGTCTGCCAAAAGCATGGGGATGTCCTCCAAACTCGATACGGCGCATGCGGGGGAACATACGAAACGCACGCGAGCTTTCAATCATCTCCGTCGAACGATCACCGCGGTAATACCTACCGACCCCAGATCGCACGACAGCCCTTTGTTTCAACAGAGACAAACTTTCAAACGAAGGAGCCCGAAACATACGGGATCCAACCTTTTCCACGCTGAATCAGTTGTCACTTCAATTAACCATCGTTGTGCAACACGACGATGTCAGTCCAACCGCGTCTGCGCTGCCGTGCCACGCAGGAAGTAGCGCACCAGTGCCACAGCCACACCCAGGAATACGCCAAAGATGAAGCCCAAAGCGAGGTTCAATTTGAGTTTCGGCGAAGTCTTAGACGTAGGCACGTCTGCGGTATCGATGATGGTCACGTTGTTGGCGCCGACGTTGCTCGCCACACCGATCTCCTTGTAGCGCTGCAGGAGCGCATCGTAGAGCTGGCGGTTGGTATCGACGTCGCGCTTGAGCATGTTGTAGCGGATGCTGCGGCTCTGCAGATCGAGCTCATCGTTACGCAATCCGGCGATGCGCTGGTTGAGCAACTGCTCCTGATGCACCGACGCGTCGTAGGTCGCCTTCAGCGACTGGCGGATATTGAGGACCTCGCCATTGATCTGGCGACGCGACTCTTCGATCTGCGCCTTCAGACGCTGCATTTCCGGATAGTCCGGCTTGAAGGTCGACAGCTTCTGCTGATATTCGGTGTTCAAGCGGATCTGCTCGCCGCGCAGGCTCTGGATCAGCGGATTGCTCAGCACTTGCGGCAGCGACATCGCGTCACCGCTGCTGACCTGACGCCAGGCTGCCTCGGCCTTGATGCGGGCGTCCTGCGCCGATGCCAGCATCGCATTGAGGTCGCTGAGGTTCTGCGCCGGAAGCGATGGCTTGTCGTCGCCCACCGACACGATCTGCTCGTCGGTGGAATAGGAGACCAGATTCTTCTCCGAGTCCTCCACCTTGTCGCGCAACTGCTCCAGGCGCTCGGCCAGGAACTTGGTCGCGAACGAGGATGCCTTGATGCGGCGTTCCTGCGTGCTGACGATGAAGACCTTGGTATAGGTGTTGGCGATCTTGGCAGCCAGCACCGGGTCCGGCGAATCGTAGTTGACGTAGACCAGGCGCGAATTGAGGATCGGCTCGACCACCAGCCCGGCCAGCAGCGTATCGGTCAGGCTGCGCTCGATGATGGCCTGGCGCGAGTCGACCGACTTGCCGGCTTCCGGATTCTTGGCAGCAGCCTTTTCCAGTGCTTCGTCGACCTGCTGCTTGAACGCCGGCTCCTGATCGAGCTTGGCTTCGCGGATCACCGCACGGGCCAGCGAGCGGCTCTGCAGCAGCTGGTACTGGGTCTGGTAGAAATCGCGATCTTGCGGCGATTCCACCGGCATCAGGTTGTCGACATTCACCACGTTGAGCGAGTCGCGCTCGATCTGCAGCGTGCTGGTGGCGCGGTACTTTTCCGGCATCAGCAGGGTGACGCCAAACGCCAGTGCCACTGCCCCGACGGTGATCAGAATGATCAACCAGCGCTGTGAGACCAGCGCGCGCCAGTAGTCGAGCAAGCCAACGTCGGCCAGCTCGAGATGCCCATGACGATGAGACGGGGAAGAACGATTGTCTGAATTCATACTCATCGGTAAGCGCGCCACACCATCACAAGGGGGGTCAGTTCCAGCATGGTGCGCAGCCAGACGCGTGCGTCGGAGCGGTACACCACAACGATGTCGCCGCCGTAGATCTCAGGGTCCGGGTTGGCCCCCTTCTCGATCTGGGTCAGATCGAATCTGGCGATCATCTTTTGACCGTTGACGGTGCGAAACACGATGACGTTGCCGCGGCTGGCCACGGTGCTGACGCCCTTGGCCTGCGCGATGGCCTGCTGCAGGGTCAGGTTGGCGCCGATCACCGGATAGATGCCCGGCTCGTCGACCGCACCGGTCACCGTGACCCGGCGACCATTGGATTCCTGCACGAACACCGACACCTGCGGCTGCTGCAGATAACCGGCGGCGTAGCGTTCTGCCACCAGCTTTTCCAGCTCGCCGACACCCAGGCCGGCTGCCTTGACGTCGCCGATCAACGGCAGCGAGATGTGGCCGTTCTGATCGATGCGGACCTGCCGCTCCAGATCGTCGACCTGGAACACCTTGAACAACAGCAAGTCGCCTGGGGCAAGTCGATACTCCGGTTGCACGGCGGACATCGCGAGCGGATCCGGAAGCGGCAGCGAATCGGCCATCTTCGGACCGGTGCTGCATGCGCCCAGTGCCATCGAGCAGATCAACGCCAGGCTGAGGCCTTGGCAAAATCGTCCGATCAGTTTTTTCATGCGTGTGGCTGGCTGCCTCGGTTGGGTGGGACAGGACCTCGCGCAGCATTCAACCGGCCAACACGCCAGCAAGAACGTACGACAGAGAAATTCATCCCAAGACGCTTGGGATCACGACAGGTGTGACGTGTTGCAGTGCACTATGGCATAGAACCAACGCATCGCAAGACGCTGCTCGCCATTTTTTTGACGGCGTTGGCCTATTGATTCAAGTTCGTCGTTGCAGCGTTAACAAAACGTGATCCAAGTACGAATCCGCCGCCAATGATTTGGAGCATTTTCGGGGACTTAGCGACATTGCGTGACCCAGGTCCATAGCGAACAGAACCGCAACCAAACGGGCTCGGCCAGGCAATTCATGCTGCTGTGCAGTATGCCGATGGACATATCGTGTCAGGCGTATGACAGACCGCCGATCGCATTGTGCGACGCAACAAAAAAGCCCATGTCCGTGAAGACATGGGCTCCGTGTTTGGTCGGGGTAGCCGGATTCGAACCGACGACCACTAGTCCCCCAGACTAGTGCGCTACCAGGCTGCGCTATACCCCGAAGATGTTGCGTCCGCCGCGAGGGCGGCCTGCGATTATAGCGGCTTTGTGAAACGTTTTCCTAGCGGCGCAGCAGTTGCAGAACCTCTTCCAGCTCCATGCGCACCTGTTTGATGATCTGGTTGCTCAGCGCCGACTCGCTCTTGGCGCCATCGCCTTCAAGACGCAGGCGTGCGCCGCCGATGGTGTAACCCTGCTCGTACAGCAGGCCACGGATCTGGCGCACCATCAGCACGTCGTGGCGCTGGTAGTAGCGCCGGTTGCCGCGCCGCTTGACCGGTTCCAGGCTCGGAAACTCGGTTTCCCAATAGCGCAGCACATGCGGCTTGACGTCGCACAGCTCGCTGACTTCGCCGATGGTGAAGTAGCGCTTGGCCGGGATTGGCGGTAGTTCGCGATTACTGCCCGGATCCAGCATAAGCCTCCACCCGCTCCTTGAGCTTCTGGCCCGGACGGAAGGTCACCACCGTGCGGGCCGAGATCGGAATTTCCTCGCCGGTCTTGGGATTGCGACCGGGCCGTTGATTCTTGCGCCGCAGATCGAAGTTGCCGAAACCGGACAGCTTCACCTGACGGCCCTGCTCCAGCGCATCGCGCAGCACATCGAAGAACGCGTCGACAAATTCCTTTGCCTCGCGCTTGTTCAGACCGACCTCGTCGAACAGACGTTCGGCCATCTCCGCTTTCGTCAATGCCATGCCAATCCCCTGGTTACCGCCTCAACTCCGGATCCGGGCGCGGTGTTCGCGCTCGATCACGGTCACCACATCGGCAACGACTGCGTCGACGTCCCGGTCGGTGAGAGTGCGCGAGTTATCCTGCAAAATCAAGCCCATAGCCAGACTCTTGAAACCTGGCTCGACCCCCTGCCCGACGTAGCGGTCGAACAGCTGCACCTCGCGCAACAACGGTCCGACGGTGGTGCGCACGCTGCTCGACAGCGCCGCCCAGCTCACCTCTTCCGGGACCAGGAAGGCCAGATCGCGACGCACCGAGGGGAACCGCGACAGCTCGCCGGCACGCGGCAGCGCACGCTTGACCAACGCCGTCAGCTGCAGTTCGAACGCGATCACATCCACGTCGATGTCCAATGCCTTGGCCAGGCGCGGATGCACCTGCCCGATCCAGCCGATGCACACGCCATCGCGATGGATGTCGGCCGACCGCCCCGGATGCCCGAAGGGCTGGGCAGAGGGCTGGAACTCCAGCACCGCGCCACTGGCCGCGGCCAGCGCCATCAGGTCGCCCTTCAGATCGTGGAAGTCCACCTTGCGCGCGGGCTCGCCCCACTGCAGCGCCAGGGCATCGCCGCACACGGCCGCGGCGACATGCTGCGACTCCTGCGGGGCGGCGCCGGCATCAGACGCGGCCGCGAACACCTTGCCCAGCTCGAACAGGCGCACCCGCCCGGCCTGGCGGGCGGCATTGCGGCCCAGCGTCGCCACCAGGCCCGGCAACAGGCGCGGACGCATGATCGCCAGCTCGGCGCTGAGCGGATTGGCCAACGGCACCAGGCCGTCGGTCAGCTGCCAGCGCTCCAGCAAGGTGGCGTCGACGAAGGCGTAATTGATGGTTTCCTGCAGCTCGCGCGCCACCAGCTGGCGCCGCACGCTGAGCTCATCGAGCTGGGTTTCGCTCGGCATCGCAATCCGGCTTGCGCCGCCCGGCAGCGTGGTCGGCACGCGGTCGTACCCGTGGATACGCGCCAGTTCCTCGATCAGATCCTCTTCGATGGCGATATCGAAGCGACGGCTCGGCGCCATCACCTGCCAGCCTTCGGCAACCGCCTCCAGCTGCATGCCAAGCGCACCCAGAATGCGCACGACCTCGGCATCGTCGATCTGGATACCGAGCACGCGCACAATCCGCGCACGCCGCAGCAGGATGCGCGCCGGCTGTGGCAGATGCTCCGGCAATTGCGCATGCACCACCGGGCCCGGCGTACCACCGGCCAGTTCCAGCACCAGCCGCGTCGCCACTTCGATCGCCTGTGGCGGCAATGCCGGATCCACACCGCGCTCGAAGCGATGACCGGCATCGGTATGCAGACCGAACTTGCGGCCACGCCCCATGATTGCAGCCGGATCGAAGTACGCCGACTCCAGGAACACGTTGCGCGTGGTGTCGGTGACGCGGGTATCCAGGCCGCCCATCAGGCCGGCCAATGCGACCGGGCGGTCGGCATCGGTGATGGTCAGGAAGCTGTCGTCCAGCGTGACCTGACGCCCGTCCAGCAATGCCAGCTGCTCGCCGCTGCGCGAATGGCGCACGCCGATCGGGCCTTGCAGGGTGTCCAGATCGAACGCATGCATCGGCTGGCCAAGTTCCAGCATCACGTACTGGGTGATATCCACCAGCAGCGAGACCGGACGCACGCCGCTGCGACGCAGCCGCTCGGCCAGCCACACCGGCGTTTTTGCGGCCGGGTCGATGCCTTCGATCACCCGCCCGCAATAGCGCGGCGCAGCGTTGCCGGCATGCAATTCCACCGCCAGCGTGCGTGTGGACACCGGCGCCACCGCACCGGCTTCAAAGGCCACCACTGTGCTGGCGCAGGCGGCCGCCACATCGAAGGCGATGCCGCGCACGCTGAAGCAGTCGGCGCGATTGGGCGTCAGCTTGATCTCGATGCTGGCATCGGGCAGCCCCAGATACTCGGCCAGCGCCTGACCCACCGGCGCATCGTCGGGCAGCTCGAACAGGCCGGACGCATCGCTGTCCAGCCCCAGCTCCTTGGCCGAGCACAGCATGCCGTTGGACGCCACCCCGCGCAGCTTGGCCGCAGTGATGGTGAGCGCGCCGACCTGCGCACCGACCAGCGCCAGCGGTGCAACCAGACCGGCACGCGCATTGGGCGCGCCACACACGATCTGCAGCAACTCGCCCTGCCCTGCGTCGACACTGCAGACCTGCAGACGATCGGCTTCCGGATGACGCACCGCCTCGACGATACGCGCCACCACCACCTGCCCCAGCGCCTCGCCCAGTGGCGTGACCTCTTCAACCTCCAGACCGATCGCCGTCAGCGTCGCGGCAAGCTCGTCGCGG
Organism: Xanthomonas sp. MLO165; assembly: GCF_018831305.1. Taxonomy (NCBI): domain Bacteria; kingdom Pseudomonadati; phylum Pseudomonadota; class Gammaproteobacteria; order Lysobacterales; family Lysobacteraceae; genus Xanthomonas; species Xanthomonas sp. MLO165. The sequence goes on from NZ_CP029263.1 coordinate 2,909,065, forward strand.
CTCGCCTGGATGGGAACGTGGCTGCGCAGCCAATTTTCAGAGAATTTCATGAGGAGCCGGGATTGGGGATTCGGGATTGGGGATTAGCTAAAACGCCTCGACGGAGTCTGGGGCGGACCGGGGCGCCGTTGCGAATCCCCAATCCCGAATCCCCAATCCCCGCCGTCAGGCGAACTGCCTAAGAAAACGCACGTCGTTTTCGAAGAATGCGCGCAGGTCGTTGACGCCGTAGCGCAGCATCGCAAAGCGCTCCACGCCCAGGCCGAACGCGAAGCCGGTGTAGCGCTCCGGGTCGATGCCGACGCTGCGCAGCACGTTGGGGTGCACCATGCCGCAGCCGAGCACTTCCAGCCAGCGGGTGCTGCCGTCCGGCTGCTGCCAGGCGATGTCCACTTCCGCACCCGGTTCCACGAACGGGAAATAGCTGGGGCGGAAGCGCATCTCGAAATCGCGCTCGAAGAACGCCCGCACGAACTCGGACAAGGTGCCCTTGAGATCGGCGAAGTTGGAGTGCTCGTCGACCAGCAGGCCTTCGACCTGATGGAACATCGGCGAATGGGTCTGGTCCGAATCGGAGCGGTACACCTTGCCGGCCGCGATCATGCGCAGCGGCGGTTTGTGCGCATCCATGTAGCGCACCTGCACGCCGGAGGTATGGGTGCGCAACAGGCGGCCATCGCCGAAATAGAACGTGTCGTGCATTGCGCGCGCCGGATGGTGCGGCGGAAAGTTCAGGGCTTCGAAGTTGTGCCAGTCATCCTCGATCTCCGGACCATCGGACAACTCATAGCCCAGGCGCGCAAAGATCTCGACGATGCGCTCGAGCGTGCGCGTAACCGGGTGCAATCCACCGCGTTCGCTGCGACGCCCCGGCAAGGTGACATCGATCCGCTCCCCGGCCAGACGTGCGTCCAGCGCGGCGTTTTCCAGCGTGTGCTTGCGCTCGGACAACGCCGCGGTCAGCGCATCACGCGACAGGTTGATCGCTTCGCCAGCGGCCTTTCGCTGATCGGCCGGCAGCGTGCCGAGCTGCTTGAGCTGGGCGGTGATGCTGCCGCTCTTGCCGAGCAATGCGACGCGCAAGGCTTCCAGTTGGTCCGGCGTCTGCGCGGCGGCGACATCGGCCAGCGCACGCTCGGTCAGGGATTGAATCTCACTCATTGCACTCGCGCCTCAACTGCGTCTACCGAACGGTGTTTCCGGATGCACCGGAACGCATTGCCACTCAAATCTGGTCTAGCCCGGCATCCAGTCAGCGATGCCGGCCATCTAAAAACGCAAAAGGGGAAGGACTCGCGCCCTTCCCCCTGCATATCTGCTTGCCCTCGCCGGAAGCCTGTACACGAATGCGCAGACCCCGACAAGAAGCTACCCTTTCAAAAGTCCGCACATGGATGTGCGGGCTCTTGCAGAGGGACCTGCATTTACGCCGCCAGCGCGCCCTTGGCCTTCTCCGCCAGCGCGGCAAAGCCGGCGGCGTCGTGCACGGCGATATCAGCCAGCACCTTGCGGTCCAGGGTGATGCCAGCCTTGAGCAGGCCATTCATGAAACGGCTGTAGCTCAAGCCGTTGATGCGTGCAGCCGCATTGATGCGGGTGATCCACAACGAACGGAAGTTACGCTTCTTCTGCTTGCGGCCAATGTAGGCGTACTGCTGCGCCTTGATGACTGCCTGCTTGGCAACGCGGAAGACCTTGCGGCGAGCGTTGTAGTAACCCTTCGCCAGGGTCAGAATTTTCTTGTGGCGGCGACGCGCCTGTACGCCACGCTTTACTCGTGCCATGGGTCAGTCCTCAGAGGTAGGGAAGCATACGATCGAGACGGCCAGCGTCCTCGGCACGGACGTGGTTCGTCTGCCGCAGGTTGCGCTTCCGCTTGGTCGCTTTCTTCGTGAGGATATGGCTACGGTTTGCGTGGCCGCACTTGTACTTGCCGGAGGCGGTCTTGCGGAAACGCTTGGCCGCCGCCCGGTTGGTCTTGATCTTGGGCATTGCAATGTCCTTGATGGTGTTTTGTCACTGACCCGGGCGGCAGTCTTGCGACCACGCTTTCCATCCTTGCCCTTGCCTGCTTGTAAGTCCTTGATCGAACACGATCCGGACAGGTCCTGTACCGCTTGCGCGGCGCCCCGGCAAAACCGGGCCGCGCAGTATGCCCGTTGCCGGGAATTCTTGCAAATGGATGCTGTCGCCGGCCAGGGCGGGCCCGTCGGGCCTGCCCTGGCGCGGGATCAGATCTTCTTCTTCGGCGCGATCATCATGACCATCTGGCGCCCTTCCAGGCGCGGACGCGACTCGATGACGATGTCGTCGCCCAGGTCGGCCTCGATCCGGGACGCCATTTCGCGCCCCAGCTCCTGGTGGCTCATTTCACGGCCACGGAAGCGGATATTGACCTTGACCTTGTCGCCCTCTTCCAGGAAGCGGCGCATGTTGCGCAGCTTGATCTGGTAGTCGCCCTCGTCGGTGACCGGACGGAACTTGAGTTCCTTGATCTCGACCTGCTTGGTCTTCTTCTTGGCCTCGTTGGCCTTTTTCTGCTGCTCGAACTTGAACTTGCCGAAATCCATGATCTTGCAGACCGGCGGATCGGCCTGCGGCTGGATTTCGACCAGATCCAGGCCTTCTTCCTCGGCCTTGGCGAGCGCTTCGTCGCGCGACAACACGCCGACCATCTCACCGTCACTGCCGATCACGCGGACGCGCGGCACACGGATTTCTTGGTTCTTGCGGTTCTGTTTGTTGTCAGGGGTACTGATATTGCAATCTCCCAGGGGAATCGAACCGGCGCATCCGGATCATCCAGACCGGCCGGGGTTGGCTCACGCTGCCTGCTCTGCCTGCAGACGTTCGATGAAGGCCGAGACCGTCATGGTCCCGAGGTCCTCTCCCGAGCGTGTCCGCACGGCGACGGCGCCGTTTTCCTTCTCGCGGTCACCGACCACGAGCAGATAAGGCACGCGTTGCAGCGTATGCTCGCGAATCTTATATCCGATCTTCTCGTTACGCAAATCGGCGCTCACACGGAAGCCTTGATTTGCAAGGGTTTTCCGAACCGAGTCGACATAGTGTGCCTGGGCGTCGGTGATATTTGCGACAACGACCTGGACCGGGGCGAGCCAGGCGGGGAAGGCGCCGGCGTGGTGTTCGATCAAGATGCCGATGAAACGCTCCATCGAGCCGACGATCGCCCGGTGCAGCATGACCGGATGCTTCTTCTGGCTGTGCTCGTCCACGTACTCGGCGCCGAGGCGGCCCGGCATCATGAAGTCGACCTGCATGGTGCCCAGCTGCCAGGTACGGCCAATCGCGTCCTTGAGGTGGTACTCGATCTTGGGGCCGTAGAAGGCGCCCTCGCCCGGCAGCTCCTGCCACTCCACCCCGCAGACGCCCAGCGCGCTGCGCAGCGCGGCTTCGGCCTTGTCCCAGGTGACGTCGTCGCCCAGGCGCTTTTCCGGACGCAGCGCGATCTTGATCTCGATGTCCTCAAAGCCGAACGCGGTGTAGACCGCCAGTGCCTGCTGATGGAACGCGGTGACTTCGGCTTCGATCTGCGATTCCAGGCAGAACACATGCCCGTCGTCCTGGGTGAAGCCGCGCACGCGCAGGATGCCGTGCAGCGCGCCGGAGGGCTCGTTGCGGTGGCAGGCGCCGAACTCGCCGTAGCGGATCGGCAGGTCGCGGTAGCTGTGCAGGCCCTGGTTGAACACCTGCACGTGACCCGGGCAATTCATCGGCTTGACCGCATAGGTGCGCTTCTCCGACTCGGTGAAGAACATCGCGTCCTGGTAGTTGTCCCAGTGGCCGGATTTCTGCCATAGCGACACGTCCAGGATCTGCGGGCAGCGCACTTCGCCGTAGCCGCTGTCGCGATAGACCTTGCGCATGTACTGCTCGACCACCTGCCACAGCGACCAGCCCTTGGGATGCCAGAACACCAGGCCCGGCGCCTCTTCCTGCAGATGGAACAGGTCCTGCTGCTTGCCGATGCGGCGATGGTCGCGCTTGTCGGCTTCTTCCATGCGCAGGATGTAGGCGTCCAGCTGCTTCTTGTCGGCCCAGGCGGTGCCGTAGATGCGCTGCAGCTGCTCGTTCTTGGCATCGCCGCGCCAGTAGGCGCCGGAAATGCGGGTCAGCTTGAAGGCCTTGAGGAAGCGCGTGTTGGGCACGTGCGGGCCGCGGCACATGTCCACGTATTCCTGGTGGTAGTACAGGCCCATCGCGGTGATGTCGTCGGACATGTCCTCGATCAGGCGCAGCTTGTACTCCTCGCCGCGCTGGGCGAACACCTCGATCACCTCGGCGCGCGGGGTGACCTTCTTGATCACGTCGTAGTCCTGCGCGATCAATTCCTGCATGCGCTGCTCGATCGCGGCCATGTCGTCCGGCGTGAACGGGCGTTCGCTGTAGATGTCGTAGTAGAAGCCTTCGGCGATGACCGGGCCGATCACCATCTTGACCTCCGGGTACAGCTGCTTGACCGCATGCCCGACCAGATGCGCGCAGGAGTGGCGGATGATCTCCACGCCTTCGGCGTCCTTGGCGGTGATGATGCGCAGGCTGGCATCGTGATCGATGACGTCGCTGGCATCGACCAGCTGGCCGTCGACCTGGCCGGCGATGGTGGCCTTGGCCAGGCCGGCGCCGATCGACTGGGCGACCTGCATCACCGAGACGGGGGATTCGAATTCGCGGCGGCTGCCGTCGGGGAGCGTGATGTTGATCATGGGCAAGGATGAGGTCTGTGCTGGCTGCAGCGCGGCGGCTGCAAGGGAGATCTGCCCGCTACGGGACAGGCTCGGATAAGGGTATGGCGAGAGGTGGGGCGGAAAGAACGCGGCGCGGGCGCCCTGCGGACTGGCGCGGCCGGAATCAGCGGTGGGCGGTGGTAGTGCTCATGTCGCACGCTGGGCCGGCGCGGGGCGCGGGCCACCTTCTCGCAAGGGGTCTTGGAAGCGAATGGTAAACCAATCAGCCCGCTGTTGCGCATGCCGGCACGGGGCCGGCGGGCGCGTGGCATGATGCCGGCCACCTGTGCTGCCAGTACCGACCATGACCATCAAGGGTAAAGCCACCTCGCTGGATATCGCCTACCTGGCCGGCGTGTCGCAGCCGACCGTGTCGCGCGCACTGCGCGGCAGCCCGATGGTCAACGAAGAAACCCGCAAGCGCATCCTGCGCATCGCCAAGGAATTGAACTACAAGGTGGACAAGAACGCCTCGTCGCTGCGGCTGCGCAATGCCGGCACGCTGGCACTGCTGTTCTTCGAAGACCCTACCGCCGACGATTCGCTGATCAACCCGTTCTTCCATTCGATGCTGGGCTCGATCACCCGCGCCTGCGCGCTGCAGGGTTACGACCTGCTGGTGTCGTTCCAGCAGCTGTCCAAGGACTGGCAGGCAGATTACGAAGACAGCAACAAGGCCGACGGCATCATCCTGCTCGGCTACGGCGATTATCAGCAGTCGCGCCAGCGGCTGCAGTTGCTGGTCGAACAAGGTACTCACTTCGTGCGCTGGGGCGCGGCGCTGCCGGGGCAGCCGGGCATCTCGATCGGCAGCGACAATTACCAGGGCGGGCTGGATATCACCGAGCATCTGCTGGCGCAGGGCTGCCGCCGCATCGCCTTTCTCGGCCACGCATCCAACCACTATCCCGAGTTCGAAGAGCGCTACCGCGGCTACGTGGCTGCGCTGAAGCAGCAGGGTTTGGTGGCCGATCGCGCGCTGCAGTTCGACGCGATCACCACCGAGTCGTCCGGCCATGCCGCGTGCCTGGCGCTGCTCGACAGCGGCAAGGCATTCGATGCGGTGTGCGCGGCCAGCGACCTGATTGCGATCGGCGCAATGCGCGCATTGCGCGAGCGCGGCCTGCGGGTGCCGCAGGATGTGGCGGTGAGCGGGTTCGACGATATCGCATTGGCGGCGTCGGTGGCGCCGGCGCTGTCGACGGTGCAGCAGGACACCAAGCAGGCCGGCACGCTACTGGTGGAAAGCCTGGTGGCGCTGATCCGCGGCGAAGCGGCGCAGAGCCGCACGATTCCGGTGAAGCTGGCGCTGCGTGATTCCTCGCGCAGCAGTGGGCTGCAGCCACCGCTGGGCTGGAGACCGTCCGGCGCGGAGACCGGCGAGGCGGTGCTTGGCCGGGCCGCTGATGGGGCTGTCAGGCGTTGAATCGGGATTTGGGATTTGGGATTTGGGATTTGGGATTTGGGATTTGGGATTTGGGATTTGGGAATTGGGATTTGGGAATTGGGATTTGGGAATTGGGATTTGGGAATTGGGATTTGGGAATTGGGATTTGGGAATTGGGAATTGGGAATTGGGAATTGGGAATCGTTGGAGCGTGCGCGACAGGCTGCGCGGGGTCGGCTGCAGCCATTGAGGCCTCGTAGGAGCGCACCCGGGCGCGACGGGGCGTTCCCGGCAACGCCCATCGCGCCCGGGTGCGCTCCTACCTGTTGCGGGCGGCCCCGTGCTGTCGCGGCCCGCAGCGTGACCAGGATCGAAATCAGCGTCGGCCGGATTCGGGATTCGGGATTCGTTGGAGCGTGCGCGACAGCCCGCGATGTGATGCCTCGTAGGAGCGCCCCCGGGCGCGACGGGGCGTTCCCGGCAATGCCCCATCGCGCCCGGGGGCGCTCCTACCGGTTGCGGGCATCGCGCGCGGCTTGCTCGGCCATCTGCGCGTCGAGCTGCCTGCGCAAATCCGGGTCGGTGATCGGCGCGTCCGACAGCAGCACCCGCACCCCATGCGCGGGCACCGGCGCCAGCAGCCGACGCTGCACCGGCACCTGCTCGCCACTCATCGCGTCGCGCCAGGTGCCGGGCTGCAGAAAACGCGTCACCTCGATGTTCGCCGCCGCATCGCCCTTGTTGAGCAGCACCAACGCCGTCTGGCTGGCGCCCGCATGCTGATAGACCCGCAAAAATGCCGCGTGATCCCCGCGTAGCAGCACATCCACCTGCACGCCGCGCTGCAATGCCGGGATATCGCGACGCAGCCGCGCGATCTGCTGCAACGGGCCGAAAATCGGGCTATCCGGTGCAGTGCGGATGCGCTCGGCACCGAAGTAATTGCGGTTGCCTGCATGTTCGGCGCGCCCGCGCATGAAGCCGGTCTCCGAGCCGTAATAGATCACCGGGATGCCGCGCGCGGTAAACAGCCAGTTGTGCGCGTCGATGAAGCCGGTGTCGCTGGCATCCAGGCGCGCCATGTCGTGATTATCGTAAAAACTCATCAGCTCGTACGGATTGGCATACGGCCCCCGACGCAGAAACAGCGGCGCGGCGAGCTTCTCGAACCCGGCCTGCTCATGGCCGAAGACAGCGGACAGCTGCTGCTTCAACGGGAAATCCAGCACGCTGACGCCGGCATTGCGCGCCCAGGTATGCCCGGCAATCTTGCTGGCGTCGTAATCGAAGGCTTCGCCGAACATGAAGAACCCCGGACGTTTTTCGCGGATGCGCGCCACGAAGGCATGCCAGAAACGGTCGGGCATCCAGCCGATGGTGTCGATACGGAACGCGTCGGCGCCCTGCTCCATCCACTGCAGATACGCGCCGGCCAGATAATCGAGCACGGCGGGATTGTTTTCGTTGAGATCGGACAGCTCGGCCAGGCCGCCGCCGGTGTTGTAGAACGCGTGCAGCGGAACGTGCTGCGGATCCAGCTGCGCCGGCGGCAAATTCTGGTGATCGGCGACCAGGCGGCCATCGGCGTCGTACAGCTTGCCGAAGCCCGGCTGCGCCACCGGCATGCTGTAGGCCGGCGAGCCGTGATTGCCCACGATATCCAGCACTACCTTCAAGCGGTTGGCATGCATGGCGCGGGCGAAGCCGGCAAAGTCCAGGCCCGGACTGGGCAGATGCTCGTCGAGCTTGTAGAAATTCACGCCCCAGTAGCCGTGATAGCCGGTCTTGCCGTGGTCGCTGAGCGTACTGCCGCAGCTGATCGGCTTGCCGCCGGTGAAGGCCTCATCCGGATTGTCGACAATCGGCGTGATCCACACCGCGCCAAAGCCCATGTCGCGGATGTAGTCGGCATGTTCGACGATGCCCTTGAAGTCGCCCCCCAGGTAACCGATGTTGTCGCCGACTCCATCTGCGCAAGGCGTCGGCACATCGAACGTGCGATGCGCACCGCCCTGGTCGCGCTGGTCGTTGCCGGGGTCGCCATTGACGAAACGGTCGGTCACCACGAAATACACCGCGTCGGCAGCGAACGGTTCCAGCGTGCCGTAGTAATCGCCGGGTGCAGCCGCCGCGCTCGCTGCTCCTGCAGATACGATCAATCCAGCCATCATCACCTGCCGCATCACTGCCCTCCCGAGGCCATTGGAACCCGCGCCACGCACACACCGGCAATGAGCAAACTGGCGCCACCGATGGCCAGCGCATGGATTGGCTGACCGCCCAGCCAGACGCGCAGCACGAAGCCCAGTGCGCTGGCCGCGACCAGCTGCGGAATCACGATGAAAAAATTGAAGATGCCCATGTACACGCCCATCTTGGCGGCGGGCACGCTGTCGGACAGCAAGGCATAGGGCAGCGACAGGATCGAGGCCCAGGCAAAGCCGACACCCAGCATCGACAGCAGCAGCCACTGCGGGTCGCGGATCACCAGCATCGACAACAGCCCGGCCGCACCCAGCCACAGGTTGCACAGATGACTCCAGCGCAGGCCGATCGCACGCACCAGCAGTGGAATGACCAATGCCGCCAACGCCGCAAATCCGTTGTAGGCGCCAAACAACACGCCCACCCAGTTCGCGCCTTCGTTGTAGGCTGCCGATGCGGTGTCCTTGGCACCGAAGTGCACCTGGGTGACTGCGGCGGTGGTGTAGATCCACATCGCAAACAGCGCGAACCAGGAGAAGAACTGCACCCAGGCCAGGCGTCGCATCGTCAGCGGCATGCTGCGCACGTCCTGCACGATCGCCACCAGCATGCCGGTCGATGGCAGCACGCGCGCCAACGCAAGCAGCGCACCGTAGGCGATGCACAGGCCGGCCAGCACGTAGAGCATGCGGTCGCCGTGCTGCCAGGCGATCGCAGCGGCGAGCAACACACCGATGCCGCACCAGAGCACGCTCGCACGCTGCGGTGGCAAGGTGCCGGCGATCGCTGCAGCCGCTACCGACGGATGCGCATCGTCGAAACCGGCCAGCTGCTGCGGGCTGTATTCGCGCGTGCGCAGCACCGTCCAGCTGATCGACAGGAACAGCACCGCGGCACCGAGGTAGAAGGCGTAGCGCACGCTGTCGGGCAACTGCCCCGGCGGCGCGGTATTGGCCACGCCCCAATGCGTGAGCAACCACGGCAGGAAACTCGCCACAATCGCGCCAACCCCGATGAAGAAACTCTGCATCGCATAGCCGGTGGGCCGCTGCGCCGGTGGCAGTTGATCGCCGACCAGGGCGCGGAATGGCTCCATCGAGATGTTGATCGATGCATCCAGCACCCACAACGTGCCGGCGGCAATCCACAGCATCGGTGCGTTGGGCATCACCAGCAAGGCCAGTGTGGTGAAGACTGCGCCGACCATGAAATACGGACGCCGGCGCCCCCATGGCGTCCAGGTGCGGTCGGACAGGTAGCCGATGATGGGCTGCACGATCAGACCGGTGAGCGGTGCGGCGATCCACAGACCGGGCACATCGTCGACCTGCGCCCCCAGGGTCTGGAAGATGCGGCTGGCGTTGGCGTTCTGCAGCGCGAAACCGAACTGGATGCCGAGAAAGCCGAAACACATGTTCCAGATCTGCCAGAAACTCAGGCGTGGCTTGGCGGTCATTGCGCAGCCTCCGTGCTCGCTGCGGGGCCGACCAGCAGCGCGCTCACCTGCGCGGTGTTGACCACGCCATCGCGACCACCGCGGCCGCCGTTGTACTGCGCAAAATGCGCGAGTGCGCTCATGTTGAAGCCATCTTCCAGCCGGAACCTGCACTGCTGCCCGGCCACCACAGTGAAGCTGACCTGCGTGGACAGCTGCTCGCCCACGCTATGCGGCATCACCACGACCTGCGACTGCGTGGCCTGCCCCGGGCATTCCAGCAGCAGCCGCTTGACCGCCGCAGTGACGCCGGTATTGATCGGCCCGTTGGGGTTGCGATAACGCAGCGATACGCGATGCTGGCCCGCGCGCGTGGCAGTCCAAACCCAGGCCTCGCTGCCCGGGACTTCCTGCAACGCACCGAGCGTCAACGCGGGACTGTGCAGCGACTCCAGGCCATCGGCGCGGCGGGTCAGGCTGAGCACGTGCAGCCGGCCGTCCTCGCGCAGGTCTAAGTGCCGCGTGGCGTCCAACGCATGCCCATCCATGTACAGCGTCGTCCCAGCCGGAATCACGATGCGATGGCCGTCGCCCTGCCGTTGCGCGACGGGCGCCTCCGGCGTGCTGGGTGCGAACACCTGGCCTGGCTGCGGCGGGGCGGTGGTATCGGCCTTGCGACCGATCAGATGCACCAACGTGGTCTGGCCTTGTTGCTCGACCTTCCCCGCCACCAGCAACTCACCCGCACTCGCCGTCGGCCGCTGCAGCACATAGCGTCGGGCGCCCTGTTCAAGCACGATCTGCTGGCGATCGCCAAACAACAACGGCACCAACGTACGCGGCAGTTTCGGCGTCACACTGCCATCGGCGCCAATGCCGAACACGCCTTCCAGCACCGCGGAGAGATAGCCGGCAACCGACCACAACTGGCGCGGCGAATTCACCACCGGGCCACTGCGGGGCCCCTCTTCCACATGCACCGCCAGGCTCTGCATCTCGTAGTTTTCCATGTTGGAGCCAGCCAGCGCGCTGCCGCGCATCAACGACTGCAGCTCCAGCGCAATGCGCGGCGCGTCGTCCAGCTGGCGTGCGGCGCGTAGCGCGTACGCACTGACGAAGGGCCAGACGGCGCGATTGTGATAAATCGGCTGTTCGGCGTCCTCCGGCCACACCACCGGGCTGCCGCCGGCAACCAGCGGATACCCGCGCAGCGCGGCACGCGCACGCTCCTTCGGAAACACCTCGGCCAGCACGCCAAGCGACACGCCGAGCAGATCGACCTTGGCATAGCGCACCGGATGCGCCGCATTGCCCAGATAGCTCACATACTGATTGCTGGGCGCATCCCAGAAGCGCGTGGCGATGGCCTGACGCAGCGCATCGGCCCACTGGGCGTACCTGGACGCACGCGCATCGCCATGCTGGCGCGCCAGCTGCTCGGCCAGGCGCAGGGCCTGGTAGTGCAACACGTTGGTGGACAGGGCGAAGGACTCGGCAATGAAGCGCACATCCTGGCGCGTCCACTCCGGGTAGGTCTGCTCGCGCCAATCCAGAAACGAGGTTTCGCCGCGGTAGAGGCCGATCTGCGCATCGAAGACCGCGTCACGATCCTGCGCGAGGGTGGCCTGCAACGCCTCCCAGACGTCTTCAGCGAACGCCTTGTCATCCAGCAGGCCGCGCGCGGCAAGAAACCACACCACGCGGTCGCTGCTGATCGGCCAGCTGCCACCGGAGCCGGTGTCCTGCGCAACAAACACCCCTGGCGTCTGCCCATCGCGCGCCGCCGACAGCTTGAAGCGCAGCGCATTGCGCGTGCGCTCCGGCTCCAGCCGCGCCAACGCCAGATCGGCGGCGAAGCTGACATCGCGCGTCCATACGTAAGGCCAGCGCTCACCGGTTTCGAAACACGCGCACGGCACCGGCTTGCCGTCGTTGAAGGCCGGATCGCGAATCGCCTCGACACGGTCGTCGGCCATTTCCTGCTGCGCCATGGCGAACAGGGCGTCGAACAACGGACTGGCGGTATGGGTGCGCATTGGCTGCGGCCCGATGCGGCGCTCGCCCTGCGGCCAGCGCAACACGAAACCGCCGTCTTCGAGCGCCTGCGCTTGCGCACGGCGGCCCTGGAATTCCAGCTCATCGGCCAACACCGGCGAGTTTGCCGCAACGCCGAGCGTTGCAGCCATGCAGATCATCTTCAGCATCGAAGCGGCCAGACGGCTTGCACCGTCGGCCTCCCTCCCTCGTTGCACGCGTTGTAGTGCGCGGCACTGGCGTGCCACGGGCGCGGACCCTCCCAGGTGCCGTGACGCCATGGTAGACGCGCGCTCAGCGGTTCCGCATCAATGCATACGTATTCATGGCAATGGCCGCAGTGCAGCATGGCCCATCCACGCCGCAGCGCTGCATAGTCGCCGCTGACGCAACGGCCGCCTTGGGAGGGGATATGCCGCTGGTTTCACATCGCGTGCGTTCGATAGCGCGCGCCGCATGCAGTGCGCGACTGCTTGTCCTGTTGCTTGGCAGTCTTGCGGGCATCGCGCAGGCCGAGCGAATCGCCATCAGTGCCGATTCGCCCGGCAACGTCCTGCAGGTCACGCTGGAAGTGGACGGCGGCACGCCCTATTACCGCGTGCAACGCATGGGCCAGCCGGTGCTGGAACGCTCGCGTCTGGGTTTCCAGTTGCGCGACGGCCGGCTGGACCGCGGCCTGGTCGTCCTCTCGCAAGCACGCCAAGCCCATGACGATACCTGGGAACAACCCTGGGGCGAGACGCGCCTGGTGCGCAACCACTACAACGAACTAAGCGTCAGCCTGGGTGAACGCAGCGGCGCGCAACGCCGCTTCGACGTGATCTTGCGCGTGTACGACGATGGCATCGGCCTGCGCTATCACTTTCCCGAGCAGGCGGGATTGCGCGAAGCAATCATCGACGAGGAAGTCACCGAATTCGCCATCGCGCAACCGTCCGAGGCATGGTGGATTCCGGCAGGCGAGCCGATCCACTACGAATACCTGTATCAGCGCACGCCGTTGAACCAGGTCGCGCTGGCACATACGCCGCTCACCTTGCGCACCGACAGCGGGCTGCATGTCGCGCTGCATGAAGCGGCGCTGGTCGATTACGCCGGCATGTGGCTGCGCCGCACCGAAGGCCGGCGCCTGCGCGCGCAGCTGTCGCCCGCCGCCGAAGGCTGGAAGGTGCGGCGCAAGCTGCCGTTCGATACGCCGTGGCGCACGCTGCAGATCGCCGACCAGGCCACCGGGCTGGTGGAGTCCAACCTGATCCTCAACCTCAACGCGCCCAACGCCCTGGGCGATGTGACCTGGGTCAAGCCGTCCAAATACGTCGGGGTGTGGTGGTCCATGCATCTCAACCAGCAAACCTGGGCGACCGGGCCGACACACGGCGCCACCACTGCCAACACCAAGCGCTATATCGACTTCGCTGCGGCACACGGCTTTCGTGGCGTGTTGGTGGAAGGCTGGAATCCGGGCTGGGACGGCGAATGGTTCGGCAACGGCGGCAGTTTCGATTTCACCCGGCCGACACCGGATTTCGACCTGCCCGCGCTGAGCAAATACGCCGCCGGCAAGGGCGTGCATCTGATCGGCCATCATGAAACGGGGTGCGCAGTGGATCATTACGAAGACCAGATTGCCGAAGCGATGGACCTGTACGCCCGGTTCGGCGTGGACTCGGTCAAGACCGGCTATGTCTGCGACGACGGCCAGGTGGAACGTCGTAACCCGGCAGGCGGCACACCGCTGCGCGAATGGCACGACGGCCAATGGATGGCACGCCATCATCTGCGCGTGGTGCAGGAAGCTGCCGCGCGCCACCTCGCAGTCAATGCGCACGAACCGATCAAGGACACTGGCCTGCGCCGCACCTATCCCAACTGGATCTCGCGCGAGGGCGCGCGGGGCATGGAATACAACGCCTGGGGCCAGCCACCGAATCCGCCCGAGCACGAGGTCAACCTGGTGTTCACCCGCCTGCTCGCCGGGCCGATGGATTACACGCCCGGCATCCTCAGCCTGAAAGGCCGCAACGGCCAGGCGATTCCCAGCACGCTTGCGCGCCAGCTGGCGCTGTACGTGACGCTTTACAGCCCGATCCAGATGGCCGCCGATCTTCCCGAGCATTATCTGCAGCACCGCGATGCCTTCCGCTTCATCGAGGACGTGGCGGTGGATTGGGATCAGACCCGCGCCTTGAATGGCGAAGTCGGCGACTACGTCACCATCGCGCGCAAGGATCGGCATAGCCGCGACTGGTTCCTGGGCAGCATCACCGACGAGCATGGCCGGCTGCTACAGGTGCCGCTCGGATTCCTTGAGCCGGGCGTGCGCTACACCGCGCAGATCTATCGCGACGGCGACGGTGCGGACTATGTCAGCAACCCATTCGCCTTTGTCAGCGAACAACGCCAGGTCAGCAGTGCCGATACGCTGGAGCTGCGTCTTGCGCCAGGTGGTGGGCAGGCGATTCGCTTCGTGCCGGTGGATGGCAGGCGCTGATTTGGTCGCAACGGGCTGAGGAGCCCTTCAACGCGACCGAGTGCATCACGCAACGGCACCGCAACCGCTGCAGATTGCGCATTGGCGTTTCCTCACGACAGGCCAGGAGCGTACCGCGCCGCAGCAAAGCTGGCGTGGAATCGATTCCAGCGCAATCAGCCGGAGTGAATACGTATGCAGTGCCCGTTTGCACCCAGGTGCCGTGTCTACCATACGTCGCAGTCGTAACGTCCGTCGTGGCGCGCGATGCAATGCATCCAGGCGTCTGCCGGATCGAAAAATCAAAGAACAACATGTACCTGGGAGGGGAAAATGTTGAAGCACAAGCGCTCTGCGCTGAGTATCGCCCTGGCCGTTGCCATGGCACCGACGTTGGCTGCCGCGCAGTCGGCAACGCCGGCGCAAACAACCGACACCGAACAAACCGCCGGCGCGGTGACCGACTTGGACAAGGTCCAGGTCACCGGCCTGCGCCGCGCGATCGAAGGTGCCATCTCGGTCAAGCGGGATTCGACCTCGATCGTGGAAGCCATTTCGGCCGAAGATATCGGCCGGCTGCCCGACGTCAGCATCGCTGAGTCGCTCGCGCGCCTGCCTGGCCTGGCGGCGCAACGTGTGGCCGGTCGCGCACAGGTCATCAGCGTGCGCGGGCTGTCGCCGGACTTCTCCACCACCCTGCTCAACGGCCGCGAAGTGGTCAGCACCGGCGATAACCGCAGCGTGGAATTCGACCAGTACCCGTCCGAACTGGTCAGCGGTGTCACCGTCTACAAGACGCCCGACGCCGGCCTGGTCGGCCAGGGCCTGTCCGGCACCGTCGACATGCAGACTGCGCGCCCGCTCAGCTACAACGAGCGCGTGATCGCCATCGGTGGCCGTTACCAACGCAATTCGCTGGGCAAGGCCGCCAATGTCGATCCTTACGGCAACCGCTTCAATGTCAGCTACATCGACCAGTTCGCCGACCGCACCATCGGCCTGACCATCGGCTACGCACACACCGACATGCCGATCCAGGAAAATCAGGTCGGCCTGTACGAACCATGGCAGCCGGTCAACGCACAACGCCCGCGCCCCGGCGTGGCCGACGGCGTGTATTTTTCCGACGGCATCAAGGCATTGCGCCGCACCGGCAACCAGAAGCGCGACGGCGTCATGGCCACCTTGCAATACCGGCCGTCCAACGCCTGGACCAGCACGCTCGACGCCTTCCATACCAAGGCCGAGCAGATCGACACCGCCAACCAGTTCGAGCTCAACCTGAGCAACTACAACGGTGGCTACACGCCGGGCCTGAACATCAGCAACGTGCGCGTCAACGACAGCAACAGCTTCACCGGCGGCGATGCCAGTGGCGTCTATCCGCTAGTCCGCGGCATGTACAACAAGCGCGAAGACACCATCGATGCGTTCGGCTGGAACAACGAGATCACTGCCGGTGCGGTCAAGATCACTGCCGATCTCAATTACTCCAAGGCCACGCGCGACGAACTGAACCTGGAAAACAATCTCCAGCGTGCGCCCATGCCGCAGCTGGATACCGTCGGCGTAACGGTTGTCGGCAACGGCTTCTCCCAGCTTGCGCCGGGAATGGATTACTCCAATCCCGATCAGCTGTTTCTGACCAACACCATCTACGGCTCCGGCTACGGCAAGGTGCCGAGCGTGGAAGATGTGCTCAAGGGCGCACGCCTGCAGGCCAGCTTCCCGATGCCCGAAGCGCTGAGCTGGTTCTCGGATCTGGATGTCGGCGTCAACTACGCCAATCGTGAAAAACAGAAAACCCAGCCGGAAGGCAACATCACTCTTGGCGCGCAGGGCGAATCCACCATCGCATCGGACCTGCAATATGCGCCGGTCAACCTGGGCTTTGCCGGCATCGGTGCCCTGCCCGCCTGGAACGTCCCTGCGGTGGTCTCGCGTTATATGCTGTTCAATCCCAGCGACGATGCCTCGTTCCTGGTGTCCAAGGCCTGGACCGTCGAAGAGAAGATCACCACCGCCTGGCTGCGCGCCAATCTCGATACCGAATGGGGCGATGTGGGCGTGCGCGGCAATATCGGCGTGCAGCTGCAGAGCGCCGACCAATCCTCGCGCGCAAATTATTGGGACGCATCGCAGCCGGCAGGCAGCGAAGTGCGCCCGATCGACGACGGCAAGACCTATCGCGACTGGCTGCCCAGCCTGAATCTGGCCTTCCAGTTCCCGTACGAACAGACACTGCGCTTCGCGATGGCAAAGCAGGTCGCACGCCCACGCGTGGATCAGCTGCGCGCCTCGCTGGAATTCGGCGTCGACACCTCCACCGGCCGCCCCGGCGCCAGCGGCGGTAACCCGATGCTGGACCCCTGGCGCGCGAACGCCATCGACCTTTCCTACGAAAAGTATTTCGCCGAGCGCGCCTACGTGGCCGCCGCGTTCTTCTACAAGGACCTGAAGAGCTACATCTACACCCAGAGCCGCGACAACTACGACTTCTCCGCGCTGGTGGCCGGCTATGTGCCGCCGCCGGGCTCGGCGCCAGTACTGACCACCGGCACCTTCAGCGCCCCGTTCAACGGCAAGGGCGGCACCCTGCGCGGCGTCGAACTCACCGCTTCGCTGCCGCTGGATCTGGTCTTCGCTCCGTTGGAAGGTTTCGGCATCCAGGCCAGCGCCACCTTCAACGACAGCGACGTCAAGATCCGCGACCCGGAAAGCGCCTCCAGTGTCGGTGACGGCGAAATCAGCCTGCCCGGCCTGTCCGAACGCGTCTACAACCTCACCGCCTACTACGAGCACAAGGGCTTCGAAGCACGCGTCAGCCAGCGCCGCCGCTCGGACTTCATCGGCGAGATCGGCAACTTCAACGGCAACCGCACGCTGCGCTACGTGGTCGGCGAAAACATCACCGATGCGCAGATCAGCTACAGCTTCAACGACAGCAGCGATCTTGCCGGCCTGACCGTGCTGCTGCAGGCCAGCAACCTCAGCAACTCACCCTACCGCACCTATGCCGAAACCAAGGACCGTCCGCTGGAATACATCGAATGGGGCCGCACCTTCGTGCTGGGCGTCAACTACAAGTTCTGATGAGCTGTGAACTGCAAACGATGCGCTGATTGGCGACATCTTTGTCTGTGGCCACATTGCTAACTGTGGCTACGCTACCTACGTGACAACCGGCGCATCATCTGGCTGGCCGGCCCCGGTGCCAGCCCTCTCCAACGGGACACCAAAGCCCCTCTCCCACCGGGAGAGGGGTTGGGGTGAGGGTTCGGCACAAGCGCAACGCGCGCCAATCAAGCAGGGCCAGTTCTGCTCTGCCGGGCTCCATGGGCCGTCATTCAAGATGCGGCCTCTAATTAGAAGAACCGAATGCTCTCCTGATCAAAACGACGACATCGACCAAAGAAAACCCGCCGATGTGACACCGGCGGGTTTTCTTTTGATCCAAGATTTTCAAAATTCAAGCTCGCATTGCCCTTCGCAAAGCGCGCAGGATCGTCCGCCAGTCATGCCCCCCATGCCCGTAGCATTCGCCTGTCGCACCGGAACGGGGCCAATCTCCCGACACCATCAGCGCCTGCCTGCACAAACACGAATCCAAGCCGTTGCAAGGCCGCCGGCAACGCTGACGTCCTCGCACTCCATCGCCATCCACGCGCAGCCTTTTAGTCAAACCACCCCGACTGGCATGGAGAACAGCACCCCCTGTCTCATCCAGAGAGCAAGGACCTGATCGACTGGGCATAGCGGCACAGCTGGCGTAACGCTATAAATGCTTGGCAAACCAAGCAATCGTCACTTCAAAAAAAAGCGAGGCATTGCCCTAAGGAATGCCTCGCCGCGTTCCAGACAATCACGCACAGACAGCTAGCTGGCGCGACACACCGTCAGCGAACTTCGATCGCACAAACCACTGCATGCCCGGCCAAGCGCAGGCGGTCATGTTCGATGGCTCCGCGCTCCACGCCGGGCACATCGACCTGCTTCCACGCGCCAGCCGGCAGCCCAAGCTCGGCTGCACCGGCCGACAGATTGAATGCCAGCAACATCACCTGGCCGGCGTGCTCGCGCCGGAACATCAGCACAGGTTCGGCCGTGTCGTAGAACGTGATCGCGCCCTCGCGCAACGCAGGCTCGCCCCTGCGCCAAGCCAGGAACTGTCGCACCGCACTGAGCACGGACAACGGATCGTCCTGCTGCACGCTCACCGCAGCCGCACGATGCTCCTCAGCCAGCGGCAACCACGGCTTGCCGCTGCTGAACCCTGCCGACGGCGCATCCGTCCATGGCATCGGCGTGCGGCAGCCATCGCGACCCTTGAAGGTTGGCCAGAAGGTGATGCCATACGGATCGCGCAGATCCTCGAACGCCACATCTGCCTCGCCCAGGCCCAGCTCCTCGCCCTGGTACAGGCAGATCGAGCCACGCAGCGAACACAGCATTGCAACCACCATCCGCGCAAACGTCGGCGATGCATCGGCCCCGCCCCAGCGTGTTACCGCGCGCACCACGTCGTGGTTGGAAATGGCCCAGCATGGCCAACCTTCCAACATCGTGGCTTCGAGCCGGCTCACCGTCTCGCGGATATAAGCAGCACTGTAGTCCTGCACCAGCAGCTCGAAGCTGTAGCCCATATGCAGGCGGCCATGAGCGGTGTACTCGGCAGTGGTCGCCAGCGAGTCCTCCGACGAGATCTCGCCAAGGCTCACTGCATTCGGATAAAGATCCAGCAGTCCGCGCAAGCGCTCGAGGAACGCTAGATTTTCCGGCTGCGTGTTGTTGAAGTAGTGGTACTGATACGCGTAAGGGTTGTCGGCACTGAACCCGCGCCCCACCCGCTTGTCGGCCGGCTTGGCCGGATTGTCACGCAGCTGCGCATCGTGGAAGCAGAAGTTGATCGCATCCAGGCGGAACCCATCCACCCCGCGATCCAGCCAGAAGCGTACGTTATCCAGCGTCGCCTGCTGCACCTCGGCGTTGTGAAAGTTGAGGTCCGGCTGATCCACCAGGAAGTTGTGCAGGTAATACTGTTCACGCCGCGGCTCCCATTGCCACGCCACCCCACCAAACAGCGACAACCAATTGTTCGGCGGCGTCCCGTCCTCACGCGGATCGGCCCACACGTACCAATCCGCCTTTGCGTTGGTCCGGTCCTGCCGGCTCTCCTGGAACCACGCATGTGCGATCGAGGTGTGGCTCAGCACCTGGTCGATCATCACCTTCAAACCGAGGCTATGCGCCTTGTCGAGCAGCCGATCGAAGTCATCCAGCGTCCCGAACAGCGGATCCACTGCACGGTAGTCCGCGATGTCGTAGCCGAAATCGGCCATCGGCGACTTGAAGAACGGCGAAATCCAGATCGCATCCACGCCCAACCCGGCGATGTAGTCGAGCTTGGCAATGATCCCGGGCAGATCGCCCACCCCATCGCCATTGGAATCCAGAAAACTACGCGGATAAATCTGATAGATGACGGCCCCGCGCCACCATGGTGTCTGCGACATGTACGCCCCTCCCGGGCCATTGCGGGCGCCAAATAGACGCTCAGCCAAGTCCGTTAGCGTAGCTGTGCCCACCGCATGCGGGGCATTTTTGCATACGTATTCATAGCGCTACGAAGCGACGCGCAAATACCTCAGAAACTTACATTATGGCGCGCACCATCTCACTCGTCGTCAAGGGAGATGGCAGGGAAGAAGCTTCACTCAAAAAATCGAACCGTCGCATATGGAATGTTGTTCTGCGACTGAAACAACCTTAGAGCAAACGACACTAAATACGATTTACTAAAAATCTTAATCAATCAGTATATAGCCCGTACACCAATACGTGACGGGCTTTAAAAACGTTGCGTCTACAGGGGAGAGGTTATGCGCGACTCTCAAGGTCGTCGTCTTTGGCGCGCTTGCGTTTTCCCGAGCCCTTTCGGTTCGCATAAAAGTCTTCCAGCCACTGCTCCGGCGTCAGCTGGTCTACGCTTACACCCAGCTTGTCGGCTTTCCGCGACAAAATTTGATGCATGATTTCAATGTTGTCGGTTGAAGATGAAATCACCGAAAGGGCATCATCCATCCCACGCAGGTTGAGCTGGCACACCGCCGAGGCATGGCCCTGCTTGACCAGGAAGCAACGCGAGCGCTCGTCCAGCGACACCACCACCTGATACTCGGCATCGGTGAGCTTGAGCCCTTCCATGTAGTCATCGCGGCTGGCGCTGGGATTGGGCAGCAGGATCATGGTCGCGGTCTGTTCGATCAATGCAGCCGCGATGTCGCTGGCAAGTGCATCCTCCGGACTTTGGGTGGCAAAAATACCCAGGCCATTCTGCTTACGGATGGTCTTCTGCTTGTTCTTGGCGAATTCCTTCAGCCCACCCTTGCCGTCCAAAATCTTCCAGAACTCATCCATCACGTAGATCAGCGGACGGCCATCAATCAGAGCCTCCAGCCGATGCAGCAGATAGTTGATCACCGGCACACGAACTTCTGCATTATCGATCACATCGGTGTAGTCGAAGCCGATGATCGATGCGCGCGTCAGGTCGATGGTGTCCACCGGATTATCGAACACCCAGCCGAGCGAATTGCCGGCAGTCCAGCGGCGCAGGCGCGCATATAGCCCATCGTCGCCCATGTTCGGCAGGCTCTTACGGAAGTTGCTCATGCTGCGCAGATGCATCGGCGTGTCCAGCATGCCCTCCACCGCACGATAAATGTCTTCTTCCTCGCGCGAACTGTACTCCGACTTGCCGCCCAGCACCTTCATCAGCTCAGCCAGAAATTGCGTGTTGGCCTCGTTGCGTTCGCACTGGAACGGGTTAAAGCCCGTTGGCGCACCATTCTCTAGCGCAAGATAATTGCCCCCGCAGGCACGCACAAAGATTTCAGCACCGCGGTCTTTGTCAAAGAAGAAGATGGTCGGAACCGGATCGAGCTTCTGCACCTGGCTCAACAGAAAATTGATCAGCGCGGTCTTACCCGTACCCGACTTGCCGATCACCATCGTGTTCGCGATAGCTTTCTCGCCCAGCGAGTTTTCGGCCGGATGGGTGGCGTGGAAGTTGAAATAATACGGTTGACCATTGGTGGTCTGCAGCGTGGTCACGCAGTCCCCCCAAGGATTGTTATGTTGCTTACCCTGCGCAAAGTTATGCAGCGGGGAAAGACCGAGAAAGTTAAGAGAACTGAGATTGGCAATTCGAGTACGGAAACGCCAATTGCCTGGTAGTTGCGCATAAAATGAAGACGCTACTGCGAGATCTTCCTTGGATGAGACAAAACCGGCATTGGATAGTTCAGCACGGGTCGTTGCGATCTGCTTGGCCAGCTTCTCTTGGCTGTCGGCATAAACAGCAATCGTAAAATGGTATTCACCAAGCACAAAATTGCCCGAAGCCACGTCATCCATCGCAACATCCAGATCCCGAATCTGACTGGACGACTTGTCTCCCGACGAGATCATCATACCCTTCGTACGCTCTAGCACTTTAAGCGCGTCGTGGCGGCCGACAGGACTAAACGAGTGCGTCACCACGTACTCAAAATCTAGGTACTTCAGACCGTTGAGAATGCCCGGATACGTTCCATCAGCATATTCTTTAACGTTAAGAATTGCACCGAAGTGATTAATACCATCGGGCGTGCGAATGACGAAGTCACCTGTCTTATTAGCAAACATGTGCTTACTAACTGGAAGGTATGCCTGCACCGGCGCTTGCAACACAGGAACAGGCTCATCAATCCGGTTAAGCAAATAGCCAAGAAACTCCAACGTCTCTGAAAAAACAATACCGTTCTTGGCTTCATACATGCCCAACCGGTAAGGCGAATAGTCCTTCAGCACCGCCTCCACGTTGGTGGCGAGCTCTATCATCTTCGCTACCGCCTGCTCTTCTTCCAGGCGGATGCGCTCCGGGTCGCCAGACTTTTCGACAAGACGACGACCAGTGACCACCGGCCTGTAGATCATGCTGAAGTAAAGCTCATTCTGCATGATCTTTTGCGACGATAGAGCAGCATAATACTCGTCGGACAACCCCTGATTGAAAGACTGCTTGAAGCGACTGGTATTGCCAATCCTGCGACGACGGCGGACGTCGTGCACCCAGAATGCCACGTTCGCGAAATCTGGCGCACGTAAGGTCTGAAGCAGGCGATTGAACGTGTTGTGACGCTGTTCCAACTCGAACTCGTCGCGTCCGACGAAAGGAAGGCCACCTAGATGCCAGATCAACAGATAGTCGCCACCAGTCGTCTTTAGAACCGACGGTGCCACATGCGTCGAAATGGAGACGAATTCGCTGATCGGACTATCTGGACTTAACATGGAATTACCAGTTTAAAGAAGGAAACGTCAAAAAAAAAGCAATCGACATAAGCACCAGCCCCATGCAGCTTGCGCGCATGGGGCTGATAGAGCAGATCCAGGTGTTTACTGACGTTTTCCAGCAAGCACCTTGCGATATTCGTTAGGGCTAAATACCCACATCCCGGAATAGCGCTGCAGGTTACGGACGCGCATCCGAAACAACCATCGCAACCCTAACAACCTGAAAATCATTTCATCCCTTTTGGCCATTTGCTGCATGATGAAGATGAAAACAGGAATAGTAAGGAGGAACCATAAATCAAAGTACATACCCATCATCAGGCCACCACCAGCACCGACGAAGAATGGGATATAGGGGACCCCCAAGAACATCGCCGGGCGGGTGCACCCACGAAAAAGTACATCTTTACGCATAGTGATGGATGGCTTGCAATAGCGCCATGGCCGCTTCACCGGTGCACTGGTTGTCACGCTTGCCAATCACCATATTGGCAATCTGGCCGGCAGCACCAATCAACACGCCGCCAATCAGAATCGGCGACACTTCCGAGATGCGTTTGTGAGCGAAAGCAATCTGATAACCAGCGACAATTACCGCAATCGTCACAACAGCTACAGAACCCATCGTAAGCAGCGTATTAACGTTATCCAGAAAACCGCAAACTTTTTCGTCGGTCTTTGCCAGGTCACCGACCTGTGCGCCAGCACCACCGGCTACCAGCAAGGCTGAGGTGAAGAGCAAGGCCTTCAGGGCCTGAATACCGACCATCTTGGCATCGGCAACCAACTGTTTGTTATTCACTGACTTCATAATCTATCTCCTTGGAGCAGGGGGACTCGAACCATCCGATGGCAATTTTTCATCCTTGCTAAAACACAAAAGCACTGTCTACTTGAGACTGTCGAGGTGGCGGGGGATCAGGAGCTGGCGCGACTTGACGAGCCGCAGCAGAAGCAGCGGCCTGCGCCCCTGCAGCAGGCACAGCGATACCGCGCCCCTGTCCGGTTGCCCGAATGACGTAAAGGTCGCTTTCTGCTGGAATCGGCGAGGAGGTCACGGCAGGCTGCGCAGGAGCGGCAGTGGCAGCGGGTGTATTTTCGGGCAGCGCTTGGCGTTGCACCTGATTTTGCGCAGGTGCAGCCATGTCTTGAATCCGACGAGAAACGATGGCATCTGCAAGTCCTGCGGCAATTTGACGCGCCGGATTCTCGTTACGTATCTTGATCGGCCGATTAGGAATGACCCCAATCGGCTCAGCACCGCTCGCGGAAGCCACCGACTGCCGGATGGATGCGTAAATCTTTTGTACATAGCCGTGCTTGAAACCAGTTTCAAAATTACCGGAGTAGTAGCAGCTGAACGATTTACCCCAATCTGCACCTGAACGGGAGTGGCATTCCGCGAGAATCTTCGATGCTGCCACCAAATTAGGGCACTTGGCAAATGCCATCTCGTAACTAGTCAGTCCGTACTTCAGCAGGTTATAGCGATTGACCTGACCCAGGCCAAGAGAAAAGTTGTAGCCCTTCTGCTCCAACATCCGCGCAGTAGCGACCGCTTCTTCAAGCCCCCGCGGCTCACGCACCAACCTGCCTCCAACCACACCGATTGCGTAAGGGTTACGTGAGGATTCGACACGTACTACATGCTGCATCACCTCGCCGGGAACGGCTAGTCCAGTGCATCCCATGAGCTCCATGCCAGGCAACATAGCGGCCTCCTCAAATTCGATCGATGTAAATTGTTCGCGGCTGATCAGCCGCCCCGCAATGTTCTTACAGGATCGAAATCGATCCCGGTGATGAAGCGACGGCCCGCATGCGCCTTGATATGCACCACAATATCGATGGTCATGCGCAGCAATCGTTTGATCACCTCGAATTCTAAACCAGAACCCTCGCTAGAAGCCTTCACCATAAGCGCGAGTTGATCCCATGTCTGCTCCACGCTTCCTGCGTGACAACTCGTGATAGAGCCAGGATGGCCGGAAGCGCAGTTTCGGATGAAATAGAACGATTCATCGCCACGTAATTCTGCAAGAATAATCCTGTCGGGCTTCATCCGCAGACAGGCCTCCATGCAGCTTTTCGCGGTCACGTTGCTGGCGCTTTGCCCTCCTTTTGAATAAAGAAGATGCACTGAGTTCGGCTGACTGATGAAAAGTTCTCGGGCATCCTCGATCGTGACCAGGCGCTCCTCGTTGGGGATATGGTTGACCAATGCCTTCATGAACGTGGTTTTACCGCTACCGGTTGCACCCGCCACAACCACGTTCTTCTTGTAAAGCACAGATTTCTTAAAAAACTCCGAATAATCCTTATTACGGCGCAATTCAAGCAGTTCACGATCGTGATCGCTGACATCCGCTGCCTGCTCCAATACCTGATCAAAAAACCCGTCATGCTTGTATTGCTCAAGGGTCTTGGTATGTTTGGAAGGCAAACGAATTGTGATAGAAACCTTACCGGCATCGCATGCAGGAGGAATCACAAATTGCGCGCGCTGACCGGTTGGAAACGTCAAAGACACAACTGGATCGGCATCAGTAATACGCTGACCTGTATTACTTTCATTAACAACTGCAGTACAAAACTGCCTTGCCCGATCGAAAGTTAGAGATGGCACGTCCATGCGCTGCCAGCCGTTGATGGTTTCGAGATAGATTTCGCCAGGACGATTGATGCAGATTTCAGTAACTTCGGGGGAATTCAGGTAGTCCAGAATTCCCAACACCGAGTACTGATAATCCAAAAAATCATTGGAAATCCGCGCAAGCGGAGAATCGTCAATCGTCATGACGGCACCTTCGTTCACCTTGGCAGCACCGCTGTGAAATCAACGTCTTTGGCCACATAAACGTTCAGCACCGTTCCCTGATTGATCGTCACGGTTGCAGGGCGGCGACCGGATTTTGCGACCGCCTGCTCGGCAATATCCTGAATACTACGGGCAGTATTGCTTTCAAACGGCTGCTGAGTGATGACACCACTGCCGACACCAACCGTGGTTGTCTCCGGGCCATATTCTGCTGCAGCGTACTTGAATGCGTCGCTGAGCATGCTGATGAATAGTGCGGACGCAATCTTATTTCCCCAGTGAGCGTTATACTGACCTGGATGACCCGCACTACCGAGATTGTCAATACCTGGCCCCTCCAGCATTACGTCGATGCCAGTCGGGGTCGTGATACGGTCCCAGACCACCTGCATGCGAGGAGAAGTCGGCTCTTTTGCTGCGTATTGCCCAAGCATCTTTGAACCCTTCGGCAACAGCAAATTATGCCCGTTAATCGAATATACGGGCTCAGTTACGATACATGATGTAAAGCCATCGAAATCACTGATGATTCGGGTCTCCAAAATGCAGCGGATATATGTTCCGCGAACCAGCAATCCGTCCGGATTACTAATCGGCTTGGCCAAAGTGACTTGCTTGTCTTCCTGATCTGCTGGCGGCTGTGCGCCAAGCAGACCACTGCTAGCTTGCGGGCCCTGTCCGGCTGCCTGTTCAGCGAGAATACGGCGCTCCAGCAACGTGGGACCACGCTCGCGCTCAGGAGCGATGACGCGCTCCTCGTTATACTCAGGCGGCGCAGTTGGCAAAGGCAGTGGGTTTTGCTGCTGCACAAGCGGTACCGGGTCGGGGTCAACAGACGATGTGATGTTTTGCGGCAACGCTGGCGCAACGACCGTCTCAACGCGCGGCTTCACCGTCTCCGGTTTGCCTGAGCTACGTGAAACTAGCCAAAAAATGGCGAGAATCAGCAATGCTGCGATACCGGCCAAAAACACCAGGGCCTTGCGGTTGAGCCGCTTGATATCGTTGGAGTGCAGCACTGGCTCGTTGGCATCAAGATCCGGAGCTTCGGCTGCTCTCTGACGCGCAAAGTATGGGTTGCTTTCGCGTTCGTCGTATTCTGCACGAGACTGCTCATCGCGTCCGGGGATGCGCTCGTCGGAGTTGTTTGGCGTATTTGAGTTCACTTTTGCTTATTCCTTCGCAGACCTACGACATTGCTGCCATGGCGAACCACCAGAAATGGATAGGTGCCATGCACGATCAATGTATTTCCTTCGACCGTGGTATTGACCAGAAAGTCTTCAGAGTGCTCTTTTTCACGCCCGAAGACAGCAGGAAAATTACCTGTCGGAAAGCGGGTCAAATCCATATTTATGTAGGTGAACTTGCCGTCGTCGTATACGCGACTCGGAATCAGCCAGGATTTTTTGGTTCGCGTCGAATAGTCATAATCATAATAGTAACGGCGATCCTTCAATATCTTGGCATTCAGTTGCGGGCCATCCTTAACCGCCACTGCCTCCTCAGGACCATTAAAACTGGCATCCTTGGGATACGTGAATACTATCTTGTACTGGACGCCGGCCTGTTTGGCCTGCTCCAAACGCTGCCAATCAGTTGCCACCACCTTAAGTTCAAGAATGTATGAATGCGTCGCAGTACGAATCATCATATTCGTATCGACATCGACATTCTTTGGCTTGAGGTAGAAAACATTTTCGCGGCGAGTCAACTCCCAGCCACCGGTAAAACCGGTACTGTAGTCCAGGATTTTTTCGTTAGGACTAAGCTCTACCTGTGTTGTAATTCCCAGTCCCGTACGCACCTGATAAATGCGATCTGGCGCATACTCATATTCCTGCACCACCTGTGCAGTCGCGGAAGGCACGCACAACGCAAGCGGTAGCAGCGCAAGTAGCGACATCCTGTATCGACTAAAGAGATTCATCTACCGCTCGCTCCATTGACATTATTCGGTGTCCCCTGGGGTTGAATCACAGGCTGGGCCTGATTTGGATATGTCGCTGGCGCCATCTGTTGCTGAGTCGGCACACCAGCAGGCGCCTGGGCAGCCTGCTGGACAGGCATCGTACCCTGCGGCACTGCACTAGGCGCAACCGAAGCAGCAGCTCCGGGCATTCCGGGCTGCACTACCGGAACTCCCTGAGAGGTTGCAGCCGTTGATGGAAGCATCTGAGCGCCTGAAGCGGGAGTCGCGGGCAGGGCCGAATAGTCATTATCTACGCGATAATCAGTGACTCTAAAGCCTAGCGGATTCTCCACCCTCAGCTCGTCGGTCATCTGGAGATTATCTTGGTAAACAAACTCCATTGTCGCGATCTTGTTATCTAACAGCGTGCTGACCGTAGAGCTTTTATCGTAGATATTACGCTGAAAACGTACCGTCGCCCCTGAAAAAGGCTTACCTTTCCCGCCAATAAGAGTGATGCTGAGGATCGTGATACGAATTGCTCGATTCCTTCCATAGACGATGAAAGGCCTAGCCGGGTTATTGGCGGCGTGCAGCGCACGATACTCAGCAAGTACGCTTGTGGCGGCCATTGATCCGACCGTATTCCAGTCACGATCGCTGATCGTCGATGCGTCATACGACTCGCGGGCTATGATAAAGCGTGCAATATTGCTACGCGCTAGCGCCTCGCTCGTACTAACTGCACGCCCTCCAAAATTCGCTTCGAGCTTGGCGATGGTACTGGTGCCAGAATACGCATCAGCCATTACCAGGTACGGCACCTTCTCTTTCAGCGGCAGCATGTAGTAGTAGCCGCCGGCCGTCATGACGGTAATGAGCATGGAAACGGTCGCTACCATCCATGCACGCTTTTCGCTGCGGCGCGCGAGATCGGCGATGCTCACCTCGTAGTTCACCGCTTTCTGGACGGCTGCACCCACTTGGGCAGATCCGTCCTTTTCACTGACCTTCTTACGCAACATGTCTAGATCCGTCACCGTAAGGCCTTGTCAGGCCTGAAACTATCGCCGCGACGAGCGCGGGCACATGGGAGGCTTGAGCTCAGTCACCGACCGAATGCCGTTAGCATCGGATCAGCGGTTCAGCTCTTAGAGCTTGGCTCCAGACGATACCGGCACCGGCTGTACCAGCAGCTTGTTGGCAGAGACCGAGACCGAGACACCTTGCGCTGCGTAGACCGCGCTCAGCTCGGTGGCGGCTTGCTGCACGCTGGTGGTGCTGATATTGGAAACCGGGGCGATCAGGGTGTAGTCCGAAGGCAGGTTGTAGGACAGCTGCATGTTGGAATCCGCGGCCCACCGCTCCAGCATCGTCTTCAACGTGCCGTCCATCGGCGTAGCCTGATACGTGTAGGAGGTGTAGAGCGGAATTTCGGTAGGGGCTTCGTCAAAGTGATTGACGTGCTTCCAACGTCCACCAAAATCGGGAGCAGGCTTGGTCGCGCAGGCACCGACCAACGCAGCGACCACCAAGACCAGCGACAGCTTGGACACATACATCGGATTCACTCTGACTTCTCCAACTCATGAGATTTCGGGCTTAAGACGGACAGCACAACAGCTCCGCTCACCCTGGGGCGGCGGAGTGAATCTGTCTTTGATGACTCGCTTGAGCGGACATGCCTGGCCGACCCAGCACACATAGGCAGGTCAGCACCACGCCACGCAATCGATAAAAATGAATACGCCGAAGAACCATCCATAGCCTTACTCCTGTACGACCCCGTCCGGCGCCGCCCCTCTTAACAAAAAATCAACACCGCGCAAATTCTGGGTAACTTTGCCCTTAACGAACACATGAGTCAAGAATTACCGGCGCCCCTTCGCAGCCGTTGTGCGACGACCATCACAACCTGATGGAAAGCGTTTTCACGTCTGTCTTGGGCAGCAGGCGTGCAGTGAAATAGCGGTCTTCGTAGTAGCGGATCTTGTCGCATTTCACCGGATGCGGGATGCCTTCGTACAGGAAGACCTCCTTCTCGTTGCCCATCGCCTTCAGCTCCTGCGGCAACATGAGCGCACGCCGCTCCTCGGAAATACTCCGGGTGGTTTCCCTGCCGCGGGTGACGTTCTTCTTCTTGATGGTGGTGTAGCCCAACATCTCGGAGTAGTCGTTCGCATCCTGCTGCTCGCGCGGCGCGTAGAGGATCTGCAGCGCATGGTTGGTGATGATGGTGCGCGACAGCTCCTTGCCATAGGTGGCGTCCAGCTGCGCCATGCTCTGAATGATCGGCAGCAGGCGAAGGTTGTAACCCGCCATGTAGGCTACCGCGGTGGCAATGATGTCCACTTTGCCGATCGAGGTGAATTCGTCCATCAACAGCAAGCATTGATACTTGAGTTCCGGGTTGGATTTCGGGAGCTCGCGGGTATTGAGGTTGATGATCTGACTGAAGAGCAAGTTGATGATGAGCCGGCTTTCGGCCAGCTTGTTGGGCTGGATGCCGATGTAGATCGTCATCTTCTTCTTGCGCAGGTCGGTGAGCAGGAAGTCGTCCGCGCTTGTTGCCGCATCCAGGACCGGGTTGATCCACGCGTTGAGCGGCTCCTTCAGGGTTCCCATGATGGACGCAAAGGTCTCATCGGCCTGTGACAGCATGTTGGCAAACGCCGAGCGCGCATTGCTGCTGAGGAATCTGCGCTCGGACAGCGACTTGAGGTATTTCTTGAGGTCTGTGCCATCCCCGGACGAGAGTCGATAGATGCCGCCAAGCGTGGGAGCCCCTGCCCCGCCCGGGAAGCCGAGCGACAACTCTTCGTCCTGGTTTTCGAACAGATACAAGGCGAACGCCATGAACGCGTTACGTGCCTGACTGACCCAGAACTTCTGGTCATCCGAGCCGTCCGGATACAGCATCGCGGCGATGCTCATCAGATCCGACACACGGAAGGCGGGGTCGCTGGACACGTAAGTCAGCGGATTCCAGCGATGGGTGCGCCGGTCTTCGGCGAAGGGATTGAAGAGGAACACCTCATGCCCCTGACTGGCGCGCCAGCCGCTGGTGAGGTCGAAGTTCTCCTGCTTGATGTCCAGGACCACTACCGATTCCTGGTACTCCAGCAGGTTGGGAATGACCACGCCGACGCCCTTGCCGGAGCGCGTTGGCGCGGCCAGGATCACGAACTGTTGCCCGCTCAGCCGTACAAGCTTGCCGTTGAACTTGCCCACCACAATGCCGTTGCCGCTCGGCTTGAACAAACCGTGCTTGGAAAGGTCTGCCGCTCCGGCAAAGCGCGCGTCGCCATGCAGCGCCCGCGCCTTCGGCTTGAGCAGGAGCACAACCGTGATGGCCCAGATGATCCCGGGCAGACCAAAGCCGAGAATGCCGGACATCTTGATCTTGGTCGCGTAAGGCGCCACTTCCGGCAAGCCCAACGCCTTGACGTAGCGGTAGTAGGTATCCCACGCGTACAGCGCGGTATCGAGCCGCAACAATAGAAGCGTCAGATATCCGGACAGGAAATATCCAACAAGCAATGTCACCACGGTGGCGATTGCAATTAGTTTGGCTTTGGACACGCGGCCCTACTCCTTGGCTTACTTCTCGACGGCACTCAGCGACGAACGACGGGTCTGTGATCGAGCAGATCCGACTTGCGTCCGCCACTCTCGCTCTCGACGAGCGAGTCAATCCAGACTCTGGCTTGATCTAGGGAAAGATCCGGCGTGATCCGGGTTCCGGCATCCGTCACCACGGCATAGGCCACCACAGCGTCGGGCGCATAGGTGT
Source organism: Xanthomonas sp. MLO165 (assembly GCF_018831305.1). Taxonomy (NCBI): domain Bacteria; kingdom Pseudomonadati; phylum Pseudomonadota; class Gammaproteobacteria; order Lysobacterales; family Lysobacteraceae; genus Xanthomonas; species Xanthomonas sp. MLO165. The sequence goes on from NZ_CP029263.1 coordinate 2,940,204, forward strand.
CTTCCCGGGTGATTGCCACGACACGGTACCCGCCCCTGGTCAGCACGGTGTGCTGATACTCGTCCATCGCCAGCCTTCCTTTTCGTCAGCGCGGAAGCGATGCTAAAGCAAGACGTGTGATGGAGAAAGCGGTTTCGGTGAAGCCGACACAACCGCGCGCGCATTCGACGCCAGGCGCGGATCGGGATGGGTCAGCGCCGGCGGAATTCCGTCAGCACTTGATGTGCTTTCTTGGCAACACACGCGCCTGGCACTAAAAAACCTGCTCGCCGCTTCGGGGAAAGGGTGACCAGCGCTGCGACGAAATGGCACGCTGAGCGAAAGCTTGGCCTGACACCAGGGCCTCGTCCGCAGGGGCGAAAGAGTGCCCAGCTTGCTAGCCAACCGCTCCGCCGCCAGCAATGCCCGACTGCTGCACGAAATTCATCCAACACGCCTGGTCAATGCACAGAAGGAAGTGAAAGCGATTGTCGAAGACCAAATACAGGACACGCGGAAGCTGCAGGAGCTGCTGCGTAAATCACTTCGGGATCCGCGGCAGCAGTCGCTGCCGATGTTGAAGCCACTCAAGTCGCCATGCTGCTGGACTTGGAGTGGTGGGCGGTACAGGGTTCGAACCTGTGACCCCTACCATGTCAAGGTAGTGCTCTACCGCTGAGCTAACCGCCCGTTTCCTGCGTCAGCATTGCGCTGTGCAGGGCGCGCATTCTAGCGCAGGGTTTGGATCACCACAAGCCCTCCCTGCGCTCGAACTTTCGCGCTGTCGCCCTGCCCTACGCCAGGCTGGCAGCTTTCAGTTTTTGGATCTGGTCGCGAATCTGCGCGGCCGCCTCGAACTCCAGGTCCTTGGCGTGCTGGTACATCTGCTGCTCCAAGCTCTTGAGCTTGCCGGCGATCTGGGCAGGCCCCATCGCGCGGTAATCGGGCATTTCCTCCGCCACCTGACGCGACTTCGAGCGCCCCTTGCCTGCCTTCTTCTCGGCGGCATCCTCGCGCGCACCTTCCATGATGTCGGAGATCGGACGCGCCACCGATTTGGGCGTGATGCCATGCTCTAGGTTGTACTCGACCTGCTTCTCGCGGCGGCGGTCAGTCTCGTCGATCGCGGCCTGCATCGAACGCGTGATCTTGTCGGCATACAGAATGGCCTTGCCGCGCAGATTACGCGCTGCGCGGCCGATGGTCTGAATCAGCGAGCCGGTCGAACGCAGGAAGCCCTCCTTGTCCGCATCCAGGATCGCCACCAGCGACACTTCCGGCATATCCAGACCTTCGCGTAACAGATTGATGCCGACCAGCACGTCGAACTTGCCCAAGCGCAGGTCGCGGATGATCTCCACGCGCTCCACCGTGTCGATATCCGAATGCAGATAGCGCACCCGGATACCGTGCTCGCCGAGGTACTCGGTGAGGTTCTCGGACATGCGCTTGGTCAGCGTCGTCACCAACACGCGGTCGCCAAGCTTGATGCGCTCCTGGATTTCGGACATCAGGTCGTCCACCTGCGTTCCGACAGGACGAATCTCGACCACCGGATCGATCAGGCCAGTTGGCCGCACCACCAACTCGGTGATTTCCCCCGCAGACTCGCGCAACTCGTAGGGACCCGGCGTGGCCGACACATAGATGCTACGCGGCGAACGTGCCTCCCATTCCTCGAAACGCAGCGGCCGGTTGTCCAGTGCCGATGGCAGCCGAAAACCGAACTCCACCAGCGTTTCCTTGCGCGAGCGGTCGCCCTTGTACATCGCGCCGATCTGCGGAATGGTCACATGCGACTCGTCGATGACCAGCAGCGCGTCCGGTGGCAAGTAGTCGAACAGCGTCGGCGGCGGCTCGCCGGGCGCCTTGCCGGTGAGATGCCGCGAGTAGTTTTCGATACCGTTGCAGAAGCCGACCTCGGCCATCATTTCCAAATCGAACTGGGTGCGCTGCGCCAGGCGCTGCGCTTCTACCAGCTTATTCTGCGAATACAGTTGCTCCAACCTTTCCTTCAATTCTTCCTTGATCGTGTCCACCGCGCTCAACGTGCGCTCGCGCGTGGTCGCGTAATGCGTCTTGGGGTACACGGTATAGCGCTGCAGCTTGCGCAGCGTTTCGCCGGTCAACGGATCGAACAGGGTCAGCCGCTCGATGTCGCCATCGAACAACTCGATCCGCAACGCCTCAGTGTCGGATTCGGCCGGGAACACGTCCAGCACTTCGCCGCGCACGCGGAACGCGCCGCGGGTCAGCTCGAATTCGTTGCGGGTGTACTGCAGATCGGTGAGATGGCGGATCAACTGACGCTGATCGATGTGCTCGCCCACCGACAGGATCAAGCGCAGCGACAGATAGTCTTCCGGCGCGCCCAGGCCGTAGATCGCCGACACCGTGGCCACCACAAGTGAGTCGCGACGCGACAGCAGGGTCTTGGTCGCCGACAGACGCATCTGCTCGATGTGTTCGTTGATCGAACTGTCCTTCTCGATGAAGGTGTCCGACGAGGGCACGTAGGCCTCGGGCTGGTAGTAGTCGTAGTAGCTGACGAAGTACTCCACCGCGTTGTGCGGAAAGAACGACTTGAACTCACCGTATAGCTGCGCCGCCAGCGTCTTGTTCGGCGCCATCACCAGGGTCGGTTTCTGCACCTGCTGGATCACGTTGGCAATGGTGTAGGTCTTGCCGGAGCCGGTCACGCCCAGCAAGGTCTGCTTGGCCAGACCGGCCTCGAAGCTGGCCACCAGCTTCTCGATGGCGGCAGGCTGATCGCCGGCTGGGGAGTACGGGGATACGAGCTGAAAACGGTCGGTCATGAAGCGGATCTCGGGGGAGGACTGCACAAATGGCGGAGGCCACTTTCGGTGAAAGTCTGACACCTCATCACGTGGGAGCCGACCTTACCTGAGCCTTGGACGCCGTAGAGACTGCTTGCTTCGAGCCGAGGAGCAGGACGGTGAAAGCAGTGACTCGTTCGTATGCAAAAGGGTACACGGCGCTACAGCTAGTGATCGTGATGGCGATCGTCGGGATCATGGCGGCCATCGGCCTGCCCAGCTTCAAAGGTCTGGTCGAGTGGCAGCGCGCACAGGCACGGGTTCACTTGCTCACCGCACACTTGGCGATGGCGAGGAGCCTGGCCATCACCCATCGCCTGCCAGTTAGCGTCTGTCCATCCGTCGACGGTGCCAGTTGCCGACCTGACAGTGACTGGGGCCAGGGGTGGATTCTTTTTAAGGATCCAGCGCGCAGTGGGCAGCCTGCGGACGCGGGCTCGATCCTGCGGGTCGAGCAGTATGCTGCGAGCGAGGGCATCAGCATCACTGGAACGATTGGCCGATCGCTTGTCCGATTTCTTCCGAACGGCCGCAACAGCGGCACCAACATCACGATCAGCCTCTGCACGCGTGCGCAGCGCCTGGCAGACGTCATCGTCAACAACTCAGGGCGGACGCGCTCTGTCCGCTACAGGCAACCAACCACCTGCCCTGCACGGTGAGCTACAGCAAAAACAAAGAGGCCGCGACTAGTCGCGGCCTCTTCAACATCTTGGCGCCCGAAGTTGGACTCGAACCAACGACCCCCTGATTAACAGTCAAGTGCTCTAACCGGCTGAGCTATTCGGGCGGGGTCGGCATTGTAGCAAGATTTTGGGGCATTGCAACAGTCATCAACGTCCCCGAACTCACGCTCTCACCAGCAGTCCGACAAGGCACCCTTCGAGTTGGTCTTGCGACTAGCCTGATCAATACTCAGGGTTCCGCACTTGTCGGCTGACTGGACATTGGTCGGGGTCGCAGTAATCACAAAGGTGGACTGAGTCACCTGTGGCGACGGCAGGTTGTAGGCGGCTGTTCCACCCTCCCGAGGCGAGACAGGATTGGGCAAAGTAAAGCCGACGTACGTATTCTGCACAGTGTGATAGCGCTCGGCCAGCTGCGCATACTCGACAAGATCTGCCTTGACCTGCGCACGGCGAGACTTACGCACGTACTCCGAGTAGTTCGGGTAGGCAATGGCAGCCAGAATCGCCACAACCGCGACGACAATCATCAGCTCGATCAGGGTGAAACCGTGGGAAATCAGCAGTGACGCACCCCTACCACGGGCACCGGTTTGTCTGGCCCAAGAAGATCTCATTGCACCTGCCTCCAGGACTGACGCCCGCATGGATAGGGAACATACATCGGGTCGGCACCCGCAACGCTTATCACCATCCAGCAGGAGCTCCCCCCAGGCGGGGGCGCTCCGCCAGACTCTGCTGGAGTCAACCGCGGAATCGCTGATATGCCGACGTCCTTCACTGGCGTAGTTCCTTGCGTTGTCAACGAAGTCGCGGCAGTTCCCGAAGCAAACGAAGCACCTGTAGGCGAATTACGGCGCGCCACATCCAGTGCGGCCGCACCGGTCCTAGTATTCAACCCAAATAGCCAATTGCTACCCTGGGCAGCACATCCCACGCTGTTTGGGTTGGGGACATAGGTCGGAATAAAAACAATACCCGATGCGACGCTTGGATTTCCCACCATACGCTCGCCGGCTGGCAGATCGACATACCAGCCACGCCCACCTGCCGGGCTTGCTCCCAACACCAGACTCCGCGCACCACCAGAACTGGAGATCGTATTGGCTTGCAGGTTGGTGCGCGTCAACGCACTCGTAATTGCTCCAGCGGACACGTCATTGATCCCATACAACGACTGGATAGCAGTATCGAATGGATCATTTACAAATGAGAAGCTTCCAGTTCCGAAGAAAAGCATGACACCGCCGTTATCGCCAGCAGTAGCAGCGAGTCCGCCGGTAATCGGCTGACGATAGGTAGCGCCGTTCTCGGTTGACGTACGACTTGTAAAGAGCGGGACGGAAACAGATGTCACCGTGCTACGAAGATCAAACTTCCAAATGGCTCCTTTTTGATCGGCTGCATAAACAGTGTCCGCATATCCATCACGGACCCGATCAGCTTGGCTGGCACCGCCCCAGCGATCAACAACAACGATGTTGCCAAGACCGTTGCTTCCGGCGACACCTCCTCCACTCTCTGCGGCTTCGATCATTGTAATCGTGGGTGCGCCTGCCTTGATATCAACGACAAAGAGAACGGCTTTTCCACTGGCGCTGTTATAGCCATTGCCAAAAATCGCTTTCCATGTCACAGCGCCGGATGCGTTAGCAACTGGAACGATAACCGGCTTACCAAGCACATAGCCTATGTTGTTACGGACTGACGCAGGCAACGTGCTATCAAGGTCGCTGATTTCCCAAAGACGATTGCCCGCCGAAATACTTGTCGGCGTCGTGACGTCCATTGCAAAAATGCTACGTCCACCTGCACCTGCGGTCCCTACAAGAGCTGTCTTCCAGGATCCACCATAGTAAGTATCCGATACGGTCAGCGGCCCATCTACATAGTAGCGATGGTCAAAGTCTTGGTCACTTTGATCTGTTGGATCGTAAGGAAGCAGCAAATTACCCATGTGACCGAGCGCAGTTGACGGAATATAAGCGAATCGCTCTACACCGCCATTTGAATTCATTACTCCATTTGCATTCATGCCGCCATCGAAGCCATGCAACATGCCATCGTTGGCACCAACATAGACCATATAATTTCTGTTGGCCTTCTTGGAATCCAAGTAAGCGCCATAAGTACTTCCAGGTGTTCCCGCCAAACCACGATAGCCATAGTCATCCAATGGAGAACTGATGACAGGCGTCGAATTGACGATATCGCCAAGCACAGTGGTTCGATCACGTAAGCGACCACCGCTGCGGACTTCCCCAGACGCATCCCCACGCAGGTACGCGGTAGCGGTAGCTGCGGTTGCACCCAGTGCGGAAAGGTCCGACTCAGTGCATAGCGACATCCCGGGGTACAGCGACGTCGATTTGTTACAAAGATCCGCAAGAGAAACATTAGTCGCATTGAAGGCGCTAACTGATCCTGCCTTGCTGACCAAAACATTGCGTGCCGCGGCAGACGGCATTCTTGAACTTGCCTCCCACGCTGCCGTGGTCACTGCGACCCGAGTCGCTGGATTGATAGAAACGGTATAGCCGGTAAGACGGCCAAACCAATCGGTGCCCTCATTGGCAATTTCGTAGTTGGGCACTACTGAGAACGAGCCAGCACCGATACGCGCACCGCTCTGCGCAAGCGTCCCCGAGGGAGACGAACCGGATGTCACTGAAGAAAGAACTCTCCGCATCGCAGCTGTAATTTCCGCCGGAGTCTTCGCGTTTATGTATTGACCGCGAGTATTGGTTGCCGCGTGCCAGATGTCATCAACGGTGCTTCTTTCATCATTTTCACGCGGCGGCCAATTTTGGTAAATCGCCGGAGTGGTGTAAGCATCCTGCACCACATCGGGATTGAACAAATTCCCTCGCGCACCCAGCGTAATACCGTAAAAATTTACGTGCAGATTCTTCTGGCAATCCAACCTTACATTAGCGTTTGCAGTGCTGCAGGAGCTTGGCACAGGCACAAGCCCGGAAGCCAGGTCCGGCCGAATGGGCGATCCGCCGTTAACGTTATTATAGTACTTTGCAGCAATATCCCCCATCGTATTGTCGTAACCGTCAGCGAATGGAACTCCCATTCCGCCGTCGCCTTGTGCATTACTGACCTGCGGCCCATCCTGGTTACTATAGCCATCCGTAAAGAGCATTACGGCATTTTTCTGGCAAGCCAATTGGACGGGAGCAGCACTGTCTGTGCGCTGGAATTGAACCCCTGCGGCATTTACCGCTTGGCGATTTGGTGTGCCTCCGCTCGCAGGCAATGCGAGGATCGAATTGTAAAGCGCCGCCTTTTCACTTGCCGTTGCCATATTTCGCATTGGCAGCCTGTCCGTAATGGCATCATAGCTAGTGTGCTGATTAATGCGAAAGAATCCCACCCGCATATTGTTGACGTCAGCCAGCGACCTCGTCATGCCCGCAATAATCGCCCTGTTGCGATTACCATAGAAAGAAAACCAATTTGCAAAGTTTTGCAGGGCAACGGTATTGGTTGTGCCAATCGTGTATTTCCACATGTCGCAGCCCGTTCCGCACACATCTCGTACACGCTCGCGCGGCACTGCGTCATATGCTGACGCAGTGCCAGGAAGGACTGGCCGAGCATCGTTATTACTCGTATAAGGAACGAAAAAGGTTGCAGGCCAAAACCTTATGAGCAGTGTCTGCGAGCCGCCATTCCAAGTGACATCAGTTGTCGTCGTTGTCTCAGCCCCGAAATAGAGATTATTGTTATTATCTCTAAAGCGCTGCCTGTAACTTGTACCTCGGGGCAACACCATCCTGTTCTGAATTCGAAAGCTACTACTGAAATCCTCACCCATGTAATTCGATGCCAACGCGACGGTCGCGGATTGCAGCGGATTAATACGGGTATTCAGCGGGTCAGCCTGAGGAAAGGGGGTGCCATCGTTATTAATCCACGGCTCGTATTTGACTGTCGGATCATAATACGTTGGATTGTAGGCAGCCGAACGCGCGAAACCAAGACTATCCAAGGGAGGAACACCCAGTCGGTTTTCATCGATACGGACGCCAGGAAGCACGTGGTTGTAACCACATCCAACGCTTCTCGTATCTTCCGTATTAAGTACTCCGGGGCTTGAGAAAAACGTATATTGCGCTGTACTCCAGCAGCCCTGGCCATCCTGCCCCGGAAACTGGGTTTGAAAGGTCATGGACCCGGAATCGTCGACAGCCATGATGAACGCAGGCGGTGTCTGCACCTGATTATTCATTGGCGCCTGAGCAAGGACGCCTTGACCTTGCGCAGCGATTAGCGCGTAGACGACGCACGCCAGGCCAACCGCGGCTGCGGCAGAAGCAAAAATTACTTTCTTTTTATGCAAGGTCATGTGCTTCTCTTCAAAGCTTGAAGATAGTGTCTACCGCCGCCTCGGAACTCGCGTTATTCTGATCGTCAGCGGCAACGCCGGTAATCTGAAAAACAGGAGATGCAGGATCGACAGGCTGCCCCATTCCGATGTTTGCTTCCCCCTGAATGCATTGATCTATCTGGCGAACATTGACCGCGCGAGCCGAGGTCTGCGCCTGCGCCCACTGCATAGGGTCAAAACCATCGTCACAGACTCGATTGATGTCTCCAGAAGCAACTGAACTCGTGGTACCAGTCGGCGCTGTCGTTCGATTGGAAATATTTTCGACGGAGTTTTCAGCGTTTCTGACCACACCTTCAGCCTCCTCGAAAGCACGATTCACCGCCCTATAATTGGCCGCCATTTTTTCTTGCATTCCAGAAACCTGAATGCCTGCAATGCCAATCAACGCAAGCAACACCAGCATGATCAACGCCACATACAAGACCGCACCGCGCTGAGTTGCCGCGGTGTAATTACGCGCTCGATCTCGAGTGAGATGTCTGGTCTGCATTTTCAGTTACCGAAAAGGCGATTGCGGAGGGCGATGGATAACTCATAACTAGCGCGATAGCGTCTATCGTTGGTCGTCGGCGGAATGACCGTGACACCCAGCACGCCCAACCGACTGGCCTCGACTTGAGTACTTGCAGCCGCTGCCGTCGGACTACGGGCGAGGATACCGACCTGCACTTGCCCAACGCGACGCCACTGGTTGGCGGCCGCCGCATCGGCTCCCGTGGCCACTCCACTCGCCACACGTTGCTCGGTGATATTACCAACAGGCGGCGTCTGGGTTGCAATCGACGGCGTCGTATCCAATCCATATAGAAATTGCAAACTTTCTATTCCTTCAACCAATTCCTCGCTGACATAGATGCCATTGCTACCCGCGCGAGCACGCCTCAGCGCGGGTTCGCCGGTATCGGGACTATTGGCAACGTAATACACCAGGGACTCGGCGCGGTACACCATTGTCTGACCAGTGGGCTGCACCACATATCGCCCTGAAAGATTGACGCCACTGGCCGTTACGGATCCTGCAGTCGTGGTGCCAGCAAATACATCCGCATGTGCACAGTCCGCTATTCCAAACAGTGTGGGAGCCGCTACGCCATCGTCGGTCAGGCGTGCCCAACGTGTCGCATCCATAGTCAAGGTGCTATTGGAACCAGCTGCTGCGATACCTGTCGCAGGCACGCCTTCGGCAGAAAGATAACGCAATACGATGATGTCGCTGCCTGGTCTCGGCGCGGGGCTCAAATTCTGAATGGATGCCGGCAAACCTACTATCGAATTCGCACTGCCACCGATGGTTATTTGGTCACTCGGAGCTGTCCCTGGTGCTTCATAGCCTTGAATCGATACAGAGAAATCCAGAGGACTTCCACTTCCGGTTGCCGCGGAAAGATTGACCCTGGGATCTCCCTCCCCCTTAACGAATTGCGCTTGATCGTTGACGCACCCGAAGTGGCCCGCCATTCGAATGTCCCGAGCCAGATAATCAAGCGCAAAACGTCCGTTCTCTTGTGCTCGCGAAGCACCTTCAGATAGTTGGGCGGCCGTGCGCGACGCTGAAAATATTTGGATTACGCCTAATAAAAGAACCAACCCGATCACTAACGCGATCATCAGTTCGATCAATGAAAGGCCGGACATTCGCGAACGCAAGTTCATTCCCTTAGATCTCCGTTCGCAACGCAAAACTCGTCACTGTCTCGGGGTTTTCCTTGTCCCAGCGCTGATCGCCCCAGCTTATTGCCACAGTGGCGACGCCGTTGACATAGGTAACTGTAGCAGCAGCCTTATCTCCAAGCGCCTTGGCAACCTGACATTGCCATCTTGTTATATTCTGGCTTACCGATACGGTCTGGCCTGTTGGATATACGCAGGCACCAGTCGCCGTCACGGCCCCGGCAGCAAATGTGGCGGCAGTATATTGACCAACCTGATAACGATTGGATCGCATCTGATCAATTAGGTCGTAGGCCAGGTTGGTCGCTTGCGTCCGGTAATTGGCGCTTTGGACAAACCGCACATTCATGGTCTGCAGCAGTGCAAACCCTAGCAACCCAAATGCGAGTATGAGAATGGCAATCAGCACTTCGATCAGGGTGAAGCCCGCCGCAGAACGCCTAGAGAGATGATTCTGGCTCATGTGCAGGTCTCTTTTTTGCTTCGAATTTGCCCGGACGCATTGATTGTTAATGAGCGTTTCAACGGTTGCCCGCCGCATTGATCAGGTTGCAATGTAACCTGTTGATCGGCAGCAGCACGGCGGCGCCCCCGCGCATCAAACGCAATGACCGTCCCCGTCGTTGGCCCCTGGACGACCAGCCTTGGATTTCCCAACGAATAACGGAGCACGGTTTCACCTGAGTCATAACTCCCGTTTCCATTTGCGTCGCTCCAGGCCATCACCCCTGCACTCCAGCTCCCATTGCAGGCTGTCCCGTTCGCACTGCCACAGATGCCACTGCCTTGGCCGTTCCGGATGGCTTCGCTTCTGGACAGCGTGAGCAATGCCATCATTTCGTTATTTGACGCAGCCACCCGATTTGAGCGCACGACGCCTTGGAAACTCGGGTATGCGATCGCTGCGGTGATAGCTAGCACCGCGACGGTCACCATGAGTTCGATCAACGTGAATCCGCGCGTACGGACGGACATCAGGACGCTCCCCAGCGTTATTGCTGGAGAGCATGAGCCCTGATACGCCATGGCACAAGCTCTGGACCGACAGGCGGACCGACTGGACCGACAAGCGTTATCGAGCCCGTGTCGCACCGTCTAGGCGACTAAGTCACCACCCGATAGCAAGGCCGGTAGTCCCCCGAAATCTTCATCCGGCGCTGCTCGACGAAGCCGCGCAACAGTTCATCCAGGGCCTGCATGATGTCCGGGTCGCCGTGGATTTCGAAGGGGCCGAATTCCTCGATGCGGCGCATGCCGTCTTCCTTGACGTTGCCGGCGACGATGCCGGAGAAGGCACGCCGCAGGTCGGCGGCCAGGGCAGGCGCTGGGCGGCCGTGATGCAGGTCGAGGGCGGCCATGGCCTCGTGGCTGGGTTCGAACGGCTGCTGGTACTCGAGCGGGATGTGTACCGACCAGTTGAAGTAGTACGAATCCTTCTGTTCCTTGCGGTGCGCACGCACGTCGTGGATGCCTTCGGCCATGCGACGCGCCACGGCAACCGGGTCGCCAACGATGATCTCGTAGCGGGAAGCGACAGCTTCGCCCAGGGTGAGCCGGATGAAGCGGTCGATCTGTTCGAAGTACGGCGCGGCGATGGTCGGCCCGGTCAGGATCAGCGGGAACGGCAGGTCGGCGTTCTCTTCGCGCAGCAGAATGCCGAGCAGGTAGAGGATTTCCTCTGCCGTGCCGACGCCGCCCGGAAACACCAGGATGCCGTGGCCGATGCGGACGAAGGCTTCCAGGCGCTTCTCGATGTCCGGCATGATCACCAGGTGGTTGACGATCGGGTTCGGCGACTCGGCGGCAATGATGCCCGGCTCGGTCACGCCGATGTAGCGCGTGTGATGCTTGCGCTGCTTGGCGTGCGCGATGGTGGCGCCCTTCATCGGGCCCTTCATCGCGCCCGGGCCGCAGCCGGTGCAGATGTCCAGGCCACGCAGGCCAAGCTCGTAGCCCACCTGTTTGGTGTAGAGATATTCGTCGCGCGAAATGGAATGCCCACCCCAGCACACGACCAGGTTCGGGTCCGACGGCTGCAGGATGCGCGCATTGCGCAGCTGCCCGAATACCGCGTTGGTGATGCCTTCGCTGGTGTCCAGATCCCCGCGCTGGGCTTCCAGCTCGATCGCCATGTAGGCCAGGTCGCGCACCACGGCGAACAGCAGCTCGGCCACGCCCCGGATGATCTCGCCATCGACAAAGGCCATCGCCGGTGCGTTGCTCAGATCGATGCGGATGCCGCGATCCTGCTGGTTCACCTGGATATCGAAATCCGGATACAGGTCACGCGCGGCGCGCGGGTCGTCCGACGCGCTGCCGCTGGTGAGCACGGCCAGCGCGCAGCGGCGCAACAGCTCATGCATGCCGCCGCTGGAGGCATCACGCAGACGCGCAACTTCCGCCTTGGACAACACGTCCAGGCCACCGCGCGGGTAGATCCGCGCATCCACCACCGGCAGCGCCCGTGCTGCCGTACTGCTGAGTTCCATAGCTTGCTCCCTTAAATTAACAGGACTTTAGCCTACTTGACCCGACAAAAGAACGATGGCAAGGAGATTTGCCAAAATCCACGCAACATAAATCACTGTCCCAAATTGTAGATAAGCAAATAACAGTGCGACTACAGCTTTAGCAACGCCAAAGAAATTCTTCTAAAGTCGCGCATGTATAACAATCAACAAAATCCAAAGAATATCTATAAGACATCCAGAATCCATCTGCACAAGTTTAAATGTGCCCATGGATAATTCTTATAAAATCATATTTTTTAAACACATTTATACTAACATGGGAAAGGAGTGCGCACACTCCTTTCCCAACCTCAGGGGTTTTAGAAATTATGTACCAACATCACAAAGATTACGATTATAGCCAGAGTTAACACTCCACCCCCCACCCTTGAGCTCAAGCGCCACGGCATGATCGTAATGATCAGGGACCACAGCTACGTAAACCTGAGTTAAACCATCATCGTATCTCACTGACACTGATTCATTTGTTCCAAGCTGCCACCCAGGATACCAATTTTGTACATCCCACCAGGCATGACGCATACGCTCATCTTCTGACGAAGCACAGACCGCTGGATAAGGATTTCCAGGAATATTAGGGAGTACATAATGATTCGCTACGGGCGGACTTCCGCCGTCACAATTACAAGGATATTCAGGGTATTCAGGAAGATACGGAGGATCTTCACATGACCAGGTTTGCCACTCGGGGCACTCTCTTGATTGAGCATCCGCAGGCAATGGTGCTGAAGAAAAATACATTCCTCCTGCGACCATAATAGCACCAATAGCGACCCTTAGTTTCAGCATAGCAATCTCCAGATAATAAGTAGTAGCTCAATTAAATTAAAAGCTTTCGACACACCCCTCGTAATTATCACTTGCATCTATAGGACCACGACGAACAAAAGGCTGCGAATTACCAAAAAAAGAGGCTGCGCCATTAAAGCTAGATGCATCCACTGACGAGCGTAGGACTTTCAATCTAGCTTCTACAAGTGGATCGCTAGTACTTTCAGAATGAAGGAATGCCCCTAATTTCTCGTATAAAATGAGCGCTTTTGCTGCATCCTTTTCAACAGCCTGACTCAATAAGCTCGGTCTATAATTTGCTTCGGGAAACGGATAATATGCATCCGCAAGCGCTACTCCAACATTGAAATCACCCTTGGCGACTAGCTGAAGCGCGAATTTTTCGGATTTTTCTTTAAAAATACTTAGTTCATCAAGACTTTCAATTGTATTTCCAATTCTGAAAGGACGCCCAAGAATATAAAACTTAGCCGCGTAGTAACTTCCTGCCTCAGCAGCTGACCTCCAAGCTCTAATCAATCCAGGAACTGTAGCCTCAGCCATATCTTGGCAAGAAGCTGCTAGTTCTTCCCGATTTTTACCCCCTTTCTTTATGCCATCCCAATATTCGCTGCATTGCTGAGCTTTCACTGCCCTTGCACAAAGTAAACTCGATTCAACTCGACCAGTATGCAGCGTGCTGATTTGTTGAGGCTCACCAAAGGCAACGCTGGCATCCTGCTTCTCAGCTTTGACGTTATTTTCAGAAACAGAAGAACTCAAGCCACCACTAGAACGCCAACCTCTCTCAGACGGTGGAGATTCGCTCCAGACCAACCAAGTAACTAAAACTAAAAATACAAGAGCCACTAAAATAAAAAATAATTTATTCATTATTATCCCATGAGGTCACTTTTTCAGTCATGCAATTCAACGACCAAAAATTCCATCGGGCTTAATAGACATTACATACTCACGAACCCCCACCCTAGAATCGCAAGATTTTCCAAAATACTCCCCGTATTCAAATAAAACTTTTGAGAAAAATTTAATGAAGTTTTCGACAGAATTTACTCTAGCCTCCCACAACCAGCGGGCCAATATATCTTTGCGCAAATATGTAAATATAGCCACAAATCTTCCCAAGCCATCTTGAGCCCCCCTTCTTTCAGAAAGAAAATGAATGATCAAAATTCTTGACATTCTCCCATTACCATCAACGAAAGGATGCAGGTGCAGAAAATAGAAGAGAAAAAATGCAATAAATATCGAGTCGTGCTTTATCGAAAGCGCTCGTGAAATTAACCAAGAAAACTCGTTCTTGACATCAAAAATTGGGGAAGTAAAACCGAAGGAATCGGCCTGTTTGACGCCCACATTCAAGGACACCTTCCGCCAACTAGTTTTTTTTACATTCAATACAGCCCGATGAACTTCAAGTACGTTTTTTATAGAAATCGGATCCAACTTGATTAACAAAACATGCAGTAAATCAGCAGTTGAAACTTGCCCAAGTATGCACTGCGCTGCAGCTAGATCCAATTCGCAATTAACGATAGGCGCCGCGGGAAGACCGATCTTATGAGGGTCAAATGATTCAAAAAAACCTATTATTTCTCTAGAAGGCATGTATACCAAAGGCACGCTCTTCACTTAACGCCCTATCAAGTTAGAAAATATTTCTGAAGAGTATTCCTAGGATCGCACGTCGTCAAGTGTCAGTTGCCCAGATATTTTAGATGCTGCCGCCACGCTTGGAATTCAATCCAAAGTGGACTATGAATATCAAGCCATCCCGATTGCCCGATGCCAGAACCAATCCGATTGCCAATAAAATTGGTCAGCTACATGGAAAAAATTAATAGCACTCATACACAAATGAGCACTACTTCAAAAACGAGCATACCTAGCGCCTATCCCAATCAATATTTGTAGATGGGATTTGATCCTCTAAGAATAACACGGCCTCCCTAAGATAAATTTCGCAAGAGCTTCGAGAAGACACTCCCATCTATTAGCCGAGCAGTTCTGCAAGCAGCAGCGACGGCTTACCTGAAGAAAAAGAATTAACAAAATTCTCGTGCCAAGCAGAAAAAAATAGGTCATAAAAACCTTCGAACGTGTTTGCCGACGTTACTACGTAGATGTAACAGCAAAGACCGTCGGCATTTTTTGTTAATGGCCAGCAAAACGTTACCAGCCGCTCTACGCTTGCATCTTACAGCCACCGCCTTCAATTTCGACAATTCTGCTCTTAAAAGTTAAGACCATTTATGAGTCCAGAAGCAACTAGGCAGTTCAAAATTCTCTAACGGAATAAAAAACGGCCGGGAGAACCCGGCCGTTTTTGCAACACGCAACACGTTGGTCAGATCAGAACTGGTAGCGGAAGCCCAGCTGCAGCGCCCAGCGGGAGATGCCCTTGTCGTCGTAGACAGTGGACAAGTCCGGCTCATTGAAGCGGTACACGTACTTGCCGGTTGCAGCATCGATACCGCCGTACTCCACAACACCCTTGAAGCCCGGGAACCCGTACTCATCCACGCGGCCCCACTTCTTATTAAGCAGGTTACCGACATTCATGATGTCGACCCATACCTGCGCCTTGTTGCCGTCGAAGAAGCCCGGCAGTTCCTGCTCGATATGCAGATCGAACTGATTTACCCAGGAATTGCGAACGGCGTTGCGGCCAGCCAACTGCCCTTGGTGCGAAGACAGATACTGATTGTTGCTTACGTAGTTCCAGAAAGCATTCTCTTCAGCTGCACTTCCGAACAACACATCGCCACGGCCATTCGGAATGTAAAGCAGGTCATTGGCACGACCGTCACCATTGGCATCGTTATCGAACGTATAGCTATACGGACGACCGCTGCGGCCCTGATAAATCAGGCCAAGTTTGGTTGCGTAGTCGCCGAAGAAGTTGTGCTTCCACTGCAGAGTGCCGAGGATGCTGTCCTTGATCTCATAAGCGGACGTGGCGTTGACTTCTTCATTAGCCTGGAAGGTCGCTACATTCAACAGCTGAGAGCCCGAGGTAGAGCTGGTCAGACCGCTGACCTCCTTCGCGTTTGAGTAGGTGTAAGCGAGGCTCCACGACCAGTCGCTGTCGTTGAAAGGTTTATTCAAACCGACGGTGAAGCTCTGCGTACCGCCCTGGTCGGTTGGACGCGCAATAATTGCGTCGTTGAAGCCCTGATTACTGTTGGCGCGTGTCAGTGCGTTGCCGGTGAAGCGACCAAGGTTATCCCAGCTCGCCCGGTTACGACCAACCGCGTTCCAGTAGATCTGACGACCATCCTGTCCAACCGCAGTTGGCGTGCCAAGATTGAGTTGCTGGTAGTAGATTGCCTCGTTGACCTTGGTGACCACACCTTCCAACGATCCGATGATGCCGTACCACGGCAACTCGGTGTCGAATGCCAAGTTAGCTTTCCAGACCGATGGCTGCCCGAGATCCTTGTCGACAAAGTCGACCGATTGAGTCGCTCCGCCGGTACCAGTTGGCTGGTTGTTGATATCGGGAGTGAAACGAATACCGCCAGCGGCGATCTCGTTCGCGTTGCGGAAATTGTAATCCGTGTAAGCCAGGCCGGTATTGGAGAACGGATTGGACAGCCACACCGACGCCGCCGCACCCTGGAACAGGCCCACGCCACCGCGCAACTGGGTCGGCCGCTCGGCATCAAACGTGTAATTAAAGCCAAAGCGCGGCTGCCAGAGGTCGTTACCGTCGAGCGTCGCGTCGTTACGCACGCCGAAGGCATTGAATGCAGCCTGATTGAACTGCGGGCTGTCCGGAACCATCTGCTTGTCGTAGCGCAAGCCAAAGGTCAACGTCAGGTTGTTGTTGACAGCCCAGCTGTCCTGAACGAACAGGCCAAGGTTGCGCAGGCCCCACTTCGCTGCGATGTCATCGATACTGCCGGTGTTCGAGGACGAATAGCGATAAGACACTGGCCGATTGGCGCGGTAAGCAGCAATAGAATCAAAGTTGTAAGAACCGAAAACGCGTGGACCAAACAAGTTGAAAATATCGTTGTCTTCGTAGTCGAAGCCGAATTTGACTGTGTGGTCGTTAAGGAACAGGTTGCCAGCAAAGAATGCGTTCCATGTTTCGGTACGCAACTCGTTCGCCTGCGTATTTGCCTCGGTTCCCAGATTGACTGAGTTTGCGCCCACACGGACATTGATCGCCGGCAGCTGAGACGCTGCGGTACGTACTGCCGCGTAATCGCGATAAGACACCTTGGCCTCAGTGGAGAAGGTATCGGTCCAGTCGCTGAAAAGCTGTGCCGTGTAGGTTTCCAGCTCGAAGTCACGCACGTAGTGGTACGAATTCAGAGCCAACGAACTCGTGCTGAAACCATTGAGATTGGCAGTGCTTTGCTCGGACTTACCGTAACGGAATGAACCGCGATGCTTATCGCTGATATTCCAATCCAGCTTGAAGCCCTTTTCTTCAGAGTCGGAATCCAATGCCGGCAACGTCAACGTGCCCGGATCAAAACCGTACACATTGCGCGAGATGTCGGCGATCTCGTCGACCTGCGCCTGCGTGATGTTGACCGTGTTGCTCGCACCAGAGCCTGTCGGACCAAAACCGCTGTTACCGGTGAAAACGCCTTTGCCTTTGTACTTTTCGTAATTCGCAAAAAAGAACAACTTGTCTTTGACCACTGGACCACCCAGCGTCAGGCCGTAAGTCGATTCGCGATCGAACAACTGGGGCCGAATATCGTTCTCGTTCTTGCCCGACCAGTCGTTCTCGCGATAGGTTCCATAGACCGAGCCATGGAACTCGTTGGTGCCCGACTTGGTTACAGCGTTGATCACGCCACCGGTGCCGCCACTGATCGTGACGTCGTAATTGGCCACGTCCACCGAGATTTCGTCGATGACGTCCATCGAGAACGGCTGGCGCGGAGTCGGCAGGCTGTTGGATTCCAGTCCGAAAGCATCGTTGGTGCTGATGCCGTCGACGCGGATCGCGTTGTAGCGCGGGTTCTGGCCGGCGATGGAGATTTCGTTGCGCGCCTTGTCGGTCTGCGCGACGCGCGGATCCAGACGCACGTAGTCCTGCAGGTTGCGGTTGATCGACGGCAGCGACTCGATTTCTTCGCGGGTCACGTTGGTGCCGGTGCCCATCTTGTTGGCGCTGAAGATCGCTGAGCCGTAGTTGCCTGCGATCGCCTGCACGGTACCGAGCGTGGCCAGATCGCCACCCAGGGCTGCATCAACCTGATTGACCTTGTCCAAATTCAAGTACACGCCTTCACGCGTGGTGTTGCCCGCGCCGGAAGCGGTAATGGTGATCGTGTAAGGCCCACCCACGCGCAGGCCGCGCGCGTTGTAGCGTCCGCTGGCATCGGTGGTGGCGCGGCTGACCGTACCCGATTCAACGTGGGTGATCGTCACTTCAGCATTCGGCACCGGTTGACCGGCGCTGCTGGTCACCAGGCCAGCGACGCCGGCAGAGGTGCTCTGGGCGAACACGGGGGCGGCGGCGAGTGCGGCAACAAGGCCAAGCGTCAGCTTGGACATGCGGAGACAGCGGGGGTGGGTCATTTCGGTAGCCTCGATACAGGTTGGGCAGTGACAAAAAGGCGCAGTCAGCCCAACCGTTCCCGGGGGTGGGCTGCCGATGATCTGGGGTCCCTTGCCGCGCGGCTGGTTGCTGCCGCAACGGTTAACAACAGATTAACACGCTAAGGCCTGATTGTGACGGCGGCGTGACAAAGTTCGCGCGGTGCAACATGAACTTCGCATGTGAAGGCCTAAACGCCAGCTTGCGCAAAGTCGCGCGGCATTTGCGACTGGCGTCGCGCTATCGAACTGGCTTGTCGCAAACCGGCAACGTTTGGCCTGAAAACGCAGCGCTGGCTATCGGCCGCCATCCCGCGCTGTGGTCGCCAGACACCGCCAGCCGCTCATGCCACGGGTCGGCGACGCGGCTTCAAAGCCCGCCAGGCATCCAACAAGCCGTCCCCATGCCACGCACCCTGCCCGCCCATCGCCGAGTGGACTCAGATCGATACCGGCAGCTTGAAATAAGTGCCAAGGCCGTCCAGAAACATCTGCACCGAAATGGCCACCAGCAACATGCCCATCAGCCGCTCGATCGCGGTCAGTGCGCGATGACCGAGCAGTTTGTACAACAGCGGTGCCGAGGCCAGGATGGTGGATGCACCGATCCAGGCGATCATCAGCGCCAGGCTCCAATCCCATAACCGGGTGGGTTCGTTGCTGCCCATCAGCATCACTGCGGCCATGCCGGACGGGCCGGCCACCAGCGGGATCGCCAGCGGCACGATGAAGGGCTCGCCGTCGGGGATCTCGCCCATCAGGCCTTCCGGGCGCGGGAAGATCATGCGGATGCCGATCAGGAACAGCACGATGCCGCCGGCGATCGCCACCGATTCCTGGCGCAGATGCATCAGCTCCAGCGCGTACTTGCCGCCCCACAGGAACGCCATCAGCACGAACAGGGCGATCAGCAACTCGCGCGCGAGCACGAAGCGCTGGCGCTTGGGCGGTAGCGGCTTGAGCACGCTGAGAAACACCGGGATGTTGCCCAGAGGGTCGAGGATCAGAAACAGCAGCAGTGCCGCCGAAAGAATGGTCATGCGGAAGGACTCCAGATCGCGCCGCGGTGCGCGCCACCGGCCGTGGACAACAAGGTGACGCAGGCGGCGGCATAGCGCGTGGGGTCCAGCGCTTCGCTGTCTTCCTGATGGGTGAAGGCGCGCGCGCGCAAGGCGGTGCGCATCGGGCCGGGCTGCAATCCGCTGATGCGGACCGGGCCGGCGACGGTTTCGTGATGCAGGCTGGCGAGCAGGCCACGCTGTGCATACTGGGCAGCGCCATAGGCACCCCAGTACGCGTGGCCAACACGTGCCGGGTCATCGACGACGAAGACCACCGCCGCATCGCCTTGCTGCCGCAACAGCGGCAGGCAGGCCTGGGTCAACCAGGCGCGCGCGGTGAGGTTGATATGGAGGTTGCGTGCGAAGTCGGCAGGCGCCGCGAGTTCGGCCGGGGTCAAGCCGGCAAAATCGGCGGCGCAGTGCAGCAGGCCGTGCAGGCCACCGAGCTCGGACTGCAGCCGCTGCGCGAGCGTGGCGTAGTCGTCCGGCGTGGCGCCGGCCAGATCCAGCGGATACAGCAACGGCTCCGGACCCAGCTTGGCGACCGCGTCGTAGATGCGCTCCAGCGGGCGCAGCTTGCGGCCGAGCAACACCACGGTCGCACCGGCGGATGCACACGCCTGCGCCGCCGCGCTCCCCAGCCCGCCGGCTGCACCGGTGATCAGCACCACGCGGCCGGCAAGTGCCGCCGCGTCGGGCCGGGCCTGCGCCAGACTCACGGCTGGTAGGCCTCGCTGACGATGCGCTTGAGCTCGCCGGCCTCGAACAGTTCCAGCGTGATGTCGCAACCGCCGATCAGCTCGCCGTGGATGAACAGCTGCGGGAAGGTCGGCCAGTTGGAATAGCGCGGCAGATTGGCGCGCACTTCGGGCTCTTCCAGCACATTGACCGTGCGCAACTGATCGGCGCCGGCAGCCACCAGGGCCTGCACGGCGCGGCTGGAAAAACCGCACATCGGAAATTGCGGGGTGCCTTTCATGAACAGCACGATCGGGTGTTGTTCGACTTCGGCCTGGATCCGTTCCATCACCGGCATTGGACTCTCCTGACTGGGAGCGGCAGGCCCGACCGCCGGGTCGGATAGACTTCCGCAAAGGCGCGCATTGTAAGCCTTCAGCGCGACCTGTCGCCGCACTCCCTTCGCTGCCCTTGCCATCATGCCGATCGAACACCTTGCACTGCCCTACTCCCGCGTCGCCCTGGAGCCGCATCTGTCTGCCGCCACATTGGAGGCGCACCACGGCGTCTGTCACCGCAGCGAGGTCGATCGGCTCAATGCGCGCATCGAAGGCAGCGAGTTCGCCGAGCTGACCCTGGAAGACATCATCGCGCAGGCGCAGGGCACGCTATTCCATCTGGCTGCGCAGGTGTGGAACCACAATTTCTACTGGCAGTGCCTGCGCCCACGCGGCGGCGGTGAGCCGCTGGGCCGGCTGGCCGACCGCATCGCCAAATCGTTCGGCGACTTCGTGCATTTCAAGCAGGAATTCAACCGCGTCGCCCTGGGCAGCTTCGGCTCGGGCTGGGTGTGGCTGGTGCAGCGCCCGGATGGCGCACTGGCGATCGTCGCCACGCCGAATGCGTCCACGCCGCTCACCGGGCCGGACACCCCGCTGCTCGCTTGCGACCTCTGGGAGCACGCCTATTACCTGGATTACCGGCAGGACCGCGCGCAGTACCTGGACGCGTTCTGGAAGCTGATCAACTGGGAGTTCGTGGCCAGCCGGTTGGGTTAGCCGCTTGCGCCGTCGCAACAGGTCAACGATCAGGTGACCTGTTGCAACAGCGTCCGGCGGCGTCGCGCACTGCGTGCATCTTCGCCACGGACCTGCGCATCGGCGAGGCCAGCAGTGCCACCGATGGCTCTGCGAATCACCCTTCGCTCAAGCGCGCGAGCACCGGTCCGACCTGCGCATCACGCTGCAGCGCGGCGCCTGCGTCGCTCAAGGCCTGAGCAAGCAGCTGTGGCGTCTCGGCGCGCAGTGTGGCATGGCCGACCTTGCGGCCCTCGCGCGATTGCTTGCCGTAGTCGTGCCAATGCCCACCGGGCACCGCCAAAAATGCAGTCGCGTCCGGCATCGCGCCCAGCCAGTTGAGCATGCAGGCATGCCCGCGCATCGCGGTACTGCCAAGCGGCAGACCGAGCACGGCGCGCACATGATTTTCGAACTGTGAGGTCTCGGCACCCTCGATGGTCCAATGCCCGGAGTTGTGCACGCGCGGCGCCATCTCGTTGGCGAGCAACTGGCCATCGCGTACGAACAGTTCCAGCGCGAACACGCCGACGTAGTCCAGCCGCTCGGCGATCGCACGCGCATGCGTCTCTGCCGCAGCCTGCAAGCCGGCCTCCACACGCGCCGGCGCAAGACTGGCCGAGAGCACGCCGTCCACATGCCAGTTCTCGGTCAGCGGCCAGGCGCGGAATTCGCCATCGCGCCCACGCACTGCCACCACGCTGACCTCGCGCTCGAACGGCACGAACGCCTCCACGATCAGCCCGACCTTCGCCGCCTGCGCGCCGAGCGCGTCCCACGCGGCATCGGCATCGGCCAGCGTCTTGATGCGGAACTGGCCCTTGCCGTCGTAGCCGAAGCGACGTGTCTTGAGCACGCACGGCGTGCCGATACGGGCCAATGCAGCGTCGAGCCCTGCACGGTCGTCGATGGCGGCGAACTCGGGCACCGGAATGCCGAGCTCGCGGAACAGGGTTTTTTCGCTGAGCCGGTCCTGCGCCACCGCCAACGCGGCAGCGCTGGGAAACACCGGCACCTGCGCAGCCAACTGCTGCGCGCCGGCGGCCGGCACGTTTTCGAAATCGAAGGTGATCACATCCACCTGTGCGGCGAATGCGGCAAGCGCGGCGGTGTCGTCGAAGGCGCCTGCCTGCAGCGGCGCCACCTGCCCTGCGCAGGCATCGATGGCCGGGTCGAACACCGCAAACCGCAAGCCCAGCGGAGCACCGGCCAACACCAGCATGCGGGCCAACTGGCCGCCACCCAGAATGCCGACCGTGGTCATTGGCGCGGGTCGTCGCTGGCCATGACATCGTCGGTCTGCCTGGCGCGGAACTGCGCCAGTGCCTGACCGATCTGCGCCTGCTCCGGCGCCAGCATCGCAGCGGCGAACAAGGCCGCATTGGCCGCACCGGCATTGCCGATCGCAAACGTGGCCACCGGAATCCCGGCCGGCATCTGCACGATCGACAGCAACGAATCCATGCCGTTGAGCGCCTTGGACTGTACCGGCACACCGAGCACCGGCACCGCCGTCTTGGCTGCCAGCATGCCCGGCAGATGCGCCGCACCGCCGGCACCGGCAATGATCGCGCGCAGACCGCGCGCGCCAGCCTGCTCGGCATAGCTGAACAACACGTCCGGTGTGCGGTGCGCCGAGACCACCTTGACTTCGTAAGGCACGCCCAGCGCATCGAGCTTCTGAGCTGCGTGTTGCATGGTTTCCCAATCGGAACGGGAACCCATCACGATGCCGACCAGCGGCGCGGAGTGGTTGGAGGTCATGGCCCTGCCCTGCGGTAAAGACGTATTCTAGCCATCTTCCACGCAAGACAAGACTTCGATGGATCGCAAACTGCTCGACCTGCTGTGCTCGCCCGATACCCGCCAGCCGCTCTCGCTGCTCGACGGCAAGGGCCTGGAGGCACTCAACACCGCCATCGCCGGCGGAACCCTACAGCGTGCCGACGGTACCGCGCAGACACAGCCACTGCGCGAGGCGCTGATCACGCGCGACCGCAAGCAGATCTTCCGCGTCGACGACGGCATTCCGGTGCTGCTGGCCGAAGAAGCCATCGGCACTGCGCAGATCGCCGACTTCCCCGAAAAGTGAATCCTTCTGTTCGCACCATCGTGCCGGAGGCGCCACCGGCCGCGCTGGTGGAGGCCGATGTGGCGCGCGCGCTGGCCGAGGACATCGGCAGCGGCGATGTGACCGCGGCGCTTTTGCCCGATCAGCCAGACAGCGCATACCTGCTGTGCAAGCAGGACGCCGTGATCGCCGGGCGGCCGTGGTTCGACGCCACGCACCGCGCGCTCGATCCGCAGGTGCGGATCGACTGGCAGGTGCACGAAGGCCAGCACGTCGCCGCCGGCACGGTGCTGGCGCTGCTACATGGCCGCAGCCGCAGCCTGGTCAGCGCCGAGCGCACCTCGCTCAACTTCATGCAGACGCTATCGGCCACCGCGACCGCCACCGCTGCATACGTGGCTGCCGTGGCCGGCACCGGCACGCGCATCCTGGACACGCGCAAGACGCTGCCGGGCCTGCGCGTCGCGCAGAAATACGCGGTGCGCTGCGGCGGTGGCGACAACCACCGCATCGGCCTGTTCGACACGGTGATGCTCAAGGAAAACCATATTCGCGCCGCCGGCTCGCTGAGCGCCGCCGTGCATGCCGCACGTGCGCAGCAACCGCAGTTGCCGCTGGTGGTGGAGGTGGAAACGCTGGAGCAGCTGCACGAGGCCTTGCAGGTCGGTTGCACGCGCATCCTGATCGACGATTTCGACCCGGCGATGCGTCGCGACGCGGTGCGCATCGTTGCCGCCCTGCCGCGCGAACAACGCATCCCTCTGGAAGTCTCCGGCAGCGTGGATCTGGCCGGCATTGCCGCCATTGCAGCCGATGGGGTGGATTGCATCTCCATCGGCGGGCTCACCAAGCACGTGCACGCGGTCGATCTGTCGCTCAAACTCGGCCCACCGCCGCGCTGATTTCACGCGTGCCCGCAGCCGGCTCTGTCAGCCTGCTGCGATTGTTCTGTGCAGGATCTGCGATGACTGTAAAACCTTGGCCGTGGCTCTGTCTGGTGTTGGCCGTATGGGGCGGCACCGCGGCCGCCGCGGAAGTCTGCGATGTACCGCCGCGCTTCGGCACCAGCCCTGCAGCAATCGCCATCGTGCGCAGTGCCTGCAACGAGCATCGCCTGTGGCAGCACCCGTTTATCGATGCCAAGGGCCGTCTGGCCAGCCTGGGCGTGACCGAGGCCGAATCGGGCTATCTGGCCGACCACGGCGTGGTCGCCTGGCAACGCGTGGCCGGCTACTGGCGCGACAGCGGCACGCTGGCATCGATGGGCGGCCGCCCCGGCGCATCGAGTTGCGCGGCACTGGATGGCACGCGCTACACCGCCAGCGATTGCCGCGCGTTCCTGGTCGACAACCCATGGTCGGCCGCCTTCATCTCCTGGGTGATGACGCAGGCCGGCCTGAGCGGTTTCCACCGCTCTGCACGCCATCTGGATTACATCCGCAGCGCCTACAACGATGGCGCAAGCGGCCCGTACCAGTTCACCGACCCGGCGGTGGAAAAACCCGCCCCCGGCGATCTGCTGTGCCTGCTGCGCGGGCGCAGCGCTGCGCTCGGCTACGCCGGCCTCAAGGCCGGGCTTGGCGGCAGCGCGCCGATGCCGTGGCAATCGCATTGCGACGTGGTGATCGCCGCCAACGTCGGTGGCGATCGCACCCTGTACCTGATCGGCGGCAATGTGTTCAACACGGTGATGATGCGCAAGATGCCGCTGGACCGCGCCGGCCGCGTGGTGTTGCCGACGCCCCAATCCGACGGCAGCCAGGACCAGAGCGAAGACGGCCTGGGCATCGCCAGCGAGTGCACGCCGGCACACGAAGAACTCTGCGATTTCAATCGACGCGACTGGGCGGCCCTGTTGAAGCTGCGCCCGGATGCGGTGATGACGGCGCCACCACCGGTCGAACCGCTGCCTTCGCCAACCACCTTACCCACCACGATGCCGCCGGGTTTCCCGCGCGTGGTGCCGCCGCGTCCGGAGACACAGCCCGCGCCGACACAGCAGCCCGGGTAAGCAAGGCTCAAAGCCCCGCTCCCATCCGGAGAGGGGTTGGAGTGAGGGTACGGCGGCGAAGCCTTGGCCAAGGCTCAACCGCGCGAGGCTTCGTCCGTACCCTCATCCGCCCCTGCGGGGCACCTTCTCCCGCAGGAGAAGGATCAAGTCAGGCGCCCTTGCCGAACAGCCAACAAAAAAGCGGGCCGAAGCCCGCTTTTTCGTGACGCATCAACCAGCGGCGATTACTCGGCCGACGGCGGAACGCCCTCGCCTTCTTCCACTGCCTTGATCGACAGACGGATACGGCCCTGCTTGTCCACTTCCAGCACCTTGACGCGGACCAGATCGCCTTCCTTCAGCTTGTCGCCGACCTTTTCCACGCGCTCGCTGGAGATCTGCGAGACGTGCACCAGGCCGTCCTTGCCCGGCAGGATGGTGACGAACGCACCGAAGTCCATGATCTTGGCGACCTTGCCTTCGTAGATGCGGCCCGGCTCCACGTCGGAGGTGATCTGCTCGATGCGCGACTTCGCAGCTTGCGCGGCAATCGCATTGACCGAGGCGATGATGATCGTGCCGTCGTCCTGGATGTCGATCTGGGTACCGGTTTCCTTGGTGATGGCCTGGATGGTCGAGCCGCCCTTGCCGATCACTTCGCGGATCTTGTCCGGGTGGATCTTGATGGTCAGCAGACGCGGCGCGTAGTCGCTCAGTTCCTGACGCGGAGTGGTCAGCGCATGCGCCATCTCGCCGAGGATGTGCAGACGGCCGGCCTTGGCCTGCTGCAATGCCTGCTTCATGATTTCTTCGGTGATGCCTTCGATCTTGATGTCCATCTGCAACGCGGACACGCCTTCGGAAGTGCCGGCCACCTTGAAGTCCATGTCGCCGAGGTGATCTTCGTCACCCAGGATGTCCGACAGCACCACGAAGTCGTTGCCTTCCTTGACCAGGCCCATCGCGATACCGGCGACCGGCGCCTTGATCGGCACACCGGCGTCCATCAGCGCCAGCGAGCTGCCGCAGACCGATGCCATCGAGGACGAACCGTTGGACTCGGTGATTTCCGAGACCACGCGGATGGTGTACGGGAATTCTTCCAGGCTCGGCATCACTGCCAGCACGCCGCGTTTGGCCAGACGGCCGTGGCCGATCTCGCGACGCTTCGGCGCGCCGAAACGACCGCACTCGCCCACCGAGTAAGGAGGGAAGTTGTAATGGAACAGGAAGTTCTCTTTGTACTCGCCCGAGACGGCGTCGATGACCTGACCGTCGCGTGCGGTGCCGAGCGTGGTGATCACGATCGCCTGGGTCTCGCCGCGGGTGAACAGCGCCGAACCGTGGGTACGCGGCAGCACGCCGGCCTTGGCGCTGATCGGACGCACGGTATCTAGTGCACGGCCGTCGATGCGCACCTTGGTGCTCAGCACCGAGCCGCGCATGGTCTGGTATTCCAGCTCGCCGAATTCCTTGGACAGGTCACCGGCAGCCCAGCCTTCGACCGTGGCGCGCGGTGCCAGCGCACCCAGCACGTCCTTCTTGATCGCCGAAATCGCGTCGCGGCGCTGCAGCTTGTCGCGCACCTGGAACGCCGACGCGAGCTGGTCGCCCACCGCTTCCTTCAGCGCAGCGATCATGCTGTCGTTCTTGGCCGGAGCCACCCAGTCGGACGGCTTGGTGCCGGCTTCGACGGTCAGCTCGTTGATGATGTTGATGACCTTCTGCATCTCGCGATGGCCGAACGTCACCGCGCCCAGCATCACTTCTTCCGACAACAGCTCGGCTTCGGACTCGACCATCAGCACCGCATTGGCGGTACCGGCCACGACCAGCTCCAGCTGCGAATCCTTCAGCTCGGTCACGGTCGGGTTGAGGATGTATTCGCCATTCTTGTAACCGACCTTCGCCGCAGCGATCGGGCCGTTGAACGGGGTGCCGGCCAGCGACAGCGCAGCCGATGCGCCGATCAGCGCGGCGATATCGCCGTCGATGTCCGGGTTCATCGACATCACGGTGGCGATGATCTGCACTTCGTTCTTGTAGTCCTCCGGGAACAGCGGACGGATCGGGCGATCGATCAGGCGCGAGATCAACGTTTCCTTCTCGGTCGCACGTCCTTCGCGCTTGAAGAAGCCGCCCGGGATGCGGCCGCCGGCGTAGAACTTCTCCTGATAATCAACCGTCAGAGGAAAGAAGTCCTGCCCTTCGCGCGCGCTCTTGGCGGCGACGGCGGTGACCAGCAGTACGGTGTCGTCGAACTTGACGATGACGGCGCCGCCTGCCTGGCGAGCGATTTCGCCCGTCTCCAGGGTGACGGTGTGCTTGCCGTACTGGAAGGTTTTGGTGATTTTTGCCACGGAGGTTTTTTCCCTTAGGTGTTGCTGTCTTCGTTGGACCGTCGTCGACCCATGCCGAGAACGGGCGGCCGGGAGGCTCCGGCCCATGAACTGCATGCTGCAGATAACGTGATGCGAATGACCAAAACAAAGCCGCGGCGCATCGCTGCGCCGCGGCGGTGTGACTCGATTAGCGGCGCAGGCCGAGCTTCTCGATCAAGGACTTGTAACGCTCGTTGTCCTTCTTCTTCAGGTAGTCGAGCAGGCTGCGGCGACGGTTGACCATCTGCAGCAGGCCACGACGGCTGTGGTGATCCTTCTTGTGGGTCTTGAAGTGACCAGTCAGCAGCTCGATGCGCGCGGTCAGCAGGGCGACCTGCACTTCCGGCGAACCGGTGTCCTGGGCGCTGCGCTTGTTGTCTTCAATAACTTTCTGGGTGTCGACGGACATGATGTTTACTCGATAGATGCGTGGTCGGCAGGAACGTGCATGACGCACCGCCGGACTCGCCGTTTGCTAGGGATGAGCGCGCTTGGCGCTGGAGGTGCCCCGATCGGGGCCGCAAAATTGTAACGTCGTGCGGGCCCGGGAACAAGTTGACTAAACCTTAACAAGCCCCTGCTTCGTTCAGTCCATTGAACAATCGCTGCGGCGACAAACGCCCCTCCGCGTCCACCAGGCCTAGCCCTGAGGGGATCCCGTCGGGTCCGAACACGGCCACCTGGCCGGTCGGGAATGCAGGATCGCGCAGACGCTGACCCATGCGAAAACGCGCCGCATGCGACGCATCGAGCACGATCCGCGCAAAATCGGCCAGTCCGGCCTCGATCGGCAGCAATAGCTCCTGCGCGTTGGTGCCCGCTTCCAGGGCTGCCGACAGCGCTTCCAGCGTGATCATCTGCGGCGCGCGAAACGGCTCCACCCAGAGCCGGCGCAGCGAGGCGATATGCGCACCGCAGCCAAGCACCTCGCCCAGATCGCGCGCCAGGCTGCGGATATAGGTGCCCGAGCCGCAGGTCACACGCAACTGCAGCCGCGGCGCGGCGTAACCGAGCACATCGATTGCATGCACATCGACCTCGCGCACCGGCGCCTCGATCACCTCGCCACGGCGAGCCTTGGCGTACAGCGGCTCGCCACCCTGCTTGAGCGCAGAATAGATCGGCGCCTGTTGGCGGATGCGCCCGATGAAGGGAGTCAGCGCTGCACGCAGCGCGTCTTCGCCCAGTGCCGGCAACGCACGCTCGCGCAACACCTGACCATCGGCATCGTCGGTATCGGTGGTGACACCCAGCACGATCTCGGCGTCGTAGGCCTTGGCCGAACCGAGCAGCAGGCCGGCAATCTTGGTGGCCTCGCCCAGACACAGCGGCAGCAAGCCGGTGGCCAGCGGATCCAGGCTGCCGGTGTGGCCGCCCTTTTCGGCACGCAACAAACGGCGCGCGGACTGCAAGGCCGTGTTGGAGCTGACTCCAGCCGGCTTGTCGAGCAACAGGATGCCGTGCAACGGGCGATAGACGATACGGGGTTTCAACAGATCGGTGCTCGAATCGGGCACTGTGCGTGCCCGTTGAAATCGGGGCCGCTGATCGACAGGCGGCGGGCCGGCAGCGCTCAGCGCTGCTCGGCGTCCTCGTCGCTGGATGCGGCCTCGGGGCCGACATCGTCCAAGTCACGCAGCAGGTTGTCGATACGCTCGCCGCGGTCGACCGAATCGTCGTAATGGAAATGCAGCTCGGGCACGTGGCGCAGCTTCATCGCGCGCGCCAGCTGCGTACGCAACTGACCGGCGATTTCCTTAAGCCCCTTGACCGCTTCGGCCGAGCGTTCCTGCTGCAGCGCGGTGACGAACACCTTGGCATGCGCCAGGTCGCGGCTGATTTCGACGTCGGAAACGCTGACCGACGGCAGGCCGTGGTCGCGCACGGCCGCGTGCACGATCGTGCCGAGGTCGCGACGCACCTGCGCCGAAACGCGGTCGGTGCGATGAAATGATTTGGTTGGCATGGTCATGGACCTGGTTGATTCGGAGGGCCAATTGGCACCGAAGCCAAAAACGGACGCGGGCGGCCATGCCGCCCCCGCCTTGCAGAACTCGCGTTGCAACTCCGCCTGGCGGAGTCCGGGGCCCGCAGGCCCCGGCAGCCCTTACAGCGTGCGGGCGACTTCGATACGCTCGAAGCACTCGATCTGGTCGCCGGCCTTGACGTCGTTGTAGGCCTTCACGCCGATACCGCACTCGGTACCGTTGCGCACTTCCTCGACGTTTTCCTTGAAGCGACGCAGCGATTCCAGCTCGCCCTCGAACACCACGACGCTGTCGCGGAGTACGCGGATCGGCTTGCTGCGCTTCACCACGCCTTCGATGACCATGCAGCCTGCAACCGCGCCGAACTTCGAGCTGCGGAACACATCGCGGACCTGTGCGATGCCGATGATCTCTTCGCGGATTTCCACGCCGAGCAGACCGGAGGCCACCTGCTTCACCTGGTCGATCACGTCATAGATGATCGAGAAGTAACGCAGATCGATGCCGTTGGACTCGACGATCTTGCGGGCCGAGGCATCGGCACGCACGTTGAAGCCGATCACCGTGGCCTTGGAGGCCGCTGCCGAATTCGCATCGGATTCGGTGATGCCGCCCACGCCGGAGTGGATCACGTTGATGCGGATGTCGTCGTTGGACAACGCCACCAGCGATTGCTTGAGCGCTTCCACCGAGCCCTGCACGTCGGCCTTGATCACCAGGTTCAGCACCTGCTGGCCTTCACCCTTGCCCATCTGGGCCAGGATGTCTTCCATGCGGTTGCTGGCCGAGGCCACCAGACGCGACTCGCGACGCTTGGTTTCGCGCTGCTGCGCCACGTCCTTGGCCAGACGCTCGTCGTCGACGACCACGAAGTCGTCGCCGGCTTCCGGCACGCCGGACAGGCCGAGCACCTGCACCGGGATCGACGGGCCGGCCGAGGCCGGCTGGTGGCCAGTCTCGTCGAACAGCGCACGCACGCGGCCGTACTGGATGCCGCACACCAGGTAATCGCCACGCTTCAGCGCGCCCTGCTGCACCAGCACCGTGGCCACCGGGCCGCGGCCCTTGTCCAGCGAGGATTCGATCACGGTGCCGCTGGCGCGGCCTTCGGCCACTGCCTTGAGTTCCAGCACTTCGGCCTGCAGCGAGATCGCGTCCAGCAGCGTGTCCACACCGGTACCGACCTTGGCCGACACTTCGATGAACTGGGTATCGCCACCGAACTCTTCGGCCACCACGTTTTCGGCCAGCAATTCGTTCTTGACCCGCAGCGGATCGGCACCGGCCTTGTCGATCTTGTTCACCGCCACGATCAACGGAACGCCTGCCGCCTTGGCATGCGCCACCGCTTCCTTGGTCTGCGGCATCACGCCGTCATCGGCTGCAACCACCAGCACCACGATGTCGGTGATCTTGGCTCCACGGGCACGCATCGAGGTAAACGCGGCATGGCCGGGCGTATCCAGGAAGCTGATGACGCCACGGGCGGTTTCGACGTGGTACGCACCGATGTGCTGGGTGATGCCGCCGGCTTCGCCGGAGGCGATCTTGGTGCGACGGATGTAATCCAGCAGCGAGGTCTTGCCGTGATCGACGTGACCCATGATGGTCACCACCGGCGGACGCGGCGTGGCATCGCCCTGCGCATCCTCGGCATGTGCCAGCAGCGCATCCTCGAAGTCGGCATTGTCGGCACGCACGGCCTTGTGGCCGAGTTCTTCAGTCACCAGCGCGGCGGTGTCATGGTCGATGCTCTGGGTGATGGTCGCCATGACGCCCATCTTGAACAGCGCCTTGACCACGTCGCCGCCCTTGAGCGCGAGCTTCTGCGCCAGATCGGCAACGGTGATGGTCTCGCCGATCGCCACTTCGCGCACCACCGGTGCGGTCGGACGTTCGAATCCGTGCGGACCGCTGTTGCCCTGGTTGCCACCACGGCCATTGTCGTTGCCACGACGCGAGGACGACGAGCCCGGACGACCGGTCGGCTTGCCGCGCACGTTGGAACGGCGCGCACGATCTGCCGCGGACAGGTGCAACTGCCCGGCAAAACGCTTGGTCGCATCGTCGTCCTCGACACCGGCCACCATGACGTGCGAACCGCGCGTCTTGTGCTTGGCGGCATTGGAACGGTCGTCAGGACGCGCCGGCGTGGCCGGGCGCGATGCCGGCGATGCGCCAGCCGGACGGGCCGGACGCGGCGCAGACGACGGCGACGGTGCGCGTGCGGCAGGCGCTGCAGACGGTGCGGGTGCGGCAGCCACCGGCGCCGGCGCACTGGCAGCCGCAGCGGCTTCCTCGGCAGCCTTGCGCTCGGCTTCGGCGCGGTCGCGCGCAGCCTGTTCCTCTTCGCGCTTGCGCTGGATCGCCTCGTCGCGCAGGCGGTCGCTTTCGGCCAGTGCCTGCTGCTCGTCGAGATTGCGCTGACGCGAAGCGGCGAGCTTGGCCAGGATGTCGGCGCGCTCTTCGTCCGGCGTCATCGGCGCAGGACGGCCGCCGCCTTCGTTTTCGGACTTCACATAGGTGCGCTTCTGCCGCACTTCCACGTTGACCGTGGTCTTGGTGCGGCCGGCGCTGACCGTGACTTCCTGCAGCTTGCGCCGGTTGAGCGTGATCTTCTTGGCTGCTTCGCTCGCCGCTTCGGCGGGCGTCTCGGCCTTGCCATGCGTGCGACGCAGGAAGCCAAGCAGTTTCATCTTCTCGGTGCTGGTCACGACCTGGTCGGGACCGCTGAACTTCATTCCGGCCTCGGCCAGTTGAACCAGCAGTTTATCGACCGGCGTATTGACCAGTTCGGCAAGCTTGCGGATGGTGGTTTGCTGCGACATTCGGATCCTATGATCTGGTTGGCGCCCCCTCGCCCAGAGCAAGGGAAACGCTGATTCTAAGCCCTGATGGGGTCAGGGCGCGGTTCATTGCCGGCTCATTCGCCGCGCTCCAAACGGGCGATCTCCTCGGCGCGGGCCGCCAGGATCAGCGCCGCGGCGCGCTCCTGGGTCAGACCCTCGATGCCGAAGTCGACGATCTCGTCCGCTGCCAGGTCGGACAGGTCCTCGCTGGTGCGCACGCCGTGCTCGGCCAGAGCAAAGGCCGTTTCCTCGTCCATCCCCTCCAGCGCCAGCAGGTCCTCGGTGGGCTGAGTTCCTTCCAGGCCTTCTTCTTCTGCCAGCGCGGCGTTGAGCAACGCATCGCGGGCACGGGCGCGCAACTCTTCGACGATGTCTTCGTCGAAGCCTTCCACCGCCAGCAACTCGCCGACCGGCACGTAGGCGATTTCTTCGACCGTATTGAAGCCTTCGGTCACCAGGATCGCTGCGATTTCTTCGTCCACTTCCAGGCGATCCATGAACAACTGGCGCGCGGAGGTCTGCTCGGCTTCGGACTTGGCGGCCACCTGGTCGGCGGTCATCACGTTGAGCTGCCAACCGGTCAGGCGGCTGGCCAGACGCACGTTCTGGCCGCCCTTGCCGATCGCCTGGGCCAGGCGGTCTTCCGCCACGGCCAGATCCATCGAGTGCTTGTCTTCATCGACGATGATCGACTGCACTTCGGCCGGCGCCATCGCATTGATGACGAAGTTGGCCGGGTTCTCGTTCCACAGCACGATGTCCACGCGCTCGCCATTGAGCTCGTTGGATACCGCCTGCACGCGCGAACCACGCATGCCGATGCACGCGCCGATCGGATCGGTGCGGGTGTCGTGCGCGATCACCGCGATCTTGGCGCGGTCGCCCGGATCGCGTGCGCAGGCCTTGATCTCGACCAGGCCCTGACCCACTTCCGGCACTTCGAGCTTGAACAGCTCGATCATGAATTCCGGCGCGGCGCGACTGATGAACAGCTGCGGGCCACGTGGCTCGGAACGCACTTCGGCCAGATAGCCGCGCACGCGGTCGCCCGGGCGCAGCACGTCACGCGGAATGCCCTTGTCCTTGGGAATGAAGGCTTCGGCATTGCCGCCCAGATCGACAAAGATGTTGCCGCGCTCGGCGCGCTTGACCACACCGGTGATCAACTCGCCGACGCGATCCTTCCAGGCATCGACCACCTGCTGACGCTCGGCCTCGCGCACACGCTGCACGATCACCTGCTTGGCAGCCTGCGCCGCGATACGGCCGAAGTCCGGGTTTTCGATCTGTTCTTCGATGTAGTCTCCCACCTCGACGCCGTCGGCTTCGTCAACGGCATCCATCAGACGCACCTGGCGATCCGGGGATTCCATCACGACATCGTCGGCAACCACTTCCCAACGACGATAGGTTTCGTAGTTACCGTCCTTGTGGTCGATGGTCACGCGCGTCAGCACGTCCTGGTCGGGATAGCGCTTCTTCGCTGCGGAAGCCAGCGCGGCCTCGATCGCATCGAAGATCACTTCGCGCGGCACGCCCTTTTCGTTGGCCACCGCATCCACTACCAGCAAAAGTTCCTTGCTCATTTCGTCACTCCGCGCGCGGCTTGCCAGCCGCCGACTCGTTGGATGGTTTCTTCTTGTCGTGCCCGGGTTTTTTCGGGCCGGGCTTGTTCGGTTTTTGCGGGGCCAGGCCCAGGGCGACCCAATCCGGCAGGATGCGCGCCTTGTCGATGTTGTCGAAGCCGATCTGCACATCCTTGCCGTCGACGGCGAACACCACCGCATCCGCCTCGGAGTCGATCCGCACGATCTGGCCCTGGAAGCGGCGCCGGCCATCCTGCGCCAGCTTCAGCACGATCTTGGCGGACTCGCCAACGTGACGGCCGAACTGCTCCAGCGTGAACAACGGACGATCCACACCCGGCGAGGACACCTCGAGCGTGTAGTTGCCGGTGATGGGGTCTTCGACGTCGAGCTGGGCCGAGACTTCGCGGCTCACACGCTCGCAGTCGTCGACGTTGATGACACGCTCGGGCTGTTCGGCCAGCGGCACATCGATGTACAGGCGCAATGTGGCGCCACCTGGAGCGGGAAGATATTCCACACCCAGCAGTTCCAAGCCCAAGGACTCAACCGTTGGACTCAGCAGATTCGCGATTTCGGTCGCTTTTTCGCTCACAGACTGCCCTGATCAGATGATTGCCAGTAGAACCCCGGCAACCGGCAGCAAACTTTCCGGTTCCGGAAAAAACAAGGGGCCCGATGGGCCCCTTGCGTGAAAAAAGCCCGACCTCTCAGGGTCGGCGCAAAGACGGGAACATGCGTCTTTGCGATCCAAGAAGCTGAAGGACTGCCCTAAGGCATTGCATTAAAGCAGTACTTCAAAACTTGGTAGCGGGGGCAGGATTTGAACCTGCGACCTTCGGGTTATGAGCCCGACGAGCTGCCAGACTGCTCCACCCCGCAGCAGAAGCGGAATTATGAAGAACTTGAGCGGCAATTGCAAGCCCTAGTTTTTCATCGATTGAAAACCCCGGGGGGGTCTTCAACGTCGCGGCAAATGATAACCGCATTGCAACAAAAACGAAACAGCAATCACGACTTTATTTCAGTCGGCCCATCAACAGTGCGTGTGCACATGTGCCGCGAGGTCATGCCACGACTGTGACTCAGGCAAGGCCTGCAAATGCACGCTGGCACCACACCATGATCGGGCTCCAGGCCAGGCCCAGCGCAAGCAACGCAAGCGCGTTGACACCGAGCACGGTACCCAGCACACGGTCGTTGTTGGCCGGCAGCGGCTCGCCCACCGGCTCATCGAAGTACATGACCTTGATGACGCGCAGATAGTAGAAGGCGCCGATCACCGCGCAGAGCACACCGACCAGGGCCAGCCACAGCATGTCGCCATTTACTGCGGCGCTGAGCACCGCCAGCTTGGTCCAGAAGCCCAGGAACGGCGGGATACCCGCAAGCGAGGCCATGATGCACAGCACCAGGCCGGCCATCCACGGATTGCGTGCGTTGAGTCCCTTGAAATCATCGATGTTCTCGGCTTCGAAGCCGTTGCGCGACAACGCGATGATCGCGCCGAACGCGGCGGTCGACATGATGGTATAGCTCACCGCGTAGAACATCGCCGCGGCATAGCCTTCCTCGCCACCACCGGCCACGCCCATCAACAGAAAGCCGATGTGCGAGACGGTCGAGTACGCCAGCATGCGCTTGAGGTTGCTCTGCGCAATCGCCATCAGGTTGCCGATCACCAGCGACACCGCAGACAGGCCGCCGATCAACAGATGCCACTGCGGCGACAGCGGCCCCATGCCGACCTCGAGCAGGCGATACGCCATACCGAAGGCAGCGAGCTTGGGCGCAGAGCTGATGAACAAGGCAATCGGCGCCGGCGCCCCCTGATACACGTCAGGCAACCACATGTGGAACGGGGCAGCACCCAGCTTGAAGGCCACGCCGGCGATCATGAAGATGGTGCCGGTCAGCAGCAGCGTGCGCTCGTTGGAGCCTTCGATCGCGTCGTGGATGCCGCTCAGGCTCAGCGTACCGGTGGCGCCATAGACCAGCGACATGCCGTACAGCAGCAGGCCCGAGGCCAACGAACCGAGCACGAAGTACTTCATCGCCGCTTCGGTAGCCAGGCCGTTATCGCGATTGGAGGCGACCAATGCGTACGAGCACAGCGCGAGCAGTTCCAGGCCCAGGTACACCATCAGCAGGCTGCCGGCCGAGGTCAGCAGCATCATGCCGGCGGTGGCGAACAACACCAGCACCGGGATCTCGCCCTGGTAGAGATTGCGTTCGCGCAGGTAGGTCCAGCCATAGACCAGGCTCAGGCCACTGACCAGCACGATCACCGTCTTCATCACGTCGGCTGCGGTGTCGCGCACGAACATGCCGTGAAAGATCTCGCCCTGCCCGCCCGTACCGGTCGCCAACAGCGCGAACACCACCGCGAGCACGGCGACGGAGAACAGGTGGGTCCAGACCTTGTTCCGCTGGCTCACGAACAGGTCGAGCATCAGCAGTGCAAAGGCGCCGCCGATCAGCACCAGCTCCGGAACAAGCGGAGCCAGGTCAGCGGTGGTCAACGGCGCGAGCGTTGGCGTGGTCATCATCAAATCCTGGAAATCAAAACGTACGGCAAGCTGTTACAGCTTGGACGCGGCAATCTGGGTAGCCAGCTTGGCGATCGATGGTTCCATCAGATCGGTCAGCGGCTTCGGATACAGGCCCAGGGCCAGCACGCCAACGGCGAACACCCCCAGCACGAACGCCTCACGGCCATTGATGTCCTTCAGCTCGGCCACATGGGCATTGGCCACTTCGCCGAAGAACACGCGCTTGTAGAGCCACAGCGTATACGCGGCGGTGATCACCAGCGTGGTGGCGGCAGCGAAGGCAACCAGCGGATGCTTCTGGAAGCTAGCCAGGATCACCATGAACTCGCCGACGAAGCCACTGGTACCCGGCAGGCCAGCATTGGCCATGAAGAACAGCATGGAGAACGTCGCAAACCACGGCATCACGTTGACCACGCCACCGTAATCGGCGATGCGGCGGGTATGCATGCGGTCGTACAACACGCCGATGCAGGAGAACATCGCACCGGACACGAAGCCGTGCGAAATCATCTGCACCATCGCACCCTGCAGGCCCAGGCGGGCGGCATCGGTGCTGCCGTACTCACGCACCAGGGTGAAGGCGATGAAGGTGCCAAGGGTGACAAAGCCCATGTGCGCGATGGACGAATACGCCACCAGCTTCTTCATGTCGTCCTGCACCAGGGCTACCAGACCGACGTAGATCACCGCGATCAGCGACAGCGTGATCACCAGCCAGGCGAACTCGTGGCTTGCATCCGGCACGATCGGCAGGTTGAAGCGCAGGAAGCCGTAGCCACCGATCTTCAACGCGATCGCGGCCAGAATCACCGAACCGGCGGTCGGCGCTTCGACGTGCGCATCCGGCAGCCAGGTGTGCACCGGGAACATCGGCACCTTGACCGCGAACGCGATCAGGAAGGCGAAGAAGATCCAGGTCTGCTCCTTGGCGGTCAGCTGCAGCGCGTAGAGATCGGCCAGCTGGAAGCTGCCGCCCTTCAGGTACAGGTAGACCAGGCCCACCAGCATCAGCACCGAGCCGAGGAAGGTGTACAGGAAGAACTTCATCGCCGCGTAGATGCGCCGCGGACCGCCCCAGACGCCGATGATCAGGAACATCGGGATCAGCATGGCTTCGAAGAAGACATAGAACAGCATCGCGTCGGTCGCGGCAAAGATGCCGACCGTGACGCCTTCCAGGATCAGGAAGGCGGCCACGTACTGATTGACGCGTTTGTCGATCGAGCGCCAGGCACCGATCAGCGCCAGCACCGTCACCAGCGTGGTCAGCACGATCAACGCGACCGCGATGCCGTCCACGCCCAGGTTGTAGCCGATGTTGTAGGCCGGGATCCAGGCATGCAGTTCGATGAACTGCATGGCGTCATTGGCGGTGTCGTAGCCCAGCAGCGGCAGACTCAGCACAAAGGTCGCCACCGCCACCGCCAACGATGCCCAGCGGGCAGTCTCGGCGTTGCGCAACGCAAGGATCAAGGCGCCACCGATAATCGGCAGCCAGATCAAGATAGACAGTAAAGGCCAGTTCGACACGTTTTCTTATTCCGTACAGGTCAACGCCAGAAATGCATCAGTACCGCCAACAAGGCGATCAAACCGATGATCATTGCGAAGGCGTAGTGATAGAGGAAACCGGATTGCGTGCGACGCAGCAGATTTGCAGCCAGGTCGATCAGTCGGGCAGAACCATTGACGACGACACCGTCGACCACATGGGTATCGATGGCACGTGACGCCTTGCCAAGGACCACGCCGCCACCGGCGAAGCCATTGATCCAGAGCTTGTCGAAGCCGTACTTGTTTTCCAGCAGCCACACCACCGGCGCGAACGCCTTGCGCGACTTGGTGGCCAGTTCCGGCTTCCACAGATAGAACAGCGCAGCCAGCAGCAGACCGGCGACCGTCAGGAAGAACGGTGCCGCCATCATGCCATGCACCGCGAAGGCGACCGGGCCATGGAACTCTTCGGCCAGTGCGCCGACGGTGTCACGCGCCGGATCGTAGAAATCGACGATGCCGGTGAAGAACGACACTGCCTGCCCCTTGAGCGCATGCGCGGCGTGGTGGCCCTGCCAGTCGGTGCCGAACAGCATCGGACCGATGGTGAAGAAACCGATCGCCACCGACGGGATCGCCAGCAGGATCAACGGCAGCGTCACCACCCACTTGGATTCGTGCGGCTCGTGGGCACCATGGTGGCCATGACCGTGGTCGTCGTGGCCGTGCGTATTGTGTGCATGCACGTCGTGCGCATGACTATCGTGCGCGTGGACCTGCGCCTCGGCATCGGTGTGCGCACTGTCGTGGTGTGCATGCGCAGCGTGCGCATGGGCATCGCGGAAGCGTTCCTTGCCGTGGAAGGTCAGGAACAGCAGGCGGAAGCTGTAGAAGCTGGTCACCAGCACGCCGCCGAGCACTGCCCAATAACCATAGGTCGCGATCCAGCTATGCGACTCATGGGCATGGTGTGCGGCTGCCTCGATAATGGTGTCCTTGGAGTAGAAGCCGGAGAAGAACGGCGTGCCGACCAGTGCCAAGGTACCGATCACGCTGGTCCAGTAGGTCACCTTCATGTACTTGCGCAGGCCGCCCATCTTGCGCATGTCCTGCTCGTGGTGCATGCCGATGATGACCGAACCGGCCGCCAGGAACAGCAGCGCCTTGAAGAAGGCATGCGTCATCAGGTGGAACACGGCGGCCGAATACGCCGACACGCCCAGCGCCACGGTCATGTAGCCCAGCTGCGACAGCGTGGAGTACGCAACCACGCGCTTGATGTCGTTCTGCACGATGCCGATCAGGCCGGTGAAGAAGGCCGTGGTCGCACCGATGAACAGGATGAAGTTCAACGCGGTTTCCGACAGCTCGAACAGCGGCGACATGCGCGCGACCATGAAGATGCCGGCGGTCACCATCGTCGCGGCATGGATCAGTGCCGAAATCGGGGTCGGGCCTTCCATCGAGTCCGGCAGCCACACGTGCAACGGCACCTGCGCCGACTTGCCCATCGCGCCGATGAACAGGCAGATGCAGATCAGCGTCATCACGCTCCACTCATGCCCCGCGAACAGCTGCACCTTGGCACCGGCCATGGTGGTCGCGTTGGCGAACACGGTGGAGTAATCCAGCGAGCCGAACCACAGCAGCACACCGGCGATGCCGAGAATGAAGCCGAAGTCGCCGACGCGATTGACCAGGAACGCCTTCATGTTGGCGAACACGGCGGTCGGGCGCTTGAACCAGAAACCGATCAACAGGTAGGACACCAGACCCACCGCTTCCCAGCCGAAGAACAGCTGCAGGAAGTTGTTGCTCATCACCAGCGTGAGCATGGAGAAGGTGAACAACGAGATGTAGCTGAAGAAACGCTGGTAGCCCGGGTCTTCTTCCATGTAGCCGATGGTGTAGATGTGCACCAGCAGCGACACGAAGGTCACCACCACCATCATCATCGCGGTCAGGCGATCGACCATGAAGCCGACATGCGCCGAGTAGTTACCGACATCGAAGAAGGTGTACAGGTTCTGGTTGAACGGGCTGGCGCCCTGCTCCACCAGTTGATACAGCGTCAGGCACGACAGCACGCAGCTGACCGCCACACCCAGGATGGTGACGTATTGCGCGCCCTTGCGCCCTACCTGGCGACCGAACAGGCCGGCGATGATGCTGCCGACCAGCGGTGCAAGCACCACCGCGATCAACAGACTCTTGGAGAGAGTGATTTCCATCTACAGGTCAGCCCTTCAACGTATCGACTTCGGCCACATTGATCGTGCGGCGCGTGCGGAACAGAGTCACCAGGATCGCTAGGCCGATCGCAGCCTCCGCGGCGGCAACGGTCAGGATGAAGAACACGAACAGCTGACCGGCGGGGTCGCCAAGCTCGCGCGAGAACGCAATGAAGTTGACGTTGACCGACAGCAGCATCAGCTCGATCGACATCAGCAGCACGATGACGTTCTTGCGGTTGAGGAAGATGCCGGCCAGGGAGATGCAGAACAGCACCGCGCCCAGTCCCAGCAGGTGGCCCAAGGTAATCAAGACTTCGCCTCCTGTCCGTCGGCCGCATCCAGCTTCGGCGCGACCTGTACCGGCTTTTCAACCGCCATTTTGACCATGCGCAGACGATCGCCCGCCTTCACCCGCGACTGCTCGCCCGCATTCTGGTGCTTGATGCCAGTGCGCTTGCGCAGGGTCAGCATCACCGCGGCCACCACGGCCACGGTCAGGATCACCGCGGCGAACTCGAACGGCAGCAGGAACTGGGTATAGAGGGTCTTGGCCAGCCAGGTCAGGTTCGACACGTCGGCGGCCTGCGCAGCGGCGTTATCGGCCGGGAACGGTGCGGCACTGCGCGCCTTGACCCCGATCAGGGTGACCATCTGCGCCAGCATGGCAACCGCCACGATGACACCGACCGGCATGTACTTGACCCACCCTTCGCGCAGGCGGCTGGTGTCGATGTCCAGCATCATCACCACGAACAGGAACAGCACCATCACCGCGCCGACGTAGACCAGCACCAGCGTCACGCCGAGGAACTCGGCGCCGACCAGCAACCAGATGCATGCCATCGAGAAGAAGGTGAGGATCAGGCACAACACGGCGTACACCGGGTTGCGCACGCTGATCACCGCACCGGCGGACACGACCGCGACGGCGGAGAAGGCGTAAAAAGCAATAGTGACCCAGTCCATCATGACCTCAACGGAAGGCGGCATCGGCAGCGCGACGCTCGGCGATCTCGGTTTCAAACCGGTCTCCGATCGCCAGCAGCTGCGGCTTGTTGACAATGTTCTCGCCACGCTTCTCGAAGTGGTACTCGAGGATGTGCGTCTCGACGATCGAGTCCACCGGGCAGCTTTCTTCGCAGAAGCCGCAGAAGATGCACTTGAACAGATCGATGTCGTAGCGCGTGGTGCGGCGCGAGCCGTCCTCGCGCTTGGCCGAGTCGATGGTGATCGCCAGCGCCGGGCACACCGCTTCGCACAGCTTGCAGGCGATGCAGCGCTCTTCGCCGTTGGGATAGCGACGCAATGCGTGCAGGCCACGGAAACGCGGCGACTGCGGGAACTTCTCCATCGGGTACAGCACGGTGTACTTGGGCTTGAACGTGTATTTCAACGTCAGCCACAGGCCACCTAGCAGTTCGAGCAGAAGCAGGCTCTTGAAGTAATGGGTGATCTTGTTCATCAGTTACACGCCCTTCTGGATCACGCCGTAAAACACCATCAACGCCGTCACTGCGATCCACACGATCGTGAGCGGAATGAACACCTTCCAGCCCAGACGCATGATCTGGTCGTAGCGGTAGCGCGGGAAGCTGGCACGGAACCAGATGTAGGCGCTGGCGAAGAAGAACACCTTCATCAGCAGCCACGGCCAACCGCCCTTCCACAACCAGTCGATCCACGGCGAGATATCCGCATTGACCCAACCCTGGATCGGGCTCAACCAGCCGCCCAGGAAGAAGATCGAGATCAGGAAGCTGACCAGGATCATGTTGGCGTATTCGGCCAGGAAGAACAGCGCGAACGCACCGCCCGAGTACTCCACCATGTGGCCGGCGACGATTTCCGATTCGCCTTCCACCACGTCGAACGGCGCGCGGTTGGTTTCGGCGACGCCGGACACCCAGTACACGATGAACAACGGGAACAGCGGAATCAGGAACCAGTCGAAGAAGCCCGAGCTGCCCGCCTGCGCGAACACGATCTGGCTAAGGTTGACGCTGCCGGAGGCGATCATCACGCCGACCAGCGCAAAGCCCATCGCGATTTCGTAGCTGACCACCTGCGCGGCCGAGCGCATCGCACCCAGGAACGCGTACTTGGAGTTGGACGCCCAGCCGGCCAGGATGATGCCGTACACGCCCAGCGAGGTCATCGCCAGCAGATACAGCAAACCGACGTTGGCGTTGGACAGCACCAGCTGCGCGTCGAACGGCACCACCGACCAGGCCGCGAAGGCCGGCGCCAGGGTCAGCAGCGGCGCGATGATGAACATCGCCTTGTGCGAGCTGCTCGGTTGCACGATCTCCTTGAACAGGAGTTTGAACACGTCAGCGAAGGCCTGGAAGATACCCATGCCCACGTACATCGGCCCGTGACGCACGTGCATCCAGCCGATCAGCTTGCGCTCCCAGACCACGTAGAAGGCCACCGACACGATCACCGGCACGGTGATCAGCAGGATCTTCAGCACGGTCCACAGCACCACGCCGCCATCGCCCAGACCGACAAACCACTGGTGCAGGGGATCGACCAGGTTCAACAGCAATTCGTTCATGCAGCCACCACCGTTACACGACCGGCACCGAGCGGCGCGGTTGCGCCATGGCCGGATTCGATCCACACCGTGCCCGGTGCGACGCGCTTGTCCAGCACTACCGGCAACGTCGCCTTACCGGCGTCGGTACCGACCTTGACCATCTGACCAGCGCCGACCTGCAACTGCGCAGCCTGCTCCGGATGCATCGCCACACACGGCGCGATGTTGAGCGGATGCGATTGCAGCGCGGCGGCGCGACGCACCACCGCATCGGTGCGATAGATCGCAGCGGTGGCGGCAACTTCCAGCCCGTCGCTGCTCGCAGCCGGCTGCGCCGAGGCGACAGGGCTGACGGAACGGTTCTGCATGCCGGCACGCAGGCCGACCAGATCGATGAATTCGAAACCGGCCAGACCCAGCTCGCCACCGAGTGCACGCAGTACGCGCCAGCCTTCGCGCG
This sequence comes from Xanthomonas sp. MLO165, assembly GCF_018831305.1. Classification (NCBI taxonomy): domain Bacteria; kingdom Pseudomonadati; phylum Pseudomonadota; class Gammaproteobacteria; order Lysobacterales; family Lysobacteraceae; genus Xanthomonas; species Xanthomonas sp. MLO165. The sequence goes on from NZ_CP029263.1 coordinate 2,983,629, forward strand.
CTTCGACCGGCAGGCGACCGGCGGCACGTGCGGTCTGCACGCGGCCATCCAGATTGGTCAGCGATGCGTCGATTTCCGGCAGCGCACCGATCGGCAGGATCACATCGGCCACGTCGCGCGTCGAGACGCAGGCAAACTGGCTGAACGCGACCACCTTGGCACCCGCCAGGGCGCTGCGTGCAGCGGCGGCATCGGCGAAATCCAGACCCGGCTCGATGCCATACAGCACGTAGGCCTGGCGCGGCTGCGCCAGCATGCCGGCGACATCGCGTGCGGTCGGCAGCACACCCTGCGACACCAGACCGACCGCGTTCGCACCCTGCGGGATGCGGCACAGCGAGGCGCCGGTTGCAGCGGCGAAGTCGCGTGCAGCGGCACGCAATGCGGCAGCCTGCGGGTGGTTTTCAGCCAGTGCGCCGACCACGATCACGGCGCGTGTGGCGCCCTTGACCGCATCGCGCAACGCCGCATCGTCCAGGGCACCGGCCAGCTGCGACGGCGCAACGACCGTGCGGCTTGCCTGGGTGAAGGCAAAATCGAAATCGACCGGGTTGACCGAATGGATCTGCGTTCCGTTCTGGATGCTGGCCTTGCGCAGGCGGGCATGCAGCAACGGCAGCTCGTGGCGTACGTTGGTGCCGAACAGCACCACTACATCGGCGCGCTCGATCTCGGCCAGCGGCGTGGCGAACGCTTCGGCCACCGCAGCATCGGAGAAATCACGGTTGAGCAGGCGGTGATCCAGATTGCCGCTGTTCAGGCCTTCGGCCAGACGTGCGAGCAAGGCGCCCTCTTCGTTGGAGGTGGACGGATGCACCAGCACACCGAGCTGATCGCCGGCGTTGTCACGCAGGATCTGCGTCGCGGCGGCCAGACCTTCGGCCCAGCTCACCTCGGTCCACTGCCCGTTGACCTTCTTCATTGGCTTGACCGCACGGTCTTCCGCATACAGGCCCTGATGCGAATAACGATCGCGATCGGACAGCCAGCACTCGTTGACCGCCTCGTTCTCGCGCGGCACGGTGCGCAGCACTTCGCCGCGACGCACGTGCAGGAACAGATTCGAGCCCATCGCATCGTGGTAGCCGAGCGACTCGCGCGCCATCAGCTCCCACGGACGCGCACGGAACTGGAACACCTTGTTGGTCAGCGCGCCCACCGGGCAGACGTCGATGACGTTGCCGGAGATTTCGGTGGTCAGCGGCTTGCCGTCGTAGGTGCCGATCTGCAGGTTCTCGCCGCGATACATGCCACCCAGCTCGTAGGTGCCGGCAATGTCTGCGGTGAAACGCACGCAACGGGTGCACTGGATGCAGCGGGTCATTTCGGTGGCAACCAGCGGACCGATGTCCTCGTCCGGCACCACGCGCTTGCGCTCGTTGAAGCGGCTGACCGAACGGCCGTAACCAAGCGACACGTCCTGCAGTTCGCACTCGCCGCCCTGATCGCAGATCGGGCAGTCCAGCGGATGGTTGATCAGCAGGAACTCCATAACGCTGCGCTGGTATTTCAGCGCCTTTTCGCTACGCGTGGTGACCTTCATGCCGTCCATCACCGGCGTGGCGCAGGCGGGCGACGGCTTCGGGGATTTCTCGACGTCCACCAGGCACATGCGGCAGTTGGCCGCGATCGGCAGCTTCTCGTGGTAGCAGAAGCGCGGGATCGGGATGCCGGCCTTGTCGGCCGCCTGGATGATCATCGAACCCTTCGGCACCACCAGGGACTGCCCGTCGATCTCGACGGTGACATGGTCCGGTGGCACGTTGGGGTTCACTGGTTGGGCGCTCATGCGGCCACTCCGACGTGCGTGTCGACGATCGAACGACCGTTGACGATGTAGTACTCGAACTCGTCCCAGAACTGGCGCAGGAAGCCTTGGATCGGCCACGCCGCCGCCTCGCCGAAGGCGCAGATGGTGTGTCCTTCGATCTGGCCGGCAACGGTGCGCAGCTGATGCAGGTCTTCCATCGTCGCCTTGCCGGCGACGATGCGCTCCAGCACGCGGTGCATCCAGCCGGTGCCCTCGCGGCACGGGGTGCACTGGCCGCAGGATTCCTTGTGGAAGAACTGCGAGATGCGGCAGGCGAAGCGCACGCAGCACACGCTGTCATCCAGCACCACGATCGCACCCGACCCCAGGCCGGTGCCGAGCGCACGCAAGGTGTCGTAGTCCATCTGCAGCCCGGCGACCTGGTCGGCCTTCAGCACCGGCATCGACACGCCGCCAGGCACCACGCCCTTGAGCTTGCGGCCCGGACGCAGGCCACCGGCCATTTCCAGCAGTTCGTCGAAGGTGGTGCCGAGCGGCACTTCGAAATTACCGCCCTTCTGCACGCAGCCGGACACCGAGAAGATCTTCGGGCCGCCGTTCTTGGTCTTGCTCAGCCCCAGGAACCACTCTGGGCCGTTGCGAATGATCGCCGGCACCGACGCATAGGTCTCGGTGTTGTTGATGGTGGTCGGCTTGCCGTACAGGCCGAAGTTGGCCGGGAACGGCGGCTTGTAGCGCGGCTGGCCCTTCTTGCCTTCCAGCGATTCCATCAGCGCGGTTTCTTCGCCGCAGATGTAGGCACCGGCACCCAGCGCACCGTAGATATCGATATCCACGCCGCTGCCGAGGATGTTCTTGCCCAGCCAGCCGTTGGCATAGGCATCGGCCAGCGCCAGCTCGAAGTTCTCGAACGGCTCGTGGTGGAACTCGCCACGCAGATAGTTGTAGCCCACGGTCGAGCCGGTGGCGTAGCAGGCGATCGCCATGCCCTCCACCACCGAGTGCGGGTTGTAACGCAGGATGTCGCGGTCCTTGCAGGTGCCCGGCTCGGATTCGTCCGAATTGCACAGGATGTACTTCTGCATCGTGCCCTTGGGCATGAACGACCACTTCAGGCCAGTCGGGAAGCCTGCGCCGCCACGGCCGCGCAGGTTGGACGCCTTGACCATCTCGATGACGTCGGCCGGCGCGATCTTCTCTTCGAGGATCTTGCGCAGCGCGGCGTAGCCACCGGTTTTCAGATAGCTCTCGTACGACCACGGGGTGTCGTAGTGCAGCGTCGTGTAGACGACCTGATGTGGCAACGGCGCCGGACCGACCGGGCCTGAGGGTGCGTGATGATGTGCCATGTCTTACTCCAGCCCGTCCAGCAGCGCGTCGACCTTCTCTTTCGTCAGGTGCTCGTGGTAATGGCCGTTGATGACCATCATCGGCGCTGCAGAGCAGGCCGCCAGGCACTCTTCTTCGCGCTTGAGGTAGACGCGGCCATCGGCTGTCGACTGCCCCAGCTTGCAACCCAGTTTCTTTTCCGCGTGCGCCAGCAGATCTTCGGCGCCGTTGAGCCAGCAGCTGATGTTGGTGCAGAACGCCACGTTGTGGCGGCCGACCTTCTCGGTCTCGAACATCGAGTAGAAGCTGGCGACCTCGTAGGCCCACACCGGCGGCAGGTCAAGATACTTGGCCACGCCGACAATCAGCTCGTCGGTCAGCCAGCCCTGGTTCTGCTCCTGCGCAGCGTGCAGGCCCTGCAGCACGGCCGAACGCTTGCGATCGGGCGGAAACTTGCTCAACCAGTGATCGATGTGCGCGCGCGTCTTGTCGCTCAGCACCACCTGCGGATCGACGTCGCGCGCCGCTTCGAAATTACCCGTCGCCTTCATCGGTCAACCTCACCGAAAACCAAATCGTAAGTACCGATCATCGCCACGACGTCGGCCAGCAGATAGCCACGCACCACTGCGTCCATCGACGACAGATGCGCAAAGCCCGGCGCGCGCAGATGCACGCGGAACGGCTTGTTGGCGCCATCGGACATCAGATAGCAGCCGAATTCGCCCTTGGGCGCTTCGACCGCGCAATAGGTTTCGCCAGCCGGCACGCAGTAGCCTTCACTGAACAGCTTGAAGTGATGGATCAGCGCTTCCATGTCGTCCTTCATGCCTTCGCGGCTTGGCGGAGCGACCTTGAAATTGGTGACCATGACCGGGCCGGGGTTGGCCTTCAGCCACTTCACGCATTGCTTGATGATGCGGTTGGACTCGCGCATCTCGGCCACGCGCACCAGATAGCGGTCGTAGCAATCGCCATTGGTGCCGACCGGCACGTCGAACTCCACCGCGTCGTACTTGGCGTACGGCTGCTTCTTGCGCAGGTCCCATTCGATGCCCGAGCCACGCAGCATCGGGCCGGTCATGCCCCAGGCACGCGCCAGATCCGGGCTGATGATGCCGACGTCGACGGTACGCTGCTTCCAGATACGGTTATCGGTCAGCAGCGTCTCGTACTCGTCCACACGCGACGGGAACGTATTGGTGAAATCCTCGAGGAAGTCCAGCATCGAGCCTTCGCGCGCTGCATTGAGCTTCTTCAGTGCCCCGCCCTTGTGCCAGCGGGATTCCTTGTACTTGGGCATGCGATCGGGCAGATCGCGATACACGCCGCCGGGACGGTAGTAGGCAGCGTGCATGCGCGCGCCACTGACCGCCTCGTAGACGTCCATCAATTCTTCGCGCTCGCGGAACGCGTACAGCATCACCGCCATCGCGCCCAGGTCGAGCGCGTTGGAACCGACCCACATCAGGTGGTTCTTGATGCGGGTGATCTCGTCGAACATGGTGCGGATGTAGTGCGCACGCTCGGGCACTTCGATGCCCATCAGGGACTCGATCGCGCGCACGTAGGCGTGCTCGTTGCACATCATCGACACGTAATCCAGGCGGTCCATGTACGGAACCGACTGGTTGAACGGCTTGGATTCGGCCAGCTTCTCGGTGCCACGGTGCAGCAGGCCGATATGCGGATCGGCGCGCACCACGGTCTCGCCGTCCATTTCCAGGATCAGGCGCAGCACGCCGTGCGCCGCAGGATGCTGCGGGCCGAAGTTCATCGTGTAATTGCGGATTTCCTGCTTGCTTTCGACAGGATTGCTCGCGAAGGCATCGGTTGCCTGGCGGAACTCACTCACTTGGCGGTCTCCGACTTGCCCACTTCACCAGCGGCAGTCTCATAACGGGCGTCGTCGCGGATCACGCGCGGCACACCGACGCGCGGCTCGACCGAGGTCACCGGCTCGTACACGACACGCTTGCGCTCATCGTCGTAACGCACTTCGACGTTGCCGATCAGCGGGAAATCCTTGCGGAACGGATGGCCGACAAATCCGTAGTCGGTCAGGATGCGGCGCAGGTCCGGATGACCATCGAAGACGATGCCGAACAGGTCGAAGGCTTCGCGTTCGAACCAGTTCACGCCGGGCCAGATATCGGTCAACGAGGCCACCATCGGTACCTGCTCGTCCGGTGCGTAGCAACGCACGCGCAGACGCTGGTTGTGCTGGTAGGAGATCAGCTGCGCGACCACCGCAAAACGCTGCTTGGGCATGTGCTGCGGATGGGCGCCGCCGGAGCTTTCCTGGCTGGGAAATTCGCCCCAGGCGAAACGACCGACGGCCTTGCCCTCGACGCCGCGGCTGAAGCCCTGCGACGACACGTCGGCGGTATCCCACTCGTCGCTGCCGTAGCCCAGGTAATCGACGCCGCACAGGTCGCTGAGCTGTTCGAAACCGAGCTCGTCGCGCAGGGCCAGACAGGTGGCGTGCCAATCGGCCGCAGCGACTTCCAGCGTCACTTCGCCGCGCGGCAATGCCACGGCGATCTGCGCACCGGCGAAACGTGCCGCAAGTCGGTCAGTGAAGGAAGATGCTTGCTCTGCCATGGGGGCTTGGCTGCTCTCAGTAGAAGAAGACGGGTGTCAGCGCGCGATGGTCTGGGTACGCCAGATCTTCTTCTGCAGCTGCAGGATGCCGTATACCAGCGCCTCGGCGGTCGGCGGGCAACCGGGGACGTAGATGTCCACCGGCACGATGCGATCGCAACCGCGCACCACCGAATACGAATAGTGATAGTAGCCGCCGCCATTGGCGCAGCTGCCCATCGAGATGACCCACTTCGGGTCCGGCATCTGGTCGTAGACCTTGCGCAGCGCCGGGGCCATCTTGTTGACCAGCGTGCCGGCCACGATCATCACGTCGGACTGGCGCGGCGACGGGCGGAACACCACGCCGTAGCGGTCCAGATCCAGACGCGCGGCACCGGCATGCATCATCTCGACCGCGCAGCAGGCCAGGCCGAAGGTCATCGGCCACATCGAGCCGGTGCGCGCCCAGTTCAGCAGCGCATCGACGCTGGTGGTCACATAGCCCTTCTCGAGCAGCGGGTTTTCGCCTTCCGGGCGCAGGATGTCTTCCACCCGGCCTTCCGGCATCGGGTTGGTCATCAGACGATCCAGGGTCTGAATCACTCCCATTCCAGCGCTCCCTTCTTCCACACGTAGATAAAGCCAAGGAACAACATGCCGACGAACAGGCCCATGGTGACCAGCGAACGTGCGCCGATCTCCATGAACACCTGTGTCCACGGCACGATGAAGATGATTTCCAGATCGAACACGATGAACTGGATCGCGATCAGGTAGTAGCGCACGTCGAACTTCATGCGCGCGTCTTCGAAGGCTTCGAAGCCACACTCGTAAGGCGAGAGCTTGCGCGGGTCCGGACTACGCGGACCGAGGAATCGACCGACCAGCATCAGCACGATGCCGATACCGGTGGCGACGATCAGAAACAGCAGACTCGGCAAATATTCGGCCAGCACAGCGATTCTCTCTTGCCTCTGCCCGCACGCGCCGCGTGCCGGCATGGGGTATAGGCAGACCCCGCGCGCGACCAGCGATGCGCAGGAACTGCAGCCAAACAATGGTGCCCAAGAGGGGACTCGAACCCCTACGACCTAAGTCGCTACCACCTCAAGGTAGTGCGTCTACCAATTCCGCCACCTGGGCATACGTTGCGCCGCTGGGCATCCCAGTGCGCAGCGTATTGTAACCGGCTTCAGCGTTTTTGTGCTGGTTCTGAAGCGTTTTCTTCGCGTGCCGCGGGCACCTGCTGTGCCGGTGCGGACTGCGCCGGCGTTGCAGCCGGAGTTGCGGCAGGCACTGGCTGCGAAGGAGCGGTCGGGACTGCGCCGGCGGCCGGCGCCTGCGGCAACGGCTGAGTCAGCTCGCCCGCAGCGGCGGGCGCCGGGGTGGCCGACTGCGACATCACGCCCAGGTTCTGGTCGGTCGGACGTGCGCCGTGGGTGGCGTACCACGCCATGAACAGGCTGATGCTGAAGAACACCACCGCCAGCCACTTGGTCGACTTGGACAGGAAGTTCGACGCGCCCTGCGAGCCGAACACGGTGCCCGACGCGCCGGCGCCGAAGCCGGAACCGGCTGCCGCACCCGCACCACGCTGCATCAGGATCAGCGCAATCATCGCCAGCGCGACCAGCACGTAGACCACATTGAGGATCAACATCAGCATTTCGAAATCCGTCCCCGGACAAAACTTAATGGGTTAACAAGCGGCCGCCGCACGCGCGATGGCCAGGAAATCCTCGGCGACCAGCGAGGCGCCTCCGACCAGCCCGCCATCGACGTCGGGCTGGGCAAACAGCTCGCTGGCGTTATCGGGCTTGACACTGCCCCCGTACAGGATGGGCAGAGAGTCGGCGATTCTAGCATCCGCCTTCGCGACTTCGCCACGCAGGAACGCGTGCACCGCCTGCGCCTGCTCCGGGCTGGCGGTGCGGCCGGTGCCAATGGCCCAGATCGGCTCGTAGGCGAGCACGGCGCGGGCAAAGCCCGCGCTGCCCACCAGCGCCAGCACCGGCGCGAGCTGGGCGCGCAGCACAGCCTCGGTCTGGTCGGCCTCGCGCTGTTCCAGCGACTCGCCCACGCACAGCACCGGAATCAGCCCGGCATGCATGGCGGCGGCGAATTTATGCGCCACCAGCTCACTGCTCTCACGATGGTACTGGCGCCGTTCGGAGTGGCCGACCAGCCCGTACTCGGCGCCGACATCGACCAGCATCGTGGCCGAGACTTCCCCGGTGTAGGCGCCCTTCTCGTTACTGCTGACGTCCTGGGCACCGAAACACAGATGGTGTTCCTCGAAATCCTCGATCAGGTCGCCCAGGTAAGGCAGTGGCGGCAGGATGACGACATCGACACCCTCCAGGGGCATGTGCGCAGCGATCTGGGCCACCAGTTCGGTGGCGAAGGCGCGGCTGCCATGCAGCTTCCAATTTCCGGCAACGATCTTTCGACGCATCAGGCGCAGGTTCCTGAGTGGAAGACAGGCGACAGAATAGCCCATGCCCTGTCGGCAGCCGGCACACTTCTGTCCATTGCCTGTCCTCCCCCTCCTCCACCAGGAACCTGCCATGTCCGTTTCGCCTGTCTTCGCGCTGGTCACCGGCGCCTCCAGCGGCATCGGCCGCGAGATTGCGCGTGCCTACGCAAGGCGTGGCGTGCCGCTGATCCTGACCGCGCGCCGGGTCGACCGGCTGCAGGCGCTGGCCGAGGAGTTGCGGCCCTTGGTGCAGGTGGAAGTGGTGCCGGCCGATCTGGGCGATCCCGCCGCGGTCGAAGCATTGGTTGCGCAGATCCAGCGCAATGGCTGGACGGTGGGCACCCTGGTCAACAACGCCGGCTACGGCGTGCCGGGCCGCTATCTGCACAACGACTGGGCCACGCACGCACGCTTTCTGCAGGTGATGGTGGGCGCGGTGTGCGAACTGACCTGGCGGCTCTTGCCGATGATCCGCGCCAGCGGCCAGGGCCGGATCCTCAATGTGGCCTCGTTCGCCGCACTGACGCCGAGTGCCGACGGGCAGACGCTGTACGCAGCCAGCAAGAGCTTCCTGCTGCGCTTCAGCGAATCGCTGGCACTGGAGAACGCCGACTGCACGGTCAAGGTCTGCGCGCTGTGTCCCGGCTTTGCCTGGTCGGAGTTTCACGATGTCACCGGCACCCGCGCGGCGATGTCCACCCTGCCCCGCTGGGCGTGGCTGCAGGCCGACGACGTGGCCGAGTACGGCATTGCCGCGCTGGAACGCGGCCAGGTGCTGGCCGTGCCGGGCTGGCGCTATCGCCTGGTCAATGCGGCCTTGCGCGTGATGCCGCATGCGCTCGCACTGCGCCTGATGGCGCGCGGATCGCAGCGGGTGCGTCCGTTGCAGTGAGAGGCGGCGGCGCATCGGCTGCCTGCAGCGTCTTGCCTGCGCAGCCACACACCCGTGACCGCGCGCCGCTTGCAACTGCCAGCTTGTCCGTTGCCATGGCCACCACCGATACCGGCCGCAGCCTCGCTCCTGTCTGCAGCGCAGGGCGACTGGCAATACGTCGCGAGCGGACGTCGGATGCTTTGAACGGCCCCGCCCAGCGCCGCAGTCCGTGGCTGGAAACATGGTGTTACGAGCAGCGACCACGCGCGTCCATCACTGCGCGCGGCAGCGATGCGACACCCTCAGTGATTGACGATTTCGCCATGCATGGCCGCCAGCCGCGCCAGCAGACGGTTCTGCGTGCGGCGCGGAATCTTGCGCTGATCCATCGCCCAGTTCAGATCCTCCACCAGCGCATTGAAGTCGCCTTCGCGAATGGCCAGGTGCGCGTGCGCCTGCTGCATCGACTTGGCGGTATCCGGGCACGGGCCGTCGGCGACATGGCAGAACTTCTGCACCAGGCGCTCGTTGAGCATCACGATGTTGACGCGCGCGAACTTGTCGACGATGCGTTGGTCGTCGGCGATGCGCGACAGCATGGTTTCCACCAGCGCTTCGATTCCGGCCTGCCCGCCGAGTTCGTCGTAGAGCGTGGGGCGCGGTTGCGTGGTGGCGCAGGCATTCATCAGCGCCAGCATGCACAGCAAGGGCCAGCGCAGCCGTCGATTCATCAGAACGCCACCTGCAGGGAAAGATAGGTACCGCGCTGGTCGGTGAGCGTGGCGATGTCGCCAAGCTCGGCCCAGGCCGCGGTCAGGGACACATGCTTGCTGGGAAACCAGGCCACGAATGCATCCGCCCAGGCCTGCTCGCGGGCGAAGCCGAGATTGTCGGGCTTGTCGCGATATTCCACGCCGACCACCCACGCCGGCGACAGCACGACGGCGGCGCTGGCTTCGCCGACCAGCCGATAGGCGTTGCGGCGATCGCCGCCGAAACCGAGCAAGCCGGTCTGATTGGCGCGGGTCGCGCGCAAGGTGCCGTTGAGCAGCAGTTGATAGCCGCCCGCGGCCTGCAGGAACAAGCGGCTGGCACTGACATACACGTCGGTGCCGTGATCGTCGCGCGCGCCGATCGCCAGCGGCAGCGTGCCATTGCGCAGGCGTTTGTACTGCACGCCCACGCTGACCTGCGGCGCATGTCCGTAGACCAGATCGCCGTAGACCCGCAGCTTGGCGCCGAACACGTCCTGGCCAAGCGCATTCCACGGCAGGCCCAGCCGGTCCTGCAGGGTGCCCAGATCCAGCCGTTGCCGCGCCAGCGAAAGTTCCAGCCGGTTGCCGACCGTCAGCGCGGCACCTTGCACGTCGAGCCGGTAATCGCCGCTGTCCACATGCGTGGCGAACAGCACGCTGCCCAGTTCGTCGCGGGTGCCGTAGCCCGACAGCGTGGCCCACGGCACGATGCCGCCACCGCTGCTGCCTTCGATCATCGACACGCCACCGGTGGCGAGCAGGCGCCCGTCGCCGGCGATCGCCGACGCGGGTGCGCTGGCCAGCCCGGCCAGTGCCACAGACAGCAGCGCGCCCCGCCATTTGCTCATCGATGCACTCCTGCCTGCGCCGCCGGCGCCAGATCGAGTTGCCGCATGCACCAGGCGACCAGCGGCACTTCTTCCAGTGGCGGCGAATACAGATAGCCCTGCACCATGTCGCAGCCATAACCGCGCAGCAGCCCCAGCGCGGTGGCGTTCTCCACGCCTTCGGCGATCACGCTCAAGCCCAGGTTGTGCCCCAGATCGATGGTGCTGCGCACGATGAACGCATCGTCGGTGCCCTCGGCCAGTTGCATGACGAAGCTCTTGTCGATCTTCAATTCGTTCACCGGCATGCGCTTGAGTTGCGCCAACGAGGAATAGCCGGTGCCGAAGTCGTCGATGGACAGACGCACGCCGACGCTGCGCAGCTGGTGCAGCATGTGCAGCGCCGATTCGACATCGCGCATCAGCGCGCTTTCGGTCAGTTCCAGCGTCACCGACTGCGCCGGCACCGCGTGATGCTCCAGACGGCCACGCACGTAATCGGGCAGGCCGGGGTCGGACAGATCCAGTGCGGAGAGATTGATCGCCATGCCCAGTTCCAGCCCCTGCCTGCGCCATTGCGCCTGGCAGCGCAGCGCCTCGTCCAGCACGAAGCGGGTCAAGGGATGGATCACGCCGGAGTGCTCGGCCAGCGGAATGAATTCGTCCGGGCCGATCGCTCCGAGCACCGGATGCTGCCAGCGCACCAGCACCTCGACCTGTTCGACGCGATCGTTGCGCAGGCAGATCTTGGGCTGGAAGCGCAAGGTCAGTTCGTTGCCGCCGATGGCCTGGCGCAGATCGCCGGTCAGGCGCAGCCGGCGCAGATGCTGCTCGTCCTGGCCCAGGCGATACACGCTGGCGCCGACGGTGGTGACGTTGCCGCCCTGGCGCCGTGCGATGTCCGCGCGCCGCAACAAGGTGTCCGGATCGGCGCCGTGTTCGGGAATCAGGGCGATGCCGATGCTGGCCTCCAGCTGGATGCGCGCCTGCGGCAGCGCCAGCGGGCGGCGCAACTGCAGCAGCAAGCGCTGTGCATCCTGCTGCACGGTGGTGACATCTGTCTGCGCCACCACCACCATGAATTCGTCGCTGCCCAGCCGCCCGACGAGATTGGGTTCCTGCACCACGTCGGCAAGGCGGCGGCCTGCTTCGACCAGGACCTGGTCGGCAAAATCGTGGCCCAGGCTGTCGTTGAGTTCCTTGAAGCGTTCCAGATCCAGGATCAGCACTGCGGCCGTGCCGCCGGAGGCCACGGTCTGCTCCACCACGTCCTTCAGCCGCTCCAGCAACCAGATGCGATTGGGCAGACCGGTCAGGGCATCGTGGCGCGCCTGATGCAGGATGTGCTGCTCGCGACTGGCGATCTGCTGCTGCATGCGCCCGAAGCTGTCGGCCAACTCGGCCAGTTCGCGCCCGGAGGGCACCTCGACCGCGGTGTGGTAGTCGCCGCGCTGGATGCGCCGCGCTGCCTGCACCAGCTGCGCGACCGGCCTGCTGACGCTGCGCGCCAGGAAGATCGCCACACCCAGCGCCGCAGCCGTGGCCAGGCCCGCCAGCAGCAGGATGCGCAACTTGAGCACGCGGTACGGCGCCACCGCGCGATCCAGCGAGGCCTGCAGCGCGACCCGCACATGGCTGTCGCCCTGGATCGACTGCAGTTTGACCAGGTAACGCGACTCGGCCAGCGTCAACGCGACCGCCGCGCCCTGTGCGCGTTCGGCGGTCGGCAACTGCTGCGCGAACTCGGCGCGCGCAGCCGGCTCCAGCGTGGACGCCAGCACCCGCACCGGCGGACCATCGGTGAAGAAGGTCGCATCCAGCCCGGTGGTGGAACGGAAATCCTGTGCGAGACCGTCGCCGGATTCGTTGCCGATCGCGATCCAGCCCACCCGGCTCGGTGCCAGTACCTGCACCACCGCCAGCCGCACGATGCGTCGGTCCAGTGCGACCACGCCCACCGCACGCCCATCGCGCTGCGCCTGCTGCAGCAGGGTCTGCACTGCGCGCAGCTGTTCGGTTTGCGGCAGATCGGCAAGTCCGGTCAAAAATTCGCCATCCGGGGCCAGCAGCAGCGCGGTCTGCGCCGACATGCGCGCGGCGTGGTTGCGCAATGCCGATTGCATGGTCGGCACATCGCCACTGGCCACGGCCGCGCGGAAACCGAAGTCGTCGGCCAGCACCGAGGCCGACTGCAGCAGTTGTTCGTCGCGGCGCAGATTGATGCGTTGCCAGACGCGCTCGCCGATCTGCAGCTCTTCGCCGAGCTGCGCCTTGACGCTGCGCTCGGTGGCGACCTGCACCGCGATGAAGGTCAACGCCTGCGTGGCAAGCACGACCAGCACCAGAAACGCCGCGATGCGGGTATGCAGGCGCATGGCCTTCATGGCTTGGGCTTCTGCGGGTCGGCGCGGCGGAACTTGTCCTGCAGCGCGCGCACGCGCGCATCCGGAGGTGCCACCGCCGGTGCGGCGCCGGTGGTCTGCAAGGTCACGCGCCGTTGCACGGCCTCGCGCGCAAGCGCCACCGGCTCGGCGAGTGCAGCGCCCTTGATGCGCGGATGCCAGACCCGCAAGGTGTAGTTGCCTGCCGGCGCGTCCAGCTGCACGCGACCGTCGCTGCCGGTCTTGCCGAAATACGGCGTGTCCAGCACCACGATATAGCCCAGCATCCAGTCGTGGATATTGCAGCCCACCGTCACCAGACCAGCCTGGTCAAAGCGCACCGGCGCGGCAGTGCTGCCCTGGAACAGCGGCAACTCAAAACGCTTTGCGGCAGAGAACGAATAGACCTGATGGCGAATCTGGTCGTTGTTGGGAAACCGCACCAAGGTACCGGTGCGCACCGCCAGCACCGCAGGCACGAACTGCGAGTTGACCTGGTCCATCTCGACGGTCCTGGGCGCCCCACCGGCGGCCACCGGACGTGCCGGCTCCAGACTCACTACCGCATCGACCAACATGCCGTTGGCATCGACGACGGTCACGCTGAGCGGCGTCGCCCACGCACAGCTTGCGGCGCAGTACGCCAGCAACCCCAAAACCGGGCCGATCCGTTTGAACCACTGCGTCCGCATGCGCCCCCCAAGCCTAGTGCAATCGGCAGCGGGCGCCAGGCGAATCCGACGTCGCGCTAGCGATCAGACTGGGTTATCGGCTGAGGTGAATGCAAGCTTTAACCGGCCGCCAGCAGAATTTTATGAACCAAACTGTGGCGGAGGTCATCGCCGATGCTGCGAGCGCAGCCGCTGGCGGCGCTGCTGCGCCTGCGAACGGATTACTTCAGCTTGATCTCGCGCAGACGTTCTTCCAGAAAACCGTGCGCGGTAATCGGCTCGGGGTAGCGGCTCGGATTGTCGGCGGAGATGCACGAAGGCAGCACGTCGATGAGGAAATCCGGATTGGGGTGCAGGAAGAACGGCACCGAATAGCGCGGCTTGCGCGCCTGTTCGCCCGGCGGATTGACCACACGATGGATGGTGGACGGATACACGTGGTTGGTCAGGCGCTGCAGCATGTCGCCGATGTTGACCACGATGGTGTCGGCGTCGGCAGTGAACGGCACCCACTCGCCATCGTTGGAGCGCACTTCCAGCCCGGCCGCGCTGGCGCCGACCAGCAGGGTGATGAAATTGATGTCGCCATGCGCACCGGCGCGCACGTTGGGGATGTCGTCGCTGGTGATCGGCGGGTAGTGGATCGGCCGCAGGATCGAGTTGCCGTTGTTGGTCTTGTCGACAAAGTAGTCCTGCGGCAGGCCGATATGCAGCGCCAATGCCGACAGCACACGCGAGCCCAGCTGGTCCAGCTGCTGGTACAGCCGGTAGCCGCGCTCACGGAAACCAGGCACCTCTTCGGGCCACAGGTTCGGCGCCATCACCGCGCGGTACGGCGAATCGTCCGCGATCTCGCGACCGATATGCCAGAACTCCTTCAGATCGAAATGCTTGGAATCCTTGGCGGTCTCCACGCCGAACGCGGTGTAACCGCGCGCACCGCCGCTGCCTTCCACGTGATAGCGACGCTTGACCTCTTCGGGCAGGGCGAAGAACGCCTTGAACACGTCATACGCCGCGTCGATGTCGGCCTGCGCGATGCCGTGGTTGCGGATGCCGGCAAAGCCCCACTGCCGATAGGCCGCGCCGAGCTCGGCGACGAAGGCGTCGCGGTCGCTGTCGAAACGGGTGATGTCCAGGGTCGGGATGCGGGCGCTCATACGGATATCTGTAGTTGAAGTCGGGAAGTCGAAAGGAAGGCCTGCCGCTCAGGACAGCAGGCGATACAACAGGTAGAACGTCGCGGCCTTGGCAAAGACCACGCACACACCAATGATCAGCGACTCACGCCGCGTCACGCACGGCTCCGGAAAGACGGTCGAGCGTGTCCTGCATCAGGCCGGCGTCGTCGGCTTCCACGGTCACGCGCACCACCGGCTCGGTACCGGACGGACGCAGGAACGCGCGCCCACGGCCCTGCACGGCGGCCTGCGCCTGCTGCAGCGCCTGCTGCACGCCGGCGGCCTCCACGATCGCCTTGGCCGCCCCGCCTCCCAGCCGCACATTGACGGTCTTCTGCGGCACCTTGCTCAGGCTGCCCAGGGCCTCGCGCAGACTCTGCCCGTCGCGCCCCAGTGCCTCGAGCACCTGTAGCGCACTGACGATGCCATCGCCGGTGGTGGCGCGATCCAGGCACAGCAGGTGGCCGGAGGTTTCGCCGCCCAGCGTGCCGCCGCCCTCGACCAGGGCCTGGTGCACGTAGCGGTCGCCGACCTTGGCGCGCTGGAACGGGATGTGCAATGCGGCCAGCGCCTGTTCCAGACCGTAGTTGGTCATCAAGGTGCCGACCACGGTGCCGGTGAGCCGGCCGCTGGCCTGCCAGGAGCGCGCGAGCACGTAGAGCAGATCGTCGCCATCGACCGGGTTGCCCTGGTCGTCGGCCATCAGCACGCGGTCGCCATCGCCATCGAAGGCGATGCCGAGCTGCGCACCGCTCTCGCGCACCTTGGCGGCGAGGTTGTCGATATGGGTGGAGCCGACACCGGCATTGATATTGAGCCCGTCCGGTGCGGCACCGATGACGACCACGTCCGCACCCAGCTCGCGGAACAGCATCGGCGCGATGTGATAGGTCGCGCCATGCGCGCAGTCCAGCACCATCTTCAGGCCGTGCAGGGTGAACCCGCGCGCCACGCTGGCCTTGCAGAATTCGATGTAACGGCCGATCGCATCGCGGGTGCGGATCGCCTTGCCCAGGCGCTCCGATTCCACGGTGTGGAACGGCTCGTCCAGCGCGGCCTCGATCGCCGCTTCGGTGGCGTCGTCGAGCTTCTCGCCTTCGGCAGAAAAGAACTTGATGCCGTTGTCGTAATGCGGGTTGTGCGAGGCGCTGATCACCACGCCGGCGTCGGCGCGCAGAGTGTTGGTCAGGAAGGCGATGGCCGGGGTCGGCATCGGGCCGATCAGCTGCACGTCGGCGCCGGCGGCGACCAGGCCGGCTTCCAACGCGGCTTCGAACATGTAGCCGGAAATCCGGGTGTCCTTGCCGATCAGCACCAGCGGGCGCTTGCTGCGGCCCTGGGTGAGCACCCGACCGAGCGCATTGCCCAGCCGCAGCACGAAATCGGCCGAGATCACGCCCTGCCCGACCCGACCGCGGATGCCGTCGGTTCCAAAATACTTGCGACTGCTCATGCGTTACGGTGTTCCTGCCTACGGGTGGACGCACGCGCAGCGGCGCGTGCGACGGTGTCGCGCATGCGCGCAACCACTGGCCTCATGCGGCCGCGTCCTGCGGATGCGGCTGGCGCATCATCATCGCGGTCAGATCGGCGATGCGGTCGCGCATGTCGCGGCGGTCGCAGATCTGGTCGATGGCACCGTGGTCGAGCAGGAACTCCGAACGCTGGAAGCCTTCCGGCAGGGTCTCGCGCACGGTCTGCTCGATCACGCGCGGGCCGGCGAAGCCGATCAGGGCATGCGGCTCGGCGATATTGATATCGCCCAGCATCGCGAACGAGGCCGACACGCCACCGGTGGTGGGATGGGTCAGCACCGAGATGTACGGCAGGCCGGCTTCGCGCAGGCGACCGAGCGCGGCGGAGGTCTTGGCCATCTGCATCAGCGAGAACAGGCCCTCCTGCATGCGCGCCCCGCCGCTGGCGGAAAAGCACACGAACGGGCAGCCGACTTCCAGCGCCACTTCGGCCGCGCGTGCGAAGCGCTCGCCGACCACCGAGCCCATCGAGCCGCCCATGAAGGCGAAGTCGAAGGCGGCGGCGACCAGCGGATTGCCCTTGAGCGTGCCGCGCATGGCGATCAGTGCGTCGTACTCGCCGCTGCTCTTCTGGCTGGCCTTGATGCGCTCGCCGTACCGCTTCTGGTCCTTGAACTTGAGTACGTCGACCGGGCCCAGCTGGGCGGCGATCTCGGTGGTCGCGGTGTCGGGATCGAACAGCGAGTTCAGGCGCGCGCGCGCGCGGATCGCCATATGGTGGTCGCACTTGGGACAGACCTCGAGGTTCTCCTCGAGTTCGGGGCCGTACAGCGCGCTGCCGCAGTTGCTGCACTTCTCCCACAGGCCCTCGGGGACGCTGCGCTTCTTGGCCGGGGTGTTCTCGGTGCGGATGCCCGAGGGCATCAATTTGCTGAGCCAGCTCATGCGTGTATGACAATCCATGCAGGGCGGCCATGTGGGCCGCAGAGGGGCGACAGTCTAACGCGCCGCGGGAAAGCCGAGGTAGCGCGGAGGCTAAATGCGGGGCCGGCATGGCCCGGCCAGCGCCTGCCGCGCCGGCGCTTGAAGGCAGGCGTGCCAGATGGCGCGCAGGCCGCGCCGTCTCCCCCGGAGCAGAGGGCGGCGTTGGCTTCAGGCCTGGTCGAGCGCCTGGCGCAGTGGGGCCAGGAAGGCTTCGGCGCGTTCGCGGGCGCTGCGGACGTCAGTGGCTTCGGCCAGCGCAGCGACCAGGGCGCTACCGACCACCACACCTTCGGCGTCGACGGCCATCGCGGCGGCGCTGGCGGCGTCCTTGATGCCGAAGCCGGCCACCACCGGAGCGCCGGCACGCCGACGCAGCTGGCGCAGGCGGTCGCTGGCGGCATGGGTGTCGAGCAGATTCGAGGCGCCGGTGACGCCGGCGAAGCTGACGTAGTAGAGATAGCCCTGGGCGCTGCTGCACAACATGTCCAGACGCTGCTCGCTGGTGGTCGGCGAGGCCAGCGCGATCAGGGCCAGGCCGACCTCGGTGAAGATGGTGCGGGTCTCGGCCGCTTCTTCGGGCGGCAGATCGACCAGGAGCAGGCCATCCACACCCGCAGCGACGGCGGCTTCGGCGAAGCGACGGGTGCCGTGGATCTCGATCGGGTTGAGGTAGCCCATCAACACCACCGGCGTGGCGGCGTCTTCGCGACGGAATTCGTGCACCGCCTCCAGCACGTAGGCAAGGCCGGCACCACGGCCCAGCGCGCGCTCGGAGCTGCGCTGGATGGTGGGGCCGTCGGCCATCGGGTCGGAGAACGGCACGCCCAGCTCGATGACGTCGGCACCGGCACGTACCAGCGCGTGCATGACCGGTACGGTGGCTTCCAGCGACGGGTCGCCGGCGGTGATGAAGGGGATGAGCGCCTTGCGGCCATCGGCGCGCAGGCGCTGGAAGGTTTCGTCGATACGACGCATTGAAAGACCTTGCAAAAGTTAGAGGCGGTACAACCGCTTCAATGGATGTCCTGGTACATGGCAGGCGGCAGTTCGGCCAATGCCTGGGCCTCGACCTCGAGGTCGAAACTGTCCAGGCAGCAGCCGCAGCCGCTGTTTTCCGAGCAGCTGCGGATCTGCGGCGCCCAGCGGTCGAGCCAGGCGAACAGCAGCTCCTGCTCGCCCGGTTGGTCGGCCAGCGCGGTCACGGTGACGCGCCGCAGTGGCATCAGACCTGCACGCCTTCGCGCGCAGCGATGGTGTGCACGTCCTTGTCGCCGCGGCCGGACAGGTTGCACAGGATCAACGCGTCCTTGGGCATCTCGCGCGCGAGCTTGATCGACTGCGCCACCGCGTGGCTGGATTCGAGCGCGGCCAGGATGCCTTCGGTATGCGCCAGCAGATGGAAGGCGGCCATCGCTTCGTCGTCGGTGATGCCCTGATAGACCGCGCGGCCGCTGTCGGACAGGAACGAATGCTCCGGGCCCACGCCCGGGTAATCCAGCCCAGCGGAGATCGAATGGGTTTCGGTGATCTGGCCGTCGTCGTCGCAGATCACATAGGTGCGGTTGCCATGCAGCACACCGGGGCGCCCGGCCGCGATCGACGCCGCATGACGGCCGCTGGCGATGCCGTCGCCGGCCGCTTCGGCGCCATAGATCTTGACGCCCGGGTCGTTGAGGAAGGCATGGAACAGGCCGATCGCATTGCTGCCGCCGCCGACGCAGGCGCTGATCGCATCCGGCAGGCGGCCGAAGTCTTCCAGCATCTGCACGCGCGCTTCGCGGCCGACAATCGCATTGAAGTCACGCACCATGCGCGGATACGGATCCGGGCCGGCCACGGTGCCGATGATGTAGAAGGTGTCCTGCACGTTGGTGACCCAGTCGCGCATCGCCTCGTTGAGCGCGTCCTTGAGCGTGGCCGAGCCGGAGGTCACCGGGATCACCGTGGCGCCGAGCAACTTCATGCGGTAGACGTTGATCTTCTGCCGCTCGATGTCGGTGGCACCCATGTAGACCACGCACTCCAGGCCTAGCCGCGCGGCGACCGTGGCACTGGCCACGCCATGCTGGCCGGCGCCGGTCTCGGCGATGATGCGGGTCTTGCCCATGCGGCTGGCCAGCAGGGCCTGGCCGATGGTGTTGTTGATCTTGTGCGCGCCGGTATGGTTCAGGTCCTCGCGCTTGAGCAGGATCTGCGCGCCGCCCACTTCGCGACTCAGGCGCTCGGCGTGGTAGATCGGGCTGGGCCGGCCGACGTAATGCTTGAGATCCTTGTCGTACTCGGCGATGAAGGCCGGATCCTGGCGCGCCTGGTCGTAGGCGGCAGCCAGTTCCTGTAACGGGCCGATCAAGGTCTCGGCAACGAACCGGCCACCGAACTTGCCGAAATGGCCGGCAGCGTCCGGATAGGCGTGAAAGTCACTGATGGGCTGGGCCGACATGGGAATCCTCTGCAGCGATGCGGTCATACAAGAAGCATTACTGTAGCGCAGCCACGGCGCGCGATAAATCGATAAGATTGCCGCAACCTGTGACCTGGACTCACATATGAGCACCCTGCTTCCCCCGCTTGCAGCGCTGCGCGCGTTCGAATCCGCCGCGCGTCTGCAGAGCGTCAGCCGGGCCGCGCAGGAGTTGCACGTGACCCATGGCGCCATCAGCCGGCACGTGCGCTCGCTGGAACAGGCCCTGGGCGCGGCGCTGTTCACCCGCCAGGGTCGTGGCCTTGTGCTGACTCCTGCCGGCGTCCGGCTGCGTGATGCGACCGGCGAGGGCTTTGCGCTGATCGGCGACACCTGGGCGGCGTTGCGGCGCCCGAGCAGCGAGGCGCCGCTGGTGCTGGGCTGCTCGGGCAGTCTGCTCGCGCGCTGGGTCATCCCGCGGCTGGGCCGGCTGCAGCGGGATCTGCCGCAGGTGCGCCTGCACCTGTCGGCCAACGAGCAGGCGCCCGGCCCGGACCTGGACGGCCTGGATGCGGCACTGCTGCTGGACATCCCGCCCTGGCCGGGCGACTGGCAGGTGCACGAGCTAGGGGTGGAGTGGATCGGTCCGGTGCTGAGTCCGCAGCTGGCATCGGCGACGCAGCTGGCTGGCAAAGTGCCCGCCGCCCTGCTCGATCACGCCTTGCTGCATACCCGCTCGCGCCCGCAGGCCTGGCCGGAATGGGCGCAAAGCCACGGCGTGGCAGCCGAAGCGCTGCGCTTCGGCACCGAATTCGAACATCTGGTCTACCTGCTGGAAGCCGCCGCCGCCGGCCTGGGCGTGGCGATCGCACCGCAACCGCTGGTTGCCGCGGACCTGGCCGCCGGACGCCTGCTGGCGCCCTGGGGCTTCACGCCAACCCGCGGCCGCTGGGTACTGTGCGCCGCAAGGCGCAACCCGGATCCACGCATCGACCAGCTTGCCGGCTGGTTACGTAGCGCGCTTTCAGAAGATCAGCAGCGCACCACGGATGCCGCAGGCGTCTGATTGGAACGCTCAGTGATCGGAGAGACTACGACCAAGCAATCAATCATCGGAGGACACGAAAAATCTAGGGCAATTAAAACAACGAAGCAGACTGCCTACTCCGATTCCCCAATCCCCAATCCCGATTCTCGAATCCCGATTCCCAACTCACCCCATCTCGTGACAATCGGCCCGGCGCACTTCTTCGACGAACTTGCGCATCATGTGGCCGTCCTTGATGCCGGGCGCCAGCTCCACGCCGCTGGACACGTCCACACCCCATGGCAGCGTTGCCACGATCGCATCGAACACATTGTCGGCGGTGATGCCGCCGGCCAGCAGAAACGGGCGATGCAGGCCGGTCGGCAGGCGCGACCAATCGAAGGTCTTGCCGGTACCGCCGCCTGCGCCGGGCGCATGGCTGTCGAACAGGAAACCGGCGGTATTGGGGAAGGCGAGCTGCAAGGTTCGCGCGTTGGCGTCCTCGCCATTCATCCCGCCGCTGCCCATCGGCACCGCCTTCAGATACGGCAGGTTGAAGCTGCGGCAGAACGCGTCGTCTTCCTCGCCATGGAACTGCAGCAAGGTCGGACGTACGGTGCGCACCACTTCGCGTACTTCTTCCTTGGAATTATTGCGGAACAGCGCCACCACATCGACCATCGGCGCAGTGGCCTGGCGCATTGCGCGCGCCTCGGCCGGCGCCACGCGGCGCGGGCTGCCATGCGCAAAGATGAAACCTACCGCGTCCACACCCAGCTCGCCGGCCAGTCGAATATCACCGGCGCGAGTCATGCCACAGAACTTGATACGGGTGCGGTACAGCGATCGATTCATTGGGTTACCTCAGCGGGCAGATGCCACTCTGCGGGATACAGCGGCCCGACGAAGACCAGGCCTTGTGGCGGCGCTGTCGGCCCGGCCACCGTACGGTCGCGGCCGGCCAGCAACGTCGCGATCCAGTCGCCCGGTTGTTCCCCGGTTCCGATCAGGATCAGCGAGCCAACAATATTCCGCACCATGTGATGAAGGAATGCATTGGCCTGGACCTGCACCTCCACCACCTCGCCGATGCGTTGCACGCTGATGGCCTGCAGGTTGCGGCGTGCATGCAGGGCCTGGCACTGCACACTGCGAAATGCGCTGAAGTCGTTCTCACCCAACAAGGCCTGCGCGGCTGCGTGCATGGCATCGGCATCCAGCGGGCGCCGTTCCCAGCTCAAGGTCTGGCGATACAGCGCCGGGCGTATCTGCCGATTCAGCAGGCGATACCGGTAGCGGCGTGCGCGTGCGGAAAACCGCGCATGGAAGTCGGCGGCGGCCGGCACGCACCAGCGCACCGCGATCGAGGGCGGCAGGCGCGCGGTGGTGCCCAGCATCCAGCCACGCGGCTCGCGGCGCGCATCGCTGTCGAAATGCACCACCTGGCATTCGCCGTGCACGCCGGCATCGGTGCGGCCCGCGCACACCACCTGCACCGGGGCATCGGCCACCGAGGACAGCGCCGCCTGCAGGCTGGCCTGTACGCTCGGCCCGCCATGTTCCCCCAACTGCTGCCAGCCCTGAAACTCGCTGCCGTCGTACTCCACGCCCAGCGCGTAACGCATCGGAACCTGCCTGTTATCGAATCGATGGAGCGCGCGGACTAGCCGACCGTGCGCTCGGACCACACTGCCAGCGTGTTACCGCCCGGCTCGCGAAAATGAAAGCGGCTGCCGCCGGGAAAGCCGAACACCGGCTTGACGATCTCGCCACCGGCCGCGCGAACGCGCTCGGCCATGGGCTCCAGCGCGTCGGCATACAGCACGACCAATGGGCCAGCGTCTGCCGGCGCTACCGCGGTGGCGCGATAGAAACCGCCGTCCAGACGACCGTCGTTGAAGGCCAGATAATCCGGGCCATAGGCCTGAAACTGCCAGCCGAACACGGCTTCGAAAAAGGCGCGGCTGGCCTCCAGATCGAGCGAGGCGAATTCCACGTAATCGATGCGGCGCTCGCGCGCGGCGGCCATGCTGTCCAGCGCCGGGCTCATGCCAGGCGTTCCAGCAGTTCGGCGGCCTCGGCGCGGCTGGCCTCGTCGCCGGTTGCCGCGACTTCCAGCAACAGGCCGCGTGCGGTGTCCGTGTCACCAAGGTCCATGTAGGCCACGGCCAGCTCCAGACGATCGCGCCCTGCCGAGACGAACTCCCTGCTGTTCACCGCGCTGGGCGCAGCGGCCGGCGCGATGGGGGCCGGATCGACATCCAGGCGGTCCTGCGTGGCGACCGACGCGGACGGCATGCCCGGCGCCAGATCATTGCTGGCATGCGCAACGTCACCGTACGGCAGCGGGCCGTCTTCCGGCTGCGCGTGCGCGGACCTCGGCGGCTCCGGCACCGCGTCCTCGGGCGCGACGAACGCCGGCTGCTCTACCGGAGGGGCTGGCGGCGTTGCGCGCAGCGAGCGCCAGTCATCGCTGGTGACCACCGGCGGCGCGGCGGCAGGCTCGGACAACAGCGGCTCACGGCGCAGCACATCGGACAGCGGTTGCTGCGTCTGCTGGGCGCGTTCTTCTTCGCGCAGATCGGCTTGTTCGAATTCGGGGTCGTGCAGCACATCGTGCTCGCTGGGCACGGTGGCCTGCGTATCGTCCTGCGGTTCGGCGGCGTCTGCCGCGGCACCGACCGGCACGAAATCGAACTGACGCCGCGGCAACGGCGGCAGCGGCGAGGGTTTGCGCCGGCGCGCCGCCAGCCAGGCGACGACCGCCGCGACGATCAACACCAGGCCACCGATCAGCCACAGCGGGAACCCGCTGCCCTGCTGTGCCGCAGCCGGCGTTTCCGACAGGCGCTTCTGCGCGGCCGCCAGGTCGGTGTCCTTCATGGCGATCAAGGCTTGCTGTTGCTGCTTGAGCTTTTCCAGATCGGCCACGCGGGTGCGCAGATCCTGCAATTCCGCATCGCGGGTGGCGATGTCTTCCCTGGCCTGTTGTAACTGTTGGTTGGCCGCCATGTCGCCCTCGCCTTCGGCACTGGTGCCGGACGTGGCGCCGGCGGTGTTGGTCTGACTCGCCACTGCAGGGGCGATCTCGAGCCGCGCGCCGGCACCTGCCGAGGCCGCCGCTGCGGCAGGCGCGGGTGTTGCGGCCGCAGCGCCGGCCTCGGCCGGCTGCGGAACCGCCGAGCGCGCCTGACGCCACTGCGCGGCCTGCTCGCGCACCATCACCGCCGCTTCGGCGGCGCCGACCTGCGCCAGCGCATCCTCCTGCGGGGTGCGCAGCACTGCGCCCTGCTTCAATCGATTGATGTTGCCGCCGATGAAGGCGTCCGGGTTGGTACGCAGCAGCGCCAGCATGGTCTGGTCGAGCGAATGCCCGCTGGAACGGGCCACTGCGGCAGCGATCTCCGACAAGGTCTGGCCCGAGCGCACCGCCGGCAACGCATCGCCGGCCGGCACCGGCGCGGCAGCACGCGTGCTGGAACGTGCGCCAGGCGCCGCCGCGTCGGCGGCCTGTCCGGCGCGCTCGGCAGCGGCTGCGGACGCGGCGGCCGGTGCGCGTGCGATGGCATTGCTGGCCCCGGCGCGCGGCGCCTCGATGCCTGGCTCGGCGATCGCCGCGGCGGTGTTGGGCGCATCGACTAATGCGGAATACTCGCGCACCAGCCGGCCCTGGCCCCACTCCACCTCGATCAGGAAGTTGATCGCCGGCTGCTCCACTGCCTGGCTGCTGGTCACGCGGATCACCGCACGCCCGCGCGCGTCCTGCGCGAACTGGAACTGCAGGTTGCTGACCAGACCCTGCGGGCGTTCCAGACCGACCCGTGCAAACGTGGTGGCCGATGCCAGCGCCACGCGTGCGTTGTCGAGTTCGCCCGGCTCATTGGAGATGACCGGAATCTCGGCCACCAACGGCTGCCCGGGCCTGGACAGCACCCGGATATCGCCCAAGCCCAACGCCATGGCAGCGCCGCTGCAGGCCATCAGCAGCAGCGCACCTATCCCTTGTATCGGACGCATCGCGCCCCCGCCCCTATGTTTCATGGGCATCAATATAGCCGCTGCATGAGCGAAAAAGTCGGCGACCCGACGCAGAGCGCAGATGCCGCCGCGATGCCGCGATGCGACATGCATGCTGCAGCTCATCGGCAGCGCATTGGTAGGAGCGCGCCTGAGCGCGATGAGGCTTCACTGGGAGAGCTTCATCGCGCGCCAGCGCGCTCCTACGGGACTACGGCGATCAGCCTTCCTGTGCGACCAGCTCGGCCAGCTGCACGGCATTGAGCGCGGCGCCCTTGCGGATGTTGTCCGAGACGATCCACAGATTCAGGCCGCGCGGATGCGACAGGTCCTCACGGATACGGCCGACGAACACCGCGTCCTTGCCGGAGGCATGCGTGACCGGCGTCGGGTAGCCGCCAGGCTTGCGCTCGTCCACCACTTCCACGCCGGGCGATGCGGCCAGCAGCGCGCGCGCGTCTTCGACGCTGATCTTGTCGCGGGTTTCGATCGCCACCGCTTCGGAGTGACCGTAGAACACCGGCACGCGCACCGCGGTGGGATTCACCTGGATGGAGTCGTCGCCCAGGATCTTGCGCGTCTCCCAGACCAGCTTCATCTCTTCCTTGGTGTAGCCGTTGTCCTGGAAGTCGTCGATGTGCGGAATCAGGTTGAAGGCGATCTGCACCGGGAAACGCTGCGGGTCGATCTGCTGGAAGCTCAGCAGCTCGCTGGTCTGCTTGCCCAGCTCTTCCATCGCCGAACGCCCGCCGCCGGAGACCGACTGGTAGGTCGCCACATTGATGCGCTCGATGCCGTACTTGCGGTGGATCGGGCCGAGCGCGACCAGCATCTGCATGGTCGAGCAATTGGGGTTGGCGACGATGCCGCGCGGGCGCTGCTTCAGCGCTTCGGGGTTGACCTCCGACACCACCAGCGGCACGTCGTCGTCGTAGCGGAACGCGGAGGAATTATCGATCACCACCGCGCCGGCGGCGGCGAACTTGGGGCCGTACTCCTTGGACACGCTGCCGCCTGCGGAGAACAGCGCGATGTCCACGCCGGTGGGATCGAAGTCGGCCAGGTCCAGCACATCGACCTTGCCGCCATTGAACTCCACCTGCCCGCCGGCCGAGCGCGCCGAGGCCAGCGCGTACAGGGTGGCGACCGGGAAGTTGCGCTCGGCCAGGATGCTCAGCATGGTCTCGCCGACAGCGCCGGTGGCGCCCACGACCGCGACGTTGAAACGACGGTTTTCGTTGCTCATGAGATTGTCTTTATCGAATAAGGAAAGTGGGGAATACGCTTGCGCAGTGGGTTCGGGGAACCTCCAAAGCTGGCCGCGGAGGTTCCCTATCGTTTGGTCGTGACGGTTTTGCCGGTGCCGGTGCTGGTCGCTTCGCCAGCGCGCGCGCCGCCCTGTTTGGCAGCAGCCACCGCATCAGCATTCAGCGCGCTCGGCGGGTGGCCGGCATTGGCGCCTTTGCCCAGCGCGGCAATCAGGTTGTCCACCGCCAGCTGCACCATCGCGCGGCGCGTGGCCAGGCTGGCGCTGCCGATATGCGGGGTGAGTACGACGTTGCGCAGAGCCAGCAGCTCGGGACGGACGGCCGGCTCGCCTTCGTAGACATCCAGGCCGGCACCGGCCAGGCGCCCATTGGCGAGCGCATCGGCCAGCGCGCTTTCATCGACCAGGCCGCCGCGCGCGATATTCACCAGCGTGGCGGTGGGGCGCATCTTGCCCAGCGCCGCGGCATCGATGATGTGGTGCGAGTCCTTGGTGTAGGGCAGCACCAGCACCAGGTGATCGGACTGCGCCAGTAACGTATCGAGGTCCACGTACTGCGCGCCGAGCGCCTGTTCGGTGGTGGCCGGCAGCTGGCTACGGTTGTGGTACAGCACGCGCATGCCGAAGCCATGCGCGCCGCGGCGGGCGATGCCCTGCCCGATCCGGCCCATGCCCAGGATGCCCAGCGTGCTGCCGTGGAGATCAGCACCGAGCATGGTCTTGAACGACCACTGCCCCCACTGCCCGTCGCGCAGCCAGCGCTCGGCTTCGGTGATGCGGCGCGCGGTGGCCATCAACAAGGCAAAGCCGAGATCGGCGGTGGTCTCGGTCAGTACATCCGGGGTGTTGCTGGCCAGGATGCCGGCTGCGCTGAGCGCATCCAGATCCAGGTTGTTGTAGCCCACGCCGACGTTGGCGATCGCGCGCAGTTGCGGTGCAGAGGCGATTTCCGCCGCGCCGATACGCTCGTTGAGGGTGATCAGCGCACCGTCCAGCGATGCCAGCCGCGCAGCCAGCTCGGCCGGCGAATACGCGGTGACGCGCGCGGTGGTGGTCAGCTCGAAATGCTCGCCCAACTGCGCGACGACATCGTCGAACAGCGGCTGGCTGACCCACACCTTGGCGCGGGGCGACTCAGACATCGGCCTGACCGGGAATGCGTGGCGTCACCTCGCCGACATCGCCGCACTGGGCGCGATGACGCAAGGCCTGGTCCATCAACACCAGCGCCATCATCGCCTCGGCGATCGGGGTGGCGCGGATACCGACGCAGGGGTCGTGGCGGCCGGTGGTGATCACATCGACCACCGCGCCGTCCGCGTCCACGGTCGCGCCGGGCAGGCGCAGGCTGGAGGTCGGCTTGAGCACCATCGAGGCGGTGATCGCCTGGCCGGTGGAAATCCCGCCCAGGATGCCGCCGGCATGATTGCTGAGAAAGCCTTCCGGGGTGATCAGGTCGCGGTGTTCGGTGCCCTTCTGCGCGGCGCTGGCGAAACCGTCGCCGATCTCCACGCCCTTGACCGCATTGATGCTCATCAAGGCCGCGGCAAGTTCGGCATCGAGCTTGCCGTAGATCGGCTCGCCCCAGCCCGCCGGCACGCCACCGGCCACCACGTCCACGCGCGCGCCGACCGAGTCGCCGGACTTGCGCAGCGCGTCCATGTAGGTTTCCAGCTCCGGCACCTGCTCGGCATGCGGCCAGAAAAACGGGTTGTCCTCGACCGCATTCCAGTCGAAACCGGTCGGGCGGATCTCGCCCAGCTGCGATAGAAATCCGCGCACCAGCACGCCGTAGCGCTGCTTGAGCCACTTCTTGGCGATCACCCCGGCGGCCACACGCATGGTGGTCTCGCGCGCGGACGAACGCCCGCCGCCGCGCGGATCGCGGATGCCGTACTTGTGCCAATAGGTGTAGTCGGCGTGCCCGGGACGGAACTGCTGGGCGATGTTGCTGTAGTCCTTGCTCCGCTGATCGGTGTTGCGGATCAGCAGGCCGATCGGCGTGCCGGTGGTCCGGCCTTCGTAGACGCCGGACAGGATCTCGATCTCGTCGGCTTCGCGGCGCGCCGAGGTATGCCGGCTCTTACCGGATGCACGCCGCTGCAGATCGTGGGTGAATTCTTCCGGCGCGATCTCCAGGCCCGGCGGGCAACCGTCGACCACGCAGCCGATCGCCGGCCCGTGCGACTCGCCGAAGGTGGTGACCGTCAACAGGCGGCCGAAACTGTTACTGCCCATGACGGCATCCTCTCAACATTGCAGCAGGTGGCGTGGCGCGCAGGATGCGCGGCAGGTGACGTGCCGCCACCAGCATCGGTGCCACCGCCAACAGGCCGCTGAACACCAGCGCAAAGACATCCAGCTTAATGCGCCCACTCAGCAGCCAATCGGCGAGCAGGTGCAGCGCAACGCCAGTTCCGACCAGCAGGCCGAGTGCCACAATGAGCGTGCGGCGCCGATGCGCACGCAAGGCCGCATCCGAACTGACCACCACGATCCACGCCGACACCAGGCCGAAAAACGCCATCAGGCCGAAGCCGATCTCCGCCCCCGCCCTAAACAAGCGCTGTGGCAAGGGACCGCCGTACATCGGGTCGAACAGGCGGTACACCACGTCGATCAAACCGAGCGGAATGCCGACGCCGAAGATGGACACCGGCACCAGCAACAGCAGATCGCTCAGCTGCGGCCGCGCGATGGACGATTCAGCGCGCACTGGCCAGCTCGGCGATGCGCGCGCCGTGCGCGATCAACTCGCGGCATTCGACCGCGAAGATGCCCATCTGCCCCACCTTGAACTCGACCCAGGCCAGATCCACTTCCGGCAACAGCTTGATCAAGTGCTGCTCGGACTCGCCCACTTCGCAGATCAGCAGACCGTCTTCGCTGAGGTGCTGCGGCGCATCGCGCAGGATCTTCAGCACCAGATCCAGGCCGTCGTCGCCCGCACGCAGACCCAGCTCCGGCTCGTAGGAATACTCCTGCGGCAGCGCGTCGGTTTCGTCGTTGGTGACATACGGCGGATTGGTGACGATCAGGTCGTACTGGCGGCCACCCAGCCCGGCGAACAGGTCCGACTTGAGCAGGGTGACATTGTCGGCATGCAGGCGCGCCTTGTTTTCGGCGGCCAGTGCCAGCGCGTCGTCGCTGATGTCCACGCCGTCCACGTCCCACTGCGGGTTGTAGTGGCCCATGGCGATCGCGATGCAGCCCGAACCGGTGCACAGGTCCAGCGCGCGGGTGACTTCGCGTCCGCCCAGCCAGGGTTCGAAGCCGGCCTCGATCAGCTCGGCGATCGGCGACCGCGGCACCAGCGCACGCGCATCGCTCTTGAAGCTCAGCCCGGCGAACCAGGCCTCGCCGGTCAGGTACGCCGCCGGCACGCGCTCGTTGATGCGGCGCTCGAACAGGCCCAGCACCTGCTCCTTTTCCGAGCGCAGCAGGCGCGCCTGGCCATAGGCCGGGCCCAGATCGTGCGGCAGATGCAGGCTGTGCAGGACCAGCTGGGTGGCCTCGTCCAGCGCATTGTCGTAGCTATGGCCGAAGGTCAGACCGGCTGCATTGAAACGGCTGGTGCCGTAGCGGATCAGGTCGATGATGGTGTGCAGTTCGTCGGCCGCGGCGGCAGTCATGGCAACAACTAAAGAGGAATCGGCCCACGATTATAGAGGTCGGATCGGTATCATGAGCGTCCGTTGCACTGGAAACCGCCATGTTCAATCGCAATACCGGCATCGTGCTGCTGGTGGCGCTGGCCGCCGGCCTGGGGCTGTTGCTGGGCCAGAAGTTTCTTGGCGCCGCGCCCAGCTCGCCCTGGCCGCCCACCCGCACCATCACCTTTTATCCGCAGCCACGCACGCTGCCGCAGTTCAGCCTGCGCCAGTCCGATGGCACCCAGCTGGTACCCGGTGAGCTGCAGGGACATTGGACGCTGGTGTTCCTGGGCTTCACCTTCTGCCCGGACGTCTGCCCGACCACGCTGACCGATCTGGCGGTGGCGCAGCAGCAGTGGGAAAGCATCCCCGATGGCCTGCGCCCGCGCGTGCTGTTCGTGTCGGTAGACCCGCAGCGCGACCCGCCGGCGCGCCTGGGCGAATATGCGCATGCCTTCCACAAGGACACCCTGGCCGCCACCGCCGAGGTGCCGGCGCTGCAGCGCTTCGCCACCGCGCTGGGCTTCGTGTTCCAGAAAGTGCCGGGCAAGGGCTTTGCGGACAATCCCAACGACTACAGCATGGATCACTCGGCCGGCATCGCCGTACTCGACCCGCAGGGCCGCCTGGCCGGGCTGATCCGTCCCCCGCTCGACCCCAAGGCGATCGCCGCCGACCTCCAGCAACTGACCAAGGTAACCGCTCCGTGAGTCTCGTCACTTCCCTGACCTACGTGCTGCCGCACCGGTTGCTGTCCTCGCTGGCGCGTGCGCTGGCCTATTCCGATACGCCGTCCACCAAGCAGTGGTTGATCGACACGGTCACGCGCAAGTTCGGCGTGGACCTGGGCGAGGCACTGGAACCGGACCCGCGCGCCTATCCCACCTTCAATGCATTCTTCACCCGCGCCTTGAAGCCGGGCGCACGCGTGCCCGACGCCGATCCTGCGGCGCTGCTGATGCCCGCCGACGGGCGCATCAGCCAGCTCGGCCCGATCGAGAACGGCCGCATTTTCCAGGCCAAGGGGCAGTCGTTCACTGCCGCCGAATTGCTCGGCGACGCCGAAGCGGCGTTGCCGTTCAACGACGGCCTGTTCGCCACCGTCTACCTCTCGCCCAAGGACTACCACCGCGTGCATATGCCGTGGACCGGCACCCTGCGCGAGACTGTGCACGTACCCGGCCGCTTGTTCAGCGTCGGCCCGGATGCGGTGCGCAATGTGCCGCGGCTGTTCGCACGCAACGAGCGCCTGGTCTGCCACTTCGACACCGACTTCGGCCCGATGGTCTCGGTGATGGTGGGTGCGCTGCTGGTGTCGGGCGTGGAAACGGTGTGGAGCGGCGTGGAGATCCCGCGCTACGGCGACCGCATCACGCGCAAGGACTATCGCGGCAAGGGCATCGTGCTGGAGAAGTTTGCGGAGATGGCGCGCTTCAATTACGGCTCGACCGTGATCGTGCTGCTGCCGCCCGGTGTCGCAAAGCTCGATGGCGGACTTGCCGCGGAGACATCGGTGCGCCTGGGACAGGCGCTCGCCCGTCGCCAGGTGGGCTGATCACCGCCGCGCGCCTGCGCTGTTCGCTTCGGTAATGCAACAGCGACGCCCTCGTAGCAGCGGGCCTGACCGCGACAGGCCTTCTCGACGACGTTCAATGCGCAGGCGCATGTCGCACCCCCAGTCTTCGATGTAGAGCGTTCTCGCCTGCGTTGGAACTACCCGGACTGGTTCGTCGCGGCCAGGTCCGCTCCTACCACGGCGCAGCCCGGCGCAGTGCCCCGATGCGGTACGCCTGCCTGCGCTGGCCGACGATCTCCGCTGATCAATTCGATGGCCTACTCCGATGCAGGAGCATGGGTCTGCGACGAAAACGCCGCCGCGACGGTGTCATCGCCGCCAGACCAGCTCGCTACAAGACCGATGCCCAGTCAGGCTTCCAACAAGACGATGCGGGTGTAGGAGCGGGCCCGACCGCGACGTGGCATGCGCAGTGAGGCTGGGGGCGCTTGGGCCTTTCTGACTCCAGCCCCGATTCGGAACTGCCTTGCCTGTGCCGGAACTACCCGGACTGCTTCGTCGCGGCCAGGTCCGCTCCTACGGGGCGGCCTACCGCTTCTAACGGAGCGCGGCCCGGCGCAGCTCTCTTAGCAGCTGGCCGATGCTCTAACCCACGCGGTACTGCAAGCGCTGCTCAGCGATCGCAGCCGGCCAGCTTGATGCTCTGCCCTGGCTTGAGCGCATACGACGGCGCCTTCAGGCCATTGGCCTTGGCCAGCTCCTTGATCTCGCACTGGTACTTCTGCGCGACGCGGCCGAGCGTGTCGCCCCTGGCGATGGTGTAGCTGCGCGCCTGCTTGGCCTTGGGCTTGGCGATCGCCGGCTGGCCGGTAGCCACGGTGGTCGGCACACCGGCCATCGGGCTGACATCGCCCACCGCCACGCTGGGCACGTACTCGGGGGCGCTGCTGCTGCGCACGATCGCGCTGTTGAGATCGGCGGTGATCAGCGTGCGTGCCAGGTCCGCGCGCGGGCCATTCACGCAGTAGCGCGTGTACAGGCTGACGATGCGGTTGGTGGCGTTGATGACGGTGCCGGCCGGGATCCAGCCATCGGATTCATAGCGCGGGTTGAGGTTGCGCAACGCACGCATGTAACCGTCGCGCGTGCCCATGCTGCCCAGGCAGATGGTGAGTTCGTAGATGGTGGTCGACTTGGCCAGCTTCAGCGTGGCCGGCTGCGCGTCGAGTTTGGCGAAGTCCACACCGTACTGGCGCGGGTGCAGGAAGATCCACGCCGCGGCGATCACCATCGGCACGTAGTCCTTGGTTTCGGCCGGAAACTGGTTGTAGACATCCTGCTCCCAGAACCCGCGCCCGCCGCTCTGCGAGAACACGCGCGCAGCACGGCCTTCGCCGCCGTTGTAGGCGGCCAGCGCCAGTTCGATGTTGCGGTTGAGCCCGGCCATGCGCTCGTTGAGGTAGGCGGCGCTGGCTTCGGCGGCGCTGCGTGCATCGAAGCGCGTGTCGAAGCCGGTGCCGTCCGGGCCCAGCCCGAAACGGCGCCCGGTGGCCGGCATGAACTGCATCAACCCGGCCGCGCCGGCACGCGAGCTGGCGTGCACCTTGCCGTTGGATTCCTTGGCCATGATGCCGAACAGCAGTGCCTCGGGCAGGCCGCGCTTCTGCCATTCCGGCCACATCACCCCGCGCAGGTTGCTGTAGTTCTCGTAGCTGGTCAGCAGCGCCGGGCGCATGTCGGTCAGCCAGCGGCGGATGCCGGCCTGCACCGCCGGGTTGTACTGCACCATCTTGTCGAAATCGTGGCGCTGGTCGTTGAGCAGCGTGGCGGCACGCGCCGCCTCGGGCACGCCGTTCGCCGCCGGGCCGAGGTGGTCCGGGTCGGCCTGCAGCAGGGTGTCGTCGTCCTGCGGATCTTCGGCGGCCGGCGCTTCGGCATCGGCGCGCGCCTTCAGCAGGCGTTTGTAGGTGGCCAGCTGATTGGCGACCAGGCAGCCGCGCTGCTTGATGCAGGCGTCGATGACATCTTCCATGTCCTCCAGCGCGGCATCGCCTTCGGCGGTGCCCTTGGGGTCGGAGTTGTTCACCAGCACCAGCGCATCGCGATAACGCTTTTCGGCGGCGGCCATGCGGGCATCGAGCACGGCGGCCTTCTCCGTATCGCGTTTGGAAATGGCGTGGGCAGCGGGGACGACAGACATCAGCGCCACCACGACCAGAACCGGCCATGGGCGCAAACCAAAATGAGCGAGCGGCATCGTAGGCAGTACAGCGGAAAGGCAGGCAGGGTAGCCGCCGGGGCGACACCGGGGCAAGGCGGCGGGGCCGGCAGGGTCAGTGGGCCGTTAGCTTGGCAGTGGCGCAGCGGGCCTGGAATGCCTGGGCAAACGGCGGCAAGCGGCTGGCACACCGGCTGCGTCATTGCACCGCCTGTCGGCCGCCGGCAGCCGGACAGCACGGTCGAAATCCGGGGTCAAGCGCCCGCCAGGTTTGTCCGGCCGGATTGCCCGCTAGAATCCGGCGTTTCCCACCGGATCTGCGCTATGGCCTCGTTCCTGCTCGGCAAAGGCGTCACCGACGACATCCCGGTCGTGCTGGAAGGGCGCTTCGGCAATCGCCACGGACTGGTGGCCGGCGCCACCGGCACCGGCAAGACCGTGACCTTGATGACCCTGGCCGAAGGCTTCTCGCGCATGGGTGTCCCGGTGTTCCTGGCCGACGTGAAAGGCGATGTCGCCGGACTGGCAGTGGCAGGCGACGGCGCCGCCGGCGTGCTGCAGCGCGCCACGGAGATCGGCATCACCGACTACGCGCCGGCCGCCAGCCCGGTGGTGTTCTGGGATCTGTACGGCCAGCTCGGCCACCCGGTGCGCACCACCGTCAGCGAGATGGGCCCTGCCCTGCTGGCGCGCATTCTGGAACTCAACGACACCCAGTCCGGCGTGCTCGACATCGTGTTCAAGCTGGCCGACGACCGTGGCCTGCTGTTGCTGGACCTGGACGACCTGCGCGCGCTGCTTGGATTGGTGGTGGAAGAACGCAAGGAGCTGTCCACCAGTTACGGGCTGGTCTCCAGCCAGTCGGTGGCCGCGATCCAGCGCGCCCTGCTGCGGCTGGCGCAGGACGGTGGCGAGCACTTCTTCGGCGAGCCGGCGCTGGAGCTGGCCGACCTGATGCGCGTGTCTGCGGACGGCCGTGGCGTGATCGGCATCCTGGCGGCCAATCAACTGGTGCTCAAGCCGAAGCTGTATTCCACCTTCCTGCTGTGGCTGCTTTCGGAACTGTTCGAGCGTCTGCCCGAGGTGGGCGACCTGGAACACCCCAAGCTGGTGTTCGTCTTCGACGAAGCGCATTTGCTGTTCGACGATGCGCCGGCTGCGCTGGTGCAGCGGATCGAGCAGGTGGTCCGGCTGATCCGCTCCAAGGGCGTGGGCGTGTATTTCTGCTCGCAGTTTCCCGACGACATTCCGGACAACATCCTCGGCCAGCTCGGCAACCGCGTGCAGCATGCCCTGCGCGCGTTCACCCCGCGCGACCAGAAGGCGGTCAAGACCGCGGCGCAGACCTTCGTGGCCAATCCCAAGCTCGATGTGGCCACGGCGATCTCCAGCCTGGGCACCGGCGAGGCGCTGGTGTCGCCGCTGCAAGGCAAGGGCGTGCCGGCACCGGTGCAGCAAACGCTCATCGCCCCGCCGCGCTGCCGCATGGGCGCCATCAGCGAGACCGAACGCGCGCAGGTGCGCGCGGCCAGCCCGGTCGGCACCCGCTACGACACCGCGATCAACCGCGAATCGGCTGCCGAGCTGCTGGCGTGCCGCGTCGAACAGGTCGCCGAACACAACGCCGCACCGCCGGCACGCACCCGCGAGGACGAGGAAACGCAGGACAGCGGTTTCGGAAAAGCCGTCAAGGATGCCGTGTTCGGCACCGGCCGCCGTCAGGGCATGCTGGAAACGATGGCAAAGCAGACCTCGCGCACCATCGGCAGCAAGATCGGCCAGCAGATCGTGCGCGGCATCTTCGGCAGCATTTTTGGTGGGAAGCGTTGATCAGCTTGACCGCCGCTGACACGTCTCGATGACACCGTCGCCCCTGAAGGGCTACCGCGTGTTGGCGTGGACGGACCCCAACACACCATGCAACTTGGCGTACTGCAACAGCATGATGGTCTTGGCATCGGCGATTTCGCCCGAGCCGATCATCGCCAGCGCTGCATCCAATGACAGTTCCAGCACCTCGATCTCTTCGCCGTCTTCTTCAAGCCCACCGCCCTCGCTGACCTTGTCGCCGTCGAAGTATTCGCCAACGAAGAAATACAGACGCTCGGTCACCGAACCCGGGCTCATGAAGGCCTCGAACACCTTGCGCACGTTGTCGATGCGGTAGCCGGTTTCTTCTTCGGTTTCCTTGCGAATGCAGGTCAGCGCATCGTCCCGGTCGAGCAGGCCGGCGCAGGCTTCGATCAGCATGCCGTCGGGATTGCCGTTGAGCAGCGTGGGCAGGCGGAACTGGCGGGTGAGCATCACGGTCTGCTTGGCGCGGCTATACAGCAGGATGGTGGCGCCATTGCCACGATCGTAGGCCTCGCGTGACAGGGTCTGCCAGCGGCCGTCCTTGCGCTGAAAATCGAACGTGACCTTGCGCAGCACATACCAATTGTCCGAGAGCACATCGATGCTGCGAATGCGGACCTGCGGGTTGCCGGTGACAGAAGGATTCAAGCGACACTCCTTGTGATGCGAGCGACGGCAATGCCAGGGGCGCGGCGCGCCCGGTCGCTGGTACGGGCCGCGAGATTGCGGCGGGCCATTATTTTACCTATCGCCTCCCCCAGTGCGTCGGACAGATCACGCACGCAACGCATCGGCGGCCTGTCGCTGCGCGTCCGATGCTATCGGACACAGCGAGCTTCGATGCAATGCCGGCACTGATGCACGGCCTGGCCAGCAGTATCCGGACCATGCCCGCGACATGTCCCCGGTCGCTGGCGATCCAGGTTAGTCGGCGTCCCTCCCCCAATTGCGTGACGGCACGCACCACCGCACAATCCGGTCACATCACACGCCTGGGGAGCGTCATGGAAGACCGTTTTCGCGCACGCAAGGTTGCCGCGCAGGCCGCGCCGGCACCGTTCTGGACCCGCATTCCCGCCATTGCCACCTATCCGCTGCGCGGCTCGGCGCTGTACGCATTGATCGCGCTGACGCTGTGCAGCGCGCTGCTGGTGCTGCCCGGCATTCTGAAACTGGTGGTCGCCGGCGTGCTGGGCATGGCGACCTACACCTATGCCTTCGACATCCTGCGCCATACCGCCGACGGGCAAGCCGACGCGCCCCGGCTGGGCTACAACAGCTTCGACAGCGCGGTGCTGCGGCTGGTCCTGCTGGCGTTTGCGCTGGGCATCGTCATTGGTGCGGCGGGCGTGCTGGCGGGCAAGCCTGGCCTGACCATCGCCTATCTGGCAGTCCAGCTGCTGCTGCCGGGCATGATGATTGCGCTGGCCATCGATGGCAGCCTGCGCCGCGCCCTCAATCCGGCCGTGTCGATCGACATGGCAATGCGCATCGGCTGGCCGTACCTGGCTGCATACGGTTTGCTGTATGTGATCCAGGGCAGCGCCACTGCGGCGATCTTCATTGCGGTGAAGTATCTGCCGCCGATCGTGCGCGAGGCGACGATGGTGATCGCCTCGATCTGGAGCCTGTTCGCCAGCTTCCACCTGATGGGGTATCTGGTCTACCAGTACCACGAAGACCTCGGCTACGTGCCCAGCGGCGATGCTGCGTTCGAGCGCGAAGACCCGGATCAACGCCTGCTCGACGAAGCCGAACAATATCTGCGCGACGGACATTCCGACGAGGCATTCCAGGCGCTGCGCGGGGCGGTACGTTCGCGTGCGGTAAGCCTGGCGGTGCACGAGCTGTATCAGCGCCTGCTGCGTCAACACCATCGCAACGACGAACTGCGCGAGCACACCCGCCAGTACATCAACCGCCTGCTGCAGGAAAAACAGGAGCGTCGCGCGCTCGCATTGCAGCGCGAAGCGCTGGACGGCGACTCCACGTTTACCCCGCTGACGCCAGAGCACGCCACCTTGCTGGCCGAGCGCGCAAAGATGGCCGGGCAATTCCAGCTGGCGACCGACGGCCTGCTTGCGGCAGTCGCCGCATGGCCGCGCGACCGGATGATGCCGGCCTGGTCGCTGGATGCCGGCCTACTGTTGGGCGAACGGTTCGGCCGCGATGAGCAGGCGCGCGCAGTGCTGCAAAACGCACTGGCTCAATGCGACGACGATGCACTACGCGCGAAGCTGGAAGCCGCGCTGAAAGCGGTGGCGATTCAACCAGCTTGAGCAGCCAACAAAACTTTCTAAGGCGCAGATCAGATGCTCCACCATCGGTCCGTCGCGCGACGTGTACTGCTCGCAACCCTACATACCGACCATCTCGACTGGTCCTTGCCCGCTCACCGTCGCGGGACCTTACGCGGCATGGATGCCGCGTAAGAGCCTACAAGGACGTACTCGCGGCGTGTCCTGCGATGGTGGGCGGGCAAGGGCCCTGCAGCCACACCGCAGATCAACCGCTCTGCAATTGATCCATCCGCGCTAGACAATTCTGCTCGAGGCAGAAGAAACAACAGCAACCCGGACCTCGCGTAGCAGTGTCTTTCAAGTCCAGTCGAACGCCAGATCAAAAGCTCCGGTGAGTCGAGTGTACGGTGCCCTCACCGCTTGCGTTGGCAACACGGATCAAGCAGAAACCACTCATCCGTTCTCGAGCAAAAAGCGCGCCTTGCTGGCCTGTGCCTGCTCGGGGAACTGCTCCAGCAGCTGACGCAGCAAGCGCGCACGCTGCGCGCCGTCCTGCAGCTCGCCGTGTCGCAGGGCCAGTACGAACCAGTGGTGCGCCAGCTCGGCGCGCGGCATCCCCGACTCGCCTTCCTTCAACAGACGTTCGGCATCGGCCAACAATCCCGTGCGCAGGCATGCGCCGATCAGTGCCATGCGTGCCGATGGCGCGTACCCAATCCCGGCCTTGCCCAGTTCGGCAGCGACTGTCAGCTGGATGCGCGTCTGCTCGGCGTGGTGCGTGTGCAGCTGCAACAGCGTTTGCGCGTGTTGCAGGCTGTCCTGGTTGCGGCCGGCATTGCGCGCGGTGCGGTAGCGCGCCAGCGCCACGTCCAGGTTATGCGGCTGCTCGCTGGCCAGCTCCGCCAACAGGCGCTCGGCTTCCACGTTCTCCATGCGTCCCAGGTGCCGCTGCGCGCGCTCCCAACGATCGTCCACCAGCACTGCCTCGCTCTCCTGCATGAAGGCCGGGCGCGTGCGCCGCAACAGCACCAGTACGACACCGAGCAGGGCGCCACTGACCAGCCCACCGGCGTGTGCCTCGAAGGCGACACTGCCGTTGTCGCTCCATAGCAGGCTGTACAGCTCCCAGCCCAGCCACAGCGGCAGCAGCAGGATCGCCGGCCCGCGTACGTAATCGAATACCACAAAGAACCAGTAGAAGAAGCGCACCTTGCGCCTGCCCCAGACCACGCAGAACGCGCCCATCAAGGCAGCGATCGCACCGGAGGCGCCCAGGCCGCCGCCCGGCGCGCCCCAGCGCCACCACAGGCTGGCCGCGCTGGCACCGAACCCGCCGAGCAGATACAGCAGCAGGAACCAGCCGCTGCCGATCGCACCTTCCAGCAAGGTGCCCAGCGCCAGCAGAAACAGCATGTTGCCCAGCAAATGATCGAAGCTGCCATGCAGGAAGGTGGCCGTCAGCATCCTCGCAGGTGACCACTCGGAGCTACGCTGCAGATGCCGCAACGTGAACACCTTGGACAGGCGCGCATCGTAGGGCACGCGCAATGTGCGCCATTCGCGCAGACGCTGCTCATCCTTGAACAACGCGCCGCTGCGCAATGCCTCTGTAAAGGCCAGGTCGTGCATCGTCAGCTGCGCCAGATAGGCAAGGCGTTGCCGCGCCGGCACGCTGTCCAGCCTGGCCCGGCGCGCAGCGCGCAACCTGGTGTCGTCGGTCTGCTGCAGATAGCGCTCGTGGGCTTGCGCCTCCACTGCACCGAGGCCCGACTCGACGTAGTAGCGCACCGCGTTTTCGACCAGCGCATCGTCCTTGCGCTGATAGCCCAGGTAGACCACCACATTGACCAACACCAGCAGCAGCGTCACCCAGGGAATGTTCTGGCGCGACCAGGGTTTGTGCAGCGGCATCAGCAACATGACAACGTCCGTGTCCGAGAGAGCGCAAAGCTTCGCCGTGCGACGGCAGATGCGCAAGCCGGCCATGCGCGCTAGCATCGCGGCCCCGCTGTCCGATACACCGCCCATGAGCCGCTGGCGCCCGCCCGCCGAAAAAAGCACCGCACTGATCACGCCCGACGGCCACGCCCGGCTCAAGGCCGAGCTGGAAGAGCTGTGGCGCGTGCGTCGGCCGGAGGTGGTGCGTGCGCTGGCCGCCGCAGCGGCAGAGGGCGACCGCTCGGAGAACGCGGAGTACACCTATCGCAAGAAGCAGCTGGGCGAGATCGACCGCCGCGTGCGTTATCTGAGCAAACGGCTGGAAGCGCTGCGTGTGGTGGATACCGCACCGACCGATCCGCGCGCGGTATTCTTCGGCGCACAGGTCGAATTGGAGGACGCCGACAGCGGCGAGCTGCTGCACTACCGCATTGTCGGCCCGGACGAAACCGACGCCGGACGCGGCTGGATCAGCATCGACTCGCCCTTGGCGCGCGCGCTGCTGAAAAAACGCGTGGACGACGAGTTCGAAGCGCAGTTGCCGTCGGGCAAGCACACCTTCGTGGTGGTGTCGGTGGATTACGCTACCCAGTAGGCGAGTGACCACACTCTGCTGACCTGCGTGTAGGAGCGCACTTGTGCGCGATGGGGCGTTATCGATCAGGCCTCATCGCGCGCAAGCGCGCTCCTACGGACAGATGTGCAAGGACCAGCGTCCAGTTACACCATCTGCAGATTCAACGGACGTCCCTGCTGGATTGCGACATTGGCCGGCAATGCATCGCCGAACAGATCGTGCTCGTCACTGTCGGTGATTTCCACATCGACCAGGTCGCCGACCTTCAAGCCGCGCTCGCCGCCATTCTGGATATGCACCAGGCCGTCGATTTCCGGTGCGTCCGCGCGTGAGCGCGCCACCGCGATATCGTCTTCGATCAGGTCGACCAGGCATTGCTGCACGCTGCCAATCTTGGCCTCCAGCCGCGCGGCGGAAATCTCCGCTTGCCTGGCCATGAAGCGCGCCAGACGCTCCTGCTTGAGCTCTTCCGGCACCGGATCCGGCAACGCGTTGGCGCTGGCACCCTCCACCGGCGAATACGCAAACGCGCCGACGCGATCGAGCTGGGCCTGGTCCAGGAAGTCGAGCATGGATTCGAATTCGGCATCGGTTTCGCCGGGGAAGCCGACGATGAAGGTGGAGCGCACCGTGATCTCCGGGCACATCGCCTTCCAGCACTGCACGCGCTCGAGGGTTTTTTCCACCGCACCGGGCCGCTTCATCAGCTTGAGAATGCGCGGGCTGGCGTGCTGGAACGGAATGTCCAGGTACGGCAGCAGCTTGCCTTCGGCCATCAGCGGAATCACATCGTCCACGTGTGGGTACGGATACACGTAGTGCAGCCGCGTCCACACGCCCAGCTCCGACAGGCCTTCGCACAGCGCCTTCATGCGGGTCTGGTACATGCGATCGCGCCACGGGCGCTCGGCATATTTCAGGTCCACGCCGTAGGCCGAGGTGTCCTGCGAGACCACCAGCAATTCCTTGACCCCGCCACGGACCAGGCGTTCGGCTTCGCGCAGCACTTCATCGACCGGACGCGAGGCCAGATCGCCGCGCATCGACGGAATGATGCAGAAGCTGCAACGGTGGTTGCAGCCTTCGGAGATCTTCAGGTACGCGTAATGGCGCGGGGTCAGCTTGATGCCGTAGTCGGGCACCAGATCCACGAACGGGTCGTGGCGCGGCGGCAATGCGGCGTGCACCGCCTCCATCACGCTCTGGTAGTCCTGCGGGCCGGACACCGCCAGCACCTGCGGATAGGCCTCGCGGATCTGTTCCGGGCGCTTGCCCAGGCAGCCGGTGACGATCACCTTGCCGTTGGCGTTCATCGCCTCGCCGATCGCATCCAGCGACTCGGTCACCGCCGAGTCGATGAAGCCGCAGGTGTTGACCACCACCACGTCGGCGGCGTCGTAACTGGGCACGATGTCGTAGCCCTCCACGCGCAGCTGGGTGAGGATGCGTTCGGAGTCGACGAGCGCCTTCGGGCAGCCAAGGCTGACGAAGCCGACTTTGGGGTTCAGCTGGGACATGGAAGCAGGAGCCTGGGAACGGAGCGGCCTGGGGCCTGAGTGGAGCAATTATAGCGGCGCGCGGGCAGCGCTCTGAACCGCGCTGCGGGCGGGCAAGGTCATCTTAGCGAGACCCTCACCTGCAGCGCCGCCGATCCGGTCGATAATGCGCGCCTTCCCCCTACCGCAGCAGGAGTTCCCATGGGTCACTGGACCACGCTCGACACCCCCGACGGCCAGGTCGCCGCCTGGCACGCCACCCCGACCTCCAGCCCGCGCGGCGGCCTGGTGGTGATCCAGGAGATCTTCGGCGTCAACGAACATATCCGCGCGGTGGCCGACGATTACGCCGCACGCGGCTACGAAGTGCTGGCGCCGGCCTTCTTCGACCTGGAAGAGAAGGACGTGCAGCTGCCCTACGACCAGGAAAGCCTGCAGCGCGGCCTGGCACTGGCCAATGCGGTCGGCCTGGAGCGCGCGGTGGAGGTGGTCAAATCCGCCGCCACCCTGCTCGGCCGCGCCGGCAAGGTCGGCACCGTGGGCTATTGCTGGGGCGGCTCGGTGGCGCTGCTGTCGGCGATCCGCCTGGGCCTGCCCTCGGTGAGCTACTACGGCGGCCGCAACACCCAGCTACTGGACGAAACTCCGAAGGCGCCGGTGATGTTCCACTTCGGCGAGCAGGACACCAGCATTCCGCCCGAGGCGATCCAGGCCCACCGCGAGAAGCTGCCGCAGATGGAAACCTTCGTGTATCCGACCGGCCACGCTTTCAACCGCAGCATCGACCCGACCCACTACGACGCAGACAGCGCCGAGCGTGCACTGGAGCGCACCCTGGGCTTTTTTGAAGCGCATCTGGGATGAGCGGGACTGCAGCCGGCATGTCCGAGGCGAGCGGCTTCCAGCTCGATGCGCGGCTGGCCGCAGACAGCGTGTTCGTCGCCGACGGACCGCTGTCGCAGGTGCGGCTGATGGACGACAGCCGCTTCCCGTGGCTGGTGCTGGTGCCGCGGGTCGCCGATGTCAGCGAGTGGATCGATCTGGATGGCGGCCAGCAGCGTCTGTTGCTGGCCGAGATCAATCAGCTCTCGCAGTTGATGCGGGTCGAGCCCGGGGTCGCCAAGCTCAATATCGGCGCGCTGGGCAACATCGTGCGGCAGCTGCACGTGCATCTGGTCGGCCGGCATCCGGGCGATGCGGCCTGGCCTGGCCCGGTCTGGGGCAGCGGCAGCGCGCAGCGCTTCGAGGCCGACGCGCTGCACCAGCATGTCGCTGCGTGGGCGCAGCGGCTACGATAGGCGCCCGTCTAACAACCACCTGTCCGCATGAAATCCAATGTCGTCGCCGCGCTGATCCTGATCCTCGTCGGCCTGCTGTTCCTGGCCAACAACCTGGGCTGGACCAATGTCAGTCTTGGCCGGCTGATCGCCACGTGGTGGCCGGCGGCGTTGGTCGCCTGCGGTGTGGGGATGTTGTTTGGG
Source organism: Xanthomonas sp. MLO165 (assembly GCF_018831305.1). Lineage (NCBI taxonomy): Bacteria > Pseudomonadati > Pseudomonadota > Gammaproteobacteria > Lysobacterales > Lysobacteraceae > Xanthomonas > Xanthomonas sp. MLO165. The sequence goes on from NZ_CP029263.1 coordinate 3,026,624, forward strand.
CGGGGCAAATAGCCGGGAATCGGGATTGGGGAATCGTAAGAGCGCGCTTCTGGCGCTGTTGATTCCCGAACTGTCCGGCCGTAGCTGCTGATCTGTCACTGATTGGATGCGGCAATGCGCCTTGAGGCGCGGCTCTCGCCCGTGTGCATGATGGGCGTTAGCTCCCAAAAATATGGAATGGAGCGATTCCAGCAGTCGATCAGCCCCAGCGCCGGGTCAGAGCGCCGACATCCCTTCTCCCATCGGGAGAAGGTGCCCCGAAGGGCGGACCAGGGGACGCGCGAAGCCTCATGCGCTAGCCGACTGCACCCGTAGAGAGGCAGGACTCCCGTATCCCCGGGACTGCCAGCGAACACGACACGGCCCCCAATACAGCCATGACCTGGCCGACATGACGTTTGTCATCTGCAAGTGTTGACTTCCGGCACCTGATCGGTGGGTGTATTGCGCGCAGCATGGGCGCACACCTACCGAGGACATCGCCATGCACTATCGCCTGATTCCCGCCCTGTTCCTGATCACGCTGGGCACGCTGTTTCTGCTGGACAACCTCGGGCTGGCCCGTATCGACCTGGGCAACCTGGTGTCGACCTGGTGGCCGGCGTTGCTGATCGCCGCCGGCGTGCGCCAACTGCTGCGCTACCGCGAGCGGACCACCGCGACCTGCTGAAGGCCGCGGCTGCTCCACTGCATCAGGTGCGCGGTAGGGTCACGCCGGTCTGGCCTTGGTACTTGCCGCCGCGGTCCTTGTACGAGGTCTCGCAGACTTCGTCGGACTGGAAGAACAGCATCTGCGCCACGCCTTCGTTGGCGTAGATGCGCGCCGGCAGCGGCGTGGTGTTGCTGAATTCAAGCGTGACGTGGCCTTCCCACTCCGGCTCCAGCGGGGTCACGTTGACGATGATGCCGCAGCGCGCATAGGTGCTCTTGCCCAGGCACACCACCAGGGTGTCGCGCGGGATGCGGAAGTATTCCACCGTGCGTGCCAGCGCGAAGCTGTTGGGCGGGATGATGCACACATCCGATTCGATATCGACAAAGCTGCCCGGATCGAAGTGCTTCGGGTCGACGATGGTCGAGTTGATGTTGGTGAAGATCTTGAACTCGCGCGAGCAGCGCACGTCGTACCCGTAGCTGGAAGTGCCGAAGCTGACGATGCGCTGGCCGGCGGCATCGTGCTTGATCTGGCCGGGTTCGAACGGCTCGATCATCGCGTGCTGTTCGGCCATGCGCTTGATCCAGCGGTCGCTCTTGATGCTCATGCGGTGTTCCTTGAAGACGGAAGGCGGCAGGCCGAGCGGCCCGCGCGAAAGGCAGCGAATTCTAGCAAGCGGCCGGCACCAGCGCCGGCCCGCGCGCTACAGCAGCGAAGCCGAAATCGGGATGCTGGCGCGCGGCCGCTTGCCCAGCTCCTCGGACAGGCGCGCGGCAGCGGCCAGATAGGCCTGCGCTGCCGCCGACTCCGGCGCGGCCACCACGATCGGCTGGCCCGCATCGCCCTGCTCGCGGATCGCAATCGCCAGCGGCAACGACCCCAGCAAGGGCACGCCGTACTGGGCGGCCATGCGCTCGCCGCCGCCCTCGCCGAACAGGTGCTCGCGGTGGCCGCACTGGCTGCAGGTGTGCACCGCCATGTTCTCGACGATGCCGAGCACCGGCACCTCGACCTTTTCGAACATCTTCAAGGCCTTGCGCGCATCCAGCGTGGCGATGTCCTGCGGCGTGGTGACGATGACCGCGCCGGCCACCGGGATCTTCTGCGACAAGGTCAGCTGGATGTCGCCGGTGCCTGGCGGCAGGTCGATCAACAGGTAATCCAGGTCGTCCCACAGAGTGTCGTTGAACAGCTGGGTCAGTGCCGAGGTTGCCATCGGCCCGCGCCAGATCATCGGCGTGTCCTGATCGACCAGCAAGCCGATCGACATCGCCTCGATTCCGAACGCGCGCAAGGGCTCGATCGACTTGTTGTCCGGGCTGTCCGGCCGCCCGCTCAGGCCCAGCATCGCCGGCACGCTCGGCCCGTAGATGTCCGCGTCCAGTACGCCGACGCGCGCGCCCTGCTGACGCAAGGCCAACGCCAGATTCACCGCGGTGGTGGACTTGCCCACCCCACCCTTGCCCGAGCCCACCGCGATCACATTGCGGATGCGTGGATGCGGCGCCAGCGCCCCCTGCACCGCGTGCGCGGGGATTCTGCGCTCGCCGCTCATGCGCGTGCGCTCCGGGAGGGGTCGATCACCTTGCTTGAAGCGCGTTGCACCATCGTCGTCATTGCCTGCCTGATTCGTCGTGCGCTGCGAATGCAGCGATGGCTGCGTCGCCAGCCGCAGCGCTGGGAAGACCGTCAGTTTACCGGCTCGGCCACAGGCAGATGCGTTTCAAGCCACCACCGGACACCGGCGCCGCACGCTCACACATGTGTCAAACCGCGGCAAATTTCACAAACGTGGACACATGATTAAGGAATTGTTACGTTTGCAATTCAGTTCAGCCAGCGCTCAGCGAGCACGGCTGTGCCGCAAACTCCCCCGCAAGGAATCTGCAAGCGCATGTCGAGTCGCCTTCTGCAACCCACCCAGCGTCATCGTCTGAGCACCGCGCTGTTTGCCGTGCTGGCCACTTCTGCCGGCCACGCTGCCGCGCAGTCAGAAAACGGGGTCGCACCCGGCACCACCGATCTGGACAAGGTCACTGTCACCGGCTCGCGCATTGCGCGTACCGGCTTCGTCACGCCCTCGCCGGTCACCGCGATCAGTGCCGAGGAAATCCGCGCCACCGGCGCGACCACCATCAGCGACCTGATGGCGCGCATGCCGGCGCTGGCACCGAGCTACACGCTGGGCAATTCCACCCGCTTCATCGGTACCGCCGGGCTGGGCCTGCTCGACCTGCGCGGCATGGGCACCGACCGCACCCTGGTACTGGTCAACGGCCGTCGCCACGTGGGTTCCAGCCCGGGCTCGACTGCGGTGGACGTCAACACGATTCCGGTGGAATGGGTGGAACGCGTCGAAGTCATCACCGGTGGTGCCTCGGCCGTCTACGGTGCCGACGCAGTCGCCGGCGTGGTCAACTTCATCCTCAAGAAGACCTTCACCGGATTCGAGACGCGCGCGCAGACCGGCCTGGCCGATGAGGGCAACTACAACCGCTCCTTCGCCAGCTTCTCGGCAGGCACCGACTTTGCGGACGGCCGCGGCAACATCGCGGTGTCGGGCGAATACAGCAAGCAGGACCGCTTCGGTCGCGGCAACCGCGCCATCGGCCGCGAGTACCTGGTGTCGGTTCAGAACCCCGCGTTCGATCCAAGCCAACCGCCGAGCGAGCGCAATCCGCAGAACGTGCTCAGCGGCCCGGGCGGCAATCATTCCACGTCCTACGGCGGCACCTTCAACCTGGGCACCTTCGATTTCCGCAACCCGGCCAGCTATGGCAACCGCTACCTGTTCAACCAGGACGGCAGCTTCCGCCGCAACCGCTACAACGGCACGGTGGTCAGCAACACCTCGTGCGTGGATTGCGATTTCGTCGATCTGAATGCGGTGGCCGACCTGCAGCCCGGCTTCGATCGCAAGAGCGTCAATACCATGATCAACTTCGAGCTCAGCGAGAACCATCGCCTGTTCTTCGAAGGCAAGTACAGCGAGACCGATTCGGAATTCTTCGGCCAGCCGGCCTTCGACAGTTCGCTGCGCGTGCGTCGCCAGAATCCGTATGTCAGCCCCGAACTCGGCGCGCTGATGGATTCGCGCGGTGCCACGCAGATCCTGATGAACCGCTTCAACGTCGATGCCGGCCGTCGCGGCGAGAACATCGAACGCAAGACCTATCGCGCAGTGCTCGGTGCCGAGGGCAACTTCACCGATAACTGGAGCTACGACGTGTCCGCCAACTACGGCAAGACCACGGTCGACCGCTTGAATCTCAACAACCGCATCAACGAGCGCTGGCAAGCCGGTATCGATGCCGCACGCGATGCCAGCGGCAACATCGTCTGCCGCACTGCGCTGGATCCGAACGCGATCAATCCGCACACCAACCGCGTCTATTCGGCGCTGGCGCGCGAAGGCTGCGTCCCGTTCAGTGTGTTCGGCAATGGCGCGGTGACCCCGGAAGCAGCGGCATGGTTCAACACCACCGCGCGCTCGCAGGCCAAGATCCAGCAGACCGTGTTCAGCGCATCGGTGGCCAACAGCAACCTGCTGTCGCTGCCGGCCGGCGACATCGGATTTGCCGGTGGCGTGGAATACCGCAAGGAGCAGAGCGAGGAAATCACCGATCCGCTGGCGGCCTCGGGCGCGACCTTCCTCAACGCCATCCCCAACAGCGGTGGCGAATATACCGTCAAGGAAGTCTTCGTCGAGAGCACCATTCCGTTGCTTGCCGGCCTGCCGGGCGTGGACCGGTTGGCACTGGATGTGGCAGGACGCTATTCGGACTACGACAGCATCGGCTCGACCAAGACCTGGAACGTGGGCCTGGACTGGACCATCATCCCGTCGCTGCGTCTGCGCGGCACCGTGGCACAGGCAGTGCGTGCGCCCAGCATCGGTGAGCTGTACGACTCGCAGAGCGAAAACTTCGCGACCATCAACGACCCCTGCAACTACCTGCCGACCAACACCAACCGCCCCGGCACCGCAGGCGATGTGGCATTGCGCCAGGCCAACTGCAGTGCGCTGGGCGTGCCGGTGGGCTGGATCGATACCTTCACCTCCACCCGCCCCGGCGTGAGCGGCGGCAACCCGGAACTGAAACCGGAGCGCGCGCGCAGCCTGTCCTATGGCCTGGTGTGGCAGCCGGAGTTCTTCGAGGGCTTCGGCATGTCGATCGACTACTGGCGCATCGACCTGCAGGACGCGATCGGCACCGTGACCGCAGAGACCAATGCCACGCGCTGCGTGGACAACCCGGGCGGCATCAACAACAGCTTCTGCGGCTTCGTGCAGCGCGCCCCGCTGGGTGGATTCACCGACCCGCAGGGCCGCATCTATCCCGAGCACAGCATCATCGGCTGGCAGGCGCTCAACGAAAACCTGTCACGCTCGCGGCGTGTGGGCGTGGATCTGGAAATGGACTACCGCTTCCAGCTCGGCGAAGGCAACACCGTGCTGCGCCTTGTCGGTACGCGCCTGATCCAGTCGCGCGAATGGGTGTTCCAGGACTTCCCGGCAGAGTACGACGAGTACGTGACCTACGTGACCGATCCGCGCTGGCGCGCCCAGTTCCAGACCAAGTACAACTGGAACGAGTGGCGCGCCTCGTGGGACATGAACTATGTGGACGGCAACCTGCGCGTGACGCCGGAAAGCTACAACAGCAATCCGGGCTCGGCCAGTCCGATCAAGAACGGCTCGTACACCTACCACAACGTCCAGTTCGGCTATCAGTTCCCCGGCTCGAAGATCGACGTCTACCTCGGCATCGACAACGCCTTCGACAAGGATCCGCCGCGCAACTACTTCGGCTCGGACTTCACCTCCGCGCTGTACGACAACATCGGCCGGTTCTTCTACCTGGGTACGACTGTCCGGTTCTGAGCGCTGTTGACGATGCATCAAAAAGACCCCCGTTCGACGGGGTCTTTTTTTGACTTCATGTTTCACATGAAACCAGTAACTCCGGACGCGACACTCTCAAGATGAACGTGGCGCCATGTAGCGTTCGGTTAGTCGGCGCAATGTCATGCCGCATCGCGCGCACTGACAAAAATGAATACTCGTGCCGCACACGTCCGCGATTGTTCGCATGCCCTGCAATTTGTGCGCAGATCCGCATATTTGATGCGGATCTCGCCGTTTTCATTAACGAATCATTCAAAGCGCTTGCGACTCAGACCACACATTCATTACGTTCGGGTTAAGGCCATCTGACTCTCCGGTGACCGCCACTTCTCCCGATGCCCAGCTGAAAGGTTAGGAATGAGCAATCAAATTCGTCGCCATGCCCTCAAGCGCACCGCTCTGGCTGTTGTGCTCGGCGCCTGTCTCGCCAATGGCGCGGTCTACGCACAAAGCACCACCGGCAGCATCTACGGTAGCGCTCCCTCGGAAGCCGGCAGCACCATCGTCGTTCAAAGCGACACCGGCCTCAGCCGGACGATCACCATCGACGCCAACGGCCGTTACAACCTCGGCTCGTTGCCGGTCGGCGCTTACACCGTCACCTTGAAGCGTGGCGATCAGGTCGTCGACACCCGCAAGAACGTGCAGCTGCGCGTGGGATCCGGCACCGAGGTGTCGTTTGCTGGCGCAGCTGCCAGCGGCAGCACCGATGCAACCACGCTCGGCGCGATCACGGTCACTGCCGCCAATGCACCGAAGATCGACGTCAGCTCCACCAGCTCGCGATCGGTGATCACGTCCGAACAGCTGGCAACCCTGCCGCTGGGACGCAGTGCGGAGGCGATTGCGTTGCTCGCGCCTGGTGCAGTGGCCGGCAGTGGCGCTTTCAATAACGGCTCGCGCTCGGTGGTCTCTTTCGGCGGTTCCGGCGTTACCGAAAATGCTTATTACATCAATGGTTTCAACGTCAGTAATCCGCTGAGCAACCTGGGCGGCGTCAGCCTGCCCTATGGCGCAATCGACCAGCAGGAAACCTATACCGGCGGCTATAGCGCCAAGTACGGCCGTTCCACAGGCGGCGTGATCAACCAGCTCGGCAAGCGCGGCACCAATGAATGGCATTTTGGTGCACAGGCAGTGTGGGAACCAGATTCCCTGGCAAGTTCGACTGGCGATGTCTGGTTCCCGAGCAACACCCTGCCTGCGGGTTATGGCTACACCAACCGTACCCAGCCTGGCACGCTCTACCGCAGTGGCAAGGACAACAATCAAACCCGTACTGTCTACAGCGCGTATGCGGGCGGCCCGCTAATCGAAGACAAACTCTTTATTTTTGTCGCTGGAGAAACCGATAAGACCGACGGCGTCACCACCAACGCACGCACAAGCTCTATCCAGGGACAGAACAACTACGGGTACAGCTCGCCCAAGTTTTATGGAAAGCTGGACTGGAACATCAACGATTCCAATATTTTGGAATATACCCGCATCCAGAACACTGACCGACGCGGCGGCTACTACACCGCATTCAATTACGACGATCTGAGCACTGGGGGCGCGACCGGGACTTTCCCGGATACGTTCAAGATCACTGACAAATACGACATTTTCAAATACACCGGTTATCTCACCGATGATCTGACCTTGAATGCCACCTGGGGCCGCAGCACCCAGCACAACCGCCAGTTCAACCCCAATATTTCGGACCTTCCATTCCTCGACGGCGTCACCGAGCAAGATCCGGCAATTGTGGGTAACACGCCGATTCGCAACGATCAGGCGACCAATCGAGCCAAGGCTGATGACCCGATCAGCAAGTCGCGGAGCCTCCGTCTAGAGTTGGAATACCGCCTCGGCGATCACGATTTGACCGCTGGCGTGGACAATATGTATTTCAATGCCTACAACGAGGGCGTTCGCACCACGGGTCCTGGCTATCAGTGGATCTATGGCCGCCAGGACAATCCTACTGAAGGCATTAACCCCGAACTTGGCGTCGGTGCGCCCGGCGGACAGGGCTACTACGCGCAACGTCGGATCTTTACGACAACCACGAGCATGGCGGTCGAGCAGAAAGCCTATTATTTGGAGGACCGTTGGCAGGTCAGCGACAAGTGGCTGCTGACCCTGGGCATTCGCAACGATAAGTTCACAAACTACAATAGCGACCACGTTGCCTATGTCGACAGCGGTGATCAGTGGGCGCCGCGGCTGGGTGCAAGCTGGGATGTGTTCGGCGATTCGTCACTAAAGATATTCGCCAACCTTGGGCGCTACTACCTGGCGTTACCCAATAGCGTCGCCATTCGTGGAGCATCGGCCTCAACCTATACTGACGAATACTTCACATACACTGGTATCGACGCCAACGGCGAGCCAACCGGTCTTGGAGCGATTGGTCCTGGCCCGGTCTCGAGCAATGGCGAATACGGCCAGGCGCCGGATCCCAATGCGTTCGCGCCCAGTGATCTGAAGTCGCAGTATCAGGACGAGATCATTCTTGGCTTCGAGAAAACTCTCGGCGAGAGCTGGAACTCGGGCGCCAAGGTGACCTATCGCAAGCTGCAGAGTGCGATTGATGATGTCTGCGATCCTGGCAAGATGTCCGCGAAATTGGCTGCAACTGGTGGAGATGTCAGCAGCGTGAGCATCCCGGGGTGCGTCATGTTCAACCCTGGCCAGACCAATACCTACAATCTTGCCAACGTCGACGGCTCAGGCTATACGCAAGTGCGCATGAGCCAGTCCGATTGGGGTTTCACCGACAAGGCGCGTCGCAATTACGTTGCCGTGGACCTGTTTCTGGAACATCCGTTCGACGAAAAGTGGTACGGCCGTGTCGACTACACCTGGTCGCATAGTTACGGGAATACCGAAGGTCAGGTTAAGTCTGACATCGGTCAGTCCGATGTCTCCAAGACGCAGGACTGGGATGCGGCTGAGTTGATGTATTACGCAGGCGGTAGTCTGGCAAATGATCGCAGGCATCAGCTCAAGGCATTCGGTGCGTATCAGATCACGCCGGAGTGGATGGCATCGGCGACTGTACGCGTGATGTCGGGCACACCGATCTCCTGCCTGGGCTACTTCGGGTCGAATGAAGGCAATCCGATCGGATATGGCTCTGCGTACCACTACTGTGGTGGCCAGGCTTCACCTCCGGGCGACGCTGGACGTACCCCGTGGATCAAGAATCTGGATCTTGGCATTACCTACCGGCCTTCCTTCGCCGACCATAAGTTGGCGCTGGGACTTCAGGTCTTCAACGTCTTGAACGACCGCTCGGTAAATCGTGTTGAAAGCCGCTACAACACCGCGCCCTTCACCGTTCGCAACACCTATGGTGTCGGTACCGAACCCTACAACTACAACACACCGCGATTCGTCCGTCTGACTGCAGCCTACGATTTCTGATCGCAGGAACCGGATCGCCGTAATGGCGCTTCCGGAGCAGAAATCACTTGAAAAGGCCCTGGTTTCCAGGGCCTTTTTTTATCCATTACCGAAGAGTCATGGCAATCACCCTGGTATTGGTCAATCACCAAAATAACCCGTGCAACATTATGTCCAGGCGCACGCTGACCAAGCCTCCTCCTGAGTGTGCTCCAGACCCGCACAGATACAAGCCGGAATCGCACCGCGATAGATGACGCCCCATCCCGGCAGCGGGCTGGGGCAGAAGAACTCTACCGCTGGCCCTGAAGTGACTTATCTAACGCCTAACAGGTGTCCATCCAAAGTCCCATAGAAGCTCAGGCTCAGTTGTCTCGCACGGAAAGCGCCGGATCAAATCACACGCCTCCTCTTCTGTGAAAGGCGCACTACTTGTCAGCGAATAAGTTACCGATGTATCGTTTTGAATATTGCAAGACCCTCCACCCGGCGGACAAATGACTTCACTACTGCAGCCGCCCTTAATCGTCAAACGATATGGCGCAGAAGTATCCCCTCCTTCCCATTGCGCGTTATTGCAAAAATACGCCTGCTGACCGACGGGAACGCCCTCGGCACTAAAATAGACGTAATTGATCGAGTTCTTACGGGCAGCCTGGACGTCTGCTCCAGCACATGCGAGGGCAATCAACAAAGCAACAGAAGCAATCTTCACCTGACATCTCCTTGTGAGTGAAATTCGCGCAATTACCGTAAGCGCACGCCATTATTATCACTTCCCAAGATAGATTTCAGATAAAGATCACATTTTTACAAGACAAGTTAGTAAAATTATTTAATTTCTCAGATGAGTGCCTACTTCAAACCAGATCCTCCCTGGCGGCGAATTCGATTCAATACATTGCAGCAAAAACTCAATCACCCAAAATCACCCGCGCCGCATTATGTCCAGGCGCGCCAGTGACCCCGCCGCCAGGGTGGGTTCCCGAGCCGCATAGATACAGCCCGGCAATCGCGCCGCGATAGGCGCCCTGCCCCAGCATCGGGCGTGCGCTGAAAAGTTGATTGAGGCTGAGGGCGCCGTGGAAGATGTCGCCGCCGATCAGCCCGAAGATGCGTTCCAGATCGAGCGGGCTGAGGATCTGCCGGCCCAGTACCGAGGCCGCGAATCCGGGTGCATAGCGCTCGACCGTCGCGATCATCAACTCGGCGACTTGCTCACGATGATCGTCCCAATGCCGGCCATCCGGCAGCTGCGGTGCCACGTGCTGGCAGAACAGGCTGGCCACGTGTTGACCGGGCGGTGCCAGCGTGTCGTCCAGCGTGCTGGGAATCAGCAACTCGACCACCGGTTCGCGTGACCATCCCGAAGCGCGCGCATCCTGCCAGGCACGGTCCATGTAATCCAGGCTGGGCGCCAGGATGATGCCGGCAGTCAGATGATCGCCCGTGCCCGGCAAGGCGGTGAAATCCGGCAGCCGCGAGAGCGCGACATTCATGCGGAAGGTGCCCGATCCGCAACGGTAATGCGCCATGCGTTCGCGTGTCGCCGCGGGGACATCGTCCGGCTGCATCAAGCGCTGATACAGCAGCTTCGGATTGACATTGGCCACCACTGCACGCGCACGCAGCGTCTCTCCTTGAGCGGTGATGACACCGACCGCACGCCCCTGCTCCACCAGCACGCGCGCCACTGCGCAGCCGGTGCGAATCGTCACGCCAGAGTCGCGCGCACTGGCGGCCATCGCCTGGGTGATCGCGCCCATGCCGCCGATGGCGTGCCCCCAGGCGCCTTTGACACCATTGCTTTGCCCGAACACGTGATGCAGCAACACGTAGGCGGTGCCCGGCGTGTAGGGGCTGGCGTAATTGCCGACGATGCCGTCGAAACCGAATAGCGCCTTGATCGGTGCGCTTTCGAACCAGCGATCCAGATACTCGGCGGCCGAAATCGTGAACAGGTCGAGCAGCTCCTGCCGCAACGCGAGCGGTAGCTCCTGCAGCTGCAGCCCCAGCTTGCCCGCGCGCCATAGCTGCGGCAACGCGCGCAGCCATCCACCATCGCTGACATCCGGCGGTGGCTGCAATGCCAGCGCACGCAAGACATCGGCCAGTTGCTCCAGGCGCGCTTCATAGGCAGGCAATGCAGCGGCATCGCGCGCGGAGAACTTGCCGACTTCCAAGGCAGTGCGCCCCGCGCCGGCCAGCAGGTACTCGCCAGTCGGCAATGGCAGAAAGTTGTTGATGCGGCGCGCCACCACGCGCAGGCCATGTCGCTCCAGGGCAAGATCGGCGATGACCTTGGGTTGCAGCAACGACACCGTGTACGCCGCCACCGAGTTGCGAAACCCCGGGTGAAATTCTTCGGTGACCGCTGCGCCGCCAACGACGTCGCGCGCTTCCAGCACCACTACCCGCTTGCCGGCTTTGGCCAGGTAGGCGGCGCAGACCAGCCCATTGTGGCCAGCGCCGATGATCAGGGCATCCAACGGTTCGGAGGCGGTAGGCATGCGCTTGTATATAGCACTGCTTGCACAGCAGGAGCATTCAGGTACTCGCCCCTCTCGACCGCCGCCCGCGCAACGACACAGACTGCCAGACCAGGTAGGCACAGCCTCAAGCCACAGCGCACAGGACGCGAAAACACCGGGCCGCCACTGCGCTGGTGCCCTGCGCAGGACTGCCGCCCATCCGGACACCGTCGGGCCGGTTCACCTACACATGCCGCACCCATGACCTTCGACACCATGCCATCCGGCTGGCGAGGCGTAGAGTGCCGGCCACAGCCCCGGCGACGGGGCTTCCCACATCTGCTCCTGGAGCCCTTTGTGATTCGTACACCTCATTTGTTGACCCTGTCCCTGGCCGTGGCCGCCGCGCTGAGCGGTTGCAAGAAATCCGAAGACGCCGCGCCGGCCGCGCCCGCGGCCGATACCGCCGCAACCACCCCGGCGGCTCCCAAGGCGCTGACCCTGGACCAGAGCAAGCTGCCGGCCGTGAACCAGTTCACCGCCGCCGACCTGGATACCAACGGCAATGCCTGCACGGATTTGAATGCGTATGCCAACGCCAAGTTCCTGGCCGCCAACCCGGTGCCGAGCGATCGCACCAGCTGGGGCGCGTTCGAGATGCTCGACGAGCGCTCCAATGCGATCCAGCAGCAGCTGGTCGAACAGGCCGCGGCCGACACCAGCGCCACCGGCGTGGAAAAGATCGTCGGCGACCTGTGGTCCACCGGCATGGACGAGGCCAAGATCAACGCCCAGGGCATCGAGCCGCTGAAGCCGGAACTGGCCGCGATCGACGCCATCAACGACCAGGCCAAGCTGGTCGACTATCTGCGCAGCAGCGCCGCCAAGGGCAACAACGAGCTCTTCAGCTTCGGCGCCGAGGCCGACTTCAAGAAATCCAGCCAGAACATCGCCTATGCCATGCAGGGCGGCCTGGGTCTGCCGGATCCGGAGTACTACACCAGCGCCGCCAACAAGGCCAAGCTGGAGGCCTACCAGGCGCACGTGGCCAAGGTGCTGGAACTGTCCGGCGTGGCCGCGGCCGATGCCGCCGCGCAGGCGAAGCAGGTGGTCGCGTTCGAGACACGTCTGGCCAAGGTCTCCAAGACCAGCACCCAGATGTCGCGCGATGCGTCGCTGGCCTACAACCCGATCTCGCCGGCCGATGCCGACAAGCTGACCCCCAACTGGTCGTGGACCGAGTTCTTCAAGTCGCAGGGCGTGGCCACGCCGGAGATGTTCTCGCTGGCGATCCCGGCCTTCCACCAGGAAGTGAGCAAGATGATCGCCGACACCGATCCGGCAGTCTGGCGCGCCTACCTGCGCTTCCACACCGTCGATGGTGCCTCGCCGTTCCTCAGCCAGCCGTTCGTCGATGAGAACTTCGCGTTCTATAACCAGACCCTGCGCGGGCAGAAGCAGATCAAGCCACGCTGGAAGCGTGTGCTGGCGACCATCAATGGCCAGACCGGCGAAGCGCTGGGCCAGATGTACGTCAAGGTTGCCTTCCCCGCCGACTCCAAGGCCAAGATGGAAACCCTGGTGACCAACCTGCGCACCGCGCTGAAGGCCCGCATCGAAAAGCTGGACTGGATGAGCCCGGAGACCAAGACCAAGGCGATCGCCAAATGGGAAAGCTTCACGCCCAAGATCGGCTACCCGGAAAAGTGGCGCGAGTGGAACGGCTTGAACACCAGCCGCGACAGCTACCTGGGCAACGTGATGGCCGCGTCCGAGTACAACTACAAGTGGAACCTGTCCAAGATCGGCAAGCCGGTGGACAAGACCGAATGGGGCATGAGCCCGCAGACGGTCAACGCCTACTACAACCCGTTGCAGAACGAGATCGTGTTCCCGGCCGCGATCTTGCAGCCGCCGTTCTTCGACCCGAATGCGCCGGAGGAAATGAACTACGGCGGCATCGGTGCGGTGATCGGGCATGAGATGACCCACGGCTACGACGACCAGGGCAGCCGCTTCGGTGCCGATGGCAACTTCATCGCCGATCCGGGTTGGTGGACGCAGAAGGATCTGGACGCCTTCAAGGCACGCACCGGCAAGCTGGTCGCGCAGTTCGACGGCTATCGCACACCGGCCGGCGACAAGGTCAAGGGCGACCTGACCCTGGGCGAAAACATCGCCGACCTGGGCGGCCTCAACACCGCCTACGACGCGATGAAGACCGCCACCGCCGGCAAGGACGACCCCAAGACCGACGGCATCACCCGTGACCAGCGCTTCTTCCTCAACTGGGCCACGGTGTGGCGCCGCAACTTCACTCCGGAAGAACTGGTGGTGCGCCTGAAGACCGATCCGCACGCGCCGGCCAACTTCCGCGCCATCGGCGCGCCGTCGAACATGCCGGCGTTTGCCGCCGCGTTCTCGTGCAAGGCCGGCGATGCGATGGTGCGTCAGGGCGATCAGCAGGTCGTGATCTGGTAATTGCGCAAGTGCGGTAGTTCGGGCGGGCGGCGATCGAAAGATCGTCGCCCGTTTTTTTTCCTTCGGTTTTACTGTTGCGTCCGCGGGGAAATCACGGCCGGCCACATGCATCGCCACCGCCGTCACTGCATCCAGCCCCACCCCGAACACGCGCTGACGATCGATGGGGATCGCCCGGAACGACGCTTCTTCCCGGGTTTTGCGCGCAACTGGCGCGAACAGATCCGCGAGCAGCAGCAACTGGTCTATCTGGCCCCGGGCCCGCATGCGCCCGGCAGCCTGCGTGCCACTGCCGTCCCCTCGAGCATGCCGTCCTTCGCACAGGCCTCCGCATGCAAGGCAGGTGCTCCGATAGTGCGTGCCGAAAAAGACCGCGTGGTGATCTGGTAGGCGGCTGCAAGCGCTTTCAGCTCGATCGCAACATGCACAGGCCCGCGCTTGCGGGCCTGTCGCATTCATGCAAGCGGCCGGCACCGAAGACCGGCAGCAGCTCGCGCCCGCCTGTACGGGGCGCAGCCTTGCTAAACTCCGCCGACTTCAATCTGGCCACCCTTCTTCTCGATGCCCACCATTCGTCCGCTTGCCCTCGCTCTTGGCTTCAGCCTGATCACGCTGCTGTCCGCCCCCGACGCCGACGCCGCTCGCAAGAAGAAGGCCGCTCCCAAGGCCCCGGCCGTGTCGGCGGCCTGCACCGATTTCTACGATTACGCCAATGCCGGCTGGCTCAAGGCCAACCCGGTGCCGCAGGCCGGTGCCGTCACCGCGCTGGGCCAGCTGTCCGAGCGCGCACTGCAGCAGCAACGCGAGTTGCTGGATGCGTCGATGAAGGCGCCGCAGGGCAACGTGCAGAAATTGCTCGGCGACTTCTGGGCCAGCGGCCTGGACGAGGCCTCCGTCGAGAAGGACGGCTCCAACCCCATCGCCCCCTTGCTGTCGCGCATCGACGCGATCAAGAAGGCCAAGGATGTGCCCGCTTCCATCGCAGCACTGCATCAGGTCGGCATCCCTGTCGGCTTCAATTTCGGCCCGGACGTGGACCTGAAGGCGCTGGATCGCCACATCGGGTATTTCATGCAGGGCGGCATGGGCCTGCCGGACCCGGCGTTCTACACCCGCACCGACGCCGACACCCAGGCGCTGATGGGCCGCTACCGCGCCTACGTCAAGCAGATCCTGGCGCTGACCGGCACCCCGGCCGACAGGCTCGACGCCGATGCCGCCTCGGTGCTGCAGATCGAGACCGCGCTGGCGCGCAGTGCGCAGTCGGTGCAGGGCATCAACAACCCGTTCAACAACTACGCCCCGATCGCTACCAAGGAGCTGACCAAGCAGTACAAGAATCTGCGTCTGGCCGACTTCCTGGAGGCACAGGGCGTCAAGGACGACCTGGTGTCGATGGCCGACCCGGCCATGTTCAAGCAGCTCGACAGCATGATCGTCAGCATCAAGCCGGACCAGTGGAAGGCCTATTTGCGCTGGCGCGTGGGCGACGCGATGGCGCCGTACCTGTCCAAGAGCTTCCACGATGCCGAGTACCAGTTCCGCGGCCGTCTGCTGCGTGGCGATGCGCTGCCGCCGCAGCGCTGGCAGCAGGTGCTGGACGCGATCAATATCGCCGCCGGC
Organism: Xanthomonas sp. MLO165; assembly: GCF_018831305.1. Lineage (NCBI taxonomy): Bacteria > Pseudomonadati > Pseudomonadota > Gammaproteobacteria > Lysobacterales > Lysobacteraceae > Xanthomonas > Xanthomonas sp. MLO165. The sequence goes on from NZ_CP029263.1 coordinate 3,042,156, forward strand.
CCGATGCTCGGCCGCGAATACGTGGCGCGTTACCTGAGCAGCGACACGCGCCGCCAGGCCGAAGCGATCGCCGACCAGGTACGCGACGCGCAGCTGGCCGCGCTGGAGCGCACCGGCTGGGGCAACGGTGAAGTGATCGCCGAAGCCAAGGCCAAGCTGGCGGCGATGAAGATCGAAGTGGGCGCACCGCGTCGCGATCTGGATTACACCGTGCAGCCGATGGGCCGCGGCAGCTTCGGCGGCAACATGCTGATCGCCTCGACCTGGCGTCACCGCGAGGAGATGAAGCGCATCGGCAAGGGCAACGCCGACCGTCGCTGGGACGTGTTGCCGCAGCAGCCGGCAGTGGCCTACGACATTGCGCAGAACCGCCTGATCATCACCGCCGCCGTGCTGCAGGCACCGGTGCTCACCGCCGGCAGCACCCCGGCCGCGCAGTACGGCGCTTACGGCGCGCTGGTCGCCCACGAAATGACACGTGCCATCGACGCCAAGGGCTCGCTGGTGGATGCCAAGGGCGAGTTGCGCAGCTGGTGGACGCCGGCCGAGAAGAGCAGCTGGACCATGCTGACCGGCAAGGTGGCCAGCCAGTTTGGTGCCTACCCCTACCCGGGCGTGCCCAACGTCAAGGTCAACGGTGCGCAGACCGCCGAAGAAAACCTGGCCGACCTGGCCGGCGTCGAACTGGCCTGGCAGGCCTTCAGCAAGGCACAGCCAGCGGCCACCGAGGCTGACAAGCAGGCATTCTTCACCGCCTGGGCCGGTTTGTGGGCCCAACAGCTGTCGCCGAACGAAGCGGTGCAGCGTGCCAGCGCCGACATCCGGGCGCCGGGCCAGTGGCGCACCAACGGCCCGCTGTCCAACCTGCCGGAGTTCGGTGCGGCATTCAGCTGCAAGGCCGGCCAGCCGATGCAGCGCGTGGATGCCGAGCAATTGAAGATCTGGCGCTGAGTCAAGCGCCAGGAAGTCACTGGCAATCAACACGCAGTGGCAGGCAATAAAATAAAGAGCGCGGACTCCGCGCTCTTTTTTTGTGTCTGGCAGTCCATCCATCCCAACATTTGGTAGGAGCGGCCCCGGCCGCGATGAAGCCTTGCCGGTAACGCCCCATCGCGGCCAGGGCCGCTCCTACGGATCAGTGTGGATCTGCCACGCCCGGCTGCCAGTCATCCATCCGTTGCTTGCCTGACAACGCACGCTTGGTAGGAGCGGCCCCGGCCGCGATGAAGCCTTACCGGTAACGCCCCATCGCGGCCATGGCCGCTCCTACGGATCAGCGTGGATCTGCCACGCCGCGACTACCTCAACGCACCACACGCAGCGGCGGCTTGCGCCCCTTGCCACCACTCTTCCTGCCGCCGCTGCCGCCAAACGGCGACTGCCCGCGCCAGTAACGGATCATCAGCCAGCCGAACAGCATGCCGCCCAGATGCGCAAAGTGGGCCACGCCCGGCTGCCAGCCGGTCGCACCCAGGAATAGTTCAATTGCACCGAACACGATCACGAAGGTGCGCGCCTTCATCGGGATCGGCGGAAACAGCAGCATCACCCGCTGATTGGGGAACAGCATGCCGTAGGCCAGCAACAGACCGAACACCCCGCCCGACGCCCCCACCACCGGCGCCCCGCTCTGGGTGAACCAGGCCATCAGCAACTGGCACACGCCGGCACCGGCTACGCACACCAGGTAATAGGTCAGAAAGCGCTTCTGCCCCCAGGTCTGCTCCAGCGCCGCGCCGAACATGAAAAGCGCCAGCATGTTGAAGAACAGATGGTTGAAACCGCCATGCAGGAACGCATAGGTCAACAACTGCCATGGCATGAAGCTGGCGCCGGGCGAGAACGCATCGAAGCCATTGGAAATCGGCCATAGCATCAACGAGGACAGCGCCGCATCGGAGGGCAGCACGCCGGCGCCCAGGTCGCCCAGTGCCCATTGCAGCAGGAACAAGCCAATATTGGCGATCAACAACGCTTTGGTGACGGGCGGCAGTTGGGGCATGACGGCATCCTTCGGAATGCCAACCATCATAACGGCAGGCTTATGAAGGTCCCCACACGGCGGCATCCAACCGCTGCGCGGCGCTGGCACGGCGCACCCGGCCCTGCTCGACCACCACGCCTTCGGCACGCAGCCGCCGGCATTGCTCACGGTAGCCGGACGAGCCTTCCGGCAACGCGATCCGGCCATCGCTGCGCAGCACCCGGTGCCACGGCAGCTGCGGATCATCATTGCCGCTGAGCACGCGCGCCACCAGCCGCGCCCGCCCGGGCAGGCCGGCGCGTAGTGCGACCTCGCCATAGCCGGCAACCTGGCCGGAAGGTAATGCCCGAATCGCCGCAAGAATGCGCAGCCGCGCCTGTTCGCCGGAGAGCGGCTCGGCGTTGGAGGCGGCACGCGCAGATGGATTGGCGGATCGACGCGTCGTTGGTTTGCGGGGCTTGGACATCGCGCAAGGATGCCAGCTATGGGATTGAAATCCCTCTTCCGTCCGAGCGAGGAGGCAGTGTTTGCGCGCGGGGCTGCCGCAAGTTGTGGCACGCAGGGGCCGACGCGAGTCCCTGCATCCGGCAGGGCGCTGATGCCCTCGTCGGCCCGGTCACAACTGCCGCACCAATGCATCAGTGCATCAGTGCATCAGTGCATCAACACGATCTCTTCCGACGAGGTGGGATGGATCGCCACGGTCTCGTCGAAGTCGCGCTTGGTCGCACCCATCTTCACTGCCACCGCAAAGCCCTGCAGCATTTCGTCGGCGCTCTCGCCCAGCAGATGCACGCCGACCACGCGCTCCTGTTCGCCCACACAGACCAGCTTGAACAGGCTGCGCTGCGGCGCGTCGGCCAGCGCGTGCAATATTGGGCGGAAGTTGCTGCGGTAGACACGCACCGCGCTGCCGTGCCGCGCGCGCGCCTGCTCCTCGGTCAGTCCGACCTGCCCGAGCGGCGGATGCGAGAACACCACGCTCGGCACGCCTTCGTAGTCCATGCGCGCATCCGGCTGCTTGCCGAACAGGCGATCCATCAACTTGCGTCCCGCCGCGATTGCCACTGGCGTCAGTCCGACCTTGCCGCCGACATCGCCGATGGCATGGATGTTCGGCACGCTGGTGGTCTGGCCTTCGTCCACCACCACCTCGCCCTTGTCGCCCAGGCGCACCCCGACCTCCTCCAGACCCAGCCCCGCCGTGTTGGCGCGCCGGCCGGTGGCGAAAAACACCTTGTCGAAGACGTCGTTGCCCTGCTCGCTGGGGTGCGCGGGATGACCATGCACGCGCAGCCTGCCTTCTGCATCGCGCTCCAGGCCGGTGGTGGAAAACCCGAAATGCAGGCGCACGCCAAGATGCCGCAGGTTGTCGGCCAGTTGCAGGGTCAGCTCGGCATCGAAGCGCTCCAGCAACCGCTCGCCCTGCACGAACAGATGCACCCGGCTGCCCAGCGCCTGCAGCAGGCCGGCGATCTCCACCGCGATATAGCCGCCGCCGATGATCGCTACCTGCGCGGGCGCATGACAGAGATTGAAGAAATCGTCGGACACCTCACCGTGCTCGGCACCTTCGATGTCCGGGCGCAGCGGGTGCGCACCGGTGGCGATCACGATGTGCTCGGCGGTCACCGGCACGCCGTCGCTGCCCATGATGGTATGGCGATCCTGCAACACGCCGCGCTGCGGAATCATGACCACGCCATCTTCGTCGAGGCGGCGCCGATAACTGGCGTGGATGTTGCCGATGTAGCCCTGCCGGTGGGTGACCAGTTCCTGCCACGCCAGGGTCGGTCGCGGCACATCGAAACCCAGCGCCCCGGCCAGCTCGATCTTGCCGGCCAGATCGGCCGCCAGCCACATCGCCTTCTTCGGCACGCAGCCGAGATTGACGCAGGTGCCGCCCAATTCGTTCGGCTCCATCATCGCCACGCGCGCGCCATACTTGGCCGCGCGAAACGCAGCGGCCAATCCACCGGAGCCGCCTCCCAGGATCACCACGTCGTAGTCGTACCGGGCACTCATGCGAAGCGCTCCGCCCGGTAGGGATGCGGGTCCAGCGCAGGTGCGCGGCCCGTGATCAGGTCGGCCATCAGTTGTCCGCTTGCAGTGCTCATGCTGATGCCGAGCATGCCATGTCCCGCTGCGAGCCAGACGTGAGGACGGCCCGGCACCGCGCCCAGCACCGGCACGTCGTCCCAGGTCATCGGCCGCCATCCATACCAGCGCTCGATCACGGCCGGGCCAGCCGGCGCATGCAGATAATCGGCCGCTGCGCGCTCCAGTGCCGCAAGGCGCGTGGGGTTGAGGTGGGTGTCGTGCCCGGAGAATTCCATCGTGCTACCGATACGCAGACGATCGCGCCATGGCACCACGAACACCCAACGGTCCTTCAGCACCACCGGGCGACGCGGCATCAGCGCCGGGGCGGTATAGGTGATCGAATAACCCTTGCCGGCCTGCACCGGCAGACGCAATCCCAGTTGCGCCGCCAGCAGCGGCGACCACGGGCCGGTTGCGATGACCACCTCGCGCGCCTGCAGTCGCCCACGCGCGGTGTGCACGCACGCGCCGCGTGCGTCCGGCACCACCGCATCGACGCGGCACTGCGCCTGGATCACCGCACCGCGCGCGCGCAGCACTCTTGCCAGTTCTGCGGTGTAACGCTCCGGGCGCAGATGCGCATCGCCGGGGAAATGGATCGCACCGGCAATGCCCGCGCGGAATGCCGGATCCTGGCGCACGTAGTCGGCACCGTCGATCATTTCGGCCTGGATACCCCACTGCGCAAGCACGTTGCACTCGTGGCGATAGTGCGCAAAGCGGCGCGCATCGGCAAACACGTAGTCCAGCCCATCGCTGCGAAATTCGCAGTCCAGCGCATAGCGCTCGACCCAGTCGTCGAAGCGTTGCCGCGCATCGCCCAGCAACGCCGCGCGCGCCTGCGCGCTGGCCTGCCAGTGACGCGTATTGCAGCGCTGGGCGAACTGCAGCAACCAGCGCCACAGCGCCGGGTCCAGACGTGGCCGGATATACAGCGGCGCGTCCGGCGTCAGCATCCATTTCAGCGCCTGCGCGATCATGCCCGGCGCTGCCAGCGGCGGCGCATGGCTCGGCGTGATGGTGCCGCAGTTGCCGTACGACGTCGCCGCACCCACCGCACCGGCGTCGAGCACGTGCACCTGCCGGCCCGCTTCGACCAGTGCCAGTGCAGTCGCCAGCCCAATGGCGCCGGCACCGACCACCACCACATCGACAGGCGCGCCGCTCATGTGCGCACTACCCCACGCGCGCGTCGCTGCGGCGCATCGGCGGCACACGCAGATAGGTCACGCTGCGCCATAGCCATTCCATCGGCCCGAAGCGGAACCAGCGCAACCACCATTGGCTCAGCACCACCTGCAACGCAAACAGCGCCAGCGCGAACGGCAGCTGCCATACGCGCGGCAGCTGCTCGAAATAGCCCAGCCCGTAACCGTAGAAGATCCACGTGCACACCAGCGACTGCAGCAGGTAGTTGCTCAGCGCCATGCGTCCGGCGGGCGCAAGCCAGGCCAGGCGCGGCGCCAGGCGCACCACCCAGGCCGCATAGCCCAGGCTCATCAGCGGGCCGGCAATCAGCGACAACGCGAACGCACCCGACAGGCGCAGATCCAGCCGCGCCGGATCAATCCACGGCTCCAGCGCGTAACTCACCCCCATCACGCCCAGCCCGAGCGGCAGCACCACGTAGCGCAGGGCCCGAAACAGGCGCGGGAAGCGCTCGGGCGCGGCGATCGCGCCACTGCGCACAAACCAGCTACCCAGCAGGAACATGCCGAGCATCGCCGGGCCATTGATGCTGAGCCCGGTCATCGCGTGCTGCAGGTCGTGCCAGCGCTGCAGCGTGGCCTGCGCATAGCTGCCGCTCCCGAAGGCGGCGCGCTGCGCCTGCACGTTCGCTGCCGCCTGTTGCGCCGCATCGGCCATCGCGGCCTTCCATTCCACGGCAGCCGCCGGATCGAGCTGCATCAAGGTGCCTGCGACGCCGTACAGCAGCGTCAACCCGGGCGCGCAACAGTAGACCAGCGCGGCAAACCACGGCAGCGTCACCGTCGGCACCGAGCGCGTGGCCAGCAGCAACAAGGCCAGCAAGGCGTAGGTGACCAGCACATCGCCGGACCACAGCAGCAGCGCATGCAGCAGGCCGATCACCAGCAGCCCGACGGTACGGCGCAGATAGGTGCCGAACAACCCGCGCCCGGCCTGCGCGGCGCGTTGCGCCATCACCGCAAAGCCCATGCCGAACAGCAGCGAGAACAGCGTGTAGAACTTTCCCTGCACCAGCAGGTACACCAGCGCATCGGCAACCCGGTCGGCGCCGCGCCAATGCGGCTCCACGCCGGTGACCGCCAGATCGAGCGGGCCGACGAAGGCTTCGATATTCATCAGCAGGATGCCCAGCAGCGCAAAACCGCGCAGCACGTCGAGCACCGCGATTCGCTCGCTGATTGCGATGGGCAGCAAAGGATCGCGCGGGGTCATCTCGGCTCGGGCAGCGCGGCGCGGCGATCGCGGCGCGCAACATGCAAACAGCCCGCCGAGATGGCGGGCCGCGGAAACACATTCAGCCAACGCTGGTCACACACACACGATCGGCGCGTGCAAGCCGGCATCACCGTGCGGTGCATGCCGATCCTGCAGATAGACCGCATCAGTCCGTCTGCCACACAGGCAACGTGACGACTGCGCTCAGTGGTGATGGCCGCCTTCGCCATGCACATGCCCGTGGTCGCGCTCTTCCTGGGTGGCTTCACGCACCTCGATGATCTCCACGTCGAAGTGCAGGTCCTTGCCGGCCATCGGGTGATTGAGATCGACGTCGACCACGCTCATGCCGACCTTCTGCACCGTCACTGCGCGCGGGCCGAAGTTGGTCTGCAGCACCACCTGGGTGCCCGGGACCAGCTTGGTGGCGCCGAAGTGCTTCTTGGGCACGCGCTGGCTCAGGCCTTCGCGGTATTCGCCGTACGCTTCGGTGGCCTTGACGTCCACGCCGAAGCTGTCGCCGGCTTCCTTGTCCATCATGGCCGCTTCCAGGCCCGGAATGATGTTGCCGTGGCCGATCATGATCGCCAACGGGTCACGCTCCTTGGAGCTCTCGATCGGCTCCTGGCCGAGCTCGGAAACGGTGTAGTGGAAGCGGACGACGCTGTCTTTTTCGATCTTCATGCCTGGCTCTGGATAGGCTGCCCGGTGGCAGACGGTGGAGGACGGCTTGTCGGCCGCCGGGTGCGCCGCCATCATGGCGACCTTTCGAACCGCCCATTATCCCGGCTCCATGCATATCACGCCAGTTTTCGCCGCCCGCGCCCGCCGCGCCGCGGCCAGTTCGTTGCTGGGCCTGCTCGTGCTGCTGGGCGGTTGCGCACAGGCGCCGGTCCGTCGACCGGCCGCCACCCCGCCACCGGCACCGCGTGTCTGGCCACAGGTGCCGCCGTCCAACCCGGCTGCCGCCAACAACATCCTGATGCGTGCGCTGGGCCTGGTCGGCACGCCGTACCGCTTCGGCGGCAATACGCCGGAAACCGGCTTCGACTGCAGCGGGCTGGTCACCTATGTCTACAAGGATGTGCTGGCGCTGTCGCTGCCACGCACCTCGCGGGAGCTGGCCGCGGTGCAGGGCCCGCGCATCCCGCCGGAGCAGTTGACCACCGGCGATCTGGTGTTCTTCGGCTCCAGCGGCAACGTGACCCATGTCGGCATTTATGTCGGTGAAGGCCGCTTCGTACATGCTCCGAACACCGGCGGTACCGTCCGCTTGGATTTCCTGGATGGCGCCTACTGGCGTGACCATTATTCAGGTTCAAAACGGGTTTTGCCCTGATATGTGATATGCATCACATTTCATAAAACGGAAATTTAACCTTTTTTGAACGTAACGATTCTTTCACCAAGGCATCATCCCGCATCGACAGCAGAATTGTGATTCCCGCGTGACGAACGACGAACAGATCAACACTGGCGCCGCACCGCTTCCGCCCCGGAAACCGCTCCGCCTGCTATGCGCCACCGCTCTTTGGCTCGCAGCCCTACCCGCCCTGGCCCAGACCGCCAACGGCACCGCATCCGCTCCGCAGACGACCACGCCAGACAGCGCCGTCGCCGCCGAGAAAGCCGCAACCCGCAGCCGCGCCGACGCCGCTGCCACCGCAACACTGGCCGCCCTGCTTCCGCACCTGGCCGCCAACGACGCCATTCCGCTGATGGACCGCTCGGCGATGTTCGCCGGTGACCTCAGCCGCCTGCTGGCCAATTACGACGTCTCCCAGAGCGCAGCCAATGCTGCCCAGAACGCCGTGGCCGACAGCCGTGTGCAGGTGATCCTGCAACGCGCCATGGCCCTGCTCGGCACCCCGTACGTCTGGGGCGGCGAGTCCACCGAAGGTTTCGACTGCAGCGGCCTGGTCGGCTATGTGTTCAAGACCGCCCTGGGTATCGACCTGCCGCGCGTCTCGCGCGACATCGCGCGCGACGAGTCTGCTGAACTGATCAAGGACCCCAACGCGCTCAAGGCAGGCGATCTGGTGTTCTTCGGCAGGCGTGGTCGCATCGACCACGTGGGCCTGGTGGTCGGCGATGGCAAGTTCCTGCACGCGCCCAGCCGCGGCAAGGACGTGCGCGTGGATTCGCTGGCCAGCGGTTACTGGAGCGAGAAGTTCATCCAGGCACGTCGGGTGCTGTGATCCCGAGCAGCTGATCCACTGCACGACAGAAAGGCCGCGGAGATTCCGCGGCCTTTTGCGTTGTGGACAATCTTTGCGCGGAAGCTCCCTACCGTCGCCGCGCACGCATCTGGATCCCGTACGCAGCACCACACACCTCGCCACCCCGATCAGCGCGCGGCATCGGCCTGGTAATGCGCCATGGTGTCCTCGATGCCCTTGCTCAGTTCCATCACCTTGAGCGCGTATTCGGCCAGGCGCTGATCCTCGGGCGTGCCCGGCCGCCAGGAAGGCACTTCCACCGGCGTGACACCATCCGGGTCCATCGCCACGAACACGATGATGCAATGCGTGCAGAGCCGCGAGTCGCCGCCCATCGGGCTGCGCGCTCGCACATCGATGGCGAAGTGCATGCTGGTGCGCCCGGTGTAGACCAGCTTGGCCGACACCGCGACCAGATCGCCGATCCGCACCGGCGCCACGAAGCGGATGCCGCCCACCGCCACGGTGACGCAGTAATGCCCGCTCCAGCCACTGGCTGCGGCAAAGCCGACCTGGTCGATCCACTTCATCACCACGCCGCCATGCACCTTGCCGCCGAAGTTGACGTCGCTGGGCTCGGCCAGAAAACGAAATGTCAGATCACGCTGTTGGCCAATCACCGCCCGCCCCCGTCAATGGATGAGCTGGCAGTGTGCCATGCGGGTGGGACGTCAGCGCGCCCGAGGCAAACGCCTGACACCGGGTCCGGCAATGCCGATGCTTCACTCAGGAACGCAGCGCATCCAGGTTGTCCTGCCTGCGCAGGCACAGCCACGGAAAGTGGGGTTGTTTCATCCTGAGCATTCTTCGTAGGCGCGCCCCCGGGCGTCGCGGGTCGAACAGTCGCTGCACCACAAAGCGGTCGAAGCTGGCGTAAGTATGCTGGTGGTAGTGCGCGGCCAGCGCCGGAGCGCCCAGTTCGGTGAAGTAACGCAGGCTGCGCGCGGCGCTTGCGTTGGCGGCTTGCGCATCCGCATACAGCGGGCTGTCGAGGATGTGCAGCTCGCCGCCGTCGCGTAGTTGGGCGAGCAGGCGCACGACCAATGCCGCAGGGTCGGCGAAATACTGGATGCAGGCCGGGACCACGATGACGTCGAACAGATCGCGTGGCAGCGCCAGGGTCTGGATATCGGCGGCGATGAAACTCAGGCGCTGGTCATGGCCGAACACGCGCGCGGCCTGGGTCAGCTCGGTGCGGTTGACGTCGATGCCGCAGACGTCGCGCTGCAGCGACTGCGCCAGCAGCTGCGACAGCCAGCCGTTGCCGCAGCCCAGTTCGGCTATGGCGCCCTCGCCTGCCTGCGCGCGCAGGTGCTGGACCAGCAAGGCGCTGGACAGCGCACGCACTTGCCATTCCAGACTGGCGCCGAGCTTGCCGCCGGGACGCGGCAGGCTGCGCACCTGTGCATCGGTGTAGAGCCGGCCTTCCTTGCGCCGAACCTGCAGATACTGCTGCTCGAACGGGTCGTCGGCCAACGACCGCTGCACCAACACGCCGTCGACGCTGTGCAACTCGGGCAACTGCTGCAGGCGATCGCGCAGCGTGGGAAATCCAGCGCGCATCGGCGGCAGTCAGCGCTGCGGCGGCGCGCGATCGGTCAGCGGATCTTCCAGGCCCACGTTGGTCGAGGCCGACTCGTAAACGGCCTTGTCGAGCAGGCCGGTTTCCTTGGCCACCAGCACCGGCACCAGCATCTGCCCGGTCACGTTGGTCATGGTGCGCATCATGTCGAGAATGCGGTCGATCGCGTACAGGTAGCCGATCACTTCCAGCGGCAGGTTGGCCGCGCTCAACACCACCGTGGCCATGATCACCGCGGTGCCGGGTACGCCGGCGGTGCCGAAGCTGCCCAGCACCGAGGCGATCAACACCACGAAATACTGGTTGGCGGTCAGCGGCACGCCGGTGTATTGGGCGATGAATACCGCGCACAGGGCCGGGAAGATCGCACCGCAGCCATCCATCTTGATGCTGGCACCCAGCGGCACCGCAAACGCGGCGTAGTCCTTGCTGACGCCCAGGTTATGCGTGATCGAGCGCATCGCCACCGGCATCGCGGCAAAGCTCGATGAACTGACGAAGGCCACCTGCATGCCCGGCGCCGCGCCGCGGAAGAACTTCCAAGGGTTCAATCCATGCAGCAACAACAGGCTGCTGTAGACCACTACGATATGGATCGCGCAGGCCACATACAGCGCCAGCACGAAGTTGCCGAACGGCAGCAGTTTCTCGAAGCCATAGCTGCCGACCAGGCTGGCGATCAGCCCGAAGGTGCCGAGCGGGGTCATCTCCAGCACGAAGCGGGTGACCTGGATCATGATGTCGCTCAACTGCGCGGTGAGCTTGCGTGCCTCGGCCACGCGCTCGCCGAGCTTGACCATCGCAAAGCCCAGCAGCGCGGCGAAGAAGATCACCGGCAGGATCGATCCGCGCCCGGCCGCCAGCACCGTTTCGCCGGCCGCATTGGTCTTGGTGCCGATGCCGGTCAGTGCGTAGAACGGGTTGGAGGGCACCACGTCCAGCAGCACCTTGATCGGGCTGGGCACATCGCGCGGTTTCCAGGCCGAATCCACGCTCAGGCTGAAATGGCCGGCGCCGGGCTGCATCAGCGTGCCCACTGCCAGGCCCACGCCCACCGCCAGCGCGGCGGTGATGACGAACCACAGGAAGGTGCGCCCACCGAGCGCGGCGACGGATTTTTGCCCGTGCAGCGAGGAGATCGCATTGATCACCGCAAAGAACACCAGCGGGATCGCGATCATCTTGATCAGGGTGACGTACAGATCGCCGAGCGGGCCGAACCACACATCGGCCGCCGGCCCCATGGCCCAGCCGGCCAGCGCGCCGAGCACGAAGCCGGCCACCACGCGTTGCCAGAACGGAATGCGCAACCAGGCCGAGACCAATGTCATGCGTCGAATCATCCGGGGGGAGAGTGCATGCACCATAGCCCAGGCCCGCGTCGCCCGCGAGGCCACGACTGGAACAGCGGCGTGTCATCTGTGTGACACCAGGCATCCCGGCATAATGCGCGCTGATTCAGTCACGAGTTCGATGCCGATGCGTTACCGCCTGCCTGCCCTCGCCGCCCTGACCACCGTGTGTGTCGCCGCCTGCGCGTCCAGCGCCGGCACCAGCGCATCCGCGCCCACCGCCGTGCGTGTGGAGGTACCGCAGGTGGTGCATCCCGCCGGCGAGACGCCGCAATGGTGGTACCGCTCGGGTGCCGCGCGCGCAGCCGGCAACGGCGCGATGGCCGGGCGCGCGCGCAACGTGATCCTGTTCCTGGGCGATGGCATGAGCCTGACCACGGTGGCGGCAGCACGCATCCTGGATGGCCAGCGCAAGGGCGAGCCGGGCGAGGAGAACCTGCTGTCCTGGGAACAATTTCCGGCCACCGCCTTCAGCAAGACCTACAACACCGATTCGCAGACGCCGGATTCGGCCGGCACCATGACCGCGATCACCACCGGGGTGAAAACGCATATGGGCGCGATCGGCGTCAGCAGCGGCAACCGCAGCGACTGCGCCGACAGCCTGGGCAAGGGTCTGCTGAGCTGGCTGCAGTTGGCCGACAGCGCCGGCATGGCCACCGGCATCGTCACCACCACCCGCCTCACCCATGCCACCCCGGCGGCGACCTATGCGCATTCGCCGGACCGCAACTGGGAAAACGACACCGACCTGCCCGAGTCCGCCCGCACTGCCGGCTGCCAGGACATCGCCCAGCAACTGCTGTCCAGCGCGCGCTTCGGGCGTGGCCCGCAGGTGGTGCTGGGCGGCGGACGCAGCCAGTTCCAGACCGTGCAGGAGCGCGATCCGGAATACGACGACAAGGTCGGCCTGCGCCTGGACGGCCGCGATCTGGTCGCCGAGTGGAAGCAGGCGCACCCGCAGGGCGCCTACGTGTGGAACGAACAACAGTTGCAGGCGGCCGCCGGCGCGCCCGCATTGCTTGGCCTGTTCGAGCCGGATCACATGCAGTTCGACCACGACCGCAATCGCACCGCGCAGGGCGAGCCCAGCCTGACCGAGATGACCCGTACCGCGATCCAGTCGCTGTCGCGCGACCCGAACGGCTTCGTGCTGATGGTCGAAGGCGGCCGCATCGATCACGCCAACCACGCCGGCAATGCCTACCGCGCGCTCGACGAAACCGTCTCGCTGTCCGATGCAGTACGCGCCGCCGTGCAGACCGCGCCGCCGGACACGCTGATCATCGTCACCGCCGACCATTCGCATACGCTCAACTTCGTCGGCTACCCGGTGCGCGGCAACCCGATTCTGGGCAAGGTGCGCGGCACCGGCGGCGAAGAAGGCGACCGCAGCCAGCTGGCCACCGACCTGGCCGGCCAGCCCTACACCACGCTGAGCTACGCCAACGGCCCCGGCTACACCGGCGCCAGCAACGCGCAGCCGGCCGGCCCCAAGAAGTACCCGCACGAACCCAGCAACAGCGAGCCGGCCGCCGGCCGCCCGGACCTGACCCATGTCGATACCGAGGCGCCCAGCTACATGCAGGAATCGCTGGTACCGACCAAGTCCGAAAGCCATGGCGGCGAAGACGTCGGCATCTGGGCCACCGGCCCGGGCAGCGCAGCCTTCCGCGGCACGCTGGAAGAGAACGTGATCTACCACGTCATCGTGCAGGCCACCCCGCGCCTACGCGAGCGCCTGTGCAAGGCCGGTACCTGCGACAGCGCCGGCGTGCCGGTGGAGTTGCCGCAGTCGGCCACGTTCGAGACTGCGGCCAAACGCTGATGGGCAGGCTGCGCGCAGCGCGGACGGTGGCGGCGCGGCGTGCCCCGCCGCCCGCGTGCGGATGCAGCGTCGCAGCACGCCATCTGCATCGATGACCGGATTGCTGCCACCCGCGGCGCCGCCCGGCCCGGTGCTGGTCGCCTACAGCGGCGGCGTGGATTCGAGCGTCTTGCTGCACCTGCTGGCAGCGACGCCGCGTTATCGCGACACGGGGCTGCGTGCAGTGCATGTGCATCACGGCCTGCATGCCGATGCCGACGCCTGGGCCGCGCATTGCCAGCGCCACTGCGACACCCTGCACGTCCCCTTGCAGATCGCGCACGTGCAGGTCGCGCGCGACAGCGGCCTGGGGCTGGAAGCGGCGGCACGCCATGCACGCCACGCCGCGTTTGCCGCGGCACTGGCGCCCGGCGAATGGCTGGCGCTGGCGCACCATCGCGACGATCAGGCCGAAACCTTCCTGCTGCGCGCACTGCGCGCTTCCGGCCCGGACGGCTTGGCCGCGATGCGCGCGCAGCGTCCCTTCGCCGCCGGCATGCTGTGGCGTCCCCTGCTGGCGCATGCGCGCGCAGAGGTGCTGGCGTATGCACAGGCACATCGCCTGCAATGGATCGAAGACCCCAGCAACGCCGACGCGCGCCACGACCGCAACTTCCTGCGTACCCAGCTGATGCCCGTACTGCAGCAGCGCTGGCCACAGGCCGCCGAGGCACTGGCGCGCAGCGCGCAGCTGAGCGCCGATGCCAGCGACCTGCTACTGCAGGAGGACACCGCGCTGCTGCCCGGCCTACTGACCGCCGCCGGCGCACTGGATCTGCAGGCCTTGCGTGCGCAGCCGGCAACACGTCGGCCGCGGCTGCTGCGCGCCTGGGTGGCGGCAGCGCAGGCGCCACCGCTGCCTGCGCACGGCGTTGCCGCCCTGGAGCAGGAAATCGACGACGACGCGCCGGATCGGCAGGCCTGCTTTGCCTGGCAACAGGTGCAGGTGCGGCGCTGGCGCCAGTGCCTGTACCTGCTGCGTCCGCACAGCACGTGGCCGGCGTCATGGCAGGCCTGCTGGGATGGCACGTCCCCGCTGCCACTGCCGGATGGCGCGCAACTGCAGTTGCACGGCGCACCCGGCCTGCGCTTCGGGCAACCGCTGCTGGTGCGCGCACGCCAGGGTGGCGAACGCATCGTGCTGCCACAGCGCGCGCATTCGCACCGGCTCAAGCACCTGCTGCAGGCGCTGGATCTACCGCCCTGGCAACGCGCGCGCCTGCCGGTCCTGTGGGCCGACGGCCGGGTGCTGGCAGCCGGCGACCGCATCGTCTCGGCAGCATTGAGCGACTGGCTGCGCGCGCATGGCGCATCCTTGCGATGGCGCGACCACGCCACTGCGAATTGACCCGCCTGCCTGCGCGCCGCACACTTTGACGATGGTCAAAAAATCCTTGAACGAAACATCCCCGGTCGCCCGCTTCGAACAGTCGCTGGAAGAACTCGAGCAACTGGTGCAGAAGATGGAAGTCGGCGACCAGAGCCTGGAGCAGTCGCTCACCGCCTACGAGCGCGGCATTGGCCTGTACCGCGACTGCCAGCAGGCACTGGAACAGGCCGAACTGCGCGTGCGCATGCTGACCGACCCCGCGCGCCCCGATCTGGCCGAAGACTTCCAGGCGCCGTCGCAGGACGGCGGCTGAGGTGAGTTCGGCGTTGTTCGAGCACTGGATCGGCCGCACAGAACGCAGCCTGGAGGCCAGTCTGCCAAGTCCCACCCTGGCGCCGCAGCGACTGCACGCCGCGATGCGGCACGCGGTGCTGGGCGGCGGCAAGCGCATGCGCCCGCTGCTGGTGTATGCGACCGGCGCACTGTTCGGCGCCGACGAGGACCGCCTGGACACGCCCGCGGTGGCGGTGGAGCTGATCCACGCCTATTCGCTGGTGCACGACGACTTGCCGGCAATGGACGACGACGCCTTGCGCCGTGGCCAGCCCACCGTGCACATCGCCTTCGACGAAGCCACGGCGATCCTGGCCGGCGACGCGCTGCAGACGCGCGCCTTCGAGCTGCTGGCTGCGGCCCCGGTCAGCGCGGAGCTGCGGGTCGGCTGGCTGCAGAGTCTGGCCACCGCCGCAGGCGCTGCCGGCATGTGCGGCGGCCAGGCGCTGGATATCGATGCCACCGGCCAGTTGCAATCGCTGCGCGATCTCGAGCGCATGCACGCCCTCAAGACCGGTGCACTGATCCGCGCCGCGGTGCGCATGGGCGCGCTGACCGGCGCTGCCGCAGCCGACGACCAGCAACGCCTGGATGCATTTGCCGATGCGCTGGGCCTGGCGTTCCAGGTCCGCGACGACATCCTGGATGTGGAATCGAGCTCGGCGCAGCTGGGCAAGACCGCCGGCAAGGACGCCGCGCAGGCCAAGTCCACCTATCCGGCCCTGCTCGGAATGGACGGCGCCAAGGCCAAGCTGGCCGAACTGGCCGCCCGCATGCACGACATCCTGCAGCCCTACGGTGCGCCCGGCGACACGCTGGCGACGCTGGGCCGGTTTGCGGTGGACCGCGCGCACTAGCGCTCCGCGTTCGTTTGAGCTGCCGCACAGGCGCGCCGGGCGCCTCGTGCGCCGATGCCTGGCGACATGCGCAGGCTCCGCCGATGCGCAAGGGCGAGCGGCCGCGCAGCCGGCTTCAACGCCACCACGCACGGCGACTACGGCAGCGCGTTCGACTTCAGCAGCCCGCAGCGATCAGGCGCTCGCACCGGCCTTTGCGCATACCGTGCGCCAGCGCACGGTGCGGCTGCAGCACACCGCCCTGCAAGCGCTGCGCTGCGTCACAGAACGTAACTTCTCCTTCCATACATTTTTCACATGAAAACTTCGGCAGGGCGGCAATAAAGTGCGGAATAATTCACACTTCCAGGCTGAATTGTCGCCATCGGTGTCCGCATTTGTCATTGCCTGACTGCCGGCAGGCCAAAAACCACATCAATCGGTTCTCTTGTTGCGTCTGCTCGCTCTGCCTAGGTTGACCTGCCCGCGTTCGCGGACATCCCCCGACCACATGGAGAGTCACTGGTGAAGAACGTTTTTCTCGCATCGTTTGCAGCAGGCACGCTGGCCGTTGTTGGCGTGCTCGGTTCGGCGCAGGCGCAGTCCGTGCGCGGCCCGGTCCCGTTGACCATCGAACTGGCGCCGGTCGCCGATCAGGCCGGGCGACACCAGGGCAAGATCGCGGTGACCGTCACCAACAACGGCAGCCAGATCGCACGCGTGCCGACCTATCAGCTGCCGCTGCAGACGCTGGACAACGGCATCCTGGAAGTGAGCCGCGATGGCGCGCCGGTGGCCTACACCGGACGCCTGGTCAAGCGTGGCCTGCCCAAGGCGGCGGACTTCACCATCCTCAAGCCGGGCCAGAGCGTCAAGGGCGAGGTCGATCTGGCCGGCGCCTACGATCTGTCGACCAGTGGCAACTACACCATCCAGGTCCGTTCGTCGCTGCAATATGCCTCGCTGTCCGATGGCAGTCTGATGAAGGCGGCCAACGGCCAGCCGGCCGTGGCCACCAGCACGCCGCTCACGGTCTGGCTGGACGGCGCGCGTCGCGGCGTGCAGCGCCAGCTCGCAATCGGTCCGACCGCCGTGGTTAATGGCATCAACTACCTCAACTGCAGCACCACCCGCACCAATCAGGCCGCCAGTGCCGTCACTGCCGCGCGTACTTACTCGCAGAACGCGCGCAACTACCTCAATGCCGGCAGCACCGGTGCGCGCTACACCACCTGGTTCGGCGCCTACAATGCCTCGCGCTACAGCCGGGTCAGCTCGAACTTCGTCAACATCGACAACGCGCTGGACCAGAACAACGGCCAGCTGACGATCAACTGCAGCTGCGAAGCGGATCTGGCGGACGCCTTCGCCTACGTCTATCCGAACCAGCCGTACGAGATCCATGTCTGCAATGCGTTCTGGAGTGCGTCGACAACCGGCACCGACTCCAAGGCTGGCACGCTGGTGCACGAGACCAGCCACTTCACGGTCGTCGCCGGCACCCAGGACCGTGTCTACGGCCAGTCCGGCGCGCGCAGCCTGGCGATCAGCAACCCAGCCCAGGCGATCACCAATGCCGACAGCCACGAGTACTTCGCCGAGAACACCCCGGCGCAGAACTGATCGCGTCATCGTCTGAAACGACAAAGGCCCGGCATCGCTGCCGGGCCTTTGTCATTTGCACCGCGCCGGATTACTTGATCAGGCGCAGCGTGAACGGATAACGGTAGTGTTCACCGTTGTTGGCCTTGACTGCGGCCAGGATGCACAGCACCAGGTTGGCGATCCACACCAGCGTCGGCACGAAGAACAGGATGCCGAACGACACGATGGTCAGGATCACCGCAGCCACATAGGCAATGATCACGGTGATCTGGAAGTTCAACGCTTCCTTGGCCTGATCGGTGGCGAACGGCTTGGACGGGTTGGCGTCCTTGCTGATCAGCCAGATCACCAGCGCGCCGATGAAGGACGTCAGGATGCCGAGCAGGTGCGCGGCCAGCGCCAGGGTGCGCTCCTCCGACGGTGTGCTGGTCCCGATCGGCGGCGGCGGCGGCGGTACGGCGTGTGACTCGAATTCGCTCATCATGTCTCCCCATGCATGGTTGTGGTGCGGCGGACTATAACAACGATTCAGCCAGCTACCAGTGCGGGAAGACATGGTCTCGGCTCTGCACGGCGGTTGCCGCCAGGCAGAGCGGCAAGACGCGCGCGCGCCGGACGCTGTGTAGTTGGGCAGTTGGCGCAGCAGCCCTGCTCAATCACGGTCAGCTATCGCCTGCCACCGTCATGCGGTTGACCAGCACCGAGCCGATCTTGACGTGCGAGCGCGGATCGACATCGCTGCCGACCGCCTCGATGCCGGCGAACATCTCGCGCAGATTGCCGGCGATGGTCAGCCCGTCGACCGGATAGGCGATCACGCCGTTCTCGATCCAGAAGCCACCGGCGCCGCGCGAATAATCGCCGGTCACCGGATTGACGCCGTTACCCATCAGCTCGGTGACCAGCAGGCCGCGCGACATGCCGGCAACCAGCGAAGCCAGGTCGCCGGCGTTGGCGGTGACCTGCAGGTTGTGCACGCCGCCGGCGTTGGCGGTGGTCTGCAGGCCCAGCTTGCGTGCGGAGTAGCTGCCCAGCACATAGCGCTGCAGCACGCCGTCGCTGATCAATGCCGAACGCCGCGTCGCCACGCCTTCGCCATCGAAGGCGGCCGAGCGCAGGCCGCGGCGCAGGTGCGGCAGTTCTTCGATGTTGAACCAGTCCGGGAACAGTTTGCTGCCGACACTGTCGAGCAGGAAGCTGGCGCGGCGATACAGCGCGCCGCCGGAGACCGCTCCGAGCAGATGCCCGACCAGCGAGCGCGCCACTTCCGGCGCGAACAGCACCGGCAACTGGCCGGTCGGCAACGAGCGTGGCTGCAGCCGCGCCAGGGTGCGTTCGGCGGCGTGGCGGCCGATCGCTTCCGGCGCCTCCAGGTTTTCGCGCGCCAGCGCGCTGCTGTACCAGCCATCGCGCTGCATGCCGTCGCCCTGGCCGGCAATCAGCGCACAGCTGATCGAATGATGGGTGCCGCGCTCGCGGCCGATGAAACCATGCGAGTTGGCGTAGACCGACAGGCTGAGCCCGGTGCTGGCCGAGGCGCCGTCGGAGTTGCTGATCCGCGCATCGGCATCGCGCCCGGCGCTCTCGCAGGCCAGCGCCAGGTCCACCGCGGTGTCGGCGTCCAGTGCCCACGGATGCCAGCTGTCCAGCTCGGGGAAGTCGCGCGCCATCAGCTCCGGGTCGGCCAGGCCGGCAGCGACATCGTCCTCGGTGTAACGGGCGATCGCGCAGGCCTGGGCAACGGTCGATTCCAGGCTGGAATCCTGCAGATCGGCGGTGCTGGCGCTGCCCTTGCGCTTGCCGAAGTACACGGTGACCGCAATGCCGCGGTCGCGGGTGGATTCCACCGTCTCCACATCGCCCAGGCGCACGTTGACGTCCAGCCCGCGCTCTTCGCTGCAGCTCACTTCGGCCTGGGTGGCGCCGGCGGCACGGGCGCGTTCGAGCAGGCGCTGCGCGATGTCGGTGAGCGCATCCAGGCGCTGCAGGCTGTCGTCCTGGACACGTGTTTCGGAGGAGAGTGCGTTCAATGCTTTATCCTAGTCTCAATGATGAATAACTTCTTGTTTCGGATGGATGGCAATGCGCGGACGCGACGAAGACACCGGTGAATTCCGCGGCGCCAGCCGCAGCCAGCAGCGGCGCGAGGCGCTGGAAATCTTCGACCTGGGCGAAAAGCTGGTGGCGCTCACTCCGGCGCAGCTGGCCAAGTTGCCAGTGCCCGAATCGCTGATCCCGCATATCGAGGAGAGCAAGCGCATCACCTCGCATATCGCGCACAAGCGCCAGCTGGCGTTTCTGGCCAAGCACATGCGCCGCGAGGACGACGAAACGCTGGCCGCAATCCGCGATGCGCTGGATGCCAACAGCGACACCGCGCGCCGCGAAGTGGCCGCGATCCACCGCGTCGAGCGCTGGCGCGAGCGCCTGCTCGCCGAAGGCGACGTGGCGCTGGCCGAACTGCTGGAAACCTACCCGGCCGCCGACCGTCAACAACTGCGCCAGCTGGTGCGCAATGCCATCCACGAGCGGGCCAAGAACAAACCGCCGCGCGCCTACCGCGAGCTGTTCCAGGTGCTGCGCGAGTTGTCTCAGGAGCAGGGATTGGAGAGTGGGGAATCGGGATTGGAAGACGACGAATCGGCGTCGGAAGGCGACGAATAAGGCTCCGCCCGATCCATCCAGCCCCGCAACGGCCATCCCGGCCGTTGCCAATCCCAGATCCCGGCTCCCGGATCCGCCCAAGCGCAACCCACCACACCCCGCAGTCCCCGCTGTTGCGAATCCCGAATCCCGATTCCCAAATCCCCGCATCTCAGGCCTGCGTTCCACCAACGGTGATGCCGTCGATCAGCAGCGACGGCTGGCCGACGCCGACCGGCACGCTCTGCCCGTCCTTGCCGCACACGCCCACGCCTTCGTCCAGCGCCAGGTCATTGCCGATCATGCGCACCTTCTGCATGGTTTCCGGGCCGTTGCCGATCAGCGTGGCGCCCTTGACCGGCGCAGTGACCTTGCCGTCTTCGATCAGGTAGGCCTCGGTGGCCGAGAACACGTACTTGCCACTGGTGATGTCGACCTGGCCGCCGCCGAAGTTGACCGCGTAAATGCCCTTTTTCACCGAGCGGATCATTTCCTGCGGATCGTGCTGGCCGGCGCGCATGTAGGTGTTGGTCATGCGCGGCATGGTCAGGTGCGCGAACGATTCGCGCCGGCCGTTGCCGGTCGGCGCCACGCCCATCAGGCGCGCGTTGTGGGTGTCCTGCATGTAGCCGATCAGCACGCCATCTTCGATCAGCGTGGTGCACTGGGTCGACGTGCCCTCGTCGTCGATATTGAGCGAGCCGCGGCGGCCATCCAGGGTGCCGTCATCGACGATGGTCACGCCCGGCGAGGCCACGCGCTCGCCGATGCGGCCGGCGTAGACGCTGGTGCCCTTGCGGTTGAAATCGCCTTCCAGGCCATGCCCCACCGCCTCGTGCAGCAGCACGCCGGGCCAGCCCGGGCCGAGCACCACGGGCATCACGCCGGCCGGAGCCGGAATCGCATCCAGATTGACCAGCGCTTGACGCAGCGCTTCGCGGGCGAAGCCTTCCGGGCGGCCATCTGCGAATAGTTCGGCATAGCCGTAACGGCCACCGCCGCCGGAGTAACCGGACTCGCGCCGCCCGCCCTGCTCGACGATCACCTGCACGTTCAGGCGCACCAGCGGGCGCACGTCGGCGGCGAGTACGCCGTCGCTGCGCGCGATCAGCACCGTGTCCACACCGCCGGACAGGCTCACCATCACCTGCTTGACGCGCGGGTCGGCGGCGCGCACGTATTGGTCGATACGGCGCAGCAGATCGACCTTGGTCGCGCTGTCCATGTCGTCGATCGGGTCGGTAGCCGGGTACAGCGCACGGCCGTTGCCGCGCACCAGCGAGCGGGTGGATTGCGCACCACCCTCGCGCGAAATTGCGCGTGCGGACTGCGCCGCCTCCAGCAAGGCATCGCGCTGGATATCGTCGGAATAGGCGAAGCCGGTCTTCTCGCCGGCAATCGCGCGCACACCCACGCCTTGTTCGATGGAATGCGCACCGTCCTTGACGATGCCGTCTTCCACGCTCCAGCTCTCGCGTCGCGAATGCTGGAAGTACAGGTCGCCGAAGTCGATGCCCGGGCCCAGCAGGGCGCCGAAGGTGCGGTCGAGATGGCCGGTGTCCAGGCCGGAAGGAAGCAACAGCCGGGTTTCGGCCAGAGTGAGAGCGTTATCGGTCATGCAGTCAGGATGGGGCCCGCGCGCCGGGGAGACAAGTCGTTCGGCTGAACATGCGGCACGGCTATCATCGCGGGCCCATCGCCACGCCGACGCCCGCGCATGAAGCTCACTGCCCACGTCCTGGATGGCCATACGCTGGACATCCGCCCCGCCCCGCACGAGCGCGACTGGATGGACGCCACCGACCAGCGCTATGCCTACCGCTGCCTGCCGCTGGCGATCGCCAATGCGCATGGCTGGGAGCTGCTGTGCCAGGCCGGTTTCGAGGCGAGTTGGGACGGGCGCGACAGCCTGGATGCGATCCGGATCAGCGCCGATGCCGGCGCCGCCTCACCGGCCATCAGTCACTTCGGCTACGGCGTGCTGACCTTCCACGTGCCCTGCCTGTTTCGCACCGATGCCGGCATGGATCTGTTTGTCACCGGGCCATTGAACCGGCCCAAGGACGGCATCGGCGCGCTGAGCGGCATGGTCGAAACCGACTGGAGCCCGTACACCTTCACCATGAACTGGAAGTTCACCCGGCCCGGGCAAGTGCGCTTCGAGGCCGGCGAGCCGTTCTGCCATCTGTTCCCGCTGCCGCGCCAACTGATCGAACAGGTGCAGCCGCAGTGGAAGCCCTTGTCCGAGGCGCCGCAACTGGCGCAACAGCATGCCGACTGGACCCGCAGCCGCACGCAGTTTCTGCAGGAACTGCCGGATGCGCAGTCGGCCGCCGCGCGCGAGAAATGGCAACGCGGGTACTTCCGTGGCGTCGCCGGTGCCGATCAGGCGCCGGTGCAGGGCCACCGTTCGCGCCTGCGTCTGCCGATGTTCGTGCGCGCCGACAGTGACGGCGACAGTCCGCTGGACTGAGTGCATCGCTGCATCGGCGCACCAGACGTGCCGCTGGCGCGCATGCCGCGTTCGATCCACTTGCGGCAAGGCCTGAGCGCCCGAGACGACTCAACAGCAACACTCGCCAGCGCGCCCGCAGTCGGGCGCGTCAGCGTGGCGACCGACCGGGCGCGCCTGGCGTTGCCGTGGGCGCGCCTTCTGCCGGCGGCTTGCCGGGCGCCCGCTCGCGCACTTCGCGCTCCACCACGTCCACCTGCGGATCCTTCCACGGCCCGGTGACGTGATAGGTCTTGGCGCCGATCGCCCCGAGCGGTTTGCCGAGCACCGCATTGGCGGCCGCGCCCACCGCCGCCCCGACCGGGCCGCCGGCCACCGCGCCAACCACGGTGAGCAGATTGCCGGCCTTGGGGTTCACGTCCACGGTCTGGTCGAAGGTCTGCGCGCGCAGGTCGGTCTGCCCCCGGATGGCGATGTCGGCGGCCGGGCCTTCGATGCGGATCGCATCGGTGCGCGCGAAGCCCTCGCCGAAGCGCACCTGGCCGTCCAGCTTGTTGAAGGCCAGCCCCTTGGAGAAGAAATCGCGGAAGTCGAACATCAGCCGGCGTGGCAACTGCGCCACGCTGAGCAGGCCGAGCACGCGGCCGGCGCCCGGATCCACTTCCAGCAGCTGGCCGTTGCGCACGTCGATCTTGAGGTCGCCATCCAGCGAACCGAGCGCAAACCCGGTCGGCGAGCCCTGCCAGCCGGCATTGAGTTCCAGTTGGCCTTCGCCGCCGCGCAGCTGGCCGCCCAGGGTGAGGTTCTGCAGCAGGTTGCCGAGATTGCGGCTGTCCACCCGTGCCGACAGCCGGGTGCTGGCGGAGTCGCCCTTGCCGCGCCAGGCACCGGTCAGGCCGATGTTCTGGTCGTTGGAGCGCAGTTGCAGTTGGTCCACCTGCATGCCGTCGGTCAGCCGGCTGCTGCGCAGGGTGGCCGTGCCCAGGGTCATCTTGCCGACCTGCAGGTCGTCGATGTCCAGCGACAGCGGCGGGATCGAGACCGGGTCGAACTCGGCCACCGCGCGGCGCGCCGGTTCCGGCAAGGCACCGGCCAACGGATCGCCCGGCTCGGGCGCGGCCGGCTCGGCCGGTGCGGCCACCGGCTGCCAGTGCACCGTGCTCAGCTTGCCCTGCACGGCGGCGCCATCGGCATTGGGCACGCTGAGCTGGCCGGCCAGCGACGGGCCGTCCAGGGTCACCGCCACCGCGTCACGGGTCGGCCGCAGGCGCAGGCGCGTCTGCGGGAACACGCCGCCGATCATCAGCAAGCGGTCGGCCTGCACATCGACCTGCTGCAATGGCACGGCGTCCTGCTTCGGTGCTGCCGGCTGGCCCGGCAGTGGCGGCATGTCCGGCTCGCTGCTGCCGCGCGCCAGGCTGATCCAGTCGATCGCATCCAGCGAGGCAGTGCGGCCGGTGACCACCAGGCCGTTGGCAGGCGGCCGCTCGGTGACCGTGTCGGTGCCCATGACCACGCGCACGCCGGTCTGGTTGCCCTGGCTGCTGGCCTTGAGCGCAACCAGCTTGCCGAAGGCCACGTCGATGTCGCCATCGCCCACCGGCAAGGCCACCCTGACCTGCGTGTCCAGCGGCTGCGTGGCCGCCTTGTCCAAGGGTGCGGGCAGATCCAGGGTGGTACCGACCAGCTGCGAGCGCAGTGTCAGCAACGCCTGCGCGTCGGCCTGCCCCGGTGAGGTCAGCGGCACGTCCACGCCCACCTGCCACGGTGCGCTGCCATGCACGTAGGGGCGCAACCATTCCATCTGCGGCGCGCGGTCGAACAGCTCTTTCGCATCCAGGGTAGCGCCGAAGCGCGCCTCGAAGGCCTGCTTGGGGTCCTGCACGAAGCCACCGGCACGCAACGACAACTCGCCGCTGCGGCCCTGGTGCTGCACGCTCAGGCGCTCGGCGGCAAAGCCGCTGTCGCGGTACTCGGCCTGTCCACTGACCTGGTCGAAGGCCAGGTTCCAGCGCGCATCGCCCAGCCTGGCGCCCTGCAGCGCGACCGTGCCCTGCAGATGGCCGCCCACACCGCCGGTGCGCAGGGGACGCAGCAGGTCGAAGCTCACCGCTGCCGGGCCGGACACTGTGAGGTTGCGCAAGGTGTCACCGTAGCGCTGCTCCAGCGGGCTCTTGCGCAACATGCCCAGCAGCTGCGCGGCATCGGCCCGGGTGGAGGCGCGCACGTACAACTCGGAGGTGGCGAAGCTGGGAATGCCCGCCTCCAGCGACGCGATCGGCGCGCCGGCCAGCTCGCCCTTGCCCTGCAGGGAAAATCCGTTGCCGATGAAGCGCAGATCGGCCTGCACTTGCTCCATCGCCGGCCAGTCCGGATTGAACGGGATCACGCCGTCGCGGATCTGGCCGAACGCCTCGAACCGGCCGTCGTTGTTGTCGAACGGCCAGTCGTCCAGATCGCCGCTGACCAGGCCGGTGCCGCCGGTGATCACGCCACCGGCAACTGCCGTGTCCAGCCAGTCGATGGCTGCCTTGCTCATCTTGGAGCGGATCCAGAACTTGCGCGCCACCGGCAAGGCGACATCGTCCAGTTGCGTGGCCAGCTGGATGCGCGGGCGGCTGCCATCGTTCTGGAACCACAGCCCGCCGCGCACGCTGGCGCCATAGTCCTTGGCCTGCACGCGCAACGCCGGCGTGGCGACCTGCCAGCCGGCGCCGTCGCGCCAGCCCACGATGCTGCCGGCCAGCTGCAACTCGTGCACCACCCCGAAACCGGTCGGCCAGTCGAAGCGCAGCGTGGCATCCGCTGCGGGGTCGAGCTGGATCGCCTGCGCATCGCCATTGATCCGGCCGCGCAGGCCGCTGATGCCCGGCGCGTTGCCCACCGGGAGAAAGCCCAGTTCCTCGATCCGGCCCTGCGCGCGCACCGCTCCGCCCTGCTCGCCGGCGATCTGCAGATCGGCCAGGCGCAACTGCGGCCGGGACAGGCTCAGCCAGCGCCGCAGGCCAGGCGACAGTTGCTCGCTCAAGGCGGCCGCCGCGATCAGGCCCGAGACATCGAGGTGGTTGCCCACCACCGCATAACGGCGCCCGCCGGCAACGCTCAGCCCGTCCAGCCGCTGCAGCCTGGCCGCCTGGCCCAAGCGCAGCAGCGGCGCATCCATGCGCCAGCCGCCGTCGATGGTCTGCCAGAGCGCGCGCGCCTGCAGCCGCTCCCACACCAACGTGCGGCGTGCGGTCTGCTCGGGCAAGGCCGCGCCGGACAATCGCAGCTGTTGCAGATCGGCATCCACGGTGACTGCGGTGATCCGGCGCGCGCGCAACTGCGCCCAGGCCTGCAGGCGTCCGCCGCCGCCGTCCACGCGCATGCCGCCGAACTGCAGCAACGCCGCCCAGGCGGCCAGATCGGCCGGGTCGGCTTGCGCATACGCGCTGCCGTCGCCGCTGTCGCGATCGAACGCGATCACCGTGGTCAGCGGTGCGCGCTGCAGGTCGATCCAGGCGCGGCTGCCGACCTTCACCGTCGAGCCGTTGACGCGCAGGCGCAGGTCGATGCGCGGCAGCGTGGTATCCACGCCGATCGACGGCGCGGCCACGCGCAGGCGCGCCTCGGCCACCTGGATCTCGCCGAGCCGGCGCAACGCTTCCAGCGGGTCCGAACGCCGCCCGGCCGGCAGACCCTGCACCGACCAGACGCCATCGTCGCTACGTTGCAGCGTCAGCGCTAGGCCACGCAGACGCACCTCGGTCAGCGAGTGGCCGGGCAACAGGCCGGCGTACATCGCCAGCAGGATTTCGGCTTGGCCCACACGCACCTCGCCATGCGGGCCGATCCGCAAGCCATCCAGTCGCAGCAACGGGCCGCGCCGGGTCCATTCGGTCTGCAGGCGATCGAACGCAATCGGCTGGCCGGCGCGCTCGCTCAGCCACGCAGCGATCTGCTGCGGCCGCTGCTCGGCCAACGGCAACGCCTGGCTGGCCGCGCCCACCAGCAACGCGATCGCCACCAGCGCAAGCGCGGTGGCAGTGATCGCATAGCGGCGAAACAGACGGAGACGGCGGCGCAGCGGGGTGGGCATCAGGGGCGGGGATTGGGCATTGGAGATTGGGGATTGGTCAAAGCAAAGCCGCGCACGGTGCCGTCAAGCGCCATTATCGGACCAAGCCACGCTACCAGAGCCGGCGTTGACCAATCCCGAATCCCGACTCTCCAATCCCGGACTCACAGCAGCACCACATCGAACTGCTCCTGCAGATACTGGTCGTCGGACTGGAAGCGGATGCTCTTGCCGAGGAATTCCTCGAGCTCGGCCACCGCGGCCGACTCTTCGTCGGTGATGCGGGCGACCACCTTCGACGAGGCGATCACCAGCAGCCGCGCCGCATCGAACTGGCGCACCGCGCGGGTGATCTCGCGGAAGATCTCGTAGGTCACCGTTTCGGCGGTCTTGATGGTGCCGCGCCCGCTGCACTGGCCGCAGGTTTCCGACAGCTGCCGCTCCAGGCTTTCGACGGTGCGCTTGCGGGTCATCTCGACCAGGCCCAGCGGCGAGAATTCGTACACGGTGGTCTTGGCGTGATCGCGCGCCAGCGCTTTCTCCAGCGTGCGCAGCACCTGGCGGCGGTGCTCGGCATCGTCCATGTCGATGAAGTCGATGATGATGATGCCGCCCAGATTGCGCAGCCGCAGCTGCCGCGCCACTGCCTGCGCGGCCTCCAGGTTGGTGCGGAACACGGTCTCCTCGAGATTGCGCTGGCCGACGAACGAACCGGTGTTGACGTCGATGGTGGTCATCGCCTCGGTCTGGTCGATCACCAGGTAGCCGCCGGACTTGAGCGGCACCTGCTTGTTCAGCGCGCGCCCGATCTCGTCCTCGACCCCGTACAGGTCGAAGATCGGTCGGTCGCCGGTATACAGCTCCAGCCGCTCGGCCAGCACCGGCATGTACTTGGCCACGAAGGCCTGCAACTGCACGAAGGTCTCGTTGGAATCGACCTTGACCTTTTCCACGTCACGGCGGATCAGATCGCGCACCGCACGCAACGGCAGGCTCAGGTCTTCGTAGATGATGCTGCACGGCGGCGCCTCGCGGCCGCGCCGCTCGACCACGTTCCAGACCCGCGACAGATAGGCGATGTCCTCGGCCAGCGCCTCGGCCGGCTGGCCTTCGGCGTTGGTGCGGATGATGTAGCCGAAACCGCCGTGCTGGGCCGAGACCTCGCTGACGATGGTCTTCAGGCGCAGCCGCTCGGCCTCGTCCTCGATCCGCGCCGACACCCCGACGATCTTGGATTGCGGCAGCAGCACCAGGTAGCGCGAAGGAATGCTGATCTGCGTGGTCAGCCGCGCGCCCTTGGTGCCGATCGGGTCCTTGACCACCTGCACCACGATCTCCTGCCCGTCGCGCAGCAGTTCCACGATCGGCACCGCGGCCGCCGGCGGCGGCGGGATCGGGGTCTCTTCGGTATCGACCACACTGGCCGGTGCCGGCGCCGGGCGCACCACGTCGTTGGCGTGCAGGAACGCGGCGCGCTCCAGGCCCAGCTCGACAAATGCCGCCTGCATGCCCGGCATCACCCGTTGCACCTTGCCCTTGTAGATATTGCCGACCACGCCCCGGCGCCAGCCGCGCTCGATATGCAGCTCCTGCAGCATGCCGTTCTCGATCACCGCGACGCGGGTTTCGCGCGGGGTGACGTTGACCAAGATCTCTTCCGACATCAATGCGCTCCGAGGGCTGTGAGCAACTGCGAGGTGTGAAACAGCGGCAATCCCATCACGCCGGAATAGCTGCCGGACAGATGGCTGATAAAACGTTCGGCGCGGCCTTGGATTGCATAGGCGCCGGCCTTGCCCATCGGCTCGCCGCACGCAACGTACGCGGCGATCTGCGCAGCATCGAGTGGCGCGAAGGTCACCTCCGACACCACCAGCGCCTGCACCGGGGCGCGTTGCGCGCAGACTAGAACCACGGCCGTGAGCACCTGGTGGGTACGCCCGGACAGCAGGCTCAGCATGGCGATCGCATCGTCCGCATCAGCCGGCTTGCCGAATACCCGTTCGCCCAGCACCACCTCGGTATCGGAGCCGAGCACGATCGCATCGGGGTCGCTGGCCTGCACCTGCGCCAGGCCGGCACGCGCCTTGTCCAGCGCCACGCGCTGCACGTATTGCGCAGGCGATTCGTCAGGCGCGCGCAGTTCGGGCACGTCCAGTTGCAGGGTCTGGAAAGGCACATCCAAGCGTTGCAGCAGTTCTTGCCGGCGCGGCGACCGGGAGGCGAGATAGAGCATCCGTCCAGCATACCTGTTGCCCCTCCCCGCCCGCTTGCCGATCCGGGCGGCAGTGGTCGCGTTCGACTCACAACATGTTCATCGAACCGGCAACACGCTTCCCCTACAGACAAGGAGATCTCATGCGTACCACCCTCAAACCGTTGTTGCTGGCCCTGTCCATCGCTGCCGGAACCGCCATGACCGCCCACGCCCAGACCGCTCCGAGCTACACCATTCCCAACGACGGCACCCTGCTCAACGTGTCGGCCGAGGCGGAGGCCAAGCGCATACCGGACATCGCCACGCTGTCGGCCGGCGTGGTCACCCAGGCCGCCGACGGCAACGCCGCCATGCGCCAGAACGCCGAACAGATGAGCAAGGTCATAGCCGCGATCAAGGCCGCCGGCATCGCCGACAAGGACGTGCAGACCACCGGCATCAACCTCAGCCCGCAGTACACCTACAAGGAAAACGAGGCGCCCAAGATCAACGGCTACCAGGCCAGCAACACGGTCAGCCTCAAGGTCCGCGACATCTCGCGCCTGGGCAAGGTGCTGGATGCGCTGGTCGCCCAGGGCGCCAACGACATCAACGGCCCCAGCTTCTCGGTCGACCAGCCCGAACCGGCCTACGACGAGGCCCGTGTGGCCGCGCTGAAGAAGGCCCAGGCCCGCGCCGACACCTATGCCAAGTCGCTGGGCCTGAAGGTACGCCGCATCGTCAGCATCTCCGAAGGCCGCAGCGGCGGCGGCGTGCGTCCGATGATGATGGCCGCCTCGATGCGCTCGGCCAAGGCCGAGATGGACACCCAGGTCGCCCCGGGCGAGAGCACCTTGTCGATCAACCTGGACGTGACGTTCGAGTTGGGTCGTTGACCTGACCGCAACCGCGTTCGGTTTGCTTTCCAGACTGCCCTCCCCGAGGGCAGTTTTTTATTGGGCACGCCAAAAGTTGTGTTGCCTCGCCTTGCGATGACACCTGCCCCGCTTCCGGCACGAGTCAGACGTGCCAAATGTGTGCGGATCGATGGGACCGGGGCGAATCGACCAGCCGACCTCCAGCGCGTCGAAATCGCTTGTGCCCGCGCAAGGCTCGCGGTAAACCTACGCTACCGGATGGTGTAGTGCGTCCGGGTCGCGCTGGTCCTTTCCGCAGTTCCGTTGAGGAGGTGGATGATGGTTCGCACGCAATCGCAGGTTTCTTCCCGATCCACCGGCATCGACACCTCGCGCGTTCTGGCGATGAGCACGGCGGTGGCCTTGCATCTGCTGGCCGGCGGGTTGTTGTTGATACCGCTCTCGTACCGGGCAATTCCGCAGCAGCCCGCACCGAAAGAACGCTGGGTCATGCCCATCACCATCGAGACACCGCCGCCACCGGTGTTTCCGATCGAGGTGAAGTTCAAGCCCAAGGCAACGCATGCATCGCCGACCCCGGTGCCGGTGCAGGTGCAGACCCCGGTGATCAGTGAGCCCGCGGTGGTCGACAACGCAACGTTCGCCTTACCTGCGGTCTCGGAGGCGGTGTCTGACAGCGCGCCGGCGATTGCCGCGCCCAGCGGCCCGGTCGAGGCAGGCCAGTTGCAGTATCTGAGTTCGCCGGCGCCGAGTTACCCGGTGGCGGCACTGCGTGCCGGGCAGCAGGGCACGGTGCTGCTGCGCGTGCTGGTCGGCGTCGATGGGCGCCCGGCCGAGGTGAGCGTGCAGACCAGCAGCGGTCATCGCGCGCTCGATCTGGCGGCACGTAGCCAGGTGCTGCGCAACTGGCGCTTCCAGCCGGCGATGCAGAACGGCCAGGCCGTGCAGGCCTACGGCCTGGTGCCGGTGAGTTTTTCGTTGAACTGATGCGTCATCACCTGCGGCGACCCGGATGCCCGGTCGCCGCATGGTCTGGCGTTGCGCAGCCGGCTGCTGCAAGACCACGGTTTCAGCTGTTGCATGCGCATCGTTGCAGTGCGCCTTGCGTGCACGCGACGACGTGCGGTCTCGCGGATCGGGTTGAGGATGCGCGCGTCTACTCGCCCGCACATCCATCTCGAAAGCGCAGCGGCGACGCGCGGCATACTGCCGTCGCGATGCCGCTTAGGCGCGGTGGTACGGGTGATTGGCCAGCATCGCCGCAGCACGGTACAGCTGCTCGGCGACGATCAGGCGCACCAGCATGTGCGGCAGGGTCAGCGGGCCGATCGACCAGCTTTCGCTGGCGGTTTTCAGCACCTCGGCGGCGTGGCCTTCGGGGCCGCCGATTAGGAACGCCAGATCGCGGCCCTGCCCGCGCCAGTGCTCCATGCGCTGGGCCAGCTGTTCCGAACTGAGCGGGCGGCCCGGGATATCCAGCGCAACCACGTAGGCGTTCTTGGGCAGCGCGGCGAGCACACGGCGGCCTTCGTCGTCGATGGCGCGTTGTGCATCGCGGCCCTTGCCACGCAGGCCGGGTTCGATCTCGACCAGCTCCAGCGGCATCCAGTGCGAGAGACGTTTCTGATATTCGGCAAAGCCCTGCGCCACCCAGGCCGGTGCGCGCTCGCCGGTAGCGATAAGTCGGCATTTCATGACCACATGATATCCGCGTCACAGCTTGGGCATCGGAACCGGGGCGATCACAGCGGTGTCATGGTGCGGTTACAGCGAGCTTCTAGGGTCGGCGCACTACCCAGCCCGCAGGAGTCGTTCGATGCCGATTTTCGATCCCGCCCGCCGCCAGGTGCTCAAGGGCAGCGCTGCCGTGATGGCCGCCGGTGCGCTAGGCAGTTTGAGTGCGCTGCAGTCTCGCCAGGCCCAGGCCGCCAACAGTTCCTCGCCGCCGCTGCAACTTGCCCCGGTGCCCAGCCGGTACGGCCCGCTCGCACCGGTCGCCGACCAGAGCACCGGACTGCCGCTGCTGCAGCTGCCGCGCGGTTTCAGCTACCGCTCGTTCGGCTGGAGCGGCGACCGCATGGACGATGGCCAGCCCTGCCCCGACCGCCATGACGGCATGGCCGTGGTCGGCCTGCGTCGGCCCGACTGGCGTCCGGGCGGCGACCCGTTGCGCGGCCTGGAATATGTGCTGATCCGCAACCACGAACGCGGTGCGACCACGCCGTTCCGCGCGCCGGCGATGTACGACACCGGCATCGTCAGCGGCACCCAATCCGCCGGCGGCGGCACCACAACGCTGAGTTACGGCCGCCGCGGCTGGGGCAGCCTGGAGCCCAGCCTGGGTGGCACGCTGGTCAACTGCGCCGGCGGCCCGACCCCGTGGGGCACATGGCTGAGCTGCGAGGAGATCAAGACCAATGCGGTGTCCAGCACCGGCCGCAAGCACGGCTACGTGTTCGAAGTGGACCCGGACAGCCAGCGCACCACTGGTCGCCCGCTAGTCGGGCTGGGCCGCTTCAGCCACGAGGCAGTGGCGATCGATCCGCGCACCGGCATCGTCTATCTCACCGAGGACGACCGCAACAAGGCCGGGCTGTACCGCTTCATTCCCAACGACCGCCGTGGGCGCAATGGCTCGCTGGAAAACGGCGGCCGGCTGCAGGCCGCACGCGTGCGCGGGCGGCGCAATGCCGATCTCACCGTGGCCAGCATCGGCCAGCAGTTCCAGCTGGAATGGGTGGACATCGAAGAGCCGGATCTGGACAGCATCGCCGCACCGGCCGGCTTTGCCGACATCGGCGCCAACGACACCCTGAGCGGGCCGTTTGCGCAGGCCTGGGCAGATGGCGCGCTGCGCATGAGCCGTGGCGAAGGCATCTGGTACAGCTACGGCAAGCTCTTCATCGTCGACACCAGCACCGGCGTGGATGCACAGGGCCGGCGCGGCTACGGCAACGGCGCGGTGTGGGTGCTGGACCTGTTCACCCAGCGCCTGAGCGCCCTGTTCGTCAGCGGCAATCAGCTGGCCGCGCACAACCCGGACAATGTCACCGTCAGCGCGCGCGGCGGCGTGGTGCTGTGCGAAGACGGCGGCGAAAGCCCGGACGAATACGGCCCCGGCGCGCGGCTGCTCGGGCTGACCCGCGGCGGCGAGTCGTTCTATCTGGCCAAGAACAATGTGCAGCTCACCTCGCAGCAGATCGCCGATGCCGGCAAGACCATTGCCGAGGGCGACTACCGCGATACCGAGTTCTGCGGGGCCTGTTGGGATCCGCTGGCGCGCACCCTGTTCGTCAACATCCAGACCCCGGGCATCACGCTAGCGATCACCGGCCCGTGGGAGCGCGGGCCGTTGTGAGCCTGCGGCCCTGAGCTGGCTGTCTTAGGCATAGGGCAACGGCCAGCGCTGCCGAACGGACCGGCCTCCGTTCGGCAGCGTCGCTCCGGCCGCCGGCACAACGCCAGGCATGCACGCGTTCCGATTACACGGCTGGCAGCGAGTCAAGCCGAGCCTGCGCGCAGCATGCGCGCGCCCCCGATGGCGGATGTGCAAGCCGACAACCACCATAAAGGCCGGGATCAGAACCAGGGCGCGTCGGGCGCGCCCGCCATGGCGCGCTGCCGCTTCAACCAGCGCTTGAACGATTGCGGGTCTTCCAGCTCGCGCAGGCCACGGCGCGCGTCCAGCAGGTCGTCTTCGACCTCGCGCTTGAGTTGGGCCATCAAACGGCCCAGTCGCTCCGGCTTGGGGCGCGACGGCAACTCCAGCCCGTATTCGGCGCAAAACTCGTCCGACTGCTGCTGCACCTGCTGTTGCAGCTGCCTGCACTGCCGATCCAGTTCGCGGTTGTAGTCCTGCAGGCGCGCGGCGCTCATCGCATCCACGCCTTGCGCGTCCATCAGACCGATCTCGGCCTGCAGTTCGAGCAGACCCAGCAGATCACCGGCCTTGTAGGCCGCGTTGAGCCGCTGCATCAGGATGGTGCGCGCGGCATGGTCGTCGGCGCCCTTGGCGCGGTCCGGATGCAGATTGCCGGCCAGCTTGCGATACAGCTCGCGCAATGGCGGCGGCTCGGCATTCTCCACCACTGCCTTGTGCTCGGCACGCTTGCGCCGTTGCGTGTGGCGTTGCTGTTGCTGCGCACGCTCCTGCTGCAGGCGCTCGCTGACGCGCTCGTAGAGCTGTTCGGGCGAATCGATGCCATCCAGCTCGTCGGCATCCAGCCCGTAGGCCTGGCCGAGGATCTGCTTCATCAGCGCATCGGATTCGGCGACTTCCTGGTCGTAACCGGCTGCGCTGTGGCGATCGTAGATCGGGCGCAGTGACGCGTGGCCGGCCTCGATCAGCGGGGCGGCGATATCGCACAGCAACTCGGACAGGAAGGCGCGGTCGGCCTTACCCAGTTTGACCGTGGCATACGCACGGTCGAGCTCTTCGACCAGGGCGATGTCGGCCGCGCGGCGGTGGTCGAGCAAGGGCTGCAATTCGGCGTGGTAACGCTCGCGCCACTGCGACAGTGCAAGCTGCCAGGCCTGCAGGTCGGCACGATGCCGTTCCAGGTCGCGCAGCAATCGGTCGAAGCGTTTGCGTGCCGGCGACAGCGGCGCGCCGGAGGCGTGTGCGCCCTGGCTGCGCAACTGTTGCAGCGCCTGCGAGGCAGGCGCATCGGTCGGGGGTCGGGCATTGCGTGGCATGCCCGGCTCACTCACTCTTCGGGATCGGCTTCCGCATCGTCCGGACGCTGGTCGCCCACCGTCCACAGACGTTCCAGCGCGTAGAACTCGCGCACGCGCGGCAGCATCACATGCACCACCACGTCGCCCAGGTCCACCAGCACCCACTCGGCCTCGCGCTCGCCTTCCACGCCCAGCGGCATCACGTCCAGCCGCTTGGCGAACTTGACCACTTCTTCGGCAATCGACTTCACATGGCGGGTCGAGGTACCCGAGGCGACCACCATGTAATCGCAGACGCTGGACTTGCCGCGCACATCGATCTCGACCACGTCCTTGGCTTTCAGCTCTTCCACGGCCTCGCGCACGGTGGCCAGCAGGGCCGGCACGGACGGCGGCGGATTCGGGATGGAGGTCTTGATGACTTGGGCTTGGGTGGTCAAAGCGGGCAACTCGATGGAATTGGCGCGAATTATAGGCCGGTCCGGCCGGCTGCGTGTTCAGCTAGTCGGCTGGGCGCAGCCGTAGAGGCCTTCGTGCGCGATAAATGCCGCCACCGACGCCGGCAGCAGCGCCTGCCAGTCGCCGCCGCCGGCGATGCGCGAGCGCACCGCGCTGGCCGATTCGCCGCGCAACGGCTGCTGCAGCGACCACAGGCGGCCTGCGGGCGAGATGCCCAGCTCGCCCGCCCTGGCGGCCCAGCGGCCCTGCACTGCCGCGGCGAGCTGCGGCGCATCGGCCAGGTCCAGCGGCGTGCCCGGACGCGCGGCAATGACGAAATGCGCCAGCTCGAACAAATCTTCCCACTGATGCCAGCTGCTCAGCCCGACGAAGGCATCGGCACCGAGCAGCCAGGCGATCGGTGTCGTGGGGCCGAGCTCGGCGCGCAGCGCGCGCAAGGTGTCGACGGTGTAGGACGGCGCATGGTCGCGGCAGGCGCGGTGCAGCTCGCGGGTGTCCAGCGCCAGCCCGGGGGTATCGGCCAGCGCCAGCTCCAGCATGCGCGCGCGCTGCGCTGCGGTGGCGCCGGGTGCGGGGCGGTGCGGCGGATCGGCGGCCGGTACCAGGTGCACCAACGCGCCCAGTTCGTCGCGCGCGGCGCAGGCGATGGCGAGGTGGCCCAGGTGGACCGGATCGAAGGTGCCGCCGTAGTACAGGTTGAGCTGGGATTGGGGAATCGGGATTGGGGAATCGGGGTGGAGCCGGGATTCGGGAATCCGGATTCGGGAATCGGAAGAGCGCGGAGCCAGTGCTGCCGGGCGGGAGTTGGTGGGCAGAGAGGTAGGGGCTGCAGCTGCGGCCTGGTCGGGGGTTGCGCTGCTTGGGGGGGAGGCGGGTCGCGCGTCGCCGTTGGCGGCATCGCCGGCTTTCACGCCAGCAATCTCACCGCGCGGGATTCGGCCACGGCCACCAGCAGGCGTTCCAGGCCGACCCAGGGGTCGCCGTCGGCGCGGCCCTTGGCCATGCGGTCGACCCGCGAGGCTTCGGCGACGAAGCGCTCCCAGCGGCGTGGTTCGGGGTGCCGTTGCAGCGCGCGCTTGAACGGCGCCTGGCGTGATTCCCACAGGCCCTGCGCCTTCATTTCGGCAGCGAGGTTGCCGCCGTTGGCCTGCACCTTGGCCAAGGACGCGGTGCGCAGCAGTTCCTTGATCAGGATCGGCATCAGCGCGGCCACCGCCTCGCCTTCGGCGCGCAGGCCGGCGAGCATGCGGATCGCTGCGGCCGGCTGCCCGGAGAACGTGGTTTCGGCCAGGCGGAACACGTCGTAGCGCGCGGCATCGGCGACCAGCGACTCCATCGCCTCCAGGTCCAGCACCTTGCCATCGGCCAGCAGCACCAGCTTGTCGATTTCCTGCGCGGCGGCCAGCAGGTTGCCTTCCACCCGCTCGCTCAGGCGCTGCACCGCCGCAGCGTCGGCACGCAGGCCGTGGCTGCGCAGGCGGCGCTCGATCCAGTCCGACAGCTCGTGCGGCTTGATCGCCCAGGCCACCGAAATGGTGCCGATGCGGCCGATCGCGTCGGCCCATTTGCCCTGGTGCGCCTTGCTCCAGTCGTTGGCGGTGATCAACAGCACCACATCCGGCGGCGGGTTGGCGCAGAAGCGGGTGATGACCTCGGCGCCGTCCTTGCCCGGCTTGCCGCTGGGCAGGCGCACTTCCACCAGCCGGCGCGGACTGAACAGGCTGGGCGCGTTGAAGGTCGCATCCAGCTGGTTCCAGTCGAACTCCCGGCCATCGGCATCGAAGACCTCGCGCTCGCTGATGCCTTCGGCGCGCGCGCGTGCGCGCACCGCATCGGCCGCCTCCAGCACGCGCAAGGTCTCCGGACCGGCGATCAGGTAGACCGGCTGCAGCGGCTGATTGGACTGGCCGGCGAGCTGTTCTGGGCGAAGTTCCATGACTAGGTAAGTTCCATCACTACGAAGGCACGCGCCACTGCACTGTCACGCACAAGACGGCGTCGGCGACGATCGTCGGGGCATGCTCACCGCGCAGCAAGCGCGACATGCGCCTGGCGCACGCCAACTCCGCACAGCGTGCGCGGTTGTCCGGCAGATGCGCGGACGGGACGATCACCAGCTGCTCAGTTATTCGACGAAGACGCGGGCGGCAGCGAGGCCGGCACGCTCGATTCCGGCGTGGACGGCTGCACCGGCGGTGTGGTGGCCGGCTGCAGCGGCGCGCTGGGCGTGCTTTCCAGCGTCTCGCCGCGCTCCACACGCGCGCGCACGACGCTGTCGATGCGACGCAGGATCGAGGCCGACATGTCCTTGCGCAGTTCGTTGGCGAGGATCTCGCGCTCGGTCGCGGTGCCGGTGGCATCCACCGGTGGCGACACGTAGTCGCGCGACAGCTCGATCACCTGCTGCGGCACCAGCACCGAGCCGTTGGCGGTGGTGACGGTGAAGATGGCCGCATAGCGCAGGCTGTATTCCTGCGCGCGGCCCTGGCTGTCGATGGCGATCGGCAGATCGCCCCAGCGCTCGGACAACACCTGCACCTGCGCAAAGCCGGTCTTGGCATCTTCGTCGGCCAGGGTGGCGCCGGCGGCCTTGAGGCCACGCCGCAGCAACTTGGCCAGCTCGCTGTACTGCACCGCGGACTGCACCTTCACCGCAGGCGTGTCCGGCGGCAGCGCCAGCGAGTTGCGCAGATGGAAGCCGCAGGCGGTGAGGCTCGAGACCAGCACGAGGGACGCAGCGAAGGCAGTAGGAAATCGAATCATGGGCACAGTCTGGATGAGCGCCCCGGCGGCGGCAACAGGCGGCTAGCCTGCCCGAAACCGCGTGAACGGGGCTTGAGAGGGCGCCGCGAAAAACGCGGCGCCCGGGAATGACAAACGCGTCGCCACGCGCCGGTGAAATGAATGACCACACGCCACTGCGGCAATCTTACCTGCGCGTCGCCACGCCGGTCCGCGACACTGCCCGGACCGGCGTGGCAACGATCAGCCCGCCACGATATTCACGATCTTGCCGGGCACGATGATGATCTTGCGCACGCTCAGCCCTTCCAGGAACTTGGCCGCGTTCGGCTCGGCCTGGGCCAGCGCTTCGATCTGCTCGCGTCCGACGTCGGCGGCCACCTCGATGGTGCCGCGCAACTTGCCGTTGACCTGCACCGCCAGGGTCAGCGCGTCGCGCACCAGCGCGGCGGCATCGACCTGCGGAAACGCGACATCTTCCAGCAGCGTCTCGCCGTGGCCCAGCACCTGCCACAGGGTGTGGCTGGCGTGCGGGGTGATCGGGTTGAGCAGCAGCACCATCGCCTCCAGGGCTTCCTGGCGCACCGCCCGGCCCTGCGCACTGGCATCGTCGAACTTGGCCAGCGCGTTGGACAGTTCCATCACCGCGGCGATCGCGGTGTTGAAGCTGTGGCGGCGGCCATAGTCGTCGCTGACCTTGCCGATGGTTTCGTGGGTCTTGCGGCGGATCGCCTTCTGCTCGGCGCTCAGCGCGGCGGCGTCCAGTGCAACGGCAACGCCCTCGCCCACATGCTTGTGCACCTGCACCCACAGCCGGCGCATGAAGCGCGCCATGCCATCGACGCCGGCCTCGTTCCACTCCAGCGACTGCTCCGGCGGGGCGGCGAACATCGAGAACAGCCGCACCGTGTCGGCGCCGTACTTGGCCACCATCGACTGCGGGTCCACGCCGTTGTTCTTGGACTTGGACATCTTCTCGGTGCCGCCGATGTGCACCGGCTGGCCGTCGGCGATCAGCACCGCGCCGGTGACGCGGCCGCGCTCGTCGCGCTGGATCTCCACGTCGGCCGGATTGATCCAGTCCTTGCCGCCGTTATCGGCATCGCGATAGAAGGTGTCGGCGATGACCATGCCCTGGGTGAGCAGGTTGGTCACCGGCTCGTCGCTGTCCACCAGCCGCGCGTCGCGCATGAGCTTGTGATAGAAGCGGAAGTACATCAGGTGCAGGATCGCGTGCTCGATGCCGCCCACGTACAGGTCGGCCGGCATCCAGTAGTTGGCGCGGCGATCGACCATGTCGCGTGCGTTGGGGCTGGTGTAGCGCGCCACGTACCAGCTCGACTCCATGAAGGTGTCGAAGGTGTCGGTCTCGCGCTCGGCCGGGCCGCCGCAGTCCGGGCAGGTGGTCTGGCGCCAGGTCGGGTCGGTCTTGATCGGCGAACCCGTGCCGGCAAATTCCACGTTCTCCGGCAGCACCACCGGTAACTGGTCTTCCGGCACCGGCACCGCGCCGCACTTGGCGCAATAGATCACCGGGATCGGGCAGCCCCAATAGCGCTGGCGGCTGACGCCCCAGTCGCGCAGGCGGTAATTGACCCGGCGCTGGCCCTGGCCCTTGCGTTCGAAGCGCTCGGCCAGTGCCTCGAAGGCGCCGCCGAAATCCAGCCCGTCGAACTCGGCCGAATTGATCAGCTCCAGCGGGCGGCTCTTGTCGGTGTACCAGTCGCGCCACTGGCTGGCGTCCCAGCGCTGCTCGTCGTCGTTGCGCGGCTCGCGCAGCTTGACCACCTGCACAATCGGCAGCTTGTACTTGTTGGCGAACTCGAAATCGCGCTGGTCGTGGCCGGGCACCGCCATCACCGCGCCGGTGCCGTAGCCCATCAGCACGAAGTTGGCCACCCACACCGGCACCTGCTCGCCGCTGATCGGATGCACCGCGGTCAGGCCGGTGGCCATGCCGCGTTTTTCCTGGGTTTCCAGCTCGGCTTCGGAGACGCCGCCGTGCTTGAGCGTTTCCAGCAGCGCGGCCAGCTCCGGATTGGATTTGGCCGCATGCAGCGCCAGCGGATGCTCGGCGGCGATCGACACGAAGGTCACGCCCATCAGCGTGTCCGGGCGGGTGGTGAACACGCGCAGCGGGTCCAGCGGTGCACCGTCGGTGTCGCGCACGTCGAACTGGATCTCCAGCCCTTCCGAGCGGCCGATCCAGTTGCGCTGCATGGTCTTGACCGAATCCGGCCAGCCGTCCAGCTGGTCCAGGCCGTCGAGCAGTTCCTGCGCGTAGTCGGTGATGCGCAGGAACCACTGCGGGATCTCGCGTTTTTCCACCAGCGCGCCGGAGCGCCAGCCGCGGCCGTCGATGACCTGCTCGTTAGCAAGCACGGTCTGATCGATCGGGTCCCAGTTCACCACCGCGTTGCGGCGATAGGCCAGGCCCTTGCGCATCAGCCGGGTGAACATGCGCTGCTCGTGCACGTAGTACTCGGGCGTACAGGTGGCGAACTCGCGCGACCAGTCGATCGCATAGCCCAGCGATTTGAGCTGGCCGCGCATGTGGTCGATGTTGGCGTAGGTCCACTTGGCCGGCGCGGTCTTGTTCTTGATCGCCGCGTTTTCCGCCGGCAATCCGAACGCGTCCCAGCCCATCGGCTGCATCACGTTGTGGCCGGTCATGCGCTTGTAGCGGCTGACCACATCGGAGATGGTGTAGTTGCGCACATGGCCCATGTGCAGCGCACCGGACGGGTACGGCAGCATCGACAGGCAATAGAACTTCGGTTTGTCCGAAGTTTCGTCGACCTGGAAGGCGTGGGTGGCATCCCAGAACTGCTGGGCGGAGGTTTCGACCTGCTGCGGGTCGTAGGCGTTCGGTTCGACGGTGGACATTGGGAGCGGATGCTCGGGCGGTGCAAAGCGGCACAGGGTACCGCAGTGCAGCAGGTGCTCCAAACGCTGTCTCAGGTGGCGGGTCTGGCCGGCCAGCGCCAGGCCGCCACGGCGAGCCAGCCGACCCAGGCCAGGAACGCCAAGCGCTGGGCGATCGCCTGCCGCAGCAGGCCCGGCGGGCCGAACGCCAGCACCGCCACCAGCAGCCCCGCGCCCAGGCTCAGCCATGCCAGTGCGCGGGTGCCGGGCTGGTTGAGCAGCGCGGCGGCGAGCAGCAACATGCCCGGTACGAACGCCACCGCCCACAGCAGCCAGGCGGTGGCATGGGCCTGGCTGGCGCGCCCGTCCAGATCGGTGGGATCCAGGGGCAAGGCGCCCATGCCGAGAAAGGCCAGCCCGGCCAGTACGATCAACTGCCCGCCTACGCGCAGGCTCCAGCTGGATCTGGCCGGCATGCGCGCCAGCAGGCTGACTCCGGTGGCCATGCCGAGCGCACCGACCAGCACGAACGCCAGCAGGTTGAAGCCCAGCGCATGCGGCACCCCGTTGGCACCGAGCAGCGCAACCGGATGGCTGGCCTGCAGGTAACCGGGCAGTGCCACGCCGAAGCCGGCCACCGCCAGCACGAAGACGGTTGCGGCGACCAGGCCCAGGTAGCGCTGGGTGCCATCGATGCGTGTCATTGCCTTGCTCCAACGCGGGGCGCAGGCTGCGCCACCAGGACGCAGCATTGTCGTGCCGGGCGCGCGTGGCGTGAACCCCTGCCGGCGTGACGGCCGGCCACGCCATGCGCGCGGGCCGGCCAGCCTTGTGTCGGCCCGGTTTGCCACCATTACCTCCCACTGTTGCCGCAATCACTTCTGGAAGCCCATGTCCGACAAGCCGCACGTATTCGATGCCACCACCGACACCTTCGAGACCGAGGTCCTGCAGAAATCGTTGACGACACCGGTGCTGGTGGACTTCTGGGCCACCTGGTGCGGCCCCTGCAAGTCGTTGACGCCGATCCTTGAAAAGCTCGCCGCCGACTACAACGGCGCCTTCGAGCTGGCCAAGGTCGATGTGGACAAGGAGCAACAGATCGCCGCCGCGTTCCAGATCCGCTCGGTGCCGACGGTGTTCTTGGTCAAGGGCGGCGAGCTGGTCGATGGCTTCCCGGGCGCGATGCCGGAAGGCCAGGTGCGCGAATTCCTGACCCAGCACGGCGTGCTGCCGGCCGAGCCGCAGGTCGCCGAAGCACTGCCGCCGGCCCCGCTCGAGCCGCAGGACCAGGTCGCCGCGCTGCGTGAGGCGATCGCCGCCGAGCCGGACAAGGACGAGCTCAAGCTGGACCTGGCGTTGGCGCTGCTCAAGACCGGCGACACCGCCGAGGCCGAGCAATTGATCGACGCCCTGCCCGCCAACCTGGCCACCGACGACCGTGCGGTGCGCGCCAAGGCCCGGCTGAGCTTTGCCAATGTGCTCAAGGACGCGCCGGATGCCGACGCGCTGCAGGCCGCCGTTGCCGCCAACGGCGCCGACCTGCGCGCGCGCCATCTGCTTGGCGTGCGCCACCTGCTCGACGGCCACGACGAGGCCGCGCTGGAGCAGTTCCTGGAAATGCTGCGGCAGGACCGCGCCTTCGACGACAACCTGCCGCGGCGTAGCCTGATCGATGCGTTCCGGGTGATCGAGGACGAAGACCTGGTCGGCCGCTACCGCCGCAAGATGTCGTCGCTGGTGTTCTAAGCACCGCCGGCACCACGGCGCCCGGTCTGCAGGCCGGCCGGGCGCTGCCGTCACCGCCACAGCTTCCATACGCATGCGAATGGTATGCTGCAGACCCGCCACGCCATGGACCCTGGCCGCATGCGTGCTTCACTGTTCAAGCTCGGTATCAACCTGTGGCCGCCGTACCTGTTCGCCGGCATCCACGTCACCGCGTTGTCTCCCGACTACCGCTACGCACGCGTGGAACTGCGCCAGCGGCCGTGGAATCGCAATTACGTCGGCACCCATTTCGGCGGCAGCCTGTTTGCGATGACCGACCCGTTCTGGATGCTGCTGACCATGCAGAACCTGGGGCGCGACTACTACGTGTGGGACAAGGCCGGCAGCATCGAGTTCGTCAAACCCGGGCGCGGTACGGTGAGCGCGGAGTTCGTCATCGAC
Organism: Xanthomonas sp. MLO165; assembly: GCF_018831305.1. NCBI lineage: Bacteria > Pseudomonadati > Pseudomonadota > Gammaproteobacteria > Lysobacterales > Lysobacteraceae > Xanthomonas > Xanthomonas sp. MLO165. The sequence goes on from NZ_CP029263.1 coordinate 3,084,933, forward strand.
GACAGCGTGCTGGCCGAGTTGCGCGCCGCCACCGCCAGTGGCGAAAAACATCTGCGCTGGTTCGAAAACGTGGTGCACAATCGCCAGGGCGAGGTGGTGGCACGGGTGCGCAAGCAGTTGTACGTCAAGCGCAAACCGGCACGCTGACACTGCGCCGTCGGCGCGCGGCCGGATGGCCAACACACTGCATCGGTTTCACGCGCGTCGGCTGGATGTGATCGTGGCGTGCGCAAGCCCGTCATGCCCTCGCGCACGCTCACGAGGTGTTGCGCGCGGCATGCGGACTCTGGGGTCTCCCAACCCACACGGACTGTCTTCATGAAAACGCTCAACGTCATCACCCTGGTGCTTCTTATCGTCGGCGGCTTGAACTGGGGCCTGGTCGGTCTGTTCCAGTTCGATCTGGTCGCCACGCTGTTCGGCGGCCAGGATGCCCTGCTGTCGCGTGTGGTCTACACGCTGGTCGGCATCTCTGCGTTGTGGCAGCTGGTCCCGCTGTTCCGTAACGACCATGACGCCAACGTTCACCACACCAGCCCGCACGTGCGCAACACCCCGTAAGCGCACAGCTGAAGCAGGCATGCGCGTGACAGCACGACGCCGGCGCATTCCGCCGGCGTCCTGCTATGCGTTTATGCACGTTGCGTCCAGGCGCTTTGCGTCCGGGCGCGTGGTCGGCAAGAATCGGGCATCCCTCCCGCTGGCTGCCTTCATGCTTCTGCGCACTGTTGCTTCCGCCTGCCTGCTTGCCCTGGTGTTACCCGCTGCCGCCAACGCGGCCTATCGCAGCCCGCAGCAGATCCTGGATGCCTCGCCGGCCAGCGCCTGGCGCGTGCTCGACCCCGAGCGCACGCTGTACCTGGAACTGGATGGCGGACGGGTGATCATCGAGCTGGCGCCGCAGTTTGCGCCCGCGCACGTGGGCAACATCCGCACCCTGGCGCACGAGCGCTTCTGGGACGGGCTCAGCATCTACCGTTCGCAGGACAACTTCGTGGTGCAGTTCGGCGACCCGGATGGCGAGACGCCGGCCAAGGCCAAGTCGCTGGGCTCGGCGAAGACGCACCTGCCGGCCGAATTCGAACGCCCGTCGCAGGGCCTGGATTTCCAGCGCCTGCCCGACAGCGATGGCTGGGCGGCGCAGGTTGGCTTTGTCGACGGCTTCCCGGTCGGGCGCGACAGCGCCAGCGGCAAGACCTGGCTGGCGCATTGCTACGGCACCCTGGGCGCCGGCCGCAACAACGACGAAGACAGCAGCATCGGCGCCGAGCTGTATGTGGTCACCGGGCAATCGCCGCGCCAGCTGGACCGCAACATCACCGTGGTCGGCCGCGTGGTCAAGGGCATGGAGTTGCTCAGCGTGATCCCGCGCGGACCGGACCCGATGGGTTTCTACGAAGACCCCGCGCAGCGCTCGCCGATCCGCGCCATTCGCCTGGCCAGCGAGGTGCCCATGCCCGAACGCACGCCACTGCAGTTGCTGCGCACCGACAGCCAGACCTTCCGCGATGTGGCCGAAGCGCGCCGCAATCGCAAGGACGATTTCTACAAGCGCCCGGCCGGGCATATCGATCTGTGCAATGTGCCGTTGCCGGTGCGGACGCCGCCGGCTGGCTAGTTGGGGATTGGGGATTGGGGATTCGTAAAAGCGGGCGCGCTGGCCTAGCGGGCGCGCTGGCTGAAGGCGACGCTGCCCAGGATCAGCACCGCGGCCACCAGCATGGTCCAGGTCAGCGGCTCGCCCAGCAGCGACCATGCCAGCAGTGCGCCGAATACCGGCACCAGATAGGTCACCGTGGAGGCGCGCGCCGGGCCGATGCGCTGGATCAGGCGGTAATACATCAGGAACGCCAACCCGGTGCACACCACGCCCAGCGCGGTGGCGCAGGCCCAGGCCACTGCCGGCACCGGCGTGGTTGGCCACTGCAACCAGGCCAGCGGTGCCAGCAGCAGCGCGCTGCAACCCAACGTGGACGCTGCCGATGCGGCCGGCGGCAAATCGCCCATGTGGCGCTTCACCAGGTTGTAGCCGATGCCGTACAGCAGCGACGCGGTGGCGCCCGCCAGTGCCGCCGGCCCCACGCTCAACCCGGCCGACTTGCCGGTGGCCAGCACCAGCACGCCGATGAAACCGATCAACAAGGCCAGCGCGCGACGCGTGCCGATCTTCTCGCCGAAGAACAGGAAGGCGATCAATGCGGTGAACAGCACCGTCATCGCATTGCAGATCGCACCGATCGCGGCCGGTGCGTGTTGCGCGCCCCAGGCGAACAGCAGGAACGGCAACGCGGAGTTGAGCACGCCGATCGCCGCCAGCATCGGCCAGCGACGCAGCGGGAAGCGTTCGCGCGCCAGCCACAGGAACGGCAACAGCACCAATGCACCGAGCGCCAGGCGGATTTCCACCAGCGCCACGGTGCCGAACCTGGGTGCGGCCACGCGCATGAACAGGAACGAGCAACCCCAGACGATGCCGAGAAACCCCAACTCCAGCGGGGTGCGCCATTCGCGTGCCGCAACCGCTGGCTGCGTCGCCGGCTGCGCGCTCATGGCCGCACCTGCGCACGCTGCCGTGATGTGCTGAAACCGCAAGAGACAACATCAGGCAAGCAGACGGGCATGGCACGATCATCGCGATGGGGTAATGCAGCATCGGTTGCAACCGCAGGCGCGACAAGCGCGTAGTATCGAGGCGGGCCACAAATCTCACTCATGCCTCGATGAACCTGCGCCCCACCCTGCTGCCCGCGCTGGGCGTGTTCGCCGCCGCCGCGCGCCACCAGAACTTCGCGCATGCCGCCGAAGAACTGCATCTGACCGCCAGCGCGGTCAGCCACCATGTGCGCAAGCTCGAAGCGCTGCTCGGCGTGACCCTGTTCCAGCGCTTGCCGCGCGGGGTCAAGCTCACCGCCGAGGGTCGCCAGCTGGCCGACGCCGCCACCGCTGCATTGGCCGAGATCGCCTCGGTGGCCGGCAACCTGCATCCGCGCGAAGATGCCATCCCGCTGCGCGTGACCACCTTGCGCTCGCTGTCGTACTGCTGGCTGTTGCCGCGGCTGCCGCGCTTCTGTCGCGCGCATCCGCATATCCGCATGGATCTGCAATCGGACGCGGCGTTTTCGCGCTTCGAAGAAGGCGGCCCGGATCTCGGCATCCGCTATGGCCAGGGCGCCTGGCCCGGATTGACCTCGCATCATCTGATGGACGACGAACTGTTTCCGGTGGCCTCGCCGTCACTGCCGGAGGTCGCTGCGCTACGCACGCCGGCGCAGATCGCGCAATTGCCGCTGCTCACCGACATGTCGCCGCAGGGCTGGCGCGACTGGTTCCGTGCCGCCCAGGTGCGCGGCACCACGCTGCCGCCGATGCATACCTTCAACGACAGCACCGACGCGATGCGCGCGGCGGTCTATGGCCTGGGCGCGGTGCTGGCGCGCAAGCACATCGCCCAACCGTACCTGCAGCGTTACGAGCTGGTGCGCCTGCCCGGCCCCACCCTCAAGGCACGCTACGCCTACTACATCGTGCACCCCAGTCACCGCGTCCCCGGCCCTGCGGCAATGGCGTTTATCGATTGGCTCAAGCGCGAGGCGCTGGACGAGCGCACCCCGATGCCTGCCTTGCCGGCAGAGCTGCTGGCACTGCCTGCAGCCTGAGGTGGCTGCTTGCATCGCTGCAACCTTGCATGCCGGGCCCTGCCTGCCTTGAGAACTTGAGCGCGGTGCCTGAGCCGATGCTGCCGGACTGATCTGGCATGCCTGGGCTGCAGGCCGCCAACCGCAAAAACCTTCAGCACCTATCGGCTGCGACCTGCCCCGCGGGCAGATCCCACGCGCCAGAGGCCTGGGCATCCCCCATCACGGCAACGTTGGCGACAGCCGCCAGCCGCGCCGGACCACCGCCGGGCAGTGCCGCGCCGAAAAGACGCTTGACATCGGCCGCAATAAAATCAATTAATTAGCTAATTCGTTAATTGCCTAATTCCTTATGTCCATCGACCGCATCTTCGAAGCCCTTGCCTCCCAGCCCCGCCGCAAGATGCTGGCGTGCCTGGCAGACCAGGAACTCACCGCCGGCCAGATCGGGCAGTTGTTCGAAATGAGCGCGCCAGCCATCTCGCGGCATCTGTCGGTGCTGGAAAGCGCCGGGCTGGTGTCCAGCGAACGGCGCGGCCAGTTCGTGGTCTACCGGCTCACCCCGGACAACATGGTCAACACGCTCAGCAGCTTTGCCTTCGAAGTCTGCCCGGCCTCGGCGCCGCTCAAGCGCAAGGCGCGCGCCTTAACCAAGAAGACCTCCTGACCTTCCTCCGGCCGCAAAGGACTCATGCCGATGATCAGCACGCCCCAGCAACGCCCTGCCGATGCACAGGCAGGTTTTCCGTCAGTCCGTCTGGAGTCCTACAGCGGCGGTCTGCCGGTGGAGGTCACGCTGATCGCACAGCTGGGCGTGGGCGCAGGCAACCCGTTGATCGAACAGGCCTGCCGCCGCCAGCGCGCGCATCCCAGTTTTCACGATGCGCTGGACGAGCCATCGGCACGCCTGGCCGGCACCGACTTTGCGCACGGCGAATCGACTGCCCTGTTCTCGTTTGCGGTGGGCGCCAACGGCCACCCGTTCCATCGCCACGCCGGCCATCGCATGTTCACCGCCATCACCGGCAGCAGCGGCGCGCAACTGCGCTTCTGCACCGCCTCGATGGAGCAGATCGAACAGGATCCACAGCACTTTCTGGCGGCGTTGCGGCATATCGATCTACCGGCCGACTGCCTATTCACCGTGCGCTTTGGCGGCGGCACCTGGCATCACTTCGCACCGCTCAAAGCGCAAGCCGCACACCCGGCATTTTTCGCACTGTCCTGCCACAGCGACGAGGCCGGCGGCGCGTTGAGCGATGCGGTGCGCGCACGCGTGCTGTCCGGCACCGCCGATATCGCCACGCTCACCGAAACGCTGCCGGAGGCGGTGATCGGGCTACTGGCCTCGGCGCAGGCACGCGCGCTGCAGATCCCCACCGTACGCCTGTCGTTGGCCGCATCGCCAGGCAGCAGCAGGTCTGCATGGTGCGGCCGGCTGCGCGCGCTCAGCGGCAGGCTGCGCCAGGCAGTGAGCCGGCTGCGTCGACCGGTGGGGTTCGTTGCAATGGCACCGCAGCTGGCGCAGGTCAGCGTGCATGCCGAGCCCAAGCCCGGCTCGCTACTGACCCGGCACCTGCAGGGCTTCGATCATCAGGACAGCGTACGTCTGCGCCTGCAGCCGCATGAGTTGCGTCAACGCGGTGCGCACACTTTGATGGCGTTGCTGCTGGAGGGGTTCACCGAGCGCGCGCCGCGCGGCGTGACCTGGTTGATGCGGCTGCGCAATGCGCTGGTGGCGCCGCTGCAGTTGCGAACTTCTCCGCTGGGCTGCCCGGTGTCTTCGTTGCTGTCGGCACAGCGCGACTGCCTGTTCGCAGGGCGATTCCCGGTACTTGCGCAAGACAACGCGCCACTGGATCGACGCGTGCAGGTATTGCTGGGCGCCGACGACCGCCACCTGGTCTTCCGCAGCAGCGTGGGCGTGGAAGTGCTGGAGGATGGCAGCGTGGAGCTCAGCCTGGAGACGCGCGTGGCCTGCCGCAACAGGTTTGGCCGCGTTTACATGGCCTTGGTGGACGGCGTGCACCATCGCTACATCGCACCGGCGCTACTGCGCACTGCCGCCCAGGCCCTGCTGGTGCCGGTACTGGAGACCACCGCATCACAGGCAACCGCGCGGCGCCCGTGAGCGGCCAGCGCACGCGGCCATCACCCGATCTTGCCTGACGGCTGCCTAGTCTTTGGGTCCCCAATCCAAGGAAGCTTTCCCATGCCGACTCTTCGCATGCGTATCACCGGCACCGACGACGACGCGCGTGCCATCGCCAACCTGCTGCAGAGCATCGAAGGCATCGAACACGTGGAAGAAGTCGACGACCTGATGCCGCACCTGGATGACGACGATTCCAGCTCGGCCGGCCTGTCCGACGATGAAGGTCCGGGCAGCCACGAGTTCGAAGTGGAAGCCGGCAATGAAGCCACTGCGCAGAAGGTGCGCGACGCCGTGCAGGAACTGGCCCTGCAGCTGGACGTGTTTGTCGAGTACGAATTCGACGAAGGCTGAGCCGGCTGCGTACCGACTGCGCTGCACTTGCGCGCAGTCGGTGTCTGGAGATGTTGCACACCATGCGCTGTACCGCGATCGTGGATCGCGTGCAAACAGCGCAACCAGGATCAACGTGCTACTGCGCGACGCGTCGAATAACTGCCTGACGTAAGCGCCCTTTCCAAAACATGCGCAGCTAATGCGGCATCGCCGACCAGCTACGCAGTGGATCAGGACATCCGGCGGCGTCGCGCACGCCAGCGCCATGCCTGCAGCAGCAGCCAGCCGACGATCCCCCCCAGCACCAGCACCGGCAGCAACGCCGCCACCGCGCGGATCACGAAGGCCACGCTGGATGCGAAGACCTGGCCGAACTCGGCTGCCGCCTCGGCAATCTCGCCCCTGCCCTGCTCGCCACCGGTGCTGCGAAAATTGAGCGTCAGCAACTGCGTGCGCACGCGCCGTTGCTGCTGCGCGGCGTCCTGCTGGGTCTGCTGCGCTTCGGCCTCGATCTCGGCAAGCCGCTTGGACAGGGCCAGCAGATCGGTCACGGCCAGGTCGCGGCGTTGCTGCAGTTCGAGCAGGCGCGCATGTTCCTTTTGCAGGCGCGCCTGTGCCAGCCCGGTATCGGCGATCTGCTGCGCCAGATCCTCGGCACGCGTGCTGCGCGCGGCGACATCGCCATGCTGGCCGGCCAGTTGCACCATCGGCTCGATGCCGTCCGGAGCTAACCGCACGCTGACGCTGCCGCTGGGGTCGCGCCCACCGGTTTGTTCCACCGCCAGCAGCGCGCAGTCGCCGAACTGCGCCGACTGGCAGGCGGTGCGTACTGCGGCGATGCGTTGATCGATCTGATCGGCCGGCAGTTCGATGCGTACATCGTGCTCATACGCCAGCGCATTGCCTTGCGCGGCGGGCGGTGCCGGTGCCGGCGCCGGCGCGCCGCCGTCTGCCGCCATCTCGCCCGACGGCCTGGCACATCCGCTCAGCGCCCAGCCCAGCAACAAGCCGACCGCGTACCACTGCATCCGGCGCCTCATCGGCTGGCTCCATCGGCCGCGTGCATGCTCTGCACGGCCAGACCCGGCGCGGACATACCCCGCAGCTTGACCGCCACACTGGCCTCGCCGGCCCTGCAACGCACACCCGTGCTGGAGCGTGCACTGCCGCGCTGCGGGAAGTGGTGGTGATTGGCATGCTGCCGGTTGAAGCGATGGATTCCCGGCATCTCGGGCGCCGCCTGCAGGCGCAATGGCGCGCGCATGCCCGGCCGCAGCAGGCCGCCACGGCGACGGCATGACGCACACGTGCGCTCGCACGCCTCGGGGTTCGGCGCATCGGTGTCCGGGTCGAACGCGATGCGTCCGCAATGACAGCTGTGGGCGTCGTGCATGGTGATCCTCCTTGAAAGCGGCCACTCTAAACCAATGGCGGATGCGGACAAGCGCGCACATGCCTATGCTGGCGGATTGCTTCCATCGGAATCCACCATGCGTCAACGTCTGCTTGTCCTCGCCCTGCTCGCCGGCCTCAGCGCCTGCCAGCAGCAGTCCGAATCGCCGCGCGCCGGCAACCCCGATGCCGCGACGCAGGCTGCGCAGACGCCGGATGCGCGCTTTGCGGCGCTGTCCAAGCGCGCGCTCGACACCTGGATGCAGCTGTCGCCGGTCACCGCCACTCAGACCGGCGATCACCGTCTCGATACGCAGATCGACGATCTGAGCAGCGCCGGGCGCCAGCGCAGCCTGGAGGCCGGCAAGAAGCTATTGAGTGAGCTGGATGCCATCGAGGTGGCCAAGCTGTCGCGCGAGAACCAGGTCGATGCGGCCATTTTGCGCAACCAGCTGCAATCGGAGATCTGGAACACCGAGGTGCTGCAGAGCTGGGCCTGGGACCCGCAGGTCTACAACGGCCTGGCCGGCAGCGCGCTGTATGGCCTGATGGCGCGCGACTTCGCGCCGCTGTCCGAGCGCCTGAGCTCCGCCACGCAGCGCATGGAGAAGATTCCCGGCATCTTTGCGCAGGCGCGCGCCAACCTGGACCCGGCCCGCGTGCCGAAGATCCATGCCGAAACGGTGGCCAAGCAGAACAAGGGCATCCTCAGCATCGTCGATACCTTCATCGCGCCCAATATCGGCCAGCTCGGCCCGATCGAAGCGGCCCGCGCGCAGGCCGCCATCGACGATCTGCGCAAGGCCGTGGCCGAGCAGCAGACCTGGCTGGATACCGTGCTGGTGCCCAATGCCAAGGGCGATTTCCGCGTCGGTGCGCAGATCTACGACCAGAAGCTGAAATTCGCGCTGCTGTCTTCGCTGTCGCGTGCCGAGATCAAGCAGCGCGCCGAGTCCGAGCTCAAGCGCGTCCGCAGCGAGATGTACGGCATTGCCCGCACGGTACTCAAGGACAAGCCCGGCGCACCCAAACTGCCCGAGACGCCCAATGACGACCAGCAGCAGGCCGCGATCGAGGCGGCGCTGGAACTGGCCTATGCCGACAAGCCGGCACGCGACAAGGTGGTCGACGACGCCAAGGCCGCACTGGCGCAGTCCACCGAGTTCGTGCGCCAGAAGGATCTGATGACGCTGCCCGATTCGCCGGTGGACATCATCCTGATGCCGGAATTTCAGCGCGGCGTGGCGGTGGCGTACTGCGATTCGCCGGGCCCGCTCGACAAGAATCTCAAGACCTTCTATGCGGTCTCGCCGATTCCCGACGACTGGAACGACAAGCAGGTCGATTCGTTCCTGCGCGAGTACAACAGCCGCATGATCCACCTGCTCAGCATCCACGAAGGCACCCCGGGCCATTACCTGGAAGGCTGGCATTCGGCCAAGTTCCCCTCCACGCTGCGCGCGGTGCTGCGCTCGGGCATGTTCGCCGAAGGCTGGGCGGTCTACACCGAACGCATGATGCAGGAACAGGGCTATCTGGATAACGACCCGCTGTTCCACCTGGTGCAGCTCAAGTTCTACCTGCGCACCATCGCCAACGCCATCCTCGATCAGGGCGTACATGTGGATGGCTGGGAACGCGACAAGGCGATGCACCTGATGACCCACGACACCTTCCAGCAGGAAAGCGAAGCGGCGGGCAAGTGGGTGCGTGCGCAGCTGTCGTCCGCGCAGCTGCCGACCTACTTCGTCGGCGTGCAGGAACATCTGGACACGCGCAAGGCGGTGCAGGACAAGCTGGGCAAGGACTTCAACCTGAAGGCGTACCACGACCAGATGCTGTCCTACGGTGCCCCGCCGGTGCGCTTTGCACGCGAGTTGATGCTGGACCAGCCGATCGAGTGATTGATCCTTCTCCCGAGGGGAGAGCGAGTGCCCCTTCTCCCCTCGGGAGAAGGAGCCCCAAAGGGGCGGATGAGGGTACGGGCGAAGCCTGGCGTGGCCGGAACTAGCGAGTGGTTTCACCCCGTACCCTCACCCCAACCCCCGCTCCGCGCCCCAGCAGGAGAGGGGCGTGTTGCTACCGTGGTTGCACGTTTGTGCAGCCCACTAAACAGCGACCTCACCCATCCGCCGCAACAAACCCGCCAGTCTGCCGCGCCCACAGGCGTGCATACAGCCCGCCCTGCGCGATCAGTTGCGCATGCGTCCCGGTCTCGACGATGCGTCCGGCATCCATCACCACCAGCCGGTCCATGCGCGCGATGGTGGAGAGGCGGTGCGCAATCGCGATGACCGTCTTGTTGCCCATCAACGCGTCCAGGCTGTCCTGGATCGCCGCTTCCACTTCCGAGTCCAACGCCGAGGTGGCCTCGTCCAGGATCAGGATCGGCGCATCCTTCAGCAGCACGCGCGCAATGGCGATGCGCTGCCGCTGACCGCCCGACAGCTTGACTCCGCGTTCGCCCACATAGGCAGCGAATCCGCGCCGGCCTTCACCATCGATCAGCGTGTCGATGAAGCCTTCCGCGCGCGCCTTGCGTACCGCTTCCAGCATCTGCGCGTCGCTGGCCTGCGGCCTGCCATACAGCAGGTTGTCGCGGATCGAACGATGCAGGAGCGAGGTGTCCTGGGTGACCAGGCCGATCTGCCCGCGCAGACTTTCCTGGGTAACCTGGGCGATGTCCTGTCCGTCGATGAGGATGCGCCCCTGCTCCAGGTCGTACAGCCGCAGCAGCACGTTGACCAGGGTCGACTTGCCCGCGCCCGACGGCCCGACCAGGCCGATCTTCTCGCCGGCACGCACCTGCAGGTCCAGCCCGGCGATCACGCCGCCGCGCTTGCCGTAATGGAAATGGATGTGCTCGAACTGCACCTGGCCGTGTGTCACCTGCAGCGGCACGGCGTCGGGCGCGTCCTGCACCAGCACCGGCTGCGAGATGGTCTGCATGCCGTCCTGCACGCTGCCGATGTCTTCGAAGATGCCGTTGACCGTCCACATGATCCAGCCGGACATGTTGTGGATGCGGATCACCAGGCCGGTGGCCAGCGTGATCGCGCCGACGCTGATCTGGCCGCGGCTCCACAGCCACAACGCCAGCCCGCAGGTGCCCACGATCAGGAAGCCGTTGGCCACCGCAATGGCAGTATCCATCGTGGTGGTCACGCGCGTCTGCCCGCGATGCTTCACCGCCAGCTCGTCGATCGCATCGCGCACATAGGCCTGTTCGCGGCCGGCATGGGCGAACAGCTTGAGCGTGGAGATATTGGTGTAGCCGTCGACGATGCGCCCGGTGGCCTTGGAGCGTGCATCCGACGCGATCCACGCGCGCGCCTTCATGCGCGGCACGAAGAACGCCATCAGCGCGACATATACCACCAGCCAGATCAGCAGCGGCAGCATCAGCCAGGGGTCGGCCTGCGCAAACAGCCACAGCGCGCTGCCGGTATAGACCACGATGTACCAGAGCGCATCGACCATCTGCACCGCCGATTCGCGCAGCGAGGTCCCGGTCTGCATCACCCGGTTGGCGATCCGGCCGGCGAAATCGTTGTTGAAGAAGCCCAGGCTCTGCCGTACCACGTAGTTGTGCATCAGCCAGCGCGAGCGGTTGCTCAGGCCCGGCACGATCGCCTGGTTGACCAGCAGGTTGTGCAGCCCGGTGAACAGCGGCCGCGCCACCAGCGTGATCGCCGCCATCCAGAGCAATTCGCCGGCATGCCGGCGGAAGAAGTCCGCTCCCGGTCGCTCGGCCAGCATGTCGACGATGCGCCCGAGGAAGTCGAACATCGCCACTTCCACCAGGGCCAGCAGCAGTCCGGCGATCAGCGTGGCCAGCAGGATCGGCCACAAAGGCCGCAGATAATGCAGATAGAACCGCCACACGCTGCGCGGCGGCATTTCCCGCTCGATCGGCGGGAAGACATCGATCAGGGATTCGAACCAGCGGAACATCGCAGACACTTTCGGGAAAAACCGGGAGATCAGGCTAGCTGATCGCGCGTCAAGCTGCAGTGGCGCTGGCGTCGGGTTGCTGCAGCATCACCTGCACGGCAGGCTGCGATGCGCGTAACAGGCAACCGGATCGATTTCGCTTGCCCAAGCCATGCATGGCCTGGGCGTCACTGCAGGTCATGCGGCGTCAGTCGCGCTCACTCGCGGACACGTGCGAGCAGGCGGTTGACCTCGGCCAGATCGAAATGGCCCGGATCGAAGCGCCCGCCCAGGGTGGCCAGCTCCTGCACATGTTGCGCATGCTCTGGGTCGGCGATGATCCGCAGCAAGGCCTGGTAGCTGTCGATTCCTTCGCTGCTCTCCGGCGGGCAGGCATTGGCGCCGTCCACGCAACGGGCCGCGCGCAGGCTCGCGTCCGGCGGCAGGATCGCCTCGACCTGGACGCGGTGCTGCCAACCCGCGCCGGCACCGTAGAAATAGTCGAAACGCTCCAGCTCGCCCACCGCGCTTTCGATGCTGACCCGGGCAGCATGCTTGAGCCGTGGCCGCTCCGGCACATCCAGCCCGGATTCGCCGTAGCGGCCGCCGCCCAGGTCGAATTCGTACGGATGCGCACCGCTCCAGCCCATCAGCGGTTGCAATACACGATGCAGCGTGGCCAGGCGCAGCGCTCCGGCCACCAGCACGCGGCGCCAGATCAACGGCGCGCTGTCCACCAATGAAACATGCAGCTGATATACCGGCGCAGGCGTGGGTACCGCCTGCTGTGCAACTTTCTTCTTGGCTTTGCTCATCGGGTCTTGGTCGTGTCTCTCAGTCGCCAGTATGGCGGCAGCGGCCCGCGCCTGCATGGCCCCGCTCCGTCAGCGCTGCGCCATGCGGTGTGCGATATGCGATATGCGGCATGTCGCGCGATCATGCATCGACGATGCCGCCCACCGTCACGCCAGCATCATTGCGCCGCCGCCCTCGCCCGCCCGGATTTACGCCACACCCGCTGCACGCGCCGGCAGTCGCAGGCCGAACAACAGGTCATACAGGATCGGGATCAAGCCCAGCGTCACCAGCGTGCCCAGCGCCAGGCCACCGATCATGGTGATGGCCATTCCGGTCCACAGCGGCCCGGCAAACAGCATCAGCGGAATCAAGCCGACGATGCAGGTGAGCTTGGTCATCACGATCGGGCGCAGCCGCTTGACCGCTGCGGCGATCACCGCCTCGCGGCGTGGCAGGCCATCGGCAAGCTCGGCTTCGATGCGTTCCAGCAGCAGCACCGCGTTGTTGACGATGATGCCGGCCAGCGCCAGCAAGCCGAAGGTCGCCATGAAACCGAACGGATAGCCGGTGATCACCAGGGCCAGTGCCGCACCGATCAGCACGAACGGGACTGCCGACAGCACGATCAGTAGCTTGCGGAACGAGTTGAACTGCCACACGAACAGCAGCAGGATCGCGCCCAGTGCGTGCGGCATGTATTGGAGCAGGGCCTGGTTGGCCTCGGCAGAATCCTCCAGCTCGCCACCGATCTCCAGCCGATAACCGGGTGGCAGCTTGAGCGCGGCCATCGGCACCGACAGGCGCTCGACGATCTCGGTCGCGGTCAACTGCGGGTTGCGTGCGGTCACGGTGATCGCACGGCTCAGGTTGCGCCGCTGGATCGCCGACGGCTCGCTGTCGTGCAGCACCGTGGCGACCGCCGCCAGCGGCACCGGCGCACCGCCGGCTTGCGGGTACACCAGGGTGTCGCCAGGTGTGCCGTCGGCGGCGCGTTCCTGCGCACTGCCACGCCAGACCACGGCCACCGAGCTGCCATCGTCGCGCAACAACGAGGCATCCACGCCGCTGTAGCGCGCCTGTAGCGCCTGCGCAATGTCCTCGCTGCTCACCCCGGCACGCCGCGCCCTGAGCTGGTCCACCTGCACCACGTAGCGCGGAATGCGCGCCTGCCAGTCGTCCTGCACATCCACGGTGCCCGGCAACGCGCGCAGCGCCTTTGCAATCGCAGCGGCGCTGCTGCGCAGTACTGTCTCGTCGGGGCCGACCACGCGATACACCGCCATCCCGGCTTCGGTCGCGCCCAGCGAAAACCGCTTCGGCTCGGCGCGCACGGTGGGGAAGTGGCTGCGGACATGCGCACGTGCCCGCGCTATCACTGCATCGAGATCGGTGCCTGGGCGCACGCTCACGGTAAAGTACGCCATGTTGGCCGCCGGTAGGGGAGGATTGAGGCCCAGCACGATGCGCGGGCCGCCATCGGCGACATAGCCGATGCTGTCCACCACCTCCGGGTTGGCGCGCCGATCGGCCAACCAGCGGCTCAGCGCGCGCACCGTGCGCAGGGTTTCACGCGTATCGCTGCCTGCCTGCAAGGTCACCGGCATCTGGAACTGCAGACGATCGGACTTGGGCAGAAAATCGTAGGGGATCGACACCAGCACCGCGACCGCCGCCGCCAACATCGCCACCATGCCGGCGATAAACAGCGCCTTGTGCATCAGCACGCGCTCGATGAGGCGGCGGTAGCCACGATAAAAGCGCGACGGCTCCTGTTCGCTGCCGTGTGCGACATGTGCCTTGGCGAAATACATGCACAGCAGCGGCGTCACCGTGATGCTGAGCAGCCACGAGCCCAGCAAGGTCACGCCAAGCACGGTAGCCAGCGAGCGCAGATATTCGTTGGTGCTGGTCTGGCCGAAGAAGAACGGCGAGAACGCCAGCACGATCACCAACGATGAGGTCAGCAACGGGGTGGCCAGGGAGCGGCCGGCGTCGATGCAGGCCTGACGGCGCTGTTCTCCGGCAACCAGGCGGCGTTCGATGTCTTCGGCAATGACAATACCGTTGTCCACCAGCAGGCCGAGCGCCAGGATGATCGCCGCGATCGACACCGTCTGCAGCTCCACGCTCAGCACGCGCATGACGATCAGCGAGGCGAAGATGGTCAACGGCACGATCGCGCCGACGATCAGGCCGGTGCGCCAGCCCAGGAACAGCATCACTACCGCCATGACGATGACGATGGTCTCGCCCATGACGTGGTGCATCTTGCCCATCTCGCGCTCGACCACGTCGGCCTGGAAGGTGACCACGTGCTGCGCAAAACCTGCGGGCAATTCCTGCGCGGTCTGGCCCAGCTTGGCGCGCAGCGTTTTGCCGAAGTCGGCGATATTGCTGCCGGGCTTCATCGAGACCGACACCACCACCGCCGGCTGGCCCTGGTAGACGGCAGCGCTTTCCGGCGGATCGGCAGGCATCACCTGTACCTGCGCCAGCTCGCCCAACGCCACTTCGCGCACGCCATTGGCATTGGGTGTCGGCAAGGTCAGCAACAGGTCCCGCAACTGGGCAGGTGAGCGTATCTCCCCGGAAGTCGCAACCGTCATCGCCAGCCCGGACACCGTCGCCAGCCCGCCGGAGGCCACCACATTCTGCGAGCGCAACTGCGCCATCACGCTGGCAGGGCTCAGTCCGGTCGCCAGCAGCCGCGCGCGATCGAACGCCACATACACGCGCTCGTCCTGCAGCCCGTACAACGCCACCTGCTCCACCCCAGGCAGGGTATAAAGCTGCTCGCGCAGGCGCCGCAGCGGCCCACGCATCTCGCTCATCGAATAGCCCGGTGCGGTGACTGCGATCGAGGCCACCGACACCCGTCCGAAGTCATCGTCGACCAACGGTCCCTGCGTGCCCGCAGGCAGTTGCGCACCCGCCTCGGCGGCCTTGGCGCGCACGCGCTGCCACAACGCCGGCAGATCCTGCACATCGTCGTAAGCGGTCAGCTGCACGATCGCGCTGCCTGGCCGCACCGTGCTCACGATGCGCTTGATGCCGGCCAGTTCGCGCAGGCGCTCTTCGAGGGGGCGCGCCAACAGGGTTTCCACCTGCTCGCTGGGCATGCCCGGAAACGCCACCGACACAATGGTGTCGCGCACGGTGACCGAGGGTTCTTCCTGCGAGGGAAAACCGACGAACGCCACGATGCCGCCGAGCAGGATCATCACTGCCGCGAACAAGGTCAGCCGGCTCGACCTCATCGCCATCCGGGTCAGCATCATGGCGCCTGCCCTCCGCTCAGCTGCGTCTGCATCTGCAACGGCGCCACCGGCTGGCCATCGATCAAGAAGCCCACGCCTGCGCTGACCACCTGATCGCCGGCCTGCAGCCCGCGCCGGACCTGGATGCGGCCGCCGACGATCGACCCGAGCTCGACTGCGCGCTCGCGCACGATCCGCTGTGCCGGCTGATACACGAACACGCTGGCCCGTTGGCGATTGAGCCTGGGCAGTACCGCAGACAGCGGCACGCTGGGCGTGCTCGCAGCCTGCGCGGGCAACTGCAGCAACACACTGTCGCCACTGCGCATCGCGTGCGGCGCGCGCACCACCTCCAGAATCGCCAGCGCAGTGGCACCGTTATCCAGCCGGCTGGACAGGCTGCGCAGGCGCAATGTCAGCGGCACCGCAGGCTCGTCGGCCAGCGTGGCCTGCACGGTCTGCCCAGGCGTCAGCCCGGCGGCAGCAACAGGCGGCAGATTGGCGAGCAATTGCAGATGCGCCTGCCCTTCCAGCTGCAACACTGCCTGCCCCGCCCCCACATCGGCCTGCGGTTGCTGCAGGCGTGCGACCACGGCGCCATCGAAGGGTGCGCGCAGCTCACCAAGACGCGATGCACGCCGCGCCAGCGCCAGGTCGGCCTTTGCCACCTGCAGTTGCGCGGTTGCCGCATCCGCCGCCGCGCGGGCGGCGGTCAGCGTCGCCGCCGAACTGGCACCATCGTCGAACATGGCGTGCTGCTGGCGCAGTTGCAGCTGCCGCTCGCCGGACTGCGCCATCGCCGCGCGCAGGTTCGCGTCGGCCTGCTGCTGGCGCAATTGCAGCGGCTCGGCATCCAGGCGTGCCAGCACCTGCCCTTTCTGTACGCGGTCGCCCACATCCACCAGCACGGCGGCGATGCGTCCGCCGCTCTCGAACGCCAACTCGGCCCGTTGTTGCTGACGCGCCACTGCCGGCACCTGCAGCCACCCATCGCGGCCGGAGCCGAAGCGCTCCAGCTTGACCGCCCGCGGGGTCTCGGCCGCCGGCGCATCCGGCCGGCTGCAGCCGGCCAGCACCAGCAACAGACCGCAACACACCATGGTGCGAAGAACATCCATCATCACGCTATCCCCTGCCATGTGCCGCTCAGCGGCTGTAGGTCACTGCAACCGTGCCGCCGACAAAACTGCGGCGTGCAACCAGCGGGCTGTCCGTGGCGTTGTCCGCATAGCGGGTGCCGGTCACGCTCACGGTGGTGGCCCAGTGATCGCCCAGCGCATGCGTCCAGCTGCTGCCCACCGCGGCGGCATACACGCCGGAACCGGTATGGAAGGCCTGCCAGCGCGTCCGCGCCGCCTGCGCGTCGGTGACCCCGAAGTAGGCCTGGTTGAAGCGACGATCGCCGGCATGCACATCCAGATCCAGCGTCACCGTGTCGCTGGCGCCATGCAGCAGGGTGAACTCCACGCCGGCGCGATAGCGGTTGCGCCGTGCGTCCTGCTTGAGCGCGAATTCGGCTTCCGCGTTGACGTTCATGTACGGCGTGATCCGCTGCATCACCAGTGTGCGTGCGGTGAGAGACCCCGGTACATCGCCCATGCCGGCCAGCACGCGCGAACCCGGACGCCAGTCGCTGTCGCGTTGCAGGCGGCCCAGGTCGTAATACAGCGACTGCGACAAATAGAAGCCGGAATCGCTCTGGAACTGCAGACCCGCGCCACGCGCGGTGTCGAAGAACAGCATGCCGCGCTGGACCACCAGCACCGGGTTGGCCTGCACGCGCGCGCGCTCGGCGCCGGCATACCGCGGTGCCGCAACCGCTGCCGCGCCCGCGGTGAGATCGGTGTGGTCGCCCAACAACCGCGAGCTGCCGGTCAGATCGGTCTGCGCGTGCGCAAGGCATGGCAGCAGCAGGCTGGCAACGAACGGCCAGGCACGCAGTGTGGTGTCACGAGGCAGCTGCATGGAAAACAGGATGGCCATGAAAATCTCCGTCAGCGATCAGGAAAGGGATGGCAGGCAAACGCCGTAGAACGCCTGAAACAGGGCAATCCGGCTCAACAGGCGTTGGCGTGCGGTGGTCAGGTAATCCAGCTGCACCTGCGTGGCGCGCAGGCGCTCGGTCAGCAGCGTGGTGCGATCTTCCAGGCCTGCGTCCACGCGCCTGCTGAGCCGTGTCATGCGCGATTGCTCACGCTCGGCCTGCGCACGTGCACGCGGTTCGGAGTCGGCCAGGGTGGCGTGCGCGTCGAGCGCATCGGCGACCTCGCGGAAGGCGGACTGGATCGCCTGTTCGTAGGCCGCGACATCGGCGCGCTGGCGCAGCTGCGCCAGCGCGAGATTGGCGCGGTTGCGGCCGCCGTCGAACAACGGCAGGTTCAATTGCGGGCTGAAGCTCCACATGCCGTGGCCGGCGGAAAACAGCCCGTTCAAGCCATCGCTGGCGGTGCCCACGCTGCTGCTCAGGGTGATCGATGGAAAGAACGCGGCGCGTGCGGCGCCGATGTCGGCGTTTGCCGCGCGCAGTTCCAGCTCCGCCTGCTGGATGTCCGGGCGTTGCAGCAACAACGAGGAATCTAGCGCACGCCACGCCGTGCTGGGTGTATCTGCGGCAATCATGCGCTGCAGGTCGCCCGGCACCGGCAAGCTGTCGTAGCCAACCAGCAGTTGCAGCGCGCGCAATGCCGCAGCGTGGTCGTCGGCGCCCCGCAAGGCCGCGGCATGGGCCTGATCGGCCTGATGCTGCTGGCCATCGCGCTGGTCGCGCGCGATCAGCCCGATCCGGTACTGCCGCTGTGCGATGGCCAGCAGCGCAGCACTGTCGGCATCGGCTGCTTGCAGCTGCTGCAGCGCCTGGCTGCTTGCGCGTTCAGTGGTGTAGGCGCGCAGCACCTCGGCAACCAGCGCGCCCCGGGCCGCATCGCGCCCATGGGTGCTGACCAGATAGCGCTGCCGCGCCGCCTCGGACATGGCCTGCAGCTTGCCGAAGAAGTCCAGCTCGAGATTGCCGATGCCGGCGTTGGCAACGACCAGATCCTGCCCGTAGCGGGCGTTCAGGGCCGGATCGTCGAAGCGCTGCCGCACCTGTTGTGCACCCACGCCGATGCTTGGCACGCGCGCGGCGCGCTCGATGCGGTACTGCGCCCGTGCCTGCTCCACCTGCAAGGCGGCGCGACGGAAGTCGCTGTTGCGCGCAAGCGCGCGTTGCAGCAACGGCCGCAGATCGCGATCCGGTGCGAACGCCTGCACAAACGCGCGTTCCTGCAGATTCAGCTCGATCCCCACCGGCTCGCTCGGTTCCCCAGCGGCCACCGCCTGCTGGCTGCCGAAGGTGCCCGGCACGGTCACCGCCGGTCGCTGGTAAGTCGGCGTCAATGAACAGCCGCCCAGCAGCATGGCGATTGCCGCATTACGCAGGGCGCGGAAACAACGAGGCGCGGTCATTTGTGGAATCATGATGTCGGAGCACACGAGCCAATCTCGACCGACATCCTCGACCTGCAGCGTCCAGGTTGTTTTCGGGAATTATCCAGATTTGATCGAGACGACAGGGCACCACGCCATGACAGGCAAAAAGGTTCTGCTGGTGGAAGACGATGCAGACAGCGCCAGCATCCTGGACGCCTATCTGCGTCGCGACGGCTTCGACGTTGCCATCGCCGGAGACGGCGAGCGGGCGATTCACCTGCATCGTCAGTGGGCGCCGGATTTGGTGCTGCTGGACGTGATGTTGCCCAGGCTCAGCGGTATCGAAGTGCTGTCGGCGATCCGCCGCGCCAGCGATACGCCGGTCATCATGGTCACCGCCATTGGCGACGAGCCGGAGAAGCTGGGCGCACTGCGCTATGGTGCCGACGACTACGTGGTCAAGCCGTACAGCCCCAAGGAAGTGGTGGCGCGCGTCCATGCAGTGCTGCGCCGAAGCGTGGCGGTGCGTGCGCCGGGCGAGCCGCTGCGGCATGGCCGCCTGAGTGTGGACCTGGCCGCAGTGGTGGCCACCGTGCAGGACCCGGCCGGGACTCAGCTGGCACTGGACCTGACCCCGACCGAATTCAACCTGCTCGCCATCCTGCTCAAGACGCCGTTCAAGGCATTCACCCGCAGCGAACTGCTCGATGCCTGCCTGCCCGACAGCGATGCACTGGAACGGGTGGTGGATTCGCACATCCACAACCTGCGCCGCAAGCTGGAGGTACACGGCATCACCGGCGTGCTGGTCACCGTGCGCGCGGTGGGATACCGCTTCCAATGAATGCCCTGCGGCGCTTCAACGCCTGGCGCCGGCAAGCGCCGCTGTGGATGTGGGTGGGCGTGCGGATGAGCGCACTGGCAGTGGTGACCGTGGTGGTGATCGCCTTCGGCATGTGGTGCTACTTCAACCTGCGCGACAGCCTGATCCTGGGCAAGCTGCCGGCGGCGGCCCGCACCGAAATCGAACAACTGCGCGAACAGCCGGTCGCCAACGAGGCACGTCTGTGGCAACTGCTGCAGCAGTACTACGATGTGGAAAATTTTCTGCCCGGGCTGGCCAACCCTGACTGGTGGATGCTGTGGGCCATGGTCGCCCTCTCCATCCCGGTGATCCTGGTCTGCGGGCTGCTTGCATCGCGTCCGTTGTCGCGGCAATTTTCCCAGGTGGCCAGGGCCGCGCATCGGGTCAGCGATGGCGACTTCGGCGCACGCGCGCAGGTGGTGGCAGGCGCACCGGACGAGCTCACGGCGCTGGCCGACGACTTCAACGCCATGGGCGGCAAACTGCAGCAGTACGAACGCGAACTGCGCGAGTCCAGCGCAATGCTGGCGCACGAACTGCGCACCCCGCTCAACGCAGCGATGGGCCGCGTACAGGGCATGCTGGACGAGGTCTTCCCGCGCGATCCCGAGCAGCTGCGCCTGGTCCATCGCCAGCTGGAACAGATCAACCGGCTGATCGGCGACCTGCATCTGGTGTCGCTGGCGCGTGCCGGCCAGCTGGTGCTGGAGCCGGACAGTTTCGATCTGCATGAGCTGATTGCCGAGCGGGTGGAATGGGCAGGCCCGACAATCCGCGCGTTGCAGACGACGGTCACCGCGCCGGCACCTTCCGGGCTACGCGTCTGCGCCGACCGCCATCGCCTGGGACAGGTGTTTTCCATCCTGATCGACAACGCACTGCGCTACGCCGCCGCAGGCAAGGTGCTGGATATCGAGCTGCGCCGCGATGGTGCGCATGTGCTGGTCACGCTCGGCGACCGCGGCCCCGGCGTGGAGCCTGCGCAGCTGCCGCACCTGCTGGACCGCTTCTGGCGCGCGGACAGTTCACGCGCGCGCCATTCCGGTGGCAGCGGCCTGGGCCTGGCGATCGCCTCGGCCATCTGCCAGGCGCACGATGGCCGCTTGATCCTGGGCAATCGCGCCGGCGGCGGGTTGCTGGCCAGCGTGCAACTGCCGTTGTCGCGCTGAGGCGTTGGCGCGGTTGCGCCGCCGCGCTTGCGGCTGCCTGGCATGCCAGGCCGCTGCGAGCATCAACGTTGCTGCAGGCTCGGCATCGCAGCGGTCACGTCGGCATGGCGACGCATGATCCAGTTGAACAGCGGCGTGGCCATCAGCGTGGAGAGGATCGCCATCAGCACCAGCACCGAGAACAGGCCTTGTTCGATCACGCCGGCCTGCAACCCGATGTTGATGATGATCAGTTCCATCAAACCGCGTGCATTCATCAGCGAGCCGATCGCCATCGCATCGCGGTTGTTCTCGCCGGTGATGCGTGCGGCGGCCCAGCAGGCCAATCCCTTGCCGATGAACGATGCGGCCAGAATCGCCACGCCGGCCAGCATGATCTGCGGCTGCAGCAATACGCTCAGCTGCGTCTTCAAGCCGGAATAGGTGAAGAACATCGGCAGCAGGAACACCACCACGAACGGCTGCATCATCTCGCGCAACTTCTCGGTCAACGCGCCCCTGGGCAGGCAGACGCCGAGCAGGAAGCCGCCGAAGACTGCATGGATGCCGATCGCATCCATCGCCCAGGCGCTGAGGCAGAACAGCATCAGGACGACTGCCAACACGCCATTGCTCAGCGGTTGGTCCTGCACCACGTAACGCTCGAGACGACGCAGCAGATGCCGGCCGACAAAGATCATGAACGCCGCATACGCAACGCCGCCGCCGATGGCCAGATAGGCGCTGCCCCAGCTGCCGCCGAAGCTGGCCAGCACCACGGCGAGAATGCACCAGGCCGCCGCATCGTCGAACGCACCTGCAGTGAGTGCGAGCGTGCCCAACGGGCTATTGGTCAGCCCGCGCTCGTGGATGATGCGCGCCAGCATCGGGAAGGCGGTGATCGCAATGGCCGCGCCCAGGAACAGCGAGGCCTCCATCAACTTGGCCTTTTCCGAGAACAAGCCCTCCACGTTGATCAGCCACGGACACATCGCGAAGGCCAATGCGAACGGCACCGCGATCCCGGCCAGCGACACGCTCATCGCACTGCGATAGCGTGCGCGGAAATGATCGCTGCGGAAGTCGGTGCCGACCAGGAACATGTACAGGCCCACGCCGAACTGGGCCAGCACATACAGCACGTCCAGCGTCTGCTTGGGAAACAGCGCCGCCTGCACATCCGGCAGCAATATGCCGAACAGCGACGGACCCAACGCCACGCCGGCAATCATCTCGCCCACCACCTGCGGCTGCCCCACCCGCTTGGCCAGCAATCCCACCAGACGACAGATCAGCAGGATCACCGCAGCCTGCAAGAAGAAATACACCGACATCTGCGGAGTGGTCATGCGTTGGGCAACATCCCTGAGAAGTGCGCGGATCATAACGAGCCGTGCCGGCCGGCGATAGCATCATGCAGCTGGCGCCAACGCGCCGGCGGGCGTCGGCACGCCCGCCTGCACCGGCAGGCCCGACCACGTGACGCATGCCCGCCGAGCCCGGTTGCCGGCACGCGCCGTGATCAATGCATGCTGCAGCGCGCATTGCAGCGCAGATGACACCCGAAAGCCCTGCAACCGGTTGGGGATGGTGTGGACGCCACACCGATACTGCACTGGCCGCCGGCCACTACACGCTCCGTGCAGTGACCGTGCCCCGCTTGCAGGACGAGTGATGTGTCACTTGTGTCCCGTTTGCTCCGCTGCCACCGGCGTCAACACCAGGTCCTGGAAATCGAAGCTGAAATCGGTCAGCGGCGAGATCGCCTCCATCCGCATCTCGCGCACCGCGCCATCCGGGGTCAGCGCGAAATTGACGAAGGCATCGGCATTCAGGCTGCGATCGTCCCAGCGCACGATGAAGCTGTCGTGCTGCCAATGCTCCAGCGTGCCGATCAATTGCGCGGTCTTGGAAAACTGCAGGCGCAGGCGCTTGCCGTCCTGACGGATCACCACGTCGCCGTACCACGGGTCGCGATAGGTCGCCGCATAGCTGCGCAGCGGCAGCGACGGCGTGGAGCGCGCTGCGCGTGCGTCCTGATGTTTCTTCCAGCTGGTGTCCGCATCGCCGTCGGCCTTGGCCACCGCCTTGGCATAGGCGGCGGTCCAATCGGTGGCCGGCACCTGCAAGAATGCATCCAGCACCTGCAGGGTCACCGCATTGAAGGCCGCACCGATCTCCTGATTGGTCAGCACCACCACGCCCAGTTGCTGGTCGGGCACCAGCGTCAGCCGCGACACCATGCCCGGCCAGCCGCCGGTGTGCCATACCAGCCGATGGCCGCGGTAATCGCTCAGGCTCCAGCCCTCACCGTAGCCGGAAAAATTGGGGCGTGCTGCTGCCAGCTCCGGCACGGCCGGGTCGGCAATCGCAATCGGCGTGATCATCGACCACATCTCCTGCTGCCGTTTGGCACTAAACAGCGGCGTGCCATCGGGCAGGACGCCGCCGGCCAGTTGCACCTTCATCCACAACGCCATGTCGTGCGCGCTGGAATAGATGCCGCCGGCACCGGAGTTGTTGGACCAAGTCAGCGGCGCGACCGTGCGCAGCTCGGTGAAGTCGTACTTGGCATGGCCCACGGCCGCGTTGTCGCCCGGCTGCAGATGGTCGGCATTGAAGCGCGTACCGCGCATGCCCACCGGGGCGAAGATGCGTTGCTGCAGAAACGCCGCATAGGTCTGCCCGGAGACCTGCTCGATCACCTTCTGCGCCACCGCATACAGGATATTGTCGTAGGCGTAGCGATCGCGGAAACCGCCCTTCAGCGGCACCTTGGACAGGCGCTGCACCACTTCGTCGGTGCTGTAGCTGGTGGTCGGCCAGAACAACAGATCGCCCGCGCCCAGGCTCAGGCCGCTGCGGTGCGCGAGCAGATCGCGCACACGCATCTCGCCGCTGACGTACGGGTCGGACATGCGGAACCATGGCAGGTGGTCGATGACCTTGTCGTCGAGCGAGAGCTTGCCCTCGTCGGCCAGGATCGACAGCGATGCGGCAGTGAAGGCCTTGGTGTTGGAGGCGATCGCAAACAGCGTGTCGGCCTGCACCGGCGCAGGCTTGCCGATCTCGCGCACGCCGTAGCCACGCTCCAGCACCACCTGCCCATCCTTGACGATGGCCACCGCAATGCCGGGCACATCGAACTGCTTGCGCACGCGTTCCATCTGCGCGTCGAACTGCTGCATGCCGGCGGGAAGCTCGGCCGCCTGCGTCGTCACCAAGCTTGCCAGCATCAGCATGCCTCCACTCAGCCATCGGTTCACGGTCACTGTCGCACGTCCTCTCATTCGCTCAGGTCGATCCGCCGGCACTGTCCAGCGACAGCGGCAGCGGTGCCACCAACACGCCGTTGCCATCGGCATACAGCCAATGGCCGGGCACGAAGGCCACGCCGGCAAAATTCACCGGCACATCCACATCACCCAGATCGCGGCGCTCGGTGCGGCGGGGGCAGGCGCCCAGCGCCAGCACGCCTAGCGGCAGCGTGGCCAGGATCTCCACATCGCGCACGCAGCCGTGGATCAACACGCCGGCCCAGCCGTTGGCGACCGCCTGCATCGCGATCTGGTCGCCCAGCAGCGCGTGCTTCAACGAGCCCTGCCCGTCCACCACCAGCACGCGGCCGTCGCCAGGCGTGGAGGCCAGCTCGCGCACCCGCGAGTTGTCCTCGAAACAGCGCACGGTAACGATCGGCCCGGAAAATGCCGCACGTCCGCCATAGGAGCGGAACAACGGTTCGGCGATGCTCACCTCGGGAAAGCGGTCACACAGATCGGGCGTGGTCCAGGTCATCGCTGCGGTCCGAAAGTGGCGATCTGCGATGGTAGCGGCATGGCCGCGTCCGCGTAAGCCGCCGATCGCCCCGCCGGCTGGCCGGGCGGTGCCTGCATCGAGTGCACAACGCCTGCATGCCGCCGCGCGCCAACGGCCGCGCCTGCCTGGCAGTGCGCGCAAGCGTTTGGGGCCGCGCTGCTTCGCCGCGGAGCCGGCGGGGCTATCATCTGGGCGGCTTGCCACATCTGTGCGTCTGCGAACATGCCAGGCGCGCGCTCACGCCAACGTGGAATCTGTCATGACCGATCTGTTCGCCGCCACCCCGCCCGCGCTCGATGGCATCCACGTCGGTATCGGCGGCTGGGTGTATGCGCCATGGCGGGCGGGGATGTTCTATCCGCAAGGGCTGGTGCAGCGCCGCGAGCTGGAATACGCAAGCCGCCACGTCACCGCCATCGAGATCAACGGCACGTATTACGGGACGCAGCAACCGGCCACCTACGCGAAGTGGCGCGACCAGGTGCCGCCCGGGTTCGTCTTCTCGGCCAAGGCACCGCGCCGCATCACCCAGTCGCGCAGACTGGCCGGCACCCAGGCGCAGGTGGACGACTTCATCGGCGGCATTGTCGAGCTCGGCGATACGCTGGGGCCGCTGGTGTGGCAGTTCGAACAAGGGCATCGGCTGCAGGCCGACGACCTGGACGCCTTCCTGTCGTTGCTGCCCAAACGTGCCGGCAAGCGCGTGCTGCGCCATGTGCTGGAAATCCGCGACCACGACGCAGTGGATGCCGCGCTGCTGGAATTGGTGCGCCGGCATGGGGTGGCCACGGTGTTCACCGATTCGGACGAGCATCCGTCCTTTGCCGATCTGTCCACCGACTTTGTCTATGCGCGGCTGATGCGCAGCCAGGCGCGCCTGCATGCCGGCTACCCGGCGCCGGCACTGGCGCGCTGGGCCGAGCGCATCCAGGCCTGGCGGCGCGGCGACGATGTGGCGGACCTGCCGCATATCGACGCATCGATGCACGCCGCAGCCACCCCGCGCGAGGTGTTCGTGTTTTTCATCAGCGCCGCCAAGGAGCGCAATCCGGCGGCGGCAATGGCGTTGCTGCAGGCGTTGGGGGCGCGCTAGCAGGGGCGTTGCGTCGCGTCTTCGGCGACAATGGCGCATGCCCACGACCGACCTGCGCAAGGCGCAACTGCAAATCCATTTCTGCGTCCTGCTCTGGGGCATCACCGCGATCCTGGGCAAGCTGATCACGCTGCCCGCGTTGCCGTTGGTGTGGTGGCGCATGTTGATCGTGGTGGTGGCGCTGGCGCTATTGCCGCGGGTGTGGCGCGGATTGCGCGGGTTGTCCGGACGCGTGGTGTTGGGCTATTGCGGCATCGGCGCCTTGGTGGCCCTGCACTGGCTGACCTTCTACGGCGCGATCAAGCTGGCCAATGCCTCGGTGGCGGCGACCTGCATTGCACTGGCGCCGGTGTTCACCGCCGTGATCGAGCCGTGGGTGACGCAGCGCCCCTTCCGCCCGCGCGAATTGCTGTTCGGCCTGGCGGTGTTGCCCGGCGTGGCGCTGGTGGTCGGCGGGGTGCCGGATGGCATGCGTGCCGGCGTGGTGGTCGGCGCGATTTCGGCGGTGTTCGTCGGCCTGTTCGGTTCACTCAACAAGCGCATGGTGGCGCATGCCGACCCGCTCACCGTCACCGCACTGGAGCTTGGCGCCGGCACGTTGACCCTGACCGTGCTGGCGCCGGCCATGCCGTTGTTGCTGCCGTCGCTGCATGGCGACCTGATGATCATCCCCAGCCTGCACGACGGCGTCCTGCTGCTGGTGCTGTCGCTGGCCTGCACGCTACTGCCGTTTGCGCTGGCACTGGTGGCGCTGCGCCATCTCAGCGCTTATTCGGTGCAGCTGGTGACCAATCTCGAACCGGTCTACGCCATCGTGCTGGCGATCGCCCTGCTCGGCGAGCAACGCGAGCTGACTGTGCAGTTCTATCTCGGCGTGGCGATCATTCTCGGCGCGGTGTTCCTGCATCCGGTGCTGGAACGCCGGCGCAAGATCGTGCACCCGGAGCTGCTCGGCACTGCCGAGGCGAAGAACATCGTCGACTGACCGCACGGCGCAACCAACAAACGCCACCGTCGCAGCGGCCTAGGCCGCGACCGACCTTATCGATGACGCACCCGCGTGCGCACGCCCCCTACCCCAACGCCACCACCTGGTCGCGCCCGCCACGCTTGGCCGCATACAGGGCCTGGTCGGCGCGCTTGATCACCGCGTCCACGCTTTCCTGCGGATGCAGCGTGGCCACGCCGATACTCACCGTCACCGGCAGCGCGATCGTCATCACCGCCACGCTCTGGCGCAGGTATTCGCACTGCACGCGCGCCTGCAGCAGATCCACGTTGGGCAGCAGCAGAACGAACTCCTCGCCGCCATAACGCGCAATGGTGCCGGCACCGGCCACATGCGCACGCAGCAACGCCGACAGTTCGCGCAGCACCACATCGCCCTGGTCGTGCCCATGCACGTCGTTGACGGTCTTGAAGTGGTCCACGTCCAGCAACGCCACCGACAACGGCTGGCCTGCCGCACGCGTCTGTTCCATGGCCGCGGCCAAGGCCACTGAAAACGCGCGTCGATTGGGCAAGCCGGTCAGCGGATCGGTGCGGGTCTGCTCGACCAGATCGGCATTCAGCGCGTCCATCTGCGCGTAATAGCCGGCCAGCTGCTGCTCGTACCATTCGCGCTCGTGCAGTTGCTGGCGCAGGCGCTTGCCGGCCAGGCGCAGTTCCAGCAGATGCGCGGCCTGCCGCGACAATGCCTGCAGGGCAGCACGCTGCTCTTCGCGCAGATGCGCCGGGGTCTGGTCGAAGACGCAGAGCGAGCCCAGCGCCATGCCCTCGCTGGTCACCAACGGCGCGCCGGCATAGAAGCGTACCGCCGCGCTGCCGGTCACCATCGGATTGTCGTGGAAGCGCGGGTCGAGCAAGGTGTCGTCGACCATCATCACTTCATCCGGGCGCAGGATCGCATGCGCGCAGAACGAGATGTCGCGCGATGCCTCGCTGCGCGGCGCGCCATGTGCGGACTTGAACCATTGCCGCTGTTCGTCCACCAGCACCACCGCCGCCATCTGCGTCTCGCACAGCGTGGACGCAATCATGGTGAGGTCGTCGAAGGCACGCTCGGGCGGCGAATCCAGCACTTCGTACTGACGCAGCGCTGCAAGCCGCTCGGCTTCGTTGTCCGGCAATGTCGGTTTGATCACTCTGCCCGCTCCCCAGCTGGCTGTCGGCGGCGGAAGTATGACCGAGCCGGTCATGCACGGCCATCGGGTTGCGCCTGCGCAGCCGATGCACCGTGCTGTTGCGGTTCAGTCCAACGCGCGAGAAACGCTCACCAGTCGGTGCGTTGCGGCAGCAGGCCGCGCAACTCCGCATCGCTGAGGTTGCGCCACTGTCCGGGCTTGAGCGCGGCCAGCTTGATGTTGTCGATGCGCACCCTGCGCAGCTGGGTCACGCGGTAGCCGAATTCGGCGGACATCAGGCGGATCTGCCGGTTCAAGCCCTGCTCCAGCACGATGCGGAAGCCGAACTTGGCGATGCGCGCGGTGCGGCACGGCAACGTGGTCTCGTTGTGGATGCGCACGCCACGCGCCATGCCGCGCAGGAATTCGTCGGTGACCGGCTTGTTGACCGCCACCAGATATTCCTTCTGGTGGCGATTTTCCGCGCGCAGGATCTCGTTGACGATGTTGCCGTTGCTGGTCATCAGGATCAGACCTTCTGACTCCTTGTCGAGCCGGCCGACCGGGAAGATGCGCTGCTCGTGGCCGACGAATTCGACGATGTTGCCCTTGACCGAACTTTCGGTGGTGCAGGTGATGCCCACCGGCTTGTTGAGTGCGATGTAGACATGCTTGCGGCCACCGGGCTTGCTGGCGGCGCGCGTGCGCAGCGGCTGGCCGTCCACCAGCACGGTGTCGTCCTCGCCCACCACCGCACCGGTGCCGGCAGCCACGCCATTGACGGTGACCCGGCGTTCGCCGATCAGGCGATCGGCCTCGCGGCGGGAGCAGAAGCCGGTTTCGGCGATGTATTTGTTGAGTCGGGTCGTCATCGGCCGATTATCGGCGATTTGGAGCGGCGCGCGTGCACCAATCTGCGATCAGGACAGCGCCAGCAGCGGCTGCCCGGCGTGCAGCAGCTCGTCCAGCGGGCATGGACGATGCAGGCTGAAACCCTGTACCTGGCCGACACCGGCCTCGCGCAGGCCGGGAATGTCCGCCTCCGACTCCACGCCCTCGGCCACCACTTCGATCCCCAGCGCCAGGCCCACCTGCGCGATCGAGTGCACTGCCGCGCGGTCCACCGCGTCGTGCGCGTAGTTGCGCACGAAGCCGCAATCGATCTTGAGGACATCCACGGTGAACTGCTTGAGATAGCCGAACGAGGCCAGGCCGTTGCCGAAATCGTCCAGCGCCACATGGCAGCCGCGCGCACGCACGCTCTGCACGAAGCGCTGCGCGTGCTCCAGATCGCCGATGACCGCGGTCTCGGTGATCTCCATGCACAGCTTGGGCACCAGGCTCGGGTAGCGCTCGAACAAAGACCACACGAAATCGAGAAAATCCGGCTGCGCGATCGACTGTGCGGACAGATTGACGTGGCACAGGTCCAGCGTGGCCACATGCATCGGACTGGCCGCCAGCTGCGCGCACAGCGTTTCCAGCACATGCACGTCGACCATGCGCCCCAGGCCGTAGCGCTCCACGGCGGGCAGGAATTCGCCTGGGCTCAGCACCCGCCCGTCGCGCGCGCGCATGCGCACCAGCACTTCGTACTGCAGGCGTTCCGGATCGCTCAACACCTGGATCTTCTGCGCATACAGCAGCAGCCGGTCCTCGGCGATCGCCTGCTGCACCGCGCTGATCCAGCCACCGTCGTGGCGCCGCCGCGCCAGCGCCAGATCGTTTTCGCCGAAGCAGCGAATGCGGTTGCGCCCTTCTTCCTTGGCCGCATGGCAGGCCAGATCGGCGGCGGTCATCAAGGCATTGACGTCGCTGGCGCCCTGGCGGATTTCCACCACGCCGAAGCTGCAGCTCGGCGTCAGCGGCCGTCCGCCCTGGTGGCTCCACGGCTGACCCAGCACCGCATGCATGCGCTCCAGCAAGGACTGCGCCTGTGCCAGATCGGTATTGGCCAGCAGGATCGCAAACTCGTCGCCACCCAGCCGCCCCAGCCAGTCGCCGGGGCGCAACTGCATGGTGATCACATCGGCGAAGTGGCACAGGAACTTGTCGCCTACCGCATGCCCGAAGGTGTCGTTGACCAGCTTGAAGTGATCCAGGTCGACGAAGCACAGCGCATGGCAGAGCTGCGGCGATTGCGGCGGCTCGATCAGGCGCAGCAGCCGGCGTTCGATCTCGCGGCGGTTGATCAGGCCGGTCAGGGCATCGTGGCGCGCATGGAAGGCGACTTCGTCGGCCAGCTCGTGCGCATGCGAGACGTCTTCGATCACCGCCAGCACCAGGGTCGGCTCCTCCGGGCCGGGCTCCACCAGCGACGCGCTCCAGCGCCCCCACATCACCCCGCCGTCGGCGCGCAGCAAGCGCCGCTCGCCGGACTGCAGCAGCGTCGGCCAGTCGATCAGGCCGCGGCTGTCCAGCGCGATATGGTCCGGATGCAGCACCTCGGCCAGCGTGCAGGCCTGCAGTTCCTCCGGCCGGTAGCGCAGGATGTTGGCCATCGCGGCATTGGCATCGAGCACGCGGCCGCGCAGGTCGAACTTGACCATGCCCAGCGCCGCCTGCTGAAACGCGGTGCGGAAGCGGCCTTCGTGCGAGAGCAGATAATTGCGGATGCGGCGCATCGCCAGCACGCAGGTGATCAGCACCAGCAACAGGGTCGCCAGGCTGCAGACCACCATCACATCGTGCAGCAACCGCGCGCAGCGGACCAGCAGCGACTGGAACTGCGCGGTATCGCCGCGCATGCGGCCGTCGAGCAGGTGCAGCTCGTCGCGCAGGGCCTGCAGCGCGCGCGGATCCGGGCGGCTGGCGGCCTGCACGGAGGCGGCCCGGTCGGCCAGTGTGCTCAGCTGCAGCAGGTCGGCGTCGGTGTGTTTCCACATCGCGATGGCGTCGCCCAGATACGGAAAGACATGGCCGTAGCGATACAGCCGCACCATTTGCGGCATGTCCTCACGGGCATTGCGGCCGGCGGCCAGCCCGGCATGGACCGCAGCCCAGTCGATCACCGGCTGCTCGACCGCCTCGCGTGCCGCGCGGTCGCCGAGCGGCACTTCCAGCGCCCGACAGGCGGCCTGCAGGTCGGCCGGATCGCCGCTGCCCAGGTAGCGCTCCAGCCAGTACACCGACTCCTGCTGGGCATTGGACCAGTGGCTCTGGCCGACGATCCAGGCCATTGCCCCGGACTGAATCTCGATCACCAGCGCCGAGAGCACCGCCATGCCGACGGCCATGCCGATCAACAAGGCCAAGGGAAGCGTCAGCCAGCCGCGCATCAGGTGCATGGTCCGCCTACCGCTCGTGCCGCCCGCCATCTGCGCCATTGTCATCCTCGCCCCCCCCTGCTGCTGCCCATGCGATTCAGGCGCCCAGTGGGCGCCTGAAGGCAGTAGCGGCCGCAACGGCGCAGTCTGTATGGCTGCGCCCGCCCGGCCACGGTCGGCGCGGAACTTAGCATGGCTAACAGGATGCCGCCGACAATCGCTGCGGTGCCGACGCGTGACGCGCGTACACCGCCATGCATCGATCAGCATAGCGACTGCGGCGACCGGCCGGATCGGCCGAGCAGCCGCAGCCCGCCGGGTTGTCAGCGGTGCTTACTCGCCGCGGGGCTTGGGCGGGCCCTTGCGATGTGTCGCGCCGGCGCGGTCCATCGGACGGTTCGGGCCATTCGGGCGACCGGACGGCTTGCCGCCGCGCGGGAAGCGCGGCTTGGACGGCGACGCGGCCGCTTCGCCTTCTTCCAGCTTGCGCATGTTGAGCTGCTGGCCGGACACCCAGACCTTCTTCAGGTGCGTCAGCAGTTCGCGCGGCATGTCGGCCGGCAGGTCCAGGATCGAATAATCGTCCTGGATGTCGATACGGCCGATATAGCGGCTTTCCAGGCCGGCTTCGTTGGCGATCGCGCCGACGATGTTGGCCGGCTTCACGCCGTGGGTGTGGCCCACTTCGATGCGGTAGCTCTCCATGCCGAACTCCGGCTCGCCACGCGGGGCGACCGGATCGCGACGCGGACGCTCGGCGCCCGCGCCATCGCTGGCGAACGCCGGACGTTCCGCACGCGGCGGGCGTGCCGCACGCTCGCCATCGGCACGCGGGCCACGCTCGAACTTCGGCTCGAAGCGCGGACGCTCGCCGCGATCGTTGCGGTCGCCGCGATCGTTGCGCTCGCGCGGTGCAAATTCCTCGCGTGCACCGCGCACCGGCGGGGTCAGCAGGAACGGCGCATCGCCCTGCAGCAACTTGGCCAATGCCGCAGCGATATCGATCGCCGGTACGTTGTTCTCGCTCTCGTAGCGCTGCAGCAGATCGCGATACATCTCGATCTGGCCGCCGGCCAGGGTCTCGGTGATGCGGGTCATAAAACGTGCCACGCGGGTGTCGTTGACCGCATCCACGCTCGGCAGCTGCATTTCTTCGATCGGCTGGCGGGTGGCGCGTTCGATCGCGCGCAGCATGCCCTTCTCGCGCGGGGTGACGAACAGGATCGCATCGCCATTGCGGCCGGCACGGCCGGTACGGCCGATGCGGTGCACGTAGCTTTCGGTGTCGTACGGGATGTCGTAGTTCAGCACATGGCTGACGCGCTCCACGTCCAGGCCGCGCGCGGCCACGTCGGTAGCGACCAGGATGTCGAGCTTGCCGTCCTTGAGCTGGGCAATGGTCTTCTCGCGGGCGGCCTGCTGCATGTCGCCGTTGATGGCCGCCGCGGCCATGCCGCGTGCCTGCAGCTTCTGCGCCAGCTCTTCGGTGGCAGCCTTGGTGCGCGCGAAGATGATCATGCCGTCGAACGGCTCGACCTCCAGGATGCGGGTCAGCGCGTCCAGCTTGTGCAGGCCGCTCACCCACCAGTAGCGCTGGCGGATGTTGGCCGAGGTGGTGGTCTTGGCCGCGATGGTGACTTCGGCCGGGTCCTTCAGATAGGTCTGCGCGATGCGGCGGATGGCCGGCGGCATGGTCGCCGAGAACAGCGCCACCTGGCGCTTCTCCGGCAACTTCTTCAGCACCGCTTCGACGTCGTCGATGAAGCCCATGCGCAGCATTTCGTCGGCTTCGTCCAGCACCAGCGTCTTGAGCTGGGACAGGTCCAGCGTGCCGCGGTCCAGGTGATCGATCACGCGGCCGGGAGTGCCGACCACCACATGCACGCCGCGCTTGAGCGCGCTCAGCTGCTGGGCATAGGGCTGGCCGCCGTAGACCGGCAGCACGCGGAAGCCGGGAATGGCTTCGGCATATTTCTGGAACGCCTCGGCGACCTGGATGGCCAGCTCGCGGGTCGGCGCCAGCACCAGCGCCTGCGGCTTGAGCTGGTTGAGGTCGGCATTGGACAGCACCGGCAGCGCGAACGCGGCGGTCTTGCCGGTGCCGGTCTGCGCCTGGCCGAGCACGTCGCGGCCGGCCAGCAGCGCGGGGATGGTGGCAGCCTGGATCGGCGACGGCGACTCATAGCCGACGGCGGCAACCGCCTTCATCACAGCGTCTGAGAGGCCGAGGTCTGCAAACAGCAGCGGCGCGGGAGATTCTTGGGTCATTGGGTAACTCCGGAGGCGCCGCACGGAGCCGGCAGGCGCAAAGCAGCATAGTGTGCGCCCTCAGGCCCCCTGCTGTCGAAATTTCCGTGACAGTCCGTTCAGCTTGTGAGGATTTGCCCGCTGCGGCGAATCATCTCCTCGACCCTTGTCATCCACCCACCCGGCCGGAGCCATGTCCCTGGAAACAGACCTGCACACCCGCTTCAACGCTCTGCTGCAGCAGCACCGCGGCATCGTCCTGAAGGTCGCGGCCAGCTATTGCTGGAACCCGGACGACCGCGCCGAGCTGGCGCAAGACATCACCGTGCAGTTATGGCGCGCATTCCCCGGCTACGACGCCGGCCGGCGCTTTTCCACCTGGATGTACCGCATTGCCTTGAACGTGGCGGTCAGCGATCTGCGCGGCCGCAGCCGCGCGCCGCAGGACCCGCTCCCGCTGGAGGCGGTGGCCGACAGCATCGCCGACCCGCTGACGCGCGACCCGGCACACGCGCAGCAGGTCGCCGCGCTCCACGGCTTCATCGCCCACCTGCCGCCGCTGGAACGCGCCTTGATGCTGCTGTACCTGGACGCGCACAGCTACCGCGAGATCGGCGAGGTGCTCGGCATCAGCGAGACCAATGTCGCCACGAAACTCAGCCGCCTCAAGGCGCGCATCCGCGCCGAACTCTGACCAACTACTTCGCCCAAGGAACATTCGATGGAACTCGACGACATGCAACGCGCCTGGCACGCGATGGAACACCGCCTGGATCAGCACGGCACGCAGATCGGCCACATCATCGGTCAGGTGCGTGGCCACGCGGCGCGCACCAGCCTGCGCCCGCTGTGGCTGAGCCAATCCGCGCAATTGCTGTGCGCCGTGGCGCTGCACATCGTGATCGCGCGCAGCTGGCTTGCCCACACCGATCAGGCTGCAGCCATCATCGGCGGCGTGCTGCTGCAGCTGTGGAGCATTGCACTGGCGATCTCCGCACTACGACAGCTGCAGCTGCTGGCGCAACTGGACTTTGCCGGACCGCTGCTGCCGACGCAGCGCGCGCTCGCGCAGCTGCGGCGCTGGCGCACGCGGGTGGCCCCGTGGCTGGGCGTGGCGTTCTGGGTGCTGTGGGTGGCCGTGGCCGACGCCGGCTGGCGCGGGCTGACCGGCCTGACCCTGCCGCACGACTGGCTGATGCTCAATCTGTTGGTGGGCGTGCTCGGCGGCATCGGCACCTGGCTCGGCTATCGACGGCTGCAGCGCAAACGCCATCCGTGGCTGGAGCGCATCGACAACGCGCATGCCGGGCCCGGCGTCGTGCGCGCCGAAAGCATGCTGGACGAGATTGCACGCTTTCGACGCGAATAAGCGTGCCGCCCCGCACCGCGCCTCCGGCGTCGTGTCCGCCGCTGGCGCGCCTGCGTCGCGCACGACTCCACCTGCCGGGGCTGCGTTCGGCACGGTGGTGTTGCCGGCTGCGACGGGCGGATAATCGCCGTCTTCCTGTCACCGAGCGCACCATGCAATTTCTGGAATTCGACCTGGACGGCGAGTACATCGAACTCAACCAGTTGCTCAAGCTGGCGGGTATTGCCGACAGCGGTGGGCAGGGCAAGGCGATCGTCGCCAGCGGCGCGGTCAGCGTCGATGGCGTGCAGGAACTGCGCAAGACCGCCAAGATCCGCCCCGGCCAGTGCGTGCAACTGGACGATGTGGAGATCCGCGTGCTGGCGCTGGACCCCGATGCGGAGCCGGCAGAATGAGCGTGGTGCAGGTCAGCTGGCGCAACAACGCGCCCTCGGCTGAAGACCCGGACCACGATGTCTATATTTTCTCGATCGACGTCGATTCACCCACGCCGTTCTGGTTCGAGCAGTCGATCCGTGGCGGTCACGCCGAGCGTGGCGGTTGCAGCATGCTGGCCTTGCACGAGCTGGAAGCCTGGCCCGGCGGCTGGCGCGCAGACGTGACCAAGGCCGGCTGCGCCTGGGTCATTCCACTGTTGGAAGACGCCTTGCGCAGCGGCGATGCGCGCACCGCGATCGATGCGATTCTTGCGCGGATCAACACGCCGGCCTGATGGCTGCGTGCCCGACTGCGGCGCGCCTGACGAAAGCCGACCTCATGCAAATCCGGTCTGATCGAGCCCGATTGCCGCAAGAGCACCTGCGAGCGAGCCGCTGACCGCATTGCCCGCCCGCATGTCGAACACCGTTACAAGCCACTGCGCGTGAGGACCACAGCGCAGCGCTGCACGCACTGCGCCTCCCTGCTCCCACTTCGATACGTCAGACGCTGCGCTGGGTCAGATGCGCCGCAATCGCCTGCTTGAACGGCGCCACCGCATGCGCCGCACGCAAGGCACCACGTCGCAGCAGGCGGGCCGGCGCACGGTCGTCGGTATACAGCGCGGCCAATGCGTTGGTCGCTTCATACAGCGGCCGCGTCGCCAGCCGGTGCGCCCGCTCGTAGCCCTGCAGCAGGGCCGCAGCCCCGATGTCGCGCCCAGCGGCGGCAGCGGCGCGCACACGCTCGGCCAGGCGCGCCTGGCTCTGCAATCCGAAATTGAAGCCGTGCGCGGTGACCGGGTGCATGCCCACCGCCGCATCGCCGATCAGCGCGGCACGCTCGGCGATCAAGCGTTGCGCATAGGCCGCCACCAGCGGATACGCATGCCGGCTGCCGTCCTGCTGCATCGGCCCGAGCCGATGCTCGAACGCCTCGGTCACCGCCGCACTGAAGTCCGCCGCCTCCATCGCCAGCAAGGCCTCCACCTGTCGCGGCGGCAGGGTCAGCACCGCACCGGCGCGATTGCCCTGCAGCGGCAACAACGCCAGCGTCTTGCCGTAGCCAAACCACTCCCAGGCAGCATGCCCGTGCGGCAGCGCATGCCGCATCCGGCACACCAGCATGGTCTTGCCGAAATCACGCAGCTGCGCACCGATGCCGAGCAGGCGCCGGGCGCTGGAAAAGCGACTGTCGGCCGCCACCAGCAGGCGCGCCGATACCGTTTCCCCATCGGATAACTGCAGCACCACGCGGTCGCGCTGCTGCTGCACGGCCTGCAGCGTGCACGCACAGCGCATCTCCAACGCAGCTTGCGCCTGCACCGCCTGCCAGGCCGCGCGACGGACCAGATGATTGGGCACCAGCCAGCCCAGATCGCCGGCACCACGCGCGGAGGCGGCGAAGGTCAGCGCGAAGTGCGAATGTCCGTCCATGACGCGGGCGTCGCGCAGCGGCGAGATCGCATCGGCGGGAAATTGCGGCCAGATGCCCAGTTGCTCCAGCAACGCACGCGAGGCATGGGTCAGCGCGATTTCGCGTCCGTCGAAGGCCGGCTCGGCCAGTTGCGCGCGCGGCTGCTGGTCGACCACCAGCACCGACAGGCCACTGCCGGCCAACGACCGCGCAAAACTCAGGCCGACCGGCCCGGCACCAATGACTGCGACATCCACCGATTGCATGCCACGCTCCTTCACCACCAAGACCCAGAGGAGCTAACAAGACCTCGCATGCAATGGTCAGCTGGATGCGGTCGGCGCAAAGCAACCGGCATGTCCGCGTGGCACCTGCCGCATCGGGCACGCACACCTGGCGGTGAGCGCAGCCGTCTTGGTAGCGGCTCTCAGTTTAATGGCAGTGGTGCTGGCCGGACTTGATCAGGATCAAGCAGTGACCGAACCAGGCAGCCCAACGCAGTCGCAGGCGCGATCTGTCGCTGCGTTTTCTCAGCCACTCACCACAGGCTGCGCGCACGCAGCCCGGCCTGCGTCACCAGCCCAGCAACGCCCGCACCAGCTTGACGATGCCCCAGAACGACACCACCCAGATTGCGCTGCGCAGGTAAGGAATGCCTGCCGCATACGCCGGCACGTAAGCCACGCGCGCCCACAGGTACAGCTGCACGCCCAGTGCGGTGTCTGCATTGGTACGCCCGGCAACGCTCACCGCCAGTACCGCAGCAGCGAAGATCGGGAACGTCTCCTGATAATTGCGGAAGGCGCGATCCAGCCGCGCCGCGACGCCGGTCAGGGGCTTGGGGTCGCCATCGCGGGCGCTGGCATTCCATTTGGTCCCGCGCTGGGCGGTCATGCTGGCCGAGGCGGCCAGCAGTTGCACCAGACCGAGCACCATGGCCCAGCCCAGCATCTGTAGTTCGATGGTCAGTTCCACGCGGGTCTCCCGATGAGCTGCAAGATCACTTGATCGACGCGCGCAGGCTGTAGCCGGCAAGCCGCCAGGTCTTGTCCTCGTCCAGGCGGAAAGACACCAGCTCGCGCACCGGCTGCTGGGCCTTGGCAAACCGGGTCGGGAAGCTGACGTTGACGTACAGGCCTTCGGGCACCTGCGCGCCGGCAGCGTATTTGACCCGTGTCACCGAGCCCTGCCCGCGTCCGACCACCGCCCCCAGCCGCGCACGTTCGGCGCCGATCTGGCTCACGAAGACATCGCGCTTGACCGCGGTCTTGGCGACGCTGGAGGCGCCATCCCACAGTGAGGCCACCTGGTTGGCATCGACCATCTGCGCCACCCGCAGTGCCGCCTGGGTCATCTCGGTGTTCTGTTTGGTCAGCTGCGCCTGCTGCGCCGGGCTGGCCGTGGGCGCCGCCTGGGGAGCGGCGGCCGGACGTGCAGCCGTCTGCGGCTGTTGTGCCAGGACCAGCGAGGGAGCCAACAGCAGTGCGGCAAGCAGACGAGGACGGAACATGGGGCAGATGACCTTGTGCTTAGCAAACGGATGGGAACCGCCGCAGGGTTTGCGGCGAGTGCGGCAGTTTAAGACCTGCGCTGCATGGTGAGGTGAGTGTGCAAGCGACGCGCGAGCCGGGTGCCGGGAACGCACGCCTTGACTCAAAAATCAGATGTCGCCGCCGGGCGGAACCGCCGCGACGCCGCGTGGCCGCCACAGTCGCCAACTGACCCACAGTGCGCGCGCGATGGCCGCGATCAGGGCCGCCAGGCTCAGCCACACCGCCAGCGTCGCCGGCCACTGCACATGGCTGGCCGCAGCGATCACCTGCAGCAGTTCGGCCACGCCAAACCCGGCCAGCACCAGCAGCGCCGATGGCAGGTATGCCAGCGCAACGCCCTTCGTCTTTCCAAGCATGTCGCCCCCCGGCTCCGTGGTATGCCGCGACCATAGGCAGCCGGCAGTGCGGTGGGTGTGAAGCTCAGCCCTCGCCCTGGGCGGGGTCCGTTGCGGGCTCGGCAGCCGACTCTGCGGCCGGTGCCGCAGTTGGCGCTCCTGCCTCCGCGTCGGCCGCCGGCGCGGCCTGCGCTGCGGCGGTGGCCGGCAGCGCGGCGGCATCGGTTTCGGCCAGCGGGCTTTCTTCCGGGCAGGCCGCATCCGGGAAGCCGAAGCGCTGCTTCAAGGCCAGGCCGCAGGCATTGACCGCCTCCAGATCGGCGCCCTCGCCCTTGCACTTCTGGTCGAAGGCAACCAGAAACGCGTCCTTGCGGCGCACGAAGGCGTCGCCGCACTTGCGCATCTGGCGGATGCGCTCCAGGTCGTCCTGCACCGCGTTGGTGCCATCCAGCCCGTACTCGCGCAGCTCGTCCATCGTCAGCAGGCGCAGGCTGCGGTTGGGCACGGTCATCATCAGGTCGGCCACCGCCACCGCCACGCCGTTGCGCTCCAGATAATCCTTGACGTTGCCGTAGACCTCGCGCAATTCGCGATTGAGTTCCGCGCGCGAGGTGGCCTTGGAACTGATCCGCATCATGCGATGGATGCCGACCTTGCCGGCCACCAGCCGGTTGTCGCCGGCGGCCAGCACGAACACGCAGGCGCTGTGGCAGATCGAGCCTTCGCGCACCCAGATGGTCCAGTTGGATTCGCCGATGACATCGCCGGCGCGAATCGCTGCTTCCACCTGCCCGCCGCTGGAATCCAGGTCCAGGATGCGATGCGGCAGCCGCAGTTGCTCGGCCACCGCGGCCAGCCGCCACACCAACGCAGCAAAGCCGGCGTTGATCTTGCCGGCGTAGCGCACCCGCAGCAGGCCGGTGTCGCGACACGGCGCCAGCGCCGCCTCCATGCTGGCGCGGTCCAGCGCCGGCAGCAGCGTGCCGTCGCCGGCTTCGCTGCTGTAATCGGTGGCGCAACTGATCCAGGCCTTGCCCGCGTCCAGCTCCGCCTGCGGCCAGCTGGCTTCGCCGGCCTGTGCACGCGGCCGCGGCGGCGCCACCGGCTCGGGCGTATCCACCGACACCATATGGTCGCCATCGCCCTGCCCCGCGCCACTCTGTTGCGTCGCGGCGGCATCGGCCGAGGTGCTGGTGCGGTCGCAGGCCGCCAGCGCCAGCACGCATGAAAGGGACAGGCAGAGCAGTTTCAGCATAATGTCAGGCAACGGACCGCGACGGAGATCACCCTCAGTCTATGGCTGAATGGGCGAAGCGTTTGACCCTGCCATGAACGCGGCGGCCCGGTGCAACCCTGTCCGAAAACGGCCAGCCGGGGTCGGGGCGAGCGCATAGACTGGCGCCATGCAGACCGTCACGCCCGACCGACTCCAATGCGACCGCGCCCGCCTGGCGCGCGATGCACGCTTCGACGGGCTGTTCTTCACCGCGGTGCGCAGCACCGGCATCTACTGCCGCCCGGTCTGTCCGGCGCCGCCGCCCAAGCCGGGCAACATCAGCTATTACCCCAGCGCGGCGGCAGCCAGTGCCGCCGGCTACCGGCCCTGCCTGCGCTGCCGCCCCGAGCTGTCGCCGCAGGCGCAGCAGCATCTGGGCGAAGAGAGCGTGCAACGCGC
This sequence comes from Xanthomonas sp. MLO165, assembly GCF_018831305.1. Classification (NCBI taxonomy): domain Bacteria; kingdom Pseudomonadati; phylum Pseudomonadota; class Gammaproteobacteria; order Lysobacterales; family Lysobacteraceae; genus Xanthomonas; species Xanthomonas sp. MLO165. Next base: position 3,125,167 of record NZ_CP029263.1, read on the forward strand.
ACTGGCGATGATTGCCGACGGTGCCCTGCAGGAGCAGCCGGTGCAGACCCTGGCCGACGCAGTGGGCCTGAGCGCACGCCAGCTGCAGCGGCAGTTCGTGCAGCAGCTCGGTGCCACCCCGATCCAGGTGCACGGCACGCGCCGGCTGCTGCTGGCCAAGCAACTGCTGACCGAGACCGCATTGCCAGTCACCGAGGTCGCGCTGGCGGCCGGCTTCAACAGCCTGCGTCGCTTCAATGCCGCATTCCTGGAAGGCTGCGGGATGCCGCCATCGGCGCTGCGCAAGCAGCGTGCCGAGGTCCCGGGTGGCGAGTTGACCCTGCGCCTGGGCTACCGCCCGCCGCTGGATCTGCCGGCGATGCTGGCATTCCTGCAACGCCGCGCGATTCCCGGCATCGAGCAGGTCGACGCCAGCGGCTACCGGCGCGTGATCGGCACGCCGGGCAACGCAACGCTGATCGAGGTCAGCGCGGCGCCGCAGCGTGCGGAGTTGCTACTGCGCATCGGCGCCACCGACCCGCGCCAGATTCCGCAGATCGTGCGGCGGGTACGCCGCCTGTTCGATCTGGATGCAGACCTGCAGGCGGTGCACGCCACGCTGGCGACCGAGCCGCTGCTGGCCGAGGCGATCGCGCGCCGCCCCGGGCTGCGCGTGCCGGGTGGCTGGGACGGTTTTGAAGTGGCCGTGCGCGCCGTGCTGGGCCAGCAGATCAGCGTGGCCGGCGCGGCAACGCTGGCGGCGCGGCTGGTCGACCGGCATGGCGGCCATCATCTGGAGATGCCGCCCGGCCTGGACCGCATCTTTCCGACCCCGGCACAGCTGGCCGAGGCGCCGCTGGAACAACTCGGTCTGCCGCGGGCGCGCGCGGCCACGCTGCGGGCGCTGGCCTCGGCCTGCGCGCAAGGGCAGCTGCATTTCGGCGCCGGCCAGCGCCTGTCCGAGTTCGTCGCCGCCTGCACCGCGTTGCCCGGTATCGGGCCGTGGACCGCGCATTACGTCGCCATGCGTGCGCTGTCGCATCCGGACGCGTTTCCGGCCGGCGACCTGATCCTGCAGCAGGTGCTCGGCACGCCCGAGCGCCTGAGCGAGCGTGCCACCGAAGCGCGCTCGCAGGCCTGGCGGCCGTGGCGCGCCTACGCCGTATTGCACCTGTGGCATCTCGCTGTCGATCGCAAGGACACCCGCTCATGAGCACGTTGTATTACGACACCTTTCCCTCGCCGATCGGCGCGCTCAGCGTGGCCGCCGATGCTGCCGGCGTGCACCACATCCTGTTCGCGCAGAACCGCTACGACGCGGTCGGCCGCGCGCGTTGGCAGCACGACCCCGATGCGCCGTTGGTGCGCGAGGCGCGCGAGCAATTGCTCGACTATCTGTATGGCGGGCGGCGCAGCTTCGACCTGCCACTGGCCCCGACCGGCACGCCGTTTCAGCTGCAGGTCTGGCATACGCTGGCGCAGATTCCGTTCGGGCAGACCTGGAGCTATGCGCAACTCGCGCACGCGGTGGGACGCCCGGCCGCCAGCCGCGCGGTCGGCGCTGCCAATGGGCGCAATCCATTGCCGATCGTGCTGCCCTGCCACCGCGTGATCGGCGCCAATGGTGCGCTGACCGGCTTCGGCGGCGGTCTGCCGACCAAGCAGGCCTTGTTGCAGATGGAAGGCTGGTCACCGCGCCAGGGCGCAGCGGCCGACGATCTGTTCGCCGCATCCGCCGCCGGCACGCGCTGACTTCGCGACGTCATTGCCAGGCCGTAAACTGGCGCGATGATCGATCGACGTTTTGTGTTTGCCGCGCTCGCACTGCTCGCGGCCTGTAGTTCTCACGCCCCTTCGCGCAGTACGCCAGCGCCCGCCCCGGCGGCGCCCGCGTCGGCCGGCGCACCGCACAGCGATGTACCGCACAGCGTGCTGCTGATCTCCATCGACGGGCTGCGCGCGGACATGCTCGATCGCGGCATCACACCGAATCTGTCTCAACTGGAACACGACGGCGTACGTGCGCGCTGGATGACGCCGTCGTACCCGTCGCTGACCTTTCCCAATCACTACACGCTGGTCACCGGCCTGCGCCCGGACCACCACGGCATCGTGCACAACAGCATGCGCGATGCGACGCTGGGCGGCTTCTGGCTGAGCAAGCAGGATGCCGTCGGCGATGCGCGCTGGTGGGGTGGCGAGCCGCTGTGGGTAGGTGCGGAAACCCATGGCCTGCATGCCGCAACCTGGTCGTGGCCGGGCAGCGAGGCGGCGATCGGCGGCGTGCGCCCCACGCGTTGGCGCCATTACGAAGAAGGCACCAGCCTGGACACGCGCGTGGACGAAGTGCGGGGCTGGCTGGCCGCCTCCGGTGCCGACCGCAACCGCCTGGTCACGCTGTATTTCGAACACGTGGACGAAGCCGGCCACGACCACGGCCCGGAGTCGCGCGAATACGCCGACAACGTGCGTGCGGTGGATGGCGCGATCGGCCGGCTGCTGGCCGGCATGCAGCGCGACGGCACGCGCGAGCGCACCAATATCGTCGTGGTCTCCGACCACGGCATGGCCGAGGTGGCGCCCGGGCATGCGATCAGCGTGGAAGACATGGCGCGCCCGGACATCGCCACTGCCGTGACCGACGGGCAGGTGATCGGCTTTGCGCCATTGCCGGGACAGCAGGCCCGCGCCGAAGCCGGCCTGCTCGGTGCGCATGCGCAGTACGACTGCTGGCGCAAGACGGAGCTGCCGGCACGCTGGCACTACGGCACGCATCCGCGCATTCCGCCGATCGTGTGCCAGATGCACGAAGGCTGGGATGCACTGTTCCCGGACAAGCTGGCCAAGCGCCCGCGCGATCAGATGCGCGGCTCGCACGGTTTCGATCCGGCGCTGCCGTCGATGCGCGCGGTGTTCCTGGCGCAGGGCCCGGATCTGGCGCAGGGCAAGAGCTTGCCGGGTTTCGACAACGTCGATGTGTATGCGCTGATGACCCGGCTGCTGGGCATTCCCGCCGCGCCCAATGATGGAAATCCCGCCACGCTGCTGCCGGCCCTGCGCGTGCCGCCGGCCGCCGGTCGCTGAGTGACGCGTCGCGGCCGCGCTGCGCGGATGCGACAATGGTGCCATGTCTGCTCCTGATCCCTCGCCGCGCCGGCTTCGGCTGCGGCCGTTGTTGTCCAGCCAAGGCTGGCGTCGTCGCGCCGCACTCTGGGGCGGCGCAATCGCAGTAGCACTGGTGGCGATCGTGTTCGCCAAGGCCAGCGACGCCGCCTTCCAGTTGTTCCAGCGCATCACCGCGCATTCGATCTGGTGGGCACTGCTGCTGACGCCGGGCATCTTCGCCCTGCTGGCCTGGCTCACCTCCGGCGCGATGCGGCCGACGCGCGGCAGCGGCATCCCGCAGGTCATCGCGGCGCTGGAACATGACGACGCCGCATTTCGCCAGACCAATCTGTCGCTGCGCGTGTCGATCGGCAAGCTCGCCCTGACCACCCTGTCGCTGCTCGGTGGCGCCTCGGTCGGACGCGAAGGCCCCACCGTGCATGTCGGCGCCAGCCTGATGCATGTGTTCGGGCGCTGGTTCGGGTTTCGCGATCCGCGCGAGCTCTCGCATTTTCTGCTCGCCGGCGGCGCGGCCGGTATCGCCGCGGCGTTCAACACGCCGCTGGCCGGGGTGGTGTTTGCGATCGAGGAATTGAGCGGGCGCTTCGAGCACCGCTTCTCCGGCACCTTGCTGACTGCGGTGATCGTCGGTGGCGTGGTATCGCTGGGCCTGCTGGGCAACTACACCTACTTCGGCAAGGTGGCGGTGGCCCTGCCGCTGGGCCAGGCCTGGCTGGCGATCGCGCTATGCGGCAGCGTGGCCGGCCTGCTCGGCGGCATCTTCGCGCGCCTGGTGCTGGCCAGCGTCAGCGGCAAACCGCGCTGGCTGGCAACGCTGCGCCAGCGCCATCCGGTATTGCTGGCCGCGCTGTGCGGGGTGGCCTTGGTCGGGCTGGCACTGGTGTTCGGGCAAGGCGCGTTCGGCACCGGCTACGAGCAGGCGCGCAGCCTGGTGCAGGGCCATGCAGTGGTCGGCCACGAATTCGGGCTGATGAAGCTGGTGGCCAACCTGGTCTCCTACCTGGCCGGCATTCCGGGCGGGCTGTTCTCGCCGGCGCTGGCGGTGGGTGCCGGCATCGGTCACAACCTGTCTGTGCTGATGCCGGGCGTGGACCCGCGCACCTTCGTGCTGCTGGGCATGTGCGCATACCTGACCGGCGTGACCCAGGCGCCGTTGACCTCGGCGGTGATCTCGCTGGAACTGACCGACACCAGCCAGATGCTGTTGCCGATCCTGGCCACCGTGCTGATCGCGCGCGCAATGTCCGGGCTGGTGTGCAAGACGCCGATCTATCGCGGCCTGGCCGAACAGTTGCTGGCGCCGACGCCGTCCCGCACCTCGCCGGCTACGGCGACGACGCACTGAACATCCCAGGCGGGAGAGCGGCGCAGGGCCGACCGACCGCAGTGTGCAGCTGCCGGCCGTGACCGCCGCGCATTGCGGCCGGCGCTGCCGTGCCATGCGCGAACCGACGCCAGCGGCGCGCAGGTCGCCGCTTCGACGCAGGCCGGTAGCGGAATGGCTGCTCGGGCGAGCGCTGCAGCGCGCGTCTACGCCGATGCCGGACATAAAAAAACGCGGCGCAAGCGCCGCGTTCTGGTGTCGCGAAGCGGGCTAGGGATCAGCCGGCCTTGGCAACGGTCTTCTTGGCAACAGCCTTCTTGGCCGGCGCCTTGACCACGCCCTTCTTGGCAACCGGGGCAGCTGCACCCACGACAACCTTGCTCACCGCGTGCGAACGCGAATTGCCGTAGCTGGAATTGTAGCGCTTGCCCTTGGCGGTCTTGCGGTCACCCTTACCCATGTTCGTCGACTCCTGAATGTGAATACTGAATACAAAATCCCCGCGCTGAACACGGGTCTGGCGAGGTTTACGCCGGCGGCGCCCTCGCGCAAGGCCGGCAAGCCTACCACGTAGGCCCTGCCCGCGCAGCCCGGGCTAGTGCGCGCAGCTGGCGTCGTGGACGTGGGCGTGCCCGTGGTTCAGACGCAGGTTGACCAAGTGGGCGATGCCGACCAGCGCGCCGCCGAGCGTCATCACCACTGCATGCGGCACCACCGCGTGGTGCAAGGGGTCGTAGAGCAGGCCGGCCCACAGCAGCAACAAGCCCGGCAGCAACAGTGCCAGCGCGTGCAGCGCCTTGTGGCGGCGATAGCCCAGCACCAGGCTGAACAGCCCCAGCAGCGTCACGAACACCACGATGGCCAGTTCGACCCCATCGCCCAGCCAGAACGACAGGCCCAACGACGGGGCCAGGGCCAGCACCAGCGGCAGCACCGCGCAATGCACGGCGCATAGCAGCGAACCGGTCGCACCGAAGCGGTCGAGCACATGGCGAAGGGACGGTAGAGGCATGACTTCCAGCAGGGGCTCGCGGCGACGTGGAATAATATAACATCTTCCTTGTTCCAGACCCGCACCGCTGCATCGCGCAGGTGAGCGGGTCCTGCCGTCGGCACAGCAGCCAAGCTGCGCCTTATCATTGATATACAGTAACAATCACAGAGTCCGGCCCGCCATGCACCCTCGCCTCGCTTTCTCGTTCCGCCGCTCCACGCTCTCGCTGGCGCTGACCAGCCTGCTGACGCCCGCCCTGGCCATGGCCGAGGACGCACCGGCAGCCGCCGACCCGCAGACCCCGCCCAGCTCGGACACGCGCCACGACGCCACCGCTTCCAGTGGCCGCCATGTCAAGGACCTGGACAAGGTCGTGGTCACCGCCAGCCCGTTGCGCGATGCGGCCGGCGAGTTGAGCCGCCCGGTCGAGGTACTGGCCGGCGAGCGTCTGGACGAGGTACGCAGCTCCAGCCTGGGCGAGACCGTGGCCAGCCTGCCCGGCGTGCAGAGTTCCAACTTCGGCCCCGGCGTCGGCCGGCCGATCATCCGTGGCCTGGACGGCCCGCGCGTGGCGGTGCTGCGCGATGGCCTGTCGACCCAGGACGTGTCCACGGTCAGCCAGGACCATTCCCCGGCGATCGAGCCGTTCCTGGCCAACCAGATCGAGGTGCTCAAGGGCCCGTCCACGCTGCTGTACGGCTCCGGCGCGATCGGCGGCGTGGTCAACGTGGTCGACGGGCGCATTGCCGAAACCCCGGTGGACGGCTTCAGCGGCCGCGCCGAAGTGCGCTTCGACGGCGGCGACAAGGACGGCAACACCGACATGTTCCGCGTCGATGCCGGCAATGGCAGCGGCCTGTCGATCCATGCCGACGGCGTGTACCGCAACCAGAACGATTACGACACCCCGCAGGGGCGCCAGCTCAACAGCTGGATCGACTCCAAGGTCGGCTCGGTCGGCGCCTCGCTGTCCGGCGACTGGGGTTTCGTCGGCCTGTCGGCCTCGCGCTTCCGTGACAACTACGGCAACCCCGGCGAGCCGGGCGACCCGACGATCGGCGAGCGCGGGGTGTCGTTGAAGCTGCAGCAGGACCGCTACGACCTCAAGGGCGGGCTGACCGATCCCTGGGGCGAAGGCAGCGCGCTGCGCTACAGCTTCGGCCACACCGATTACGCGCACACCGAATTCGAAGGCGCCGAAGTCGGCACCGTGTTCACCAAGCGCGCCAACGAAGGCCGCGTGGAAGCGTCCTTCACCTTCGGCGGCGGCTGGCAGACCGCATTCGGCCTGCAGGGCAGCGACACCACCTTCCAGGCGATCGGCGAGGAATCCTTCGTGCCCAAGACCGACACCCGCTCGCTCGGCGTGTTCGGCGTCGCGCGCAACAGCTGGGAGCGCGTCACCGCCGAAGTCGGCGCGCGCGTGGACAAGGTCAAGTACCGCACCGACATCGGCGTGGACCGCGACTTCACCCCGACCAGCTTCTCGGCCAGCGGCGGCTTCCGTTTCAACGAACAATGGCGCCTGACCGCCAACCTCGACCACGCCGAACGCGCACCGGCCGAGGAAGAGCTGTTCGCCAACGGCCCGCACATCGCCACCCTCGCCTACGAGATCGGCGATGCGGATCTGAAGACCGAAAAGGCCAACCAGGCCGAGCTGGGCCTGAACTTCCAGAACGCATGGGTGGATGCCAAGATCGCCGCGTACTACAACCGCTACAACGACTTTGTCTACATCGTCGATACCGGCGGCCAATGGTTCAACGAAGAAGACAACGACTTCCTTCCGATCCGCCAGTGGACGCAGAACGATGCGGTCTTCCACGGTTTCGAGGGCGAGGCCACCTTCCATCTGGCCGACAACGACACCGGCGCGTGGGATCTGCGCGTGTTCGGCGACACCGTGCGTGCGCGCCTGAAGGATGGCGGCAACCTGCCGCGCATCGCACCGGGCCGCGTCGGCGCGCAGATGCGCTGGAACGCCGATGCATGGCGCGCCTCGCTCGGCGCCACCCGCACCATGAAGCAGGACAAGGTGGCGGTGAACGAAACCCCGACCGACGGCTATACCTTCGTCGATGCGCATCTGGCCTACCACGTGGACCGTGGCAGCAACGCGTGGGAAGTGTTCCTGGACGGCAACAACCTGACCAACCAGGACGCCCGCGTGCACACCTCCTTCCTCAAGGACGACGTGATGCTTCCCGGCCGCAGCGCCTCGTTCGGCGTGCGCCTGTTCTTCTGACGGTACCTCTCTCCCGCCGTCATAAGCGAGGCCGCCTTCGGGCGGCCTCGTCATGTCCGGCGGCGGGGCTGCCGGCCTCGGCGTTCTGCAGTGCTGCGCGCAGCGGCGGGGCGATGGCAGCCCTGCCCTGCAATGCTGCTCGCAGCGAATAGCCGATGCGCTGCATTGCACGAGCTGGCTAGACGCCCCGCTCACCAATCAAGCTCGATGCCGCTTGCCGGCGTCGGCCGATAGCAAGGCTGCCGGTGCACACCAACGCATGTGCTAGCGCCGTCATTGCCGCGGGTCGGGCGGTCTTCCCACGCAGACTCGATCGGTCCTGCTTCGACGGACAAGCGCCCCACATTCGCCACGCGCTTGCCAATAGGTGCATATGCACGCAAAGTGCGAGCATCCTCGTGGAGCATCGCCATGTCCGGGACCGGCCCCTGCACCTGCTTCCAGCTGCGCCGCACCGCACGGCGTACCTCGCAGCTGTACGACCATGCCCTGGCGCAGGTAGGCCTGAGCCTCAACGAGTACTCGATCCTGCGCCGGCTGGTCAGCGCACAGCCGTTGGGCGCGTTGGCGCACTCGCTGGGCATGGATCGCACCACGCTGACCCGCAATCTCAAGCCGCTGCTGGCGGCGGGCTGGGTGCAGGCACGTCGCGGCGAGGATGCGCGCCAGAAACTGGTGGTATTGAGCCGCAGTGGGCGCGGGCTGCTGGTGCGCGCCCTGCCGCATTGGCAACGCGCACAGAAGCAGCTGGAAACGCTGTTCGGCAGCGCTTCCACCGCGCAGCTGCACGCCACCTTGATGCAACTGGATGCGGCCCTGGACGCGGAGGCAGCGGCATGAGCACGTCTGTGAGCGCCCGCACCGGCGCGCAGTGGGGATTGCTGCTCACCGCCTCGGCCATGCTGATGCTGACGATGGGCGCACGCCAGACCACCGGCCTATTCGTGGAGCCGATCCATCGCCAGACCGGGATCGGCATCGCGTCGATCAGCTTCGCGCTGGCGGTGGGGCAACTGGTCTGGGGCGCGGTGCAGCCGGTATTCGGCGCGATCGCCGATGCGCGCGGGCCACTGCCGGTGCTGCTGTTCGGCGGCGTGCTGTTGTCGCTGGGCCTGGGACTGAGCCCGTGGCTGGCCAGCGAGTGGGGCCTGATCGTCTCGCTGGGCATCCTGGCTGCCGCCGGTGCGGGCGCCGGCAGTTTTTCGGTGCTGATCGGTGCCACTGCCAGCCGGCTCGCACCGGAGCGGCGTTCGTTCGCAGCCGGGCTGATCAATGCCGGCGGCTCGCTCGGCCAGTTCGTCTTTGCGCCACTGGTGCAGCTGATGATCGGCGCCGCCGGCTGGGCCAGGGCGATGACCGGCCTGGCAATGATCTCCTTGCTGACCTTGCCGCTGGCCTGGCCGCTGCGACGCAGATCGCCGCCGCCGGGCACGCACATGCCGATCGCAAACGACGACATCGGCCTGCGTGCGCAACTGCAGGTTGCCCTGCGCGATCGCAGTTACTGGTGCCTGCATCTGGGCTTTTTCACTTGCGGGGTGCATATCGCGTTTCTGGTCACGCACCTGCCCGGCGAGATCGCGCTCTGCGGCCTGCCCGCCAGCGTGTCGGCGGTGTCGATCGCGTTGATCGGCCTGTTCAACGTGGCCGGCAGCCTGGTCGCCGGCAAGCTCGGCGAACGCATCCGCATGAAGTGGCTGCTGTGCGCCTTGTATGCCAGCCGTGCGGTGCTGATCGGCTTATACCTGATCGCGCCGCCGACGCCGCTGACCTTCTACCTGTTCGCCGCGGCACTGGGCTTTACCTGGCTGGGCACGGTGCCGCCGACGGCGGGCTTGATCGGCAAACTGTTCGGCCCGCGCTACCTGGGCACCTTGTTCGGCCTGACCTTGTTGTCGCACCAGATCGGCGGCTTCTTCGGGGCGTGGCTGGGCGGGCTGGCGCTGGAGCGCTTCGGCGACTACAGCTGGATGTGGTACGCCGACATGCTGCTGGCAGTCATCGCCGCACTGATCAACCCGCCGATCCGCGAAGCCACGCCGGTACGCGCAGCAGCGTAAAGCAGGCGCAAGCGCGCGCCTGCCCGCAGCGACATCGCTGCGCCATTGCACGGTGCCTGGCAGTGCATGCGCAAAAGTCATCATGCCGCCGCGATGGTTCGCATCGGCTGCCGCTGTGGCGCGCGTTGAAAGGCCTCACACGCGGTCCGATAGCGTCACGCGTGCACTGCGCACGCGCTGTCTGGCGCCTTGCCGCATTGTCGATGGCGAGCATATCGCCTGCACCGAGTGCCGCAGCGCACAACAGCTTTTGCCGGCAACTCCGTTAGAACAACAGCGCGACGTGTGTCGCTGCGTTGCGCGACCGGCCACTGTGACGTGCTGCCGGTCACCCTTTGGCGGCGCGTGTACGACGCGCGCATTGCCGCCAGCTGCGACGTCATCCCAGGAGAGCTTTCATGACAGCATCGATGCCCCGCTATGCCCTGTCCCTTGCCATCGGCGCCCTACTTGCGCCTGCCGCGCACGCGCAGACGTCCACCGCCGAGCCGCGCAGCGAGGCCACCACGCTGGATGCAGTGATCGTCAGCGGCACCGCGCGCTTCAAGGGCCTGGCCAAGCGCGATGCCAGCTTCTCGATCACCACCGCCAGCCCGGAGCAGATCCAGCAGGCGGTGCCGCAGAGCACTGCGGACCTGCTGAAGATCGTACCCGGCGTATGGGCCGAGCCCAGCGGCGGCGGCACCGGCGCCAATATCTTCGTGCGCGGCATGCCATCCGAAGGCGATGCGCCGTTCGTGACCATGCAACTGGATGGCTCGCCGCTGTTCCCGCCGCCGACCCTGTCGTTCCTGGAAAATTCCACGCTGTTTCGCGTCGACGACACGGTCGAGCGCATGGAGGTGTTGCGTGGCGGCTCCAGCCCGATCTTCTCCAACGGTCAACCGGGCCTGACGGTCAACTTCATCCAGAAAAAAGGCCAGGACGAGCCTGAAGGCAGCGTGCGCCTGACCGGCGGCAACAACGCGCTGCACCGCATCGATGTCTTCAACAGCGGGCCGATGGGCAATGGCTGGTACTACAGCGTGGGCGGTTTCTTTCGCGAAACCGACGGCGTGCGCGACCCGCAGTTTTCCGCCGACAAGGGTGGCCAGTTCAGCGCCACCTTGAGCAAGCGCTGGGACAGCGGCGAGCTGTCGTTCTACGCGCGGCATACCGACGACAACAATGCCTTCTATACCGCCATTCCGCTGCTGTCGCGCAACAACGGCAACGACCTGTCCAGTTTCCCCGGTTTGAATGCGCAGACCGGCACCCTGCTCGGCCGCGACTTCCGCAATGTCGACCTGCTAGTCGGGCCGGATGGACAGACCATCCGTCGCGATCTGGCTGACGGCCGCGGCGTCAACATCGATGTGTTCGGTGGCGAACTTAACTGGGAGACTGGCGACTGGACCATTGCCGACCGCTTCAACGTGATGAGCGGCAGCGCACCGACCTATGCGTTGTTCACCGGCGATGCGCCGGTGCGATTGAGCGATTTCATCGCCAGTTACGGCACTACCGGCAGCGGTAGCTTCACCAATGGCGGCGGCGTCGTCGATCCGAATCAGCAAGTGCTGGAAGCCGGCTGGTGGTCGGTGGACAAGCGCCTGAATTCGGTCACCAACGATTTGCGCCTGAGCCGCGAATTGTTTACGGGCAACACGCTCACCGTGGGTGCGTACTATGCCAAGTACTCCTCGGCCGACACCTGGTACCTGGGCAACACCATGCTGCTTACCGCGCAGAACAACGCGCGCCGGATCGATCTGGCGCTGGACAACGGCCAGCAGGCCACGCGCCAGGGTTTCACCAGCACCGCGTTCTTCAACCTGCGCGCCAACTACGATGGCGAGAACATCGCCGCCTTCGTCGCCGACGAATGGGAGCTCAACGCGCGGCTGCGCCTGGACCTGGGCGCCCGCTACGAACGCCAGAGCGTCACCGGCGATGTGCACGACACCGCCACCGTCGATCTGGACGGCAACCCGGACACGCTGTACGACAACGCCACCTCGCTCGCCCTGGCCAGCACGCGCCGCATCGACCAGGACGATGAGGCGTTCTCCTGGACGGCGGGGCTGAACTTCACGCTCGATACCCACAACAGCCTGTTCGCACGCGTCAATTCAGGGGTGAAGTTCCCCGGCTTCGACAATCTGCGCGATGGCCAGAATCGCGTGCAGGAAGTGGATCAGTACGAACTCGGGCTCAAGTCCGGTGCCAGCAGCTACGACCTGTACCTGACCGCGTTCTACAACACCTTCAAGAACTCGCCGTTCCAGGCGTTCCTGGCCAATGGTGAAAACTTCACCACCGTTGGCGACTCGCGTGCGCGCGGGCTGGAGGTGGAAGGTGCCATCCGCCCGTTCGGCGGCTTCGAGCTGGCCGGCACCGGGGTGTGGCTGGATGCCAAGTACCGCAACTACCGCGAGTTCACCGGCAACCAGGTGATGCGCCAGCCCAAGCGCCAGTTCCGCATCACGCCCAGCTATTACTGGATGCTGCCGTTCGGCGACCTCAAGGTGTTTGCCACCTATTCCTACATCGGCGACCGCTTTGCGGACCTGGCCAACAGCCAGCGGCTGCCGTCCTACGAAATGCTCGACATCGGCGCCAACCTGCATGTGGGCGAGCACTGGGAAGTGACCGCCAGCGGCAGCAACGTCACCGACACGCTGGGCCTGACCGAAGGCAATGTGCGTGTCCCGGGTGCAGCGACCGGCGGCGTGTTCATGGGCCGGCCGATCGCCGGACGGCAGTACCAGATGTCGGTGGCGTATCGCTGGTAGGCAAGCCAAGACGTCATCCCGCGCGGCAGCCCACGGCTGTCGCGCGGTCCACGTCCGAGCGCGCGGCCACGTCCTTGGACGCGCAACGCGGAAACGCAGGCGCGGCGCATGCCTGCCTGTGCCAGTGGTCCAGCTGCTACGCCTTCGCGGCCATGCGACCACTGCGCTTTCTCACCGCCGGCATCGGCTGCGCAACCGCGCACCGGGAGCCGATCGACGCCCTGTCGCATCCGCCATTCAACCCGGATGCGCTCTTCCGGCTCTTTCGAGACATCAAGGTGCCCTGTCCCGAGGTAGTTCCGCGCACGGCACGGCCATTGTGATGCGGCATCACACCGGCAGCGGGCTGCGTTCGGCAAAGTGCCCGCGCCAGTACGGGTAGTACGGATACGGTGGCTCCACCGCGCTCACCGCATCCAGGCGCGCGCGTTGCGCGTCCGTCAGCGACCAGCCCACCGCGCCCAGGTTCTGGCGCAGCTGCGCTTCGTCACGTGCGCCGATCAGCACCGTGCTCACGGTGGGCCGTTGCAGCAGCCAGTTGATGGCGATCTGCGGCACGCTGCGGCCGCTCTCGTCGGCAATCGCGTCGAGCACATCGACGATGTCGAACAGGCGCTCGTCGCTGATCGCCGGGCCGGCGGCCGCGGTGGCATGCAGGCGACTGTGTTCGGGCAATGCCTGGCCGCGGCGCAGCTTGCCGGTCAGGCGCCCCCAGCCCAGCGGACTCCACACCACCGCGCCCACGCCCTGGTCGATGCCCAGCGGCATCAGCTCCCATTCGTAGTCGCGCCCGGCCAGCGAGTAATAGGTCTGGTTGGCGACAAAGCGGCTCCAGCCCTGCGCATCGGCCACCGCCAACGACTTCATCAGCTGCCAGCCGGCGTAATTGGACGCGCCCAGGTAGCGCACCTTGCCGGCGCGGACCAGCCCATCCAGCGTGGACAGGGTTTCTTCCACCGGCGTCATCGCGTCGAAGGCATGCAGCTGCAGCAGATCGATATAGTCGGTGCGCAGGCGTCGCAACGAGGCATCCACCGCACGCAACAGGCGGAAGCGCGAGGCGCCGGCGTCGTTGGCCCCATCGCCCAGGCGCAGGCCGGTCTTGGTCGAGAGGATCACCTGATCGCGGCGGCCCTGCAGCGCCTGGCCGAGGATCTCTTCAGAGGCGCCGTCCGAATACACATCGGCGGTGTCGAACAGGTTCAGGCCCGCCTCCAGGCACAGGTCGATCATGCGCTGCGCCTGCGCCACATCGGTATCGCCCCATGCAGAAAACAGCGGCCCCTTGCCGCCAAAGGTACCGGCCCCCAGACCGAGCACCGGCACCTTGAAACCGGAACGGCCGAGAAAACGTGTCTCCATCGCAATGCTCCTTGAAACCGAAGGAAAATCCGCGCGCTGGCGGTCGATCCGGCCACGCGCGATGCCAGGCGCCAGGCTCCGCTCGCCGATCACCCGCGCGAGCGCGCAGGGCTGCCGGTTGCGCGGTCACTGCGCTCGTGCCTAAAAAACGAATCAACCCGCCTGCGCGCACACGCCCGGCGCGGCGGCACGCCGGCGTTGCAGTTGCACGCTCCACAACGCGATGCCCAGGCCGAGCGCGCTCAACAGCGCGGCGACCCACGGGGTGGCGACCAGGCCGGCATGGGTGGCGATCACCACGCCGCCCAGCCAGGCGCCCAGCGCATTGCCCAGATTGAACGCGGCGATATTGAGACTGGAAGCCAGGTTCTGGCCGGCACCGCGCGCATGCTCGAGCACGCGCAACTGCAGCGGCGCCACGGTGGCGAAGGCGGCCACGCCCAGCAACCCGACGAACACCACCATCGCGGTTTTGTTGTGCAGGACCAGGCCCATCGCGGCGAGCACCACCACCAATGCCGCCAGGCTGCCCAGCAACGCAGCGGTGGGACGCCGGTCGGCCAGACGCCCGCCCAGCAGATTGCCCACGATCATGCCGACGCCGAAGACCAGCAACACCGGCGACACCGCCGTCTGCGCGAAACCGCTCACGTCCACCAGCAACGGCTGGATATAGGTGAATACCGCGAATACGCCGGCATAGCCCACCACCGTGATCGCCAGGGCCAGCAGCACCTGTCCGCGCCCCAGCACCGCCACTTCCTGGCGCCACGACACCGGCGCGGCCGCGCCTGCGTTCGCCGGTACCCACAGTGCTACCGCGGCCGTGGCCAGCACGCCGACGACCGCAACCGCCCAGAACGTTGCCCGCCAGCCCAGCTGCAGACCCAGCCAGGCGCCGGCCGGCACGCCCAGCAGGGTGGCCACGGTCAGCCCGGCAAACATCAGCGAGATCGCCGAGGCACGGCGTTCGGCCGGGACCAGCGAGGTGGCCACCACCGCGCCCACGCCGAAGAAGGTGCCGTGCGCCAGCGAGGTCAGCACGCGTGCGATCATCAGGCTGGTGTAGTCCGGCGCCAGCGCGCAGGCCACGTTGCCCAGGGTGAAGATCGCCATCAAGCCGACCAGCACCGCCTTGCGCGGCAGCCGCGCACTGGCCAGCGTCAGCACCGGCGCCCCGACGAACACGCCCAGCGCATAGCCGCTGATCAGCAGGCCGGCGGCGCTGAGCGACACGCCCAGGTCGGTGGCCACCTGCTGCAGCAGGCCCATGATCACGAACTCGGTGGTACCGATGCCGAAGGCACCGATGGTCAGCGCCAGCAGCGCTGGCGGAAAACGGGAAGAACGCGCGGAAGCGGACATGGGCATGGACCAGGGAAGACAACCCACAGCCTGCGCTCCAGCGTCCTAAGCAAAAACCCCTGTTATCCTGATTCACTATCAAGCAATCATTGAGAATCGCATGGACCGCCTCGGCGATATCGCGCTGTTCCTGCGCGTGCTCGACTCCGGCTCGATCACTGCCGGCGCGCGCAGCCTGGATTTGTCGGTGGCGGTCGCCAGCCAGCGCCTGAAGCGGCTGGAGCGCGACCTGGGCGTGCGCCTGCTGCACCGGACCACGCGCCGGCTGCACCCGACCCCCGAAGGCCAGCGCCTGGCCGAGCGCGGCCGCGTGCTGGTGCAGGATCTGGACGCGCTGGCCGACGATCTGCGCGAGAGCGCACACGCGGTCGGCGGCATCCTACGCATGACCATGTCGGCCTCGTTCGGGCGGCAGTACGTCTCGCCCTTGCTGCCGGAATTCCAGGCCCGTCATCCACGCGTGCACATCAGTGCGCACCTGAGCGACGACCTGGTGGACCTGGTCAAGCAAGGCTTCGACCTGGCGATCCGCATCGGCCCGCTGGACGACTCCGGGCTGGTGGCGCGGCGCATCGCCGACAACCGCCGCACCCTCGCCGCCTCGCCCGATTACCTGCAGCGCCATGGCACCCCGCGCACGCCGGACGACCTGGCCGGGCATGCCGGCGTGCTGCTGATGGGCCGCGACGGCCGCCAGGATGTCTGGCAGTTGCAAACCCCGGAGGGCGGCCTGGTGCGCGTGCGCATGCAGAGCCGCTTCGAAAGCAATTTCGGTGAGTTGATCCGCGATGCGGCCGTCGCCGGCCAAGGCATCGCGTTGCATTCGTACTGGCATATCGCCGAGGAGCTGCGCAACGGCCGGTTGGTCGAGGTACTCCCCGATTACCCGCCGCCAACCTCGCAGATCAACGCGGTGATGCCGGCGCGCCAGCTGCAGCCACCGCGTGTGCGTGCATTCGTGGATTTTCTGCAGGAACGCCTGGGCGACGTGCCGCCGTGGGAGCTGGGCGGTTGAACGCGTGCGCGTTGCT
Organism: Xanthomonas sp. MLO165; assembly: GCF_018831305.1. Classification (NCBI taxonomy): domain Bacteria; kingdom Pseudomonadati; phylum Pseudomonadota; class Gammaproteobacteria; order Lysobacterales; family Lysobacteraceae; genus Xanthomonas; species Xanthomonas sp. MLO165. The sequence goes on from NZ_CP029263.1 coordinate 3,141,430, forward strand.
TGTGTTTGCCGGTCCTTGCTGGACGTGGATTGATGCGTGGCTGCGAGGCGACGTCTTGGTTGGTTAGTGGCTGGATGCGGCCGAGTCGCGCTGTTGGATCAGTGGTGGGCGGCGATCTGCGAGTTTGCTGCAGGGCCCTTGCACGCCCACCATCGCAGCACATGCCGCAAGGCAGAGTGGACGATCTACGGCGTTGCAGATAGGTCAGCTGTAAAGCAGGCGATCTGCCGCTTGGCTGCGGGGCCCTTGCCCGCCCACCATCGCGGGACACGCCGCAAGTACGTCCCTGTAGGCTCTTACGCGGCATCCATGCCGCGTAAGGTCCCGCGACGGTAGGCGGGCAAGGACCTGTCTGGATGGTCGATGTGCACGATTAAAAGCAGTGCCAGATGCGCGTTGTTTGATGCCGATGTGCCAGCTCACCGCCCGATGCATCTCTAACGACAACCAGTCGGGATGGTCGGTGCGCATGGGCAAGCGCAGCGCGTCATGTGCATTTGGATAGCGATGCACCTGCGCGACCCCACAGTCAACGACCAATGCACTTCGCGCAACAAGCAGCTCTTATGCGAGCGCCGACCACCTTTTTGGTGAGGTGTCCCTGCCGGTTGCGGGACCCTTGGCGGCATGGAGGCCGCCAAGGAATCTACACGGACGGATTCACGGCGTGTCCCGCAAGTGGTGAGGGCACCGCGCACTCGACTCACCAATCAATAAAGCGCGTGCGGCCGGCACGTTGACACCGTCGCTCTAGCGTCAAGGATGTGGTTGGCGTCCTAGCGGCTCCGTTTAGCGTCCCGCACGCAGCAAGCGCCGGTGCAATCCACGCCGCTGCGCTTCGCTGAGCAGATGCCCATGCGTGTTCAACAATCCCAGGATCTGCCGATGCGCTTGCGCCGTGCGGCGCGCAAGTTCGGCCGTGGCGGCGGCCTCGAGCGCCTTCCAGTCGGCCGGGCTCGCCGGTGCGGGGATGGTCGAACGTTTTGCGGGCATGGGACGGGGTGGTCACGGGAACAGACACCCATGATACGGCGCGTGTGTGAGCGCAGGATCGTGTCTGGCCTGCGATTGTCGGGCGTCGGGCGCGCAGGCCTGCCCGCCGGTGCCGGCGCCACCCGGCGCTGCCTTTGCCGCTACTGCGGTCGGCATGTGGGCTCCATGACAGTCGGTCTTGTACGATCGACGGCATCGCGGCCGAGCCGCCTGGTGCCACCGCCGAGTCCTGCATGTCCGCCTTGACCGAGATGACCGACATCCTGCTGCGCCATGCTCCTGGCGACGGCATGCACGCCACCCGGATTGCCGGGCTGCAGATCATGCGCAGCGCCTCGCCCACCGTGTCGGTGCCCACGGTCTACACGCCGATGTTGTGCCTGGTGGCGCAAGGCCGCAAGCAGGCGATGCTGGGCGCGGCGGCGTATCTCTATCACCCGCAGATGTATCTGGTGGCCTCGGTGGATCTGCCGATCGTCGGTTCGGTGATCGAGGCCAGCGCCGCGCAGCCGTATCTGTGTTTCTGCCTGGATCTGGACACCGCCGTGCTGAGCGACCTGGCCGTCAGCCACCCGGAGCTGGTGGAGCCGCAACGCGATGCGGCGCAGGCCGGCTTGTTGCTCAACCACAGCACCCCGCCATTGCAGGACGCTGCAGTGCGGCTGGCGCGTCTGCTCGACCAACCGCAGGAGATCGCCGCGCTGGCACCGCTGGTCCTGCGCGAAGTGCTCTATCGCCTGATGGCCGATCCGGCCAATGCGGTGGTCCGCCAGATGGCCATCGCCGACAGCCGGCTCAACCAGATTTCCAAAGCCATTGTCTGGCTGCGCGAGCACTACGCACAGCGCTTCCGCATCGAGCAGATCGCCGATCTGTCGGCAATGAGCCGCTCCACCTTTCATGCGCATTTCAAGGCGGTCACCTCGATGACGCCGCTGGAATATCGCTCGCATCTGCGCGTGCACGAAGCGCGCCGGCTGATGCTGGCCGAAGCGCTGAATGCCGCCGATGCCGGCTTTCGCGTCGGCTACGAGAGCGCCTCGCAATTCAGTCGCGACTACGCACGCATTCTCGGCGCGCCGCCCGCACGTGACGCGCAACGGTTGCGTGCCGGGGCACAGGCTGCGACACAAGCGGCGTAAGCTCATTCGTGCGCAGTGACGCAGCGGAGCCTAGTCACGCGCTCCTGCACTAAGCGACATGCATCACCTACGATGACGCGGCAGACCGCACCACGTCATCGTTGAGCGCCGTGTCACTCGGCCGCGTACTGCGCCTCGCTGACCTGCTCCAGCCAGGTCACCGGCGAGCCGTCCTGCGCTTCGGCGATGGCGATATGCGACATCGCCACCGTGGCGTTGGCACCGTGCCAGTGCTTGACGCCCGGCGGAATCCACACGATGTCGCCCGGGCGGATCTGCTGCGCCGGCTTGCCCCATTCCTGCACGCGCCCGGCACCGGCGGTGACGATCAGCGTCTGCCCCAGTGGGTGGGTGTGCCAGGCGGTGCGCGCGCCAGGTTCGAAAGTCACCGTGGCGCCGCCCACCCGCGCCGGCGCGTCGGCCTGGAAGGGCGCATCGATGCGCACCTTGCCGGTGAAATAGTCGGCCGGGCCGGCCGCAGATGCGGCGCCACCGGCCTTGCTCACCCTGATCGCCTGTTGCTCTTCACCACCGGGCGTGACGGCGGCCATCATCGACAGCGACATCGCAGTTGCGAACAGATTCATGGCAGTGCTCCTCGATCCAAGTGCCTGCACTGTAGCGCGTGCGCCGGCATTACCCGGGCAACCGCGCATGCACCTAGAAACACAGCGCATCAATGCGGCAATGACATCTCAGATTTGAAGCCATCACGCACCATCGCGCATGATGCAGCGGCATGAATGGCATGCGCGCTCACCGACTTCCGCGACAAGCCGGCCGGCACCATCCGTATCACCACCGCCGGCCACGCCGCCGATGCCTATCTCTGGCCGGGGTTGTCGAACGTACTGCCCGACTATCCCGACCTCAAGATCGAGGTCACCGTCGATTACGGGCTGGCCGACATCGTTGCCGAGCGCTACGACATCGGCATCCGGCTGGGCGACCAGGTCGCCAAGGACATGATCGCGGTGCCGATCAGCCCGGTGCAGCGCATGGCGGTGGTGGCGGTGCCGGACTACTTCGTGCACCACACCATCCCCGCCGCGCCGGCCGAGCTGGCCCGGCACAACTGCATCGGCTTGCGCCTGCCCACCCATGGCGGCCTGCTGCCTTGGGATTTCGAAAAGGACGGCCGCGAGGTCAAGGTGCGCGTGGACGGCCAATGGACCTTCAACGGCAGCAGCGCCATCCTGCCTGCCGCGTTGGCCGGCGGCGGACCCGCGTTCTTGCCGGAAACCATGGCGCTAGGGCACATCGCCGCCGGCCGGCTACGCCGCGTGCTGGAGGACTGGTGCGAGCCGTTCGATGGCTCACGCCTATTACCCCAGCCGCCGCCAATCCTCGCGCGCAATCAAGGTAGTGATCGATGCGTTGCGGCACGACCTGGCGCGCTGACACGCCCGTATAGGAGCGTGCCTGCGCGCGACCAGGCCTTCTCGGTAGCGCCCCATCGCGCGCGGGCACGCTCCTACGACAGCGTCGGCTTGCGGACGGGTTGAAGGGGTGATCGATGCGTTGCGGTACGACCTGGCGCGCTGACACGCCCGAGTAGTAGCGTGCCTGCGCGCGACCAGGCCTTCTCGGTAACGCCCCATCGCGCGCGGGCACGCTCCTACGACAGCGTCGGCTTGCGGCCGGGCTGAAGGGGTGATCGACGCATTGCGGCACGATCTGACGCGCTGACACACCCGTGTAGGAGCGTGCCTGCGCGCGACCAGGCCTTTGTCGGTAACGCCCCATCGCGCGCGGGCGCGCTCCTACGACAGCGTCGGCTTGCGGACGGGTTGAAGGGGGTGATCGACGCGTTGCGGCGCGCTCCGGCGCGGTGACACGCTTGTGTAGGAGCGTGCCTGCGCGCGACCAGGCCTTCTCGGTAACGCCCCGTCGCGCGCGGGCACGCTCCTACGACAGCGTCGGCTTGCGGACGGGTTGAAGGGGGTGATCGACGCGTTGCGGCGCGCTCCGGCGCGGTGACACGCTTGTGTAGGAGCGTGCCTGCGCGCGACCAGGCCTTCTCGGTAACGCCCCGTCGCGCGCGGGCACGCTCCTACGACAGCGTCGGTTTGCGGCCGGGTTGAAGGGGGTGATCAATGCGTTGCGGCACAACCTGGCGCGCTGACACACCCGTGTAGGAGCGTGCCTGCGCGCGACCAGGCCTTCTCGGTAACGCCCATTGCGCTGTCCTGCCGCCGCAGCTAGAACCCGCTCGGCACCTCGCGCTTGCCTTCCGCTGTCACCACCGGCGGTTGCGGCCGATACGCGCGCAGGAACAGCGCCACCGCACTGGCGACATACCCGTGCTGCGTGGCGGCCGGTGCCTGCCACGTGTCGCCACGCAGCGCCGCATTGGCCGGCATGCCGGTCATCAATCCGAAGAAATGCACCGAGGCATCCGGCAGATTGTCGATGACCAGGCTGCCCTGCTCCACTTCGCGCGCCAACACCACGCGCATCGTGGTGTCGTAGCGTTCGAAGCCCAGCGTCCACATCTCCTCGCGTATCTGGCTGGGCAGTGCCGGCGGCCGCACCAGGCCGTAAGCGGCATCGCCCAGTGCATTGCTGGCTGCCATGCGCACGACCGCGTCGGCGATGGCGAGCAGACGCACGGGCAGCGGCCCGCGCATGTTCAATAGCGCCTCCCAGGGATTGGGCGACTGGTGCGCCAGCGCCTCCAGGGTGGTACGGAACAGCACCTCCTTGGACGCGAAGTGCGCATACACCGTGGCCTTGGACACCACTGCGCGCTCGGCGATGCTGTCCATGCTGGTTTTGTCGAAGCCCTGGCGTGGAAATAGCTCGGCTGCCGCGCGCAGGATCGCGCCACGCTTGTCGTGCGGCGCGCGCCTGGGCGCCGGGACCTCGGCAGCGGCGTCATCCACGTGGCTGCCCCGTCGCCGTCGTGGCCACCGCCGGGTCGGCCGATTGCAGCCAACCGCCGCCCATCGCCTTGTAGAACGTCGCCAGATTGGTGAAGCGTGACAGCTGCGTGGTGATCAAGTTCTGCTGCGCGCTGTACAGCGCGCGCTGCGCATCCAGCGCCTGCAGGTAGCTGTCCACGCCGCGTTCGAAGCGCGCCTGCGACAGCCGGTAACTGTCGGCAGTGGCATCGACCAGGGCCTGTTGCGCCTGCAATTGCCGGCCCAGGGTCTCGCGTTGCGCGAGCGCATCGGAAACCTCGCGGAACGCGCTCTGGATCGCCTTTTCGTACTGCGCCACTTCGATATCGCGGTTGGCCTTGGCCATGTCCAGGTTGGCGCGGTTACGCCCGGCGTTGAAGATCGGCAGCGTCAGCGTGGGCACGAAGCTCCAGGCGCGGGTGCCGGAATCGAACAGGTTGGACAGGCTGCTGCTGGACGAGCCGGTCGATGCAGTCAGGCTGATGCTCGGGAAGAACGCCGCGCGCGCCGCACCGATGTTGGCGTTGGCCGCACGCAGGTTGCGCTCGGCCTCCAGGATGTCCGGGCGGCGCTGCAGCAACTGCGACGGCAGCCCGGCAGGCACGCTGGCCAGCACGTTGCCGTCCACGCTGGCGCCGTCGGGCAAGGCCTGCGGCAACAGCTCCGCCGGCACCTGCGTGCCGACCAGCAGCACCAATGCATTGCGGTCCTGCGCCACTTGCGCGGTGTAACGCTCCACATCCACGCGCGCGGATTCCACCGTGGTCTGCGCCTGGCGCAAGCTGAGCTGCGAGGCCACACCCAGCTCGAAACTGCGTTGTTGCAGGCGATAACTGTCGCCCTGGCTGCTCAAGGTGGACTGCGCCAGTTGCAGCAACTGCTGATCGGCCGCCAGCGTCAGATAGGCAGTGGCCACTTCGGCCACCAGGCTGATATGGGTGCTGCGGCGTGCCTCGGCGGTGGACAGGAACTGCTGCAGCGCCTGTTCCTTGAGGCTGCGCACACGCCCGAACAGATCCAGTTCGTACGCACTGACGCCGATGTTGGCGCTGTAGGTCCGGAAGACCTGCGGCTGGCCCGGAATGGCCAGCTCCGACGGCGTGCGCGCGTTATTGGCGGTGCCGGTGCCCTGCACGGCGGGCAGCAGCGCAGCGCGCTCCACCCGGTACTGCGCACGTGCCACCTCGATGTTGAGCGCGGCCACGCGCAGGTCGCGATTGTTCTCCAGTGCCAGCGCGATCACCTGCTGTAGCGCCGGGTCGGTGAACACCTGCCGCCAGCCGATGTTGGCGATATCGATCGCCTGCCCGGGGATGGCCGTATCGGTGGTAGTTGATGCCGTCGAGAGCTCGGTGCCGGCAAAGCGCTCGGGCACCGGTGCGTCGGGCCGTGCATAGCGCGGCATCAGCGTGCATCCGGACAGCACGCCGGCCACCGCGATCGCGGTCAATGTCATGCGGATCGGTGTCATCTCAATGTCCTGCCGGTTGCGGTGCGGGCGAAATGGGCTGCGCGCGGCGGGTGAACAAGCCGCTGATCAGCACGAAGAACAACGGCACGAAGAAGATCGCCAGGATCGTGCCGGACAACATGCCGCCGATCACCGCAGTGCCCAATGCATGCTGCGCGCCTGCACCGGCACCACTGCCGAGCACCAGCGGCACCACGCCTAGGATGAAGGCCAGCGATGTCATCAGGATCGGCCGCAAGCGCATGCGTGCTGCCTCCAATGCGGACTCGATCAGGCTCTTGCCGCTTTCATGCAGTTCCTTGGCAAATTCCACGATCAGGATCGCGTTTTTCGATGCAAGACCAATGGTGGTGAGCAGGCCCACCTGGAAGTACACATCGTTCATTTTCCAGGTCAGCATTGCGCCCAGCAGCGTGCCGAACACGCCCAGCGGCACCACCAGGATCACCGAGAACGGAATCGCCCAGCTTTCGTACAACGCGGCCAGACACAGGAACACGATCAGGATCGACAACCCGTACAACAGGCCGGTCTGGCCGGTCGAGGATTTCTCCTGCCGCGACAACCCGGTCCACTCGTAGCCGATGCCCGGGGGCAACTTGGCCGCCGCCGCTTCGACGATCTGCATCGCCTCGCCACTGGACGCAGCACCCGGCATCGCCATGCCCAGGATCTCCACCGACGGCACGCTGTTGTAGCGCTCCAGACGCGGCGAGCCCGAACTCCAGCTGGCAGTGGCGAAAGCGTTGAACGGCACCATCGTGCCGGCGCTGTTGCGCACGAACCAGCGGTCGATGTCCTGCGGATTCATGCGGTACACCGCATCGGCCTGCAGCATCACCTTCTTGACGCGGCCCTTGTCGATGAAGTCGTTGACGTAGGTACTGCCCCAGGCGCTGGAGAAGGTGTTGTTGATATCGGCGATCGACACGCCCATGGCCTGCGCCTTGTGCGAATCGATTTCCAGCTTGAACTCGGGCGTGTCTTCCTGCCCGTTCGGGCGCACCGCCACCAGCCGCTTGTCCTGCGACAGCTCAGCCAGCAGCTGGTTGCGCGCCTGCATCAAGGCCTCGTGGCCGAGGTTGGCGCGGTCCTGCAGCATCAGGTCGAAGCCGGTCGCATTGCCCAGCTCCGACACCGCCGGCGGTGCGAACGCAAACACCTTGGCATCGCGAATGGTGCTGAAGAACGCACCGGCCTTGCCCGCCACGTCGGTGACGCTCTGGCCCTTGCCGGTGCGCTCGTCCCACGGGCGCAACTTGACGAAGGCAAAGCCCACGTTCTGGCCGGTACCGGCAAAGCTGAAACCGGAGACCGCGAAAATGCCGGCAACCGAGTCCTTCTGATCGACCAGGAAGTGATGCTCCACCTGCTTGAGCACCTCGCCGGTGCGCGCATCGGTGGCACCGGGCGGCAACTGCACCAGCACGAACAGCGTGCCCTGGTCCTCGTCCGGCAGGAAGCCCACCGGCAGCTTCATGAAGCCGAACACCACCAACGCCAGCAACACCGCGTAGGCCAGCATGTAGCGCCAGCCCTTGCCCAGCATGTGCCGCACCACGCCCTGATAGCCGCTGTTGCCACGATCGAACAGGCGGTTGAACCAGCCGAAGAACCCGGTGGTCGCCAGACCATGGCCCTTCTCCACCGGCTTGAGCAAGGTGGCGCACAGGGCCGGAGTCAGGATCATCGCCACCAGCACCGACAAGGTCATGGCCGAGACGATCGTGATCGAGAACTGCCGGTAGATCACACCGGTGGAACCGCCGAAGAACGCCATCGGCACGAACACCGCGGCCAGCACCAGGGCCACGCCGACCAGCGCGCCGGAGATCTGGTCCATCGACTTGCGCGTGGCGTCCTTGGGCGACAACTGCTCCTCGCCCATCACGCGTTCGACGTTTTCCACCACCACGATGGCATCGTCCACCAGCAGGCCGATCGCCAGCACCATCGCGAACATGGTCAGCGTGTTGATGGTGAAACCGAACGCCGCCAGCACGCCGAAGGTGCCGAGCAACACCACCGGCACCGCGATGGTCGGGATCAAGGTCGCGCGGAAATTCTGCAGGAACAGGTACATCACCAGAAACACCAGCACCACCGCTTCGATCAGCGTATGCACCACCTGCTCGATGGAGATGCGCACGAACGGCGTGGTGTCGTACGGCTTCTGCACCTTCATGCCGGGGGGGAAGAATTTCTCCTGCTCCTCCAGGCTCTTGTCGATCGCGCGCACCGTATCCAGCGCATTGGCGCCGGTGGCCAGCTTGATCGCCAGACCGGCGGCCGGCTTGCCGTTGTAGCGGCCCACCGTGTTGTAGCTCTCGCTGCCCAGCTCGATGCGTGCCACATCGCGCAGGCGCACCTGCGAGCCATCGGACTGCGTGCGCAGCAAAATGTTCTCGAACTCCTCGGCGGTCTTCAGCCGGGTCTGCGCGGTGATGGTGGCATTGAGTTGCTGGTTGGGCACCGCCGGCAACGCGCCCAGCTGGCCGGCGGAAACCTGCGCGTTCTGCGCCTGGATCGCGGTGCGCACATCCACCGGAGTCAGGCTGAAGTTGTTCAACTTGTTCGGGTCCATCCATACCCGCATCGCGTACTGCGAGCCGAACAAGGTGGTGTCGCCCACGCCTTCGACGCGGCTGATGGTTTCCTGCACGTTGGCCGCCACGTAATCGGACAGGTCCGAATCGCTCATGCTGCCGTCTTCGGAAGTGAAGGCCAGCACGTTGAGGAAGTTGGTGGCCGACTTGGTCACCGTCACGCCCTGCTGCTGCACTTCCTGCGGCAGCAACGGCGTGGCCAGCGACAACTTGTTCTGCACCTGCACCTGCGCAGTGTCCGGATCGGTGCCGTTGTCGAAGGTCAGCGTGATGGTCACCGCACCGCTGGATTCGCTGGTGGAGGCCATGTAGCTGAGGTGGTCCAGCCCCTTCATCTTCTGCTCGATGACCTGGGTGACGGTGTCTTCCAGGGTCTTCGCCGAGGCGCCCGGATAGTTGGCGGTGATGGCGACGGCGGGCGGCGCGATGCTGGGGTATTGCGCAATCGGCAAGGTGGCGATGGACAGGATGCCGGCCAGCATCACGATGATGGCCAACACCCAGGCGAAGATCGGACGATCGATAAAGAAGCGTGCCATGACGTGTGATCCCGCCTCAGTTGGCCGCACGCGGTGCGGTCGGGGCGGAAGGAGTGCCGGCGGCTGCACTGCCGGCACCGGCAGCCGGCCTGCCCTTGGGCTGCCACGGCACGGTCTTGACCTTGATGCCGTCGCGGGCGTGCGAGACGCCTTCGACCACCAGTTGCTCGCCGGCCTTCAGGCCGCTGCGCACCAGCCACTGGTCGCCGACTTCGCGGTCGGTTTCCAGCACGCGCAGGTGCAGCTTGTGATCGGCACCGACCACGAAGGCGGTGGGCTTGCCGGCGCCATTGCGCGAGACCGCCTGCTGCGGCACCAGCACGCCCTGCTCCTTGATGCCTTCCTGCAGCACCGCGCGCACATACATGCCCGGCAACAACTCCGCATTCGGGTTCGGGAACACCGCGCGCAAGGTGATCGAGCCGGTGTTCTGGTCGACGGTGACATCGGAGAACGCCAGGTGGCCCTGCAGCGGATAGGTGCTGCCGTCTTCCAACAGCAGCGACACCTTGGCCGCGTCGTCGCCGGCCTTCTCCAGCTCGCCGCGCGCCATCGCCTGCTTCAGGCGGAGCAAGGCCGCGCTGGGCTGGGTGACGTCGATGTAGATCGGGTCCAGTTGCTGGATGGTGGTCAGCGCGGTGGCCTGGTTGGCGGTCACCAAGGCGCCCGGGGTGACGCTGGAGCGGCCGATGCGGCCGGAGATCGGCGCGTCCAGGCGCGCGAAGGCCAGGTTGATGCGCGCGGTTTCCACGCTGGCCTTGCCGGCGGCCACATCGGCCTCGGCCTGGCCCAGCGCTGCGGCGGTGTCATCGCCATCCTGCTGGCTGATCGCCTTGATCTGCACCAGTTCGGTGTAGCGCTCGGCCTTGAGCCTGGCAGTGCGCAGGTTGGCCTGCGCCTTGGCCAGGGTGGCCTGGGCGCTGGCATAGCTGGCGCGGTAGGTCGCCGGATCGATCTGGTACAGCGTCTGCCCGGCCTTGACGTCGCCGCCCTCGGTGAACTGGCGCGACTGCACGATGCCGCCTACCTGCGGGCGAACTTCGGCGATCAGGTAGGGAACCGTGCGTCCAGGCAGCTCGGTGGTCAGGGTCACCGGCTGCGGCTTGACGCTCAGCACGCCCATTTCGGGCATGCCCTCCTCCGGCGGCGGGCCGCCCGGCGGGCTGCCGCAGGCACTGAGCAGGACGGTGGCAGCAACGGCAGCAGCGAGCAGGGGCAGGCGAAACGAAGCATGAGGACGCACGAGGAGGTCTCCGACGGGACGCAGGATGGTTAAATCTAAACGGTACGGTTCGGTATCCTAATAAGCGCATCCGTGGGCGTCAAGCATTCCTGCCCAGTCGGTATACTTAAGCGCCCAAGGGAGTCAGTGGATGCGGGTCAGAACCGAAGAAAAACGCGACGCCATCGTGCAGGCGGCCAGCGAGGTGTTCCTCGAACTGGGCTTCGAAGGCGCCTCGATGTCGCAGATCGCCGCCCGCGTCGGCGGCTCCAAGCGCACGCTCTACGGCTATTTCCCGTCCAAGGAGGAGTTGTTCGTGGCGTTTGCCAAGGACATGTCCGACCGCTACATCGACCCGCTGCTGGACGCGCTTTCGCAGAGCAACGGCCCGGTCGCCGAGACCTTGCAGCGCTTCGGCGAGGACATCCTCGGTTTCCTGTGCGCGCCCAGCTCGATCACCATCTGGCAGACCATCATCGGCGTGTCGGGGCGGTCGGACGTGGGCGCGCTGTTCTTCAATTCCGGTCCGGAAGAAGGCGTGCAACGCATGGCCGATTACCTGCAGACGCAGATGGATCGCGGCGCGATCCGCTGCGCCGACGTCCTGATCGCGTCAAGGCAGTTCGGCGGGCTGCTGGAGGCGGAAACCCTGATGCCTTGCCTGTTCGGCGCACTCAAGGACCCCTCGCCCGAGTATCTGCGCGGCGCCGCGCAGCGCGCGGTGGAGATGTTCCTGGCGGCGTATGCGCTCGAGTCGGCACCGGGTTGATGCATGGGGCAGGCATCGCGCGAAAGCGCACTCCTGCACTGCGCACGCTCGTCAGAGGGCATCGCCCAGTGCGGCAATGCCGTTGTGCATGACACTGGCCTTCAGGTGTCCCACGCCGGGCGCGCAGGCGCTGCCGCCAACGCCACGCCTGCCCCACTTCAGCGATACACAGACACGCGCCACTGACCATCTGCCATCGGCAGCCAGGTGATCTCCACCGGCAGGAACTTCTCGATCAGCCGGGCATTGCTGGCCAGATGCTTACTGATGGCATCGGTCGTGAACCCGCCACTGCCGGCCAGCGCCATCGGCAGCAGCAACTGGTCCGACAGATACTCGCCAACGCAGGCGCCACCATCGAGATACCGCTGCACCTGATCGGCAAGGCGCTCGCCCACCCGCTCGGCGGGCACACCGCGCTCGCCGTAGCCGGCAAAGGTCTCGACATGCGCTGCATGGCGCACACGCACAAGCGCAACATTGCCCGGTCCCAGCGCAGGACGCACGCTTTCCACATTGCGCGGGCTAGGGTCCACGCCCAGACGTGCAGACAACACGCGTAGCTCGCGATGCCCAATCTTGGTCGACAACCCGGAAATCAGGATCTTCGCCTCGATCGACTCCAACGCCCCACGTGCATCGAACACCGCGTGCTGGAGCTGCGCACACGGCTCCACCGCCACCCGCAGCACTCCACCGCCGGCCGGATAGAAGCCATGGCGCTCCAGCACCGCCGACACGCGCACGCCCATTCGCTGCAAGGCAGGCAGATAGCAGTCGGCGATGAAGTCCACATTCGGCGCCAACGGGTTGTGCGTCCCGCCTTCGAAGGTCAGGCTGGAAGGGGTTGCTGCCTGCCAAAGCGCAGGTAGCACCGTCTGCAACACCAGGGTGGCAGAGCCCGCACTTCCGGTCGCAAAGCGATACGTCCCCGGCAACACCTGGCCCGGCTCGAACCGCAATGCCGTCGCGCCGATCTGCGCGCCATGCGTACGCGCCTGACCAATCGCCGCCGCCGCATTGACGGCCGTCAGGTGCTGACGCATCAAGCCCGGGCGTGAACGTGCTCCGCGGATGTTGTGCATGACAAAGCCGGTTCCGGTGCACAGGCTCAACGTCAATGCGGTGCGCAACAACTGTCCACCGCCTGCCGCTCCATCGATTTCAATCATGTCCATGACGCACGTCCATTCAAATAAACGCCCCGATGTCGAGATCGGGGCTGTCAATACCTTGCCGGCGCAGTGTAGGTGGATCCAATACCCAGGCGGCGCCCGCTGGCTGCACCTGCACTGCAGCGGAGTGTCCGATGCCGCAGCGTCGATGCAACGCATCGCCAGGGCTGCGGCAACCGATGCGCAGGCCTATCCCTTGACGCAGACCACCTGCCGAAGCGTATGCACGATTTCCACCAGGTCGCGCTGTGCATGCATCACCGCCTCGATCGGCTTGTACGCCGCGGGCGACTCGTCCACCACGTCCTGATCCTTGCGGCATTCCACATGCGCCGTGGCCTTGATGTGGTCGTCGAGGCTGATGCGCCGCTTGGCCTCGGTGCGGCTCATGACCCGGCCGGCACCATGGCTGCAGCTATGGAAGCTGTCGGCATTGCCGAGCCCGCGCACGATGAAACTCTTGGCGCCCATGCTGCCGGGAATGATGCCCAGCTCGCCCTTGCGGGCACTCACCGCCCCCTTGCGCGTCACGAACACGTCCTTGCCGAAGTGGTGCTCGCGGCTGACGTAGTTGTGGTGACAGTTGACCGCCTCCGCCTGCGCCTCGAACGGCTTGGCGATGACCGTGCGCACGGCCGCCACCACGTGCCGCATCATGATTTCACGATTGATTCGCGCATAGCGTTGCGCCCAATCCACTGCAAACACGTAGTCGGCATAGTGCTCGCTGCCTTCCGGCAGGTAGGCCAGGTCCTGGTCCGGCAGGTTGATCATCCAGCGCCGCATTTCGTTCTTGGCCAGCTGGATGAAATGGTTGCCGATGGCATTGCCGACGCCGCGCGATCCGGAGTGCAGCATGAACCATACGCGCTGCGCCTCATCCAGGCAGACCTCGACGAAATGGTTGCCGGTTCCCAGCGTTCCCAGGTGCTGCAGGTTATTGGTCTTCTGCAACCGTGGATGGCGCTCGCAGATCAACGCAAAATCGCTCGCCAGCTGCGACCAGCCATCGATCGCATGCCCCGGCGGGGTCTGCCATGCCCCCTTGTCGCGCGCACCCGGCGTGCGCCCGTGCGGCACCGCGCGCTCGATCGCGCTGCGGATCGCGGCCAGGTTGTCCGGCAGGTCGCTGGCCACCAGCGTGGTACGCGCTGCGATCATGCCGCACCCGATATCCACGCCGACTGCGGCAGGCACGATCGCGCCGATAGTCGGCACCACCGACCCCACCGTAGCCCCCTTGCCCAAATGCACGTCGGGCATGACCGCGATCCAGCGGTGGATGAAAGGCAGCTTGGCGATGTTCTGCAACTGCTGGCGTGCTTCGTCCTCGAGCGGAACGCCGCGCGTCCACAGCTTGATCGGGGCCGCACCCGGCTGGGCAATCACATCGTAGTGTTCGATGCTCATGGAGATACTCCTTGTAAATGACTGAATAAAAGCGCGGTGACAAAAGTGATGGAACGCTCTGCGGAACGCCGGCGTTAACCGGCGTGACACAGCGGGAATCGAACCCAACCCAATCAGGGGAACCAAAGTAGTTCCATCGGCATTCACCGCAAAACCAAACCACGTTGCCTGCGACAAGATCAATGAAACGCACGCTCTACCACTGAGCTACCGTCGTGACGGGCGGGATTCGAACCCGCGACAATGGAGTTTCACTTGCATTCGCACGACAACGCAGACAACAAGACCGACGGCGACCACGACAACGGAGATGAAACATCCTGCTCTAACCAGCTGAGCTACCACCCCACACAGGGTGGGCGGGACTCGAACCCGCGACCTGGAGCGTAAGAGGCTGTAGTTTCATCGGCATTCGTGACCACCGACGGCGAAACCTGTAGGTGGCAACCAGACCATGACACTGCTGCCAGGTCAGTTGCTACCGCTTGTTCAACACATAGCATTCCTGCCACCACCCGGCGGGCCCCATTGCCCGCCGGGTCTGCACACGTCCGTGTGTGCTCACAGCTCGATCGAGCCGATCCGCTCGACCCAGCGCGTCGCACCCGCACCCTGCGCTGCGAACGTCGCGATCAGGTCGAACACCGCATCGCTGAAACCGCCGACATGCAGGATGTCGTCGCGCTCCAGCGTCTGGCTGGTCGCGACCGGCTGCAAGTCGATGCACACCATGCGGGCCTGAGGACAACGCGCCTTCAACCGCGTCCATTCCTGCATGGTTGCCGTTGCCGCACCGCTGCGGGTATCGCGCCAGCTTTCGTTGTCCGACACCAACACCAGCAGATCCACCTGAGCCCGCATTGCGTTCAAGTGCGCCAGCGGCGCACTGACGCTGGTGCCGCCACCGCATTGCGCCGCCAACTGCTGCGCCTGGGTGAGCACGCTGTCGCGTGGATTCAACCGCAGCGGACGCACCTGCGTGTCGAACGGCAGCACTGTGGCTTGCGGGTTCGTACGCTGCACGCACGCGGCGATCAAGGCCGCCACATCCACGCAACGCACGCTGGTGGTCGCCCCCTTGCGGTAGCCGGTGACCGGCGATGCCATCGATCCCGAGACATCGACCGCCACCACCACCTTGCCCTCCAGCACCGGCACCTGCCGGGTCGCGATTTCCATCGCATCCTGCAAGGCAGCACCGATCTGCGGCGGCAACTGGCTGGCCGCGGTGTAGGCCACCTGCAATTGATACGGAAACACACGGGAACGCTGGATCTGCTCCGGATCGCGCAGGCGTGCGGCCACCTTGGCCACCATCGTCGCATCGGCAAACACGCCATGACGCGCAAACGTATTGAGGTTCATCCTTAACGTCTGCCACGACACCCGCTCTGCCAGCAGTGCCCAGTGCGCCCGCGTCAACGGCACTGCCGTGTAGTACTGGAACGGCAGATCCGGCAACGCCTCGCCCGGCGAACGCTTGAACGCCTCGTACGCCTGCAGTACCGCCGGCAATGCGGTCTCCTGGTAGGGCTTGCCGATCACCCATGCATACAGGGCCTCGCGCTCGGCATCAGCCGGCTTCGGGTGCACCATGCGGATCACGTCGGCTAGCGACGGCTGCTGCCCGATCGCCGCCTGCACGATGGTGGCCACCGACGCCTGCTGCAACCACTGCCGCACCATGCGCTTGGGCAGCGAACCCAGCGACTTGCGCCCGACCTGACCGCTGCGCATGATCTGCACGAAGTTGCGCAACAACCGGCCGTTGTCGACCACGCGGGGAAACGCACGGGCAAAGACCTCCGCGTCGCGGGTGGTCAACGTCGCCAGCAACAATGCCGGCATGTCCTTCATGTGCGCTACCTGACGTGCATAGATCGCGGTCTGCGCAACGAATGCCGGCGGGACCCGCTCGCACAAGGTCAGCATCTGCTGCAACTGCGCGTCGGCGCTCGCATAGTAGGTGCCGTTCAAGCAGCCGGTAGCCGCATACAACGCCAGCGCACCACGCGGCGTGCGCTCATAGGCGCAACCGCCGGCCTCGTTCTGGGCGGCCGCCTTGGGCAGCAATGTGCCACGCGGCGAGGAGAAGAGTTGAAGATTGGCCATGTCCGGCTCCTGGCGGGAACTGCCCACGGTGGGACGATGAGCCATACTCAGCAATGCGCGTGCCAACTTTGGCAGCCAATGCATAAGGCACTGTTTTGCAAGGGTTTAATTTTATTTCCATGACACGCCGGCACGGCGAGTTTGATATTTTTCGTATACTCCAGGCGCGCTATTTATCTGGATGGATATGGACAGGACCAAGGTCATTTTCGGCATGCTCGGCGTGCAGCTGGATGCCGGCACCGGGCCGGGACGCTGGGAAAAGTGGAGACCCACCGTGTCACTGGGCATGCACGACGACTTTTTGGTTGGCCGCGTCGAATTGCTCGCCGATGCGCGCCGCCATGCAAAATTGGCGAGTGTGGTCTGCAATGATCTTGCCCAGGTGTCGCCAGACACCCAGGTGCAACAGCACGACACCTACCTGGCCGACCCTTGGGACTTCGAGGGCGTGTACGCCACCCTGCACGACTTCTTTGCCAGCTATACGTTTGCGCCGGAAGATGAGGACTATTACCTGCACATCACCACCGGCAGCCACGTCAGCCAGATTTGCTGCTTCCTGCTGACCGAGAGCCGGCACTTCCCCGGCCGGCTGCTGCAGACCTCACCGCCCCGCAAGCAAGGCAGCGGGGAGGCGGGCAGCTATGCGGTGATCGATCTCGACCTCTCCCGCTACGACCGCATTGCGCAGCGTTTCGCGCAACAGCAGATGCAGGACCGCGCCCTGCTCAAGAGCGGCATCGCCACGCGCAACCCCGCGTTCAACCGGATGATTGAGCAGATCGAGACGGTAGCCACGCGCTCCAAGGCGCCGATGTTGCTGATGGGACCCACTGGCGCCGGCAAGAGCCAGCTGGCCAAGCGCGTGTTCGAGCTGAAGAAACTCAAACACCAGCTGGGCGGACGCTTCGTTGAGGTGAACTGCGCCACGCTGCGCGGCGATGGCGCCATGAGCACGCTGTTCGGCCACACCAAGGGCGCCTACACCGGCGCGATCAGCGATCGCCCCGGACTATTGCGCTCCGCCCACCAGGGGCTGCTGTTCCTGGACGAAATCGGCGAACTTGGGCTGGACGAACAGGCCATGCTGTTGCGCGCCCTGGAGGAGAAGCGCTTTTTGCCGGTCGGCAGCGACAAGGAGGTGGAAAGCGAGTTTCAACTGATCGCCGGGACCAACCGCGACCTGCAGCAGCAGGTGCTGCAAGGGCGCTTCCGCGACGACCTGCTGGCACGCCTGAATCTGTGGACCTACCACTTACCGGGACTGGCCGAGCGCATGGAGGACATCGAGCCGAACATCGATTTCGAACTGGAGCGTTGGTCGCGCGAACAGCATCAGCGGGTCGCCTTCAACCGCGAGGCGCGTGCGCGCTACCTGGCCTTCGCGACCAGCGCAGAAGCGCGCTGGAACGGCAACTTTCGCGACCTCAGCGCCTCGGTCATGCGCCTGGCGACCCTGGCCAATGCCGGCCGTATCCAAACCGAACTGGTGGACGAGGAAATCATTCGCCTGCGCCAGCAATGGAATGGTGCACAAGCGGCGTCGCCGCTGGAGGCCTTGCTGGGCGATGGCGTGGAGCAGCTGGATCGCTTCGATCGCGTACAGCTGGAAGACGTGGTGCGCCTGTGTGCGCGCAGCAGGTCGCTGTCGCAGGCTGGCCGCGAGCTGTTCGCGGTTTCGCGCGGACAGCGCGCCAGCACCAACGACGCCGATCGCCTGCGCAAGTACCTGGCGCGCTTCGGCCTGGACTGGGAACAGGTGAGGATGAGTCCAGATACCACAGCGCAACGCTGAGGCCACAAGGCCTCAGCGTTGCGAGGCAAGCTGCTGCGCGAGCATCACTCGCCGTGTAATGCCCCCGTTATTTCCGGGACGCGAGCGCGCGCTACCTACACGCTGAGCCCGGAATCGCACTCTGCTCGGCATCGCCGCAGCATAACCAGGCACCGTCTGCCCACGACAACGACAACTTTGTCGGTCAGCGACTGCCGCGCGCCGGCGGTCAGTCGGCCACCGCGCACTTGGCGCACAGGCCGTGCACTTCCAGCGTCTGCGCCTGCGGCTGGAAGCCCAGCGCCTTGGCGCGCGCTTCCAGTTGCGCCACCACCTCGCGGTCTTCCAGTTCCACCGCGCTATGGCAGCGGTCGCAGATCAAGAACGGCACCGAGTGCTGGGCGCTGTTGGGGTGGTGGCAGGCGACGAAGGCGTTGACCGACTCGAGCTTGTGCACGAAGCCGTTGGCCATCAGGAAATCCAGCGCGCGGTACACCGTGGGCGGAGCGTCGGCGCCAACGCCCTTGCCTTCGCGCACCCAGTCCAGCAGTTCGTAGGCCTTGACCGGCTTGCCGGCGTCGGCGATCAGCCGCAGCACATTGGCGCGGATCGGCGTCAGCCGCAGGCCGCGCTCGCTGCAGGCGCGCTCCACCGCGCGCACGAAGCCGTTGGCGTCGTCGACATGGTGATGCGGTGCAGTGCAGGCGTGTTCGTTGGTTTTCATCACAGGCTCCGGCGGTCAGCCCGCCCCTATCTTGATGAGTGCCGCATCGATGCGTTTCAAGGCGCCCTCGCGTCCGGCCAGGTACACCGTCTGCGAAATGTCCGGGCTGACCTGGGTGCCGGTGATGGCCACGCGCAGCGGCTGGGCCACCTTGCCCATGCCCAGCTCCAGCGCGGCGGCCGCGTCGTGCAACGCGGCCGAGACGGTCTCCACGCTCCATTCGCTCTGTGCCGCCAGCAGTTCGCGCGCCTTGCCCAGCGGCACTTCTGCGCCCAGCTTGAGGTGCTTCATCACCGCCGCCTCGTCGTAGGTTTCCAGCGGCTGGTACCAGACCACGGCTTTTTCGGCCATTTCCTTCAAGGTCTGCACGCGCTCGCGCAGCGCCACCACCACATCGGCGGCGGCCGGGCCGGCGGCGACATCGATGCCCAGCCTGGCGAGCTGGTATTCCAGCTGCGGGGCGATGCTGGCCGGGTCGTCGGTCTTGAGGTAGTGCTGGTTGACCCAGCCCAGCTTGGCCATGTCCAGCCGCGCCGCCTTGGAATTGACGTTCTTCACGTCGAACAGGTCGAGCAGTTCCTGCCGACTGAACAACTCCTGGTCGCCGTGCGACCAGCCCAGACGGGCCAGGTAGTTGATCAGCGCATGCGGCAGATAGCCGGCGTCCTTGTACTGCATCACGTCGGCCGCGCCGGTGCGCTTGGACAGCTTGGCGCCCTGCTCGTCCAGGATCATCGGCATGTGCGCGAACTTCGGCACCGGGGCGCCCAGCGCCTCATAGATGTTGATCTGGCGCGGCGTGTTGTTGATGTGGTCGTCGCCGCGGATCACCTCGGTGATGCCCATGTCCCAGTCGTCCACCACCACCGCGAAGTTGTAGGTGGGGAAGCCGTCCGGGCGGAAGATCACCATGTCGTCGAGCTCGCTGTTGGCGATCTCGATGACGCCCTTGATCAGGTCGTCGAACACCACCGTGCCGCCGACCGGATTCTTGAAGCGGATGACCCGGTTGGGGTCGTCGCGGTACGGCAGGTTCTGCTCGCGGGCGGCGCCGTTGTAGCGCGGCTTTTCCTGCCTGGCCATCGCGGCCTCGCGCATGGCGTCGAGTTCCTCGCGGGTTTCGTAGGCGTAATAGGCCTTGCCCTGGGCCAGCAGCTGCTCGGCGACCTCCTGGTAGCGGGCGACGCGCTGGGTCTGGTAGATCGGGCCTTCGTCGTAACCCAGGCCCAGCCATTCCATCGCCTCCAGGATGGCGTCGATCGCGGCCTGGGTGCTGCGCTCACGATCGGTGTCTTCGATGCGCAGCACGAACTGCCCGCCGCGGCGGCGTGCCTCCAGCCAGCAATACAGGGCGGTGCGGGCGCCGCCGATGTGCAGGTAACCGGTGGGGCTGGGGGCAAAACGGGTGCGGCAGGTCATGGAGCGCTCGGCAAAACGGGAGTCGGCCGATTTTACCTTGACCAGCGCAGACCTGCCCGCGCGCGGCTCAGCGGTTGCGTAACAGGTCGCCGTAGACCACGTCATCGCCGCCGCTGCGCGCCGGGCCGGGCGCGTCGTACAGCACCAGCCAGCTGGGCGTGTCGCCGGCCAGGTGGCTGGGAAGATTGCAGATCGCCTCGGCGCGGTCGCTGTCGGTGCCGTGCGGCAACACCGCCGATTCCAGCAGCGCGTGCTGAAAGCGCACCGGCGCCTGGTTGGCGGCCAGCACTGCACGCGCGCCCGGCCATTTGAACAGGCGGATTTCGCCGTTCAGCACCATAGTCGGGCCCGCCAGCAGGTACAGGTCGTCGCCGGAATAATGCAGGTCGCGGATGCCCAGCCCGCCCAATTGCAGGAAGTGCTTGCGCAGCAGCGTGCCGTCCTCGTCCAGCGGCGCCAGGCGCAGGTGGTCGCCATGCGCCTGCACCCGGATCTCCAGCAGCGCCGACCAGCCGCGCAGCACCGGCCCGCGCAGGCCCAGCAGCAGGCGCTCGCCGTCCACCACGATGCCTTCGATATCGAAGCCGTTGTCCTTGCCCGGGATCTTCAGGAACGGGCCGAAGTGCGGGTCGTCGGCCAGCAGCTCGGTGAGCTGGTTGTGTTTGGCATCGCCCTTGAGCCGCAGCGCGCGACGGCCGTCAGCGGCTTCGCGCACCAGGCGCGGGGTGCCGTCGGCATCGCGCTCGATCGGCAGGCAGGCCAGCAGGCGGCGGTTGGCGTCGAGCTTGAGCTTGGTCAGGCGTTTGGCGTTTTCGGCATCGTCGCGACTGCGCTTGGCATTCTTGCGCTTGAGCCCATGCGAGCCGATCACCCAGAGGAATCCCTCCGACAGCGCCATGCCTTCCAGATCCGCCTCCTCGGCCGCCTCGCCGGGCAGGTCCAGCAACTCGGCCAGCGCAAAGCTCTGCCCCTGGCCGAAGCGCAGCGTCTCGCGCTGCACGGGGTCGAGCCTGCGCAGGCGATCCACCGCGCAGGCCTCGTCGCCGGCCACCCACAGCCAGTCGTCGGTGAAGGCCGCACCGGACAGATTGCTGTGCACCAGCGCGCCAGGCGCGAACTCGAGACGGACGCTGTGCGGAATCAGGGTTTTCTTGGCCATGGGAACCTGGTGGGAGGTATTGCAAGGGATGAAAGTGGCTGAGGTACCGTAGCGCGCGGTCACCACTTGAGGCACGGCGCGTGAACGTTGCAGCGTACGTATGGCAGTGCCGTCGCGAACACCGGCTGCGCTCGCCCGACGATGAACATCGTCCTTTGAGGACCACGCTCTATCAGTCGAACGTGGCCAGCCTGGCACGTGCAACGTGAGCGCCCAATTGACCGACCCAATCGCGATCGTTGGCGACCTGGGCCTGCGCGCGGCTGGCCTCGAAGGCGGCAAAATCCAGCTCCGCATACGCCCACACGGCAGTGCCCTGGGTCTGCGCCAGCACGCCATCGGCGGGGAAGCCGACATCCATCGGTGCGAACACCGCCGCTTCGCCGGTATTGACGTCCAGCGCCGGGCTCCACGGTGCTTGCCCGGCCGTGACCGATTGCGCGACGAACACGCGGTTTTCCAGCGCGCGCGCCAGGCAGCCGACCCGTACCCGCATCGCCCCGGCGGCGGTGTCGGTGCAACTTGGCACGATCAACAGCCGCGCGCCGGCCTCGTACTGCGCGCGCACCGGCAGCGGGAACTCGCTGTCGTAGCAGATCGCGATCGCCGCACGCACGCCATCCAGGTCGAACACCTTCAGCGCATCGCCCGGCTCGATCAGCCCGGTGGCCTTTTCGAAGCCGGTCAGCTGCAGCTTGTCCTGCCAGCCATGCCGGCCATCGGGGGTGAACCAGTCGCTGCGATTACGGTAACGGCCCTGGCCCAGGTCCAGCAGAAAGCTGCCGGCCACCAGATGCAGCTGATGCTGGTGCGCCAGGCCGGCAAACAGCTCCAGCCACGGCGCACGCAGCGCCTGGATCGCCGCCAGCGACTCCGGCAACCCGGCAGAAATCTGCGTACCGAAGGTCGCGCCCAGCTCCAGCGACAGATACTCCGGCAGCACCAGCAGGCGTGCGCCGGCGGCAGCAGCCTCGCCCACCAGCGCCGACTGGCGTGCGGCGAATGCGGCAAAGTCGGCAGGTTTGCCGATCGGGTATTTGGCGACGGCAATTTTCATCTACGGGCCTGGTTGCGGGTGATCGATGGGGTAAGAAGTGACTCGGTCACGGCGGCAGTGGCCGCGTCCACACCCGCAGACTGTGGTCGATCTCGCCGTGTTGCAACTCCGCCCACGCCAGCTGCACGCGCATGTCCGCTTGCGGTGCATAGCCACGTTTGCGCCAGAACACGTCGTTGGGTCGATGGTCGGCCGGCTTGCGCGGATCGTTTTCTGCGCGTTCCACCGCGCAGAACGCAGTGAGCGCGAAGCGGCCCAGTGCACGCGCATGCGCCTCGCGCTGGTCGAGAAATGCGTGGCCGATTCCCTGCCCGCGATAGTCCGGCAGCAGCACCGATTCGCCGAAATAGAACACGCTGGCCGGGTCGATGCCGGCTGCACGGAACGGCGCATGGAAGGCTTCGCTGTCGTCGAGCAGCGGCAGCCCGGTGGAGGCGCCGATCACCGCATCGCCATCGCGTGCCAGCACGAACACGCTGTCCGGCGAGGCCGCGTAGGCTGCCAGATAGCCGCGCTCGTAATCGGCGTCGCCGTCGTACAGATACGGCCAGGCGCGGAACACCGCGATGCGCAGTTGCGCCACCGCAGCCAGATGCGGCAGCACCTGCGTGCCGCGCACCGTTTCAACGATCAGGGAGGAGCCGCTCATGCCGGCCATGGTAAGCCAGCCTGGCGCAGCTGCGCCGCCGCACGTCAGCGCAGCCAGCCGCCATTGCCCGGAGCCGCCGCAGCCGGCTGCTGCCACAGCAACCACACCGCCGCCTCCTCGCTGGCCAGCAGCACACCGAGCAGTGCATCGGTGCTGCGCGCCCAGTAGCTGCCGTTGCTCAACCGCTGCCACGGCCCGTAGCGACGCGGACGCGCGTTGCCTGCCGCCGCGTCCTGCCGCTGCGCCGCCTGCAGGAAGCCGCTGCCGCCCAGGCGCAATGCCTGCGCGGTGCCTGCATGCAGGCGCAGGCCGATCACGCCGCGGCGTCCGTCGCGGCGCAGGGGCAAGGCCGACAACGGCGAAGCGTCCCAATACTGCGGTAGCGCTGCGGGAAGCAGCGCCACCGTGTCGATCCCGGCGGGCAGCAAACGCTGCGCCCGCCGGTGCAACTGTGCGTGAGCGCGCATGCCGGCCTCAGCGCAGGCTGTTGCCAAGCTCGTACCAGTCGAGCTTGCGGGTCACCCACATGATGCTGGCCAGGATGCCGAACAGCAGCAACGATCCCATCAGCAGCGAGTTGTCTTCGGAGATCAACAGGCTGTAGAGCACCCCGTACAACGCCGTGAGCATCGCCGAGAACCCGGCTGCACGCGCCCAGCTGCGCAACACCCCGGACAGATAGAAGAACTGCAGGCCGATACATGCCGCGGCAGAGACCAGATACGCCTGCCAGAACGCGATGTGCTCGGACAGGCTCAGCAGCAGCAGGAAAAAGATCGCCAGCGCCAGACCCACCAGCAGGTATTGTAGCGGATGGATCGGCAGACGCTTGATCAACTCGAACAACACGAACGCCACAAAGGTCAGCACCACGAACAGGATGCCGTACTTGCTGGCCCGATCGGCCTGGGTATACACGTCCACCGGATCGACCAGCCGCACCTCCAGCGTGTCCAGCGACGACTGGCTGGACTGCAGCTGGCTCTGTGCACCGGTGGCCAGCGACGACAACGACCAGCTCGCATCGAAACCGCGCGCACCGATCGTCGGCGCATTCGGCAGGAAGCGCCCGCCGAACAGCGGATGCGGCCAGGCCGAGCGCAGCGCGATGTCGTTGTTGTCGGCAATCGGTGCGATCGCCAGGCTGCGGGTGCCGTCCAGCACGAACGACATCTCCACCAGCTTGCCATCACCCAGCGTGCCGGCCAGCGCATCGCCCAGCGGCTGCAGATCGGCATGGATACCGGCCGAGCGCCCCACCAGGCCGCCGGCCCCGCTCTCCAGCGGCAAGCTGCGGCCGTCCACCCGCAGGCTCGGCGTGCCGACCAGGCCGCGCACATCGGAAATGCCTACCGCCAGATGCGGCCGGCCATAGCGACGACCGGCCATGGCCGGATACTCGAACGGGTCGAACTCGGCCTTGAGCCTGGCCTTCCACGAATACACCTGCACACGGAACAGGCCGATCTTGCGCTCGGACGGGGTCAGCTCGCCGCTCAGGGCGAGCGTGCGCGGGGTCTGCAGCAACTGGCCGTCGCGCTTGCGCCAGACCTTGCGCGGGTTGCCTTGCTCGTCCGGCTCGGTGACCTGTACGTCCTCGGTAAACGGCAGCACCCGCACCGGCGCGATGAACTGCTGCTCGCCGGCCTTGCTCTGCGCCACCCGCTCCACCGCCTCGTCGCGGTAACGCGCACGGTCCTGCACCGTGCCGCGGATCAGCAGCAATGGAATCAGCAGCAACAGGATCAATCCGCCAATGGTGGCGAAGCGCAACAACAGTTTCAGGGATTTCATCGACCTTCCTCAGTCTGGGAGGTCGCCAGGGTGCGTTGCGACGGTGTCGCAGGTTTGAGGCGAATTTGAAGCGAATGTGAAGTGGGCGATCGGCAGGCTCGGCGACCGGCACTGTGATCCCGTTAGGAAATGCAGGTTTTGCCCTGCAAAAATGCAACAGAGGCCCAGGACATGCTTCCGTTGCATCGCCAGGGTTTCGCATCACCGCCGCGCGCTTCGCCGCCAGGCGCAACGATGCCAGTGCAGTTGCGCATCACGGGGCCATTGCTTCTCGAGTCTGCGTTGATCACGGCGTTCCAGTTCCGTGGTTCCGCGGCATCCGCATTCAACGTTACGCGCCGCAGCGGCGGTGTCGCACACGCTTGCCCGCTTGCCAGCCGTGGCTCAACAAACGCGCACGACTGCATTCCTCTCTCGCCTGGAGTTTGCCTTCATGACCAAGCAACGTTCGCTCACGCTCTGCCTGCTCGCTGCCCTGAGCCTGTCCGCCGCCGCCGCACAGGCGGCAATGCACGGGATGGGCCTGAAACCCTCGTCGTTGATGCAGCCGGTCACTCCGTTGTTCGGCATTGCCAGCGCCGCCAAACCCCTGCCCGCCACGGTCGACCTGACTGCCTGGGCAATCACCCCGGGCGACCAGGGCCAGGTGGGGTCGTGTGCGTCATGGGCAACCGCCCACACCCTGACCGGTTGGTATGCCAACGCCAACAAGCAGGCGCAAACCCGCTTCGCCCCGATGTATCTCTATAGCCAGGTCAACGGCGGCGTCGATGAGGGCTCCACGCTGGAAGCGCCGCTGGACGTCGCGCTGGCCCAAGGCATCGACACCGAGCAGCATTATTCGTGGGGCAACTACAACTGGAAGAACCCACCCACCGCGGCCGACCGCGCCAACGCCGCCAAGAACCGCACGCCGTACCGCAAGTACACCGTGCTGTATTCGGGCGACGGCAATGGCGGGCGGGCCCTGATCGAACAGATCAAACTTGCGCTGGCCTCGTCCACGCCGGTGGCGATCGGCTTCTATGTCAGGCAGGGGTTCGAAGACCTCACGCCAAAAAACCAGGTCGACTACGACACCAAGACGCCGATCCTGGGCGGGCACGCGGTGATCGCGCTGGGCTACGACAGCGAAGGGCTGCTCGTCGAAAACAGCTGGGGCACCGAGTGGGGCAACAAGGGCTTTGGCAAGCTGTCGTGGTCGGTGGTCGCCAAGGACGTCATCGGGGCCGACGTGGTGCACTGACACACAGCGGCTGCGCACGGTGAGGCGCGGCGGACACGGACACGCAAGCGGCATGTGCCTGGCGCATGCCGCTTGCGTGCCACCGCGATGCCGCCGCCGTCGGCCGCCGGCCTGTGCACTGACGGCACGCAATGCGGTTCAGAGCCGCCGACACACCTGCTGCACAGCCGCCGGACGGGCGCGGCCGGTGCGCGGAATCGGCGCGTACCACTCGGTTGCTGGACCCACCTGACGACTGCTCGCTACGTTCTGCGGTTTGTAAGCGCGCTTAGCCGATGGGCAGGCGCAGGGTCGCGATCGCGCCGCCACCCTCGCGGTTGCCCAGCGTGGCCTCGCCACCATGCAGGCGCGCCACTTCGCGCACGAACGGCAGGCCAAGGCCGGAGCTGCGTTGTCCGGTCTGCGGGCGGGCCAGCGAATAGAAACGTTCGAACACCCGTTCCAGTGCGTAGTCCGGCACGCCGCTGCCGCGGTCCTCGACCACCAGCTGCAGCTGTTCCTCCAGCACCTGCGTACGCAGCTGGATGGTGCAGCCCTGCGGTGAAAACGCGATGGCATTTTCCAGCAGGTTGATCAGCGCCTGGCGCAGCAGGAATCCATCGCCCAGCACGTACTGCCCGCGCGCGGTGTCGGATGCGGCATCGCGTTCCAGCAGCACGCCGGCCGCTGCCGCGCGCGGCAGCACGGCATCCACGGCCGCCTGCAGCAGGCCAGCCACCGCGATGCGCTCGCGCGTCTGCAGCCAGCCGTGCTGCTCCACCTCGGCCAGCGCCAGCAGCTTGTCGATGGTTTCGGTCAGGCGCAGCTCCTGCGCGCGGATGCTGGCGACAAAGTGCTGGCGATCGGCTTCCGGCAGTGGCTCGCTCAACAGTTCGGACGCGCCACGGATTGCCGCCAGCGGGCTCTTCATCTCGTGCGTCAGCGACTGCACGTACTGCTCCACGTAGGCCTTGCCTTCCAGCTTGCGCCGCATGCTTTCCAGCGCCTGGCCGAGGTCGCCGATTTCATCGCCGCGCGGCTCCGGCGGCGGCACCGGCACGCCGGCGCTCACCGCGTGTGCGTAGCGATTGAGCCGGCCGATGCCGCGCATCAGCCACCAGGTCATCCAGATGCCGATCAGCGCGGAAATGCCGATCAGCCAGGCACCGCGCTGCAGGATGTTGCGCTGGCTGGCCTCGATGAACGGGTCGATGCTGCGATTGGGCTGCGCCAGCGTCAGCACGCCGATCAACTTGGCCGGGTCATTCGGCGCGTAGATCGGTGCGGCCACATGCATCACCGTGGCGGTCGGGTCGCCATCGACCTCGGGGCTGGAACGCGCGCCGTATTCGCCGCGCAAGGTGCGATAGACATCGTTCCAGCGCGAGTTGTCGCGGCCCACATCGCGGCCCAGCGAGTCGAACACCACCACGCCGCGCGCGTCGGTGACGGTGACGCGGTAGGCCACATCGTTCTTGCGGAACCGCCACACCCAGGCCTTGGGGTCGCGCCGCTGCGCCTGCGCCACGTTGCGCGCAAAGCTGCCGCTGGCGATGGTGCCGGCAGCCAGCTCGCTGCTGGCCATTTCCGCCAGCACATTGGCCGCGTCCACCAGCGTGGATTCCATCGCCTGGCGCACACCCGGCTTGACCTCGTTGACGAACACCCGCATCACGAAGAACGCGGCCAGCCCCACGATCAGGAAGAAGCCCAGGAACAGCTTGAGACCGAGCCGCATCTCAGGCCCCGACCCGAAGAACAACGCGATGCCTGCGCGTGGCCATGGCTACAGCTCCAGCGCGTAGCCGAGGCCACGGTGGGTGCGGATCGGGTCGGCCGGCACGCCGGCCTGGCGCAGCTTGCCGCGCAGCGTCTTGATATGGGTGTCCACGGTGCGGTCTGCGCTGTCGGCGCTGGCGTCCCAGCCGCGGTCCATCAGCTGTGCGCGGCTCAGGATCGCGCCGGGGCGCTGCAACAGCGCCGACAGCAGCGCGTACTCGTAGCGGGTCAGCGGCAGCAGCGCATCGCCGTAGCGGATGCGGCTGCCCTCGCGGTCGATCGCAAACGCGCCATGCGGCTGCCAGCCCGGCTCCGCCACGGCGGCCGCATGGCGACGACGCAGCCGCGCGCGCACCCGCGCCACCAGCTCGCGCGGGGAGAACGGCTTGGCCATGTAGTCGTCGGCGCCCAGTTCGAAGCCGAGCACGCGGTCGATCTCGTCGTTGCGCGCGGTCAGGAAGATCACCGGCACGTCGCTGAACCCGCGCAGCGTGCGGCACACCTCGAAGCCGTTGATATCCGGCAGGCCCACGTCCAGCACCACCACATCGGCCGGGTCGGCACGCAGGCGCGCCAATGCGTCACGGCCCAGCAGGCAGTGTTCGGGCGCGTAGCCTTCGCTGCGCAGCGCGTACAGCACGGTATCGGCAATGGCGGCTTCGTCTTCGACGACGAGCACGCGGGCGGGGGACTCGGACATGGCGCGCAGCATAGCCGCATGCTGGCGCGGCCCGTACACTGCCGCGATGAACTATCGCCACGCCTTCCATGCCGGCAACCATGCCGACGTGCTCAAGCACATCGCCTTGCTGGCGCTGATCGACACCCTCAAGCGCAAGGACACGCCGTTCTTCGTGCTCGACACCCACGCCGGCCGCGGGCGCTACCAGCTCGGCGGCGAGGAAAGCCGCAAGACCAACGAGGCCGATGCCGGGGTGATGCGGCTGATGGCCGAGTCGACCCTGCCCGAGGTGGTCGAACGCTATCTGCGCGCGGTACAGGCCGACAACCACACCGTCGCCCGCCCGGCCACGCCCGGCCAGAAGCCGGCGCGCCCCACCGCCGGCATCCAGATCAACCATTACCCCGGCTCGCCGTTGCTGGCGGCGCAGGCGCTGCGCGAACAGGACCGCATGGCGTTCTGCGAGTTGCAGCCGGAAGAGGCCGAGGCGCTCAAGCGTCTGTTCGCCAGGGACAGCCGCGTGCGCGTGCATGCCGGCGATGGCTACGAGGCGATTCGCGCCTTCGTGCCGCCGCGCGCGGGCGAGACCAAGATCGGCCGCGGGCTGGTGCTGATCGACCCGCCATACGAGGCGCAGGAAGCCGAGTACCCGCAGGTCATCCACAGCGTGCGTGAGACCCTGGCGCGCTGGCCACAGGCGATCTGCATGGTGTGGTACCCGATCAAGCTGCGGCGCAGCCTGCAGCCGTTCATGCGCAAGGCGGCCACGCTGCCGGCCAAGTCGGTGCTGGTGGCCGAGCTGCAGGTGCGCCCGGACGACTCGCCGCTGCGCCTGACCGGCAGCGGGCTGCTGATCGTCAATGCGCCATGGCAGTTCGACCAGGTGCTGGCACCCGCGCTGCCGGTGCTGAAGCAGCACCTGGGCGAGGCAGGTGCCTCGACCCGGCTGGAGTGGCTGCGCCAGGACGCCTGAGTTGCCTGTACCGGGCGCCTGCTCGCGCTGGCGAACGCGGCTGCATACTCACGACTGGATCACGGTATCGCTCGGTACAGTGATGAGGGAAGCACTGCCACCCCCTGACGACCCCCAGCGGCGCACCGGATTCATTCACGGTTGTGCGCTGGGCGGGTGCCAGAATCTTCCGATCTTTAAGGAACACCGGTCATGGCCATTCGCAATCGCATGCCTCCCTGGCATGAAAACTTCAGTCTGCCCAATGGCCGCACACTCCTGCTCCGTCCGATCCGTCCCGAGGACGGTCCGCCGCTGCAGGGTGCTTTCAGCCTGTTGGGGCCGGAGGAAATCCGCGCGCGCTTCGTGCGTTCCTCCGCCGAAATCACCCCGGAGATGGTGCAGCGCCTGACCCATCCCAACCCCAAGAGCGAAATCGTGCTGGTGGCCGCCGAACAGCTGCCCCCGGGCGAAGCCCTGGTAGGTGCGGTGGCGCGCGCGGCGCTGGTGCCGGGCACCCGCCAGGCCGAGTACACCATCCTGGTCAGCAGCTTCGTCGCCGGCCAGGGCCTGGGACGGCAGCTGATGCGCAAGCTGGTCAAGTGGGCACGGCGCAAATACCTGGATTGCCTGTTCGGCGACGTGCTGCAAAGCAATGTGCCGATGCTGCAGCTGGCCGAGTCGCTGGGCTTCAAGCCACAGCCGCATCCGGAGTCGCCGGAGTTGGTGCGGATGGTTCTCGAGCTGGATGCCTGAGGGGCTGGGATTCGGGATTCGGGATTGGGAGGGCCGCCGCGCCCTTGACTCACCTGGCTTTGGTTGTTGATCTGTCGCTTGGCTGCAGGGCCCTTGCCCGCCCACCATCGCAGGACACGCCGCAAGTACGTCCTTGTAGGCTCTGGCGCGGCATCCATGCCGCTCAAGGTCCCGCGACGGTGAGCGGGCAAGGACCTGTCGCGATGGTCGGTCCGCATAGTGCAAGCAGCACGGTCTCAGGCAAGAACGCGTCCGCTCGTTTTCGCAAGAAAGCCAGTGCAGCGGACCAGCTTTTCAAACAACCGACCAACTGTCTGGGGCGGTGTCCTCGCCGATTGCGGGACCGTGTGGCGGCATGGATGCTGCCACCGAGCCTCCACGGACGGATTCACGGCGTGTCCCGCGAGCGGTGAGGGCGCCGCACCCCCGACTCACCTGGCTTTGGTTGTTGATCTGTCGGGATGGTCGGTATGTAGATGCCGAGAGCGCCGCACGTCCGACCAAGGCGGCGCAGGTGGCCCGACGCCGGCTTTCACGCCGGATGGACCGGCCGTGGTGGGTGCTCTGATAAAATTGCCGGCTGATGCCGTCGCCAACCACCTTCCCCTCTCCGCCGCTGCCCAAGTCCGGCCAGCTCCGCGCATATTGGCGCGCTCCGTCTTCGCCGACTGCGCTGGCCTGGTCGATCGCCCGCGCCGCCGAGGCGCATGCCGGCCCGCTGCTGGTGATCGCCCGCGACAACCAGAGTGCGCATCAGATCGAGGCGGATCTGCATGCCTTGCTCGGCGAGCATGCGACGCTGCCGGTGGTGCCGTTTCCCGATTGGGAAACCCTGCCCTACGACCAGTTCAGCCCGCACCCGGAGATCATCAGCCAACGCCTGGCCGCACTGCATCGGCTGCCCGCACTGACCCGTGGCGTGGTGATCGTGCCGGTGCAGACGCTGATGCAGCAGCTGGCACCGCTGAGCTACATCGTCGGCGGTAGTTTCGATCTCAAGGTCGGCCAGCGGCTGGATCTAGATGCGGAAAAACGCCGTCTGGAAAGCGCCGGCTACCGCAACGTGCCGCAGGTGATGGACCCGGGCGATTTTGCAGTGCGCGGCGGCCTGCTCGACGTGTTCCCGATGGGCGAAGCCACGCCGTTGCGGATCGAGTTGCTGGACGAGGATATCGACTCGATCCGCGCCTTCGACCCGGAATCGCAGCGCTCGCTGGACAAGGTCGAGGCCGTCAAGCTGCTGCCCGGCCGCGAAGTGCCGATGGACGATGCTAGCGTCGAACGTGTGCTGGCCTGCCTGCGCGAGCGTTTCGACGTGGATACCCGGCGCAGCGCGCTGTACCAGGATCTGAAGTCGGGGCTGGCGCCGTCGGGGGTGGAGTATTACCTACCGATGTTCTTCAGCAAGACCGCCACCTTGTTCGATTATCTGGACAAGCGCGTGCTGCCGCTGGTCGCCACCGGCGTTTCCAATGCGGCGGACACGTTCTGGGCGCAGGCGCAGGACCGCTACGAGCAACGCCGCCACGATGTGGAGCGCCCGCTGCTGACACCGGACGAGTTGTATCAGTCGCCGGATGCACTGCGCGAGCGGCTCAACAAGCTGGCGCGCATCGAAGTCTGGGCCAGCGACCATCCGCGCATCGACGAGGCCGCCGCCCTGGGCGACCAGCCGTTGCCGCCGCTGCCGGTGGCGGCAAAAGACGCCCCGGCCGGTCAGGCGCTGGCCTCGTTCCTGAGCCATTACCCCGGCCGCGTGCTGGTGGCCGCCGATACCGCGGGCCGGCGCGAAGCCTTGATGGAAGTGCTGGCCGCCGCGCAGCTGAAGCCGGAGGTGGTCGCCGACCTGCCCGCCTTCCTGGCCGCGCCCAAGCTGCGCTTCGGTATCACCGTGGCGCCGCTGGAAGACGGCTTTGCGCTGGACGCCCCGCAGATTGCGGTGCTGACCGAGCGCCAGCTGTTTCCCGAGCGCGCCAACCAGCCGCGCCGCAGCCGCCGGGTCGGGCGTGAGCCGGAAGCGATCATCCGCGATCTGGGCGAGCTGTCCGAAGGCGCGCCGATCGTGCACGAGGACCACGGTGTGGGCCGCTACCGCGGTCTGATCGTGCTCGACGCCGGCGGCATGCCCGGCGAGTTCCTGGAAATCGAATATGCCAAGGGCGACCGGCTGTATGTGCCGGTGGCGCAGTTGCATCTGATCAGCCGCTATTCCGGCGCCTCGGCCGAGACCGCGCCGCTGCATTCGCTGGGCGGCGAGCAATGGACCAAGGCCAAGCGCAAGGCGGCCGAAAAGGTCCGCGACGTGGCGGCCGAACTGCTGGAAATCCAGGCCCGCCGACGTGCGCGTGCCGGCCTGGCGCTGCAGGTGGACCGGGCGATGTACGAACCGTTCGCGGCCGGCTTTCCGTTCGAGGAAACCGGCGACCAGCTGGCGGCCATCGATGCGACGCTGCGCGATCTGGGCAGCAGCCAGCCGATGGATCGCGTGGTCTGCGGCGACGTCGGCTTCGGCAAGACCGAGGTGGCCGTGCGCGCCGCATTTGCCGCCGCCAGCGCCGGCAAGCAGGTCGCCGTGCTGGTGCCGACCACGCTGCTGGCCGAGCAGCATTACCGCAACTTCCGCGACCGCTTCGCCGATTACCCGATGAAGGTGGAAGTGCTGTCGCGCTTCAAGAGCACCAAGGAGATCAAGGCCGAGCTGGAGAAGGTCGCCAGCGGCGAGATCGACGTCATCATCGGCACGCACCGGCTGCTGCAGCCGGACGTCAAGTTCAAGGACCTGGGCCTGGTCGTGGTCGACGAAGAGCAGCGCTTCGGCGTGCGGCAGAAGGAAGCGCTCAAGGCGATGCGCGCCAACGTGCATCTGCTCACGCTCACCGCGACCCCCATCCCGCGCACGCTCAACATGGCCATGGCCGGGCTGCGCGACCTGTCGATCATCGCCACCCCGCCGCCGAACCGGCTGGCGGTGCAGACCTTCATCACCGCCTGGGACAACGCGCTGCTGCGCGAGGCCTTCCAGCGCGAGCTCAGTCGCGGCGGGCAGCTGTACTTCCTGCACAACGATGTGGAAAGCATCGTGCGCATGCAGCGCGAGCTGTCCGAACTGGTGCCGGAGGCGCGCATCGGTATCGCGCATGGGCAGATGCCCGAGCGCGAGCTGGAGCGGGTGATGCTCGACTTCCAGAAGCAGCGCTTCAATGTGCTGCTGTCGACCACGATCATCGAATCGGGCATCGACATCCCCAATGCCAACACCATCATCATCAACCGCGCCGACCGCTTCGGCCTGGCGCAGTTGCACCAGCTGCGCGGCCGCGTCGGCCGCTCGCATCACCGCGCCTATGCGTACCTGGTGGTGCCGGATCGTCGCTCGATGACCGCCGATGCGGAAAAGCGCCTGGAGGCGATCGCCTCCATGGACGAGCTCGGCGCCGGCTTCACCCTGGCCACCCACGATCTGGAAATCCGCGGTGCCGGCGAGCTGCTGGGCGAAGACCAGAGCGGGCAGATGGCCGAGGTCGGTTTCAGCCTGTATACCGAGCTGCTGGAACGCGCGGTGCGCAGCATCCGCCAGGGCAAGCTGCCGGACCTGGATGCCGGCGAGGAGGTCCGCGGCGCCGAGGTCGAGCTGCATGTGGCCGCGCTGATTCCCGAGGATTACCTGCCCGACGTGCACACGCGCCTGACGCTGTACAAGCGCATCTCCAGCGCACGCGATGCCGATGCGCTGCGCGAATTGCAGGTGGAGATGATCGACCGCTTCGGCCTGCTGCCGGACCCGGTCAAGCACCTGTTCGCGATTGCCGAGCTCAAGCTGCAGGCCAACGCGCTGGGTGTGCGCAAGCTGGACCTGGGCGAGAACGGCGGCCGGCTGGTCTTCGAGGCAAAACCGGCGATCGACCCGGTCGCGGTGATCCAGATGATCCAGAAGCAGCCCAAGATCTACACCATGGACGGCCCGGACAAACTGCGCATCAAGCTGCCGCTGCCGGAAGGCGCGGACCGTTTCAACGCCGCACGCGGCCTGCTGACGATGCTCGCACCCAGGTAGAAACGCGCGCCGGGCGGTTGCGCCTGCTTTACGCAGCGTGCTGGACCGTGCAGGACGCAAGGATGCGTCGAGCGCGTCGCAGGCAGGGGCCGCTGCGAATCCAAGCCGATGCGGCATTTTCACTAACGCCCAACGCCGCAGACGATGCCGGCGCGGTCCCATGTTGCCTGTTTCATGCGTGTTCCCCGCTGCGGTCACGCACATGCGCCCGACGCAGCGAGTGAAGAAGTCGGCTGAAAGGTAGCGCGGTGTCCTGCACGATTGTCCGGGACACCGGCTTCCTGAGTCTGCTTGCGACAAAGCTGAGCAGTTAATACGCGGGAAGTGATGGATTTCGCAAATCCGTCACCGCGGTGAATTTGGCCTAAATATTCCTGCCGCGCGCCGATACCTGCATGGACCGACGTGATCGCCGTGTGCAGAGCTGCCCATGCGACCCCGCGCCGGAGCGACCTTTTCCGCGTCAGGCACGCATCCGTGCGCCACCGCATCGCTTGAGGCATCCATGAACACGCCACTGTCCGATCTACCCGCGCCGCTGACGCTCGCCCTGGAAGGCGAGATGACCATCCGTCGCGCTGCCGAACTCAAGCCGCTGCTGCAGCCGGCCTTGCTGCATCCGGGCGGGTTGCACCTGGACCTGGGCGCGGTCAGCGAGATCGACACCACCGGCCTGCAGTTGCTGCTGGCGACCAAGCAGGCGATCCAGGCCGACGGCCGGCCGTTTTCGCTGACCGATTCCAGCCGCGCGGTGGTCGATGTGATCGAACTGCTCGGCCTGCTCGAAGCCTTGTACCCACATGCGGTTGCGGGTATCGGCGAACGCATTCACTAAGGGACCGGCAACGCGTATGGATATGAACCAGCTGATGCAGACCTTCCTGGCCGAGAGCCGGGACCTGCTCGAAGACATGGAACGTCACCTGCTCGAAGCCGAGCGTGGCGAGTCCTCGCCGGATGCGGTCAACGCGATCTTCCGTGCGGCGCACACCATCAAGGGCTCGGGCGGCCTGTTCGATCTGCCGCAGCTGGTCGGCTTCACCCATGTCGTGGAAAGCGTGCTGGACCTGGTGCGCGACGACGCGCTGACGCTGAGTTCGGAACTGATCGCGCTGCTGCTGGTGTGCTGCGACCATATCCATGCCCTGGTGGAAACCGCCGCCGACCCCGCTCACGCCGATGCCGACGCACTGGCGGCAGAGGCCGCCCCCTGCTGGCACAACTGCAGACCTACCTGCAGGCCAGCGCATGCGGTGTCACCGCCTCCGCCATCCAGCACAGCACCCCGGAAAAACAGAGCGGTTACTGGCGCATCACGCTGAAACTGTTCGCCGACGCGCTGCGCTACGGCAACTCGCCGCTCAAGCTGATCCGCAACCTGCGCGGGCTGGGCTCGGTCGAGTCGATCAGCACCGACGTCAGCCAGCTGCCGAGCTTCGAAGCGCTCGATCCGGAAGCCAATTACCTGGGCTTCCAGATCCTGCTGCGCAGCGATGCCGACCGTGCCGCGATCGAGGACGTGTTCGAGTTCGTGCGCGAAGACTGCGACCTGGAGATCCTTTCGGTGCCGGCACCGATGGACGCCAGCGCCGTGCCTGCCAGCGAGCCGGTCGTGGCTGCCGCGCCGGTCGTCGGCGCGCTGGCTGCCGTGCCGGCCGCAACGCCGGCACGCGCGCCGCAGGACACCGGCGCACGCAACCCCGACGCGCGCTCGATCCGCGTCGACGCCGACAAGCTCGATCGCATGATCGATCTGGTCGGCGAACTCATCATCGCGGTGGCCGGCACCAATGCCAACGCACAGCGCACCGGCGACGCGCAGTTGCTGGAATCGGCCTCGATCCTGGCCGGCCTGGTGGAAGAGGTGCGTGAAAGCGCTCTGCAACTGCGTATGGTCAAGATCGGCGGCACCTTCAGCCGCTTCCAGCGCGTGGTGCACGATGTGGCGCGCGAACTCGGTAAGGACATCGCGCTGGTGGTGGCCGGCGAGGACACCGAGCTGGACAAGTCGGTGGTGGAAAAGATCGGCGACCCGCTCACCCATCTGGTGCGCAACGCCATGGACCACGGCATCGAGCCGGCGGACGTGCGCGTGGCGCGCGGCAAGCCCGCACGCGGCACCGTTGGCCTCAATGCGTATCACGACTCCGGCAGCATCGTCATCCAGATCACCGACGACGGCGGCGGCCTGAACCGCGACCGCATCCTGGCCAAGGCGCTGGAACGCGGTCTGATCGAGCCGGGCCGCCAGCTCAGCGACCGCGAGGTGTTCGCGATGATCTTCGAGCCGGGGTTCTCCACCGCCGAAAAGGTCACCAACCTGTCCGGGCGCGGCGTCGGCATGGATGTGGTCAAGCGCAACATCACCGCGCTGCGCGGCACCGTGGAAATCGACAGCAGCGCCGGCGTGGGTACCACCATCTCGGTGCGGCTGCCGCTGACGCTGGCCATCATCAACGGCTTCCAGGTCGGCGTCGGCAAGTCGGTGTTCGTGGTGCCGCTGGACGTGGTGGAGGAATGCGTGGAATTCACCCCTGACTACGCCAGCGACTACATCGACCTACGTGGCAGCGTGCTGCCGTATGTGCGCCTGCGCGAACTGTTCGCGCTTGGCGGCAGGACGCCGGCGCGCGAAAGCATCGTGGTGATCCGCCAGGGCGCCCAGCGCTTCGGCCTGGTCGTGGACACCTTGCTGGGCGAATGGCAGACCGTGATCAAGCCGTTGTCCAAGGTCTTCGCGCAGGTCAAGGGCATCAGTGGCTCGAGCATCCTGGGCAGCGGCGATGTCGCGCTGATTCTCGATGTGCCCAGCCTGCTGCAGCAATTGCATCCAAATCAGGACGCCCTGGCGGCCTGAGTCACCACACCAGCACTCCCCACATCACCGCGTCATTCGTTGTTCCCTGAGCCCAGGAAGCTGCCGCCATGTCACACCGTCTCCCGATCGCCACGCAGTTGTGGTTCACCGCCGCCCTCGCCCTCGCCTTGCCCGTCGCGGTGGTGGTCGCCGGCTTTGCGCTGACGCTGTCGCACGGCGCCCTGCTCGCCGCCAGCGTCCTGGCCGCGCTCGTCAGCGGCGCGTTGCTGTTCCATGCGATCCGCAGCGCGACCGGCTCGCTGCAGCTTGCCACCACTACGCTGGATGCCTTCGCGCGCGGCAACTTCGCCGTCGCCTTGCCGCAGCTGCGCGATGAGCAGGCCTGCGAGGTGCTGCGTGCGCTGCGCAAGGTGCAAGGCAACATCGCCCACGTCAATGAGGAGATCAATCGCGTCTCGCAGGAACACGATGCCGGCGAGATCGATGCACGCATCGACGTGGCGCGTTTCGACGGCGACTTCCGCACCATGGGCGAAGGCATCAACCGCATGGTCGCCAGCCACATCGCGGTCAAGAAGCAGGCAATGGCGTGCGTGGCCGAGTTCGGCCGCGGCAACTTCTCCGCCGAGCTGGAACGCCTGCCGGGCAAGAAGGCCTTCATCAACGAGATCGTCGAGCAGATCCGCGGCAACCTCACCGGCATGGTCGCCGAGGTCAACCGCATGGCGGCCGAGCACGACGCCGGCGATATCGACGTGGTCATCGACACCCAGCGTTTCAGCGGCGATTTCCGCCGCATGGCCGAAGGCATCAATGCGATGGTGGCCAGCCACATCGCGGTCAAGAAGCAGGCCATCGCCTGCGTGGCCGAATTCGGCCGCGGCAACTTCACCGCGCAGCTGCCGTTGCTGCCGGGCAAGAAGCGCTTCATCAACGAAACCCTGGAACAGGTGCGCGGCAACCTCACCGGCCTGATCGCCGAGATCAACCACATGTCGGCCGAGCACGAGGCCGGCGACATCGACGTGGTGATCGACAGCAGTCGCTTCGACGGCGATTTCCGCAGCATGGCCACCGGCATCAACCAGATGGTGGGCGCGCATATCGCAGTCAAGAAACTGGCGATGGGCGTGGTGGCCGAGTTCGGCCGCGGCAACTTCGAGGCACCGCTGGCGCAGCTGCCGGGCAAGAAGGCCTTCATCAACGACACCGTGGAGCGTGCGCGCGGCAACCTGCGCAGCATTTCCGAAGTGATCCAGGTGATGGGCGCAATGGCCGACGGCGACCTCACCCACACCGTGGAAGGCCGCTACGAAGGCGCGTTCGCCGACATGCAGCGCTACGTCAACACCACCATGAGCCGGCTGACCGAGATCGTCGATGAGGTCAACCGCAACGCCGAGAACCTGGCCAGCGCCTCCGAACAGGTCAGCGCTACCGCGCAGGCGCTGGCCCAGGCCGCCAGCGAACAGGCTGCCGGCGTGGAAGAGACCAGCGCCTCGCTGGAACAGATGACCGCCTCCATCGCGCAGAACACCGAGAACGCGCGCGTCACCGACAGCATGGCCGCCAAGGCCGCCAGCGAAGCCGCCGACGGCGGCGACACCGTGCGCGCCACCGTGGTGGCGATGAAGGACATCGCCAAGAAGATCGGCATCATCGACGACATCGCCTACCAGACCAATCTGCTGGCGCTCAATGCCGCCATCGAGGCCGCGCGTGCCGGCGAACACGGCAAGGGCTTTGCGGTGGTGGCGGCGGAAGTGCGCAAGCTGGCCGAGCGCAGCCAGATCGCCGCGCAGGAGATCGGCGAGGTGGCCGGCTCCAGCGTGGACCTGGCCGAAAGCGCCGGCCGCGTGCTCGGCGAGATGGTGCCCTCGATCCGCCGCACCTCCGACCTGGTGCAGGAAATCGCCGCCGCCTCCGAGGAACAGACCGCCGGCGTCAGCCAGATCAACACCGCCGTCGGCCAGTTGAACCAGACCACGCAGTCGGCCGCGGCCAATGCCGAAGAGCTGGCCGCCACCTCGGAGGAAATGAGCGCACAGGCCGAACAGCTGCAGCAGTTGATGGGCTTCTTCCGGCTCGGCAACGGCTCGCGTGCGGCGGCGTCGACCAGCAGCAAGCCTGGCCCGCGCCGGATCGCAACGCATGGCAGCAGCACCGCGGTCAGCGCACCGCCGCGTCGCAGCAACGTGCGCCAGATCAGCGCGGTGGCGACCACCGCCGATGCGATCGACGAATCGCAGTTCGCCAGCTTCTGAGGAAACGACGATGCAACCGCACAGCGCAGCCATCACCACCACACGCACCGTTGCGCCGTCATCGACGGCTCCGCAGCAATACCTGACCTTTCTGCTGGGCACGGAGATGTTCGGCCTGGGCATCCTCGGCATCAAGGAAATCATCGAATACCGCGCGCCCACCGATGTGCCGATGATGCCGCCGGCCCTGCGCGGCGTGATCAACCTGCGCGGCGCGGTGGTGCCGGTGGTGGATCTGCAGCAACGCTTCGGCCGCAATGCCAGCGCGATCACCAAGCGCAGTTGCATCGTGATCGTGGAGATTGCCCATGGCCAGACGCATCAGGTGCTCGGCCTGCTGGTGGACGCGGTGAGCGAAGTGCTGGAGATCGCGCCCGACGCCATCGCCGGCGCCCCCAGTTTTGGCGCCGGCATCGCACGCGACTGCATCCATGCGATGGCCAGGATCGGCGAGCGCTTCGTGATCCTGCTCGACGCCGACGCGGTGCTGGCCGACGACGCACTCGCCCAGCTGCCTGTCGCCGAGCTGGCAGCCTGACATGTCCAGCATGCACGCAAGGACTCCCATGCGCCCCACCCTTCTCTCCTGCAGCTGCGCGCTGGACGGCCCCGTGTTGGTCGTCGACGACAGCGTGGTCCAGCGCGAACACGCGATGGCGCTGTGCCGCCAGCTCGGCGCCGTCGCGGTCGACGGCGCGGTCGACGGCCACGCCGCGCTGGCCTGGCTGGGCAGTGCGATTTCACCATCGCTGCTGCTGATCGATCTGGAAATGCCGGGCATGGACGGCGTGCAGCTGCTCGATGCACTGGCACGCGGCAAGTACAGCGTGCCGGTGGTGGTGGTCTCGCAGCGCGGCGGCGCCCTGATCGATGCGGTGATGCAGCTCAGCCGCAGCGCCGGGGTGCGCGTGCTCGGCGGCATCGAAAAGCCGATGCATCTGCAGGACCTGGCCAATGTGCTGGAGTGCGAACCGGGGCTGGCCACGAACGCGCCTGCGTTTGCACAGCCGGCGATATCGCCGCTGATGTCCAGCGGTGGCGCGGCGGCATCGCGGCTGGACCGGGCCATGCGCCGCGGCGAAATCCGCGTGGCCTACCAACCCAAACTCGATCTCAGGGATGGCCGCCTGCGCGGTGTGGAAGCACTCGCGCGCTGGCGCCGCCCGCAAGGCGACATGATCGGGCCGGAGCGCTTCATTCCGCTGGCCGAACGCGAAGGCCTGATCCATGCCTTGACCCAGCAGGTGATCGACCTGGCGGTTGCGCAACTGGTGGACTGGCGCGCAGAAGGCTTCGAGCTGAGCCTGGCCTTGAACCTGTCGCCCAACCTGCTCAGCGAGCAGGGCTTTCTCGAACAGCTATGCGGCAAGCTGAGCGACAACGGCCTGAGCCCTGCCGATCTGGTGCTGGAACTCACCGAAAGCGCCATCGTCGAGCCAGCCAATGCCCTGAGCATGCTGGCGCGCCTGCGCCTGCATGGTTTCGGCCTGTCGATCGACGACTACGGCACGGGGTTTTCCTCGCTGCAGCGCCTGGCCAGCATTCCCTTCACCGAACTCAAGCTCGATCGCAGCTTCGTGCATGCCGCCCATCGCAGCCGCAGCCAGCGCACCGTGCTCGAATCCACGCTGGAACTGGCGCACCGGCTCGACCTCACCGCCGTGGCCGAAGGGGTGGAGACCCCGGACGACTGGCGCCTGCTGCGCGAGCTGGGCTGCGACCTGGCGCAAGGCTATCTGATGGGCTCGCCGATGCCCGGGCCGATGCTGTCGGAATGGTGGCGCGAACACGCCGTGCGCATCGCCCGCCTGTGCGGCAACGCACTGCCCAGCGATGCGGATGTCGCCTGACATGAGCACGGCCACCGCCATCACCGAACAGGAATTCGGCCGCTTCCAGCGCTTCATCTTCGAAGCGGCCGGCATCAGCATTTCCTCCGGCAAGAAGGCCATGTTGTGCGGCCGCCTGGGCAAGCGCCTGCGCGAACACCAGTTCAGCAATTACACGCAGTACCTGCAGTTGCTGGAAAGCCGCCAGGACCGCGCCGAGATCCAGACCGCGATCGATCTGCTGACCACCAACGAGACCTACTTCTTCCGCGAGCCCAAGCACTTCGAGCTGCTGCGCAAGCTGGCCGGCGAACATCGCGGCGGCCTGCCGTTCCGCTGCTGGAGCGCGGCCAGCTCCAGCGGCGAAGAGGCCTACAGCATGGCAATGGTGCTGGACGACGCCTTGCAGGGGCGGCCGTTCGAAGTGGTCGGCAGCGACATCAGTACCCGCGTGCTGGCCAAGGCGCGCACCGGGCACTACGCGCTGCAACGTATCGACGGCATTCCG
Source organism: Xanthomonas sp. MLO165 (assembly GCF_018831305.1). Lineage (NCBI taxonomy): Bacteria > Pseudomonadati > Pseudomonadota > Gammaproteobacteria > Lysobacterales > Lysobacteraceae > Xanthomonas > Xanthomonas sp. MLO165. The sequence goes on from NZ_CP029263.1 coordinate 3,183,218, forward strand.
CAGGCGTATCTGAAGCGCTATTGCCTGCGTGGTCAGGGCGAGTACGACGGTACCTTGCTGGTGGAGCGCCGCCTGCGCGACCGGGTCAAGTTCGTGCATGCCAACCTCAACACGGCCCTGCCGATGCTGGGCAGCTTCGATGCGATCTTCCTGCGCAATGTGATGATCTATTTCAACGGTCAGACCAAGCGCGAGGTCATCCTGCGCGTGCTGTCCAACCTCAAGTCGGGCGGATATTTCTGCATCGGTCATTCGGAAAGCCTGAGCGAACTCGACATCGATCTGGTCCAGGTGGCACCCTCGATCTTCCGCAAGGCCTGAGCCAAGGATCCGCCGTGTCGATAGCCCTCAACCGCCCTGCCGCCAGCCCCAGTCCCATCAAGGCCATGGTCGTCGACGACTCGGCGGTGGTGCGCCAGGTGCTGGTGGGCGTGCTCAACGACGCGGCCGACATCGAGGTCATCGCCACCGCGGCCGACCCGTTGCTGGCGATCGAGAAGATGCGCAAGCAATGGCCGGACGTGATCGTGCTGGATGTGGAAATGCCGCGCATGGACGGCATCACCTTCCTGCGCAAGATCATGAGCGAGCGCCCCACCCCGGTGGTGATCTGTTCGACGCTCACCGAAAAAGGCGCACGCGTCACCATGGATGCCCTGGCCGCCGGCGCGGTGGCCGTGGTGACCAAGCCGCGGCTGGGGCTCAAGCAGTTCCTCACCGACTCGGCCGAGGAACTGGTCAATACGGTGCGCAGCGCCGCACGCGCCAACGTCAAACGGCTGGCCGCGCGGGTTGCCGCAGCGCCGCTGGAAGCGGAGGTCAAGCACACCGCCGATGTGATCCTGCCGGCGCAAAGCGGGCGCGCGCTGGCGCAGACCACCGAGCGCATTGTCGCCATCGGCACCTCCACCGGCGGTACCCAGGCGCTGGAAGAAGTGCTGACCGCCTTGCCGCGCGTCTGCCCCGGCATCGTGATCGTGCAGCACATGCCGGAGAAATTCACCGCCGCCTTCGCCGCGCGCCTCAACGGCCTGTGCCAGATCGCAGTGAAGGAAGCGGCCAACAACGACCGGGTGATGCCGGGCCGCGCACTGATCGCGCCCGGCGGCAAGCATCTGCTGCTGCGCCGCAGTGGCGCGCAGTACTTTGTCGAAGTGATGGAAGGCCCGCCGGTCAACCGGCATCGTCCGTCGGTGGATGTGCTGTTCCGCTCGGCCGCACGTGCGGCCGGCAGCAATGCGCTGGGCATCATCATGACCGGCATGGGCGACGACGGTGCCGCCGGGCTGCTGGAAATGCGTCAGGCCGGCGCGCGCACGGTGGCGCAGGACGAGCACACCAGCATCGTATTCGGCATGCCCAAGGAAGCGATCAAACGCGGCGGCGCCGACCGCATCCTGCCGCTGGGCGCGATGGCGCGCGAGATCGTGACACAGCTGCAGTAGCGCGCTGCACGCGCGCGCAGCGGAACTACAACTGCGACTCCAGCGGCAACCAGCCCATCACCGTCGCCGCGCCACGCCGCCACACGCTGGCTGCCGGCTCCTGCGACCACACCTCGGGCGGTTGCGCCGCATCGTCGTGCCAGCGCAACTCGCCCTGCTCCAGGGTCACGCGGTAACTCACCGGCGCACCGATCTTGCGGTTGTAGACCTGTTCCAGTTGCGCGGCCACTGCGCGATCGTTGAACAGCAGGCCCATCTCGGTATTGAGGTTCATCGAGCGCGGATCCAGATTGAACGAGCCGATGAAGCCGCTGCTGTCGTCCACCACGAAGGCCTTGGTGTGCAGGCTGGCCCCGCTGGACCCGAACAGGCTGCCGTCCGGCTTGCCCATCGGCTTGAGCTCGTACAGGCGCACGCCCTGGGTGAGCAAGGGCACGCGGTAACCGGCGTAGCCGCTGTGGACGGCAACCACGTCGTTTGCCGCCAGCGAATTGGTCAACACGCTGACGCGCACATTGCGCCGGCGCAACTGGCCGATCCAGCGCATGCCTTCCTCGCCCGGCACGAAGTACGGCGAGATCACCTTCAGCTCGCGCTGCGCACGCGCCATCTCGCCGATCAGGATTGGCGTCATCCAGTCCGCCTGCGGTGGTGCGCCTTCGGCCTTTTCCGGCGGGTCGGAGACGATGCGCGCCTGCTCCAGCCAGTGCACCTGGCGCTGGCCCTGCGTCAGGGCCTGCACGCTCGGCGACTGGCGCAGCCGCTCCACGTAGGGATGCGCGCGTGCCGATGCCAGGCCGGCGTCCAGACTGCCGCGCAACGCATCCAGTGCCTGCGGCCGTGCGGTCACCAGCGCGTCCAGCGGCAAGGCGTTGGGGCTGTTCCAGTACGCATCGAAGACCTGCTCGGCCTGGCCCACGGCCGGCCCCATCAATGCCGCATCCATGTCCATGAAGTTGGTGTCGCGCGCCGCATCGAAATACTCGTCGCCGACATTGCGGCCACCCACCACCGCCATCCGGCCATCGGCAATCCAGGCCTTGTTGTGCATGCGCCGATTGATGCTGAACATGCGCAGCACCATCTCCACGCCGCGCATCAGCGTGCCTTCGCGCGCACGGGTGGGATTGAACAGCCGGATCTCGATCAGCGGGTGGCTGTCCAGCGCCGCCAGCACCGAATCGCTGCCGTGGATGTTCATGTCGTCCAGCAGCAGGCGCACGCGTACGCCGCGATCGGCCGCATGCAGCAGCTCGTTGTGCAGCAGGTTGCCGGTGAAGTCCGCATGCCAGATGTAGTACTGCAGATCCAGGCTACGCCCGGCCGCACGCGCGGTCAGCGCGCGCACCGCAAACGCGTCGACGTTGTCGGGCAGGATCACCATGCCGGTCTGGCCGGCATGTGCCTGCTGCAGCGGCGCGACGACCCGATCGATCGGCGTGGCGATCGCCGTGGCAGGCAGCGCATGGCTCACCGCACCGCGCTGACGATCGGCAAAGCGCCCGTAGCCGTACAACGACAGCACGCTGCCCAGCACCAGGATCAGCACACCGATCCCGATCGCCTTGAAGATCTTTCGCCTTGTCACTGCCGCTCCCCGCCGGTCGAAGCGCGGCAGTCTAGACGTTACGCAGGCAGCCCGATGTGCAGACGCAGCCGCAAGCAGGCTCTACAAAGCCGCCAAAACAAGGCATTTGCAGCACGCGCGGTCGCAACCGCACGTGCTGCAGTTGCGCCGATCACCAGATCGCAACGCGTTGCTTGTCCCCACGCACCATCGCATCGCCGGGCTTGCACTGGAATGCCTGCGCGAATGCCGGCATGTTCGACGGCGCGCCATTGGCGCGGAAATTGGCCGGCGCATGCGGATCGGTGTTCAGGCGCACGCGCAGTTCGCCGTCGGTGAAGTTGCGGCGCCACACCGTGGCCCAGTTCATGAAGAAGCGCTGGTCCTGGGTATAACCGTCGATATCCTTGCCGGCGTCGGGTTGTTCCTGCAACGCCATCTGCAGCGCGTCGTAGGCCACGGTGAGACCGCCCAGGTCGCCGATGTTCTCGCCCAGGGTCAGCTTGCCTTTGACATGTACGCCGGGAATCGCCTCATAGCCGTCGAACTGCGCCACCAGCTGATCGGTGCGCTGGGTGAACAGCTTGCGGTCCGCATCGGTCCACCAGGTATCGAAGTTGCCCTTGGCATCGAACTGGCTGCCCGAGTCATCGTAGCCATGCATCATCTCGTGCCCGATCACCGCGCCGATACCGCCGTAGTTCAACGCCGGGTCGGCCTTGGGATCGAAGAATGGCGGCTGCAGGATCGCCGCCGGAAACACGATCTCGTTGCGCGTGGCGTTGTAGTACGCATTGACCGTCTGCGGGGTCATATGCCACTCGCGCTTGTCGACCGGCTTGCCGATCTTGTCCAGCATGTAGCGGTAGTTGAACGCCTGCGCGGCCTGCATGTTGGCCAGGAAGCCATCGCCACGGGTTTCCAGGCCCGACCAGTCGCGCCATTGATCCGGGTAGCCGATCTTGGGCGTGAAGCTGGCCCACTTCTCCAGCGCGCGCTGCCTGGTTTCCGCGCTCATCCAGTCGAGTTTTTCCAGCCGCGCCTTGAGCGCCGCCGAGAGGTTCTGCACCAGTTGCTGCATCTGCTGCTTGGACTCGGCCGGGAACGCGGACTGCACGTACAACTGGCCCAGGGCCTCGCCCATCGCCTCGTTGACCGCGTTCAAGGTGCGCTTCCAGCGCGGCAGCATGTCCTGCTGGCCACGCAGCGTCTTGGCATAGAAATCGAAATTGGCCTGCTCGAACGGTTTGGCCAGATACGGCGCTGCCTCATCCACGCTGTGGAAACGCAGGTAGGCCTTCCAGGTGTCCACCGGCGTGTCGGCCAGCATCGCATCGAGCTCGGCGAAGTAACCCGGCTGGCTCAGCGAGAAGGTCCCGGCCGGCACCTTGAGCGCGCTGAAGAACGCCTGCCAGTCGAAATGCGGCGTGACCGCATTGGCGCCGGCCACATCGACCGGGTTGTAGCGCTTGGCCGGGTCGCGCAGTTCGATGCGCGACAGCGAGGCATTGGCCAGGCGCGTTTCGAACGCCATCACCGCCTTGGCCTGGGTTGCCGCCTGCGCTGGCGCGACGCCGGACAATTCCAGCACGCGCGCGATGTAGGCCACGTACTGCTCACGGATCTTGGCCTGCGCCGGATCGGTGTAATAGCCCTTTTCCGGCAGTCCCAGACCGCCCTGGCCCGCGTAGGCGATCATCTGTTCGGAATTCTTGTAGTCGGCATTGGCGCCGAACGAGAACACGAAGCCCTGGCCCTTGGCATAGCTGTCGCGCAACCACGCGGCGATGGACGGCGCATCGGTCAGCGCATCGATCGCCTTCAGCTGCGGCTGCAGCGGCGTGATGCCGGCCTTGTCGATCGCCGCTTCGTCCGAGCCGGTGCGCCACAGGTCGGCGATCTTGGCATCCACCGAGCCGGCCGACAGGTTGCCGCGCGCCAGTTGCTCCACCAGCGCGTGCTGGATGGTCAGCGAACGCTCGGCCAGCACTTCGAAACTGCCCCAGCTGGTGCGGTCCGATGGCACCGGATTGGCCTTGAGCCACTTGGCGTTGACGAAGCCGTTGAGGTCCTGGCACGCGTTGATGGCCGGATCCAGATCGTTGATGCCGAAGGCCACGATCGGTGCATCGAGCTTGGACACATCCACCCTGGTCGGTGCGGCCGGCGTTGCGGCCGGTGCCGGCTTGGCGCTGTCGTCGGAACTGCCACACGCCGAGAGCGTCACCGCGATGGCCACCGCAAGCGACAGTGGCGCGAATTTGCTCAACATCTTTCCATTCTCCAAGGCAGACGACCGCGTCGGACGCAGTCAAAAAGTAGGCAATCAGCGCAGACACACCAACCACACCATCATCGCAACGGCACCGCAACGCCCTGACGTCCGGTGCCGCGCCTTATCGAAGAACGCACAACGACCGACAAGACACTGCGCGTCAGCTGGGCACGCGCGTGCCAGCGCCATCTACCGCCGCGGAAACCACCCAGCAGTCCGGCGCAGCAGCGCGCCATCGACTGCCATCATTTGCGTGCGTACACCGGCGCCATCAACAGATACACCGGATACGCCAGCGCCATCAGCACCAGCGCGACCTCATGCCCGGACGCTGCCTCCGCCCAGGATTCCATCTGCCGCGACGGCCCCAGGAAACCGAACATCAGCAGCGCCACACCCATGACGCAGATCAGCAGCGCCACGCCGATCGCCGAAGCGGACACGCTGCCCCAGGCCAGCACCGCGAACGCAGCGCTGCCACCGGCCAACAGCAAACCCAACGTGACCAAATATGCGCGGCAGTAGGTGGCACTCATCTGTTGCCTATTACGCTTGCTGGACATCATGTCTCCCCTGCAAGAACACACGCATGCTGCCCTGCGGTACCCGTTCGATCCGCGAACAGGCGCCGCCTGCGTGTCAAACCCGCACGCCTCGTTCAAACGCGCGTTGCGAAACCCACGCCACGCTGCGCGCCATGCACGCAGCGCAGCCGGCGGATGCGGCGATTACTTCGCCTTGCCCTGGTTGGCCACCGCTTCGGCGGCACGTTTGGCCGCTTCCGGGTCGCCCAGATAGCGGAAGCTTTGCACCTGCAGGTTGTCGTCCAGCTCGAACAGCAACGGGATGCCGGTCGGGATGTTGAGCTCCAGGATCTGCTCGTTGGAGACATCGTTGAGGTATTTGTACAGCGCACGCAGCGAGTTGCCGTGCGCAGTCACCAGCACGGTCTGCCCGGCCTTCAACTGCGGTGCGATCGCGTCGTGCCAGTACGGCAGCACGCGCACCAGCGTGGTCGCCAGCGACTCGGTACCCGGCAACGCATTGCGGTCCAGCGTGGCGTAGCGACGGTCGTGACACGGATGCCCCGGATCGTTGACGTCCATCGCCGGCGGCGGGATGTCGTAGGAACGGCGCCAGATCTTGACCTGTTCTTCGCCGTGCTTGGCTGCCGTCTCGGCCTTGTCCAGCCCCTGCAGGCCGCCGTAGTGGCGCTCGTTGAGGCGCCAGCTCTTGGACACCGGCAACCAGTCCTGGTCGAGTTCCTTCAACGCGCCCTGTAGCGTGTGGATGGCGCGCTTGAGCACCGAGGTGTGCGCCACATCGAACTGCAGGCCTTCGTCCTTCATCAGCTTGCCGGCCGCAGCGGCTTCCTGGCGGCCTTGCTCGGTGAGTTCCACATCCACCCAGCCGGTGAAACGGTTGTCCAGGTTCCATTGGCTCTGGCCATGGCGCAGCAGTACGAGTTTGCGGGTCACTACGGTTCTCCGATTGGGGGCCGATCAGCCTGCGATTGTAACGGCAGCCAGCGCATCGCAGGCGTGCACGACACCGCCACGCCCGGCGCGCGATGCTGCAGCCATGCAAACGATCGATCCCGTCTTTGCCGGTTGGGATGGCAGCGTCATCCAGGCGCGACAGTTGCAACAGCAACTGGCACACCGCGTGGTGCTGCAGGACCAGGCCGGCGCAACACCGCAGCTGCTCGCCGGCTTCGACGTCGGCTTCGAAGACGACGGCCAGACCACGCGTGCGGCCGCGGTGCTGCTGGATGCAGACACGCTGCTGCCGCTGGAAACGCATGTCGCGCGCGTGCCCACCTCGATGCCGTACGTACCGGGGCTGCTCAGCTTTCGCGAGCTGCCGGCCTTGCTGCAGGCGCTGGCACTGCTCTCGCGCCCGCCCGATCTGGTCTTCATCGACGGCCAGGGCATCGCGCATCCGCGCAAGCTCGGCATCGCTGCGCACTTTGGCGTGGTGACCGGCTTGCCCAGCATCGGCGTGGCCAAGCAACGCCTGGCAGGCAGCTTCGTCGAGCCGGGACCCGAGCGCGGCGACCACAGCCCGATCCTGCTGGGCGGCACGCAGATCGGCTGGGCGCTGCGCAGCAAGCTGCGCTGCAATCCGCTGATCGTCTCGCCGGGCCATCGCGTCTCGATGCAGGGCGCGCTTGACTGGACGCTGCGTACCCTGCGCGCCTATCGCCTGCCCGAGCCCACGCGCCTGGCCGATCGGCTGGCCTCGCGGCGCGGCGAGATCGCCCTGGACACCACGGCGCCCGCACAACTGTTCTAGCGCGCGACGGTCAATCGCGATCGACCTGCTGCGTGCCTGCAGCCGTCGTCCGCGACGAACGAGCTCGGCGCGCCCGCGCTGGCCGCCAGCGCGCCATGCAACGACGTTCCAACGCGCGGCATTCAGGCACGGCGCGCATCGGCGCTAGCGATACCGGCGCGAACTCTTTCGCAATCGAGCGATGATGCTTGCTGCGACAAGGCACGTCATCGTCGCGAAAGATTTCATTCCTCCCATCAATGCAGCACATCGCTGCACGCGGCTCGACTGCCATCGCGCGGCATGCGCCGCTCGCCCTTGAAAACACGTCGCCCGCCTCGTACGTGACACTGCCTCCGGGACGATCTGTCTTGGTGGAGCGCTCGCCCGGCCACGTGCGCGCATGCAAAGCTGGCGACCACTCCAGCCACCGCGAGCCGCCGCCATGACCACCTTGATCGCTCCCCGCGTGCACGACATCGGCGGGCTGGAAGTCCGCCGCGCCGTGCCCACGCTGCAGGCGCGCAGCGTCGGCCCGTTCGTGTTCGTCGACCATATGGGCCCGGCGGTGCTGGAGCCGGATCACGGCATCGACGTGCGTCCGCATCCGCATATCGGCCTGGCCACGGTCACCTTCCTGTGGTCCGGCGAGATCGGCCACCGCGACACCTTGGGCTCGGACCAGGTGATCCGCCCCGGCGACGTCAACTGGATGACTGCCGGCCGCGGTATCGCCCACTCCGAACGCACGCCCGGCCCCGAGCGCGCCCGCACGCATGCGCTGCACGGCATGCAGACCTGGATCGCACTGCCGCGCTCGGCCGAAGAAACTGCGCCCGCCTTCCATCACCACGCCGCCGCCAGCCTGCCGCAGCAACGCCGCGATGGCGTCTGGCTACGCGTGATCGCCGGCCGTGCGTACGGCGAGGAATCGCCGGTGCAGGTGTTCAGCGGCACGCTCAATGTCGCGCTGGATCTGCAGCCGGATGCGGAGATCGACCTGGACACCGGCCATGCCGAACGTGCGCTCTACATCCTGGAAGGCGAGGCGCAGCTGGATGGCGCCGACGTGCCCGCGCGCCACCTGATCGTGCCCTCGCCCGGCAGCCGCGGACGCCTGCGCGCCAGGACGCCGCTCAAGGCGATGCTGCTCGGCGGCGAGCCGCTGGATGGCCCGCGCCACCTGTGGTGGAACTTCGTCTCCAGCTCCAAGGAGCGCATCGAGCAGGCCAAGGACGACTGGCAGGCCGGTCGCTTCGGCAGCATTCCCGGCGACGACAAGGAATTCATTCCGCTGCCGGAAACCCCGGCCCCCAAACCGGTCAACTACCCCTGACCGCAGGCTGTCGCGCGAGCGCCGCGCAACCCACCCAGGTCTCGAAACGGAAGTGCCGGTGTGCACGACCGATTGCAGCCCAGCCTGCGAATTGCGCTTGAGCTTGCAGCCACACCTGTGGTAGTGATGCCCCCATAGGTTGGGGACAGGTTGCGTGCGGGCACAGCCGGGCGGGGAGCGCACGGGGCTGATGCGGCGACACGCGCGACGACGCTGTCCCTGCGCAGACATCCAACGCCGGGGAACACTTGAATGAAGTCCGCATCCTGCCTTGTCGGCCTGAGCCTGTTGCTGGCCGCCGCCACCGTTCACGCCCAAACCTCACCGGTCTGCCCGCCGCTACCGCCAGCCTCCGGGCTGCAGTGGAGCGAGCTTGCAGGCGCGGACTATCTGGTCTGCAAGGCCATGACTGCCGACGGTCGCCAGGTGGTCGGGGTGATGCTGACCACCCGCGACCCGGCGATGACGCTGGCGCGCGACCGACGCGCGGAGAAAGGCCAGATCCAGCAGGAGGAGTTCTACTGGTACAAGCTCGACCTGGGCGGCCGCGAGCTGCCGGGCATGGAGTCGCGCCGCGTCACCGTGGTCGAGCTGGGCAAGAAGCGCTACGCGCAGCTATGGATCGACGGCGCCAACAGCGAGGAACTGGCCTCGATGCAGTCGCTGGTGCAGAACATGGACCTGCAGCCGGCCAGCCTGGCACTGCAGCGCTGAGGCAAGCGGTCGTGACGCGCCAGGGCCGGCTCGCCTGACGCGGTCTTTCAGGCGAGCCGGCGGAGCACCCGCATGCGGCTCGCCTGCGCTTCAGACGCCTGCCGCCGCAGCTGACGCGTCGCCGTCGCCGTCGCCCTGCAATGCTGTCTCGATCCGCACCTCGCCGGTGAGCAGGCGATGGATCGGGCACTTGTCGGCCACCTCCAGCAGGCGCGCACGCTGCGCATCGTCCAGCGTGCCTTCCAGCTCGACCTGCCGCGTGATCCGCGTGCCCGCAGCGCCGCGCTGGGTGTAATGCAGATGCACATGCACCGCCGTCAACGGCCACTGCTTGCGCGCGGCCACCATCGACACCGTGATCGCGGTGCAGGCACCCAGGGCGCCCAGCACCTGCGACTCCGGATCCGGCCCGGCGTCGGCGCCGCCATTGGCCGGCTGGGTGTCGCCGCTCCAGCTATGCCGACCATCATGGATGCTCACGGTGTACGGCACCGCGCCGGTGCTGACACTGACGGGCCGGTCACTCATGCCGCTAACCCCGCGGTGGCTGTAGCGCGCCGGCTCAAAACCGGCCTTCCTGGAAATCGACGAAGGCCTGCATCAGTTCCTGCTTGGTGTTCATCACGAACGGGCCGTGCCGCATCACCGGCTCGTTGAGCGGGCGGCCCGCCACCAGGATCAGCTGCGCACCGTCTGCACCGGCCCGCAGCGTCAGGCGCTCGCCGCCACCGAGCACCGCCAGTTGCTGCGCCGGCAGCACACGCGCGGCATTGCCCTCGCCCACCGTCACCGCGCCTTCGAATGCGTAGGCAAACGCGTTGTGGCCGCTGGGCATTACATAGTCCCAGGCCGCATCTGGTGCCAGTGCGATATCCAGGTACACCGGTTCGGTGGCCGGTTGCACGATCGGGCCACGCACCTCGCCCACCGCGCCGGCGATCACCTTGACCGTGACGCCAGGCGCCGGCTGGGCGACCGGAATGCGTTCCGGGGCGTACTCCTGGTATTTGGGCTCGGTCATCTTGTCGCGCGCCGGCAGGTTCACCCACAGCTGGAAGCCGCGCATGCGCCCGGATTCCTGCTCGGGCATTTCCGAATGGATCAGCCCGCGCCCGGCGGTCATCCACTGCACGCTGCCCGGGGTCAGCAGCCCCTCGTTGCCGTGGTTGTCCTTGTGGCGCATGCGCCCGTCCAGCATGTAGGTCACCGTCTCGAAGCCGCGGTGCGGATGGCTGGGAAACCCGGCCAGATAGTCTTCGGCCTTGTCGGTGCCGAACTCGTCCAGCATCAGGAACGGGTCCAGGTCCGGCAGCTGCTGGGTGCCGATCACGCGGGTCAGCTTGACTCCGGCACCGTCGGAGGCGGGCATGCCACGGATGGTGCGCAGCACGTGCGCCGCTGCGGTGGTGGTGGTGCTCATCGACCTCTCCCTGCGTGAATGACTGGCTCGAATAATGGATGCAGCCGGCACGCGGCCCAACCGCGACCGGCGCAACCGATCGTTCCAAAACCCGCCGGCACCGCCGCGCGATCCGGCAGGCGGCGCCACGACGCTCTACAACTAAAGTTTTACCCCGGCCCGGAACGGCGCCATTGACCCCGGGCGGGCAGAGGGTGACCCTTGGGTGAATCGTTCCTGAGGGGCATGCATGAAAGGGTTCTCGAAGCTGGCCTGGGGCGCGCTGGCGCTGCTGGCCGCGTTCTGTCTGGGCACCGTGGCGCTACGCCGCGGCGAACACATCAACGCGTTGTGGATCGTGGTGGCGGCGGTGTCGATCTATCTGATCGCCTACCGGTTCTACAGCCTGTTCATCGCCGACAAGGTGATGCAGCTGGACGTCACCCGCGCCACGCCCGCGGTGGCCAACAACGACGGCCTGGACTACGTGCCCACCAACAAGCACGTGCTGTTCGGCCATCATTTCGCCGCGATCGCCGGTGCCGGGCCCCTGGTCGGCCCGGTGCTTGCCGCACAGATGGGCTACCTGCCCGGCCTGCTGTGGCTGGTGGTCGGCGTGGTGTTCGCCGGCGCGGTGCAGGACTTCGTGGTGCTGTTCCTGTCCAGCCGCCGCAACGGCCGTTCGCTGGGCGATCTGGTGCGCGAGGAAATGGGCCAGGTGCCCGGCACCATCGCCTTGTTCGGCGCCTTCCTGATCATGATCATCATCCTGGCGGTGCTGGCGATGGTGGTGGTCAAGGCGCTGGCGGAAAGCCCGTGGGGCATGTTCACCGTCATCGCCACGATGCCGATCGCGCTGATGATGGGCGTGTACATGCGCTACATCCGGGTCGGCAAGATTGGCGAGATCTCGGTGGTCGGCCTGATCCTGCTGCTGGGCGCGATCTGGCTGGGCGGCAAGGTCGCGGCGGATCCGAGCTGGGGCCCGGCATTCACCTTCACCGCCAAGCAGATCACCTGGATGCTGATCGGCTACGGTTTCGTGGCGTCGGTGTTGCCGGTATGGCTGCTGCTGGCGCCGCGCGATTACCTGTCCACCTTCCTCAAGATCGGCACGATCCTGGCGCTGGCGATCGGCATCCTGGTGGTCATGCCGGATCTGAAGATGCCGGCACTGACCCAGTTCGCTTCCACCGGCGACGGTCCGGTCTGGAAGGGCGGCATCTTCCCGTTCCTGTTCATCACCATCGCCTGCGGCGCGGTTTCCGGTTTCCATGCGCTGATTGCTTCGGGCACCACCCCCAAGCTGCTCGCCAATGAAGGCCACATGCGCTACATCGGCTACGGCGGCATGTTGATGGAATCGTTCGTGGCGGTGATGGCGCTGGTAGCCGCATCGATCATCGAGCCGGGCATCTACTTCGCCATGAACAGCCCCGCTTCGCTGGTCGGCAGCGACACGGTGGCGGTGGCGGCCAAGGTGTCCGAATGGGGCTTTGCGATCACGCCGGAGGTGCTGGAAGCCACGGCGCGCGACATCGGCGAGCACAGCATCCTGGCACGCGCCGGTGGTGCGCCCACCCTGGCGGTGGGCATCGCGCAGATCCTGCACCAGCTGCTGCCGGGCGAAGACACCATGGCATTCTGGTACCACTTCGCGATCCTGTTCGAAGCGCTGTTCATCCTGACCGCCGTGGACGCCGGGACGCGTGCGGGCCGCTTCATGCTGCAGGACCTGCTGGGCAACTTCATCCCGGCGCTGAAGAAGACCGAATCGTGGGCCGCCAACATCATCGCCACCGCCGGTTGCGTGGCGTTGTGGGGCTACCTGCTGTACACCGGCGTGATCGATCCGTTCGGTGGCATCCAGACCCTGTGGCCGTTGTTCGGCATCTCCAACCAGATGCTGGCCGGGATCGCACTGATGCTGGGCACGGTGGTGCTGTTCAAGATGAAGCGCGACCGCTACGCCTGGGTCACCCTGGTGCCGGCGGTGTGGCTGCTGATCTGCACCACCTATGCGGGGCTGATCAAGATCTTCGACAGCAACCCGGCGCAGGGCTTCCTGGCGCAGGCGCACAAGTACCAGGACGCCATCGCCAGCAACACCATCACCGCGCCGGCCAAGACGGTGGCGCAGATGCAGCAGATCGTCACCAATGCCTACGTCAATACCGGGCTGACCGTGCTGTTCCTGTTCGTGGTGGGTTCGATCCTGATCTACGCGATCAAGACCATCGTGATTGCGCGCCGCAATCCGCAGCGTAGCGACCGCGAAACCCCGTACGTGGCCTTGCAGCCACACCAGATGGCGGATCTGTAATGGGCACCCAACTCGTTCTCGCCAGCCAATACCAGGTGCATCGCCGCATCTGGCGGCGCCTGATCCAGACCGCACGTCTGTGCTGCGGCATTCCCGATTACGACAACTACGTGCGCCACATGCTGGAAAAACACCCCGACAAACCGGTGATGGACTACCCCACCTTCTTCCGCGAGCGCCAGGACGCGCGTTACGGCGGCAAGAGCGGGTTTCGCTGCTGCTGACCGGATGATCGGATAGGTGGCGAGTCGGAACGCAACAGGGCGCGATGCGAATCGCGCCCTGTTGCGTTGATGGCTTGGGGTTGGTGGCAGGATTCTTGCCCGCTCACCATCGCGGGACATGTCGCAAGGTAGAGCGGCTGATATACGGCTTTGCGCATGGATCAGTTGTAGAGCGTGTGTCTGTGGCTTGGCTGCAGGGCCCTTGCCCGCCCACCCTCGCGGGACACGCCGCAAGTACGTCCTTGTAGGCTCTTACGCGGCATCCATGCCGCGTAAGGTCCCGCGACGGTGGGCGGGCAAGGCCCCGTCGAGAGAGTCGGTGTGCGTGGTTGCAAGCAGTGCATGAGGTGCGTTGGTCGGATCGGTGTGCGTCGACCAGCGTCTCACCACCCCTCTGTCATTGCAGGTCGACTGCACGGTCTGGCCCGGTCGGTTGCAGAATGAGAGGGCTGCGATTTCGCCACCATCGACACTGCATCCAAGACGTACTGCCGGCAGCTCTCAGCCAGCGCGTTTTTGCGCCAGCCGCTCGAACAACGCAGGCAGCTCGCGCATATCGTCGAACACCGCCAGCACACCGATGCGACGCAAGGTATCGGCGTGCCCCTGCGGAATATGGCTGGCGCCGGTAAACCCCAGCACCTGCATGCCGGCCGCCAATGCGGCAGTGGCACCGGTGGGGCTGTCTTCGATCACCAGGCAGCGCTCCGGCGCAACGCCCAGGGTGCGTGCGGCCAACAGATAGACATCCGGCGCCGGCTTGGGCCGCTCCACCATGTCGGCACTGAAGATGTGCCCCGCCGCGCGTGCGGTGAGCCCTACCCGCTCGACCGAGGCAATCACATTGTGGCGGCGGCTGTTGGAAGCCACCGCCAGCGGCAACGGAATCTGCTCCAACGCGTCGCGCACGCCGGCAATCGGCTGCACCTCGGCCTTGATCAAGGCTTCGCTGCGCGCCTGGATCTGTGCCAGCAAGGTCTCCGGCAGCCTTACTGCGAAGTGTTCCTGCACGCGTAGCAATACCTCGCGCGTGGTCTGCCCGAACGTTGTGCCGAGCAACTGCTCCAACGCTTCGACCGGCACGAAGGCCGCCAGCGCCTCGCGCATCACCCGGTCGGCCAGTATCTCGCTGTCGACAAGCACGCCGTCGCAATCGCTGATCAGTAATTCGTAGACCATTGCACCCATCTGCTCGCAAAGCACCATTATGCCGGCCGCGTTGTGACCGTTGGCTGTGGCGGAGTGCATGCGCGCGTGAGGCCCATCGTGATGCATCGGCACCATGCCTACGCCACGACGACAAACGGCCTCGACCAGCGAAACCTGCGGCGCCGGCATGTCACAAAATCTTACCGCGCGTCGTCCAGGCAGCTGGTAGGATCGGCCCGGCTGCGGAAGGACACACCGCAGTGCCACCAGGAATGCGATCAGGAGAAGGAGATTTCGATGCAGACGCGATTCCCCACCCTGCTCGTTCTTGCGACCTCGTTTTTCGCGGTCTCATGCACCGCCTCGCCCGGTGCCAAGGAGCAAACCACCATGTCAGCTACGCTGCAGGACCACACCGTCGCCTTCCGCGACCCCGGCCTGACCGACATCGCCAACGCCATCGCGCACGGTGATGTCGCCCGAATCCGCGCACTCGCACCGACAGTCGATCTCGCCGCACACGGCGATCAGAACGTCACCTTGCTCGAGTGGGCGATCTGGAACGAACAACCTCGTGCCCTTGCGGCATTGCTCGATGCCGGCGCAGATCCGTCGTTGCCGGGCATGGACCAGGAAACGGTCGTGCATATGGCGGCCATGGCGAAGGATGCGGAATATCTGAACATCCTGTTGCAGCACAGGGCGCCGGTCGATGTGGTCAGCGCGCGCGCCGGGTGGACGCCGTTGTTCCGCGCCGTGCAGAGCAAGCGCGATGCGCAGACCGCGTTGTTGATCCAAGCAGGCGCCGATGTACAGCGCGTCGACAATACCGGCAACAGCGTGCTGCACCTGGCCGCACAAAGCGGCGCGGCAAGCCCGGCAGTGCTGCAATTGCTCGAGGCCGGGGTGGATCCCACGCTGCGCAACGCGCAACAGAAGACCTTCCAGGCGTATTTCTTCACCACCCCGGACCGCCTGCTCAATGCCGCCGGCCAGCAGGCCAGGTCGGACGTGCGCGCGTGGTTGAGCGCCCACAACATTCCCGTGGAAAGCAGCCGCTAAGCGGGCTTTTCGCACGACGAACGCAAGGAGCCGCGCATGAGCCCGTCAAATTCCTCGTCCACCCCATTCGCAGAGTCGATGCGTGGACAGCAACCGCAGCCGGAAGACCGCCAGTTCCCGGCGCTGCTGCAAGACCTCTATGCCACTGCCTCGCAGCGACGCGAAGGCGGCGCCGAAACCTTTGCGCCGCTGCCCAACGGCTGGACGCGCATGGACGACAGCACACTGCAACGGGCGGGCATCGACCCCGGCCTGCTGCACGATGCCAAGAGCGGCTTCGATGCCGCGTTCTACCGCAACGAACAGGGCCAGGTGGTACTCGGCTTCTGCGGCACCGACGAAGGCAAGGACTGGAAGCACAATCTTGGCCAGGGCCTGGGCTTCGACGACGCGCAATACGCGTCTGCCATCCAGCTCGGCAGCCAGGCCAAGCAGGCGTTCGGCGACCAGGTGGTGATCTCGGGGCATTCGCTCGGCGGCGGCCTGGCGGCCGCGTCGGCGATGGTCAACGACATCCCCGCCGTGACCTACAACGCCGCCGGCGTCAACGACCGCACGCTGGAACGCCAGGGCCTGGATGCCTCGGCAGCCAAGGACTACGCCAGCAGCGAGTTGATCCGCGGCTACCACGTCAAGAACGAGATCCTCACCCATCTGCAGGAAGACAGCATCCCGCTGAAATGGGCGATGCCCAATGCGGCCGGGCATCAGATCGAGCTGCCGGAGCCGGACCCATTGTCGTTCGGGAGACGCCTGGTGCCGGGCATGATGTTGAAGCATCGCCTGGACCTGCACGGCATGGACTCGGTGATGAAGGCACAGGAGATGCAATCGCCCGGGCAGGCGCAAGGTGCAGGCAGCCAGTTGTTCAACGACGCGGTGGTGCGCCTGGACGGCCAGCGCGAACGCCTGGGCCTGCGTGACGGCACCGCGTTTCTCAACACCGCCGCCAGCGTGGCCGCGCGTGCGAGCAGCGACGGCCTGCAGCGGATCGACCACCTGGTGCCCAACCGCGACGGCGACAGCCTGATTGCGGTGCAAGGCCGGATGGACGACCCGGCGCATCTGCGTAGCCATGTGCAGACTGCCTCGGCGGCCAACGAGCCGGCGCACGGCAATGTCGATCAGCTGCAGCAGCACAACCAGCAGCAGTCGCAGCAAAGCACGCAGCAGGAAGCGCAGCGGCGCGGCCTTCAGCAGTAATCATGACCGGGCACTGGCGCTGGCCAGTGCCCGCCTCGAGGTGGCTGACGACAGCTCCAAGTGCTCGTCGAAGGGATACAGCCGGCACTGCGGCAATGCGTGATACCGCGCCCCCGGCACGTCCTGCCACACCTTCCCGACGACGACGCCCCCCGACCGTGCGACGGTCGGTCAGCCCGCTCCCGCCATCGCGCGCAAGGTGATGCCGACCAGATAGGCCAGATAGGTGCCGGTGGCGTAGCCCATCGTGCCCAGCAGCACGCCAACCGGCGCCAGGGCCGGGTGGAACGCGGCGGCCACCACCGGTGCCGAGGCCGGTCCACCGATATTGGATTGCGAGCCGATCGCGAAATAGAAGAACGGCACCCGCAACAGGCGGCCCAGGCCCCACAGCAACCCGATATGCACCGCGATCCAGATCAGCCCGAGCAGGAACAGCCAGGGCCGATCCAGCAACGCCAGCAGATCCATCTGCATGCCGATGCAGGCGATCAGGAAATACAGCAGCAGTGAACCGACCTTGGAGGCCCCGGCCCCTTCCAGCGTGCGCGCACGGGTGAAGCTCAGCAGCAGGCCGATACTGGTCGCCAGCACCACCACCCACACGAACGGCGTGTCCAGGCTGAACTGGCTGGACCAGCGCAGATTGGCCTTGCACCATGCGGCCAGCGGATTGGCCAGCGCGTGCGCCAGCCCGACCCCGCCGAACGCCACCGCCACGATCACCATCAGATCGGCCAGGCTGGGAATGCGCGCGTGTTCGGCCTGGAACCGCGCCATGCGCTCCTGCAGGGCATCCAGCGCGCGGGTATCGGCGCCGCTGCGCGCATCGATGCTGCGCGCGCGCCCGGCCAGGAAGATTAGCGCCGCCATCCACACATAACCGACGCCCACATCCACCACTGCAAACTGCCCGAAGGTGGTGGCATCCACATCAAACACCTCGCGCATCGCCAGCATGTTGGCCCCACCGCCGATCCAGCTTCCCGCCAGCGCGGCCATGCCGGCCCAGGTATCGCCGGCCACCGTGGCCGGATGCACCCAGCCCATCACCCAGAACGCCACCACCGCGCCCAGCATGATGCTCAGTGACGCACCCAGGTACATGGCGACCAGCTTGGGCCCCAGCCCCAGGATGGCGCGCAGGTCGATGCTCAGCGTGAGCAGGATCAGCGCGGCCGGCAACAGCACGTCGCGCGCGATCGGGTTGTACAGGCGGGTATTGGCACCGTCGATCAGGCCGACGGTGTTGTAGATGCCCGGCAGCAGGTAACACAGCAGCAGCGCCGGCACCACGGCGTAGAAGCGTCGCCACACACCCCGCTCGCGCGAGGAGGTCCAGAACACCGCTCCCAGCGTGGCGGCGATCAGGCCGAAGACCACGATATCGTTTTGGATCAAGGCAGAACCGGCGGCATTCACTAGGGGCGACATTCTCGACTAGGGGCCGCCAAGGTGCGGATCGCAGCAAGAATGGCCGATCGTTCGTGTCCAGTCGACTGGATCCGCAGGCGACTCCCGGCATGACTGCAAGGCCGCCGGCTGGCGCACTGCGCTAGGGTTGCCGGGTGCATGTGGTCGGCCACCCTGCCCGGGCAGGATCGTCAGCGTCTTCCTTGCGCTTCCTGCAAGCGGCCGGCTCGGTCAGCCGTAGCGACGCACGACGCGCTCGCCTTCGGCGGTCTTCAACACCACGCCGCTGGGCTGACCGGTGGTCATGCAATGCAGCTTGGCCATCAATTCGGCATTTTCCAGCGCGCCCTGCTCGCGCAGATAACGCAGCGGCGACCACTGCGGCCGGGTCACCCACCAACCGCCCTGTTCGGGATGAATACGCACAACATAACGGGACTCGTCCATCAGGGCCTCCGGCCGGCAGATGCAGCGGTACAACGACGGAAGTGGGCAGCGCGCAATGGCGCAGCCCACCAGCGATGGGAGTGCCGGGGTCCCGTTGGGGATGCCGGCGCGCCCTTACTCAAGGGGCCGCGGGAGAGTGGCCTAGGGCCCCGCGTCCGGCATAGCCAGCATGTCTTTTTGCTAATGCCAACGCCGTCGGGCGGACACTGGCATGAAGGTAGGAAAATTCTTACGTGACACCGATCGACGCTGGCGCTAAATTCGCGCTCGAGCGGCGACCAGACGTCGCGGCTGGCCGTCAACGGGCGCAGACGGCGCGGGGGAATTCGTCGCTCTTGAAGATGCCTCGGGGGAGGGGTCGCATGCATCTGCTCAGGAAGTTCCAGTTTCCGGTCAAGACCGCGATGGTGGTGGGCTATGTCCTGGTGATCAGGGAAGCGCTCGTGCTGTGGTCGTGAGACAACCTAGCCCCCAGGCTGCCGGATAGCGCGTCAAGCACCCGTCACGGTGTCTCAATCCGCATCCACCCAGCCTCGCTGTTGCGCTGCGACCAGGTCGGCGGGCGTGTCCACGTCCAGCGCTAGCGCCGGAGCGCTGACGCAGCCCAAGCTCTGCACGTCCAGGCCGGCGAACAAGCCGCGCAGGCCGCTGTCACCGTGGAGCGGCACGTCGGCCCAGGCCGCATGGGTGACCACCGCCGGGATACCACGCACACCGGCGTACCCGCTGGTGGCGCATCCGGATGCGGCCCGGTCCGCTTCTTCCAGCAAGGCGCGCAGATGCGGCGTATCCAGCGCGGGCTGGTCGCAGCCCAGGATCAGGCTGCGCCTCAGCGACGTATCGTCCTGCACATGCTGGCGCAGCGCCGCCAGGCTGGAGCCCATGCCGGCGGCCCAGTCGGCATGACGTAGCACTTCCACCTCCAGGCCTTGCAGGACCTCGCTCAATGCGTCGGCATCGGCGCCCAGCACCACCACGCAGCGGCGCGGCGCCGTCTGTAGCGCGATGCGTGCGAAACGCCGCAACAACGGTTCGCCGTCGCGCAACAGCAATTGTTTGGAACGCCCTAACCGACGTCCTGCACCCGCGGCGAGCAGCAGCGCAACGTGATCGCTGCTCATGCGTCCGATGCCAGGGCGCGCGGCGAACGATGGCGCGACGTACGCAAGGTCGGGCACACATCGACGAGCGCACTGCTCCGGACCTGGCCGAGATGACCGGCAACAAAAGGCGACGGCAATCGAGCTGCGTCGCCAGAGACGTCGTCGTAGTGATCAAATAATTCGGTCATGGCGACGTGGTGTGCATATTGGGGATGCGCCAGCCTAAAGAGGTAACTGTGCGCGCGGAGTGACTAAATGCAACGCATTCTCCGATCCAGGGAATGACGCTTTCCGACGTCTACCACCCGACCGTTGCGCATTGCACTGCTGCGCCAGCATGACGAAGAAATGTGCGCAGCTGCGGTAGCGCTGCGATCACGACGACAGCGACTGATTGCCAGCCTTGGATGGCGCAATTACCGGCAGAAGCGCGGATCACAAGAGCATGCCTTAAAAGGCATATCAAAAATTACTTACCCTCCAGACGGATACTTTTCAGCACCAGAAACTTCATCGACAACCACGCATCCACCCTGCTAGCGACTGCACATTGAAATTCGTATCGAAGTTAATGCAAACGCGCGATTGCAGTGCCCTGCCCGTTCTCACAGCGACACGGCTCGGAGTGGCTAACGGAACGTAGCGAGCGGTCGTCAAGCCGATGCGGATGGCGCCAAGCAATCGCAGTATGAGTGGTACCTACGATTACTGTCCGCGCTCTGCATGGCGGTGAGCGCCGCCGTCTTGGTGGCCGTTCCTAGCCAGCCAACGCAGCAGCAGCCTGCCCATCGGCGACCGCCTGGGTGGCTTCGGCAATGATGCCCAGTGCAATCGTATGCGGGGAGGAGCGCCCCATACGCCAGCCCGCCGGCAACCGCAATCTGGCCAGCGCGGCATCGTCATAGCCGAGCGCACGCAGTGCCTGCAGGCGTGCTTCCCGCTTCTGGCGGCTGCCCAGGATGCCGATGCAGGCAGCCCTGGAGGCGAGCCCGCGGCAGGCGACCTGCAGGTCGCTGTCGCCGTCATGTGCGAGGCTGTAGAGCGCCGTGTCCGCATCCAGATGCAGGTCCTGCAGCGCGTCGCCCAATGCACGGCGATCGTAATGGTCGGCGGCCAAGCCGGGCGGTGGTTCGCTGGGACCATGCGGCCGCAGCACGCGTACCTCGATACCCATCTGGCTGGCCAGCGACACCAGCACCAGCAGCGCAGGATCGGCACCGACCAGCACCAGCCGCAGCGGCGGCCGGTGCGTACGCAGGAATTCATCGGGACGCAGGTCCTGCGGGCTGACCGGGTAACGGACGGCGCCGGTGCTCCGATCCAGCGCGACATGGAACGGGCGACGGTGCTGGCGCGCATTGCGCCAGCGTGCCAGATGCTCGCCCAGGTCCTGGACCGGCCAGACCAGCACGCCGATACGGCCGCCGCAGCTGAGCTGGATGTCCAGCACCTGGCTGCCCTCGCCGTAGTCCAGCCAGCGCGGCATGCCGTCGCGCAAGGCGGCGCTGGCCTCGTGCGCCACTGCCGCTTCCACGCAGCCGCCGGAGACGTAGCCAGCCACCCGGCCATCGGCGCTGATGGCCATCTCGCTTCCCAATGGGCGCGGCGACGAGCCTTGCACGTCGATCAGCGTGGCGATGGCCACGCGCTGCCCCGCCCGATGCCAGGCGGTCAGCGTGGGCAGCAGGTCATCGTGCAGGGCATAGCTCGGCCATGCCGGCCACGCCGGCTCGGCCGGCGCTGCATGCGTGACCGGGGCCACCACCGCACTCACGCGCGCAGCAACTCGGGCAGATGCGGCAGCAGCTTGTCCAGCGTCACCGGGTAATCGCGGACGCGCACGCCGGTGGCGTTGTAGACCGCATTGGCGATCGCCGCTGCCACGCCGCAGATGCCTAGCTCGCCGACCCCCTTGGCCTTCATCGGCGACGATATCGGGTCGCTTTCTTCCAGGAAAACCACTTCCTGATGCGGGATGTCCGCATGCACCGGCACTTCGTAACCGGCCAGGTCGTGATTGACGAAGAAGCCCAGCCGCTTGTCCACCGCCAGCTCTTCCATCAGCGCTGCACCCGCGCCCATGGTCATGCCGCCGATGACCTGGCTGCGCGCAGACTTGGGGTTGAGGATGCGTCCGGCCGCGCACACCGCCAGCATGCGGCGGATGCGCACCTCGGCGGTGGCGACATCCACGCCGACTTCGACAAAGTGCGCGCCGAAGGTCGACAGCTGATGCGTCTTGGAAAGCTCGCCGAACTCGATCTTGTCCTCCACCACCAGGGCGCCATTGGCCGCGGCATCACCGAGCGCGATGCGCTTGCCGCCGGCACGCACATGGCTATCGGCGAATTCGGCCTTGGCCGGGTCCAGCCCCAGCTGCTTGGCGACGGCTTCGCGCAGTTTCACTGCCGCGGCATACACACCGGCTGTTGAACTGTTCGCACCCCACTGTCCACCGGAACCGGCCGAGGCGGGAAAGCTGGAATCGCCCAGGCGCACGTCCACCCAATCCAGCGGCACGCCCATCATCTCCGCAGCGGTCTGCGCAATGATGGTGTAGGAGCCGGTACCGATATCGGTCATGTCGGTTTCCACTACCACCCGGCCGCCCTGCTCTAGCCGCATGCGTGCACCGGAGGTCATCACCGGCGCGTTGCGGAACGCGGCCGCCACGCCCATGCCGACCAACCAACGCCCATCGCGGTTGCTGGCCGGCTTGGCCTTGCGCTTGGACCAGTCGAAACGCTTTGCGCCGTCTTCCAGGCACTTGACCAACTGACGCTGCGAGAACGGACGCTGCGGGTTTTCCGGATCCACCTGGGTGTCGTTGACGATGCGGAACTTGACTGGATCCATGTCCAGCTTCTCGGCCATCTCGTCCATGGCCACTTCCAGCGCCATCAGACCCGGCGCTTCGCCCGGCGCACGCATCGCGTTGCCTTCGGGCAGATCGAGCACCGCCAGGCGCGTGGAAATCAACCGATTGGCGCCGGCATACAGCAACTGGGTCTGCGCGGCCGCGATTTCCGGGCCGCCCTCGGGCAGGTCGCCGGACCAGCTCTCGTGCGCGATCGCGGTGATCTTGCCATCGCGCTGTGCACCGATACGGATGCGCTGCACGGTGGCCGGGCGATGCGTGGTGTTGTTGAAGATCAGCGGCCGCGGCAGCATCACCTTGACCGGGCGTCCGACCTGGCGCGCGGCCAGTGAGGCGAGCACCGCATCGGCACGCAGGAACAATTTGCCGCCGAAGCCGCCACCGATGTACGGCGACATCAGACGCACGTTTTCGCGCGGGATCCCCAGCGTCTTGGCCAGATCGCCCGCGCTCCAGTCGATCATCTGGTTGGAGGTCCACACGCTCAGCTTGTCGCCTTCCCACATGGCGATCGATGCGTGCGGCTCCATCATCGCGTGCGAATGATCGGGCGTGGTGTACTCGGCATCCAGCTGCACCGGCGCTGCCACGAAGGCGCTATCGAAATTGCCGACCACACTATTCGGCGCCCCGCCCTCCTTGGTGACCTTGGCGCCATCGCGGGCCTTTTCCAGATCGTAGGCGCCGACGTGGCGACCGTAGTCGACCTTGATCAGCTGGCCTGCGGCACGTGCCTGCTCGAAGGTCTCGGCCACCACCACCGCAATGGCCTGGTGGTAATGCTGGATCTCCGGGCCGCCGAGCAGTTTGGCCGTGTTGTACTTGCCTTTCTGCAACTTGCCTGCATTCTGCGCAGTCACGATGCCGAGCACGCCCGGTGCATTGCGCGCGGCGCTCAGATCGATGCTGCGAATGCTGCCCTTGGAGATGCCGGCGCCAACGATATGGCCATAGGCGGCATGGCCAGGCAGATCGTGATGCTCGTACGCATACGGCGCCTGCCCGGTGGTCTTGAGCGGACCGTCGATACGATCGACCGGCTTGCCGACCACCTTGAGCTGGTCGATGGGATTGGTACTGGCGGGAGTGTCGAATTTCATATCAGGCCCTCGTGTCGGCCAGGATCGCGGTCAAGGTGCGCTCAACCAGCGGCAGCTTGAAGGCGTTGTGTTCGGTGGGTTGTGCGCCGTCGAGCAGCACGGAGGCAATCGCACGCGCGCCCTGGCGCGACTGTGCTTCGGCCGCCTCGCTGCGCCACGGCTTGTGGGCGACACCGCCGACGCCGACACGCACGCTGCCATCGCGTTGCACGACCGCCGCAACCGACACCAGGGCGAATGCGTAGGAGGCGCGATCGCGCACCTTGCGGTAGACATGCGTGCCGCCGAGCGGCTTGGGCAGGCTCACCGCGGTGATCAGCTCGCCGCGTTCCAGCACGGTTTCCAGATGCGGCGTCTTGCCAGGCGCACGGTAGAACTCGGACAACGGCACCGCACGCGTCTGTCCATCCGGACGCACCGTTTCGACCACCGCATCCAGCACGCGCATGGCGATGGCCATATCGCTGGGATGGGTGGCGATGCACTCTTCGCTCACGCCGATCACCGCCAGCTGCCGGTTGAAGCCACCGATCGCCGCGCAACCGCTGCCCGGCAGGCGCTTGTTGCATGGCTGGTTGGTGTCGTAGAAATACGGGCAACGCGTACGTTGCAGCAGATTGCCTGCGGTGGTGGCGCGGTTGCGCAGTTGCCCCGACGCACCTGCCAGCAATGCACGCGACAGCACGGCGTAATCGCGACGCACACGGGCATCCGCTGCCAGCTCGGTATTGCGCACCAGGGCGCCAATGCGCAGGCCGCCATCGGGTGTTTCCTCGATGGTATCCAGGCTCAACCCGTTGACATCGATCAGGTGCGAGGGCGTCTCGATCTGCAGTTTCATCAGATCGAGCAGGTTTGTGCCGCCGGCGATGAACTTGGCACCCGGCTGGCGCGCCGCCTTGGCCGCAGCGTCGGCGGGCGAAGTCGCACGCTCGTAGCTAAACGCCTTCATGCGCGCTCTCCCGCGACATCATTGATCGCATCGACGATGTTGGAATACGCACCGCAGCGGCAGATGTTGCCACTCATGCGCTCCTGCAATTCCGGCGTGGTGAGCCTGGTCTTGGCAGTCAGATCGTCGGTGACATGGCTGGGAATGCCGCGCTTGACTTCGTCCAGCACCGCCACCGCCGAACAGATCTGCCCGGGCGTGCAATAGCCGCACTGATATCCATCGTGCTTGACGAAGGCCGCCTGCATCGGATGCAGCTTGTCCGGCGTGCCCAGGCCTTCGATGGTGGTGATCTTGCCGCCCTGATGCATCACCGCCAGCGACAGGCAGGAATTCATCCGCTGCCCATCGACGATCACGGTGCAGGCACCGCATTGGCCATGATCGCAGCCTTTCTTGGTACCGGTCAGATGCAGGTGTTCGCGCAGTGCATCCAGCAAGGTGGTGCGATTGTCCAGGGTCAGCGTCACCGGCTTGCCGTTGACTTCGAATGCGACCTGGCTCGATGCGTTGGCAGGCTCGACTGCCTGCCGCTGCGACATCGCATTGGCTGCAGTGGCGGCCATCGACTGGGTTGCGGCAACGCTGGCTGCCGACGCCGTGCCAGCGATCAGTACCTCGCGACGGGTCATCTTGATATCTCTCATGGCTGGCATCTCCAACAATGCTGGCTTATACAGTTCTTAAATAATGTGCAGCGCGGCCGGTCACAATCGCGTGAGCATGCGGCGAGTGCGTGCGGGCGCGAATCGGCGGTATGGCCCGATTCTAGAGGCGCTGCAGGCGGGCATTGACGGCATGGACTGCATGCGCCTATGAAACGCGCTCATCATTGTTGGAGTGGGTTGCGTACTCGCTGCACGACACTCGTGTGTGCTGCTGGCAGCTCGCGTTTTGCAGCGCGCCCCAGGTTCTTGAAATGGTTCGGGACCTTTCCATGTGCTGACAACGACGATGTCATCTGCGTCTGCGCGCGTGCTTCCATCTACACGCCGCGGTGCTCCATTGCATCCGGATACGCTGCATTGAGAACATCCGGACACGAACGACCGCTCTTGAGCGGCGGCCAGCGCGTGGCGATCGGCCGTCAGGCGAGTGTGGATAGCGTGGAATTGCAGTGTGTGTGGGTGATCCATTCCGATCCCACACAGCGGCCGCGCCCGCCTGACGGCAAGCGCGGCACGTCTTCAACCGCTCCTAGAATTCCAGCACGATCTTGCCCAGATGGCCGCCTGCCTGCTGCAGCGCGAAGGCGTCGGCGATATCGTCGAGCGCGAAGGCGCGATCGATCACCGGCCGCAGCGGCAAGGCATCCAGTGCACGCACCAGCTGCTGTTGATGCGTGCGACTGCCGACCACCAGCCCCTGGAGGCGCTGCTGCCGGCCCATCATTTCCGCGGTCGGCACCGGGCCTGCGGCACCGGTCAACACGCCGATCAAGGCGATATGCCCGCCGACCCGTGCAGCGCGGATCGATTGCGCCAACGTGCCCGGCCCACCGACCTCGACCACGTGATCCACGCCACGGCCGTTGGTGATCTCCAGCACCTGCGCCGACCACTCGGCATGCTGCCGATAATTGATGACATGGTCTGCGCCCAACGCGCGCGCCTTGGCCAGTTTCTCGTCGGACGACGATGTCGCGATGACGGTGGCACCCATCGCCTTGGCGAACTGCAATGCAAAGATCGACACACCGCCGGTGCCGAGCACCAGCACGCTGTCGCCGGCCTTGAGTCCGCCGTTGACCACCAGAGCGCGCCATGCGGTAACGCCGGCCGTGGTCAGGGTCGCCGCTTCGGCATGGCTGTAGCCGGCCGGGGCGTGTGTGAACGCATGGGCGGCGGCCACCACCGCAGAGCGTGCATAGCCATCGACGCCATCGCCGGGCGTGGTGGCAAAGCCGGCATGCAGCGGCTCGCCATCCAGCCACTCGGGGAAGAAGGTGGACACCACCTGATCGCCAACGGCGAACTCATCCACTTCCGGCCCGATGGCCTCGACCACGCCGGCACCGTCGGACATGGGGATACGGCCGTCAGCGGTCGGCATCTGCCCTGACACCACGCCAAGGTCATGGAAATTCAACGAGCTTGCATGCAGCCGCACCCTGATCTGACCGCGTGCCGGCTGCCCGGGGTCGGGCAAGGCAACACCATGTAATGCATTCAGGCCTGCAGGCTGAGCTAAACGAATCGCGCGCATGGGGCGCTCCTTGCTGTGATCGATCTTCGGGATAACACGCCGGGCGTTATCCGCATGCAGTCGAGCTGGCTTTGGAATCTGTTCTGGGCTCGCGATTTCGTAGCAGCATCGAGCGCGTAACGACAGCAGGCTGGACAGCAACGCAGTCGCATACCGGGCGAGCTGCCGTGCAACGCATGAGGCATCAATCACAGATCGGCATTGCGCCTCACGATGCAAACGATTCCACCCAGCGCCCACGGCTAAGCTGGCACGGCGGTTGCAACGTTCTGATGTCCAGACAGGTAACTCCCGTGACATCACCCGGCAAGCGGCGACGGCAACGAGCACAACGCATCGCTCTGCACTTCGTGCTGGGCATTTCGTGCCTGTTGCTGCTTGGTTCGGAATACTGGTCCATCCACGACGAGCGCGCGAGTGCGCTGCATACCGCCGAAGCGCAATCGTTGAACCTCGCCAATTCGCTGGCGCAGCATGCCAGCGATACCCTGACGATCGCCGATGCCGTGCTGTCGGGACTGGTGTCGCGGGTGGAGCACGACCAGGGCTCGGCCAGTGCGGGACCGGTTATGCATGACTTCCTGGTGCATGAAGCGCGTCGCTCGGACCGGCTGCATGGCATTTTCATCTATGCGGCCGACGGCAGCTGGGTAAGTTCGTCACTGGACAGCACGCCCAGGAAGCACAACAACGCCGATCGCGCCTATTTCAAATATCACCGCGACCATCGCGACGCCTTGTCGCTGGTCGGGCCGCCGGTGCAGAGTCGCTCCGATGGCAGTTGGGTGCTCACCTTGAGCCGGCGCCTCAATACCCCCCGCGGCGAATTTGCCGGCGTGGTCCTGGTCACGCTGCAACTGAAGTATTTCCAGAACTACTACAGCACCTTCGAGGTCGGTCCGAACGGCACCATCGGCATGACCAATGACGACGGCATCGTGCTGGTGCGCCGGCCCGACAAACCGGGCGTGATCGGCACCTCGATCGCAGGCACTTCGATCTACGTCACCATGCGTGCGCGCAGGCATGGCACGGCCACCTATCGTTCGCCGATCGACGGCGTGGAGCGCATTTCCAGCTTTGCGCCAGCGCAGGCCTATCCATTGACCGTATTGACCGGGGTCGCCGTCGATGACGCGTTGGCCAACTGGCGGCAATCCGCACGCCAGCGAATCCTGATCGCCGCCCTGGGATGCGTATTGTTGTTGGGCGTCGGTATCTGGCTGGATCTGCAACTGCGCCGCATGCATCGCAACGAGGACAAACTCAGCTCCGAAGCCTGGATGGATGCACTCACCGGCATTGCCAACCGCCGTGCGTTCGACCACCGGCTCTCGCGTGCCTTGCAGCAGGCTGTGCATCGACAGGCGCCGCTGTCGGTGCTGATGATCGATGTCGATCATTTCAAGCTCTATAACGACACCTATGGCCACGTCAACGGTGACGCCTGCCTGCGCCTGGTCGCGCGCGCGATTGCCGGTTGCTCACGGCGCAGCGAAGACATTGCCGCGCGCTACGGCGGCGAAGAGTTCGGCATGATCCTGCCGCAGACAGATGCCGCCGGCGCACTGCGGCTGGCCGACGCAATTCGCAGCGCCGTCGCCGGGCTCGGGCTGATGCACCTGTCCAGCCCGACCAGCGCACACGTCACCGTCAGCGTCGGCGTAGCGACGTTCGAACCGGGCGAAACGCCACGCACCCCGGATGCCTTCGTGCACGACGCCGACTCGGCGTTATATCGCGCCAAGCAGAACGGCCGCGACCGGACGTCGGCGTAGCGCACCTGGCAGTAAAAACTGCGCGCAACGCCAGGTGGGCGCGGCCCATGTCCGGAATCGGCATGTGTCAGGCAGACATTCCATGGGTGTTGGGTGTGCGGCGTTCTCAGCCACCTGGCGATTGCGCGCGAGGTGCTGTTAGCCACGCTTGGTGGACAGGTCAGTGGCGCCGTCGTACTGGTCGGGCAACCTGCGCGTCCAGGGCGCTTCGGATCGGAACAGCACGGCCCGCGTCGATGCAACAGCGGCCAGCAAGCAAAAGGCCCGCACGATGCGGGCCTTTTGAATGACAACCAAGGCTGGCTACCGATCAGAACGGGATATCGTCGTCGGCAAAATCGTCCATCGGCGGTGCCGACTGCTGCTGGGCCGGCTGCTGACGACGCGGGGCATAATCCTGACCGCCGCCCTGACCACCACCGCCACCACCTTGCTGCTGGCGCGGCGCCTGGCTGCGCTGCGGGCGATCGCCGCCCATGCCACCACCACCGCCTTCGCCACGGCCGCCGAGCATCTGCATCTCATTGGCGACGATGTCGGTGCTGTACTTCTCCACGCCGTCCTGGCCGGTGTACTTGTCGTAACGCAGCTCGCCTTCGACATACACCTGCGAGCCCTTGCGCAGGTACTCGCCGGCGATCTCGCCCAGCTTGCCGAAGAACACCACGCGGTGCCACTCGGTGCGCTCCTGGTTGTTGCCATCGCGGTCCTTGCGCATGCTGGTGGTGGCCAGACTCACGCGCGTGATCGCCATGCCGGCCTGGGTGTACTTGGTGTCGGGATCGTTGCCGAGGTTGCCGACGAGGATGACTTTGTTGATGCCGCGGGCCATAGATGCTTCCGAGA
Source organism: Xanthomonas sp. MLO165 (assembly GCF_018831305.1). Classification (NCBI taxonomy): domain Bacteria; kingdom Pseudomonadati; phylum Pseudomonadota; class Gammaproteobacteria; order Lysobacterales; family Lysobacteraceae; genus Xanthomonas; species Xanthomonas sp. MLO165. The sequence continues at coordinate 3,212,911 of NZ_CP029263.1, forward strand.
TGATGCGCCGGCGCCAGTGGGCGCGGCGGTGAATGTCTTGGTGCTAATGTTACCGCACCTGCCGGCCACGGTCCCGGCGGATCGCCGCAGCGCCGGGCCGGGAAATGCCGCGCCGGCAGGTCGGAATCCGGACGCTCCCGGACAGGCCCGACGCTGGCGCCGCAAGGGTTTGCGGCCACGCTGGAGGCCGTCGGACACGGCCAGCGGGACGGATCTGGCCCAGACACCTATAATCGGCGCACATCACGAACGCCTGCGCATGACCATCGCCGAAGACCTCCCCACCGTCCTGGGCCTGCCCCAGATCCAGTCCCTCGCCGCGCCCGACATGGCCGCGGTCGATGCGCTGATCCGCCGCCGTCTGGCCTCGGATGTCGTGCTGATCAACCAGATCGCCGATCACATCATCTCCGCCGGCGGCAAACGCCTGCGTCCGATGCTGGTGATGCTGGCCGGCCACGCCGCTGGCGGCTCCGGCCCGGAGCACCATCAACTGGCGGCGATCATCGAGTTCATCCACACCTCCACATTGCTGCACGACGACGTGGTGGACGAATCGGACCTGCGCCGCGGGCGCAGCACCGCCAATGCGCTGTGGGGCAACGCGCCCAGCGTGCTGGTCGGCGATTTCCTGTATTCGCGCAGCTTCCAGTTGATGGTGGAGCTGGATCGCATGGAAGTCATGCAGATCCTGGCCGACACCACCAACCGCATCGCCGAAGGCGAGGTGCTGCAGCTGCTGCACGTGCACAACCCCGACACCGACGAAGCCGCCTACCTGCGCGTGATCGAGCGCAAGACCGCGGTGCTGTTTGCCGCCGGCACCCGCCTGGGCGCGCTGGCCTCGGGCGCGGATGCGCAGGTGCAGCAGCGCCTGTACGACTACGGCATGCAGTTGGGCTTTGCCTTCCAGATTGCCGATGACGTGCTCGACTACGCTGCCGACGCCGCGGACCTGGGTAAGAACCTGGGCGACGACCTGGCCGAAGGCAAGGCGACCCTGCCGCTGATCCACGCCATGGCGCACTCGGATGCGGGCACCCGGGAGCGCCTGCGCCAGATCGTCGAACAAGGCGATGCGAGCGCAATGCCCGAAGTGCTGGCGGCGATTCATGCCACCGGCGGCCTGGATTACAGCCGCCAGCGTGCCGCCGAATATGCCGCCGCTGCCGAACAGGCGCTGGACACGTTGCCGCCCAGCCCCGCAGTTGCGGCATTGCGCGGCCTGGCGCGGTATGCGGTGCAACGCACGCATTGAGCCGGGCGGCGGCAGGTTCGCCTGCCGCGCTCACTGAACGGGCTGACAGCCGACGGTCACCCTCGCCTTTCCGGCGGAAACGCTGCCGCAACCCATGCCAGGGTTGCGGCGCCTTGTCACACGGCCTCTGAACGCGTCACACACCGATGCTGCGTGCGCCATCCGATCCATGTCCGGGATCGGCACCCCACTCCGGCACCGCATGTCTGCGCGCCATCTGCCACACCCGACGACCGCCAGTGCGGCGGTCAGCCGCCTCTGGCCACCTTGTCAATCGCCAAAGCGTTCGGCGAAGAAATCGCCGAGCATGCGGTAGGCACGTTTCGCCGCACGCGGGTTGTACAGGCAGCCTGGCGGGCTGTTGGCATCGGCTTCGGCAAAGCAATGCACCGCGCCGCTGAAATTGACGAACTGCCAGTCCGCGCCGGCCGCATTCATCTCGGTTTCGAAGGCGGCGATGTCCGCCTTGCTCACGCTCTTGTCGTCGGCGCCATTGAGCACCAGCAGCGGCGTCCTGGCCGAGCCGGCCGCCGCCGGGCTGGGGGTGGCGATGCCACCGTGCAGGCTGACCACACCGGCCAGTTGCGCACCGGCGCGCACCAGCTCCAGCACCGTGGTGCCGCCGAAGCAGAACCCCACCGCACCGATGCGCGATGCATCCAGCGGCGCCTTGCCGGCCTGCGCCTTGAGCACATCCACTGCTTTCAGCGCGCGGGCGCGCAGCGTCGGCGGGTCCTTCTTCAGCGCACCGGCAAACTGCCCGGCCTCACTGTCGTTGGCCGGACGCTTGCCCTTGCCGTAGACGTCGGCAACCAGCACCACATAGTCGTCGCCGGCCAGTTGCTTGGCCTTGGTGACCGCCGAATCGTTGACCCCGCGCCAGTTCGGCACCATCACCAGCCCTGGGCGCTTGGCGGCACCGGCGTCGTCGTAGACCAGCACGCCGCTGAAGGTGTCCTTGCCGACCGTCCATTCCAGCGGTTTGGCCTGCATCGCTGCGGCGGCGGGCAACGCCAGCGACGCCAAGACACCGAACAACCCAACGCCACGCCATCTCCATTGCTTGTGCATGTGCCTGCTCCCGGGAAGGTCCGGCGAGTGTAGGCGCTGCCGCCGTGCACACCGGGTCAGCGTGGACGCCGACGGACCGATCGCGTCGGCGTTCTGCCACGGCCGTCGAAAAACCCGGGGCGGATGGCGCCGTCGCTCCGCGTGCGAGCAACGCAGCGCTACTGCACGCCCAAGCCGGGAATCGCGCTGATCGCCGCCGGATCGAACCCGGCCAGCTGGGCGAAATGGCGGCCGCGCGCGACGTAGTCGCTATAGGCGCCGAAGCTGGGCGCACCCGGCGACAGCAGCACCACGCCGCCCTGCTCGCCCAGCGCCTGGCGCGCCAGCCGCACCGCGTGCTCCAGGTCGTCGGCAGCATGCAGGCCGAAGCGGCCGCTTACGGCCAGCGGCGCCAGCAACGCATGGATCCGCGGCCCGTTCGCGCCCATGGTGACGATTTCCAGCGGCGCCTGCTGCGCCATCTGCGCGGCAAAATCCTGCCAGTCCAACCCGCGATCGTGGCCACCGACCAGCAAGGCCACACGACGTTGCGCAAAGCAGGCCAGCGCCGCCAGTGAGGCATGCGGGGTGGTGCTGATGGAGTCGTTGACGTAGCTGATGCCGCCCACGCTGCCGAGCAACTGCAGGCGGTTCGGCAGCGGGCGGAAGCTCGCTGCGGCCGGTGCCAGCGCCGCCGCATCCAGCCCCAGGGCTTCCAGCGCTGCCAGCACCGCGCACAGGTTGCGCCGATTGTGTTCGCCGGGCAGCGGCACGTTGGCGGTGTCGAACACCGGCTGCTCGCCGCGATACACCACATCGCCGCGCAGGTGCCAGCCATCGGGATGGTTGAACCAGCGCACCTCGCTGTCGGGCAACTGCAGTTGGGTCAGATGCGGATCGGCAGCATTGAGCAAGGCAATGCGCGGGCGGCCTTCGGTGACCAGCGCCAGCTTGTCGCGCACGTAGCGCGCCTCGTCGCCATGCCAGTCCAGATGCTCGGGAAACAGGTTCAGCACCAGCGCCAATTCCGGACGCGCGCCGCTGCGCCCCACTTCGCCGGTCTGATAGCTGGACAGCTCGATCGCCCAATAGCCCGGCGCCGGTTGCGGCGCCTGCACTTCCAGCAAGGGTTGGCCGATATTGCCGACCAGGGCGGTGCGATGGCCGGCCGCGCGCAGCAGATGCGCCAGCAGCGCGGTGGTGGTGCTCTTGCCCTTGGTGCCGGTGACGCAGATGGCGCCAGGCACATAGCCGTCAGGCTGCGCATGCTCGGCAAACCACAACGCAGTGCCGCCGATGAATTGCGTGCCGTTCTCGGTTGCGGCGGTGTGCGCCTCGGGACGATACGGGCTGATGCCGGGCGATTTCACCACCACATCGAACCGGCCCAGCGCCTGCGCGCTGGCGTCGGTTTCCACATGCAACGCAGCATCGGCCAGCGTCTCGAGCTCGCGCGCTTCGTCGGCGTTGCAGAACACCGTCAGCGATTGGCCGGGCAACGCGGCGCGCAGTGCGCGGTACGCGGCGCGTCCTTCGCGCCCCCAGCCCCATAACGCAACCGCCTTGCCCTCAAGCTGCGAAATTCGCACGCACGCGCTCCCACAGCGCCGACGGAATCCGGTGTTCGCCGTCGATCGCCAGCAACGGCTCCAGCTGCAGCGCCTGCTGGTCCAGCTGCGGCTGGATCTCGCGGATGAAACGCAGCACCAGCGCGTCTTCCTTCCATTCGGCACGGCTGGCCAGCACCGCCATCGCCGCGCGCGATTCGCGGCCTTCACCGACGCATTCGAACGGCTTGTGGTCCTGGAATTCCAGCAGCGCATCGTAGCCGCCGGCCTGGGTTGCGTCGTCGAGCAGATTGCGTCCGAAGATCTTGACCAGCCGCGTCTTGGGCATGAACGGTGCCAATGCCAGGAACACGAAATGGCACTTCGGGCAGACCCCGCACCAGCGATGCACCGGGCGCTCGCCCATGATGTGGAAGTTGCGGTTGCAGCTGGAAAAATGCGCGTCGTAGTGATCGGTCTTGGCGAACTGGCGCGCCACCGCCAGCTCCGACAACGGCCGCAGCAACGAGTAGTACCGTAGGTCGGCCGCCACGTGCCGCTGCACGTAATCGCCGAACGCCTGCTCGAACGCCCAGCCCTTGGACCATTGGTGATTGACCTCGCCGGTGCCGGGAATCTGGCTGCCGTAACTGGCCGAACGCTCGTTGGAAAACACCACCTGGTCCACGCCATTGAGCAAGGCCGACAACACCAGGATGGCCGAGTTCACCGCAGTGACCGGGATATGCCCGTTCCAGGCGCCCTGGCGATTGAGCTCGAACAATTCCGTCGCCAGCACGCGGCCGATATTGAGCACCGGCAGACCGGTGCGCTCGGCGCAGGCCCGGATCAGCTGCGAGCCGCCGATCCAGCTGACGGTCTGGTCGACACCGGCATGCCGCAGCGCTTCGATGCTGACCAGCGAATCCTTGCCGCCACCGATCGCAACCAGGGCGTGCTCGCGCAGGCCCAGCGCCGGCGCATCGCCGGCAGCCGGTGCCGTTACCGGCAAGTGGATCTTGCCGTGCAGGTTCAAGCCATTGCGATAGGCGAACTCGCCCAGGCCGTGCAGGTAGACGCTCTCCACCAGCGCAGCGGTATCGGCATCGATGCTGTAGCTGTCAATGGCAATGGTCGGCGGCACTGCGGCCTTGTAGTAACTCACGCCCGCAATGAGGTGCAGCAACTGCAAGGCCTGTTGCACGGCGGCGGCACGCGCGCCGTCCAGCACGAATGGCGCGCCGGGCACGGCAACGGTTTCCACAAGTTCCGGCCCCTGATCGAAGGCATACACCAGCGTCGCCACGCCGGTCTGCGCGTCGAGTGCGCAACGCACGAAACGGAAGGTGGAAATCTGGTGTTTGTCGAAAGCGCTCATGGACTACCTGCAGGAACACGTACGCGACGCAGATAACGCCGGCACAGGACATATTCAATCATGGAAAACGGCACCGCAGCCCACAGCAGCGGCAGGCAACCGAACAGCACCGCCAGCAACAGCACATCTGGACGTGCAGCCGTGGCATCGCCGGACACCGCGAAGGCGATGGCGAGATACAGCGCCACCACCGGCACATAACTCAGCGCGCTCAACAGCACCGTGCGCACCGCCATCCCGCCACTGCGACGCGTGGGACCCCGCGCATCGCGCCGACGTTGCCAACGCCCGGCCAACCAAGCGCCGATACCGGCGGCGACCAGCGCGGGCAGCGCCCATTTGAAGGTGTCGCTCCATGGCATGCCCAGGCTCAGTTGCTGCAGCGCGGTGGCGAACACGATCGCAGCACCACCGGCCAGCGTACTGAGTGCAATGAACTCAGCCTGCGGGCGCATCGATCACCTCTTCGCGCGGCAATTCACGCTGGTTGTAAGTGCTGGCCATCGAGTAGCCGTAGGCACCGGCATCGGCCAGCAGCATCACATCGCCCGGCGCGGTGGCGGCAGGCAGACGACGGCGCTTGCCGAACACATCGGAGGATTCGCAGATCGGCCCGACGATATCGAAGCTGCCATCGGCCGGCGCATCGAGCTGGCTGAGGTTTTCGATGTCGTGCCAGGCGTCGTACAGCGCGGGGCGGATCAGCGTGTTCATGCCTGCATCCAGGCCCACGCGCTGCACGCCGTCCTTCTCGATCACCTGGGTCACCTGCGCCAGCAGCACGCCGGCTTCGGCCACCAAGTAGCGGCCCGGCTCGATCGCCAGCCGGTAGCCCGGATGCACCGCCTTGACCTCGGCCAGGCCCTTGGCCCACAGCTCCAGATCGAACGGTTCGTCTTCGGCGCTGTACGGAATCGGCAGGCCGCCACCGATATCGATGGTCTCCACCGTGCCGATGCGGCGCGCGAAGCCGGCCAGTTCGTCGTACATCATGCGCCAGTGTTCGCCGGTCTCCACGCCACTGCCCAGGTGCGCATGCACGCCGGTGATGGTGACCTCCAGCGTGCGCGCCACTTCCACGAACTCATCCACGCGCGTGGACGACAAGCCGAACTTGGACGCCTTGCCGCCGGTGTTGACCTTCTCGTGATGGCCATCGCCATGCCCCAGGTCGATGCGCAGCCACACGTTGCGGCCACGGAACACCTCCGGCCAGCGCCGCAATGCTTCGACGTTGTCCACGGTGACGGTCACGCCCAGCGCAAATCCCGCTTCGTATTCGGCCTTGGGCGCGAAACTCGGGGTGAACAGCACGCGCCGCGGCGACAGCTCGGGCAAGGTATCGAACACGCGGCGCAGCTCGCCGTGCGAAACGCATTCCAACCCGAACCCGGCCTGTTCCAGCGCCATCAGGATCGCCGGATGCGCATTGGCCTTGATCGCGTAATAGCGCTGATCCACCGCCGCGATCTGCGCCAGCGCCTGCGCCCGCGCACGCACCGTGGGCAGGTGATAGACGTAACGCGGCGTGCCGGCCTTGGACAGTGTCAGCAGGTGCGCGCGCTCGGCATGCCACCACGGCGTGGGCCGCGGGCGCACCGAGCCGATGATCTCGCGCCAGCGCGGCCCGAACACCTCGCCTTCGCTCACCGGCATCGCACCGCTGTCGATCAATTCCGCATGCAGGATCGGCAGCAGGCCATCGGCATCGGCTTCGTCGATGACGAAGGTCAGATTCAAGTCGTTGGACGACTGCGAGATCATGTGCACGCGCTCCTGCCCGAACGTGGCCCACACGTCGGAGAGCTTGTGCAGCAGCGAGCGCATGCCGCGCCCGACCAGGGTGATCGCCGCACACGGCACGATGATCTTGACCTTGCAGATCTGCGACAGATCGGCCGACAACGCCGCCAGCACATCGGTGTTGACCAGGTTCTCGGACGGGTCCAGCGACACGGTGACATTGGTCTCGGCCGAACCGATCAGGTCCACCGACAGGCCATGTTTCTTGAACAGGGTAAATACATCGGCCAGGAAGCCCACCTGCTGCCACATGCCGATGCCTTCCATCGACACCAGCACGATGCCGTTGCGCCGGCTGATCGCCTTGACGCCCGGCACCGGCTCGGCATTGCCGTCGATGCTGGTGCCGGGCAGATCGGGGCGCTCGGTATCCAGGATCGCCATCGGCACGCCGGAATCACGGCATGGCTTGATCGACCGCGGATGCAGCACCTTGGCACCGGTGGTGGCGATTTCCTGCGCCTCGTAATAGTCCAGGCGGGTCAGCAGCCGCGCGTCCGGCACGTCCTTGGGATTGGCGCTGAACATGCCGGGCACATCGGTCCAGATTTCCACCCGGCTGGCGCCGAGCAGCGCACCGAAATACGCCGCCGAGGTATCCGAACCGCCCCGCCCCAGGATCGCGGTGCCGCCATCGGCGTGCCGCGAAATGAAGCCCTGGGTGATCAACAGGCGCGTGGGCTGCGCATCGAAACGCACGCGCCAGTCGGCGTCGGACTGCCACTGGCAGGACACCGACAGACGCTTGGACCATTCGCTCTGATTGGGCTGCGGCGGCAGCGCCGACAGCCACTGGCGCGCATCCAGCCAGCCCATGTCCAGGCCGCTGGCATGCAGATACGCCGCACCGATGGTGGAAGACAGCAACTCGCCCTGCCCCAGCACCTCGGCCTGCCAGTCCAGCGTGCGGGTTGCCGCGCGCGCGTCGCCGATCAATGCATGCAGCGCGGCAAGGCGCTCGCCCAGCACTGCATCGGCATCCAGTTCCAGCTCGGCCAGGAACTCGCGATGACGCTGCTCCAGCGCCGCCACGCGCTGCGCGCTGTCGGCGGCGCCATCGGCAATCGCGGTGAGTTCGTTGGTCACGCCCGACAGTGCGGACACCACCACCAGCACGCGGCCGCCGGTCTCGTTGGCCCGTTTGCTCGCCAGTTTTCCAATCGTGTCCCAGCGATGACGACGCGACACCGAGGTGCCGCCGAACTTGAGGACGATCCAACGATCGGTAGAGTGGGGAGCTGACATGGAGATAGGCGTTTAGGATGAGGGGGAAGACGCCCGGTACGCCGGGCGGAACCTCCGATTCTACTGCCAATGCCGCCCGCATGACCCCGTGTACGGTCACAGCCTGCCGGCAGCCACGGCCATCACCGCAACGGTTTGCGCTGCAACCATCGACGCGCCTTCCATCAACCGAGATCCATGCCCCATGAGCAAGCACCGCTACCTGCAACTGGATGTGTTCGGCGGCCAGGACGGCCACGGCAATCCGTTGGGCGTGGTCCTCAACGCGCAGACGTTGTCGTCGGAGCAGATGCAGCAGATGGCCGCCTGGCTGAACCTGTCGGAGACGATCTTTTTCCTGCCGGTCAGCGCGCCCGATGCGGACTACCACATCCGTATCTTCACGCCACGCGCCGAGCTGCCGTTCGCCGGCCATCCCAGCGTCGGCGCTGCGTGGGCGGCGGCAACGCACGGGCTGGTGGCGTTCAAGCCCGACGGCCGGATGCGCCAGCAATGCGCAGCGGGCGTGCTGCCCGTAGAGGTAATCGACCGGCATGGCGCCCTGCTGGTGCGGCTGCGGGCACCGCGTGCGCAAGCAGTCGAAACCGGCGATGCGCATGTTGCGGCATTGCACGAGGCCTGCGCCGGCCTGCGCATGGCCGAACGCCCGGCCGCATTGTGGAACAACGGCCCCGGCTGGTGGCTGCTGGAACTGGCCGACGCGCAGGCGGTACGCCAGGCGCTGCCCGATCTGGCGGCGATCAGCCGCCTGACCCAGGCCAGCGCAGCCACCGGCCTGGCCATCTACGCCCCGCAGGCCAATGGCGATGCGGACCTGGTGGTACGCGCCTTCTGCCCCGCCGACGGCATCCCGGAAGATCCGGTCACCGGCAGCGCCAACGCCTGCATCGCCGCGCGCCTGCACGGCGAAGGCCGCGTGCCCGGTCAGGCGTCGCGCTATGTCGCCAGCCAGGGGCGCGAAGTCGGCCGCGACGGCCGTGTGCACGTGGAAGTGGATCACGAAGGCGAAGTCTGGATCGGCGGAACGACCAGGCAAGTGATCGAAGGCCGCATCGATTGGTAAGCTGCCGCGCCCTGTTCGCCGAGCTGCCACCATGACCACTCGCCGTTTTCTACAACTGGATGTGTTCTCCGCCCGCCCCGGCAGCGGCAACCCGCTGGCGGTGGTGCTGGATGCCCAAGGCCTGGACGATGCCGCGATGCAGGCCATCGCACGCTGGACCAAGCTGCCGGAAACCACCTTCGTGTTTGCGGCGCCGGATGCGCACAGCAGCTATCGGCTGCGGATGTTTTCCCCGCAAAAGGAAGTGCCGTTTGCCGGCCACCCTAGCGTCGGCACCGCCCACGCGGTGCTGGAAGCCGGCCTGGCCGCACCGGACGACGGCGTGCTGATCCAGGACGGCATCGCCGGCCAGCTGCCGCTGCGCGTGGAGCAGATCGCAGGCCACCGCAGCATCGCCATCCGCACCCCGCGCGCGCGCGCGGCCGAGCAGGTGGAGGCCGACGACCCGCGCCTGCGCGATGCGGTGCGCGGCTGGCCACTCGGCAGCCTGCCGCCCGCCTTGATGGACGGCGGCCGCACCTGGTGGGTGGTGGAACTGGTCAGCGAAGCGGCGCTGCGCGGCCTGCAGCCGGACTGGGACGCGATCGCCGCGCTGGCCGAATCCACCGGCAGCATGGGCGTGTTCGCCTATGCCCGCGCCGCAGCGCCCGGTGCCTACGATCTGGCGGTACGCGCCTTCGTCGGCAATGGCCGGCGCTTCGAAGATGCCGCCTCCGGCGCGGCCAATGCAGTGCTCGCCGCCTGGCTGGACAGCCGCCAGGCATTGCCGGGCAAGGAACGTCGCTACGTGGTCAGCCAGGGCCGCGAGATCGGCTTCGACGCCTTGCTGGAATTGCGCATCGATGCCAATGGCGATGTATGGTCTGGCGGCCAGGTGCAGACGGTGATCCGCGGCACGCTGGATTGGGCGTGATCGCGCCTGATCCCGCAGGCTGAAGAGTGCCTGCGCGGAAACAAGAAACGCTGCGGTCGCCCGCAGCGTTTTTTCATTCAACCGGCCGATGTCGATCGCCTGACCGCAGCGTGCGGCAGCGCGGCGGTCAGTCTGGGCGCACGTCCACGCGCACGCGGATGCGGTCGCCCGGGTTGTAGTCGCTACGCGTGTGATAGGTGCGGCCGGCGTATTCGTAGGTCACGTCGTAGCCATCGACACGATCGCGTTCGCGCCGGTAGGACACCGGCTCGCAGACGCTGACGTTGCCCTGATAGTTGCGATTATTGGCTTCGTAGATCGAGCGGCCCGCCGCGACGCCGGCCATGGTGCCGACCGCGGTGCCGACCAGGCGGCCATTGCCGCCACCGACCTGGCTACCAAGCACCGCACCGGCGATACCACCGATCACGCTGGCCACGCCACGGTTGGACACACCAGCCTGGCCATAGCTGCCGCCATCGCGGTAGTAGCCGTCGTTGCGGGTGTAGTAGCCATCGGCCGGGCGGTTGTAGCAGCGCTCGCTGCTGCGCTCGTTATACGAATCGGTCACGATGATCGGGTCCACGCGCACTACCCGCGCATATTCGTAGCGACCATCCTCATCGCTGCCACGTCCGTAGTAGCCGCTGTCATAGCGCTGCGCCGTTGCATTGCCTGCAACTGCCAGACCCATCACCAGAGCACCAAGCACAAGAGTTTTCATTGCGGCAGCTTCACAGGGAGGACACGCTGCCGATGCTCGGCCTGCGCCAGTGAAACCGCCCTGAACCAAACCGCCCTTGCAACGCCCTATTCAGGTCGCCGCCAGCTGCGTGCGCCGGCAGCCATCGCCGGCGCACGCAGGGAATCACGCCTGGTTGGAAAACTCGCTTTCCAGACTGATCGGCACAGCGCTCAGCGCCTTGGACACCGGGCAGTTCTTCTTCGCGGTGTCGGCCAGTTCGCGGAACTTGGCTTCGTCGATCCCCGGCACCACGGCCTTGAGCTTGAGACGGATCTGCGACAGCTGCGGGCCGCCTTCCATCGACAGATCCACGTCTGCGCGCGTCTCCAGCGAGGTCGGCGGAAAACCGGCTTCGCTCAGCTGTGCCGACAGTGCCATGGTGAAGCAGCCGGCGTGCGCGGCGGCAATCAGCTCTTCCGGGTTGGTGCCCTTCTCGTCGCCGAAGCGGCTGCTGAAGGCGTAGCGGGTCTTGTCCATCAGCCCGCTTTGCGGCGTGCTGAGCTGGCCCTTGCCGGTCTTGAGGTCGCCTTCCCAGTGAGCGGTGGCGTGACGCGAAATACCCATTGCGATCTCCTGCGATGAAAGGAGCGGCCACGATAGGCGAGTGGATGTTATGGCGTGGTGCCTGGATTCGGGATTCGGGATTCGGGATTCGGGATTCGGGATTCGGGATTCGGGGATTCGGGAATCGGGAATCGGGAATCGGGAATCGGGAATCGTAAGAGCAGGACGCGCGCGTCCTGATGGCAAGGGCTTTGCGAGCGTCTGCGCGAAGACGCTCGGCCGGCGGCGGCCGCGACCGCAGTGTGGGTGCGCGGTCGCGTCGCTGGGCTGGCTCAACCCAGCAGGGTTTCCAGTACGGCCATGCGCACCGCCACGCCGTTGGCGACCTGGCGCAGCACGCACGATTGCGCGCCGTCGGCGACTTCGTCGGTGATTTCCACGCCGCGGTTGATCGGGCCCGGATGCAGCACGGCAGCGTTGCGGCCGGCGCGTGCCAGGCGCTCGCGGGTCAGCCCATAGACGGCGTGGTATTGCTCCAGCGACGGCACCAGGCCTTCTTCCATGCGCTCGCGCTGCAGGCGCAGCATCATCAAGGCGTCGGCACCTTCCAGCATGGCGTCGAAGTCCTGGCCGACCACGCAACCATCCAGCATGTCGTCGTCGGGCAGCAGGCTGGCCGGACCGCAGACGCGGATCTCGCCGGCGCCCAGCGTGCGCAGTGCATGCAGGTCCGAGCGCGCAACGCGTGAGTGCTTCACGTCGCCGACAATCACCACCTTGAGCTTGGAGAAATCGGTGCCCTTGGCCTGGCGCAGGGTGAGCATGTCGAGCAGGCCCTGGGTGGGATGCGAACTGCGTCCGTCACCGGCGTTGATCAAGGCGGTGCCCTCGCCTGCGGCCGCGGCCAGCGCTTCCACCGCACCGTCGTCGGGATGGCGCACCACGAAGCCGCGTACGCCCATCGCCTCGAGATTCTTCAGCGTGTCGCGCGCGGTCTCGCCCTTGCGCGTGGACGAGGTGGAGGCATCGAAGTTGAGCACGTCCGCGCCCAGCCGCTGCGCAGCCAGATGAAACGAGCTGCGCGTGCGCGTGGACGGTTCAAAGAACAGCGTGCACACCGCGGTGCCGGCGAGCACGCTGCGCTTGCCCACGCGCCCCACCGCCGCATCGCGGATCTGGCCGGCACGATCGAGCAGCTGCAGCAGCGTGGTGCGCGGCAGTCCTTCCAGGGTGAGCAGGTGGCGCAGGCGTCCGTCCGAATCGAGTTGCATGGTGGTCATCGCAGGTCGGGAGTGTCAGGGAAGAAGAGTGGCTTGGTCGGGCGCGGCCAACCAGCGTTCGACGATCACCGCCGCCGCCATCGCGTCCAGTGCCTCGGCATCGCGGCGGCGCTTGCGCCCGTCGGCGCGCTCGCGCGCGAAGCGCTGCGCGGCTTCGACCGAACTGGAGCGCTCGTCGATCAGCACCACCGGCAGCGCATAGCGCTCGCGCAGTTGGCGGGCGAAGGCATGCGCGCGCTTGCGTGCGGGCTGGTCCTTGTCGTCCAGGGTCAGCGGGTCACCGACCACCAGGCCGTCGGGGCGCCATTGCTTGTGCACGCGATCCAGCGCGACCCAGTCCGGGCCATTGGCATGCACATTGATGACGGCCACCGCACGCGCACCGGCGCCGAGCGCAGTGCCGATGGCCACGCCGATGCGGCGCGATCCCACGTCGAAGCCCAGCACCGTGCCATCCGGGCGGATCGCGCCCGCCTCAGGCATGCCCGGAATAATCCGTCAGCCGGAACAGATCCACGCCGATACGCCCGGCAGCGGTCTGCCAGCGATCTTCCAGCGCGGTGGCGAACAGCACATTGGCATCCGACGGCGCGGTCAGCCAGCTGTTCTCGCCCAGTTCGAACTCCAGTTGCCCCGCGCCCCAGCCGGCACAGCCCAGCGCCACCAGCGCATTGCGCGGCCCTTCGCCGGCCGCCATCGCTTCGAGAATGTCGCGCGAGGTGGTCAGGTAGACACCCTGCCCCACTTCCAGGCTGGAATCCCAGTCGCGCGCATCGTCGTGGATGACGAAACCGCGCTCCGGGTGCACCGGCCCGCCGCTGAGCACGATCTGCTCGCGCAGGTGCTCGTCGACGGTGTCGATGCCCATCTGCGACAGGACCTCGCCCAGCGTGTATTCGGAGGGCCGGTTGACCAGCACGCCCATGGCGCCGTTCTCGTCGTGCTGGCAGATCAGCGCGACGCTGCGCGAAAAGGTGGGATCGGACAGCGCCGGAAGCGCGATCAGCAGTTGGTTGGCCAGAGGCGTGGGCAAAACAGACATGGCCGCATTCTAGCCGTTCGTTCTGCCGCGCGCAGAGCCGATGCGATACTTGGGGGCAGACTAACGCCAAGGACCGACGATGCAGACCACACCAGAATCCGTCACCGCGGTCGCCGATGCGCCATTGCCCCGCCGGATCCGCACATTCATCGTGCTGATCGCACTGCTGCAGGGCGGCCTGCTGTATCTGGCCGCACTGGGCCAGCAACACGGCGTGTGGCCCTTCACCGACTTGGGCGCGCGGATCTGCTGGTACACCGTGGTGCTGACGGTGCCTGGCCTGGTGCTGCTGAGCGTGCAGGATCTTCGCGATTGGCGGTTGTGGCAGCACGTGGCGGCAAGCACGCTGGTATTGGCCGCCCTGGGCAGCTGGGCGGCGTGGAGCGCCACCGGCGCGCCGACCCTGCAGATCGCCACGGTGCTGTGGTCGTTCGGCTTCACCGTCACGGTCGGCTGGTTCGTCGCCCTGCCCTGGCTGCAGCACCGGCAACTGCACGGTCATTGGCGGGCGGGCTACCACGCCCTGTTCGAATACGCCTGGCAGAACGCGCTGACGCTGGCGCTGGCACTGCTGTTCGTGGGGGTGTGCTGGATGGTGCTGGGGCTGTGGGCCAGCCTGTTCGCGCTGGTCAAGATCAGCTTCTTTGCCGAACTGTTCCGCGAACAGGCGTTTGTCTACCTGGCGACCGGCGTCATCACCGGGCTGGGCATCCTGATCGGGCGCACCCAACACCGCGCGGTGCAGGTGTTGCGGCAGATCCTGTTCGCCCTGTGCACCGGTCTGCTGCCGCTGCTGGCCGGCATTGCGCTGCTGTTCCTGCTGGTGCTGCCGTTCACCGGGCTGCAGGCGCTCTGGCAGACCCGTTCGGCCGCCACGATCCTTATCAGCCTGGTGTTCGGGCTGGTGCTGTTCACCAACGCGGTGTACCAGGATGGCAGCGGGCTGCCGCCGTATCCGCGCTGGTTGCGTCGGATGATCGAGGCCGGCCTGCTCAGCCTGCCACTACACGCAGCGCTGGCCGCATACGCGGTGGGCCTGCGCATTGCGCAGCACGGCTGGACCAGCGACCGCGTCTGCGCCGCATTGCTGGCCGCACTGGCGCTGGCCTATGCGGTGGCCTACGCGTTGGCGGTGTTGCGACCACGCGCCGATCGTTGGCTGCCGCAGCTGGCCGGCGGCAACAAGGTGCTGTCGTGGGTGGTGATCGGCCTGGCCGTGCTGGTCAACACTCCCGTGCTCGACCCCTACCGCATCACCGTGCAGAGCCAGATGCAGCGCCTGGCCAGCGGCACGCAAGAGAGCGTGGACAAGAACCTGGAATTCCTGCGCTTCGAAAATGGCCGCCGCGGCTATCTGGCGGTGCAGTCGCTGCGCCAAACCACCGCCTTTGCCGGCAACCCCGCACGCAAGCAGAAGCTGGAACAGCTGCTGGCGCGCACCAGCCGCTGGGGCGGCAATGACAGCGTGGAAGATCAGAAGGACAAGCAGCTGACCGACCTGGCCAAGATCCGCCAGCATGTGACCGTGGCAGCCGGCCAGGCAGACCCGCCGGCGGACTGGTGGCAGTACCTGATGAGCTCCAAGCCGCTCTCGGGCGCTTGCACCCAGGGCAACAGCAACTGCGTGGTCAGCAGCAGCGACATCGATGGCGACGGCCAGCTCGATCTGCTGCTGTGCAATCTCAACAGCGACTATGCGGTCGCCTGCGAGCTGCAGACCCGCAACCGGCATGGCTGGTATCAGGCCGGTACGGCACAGCTCTATTCGCTCGACGACGAGGCCATGAGTGAAGTGAGCCAGGCGCTGCGCAAAGCTCAGATCCAGACACGGCCCACCCGCTGGCCGGACCTGGCGCTGCCGGGAGACCGACGCATCCACATCCGACCCAGCGAAGAAGGCATCCGTCCGGAGTCCCGGCCATGAGCGGCTATTGCGCCATCGCACCGGGCCACCCGATTCATGGCCATTACCACGACCACGAATACGGCTTCCCGCAGCGCGACGAGCGCGAGCTGTTCGAGCGCCTGGTGCTGGAGATCAATCAGGCCGGGCTGAGTTGGGAAACCATCCTGCGCAAGCGCAGCAACTTCCAGCGCGCCTACGACGGCTTCGACGTGGACACGGTGGCCGCCTATGGCGAGAGCGACATTGCGCGGCTGCTCGGCGATGCCGGCATCATCCGCAACCGGTTGAAGGTGCTGGCGGCCATCCACAATGCGCAGGTCATCCAGCAGTTACGCGCTTCGCACGGCAGTTTCGCGCAATGGCTGGATGCACAGCATCCGCTCGACAAAACCGCCTGGGTCAAGCTGTTCAAGAAGACCTTCCGCTTCACCGGCGGCGAGATCACCGGCGAATTCCTGATGAGCCTGGGCTACCTGCCAGGCGCGCACCATGCCGATTGCCCGGTGTTTAAGCGCATCCAGGCGCTGTCGCCGCCGTGGATGCGCAACGGCACCGTCTAGCGGCAACGTCGGCGCGCACACGCCGGCAAGCAGCCGCACGGCGCATGGCGGCAGCGGCAATGCGCAACATGCCGCCTCGACGTGCCGCGTAGCGGCCGAGCGCAGCTAGATCAACGGCGCCCGATAACGCGCTGGATCACACGCCCATATAACGATGCGGGCGGTGATTGAACATCAGCACCAGGCTCAGCATCAACGCACCCAGCGCCGAATACAGCACCTTGTCCGGGGTGAGGACACTGAAGGCGACCAGCATCAGCATCGCATCGAAACTCATCTGCACCTTGCCGGCGCTCCAGCCGCGCTCGCGCTGCAGGTACACCGCCAGAATGCCGATGCCGCCCAGGCTGCCGCGATGGCGAATGAAGAACAGGATGCCCAGGCCCGCCAGCGCGCCGCCGACGATCGCCGAAAACAGCGTGCTGATGTGCGCGTAATCGGCCCAGCGCGGCAGCAGGTCGGTGAGCGCACCGCAGGCGCCTACCGCGGCAAAGGTCTTCAGGGTGAATTCCCAGCCCATGCGGCGCACGCTCAGCCAATAGAACGGCAGGTTGACCAGCACGAACACCAGGCCGAAGTTCCAGTGCAGCGCGTAATGCAGCAAAAACGCCACGCCGGCCATGCCGCCGATCATCAGGCCGCCCTTGGCGAAGATCGCCAGGCCCAGCGAAGCCACCAGCGTCGCCAGCACCATGCCCTGCACATCCTCGGCCACCGAGTGATGAAACGCGTGGTCGTCGGCCGAAGTGCCGGCCGAATCCGGTGGCGGCGTCAACGGACCGGAAGTCATCACTGTGCCGTCGTCGGGCAACGGCTGTTGCTCCGGACGGAGATCGGAATCGGGAAGGCTCACGGGCTGGGCACTGCGGTGGGGTGCGGATATTAGACACTATCGGCCCGCCTGGTTACATCTGAAACATCACCCCACGCGCGCGTTGCGCCGCTGCACGTTCATCGGCCATGGCGGCGCCCGCCGCCGGCATCGCGCGCGAAACAGCTGCAAGCAGCACGCTGGATCGGATTCAGCGCAGACCATCCCGCTTCCTTCCATGCACGCCTGGCCATCCGCCACGGCGTGCAGCGCTCCTGCAGGCGCTCAGCGAACCTCGGCGATCTCCACGCCATCCAGGCCCTGCGCCAGGGTCTTGGCGTCGCCACCCTGCGACAGCTTGATGCGCAGGCGCACCTCGTTCTGCGAGTCGGCGTAGCGCAGCGCGTCTTCGTAGCTGATCTCGCCGGCCTGGTACAGCTCGAACAGGCTCTGGTCGAAGGTGCGCATGCCCAGGTTGGTGGACTCCTTCATGATCTCCTTGAGCTTGTGGATCTCGCCGTCGCGGATGTAGTCCTGCACCAGCGGCGTGCCCAGCATGATCTCCATGGCCACGCGGCGGCCGCGCCCATCCGGGGTCGGAATCAACTGCTGCGCGACCACGCCCTTGAGATTGAGCGACAGGTCCATCAACAGCTGGTTGCGCCGGTCTTCCGGGAAGAAGTTGATGATGCGGTCCATCGCCTGGTTTGCGTTGTTGGCGTGCAGGGTGCACAACACCAGATGGCCGGTTTCGGCGAAGGCCACGGCATGATCCATGCCTTCGCGGGTGCGCACCTCGCCGATCATGATCACGTCCGGCGCCTGGCGCAGGGTGTTTTTCAGCGCGTTTTCCCAGCTGTCGGTATCGATGCCGACTTCGCGCTGGGTGATGATGCAGCCCTCGTGCTTGTGCACGAATTCGATCGGGTCTTCGATGGTGATGATGTGCCCGGTGGAATTCTGGTTGCGGTAACCGATCATCGCCGCCAGCGAGGTGGACTTGCCGGTGCCGGTGGCGCCGACGAAGATGATGATGCCGCGCTTGGTCATCGCCAGCGTCTTGATCACCGGCGGCAGGCTCAACTCTTCCACCGTGGGGATGCGCGTTTCGATCCGGCGCAGCACCATGCCGACCTGGTTGCGCTGGTAGAAGCAGCTCACGCGAAAGCGCCCGACCCCGGACACGCCAATGGCGAAATTGCACTCGTGGGTCTTTTCGAATTCTTCGCGCTGCGACGGCGTCATCACGTTCAACACCAGATCGCGGCTCTGTTGCGCGGTCAGCGGGGTCTGGGTGATCGGACTGATCTTGCCGTGCACCTTGATCGCCGGCGGCATCCCCGAGGTGATGAACAGATCCGACGCCTTCTGGTGCGCCATCAGCTTGAGGAAGGAGGTGAAGTCGATGGTGCTCATGGCGTGCTCCTCGGGAGCAGGGATTCGGGATGGGAGATTCGGGATTCGCAAGAGCGGGGTCCGGTCCGGGAGCCGCCGTTGCGAATCCCCGATCCCGAATCCCGAATCCCGGCTACTCGAATATCCGCTTGTCCTTGGCGTACTCGCGTGCCTGGTTGCGCGTGATCAGGCTGCGCTTGACCAGGTCCTGCAGATGCTGGTCCAGCGTCTGCATGCCGTACTGCTGGCCGGTCTGGATCGAGGAATACATCTGCGCCACCTTGTCCTCGCGGATCAGGTTGCGGATGGCCGGGGTGCCGACCATGATTTCCCAGGCTGCGGTGCGTCCGCCGCCGACCTTCTTCAGCAGCGCCTGCGAAATCACCGCACGCAGCGACTCGGACAGCATCGAGCGCACCATCGGCTTTTCGCCGGCCGGGAACACGTCGATGATGCGGTCGATGGTCTTGGCCGCCGAGCTGGTGTGCAGGGTGCCGAACACCAGGTGGCCGGTTTCGGCGGCGGTCAGCGCCAGGCGGATGGTCTCCAGATCGCGTAATTCGCCGACCAGGATGATGTCCGGATCTTCGCGCAGCGCCGAGCGCAGCGCCTCGTTGAAGCCGTGCGTATCGCGGTGCACTTCGCGCTGGTTGATCAGGCACTTTTGCGAGGTATGCACGAATTCGATCGGATCCTCGACCGTGAGGATGTGGCCGTATTCGTTCTTGTTGATGTAGTCGATCATGCCGGCGAGCGTGGTCGACTTGCCCGAACCGGTCGGGCCGGTGACCAGGATCAAACCCTGCGGCTGGTCGATCAACTGGCGGAAGATCGGCGGGCAGCCCAGGTCTTCCAGCGTCAGCACTTCGGAAGGAATGGTACGGAACACCGCACCGGCGCCGCGGTTCTGGTTGAACGCATTGACGCGGAAGCGCGCCAGCGACGGAATCTCGAACGAGAAGTCGACCTCGAGGAATTCCTCGTAATCGCGACGCTGCTTGTCCGACATGATGTCGTAGACCAGCGCGTGCACCTGCTTGTGGTCCAGGGCCGGAATATTGATGCGACGGACATCGCCATCGACACGGATCATCGGCGGCAAGCCGGCCGACAGGTGCAGGTCCGATGCCTTGTTTTTGACGGAAAACGCCAATAGTTCAGCGATATCCATGCGCTGCTTTTCCCCTAGGCTGCGATTGGAAGGTACTCCCCGAGCGGCAGTATAGCGTTCTGGCTGCTGGCGGGAAGCGGCGCGCGGCCGGTTCAGGCCGGCGCCGTCGGGCGCGCCTGAAGGCGTTGGTTTGGGCACGCGGTGCGGGCACGGTCCTTGCCTGGGCCAGCGCCGCGCCGATCGCCAGCTCGCCCCGCCTGTGGGCAGGCTCGCCGCGGGCTGGCGCCACTGCAGCGTCATCGCCGGCCCGATCCGGCGCGCCGGCTGGAAGGACGCAGCCGGGGGCGGCACTATAGCGTTCCTTTCCCGCCTGGATTGCCACGTGCCGGCTTCGTCGCTGCAGCAGATTCTCGATGCCATCCACGCCGCCGCGGCTCGGCACGCGCGCGCCGATGTGCGCCTGCTGGCGGTGTCCAAGACCCGGCCGGCAGATGCGGTTGCCGCGCTGGCGGCGCAGGGCCAGCGCGCATTCGGCGAAAACTACGTGCAGGAAGCGCAAAGCAAGATTGCCCAACTGCAGACGCTGGGACTGGAGTGGCACCTGATCGGCCACCTGCAATCCAACAAGGCCGAACTGGCCAGCCAGTGGTTCGACTGGGTGCAGACCGTGGACCGCGCCAAGCTGATCGCGCCGCTGGCCAACCACCGCCCGGCCGGTCGCGCACCCTTGAATGTGCTGATCCAGGTCAACATCGACGACGAGGACAGCAAGCACGGTTGCGCGCCGGAGGCGGTCGACGGTCTGGCCGCGGCCATCGCGCTGCAGCCGCGGCTGCAACTGCGCGGCCTGATGGCGATCCCCGCGCCGTTTCCCGAGGAGGCGCGCCGCATGGCAGCGTTTACCCGCATGCAGGCACTGTTCGAAGAGCTCAAGCGCGGCTACCCGCAGGTGGATACCTTGTCGATGGGCATGAGCTCGGATTTTGCCGAAGCGATCGCGGCCGGCGCGACCATGGTGCGGGTCGGGACCGCGTTGTTCGGCGAACGCGGCTCGTCGGCTGCCGCGGCGTCCTGACCCCCGGTCCCGATCGGCCTCGCGTAGCACATCGCCGTTTCCTCTTACTTAAGGTGTCGCAATGACTCTGCCCTCTTCGCCCGCGCCTTCCACTGCAATCACCGCATTCGTCGGTGGCGGCAACATGGCGCGCAGCCTGATTGCCGGGCTGATCCGGCAAGGTGTGCCCGCGGCCAGCATCCGCGTCGCCGAGCCGGTGGCCGAACTGCGCGATGCGCTGTCGCGCGACTTCGGCGTGCATGCGGTGGAGCAGGCGCGCAGCGCCGTGGACGGCGCAGCCATCTGGGTGCTGGCGGTCAAGCCGCAGGTGCTGCCAGCGGTTTGCGCGCAGCTGGCCGATCTTGCGCAGGCGCAGCAGCCGCTGCTGCTGTCCATCGCCGCCGGCATCACCGCTCCGCAGCTGGAACGCTGGTCCGGCGGCGAGCTTGCGGTGGTGCGTGCAATGCCCAACACACCCGCCCTGCTCGGTGCCGGCGTCACCGGCTTGTATGCCAATCCACACGTCTCCGACGCGCAACGCGCGCAGGCAACCGGCCTGCTGGAGAGCGCCGGCGTCACCGTCTGGATCGACGACGAGTCGCAGATGGATGCGGTGACCGCGGTCTCCGGCAGCGGGCCGGCCTATGTGTTTCTGCTCGCCGAAGCGATGGAAGCCGCCGCGCAGGCGCAAGGCCTGCCAGCCGACACCGCACGCACGCTGGTGCTGCAGACCCTGCTCGGTGCCTCGCGCATGCTGACCGAATCGGGCGAAGCACCGGAGCTGCTGCGCCGCCGGGTGACCTCGCCCAACGGCACCACGCAGGCGGCAATCGAGACATTTCAGGCCGGCCAGTTCGAAGCGCTCACCGCCAAGGCGATTGCCGCAGCGACCGAGCGCGGCCGTAGCCTGTCGGCGGCCAATGATTAGTCGACCGGTGACGGGACATCGTCCAAAGCAGGAATGTCTCGCAGCGGCCAGCCGTGCCCCGCGCGCGGGAGTGCCACGGCGACCGTGCAGTGGAACCGTCACGACACGTCGCGCATCGGCGCCTGCCAGGTGCAGGAAAAAAACCCGGCGCACGTGACTGCGCACATGGCAGCAACAGCGCGAACGCAGCGGGTCGACGGATCGAAGCCGGCAACGCCAGACGTCTCCTGCAAGGCGTAGCCACGCAGCAACGCTGATCGCGGCAGCGAACGCCACCGCCAGCTGCACGCCGTAGCCACTCCTCAGCGGCGAGCTCGATGCAAAACGCACACACGGCTTCGCGCAAACGATCTGCTGCTATGCGTCAGACACCGCATCGCCCTGCGCCTCGCAGCCGTGTCGACAGCGCTTTCGCGGAGGTTTTCTGCCGCCGGTGAACGAATCCCCGTCAAAAGACGCTTTTTTTCGGTTGTTTCATCGTTTCCCTATTGGCGGCGCGCAGCAGTTGCCCTACATTTCGCGTTGCCGACTGGGTCGGCAGACCCAACACCACCAACGATCACGGAACACATAACTCATGGCAAAAACCGCCGCTAAGAAGGCTGCCCCCAAGAAGGCAGTGAAAAAGGTCGCCGCGACCAAGACCGCAAAGCCGGCCAAGGCCGCTGCTGCCAAGTCCGCTGCGCCGAAGCCGATCAAGGAAGCGCTGAGCAAGACCGGCCTGGTCGCGCACATTGCCGAATCCACCCAGCTGGCTCCGAAGGACGTCCGCGCTGTTCTGGCCACGCTGGAATCGGCCGCTCATTCGTCGCTGAGCAAGAAGGGCGCCGGCTCGTTCACCCTGCCGGGCATGCTGAAGCTGACCAGCGTCCATGTGCCGGCCAAGCCGAAGCGCAAGGGCATCAACCCGTTCACCAAGGAAGAGCAGACCTTTGCAGCGAAGCCGGCCAGCTTCAAGGTCAAGGCTCGCCTGCTGAAGAAGTTGAAGGACGCCGCGCTCTAATCGAGCACGCCTGCGTTGTCACGAAGGCGGCCTGCGGGCCGTCTTTTTTGTGCGCGCGTGACCGCCCGCATCACTCCCCACATGCCGCTCATCGCCGCTTGCCTACCCTGTACGCTGATTTGCAACGCAGCAGGTGCATGTGACCGATCCGTCGTCTCCTCGCCCACCCACACCGCCGTCATCGGCAACCCGCAGCCCCGCGCGCCGCCTGCGCCGGCTGCTGGTGTCGATTGCGCTGCTGTGCGCCCTGGGTGTGGCCGCGCGCTGGGCATGGCAGTTGCCGGTCGCCGAACAACTGCGTACCAGTTGGGAGCTGTCGCGCATGCCGCCACCCGTGCAATTGTCGGTTCCGGTCGAAGGCGTGCAGGCGCGCCGCATCGCCGACACCTTCGGCGCACCGCGCGGTCGCGACCGACGCCATGCCGGCGTGGATATCTTCGCGCCGCGCGGCACGCCGGTGCTGTCCGCAACACGCGGGGTGGTCAGCGCCATCCGCGATCAAGGCCTGGGCGGCAAGCAGGTCTGGGTGCTCGGGCCGGCGATGGAGCGCCATTACTACGCGCACATGGACGATTGGGCCGCCGGGCTGGCCGTTGGCGATGTCGTCGAGCCCGGCACACCGCTCGGCATGGTCGGCACCACCGGCAACGCGCGCGGCACGCCGCCACATCTGCACTATGGTGTCTATGGGCGCAACGGTGCGTACGATCCACTGCCGCTGCTGCGCAAACCCGTGCCACAGCCGGCACAGTGAGCATGCTGGAACACTGCGTCATGGCCTGAGCTATCGAGGCCGTTGCTGGCTACGCCTATGGTGGAGTCAGCCCAAGGAACGACGCCCCCTCCATGTCCCGAAAACGCTATCGCATTACGGTCACGCCCATCGAGAGCGATGGCCGCCCCTGCAGCGATCGCTGCACCATCGAATTCGAACAGCGCTCGCGGGCCGACTGGATGCGGCTGCTCGAGGAGCTGCACCTGCGACGCGATCTGAGCAGCGACGAATGTGCGGCGCTCACGGTCGGCTCGCAGCTGCTGGAAGACCTGGCCGCCCGCCCGCGCGCGCAGCCAAGCGATGCACTGGAGGCCTTGCGGCCAAAACTGCAGTTGCTGCTGGAACGCCTGCAACGCGTGCAGCCGGCCGCCGGCACCTGAGACCGGCGTCGCGGCGACCGCTACACTGCGCGCATCGGGGAAGGGAGATGCGCCATGCGTGGGTTGGGGATCGTCATGCTGGCAACGGCAATTGCCGGTTGCAGTTGCCATCGCAGCGCTGACAAAGAAACGGGCAACGCGGCAGCGTCCTCGCACGTTGCAGCGGCGACGCAAACGCCGACTACCGCCACCACAGACAACACGCCCGCACGCGATGCCACTCCTGACGATGCGGTTGCGCGCGCCAACTTCGCCAAAGCAAGCGCGACCGTGCAGCGATACCTGGGCGCGTTGCCAGGTGCGGCACGTGGTGATGCCGATGCACTGTGGAGCGGCGGTCGTCCTGCCCCGGTGCCGGACGATGCGGCGCTGCGCGGTATCGGCAATATCCAGTCGATGCGTATCAATAACGACGCGCCCATCGCACTGGATCAGGAACAGCCCCCGCGCCGGATCGAAGTGCCGGTGCAACTGATCGTGCGCACCGACACCGGCACCCAACGCCTGGTCGGCGCCTACCGGCTGCAGCCGCGCAGCGGCAGCGACGACTGGGAGATCTACTCGGCCACCCTGCACCCGGTATTGCGCTAACCCACGGTTCACCGGCAACGACTAAGGTGATCGCACCTGTTGCCGGAGTCACCCGATGAAACTGCGTTCGCTTGTCGGATCCATGCTTGCCCTCGCTCTGGCGCTACCCACGACCAGCGCGTGGGCAACGCCGCAGATCCAGGGACACCAGATCAGCGTACAGGGCAGCGACCTGCAGCAATTCCTGGGTGGCCGCTTCCCGCAGACGCACGATGCGCTGGGCGGCCTGGTCGAGATGACGGTCAGCAATCCGGCACTGTCGCTGCCGCCGGGCGACCGGCTCAAGATGGCCTTCGACCTGGCGCTTGCCACTGCCGGCGGCGCGCCAGCACCGGTCGGCAATGTGACCTTGACCAGCGCACTGCGCTACGACACGGCCAAGCAGGGCTTTTATCTCGACCAACCCACCATCGATGATTTCCGCCCGGCCAACGCCGGTGCAAAACTCGACCACAGCACCCGCCAGCTGCTCAATGCCTGGCTGGCCGATTACGCGCGCAAGGAGCCGATCTATCGCATCGATCCGGCCATCGCAGCGGTGATGGGCAATGTGCAGGTGGAGTCGGTCGGCATCCAGAACGGCCGCGTCGCGGTGAATTTCAACCAGAACATCGAGCAACTGGTGCCGGCCGCTGCACTGTCCGGGAAATAGGCTGACGCGCCAGTTGCGACGCATGGCTTGAAACACGCCGTCATGCCGTCGCGCCGATCTGCGCAAGCGGCCATCGGATCAAGATAAAGGCCCGGCGTCACCACGCCGGGCCTTTGTTTTCATCTCAACGTTGCAGGGGACCGATCAGGCCACCAGAGCCTTGGCCACTGCAGCGGTAAAGGCCGGGATATCGTCGGGCTTGCGGCTGGTGATCAGCGACCCGTCGACAACCACCTCCGCATCCTGCCAGCGTGCGCCGGCATTGCGCAGGTCGGTCTTGACCGACGACCACGAGGTGACGTCACGGTCGCGAACCAGATCGCTTTCCACCAGCAGCCACGGGCCGTGGCAGATCGCGGCGACCGGCTTGTCGGAACTGGCAAAGGCCTGGATGAATGCGATCGCCTTGGCGTCACCGCGCAAGGTGTCGGGGTTGAGCACCCCGCCAGGCAGCACCAGCGCGTCGTAGCTGTCGACCTTGGCCTGATCCAGCCGCTGGTCCACCGGCACCGAATCGCCCCAATCGGTTTTGTTCCAGGCGCGAATCTGCGCAGCGTCGCCGGGCGCAATCACATCGACCTTGGCGCCCCAGGATTCCAGCAGGCGCTTGGGCTCAATGAGTTCGGATTGTTCGAAGCCATCGGTGGCCAGCACTGCGATGGTCTTGCCGGAGAGCGAATACGACATGCGGGAGCTCCTTACTGAAAAGAAGCACGCACGCTAGGCGCGTACCTGTTGCGCACGAGTGAATCGATGTGTGCGCCGCGTCAGTGCGGCGCCAGGACACTGCTGCTCAGCGCTTGGGCTGCAGCATCGTACCTGTGCAGTTCTTCGACCCGCAGCGGCATGCCCAGATCTTCTTCAGACGCGGCGTGTGCCGCTCGGCTAGGGTGATGCCGTAGTTGTAGGTGAGCTCTTCGCCGGCCTTGATCGCGCGCTTGGCCTCGATGAAGATCTTGTCCTTGCTGCGGTCGTCGCCCTCGGCCTCTTCGATCACCGCTTCGCAATTGGGATTGCAACTGTGGTTGATCCAGCGCGCGACATTGCCTTCGTAATTGGCATCCAGCACGTAGTCGTCGCTGAGCGTGAACAGGAAGGTGTGGCCGCTCTCCACATCGCCGGTGTCATCGGCATCCACTTCCGCGTGCGTGCGCAGGCGCCCCTTGTACTGGATGATGCGCTCGCCCTTGCGGAGCGCGGCGAGGGCGAACATGCCATTGCCGTGGATACGTGACTTGCGGGCGGCAACTTTGCGCGACATGAAGGGGTCCAGTGATGGGGCCGCTCATTGTGACTGCAGTGCGACGATGCGCCAAGCACAAGCGCAGCGGTACCCGCAACGGCTGCTGCTTGCCGGCGGCTGAACCAGGCAGGTGGCCCTGCCCCGGCTAAAAGCGTACAATTTCGGTCCGCTTTCGGATTTATCGCCTTCCTCATGTTGCGCGTCACCAAACTCACCGATTACGCCACCGTCGTGCTGACCGTGCTGGCAGCGCGCTGCGGCCAGGTGCTCAGCGCCAGCGAACTTGCCGAGCAGGCCGGCCTGGAAGCGCCGACCGTGAGCAAGATCCTCAAGCCGCTGTCGCAGGCGGGCCTGGTCGAAGGGCTGCGCGGCGTGCACGGCGGCTATCGGCTGGCACGCGCGGCCAGCGAGATCACGCTGGTGGAAATCGTCGAGGCGATGGAAGGCCCGCTGGCGATCACCGAATGCAGCCAGGACCACAGCCAGTGCGGCATCGCGCAGACATGCGGGGTACGTTCCAACTGGCGCCTGATCAACGACGTGGTCGGCGATGCATTGCGTCGCGTCACGCTCGCACAGATGTTGCAGCCCCTCTCTCTCCCTGGCGACAGCCGTCGGCGTTCCATCGCCGCACGCGTCGCGACCACCTGACCCTGTAGGCAGCCCGATGGCCACCGAACTTGCACCCCCGCAGAATGCCGAAATTATCGAACGGCTGGGCCGACGCTACGACGCCGGCTTCATCACCGAGATCGAATCGGACTCGCTCCCGCCCGGCCTGGACGAGGACGTCATCCGTGCCTTGTCGGCCAAGAAGGACGAGCCGCAATGGATGACCGACTGGCGTCTTGAGGCGTATCGCCACTGGCTGAAGATGCCGATGCCGGAATGGGCGAAGCTGAAGGTCTCGCCGATCGACTTCCAGGCGCTGAGCTATTACTCCGCGCCCAAGGGCCCGAAGTACGCCTCGCTGGACGACGTACCCAAGGAACTGCTCGACACCTACGACAAGCTCGGCGTGCCGTTGCACGAGCGCGCCCGGCTGGCCGGCGTGGCGGTGGATGCGGTGTTCGACTCGGTCTCGGTCGGCACCACCTTCCGCAAGGAACTGGCCGAAAAGGGCGTGATCTTCTGCTCGATGTCCGAGGCGATCAAGGAACATCCGGAGATCGTCAAACAGTATCTGGGCAGCGTGGTGCCGGTCGGCGACAACTATTTCGCCGCGCTCAACTCGGCGGTGTTCTCCGACGGCAGCTTCGTGTTCATTCCTGCGGGCGTGCGTTGCCCGATGGAACTGAGCACCTACTTCCGCATCAATGCCGGCCATACCGGGCAGTTCGAGCGCACCCTGATCGTGTGCGAGGACAAGGCCTATGTGTCGTATCTGGAAGGCTGCACCGCACCGATGCGCGATGAAAACCAGCTGCATGCGGCGGTGGTCGAGCTGGTGGCGCTGGAAGATGCCGAGATCAAGTATTCGACCGTGCAGAACTGGTATCCGGGTGACGAGGAAGGCCGCGGCGGCATCTACAACTTCGTCACCAAGCGTGCCGAATGCCGGGGCGCGCGCAGCAAGGTCACCTGGACCCAGGTCGAAACCGGCTCGGCGATCACCTGGAAGTATCCGTCCTGCGTGCTGATCGGCGACGACTCGGTCGGCGAGTTCCACTCGGTGGCGCTGACCCACCACCGTCAGCAGGCCGACACCGGCACCAAGATGATCCACATCGGCAAGCGCACCAAGAGCAAGATCGTCAGCAAGGGCATCAGTGCAGGCCGCGGGCAGAACACCTATCGCGGTCTGGTCAAGGTGGACCGCAATGCCGACGGCGCGCGCAACTACACCCAGTGCGACTCGTTGTTGATCGGCAAGCAGTGCGGCGCGCACACCTTCCCCTATATCGAGGTGAAGAATCCCGGCGCCACCGTCGAGCACGAGGCCACCACCTCCAAGATCAGCGACGACCAGCTGTTCTATTGCCGCGCGCGCGGGATCAGCCAGGAAGACGCGGTGTCGCTGATCGTCGACGGCTTCTGCAAGCAGGTGTTCCGCGAGCTGCCGATGGAGTTCGCGGTGGAAGCCAAGAAGCTGCTGGAAGTCTCGCTGGAAGGCAGCGTCGGCTGACGCTGCCTGCAGGGATTCGGCATTGGAGATTGGAGATTCGCAACGTCCCGCTCCCTGCCATCCCGGCTCTTCTGCTGTTACCAATCCCAAATTTCGAATAACCAATCCCATGCT
This sequence comes from Xanthomonas sp. MLO165, assembly GCF_018831305.1. Classification (NCBI taxonomy): domain Bacteria; kingdom Pseudomonadati; phylum Pseudomonadota; class Gammaproteobacteria; order Lysobacterales; family Lysobacteraceae; genus Xanthomonas; species Xanthomonas sp. MLO165. The sequence goes on from NZ_CP029263.1 coordinate 3,241,387, forward strand.
TACGATCAACAACCTCCACGCCAGCATTGCCGGCAAAGACATCCTCAAGGGCCTGTCGCTGGACATCCAGCCGGGCCAGGTGCACGCCATCATGGGGCCCAATGGCGCGGGCAAATCCACGCTAGGCAACGTGCTGGCCGGGCGCGACGGCTATGAGGTCAGCGCCGGCACCGTGCAGTTCGAAGGCAAGGACCTGCTCGAGCTGCCGCCGGAAGAACGCGCGGCCGCCGGCCTGTTCCTGGCCTTCCAGTACCCGGTGGAAATCCCCGGCGTCAACAACACCTACTTCCTGCGTGCCGCACTCAATGCACAGCGCAAGGCGCGTGGCGAGGACGAGCTGGATTCGATGCAGTTCCTCAAGCTGGTGCGGCAGAAGCTGGCCGTGCTGCATCTGAAGGACGAGCTGCTACATCGCGGCGTCAACGAAGGCTTCTCCGGTGGCGAAAAGAAGCGCAACGAGATCTTCCAGCTGGCCGTGCTTGAGCCCAAGCTCGCCATCCTGGACGAGACCGATTCGGGCCTGGACATCGATGCGCTCAAGAGCGTGGCCGACGGCGTCAACGCGCTGCGCTCGCCGGAGCGTTCGTTCCTGGTGATCACCCATTATCAGCGCCTGCTCGACTACATCACCCCGGACGTGGTGCATGTGCTGGCCGAAGGCCGCATCGTGCAGAGCGGCGGCCCGGAACTGGCGCTGGAGCTGGAAAAGCACGGCTATCACTTCCTGAAGGACCGCGTGGTGCCCGAGGCGGCTGCCTGATGAGCGCCCTGCTGGAATCCCTCGCCCGCGGCTTCTGCGGTAACGATGCGCGCCGGGTCGAACTCGATGCCGCGCTGCAGGCCGGCCTGCCCGGCCCGCGCGCCGAAGCCTGGAAATACACCTCGCTGCGGCAGCTGGAGCGGCGCAGCTTCCAGCCCGCGCCGCTGGTGCCGACGCTGATCGACGCCGCGCTGCTGGACGAGATCCCGTCCCCGCGGCTGGTGTTCGTCAACGGCCGCCCGTCCGACGCATTGAGCGACCTGTCGACACTGCCGGACGGCGTGCAGCTGGACACCTTGTCAGCGTCGCTGGCCGCAGGCGACGAGGCGCAGCAGTTGCTCGGCCGCCGTTTCGAAGGCAGCGATGAAATCTTTGCGCGCCTCAACGCTGCGCTTGCCGACGAAGGCGTACTGGTGCGCGTACAGGAAGGCGCGCAGATCGAGGCGCCGCTGCATCTGGTCTTCATCGGCGTGGCCGGCGAGCACGACCTGTCCTGGCACCACCGTCACCTGATCGAACTGCGTGCCGGCGCGGCACTGAACGTGGTCGAGCACCACCTGCATGTCGGCGATGCCGCGCATCTGCACAACAGTCTGATGCATGTGCATCTGGCCCAGGATGCGGTGCTGTCGCATGCGCGCGTGCAGGCCGACAGCGCGCACGCAACGTCGCTGCTACGCACCGATGCGGTGCTGGCGCGCAATGCGCGCTACCAGCGCGTGGACCTGGAACTGGGTGCCAACCTGTCGCGCCACGAGCTCAACGTGCGCCTGGAAGGCAACAACGCCCAGCTCACCGCCAATGGCGTGCTGCTCGGCAACGGCCGCCGCCATGTCGATACACGTCTGGGCATCGCGCACATCGCACGCGACACCACCTGCGAGCTGGTCTGGCGCGGCGTGGGTGCCGATCGCAGCCGGGTGGTCTTCCACGGCGGCATCAACATCCGCCCGGGCGCCGATGGCACCGACGCGCGGCTGTCGAACAAGAATCTGCTGCTGTCGGCCAATGCCGAGATCGACACCCAGCCGGTGTTGGTGATCGATGCCGAAGAAGTGCAGGCCGCGCATGGCGCCACCGTCGGCCAGCTCGACGACAATGCCTTGTTCTATCTGCGCTCGCGTGGTCTGCCGCAGGCCGAGGCGCAGCGTTTGTTGAGCGCGGCGTTCTGCCACGAGCCGCTGCGCGTGCTCCCCGCCGCGCTGACTGCGGTGCTGGCGCTGCAGTTGGACCGCGCACTGGCCTCGGCAGGCGTGGCATGAACGCGCCCGCCGCCACGCAACTGGCCGCGCCGGACTGGGAGCGCGTGCGCTCGGATTTCCCGCTGCTGATGCGGCAGGTGCATGGCAAGCCGCTGATCTATTTCGACAACGCCAACACCGGGCAGAAGCCGCTGCAGGTCATCGCCGCAACCGACGAGTTCTATCGCCGTCAGAACGCCAATGTGAGCCGCGCGGTGCATGCGCTGGGCACCGAGGCCACCGACGCCTTCGAAGGCGCGCGCAGCAAGCTCGCCCGCTTTCTCAACGTGCGTGCCGACGAACTGGTGCTGTGCAGCGGCACGACCTTTGCGATCAATCTGGTCGCCTATTCCTGGGCGCTGCCACGCCTGGGCGCCGGCGATGTGATCCTGATCTCGCGCATGGAGCACCACGCCAACATCGTGCCGTGGCAGTTGGTAGCACAACGCACCGGCGCGAGCATCCGCGTGGCCGAGATCACCCCGGACGGCGCGCTGGATCTGGACGCCTTGCGCAAGGCGATGACGCCGGAGGTCAAGCTGCTGGCGATCACGCATGTGTCCAATGTGCTGGGCACGGTCAATCCGGTGCGCGAGATCTGCCGCGAGGCGCGCAAGCGTGGCATCGTCACCGTGGTGGATGGCTCGCAGGCGGCGCCGCATCGGCGTATCGACGTGGCCGGCATCGGCTGCGATTTCTACGCCATCACCGGCCACAAGATGTGCGGGCCCACCGGCACCGGCGCGCTGTGGGCACGGCGCGAACACCTGCAGGCGATGCCGCCGTTCCTGGGCGGCGGCGAGATGATCAAGGAGGTCAGTTTCGAGGGCACGGTGTTCAACGATGCCCCGCACAAGTTCGAAGCCGGCACCCCCAACATCGCCGGGTTCATCGGCCTGGGCGCGGCAGTCGATTACCTGGAGTCGGTCGGGCTGGCGCACGTGGAAGCGCGCGAAGCCGAGCTGTTGGCACATTTCACCGAAGAACTGCAGCGCATCGACGGCCTGCGCATCTTCGGCACCACGCCGGACAAGGCCGCGGTGGTGTCGTTCCTGATCGAAGGCGCGCATGCCCACGACCTGGCCACCCTGCTCGACCTGGAAGGCGTCGCGGTCCGCTCGGGCCAGCACTGCGCGCACCCGCTGCTGCAGTACTACGGCGTCGCCGCCACCTGCCGTGCCTCGCTGGCGTTCTACAACACGCATGACGAGATCGAGCGCTTCGTTGCTGCGTTGGTGAAGGTGCGTCGCCTGCTGGGTTGACGGCGGTGATTGGGGATTCGGCATTGGGGATTCGGAAGACCCCTTCGCCGCCTTGCAGCGCGTGCGCCAGACCTCTGTGCGTTGGCGCACGTGCCCATGGCAAGACACAGAGCAACGCCCCAATCCGGACATCCGACACGGTGCAAGAAACAGCGTTCTCGCGCTTTTACGAATCCCCAATCACGACTCCCGCTAAACTGCTCCCCATGCAGACCACCACCTTCCGTACCGCTACCGTCGACGACATCGACGCCCTTGTGTCGCTGGTGACCTCGGCCTATCGCGGCGATGTCAGCCGCGTTGGCTGGACCACCGAGGCCGATTTTCTCGACGGCGCGCGGATCGATCCTGCGGTGCTGCGCGAGGACCTGTTGCGCGACCGCAGCCTGGTGCTGCTGGTCGAACAGGACGGGCGCCTGCGGGCCTGCGCGCATATCGCCGACGACCACGGTGCCGGCTACTTCGGCATGTTTGCGGTGGATCCCTCGCTGCAGGGCGGCGGGCTGGGCAAGACGCTGCTGGCCGAGGCCGAGCGTATCGCCTACACCGAGTGGCAGCTGCCGGTGATGCGCATGACGGTGATCGACATCCGCGATGAGCTGATCGCGTTCTACGAGCGACGCGGGTATCGCCGCACCGGCGTCTTCAAACCGTTCCCGTATGGCGACGCGCGTTTCGGCGTGCCGCTGCGCCAGGACCTGCGCTTCGAGGTGCTGGAAAAACCGCTTGGCGGCGCAGCGCCGTGAGCGACACCTGGACCTTCGTCTGCGCCAGCGAGGCGCTGCTGCCCGGCGAACTGCAGACCGTCTGGGATGAGGTGACCGACACCCCGATCGTCATCTTCAACCTCGACGGCGAGCTGTACGCGCTGGAAGACCGCTGCAGCCACGAAGACTACGAATTGTCGCCGGGTACGTTCGACCCGGCAGAAGGCAGCATCGAGTGCCTGCTGCACAGCGCCCGCTTCGACATCCGCGACGGCCGCCCGCTGTGCGCACCAGCCTACACCGCGGTGCCCAAGTTCCCGGTCAAGCGCGAACACGGCGGCATCTGGACCCGCGACGACCGCTGACACCGGCCGGACCCGTGGGTGACACGGTCGCCATGAGCGCAGACCGCTCAGGACGCTGATCCGCAGTCTCTGCCCCGTCCGGCGCGTGCCCGGCGTGCGTAGATCCGCGCCCCGCAGGACGAAGACGTGCTGCCACGCCAGCGAGCGACCAGTCGTGCAAGCGACACCTCGGCCCACCACCAGGCGCAAACCGCGCGGTGCCCCATGCAACCCGCATCGATCGCCGCAACGGCCTGACACCTCAGCCAGCGTGATTGCCCGGTGCATGGCGCCAGCCGACAAAGATTGCAAAGAAGAATGATTTGCATTTAAGATCGCAACCCTTCAGGCCTTCTTAACAACTGGCCTGCCCTGCGATCCCATGCGCCCAGCTCTGCTCGACACCTTTTTCCCGTTCCTGCCCCGCATGCGCCTTGCTGCGCAGCGCCTGTGCGTGTCCGGAGACTGGTCGGGCCAACTGGCCGCCTCGGGCTAGCGGGCGCGCATTCCCCGATCCACTTCCCATCCCGCATCCGCCGAGCCATCGCCAGGCCGGAGCCTCTCTTTCTTCTTCGAGACGCCTCATGACTCCCAGGATTTCCCCGCTCACCTCGGCCGTGTTGCTGACGCTGTCCGCTCCTGCCCTCGCCCAGCCTGGCGATGCGCCGGCGCCTCCGGGCGCGGTCGATCTGGACGCCATCCGGGTGCAGCAGGAACGCGCGCAGAAACCGTCCTCGCCCAAGTACACCGAGGTGCTGCGCGACACGCCGCAGACGATCACCGTAGTGACCAAGCAGACCATGGACCAGCAGAACCTGCTGTCGCTGCGCGATGTGCTGAGCACCCTGCCCGGTATCACCTTCGGCGCCGGCGAAGGCGGCGGTGGCTATGGCGACAGCATCAACCTGCGCGGCTTCACCGCCAGCAGCGACATCACCACCGATGGCGTGCGCGACAGCGCGCAGTACAGCCGCAGCGACACCTTCAACCTGGAAGCGGTGGAGCTGATCAACGGCGCCAACTCGGCCATGTCCGGCGCCGGCTCGGTCGGCGGCAACATCAATCTGGTCACCAAGACCGCCGGCCAGGGCGACTTCACCCACGTCGTGGTCGGTGGCGGCAGCGACCGCTATGGCCGGCTGACCGCCGACAGCAATTACGACTTCGAAAACGGCACCGCCGTGCGCCTGAACGCGATGGGCCACACCCAGGACGTGCCGGGGCGCGACGAGGAGTTCCGTCATCGCTGGGGCTTTGCGCCGTCGGTGGCGTTTGGCCTGGGCTCGGATACCCGCTTCACCCTGAGCTACCTGCACCAGCACGACAACAACCTGCCGCAGTACGGCGTGCCGTTCGCACTCAGCCCGTTCAACGACGGCCCGCTGCCGGGCGTGGACCCGGAAACCTTCTTCGGTTACCGCAATACCTCGCGTCAGGAAATCGACGTGGACATGCTGACCGGCGTGCTGGAAATGGATTTCGACGACAACGTCAAACTGCGCAGCCTGGCGCGCGTGCAGCGCGTCGACCAGACCACCAATGCCACCGCACTGCAGGGCACCTGGTGCCTGCCCAACGGCACCGACCCGTACACCGGCCGCGCCTGCGTCGGCCAGCCGGCGGCCAGCTGGAACCCCAACAGCGGCCCCCGCGGCCTGGTCCGCGAGACGGAAAACTTCATCGCGCACAGCCAGACCGACCTGACCGCCACCTTGCATACCGGCGCCATCGAGCACCGTGTGGTCGCAGGCGTGGCCTTCAGCAAGGAAGACTTTGAACTCAATAGCGGCACCACCTTCCGCAATGCCGATGGCTCCACCACCGGCATCACCTACCCGGTGCAGTCCTTCGACAATCCCTACAACATCTGGACCGGCCCGCAGAATTATTTCCGCACCGGGCGCAGCAAGGGCAGCCTGACCAATCAGGCGGTGTACCTGTTCGACACGCTGCAGTTCAACGAACAATGGATGCTCAACCTGGGCGGCCGCTACGAGCACAACGAAGGCGACAGCACCACCTACACCGTCAACGCCGCCGGCAACGTCACTGGTGTGAGCGCGGGCTTCCCGGCCGGCAGCGAAGAGGACCTGTTCTCGTATCGCGCCGGTCTGGTGTTCAAGCCGGCCGAGAACGCCAGCCTGTATCTGTCCTACGCCAACAGCAAGACGCCGTCCAAGGCCTCGGTCAACGGCTCGTGCACGCCGATCGCCACGGCCACCGCCGGCGCCAACTGCAATGTCGAGCCGGAGACGGCGGTCAACATCGAACTGGGCGGCAAGTGGGACGTGCTGGACCAGCGTCTGGCACTGACCGCTGCGCTGTTCCGCAACGAGCGCGAAAACTACAAGGTCAACAGCGGCGATCCGCTGATCCCCGAGCAGGTGCTGGACGGCAAGGCACGGGTGGACGGCATCGCGCTCGGCGCCGCCGGTTACCTGACCGACCGCTGGTCGATCTTCGCCAACTACACCTTCCTGGACAGCGAAGTGCTGCAGAGCGTGTCCAACCGCACCGAGAGCCTCACCGGCGACCCGGTGGCCGGACGCGACCTGGTGCAGACCCCGCGCAATGCCGGCAACATCTGGACCACCTATACGCTCAACCAGTGGACCTTCGGCTACGGCGTCACCTACCAGGGCGGTTTCTATCCCAACAACGCCTCGGCCGCGGCCTACATCAAGACCGACGACTATTGGGTGCACCGCGCGATGGTCGGCCTGCGCGTCAACGACTGGCTCAGCCTGCAATTGAACGTCAACAACCTGTTCGACGAGGAGTACTACACCAGCGTGCGCAACAACCTCACCGTCAATGCGGCCGGCACCGTCACCGCCGGCAGTGGCTGGGCGCTTCCGGGCGAAGGCCGCTCGGCGGTGTTGAGCGCCACCTTCAGTTTCTGACCCACTGACACGCCGCCCGCACAACGCGGGCGGCGTGGAGACCACCGCATGTTGCTGCCCATTCCCGATGTTCTCAGCACCGCCCAGCTCGCCGAGCTGCGCGCGCGGCTGGACGCGGCCGACTGGGCAGACGGCCGCATCACCGCCGGCCATCAGTCGGCGCAGGCCAAGGACAATGCACAACTGCCCGAAGACAGCGCCGTCGCACGCGAGGCCAGCGCGCTGGTGCTGGACGCACTCTCGCGCAGCAGCACGTTCTTTTCGGCGGTCTTGCCGCGGCGCATCTATCCGCCGCTGTTCAATCGCTACAGCGGCGGGCAATCGTTCGGCTACCACGTCGACAACGCGATCCGCTACGACCGCAGTCGCGGCGGCGCAGATCCCGTGCGCACCGATGTTTCGGCCACCTTGTTTCTCAGCGACCCGGACAGCTACGACGGCGGCGAGCTGGTGATCGAAGACACCTACGGCACGCAGTCGGTAAAGCTGCCGGCCGGGCACCTGGTGATCTATCCCGGCACCAGCCTGCATCGGGTGATGCCGGTGACCCGCGGCGCCCGTGTCGCCTGTTTCTTCTGGACGCAAAGCATGCTGCGCGACGATGCGCAGCGTCGCCTGCTGTTCGAACTGGATGTGTCGATCCGGCGGCTCACCCAGGACACCCCCGGCCATCCGTCGCTGATCCAGCTCACCGGCGTGTATCACAACCTGCTGCGGCAGTGGGCCGATGTCTGAGCCCGCACTGGACCCGGCGCAGTTGATCGAGCTGCTGCACACGCAACCCGATCGCGCGGTCGCGCTGCTGCGCAAGGCCGCCGAGCGCCAGGATCTGGCGGCGCAACTGCTGCTCGCCCAGCTCTACGCCGAAGGCCGCGGCATCCCCGCCGATCCGGCCATGGCGATGCTGTGGTACGAGGTCGCCGCCAATGCCGGGCATGCGGAAGCGATGAACCAGTTGGGGCGCTGCCACGAACTGGGCTTCGGCACCGCGTGCAATGAGGTGCTGGCGGCGCTGTGGTACCGCCGCGCCGCCGAGCATGGGCTGGATTGGGGCATGTACAACCTCGCCCATCTGTACGGCTCCGGCCGCGGCGTGGCGCAGGACCACGCGCAGGCGTTGGCGCTGTATCGCACCGCCGCCGATCGCGGGCATGCCAAATCGATGAACTTCGTGGCGCGCTATCTCGACCAAGGCCTGGCCTGCGCTGCCGATCCGGTCGCCGCGCGCCACTGGTACCGCCGCTCCGCCGAAGCAGGCGATTTCCGTGGCCAGGCCGGTTACGCCACCTTGCTCGCAGACGCCGGCGACATCGATCAGGCCGAGCGATGGATGCGCCGTGCGATCGCCGGCGGGCATGCCGGCTTCCTGCAACAACTCACGCCATTGCTGGCGGGTGCAACGCAGCCACGTCTGCGCGCGTTGCTGGGCGAAGTGGCCACGCGGCAATTGCACCTGCAGCCGTCACTTGCGGCGGATGTGGCCTGAGCGCCATGACGACCTCCAACGACACTCTTGCCACCACCCAGCAACGCCGCGGTTTCTGGCTGCGCATGCTGCATCAATGGCATTGGATCAGTTCGGCGCTGTGCCTGATCGGCATGCTGCTGTTCGCCATCACCGGGCTGACCTTGAACCATGCCGCGCGCATCGAAGCCAGCCCTTCGACCGAACACCGCACGCTCACGCTGCCGCCGGCCCTGCTCAAGTCCCTGGGCAGCCGCCAAGAAGGCGATGCCCCGCTGCCGCCACGCGTGGCGCAATGGCTGGGGCGTGAGCTGGATATCAGCATCGGCACGCGTGCCGGCGAATGGTCGGCCGACGAGGTGTATCTGGCGCTGCCGCGTCCTGGCGGCGATGCCTGGCTGAGCCTGGACCGCAGCACCGGCGCGATCGAATACGAGCGTACCGGGCGCGGCGCCATCGCCTATCTCAACGATCTGCACAAGGGACGCAATGCCGGGCCGGCCTGGGGCTGGTTCATCGACGTGTTCGCCATCGCCTGCCTGGTGTTCTGCATCACCGGGCTGTTCCTGCTGCATCTGCATGCCCGCCAGCGCCGCATGACCTGGCCATTGGTCGGCCTGGGTCTGCTGATTCCGTTGCTGCTCGCCCTGCTGTTGATCCACTGACTTTTTCCTACCGGAGACGATCATGCGCGCCACCCTGACCATCGCCCTGAGCGGCCTGCTCGCCATGCCGGCATACGCCGCCACGCTCGACATCAACGTCGAGATCCCCAAGCTCAACGTCGCCGAATATCACCGCCCGTACGTGGCGATCTGGCTGGAAGGTGCGGACCAGAAGGTCGCTGCCAATCTGGCGGTCTGGTATCAATCCAAGGACACCGCCGAAGGCCACGGCACCAAGTGGCTGCCGGACCTGCGCCAGTGGTGGCGCAAGAGCGGGCGCACCCTCGAGGTGCCGGTCGACGGCGTCACCGGCCCCACCCGTCCGGCCGGCGCGCATGCGTTGTCGTTCTCCGACACCAAGGGCGCGTTGAAGTCGCTGCCGCCCGGCCAGTACACGCTGGTGGTGGAAGCCGCGCGCGAGGTCGGCGGCCGCGAGCTGGTCAAGGTGCCCTTCACCTGGCCGGCAAAGTCTGCGCAGACCGCCAAGGCCAGCGGCAGCAGCGAGCTCGGCGCCATCAGCCTGGTCGCCAAACCCTGAGCATTGCCTGCTGATGGCGGCCGCGCGCAGCACACGCGGCCGGCCACGGCGCAGCTGCGCAATGCATCGCGTTGCCAGACACATTCGCTTCCCACGCATCCACGCAGCGCCATACCTGCGCGCTGATCAGACACGTGACCCACTGTCCTCATCGTCCTTCAAGGAGTTGTCATGAAACGTTCGCTCGTCCTGATCGCCATGCTCGCCGCACTGCCGCTCAGCGCACTCGCCCACAAGGCCTGGTTGCTGCCGTCGCAGACCGTCATCGCCGGTGAGGCGCCGTGGATCACCGTGGATGCAGCGGTGTCCAACGACCTGTTCTACTTCAACCACGTGCCGCTGCGCCTGGACAACCTGAGCATCACCGCGCCCGATGGCAGCGCGCTCAAGCCGGAAAATCCGGCCACCGGCAAGTACCGCAGCGTGTTCGACCTGCAGCTCACCCAGCCCGGCACCTACAAGCTGAGCATCGTCAATGCCGGCCTGTTCGCCAGCTGGAAGGAAGACGGCAAGCCCAAGCGCTGGCGTGGCGACGAAGCACGCTTCGCCACCGAGGTGCCGAAGAACGCGCAGGATCTACAGGTCTCGCAGTCCTTCAACCGGGTGGAGACCTTCGTCACCCGCGGTGCGCCGACCACCACGGTCTTCAAGCCCGCCGGCAAGGGCATCGAGTTGATTCCGGTGACTCATCCCAACGATCTGGTCGCCGGCGAAGCGGCGCAATTCACGCTGCAGCTGGATGGCAAACCGGCCGCCGGGCTGGAGGTAGAGATCGTGCGCGGCGGCACCCGCTATCGCGATGCGCAGAACGAGATCAAGCTCAAAACCGATGCCAAGGGCGGCTTCAGCGTGACCTGGCCGGAACCGGGCATGTACTGGCTGGAAACCACCACCGAAGACACCAAGACCTCGCTGCCGCAGGCCAAGCAGCGCCGCCTGGGCTATGTCGCCACTCTGGAAGTGTTGCCGCAGTAATCTGCCGGCACGCGGCAGGAGTGCACGCAGCGTGCACCCTGCCGCCCCATCTTCATAAGGTCCGTCCATGTCCGCATCGTCTTCCGCCGACCACGCCATTGCCACGCTCGGCGGCCGCAGCATGGGCACCACCTGGAGCGTGAAGCTGGTGGCGCCGCGCGGACGCGATCTGCACCCCTTGCATGCGTGCATCCAGGCTGCGCTGGATCGCGTGGTCGCGCAGATGAGTACCTGGGAGGCCGATTCGGATATCAGCCATTACAACCGCGCACCGGCGGGCAGCTGGCATCACCTGCCCGACGAATTCCACGCAGTGCTGAGCGCAGCATTGGAGACCGCACAGGCCAGCGAGGGTGCCTTCGATCCCACGGTTGGCCCGATGGTCGAGCTATGGGGCTTCGGCGCCGCCGGCACGCGCCGGCGTGTGCCGGAAGCGCAGGCGATCGCATTGGCGAGCCTGCGTTGCGGCTGGCAACGCCTGCAGCTGGATGGCAAGCGGGTGCTGCAGCCGGGCGCAGCGGCGCTGGATCTGTCCGGCATCGCCAAGGGCTTCGGTGTGGACTGCGTGCATCGCGCATTGCTGCAGTCGGGTATCGACAGTGCATTGATCGAGGTCGGCGGCGAATTGTTCGGCTACGGACGCAAGCCCGATGCCAGCGCGTGGCGCGTGCTGGTCGAATCCGCCCCCGACGAAGATGCCGGCAGCGCGCTGCCGGCACGCGTGCTGGTGCTGGACGGTCTGGCGGTCGCCACCTCCGGCGATCGCTGGCACCGCTTCGATGCCGACGGCACACGCTATACGCACACCTTCGACCCACGCACCGGCGCGCCCGTTCCGCATGCCCCTGCGGCGGTCACCGTACTCGCGCCCGATGCGATGCAGGCCGATGCCTGGGCCACCGCGATGACCGTGCTTGGCGTCGATGCCGGTCTTGCCCATGCACGCAAGGCGGACCTGGCCGTGCGATTCCTTGCACGCAAGGACGGCATCCTGCTCGAATCCATGAGCCCGGCATTCGAACGCCACCTGTCCGCGTCATGAGCAACACCACCTCACGCGTGTGGCTGGGCAACGGGCTGGCTCTGCTGGCGCTTGCGGTCATCGTTGGCTGGCTGGCCGGCCTGCATGAGGGCGCATGGTGGAGCCCACCCACGCCGCATCGCTGGCAACTGGCAGCGCTCGGCCTGGCAATGTATCTGGGCCTGTGCGCGGTCGTGCTGCTGCGTGCCCGCAAGCGCGTCGGCGCACAACGCGCAGACGCCAGCGGCGTGTTGATCGTCTGGGCAAGCCAGACCGGATTTGCGCGTGAGCTGGCGCAACGCAGCGTTGCCGCGCTGCAATCGGCCGGCGTCGGTGCGCATGCGCTGCCGATCGAAGCCGTCGATAGCGATCAACTCGCACGCGTGCCGCGGCTGCTGTGCATCGTCAGCACCACCGGCGAAGGCGATGCGCCCGACCATGCGCAGGCCGCCGAGCGCGCCTGGCGTGCCGACCACGCGCAGGATCTGACGGCGGTGCAGTACGCAGTGCTGGCGCTTGGCGACCGTGGTTACGCGCACTACTGCGCGTTCGGCCGGCGCCTCGACGATCGCCTGCAGGCGCGCGGCGCCACTCGCCTGTTCGAACGCATCGAGGTCGATAACGCTGACCCCAACGCCCTGCAGCACTGGCAACGCCGTCTGGCGGAACTGGCACCCGCACTGGCGACGCAACCCGACTGGAGCCTGCCCACCTACACCACCTGGCAGCTACGCGAACGTGTCCACGTCAATCCCGGCAGTGCGGGTACGCCGATTTACCGGCTGCGCCTGACGCCATGCGATGGCGCATTGCTGCAGTGGAGCGCAGGCGATATCGCGGAGATCGCACCGCGTCACGCCCCGGATGCGGTCGAGTCCTGGCTGCGGCGTAACCACTACGATGGCGCGCAGCAGATCGACGGCCGCCCCCTGCGCGACTGGCTCGGCGGCGCGCAACTTCCCGTCGATACCGATGCCGCTCTCGGTATCGATGTGGATGCTGGTGCCAGTCTCAGCGATGGTGCTGGTGCTGGTGCTGGTACTGGCGCCGATGCCGATGCCGATGCCGAAGTCAAAATCGACCTAATTACGGACATAGGTAAAGGCACTGATACAGCTACGGGAACAGCCACAGGTACAACTTCACCACTGGACGCAGATGTGTTGGTGCGCAGTTTGGCCGCCCTGCCCCATCGCGACTATTCGCTTGCCTCCATCCCCGAGGAAGGCCATGCAGAACTGCTGGTGCGCGAGCATCGGCACGCCGACGGCAGCCTGGGGCTGGGTAGCGGCTGGCTCTGCGTCCATGCACCGATCGGCGCAGCCATCGCGCTGCGCTTGCGCAGCAACCCCGGCTTCCACCCACCCGCACCCGACCAGCCGATGCTGCTGATCGGCAACGGCACCGGCATCGCCGGTCTGCGCGCGCATCTACGTGCACGCATCGCAGCCGGCGCGCGGCGCAACTGGCTGCTGTTCGGCGAACGCAATGCCGCGCACGACGCGCTGTATGCCGACGAGTTGCAGCAGTGGCATCAGGACGGCTGGATCGAACGCCTGGAGCTTATCTACTCGCGCGATCAACCACAGCCACCGCATTACGTCCAACACGCACTGGCCGCAGCCGCCGATCGCCTGCGTCATTGGATCGATCAAGGTGCCTGCATCTACGTCTGCGGCAGCCTGCGCGGCATGGCACCCGAACTCGACCGCACGCTGGATTGCATCCTCGGAGCCGATGTCAGACAGGAACTGCTGGGCAGCGGGCGCTATCGCCGCGACGTGTACTGAACCATCGCACGCGGCACCGCCAAAAGCGCTCAACAAAGCGATTACGCAGATACTCACAGCGCGTCTGCTGCTGAAATCCGCAACATCCCTGCTTGCGGTGGCTGCGCGCTAGACGCACCGGCTGATCCAGGACCGCGCTCCGGCTTCCCCATTCTCTCTCGATCACCGCATTACGCTGCCAGATCGACCAGATTGCTCGTTGTCGCGCTGCCGCCAATGCTGCGGTACTGCCCCACGGCCATCTGCATCAACGCTGCATAGGCCTGCTGTGTGCCGTCGCTGCTGGATGCATCGGCCGATGACGGCGGTCGCGGCGGCGGATCGCGTGGCTGCATCGCCTCCTGCAGTTCCTGCAGACTCAGCGCCCCGCTCTTGTCGCTGTCGAGCAGGTCCAGCAGCTGCGTGCTCGACGCACTGTCGCCATTGACCAGCGTGCTCAATTCACCGCTGCTGACACTGTCGTCGCCATCGCTGTCCAGGCCGGCAAACAACGACTGCACATCCTGTCCTTGCTCACCCGGCGGTGGCGGAGGCGGCGGCAAGGCCTGCGCCAGTTCGCTCTCGCTGACGGTGCCGCCACCATCCTGATCGAGCATGCTCAGCAGCCCGTCGATGTCGATCTTGCTGTCGTCATCGCTATTGGACGACAGCGCGGTCGATAGCTCGGACGCGGTCAGGCTGCCATCGCTGTCGCTATCGATGGATTTGAACAACTGCGTCAGCGGATTGGTTTTTTCCGCCTGTGCGGCGGATGCGGCGTTGCCGGTGGTCGCACTGCGGCTTGCATAGGACGTGTAGGCGGCATAGCCGGCTCCGACCGAGCTGATGGTACTCATTGGTTTCCCCCTGGAATTGCCGGAACCACTCCCGGCGCCTGCACTGTTCCCTAGCCAGGTGGCACAGCGATGCCGTCGCTTGTCTGCGTTGACACGAATGCATCCGGGCGCGTGCCAGGAGGCGCGCCCTGCTCGCAGATACGTGAAAGGCCCTAGACCGGGCTCACCCGGATCGCCAGCAGCTCGCCGCCGCCGTCGAGCACATGGCGCGTGCGTGTGGAGGCGCTCAGCCACGCAGTATCGCCGGCAGCCAGCGGTGGCAGGCCACTCTCGCGCCCGAAGCTGGCCTGGCCTGCCAGCAGGTGGATCGCCCAGGCGCTGCGCGGGTCGGCGAAAAACAGCATGGTGCCGACCAGCGGCCGGTGCAGCAGTTCGGTCTGCAGCCGATCGCGCCGCCACATCAGGTTGAAATCCTGGGTCGGCCCGTCGAGCAGCGTGGCATGTACCGTTTCCTCGCCTGCAAATCGGACGCGCTGGTGCGGCGGCAGCAACTCGCAGCTGCGATGACTGCTGCCAGGGGCGTCGGTACGGCCATTGGTGCCGACGTCATGGCCGCCGTGATCAGAGCCACTGCCCTCATTGCCACTGCCGCTATCGCTTTTGCTGACACCGCCGCTAGTAGCCGTGCCGATGCCAATGCCTGCACCGGTGCCTGTGCCTGTGCCTGTGCCTGTGCGGGTGTCGGTGCCGGTGCGGTTGTCGTTGTCGTTGTCGGTGCTGGTGCTGGCGTCGCTGCCCATACCGCTGGCAGCATCGCCAAACTGCAGCCGCATGCCATTGCCTTGCAACAGCACCAGCTCGCGATCAATGCCCGGGAATGCGGAAAACGCCGCGTCCTGCTCGATCTCTGCGATCGACAGGCGTAGCGACCACGCATCGGCGTCGCCGAGGCGCAGGATCTCGCGCGTCCAGCCCAGTTGATTGCGCCACCGCTCACGGCGGTACTCGGTGGCCGGAATCACCCGGCTGCTCAGGTCTGTCAGCTGCATGGGCGCATTGTGCCGCAAGCGCGGCGCCCGGGCAGTCATGCTGTGACTTAAGCCTGCTGCCGACCCTCAGGCTTGCTACCTAGCCTCAAACTCGAGGATGGGGCCGACAGCTACAAAACGATTGACGCCTCACGATGTAACCGGCGCTTCATGCTGTGACTGCCTCTTTCCTGCAGTCGCAGACGCTTGCGTGCGCTCGCAACCCACGCGGACCCAAAACGAAAAACGCCCGGCTGCACATCCAAGTGCAACACCGGGCGATTCCACGTCCTTGTCGGCTTCCAGCCATCCCCCAGACATCCTGTCCAGTTAGGTTGCGGCCACGCATCCTCGCGTCGAACCGTATCTCGGATCCTTTCCCGTTAACGCCGTCCCACCGGTTTCACCGCCGCCCCCTTGGCAGCCTTCTTGGCGGGAGCCATCGTGGCTCCCACTTCGATCAGGTCTCGATTCCGTTCGACCGTCTTGAGTCCGATGCCCTTGACCAGTGCCAGTTCCTCGGCACTCTTGAAGGGACCGTTTGCCTGTCGGTGCTCGACGATTGCCTCGGCTTTTGATCGCCCGACGTTCGTCAGCACCTTGTCCAATTCCTCAGCAGACGCGGTGTTGATATCGACCTTGTCGAGTGCATACGCATTCGAGGACAACAGCAACACCAGTAGCAGGGACTTCAGGGCTACGGTAAATGACTTCATTGCAACGCTCCTTGTGGCTTGGGTGATGGTCCTAGCCAGCATTCCTGCCGGCCGAGCCAGTGTCCCGCGCCACATGCAGCAATCCTATCGCCAACGAACTTTTCACACAGCCGGTGAACTGCGCGCCGCCTTGTAGGGAAATACCTACCCCCAGGCACGGGCGTAGAATGTGCCATTACGTCACGTATTCGGAGCCTCCATGGACAGCGCCAAGATCGACCAATTCATCAGCGACACCTGGGACCGCGAGATCGTCCCGCAATTGGTCGATTACATTCGCATCCCCAATAAATCGCCGATGTTCGACGCCGATTGGGTCGCGCACGGCTACATGGAGCAGGCGGTCACCCTGATGGAAACCTGGGCGCGCGCGCAGGCCATCGAGGGCATGCAGGTCGAGGTGGTGCGCCTGGAAGGCCGCACGCCGTTGATCTTCATCGAGATTCCGGCAACCGGTGCCGAATCGGGCGACGATACCGTGCTGCTGTACGGCCACCTGGACAAGCAGCCGGAAATGACCGGCTGGGATGCGGACCTCGGCCCATGGGAGCCGGTGCTGCGCGACGACAAGCTGTACGGCCGCGGTGGCGCCGACGATGGTTACGCGATCTTCGGTTCGCTGGCGGCGGTACTGGCGCTGCGCACCCAGGGCCTGCCGCATGCGCGCTGCGTGGTGCTGATCGAGGCCTGCGAGGAATCCGGCAGCTACGACCTGCCGGCCTACGTCGACCATCTGGCCGCACGCATCGGCAAGCCATCGCTGGTAGTGTGCCTGGATTCGGGCTGCGGCAACTATGAGCAGCTGTGGTGCACCACCTCGCTGCGCGGGCTGACCGGCGGCAACCTGAGCGTGAAGGTGCTGGAGGAAGGCGTGCATTCGGGCGATGCCTCCGGCGTGGTGCCGTCCAGCTTCCGCCTGCTGCGCCAGTTGCTGTCGCGGATCGAGGACGAAGCCAGCGGCCGCATCCTGCTGGAGGGATTGCATGTGCAGGTGCCGGCCGAACGGCTGGCGCAGGCCAAGGCCGCGGCGGCGACGCTGGATAGCGCCATCTTCGACAAATTCCCGATGGTCGAGGGCCTGGTGCCGATGCACGACGACCTCACCGAGCTGGTGTTGAACCGCACCTGGCGCCCGGCGCTGTCGATCACCGGTGTGGATGGCATGCCGCCGCTGGCGTCGGCCGGCAACGTGCTGCGTCCGCAGACCGCGGTGAAGCTGTCGCTGCGCCTGCCGCCGACCGCCGACGGCAAGGCCTGTGGCGAACTGCTGAAAGAGGCCTTGCTGCGCGACCCACCCAACGGCGCACAGGTGACCCTGGAACTGGAAAAGGCCTCATCGGGCTGGAATGCGCCCGAGATGGCGCCATGGCTGGCAAAAGCCATCGACGACGCCAGCCTGGCGTTCTTCGACAAGCCGGCGATGTACATGGGCGAAGGCGGCTCGATCCCGTTCATGGGCATGCTGGGCGAGAAGTTCCCCGGCGCGCAGTTCATGATCACCGGCGTGCTCGGCCCGCATTCCAATGCGCATGGCCCCAACGAGTTCCTGCATATCCCGATGGGCAAGCGGGTCACGGCCTGCGTGTCCAAGGTGATCGCCGAGCACCACGCCGCCTGCCTGCGCGGCGAGACCAGCGGCTCGCCGGTGGCGGCCGACAGCGGCACCCGTCATGGTGGGCATGGCTGCTGCTGATTGACCCCTGGACCGCCCCGCCCATGCCGGGGCGGCCCAGTGGCATTGCCGTGCGCTGCGGCATGCGCATGGACGCAGCCCCAACACCGTCGCGGCAATCGGCGCTGCACATGTGGTTGCCGCGGCGGCGAATGCTAGTCTGCCGCTCCCACTTCCCTCGGTGCCTGCGATGAACAATCTCTTCGGTAGCGACAGCTGGCTTTACATCATTCTGGTCGGCTTCGTGGTCGGGCTGCTGGCGCGTTTCATCACGCCCGGCACGCAGCGACTGGGTTGCCTGCTGACCATCGTGCTGGGCATCGCCGGTGCAGTGGTGGCCAGTTGGTTCGGCCGCTACATGGGCTGGTACCACGCTGGCGAACCGGCCGGTTTCCTCGGTGCGTTGCTGGGTGCGATCGCGATCCTGGCGCTGCTGCGGCTGTTCAGTGGCAGCAAGCGTTGATCGACCCGGCGTGGCTGCCGACCTGGCGCCTCACTTCACGACACAGCATTCACACATGACGTCATCGTTGACTCCCGATACCGCGCGCGCTGCGCTTCGTCTGCAATGGGCGCGGCAGGCGTTGAACGACCCTGAGGTCACGCTGCAGCGTGCCTCGGTCGATGCGGGATTCCGCAGTTACTGGCGTACCCAAGGACGCGGCGTGGACCGCATCCTGATGGATGCGCCACCTGCATTGGAAAACGTGGCGCCCTGGTTGCGCATGCACGCCCTGCTCGGCACCCACGGCGTGCGGGTGCCGCAGGTGCTTGCGCAGGATCTTGAAACAGGCTTCCTGCTGCTGGAAGACCTGGGCGTGCCGACCCTGGCGCAGGTGCTGACCGACGCCAATGCCGACGCGTTGCTGGATGCTGCGATCAGCCAGTTGCTGCTGCTGCAGCGCATTGCGCCGCCTGCTGACAGCGGCGTGTTCGGCGAGGCGCTGCTGCAACGCGATGCAGGCCTGTTCGAAGAATGGTTTCTTGGTCGCCACCTGGGCCTGCAGCTGGATTGCGGCCAAGCCGAACAACTGCAGTTGGTGCAGCGCCGCTTGATGGACAACGCACTGGCGCAGCCGCGCGCCTTTACCCACCGCGATTTCATGCCGCGCAATCTGATGCCGGTCGGCGACGGGCCGGCGGTGCTCGACTTCCAGGATTGCGTGATCGGGCCGATCGCCTACGACCCGATCAGTCTGTTCAAGGACACCTCGGTGAGTTGGCCGCTGGCGCGCGTGGATGGCTGGCTGGAGCGCTACCACGCGCGTGCCGCAGCGGCTGGATTACCGGTGCCGCCGCTGGCGCAATTCCTGCGCGATGCGGACTGGATGGGCGTGCAGCGGCACCTGAAGAATCTCGGCATCTTCTCGCGCCTGAGCCATCGCGACGGCAAGCACTGGTATCTGGATAACGTGCCGCGTTTCATTGTCTATCTGGACGAAGTGTTGCCGCGTCATCCCGAGCTTGCGCCGCTGATCGGCCTGCTGGAAGACCTGGTCAAACCTGCCCTGGCGGCACGCTCCGCGCAGGCCGGCGCATGAAGGCACTGATCTTCGCCGCCGGTTTCGGCGAGCGCATGCGTCCGTTGACCGAGCGCACGCCCAAGCCCCTGCTGTCGGTCGGCGGCACACCGCTGATCGTCTGGCATCTGCGCAAGCTGGCCGCGCTGGGCGTGGACGAGGTGGTGATCAATACCTCGTGGCTGGCCGAGCAGCTTCCACAGGGACTGGGCGATGGCAGCGCGTTCGGGCTGCGGCTGACGTACTCCTTCGAGGGCGCCACCCCGCTGGAAACCGGCGGCGGCATGCTGCATGCGTTGCCGTTGCTGGGCGAGGCCCCGTTTCTGCTGGTCAACGGCGATATCTGGACCGATTTCGATTTTGCGCGGCTGTCGGCCGCACCGGCGGGCCTGGCGCAGTTGGTGCTGGTCGATCAACCCGCCTATGCCGCGCACGCAGACTTTGCGCTGGATGCCGATGGCAAGGTGCGCGCAGATCTGCCCGCGACGCTGACCTACGCCGGCATCGGCATGTATCGACCGGCGTTGCTGCGCGATTGGCAGTCGGTCATCGGCCAGCTCCCGGAGCACCCCGGCACCGCGCCGCGCTTCGCGCTGGCGCCGATCCTGCGCGCGCAAATGGCAGCAGGCCTGATCGATGGCATCCACCACGCCGGGCGCTGGACCGATGTCGGCACGCCGCAGCGATTGGCGGAGCTGGATGCCCGGTTGCTGCGCGACGGCGGCTGATCGCAACCACGCCGCTGCAAATGCCTGGCCGCGCGTCGCGCATTGCTCGAACCCCAAACACCGACCATCTCGACGGACTTGCAGCCAAACCGCCGGCGCCGCTCCTGCTCTTGTCCATGCGCACCGACCATCCCGACAGGTCCTTGCCCGCCTACCGTCGCGGGACCTTGAGCGGCATGGATGCCGCGCCAGAGCCCACAAGGACGTACTTGCGGCGTGTCCTGCGATGGTGGGCGGACAAGGGCCCTGCAGCCAACCCGCAGATCGGCCGCTCTGCAAGCTTCAGGCGATGTGCCTCGAATGCCTGGACACTGCGATAGATGTGCAGATGAGAAGCGCGAAGCAACCTGCGCCTACCTAGCGCTGAGCGCACTACTTACGTCAGCCGCTCGAAGAGCCGCGATCCTCCAGCACCCGCCGCAGGAACGGCACGGTGATGCGGCGCTTGGCAGCCAGCGATTCGCGATCCAGCCGGTCCAGCAATGCCACCAGTCCTGCCAGTTCGCGTTCGCTATGGGTCAGCAGCCAGTCGATTGCCGCCTCGTCCAGTGCCAGTCCGCGCCGTTGCGCACGATCGCGCAACACCGCCGCGCGCCCTGCGTCGTCGAGCACGGGCAGGCTGATGCGGATGCATTGCGACAGCCGCGAGCGCAGATCCGGCAACACCAAGGCCAGGCCGTCGGGCATGTGCCGCGCGGTGTACAGCAAGGTGGTGCCGGCAGCGCGCGCGCGGTTGTGGAAATCGAACAGCGCCACTTCGTCGTCGCGCTGCCCGGCAATGCTTTCCACGCCGTCCAGTGCGACCAGGCTGCGCCCTTCCAGCGCTTCCAACGCGTCGCGCAGCCGGCCAGTGGCGGCGTGCAGAGGCAGGTACGCCGGGGCGCGTCCGGCCTGCTCGGCGGCCGCGCACACCGACAACGCCAGATGCGTCTTGCCGGTGCCGGCGGGGCCGGCCAGATACAGCCAGTCGCTCACCTGCCCGACCGCCAACGCCTGCAGTTGCGACAGCAGGCCGTCGGGCGCAGCGATGTAACTATCGAATCGCTGATCGGGCGGCGCGCGTAGCGCCAGTGGCAACTGCGGAACGCTCACAGCCGATCGGTGTCCTTGCCTGGGTCGATGATCACGCTGCGCTCGTTGGTGGACTGCAGCACGATGCCGGCACGTTCGCCCGCATACAGATCGCTGCGCGTGTACTGCTCATGCGCATAGCGCAGCAGCACATTGGCCACCGCCGCCACCGGCAGCGCCAGCAGCATGCCGAGGAAGCCGAACAACTGGCCGCCCGCCATCACCGCGAAGATCACCGCCACCGGATGCAGGCCGATCTTGTCGCCGACGATGCGCGGCGTCAGCACATAGCTTTCCAGCAGCTGGCCGACGGTGAACACCACGCCGACGCCGATCAGCAGCTTCAGGTCGAAACCCTGCGCCTGCACCACCGCCGCCAGCAGGGCGAGCACGATGCCGGTGGTGGCGCCCAGATACGGAATGAAGCTGATCAGGCCGGCAATGATGCCGATCAACAGGCCCAGATTGAGCCCGATGATGGACAGGCCGGCGGCATAGATCGCCCCCAGCGCCAGCATCACCAGGAACTGGCCACGGATGAAGCCACCCAGCACGTCGTTGGATTCCTGCGCCAGCCGGCTCACGGTGCCGATGTAGGCGCGCGGAATGACCGCGGCCACACGCTCGACCAGGCGGTCCCAGTCGCGCAGGAAATAGAACGCCAGGATCGGCAGCAACGCCAGGTTGATCACCCAGGTCACCATCGCAAAGCCCGACCGCTGCACGTAGCCGAAGAAGGTCTTGGCGGCGCCACCGGCCTGCTCCCAGTGGCTGCGGATCCAGTCGATCAGACGTTCCGGGTCCAGCCAGCCCATCAGCTCCACGCCGGTCTTGGCTTCCAGCCACGGGATCGCGGTACTGATCGCCCAGGCACGCATCTGCGGCAGCGCGTCGATCAGAGTCATGATCTGGCGCTCGATCATCGGCACCAGGATCATCAGCGCCAGCACGAACAGCAGCAGTGCCAGCACGAATACAAGCACCACCGCGATGTTGCGGGAGCGGCCGGCGCGCTCGATACGGTCCACCAGCGGGTCGCCCAGCCAGGCCAGCAGCAGCGCCAGCACGAACGGCGTCAGGATCGGCGACAGCAGCGATACCACCCACAGCACGCCGACAGTCACCGCCACCCATTTCAGGCGACGCAGAAACAGGGCGATCTCGGCTTCGGGAGTCAAAGTCATTTCAGGCGGTACTCGGCGTGCTCGTTTTCGAGAATGATCGGGCCCTCGGTCGGCACCGACACGGGCACCAACGGGCTGTTGTCGCCGAGCATACGGTTGAGGCCGGAAATGCCCGTGAGCAATTCCAGGTCCACTTCCATGCGGTCGCCATTGGCGCTGACCGGGCGGATGCTGCGCACCACCGAAACACCTTGCAGTGCGGCAGAGACGCGCAGGTAATCGTCGGCGCTGCCGATCCCGGTGATCACCGCGCGGTAAACCCCGGGCACCCCCGAATCCACCCGCTTGGCGTAGCGCTTGACCAGCGCATCGGCCGCGCCGTCGGCACCGGCAGCCATCGCGCGACGCGCGTCGGCGTCGCTGCTGGTCCAGCTGGACAGCACGTTGCCGTTGTCGACGAAGACCCAGTCGGCGGTCCAGCCGGCGTCGTTGCGGTAGAGCTTGCCGATCAACTGCATCGGCGGGCTGTACTTGGCCGATGCGCGTGCCACCGTGGCGGTGTCCTTGCGCCAGATCGCGCCGGCCAGCACCTGCTCGGCGGCCGCACCGCCGGGCAGGCCGAGCCGGTAGCCGCGCTCGATCGCCCGGTCCAGCACGCTGCGCGCGGCATTGGCCTGGCCCACGCCGACCAGGCGCGGGCCGCTGCCGTCGTCGATGGCCAGCCACAGCACCGGCTTGGGCCGCGGCAGCGGCCACACCGGCAGGCCCAGTGCGGCGATCAGGCCATCCACGTCCGATTGCCGGAAGCGCGCCACCAGCACGGTGCGAAAGGTCGGCGCGCCGGTGCGCGAGGTGCCCTGGTCCTGACGGTAGTCGTAGTTTTCGACATAGCCCGGCGCGCCGCGCAATGCCTGCGAGACGCCGGGGCGGCTCATCACGCCGCGGTCGCCGGACACCTTGCCCAGCACCGCACCGAGCGCGCGCGCCAGCGCACCGGGGCGATCGGACTCGCTCTGGCTGTTGACCGGCACTTCGGCCTCGTAGGCACTTTGCGCCTTGGCGACGTCGCCTTCGGTGCGTAGATCGGCCTGCGCAAAGGCTGGCGCGAGGGGCATGGCGACCACGAGGGCGAGAAAGAAAGCGAGACTGCGGCGCATCGACGGTTCCATGACGTAAGCGTATCCGGGTGAATTGTTGCCCGAATGGGACGCCAGCGCCAACGTGGCTGCTAAAATCGCCGCCTTTACAGCCGAGCCCTCCCCGCCCGTGACCAGCCCAACGCCTTCCAATCCCTCGCCCATGACCTACCGTGAGGCAGGTGTCGACATCGATGCCGGCAATGCATTGGTCGAACGCATCAAGCCGCTGGTCAAGCGCAGCTTCCGGCCGGAGGTGATGGGCGGCCTGGGTGGTTTTGGCGCCTTGTTCGACCTGTCCGGCAAGTACCGGGAGCCGGTGCTGGTGTCCGGCACCGACGGCGTCGGCACCAAGCTCAAGCTGGCGCAGCAGCTGGGCCGGCACGACACCATCGGCATCGACCTGGTCGGCATGTGCGTCAACGACGTGCTGGTGCAGGGCGCCGAGCCGTTGTTCTTCCTGGATTATTTCGCCACCGGCAAGCTGGACGTGGACACCGCCGCGGCGGTGGTCGGCGGCATCGCGCGTGGCTGCGAGCTGTCCGGCTGCGCCCTGATCGGCGGCGAAACCGCCGAGATGCCCGACATGTATCCGCCGGGCGAGTACGACCTGGCCGGCTTCACCGTCGGCGCGGTGGAAAAATCACAGCTGCTGGACGGCGCGCAGGTGCGCGCGGGCGATGTGTTGATCGGCATCGCCTCGTCCGGCCCGCATTCCAATGGCTACTCACTGATCCGCAAGATCTACGAACGTGCCGGCTCACCGGCCGAGCTGGTGCTGGACGACGGCGTCAAGCTGATCGATGCGCTGATGGCGCCGACCGCGCTGTACGTCAAGCCGATCCTGGCGCTGCTCAAGTCGCAGGGCGACAGCATCCACGCCATGGCGCACATCACCGGCGGCGGGCTGACCGAAAACATCATTCGGGTAATCCCCGACGGCCTGGGCCTGGACATCGACGCCAAGGCCTGGACGCTGCCGCCGGTGTTCGCCTGGCTGC
This sequence comes from Xanthomonas sp. MLO165, assembly GCF_018831305.1. Lineage (NCBI taxonomy): Bacteria > Pseudomonadati > Pseudomonadota > Gammaproteobacteria > Lysobacterales > Lysobacteraceae > Xanthomonas > Xanthomonas sp. MLO165. The sequence continues at coordinate 3,265,830 of NZ_CP029263.1, forward strand.
AGCGCGAAGGCGCGGTGGCCGATGCCGAAATGTGGCGCACCTTCAACTGCGGCATCGGCTTCGTGCTGATCGCCGCCCCCGAGCAGGCTGCCGCGCTGGAACAGGCGCTGGATGCGCAGTCGCTGGCGCATTGGCGCATCGGCCAGGTGGTCCCGGCACAGGGCGACGAGCGCGTGCGGATCGGTTGATCGAGGAGAGCTGCATGGACGCTTCCCCGCGCGCACTGCCGGCATCGGCCAGCGCTGACGATCTCCAGCACCTGAAACTGCTGTCGGTCTTTCACTATGTGCTGGCCGCGATCACTGCGCTGTTTTCGCTTTTCCCGTTGATCCATCTGTTCATGGGCATTGCAATCATCACCGGGCACCTGCCCATGACACATGCCAATGCGGACGCACCATCGATGGATCCGCGATTGTTCGGCTGGTTCTTCGTGGTGTTCGCGGCTGTGTTCATTGGCTGCGGCCTGACGCTGGCGGCGTTCATGGCCTACGCGGGCCGCTGCATCGCCCAGCGCAGACGGCATCTGCTGTGCCTGATCGTGGCCGGCATTTCCTGCTCCTTCATGCCGTTCGGTACCGTCGTCGGCGTGTTTACGCTGGTGGTGCTGCTGCGCCCACAGGTCAAGGCCTTGTTCGCGCCGACCGCCACCGCCGCGTGACGCGCCCTGCCCCATGACTTCAGCGAATCCAGCCCCATGAGCCTGCGTCTGGCCGTCCTGGCCTCCGGCCGTGGCAGCAACCTGCAGGCCATCCTCGATGCCATCGGCAGCGGCCGGCTGCCGGCCGAGGTCGTCGGCGTGTTTTCCGATCGCCCGCAGGCGCCGGCACTGCACAAGGTCGATGAGGCATTGCGCTGGAGCGCCAGCCCGCGCGACTTCGCCGACCGTGCGGCCTTCGACGCTGCGCTGGGCGATGCAATCGCCGCCGCGCAGCCGGACTGGGTGATCTGCGCCGGCTACATGCGCATCCTCGGCGAACCGCTGGTGCGTCGCTTCGCCGGGCGCATGCTCAACATCCACCCCTCGCTGCTACCTAAATATCGCGGCCTGCATACCCATGCCCGCGCACTGGAAGCCGGCGATACCGAACATGGCGCCAGCGTGCACCTGGTGGTGCCGGAGCTGGATGCCGGCACGGTGATCGCGCAGGCGCACGTGCCGGTGCTGCCCGACGACAGCGCCGAGCAGCTGGCCGCTCGCGTGCTGGCGCGCGAACACCCGCTGCTGCTGGCCACGCTGGACCTGCTCGCCAGCGGGCGTGTGGAGGTGCGTGGCGATGGCGTCCATATCGACGGTCAGTGCCTGTTTACGCCACTGCGACTAGAGTCCGCTGACACCGCACTCGTCTGAATGCGGATACGCCCTCCTCATCCTGTCTTGGACATCCTGGCGGCCCCGTGCCTCCCTCCCAGCGCATGAAACTCCTCCCGATCGCGACCGCGCTGTTGACCACTGCCCTGCTCGCCCCGGCCGGTGCCGGCCGTGCGCAACAGGCGCCTGCCGTGCCTGCGCCAGCGGCCCCTGCTCCAGCTGCGGCGCCGGCCTCTGCAGCGGCCCTGCCTGCCAGCACCTGGACGCCGCCGCCACTGCAACCCTTCGTGGCCACCTACCAGGCGTTCTACCGCGGCAAGGAAGCCGGCGATGCCACCATGCAGGTCAGCAACGGCGAAGGCAGCCAGTGGCGTATCGACATGTCGGTGCGCGGCCGCAAGGGCTTTGCCAGCATCCTGGGACTCAATCTGGAACAGAGCACGGTCTTCCGTGTCGATGGCGACACCTATGTGCCGTTGAGCCAGAGCACGGTGCGCAAGGCAATGTTCTTCGGCAAGAAGGTCACCGGCGTCTACAACTGGCAGACCGCCAGCGCCCAGTGGGACGGCGATTTGAAGAAGGAGCGCCAGCAGGCGATTCCCCTGCAGCGCGGCGACCAGAGCGCGCTGTCGCTGAACCTGTCGCTGATGCGCGACGCGCAACCCGGACGCAGCCTGAGCTATCGCTACGTCGATGTCGGCCGGGTGCGCAAGTACGACTACAAGGTCGCCGATGCCACCGAAGTGGTACAGGTCGGCGACCTGAGCTACGACGCGTTGCGCGTGTACCGCGTCAACAGCGGCGACAACGAAACCATCCTCTGGATCGCCAACGGCGTTCCCACGCCGGTGCGCATCCTGCAACGTGACAAAGGTGAGGATCAGGTCGATCTACGCCTGGTCGAATACCAAGGAGCCTGACCCATGCACACTGTTTCCCGCACCTGTTCGCTGATCGCCGCCGCCGCACTGGCCGTGGCCAGCCTGCCCGCGTTCGCCATGCAGCCGTTCCAGGCCGATTATTCGGCCAACTACATGGGCATGCAGGCCAACGGCACCATGACCCTGGCCGCCGCCGGCGCCAATCAGTGGCGCTATACGCTCACCATCCAGAACCAGCTGGCCAACCTGACCCAGAGCACGGTGTTCGAAGAGAGCAACGGACAACTGCGTCCGGTCAGCAGCAACGACACCTCGTCGATGATGGTCAAGCGCCGCAACGTCACCGCCAACTACGACTGGAAAACCAGCCAGGCGACCTGGGGCGGCGACATCAAGCCGGACCGTCGTGGCCCGGTGAAGTTGCAGCCCGGCGACATGGATGCGCTGCTGATCAACCTGGCCATTACCCGCGACCTGGCCGCCGGCAAGCCGCTGAACTACCGCATGGTCGACGAAGGCCGCATCAAGCCGATGAGCTACAAGGTGGTCGGCAAGGAAACCATCACCGTCAACGGTAAGCAGGAACAGGCGACCAAGGTGTCGCGCGTCGACGGCGACAAGGAATTGATCGCCTGGGTGGTCAAGGACCTGCCGGTGCCGGCGCGCCTGCTGCAGAAGGAAAAAGGCCAGGACGCGCTGGATCTGACCATCAAGGGCCTGCGCTAAGCGCCAGGCACGCCTGGTAGGAGCGTGCCTGCGCGCGACGGGGCTTTATCGGTAACGCCCCGTCGCGCGCGGGCACGCTCCTACCAGGGCATGGGACTTGCTCTCCCGGCATCCTGCCTCCCACAGCGATGAAGAGCCCGGCTGCGAGCCGGGCTTCTTCCTTCCGATCGGCGTGCGGCGGACGCTGCGCAGCACGCAGAAACGCTCGACTCAGGACTTGGCCGCCGCCTTGTCGTTGCCGCTGGAGAACACCGTGCGGCAGTCCACGCGGATCTGCTCGCCGGTGCTGCGCCAGTAGAACAGGTCGCAATGGCGCTTGCCTTCGACGGTCTTCTTGACCGCCACTGCATAGAACGACTGCGCGATCTCGTCGCGGCTGGCAGTTCCGTCGTTGTTCCAGTCCATGTCCTTGAACTCGACGCCCTGGGTGATCGCCATGCCCACCGACCAGGCATAGGCCAGCCACGCCAGGATCAGCACGATCACGCCGAGCAGGATCTTGCGCCGGGTGGTGAAGCGCCCGCGCAGGATCATGCGATGCGCCGGATGGTCGCGCCCAGCGCCCCCAGCTTCTCCTCGATGTTTTCGTAGCCACGGTCCAGGTGGTAGATGCGATCGATGGTGGTGTCGCCGTCGGCGACCAGGCCGGCCAGGATCAACGATGCCGACGCGCGCAGGTCGGTCGCCATCACCGGCGCGCCGCTGAGGCGCTCGGTGCCGCGCACGATCGCGGTATGGCCTTCGACCTGGATATCCGCGCCCAGGCGCAGCAGTTCGTTGACGTGCATGAAGCGGTTTTCGAAGATGGTTTCGTTGATCACGCCCACCCCGTCGGCCACGCAGTTGAGCGCCATGAATTGCGCCTGCATGTCGGTGGGGAACGCCGGATACGGCGCAGTGGTCAGGTTGACCGCACGCGGGCGCTTGCCGTGCATGTCCAGCGTGATGCTGTCGGCAGTGGTGGTGATGCTGGCACCGGCTTCGGTGAGCTTGTCCAGCACCGCGTCCAGGGTGTCCGGACGGGCGCGGCGCACGGTGACGCTGCCGCCGGTCATCGCCGCGGCGACCAGGAAGGTGCCGGTCTCGATGCGATCCGGCAGCACCGCATGGTGTCCGCCGCCCAGGCGCTCCACGCCCTGCACCACGATGCGCGGCGTACCGGCGCCTTCGATCTGCGCACCGAGTGCGATCAGGCAGTCGGCCAGGTCGGTGACTTCCGGCTCCATCGCCGCATTTTCCAGCACGGTGGTGCCTTCGGCCAGCACGGCGGCCATCAGCACGTTCTCGGTGCCGGTGACGCTGACCATATCGAACACGTAGCGGCCGCCCTTCAGGCGCCCGTTGCTGGTGGCCTTGATGTAGCCGTTCTCCACGCTGATCTCCGCACCCAGCGCCTGCAGGCCCTTGATGTGCTGATCGACCGGGCGTGAGCCGATCGCGCAGCCGCCGGGCAGCGACACCTCGGCGGTGCCGTAGCGCGCCAGCAGCGGGCCGAGCACCAGGATCGAAGCGCGCATGGTCTTGACCAGCTCATACGGCGCGACCTGGTGGGTGACCGAGCGCGGGTCGACCAGGATCGAGCGGCCCTTGGCCAGCGTGCCTTCGTCGATGGTGACCTCGGCGCCCAGTTCGCTGAGCAGTTTCACCGTGGTGATCACATCGTGCAGATGCGGCACGTTGCTGATCTCCACCGGCGCATCGGCCAGCAGGGTCGCACACAGGATCGGCAGCACCGCGTTCTTGGCGCCGGAAATATTGACCTCACCGTGCAGCGCTTGGCCGCCGGTCACTACGATTTTTGCCATGGGAGCTTGGGGAATCCGAAAAGGGATGTCGGGGGAATGGGAAGCGTCGCCAGGAGCCGGCCGGGCCGCTGGCAGTCGGGGCGCAGGCGCAGCCCGACCGGCCAGGACCCGGCTGACGCTCAGCCTTCGTCGGGCGTCAGCGTCTTGAGCTGCAGCGCGTGGATCGCGCCGCCCATCAGTTCGCCCAGGGTCGCGTAGACCATGCGGTGGCGCGCCAATGGGGCCTTGCCGGCGAATGCGGGGCTGATCACGGTCGCCTCGAAGTGCACGCCGTCGTCGCCGTGCACGTCGACGCGGGCTTCGGGCAAGCCGGATTCGATGAGTTTACGGATGGTTTCGGCGTCCAAAGGGCGTTTCCTCATAAAATGAGCGCACATTCTACTCTTCACCCGAGTCCCGCATGGCCGTCTCGCACCTGCCCTCCGCCACCGTCAGCGACGCCAGCCTAGTCGCCAGCGGCCAGCGCGTGCTCGAGATCGAGCGCGAGGCGCTGGCCAGCGTGGGCGCGCGGATCGGCAGCGACTTCGCCGCGGCCTGCCGGCTGGTGCTGGCCTCGCGCGGGCGCGTGGTGGCCACCGGCATGGGCAAGTCCGGGCATATCGCGCGCAAGATCGCCGCCACCCTGGCCTCCACCGGCACGCCGGCGTTCTTCGTGCATCCGGGCGAGGCCGGGCACGGCGACCTGGGCATGATCACCGAGGCCGACATCGTGCTGGCGCTGTCCTATTCCGGCGAATCGGACGAGGTGCGCATGCTGCTGCCGGTGCTCAAGCGCCAGGGCAACCCGATCATCGCCATGACCGGGCGCCCGAACTCCTCGCTGGCGCAGGCCGCCGACGTGCACCTGGACGTGAGCGTGTCGGCCGAAGCCTGCCCGCTGCATCTGGCGCCCACCTCCAGCACCACCGCCTCGCTGGCGATGGGCGACGCGCTGGCCGTGGCGCTGCTGGACGCGCGCGGCTTCACCGCCGACGATTTTGCGCGCTCGCACCCGGCCGGCAGCCTGGGCCGGCGCCTGCTGCTGCACATCACCGACGTGATGCACAGCGGCGATGACCTGCCGCGCGTGCGCGAGGACGCCAGCCTGAGCGAGGCGCTGATGGAAATGAGCCGCAAGCGGCTGGGCATGACTGCCGTGGTGGACGCGGACGGGCGCCTGATCGGCCTGTTCACCGACGGCGACCTGCGCCGTGCGCTGGACAGCGACATCGACGTGCGCAGCGCCGGCATTGCCCAGGTGATGACGCGCAACCCGCGCACCATCGGCGCAGACCAGCTGGCCGCCGAAGCCGCACGGCTGATGGAGGATTACAAGATCAACGGTTTGATCGTGGTCGACGCGCAGCAGCGCGCGGTGGGCGCATTGAACATTCACGACCTGTTGCGCGCCAAAGTGGTTTAACAGGTTCAGTTTTCTACCGTTGGAACCCCGTCCTCACCGATTCGTGCCGATGCCCTATTCCCCTCTGCAACACCTGCCCGCCGACATCACCGACCGCGCTGCGCGTATCCGCCTGGCCTGTTTCGACGTCGACGGCACCCTGACCGACGGCCGTCTTTATTACGACCATGCCGGTAACGAGAGCAAGTCGTTCAATGTGCTCGACGGTCAGGGGCTCAAGCAGCTCGACCATGCCGGCATCCATGTCGCGCTGATCACTGCGCGCGCCAGCCTGTCGGCGGAAAAGCGCGGCCAGGATCTGGGCCTGCACGTGCAGATCGGGGTCAAGAACAAGCGCCTGGCAGTGCTGGCCCTGTGCCAGGAGCATGGCCTGTCGCTGGACCAGGTGTTGTTCATGGGCGACGACCTGCCGGACCTGCCGGCCCTGCTGGCGGTCGGCCTGCCGGTGGCACCGGCCAATGCGCACCCGTGGATCGCCGAGCGCGTGCAGTGGCATACCCAGGCACGCGGCGGCGAAGGCGCCGCGCGCGAGGTCTGCGATGTGGTGCTGGCCGCGCAGGGTCAGGTCGAGGGCATCATCGAAAGGTTCTCCGCATGAGCTGGAACTGGCGCACCACCCTGGGCGTGGCGCTGTTTGCCGCTGCGGTGATCTCCGGCTGGTCGGCGTGGCAGCAGCGCGCGCGCCCCGTCGCCGCAGCGACGGACGATGCGCGCGCCGACTACGTGCTGCGCGATTTCGAACTGATTGCGCTGGACAAGGAAACCGGCAAGGAATCGATGACGCTGCGCGCGCCGGAGATGCATCGCAACCGCGCCGATCGCACTTCCGAGGTCACCACCCCGGTGTTCCTGCTGCCTGACAACACCAATCAACCGTGGACGCTGCGCTCCAAGACCGGCTGGATCAGCCCCACGGGCGACGAGCTGCGCCTGCGCGGCGATGTCGAGGGCGACAGCCCCACCGGCGGCGCGACCCCGCCGACCACCTTCCGCACCCAGAGCCTGGACGTGTTCCCGAAGCAGAACCTCGCCAAGACCGCGGCCCCGGTGAGCATGAGCCGGCCGGGTATCATGCAGAGCGGGGTCGGCTTCGAGGCCGATCTCAAATCACGCCAGTACAAGCTCCTTTCCCAGGTCAAGACCCGCTATGAACCGAATGCTGCCCGCTAAACTGGCGTTTGCCGCGCTGCTGCTGCCCGCCCTTGCGATGGCCAAGACCAGCGACCGCAATCAGCCGATGGCGATCGACTCCAATGCCAACGATTGCAACATGCTCGACGACAGCGGCAAGTGCCGCTTCAGCGGCAATGTGGTGATCACCCAGGGCACGCTGGAAATCCACGCCGACACCGCCGACATCTTCCAGAAGAACGGCCAGACCGACCGCGTCGTGCTGACCGGCAAGCAGGCCACGCTGAAGCAGCAGATGGACGATGGCGCGATGATGAATGGCCAGGCCGACAACATCGAGTACCAGGTCGCCAACGAAGTCATCGTGCTGACCGGCAACTACAAGGTCGACTCGCCCAAGGGCACCAACGCCGGCCAGCGCATGGTCTACAACACCAAGACCGGCAATATGCAGAGCGGCGGCGACGGCAGCCGCGTGCGCACGATCATCCAGCCCAAGACCGCAGCGCCGGCCGCAGCAGCGCCTGCGGCGACGCCGGCCGCCAAGCCCGCGGCCAAGCCGCAGGGGAAGAAGTAATGCTGGTCGCCACCGGTCTGCGCAAGAAGTACAAGCAACGCGAAGTGGTCAAGGAATTCGGCCTCACGCTCGAGGCCGGCGAGGTGGTCGGCCTGCTCGGCCCCAACGGTGCCGGCAAGACCACCTGCTTCTACATGATCGTCGGCCTGGTCGAGGCCGATGCCGGGCGTATCGAGCTGGACGGCCGCGACCTCACCGCCGAACCGATGTACGCCCGCGCCAAGCTCGGTGTCGGCTATCTGCCGCAGGAGCCGTCGATCTTCCGCAAGCTCACCGTGGCCGACAACATCCGCCTGGTGCTGGAGCTGCGCGAAGAGCTGGATGGCGCCGGCCGCGAGAAGGAACTGATCTCGCTGCTGGAAGAACTGCAGATCACCCATGTGGCCGACCAGCTCGGCGCCAGCCTGTCCGGCGGCGAGCGGCGGCGCTGCGAGATCGCGCGGGCGCTGGCGGCCAAGCCGCGCATGATGCTGCTCGACGAACCCTTTGCCGGTGTCGATCCGATTTCGGTCGGCGAGATCCAGCGCATCATCATCCACCTCAAGGAACGCGGCATCGGCGTGCTGATCACCGATCACAACGTGCGCGAAACCTTGGGAATCTGCGACCGCGCGTATATTCTCGCCGAGGGGGGCGTGCTGGCGCAGGGGGCACCAGATGCGCTGCTAGCCAATCCCGACGTCCGTCGCGTGTATCTGGGGGAAACTTTCCGCCTTTGAGCGCGTCGCCGCGCCATCGATTCTTCCAGTCAGTGCCCGCATGAAAGCCCGGCTCCAGACATCGCTAGGACAGCAGTTGGTCATGACGCCGCAGTTGCGTCAGGCGATCAAGCTATTGCAGATGTCCACCACCGAGCTGGAACTGGAAATCGCCGAAGCGGTGGAGACCAATCCGCTGCTGGAATGGGCCGACGAGGCCGCGCATGCGGCCAACGAGCTGCCGGTGGACGCGTCGTCGGCCGCCTCCACCGACGACACCCCGCGTGAGGAACCGGCACCGGCCGAGCGCGATGACGACTGGTCACAGGACGAACTGCAGTGGACCGGGTCGGGCAGCGGCGGCAGCTTCGACGACGACGAGTCCGGCGATGCGGCCGAGCGCGTAGCCGAATCAGAAACCCTGGCCGACCACCTGCTGTGGCAGCTGCACCTGTCCCCGCTGTCGCCGCGCGACCGCCAGATCGGCGCGCTGCTGATCGATGCGCTGGATGAGGACGGCTACCTGCGCGAGCCGCTGTCGGCGATTCTGGAAACGCTGGCGCTCGGTGCGGCGGTGGACGAGGCCGAAGTGCTGACCGTGCTGCACCAGATCCAGCGCTTCGACCCGGTCGGCGTGGGTGCGCGCACGCTGGGCGAATGCCTGGCACTGCAGCTGGCGGTGCTCGACCCGGCCACTCCGGGGCGCGAGCTGGCGCTGCAGATCGTCGCCGGCCCGCTGGAGCGCCTGCCGCGCAGCGGCGTGGCCGGCCTGGCGCACGAACTCAAGCGCTCCACCGCCGATGTCGAGCAGGCGGTCCAGCTGGTGCGCTCGCTGGACCCGCGCCCGGGTAAGCAGATCGGCGACCTGTCGCAGGACACCTACGTGGTACCGGACTGCGTGATCTGGCGCCAGCGTGGCGTGTGGCGGGCCTCGCTGGCCGGCCGCGCGCAGCCCAAGGTCACCATCCACCGCGGCTACGAGAACCTGATCCGCAGTTGCGGCGAGTCCGACGCCGGCTACCTGCGCGGCCAGCTGCAGGAGGCGCGCTGGTTGCTCAAGAGCCTGGAGGCGCGCGGCGAGACCCTGCTGCGGGTGGTGCGCTGCCTGCTGCAGCACCAGGCCGGGTTCCTGGAATTCGGCGCGCAGGCCCTGCGCCCGCTGACCCTGCGCGAGATCGCCGGCGAGCTCGGCCTGCACGAATCCACCATTTCCCGCGCGATCGCGCGCAAATACGTGCGCACCCCGCGCGGCACCATCGCGCTGCGCTCGTTCTTCGCCTCCGGCATCGACACCGACAGCGGCGGCGAGGCTTCCAGCACCGCCATCCAGGCCATGATCCGGCGCCTGATCGAGGCGGAAAACCCGCGCAAACCGCTGTCCGACGCCAAGTTGGCCGATCTGCTGAAAACTTCCGGCGTACCAGTGGCACGGCGCACCGTTGCGAAGTATCGTGAGGCCATGAACATTTCCGCCTCCCACGAACGCGTCCGTATCGCCTGACGTTGCACCCACCGCAACGCCGGCCTGCGCCGGGTAAGTCGGAGCACCGGAAAGGTTCATTGGCCCACCGACCAATGGAGGTATCCGATGCGTATCGAGACGTATGGCCACCAGCTTGAAGTGACCCCCGCGCTGCGGGAGTACGTGGCAAGCAAGCTGCAGCGACTGCAGCGCCATTTCGACCAGCACTGTGAAGTCCGAACCCAGCTGGCCGTTCGCAAGCCAGACCATCACGTGGTCGCCACCGTCAACCTCCCCGGTCGCACCCTGCACGCAGATGCCAGCGGCTCCAGCATGTATGCGGCCATCGACCTGCTGGTCGACAAGCTCGACCGCCTGGTGCTCAAGCACAAGGAAAAGAAATGTAACCACCATGCACGCGAGGTGCGCGACAATCCCGCATGACGCTTCCCGCTTGATGCCCTCATGCCTTTAACCGATCTGATGGCGGCCGTGCGCACCGTGGTGTCGCCGGCCGCCGATCGCGACACCGTCCTGCATGCCGCCGCCGACCTGCTGTCCTGCCGCCAGGCCGGTGCCGACGAGCTCTACGCCAACCTGTGCGAACGCGAGGCCCTGGGCAGCACCGCCATCGGCCACGGCATCGCCATCCCGCACGGGCGCTGCCCCAACCTCACCGAACCGCGTGGCGCATTGCTGCGCTTGGACACCCCGGTGGCCTTCGGTGGCGACGAGCCGGTGGACCTGATCTTTGCGATGGCGGTGCCTGCGCACTACACCCACCAGCATCTGATGCTGCTGTCGGAACTGGCCGAGCGGTTTTCCGACGCGGACTTCCGTCAGCAGTTGCGCGCCGCCCCCAATGCCGACGCCTTGATGGCGCTGCTCACCGACGCACCGCCAGCACAGGCCAGCGCCGCATGAATACCAGCATCACCGCACGCGAACTGTTCGACCAGCAACGCGACAAGCTGGCGCTGCGCTGGGTGGCGGGCCAGAAAGGCGAGCACCGCGAGATCGAGGCCGGCAGCAACAACGCACGCCGCCCGTCGCTGGCCGGCTATCTCAACGTGATCTATCCCAACAAGGTGCAGATCCTGGGCACCGAAGAGCTGGCCTGGCTGGACTCGCTGGATGCGCGGCAACGCTGGGAAACCATCGAGAAGATCATCCAGGTGCAGCCGCTGGCACTGGCGATCAGCAAGAACCAGTCCTGCCCGGAAGACCTGCGCGCGGCCGCCGACGAATCCAACACGCCGCTGTGGATCTCGCCCAAGCGCGGCCACGAGTTGCTCAATCACCTCTCCTACCACCTGGCGCGCACGCTGGCGCCGCGGGTCACGCTGCATGGCGTGTTCATGGAGATCTATTCGATCGGCGTGCTGATCACCGGCGAGGCCGGTTCGGGCAAGAGCGAGCTGGCGCTGGAACTGCTCAGCCGCGGTCACCGGCTGGTGGCCGACGACGCGCCCGAGTTCACCCAGATCGCCCCCGACGTACTCGACGGCACCTGCCCGGAACTGCTGCAGGACCTGCTGGAAGTGCGCGGCCTGGGCGTATTGAACGTGCGCGACATGTTCGGCGACACCGCGGTGAAGAAGAACAAGTACCTGCGCCTGATCGTGCACCTGACCCGCCCGATGACCGAGCCCACCCCGTCCGGCTACGAACGCCTGACCGGCGATTCCGGCAGCCGGCACGTGCTGGATCTGGACGTGCCGCTGATCACCCTGCCGGTGATGCCCGGGCGCAATCTGGCGGTGCTGACCGAAGCGGCCACGCGCCTGCATATCCTGCGCACCAAGGGCATCGACCCGGCGGCGATGTTCATCGCCCGCCACAGCAACCTGCTGGAGCGACGCACGCCATGAGTACCGCGCCCTCCACGTTGATGATCGTGAGCGGGCTGTCCGGCTCGGGCAAATCGGTCGCGTTGAAGACCTTCGAGGATCTGGACTACTACTGTTCGGACAACCTGCCGGTGGAGCTGCTGCCGGATTTCGTGCGCAGCCGCCTGCGCGGCAATCCGCTCGGCGACCAGCGCCTGGCGGTGGGCATCGATGTACGCAGCCGCAGCGACCTGACCCAGCTGGCGCAATGGCGCCAGGCCGCGCAGGAATACGGCATCGAGGCGCGGCTGCTGTTTTTCGAGGCCGGCGACGAGGCGCTGATCAAGCGCTACGCCGATACCCGCCGCCGCCACCCGCTCAGCCATCTGGGCCTGGCCTTGCCGGAAGCGATCACCCGCGAGCGGCAGTTGACCGAACCGCTGCGCACGCAGGCCGATGCCATCATCGACACCAGCGCGCTCAATGTGCACCAGCTGCGTCGCCGCGTGGTCACCGAGTTCGCGCTCGGCAGCAGCGACCGGCTGTCGCTGCTGTTCGAATCGTTCGCCTACAAACGCGGCGTGCCGGCCGAGGCCGACTTCGTGTTCGATGCGCGCGTCCTGCCCAATCCGCACTGGGACCCGGAACTGCGCCCGCTGACCGGCCGCGATGCCGGCGTGCGCGAGTATCTGGACAAGGAACCGGACGTGGTGCGCTACAGCGCGCAGATCGTGGACCTGCTCGATACCTGGCTGCCACGGCTGCGCAACGACACCCGCAGCTACGTGACCATCGCCTTCGGCTGCACCGGCGGCAAGCACCGCTCGGTGTATCTGGCCGAACGCATGGCGCGGCATGCGCGCGAGCAGGGCTGGCCGGAGGTGGCGACGTTTCACCGTGAGCAGGATTGAAGGGCTGGGATTGGGGAATCGGGATTGGGGAATCGTCAAAGCGGTGTCATGCGGCTTGGAATGTGCGAACGGTCGGTGACAGCTGTGCTTTGAAGCTTGGCCTTGCGGGTTGGCCTCGGCATCGGGTCCCTGCCCCGCGCTTGCTGTCGAGGCTTTGATCTTGGTGGCTCATTTGGAGCTGCAGGCCGTCCTTGTCACTGCTGCTTCCCTGTCTTGCTGCGGGCGCAGATTGTTCGGCCTGGCGCAGGCAGTGGGTCTGCGGGAAAAACTTTGATCGGTGCATTTTGTCGGCGCGTTCTGATCGGGGACTGCCTGGCAAGCGCGCGCTGCAGCGTTCGCTTGTGATGCGGTTCGCATTGGCAGACTGCGGGCGTCGCGATCATTGCCATGCGGGCAGCGGCGCGCTTGCTGCGTGCGCTGCACGCGACACGCTGCAGCGGTCCTAAACGGCTATTCATTTCGCAACACATCGGTGCCGGCAAACGCTATCGCGCGGTCATGCCGACCTGTTAACGTTTCGGCATGGCCTGTGGCATTCTCCTCATTACTCATCCCGGCATCGGCGCGGCGTTGTTGAACGTGGCGACGGGGCTGTTGCGGCAGTTGCCGCTGAAGACCGAAGCGTTCGATGTGCCGCTCGATGCAGACCTGGACGCCTTGCTGCCCCAGGCCTCGTCGGCGATGCGACGGGTCGACAGCGGCGACGGCGTGCTGGTCATGACCGACCTGTACGGCGCCAGCCCCAGCAATCTCGCCAGCCGGTTGGCAAAGCTCGGCACGCCGGTTCGCCGGGTGTCCGCGCTCAGCCTGCCGATGCTGCTGCGGGTGATGAACTACCCCGAACAAGGATTGCAGGAGCTGCCCGCCACCGCGGCGGCAGGCACCCGCAACGGAGCGATCATCGACGATGCTTGAACGCGAACTCATAGTTTCCAACCGACTCGGACTGCATGCGCGGGCAACCGCCAAGCTGGTGCAGACGCTGTCGTCCTATCGCAGCAACGCCACCCTGGCGGCCAAGGGCCGCGAGGTGAATGCCAAGAGCATCATGGGCGTGATGCTGCTGGCCGCCGGCCAGGGCACCAGCGTGGTGGTGCGGCTGGATGGCGAGGACGAAGCGCAAGCGCTGCAGGCGCTGGTGGACCTGTTCGAGCGTCGTTTCGACGAGGACAGCTGAGCATGCGCCGCGTCGGTGCGGGGCTGACCGACAGGGCGCGTCCGCGCCAGGGCCGCACATGAGCCTGCGTTTGCGTGGACATGCCGCCTCGCGCGGCAACGCACTCGGACGCGCGCGCGTGCGCCAGAGCCACACGCTGGAAGTGGCCGAGCAACGCGTGCCCGCCAGCCAGGTGGAAACCCAGCTGCAGCGTCTGCACGTGGCGATCGAGGCAGCACGCACCGAGATGCAGCAGCTGCGCGACCGCCTGCATGGCGCGCTTGCGCGCGAGGTTGGCGAGTTCCTCGAACTGCATGCGCTGCTGCTCGACGACCCGGAGCTGTTGCAAGGCCTGGACGAGTTGATCCGCACCCACCGCTACAGCGCCGACTACGCCTTGCGCGTGCAGCGCGACCGGTTGGCGGCGGTGTTCGACGGCATGGAGGACGCCTACCTCAAGAGCCGCATGGACGACCTGGATCACGTCATCGGCCGCATCCATGCGTTCTTGCACAAGCGCGCGCCCGACCTCAAGGGCGTGGCCGGCGAGATCCTGGTCTGCGACAACGTGGCGCCGTCGGAGCTGGCGCAGCTGCAGGCGCAAGGGGTGGTCGGCATCGTCACCACCGCCGGCAGCGCGCTGTCGCACAGCGCGATCCTGGCGCGCAGCCTGCACCTGCCGCTGGTGGTGGGGGTGAGCGATGCGGTCCAGCGGATCGACGATGGCGACGTATTGATCGTCGATGCCGGCTCCGGCCAGGTGATCGTCGACCCCAAGCCCGAGCATCTGCGCGACTACCGCGAGCGCCTGCGCGCGCTGGCCAAGGAACAGCGCGAACTGGGACGACTGCGCTCCAAACCCACGCGCACACGCGACAACGTCGATATCACGCTGCTGGCCAATGCCGAATCGCTGGAGGACGTGGCCAGGGCGCACGCGCTCGGCGCCAGCGGCCTTGGCCTGTATCGCACCGAGTTCCTGTTCCTGCAGCGCAGCGAGTTGCCGGACGAAGAAGAACAGTTCCACACCTATCGCGACACCGTGCTGGGCATGAGCGGGCGACCGGTCACCATCCGCACCCTGGATCTGGGCGCCGACAAGGCCGACCGCACCGGCCTGACCTTGAGCGATGAGGACAACCCGGCGCTGGGCTTGCGCGGGGTGCGGTTGTCGCTGGCCCGCCCTGCGGTGGCGCAGGCGCAGTTGCGCGCGATCCTGCGCGCCTCCGGCTACGGACCGGTGCGCATCCTGGTGCCGATGGTCAGCGGCCGCGAGGAGGTCCAGTTGCTGCGCCGGCAGATCAAGAAGCTGGCCGCGCAATTGCGCGAACAAGGCCACGAGATCGCCGAGCACATTCCGCTGGGCGCGATGATCGAAGTGCCGGCTGCGGCCCTGGCGCTGGACTGCTTTATCGACGACATCGATTTCCTGTCGATCGGTACCAACGATCTGGTGCAGTACCTGCTGGCGGTGGATCGCAACAACGAGGCATTGGGCGAGCTGTATTCGCCGTTGCATCCGGCGGTGCTGCGCCTGATCGCGCAGGTGATCGCCACCGGGCGCGCCTACGCCAAGCCGGTGGCGGTGTGCGGCGAGATCGCGGGCGACCCGCGCTTCGTGCCGATGCTGCTGGCGCTGGGGCTCACCGAGTTCAGCCTGCATCCGGCCACGCTGCTGGAAGTGCGCCGTGCGGTGCGCGACATCCACCTGGGCGAGTTGCGCGTGCAGGGCGACAAGCTGCTGCGCGCGCGCGACCGCAAAGGCATCGAGAAGTGGCTGGCTACTGTCGCGCAGGGCCTGGCGCGCTGAGCGATCGCGTCATCGCGCAGGCGATGTTCTAACGCGTTGCGAGCGGCACTGTATGTTTCGTCACCGTGCGCAAGCGATAATGCCGTGCTGACTCAGCAGCGCGTCTTCCATCGGGACGTGTCCACTCTTCCAGGGAGCCGCGCATGGCCGAAGCCGTCCGCCACGACAAGACCGCGCGCCAGCTGCGATTGCTGTCCGATGCGCTCGATAGCGGACGCCTGGGCCCGGTACGCCGGCTGGTCAATACGCTGGCGCCGGCGGAGATCGGCAACCTACTGGAGTCGCTGCCGCCCGGCAAGCGCGAAGTGGTGTGGGGGCTGGTCGACCCGGAAGACGACGGCGAAGTGCTGCTGCATGTCGGCGATGAAGTGCGCGAAAGCCTGCTGGCCGACATGGACACCGACGAGATCGTCGCCGCGGTCGAAGACCTCGACATCGACGATCTGGCCAATCTGGTCGAAGACCTGCCCGACACCGTCATCGACGAAGTGCTCAAGTCGATGGACCGCGAGAACCGCGAGCGGCTCGAACAGGTGCTGTCGTACCCGGAGGACACTGCCGGCCGCCTGATGAATCCGGACGTGGTGACGGTGCGCGCCGACGTCAATGTCGATGTGGTGCTGCGCTATCTGCGCCTGCGCGGCGAGCTGCCCGACCACACCGATCACCTGTATGTGGTGAGCCGGCGCCATCAGTACCTGGGCCGGGTGTCGCTGGCCGCGCTGGTCACCCATGAGGACAGCACGCCGGTCAATCGCCTGATCGACGACGAACAACCGGCGATCGATGTCGGCGATGGCTCCGACGAGGTCGCACGGCGCTTCTCGGACCACGACTGGATCTCCGCGCCGGTGGTGGACGACAACAACATCCTGCTCGGCCGCATCACCATCGACGACGTGGTCGACATCATCCGCGAACAGGCCGAACACCAGGCCATGAGCGCGGCCGGTCTGGACGAGGACGAGGACATGTTCAGCCCGGCGCGGCGCGCCTTCCGCCGCCGCCTGATCTGGCTGGGCATCAACCTGTGTACCGCGTTCATTGCATCCAGTGTGGTCAGCCGCTTCGAAGGCACGATCGAGAAGCTGGTGGCGCTGGCGGCGTTGATGCCGATCGTCGCCGGCATGGGCGGCAACGCCGGCACCCAGGTGCTGGCCCTGATGGTGCGCGGCCTGGCGCTGGGCCAGATCGGCTCTTCCAACGTGATGACCCTGCTCAAGAAGGAGCTCACCGTCGCGCTGATCAACGGCCTGGTGCTGGGCGTGGGCCTGGGCCTGATCGTGCTGGCCTGGTTCCAGCAGCCGATGCTGTCGCTGGTGATCGGCACCGCGCTGACCTTGAACATGCTCACCGCCGCATTCGGCGGGGTGCTGGTCCCGGTGACGCTGAAACGCCTTGGCTTCGATCCGGCATTGGCCGGCGGGGTGATCCTGACCACGCTGACCGACGTGATGGGGTTCCTGAGCTTCCTCGGCCTGGCGACGCTGATCCTGCTGCCGTAGTCGCCGTGTCGGGCCATGACGATCAACGTTGCACCGAGCACACCGCAGCGACAATCAGATGAATATTCGACAGAAATCGCCGCAGCGCGACATGCCAGCACAGCTGCATGCGGCGATACTGCGGGTATGTCATCGGTCTGGGGGTGTGCGTGATCCGTCGTTGTCTTGTTCTTGCGATTCTTGCGCTGCTGCTGGCCGGCTGTTCCAGCATGGCTGAGCGCCACCACGACGGGCGCCGCGGCCATTTCGTCACCCGCACGCTGCAGCTGGAAGGACGGCTCTACCGCTATCAGGTGTTCGTGCCGACCTCCAAGGCGCCGCAACCACGCCCCATCGTGCTGTTCCTGCATGGCTCGGGCGAACGCGGCGACAACGGGCGCGATCAGGCCGAAGTGGGCGTCGGGCCTTACCTGAGCGAACACACCGCCGAGTTCCCGGCGCTGGTGGTGCTGCCGCAGGTGCCCGATGACGAGGAGTGGCTGGGCATCAATGCACGCATGGCGATCGCCGCGCTGGATGCGGCCAGCGCCGAATTCGGTGCCGACCCGCAGCGCACCTATCTCACCGGCATCTCGATGGGCGGCTATGGCGCCTGGGAAATCGGCCTGATGCAGCCGCAGCGCTTTGCCGCGATCGTGCCGATCTGCGGTGCGCTCAAGGCGCCACGCGATGAGCGTCGCACGCTCTACGTCAGCCTGGTGGCCAAGGAGGCCGACCCGTATACCGCTGCGGTCACCCAGCTCAAACACGTGCCGATCTGGATGTTCCATGGCGCCAAGGACGACTCGGTGCCACCGCATGACGACCGTGCGCTGTACCGCGCCGCCAAGGGCATCGGCGCCAACGTGCGCTACAGCGAATATCCAGACGGCAACCATAACGCCTGGGACGCGACCTACGCAGACCCGGCGATGTGGGAGTGGATGTTCAGGCAACGCCTGCGCTAAGCGGGCGGCGCACCGCGCCGATGCGGTCTGCGCCCGCTCAGTGGTGATAGCCGGTATCGGCGGTGATCTTGCCGCGGAACACGCGGTACGACCACACCGTGTAGCCCAGGATCAGCGGCAGCAGCACCACCAAACCGATCAGTGCGAACAGCTGCGACGACGGCGGCGCGGCGGCCTGCCAGATGGTGTAGACCGGCGGCACCAGATACGGCCACATGCCCAGCACCAGGCCGAGGAAACCGAGCACGAACAGGCCCATCGCCAGCAGGAACGGCGGCGTATCCGGCCGCCCCGCTTCGGTGCAACGCCAGAGCGCGAAGCCGACGATGGCGACCAGCACCGGCACCGGCATCAGCCACAGGTAGTGCGCGCCGCTGAACCAGCGGTCCATCACATGCGATTGCAGCGACGGCAACCACGCGCTGACCAGGCCGATGAAGATCAGCACGCTGATGGTCAGCGGCCGGCTCAACTGCCGCGCGAGCTGCTGCACATGACCTTCGGTCTTGAGGATCAGCCAGGTGCTGCCGAGCAGCGCGTAGCCGAACACCAGCGCCGCGCCGGTCAGCATCGCGAACGGACTGAACCAACCCCAGATGCCGCCGACATAGCGGTCGTCTTCGATCGGCAGGCCCTGCACCAGCGCGCCCAGGATCACGCCCTGCGCAAACGTGGCCAGGATCGAGCCGGCAGCGAAGGCATTGCTCCACAGCCGCCGCGAGCGATGCGCCTTGAAGCGGAACTCGAACGCCACGCCGCGGAACACCAGCGCCATCACCATCAACAGCACCGGCAGATACAGCGCCGACAGGATCACCGCATACGCCTTGGGAAACGCCGCCAGCAGCCCTGCCCCGCCCAGCACCAGCCAGGTCTCGTTGCCGTCCCAGATCGGCGCGGCGGTATTCATCATCAGATCCAGCTGCGCTTCGTCCTTGCGGAACGGCGCCAGGATGCCGATGCCGAGCACGAAGCCGTCCAGCACCACGTACATCAGCACCCCGAAGCCGATCACCGCGAACCACGCCACCGGCAATACGCTGCTCATGTCCATCATGCGGCTCCGTCGATCGGTTCGTCGGCCGCCGACAGCGGCCGCGCCGGGGTGTGTTCGCCGTGGTCCAGCTGCGGCGCGTCATGTGGGGTCGGGCCGATCTTGCCGATCTTGACCAGGTACCAGATGCCCCAGCCGAACACGAACGCATAGCCGACCACGTACACCGCCAGCGAGATTGCGGTCATCAGCGTCGATTGCGGGCCCACGGCATCGGCAGTGCGCAACAGGCCATAGACCACATACGGCTGCCGCCCCATCTCGGTGACGAACCAGCCCGACACCAGCGCGATGAAGCCGCTTGGCAACATCCAGCGCCAGGTCGCCAGCAACCAGCGCCACTGCAGCAACTTGCCGCGCCACCAGGCGAACGCCGAGACCCAGGCCACCAGCAGCATCAACGAGCCCAGCCCGACCATGATGCGGAAGGCGAAGAACACCGGCAGCACCGGCGGGCGATCGGCCGCCGGCACCGAGGTCAACGGCGCAATGCTGCCTTCCGCACTGTGGGTCAGGATCAGGCTGCCCAGGCGCGGGATCGCCACCTCGTAATCGTTGCGCTCGGCCTGCGCATTGGGCAGGGCGAACAGCACCAGCGGAAACCCCTTGCCCTGGCCTTCGTCATGCCAGTGCGCTTCCATCGCCGCGATCTTCATCGGCTGGTGCTTGAGCGTGTTCAAGCCATGCATGTCGCCGACGAAGATCTGCAGCGGCACGGTGATCGCCGCGAAAGCCACCGCCAGCTTGAGCATGCGCAGCCCGGCCTCGCGGTGCACGCCGCGATGCAGATACCACGCCCCCACCGCACCGACCACAAAGCAGGTGGTGATGAACGAGCCCAGCGCCATATGCGCAAGCCGGTACGGGAACGAGGGGTTGAAGATGATCTTCAGCCACGCCACCGGATGCACGATGCCGTTGACCACCTCATAGCCGGCCGGGGTCTGCAGCCAGCTGTTGGACGACAGGATCCAGAACGTGGAAAACAGCGTGCCCAGCGCCACCATGCAGGTCGCCAGGAAATGCAGGCGCTCGGAAATACGCCCCCAGCCGAACATCATCACGCCCAGGAAGCTGGCTTCGAGGAAGAACGCGGTCAGCACCTCGTAGCTCAACAAGGGGCCGATCACGCTGCCGGCGATCCGGCTCAGCTCCGGCCAGTTGGCCCCGAACTGGAAGGCCATCACGATGCCGCTGACCACGCCCATGCCGAACGACACCGCGAAGATCTTCTGCCAGAAGAAATACAGCTCGCGCCACACCGGCAGCCGGGTGCGCAGCCAGCGCCACTCGAGAAATGCCAGCAGGCTGGACAGCCCGATGGTGAATGCGGGAAACAGCACGTGGAATGCGATGACGAATCCGAACTGGATCCGCGATAACAGCAAGGCATCCATGGAGAATCCTCCAGGAAAAAGATGGGGCAGCATCAGCGCACAGGTTGCAGGTCGATTGCCGAACACCAGTGCCGGTCGATCGCGACCTCTGCGCTACGGGATCATGATAAGGACGGTCGTGCTCGTTCCCGATGCGACACGGCGTCGCATCTGCGGCAAATTGCCGCGCTTGTGCAGCCAGCAGCGACCCACAACCCGCCGCGGGTGGTCGTCAGGTGGGTGCGGACGGCGCGCCCGGAACCGCAGCGCAGGCGTGGCTCATGCCGATTCGTAGCACCGGCCGCGCCTGCCTGACGTTGTAGCCTTGTGGGCCCTCCCGGCGATGCTACACCCGGTGTGCAATGCAGCGCGCATTCCTTGCACGCAGACGCGTTACGCACAGCGATGCACCCGGCTATCCCAGGTACACCGGCACGCGATGGAGGGTCGCCGCGCTCCCCCACCGCACCCGCACGCAGGTCGCCGGAAAACGCTACGGCCGCACCCGCCCCCAGACCCGCAGGAAATTGCCGCTATACACATCGACGATGCGTTGCGTGGGCCAGCCGGCATCCAGCATCGCCTGCGTGAGCCTGGGCAGATCCGCGCCGCTGCGCATACCGGTCGGCAGGCTGGAAATGCCCCCATCGAAATCGCTGCCGAAACTCAGGTGCTTCCACGGATCCTCGACGATCCCCATGGCGGCGATCTGTCGGGCGAAGGCTTCGTAGTAGCCAATGACAAAGGCGAGATCGGCATCCATGTTCGGCTTGCCGTCGGCCAGATAGGCGTGTTGCAGAAAGTACGGCGCCAGGATGACGCTGATGCAGCCACCGGTCTGGACGATGGCGCGGATCGCCGCGTCGTCGAGCCCGCGGTCGAGATGACGCGACGGCCGCGTCTCGGCGCCACGGGTAACACTGCGCGAGGCGGCATGCGAGGCGAAGGCCGGCACGTTGCGACGGACGCAGATGGCGCAGGCATCGAGGACGCCCTGGCTGGAGGTGTGCGAAAGATCCACCAGCAGTCCGGCATCGATGCAGCGCTCCACGACTTTGCGGCCGAATTCCGACAGCCCCGCCCCTTCGATCCCGCGCCACGGATTGAGCGGCGCATAGCCGGCCTGGGAGATGTCGGTATGGCTGAAATGGTTGAGCGTCACATAGGCGGCGCCGGCCCTGGCAGCGATGTCCAGGCGCTCCAGCCGCAGCGCCTGGCTGCGGACTCCGCGTGGGCCGAGCATATGCGCGCCCTCCAGCGACAGGATGGCGCAGCAAAGACCTTCGGCCCGAACCGCGCGCAGCTCGGCGGCGCTGCGTGCCAGCCGCATCCGACCCTTGCTCGCGGCCACCATCTCCTCGACATAGCGCTGATGCTCCACCCAGTTGTTCCAGGGGTCGAGAAACGGCGCGCCGAAGAGGTTCTCCCACAACGCGTGGGCGCTGAAGCAGGCAGCGCCGTAGCCGCCGGCCAGAAAGTCCGGTCCGCTGACGTGGTACATCAGCGGTTGGTTGCGACCTCTTGGCGAGGTCTTGGACATCAGCCAGAGGATCAGCGAGCGTCGATGCGCTTTCCAGTCGCCCTTCCAGAAATCGAAGCCACCCAGGCGCGACAGATACAGCGAGTCCAGATGCGTATCGACCGGATAGGCCAGCGCATGCACTGCCTCCAGTGTGCGGGCGGCAGGCAAGGCAGCAGAATTCTCGGACGAAACGGCACGCATGCACGAACCCCGGCAATGACTGCTGAAACACTCACGGAATGAAGCGATGCATTTTCATCGTCGCGCGCTGGCGCGCCGATGTTTTCCAGCCAACCGATGCAACGAACAGAATCGGCCGAATGACAGTAGCCGAGCTGGATCGGCAGATCCAGCCACTCGCCTGTCTGATGGAGAAGGAAACCGCAAGACTGCTTGCGTGTTCTCGCTTCGACGGTGTGCAACAGCGCATTGCAGCCGCATTTGCGCAGCTGGACGATCACGCACTCAGCCGCGTTGACCTATACGCTCATGTCCGCGCACGCACGCGTCGCGCCACTTCGCTGACCACGGCGATGAAGACAGTCAGACCGACCATCGACAGGAACTGCGCGCGGGTGTCCGCCGAAGACGCCAGCAGCACGAAGATCACCGCCAGGATCGCCAGGGCCAGCAGGGTCAGAAACGGATAACCCCGCATGCGGAACGGCAACGCGATGCCGGCGCGGTCGGCGCGTGCGCGCAAGATCAGCTGCGACAGCAGCGAGATCGTCCACACCAGCAGGCAGGTGGCGCCGACGATGTTGAGCAGCATCGGCAACACCTTGTTGGGGTACAGCAGTTCCAGCGCGGCTGCGGCAAATCCGAACAGCACGCTGGCGATCACCGCCACCAGCGGCACCTGCTCGCCGCTGGTCCTGCCAAGCAGCCGTGGCGCTTCGCCGCGCTGGGCTAACGAGAAGATCATCCGCGAGGCGCCGTACAGATTGGCATTGAGCGCCGACAGCAAGGCCACCACGGCGACCAGGGTGATGGCGGTGGCCGCGCCGGGAATGCGCGCCACCTCCAGCACGGCGGCAAACGGCGAGCTGAGCGCCGCGCTGGTCCACGGCACCACCGCCACGATCACGCTGATCGAGCCGATGTAGAACACCAGGATGCGCCAGGCCACGGTGCGAATCGTGCGTGCCAGGCTGCGGCCCGGGTCGGCGGTTTCCGCCGCGGCCACTGCGACGATTTCGGTGCCGCCGAAGGCGAAGACCACCACCAGCAATGCCGAGCCGATGCCGGCCAGCCCCTTGGGCGCGAATCCGCCGTTCTGGATGAAGTTGGACAGCCCCGGCGACACCACGCCGGGCAACCAGCCGGCCAGCAAGGCCACACCGATCAGCAGGAACACCACGATCGCAACGACCTTGAGGATGGCGAACCAGAATTCGAACTCGCCGAAATTGCGCACGCCGAGCAGATTGATCGCCGTAAAGGTGGCCATGAACACCACCGCCAGCAACGGCACCGACAATGCCGGCCATACCGAGGCGAGCAGGCCTGCCGCGCCGACCGCTTCGGCGGCGATCACCACCACGATCTGCAGCCACCACAACCAGCCCACCGTCGCACCGGCGGTCGGCCCCATCGCGTCGGCTGCGTATACCGAAAACGCACCGCTGGCCGGCTTGGACGCGGCCATTTCGCCCAGCGCGTTCATCACGATGATCACCAGCGCTCCGGCGATCAGGTACGACACCAGCACTGCCGGCCCCGCCGCGTGGATCCCCACGCCCGAGCCCAGGAACAGCCCGGCGCCGATCGCCGTGCCCAGGCCCATCATCATCAATTGCCGCGGTTTCAGCGCGTGGCGCAAGGTAGGCGCGGCGGACGGAGCGTGCTCAGCAACGGGATCGGTTGGAAGCGGCATGGACGGGCTTGCATGGATGGGATCGCGACACGATACCGCGTCGCGGCGCCCGCCGCGCCTCTTGACGCCGGCGCCGGAGCGAGGTCGATCAACCTTGGGGGCGCTTGGCTGCATTCACCGCCAGGGATTCACTGCCACGTGCAACCACCGGTGGCCGCCGTGCCTGGCCGCGAACCGGCCAGGCGCGAACCAGCTGCACCCAAAGACAAGAATCCCCGGCCAGGCCGGGGATCCATGTGACCGCACCCTGTTGCCGCCTACTCGGCCAGGTTGGTGCCCGCACCGGCGGTGGCGATCACCTTGGCCTTGACCTGTGCGGCCGGGGTGATGCTGTAGGTGTAGCCCAGCGGTTCGGGGAACACCTTGGTGGTGATCCAGTTGGTGGCGTTGGCGTACGGCTTGCTGCCATCCGGGGTGCCCCAGGTGATGCCGCTGCCGACGTAGTTGTTGATCAGGTCCCAGTAGCCGATCTCGCTGCTGTCGCGCGAGGTCACCGGGTTCTTGATGTTCTCGAAGTAGTTGGACTCGATCTTGGCCACCCCGCCCATGCGCACGTTGATGCCCGAGGTGGTGACGTTGTTGAAGTAGTTGTTGTAGATGTGGCTCAGCCCACGCCGTTGCAACGGCACGCGCGATTCGACGTTCTCGAAGCGGTTGTGGTGATAGGTGGTGCGCGCAGCCGAATTCTTGGTGTCGCTGTCGCTGTATCCGTTGAGCGCGACCTTCTGGTAGTTGTAGACGTGGTTGTAGGACACGGTGACGTGATGGACGCCCTTCTTCATGTCGATGCCGCCATCGAAAGACGCATCGCCGGCGCCCGAGCACTTGGTCAAGGAGGCGAACACGGTGTTGTGGTCGACCCAGATCTTGGACGGCGAGCCGCTGGAATTGCCTTCCAGCGAGATCGAGTCGGCATCTTCACCGCCCTGCAGCAGGCCGATGGTCATGTTCTGGATGATGACGTTGCTGGAGTTGCCCACCACCCAAAGCCCGAAGTTGGCCGACGAGCCGTTGGCCCCCTTGATGGTGATGTTGCTCTTGTTCTTGATCTGCACGGTCTTGGCCGGCAACTTCCACTGCGCGCAGACGTCCTTGATGCTGCTGAAGTCGAACTTGCCGGTGTAGTTGAGCACCAACCCGCCGCTGCCGGAATAACTGTCGATCGCAGCCTGCATCGCCTCGAAGGTGGTCACGGTGACCGGTGTTTTGTTGCCGCCGCCGGTGGTGCCGGCACCGTACCCGACCGGGCCGGCGATGGCGCCCGCAGCGCAGGCGGACAGGGCAAGCGCAACTGCGCCCTGGAATGTCTTGATGATCATGCAGCCTCTCCCAAAGTGTGGAAAAGCGATGCGTGCTGCCTGCGCCGGAGCGACGACAACAGCAAAGCGGTGCGTGGGGGCCGCATTCTTCGCGCGATTTAACACATAAAACAATTATCCATCACTGAAACTTTGACGCACCACGGTGTTCTCCGTGCAGGACATGCAAAAGAGACAGCACGAGACACCCGGGACAGGACACCATTGTGGCGTGCACGGTGTTTTGCTCTGTATGCAGATGTGTTTTTCATGCATGCAAACGCAGGCCGATGCCGGTTTACTCACGCGCGCGTTCGACCGCAGTTGCTGGTGGCAAATGCGTTTTCTAGGCATCGAAGTGCGACACGCAATGCTGCGCGGCGGTCACTGCACACGAACGTGTGTTGTGAGCATCATTGGTGCGTAGCAGCAGCGCCATCGCAGACACATGCGGTCTGCGAGGTTTGTGTGGTTTACACCGCATTTGATGCCGCGTTGCAGAAGACGATGCGTGCTTGCGCTTTTGGCGCAATCGCGACAGTGGGCGAGCACTGGCGCGACGACCAGCCTCTCTCGACATGGTCAGGCCGCGTAGGTCCGACCACGTGGTGCGTCAGGTGGTGTTCGACCGTAGCTGGCAATCCGCATTGGATGTGTCGGCTCAACGACACGCGGTTGAGGCACAGCTGCGTGTATCGACAGGGGGACTCTTCAATCATTGCTCGCGCTGACGCATGTAATGCGCAAGCAAGGCAGCGCACGCTCAATCGCGACGCGTCGCAGCTGCGCACCGCAGCCGGGCACGCTCTGCTTCACGTGCACTCATACACCCCACCCCATCCGCTCAAACAGCGCGGCTGGCCTGCAGGGAGGCATGCACCAGCTGCTCGCCGGGCCACGGCGTCTGGTCGTCGAGGAAGTTGCCGACCAGGCGCA
Organism: Xanthomonas sp. MLO165; assembly: GCF_018831305.1. Lineage (NCBI taxonomy): Bacteria > Pseudomonadati > Pseudomonadota > Gammaproteobacteria > Lysobacterales > Lysobacteraceae > Xanthomonas > Xanthomonas sp. MLO165. The sequence goes on from NZ_CP029263.1 coordinate 3,292,044, forward strand.
TGCACGCCGGGCGTTCTTCCACATGTGGCATATGGCTGGAATTGGCGAACACATGCCACCGCGCGTCCGGGATCAGGCGTGCGTACGGCTCCACCGTTTCCGGTGTGGCCTCGTCGTACTTGCCCGACAGCACCAGCGTGGGGGCGTTGATGCGGTGCAGGCGCTCGATGATGCTCCAGTTGCGCAGGCTGCCGACCACGTGGAATTCGGTCGGGCCGTTCATGGCGTGATACACGGTCGGGTCGGCATCGATGGCGGCGAAGGTGCGCGCCACTTCGGCAGGCCACGGCAGCACGCGGCAGACGTGCTGGGCGTAGAACACCTGGCTTGCGGCGCGATAGGCCGGGTCGTCCAGGGTGCCGGCCGCTTCGTGCGCGTCCAGCGCCGCCTGGATGTCCTCGGGCAGGCGCGCACGCAGCCGCAGCGCCGCAGCGCGCCACAAGCCCATCGATGCCGGGGAGTTGGCGATCACCAGCGCACGCAAGCCAGCCGGCCGCCGCACCGCATGCTCGGCCGCCAGCATCCCGCCCCAGGACTGCCCGAGCAGCGCGTACTGCGACAGCCCCAACTGCGTGATCAAGGCCTGCAACTCGTCCAGAAACAGCCCCACCGTCCAGAAACCGGGGTCTGCATCGGGAAGATGGGTGGACTTGCCGTTACCGAGCTGGTCGTAATGGATCACCGCGCGGCCATTGGCCGCCAGGTCCTTGAAGCTGTCCACATAGTCGTGGGTGCAGCCGGGGCCGCCGTGCAGCACGATCAGCGGGCAGGCGTCGCTGCGCAGATCGCCGGTGATGCGGTACCAGGTCCGGTACCCACGGAATTCGACGTAACCCTCGGTGGACTGCATGACCTGCGCCTGCTAACGGCAAGAATGAGCGCCGAGCCTAGCGAGGCAACCGCCGCGCGTTAACTGGCAAAACTCCCAGGTTCGTGGCGCGTTCGAAGCTTGGGGCCGGCTGCGCGCGCGGCCGGGCGCATCATCGGTCGCCAGGACGGGCACCAACCCGTGCAGCGATTGCACCTGCCGATCGCAAACTTTCGCTGCAGGGAAATCGCCTATCGCGGCGTGCCGCCGCAGCCGAGTACGCCGGGCTTACGGCTCCAGCAATCGATAATGCATGCCGCGCACGACGGCCTCGACGCGATTGCGCGCACCCAGCTTGCGCGCTGCCGAGTTCAGATGCAGGTTCACCGTGGCGGTGGAACGGTTGAGCGCAGCGGCGATGCTCTTGGCTGTCAGCCCCTTGGCCGAATACTGCAGGCATTCGCGCTCGCGGCGGGTCAGCGCGATGTGGTGGCAGCGGCGTTCCTGCGGATCGAGCAGTTCCTGCGCGCGTGCCTGGAAGGTATGCGCCAGCAGCAGGAATGGCGACAGCTGCGCTTCGGCCAGCCGTGGCGCCTCGGCCGCGACCGCATCGACCGCAGCGCTGAATGTCGCGAACGCGCCACCCGGCAGGTGCAGGGGCACGGTGACACCGGTTCCCATACCGCTATCGCACAGATAACGCGTGACCTGCCGATGCTGGCTGCCGACGTATTCCACGCCCTCCATCTCGCCGTCGCTGCGGTAGGACCACACAAATGGCGTGGTGCGGCGCGTCGCACGCTGCTGCACCGGGTCGTGCTGGTAATAGCCGTGCTCGCACCAGATGTGCTGCATGTCGCCCGGCGCATTGCGCTGCATGAACACCGACGGGGTGATCAATGCCCCTTCCAGACTCAGCGGGACCGGCGCGTAGTCGTAGACCAGTGACTGGAAGCCCAGCCCGCAGACGTCGGAAAACACCCGGTCCAGGCAGGCATTGAGCGTGTGCAGCGCCTGCAGGTCGCGGCCCAGGCTGGCCAGAGTGTCGAACATGTGGGGTCCTTCGGTGTCGACGTACGCCGCTGGATGACATCCGGCATGGAAAACCTAGCATTTTTACCAATGGATGGGCTTGGCGGCCACATTATCGTCACAATGCCAGTCAGCTGGCTGCACTGCAGCATCGACGTGCAGACGCTCCCACGGCGCCTGCGTCGCGACTCGGCATCCCTTTCAGCGGACACCTGCATGACCGACACCCTCCGCCGCAACGATGCGGCCGCGCTGGAACGCTTTGGCTACACCCAGGAGCTCAAGCGGCAGCTGACGCTCAAGGACCTGCTGATCTACGGGCTGGTATTCATGGTGCCGACCGCGCCGTTCTCCATTTTCGGCGGCGTGTTCGACATCAGCGCCGGGATGGTGCCGCTGACCTACCTGCTCGGCTTCGTGGCGATGCTGTTCACCGCGTTGAGCTACCAGCAGATGTCGCAGGCGTTTCCGGTCGCCGGCTCGGTGTATGCGTATGTGGGACGCGGCCTGAGCAGCGGCATGGGCTTTCTGGCCGGCTGGGCGATCCTGCTGGATTATCTGCTGGTGCCCACCCTGCTCTACGTGGTCGGCGCCAACGCCATGCACAACGTATTGCCGGCGCTGCCGCAGCCGGCGTGGATCGCCTTCTTCGTGGTGCTCAACACGCTGGTCAACCTGCGCGGCATTGAAACCACCGCGCGTGCCAATCGCTTCTTCCTCTACGCGCAGCTGGTGGTGCTGGCGGTGTTCGTGGTGCTGGCCAGCCTGGCCATCCAGCGTGGCGTCAATGGTGCGCACTGGAACCTGCGTCCGTTCTACAACCCGCAGGCCTTTTCGCCGCAGCTGATCTTCAGCGCCTTGTCGGTGGCGGTGGTGTCGTTCCTGGGCTTCGATGCGATCTCCACGCTGTCCGAAGAAGCCCGTGGCGGCAATCGCGTGGTCGGGCGCGCGACCCTGCTGGCGCTGTTGCTGGTGGCGGGCTTGTTCGTGCTGCAGACCTGGCTGGCCGCGCTGCTGCAGCCCACCCTGCAACGCTATCCCGACGCGCAGGCCTCCAACGATGCGTTCTTCGAGATCGGGCGCCTGATCGCCGGGCCGTGGTTGCAGATCGTCATTGCACTCACGGTCGCGATCAGTGCGGCGATCGCCAACGCGTTGGTGGCGCAGGCCGCCACCTCGCGCCTGTTGTTCGCCATGGCGCGCGACCGCCAGCTGCCGGCCTTTCTGCGCTACATCCATCCACGCACCGGCGTGCCGCAGCGCGCCATCCTGCTGGTGGCAGGCCTGAGCATGGTGCTGGGCGAAGTCTTCGTCGGACAGATCGCGCTGCTGTCCTCGTTGTGCAATGTCGGCGCACTGACCGCCTTCATCCTGTTGCACGTGGCGGTGCTGTGGCATTTCCGCGGGCAGGTCCGCCGCGTGCTGTTGCATGTCGCCACGCCGTTGATCGGCATCGTGATCCTGGCCTATGTGCTGATCAATGCCGACCGGCATGCGCAACTCGGCGGCACAGCCTGGATGGTGGTCGGGCTTGCAGTGTTGGCGTTTTTGAAAGCCAGCGGTCGCTCGACCGACTTCCGCGCCAGCGACGCGTTGGAGTAATCCGTCGCGAGCCGATATGCAGCCTTGCTGCTGGCTGCCGGCGTGCGGCGACATGCCTGCTTGCAGGAACGTTGAGCGCACCTTGTTAAAGCCCGCCAAGGTTATGCGCGCTCGCCATCCCGCATGCAGCGTATCTACCTGCATCGCCTGACAGCTTGATCAAGGCAGCGCTGCCGGTGCGCTGCGCGACCGCAGTCGCCGCAGGTAGAGCGTCATACGTGTTGCAGATATGCGGCGTCATGCGCATGCGCCAGGCCACTGGCAGGGCGTGCACACGTCGACTCTGTGTGCAAAACACGATTATCTTTTTATCGACCGCCAATCTCTGAACGAGATTTTCAGCACATATTCAGCTTGAAACATTCGCTAGTCTCGTTCGGCGCCAACGATGGCGCCCGCTCGCTGTGGCCCCCGCTGCAGCCTGTCGTTCCCTGATGAGAAGGACTACCCATGAATCGCAAGAATGCCTTGTACCTGGCGCTGTTTTCCGCCGTTTCCGGCGCTGCACTGGCAACGCCGCCGACCGAAATGGATGCGGCGCCGGTGAGTACCGCGCCGCAGGCGGCCAAGCTCGGCGCGGCGACGTTGCAGTCGGCAAGTCTGCGTGGCGGCATCCTGCCCACGCGTGTGGTGCAACTCACTGCGCCCACCAGCACCGAGATCGGTCGCGTGCGTGAGCGTCGCATCGCACAGGTCAAACATGGGCAGCCCCTGCAGATCGGGTTTTCGCGCGCGGTGGCCAAGCCCCTGGTGAATCTGGCCACGCTCGATTGGCAGATGGCCAAAGATGGCTCACGCGTGGCGACCCTGAAGGTCGGCTCCGCGCAGGCGGCCTCGCTGCGTGCATCGCTGATCCTGCGTGGTGCCGGCGCCACGCCGGGCGATCCGTCCAAGGTGACGCTGCGCTTTGCCGGCGACGATGGCCGGGTATTCGAGCAATCCGGTGCCAGCTTCGCCGCCAGCGGCGACGCCATCGGCTGGTCGCCCACCGTCAGCGGCGAGAATCTGTTGGTGGAGCTGTCGCTGCCGGCCGGCCAGTATCCGGAGAACTTCAGCCTGAGCATCCCGCAGCTGTCGCACCTGGACATCAGCCCCACCGCCAGCGCGCGCGACATGATGACCATTGCCATCGGCGAGAGCGATTCCTGCCAGAACGATATCGTCTGCCGCGCCAATCCCACCGCCGGCTTCACCAATGCCGCAAAGGCGGTGGCGCGCATGGTGTTCACCACCAGCCAGGGCTCGTTCCTGTGCACCGGCACGCTGCTCAACAACACCAACTCGCCCAAGCGCAACCTGTTCTGGACTGCAGCGCATTGCATCAGTACGCAGACGGTCGCCAACACACTGCAGACCTACTGGTTCTACGACGCGGCCAGCTGCAATGGCAATACCGCCAGCTCGCAGGCCACCACCTTGACCGGCGGTGCATTCCTGCGCCACGCCAACACCACGCGCGATACCGCGTTGCTGGAGCTGAAGACCGCACCGCCAAGCGGCGCATTCTATGCGGCATGGAACAGCGCGGCGATCGGCGCGACCGGCACATCGATCGTCGGCATCCACCACCCGTCCGGCGACGTCAAGAAGTATTCGCTGGGCACCGTCAACGGGCTGAGCACCAGCATCGACGGCAAGAGCCCGCTGTACCGTGTGGTCTGGAACGATGGCGTCACCGAGGGCGGCTCGTCCGGCTCGGGCCTGTTCACCGTCGCCAGCGGTGGCGCCTACCAGCTGCGCGGCGGCCTGTATGGCGGCTACTCGTTCTGCACCGCGCAGACCGATCCGGATTACTACTCGCGCTTCTCGGACGTGTATTCCAGCATTTCCACCTACTTCGGCCCGTAAGCGGGTGATGCGCGTGGCAGGCGGTTAGCGCCTGCCACGTGCGACTGCGCCTGGCCTGTGCATAGTGTGGTGGATTGTTTGATGTGCTGTGTGGATCGATCTGTGCGGGTTGATGTTTTCTGCACTGACCCTTGGACCTTATCGGCCACGCGCGTCAGTCGTCATGCACTTCATCTGCAGTGCCCGGATGATGCAGACTTGGCAGCTCGTCCTTCACCTGGATCGGCATGCCCGTTCAACGCACTCCTTGTGTCATCGCCGTAGCTGCCCTCCTGGCCTTGTCGCTACAGGTCACCGCCCATGCAGCCGGCAAACCCGCCAATCGCGACGACGTCAAGGCCTACGCGCTGCAGCTGTGCCTGGACAACAACTATGAGCGTAGCGGCAAATACACCGCCGACCAGCTGCGCGATCGCTCGTATCTGCTGACGACCTATGCGCTCGACAATGCCAAGACCGGTGCCACCGACCGCCTGCATCGCTTCGTGGCCGAGCAGACGGCAGACTTCCATCGCGCCGAAGTGCCGATGAAGGACGAAGCCCGCCGCGGTCCGTTCAACAGGATCTTCGCGCAATGCATGGCGTTTTATCGTTCGCCTGCGTTGAACGCGTTCATTGCACAGGAACTCTGAAGGCAATCGATGCAAGCCCACCGTTGGAAGGCAACGGATGGATCGGCGTGGCCGATTCGGTGCGGGCCATCGGATCGAGCAGTACACGCACCGCGTGCGTCGCAGTTGCTGCTCTCCTGCATCGGGCGCGAGCATGCCAGTGCCGAGGTTTGCGTGAGCCATTCGCAAACCCGGCAGCCCCACGCTAGTCTGAGGCACTTCCACGCCCCGCCTGGCACATCCTCTTCCCCGCTTCGACAGGAGCCGTCATGTCCGCCACTTCGCCACGCCCTTCCCGTCGCCAGGTGCTGCGCATCGCGCTGGCAGCGGCCACGCTGAGCGTGACGAGCCAGCTCGGTGCCGCACTACGGCGCGCACCGAAGGAAGACCCTGCGCCGTCGGACCCGGCGTCACCGGCGCCCTTCCCGGCCAACGGCAGCGTGCTGGTGCTGCTCGGCACCAAGGGCGGCCCCACGCCATCACCGCTGCGCGCCGCGGCCGCCAATGCGCTGGTCATCGACGGGCAGCCCTACCTGATCGACTGCGGCAATGGCGTTGCACAGCAACTGGCCAAAGCCGGCATCCGCCTGCCTGCGCTGCGCGACATCTTCCTGACCCATCACCACTCCGACCACAACGCCGACCTGCTCAACGTGGTCTGGCTGGCGTGGGCCAGCGGACTGCAGACGCCGGTGCATTTGTACGGCCCGCCCGGTATCGCCAGGATGGTGGATGCCTTTGTCGAGATGAATGCCATCGACATCGATGCGCGCATCCGCGAAGAAGGCCGCCCGCCGTTCAAGCAGCTGATCCATGTGCACGAGTTCGACCAGCCCGGCACGGTGCTGCAGAACGACCAGGTCACCGTCACCGCGACGCTGGTGGATCACTACACGCTCAAGCCGGCGTTCGCCTATCGTTTTGCCGCGCGCGACCGCACGGTGGTGTTCTCCGGCGATACGCGTTACCTGCCTGCACTGGCCGAATTCGCGAGGGACACCGACATCCTGGTGCACGAGGTGATGTATCTGCCCGCGCTGGAAAAGATGCTCAAGACCAACGACAACGCACCGACCTTGCTCGACCATCTGCTCAAGAGCCATTCCACCAGCGAGGAAGTCGGCAGGATCGCTTCAGCGGCCAACGCAAGGATGCTGGTGCTCAATCACTTTGTGCCTGGCGGCGACCCCACGATCACCGATGCGATGTGGAGCGAGGGCGCGCGCAAGCACTATGCCGGGCCGATTGTGGTCGGCAAGGATCTGATGCATTTGTAGCGAAGCAGTTGGGCACTGTAGCGATGGATCCGGCTGCGCACTGTCATCAGCGCATTCGACCTGTAGCCGGCGGTGATGTCGCCAACCGCTATCAAAGCGGCACGCAATCTCCAAACACCGCGTAGAGCGGGCATGGCACAGCAGGCGACACTGCATCTGTGGTCTCGTGTGTCCAAGAGCGGCTAACACGTAGCAAGCAGTCGCCAGGTGGACGTGGACGGCGCGCTCGGAACCGGGGTGGAAGGGCGCGACGAGCGTTTCCGGTGACGCTCAATTGCGCGCGGGCGCGCTCCTACATTGGTCTGGCCCGTGCCGACTGCCCGTACCGGCCTGCCTTACCGACTGCACGGAGCAAGCCGCCCGTGCCGCGTCGCGTTGCCGAGCCGGGCCAGGACCTGCTGGCGCCGTGCCGGTTGTGGGCAGCGGCTGCGCCTGCCTGCCGGCGGCGCCCCAGCGTTGCCAGCCGCTCTACGTCACCACCGGACTGCGCAGGCCCCACACGCCCGCACCTGCCTTGCAATACGCGTCGATAAACGCCTGCTGCGACGGCATCTGCTCCACCGCGTGCCGGATCGGCTGGGCGATGCCGTCGAGCAGGCGACGCAGATCGCGATCGGACAGCGCGCGCGCCAGCGGATGATGCTGCTCGGGCACGATGCCCTGCCCCATCAGCACATGGGTCCAGGAGTCGACGCGGAACAGTTCATCGGCCGCTTGCCAGGCGTGTGCGCGTTCGCGCCAGGCGCGCAGGCGCAGCGCCAGCGATTCGGGCAACTCCATCGCGCGGCATTGCCGCCATAGCGGTTCCTCGCGCTGGGTGGCGTGGTAATGCAGGATGATGAAGTCGCGCACATGTTCCATTTCGGCGCGGCTGATGTCGTTGAACAGCTCCACCTGCGAGGGCGCAATGCCATCCGCCGGGAACAAGCTGATCAGGCGCACCACGGCGGCGATGGTGAGATGGATGCTGGTGGATTCCAGCGGCTCGATAAAGCCGCTGGCCAGGCCCAGCGACACCACGTTCTTGTTCCAGGCCTTGAGGCGGCGGCCGGTGCGGAACGGCACCAGCCAGGGGTCTTTCAGCGCAGGCGCGGCCACATCGCGTAGCAACTTGGCATGTGCCTCGTCGTCGGACAGGTGTTTGCTGGAAAAGACCAGGCCATTCCCAACGCGATGCTGCAGCGGGATATGCCAGCGCCATCCGGCTTCGTGCGCGATGGCGCGGGTGTACGGCACCGGCGGGCCAAGCGCTTCGGTCTGCACCGCAACGGCGCGATCGCACGGCAACCAATGGCTCCAGTCTTCGTAACCGGTGTGCAATGCCTGCTCGATCACCAGGCCGCGAAAACCGCTGCAATCGATGAACAGGTCGCCCTCGAGCACCTGCCCGTCTTCCAGCAGCAGGCTGGCGACATCGCCACTGTCCGGCTGCAAGGTCACCTGCTGGATCCTGCCTTCGATACGCCTGACGCCACAGGCTTCGCTGCGCGTGCGCAGGAACCTGGCATACAGCGCGGCATCCAGGTGATAGGCATAGTTGACCGCAGGCTCGCGCAGCAAGGCGAAACGGTCGACGCGCGAAGCCACGGTTTCCAGGCAGTAATCGCCAAAGCTGCCTGGCATGCTGCGGCGCTGGCTCTCCAGCCACAGATGGTGGAAGGCGCACACCAGCGTGCTTTGCCCGGTGATGCCGAACGGATGAATATAGCGCTCGCCCTGGTGGCGCCAATGCTCGAAGGAGATCGACAACTTGAAGGTGCCGGCCACCGCGCGCAGGAACTCCTGCTCGTCGATCTGCAGGAAGCGATGGAAGCGGCGGATCGGCGGCACCGTGGATTCGCCCACACCCACGGTACCGATCTGCTCGGACTCGACCAGCGTGATCTCCAGCAGCTCGCGGAATTGATGCGACAGTGCGCAGGCGGCGATCCAGCCAGCGGTGCCGCCGCCGGCGATGACGACCTTGCGAATCGGGGCCTGGCTCACTGCGCGCTCCTGGGTGATGGATCCGGGGTGAGGTCTTGATTGATCGTCTGGACAACGCGGGTGGACCGCAGGGAGCGGAACGCGCGCGTGGCACCTGCCAATGCCGCACATCGGCCCTTCCCTCCCGGCAGCTGCGCAGTTGTCCGGCCAGTGGCCTTGGAGCCGATCGCGCGCATCACCGGTTGAGCCTGCCGAGCAACAGCGCGCGCAGCTGTCGCGCCAGCGTGGGGTCGATCGGGCCCAGCGCATGCCGTGCCTGCTCGGGCAGGTGCTCGCCCGCGCGCTCGGCAGGGCCGAACACGTAGTAGTCGAACAGGGCGCGCCAGGCTTCCTTCTCCGCTGCCGGGCGGTCGCGGATGGCCCACAGCGCGTGATACAGCGCGGGCATCGGCGCCGGCAGATGCGCGGGCACGCTGCTCCACCAGTAGTTGACCAGCACGTTGAATGGCTGCAGCGATTGCACGTGATGCCACCACATGCCGGGAATGAATACTGCATCGCCCGGCTCCAGCACAACGGTGCGCGCCTGCGCCAGCGCCTGGGCGAAGCGTGGATACCGCAGCAGATCCGGATTGGCGATATCCACCATGCTCACGACCTGCCCACCCGGCGTGGGATCCAGCGGGCCGGGATACAGGTTGGCCACCTGCTCGGGCGGAAACAGCGTGAAGCGACGTTGCCCCACCGTGCAGCAGGCCAGGTTGTTGGGCGCATCGTAGTGGCAGGAAGCAGTGACGCGATTGCCGATCCAGATACTCGGCTGCACCGCGATGCCGCTGGCGGCGAAATCCAGATCATTGCCTGCGCGCAAGCCCGGGAGATTGTCGTCAATAGGCAACGACGCCAGATAATACGTGGGCGGCTGCGGGTCGTCGCGATGCGTCACGATCGCTTCCAGCAAGCTGCTCAAGCTGCCGCGCTGCACCTCGAAATTCAGCGCACTGCAATCGTCGGTATAGAACGGCCGGCCGGCGATCTCCGGGCCGCCGCGGGAATACTGCAGGGGGCGTCCACTATCGTGCGCGCGCAGCAGCGCCATCGCCTCCTCGGGGCTGCGCAACCCGGCCTGCACCAGCGACCAGTCGCGTGCGACGCCACGCAGCACCACCGGCTCGGCGGCATCGCACAGCGCGGCAAGCGGCAGCGCGTCGGGGTGGCAATCGCTGCGCTCGGCGACGGCCGCGAGGGAGGAGAAGGCTGCGCCGGTCGTCATGCGCTCAGGCGAACGCAGCAGTCGCAGACGCAGTGTGCGCCTGCTGCAGGCGGCGCTGCTTCTCGGCCATCAGCCGACGCACGTTGTGCAGCGAGGCCAGCATCAGGAACGCAGCCTCCAGATAGCCGGCCCGATGCAGTTGCTGCAACGAGGACGCATCGAGTGCGGCAAGCCGCTCGCGGTCGATGGCGAACAGGCCTTCCAGCTTGGTGGCGTGCGTGGCATCCAGCGTGACATCCAGCTGCACCGGCTGGATCAGCCCCAACGCATCCAGCGCGGCCGCCATCGCCTGGCCGGCATCCACACCGTCGCGGATGCCGCGCAATACACCGATGATGTGCTCCAGGTACGGGCTATGGCCGCCCTGCGGAAGAAATACCGCCTCGCCTTCGTGACGGCTGATGCGCGGGTGCTCCAGATCGACGTGGATCACCGGCTCCTGCACCAAGGCGCCCTCGATGCGCTGCTCCTGGAAGCCGATCAGAAACGGTCCCTTGGCGACGATGCCGGGCAGATAGCTGGCAGTCCAATGGCCGTCCTGCAGGAACAGATTCTCGTCCTGTGCAAAGCCCAGCAGCGCCACCGACTGGTAGCCGCCGGTGGCTGGATCCTTGCGAAAGAACAGCGGGTACTCGCGCTGCAGCTCGGCGTATTCGGTGACGAACGCCGGCACCAGGCCCAGCGCATCACCGAACTCGGCACCGAAGCGCAGCACGACGCGCAGATCGTGATGCGCCACATTATTGAGCACTGCGTATCGCGTCATCTGAAACTCCAACGGTGCTCCGCCACGGAGCACCGCATTGCGTGGAATGCGTCGATCGCGCGGCCAGGTACCGCACTTGCTGGTGGCGAGCATTGCCAAAAAGCGGCAGACCGGCAAGCGGCACAGCAGCATCGGGACCTGGCCTGCAGCAACCTATATCGCCGGTGTGACCCGGCGGCGGCCGTGTGTGGGTGCAAGCAAGCGCCGCGTGTGCCGGCGACACCAAGGGATGCGCGGCGGCATCCAGCTCGCGCCTGCGGTTGCGGCCGCCGGACCGGTGCCACGCAGGCTGACGACTCGATGCGGCCACGTGGCGCAGCCAGCGAACGCTCGCCGGCCGCCTTCGAAAAAGCGCGCGACTGGCCCGCACCAGCCCGCACGTCGGCATCGGCCACACCAGGCACCGGCTGCGCTCACCGGGAGGGAAGTGAGCGCAGCCGGTGGGTCAGAACGCGTAACGCACACCCAGCGTGTAGCGTGGCTGCTGGTCGATCAGGCGGATGATCTGCTTGTCCGAGCGCCCATGCCAACGCACGTCTTCGCCGGTGAGGTTGATCGCCTCAAAGCCCACGGAAAGTTGCTTGCTGAAGCTGTAGCTGACGCTGAGGTCCCACTGCTGATACGCCTCGACGTAGTACGGATTGCGGTTGGCATTGTCCTGGTTGGCGGCGATCAGATACTCGTCGCGCCAGTTCCAGGCCAGGCGCGCGCTCCAGCCGTATTTTTCGTACATCAGCATCACGTTGGCGGTGTCGCTGAGGCCAAGCAGCGCAAACTGGTCGCGATCGATCACGGTGTTGTCGAAGCCCACATCGCCTTCGACGATGGTGTAGTTGGCGTAGATGCCGAAGCCGGTGCTGTCGAAGAAGTACTGCCCGCCCAATTCCCAGCCGTGGATGTTGGCCTTGTTCTGGTTGACCGGGCGCGACACGTCGAACTGATACAGCGGATCGGAGGCATTGCCGACGATATCGTAGGCGTTCTCCAGTGCCAGGCTCTGCGCGGAGCTGCCGTTGTAGGCGGCCAGCCCGCCGGTGGCCGCGGCATTACGCAGCAGCGCCATCGCCGCAAAAAGCGAGGTGTCGTTGGCCGAGCACGCCGCCGCGACGTCGTTGCCGGAGGCGCCCACCTGCGCCGCACAGGCGCCGCTCTGCAGGAACGCCAGCGCGGCCTGCGCGTCAGGACCGGAGGTGGGATCGCTCAGCCCGTACAGGGATTCGCGCGAGACCGTGTTGCCGATGAAGTTGCTGACGCGTTTGTTCCAGAACGTGGCCGACACGTAGCTGGCATCGGCGAAGTACCACTCCAGCGCCAGATCGAGGTTGTCCGATTCCAGCGGGTCCAGTTGCGGGTTCTGCGAGCTGCCGCCGGCACGGTTGGACGGATTGATCAGGATCGAGCCATTGGGCGTATTCGGCGTCGGGCCGGCAATCAGGTTGTTGTAGGGCGCGCGTGCGATGGTCTGGCCGAACGAGGCGCGCCCCTTCAGCTGATCGGAGATGTCGATGCTGAAGTCCAGATTGGGCAGGATGTAGTTGTAGCTGGTCTTCTCGCTGAAGGGCTGCTGCTCGGTGGAGCGCAACAGCTGGAAGTCATTGTTGGCCTGCCACAACAACGCCGTGGGCGTGGCCACCTGCGAGGTGGATTCCACATCGGTGCGCTCGTAGCGCAAGCCCAGCCGCGTATTGGTGGTCATGCCGGAGATGTCGCCCTTCAGTTCCAGCTGCACGTAGGCAGCGCGGGTCTTCTCTTCCACCTGGTTGTCGGCGCTGTATTGCGGGTTGTAGCGGGTGGTGGCGCCGTACTGGCTGCCACCCCACAGCGCCAGCTGATCGGCATCGCCGCGCCATGCATTGGGCGCGGCGCCATTGGCGTTGAAGTCCTTGAACATGCCGGTGATGCTCACCGGCCGCAGCAGCGCCTGCATGCCGGGCTCGTTGCCGGCGTTGGCCACGCCCCAGTCACCCAGCGTGGAATTGGTGTCGCTGGTGAGCCGGTTCATGGTGGTATTGGCGGTACTCACGCCGAACTGGAAGCGCCCGTCCTCGAAATCGAAGGTACCGTCCATGCGGCCTTCCTTGATCTCGGTGACCTGCGATTGATAGAAGATGCGCAGGACCTGCGAGCCAAGCTCGGCGGGGGTGAAGTCCGGGTTGAGCACGCCGTTGGTGCCGGCCAGGGAATCGGCAGCGGTGGGATACCAGGTGCGTGCGCCAATCGGCAGGCCATTGTTGAAGCGCAGCTCCTGCCCCCATTGACCGCCGCAGGACGGGCCGTTGCTGCAGTTGTTGGTGCCGGCGAAGCTGAAGTACGTGGCGCTGCCGCCGGTGACCGGGTCGTTGGGCAGGCTCTTGGTCTTGGAGTTGTGCGCATCGAAGGACAGCTGGAAGCGGTCGCTCACCTGCCAGTCGGCATTGAAGCCGAGCGAGCCGAGCGTGTACTTCTGCTCGTTGCGCTGCTGCTCCATACCGAAGTCCTTGGCGCCGTTGGGCACGTCGCGCAGATACACCGGGGTGGCCACCGCCTGGCCGGTGTCGAAGGTCAGATCGGTGAAGCTGTTGGCGCGCTGCAGCCAGATGCCCTGCTCGCCGCGCTCTTCGCGGATTTCGTTGGACGAATAGGTGTAGTCCAGGGTCAGGGTCAGGCTGTCGCTGGGCGCGAACTGCATCACCGCCTGGCCATTGGTGCGCTCGCGCTGGAAGTCGGCGAAGGCATAGCGCAGATCGTTGGGCATGCCGTAGAGCTGACCGATCGCCGGTGCATTGGTCACCACCGCATCCGGGCGCAGGGCCGGGTCGGTACCGGTCCAGCGCTGGATGTTCCAGGTGTTTTCGGTGGCCTGCACCGAGCCGCCATGGCGCTTCTGGTAACTGCCGCTCAGGCCGATGCCGAAGGTCTTGTCGGGATTGGTATAGCTGAAGATGCCGGAGACTTCAGGAGTGAGCGAATCGCCGAACGGCTGCGAACGATCCGACACCATCTTGGCGCCGGCATTGGCCACCACGCCTTCGTGATTGAACGGCTTGTCGGTCTGGATGTTGATGGTGGCGCCGATGCCGCCGCTGGGCGCGGTGGCACGGCTGGTCTTGAACACCTCGATGCCGGTGATGGCTTCGGAGGCGAGCTGGGCGAAGTTGAACGCGCGCGTGCCCACATCCACACCACCGATCGGGGTCTGGCCCGGCGCGCCGAACGCATCGGCACCGGGAATCAGGCGGCCGTTGAGGGTGACGGTATTGAACTGCGGGCCGAAGCCGCGCGCGGTGACCTGCGCGCCTTCGCCATCGCGGCGCTCGATCGAGATACCGGTGATGCGTTGCAGCGACTCGGCCAGATTGGTATCGGGAAATTTGCCGATGTCTTCGGCGCTGATCGCATCCACCACGCCGGCAGCATCGCGCTTGATGCCCATCGACTGATCCAGGCTGCTGCGGATGCCGGTGACATTGACCGCATCCAGGGTGGTGGCGGTTTGGGCGCCGGACTGCGGTGGCGGCACCTGCTGCGCGGCAACGTCCTGCGCAAAGGCGGGGTTGATCACCAGGATGCCACCGACGAAGGTAAACATGGCCTTCGACTTGAACTTGCTCAACGTACGACGCATCGATCTATCCTCGGGTCTGGAGTCCAACACCCACGGCCGTGGTCGCGGAATGCGACGCGGCGCTTGCCTGGCCACGGGCCTGGACGGCACGTGACATACATCCCTGCACAGCACTTGCTCTGATCCGCCGCCTCGACTGCCGGCGCATCCCCCCTGATGCAAGCCATGTGCGTGCCACGTCCTCACGGACGCGCCGTGCACCTGGCGCTCTACCGCACCTGCGACTGCCTTCCCAACCAGTACGCCTGCACCACGTGTCTCGCCCTGCGCCTCTGCATGCAACCGCGTACCAGCGGTCAATGCAGGACTGATAGCGCTAACACGGGGCGCAGCCTAGTCACGCGTGGCGGGGCTTGTCACCGTGCGTTGCAGCAAACACACCAAGCCACATGCAGGCACAAAACACCGCGTGCGCTTGAGTCCGCAGTGCGAAAGCAGGCGCAGCGTGGCTGTAAGCGTTACCAGCCAGTGGTGGCGATAACTACGCCGCAACGGCGCAGTTGCATGTCGTCGCTTGGCCGCAGCAACACCATACGAAGCAGTTGCGCAAAACAGCGCGAGAATCGCAGCGCGGCCGCCTTCAACGGCGATGTGCTGAGGCGCACACGCGTGGCAGTGGACGCCGATGCGAGCACGTCATTGCGCGCTTGTGCGCGACATCGGACTGCAGGGCGCAACGAAAAAACGGCGCAATCGCTGCAATCGATTGCGCCGCTGGTGACGGTGAACCGCGTGGGCGGAACGCTCGCAGCATCTGCGCCATTGCAGCGCAGACGCCAGCGATCGGCAGCCGCTAGCCGATCGTATCGACCTGGTTGTCGCCACGCTGGGCATCGGGCAATGCATGGTCCGGATCCAGCGTCACGTGCAGCACTTTCTGCGTGGTCGGCAGCGTCAGCGTGGGCGCGGTGTTCTGCAGCCAGGTTTCCACCGGCACGCGGCGGTCCAGATGGCTGCCGTCGGCCAGGTCCACCCGCACGGTGACCGGCATCACCAGTTTCTGGCGGCTGCGCAGCGTGAGTTGCAGGCCCTTGGCAGGATCGTGATCGACGTAATGGGCCTCGCTGATGCCCATGTCCAGCTGCCAGTTGTTGAGATACCAGCCGCGCCACCACCAGGCCAGATTCTCGCCACTCTCGCTTTCCATCAGCCGGAAGAAATCCGACGGCGTCGGATGCTTGTAGGCCCAGGTCGCGATATATTTGCGGAAGGCCGGATCGAAGCGCTCCGGCCCCAGGATCTGCTCGCGCAACAACACCAGCCCCAACGCGCCCTTGAAATAGGTCAGCGAATGCCGGTAGGTCTCGCTGGTGGAATCGGCGTTGTCCATCAATGTCGGCGCACCGGCATCGGCCAGCAGCGGCAGGATTTCGTCGACCGGGTTGCCGCCCTTGGGCGCATATTCCGAATCGCGCTTGGGCGCGTACTCGCCCTTGTTGAAGGCATCGGATGCATAGACGTCGATGAAGGTGTTGAAGCCTTCGTCCATGAACGCGTGGCGGCGCTCGTTGGAGCCGACGATCATCGGGAACCAGGTGTGTCCGATCTCGTGCGCGGTGATCCAGAACAACTCCTTGCCGCTGTCCTCGAAACCATCGAAGACGATGCCCGGATATTCCATGCCCGCACCGTACCCGCCCAGGTTGATCGCGGCCGGCCACGGATACGGGTACCACTGCGAGAAATGTTCGATCGCGCCCTTGACGTATTCGGTGGAGCGGTTCCACTTGTCCGCGCCCACGCCCTCCAGCGGATACACCGACATCGCCAGCGACTGCTTGCCGCCCGGCAGCTTGATGCGCGCGGCATCCCACACGAACGCAGGCGAGGCGGCAAACGCAACATCGCGGGTGTTGTCCATATGGAAGCGCCAGGTGCGCGTGGTGTTTCCCGCAGGTTTGGCAGCGCGCGCGCTCACTTCCTCGGGCGTGCGGATCAGCACCGTACGATCGCTGCTGCGTGCCTGCTGCAGGCGTTGCTGCTCGCTGCGGCTGAGCACCTCGGCCGGATTGGTCAGCGCGCCCGAACCGGCGACCAGGAAGCCCTCCGGCACGGTCACCGCGTAGTCGAAGTCGCCGTACTCCAGATAGAACTCCGAGCCCAGATACGGCTGCGTGTCCCAGCCGCGCAGATCGTCGTAGACGGCCATGCGCGGATACCACTGTGCAATCTCGTAGATCTCGCCCTGCTTGCTGGCACTGACCGCAGTGCGCCCGCCCCAGGTGCCCGGAATCGTGTAGCGGTAGCGGACATGCACGGTCAGCGCCTTGCCCTGCCCGGCCAACGGCTGCGGCAGGTCCACCCGCATGCGGGTGTCGTCGACGACGAAATGCGCAGGCTGGCGACGCCCTCCATCGTCGATCTCGACACTGGCGATCTGCATGCCGTCGGTGAACTGGGTGCGGCGCGACGGCCGGCTGGCGGCAGCGCGCGCATCGGCGCGGTAGATGTTCTGGTCCAGCTGCAGCCACAGCACGTCCAGCGTGTCCGGGCTGCGGTTGGTGTAGTGGATCGCCGCCTCGCCCGTGAGCGTGTGGGTCGCCGGGTCGATGCTGGCGTTGAGGCTGTAGTCGGCACGGTTCTGCCAGAACAGCGGGCCGGGGACGCCGCTGCCGCTGCGGTAGGCGTTGGGTGCATCGGGCAGTTGCAGCGGTGCGAACAAGGCCAGCGGATCGAAGACGCTTGCCGGCGCGGCGGCACTGGCGGCGGGCGCGGCATGCGCGGACGAGGTGATGCATGCCAGCGACAGCGCAACGGCGAGCGATCGGCGCAAGGTGGGGAACATGCGTGAAATCCTGCGGCGGAGGGGATCCCCATCCTACGGTCGCCTTCGCCAGGCACGGCACTGCCATTGGTCCCGGTTGCGGCATCAAACTTCTCGACGGTGACAGGCTGTCCGGGGCGCAGCAGCCGCGGCCCGCGCGCGATCTGCAGATGCCGATCGCACCAGCCCTGCCCTGGCGGCGGCTAGCCCGCGCTTGCCACCTCAATCGGCAGCAAGCCGCGACAAGCGCAACGCGCCATCCCCACCCTCGGCCAGCGCATCGCCCGGATTGCTCAGCCGGCAGCGGCGCAGCGACAGACAGCCGCAGCCGATGCAGTCGGTGAGCTGGTCGCGCAGGGCCTGCAGCTCGGCGATGCGCGCATCCAGTTGCGCGCGCCAACGTGCCGACATGCGTGCCCATTCCGCACGCGTGGGCGTGCGCTGGTCCGGCAGCACCGAGAACGCATCCAGCACCTGCTGCAACGGCACGCCGAGCCGTTGCGCCACGCGAATCACGGCGATGCGCCGCAACACGTCGCGCGCATAGCGGCGTTGATTTCCGGCAGTGCGCAGGCTGCGGATCAGCCCCTTGCGCTCGTAAAAATGCAAAGCCGACACCGCCACGCCACTGCGCTTGGCCACTTCGCCCACGGACAACTCACGCTGCATTGCCTTGACCTCAACCTTGGTTGAGGCAGGATGCTGCGCGGCCATGACCGGTGCAAGCCCCGTGGTCATGGCTCTACACACTTCAGTTTCTGGATGCTCGATGCCCGCCGATACCGCCCTGCCCGCCACGCCACTCAATGCGGCCCAACCCACTTCCATCCTGGCCGCGCCGTATCGCGCCGCAACGCTGGGCATGGTGGCACTGGTATCGCTCAATGCCTTCGAATCGCTGGCGGTGGCCGCCGCCATGCCGACCGTCGCGCGCGAATTGAATGGCTTGCCGCTGTATGCGCTGGCGTTCGGCGGCACCCTGGCGACCAGCGTGGTCGGCATGACCGCCGCCGGGCGCTGGAGCGACCGGCGTGGCCCCGGCGGGGCGCTGGCCTACGGCCTGCTGTGCTTCGTGATCGGCCTGCTGGTGGCAGGGCTGGCGCCGAGCATGCCGGTGCTGATTGCCGGCCGCCTGCTGCAAGGCCTGGGGGCTGGCGCGTATTCGGTGGCGCTGTATGTGATCGTCGGGCGCCTGTATCCGGAAGCCTTGCGGCCCCGCGTGTTTGCTGCGTTTTCGGCCGGCTGGGTGGTGCCGTCGTTGGTCGGGCCGGGCATCAGCGGATTGATCGTGCAGCACGTGGGCTGGCGCTGGGTGTTCCTGTCGGTGCCGCTGCTGGCGATACCGGCCGGGCTGATGCTGTGGCCGGCGATCCGCGGGCGCACTTGGTCCAGCGACACAGCCGGCGCGTCGCGTTCCGCGTTGCGCTGGGCGGTGGGTGCGGCCTTGGGCGTGCTCGGCGTGTATCTGGGCGGACAGCTGCACGGCACGAGCGCGTTGCTGGCGATGCTGCCGGCACTGGCGATCACCGTGTGCTGCGCCTGGCAGCTGTTGCCGGCCGGCACGCTGCGGCTTGCGCGCGGGCTGCCTAGCGTGATCGCGCTGCGCGGCATCGCGGCGGCGGCCTTCTTCGGCTTCGAGGCGTTCCTGCCGTTGCTGCTGTCGCGCGAGCGCGGCCTGTCGCCGCTGCTGGCCGGCGTGGCGCTGAGCGTCGGCGCGCTGGGCTGGTTCAGTGGCTCCTGGTACCAGGGCCATAGCCGCGCCGGCTGGTCGCGCTCACGCCTGCTCAAGACCGGTGCGTGCTTCATGTCGCTGGGCATCGTGATCAGCGCGGGAGCGGTGTGGCCGGTCATCCCGGTGCCGGTGGCGATTGCCGGCTGGGCGCTGACCGGCCTGGGCATGGGCCTGCTGTATCCGAGCCTGTCGGTGTTGACGTTGTCGCTGTCGCCGCCGGCGCAGCAAGGCGCCAACAGTTCGGCGCTGCAGTTAAGCGAGGCGATTGCGGTGGCCGGCATGCTGGCGCTGGCCGGCGCCTTGTTCGCCGCGCTGCTGGCCTCGGCGACTGCGGCCGCCTACCTGAGCGTGTTCGCCCTGGCATGGCTGCTGGCGGTGGCGGGCCTGTTGGTGGCGCGGCGGGTGTAATGGGTGTGCGGTGTGCGCGGTGTATCGAAGCAAGAGAACACTGATCGCGAGGCTGACGTGTCGCGCTCAGTCGATGTGTATCGCCCGCATCGCATGCAGCGCGCGTACGGTCTGCACGACTTGCTGGATCCGCCTGCTCGGCACGTCACGTTGGCATGACGCAACCCAGGCCGGCACATCCCATCGCCGATAGCGCAACCGACTTTGCCGATCCTGTCGAGATCGCTGCGATCGGGACCGGAAAAACGTATCCGCGAGCGGCTGGTCATTTTTTCGCCACCCATCTTGACAGCGTTGCAGGCCGGGGCCTGCACCCACTTGTCCACAGCCTTGTGCAAGTTCCATCCACAGGGGGTGTGGAAAACCTGCGCTGCGCGGCAGGCAGCGCAGGGCTTGCGCGTCACTGCAGCATGTGTCACGCGATACGGGGCAACAGCTGCCTCATACAGCGCGAGCCGTTACGTACAACCCGGCCATGCGGAAGCAGCGCTTTACTCACGACCACATGCAAGGGCGATCGCGCCACACGGCAGCGCCGCGTCGCAGCGGCGCTGCCTCACCCACTGCTGCATCAGTTCACGATCACGTGAGGCACGAAGCGCGAGGTGTCGCGGGTGATCGGACCATCGTCGTCGCGCATGCCCAGCCCGGCCGGACGATCGGCCACCACCCAGCTGCCGACCAGCGCATGCCGGCCATCGAACACCGGTAATGGATGATGCGCCTGCAGGATCGCCGGCCCGTCCACATACGGGCCATCGGTCTGCGCAGCGTCGCCCTGTGCGCTGACCAGGGAAATATTGGCACCCTCGCGCGACAGCAGCGGCTTGCGTACCCAGCCTGCCGTGGGCGCTTCGCCGGTTTGCGCAAAGCGCGCCGGCAGCAGGTTGGGATGGCCCTGATGCCGCTCCCACAACAGCGGCAGGATGCCCTTGTTGCTCAGCACCGATTTCCACGCCGGCTCGATCAGGCGCACGCGGTTGGCGCACAATGCCGGGCCGAAGCGTTCTTCCATCATGAATTCCAGCGGATACAGCTTGAACAGCGTGTGGATCACCCGGTCCTGCTCATCGGTGAACCAGCCGTCGGCACTGAGGCCGATGTCTTCGATGGCCACTTCCTCGGTGCTGATGCCCACCTGATGCGCGCAGTCGCGCAGGTAGCGCACCGTGGCGCGGTCTTCCAGCGAATCGCGCACCGCGGAGAAATGCATCTGCGCACCGATCGCGTCATCCACCGCCAGCGCGCCCAGGGTTTCGCACAGCAGGTCCTGGATCAGGTTGTACTGATCGGTGCCCTTGGGCAGCGCACCGGCGGCGATCTGCTGTTCCAGCCACAGCCACTGGAAATATGCCGATTCGTACAGCGAGGTCGGCGTGTCGTAGTTGAGCTCATACAGCTTGGCCGGGCCGTTGCCGGCATAGGCTAGGTCCATGCGGCCGTACAGATGCGGGTCGCGGTTCTTCCACGAGGTGGCGATCCAGTCCCAGTAGAACGGCGGGATCGCCAGCTGCGTCATCAGCTGCTCCGAGCCCACCACCTCGTCCACCAACTGCATCGCCATGTCATGCAGTTCCTGCGTGGGCGCTTCGATGTCGTCTTCGATCTGTTGCAGCGTAAACGCGTAATACGCGCTTTCGTCCCAGTACCGCTCGCCGTCGATGGTGTGGAAATGGAAGCCGAGCGACTCGGCCTGCTCGCGCCAGTCCGGGCGCTCGGCAATTGCGATCCGTTGCATGTCAGCCGCCGTAACCGGAGCTGCGCCCGCCGCTGCCGAACGAACTGCGCGCCGCCGCACTGGAGCCGAAACCCGAGCGCGACACGGTGATCGCCCGCGACGGCATGTCGATGGCGCCGCTGCGCCCGCGGACGGTGCCGACGCGGTTGCTGGCCAGATCACCGTTGGGCTTGTAATACCCACCGCTGCGGTAATCGCGGTACAGCGGAATCGAGCCGCCATAGCGGTAGCCGCCGCCACCGGTCATGTTGCCCAACGCATAGCCCAGCAGGAACCCGCCCATCGGCGGGATCCAGCTCTGCTGGCCCTGCGCCGTCTGCACCGCCGTGCAACTGCCGAACTGCTCGTCGCACTCGTAGCGCGTACTGAAGCGCGGCGCGGCCTGCTGGTGCTTGGTCACCGCCTCGTCATAGGCCTTGAGGCATTGCTGGATGTCGGTCTGTTCCTGCTTGATCTGGTAGCAGTCGGAGGCCGACTGCAGTACCACGCCGGTTTCCGGTTCGGAGCCGCAGCCGGTGACGAGGGCGGCCGGCAATGCGGCCATCAGGGTGAGCTTGAGATTGCGTGATCGCTTCATGCCTGCGCTCCGTTACGGCGTGATCGCCGCGGCATTGATCAGCCCGACCGCGATCGACACGCCGGCCGAGAAGATGCCGGCGGCGGTGACGTTGTCGGTGATCTGCCGCGAGATGCGCCCGGCCACCAGGTTGGCCAGCAGATACGCCACGACCTGGATGCCGCAGGCGACCGCGCCCCAGATCAGCGCATCGACCAGGCTCACCGAATGGGTGATGGCCGAATGCAGCGGCAATGCCACACCGATCAGGTTGCCGGCCAAGGCGGTGGCCGCAGCCACGTTGCCCTGCCGCAGCAGGGTGAAATCCTTGTGCGGGGTGACCAGGGTCACCAGCACCACCGCCACGATCAACACGCCCAGGCCGGTGCCGAAGTAGGAAAGAAACGCGAGAAAACTCTGCAGGTTGATCGGGTTCATGACAGGACCAGGGTAAGTGGAAGACGAGCGCGCACGCTCAGGTGATATCCAGATCGGCGACGGTGACATCGATGCCGACCGCATAGGTGACGCAGAACTCGTTGGGGCCGGAATCTTCGCCGGTGACCAGCAGGAATTCCTCGCGCTGCAGCTCCGGCACATCGCGGCTGTAGAGCATGGCGTAGTGGGTCAGATCGCCATCGCGGCGCGGCGGCTGATAGCGATATAGCACCTCGTCGTAGGCGATCGGCGGGATGCGCGCGGCGCCGTCGGTGGACTGCGTGGCGCGTTGCCAGCGCTTGCCGGCGTACTCGATCTGCGCCGCACCCAGATGCGGATGCTGCATCACGAACTCCTGAAACGCCTGCTTGCTGGGCGGATTGACCGTCTCGCAATACACGAAGGCCTTCATCGCCTCCAGATCGCCGCCAACCGTGGTGACCTGCAGGAACGCGTCGTCGTCCAGATAGAAACGATGCAGGGCATAGCCATCGCCCAGATTGACGTGGCCGTAGCACGGAATGCCTTGATGCCCGCCCGGCAACTCGGCGGTCATGGCCTCCGGTGCCATGCGGTACAGCGTGGTATCGATCTCCAGCTGCCCACCCACGCGCAAGCCCAGCGGCAGCGCGTGACCGATGGCGCCAGTGCCGGAGCTGGGCAACGGCGGTGGTTGTGGTTGACCGAACAACTTGCTGAAAAAACTCATCGTCATGCACCTTGTGGCGATGGGGAACGGGACACCGGCTCAGCGCGCAGGGCCTGCCAGGCGATGGCAGGCACGGGAACGCGCTGTTGGGCCAGGTAATACAGCATGGCACCGGCCGGCACCGCGGTGTGTGCGGGCGGGTTCAAGCGCAGCGCGCCATCGGGCGCGCGCAGGCCCAGCAACAGGGCGCCGCGCTGGCCGAAATCGGCGGCCAGCAGGCGGTAATCCAGCGGGTCGACATCGGCAGGAACCGCCAGGCTGAACTGGGTCGGGCCATCGTCCACCGACAGCAGTTCGGCCGTGATCGCCGCGCTGCCCGGATCCTGCGCCGCGCGGGCCAGGATCTCGGCGGTCATCGGCCGCGTGCATTCGATCGCCGGATAGTGGCAATTGACCAGCCGCGCGGCGCTGCCCGAATCGAAGTGCGCCACGATGTGCGCACGCGGCGCATGCGCCATCAGCGCGAACACCGCCGCCAGGGTCTGGTCGTCCGAGCGCGGGTTGACGATCACCCGCGCCGCACCGGCGATGCCGGCACGCAGGTAGACCTCGGTATGCGTGTAGGACTCGGCGGCGATGAAGCGCATATGGTCGGGCATCGGGTTCTCGGCCACGCCCTCGGCGATCAGCACCACGCCTTCGTCGTCGGTAGCGGTATCGGACAGCAGCAGTTCCAGCAAGCGTGTGGACGCGGCGCCCTGCCAGCCGATCAGGATGGTGTGCCCGCGCAGATCGGCGTAAGCCATCTTGCCCATGTGGTGGCGCCTCCAGAAGGTGATGAGCACGCCGCTGGTCTTGGCCAGCACCGTGGCGAACAGCGCCACCGCGCCCGGCATCAGCACGAACGCGGCGATATAGCGCCCGGCCACCGAACCCGGCGACAGGTCGCCGTAGCCGATGGTGGTGGCGGTGGTCATGTAGTAGTACGGAAACGCGTCCAGGCCAACGAGCTTTTGCTCGCCGGCCAGCAGCAGCAACACCCAGCTCAGCCCCATGTGCGCCAGCAATGCCAGCGCCACCATGCCCCAGCTGACGCGGCGCACGTGGCGCCGCACTATCCGCAACAGCTTTCCGACGATGATCATGGCGCGTCCTGTGCCGTGCGGCGGATCAGCTGTCGCTGCGCGGAACCTGCTGCACGTCGCGCACCTGGCCGATCAGCGGCGCGCTGCCGTCGGCGGTGTCGTGGCCGAGCTGGGCCGGCTTCTTGAAGCGTGCCAGCACTGCGGCGGCGTTGGACTCGCCTTCCATCAGGCCGGCCGCAGCCAGACGCCGATTCAGATCGCCGTCGCCACTGGCTGCCTCCAGCTCTTCGGCCGATTCGATGCGTGCGGAGGTCTCGGCCTGACGCGCCTTGATTCGCTCCAGCGATTCCAGTGCCGAGCCCATCTTGCTGCTGGCACCGGAATGGCGCGCGGCAATCGCCGCCTGTGCCTTCTGCACCGCATCGGTGGCCTTGACGGTGTCGATCTGCTGGCGCATGCCGCGCAGCTGGTTCTCGGTCTTCTGGATGGTGGCCTTGAGCGTCACCACCGACTGGTCCAGCGAGCTCTTGGAGGCCTTGTCGCCGGCGTCCTCGCTTTCCAGCGCCGCCAGCTTGACCGCCACGTCGTGCGCCAGTGCCTCGTCGTTCTTGGCCAGCGCACCTTCGATATAACGCGTGTATTCGGCCATCTTGCCGGCGCGCGCGTCGATCTTCTGCTGGGCGAGCTTGCTCTGCGCCATCAGCTTGGTCAGCTCCTCGCGCGAGCGCGTGAGCTGGGCGCCGGCATCGCGCATTTCCTGGTCCAGGATGCGCAGTGCGTTGGCGTCGACCGCCTTCTGGCCGGTTTCGTGTGCAGTGCCACGCAGCAGCGTGATCAGCTTTGAAAAGATACTCATGACAACACGCCTTTAGGAAAAGAACGGCTTGAGAGATTCGGCGGCATCCAGCGTATTGGCCGCCAGGGTCTGGATTTCCTCGTCGATCTGGTCGAGCGTGGACGACGCCGACAGTTCGCCGAAGACCACATAGCTATCCTTGCCGTCGACCTGCACCAGGCCCAGGTTGGACAGGGGATTGAGCGGGTTGAGCCGCAGGCAGGCGTCGTTGAACGCCGCGCGGTCGCTGACCTGGTCGGCATTGGCCAGCAGCGTGGAAACGAACACCTGCGAGCCGGAGGCGGCGACCTGGATCTGCATGTCGCCGTGGTCGGCCAGGGTGAGGTTGATGGCCGGCTCCAGCCCGTCGATCAGCTCGACCTCGATCGGCTGGTCGCGGTAGCGCTCGGCCAGCAGGCCGTGCAATTCGACAGTGGTGTACTGCGTCATACGATGTCCTGTCCTTTGGTCATGCAGCGGTGGTGATGCAGTTGCCGCTGCGGTGATGCAGCAGCGGCCGTGCAATGGGCGGACATACTACAGACTGTCCGCGACCGGCAGAAAGGGCCAGAAGTCAGCCGGTCAGGCCAGCTGCAGGCGGTAGTAGACCACCCGTTCAGTTGGCTCGAAGCCGCATGCCGCATGCGCCGCCTGGGCGCCGCTGTCGTCCAGCCGCGCATCGGAGGCCAGCTCCGCGCAGCCCTGCTCCCGCGTCCACTCCACTGCCGCGGCCACCAGCGCGCGACCGAGCCCGCGGCCGCGCCAGGCCGGACTCACATACCAGCCTTCCAGAAAGCCCACCGGCGTGCTCTCGGTGCCATTGACGTAGTCGTGGCGCACCGACACCTCGGCAAACCCCAGCGCCGCATCCGCGTCG
Organism: Xanthomonas sp. MLO165; assembly: GCF_018831305.1. NCBI lineage: Bacteria > Pseudomonadati > Pseudomonadota > Gammaproteobacteria > Lysobacterales > Lysobacteraceae > Xanthomonas > Xanthomonas sp. MLO165. The sequence continues at coordinate 3,317,873 of NZ_CP029263.1, forward strand.
TCCACCGCCAGCAGGTGGCTGGCGTCTGCCTGCGCCAGCGCGGCCCGCAGCTCGGCGAGGCCAGCGTCGGCATCGGGCCACAAGGCCAGGCGCAGGGCCAGCAAGGCCTGCGCATCGGCGCCCACCGCCGCGCGCACCCGCCAGCCGGCCTGCGCGCTCACGGATACAGCATCCGCTTGCTCCAGTGGCTGGCCGCATCGGCCTCGTAACGCCAGCGCTCGTGCAGGCGGAACTTGGCGCCGTACCAGAACTCGAATGCCTGCGGCACCACCCGGAACCCGCCCCAGCCCTCCGGGCGCGGCACCGCGCGGCCTTCGAAGGTGGCTTCGACCTTGGCGATGGCCGCGTCGAACTCCTCACGCGAGCCCAGCGTCTGCGACTGCAGCGAGGCCCAGGCGCCGATCTGGCTCATGCGCGGGCGCGAGGCGAAGTAGGCATCCGATTCCTCCGCGCCGACCAGTTGCACGCCGCCCTCGATGCGCACCTGGATGCCGGCCTCGCGCAGGCTGCGCCACAGAAACAGCAGGGCGGCCTGCGGATGGGTCTGCAGGTCGCGGCCCTTCGCGCTGTCCAGGTGGGTATAGAACACGAACCCGCGCGCATCGAAGGCCTTGAGCAGCACGGTGCGCGCGCTCGGCCGGCCGTCCACGTTGGCGGTGGCCACGGTCATTGCGCTGGCTTCGAGTTCGGCGCCGGCCTGCGCCTCGGCGTACAGCGCGGTAAAGGTGGCAAGGGCTTCTGCGTACAGATCGGTCATGACGGTGCGAGGGCAGCAAGATTGACGCCTATTGTGGGCGCATCGGGCCTGCTTCGCCTATGCGCAGCGGTCGACAGACCTGCGCCCGCTGTAAGAACCTGCCGCTGATGCCTGAAAGCAGGTCGTGCGCATTGGGGCGTCTTCGCGCCACTGACGCTGGCTGCCAAGCATTCGCCACGGGTTGCGTGCAGCCACTCCATCTTCAGCGGTCGTCCCAGCCGTTGTCCGCGCAGCGTGGGTGTCGATGCTGCTGCGCGCAGCCGGCGGTCGCCGCGCCGGAATGGTTTCAGTCCATGCCGATCGGCCCGATGCGCGGGCCCGAATGCTACGATCCCTGCGCATGAACCCCGCTTCCAATCTCGTGATGGTCGGCCCGATGGGCGCCGGAAAAAGCTGCATCGGCCGCCGTCTGGCCGAGCGCTTCGGGCTGGAGTTCGTCGACGTGGACCAGGCCATCGTCGAGCAGGTCGGCAGCAGCATCCCGGCCATTTTCGAACAGCACGGCGAAGCGCGGTTCCGGCAGCACGAGGTCCAGACCCTGCAGACGCTGCTGGAGCAGGACAACAAGCTGATTTCCACCGGCGGTGGCGCGGTGCTGGATCCGCTCAACCGCCAGCGCATCCGCGCGCGCGGCTTCGTGGTGTACCTGCACGTCAGCGTGCCGGCCCAGCTCACCCGGCTGGCGCGCGACCGCAACCGGCCGCTGTTGCAACGCGCCGACCGCGAGCAGGTGCTGCATGCGATGGCCGCGCAACGCACCCCGCTGTACCAGGAGGTCGCCGACCTCAGCCTGGAAACCGATCACTTCTCCCCCGCCGAGGCCACCGCGCAGCTGGTGCTGCGCCTGGCCGCGCAATGGCGCATGTCGAGTCCCCCCGCATGACACTTCCCCGTTCCTCGCGCAGCGTCGATGTCGACGGTGCGCAGCCGTACACCATCACCATTGCGCCCGGCCTGCTGGCCGATGGCACGCGCCTGGCCAGCCATGTGCGCGGCCGCCACGTATTGCTGCTCAGCGACTCGCAGGTGGCCCCGCAGTACGCCGCCGGCGTGCGCAAGGCGCTGCTGCAGGCGCGCCCGGACCTGCAACTGGGCGAGCTGGTGATTGCCGCCGGCGAAGCCTCCAAGACGCTGGACAATTTCGGCGCCGCGATCACGGCATTGGCCGAGCTGGGCGCCACCCGCGACGCCTGCGTGTTCGCACTCGGCGGCGGCGTGGTCGGCGACCTGGCCGGATTCGCGGCGGCGTGCTGGATGCGCGGGGTGGACTGCGTGCAACTGCCCACCAGCCTGCTGGCGATGGTGGATTCCTCGGTCGGCGGCAAGACCGCGGTGGACATCCCGCAGGGCAAGAACCTGGTCGGCGCGTTCCATCCGCCACGCGCAGTGATCGCCGATACCGACACCTTGCATACCCTGCCCGCGCGCGAGCTGCGCGCCGGGCTGGCCGAGGTGATCAAGTACGGCGCCATCCGCGACCCGCTGTTCTTCCAGTGGCTGCATGCCGAACGCCGCGCGCTGCTGGAGCGCGATGCCGACGCCCTGGCGCAGGCGATCGCGCGCAGCTGCGAGCACAAGGCCGACATCGTCGCGCGCGACCCGCTGGAAAAGGGCGAGCGTGCCCTGCTCAACCTGGGCCACACCTTCGGCCATGCGATCGAGACCGAACAGGGCTATGGCGCGCCAGGCAACGACAACCTCAACCATGGCGAAGCGGTCGCGGTGGGCATGGTGCTGGCCGCGCGGCTGTCGGCCGCGCTGGGCATGAGCGATGCGCAGGACACCGAGGCGCTGCGCGCGCTGCTGCATGACTTCGACCTGCCCACCGACATTCCGCCCGGCCTGTCCCCGCAGGCCCTGCTGGGGCGCATGCGGCTGGACAAGAAGAACATCGCCGGCCGCCTGCGGCTGGTGTTATGGCGCGGCATCGGCAAGGCCGAGGTGGTACCCGATGTCGACGAGGCGGCAGTGCTGGAGATCCTGGCGGGCTGAGCAACGCCGCTTGTCTCCGGCACATTCGTAGGAGCGCCCCCGGGCGCGACAGGGCTTGCCGGTAAATCCCGTCGCGCCCAGGTGCGCTCCTACGCAATGCCTGCTTGCCGACGCTCCCTTCGCAAGCGGAGCAACCCGGCGCGCCCATTGCCCCCAGCCTTCAGCACCGCCCGGCTACAATCGGCGCCATGCGCATCCACTTGCAACACGATCCTGGCGGCAACGCGCCGCTCCGCTACGTCCAGCTGACCCTGCAACCGGATCTGTTCGGCGGCTGGGAGCTGCTGCGCGAAAGCGGCGAGATCGGTGGACGCTCGCAGTTGCGACGCGACCAATACCTGCTGCAGGACGAAGCGGACCGGGCCTTCGACAAGGCGCGCGACACCCACCTCAAACGCGGCTTCCAACTCATCACCGGCGGCGCCGACGCGCCGCGCTGAGGACACACCTCCCATGCTCAAGAACGATCGCCTGCTGCGCGCACTGAACCGTCAGCCTGTGGACCGCACCCCCGTGTGGCTGATGCGCCAGGCCGGCCGCTACCTGCCGGAATACCGCGCCACCCGCGCGCGCGCCGGCAGCTTCCTCGGCATGGCCAAGAATCCCGAAATCGCCTGCGAAGTGACGCTGCAGCCGCTGCAACGCTTTCCGCTGGACGCGGCGATCCTGTTCTCCGACATCCTGACCATTCCCGATGCGATGGGCCTGGAGCTGTATTTCGTCGAAGGCGAAGGCCCCAAGTTCCGCCACCCGGTGCGCGATGCCGCCGCGATCCATCGGCTGGGCGTGCCGGACATGGAGACCGAGCTGCGTTACGTGATGGATGCGGTGCGCCTGATCCGCCGTGAGCTGGATGGCGCGGTGCCGCTGATCGGCTTCTCCGGCAGCCCGTGGACACTGGCCTGCTACATGATCGAAGGCGGCGGCAGCAAGGAATACGCGCGCATCAAGGCCATGGCCTTCAACGCGCCGGAGGTGCTGCATCACCTGCTCGGCACCGTCACCGATGCGGTGATCGCCTACCTGTCCGCGCAACGCGCGGCCGGTGCACAGGCGTTGCAGGTGTTCGACACCTGGGGCGGCGTGTTGTCGCCGGCGATGTACCGCGAATTCTCGCTACCCTACCTCACCCGTATCGCGCGCGAGCTGGAACGCGGCGACGGCGCCGAGCGTACCCCGCTGGTGTTGTTCGGCAAGGGCAACGGTGCCTACGTGAGCGAGCTGGCCGCCAGCGGCGCCGAGGCGGTAGGCGTGGACTGGACCATCGCGCTGGCCGACGCCGCCCAGCGCGCCGGCGGCCGCGTCGCGCTGCAAGGCAACCTGGACCCGGCCACCCTGTACGGCTCGCCCGAAGCGATCCGCGCCGAGGTCGGCAAGACCCTGGACAGCTACGCCCAGGGCAACGGCGGCTCGCGCGAAGGCCATGTCTTCAACCTCGGCCACGGCATGTCGCCCGACATGAATCCCGACCACGTGGGCGTGCTGGTGGAAGCGGTGCAGACGCTGAGCAAGCGGTAATCCAAGGCACGGGTCGATAGCGCACCGGTGTGCTGTCGACCGCCGCTCAGCGCGCGCGCCCGGGGAGTGCACGCTGAGCGTGATGACGGGCGGTGGCTGCATCAGCAATAGATCGGCAGCACCGCCGATACGTATGGGATGCTGCCAGGCCGCGCCAGGCACGCGGCACAGTGACGAAGGCAGTCTTCAGCGATAGCAAGACCAGCCTCCATGCCGTCACCCGGATCACGTCTGCATCCGCTCCAAACACGGCCCTCGCGCCTCGTTCCGTTGAACGTGATCTCGCCACTCCAGTGATGTGCGCAGTGAGCGCCCTGCCGACGTCACTGCGACGTGATGCGCGCCGAGCTCAGCCGCAACGCGGTCAATCATCGATGCGCGTGGGCTCCGGTTTCGCGGGGTACCGACAGCGTACCGGCCGGCCATTGACTTGCCGCAGAGAGTCGCCAAGCGGACGCGAGCTTTGCTGCCTTGCGTCAGCAGCAGCCTGTGCTCGCCTGTTCTGCATGGTCCTTCTGTTACTCCCTTTGCGATTCACCACGACATTCCCCGCACGCGGTTCCAAAACGCGTCATTACATCGCATGCCGCCCTAAAGCGGATCGGCTTCACGTCGATAAGCCCGGCATTGCCGTCGTTTAAACCAATTTTCCCGGAGCAAGGAGATTTACTGTTTCTCCACGGTGATGCGGTGCCACTGCAACACATCTCCGGACAGGCAGGCCGCCTGCCGAACCTCGACATCGTCACGTTTGTTCAAACGCTCCACTCATTCGAGAACAGGGAGAAACGCATGGCATTTCCAACCGCCGTCAACGACCAGATCACCGACTCCGTCACACAAGCCAATACCAAGGTGCTGGGCGATGCCCCCGCCATCGCCATGGGCAATCTGTACCAGGCCACCGCGCAGGCACTGGCCAATGCCGCCCATAACGCGACCAATGCGCAGCAGCAGAGTTATGTCACTGCGCAGTCGGCCACCACCATGGGCGTGGCCACCCTCTATTCCATCGACACCGCCACCACCGGGGTTGCGACCAAGCAGGTTCTGAGCACCGGCATAAAGGGCCTGGGCTAAGCCGACCGTGATTTCTGGCACATAAGGAGCAAGCAATGGCATTTCCGACCGCAGTCAATAATCAGATCACCGATTCCGTCACCCAGGTAAATACCAAGGTCCTGGGCGACGCACCGGCGATCGCGATGGGCAATCTGTATCAGGCAACCGCGCAAGCGCTGGCCAATGCCGCCCACAACGCCACCAACGCGCAGCAGCAGAGCTACGTCACTGCGCAGTCGGCTACCACGATGGGCGTGGCGACGCTGTACTCCATCGACACCGCCACCACCGGCGTCGTCAGCAAGCAGATCCTGGGCGTCTGACGGCCCGGCTAACGCCAAGGACATTCGCCAATGGCATTTCCCACCGCCGTCAACGACCAGATCACCGACTCGGTTACCCAGGCCAATCTGCAGGTATTGGGAAGCGCTCCAGCCGCAGCCATGGGCAATCTGTACCAGGCCACCGCGCAGGCGCTGGCCAACGCGGCCCACAACGCAACCCTCGCGCAACAGCAGATGTATGTCACCGCACAGGCAGCAACCACGATGGGCGTTTCGCTGCTGTATTCGCTCGATACCGGCACCACGGGTGCCGCCACCAGGAAGATCCTCGGCTAACCGCTAACGCCGCAGCGTCTTCGTTGTTTCCCTACCTCAAGGAGCTATCACCATGGCCTTTCCGACCGCCGTCAACAGCCAGATCACCGATTCCGTTTCCCAGGTCAACACCAAGGTCCTCGGCGATGCGCCGGCGATTGCAATGGGCAACCTGTTTGTTGCCACCAGCCAGGCGCTGTCCAATGCCGCCCACAACGCCACCAACAACCAGCAGCAGTCCTACGTGACGATGCAGGCGTCGACGACCCAGGGCGTGTCCACGCTGTATTCGATCGATACCGCGTCCGATGGCGTCGCCACCCGGGAAATCCTGAGCGCCGGTCTCCGGTAATCGGCAGCCAGGCGCCGCTGTCACAGCGAGAGCGGCGCCTGGTTCGATACGCGAAGCCTTTGCAACCACCACGCAGTTCGCTGGCCGAATCGAGAAAGGACGCCTCATGCTGCAACTACGTCATATCCCTACGTCCAACACCCTGGATGTCGTCGTCAGACTGATCCGGGGCCGCACCATCGTGGCGACATTCGCGCCGCATCAAAAGGCAGTGATCAACGTCGAGTTCGACGGCATCCTGCCTGTGATTCCCGGAGCGCAGCCGTTGGTCTATCGCCGGAAGCTGGACAACATGATCGACGTGCCGCAGGGCAATTTTGCATTCCTGGAACGCGTGCCCGATGGCGTAGCCTTGCAGTACGCGTGCAGACACGAACCACAGAACACCGTGCTGTTCTCGGCGTCGGCTGGCGTTGAACAGCGCAGGCCGTCGTTGGCCTAGGACACTGATGCCAGTGCCCCGTCATGGAGCCAAGCGCGCAGGCTGCAAGCGTCGCCAACCTGATCGGTACCGCCGCTACAGGTGCGGCGATGGCGATCGGCCAAGCGCCGGCCTTCGCGATGGGGGCGACCTATCTGGCGCTGTCGGATTCCATCGCCCTCGCAATGGAAAACGCAGTCGCCAACCAGCAGCGCGGACAGGTGCTTGCCGATGCAGCCCTTACTCAAATCCTTGCCTTAATCATCCAGAAGGGAGCGACTTCGTCATGATCGACGACAGTAGCGTGAACAGCCAGGTCGTCGATGCGGTGAGCAGCATCGTGACGCTGACCACCGGTCAGGCGCCCGCACAGGCGCTCGGCATGCTCGATGCCGTGATGCTGGAGACGCTGGGCATGGCGATGCACAACGCCGTCAACCGGCAGCAAGGCGCCGGCATGATCAATGCAGCAGCGATCACCGCCGCCTGCGCCAAGATGATCTCGGCACCGTTCCCGGTGGCGCCGCCACCACCGCCTGCACCACCCGGACCACCACCGACGGTCGCGCCGTTGCCCGGCCCGCCCCCCGTACCGCCCCCGCCTGCAGCGCTCATCGCCGCCGCAGCGGCGGAGGCCAAGGTGGCCGTCGACGTGCTGAAAACGCAAGCGCAAGGCGCCTCGGCAGATGCCGCGACCGCAACCGCCGACCTCTTGGAAGTGCATGCGCTGAGCGTACCGCCGCCCCTGCCCGCTACTCCCCCCGCCTCCGGTGCCGGCCCCGATGATGCTGCCACTTCTGATGCTCCTGCTGCTGCAGCCGCAACTTCACCCGCAGCTGCAGCTACAGGCACACCCCCTGTCGTTGCTGCATCTGCATCTGCTGCTCCTGTTGCACCTGCATCTGCATCTATCCCTGCACCTGCACCTGCGCCGCCTGCTCAGTCATAGGGCGTCCGCAGAGATGAGGTCAGCCCCCCCTACCACCAGGCCTCATTGAAAGGCGGCCGATCATTCCATGGGAATCAAGATGGAACCGACAAAGGTCAATGCGCAGGTCATCGATGTCATCAACCAGGTGCAGCTGGCGACCATGAGCCCGCAGGTCGTGCTGACCAGCGGAGCCGGCAAAGCCTACCAATCGGTGGCGCAGTCCACTGCCATTGCGGTGCAGGACGCCACCGACGCGTTGCGCAATGTCTCCACGATCGCCACCACGGCCGTTGGCGTCGCGATGGCGCAGTACCTGGCCACCGGCGATGACAAGTACGTCACTGCACTTAGCAAGGCGCAGGAGCTGATGCAAGGCGCCACCGACGACTTCGCCAGGATCGGTTCGGCGGCCGGGCTGGTGCTGAAGAATTTCCCCGCTGGTTGAACTCACAAGGAGTCATGCAATGTCCGTTTCAATCGCAGGCCGCCTGATCTCAATGCCGACGATGCTCTCGACGCTGGGAAGGCAGTGCCTGGCCTTCATCGATGGAGGCACCCAGTGGCTGGCCTGGGCGATCCAGTCGCCCGGTGTGCGCTACGATTTTCCCGACGAGAGCAGCCTGCTCGACGAAGTGCAGCAAGGCCTGCACGGCTCGCGCCTGGCCTTGTTGCCGCAGCTGGAGCTGAGGGTCAGCCCGGTCAAGCTGATGACCTTGAGTCCGACCGACCTGGGCACGCTGGCGCAGGCCGAAGCAGGCGACACCGGCTCGGTGGTCAAGGCGCAGCTGCAGCGCATCTTTCGCGACAACGCCCTGTACACCGCAAGCGACCTGGCCGCAGGCCGCAGCCTGCTGACCCAGTTGAAGGTCGATGGCGCCGGCGTGTTCCAGTCGCTGGACCTTGAAGAAAGCCTGGCGCTACGCCAACTGGCCGCCGAAGCGCCGCCAGCCGACGTCACGCCAGCACTGCAGCAGGAGGCAGCAGCATTCGCTGTCGAGCAGGCGCGCACACCGCTGGAATTCTGTGACTACTACCGCTTCTACCTGGCCTGCACCGCCACCATCGCCGCTGAGGACGAACGTGCGCATGCGGCGGCCTCGGCACTGCAGACGCTGTTGCCGCAGCTGTTCACCACCCTGGATTGCCCACAGGTGCAGGGGCTGCCTTCGCCCAACGAGGTCGAACGCAGCGTTGCCGAATGGCTGGCACGCGGTCGCCAGATCGGCTTCGCGCGGCTATCGCTGGCGGCCCAGCAGATCGTCCAGCACACCCGCTACCGAGGCGACGGCGACGACCAGGCGGCGAGCGATGCGATCCGCCTCTACCTGCAGTCGGCGCAGGCCTTCCTGGCGGCCAACCGGCCCAGCCGTGGGGTGCTGGGCCAGGATGGCAGCAGCTGCGTGTTCACTATGCAGAACGACGCCCTGGCTGCACTGCTGCAGGTCAACGGCGGCATCATCTCGCTCCGCGACTTCGGTGCCGCACCTGCATCACCCACCACCTCGCAAGACACGGATGCGGAGGCCACGCAGTGAGCGCACCGCCCCCGCCTGCTGCGGCCGGCGACCAGGCCCCGCTTGCGACCAGCGTCGCCGACGCGGCGCGCGAAGCGGTGCATGCAGGTCGCGCCGCTGCCCTAGCGGCCGCACGCCAGGGTATGGCGCAGGCCGAAAACGCACTCGGTGAGAGGCTGCGCGCGCTTGCAGCGCAGCACCCAACCGAAACCGCACCACTCGCCGCGCCGATGCGACCATCGCGTGCCGATGCCGTCACCCCGCTCCATTCCGCGTCCACTTCAGGAGATACCAGCATGTCCGACGATACTCAGCCCACGCCCCCGTACCAGACACCAGCCTCCATTGCGCAATCGTCAGGATCCTCGCAGATCGAAGCGGCGCTGAAAGCGGCGCAAGCCCAGATCGATCAGGCGATGGCGGCCAGCGATAGGGCAGTACGGGCGGCCATGCAGGCCGCAACCGCCGCGACCGCCGCAGCTGGCAATGACCAGGCGATCGATAGCGCCAACCAGGCACTGCAGCAGGCCGAACAAGCCGCCGCTGCGGCGGTGACCGCCGCGCAGCAGCAGACCGAGCAGGCAATGGCGGCGACGTCGCCGGCCACTCCGAACGCCGACGACGGAACAGCCAGCTGACGGAGCGATGCGTTTCGGCGTTGCGATGAAGCCGGTCTCGCGATGAACCCGTCCGGTCTCATTGGCGCCGGTCTGCCGGCTCCCCGCCGCCACGTTGATCCAGCAGCGCAGCCCCACTTGCCGCGGCCATCTAGCCCCGGCCCAGCCAACGCCCGATCCGAAGGAATTCCGACATGACCTTCTACACAGGCTTCGACACCGATCAATTCCCCGGATTGCCCGCCCTTGACTGGCTCAAGACCCAGGCCGAGCTGGCGTGGTGCGGCTACTACCTGGCACCGGCGCCAAGCCATGCCGACACCGGCTGGATGGGCCAACGCGCTGCGTTGATCGCACAAGGCTGGGGCCTGGCGCCCGTCTACCTTGGTCAGCAGACGATCGGCCCCGGTTCGCACGACGTCACCGCCCGGCAGGGCAGCCTCGATGGTGCACAGGCCGCAGCGCTGGCACGCGCCGAAGGCTTTCCCGATGGCGCGGTGGTCTATCTCGACTGGGAAGATGGCGGCAGCCCGCCACAGGCAGCCATCGACTACATCCGTATGTGGATCGCCGCGCTGTTGGGCAATGGTTTTTCGCCCGGCCTGTACTGCTCGCACGCGCGCGCAGTGGAACTGCTGTCGCGGATAGGCCCCTGCCCCTCCCCGCGCGTCTGGGCCTGGCGGGTCTCCACGGCAGGGCGTCACCTCTACGCCGGCGACATCCGGCACGTCCAGCCCTCCGATCCGGCCGGCTGCGGCTATTCCCAGGCCATGCTCTGGCAATACGAACAGGATGCGGTGCTGTCGCTTCCTGGTACGCCGTGCGATGGACTGGAAGTTGACCTCAGTTATTCGAGTTTAGCCGATCCGAGCTCGGCGTGATTGCGCGTATTTCCTGCATCGGGAAAAAGCAGGAACCCATAAACTCCAGCAATGCATGAAGATCCCTTGCAACCAACCCGACACTCCCTGCATCGATAGACGACACCACGCGTCACCCCACTTTCCCCCGCACTGATTCAATGCATTAAACGACCGGATAAGCGCATCACCTGCGTCAATCAATCCGCCAACGCACTCGTCGAAACCAGGCCAAAGCCGAATCCGGATTAACGCCTGGTGCGGACCTAGCTCCATGGAATCACATCATTATTCCATAGCAACCCTCGCCCAAAGGGCCCTTCAACGATTGGCTAGCGCCCTCGGAAAGAATAATAACTGTGGATTTTCCCCAATAAAGCATAGCGAAATCGGCGGTATTACCAAACGCTCCGACACCCCTGTCCAAGAGCCCACGTCTGTATCGAGCGTGCATACGCGTATCCCCGCAGACCGGGATCATGCCGATCTCACCGCATAAAACCTAGCGCCTGCAGCAGCCAGCCCACGAGTACGCATTACCGCAGCGGCAAGAGAACTCCGCCATCAGGTCGCTCGATCTCGGTACGGCATATGCCGGCCTGCACCTTCCGCCTCGAAAGGAGATGTGAAATGACAGTAATAGTTGATTTGATGTCAGAACAAACCAATTCCGTCGGCATCGCAGGCATCTCACGACATCAAGGACGTTGGAGGCACCGGCCAGACATGCGCTATGAAGTCGACCCCGACCCGACCTTGATCGCTTGGACCGAGCAAAACATGGGAATCGGATCCTCAAGATTATCGCGCTCTCCCCTGTTACAGCAATTTACAGGTCATACGGCCGTTCTGTCTCGTCTTCGCGGGCGGGTCCAGTTCGTCAGGGGACTGGTACCGAATGTGTCGGGTTATCCATGGGCGTTCTTTGGCCAAGGCGGTGGAGGCCACTGGCAAGATGATAGCGCCATGCTTGACGACCCGACCTGCGTCAGTTTCGAGATACCTGTAACAGAGGAGGATGCCGGAAATTTCCCGCGATGGTTCCGTGCTGTGGCTCCGGAAATCAATGTCTTCGCACTGAAGAATGGTGACGGATTCAATAGCTTCAATTGCGTCCTAGCTTCTCTCACGCTGCTCATCAACTACCTTCTCGAGTCGGAGAACGACTATTCCTCCTATGTCATCCAACTGACAAAAGTACGCGACTCGCCTCAAGGCCATTTGATGCAAAACATCATGGGTGGATTTATATAAATCCACCACATGACACGTCCGCCGCAATCACAACCCCGGCCAACAGCAGTGCATTGAATAATCACGCAACTCGACTACAGCGAAAGTTTAGCAGAAAAAGCCACATTTCACTCCATGAATGCATCAAAAGTTCACCCTCATACCACCGTAGTGCACGAGCCCCGTAATCCACACATAGATTAATACAGCGACCCAACCAGCCGAGATTCTGGAGACATCAAGAATGTCAACATTCACAGTATTTTTTTGCGGGACAGGATCGAACAGCCTGGATTACGACAGTGCAAACTACAGCGAAGGACAGCTTATCTCCACATTGGCACGCAACCATCTCGGGGTGGAGTTCGATGATTGGCTCATAGCAGATGGACCGGGCAGCGGGAATCAACAAGAAAACGATAAATGGACACTCCCGGGGAACTACACTGATGCTCGGGGTACTACTTTTGGCTCGGGCTGGGAGGAGAACGTCAAGCACGCGATTGCGGTGATCAAGAAGGACCCCAGCCATATGAGGACCTTGATGACAGATGCGGAAATACGCATCCTACAAAGGGAAAAGGCAGCTGCCGAAGCAGCTGGACTTGAGCCGCAGAACACTTTTGGTGGCTGGACCCCTGCCAATAAGCACCGAAAAATCGTTCCCCAAGCCTTACAAAAGGCGCGAGCAAAAGTCCTGCGAACACCACTGCCTGACCGCGTCAACCTCATTGGCTGGAGCCGTGGCGCAGTTACCTGCCACATGATGGCCAATGCAATGTATGCCGACCCGCAGCTCCGCCACATCTGCGTCAACATTTTTGCGATAGACCCGGTACCCGGTCCTTTGAATTTCCAGTTAAACAGGACAACACTGAATACCAACGTGCTGGAATACCGCGCCGTATACGCACGCGATGAGAGGGCGCGCGGCTTTACTCCGATCATCCCGGACGTAAAAGTAAAGAAGGAACTAATCCTCATGCCTGGTGCCCATGCGACCCTTGTCGGAAACGCATCCAAGAATGGCAAGGGCGGCGGCAACCAGATCTTTCCGGAACCAGGACAAATGGTGCGGCATCTTGCGGAGACATTCCTGCGGGATAATGGGACGCAGCTCGGCTCATGCCTGAATCTGAAGGATACCGGCTTATTGGAACTCTACGAACAAATTCTCAAGGACGATAGAAGCTACATCGCAATGCGGCAACTGGGCTACGGCATGGGATGTGTGGAAACGGAAAGCGGAGACCGATGGGCAGCCGTGGGTTCCGGTGCGGTTGTTGCGGGCCTGACATCGCTACCGATGCTGCACCCCGATCCGATCTTTGTAAATTGGCACCATCGCAGTGTTTACATCAAGCACTATGCCGATCTGACAGGAAGGCCGGAGGCCATTGAAAGGGACTTGCTGGCTCAGTGGTTCCCGGTAACCACAGGGCGGTTTATTAGTCGTCCCTGAAAGACGTCACTCGCCCGACCGCCCCAATGCGTTACAGGCAGCCCAACCGTGCCACAACTGCGCTTTTTCGCTACGCTGGACCTGATCGCTAGCAATCCGGGACCATCCTTGCACTGCCGTACCCGTGGCCGAATGATGCCAGCTCGTTGTCGGCAGCGCAGGAGTGAAGCGGGATTGGACGGGTTGCTGACGCACGCGATCGATGCCGCGCATGTAGTAGAGGTAGAGACAGCCGATGGGCACGACCCGGCGCGGGCGATCTTTTCGGGCGCCGCAAGTCGGCCACCCCAACCAATCGGTGCTTGAATAGAATTTTTTCTGAGAGGCGGCGCATTTGTAAGCAACCGCATGCTGGGCCCAGCCGATGAACCCAGCACGAAGTTGGGGCCTCATATCTGACGGTCAATCCTGGCCATAGACCCTACGGAACTCACGCGGGCTCACCCCAACCAGCCGTCGGAAGCTCTTTTCGAAATGGCTCAGGTCGCCGAAACCGACCTTTAGCGCGACTTCGGTGATGCGCAGCTTGCGCTGCTGATGCAAAAGCTCCTTGGCCTTTTCGATCCGTAGCTGCTGCAACATCGGTTTGAACGGGGTGCCGAGTTCGTCGCGGAACAGAAAGCCCAGATGCGACTGGCTGACATGCGCCTGCCGGGCCAGATCGCCCAGGGTCAGCGGCTCGGCATAGTGCTCGCCCAGATGCACCAGGGCGCGCCGCAGTGCGTCGTGCAGGGTGGCGAGACGTTGCCCGGGGCGATGCGGAAGGCCGTCGATCCAGTCGACAGGCGTTTCCGGCGGCGTGGGCTCAGCCGGAAGATCGGCCGGTTGCGACACCGTGGCGCATGCATCGCGCTGCGCTTCTTGCGTCCGGCCTTCCAACAGACGCGGTGCGTGGCGCTGGATGTCGGCGCTGCCGATCGGCCTGCCGGCTGTCATGACCGCCAGGCGCAGCACCACCCGCTCCAGCTCCTGGAGGTTTTCCGGCCATGGGTAGTGAGTCAGGGCGTCCATCAACACCTCGGTGACCACCTGATCGTGATCCAGGCCATGCCGGTCCAGCACATGCTCGACGTGAAAGCCGATATCTGTCCGTCGCTTGCGCAACGGGGTAAGTTCGATCGACAGGACATCCAGTTGCGACAGCAGCGTTCGCGAGAAGCGTCCGGCACGTACGCGGCGCGACAGATCAGCGGTCGTGGAGGCGACCACGCGTGGCGAGTCCTCGCCGTCCACGGCGGACCATGGCCCGCCGAGGCCACAAAGCTGCCCGGCCAACTGGCGCTGTAGCGCGTCGTCGAGCTCGTCCACGCTCTGCAGGAACAGCGTTCCCCCGGCCCCGCGCTTGAACCATGCCGCCGGTGCGTCGCCGGGAGCGGCGCAGTCGATCGCAACGAACGGCCCCTCCCGCCAGGGTGCAGCTGCATGCAGCAAAACGGCCACCGTTTCCTTCTCGGTTCCGAACTCGCCGCGCACGATGACCGGCAAGCGACTGTATGCGCCGTGCTCGACAAATTCGTCGATCGTCAAGACCTCTTCGCTCACGCCCACGATCGACAGCGCGCGACCAAACCGGTCTTGCGCGATTGCCCGCGCGGCATCGCGCTTGATCAGGTACGCACAATACTTTGCGATCTGCTGGCACAGCGTCATCGCCTCCGGGGTCATTCGTTCTTGAGCCGGCATGACATTCAGTGTGCCGAGCACTTGCCGGCCGTGCTGGACGGGAAAACACTGCGTGGGCGGGGGCTGGGTTTCTGCCAGAACCGGACCCGGTGGACCGTGATGCTCCACCGCGACAAACTTACATGCCGCGCCGTTCGTGATCGCGCTCTGCGACAGTTGTGCAGCGATCTTTCCCAGCATTTTCTCCAAGGGATCGCCTGGGAAATAGGCGCGCTGCACTACATCAAAGACTTGCTTTTCCATGGATGCTTTCGACCTGATCTACTGGCGCGCTCGGAAGGCGGCCAGACCCAAGTCGCGCCATCCCTGACCAGACCGTCGGCAAAGCTCCAAGCGTGCATTCCGCTTTTTCTACGAACGCTCCCCTCGCCCGCCCTCGGTCGATCCACCCTGATGTGAGACAACGCTCGCTTGCGGTGACTGGACGGTGGCAGGCGCAAAACGATTCGCCAGCAAAGCAACCGCTTGGTGCAAGCCAGATCTGGCATTAGCACGCCGCCACAGCCCGTTCCCGACGATTCGTAGCATCGGGCTTGTCCGCAATTGGATTGGGTGCGGCGCGTCTCACTCGTTGCCGCTGCGGCGATGCGACGCTGCGACGGGCTCAAGCAATGGCGTCGTATATAGTGTTGCGACGTTCTGCACGCGCGCGCAGGGATAATGCGCTGTCTTCCCGATGGCGATGCTCATGTCCCAACCCGTGCCCACCTTGCGCGCCTACGACACCATCAAGCCGCTGCTGTGGCTGGTGTCGCTGGCGATCTTCATGCAGATGCTGGATGCGACCATCGTCAATACGGCGCTGCCGTCGATGGCGCGCAGCCTGCACGAAAGCCCGCTGCAGATGCAGTCGGTGGTCTTCAGTTACGCGTTGGCGGTGGCGATGTTCATTCCCGCATCGGGCTGGATTGCGGACCGCTTCGGCACCCGGCGCACCTTCCTGGCGGCGATCATCGTGTTCACGCTGGGCTCGCTGCTGTGCGCCGCCGCGCAGCAGCTGCCGCAGCTGGTGGCGGCGCGCGTGGTGCAAGGCATTGGCGGGGCGATGCTGCTGCCGGTGGGCCGGCTGGCAGTGCTCAAGACCGTGGCGCGCGCCGACTTCCTGCGCGCGATGAGTTTCATCGCGATTCCCGCATTGATCGGCCCACTCGTCGGCCCCACGCTGGGCGGCTGGCTGGTGGAAGTCGCCTCGTGGCACTGGGTGTTCCTGATCAACCTGCCGATCGGCGTGATCGGGTTCATCGCCGCGCTGAAGATCATGCCCGACCACTACGGCGATGCACGCCAGCGCTTCGATTTGATCGGCTATCTGATGCTGGCGTTCGGCATGGTGGCACTGTCGCTGGCGCTGGACGGCATCTCCGAGCTCGGCCTGCGCCATGCCTTTGTCATGCTGCTGGCCATCGGCGGGCTGGCCGCGTTGGCCGGTTACTGGCTGCATGCGGCCAGCACGCCGGCGGCGTTGTTTCCACTGGCCTTATTCAAGGTGGCCAGTTATCGCATCGGCATCCTGGGCAACCTGTTTGCGCGGGTGGGCAGCGGCTCGATGCCGTTCCTGATTCCCCTGTTGTTGCAGGTTGGCCTGGGCATGAGCCCGATGAATGCCGGGCTGATGATGGTGCCGGTGGCGCTGGCCGGCATGGCGGCCAAACGTGCAGCGGTGAAGCTGGTCGGTCGCTTCGGCTATCGCCGCGTATTGATGCTCAATACCGTGCTGGTGGGCCTGGCGATGGCGAGCTTCGCGCTGGTCGATGTCGGCCAGCCGCTATGGCTGCGGCTGGTGCAGCTGGCCTGCTTCGGCGCGGTGAACTCGCTGCAGTTCACCGTCATGAACACCGTGACCTTGCGCGACCTGGATCGTGAGCAGGCCAGCCCCGGCAACAGCCTGCTATCGATGGTGATGATGTTGGCCACCGGGTTCGGCGCGGCGGCAGCGGGCAGTCTGCTGGCCGCCTTCAACACACATCTGGGCGACAGCCACGGCGCCACTGCCGCATTGCATGCGACCTTCCTGTGCGTCGGTGGCATCACCTTGTCGTCGACGCTGATCTTCTGGCAGTTGGCCGAGACGCGGCCACATCCCAAGCAGGTGGAAGAAGTCGCCGAATGACGCAGCCGCTGCGCCATTGACCAGCGCCGCGCGCCAGCGCAGCGCCGTGTGCGATTTCAACTGCGGTGCACGGCTCTAGATCTGCTCGCGCGGGCGTTCGCGCCGCAATGCCTCGGCGATGGTGTCGGCCAGCATGTCGCCGGTGAGCGGCTTGCGCAGGAAACTGTCGAACCCGGCTTCCTGCGCGGTGGGCTCGGCCTCTTCGTCCGAGCGTGCGGTCACCGCCACCAGCGGCATGTCGTAACCGAACACGCGCAGCTGCCGCGCCAGGGCGAAGCCGTCCAGCCCGGGTAGGTCCAGATCGAGCAAGGCCAGGTCGAAAGGGTTGTCGGCCGCTTCGGTCAGCGCGGCCAGCCCGTGCGGTGCATGCACCACCGAGTGCCCTTGCGAACGCAGCAGGCCAACGATGACCTCGGCGATGGTGGGGTCGTCTTCCACCAGCAGGATACGCTGCGGGGCGACCGTGCCGCCGGTGCGCGCCACCTCGCCACCGAGCGTGGCGTTGGAAGCGACCCAGCGCAGCGGCAGATCCACCACGAAGCGCGTGCCCGCGCCGAGCCGGCTGATCACTTCGATATGCCCACCCATCGCCATCGCCAGTTCCTGGCAGATGGCCAGGCCCAGGCCGCTGCCGCCATAGCGCGAAGTGGTCTTGGCGCCGTCGCCCTGTTCGAAGCGCTGGAACAGGCGCGCTTTCTGATCGGCGTTGATGCCCGGGCCGGTATCGGCCACTTCGAAACGCAGCCCCTGATACGACCCGAGCGTGGTCAGCTTGAGCCCGACCACACCGCGCTCGGTGAACTTGATCGCATTGCTGAGCAGGTTGAGCAGAATCTGGCGAATGCGGGTGACATCGCCACTGGCGGTGATGTCGCCAAGCAGCCCTACCTCCAGGCTGAAACGCAGGCCGCGCTCCTGCGCCAGGGGCGCCATCAGGCCTTCCACCTCGGCCACCAGCTGGCGTACCGAGAACGGCTCCAGATCCAGTTCCAGACGACCGGATTCGATCCGCGCCAGGTCCAGCGCATCGTTGACCAGGCGCAGCAGATGCGCGCCGGCACGACGGATCGATTCGGTATAGCTGCGCTGCTTGTTGTCCAGCGAGGTCTTGAGCAACAGCTCGCTCATGCCCAGCACGCCGGTCATCGGGGTACGTACCTCGTGGCCGAGCGTGGCCAGAAAGCGCGTCTTGGCCAGCGACGCCTGCTCGGCCAGCTCCTGCTTGTGCACGGCCAGCTGCCAGGCGTTCAAACGCCGCAGGCGGCGGCGATACAACAACACCGCTGCGGCGATGGCACAGAGCGCGAGCACGCCCAGAAACACCAGTCCCCATGGCGACAACCACCAGGGCGGCAGCACCTGAAAACGTAGCGTCTGGCTGGCCGACCAGATGCCGTCGGCGGTGCGCCCCTGCACTTCCAGCGTGTAATGCCCCGCGGGCAGCCGCGAGAACTGCCGCTCGCCGCTGGGACCGACATCGATCCAGTCCGGATCGTAGCCACTCAACCGAAATCGGTAGCTGTTGGATTCGGAATCGGCCAGGCTGAGCAGGCGCGCGACGATATGCAGATCGCGGTCGCCATCCTGCATCGTCAGCGGCTCTTGCCCGGTGATATCCAGACCACGCTCCCCGCGCCGCAGGCCCACGCGTTCGATGATCAACGGCGGCCTGCGGGTGCTGGGGCGCATCGTGGCCGGGTCGAACACCACCACGCCGTCGGGCGATGCGGCGACGATGCGCCCGCTGCCGGCCTGCACCAGCGTGTTGATCTGCAACTGCTGGTTGGGCAGCCCATCGTGCACCCCGTACACCCGCACCAACCTGCTGCCGGGATCGATCCGGATCAGCCCGCGTTGACTGGACACCCACGCCACGCCCCTGGCGTCGACCACCAGGCCGTTGGGTGCCACCAACGGAAACTCCTGCTCCTTTCCGACCGTGTCCAGGTGCTTGAGCCGCTTTCCGTCCCACAGATACCGCCGGATCTCGCCGGCCAACCCGGTCCAGACCACGCCCCCCTCTCCCAGCCGGAACAGATAGGTCGGCAGGGACGGTGTACCGTCGACGGGGACAAATCGGTCGGCGGCGGGGTCCCAACGCCGCAGGCCGGCGTTATTGCTCAGCCATATCTGACCATCCGGGCCGAGGCGTAGGTCCAGGATGGTCAACACCTCCAGTCCATGACTGCCATTGACGATGGTCCGCAGCAGTTGCCCGTCCTGGTTGCGGATTTGCAGGCCATATTCCAGCACTGTCACCCACAGGCGGCCCTGCGCGTCCTCAGCCATCCAGCCCGGACGGTCCGCCGCACCGTCCGGATCAGGCTCGACGTCCTCACGGAGCTGCAAGCGTTTGACCTGCCCGCTCTGCGGGTCATACCGGACCAGTTTTCCTTCGACGCCGATCCAGACCAACCCGCGCCGGCTTTCGAGCATGGAGTCGGGCGGACGGGCATCGATTTGCGTCAGATGCGTCTGCAATTGGCCGGTCGCCGCATCGAGATACTCCAGCGCATGCCGCGAGCCAGCCAGCCAGACACCGCCCGCAGCCGAAGACGCCGTCGCCAGCACCGACGGATTGGTCAGCGACTGTGGATCAGCACCGTGGTGGGCCAGTACCGCAAAGGTGTCCCAATGCGGAGGCAGGTGCCACAGGCCACCTTCAAGCGCCGCAAACCACAGCCCGCCCTCGCGATCCTCGTAAGCGGTAATCCAGTTGCGCCTGACCAGGCCATGCGCCGACAGGCTGTAGACCGGCACGCTGCTGATGTCGGTTCCTGCGGTGGACAGGCCCAGGCCGCTCTCGGTGTCCAGCCAATAGCGCCCGCTGCGGTCGTGCAGCAACACTCCCATCACCCGCCGCTTGCTCACGGCCTTCTGCCACGGCTGGGGCCGCGCCTGGCCGTCGGCGTCCACGCGAAACGCATCGCCGACCACATCCGAGACCCATAAGGTGTTGCCGCTGCGCTCCATGTGCAGCCGGTTGACCGCCTGCGTGGTTCCGGGCAACGACACCCGCTGAAAATGCGCGCCGTCCCAGCGTGCGAGCCCGCCATGGGTCCCGATCCACAATGTTCCGTCGGGCGCGACCTCGAACCCGATCACGCTGTCGGACGGCAGGCTGGTCGGGTCGCTGGGCACGTTGGAAAAGCGCTGCATGCTGCCGTCGGGACGTCGCCGATACAGCCCGTGGGCCGCAGTACCAAGCCAGATATCGCCGTTCGGGGTGTAGGCCAGCGCCCACACCGTGATTTCGCGCAGCTCCGGAAACTGCGGGTTCTCCAGCCGCCTGAACGCGCGCGTCTTGGGCTCCAGAAAACCGGCTCCGCCGTTCTCGAATCCCATCCACACGCGATTGTCGCGATCGACGCAGATGGTCCAGATCGCGTTGCTGGTCAAGCCGTCTTCCATCCGCCAGATGCGGTAGTTGCGCCCGTCGAATCTGGCCAGGCCGTCATCGCTGGCGATCCAGAGATAGCCCTGCTGATCTTCGGCCAGCTCACTGACGGTGTCCGAGGGCAGCCCGTCGGCGACCGTGACCTGGCTGGGCACCGGCGTGAGCAGCGCGCCCGTGGCCGCCCGTGCAGGTGGCACCGTGACGTACACACACAGCGACACCGCTGCGATCAACCAGTAGGAAAAACACGAAAAAAGGCGCACGGGACAGGTTTCACGACAAGTCGCCGCATAGTGCGGGCCGCACGCGGTGCGAGCAAGCCCGAGCGGGCTTGTCGCGTCGCTCGTCCGTTTTCAGTCCCCGGCCCGAACCAGCGCATGCAGGGGGGCCTCGATCCGGTTCAACGCTGTTGCATCGGCGCCAGGCGGCAACCGTACGACCGGGCAAGCGATGACAGCTCAGCCGACGGCCGGGACGTCATGCGCAGCGGCGGCATCGGCCAGCACGCGTGCCAATGCCTGTGCAAGGAGCTCGCCGGTGACCGGCTTGCGCAGGAAGCCATTGCAGCCGGCGGCCATCGCCTGCGGTTCTGCGTCGGCATCGGCACGTGCGGTGACCGCGACGATCGGAAAGCGCACGCCGCGCGCGCGCAACTGCGCCACCAGCGCCGCACCGTCGATGCCCGGCAGGTCCAGATCGCACAGCCCCCCGTCGAAGCGGCGCGTACTCACCTCGGCCAACGCCGCCAGACCATGCAGGACATGGGTGACCTGATGGCCACGCGTCTGCAACAGGCCAACGATCACCTGCGCCACGGTCGGGTCGTCTTCGACCAGCAGCAACTGCAATGGCGCCTGTGCCTGCGGCGAGCTTGCCCGTGCAGGCGCAGGCACTGCGGGGAGCGCACTCACCCAGCGCAGCGGCAGCTCCACCACAAAACACGCCCCTTGCCCCAGTTCGCTGCTGACCGTCACCGCACCGCCCATCGCCGCTGCCAGTTCGCGGCAGATCGCCAGGCCCAGGCCGCTGCCGCCATGCCGGGCCAGCGTCACGGCGCCTTCGGCCTGCTCGAAGCGCTGGAACAGGCGCCCGCGCTGTTCTGCACTCATGCCCGGGCCGGTGTCGCACACTTCGATCCGGATGCCTTGCCCGTGGCTTTGCGGCACCACCCCCACACGCAGGCTGACGCTGCCACGCTCGGTGAACTTGACCGCGTTGAACAACAGGTTGAGCAGGATCTGTTGCACCCGGCTGGCATCGCCATGCAATGCAGGCGGCAGCGCGTCATCCAGCTCGCAGGCGAAGGCCAGCCGCTTCTGCTCGGCGCTCGGGCGCACCAGCTCCGCCACCTGCCCGATCAGCTGACGCAGATCGAAGTCGCGGTAATCCAGCGGCAGCTTGCCGGCCTCGATCCGCGCCAGGTCCAATGCATCGTTGACCAGCCGCAGCAGATGCTTGCCGGCCAGCTGGATCGCGCTGGCATAACCCTTCTGGCGTCCGTCCAAGGGCGTCTGCAGCAGCAACTCGCTCATGCCCAGCACACCGGTCATCGGCGTTCGCACTTCGTGCCCCAGGGTCGCAAGAAAGCGTGTCTTGGCCAACGATGCCTGCTCGGCCAGCTCGCGTTTGTGCTGGGCCAGCTGCCACTGCGCGCGCATGCGCACACGGCGGCGGTAGGCTGCCGCAAGCAATGCGCCCAGCAGCAGCACAAGCAGGCAAATGAGCGCGATGCCTGCGTCACTGCGCCACCACGGTGGATTGACCGAGAACCGCAGCGAGCGCATCTGTGAGCGATTGCCCAGCGGATCCACCCCTTGCAGCGTGAGTTCGTAGCTACCGGCAGGCAAGCTGGCGAATTCCCGGATTCCCGCGTTGCCTGAGGTCTGCCATTCGGTGTCGAAGCCTTTCAAGAAACTGCGATAACGATTGGACAGCGGGTCGCTGTACGACAGCAGACGGCTGACGATCTGCAGCTGCCGATCTCCAGGGCCAAGCTGAAACGGGCGATCCATTGGCAGCGCGACGCGTGCACCATTGCGTAGCACACTGACATGTTCCAGCTGCAGTGCCGGAACAAACGGTGCGATATCAGGCATTGCGGTATCCAGCAGCACGGTGGAGCCATCGCTGGTCGCCCCGATCAGGCTATCGCCCGCCATCAGCAGACAATGCTGAATGAATTCCTGGCTGGTCAATCCATCGCGTGTACCGATATTGCGTAGGCGTGCCGGCGTCACCGAAGGGTCGATCCGCCATAGCCCGCGCAAGCTGGAAATCCAGACCCTGCCACGCAGATCGATCCGCATTGCGGACGCATCGAACCCGGTCAGGCCATCCGCCTGGCCCACCTGACGCACGCGCACCCAACGTGTTGCGGTTTTTTTCCATTGTTCTGCACCGACGGCCCGATACACCCACACCATCTCCGGCGATTGGCTGGCAAACGCCTGGATCTGCGTCCCTTCCAACCCTGGGACCGGCACGAACTGGTGTGACGCTTCGTCCCAGGCAAACATGCCGCCTTCGCCTGCAACCCAGACACGCCCGTCCGGGCCCTGTTCCAGCTGCTGTACGGCGATATCGCGCAAACCGTGCAAGTCCTGCTGCGTGATGCGCTGCAAGACACGACCGCTACGCAGATCGCGCTGCTGCAGCATGTCGATGAAGGCCATCCACACCGTATCGCCATGCTCGATGATCCAGTCAGGCGCCGATAGCGCCGACGCCGGTTCGGGGCCATCGGACGGCCAGTGGATGAATTCACCGGTCCGCAGGTCCATGCGGGAAAGGCCAAAGCTCAAATTGCCTAGCCAGACACGTTGCAGGCGATCCTCCAGCGCCGACACCAACTCCATGTCCTTGAGTTGCGACGACTGCAACCCTGTCTGAAACGTGTCGCCAGTGCTTGGATCGACCCGCAACAAGCGACCTTCCGCATCGACTTGCCACAGACCACCGGAACGTGTGGCAGGGGCCAGGTTGCAATAGATGGCATCACCCGTCGGCACCGCGGGTTTGAGCACGGCAGTGCGCTTCCAGTCTGCCGGCAAGTACCCAAGGCCGGTGCCATGCATCGGAACCCATAGCCCGCCATCAGCGGCTCCAAGCAGGCCAATGACATTCCGGCGTGACAAAGCCCCCTCTCCGCTGAAGGCTGGGACCGGTGGACGCTCGCCGCGGGTCCGCCACAGACCGCGTCCGCTTCCCAACCAGAATTCGCCGTCCGGGGCAGCCACTGCACCCCAGAATTCGTTGCCGGTGCCGAACATCGTCCCCCAGGGAAGCGGCTGCCATCGATCGTCGGATCCCATGACGTGCAGCCCCGACTCGCTGCCCAGCCACAGACGGTCCCCCGCCCATTGCAGACCGAAGATGGCAGACTGCCGGTTAGGCTCGTCCGGGACATAGACGCGATGCAGACGTTTTCCGTCGTAATACGCCAGTCCACTGGTGGTTCCGATCCACAGCCGCTGCCGGTTGTCTGCCGCAAGATTCATGACCATGGCCTGGTCAAGGTCGCCATCGAGCGTACCCAGATCCACCGACGACATCACGCCGGAAGTATCGATGCGAATCAGCGCGCCGGTCGTGGTTCCGGCCCAGATATCGCCGTCGAACGCAGTGATGCTGTAGATCTCGCCGTCCTTCATCGACGGATAGTCAACCGCGCGGTAGTGCCGAAAATAGCCTCGTCCGGCATCCATGACGCTCAGCGTCTTGCCGCAGCCGATCCATATCCTGTCAAGCGCGTCGATGTGCAGCGCCTGGATCGCGTTGCAGGGCAACGATGTCGGGTCGGAAGGATCATGTCGCCAGGTCCTGAATCCTGCGCCGTCGTACCGCACCAAACCATCCAGGGTGCCAAGCCACAGATAGCCGGCGCGGTCCTGGTGGATCGCAACCACCATGGTCGATGGGAGTCCGTCGCTGGGACCCACGATCCGGAAACGCGGAATCTCCGGAATCTTCGCCACACAGGGCATTGCGCCCAGCAGCAAGACCAACAAAACAGCAAGCGCACGCATGTGGGCATCCTTTCCACGTCCAGCCCGCATGCTCGCAACGGATCGTTGCGAGCGCAAGCCAAGCGCGGTGCAGCGGGATATGTCTAGAATCCGCCCATGACAACCCTCGCCCGCCTGTTGCTGCTTCCCGCCCTGGTCGTGACCAGCCTTGCCGCGACCGCCGCGCCGGTGCGTTACGCGCTGGATCCGGTGCACACGCGGGTGCTGTTCGCGGTCGAACATGCCGGCTTTTCCAAGGCGTTGGGCACCGTTTCCGGGACCAGCGGCACGCTGGTGTTCGACCCGGACGACTGGGCCTCGGCACGGCTAGACGTGACCGTGCCGCTGCACCGCGCCGACCTGGGCGACGCCAAGTGGAACGAGGCCACCCTGGCACGCAACCTACTCGACGCCAAGCGCTTTCCCGACGCGCATTTCGTCTCCACGCAGGTGGAAGCCAGCGGCGAGAACCACGCCAAGGTCACCGGCAACCTGACCCTGCACGGGGTCACCCGCCCGGTCACCCTGGACGTCACCCTCAATGCGCTCAAGCGCCATCCATTGCCGCCGTTCCGCCGCACCGCCGGGTTCTCCGCCACTGCCACGCTGAGCCGTGCGGAGTTCGGCATCGACGCGTGGAAATCGATGATCGGCGATACGGTGGAACTGCGCATCGAAGCCGAAGCCGTGCGCGACGGCCGCGCCGACGACGACACGCCGCAACCCCAAAACGCACCCGCCGCCCCTGACGCTGCGCCCAGCCCGGAATCCTGAGCATGACCCTGAAGAACATCGAACGCTGGGGCGGTGTCAGCCAGACCCTGCACTGGCTGATCGCACTACTGATCCTGGTGCTGGGCATCGTCGGCCTGACCATGGGCGAATTGCCCAAGACGCCGAAATACTTCTGGGTCTACACCGCGCACAAGTCGGTGGGCCTGACCGTGTTGGCACTGGTGATCGTCCGGCTGGCCTGGCGCCTCTATGCGGGCGCGCCGCCGCCGGTGGCCGGCACCCCACGCTGGCAGGAACGCATCGCCGGGCTGACCCACTGGCTGCTGTACGCAATGATCTTTGCGATGCCGCTGTCGGGCTGGTTGTACGACTCCACCAGCGGCCTGCGCCCGTTCCGCTGGTTTGGCCTGTTCGCCGTGCCCAAGCTCAGCCCGCCGGACGAACAATTGCGTGCGGTTGCGCACTTCATCCACGAGTGGGGCTTCTGGCTGTTGATTGCCGTGGTGCTGGCGCATGCCGGCGCTGCGCTCTACCACCACCTGTTCCAGCGTGACGCCACCTTGGTGCGGATGTTGCCGCGCGGCTGGCTCTCTTCCAAACCCTAAAGGATTCCCCATGTCGTCCAGGTTGTTCGCCTCTCCCCTGCTGGTCGCCGCCTCGCTGGTGGCCACGTTCGCCACCGCCCCGGTCCTCGCTGCCGACTACGTGCAGGCGCCCGGCTCGTCGCTGGTGTTTGCCAGCAAGTACGACGGCGAAGTGTTTACCGGCAAGTTCCCCGGTTTCGACACCACGCTGAGTTTCGACCCGGCCAATCTTGCCGGCGCCAAGCTCGATGTGCGCATCCCGCTGGCCAGTGCCATCAGCGGCAACAACGACCGTGACTCGACCCTGCAGGGGCCGGACTTCTTCAATGTCGCCAAGTTCGCCACCGCGCGCTACCGCGCCGACAAGTTCCGCGCACTCGGCGGCAACCAGTACGCGGCCGACGGCACGCTGGAACTGCGCGGCGTCAGCAAGCCGGTCACGCTGACCTTCACCTGGACACCCGGCACGCAGCCGGTGCTGGCCGGCAAGGCGGTGGTCAAGCGACTGGACTTCGGCGTCGGCGGCGGCGACTGGGCCGACACCAAGACTATTCCCAACGAAACCGCGATCAGCACCAAGGTCGTGTTCAAGGCGAAGTAACGCCACCGGCCGCAACCGGACGCGGCCATTGAACGGCGGACTACCTCGTCGGGTCCGCCGTTTTTTTGTGCCTGACGGCCGGATGACACCGCGCGACAGCTAGACTCGGCATCCATCCCAGGGACGCCGCCGATGCGCACACATGGAATCTTGACCCGCTGGAATACCAATCGCGGCTTCGGCTTCATCACGCCGGCGCAGCCGGGGGATGATTTGTTCGTGCACATTTCAGCGTTTCCCCGCGGCTTTGAAACGCCACGCATCGGCGAGCTGATTTCCTTTGAGATCGAACCGGGCAAGGATGGGCGACGGCAGGCAGTGCGCGTGATGCGCGCTGGCGCGCAGTCAGCCGGACGTGGCGCACGCCGGCAGCATGCGGCAGCGCGATCACCATCGCCCCATCGCTCGCTCGGGCTGGGCAAGGTCATGTTGCTGCTGCTTGTGGCAGGTGCTGGCGGCTATGCGTATCTCAGTCGGGACGCGCTGCTGCCAGCCCCCGCCCCCACTGAAACTGCGTCAGCAGCACCGGCACCGGCAACGGCAACGGCAACCAGGACGCTGCCAGACCGCGCAGCGCTCCAGAGCTCGCCAGCGATAACGCCAGCTGCAGCAGCAGGCACAACGTCGGCCACAACCGCACCCACACCGCACTACAGCTGCGGCGGCCGCAAACACTGCTCGCAGATGACCTCCTGCGACGATGCCACCTGGGTGTTGCGCAACTGCCCCGACACAACGATGGACGGCGACCACGATGGCGTGCCCTGCGAGCAGCAGTGGTGCCATTGAATCAATACGGCTGACACCTTGAACGGGCGGCCGACACGATTCGTTCGTCAGCCCCATCGTGTTGGATGCAGTCAAAAGCCGAGGTCAAACGCTGAGTCGGTCGAGGGCGCGGTGCCCTCACCAGACAGATGCCGGTTGTGTTGTTGAAAACCCTACACAACGACCAGCTCGACGGGTCCTTGTCCGCCCACCGTCGCGGGACCTTACGCGGCCTCGATGCCGCGTAAGCGCCTACACGGACATACGTGCGGCGTGTCCCGCGAAGGTGAGCGGGCAAGCGCCCGGCAGCCAAGCAGCAGATCGGCCGCCTTGCAGCGAAGGCCCAGATCATCCGCTCCGCACCAGACGGGCACGAAGCCGTTTTCAGCCACTCCAGATCCAAAATCTGGCGCGCACCGGAGGCGAACACGCCGCTTCATCGCGTACCGGCATTCAACCACTCGCGCAACCGCCGGCTGTCGAATGGCCAATCCAGCTCGCGCCCGTGCGTATCGCCCACCACCGGCACACGCTCCCCGTAAGCGGCCTCAAGCGCCGCATCGCCGTCGATGAAGACACTGCCGAACTCGCCTGCGCGTGCCTGCGCCAGCACTTCCACGGCCTGGTCGCACAGGTGGCAGTCGTCGCGCTGGTACAGGATCAAGGCCATCGGGAACTCCCATGCTGCGCTGCAGCCGTGCCGCAAGCGCCGAGCGACTAGAATAGCCGCCTTTACGCTCACCTCTCCGGCAAGCATGGCTGTCAGCACGTTCGACCTGTTCAAGATCGGCATCGGTCCGAGTTCCTCCCACACCGTGGGGCCGATGCGCGCGGCCGAGCGCTTCGTGCATCGTTGGCTGCTGGATGCCGGCCGCCTGCAGGATGTGGTGCGCATCCGCGCCGAGGTCTTTGGCTCGCTGGCCCTGACCGGCCGCGGCCACGGCACCGACAAGGCCGTGCTGCTCGGCCTGGAAGGCCACCGCCCCAACCTGATCGACCCGGACATCATCCCGGCCACGCTGGAGCGCATCCGCACCAGCAAGCGCATCAGCCTGATGGGCCAGCACGTCGTCGCTTTCGACGAAAAGCGCGACCTGCCGATGAACAAGCGGCAGAAGCTGCCCTACCACACCAACGGCATGCGCTTTACCGCCTACGATGCCGATGAAGCGGTGATCGCCACGCGCGACTACTACTCGGTCGGTGGCGGCTTCGTGGTCAACCAGGACGATGCCGCCGACGACCGCATCGTGGCCGACGAAACGCCGCTGCCCTACCCCTTCCTCAGCGGCGACGAACTGCTCGCGCAATGCGCACGCAGCGGCCTGAGCATCGCCGCGCTGATGTTCGAAAACGAAAAGAGCTGGCGCAGCGAGGACGAGATTCGCGCTGGTCTGCGCGAGCTGTGGGCGGCAATGCAGTCCTGCGTGGAGCGCGGCATCCGCCAGGAAGGTACGCTGCCGGGCGGCCTGAACGTCTCGCGGCGCGCGCCGGCGTTGTATCGCGAGCTGTCGTCCAAACCGGAAGCGGCAATGCGCGATCCGCTGACCACACTGGACTGGGTCAATCTCTACGCACTGGCCGTCAACGAGGAAAACGCGGCCGGTGGTCGCGTGGTCACTGCACCCACCAATGGCGCAGCCGGCATCATTCCGGCGGTGCTGCATTACTTCGACCGCTTCTGCCCCGGCGCATCCGAGCAGCGCATCTTCGACTTCCTGCTCACCGCTGCGGCCATCGGGATCCTCTACAAGGAAAATGCCTCCATTTCCGGCGCCGAGGTCGGCTGCCAGGGTGAAGTGGGCGTGGCCTGTTCGATGGCCGCCGGCGGTCTGGTCGCCGCGCTGGGCGGCAATCCGGGGCAGATCGAAAACGCCGCCGAAATCGGCATGGAGCACAACCTGGGCCTGACCTGCGACCCGATCGGCGGCCTGGTGCAGATCCCCTGCATCGAACGCAATGCAATGGGCGCGGTCAAGGCGATCAACGCCAGCCGCATGGCCATGCGCGGCGACGGCAAGCACAAGGTGTCGCTGGACAAGGTCATCAAGACCATGCGCGACACCGGCCGCGACATGCAGGACAAGTACAAGGAAACCAGCCGCGGCGGCCTGGCGGTCAACGTTATCGAATGCTGAGCCGGGCGCGGCCCCGGGCCGCGCCATGTATTGCAGTCACTCTCCAGGCATCGCGAAACTGGGCAATGCATCCAACGGCAGCGCCCGCCGATGCAGTCGCATGCCAGCGCTGTACGTCCCCACCACATGCCGCCATGTACCGTCTGACGCTGGATTCCGACGGAGATCGCGATGCGACAGCTTGCCTGCACTCTCGCCCTGGCCCTGGCCTGCGGCCCTCTGATGGCACAGGAAGCCAGCTACGGCCCGCGCCTGGAAGGCTTCGATTACCCGTATCCGGTCAAGACCTTTGCGTTCACCTCGCAACGGCAGCCGCTGGAAATGGCGTACCTGGATGTCGCGCCCACCGGCAAACCCAACGGACACACCGCCGTGCTGCTGCATGGCAAGAACTTCTGCGCCGCCACCTGGGAACAGACCATTGCCGCGTTGAGCACCGCCGGCTACCGCGTCATTGCGCCTGACCAAGTGGGCTTCTGCAAATCCAGCAAGCCGGCCGCCTATCAGTTTTCCTTCGCGCAACTGGCCGACAACACCCAGGCGCTGCTGAAGAAGCTGGGTATCGAACGTGCGGTGGTGGTCGGCCATTCGATGGGCGGCATGCTCGCCATCCGTTACGCGCTGATGTATCCGCAGGCCACCGAGCACCTGGCCTTGGTCGACCCGATCGGCCTGGAAGACTGGAAGGCCGAAGGCATTCCGTGGCGCAGCGTCGATGCCTGGTACGACAACGAACTGAAGATCAGCTTCGAGCGCATCAAGAAGTATCAGATGGAGGTCTATTACGCCGGCCAGTGGAAGCCCGAGTTCGAGCGCTGGGCGCGCATGCAGGCCGGCATGTCGCTGGGCAACGGCAGGCAGGCAGTTGCCTGGAACCAGGCGCTGACCTACGACATGGTGTTCAACCAACCGGTGGTCTACGAACTACCCAAACTCAGCGTGCCGACCACGCTGTTCATTGGTCTCAAGGACCGCACCGCGATCGGCAAGGACACCGCACCGCCCGAGGTCAAGGCGCGTGTCGGCGATTACACCAAGCTGGGCAAGCGTGCGGCCGCGGCGATTCCGAACGCGAAGCTCGTCGAGTTCGCCGATCTCGGACATTCGCCGCAGGTGCAGGACCCGACACGGTTCAATGCCGCGTTACTGAAGGCGATTGCGCCGTAAGCAATGCCAGCGGCGGTGCGATTGGCATGACCAACGCATCCTCCGAAGCTGCAGCTTGCGCAAGGGCGAGCTGCAGCTGAGCCGTTTGCAAGGTGCAGAGCAGTCGGCAGGCCATCAACACGCGTGGCGATCCAATCGACAGCGCGCGCCCCCACAGCCGCGCTCAAAGAGCGCCGGCGCCTTTCCATGTCCTTAGCCGGCTACCCAGCCACAATCCGCAACACATCATCCAGCAACGCCGCCGCCGTGACCTCGGCACCCGCGCCCGGCCCCTGGATCAGCAATGGCTGCTGGCGATAGCGATCGCTGCTGATGGCGACACGGTTATCGGTGCCGGCGCCGCCGGCCAGCGGGTGATCCAGCGCCAACTCGCGCAAGCCGACGCTGGCACCATGTGCGTCCACACGGCCGACGAAGCGCAGGCAACGCCCCGCGGCACGTGCCTGCTGCCAGCGCGCGCCGACCACCGCATCCAGTGCGCCCAGCTGCGCATTCAAGGCATCAAGCGGCAGCCGCGCAATGCTTGCCGGCACCAGCGATTCCACATGCACCTGTTCGGCTTCCAGCTGCCAGCCCGCCGCGCGCGCCAGGATCAGCAACTTGCGCCGCACGTCCTCGCCCGACAGATCGATGCGCGGATCCGGCTCGGTATAGCCGGCCGCCATCGCCTCACGCACGCAATCGGAAAATGCGCCGGTACCGTCGTAGCGATGAAACAGCCACGCCAGCGATCCGGACAACACCCCTTCGATCGAATGGATATGGTCGCCACCCGCCACCAGTGCGCGCACGCTGCTCAGCACCGGCAGCCCCGCCCCCACGGTGGCGCTGTCGCCGTAGTGCGCACCGCTGGCGTGACGCGCCGCGTGCACGGCCTGCGCGCGCGACAACGCGGTGCCCTGGCCTAGCTTGTTGGCAGTGACCACGTGTACGCCACGCAGCAGCCATTCCGCATGCCAGTCGGCAACGACCTCGCTGGCGGTCGCATCCACCAGCACATCGCCGGCACGTAACGCCGTGGTTTCCGCCCACGGCTGCAGCACGGCCTGGCCCCGCGGCGCGGCATTGGCCTGGTGCAGGGCCTGTGCGGCGCTGGTGCCGCAATCTTGGGCAATACGCGAGTTGGCCAACCAGTCAAAGCGCGGCAACTGCAGCTGGCGCTCCTGCAGCGCGGTGTAGCGCGCCACGAACGCGCGCCCCACCGTCCCGGTGCCCAGCAAGGCCAGCCGTGGTGTCGGCGTCACCGCTGCCGCCGAAGCGCGGCGCGAAACAGGCAGCACGGTACTCACGCGTCGACCTGTTTGCGGCTTGCGCTGGTCAGCGTCGCTTCGGCACGCGCCAGGCCGGCGCGCAGATCGATCAACAGGTCTTCTGCCGATTCGATACCGATCGACAGCCGCAGCAGGCCATCGGAAATCCCGGCGGCAGCGCGGGCTTCGGCGGTCATCGCCGCATGCGTCATCGAGGCCGGATGCGCGATCAGGCTTTCCACACCGCCCAGCGACTCGGCCAGGGTGAAATAACGCAGACCATCGACAAACGCGCGCACCGCAGCCTCGCCACCGTCGAGCTCGAAACTCATCATCGCGCCAAAGCCCTTCTGCTGGCGCGCAGCCAGTGCATGACCCGGGTGCGACGCCAGGCCGGGGAAATACACCTGGTTGACCACCGCATGCCCGTCCAGCAGCTCGGCGATGGCGTCGGCGTTTTCCTGATGCACGCGCAGGCGCGCATCCAGCGTGCGCAGACCGCGCAAGGTGAGGAAGGCATCGAACGGCGAACCGGTCAGCCCCAGCGCATTGGCCCACCACACCAGCTGCTGATGCAGTTCGGCATCGCGCGCGACCACCGCACCGCCCACCACATCGCTGTGGCCGTTGATGTACTTGGTGGTGGAGTGCAGCACCAGGTCCGCCCCGAACTCCAGCGGCTTCTGCAGCGCCGGCGACAGGAAGGTGTTGTCCACCACGGTCAACGCGCCAGCCTTCTTTGCCGCCTCGATGACGAAGCGCAGATCGGTGATGCGCAACAGCGGGTTGGACGGGGTTTCGATCAGCACCAGCTTGGGCGACTGCGCCAAAGCATCTGCCAGCGAACGCGGGTCGGTGAGGTCGGCGGTGATCAGCGCGAAGTGGCCCTTCTTGGCCAGCGCGTTGAACAGGCGCCAGCTGCCGCCATAGGCATCGTGCGGCACCACCAGGGTATCGCCCGGCTGCAGCAACGCATTGAGCACCAGATTGATCGCGCCCATGCCGGTGGAGGTGATCACCCCGCCCGCACCGCCTTCCAGCTCGGCCAGTGCTTCGCCGAGCAGATCGCGGGTCGGGTTGCCGCTGCGCGTGTAGTCGTACTGGCGCTTGTTGCCGAAACCATCGAAGGAGAAGTTCGACGACAGCACGATCGGCGGCGTCACCGCACCATAGGCAGTGTCGCGATCGATACCGGCGCGGACGGCGGCGGTGGCGGCAGTACAGGGGGCGTCGGCGGGGTCACGAAAGCTCATGCGGTTTCTCCGGTGATGCGAAGGGCAGTGGCGAGGATCGCGTCGATGCGATCGATTTCTTTCAGGAAGGCGTCGTGGCCATACGGCGAGCGCAGCACGCGCAGACTGCCGCGCGGCCCCAACCCTTCGACCAGGCTGACCAGGTCGGCCAGCGGCACCAGGCGGTCGCCCTCCACCGCAACGACGACGGTGGGCACGCGCACCTGCGCCGGGTCGATGCGATGCAGGTCGATGGATTCGGACAGCCGCAAGTAGGCGGTCACCGGCGTGCGCGCGACGTACTGCGCGCCGGCGGCATCCAGATAGTCTTCGGCGGCCACGCGCACGCGGCCATTGATCACTTCCGGCGGCGCGTCGAAGCGCTCGCTGAATTCTTCCGGGGTGCGGTAGCTGAGCATGGCGAACTGCCGTGCCAGCGCCAGCCCATGGTTTTCGGCACATTGCAGCTGGCCCAGCGCCACCGCGCGGCGCTGCAATGCACGCCAGGCGGCGGCATAGGGATGGGCGCGATGCGCGCCACTGACCGCAACCAGGGTACCGACACGGGCGGCATGGCGGGTCGCGAACTGCAAGCCGACCAGCGCACCGTACGAATAGCCGACAAAGCCGTGCAAACGCGCGATACCCAGCGCATCCAGCAAGGCGGCGATCGCATCGGCCTGGTCGGCGGTATCGATCGGCGCATCCAGCGTGCCGTCGGCACCGAGAAAGTCGAACGCCAGCAGGCGGCGCGATGCCGGATCCAGCGCGCGGCCGGCACCCACCAGGCCATCCACCCAACCCTTCTCGGGGAACAGGTCGCTGGCGGCCAGATGGCGATGCGCGGAAATCCCGCCGGCCACGAACACCACCGGCGCATTGGCGGCGCCGATCAGTTCATAGCGCAGCCGCAGCTCGCGCATGCCGGCATGGCGCATCGGCAAGGCAATGACAAGCTCGCCGCGTACGGCAATCAAGCCGTCATCGGTGGTGGCGGGTGTCTCGGCGTAATCGGTCGGTGATGGCGATGCTGTATTCACGAGGCTCATGGCGATATCCGGGGTGGATCGGCCATCGAGCTTCGCGGGAGCTCGCGTTCGACGTGCGCAAGGCACGATTCGAACCATCTTTCGGCGGACGCGGAGGTCCCCGCAGGATTTGGCACCAAACGCGGGCGCTTGCGCGCTCCGCTGGCTGCCCCGGCATCAAAGGGCCTGTCCCTCCGCCGGTCTCGATGGTGAAGCCAAGATGCCACCACTTTTTTGCGGTGTCAATCTCTTCATGCGGATGGAAAGATATATTTTCATCCGATACCACTGCGGCCTGTGATGGACCGCATACTTGAGGTCCCTCCGTTCGAGCCGATCGCGTGCCCCACCACGTGCCTCGCAGCACCCTGCCCGCCCTCGCCTGGCCTTTCTTGCTCGCGGTTCTGGCGTGTGCCGCACCCGCCAACGCGCAGCAACGCTGGCATTGGCCCGGTGCCGCAAACACGGCTGCGAGCTCGCCATCAGTCGCAGCGGCACAGACGGCGCCCGCATCGCCCGGCACCGGCCCCTCATTGCAACTGGAATGGCAGGCGCCGGCCTACCTGGCCTGGGTCAGCAACCCGCTGGCCGGGCCCGCACAGGTTCAACTGAGCGCACCGCCCAGCGAGGATTACCGCGCCGTGCCGCAGTTGCCGTTGACGGTGCAACTGGCTGCGCACGAGCGACGCCTGCTCGCCCGGCTGTATCCGGTCAGTAACCAGCGCAGCCTGGGTGGGCTTGGACTCAAGCTCGACCTGGTGCCCGGCGATCCGCAGGCCCGCCCGCAGCAGCAAGTGCGCTACCAGCTCCCGTTCCGCGATGCGCCGGTCCAAGTGGACCAGGGCTTTGGCGGGGCCTTCAGCCATACCGATGCGCCCAACTGGTACGCGGTGGACTTCGCGCTGCCGCAGGGCACGCCGGTGCTGGCGGCGCGCGCGGGCACGGTCATGGAGGTGCGGCGCGATGTGAGCGAAGGCGGCCCGCATGACCAGGCCGCCGGCGCCGGCAACCTGGTGCGGGTGCTGCACGCCGACGGCAGCATGGCCATCTATGCCCACCTGGCGCCCGATGGCGTGGCGGTACGCCCGGGCCAGGTGGTGCGCACCGGCGAGCGCCTGGGCACCTCGGGCAGTACCGGCTTCAGCACGGCCCCGCACCTGCATTTTTCGCTCCAGCGCAACGCGGGCATGCGCCTGATCTCGTTGCCATTCCGGATGCTGGGCCCGCAGGGCGAGTTGCAGTTCCCCTCGCCGGCACCGTAAGTGGCGGCACCCAGGAGCGCCAACCTGCGGCCCGGAGAGCCCCTGACCGGCGCTACAGAGGCCGGCTGCGGCGAAGCCGCTATAATCTCCGGCTTCCTCAGTTTCCGCAGGCGTCCGACCGGGCGCGCTCAGCCCATGTCCGACGTCTCCAACGAAGCCGCGCGCCGCCGCACCTTCGCCATCATTTCCCACCCCGATGCGGGCAAGACCACGCTGACCGAAAAGCTGCTGCTGTTCGGCGGTGCGATCCAGATGGCCGGCTCGGTGAAGGGCCGCAAGGCCGCCCGTCACGCCACCTCGGACTGGATGGCGCTGGAAAAGGAACGCGGCATCTCGGTCACCTCCTCGGTGATGCAGTTCCCGTACGAGGGCAAGATCGTCAACCTGCTCGACACCCCCGGCCACGCCGACTTCGGCGAGGACACCTATCGGGTGCTGACTGCGGTGGACTCGGCGCTGATGGTCATCGACGTCGCCAAGGGCGTGGAAGAACGCACCATCAAGCTGATGGAGGTCTGCCGCCTGCGCGACACCCCCATCATGACCTTCATCAACAAGCTCGATCGCGAGGGCAAGAACCCGATCGATCTGCTGGATGAAGTCGAGACCGTGCTCGGCATCCAGTGCGCGCCGGTGACCTGGCCGATCGGCATGGGCCAGCGCCTGAAGGGCGTGGTGCACCTGATCACCGGCGAGGTGCACCTGTACGAACAGGGCCGCAACTTCACCCGCCAGGATTCGACCATCTTCCCGTCGCTGGATGCGCCCGGCCTTGCCGAAAAGATCGGCACGCAGATGCTGGCCGAGCTGCGCGACGAGCTGGAACTGGTGCAGGGTGCCAGCAATCCATTCGATCTGGACGCCTATCGCGCCGGCCAGCAGACCCCGGTGTTCTTCGGCTCGGGCGTCAACAACTTCGGCGTGCAACCGCTGCTGGACTTCTTCGTCGAACATGCACCGCCGCCGCAGGCGCGCGACACCACCGGCCGCCGGGTCGAGGCGACCGAAGCCAAGCTCAGCGGCTTCGTCTTCAAGATCCAGGCCAACATGGACCCGCAGCATCGCGACCGCGTGGCCTTCATGCGCGTGTGCTCGGGCAAGTTCACCGCCGGCATGAAGGCCCTGCATGTGCGCAGCGGCAAGGACGTCAAGCTGGCCAACGCGCTGACCTTCATGGCCTCCGACCGCGAAATCGCCGCCGAAGCCTGGCCGGGCGACGTGATCGGTATCCACAACCACGGCACCATCTCCATCGGCGACACCTTCACCGAAGGCGAATCGCTGTCGTTCACCGGCATTCCCAACTTTGCACCGGAGCTTTTCCGTCGGGCACGCCTGCGCGACCCGCTCAAGCTCAAGCAGCTGCAAAAGGGCCTGGCGCAGCTGTCCGAGGAAGGCGCCACGCAGTTCTTCCGGCCGTTGATGAGCAACGATCTGATCCTCGGCGCGGTAGGCGTGCTGCAGTTCGACGTGGTGGCCTACCGACTCAAGGACGAATACGGCGTGGATGCGATCTTCGAGCCGGTCAGCGTCACCACCGCACGCTGGGTACATTGCGACAACGCCAGGAAGCTGGAGGAGTTCCGCGAGAAAAACGCTGGCAACCTGGGCATCGACGCGGCCGGCCAGCTGGTGTATCTCGCACCGACGCGTGTGAATCTGCAGCTGGCGCAGGAACGTGCGCCGGACGTGCGCTTCTCTGCCACGCGCGAACACGCGCATGCCAAGGCGATCGATTGACCGCGGCTTGAACCGGCGCCTGCGACCGCACTTGCCGGCGATGCGAATTGCTCGCAATTGCGGTACCTTTTTGGCATGAACGCAGACGCCTCCCCCTCGACCGACCTGCGCGACGAGATAGCCAGCGCCGTGACCCACGGCCTGGGTGCCATTGCCGCACTGGCCGGTGGCTCGGTGCTGATCACGCTGGCCGCCGTCTATGGCGACGGCTGGCAACTGGCCACCTCGATCGTGTTCAGCGCCACCCTGGTGTTGCTATACGTCGCCTCCACGCTGTTTCATGCCATCCCGCACCCGGGCGCCAAGGCGCGCCTGCAGGTGCTCGATCACTGCGCGATCTATCTGTTGATCGCCGGTACCTACACCCCGTTTACGCTGATCAATCTGCGCGACTCCTGGGGCTGGGGATTGTTCGCCGCGATCTGGACGATCGCCGCCGCCGGAGTGGTCTTCAAGCTGTTTTTCACCGGTCGTTTCCGCCTGCTGTCGACGGTGCTGTATCTGGCGATGGGCTGGCTGATCGTGGTGGCGATCCAGCCCTTGCTGCGCTCGGTCGATACCTGGTCTCTGTGCTGGCTACTGGCCGGCGGACTCTTCTATACCCTTGGCACGTATTTCTACCAACGCGACACCCAGCGCTATTTCCACGCGATCTGGCATCTGTTCGTACTGGCCGGCAGTGCCTGTCACTTCGTTGCGGTGATTGCGCAGGTGATGTGAGACGCGATCTGCGGCACGTTCGCGCGCCGTGCACGAGGCATCGCCAACCATGGCCCGCGTGAACAACGTGACCGACACCTCAGCTGCACCATCGCCCCCCAGCCCACGTCGTCGACGCTGGCTGGTCGGGCTTGCCATCGTCTCCGCCGCCGTGGTGATCTTCGTGCTGCTGTTCCAGTGGAACTGGCTGCGCGGTCCGGTCGAGCGCGTGGTCAGCGCCAAGACCGGTCGCCAGTTCCATCTCGGCTATCTGGACGTGAAGCTGGGCCGCACGACCACCGTGCGCGGCAATCGGCTGAGCCTGGCGAACGCAGCATGGTCCAAGCGCGGGCCGATGGCCGAGCTCAACTCGGCCGAGATCGATGTCGAGTTGTGGCCACTGCTGCGCGGCAAAGTGCGTCTACCGGAAATCCGCCTGGATCACCCAACCCTCTTGCTGGAAGCCGGCGACGACACCCATCCCGGCAACTGGGTATTCGATCAGGACAGTGGCGATGGCACCATGCCGCGCCTTGGCCGCCTGCTGGTGAACAACGGGCGCCTGCAATACATCGATGCAGCCAATCGCTCTAACGTGGATGTGGCAATCAACAGCCTCGCACCACCGAGCAGCGACCAACGTGCAGCGCCGATCGGCATCGACGGCAAGGGCCGCTGGAAGGGCTATCCCTTTACGCTCAAGGGCAATACTGCCTCGCCGCTGGAACTGAGCCAGAGCGAGCACCCATTCCGCATCGATCTGCGCGGCAGCGCCGGCGCCACCCGCACCCACGTGCGCGGCACCTTGACCAACCCGTTCCAGTTCCAGGTCTTCGATCTGCAAATGGCGCTCAGCGGCCAGGACATGCAGGACCTGTATCCGCTGACCGGCGTGGCCATGCCGTCGACGCCGCCATACAAGCTAGACGGTCATTTGCGCCGCAACGGCCAGCTCTGGCGCTACGAAAAGTTCACCGGTACCGCCGGCGACAGCGATCTGTCGGGCACTGCAGAAGTGGACCTGCGCAACAAGCGTCCGTTCCTGCGTGCCGATCTAGCGTCCAAACGCCTGGACTTCGACGACCTGGCGGGCTTCGTCGGCGCGCCACCGAAGACCGGCGCGAACGAGTCGGCAAATGCAGAACAGAAAAAACAGGCGGCACAGCTCGCAGCCAGTGCACGCGTGCTCCCCAGCACCCCGTACGACTTGTCGAAGCTACGCGCGATGGATGCGCAGGTACGCTGGCGCGCGCAGCGCATCAATGCGCCATCGTGGCCGCTGGACGACATGGATGCCTCGCTGACATTGAAGGACGGCTTGCTGCAGCTGGACCCGCTGAACTTCGGCGTTGCCGGTGGCGATATCCGCTCCATCATCCGCATGGATGCGCGCAGCGAGGTGATCACCACGCACCTCAAGGCAGGTCTTCGCGGCATCCGGCTGGATCAACTCTTCCCCGATACCGCCCTCGCCAAGCAGGCCTCGGGTGCCATCGGTGGCGAATTCGATTTGCGTGGACGCGGCAACTCGATCGGCGCGATGCTCGGTACCGCCGACGGCACGATCGGCGTGGGCATGGGCCGCGGCCATGTCGGCAATCTGATCATGGAGCTGGCCGGGCTGGATATCGCCGAGTCGCTCAAGTATCTGGTCACCAAGGACCGACAGATTCCGGTGCGCTGCATCTTCGGCGACTTCGGCGTGCAGGACGGCCTGATGCAATCGCGTGCGCTGGCCTTCGACAGCACCGACACCATCATCATTGGCGAAGGCAGCATCAGCTTGAAGGACGAGACGCTGGACCTGCTGCTGCGCCCACGCCCGAAAGATCGCAGCATCCTGAGCCTGCGCTCGCCATTGCGGATTGGCGGCAGTTT
Source organism: Xanthomonas sp. MLO165 (assembly GCF_018831305.1). Taxonomy (NCBI): domain Bacteria; kingdom Pseudomonadati; phylum Pseudomonadota; class Gammaproteobacteria; order Lysobacterales; family Lysobacteraceae; genus Xanthomonas; species Xanthomonas sp. MLO165. The sequence continues at coordinate 3,357,467 of NZ_CP029263.1, forward strand.
CAAGGACCCGACCTTCCGTCCGGACTTCAAGGCATTGGGTCTGCGCGGCGCGCTTGCGGTCGGCCTGGGCATGATCGCTCCACCCGCCGCCTTGCTCGCAACCTTCGAACCGGGCCCCGGCAAGGACAGCGACTGCGGCGGCAAGTTCGCAAAGTAAGTGCACTACAGCACTTTGGGCCGCCAGCAGACCTGTCCAGCGCTGTAGCGATGTTGGCAAGGTGTCGATCACACGCAAGTGCATTGACGGATGCAGTGACCCCAAAACTGCAGTAATGGCCAGGATCGAAAGGAACTGATCAAACCGCAGTCCTCGAACGACTGCGCGGCCTGCACTGCTTGCACCATGCAGACCGCCCCTCTCGACAGGTCCTTGCCCGCTCACCGTCGCGGGACCTTACGCGGCATGGATGCCGCGTAAGAGCCTACAAGGACGTACTTGCGGCGTGTCCTGCGATGGTGGGCGGGCAAGGACCTTGCGACCAGGCCACAGATCAAACGCTCCAAAGCTGATCTATCGGCTCGCCACACTCCTCAAGCTATTGCGAGCAGCAGCGTCGTTCAAGACAAGACGCAGGGAACGTCGCCGGCACGGCCTTAGCTGGCGATGTAACGCTGCAACTGATCGATATCGCGCTGCTGGTTCTCAATCACCGCCTTGACCAGATCGCCGATGGAAATCACGCCCTGCACGCGGCCGTTGTCGACCACCGGCAGATGCCGGAAGCGTCCGTCGGTCATCAACTGCATGCAGCGCTCCACCGTGTCCGACGGCGACACTGTCACCACCTCGGTACTCATGATGTCGGCAACGCTGGTGGTCGATGAGGCGCGATCGCGCAGCACCACCTTGCGCGCGTAATCGCGCTCGGACACGATGCCGACCAGGCGTGGCCCGTCCATCACCAACACCGCGCCGATGCCCTTCTCGGCCATCAGGCGGATCGCCTCGATCACTGCAGCGTCTGCCGCTACCGCGAATACCTCAACCTGTTTGGTCCCCAACAGCTGTCGTACGGTCTGCATGGCCCGCTCCGCGCTTGGTCTGGTGGTCGCAGCCTACTCCCACCGCGCCGCAGTGGGTATCGACCAGGTAGAGCGGACGCTGCTTGGCCTCGTCGTACAAGCGGCCCAGGTATTCGCCGATCAGGCCCAGGGCGATCAGCTGGATGCCGCCCAGGAACAGGATCACCGACATCATGGTCGGCCAGCCGGCCACCGGGTCGCCCATCAGCGCCGCCTTGATCACCACCCAGCCACCGAACAGGAATGCCACCAGCGCGGTGAGCAAACCCAGATAGGTCGCCACGCGCAGCGGCACGGTGGAAAAACTGGTGATGCCATCCAGCGCGAAGTTCCACAGCCGCCACACGGTGAATTTGCTGCGCCCCGACAGCCGTGGCGCACGCCGGTACGGCAATGCCACCTGGCGAAACCCAACCCAACCGAACAGCCCCTTCATGAAACGGTGGCGCTCGCGCAGCTGCTGCAAGGCCTCCACCACCCGCGGCGACAACAGCCTGAAATCTCCGGTATCGGCCGGAATCGGTGTGCGCGACAACTGCCGGATCACCCGGTAGAACGCATGCGCCGCACTGCGCTTCAGCCAGCTCTCGCCCTCGCGGAAAATCCGCGTGCCGAAGATGTTGTCGTAACCGGCACGCCATAGTGCGACGAACTCGGGGATCAACTCCGGCGGGTCCTGTCCATCGGCATCGAGCAGCACCACCGCACCGGGCAGCACATGGTCCAGGCCTGCAGAAATCGCGACCTCCTTGCCGAAGTTACGCGACAGCCGCACCGCACTCACCTGCGCATCGGCATCAGCAAGTGCCTGCAACACGCTCCAGGTGCCATCGCTGCTGCCATCGTCGACATACAGCACATGCGTCTGCACCCCACTCAGGCCCGCCAGCACTGCGCACAGGCGCGGGTGCAGCTGTGGAATGCTGGTCTCCTCGTTGTAGGCTGCAATCACCACCGTCAGGCGGTCTCCTGCCACCGGCAGCTGCACGGGTCCGGACGTGCGCATGCTCACGGCGCCTGCAGATACGCAGGGCCACCCAGCTGGCGTGCCTGCCGCTGGATCCATGCCGTCCGCCGTTGCACATAGGCGCCGGGCCGACGCGCGTCATAACGGCGTGGCGAGGGCAGCACCGCCGCCAGGCGCGCCGACTCGGTCGGTGACAACCCAGCCGCATCCTTGCTCCAGAATTGCCGGGCAGCGGCCTGCGCGCCATACACCCCGTCACCGAACTCGGCCACGTTGAGATACATCTCCAGAATGCGCTGCTTCGGCCACAGCAACTCGATCAGCACCGTGTACCAGGCCTCCAGGCCCTTGCGTACCCAACTGCGGCCCTGCCACAGGAACACGTTCTTGGCGACCTGCTGACTGATCGTGCTGGCCCCGCGCACGCGCCCACCGCGCGCATTGTGATCGCGCGCCTTTTCGATCGCCTGCAGGTCGAAGCCGTGATGCACCGGAAACTGCTGATCCTCCGCAGCCACCACCGAAATCGGCAGGCTGGCGGCGATCCCGTCGTAGTCGCGCCATTGCTGGTGCAGCGAAAAATCCCAATCGCCCTCGCCCCAGGCTTCCAGATAACGCCCCACCATCATGCTGCTGATCGGCGGATCGACCACCCGCAGCACCAGCACCTGCAGCACGCTCGCGGCGGCAAACAGCAGCGGCGCTGCCAACAGCCAACGCAGCCAGCGACCCGCGCGCCGCGGTGGCGCCACCTGCTTGCCATCCAATGCATCCGTCCCCATTGTTCGCTACGACCTTTCATCCCGATGCTCGTTGCATTATCCGGCAACCGGCGTCCCTTACGTCCGATGTTCCCATGACCGATCACGATCAGCTTTCCCGTTTCCTGCTGCCTGCTGCCGGCGTGCGCGGCGTCCATGTCCGCCTGACCCAGGCCTGGCACGACATCCAGGGGGCCGCCGACTACCCGCCCGCCGCACGCCAGTTGCTCGGCGAGGCGGCGGTGGCCGCCGCCCTGTTCACCGGCCACACCAAGGTCGACGGGCGTCTGTCGGTGCAGCTGCGCGGCAACCAGACGCTACGCACCCTGTTCGCCGAATGCACCGCGGCCGGCACCTTGCGCGGCATCGTGCAGCTGGCCGACGGCGCCGATGCGCCCGCCGACCTGCGCGAACTGGGTGAGGCCGCGCTGCTGGCCATCACCATCGAGAACCCCGGCCTGGACCCGCGCGAACCGCAGCGCTACCAGAGCCTGGTCGGCATGCAGGCGCCGGATCTGGCCGAAGCGTTCGAAACTTATTTCCAGCAGTCCGAGCAACTGCCGACCCGCCTGCTGCTGGCCGCCGGCCCGGATCAGGCCGCTGGCCTGTTGCTGCAAAAGCTGCCAGGCGACGAGGGCGACACCGATGGCTGGACCCGCATCGGCGCGCTGTTCGACACTCTGGGCGCACCGGAATTGCTCTCGGTCGCCAGCGAGGACCTGCTGCACCGGTTGTTCCACGAGGAAGACACCCAATTACTGGGCAGCAAGCCGCTCAGCTTCGGCTGCTCGTGCTCGCGCGAGCGGGTCGCCTCGATGCTGCAGTCCCTGGGCGAAGACGAGGCCCGTGCCGCTGCCGAGGCGACCGGCGAGGTCGAGGTCCGCTGCGAGTTCTGTGGGCGTGAGTATCACTTTCCGTTGACCGCACTGGACGTACTTTTCAGCGAGGCGCGCCCCCTGCAGGAGGCGCCGGAACGGTTGCAGTAGAAAGGTTTGACAGGTGCGATCCGGGGATCGTGAGTACTTGTTAAATAATCATAAACACCCTAGCATTCCGACTGCCCGCTTCCGGGAACTTAACAACTGCCGCTGGGTCTGAACTCTGGTATGCGACACCTACTGCGCCTTCCGCTTGCTCTGATGGTTGCCCTTGCGGCGGCTACGGGTGTGCATGCGCAGTCGACCCAGCAGGTACGTGAAAGCACCATCCTGCCGGTGTGGAACAAAGGCAGCGGCAAGGTCGAAGCCTTTCTGTACCTGGAGCCCACCGGCGAGCAGAGGGCCGGTGCACGCTGGCACTTCGGCCGCAACTCGCTGGACGCGGCATTCGGCCTGACCTCCGGCGACTCGCTGGGCCTGATTTGCAACAGCAGCCGCGGCACCAACATCAACGGACTCGCCAGCCACTGCCTGCTCGCAGGCATCGGCGATGACGAAGAAGACAGCGCCGCCGCATCGCGCCGCGTGTCGGCAACCCTGGGCTTCAACCGTGGCGGCGCACGCGCCGGCGTCACTGCCGGTACCGGCCGCGATACCCTGCCGGCCTGGTTGATCGGCGCCGGCAAGGCACCGCTGACCCGCGTCGAACAGAACGACCTGACCGTGTTCGGGCAGAAGAACATCGGCCGCGAAGGCTTCGTTTCGATCGGCGGCACCTATGCGCGCGCGCGCCTGGTACCGCTGGCCGACGTTTCGCCGGCGATCGCCGATCAGTGGGACAGCAAGACCCTGAGCGTCGGAGGCGGCTACGGTGCCTTCAGCGCCAACGTCATCGGCCGCGTCGTCGACGTCCCCGGCCAGCCGGAAAAGTGGGAAGGTCTGGGCCTGGGTCTGACTTGGCGCACCCCCTGGAGCGGCCAGCTGACCGTCGGCGCAGAGAACGTCATCTCCCGCGGCAAGAACCCGTTTGCGCCGAGCAACGAGAGCAACAGCGACGGTACGATCCCGTACGTTCGGTATGAGCAAGACCTCTAAGTAATTGATTTTAAATTATTTTACCTAACGCCACCGGCTTGCAGCCGGTGGCGTTTTGCGTTCCAGCACCCGGCCTGCGGCAGCCTTTCACGTCTTTCTTCTTTTTCGTTAACGGGACTTTAATTTCTCGCATAACGCATATACCATCGGTTCACCCTGACGTTTTGGATCCGCTTCTTTCGGACCCCCGACAGGCAAACAACCCTTGGCAGTACCCAAGATCACTTGGAGAGAGAGCTAATGAATTGCAAGTCCAACAAGCTGCGCGATGCAGTCGTCCTCGCGCTTGTCGTGGGCGTCGGCGGTACCGGTACCGCCATCGCTCAGGAAGCCGGCACCACCAACCTCGACAAGATCGAAGTGACCGGTTCGCGCATCAAGAGCGCAGACGTTGAAACGTCGCAGCCCGTTCTGACGCTGACCCGTCAGGACATCGACAAGCAGGGCGTCACCTCTGTTGCCGATGTGTTGCAGCGCGTGGCAGCCAACGGCGCGGCGCTGAACCGCACCTTCAATAACGGCGGCGACGGTAGCTCAGGCATCGCGCTGCGCAACCTCGGCAGCGCACGTACCCTGGTGCTGGTCAACGGCCGCCGCTGGACCACGGGTCTGGACGGCAGCGTCGACCTCAACACCATTCCGACTGCGATGGTTGAGCGCATCGACATCCTGAAGGATGGCGCGTCGACGATTTACGGCTCCGATGCCATTGCCGGCGTGGTGAATATCATCACCCGCAAGAACTTCGACGGTGCCGAGGCAGGCGTCAACATTGGCCAGTACAGCGATGGCGATGGCCAGCGCCAGGCCTACGACTTCACGATCGGCACCACCACCGATCGCGCAAGCCTGCTGCTGGGCGCTTCGTACGTGCAGGAAGAGTCCGTCATGGCGGGCGATCGGCAGATCTCCGCTGGCGGTCCTCCGTTCTTCAGCGGCCAGAGCGGCACCGGATTCCCGGGTTCGTATGTGCGCAATGGTGCGCGCCGCATCCTGATCAATGGCGTCGAAACGCCTTACGTGGCCAATGTCCACGGTTACAACACCGCGCCGGACAACTATCTGCTGACCCCGCAGGAACGCACCTCGCTGTTCGCTCAAGGTACTTTCAACTTCACCGACAACGTGACGTTCCGCACCGAGGCGATGTACAACGAGCGCAAGTCGGAGCAGTTGCTGGCGGCAATGCCGGTCACCGGCCTGACCTTGAGCGCCGACAGCCTCTACAACCCCTTCGACCAGAACCTGACCAGCGTCAACCGCCGCTTTATCGAAACCGGTGGCCGCTCGTTCAATCAGAACGTCAAGAACTGGCACTTCTACGGTGGCCTGGAAGGTTTCTTCGAATTTGCCGACCACAGCTTCGACTGGGATGTGGGCTATCGCTACGACAAGTCCGATCAGAACGATCTGACCTACGGCCTGTTCAACCTTGCCAACCTCAACAACGCCTACGGCCCCTCCGAGCTGCGTGGCGGCGTGCCGGTCTGCGTCACCGCACCCGGTGGCGATGTGATTCCCGGATGCGTCCCGGTCAATCCGCTGGGCCCGCGCGGCTCGATCAGCCAGGCGGCGCTGGATTACACCGGTTTCACCGCGCACGACTCGTCCTCGGTTGAATCCAAGGGCTACACCGCAAATCTCAGCGGCGACATCGTCGACCTGCCGGCTGGCCCGCTGGCCTTCGCGGCTGGCTACGAATACCGCAAGGAAAGCGGCCAGTTCGATCCGGACGCCTTCATTGCGGCGGGCCTCAGCACCGGCAACGGCGCACGCCCGACTGCAGGCTCCTACAGCCTGGACGAGTTCTATCTGGAACTGTCGGTCCCGGTGCTGGCCGATCTGCCGGGCGCCCAGCTGCTGGACTTCAGCCTCGCGACGCGTTACTCGGACTACAGCAACTTCGGCGACACCGTGAACAACAAGTTCGGCTTCCGCTGGAAGCCCATTCAGGACTTGATGATCCGCGGCAACTACAGCGAAGGCTTCCGCGCGCCCAGCATCAACAACCTGTTTGCCGGTAACGCCGACTCGTTCGAAACCTACGCCGATCCCTGCTCGATCCAGGCTGGTCAGCTCAGCAACCCGGTCGTGGCACAGAACTGCACCGCAGCCGGCGTGCCTGCCAATTTTGTGCAGCCCGGTGCAGGCACCGGCGCCAAGCAGACGCTGGAGCCGTTCACCTACACCTCCAACGAGCAGTTGCAGCCGGAAACCTCGACCAGCCGCACCCTGGGCCTGGTGTTCAGCCCCAGCTTCGCGCAGGGCTTGAATGTCACCTTGGACTGGTGGCAGATCGAGATCGAAAACGCGATCACGCGTCCGGCAGCACAGTTCATCCTCGACAAGTGCTACGGCGGCAGTGCCGGCGAACAGGCTCAGTACTGCGCGCTTGTCACGCGTGATCCGACCTACGCCGATGGCGCCTACACCATCACCAACATCAACATGCCGCTGTTGAATCTGGCGTCGTACAAGGTGGAAGGCTGGGATCTGGGTATCAACTACCGCTTGCCGGAGACGGCGTTCGGCCAGTTCACCATCAGCTGGGATTCGACCTACCTGTCGAGCTGGGAAACCAAGGCGACTGCCGATTCCGAACTGGAGCAGTTCCAGGGCCGTTACCTGAATCAGGATCCGTACTGGCGCATTCGTTCCAATCTTTATGTCGATTGGTCCCTCGGCGATTTCGGCATCAACTGGGGCATTCGCTACAAGTCCGGCATGGAAGAAGTCTGCCCGCTGTCTGCAGCGCTGGCCCAGGCGTATTGCTCGGAGCCTGATCGCGTCACCGCCGACGGCGCATCGCCGCGTAACCACATCGGCGCGACGACGTATCACGACATCCAGGTGCGTTACAACACGCCTTGGAATGCAACCGTGTCGGTCGGCCTGAACAACGCGTTCGACAAGGATCCGCCGGTCGCGTACAGCACGTCCTACAACATGTTCGATCCGCAATACGATCTGCCGGGCCGCTACATGTACATGCAGTACCGCCAGCGCTTCTGATAGAGCCTGCGGCGTAAAACAACTACGGCCCCGAATGGGGCCGTAGTTGCGTCTGGAGTTTTAAAACCGGGAACCGGACGCGGCATCCATCGCGTGCTGGTCACCCCGGAATCAAGGTCTGGATCACATGCTCGACATAGGCCTCGAAGTCCTCGCGGGCTTGCTTGGGCTGCTGCAGTTGCAGCGAGAGCTGCAGGAAACCGACGTAGGCGGCGTAGGCCAGGCGGGCGCGGTGTTGGGCATCGGTGCGGCTCAGGCCGGCCTGGCGGAACGAGGCGATCAGGTAGTCGAGACGGCGCTGCGAGACGCGGTCGATGACCGGGCGCACGGCCGGGTGATCGAGTGCCTTGAGCAGTTCGCTGTAGATGACGTGCGGCTTGACTTCGTGCGCGACCAGTTGAAACAGCGCGCGCAGGCGTGCGCTGGGGTCCGGGACGTCTTCCAGGCTGCCGAATACTTCCTTCTGTTCGAAGATTTCCCAGCGTTCCAGGGCTGCCTGCAGCAAGGCATCGCGCGAGGGAAAATGCCAGTAGAAGCTGCCCTTGGTCACCCCGAGACGGCGTGCCAGTGGCTCCACCGCGACGGCGCCCACCCCTTGTTCGGCGATCAGGTCCAGTGCGGCCTGCGCCCAATCGTCCGCGCTGAGGCGGTTGCCGCGACCGGAGGTGGCGCGGGGCGTGGTGAGGCTTGGGTCGGTGATGTCATTCATTGCCGCGATTTAACCATACGCTTGAGTCAGTTGCAGTATGCATCACAAAAAGGACATACAACTGCCACGATTCAATGGCTTAACCGTCCATACGAAGGAGTATTGACAGCCGCATAGGCAGATCCATACCATGAGGTATGGTCACCTCTTCTCCTAGCCTCGCCCATAGTGCGTCTACCTCGCGCATCGACGCTGGCGAGACGTCGCTTGCGGTGTCGGTGCGGGGCGCGGACCACACGCCGACGGTGCTGCTGGCACATGGCTTTGGACAAACCCGGCACGCGTGGGAAAGCACTGCGGTCCAACTGGCCGAAGCTGGCTACCGGGCGCTGGCCTACGATGCGCGCGGCCATGGCGATTCCGGTTTCAACGACGCAGACCTGCCCTACTCGGCCACGCAGTTCACCGATGACCTGATCGTGCTGGCAGGCGAGCAGGCCGAGCCACCGGTGCTGGTTGCCGCATCGATGGGCGGCTTGTTCGGCCTGCTTGCCGAGGCGCGCTGGCCAGGTCTGTTTCGCGCGATCGTGCTGGTCGACATCACGCCGCGCTGGGACACCGCGGGCGTGGAGCGCATCCTGCGTTTCATGACCGCACATCCAGATGGCTTTGCATCGCTGGATGCCGCCGCAGATGTGATTGCCGCCTATTTGCCACAGCGCCCACGCAAGACGGCCGAGCAATTGCAGGCCTTGCTGAGGCAGCGCGCAGACGGGCGCTGGCACTGGCACTGGGATCCGCGGCTGGTCGATGAACTGGCGGGACAGGATCCGCACGCACAACAACAGACCTTGCTGGACGCCGCCGCGCGGGCGCGTTGCCCGATGTTGCTGATCAGCGGCGGTCGCAGCGACCTGGTCACGCCGGACACCATCAAGGAATTCCTGTCGATCGCGCCGCATGCGCAGCACGTGCATCTGCCCGATGCCACGCACATGCTGGCCGGCGACGACAACACCACGTTTACCGCAACCGTGTTGCATTATCTGGACGCACTGCCCCCGGTTGGCACCATCGCAGCGTCCAACATTACCGAGCATGTCACTGGAGCAAGACCATGAGCATCGTTGCACCGTTCCTCCTCGTCATCCTGGCGGCGGGCATCGCTGCCTATCACCGCATGCGCCTTGCCACCTGGGTCGCGCTGAGCGCCTGTGTGCTGGTGGCCTGCTGGTTGCTGGGTGCCAATCTCACCGCAACCATCGTCGCTGCCGTGCTGGTGGTGCTGGTTTCCGCGCCAGTGCTGTTGCCGTTCCTGCGCAAGCCGCTGCTGACCACGCCGCTGATGGGCTTCTTCCGCAAGGTGCTGCCGCCGCTGTCGCAGACCGAGCGCATCGCGCTGGAAACGGGCTCGGTGGGCTTTGAAGGCGAACTGTTCACCGGCGACCCGGATTGGCAGAAGCTGCTCAACTATCCCAAGCCGCAACTGAGCGCCGAAGAGCAGGCCTTCCTGGATGGCCCGGTCGAAGAGCTGTGCAGGATGGTCAACGACTGGGAGATCACCCACGTCCACGCCGACCTGCCGCCGGAGCTGTGGGAATACATCAAGAAGAACAAGTTCTTCGGCATGATCATTCCCAAGCAGTACGGCGGGCTTGGCTTCAGTGCGCTTGCGCATCACAAGGTGATCCAGAAGCTGTCCTCGATCTCCAGCGTGGTCAGCTCCACTGTCGGCGTGCCCAACTCGCTCGGGCCGGGCGAGCTGCTGCTGCATTACGGCACGCCGGAACAGAAGGATTACTATCTGCCGCGCCTGGCGGTCGGCGCAGAAGTGCCGTGTTTCGGCCTGACCGGTCCGTTCGCCGGTTCCGATGCGACCTCGATCCCCGACTACGGCATCGTCTGCAAGGGCGAGTGGAATGGCGCCAACGTGCTCGGCGTCAAGCTGACCTTCGACAAGCGCTACATCACCCTGGCGCCGGTGGCCTCGCTGATCGGCCTGGCATTCCGCGCCTACGATCCGGATGGCCTGATCGGCGACAAGAAGGACATCGGCATCACCCTGGCCCTGTTGCCGCGCGAGACCCCCGGCGTGGAAATCGGCCGTCGCCATTTCCCGCTCAATTCGCCGTTCCAGAATGGCCCGATCCACGGCGAGGAAGTGTTCATCCCGCTGAGCCAGCTGATCGGCGGCGTGGAGATGGTCGGTAAGGGCTGGAACATGCTCAACGAGTGCCTGGCGGTGGGCCGTTCCATCACCCTGCCCTCCACGGCCAGCGGTGGCAGCAAGTATGCCGCCGTGGTCACCGGCGCGTATGCGCGTATTCGCAAGCAGTTCGGCCTGTCGGTCGGACGCTTCGAGGGCGTCGAAGAAGCGCTCGCGCGGATCGGCGGCAAGGCCTATGCCATCAGCGCGCTGTCGCAGGCCACCGCTGCGGCGGTGGACCGTGGCGATGTGCCATCGGTGCCGTCGGCGATCGCCAAGTATCACTGCACCACCATGGGCCGCGAAGTGGTCAGCGACATGATGGATGTGATCGGTGGCAAGGGCATCATCCTGGGGCCGCGCAACTTTGCCGGCCGTGCCTGGCAGGCGGCGCCGATCGGCGTGACCGTGGAAGGCGCCAACATCATGACCCGCAGCCTGCTGATCTTCGGGCAGGGCGCAATCCTGTGCCATCCGTGGGTGATGAAGGAAATGCAGGCGGCGCAGGATCCGGACACGCGTCGTGGCCTGGAAGAGTTCGACCAGAGTCTGTTCGGGCATATCCGCTTCGGCATCTCCAATGCGGTGCGTTCGTTCTGGTTCGGGCTGACCGGTGCGCGCATCGGGGCAGCGCCGGGCGATGCGTACACGCGGCGCTTCTTCCGCAAGCTGGATCGTTATTCCGCCAACCTGGCGCTGATGGCCGACGTGTCGATGCTGATGCTCGGCGGCAAGCTCAAGTTCAAGGAATCGCTGTCCGGACGTCTGGGCGACGTGCTGAGCCACATCTACCTGACCAGCGCGATGCTCAAGCGCTATCACGACGAAGGCGCGCCGGCGACCGATCAGCCGCTGCTGGCCTGGGCGTTCCATGACAGCGTGCACAAGATCGAAACCGCGCTGTCTGCGGCGCTGCGCAACTTCCCGATCCGTCCGGTGGGCTGGCTGATGTGGGTGCTGATCTTCCCGCTGGGCCGTCGTGCCGAAGCACCGGGCGACCGGCTGGGACACCGCGTGGCATCGATCCTGATGACACCGAACGAAGCGCGTGACCGTCTGGGCCAGGGCGTGTTTCTGACCCCCTGCGCCAACAATCCGGGCGGACGTATCGCCAGCTATCTGGCCAAGGCCGTGCTGGCCGAGCCGGTGGAGCGCAAGTTCCTCAAGGCGCTCAAGACCAAGCGCATCGAGGCGCTGGATTTCACCGCGCAGCTGGACGAAGCCGTGGCCGAAGGCGTGATCACCGGCGACGAGCGCAGGCAGCTGGAAGAGTTGCGCGAGATGATGATGGACACCATCACCGTGGACGATTTCGACCCGCACGAACTGCGTGCGGCCAGCTACTACGACAAGCCGCAAGCCCAGCAGCCGCGCGAAGCGGCATAAGGCGCAGGCCAAGTGACGGCAGACGACGGCGGGCTTCGGCCCGCCGTCGTCGTTTGTGGAGACTGGCTGTGGTGGAGGCCGAGCATTCGCAACTGCGCTGCCTGCCGCCAGCGTCTTCGATCAGTTCCCAGCAACTGCAATCCCTGTAGACACCTGGTAGGAGCGGGCTTGCCCGCGATGAAGCTCTACCGGTAACGCCCCATCGCGGGCAGGCCCGCTCCTACAGGAAGCGAGCACACGGCCTCAGCGCGGCAACAACAGCAACGCCAGGGCAATCAGCGCGGGCAAGGCCTGCACGAAAAAAATGCGGCGGTTGACGCTGTAGGCACCATAGCAGCCTGCCACGACGACACAGCCCAGAAAGAAGCTCAGCACATCCGCGCGTGCCTGCAACGCGCCCCAGAACAGGCCCGCTGCCAGGAAGCCGTTGTACAAGCCCTGATTGGCCGCGAGCACGCGCGTGGCTTGCGCCTTCTCGGGAGTATTGCGGAAGGTCTTCAGGCCCAGCGGCCGCGTCCACAACGCCATCTCCAAGACCAGGATGTAAACGTGCAGCAGAGCGACGCACAGGCCGGCAATGATGGCAAACAGGGACATGGCGGATCGGCGTGATGGATGTGGCGACCAGCATAGCTGCGATTGCGGCCCTGCTGCTCGGAACAGGCGACGGAACCCGGCGCGCCGGCAAGAGACGGGGGATGTGCAGGACCTGCATACATGATCGGAGCGTCGCGATTGCGGACATCGGCGGCGTGTCCTGCAATGGCCTGATCTATCTGCTCGCCACGCTCTCCCAAAGGCAAAAGCGGCTAGTCCAAACAGCGGCATCGCTAATACATGTCATGCCCTGCTTGCCGGTGCACACCGACCATCTCGACCGGTGCTTGCCCGCTCACCCTCGCGGGACCTCACGCGGCATGGATGTCGCGTAAGAGCCTACAAGGACGTACTTGCGGCGTGTCCCGCGAGGGTGGGCGGGCAAGGGCCCTGCAACCAGGCCATTTGTTGACCGCTCCTAGTCGGAGACCTGATTGCCAGTCTCCGCATCGCGCTCTGCGGGCAGTTTGCGCGCCTCGCGCAGCAGGCCGAACGCGCCAAGGGTCATGCCCGATGCCACCAGCAGACCGACGCCGAACACCGCGCTGGAGCCGAATGCCGACACCAGCTTGTGCACCCAGACGAAGGTGAGATCGCCACCGCGGTAGATCACGGTGTCGATCGCAGCGCCGGCCTTGTAACGCCATTCCCGATCCACCCGCGTGTACAAGGTCTCGCGCGCCGGCTTGGCCAGTGCGAACTCGCTGGAGCGGGTGATCACCTGCACGATCGCAAGCATCATCGGCAGCGGCGAGGCCGTCAGCACGGCATAGCCCAGCGTGATCGCCACGCCCGGAATCAGCAGCGCCGGTGCGATGCCGAAACGCGACAGCAGCGCGCGCGTCACCAGCAGCTGCAACACCAGGGTAAGCGCGTTGATCGCCAGGTCGATGCTGGCGTAATAGGCGGTGGCCGCCGCTGCGTCCGTGTAGAGCCGGCGTACCAGCGCTGCCTGCTCGTTGTAGAGCAAGGTGCCGACGCCCACGCCGAACAGCACCATGAAAGCCAGCCAGCGTAGCAACGGCTCGCGCACGATCAGCTTGAGCCCGCCCAGCACATCGCCGCCCATCGGCACCTCGCCGGAGCCCAGCTGTCGCTCCTGCTCGCGCGCAACCGCCCACAGGCGCAGACGCAGCACGCAGACCACGCACACGGTCAGAAACCCGGCCGAGACCAACATCAGATGCGCGATGCCGATGCGCTCGACCAGCGTGCGGGTGAGGATCGGCCCGAGAAACGCGCCCAGCGTGCCGGCCGCACCGATGTAACCGTAGTAGCTGCGCGCTTCGGCATTGCTGAAGACGTCGGCCATGAAGCTCCAGAACACCGCCACCGCAAACAGGTTGAAGACGGTCACCCACAGGAAGAACGCCAGGCCGCGCCCGGGTACGCCGCTGTCGAACAATACGTAGAACAGCAACAGGGTTGCGATGAAGAAGCCATACACCGCCGGCAGGAACACCCGGCGCGGGTAGCGACTGACCAGCGCGCCGTAGACAGGCTGCAGCAACACCATGATCAGGAAGGTGCAGGTAAACAGCACCTGCAGGGTGAAGTCCTTGAGCGGTATGCCATGCGTGGCAAAGAAGGCGATCATGCCGGTGGGGAAAATCGCTTCCACATCCGCCGACGCGCTCATCGCCTCGCGCACCGGGCGCAGCACGTAGTAGCCGCTGAGCAGGCAGAAGAAATACAGGAACGACCACGCCAGCGGCGGCGAGCTGCGCAATGCCACGCTCAGACGGCCAGCCGCAGAGCGCGGCGAAGACAGGCTGGTCATCGGGTAAGGCTCGCTCGCATCGACGAGCGCGACAGCAAGGACATGGCAGCGGCAACACCCGCGAAACAAGCGCGCAAGTTAGCCGATGCCGCGCTGCATCACCAGCAGCAGCGGGCGGCACCGACTAAATCGATTGCCTGCGGAGACGGCACGCCGCTTGCAGCTGTCTCCGCACAGGCTCCCGATTGAGTTGCAGAGGGTCCTGGCAGTTCGATTTATGAACCTAAAATCATCAATAGGATCAACACGATGCCCATTCATCTTCCGGCAGTTTGTGCTATTGCAAAGCGCGGCGCTAGAATCGTCGGAGGCAGTGGAACAGGCGGGACAACCATGACTCAAATGCGCAGGCGCCGACGGTTCCGACCGTTGGCCATCGGGCTGCTCGGGGCGTTACTGCCTCTGGCCCTCTCTTCTACCGCGCAGACACCCGCGCCGGCTGCTTCTGCGCTGCAGCCGGCCACCGTCGTGCAGTCACCCACCGCCCCGCTGCAATACCGTGCATCGCTTCCGGCCAGCCAGGTGCTGGCCCCGGCGGCCGGGTTCGATGTGGCCGCGTTCGAATCGATGGCCAACCAGTTGACCTACGGCAATCGCCTGCCCGGCATGGCGATGGCGATCGTGCAGGGCGGCAAGGTGCTGAGCGTGCGCGGCTATGGTGTCACCGACGTCAATCACCCGCAGCCGGTCGACGCGCATACCGTGTTCCGTCTGGCATCGCTGTCCAAGGCCTTCGCCGGCACCATGGCCGGGTTGCTGGTCAACGACGGCGTGCTGCGTTGGGACAGCAAGGTAGTGGACTACGTGCCCGGGTTCCAGCTCAGCAATGACGTCGCCACCCGGCAGCTCACCGTCGCCGAGGTGCTGAGCCACCGCGTCGGGCTGACCCGCAATGCCTACGACAACGATATCGAATCCAACGTCGACTATTACTCGCTCAGCCACAAGCTTGCCGCCGCACCGTTGCGCTGCGCGCCCGGCGATTGCTATGCGTACCAGAACGTGGCCTTCAGCCTGGTCGGCGATGTGGTGTTCGCTGCGTCCGGCAGCTTCTACGAGCAGTCGGTGGAGCGCCGCATCTTCAAGCCGCTGGGCATGAACGATGCGAGCATGGGTCTGGCCGGTATCCAGGCCAGCCCGCGCTGGGCGCGCCCGCATGTGCGCAGCCGCAATGGCTGGGTGTCGTTGACGCCCAAGCCGACCTACTACCGTCTGGCCCCCGCTGCCGGCGTCAATGCCAGCGCCAGCGACATGGCGCAGTGGCTGCTCGCGCACACCGGCCACCGCACCGACGTGCTGCCTGCGCCGCTGCTGGCGACGCTGCACGCGCCGCTGATCTCCACGCCAGGGGAGATGCGCTCGGGTTGGCGCCACGAGCGTGTTGACGCTGCCAGCTACGCGCTGGGCTGGCGCGTGTTCGACTACGCCGGCCATCAGGTCGTCTTCCATGCCGGCGCAGTGCAAGGCTATCGCGGCCTGGTCGCGCTGCTGCCCGAACGTGATCTCGGCATCGCGATCATGTGGAACGGCGAGAGCGGCCTGCCCTCCGGCATGCTGCCCACCATTCTGGATCGGGCGCTGGGTCTGCCCGCCAAGCGTTGGCTGGATATCGATGTGGATGGCGACTTCGGCAGCGAGAACATGCTGGCCGAGCGCCCCGATCCTGCCGGCAAGGGCGCCTCGTCGGGCAAGTCGGTGGCATCGCCGCGCTGAGTTGGCGTTGCGGCGACCTCGCACACAGGCGGCTTCGGCCGCCTGTGTCGTTTCCGGCCTGCAGGATCGAGTCGGGCGTGTCGACATCGGTGGCCGGGAGCCAGGCATCGCTCCATGCCATGCCATGCGATGACGGTCATGGCAGGCGCAGGTCTGAGTCACCTTGTCGAGTAAGCGCGCCAGACCTGACTGAAAAGCGAGAGCGTGGCTGCCCACGATGCGGCCCAATGCATCTACTCCCGCTTGGCACGACCAACACACCGCACCGCTACGCCAATCGATGGCGGCACGACCGATCGGGACAGACGATGGTCAGTTGGGCGGGCGGCGCAGCGGCCCAGCCCACTGCTAGCGTTGGACCGGAGAAAGCGGGTGGCGGGTGGCAAGCGGCGATAGTGCGGCGATAGCTACAACGTCCCGGCCTGACATCCCGTCACGCACAGCGCAACGCATCCGGCGGCGATAGCTTCGGCTGCCTGCGTGCGACCGGGACTCCCCCATCACGGATGCGCTGGATCCGCCAATAAAAAAGCTCCCTCCCCGCTGGGCGTCGGGGAGAGAGCTCGATGTTTACGGCGATCGGGTAGTGCGGATCAGATCAGCGGCGCCGGGGTTGCGGGCAGCGCGACCGGAGCGGCCTTCTTCTTGCGAACGGCCGGCTTCTTTTTGGCGACCTTCTTCACAGCAGGCTTCTTGGCGGCAGTCTTCTTGGTGGCGGACTTCTTGGTCGCCTTCTTGGCAACTGCCTTCTTGGCGGTCTTCTTTACCGCTTTCTTGGCGGTCTTCTTGACGGCCTTCTTGGCGGCGGTCTTCTTGGTCGCCTTCTTTGCAGTCTTCTTCACTGCCTTCTTGGCGGCAGTCTTCTTGGTTGCCTTCTTTGCAGTCTTCTTCACTGCCTTCTTGGCGGTTGCCTTCTTTGCAGTCTTCTTGACGGCCTTCTTCGCAGCAGTCTTCTTCACTGCCTTCTTGGCGGTTGCCTTTTTGGCGACCTTCTTGACTGCCTTCTTGGCGGCAGTCTTCTTCACTGCCTTCTTGGCAGTGGGTTTCTTTTTCGCAGCTTTTGCAGTGGCCATGTAATTGGCTCCTCGTCAGTGAACTATGGAGGTGAAACGCCCAGTTGAAGCAAACCCCGCAACGGCATGCCGTCGTCGGGAACCGTCCGCAGGTGATGCGCGACGGGACGGATACAGAAACACCCGCATCGAACAGCGACGCGGGTGCGTGATCGGAGCGACTGCTGCTTTCTGGAGAGAAGCGGACCCAACTCCACCGTGGATAGCGCTTCGGTGGACATCGGGAACAAGCGTGTCGGCTTGATGTCGATTCTGCTCACTCTCTTTCGCAGCAACGTCTGCTGGGCGAAACCTAATCACGCTTTTTTTTACTGTCAACACTCTTTTGCATTTTTTTTTCAACGCCTCGTCGCGATGCGTCCCGTCGAGCGGGTCCAAAGACGCCGTGCGATGGCGCGCGTCGCTGCCCTTGGCATGCAGCGGCGCAACGACGTTTTCAAAAAAGCACTTCTTTTGTGCTGTTTTTTTTTTAGCGATGCAGACGCGCACGCTGTTGTCCACTGCAGCGACACAACAGCGCACGCCCGCTTGCCGCGGTACGCGCCGCCTGTCCGCCAGCTGAAAATTTTTTATCGACCAAGCTTGCCCAAGGCCTCGCACAAGCAAAAATGCGCAAACTTATTGCGCGTTTTTCGACCCATGCGTGTATCCGCGTGCACTGCCAACGGCATCCGTTGCGCACCGTGTCCAAGGTTGGATGCAGGCGACGCTGCAAATATTTTTCACCGGCTGCACGCCATCTCCTCACGACCGGCTCACGTCGGAAATCCGACACCACGACGGTCGCAACGCAGTCGACGATGTCGCGCGCGCATGCCGCTGGCGAGTGCACGGTCGTCGAACATCGGCGCAGGCTTCGACTGCGAGCGACAGCCGGCACCAGCCGGACGCGCGCAGCGCGGCAGGACGTACGCCATCGGCAGGCGGGATCGGCGCGCGGCCATCGCCACGCAGACAAAAAAATGGCCGCTCCAACGAGCGGCCATCCGGGTGTGCGACGGGCGAGGCGCGGTCAGTGCGCGTCGTCTTCCAGCAGCTCGGCGTAGTCGTCCGGCGACAGCAGGTCGTTGAGCTCTTCCTTGTCGTCGAGTTCGACCACGAAGATCCAGCCTTCGCCGTAGGCGTCTTCATTGATGGTTTCCGGCTTGTCGCTGAGTGCGCTGTTGACCTCGACGACGGTGCCGCTGACCGGGCTGTAGACGTCGGAGGCGGCCTTGACCGACTCCACCACCGCCGCGCCGGTACCGACCTGCACGGTGTCGCCGACGCCGGGCAGTTCGACGTAGACCAAGTCGCCCAGCAAGCCCTGCGCGTGGTCGGAGATGCCGACGGTCACGCGGCCGCTGCTTTCGACGCGGGCCCACTCGTGGGATTTGAGGAACTTGAGGTCGCCAGGGATCTCGCTCATGGGTGTGCTCCGGGGAAACTGATGGGTTGGGGACAGGTGGCTAGTTTAGACCGCACGACAACACAGGTGCACGCGCGTGTCGGCCGGTGGGTGGCGATGGATGTCGCACGCTGCCGGACGTTTGCACGCCCGGCAGAGGTCTGACTCATTCGCCAAGGACGCCGGGCTGCGCCTGGCCGTCGCGCACGAACGGAAACTTCACCGCGCGCAACGGCACCTGCTTGCCACGGATGTCCACGCGCAGCGCGTCGATGCTGCCGGCCGGCACGCGCGCGAACGCGATCGCCTTGCCGAGCGTGGGCGAGAAGGTGCCGGACAGGATCTCGCCTTCGCCGCTGGCGCTAAGCACGGTCTGGCCATGCCGCAGCACGCCCTTCTCGTCCATCACCACACCGATCAGCTGACGCGGTGCGCCCTGCGCCTTTTGCGACTCGAGCACGGCGCGACCGATGAAGTCGCGGCCGTCGTCCAGGGCGATCGTCCAGGCCAGCGCGGCCTCGTACGGACTGACCGTGTCGTCCATGTCCTGACCGTAGAGATTCATGCCGGCTTCCAGACGCAAGGTGTCGCGTGCGCCCAGACCGGCCGGCTTGACGCCCTGCGCGAGCAGCGCGTTCCAGAACGCCACTGCTGCCTCCTGCGGCAACACGATTTCGAAACCGTCTTCGCCGGTGTAGCCGGTGCGCGCAAGGAACAGTTCCACGCCATCGCGCGAACGCGTCTGCAGCGCAGCGAAACGGCCGAGCTTGCTCGCCGCTACGGTATCGGCCGGATCCACCAGTTCGATCACCTTGGCGCGCGCGTTGGGCCCTTGCACGGCGATCATCGCAAAGTCGCCGCGCTCTTCCACGCGCACCTGGAAGGCTGCGGCCTGTTCGCCGATCCACTGCAGGTCCTTTTCGCGGGTGGCGGCGTTGACCACCAGGCGGAAGAAGTCCTCGCGCAGGAAGTAGACGATCAGATCATCGATCACCCCGCCCTGCGGGTTGAGCATGCAGGTGTACAGCGCCTTGCCGGAGACCTTGAGCTTGTCCACCGAGTTGGCCAGCAGATAGCGCAAGAACTCGCGCACGCGCGGACCGTGCAGGTCGACCACGGTCATGTGGCTGACATCGAACATGCCGGCGTCGCGACGCACCTGGTGGTGCTCGTCCAGCTGCGAGCCGTAATGGATCGGCATGTCCCAACCGCCGAAGTCGACCATCTTGGCGCCGAGCGCACGATGGGTGTCGTTGAGGATGGTCTTCTGGGTCATGCGCACCGGTCCAAGGGAAAGAGCACCATTATCGCCGCCTGGCCGTGCCTGGGGAAACGGCGCAGGCGATGCGGCAACGCGCCGCCGACACCTGGACCTGGCCGCGCCCTATCGCGCCGCGCTGCAGCCTCGCTGCATGGGCACGACGCGTGCCCTGCCCGATCAACCGGCCGCCTGCACCTGCAAGGTCATGCCATCGACACCGACGATACGCACCGGCGTGCCGGCCGGAAGGTCCGGGCCGCTGACCACCCAGAACGCATCGTCGACCTTGGCACGGCCGCGTCCCTCGTGGATCGCCTGGTCGAGCACCACGCAGCGACCGATCAACTGCTCGGCACGTCGGTTGAGCAGAGGCCGATCACTCTGCCGGCCCTTGCCGCGAAACCAGCTGCGATACACCTGCACCGAGACGAAA
Organism: Xanthomonas sp. MLO165; assembly: GCF_018831305.1. NCBI lineage: Bacteria > Pseudomonadati > Pseudomonadota > Gammaproteobacteria > Lysobacterales > Lysobacteraceae > Xanthomonas > Xanthomonas sp. MLO165. Next base: position 3,377,688 of record NZ_CP029263.1, read on the forward strand.
CTCAGCAGCACGAAGGCGACGATCTGCAGCAGCAGCGACATGCCCGGCAACGCGAGCACCAGCACGCACACCGCTGCGGCGGCAATGCCCATCCACAGCAGGAACGCGCCGGGCACCAGCGTCTCGGCAGCAATCAACAGCAACGCCAGCACCGCCCAGGCCACCACGTCCCAACGCATGGCTCAGCCTCCCACGCGCGGCGGCATCGGCGGCACGCGCACATGGCTCGCGTCGGGTTTGTTCAGCGCTTCCTTGGCCAGCTCGGCAATGCCGGCGATCGAGCCGATGACGCCGCTGGATTCCATCGGCATCAGCACGAACTTCTGGTTGGGCGCGGTGGCCAGCGCCTTGAACGCCTCCACATACTTCTGTGCGACGAAGTAATTGATCGCCTGCACGCTGCCGTTGGCGATCGCATCGGAGACCATCTGGGTGGCCTTGGCTTCGGCCTCGGCCAGACGCTCGCGCGCCTCGGCATCGCGGAACGCGGCTTCCTTGCGGCCTTCGGCTTCGAGCACGGCGGCCTGCTTCTCGCCTTCGGCGCGCAGGATTTCCGACTGGCGCGAGCCCTCGGCTTCGAGGATCTGCGCGCGCTTCTCGCGCTCGGCCTTCATCTGCCGCGCCATCGAGTCGATCAGGTCGCGCGGCGGCTGGATGTCGCGGATCTCGATGCGGGTGACCTTGATGCCCCAGGGATTGGTGGCCTGGTCGACCACGCTGAGCAGCTGCGCATTGATGGTCTCGCGCTGGCTCAGCGATTCGTCCAGATCCATCGAGCCGATCACGGTACGGATGTTGGTCTGCACCAGCGCGATCGAAGCGATCTCCAGGTTGGAGACCTCATAGGCGGCCTTGGCGGCATCGAGCACCTGGAAGAACACCACGCCATCCACCCGCACCACCGCGTTGTCCTTGGTGATGACGTCCTGGCTGGGGACGTCGAGCACCTGCTCCATCATGTTGATCTTGCGCCCCACGCCGTAGACCACCGGCACCAGAAAGTGCAGACCCGGACTCATGGTGTGGGTGTAGCGGCCGAAGCGCTCCACCGTCCACTGAAAGCCCTGCGGCACCATGCGCACGGTCTTGAACAGCACGATGACGCCAGCGACCAGAACGGCGATGGCCAAGAAAGAAGTCGGAAACATGAGCAGCCCCTTGCGATGACGAGTCGATCCTTGGCTTGAGTATGCCCTAGCGCCACCTGTCCCCATTGCGCGCCCTACCTCGGCAACGGCGGCCGCGACCCTGCATGCGGCGCTGTGGCTGACCACCTCGGGCAGCGTGTCGGCGTTGCGCAGCACGCCGCAACGCGCAGGCGACCGCGCTTTGTAAAGTGCAGACGGTGCTGCGAAGGCGCGCTCAGGCGCCGCGCGGCGAGAACATGATGATCGCCATGCCGAGCAGGCAGCAGGCCGCGCCCAGCAGATCCCAACGCGTCGGCGTCACCCCGTCCACCCACCACAGCCACAGCAGCGCACTGGCGATATAGACCCCGCCATAGGCGGCATACACGCGGCCGCTGGCATCGGGATGCAGGCTCAACAACCAGACGAAGACGGCCAGGCTCAGCGCCGTCGGCAGCAACAACCAGATGCTGCCGCCCTTGCGCAGCCACAGATACGGCAGGTAGCAACCGACCAGTTCGGCAACGGCGGTGGCCGCGAACAGCAACAGCGTGGTCGGTGCAGCAGTCATGCGCGGCCGGGCTTGTCGACGCCTTGCTTGCCAACGTCGGCCTGCTGCAGCTCCGCAGTGTCGCGCACCTGATCACCGGCCGCGGGCGCGTCAGTGACAGGCGTCGCGGCAGCCTGACCGAGAGCGGACGGATCACCGCCGCGTTCGCCGCGCTTGACCTGTTGCCACAGCGCCTCCTGCTGCTGCAGCGACAGCGCGGCCAGAGAGGTGCCGTCCGCCTGCGCCTGCGCTTCCATCGCGCGAAAGCGGCGCTCGAACTTGAGATTGGCATGGCGCAGCGCCGCACCCACGTCGACCCTGGCATGACGCGCCAGGTTGGCGCAAACGAACAACACATCACCGAGCTCGTCTTCCAGCCGCGCCTGGTTGTCGGCGACCGGGCCACGCGCGAACTCCACGCGCAGTTCCTCGATTTCTTCCTGCAGCTTTTCCAGCACCGGGGCCGGGCCGGGCCAATCGAAGCCGACCCGCGCCGCACGCGCCTGCAGCTTGGTGGAGCGCTGCCATTCCGGCAGGCCGCGTGCGATGCCGGCAAGTGCGGAGTCGTCCTGATGGCCGGCCGCGCGACGTTCGTCGCGCTTGATCTGCTCCCAGTTGGCGCTTACCGCCTGCGCATCGTCGGCACGTTGCTCGGCAAACACGTGCGGGTGGCGACGCACCAGCTTGTCGCTGAGCGTGGCGACCACGTCGGCGAATCCGAACGCGCCCTGCTCGGCGGCCATCTGCGCATGGAAGACCACTTGCAGGAGAAGGTCGCCCAGCTCGTCGCGCAGAGCCGGCAGGTCGTTGCGATCGATGGCGTCGGCAACTTCGTAGGCTTCTTCGATGGTGTACGGCGCGATGCTGGCGAAGGTCTGCTCCACATCCCACGGACAGCCGTGCTCACGATCGCGCAGGCGCGCCATCAGCTGCAGCAGGCGCTGGAGGTCGCCGGTCGGCGGGGACTGAGACATGGTGTGTTCCTGGCAGGTGTGGTGCAGTGGAGTGGCGTGCCCGGGCGATGCCGCAGGCACGTGCCGCGTCACCTGGCGGCAGGCGATGGGCAGGGACCGCATTGGACATGACTGCATCGGGAGTGCGCGCAACTGCCGGATCCAATCGGCGAGTGCGCAAGCGGCGGTCGGCCGTGCTCACACCAGCCAGCTGCGCCACGGCAGATTGGGATCGCCCAGCGCGATGAAATCGCCATTGAGCAAGGTGTCGCGGCGGTTGTAACGGAACGGTTTGCCGGTGCCGCCGGCCAGCAGCACGCCGCCTGCGGCGTGCAGCACGCACTGGCCGGCTGCGGTGTCCCACTCGGAGGTGGGGCCGAAGCGCGGATACACGTCCAGGTCGCCTTCGGCGATGCGGCAGAACTTCAACGACGAGCCTTGCGCGACCACATCGATCTCGCCCATGCGCTCCAGCGCGGCAGCAGTGCGCGCATCGCGATGCGAGCGACTGGCGGCGACCCGCAGCGGCGTGGCCGCCGGCGTGCGCGTGTGCAGCATCTCGTCGCGGTCGCCATCGCGGCGGTAAGCGTTCTCGCCCCGTGCGGCGTACCAGACCCTGCCATCAACCGGCGCCTGCACCACGCCGAGCACCGGTGCGCCCATATGGATCAGTGCGATGTTGACGCTGAACTCGCCGTTGCGCTTGACGAACTCGCGGGTACCGTCGAGCGGGTCAACCAGCCAGTAGCTGGTCCAGAACTGGCGGTCTTCCCAGGCCACGTGCGCGGATTCTTCCGACAGCACCGGCACGTCCGGGGTGACCCGGCGCAAGCCTTCGACGATGACACGGTTGGCGGCAAGGTCGGCCTGGGTCAGCGGGCTGGCGTCGTCCTTAAGCTCCACCGCGAAATCCTGCGCATAGACATCCATGATCGCCGCTCCCGCCTCGCGAGCGATGGCGATCACGGTTTCGCGCAGTTCCATCGGAATGCGGATCATGGGTTGCGCTCCAGCCACTCGCGCGCAATGAACAAGGCGGCCAGCGAGCGGCCTTCGGAAAAATCTTCGCGCAGCATCAATTCGTCCAGACGGGCGATCGGCCAGGGCACCACCTCCATCTCTTCCGGCTCGTCGCCCACCAGGCGCTCGGGATAGAGGTCGCGTGCCAGCACCAACCAGGATTGGTGACTCATATAAGTAGGAGCGAGCGTCATCGCACGCAGCACCTGCACCTGGCGCGCGCCGTAACCGGCTTCTTCCTTGAGCTCGCGGTCGGCGGCCTGCTCCGGCGTCTCGCCGGCATCGATGCGGCCCTTGACCAGGCCCAGCTCGTAACGATGCACGCCGGCGGCGTACTCGCGCACCAGCAGCACGGTCTGCGCGTCGAGCATCGGCACCACCACCACCGCGCCGTGGCCCTGGCTGAGCTGGCGCTCGTAAAGGCGACGCTCGCCGTTGGAAAATTCCAGATCCAGCTGCTGGCGACGGAACGGCCCGTCACCCAGATCGGTGATCTTGTGGATGGTCGGCAGGCGCGGGCTCATGCGTCGCACGCAGCGGCGGGGCCGACCGATAGAATAGGCGTATGCATCGACATGTTCATGAGCCCGAAATCCTAGCAGACCCGGCAGCCTCCCAAGCTGACGAACATTGGCGGCAACGCGATCTTGCCGTGCTGTGGCACCCCTGCACGCAGATGCGCGAGCACCCGCACACACTTCCGCTGGTACCGATCGCGCGTGGCGACGGTGCGTGGCTGATCGGCCACGACGGTCGCCACTACCTGGACGCGGTCAGCAGTTGGTGGACCAACCTGTTCGGCCATAGCGAACCGCGCATCGGCGCGGCCATCGCGCGCCAGGCTGGCGAACTGGAGCAGGTGATGCTGGCCGGCTTCACCCATGCGCCCGCCGTGCAGCTGGCCGAGCGCCTGTTGGCGATCGCGCCGCGCCAGTCCGGCCGCGCGCCGTTGTCCAAGGTGTTCTATGCCGACAATGGCTCGGCCGGCGTGGAAGTGGCCTTGAAGATGGCCTTCCACTATTTCCATAACCGCGGCGAGCACCGCCGCACGCGTTTCGTCGCGCTGGAAAACGGCTACCACGGCGAGACCATCGGCGCGTTGTCGGTCGGCGACATCCCGCTGTATCGGCGCGTGTATGCGCCGTTGCTGCTGGAGTCGATCTTTGCGCCCTCGCCCGATGCCTACCTGGCCGAGCCCGGACAGAGCGCGGAAGACTACGCATTGCAGGCGGCCGATGCGCTGCAGGCGGTGTTCGAACACTCGCCCGACGAAATCTGCGCGCTGATCCTGGAGCCGCGCGTGCAGTGCGCAGGCGGCATGCGCATGTATCACCCGGCCTATCTGCGCCGCGCACGCGAACTGTGCGACGCGTATGGCGCGTTCCTGATCGCCGACGAGATCGCCACCGGCTTCGGTCGCACCGGCAGCCTGTTCGCCTGCGAACAGGCCGGGATCATGCCCGACCTGTTGTGCCTGTCCAAGGGGCTGACCGGCGGATTTCTGCCGCTGTCGGCAGTGCTGGCCACGCAGCAGTTGTACGCGGCGTTCCTGGACGACTCGCGCGAACGTGCGTTCCTGCATTCGCATAGCTACACCGGCAATCCGCTGGCATGCGCCGCCGCGCTGGCAACCCTGCAGATCTTTGCAGACGACGATGTGATTGCGCGCAACCAGCGCACCGCCGCGCACATGACCACGCTGGCTGCGCAGATCGGCGAACACCCCGCGGTGGCCGACGTGCGCCAGGCCGGCATGATTGTGGCGTTCGAACTCACGCAGGGCGGCGACAAGCGCACGCCGTTTCCGTCTGCGGCGCGGGTGGGCCTGAAGGCCTATCGCGCCGCACTCGACAAGGGCGTGGTGCTGCGCCCGCTCGGCGACGTGCTGTACTGGATGCCGCCGTATTGCGTGGACGACGCGCAACTTGCGCTGCTGGCTGCGACCACCCGCCACGCCATCGAGGAGGCCGTTGCATGCGCCTGACCCGCTCCCATGTCGCACTGCCGCTGCACTGCGACCAGGAGGTGACGCTGCCGGAAGAGTCGGCCAATCACCTGCTGCGTGTGCTGCGACTGCGCGAGGGCGATGCCTGCGTGCTGTTCAACGGCGACGGCAGCGACTACCACGCGCGCATCACCCTGGCCGGCAAACGCGAGGCGCGCGCACTGGTGGAACGTGCCGAGCCGCTGCACAACGAGTCGCCGTTGTCGATCACCCTGATCCAGGGCATCGCGCGCGGCGAGAAGATGGATCTGATCCTGCAGAAGGCCACCGAGCTGGGGGTAACGGCGGTCGTGCCGGTCAACGCCGAGCGCACCGAGGTCAAGCTGGATGCGGCGCGCATGGAAAAACGCCTGGCGCATTGGCGCAGCGTGGTGGTGTCGGCCTGCGAGCAGTCCGGGCGTGCGCGCATTCCCACGGTCGCTGCGCCGCACGGCCTGCAGGATGCGGCGCGGGCCAGCGACCCGCAGGCGTTACGGCTGACGCTGGACCCGCACGGCGCGCATCGCCTGGGTAGCCTGGTGCTGGACGCGCAACCGCATGTGATCGTGGCGATCGGCCCGGAAGGCGGCTGGTCGCCGCGTGATCGCGCCACCCTCGCCGAGGCCGGTTTCAGCGGCCTGCAACTGGGGCCACGCATTCTGCGTACCGAAACCGCGGGCCTGGCGGCAATCGCGGCGCTGCAGTCGCGGTTCGGTGACCTATAGCGCCACGACATCGTAGGAGCGCACCTGGGCGCTGCATGTCGATGGCTCCGTCCACTGCGTCCCGGCCCTAAACCCGCGCCGACTCGTAGGAGCGCACCTGGGCGCGACCTGGCGTTATCGAGAATGCCTTGTCGCGCCCGGGTGCGCTCCTACGGGGGATGTGGAGTTGATCGGCGTTGCGTCGTCCGCTGCATGTCGATGGCTCCGTCCACTGCATCCCGGCCCTAAACCCGCGCCGACTCGTAGGAGCGCACCTGGGCGCGACCGGGCGTTATCGGGAATGCCTCGTCGCGCCCGGGTGCGCTCCTACGGGGGATGTGGAGTTGCCCGGCGTTGCGTCGTCCGCTGCATGTCGATGGCTCCGTCCACTGCGTCCCGGCCCTAAACCCGCGCCGACTCGTAGGAGCGCACCTGGGCGCGACCTGGCGTTATCGGGAATGCCTTGTCGCGCCCGGGTGCGCTCCTACGGGATGTGGAGTTGCCCGGCGTTGCGTTGTCCGCTGCATGTCGATGGCTCCATCCACTGCGTCCCGGCCCAACAGCCGGGCTGGCTCGTAGGAGCGCACCTGGGCGCGACCTGGCGTTATCGAGAATGCCTTGTCGCGCCCGGGTGCGCTCCTACGGGATGTGGAGTTGATCGGTTTGGTGCAGCCAGACTGCTGCACCTGGCGATGCGCGGGCGCTCAGCGGCCGTGCTGCAGGAACCAGCTGGCCGCGCCGATCACACCGAGCTGGCCGTGCTCGACGATGCTGACCGGCACCTGCTCCAGCGCCGGACGCAATGCGCCCTTGTCGAGCAGACGTGCGACGAAATCGCTTGCGGCCACGAATGCGGCGATCTGCGGCAGGAATCCACCCGCCAGATAGACACCGCTGCGCACGCCATAGAGCAGCATCATGTCGCCGACCACGCTGCCCATGAAGCCGCAGAACGCCTGTAGCGCATCGCGCGCCAGCGTGTCCTCGCCAGCCAGTGCGGCGGCAGTGACATCGGCCGGGCTGGCATGCAGCGCCGGCACGCCACGCAGCGCGGCCAGTGCGGTGTACAGATTCAACAGGCCCGGGCCGGAGAGCAGGTGCTCGGTGGCCACATGCGTGCGGGTGCGGCGTAGCTCCTGCAGCAAGGCCACTTCCAGATCGCTGGCGGCAGCAAGCGCGGCGTGGCCGGCCTCGGTCGGCAACACCACCGGGGTGGCGCCGTTTGGAATCCACAACGCCGCGCCCAGGCCGGTGCCAGGGCCCAGGATCAGCGCCGGACCCGGCGCACCCTGCGGCGGGCCGGACAACTGCAGGACCTGATTGCCGACCATGTAATTGGCCGCATGCGCCACCGCTTCGAAATCGTTGACCAGATGCAATGCCTGCATGCCGAGCTGGCGGCGGATCTGCTCGGGCGCCAGCACCCACGGCAAGTTGGCGGTGATCACGCTGCCGTCTTCCAGCGCATACCCGGCACTGGCGATGACACCACGCTGCACCGGCGCGCAGCCCAGCTCCGCAAAGAACGCGGCCATGATCTCGGCCAGGCCCGGGTAGTCGGCACACCGGTACTTGCGGTAGTCCAGCACCGTGACCGGTTGGCGTGGATCGGGGCTTTCGCACACCAGCGCCAGACGCACATGCGTCCCCCCCACGTCTGCGGCAACGAAGGTGTCGGGGCGCGGAAAGGCCACCGCTTCCATTGGACTGCTTGCGCTCACGCATTCTCCTGATAAGTGGCCGCGGGCTGGCGTCATGCCCATTGTCCGACGAACGGTAACGGGGTAGACAACGTTGTCAGTAATCGCCCTGTAACGCAACCGTGGCGATCACGATTTAAACAGGATGCCGCCAATTTCATCATTCACTCAAATTCCACGTTTGCGACAGCGATTTCAGCACAAAACGGCACCCGCCATTTGCACAAGCGCCATTCCCCATAGAAACAGCTGATCAAAACCGTGAGCCGCCGACGGCGCATTGCGCAACGGTATCGGCGCAGTGCATGGCATCGCGGAGAAATGCTGCATTGCAGCGCAATCGCAGCCGCTTCAGAGATCTGTGACGATGTGTTGACAACGCTGTCAACGCTACGCGAGACTCGATCCAAATCGGGGTTCTGGCAGGAGGGGCCATGGACTGTTCGGTACTCAGGAACGGGCTACTCCCTCGCCGGTGCATTCCAGATTCGTGAGCGGGACATCACCCGATGTTCGACTCGCTGAAGTCGCATTCGCTCTACCGCTTCACCACACGGGGGACACCTCCTCTACCACGCGAATCACCCGGGCCCGCCTCTTGCGACGCGTGCCAGTGGGATCACCGCGATCGGTCAGGGCGTGTTGTTTTGCCGGCCACGCCGAGCGCGTGACGCCTTCCAGAGGCGGCGCGCTCACAGCACTAACCAACGAGGTTTAGCCATGCACAGCCGCACCACGACGTTAGCACTCTGTATTACCGCCGCTCTGTACTGCTCCGGCTCTGCAATGGCTGCCGGACAAGAACAACAGGCTCCTGCCGCCACGCCGTCGGCGACCACCGAGCTGGATACCATCACCGTCACCGGTTATCGCGCATCGCTGGAGAAGAGCCAGTCAGTCAAGCGCTCGGCCAACTCGATCGTCGATGCGATCAGCGCCGAAGACATCGGCAAGTTCCCGGACATCAATGCCGCCGAATCGCTGTCGCACCTGCCGGGCATCAGCGTCGACCGCCAGTTCGGCGAAGGCGAAAAGGTCAGCATCAACGGCACCGACCCGGCCTTGAACCGCGTGCTGCTCAATGGCCAGACCATCGCCTCGGGCGATTGGGGCGGCAACCCGACCGACACCAGCGGCCGTACCTTCAACTACACCCTGCTGTCGCCGGAAATCATCGGCCTGATGGAGGTCTACAAGACCCCGGAAGCGCGCATCGACGAAGGCTCGATCGGCGGCACCGTGATCGTGCACACCCGCAAGCCGCTGGACCTGCCCAAGAACACCATCCGCGGCTCGGTCGGCTACAACTACAACGACCGTTCGGAAGAAGGCAATCCGCGCGGCTCGGCGCTGTGGAGCTGGAAGAACGACGACGAGACCTTCGGCGCGTTGATCTCCGCCACGCATGACAAGCAGGACCTGGCACGCGCCGGTATCGAATACTTCGGCTACACCACCGGCGCCAACATTCCCGCCAGCGCCACCATCACCGGCGACGGCAGCGATGTCGCCACCGCCCGTGTACCGGCCGGCATCAACAGCGCATTCTTCCAGCAGACCCGCGAACGCAGCGGCGTGCAGGGCGCGTTGCAGTGGAAGCCGAACGAGCAGAACGAATTCAACCTGACCGGCCTGTACATCAAGGGCAAGTACAACAACTTCAGCGAATCGCGTTACGTCTGCCCGGCGTGCAACAACGACCTGCAGAAGGTCACCAGCGCCAATGTGCAGAACGGCGTGGTCACCTCGGCGACCTTCGGCGATGGCGCCGCGGGGCAGCCGTACGCTCAGCTGGACGCGAACTACCGCGAGAGCACCGTCACCACCAAGAGCCTGAACCTGCGTCACGACTGGTCGGGCGAGAAGTGGGTGTTCACCACCCAGGTCGGCGACACCAAGGCCACCGGCGGCAAGAACCCCGAGTACCTGATGAAGTTCCTGATGACCGACGGCGGCTATAACTACGCCTTCGATGGTCAGAACACCGCGGTGAACTACGACAACGGCGGCGCCTCGAACTGGACGCTGCCCGGTTCGCCGGCCGGCCTGCCCGCCGGTTCGCAGGACTCCAGCGCGATGCAGGCCGGCGGCATCTTCTATCAGAAGAGCACCGACGAAGAGAAATACTTCCAGTGGGATGCGGCCCGCGATCTGGAGCTGGGCCCGTTCACCAAACTGCTGTTCGGCTACAAGTACATCAACCACAACAACGGCGTGGACGCACGCGGCAATCGCATCAATACCACCGATGCGATCTCGCTGACCCAGTTCAACCCGGGCACCACCCCGAGCGGCCTGTACGACGGCCTGGGCGCAAGTGGCGACCTGACCACCTGGCCGACCGCCAGCCTGAACTCGATCCGCAACTATCTGCTGTCGCAGCCGCAGGGTCCGTACCGTCCCGATTACGGCTCCTCGTTCGAAGTGAAGGAGATCACGCAGAACTTCTACACCCAGTTGAATTACGAGACCGGCAAGTGGCGCGGTAACGTCGGCGTGCGCCTGGTCGACACCACCGACAAGTCGCTGTACTGGCAGACCGCCGATGGCGGCACCAACTACTCGCGCGTGGCCGAGACCAACGACTACCGCAAGGCGCTGCCGAGCTTCAACATCGCCTACGACATCACCGACGACGCCGTGCTGCGTTTCTCGGCTGCCAAGGTGATCGCACGTCCACGCTATGGCGATCTGGCCGGCACGTTCAGCATCAACAGTGCGAACGGCAACCTGACCGCCGGTGGCGGTAACCCGGACCTGAAGCCGTACGAGTCCACCAACTACGACCTTGCTGCGGAGTGGTATTTCGCGCCGTCCAGCATGCTGTCCGGTGAAGTGTTCTATCGCGACATCAGCTCCTACATCGTCAACACCACCAGCCAGCAGCAGCTGACCGATCCGATCAGCGGCAATTCCGGTCTCTACACGGTGACCTCGCCGATCAACGTCTCCGATGCCAAGGTCAAGGGCGTGTCGGTGAACTACCAGCAGTCGCTGGGTCTGGGCTTCGGTGTGCAGGCCAACTACACCTTTGCCGAATCCGATTCGAGCTCGGGTCTGAACCTGCCGTACCTGTCGCGCGATACCTACAACATCATCCCGTACTGGGAGCATGGCGACTGGATGGTGCGTGTGAACTACAGCTTCCGTTCCAAGTACTTCACCCAGATCGGCCGCCTCGCCTCGCAGGACTTCGCAGACAGCTACAAGCAGCTGGATCTGACCGCCTCGTATCAGATCACCGATTACATGGGCATCACCTTCGGCGCGACCAACCTGCTGGATTCCACCTACCGGCTGTTCAGCAACACCCGCTCGACCCCCACGGCGTTCTACAAGAACGGCCGCGGTTATCAGGCCCAGTTGAACTTCAAGTTCTGATGTAGCACCGGCGCGCCACCGACCCTCCACGGTGGCGCGCTTTTTTTTGAGCGGTGTGTTGCATGCAGTGCACCGCTCGATGTTGTACCAAGGAGTGGTACTGGCCACGCCCCTTCTCGGTTGAGGGAGCATGGCCAGGCCCGCTTTTGCCATCCACGTGCCGGCTGCGCTGCAACCGACACGTCTCGCTTGAAGGAGTGCAGTTCCCATGACGACCGATAGCCGCCCTGCGGCTCCATCCCGCCGCCACGCCGGAGCTGCACCCAGAACGCGAATGCTCGCGCTCGGTCTGCTGCTCGCGTTGCCTGCTGCCACGCTCAGCGCGCAATCGCCCACCGCGCCCACCGCCACCACGCTCAGCCCGGACCAGATCGACCAGCAGTGGCTCAGCGCCACCGCCAAGTACGCACCCGAGCGCGAGCGCCTGGTGCGCGAAGCCGAGGCCGGCGCACGCAAGGGTCCGTTCCGCCCCGACTGGGCTGCACTCAAGGCCTATCAATCGCCGGCGTGGTACGACAATGCCAAGTTCGGCATCTTCATCCATTGGGGCGTGTTCTCGGTGCCGGCGTTCGGCAGCGAGTGGTATTCGCGCAACATGTACCTGGAGGGATCCAAGGAATTCGCCCATCACGTGGCGACCTATGGCCCGCAGGCGCGCTCCGGCTACAAGGATCTGATTCCCAAGTTCACCGCGCCCAAGTTCGATCCGAATGGCTGGGCCAAGCTGTTCCGGCAATCCGGCGCGCGCTATGTGGTGCCGGTGGCCGAGCACCATGACGGCTTTGCGCTGTACGACTCCCGGTTGTCGGACTGGACTGCGGTCAAGATGGGCCCCAAACGCGATCTGCTGGGCGAGTTGTCCAAGTCGATCCGCGCGCAGGGATTGCACTTTGGGCTGTCCTCGCACCGCGCCGAGCACAACTGGTTCTTCGATGGCGGGCGCAAGTTCGATTCGGACGTCAACGACCCGCGCTATGCCGCGCTGTACGGCCCGGCGCAGGTGCGCCTGCCTGGCAAGGACGATGCCGATGTGGCCAACGACTGGACGCCGGTGTCGCAGGCATGGCTGGACGACTGGCTGGCGCGTACCACCGAGCTGATCGACACCTATCAGCCCGACCTGATCTATTTCGACTGGTGGATTGCCCACCCCACCTTCCGCAGCACCCTGCCGACCATGCTGGCCTACTACTACAACCAGGGCGCGGCGCGCACCGAAGCCGATCGCGGTGTGGTGGTGAACTACAAGCTGGGCGCGTTTCCGGAAGGGGCCGGCACGCTGGACATCGAGCGCGGCCAGCTCACCGGCATCCATCCCACCCATTGGCAGACCGACACTTCGGTGAGCAATGCATCGTGGGGCTACATCGAAAACGACACCTACAAGTCGCCGACCTTCATCATCCACATGCTGGCCGACGTGGTGGCCAAGAACGGCAACCTGATGCTCAACATCGGCCCGCGTGCCGATGGCTCGATCCCGGATACCGAGCGCGGCATCCTGCTGGCGATCGGCAAGTGGCTCAAGACCAACGGCGGCGCGATCTACGACAGCAAGCCGTGGCGCGTGTATGGCGAAGGCCCGACCGAGGTGGTCGGCGGCACCTTCCAGGACGTCAAGACCAAGCCCTACACCGCCGAGGATTTCCGCTTCACCACGCGCGATGGCGCGCTGTATGCGATCGAACTCGGCTGGCCGGCCGGCGGCAAGGCGGTGATCCGCTCGCTCACAGCGGCCGACGGCGTGCGCGACGTGACGCTGCTGGCCAACGGCAAGAAGGTGCCGTTCGAGCAGCAGGCCGACGGCCTGCATCTACGCCTGCCGGCCAAGCCGGTCGGCGAGCACGCCTACGTGCTGCGCATCGATCTTTCTTCTTCCTCCACTCCCTGACGGATGCTGTTTTCATGAGCAAGCGATTGACCTGGATCCTGCTGGCGCTGGCGCTGGTGTGCGCGCCGGCCCTGGCCAAAACCCCCACGGCGTTGTTCTATCTGATGAACACGCAGAAATCGACCAACTCGTTCCTGGCCAATGTCGACAAGATCGACGTGGTGGTGCCGACCTGGTACGGCGTCGACCAGAACGGCCTGGTCAACGGCACACCCAACATGTACCTGTACGACATCGCCAAGCAGAAGAACCTGCGGGTGATGCCGATCCTGTCGATGACCACCGGGCGCGACGGCTTCCACAAGCTGATGCACGACGAAGCCGCCAAGAAGCGCATGATCGAATCGCTGCTGATCCACGGCAAGCAGCACAAGTACTACGGCTTCCAGTTCGATTTCGAGAACATCGCCTGGACCGATCGCGACGCCTACACGCTGATGGTCAAGCAGACCGCCGATGCGCTGCACAAGGCCGGCTTCAAGATGTCGGTGGCGGTGGTGCCCAATGCCCCGGGCCATGCCGAAGGCGGCCAGTTCTCCAAGTGGATGTGGGAATACTGGCGCGGCGCGTACGACCTCAAGGCGCTGGGCCAGGCCGTGGATCTGGTCAGCATCATGACCTACGACCAGCACACCCGCTGGACCACGCCGGGCCCGGTCGACGGCATGGTGTGGATGAAGAAGCACCTGGATTACGCGATCACCCAGGTGCCGAAGGACAAGCTCTCGCTCGGCATCGCCACCTACGGCTACCGCTGGTACACCGGTAATCCGGTCAAGGAAGACGGCACCGAGGCGTCGAACATCTCCGCCACCTATATCGATGCCGACGAATCGTTCCCGCTGGCGATCGAGCAGAACGCCACCGTGCAATGGGATCCGGTCGAGCAGGAATCGTGGTTCTACTTCTACCGCGACGACATGCGCGAGTGGGTGTTCCGCCCGGATGCGCGCAGCTTCAAGGCACGCTACGACCTGGTGAAGCAGTACGGCCTGGAAGGCTTCAGCTGCTGGGTGCTGGGCGCCGAGGACCCGAAGGTGTGGGACGAGTTGCCGACCGCGCAGCGCTGACCGCGTCATCGTACTGCTGCACGACAGGACGGGCGCGGTCGGTGTTCGCATCGGAATGCATCCACTGCAAGCCGATGCGTGCACTGTCCGCGCCCGTTCTGCACCACGCCATGCGGAGCGCGGGCGCTGCGCGACACCACACACCGCGCACCCCGACGAAGCGTGCGCCAGTCCCTGCGCCATCCGGCACGGCTTTGCTACTGTGCGTGGCTGCCGTATCTCCCCCGCCATACCGGGATGTGATTGCATGATGTCGAACTCCGCACCGAGCCTGCGCTCACCGTTATCCTGGCCGCCGTCGCCGCGCAGCCTGTCGTCGCGCCTGCTGTCATCGCACCGACGTTCCTCGCGCCTGCTTGCAATGGCGCTGACGGCAATGGTGCTGGCGGGCTGCGGCCAACGCGATGCAGCGACCGCACCTGCAGCCAACCCCGGCAACACCGCAACACTGCCTGCGACCAACGCACCGCTGCCCCTGATTCCCGCCCCGGCCGAAGCCAGGCGCGGCACCGGCAGTTTCCGCGTCGGCACCGGCACGGTGATCTCCATCCCCACCGGCAACGCCGAAGTGCGACGCAGCGCCGAGTCGCTGGCCAGCCTGTTGCAACGCACCCGCGGCCTGACCCTGGAAGTGCGCACCGAAACCAGCGCCTCGCCGCACAGCATCCGCCTGGAGCGCACAGCGCAGGCGCCGGTGGCACACAAGGAAGGCTATAGCCTGGATGTGGACGGCAACGGCATCCGCATCACCGCGCGCGATGGTGCCGGCCTGTTCTATGGCGCGATCAGCGCCTGGCAATTGATGACGCCGGATGCGCGCAAGGGCGATGTCGCCGTACCGGCGATGGCGATCCGCGACTGGCCGCGCTTTGGCTGGCGCGGCCAGCATCTGGATGTGGCCCGCCACTTCCACGACGTGGACACGGTCAAGCATGTGCTGGACGCGATGGCCGCGCACAAGCTCAATGTGCTGCATTGGCATCTCACCGACGACCAGGGCTGGCGCATCGAAATCAAGCGTTACCCCAAACTCACCGAGGTCGGTGCCTGGCGCACCCCGCCCGGCGCCGGCCAGCACGGCACGCCCGAGCGCTATGGCGGTTTCTATACGCAGCAGCAGATCAGCGAGATCGTCGCCTATGCGGCGCGCCTGCACATCACCGTGCTGCCCGAGCTGGACATGCCCGGGCATGCGCAGGCCGCGGTGGCCGCGTATCCGGAAGAAGTCGGCGTGCCCGGCCAGCGCACGCAGGTGGGTGTGAACTGGGGCGTCAATCCGTACCTGTTCAACACCAGCGAACGCAGCCTGAGCTTCATCACCAACGTGCTGGACGAGGTGCTGACCTTGTTCCCGTCGGCGTATATCCATATCGGTGGCGACGAGGCGGTCAAGGATCAGTGGGAAGCCTCGCCCGCGGTGCGCGCGCAGATGCGCAAGCTCGGGGTCAAGGACGCGCACGCGATGCAGGGCTGGTTCAACGAACAGCTTGCGGCCTACCTCACCCAGCACGGCCGGCGCATGATCGGCTGGGACGAAATTCTCGAAGGCGGCGTGCCGGCCAGTGCCTCGGTGATGTCGTGGCGCGGCACCGACGGTGCGGTGACCGCCGCTAGGCAGGGCCACGATGTGGTGCTGGCGCCAGGCGACTGGCTGTACCTGGACAACCTGCAGACCACCCGCAGCGACGAACCCAACGGCCGCCTGACCGTACTGCCGTTGTCCAAGGTCTACGCCTTCGACCCGGTGCCCGACACACTGACCGCCGAGCAGGCCACGCATGTACTCGGTGCGCAAGGCGCGTTGTGGTCCGAATACATTCCCTCGCGCTGGCATGTGGATCACGCGCTGTTCCCGCGTCTGTCCGCCATCGCCGAAGTGACCTGGTCGCCGGTGGCTGCACGCAACTGGAAGGATTTCCTGGCGCGCCTGCCGGCGCAGCTACAGCGCTACAAGGCGCTGGGCATCGACTACAGCGACGGCGCCTTCGCCGCCGATATCGCCATGGAAGGCGGCCCCAACCCGGTGCTGGCCGGTGGCCCGGCCAAGGTGGCACTCGGCACCCAGGCCGGTGCGGGCACGCTGCACTACACCGTCGACGGCAGCGATCCCACGCCGGCATCGCCACGCTATGCGGCGCCGTTTACGATCCAGCTGCCGACCACGGTCAAGGCCACCGCCTTCGATGCCGGCGGCACCGCGCTGGCGGCCACGCGCAGCCGTACTTTCGATCGTGCCGGGCTGTTGCGCGTGGACACCCAGGGCCTGCGCGATTGCGTGGACACCGGTGCGCTCGGCCTGCGCCTGCCGTTGTTGCCGGAGCTGACCGGCGCCGACACGCCGGTCTACAACGTCGACCTGTTCCATGCCTGCCGGCAGTATCCGCAGGCGCGCCTGGATGGCGTCGGCGCGATCCGGATCGAGGCCGCACGCCTGCCGAACAATTTCGGCCTGGCCCACGAACAATCCAAGGTGGTGCAGTACCCCGCCAAGACGCGCCGGGGCGAGCTGGAAGTGCGCCTGGGCTGCGAGGGCGAGCTGATCGCCAGCGTGCAATTGCCCAACAGCGCCACGCTGGGCGAACAATTCACGCTGGAAACCGCACTGCCTGCACGCACCGGCATCCACGATCTATGCCTGCGCTTCACCGCGCCGATTCGCGGCCCGCTGTATGCCATCGGCGCCGTCCAGTTGATTGAAACCACCGCGCAGGCGCCCCCCGCCGCCACGCGCTGATCCATCCAAGGAGAGTCATCCATGCCCCTGTCCCGTCATCGTTGCGTTCCCGCCCCCGCCCGCCTCGGGCTTGCCCTGGCCGTTGCCATCTCGCAGGCCTGGGCCGCGCCGCCCACCGCGACGCCGCTGGACAGCGGCTGGCAGGTGCGACTGGTGCCGGGCCAGGAGCAGGCCAGGACCTATCCGAAAGCGGCAGCGTGGTTGCCGGCGCAGGTGCCGGGCGCGGTGCAGACCGATCTGATCGCCGCCAAGATCGTGCCGGACCCGTTCTATCGCGACAACGAAGGCAAGATCCAGTGGGCGGGCCTGAGCGACTGGCAATACCAGACCCGCTTCAACGTGGATGTGGCTACGCTCAAGCGCGAGCATGTCGAGCTGGTGTTCGACGGCCTGGATACGTTTGCCGAGGTCACCCTCAACGGCAAGCCGCTGCTCAGCGCCGACAACATGTTCCGGCAGTGGCGCGTGGATGCCAAACCCCTGCTCAAGCGCGGCGACAACGTGCTCGAGGTCAAGCTGTTCTCGCCGATCAAGAAGATCCAGCCGTGGCTGGCCAAGCAGCCGTACGCGCTGCCGGGCGCCTACGATTCCGCCTTCGGCGACGAGCCCGAGTCGCGCCACAGCTCCACCTATGTGCGCAAGGCGCCGTACAACTTCGGTTGGGATTGGGGCCCGCGCATGGTCAATGCCGGCATCTGGAAAGACGTGCGCATGGAAGCCTGGGATGCGGTGCGCGTGGACGGGCTGCATATCGCCCAGCAACGCGTGGATGCCGATAGCGCGCAATTGCAGGCGCAGCTGGAACTGCAGGCCGGCCGCAGCGGCCCGGTGCAGGTGACGCTGGACGTGCTCGGCCCGGATGGGCAGAAAGTCGGGCAATTCACCCAGCAGGCAGTGGTCGACCCCGGCCAGAACCGCATCGATCTGCCGGTGCGCATCGCCAAGCCCAAGCGCTGGTTCCCGGCCGGCTACGGCGCGCAGGACCGCTACACCTTCGTGGCCAGCGTGCGTGATGCCGATGGCGACAGCCAGCAGATCAAGCGGGTCACCGGCCTGCGCTCGGTGGAGCTGCGGCGCGAGAAAGATAAGTACGGCAAGAGCATGGAGATCGTGATCAACGGCATCCCGATCTTCGCCAAGGGGGCCAACCTGATCCCGCTGGATGCGTTCCCCGCGCGCGTGAGCCCCGAGCGCATGCGCAGCACCTTGCAGGATGCGCGCGATGCCAACATGAACATGCTGCGCATGTGGGGCGGCGGGCATTATCAGGACGACCGCTTCTACGAGGTGGCCGACGAGCTGGGCATCATGATCTGGCAGGACTTCATGTTCGGCGGCGCAGTGCCGCCGTACGACGTGGAGTTCCGCGAGAACACCCGGCAGGAGGCGATCGAACAGGTCAAGCGCCTGCGCGACCATCCCAGCATCGTGCTGTGGTGCGGCAACAACGAAGTGCAGACCGGCTGGGAAAACTGGGGCGACCGGGTCAAGTTCAAGCAGTCGGTGGACCCGGAGGAACGCAGCCGCATCGAGCGCGGCATGACCACCTTGTTCGGCACCGTGTTCCGCGAAGTGGTGGCCACCTACGACAGCGACGTGCCGTATTGGTCCACCTCGCCTGGCACCAACTTCGACGGCGCCGCCGACCAGGCCAACGATGGCGACATGCATTACTGGAAGGTCTGGGGCGGCCCCGCGCTGCCGGTGACCGAATACCTCAACGTCACCCCGCGCTTCATGTCCGAATACGGCCTGCAGTCGTTCCCGGACATGCGCACCGTGCGTGCCTTCGCCGAACCCGGCGACATGGATCCGGAATCGCCGGTGATGCGCGTGCATCAGAAGTTCGACAAGGGCAACGGCAACAAGCGGCTGATGCTGTACATCCGCCGCGAATTCGGCGAGCCCAAGGATTTCGAGAGCTTCGTCTACCTGAGCCAGCTGATGCAGGCCGAAGGCATCAACCTGGCCGCCTCGCATCTGCGCGCCTCGCGCCCGCAATCGATGGGCTCGTTGTACTGGCAGCTCAACGATGTGTGGCCGGGTGCGTCGTGGTCCAGCGTGGACTACTACGGCCGCTGGAAGGCGCTGCACTACCACGCCCGCCGCTTCTACGCGCCGGAGCTGATCGCCGCATTGCGTAACGACAAGGGCCAGACCGAGGTGTCGCTGGTCTCCGACCGCACCACCCCGCTGGCCGCGCGTTGGCGCATGCGGGTGATGAACATGGACGGCAAGCTGCTGAGCAAGCGCGAGGAAAAGGCCACCGTCAAACCGCTCAGCAGCCTGCAGGTGGGCAACTTCAGCGACAAGCAGTTGCTGGGCAGCGCCAACCCCAAGCGCAGCTACGCGGTGTTCGAGTTGTTCGACGGCGACAAGCTGCTGTCGCGCGAGGTGGTGTTCTTCGCGCCGGCCAAGCAGCTGGCGTTGCCGGCCGCCAAGATCGACAGCCAGTGGCGCGCCGATGGCGATGGCTATGCGCTGACGCTGTCCAGCAACACGCTGGCACGCGAGGTCTGGCTATCGTTCGGCGATGTGGATGCCACGCTGTCGGACAACGCGTTCGACCTGCTGCCGGGCGAGCCGTTGACCGTGCATGTGAGCAGCAAGGCGGCGCTGGCGCAGTTGCAGTCCACGCTGCAGGTGCGCGATCTGGCGAGCACGCTGGCCGGTGCACCACCGGAGCCGGCCGAGACGAAGTAAGCCGCGCCGGGAGCAGGCGTCAGGCGATGGCGCAGCGCTCGTCTCAGGGCGCTGCGCCATACGCAAAGCCGGCGCGTGGCGCAGTGACTGCAGTCCCGGGCGCAGGTCGCATCCGATTCGGCGTCCGATCAGTAACTACCACTGCGCCAAGTGTCACCAACCGCTGCCCGCGGTGTCGCTGCGGGCAATCCAAGAACAACGCGTGACGGCCACCCGCCGCCCCGCAGGAGTGAGCAGATGTCGTTGTCCGTGTTTCCATGCCGCCTGGCGGTCGCGCTGAGTCTGGGTCTGGGCCTGCCGCTGGTCGGCGCGCCGGCGTTGGCCGCAACACAACCCGATGCGACGCCGGAGCAACGCGCCGCCGCGCTGGTCGCGCAGATGAGCCGCGAGGAAAAAGTCGCGCAGGCGATGAACGATGCACCGGCGATTCCGCGCCTGCGCATCCCCGCCTACGAATGGTGGAGCGAAGGCCTGCACGGCATCGCACGCAATGGCTACGCCACGGTGTTTCCGCAGTCGATCGGTCTTGCCGCCAGCTGGAATACTGCGTTGATGCAGCAGGTGGGCACGGTGGTGTCGACCGAAGCGCGCGCCAAGTTCAATCAGGCCGGCGCCCCGGGTAAGGACCACAAGCGCTATGCGGGCCTGACCATCTGGTCGCCCAACATCAATATCTTCCGCGACCCGCGCTGGGGCCGTGGCATGGAAACCTACGGCGAGGATCCCTTCCTCACCGGGCAGCTCGCAGTCGGCTTCATTCGCGGGCTGCAGGGCGACGATCTGGATCACCCGCGCACCATCGCCACGCCCAAGCACATCGCCGTGCACAGCGGCCCGGAGCCGGGCCGGCACAGCTTCGATGTGGACGTGTCGCCGCGCGATGTGGAGGCGACCTATACGCCCGCCTTCCGCGCCGCCCTGATCGACGGCCAGGCCGGCTCGGTGATGTGCGCGTACAACTCGCTGCACGGCACGCCGGCCTGCGCGGCCGACTGGTTGCTCAACGGCCGCGTGCGTGGCGACTGGGGCTTCAAGGGCTTTGTGGTGTCCGACTGCGATGCGGTGGACGACATGACCCAGTTCCATTACTTCCGCCCGGACAATGCCGGCTCGTCGGCTGCAGCGCTCAAGGCCGGGCACGATCTCAATTGCGGGCATGCCTATCGCGAACTCGGCACGGCGATCGAACGTGGCGAAGTGGATGAAGCCCTGCTCGACCAATCGCTGGTGCGCCTGTTCGCCGCGCGCTATCGCCTGGGCGAACTGGAAGCGCCGCGCAAGGATCCGTACGCAAAGCTCGGTGCCAGGGATATCGATAACGCCGCCAACCGTGCGCTGGCGCTGAAGGCCGCTGCCGAATCGATCGTATTGCTCAAGAACGAGGCCGGCACCCTACCGTTGAAGGCCGGCACGCGGCTGGCGGTGATCGGGCCGAATGCCGATGCGCTGGCAGCGTTGGAAGCCAACTACCAGGGCACCTCGTCCACGCCGGTCACCCCGCTGCTTGGTTTGCGCGAGCGCTTCGGCGCGCAACAGGTCAGCTATGCGCAAGGTGCGCCGCTGGCTGCGGGTGTGCCGGGCATGATTCCGGAAACCGCGCTGCGCAGCGACGGCAAGCCGGGATTGCGTGGCGAATATTTCGATACTGTCGCGCTGGACGGTGCGCCGCGCGTGGTGCGGCAGGACCGCACGGTGAGTTTCAATTGGGACCAGGTCGCGCCCGCAAAGGGCGTGCCGGCCGATCGCTACGCGGTGCGCTGGAGTGGCGAACTGCTGCCGCCGAGCGCGGGCGACTACACGCTGGCGGTGCGGGTGGCGCGCTGCTTCGACTGCGCCGGCCACGACCCGGTGCGGCTGTACATCGACGACAAGCTGGTGGTCGCCGGCAATGCCGAAGACAAGCACGTGCCGGCCGGCATGCACAACGCCGACGGCCGCAGCGTGGAAACCGTGCTGCACTTCGACGACACCCGCCCGCGCAAAATCCGCCTGGAGATGGAACACCGCGGCCAGGACCAGGGGGTGCGCCTGGAGTGGCTGGCACCGGCGGCCGCGCAACTGGCCGAGGCCGAGCAGGCGGTGGCGCAGGCCGATGCGGTGGTGGCCTTCGTCGGCCTGTCGCCGGATGTGGAAGGCGAGGAACTGCGCATCGATGTGCCCGGCTTCGACGGCGGCGACCGCAACGACATCGCCCTGCCCGCCCCGCAGCAGGCGCTGCTGGAACGGGCCAAGGCCTCCGGCAAGCCGCTGGTGGTAGTGCTGATGAGCGGCAGCGCAGTGGCCTTGAACTGGGCCAAGACGCATGCCGATGCGATCGTGGCGGCGTGGTATCCGGGCCAGTCAGGCGGCACCGCGATCGCGCGCATGCTGGCCGGCGACGACAACCCCGGCGGGCGCCTGCCGGTCACGTTCTATCGCTCCACCAAGGACCTGCCGCCCTACGTCAGCTACGACATGAAGGGCCGCACCTACCGCTACTTCAAGGGCGAGCCGCTGTTTCCGTTCGGCTACGGCTTGAGCTACACCAGCTTTGCCTACGCCGCGCCGCAGCTGTCCACTGCAACCCTGCAAGCCGGCAGTCCGTTGCAGGTGACCACCACCGTGCGCAATACCGGCACGCGTGCCGGCGACGAAGTGGCGCAGGTGTATCTGCAATATCCGGATCGCCCGCAGTCTCCGTTGCGCAGCCTGGTCGGCTTTCAGCGTGTGCATCTGAAGCCCGGCGAGCAGCGCACGTTGCGCTTCACCCTGGATGCGCGCGCGTTGAGCGATGTGGATCGCACCGGGCAGCGTGCGGTGGAAGCCGGCGATTACACGCTGTTTGTCGGCGGTGGCCAGCCCGGCACCGGCGCGGCTGGCGAGGCCGCAGCGTTCTCGATCTCGGGGCGTTCGCCGTTGCCGAAATAAGTGCGGCATCTGCGCAACATGCAACAGGCGTCGGCTGTCATGGCCGGCGCTCGGCGGCAGCCACCTGGACGCCTGCAAGGCGTTGCTGATCCGCCCGGCGATCGGCACGTAGCCCGTCGCGGCGCATGCTGGCCGAGGTGGTCCGGGCGGCATGCGCAGGACGATGGCCACTGCGCGGGACCGGCGCACTGGCGCGGGCATGCGGCCGGTTGAAAGCCGGTGCCGCGCGACCGCCGAGGACGCGGACCAGCCACTGCCGCCATGGCCGCAGGCCACGCGTACGGCGCCGAATTGTGCGGGCGCACTATGCACATTCGGCGCACACGTTGTATGGTCATCGGGAATTGGTCATGCAGAGGTCTCATCACCGGCCCGGCACCAGATGCCGCCGCTGCAAGGATGTCCGCTGCGTCGACCGCTTGCTGAAATCCCAGGGAGCTCCAGGTCATGCACACCCGCCGCGACATCCTCCAGTTGCTGGGCGCCAGCGCGGGCGCCGGCCTGCTCGCCGGCGCATTGCCCGCCTTCGC
Organism: Xanthomonas sp. MLO165; assembly: GCF_018831305.1. Taxonomy (NCBI): domain Bacteria; kingdom Pseudomonadati; phylum Pseudomonadota; class Gammaproteobacteria; order Lysobacterales; family Lysobacteraceae; genus Xanthomonas; species Xanthomonas sp. MLO165. Next base: position 3,400,942 of record NZ_CP029263.1, read on the forward strand.
CGCCCCCGTTGCCGGCACCTCCACGGCTGCCAGCAACTTCGTCAGCAAGCGCCCGCCCAAGGCGCAGCGCCGCTTCGTCAGCAAGGCGGTCGAGCAGCAGATCGTGCAGATCAAGGCGCGCATCGCCGATCCCGAATTGGCCTGGCTGTTCGAAAACTGCTACCCCAACACGCTGGACACCACGGTGGAAACCGGCACCCGCAACGGCAAGCCGGACACCTTCGTCATCACCGGCGACATCCACGCGATGTGGCTGCGCGACTCCTCCGCCCAGGTGCACCCGTATGTGCCGCTGGCCAGGCGCGACCCTGCCTTGCGGCGCATGTTCCATGGCCTGATCCAGCGCCAGGCCGCCTGCATCCGGCTGGACCCGTACGCCAACGCCTTCCTGCCCGATGGCCAGACCCAGCGCCTGAAGTGGTCGCTCAACGACATCACCGAGATGAAGCCCGGCGTGGGCGAGCGCAAGTGGGAAATCGATTCGCTGTGCTACCCGATCCGCATCGCGCACGAATACTGGCGCGCCACCGGCGATGCCGCCCCGTTCGACGACGACTGGCGCGCGGCGATGCAGGTGGTGGTCAGAACCTTCCGCGAGCAGCAGCGCAAGGACAACCGCGGCCCCTACGTGTTCCAGCGCCCCTCGCCGTTGGCGACCGAGACCCTGGTGCTGGAAGGCTACGGCCAGCCGACCCGGCCCAACGGCATGATCCACTCGATGTTCCGCCCCTCCGACGATGCCTGCGTGTATCCGTTGTTCGTGCCGGCCAACCTGTTCGCGGTGGCCTCGCTGCGCCAGCTGGCGACGATGAGCACGGCCCTGCATCGCGATGCCGTGTTCGCCGCCGACTGCACCGCGCTGGCCGACGAAGTGGAAGCGGCGACACGCAAGTTCGGCCAGCAGCGCGATACCGATGGGCAGGCCTACTGGGCATTCGAAGTAGACGGTTACGGCAACCAGTTGTTCATCGACGACGCCAACGCCCCCGGCCTGCTCAGCCTGGCCTACCTGGGCTGCTGCGACCGCGCCGACCCGGTGTTCCTGCGCACGCGCCAGCTGGCCTGGAGCGAACGCAACCCGTATTTCTCGCGCGGCAGCGCGGCCGAAGGCGTCGGCAGCCCGCACAGCGGCATGGGCACGATCTGGCCGATGTCGATCATCCAGTACGCGCTGGTCAGCGACGACGACGCGCAGCTGCGCCAATGCCTGCAGTGGCTCAAGACCACCCATGCCGGCACCGGCTTCATGCACGAGGCCTTCGACAAGGACAACCCGAGCACTTTCACGCGCGACTGGTTCGCCTGGGCCAACACCTTGTTCGGCGAACTGATCATCGACCTGCACCAACGCAAACCCCAGCTGCTGCGCAGCGCCTGATTTTGCGAAGGGCCCGCCCGCCCTTCCAACGCGGACCTGCAGAGCGCTTGATCTTCCCTTCTCCCGCCGGGAGAAGGTGCCCGAAGGGCGGATGAGGGTACGGCCCGCCCCACTTCGTGACATCCAAGAGCACATCACCATGGCAACACGACGCGGTTTTCTCCAAGGCGCCATCGCGGCGGCACTGTTCGGCAGCGCAGGCATTTCAGGGCTTGCGCGCGCACGCGCCGGCAACTACGCACTGCCGGCCGATGCGCGCACCCGCGCCGAGCTCACCCGCCATGTCGATGTGTTCATCGGCACCGGCGGCCATGGCCACACCTTCCCCGGTGCGACCCTGCCGTTCGGCATGGTGCAGCTGAGCCCGGACACCTACAACGCGGTGTGGGATTCGTGCTCCGGCTATCACGAGTCCGACGGCTCGATCATGGGCTTTTCGCACACGCACCTGTCCGGCACCGGCATCGGCGACATGCTGGATTTTCTGCTGGTGCCCGCCACCGGCGAAGTGAAGCTGGTGCCCGGTGCACTCGACGCACCGGACAGCGGTTACCGCTCGCGCTACGACCATGCCGACGAAGCCGCCTCGCCCGGCTATTACCGCGTGCGGCTCAAGGACAGCGGCGTACATGCCGAACTCACTGCCACCGCGCGCGCCGGCCTGCACCGCTACCACTTCCCCAAGGGCAAGCCGGCGCACGTGCTGCTGGACCTGTGCCACGGCATGCAGGACAAACCCGGCATCCCCACCCGCATCACCGACGCGCAACTGCGCGTGGTCGACGACCGCACCCTCACCGGTGGCCGGCGCGTCTATCAATGGGCGCAGGGGCGCTACATCTATTTCGCCATGCGGCTGTCGCGTCCGTTCAAGCAGGTGCAGCTGTACAACGAAGACCAACCGCTGGCCGCAGGCACGCGCAGTGTGGACGGCGTGCACCTCAAGGCCGCATTGCACTACCCCGACGCAGCCGACGCACCGCTGCTGATCAAGGTCGGCATCTCCGCCGTCAGCGCCGACAATGCACTGGCCAACCTGGATGCCGAACTGCCGGACTTCGACTTCGCCCGCGTGCATGCGCAAGCCGTGGCCGCCTGGGAAAAGGAACTGGCACGCGTACGCATCGACAGCGATGACGACGCGCAGCGCCGCATCTTCTACACCGGCCTGTATCACAGCCTGCTCGCGCCCACCCTCTTCAGCGACGTGGATGGCCGCTACCGCGGCATGGATCTGCAGATCCACACCGTCCCCAAGGGCTATCACAACTACAGCACCTATTCGCTGTGGGACACCTACCGTGCCGCGCATCCGCTGATCACCCTGGTGCAGCCCGAGCGCGTACCGGACCTGCTGCAATGCCTGGTGCGCGGCGCCAACGAATGCCCGGACGGCGTGGGCATCTGGCCGCTGCAAGGCGTGGAAACCGGCTGCATGATCGGCTACCACTCGGCGGTGGTGCTGGCCGAGGCGCATGCCAAGGGTTTCACCGGCATCGACTACACCGCCGCCTGGCCGGCCTACCGCAAGCGCGCCATGGACGACACCACCCATGGCCTGGCGTACTACCGCAAGCTCGGCTACATCCCTGCCGACAAGGTGGACGAAGCGGTCAGCCGCACGCTGGAATACGCCTACGACGACTGGGCCTGCGCGCATCTGGCGCAGGCCGCCGGTGCCACCGACGATGCACGCGCACTGCGCGAGCGCTCGCGCAATTACCGCAACGTGTTCAATCGCGACAGCGGCTTCGTGCAGGCGCGTCTGGAAGACGGTAGCTGGGCCACGCCGTTCGACCCGCGCGGCATGGGCCATATCAGCAAATGGCGCGATTTCACCGAATCCAACGCCTGGCAGGCCAGCTTCCTCAACCAGCACGACCTGTACGGTTACATGGACCTGTACGGCGGCCGCGACGGCTTCGTCGCCAAGCTCGACGAGCTGTTTTCCACCAGCTCCGAACTGCCCGCCGATGCGCCGCCGGATATCGACGGCCTGGTCGGCCAGTACGCGCACGGCAACGAGCCAAGCCACCACGTCGCGTATCTGTTTGCCTACGCCGGCCAGCCGTACAAGACCCAGGCGATGGTGCGCCGGCTGCTGCGCGAGCAATACCACGACGCGCGCAATGGCCTGTCCGGCAACGAGGATTGCGGGCAGATGAGCGCCTGGTTCGTGCTCAGCGCGCTCGGGCTGTATGCGGTGGACCCGGTCAGCGGCAACTACGTCCTCGGCAGCCCGCTGTTCAAGCGCGCAGAACTCGATGTCGGCAACGGCCGCACGCTGCGCATCGTCGCCAACCACAGCAGCGCGCAGAACGTGTATGTGCAGGCGCTGAGCTGGAACGGCAAACCGACCAACCGCAGCTGGATGCGGCATGCCGACCTGGCCGCTGGCGGCACGCTGGAATTCACCATGGGCGCCAAACCGAATCCGGCCTTCGGCGCGAACAAGGAGGATCTGCCGCCTTCGTTTGCTTGATGTTTGTCCTTGCTCGTCACTCGTCACTCGTTACCGCCGAGAATCGCCCATGTTGCGCAGCACCCTCAGCCCCCTCGTCCTGGCCCTCGCGCTGGCGCTTCCCGTCGCCGCCAGTGCCGCCGACACCCACACCTGGCCCAGCTTCGGCACCCAGGGCACGCAGTTCGTGCGCGACGGCAAGCCGTATCAACTGCTCTCCGGCGCCATCCATTTCCAGCGCATCCCGCGTGACTACTGGAAAGACCGCCTGCAGAAGGCGCGCGCACTGGGCTTGAACACGGTGGAGACCTACGTGTTCTGGAACCTGGTCGAGCCGCAGCAAGGCCGGTTCGACTTCACCGGCAACAACGATGTGGCCGCCTTCGTACGCGAGGCCGCCGCGCAAGGCCTCAACGTGATCCTGCGGCCCGGCCCCTACACCTGCGCCGAGTGGGAAGCCGGCGGCTACCCCGCCTGGTTGTTCGGCAAGGACAACATCCGCGTGCGCAGCCGCGACCCGCGCTTCCTCGCCGCCAGCCAGGCCTATCTGGATGCCGTGTCCCAACAGGTGCGTCCGCTGCTCAATCACAACGGCGGGCCGATCATCGCCGTGCAGGTCGAGAACGAATACGGCTCCTACGGCGACGACCACGCCTACATGGCCGACAACCGCGCCATGTACGTCAAGGCCGGCTTCGACGACGCCTTGCTGTTCACCTCCGACGGCGCCGACATGCTCGCCAACGGCACCTTGCCGGACACCCTGGCGGTGGTGAACTTCGCCCCCGGCGAGGCCAAAAGCGCGTTCGACAAACTGATCAAGTTCCGTCCCGACCAACCGCGCATGGTCGGCGAATACTGGGCCGGCTGGTTCGACCACTGGGGCAAGCCGCACGCCAGCACCGACGCCAAACAACAGACCGAAGAGCTGGAGTGGATCCTGCGCCAGGGGCATTCGGCCAACCTCTACATGTTCATCGGCGGCACCAGTTTCGGCTTCATGAATGGTGCCAATTTCCAGGGTAATCCCAGCGACCATTACGCCCCGCAGACCACCAGCTACGACTACGACGCCATCCTGGACGAAGCCGGCCGCCCCACCCCCAAGTTCGCGCTGATGCGCGACGCCATCGCCCGCGTCACCGGCGTACAGCCGCCCGCGCTGCCCAAGCCGATCGCGATCGCGGCGCTGCCGGAGACGCCGCTGCGCGAATCCGCCTCGCTGTGGGACAACCTGCCCGCCCCGATCGCCATCGACACCCCGCAGCCGATGGAGCACTTCGGCCAGGACTACGGCTACATCCTCTATCGCACCACCGTCACCGGCCCGCGCAAGGGGCCGCTGTACCTGGGCGAGGTGCGCGATGTGGCGCGGGTATACGTCGACCAGAAGCCGGTCGGCAGTGTCGAGCGCCGGCTGCAGCAGGTCTCCACCGATGTGGATATTCCGGCCGGCCAGCACACGCTGGATGTGCTGGTCGAAAACAGCGGCCGCATCAACTACGGCCCGCGCATGGCCGACGGCCGCGCCGGGCTGGTCGACCCGGTGCTGCTGGACAACCGGCAGCTCACCGGCTGGCAGGCCTTCCCGCTGCCGATGCGCTCGCCCGACAGCATCCGCGGCTGGACCCGCACCCCCGTCGCAGGCCCGGCCTTCCACCGCGGCACGCTGCGCATCGGCACACCGACCGACACCTATCTGGACATGCGCGCCTTCGGCAAGGGCGTGGCCTGGGCCAACGGCGTCAACCTGGGCCGCCACTGGGCCATCGGCCCGCAGCGGGCGTTGTATTTCCCGGCCCCGTTCCAGCGCAAGGGCGACAACAGCGTGGTGGTGTTCGACCTGGACAGCACCGCCAAGCCCGGCGTGCGCGGCCTGCAGCAGCAGGTGTGGATCACGCCGAAGGAGTAACCGGCACGCGGGTGGCGGGCCGCTGGCGATTGCGCACCTGTCCGGGACGGCGATCGCAGGCCGCACGCCCATCCCCCGTCGACGCCCAACCCAACCGCCAGGCAACCCGCCGGGCGCCCCCGGAGCGCCCCCCTTCAGACCGCCGCGCGCCCGCCGCTATCTGGAGGTCCGCCGCCCGCGCAGCGTCTGCTACCAATTGTGGTATCGGACCGATCGCATTCCAGGCAAGATCACCGGCTCACGCCGTTGTGGAAGGCAGTGGCGCATTCCCGTCGTCCTATCGGGCGACGGTCAGATCGTGAGTTCCAGGAGCGTTTCATGTCGTCGTCCACCGTTACGCAAGACCCTGTCTCCGCGGTTCCGGAGCAGACCCAGCACGCCTTCGCCGAACACGTCCACAGCAAGCCCGCGCCCAGCCAGCCGATCGGCAGCACCGAAGCGGCGCACCTGATGACCTTCCTGTGCCAGACCCACTCGGCCAAGCAGCCGCAGATCCTGTTGCCGCCGCAGGCGCGCGACGACGACGCGGCCTGAGTGCGACGACGCTCGCGTCAGCAATGGCAATAGCAACATTGGCGACAGCACTGCCGCTGTCGCCAGCCGCCATTATTTGCTGGTGTTGAACGCATTGAGCACGGTGAGCAGACTGGTCAGATTGTCGGCGACGCCCGCCTGCGCGATCTTCTCGACATCCGCCGCCGAGGCGGTCGTATCAAGGCTGTAGATCTGCATCACGCCCTGGTTGCTGGCGGCCTGCGACAGGGTGTTTTGCTGCTGTTGCACCGATACCGCGTTCTGAAACAGGATGCCGCTCGAATGCGCCATGCTCTGGTAGATCGTGCTCGTCGCCATTGCAGGCGCCTCGCCAATGACCTTGACGTTGGACTGCGTGACAGCATCGGTGATCTGGTCGTTGACTGATGTTGGAAAAGCCATACGTGTGCTCCTGAGTGGACGGATACACGGCGCTGCGCGTTGTTGCACGCCAATCGGCCCTGAAAGCCGGTCGCACCGGTTTACCGCGTTGCGGTGCGCCGACCAAGCGCCAGGCACACCGCACACCGTGTCATCTCGATAACGGCCTGCTCGCGTACGACTGAATCCTCGCAACGCCGCTTCGCGATGGACGTCGCAGGCGCAGCAAAGTTCTGCGTCATGGCGGTGTGCAGGGTCAAGGCGGTCAGGCCGAGTGCGGCCAGCCAGCGCAATGTGGAGAGCGGGTGTCATGACATCGCCGCGCCTCGCCGTGGTCGGTGACCACGGCCGCCTGGGATGACCGGGGAGCATGGTATTTAATAGATAATAAATAGGTATCTTTAAAATCCGCACAGGACTTCACCACGATGCTCCCGTCACGCCTGCTGACCTGCCTTGTTGCGAGCCTTGCCGCCTGCGCAGTTCAAGCCGAATCGCCCATGCCGACGCCCTCACCCATCGTGCTCAGCGAGTTCATCGCCGACCCGGCACCGACACCGCAGGCGCACGCCTCCACGCTGCTGGAAACCCGCGACGGCACGCTGCTGGCGGCCTGGTTCGGCGGCGCGCACGAGGGAGCGGCCGATGTCGGTATCTGGCTCGCACAACGCGGCGCGCAGCACTGGCAGTCGCCACGACGCATCGCCGATGGCGCGCACGCAGGCACCAATGGCGCCGCGCTGCCGGCCTGGAATCCGGTGCTGTTCCAGTCCGTCACCGGCCCGGTGCAGCTGTACTACAAGCTCGGCCCAAATCCGCGCGATTGGTGGGGACTGCGCACCACTTCCGATGACGACGGTGCGCACTGGTCGCCGCCGCAGCGCCTGCCCGACGGCATTCTCGGCCCGATCAAGAACAAGCCGGTGCAATTGCCGAACGGACGCATCCTTGCGCCCAGCAGCAGCGAAGACCGCGGCTGGCGCGCGCATCTGGAATGGAGCGAAGACGACGGCGCGCACTGGCAGCGCGGCATGCCGCTCAACGACCCGGCGGTGATCGGTGCGATCCAGCCCAGCGTATTGCTGCACGCAGACGGGCGCGTGCAGGTGCTCGGGCGCAGCCAGCAGAACAAGTTGTTCAGTACCTTCTCGCAGGATGGCGGCCTGCATTGGCAACCGATGCAGTTGCTGGATGTGGAGAACCCCAACTCCGGCACCGACGCGGTGATGCTGCGCGACGGCCGCGCCCTGCTGGTCTACAACCCCGGTATCGCCGGCAAGGACTGGTGGGATGGTCGCGGCACGCTTGCGGTGGCGCTATCGACCGACGGCGTGCATTGGCAACGCGCCCTCACGCTGGAAAACAGTGCAAAAGACGAGTTCTCCTACCCAGCCGTGATCCAGACCCGCGATGGTCTGGTCCATATCAGCTACACCTGGAAGCGCCAACGCATCAAGCATGTCGTCCTGGATCCGACACGACTTGGCAGCGAGGCAGATGACATGAGATCGCCGCAGTCATTGCCCGGAAGTGTGCAATAGATCGAACGGTCGAGGGCGCGATTCCCTCGCCGCTTGCGGGACACGGCATAAACCTGTCCGCGGATGCTCCTTGGCGGCATCCATCATGCTCTGCTTGCAAACACGCACACCGACCATCTCGACAGGTCCTTGTCCGCCCGCCGTCGCGGGACCTTACGCGGCATGGATGCCGCGTAAGAGCCTACATGGACGTACTTGCGGCGTGTCCCGCGAGGGTGGGCGGGCAAGGGCCCTGCAACGAAGCACCAGATCAGATGCTTTTCCCCGCTTCTTCCACAGTGCCCGTCTGAGCTCAACACAAGAGCTTTGCCGCCGTTTCAACGCAGCAAAGCTTGATGGTCGTGCACACAAGCAACTCGCCGACCGCCGCTCCTGCTCTTGTCCACGCATACCGACCATCTCGATAGGTCTTTGTCCTCCTACCGGCGCGGGACCTTACGCGGCATGGATGCCGCGTAAGAGCCTACAAGGAGGTACTTGCGGCGTGTCCCGCGAGGGTGGGCGGGCAAGGACCGGCAGCCAAGCTACAGCTCACATGCCACGCCGTCGCTTCACCTAAATTGCCCAGCCACAGCGTGCAAAAAGGTCCAGCTCACGTGCTCCACAATCGGCACACAGCGCCTCACAGCTCTTGCAACACCCCCACGATCCGCCGCACACGCGCCACATCGGTACGCTGGTAGTCGCCGCCCAGATCGGAGATGTACGCGTGCGGCGCATGCACCTGCGCCGCGACCGGCCCACGTGAGGAGGCATGGAACTCGCGCGCGCCGGTGTTGGCACGCAGCGCACGCACATTGCTTTCGGACACGCCCGCGCCCGGCATGATGCTGATGCGGTCGCCCGCCTGCCGCACCAATGCGGCAATGGTGTCGACACCTTCAAGCGCGCTCGCACGCGCACCGGAGGTCAGCACGCGCTCGCAACCCAGCGTGATTGCATCTTCCAGCGCGCGCGACGGATCGGCACTGACATCGATCGCACGATGAAAGGTCACGCCCAGCGAACCGGCTGCGGCGATCAACACCCGCATCGTGCCCATGTCGACCTGCCCGTGCGGATCCAGCGCGCCTAGCACCACGCCATCGCAGCCCAGCCGCACGCATTGCTCCACATCGCGCCGCATCACCTCGACCTCCGCCGCGTCGAAGACGAAGTCGCCCACGCGCGGACGGATCAATACGTATAGCGGAATCTGCAATCGCTCACGCACCACCGCCAGCGTGCCGAACGATGGCGTCAGCCCGCCGCCATCCAGGCCCCCGCAGAGTTCGACCCGCATCGCACCGCCTTCCTGCGCCGCCAATGCCGACCCCACCGAATCGGCGGCCACTTCCAGCCCCAACCCACTCATGCTGCAGGCTCGGTGGTGTAGTGGCTTTCACCGGGCACCAGCAGATCCTGCCGCTGCGCATCGCAGACCGCGTAACTGAAACCCTTCTGGATCGCGAACGCCCCCACCTCGCCACGCTTGTTCATCGCCAGAAATCCTACCTGCAAGGTGCGGGTGAGTTCGGGCTTGCGCCGGATCAGCCGCATCACCACCTCGCGGCAGGCATCGGCCGGCGACTTGCCCTGGCGCATCATTTCCACCACCGCAAAACTGCCGACATTGCGGATCACCTCTTCGCCGACGCCGGTCGAGGTCGCACCGCCCACCTCGTTGTCTACATACAGCCCCGCGCCGATGATCGGGCTGTCGCCAACCCGGCCATGCATCTTCCACGCCATGCCGCTGGTGGTGCACGCGCCGGACAGATTGCCGTGCGCATCCAGCGCCAGCATGCCGATGGTGTCGTGATTGTCCTTGCCGCCCGGCAGCTTCGCATCGCGCCAGGCGCGGTTTTCGATATTGGCTTCCGGTGAATACTTCGAGGTCTTCAACCACTCTTTCCACGCCGCTTCCGAGCTGGGCGTGAGCAGCTTGGTCTGCGGAAATCCCTGCTCCAGCGCGAACTGCCGCGCGCCATCGCCGACCAGCATCACATGCGGGGTTTTTTCCATCACCGCGCGCGCCACCGAAATCGCATGCACCACATCTTCCAGCGCCGCCACCGAGCCGCAATTGCCCAGGTGATCCATGATGCAGGCGTCCAGCGTCACCCGGCCGTCGCGGTCCGGATAGCCGCCCAAGCCAACAGTCGGATTACTCGGGTCTGCTTCCGGCACGCGCACGCCGGCTTCCACCGCATCCAGTGCGATACCGCCGCTGCCAAGGATTTTCCAGGCCGCCTGATTGGCGGCAATGCCGAAATCCCAGGTGGAAATCACCCGCGCCGCGCCGCGCGGCAGCGCGGTAACGCGTCCGGCCGTGCCGGCACCGGCGGCCGCCTGCGCACGTGCGCCCCACCCGGCCAAGCCGGAAGCGATCGCACCAAGCGTGGCGCTCTTGAGAAAGTGACGACGTTGGATCATCCGGGCGAACTCCATGCAGGAAGAAGACAGGCAACCGCAGTGCGCGGCCATAGCCTTCCATCATGCGGCAGCACCGCGCGCGGATAAACCGCCTTGCGGCGCCCAGCAGTGCGGATTCGCGCATAACGCGCAGCAATGACTGTAAAGCCCCTCTCCCACAGCGGCGAGAAGGCACGGCTTGCGCGCGGGCCTTGGAGCGCCCGCGCTGCTGGCGCGGGCCGGGACGCGGAGCGGAGGTCGGGGTGAGGGTACGGGGCGACCGGCACCGCCCTGCAGCGCCGTGCCCTCATCCGGCGCTAGGCGCCACCTTCTTCCAATGGGAGAAGGGAAGCATCAAGCCCCTCTCCAACGGGAGAGGGGTTGGGGTGAGGGTACGCAGACAAGTGATGCCCATCGCCCAGCCCTCCCCGCAGCGGGCACTGCACACAGCACTCAGCAGCGATCGAAAAAAATCTTCACCCCAGTTAACCCCGTTTGCCGCACTGGTCCGTTTACTCAACAGAGGCGCAGTGCACGGCGACCTCGGACGGTCCGTTGTTCACCCATCCCTTTTCGCCACGCAAAGGATTCCCATGCCCCGTCACAGCCTTCTTGCGCTCGCCTTGCTGCTGAGCGCCTGCTCGCACGAGCCGACCCAGCCGAACAGCGACAGTTCGCGCACCACCGTGCTGCCTGCAACCGCGCAGCCATCGCCACCCACCGCTTCGACACCCGCGCAGATCGAGGGCAGTCTCGCAGCGCCTGCCCTCGCCCACCCCATGCAGCCGCCGTCTGTGCCGAGTCCAGCACCGGCACCATCGCCATCCGCAATGCCGATGCCGATGCCGATGCCGATGCCAGCAGCGCCCATCGCACTTGAGGCCTCGGTTGCACAGCGGGCGCCAAGCGCCAAGTGGGTCGCACAACGCCCAATGCTCGACAACCGCATGCCGATGCCGCCGCTCCTGCCGGCACCGGCCGAAGACCGCGAAACCTATCAAACGCTGCGCGACAACCCGATCGTGCAGACTGCGGCGAATCCGGTGTCCACCTTCAGCATCGACGTGGACACCGGCAGCTATAGCAATGTGCGGCGCTTCCTGAGCGCAGGCACGCTACCGCCGGTGGACGCCGTGCGTGTGGAAGAGCTGATCAACTACTTCCGCTACGACGACCCCGCACCCACCAACGGCCAACCGTTCGCCGTGCGCACCGAACTGGCGCCCACGCCCTGGAACAACGACAGCCTGCTGTTGCGCGTCGGCATTGCCGGCCGCGACATCGCCAGCGCCGATCTGCCGCCGGCCAACCTGGTGTTTCTGGTCGATGTCTCCGGCTCGATGGACTCGCCCGACAAACTGCCGCTGCTGCAATCCTCGCTCAAGCTGCTGGTGCGTCAGTTGCGGGCGAAAGATCGCATCACCCTGGTGACCTATGCCGGCAACACCGCAGTCGTGCTGCCGCCCACGCCCGGCGACCAGCAGGGCCGCATCATCGAAGCCATCGACAGCCTGCAATCGGGCGGATCCACCGCCGGCGCCAGCGGCATCGAACTGGCCTACAGGGCTGCCCAGCAAGCCTATCTGCGCGGCGGCATCAACCGCATCCTGCTCGCCACCGATGGCGACTTCAATGTCGGCGTCACCGACTTCGATCAGCTCAAGGGCATGGTCGCCGAAAAGCGGCGCTCCGGCGTGGCGCTGTCCACGCTCGGCTTTGGCACCGGCAACTACAACGACACGCTGATGGAACAGCTGGCCGATGCCGGCGACGGTGCCTACGCCTATATCGACTCGGCGCTGGAAGCACGCAAGGTACTGACCCATGAGCTCGGCGCCACGCTGGCCACGATCGCGCGCGACGTCAAGATCCAGGTCGAATTCAATCCGGACACCGTCAAGGAATACCGCCTGATCGGCTATGAAAACCGCGCACTGCAACGCGAGGACTTCAACAACGACCAGGTCGATGCAGGCGAGATCGGCGCCGGCCACACCGTCACCGCGCTGTATGAAATCACCCCGACCGACGGCCACGCATCGGTGGATCCGTTGCGCTATGCCAACACCGCCACACCTCGAAAAGTGCGTGCAATCGACAGCGAACTGGCGCACGTCAAACTGCGCTACAAGCTGCCCGATGCACAACGCAGCCAGTTGCTCGACACGGTGGTCCGCAGCAATCAGCGCCGGGCCTTGAACGCCACCAGCGATGCCTTCCGCTTTTCTGCCGCAGTGGCCGGGTTCGGCCAGCGCCTGCGTGGCGGCACTCAGCTGCACGGCTGGGATTATCCGCAGGTGCGTGCCCTGGCCGCGGCCAGCCTGGGCAGCGACCGCTTCGGCTACCGCGCCGATTTCCTGCAGCTGGTGCAGCAGGCCGACGCACTGAGTAGCCGGCCAATCGCAACCACCGACTGATGCGCGCGGCACCTGCCTATACTGCGCGCATGCAACCTGCCGACCTTGCGCATCTTCCCGACGAGGAGCTCATGCTCCTCGTCGCCAATGGTTTTGTCGAACAGCCGGCCACCGAGTTGTTCACGCGTCACAACCGCGCCCTGTTCAACTTCCTGGCCTGGTTGTGCGAAGGCAACCTGAGCGAAGCCGAAGACCTCGCGCAGAAGACCTGGATCAAGCTGATGACCCGCTGCAGCGACTACCGCCCCGGGCAGGCCGCCTTCACCAGTTTTCTGTTCCAGATCGCGCGCAACGGCTGGATCGACACCCGTCGCAGCGCCTCTCACAGCACCTCGGTGGCGCTGGACGACGCCCATCTGCAACTGCCCGATGACGACCTGTCCACCGAGCAGCTGGCCATGCTCGGCCAGCAACACCATCGCGTGCGCGCCGCGGTGATGGCATTGCCCGACGCACAACGCGAAGTGGTGGTGCTGCGCTTCTTTGCCGAGCTCGGCGTCGACGAAATCGCCCAGGTGATCGGCGAAGGTTTCGAGACCGTCAAGAGCCGGCTGCGCTATGCATTCGCAAAGTTGCGCCTGAGCCTGGACGCGACCCGATGAGCCAGTCCTTCGATCGGTTTGTCGCCGGCAGCGATGGCCTTGCCGCACTGCTGCGTGCACTGCCGGCGCATACCCCGCCGGCGTCGATGCAGGCGTGGTTTGCACAGGCAGCACGCAACGCCGATGCCGAACGTGCGGCAGTGCATCCACCGCAGGACACCTTGCAGTTCGAAGCACCCGCCACGATGGCGGCGATGTTTGCGGCGGCCGCCGCGCAGGCGGAGCAGGCGCAGGCCGTACGGCGTGCTGCCGTGCAGGCGCGTCTGGCACAGGGCCAACCTATCGATCAGGCCGGGACGACGAACCTGGGCGAATCAGCGCGTGCGTGGATCGCCGCGCAACCGCTACACGCCGATACGGCAGAGCTGCGTCCGACCGCAGACGTGGCCGCAGCAGCAGCCGCGTCACTGGCTACCGCGGTACCGGCATCTGCGGAGGAAGCCGCCGTTGCATCTGGAATCGCATCGCGCGCGCTTCCCGGGCCTGATAGCGCGTCCACATCCACCTCCCATGCATCGGCGCAGGCGCAGGCAGCAGCAGCTGCCGCCACAGCAAGCTTAAATCCCGCCCCTGCCGGCAACCCAGCCGCCCGCCGACGCAGCAGCCGTCGCCCGCGCTGGATGCCGACGCTGGCCTTCGCTGCATCGATCACCCTGGTGGTCGGCATCGGATTGCAGTGGCAGGCCAGTCAGCCCACTGCGGAGGCGCCGCCAGCGGCTGCAGTCGGGACGTCAGTCGTCGAACCGTCGACAGTTCACCAAGCCAGGCGCGCGCCTGAGCAGCTCGATCCCGGCGCGGAGCATGCGTTGGTTTTGCCTGCGATGCCGGCACCGGCGGATGCCGACGTCTCCGAAACCGCAGCGCGCCCGAGCGCGGCAGCGCCCTCCCCGCCGCCAGCGCCGTCCCCCCTGCCATCGCCCGCCTTGCCCCCGGAACCAGTCAGTGCAGCGGCGCCTGTAGCGCCTGCGCCTTCATTCGACTCCGCACTCGCCGCCGACCCCACGCCAGGCACTGACCTGCAATCAGCCGACGCCCAGCCACCCGCGGCGCCTGCACCAGCTCCAGCCCCGATCGTCGCACTCCCTGAGGATGCGTCGGTGACTGGCTCGCTCGTAGCCAGTGCCCGGCCCAGCGCGCCTGCGGCACTTGCTCCCATCCCGCCCTCGCCAGCACCGGCATCACTGCCGGCCCCACCGCCGTTGACCGAGCAGGCGCAGATCGTCATCAGCGCAACAGACGGCACGCTGCAATCACGCGCGCCTGGCGCAGGCCAGCCTGCACCGCTGCGTGTGCTCCATGCGCCGTTGGCGCAGACGGACGCCGCCCGCGCAACACCGCCAACCAGCCAACCAGCCTTCAGCACCACGGCGGTCGACGCCGGGATGTCTCGAGCAAAATCTGCCCCGGTGCGCGTCGCGCCGATAAAGCGCGCCATGCCACCGGCCGACTGGCTTGCGCGCCACGCCGCCGCCGACGATCCCGCGCCGGCTCGGATCCGCATCCTGGCCGCCACACCCGATGCACCCGAGGTGCAGGACTGGGCCAGCCGACTGCGCGAGCGCCTCCGGCAACGCGGCTGGTCGACACAGGTGGAGGTCTTGCAGGATGCAGGGCTCGAAGCCGACCAGCTGCGTGTCGAGCCGCTGACCGCCACCCCCTAGGTCACCGCACATCGGGCATCGCTGTACCCGCCTGTGCAACCGGGCTCACGCACCCGCCGCCGGATCGTCGCCGCGCAACCTGCTGGTCAATACATGGTCGCGCCAGACGCCGTTCAATTGCAGGTAACGGCGCGCATAGCCTTCGATCTGGAAGCCCAGCCGCTGCAGCACGCGCGCACTGCGCAGGTTGTCGGGGACGTATTGCGCCATCACCCGATGCAGGCCAAGCGGGCCGAACGCAAACCCGATGCCCTGCGTGGCCGCCCACTGAATCAGGCCGCGCCCCTGCTGCTGCGCATCCAGGCCATACCCGAGATGACAGCCCTGGAAGGCACCGCGCTGGATCTGGGTGAAGCCGACCGTGCCGATCACCTGCGCATCGCGCAGCAACACCAGTTGCAACTCGCGCTCGCCCGGCACCGCGGTGCGGTAGGCGATGCTCAGCCGGCGCCAGCCCTCGGTGGTGTAGAACGCCGGTGGCCGCAGCGGCATCGCCGCGGCCAGATGCGCGCGATTACGGCTGTGGTAATCGGCCATCGCGGCCGGATCGACGATGGCCAGATCGCACAGCAGCACACCGTCGGCGTGCTCGACCGGCGCGAAGACGGGAAGACTCATGACAGCCGCGGGCGCGCCTTGCGCGCGGCGTGCGAGTTGTGTAGAGCAGGCTGACACATACAGATCACGCCCCCGCAAACGGTTGCCCTACGGCAGCAAGACATCCCAGCCATCTGCCGTGTCAGCATGCACTGCACGCAGCGCGGTGGCACTCGTCAGAGCAGCGCGGCCCCTACCCGATCCTCGTCCCGGCACTGCCCGCAACCGGGCAGCGTCGTCGCCCGGCAATGGCACATTAGGCGGCAACCGCCGCAAGCGCCTGCGCAACCTGCGCCTCGATCGCATCCAGGTTCGGCAGCAACGCGCTCTGCTCGCCCAGCAGCACGCGCATATGCACGCCGTCGGGCAGCGCATCTTCAGAAGCGTCGGCCAGCAGGCCGTCGCGCGGCACCGAGATCAGCTGCGGGAACGATGCGGTGAGCAAGGCGAAATACGGCAGCACAGGATTGCCGCCCAGCGCCTTGAGCACGATCACCTTGTTGTTGACCGCCGTAGGCTCCTCGCCCATGCCGCTCAAGCGCGCAAACGACAGCAGCGGCACCTTCCAGCCGTACCAGTCGATGCGCCCGACCACCCAGCGCGGCATCTCGGCCATCGGCTCGACCGCCACCCGCGACATCACCTCGGCCACCGTGGCGTTGGGCAGCAGCACGCGCTCCTGGCCGGCCTGGATCAGGACGCCGCGGATTTCGTCATTGTTGGCGTAGCTCATCGCACCTGTTCCGTTCTTGAGAGGAAGCGCCCGGCTTATGCCGGCCAGCGCTGCGCCAACGCCTGCGCCAGCTGCGCAGGGTCGCCGGTCAGAATGCCCTGGCGCGCCAGACGCGCCGCCGCGGCCGGGTCGTAACAGCCGTCGGCGGATTGACCGGCCAGCCAGCCGCCCTGCTCGGCCAGCGCCAGCGCGGCCTCGACCAGCGCCTCGTTGGCGCCGCTGAGCATCAGCACCGCGCTGTCGGTCGGCGGCAACGCGGCCACCAGCCCGGCCGGATCGGCCTGCGCGACAAACGCCAGCGCGCCGGCATGTTGCTGCACGCCGATGTCGTCGGACAGCACGTAGACCTTGCCCGCCGCAATCACCTGGCCGGCTTCGCCCAGTTCGACCGGCAATGCCGACACGCGTCCCATCTGCCGCACCAGGTTGCCGTACTGGCCGCCATCCAGGGTCATGCGCACCAGCACGGCGCGCGGAAACTCCGGCGGCAGCGCGGACAGCAGGCGACGGATCGCATCCGGGCCGCCGATACCGGCCAGTACCAGCACCGCACCGGTGGTGTCACCGGCCTGATCCAGCTCCACCAGCGACAGTCCGCCGGTCGACAACGCGTCCATGTTCAATTCGGCACGCGGGCGCACCACCACCGCGACCTCGTCGACCAGGCCCCAGGTACTGGAATCGCCCAGCGTCAGGCCCGGCGTGTCGGCCGCGGCCTCGGACGTGTCCACGCCCCGTGCGAACAAGGCATCGCCGGGCACGCTGTCGAACGCATGCGCGGCTGCCTGCAGATGCTGGTCCAGCTGCAGGTCCGAATGCTGCCGCGGCGCCAGTTCCAGGCCCGGTTCGGGCTGCAGCGACGGCTCGCTCTCGGTGCCTGGCGGCAGTACGTCGGCATGGCCATGCAGCTTGGCGGCCAGATGGCGCACCCAGCGCTGCGCTTCCCAGCCCTCGCGACGCACGGTCAGCTCGGCCTCGTCGAAGATCACCGTGACGCCGGGCATGTTGAAGGCCGGCTCCAGCGCTTCGAGCGCGTCTTCGATCGACGGCTCCAGCGCGACCAGCACCGCCACCGGCTCGGCATCGCGCAGCATCTGCACATCTACCGCGGAGGGCTCGTCTTCCAGCACCACGTGGGCGCCAGCCAGGCCGAGCGCTTCACGCAGCCGCTCGCGCGCCTGCCCGGGGCGGCCCAGCAGGGCGACCGGAGTTCCCATTGCGCCATTATTCTCGGACACGGGCGATCCCCAGCAGGTCATACACGTTTCGCATCAGATCCAACTCTTGGTAAGGCTTGCCCAGGTAACGTTGCACGCCGATCTCGAAGGCGCGCTGGCGATGCTTCTCGCCGCTGCGCGAGGTGATCATCACGATCGGCACCGCCTTGAAGCGCGGGTCGGCACGCATCGCGGTCGCCAGCTCGTAGCCGTCCATGCGCGGCATTTCGATGTCCAGCAGCATCAGGTCGGGCACGCGCTCCTGCAGCAGTTCCAATGCCTCGACACCATCGCGTGCGGTGGTGACATCCAGATTGTGGCGTTCCAGCACGCGGCTGGTGACCTTGCGCATGGTCAGCGAATCGTCCACCACCATCACCAACGGCACCTGGCGCTGCGATTCGGCCGGGGTTTCCGGCGCCGGACGCGCCGGCTGGCTGAGATAGCGGCGCACCAGCGGGGCCACGTCCAGGATCACCACCACGCGGCCATCGCCGGTGATGGTGGCGCCGTAGATGCCCGGCACCGAAGCGATCTGCAGGCCCACCGGCTTGACCACGATTTCGCGGTTGCCCAGCACCTGATCGATCGCCACCGCCGCGCGCAGGTCGCCCGCACGCACCAGCAGCAACGGCACCTGTGCCTGACCATCGGCACGCGCGGCGGCCTGGCCGACCAGCGAGCCGAGATCGTGCAGCACGTACTCCTCGCCGGCGTAGTGGTAGCCGCCCTCGCCCGACTCGTAGCGGCTGCGCGAGATGCGGCCGATACCGCTGACCGATGCCACCGGCACCGCGAAGGTGGTGTCGCCGATGCGCACGAACACCGCCTGGGTGACCGCCAGCGTCTGTGGCAGGCGCAGGGTGAAGGTGACGCCCTGGCCGCGCACCGAGTGGATGTCCACCGAGCCGCCGAGCTGACGCACTTCGTTGCGGACCACGTCCATGCCCACGCCACGGCCGGCCAGCTGGCTGACCTGCTCGGAGGTGCTGAAACCGGAGGCGAAGATCAGCCCATCCAGTTCGGCCTCGCTGAGTTCCTGGCCGGGTTCGATCAGGCCGCGCTGCTCGCCGCGGCGACGGATCGCCTCGCGGTCCAGCCCGGCGCCGTCGTCGGCCACTTCCAGCACGATTTCCGAGCCTTCGCGGCGCAGACGGATCGCGATGCTGCCCTCTTCCGGCTTGCCCGCGTCGCGCCGTTGCTCCGGCGCCTCCAGGCCATGCGCCACCGAGTTGCGCAGCATGTGTTCCAGCGGCGCGACCATGCGGTCGAGCACGTTGCGATCGAGCTCGCCTTGGGTACCTTCCAGCAGCAGATGCACCTGCTTGCCGGTATCGGTGGCGGCCTGGCGGACCACACGGCGCAGACGCGGCACCAAGCCGTCGAACGGCACCATGCGCGCACGCATCAGGCCGTCCTGCAGCTCGGAGCTGACGCGCGACTGCTGTTGCAGCAAGCCGTCGTATTGACGCGAGAGATCTTCCAGCACGCCCTGCAAGCCGCCCAAGTCGGCGGCCGATTCGTTCAGCGCGCGGCTGAGCTGCTGCAGGGTGGAGAAGCGGTCCAGTTCCAGCGGATCGAAGGTGCGATCGCCCTGATCCTGCTCGCGCTGATAACGCGCCACGATCTGCGCTTCGGTTTCCAGATCCAGACGACGCAACTGGTCGCGCAGACGGGCGTTGGTGCGATCCAGTTCGCCCATGGCGCCGCGGAAGGCGCCCATCTGCTGTTCCAGGCGCGAGCGGTAGATCGCCACTTCGCCGGCGTGATTGACCAGGCGGTCGAGCAGGTCGGCACGCACGCGCACCTGTTCCTGCTGCGCGCGCGGCAGCAGTTCTTCCTCGACCTGGCCGTCGACCGGGATGGGCGCCGACAGCGGTGCCGGTTCCACCGACGCCTTGGCGATCGCACGCACATCGGCGTCGCTGGGCTCTGCGGCATTGCGGCCACGGGTACGGGTTTCGAAGGCTTCCACCAGGTCGGTCGGCATCGCCACGGCGCGGTGCATGCCGGTGCGGGTCAACAGCTGATGCAGGCGGTCGAAGCCGCGCTCGAACAGGCGCACGTCGTCGCGGTCGATGTCGGTCCGGTTGGCCGCCACCGCTTCGAGCAGCGATTCGATCGCATGGCCGAGGTCGCCGATGGCGTTGATGCCGGCCATGCGCGCGCCGCCCTTGAGCGTGTGCAGGTCGCGCTGCAGTCCGTTGAGGACCTCGCGGTCTTCCGGCACCTCGCGCATGCGGGCGATCAGACCATCGCAATGGTCGAGCAGGTCGCGGCCTTCCTCGACGAAGATGTCGACCAGTTCGCCATCGAGCTGGTCGAAGTTGAGCGGGCCGGTATCGAAGGCTGCGCCCACGTCGTTGGCGGCGCTATCGCCCGCCGCAGCGTCTTCCACCGGCGCGCTGAAGGCCACGGCTGTGACGTCTTCGTGTTCGCTTGCGGAGTCGGTAGATACGACTTGCTCTGTGTGTCCGACCTGTTCGGCGTGCTCGGGATACTCGACTTGTTCGGCGTGTTCGACTTGCTCGGGATGCTCGACAGCATCCGTGTTGGCAGCCTCGAGCGTCGCGTCTGCGTCTGCGTCTGCGTCTGCGTCTGCGTCTGGATGCTGCGCGTGGACCTCGGCATCGGCATGGGTATCCGCCTCGGCGTCAGCAGCGACGTCCGAATGCAGCTCCGGCGCAATGTCCGACTGCGGATCACCGGTCTCTTCGACCTGATCAGCCACCTGCGCCATCTCGAAGGCTTGCACCGACTCGATGGTGTGTTCGGGTAGCGCTTCGGCAGCCTGCTGTGCGTCTGCAGCGTGGTCTGCGTCTGCGGGCTGTTCAACCTCTGCAGTTTGTTCCGCCGCTGCAGACTGTTCTGTTTCTGTAGCCTGCTCTGCTTCAGCCTGCCCTGCTTCTGGAGTCTGCTCGGCTTCCGCAACGTGCTCGACTCCGTCGGCATGCGTGTGCGCGTCTAGGTGTTCCTGCTCGTCCGAATCGACATGCGCTTCCGATTGCGCAGCCTCGTCCGTATGCGCAGGTTCCTGCAGGTGCACCTGCTCGCCCGACAGCGCATGTTCTTCGGAAGACGGATGCTCGCCCAACTGCGCCGTGTCTTGCACCTGCAACTGGTCGCCAAGCTGCGCGTCGGCATCCTGCGGCAACGCGGCATCGCCGTGCTGCGCTGCCTCGTCGGCGGGCGGCTGCGCCTGCGCACCGATAGCCTCGTCGTGCGGGGTGGACACGTGGTCGCCCTGCCCGGTCGACTCGCCATCCAGCGCCGCGCTGTCCTGCGTCCAGTCTTCGCTGGTCGCCGCATGCGTGTGGTCGGCCAGCGGGGCCTGCGCATGCACTGCTTCCAATGCCTCGATGGTCTCGACAGGCGCTTCGTCCGTGGACGCCGCGTCATCGCTCAATGCCGCTTCGGCATCCTGCACGCTTGCGTCAGCCTCGCGCTGGTCGTGCTGCTCGTACTCGGCAGCATGCTCGCCCGGCGACTGCTGCTCGGCGTCTGCACGCTCGGCAGCAAGCTCCCCGGCTTCGGGTGCGGCGAGCGTCTGCGCATCGCCCAACGCGGCTTCCACGTCGGACAACTCGTCCACTGCCACGTGCTCGCCAGCTTCCGGCACGTCGCCTGCGTGCGCATGCGATGCCGCATCGACATGGCTAGCCTGCTGCAATCCGGTCGCATCCCAGGCATTGGCGTCGACCACCGGCTCATCGGCCGGGGTGTCGTGCCCATCGACGCCAGGCGACTCAGCCTCGGCTTCGTGCTGGTGCTGGTGCTGGTGCTGGTGCTGGTGCTGGGCAGCATCGCCATGCGACGCCTCGGCGACCTGCTCCGCTCCCGCATCGGAGGCGACTGCATCCCCGGCCGGGGCCTGCGCAGTCTCGACCGAATCAGCAATCTGCTCCTGCTCCAGCGCAGCAAGGTCAGCCGTCTGCGTCTGTTCATGCGGTGCCGGTGCGTCCAGCGCAAGCGACGAGGTGTCTTCAGCCTCGGCCTCGGCCAGCTCGTCCACCGCGATCGGTGCGTCGGCATCGGCGTGCGCATCGGCATCCGCTGCGTCATCGGCGGCATGCACGGGCGCGCTGTGATTGCTCGTATCCGACGGCAGCGCGCTGGCGTCCAGATACTGCGACAGATCCTGCGCCCCGGTCAGCTCGACCGCCGACTCGCTGCTGACCGCCATCTCGCCCGGCGCATCCAGATCTTCCAGCTCGTCCAGGAACGCCTGCGGTGGCCACTGCGCTTCCGGCAGCGTCTCCACCAGCGCGCGCAGGCGTTCGCTCAACGGCGCAAACGACGGAATCAACGGCGCATCGGCGCGCAAGGCGGTCACGGTGGTGGCGATTGCCGACGCCGTTGCGGCAATGGCGTCGATGCCCTCCTGCGAGGGGAGCAGCGACGCGGCAAGCAGACGCTTGACGTAGCTCTCGGCCGGCGTGGTCACCAGCGTGATTTCCGGCACGTCGGTCATCGCAAACGCGCCACTCATGGTGTGCACCGCGCGCAGCAATTCTTCGCTTGCCAGCTGCGGCTCGGCCTGGTTGGCCTGCAGCCATGCGTTGACGGTTTCCAGATGGGTGGCGACTTCGGCTTCCAGGATCTCGCGCAGCACGCTATCCACCGAGGCCGGTGTGCCACCGGTCGCCGCGAACACGCCTGCCGCTGCCGGAATGAAGGCGACATCCGCAGCCACCGGCGTTGCCAGCGCGGCCACGTAATAGACTTCTTCGCCCGCGGCCACACGCTCGGCAACTGCCTGGATGTCCGGCAGATCGGCGCTGATGCGGCCCTGGTCGCGCAATGCGGCGTTGAACTGCGGCAGCACCTCGTAGGCCAGTTCGACCATCGCCACCACCGCCGGGCTGGCCGGCCGCGAGTTGTCGAGCACGCGGTTGAGCATGCTCTCGATCTTCCAGCTGAACTCGCCGAGCACCTGCGCGCCGACCAGGCGACCGCTGCCCTTCAAGGTGTGGAAGACGCGGCGGATCGGGCGCAGGTTGTCCTGGCTGTGTGGCGCGGCACGCCAGACCGGCAGCAGCTGGCCCAGATTGACCAGCTCTTCGTCGAATTCCTCCAGGAATACGTCGCGGATGTCGTCGTCGATATCGCTGTCGCCAAAGCCGCCGAAGATGCCGGCATCGGCACTGGCCTGGGCCGCTTCGCTCGCTGCCGGCTCGGGCGCTGCCTTCGCAGTCTGACTGTCGGCATCGGTCGTGTGCTGTACCTGCTGACGCTGCACATCGAACTGCGCGGCGGCCGCGTCGAGCTGGGCCAAAAACACCGTCGATGCGGCGTCCAGTTCGAACTCGCTGACCACCGCCTGCTGCACGCGCGGTGCGCTCTGCTCGGCGGCGTCGTCGGCCGGGGCTGGCTGCGGTTCGGGCGCGGAGTCGACGAACGGGTCGTCCAGCTCTTGCGGCGCCACGGGCGGTAGCGGCGGCGGCGAAAACGCATCCTCGATGCTGGTCTGCGCGCGGCCGGTCTGGGCCTGTGCGATGAAGTCCAGCGGTGCCTCGCTCTGGTCGGCATCGCCAGGCAACTCGATCTGCTCGATCTGCAGCGGCGTCGGTTCGGCAACCGCCGGCGTGGCGCTGTCGTCCTGCTCCAGCGCACTCAGATCCACGGTGTAGCTGACCTGCGCGGCATCGGCCGACACGCTGCCGTCCTGCTCGGCCAACACCGGGTCGAAAATGGAGGTGGCGATCGGTGCGGCGTGCTCGGTGGTTTCCAGCTGCCAGTCGCCGGGCGCCTGCGCGCCATCGTCGGACAGGTCCAGCGGCGCAACCGTAAACGGCACGTGCGCCTGGCCGGAGACGGTTTCCTCGGCGGCGACCGGGTCGAACGAAAACACCGTATCGGTAGCGGCAGCGCCGGTGTCGTGCACCACGCTGGCGGCGAACGGCGCCTCGACCACGGTTTCGTTGGCCCATTCCAGCGACGGCGTCGGCGCAGCGTCGTTGGCCGCCAGCGCCGGGGCAGCGGCCTGCTGCGCGAGCGATGCGGCGAGCTGCTCGGCCACGCTGCCCGGCTGGTCGGCACCGACCGGCAGGTCGGACGGCTGGCCCGAGGGCAGCGGCCAATAGCGCAGCGTTTCCAGGCTGTTGCGGGTGATGTCCAGGATTTCTTCGCGGCCGGGACGGCGCTCGCGCAGGGCTTCCAGGTAGTACTCCAGGCTGGCCATCGCATCGGCCAGGGTGTCCAGCTGGCGCCCGCTGGGCACGCGCTGCTTGCCGATCAGTTCCAGATCGACATAGCGGCGCACGCCTTCCAGGTAATCGGCCGCCTGCGGCAGCTCGAGGATGCGCAGCGCACCGCCGACTTCGCCGAGCAGATGCGGCACGTCGGCCAGGCGGGCGTGGTCCCAGTTGGTCTCGATGAAGGCGACGAAATGCTCGCGCGCCGCACCGAAATTGGCGATCGCCTCCTGCGCCAGCACGTCCACCGTGCGCCGCACTTCCGAGGAGGTGGCGCTGTTGCTGGCTTCATTGCCGTCGCCGACATCGGCGCCCAGGCTGGCGACCTGGTCATCCAGCGAGGCATCGACATACAGCAGCGCGCCGGCGATATCCAGCAGCACGCCTTCGTCCATCTGCACCTGGCCGTCGACCACGCGCGCCAGCGCATCGCGCTGCTGCACGACCACATTGCGCGCCACGCCCAGGCCCATCATGCCCAGGGTGTCGGCAACGCTGCCGAGATCCTTGACCTGGGTCTGCAGCTCGGCGATCTCGCCGCCGGTACGCAGGTGCAGGTCCAGCGCGTCCTTGACGCGCAGCAATTCTTCCTTGACCGCGTTGCCGACGGTGTCGAGCAACTCGCGATTGCGCCCGCTCAGGCTGCCGCGCGCGTGATCCAGCTCGGCCTCGGTGGCGACGCCGGCCTGCGGATCGAACGCGAACAGCACGCTTTCGCTCAGGCCGGGCTGACCACGCGTGGCACGGATTTCATTGAGCAGCGGCAGCAGCACGATCGGAATGTCGCGGTGACCGTTCTGCAGGCGCTCCAGGTAGTCGGGCAGCAGCACGGTGCCGCGCATCAGCATGGCGCAGGCTTCGTCGCGGTCGGCCACCTCGCCGACCTGCACCGCCTGGGCCAGCAGCTCGAGTTCTTCGGCCACCATCGCCGGGGCGTACAGCTCCACCATGCGCAAGGTGCCCTGCACCTGGTGCAGATAGCCGGCGCAGAAGCGCATCCGACTGGTGTCGGACGGTTCTTCGGCAAAGTACTCGATCTCGTTGCGCGCCTGGCGCAACGTCTCGTCCAGCTCCGGCTTGACCCAGCCCAGCGCGGCGTGACTCATCGCATCGCGAAGCGCACTCATTGCAGCCCCCTGCCTACGGCCGGGGTACCGCCGAGGCGGCCACCGGTCTGTTCCTGCATCGACGTAACGCTACTACGCGCCATCTGCTGATCCTTTCCCGTTCCGCGTCGTGCTCACGCCGGCAGCTTGAAGTCGGCGACCGAACGGCGCAGATCGGCAGCGAGCTGAGCCAGGTTGCCGATCGACTCGGCCGTCTGCTCCGCACCCTGCGATGTCTGGCTGGTGATCTGACGGATCACGCCCATGGTCTGTGTGATATCCGTCGCTGCGGCCGACTGCTGGTGCGCGGCGATGGAGATGTTCTTGATCAGGTTGTTCAAGGCGTTGGACACGCGCTCGATTTCGGTCAGCGCGGTGCCGGCGTCTTCGGCCAGGCGCGCACCGGACACCACTTCGGAGGTGGTCTGCTCCATCGAGCTGACCGCCTCGTTGGTATCGGCCTGAATGGTCTGCACCAGGCCTTCGATCCGCCGAGTCGCGCCGGAGGTGCGTTCGGCCAGGCGCTGCACTTCGTCGGCCACCACCGCGAAACCGCGACCGGCCTCGCCCGCCGAGGCGGCCTGCACCGCGGCGTTGAGCGCCAGGATGTTGGTCTGCTCGGAAATGTCGTTGATCAGTTCCACGATCGAGCCGATCTCCTGCGAGGATTCACCCAGGCGCTTGATGCGCTTGGAGGTTTCCTGGATCTGGTCGCGGATCTGGTCCATGCCCTGGATGGTCTCGCGCACCACGCCGGCACCTTCGGCGGCGATCACCACCGAGCGCTGCGCCACTTCGGCCGACTCGGTGGAGTTGCGCGACACCTGTTCGATGCTGGCGGCGATTTCGCTGATGCGCTCGGAGGCGGTGGTGATCTGGTTGGCCTGCTGGCCGGCGGCGTCGGCCAGCTGCATCGCGGTGGCCTGGGTCTCCTGGGTCGACACGGCGACCTTGGCCGAGGTGTCGTTGATCGTGGTCACCAGGTGGCGCAGCTCATCCACGGCGTAGTTGATGGCGTCTGCAATCGCGCCGGTCATGTCCTCGGTCACCGAGGCCTTGACGGTCAGGTCGCCCTCACCGAGCGAGCTGATTTCGTCCAGCAGCCGCATGATCGCCTGCTGGTTGCGGCTGTTGAATTCCACCTGCGCCTGGTAACGCACGTCCTGCTCGCGCGAGCGTACCCGCACCGAGCTCCAGACAAAGCCAATGATCGCCAGCAGCGCCAGCAGGCCGGACACCACGCCCAGCCAGAAGTTCGGAAACAGGCGCGTGTCGCGCACCGAGCCGAACGCCGAGAACGCATCGAACAACTTCTTGCTGTCGTCCAGCATCTTGTTCGAGCCGGCGGTCAGCGCGGCGGCCGAGGACTGCGCGGCGAACAGGTTGCGCGAGCTGGCCAGGATGGCGTCGACGTCCTTCTTCATCGTCGCCCACTGCGCCTGCGACTGCTCCAGCGCCGACAACGCGGCCGGGTTGCGCACCGCGGCGATGCCCAGTTCGTCGTTGCCCGCGCGCAGGCCTTCGAGCATCTGCGTGAACACCACCGAGTCGCGTGCCAGCGCATCGCCGGAGGCGGCGGCATTGGCGCCACCGGCGCGCATTTCGGTCACCCGGCGCGCCATGGTGCCGGCGACCACGACCTGCTGCAGCGTGTTGTAGATCTGCGAGGCGGGCGCGCCGCTGACCGTCATCGCGCGCACCACTTCATTCAACTGCGCCTGCAGCTGCGGCACGCTGCCGGAGAAGCGTTCGGCGTTGCCGGACAGACCCAGCACCGCCGGTTCGCTAGCGATGACCTGATCGGCGTTCTTGCTCAGCGGCACCCAGGTCGCCTTGAGCTGGGCCATCGAGCTGGCGACCGAGCCTTCCTGGCCGTAGCGGCCATCCAGTTCGCTGACCGTGCTGTCGATGCGGGCCTTGGTCTCCTTGAACGCGGCAAACGCCTTGGGGTCACCGGAGACCGCTTCGCGGCCCTGGTTGGCCAGCTGCTGCGACAGCACCTGCAGATCGGCCGCGCCGGTGCCGGCACCGGCCAGGCGACTGCCCTGCCAGGTGGCGACGCCGGTATTGGCGCCGAACACGATCATCGACAACACCAGCAAACCAAGCCAGAAGCTGGTGCTGACGCTGCCGAGCTTGTTGGTCTTGCGGGCGTCCGGGGCGGTACTCATGGTTCGACCTCGATCTGTATGACGTGGCGGGGTCGCGGCTTAGGCCGCGGCCTGCCGGAATTCAGGAGTGCGCGACAGCAACGCCAGGGAGAACACACCCCAGTCCTGCGTCTCGTTGCGGAAGGCACGGTCGATGAAGTGGGCATAGCGGCCTTGCGCCAACTCGCCGGGTTCGACCGCCTGGACCTGCTCGAAGCTACGCTGGCCGTACAGCTCGTCGATAGTCAGCGCGACGTCGCCGCCGCTCTGGCGCATGATCAGCACGCGCTGGCCTTCCTGCAGCACCGTCCGCCGGCCCTCCAGGAACTGCTTCAGATCGATCACCGGGAACAGGTTGCCGCGCAGGTTGCCCACGCCCAGCAGCCAGGGCTGTGCGCCCGGCACCGGAGTGACCGGCGGCATCGGCACGATTTCCGCGACTTCGCGGAAATCCGAGACCAGCCGCCGGGTGCCGACGCGATAGCCGACGCCGCGCCAGATGTCGGCCGAGAACTGGCGTTCCGGCAGCGGCGTGGCGTGCGCAAGACTACGACGCTCGTAGTCTTCGAGAATGTCGAATGGAGAACGCATCAACGCACCAGTTGTTTGATGCGGGCGATCAGATCGTCTTCGCGCGGCGGCTTGACG
This sequence comes from Xanthomonas sp. MLO165, assembly GCF_018831305.1. Lineage (NCBI taxonomy): Bacteria > Pseudomonadati > Pseudomonadota > Gammaproteobacteria > Lysobacterales > Lysobacteraceae > Xanthomonas > Xanthomonas sp. MLO165. The sequence goes on from NZ_CP029263.1 coordinate 3,428,868, forward strand.
ATGTAGTCGCTGGCACCTTGCCGCAAACCCCAGGCCTTGTCGGTTTCCATGCCCTTGGTGCTGACCAGCAGCACGGGGATGTCCTTGGTGGCCTGGTCGCGCGCCAATGCACGCGTTGCCTGGAAACCGCTCATGCCGGGCAGCACCACGTCCATCAGCACCAGATCGGGCGCCTGGCTGCGAATCAGCGCAAGTCCCTCTTCGGCATTGTCGGTGGCGACGACCGTATGGCCTGCTTTTTCCAGCCATTGACTGAAGACTGCCCTGTCGGTGGGCGAGTCCTCGATCAATATAATTCGAGCCATGTTGCCTTTCCCCCTGGTCAGGCGTGGACGTACGTGCGAATCGCGCTCAGTAGTTCTTCACGGGTGAACGGCTTGGTCAGATATTGCTCGGAGCCGACGATGCGGCCGCGTGCCTTGTCGAACAGGCCGTCCTTGGACGACAACATGATCACCGGCGTCGACTTGAAGAGCTGGTTGCCCTTGATCAACGCGCATGTCTGGTACCCATCCAGACGCGGCATCATGATGTCGACAAAAATGATCTGAGGTTGCTGGTCGGCAATCTTGGCCAGTGCCTCGAAACCATCGGTCGCTGTCACTACTTCACAGCCTTCCCGCTTCAGCAGCGTTTCGGCGGTGCGGCGAATGGTCTTCGAATCATCGATCACCATCACCTTCAGTCCTGCGAGTTCCCCACCCGCAGCAATGTTTTCTGTCATGCAAATATCCCCGGACGCGCGACGCTTCTTCCCTGCCGGCGTCGCTACGAAACTGCATGTATATCCCAAGACCCGCATTGACTGTCAAGGGTACGTTGCCGGGGGCCCGCCAGGCGGACGTTCCGACCGTGTGCAGCTGCGGGCCGAGCGGCAAGTCGCGCATTCACGACCGGCCGGGCGCGCCATCGCCACCGCTTGAAGTTACCATCGGCAGCCTGTTCTAAAGGTTTAGCTCCCCATGTCGCTCGACGTCGTCGTGGTGATGGATCCCATCGCCTCCATCAAGATCGCCAAAGACACCACCTTCGCCATGTTGCTGGAAGCGCAGCGGCGTGGTCACCGCCTGCAGTATGTGCGTCCGGGCGGACTCAGCCTGCGCGAGGGACGCGCGGTGGCACAGGTCGCACCCCTGAGCGTGCGCGAGGACAAGGCCGGCTGGTTCACCCTGGGCGAGTTCGCCGAACTGGAATTCGGCCCCGGCCAGGTGGTGCTGATGCGCAAGGACCCGCCGGTGGATGCGGAGTTCGTCTACGACACCCAGGTCCTGAGCGTGGCCCAGCGCGCCGGCGCGCAGGTGGTCAACGACCCGCAGGGCCTGCGCGACTACAACGAGAAACTGGCCGCGTTGCTGTTTCCGCAGTGCTGCCCGCCAACCCTGGTCAGCCGCGACTCCGCCGCGCTTAAGGCGTTCGTGCTCGAACATGGCCAAGCCGTGCTCAAGCCGCTGGACGGCATGGGCGGGCGTTCGATCTTCCGCAGCGGCACCGGCGACCCCAACCTCAACGTGATCCTGGAGACGCTGACCGACGGCAATCGCAAGCTGACCCTGGCGCAGCGCTTCATCCCCGACATCAGCGCCGGCGACAAGCGCATCCTGCTGGTCGATGGCGAGCCGGTGGACTACTGCCTGGCACGGATTCCGCAGGGCGACGAATTCCGCGGCAACCTGGCCGCCGGCGGACGTGGCGAAGGCCGGCCGCTGTCCGAGCGCGACCGCTGGATCGCCGCGCAGGTGGGCCCGGAAATGCGCCGCCGCGGCATGCGTTTTGTCGGCCTGGACGTGATCGGCGATTACCTGACCGAGGTCAACGTCACCAGCCCCACCTGCGTGCGCGAGCTGGATGCGCAGTTCGGCCTGAACATCGCCGGGCTGCTGTTCGACGCGATCGAGGCCGGCGCGGCGCAATGAGCGCGGCCGCGGCACTGCCGGCTCCCATGCACGAGCGCCGCCGGCTGACCGCGACGCTGGTGATCTCGCTGCTGCTGCACGGCGTGCTGATCCTGGGCGTGGGGTTTGCGGTCAGCGAGGACGCACCGCTGGTGCCGACGCTGGATGTGATCTTCAGCCAGACCAGCACCCCGCTGACGCCCAGGCAGGCCGATTTCCTGGCCCAGGCCAACCAGCAGGGCGGCGGCAATCACGCCACCGCGCAACGCCCGCGCGACAGCCAGCCCGGGGTGGTGCCGCAGGACCGCAGCGGGCTGGCACCGCAGGCGCAGCGTGCGACCACGCTGCAGGCGCCGGAGCCGACCCAGACCCGCGTGGTGGCCAGCCGCCGCGGCGAGCAGGCCGTGCCCACCCCGCAGCCGAATCCGCAGACCGACCTGCCCTCGCCCACCGATGCGCAACGCGTGCAGCGCGACGCGGAAATGGCCCGGCTCGCCGCCGAGGTGCATCTGCGCTCGGAGCAATATGCCAAGCGCCCCAATCGCAAGTTCGTCTCGGCCAGTACCCGCGAATACGCCTATGCCAACTACCTGCGTGCGTGGGTGGACCGTGCCGAGCGCGTCGGCAATCTCAATTACCCGGACGAGGCGCGCCGGCGCCGACTCGGCGGCAAGGTGGTGATCAGCGTGGGCGTGCGCCGCGACGGCAGCGTGGAAAGCAGCCGCGTGCTGGTCTCCAGCGGCACCCCGGCGCTGGATGCGGCAGCGCTGCGGGTGGTGCAGCTGGCGCAGCCGTTCCCGCCACTGCCCAGGACCAAGGACGACGTGGATATCCTGCAGGTCACACGCACCTGGCTGTTCCTGCCCGGCGGCGAGCTGCACGACGATCGTTGAGCCGTCGCGCGTCCCGACAGGGACGCGTCTTTCTGCGGCATGCCTTCCCGGCGGCCCGCGTTGCCCAGTGCGTTGCGGGCGGCCTTTATGCGGCCTGCGCGGCTGCGTACAGCCGGTCGGCCAGCTCGACGATCGCGTCCGCGTCCTGCACGCGCGCGCGCCAGGCGGCGGGAATCCCGTCGATACCATGGAATGCACCGGCCAGCTGACCGCAGATGGCCGCGGTGGTGTCGGCATCGTCGCCCAGGTTGGCCGCACGCAGCACCGCATCGGCGAACGTGTCGGTGGTGGCGAAGCACCAGAGTGCCGCCGATAGCGCATCGACCACATAGCCGGTGCCGCGGATCCGGGCGGCGGAAACTGCCGCATGGTCGCGCACCGACAACGCACGCAGCGCCGGTGTCGACAGCCCTTCGCAGCGGGTCTGCAACACCTGCTGGCGCTCGCCACCGAGCAATGCGGCACGCAACTGGAAGGCGAACAGCCGGCAGGCATCCAGCGCTTCGTCGGCAGCATGCGTGGTACGCGAACTGTCGGCGGCGCGCTCGCCCAGCTCGGCGGGGCGATGCGCGTAGTACATCGCCACCGGCGCCAGCCGCATCAGCGAGCCATTGCCGGCCGAGCGTGGATCGGTGCTGCCGCTGAAGGCCGGGCCGCCATCCAGATAGCGCTCTAGTGCCTGCCGCACGGTCGCGCCGATATCGAAGCAGCTGCCGGTGCTGCTGAGGTAGCCGTGCTGGTACCAGTTGCAATAGCGGTTCATCTGGTCGGCGGCGTCGAAGCCCTGCCGATACAGCAGGCTGTGCGCCAGGCACAAGGCCATCGAGGTGTCGTCGGTCCACTGGCCGGCGCGCAGCGCGAACGGGCCGCCGCCGCGCATGTCGTCGATCGGCGTGAAGCTGCCCGGGGCACAGAATTCCAGCGTGGTGCCGAGCGCATCGCCCACCGCCAGGCCCAGCAGGCAGCCGCGGAAACGCGCGCGTTGCAGGTCGTCGGTCATGGCGCGGCGCCGGCGGCCTTGGCTGCGCGTGCAGCCTGCTGCTCGAGCAGGGTCAGCGCCACGTTGTCGCGCAGATACGCCGGCTCCACCCGCTCCGGCGCCACGCCTTCGCCGCGCAGCAACGCCGGCACAGCCAGCGTCAGCAGGTCGGCGGCATGCGGCAATGCGGCGGCATCGATGCTGCTCAGCCGGGTCGCAAATCGTTGTTGCAGCACTGCCTCGGCAGCGGCGAACCCGCTGCCGACACCGGCAAAGCGCTGCAGCGTGTCCGGCACGACGCATTCTTGCGGTGCGCACACCACTTCCGGCACCAGCTCGCGCAGCGTATCGCCAGCGCGCGCGAAGACGCCGGCGTACACCTCGCCCATGCGCGCATCAATGCAGGCCAGCACCTGCGTCGCCTCGGCGGGCGCGCGCAGGGCCAGCACCTGCAGCGTGGACACCGCCAGCACCGGCACGTCCAGGCCCAGCGCGATGCCCTGCGCAATGCCGATCGCCAGCCGCACACCGGTGAAGGCGCCCGGGCCACGACCGACCGCAATCGCGTCGAGCTGGCGGCGCGCGATGCCGGCGTCGGCCAGCAGTTGCTCGGCCCATGGCAGCGCCAGTTCGGCATGGCGACGCGGCGCCAGTTCGAAGCGCTCCAGCACGCGGCCATCCACATGCAGCGCGACGGAACAGGCTTCGGTGGAGGTCTCGAACGCAAGGACTTTCATGGCAGGACCGCAGGCAGGAAGGAGAAAGCTCAGTCGCCGCCAAACGGCAACGCGAGCACGCCATTGTCGCCCACCGGCTCGGCGACGCCAAAGAACGCGCGCACGTCGCCAATCTCGCGGGTGCGCGCAAACGGCGGCAGCGACTGCATGAAGGTGCGGCCGTAGCCCTTGTTCACCAGGCGCGGGTCGCACAGCACCAGCACACCACGATCGGTCTCGCTGCGGATCAGCCGGCCCACGCCCTGCTTGAGCGCGATCACCGCCTGCGGCAACTGCTCGTCGCGGAACGGGTTGCCGCCGTCGCGGCGGATCGCATCCAGGCGCGCTTCGAACACCGGGTCGTCGGGTGCGGCGAACGGCAGCTTGTCGATCACCACCACGCTCAAGGCATCGCCGACCACGTCCACGCCCTCGCGGAAGCTGGCCGAGCCCAGCAGCACGCCGTTGCCGGAAGTACGGAAACGCTGCAGCAAGGTGGCACGCGGCGCCTCGCCCTGCACGAACAGCGGCCACGGCGCGCCGCGCAATGCGTCGGCCGCCTCGCGCAGCGCGCGGTGCGAGGCGAACAACAGGAACGCGCGGCCATTGGAGGCGTCCAGCACCGGCATCAGCGCCGCGATCAGCGCCGTGCCGAATCCGCGTGCGGCAGGATCGGGCAGGTGCGGCGGCAGATAGCACAGCGCCTGGCGCGCCCAATCGAAGGGGCTGGGCTGCAGCAAGGTCACCGGATCGCTCAGGCCCAGGCGCTGCGCGATGTGGTCGAACTCGCCGCCCACCGCCAATGTAGCCGAAGTGAACACCCAGGCCGCATGCGATTTTTCGCGGTGCTCGCGCAGCGGGCCGGACACATCCAGCGGCGTGCGCTGGCAGCGGAATCCGCGCGGGCTGAGCTCGTACCACAGCACATCGTTGTCGACAGTCTCCGGCAGCTCCTGCTCGAAATCCGGCACCGGCGCGTCCTCGCCCAGCCACCGCGACAGCCGCGACAGCGCTTCCTGCGCACGTGCACAGCAGCCATCGAACCCGGGCGAGGCCTCGCGCAACGGCAGCAGGGCCTCGCCCAGCCGCGCCAGCGACGACAGCACCGCATCGAAACCCTCGCGCACTTGCGGCTTGGCCAGCGCACGCCATTGGGTGCCGCGTGACGGCAGGCCCTCCATGCCCGCACGCAGGCCGCGCAGAGCCTCGTCCAGGGCGAGGATCGGCTCCTGCAGGCTGGCCTGCGCACCGGCGACCAGGCGCGCTTCGACCATGCAGTCGCGCGCCAGCTCCTGCCACGGCCGCATGCCGAAACTCTCGCCGAAGAAGTTCGCCGCCAGCTCCGGCAGCTGATGCGCTTCGTCGATGACGAAGGCCTGCGCGCCGGGCAGGATCTCGCCGAAGCCTTCCTGCTTGAGCGCCAGATCGGCCAGCAGCAGATGGTGGTTGACCACCACCAGATCGGCCGCCTGCGCGCGCTGGCGCGCCTGCACCACGAAACACTCGCTGTAGAACGGGCATTCGGTGCCCAGGCAGTTGTCGACGGTGGAGGTCACCAGCGGCAGCAGCGGTGAGTCGTCCGGCAGGGCTTCCAGCTCGGCCATGTCGCCGAACTGGGTACGCCCGCTCCAGGCCACGATGCGCTGGAACTGCGAGACCTGCTCGGGCGTGGCAAAGCGCGGCTCGCCACGCGCCTGCTGGGTGCGGTACTTGCACAGATAGTTCGCGCGGCCCTTCAGCAGCGCGCTGCGCAGGCCGATGCCGAGCGCGGCGCGCACGCGCGGCAGGTCGCGATGGAACAACTGGTCCTGCAGCGCGCGCGTGCCGGTGGAGACGATGGTCTTCAGCCCCGACAGCAATGCCGGCACCAGGTAGGCGTAGGTCTTGCCGGTGCCGGTGCCGGCTTCGGCCAGCAGCACATCGCGGGCCTCGAACGCCTCGGCAATGGCGCCGGTCAGGCGCAACTGCGCGGCACGCGGCGCGAACGCATCGAGCTGACGCGCAAGCGCCCCGCCCTCGCTGAGCGCCTCGATGCTGGCAGTGGCAAGTTGGGACATGGGACCGGAAGCTGGGGCAGGAAGCGCGACAGCCTAGCGCGTGCGCGCTGCCGCTGCCTGGATTGCGCCGGTGGGCCGGTGGCGGCACTGACCGCGCAGCCGGCGGTTACGCACCAAGATGCGCGGCGTGGCGCCGCTGGCGGTCGTGCGCGGGAACGAACGGCTCGCGTCGAGGCAGATGGGCGCAAGCAACGCAGGCCGCATCACGCTCGCCGCGCCTGTCGTGCAGCAGGCGCAGCCAGCGGCGTGGCCGTGCTCAGTAGCGTTTCACGCCGGGCACCGTGCACCCGGCAATCTGCGACTTGGCCGAAGCGGCGTTTTCCTTCTCGCCACGCGCCAGCCGCGACTGCTCGATGGTGGCCCAATGCCGGCGGCACAGCGGCCCGGTCTTGGAGCCCAGCTCGATGGCCTGCTTGGCGAAACGCTCGGCGGCGGGCCAGTCGGCCTGCAGCACCGCCACTTCGGCACGCTCCTGCAGGATGGCGGGATCGCCGGAAACCAGGCCCACGGCCTGATCCAACGACGCCGCCGCGCCGGCCAGGTCGCCGGCCTGGCGCTTGCTCTTGGCGGTCTCGCGCAGGTCGTCCACCTGCGGGTCGCGCAATGGTTGTACCGACAGCTCGGTATCGTCGACGCCGGCCTCGCGTTCGATCAGCAGCAGCCGCTGTGTCGGCGTGGTCGGGTCCACCGGGACCGGCGGTGGCGCAGGCGGCGCGCTGACGCAGGCGGTGAGTGCGGCAGACACGCCAGCGAGGGCAAGCAAACGGTGCAGTCGGTTCATCGGGTCACTCCAGTCAACGTGCAGGTGCAGCCGCGGCGGGTGCCGGCGCGGGGTCTTCCGGCTTCTTTTCCAGACCGAAGAAGCGACGCCAGCCACCACCGCTGGATTGCTCGGCCGGCGCGGATGCATCGCCGGGCACGCCTTCGATCGACGGTGCATTGCCGGCACAGGGGGCGTAGGCCGGCGTGAAGCCGACCACGAACGGGAACTGGCGCGCGCCCGGGCAGCCGGCATCGGTCACGCCGGTACCGGCCGCGTCCACCCACTGCCAGTCCAGGCCCTTGCCGCTGACCTTCAACGGCGCACTCGGCAGCCGCGCGAAGATGCTCGACCATACCCGCATCGCGCCGGTGGCACCGTACAGGCCGGTCTGCTCGTTCTGGTCGTTGCCCATCCAGATCACCGCTAGGTGGTCGCCGGTATAGCCGGCATACCAGCTGTCGCGGCCGTCGTTGGAGGTGCCGGTCTTGCCGGCCGGCGACAACCGGCCCAGGCCATCGCCCAGCAACTGCCGCGCAGTGCCGCCGCTGACCACCTGCTGCAGGGCGATGCTGATCAGGTTGGCCGCCACCGAATCGCCCTCCTGTGCCGGCGCCGGAGTCTTGTCGTAGCGCTTGAGCAGCTTGCCCTGCGGATCGAGCACGCCGCGCACCGCATGCAGCGGCTGGATCTCGCCACCGGCGGCCAGGAACTGGTAGAGCTGCGCCATGCCGTACGGGCTCTGGTCGGTGGCACCGAGGATCAGCGAGGGATTGGTGTCGGCCTTGATGCCGGCCAGTACCTGGATCAGCTGCGCGATGCGCTCCGGGCCGACCTGCATGCCCACGCGCACCGTGGCCTGGTTGTAGGAATGCGCCAGCGCATCGATCAGCCGCACCGTGCCGTGACTGCGGTTGTCGGAATTGCCCGGCGACCAGGTCTTGCCGCGGCTGAGCTGCACCGTCACCGGTGCATCGTCGACCCAGCTGGACAGCGCCCAGCGGTCCGGCGAGGCCAGCGCCAGCAGGTAGACAAACGGCTTGAGCAGCGAGCCGACCTGACGCTGCGCTTCGACCGCGCGGTTGAAGCCCGGCTTGGCCACGTCGCGGCTGCCGACCACCGCCAGCACGTCGCCGTTATGCACGTCGGTCAGCACCAGGCCGGCCTGCAGCGGTGGGCGCTTCTTGTTGTCCAGCCGCTTGATGGTGCCGGTCACCGCGCCTTCGGCATAGGCCTGCGCGGACGGCGACATGCCGGTGAGCACGCTCATGCCGGCGCCCTGCAGCACGCCTTCCGGGTAGTCGTGCGCCAGCTGGCGCCGCACCAGGTCCACATAGGCCGGGAAGCGGTTGGCCGCGACCAGGCCCGGCTCGGTGGGCACGCCCAGCGGTGCGGCCAGCGCGCGCTTGTATTCAGCCGCATCGATCAGGTTGTTTTCGTGCAGCTTGCCCAGCACGAAATTACGCCGATCCAGCGCGCGCTCCGGGTTGCGCCGCGGGTCGTAGTAGGACGGCCCCTTGACCAGCCCGATCAGCAAGGCGATCTGCTCGGTGGTCATCGAATTGAGCTCGCGGCCGAACCACAGCTCCGCGCCCGAGGACACGCCATGGATCGCCTGCCCGCCGCGCTGGCCCAGATAGACCTGGTTGAGATAGGCCTCCAGGATGGTGCGCTTGTCGTAACGCGCCTCCATGATCACTGCGTAGAGAATTTCGTTGAACTTGCGGGTGACGGTCTGTTCCTTGCCGATGCCGAGCAGGCCGCTGCGCGCCAGCTGCTGGGTCAGGGTGCTGGCGCCCTGGCGAACCTGGCCGCCGGAGCGCGCCATGATCCAGGCCGCACGCACCATGCCGCTGAGATCGATGCCGTGGTGGCTGTTGAAGTCGCGATCCTCGACCGCCTGCAGGCCGGTGACCAGCAGCTCGGGCACTTCTTCCATGCGCACCAGGCGGCGCTCTTCCTGCTTCTGTCCGTACAGCGTGGCGATGCGCGCCGGGTCCAGCCGCGCACTCTTGAGCGCCTTGCGGTCGCTGGCGTCGCGCAGGCTGGCCACGCGCCCGCCGGAGAGGCTGACTTCCACCCGCCGCGCAGGCAGGCGCCCATCCACATCGATATAGCCGCGGCTGGCGATGGTGAAGCGGCTGCCGTCCTGCTGGTAGGTGCCGGCCAGCTTGGCTTGCCCGTCGTCACGATACGAGGCGGCGTCCAGCTCGGTCTTCAACGTGGCCGCATCCAGCGCATTGCCCGGTGCCAGCACCAACGGCCGCCCGTACACGCGGGTCGGGATCTGCCAACGCAGCTCGCCAAACCGCTGGGTGACCTGCTTGTTCAGATACACCGTGTAGGGAATCAGAAAACCGAGCGCCAGCGCGAATGCCGCAAAGGCCCAGACAATCAGCCTGCGTTGCCAGCGGGAACCTTGCTCGGTGGAGTCGTCCTCGAAATCGTCGGGAGCGTCGTTGTCGTGGCGTCGGGGCACAGGAATGCGAGAATGTAGAGTCCGGCGAGTCTAGCGCAGCGCTGTCGTGGTTGTGGCCGGCCGGTCCCTCTGACTTAAGAGCGGCTAACAAAACGGCCACGCTCACCGTCAGCGGGCACGGACCGTCTCCGGCATCTGCGGGTACCCTGCGTCCCCTGCGCTTGCCTTGCGCCGTCCTCGCCGCCTGACGACTGCTCGCCGGGTTTTTTTCTTCGTCACGCCACGTCTGGAGTTCCAACGGAATGTCGATGTCACTGGCCGATGCACGCTATCTGTTCAATCGCGTGCTTGGGCTGATTCACCGCAGCGTGGCGAGCATGCGCACACGCGGCTGGCGCGCCACCTGGCAGCGCATTCGCGTGCATACGCAGGCACCGCCGGTGGCGCTCGGCACGCCGCTGTGGTTGCCGGAGGCCGCACCGTTTGCCGCGTTTGCGGTCCCGCACAGCGACACCCCGCGCGTGACGCTGGTGATTCCGGTCTACAACCACATCGCGCACACGCTGGCGTGCCTGCGCGCACTGGCGGCGCATCCGCCGCTGCTGGAAATGGAGATCATCGTCGTGGACGACGGCAGCAGCGATGCCACGCAGGCGCAGCTGCCGCAGGTGCAAGGGCTGCACTACCACCGGCGCGCCAGCAATGGCGGTTTCATCGCCGCCTGCAACGACGGCATCGCCCTGGCGCGCGGCGACTACGTGGTGCTGCTCAACAACGACACCATCCCGCAGCCCGGCTGGCTGGATCGGCTGATCGACACATTTGCCCAGCACCCCGGCGCCGGGCTGGTCGGCGCGCAACTGGTGTACCCGGACGGACGCCTGCAGGAATCCGGCGGCGTGGTGTTCGCCGACGGCAGCGCCTGGAGCTACGGCCGTTTCGAATCGGCCGACGACCCGCGCCATGCCTATGTGCGTGCGATGGATTACTGCTCCGGCGCGGCGATCGCGCTGCCACGCGCGCTGTTGCAGACGCTGGGCGGGCTGGATCGCCGCTACATGCCTGCCTACTACGAAGACACCGACCTGGCGTTTGCGGTGCGTGCCGCCGGCTACCGGGTGCTGGTGCAGCCGGCCAGCGTGGTGGTGCACGACGAGGGCACCAGCAATGGCACCGACACCCGCACCGGGGTGAAGGCGTACCAGGTGCGCAACCAAGGCGTGTTCGCCGACAAGTGGCAGCAGGCGCTGGCAACGCAGCTGCCGCCCGGCACGGTCCCCGGACCTGCGCTGCTGCACCGTGGCCAACGCCAGGTGCTGATCCTGGACGAATGCGTGCCGCAACCCGATCGCGACTCGGGCTCGTTGCGGCAGTTCAATCTGATCCGCCTGCTATGCGAAGAGGGCGCGCACGTGGTGTTCGTGCCGACCCGCCGCGAACACGCCGGACGGCACACGCACGCACTGCAGCAGCTGGGCGTGGAAGTCTGGTACGCGCCGTTCCTGGACGGCACCGGCAGCTGGCTGCGCACACACGGCCCGCGGTTTGCGGTGGTGCTGCTGGTGCGTCACCACGTTGCGCATGCCTGCCTGCCGCTGCTCAGACAGTACGCGCCGCAGGCGCGCACCCTGTTCGACACCGTCGACCTGCATTACCTGCGCGAGCGCCGCGGCGCCGAGCTGGCCGGCGATACCAACCTGTTGCGCGCGGCCGAACGCACCCGCCTGCGCGAGCTGGAGATCATGGCCGCCACCGATGTCACCTTGCTAGTCTCGGCGGCCGAACAGGCGCAGCTGCAGGCGGACGCACCGCAGATCCGCACCGCCCTGCTCTCCAACCTGCATGAGGTGGCCGGCAGCGGCCACCGCTTCGAGCAACGCCACGACCTGGTATTCGTCGGCGGCTTCCGGCATCCACCCAATGTGGATGCGGTGCAGTGGTTCATCAGCGCGATCTTTCCGCAGGTGCGCGCGCAATTGCCGCAGGTGGTCTTCCACTGCATCGGCGCGGACATGCCGGAGGCGCTGACACTGCTGGCCGACGAATGCCCCGGCGTGCAATTGCACGGGCATGTGCCGGATCTGCTGCCGTTCATGGAGAACGCACGCATCGCGGTGGCACCGCTGCGCTTCGGCGCCGGCGTCAAAGGCAAGATCAACCTGAGCATGGCGCACGGGCAGCCGGTGGTCGGCACCACCTGTGCGGTGGAAGGCATGCATCTGCGCGACGGCGAGGATGTCTGCGTGGCCGATGACGCCGATGCCTTCGCCGCAGCGATCGTGCGCCTGTATCGCGATGCGACGCTGTGGCAACGCCTGGCCGACAACGGATTGCACAACGTGGCCCGGCATTTTTCGCTGGATGCGGCGCGTGGCACGGTGCGCGCGCTGTTTATCGCGGAGTGAGTGCGCGCCGGCGCTCGGGGATGGCGCTGTGAGTGGCGCCGCCGAAGACAGCCGCTGCGTCAACGCTGCTCGGTCACGGCCTTGACCCGGCGCGTGAACTCGGCCAATTCCGGCAGCCCAGGGTCCAGCTGGTGCGCCTCGTCCTGCGCGCGTCGTGCAAAGGCGGCGTCTTCCTGTCCCAGGCGTTCGCTGCCCACCGCAACCCAGCGTTGCGCAAGCCGTCGACGCGCGCCGGCCAGTGCATCGCCGTTGGGCGTCAGCGCCTGCCAGGCATCCAGACAGCCGCGCGCGGCACGCAGGCGGTTGTTGCGTAGCTCGTCCTCGAAGCAGCGCTGACTGGCCGGCACCACACGTGCGGCGGCCTGCAGCACGCGTGGATCGCGCGGCGCCAGCGCCTGCGCGGCACGCACCGCGTCGTAGGCACTGGCGCCGGGCGGCGTCATCCACTGCTGCTGCGCTTCGGCAGCTGCCACCCGTTGCAGCAGCGCGCGCAGGCGGCGCTCGCGGGTACCGCGCGACAGCCCGGTCTCGGGGCTGCGCTGGGCATCGCGTGCACGCGCAATCGCCTGCTCGGCCTGCGCAATCGCGGCGGCGCCGGGCAGCAAGGTCTTGGCTTCCTGCAGCGACTGCAGCGCGGCGTCGAACTGGAAGTCTGCCGCCTGTCGGCCGGCTTGCGCGGCATATTCGCCTGCCACCTGCTCCAGCCCACGCTGGGCGGCCGCATCCGCCGGCTCGGCTGCCAGCACTGCGGTGAAATCGCGTGCGGCCGGTGCCAGCCGGCCACGCCGCAACAGGCCCTGCGCGCGCTGACGGCGCTGCTCCAGCGCACGGTGGTAGTGGCCCTCGGTCAGCGGCACATCGGCATGCCCGGCGTCGTAGCGCTTGGCGGCGGCCAGCAGCATCGCCGCATCGGCCAGCGCATCGCGCGCCAGGGCCTGGCGCGCCTGCGCCAGCAGATCGGTCAGGGCGTCCTCGCGCCCTTCCAGCGCATCGGTGCGGTCCGGTGCCAGGGTCAGGATGCGCTGGTACAACGGCAGCGCGCTGTCCGCGCTGCCATCCAGGCGCCCTTGCTGTTGCGCGGACACTGCCTGTGCGAACAAGGCGTCCAACCCGGCCCGACGCGCCTGCAACTGGCGCAGGCGCAGTGCCACCGGTGCGATCTGCGCCTGCGGCACCTCCAGCGCGCCCGCCAGCGTCAGCGCGCGCTGCGCAGCAGCGGCGTCCCCGGCCGCAATCGCCGCGCGCGCCTGCACCACGGCGGCGGCACCGGTGCGCGCCAGCCCGGCACGGGCTTCGCCGCGATCGCTGTCCAGCGCAAGCGCAGCAGCGAACAGTTCGCGCGCGCCGTTGCCATCGGCCGCACTGAGATGGCCGCGCGACAGCGCCGCATCGCCCCGTTGCAGCAGTTGCTGGATACGCGTGTCCGGCCACAGCCAATCGGCCAGCGGCTTGCGCAGCACGACCGTGGCCAGCAAGAGACAGGCGCACAACGCCAGCACCACGCGCCATAGCGCGCGGCTGCGCAGTGGTGCCCAGAGGCGAGGCGATCTTGCCCAGCGCGGAAGCGGGAGCATGCGGTGGCGTCCGTCCTTGGCGCGACCTGACGGGGACGCGTTCACCCCGTCATGGTAGCTGTCTGCTGCGAAGACGATGTGGGCTTGGGGGAATCGGGATTCGGGATTCGGGAAGCGAGCACACCTTGCTTGCTGTGGGTGCGGTCTGTTTCCAGGCGATGGGCGCCGGCGGGCTGCGGCGCACTCAACCGAGTCGCCGCACCTCGCTCACCCCAGGCAAGGCATCCAGTTTGCCGAGCAGACTGGACAGCTGGTCGTAGTCGCTGACCTTCAGGCGCAGGCGCAGTTGCGCCCTGCCGGTGTCGCGCACGTTGTCGCTGTTGATTTCCAGCACGTGCGCGTCCTCTTGCGCGATCAGGTTGGTGATGTCCTTGAGCAGCCAGCGGCGGTCGACCGCGCGCACCTGTACATCCACCTCGTAGCCGCTGCCGGCCTGGCCCCACTCCACCGGCAACACCCGCTGCGGATGCGCTGCGGCCAGGCGCGACAGTGCCGCGCAATCGGTGCGGTGCACGGTGATGCCGCGGCCGCGGGTCAGATAGCCGGCGATCGGCTCGCCCGCCACCGGCTGGCAGCAGCGCGCCAGCTGCACCAGCAGATTGCCCACGCCCTGCACGGTGAACTTGGATTTACCCAAGCCCTCGCGGCGCGCGGTGGGCCGTGGCGGCGCCGGCACCGCCGGCTGCGAAGCGGCCCGCTCGGCTTCCAACAGGGCACGGCTGACCTGGTTGGGCCCGGTATCGCCCAGCGCCACCTGGATGTACAGATCGTCGACATTCTCGGCGTGGAACTTGCGCGTGGCCACGCCCAGGTCGGCATGCTGCAGGCCCAGCCGCTTGAGCTCGCGATCGAGCAGGTCCTTGCCGGCCTGTACGTTGCGCGCGCGGTCGAGCTTGTGGAACCACGCGCGCACCTTGTCGCGCGAGCGCCCGCTGGCCAGAAAGCCATTGGACGCCAGCAGCCAGTCGCGGCGTGGGTCGGCCTCCTTGGCGGTCATGATCTCCACCCGGTCGCCGCTGCGCAGCCGGTAGGTCAGCGGCACGATGCGGTCGTTGACGCGCGCGCCGCGGCAGCGATGCCCGACCATGGTGTGCACGTGATAGGCGAAATCCAGCGGCGTGGCGCCTTGCGGCAGGTCGATGACCTCGCCCTTGGGGGTCAGTGCATACACGCGATCTTCGATCAGCTCGGCGTCCAGCGCACCGGCCAGTTCGCCGTGGTCGCCTTCCTGCACCTGCTCCAGCAGCTGGCGCATCCACAGGATCTTGCGGTCGAAGGCTTTTTCGCCGCCCTTGCCGCCTTCTTTGTATTTCCAGTGCGCGGCCACGCCGAGCTCGGCCTGCGCGTGCATCTCGTGGGTGCGGATCTGGATTTCGATCGTGCGCCCTTCCGGGCCGACCACCGCGGTATGCAGCGAGCGGTAGTCATTGGCCTTGGGCCGGGCGATGTAATCGTCGAACTCGCTCGGCACCGGCGCCCACAGCGAGTGCACCGCCCCCAGGACGGCATAGCAGGCGGCCACGTCGTCGACCATCACCCGCACCGCGCGGATGTCGTACAGCTGGTCGAAGGACAGGCGCTTCTTCTGCATCTTCCGCCAGATGCTGTAGATGTGCTTCGGCCGCCCGCTCACCTCCGCGCGCAGGCCCTGCTGGGCCAGCGTCGTCGACAGGGTGCGCTTGACCGCGTCCAGATAGCGCTCGCGCGCCACGCGGGTTTCGTCCACTTCGCGGGCGATGCGGCGGTAGGTCTCGGGCTCCAGATGCCGGAACGCCAGGTCTTCCAGCTCCCACTTCACCTGCCAGATGCCCAGCCGGTTGGCTAGCGGCGCATGGATGTCGCGGGTGAGCTGGGCCAGTGCGCGGCGCTGCTCTTCGCTCAGGCGGTCGGCCACGCGCATGCGCGCCAACTGCCGCGCCAGCAGGATCGGCACCACCCGCAGGTCGTGGATGATGGACAGCAGCAGCCGCCGCAGACCTTCGCTGTTGCGCCCGGCCTCGCGACCGGCGTGCAGGGCCCAGACCTGGTCGGCCGCATCCAGCCCGTCCAGCAGGCCTTCGACCGCCACCCTGCGCTCGGCCGGCTGCCATGGCAGGCCGGCGATCGCGCCGCGCAATGCCGGCAGGTCGAACAGCAATGCCGCAATCAGGGTGGCCTCATCGGCGGCCAGCAACGCCAGCGCGTCCAGCGTATCGGCCAGCAGCGTCCAGGCCACGTCCTCGCTCGGCGACGGCAACTGCTGCCAGGCCTGCGCCAGGGCGTCGCGCAGATCTGGCGCGATCGACGCGATGGCGGGACGCTGCAGCAAGGCATGCAGGCGCTCGAGTGAGGAACTGGTCACAGCGGTGGACACGGCGATGGGCAACAACGGGGGGCTGACAGCTACGGTAACGTGCGCGTCACCTTCTCCACAACGCGCAATCGCTGCATCGTCGGCGCAATCCCGCACGCTTGCGCTTATGGTCGGTTCACCCGCCAACGTCTTGATTCGCAACCGCTGTGCGCCGCTTGTGCCGCAACGCAGCAGGCCAATCGGCACGCTCAATCGGGTTTTTACGTGCTTTTTACAACTCGCCCAAACCGCCTGCCTATCCTCCAGTGGCGTTGTCGCTGCGTTCTGCCGCGGCCACGTCATTCCAACCAACTGCGAGGTAGCCGATGAAGACCTGGAAGAAGCCTGTCGTTCGTGAAGTCAATTGTGGCGCCGAGATCAACTGCTACGTCTCCGGCGAATTCTGAGCTCACCTGCCGCCCCTCCTCCCGATGCATGACCGGCAATCGCCGGCAGATAGGTAAAAGTTCTCCATGCGCATCATCGTTCTGGGATCGGCGGCCGGCGGTGGGCACCCGCAGTGGAATTGCCACACACCCGCCAGCAGGCGGGCGTGGCAACAAGCCGACGGTGCCCAACGTCGTACCCAGGCCAGCATCGCCGTCAGTGCCGATGGCCAGCGCTGGGTCCTGATCAACGCCTCCCCCGACTTCCGTCAACAAATCCTTGCAACGCCCGCACTCTGGCCGCAGCGCGATTTGCGGCATTCGCCGATCGAAGCGGTGCTGCTGACCAGCGGCGAGATCGACCATATCGCCGGATTGCTGTCGATGCGCGAGAGCCAGGCGTTCTCGCTGCATGCCAGCAGCCGCGTGCTGGATCTGCTGTCGCAAAACCCCATCTTCGATGCGGTCAATCCCGCCTACGTGCAGCGTCAGCCGTTTGCGCTGGACACGCCGGTGTCGCTACTGGGCCTGCAACTCACGCCATTCTCGGTGCCCGGCAAGGTACCGCTGTTCATGGAATCGCGCAGTGGCGGCGACCTGGCCGGCTCCAACGAAGAAACCCTCGGGCTGACCATCGACGATGGCCAACACCGCGTGCATTACATTCCCGGCTGCGCGGCGATGACCGATGCCTTGCGCGCGCGCCTGCAAGGCGCCGAACTGGTGTTCTTCGACGGCACGCTGTGGCGCGACGACGAGATGGTGCAACTGGGCATCAGCCAGAAGACCGGCCAGCGCATGGGCCACATGAGCATCGACGGCCCCGACGGCACGATTGCCGCGTTCGCCCCGCTGGAGGTGGCGCGCAAGATCTTCATCCATCTCAACACCACCAATCCCGTGCTCGACACCCACTCGCCGGAGTACGCCAGCGCGCGTGCCAGCGGCTGGGAAGTCGCGCACGACGGCCTGGAGATCACCCTGTGACCACCCTGCTCACCCCGGACCAGCTGGAAGCGGACCTGCGTGCCATCGGCGCCCGCCTGTACCACGACCAGCATCCCTTCCATGCGCTCCTGCACGAGGGCAAGCTCGATCGCGGCCAGGTCCAGGCCTGGGCGCTGAACCGCTTCGAATACCAGCGCTGCATTCCATTGAAGGACGCCGCGATCCTGGCGCGCATGGAAGACCCGGCGTTGCGGCGGATCTGGCGGCAACGCATTCTCGATCACGACGGCAACAGCCCCAGCGATGGCGGCATCGCGCGTTGGCTGCACCTGACCGACGCGCTCGGCCTGGAGCGCACGCTGGTGGAATCCGGCCGTGCGCTGCTGCCCGGCACCCGTTTCGCGGTGCAGGCCTACCTGCAGTTCGTGCGCGAAAAAAGCCTGCTCGAGGCGATCGCCTCCTCGCTGACCGAGCTATTCGCCCCCAACATCATCGGCCGGCGCGTGGCCGGCATGCTCAAGCATTACGACTTCGTCTCGCCCGAAGCGCTGGCCTATTTCGAGCATCGCCTGACCGAGGCGCCACGCGATTCGGATTTTGCGCTGGACTACGTCAAGCAGCATGCCGATACCGTCGAAAAACAGGCCCTGGTCAAGGCCGCGCTGCACTTCAAGTGCTCGGTGCTGTGGGCGCAGCTGGATGCATTGCACGTGGCCTACGTCGCCCCGGGCATCGTGTGGCCGGATGCGTTCGTGCCCGACCGCGACGCCGGCCGGGCCGCAGCGTGAGCAGCATCACCCGCGACAGCCAGCCGGCCCTGCGCGCAGGCGTACGCCTGCAGCACGACCGCGCGCGTGACCAATGGGTGCTGCTGGCGCCGGAACGCGTGGTCGAGCTGGACGAGATCGCACTGGTGGTGGCGCAGCGCTACGACGGCACGCGCTCGCTGGCGCAGATCGCGCAGGAACTGGCAGACGAATTCGATGCCGACGCGGCCGATATCGAGGTCGATGTGATCGAACTCACCAACACGCTGCATCAGAAGCGCCTGCTGCGGCTATGACCATCGCCCCGCCGCCACTGTCGGTACTGCTGGAGCTGACCCATCGCTGCCCGTTGGCCTGCCCGTATTGCTCCAACCCGATCGCGTTGGCGGCGCTGCGCGAGGAAATGGACACCGCCGGCTGGCGCTCGCTGCTGCAGCAGGCTGCCGACATGGGCGTGCTGCAGGCACACTTTTCCGGCGGCGAGCCGATGCTGCGCAAGGACCTGCCCGAGTTGGTGGCGCATGCGCGCGCGCTCGGGCTGTACAGCAACCTGATCACCTCCGGCGTGGCCGGCGGCGAGCCGATGCTGGACCAGTTGCAGGCCGCCGGACTGGAGCATGTGCAGCTGAGCGTGCAGGACGTCGACCCGGCCGGTGCCGACCGTATCGCCGGCTATCGCAACAGCCTGGCGAAGAAGCGCGAGTTCGCCGCCGCCGTGCGCGCGCGCGGCCTGCCGCTGACGCTCAATACGGTGCTGCATCGCCATAACGCCGGGCGCGTGCCCGGCATGATCGCGCTGGCGCTGGAATGGCAGGCCGAACGCATCGAAGTGGCGCACACCCAGTACTACGGCTGGGGCCTGCGCAATCGCGCCGCGCTGATGCCCAGCCGCGAACAGCTGATGGCCACGATTGACGCGGTGGAAACCGCCCGCCGCGAGCTCGGCGACCGCCTGGCGATCGACTTCGTCACCCCCGATTACTACGCCCGCCAGCCCAAGCCGTGCATGGGTGGCTGGGGCCAGCGCTTCGTCAATATCTCCCCGCGTGGCGATGTACTGCCCTGCCATGCGGCCGAGACCATCGACGGCATGCGCTTTGACAACCTGCGCGAGCGGTCGCTGGCCGACATCTGGGACAACGGCGAGGCCTTCGTGCGCTTCCGCGGCACCGCCTGGATGCCGGAGGTCTGCCAGGGCTGCCCCAAACGCGAGATCGACTGGGGCGGCTGCCGCTGCCAGGCGCTGGCGCTCAGTGGCGATGCCGCCACGCTGGACCCGGTCTGCGAACGCTCGCCGCGGCACACCGAGGTACGCGCCACCGCCGAACGCGAGGCCGCCGCCCCGCCGCCGGAGTTCGTCTACCGCCGCCCCGGACGCGCGGCATCGGCCAGCACAGAGGCACGAGCCGCCGACGCGCCATAGCCGGCTGCGTCATGCGCGGGCTAGCGTCTACACTAGCCGCCTTTCCTGATCGGATGGCATCCATGTCGCTCGCACGCCGCATTCCCTTGCTGGTCTGCCTGACCCTCGCCCTGAACGCCGCTCCGGCCCTCGCGCAGCGCGCGGTGCAGGGCGACCTGCAGTCGCAGATGAGCGCCGAACAGTTCAAGGCCGCCGGCCTGGACAAGCTCGATGCCGGCGAACTGGCCGCGCTCAACGACTGGCTGCAGGGCAAGGTCGCCAAGGAAGCCGCGGTCGTGGTCGAACAGGCCAAGGAAGCCGGCCGCCAGGAAGTGATCGTCAAGAACCGCGGCTTCTTCGACTTCGGCAGCAACGAGCCGATCGAGAGCAACATCGTCGGCGAGTTCAAGGGCTTTTCGAAGGGGCGCGTGTACACGCTGGCCAATGGCCAGGACTGGGAGCAGACCGACGCTGCGACATTGTCGGGCGTGCGCAAGACGTCACCCAAGGTCAAGATCAAGCCGGGTCTGGTCGGCGTGTGGTATCTGCAGATCGAGGGCTACAACACGCAGGCCAAGGTGCGCCGGGTCAAGTAAGCGCGTCCAGGCATTGCCGGCCCGCCACCGCAGCCTGAGCAGGCCACCCGGAGAACACGCATGCGTTGGATGCCATGTTGCAGCCTGGCATTGCTGGCGTCGCTGGCCTGGTTCGCAGGCGTTGCGCCTGCCGATGCGGCCACTGCGCCCACCCTGTCAGCGCAGCAGTGCGCCGATGCGCCCGAGGTCGGTATCGACCAGGCGCTGGTGTGCTATCACGATGCCATCGAGCGCCAACCGCTGGTCTACCGGCGCGTGGCCACCCGCACGGTGGACGGTGTCGAAAGGCGCGATTACCTGCTGACCTCGCAGCAGTGGTCGCCGGAGGACCTGGTGCAGCCGGCCAGCTGGCAGCACGATGTGGCGATCTACGTCCCGGCAGATGCGTTGCCGACGCGTGCGCTGCTGATCTCCACCAATGGCACCCGTCATCCCGTCGATGGCGGCGCGCCACAACCGCCCAGCGAATTGCCGCCCGAGGCCCTGGCCGCATTGGCGCGGCGCAGCCGCACCGTGGTGATCGCGCTCGGCGATCTGCCCAGCCAGGCACTGACCTATCGCAACGATGGCATGCCGCGCCGCGAGGACGACAGCGTCGCCTACAGCTGGTCGCTGTTCCTGGCATCGCCGCAACGACGCAAGACCATGCCGCTGCACGTACCGATGGCCGCGGCGATCGCGCGCACCATGAGCCTGGCCGAACGCGAATTGGCGCCGTTGCAGATTCATCGCTTCATCCTCGCCGGCGCCTCCAAACGTGGCTGGGCCGGCTGGCACGCCACCATCGCCGATGCGCGCGTGGAGGCCGTGGTGCCGTTCGTGATCGACATCCTCAATATGCCGGCCGTGCTCGAGCACATGTCCCGGGCCTATGGCGGCAACTGGCCGATCGCATTCGGCGCCTACGCCAGGCAGGGAATCACCGCGCAGCTGCACACGCCGGCATTTGCGCAGCTGGTGCAACTGCAGGACCCGCTGAGTTATCTGCACACGCCGCAGCGCAAACGCCTGGCCGTGCCCAAGTACATCGTCAATGCCAGCGGCGACGATTTCTTCCTGCCGGACAACACGCAGTTCTTCTACGACGCGCTGCCCGGCAGCAAGGCGCTGCGCATGGTGCCCAACAGCGCGCATAACGGCATCCGCGCTTCCATCGTCGACAGCCTGGTGCCCTTCGTGACCCGGCTGCAGCAGCAGCGTGCATTGCCAAAGGTGCGCGATTCCCTGCACACAGGCGAACACCCGCAGATCCGCTTCCAGTCGTCCGAGCGCCCTGCGCAGTTGCGTCTGTGGCAGGCGCGCAACCCGGCGGCGCGCGATTTCCGCTATGCCTGCGGCATTCGTTACAGCGCCACGCCGATCGCGCCTGCACGCGGCAACACGGCATCGGTACCGGTGCAGATTCCCGATGCCGGCTGGAGCGCGTACTTCGTCGAAGCCACCTACGCGGACGGCTTCGTCGCCACCAGCCAGACCTACGTGCTCGGCAAGCAGCACTACCCGACGCAGGCGCCACCCAGCGACGGCGCGGCCTGCAGCACCTTGCCGGGCGCTGCCTCTGCGGCGGCTGCGCGCTGAGCCAGCGACTACGCGGAGCGCTGACGCAAACAAGCTGGCGGTAGCGACCGCCGAAGCCAATGTCGATGCCACGGAGCGATGTCGGAGCCGCTCAGCGTCCAGATGGCGACAACAGACCCGACCGTTGTGACGGCGCAGTGGCGCGGTGGCGCGTGCGCGCGCTCCCGCACTGCGCAATCACACCCATGCAGACAGCCCTGAAACGGGCGATTTTGCACTTGAGTCCGCCAGCAAGATCGATCCAACCCGACTGAACCATTGACATCGTTGTCACCAACTTCTACACAGGCCGCTACTCGCCGATCGCATTGGCCGCTCGGACGACTCCAAAGGACTGCACGTGGCTGCGACTTCGCGTTCTGCTCTCGCTTCTGGCTTGCCCACCGCACCGGTTGCCACCGGCTTCATCGCGGCCGACGTGGGTGGCACGCATGTGCGGGTCGGCCACATCGCGCGGGCGGGTACTGCTGCGACCGAGTTGTCGCATTACCGCACCTACCGCTGCGCAGAACACGCCAGTCTGGACGCCATCCTTGCCGACTTCCTGCAGCCACGGCACGACGTCGAGGCGGTGGTGATCGCCAGTGCCGGGGTGGCGCTGGACGATGGCAGCTTCATCAGCAACAACCTGCCGTGGACGATTTCGCCTGGCCGCATTCGCGCTGCGCTTGCCGTGCCCAGCGTGCACCTGGTCAACGATTTCGAAGCGGTGGCTTACGCCGCACCGCTGATGGAACAACGTGCCGCGCTGCAACTGAGTGGGCCGACGCCGCGGCATGCACGCGCCAGCGGCCCCATCCTGGTGGTCGGCCCCGGCACCGGGCTGGGTGCGGCGGTCTGGATCGATGCCAGGCCACGCGCGATCGTGCTCGCCACCGAGGCCGGCCAGGTCGCCCTGGCCAGCAACGACGAGATGGAACTGCAGGTGCTGCGGATCCTGCTGCGTGGCGAGCGCTATCTGCCGCTGGAACATGTGCTGTCCGGGCCAGGCCTGCTGCATCTGTACAACGCCCTGTGCGAACTGCAGGGCGCCACGCCCCGCCATCGGCTGCCGGCCGCGATCACGCATGCCGCGCTGCACGAAGACGATGCATTGGCACGCGATTGCCTGCAGGTCTTTTGCGCCATCTTGGGCAGCGCGGTCGGCGACATGGCGCTGGCCTACGGCGCCGCCGGCGGCATCTATCTGGCCGGCGGCTTTTTGCCGACGATCGGGCCGTTCCTGCAGAACAGCCGTTTTCGCGAGCGTTTTCTGGCCAAAGGACGCATGCGCGCGGTACTCGAACGCATTCCGGTCAAGCTGGTCGAGCACGGGCAACTGGGCGTGCTCGGCGCGGCCAACTGGTATCTGCAACACCACGCTGACCTGACGTAAGCGATCCACCACGCGCCCGGTCCCGAGCGCGCGTCTGCAAGACCCCGCATCCGGCGAGCAGCAGCCCGCCGTCCATCCCCGTGCGTGATGAGGAGAGACATCATGAAATACAGCACCACCCTGCTGTCCAGCGCGATCGCGTTGTCGCTGGCATTCGCCGCCCAAGCCCAGGACGCAGCCGACCAGGCCACCGATCTGGATGCCGTGCAGGTGGTCGGCATCCGTGCCAGCCTGGAAAAATCGCTCGACACCAAACGCAACAACGCCGGCATTTCCGAAGCCATCACCGCCGAAGACATCGGCAAGTTTCCAAGCACCAACGTGGCCGAGGCGCTGTCGCAGATTCCCGGCGTCACCCTGGACCGGCGCTTTGGCCAGGGCGAGCGCGTCAGCATCGACGGCACCGACCCCAGCCTCAATCTGTCCTTCCTGGACGGCCACCCGGTGGCGCAGGCGATCTGGCTCTACGGCGAACAACCCAGCCGCGGATTCGACTACACCTTGCTGGCGCCGCAGATCCTGGGCCGCGCGGAAATCCTCAAATCCTCCGAAGCGCGCCTGACCGAAGGCAGCCTGGGTGGCACCGTGTTGATGCACACCCGGCAACCGCTGGACCTGGACGTCAACGAGGTGGCCGCCTCCATCGGCTACAGCTACAGCGCGCAGGCCAGCGAGGGCAAGCCGAACGCGGCGCTGCTGTATAGCTGGAAGAACGCGGCCGACACCTTCGGCGTCGCGGTGTCGGCGCAGCATTACGAAGAACGCGTCGATCGTCGCGGTATGGAAGTGTTCGGCTATGTGCCGGCCAGCACCTTCGCCAATGCCGCAGGCGGCGTGCCCGCCGATGCGGACGTGCCCAACTCGATCAACGCGGCCTGGTTCCAGCAGGATCGCGAGCGCGACAGCGCCGTGGTCAACCTGCAGCTCAAGCCCAGCCAGGCGCTGGAATTCAACCTCAGCGGCCTGTACATCAACGAGAACTTCGACAACTACAACCAGTCGATGTACAGCTTTTTGACCTGGAATGCCGGCACGGTGGCGGCGGTGGACCAACTCGGCGGCCTGCGCAATGGCGTGGTGACCAGCGGGCATTCCGGCGCCAATGCCGACCCGCTCGGCGGCACCGTGATCTACGACAACAACGTGCGCGAATCGGAAGTCACCACCAAGGGCCTGGACCTGCGCGGCGCATTCCGCGGCGATGGCTGGGGATTGAATGGGCAGGTGGGCCAAAGCAGATCCGAGAACAAGGACCTGTCGCAGTATTTCATCGAGCCGTTCTACAACGGCGGCTTCAGCTGGGACACGCGGCGCGGCATCCGTTTCGACGATCCGGCGCGTGCGCGCGATCCGGCCAACTGGGGCTCGGCTGGCGGCTGGTTCGGCAATAACGGCATCTTTTCCACCGAGAGCAAAGACACCTACGGCCAACTCGATCTGAATCTGCAGTTCGACAGCGTGTTCAACCAACTGCTGCTGGGCGTGCGCCATGGCAAGCATGAGGAGCGCTTCGAGCTCAACGTCTATGGCGGCGTGACGCCGGGCACGCTGGCCGACGTGGGCACGATCGGGCTGACCGATCTGCAGGATTTCTATCCGGACCACGGCCGGCATGTGCAGGCAGGCCGCAACAACGTGCTGAACTGGATCCGCAACAGCCCGGTCGACTACGGCGCGCCGGATCCGGCCAGCTACCTCAACAACACCTGGGCGCTGCAGCAGACCAATAACGCCGCCTATGCGCAATTGAACTTCTCCGGCGGCGGCCTGCGCGGCAATCTCGGGCTGCGTTATGTCGATTCGAAAACCGAGGGCAGCGGCTTCGTCTATAGCGGCACGCCCACACTGCAGAACGCCGACAGCCTGTGGCAGACCCGCACGCGCAAGGAGGATTTCCTGCTGCCTTCGCTCACGCTCTCCTACGAGGCCGCCGACGATTGGGTGTTCCGCTTTGCCGCGGCCAAGGTGATCGCCTGGGCAGCGTACAACCAGATGGTCAACAACACCTTCCTCAACGACACCACGCTGACCGGCAGCGGCGGCAATGCCGAGCTGTCGCCGTACGAATCCTGGAACTTCAACCTGTCGGCCGAGTATTACTTCGCGCAGCAGTCGGTGGTGGCGTGGTCGCTGTTCTACAAGAAGATCGACAACTACATCGACACCAGCGCCAGCGTGGAGCGCCAGTACAACGCGCTGCGCGATACCGCACCGCAGAGCTGGGCGCAGTTGCTCGGCAGCAACGGCTGCAGCGCCGATGGTTATTGCGATTACAGCATCCAGCGGCCACGCAATGCCGGCGATGGCAAGGTCAAGGGCTTCAACATCGCGTTCCAGCAGCCGTTCGGCGACAGCGGCTTCGGCTTGACCGCCAACTACACCTACGCCAATGGCGAAAACAACACCGGCGACGCCCTGCCCTACCAGTCGCGCAACAGCGTTGCAGTCAGCCCGTACTACGAAAAAGGCCCGCTCAACGCACGGCTGACCTACAACTGGCGCGACAGCTATCTGGCCGGCGGTTACGTGGCCGGCGCCGCGCCGGCAAGCGTGGATGACTACGCCGAACTCGGCGCGAGCATCGGCTATGCGTTCAGCCCGAACTGGTCGCTGCAGATCGACGCGCAGAACCTGCTGGACGAGCAATACCTGCAGTATCTCGGCGACACCGACCATCTGGCCGGCCGCTACAGGAGCGGGCGCCGCTACATGGCGAGCCTGCACATGAAGTTCTGACAGCGGCTTGCAACCGGACGGCGCGCACCGCCAGGCGGTGCGGCCGATATCCGGAACCGGCATGTACCGGGTGTACACGCCGGTTCCGCGCATCGCCCACGCCCAGCTGACCACTGCGCGCTGGGTCGCGTTCACCGCTCAAGGCGCAGTGCTTGGCCTGAGTGACCAGTCGGTGGCAGGACCAGCGCCTCCGGCACCAGTCAGTTGCGCAACGCGGCCACCCGCTGTGACAGCTTCTTCGCCGACACGCCCGACTTGGCACCCAGCTCCTGCGCGAATACCGATACGCGCAATTCCTCCAGGTCCCAGCGCAGCGACTGCCATTCATCACGTTGCTGCAGACCACGCGCAGCCGCCTGGTCCAATGCATCCACGAACGGCTTGAGTTCGAGCATGCGCGCCTGGTCGCGGGCCGGGTCGCGTTTGGCGCGCTCGGTCCGCAGGATCATCGCCTTGAGATAGCGCGGGTAATTGGCCAGCGCCTCAGCCGGTGTTTCGCGCAGGAAGCCGGCGTGCACCAGCGCACGCAGCTGCTGCTCCATATCGTCCAGGTTGCCGCGCGCCCAGCCCATCAACGGCGCTTCCAGCAGGGGCTTGAGCTCGGCCACCGCAGCGAGAATGCTTTCGGCCAGCTTCAGCCGTTCCATCGCCTCGCCGAACAGGCGCTTGATCGCCTCATCGCGGCGCTGGGCAAAGGCACCGGGGTCGCGGATCGCGCCCAGACCATCGGCCAGCACCGCGTTGAGCGCGGCATCGACCAGATCGCCGCGCAGGCGCTCCTGCGACTCGATCGCCGCGTACAGCAGCCCGGTCTTGGGCGACACCGGCAACTGCTTGCGCGCCTGCTTGATCTTGTCGGCCAGCGCGATTTCCAGCAGCCGGCGCACGCCGCGCGGATGCGCCTGCGCCGCCTCATTGCGGTCGGCAAAGATGCGCAACGCCGCGTCGTCGCCCTGATCCACCAGCGCCGGATAGGCCGGCACGCCGGCTTCGCCGGCAACCTGTTCGGGAATCGGCGTGGACGGAAAATCGCGCAAGCCCTCGGCAGCCAGCGCGCGCCCTGCACGCGCGGCGAAGGCCTGGCCGGCACGCTCGCCAAAGCGGGCGCGCAATCCGTCCAGATCGCGCGACTCGGCCAGCACTTTGCCGTCGTCATCGCGCAGCCGCAGGTTCATCAGCAGATGCGTGTCCAGCGACTCTTCGTCGAAATCCAGCGCCGCCACCTGCGTACCGGTGGTCTTGGTCAGAAAGCGCGCCAGCTCGCCGCGGATGTCGTCGGCCGAGGCGATGCTGTAGGCCTCGTAGAACGCGCGCCCGAAATCCGGGGCCGGCACATAGTTGCGCCGCTGCGCCTTGGGCAGGCTGCGAATCAAGGCCGATGCCTTGTCGGCAACGAAGCCCGGCGCCAGCCACGACAGCCGTGCCGGATCCAGCGCGTTGAGCAGGTGTAGTGGCACGTCCAGCGTCACGCCGTCATCGATGGCGCCCGGCTCGAAGCGGTAATGCAGCGGCAACCGCGCATCGCCCAGCGGGAAATACTTCGGGAAACGATCGGCCTCGCTGCCTTCGCCCGGCAACAGGTCGTTCAATGTCCAGTGCAGGCTGCGGCGCTTGTCCGGCGGCAGAGTTTTCCACCACGCATCCAGCCCGCTGGCCGAATGCAGTTCGGCCGGGATGCGGTCCAGGTACCAGCGCGCCTGCCAGTCCTCGTCGGCCACGATGCCTGCGCGGCGCAGCTTGGCTTCTTCTTCGCGCGCCTGTTCCAGCACCTTGAGGTTGTCGGCGATGAACGCCGCACGCGTATTGATCTCGCCCGTGACCAGGCCCTGGCGTACGAACAGGTCATGCGCGCCGGCCGGATCGATCTTGCCGAAATGGACCGGCTTCTTCGGTGCCAGCACCAGGCCGAACAGGCTGATCTGTTCGGACGCCACCACCTGCCCCTGCGCACGCGACCAATGCGGGTCGAAGTGCTTGCGTGCCAGCAGATGTCCCAGCTCGGCGATCGCCCAGTCCGGCTCGATCGCGGCATTGGTCATGCCCCAGACTTTTTGCGTATCCAGCAGCGTGGCCGCCAGAATCCACGGCGGCGGCTTGCGTGCCAGTGCCGAGCCGGGGAACGGCACGAACCGGCGTTGCCGCGCGGCGAGAAAGTCGCCTTTTTCGGTGCGATGGCCGATCTGCGTGGGCAGGCCGGCCAGCAGCGCGCGATGCAAGGCCTGATACGCCGCTGCACGCTCGCGCTCGCTGGTGCGTGCCGCCGCTTCGGCCGCTTCGGCCTGCCTGGCGGCAGCAGCAGAGGCGTGTTGTGCAGGTGGCGCGTTCGGATCCGGCTTGCCTTCGCGTGCCAGCCGCGCAGCGCGATGCAGCTGCCCGCGCGTGGGCCGGTTGGCGTTGTGCCCATCCTCGCGCGCAGGCGCGCTGGCACCGGCCAGCAATGGTGCCAGCATCGCGGTGGCCGGCTCTTCGCTCCAACCCAGCTCTTCGCACAACAGGCGCAGCTGCCGATGCAGCTCGCGCCATTCGCGCATGCGCAGGAAGCCGAGAAAATGCCGGTTGCACCAGTCGCGCAGCTTGGACTGGGTGAGATCTTCGTGCACCTGTCGGTAGGCCTCCCACAAGCGCAGGATGCCGACGAATTCCGAGCGTGCATCGGCAAACAACGCATGCGCGTTGTCGGCCGCTTCGCGTGCCTCGGGCGGGCGCTCGCGCGGATCCTGGATGCCCAGGAAGGCGGCGATGATGATCATCTCGCGCAGGCAACCATGCTGTTGCGCAGCCACCAGCATGCGCGCCAGCTTGACGTCCACCGGCAGGCGCGCCATCTGGCGGCCGGTCGCGGTCAGGCGGCGGTTGCCGTCGATCGCGCCCAGTTCGAGCAACTGCTGCCAGCCATCGGCGACCGCACGCTCGTCAGGCGCTTCCAGGAACGGGAAATCCTCGATCCGCCCCAGCCCCAGTTGCAGCATGCGCAGGATCACGCCCGACAGCGACGAGCGGCGGATTTCCGGATCGGTGAATGCCGGCCGCGCGGCAAAGTCCGCTTCGGCATACAGGCGGTAACAGATGCCCTCAGCAATGCGCCCGCAGCGGCCCATGCGCTGGTTGGCGCTGGCCTGCGAGATCGGCTCGATATGCAGGCGGTCCAGCTTCTGGCGCGGGCTGTAGCGCTTGATCCGCGCAAAACCTGGGTCCACCACGTAACGGATGCGCGGCACCGTCAGCGAGGTCTCGGCCACATTGGTGGCCAGCACCAGGCGCCGACGCGGCCCTGGGTTGAACACGCGGTCCTGGTCGGCCGCCGACAGCCGCGCGTACAGCGGCACCACTTCGGTTTCGCGGTACTTGCGCCGTTCCAGCGACTGGTGCGCATCGCGGATCTCGCGCTCGCCGGGCAGGAACATCAGCACATCGCCACGCGGATCGACGCGGGTGATCTCGTCGATCGCCGCCACGATCGCATCGTTGACGGTGCGTTCGCCATCGCGGCCATTGCCACGCTCGCCGTCGCCAGTGTCGTCGGCCCCGCCGGCCTCGCCTTCGAGTGGCCGGTAGCGCACTTCGACCGGGAAGGTGCGGCCTTCCACATTGATCACCGGCGCATTGTCGAAATGCTGGGCGAAGCGCTCGGTATCGATGGTGGCCGAGGTGACGATCAACTTGAGATCGGAGCGTTTTTGCAGCAACTGCTTGAGATAGCCGAGCAAAAAATCGATGTTGAGGCTGCGCTCGTGCGCTTCGTCCACGATGATGGTGTCGTAGGCCGACAACCAGCGGTCGCTGGCGATCTCGGCCAGCAGGATGCCGTCGGTCATGAACTTGATCCGCGACTGCTCGCCGACCCGGTCGGTGAAGCGCACCTGGAAGCCCACCGTGGTGCCCAACGGCGTCTTCAGCTCCTCGGCCACCCGCGCCGCCACCGCGCGCGCGGCGATCCGGCGTGGCTGGGTGCAGCCGATCATGCCGGCCGCACCACGCCCGGCCGCCAGGCACAGCTTGGGCAGCTGGGTGGTCTTGCCCGAGCCGGTTTCGCCGGCGATGACAACCACTTGATGGTCACGGATCAGCGCGATGATGCGCTCGGCCTCGCGCGCGATCGGCAGTTGCTGATCCAGCGTGATGGCCGGCTGCTGCTCGGCGCGCGCCTGGCGTTGCGCCTGCGACGCCGCCAGCGCCTGCTCGAACGCCGCGCGCACCTGCGGGTTGCCGGGCTTGCCTTGCCAGCGCGACCATAGACCGAGCAGCCGGCCCCGGTCGCGGCTCATCGCGCCATCGACGGCGCGGCGGCGCTCACGCAAGGTGTTGGCAAGGTCGGTGTCGATAGCGCTCATTGATGGAAAAATGTGAAAGATTGAATGACAACAGATCCTTTAGCCTGTCTATTGTGACCCGATATCAGGTTCCTCAGGAGGACCATTCCCATGTCCAAGAAAAAGAACGCCAACAAGCCCGTCGTCATCAATGAAGCAGCGGGTGCACTGCCGGTCGCCGCAGCATCGGCGCCACACATCGATATCGGGATCAAGGACGGCGATCGCAAGCAGATCTCCGACGGTCTGGCCCGCTACATGGCTGACGCCTTCACCTTGTATCTGAAGACCCACAACTTCCACTGGAATGTCACCGGGTCGATGTTCAACTCGCTGCACACCATGTTCGAGACCCAGTACACCGAGCAGTGGGCCGCGCTGGACGAAGTGGCCGAGCGCATCCGCGCGCTGGGCTACAACGCACCGGGCTCCTACAGCGAGTTCGTCGCCCTGACCTCGATCCCGGAAGAACAGGGGCTGAGCGACAGCGCCGACTGGCGTGAAATGGTGCGCCAGCTCGTCAGCGGCAACGAGGCGGTCTGCCGCACCGCACGCAAGGTGCTGGGTACCGCCGACGACGCCGGCGACGATCCGACCGTGGACCTGCTGACCCAGCGCCTGCAGACCCACGAGAAGTACGCCTGGATGCTGCGTTCGCTGCTGCAGTAATCCCCTGGGCTTCACCCCTGCGGGTTTGCCCAAGGCTTCGCTGCGCCGAAACCTTGGGCTCCTGCTCCATAAGCTAGACACAGAGCCCCTCTCCCCTCGGGAGGAGGAGGCACTGCTGGCGCGCCATGGGCGCGCGTGCCTTGGAGCGCCCGCGCCGCAAGCGCGGGCCGGGGCGCGAGGCGGGGCTTGGGGTGAGCGTACGGAGCGAAGCTCCAGTCGCCTTAAGCAACGCTCGGCCACCGGCCATTTTCCACGCCGCACGCCCCTACCCGACAACGCCCGCATCAGCACTCGTGGGCGCACCCGCCACATCGCGGCAATCCCCGACGCACCATTGCGCAACACCGCCGGCCTGACACCGACCAGGGCTTGACCCGCGCGGTATCCTAAGCGGATGTCTTCCCCCGCCCACGAACTGCTCAGCCGCGTCTTCGGTTACGACGACTTCCGCGGCCCACAGCAAGCCATTGTCGAACACGTCGCTGCGGGTAACGATGCCCTGGTGCTGATGCCCACCGGTGGTGGCAAGTCGCTGTGCTATCAAGTGCCGGCGCTGTTGC
This sequence comes from Xanthomonas sp. MLO165, assembly GCF_018831305.1. NCBI lineage: Bacteria > Pseudomonadati > Pseudomonadota > Gammaproteobacteria > Lysobacterales > Lysobacteraceae > Xanthomonas > Xanthomonas sp. MLO165. The sequence continues at coordinate 3,460,222 of NZ_CP029263.1, forward strand.
GCGACGGCATCGGCATTGTGGTCTCGCCGCTGATCGCGCTGATGCAGGACCAGGTCGAGGCCTTGCGCCAGCTCGGCGTGCGCGCCGAATTCCTCAACTCCACGCTGGACGCGGAGAACGCCCAGCGGGTCGAACGTGCTCTGCTGTCGGGCGACCTGGACCTGCTCTACGTCGCCCCGGAGCGCCTGCTGAATCCGCGCTTCCTGTCCTTGCTGGAACGCAGCCGCATCGCGCTGTTCGCCATCGACGAGGCGCATTGCGTCTCGCAATGGGGCCACGATTTCCGCCCCGAATACCGCCAGCTCACGGTGCTGCACGAACGCTGGCCGCATATCCCGCGCATGGCGCTGACCGCTACCGCCGATCCGCCGACCCAACGCGAGATCGCCGAACGCCTGGACCTGGTCGACGCGCGCCACTTCGTCAGCTCCTTCGACCGCCCCAACATCCGTTACACCGTGGTGCAGAAGGACAACGCGCGCAAGCAGCTGCAGGAGTTCCTGGGCCGCCACCGCGGCTCTGCCGGCATCGTCTATGCGATGTCGCGGCGCAAGGTCGAGGAGACCGCGCAGTATCTGTGCTCGCAGGGATTCAACGCCCTGCCCTACCACGCCGGCCTGCCCGCCGAGGTGCGCGCGGAAAACCAGCGCCGCTTCCTGCGCGAGGACGGCATCATCATGGCCGCCACGATCGCCTTCGGCATGGGTATCGACAAGCCGGACGTGCGCTTCGTGGCGCATGTGGACCTGCCCAAATCGCTGGAAGGCTACTACCAGGAAACCGGCCGCGCCGGCCGCGATGGCGACCCCGCCGAGGCCTGGCTCTGCTATGGCCTGGGCGATGTGGTGCTGCTCAAGCAGATGATCGAACAGGGCGAAGCGGCCGAGGAGCGCAAGCGGCTGGAGCGCGCCAAGCTCGATCACCTGCTCGGCTACTGCGAATCGATGCAATGCCGCCGCCAGGTGCTGCTGGCCGGCTTCGGCGAGACCTATCCCAAGCCCTGCGGCAACTGCGACAACTGCCTGACGCCGGCTGCCGCCTGGGACGCCACGGTGGCCTCGCAGAAGGCGCTCAGTTGCGTGTACCGCAGCGGGCAGCGCTTCGGTGTGGGCCACCTGATCGACATCCTGCGCGGCAGCGAGAACGAGCGCATCAAGCAGCTCGGCCACGACCAGCTGAGTACCTACGGCATCGGCCGCGACCTGGACGAGCGCACCTGGCGCGGGGTGTTCCGCCAGCTGGTGGCAGCCAGCCTGCTGGAGGTCGACAGCGAGGGCCACGGCGGGCTGCGCCTGACCGATGCCAGCCGCCAGGTGCTCAAGGGCGAGCGCCAGGTGATGATGCGGCGCGAGAACCCGGCTGCCGGGCGCGAGCGCAGCGCGCAGCGGACCGGCCTGCCGGTGCAGCCGCAGGATCTGGTGCTGTTCAATGCCTTGCGCGGCCTGCGCGCGGAGCTGGCCAAGGAGCAGAACGTGCCGGCCTTCGTGATCTTCCACGACAGCACGCTGCGCAATATCGCCGAACAGCGGCCGACCAGCATCGATGCACTGTCGCGTGTCGGTGGTATCGGTGGCGGCAAACTGGCCCGCTATGGCGCGCAACTGATCGAGATCGTGCGCGAGCAGGGCTGATGCAACGGCATGTGTCATCGCGGTGGCGGCGCTGGCACAAAAATCCGCAGAATCGACAGCGCGCATTCAATCAGCCATTGCTAGTTTCACAAGGCGATCTGGCACGCGCTGTCAGTCCCTCTTGAGTAGAGTCCACCCATGAAACGCAGCCTGCTTGTCCTGGCCACTCTGTTTGCCGCCGGCAGCGCACTTGCCCAGGCCGGCGAGAGCAGTGCCGAGCCGGGGTCGGCGCGGTCGCTGGACCTGAGCGTTCCGCAAGCCCCGGTGCAGTACCGCTCCGACCCGGAATACAGCACCGACCCGCCGGGCACCTTCTACGGCGACAAGAGCGGCCCCAAGCCTGCGCTGAGCCGCCCCAGCGCGGCCTCGCTTGCCGCCGAACGCGCCGAGCAGTGCCAGGGCAAGCTACATGGCGCGGTCGAAACCGGCATGGGCTATTCAAACCGCGGCGGCAACAGCAACTGGCAGGCCGTCAACCTGAATTCCTGCAAGACCTATTACGACGACGACGGCAAGGCACACCAGATCGGCGTCAGCATCAGCGTCGGACGCGGCGAAGGCGCTTTGTTCGGGCCGCGCTACGGCCCCGGCGGCTATGGCCCCGGCCCGTTCGGCTGGTAACCGTACGGCTCCGTCTGCGTTGACAGAGGGTTCACTGCCGCATCGCTGAGAATGTGGCCTGCCTTACGAGACGTGCTCATGTCACAGAACAAGGAACGGCCAGTTGTATTTGTCGTCGAAGATGGCGATGGCACCCGACAACTCAGCTGCCTTGTACTGGAAAGCTATGGTTTTACCTGCCGTAGTGCAGGCTCGGTCGAAGAGGCGCTGACCCTGATCGAAAGCGACCCACGCGTGGATGTGCTGTTTTCCGACATCCATTTCCCGGGCGGGCTGACCGGCGTGGACCTGGCGCTCAAGACGGCGCACGCGCCCTACAACCTGCCGGTGCTGCTGACCTCCGGCCTGGCGGTCGAATATGTGGAAGAGATCCTGCCGGACGGCGTGGCCTTCCTCGAAAAGCCCTATACCCCTGAGCAGTTGTTGAGCGCGATCCGCAGCGTGATGGCCAAGCACCGGGTGCTCTCCACCCCGGTTGCATGACGCAGACGGTCGCGACTGGACGGCGACCCATAATCCCGGTATGAAGTGGCGGCCGGCGCGATGCGTCGGCATTGGGGATTGATCACGACACGGTTGTGCCAGGGACGCGGCGCCATGCCCACCTGGCCCGACCATGTCTTACGCCAGGGGACAACATGAAACACCTAGTGACCGCAGCCATTGCCATGGCTGCGTTGAGCGGTTGCGCGACGGTCATGAACGACGCGACCCAGCCCATCCGTGTGGATACCAAGACCGCCGACGGGCACGTCATCGCTGGCGCCGACTGCGCGCTCAGCAACGACAAGGGCCGGTTCACCCTGAAGTCCGGGCAGACCGTGCAGGTACATCGGTCCTCGCGCGATCTGGAGGTCAGCTGCGTGCTGCCCGGTCAGCGCGATGCCGCCGGCCGCTCCATCTCGCGCGCCAACATCGGGATCTGGGGCAACATCCTGATCGGCGGCGCGATTGGCGCCATCGTCGACCACAGCAAAGGGACCGGCTACACCTACCCGAGCTGGATCCAGCTGGTATTCGGACAGACGCTGAGCTTCGACCGCCACCGCGAGGACCGCGGCCAACCGTTGCAGGGCGACAACGCACAAGGGCGCGCTGTCGCAGCAACCGATTCCAGCGGCGGCAATTCGCCCGGCGGAGCGATCACGCTGCCGCTGGCAGGCGATGTCGCCCCGCCTGCACCGGCCAGCGCAGCAGCACCAGCCGGCAACGCCGCAGCCACCGTTGCACCTGCAGGCCCGGCGATGTCCACCGAATCGGCCATGACGCGCGCGCAGGGCATCAGCACTGGCCTGAGTTGCGGCGCGGTGCAGGCGCGCAGCGCCACGCGCTTCACCGCCAGTTGCACTGGCGGCAGTACGGTACAGATCGATTGCGCCGGCTTCCGCTGCAGCGCGAGCTTCCCGTGACCTGACAAGGCTGCGCCCGGGTGCGGGTGCAGCCGGACCGCACGACACTTGTCGGGGATGACCCGACAAGCTGTCGGCGCGGCCCCGATTTACGTGATGCACACCTCATTTAGACTGCAGCCACCGGACGCGAGGCCTGTTGGGCCGCTCAACTCGCGGGGCGCTGAGCACGCCCCTGCCGGGACATTGCCGGCACCGGGCAAGCGGCTCCCACATCGTGGTGAGTTGTTCGTCCATCAGCCTGGCTGCGCGCGCTTTACTCGGACAAAGAGTCATTCGCGCAGGCGCAGACGGCTCACTTGGGTTTGCAGTCGAACTGCTCGGTGACACGCCAGCCCTGTGTCCGAGCTCCAACGTCACGAGCTCCAACCTGCAGCTCGATCTGTCCTGCAGCTCGATTTGTGCTGATGCTCATCGTGGCTGAGCTCAAGCGCCGGCGTTGCATGCGCATCAAATTGATCACCTGCACAGCGATCTCCAAACGCTGCTGCCTATGCGCTTGTGACTTGAGACTTATCGGTTTGCCGTTGCCGCCAGCACAGCATCATTGCGCCGGTATCTCCACGGCAGCACCGGCAGGCAGATGCCGAGCAAGCGCGCTCGCAGCTATAGCGTGCTCTTGCGCGGATGGCGATGCACCGCTGCTGCCAGGGACGAATGCAGTGTATTTCACGCCATCAAGCAGGCCGCTCGCTAGGCTGATGTCAGTGCAGCACTTGGCTGCGAAGACTTTCAGGAAATTCCCATGGGCGACAATTCGTTTCTGTCACCGGCCTTCGTCATTCTGGTTATCGGCGTGATTGCCGTGGTGTTCTGGCTGGTGACCCGCGCCAAGAAGAAGCGCAACAAGAAGTAAGCAACACAGGAAGCGCGCCAGACATCGGGATGCGACATATCCCGCGCTCGATGCGCACTTACCCTGAGTTGCTGATATCGGGCGCCGGTCCAGGCCGGCCTCTGCCTGGCACGGCTAACACACACTACTTCCCGCGTAACAGCGCAGCAGTGCTAACGCTGTCTGGAAAACGAGGCCCCGCAGCGACATCGCTGCGTTCAGGCTGCGCGGCATTTGATGCACATGTCGTGTCACCAGCATCGGCAGACGACCGCGTTGCGGCTAGGCGCGCAGAAAACCGACGCCGATCAAAACCGCTCGCCTGTCGGCAGATAGCGCCACTCACCGATGGCCAGCTTGCCCAGCGATACACGGCCCACGCGCAGGCGTCGGATGCTGACCACCTCCAGCCCCACCTCAGCGCACATGTAACGCAGCTGGCCGGGTTGCACATGCTTGATCGCGAACCGCAGGCGCTCCTCGTTCTGCCAGCTCACCTTGCAAGGCGACAGGCTGCGCTGCTGATACACCAGACCATGAGCAAGCCGCGCCATGCCATACGGGCGCAGCTCACCACGCACCTCCACCAGAAATTCCTGTTCGATCGAGGTCGCATCGGCACTGAGCCTGCGCAGCACGCGGCCGTCCTGGCTCAGCACCAGCAAGCCGCTCGCCTCGTCCTCCAGCGGCAGCGGCGCGTTCAAGCGCAGGAAGTGCCGCTTCAGCACCCGCATTTCGAGCTGGTCCAGTGCGCTGCGCGTTGCCGGCGTGGCCAGTGCCAGCGCCGCTTCGGCGCTCATGCCTGCCGGTTTATGCAGCAGCAGCGTGGCAGGCTCGGCAGCTGCGAGCACGGCGTCTTCCGCCAGCGTCACCTGCGCTGCAGTGGCCAAGGCTTGCGGCTCTTCGACCACGGCCCCGTCCACACTGACCCAGCCGCCTTCGATGTATTGCTGCGCCTCGCCACGCGAGCAGCCGAACAGCGCGGCCACGCATTTGTCGAGACGGATCGGATCGGACATCGGGCGAGCTCGGTTTCAGGGCACGGCAGTGTACGTGCTGGGTCGATGGATGCGTGAGGCCGGCTTCTGCACCGCCCGACAACATGGGAAACTGGGCGCTCACACAGGAGATTGCAGATGTTCATCAAGTTCGGCACCACCCGGGTCCGCCTCAACCATATCTCCGTCATCAGCGACCCCTTCAATGCAGGCGAAAACTTCGGCTCGTATTGCCACTCGGTCCGGGTCGGCCTGCTCTCCGGCGAGGAAATCTTTGCACGCTTCAATACCGAAAGCGGCGCCGAGCAGCTGCATGCAGAGGTGCTCGCTGCACTGGAAGGTTGAGCGCAAGACCCACAGTGCCGTCACGCGCGTGATGCCTCACGCGCGATGGGCGTTTGCCGGCAGAGCAGCCAGCACGTGCGGGCCCGCAAATCGCTCGCGGCAACGTGGGCTTGTCGCACCGCATCACGGCCGATCCAAGCAGCTGAGCACTCGGCAGCAATGGCGCCGCCGCTGCTTGAAGACAAGCGCATTGCCGGTATCGCGACACGGGATGAATTGCACCCTGTCCCAGCAACGTCCTTGCTCTGGGTGCATCGCCACCTGTCATCAGAACGTCGGAAAATCGTTCCGCCGTTGGCACGCTTCGATCCAGCCATAACGCAATAAACAAGCAATTTCTGCGCGCATGTCAGGCCGCTGCGGACGGCTGTCGGGAAATTTCTTCCATACGATGAATTCAATATAAGTAATTTCAAATATGAGTCTTTAGCTCGTCGCGATCCGGCCGCTAGCTGGGGCAAGACGCTCTGGTGGATGACCCATTCATCGAGCCCCTCAGTTGCACTACCTGGATGCGGTCATGAATACATATCTGCAACGCCTCAATGTCGGCCGCCGCTTGGGCATGGCCTTTGGCATCTTGATTCTATTGTCGGGCCTGCTTGTGGCCACCGGCCTGGTCACCATGTCCAACGCGCGTTTCGAACTGGACACCATCGTCAACAGCAACATGGAGAGGATCCAGCTGTCCTCGGAAATGCTCGACGCCAACACCAACGTGGCAATCGGCCTGCGCGACATCGTCATGGTCGCTGGCGACGCGGCCAATCGCCGTGCGATGGACATGATCGAGAAGAACCGCGCACGCTACAAGCAGGCACACGACGCCCTGGCCGCACTGCCCAGCAGCGTGCCTGAAAAACAGGCGCTCGACCTGGTGCAGGAAAAGCGCGACATCTCGGTCAAGCTCAATAACCAGATTCTCGAATACGGCCTCCGCGACCAGAACCAGGAAGCGCAGGCCTTGCTGCAAGGCGACGCCGCAGCGGCCATGGATGCGCAGCAGACGGCGATCCGCGAGAACGCTGCATTGGAGCGCCGCCTCAGCAAGGATGCCTATGCGGCCGCGGTTGCATCGATGCATCGAGGGAAGATCACCCTGGCCACCGGCGGCATTGCCGCACTGGTCATCAGCGGCCTGCTCGCATGGCTGATCACTCGCAGCCTGACCCAGCCGCTCAGCCAGGCCACACGCACCGCAGAAGCCATCGCGGCCGGCAACCTGCACAACGATGTGCACACCAACGCCAACGATGAAACCGGCCGTCTGCTCAAGGCCATGGACAAGATGCAGCTGCAGCTGCGCAACCTGATCACCGCGCAAACCGACATGGCCAGGCATCATGACAACGGCCAGATCAGCTTCCGCATCGATGCGGCAGCATTCCCGGGCGACTATGGGCGCATGGCCAACGACACCAACCTGCTGGTTGCCTCGCACGTGGCAGTGCAGACCGATCTGGCACGCATCATGGGCCGGTATGCGGTTGGCGAACTCTCCGAAGACATGCAGCCGCTGCCCGGCGAAAAGGCCGTTTTCAGCGACACCATGTCGCAGGTCAAGCTCAACCTGTCGGCGATGAACCACGAGATCAAGCATCTCGCCCAGGCCGCCGCCAATGGCGACTTCAGCGCGCGCGGCGATGCCGAGCGCTTCCAGTTCGACTTCCGCATCATGGTCGAAAGCCTCAACCACCTGATGTCCACGGCCGACGGCAATCTGCAGTCGCTGTCGTCGTTGCTGCAGTCCATCGCCGCTGGCGACTTGACCGCACGCATGAGCGGCGAATTCCGCGGCGTGTTCGCACAGATGCGCGATGACGCCAACACCACGGCCAGCCAGCTGGCGCAGATCGTCGGCAACATCCAGGAGTCGGCCGTGTCGATCAACTCCGCGGCCAGCGAAATCGCCGCCGGCAACCAGGACCTGTCGCAGCGCACCGAACAGCAGGCAGCCAACCTCGAAGAAACCGCAGCATCGATGGAAGAGCTGACCTCCACCGTCAAGCAGAATGCCGAAAGCGCACGCGAGGCCAACCAGCTGGCGATCGGCGCCGCACGCGTTGCCTCGCAAGGTGGCGACGTGGTCGGCAAGGTGGTGGACACCATGACCGGTATCGAAGCCTCGTCCAGGAAGATTGCCGACATCATCAGCGTCATCGACGGCATCGCCTTCCAGACCAATATCCTGGCCTTGAACGCAGCGGTGGAAGCCGCGCGCGCCGGCGAGCAAGGCCGCGGCTTTGCCGTGGTGGCCTCGGAGGTGCGCACGCTCGCGCAGCGGTCCTCCGGCGCCGCCAGGGAGATCAAGGACCTCATCGACGACTCGGTGCAACGCGTGGCCGAGGGTTCGGCACTGGTGCACAGCGCCGGCAAGACCATGGGCGATGTGGTGGCCAGCGTGCAACGCGTCACCGACATCATGGGCGAGATTTCTGCAGCCTCGCAGGAGCAGTCGGCCGGCATCGAGCAGGTCAACCAGACCATCACGCATATGGACGAAACCACCCAGCAGAACGCTGCGCTGGTGGAAGAAGCCACGGCCGCCGCGCGCGCGATGGAAGAGCAGGCGGTGCAGCTCACCGATGCGGTGGCGATCTTCAAGATCGACGCACGCCAGACACGGCAGGCCGCCTCGCGCGTAGCGGCACCGGTCGCACAGCTGCTGAGCAAGGTCCGCAACGCCTGAGCCAGCAGCCGGCACTGCGCCGTCGACCGGTTGTCGGTGCAGGCACGCTGATGCAACACCGCGGATGTGCCCGCAGCCATTGATGCCATCGCACACGCAGAAAGCGCCCGCCAGGGCGCTTTCTGCGTTTATCCCGCACGCTCACCGGCATTCGGCGCAGACAGCTCAGGCACCCGCAACGCGCGCGCAGTGCCCACAAAACAACCTGGAAAACAAGCACGCAAACCACTCAAAAGCGCTTGTTTCCAGCGCGATGCCTGGTTACGCTGCGCCGGTCGAAAGAGAGCAGGCCGGATGGTAGCCCGGCCACCGTCTGCAGCGCAGGCGGCATCTTAGCCATCGGTACCCACGACATCCGCAGCCGGCGATGCCGGCACTGCAGGTGTGTCCGTGCGTGCTCTCGTCACCGCTCGGCACGCCTTCTCAATCAGGAAGGATCACCCGTGAACACCAGCATCGACAGTCATGATCTGCACCGCTCAATCAACGACGAGCATGCCAACGTGCATGCTTGCGCATACGCAGGGGACGCAGACGCAAAGCCATACGACGATGCCTTATCGCACTGGCACCAAGCCCCTCTCGACGCACGCGTGATCTGGCGGCGGCAGCTCATGCTCCAGGATGGCATGTCGGTGCTGTTGGCAGCCTGGCAGATGCCGCATTCGCTGCGCTGGGAGTGGGAAGCCATCGACCTGCTGCAGGATCGGCACCTGTGCGGCGGCAACTGCGATTCATCGCTGGCGGCAATGCGCGCTGCCGATGCCTGGCCGGCACTGTGCGGTGACGAGGTCGCAGTGCTCGCCTAACATCATGCAGCGCGGCAGCGCGTTGAACCATCCTTCTGCCACGACGCAGTGCCATGCCGGTACGGCCGCGCAATAGCTGACCCACCGCGGCTAGCGCGTGTAGAGACCGGGACGATAGCGTTCCATCAGCGACTGCGGAGCCAGCGGCGGCGTGAAGCCGTAGCGCGCATAGAGACCATGCGCATCGCTGGTGGCCAGGCTGAAACGGCGCAGCCCCTGCAGATCGGGGTGCGCCATGACCGCATCCATCATTGCCTTGCCATAGCCCTTGCCCTGGTGCTCGGGCAACACGAACACATCGCCCAGATAGGCGACGGTTGCGTAGTCGGAAACCACCCGCGCAAAGGCCACCTGCCCGCCCTGCAGAAACCCGCCGAAGCACAGCGAGTTGGCGATGGAGCGCTGTACTACCGCAAGCGGAATGTCCCTGGCCCAGCTGCTGTGCTGGGCCAGGTAGCGATGGACCAGCGCAACATCGAGTTCGGAGTGATCGGTGGAAACGCGCAGCGGCGACATGACAACAGCTCCGGCAACAGTGGGCCTCAGGGTAGCGCCTGCGCAGGCAGCAGCAACAGTGCGCACAGCACCAGCATGAATCCTGCGATCACCGCATCCAGCACACGCCATGCGCGCGGATCGCGGAAGGCCGGCTGCAACAAGCGCGCGCCATGGCCCAAAGCGGAAAACCACGCGATGCTGGCCAGGCACGCACCCGACGCGAATGCCCAGCGCAGCTGGCCCGGGTAGCGCGCGGACAGGCTGCCCAGCAGCAGCATCGTATCCAGATAGACATGCGGGTTGAGAAAGGTAAATGCCAGGCACGCCAGCATGGCGCGCTGCCAGCGTTGCGCACCCGCCTGCGACGGCGCCAACCCGCTGGTGCCACGCCAGGCCCTGCGTGCAGCCAGCGCGCCATATGCCACGAGAAATGCAGCTCCCGCATAGCGAAGTCCCTGCAGCAGCTCCGGCCATTGCGTCACCAGCACGCCGATCCCGGCTACGCCCAGCACGATCAGCGCGATATCGCCGAACGCGCAGATCGCCACCACCAGACCGACATGCTGGCGCTGCAGTCCCTGCCGCAGCACGAATGCATTCTGCGCACCGATGGCGATGATGAGACCTGCGCTGGCGATAAAGCCAGAGATTGCGGCTTGAAGGAACACGAGCACCTCCCGGATCACAGGCGCCAATGCTGGGCGTTCCGCTGCAATTAGGAAAACTAAATCTTCTGTATCCTGCTTAGAACTTCTAATCCCGCCGAACGCCATGGATCTTCTGCATCCGCAACTGGCCGCATTCGCTGCCGTTCTCGAGGAAGGCAGCTTCGACGCCGCTGCGCGGCGGCTGTCGGTGACGCCGTCGGCAATTTCGCAGCGGGTCAAGGCACTGGAAGACCGGCTCGGCCAGGTGCTGGTGATCCGCAAGGCCCCCTGCCGCCCTACCCCGGCCGGCGAGCGCCTGCTGCGCCGGGTGAAGCCGATGCAGGTCCTGGAATCCGAAGCGATCGCCGACTTCCTTCCCGGCGACAGCAGCGCCGGGCATCCGCGCACGCTGGCCATCGCCGTCAACGACGACTCGCTGCAGACCTGGTTCCTGGCGGCCCTGTCGGCGCTGCACCGGGAGCACGGCGTTCTTTTCGATGTGCAGATGGACGACCAGGACCACACCCTGGAGCTGTTGCGCTCCGGGGCGGTGCTCGGTGCCGTCACCGCCGAGCGCAAGCCGCTGCAGGGCTGCAATGTGCAGGCGCTGGGAGTGATGCGTTACCACGCCATCGCATCGGCCGCATTCGTTGCGACGCATTTCAAGCAGGGCTTCAGCGCAGCGGCCCTGGCCCACGCACCGATGCTGGTGTTCAACCGAAAGGACACGCTGCAGACCCGCTTTGTCCGCCGCATCACCCGCACGCAGGTGGCGCCACCGATCCACTACCTGCCGACCTCGACCGGTTTTGTCGAAGCGGCCGCACGCGGCCTCGGCTGGTGTCTGGCACCGGAATCGATGGTCGTGCCTGCCGTGCGCAACAGGCAGGTGGTCATCATCGACCCAACACGCTGGCTCGATGTGCCGCTGTACTGGCAATGCGCGGCAGTGCGCTCGCGCGCCTTGCAGCAGCTGGGCCAGGCCCTGCGCAAGGCCGCGGCTGCGAGCCTGCGCTGAGACCGGCCGTGCCGCACCGTCGCTGGCAAAACACGATACCCAGGCGCGCAGCTGCCGGCAGGCTGTCGCACCGGATTGACGTGCAGATGCGGTCGCTACCCTGCCCGCGCGCACCTGGCACAGCCGCGTTTCCCGGCATCCCGCTGCCGCCGCAGCGACAGCCGGGTCGCCGTGCCACGCCGAGCCTGCTAGCCTTTCCGCCTATTCCGTTGTGATTGCCGATCCGTCATGAAAAAAGCCGTTGTTCTGTTGTCCGGGGGCATGGATTCCGCTGCCGTCATCGCGCTTGCGCAGGAGCAGGGCTTTGCCGTGCATGCCTTGAGCGTGCGCTACGGCCAGCGCCATACCTCCGAGCTGGACGCCGCCGCGCGCGTGGCCGCGGCGCAGGGCGTCATCGCGCACAAGGTGGTGGACGTGGACCTGCGCAGCATCGGCGGCTCGGCGCTCACCGACGACATCGACGTGCCCGATGCCGGTGGCGACGGCATCCCGGTCACCTACGTGCCGGCGCGCAACACCATCATGCTGTCGCTGGCACTGGGCTGGGCCGAGGTGATCGGCGCCAACGACCTGTTCTGCGGCGTCAACGCGGTCGATTATTCGGGTTACCCCGACTGCCGACCCGAATTCGTGCGCGCCTTCGAAGTGCTGGCCAACCTGGCCACCAAGGCAGGCGTGGAAGGCGCCGGCCTGCGCGTGCACGCACCGCTGCAGTTCCTCAGCAAGGCTGACATCGTGCGTGAAGGCGTGCGCCTGGGCGTGGACTTCGGCCTGACCGTGTCCTGCTACCGCGCCGACGCCGACGGACGCGCCTGCGGCCACTGCGACGCCTGCCGCCTGCGTGCCGCCGGTTTCGCCGACGCCGGCGTCGCGGACCCCACCCACTACGCCATTTCGCCTTGACGCCGCTGTAGGGTAGAATGCGCACCCCGGCGCACTGCCGGGACAGTGGGCCGTTAGCTCAGTCGGTAGAGCAGAAGACTTTTAATCTTTTGGTCGATGGTTCGAATCCATCACGGCCCACCAATCAAATCAGCAACTTGAAGAGCGCCGAAGGCGCTTTTTTTGTGCCCGCCGGAAGTTGCCGGGACCTGCGTCGCCAGGGACCCGTGCGTCACGGCTGCGGAGTCGGATGGCATGCACCATCTGCCGCAACTGGCCCGCCGCCGTCAAAGCCGGCTTCTCCCCTGCAGATCGCGCGTCATCTTGCAGGTCGTGGGCCCGGCGCAGGCGGCGGTGGCGTTCTCGCTGATCACGTGGCTCCCGCCTTCTGGATACGCGATTGCACGCGCCGCGTTCGTCGCGCAGTTCCAGCGGCGCGTGCCTGCTTGCGCAGCCAGCTGAGGACGTCCACTGCAGCGTCCACACGCATGCAGACATGCAGGCGGCCCAGCACAACGCTCTGCGCATCGCCGCCCGGCAGGATCTCGTCAAAGCCGGTGGCTTCGCAGGCGATCAGGACCGGCGAGGCATCGGGCTGCGCGTCGGAATGCAGCATGGCCAGCACATAGCCCTGCATCATCTCGAAGCTAAGGACGACGCCCGTGCAGACGCGGAACTGTTTGCCCAGGCTCATTGCTGCAGCTCCGTCACCGCGCTATCGACGCTAGCGATTGCATCGGCGCCGGCAAGCGTGAGCGCAAGCACAGCTTTGTTTACGACGTCGGGACGCGCATTCGGGCTTCGCCCGGCGACACGCGTCGCTTCGAGGGCATTGGAGATCGGCCCCACATCATGGACGACCTGGTACGCCACAGACGTGGGTGCTTCATGGGTGTCGTGAGACATGCTGGATTCCTTTTGTGTTTTGGAATCCGCCACCCAGACGCCAATCGGGGTGGCGGACGGTACGCGGTTGGCGTGCCGGCCAAAAGGACCCGGTGGGCCTTGCGGCCCCCGCGCACCGCCCGCCATAAAACTGGCCGGCATGCGCCCGCGACGATGCGGGCGATAAAAAAGCGCCGTGCATCGATCGATGGGCGCTGGTGCGCCTTTTGGTTCGGGACGCCAATCCCGGTCGCCGATTGTGCGGCGACGTTGGCATACTCGCGCCGCCGCTTGGCGCCTGTCAACGCAAAACGCGCAACGCGGCGGCTTCGGCTGCGAAGAAACGCGGCGAAAGCACTGCCCGCGTAGCCAGCAAAACCTGAAACTCCAGCACATCCCGCCGGACGATCGGCCCGGGGCGCTGCGGCTGCACCCATATGCCACAAGCCCTGGCGGCAGTGAACTGGCGCCGCGGCAAATGCGAATTCACATGCCGCGCCACGTTTCCTATCGTTGTTGGCTCAACGACACGCGAGCGCCATGCCATGACCAACATCGAAAAAGCCGGAACGTTTCTGCTTGGAGACCGCAAGCTCACCCGCATCGGCTACGGCGCAATGCAGCTCGCGGGGCCTGGCGTGTTCGGCCCGCCCAAGGACCGCGAAGGTGCGTTGGCGGTGCTGCGCGAAGCCATCGCGCTGGGCGTCAACCATATCGACACCAGCGATTTCTACGGGCCGCACATCACCAATCAGCTGATCCGCGAGGCACTGCATCCCTACCCGCAGGAATTGACCATCGTCACCAAGATCGGCGCCGCGCGCGGCACGGATGGTTCCTGGCTACCTGCCTTCTCGCCGCAGCAGCTGGTCGAGGCGGTGCACGGCAATCTGCGCAACCTGGGGCTTGAAACGCTGGAGGTGGTCAACCTGCGCGTGATGTTCAAGACGCAGGAGCCGGCTGAAGGCTCGATCGCCGAGCAACTGGAAGCCTTGATCAAGCTGCAGCGCGATGGCCTGGTGCGGCACATCGGCATCAGCAACGTCACCGCGACGCAGGTAGCCGAGGCACGCGCCATGACCGACATCGTCTGCGTGCAGAACATGTACAACATCGCGCATCGACACGACGACGAAATCATCGACACACTCGCGCGCGACGGCATCGCCTACGTGCCGTTCTTCCCGCTCGGCGGCTTCTCGCCATTGCAATCGTCCACGCTTGCGGCTGTTGCCCAGCGCCTGGCCGCAACCCCGATGCAGGTGGCACTGGCGTGGCTGCTGCAACGCTCGCCCAACATCTTGCTGATTCCGGGGACCTCGTCGGTGGCACATCTGCGCGCCAATCTGTTCGCGGCGGAACTCAAACTGCCGGCCGATGCCGTCGAAGAATTGAACAGGATCGCCGCGTAAGCGCAGACGGCGGTGTCCTGGCTCGCCTTGCACGGGGGACCGTAAGCAGCCAACGAAGCGTTGCGGGTGGTCGTCAGGTGGGTGCGGACGGCATGCCGGCAATCGCAACGGATGCGTGACACACGCCGATTGCGGGCAACCGGCCGCGCCCTGCCTTTCTTGGGTGAGCGCGGTCGCTCTATCGCCCGGGCTTAGCGCTCGGGCCTAGCGCCCAGGCTCATCGTTCCACAGCAGCTTGTGCAGCTGCATCTGGAAGCGCACCGGCAGACGATCGGCCACGATCCAGTCGGCCAGCTCCCGCGGCGTGACTTCGCTCTTGCTGGGCGAAAACCACACCGTGCAGCGGCGGTCCAGCGCATGCGCGGCGACAATCTCGCGCGACCATTCATAATCGGCGCGGCTGCAGATCACGAACTTGATCTGGTCGCGTGCGGTCAGCAGCGGCAGATTCTCCCAGCGATTGCGCTGTTCCTCGCCGGAGGCGGGCGTCTTGATGTCGACCACGCGCGAGACGCGCGGATCCACGGCCGACACGTCCAATGCACCGGACGTCTCCAGCGAGACATCGAAGCCGGCATCGCACAGTTTCTGCAGCAGCACCAGGCAGCGCTTCTGCGCCAACGGCTCGCCGCCGGTCACGCAGACATGGCGCACGCCGTGGCTGGCCACCTCGGCGACGATCGCATCGATGTCATGCCATTCCCCGCCGTGGAAGGCGTAGGCGGTATCGCAGTAATGGCAGCGCAGCGGGCAACCGGTCAGACGCACGAACACGGTAGGCCAGCCGGCGGCCTCGGCTTCGCCCTGCAGGGACAGAAAGATTTCGGTGATCTTCAATCGCGGCAACGGCGACTGGACGATCTCGCTGGGGACGGCGGCGGCGTTCATTGGCAAAGTATGCGTCACGCCCGAAGGCGCGCACGCGCGGGCTCAGCGCAGTTGCTGGCCGAGACGGATGGACTGCAGACGTTCCTGAGCCACGCGCGCTGCGTCGGAGCCGGGATACTGCGATGCGACCTGCTGCAAGGTCTGCTGGGCCTGGTCGTTCTTGCCTTCGCCATACTGCGACAGGCCAAGCTTCAACAGGCCGCCAGAGGCCTTGTCATGCGTGGGATAGCGGCTGACGAGATCGCGGAACTGCGCCTCGGCCAGCTGGAAATTTCGGGTGGCGTAGTAACTCTCGCCCAGCCAGTACAAGGCATTGGGGGTGTAGACGCCGTTTGGATACAGCTCCAGAAAACTCAGGAACAACTGCGAGGCATCGTCGTACTTGCCGTTCTTCAAGGCATCGAAGGCGACGTTGTAGGCAGTGCGCTCCTCGTTGCTGACGGCCAGGGTGCCTGGGTCGCCGTGCACGCTGGGCGGCTTCTCGGAAGTTGCCGCCGCTGCAGGCCGCGCGGCCGGAGCCGGGGCGGGTGTGACGCTGCCGGTGGGAGATGGCAATGGCGGGGTTGCGCCACCTGCACCTTCCAGCCGATTCAGGCGTCCGTCCAGGTCCAGATACTGATCCTTGGACTGCTGCTTGAGTTGTTCGTTGTCGTGCTGCAGCTGCTCCACGGTCGCTCGCAAGCCCTGCAGGTCCGAACGCGCCTGCTGCAGCTGGTTGAGGAGATCGTTGTTGGCCTGGCTGTTGGCCTGCTGCTGCTCAAGAACGGCAACACGATCAGCGAGACTGGCTCGCTGCGCGTGTGCCGGCGCGGCGACCACAAGGGCCGCCGCGACGAACAGGGATGTCACTCGAAAGCGCATCGCTTCTTACTGAGCCGTGTACACGATTTCGACGCGACGGTTCTGCGACCAGCAGCTTTCGCTGGTTTCGGTGCAGACCGGACGCTCTTCGCCGTAGCTGACGACGGTCAGCTGGCTGGCGGAACCGCCGGCAGCCTGCAGCGACGACGACACGGCATTGCCGCGACGCTCGCCCAGACCCATGTTGTACTCACGCGAACCGCGCTCGTCGGCATTGCCCTGCAGGGTGATGCGCGAGGAAGGACGGTCACGCAGGTACTTGGCGTGGCACGCCATGATGGCCTGGAATTCCGGCTTCAGGGAGTCCTGATCCAGATCGAAGTAGACGACGCGCTGGCGCAGGCAGGCATCGGTATCCAGGTCGCCCGGGCCGTACAGGCCAGAGGTGGACGGGCCGGTGGGAACGGAGGAACCAGCGGTGGTGTCAGTCGCAGGAGGCGGAGTTTCCTTCACCTTCTTCGAACAACCGGCCAGCACGGCAACGGACAACAGGGAGACAAGCAAGACGCGGGTGGACTTGTTCATGGGATACCTATGGAGGCTCTGGGCCAATGAGTGGTTTAACGCAGCGAAATATTAACATTAATGCGCGGTTCGGTAAGGCCCCCACGAAGGTTCTCTCACATCTCCATCCGCCAGGACCAAGCGCTGGCGGACACGAGCGTCGGCGGACACGGCGTAGAGCACGCCACGACCACCTTCACGTGCGGCGTACAGCACCATGCTGGCGTTCGGCGCAAAGCTCGGCGACTCGTCCAGCGACCCCGGCGAGAGCGTGCTCCAGCTCGGCGAACCCAGGCTGCGGTCCATCATGGCGATGCGGTAGCTGTTGCCGCTGCCCTGTGCCACGGCGATCTTCTTGCCGTCGAACGAGACGCTGGCGGTGGCGTTGTAGTTGCCCTGGAAGGTCACGCGGTTGGCGCTGCCGCCGCTTGCGGCCACCTGGTAGATCTGCGGACGACCGCCGCGGTCGGAGGTGAAGTAGATGCTGCCGCCGTCCGGCGCCCAGGTCGGCTCGGTGTCGATGCCGAAGTGATTGGTCAGCTGAGTCAACTGCTTGCTGCCCAGATCCATGACGTAGATTTCCGGGTTGCCGCTGCGCGACAGTGCCAGCGCCAGGCGGCGGCCGTCCGGCGAGAACGACGGCGCACCGTTGATGCCGCGGAAGCTGGACACCAGCTCGCGCGCGCCGGTGGCGATGTCCTGCAGGTAGATCGAGGAATTGCCGCGCTCGAAGCTCACATAGGCCAGCTTCTTGCCGTCCGGGCTCCAGTTCGGCGACAGCAGTGGTTCGGCCGAGCGCACGATGGTCTGCGGGTTGTAGCCGTCCGAGTCGGCCACCATCAGCGCATAGCGCATCGCGCCGCCCTTGCCGCTGGCGGTCACATAGGCGATCCGGGTCCAGAACGCGCCACGCACGCCGGTGATCTTTTCGTAGATCGCGTCGGCCATCTGGTGCGAGACATCGCGCATCGCATTGGCACGTGCGGTCATGGCCAGGCCGAGCAGACGCTCGCCCTTGGCCACGTCGAACAGTTCGTACTCGACGCGGTAGGCGCCTTCGCCGGCATCCATCACGCGGCCGACCACGATGTAGTTCTGCTTGAGCGTACGCCAAGTCTGGAACTGCACTTCGGTGCCGCGGGTCGGCTTCTCGACGATCTGCGCAACCGGCAGCGTGCGGAACTGACCGGAACGGTCCAGGTCGGCGCCGACGACGGCAGACACATCGGTCTGCGGCGCAGTGCCGGAGCCCTGGTACGGCATGGGCACGACGGTGATCGGCGTCGCCGAAGCGCTACCGCCGACGATATCGATGGTGAGCCCTTGCTGTTGCGCGAGCGCGCTCAGCGGCAACAACAGGGCGGTCAAGGCAGCTAGCCAACGCAGCGGTTTTTTCATGGACGGCTCGGATCGGGCAGGAAAAGTGTGCAAGGGATACCAATCAGCGAGTGAACATACTCGCAATCGTGAACGAGACAGCGTGAAAATGAAGCGAGTGGTCGCCCACTGGGCATTCCGGCGGCCAGCGAGCGAGCTTGCGTGCGGTGGCGCAGCAATACTCACCCGCCGGAACTGCGCCAGGCAGTCGGCCACATCCCGCAAATCTACCTTCCTACGAGGGGCGCAGCGCAGGTCATGCTGCCGCGCCCCGACCATCCAGGATCAGGGGGATGACTAATCCTGGGGGGTGAACACAAACGTCAGGTTGCGCTGGAACACCGACTCGAACCCACGGTACGGCAATGGCTGCGCGCTCAGCACCGCTGCCTCGATCGAGCGCTGGCCGGCCTCGTCGTAAGGGCAACCCGGCGCCACCTTGGCCTCCATCACGGTGCCACCCGGCAACTGGCGGATGTTGATGCTGCATTTCTGGCCCGGCGGCACCGACGGCGGGCGCACCCACTGCGCCAGCACCTTCTGCTGGATCGCCGCGGCGTACTTGGCCGACAGATCGGTGTTGGTACCGCCCTGCCCTGCGGTCGGCTGCGCGGTGGCGGCGGCAGCCGACGAGGCCTGCTGCGCACGCGCGGCGGCGACCTGGCGCAGCTTCTGCTCGGCCAGCGCGGCTTCCTTGGTGGCCTGTTCGCGCTGGCGGCGGATGTCTGCGATCTTCTTTTCGCGTTCGGCATCGGCGGCAGCCTGCTGCGCTGCGGCCTGCTTCTTCTTGGCGTCGGCTTCTTCCTGCTGCTTGGCCAGGCGCAGTTTCTGCTCGGCCTCTTCCTGGCGTTTGCGCTCGGTCAGGTCGATCTGCTCCTGACGGCGCTTGGCCTCCTGTTCCTGCTTGGCCTTTTCCGCCGACAGCGCCAGCGCGTCGACGCGGTCCTGGTCGACCTTGTCCGGCTGCGCGACACGTTCCTGCGCCTGCGCCTGTTGCGGCGTGGGCGCATCCTGCGGACGCGGTTCGGGAATCGGCTGCGGCGGCGGCACGGTGTCTTCCGGTGCCGGTTCGGGCAGCGGTGCCGGCGGTGGCGGTGCCTCCACCGGCGTGGCCTTCAGCGCCTGGCGCGCAACGCGCGCTTCGGCGGCGGACACGTCCAGCGAGGCTTCCATGCTGGGGTCGCCCGCGGCCGGCTCGACCGAGCGTTCGGGCGACCACAGCCAGCCGGCGATGAACACCAGCGCGACCAGCACGTGCACGACCAGGGCCAGCACGACCGGCCGCAGCCAGCCATCCTCGCGCGCCGTCTGAGTGGGGAGTGCGTCAGCGTGCATCGCTGCCTGCAGTGCCGCCGGAGTCGGAGATCAGGCCGACCTTCTCGACCTTGGCCTGCTTGAGCACGTCGATGGCGTCCATGATCTTTTGATATGGCGCGGCACGATCGCCGGCCACGACCACGCGCGCGTCCTTGTCCTGCGCCACGATGGCGGCCAGTTGCGCCTGCAGCGCCGCCACGTCCATCGCCTGCGGCTTGCCCTTGGGCAGCTGCAGTGCGAGCTGGCCGTCGGCGGCAACCACCACCACGACCGGATCCTGCTTGCTCTCCAGCGCCTTGGCGCGCGAGCTGGGCAGGTTGACGTCGGTGCTCAGGGTCAGCAGGGGCGCAGTCACCATGAAGATGATCAGCAGCACCAGCATCACGTCGATATACGGCACGACGTTGATGTCGGATTTGAGCTTGCGCTTCTTACGGCGGGAAATACCGGAAATCATCGCGGAACGTTCCTATTGATCCCCCGCACATGGATGTGCGGGCTCTTGCGAGGGACTCGCCCATCCAATCCATCGCACATGCGTGTGCGCGCTGTCGCGAGGGGCTTGCCTGTCCAATCCCTGCGCCGCACCAGACGCGCATGTGCGAACGCCGCACCTGCCACGTCCACGCAGCGGGATGTGCGTGCCGTGACGGGGCATTCGCCTGGCTGCCGGCTGTCGCAGGGCACGCGCATTACTCGTCCGCGCCGGCCTGGCGCTGCAGGATCGAGCTGAACTCGTCGGCGAAGGTCTCGTAGCGCACCGACAGCCGTTCCACGCGGGTGGTGAAGCGGTTGTAGGCCCACACCGCCGGAATCGCCACGAACAGGCCGATGGCGGTGGCAAACAGCGCTTCGGAAATACCCGGTGCGACCGCAGCGATACCGGCCTGCTCGCCGCTGCTGACCATGTCGTGCATGGTCACCATGATGCCGAACACGGTGCCGACCAGGCCGACGTACGGCGCGGTGGAACCGATGTTGGCCAGCAATTCGAGATTGCGCTCGAGCTGGTCGACTTCACGGGTGAAGGCGGTGCGCATGGCGCGCTGTGCGCCTTCCAGTTGCACCCGCCCGTCCAGCCGGCGGCGGTCGCGCAGCCGCGAGAACTCGCGGAAGCCGCTCTCGAACATCGACTCCAGGCCGCCGACGGTGCGGTTACGGTCGGTGGCCGACGCGTAGAGCTTGGCCAGATCGGCGCCGGACCAGAAGCGGTTTTCGAACTCGTCCGCCTCGCGGTTGGCCTGCTTGAAGGCGCGCGCCTTGCGGAAAATGATCACCCAGCTGATGAACGAGCCGATCAGCAGCAGCAACACGATGATCTTGACCGGGATACTCGCCCGCAGAATCAGATCGACATAGTTGATGCTGCTGTTGTGCGCCACGCTGGCGGTCTGTGCCGCAGCGGCGGCAACGTCCTGCGGTAGTGCTTCCACTACCGTGTCCTGCAGGGCCAGGAGCAATGCAATCGACATCCGTTTGTTCCTCAGTAATCGGATTCTGGGGTTTCTAGAGCTTTCAACACGTCATACAGCGCATCGTCCATCCCGCGCGGGCGGAAGTCGCTGGTGCCGAGTGCGGCAATGCGCACCTCGGCGGTCAGCAGCACTTCGCCCTCGCGACGTACCGACTGCGCAAACAGCAGGCTGGCCCGTTTGCATCGCAGCAGTACCGCCGACACTGACAGCGCGTCGTCGAGCCGGGCCGGCTTGAGGAAATCCAGTTGCATCGAGCGGACCGCGAACACCAGATCGTGCTGCTGGCGCATGCGCTCCTGCCCGTAGCCGAGTGCGCGCATCCACTCCGTGCGCGCCCGTTCCATGAAAGCGACGTAGCGCGCATGGTAGACCACGCCCCCGGCGTCGGTATCTTCCCAGTACACGCGTGTCGGCCAACTGAATACAGGCGGGGATTGGGGAATCGGGAGTCGGGAATCGGCGGTCATGGGCACGGATTGTTGGTCGAGACGGCCTGGGCGCGCGATGAACGGAGCGTCATCAGAACAGGTCTCCCGGCTCGCCGATGCCCGGTGAGCGGTCGCGCGGCGGCTTCAGGCCCAGGTGCAGATAGGCCTTGGTGGTGACCATGCGGCCGCGCGCGGTGCGGATCAAAAAGCCCTGCTGGATCAGGTAGGGCTCGATCACGTCTTCCAGCGTGCCGCGCTCTTCCGACAGCGACGCGGCCAGCGACTCCACCCCGACCGGGCCGCCGTCGAAATGATCGACGATGGTGCGCAGCATGCGGCGGTCGAGCTCGTCGAAGCCTTCCGGGTCGACCTTGAGCATCTGCATCGCCGCCTGCGCCACCGGCAGGTCGATATGCCCTGCCGCCTTGACCTGGGCGAAGTCGCGCACCCGCCGCAGCAGCCGGTTGGCGATACGCGGGGTGCCGCGCGCGCGGCGGGCGATCTCGGCCGCGCCCTCGGGCGTGCAGTCGATGCCCAGGATCGCCGCCGAACGGATCACGATGCGGGTCAGTTCCTGCGGCGAATAGAACTCCAGCCGCTGCACGATGCCGAAGCGGTCGCGCAGCGGCGCGGTCAGCAGGCCGGCACGGGTGGTGGCACCGATCAGGGTGAACGGCGGCAGGTCGATCTTGATCGAGCGCGCGGCCGGGCCGTCGCCGATCATGATGTCGATCTGGAAATCTTCCATCGCCGGATACAGCACTTCCTCCACCACCGGCGAGAGGCGATGGATCTCGTCGATGAACAGCACATCGTGCGGCTGCAGGTTGGTCAGCAGCGCAGCCAGATCGCCGGCCTTCTCGATCACCGGGCCGGAGGTCGAGCGCAGGTTCACGCCCAGCTCGTTGGCGATGACATGACTGAGCGTGGTCTTGCCCAGACCGGGCGGGCCGAAGATCAGCACATGGTCCATCGCCTCGCCGCGCGCCTTGGCCGCTTCGATGTAGATCTCCATCTGCTCGCGCACCGGCTGCTGGCCCAGATAATCGGCCAGGCGCTTGGGGCGGATGCTCGCATCGGCGGCATCGTCTTCGCGGGTGGCACTGCTGGCGATGATGCGCTGTTCGGTCATCCCGCCATCTTCGCATGCCGCGTGCGGGCGGCGCAGCATCTAGCAATCAAGATCGGCCTGCCGCAGCACACTGAAGAACGCGTCGAAGCTGGGCGCGCGCCAGGTTGGGACCAGCCCCTCCCAGCGATCGAAATACACCACGTCCGGCTCGCACTGCGGGCCGCGCGCGCGATAGTCCAGGCACAACAGACAGTCAATGTTATGGCTTGACAGCACCAGCACCCGATCCAGGCCGGCGTGCAGGCAGGCCGCCGCGCTGAAGTCGTCGGGGTCTTCG
Organism: Xanthomonas sp. MLO165; assembly: GCF_018831305.1. Classification (NCBI taxonomy): domain Bacteria; kingdom Pseudomonadati; phylum Pseudomonadota; class Gammaproteobacteria; order Lysobacterales; family Lysobacteraceae; genus Xanthomonas; species Xanthomonas sp. MLO165. The sequence continues at coordinate 3,483,160 of NZ_CP029263.1, forward strand.
AAGGCAGCGGCCAGATCCAGCAGGCTGCCGATCTTCGCCAGCGGCGACAGATACCGATCCACCAGCACGCATTCCCAATCCACGTAAAGATCGGAGGGAAAGCGGGTCCGCGGCACCCAGCACCAGCCGGTGTCGCCGCCGTCCTGGACACTGTAGAGCTGCTTGAACAACGCCGGCAGGCGCACGCCCAGGCGCGCTTCGGTGGCAGCCAACACAGAGGCGTCCGCAGCGGCCCCGCCGTCGTTCCAGTACCCGGCACCGCTCCAGAACGTGGTCAACGCGGGCGGCTGCGGCTGCCAACGCACCACATCCCCATCGTGCTTGGCCTGCAAGGCGGGCGACCAGTAGTGGACATCGACCAACTGCGACAGCAGAGCGTCCACGTTGGCGAACTCCGCAAGCCTGCGATTATTGCCTGCGTCGACATAGACCACGGTGGGCTCAACATCGGATGCGGAGTAGTCCAGGCACAGCGCGCGGCTGGGCGTGCGGTCATCGGCGGCAATGACGATCAGGCGGCCGTCATCGCTACCGGCAGCCAGACCGGCAAATGCGTCATCGCGGTAGTCCTCGCGAGCGCGCACCTGTGCGAAGGAAAACAATTCTGCACTGCCAAGCAGGCGTGCACGCGGGATCAGCCATTCGGCCTTGAGCCAGTTGTCCGGTTCCTCAAGCGACTGGCCACGCGCCATCTGCACAGCGCCGCCGTCATAGCGTGCATACAGGCTGCGCAGCCACGCCGGCAGACGTACACCGAGCCGCGCCTGCGCCGCTGCGATGGCGGCCTCGCTCGCCGGCACGCGCCCGAGGTTGAGCGCTTCGTCCCAGAAGGTGGCCAGGCTCGGCGAACGACCGTAGATCATCCACTTGAGCGCTGCCATGCTCAGATCTCCACTTGCGCGCCCAGCTCGACCAGGCGATTGCCGGGGATGCGGAAGAAGCCGGTGGCCGGGGCGGCGTTGCGATGCATCAGCGCGAACAGCTTGTCGCGCCAGATCGGCATGCCGCGGTTGGCGCTGGCCACGATGGTCTCGCGGCTGGCGAAGAAGGTGGTGTCCATCGGGTCGAAATGGATGCCGCCCTGGTCACAGGAACGCATCAGCGCCAGCGGCACGTCCGGCGTTTCCATGAAGCCGAAGCGCACATAGACGCGGTAGAACTCGTCGCCGATCGACTCGATTTGCAGGCGCTTGTCCGCCGGCGCGTACGGGATCGGCAAGGTGTCGACGTTGAGGAAGATGTTGCGCTCGTGCAGCACCTTGTTGTGCTTGAGGTTGTGCATCAGCGCATGCGGCACCACCATCGGGTCGGCGGTGAGGAACACCGCCATGCCCGGCACGCGCGCCGGCGGGGCCAGCATCAGGCCCGGCAGGAAGCTGTCGATGCGGATGCCGTCCTTGCGGATTTCCTCGCGCAGCAGCGCGCGGCCGCGGCGCCAGGTGCGCATCAGAGTGAACACCACGATGCCCAGCGCCAGCGGGAACCAGGCACCCTGCAACAGCTTGGCGCCGTTGGCGATGACGAAGGCCAGCTCGATGAAGAAGAACACCACGCACAGCGGCAGCACCCAGTTGCGCCAGCGCGGCCACAACGAGCGCGCCACCAGCGCCAGCAGCAGGGTATCGATCAGCATGGTCATCGACACCGAGATGCCGTAGGCCACCGCCAGATTAGTGGAACTGCGGAAGATCAGCACCAGCGCGATCACCATCACCATCAGCAGCCAGTTGATGCCGGGCACGTAGATCTGGCCGATGGTGGTGCGCGAGGTGTGCTTGATCAGCATGCGCGGGATGTAGCCCAGCTGCATCGCCTGGCGGGCCACCGAATAGGCGCCGGTGATGACCGCCTGCGACGCGATCACGGCCGCCAGCGTGGCCAGGATGATCATCGGATACAGCGCCCAGCCCGGCACCGCTTCGAAGAACGGGTTCTTCAGTGCGGAGGGGTGATTGAGCACCAGCGCGCCCTGCCCCAGGTAGTTGAGCAGCAGCATCGGCAACACGAAGAAATACCAGCCATGGCGGATCGGCTTGGCGCCGAAGTGGCCCATGTCCGCATACAGCGCTTCACCGCCGGTCACCGCCAGCACCACTGCGCCCAGGATGAACACCCCGTGCCAGCCGTGCTCCATGAAGAAGCGGATCGCCCACCAGGGATTGAAGGCCTTCATCACTTCCGGTGCGTCGACGATGTTCCAGGCGCCGATCGCCCCCAGCGACAGGAACCACAGGCAGGTGATCGGGCCGAACACCTTGCCGACCTTTTCGGTGCCGAAGCGCTGCACCATGAATACCACCAGCAGCACGATCACGGTGATCGGCACGATGAAGGGATGCAGGCTGGGCGCGGCGATTTCCAGGCCTTCGACCGCGCCCATCACCGAGATCGCCGGGGTGATCACGCCATCGCCGAAGAACAGCGAGGCGCCGAAGATGCCGAGAATGCCGACCACGTACGCCGAGCGCGACCCGCTGCGCAGGGTGCGCTGGGTCAGCGCCATCAAGGCCATGATGCCGCCCTCGCCCTCGTTGTCGGCGCGCATGATGATGGTGACGTACTTGAGCGTCACCGTGACCATCAGCGCCCAGAACGCCAGCGACAGCACGCCCAGCACGGTGTCGTGGTCGCTGGTCAGCCCGTAGTGCGGCGAGAACGCCTCCTTGAGGGTGTACAGCGGACTGGTACCGATATCGCCGAAGACGACGCCAATGGCGCCGATGACCAAGGCCATATGGCTATTGGCAGGCGCATGGCCGTGGCCAGCTACGGAAGTGGGGGTCTGGGACATGAAGTGGGCAGGGTATCGCCAAGTGGCGTGAAGGAGAGGAGGACGGCGCGGCCTAACGCAGCGCGGCCTGGAGGGCCTTGCGAATGACCGTGGCGACTTCGTCGCCTTCTGCCCCGGCCTCGCGTGCCATGCGTGCGGCCTCGGCCGGCTTGTAACCCAGTTGCTGCAAGGCCACCGTGGCTTCGGACACCGCATCCGGGCCGAGCTGGCCGGTGATCGGCGCGCCACTGCTGAAGTCGGCGGCGCGGTCGCGCAGCTCCACCACCATACGCTCGGCGGTCTTCTTGCCGATGCCGGGGATGCGGGTCAGCGCGGTGATGTCGCCACTGGTGATCAGCCGGGCGAACTCGTCCACGCTGACCCCGGAGAGCACCGCCAGCGCGATCTTGGCGCCGATGCCGGTGACCTTCTGCACGTCGCGGAACAGCCTGCGCTCGCCTTCGCGCAGGAAACCGTACAGCGACACGCTGTCTTCCTTCTGCGCGTAGTGGGTGAACAGGATCACGTCGCGGCCGACATCGGGCAGGTCGTAGAAGGTGCTCATCGGCGCCTCCAGCTCATACCCCACCCCACCGACATCGATCACCAGCCACGGCGGCTGCTTGTAGGCCAGCAGCCCGCGCAGGCGGCCGATCATTGGGCACCTCCAAGGAGATGCCGGGATTGGGCATTGGGGATTGGGGATTGGTTAGTTCCCTCGCGGCCGTTGACAACGGCCGCGTACAGCCCGATCAGCTCAGCGCGAACGAACCTGCCGTTGCCAATCCCCAATCCCGACTCCCGAATCCCGATTCTCATTTCTTGCGGCTCCAGGCCTGTTGGGTATTGACGCCCAGGCGCTGCGCGGTGGCGCGCACGTGGGCGTGAGTGATGGCGACCGCCAGTGCGTCGGCGGCGTCGGCCTGCAGCTTGCCTTTCAGGTTGAGCATGATGCCGACCATGTGCTGCACCTGCACCTTGTCCGCCCCGCCCTTGCCGACCAGCGCCAGCTTGATCTCGGTGGCAGCGTACTCGTGCACCGGCAGATCGCGCAGCACCACTGCGCAGATCGCCGCGCCGCGCGCGTGGCCGAGCTTGAGCGCGGAATCGGCGCTCTTGCCCATGAACACCTTCTCGATCGCCACTTCCTGCGGCCGGTAGGTCTCGATCACCTCGCCCAGCCCGTGCAGCAGGCGCTTGAGCCGCTGCGCGAAGTCGCCCTCGCCCAGCAGCACCAGCGGCGCATGATAGACATGCCGGCTGCGACCGCTCTCGTCGACGTCGATGATGCCGAGCCCGGTGCGCTGGGAGCCGGGATCGATGCCCAGGATGCGGGTCATCGAAACGCCGGGATTGGGGATTCGGGATTCGAGATTAGTGACGCACCTGCAGTGCGGCGATCGCATTGCTGTTGCGAATCCCGAATAACGAATCCCGCCATCCCGGCCATCATCAGGCGCCAAGCGCCGCTTGATCGACGTTCGAATAGACGTCCTGGACATCGTCCAGGTCTTCGAGCATGTCGAGCAGCTTGCGGACCTGCACGGCGGTGTCGCCGTCGACGGCGATGTCGTTTTCGGCGCGGAAGGTGATTTCGGCGTGTGCCGGCTCCAGGCCGGCGGCGGTCAGCGCCTGCTTGACCTGGGCGAAGGCGTCCGGGGCGGTCAGCACGTCGATGGCGCCGTCTTCCGGGTAGACCACCACATCGTCGGCGCCGGCTTCGATCGCCGCGTCGGTGAGGGTGTCTTCGTCGGTGCCGGCGGCAAAGCTCAGCACGCCCAGGCGCTTGAACATGAAGGCCACCGAGCCGTCGGTGCCCATGTTGCCGCCGCACTTGCTGAAGGCATGGCGCACGTCGGCCACCGCGCGCACGCGGTTGTCGGTCAGGCAGTCCACGATCACCGCCACGCCGCCGGGGGCGTAGCCCTCGTAGCGCACTTCCTCGTACTCCACGCCTTCCAGCTCGCCGGTGGCTTTCTTGATGGCGCGCTCGATCACGTCCTTGGACATGTTCGCCGACAGACCCTTGTCCACCGCCACGCGCAGGCGCGGGTTGTTGGACGGATCGCCACCGCCGCCGCGCGCGGCGACGCTGATCTCGCGAATGATCTTGGTGAACATCTTGCCGCGCTTGGCGTCGGAGGCGTTCTTGCGGCCTTCGATGGAGGGGCCTCTACCCATGGGTGGTTCCAGACTGGCTTGGATGACAGGGCGCGGATTTTACCTGATTGCTCGCCCGCACCGGGGCGGCGACGTTCAGCGGCGGAACCGGCCCTGGCGCAGGAAGCGCAGTACCTGCTGCGCGGCCTCGGGCGAGCGCAACAGGCCGCTGTGGCTGGCCTGCACCACGCAATGGTCGCGCAGCCCGGGCAGGCGGGTTTCGGCCAGTGCCACGGTGCCGTCCGAGCCGCCGTCCAGCGGCGCCAGCCATCGCCCCACCCCGCGCGCGACAGTGCCGGCGATCTGGCCGATCTCCGCCTCGCCCTCCCATTGCACGACACCGTGCTGCAGCAAGGCCGCGCTGCGCCCCAGCGCCCAACGCCCGCCGCGGCGGGCCAGGCCGCGCGCGGCGGCGCTGCCGCACAACGGCGAGCCCAGACAGACCACGCGGCGCACCGGCAATTCGGGCGCGGCGCGCAGGGCCTGCAGCGCGACCAGGCCGCCCAGGCTGTGGCAGACCAGCAATTGCGCGCCGGTCGCCTGCAGGCGTTCGATCAGCCGTGGCACGGCGCGTTCGGGTCCGCCGAGCACACTGGCGTAGCCGAACAGCGCCGGCGCCAGGCCCTCGGCACGCAGCCGGCGCGCGAGCGGCAACAGCCAGTGCGCGGTGTTCCAGATGCCGTGCACCAGCAGCACGTCGGCGGTCGCGGCGCTCGCCCGCTCACGCAGGATGCGTTGGGAGTGACCCGGGATGAACGAGGATGCGCCGGACACGGAGGTCATGACCGCGACTTGGCGCCGGCTTCAGGTGAGCGCGACGGCGTGCCGGATCTGCAGTGAGTCAGGTGCGCGCGAATCAACGCCACCCGCGCCGGGCCGGCAGACCGGCAACCGATGCGCGTGCTGGCCTGCAGGCGACCGAGGTGGGGATGGTGCCGGTGGCACTCAGCGTGGCCGGGCGCGGGCAACCGTGGTCGCACGCCGCGCCAGCCGGACATCGGCGCGCCGTTCAATCGGCCGCAATGCGCGGGGTGCGGCGCAGGATGAATTCGCGGTCGAGGATCTTGCCGACCGGGAAATCGTATTCGCCGACCTTTTCGAACCCGTAGCGGGCGTAGAAGCGCTGCGCGCCGAAATTCTCCGACCACACGCCGATCCACAGCGTGCACGGGCCGTCGCGCTCCAGCCAGTCCAGCGTGGTCTCGAACAGGCGGCTGCCCCAACCGCTGTTCTGGTAGTCCTTCAACAGATACAGCCGCTTGAGCTCACCGTCGCCGGGACGCACGTCCTGGTGCGGCAGCCCGCAGGGGCCGGCGGCAGCGTGGCCGACCAGCAGGTTGTCCATCTCCAGCAGCCAGATCGCATAGTCCGGATGCGCCAGCACGATGCGCGCGCGCTCGACCGCATAGGTCTCCTGCAGGAAGCCGTGCAGATCCTCCTGCGGGTAGAGATGCCCGAAGGTTTCGGTAAAGGTCTGCGCAGCCAGCAGCGACAAGGCTTCGGCATCGTCCGGTGTGGCGCGGCGGATGCGGGTCATGCGGGCGTCTCTTGCCGGGTGGACGTGGCAGCTTCGCGCATGCGGTGGTGGGGTCGCAAGCGGGGATTCGGGATTCGGGATTCGGGATTCGGGATTCGGGATTCGGGAATCGGGAATCGGGAATCGGGAATCGGGAATCGGGAATCGGGAATCGGGAATCGGAAGAGCATCTGCGATCCGATCCGCGTTTGCGGGCCGGCGCGGGTGTGGACTGCGCGCAGTGCGTTGTTGAGGGCGAGCGCGGAGCAAGGCCCTGCGTCGCGGCTGCGGCAGTCGCGGCCGCAGATGCGGGCATCGATCGTTGGGCGGGGGCGCGATGCGCCCGCGGCATCCCTGCACGCGACACGCTGCGCGGCGCAGCGTATCGGCTGCACGGCCACGCTGGGGTGGCCGTGGGTGGCAGGTCAGACCTGCTTGGGGCGTACCTGCACGTGCACTTCGGCCAGCTGATCGGCGGCGATCGGCGACGGGGCGTCGGTCATCAGGTCCTGTGCGCCGGTGGTCTTGGGGAACGGGATGACGTCGCGGATGGAATCGGTGCCTGCCATCAGCGCCGCGATGCGGTCGATGCCGAAGGCGATGCCGCCGTGCGGCGGTGCGCCGTAGTTGAGCGCATCCAGCAGGAAGCCGAACTTGGCGCGCGCTTCCTCGGCGCCGATGCCGAGCAGCTCGAACACCGCGCTCTGCATGTCCGGGCGGTGGATACGGATCGAGCCGCCGCCGATTTCGTTGCCGTTGAGCACCATGTCGTAACCGCGCGACACCGCCGTGCGGGCATTGGCGCGCAGGTCGGCGATGTCGTCCACCGCCGGCGCGGTGAAGGGGTGATGCAGGGCCACGTAGCGCTGCGCCTCCTCGTCCCACTCGAACATCGGGAAATCGGTGACCCACAGCGGCGCCCAGCCATCGGCGATCAGGTTGAAATCCTTGCCGGCCTTCAAACGCAGCGCGCCCATGAAGTCGGACACCTTGTTGTAGCCGCCGGCACCGAAGAACACGATGTCGCCGTTGCCGGCCCCGACGTGCTTGAGCAGCGCAGCGAAGGCCTGCTCGTCGAAGAACTTGGCGATCGGCGAGCTGACTTCGCCGCTCTCCGACAGCTTGACGTAGGCCAGGCCCTTGGCGCCGTACTTGGCGGCATGGGCGGCGTATTCGTCGATCTGCTTGCGCGACAGCGTGGCGCCACCGGGGATGCGCAGCGCGGCCACGCGGCCGTCGGCATCGTTGGCGGCGGCGGTGAACACCGGGAACTCGCTGCTCTTGACCAGTTCGGCCACGTCGACCAGTTCCAGCGCGATGCGCAGGTCCGGCTTGTCCGAGCCATAGCGACGCATCGCCTCGGCCCAGGTCATGCGCGGGAACTGCGCGGCCAGTTCGACGTCCACCACTTCGGCGAAGATGGCACGGATCATGTCTTCGACGAAATCCTGCACGTCGCGCTCGCGCACGAAGGCGAATTCCATGTCGAGCTGGGTGAATTCCAGCTGGCGGTCGGCGCGCAGCGCTTCGTCGCGGAAGCAACGCGCGATCTGGTAGTAGCGGTCGAAGCCGGCCACCATCAGGATCTGCTTGAACAGCTGCGGGCTCTGCGGCAAGGCGTAGAACTCGCCCGGATGCATGCGCGCCGGCACCAGGAAGTCGCGCGCGCCTTCCGGGGTGGCCTTGGTCAGGATCGGGGTTTCGATGTCCTGGAAATCGCGTGCGTCCAGGTGCCGGCGCAGCGCCTGCACCAGCTTGATGCGGGTGCGCTGCATGCGCTGCATTTCCGGACGGCGCAGGTCCAGATAGCGGTACTTCAGGCGCGTCTCCTCGCCCGGGTTCTCGTGCGCGTGGAACGGCAGCGGCGCGGCCTTGTTGAGGATGCTGATGCGGGTGGCGATCACTTCCACCTTGCCGGTGCGCAGCTTGTCGTTGACCGCGTGCCGCGCACGCACCACACCTTCGACCTGCAGCACGTCCTCGTAGCCAAGGCTAGCGGCCACCTTGAACAGCTCGGCGCTGGCGTCGTCGCCTGCGACCGGTTCGACCGTCACCTGCACGATGCCTTCGTGGTCGCGCAGGTCGATGAAGCACACCCCGCCCAGGTTGCGGGCCACGTCGGTCCAGCCGGCGAGAGTGACGGTTTGGCCGATCAAGGTCTCGTCGACCAGGCCGCAGAAGTGGGTACGCATCGAAAGCTCCGCTGAAAAACCCGACACAGGACAGCGCCGGAGAGCCGGATATTCTGGGGCCGGCGGGCGGCAGGAGCAAATCTGCTGGCGCTCATGGCCGCTTAAGTCAGTGCCCGGCTGAATAGGCGCCAGACCCTTCCGCACCAAGGACGCCACGATGCTGCGCACCGCCCTGCTGCTCTCCGGCTTCGGCCTGATCACCCTGACCGGCCTGCTGACCAGCGCGCCTGCCGCTGCGCAGGACCGCGGCTGGAACGGCCCCAGCATCACCTGCTCCAGCAACGACAACCGTCGCCGCGAGTGCGATACGCCGTTCCGCGGCCGCGCGGTACTGGTCGAAAACATCTCAGGCACGCGCTGCATCGAAGGCCGCAACTGGGGCAGCGAGCGCGGCCGCGTCTGGGTCGACAACGGCTGCCGCGCGCGCTTTGTCGATGGCCGCAACGGCGGCGGCTGGGGCGGCAACGGTGGACCCGGCGGCGGGGTGGCCGGCACGGTCCGCTGCGAGAGCAACGACCAGCGCCAGAAGATCTGCGACACCGGCTGGCGCCGCGCCATGCTGGTGCGCCAGCTGTCCAATACGCCCTGCGTGGAAGGCCGCAACTGGCGCCAGGACGGGGGCCGGATCTGGGTGGACGACGGCTGCCGGGGCGAGTTTGCACAGGCACGCGGCGGCGGCTGGGACCGGGGTGACGGCGGCTACGGTGGCCGCGACGACCGCCCGCGCAACGATTACGCCATCACCTGCGCCAGCGACGACCGCCGCCTGCGTACCTGCGGCTGGGATGGCCGCTATGGCCGCCCGGTGCTGACCCGCCAGCTGTCCGACACCCGTTGCGAAGAAGGCCGCAGCTGGGGGTACGACGAGCGCCGTGCGACGGTGTGGGTCAACGATGGTTGCCGGGCACGCTTCGAGGCGCGTTGAAGCAGCGAACAGGCGCGCCGCGCGCGGCTGGGTCCAGGGGTTGGGACGTCCGCCCTGCCAGCGGCTGCGGCGCGCTGGTCCGGCTCAGGCGGGGTCGGCCGCGGGCTTGGCAGCAGGCTTGCTCTCGGCGGCGGCCGCCGGCTTGGCATCGCCGCCGGCGCTGCTGCTTTCGGTGAGGTTTTTCTTCTTCTCGCCCGCCGACTTGAAGTCGGTCTCGTACCAACCGCTGCCGGACAGACGGAACGAGGGCGCGGTGATCTGGCGCTTGATCGTAGCCGCCGCGCAGGCCGGACAGGTCTGCGGATCGGGGTCGGCCATCTTCTGCAGGCGGTCGAAGGCGTGACCGCAGGTGGTGCACTGGAAACCGTAGATGGGCATGGCAGGATCAGCTGAAGACGATGCGGGGCGCAGATTCTAGACGGATGCGGGCAGGCAGGTGCAGTGGGCCGTCTGCGACCCTGCACGCGCGCGAACATCTTGCGGGTGAGAGACATCGATCGATGGTGGCTGGGTGGCGCTTGCGCGCCAGGTGCGCTCGCTCGACATCGCCGTTCCAATCGGCAGAAACACGAGGTCGGAGGGTCGCGCGCGTATCGAAGGTAGCAGCCTACGCATCGAGCAGTCATCAAATCGGCGTGATCTCGCGAACCGCGCAGAGAGATGAGGCGACCATCCCGCACGCCACAAACTCACGCTTTGCATCGGCCTGACCTCACACCGGCCGCTATCGAGAGCCACTGAGCCAGGTCGTTTCGATCAAGCCGCACAATCCGGGCTGCTACACTCGAACACGTGATCGACGCGCCTCTCCCCCCACGAGGACCGCATCCATGTTGCGGCTGACTGCCTTATTGCTGGGCGTTGCCCTGTTGCTAACCGGCAGCGGGCTGCTCGGCACCTTGCTTGCCGTGCGCGGTGGCCAGGCCGGTTTCGATGCGCGTGCGCTGGGCCTGATCATGTCCGGGTATTTCGCCGGCTTCTTTCTCGGCACCTTTTTCGCACCGCCGCTGATTCGGCGTATCGGGCATATCCGCGCATTCGCCTTTTACGCGGCGCTGGCGGCGATTGCCGTGTTGCTGCATCCGATCTGGTTGAACGCCTGGGGCTGGGGCCTGCTGCGCCTGGTCACCGGCGCGGCACTGGTCGGCCTGTACACGGTGATCGAGAGCTGGCTCAACGCCGAGCCGGACGCGCGTCGGCGCAGCCGGGTGTTCTCGGTGTACATGGCGATCAACCTGTCGGCGTTGGCGCTGGGCCAGATCCTGCTCACCGCAGGCGATGCGAGCGCACCGGCGATGTTCACGCTGACGGCGATCCTGATCTGTGCGGCGGTGATGCCGGTGATGGCCACGCGCCTGATTCCGCCCGAAGTGCCGCACGTCTCGCGGCTGCGCCTGAAAACGCTGTATGCGTTGGCGCCGGTGGCGACCATCGGCGCGGGACTGTCGGGCCTGGCGATGGGGGCGTTCTGGGGCTTGTTGCCGGTGTACGCCAACCGCATCGGGCTGGATGCCGATGGCGTGGCGATGTTCATGCTCACCGCCATCGTCGGCGGCGCGGTGTTGCAGTGGCCGATCGGGCGCATCAGCGATGGCCATGACCGGCGCATCGGCCTGGTCACGATCAGCGTGCTGGCAGCCGGCATTGCGATCGCCGCCGCGGTGCCGATGGTGCAGGCACAGGCAAACCTGCTGTTCGTGCTGTTCTTCGTGTACGGCGGGCTGGCGTTCTCGCTGTATCCGTTTGCGGTGGCGCACATGCTCGATTACCTGCCGCGCGAAGATCTGCTCTCCGGCTGCAGCAGCCTGCTGCTGGTGCATGGCGTGGGCGCAGCGATCGGTCCGGCCCTGGCCGGTGGCGCAATGCAGAAATTCGGACCTGCGGCACTGCCGGTGTATTTCGCGGCGATGCTGTTGGCGCTGTCCGGATTTACCCTGACCCGCTTGCTGCGCTTCACGCGCCGCCGCACCCATCCAATCTCCTTCCGCCCGATGTTGCGCACCACGCCATCGGCGCTGGAGTTGATGCCGGAAACACAACAGGCCGAAGCGGCGCCGCACACCAAGGGCGGCTGATACACCTGTTTCGCTGTCGTCGGTCGCTGCGCTGCTGATCAGGCGATATGCGGCGTTGCTGCAGAGGCCCCTTTGCCCGCCCACCATTGCGAGGGGCGCCGCAAGGCGAAGCAGCTGGTGGACGACTTTTTGGATGGATCAGTTGTCAAGCGGTTGATCTGCGGCCTGGCTGCAAGGCCCTTGCCCGCCCCCCGTCGCGGGACACGCCGCAAGTACGTCCTTGTAGGCTCTTACGCGGCATCCATGCCGCGTAAGGTCCCGCGATGGTGAGCGGACAAGGACCAGTCAAGGTGGTCGGCGTGCATGGTTAAGAGCAGTGCGTGATGCGCGTTGCTCGATAGTGGTGTGCCGCTCGAAACCCGACACACGTTTCGACAAGCGGCTTTTCACGCGGCCACCGACCAAATGTCTGGTGCGGTGTCCTTACCGGTTGCGGGACCCTTGGCGGCATGGATGCCGCCAAGGAGCCTCCATGGACGGATTCACGGCGTGTCCTGCAAGTGGTGAGGGCACCGCGCACTCGACTTACCAGGCTCTTGACCTGAGCACTTGAGTGCATCTACAACAACGCGACGATTCGAAATCGCTTGTCTTGAAGTGGAGACAACGCTGCAACACGAAACTCCGGGTGTCTTGCAACAGCGCGGCCCGGAAACATCCAGACAGCGCTGAATCGCCATCGTCCCGACGTTAGGACTTCCCAAGTCCATCTGGTGATCTCGGCCACACCTTTAGCGCGGTCATCATCACGCAATGCAAGCGCGGCAGTCTTTGCAGACCCTCCCCGCTTGTTGGATTGCAATGGATTCGACGTCCTCCTCGCGCGTGCGCCGTCCGGCCACGCTCGCCTTGTTGCTGGTTCCGCTCACCCTGCCCGCTTATGCGCAACAAGTCCCTGATGGCGCAGCGTCTGGCCCGGCTGCGGCCGAACCGGGCAGCGCTGGCGAACAGGTGTCCACGCTGGATCAGGTGCAGGTGGTCGGCCAGGCGATGACGTATTCCAAGACCAACGTCAGCAAGGAAATGCTGGACCGCCAGTTCGTGCTCGGCAGCGTCAACGATGCGCTCAACGAACTGCCCGGCGTGGTGGTCACCGAGGCCGATGCCTTCGGCTCGTCGGATTGGGGCACCCAGATCAGCATGCGCGGCTTTGTCAGCAATCGCGATACCCAGCAGATCGGCACCACCATCGATGGCGTGCCCAATGGCGGTTCGGCGTATGGCGGCGGCTCCAAGGCCAACCGTTTCATCGACATGCCGGACCTGGAAACGGTGGAAGTCAGCCAGGGCACCGCCGACATCGCCTCGCGCTCCAACGAAGCGCTGGGCGGCACCTTGAACTATCTCACCGGCGAGCCGCTGGAAGAGCAGCGCGTGCGCGTGATCGGCGGCATCGGCGACAACCAGGCGCGCAAGTATTACGCGCGCTACGACACCGGCCTGCTCGGGGGCAGCACACGCGCCTGGGTGAGCGGCTCGTCGGCACGCAACGACGACTGGATCGACGGCAGCGGCCACACCAGCCGCGATCATCTGGCCGGCAAGTTCGTCAGCATCCTGGACAAGTGGACCCTCAGCGGCTACGCCTCCTACGACGATGCCGACGAATCCGAATACACCAGCGTGACGCCCGAGCAGTTCGCGCGCGACCCCGAGCACGATCTGTTGACCGGCACGCTCACCGGCATTCCGTACCTGGACCAGAACTACCGCTCCGGCTCGCGTGCGCTGCGCAAGAATACCTTTGGTTATCTGCGCGGCGCCTTCGATGGCGGCAACGGCTTCAAGACCACGCTGACCGGCTATGCGCATCGCATGCAGGGCCGCGGCGACTGGATTCCGCCGTATCTGGTGGATGTCACCAACGATGGCGCCGGCGCGCCGGAATCCGAAGCGCGTGGCGGCAACACCGTGTACGCCGGCAGCGACCTGGGCAAGCTGTACTACCTCACGCCCGGCGGCGCGGCCGCGACCATGCTGGCCGGTTGCGCCGGCAGCGATGCGGTGCCGGCCGAATCCAACCCGGCCTGCTATCCGGCCGGCTCGGTGCCGGTGCAGTCGTATCGGCACAGCCACTACGACAACCACCGCGCCGGCGCGATGGCCGATGTGGAATGGCGCGCCGATCTCGGCGCCATCGACAACACCGTGCGCGCCGGCGCCTGGCTGGAGCGCTACGACCGCAGTGTCACCCGCGACTGGCATCGCCTGCTCAACGTCGGCACCAACATCAGCTTCGATCATCAGCCGTACTGGGTGCAGTTCAAGGACAACTACCAGACCGACGAGCAGATGTATTACGTCGAGGACGTGATGCGCTACGGCGCCTTCGCCTGGCGCGTGGGCGTCAAGCAGTTCTTCGTCGACCAGACCCGCGACCGCCGCATCGGCGATGCGCAGCATGTGGAATCGGATTCGCATTCGGACCCGCTGCTGTCGGCCGGCCTGACCTGGACCACACCGGTGCAGGGCCTGGAAGCCTTTGCCGGTTACTCGCAGAACTTCGCCGCGATTCCCTCCGGCGTGCTCGGCGAGACCGACCCGGTCGCACTGAGCCGCGTGCAACCGGAAACCGCCGACAACGTCGAACTCGGCCTGCGCCTCAGCCGCTGGCCGCTGACCGGCAGCGTGACCCTGTACGACATCCGCTTCGACAACCGCATCGTCTATGTGCCGGCCAACTTCGTCACCGGCATCGATTACCTGGGCGAAACCGACGGCGTGTACGAGAACTTCGGCGGCGTGCATGCGCGCGGCGTGGAAGCGGCACTGGGCTATGGCTGGGACAACGGCTGGCGCATCAACGGTGCCTACACCTACAACAAGGCCGATTACCTGGGCAGCGGCGACGCCGCACGCGATACCGCGCTGGAGATCACCCCGGGCGCGCAGGTGATCGGCCAACCGCGCAACACCCTGGTGATGTCGGCGGACTGGCGCGGCCAGGCGTGGCGCTTCGGTGTGTCCGGGCGCTATCTGGGCAAGCGCTACCTGGATGCCTCCAACCGCGCCGCACTCGATGGCGTGACCACCTTCGATGCCAACCTCGGGGTGGAACTGTCGCAGCTGTCGTCGCAGCTCAAGGGCCTGCAGCTGGCGCTCAACGTCAGCAACCTCACCGACAAACGCTACCTGGAAGGCGTGGACGGCAGCGACAGCGCCTTTATCGCCGCGCCACGCACGGTCGGGCTGACGTTGACGCTGGATCTCTAACGTCGGCGGCGTATGGCCGAGCTGCGCGGGATAGGCTTTGCGATGTGCTGGAGCGGATCGGGCTGAAGACACGCCACCCGATCCGCCCCCTGCATCGCCTGCCACGCAGGTGTAAACGGAGAGGATCGGCGGTGTTGCAAGCGCAAGACAATAAACCCGCTGACGCGTCGGTTACGCTCAGCCCGCTCCAACGCAGACAGGATGGGAACGCCAACCAGGTGACACGATGATCGACCTTCCCCGCCGCCGCGTTCTGCAGACCGGGCTTGCCAGTGCCGCCGCCGCGCTGCTGCCGCCCAGCATCGCGCGGGCCGCCGCCATCGCGCCGGACCGCCGCACCGGCACGCTGGAGGATCTGCAGCATGTGGTGATCCTGATGCAGGAAAACCGCGCCTTCGATCATTACTTCGGTAGCCTGCCCGGCGTGCGCGGGTTCGGCGATCGTTTTCCGATTCCCGCACCGCCGCTACCGGGCGCGCCCGCGCGCACGGTGTGGCTGCAGCCCAGCGAGGACGGCCGCCAATGGCTGACGCCGTTCGCGCTGGATACGGCAGCGCAATTCGGCTTCATGCGCGTGCAAGGCACGCCGCATAGCTGGGTGGATGCGCAACGCGCCTGGGATCACGGCCGGCTCGGCCACTGGGCCGCCGCCAAGCACAACCATGCGCTGGGCTATTACCGGCGCGCGGATATTCCGTTCCAGTACGCGCTCGCCGACGCCTTCACCATCTGCGATGCGTACCACGCCTCGATCCAGACCGGCACCAATTCCAATCGCGTGTTCCTGTGGAGCGGCGGCAACGACCCGCAGGCGCGTGCCGGTGGCCCGGTGATCGGCAACTCGCACGACAACTTTGCGGAGCTGGGCGGTTTCCCCGACTCCTACCGCTGGACGACCTACGTCGAGCAGCTACAGAACGCCGGCGTGTCCTGGCAGATCTATCAGGACATGCGCGACAACTTCACCGACAACCCGCTGGCGGGCTTCGCGCCATTCCGGCAGGCCTTCAATGCCGCGCCCGGGCACGATGCGCAACTGCGCGCGCGTGGCGTCAGCACGCGCGGTGTCGAGCAGCTGCGCGCCGATGTGCTGGGCGGGCAACTGCCATCGGTGAGTTTCATCATTGCCGATGCGGCCGGCAGCGAACATCCGGATCCGTCCAGTCCAGCGCAAGGCGCGGCCTACACTGCACGCGTGCTGGATGCGCTCACCGCCGACCCGCAGGTGTGGAGCCGCACCGCATTGCTGTTGATGTTCGACGAGAACGACGGCTTTTTCGATCACATGCCGCCGCCGGCGCCGCCGTCGCCGGACCCACGCGCGGCCGGCGGCCTTGCCGGCGCATCCAGCATCGCCACCGACGACGATTACCACCGCCACCCGGCACCGGGCGAACAGAAAGTGGATCTGCCCGAGCTGCGCGGCAGCCCCTATGGCCTGGGTCCGCGCGTGCCGCTGTACGTGATCTCGCCGTGGAGCCGCGGCGGCTGGGTGGACTCGCAGGTGTACGACCACACATCGGTATTGCGGCTGCTGGAACGCCGCTTCGGCGTGCCCGCACCGGAGATCACACCGTGGCGGCGCGCAGTCTGTGGCGACCTGGTCAATGCGTTCGATTTCCGCACGGCCGATGCGCGCCCGTTCGCCGCGGCGCTGCCCGATGTCAGCGCAACCGCAGCGCGCGCGGCAGCCCTGCGCGAACACGCACTGCCGCCCTTGCCTGCCGCGTTGCAACCGCCGCAGCAGCCCTTCGGTACACGCCGTTCGCGGGCGCTGCCGTATCGCCAAAGCGTGGAACTGGCAGCGTTGCCCGAGCGTGGCCAGGTGAGGCTGCGCATGTCCAACGCGGGTGCTGCGGTGGTCCTGCATGTCTACGACCGCTTTGATCTTGCGGCGATTCCGCGCCGTTACACCGTAGGGAGCGGCGCAGCAGTGGATGCCACGTGGACCACCGACGACGGCCGTTACGATCTGTGGTTGCTCGGCCCCAACGGATTCCATCGTCACTACCGTGGCGATCTGAGTGCACCGTTGCTGGTGACCGAGATCACCCAGGATGCAAACGATCCCGCGGCCGTGTTGTTATCGCTGCGCAATGCCGGCAGCACTGTCGTGCAGGTGGAGCTGCAACCGGCCGCATATTCAGCCGCGCAGCCGCACGAGCGCCTGAGCGTTGCACCCGGCACCACCGAGCGGCGCCGTTGGAAAGCGGCGGCAACTGGCGGCTGGTACGACCTGTGGGTGCACCACGACGGCGCAGCTCAGCGTCTGGCCGGACGTATCGAAACCGGTGCAGACAGCGTCAGTGATCCAGCCATGGGCGGGCCGGCGCGGCTGCAGCAAGACCTGCCTTTGCCGATCGGGGCACCCGGCTGAACCTTGCAGCCGGGCATGCGGTGAGCGCGCAGGCTGCTGCGTGCTCAGCATGCTTGCGCACGGTGCCGCTCAGTGCGCGTCGGCCGCATCCAGCATGCCAATCGTTCCCACTCACACGCGACATGGATCGCGGGAGGCAGCGGGTCGTTGCGCTCACCCCACGATGCTGTCGCGCACCGCGGCCGCCACTGCCTTCAACGCCGCGTCGCGCGCATCGCTGTCGACGCTGGCGCCATTCAAGTACGCGGTGAGCAGCAATGGCGCCTTGCCTGCCGGTGGCCAGATGATGGCGATGTCGTTGCGGGTGTCGCTGCCGTTGCTGCCGGTCTTGTCGCCGATCTTCCAGCCGCGCGGCAGGCCGGCGCGCAGGCAGGTATCGCCGGTGCGGTTGTCGATCATCCAGTCGGTCAGCTGCTTGCGCGAGGCCGGTTGCAGCGCGTTGCCGAGCAGCAGGGTGCGCAAGGTGGCGGCCATTGCCGCCGGCGTGGTGGTATCGCGCGGGTCGCCAGGGGCAAACCGGTTCATCTCCGGCTCGCGGCGGTCGCTGCGGGTGTGCGCATCGCCGATGCCGCGCAGGAAGGCGGTCAGGCCGGCCGGGTTGCCGACCAGCGGAAACAGCAGGTTGGCGGCCGGATTGTCGCTGTAGATCATCGTGGCCCGGCAGAGCTCGGCCACGCTCAGCGCCCCGCCGACATGGCGCTCGGTGACCGGGGCATGCTCGAGCATGTCGGAGGCGCGGATCGTTACCCGTTGCGCCAATGTCAGCTCGCCCCTGTCCACCCGCTGCAGTACCGCCGCAGCCAATACAAATTTGAAGGTGCTGCACATCGGAAAGCGCTCGTCTTCGCGCTGGCCGAGGCGCCTGCCGGTGGCGCTGTCGAGCAGGCTGATGCCCAGGCGGCCGCCGCTGCGGCGTTCGATCTCCGCCCACTGCGCCCGCAGCACATCGTCCACCGTCATCGCCGGCGTGAGTGCCCATGCAGGTCTGGAGGCCGCAAGCAGCACGCCCGCGCCGGTTGCGTACAGGAATTGTCGACGGTTCAACATGCAGCAGCCTCCAGGGAAGAGCCCGCAGTATCGGCGCATGCCGGCCACCGGACTATTGCGATGTTTCGATCCCTGGCATGAATTGAACTAATCTCTGTGCATGCCACGCCCCCGCCTCCCGCTCAACGCCTTGCGCGCCTTCGAGGCCGCCGCGCGCCACCAGAACCTGACCCGCGCCGCGAGCGAGCTGTGCGTCAGCCAGGCCGCACTCAGCCACCAGATCAAGGCGCTGGAGCAGCAACTGGGCAGCAGCCTGTTCCACCGCCTGCCACGCGGCGTGGCGCTCACCGACGAGGGCGCGGCGCTGGCACCGGTGCTCAGCGAGGCCTTCGACCGCATCGCGGCGACCCTGGAGCGCTTTGCCGATGGGCGCTATCGCGAGGTGCTCAGCGTCGGCGTGGTCGGCACCTTCGCCACCGGCTGGCTGCTGCCGCGATTGCCAGCGTTTCATGCCGCGCATCCGGAGATCGAATTGCGCCTCTCCACCCACAACAACCGGGTCGATCTGGCTGGCGAAGGGCTGGATCTGGCGATCCGTTTCGGCGACGGCGACTGGCAGGGCCAGATCGCCCATGCGCTGATGGAGGCGCCGTTTGCGCCGGTGTGCGCGCCCAGCATGGCGCGGGGCCTGCGCACACCGGCCGATCTGGCCCAGCTGCCGTTATTGCGCTCGTACCGTCTGGACGAATGGCCGCAGTGGTTTCGCGCGGCGGGCGTGGCCGAAGTCGCCGCACGCGGGGCGATGTTCGATTCGTCGTTGACGCTGGCCAGCGCGGCGGCCGCCGGTGCCGGCGTGGCGTTGTTGCCGTTGCCGATGTTTCGCCAGGATCTGGATGCCGGGCGCCTGGTCTGCCCGTTCCCGATCCAGATCGACGCCGGACGCTATTGGCTCACCCGGCTGCGCTCGCGCCCGGAAGGCGATGCCGATGCGCGATTGCGCGACTGGCTGACAACAGAGCAACAGCGCTCAGGTTGAGCGAGCCCGCCGCTGCGCTCAGCGGCGCGCGGATGCCGCGATCCCCTGCACCGCCACGCGGCGAAACGCCTCGTAGTGCGCCCTGTCGGCGAACCAGTGCGGGGCGAACAGCTCGAACAAGCGGTCGTTGTGATACAGCAGCAGCACCCGCTCGTTCTCGCGGTAGCGGATGTAATCGGACCAGGGCCGGCGCAGTCGCCCGTCTGCCCAGGTGATCTCCAGCCCGGTCTCGTCCCACGCAAAGGTGTAGGTATGCCGCAGCGCGGCCTGCTGCGCGTGCAGGCGTTTGATCTTCCGCGGCAAGCCCCAGACGTGCAACACCACCAGGCCGATCAAGCCGCCGCCTCCGGCACCGATCAGCATCGGGCCGATGATTTCGCCGGCCCCGATCAGTTGCAGCAACCCCGCCCCGATCAACAGCAGGACCACCAGGATCACGATCAATAGCTTGGCCGTCTGTCGCGCATGCAGGCGCTGCGCGGCCAGATGGTCTTCCAGACTGATGGTGGCGCTGATCATGTTGCCTACCTCCCTGTGCTTGGCCCCACGCGCATCGTAACGCCTGCGCGTTACGCGCCTTCGATCAACTCCATCCACGCCGCCTCGGCGGCGGCCAGCTGCTGCGCCGTGGCCTCACGGTCGCGGCCCAGCACCGCCATCTTGTCGGTGTCGGCATAGTTCGCCGGGTTGGCCAGCTGGCGGTCGAGCTCTGCCAACGCGGCTTCCAGCTCGCCGACGCGCTTTTCCGCGCTGGCCAGCTTGTGCGGGTTGACGGCTTTCTTCGGCGGCAGCGGCTTGGTCGGCGGCGGCGGGGTCGGCGCCACTTCGGCCATCTTCTGCTTGGTGCCCTGGGCGGCCGGGCGGCTGCGCAGCCAGGCGGCGTATTCGTCCAGATCGCCAGCGAACGGCTCGACCACGCCATCGGCCACGCGCCAGAAACTGTCGCAGACCAGGCCGATCAGATGGCGGTCATGCGAGACCATCACGATGGCGCCTTCGAAGTCGCTCAGCGCTTCGGCCAGGGCCTCGCGCATTTCCAGGTCCAGATGGTTGGTCGGTTCGTCCAGCAGCAGCACGTTCGGCTGCTGCCAGGCGATCAGCGCCAGCGCCAGACGCGCGCGCTCGCCGCCGGAAAACCCATCCACCACTTCGAAGGCGCGGTCGCCAGCGAAGTTCCATTTGCCCAGGAAATCACGGAACGCCTGATTGGCGCCATCCGGCGACAGCTCGCGGAAGTGATCCATCGGCGACTGGCCCTCGTGCAGCGATTCCACCGTGTGCTGGGCGAAGTAGCCGATCCGCAGATCCGGATGCGCACTGCGCTCGCCCGACAGCGGCTGCAGCTCGCCCACCAGCGTCTTGACCAGTGTTGACTTACCCGCACCATTCGGCCCCAGCAACCCGATCCGGTCACCCGCCTCCAATCCGAATCCGACATCGTGCAACACGGTAATCGCATCGCTGGACCCCAGCTTTTGCGATTCCCCATTCCCGATTCCCGATTCCCGCGGCGCAGCCGCATACCCGCACGCAGCGTGATTCAGCCGGATCAACGAAAACGGCAACCGATTGGGCTGGGCGAACTGGATGCGGAATTCGCGCTCGGCGCGTACCGCCTCGGTGCCGGCCATCTTGGCCAGGCGCTTCATGCGGCTCTGTGCCTGGGTGGCCTTGCTGGCCTGCGCCTTGAAGCGGTCGATGAAGCTCTGCAGATGCGCACGCTCGGCCTGTTCCTTGTCGTGGGCGATCTGCTGCTGACGCAGGTGCTCGATGCGCTGGCGCTCGAAATCGGTATAGCCGCCGACGTACAGCTTGGCGGTGCCGCCGTGCAGATGCAGCGTATGCGTGGCCACGTTGTCGAGGAACTCGCGGTCATGCGAAATCAGCAGCAAGGTGCCCGGGTACTTGAGCAGCCATTGCTCCAGCCACAGCACCGCATCCATGTCCAGGTGGTTGGTCGGTTCGTCCAGCAGCAGCAGGTCGCTGGGCATCATCAGCGCGCGCGCCAGGTTCAGGCGCACCCGCCAGCCGCCGGAGAACGAGGACACCGCGCGGTGATGGGTGTCGGCCGGGAAGCCCAGGCCGTGCAGCAACTTGCCGGCACGCGCCTCGGCGTCGTAGGCGCCGAGCTCGGCCATCTTCTGGTGCGCATTGGCGACCGCTTCCCAGTCCTCACGCGCAGTGGCTGCGGCCTCTTCCTGCAGGATCGCCGAGACCTCGATGTCGCCGCCGAGCACGAACGACAGCGCCGGATCGGGCAGCGACGGGGTTTCCTGCGAGACGCTGGCGGTGCGCACCTTGCCGGGCAGGTCGACATCGCCCTTGTCCGCTTCCAGTTCGCCCTTGACCGCGGCGAACAGGCTCGACTTGCCGGTGCCATTGCGGCCCACCACACCAACGCGGTAGCCGGCATGCATGGTCAGGTCGACGTTGGACAACAGCAGACGCTCGCCGCGTCGCATGGAGAAGTTGCGCAGGGAAATCATTGATGGACAGTCCGATAGAACGAAAAGGAATGAGCAGATGAGCAGCACTCCTGCGACGCCATTCTAGCGTTAACGAATAATTAGCGCCTTCGGGCTGGCCGTCGTTCCCTTCGCATCGCCGCGACCAGACCCCGCCCAGCCTTGCTGGTCCTGCCTGGACCCCCGTTCGGAGTTGTCATGAATTACCCGTTGTCCACGCTCGCAACCGCCGTCGTTGCGGCGCTGCTCGCCTCCCCCGCCTTCGCCCAGACCGCCACCCCGGCCAGCGCGCCCGCCAATACGCTCGATACCGTCATCGTCACCGGCACCCGCGTCTCCGACCGTACCGTGGCCGAGTCGCAGTCGCCGATCGACATCATCAGCGCCGAGTCGCTGCAGGCCACCGGCACCTCGGAGCTGGCCACCGCGTTGGCCCGCGCGCTGCCGTCGCTGAACTTCCCGCGCCCGGCCCTGAGCGACGGCACCAGCGCGATCCGTCCCGCGCAGCTGCGCGGCCTGTCGCCGGACCAGGTGCTGGTGCTGGTCAACGGCAAGCGCCGCCACACCTCCTCGCTGCTCAACCTCAACGGCACCATCGGCCGTGGCGCCGCGGCAGTGGACCTGAACACCATTCCGGTGGCGGCGATCGCGCGCGTGGAAGTGCTGCGCGACGGCGCCTCGGCGCAGTACGGCTCCGATGCCATCGCCGGTGTGGTCAACATCGTGCTCAAGGGCGCGGAGAAGGGCGGCAGCCTGCAGGCCGGCTTCGGCCAGTATTCGGCCGGCGACGGCAGCAACTACGAGCTGTCCGGCGACACCGGCGTGGCCTACGGCAACGAGCGCGGCTGGCTGCACGTGGCCGCCCAGCTCAACCAGCAGGACCCCACCGACCGCGCGCGCGGCTATGCCGGCGCACCCAGCGCCTCGCAGCCGGCCGTGGGCCAGAAGGCGTTCAAGATCGGCGACCCGGACGTGAATGCGCAGGCGGTGTCGGCCAATACCGAGTTCGCCTTCAGCGACAGCATCACCGGCTACGCCTTCGCCTCCGCCAGCAACCGCGACATCACCTCGTTCGCGTTCTTCCGCGCGCCGGGCAGCAGCCAGAACATCCTGTCGGTGTATCCGCAGGGCTTCCTGCCGGAAATCCAGACCTACGCCAAGGACCGCTCGCTGGTGGCCGGCGTGCGCGGTTCCACCGCTAGTGGCTGGGACTGGGATGCCAGCTACAACTACGGCTACAACAAGATCGATTTCCACACCCGCAACACCCTCAACGTCAGCCTGGGGCCGAGCTCGCCGACCTCCTTCTACGATGGCGCGCTGGAGACCACGCAGAACATCGTCAACCTGGACGTCAAGCGCGGCTTCGACTGGGGCCTGGCGTATCCGGTGACGGTGGCCTTCGGTGCCGAATACCGCAACGAGAAGTGGAACCAGTCGCCGGGCGAAGTGGGCTCGTATTTCCAGGCCGGCGCACTGGCCGGTGGCGCGCAGGGCTTTGGCGGATTCGCGCCCAGCGTGTCCGGGCGATACTCGCGTGACAGCTACGCGCTGTACGCAGATCTGGAAGCCGATTTCACCGACAAGTTCTCCGCCGGCCTGGCCGGGCGCTACGAAGACTTCAACGACTTCGGCAGCCAGGCATCGGGCAAGTTGTCCGGGCGCTATGCGTTCACCGACAAGATCGCGCTGCGCGGCACGGTGGCGTCGGGCTTCCGCGCGCCATCGCTGGCGCAGCAGTATTTCCAGTCCACCAGCACCACCTTCCTGGCCGGCAATCCGAACCCGTTCGAGATCCGCACCTTCCCGGCCGACAGCAACGTGGCGCGCGCGCTGGGCGCAGAGCCGCTGGATGCCGAGACCTCGCTGTCCTACAGCCTGGGCCTGGTGCTGCAGCCGACCGATGCGCTCTACCTCACCGTGGATGCGTACCAGATCGACGTGGACGACCGCATCGTGCTGTCGTCCAACCTCACCGGCACCGGCGTGCGTAACCTGCTCGAAGCGCAGGGCATCTTCGGCATCAACGGCGGGCGCTACTTCACCAATGCGGTGGATACGCGCACGCGCGGCGTGGACGTGGTCGGCAGCTACCGCTGGCAGCTCGCCGCCAGCAGCGTGGACCTGACCGCCGGCTACAACTATTCGGAAACCGAAGTGCGCAGCGTCGCCGCCAATCCGGCTGCGTTGTCGGCCAACGGGCTGAGCCTGGAGCGCATCGACCGCACCGAACGCGGTCGCATCGAGGAAGGCTTCCCGCGCGACAAGTTCCTGGTCAACGGTAGCTGGAACCTGGAGCACTGGACGCTGGCATTGGGTGCCACGCGCTATGGCAAGTACAGCACGCGTCCGGCCGCGGCGATCAACGACCAGACCTTCGGCGCCAAGTGGGTGGTGGATGCCTCGGCCAGCTACAAGATCGATCGCTGGACGCTGACCCTGGGTGCGGACAATCTGCTGGACGAGTACCCGGACGAGAACAACTTCGCCAACTCCACCAGCGGGCAGTTCCCGTACAGCAATCTGTCGCCGTTCGGCTTCAACGGTGCCTACGTGTACGGCCGCATCAACTATCGCTGGTAATCAAGACAGCGCTCCACACTGCTGCGGTGTTGCCACGCGTTGGTTGCTGACGCGCGCGGCACGACCGCATCCTGACGCCTGACCACACGCCCCGGCTTGCCCGGGGCGTGTGCGTTTTATCCGTTGTCCGTGCGGCGTTTGATGCAGCCATCCAGGCGCGGGCATCGATGCGCCGTGAAGAGCTGCCGGCGGCTACGGTGGTATCAACACCGCTTCCACCCTGCCGGAGCACCCACCATGGACGCAGCGCAGCTCTCACGTGGCCGCCTGATCGATCACCTGCATCTGGTCGTCCACGATCTGGCGGCGAGCCGACGTTTCTACCAGGCGGTGCTCGATGTGCTGGGCATTCCGATCGGTGGCGAAGGCGAGGGATTCTTCTGGGCCGACGAGCTATTCGTGTCCGATCGCGACACGATGGCGCAAGGCCAACTCACCGGCCGCCACCATCTGGCCTTCCAGGCGCACGACGTGGCCATGGTGCATGCATTCCATCAGACCGCCCTCGCCCACGGCGGTCGCGACAACGGCGCGCCGGGCGTGCGCCCCTATCACCCCAGCTACTACGCTGCGTTCGTGCTCGACCCGGATGGCAACAACATCGAAGCGGTGTTCCATGGTCCTGCGCAACGCAGTGCCGATGCGGTGCAGATCACGTTCTGATGCAGAAGTTTCATATCTCGTATCGATGTCCATGATGGTGCAGGCAAGCGGCTGATACCGCAGGTCTGGTGCAAACTACGCATCACTTTGGTGCACGATGACAACGATGGCAGTAGCACGTCATACATGACAGTTACTTGCGCAACGTAACCAAAATTTGACATGCGGTTACACGTGGTTAATGGTTGGGAACGCACCGCAGCTGCCGCAACGGACGCGGCCCGGGAGGGGGCCCCCTGCGATGCATCCGTTCCCCACTCGGAGTTGTCACCGCATGAATTGCAAGACCAGTCCACTCGCAGTTGCCGTTGTTCTTGCACTGTCGTTTTCCGCTTCAAACGCGTCCGCGCAGTCACAGGCTCCCACCCAGAAAACGCTCGATACCTTGATCGTGACCGGCACGCGCGTGGCCGATCGCACCGTGGCCGAATCGGCATCGCCGATCGACATCATCTCGCCACAGGCACTGGAATCGACCGGCACCACCGAGCTGGCTACCGCGCTGTCACGCGCGATCCCCTCGTTGAATTTCCCCCGCCCGGCCATCTCCGACGGCTCGGACGCAGTGCGCCCGGCGCAGCTGCGCGGCCTGTCGCCCGACCAGGTGCTGGTGCTGGTCAACGGCAAGCGCTATCACAGCACCGCGTTGATCAATCTCAACGACACCCAGGGCCGTGGTTCGTCGCCGGCCGATCTCAACACCATTCCGATCGCCGCAGTGGAGCGCATCGAAGTGCTGCGTGACGGCGCATCGGCGCAATACGGTTCGGATGCGATTGCCGGCGTGATCAACATCGTGCTCAAGGGCAGCGGCGAAGGCGGCAGCGTCAATGGCCGCTACGGCAAGTACAGCGCCGGCGATGGCGAGCAGTATCAGCTGTCCGGCGATGCCGGTTTCAGCTTTGCCGGCACCGGCAAGGTGCATCTGGCCGCACAGGCGGGACATTCGGACCAGACCAACCGCGCACTGCCATTCCAGGGCCGCGTGGAGCAGCGTTACGGCGATCCGGACATCGACCAGGGCGCGATCTCCTTCAATGGCGAATACAGCCCCACCGATTACCTGACCTTCTACTCGTTCGGCATGGTCAGCCGCCGCGAAGTGCTCTCCAACGGCTACTTCCGCTTTGCCGGCGACAACCGCAACCGCCCGGAAATCTATCCGGACGGCTTCCTGCCGCAGATCTACAACGTCAGCAAGGACGTGTCGTGGGTGGGCGGCTTGAAGACCTCCACCGAAGGCGGCTTGAACATCGACCTGAGCTACAACTACGGCCAGAACAATCTCACCTTCGATGTGCGCAACAGCTTGAACAACAGCCTGGGCCTGGCCAGCCCGACCGACTTCCATGCCGGTACGCTGGAAGTGACCCAGAACGTGCTCAATGCCGACTTCACCAGGACGCTCGACTGGGGCCTGGCGTATCCGGTCACGCTGGCCTTCGGTGCGGAATGGCGCGGCGAGAAGTTCAACCAGTCGCCCGGCGACGCGGCGTCCTCGGCCAATGGCGGCATTCCCTCTGCGGCAGGCACACTGATCCCGGGCGCACAGGTGTTTCCCGGCTTCAAACTCTCCGACGCCGGCTACTACAACCGCAACAGCCATTCGGCGTACGTCGATCTGGAAGCGGATCTGACCGAAAAGCTTTCGGCCGGTCTGGCCGGGCGCTACGAGAAGTACAGCGACTTCGGCGATACCGCCACCGGCAAGCTGTCGTTGCGTTACGCGTTCACCGACAAGGTGGCCGTCCGCGCCACCGCCTCCACCGGGTTCCGTGCGCCGTCGTTGCAGCAGCAGAACTTCCAGTCGATCGCCACGCAGTTCCTCAACGTGGCCCAGCCCAACGGCACGGTCACCGCGATCCCGTTCGAGATCGGCACCTTCCGTACCGACAACCCGGCCGCGATCGCACTCGGCGCCGAGCCGTTGAAGGCCGAGGAATCCAAGAACTACGGTCTTGGCGTGGTGCTGCAGCCGATCGAAAACCTGTACATCACGGTCGATGCGTACCGCATCGATATCGATGACCGCATCGTGCTGTCGGAAAACCTCACCTCCAATGCGGCGCGCAATTATCTGCAGGCCAATGGCTTCCCGGGCATCGGTGGCGGGCGCTACTTCACCAACGCGGTGGACACCAAGACCCAAGGCGTGGATGCGGTCGGCACCTATCGCTGGAACCTGGACGGCGGCAGCGCGGAGCTGACCTCCGGCTACAACTACAACAAGACCGAAGTGGAACGGGTCGCCGACAACCCGGCAGCGCTGGAAGCGATCGATCCGGGTGCGGTGCGCATCGGCCGCGCCGAACTCGGTCGCATCACCGAAGGCACGCCGCGCGACAAGTTCTTCCTGGGCGGCACCTGGTCGCCAGGCAACTGGTCGTTCACCGGCACCGCCACGCGCTGGGGCGAGTTCAGCACCTTCGGCACCAACGCCGGCAGCGACCAGACCTATGCGGCCAAGTGGACGCTGGACCTGGCCGCGTCCTACAAGTTGAACGACTGGAACTTCACCATCGGCGGCGACAACGTGCTCAACGAGTATCCCGACCGCCAGGAAGCCGGCCTGGGCACGCGCACCTACCTGCCCTACAGCAGCGCCTCGCCGTTCGGTTTCAACGGTGCGCTGGTGTACGCCAACGTGAGCTACAAGTGGTAAATCGCCGCGTGCCGGTCGGCAGCGACCGGCATGTCGATCGCCTCGTCCCGCCTCGCTGAGACGGGGCAGCACGCCCGCAGCATCGCTCGCCCTTTCCGATTGTCGCGAAAGGGCGAGCTCCCCCCCTTCTTTCGCAAGGATGCGCCACGCAGCACACGCTGCGTCGCAGTCTGCTGTCTTGCTGTGCACGTCGCCTTGCCAGCGCACACGCGCTGCGCGCAGGCAACCCGGGTCACGCAGTCCGCCGTCGTCTTCCCCCGGCAATGCGCGCAGCGCATCGCTGCGTCCACCATCCCATTTGAGTCTTCATTCCCATGCACACCTCCAACGCACTCTCGCTTGCGATCTCGGTCGCACTCACCGTCTGTACGTTCGCTGCCAGTGCGCAATCGCAGCCTGCCCAGCCGCAGAAAACCCTGGATACCCTGATCGTCACCGGTACGCGCGTCAGCGACCGCACGGTGGCCGAATCCGAATCGCCGATCGACATCATCACCGAGCAGTCGCTGCAGGCCACCGGCGCCACCGACATCGCCACCGCGCTGGGCAAGCTGCTGCCATCGCTGAACTTCCCGCGCCCGGCGATCTCCGACGGCAACGATGCCGCGCGTCCGGCCACGCTGCGCGGCCTGTCGCCGGATGCGGTGCTGGTGCTGGTGGACGGCAAGCGCTATCACACCTCCTCGCTGATCAACTACAACCCGTACGTCGGCCGCGGCTCGG
Source organism: Xanthomonas sp. MLO165 (assembly GCF_018831305.1). Classification (NCBI taxonomy): domain Bacteria; kingdom Pseudomonadati; phylum Pseudomonadota; class Gammaproteobacteria; order Lysobacterales; family Lysobacteraceae; genus Xanthomonas; species Xanthomonas sp. MLO165. Next base: position 3,511,507 of record NZ_CP029263.1, read on the forward strand.
CGCCGGCGGACCTGAACTCGCTGCCGATGTCGGCGATCGCGCGCATCGAAGTGCTGCGTGACGGCGCCTCGGCCCAGTACGGCTCCGATGCGATCGCCGGCGTGGTCAATATCGTGCTCAAGCATGGCGCCGATGCCGGCAGCAACAGCGTGTCGGTCAATGGCGGCATCATGGACAAGGGCGATGGCGAGCAGAACGGCATCGACGGCTCGGTCGGCCTGCCGTTCGGCGGCAGCGGCGGCGACACCGCGCCGGGCTGGGTACGGTTGTCGTGGAACTACCAGAACACCATGAGCACCAACCGTGGCGAGAACACCAACCGCGCCACCACCGTGCCGGGCACGCCCAATCCGGGCGGTGTGCCCTACCAGCGCCACGGCGACCCGGCCTCCACGTTCTATCAGGGGCTGGCAGCATTCGGCTACGCGTTCTCGCCCAACCTGGAACTGTACGGCCACCTCAGCATGAGCCGTCGCGAGGTCACCTCCAACGGCTATTACCGCGCCGCCGACAACACCGCGCGCAATGTGCAGGCGATCTACCCGAACGGCTTCCTGCCGCAGATCTACAACCCCACCAACGACCGCTCGGCCGTGCTGGGTTTGAAAGGCAGCACCGAGAGCGAATGGAACTGGGACGTGTCGGCCACCTACGGCAAGAACGACATGACCTTCAACATCCTCAACAGCATCAACACCAACCTGTACTACACCACCGGCAGCTCGCCGACCAATTTCAATTCCGGTGGCTTCGAAACCGAACAGGGCACGGTCAACCTGGACATCAACAAGTCCTTCGACTGGGGCCTGGCGTATCCGGTCAATGTGGCCTTCGGTGCCGAGCATCGCCAGGACCGCTACCAGATCACCGCCGGCTCGCCGGAGTCGTACTTCTTCGACCCCAATACCATCAATCCCGACGACGGCGCGCCGTATCCGGGCGGCGCACAGGTGTTCTCCGGCCTGGAGCCGACGGTGGCCGGCAAGTTCGGACGCCACAGCAATGCGGTCTACGCCAACCTGGAAGCGGACATCACCGACAAGCTGTCCGGCGGCATCGCCGGGCGTTATGAAAACTACAGCGATGCCGGCTCCACGCGTTCGGGCAAGCTGTCGGCGCGCTACGCCTTCAGCGACACCTTCTCGCTGCGCGGCACCATCTCCAACGGCTTCCGCGCACCGTCGCTGGCCCAGCAGAACTACGCCTCGGTGGTGACGCTGATCCAGAACGGCGAGCTGGTGCAGGTCGGTACCTACCGCACCTCCGACCCGGTCGCGGTGGCGCTTGGCGCCGGCCCGCTGAGCCCGGAGAAATCCACCAACTACGGCCTGGGCGCAGTGTGGCAGCCGACCGCCAGCTTCACTTCCAGCCTGGACGTCTACCAGATCCGCATCTGGGACCAGATCCTGTATTCGGACCAGCTGCAGCTGGCGCAGCCGATCGGCCAGGTGGCCGCGGTGCAGTTCTTCGTCAACGGCGCCACCAGCCGCACCCGTGGCGTGGACTGGATCAACAGCTATCTCGCCGACCTGGGCAGCTACGGCAAGCTCAATCTCAGTGCCAGCGCCAACTACAACAAGACCACGATCCTGGAACTGTCCAACCCCAACTTCGGGCGCGCCAGCCAGGGCCTGCTCACCGACGCCACCCCGCGCACCAAGTACATGGCGGCGGCGGACTGGACGCTGGGCGGCTTTGCGCTGAACTTCAACGCCACCCGCTACGGATCGATCAAGCGCATCAGCGACCCGGCCGATGGCAGCCAGGACCAGACCTACGACGCGCGCTGGTTGTTGAACCTGGCCGCCAGCCAGACCTGGAGCGCGTTCACCTTCACCGTGGGCGCGGACAACCTCACCAATCAGTATCCGACCAAGGCGCAGCTGACCACCGCCTACGACGACCGCGCCGGCGGCCTGCAGTATTCGTCGCTGTCGCCGTTCGGCTTCAACGGCCGCTACTGGTACGGGCGGGTCACCTACCGGTTCTGACCGGCGGGTTCGAGCGGATCTGACGATCGGTACATGCGTCCACGCAAACACCGCCGAGTGATCGGCGGTGTTTGTCGTTGTGGGCATCTCGATTCGCGTGCAGCGGCCCTGCGTCATCTGCCGCGGTGATTGCCAGCGCTATGACTGCCGCAACACTGCGTGCCGACCAGGCGCTGCGCCGCCTGGCCGCAGCTCACCAGGAGGCGAGCAGCGCGTCCACACCACGCAGGTTGGCGCGATCGTTCCAGCTCAGCGTGTCCAGCTGCTCCAGCCGAAGCGCCGGCAGACGCGCGAGCAGGCAGGCCAGCGCGGCTTCCATTTCGATCAGCGCCAGCCGGTTGCCCAGGCAGTGGTGGATGCCGCCACCGAACGACAGCGCGCGACCCTGCTGGCGGCGGATATCCAGCAGCTGCGGGTCGGTGAACTGCAGCGTGTCGTGATTGGCCGCGCCCAGCATCAGATACAGCATGGCGCCCTGGGGAACCGCCACTCCCTCGATCTCAAAATCCTGCAACGCCGTGCGCGTGGCGATCTGCACCGAGCTGTCGTAGCGCATGCATTCGAGCACTGCATTGGGCAGCAGGCTCGGGGTTTCCCGCAGCAGGCGCAATTGCTGCGGATGCCGATGCAGCGCGACCAGCGCATTGCAGATCATGTTGGAAGTGGTTTCGTGGCCGGCAAAGAACAGCAGGATCACGTTGGAGACGATCTCCTCGTCGCTCAGGCGGCGGCCGTTGTCCTCGGCCTGGATGAAACGCGCGATCAGATCATCGCCGCCAGCGCTGCGCCGTTGCGCGATCACGCCGTGGAAATATGTTGCCAGCTGGTCGTACGCAACGCTGGTCGCCTGCAGTTCTTCCGCCGTCATCATCGGATCGAAGACTTTTGCCAGCGCGCTGGTCGCGTGGCTCAACGCGGTGACATCGGCGGCATCGATATCCAGCATCCGGCAGATGATGGCGATCGGCAGCGGGAACGCGAACTCGGTCAGCAGATCGCAGTGGCCGTTTGCCTGAAAGGCATCGATCAACCCGGCAGCGGTATCGCTGGCCACTTCACGCATGGACTCCATCTGCCGCGCACCAAAGGCCTGTGTCATCAGTCCGCGCAGCTGGGTGTGCAGCGGCGGGTTGAGCAGCAGGAACATGCGGCTCATGCCCTGGAACAGCGGCAGGTGCACCGCCGCCTCGCCGTAACGTAGACGAATGCTTTGCAGATAGTCGCGGCCGACCCGGCGGTCGCTGAGCAGGCGATCGACCACGGCGTAACGGCCGGACATCAGCCGCCCGTCTGCCACCTGCACCAACGCGCCTTCGGCGCGCAGGCGCGCGTAGGTCGGATAGGGATCGTGCCGGAACTGGGGTGTTGCCAAATCGCTGAGATGCATGGCCTGGCTCGTGTGGCGTCACCCGCAACAGGGGCGATGCATGCGTGGGCCTGCCGAAGGACGCAGGCGCTCCACTGGTAGCCCGGATTGTCGGCCGGCGCCGCGCTGCGACCTTGCGCAGGGGCGAAGCGGTGTCGTCAATGTTGAATCGGCGTGCCGGACTTGCGCCCTGCGTCGCAACTCGCACGCGCACGTGCGAGCCACAGCGGTTTACGCGCGGCGTCTGACCCATGGATCGGCCTGCGCGCATGCGCGGCGTGTCGCATCGCGTTAATCAAGCGCTGTGTACTATGGGCGTCCGGCCAACCGGACCAGCAACGCGGTCCCGGTTCCCCCGCGCCGGACTCCAGCCATGACCACGCAATGCCCGCAGGCGACGCCCGGCGCAGTGCCGTTGGCTGGTCGCGCCCGCGACGCTCTCTCGGACACTCTCACAACGGATTGGAATGCATCACGACACCAGCCTCATCGACATCATCGCCGTCGGCCTCGCGGTCGCTTTCGTGCTGGGCACGCTCGCACAGAAAGTGAAACTCTCGCCGCTGGTCGGCTATCTGCTGGCCGGCGTCTGCGTCGGGCCGTTTACGCCGGGCTTCGTGGCCGACCAGACCATGGCCAACCAGCTGTCCGAGCTGGGCGTGATGCTGCTGATGTTCGGCGTGGGCCTGCACTTCTCGCTCGACGATCTGATGGAAGTGAAATGGATCGCCATTCCGGGCGCGTTGGCGCAGATCGTGGTCGCCACGCTGCTTGGCTGGGCGCTGGCCTGGAGCATGGGCTGGCCGTTGATGCATGGGCTGGTGTTCGGCCTGGCACTGTCGGTGGCCAGTACCGTGGTGCTGCTGCGTGCACTGGAAGAACGCCGCCTGCTGGAAACCCAGCGCGGCCGCATCGCGGTGGGCTGGCTGATCGTCGAAGACCTGGTGATGGTGATCGCGCTGGTGATGTTGCCGGCCCTGGCCGAGGTGCTGGGCACCGCCGCGCCGGCCGCGGCGCATGCCGGCGAATCCACCTCGCTGCTGGCCGCGCTGGGCCTGACACTGTTCAAGATGGTGGCGTTCGTGGCGGTGATGCTGGTGGTCGGGCGGCGGGTGATTCCGTGGTCGCTGGAAAAGGTCGCCGCCACCGGCTCGCGCGAGCTGTTCACCCTGGCCGTGCTCGGCATCGCGCTGGGCGTGGCGTTCCTGTCGGCCACGCTGTTCGGGGTGTCGTTCGCGCTGGGCGCGTTCTTCGCCGGCATGTTGCTGAAGGAATCCGAGCTCAGCCACAAGGCCGCCAGCGATTCGCTGCCGTTGCGCGATGCGTTCGCGGTGCTGTTCTTCGTCTCGGTGGGCATGCTGTTCGACCCGATGATCCTGGTCGAGCATCCGTGGCAGGTGCTGGCCACGTTCCTGACCGTGACCCTGGGCAAGTCGCTGGCCGCATTCGTGATCGTGCGTGCATTCGGCCACCCCACCGGCACCGCGCTGACCATTTCCACCAGCCTGGCGCAGATCGGCGAGTTCTCCTTCATCCTGGCCGGGCTGGGCGTGCAGCTGGCGATCCTGCCGGAAACCGGGCGCGACCTGATCCTGGCCGGCGCGCTGCTGTCGATCATCGCCAACCCGTTCCTGTTCTCGTGGCTGGACCGCTGGCAGGCCAGGCAGGCGCAGGACGCCCCGGCCGCGGCGGAGCCGGAACTACCGCCCGGCCCGCCGCTGCCGCTGGATGGCCATGCCATCGTGATCGGCTACGGCCGCGTCGGCAGCGCGCTGGCGCAGCTGCTGCGTAGCCGCGGCGTACCGGTGCTGGTGATCGACGACAACAGCGATCATGTGGCCAAGGCGCATGCGGCCGGCATTCCCGGTATCCGCGGCAGTGCGGCGGCCGACCGCGTGCTGGCCGAGGCCCGCCCGGAGCACGCCAAGATCGCGATCCTGGCGATCCCGCAGCCGCTGGAAGCCGGCGAGGCGCTGGCCAAGCTGCGCGCGATCAACCCCTCGCTGACGCTGCTGGCGCGCGCGCACAGCGACACCGAGGTCAAGCACCTGCTCGAACACGGCGCCGACGGTGCGGTGCTGGCCGAACGCGAGCTGGCCTATTCGCTGGCCGAGATGGTGATGTCCACCCCGCCGTATCGGGCATTGCGCGTACCGGCGTCGTAACCGCAAGGCGGGGTAGCGCAGCGCTGCAAGACACGAAAACCCGCCGGCAGCGCCTGCGGGTTTTTTGTTGCCCGCCGGTGCTTCAGTGCAGAACGGCTCGCAACCGCGCATTGATCGAACTGCGACCAGGGCACCGAAAACTGCCCACCAAATCCACTTGATAATCATTCCCATCCGGAGCAGGATGAGCGCCCGTTTCCTTGGCGGCCTCATCCATGACGTTTGCGGTTGGCGTTCTCAACGCAGTGCCAAGCGTGCAGTTGTGCGAGCTGCTGGGCCGCATCGGCTACGGCTTTGTGGTGCTCGACCTGGAACATGCGCTGCGCGCGCCGGACGAACTGGAACACGCCATCCGCGCCTGCGAGCTGTCGGGCTGCGAGGCCTGGGTGCGCGTGCCGGAGGTGGACGAAAAACTGATCGGCCGCGTGCTGGATGCCGGCGCGCGCGGGATCGTGATTCCACGCGCCGAATCGGCCGCGCAACTGGCCGATGCCATCGCCGCGGCACGGTTCCCGCCACTGGGCCGGCGCGGCATCACCGGCGGGCGCGTCACCGGCTTCGGCAATGTCGACCTGCCCACCTACATCGCGCAGGCCAATCGCGATATCCGCATCGTGCCGATGATCGAAAGTGCGGCCGGCATTGCGGCAGTACCCGAGCTGCTGGCGCTGCCCGGCGTGGCACTGGTGATGGAAGGCGCGCTGGATCTTGCGCTGGACCTGGGCCTGGGCCCGCAACCAACCCATCCACAGGTGTGGGAGCTGCTGCTGCAACTGCATGCGCACTGCGTTGCGGCCAACGTGCCGTTCTGCCCCAATCCGCGCACCGACGCGCAACGCGCGCACTGGCTGCAACAGCCGGACCTGCGCTGGCTGCTGGCGGGCGAAGACCGCGCGCTGATTCAACGCGCACTGCGCGGCCACCTGGCCAGCTTCTCCGCACCCACTCCACCACCCGCCTGCAGGAGCACGCCGTAGATGTCGACGTTCCGTTTCCACGCCCTGACCATCGCCATCGCTGCGGCCACGTGGGCCCTGCCGCCGTTGGCGTTCGCCACCGAGTCGCCGGATGCGGCAGCCACCGATGCGCAGACGCCGATCCGTGCGCTGGACACGATCCAGGTGCAAGGCAGCCTGCTCGGGCGTTCCAGGCCCGACGACGTGCAGCGCTATGCCGGCAGCCGCCAGGTGATCGACCGCGAGCAACTGCGCAATGGCGGCAACCGCTCGCTGGACGATGCCCTGCAGCGCGTGCCGGGCATCAAGATCTTCGACGAGACCGGCACCGGGGCGTTGCCGCAGCTGATGCTGCGCGGCCTGTACGAAAGCCGCAGCGGCCGCGTGCAGGTGCTGGAAGACGGCATTCCGCTGGCACTGGCGCCGTACGGGCAGACCAGCCTGTCGTTGTTTCCGGTGGGACTGAACCAGATCGACCGCATCGATATCGTGCGCGGTGGCGCGGCCGTGCAGTACGGGCCGAACAATGTCGGCGGGGTGATCAATCTGGTCAGCAAGGAGATCCCCAGCGAGTGGAGTACCACGCTGGCGCACAAGGTCACCGCCGGCGGCCAGGGCCAGTTCCTGCAGGACAGCGCGCTCAGCAGCGGCGGCTACCTCACCGACAACCTCGGCCTGCAGGTCGATGCCAATCGCACTTACGGCGAGTACTGGCGCGCGCACAGCGATACCGATATCAGCAATCTGCGCGTGCGTGCGGAGTGGTGGCTGGACGACACCAAGTTGCTCAAGGCCAGCGTGCAGCGCTATCTGGTCGACATGGATCTGGCCGGCGCGCTCAGCCCCGACGATTACCGGCGCGACCCGCGCCAGTCCACGCGCCCGCTGGACAGCTTCAATGGGCGTACCACGCGTGCGTCGTTGAGCTATGAGCAGTTGTTCGGAGACTGGGGCCCGTTGAAAGATGTTCGGTTGTCCTGGACCAATTTCAGCGCGCGCAGCAGCCGCAACTTCATCGTCGGCATGCGCCAGGCCGCCACCGAAACCTGGCGTTCGGACCTGCCGCCGCAACTGCGCCAGACCGCACCGCGCGACTTCCGCGTGGTCGGCAGCGAGCCGCGGCTGAGCTGGAGCATGGGCGATGCCGGTGGCGTGCGTCAGCAGTGGACCACCGGCGTGCGTGCGGTGCACGAGGACATCGATTTTTTGGTCGGCAATCTGCGCCTGCGCGATGGCCTGTTCACCAGCGTGCGTGACTGGCAGTTCGAAGACCGTGCCCTGGCCGCCTACGTCAGCAATGCCATCACCCTGCCCGACGAACGCCTGACCATCACCCCGGGCCTGCGCTACGAGCGGCTGGATTCGCGCTATTTCAATCGCGCCACCGGCCTGCGCACGCGCAACCAGACCCGCGATGTATTGCCGGGGTTGACGGTGGGTTTCCAGGCCAACGCAGAATGGTTCTTCTACGCGGACGGGCAGCGCTCGCTGCGAGCGCCGCAGGTCACCCAGATCATCTTCGGCAACAACCTGGATGCCGAACTGGCATGGAATTACGAAGCCGGCACGCGTTACCAGCCCAACGACCGCACCCGCATCCAGCTAGGTGCGTATCTGATCGATTTCGATCAGCAGATCCAGCTGGACAACACCACGCGCGTGTTCCGCAACCTCGGCAAGACCCGCCATCAAGGCGGCGAGCTGGAACTGCAATGGAGCCCGGAAAACCTGCGCGCGCTCACCCTCAACGCCGGTTATGCGTATCTGGATGCCAGCCAGGAATCGGGCGCATTCCGCGGGCTGCGCGTGCCCTACACCTCGCGCAACCAGATCATCCTGGGCGGCAACTACACGCTCGGTCACACCACTGTCGCACTGTCGAGCTACTACTTCAGCAAGGCCTACAGCGACGCGGCGAACACCGTGCAGGAGAACGCGATCGCCTCGGTCGGCGAGTTGCCGTCGTACTGGGTATGGAACACGCAGGTGAGCCATACGCTGTTCGAACGCGATGGACAAAAATTCAGCGCGTCGCTGGCGATCAACAACCTGTTCGATCGGCAGTACTGGTTCCGCGGTGTGGATACCAGCCCGTGGGGCCGCCAGGCCGCGCCGTCGCGCACCGTCACCGCCGGGCTGGAGTACACGTTTTAGGCCTTCGACCCGGCACATGCCGTAGCGACCGACGTACAGGGGCGTCGGTCGGCTGACGGCAACGGCGCTCGCGCTGGCGGGCGCCGCAGACAACACGGCGTGCATGACGCACGTCTCCCTGCCGCAGCATGCGGCATGCGATCACCGTATCGCAGGCCACCCAACGCCCCTGCGGCGCCAGGCAGCCCGTTTCAGTACCGGTTTTTCCACCGTCCTGTTGAACGAGAGCTGCCATGACTGCCACATCCGCTGCACCGTTGGTGATCCTCACCCATGTCTGCCATCCGGCCATCACCGAAGGCTTTCTTCCGGCCGCGCATGCGCTCGGCCTGCCGGTGTGGCTGCTGACCGACCACCGACTCGATCACCTCAGCCATTTCCGCGAGCATCCGGCGCATGCACCGCAACGGGTGATCGAATGCGATGTGTTCAATCCGCTCGGCGTGCTGGATGTACTGCACGATGCCGATGTATCGCCGCGCGCGGTGTTCAGCAACAGCGATCATCTGCAGACCAGCACCGCGCTGGTCGCAGCGGGTCTCGGCCTGCCCGGCAAGGACTGGCAGGTCTGCTATGCGGCCAAAAACAAGGCGGCGATGCGTCAGCGCCTGCGTGCGCGTGGGCTGCCGTCGCCGTGGTTCTGCACGCTGGCACCGGGCGCTGCATTGCCGGGCGATATTCCGTGGCCGGTGGTGGCCAAACCGCGCGAGGGCGTTGCCAGTCTGGACGTGCGCCACTGTGCAGATGCCGCGCAGTTGCAGGCCTATCTGGACGATGTGTGGCAGCGCCATCCGCAGCGCACCGTGCTGCTGGAAGGCATGCTGGAAGGGGCGCTGTTCACGCTGGAAACGCTGGGCAACGGCCACACGCTGCAGGCGCTGGGCGGCTTCAAGGTGCGCCTGTCGCCGCCGCCGCACTTCGTGGAATGCGAGGCGCAGTGGGATGCCCGCGTGGACACGCCGGTGATTGCGCAGGCGCTGCAACAGTTGCGCAGCTTCGGGGTCGGCTTCGGGCTGTGCCATAGCGAATTCATCCTCACCAGCGACGGCCCGGTGCTGGTGGAGATCAACTACCGCAGCATCGGCGACCGCCGCGAGTTCCTGCTCGACGACATGTTCGGCAGGCAATGGTTCACCGCCGCGCTGGCGCCGCATCTGGGCCTGCCGCTGCCGCAGCTGCGCTGCGATCGTGCCCATGCCTTGCTGCGTTACTACGTCGCCGAGCAGGACGGCGAGCTAGTGACCGCCAGCGAAGATCGCCGCCACCACGATGCGCACAGCGATGTGCAGTACCGGCGGATGCGCGCGCCCGGTGAACGCATCCGCCTGAGCCATTCCAACAAGGATTACCTGGGCGTGCTGAGCGCGGTGGCCAGCGATGCACAGGCCCTGCAACAGGCGGTGGTGCATGCCGAAGCGGGGCTGCAGTGGCGGATCGATGGCGCGGAGCTGCGCGCATGAGCAGTGCCGCCGACCAACGCTATATCGCCACCCGCATCATCGATGCCTGCCTGCGCGAGGATCTGCGCGGTATTGCCAGCCGCGGCAGCGCCGCAATACCCGAGGCAGGCGTGCTGGCGGCATGGACCGACCCCAGCCCGGTGGAGGGCTGGTGGCGCATCGCGCATCTGCCCGACGGCACGCTGTGGTTGCCGATCCATCGGCAGGGCTATCTTCAGGACATCAGCGCCTGCGGCGACAGCTGGATCGTGCAGGGCGCCGATGGCGCGCATGTCGAACGCGGTGCGCAGGCCTGGCTGCAACGCATGAGCGCGCAGCTGGACAGCGAGACGCAACAGCTGCATCGCGCCTACGCCGAAGAAGCCGAGTGCGCTGCCGCCCACCTGGGCCTGGCGCGCCAGGCCTACGACGCGCAGGCACCTGCGCTGCTCAACGCATTGCAGCATGCAGATGCGGCCGAGCGTGCATACCGCTGCGATCAACTGGCCAGCTATCGCGATCATCCGTTCTATCCCACCGCACGTGCCAAGGCCGGGCTGGATGCCTCGGAACTGCGCGATTACGCACCGGAATTCGCGCCCACCTTCGCGCTGCGCTGGCTGGCGGTTCCACGTGCGCAGGTCAGCTGCACCAGCGCGCCGCCAACCGAACTGTGGCCGGACTTCGCCACGCTGGGCCTGCCGCCCGCACTGGCCGACACGCATGTCGCCTGGCCGGTGCATCCGCTGGTGTGGGCGCGGCTGGAGCAGGACGGGTTTGCACTACCGCCAGGCACACTGCGCGCGCCGCAGGCCTGGCTGGAGGTGCGCCCCACCCTGTCGGTCCGCACGCTGGTGCCGCTGCAGCATCCGCAGCTGCATCTCAAGCTGCCGATTCCGATGCGCACGCTGGGCGCGCTCAATCTGCGCCTGATCAAGCCCTCCACGCTGTACGACGGCCACTGGCTGGAGCGCGCACTGCGGCGCATCGATGCGCTGGATCCGGCCCTGCGCGGCCGCTGCGTGTTCGTGGACGAATCGCATGGCGGGCATGTGGGACAGACCCGTCATCTGGCCTATCTGCTGCGGCGTTACCCACCGCTGGACGCCACCACGCTGGTGCCGGTGGCCGCGCTGTGCGCGCGGTTGCCCGATGGCCGGCCGATGGCGATCCATCTGGCCGAGCGCTTTGCACAGGGCGATCTGCTCGGCTGGTGGCGCGAGTACACCGAGCTGATGCTGGCGGTGCATTTGCGCCTGTGGCTGCGCTACGGCGTTGCGCTGGAAGCCAATCAGCAGAACAGCGTGCTGGTCTACGCCGATGGCCAGGCGACGCGGCTGCTGATGAAGGACAACGACGCCGCGCGTATCGCGATGCCGCAGTTGCGCGCGCAGCTGCCGGATCTGGACGCGTTGGGCCCGCTGCACGACGCGCGCATCGCGGTGGACCAGCCGCAGGCCCTGGCACAGATGTTCTGCACCATCGTGCTGCAACTGGATCTGCAGGCAGTGCTGGAAGGCCTGGCCGAATGGCAGCCGGCGCTGCGCGCGCCGCTGTACACGCAGTTGCAGACGCAGTTCGCCTTGACGCTGGCGCAGCTGGATGTCGATGGCATCGATACTGCTCCCGCACGTCGCCTGCTGGCCGCACCGCGGCTGCCGGTGAAGTACCTGCTCAGCGCCGGCAGCCTGCTCAGCAAGCAACTCACCGGTGCGAGCGACATCAACAAGTTCTACGGCGATAGCGCGCCCAATCCCTTCGGCGATGCCTTCGCTGGCGCGCAGCACAGGCCGCGTCGGCAGGCGGGTGCCCAGCGATGAAGCGCATCCTGGGCCCGGTGCTGGCCGCGCATTACCTGGCCGCCTTCACCGCACTGGGCATGCCGCTGTTTCTGCCGCAGGTGCTCGCCGAACTGGCACCGTCTGCGGCGGTTGGCTGGAGCGGCGTGCTGTACGTGTTGCCGACGCTGTGCACCGCGTTGACGGCCGGCACCTGGGGGCGCCTGGCCGACCGCTATGGACGCAAGCGTTCGTTGCTGCGTGCACAGCTGGGGCTGGCGCTGGGCTTTGCGATCGCCGGCTTCGCGCCGTCGCTGAGCTGGCTGGTGATCGGCCTGATCGTGCAAGGCACCTGCGGCGGCTCGCTGGCGGCGGCCAATGCGTACCTGGCCAGCCAGCCGCAGGCCGGCCCGCTGGCGCGCGCGCTCGACTGGACGCAGTATTCGGCGCGCCTGGCGATGGTCAGCGCGCCCGCGTTGCTGGGCCTGGCCGTGGCGCTTGGCCCGGCGCAGTCGCTGTATCGCGCGCTTGCGCTGCTGCCGCTGCTGGCGTTCGCGCTGACCTGGCGTCTGCCCGCCGACCGGCCTGCGCCGCGGCCGACCGCGTCCCCTGCGCAGTCCACACCCTCCGGGCGCGCGGCTACGTCGGCGCCATCGGCGTCAGCACCGGCCAGCGCACTGTGGCCTGCGTTGCTGATCGCGCAGTTCCTGTTCTGCTTCGCGATGGTGGTGACCTTCCCCTACTTCATCCCGTATGCGCTGGCGCGCGGCGCCGGCCACGACGCGCTGGCTGGCCTGCTCTACAGCCTGCCGCACCTGGTCTATCTGGTGGTGTTGCCGTGGTGGCGGCGCGGCGATGGCGAGGCCTGGCTGGTGCCCGGCCTGGCGCTGTTCGCGCTGGCCTGCCTGTGGCAGGCGCTGCTGCACGACGCCATCGCATTGGCAGCGGCACGCCTGCTGTTCGGGTTCGGCATGTTGTTCGGCCTGCGTGGGCTCAACCGCAGCCTGGCGCTGCTCGCCAGCGGGCATGGCGCCGGGCGCCTGTTCGGCCGCTTCGATGCCTGCGGCAAATGGGCCGGCGTGTTCGCCGGTGCCGCTGCCGGTGCGCTGGCCCAGGCGGCCGGCCCTGCCACCCCCTTCCTGGCTGCCGCGCTGGCTGCGGCGGCCGCTGCGCTCACCGTTCTGGTGCGCTTCCCTTCGAGGAGATCCGCCGATGTCGCCGCACACGATGCATGACCCCTGGTACGACAGCATGGCCGACGCGCAGGCCTGCAGTTGCTGGTTGAACTGCTACCTGCGCGAGTTCGCGATTCCGCAGCGCGCAGCGGACTTCGATTACCGCGGGCTGGATCGCCCCGGCCCGCGCGTGGCCGAGCAGCGCTGGCTGCGGATCGATCTAGGCGACACCGGCGCGCTGTGCGTGCGCATCGCCTATGCCGATCGCCTGGGCCGCTGCCGCTTTGCCTCCACGCCGTTTCTCAAGAGCGCCGGCCAACCGTGGCAGAGCCTGGACGCGCATGCCTTGGCGCGTTGCCTGCTGCAGGCGCTGGGCAGCACGCAGGCGGTCAACCCGGAACTGCTCGCGCAAAGCGCCAACAGCGTGGCGATCACTGCCGCACTGCTGCGCCAGGCACAGGGCACCGCCGCGACCGGCGAGGCGATGATCGACGCCGAACAATCGATGCTGTGGGGGCATGCCTTGCATCCCACGCCCAAGAGCCGCGAAGGCGTCGATCTGGCGCAGGTGCTGGCCTGCGCGCCGGAAGCGCGCGCCGCGTTCCAGCTGTTCTGGTTCCGCATCGACCCACGGCTGCTGCGCATGCAGGGCCGCGATGTACGTGCCAGCCTGCGGCAGCTCTCCGGCGGCGAGGCGCTGTATCCCTGTCATCCGTGGGAAGCGCAGCGATTGCTCGACGACCCGCTGCTGCGCACACTGCAGGCGCGCGGGCTGATCGAGCCTGTTGGCATGCTCGGCGAGGCACTGCGGCCCACCTCGTCGGTGCGCACGCTGTACCACCCGGAACTGGAGTATTTCCTCAAGTGCTCGGTGCATGTGCGGTTGACCAACTGCGTGCGCAAGAACGCCTGGTACGAGCTGGAAAGTGCGGTCGCGCTCACCGAGCTGCTGGCACCGAGCTGGCGTGCGCTGGCCGTGCAGGTGCCGGGCTTCGATGTGATGCTGGAGCCGGCGGCCACCTCGCTGGAGGTCGCCCAGGTCGATCCCGCCTTGCACGACGCCGACCCGCTGGCGGCGCGTGGCCTGTCGGAGAGCTTCGGCATCCTGTACCGGCAGACCCTGCCCGCCGCGCAACGCGCGCGTTGGCAACCGCAGGTGGCCGCCGCGTTGTTCACCTGCGATGCGCAGGGCAATAGCGTGTGTGCGTCCAGGCTGCAGGCACTGGGCGGCGCGCAGATGGATCGCCACACCGCCACGCTGCTGTGGTTCCGCGCCTATGCCGGCTTGCTGCTGGACGGGGTGTGGAGTGCCTTGTTCCAGCACGGCATTGCGCTGGAACCGCACCTGCAGAACACCGTGATCGGGTTTGCCGATGGCTGGCCGACGCGAGTATGGATCCGCGACCTGGAAGGCACCAAGCTGCTCGCACATCACTGGCCCGCCACGCGCTTGCAGGGCGTGGGCGAACGCGCGCGGCAATCGCTGTACTACACGCCGGAACAGGGCTGGAATCGGGTGGCGTATTGCGCACTGGTCAACAACCTGGCCGAGGCGATCTTCCATCTGACCGAAGGCGATGCCGCGCTGGAAGCGCGCCTGTGGCAATGCGTGGGCGAGCTAGCCGCACGCTGGCAACAGCGCCATGGCCTGCAAGCCGCGCTGCAGGGCCTGCTCGACGGCGCGCCGCTGCCCGGCAAGAACAACCTGGGCACGCGGCTGTGGCAACGCGCCGATCGCCAATCCGATTACACCGCGCTGCCCAATCCGATTTCACGCATCGCAGCGGCACAGCGGGTGGCGGCATGAGCCTGCGCATCGATATGGACGCCGTGATGCAGGCATTGCCGGGCATCCGCGGCCAAAGCGATGGCCCGCTGTGCGCCTACGTCTACGACCTGCCCGCACTGGATGCGCACGCGGCCTGGATGCGCGCGCAACTGCCGGCCGACTGCGAGCTGTTCTACGCGGCAAAAGCCAATGCGGAGCCGCCGATCCTGCACACGCTCGCCCCGCACGTGGATGGTTTCGAGGCGGCCTCCGGCGGCGAACTGTCCTGGCTGCACACGCAACAACCCCGGGCTGCGTTGTTGTTCGGCGGCCCTGGCAAGCTCGATAGCGAACTGGCCCAGGCCGCCGCGCTGCCCGACTGCACCGTGCATGTGGAAAGCCTGGGCGAACTGGAACGCCTGGCCGCGATCGCGGCGCAGGCCGGCCGCTGCGTGCCGGTGTTCCTGCGCATGAACATCGCCGTGCCCGGCGCGCAGAGCACGCGCCTGATGATGGGCGGCCAGCCCTCGCCGTTCGGCCTGGACCCGGACGATCTGGACGCGGCGATCCAGCGGCTGCGTGCCAGCCCCTCGCTGCGATTGGAAGGCTTCCATTTCCATCTGATGTCGCACCAGCGCGATGCCGGCGCGCAGCTGCATCTGATCGCCGCCTACCTGCGCACCGTGCAGCAGTGGCGGCAGAGCTACGGACTCGGCCCGTTGCGGGTGAATGCAGGCGGCGGCTTCGGTGTGGATTATCTGGCGCCGGAATCGTCGTTCGACTGGGCCGGCTTCTGCGCCGGCTTGCCTGCCTTGCTACGCGAACACGGCCAGGCGCTGCGCCTGCGGCTGGAACCCGGGCGCTATGTCAGCGCCAGCTGCGGCTGGTATCTGATGGACGTGCTGGACCTCAAGCGCAGCCACGGCGCGTGGTTTGCGATCGCCCGCGGCGGCACCCACCACTTCCGCACCCCGGCCGCGCAAGGCCACGATCATCCGTTCCGTGTGTTGCGTGGCAGGCATGCGCCGGTGCTGCGCGACACCCCGGTCACCCTGGTCGGGCAGCTGTGCACGCCCAAGGACGTGCTGGCGCGCAACCAACCTGTCGCAGCGCTGGCGCCAGGCGACTGCCTGGCCTTCCCGCTGGCCGGCGCGTATGCGTGGAATATCTCGCACCAGCAGTTCCTGATGCATCCGCCGCCGCAGATGGTGTTCCTGCCGGTTGCGGCTCAGGCGGCGGCATCGGCGTGCGTCGCGGGCCGGACCGGCACACGGATGTCTGCACGCAACTCGGTTTCGTCCACTGTTTCGGGATCGTCCAGGTAGAGGTAATGCAGCGGCGCATCGCGCAGCACGTAGCCGCTGTCGGGCAGCCATTGCGCGAGCACGCGATCGAGCGCGTCTTCGATACCTGCATAAGAGCCCACATGGCGCAGCACCGCGTGCGCGCCGCCGTCGAGCTGGCGCAATTGCAACGGTGCGGGCGGCGACAGTGCAGGGTCGAAGACCATGCCGCATTCGAACAGATGCCGATGTGCCGGCACATCGCGGTGGTCGCTGAGCGGCAGGCCGATCAAGGCCTGCAGTTGTTCGATCGCACCGGCGCGCTCGGCCCAGGCCGCGATGCGGCCGAAGCCACGGTCCAGATCGTCGAAGGCGCCGCGCTGGCGCAGCACCACCACTTCCAGCGGATCGAGCATTTGCACCAGCACCTGCAAGGGTGCGCCTGACATCTGCGGCGGCAGCGAGGGCATGGCCAGCTGCTGCAATTTCTGTGCGCGCACCGCGGGCGCGTTGCGCAAGCTGCTCGGGCTGGCCTGCAACAGGCTGCGGAACGCGCGTGCCAGCGCCTGCGGGGTTTGATAACCCACCGCCAGCGCCACCTCGGTCACCGTGCTCGCCGACTCGCCCAGCAGATGCAGCGCATAACTCAGCCGCAGCCGCGCGATGGTCTGTCCCAGGGTTTCGCCGGCCAACGCGCGATAGACCCGATGGAAATGATGCGGCGACTGCTGCGCGACTGCCGCCAATGCGGCCAGGTCCGGCAGTGCTTCGCCGGCGCGGATGCTGGCCTGCAGATGTGCGACGACGCGCTCGACGCTGCGCTGGCGATTGAAGACGACCGAAGCGGCTGCTGGCATGGGGCGACTCCTGTTGGACAGCCCCAGCATCGCGCAGATCGGCTGGGCCTGCGGTCCCGATCTTGCGCAATGTCGCTGGCGCGTCCGGCTGCATACAACCCGGTGGCGAACCAGGTGCAGGTGTTACAGCGTCGAGGCCACCACCGCGTCCCATGCGCCGTCGGCGGTGGCCGCGCGCAGTTGCTGCCAACCAGTTAAGCGAGCGGGTCGTCGAGCTGACCGCGGTCGCTGCGCTGGCCGGTGTCGCCGTGCCACAGCAGGCTGATCTGCACACTCATGCGTCGGACACGCCGGCTTCGGCAAAGGTGGCCATGCCGTTGTGCAAGGCGCAGGCGTGACGCAGCAGCGGAATCGCCACCGCTGCGCCGCTGGCCTCGCCCAGCCGCAGGTCCAGTTGTAGCAACGGCTCGGCATCCAGTGCGCGCAGCAAGGCGGCGTGGCCGCGCTCCTGCGAGCGATGGCCGAACAACAGCCATTCGCGCACGCCGCCATTGAGATGGGTGGCGACCAGCGCCGCGGCGGTGCTGATGAAGCCATCCACCAGCACCGGAATCCCCGCCTGCGCAGCGGCGATATAGGCACCGACCAGGGCGGCGATCTCGAAACCGCCCAGCCGGCGCAACCGCTCCAGCGGCGTCGCAGCATCGGCATGCAGGGCCAGCGCACGGGTGATTACGGTGGCCTTGTGGGCGATGCCCTCGGCATCCAGCCCGGTGCCGGCGCCGGCCATCGCCTGCGGAAACTGCGACAGCAGCGCGCAGCCCAACGCCGCGGCCGAGGTGGTGTTGCCGATGCCCATTTCGCCGCCGACAAACAGCTGCGTGTCGCAACTCTTTGCCTGCGCGACGCTTTCGGCGCCCGCGGCAAGCGCGTCGCGCAGCTGGGTGGAGCTCATCGCCGGCTGCTCGCAGATATTGGCACTGGCCGGCGCGATCCAGGCACGCCGCACCCGCGGCAACTCGCCCGGGTCGTTGACCACGCCCAGATTGACCACTTCCAGGCGCGCACCGAGCTCGCGCGCCAGCACCGCAATGGCGGCGCCACCGCGGGCGAAATTACGCACCATCTCGCCAGTGACCGCCTGCGGAAACGCAGACACGCCCTCGGCGGCGACGCCGTGGTCGGCGGCATACACCGCGATCCAGACCCGCTGCACGGTGGGGTGCTCATTGCGCTGCCAGGCCGCCAGCTGCACTGCCAGCTGTTCCAGCCGGCCCAGCGCGCCGTGCGGCTTGGTCAGTTGCTCCTGCCGCGCCAGCGCAGCCGCGCGCACGCGCGCGTCCGGCACCGCACAGGCACCATGGATCCAATCGCTTGTCACACCGCCTCTCCCGTCAGAACCATCGGCAAACCTGCCATCACCAGCACCACACGCTCGCACTGTAGCGCCAATGCCTGGTGCAGCCGGCCTGTCGACAAATCGAGGCGTGAGTTCGCCCAGCGGCACGACGCCCTGCCCCGCTTCGTTGCGCGCTCACCCCACAGTGCGCATGCCCGGCGCAACAGCCGCGCTTACTGCGCGGCCTGATAACGCAACGTCAGCAGATAATTGCGCCCGGGCTGCGCGTACCAGCGTGCGGTTTCGTACTGGCGATCGAACACGTTGTTGGCGGTGAGCGAGACCTTCCAGTCCGCAGTCACGGCATAGCTCACGCGCAGATCCAGCAACCCGTAACCGGCCAGCTGCTC
Organism: Xanthomonas sp. MLO165; assembly: GCF_018831305.1. Taxonomy (NCBI): domain Bacteria; kingdom Pseudomonadati; phylum Pseudomonadota; class Gammaproteobacteria; order Lysobacterales; family Lysobacteraceae; genus Xanthomonas; species Xanthomonas sp. MLO165. Next base: position 3,530,128 of record NZ_CP029263.1, read on the forward strand.
GGTGTTGGCCAGATCGTCGAAGCGCTTGCCGGACCCGAACAGGCTCGCGCCGACGCCGAATGCACCGAAGCTGCGGTCCGCATCGATGCGCCCGCTCTGCCGCGCGCGCCGCGGCAACCAGTTGCCGTTGTTGACCTCGCCATCGGCCTGCGGCTGCAGCCAGGTCAAGGCGCTGCGTACGGTCCAGCCGGCCAGCTCGGTGTCGTAGCCGGCTTCCACGCCGCGGATGCGCGCCTGATCGATATTGTTCGGCTGCCCGAACGGATGCGCCGCATCCACCAACGACGCGTCGTAGGCGATCAGATCGTCGATGCGGGTCTGGAACGCGCTCACCGTCCAGGTGCCCCAGTCGTAGCTGCCGCGCAGGCCGAGCTCGGCGCTCTTGGAAGTTTCCGGCCCCAGCAACGGATTGCCGAAATCGGGGTAATACAACTCGTTGAAGGTGGGTGCCTTGAATGCGGTGCCGTAGCTGGCGGTCAGGCGCAGATGCTCGGCAACATCCCAGCCCCACAGCAGGCTGCCGGTGGTCTTGCCGCCGAACTGGCTGTTGTCGTTGCGACGCAGGCTGGCCTGCAAGGACTGCGCACCGAAGCTCTGTTGCCACTGCGCGAATGCGGCGCGGTCGATGCGGCTGTCGGCATCGTAATTGTCGCTGCTGGCGATGGCGTCGCGCTGCCAGTCGAAGCCGACCGTGAGCAGGCCCGCGCCGGCAGCGATATCGGCCTGCAACGCGCCCTGCTTGCGGCGGGTGTCATAGGTGGACAGATACGCGCCGTCGTAATACGCATCGCTGAAGTCGGAACTGCTGCCGACGCTGGCGGTGAGCTTGACCGCATCGGTGGGCGCGTAACGCACACGGCCACCGACCGCCTGCTGCACGCCCTTGGACAGGTTGCCGCCGAAGGCCGAGCCGTCGTATTCGTTGCGGCTTTGCGCGCGCAAGGCATGCACGTCGGCATCCCACTGGCGATTGAAGCGCCAGCCACCCTGCACGCTCAGCGAATCGTTGCGGTAGCCATCGCGATCCGGGTCGTAGTCGCTGGAGCTGGTGTCCAGATACGCGTTGATGCCATCGGTTTCGTCATGCACCGCGTTGGCCGAATACCAGCCGCCGCTTTCGCTCAGATCGCCTTCACTGCGCCCGGCCAGGCCCGCGCTATAGCGGCGCGCATTGTCGCTGCCGGCCGCCGCGCTGAAGGTGGGTACGAAGCGGCCTTGCGGGCGCCGGGTAAAGATCTGGATCACCCCGCCCAGCGCCTCGGAACCGTACAGGCTGGAGAACGGACCACGCACGATTTCGATGCGCTCGATCTGCTCGATCGGCAGATCCTGCAACGCCGCCCCGCCCGAGGTAGCCGAGCCGATGCGCACGCCATCGATCAGCACCACCACCTGATCGGACTCGGTGCCGCGCAGGAACAGCGAGGTCGGCTTGCCCGGGCCGCCGTTGTTGGCCAGCGCCACCCCGGCTTCGCCACGCAGCAGGTCCTGCAGCGAATTCACCTGGCGACGCTCGATCTGCGCGCGGTCGATCACGGTGACCGGCGCCAGCGTCTGGTCCTGGGTCTGCGCAGTACGCGAGGCGGTGACCACGACCTGGTCGAGATCGAGGGCGGCCTCGGCATGGGCCAGGGTGGCCACGCACACCGACAGCCCCACGGCCAGCACCGCACGACGCGGCAAAACGGAAGAAACGGACATCGACTGCTGCTCCTGGAACCGCGCCTACCCGCGCGGGGGCAATGGGGGCGGCAGGCAGCAACGGGCCAGGCGTCCAACGCGGCAGCGCCAGACGATCAAGGCCACGCCCACCGCGTGCCGGTTCAATCCCTCAGGCCGGTCTCCGGGCTCGCGAGTGGAAGCCTGCGCCTCCGATGCCGCGCCTTCCCATGCGACTGCACAGTGGCGTGTTGCGGCATCTGACCTCGCCCACCGTTGCGGGGGCAGCTCCGGCATTGCAGTTCGCCAAGGCGATCCGCGCACCGGATTCCCGTTTAAACCACCGGCAAACCGGCAGTCACCTCAGGGGCGCGCATGGTAGCAGGATTGGTCAGAGGCGCTTCCGAGGTCTGTGGCAGGCGGCCAAGCGCAACGCGTCGCCACGCACCGGGGGGACCAACCCCTTCTCCCACCGGGAGAAGGTGGCGCGCAGCGCCGGATGAGGGTACGGAGCGAAGCCTCATGCCATGGATGGAAGCAGCATGCCGGGACTACCGGCATGGCCGCATGCCTGCCACCGAGCGTCATCTCGCACATGCGAGTGGGCTTCGCCCCCGTACCCTCACCCCAAGCCCCGCTCCACGCCCCGGCCCGCGCTTGCGGCGCGGGCGCTCCAAGGCACGCGCGCCCATGGCGCGCCAGCTGTGCCTCCTCGCCCCGACGGGAGAGGGGCTTCGGGCAACTTCGTCATGACCGCGTTCAGCATTTTTCGAAGTCGCGGCAACTCGAAGTCGCGGCAACAACGTGCCGAGGCGGCAGCGGGGCCGGGGATTGGCGGAGAGCGGCACAGGGATGTGCCGCGACGGCGAGTCAGACAGGATGTCTGCCGAGCCGAAGAGCCGATCCCCGGCCGCGCTGACGCCCTGACCGAAGCCAGAGACAGACGGCGTACTTGGCGGTGCCTGGAGAACCCGTACCCTCACCCCAACCCCCGCTCCGCGCCCCGGCCCGCGCTTGCGGCGCGGGCGCTCCAAGGCACGCGCGACCATGGCGCGCCAGCTGTGCCTCCTCGCCCCGACGAGAGAGAGGCTAGCTCGTCTCTTCCCGCACTCCTGCTCAGTTCACGGCTATCAAACCTCACGCCCCCTACAGCGCCTGCTCCAGGTCCGCCAGCAGATCGTCGATGTGCTCGATGCCGATCGACAGCCGCACCGTGTCTTCGCTGACCCCGGCATGTTCCAGTTCGGCCGGGCCCAGCTGACGGTGCGTGGTCGATGCCGGATGCGTTGCCAGCGACTTCGCATCGCCGATGTTCACCAGCCGCGTGAACAACTGCAGCGCATCCAGAAAACGCGCGCCGGCCGCGCGCCCGCCGGGCAGGCCGAAGGTCAGCACGCCCGAGCCATGCCCGCCCAGATACTTCTGCGCCAACGCATGCTCCGGATGATCCGGCAGCGCGGCGTAATTGACCCAGGCAACCCGCGGGTGCTGCTGCAGATACGTCGCAATCGCCAGCGTGTTGGCATTGATGCGCTCCATCCGCAACGGCAGCGTTTCGATGCCTTGCAGGATCAGGAATGCGTTGAACGGCGACAGCGCCGCGCCGGTATTGCGCAGCGGCACCACGCGCGCACGGCCGATGTACGCCGCCTCGCCCAGCGCTTCGGTGTAGACCACGCCGTGATAGCTCACGTCCGGCTCGTTGAGGCGTGGAAACCGCTGCTTGTGCGCCGCCCACGGGAAGCGCCCGCTGTCCACGATCGCCCCGCCGATGCTGTTGCCGTGGCCGCCCAGATACTTGGTCAGCGAGTGCACCACGATGTCGGCGCCGAAGTCGATCGGCCGCAGCAGCGACGGCGTGGCCACGGTGTTGTCCACGATCAGCGGCACGCCATGCGCATGCGCCACCGCGGCCACGGCCTCGATATCGGTGATGTTGCCGCGCGGATTGCCGATCGACTCCACGAACACCGCCTTGGTACGTTCATCGATCAAGCCGGCAAACGCCTGCGGATCGCGATAATCGGCAAAACGCGTGCTGATGCCGAACTGCGGCAAGGTATGCGCGAACAGATTGTAGGTGCCGCCATACAACGCACTGGAGGAGACGATGTTGTCGCCGGCCTCGGCGATGGTCTGGATCGCATAGGTCACCGCGGCCTGCCCGGAGGCCAGCGCCAATGCACCGATGCCGCCTTCCAGCGCAGCCACGCGCTGCTCCAGCACGGCGTTGGTTGGGTTCATGATGCGGCTGTAGATATTGCCCTGCACCTTGAGGTCGAACAGGTCCGCGCCATGCTGGGTATCGTCGAAGGCGTAGGCGACGGTCTGGTAGATCGGCACCGCCACCGCCCGCGTGGTGGGATCGGGCTGATAGCCGCCGTGCACGGCGATGGTTTCGGGCTTCCACTGCGGATCGGTCATGGCGCGGCTCGCTCGGACAGAAGTGCCGACCATAGCCGGCCCTGCACGCGTGTCTGCAAACCAGCGGTGATGACCTTATGCCGCCGCGTTGTGAGCACGGACGATACGCCGCATGCGCCATCCCCCTCATGCAAACGGGCACTGCCTGCGCAGTGCCCGTTGCTTGCTTCAACCGCTGCCAGCGATACGGCGCACAACCGGCGCCGCGTCTCAGCCCTTGTCAAACACCAGCCGCCCACCCTCGGCACGCACGCGCACGGTGTCGCCGCCGAGGTACTGACCAGACAGGATCTGCTGGGCCAGCGGGTTTTCCACCTGCGACTGGATCGCACGCTTGAGCGGGCGCGCGCCATACACCGGATCAAAACCGACATTGCCGAGCAATTCCAGCGCGGCATCGTCCAGGTCCAGCTTGAGGCCGCGCTCGGACAGGCGTTTTTCCAGCCCATGCAACTGGATGCGCGCGATCGACTTGATCTGCGCCTTGTCCAGCGGATGGAACACCACGATGTCGTCGAGCCGGTTGATGAACTCCGGGCGGAAATGCGCCTGCACCACGCCCATCACCGCTGCCTTCATCTGCGTATAGGCCTCGGCACTGCCGTCGCCGGACAGCTCCTGGATCTGGTGCGAGCCCAGGTTGGAGGTCATCACGATGACGGTGTTGCGGAAGTCCACCGTGCGGCCCTGGCCATCGGTCAGGCGGCCGTCGTCGAGCACCTGCAGCAGGATGTTGAAGACATCGGCATGCGCCTTTTCCACCTCGTCCAGCAGGATCAGCGAATACGGGCGCCGCCGCACCGCCTCGGTCAGATAGCCGCCTTCCTCATAGCCCACATAGCCTGGAGGCGCGCCGATCAACCGCGAGACCGAGTGCTTCTCCATGAACTCGCTCATGTCGATGCGGATCATCGCCTCGGTGCTGTCGAACAGGAAATCCGCCAGCGCCTTGCACAACTCGGTCTTGCCCACGCCGGTCGGGCCCAGGAACAGGAACGAGCCGCTCGGACGATTGGGATCGGACAGGCCGGCGCGCGAACGCCGCACCGCGTCGGAGACGACCTTGATGGCCTCGTTCTGGCCGACCACGCGCTGGTGCAGCTCGTCTTCCATGCGCAGCAGCTTGTCGCGTTCGCCCTCGAGCATCTTGTTGACCGGGATACCGGTCCAGCGCGACACCACCTCGGCAATTTCCTCGGCGGTCACGCGGTCCTGCACCAGCTTGAAGTCGTGATGTTCGACCTCGTTGGCCAGCGCCATCTGCTTTTCCAGCTGCGGCAGCACGCCGTACTGGATCTCGCTCATCTTGGCGTAGTCCTGGCGCCGTTGCGCGGCTTCCAGCTCCAGCTTGGCGTGCTCGATCTGCTCCTTGACCTTGGTGGTGCCCTGCAGCGCGGCCTTTTCCGATTTCCACAACTCGTTGAGGTCGTAGAACTCGCGCTCGAGCTTGTCGATGTCGGTTTCCAGATCGGCCAGGCGCTGACGCGAGGCGTCGTCCTTTTCCTTCTTCAGCATCTCGCGCTGGATCTTGAGCTGGATCAGGCGACGCTCCAGGCGATCGAGTTCCTCCGGCTTGGAGTCGATCTCCATGCGGATGCGCGATGCCGCTTCGTCCATCAGATCGATCGCCTTGTCCGGCAGCTGGCGGTCGGTGATGTAGCGGTTGGACAAGGTGGCGGCGGCAACGATCGCCGGGTCGGTGATTTCCACGCCGTGATGCACCGCGTAGCGCTCCTTCAGCCCACGCAGGATCGCGATGGTGTCTTCCACCGTCGGTTCGCCCACGAACACCTTCTGGAAGCGCCGCTCCAGCGCCGCGTCTTTTTCGATGTACTTGCGGTATTCGTCCAGCGTGGTGGCGCCGATGCAATGCAGCTCGCCGCGCGCCAGCGCCGGCTTGAGCATGTTGCCGGCATCCATCGCGCCATCGGCCTTGCCGGCGCCGACCATGGTGTGCAGCTCGTCGATGAACAGGATGATCTGGCCTTCGTTCTTGGACAGGTCGCTGAGCACCGCCTTCAGCCGCTCTTCGAACTCGCCGCGGAACTTGGCGCCAGCGATCAGCGCGCCCATGTCCAGCGACAGCACGCGCTTGCCGCGCAGGCCTTCGGGCACTTCGCCGTTGATGATGCGTTGCGCCAGGCCTTCGACAATGGCGGTCTTGCCCACGCCGGGTTCGCCGATCAGCACCGGGTTGTTCTTGGTGCGCCGCTGCAACACCTGAATGGTGCGGCGGATTTCTTCGTCGCGGCCGATCACCGGATCGAGCTTGCCGCTCTCCGCACGTGCGGTCAGGTCGATGGTGTATTTTTCCAGCGCCTGGCGTTGTTCCTCGGCATTTTCCGATTGCACGGTCTCGCCGCCGCGCAGCTTGTCGATGGCGGCTTCGATCTTCTTCTTGTCGCCGCCGGCCGCGCGCAAGGCCACGCCCAGCGGGCTGGCATCGTCGGCGGCGGCCAGCACGAACCACTCGCTGGCGATGAAGGCATCGCCATGTTGCTGGGCCAATTTGTCGGTCTGGTTGAGCAGACGGTTGAGATCGTTGCCGATCGACAGGTTGCCTTCCTGCCCGGAGACCTTGGGCAGCGTGTCCAGCGCCTCGCCCAGCCGCTCGCGCAGCAGCGGTACATTGACGCCGGCCTGCGACAGCAGCGGGCGTGTGCTGCCGCCACTCTGGTCGAGCAAGGCGGCGAGCACGTGCACCGGCTCGATGATGTTGTGGTCGCGGCCCACGGCCAGCGACTGCGCGTCGGCCAGCGCCTGCTGGAACCGCGAGGTGAGCTTGTCCATCCGCATGGGGATAATCCTCTGAACTGGTGGCCGGCGACGCCGACGATACCGTGCAGATGCGGCTGCCGTGCGGGGTTTCAAGGTTTGGCGGCTGCGCAGGTGCCGATGCGGGGCTGCAGGACCGGCTCACACGCGGTGGCGCCTGGGCTGGGCGGTGTGGGTTCGCCCACTGACCTGGACCACCCCAGGCAGACGGACACGTCGTTAGACGATCCGCCGCAGCGGTAGCGACGCAGGTGCCACGGCAGGATTCTCCGCAGCCGCTGACGCCGGAAGGTGCGATGCCCCCAGCAGACGCGACAGCACCTGCGCCTGGATTGCCGCCAGGGCCGGCGCGCCGGGGGCACGCGGATGCGGCACCGGCACCGGCAGATCCAGGGCGACCTGGCCGTGTTCGATCAGCACGATGCGATCGGCCAGCGCACTCGCCTCGGCCACATCGTGGGTCACCAGCACCAGGGTGAAGCCGTATTGCCGCCACAACTGCACGATCAGCTGCTGCATCTCGATGCGCGTCAACGCATCCAGTGCGCCCAGCGGTTCGTCTAGCAACAGCAGCCGCGGCCGATGTACCAGTGCGCGCGCCAGGGCCACGCGCTGGCGTTGACCGCCGGACAGCGCCGCCGGCCAGTCGCCGCCGCGTGTGCCCAGCCCCACCGCATCCAGCGCCGCCTGTGCCTGCACACGCCCGGCACGCTCCAGGCCCAGCGCCACGTTGTCGATCACGCGCTTCCACGGCAACAAGCGCGCGTCCTGGAACATCAGCCGCACTGCATCGCGCTGCGCTGCCAGCGCTGCATGACCGCTGTCGACGGTGCCGGTATCGGCTGCTTCCAGCCCGGCGATCACGCGCAGCAAGGTGCTCTTGCCGCAGCCGCTGCGCCCGACCACCGCCACGCAGGCGCCAGGCGCGATCTCAAGGTCGACGCCACGCAAGACCTCGCTGTCGCCGTAGCGCTTGCCGATGCCGCGCAGGCTCAGCGGCAGGCCGGTGTCGGCCGCGCTCACCGGCGCAACTCCGCACGCTGTTGCTGCGCCGGATGCCAGCCCAGCCACCAGGCCTCCAGCCCGCGTGCGGCCAGATCGGCCAGCTTGCCGAGCAGCGCGTACAGCACGATGGCCACCACCACGATGTCGGTCTGCAGAAACTCGCGTGCGTTGGTGGCCAGATAGCCGATGCCGGAACTGGCGGAAATGGTTTCGGCCACGATCAGGGTCAGCCACATCAGGCCCAACGCAAAGCGCAAGCCGACCAGAATCGACGGCAATGCGCCGGGCAACAACACATCGACAAACAGCTGCGGGCCGCGCAAGCCGTAATTGCGCGCCATCTCGATCAAGGCCGGGTCCACGCTGCGGATGCCGTGATAGGTATTGAGATAGATCGGGAAGAATGTGCCCAGCGCCACCAGGAACAGCTTGGCGCCCTCGTCGATCCCGAACCACAAGATCACCAGCGGGATCAGCGCCAGATGCGGCACGTTGCGCAGCATCTGCAAGGTGCTGTCGAGCAGGCGTTCGGCCATACGCGACACGCCGGTGAGCAGGCCCAGCGCAAACCCGATGCTACCGCCGATGGCCAGGCCCACCGCCGCACGCCAACTGCTGATGGCCAGGTGTTGCCACAACTCGCCGGTTTGCACCAACGTCACTGCGGCACACAATACCGCATCCGGTGCGGGCAGGATGCGCTGCGGCAACCAGCCGCCGGAGGCCGCGACCTGCCAGGCCACCAGCAAGGCCAGCGGCACTAGCCAGGGCACCAGCACGTTGCCTAATCGCTGCGAGCAGCGACTCATCGCACGGCCTTGTTGGTTGGGCGATGCAGCGAAACAACGGCGCGCGCCTGCCCGCTCACGGGTGCTGAGCATGCGTTCTGGCCTGCGCATGCGCTACTGCTTGCGGGTGTAGTACTGCTGGCGTGCATCACTTGCCCACCGCCTGCTTGCCTGCCGCTGGCACCGCGGCAACTGCGGGCGCACGCCACACCGCCGGCGCCACCAGCACGCGTTTGGGCAGCAGGCGCTGCGCGTAGAACAGATCGGCAGTGGCCTGCTGCGCCTTGATGACCTCAGCGCTGAGCGGTTGCACGCTGGCCGGCGGGCGATGCGCCAGCGTGCGCTCGACCACTGCAGGCGATAGCCCGCTGACCTGCGCCAGCACCTTGATGCTGCCGGCGCGGTCGCGCTCCAGCAAGCCATCGGCCTGGTTGAGCTGCAGCATCACCTGCTGCACGAACGGACCCCACGCGGTGGCGTAACGCCGCGAAGACAGAAAGAACCCGCCGGTCAATCCCAGCCCTTCGCCATTGGCGAGCAGGCGTGCGCTGCCATCCAGCGTCAATGCCGAATACCACGGGTCCCAGATCGCCCAGGCATCCACCTGCCCGGCCGCGAACGCCGCACGTGCGTTGGCCGGCGACAGATACAACGGCGTGATGTCGCGCATGCTCAGGCCGGACTTGGCCAACAACCGCAGCAGCAGGTTGTGCGCGCTGGAGCCCTTCTGGAAGGCCACCCGCTTGCCCTTGAGGTCGGCCACGCGCCGCAACGTGCTGCTGGCCGGCACCAGGATGGTCTCGGCCTTGGGCGTGGGCGGCACCCAGCCCACGTACAGCAGATCGGCACCGGCGGCCTGCGCGAACAGCGGCGGAATATCGCCCGCACCGCCCAGGTCGATGCTGCCCACGTTCAAGGCTTCCAGCAGCTGCGGGCCGGCCGGAAACTCGACCCAGCTGATTCTGGTGCGCGGGAAGCGCTGCTCCAGCAACCGATGCTGCTTGGCCAGCACCAGGCTGGACACCGCTTTCTGATAGCCGATACGCAGCTGCGCCGGCTCGGCCGCCGCTGCGGGTTGCAGCCATGCGAGGCCGGACAACAGCAACGCAGCAATCAAAAAGCGGTAGCGCATCGGAGCGTTCCTCATTGCCAATCGGTGGACGGTTTTTCCCAGAGGTTGACGCCACCCTCGACCGCAAAGCGGTCGATCTCGGCCAACTCGTCCGCACTGAACCCGGGCGTCTGCAAGGCCGCGACGTTTTCGATTAACTGCTCCGGGCGGCTGGCGCCCAGCAATGCCGAGCTCACCCGCGGGTCGCGCAACACCCAGGTCAGGGCCAGCTGCGCCAGGCTCTGCCCACGCCGCTGCGCGATCGCATCCAGCCCGCGTGCGCGCTGCAGGTTGGCCTCGGCCAGATGTTCCGGCCGCAGCGAGTCGCCACCGGGACGATTCACGCGCGCATCGCCGGGTACGCCATTGAGGTACTTGCCGGTCAACAGGCCCTGCGCCAGCGGCGTGAATGCAATCACTCCGGCGCCGACCTCGTCGGTCGCATCGAACAGCTCGTGCTCGGCCCAGCGATTGAACAGGTTGTAGGCCGGCTGGTGGATCAGCAGCGGCACCTTCCACTCGCGCAGCAACGCGGCGATCTCGCGCGTACGCGCCGCCGAATACGACGACACGCCCACATACAGCGCCTTGCCCTGCTGCACCGCGCTGGCCAATGCGCCGGCGGTCTCTTCCAGCGGCGTGTCCGCATCGAAGCGGTGCGAATAGAAGATGTCCACGTAGTCCACGCCCAGCCGCTGCAAACTCTGATCCAGGCTGGACAGCAGGTATTTGCGCGAACTGCCGCCCTGCCCGTACGGACCCGGCCACATGTCCCAGCCGGCCTTGGTAGAGAGGATCAATTCATCGCGATACGGCTTGAAGTCTTCACGCAGCAGGCGGCCGAAGTTGATTTCCGCGCTGCCATACGGCGGGCCGTAATTGTTGGCCAGATCGAAATGGGTGATGCCAAGGTCGAAGGCGGTCCGCAGCAATGCACGCTGCGTGTCGATCGGCGTGCTGTCACCGAAGTTGTGCCATAGGCCCAGCGACAGCGCAGGCAGGACAAGGCCGCTGCGGCCGACACGGCGGTAGGCGATACGGTCGTAACGATCGGGATGTGCGAGATAGGTCATCAGGGTATCCGGTGAGTCAGCGTGCGCTGAAGCGATTGACGGGGCGTGCCAGCCCCAGATGATCGCGCAGGGTGCGCCCTGCATATTCACGCCGGAACAGTCCACGCCGCTGCAACTCGGGCACCACGTGCGTGGCCACATCGGCCAGGCCGCCGGGCAGATGCGGCACCAGCACGTTGAAACCGTCCGCGGCCTCGCCTTCGAACCAGGCCTGCAGCTCGTCGGCAATCTGTGTCGGCGTGCCGATCAGGCTGTAGTGCCCGCGTCCGCCTGCGATACGCCGACCGAGCTGGGCAATGCTCAGTTGCTCCTGTCCGGCCAGCTCGGTGAACAACTGCTGGCGGCTGCGCTGGCCGGTTTCGGTGAGCGGCAATTCCGGCAACGGGCCATCGGGCGGATAGCCGGACAGGTCGAAGTTGCCCAGCATGCGCGACAGCAGCGCGATGCCGACCTCCGGCTCCACCAACTCCTGGAACTGCGCGAACTTGTCCTGCGCCTCGGCCTGGCTCTGCCCGACCACGATAAACACACCCGGCATCACCTTCAATGCATCGCGCGCGCGCGCGAACTGTTCCAGCCGCCCCTTGATGTCGGCGTAGAACGCCTGCGCCTTGGCCAGCGACGATTGCGCGGTGAACACCACCTCGGCGGTTTCCGCAGCCAGCGCGCGCCCGGGCTCGGACGAGCCGGCCTGCACCAGCACCGGATGCCCCTGCGGCGCACGCGCAATGTTGAGCGGGCCGCGGACCTGGAAGTGCGCGCCGCGATGATCCAGCACATGCAGCCGCGCCGGATCGTAGTGCACGCCCGCGGCGGTGTCGGCGATGAAGGCATCGTCGTCCCAGCTGTCCCACAGGCCCGCGACCACCTGCTGGAATTCGCGCGCCCGCGCATAGCGCTCGGCATGCACGTAGTGCGCATCGCGGTTGAAGTTCAATGCTTCGTCGGCGGCATCGGAGGTGACCAGATTCCAGCCGGCACGCCCACCGGACAGATGATCCAGCGAGGCGAACTTGCGCGCCACGTGATACGGCTCGTTGTAGCTGGTGGTCATGGTGGCGATCAGGCCGATGCGCTCGCTCACCACCGCCAACGCACTCAGCAGCGTGAGCGGTTCGAACAGGCTGGAGCGCGCCATCCGCGACGCCGCCGGCCCACCGGCCGCAGCCAGGCTGTCGGCGACGAACACCGCATCGAACTTGGCGGCTTCGGCGATGCGCACCATCTCGCGATAATGGTCGAACACCAGCGGGTCGGCACTGGCGTGCGGGTGCCGCCATGCGGCCACGTGATGGCCGGTGGCCATCAGGAACGCACCGAGCGAGAGCTGTCGTGCAGCGCTCATGGCAGCCCACCGTGCGGTGCGCCTGCATTGCTCGAATCAGCATCGAAGAACATCACGGACATCGTCAAAAATCCTTGTGCAGTTGCAGCCCGACATAGCGCTGGTCGTCGCGCGGCACCAGCCGGAACACGTTGCCGGTGGCATTGGCCAGCAGCGGGGCGTATGAGCGGTCGCCGAGATTGCGGCCGAGCACCGCCACCCGCCAGCCATGCACATCGTCGGCCAGTGCGATGCTGGCATTCCAGATCGCGTACGGGCCCTGGATGGTCTGCGGGGTCTGGCTGAGGTCGTACTGCACGCTGTCCTGCCAGCTCACGTCGCCGTTGAATTCCAGCGCCAGGCTGCCGCGCAGCGGCACCCGGTAACCGGCGCGCAGATTGCCCTTCCAGTCCGGCGAAAACGGCAACGGCCGGCCATCGACATTGCAGTTGGCCGCCGCTGCGGTGGGGCAGGCAAACCGCTGGATGCGCGCCTGCGTGTAGGCCAGCGAGGCGGCCAGGCTGAGCCGCTCGGTGGGCCGGTAGTCCAGATCCAGTTCCAGGCCCTGCGTGCGCACCTGCCCGGCGTTGATCAGGCGCGTCACCACCTGCCCGGCCACGGTGTCGAAGAAGTTGGCCTGGTAGTTGGCGTATTCGGTATGGAATAACGCCACGTTCGCACTGAGGCGATCGTCTAGGGCGCGCGCCTTCAGGCCCAGCTCCCAAGCATTAGAGGTCTCCGGTTTCAGCGCCGGCGTATCGCGCGGCTGCATGTTGAAGAACACGTTGTAGGCCGGGCCCTTGTAGCCGCGCGAATAGGTGATGTAACCGGTGGTCCGCGCATCAAAGTCGTATTGCAGGCCGGTGCGGCCGGACACGCCGTTTTCTGCGGTGCTGCCGCTGCTTGCGGTGGACGGCTGGATGCCGGTGACTGCGGTTGCCGAGCTGGACAGGCGCTGATGCCGGTAGTCGAGCGTGTCGCGGGTGAAGCGTGCGCCCAATAGCGCACGCAGATCCGGGCGCCAATGCCAGGTGGCCTCGCCGAAGGCGGCATAGGTTTCCGCGCGGGTGGCGTAATCGGCCACGCCCACGTTGCTGGCGGTCGGCGTCGTCACCGTGCGGCGGTAGGTTTCGTCGTTGCGCGCATGCAGGTAATACAGCCCGGCGACCGCCTCCACCGCACGATCGCGCGGGGTCTGGATGCGCACTTCCTGCGAATACTGCGTGTAGCCCAGGTCGCCACGGTCGTGCGAGGCAGGAAACGCCGCGCTGCGTTGCGCGGTGCGATCGCCATCCTGGAACTGGGTGTTGTCCCATTGCCGCCACGCGCTGATCGAGGTCAGCAGCGCATCGCCGAGCTGCTGGTCCAGCTGCAGCGAGGCGCCCTTGTTGATGTCGTCCAGGTACGTGCGGTAATCGCTGTTGATCTGGCGGTTGTCGTCCCTGGCGACGACCGGTGCCAGCGCCGCGGCGAAGTCGGTACGCGTGCTGTCCACCACCACACCGTTGGGCGCGTCGCTGTGCGATTGCAGGTAGTCGGCGAGCAGCGTCGCGTTCAAGTCCGGGTTCGGGCTCAGGTCCAGCCGCAAGCGCGCGCCGGCGCGCCGGTAGCCGTTGACGGTCTGGCCATCGGCCACATTGCGCACGTTGCCACCGTACTCGGCCCACAATGCCGACACGCTGGCCTTGAGCAGCTCCGGCACCAGCGTGCCGCCGACACTGGCACGCACGCGGTCTTCGTCGCCGCCACCGAAGTGCGAGTAATCCACATAGCCGCCGAGCAGCTCCGGCGCCGGCCTGCTGACGATATTGAGCACGCCGGCGGAGGCGTTCTTGCCGAACAAGGTGCCCTGCGGCCCGCGCAGGACCTCGATGCGCTCGACATCGAGCAGGTCCAGCGTGGCCTGGCCCGGACGCCCCAGCACCACGCCGTCGATCACCGTCGCCACGCTGGGCTCGACCCCTGGCGAGGTGGAGATGGTGCCCACGCCACGCAGGAACAACGAGGTGTCCTTGTTGGAGGCACCGTTGCGAAAGCTCAGGCTGGGCACCAGCGCCGGCAGGTCGGCCACGCTGTTGCGGTTTTCGCGCTCCAGCGTCGCGCCCTGCACGACGGACACCGCCACCGGCACCTGCTGCAAGGTGGTTTCGCGACGCGTGGCGGTCACGGTGACCGCGCCCAGGGTCTGCGCGCCGTGCTCCGGTGTCGCAGCAGCCTCGCCCACTTCATCGGCCAGCACCGGCGCACATGCCCACACCAGACTCCACGCCAGCACCTGCGGCCTGGCCAACCATCTCGAAGCAGCGAGGATCCTTGCAGGGGTCCGGTGTCGCGCAGGCATGTACGTCCTTTCGTGGCGTCGGCTGTCGTGCAGCAGCGTGGGGAGATTTCTTGCGAATTGGCGAGCGCCATGCATGCACGGCGACCCGTCCGCAGCGCAGGCCGACACGGCGCTGCAATGCAGTAGCGCATGCTGTTTGCAGCGGCCGCGAGCGTCAAATAACCAATGTTTAGGTGGTTATTCACTCACGCGCCGTCGCGTGTCGACCACCCCTGCCCAGCGCTCGCCAAGACCATCGCTGCACACAACACCAGGCCAATGGCGATAATGGGCCCATGGATGCACCCAAGCCCTGGCACCTCTATCTGCTGCTGTGTCGCAACGGCAGCTATTACGCCGGCATCACCAACGATCTGGAGCGGCGCTTCCAGGCGCATCAGCGCGGGACCGGCGCGCGCTATACCCGTGCAAACCCGCCTCTGGAGCTGCTTGCCAGCCATCCGTATGCGGACCGCGCCGCCGCCTCGCGCGCAGAGTGGCAGCTCAAGCAGCAACCGCGCGCGCGCAAGCTGGCCTGGCTGCTGGCGCAACCGCACGACGGCACCGGGTCACAGCCCGCTGACGCTTCGCTCACGTCCGCCTAGCCGCGCGGTTTCTACGCTGTAGCGCCATCGATCGCGGAGCAGCGCATGCACTATCAGCTCTATTACTGGACCGGCCTGCAGGGCCGTGGCGAATTCGTCCGGCTCGCACTGGAAGACGCCGGCGCCGACTACACCGATGTGGCGCGCGTCGAAGGCGATGAGGTGATGAATGCCTTTCTGGAAGGCCACCAGGCCGGCGCGCAGCCATTCGCACCACCCTTCCTCAAGGCCGGCGACACGGTGGTTGCGCAGGTGGCGGCCATCCTGCATGTCATCGGACCGCAACTGCAGCTGGTGCCGGACTCGGACGCACAGCGCATCCAGGCATTGCAGTTGCAGCTGACCATCGCCGACCTGGTGGCCGAGGTGCACGACAGCCATCATCCGATCGCCACCGGCCTGTATTACGAAGACCAGAAAGCCGAGGCAGCCAAGCGCGCCAAGGATCTGCGCGACAACCGCCTGCCCAAGTTCCTGGGCCACTTCGAGCAGGTGCTGCAACAGGCCGGCGGCACGCATGTGCTTGGCACGCATTCCTATGTGGATCTGTCGTTGTTCCAGCTGATCAGCGGGCTGGAATACATGTTCCCCAAGCGCATGAAGACACTGTCAGCCGATCTTCCCGGCCTGAAGGCCTTGCAGGAGCGCGTGGCCGCCCGCCCGCGCATCGCGGCCTATCTCGCCTCCGAACGACGCGTGGCGTTCAATACCAGCGGCATCTTCCGCCACTATCCGGAGCTGGATGCGGCGTAAGCGATGGCGGCGCGTGATGCACCGCGTGCCGCCGAAGTTGCGTTGTTTCCCTGCTGGGCTGGCGCACGACGCTGCATCCATGCATGCAAGGCCGCATTCGGGCGGCCTTCTCCTCACGTCATCACACGCTGCGTCAACGTCCCTGCAGCAACGCCGCCCGGATCCGCTGCAACTGCGCCTTCACTGCAGCCGCTTGCGCAGGCCCCAACCGCAGCAGCGCCTTTTGACCGACCGACAGCGACTCCAACGCGGGATCGACAAAACGATAACGGCCACGCTCGTCGCGCTGCACCTTGATCGGCTGTACCGGATCGGGCGTGCGCAGCAGATGATCGATCACGTCGATCACGCGGTCGTTGAAGTAGCGGTCTGGCGCACCAAGATCGGCATAGGCCTGCTGGAACAGCGGATAGAAACGCACATAACTGCGCACCAGCGCCTGCGCATCCACCTGGGTGAACGCCGCCACATAAGGCGCATACCGGGCCGCATTGGCCTGATCGATCACCACACTGCCGCTGGCATCGGACACTGCCAACTCGCCCGCCACCGGCTGCAGCACCGAGGCGCGACGGCTGATGCTGGGCTGGGTGAGATTGTCGATCATCACCACCACGCGTTCGATCAGGTGCTTGCGCAGCACGATCGACAAGGCGCCATCGTCCTGCACCAACTCCACCAAGGCCTGCCACGCAGCGGCATCGCTCTGTGCCAGCGCAGGAATCGCGGCGTCGGCGGCATCGGCCGAGGGCTGCCGCACCGGATGGCGCGGCCCGGCCGGTGCCGGCGGCGCGGGGGTCACCGCCGCTGCCACGGCGCTGGCGGTCTGGCTGATCGGCGCAGGCAACGTGCCCGGCGCCGTGGGTGACCCGCTGAATAGCCACCAGGCGGCGCCAGCCACCACCGGCACCGCCAGCAGCCACGGCCAACGCGAAGACTTGGATTGCATCGTGAAACTCCTTACATCGACGACATCCATGGTGTGACAACCAGATATCGCGGTGGTTCCATCGATGTGCGGCGATGACGCGATCAAGCAGACCATGTGCATCGCACAAGGGCGATTGGCCGCGAAGAGGACTGTTTCTGGCAGAGAACGCTGGCTGCAGCGCTAGAACTGGCAAAGACATACGCCTGACCACCGTCCTCATTGCGAACCGATCACGCGCGCAGCGAAATCCGATGCAGTCACAACTCAGTGATCGAGGGGCGCGATGCCCTCACCGCTTGCGGGACACGCCGTGAATCCGTCCGTGGAGGCTCCTTGGCTGCACCCATGCCGCCAAGGGTCCCGCAACCGGCAAGGACACCGCGCCAGGAGGTTGGTTGGTGGTCGAATGAAAAGCTGCCTGTTGCGATTGCAAGTCTTGCGTCGGGACGCTGAAAAGTTTGCAGGTTGCTTTGTTGAGCCGCTGCCGTTACTCGGTCTGCGCTGGAAAGCTGATCGAACGCACGGTGATCCGAACAACGCACACCATGCTTTGCTTGCAACCAAACCACCGACCATCTCGACAGGTCCTTGCCCGCCCACCGTCGCGGGACCTTACGCGGCATGGATGCCGCGTAAGAGCCTACATGGACGTACTTGCGGCGTGTCCTGCGATGGTGGGCCGGCAAGGGCCCTGCAGCCAAGCGGCAGATCAGCCGCTCTGCAGCTGATACATCGGCGTCGTCCAGTCCTTTGGAGCACAGCACCAATCTCGTGAAAAGCCGCTTGTCGCGCGCGTGTCGGACGTCGAGTATCGAACAACGCGCATCACGCACTGCTCTTACCGTGCACACAGACCATCTCCACTGGTCCTTGCCCGCCCACCGTCGCGGGACCTCACGCGGCATGGATGCCGCGTAAGCGCCTACACGGACGTACTTGCGGCGTGTCCTGCGATGATGGGCGGGCAAGGGCCCTGCAGCCAGGCCGCAGATCGCATACTCCAGCTCTAGCGCTGGTTTTGCTTTGACTCTCGCTCACCCACATCGCCAACGCTCGAACCAGAACGACCAGCGTTGCCGCATCAAGCAACAACGCCGCCCGCCCGATGGCCGCGAGTGGCTGTCTCCGCCGCTCTCAGCTTGCGAAATCCAGCCGCGCGTTCACCCAGGCCGCCACGATGGCGGCGGCCGCCTGCTCGGCCTGCTTCGCAGGCAGGCGCTTCTCGCGCACCAGCCATGCGGCCGTGTCGGCGCGCACCTTCGGCAGTAACGCGCGCACGGCCTTGCGCTGTGCCGCCGGCCAGTCGCTGTCTTCCCCGGTCCAGGCGGCAATCGCCTTGTCCGGATCGTCGCCGTAGCGCTTGCGCAATGCCGGGGTCAGGTACAGCAATGGCGATACCGACGCGCGTAACGCGATGATTTTCCACTCGGCGTAACTGGCGTAGCGAATGGTGCCGGCGTCCTTGCTCAGGGCCTCGATCAACCCGTCGAAGCCGGCATCCAGCTGCTTCCAGCTGGCCAATGCAAACAGACCGCCCGGCGGCTCGCAGATCGGCGCGAACCCGTCGCGTGTCGAGCCATACAGCGACCCGAACGCCTCATACGCCGGCTCGCCCACTGCAGCAAAGATGAAGCAATGCACGTAAGGACGATGATCGCTGTTGTCGCGTTCGATCCACACCCGCAGCAATGTCAGCACGCGTTCCTGCGCCTGCATGGCGGGCATGCCATCCACATCGTCGAGCAAGGATGCGGCGAAGTCGTCGACCTTGCGCAGCGCCTTGCGCGCACTTTCAAACCGCGCACTCGCCAGCTTCGCATCCACGCCCGCGGCGGGGACAAACTGATGCAGATACGCCAGCCACGCCGAAGCCAGCGGCGTGTCGTAGCCCTGCAACTGGCGCGCGGCGTCGGCAGGCGCAGTGGGAATCAAGGCGATGATGCGATCCAGCGCCTGTTGCTGCACAGTCAGCGCCTTGGCCAGCACATCGGCCCTGGCCTTCACTGTGCGTTGCAGGCAGTCGTCCAGCTTGGCGTCCTGCGCGCAGGCATTGCGCTGCCGCAGCCAGGCGCGTTGCTGATCACGCACGCCCGCGACCGCGCTACGCGGCGTGGTGTCCAGCAGCGCCCGATAGGACTCGTCCAGCTGATCGTCCAGATGGCCCAGCGCCGGCACCTCGCACAGCCGTTTTTCGACCGCCGTGGCTGCCTGCTTGCAGTCGAACGACGCCGCCCAGGCACCGCCGGCGCCAAGCAATAGTGCGCCACCGATGATCACCCGCAACATGCTGGAGCAGGCTGTCATTGCACTGCCTCCTTGCGTGCGGGCAACAGCGAGAGCAGCAGCAGGGTCACCGCCAGCGCGACATAGGCACCCACGAACTGCCAGCTGATCACGCGCGCCAGGCCGTGCAGCGACCATGGCAGATAGATGCCGCCGCGCGGGTCCACCGAATGGATCAGGCCGAACAGCGTCAGCCCCGCGGCCACCAGCAGGAAGACCGCACCACGGCGCAGGCGGCCATCGATCATCGCCGCCACGGCGGCGATCCACAGCATCGCGGTGATGATGAAGCCATTGCCCAACGCGAAGATCACCGCCAGCTCCGGCAGGCCATGCCCATCGAGTTTGGTGGTGAGTGCGACCAGTTGATCCGGCGCAATCCAGCCCGGTGCCTTGATGGTCAGCAGGTACGCCACCGATGGCAGAAAGCCCAGCACCATCGCACCGGCGTGCTGCCTGGGCGTGGCCTGGAACGCCTGCGTGGTGATGTCGATCGACACGTACACGATGATCGGCGCCAGCACCGCCAGCGGCAGCCATTGCACCAAGCCGGAGATCACGCCGAGCATGCCACCGATGCCGACGAACAGGCCGGTCAGCAGCGTGTAACCGGAGCGCGCGCCCATGTGCTTGTAGGCCGGCTGGCCGATGTAGGGCGTGGTCTGCGCCACCCCGCCGCAGACGCCTGCGACCAGCGTCGCCAGGGCTTCCACCAGCAGGATGTCGCGGGTGCGGTAGTCATCGCCCGCGGCACGTGCGCTCTCGCTGACATTGATGCCGCCCACCACCATCAACAGGCCGAACGGCAGCAGCAGCGGCAGGTACGCCAGCGTGGCGGGCAGGCCGTCGATGAAGCCCAGGTTCGGCAGCGGCAACACGATCTGCGGCGGCGTCCATTCCGGCACCGCAAAGCCCGGTGCGCCCAGGCCGGCCAGTCCCAGCCCGTAATACAACGCCGTGCCAATCACGAACGCCACCAGCACGCCAGGCAACTTGGTCGGCAACCGGCCCTTGGCCAGCAGCACGTACAGCAGCAAACCCAGGGTGACGAAGCCGGCCACCGGCGAACGCAGGGTTTCCAGCAGCGGCAGCAAGCCCATCAACACCAGCGCGATGCCGGCGATGGAACCCAGCAAGGCCGCGCGCGGCAGCGCGCGCGTGACCGCCTCGCCGACGAACGACAGCACCAGCTTGAGCAGGCCCATCACCACCAGCGCGGCCATGCCGAGTTTCCAGGTGGCGATGGCAGCCGCCTGCGGGTCCAGTCCCTGTGCCTTGAAGCCGACGAATGCCGGGCCCAGCACCAACAGCGCCATGCCGATGCTGGTCGGCGCATCCAGGCCCAGCGGCATCGCGGTGACGTCGTCGCGCCCGGTGCGTGCAGCCAGCCGCCGCGCCATCAAGGTGTAGAGCAGGTTGCCCACCAGCACGCCGAACGCGGTGCCGGGAAACATGCGCCCGAACACCACCTCGGCCGGGAACTGGAACATTCCGACCAATGCCATCGCGATGAAGCCGAGGATGGAGAGATTGTCGACGACCAGGCCGAAGAAGCCATTGAGGTCGCCGGCGACGAACCAGCGCGGCGATGCCGCAGTACGCGAGGAAGGGGCCGACATGGGAGCCAGGAAGCGTGGGGATCGACCGATGGTAGCCGCTGCTCCGCACGCGCGACAGCGGCGCGGTGGATCAGAGCGTGTCGCCGCGATTGCGCCGGTCTGTTCCATGCCAGGCGGCTGCGTGGCGGCAACAGCCCTACTTCACCGCCGCAGCAACCTCGATCCAGCCGACGATGTCGCCACGGCCGGCACTGCGATAGCGTACCTGCACGCGCGTGGCATCGGCGCTGACATCCAGCGCGTCGGCCCGATCGCCTTGCACCAGATAGCGCTTGGTGCCGGTCGCCGTAGGGGTGGCGTAGAGCGGCAGACGCGCCACCTGCACGCGCAGCTGGACCGGCATCGGCGCGTCCAGGGTGGTGCCGATCTCGCTTGAAAGCTTCGCCCCGCGCGCGTCGTAACTGGGCCACACCGAGAGCGGCATGCCATCGCCGGTGCCTGGATCCAGCAAGGTCTGGATGTCGGGCGAGGCGATCGGCTGCTGCGTCCTGGCCACATACAACCGCCCATCGGCCGCGTAGCGATACACATCGGCGTACCACATCGGCCCGCTGCGGCAGGAGCTGGTCAGGCTGCGCTGCTGCTTGTCGGGCGTCAGATTGAAGAAGCCCTCGCACTGCACTGCCGGGCGCGTGGGCGCGGTCAGCGCACGAAAGCGCCGTTGCGCTGGATCGAACACAAATACCAGCACCGCTTCGTTGACCTGGCCGAGCATCGCCGACACCGCCAGATCCGCATGTCCGTCGAAGTTGTAGTCGTCGCTGTCCACACCGGCGCCGCCTTCGCCCTCGTCCAGGTTCGCGTCGAACCATTGCTCCTTGCCGCCCGGGCCCAACACCACATGCAGGCGCGCGCCGACCAGTGTGGCGGTCGCCTGTGTGTTTGCGTCCAGCGTCACCTGCACGCTGGTGTCGCGTGCAAAGCACGCAAACGACAGCCCACCCAGTGCGGCGAACAGCAGCTTGCGTGCAGCGCTCACGCGCAGCCGGTGCGGATGTTCAAGCCGCATGGTCGCCAGACTCAGAACGACACCTCCACCGCCTGCCGCGACCACAGCACCGACTGGTGGCCGGTGGCCTGCTTCCAGGCCAGGCGAATCGCCTCGATGTCATTGCGCCGCTGCGGGGTGTCCTCGTGCAGGATCACCAGCACCTTGGTGCCCAGCCGGTTCGGCTCCTTGGCACCGCGGAACAGCCACTGGCCGTAGGCGTCGAACACGGTCAGGCCGTCGGGAAAGCGCGGGGTCACTTCCTTGTCCAGAAATGCGCGCCATTGGGTTTCGTCGATGGTACGGGTCTGCGGGCGATCGGCCGGGCCGGTTTCCTCGCCCACGCCGAAGTACAGCTCGCTGCGCACCCAGCCGCGCGCCGCCGCCGGCCGCGCCGCATCGCCCTGCAGGCTGGCAGTGGTCGGGCCCGGCGCGCCGCCGGGGGTAGTGGCGCAGGCGGACAGCGCCAGCATGGCGGCAAGCAGGCAGGACGGCAGCAACTTCATCGACTTCTCCACAACGGGTACGTTTACGACGGATCGGGGGCGGGCTCATGCAGGGCCGGCATCAGCTGATGCCGGCGTGCGCGCACTGTGCCATCTCGCACGCGCCTGAACAACGCGATAATATCTCTCCATCCGGATGAATGTGGACGATCCGAACCCCCTTTGCGCCCCTGCCCGGCCGGATGCCGTCCGCGCGGCGCGTTCGCAGTTGCTGTCGCAGGAGAGAGAGATGACCCGCCCCACCCTTTCGGCTATCGGCCTGGCCGTGGCCGCCGTGTTGAGCGCCAACGCCCAGGCCCAGCAGGCCGCCCCCGGCGCCACCACGCTGGACACCGTGATCGTCACCGGCACCCGCGCCAGCGACCGCACCGTGCTGGAATCGACCGTGCCGGTGGACGTGCTCACCGCCGAGGACATCCGCAAGGCCGGCGTGGTCAACGGCGAGCTGGGCAGCGCGCTGCAGGCGCTGCTGCCCTCATTCAACTTCCCGCGCCAGTCCAACTCCGGTGGTGCCGACCATATCCGCGCCGCGCAGCTGCGTGGGCTCTCGCCCGACCAGGTGCTGGTGCTGGTCAACGGCAAGCGCCGCCACACCTCGGCGCTGGTCAATACCGACAGCAAGATCGGCAAGGGCACCACGCCGGTGGATTTCAACTCCATCCCGATCAATGCGATCAAGCGCATCGAAGTGCTGCGCGACGGTGCCGGCGCGCAGTACGGCTCGGACGCGATCGCCGGCGTCATCAACGTGATCCTGGACGACAACCCGGAGCGTGGGGAGCTGGAAGCCAGCTTCGGCGCCTACAACACCGACGTGGAGCCGATCAATCGCCGCGTCACCGACGGCCAGACCAGCTACGCCAGCGCCAAGGTCGGCAGCCTGCTCGGCGATGACGGCGGCTTCTTCAAGGTCGGCCTGGAGCTGAAGAATCGCGAGGCGACCAACCGCGCCGGCTTCGACCAGATTCCGTCGTTCGAGGAGCAGACCCCGGCCAACCTGGCGCTGGCCGGCAAGCGCAATTACGTGCTCGGGGATGGCGCCACCAAGGGCCTGAATGCCTGGCTCAACACCAAGGTGCCCTTCAGTGCCACCGGCGAGTTCTACGCCTTCGGCACTTACAACCAGCGCGACACCGAAGGCGCCAATTACTTCCGTTACCCGGATGGCAGCGCCAACTGGCGTGAGATCTATCCCAACGGCTACCGCCCGATTTCCGAAGGCGAGAACCGCGACCTGCAGGTCGTCGCCGGCGCACGTGGGCAGCTCGGCAGCTGGGACTACGACGCCAGCGTCAACTACGGCCGCAACGACTTCACCTACCGGCTGCGCAACTCGCTCAACGCCTCGCTCGGCCCGGGCAGCACCACCCGCTTCAAGACCGGCGATTTCGCCTTTGCGCAGACCGTAGGCAATCTGGATCTGACCCGCGTGTTCGATGCGGCCGGCGCCACCCACACCTTCGGCACCGGTGCCGAATTCCGCCGCGAGCAATACCGCACCCATGCCGGCGACCCGGCCAGCTATGCGGCCGGCCCGTTCACCGATCGTCCCACCGGCTCGCAGGCCGGCGGTGGGCTGACCCCGCAGGACGAGGCCGACCTGTCGCGTAACGTGGCCAGCGCCTATGCCAACGTGTCCAGCCAGTTCGGCGACAAGTTCTCCACCGACCTGGCCGGCCGTTACGAGCATTACCAGGATTTCGGCAGCCAGTGGACCGGCAAGCTGGCCGCGCGCTATGCCTTCGCCCCGGCGTTCGCGCTGCGCGGTGCGGTCTCCAACAACGTGCGTGCACCCTCGCTCAGCCAGATCGGCTACGAAGCCACGTCCACCGGCTACGACGCCGCCGGCCGCCTGACCCAGGGCCGCCTGCTGTCGGTCAACAACCCGATCGCACGCGCGCTCGGTGCCACCGACCTGAAGCCGGAAAAGTCGCTCAATTACAGCCTGGGCTTCACCAGCCAGCTGGGCGATCACTTCGACCTGTCGCTGGACTTCTTCCAGATCGATATTGACGACCGAATCGCGCTGTCCGAAGACATCACCGGCACCACGCTGACCGACTTCGTGCAGCAGAACTTCGCCGTTGCCGGCGTGCAGAGCGCCAGCTATTTCCTCAACGCCGCCGACACCCGCACCCGCGGCGCCGAGCTGGTCGGCAACTGGCGCCAGTATGCCTTCGGCGGCGACCTGCTGCTGACCGGCACCTACAGCTACGCCAAGACCGAGTTGAAGAACGTCATCGGCACCCCGGCGCAGCTGCTCGCGCTGGACCCGGACTACGTGCTGTTCGGTGTCGAGGAGAGCAACACGCTCACCGATGCCGCACCACGCACGCGCGCCGCGCTGGCCGCCAACTGGAACAACGAACACTGGAACCTGCAGACACGCGTCAATCGCTACGGCAGCGCCACGCGCGTGTTCGACTTCGGCGGCGGTTTCGTGCCACGCCAGACCTATGGCGCGGAATGGCAGCTGGACCTGGAAGCCGAGTACCACCTGGGCACGCAGTGGACGCTGGCGATCGGCGGCCAGAACATTCTCGACAACTACTCGGACCGCTCCATCGACGACATCGCCTACTTCGGCAACCTGCCGTACGACGTGCTCTCGCCGATCGGCAGCAACGGCGCGTATTGGTATGGGCGGGTGCGCTACTCGTTCTGACGCCGGGATGGATGGATCGGGGATTCGGGATTGGCAAGGGCGGCGCATCGCCAATCCCCACTCCCGAATCCCCACTCCCCGCTGTTGCATAACCTGAATATCACATCGCCTTGCGCACACTAGCGCGATGGCAGACGTGCACTCCCCCCTTCCGTCGCCGCCATTGCTGGACGATGCCTGCGCATTGTTTCTGGACGTGGACGGTACCCTCATCGACTTTGCCGACAGCCCCGAGGCTGTACGGCTCCTGCCCGAGGTCCGCGCGGCCATCGGCCAGCTAAGCGACCGCCTGCAGGGCGCCGTTGCACTGGTCAGCGGCCGACCGCTGTCGCAACTGGACGCCTTGTTCGCGCCGTTGCTGCTTCCGGCCGCCGGCCTGCACGGACACGAACTGCGTAGCGACATCGCCGCACGCGCGGCGATGCCGCAGGACACCTCCGAGTGGCTGCATGGCCTGCATCAGCGTGCCGCCGCACTCACGCACCGGCACCCCGGCGTGCTGGTCGAAGACAAGGGCGTCAGCGTCGCGCTGCATTGGCGCGCACAGCCGCTGGCCGGCCCCGACGTGCTCGCCTTTGCGCAGCAGGAAATCGCCCAGCTTTCCGGGTACCGCCTGCAACCGGGCGACCACGTGATCGAATTCGTGCCCGAAGGCAGCAACAAGGGCCTGGCGGTCGAACAGCTGATGCAGCAGGGCGCATTCGCCGGCCGCACGCCGGTGTTCGTCGGCGACGACCTCACCGACGAATTCGGTTTCGAAGCGGCCAATCGCCTCGGCGGCTGGAGCGTGCTGGTCGGCGATCGCGCCCAAACCAGCGCGCGCTTCCGCGTCGACGGCACCGCCGACGTGCATGCGTGGCTGCAACGCAACGCGCGCCAGGCCTGAGCGCGGCGCGCCTTCCCCTCTTTTCTTCAAAAGGATCGTTCGCACTCCATGACCGAGCCAAACCTGGATCTGGGCGTCATCGGCAACTGCAGCTTTGGGGCATTGGTCGATCGGCAGGCACGCGTGGTGTGGAGTTGCCTGCCGGCCTTCGACGGCGACCCGGCGTTCTGTTCGCTGCTCTCGCCCAAGCGCGAAGGCGGCGACTTTGCGGTGGAGCTGGAGGACTTCGCCAGCAGCGAGCAACACTATCTGCCCAATACCGCAGTGCTGCGCACCGTGTTGCGCGACCACCACGGTGGCGAAGTGGAAGTCATCGACTTTGCACCGCGCTGGCGCAACAACGGGCGTTTCTACCGGCCCGTCAGCATCATCCGGCAGATCCGCCCGCTCGCAGGCAACCCGCGCATCATCGTGCGCGCCCGCCCGCTGGCCGACTGGGGCGGACGCAGCCCGGAAACCACCTGGGGCAGCAATCACATCCGCTGGGTGCTGCCCGAATTCACCCTGCGCCTGACCACGGATGTGCCGGTGCGCTTCGTCCGCGACGGCCTGCCGTTCGTGCTCAGCCACCCGGTCAACCTGGTGCTGGGCGTGGACGAATCGCTGACCCGCTCGCTCACCGGCTACGTGCAGGAAGCGCAGGAACGCACTGAAGAATACTGGCGCGAATGGGTGCGCTACCTGTCGATTCCGCTCGACTGGCAGGAAGCGGTGATCCGCAGCGCAATCACGCTCAAGCTGTGCCAGTACGAGGACAGTGGCGCCATCATCGCGGCGATGACCACCTCGATCCCGGAAGCGCCCAACACCCCGCGCAACTGGGATTACCGCTATTGCTGGCTGCGCGACGCCGCATTCGTGGTGCGTGCGCTGAATCGCCTGGGCGCCACCCGCACGATGGAGCAGTTCATCGGCTACATCTTCAACATCGCCACCGCCGACGGCACCATGCAGCCGCTGTATGGCATCGGTTTCGAATCGCAGCTGGAAGAGCACGAAGTCGAAACGATGGACGGCTACCGCGGCATGGGCCCGGTACGCCGCGGCAACCTGGCCTGGATCCAGCAGCAGCACGATGTCTACGGCAGCGTGGTGCTGGCCTCCACCCAGCTGTTCTTCGATCTTCGCCTGAAGGATCAGGGCGATGCGGATACCTTCCGCCGCCTCGAGCCACTGGGCGAGCGCGCGTTCGCGCTGCACAACGTGCCCGATGCCGGTCTGTGGGAATTCCGCGGCCGCGCCGAAGTGCATACCTACACCGCTGCGATGTGCTGGGCCGCCTGCGATCGCCTGTCCAAGATCGCCGACCGGCTGGTGCTGCCCGAGCGCAGCGTGTACTGGCGCGAGCGCGCCGACACCATCCGCGAACGCGTGCTGGACGAGGCGTGGAGCGAAGAGCGCGGCCATTTCACCGATACGCTGGGCGGTCATCGCCTGGACGCATCGCTGTTGCTGCTGGCCGATATCGGCATCGTCGCCAACGACGACAGCCGCTTCGTGCGCACGGTTGAAGCGGTTGGACGCGTGCTCAAGCATGGCGATGCGCTGTATCGCTACATCGCACCGGATGACTTCGGTGAGCCGGAAACCAGCTTCACCATCTGCACGTTCTGGTACATCGACGCGCTGGCCGCGATCGGTCGCAAGGAGGAGGCGCGTGAATTGTTCGAACGCATCCTCTCGCGCCGCAATCACCTCGGCTTGCTGTCGGAGGATTTATCGTTTGAAGACGGCGAAGCCTGGGGGAATTTCCCCCAGACCTATTCGCATGTGGGCTTGATCATCGCAGCGATGCGCTTGTCGCGGAGCTGGCAGGAGGCGTCATGAGTCGTTTGGTTGTGGTATCCAACCGCGTTGCAGTGCCCGGCGAAAACCGCGCCGGCGGGCTGGCGGTTGGTCTGTTGGCTGCACTCAAGGAGCGCGGCGGTGTGTGGTTCGGCTGGAGCGGCAAGACCGTCCGCGGCGACAGCGGCGGCATGCACGAACAGACCGAGGGCGACATCAAGTTCGTCACCATGGACCTCAACAAGCGCGACATCGATTCCTACTACAACGGGTTCGCCAATCGCACGCTGTGGCCGCTGCTGCACTTCCGCCTGGACCTGGTCGATTACGACCGCGCCACCCGCGAAGGCTATATGCGCGTCAACCGGCTGTTCGCAGAAAAGCTGGCGCCGTTGTTGAAGGATAGCGACACGCTGTGGATCCACGATTACCACATGATCCCGCTGGGCGCGATGCTGCGCGAGCTGGGTGTGGGCTGCAAGATGGGCTTCTTCCTGCACGTGCCGATGCCCTCGGCCGACCTGATGCAGGCGATGCCGGATCACGCGCGCTTGTTCAGTACGTTCTACGCGTACGACCTGGTCGGCTTCCAGACCCAGCGCGATGCCGAGCGCTTCAAGGCCTATGTGCGCCTGTTCGGCGGTGGCCGCATTCTCGAAGGCGACATCGTCGAAGGCCCCGGCGGGCGTCGCTTCAGTGCCGCGGCGTTCCCGATCGGGATCGATACCGACTTGATTGCCAACCAGGCCAAGGCCTCGGTCGGCAAGCAGGCAGTGCGCGACCTGCGCGAAAGCCTGCGTGGCCGGCAACTGGCGATCGGCGTGGACCGGCTGGATTATTCCAAGGGCCTGCCGGAACGCTTCCAGGGTTTCGAGCGCTATCTGGAGCGTTATCCGGACCAATCCGGCAGCCTGACCTATCTGCAGATCGCGCCGGTATCGCGCGGCGACGTCAACGAGTACCGCCAGTTGCGCGGGCAGCTGGAACAGATCGCCGGCCACATCAACGGTGGACATGCCGAGCCGGATTGGACGCCGCTGCGTTACGTCAATCAGAACTTCAGCCATGCGACGTTGACCGGCTTCTATCGCGCGGCCTCGGTTGGCCTGGTCACGCCATTGCGCGATGGCATGAACCTGGTCGCCAAGGAATTCGTGGCGGCGCAGGATCCGCAGAATCCAGGCGTCCTGGTGCTGTCGCTGCTGGCCGGTGCAGCGGATGAAATGAAGGAGGCACTGCTGGTCAATCCGCATGATCTGGACGGCGTGGCCGACGCGATCGCAACCGCAGCAAGCATGCCGCTGGCAACACGCATCGAACGCTGGAGCGCGATGATGGATCACTTGCGCAAGAACAACATCAACCACTGGCGCCAGC
Source organism: Xanthomonas sp. MLO165 (assembly GCF_018831305.1). Classification (NCBI taxonomy): domain Bacteria; kingdom Pseudomonadati; phylum Pseudomonadota; class Gammaproteobacteria; order Lysobacterales; family Lysobacteraceae; genus Xanthomonas; species Xanthomonas sp. MLO165. The sequence continues at coordinate 3,559,005 of NZ_CP029263.1, forward strand.
GCTACCTGCAGGCACTTGCAGATATCTGACTCCGGTGTCCGCAACGCAGGCTGCCAGCACCACGCTATCAGCACAGAAGCGCTGCGCACCGGCAGCGCCCCCCTTCTCCCCTCGGGAGAAGGTGCCCGAAGGGCGGATGAGGGTACGCGTGCACGTACAAGTGGAAATGTCCGAAGCGCAAACTCCCAGCTTCTACAAATCCCGACTCCCGAATGCCGAATCCCCGCCTCACCGTTTGAGTCAATAACTCAATAGAACTACTGCAGGATCCTGCATTTGTCGCCACATGCGAATGCACCCAACACCGCCTGACACCCACAGCAATCTTCAGCCGCATCGAATTTGAGTAATTCCAGCGCCTCAACCGCATGGCCTGGAACGTTGGTTCTCATTCCGTCACGGACACACGCGTCATTGCGGTCTAAAATATCTGCATGAGTAGCGCTGAGGACCCTGGGAGGGGCTGCGCGTTCATATCCGGACGTTCTGCTTTAGGACGTTTTTGTTGGATCCAAGGCCGCCCTTTGCCAGCCTGTGATCTTGCTCCCTCCACGACTCGCCACCGCCTGCCGGTGCCTGGGTCCTTCCTGACATCTCAAAATGACTGATCAATCCTCAAAACGTGGACTAGGCACCTGGTTGCTGGTGGTCTATGCCGTGGTGATCGCCGTGCTCGGTGCGGTGCTTGCCTACGAGGGCGGCCGCCTGGTCGCCGTCGGTGGCTCCTGGTATTACCTGCTGGCGGGCATCGGCCTGTTCCTGGCCGGCGTGTTGCTGGCGCTGGGCAAGCGTGCCGGCCTGTGGCTGTTTGGCGCCACGCTGGCGGCCACCATCGCCTGGGCGCTATGGGAAGTGGGCCTGGATGGCTGGGGCCTGGTCCCGCGTCTGGCCTGGATGTCGGTGCTGGGGCTGGTGTTGCTGCCGTTCTGGGGCGTGGCCCGCCGCCGTATGCAGCCGCTGTCGGGACTGGGCTATGTGCTGGTGACCGGCGTGCTGCCGATCCTGGGCGCGACGCTGATCCTGTGGCCGCTGCTGGTGCCGCGTAATGTCGAACTGGCCGATGCCTCCAAGCTGCCGGCCGAGAATGCGACGCCGTTCAGCCGCGCCAACGTGCCCAGCCCGGACGGTAACGTCGCGGCCAATCACGATGCCAGCAACTGGACCTCGTACGCCGGCTCCAACCTGTCCAACCACTACACCCCCGGCGCGCAGATCACCCCGGAGAACGCCAAGAACCTGAAGGTGGCCTGGGAGTTCCATACCGGCGATCTGAAGCCGGCCGGCTCCAAGCTGGGCTACGCCTTCCAGAACACCCCGCTCAAGGTCGGCGAGCTGCTCTACATCTGCACCCCGACCCAGAAGGTGATCGCGGTGGAAGCGGCCAACGGCAAGGAGCGCTGGCGCTTCGACCCGCAGACCAATCCGAAGGCGATGGCCGGCGTTGCCGCCACCACCTGCCGCGGCGTGTCGTACTACCAGGCGCCGCAAGGCACCGCCGAGTGCCCGACGCGGATCTTCTGGCCGATGGTCGATGGCCGCCTCGGCGCGCTGGACGCGCAGACCGGCAAGCTGTGCACCAGCTTCGGCAACAACGGCTTTGTCGATCTCAACGCCGGCACCGGCAACACCAAGCCGGGCTTCGTCGGCCCCACCTCGCCGCCGGTGGTGATGCGCGGCGTGGTGATCCAGCCCACCGGCCAGGTGCGCGACGGCCAGGAAGGCGATGCGCCGTCGGGCGTGGTGCGCGGCTTCGATGCGCTCACCGGCCAGCTGCGTTGGGCCTGGGACCTGGGCAACCCGGCGATCACCGCCGAGCCGCCGGCCGGGCAGACCTATACCCGTTCCACCCCGAACGTGTGGTCGCTGATGGCCGCCGACGACGAACTGGGCCTGGTGTATCTGCCGACCGGCAATGCCTCGGGCGATTTCTTCGGCAAGGGCCGCACCCCGCAGGATGAGGAATACACCGCCTCGCTGGTTGCCGTGGATGCGGCCACCGGCAAGGAGCGTTGGCACTTCCGCACCGTCAACCACGACCTGTGGGATTACGACATCGGCCCGCAGCCGAACCTGGTCGACTGGCCGGTCGCCGGCGGTGGCACCCGTCCTGCGGTGATCCAGGCCACCAAGTCCGGCCAGGTGTTCGTGCTGGACCGCGCCACCGGTGCGCCGCTCATGCCGGTCAAGCAGATCGCCGTGCCGCAGGGCACCGATCACGGCGACTGGACCGCGGCCACCCAGCCGATCTCGCCGGGCATGCCCAATACCGTGGGCGCACCGAGCCGCGAGTACGAAACCATCGTCGAATCCGACGCCTGGGGCATGACACCGTTCGACCAGCTGGCCTGCCGCATCCAGTTCAAGCAGCTGCGCTACGAAGGCATGTTCACCCCGCCGACCCTGCAGGGCTCGCTGGCCTTTACCGGCAACCACGGCGGCATCAACTGGGGCGGCGTCTCGGTCGATCTGCAGCGCGGCATCATGGTGATGAACAGCAATCGCCTGCCCTACACCCTGCAGGTCTACACCCGCGAAAAGATGAATGAGCTGGGCGTGGTGTCGGTGTTCGACGGCAAGAGCAAGACGCCGGGCTACATGGCGCAGAAGGGCCTGGCCTACGGCGCCCGCAAGGAGCCGTGGATGTCGCCGCTCAACACGCCGTGCGTGGCACCGCCGTGGGGCTACATCTCCGGCGTGGACCTGCGCACCCAGCAGGTGCTCTGGCGGCGTCCGCTGGGCACCGGTTACGACCAGGGTCCGATGGGCATCCCGTCCAAGACCAAGTTCGAGATCGGCACGCCCAACAACAGCGGCTCGTTGGCCACCGCCGGCGGCGTGACCTTCATCGGCGCGACCCTGGACGACTTCATGCGCGGCTTCGACACCCGCACCGGCAAGCAGGTCTGGGAGACCCGCGTGCCGGCCGGCCCGCAGGCCGCTCCGCTGAGCTACACCATCGACGGCAAGCAGTACATCGTGGCCGCCGTGGGTGGGCACGACCGCATGGAAACCAAGTCGGGCGACAGCGTGATCGCCTGGGCGCTGCCCGACGACGCGGGCGCCAAGCCGGCGAAATAAGCCGGTGTAGCGTCAGCTAGTTGGGTATCGATAGACCGGTCATCGTGAGATGGCCGGTTTTTTTTTGGGAATCGGGAATCGAGATTCGGGAATGGGAGAAGCGCTTTTCTGTCGTCTTTCAGGGCTGGGCTGGATTGATGGCGCGCCCGATTCCCCAATCCCCACTCCCGATTCCCCGCGCTTCGATGCGTGTTCGTCGCGTTGCACCGATGGCGCCACTGGTCAGTCCTGATTGCGTGCATGCGATCGGACTGCATGGCGTCGAGGTCTACGAAGTGTTTACGGAGCCCGCCGATATTTCACGTGAAATTTACAATTGCAAGACCGATATCCGGCTGCAAATCACGGTTTCGCAGCACATCGGGCAGCGCTGAAACCGCTTCCAAATCAACTACATCGGTGTTTTCAGGGGTCTGGTCGGCAGATTCCGACGAACGGTGATTTCACGCCGTCATGATTCGGGCTCGGCCGCCGATACCCCATAGCAGCCCATGCAGCGCAGGACGCCGCTCCCCACTCCGAATCACTCAGTTGGACTCAGCCTATGTCGCCCTCACCCGATGCCACCGCCGTCTCCCGCCCGCCTTCCGGCCGGAACCTTGCGCGTGCCAGCAGGGCCGCATGGCTGCCTGCCGCTGCACAGATCGGGCTGCTGGGCTTGCTGACGCTCTACGCCGCCACGCTGCTGCCCGGCGGTGTCTGGACCGGCTTGGGCCGCTTGCTGCCGGCGCTGCTGGTACTGGGCGCGGCAAGTGCCGGGCTGTGGTGGTGGGCACGCCGTCGCGGTCTGGCGCAACTGCAACAGGCGATCGGCACGGTGACCGCCATCGGTGAAGGGCGCTTTCAGCGCCTGGATCTGCGCACCGCCTCCGGCGAACTCGCGCCGTTGCTGCACGCCCTGCAGGCGACCCAGGACAAGCTGGCCATCCGCCTCGATGTGATGGAACAGGGGCTGCGCCACGGCCAGTTCGTGATCAAGGCGCTGGACGATCTGGACACCATGATCCGCATCGCCGACGACGACGGCCAGGTGCTGTTCGCCAACCGCAAACTGCTGGCGATGCTCAAGCTGATCGAGCCGGATGTGCAGAGCTTCCGCCCCAGCTTCCATGCCGAAGGCTTCGTCGGCGGCAGCATCGGCGACATCTATCCCGACAGCCAGGCCGCGATCGACCGCATGCGTGCGCTGACCGCCTCCAAGGCGGTGCGCGCACCGTTCTTCGGCCACCAGATCGACTTCGTCTACAGCCCGATCATCGCCGCCGACGGCACCAAACTGGGCACCATCGCGCAGTGGATGGACGTCACCGCGCAGGTCAACGCCGAGCAGGCGCTGATCCAGATCATCGATGCCGCCGCGGCCGGCGATTTCAGCCGGCGCATGCAGATCGACGGCATGGATGGCGTGCTGCTGTCGCTGGCGCAGGGCATCAACCGCATCTACGACTCGGTGGAAACCCACCTGGCCGCCTTGGCGCGGGTGATCGGTGCACTGGCCGAAGGCGACCTCACCCAACGCGTGGAGGGCGATGCGCACGGCATCTTCGCGCGCCTGCGCGACGACACCAACCAGACCGTGACCCGGCTGACCGAGATCATCGGCGACATCCAGATCGCATCGGACACGATCCGCCGCGCGGCGGTGGAAATCGCCGCCGGCAACGCCGACCTGTCCGAGCGCACCGAGCAGCAGGCCGCCAATCTGGAAGAAACCGCCAGCTCCATGGAAGAACTCACCTCCACCGTGAAGCAGAACGCCGACAGCGCGCTGCAGGCCAACCGGCTGGTAGTGGGCACCGGCGAAGTCGCGCACAACGGCGGCCAGGTGATGGACGATGTGGTGTCCACCATGGGGCAGATCAGCACCGCCTCGCGCAAGATCGGCGAGATCATCGGCGTCATCGACGGCATCGCCTTCCAGACCAATATCCTGGCGCTCAACGCCGCGGTGGAAGCGGCACGCGCCGGCGAACAGGGCCGCGGCTTTGCGGTGGTCGCCTCGGAAGTGCGCGCGCTGGCGCGACGCTCGGCCGATGCGGCCAAGGAGATCAAGACGCTGATCGCCGACTCCACCGACAAGGTCGAACTGGGCTCGGGCCTGGTGCACCGCGCCGGCGCGACCATGCGCGAGATCGTCGGCTCGGTCAAACACGTCACCGACATCATGAGCGAGATCACCGCCGCCAGCGCCGAGCAATCCAGCGGCATCGAACAGGTCAACCGCACCGTCGCGCAACTGGACGAAGTCACCCAACGCAACGCCGCGCTGGTGGAAGAAGCCACCGCCGCCGCGCGCAGCCTGGAAGAACAGGCCGTGGAACTGGCCGATGCAGTGTCGATCTTCCGCCTGCAGCCTGCGCACAGCGGCAGCCCGAAAGCAGCGCCCGCAAGCTTCAAAAACGCAGCCGCGTAAGCCGCCGTCACGGAATCACCGTAGGAGCGCACCAGGGCGCGACGAAGCCTTCCCGGTAACGCCGCATCGCGCCCAGGTGCGCTCCTACACAAAGCAGGCGTGCCTGTCCGCCACCTCAGATCCAGCACACGCGGCCGAACAGCACTCCGTATCGACAAGCCATCAGAGAAATCAACGCGCAGTCGTAGGAGCGCACCCGGGCGCGACGAAGCTTTATCGGTAACGCCGCATCGCGCCCAGGTGCGCTCCTACACAAAGCAGGCGTGCCTGTCCGCCACCACAGATCCAACGCACGCGGCCGAACAGCACTCCGTATCGACAAGCCATCAGAGAAATCAGCGCGCAGTCGTAGGAGCGCACCCGGGCGCGACGAAGCTTTCCCGGTAACGCCCATCGCGCCCAGGTGCGCTCCTACGTCTAGCTGGGGCGCTAGTCGAGAAACCGCTCGCGCTGCTCCGGTGTCGGCAGCATGCAATGCTCGCTGCGACCGAACCAGCGGTAGCGATGGCGTGCGATCAGGCGATAGCCGATGTCGCGCGCGCGACGCGGCACCACGCGCAACACCGTAGCCAGCCGCCAGAAGCCGCCCAACCCGGCCAGCACCCGCACGATCGCGTCGCTGTCGGTCCACGCACCGCGGTCATCCACCAGCAGAAACGACAACGGGTCGTCCGGATCCAGGCCATGTTGCTGCAACAGCGCGCGTCCGGCCTGGCCCTGCATTGCGGCAAAGCGATAATGCCCGCGTCTATCGTGACGCAGCAGGAACCTGACCCAGCCATTGCACAGCAGGCACACGCCATCGAAAACGATGGTCGCGGGCACAGCACCTGGCTGACGGCCGGGCGGCTCCACGCGCGACGGCTTCGAGTGAGCAGGCTCCAACCGAGACGACTCCAGCTGAGACACGTCAGCGAGCGGTGGATCAACGCGGTTCAAGCCAGCCCTCGTAGCGAATGAACGGGCCGACCAGCGGCAAGTGCACGTCGACCAGGAATCCGTAACGCCCGGCGTCGGCATGCTCGCGGCAACGCACCTGCTCGAACCAGCGCGCAGGCAACCGGATCCAGCCCAATGCCCACACCCGCGTGGCCTGCCAGTACAGCGATTGCGCGTCGGCGCGCAGCGCGAATTCAAACCGCACCGCGCCCAGATGTTCGCGCAGGCGCGTGCCCTCGCGCCACAGGCGCGAATGCATCGGCAGGCCGCCGAACCGCCGATGCCAGCGCTCGCCCGCCGCGTCTGCAAGAAACTCCACTTCGACCTCCACCTCGCCACTGCGCGGCAAGCGGCTCAACAGCGCCAGTAACGGGACCAGCGCATGCGTGCCGCGTTGAATCCTTGCCCGGCCGGCGAAGGTCTGCCGCTGCTGCACCGAATGCAGCGCGCGCACCGGCGCAGGCAGCTGCGCGAACGCGTCCTGCCCCAGCACCTGCGCAAACAACGGCACGCTCAGGGCGCGATCCATGCCAGCGTGGCCATGCGTCCGCTGCGGCGGTCGCGACGATGCGAGAAGAAACGTTGCGGCTCGGAAATGGTGCACAGCCCGCCGCCATGGATCGCGCTGGCCGGCACACCGGCATGCTGCAGGCGCTGACGCGCCAACGCATACAAGTCCACCCGCCAATGCCCCGGGCGGGTCGAGACAAACGCGCGTTGCGCCTGCGCATCGTGCGCGACGAAGGCGTTGAACACGTCTTCACCGATTTCATAGGCCTGCGGCCCCGCTGCCGGCCCCAACCATGCCATCACCTGCTGCGGCGGCGTGCGCATCGCTGCCACGCTGCGCTCCAGCATGCCGTCGGCCAGGCCGCGCCAGCCTGCATGCGCGGCGGCCACTTCGCTGCCATCGGCAGCGGCGAGCACGACCGGCAGGCAGTCGGCGGTGAGGATCGCCAGCACCACGCCGGGCACAGCGGTCACCGCTGCATCGGCGACAGGTTCCTGCGCGCCTGGCGCGACAGTGCCCGCTGCAGGCGGCTGTTCGCCGGGCGCGAGCACGGGCGCTTCGACACGCAACACCTCCACCCCATGCACCTGACGCAGCCACTGCGGGGTACCGGGCAGTGCCAGCGCCTCGACCAGCAGCGCCCGGTTGCGTTCCACCTGCTCCGGCACGTCGCCATCGGCACTGTGGCGGTTGCCGAGGTTGAGCGTGTCGAACGGCGCCAGCGAGCCGCCCAGGCCGTGGCGCAGCGTAGTCAGCGCATGGATGCGTGGTGGCGCCGGCCAGTCGGCCGGCAGCACGAAGGGTGCGGCGGCGGCCACGTCAGCGGCGTGCCAGCTCGGCGGCGCGTGCGCTGTCTTCGCGCAGGGCCGTCATCAGCCGCTGCAGGTCGGCCGGCACCGGCGCGCTGGCGCGCACCGGCTCGCCGCTGACGGGGTGCAGGAATTCCAGGGTTTCGGCATGCAGCGCCTGACGCTTGAAGGTGCGCAGCTCGTGCACCAGTTCGTCGGTGGCCCCCTTGGGCAGCTTGAGCGCGCCGCCGTACAGCGGGTCGCCGACGATCGGCGACTTCAGATGCGCCATGTGCACGCGGATCTGGTGGGTACGCCCGGTTTCCAGCCGGCATTCCAGCGCGGTGTGTGCGCGGAAGCGCTCGCGCAGGCGGTAATGGGTGACCGCATCGCGGCCGTCGTCGCGCACCGCCATCTTCAGCCGATCGCGCGGATGGCGGTCGATCGGCGCGTTGGCGGTGCCGCCGGAGACCAGCGCGCCCACCACCACCGCCAGATACTGGCGATGCACATCGCGTGCGGACAGCTGTTCCACCAGCGCGGTCTGCGCCTGCACGGTACGCGCCACCACCATCACCCCACTGGTGTCCTTGTCCAGCCGGTGCACCACGCCGGCGCGCGGCACCGCCGCCAGCGCCGGGTCGCGGAACAGCAAGGCGTTGACCAGGGTACCGTCCGGATTGCCCGCGCCCGGGTGCACCACCAGCCCGGCCGGCTTGTCGATCACCAGTACCTGGTCGTCTTCGTACAGCACGCTCAGCGGGATGTCCTGCGGCGCGGCGTGGGTCTGGGTTTCCAGCACCACCTGCACCTGCACGCTCTCGCCGCCGCGCAAGGTGTCGCGCGGGCGCGCCATTTCCCCGTTCAGCAGCGCATCGCCGGACTTGATCCACTCAGACAGGCGCGAGCGCGAGAATTCGGGGAACAGCTCGGCCAGCACCGCGTCGAAACGGCGTCCAGCGGCGTTGTCGGGCACGATGGCCTGGCGGATGGACGGGTCGAGGGGGTCGGCAGATGGGTCGGACATGGACACGGGCACTCAGGCAAAAGCGGGAATTTGGCGGTCCGGGCGGCGGGAGTCAGTCGCCGGACAGGCCACTAGGCTATCATCGCGCTCTCGTTTTCCTGATGCGTCCTGCCCAGACCCATGATCCGACGGTCCACGTTTTCCGCGCCTGCGCGCCTGATTGCCCTCATGCTGGTCATGGCGTTCGTCGTCACCGGCTGCCACCGCGGCGCCAAGGACAAGAATCCCGATGAGGGCATGCCGGTCGAGCAGCTCTACGGCAAGGGCCACGGCCTGATGGAGAAAGGCAACTGGGCCGGCGCCGAAGCCAGCTACAAGCGCCTGATCGCCCAGTACCCGTACGGCCCGTACACCGAGCAGGCGATGATCGAAACCGCTTATGCCCAGTACAAGGCCGGCAAGCACGACGACACCGTCTCCAGCGTCGACCGCTTCATCCGGACCTATCCGACCCATCGCAACATCTCGTATCTGTACTACCTGCGCGGGCTGGCCAACAGCAACCGCGATACGGTGTTCCTGCGCCGCGTGTGGTCGCTGGATCCGAGCCGTCGCGACCTGTCCTCGCCGCAGCAGGCCTACAACGACTTCAACACCGTCACCGACCGCTACCCGAACAGCCGCTACGCGCCGGATGCGCGCAAGCGCATGATCGAGCTGCGCGACGTGTTCGCCCAGCATGAACTGGACAACGCGCTGTACTACCTGCGGCGCAATGCCTGGGTCTCGGCGGCCGGTCGTGCCAACTACCTGCTGGAAACCTATCCGCAGAGCGCCTACCAATACGACGCGGTCGCGGTGCTGGCCGAGGCCTACACCCACCTGGGCAACAAGACCCTGGCCGCCGACGCACGCCGCGTGCTGGAGCTCAACAGCCCGCAGCACCCGTGGCTGACCGGCGACTGGCCGAAGTATCCCTGGGCCATCCGCAAGCTCAACCCGTTCGCCGGCGAGAAGTCTGCCGCCACCGGTCAGCGCAACGCACAGATGAGCCGCGACTGAGACAGTAGTCGCCGGTGTAATGAGAAAAAGGGGCCGCAAGGCCCCTTTTTATTGCGGTAACGCGCCTGCGGCGGTGACGGCGCGCCGGCTGCCGCAGCACTCGCGATGCCTGGCGACAGTGACGCCTGATCGACCGGAAGATCGGCCGTCCCGCATTCCGCGCCCGCGCCCCACCCTCTCCCGCAACGCGGGGCGCGCCTGCCTGCGACAGCTGCAGGCACCTCGCCAGACCCGGCACCAGGTCACCGAACCGCGCCGGTGCGCTGCCTATACTCGGCCCTGAAGAAGACCCGACTCCCCGCTGGCGCCCACCCAGGAGGCCGCATGTCCCGCTGCATCGTCCCGTTCCTGCTCGCCCTGTTGCTGGCGGCGATGACCACCACCGCCACCGCGGCGCCGATCGTCTACGGCGTCAACGCCCACGACAATCGCCCCGGCTATTCCATGGCCCAGGCCGAGGCCCGCTTCCAACTGCTGGCCGCACGCAATCTGCGCAGCTACCGCTTCGATGTGGACCCGCGCGATTACGCAACGCTGGATGCGCTGGTCCCGCTGGCGCGCAAGTACGGCATCACGCTGCGCCCGATGGTCTACCCGATGTCGCGCGAGATCGGCTACCAGCTGGCGCGCCGCTATGCGGCCGACATCAAGGTCTGGGAAATCGGCAACGAACAGGATCTGGTGCGCGCCGAGGCCGATGCCCGCATCGCGGCAATGACCACGATGTACCTGGGCATGCGCCAGGCCTCCAACGAACTGGGTGCCGGCCTGCGTTTCACCATCAACATCACCGCCTGCAACAGCGACGACCGCAGCGCCAACGCACGCTGCCCCGGCGATCGCAATGGCTCGCTGTGGTTCCTGGCCAAGGCCAAGGCGGCCGGCTTCGATTTCGACCACATCAGCTTCCACTACTACGCCTTCCACCAGGATGCCGGCTACTGGAGCGCGTTGTACCTGGGCCAGCTACGCACGGCGGCGCAGACCTACAAGACCCCGGTGTTCTTCAACGAACTCAACTGTGCGGAGATCTACACCGGCAACACCACCGGCGGTGCGGAAGGCGACCGCGGCTGCTACGACAGCCTGGCGCAGCTGCTGCGCAACGTGCGCGACAACTATGCCGACGTGGTGTCCGAGGTGAACGTCTACGAATTGCTGGACCAGACCAGCATCCAGGGCGCCGAAGGCCATTTCGGCCTGATGTACGACCTGACCCGGCCCAAGCCGACCCTGGACCTGCTCACCCGCTTCGCCCAAGCACCGGCCACCGCAACGACAGCCGATGCGCCGGGCGACCGACCGCAATAGCCGTTCGGGCTACTGGCCGGAATAGCCATTGGTGATCGGGTAACGCCGCTCGCGGCCGAACGCGCGCCGCGACACCTTGGGCCCGGGCGCGGCCTGGTGGCGCTTCCATTCGTTGAGCCGCACCAGCCGCAGCACGTGCTCGACCGTGTCGGCGGCATAGCCGGCCGCGACGATGTCATCGCGCGACTGCTCCTGGTCGACGTAGCGGTACAGGATGCCGTCCAGCACATCGTACGGCGGCAGCGAATCCTGGTCGGTCTGGTTGTCGCGCAACTCGGCCGAGGGCGGGCGCGAAATCACGGCCGGCGGTATCACCGGCGCCCCGCCCACGGTATTGCGCCACTTGGCCAGGCCGAACACTTCGGTCTTGTATAGATCCTTGAGCGGGGCGTAGCCGCCGCACATGTCGCCGTAGATGGTGGCGTACCCCACCGCGTATTCGCTCTTGTTGCCGGTTGTCAGCAGCAGCCCGCCGAACTTGTTGGACAGCGCCATCAGGATCACCCCGCGGCTGCGCGACTGCAGGTTCTCTTCGGTGATGTCCGGCTGGGTGCCTTCGAACATCGGCCCCAGCGCGGCGAGCAGGCCTTCGAACGCCGGCTCGATCGCGATGGTTTCCAGCTTGACGCCCAGTGCGCGGCATTGCTCGTCGGCCAGATCGTTGGACAGGTTGGCGGTGTAGCGCGACGGTAGCCGCACCGCGGTGACGTTGTCGCCGCCCAGCGCATCGACCGCCATCGCCAGCACCAGCGCCGAATCGATGCCGCCGGACAGGCCCAGCCAGACCTTGGTAAAGCCGTTCTTGCGGCAATAGTCCTGCAGCCCGCGCACCACGGCGCGCCAGGCCAGCGCATCCATGCTCTCGTCGCCATCGTCCACCCACACTACCGGGGTGAAACTGCGCTCGCCGGCGGCATAGTCCACCACCAGCCACTGATCGACGAAGGCGGCGGCGGCCGGATGCACGGTGCCGTCGCCATCGGCCACCACCGATGCGCCGTCGAACACCAGCGCATCCTGGCCGCCGACCACGTTGAGGTAGGCAATCGCCGCCCCGCTCTCACGGGTGCGCTCGGCCAGCAGGGCATCGCGCTGCGCATGCTTGCCGCGCTCGTAGGGCGAGGCATTGGGCACCAGCACCAGCTCGGCGCCGGCCTGCACGGTCCTGGCCAGCGGCTCGGCAAACCACAGGTCCTCGCAGATCACCACGCCCACCTGCACGCCCTTGACCGTGACCACGCAGTTGTCGCCATCCGGGTCCACGTCGAAGTAGCGGCGCTCGTCGAACACTGCGTAATTGGGCAATTCGCGCTTGCGATACGTCGCCTCGATACGCCCGTCGCGCAACACGCTGGCGGCGTTGTAGACCACACTGCCGGCACTCTGCGGCCAGCCGACCACCGCCACGATGCCGCGCGTGCTGGCGGCGATGCGCGCCAGCGCTTCCTGGCAATGGGCGAGAAAACCGGGCCGCAGCAGCAGATCTTCCGGCGGGTAGCCGCTGATCGCCAACTCGGGAAACAGCACGATGTCCGCATCGAACTCGTCGCGCGCTGCCGCGATGAAGTCGATGATGCGATCGGTATTGCGCGCCACGGCGCCGACCGGGAAGTCGAACTGCGCCATGGCGATGCGGAGCGTCTGGGACATTGGAAGGCCTATGCGAAATGCAGCGGGGAAGGCGTGGCTGCGCCGCATCCCGCAACAGACCGGGATGCAGACCGGCGTCGCCGCCAAGCCTGCATTATTCCAGAAGCGCAGCGGCGTGCAGGGATCTGCCGCGCCTCGGTGTTACGCGTCCGCTGCGTGCACGGCGCCTGCGCGGATGATGTCCGGCTGCGCCGTCATCGCATCAGCCCCACTGCATCTCGCCGGTGGCGACCTTGGCGCCGATCTGCAATGCCACCGTCATGCCGGCATCGGGGTAGCGCGCGGTCATGGCCTTGATCAGGTCGGCACTGTTGCTGTGCCTGGCCAGCTCTTGCTCGAAAGCCAGCAGATAATCGCGCGTGTAGGCGATGGCCGAGGCATCGGTGGGCGCGCCCGGCAGCAGATGGCCGGCCACGACCACCGATGGCGAACGCGCCGCCATGCGGTCCAGCGTCTTGCGCCAGGCGGCACGGCCTTCGGCGCCGCGCGTATCGGCGGTCCACACATGCGTGCCGGAGAACACCAGCACGCCACCGAAGATTGCCTTGAGTGCAGGCACCCAGACATAACGTCGGTTGGCCAGGCCATCGGCTTCGACGATCTCCAGCGCGTGGCCTTCCAGTGTGAGCGCAGGGCCATCGAAGGGTTCCGGCATCACGATGTCGGCCAGGCGCTGCGGGCCGTTTTCCTTTAGCTGCGGGCCCCAGATGGCCAGTTTCTTTTCGACATTGCCCTTGATCGCCGCAATGGTGGCCGAGGCGGCGATGACGCGCGCCTCGGGGAAGGCAGCCTTGATCGGCGCCAGGCTGAAGTAGTAGTCCGGGTCGCTCTGGCTGATGTAGATGGTGGTCAGCGTCTTGCCGCTGGCGCGGATCGCCTCGGCCAGCGCCTTGCCGTCGGGCAGGGTGAAGCCGCCATCGATCAGCACCGCATCGCGCGCGCCGGAAATCAGCACCGGCGCGCGGAAGAAACCGTGCTCGCCGGCGGGGAAATGTTGATACGTCAGTGTGGTCGGTGCAGCCATGGCGGTATTCGCTCCAGGGAAGGCGGTTGCGACACTCGCAACCGCCAGGGTTTTGATGACATCTCGTCGGGTTGGCATTGGTTTGGCCTTTGGGGATAGCGATGGTTGGGGTGAGGGTGCGGCGGAAGACAGCCAAGTCACCGGAGACGTGTCTGGGGAAAGGTCAGCTGCAAGAAAGCCAACCCCATAGCGAGAAACCAGTCACCCAGACGCCTAAAAATGCCCAGCATCTAATTGCCGCAGGACGACATCGGGGTTTCCATAACCCGCCCCGACATCCAGCAACCACCGCTTGCCAGACGACTGCGCAACCAGCGTGGGCACGCCGCGCACATCGAATTCCTGCAATAGCTCCAGCGCGGTGTCGATGCGCGCCTGTGTCAGCGCCAGCAGCTGCGCATCCGGCGCGGCGATCTGCTTTGCGGCCTGCTCCAGCCCAAGCGATTCCAGCAGGCCCACCAGCGTGTCCAGCGCGGTCACATCGTTACCCTCGACATAGCGCGCCCGCTGGATGGCCCCCAGCACCTGCACTTCGCGCGACGGAGCGACACGCGCCACCGCCGTCAGTGCCAACGTCGCCGGACCGCTATCGAAGCGCTGCTGACGATCGCCGAGCACGCGTTGTTGATACTGGGCGCTGAAACCCTGGCCGGTCAGCTGCGCAATGCGTTGGTCGTTGGACCAGGCGTAGCCGGCGAAGGTGTCGTCCATCGCCCTGGCGCCCGCGCCCAGAAACAGCCCGGCTGGCAGTAGTTGCAGCGCGACATCGGCCCGTGCCTGCAACGCCGACACCACGGCGGTGGCGCCATAGCACCAGCCGCACAGCGGGTCGTAAATGTAGTGAACGGTGGTGGACATGGCAGCGGCATCCGGTGGCGAGGAAGGCATCCTAGGCCTGCGCCGTTGACTCTTAAATCCATCCGCCATAAACATACCGTATGCCAAAGACACACAATCGAAGCGAGACCGGACCAGGCGGCCTTGGCAATCTGCGCCGCCTGGCCTACTTCGTCGCAGTGGTGGACACCGGCTCGTTCACGGCGGCCGCCGAGCGCCTGGGCATCACCAAGGCGGTGGTGAGCCAGCAGGTCGCCCGCCTGGAGCGCGAATGCCGCACCTCGCTATTGGTGCGCACGACCCGCAGGGTGCGCACCACCGAACTCGGGCAGGCGTTCTACCAGCGCTGCGCGGCCATCCTGCGCGATACCGACGACGCCTTCGACGCACTTACCGACACCGCCGCCGAACCGTCCGGGCTGCTCCGGCTCACCGCCCCGCTGGACTACGGCGTGCGCGTGGTGGTGCCGGCGATCGCGGCCTTCACCCGGCGCCATCCGGCCTGCAAGGTCGACGCAATCCTCAGCGACCAGACCCTGGACCTGATGACGGCCAACATCGAACTTGCGATCCGCGTCGGCTGGCTGGCCGAAAGCAGCCTGCAGGCACGCAAGATCGGCGCATTTCGGCAGTTGCTGGTCGCCCCTTCCGCGATGGCCGCGCAGCTGGCCCGAATCGCATCGCCGCAGGACGTCGCCACCCTGCCCTTCGTGGCCAACACCGCCCTGCGCGATCACCAGCGCTGGCAATTCGCGCACGCCACGCATGCGCCGCAGAGTGTGGAGGTGCAGCCGGGCATCTTTCTCGACGCCACCCTCGCCGTGCGCGAGGCGGTGTGCCAGGGCGCAGGCATCTCGGTGCTGCCCGACTATGTGGTCGCTGACGATCTGGCCGCCGGTCGCTTGCTGCACGTGCTGCCGCAGTGGCAGTTGCCGTCCGGCGGCATCCACGCCGTGTTCCCGGCAACGCGCTTTCGACCGGCAAAGGTGCGCGCGTTCGTGGAGCTGTTGCTTGAGCTCAATGCGCAACAGCAAGAGCTTTGAATCGAACGCTGCAAGCCGATCGAATCCACCGCCAAGTCGCGACAGGCAACGGCGGCCGGCGAAGACGCTGGCACCAGCCAGCCATTGGCCAGCGGAAATGGCCACGTCGGCCATTGCAACAAATGACTCGCCACAGACCGCTGGCTAAAGTGGCTAGCCACAAAAAAGGCCGCCCGAAGGCGGCCTCTCCGACGCTACGCGCTTGCGCGCGCGGCGTGCTTACTTCACCAGCGCAGCAATCGCCGCACCCAGATCGCCCGGCGAACGGACGGTCTTGACGCCGGCGGCTTCCATCGCCGCGAACTTGCCTTCGGCAGTGCCCTTGCCGCCCGATGCGATCGCACCGGCGTGGCCCATGCGCTTGCCGGCCGGCGCCGACGCACCGGCGATGAAGCCGACCACCGGCTTCTTCACGAACTGCTTGATGTACTCGGCACCGGCTTCTTCGGCGTCGCCACCGATCTCGCCGACCATGATGATGCCTTCGGTCTGCGGATCTTCGTTGAACAGCTTGAGGCAGTCGACGAAGTTCAGGCCGTTGATCGGGTCGCCACCGATACCGATACAGGTGCTCTGGCCCAGGCCCACTTCGGTGGTCTGCTTGACCGCTTCATAGGTCAGGGTGCCCGAACGCGACACGATGCCGATCTTGCCCGGCTTGTGGATGTGGCCCGGCATGATGCCGATCTTGCACTCGCCCGGGGTGATCACGCCGGGGCAGTTCGGCCCGATCAGCACGGTGTCCGGATGCGAGCGGGTCAGCACGTTCTTGACGCGCAGCATGTCCAGCACCGGGATGCCCTCGGTGATGCAGACGATGACCTTGATGCCGGCCGCGGCCGCTTCCAGGATCGCATCGGCCGCGTACGGCGGCGGCACGTAGATTACCGACGCATCGGCGCCGGTGCTCTGCACGGCATCGGCCACGGTGTTGAACACCGGCAGGTCGATATGCGTGGTGCCGCCTTTGCCCGGCGTCACGCCGCCGACGACCTGGGTGCCGTACTCGATCATCTGAGTGGCGTGGAAGGTGCCCTGCTGGCCGGTGAAGCCCTGCACGATCACCTTGGTGTTCTTGTTAATCAAAACGGACATGGATAGTTCCTTCGGTGTCGTGGATCAGGCGGCGTTCTTGACAGCTTCGACGACCTTCTTGGCACCGTCGTTGATGTTGTCGGCCGGGATGATGGCCATGCCGCTGTCGCGCAGCAGCTGCTTGCCTTCTTCCACATTGGTGCCTTCCAGGCGCACCACGACCGGGACCTTGACGCCCACTTCCTTGACCGCAGCGATGATGCCCTCGGCAATCATGTCGCAACGGACGATGCCGCCGAAGATGTTGACGAAGATGCCTTCGACCTTGTCCGAGGACAGGATCAGCTTGAACGCCTCGATAACGCGCTGCTTGTTGGCGCCGCCGCCCACGTCCAGGAAGTTCGCCGGCTCGCCGCCGTTGAGCTTGATCACGTCCATGGTGGCCATGGCCAGGCCTGCGCCGTTGACCATGCAACCGATGTTGCCGTCCATGGTGACGTAGTTGATGTCCAGCTCCGACGCGGTCACTTCGGTCTCGTCTTCCTGCGTCTTGTCGCGCATGGCGATCAGCTGCTTCTGACGGAACGCGGCGTTGTCGTCGCTGTCGAATTTGCCGTCCAGCGCGTACAGGTTGCCGTCGTCCAGGATCGCCAGCGGGTTGATTTCAACCAGCGCCAGATCCTTTTCGTTGAACAGGCGATACAGGTTCACCATGATGCTGGCGAACTGGCCGGCCTGCTTGGCGGTCAGGCCGAGCTTGAAGCCGAAATCGCGGCCGTGGTAGCCCTGCACGCCTTCGACGAAATCGACGTTGAGCGAATGGATCAGCTCCGGCGTCTCGGCGGCGACCTGCTCGATCTCCACGCCACCCTCGCTGGAGGCGATGTAGGTGATGGTCTTGGTGCCGCGGTCGACCAGGATCGACAGGTACAGCTCCTTGACGATCTCGCCGGCGGTGGTCACCAGCACCAGGTTGATCGGCAGCTCGACGCCGGCGGTCTGGTAGGTGGACATCTTGGTGCCGAGCATCTTGGCCGCTGCGGCCTTCACGTCGTCGGTGGTCTTGCAGAACTTGACGCCGCCAGCCTTACCGCGACCGCCCGCGTGGATCTGCGCCTTCACCATCCAGGGGCCCTTGCCCAGGGAATTGGCGACTTCAACCGCTTCGTCCGGGGTCGCCGCGACCTTGCCGGCCGGAACGGGGATGCCGTACTCGGCAAGCAGCTGTTTTGACTGGTATTCGTGGAAATTCATGCGTCACCGTGGGAAAAGGAAACGACCGCTGCGTGCAACGCAGACCGCCTGGGCGGCACGTCAAGAGACGCGAACGGGCCGCCTATTGTGGCCGACCACGCCGTGCGGCGCAAAAGTCGGCGCGCGCGGCCCGTCGTTTGCACCGCTTGCACGCCGCCCGGCACTGTGCGCAAGCGCTGCGCGGGCCGCGCACCTGCCTATACTCGCGGCTTGCTCCAGCGGGGAATCGGCTTGCCATCCAGCCCATCGCTTATCGACCGGATCCAGTCCGCGCCGCAGCGCGAGCTGTACTTCTTTTCGCTGTACCGGGTGCTGGTGGCCGGGCTGATCGCCGCGCTGGTGTTCAGCCCCCTGTCCGACGCGATCCCGGAGCCGCGTTACCCGCGCCTGGCGGCCGGCGTGGCGATCGGCTATCTGTCGGTGGCGATCCCGCTGCTGTTCTGGGGCCGCAGCGAGCGCCGGCTGACCACCACCGTGTTCTGTTCGGTGCTGGCCGACATCGCCGCGGCGACCCTGGCCACGCATGCGCTGCCCGGCGCCAGCGCCGGCATCGCGATGATGCTGCTCTTCAATGTCGCCGCTGCCTCGATCCTGCTGCGCCTGCGCTACGGCATGAGCATCGCGGTGCTCGCCAGCGGCGCCATCGTGCTGGAATACCTGTGGACCCTGCTCGAAGGTGGCGGCGCCGCCCGCCCGGTCGCGGAACTGGCGATGTTCGCCACCAGCTACGTCGCGGTGGCCTTCATCTGCGAACAGATCGGCTCGCGTGCGCGCCGCAACCAGGTACTGGCCGAAGAACGCGGCGCGCAGGTCGCCAACCTCTACGAGATCAACGAACTGATCATCCGCCGCATGCGCACCGGCGTGCTGGTGGTCGATACGCACAACCGCATCACCCTGGCCAACGAGGCGGCGCTGGCGCTGCTCGGCGACGGCGACCAGCGCAACGCCCCGGTCGACCTGTCGCTGGCGGCGCTCACGCCCGAACTGTCGCGCCGCCTGCAGCGCTGGCGCAGCGGCTGGCGCGAGGAAGAGGCACCGCTGCAACTGGGCGCCGACCGCCCGGAAGTGCAGCCGCGCTTCGTGCGGTTGCTCGCCGACAGCGACCTGGTGCTGGTGTTTCTGGACGATGCCAGCGTGGTGTCGCGGCGCGCCGAATCGCTCACCCTGTCGGCGATGGGGCGCTTTTCGGCCAGCCTGGCGCACGAGATCCGCAACCCGCTGGCGGCGATCAGCTACGCCTCGCAGCTGCTGGAAGAATCCCCGGACATCGGCGATGCCGACCGCCGCCTGTTGCAGATCATCCACCAGCAATGCCAGCGCACCAACGGCATTGTCGAGAGCGTGCTCGCGCTGGCCCGCCGCGAGCGCGCAAGCCCGGACAACCTGGATCTGGCCGCCTTCGTGCGCCGCTTCGTGGTCGAGTACCGGCAGACCCTGTCGATGGAGACCGACATCCTGGAGGCCAGCATCCAGGGCAATGCCGTGCATGCCTTGATCGACCCAAAGCACCTGCACCAGATCCTGACCGCGCTGGTGCACAACGCGCTCAAGTACGGCCGGGTCATGGACGAACCGGCACGGGTGAAACTGCGCGTGGAGCGCATGGAGCGCATGGCGGTGATCGACGTGGTCGACCGCGGCCCCGGCATCCCGGAGACGGTGGCCGCGCAATTGTTCCGCCCGTTCTATACCACCTCCGAGCACGGCACCGGGCTGGGCCTGTATATCGCCCAGGAACTGTGCCGCGCCAACCAGGCGCAACTGGACTACGTGTCGGTGCCGGGCGGTGGCGCCTGTTTCCGGATCCTGTTGCAGGGGCCCAATAGCCTGCTCGGGAAATAAGCGGGATCGTCGCGTCATGCCAGCAGCAAGCCAATGGCGCTGCGGCCTGCGCTGGCACTGCGATCGTGTCCGTGCGGCCAGCCGCTGCGCATCGTGCAGCGCCCGCGCACCATCGTGTGATCGCGTGAATCGTTACGCCCGGACCCGACCGGCAATTGTCGACGGTCATCGCCGTGGGCTATCGTGCGCCACATGAACGAACCGAAAAGTGCCCTGGTTGTCGATGACGAGCGTGACATTCGCGAACTGCTTGTTCTCACCCTGGGCCGGATGGGCCTGCGCATCAGCACCGCCGCCAACCTGGCCGAAGCACGCGAGCTGCTGGCCAACAATCCCTACGACCTGTGCCTGACCGACATGCGGTTGCCCGACGGCAACGGCATCGAGCTGGTCACCGAAATCGCCAAGCACTATCCGCAGACCCCGGTGGCGATGATCACCGCGTTCGGCAGCATGGACCTGGCGGTGGAAGCTTTGAAGGCCGGTGCCTTCGACTTCGTCAGCAAGCCGGTGGACATCAGCGTGCTGCGTGGCCTGGTCAAGCACGCGCTGGAATTGAACAACCGCGACCGCCCCGCCCCGCCACCGCCGCCACCGGAACAGGCCAGCCGCCTGCTGGGCGATTCCAGTGCGATGGAAAGCCTGCGCGCCACCATCGGCAAGGTCGCGCGCAGCCAGGCGCCGGTCTACATCGTCGGCGAATCGGGCGTAGGCAAGGAGCTGGTCGCGCGCACCATCCACGAACAGGGCGCACGCGCGGCCGGCCCGTTCGTGCCGGTCAACTGCGGCGCCATCCCCGCCGAACTGATGGAAAGCGAGTTCTTCGGCCACAAGAAGGGCAGCTTCACCGGCGCACATGCCGACAAGCCAGGCCTGTTCCAGGCCGCGCACGGCGGCACGCTGTTTCTGGACGAGGTGGCCGAATTGCCGCTGCAGATGCAGGTCAAGCTGCTGCGCGCGATCCAGGAAAAATCGGTGCGCCCGGTGGGCGCGTCCAGCGAGTCGCTGGTGGACGTGCGCATTCTCTCGGCCACCCACAAAAACCTGGGCGACCTGGTCTCCGACGGCCGTTTTCGCCACGACCTGTACTACCGCATCAACGTCATCGAACTGCGCGTGCCGCCGCTGCGCGAACGCGGGGGCGACCTTCCGCAACTGGCCGCGGCCATCATCGCGCGCCTGGCACATAGCCACGGCCGGCCGATTCCGCTGCTGACCCAGTCCGCGCTCGACGCGCTGGACCAGTATGGCTTCCCGGGCAATGTGCGCGAGCTGGAAAACATCCTCGAACGCGCCCTGGCCCTGGCCGAAGACGACCAGATCAGCGCCACCGACCTGCGCCTGCCCGCCCACGGCGGCCATCGCCTGGCCGCCACACCGGGCAGCGCCGCCGTCGAACCCCGCGAAGCGGTGGTGGACATCGACCCCGCCTCGGCCGCCCTGCCTTCCTACATCGAGCAACTGGAGCGCGCCGCGATCCAGAAGGCGCTGGAAGAAAACCGCTGGAACAAGACCAAGACCGCCGCGCAGCTGGGCATCACGTTTCGGGCGTTGCGTTATAAATTGAAGAAGTTGGGGATGGAGTAAAAGGCCGGGAGTCAGGAATCGGGATTGGGGAATCGGGAATCGTAAAAGCACAGGCGCCGCTTCGATGGTTCTTGCGGGAAACAGCGCGATGGATTGGCTCATGCATCACCTCGCGGTGGCCCGCTGCAATCCTTGACGATGTTGTCCAAACAAAAAAGCCTGGGAAGTACAGGCCCCAGGCTTTTCCGATTCCCCAATCCCGATTCCCGATTCCCAGCACTCAGTCCTTCGTCACTCGGTTGATCTCGGCCAGGCTGGTTACCCCGTGCGCGGCCTTGACCAACGCCGATTGGCGCAGGTCGCGGATGCCGATACTCTGTGCCGCCTCGGCGATCTGCATCGCGTTACCGCCTTCCAGCACGATCGCGCCGATCTCGTCGGTCATCGGCATCACCTGGTAGATACCGGTACGGCCCTTGTAGCCTTCGGTGCATTCGTCGCAGCCGACCGCCTCATACAACTCGATACCGGCAGCGATCTGCGCCGGCGTGAAGCCTTCGGCCAGCAACGCGTGCTCGGGCAAGGTCGATTTGCGCTTGCAGTTGTTGCACAGGCGCCGCGCCAGACGCTGCGCGATCACCAGGGTCACCGACGAGGTGATGTTGTACGGCGCGATGCCCATGTTCATCAGGCGCGCGATGGTCTGCGGCGCATCGTTGGTGTGCAGCGTGGACAGCACCATGTGACCGGTCTGCGCGGCCTTGATCGCAATCTCGGCCGTCTCCAGGTCGCGGATTTCGCCGACCATGATGATGTCCGGATCCTGGCGCAAGAACGAACGCAGCGCCGCGGCAAAGGTCATGCCGCGCTTGTTGTTCTGCTGCACCTGATTGACGCCAGGCAAGCGAATTTCAACGGGGTCCTCGGCGGTGGAGATGTTGCGCGTCTCGTCGTTGAGGATGCCGAGTGCCGTATACAGCGACACCGTCTTGCCCGAACCGGTCGGCCCGGTCACCAGCACCATCCCGTAGGGTTTGTGGATCGCCTCCAGGAACAGCTTCTGCTGGTCCGCCTCGTAGCCCAGCTTCTCGATGCCCAGCTTGGCCGCGCTGCCGTCCAGGATACGCAGCACCACCTTCTCGCCGAACAACGTCGGCAAGGTGCTCACGCGGAAGTCGATCTGCTTAGTCTTGGACAGGTTGAGCTTGATGCGCCCGTCCTGAGGCACCCGCTTCTCGGCGATATCCAGCTGCGACATCACCTTCAGACGCGCCGCGATGCGCTGGTTCAGCTTTACCGGTGCCTTGGCAACATTCTTCAGCAGCCCATCGATGCGCAAGCGCACCCGATAGTCGTCTTCGTACGGCTCGAAGTGGATGTCGGAGGCTCCCCGCCGGATCGCATCCACCAGCACCTTGTTGACGAACTTCACCACCGGCGTGTCGTCGCCCTTGGCATCGACCCCGGAATCCCCGCCGGCGCCCATGTCCTCGTCCCCGGCCGACACGTCCAGGTCGCCCATCCCCTCATCATCGTCCCCGAGCGACGAGCCAAGCGCCGCATTGCTGGCTTGCCATTGCTCCAAGGTGCGACGGATCTGGTCCTCGTCGACCAGGATCGGCTCGACCACCAGGTTGGTATGGAACTTGATGTCGTCCAGCGCCCGGGTCTGGGTCGGGTTGCTCACCCCCACGAATAACCGGTTGCCGCGCTTGAACAGCGGCAGCACCTGGTACTTCTGGAGCAACTCTTCACTAACTAGCTTAATGGCGTTTTGGCTGGCGTCGAAGACGGAAACGTCCATTAGAGGCATGCCGAACTCGACTGCATTAGCCGCCGCAAGTTGTGCCGCGGACACCAGCTTCCTGTCCGCGAACCATTGCGGGAGGGGCACCTTCGCTTGCGCAGCCTGATCCATTGCAGCACGGGCCGCCATTTCATCAAGAGCACCATCTTGCACAAGACGACGCGCCAGCCCAGTGATACCGACCAAGTTGGTGCTGATTGCGATGCTCATAGAATTTCAAGATCCTGTGGCGACGTACATACCGTACAGTCCAACCCATGCTTGCACAAAAAAATTTGTATCTACAACCTCCACCTTATTTGCAATGCCCTTGTCCGTCACGGAAAGCCCGCCTAGCATCACAAGTGGTCCCTGTATTCGTCCAGTCAAGTTGAACTCCTACAGACAATGAGGGAGTATCTATGATCGTGAGTTGCGCAGAGCCATCTACAGATGTGGCACCAGTAGTTGCTCGAATCACTCCATCTTGTATGGTGAAAGGCGCAGGCAAGTTTCGCGTATGTGTTGAAGGCGCTATAGGTACACCGTTAAATCCAGAACTACACCCAACTAGTGACTGTTGTTCGGTTGCACAAAGACCTATTGCAGTCCGATAAGCACCTAGTTCCGACATCGCAGCCGCCGCTCTAGTCCTAGATACATAGTCGCTATACAGCGGAATTGCTAGTGAAGCCAGTATTGCTATCACCGCAACGACGATCATCAATTCTATCAGGGTGAAACCTGCGACTGATCCTTTGCGGTCCATACGCTCCCCCTCAGACTTTCCACAAGAGATTTACAGCGCAAAAATAAAGAGCCCTGCAAAGCAGGGCTCTAAGTTACATCAGCATGCACCGAATTACGGGCAACCACCTTGACCAGGCTTGAAGCCACGCGTCGGATTGCAAGAGGTGCCGCTATTCTCCCAAGAGATGACACCTGCGTTAGAAGTCGGAGTCAGCACATAAGTCAGGTTGGCACCGCCGCTCGAAGCGGTGGCGCCAGTCGTGGCCGTGATGACACCGTCCGCAACGCTAGTGATGTTAGTCACGTTCTTAGTACGAGGAAACGCAGCAGCAGTAATCGCCGGAATACCGTTGGTACCAGCGCTACAACCCGTTGCAGTCTGCGTTTCAGCGATGCAAGACGAAACTGCAGTCTTGTACCCAGCGAGCTCTGCAGCAGCACCAGAGGCACGGGTACGCGAGACATAGTCTTGGTACTGCGGAATAGCGATTGCCGCCAGAATCGCAATGATTGCCACAACGATCATCAACTCGATGAGCGTAAAACCTTTCTGCATTTTGTTCATCTGAAATCCCCTAGAGGTAATTAAATCTCGAGACAGGCGTCCCGAACCGGACAGCAGTTGCTTCGTGTACAAATTTAAGCAAGCAGGATGCGTGCCAAGTCAGACCACCCCCTCGAAACGCCCTGATCGAATGATGCACCATCTTCAGCGAGCTTGGCACAGCGCGAGTTTCGTTCTGAGACACCATCTACATCGGGCCCCGCCTGGTCAGAAGGTGACAAATAAGGTCACATTCGCCCGCTCGCTACAAAAATCGCCCTGCTCCGCAACTCAATCGAACGCCGTGCTTGATACGAAAGAAAGAGGTACCATCAGACATCTTTCGCCTGGGGACGGCGGATTGGGGATAGAACATGGCAGCAACAAGCGGCACTCTCAAAAGCAAACCGGGCGGCAAGGCAAGCCAGCTACAAGTCTATGTGTGGGAAGGCTCCGATCGTCGTGGCGTCAAGATGAAGGGCGAACAGAGCGCGCGTAACGTCAACCTGCTGCGAGCCGAGTTGCGCCGCCAGGGGATCACCCCAAGTATAGTCAAACCTAAACCGAAACCCTTGTTTGGCGAGACTGGCAAAAAAATCACGCCGAAAGACATTGCCTTCTTTAGTAGACAGATGGCGACAATGATGAAGTCAGGCGTACCTATAGTCGGCGCGCTGGAAATCATAGGAAGCGGACACAAGAATCCGCGCATGCGCAATTTGGTGGGTCAAGTTAGAACCGACATCGAAGGCGGCTCATCGCTCTATGAGGCCATGAGCAAACACCCGGTTCAATTTGACGAGCTATATAGAAACCTAGTCAAAGCCGGCGAAGGCGCGGGCGTACTTGAAACGGTCCTCGATACCGTTGCGACTTACAAAGAAAATATTGAAGCACTCAAAGGAAAAATAAAAAAAGCGCTTTTTTACCCTGCCATGGTTATTGCAGTAGCTATCATAGTGAGCGCGATTCTATTAGTATTTGTAGTACCCCAATTTGAGGACGTCTTTAAAGGGTTTGGCGCTGAACTACCTGCATTTACTCAGCTAATAGTATCCGCATCGCGCTTTATGGTCGCTTATTGGTGGCTAATACTTTTCACGAGCATAGGATGCGTCGTAGCATTTTTGTACGCTTACAAGCGCTCACTTCGCCTACAACACCTGATAGATAGGCTCACTCTCAAAGTGCCCGTCATAGGGCAAATAATGCACAACAGCTCAATTGCGCGCTTCTCAAGAACGACGGCGGTGACCTTTAAGGCCGGCGTTCCGCTAGTGGAGGCTCTCGGCATTGTAGCCGGAGCTACTGGCAATGCCGTTTATGAGGACGCCGTTCTGCGTATGCGGGACGATGTTTCAGTGGGTTATCCGGTCAATATGGCCATGAAACAGGTAAATTTATTTCCACACATGGTCATCCAAATGACAGCGATCGGCGAAGAAGCGGGTGCGCTAGACGCCATGCTCTTCAAAGTGGCCGAGTATTACGAGCAAGAAGTCAATAATGCCGTGGATGCCTTGAGCAGTTTACTTGAGCCTCTGATTATGGTCTTTATTGGAACAATCGTTGGCGGAATGGTTATCGGCATGTATCTACCAATCTTCAAACTCGCCTCTGTGGTTTAAATCAAGTATGGCATTTCTCGACCAGCATCCCGGTCTCGGCTTTCCTGCCGCGGCCGGACTGGGACTGCTGATCGGCAGCTTCCTGAACGTGGTGATCCTGCGCTTGCCCAAGCGCATGGAGTGGCAATGGCGGCGCGATGCGCGCGAGATCCTGGAGCTGCCGGATATCTACGAGCCGCCGCCGCCAGGCATCGTGGTGGAGCCGTCGCACGACCCGGTCACCGGCGACAAGCTCAAGTGGTGGGAGAACATCCCGCTCTTCAGCTGGCTGATGCTGCGCGGCAAGTCGCGCTACAGCGGCAAGCCGATCTCCATCCAGTACCCGCTGGTGGAGCTGTTGACCTCGATCCTGTGCGTGGCCAGCGTCTGGCGGTTCGGCTTTGGCTGGCAGGGCTTCGGCGCCATCGTGCTGAGCTGCTTCCTGGTGGCGATGTCGGGCATCGACCTGCGCCACAAGCTGCTGCCGGACCAACTGACCTTGCCGCTGATGTGGCTGGGCCTGGTCGGCTCGATGGACAACCTCTATATGCCGGCCAAGCCCGCCCTGCTGGGTGCCGCGGTTGGCTATGTCTCGCTGTGGACAGTGTGGTGGCTGTTCAAACAGCTCACCGGCAAGGAAGGCATGGGCCACGGCGACTTCAAGCTGCTGGCCGCGCTCGGTGCGTGGTGCGGGCTGAAAGGCATCCTGCCGATCATCCTGATCTCCTCGCTGGTCGGCGCCATCCTCGGCTCGATCTGGCTGGTGGCCAAGGGCCGCGACCGCGCCACCCCGATCCCGTTCGGCCCCTACCTGGCCATCGCCGGCTGGGTGGTGTTCTTCTGGGGCAACGACCTGGTGGACGGCTACCTGCACTTCGCAGGCCTGCGTTGACCGGGGCACGGCGATGAGCGACTTCATCGTCGGCCTCACAGGTGGCATCGCCTCCGGCAAGAGCGCCCTCGCCGCCGAGTTCGAGAAGCTTGGTGTGCCGGTCATTGACGCGGATGTTGTTGCGCGGCAGGTCGTGGCGCCTGGCTCCATTCTCGACGCCATTACCGAGCAGTTCGGCCGCGAGATTCTGTTACCGGATGGAACGCTGGACCGCCAAGCGCTGCGCAAGATCGTCTTCGCCGATCCAGTCCAACGGAAAGCGCTGGAAGCGATCACCCACCCGGCCATTCGCGCAGAACTGCAGCGCGCCGCGCTGGCAGCCGTGGGCCCTTATACGATCGTCGCGATTCCCCTGCTGACCGAAGCGGGCGGACGAGCGACCTATGCCTGGCTAAACCGCATTCTCGTCGTCGATGTGCCGGTGTCGCTCCAACATGCTCGCCTGATGCAACGCGACGGGAGCACATCGGTGCTTGCCGATCAGATGATTGCCGCGCAAGCGTCTCGCGAACAACGATTGGCCATTGCCGATGACGTAGTCAGCAACGAAGGCGACACGGACCGATTGGCGCAACAAGCGCGAAGCCTGGATGCGAGCTACAGGGCAGTTTTACAAACGCATCCAATCGGGCGCTGACATCTACGGGTGCGCACTCAAAATACTGCCATGGACAGTCGGCTGCCGTTACCGCCGGCGAGATCGTTAGCACACGAAGCGTGGCATCCATTACTCCCTTACTACGATGCAGAATCTGGCCGGCCGCACAGCCAGCGGATTCCCAGCGTGCGCTTGCGCGGGATTTGGCTGGAGCAGTTGGGATTTGCGGTTGGGTGCAAGCTGCAGATCACTGCGCGTGCGGGCGAGTTGGTGGTGACGGTGGTGAGCG
Organism: Xanthomonas sp. MLO165; assembly: GCF_018831305.1. NCBI lineage: Bacteria > Pseudomonadati > Pseudomonadota > Gammaproteobacteria > Lysobacterales > Lysobacteraceae > Xanthomonas > Xanthomonas sp. MLO165. Next base: position 3,586,755 of record NZ_CP029263.1, read on the forward strand.
CTGAGCTGGGTTTTGGGTGCGGATGTTGTTTGGATGCCCTGCAGTGGGAAGGACGATACGTGTAAAGCCCTCGCGCCCGGGTGCGCTCCTACGGGAGTGCGGGTGGTGGTTAGCGATGGAAGGCTAGTGTCGCGATGACGCCGCGCTGCTGGCCTGGGCGCACGCTGACGCGCCAGCCGTAGAGGTCGCACAGCCGGCTGACGATCGACAGGCCGATGCCGCCGCCTTGCGAGTGGCCGGCGTGGGTGCCGCGGTAGCCGCGCTGGAACAGTTTGGCGGCGTCTTCCTCGCTCAGGCCGGGGCCGGAGTCGATCACTTCCACCGCATCGCCAAGCACGCGCACGCGCACCTGGCCGTCCTGGGTGTACTTGACCGCGTTGCCGATCAGGTTGCCCAGCGCCACCGACAAGGCAGATTCGGGCGCGTCGATGACCAGGTCGCGCTCGCCTTCCAGCAGCAGCTCCAGCTGTTTGCCGCCCAGCTGTGCGCGGTGCGCGTCGATCAGTTGCTCGGCCACCTTGGCGACATTGCTGCTACCCTGCCCGCGTTCATTGCGCGAGAGCAGCAGCAGCGAACCGATCAGGTCGCTGCACTGCAGTTCGGCGCGCTGGATGCGCTGCAGGCGTTGCAGCATCTTTTCGTCGAGGTTGGGCTTGGTGAGCAGCAGTTCGGTGGCGCCGCGGATCACCGCCAGCGGGGTGCGCAGTTCGTGGCTGACGTCGGCATTGAATTCGCGGTCGCGCTGTACCACTTCGGTGAGGCGGGCCGAGTAATCGTCCAGCGCTTCGGCCAGCTGGCCAACTTCGTCGTCCGGGAAGTGCGCGGCCAGCGGCTTGGGCTCGCTGGTGCCGCCGCGGTAGGCGCGCAGGCGTGCGGCCAGGTCCGACACCGGGCGCATGACCTTGGACGCCGACCACCAGCCAATCAGCAGCGAGAAGCCGCTGAACACCAGCACCGAAAGCATCAAGGTGCGCTTGAGCTGGATCTCACCCTTGATGGTCTGGGTCATGTCGTAGGCGAGGAAGAACCACTCGCTCGGCGTCTTGCGCACCGCCAGCTTGTACGAATACGCGTTGCCGTTCTCGTCCACGCCGGAGATGGTGTGGATGCCGTCCGGGAACTGATACCACTCCGGCTGTTCCAGCCGCAGCGCTTCGAACTTGTCGCTTTTGACCACCCGCCCACGCATCTGCTGCACCGGCAGGTCGGGGTTGCGCAGCGGGTCGGAATAGAAGCGCTGCGCAAAGGCGTCGATGTTGCGGTTCATCACGTCTTCCACCAACTGGTTTTCCACGCGAGAGCGCGCCCAGTTGGTGGCGAAGGCGAACAGCGTGGTCAGGCAGAAGCCCAACAACACGAACGACAGGATGATGCGGCTGCGCAGACGCCGCCGGTAGCGGCCGCGCCTGCGGGCGGGCCGCGCGCCGTTATTGCTTTCAGGCATCGGGCGAGGCGATGCGATAGCCGATGCCGTGACGGGTCTGGATCATCGGCACATCGAAAGGTTTGTCGACCACCGCACGCAGGCCGTGGATATGCACGCGCAGCGAGTCCGAATCGGGCAGCTCCTCGCCCCAGACGCGGGTTTCCAGCTCCTGTCGGGTGACCACGGCCGGCGAGGCCTCCATCAGCGACTGCAGGATCTTCAAGGCAGTGGGGTTGAGCTGCAGCAGCTTGCCGCGGCGACGCACTTCCAGCGTGTCCAGGTTGTATTCCAGATCGCCGGTCTCCAGCACGCGGGTGTGCACGCCCTTGCCACGACGCGACAGCGCGTTGAGCCGCACTTCCACTTCCTGCAGCGCGAACGGCTTGATCAGGTAGTCGTCCGCGCCGGAGTCGAAACCGGCCAGCTTGTTGTCCAGCGAATCGCGTGCGGTGAGCATCAGCACCGGTGTCTGCTTGCGCGCTTCGTTGCGCAGCTTGCGACACACCTCGATGCCATCCATGCCGGGCAGGTTGAGGTCGAGCACGATGGCGTCGAACTCGTGCACCACGGCCAGGTGCAGGCCGGTCACGCCGTCGGCGGCAAAGTCCACCGTGTGTCCGCGGTCTTCGAGATAGTCGCCCAGATTGGCGGCGATATCGCTGTTGTCTTCGATTACTAGAATTCGCACTGAAACCTCAATAACTATGGTCGGGGTGGACTTAGGAGCCCGGGTCGGTGGCCTTGTGTCTCCGCTGCATGGAGCTCATGTCACGCTCGCCGCTGTCACGCAAGCGTCTGCGTTCGGCAACGGTTTTGCAGATCGAAGTGGTGTGATGAGAACCCGTCGCCTTTTCACGCGTACAAACCAGGCGACTTTCCTCACCCGCCCTCGTCAAAATTGTATTGATGAGCTCTTGGTCGTTGTAGACCGCTGCCTTTCGGTCCGGCGTCAACGCCTGTGCATCACCATTTTCTGCCACTGCAATTTCTATTCTCGTGAGCGCAGAAAGCACCTTAGCGCGGTCTTCCTGACTGATCTCGGAGTACTTGGTGCCGCCATCCAGCTCGTTGCGCACTTGAGCGGCCTGCTGGGCGAAAGGCTTCTTGACGTCTACTGTTGCCGAGGCATCCGCAACATTTGCTAGCAAAAGCACAGACAAAGATGCCGCATAACAGAAAGCCTTGAGCATGATCGTTCCTTGTTCCATCGTCCGTTTAACATTTCCTCACTTTAGACTCGACGTCGCTGGTGGAGCAAGCGTGCCTAAGTAAAAAGGCCCAAGTGCGACAACGCACTTGGGCCAAAAGTTCATCCCGATCACCGTCACTGCCGAGAGCGGAGCTACGGTCGGGTGAGGCTAGCGAGGAAAGGATTAGATTTTCGTTAAATTTTTGCTAACAACACTCCCGGCCCGATCAACGGATCGACTGCTCCAGGTGCTGGATGATCGCCGCCGCCACGTCCACCTCGCAGACCCCTTCCACGCCCTCCAGTCCGGGAGTCGAGTTGACCTCGAGCACCAACGGCCCGCGCCTGGAACGGATCAGGTCCACACCGGCCACCGCCAGGCCCAGCGCGCGCGCCGAGCGTACCGCGACCTCCTGCTCCTGCTCGGTGGCCTGGGCCACCGCAGCGCTGCCGCCCAGATGCAGGTTGGAACGGAAGTCGCCCTCGGCCGCCTGCCGGCGCATCGCGGCAACCACCCGGTCGCCGACCACGAAGCAGCGCAGGTCCGCGCCCTCGGCCTCGCCGATGAATTCCTGCACGATGAAGTTGGCATAGAGCCCGCGCAGCGCCTCGACTACGCCGCGCGAGGCGCTGGCTTTCTCGGTGAGGATCACCCCGGCGCCCTGCGCGCCCTCGTTCAACTTCACCACATGCGGCGGCGGGCCCAGCATCGACAGCAGATCCTGGGTGTCGTCCGGGTTGTCGCCGAACACGGTCACCGGCATGTCGATGCCTTGCGCGGCCAGCAACTGATGCGCGCGCAACTTGTCGCGCGAGCGCAGGATGGCGTCGGACGGGTTGGGCGTGTAGGTGCCCATGAATTCGAGCTGGCGCAACACGGCGGTGGCATAGCGCGTGACCGAGGCGCCGATGCGCGGAATCACCGCATCAAAGCCGGTGATCGGCTTGCCCTTGTAGTGCAGGCTGAAACCGTCGGCGGCGATGCGCATGTAGCAGCGCAGCGGGTCGAGGATGCGCACGGTATGACCACGCTTGCGCCCGGCCTCGATGAGCCGCCGGGTCGAATACAGCTTGCTGTTGCGGGAAAGAATGGCGATTTTCATCGCGGCAGGTGTACGGCGCGGCCTGGACATGGTCGGAGTCTGATGACGGAGTGACCCAAGTCCGTAGGTCTGCCAGCCGATTGCACGCGCGGGCAGCGTCCCTGCCCTGCACGTTGCGTTCGACGGGTGTGCGACGGCCCCGAGAATGGGAGGTGGAAGTGACGCAGCAAGGCAGCTGTAAGACTGCACGCGCGGCGTGGCTGCGACGGCCCGGATGCTAGCAGGGCGGCTGCGCAGCGCTCAAGCGCGCTGACGTACCGCGGCACAGGTGATGCACGGCGCAGGTTTGCCCGGCGACAGTCGCGCAGACAACGCAGCAGACATGCGCGACTCAACGCCTCAGCTCCATCCGCGTCAGCGCGCGCGCTTCCGTCACCTCGGTCGGAATGACCGGCCGCCGCGCGCCGCATCGACCGCCCTCACGCCGCCCCCCTGTCGTCGTGACGCAGTTTGCACAGCGCAACCCGCAATGCTTGAGTTCCCTCAATGCCGGCATGCCGGCGCACCCGAGACTCTCAATGCGACGTCCAGCAAGCGCGGCTTACGCCAACCCCTCCCGCATCCGTCAAGGACGCCCGTTTCCGCGCGGTGCCGTCTTCGATGGCCAGGGCACCAATTTTGCGTTGTTTTCCGCGCATGCCACGCGCGTGGAGCTGTGCCTGTTCGACGAACAGGGCACCGAAGTGCGGGTGGATCTTCCGGAATACACCAACGAGATCTGGCACGGCTACCTACCCGACGTCAAACCCGGCCAGCGCTACGGCTACCGCGTGCATGGCCCGTATGAGCCGACCGAAGGCCACCGCTTCAACCACAACAAGCTGTTGATGGACCCGTATGCACGCGAGATGGATGGCGACCTGATCTGGGCAGACGAACTGTACGGCTATACCGTGGGTCACCCGGACGGCGATCTGAGTTTCGACGAGCGCGACAGCGCGCCGTTCATGCCCAAGTGTGTGGTGGTTGAAGACACCTACGACTGGGAAGACGACGCGCGCCTGCTCAAGCCCTGGAACGAGACGGTGATCTACGAGACCCATGTGCGTGGCTATACCATGCGCAACCCGCAGGTACCGGAGGCCGTACGCGGCACCTTCGCCGGCCTGGCGCAGCCGCAGGTGCTGCAATACATCAAGGACCTGGGCATCACCGCAGTGGAGCTGTTGCCGGTACATGCGTATCTGGACGACCAGCATCTGCTGGACAAGGACCTGCGCAATTACTGGGGCTACAACACCATTGGCTTCTTCGCGCTGAAGTCGCGCTACCTGTCCAGCGGACATCGCGATGAGTTCCGCGACATGGTCAAGGCCATGCACAAGCAGGGCCTGGAAGTGATCCTGGACGTGGTCTACAACCACACCGCCGAAGGCAGCGAGCTGGGCCCGACGCTGTCGTTCAAGGGCATCGACAACGCCAGCTATTACCGCCTTGCCGAAGACAAGCGTTACTACATCAACGATACCGGCACCGGCAATACGCTCAATCTAAGCAACTCGCGGGTGATCCAGTTCGTCAACGACTCGCTGCGCTATTGGGCCGGCGAGATGCATGTGGACGGCTTCCGCTTCGACCTGGCCACGATCCTGGGACGCGAGCCGAGTGGCTTCGACCAGCGTGGCGGTTTCCTGGATGCGTGCAACCAGGATCCGTTGCTGTCGGAGGTCAAGTTGATTGCCGAACCCTGGGACTGCGGCCCCGGCGGCTACCAGGTCGGTCACTTCCCGCCGGGCTGGTCGGAATGGAACGACAAGTTCCGCGACAACGCCCGCGAGTTCTGGAAGGGTGAGGATGGCAAGCTCGCCGAGTTCGCCACGCGCTTCACCGGTTCGGCCGATCTGTTCGATCGTCGCGGTCGCCGCCCGTGGGCGTCGGTCAACTTCATCACCGCGCACGATGGATTCACCCTGCGCGACCTGGTGAGCTACAACGAAAAGCACAACATCGCCAATGGCGAGGACAATCGCGACGGTTCGTCCAACGATGGTTCCTGCAACTATGGCGAGGAAGGCGATACCGACAACGCGGACGTGCTGCAGATCCGCGAGCGGCAGATGAAGAACCTGCTCGCCACGCTGCTGCTCTCGCAAGGGACGCCGATGATGCTTGCCGGTGACGAGCGTGCGCAGTCGCAGGGCGGCAACAATAATACCTATTGCCAGGACAACGAGATCACCTGGCTGGACTGGGAAAATGACCCGACCGATGGCCGCCTGACCGACTTCGTCAAGGCACTGACGCAGTTGCGCAAGCGCTATCCGATCCTGTCGCGCGGCCGCTTCCTCAACGGTCAGTACAACGAGGAGGCAGGCCTGCGCGATCTCACCTGGCTCAATCCGGGCGGCACCGAAATGGACGACGCGCACTGGACCGATGCCGGCGCGCGCTCGGTGGGACTGCTGCTGGAAGGCAAGGCCCAGACCTCCGGCGTCAAGGAGCTGGCCAACGACGCCACCTTGTTGATCGTCATCAATGCCTATCACGAAGGCGTGACCTTCACCCTGCCCTCGGCCGACGAACCGGTGCACTGGAAGCTGGCGCTCTCGACCGACGAAGCACTGGAAGTGGACATGATGCCGGCCGGCGCCAGCGAATTCCTGGCCCCGCCGCGCAGCGTGTCGGTGTTCGAGTGCAAGAACGACCAGTAACACTGATGCGGTAACACGAACTCGCGGCCTGCCGGAAACCCGGTAGACCGCGAGTTTTTTATTGCTTCGACATCGGCGACGGAGGCTACGGCTTTGACAGGATCTGCGCTATCGATTCATGGATGCCGATGCAGCAGTCAACCCTGAAGGTGACAGCCAGACTCTGCGTCGAGCGCGGGGAAGCAGAATCGCTGCCGGCGCGCCGCAATCGCAGATAGAGCTGCAATGGCTTTGCTTGCCAAAGCGCTTGGAGCAGTGGCTTGGTCTCTAGTGACGCGCGTGGCGATGCGGCCTGGTGCGGTATTTATCAAGTTACCGCTCGCCTTTATCGATAGCCGATCAACCAACTTAAAAAACGAAACAGCCGCACCCGGCAATCACGCATTTCGAGTACATCTATCGAAAAACCCGCCGCTTAATCGCGACGCACTGTGCTTAAACAATTACATCGCCATAGCAAGCTGGACACGCAATTCTCTGGCTCCGGCCTAAAACACGGCGACATCGGCAAGCATCACCACACCCAGATGTGATTGCACGATCCGGCAGCGTCTCGAATGCGGCAATGACGGCGATAACACCAAAGTGCACGACGGCCGTGAATCGCTAAGCGTTACGCACCCTAGCCAGACCTTGAAGACGCAAAACTCAGCCCGGATACAGCGGAAATCGCTTGTCCGGATGATTGGCCTTCCATTCCTTGTAGGAGCTGGTGCCTTCCCAGGCCTTGAACGCACGCGGCGTGCGGCCACGCCCGGACCAGGTCTCGCCGGAATGCGGAATCCAGTACTTGGCCACCACTTCGCCTGTGGACGACAACGGCCCCTTGGATTTGCCAGTCATTGCCAGCGAGGCAATCTGGGACTTCTGCTTGGCATTGAAGCGGCTGCCGAATTGGGTCAGCACCTCGACCACCTGGTCGAAGGCTTCCAGCGTCTGGGCGTACTTCAGCTGGGCTTCTTCCTGCTCGAGCTTGCGCAGCTCTTCCAGCAATTGGGCTTTGGCGGCGGCAGAGGGTGAAGCGGGCGGAACCTGGCGCATTGGCAAAACTGAGGTTGGACGGGTCAGCGAGTATTGCCGTTGCGCCGGCTAGCGTAAAGCGGCAGGACGCGCCCGAGTCTGGCTGCGCTCAGCGATGGCGCAGCAAGGCATGCTCGCGGGCCATGGTCAGCACCGGCCCGATGCGCCCGGCCCGGATCAGCTCACCGCAGTGCTTGCCGACAAACTCGACCCTGGGCACAGAAAACCACTGCACCACCCGATCCAGCTCGCCGGCGTTGATGGACCAGGCATGGCAGACCGCTTCGCCCAGCTCTTCCACCCCCACCAGACCCAGCTCGCGAATCTGCTCGGAATCCAGCGCGAACATCTCCAACACCTTGCCAGCATCGTCCGGCGTGCCGTAACCAAAACGCATCTGCTCGGCGCGGTGAGCAACCGAGGCTGCCCGCGCGGATTCGGCGCGTCGTATGCCCTTCAGAAGTGCGCCGATGAGTTGAGGATGCGTGGCGGTCATGGTGCTCGCTCGATGATGGCTGCCACTATGCCCATCGCCGCGAGCCCGCTCAATCAGGAGGTTCCTGACCAAGGGGAAGGAAATAGCGAAGCGCGCAACTGGCGTTATTCGCTCCAAGCGCGCTGCAATCGGTGCCGGTCCAAACACTAAATGTTATATCCGGCTGCATTGTCGCAATCGGTTGTAGCCGACGAAAACACCCCATCCATGGTTAAAAAGCCGATAGCTGAAAACCAATCGTTGCCATCGACTGCGGAGGCCTGAGCTGCGCCCTGAAATGGCATGTCAGGGGGTAAGCGCAGTCGCGCAGCGACCGGCCCAGAAGATAAGCGATTCAGTTAGGACGGATCGGATATCGAGCAATCCGCGCTGGCCTAGTGGACAAGATCGTCAGAGGCCACTGCCGGACATGGAGCGGGCGATGGGAATCGAACCCACGTCAGTAGCTTGGGAAGCTACAGCTCTACCATTGAGCTACGCCCGCGCGGCGTTGCGAGAGTTTAGGCGGGTGCGGGGGCCGGGCGCAATGCGTAGATGTGACGAGGGCCGGTTGCCCGGCCCTCGCTTGCAACGCGTGTGGTGCTTGGATCAGAAGTTGCCGCTGAAATTCACGAACAGCGTCGCGTCGCGGGCGCTGCGCTGGGCGGTGGTGGTGCTCAGGCCGATGTTGCTCTGCAGGCCCCACAGGCCGGTGCGGGCGCCCAGCACGACGGTCGCGTAGTTGCGATCGAAGTTCTGGCCCGGGACGGTGTACATGCCCATGTCCGGCATCGACTGCAGCCAGGCGCTGGCTTCGGTGCCGTCCTTGAACTCGTGGTCGTAGGTCGCCTGCAGGTACGGCTTGACCATTGCACCGTCCAGGCGCACCTGGAAGCCAATGCGGCCGACCATCGAGTCGATGTCCTGATCGGCGTAGCCCAGTGCGGTGGAGCTTTCGTTGCTCTCGGTGTAGCCGTCGAGCTTGAGCTTCTGCCAGGTCAGGCCGACCACCGGGCCATACTTGACGTTGCCTTCGCCCAGCGAATAGCCGGCGTTGACTGCGGCGGTGAGGTTGCTGCCATCCGGCGAGCCGCTGTGCACGCGGGTGGCCGGCCCGAGCTGCACTTCGCGGTCGACGTCGTAGCTCAGCCAGCTGTAGCTGACCTGCGCGTTGACCCAGACCGGGCCGGTGTACCAGCCGAAGAAGCCGCCCAACGTGGTGTCGTCCTGCTTGAAGCTGCCGTTACGGTTGCCGAAGTCGGCGTCCATGCTGCCGAAGCCGGCAAAGCCGCCGAACACCAGGTCGCCCGCAGTCCAGTCCACACCGAACAAGCCGGCCGGGGCCATGCCGTCGTACAGATCGGCATGGTCGTAACGCTGCATGTCGCCACGCACGCTGCCCCACCAACGCAGGCCATCGGCGTCCGGCTTGCCGTCCAGATGCCAGGCCACCTGGTCGGCGCGCGCGCGGCCGATCGCCTGCGCCGAATGCGTGAGCACCTGCTGCAGACGCGGGGCTTCCAGCAGCGAGATGGCGTACTCGCCCAGGATCTGGTGGGTGGCGGTGGTCGGGTGGATGCCATCGGCGAACACATAGGTGTTGGGCGCGTTGGCGGCGACCAGGCTGGTCGGGTTGCAGGCCGGCAGCGGCACGGCCGGGTTGCAGGCGGTGCTGGTGACGTTGCTGAAGCCGTAGGTGCCAGGATTGGCGACCACTTCCTGCAGGATGTGGAAGGTGTCGACCGGGATCACGCGCAGGCCGGCCGACCGCAGGCCATTGAACAATGCGGTGTTGTAGGCGGTTGCCGCAGCAGTGCCCTGCGCCATCGCGGCGGCACCGCCGGCACGGAAGCGCGGGGTGATGCCCACGTCCGGAATGGTCGGCACCATCACGTAGCGCGCGCCGGCGGCCTGCAAGGCGCCGACCGCACCGACCTGCGCGGTGACCGCGTTGCCGATGATGGCCTGCGCCTGGGCCGGCACGGCTGCAGCCGCGAGCAGATCGTTGGCGCCGCCCCATACGGTGTAGAGCGCATTCGGGTTGGCCTGGCCGCCGTTGGCGCTCAGGTAGGTGTTGATCTGGCTGGTCACCGAAGGCGCGGCACCGAGCACGCTGGTCGAACCGGCCTGGATGCGGGCGCCGCCGGCGGCGTAGTTGTCGCCGGTCTGGCCATTGCCATTGGGCGCGGCATTGGTGCCGTAGTGGTCGGCGACGTACTCGGCCCAGACCCAGCCCGGGTTGGTGGTGAACTTGCCGGTGACCGCGCGCGAGGCGGCCGGCAGCAACGGGTTGTAGTAGCCGCTGTCGGTGAGGCTGTCACCGAAGAACACGGTCTGGTCGAACGCAGACGCGGCCATGGCCGGGGTGGCCGCAATGGCGATGGCCACGGCCATCAGGGAACGGATCGGGCGAAGGGTTGAAGCCATGGGAGTGCCTGCTCAAGGTAGTGTGGAACTGGACCGGACCTGCTGACGTACGCCGGCGAATGGCACATGGTTTCACCCTCGCCGCCCGCGCTCACGCTGCATTGCCGCATAACGCAAAAACGCGCGCCCTGACGGCACGCGATGCCACAATGATGACATGAACATTCAACTCAACGGCACCCCGCGCGACGTTCCCGACGATCTGCTGCTGGCCACCCTGCTGGAGCAGGAAGGTCTTGCACAACGGCGCGTGGCAGTGGAGATCAATGGCGAAATCGTGTCGCGCGGGCGGCATGCCACGCACCGGTTGCGTGCCGGCGATGTGGTGGAGATCGTGCACGCGCTGGGCGGCGGTTGATGCGGCACGCAGGCCGGCGCAGCTGCGCGCGATCGGTGATAATTGCCCGATGACCAATACCGCCCCCTCTGATGCGCTGATCATCGCCGGCAAGCCGTACCGTTCGCGCCTGCTGACCGGCACCGGCAAGTTTAAGGACCTGGACGAAACCCGCCTGGCCACCGAAGCGGCCGCCGCGCAGATCGTCACCGTGGCGATCCGCCGGGTGAACATCGGCCAGGACCCCAACGCGCCCAGCCTGCTCGATGTGCTGCCGCCGGATCGCTACACGCTGCTGCCCAACACCGCCGGCTGCTACACCGCCGAAGACGCGGTGCGCACCTGCCGGCTGGCGCGCGAGCTGCTGGACGGCCACAACCTGACCAAGCTGGAAGTGCTCGGCGACGAGCGCACGCTGTATCCGGATGTGGTGCAAACGCTCAAGGCTGCCGAGCAGTTGGTGGCCGACGGCTTCGACGTCATGGTCTATACCTCCGACGATCCGATCCTGGCCAAGCGCCTGGAAGAGATCGGCTGCGTGGCGGTGATGCCGCTGGCCGCGCCGATCGGCTCCGGGCTGGGCATCCAGAACAAGTACAACCTGCTGGAAATCATCGAAAACGCCAAGGTGCCGATCATTGTCGATGCCGGCGTGGGCACGGCATCGGATGCGGCGATCGCGATGGAGCTGGGCTGCGACGGCGTGCTGATGAACACCGCCATCGCCGGTGCGCGCGATCCGATCCTGATGGCGAGCGCGATGCGCAAGGCGATCGAGGCCGGACGCGAAGCCTTCCTGGCCGGGCGGATTCCGCGCAAGCGGTATGCCTCGGCGTCGAGTCCGGTGGATGGCGTGATTGGATGAGTGGGTGGACTGCGTTGACATTGCCGTCGATGCGCACCGCTCGGCCGTGTGACGTGCCGGATGTGGCCGTTGCTGGATCGCGCGTCGCTGCACGTGATCCCTTACGCCGTACCCTCACCCCAACCCCTCTCCCCAAGGCAGAGGGGCTTTTGTTTTTTGATGTGACTTAACTCATGACTGATCCTTTCACCAGCGACGGCGCCAAGATGCCGCCCAAGCCCTTCACCATCGAAGAGGGCCGCCGGCAGGTGCGCAGCTTCGTGCTGCGCCAGGGCCGCTTCACCCCGGCGCAGCAGCGCGCGTTCGACGAGCTGTGGCCGCGCTTCGGCCTGGACTACAGCGGTGCGCCGCGCGATCTCGATGCGGCCTTCGGCCGTCCCGCACCCAAGGTGCTGGAAATCGGGTTTGGCAATGGCGCGGCATTGCGCTTTGCCGCGCAGCAAGACCCCAGCCGCGATTACATCGGCATCGAGGTGCATGCGCCCGGCGTCGGTCGCCTGCTCAATGCGCTGGACGAGGATGGCAGTACGCATGTGCGCCTGTATCACCACGACGCAGTGGAAGTGCTCGAACACGAGATCGCCGATGGCGCGCTTGACGAGGTGCGCATCTACTTCCCCGATCCGTGGCACAAGAAGCGCCACAACAAGCGCCGCCTGATCCAGCCGGCGTTCGCGCAGCTGGTGGTGCGCAAGCTGCGCGATGGCGGCCGCCTGCATGCGGCCACCGACTGGGCCGATTATGCCGAACAGATGTGGGACGTGCTCGACGCCACCCCGGGCCTGGTCAATCGCGCCGGCCCGCGCGGCCACGTCGAACGCCCCGCCTGGCGCCCGCAGACCCACTTCGAAACCCGCGGCCAGAAGCTCGGCCACGGCGTGTGGGATCTGGTTTATGACCGGGATTCGGGAGCGGGGATTGGGGATTCGTAACAGCGCTACCCCGCATACTCGACGCCGCAGTCGCCTGACCAATCCCCACTCCCGAATCCCGAATCCCTGCCCCAATGGACACCGCGCTGACACTGACCAACGATATGAAGCTCGTCCTCGGGCTGGTCGGTTTCACGATGGCGATGTTTTTGTTCGAGCGCATCCGCGCCGACGTGGTGGCCTTGATCGTGCTGGTGGTGCTGGGCGTCACCGGGCTGGTGGCGCCGGAAGAATTGTTCGGTGGTTTTTCCGGTAACGCGGTGATGAGCATCATCGCCACCACCATTCTCGGTGCGGGGCTGGAGCGCACCGGCGCGTTGAATCGCCTGGCGACCTGGTTGCTGCGGCGCTCGCACGGCAGCGAACAACGCCTGATGATGATGACGCTGGCCATCTCCGGTTTGAATTCGTCCTTCATGCAGAACCCGTCGGTGATGGCCTTGTACCTGCCGGTCGCCTCGCGGCTGGCCACGCGCACCGGGCTGACCCTGCAACGCATGCTGCTGCCGATCGCCGCAGCCATCGTGATGGGCGGCGCGCTGACCATGGTGGGCAATTCACCGCTGATCCTGCTCAACGATCTATTGGTCTCCGCCAACAACAACCTGCCCTCGGGCATGGCCAGCATCGAGCCGTTGACGATGTTCGCGCCGCTGCCGATCGGCGTGGCCTTGCTGATCGCCGCACTGCTGTACTTCCGCTTCTACGGCGACCGCAAGCTGATCGAAGAAGAACGCCTGATCAACGAAGGCGTCACGCCCTCGCGCACCGAAAGCTATTTCGCCAAGACCTACGGCATCGACGGCGACGTGTTCGAGCTCACCGTCAGCGCCGAAAGCCCATTGGTCGGCATGACCCTGGGCGAGGCCGAAGCGCTGCACGACGCGCCGTTGCTGCTGGCCCTGAAGACCGGCAACGACACCCGCCTGGCGCCGCCGGCCGACATGCGCATCTGGGTCGGCAGCGTGCTCGGGGCGATGGGGCCGCGCCAGGAAGTGACCGACTTTGCGCAGAACCAGTTCCTGCGCATGTCCTCGCGCCTGCGCAACCTGGGCGATCTGTTCAACCCCAGCCTGGCCGGTATTTCCGAAGCATTGATTCCGCCCAACTCGCGTCTGATCGGCAAGACCGCCGCCGAGCTGCGCCTGCGCAAGCAGAGCGGCATCAGCCTGCTGGCGATCAACCGCGACAAGCAGGTGATCCGCGAGGACGTGCGCAACGTGCCGCTGCGCGGCGGCGACATGCTGGTGTTCCACAGCATCTGGCAGGACCTGGCGCAGGCAGCAGAAAGCCGCGATTTCGTGCCGGTGACCGACTTCCCCAAAGGCGAGCAGCGCCCGCACAAGTTCAAGATCGCCATGGCGATCTTCGCCTTCACCATCCTGATCGCACTGACCTCGCGCCTGCCGGTGGCACTGACCTTGATGACCGGTGTGGCCTGCATGCTGGTCAGCGGCGTGCTGCGCATGGACGAGGCCTACGCCTCGATCAACTGGAAGACCATCTTCATGATGGCCGGCCTGATTCCACTCGGCTGGGCGATGGACAGCAGCGGCACTGCGGCCTGGGTGGCGGGCCATACCATCGACCGCCTGCCCGAAGGCATTCCGGTATGGGCGCTGGAAATCAGCCTGGCGCTGCTGACCACCGCGTTTTCGCTGGTGATCAGCCATGTCGGCGCCACCATCGTGATGGTGCCGATTGCGGTCAACCTGGCGCTGGCCGCCAATGGCAACCCCACCGCATTCGCGCTGATCGTGGCGCTGTCGGCGTCCAACAATCTGATGACGGCCTCCAACCCGGTGATCTCGATGGTGGCCGGCCCGGCCAACTATCAGCCGCGCGAGCTGTGGCGCGTGGGCGCGCCGCTGTCGCTGATCTACATCGTGGTGATGGTGTCGATGATCAACCTGATGTTCTGGTGGGCAGCGCGCTGAGCCGCACCACTTTCAGCAGTCACCCAAGCACCACCTGCTCACCCTCGATGCGCACCGGCACCGCCAGCAGCGACTGACCGCGGCACGGGCCGCTGATGCATTCGCCGCCGGTGAGCTCGAACGCTGCGCCATGCGCTGCGCACACCAGATGGCCGTCCTTGGTCTTGAGGAACTGGCCCGGCGCCCAGTCCAGCCGGCGGCCGGCGTGCGGGCAGACGTTCAACCAGGCACGCACCTGGGCGCCTTCGCGATACAGCACCAGGGACTCCGGGCCGCCGTCCCAGACCGCTTCGACTTCCAGAAATCCGGCGTCGGGAATCTGCGCCAGTTCGACAAGCGTGGTGGACGATGACGAAGACATGCAGTCTGCTGTTCGAGAACGGACTGCGATTGTGGCATGCGCCTGCATCGCCCCGACGCCACGCGGCGGGCTGCAATTCGCCCGCTTGCCGGCCTGTACGGGCGGTGCTCCGGGCTGCCAGAGCGACAATCGCCCAGCACACCCGATGTGATGGATTTAACAAAACGAGCGAACGTTTAACGAAGTTTTCACTCAATGACATGAAACCGCAACGATACTGCCTGCCTGTTTCCTGCCCGGCAGCCCACCGCCATGCCTGCACGCATCTTCCAACTCGGTAACCTCCACCACCTGTTTGCCCCGCGCAAGCCGCGTCACCCGCTGGTGCGCGTGGCCGCCGGCCTGGCTGGTCTGGTCATCCTTGCGGTACTGATCTTCTTCAGCGTGTTCGTGGGCGCGGCGATGATCCTGGGCGGCATTGCCTGGAAGCTGCTGAGCAAATCGAACCGTCGCACGCCGCAGCAAACCCGCGTGGTCGAGGCCGAATACCGCGTGGTGCGCAAGCCTGCGCTGCCGTTGTCGCACTGAGGCACCAGTCCACCGCCTCCAGCGCGGTGAGCATCCAATCCCGAATCAGTCGCGCAGGTATTGACCGGTCTGCGCGAGTTTGCGTGCGCCGATGCAAGCCGTGATCGCAGACCTGCCAGCCAGACGTTGCGCCGCACTGCACGCTGCAGCGCGACGGTTCCGTCATGCACAGCCAAACGGCTAGACTCACGTGCCTCGTTCCCCAAGGATGCGTGCATGACCCACGATGTGATTCCCGCCGCCGATGTTCCGCGCATTCCGGTGGTTGGTGGCGGCAACTTTCCGGTGCACCGCATCTACTGCGTCGGCCGCAACTTTGCCGATCACGCGCGCGAGATGGGCGCCACTGCGCCTGCCTCCAAGGCCGAGCGTGGCCAGCCGACCTTTTTCATGAAGCCTGCCGATGCGATCGTGGTGGGCCACGGCGACCACATTCCGTATCCGCCCGGCACCAAGGAACTGCACCACGAAGTGGAACTGGTGGTGGCACTGGGCAGCGATGCGCCGGCCGGCGAGTTGCCGGTGGAGCAGGCAGAGGCGCTGATCTACGGCTACGGCGTGGGCCTGGACCTGACCCGACGCGATCTGCAGGCAGCGGCCAAGGCCAAGGGCCTGCCGTGGGACATCGCCAAGGGCTTCGACCACTCCGCGCCGATCAGCGAGCTGGTGCATGCCGGCGAAGTGGGTGCGCTGGAGGCCTTGAACCTGTCGCTGGAGGTCAACGGCCAGGTGCGCCAGCAGTCGTTGCTGGATCAGATGATCTGGAACGTGCCGGAGATTTTGCATGAGCTCTCCAAACTCTATGCATTGCGCGCGGGCGACCTGATCTTCATGGGCACGCCGGCCGGTGTCGGCCCGCTGCTGCCCGGCGATCAGTTCAGTGCGCGCCTGGAAAACGTTGCCGAGCGCCACGGCATCATCGCGGGCTGACACGCGGCCCGCTACGATCACCCTGCGGCAGTTGGTCCGCGACCGCATCTGGAGTGCGCTATGGGAATGGTCAGCGAATTCAAGCAATTCGCGATGCGTGGCAATGTCATCGACCTGGCGGTCGGTGTGGTCATCGGTGCAGCGTTCGGCAAGATCGTCACTGCACTGGTGGAAAAGATCATCATGCCGCCGATCGGCTGGGCCATCGGCAATGTGGATTTCTCGCGCCTGGCCTGGGTGCTCAAGCCGGCCGGCGTCGATGCCACCGGCAAGGAAATTCCGGCAGTGGCGATCGGCTACGGCGATTTCATCAACACCGTCGTGCAGTTCGTGATCATCGCCTTTGCGATCTTCATGGTGGTCAAGCTGATCAACCGCCTGACCCACCGCAAGCCGGATGCTCCCAAGGGCCCGAGCGAAGAAGTGCTATTGCTGCGCGAGATCCGCGATTCGTTGAAGAACGACACACTGAAGACACCGGGCGTGCCGTAAGCGGACACATCCGCTGCGCAACTTCGCGCAGGAGGATGACCTTTCGCACGCAGACGGGGGACCTCGCGCTGATAAGCTCGGGGTCCCCTTGTCGTTGGAGCCGCCCTGCATGCGTCGCCTCGCTGTTGCCATCTCTGCCCTACTCGCCTGCACACCCGCGCTTGCCGCACAGACCACCATCGCCGATGGCGCGGTGCGCACCGCCGCGCAGCTGCGCGAGCAGGCCCTGGCCGACACCACCGGCTTTGCGGTGGTGGAATCGTTGACCACCGAAGTGGGCCCACGCATTGCCGGTGGCGAGGCTGATCCGCGCGCGGTGGCCTGGGCCAAGGCCAAGTTCCAGTCGCTGGGCTTCGACAAGGTGTGGACCGAGCCGGTGAGCTTTCCCAAGTGGCAGCGGCGCAGCGAACAGGCGGCGGTGATCGGTGCACATGCGCAGCCCCTGCATATCACCGCACTGGGCGGCAGCCCGGGCGGCACCGTCGAAGGCGAGGTGGTGCGCTTCGACAACCTGGCGGCACTGCAGGCCGCACCGGCCGGCTCGCTGGCCGGCAAGATCGCGTTCGTCGATTACCAGATGACCAAGGCGCGCGACGGCAAGGATTACGGCAATGGCGGCGCGGTGCGCAGCAAGGGTCCGTCGGAAGCGATCCGCAAGGGCGCGATCGGCTTCGTGATGCGCTCGGCCGGCACCGACTCGCACCGCGTGCCGCATACCGGCATCACCCGTTTCGATGAAGGCGTGACGCCGGTGCCGGCAGCGGCGTTGTCGGTGCCCGATGCCAACCAGCTCGCGCGCCTGACCGCGCTGGGCAGCACGCGTGTGCGGCTGGCGCTGGATTGCGGCTGGGACGGCACCGCGACCTCCTACAACGTGATCGGCGAAATCACCGGACGCAGCAAGCCGAAGGAAGTGGTGGTGATCGGCGGGCATCTGGATTCGTGGGATCTGGGCACCGGCGCGATCGACGATGGCGCCGGCGTGGCGATCACCATGGCCGCGGGCCACCTGATCGGCCAACTCAAGCAGGCGCCCAAGCGCAGCATCCGCGTGGTGGCCTTCGCCAACGAGGAGCAAGGCCTGTACGGCGGCAAGGCGTATGCGGCCGCGCACGGCAAGGATGCCAAGGACATGGCGCTGCATCAGATCGGCGCGGAGAGCGACTTCGGTGCCGGGCGCATCTATGCGTTCAACACCGGCTCGGCGGCACCGGACCAGTCGCGCGCAGCGACCAGACAGATTGCCGAGGTACTCGCGCCGTTGGGCATCGCGTATGAGCCGAGCAAGGGCGGCCCCGGCCCGGATGTCGGGCCGATTTCCGCCAAGGGTGGCGCCTGGGCATGGCTGGCGCAGGATGGCACCGACTACTTCGATCTGCACCACACCGCCGACGACACGCTGGACAAGATCGACCCCAAGGCGCTTGCGCAAAATGTCGCGGCCTACACGGTGTTTGCGTACCTGGCGGCCGAAGCCGATGGCGATTTCGGCAGCCGCGCAAAAAGCGTGCAGCCGCCGAGCGAATAACTGCATTTGCAGACGTCGCGGGCGCACCTCGGTTGAGTGCGCGCGGCACAGGGCACGCGCACGCTGCGCGTGATCTGTGCCGATACCGACATCGCAGCGACGATTGCCAGCGGCCAGGCACGTCCTGGTCGCTGCAGGTCTCGAGCACGCCACCCGCCTTTCGCTTCCACTCCAGGACGAGCACACACAATGGCGGCCAAGCGCCAACGCAGTGCGAACAACGCGGCAACCCTGCTGGATGTCGCCAAGCACGCCGGGGTCTCGCCGATGACCGCTTCGCGCGTTATCAACCGCCACCCGCATGTCGGCGAGGAGATGCGCGTGCGTGTGGAAGCCTCGGTCCAGGCATTGGGGTATCGCCCTAACCTGGCCGGCCGTTCGTTGCGCACCAGCGGCCTGTTGCGCATCGGCGTGCTGTACAGCAATCCCAGCGCGGCCTACCTCAACCAATTCATGCTCGGGCTGCTCGAACAGAGCAGCCTCAATGGCAGCCAGGTGCTGGTGGAAAAATGCGGCGCCATCCGCAGCCAGCGTGCCGCCACCGAGCGTTTGCTGGCGGCCGGTGTGGACGGCGTGATCCTGCCGCCCCCCCTATGCGATTCGCGCCAGACCATCGCCGAACTCGATGCACGCGGCATCCCGGTCGTGGCGGTGGCGAGCGGCGCACCGATGGCGCAGATCAGCTCGGTGCGCATCGACGATTACCAGGCTGCGCGCGCCATCGTCGATCACCTGATCGAACTGGGCCATCGCCGCATCGCCTTGATCAAGGGCGACCCCAAGCACACGCCCAGTGCGTTACGTGCCAATGGCTATCTCGACAGCCTGCAGGCTGCCGGCCTGCCTGTGGCCGAAGAGTTGATGGCAGACGGTCTGTTCACCTATCACTCCGGCCTGCTCGCCGCGCGCAGCCTGCTCGCGCAGGCGCAACCGCCTACCGCCCTGTTCTGCAGCAACGACGATATGGCGGCAGCCGCCGTTGCGGTCGCACACGGCCTGGGCCTGCGCGTGCCCGAAGATGTATCGGTCGCCGGCTTCGACGACACCCCGGTTGCCACCACCATCTGGCCCGAACTCACCACCGTGCATCAACCGGTCACCGCGATGGGCCGCGCGGCGGTGTCGCTGCTGGCCGATGCGATCCGCCAGCGACGCAAGGGCGCTCCCGCGCAGGGCGTGCATCAGGTGATGAAGTACACCGTGGTCAAGCGCGGCTCGACGGCCGGGCCACCGGCGCGGTAAGCGCCGCATCGATCGGCATCGGGTAACGCCTGCGGCATCACGCTAAAAAAACGGCCACATCGCTTCCCGACGATGCGGCCGAATGGGAGGGTGCCTGACGTTGCCGTCAGGCGTACTGCAGCGCCGCACTCAGCGGCGACGGGAAGAAAGCGCAATGACCGCTTGGAGAGCGACAACAGCGAAACATGCGCGACCCAGCGCGGGGGTGCGCTGGGTCGCACAACGGTGCAGCCGGATCAGAAGCGCAGACGCAAGCCCGCGTAGTAACGACGCTCGAAGATGTTCTGGTCGTAGTAGTGGTTGGTCCACTGCGCGTAGCGCCGCTCGCTTTCGCCGGTCAGATTGGTCGCCTGGGCGTACAGGGTCAGGTGATCGTTGACGTCGTAGCTGAAGGACGCATCGAGATAGCCAACGTCGTCGTTCCAGATCGCCAGCTCGTCGCCCCAGGCACCGCTGTTGACCTGACTGAAGCGCTTGCTGCGCCAGTTGTACGCCACACGCGCCTGCAGCTTGTCCTTCTGGTACCACAGCACCGCGTTGGCCTGATGCTTGGAGTTGTCGCCGATCGGCAAGGTGTTGCCGTCGATATCGGTGTTGTCGGTGTCGGCGTCGGAGAAGGTGTAGTTGATGTTGGTACCGAAGCCGCTCAACCAGCCGGGCAGGAAGTCGAAGGCCTGCTGATACCCCACTTCAAAGCCCTTGATCTTGCCGCCACCGCCGTTGACGATGCGCTCCACCGGGCCACCCAGTCGCGCCACGCCATCGGCATCGGGCAACAGTTCGATATTGGTCACCGTGGTGGGGAACGACTTCACATCGATCAGGAACGCACCCACGCTGACCAACGACGCATCGGAGAAATACCATTCCCACGAGGCGTTGTAGTTGGTGGCGCGATACGGATCGAGATCCGGATTGCCGGAGCGACCATTGAGGAACAGCACCGCATCCGAAGGCAACGCGGGGTTGCGCGGTGGCGTGCCGTTGACCGCATAGAAGCTCACCAACCCGCGCCCGAGATCGGGCAGGTCCTGGCGCGCCACCGCCTTGTTGTAGGCAAAGCGCAGCTTCTGCGCATCGGTGATGTCCAGCGACAGGTTGGCGGTGGGCAGCACGTCGGTGTATTGGCGGTTCAATCGATTGGTACCGATCGCCGGGCTGACGCCGTTCCATTCGACATTGCCGATGAACACATTGCCGCTGCTCAGGTACTGGTCGATCGCCAGCTTGGTCTGCACGATGCGCGCGCCGATGTTGGCCGTCCACGGGACCGCGCTGCCGGTACCGCCTTCCAGATTGGCCAGAAAATACGCTGCGGTGCTCTTTTCGGTGACCTTGTACGAATCGGCGGCCTGCTGGTAGGCCACGTTGCCGGGGTACAGGCTGTTGAGATAGCCCACCGGGTCCTTCATGACCTGCGGGTTGATCGCCGGCAGGCCCTGGCTGCCCAGGCCGGTGACCTTGAGCGGATCGAAATCGTTGAAATACGCCCAGTAACCGGGAATCGAATTGAACGGCAGCAGGCGCGCTTCGGAGACGCCGCTGCAGGTGTCAACGATCAGCGGATCCTTGAAGTAATACAGCGAGCGGTTCGGGTCGGCGCAGCTGGTCGATACCGGCGACAGATAGCGATAGGTATCCAGCTTGACCTCGCGCTCGCCGTAGCGGATGCCGAACTGGAAGCCGCGCACCACGCCCTCGTCGAACTCGAAGGTGCCATCGGCGCGGAACGCGTCCATCGTCGCTTCGATCTTGTTGCCCTGCGCCCAGGTCGACATCAGCTGCCAGTTGTCCGGGTTGGACACGTCGGTGCCGAGGTTGACCGCCGGATAGGTGCCACGGAAATCCACCGAGGCATCCACTGTCGGCAAGCCGTTGGCGTTCGCCCACTGCGTGACGCCGCCGGCGCGCGTGATCTGGTCGCCACGCGTCACCACCGCATCGGCACGCGCTTCGTCGTAGGTGCGCTGCGCATCGCCATGCACCCAGCGGAACGAGGCACGCAAAGGGCCACCATCGTCGAAGCGCAACTCCAGATTGGTGTTGAGCGCGTCCGAGTCGGCAACGCCGGCCATCGAGTGGGCCTGGAAGCGGTTGTAGCGGAACTGGCCGTATTCCAGCACGCCGTTGGAATCGACCACCGACCCGGGCTGCAACTGGTTGGTGGCCCAGCCGGTGTGCAGCTGCGCGGCCACCGAGGTGTCCTGGTCTTCAAGCTTGGTGTAGGCCGCATCGGCCAACACCGTCCACGAATCGTTGATGTTGAACTGGAACGAGCCGTTGATGCCGGTGCGCTGGCGATCGGTGCTGCGGTTGTCCAGTTCGGTGGCGACCCAGTTGTAGAAGTAATCGCGCGGCAGATTGCTGGGGTCGGTGTTGCTGCCGATGCGCCCGTCGCCGTTGAAATCGAAGCCCACATTCTGCTCGGTGGATTTCTGCGCGCCATTGGAATACACGCTGGGGTGCTTGTTCTCCAGCGTGGCGTCGGAGTACGACACAGCCAGCAACGCGCCCCAGCGCTCGGTGCGGAAGCTGGCCAGCCCCGAGTACAGCTCGTTGAGTTCCTGCACGCGGTCGCCGTAGGAGCCTTCGGCCTGGCCGCTGAAGGTCCAGCCTTCCGGCAGGTCGAACGGGCGCCGCGTCTTCAGCGAGACGGTACCGCTGATGCCGCCATCCAGATCGGCGGCGGTCGGCGACTTGATCACGTCCACGCCACTGAACAGCGTCGGCGGGATATCGACGAAATCCGGCTGCGCGCGGCCGATGTTCGGCTGGCCGTATTGGTCGCCGCCACCGGCGCTCAGGTACAACTCGCCGTTCATGGTGGTCTGCACCTGCGGCATGCCGCGGATATTGAGCTGCGAGCCCTCGCCGGCCGAACGCCGGATCTGCACGCCGGGCACGCGTTGCAGCGAATCGGTGATGGTGACGTCGGGCAACTTGCCGATGTCTTCGGCAGAGATCGAGTCGATGATCTGCGCAGCGGTGCGCTTGTTCTCGATGGCCTCTGCCTGCGCGCCGCGCACGCCCTTGACCATGACCTTGTCCAGGTCGGTGACCCCGGCGGCATTGCCGGCGTCCTGTGCGCCTGCGCTGCCGGCAAGCAGGGTAAGTGCAGCCGCGAGTGCGGCGGCCAGCGGGGTGTGGCGGGTGTTCGAATGCAGCTTGTTCATGGTCCCCTCCCAGGGATGACGACAATCCACGACCGTTTCGAATGGCATTGCAGCAACGGCAATGCGGTATTGGCTGACGCGCAATCGGCGCGTCAGTGCGAACGCCGTGCGCGGGCACGGCGCGGCAACGCGCTGACGCCGCTACGGAGGCCCGTTGGCAACGCCTGTTGATGGTTCGACATTCCAGCCGCGCACCTGCAGCGTGGCATTGCGCAGGCTCGCCGCGGACGGGCCGCGGATCTCGATCTCGCGCTGCTCGCCCGGCACCAGGCTGAGGTAGTTGTCGCTGTAGTACGCCGGCAGGATGCGTTGGCCTTGCGCATCCACCAGGGTCAGCTTGGTGTTGAGCGCAACCTGCTGCGAGGCATTGCGTACGCTGGCGCGCAGCACCGGTTCGGCGCCCTCCTGCAGCTGCGCGCTGAGCTGCACCGGCACTGCCGCCAGCGCATCCAGACCACGCATGGCCGCCGCATCGCGCGCCACCCAGTAGAAATTGCGCGAACGCACGACCGCGTCGCGATCGAGCAATTGCAGCCGCACAAAGCCAAGGCCATTGGTGTCCTTGAGCAACGGCGCCAGTTGCAGCACCGGTGCCGACACCGCAACCGCCGCGGCCTCCAACGCTTGCTCGCGCTGCTGCAGCAACTTTCCGTCGGCGGCATAGACTTCTGCGCGCACGCGCAGGCCGCTCACCGGCTCGGCCGCATTGTTGACCACCACCACCTCGTGGCCGGGCAGGTTCATCTGCACATGCAGCATCTCTGCCGCATTGCGCACACCGTAGTAGGCCGCGTGGGTGTCGTAGTCGTGGCTGTAGATCTGCCACATGTTGCTGGGCCAGGCCGGATGGCTCATCCATAGCAGCCGCCCGCTGTTCTTGCTCCACAGCTGGGCGTTGAAGCCCTCGAAGATGGCGCGATGCGTTTCGTAGTTGAGCAGCTGCGCCTTGCGTTCGAAGTCGGCCAGGCTGGTCGGCGCGCCGAGCTTGTCGGTCAGCGAGCGCATGAAGCTGGCGGTGTCGCCGTTACCGGACTGGTGCCAGTCGTGATACGCCCAGACATCGCCGATCGGCCACTGGTCCTGCACCGCAGGTACCGATGCCTGGAACGCCTCCAGGGTGGAGAACGAGGGCGTGCCCACCTCCACCGAAAAACCCTGCGCCAGCTTGTTGAAGTACGCCACCGGCTCGCGGTAGTTGTACGGGCCGCTGCCCTGCAGATTGATCTCGTTGGAGCTGCCGGTATACCAGCGCGTGCCATCGAGTTCGGCCACCAGCTGGTCCAGGCCTTCGTTGAGAATCGGCGCCGGCACGCCTTCGTTGCGCCCGAACCACAGCACGATGGAAGGATGATTGCGGAAGCGCTTGATCACCTCGGCAGCGTTGTCCAGAAACAGCGCCGCGTCGGCCGGCTCCATGTTGTAGTTCTGGGTGGACTGCCAGAAGTCGTTGAACACCAGCATGCCGTATTCGTCGGCCAGTTCGAAGAAGCTGGCTTCGGTGTTCTGCCCCACCCAGTTGCGCACCACATTGAAATGCGCATCGCGCTGCAGGCGGAAGTACGGCTCCAGACGCTCGCGCGAGACCCGCTTGCGCCAGTCGTCCATGCCCCAGTTGCCTCCCTTCACCGCAATACGCACACCATTGATGCGCAGTGCCAGATGCGGGGCCAGGCTGCTGTCGTCGAGCTGCTGCACCGCCGGCGAGGACAAGGCGCCGGGATACAGGGATTGCGCATTGCCGCCGGGTACCGAACGGATCGCTGCATGCCGCACGTCGACGATGCGCTCGCCGCGTTGCCGGGCCTGATTGAGATCGACCAGGACGCGGCGCAGCGCGCCATCGTCGTCGAACAACGACAGTTCGTAGGTCACCTGACGAATGCCGAAGCGCAGCTGCTGCGCGTCCGACGGCGTACCGGCCACTTCGACGCTGACCTGCAAGGTATACAGCGCAGGCTCGCCATAACCGTTTGGCCACCACAGACGCGGATTGGCGACGACCAACTGCGGCGTATCCGCAGCAGTGAGCTTGAGCGTGCTGCCACCGGCCGGCACCGTGACGTCGCGCTGGATGCGTACATCGCCGAAGGCCAACTGCAACGTGCCCTGCACTGCTGCGGCAGTGTCGTTGCGCAATGGCACGTTGATTTCGAGTTCCGCGCGGTGATGATCCGGTGCCAGCTTCGCGGTGATCACTTGCGTATCACCGAGCGCCACTGGACCGGTGGCATGCAGCTGCACGTCCTGCCACAGACCGGCATTGCGATCGCGCACCGCCGGAATCCAGTCCCAGCCTTCGCTGGCGATGAAGGTCGGCCCGTCCAACGCCTGCATGCCGCCATTTTCGCCGACACCGGCCGTCATCGACTGTTCGTGCGCGATGCCGGGATGCGGTGGTGGCGACACCCGTACCGCGACGACGTTCCTGCCCGGCTTGAGCTGCTTGCTGACATCGAAGCGACCGCGTGCGAATGCGCCGCGGGTGCGGCCGACCTGGGTGCCATTGACCCAGATCTCGCCGGCATAGTTGATGCCGTTGAACAGCAGCTCCAATCGCTTGCCTTGCAGTGCTGCAGGCAGATCGAAACTGCTGCGGTACCACCAGTCCTGCCGGCTCAGCGATTCGGGAATCGCCATGTTGTTGAGGCCGATATCCGGATCCGGATACACGCCACGATCGACCAGCGTGGTGAGTACCGTGCCCGGCACGGTCGCGGCGCGCCAGCGGGTCTTGCCGGCAGCGTAATCGCTACGCGACAGCGTCGCACCGCTGGCCTGACCGAGCTCTGGTGCCGCAGCGAGTTGCCATGCACCGAGCCGCCATGCGGCGGCATCCAGCGGCTGCAGCGCAGGCGCTTCCGACACCGGCCTGGCGACCGGCGCCGGGAAGGGCGCAGCACTGCGCGGCAGGGTCGCCGCCGCTTGCGGTGCGAGTTGCCCTGCCATCTGCTTGACCTGCACACGCCAGCCGGGCGATGCGTCTTCGAAGCGCTGCAGCGCAGGATCCGGTGTCTGTCCGGCAAGCCGTGCGATGGTTGCAGCATCCAAGGCACCGGCCTGCGCGGTGAAGCCTGCAATCTCGCCGCCGAAGTGCTGCGTATACGCCGCCGGCTGCTGGCGCGGACCGAACACCAGCGTGGGCGCGACTGCGGTTTGCTGCACGTTGCCGCTGGCCACCTGGCGGCCATTGGCATACAGGCTCAGGCGCGTGCCCTGCGCAATTGCGGCAACCTGCGTCCAGACGCCGGCGCGCAGCGGCTGCTTGCTGCGCAGCACATGCTCGGCGCCTTGGGCGAAGCCCAGCAGGCCGTTGTCGATGACGAAGAAACGGCCAGCCGCCTGCGGATCACCGAGCCCGGCAATCAAGGCCGGGCCGGTGGTTCCGCTGGAGGGCCGCACCCAGGCGGACAGGCTCCAATCCGCATCGGCGGCCAGCAGTGGGGTTCCGGCAGCGAGCTTCTTGCTCAGCCCGAGACCGCCCGCGAGCACGCGCACGTCGTAGGGACCGGGCGGATCGGCATCGGCAGGTGCAGCCTCCACTGCAGTCCAGGCGATGCAAGCACACAACAACCACAGCGCTCCACGGCGGAACGCCTTGCGAACCATCAGCATTAGAGGCCTCTCCCAAGCTCTACTGCCAAGCAACGGTGCACACCACCTGGACGCAACCGCCAAGGCGACGCGTCGTCGCCTTGTCATTGCATCTGTCGTGATGCCGCCCGTGGCTGCCGCCCCTGTTTCAGCGGCCATGGTGCGAGGTAACGTTACCCCAGGTGGATATCGACGACAACCGTTCTGCGTTAGGGTTGGCGCTCCCAGGAGGAGGGGCTCATGCGAAACCTGATCCAGTCCGCATTACCGGCGGCGTGCGCGCTGCTGTGTTCGATCGCGTTGCCTGCAGCTGCGCAGCGTTTGCAGGTGCAGTCGCCCGACGCACGTACGCAGGTGGAATTCACGCTGCGCGAGGGCGGCGTGCCGAGCTATCGCGTGCTGTATCGCAACAAAGTCGTGCTCGACGACGCTCCGCTCGGACTGGATCTGGGCCTTGCCGACACGCTCGGCAAGGCGATGACGTTGCAGGGCAGCACCACCGAAACACATGACAGCCGCTTCGCCCTGGCCGTGGGCAAGACGCGTCAGGCACGCGATCACTACCGCCAATTGCGCGTGCAGTTGTCAGACCCCAAACAGCGACGCCTGACAGTGGAATTGCGCGCCTACGACGATGGCGTTGCGCTGCGTTATGTGCTGCCCGACGCCGGTGAGGTGCGGATTCGCAATGAGCTCACCAGCTTTGCATTCCCCAGCGATTACGCATGCTGGAGCTTGAACCTGGGCCGCTTCGGCACCAGCCATGAGGGCGAATACGATGCGATCGCCGCATCCAGGTTGCGCCCGCACAATCTGCTCGAGTTGCCGCTGGTGTGCCAGACCGATGCCAGCGGCACCACGCTGGCAATTGCCGAGGCGAACCTGCGCGATTATGCCGGCCTGTATCTCAGCGGCCGCGAGGATGGCAGCCTGGGCGTGTCGGCGAAATTATCGCCACGCCTGGACGACCCCACGCTGGCCGTCAGCCTTGATGCCAAGGGCCGCGATTTCGCCACGCCGTGGCGGGTGATCATGCTGGGCGACAGCCCGGTCAGCCTGATTGAATCCAATCTGATTTCCGCACTCAACCCACCGCCGGCCTTCGATGCGAGCTGGGTGCGCGCGGGCAAATCGGCATGGGATTGGTGGTCCGGCTCACTGGCCAGCGGCGTGGCACAGCCGGGCATGAATACCGCCACGATTCAGCGCTACATCGATCACGCGCAGCAATTGAAACTGCAATACATGCTGATCGACGATGGCTGGTATTTCGGCAGCACCGGCGATGGCCAGTACAACGTCGATGCCGATATCCGCCGGCCGGTGGAGCAGCTCGACCTGCCGGGACTGGTGGCCTACGCACGGCAGCGCGATGTCGGGCTGTGGCTATGGGCGCATTGGCGCGCGCTGGATGCGCACATGGACGAAGCACTCGCCTGGTATCAGCAACTCGGCATCAAGGGCATCAAGGTCGACTTCATGGACCGCGACGACCAGCAGATGGTGGATTTCTACCACCGCCTGCTAGCCAAGGCCGCCGAGCACAAACTGCTGGTGGATCTACATGGCGCCTATCACCCGACCGGCCTGACCCGCACCTATCCCAACTACCTCACGCAGGAAGGCGTGCTCGGCGCCGAGTACAACAAGTGGACCACGCGCATCACCGCCACCCACAATCTCACGCTGCCGTTTACGCGCATGTTGCTCGGGCCGATGGATTACACACCGGGTGGCTTCCGCAATGTGCGCCCGGCCGAGTTCAAGATGCAGCACATCGCGCCGCAGGTGATGACCACGCGTGCGCAGCAACTGGCGATGTATGTGGTCTACGAAAGCCCGTTCGCGGTGGTCGCCGACAGCCCGGAACAATACGAAAACGTGCCGGCAGCGCAGTTCCTGCGCGATGTGCCGGCGAGCTGGGATGAGACACGCGCACTCGATGGCGCGATCGGCGAGCACATCGCACTGGCGCGGCGTAGCGGCAAGGACTGGTACGTGGGCGCGATGACCAACGAGCAGGCACGCACGCTGACCTTGCCGCTGGCATTCCTGGGCAAGGGCAGCTGGACCGCCACCATCTACGCCGACGGCGCGGCCCCGACGGAGGTGCGTATCGATACGCGCAAACTCACCTCCAACGACAGCCTGCAGCTGCCATTGGCTGCAAACGGCGGCGCCGCCGTGCGACTGCAAAAAAAATAAGCTCGGCGGACAGGCTGCGTCCGCTGAGTTGAGCCAAGTCGAGTTGAGTCAAGCGCGCGTACCGTGGCGGTACGCCCGATCGATTACGGCAGGTCCACGCCTGCGCACACCGCCGGGCGTGCATCCTTGAGCGGGCGCACGCCACTGGCGTCGAACTGCAATGCCGCATGCTTGGGCGCAAATGCCGGCCAGGCCGGCAAGCCCTTGGTGTTGGGATTGCCACGCTGCACGAATGCGGCCCAATAGCGCTGCAGACTCACCGGCGGCTGGCCGATCGGCAGACCCTTGAACAGGAACGGCAGCTCGGCGCTATGCGTGACCCGCCCGCCCGGTGCGGCGGTATCGAACACGTAATGCCACACCGGCACGCCGAGCGCGGCCTGATGCTGGGCCACGGTCACTGCCGGGCAACGGAAGGTCAGATCGGTGGACAGCTGCATCGCTGCGTCGCCCTGCCGTGCGGCACGCTGCGCCGCATGCGTGCGTTGCGCCTGCAGCACGGCATCAGCCTGCGCCGGATAGTCGCGACGCAGCCGCGCCTGTGCACCCTGTTTGCCGCCGTATTCCAGCTCCTGCACCACATAGCCGATCAACAGCGGCACCTTGGCCTGTGCACCGTCGGCCAGCAACGCGGCCGGCGCACGCGGCAGCACGCGCCCATCGACGATCGCCTGCAGCCAGATGTAGCCATCGTCATCCAGTGCCGGCACGTCGACACCCTGCCCGGCCTTGATCAGCTGCTCCACCGGCAGCGCGCGCAACTGCGCCAGACGCGTGGCGGGGTCATCGATACCTGCACGCTTGGCGATCTCCACACCCAGCGCGCGATTGTCTTCCAGCGAACGTGCCGGCAATCCGAACCCGGCGGTGCCGCTCTGCTCGATCGCTGCCGAAAACAGACCACGTGCCAGCGGGCTGAGCATCAGCAAGCCCACATCCTGGCCTCCGGCCGACTGCCCGGCGATGGTGACCCGCGCAGGGTCGCCACCGAACTGCGCGATGTTGTCGCGCACCCATTGCAGCGCGGCGATCTGGTCGAGCAAGGCGTAGTTGCCGGCGGCTTGATGGTCGCCATCGCGCAGTTCCGGCAGCGACAGGAAGCCGAGCGCACCGAGCCGGTACTGCAGCGTCACCACCAGCATATCCTGTGCGACCAGGTTGGTCGGCAGATGGCCATCGGCGCCGCCGGCCACATTGGCGCCGCCGTGGATCCAGACGAACACCGGCAGCGGTTTGGCCGGCTGCAGCGTCGGCGTCTGCACCTCGACGTAAAGACAATCTTCCGTACCGCGCCTGGCCATGGCGTTGTTCCAGCCCAGCGCCGGTTGCACGCACGGGGTGGCGGCCTGGGTGGCATCGCGCACGCCCGACCAGGCAGCGGCCGGTTGCGGCGGCTGCCAACGCAGCGCGCCCAGCGGCGGCGCGGCAAACGGAATCGCGCGAAACACCGCACTGCCGTCGTCCTGCCACTGCCCGCGCACCAGGCCGTGATCAGTGCGCACCTGCGGCGGTGCGGCAGGCGTGGAGGCCGCTGCAGCATGCGCGCTGACACTCAACGCACAAGCGGCGGCAAGCAGACCGGCACACAGGCGCATCACGACTCTCCACCCAACGCACGGGCACGCCAGGCGGCCTGGAACACGGCGGTGGCCGAGGCCACGTTGAGGCTTTCGACCTTGCCGCTGCCGCGGATCGACAACTGCAGGTCGCAATCGCGCGCGAACTGGCGGTCCATGCCCTCGCTCTCCGCGCCCATCACATACACCAGCCGTTGCGGCAGCGCGGCGGCGAACACGTCCTGGCCGCCCTCCACCAGCGTGGCCGCCACTGCGAAACCGGCCTGACGCAGCTGCGCCATCGCCGTTGCGGTGTCGGGCAGTTGCACCAGCGGCACCGCTTCGGCGCCACCTTCGGCCACGCGCGCGGCTGCGCCGGACAGACCCAGCGTGGAGCCGGCAGGCAGCAGCAGGCCGGCTACCCCGAAGTGCGCGGACGAGCGCAGGATCGCGCCGAAGTTGTGCGGGTTGCCCACGCCATCCAGCCACAGCGCCAGCACCGGCCCCTGCGGCAACGCAGCCAGCCAGTCCTGCAACGGCTGCGGGGCAACGCGCAGCACATCGGCCACCACACCCTCGTGGTGCGCGCTGGCGGCGAGCTTGCTGAGATCGGCTTCCTCGACCACGCGGTAACCGATGCGCTGGGCCACGCACCAGGCCAGCAAGGCCTTGAACTGCGGGATGCGCGCCTCGCTTAGATACAGCTTGCGCATGGCCTCCGGGCGCGCCTTGAACACGGCCTGCACTGCGTTGATGCCGTACAGCCGCAGCTCGCGCGCATTGCCGCCGGACGACGAAGCCGCGGACTGCGGGGCAGCAGGCGTGTAAGCCGTTGGCGCCTGCCGTGCCGGCGTGCGCGCTGCCGATGCGCGCGGCGCGGCGCGGCCCCAGGGATTGTGCGAGGCGCCGGAGCTGCCGCCATCGCGCGGCGGTCGTCCGCCCCGTCCATCATGCTGTGTCATCGTCGTATCCAGGGTTCGTGTTACTTGCCGGCGCTGCGGGGACCGAATCGCCCCTTCCGCCACCAGCGGTGTTCGTCATCCTGCAGGCCGGCACAGCCGGCGGTGCAGACGCATTGGCGACGATGGTAAGCCACTGGCGCAACGAGCCGTATACGAGGTAGCCGACGCGCGGCCTTCGAGGCCCTGCAGCTCGGGTGAATCGTGTTGACGTTGACGCTATGCAGGACACGCGGGACCGGTGCCGATGCCGGTGACGGATCTGCGCCAACCCGCCGCGTGCAAATGCACTTGGCCAACGCGTTCGCCAGCGCACGTGGCCGGGATCAGTCCAGATCGGCCGGCAACTCCACCGGCGCGAACACGCGCAAATCATGCAGCCCATCCGGCCGCATGATCGCGCCGCGGCTGCAGCCTTCTTCGACGACGCCGTTGCGCAGCACCACCCTGGCCGATGCCGGATGGTCCCGCCGCGCCCGACTGGCGGAACGTGCAGTTGCCTGTAGCCGTTCCTGATGCGATATGCGCGGTATCGCCACTGCCGATACCGCGCACCCGGGCCGCAGGCCGCGGCTCAGCGCTTGGTGGTTTGCGCCTGCTTGAGCGCGGCGCACAGGCGGATGGTCTCGCCGGTCTGCGCCATGCCGCGGTCGGCGCCGCTGAGCGTGGCCAGGCGCGGCTTGAAGAACGCATCCAGGCGGTCGGCTTCTTCCACGCTGCAACCGCCGGACGCACCCAGCGCCGGCAATCCGCCGCCGTCGAACGAACCACTGCGCTGCACGATACGGTCGAAGTTGGCGGTGAACCACGGCCACATCGACGCGTGCGAGGCCTCATAACTGTGACCGCGCATCAGCAGGCTCTTCATCTCGCCCACCTTGATCGCATCGGTCAGCGCGAAATCACGCACCTGCTTGAGCAGCGCCGGGTCCTGCAGCGTGCCCAGGGCGGCGATCATGGCGTTGCGCTGCGCCGGGTCGGCATGCGTGCGCAATGCATCGATCAGGCTCTGCACCGCCGGTGCGCCGCGCTCCTGCGCGGTCACCGCCAGTGCGGTGCCGAGCAGATCCGGATTGGCTTTGGAGAAGTCCAGTGCACCGTTGCCGCCGGCCAGGACCGCATCGCCCTGCGCCAGCAGTGCCTTGCGCACCTCCGCGTTCTGCAGGCGCAGCGCGAACAGCCCGGCCAGCGCCGAGCGCAGGCTGGTGTCGTCGATCGACTCGCCGCTACGCCGCGTGTAACCCAGCTGACGCAGACGCGGCAGATACGCCTGTTCGGCCGCCTTGCGCAGTGCATCGCGCTGGGCCTGGCTGGTGGCCTGGTAGCGCCAGATCCACACGAAGCGGTTCAGCAGCGCCGTGGACACATCGGCCGATTCGGACGGCGCCAACTGCTTGAGCGCTGCCAGCACGGCGTCGCCGTCGGTATCGCCGTGGCGGTAGGCCGCATCGATCGCATCGGCATAGGCCAGCTGTTCGTTGTCGTCGAGCTGTCCGACCTGCTTGCTCAGTTCAGCCAGCTGCTTCTTGGGCAGGCTGAAACGGTAGTAGCCGGCGCCACGCGCGTTCGGGAACACCCAGGTGTTCTTGCCTGCACCGTCCAGCACGATGCTGCCGCTGCCGTCTGCCAGCATCTGGCAGGCAGTGCCGACCTGGTTCTTGCCCTTGCCGTACTTGACGCACACCGGCACGCCCCATTGCTGCGCAGTGGAGCCGGTGGAACCCAGCGGCAGATAGCGCTGCTGCTGCAGCTTGACCACGGTCTTGCCGCCTTCGCGGGCGAGCTGGGTCTGCAGATACGGCACGCCCGGCTGATTGAGGAAGCTGCGGAAGGCGGCCTTGAACTCCTCGCCCTTGCCGGCGGCATCGGCGATCGCATCGACCAGATCGTCGGCGGTGGCGCTGCCGAACTTGTGTTTGGCGATGTAAGCGCGCATGCCCTGGCGGAACACGTCTTCGCCGACGAAAGCCTCGAACATCGCCAGCACCGCCGCACCCTTCTGGTAGGTGATGCCGTCGAAGGCGGTCTCGATATCGCCGTTGCCGGTGATCGGCTGACGGATCTTGCGCGCGCTGACCAGGCTGTCGTTGTCCATCGCGTACTGCGCGCCGCCGATGCGGTCCAGATTGGCGCGGTATTCCGGGTGCAGCTGCATGGTGATCTTCTGCTGCATCCAGGTGGCGAACGCCTCGTTCAACCACAGGTCGTCCCACCATTCCATGGTGACGGCGTCGCCGGTCCACTGGTGGGCCAGCTCATGCGCGTTGGTGTTGAAGGAGCGCTGCACGTTCTCGGCCGGCGAGTCCTTGTCCAGCAACAGCAGCCAGTCGCGGAAGGTGACAAACCCGGGGTTTTCCATCGCACCGGCGCTGAAGTCCGGCGCGGCGACCAGATCGAGCTTGTCGAACGGATAGCCGAAGGCGTAATAGTCCTCCAGTGCGGCGATGATTGCCGGGGTCTGGTCCAGCGCCGGAGTGATGCGCGGGCCCTGGCCCTTGGCGGCGATGCCGCGCAACGGGGTCGGGTTGGGGCGCTGCGGGGTGGCCGGCATGGCCGGCACGTCCACCACATCCCATGGGCCGGCGGCATAGGCGACCAGATAGGTCGGCAGCGGCACGGTCGGAGCGAAGGTCACCGTCTTCCAGCCCTTGCCGGCCGGCTTGGTCGAGGTGGCGATGGTGTTGGCCAGCGCCTGGTCGTCGGTGGGTACGGTCAGGCTGAGGTCGAACGGAGTCTTGAACGCGGGTTCGTCGAAACCGGGGAACGCGTAGCGCGCGCTGATCGGCTCCATCTGCGTCATCGCATAGGCCTGGCCCTGGTACTTCACCTGATACAGGCCCTGCAGCTGCTGATTGAGCGGCGCGCTGTAGACGATGTCCACGGTGAGCGTCTGCGGCTGCAGCGTGCGGCCGAAATCCAGGCGCACCACACCGGCCTGCGCATCGGCTTGCACGTAGCGTGCGGTCAGCGCCTTGCCCTTGACCGGCTTGACCGTGACCTTGCTGACCTTCAGTTCCTTGCCGTGCAGCCAGAGGTGATCGGAGGGCTGCTTGAGCTGCACGCGGATGCTGGTGCGGCCGCTGAACTCGCTCTGGTCCGGATCGATCTTGAACGACAGGCTGTAGCGCTCGGGCACTGCCCAGGTCGGCAGGCGGCCATTGGGCACCGGCTCGCCGGAGGACTGCGCCAGCGCGGTGCCGCAGCACAGCGCAAGGAGAGAGGGAGCAAGCAGGCAGGCAAGACGACGCATTGGCGATTCCGGTCAGGGCAACTGCGGGAGTCGACCACAGCCGGGCATGACTGTCATGTGACCTTAGTCATTGCACGACCGATGCGGTGAGCGCGCCGCCCCCAGAGGCAACCGGCCGCGCTGCGGCGTCGCATCGATCGCGCTGGCCTGGTGCTGCCGCGCTCAATGGACACAGCATGCGCCCCGATGTTTGGGTTTTGTTTGCGATGCAGCCAGATGCAAACACCGTGATCAACGCCGATGCCGCAGCATTCCCGCGTCGTCGACCACCGGCAGCAGCGCACCGCTGCCGGTGTCACTCAGGCATGACCGCCTACCGACGGCGTCTGCGCCTCCAGGGTTTCCAGCTCACGCGCCACCGCTTCGGGCGACTTGGTGAATGGCGCAATCAGGCTGTAGAACGCCGGCACCACGTACAGCGACAGCAAGGTGGACAGCGACACGCCGAAGATCACCACCACGCCGATCGTGGCGCGGCTGGCCGAGCCGGGCCCGCCGGCCACCACCAGCGGAATCGCGCCGACCACGGTGGCGATCGAGGTCATCAGGATCGGACGCAGGCGCACCGATGCCGATTCCACGATCGCCTCATGCACGCTGCGGCCTTCGTCGCGCAACTGATTGGCGAACTCCACGATCAGGATGCCGTTCTTGGCCGCCAGCCCCACCAGCATCACGATGCCGATCTGACTGAACAGGTTGAGCGTGCCGCCGGTGACCCACAACCCGACCAGCGCGCCCAGCACCGCCAACGGTACCGTGAGCATGATCACCAGCGGATGGGCGAAGCTTTCGAACTGCGCGGCCAGCACCAGATACACCACCAGCAAGGCCATGCCGAAGGTCAGCAGCACCGCACTGCCGGACTGCTGGTATTCGCGCGACTCGCCCTTCCAGTCCACCTGCGCATACTCGGGCAATTCCTCGCGTGCAGTCTGCTGCGCCCAGGCGATCGCCTCGCCGAGCGGGTAGCCAGGCGCCAGGCCGGCACTGATGGTGATCGCACGCAGGCGGTTGAAGCGATTCAGGGTGCCGGCTTCGGCCACTTCGCTGAGCGTGACCAGGTTGGACAGCGGAATCAGCTCGCCACGTGTGGAACGCACGCGGATGGCGGTGAGGTCTTCCGGCGCCATGCGGCCTTCGCGGCCGGCCTGCAGCATCACGTCGTATTCCTCGCCGTTGTCCACGAACGTGGTCACGCGGCGCGAGCCCATCATCGCCTCCAGCGCGCCACCGATCGCGGTGACCGGCACGCCCAGATCGGCCGCACGCAGGCGGTCGATGTTGACGCGCATCTGCGGGCGGGTTTCCTTGTAGTCCGAGTCCGGGCCGACCAAGCCGGGATTGGCTTCCATGCGCTGCAGGATGCGATCGCGCCACTGCGCGATCTCCGCATAATCCGGCCCGCCCAGCACCAGCTGGAACGGCTGGCCGCGGCTGCGCACCAGGCCGCCGCTCACCTGCGTGCGTGCGCGCACGCCGCTGAGCACGTTGAGCTTCTGCTGCAGTTCGTCGGCCACTTCGGTGGTCGGGCGCGTGCGTTTTTCCCAGTCCTGCAGGAACACGCTGACCCGGCCGGTGTGCATCTCCTCGCTGCTGCCGAAGCCGCCGGGCACGCGCGGGTTGGCACGCACGATGGGCTTGTCCGGGCCCACGTAGGGGCCAAGGATCGCCTCGACCTGATGCATCTGCCCCACGGTGTAATCGAAGCCGGCGCCTTCGGGCCCGTCGATCATGATCTGGAAATTGCCGCGGTCTTCGGCCGGCGCCAGCTCGGAGGGGATCCGGCCCATCAACCACGCGCTGGCGCCCAATGCCAACAGCATCAGCAGCGCGAAGATCCAGGTGCGATGCACATGCCGCTCCAGCGAGCGCCCGTACGCCCCGGACACGGCCTGCATGCGGCCATCGAACCAGCGATGGAAGCGGTTGGGCCTGGCCTGCCCGTGCGAGCGCAACAGCTTGGACGACATCATCGGCGTCAGCGTCAGCGCCACGAAGGCCGAGATCGCCACCGCCGCGGCCAATGCCACCGCCAGCTCGCGGAACAGGCGCCCGGTATTGCCTTCCAGAAAGCCCACCGGCAGGAACACCGCCACCAGCACCGCGGTGGTGGCGATCACCGCGAAGGCGACCTGGCCGGTGCCGCGCTTGGCCGCCACCAAGGGCGGCTCGCCCAGGTCGATGCGGCGCTGGATGTTCTCCACCACCACGATGGCATCGTCCACCACCAGGCCGATACACAGCACCAGCGCAAGCAAGGTCAGCAGGTTGATCGAAAAATCGAACGCGTACAGCGCGATGAATGCGGCGATCAGGCACACCGGCACCGTCACCGCAGGAATCAGCGCCGCGCGTGCGCTGCCCAGAAACACCCAGATCACCACCAGCACCAGCACCACCGCTTCGATCAGCGTGTGATACACGCGCTCCACCGCCGCATCGATGAAGGTCGTGGTGTCGAAGGCGACGAAGATGTTGGTGCCCTGCGGCAGCGATTTCTGCACTTCCTCGGCCTGCGCGCGCGCCTCGCGTGCAACGTCCAGCGCGTTGGCGGTGGAGTTGCGCACGATGCCCAGGCCCACATTGGGCACGCCGTTGCTCTGGAAGTAGGCGCGGCGCTCGGCCGAGGTCAGCTCGACCCTGGCCACGTCGCCCAGACGCACCACATAGCCGCCCTCGCCCTTGCTGAGCGGCAGCTTGGCGAAGTCCTCGGGCTTGAGATAACTGCGCTCCACGCGCAAGGTGAAATCGCGCTGCGCCGATTCGATGCTGCCGGCCGGCAGTTCCACGTTCTCGTTCTGCAGCGCCGCTTCCACGTCGGCCACGGTCAGTTCGCGCGCGGCCAGTTGATCGCGGTCCAGCCAGATCCGCATCGCATAGCGCTGGCGCCCGCCGATACGCACCTGTGCCACGCCGTCCAGGCTGGAGAAGCGGTCCACCACATAGCGCTCGGCGTAGTCGGACAGCTGCAGCGTGTCCATCGTGCTGGAGCTCATGTTGAGCCACAGGATGGGGTCGGCGTCGGCCTCGACCTTGGAGATCTCCGGCGGGCGCGCCTGGTCGGGCATGCGGTCGGAGACGCGGCTGACCGCATCGCGCACGTCGTTGGCGGCGGCTTCCACATCGCGCGACTGCACGAATTCGATACTGATATCGGAAGAGCCGTTGCGGCTGCGCGCCTCGATGGTCTCGATGCCTTCGATGCCGGCCAGCGCGTCTTCCAGCACCTGGGTGATGCGGCTTTCCACCACCGCCGCCGAGGCGCCGGTGTATTCCACGTCCACCGACACGATTGGCGGGTCGATCGCCGGCAACTCGCGCAAGGTCAGCCGGGTGAACGACATCACCCCCAGCACGATCAGCAGCAGGCTCATCACCACCGCCATCACCGGGCGGGTAATGGACAGGTCGGAGAGTTTCATCGTGCTGCCTGCGGGCGCGCCGCTGCAGATGCAGGCGCGGCCTGATCGACCACCTTCAGGCCCGGACGCAGCTTGCCGGTGCCGTCGACCACGATGCGCTCACCGGCCTTGACCCCGTCGAGAATTTCCACCTTGCCGTCGCGGCGCTCGCCCAGCCGCACGTCGGCGCGCTCCACGCTGCTGTCGGGCTTGACCCGGAACACGTAGGACTCGCGCCCCACCTGCACCACCGCAATCTCCGGGATCACCACCGCCTGCCGCGCTGGCTGGAACAGGCGCACATCCAGCAACATGCCCGGGCGCAGCCGGCGGTCGCCGTTGGGGAAGTCCGCCCGCACCGTCACCGAGCGGGTGGTCTCGTCGATACGCGAATCGATCGCCGCCACCACGCCTTCGAACTGCTCGCCCGGATACGCCGCCGCGGTGCCATTGACGGTATTGCCGAGCTGCACCAGGCCGAACTGCGACTCCGGCACCTGGAAGTCCACGTACATGCGCGCCACATCGTCCAGCGTGGCGATCACCGTGCTGGAGGTGATCAACGAGCCCGGGCTGATCTGGCGGATGCCGAGCACACCGGAGAACGGCGCGCGCACCTCGCGGTCGGTGA
Organism: Xanthomonas sp. MLO165; assembly: GCF_018831305.1. Lineage (NCBI taxonomy): Bacteria > Pseudomonadati > Pseudomonadota > Gammaproteobacteria > Lysobacterales > Lysobacteraceae > Xanthomonas > Xanthomonas sp. MLO165. Next base: position 3,624,967 of record NZ_CP029263.1, read on the forward strand.
TCTCCGCGCGCATCTGCTGCACGCGTGCCTGCGCTGCATCGCGCAGCGCGCGTTGCGTATCGACAGTGGATTTGGCCACCAGCTGCTGGCCAACCAGACTCAACTGGCGCCGGTACAGCTGATCGGTTTCCTCGAAGGTGGCCTGCGCGGCCGTCAGTGCCGCCTGCTGCGAATTGCCGCGCAGCCGCAGCAGCAGCTGCCCGGCCTTGACCTCGTCGCCGCTGTCGAAATTGACCTGCTCCACCACATCGCTCACTGCCGCGGTCAGCGCCACCGATTCGCGCGCACGCACGGTGGCGATCGACTGCACGGTCGAGTTCCAGGGCTGGGTGGTCACCGCCTGCACAGAGACCGGGATGGGTTTGGCGGCGGCCGGCGCGGCGGCCTCACGGCTACAACCGGCCAGCGCGACGGCCAACAAGAGCGCTGCGCCGAAACGCGCGCTGGGTCGAACAAGCATCAGAACATCCTGGCGGGGTACGTCGAAAGTTTAACGACCTAGCCGCCATGGAGTTGACAGAAAGGGCGTGCTTTGCACCATGACCAAAGACCCTTGCTGTCGTCGGCGCGATGCGCTGGCCAGCGCAGCCACCGACACGGCGGCGTGGCTGCCGGACGGGTGCGGCCACCGCTCGGCCGCTGCATGTACACATTCATGCATTGCGGCTTCGCGTTGCCCACACCCGCCTGACGCCTGCCGCTATGTCCTGTCAGCCCCGCTCAGCGTTCCAGCCCGAGAAACTCGAGCACATGACGCGCCAGCGCCTCTACGTTCTCACCATCGGCGTGAAGATGGACCTCCGGCGCCTCCGGTGCCTCGTAGGGCGAATCGATGCCGGTGAAATTGGGAATCTGCCCGGCCCGCGCCTTGCGGTACAGCCCCTTCACATCGCGCGCCTCGGCGACCGCCAGCGGCACGTCCACGAACACCTCGACGAACTCCCCGGCATCGAAGCGCTCGCGCGCCAGCTGCCGCTCGGCGCGGAACGGCGAGATGAAGCTCACCAGCACGATCAGGCCGGCATCGGCCATCAGCCGCGCCACCTCGGCCACGCGGCGAATGTTCTCCACGCGGTCTTCGTCGGTGAAGCCCAGGTCGCGGTTGAGCCCGTGGCGCACGTTGTCGCCGTCCAGGATGAAGGTGTGATAGCCCAGCGCATGCAGGCGCTTGTCGACCAGGTTGGCGACCGTGGACTTGCCCGCGCCCGACAGGCCGGTGAACCACAGCACGCGCGGAGTCTGGCCCTTGATGCGCGCGCGCGCGGCGCGGTCCACATCCAGATGCTGCCAGTGCACGTTGCCGGCGCGGCGTAGCGCGAACTCCAGCGTGCCGGCGGCCACGGTCGCATTGCTCTGCCGGTCGATCAGGATGAAGCCGCCCAGCACGCGGTTGCGCGCGTACGGCGAGAACGCGATCGGCTCGTCCAGCGCCAGATTGCAGTAGCCCACCTCATTGAGCTCCAGCCGCTTGGCGGCCAGCCGCTCCTGCGTGTTCACATCGACCTTGTGCTTGATCTCGCTGATGCTCGCGGTAACCGTGCGCGTGCCGATCTTGAGCCAGTACGGGCGCCCCGGCAGCAAGGCGGCATCGTCCATCCACAGCAGATGCGCGGCGAACTGGTCGGCCACTTCCGGCGGGTCGTCGACGGCGGCAATGATGTCGCCGCGGCTGATATCGATCTCCTCGCGCAAGGTCAGCGTGACCGCCTGGCCGGCGCGTGCGCTGTCCACCTCGCCATTGGCATCCAGCACCGATGCCACCTGCGTGCGGCGCCCGGACGGCACCACCACCACGGCATCGCCCACCCGCACCTGCCCGGCGGCGATGGTGCCGGCGTAGCCACGGAAGTGCTGATGGGGGCGATTGACCCACTGCACCGGCAGCCGGAAGCCGCTGCCGGCTTCCGGCGTCTCCACGTGCACGGTGTCGAGATGCTGCAGCAGATGCGGGCCGCGGTACCACGGCATCCGCGTCGATGGGCTGGACAGATTTTCGCCAGCCAGAGCCGACAGCGGAATGCATTGCACATCGGCGATGCCCAGCTGCGCGGCCAGCGCGCGGTAGCCCTCGGCGATGTCGGCGAAGACCTGCGCGTCGTAGTCCACCAGGTCCATCTTGTTAACCGCCAGCACCACGTGGCCGATGCCCAGCAGCGACACGATGTAACTGTGCCGGCGCGTCTGCGCCAGCAAGCCCTTGCGCGCGTCCACCAGCACCACCGCGACATCGGCAGTGGATGCGCCGGTGGCCATGTTGCGCGTGTACTGCTCATGCCCGGGGCAGTCGGCGACGATGAACTTGCGCTGGTCGGTATCGAAGTAGCGGTACGCCACATCGATGGTGATGCCCTGCTCGCGCTCGGCGGCCAGCCCGTCCATCAACAACGCATAGTCGATGCCCTCGCCCTGCGTGCCATGCCGCCGGCTATCGCTCTCCAGCGCGGCAAGCTGATCGTCGAACAGGCGTTTGCTGTCGTACAGCAGGCGCCCAATCAAGGTGCTCTTGCCATCGTCCACACTGCCGCAGGTGATGAAGCGCAGCAGCGGCTTGGCTTCGTGTTGATGCAGGTAGGCGCTGATCGCGCCGGGATTGGGGAGTGGGGATTGGGGATTGGCAAAGGCAGCTGCTTCCTCCGTTCCGTCCACGGCGAACCGCTGTTGCGAATCCCCAATCCCGAATCCCGATTCCCTGCCCATCAAAAATACCCCTCAAGCTTCTTCTGCTCCATCGACGCGCCTGGCGCATGATCGATCATGCGGCCCTGGCGTTCGGAGCTGGTGCTGACCAGCATTTCGGCGATCACCGCTTCCAGCGTGTCTGCGGTCGATTCGATCGCGCCGGTGAGCGGATAGCAGCCCAGCGTGCGGAAGCGCACCGAGCGCAGTTGCGGCGTTTCGCCGTCTTGCAGCGGCAGGCGGTCGTCGTCGACCATGATCCAGGCGCCGTCGCGCTCCACCACCGGGCGCGGCGCGGCGAAATACAGCGGCACCACCGGTATCCGTTCGCGGTAGATGTACAGCCAGATATCCAGCTCGGTCCAGTTGGACAGCGGAAACACGCGCACGCTTTCGCCGGGTTTGGTGCGCGCGTTGTACAGATTCCACAATTCCGGGCGCTGGTTCTTGGGGTCCCAGCGATGGCGCGCGTTGCGGAACGAGAACACGCGCTCCTTGGCACGCGATTTCTCCTCGTCGCGGCGCGCCCCGCCGATTGCCGCGTCGAAGCCGCCCTGCTCCAGCGCCTGCTTCAGGCCCTGGGTCTTCATAATGTCGGTATGCACCGCCGCGCCATGGCTGATCGGACCGACGTCCTGGGCGATGCCGTCGGGGTTGATGTGCACGCGCAGGTCCACGCCGGTCTCGGCCGCGCGGCGGTCGCGGAAGGCGATCATCTCGCCGAACTTCCAGCGCGTGTCCACATGCAGCAGCGGGATCGGTGGCGGCGACGGCGCGAACGCCTTGAGCAGCAGATGCAGCAGCACCGAGCTGTCCTTGCCCACCGAATACAGCATCACCGGGGCCCGGAACTCGGCGGCGACCTCGCGCAGGATGTGGATGCTTTCGGCCTCGAGCCGATCCAGGTGTGACAGGGGCAGCAGAGTCATCAGGGTGTCGTGGGCGTCGGCGGGCAGACCAGCCGATGGTAGGGCAAGGCGCCGCAGTGTGTGGCGCGGGCCGCCCGCACCCAAATAAGCGGCCGGCATAACGCGATAACGGCTCATCCTTTCTGGCCGCGGCAACGCCTCCCTACCATCACGGGTCTCATCAACCGCCCTGGATCCGAATGACCGCCGCCAGTTCCGCGCTACCGCCCAGCCCCTTGCCCGACGAGCGCAAGGCGCTGCTGGAACGGTTGGTCGACGGCCTGGATGCCGCATCGCTGTGGTGGCTGTCCGGCTACACCGCCGGACTGGCACAAGGCCAGCCGCCGCGCTCACTGGCGGTGTTGCCGGGCGGCCAGCCGCACGCGCCGGCACAGGAAAGCCAGCGCCTGACCGTGCTGTACGGCAGCCAGACCGGCAATGCACGCCGGGAGGCCGAGCAGCTGGCAGCCGAGGCCGAGGCCGCCGGCCTGAGCGTGCGTCTGCTGCGTGCCGACCAGTATCCCACCCGCGAACTGGCCAGCGAGCGACTGCTCTACGTGGTCATCAGCACCCAGGGCGAAGGCGACCCGCCGGACGATGCGATCGGGCTGGTGGAATTCCTGGCCAGCCGCCGCGCGCCCAAGCTGCCCGAGCTCAAGTACGCGGTGCTCGGCCTGGGCGACTCCAGTTACGCCGATTTCTGCGGCATCGCACGCCGCATCGACGATCGCCTGGCCGAACTTGGCGGCAGCCGCGTGCAGCCACGCGGCGAAGCCGATCTGGATATCGATAGTGTCGCTGCGCCCTGGCGCACGCAGGCGCTCAAGCATGCACGCGAGCAGCTCAGGAGCGGCCCGCCATCGGCCACCATCACGCCGTTGCGCAGCAGTGCAGCCGCACCGGTGTGGTCGCATCAGCAGCCCTTCCCTTCAGAATTGCTGGCCAACCAGATCGTCAGCGGGCGCGACTTCAAGGGCCCGCAGTTCCGCGTCTACGCCTTGCCGAGCAAGCGCGTGCGCCATCTGGAATTTTCGCTGGAAGGCAGCGGGCTGAGCTACGAGCCCGGCGATGCGCTGGGCATCCGCCATCGCAATCCGCCTGCGCTGGTGGATGCGGTGCTCGAAACGCTGCGCCTGGACGGTCATGCCGCGGTCACCGTCGGCGAAGAGACTCTGGCCCTGCACGAGTGGCTGGCCACCCGGCGCGAACTGACCAAGCTGTCGCGGCCGCTGCTGGCCGCACATGCCGAGCGTGCGCGCGCCGACGAGCTGCAAGCGCTGCTCGCCCCGACCCAGACCGCCGGCCTGGCGTCATTGCTTGCCGATCACCAGTTGATCGACGTGCTGCGACGCTGGCCGGCGGATTGGGACCATGCCGGCCTGCTGGCCGCGCTGCGTCCGCTCACCCCGCGCCTGTACTCGATCGCCTCCAGCCGCAAGCGCGTGGGCGAGGAAGTGCACCTGGTGGTGGACGAACTCACCTACCAGGCGCACGGGCATGCGCACCTTGGCTCGGCCAGCGGCTTTCTGGCCGCTTTGCGAGAAGGCGACACCGCACCGGTCTACATCGAGCCGAATGCGCGCTTCCGGCTGCCGGCCGATACCGATCGCGACATCCTGATGATCGGCCCGGGCACCGGCGTGGCGCCGTTCCGCGGCTTCGTGCAGGAGCGCGCCGAAACCGGCGCCAGGGGCCGCAACTGGCTGTTCTTCGGCGCGCAGCATTTCAATACCGATTTCCTGTATCAGGCCGAATGGCAACAGGCCTTGCAGCGCGGCGAACTGCACGCACTGGAAGTCGCGTTCTCGCGCGACCAGGCCGAAAAGATCTACGTGCAGCACCGCCTGCGCGCACGCGGCGCCGAGGTCTACGCCTGGCTGCAGGGCGGTGCGCATCTGTACGTATGCGGCGCCATCGGCATGGGCAAGGACGTGCACGCCGCCCTGCTTGAGATCGTCACCACCCACGGCGCCGTGGATGCAGAAGCCGCCGCGGCGTATCTCACCCAGCTGCAGGTGGAGGGGCGGTATGCGCGTGATGTCTATTAATGCCGGGAATCGGGATTGGGGATTGGGGATTCGTAATTGCGGGTTCCGCGGGTCTGGTTGTTGTCGTGCTGCTGCTTGTTTGTTTTTGCCAATCCCCAATCACCAATGCCGAATCCCGTCATGAGCCACTCCGTCGAAGACATCAAATCCGAAAGTCGCCGTCTGCGCGGGTCGCTGGAACAGAGCCTGGCCGATGCGGTGACCGGTGCGTTGCGCGAGGATGATCAGACCCTGATCAAGTACCACGGCAGCTACCAGCAGGACGATCGCGACATCCGCGATGAACGGCGTCGGCAGAAGCTCGAACCGGCGTACCAGTTCATGATCCGCACCCGTACGCCGGGTGGGGTGATTTCGCCCACGCAGTGGCTGGCACTGGATGGCATCGCCACGCGGTACGCCAATCATTCGCTGCGCATCACCACGCGCCAGGCGTTCCAGTTCCATGGCGTGATCAAGCGCGAGCTCAAGGCGACCATGCAGGCGATCAATGCCACCTTGATCGATACGCTGGCCGCCTGCGGCGATGTCAATCGCAATGTGCAGGTCGCCGCCAATCCGCTGCTGTCGCAGGCGCATGCCACGTTGTATGCCGATGCCGCGCGGGTGTCCGAGCATCTGTTGCCCAATACCCGTGCGTATTACGAGATCTGGCTGGACGAAGAGCGCGTGTCAGGCTCCGGCAACGAAGAAGAGCCGATCTACGGCGACCGTTATCTGCCGCGCAAGTTCAAGATCGGTTTCGCCGCGCCGCCGCTCAACGATGTGGACGTGTTCGCCAACGACCTGGGCTTTATCGCGATCCTGCGTGACGGCGAGTTGCTTGGCTACAACGTCAGCATCGGCGGCGGCATGGGCGCCAGCCATGGCGATGCGGAAACCTGGCCGCGTGTGGCCAATGTCGTCGGGTTCGTCACCCGCGATCAGTTGCTGGAGGTGGCCACCGCCGTGGTCACAACCCAGCGCGACTTGGGCAACCGTGCGGTGCGCAAGCGCGCGCGCTTCAAGTACACCATCGACGATCACGGCCTGGACACCATCGTGGCCGAGATCGAACGTCGCGCCGGCTTTGCGCTGCAACCCGCCCGGCAGTTCGCGTTCGAGCACAACGGCGACCGCTACGGCTGGGTCGAGGGCGACGATGGTCTGTCGCATCTGACCCTGGCCCTGCCTGCCGGGCGCATTGCCGATACCGACACCGCTGCGCACCTGAGCGGCCTGCGCGCGATTGCGCAATTGAACGTCGGCCAGTTCCGCATGACGCCCAACCAGAACCTGGTCATCGCCGGCGTGCTGGCCAGCGAGCGCGCGCGCGTCGATGCCCTGGTCGCGCAGTACGGCCTGGATGCCGGCAATCGCGCGCCCACCGCGCTGGCACGCGGCGCAATGGCCTGCGTGTCGCTGCCGACCTGCGGGCTGGCGATGGCCGAGGCCGAACGCTACCTGCCCGACTTCAGCGCGGCCCTGCAGCCGGTGCTGGAGCAACACGGGCTGGCCGACACCCCGATCGTGCTGCGCCTGTCCGGCTGCCCGAATGGCTGCTCGCGCCCGTATCTGGCCGAAATCGCGCTGGTCGGCAAGGCACCCGGCCGCTACAACCTGATGCTGGGCGGCGACCGCCGCGGCCAGCGCCTGAACACGCTGTACCGCGAAAACATCACCGAAGCGGACATTCTCGCCGCACTGGAACCGTTGCTGGCGCGCTATGCGGCCGAACGCGATCAGGCCGGCGACGAAGGCTTCGGCGATTTCCTGCATCGCAGCGGCCTGATCGCGCTGCCGCCCTACCCCACACACCGTCACCTCGACCTGGAATTGCTCGCATGACCGCGCTGCCCGCTGCATCGATCACTGCGTCCGCGCTGGACGACCTGGACGCGCTCAACGCGCAACTGGAAGGCCTGCGCGCCGACGAGCGCGTGGCCTGGGCACTGCAATACGGCCCGCAGGAGGCGGCACTGTCGTCCAGCTTCGGCGCGCAGTCGGCGGTCACGCTGCACCTGCTCACCCAACAGCGCCCGGACATTCCGGTGATCCTGATCGATACCGGTTACCTGTTCCCGGAAACCTATCGGTTTGCCGACGCACTGGCCGACCGGCTCAAGCTCAACCTCAAGGTGTACCGCCCGCTGGTCAGCCGCGCCTGGATGGAAGCGCGCCACGGCCGCCTGTGGGAACAGGGCATGGTCGGCATCGACCAGTACAACAACCTGCGCAAGGTCGAGCCGATGCGCCGCGCATTGGACGAGCTCAATGTAGGCACCTGGTTCACCGGCCTGCGCCGCAGCCAGTCCGGCGGCCGTGCACAGACGCCGATCGTGCAGAAGCGCGGCGAACGCTACAAGGTCAGCCCGATCGCCGACTGGACCGACCGCGACGTGTGGCAATACCTGCAGGCGCACGACCTGCCGTATCACCCGCTATGGGAACAAGGCTACGTGTCCATCGGCGACTTCCACACCACACGCCGCTGGGAACCGGGCATGCGCGAGGAGGACACGCGTTTCTTCGGGTTGAAGCGCGAATGCGGCATCCACGAGGACATCTGAGCGCGGCGCAGCGCGCGCTCGTTACGAAGCTTGCCTGCACCACTACGCGTCGAGTTTGCCGGTGGGCACACCGCCAAGCGCATCCCTGCCTCGGCGCGTCCACAGCGCATTGAGGTGACGCGCACGTACTCATGGCGCGGGAACACGTGCCTGATTGCGCTGCATCCAGTAGCGATCGAACAGCCACATCAGCAATAACGACACCCCGACCAGCGGGAAGATCAGCCCGCAGATCACCAGCAGCGCCAGCAGACCGCGCAGCGTGCGCGGATCGGCCGGCAACGGCGGCACGCCCAGGCCACCGACCGGGCGACGTTTCCACCACATCACCGCCGCGCTCACGCACAGCAGCACGATCGCCGCGCAGGCCAGCAACAGGATCACCTGATTGGCAGTGCCGTATTGCTGGCCCAGATGTACATTGATGCCCCACTCCAGCGCGCGTCCCACTGGCCCGTAATCGCGATAGCGCATGTCCAGCATCACCGCGCCGCTGTACTGATCCAGATGGATCACGCGCTGGCGCTGCAGGTCGGCCGGATAGACCGAGGCGGTATACACCCCGGTGGCGCCACGCGGTGGCGAGACGCTGTAGCCCGGCACGATGCCGAGCGCATCGAACCGCGCCATCGCCGCATCCAGCCCGATGGCACCGTGACCGGGCGCAGCGACGTTGCCGGTGCCGCCGTGTGCGGCATGTTCCGACTGCACCGCATGTTCCGACCGGCTTGGCTGTTCCGCGTGTTCCGCGTGTTCCGCGTGTTCCGCGTGTTCCGAATGTTCCGAATGTTCCGAATGTTCCGAATGTTCTGAATGTTCTGCATGTTCCGCACCCGCCCGCGTCACACCCACCCGCCCGTCATGCAGACCCTCATCCCCCCCCGCGACTCCACGCCCAGGCACCGCTGACTCCGGCACACGCGCCTGCCGCAACGACCATGCCGGATCGGTCGTCTCGGACAAACGCTGTTGCGACATCGGCAGCTGCACCCGCACACCGGCCGGATACCCGAAGTCCTGCCCGTTGACCCAGCGATTGACCTGCGCGCCCCACAGCCACGACCACGGCATCCCGGTCAGCGCCAGGAACAGCAACACTGCACCGACGCCGGCACCGGTGACCGCATGCAGATCGCGCCAGAACAGCCGCTGCCGCGGCGTGCCGCGCACGCTGACCACCCCGCCGCGGCGCCCGCGCGGCCACCACAGATACACACCGGTCAGCACCAGCACGATCGCCCAGCCCGCCGCCATTTCGATCAAGCCGCGCGCAAACGGGCCGATCAACTCGAGACTGTGCAGCCGGCGAATCGTCCAGGCCAGGGTGCCGTGCTCGGGCAGCGCGCCGAGCACGCGTGCGCGATACGGGTCGACATACACCACCTGCCGCACACCGTGCGTGTCGACCAGCCCGATCTCGGCACTGGCATCGGCGCGTGCGGGTGTGGCGTAACGAAACAAGCTGCCGCCGTATCTGCGCTGCGCCGCATCGACCAGGCGTTGCGCCGACACCCGCCGCTCGCCCACCGGCACGACCTTCAAGCCATGGTGCACGCTGCGGTCGATCGTATCCTGGTACAGGAACGCCGCACCGGTCAGCGCCAGCCAGACGATGAAGGGCAGCACCAGCAAACCGGCATAGAAGTGCCAGCGCCACACCGCGCGATAAAAGCGCCAGCGGCCATCCCGGCGCGGATCGGTGACGCGGCCATCGCCCATGATTGCGCGCATCAGAAGCTCCAGTCCCAGGACAGCGACAACGCACGTCCATCGCCCGGCGAATAGCCGGAACTACCGGTGTCGTACCACGCATACACGTACGCGCGATCGGTGACATTGCGCAGCTGCAGGCTGAGCGCGTTGCGTGCGTCCAGATTCCAGCGCGCGCCCAGATTGAGCAGGGCGTAACCACCGGTGCGCCCCAGCGTATTGCTGCGCTCCAGATAATAATCGCCTTGCGCATTGCCCCAGGCGCTCAGCTGCACCGCCGCGGTGAGCTGCCATTCCAGCCCGGCGGTGGCCAGCCAGTGCGGCACGTTTTCGATCTCCTTGCCGCGCGTGGCCGGCGCACTCGGGTCTGGCGTGGCAATGCTGGCCTTCTGCCGCGAATACGACATCCAGGCCCGCCAGTGCTCGGCCGGCTGCAGGTTCAGTTGCGCATCCCAGCCGCGCCGCAGCGTGCGCCCGACATTGGCCACATCGCCGACACCGGGCACGCCATTGACGCCCAGGATGGTGGCGACTTCGCCGGAAGCGCGTTGCTCCCAATACGCCAGGCGGCCGTCCATCAGCGCCGATGGCGCGAACTTGAAGCCGGCCTCCCAGCCGTCGTTGATCGACGGGCCGAGATTTGCCGGCTGGCGCCGATACGCGCCATCGCCGCTGCCGATCTGGAAGCTGCGCCCCCAGTTCGCGTACACGCTGCTTTGCCCGGCCAGCCGGTAGCTGGCACTGAACTTGGGCTGCTTGATGGTGCCGTAGTCGTACGTCGGTGCGTAAATGCCGGCACGCACATCGTGCAGCTGCCCATCGACACGGTCGATGCGATAGCCCGGCACCAGCTGCAGCCGCTCGACCGGGGTCAGCACCGCCTGTACGTAGGCCCCGCGCGTGCGCAGGTCGTAATCCCAATCGCGCAATTGCGCGCCGCGCACCCGTGCCACGGTGCGGTAGCGCTGCGACTGGTTGTCCTGCCACTGCGCATCCACGCCGGCTTCCAGATTGGCCGCCAGCGCGCCGCAATCCGGCTGCCAGTTGCCGCGCAACAGCAGGCCGCGATGGGTTTCATCGGTATCGCGTTCCTGCTGCAGGCCGGCTGCGGAAAAGCGTACCCAGCGCCGATTGCGGTAATCGTTCTGGTAGGCCTTGGCGCTCCACTGCGCAGCGGCGCCCAGCGTGCCGTCCGCGTGCAACGCGGTCTGCCGCAGCTGGCGTTCGCTGCGATCGTCCTGCGCATACGCCGGCGAACTGCCTGGCGCCGCGCGTGCGCTGGCCGCATCCAGATAACCGGCTTCCAGCGCGTGATTGTCGTAGTAACGCGTGGTGAGCCCGGCACGGAAGCCGCCATCGGGGTCGGTATAGAACCACTTGCCGGCCACACTGCGTTTGCGCGCGTCGGCGTGCTCGCGATAACCATCGGAATCGCGCCAGGCCAACACATAGTTCTGGCTCCATGCGCCATGTTCGAAGCCCTTGCCCAACTGCACCTCGCGCGCACCGAAACTGCCCGCCGTCACGCTCAGGCGGCCATCGTTGCCGCCGGTACGGGTCAGCACATCCACGCTGCCGGCGATCGCATGCAGACCGTAGCGTGCATCGTTGGTGCCGCGCACGATCTCGATCGCGCTGATGTCCTGCGCAAACACCGCATCCAGATATGGCATGCCGCCGGCATTGTCGTTGCTGGGGATGCCGTCGATCAGCAGCTTCACCGCATTGATGCGCCCCTCGCCATTGAAACCACGGAACGAGAACCGCCCCGCATCGGTGCCCATGCGGAACTGGGTGACCTGCACGCCCGGCGCACGCATCAACAGCTCCCAGCTGTAGTCCACGTGTTGATCGTGCAGCAGCTCGCCACCGATCACATCCACCGAACTCAGCACGCGTGCCGTGCTCGGGCTGCGCTGGGTCTGCGCGCTCACCTGCACCTTGCCCAGGGTCAATGCCGCATCCTGCGCCTGCACAGTGCAGGCAGGCCCCCACACCAGCGCCAACGATGGCGCGTACCACAGCGTTTTCAATAATCGCAACCGCATGACCAACCCTTCGCCGTGCCGGCACGGCAACACCGCCGTGCGCCGCGGCAACACGGCGGGCACAGGCATCACTTCAGGAGAGCAGGTCGTCCATGCAACTGCGTGCGGGCGCGCCGGAAGGTCGGGCACGCAATCGCTACAACGCAGCGGACGCCCGCGATGGGGCCAGACTCACGCGTGCAGCGGCGGCCCACGTGCCCCGAGTGCGGCCCAGCGCACCGTCGATGTTGCGCGCGCCTGCCTGTGCACCGGCGCCGGCGCCGGCCGCGCTTGCAGCAGGCACAGCACCAGCAACGCCAGCCACGGCAGCAGGCGCGCGGCCAGCACGCAGTAATCGCAGGCTTCACCATGCGCGCCTGCGTGTTGGCCGGTGTCCGGCTTGGCGGGCGATGCAGCGGCGGCGTGATGGTGCGCGGCCGTCTGCGCCGGCAGGGCCTGGTCCGCATGCAGCGACCCGCCCGCGTCCAGCGCCGGCCCGCTCATGCACATCGGCTCGGGCGACTGCGCCTGGCTCCAACGGCTGACCAGCGGCGCCACCAGCATCAGCAGCACCGCCAGACAGGCAAGCAAGTGCAGGCAAGGGTGGCGGCGGAGCGAAGGCATTGCGCGAGTGTAAGCCGCCGCATGCCGCAGGGGCGATGGTGGCGGCCGGTGCGCGACCGCATGTCGCACCCGTCGGCAACGGCCGCCTTGCCCGCCAGGCTGAGCAGTGGCGGAATCTGACGATCAGGCACCCTGCAGGCGCGCAGACGCTAGTACAGACGAAGTCCTGAAGGGTCGATGCACGGCCGTTGTCGAGGTCGGTAGTCACAGTTCCAGCAGTGGACGTGACAGCGCGCACATGGCAGGCCCTGGCATGCCCTATGCTTATACGTCATCCATCCACCTGCGCGCGCATGAGCACCGTCCTGTCCGACCCAGCGGCCGAGCCCCTTCCCTGTGCTGCCAAGCCGCCGAGCGAGGCATTGCGCCTTCAGGCGCTGCGCAGTTACGGCATCCTCGACACGCCGCGCGAGGCCGCCTTCGAAGACATCACCAGGCTGGCCTCGATCATCTGCCAGACGCCGATCGCGCTGATCAGCCTGGTGGATGCCGAGCGGCAGTGGTTCAAGAGCGAACGCGGCATGGGCGAGCGCGAGACGCCGCTATTCAAGTCGATGTGCGCGCATGCGCTGCTCGACAGCGACGTGCTGGTGGTGCCGGACACCCGCGAGGACGTCCGCTTCGCGCGCAATCCGTTGGTGACCGGCGAGGCGCCGTTGCATTTCTATGCCGGCGCCGTGCTCAAGACCAGCGAAGGTCTGCCGCTGGGCACGGTTTGCGTGCTCGACCGCCAGCCGCGCCAGCTCAGTGCCGAACAGGTCGATGCGCTGCGCGCACTCGCACGCCAGACCATGGCACAGCTGGAACTGCGCCGCGCGCTGCAGGTGGCCGAAGAATCCGACCGCTACCGCAGTCGCCTGATGGCCATCGCCGGGCACGACCTGAAGACCCCGCTGCGCACCGCCGCCTACGCCATCGACAAGATGCGCCGGCATGCCAATGTCGATTCGGTGCCGACCCTGGTCACCGCGCGCGATGCGATCAATCTGGTGGCGCGCAACCTCGACGAGCTGGCCACCCTGGCGGCCGCCAGCGAGACCGCCACGCCGGATCTGCAGCCGCTGGCGCTGGAAGATGTGCTGCATTCGGTGCTGGGTGTGTGGCGGCAACCGGCGATCGACAAGTGCCTGGCCTTGCGCCACGTGCCCACCTCGCTACGCGTGCGCAGCCATCCCACGCTGCTGACCACCTTGCTCGGCAATCTGATCGGCAACGCGGTCAAGTACACCGAACGCGGACGCGTGCTGGTCGGCGTCCGGCGTCGCCCCGGCCACGCGGTGGTGGAAATCATCGACAGCGGCATCGGCCTGAACCTGGACCACCCCGAACAGGTGTTCCAGGCCTTCCGCCAGGCCGACCCGCGCAGCGACGGGCTGGGCATCGGCCTGTGGATCGTGCACCGCACCGCCGAGACCCTGGGCTGCGAAGTGGATGTGCGCCCACGCCCGGGCGGCGGCACCTGCTTTTCGGTACGCATCCCGCTGGCCTGACCACCACTCGGTAGCGCCGGGCCAGACCGAGTCAGCGCAGCAGGTGGGCGCTGCTTGCCGGCATTGCGCAGACCGGCAACGCCATGCAGCCGATGCCACGCAAAAAAAGGCGGACCCGGGCTCCCGACCCGGATCCGCCGCCAAGCACGCCAGGTCTCTCCCCAAGGACCCGGGTGCGCCAGTCGCTCCATTGCGCAGCCTCGCGCAATGGTGATGCGACAGCGCTAGCAACCGCTTGACGACACCGACAAACAAACCAGCGATGCGATGTGCCGCATCGCCGGTCCTGCGCCGTCCACCCCTAGACGTCCGAGAGTGTCGCGTGATGGTTGCTATAAGGATTTACGACAGCGCAGGGCGCAACTTGATGCGGCCACACCACCCCGCCGCCACGGCCCTGACAGCTGTAGGGAGAATCACCGACAGCGCGCATTTTGGCGAGCGCCCACCGCTTCCCAAGTGATTGATAGAAGGAAGGTTTTCAAAAAAGCGGACGCTGCAGCGCAGCATTCCGATGCGCGTTCGCGGGCTGTCTCAGAACCCGGAATCGGCCGCATCCTGGCGCGCGAACCAGTCCGCCGAATGCACCTCTTCCGCCGCAACCTCCAGCAGCTGGCGCAGCACCGCCAGCGGAATCTGCACCTGGGTGCCATCGGCCTGCAGTTCCACCCACAACGATTCGTCCCGGGGATCGGCCAGCACCGTCAGTACCGCATGCTCGCGGCCCTCGACGCGTGCCGACAGCTGCAAGGCCATGCCGCCGTCCTGGTCGGGCGACCACAGCCGGCTGAGGGGCGGACGCAGTGGCTCGGTCATCGGTGGCAGTGCCTCACAGTGGCGAACAGGGACCGCGCGCGCAGCCAAGCGGAATCGGTACGCCCGGCGCGCAGGTCGCAGTGTACGGACAGTCGTCATCGATTCCGCACACTGACCGCCAGCATGACGCAGCTGCACGGTTGCTACGTGGGCGTACTTGCGGCGTGTCCCATGCCGGTACGCGTGCAGGCGCCCATCAGCGACCGAAGCCCTCTCGTAAACACAGCAAACCTCGTGAGCAAGCGTGCTCGATGCGCGCTGCAGTCTTCGACAGCCAGCTCAGCTGGTAATGGTCTGGGTCAGCGATTCCCAGGTCGGCGGCAGCGGCCAGGCCGGGGCCTGGTTGCCGTCCAGCACGCGGCGCAGGTCGCGCTTGTCGATCTGCGGCGCCAGCACGTGCACCAGGTCCAGGGCGTAGTCACGCAGCACGCGGTCGCGCGGCAGCACTGCCCAGGCAATGCACTCGGCGATCGGCGCCGGTGCCGGCCAGGCGCGCAGGTCCTCGTCGCTGGCGCTGACCGCCATCTCCGCCACCAGCCCGACGCCCAGCCCGGCACGCACATAGGTCTTGATCAGGTCTGCGTCCAGCGCGGTCAGCGCGATGCTCGGCTCCAACCCGACCTGGGCGAATGCGCGCTGCAGCGACGAGCCCGGCCGCGTGGAGGATTCGTAGCTGATCAACGGGTGCTGCGACAAGGCCTGCATGTCCGGCGCGGTGCGTGCCTGATCCAGCGCATGGCCGCGCGGCACGATCACCAGCCGGCGCCAGCGATACAGCGGCACCGCGATGCCGGCGCTCGGTTCGCCGCCGGCGGTGCTGACCACTGCGATATCCGCATCGCCCTGGCTGAGCAGATCCAGCGCCGCACTTTCGGCGGCCTGCTGCAGGTGCACGCTGACCTGCGGGTAGGCGTGCTTGATCTGCGCCACCGCCGGCGGCAGCACGAAACGCGCCTGGGTGTGGGTGGTGGTCAAGGTCAGCTGGCCCTGGCTCTCGCGGCGCTGGTTGGCCGCGTAGGTGCGGATGTTGTTGGCTTCCGACAGCACCGAGCGCGCGCGCTCGATCACTTCCACGCCGGCCGGCGTCACCGCGTCCAGGCTGCGCCCCTTGCGCACGAACAGCAGAAAGCCCAGTTCGTCCTCCAGCTGCTTGAGCTGCTTGGACAGACCGGGCTGGGTCGCATGCACACGCGCGGCGGCGAGCGTGATGTTGAGCTCGGCATCGGCGATGGCGACCAGATAGCGAAGTTGGGTCAGCGTCATGGGCTTATATCCAAAAAAGCGCGAGGCGCCACGAAGGACTCGACTGTAGAGGAGTTCTGCGGGCCAGCTTATAACCGAACGCTATTTTCAGGGCGTATGAAGTCATTTCCGACCGCTATATGCCGGCGTTACGGTCTGGCCCTCCCCTCTCGATGCGCTGGCCGTGCCCTCTGTGTTCCCGCTTCTTGCCGACCTGCGTGGCCGTGCCGTCCTGGTGATCGGCGGCGGCGCCGAGGCCGAGCACGCCACCTCCGCGCTGCTGCAGGCCGGTGCCGTGCCCTTAATCGGCGCGCCGGAACTCAGCCCGCAACTGCGCGACTGGGCGCAGGCCGGGCGGCTGCGTTGGCTGGTGGGACGGTTCGAGCCGGCATGGCTGGAGCTGCCCGACCAACCGGTCTGGCTCACCATCGCCGCCAGCACCGCGCCGGACCTCAACGATGCCTTGCGTACCGCGGCCAGCGCACGCCGCCTGCTTACCCACGACGCCACGCCCGCCTCGTCGGCAGCGCCACCTGCACGGTCCCCGGCGCCACGCACCGCGGTCGGCCGGCTCTCGCCCGGCAGCGTGACCCTGGTCGGTGCCGGCCCCGGCGACCCCGGCCTGCTCACCCGGCATGCCTTGCGCGCGCTACGGCAGGCCGATGTGCTGCTCTACGATCGCCTGGTCAGCCCGCAGATCCTGCAACTGGCCCGACGCGACGCGCTGCGCGTGGAAGTCGGCAAGGCCGCCCAGGGCCACAGCACGCGCCAGGAGCAGATCCACGCCCTGATGCGCGAGCACGCGCGCGCCGGTCGCCGCGTGGTGCGGCTCAAGGGCGGCGACCCGTTCGTGTTCGGCCGCGGCGGTGAAGAGCTGGAATTCCTGCGCGCGCACGGCATCGGCTTCCAGGTCATTCCCGGCATCACCGCCGCGATCGCCTGCGCCGCCTATGCCGGCATTCCGCTCACCCACCGCGACCATGCGCAATCGCTGCGGCTGATCACCGCGCACTGCAAGGATTCGCTGGACACGCTGGACTGGCAGGCGCTTGGCCAGGAACGCCAGACCCTGGCGTTCTACATGGGCGTGGCCGGCCTGGACGGCATCCAGCAACGCCTGCTGCAGGCCGGCCGCGCACCCACCACCCCGTTCGCGCTGGTGGAAAACGGCTCGCGCCCGCAGCAACGCGTGATCACCGGCACCCTCGCCAGCCTGGCCGCCACCGCGCAGCAGCACGCCGTGCGCGCCCCGGCGTTGCTGATCCTGGGCGAGGTCGCCGGGCTGGCCGCCAGCCTGCACTGGTTCGGCGCAGCGCCACTGACCGCGCAGCCGCCCCCGCACTCACCCATCGCAACGCGCGACGCGCCCACACTCGCCCACGCAGCCTGATTCCGACGGAGACCCCATGGCCCTGTACGACAACATCCTCGACACCATCGGCCGCACCCCGGTGGTCAAACTCAACCGGCTCGCGCCCGAGCACGTGACCCTGTACGTCAAGGTCGAGTCGTTCAATCCGGGCGGCTCGGTCAAGGACCGCCTGGCGCTGGCGATCATCCTCGATGCCGAACAGCGCGGCCTGCTCAAGCCCGGCGACACCATTGTCGAAGCCACCTCCGGCAATACCGGTGTGGCGCTGGCGATGGTGGCCGCCGCGCGCGGCTACAAGTTCGTCGCCACCATGGTGGAAACCTTCTCGATCGAGCGCCGCAAGCTGATGCGGGCCTATGGCGCCAAGGTGATCCTGACCCCGGCGGCCGAGCGCGGCAGCGGCATGGTGCGCAAGGCCAAGGAGCTGGCCGAGCAGCATGGCTGGTTCCTGGCCAGCCAGTTCGCCAACCCGGCCAATCCGGCCTACCACCGCAACACCACCGCGGCCGAAATCCTGCGCGACTTCGCCGGCCACCGGCTGGACCATTTCGTCACCGGCTGGGGCACCGGCGGCACGCTCACCGGCGTGGGCGAAGTGCTGCGCGTGGCCCGCCCGGAAGTGCGCATCACCGCCACCGAACCGGCCGGCGCTGCGCTATTGCAGGGCCAGGACTGGAAGCCGCACAAGATCCAGGGCTGGACCCCGGACTTCGTGCCGGAGGTGCTCAACCGCGAGGTCGCCCACGAAGTGCTCAGCGTGGAAGACACCGACGCGATCAGCGTGGCGCGCCGCCTGGCCGCCGAAGAAGGCATCTTCACCGGCATCTCCGGCGGTGCCACCGTCGCCACCGCCTTGCGCGTGGCCGAAAGCGCGGTGCCCGGTGCGGTCGTGCTGGCGATGCTGCCGGATACCGGCGAGCGCTATTTCTCCACGCCGCTGTTTGCCGACATCAATGAAGGCTCCGACGACGACTGGCTGGCCGGTCTGCCCTGACGATCGCACAGCGTTGGTTTGCACACACAGGCCGCGCCCACAGCGCGGCCTGTGTGTTTGTGGTCGTCCAGTCATTGCGCAGCTGCCCGGTGTGCTGCCGCGTGCCGGCGCGCACATGCCAACGTCGCGGCACTACGCCTGCGTGGATCTTCGTTCGCGTGCGGCGGACTCCGGCGTGCGCATACTCCCCTCCGCGTCAAGGAAACGTTAGGATGGCGGCCGACACAGGGAGAACCGTCGTGAGCAACCGGCCGTATGGATACAGCGACACCCGCGTGTGGCGGGCGCCATGGCTGGTCAAGATCACCTCGCCTGCGCACTTCGCGCTTGCCCTGGGCGTGGGCGCCTGGCTGCAGAGCGCACTGCAGCTGCCATTGCCTGCACCAACGCCACTGGCCTGGATCGAGCTGACCGGCGGTGTGATCGCCTGTCTGGGGCTGGCGCTGGCGGTGAGCTGCTTCATCCTGTTCGCGCGCCGGCGCACCACCATCATGCCCAGCGGCCATCCCTCACGGCTGGTGCTCGATGGCCCGTATCGCTTCACCCGCAACCCGATGTACCTGGCGCTGGTGCTCAGCTATGTGGGCCTGTGCCTGCAGCTAGGCCTGCTGTGGGCGGTCGCCTTGCTGCCGCTGCCCTGGCTGGCCCTGCAGCGGTATGTGATTCCGTTCGAAGAGGCGCGTCTGCGCAACGAATTCGGCCGCCAATACAGCGCCTATTGCGCACGCGTGCGGCGCTGGCTGTAAGTCGCCAATCGTGGCGACATCGCTGCTCGGCGATTGAGCGGATCGATCGCAGCTTGCGGGTTCGCATGCTTCCCGCCGCACGACCGCCACAGCCGTTCCCGGCAATCGCAGCAGATGAGATGAATGGGCGCTAGCGTGCCTGTTCCGCAACGCGCGCCCCATCACGCGTTCCTCATGCAAATCCCATAATTATCTCGCCATGAAGATCGAAGTCTGGCAAGGCGACATCACCGAACTCGACGTTGACGTCATCGTCAACGCCGCCAACGAATCACTGCTGGGCGGTGGCGGCGTGGATGGCGCCATCCACCGCGCTGCCGGCCCGCGCCTGCTGCAGGCCTGCGAGGCATTGCCGCAGGTGCGTCCAGGCGTGCGTTGCCCCACCGGCGAAATCCGCATCACCGACGGGTTCGATCTCAAGGCGCGGCACGTGTTTCATACCGTCGGCCCGGTGTGGCGCGACGGCAAGCACAACGAGCCGGAGCAACTGGCCAACTGCTACTGGCAGTCGTTGAAGCTGGCCGAGCAGATGATGCTGCATTCGATCGCATTCCCGGCCATCAGCTGCGGCATCTATGGCTATCCGCTGTACCAGGCCGCGCGCATCGCCGTGACCGAAACGCGCGACTGGCAGCGCTCGCATAAAGTGCCCAAGCACATCGTGCTGGTGGCCTACAACGAGGCCACGTTCAAGGCCTACCAGCAGGCGCTGGCTGCGCAGGAAACCGCTGCCGCCTGACGCCTGTGCAAGGCAGAGGTTGGAGATGACGAGCGCCGCAAGGCGCTCGTTGCGTTTAGAAAGTCGTGCGGGCGCGTGGCAACCCACACAAACAAAAACGCCGGCATCGCTGCCGGCGTTTTCGCTAGGTGTGCTCCGGCCATGAAGCGGCCGGCATGCCGATCAACCCTTCCACTTGCCCAGCGCGGCCAGGCCGTTTTCCTTGGCGCGCTCATAGATGACCTGCTGCGCCTTGGCGAAGTTGCCGGTCATGTCCTTGGCCCACAGCTTCAGTGCGGCCTGCTGCATCGCGCGGCCGTACGAGAAGCTCAGCGGCCACGGCAGGTTGCCGAGCTGGTGCATCTCGTTGAGGTGCGCGGTGGACTGCTCGTCGGTCTGGCCGCCGGACAGGAACACGATGCCCGGCAGGATCGCCGGCACGGTCGACTTCAGGCACATCACGGTGGACTCGGCCACTTCCTCGACGCTGGCCTGCTCTTCGCAGCCCTTGCCGGAGATGACCATCGAGGCCTTCAGGATGGTGCCTTCGAGCACGACATTCTGCTCATACAGTGCGCCGAACAGCGAACGCAGCGTGGCTTCGGTGACCTCGTAGCAGGTCTCGATGTCGTGGTTGCCGTCCATGATCACTTCCGGCTCGACCATCGGCACCAGGCCCTGCTCCTGGCACAGCGCGGCATAACGCGCCAGCGCATGCGAGTTGGCCTCGATGCAGGTGCCGGACGGGATGTCCTCGCCGATGTTGATGACCGCACGCCACTTGGCGAAGCGTGCGCCCAGCGTGTAGTACTCCTCCAGACGCGCGCGCAGCCCGTCCAGGCCTTCGGTGACCAGCTCACCCGGCATGCCGGCCAGCGGCTGCGCACCCTTGTCGACCTTGATGCCCGGGATGATGCCGTGGGCGGTCATGTACTCGGCGAACGGCACGCCGTCCTTGGTCTTCTGACGGATGGTCTCGTCGAACAGGATCGCGCCGGAGATGTAGTCGCTCAGCTTGGGCGTGGTCAGCAGCAGTTCGCGGTAGGCGCGACGGTTTTCTTCGATGTTCTCGATGCCGACGCTGGCAAAACGCTTGGCGATCGTGCTGGTCGATTCGTCGATGGCGATGATGCCCTTGCCCGGGGCGACCATGGCCTGGGCGGTTTCGGCAAGCTGTTCGATGCTCATGTAGTTCCTGTGGCAGCTGCGGGGGAGAACGAAAGTATAGCGACGAAAGTTGCAGACATTCCTTCACGGAATGCCTGCAACCGATTACACGTGTCCGGGATGGCGGATGTGTGGCGCGGCTCCCAGCGTGATGCGCACGCTGCGGGCTGCGTGCCCCGCGGGCGCACTCGCACCGCAGACCCTGTCCCGCACAGCACAACGGCGACCCGCAGGCCGCCGCTGTGTCTGTACGTAACGATGTGGATGCAGCGCGTGTGTCGACCGACGACGCACGCGCTGCGCAGGGCGTGCGTTACAGCTCGCCCAGACCGCTGGCGCGGCCGTCTTCGCCCACTTCCAGCAGACGCAGCGTGTTGGTGGCGCCGTGGGTTTCCATATGCTCGCCGCTGGTGAACACCACGCGGTCGCCAGGCCCCATGCGCTCGTTCTCCACCAGCAGGCGGATCGCCGCACGTGCGGCTTCACGCGGGGTCAGGCCGCGGCTGTCGAAGCTGATCGGGAACACGCCACGCATCATCGCCATGTGGCGGCGCGCGCCATCGTGACGGGTGAAGGCGTAGATCGGCATGTTGGAACGGAAGCGCGACAGATACCGCGGCGTGCCGCCGGACTCGGTCAACGCGACCACGCCGGCCAGACCGATGTGCTCGGACAGGAACATGGTCGCCATCGCGATCGCCTGGTCGGCGCGCTGCAGATTGCGTTGCGCCGCTTCGAAGTCGGTGTCGAACTCGAACTGACGCTCGGCGCCCAGACAGATGCGCGCCATCGCTTCCACCGCACGCACCGGGTAAGCACCGGCCGCGGTTTCGGCCGAGAGCATCACCGCGTCGGTACCGTCGATGACCGCATTGGCCACGTCCAGCACTTCGGCACGGGTCGGGATCGGGCTTTCCACCATCGACTGCAGCATCTGCGTGGCGGTGATCACCACTTTGTTCTGCGCCAGCGACTCGCGGATGATCTTCTTCTGCAGGCCCGGCAATTCGGCATCGCCGATTTCCACGCCCAGATCACCACGCGCCACCATCACCACGTCGGAGGCTTCGACGATCTCGACCAGGTTCTCGATCGCTTCGGTGCGCTCGATCTTGGACA
The DNA here is from genome assembly GCF_018831305.1 of Xanthomonas sp. MLO165. Lineage (NCBI taxonomy): Bacteria > Pseudomonadati > Pseudomonadota > Gammaproteobacteria > Lysobacterales > Lysobacteraceae > Xanthomonas > Xanthomonas sp. MLO165. The sequence continues at coordinate 3,647,173 of NZ_CP029263.1, forward strand.
CCAGCGCGGCATCGCAGCCGTGCTGACGCGCGATACGGCGCGCGTCATTCATGTCTTCGGCGTTGCGGCAGAACGACACCGCAATGAAGTCCACGCCGATCTTGGCGACGATGCCGATCAGCTCCTTGTCGCGCTCGGTCAGCGCGCCCAGCGACAGGCCGCCGCCCTGCTTGTTCAGGCCCTTGCGATCGGACAGCACGCCGTCGTTGAGCACGGTGGTGACGATGCGTTGCCCCTGCACTTCGGCCACCTGCAGCTGCACCAGGCCATCGTCCAGCAGCAGCACGTCGCCGGCGGCGACGTCCTGCGGCAGGCCGAGGTAGCTGACGCCGACCTGGTGCTGGTCGCCCGCGGGCGCATTGGGGTCGGCCACCAGGTCGAAACGCTCGCCGGTGGTCAGCTTGACCTTGCCTTCGGCAAAGCGTTCGACGCGGATCTTCGGGCCCGGCAGGTCGGCCAGGATGCCGACTTCGGCACCGACGCGCACGGCCGCCGCGCGCACTTCGGCCGCGCGCTTGGCCTGGCCGGACGGGTCGCCATGGCTGAAGTTGAGGCGCACCACGTTGACGCCCGCCTTGAACAAGGCTTCCAGCACACCGGGCGGATCCGTCGCCGGTCCGAGCGTGGCGAGGATCTTGGTGCGGCGTTGACGTTCTTTCATGATGGCCTCCCTGTAAAAGCCGCGAAACTTAACACACGCGTCACCTACCGAGGATGGCATTGCGGCATAGCCACCCTCGTATTCCGGCATGTCCTAAAGACAGTGCGGGACAGTACGTACGCTTTCCGCAGCGCGCTGACGCACCGCGGGATGTTGCTGTGGGCTGCCACCCTAACGCGGCAGCGGTGAAGGTCCTACGGGTTGCAGCGGCGGTCGGATGACGGCGAGCGGTCGTCGCAGCGCGGATGCTGCAAGACCCTCGCCGCATCCGCGTGCTGCCACCCAACGACGAGCGCCGGCTGCGCTCGCCTGGCGACGCGCGCAGCTGCTCTGTTTGTCACTCCTACGACTGGATCAAGGCGCGCAATTCGGCAGGCGTGTGGGCGATCGCACCGGCACCGGCGGCACGCAGCTCGGCTTCGTCGCCGAAGCCCCACAACACGCCGATGCTGTGGATGCCGTGGTGGTTGGCGCCATCGATGTCCATCCGACGGTCGCCGATCATCACGCAACCGGTCTTGGCGATGTCCAGCCGCCGCAGTGCTTCGGCGATCAGGTCCGGCTTGAAGCGGCGTTCGCCGTCTTCGCTGGCCCCGATCACGTTCTCGAAGCAGGCCCCGAACGGCAGATGCTCAACGATGCGGCGTGCGTAACGCTCGTTCTTGGAGGTCACCACCGCCAGGCGATGGCCGGCGCGGTGCAGGTCGACGACGACCTCACCGATACCGTCGAACACGCTCAGTTCGGTCCAGCCGACCGCGTCGTAACGCCCGCGATACGCCGCCAGTGCGCGCTGCACCAGCTCCGGATCGTCGGGAAAGCAGTCGGTGAAGCTGTCGCGCAGCGGCGGGCCGATCCACGCGCGCAGGGTCTGCGGCGACGGACGCGGCTGGCCCACCGCGTCGAAGGCGTGCACGATGCTGGCGACGATGCCCGGCTCCGAATCGACCAGGGTGCCGTCCAGATCGAAGAACAGCGTGGCTGCACTCACTTGCCGCGTGCCTCGAGCGCCGCCACCGCCGGCAAGGTCTTGCCTTCCAGGAATTCCAGGAAGGCGCCGCCGCCGGTGGAGATGTAGGTGACGTCCTTGGCGATGTCGTACTTGTCCACGGCCGCCAGGGTGTCGCCGCCACCGGCGATCGAGAACGCCTTGGAGCTGGCGATCGCGCGCGCCAGCGTCTCGGTGCCGTGACTGAAGGGCTCGAACTCGAATACGCCGACCGGCCCGTTCCACACCACGGTGCCGGCGCTGGCGATCAGCTCGGCGTAGCGCGCGGCGGTCTGCGGGCCGATGTCCAGGATCAGGTCGTCGGCCTCCACGGCGTCAAGCGCCTTCACCGTCGCTTCGGCATCGGGCAGGAACTGCTTGGCAACGACCACATCGGTGGGCAACGGAATCTCCGCACCGCGCAGCTTCGCATCGGCGACGATCTGGTTGGCGGTGGGAATCAGATCCGGCTCGCTCAGCGACTTGCCGACGCCATGCCCGGCTGCGGCGATGAAGGTGTTGGCGATGCCGCCGCCGACGATCAGCTGGTCGACCTTGTTGACCAGGTTGGACAACAGCTCCAGCTTGGTGGACACCTTGCTGCCGGCCACGATCGCCAGCAGCGGCTTGGCCGGATTATCCAGCGCCTTGGCCAGCGCGTCGAGTTCGGCCATCAACAGCGGACCACCGGCAGCCACTGGCGCAAAGCGAATCACCCCATGCGTGGAGGCCTGCGCGCGATGCGCGGTGCCGAAGGCGTCCATGACGAACACATCGCACAGCGCCGCGTACTTGCGTGCCAGCGCCTCGTCGTCCTTGCCCTCGCCGACATTCATGCGGCAGTTCTCCAGCAGCACCACCTGGCCCGGCGCGACGTCCACGCCGTCGACCCAGTCGCGCACCAGCGGCACGTCCACGCCCAGCAGCGCAGTCAGGCGCTCGGCCACCGGCGCCAGCGAATCTTCTTCGGTCCAGCTGCCTTCCTTGGGCCGGCCCAGGTGCGAGGTGACCATCACCGCAGCGCCTTTTTCCAGCGCCAGCTTGATGGTGGGCACCGAGGCGGTGATGCGCTGCTCGGAAGTGATCTGGCCGTTGTCGATCGGCACGTTGAGATCCTGGCGGATCAGCACGCGCTTGCCGGAGAGATCAAGGTCGGTCATGCGGACGATGGACATGGGGTCAGCTCGCTAGGTCTGGGGATTGGGGAATCGAGAATCGGGATTGGGGAATCGAAGAAGCAGCTGCTACACGTGGCGCCGATGTCTGGGCGCTGCGCGGATGGATGGCTTGGGGCAGCCGTTGCACGCTGGCGTTGCGCCCGCGTGCAGGTCGCGGAGATTGCAGCCTGCCTGCCGCGCATGTCGCTGCCCATACGGCTGGCGTTGCGGGGGATGCTCGGTCGAAGACGACGGGCAATGCGGCTGCCTTGGCGACGGGGGATGCCCATTGTCGGACCTTCGCGCCGCAGCGGCAAACCGCGGTGCGATGCGCGGGTCGTCAGGGGCTGCGATCGGTCGCCGAATTGCGCAGCAGACTCACTGCAAAACCACCGACCAGCAAGGCGCCGCCGACCAGCAGCGCCCATAGCAACCAGCGCTTCCAGTCGCGCGGTGTGGCGGCCGGCTGCAGCGCGGCATCACCGGCCAGCGGCTGTGCCTGCGCGGCGATGTTGGCCTGCGCCGGTTGCCATTGCGCTCCGCGTTCGCGGCGCAGTGCCTGCAGCATCGAGGCCAGCGGCGCATCGCCACGTTGCTGCCGCGCGCTGCCGGCGACCACCGCATACGGCGGCTGCCCCTGGGCGAGGAACATCATCCGCTCCGGCTGGTAGCCCACGCGCAGCGTCGGCAGCGCGGTGCTACGTCCTTGTGCGGCGAGCAATCGCCACTGACGGTCGCGCACAGGCGCTGACAGCTGTTGCGGTGGCGACGCGGCGGCGGTGCCAGTACCCAGGCGATACGCCAACCACGGCCCGGCACGTTGCAGCCATGGCGCGTCATCGGCATCGCGGCTTGCCACGGTCCATTCGACCGCCTCGGCCTGACCGCCGCTGACATCGACCTGGGTGATCGGAAAGCGCCCAGGCAAGGCATACACCACTGCCTTGTCCTGCGCAGTGCCCGGCAATTCCAGCCACAGCGATTGCGGCGGCGCCGAGACGCCGTCCAGTTCCACATCGACCACGCGCAAGGCCGGCAACTCGCCGGACACCGGCACGATGCGCAGATAGCGCGCGCCCGCGTCCAACGCGATGCGGCGCTGCTGCAGACGCTGCGCCTGGTTGTCCAGCGCCATCACGGTGGCATCTGCAGCGAGCAGGTGCCAGTCGCGCAGATCGTCGCTGCCTTCCACGCGCAGCCGGGCCTGCACCGGCGTATTGCCGTCCCAGTCCAGCCACAGCGCGCGCGGACGATCGCGCAATGCGCTGGCATCGATCAGCCAGCTGTCACCGGCGCCTGCAACGGCAGCGGTGCCAGTGGCGAAACGGCCTTCCAGCCGACGCACCGCGCCACTGGCATCGCGTTCGGCGATCAGCTGCAGATCGCCGTTGGCAGGCGCCGCACCGGCCGGCAGCGCGAACAAGGGCAGGCGTTGCCGACGCGGCGCGGCAGCCGGCGCGGCATCCACCGGCAAGAGCGCGGCCGGCATCTCCTCGCCACGCGCATCGATCACCGTGACATCGCGCAGCCCCGGGTCATGGGCGCTGCGATAGATCGCCGCATTCAAACGCAGCTGATACATGCCGGCGTCCGCGCCGGTTACCTGCAGCGGCCACTGTTGACGATAGTCCTGGCGCACATCGGCTGCCTGCGCCAGCAGCGGCACCAACAGCAGCCATCCCCATTGCCTCGATTTCATGCCTGATCCTTGTCCACGCCATCGTCTCCGCCAGTCTGCTCTTCGGCCACCGGCTGGCGCGGCGGCGCCGGTGCCAGATAGCCCACCACGGTGCACAACAGGCCATAGGCCATGAACGAGCCGATGCCGAGCAGATTGCCCAGATGCTGGCGGTCGACCAGCACCAGCTTGGCCAGCACCAGGCCCATCAACAGCGCACCACCCAGCCACAGTCCACGCTGACCGCGCCGCGAGCCGATCACCCAGCCCAGCACGCCCAGCACGCTCCACACGATGGTCAGGCTGGTCTGCGACAGGGTCGCGCCGATCAACCCGGCATCCCACGCCACGCCACCCCAGTGGTGCACGCTGTGCAAGGTGCTGCCGGTGATCAAGGCCCAGCCCGACACGCCCAGCGCAGTCACCCGCCACCGTTGCACGGCCAACGGCGCCTGCGCAGACCAGGCCCAACGCGCCAGCAAGGCCAGCACCGCCAGTTGCGCCAGCTCGGCCGGATTGAGCACGGGCAGCCATGGCAATGGCGCCGCGCTCACCGGGTCCAGCAGCACGATCAACCAACCGATGCCCAGCACCGCGAACACACAGCCCAGCAAGGCATTGCGTGCCCGATCGAAACCCGCACCCTGCGGCCACGCCAGCCACGGCCAGCGCAACAGCCCCACTGCCGCCACGATCAGCCAGGGCGCGGCCAGCAAGGCGCAACGCCAGCCATTTGCCAGCATGAACGTATCGGCCAGCCAGGCTACGCCCAACGACACCACCAACGGCCACAGCAGCCACCAGATGAACTGTGCGGCCACCGCGCCTGCGCCGTGCTGCCTGCGCAGGCACCACAGCGCGCGCGTGCCGGCCACGGCGAACGCCAACCAGGCCAGCGCCCCCCAATGCGCGAACGGTTGCGTATGCGCATGGCTCTGCCACAGCGCCAACGGCGCGGCCAGCGCCAGCCCGAACATCGCCGTCCACACCAGCGCCGTTGCCGGGCGACGCCGATGCACCTCGGCTGCCAGCCACACGCTGAGCGCGACAAAGCCCAGCAGCAGATCCGGCTCGCTGCGCAGATCGCCGGCAAAGCGCAAGATCTCGTGCACACCGCACAGCGCCCACCAGCCCAGCCCCCACAGATACGCCACCAGCGCGCGGCGCGGCTGCCCTGCATCGCGTAGGAACCAGGCACTGGCCCAGCCGGCCAATGCAAGCAGCAAGGTACTCATGCAGGTAGCGTTGGCAACGGCCACTGTGTCGTGGCGCCACGCATCCACACCGAAGGCGACCCCGACCGCCGCCAGCAACTGCAACGCCACCCCGCTGAACTGCGGGATGCGACGCTGCTGCCGCAGCCCCAGCCACAACAAGCCGGCGCCTTCGAGCGCGAAGACGCTGGCGGTGGCACGCGCCGACAAGGCCAGCGGTACCGCCAGGGTCGCAAAACCGACCGCCAGCATCGCGTGCGCCTGGCCCAGCAGGCGCGTGGAGGCACGTCGCAGCAACCAGCTGGCCAGGCCCGCGTACAGCGCCGCCACCGCCAGCGCACACAGCGCCAACGGCAGGCGCTCGCCATCCAGCAGGCGCGCCTGCAATGCGAAGGCCACCAGCGGGGTGCCGAACAACAGGCTGCCGTCGATGAGCTTGCCCGCACTGCCATCGCCACGCCGCGCGTGCAGTACCGGAATCGCCACATACATGGCGAAGAACAACAGCAGGAACGGCTCGGTCGTGGCGAATTTCGCCGGGGCGTATTGCAGCGCACCCCACAGCGTGCCGATGCCGAAGGTGAAGGCGAATCCGAGCAGGTTCAGCACCCGCCACGGACGCGTCCAGGCGATCGCCACGATGCCGGCGTTGAGCACCGCGTAGTACGAAAACAGCGCGACATGATTGCCGCTGCCGGTGGACAGCCAAATCGGCGCGAGAAAGCCGGCCAGCACGCCCAGTACGGCCAGCGTGCGCGAATCCTGCACCACCGCCAGCACGCACATGCCGGCAATCAGCACCACGCTGATGCCCATCGCAAGACCCGCGCCGAGCAGCCCGTACAGCTTGAACGCGGCGAATACCGTCAGCAGCAAGCCGCCGATGGCGCCGCCCTGCAACGCCAACGCAAAGCCCGGCCGCTGCAGCCGTTGCTTCCAGCCGAAGACCAGGCCAACCAGCGCCAGCACGCTGATACCTGCCAGCCGCAGCTCGATCGGCATGCGCATCCAGCCCTGGTCGCTGGCGTACTTCAACAGCGACGCCACACCGGCCAGCAACACCAGCATGCCGACCTTGACCGGCACATTGCCCTCGGTGAACCAGCGCTTCGCTGCGCTGGCCACGCGCGCCAGCGGGCCCGGCCCGGAGGGCACGTGCGCTGGCTGCTCGGACTCGGCAGGCGAAGCGATCAGGGGCGGCGCTTGCACTGCGCTGCGCGCCGCCGACGATGCGGGAGCTTCTGCCGGCAATGCTGGCGGCACTGGCAGTGGTGCGACCGGCGTCGGCGCCGGCGCGGCTTGTAGATCTGCTGCGAGAGGCAGCTCAGGCTCGCCATACGCAGGCATGCCGACGTTGGACGCCGCTTGCGGCTCCCACGCGCCGGCAGGCGATGGCGTTGGCGCTGACCTGTGCACCGCCGCCGCGTCCGCACCTGCTGCGCCGCTGGCCTGCCATTGCGCAAACCGCTGTTCCAGCGCATCCACGCGCCGCCGCAGCCCGGCGATCCACACCAGGGCGATCACCAGCCCTACCGGCACCGCAAGCAGCAACAGCACCACCGTCACAATCATCGTTTCCAACGCACAGCCCCTGAGTCGGCATCCGGCCGACGCTAGCGCCATCATGCTACTCGGCGCGCCGACGAAAGTCGCAGGCATAACAAACGTAGCGAGTGGTCGTCGGGTGGGTGAAGGCGCCGGGCGGACACGCAGCCGTTTTTGTTGGCCACTCCTGGAGTGGTTGGGCCGAGGACACCGCCTACCGGCGCGCCTGACCAAGTCGTCAGCCGGCACTCCCGCCAGCAGCAACGCCCCCGGATCGTCTGGTCATCGACCGATCGCGCGCACTACATACGCCACGCCGCGTGATCGCGCAGAGGATGCACGGCCCCACTCTATCCATTCCTGCCCGGCGGCACGCTTCAAGGCGCTACAGCACGCATAAAAAACCCCGGACCAGCCGGGGTTCTTCGACCGAGCGGCGCGAAGGTTTACTTCGCGACAACCCGCACCATTTCCAGGCACTTGTTGGAATAGCCCCACTCGTTGTCGTACCAGGACACCAGCTTGACGAAGGTCGAGTCCAGCGCGATGCCGGCGTCGGCGTCGAACACCGAGGTGCAAGTTTCGCCGCGGAAGTCGGTGGCCACGACCTTGTCTTCGGTGTAACCCAGCACGCCCTTCAAGGCGCCTTCGCTCTGCGCCTTCACTTCAGCACAGATCTCGGCGTAGGTGGCCGGCTTTTCCAGTTCGACGGTGAGGTCGACCACCGACACGTCCGAGGTCGGCACGCGGAAGCTCATGCCGGTCAGCTTCTTGTTGAGCTCGGGGATCACCACACCCACGGCCTTGGCGGCACCGGTGGAGGACGGGATGATGTTCTCCAGGATGCCGCGCCCACCGCGCCAATCCTTGTTCGACGGGCCGTCCACGGTCTTCTGCGTCGCCGTGGCCGCGTGCACGGTGGTCATCAGGCCGCGCTTGATGCCCCACTTGTCGTTGATCACCTTGGCCAACGGCGCCAGGCAGTTGGTGGTGCACGAGGCGTTGGAAACGATCGCTTCGCCCTTGTAGGTGTTGTCGTTGACGCCGAACACGAACATCGGCGTGTCGTCCTTGGACGGTGCCGACAGGATCACCTTCTTGGCGCCCGCGTCGAGATGCTTCTGCGCCGTTTCCTTGGTCAGGAACAGGCCGGTGGACTCGATCACCACGTCGGCGCCGACTGCATCCCACTTGAGGTTGGCCGGGTCGCGTTCCTGGGTCAGGCGGATCTTGTTGCCGTTGACGATCAGCGTGTTGCCGTCGACCGACACATCGGCCTTGAAGCGGCCATGCACCGAGTCGTACTGCAGCATGTAGGCGAGGTAATCGGGCTCGAGCAGGTCATTGATGGCCACGATCTCGATGTCATTGGCGAAGTTCTGCACCGCAGAGCGCAGCACGTTGCGGCCGATGCGACCGAATCCGTTGATGCCAACCTTGATTGCCATGTTCACTAGCTCCTGCGGCCGCGATGGCGCGGCGGATGGAAAGGGACCACCATTCTAGCAGCGTCGCACTCGTGCAGCCGTGCTGCGGCCAGCGCTGCGGCATGGGGCGCTAGGACGTTGTGCCGTGGTGCATGCGTGGTGGGGATTGGGGAATCGGGAATCGGGAATCGGGAATCGGGAATCGGGAATCGGGAATCGAAAGGTGGGCACGCTGTGTGGGTGCCGTCAATCGACAAGGTGATGAGCATCGGTGCTGCCGGAGCGATGCGGTGGGGCTGACGCCTGCCTGACTTGAGGGCCCGTGACGATCTGGGGTGCGGCACGGGACGCGGCAATCGAAACCCCGCCTATTTTTTCAAAATATCCAAATTATTCCAATCACTTAAGTTATAAATCGATACGCTGAAAGGCGTATCGAGGCATATGCCGAACAGCGGAATTTCGGCGCTCCGTGGATTTCGATACTGGCCCTGCCTGCTGAGGCACCCATCCATCACAACGGAGATTCCCCATGCGTCGCACCCTTCTCTCTCTGGTTCTGGCCCTGGCCGCCACCCCGGCGCTGGCTGGCGGCGTGATGCACTACACCGACAAGGCCGCGCTGCCCGCCGATGGCGAAGCGCGCGAAGTCGCTGCGCTGTTCGACACCTGGAACGCGGCGCTGGCCACCGGCAACCCGCACAAGGTGGCCGACCTGTACGCGCCGGACGGCGTATTGCTGCCGACCGTCTCCAACGAAGTGCGCGCCTCGCGTGCGCAGATCGAAAAGTACTTCGAGATGTTCCTGACCAAGAAGCCGCAGGGCGTCGTCAACTACCGCACCGTGCGCGTGCTCGATGACGACAGCGCGGTGGATGCCGGTGTCTATACCTTCACGCTGACCGACAAGGACGGCAAGAAGAGCAAGGTGCAGGCGCGCTACACCTTCGTGTACGAAAAGCGCGACGACAAGTGGCTGATCATCAACCACCACAGCTCGGCGATGCCGGAAGTGGATGCGCCCACGCTCGCCAAGGTCAAGTAAGTGCGCCAGCGCTGCAGCCATCCGCTCGCTGCCTGCTCCACCGCGCACGCAGGCGGCGGCGTTCCTCCCCCACCGCCGCCTGCGCCAGGCGCATCGCGTTGCAGACCGGACGCGACGCGCCGGTGCGATCACCGATATGGCGCAGATCGCTGCTGTCGCTGCCGGTGCCTGCTCGCATCTGCGCATGACCCACAGCGTCCCTGCGCGGATGGATTGATCAGGATCAAGGCATCCAGCGGGCAAACCATCAAGACTTCTTCCATCCCCTGCACACAACGAGAGTTTCCATGCGCATGCGCTCTACCCTTCTGCTCGCCGGCCTGGCCGCCGGCTTCGCCAGCGTCCCCGCACTGGCTCAATCCAAAGGCGACTGGACCGTTGCCGTCGGTGCCCACCAGGTCGCTCCCAAGTCCGATAACGGCCGCCTGGTCGGCGGCACGCTGGAGGCGGACGTCGGCAAGGACATCAAGCCGACCTTCACCGCCGAATACTTCATCGCCGACAACCTGGGCATCGAAGTACTGGCTGCGCTGCCGTTCGAGCACGACATCGCGCTCCGTGGCCTGGGGCGTGTCGGCAGCACCAAGCATCTGCCGCCGGTGATCTCGCTGCAGTACCACTTCAACAGCCAGGGCAGGCTCTCGCCGTTCGTTGGCGCGGGCATCAACTACACCCGTTTCTTCAGCACCGACACGCGCGGCGCGCTGGCCGGCAGCGAGCTGGAACTGGACGATTCCTGGGGCCTGGCCCTGCACGCGGGCGTGGACTACAAGCTCAGCGACCGCGGCGCGCTGCGGGTAAACCTGCGCTGGATCGACATCGACACCGAAGCGCGCCTCGACGGCAACCGCATCGGCACAGTCAACATCGACCCGCTGGTCTACGGGGTGGCCTACGTGCACCGCTTCTGAGCCCGGCAGCGTGCGCGATGCATCTCTGGCACACTTGGCGTCCAGGGACGTGAATCCACCGCCGGAGTTGCGGACAGGTTGGTCACGTCGACCGCCTGTCCGACCTATCCGGGGATTCCATGAGCATGCTGATCCGTACCGCCCTCGCCATCGCACTGGCCGCCTCGGCCGCGCCCGCCCTTGCACAATCGGCCGGTCACTGGACCACGGGCTACAGCGCCGGCTATGTCTCGCCCAAGTCCGACAGCGGCAGCTTCGGTGGCACGCGTGCCGAGATCAAGGGCGCACCGGCGCTGTCGTTCACCTACGAATACTTCCTGCGCAACAACCTCGGCATCGAGGTGCATGCCGCGGTGTCGGGCAAGCACGATCTGGAGCTTGAGGGCGTCGGCAAGGTGGGCAGCTACTGGTCGGTGCCGCCGAGCGTGCTGTTGCAGTACCACATCAATGGCTACGGCACGGTGTCGCCGTTCGTGGGTGTCGGCATCAACTACACCACGTTTGTCGGTGAAGACGTCGATGACGCCTTCGGCAATGGCGACCTGAGCTTCGACGACTCGGTGGGCGCCACCGCGCATGTCGGTGTGGACTTCATCTTCAACGATCGCAGCGGCCTGCGGGTGGACGCGCGCTGGACGAATTCGCGCAGCAATGTCGACTTCAATGGCAGCCGGCTGGGCAAGGCGCGGATCGACCCGCTGACCTATGGCGTGTCGTACCTGGTGTACTTCTGAGCATGCCGCTAACGCCACGCTGAGCCGTGGCTGTGCTTCGCCCGGGGACGGCCATCAAACCGTCCCGGACCGATGCGTACAATTGCCGGATGAAGACCTTCTCTCCTCGCATCCTCCTTCTTGCCGCAACCGCGGTCGCGGCCCTCCAGCCCATCAGCGCGTTCGCCTGGGGGCCGCAAGGCCACCGCCTGGTGGCGCGCATTGCCGAGACCGAACTGAGCCCGCAGGCGCAAGCGCAGGTGGCGCAATTGCTCAAGGGCGAAGCCAACCCGACATTGGCCGGTGTCGCCAGCTGGGCCGACGAGTTGCGCGAGCACGACCCGGAGCTGGGCAAGCGCTCCGGGCCCTGGCATTACGTCAATCTTGGCGAGCACGACTGCACGTATGCGCCGCCGCGCGACTGCCCGGACGGCAACTGCGTGATCGCCGCGCTCGACCGGCAGACCGCGCTGCTTGCCGACCGCAGCCAGCCGCTGGACGTGCGCCGGCAGGCCCTGAAGTTCGTGGTGCATTTTGTCGGCGACATCCATCAGCCGATGCATGCCGGCTACGCACACGACAAGGGCGGCAATGAATTCCAGCTGCAGGTCGCCGGCAAGGGCAGCAACCTGCATGCGCTGTGGGACAGCGGCATGCTCAACGACCGCCATCTTGATGACGATGCGTATCTGCAACGCCTGCTGGCGTTGCCGGCGACCGCTGCGACATCGCCGGTGCTGCCACCGCCGGCTGCGGCATGGGCGCAGGCCTCCTGCAAGATCGCGGTCACGCCCGGCGTCTATCCGAGCAAGCACGTATTGCCGGACGACTACATCGCGACCTATCGTCCGCTTGCCGAGACCCAATTGCGCGAGGCTGGCGACCGACTGGCCGCCGTGCTCAATGCGGCGCTGGCCGCGCCCTGAGATGGAGACGCCGATGCAGCCCGAGGTGCTTGCGTTCTTTCACGCCGACAGCAACACCTTCACCTATGTGGTCGCCGACGCGGCGACCGGGGCAGCAGCGGTGATCGATCCGGCGCTGGACTATGCGGCCGACACCGGCCAGGTCGGCACGCGCGCCGCGCAAGCCATCGTCGATGCCATCGCCCACCACCGCTGGCAGGTGCAGTGGTTGCTGGAAACCCATGCGCATGCCGATCACCTGTCTGCCGCGCAGTGGCTGAAGCAGCACTGGCCGCAGGCACGCATCGGCATCGGTGACGGTATCCGCGATGTGCAGCAGACGCTTGCGCCACGTTGTGCGTTACCGGACGACTTCCGTGCCGACGGCTCGCAGTTCGATCACCTGTTCGCCGATGACGAGCGCTTCGAGCTTGGCACGCTGCAGGTACGTGTCGTCGCGGTGCCCGGGCATACCAGCGACAGCATCGCGTACCTGATCGGCGATGCGCTGTTCCCCGGCGATTCGTTGTTCATGCCGGACGCCGGCACCGCGCGCTGCGATTTCCCCGGAGGCGATGCACGGCAACTGTTCGCCTCGATCCAGCGCATGTACGCGCTGCCGGCGGACACGCGCGTGTTCGTCTGCCACGACTACGGCCCGGGCGGCCGTGAGGTGGCGTACCAGACCAGCATCGGCGAGCAGCGGCGCAGCAATATCCACGTGCGCGACGGCGTGGAGATCGATGCATTCGTGGCGCAGCGCCAGGCCCGCGATGCCACGCTGCCCGAGCCCAGGCTGATCCGGCCGGCATTGCAGACCAATCTGCAGGCCGGCCGCTGCGACGGCGTGGTTGACTGATAGGTCAACGCAGCCACCACGCGACGCATGACGCGCAGCCGCTATGATCGCTGCCTGACCTTGCTGGAGCTTCCCATGCGCACGATCGGTTTTTGGCAGCGCGTGTTCTGCGTGCTGATGCTTGCCCTACCCGTCCTGGCCACTGCGCAAACGGCGCCGGTGACGGTGTTTGCTGCAGCAAGCCTGAAGGAATCCATGGACGAGGCCGCGGCCGCTTACGAAAAGGCGACCGGCACGCCGGTGCGCGTTTCCTACGCCGCCAGCTCTGCACTGGCGCGCCAGATCGAGCAAGGCGCACCGGCGGACGTGTTCTTTTCGGCCGACCTGGAATGGATGGACTATCTGCAGCAACGCGGCCTGGTCGTGCCGGCGCAGCGCCGCAACCTGCTCGGCAATACCCTGGTGTTGATCGCCCCGGCCACCAGCAAGCTGCGCGTGGATCCGCGCCAGCCCGGCGCGATTGCCAAGGCGCTCGGCGACAACGGTCGGTTGGCGGTTGGCCAGACCAACAGCGTGCCGGCCGGCAAGTATGCCGCCGCAGCGCTGCGCAAACTCGGCCAGTGGGATGGAGTAAGCAATCGCCTGGCCGAGTCGGAAAGCGTGCGCGCCGCATTGATGCTGGTCTCGCGCGGCGAAGCGCCGCTGGGCATCGTGTACGGCTCGGATGCGCGCGCCGAACCCAAGGTCCGCGTGGTCGCCACCTTCCCCGCCGATAGCCACGATGCCATCGTGTATCCGGTCGCTGCGTTGAAGAACAGCAGCAATGCCGGCACGGCCGCGTTCGTGCAATGGCTGGGCAGCAAGCCGGCCAGGGCGATCTTCGTTCGCCGTGGTTTTTCGTTGCAGGATTGAGGCGCGCCGTTGTCGATGTTCACCCCGCAGGAGCTGACCGCGATCGGCCTGAGTCTCAAGGTCGCCATCGTTGCGGCCATCGCCAGCCTGCCGCCGGGCATCGCCTGCGGCTGGCTGCTGGCGCGGCGGCGCTTTCCGGGCAAGGCGCTGCTGGACGCCCTGCTGCATCTGCCGCTGGTGATGCCGCCGGTGGTGACCGGCTACGCGCTGCTGGTGGTGCTGGGCACGCAGGGGCCGGTTGGCAGCTGGTTGCTGGAACACCTCGGCATCCAGTTCGCGTTCCGCTGGACCGGCGCGGCTCTGGCATGCGCGGTGATGGGATTCCCGCTGATGGTGCGCGCGATCCGCCTGTCCATCGAAGCGACCGACCGCCGTCTTGAAGCAGCCGCCGCCACGCTCGGTGCGGGTCCGTGGCGGGTGTTCTTCAGCATTACCTTGCCGCTGGCCTGGCCGGGGCTGGTCGCCGGCATGGTGCTGGCGTTCGCCAAGGCCTTGGGCGAATTCGGCGCCACCATCACCTTCGTGTCCAATATTCCTGGCGAAACCCAGACCTTGTCGTCGGCCATCTACGGGCTGATGCAGGTGCCGGGCATGGAATCGGGCGTGTGGCGGCTGGCCTGCGTTGCGCTGGCGATCTCGCTGGCGGCGCTGCTGCTGTCCGAGTGGCTGGTGCGCAGGCCGCATCCGCGCGAGGACGGCTGATGCTCGATATCGACCTGCAGCTGCAGCGCGGCAACTTCCAGCGGCATCTCCACATCCAGGACCAGGCGCGGGTGGTGGCCCTGGTCGGTCCTTCCGGTGCGGGCAAGACCACGGTGCTCAATGCCATCGCCGGGCTGGTGCAGCCGCAGGCCGGGCATATCCGCATCGACGGGCGCTGCCTGTACGACGCCCGGCAAGGCATCAACCTGCCCACGCACAAGCGCAGGATCGGCTACGTGTTCCAGGATGCGCGGCTGTTCCCGCATCTGGATGTGCGCCGCAATCTGCGTTACGGCCGGCATGCGCGCGGCACGGCGCCATTCGGTTTCGACGACGTGGTAGCGCTGTTGGGGATTGGGCCGTTACTGCAACGCCGGCCGCGCAATCTGTCTGGGGGCGAAGCGCAGCGCGTGGCGATCGGCCGCGCCTTGTTGTCGCAGCCGGCGATCCTGTTGTTCGACGAGCCCTTGTCGGCACTGGATCAGGCGCGCCGCGAAGAACTGATTCCCTACCTGCAACGCGTGCGCGACGAGATCCGTCTGCCGATGCTGTATGTCAGCCACAATCCCGACGAAGTGCAGCGCATCGCCGATAGCGTGCATGTGCTGGAATGAGCGCATCGGCACCGGTGATCACCGCATTCAACCAGCTGGCGTGTCCATGAAACAGTATCGAAAACATGCATTCCCGGTGGAGCAGGCGCGCCGCTTCCTGGAACCGGGGCCGGTGGTGCTGGTCAGCTCGGCCCACAAGGGCCAGCGCGACATCATGACCATGGGCTGGCATATGGTGTTGGAGTTTTCGCCCTCGCTGATCGCGTGCTGCATCGCCCCCGGTAACCACAGTTTCGAACTGGTCCGGCGCAGCAAGCAATGCGTGATCAACCTGCCGACGGCCGAACTGCTCGACACCGTGATCGGCATCGGCAACAGCAGCGGTGCACAGATCGACAAGTTCGACCACTTCGGGCTGACTGCCGTGCCCGGCCAACGGGTCGCAGCGCCGGCCATTGCCGAGTGCTACGCCAGTTTCGAATGCCACCTGCACGACGGCCGGCAGATCAACCGCCACGCGCTCTTTGTCTGGGAAGTGGTGAGCGCGCAGGTGGCCAAGCGGCCTGCGCTTCCCAGGACGGTGCACTACCGCGGCGATGGCCGCTTCATGCTGTCCGGCGACGAAGTCTCGCGGCGGCGCCTGTTTGCCTCCGACATGCTCTGATCGCCGCGATGCGCGCGCTCAACGCGCCACCTTGCCGGTGCGCACGCTGACCTTGCCTTGCCGCACTTCGAAGGTGAACGCGAACGACAGCGTCACCGGTACCGGCTGCTGGCTGATGGCGCCGCTGCAATCGTCCAGCGCGGCCGGCTGCGCCACGCCTGCGGCAAACGTGCACAGCGTGGCCGGAACGAACTGCCATTGCTGCACCGTGGTACGCACCGACTGCACCAGATCGGCATTGTCCGGCAACAGACCGGCCGCACATTCGTCGCGATCGGACATGGGGTCGACGCGCTGTACCGCGCCGTCGGCGGTCAGGATCACATGCGCGCACACGGTGGTCGGCGGCAAGCTCTGCCGCGGCGAATCGGCCGGCAGCACCGGCGCATCGCTGCGCAGCGCGCGCGGCATGCGAAAGCGCTGTGCTGGCGCCAACGTGTAAGACTGGATGGAGCCGCCACCATTGCCACCCGGTTGCGCGCTCAGCATGCGCTGGTCCACCGAATCTTCGCGCTGGCTGCGCTGCTGTTCCTGCACCCCTTGCGTTGCACATGCGCCAAGCGACAGCGCCAGGATTGCGGCGCAGGTCGGCGCAAGGACGGCCGACAACACGTGGCGAGCAGTTGTCGGGTAGGCGTGGCCAGCGCGCAGGAACCGGCGAGTATGCGCGGCACATGCCAATCCCGGACACCCGGCGCGCCCGCCAGACAGTTGTGCAGTCGTTTTGCTGGTTGCGCTGGATTGCATCACGGCCTCTCCCGCCTTGCGCAGCCCGCTGAAGCACAACCGGCAAGGCGGTTGGACGCTGGCGCCTCCGAGCGCGCGGCGGCGGCATCGGTAGACGTTTGCTCCGGCCCATCCAGTTCGAACTTCACCGGCACGCGCACCGTGGAAGCAATCGGCTTGCCATGTACATAAACAGGTTTCAGCCGCCACTGGCGCGCTGCCTCCAGGACCGCTTGATCGAACACGCCGGCCGGCCTGCTCTGCAAAATATCGATGTGCTGCGGCCTGCCCGCAGAGTCGATGTCGATCTGCAGTTCGACAAAGCCCTCGATACCGCCGTCAAACGCGGCTGCCGGATATCTCGGCGGTTGCATCGTGGCGAAATCCACCGCGTTGCCGGCCGCCAGCGCCGGTTGTGCCGCTAACGCAATGCGTGCCGGCTGCAGGGCCCAGGCGACGGTGCTGACCCCCGCCGCCAGCAGCAGGACCATCGCCACGCGCCAGCGCGCACGTCCGGCAGCGATGGGGGAACCGCGCAGCGCCGCGATCCGCTGCGCCAACGGATGCGATGCAGCCCAATGACAGGCGAGCGGCGTAAAGTCGCGTCCAAGCTGGGTCTTCAGCATGGCGGTGGCGTAACTGCGGCGCTTGCCCGGATGTTGCGTCAGCACGGCCGCATCGCAGGCCAGCTCCTGATCCAGCCGGAACGCACGCCAGGCCAGATGCATCAGCGGGTTGAACCAGCCGATGCAGAGCATCAGCGCCGCCAGCAGGTTGGCATGCAGGTCGCCGCGGCGCAGATGCATGCGCTCATGCGCCAGGATCAGGGCGCGCTCATCGGCGTTGTAGCGCTCACTGAAATCCGCCGGCAGCACGATGCGCGGACGCCAGAGTCCCAACGATGCAGGAAGACCGGCATCGCGCACGG
This sequence comes from Xanthomonas sp. MLO165, assembly GCF_018831305.1. Lineage (NCBI taxonomy): Bacteria > Pseudomonadati > Pseudomonadota > Gammaproteobacteria > Lysobacterales > Lysobacteraceae > Xanthomonas > Xanthomonas sp. MLO165. Next base: position 3,664,702 of record NZ_CP029263.1, read on the forward strand.
CCGACCAGAGCCGGTCGTCGAGCCGGTGCAACGGCCCCAGGCTGCGCATGAAACGCCGTTGCCGCGTCCACAATCCGATCGCCATCACTACTGCGCCGCCCAGCCACGCTGCTGCCAGCCATGTTGCCCACGCACGACCTTCGCCATGCACGCTGGACAGCGCCGGCATGGCGGTCAGCGCCGGCAATCCTGGCACTGTGATGCCCAGAGACGGGCCGGGCAACAAGGCCGCCACCAGCGCCAGCGGGACGCAGGACCAGATCGCATACGCCGCGGCGGCACCAGCCCGCTTGCGCAGCGGGCGACGCAGGAGCAGGCAGACCAGCAGCGCAGCGGTGGTGTACAGCGTTGCGCGCGACAACAGGACCCAGGCCTCAGGGTTCATCGTCCAGCTCCTTGAGCAGTTGTTTCAGTTCCGCGATATCGGATGCGCTGAGTTTTCCGCGCTCGCTGAAGTGCGCCACCAGTGGCGCCACCCGTCCGCCGAACAGGCGCTGCAGCAATCCCTCGCTCTGTTGCTGCACCCACTGCTCGCGCGCCAGCACCGGCGAATAGAGATAGCGTCGCCCTTGCTTCTCGGCACGGATGGCGCCTTTGCCAAGCAGGCGGTTGAGCAAGGTCTTGACGGTGGGCTCGGCCCAGTCGCTGCGGCCTGCCAGCGCGGCGACCACCTCGTCGGCGCTGCGTGGCGCCGCATCCCAGAGCACCTGCATCACCACCGCTTCGGCGTCACTGATCGACATGCGATTACATCCGTAATTTTTATCGATTACACGCGTAATTAGAATCGATGTCAAACAGTATGCGCGGGTGCGTCGGCAGCCTCGCCCCAAGGATCGCCCTTCAGCCCGTCGCGTTGCCGGCAAAGTGCACGCTGACGCGCAAGCCGCCCAGCGTAGGTGCGTCATCCAGCTGTACGCGCGCCGCATGGGCCACGGCAATGTCGTGCACGATCGACAGGCCCAGCCCGCTGCCTTCCACACCGGTGCCCAGCTCCCGATGGAAGCGGTGGAAGACGCGCACGCGCGCGCCCTCGGGGATGCCAGGGCCGGAATCTTCCACGACCAGGGTCGGTAGCGGTGCGCATTGCGTGCTGACCCGGATGCGGCCGCCTACCGGTGTGTAGCGCACGGCGTTTTCCAGCAGGTTGCGCAGCAGCAGCGAGAGTGCGGTTTCCTCGGCAACCACCAGGACCGGTTGCAGGGCCAGTTCCACAGTCTGCTGTCGCTGCATTGCAACTGCCAGCACGTCTTCGGACTCGCTTCGCACCAGGGTGTCCAGGCTCACGCTGCGCCGCGGCAGCGCGGCCACCGCTTCCACCCTGCTCAAGGCCAGCAGCTGCGCGACCATGCGTTCGATGCGGAGCACGTTGGCGTCGAGTTGCTGTTGCGATTCATCGCGTTCCTGCGCGTCGGCCGCCAGGCGCAGATTGGCCGCATGCACTTTCAGCGCGGCAATCGGCGTACGCAGTTCATGCGCGGCATCGGCGATGAAGCGACGCTCGCGCTCCAGCCCGGCCTGCACACGGTCCATCAACCCGTTGACTGCGCGCACCAGCCCGTGCACCTCGCGTGGCATATGCTGCGGTTGCAGTGGCTGCAGGCGCCTGGGATCACGCTCGCCGATCTCGTCGGAGACACGCACCAGCGAGCGTGTGGCCCAGTTCACCACCGCCCAGATCAACAGCCCCATCAACGGCAGGGCCATCACCAGCGGCACCAAGGTTCCCAGCGCGATGTCTTCGGCAAGCTCCTGACGGATGTCGGCGCGTTCGGCCGACTGAAACCAGCGCCCACCCGGCGAGCGCAGCGTAAAGGTGCGCCATTGGCCATCGGCCAGTTGCACGTCCGCATAGCCGGCACGCAACGGCGCCATCGGTTGCGCCGGCGCGCTGTCCGAGCGCAGGACCAGCGCGCCGGCCGCGTTGCGCACCTGAAATGCCAGTTTGGTTTCGTAGGCATGGCCGTCCTTGAAGGCCAGCGCCTCGCCCACGCCTTGCGCCTGCCCGTGCCATCCACGGATCACGATCGGCTCGCCTTGCGGCAGATCGCCCAGAGGTTGGTCCACCAGCGACAGCAGCACGCGCGCCGATTGCACCAGACGCGCATCGAACATCTCGCCAGCTTCCTGCAGGCCGGCACGATAGCTGAAACCGGCTGCGGCCAGCATCAGCAACGACAGCACGCCCAGCAAGGCCAGCAACAGCGCGCGGCGGATCGAGTTCATTGCGGCGCTTGCGGCGGCAGCGCCGCGGCAGCCTGTGCGGCCTGCTCGTCCAGTGCATAGCCAATGCCGCGAACGGTGCGGATCACCGCCGACGACAACTTGCGACGTAGCTGATGCACATGCACGTCCACCGCATTGCTGGCGACGTCTTCGTCCCATCCATAGAGATGTTGCTGGATGCGTTCGCGACCGATCGGCCGGCCACGTTGCTCCATCAGCAGCCACAACAGTGCGAACTCGCGGCGGGTCAGGTCCAGATCGCGGCCATGCCAGCGCACCGACATCCCGGCCGGATCCAGCTGCAGCGCACCAGCCTGCAGTACCGGCTGCGCACGCCCGGCCGAGCGGCGCAACAATGCCCGTGTGCGCGCCAGCAGCTCATTGGTGTCGAACGGTTTGCCCAGATAGTCGTCGGCGCCGACATCCAGGCCGAGCGCGCGGTCGGCTGCACGCTCGCGTGCACTGAGCACCAGAATCGGGGTATCCAGCGCACGTGCGCGCGCCTTGCGAATGACCTCGATGCCATCCATGCGCGGCAAACCCAGATCCATGATGACCAGATCCACGGTGGCTTCCTGCAAGGCCATCAACGCACTGACACCGTCATGCACCCAATCCACTGCATAGGCGGCACGCCGCAATGCAGTGCGGATGCCCTCGCCCAGTGAAAGATCGTCTTCGACCAGCAGGATGCGCATATAGGCCAGTCTGGAAGTCGGCTCACGGCTTGGCAAGCTGCGCCCGCACATCTGCCAGCTTGGTGGCCACTTCCTTGCGGCGACCGGCGTCGGCCAGTTGACGTCCCGGGCGTGGCGGCGCAGCGGCAGCCTTCTCGAACGCCGCTGCCGCGCCCGCCCAATCCTTCTGGTCGCGCAGGAAATCGCCGACGAAGTAGTTGCTGTCCAGTCCGTCAGGGTCGATCGCCAGCCCCTGATACAGCAATGCGCGCGCCTTGGCGTCGTCGCCGAAGCCGATCGGCCAACCGGGCACCTGGTAATACAACGCGCCCAGGCTGGTGTACGCCGCGCCGTCGAGCGCGCGCGGCGCGCGCTTGATCGCTTCTTCGAAATCGCTGCGTGCGCGTTTGACCTCCGCCAGGGCGCCCAGGCCGCCTTTTTCTGCGGCCAGACTGGAGCGCACGATGCCGTCCCAGATCAAGGCATCGGCATCGTCGGGCAGGGCGTGGCGCACCTGATCGGCCTGCTGTGCGAGTGCTTCCAGTGCGGCGAGCCGCTGCGGTTTCGGCATCTGGTAGCTGATCGCCGCCCAGCGGTCCTGCACTTGCGCTACCTGCGGCTGCATGCCGGCTGCGCATGCGGCGCCGGCGACCAGGCACAGCCCGAGCATGGTGAAAAGACGCGAATTACGGTAATTGCGGTTCATGGGAAAGCTCCTGCGAGGCGACGCCGCCGCCGTGCCGCGCATGGCGGCGGATGGTGGATAGCTGTTTGCGTAACGCGCGGTCGACCAGTTCCGGCAGTAGCCCGTTGAGCCGGGCAAAGGCCTTTTCCGGCCACCCCAGCTGACATCGCCTATCGCCGCGCACGATCGACTGCAGCAGCGCTGCTGCCACGTCTGCGGCACGATCCACCGCCGTGCCCAACTCCGCATTGAGCGCGTCCACCGCGGCAGGATTGAACGCAGTGGCCGTGGCACGCGGCGACAGATACTGGAAACGCACCCGCGTATCGGCATGCTCGCGCGCCAGGGCTTCGAACAGACCACGCAGACCGAACTTGCTGGCGCTATACCCGGCAAATCCGGCGAACCCCAGGCTGCCGAAGGTGGAGCCGAGCGCCACCATCGCTGCCTCCGGCTGCCGCGCAAACGCCGGCAACAGCGCCTGCACCAGCAGCATCGGCACGGTCAGATTCAGATGCACCATGGCGCTCAGGCTGGCCGGATCCTGATCCTGCAACAGCCCGAACTGGCTCTGCGCATGCGCAAGCACCAGCACCGACGGTGCCGGACGCATCGCATGCACCTGCGCCAGCAGCAACGCACGGCCCGCCTCGCTGGCCAGGTCCGCCGCCACCGGCACCACGCGGCCGGGTGGATGCGCGGCAACCAGCCCCTGCAAGCGCCCGTCCGTACGTCCCACGGCCATGACCGTTGCGCCCGCCTCGACCAGGCCGGCGCACAGCGCGCTGCCGATGCCGCCGCTGGCGCCGGTCAGGATGACGCACTTGCCGCGCAGATCCATCACGCCGCCTCCGCCAGACGCGAGCCGTCGCTGCGCAGGGTGCGAAACAGGTCGCCGTACAACACGTAGAAACGCTTGGCCGCATGCACCACCGCGTGCTGGTCTAGCGGGTCGTCGAGCCGGTTCATCAGCGTCTCGAAAAAGCCGGCATGCTCCACGTCCAGATCGCCATGCGACAACAGATAACTGAAGGCATTGGGCGGCAGCGCCAGCGTTTGCGCGATGCTGTTGGCCGCGCGCGTGGCCAGTGCCACGCTGGTGCCCTCCAGTACCAGCACCATGCCGAAGAAGCCAACCGGGTTGCCGCGCTGGATGGTGTCGTAGGCGTAGCTGATCATCAGCTCGGTCGCCAGCGACGGGCCGGCGAGCACCGCCGCTTCGCGCACCTGCCCGCACGCCACCAGATCGTCCAGGATCCACTCCTGGTGGCCCATTTCTTCTTCGATGTATTCGCCGATGGCTTCGCGCAGCCATTCCAGCCGCGCCGGCAGACGCGCGCCGCAAGCCATCAGCAGCGGCACCGTGTGCCGCACGTGGTGATAGGCCTGGCCGAGGAACGCCACGTAATCGTCGCGGGCGATGTTGCCGGCCAGTGCCGCCTGGATGATCGGTACCTGGGTCATGCGCTCGCGTTCGGCCTGGGTCTGCGCCAGCAGGGATGTGTAAAACGTCATGGAGAAATGCCTTGAGAGAGGACAGTGGCCGGCAATCGATAACTGCGATCGATGGCGGAGTGATAGCGCGCGAGGATCGCGTCGCGGCGGGGGCGCCCGTTGGCCGTGAGCAGGCCCTCGTGTGCGCTGAACGGTGCATCGGCACGGACAAAGCGCGCCACGCGTGCGTAATCGGGCAAACCGGCATTGACCTCGGCCAGCGCCTTGGCGATTGCCGCATCGTCGCTGCCAGGCCGACGCGGCCACAGCACCGCCACGTTGTCGGCCTGCGCCTCGCCCCACACCACCGCCTGCGCGAGCAATGGATGCTGCAGCAATTCGCTTTCCACCCATTCGGGCGAGACGTTGCGGCCGAAGGCGGTGATGAAGACATGCTTGCGGCGCCCGGTGATGTGGACGAACCCCTCGCCATCCACATGGCCCAGATCGCCAGTGCGCACCGGCCCTGGCGGCATGGCCTGCTCGCCCAGATATCCGAGTGCGCGTACGCCGTCGACCTGGATCTCGCCATCGACGATCGCAACCTGCGCATGCGCCAGCGGCTGGCCGACGCTGCCGGCACGCACGGCACCCGGCCGGTTGAGACAGACCACCGAGCCGCATTCGGTCAGGCCGTAGCCTTCGAATACCGGCAGCCCCGCCGCAGTTGCGCGCGCCAGCAGACTGGGGCCGACATGCCCGCCGCCAACGGCGATGTAACGCAGCGATGCCGGCAAGGCCACGCCCTGCTCGGCAGCGCTGACCAGGGCGAGCAACAGCTGCGGCACCAGGATGACGCTCTCGGGCTGATAGTGCTGCAGGCAGCGCAACAGCGTGGGCACATCCAGCCCGCTGGCGCCGGTGTAACCGATCTGCGCCAACGACGGCAGGGCCACCTGCGCACCGGACAACAAGGTCGCATAGAGCCCGGCCACGTTTTCCAGCAAGGTGGACAACGGCATCAGGCACAGATGCCGACGCGGCGCGATGGCAGCCGAGGCCTCTATCAGCGAGGTGGCCACCGTGAGCAAACCGTCCGCCGACAGACACACCCCCTTGGGGCGGCCGGTCGTGCCGGAGGTGTAGGTGATGCAGGCAGTGGCGTCCGGCAATGCGGGCCGCGCTGCGACCGCTTCGATCCGCCAGAACCGCAGCGCCTCGTGGTGCAGCGCCGGCAGCGGACCGCTGCTGCCGGCCGGCGCAGCGGCGGCGGCGTCGGTCACCACGCATTGCGCGCCGCTGGAGGTCAACGCGTGCAGTACCTGGGGGCCGGAAAAGAAAGTCGGCAACGGCACGTGCACGGCATCGATCAGACGTAGCGCCAGATCCAGGATCAACCAGTCCGGGCCGTTGTCCAGCCGGCTGGCAACCCTTGTCAGCCCTGCGGTCTGCAACTGCGTTGCCAGTCGCGCGACAGCATCGGCCAGCGTCTGCGCGTCCAGGCTTCCCGCGGCGGTCAGCACCCGCGGCGCATGCGCGTGCGGCTCACCGAGCAATTGGGCGAAACGTGTGCTCATGCGCCCACTCCCATCTGGTACGCCATTGGCTCGCCGCCCTGACGCGCGGCCTGCGGATACAGCGCCTGCCGCTCCAGCAAAAATGCATGACCGGCGGCGACATCGCCGCACACCACCTGCGGTTGCGTGGCGTAGTAGCTGCCCCAGTCGGTGTCGTCATCGCGCAGGCGTGACTGCAAGGCAGGCGCCAGCACCACCGGCTGCAGCTGTAGCCGGTCGAAGGTATTGCGCAGGCCGCGGGTCGCGGTGAACAACACCCAGCGCACGCCTGCGTTGTGCAGCGCATGGGTCATCTGCGGGATCAGCGCGCGTGCGCTGCCGGAGCTGATCGCCGCGAAGTTGCCCACCTCGGCCAGGCCCGAGCGTGCGACCGGTGCGGCCATGCGCCCGGCCAGCGCCGACTCGGCGGGCTCGTCCAGGTACTGCTCCACGAACAACCCGCCAGCGCTGCCAAGCCGTATCCCGACTGCCGCCATCAGCGTGCCGTGGGCATCGCGGTAGACCAGCAACTGCGGCAGGAAGCTGCGCAGCTGCGCACCGTAGCGGCGCAGGTAGACCGCAGCGATGAAGCGTTCCGCCTCCTGGCGCTGCGGGTGACCAGCCTCGACCAGGCTGGCACTGGCAAATCCAGGACGGGCATACAAACGGGAAGGCGTGGAGGTGATCATGCAGCGCATGCTGGGCCGGCTCGATTAAGTGACCATGAGCCGTGTGTTACCGAGTTGTAAGTTCTGCCGTAGCAATTCGTTGCGTGGCGTCAGGCATCGCCTGACAGCTGTCGGTGCCTGCACCACAGCGCTTTCGGCTACGCTTTCGCGCATGAGTACACATGTCACTGAATTGAGCGCTGCGGTTGCGCACATCCTGCAACGCCTCGATGGCCCGCTGCGCGTCGGCGCGCCGTTGGGCATCGGCAAGCCGCACCGGTTGTTGAACGCATTGTACGCGCAGCTCAAGCACACGCCGACCCGGCCACTGGCGCTGTACACGGCGCTGTCGCTCAATCCGCCCAAGCCCGGCGCGGGACTGGAGGCACGCTTTGCGGCGCCGTTCATCGCGCGCCATTTTGGCGAGGATTTCCCGCGTCTTGCCTATGTCGATGACATGCTGCGCGATGCGCTGCCGGCGCATGTGCAGGTGGAAGAGTTCTACATGCAGTCCGGCGGGCTGCTGCACTCCACCCAGGCGCAGGCCGACTACACGAGTCTCAACTACACCCACGCTGCCGCAGCGGTGGCGCAGCGCGCGCCGAACCTGATCGTGCAGAAGGTGGCGCGCGAACCGGGCGGCACGCGGCTGTCGTTGTCGTGCAACAACGACATCACCCAGGACACGCTGGATGCGGTGCAGGCGCTCGGCCTGCCGCGCCCCATGCTGGTGGCGGAAGTGGACACGCAACTGCCGTGGATCGGTGGAACCGCGGCAGTGGAGGAGGCGTTCTTCGATCTGGTGATCGACCTGCCCGGTCCGTCGCCGCGCCTGTTCGGGTTGCCCAGGCAGCCGGTCAACAGCGTCGACTACGCCATCGGCCTGTATGCCAGCGCGCTGGTCCGCGATGGCGGCACCTTGCAGATCGGCATCGGCACCCTGGCCGATGCGCTGAGCCATGCGCTGGTACTGCGACATACCGACAACGCCACCTACCGGCGCGTGCTGCAGGCGCTGGACCCGCAACTGGAACAGCATCCTGCGGTGCGCGCCAGCGGTGGCCTGGCGCCGTTCGAGATCGGCCTGTACGGCTGCAGCGAAATGCTCAACGAAGGGTTCAAGCAGTTGGTGGACAGCGGCGTGATCCGCCGCAAGGTGCACGACGATCTGGCGCTGATGCAGCGCATCGCCGACGGCAGTGCCGATGCGGCCGATCACGCGCGCCTGGCCCGCGAAGGCGAGTTCCTGCATGGGGCGTTCTATCTCGGCTCGCCGGATTTCTACCAGTGGCTACGCGAGCTGGATGCGGACACGCGCGATGCCATCGGCATGCGTCGCATCAGCGAGATCAATCAGCTGTATGGCGGCAACGAAGCGCTGGAGCGCCTGCAACGCCGCGATGCGCGCTTCTTCAACTCCTGCATGATGGCCACCGCGCTCGGCGCGGCGGTGTCCGACGGGCTGGAAGATGGCCGTGTGGTTTCCGGCGTCGGCGGCCAGTACAACTTCGTGGCGATGGCACATGCCTTGCCGCAGGCGCGCAGCGCGTTGATGCTGCGGGCCACGCGCGATGCCGGTGCACATGCGGCGAGCAACGTGCGCTGGAACTACGGGCACACCACCATCCCGCGCCATCTGCGCGATCTCTACATCACCGAGTACGGCATCGCCGACCTGCGCCACCAGACCGATCAGGATTGCGTGCTGGCGATGGCCGGCATCTGCGATGCACGCTTCCAGGACGCATTGCTGGCAACCGCCAAGGCATCGCGCAAGCTACGTGGCGACCCTGCCCTGCCTGCGCGTGCGCAACGCAACACGCCGCAGGCACTGGAACAGGCGCTGGCGCCGTTCCGCCGCGATGGCAGCCTGCCCGACTACCCGCTCGGCAGCGACTTCACCGGAGTCGAGCAACACCTGCTGCGCGCCCTGAGCTGGCTCAAACGCGCCACCGCCGGCAATAGCGCAAAGCTGATGACGGTCTGGCGGGCACTGCTGTCACGCGAGAGCGGCGATGCACACGATGCCGCCGCTTTGCAACGGATGGCACTGGATGCGCCACGCAGCATCGGCGAACGCGTGCAGGCGCGGCTGCTGGCGTATGCCTTGCAAAAGACCAGAGTGCACTGACGCGCCCCTGTCGCGAAAAGCGATGCCATGGCGCGTTTTTCGCACTGTGACGCACGACGGCAATATGGCGGAAAGCCTTGCGTCAAATTTGGCCGAGATGATGGCGACCACCTTCTTCCCGGCCTGGCTGCATGCGCTGCTTATTCGTTGTTTCGGCTGTGAATCCAGGCGATGACCGCACAGCGAAGCCAGCGCGCGCAAGGCGAAGCAATACACGCAGCGCTGCATTCCTTGGCCTGCTGATGCTGGCCGGCGTGACCGCGCATGCCGCGCCTCGCCTCACCGATCTGCAATACATCGGCAGCCACAACAGCTACCACGCCGGCTTCGCTCCCAGCGAAGCGACACTGCTGCAACGACTGAGTCCGGAGCTGTTCGCGGCACTGGATTACCGCCATCCGCAGCTGAGGCAACAACTGGATGATGGCGTCAGACAACTCGAACTGGATGTCTTTGCCGATGCCAACGGTGGTCGCTACGCACACCCGGCCAGCGTCGCGCAGATCGCCAAGGCCGGCTTGCCGCCCGCACCGCCCAGCGCACCGGCCGGAGTGATGGACAAACCCGGCTTCAAGGTCATGCACGTGCAGGACGTGGACCAGCGCAGCACCTGCCAGCCCTTGATCGCGTGCCTGCAGGAAGTGCGCGCGTGGTCGAAGCAGCACCCCGGGCATGTGCCGATCTTCATCCTGCTGGAAACCAAGCAGGCGCCGGTGCAACTGGCGTTTCCGACCGTGCAGCCGGAGCCGTTCGATCCGGCGGCGATGGATGCATTGGATGCCGAACTGCGCTCGGTGTTTCGACCCGGCGAGTATCTCAGCCCCGATCAGGTCCGTGGCAACGCAGCCACGCTCAACGCCGCGGTGCTTGCGCATGGCTGGCCGTCGTTGAGCGAGGCACGCGGCAAGGTGGTGTTCCTGCTCGACCAACGCGCGGCCGGTGCCAGCTACCTGCGCGGGCATCCGTCGCTGCGCGGACGCGTGTGCTTCACCAATGCCGTGCCTGGCCAAGACGATGCCGCGTTCACCGAACTCAACGATGGCCCCGCCGAGACGATCACCCAATTGGTGAAAGCCGGCTACCTGGTGCGCACGCGTACCGACGCCGACCTGAAGGAAGCACTGCAACACGACACCACCCGCCGCGACCGCATGCTGGCCAGCGGCGCGCAGTTGCTCAGCACCGACTTCCCCGCACATGAGCCGGCCGGCAACGGTTACGTGGTGCGCTTCGAAGGCGATGCGGTCGCACGCTGCAATCCGCAGCTGGCGCAGGCGCACTGCAAGGGCGTCGACCTCAGGCACTGAGTCCGGGTCACTGCCGTCGTCGCAATCTCCGCACCACACACAGACCTGTCGCAACGGAAGGCGTCGGCGATGCACACCCGCACCCGCAGTAAGGGGCCGGGCACTCCATCTTCTCCAACCACGCGAGCCATTGCATGCAGTCCCCACGCACCACCCATCGCCTGACCTGCGCCATCGCGCTGGCACTGTCCGCGCCGGCGTTTGCCGAGACGCCGGAGCTCGGCACCACCACGCTGGATTCGGTCAACGTGCAGGCCAAGCACGCCGCCGCACCGGGATCGCTCAACGAACAGCGCCTGTCCAGCAGCGTCAACAGCGTGATGAGCAAGCAGCAGATCGATGCGATCCCTTCGGGCGGCATCGCCGATGTCGTGTCGCACATGCCGGGCCTGTCCGCGTACAGCGATATGCACCTGGGCCAGGCCACCACCGGCGAAAACGCCTACGTCAGCATTCGCGGTATGGACGCCAGCTACAACGCCTACACGCTCAACGGCTTCGGCATGCCGGAAACCGATTCATCGACGCGCGCAATCTCGTTGAACATGCTGGCGCCGTTCGGCATCCAGTCGGTGCAGGTGTCCAAATCCCCAACGCCTGACATGCCCGGCGATGCGATCGGCGGCGCGATCGACATGCGCACGCCAAATGCCTTCGACTTCGGCCAGGATGTCTACGCCAAGAGCACCGCGCAGGGCCAGTTCAATGCGCTGGCCTCGAAGCTGGGCGGCAAGGACAGCGGCGGCACCTTCCAGCAGGAGCTGGCCTGGAAGTTTGGCGATGGCCATGCCTTCGGCCTCTACGCATCGGCGTATTACGGCAGGAACAACAACATGGCGCAGGCGCCGGCGCCCAACAGCAAATACGTGCCGGCCGATCCCGCCCTCGCCACTGCAACCGACCTGCGCGATGTCGGGCCGTTGATCAGCACCCGCTACAAGTACAGCCTCTACACCAGCCAGATCGAACGCTACGGCGGCAACCTCTCGCTGGATTGGCAAGGCGACAACAGCGCGCTGTACGCGCGTGCGATCTACGGCAGCTACGGTGTCACCGGGCAGCAGGACCAGTCCAGCGCGCGCCTGGAAACCTATCGCAACCAGCCCACCGCCGTGCGTGGCGGCTACTTCAACACGCACGATATCGACGAAAAACTGGCGACGCTGCAATTGGGAGGCCAGACCACGCTGGGCCGCTTGCGCTTCGACTACGGCAGCTCGGTCGGTCGCGGCACCCGCAGCCGCCCGGACTACGTGTCGGCAAGCCTGTATGGCTTTACACCCGGCAGCTTCGCCTTCGACCTCAGCAACCCCCGCTACCCCAGCATCGCGCCAAGCACGCCTGCCTTGCAGGACTTTTTCTATAACCTGGATTCGTCGTTGCTGTGGAAGGTGCAGGGGCACGACGCCGGCAGTCACGACAACCGCATCAACGCACACACCGATATCACCTACCAGGTCGACGGCGACGTACTGGACAGCGTCAAGCTCGGGCTGTCTGCCGATCACTCCGACCGTGGCGCCTACGATCACCCGTTCTTCCACAAGGACGGCAACTTCGTCACCAACGGGCCGTATTTTGGCGGACCCAATTACGCCTTCCCCACCGCAGGCGGACCGCCACTGAGCGCGATCCCGGGCCGCGTCACCTATAACGCCTTCGACGGCCGCTACGCCGGCCCGTTCAAACTGCTGGACCGCAACTGGATGCTTGCGCAGGCGCTGCCCTACAAGTACGTCGACGATCCCAACGGCGCAGGCGTCTATACCGCCAACGACTACAACGCCAACACCACCTCCAGCACCGAGGCGATCTATTCCGGTTATGCAATGGCCGCGCTGCATGTCGGCTCGGTGAGCGTACTGCCCGGCGTGCGCTACGAGTTGACACGCTATGCGGCCGAATCCTGGCAATCCAGCGGCGATGGCAGCACCGGCAGCTTCGTCGGCACCGGCAGCACCTATGGGCAAGTGCTGCCGGGCATCAGCATCAACTATCGGCCGGATGATCTCACCGTTTATCGCGCTTCGTTGCGGCGCAGTTTCAGCCGCCCGGCGTTCGGCCTGATCTCCGGCGAGACGGTGTACACCATCGACGATACCCAGAAGGTGGTCGGCATCTCCAGGCCCAATCCCGATCTGCAGCCGAGCAAGGCCGACAACGCCGACCTCTCCGCCGAGTTCTACGATCACAGCGGCGGCGTGCTCAGCGCATCGACCTATTACAAGCGCATCACCGGCTTCATCTACACCTCGCAATCGGCGACCAGCAACGACAACACCCTGGGCGGGCTGGTACCGACCGGCACCACCTTCGAAAACGGCGTGCCAGTGACCATGCCGCAGAACGGCGGCACCGCCAAGCTCTATGGACTGGAGCTGGCAGCGAGCAAACGCCTGCAGGAGTTGCCGGGCCTGTGGAGCAATGTCGGCGTCACCGCCAACCTCACCCTGCAGCACAGCGAAGCAGACAGCAGACGCAGCGACCAACCGGAAAAAACCTGGCTGCCGCGCGCACCCGAGCGCATCTACAACTTGGATCTGTTCTACGACGACACGCACCTGCGCGCCGACCTGAGCTACAACTACACGGGCCTGCAATTGCTGGGGCTGACCAGCGACCGGCTCAACTATTACCTGCAACCGGTCAAATCATTGGACTTCACTGCGACCTATCATCTGCCGCACCACGTCGATGTCGGTGTGTCGGCCAAGAACCTGCTCAATGCCGCCACGTTCTACGAAACCCAGGGCAAGTCCAGGCGCTACATGGCCTACGACCCTGGCGCCGACGGCGCCTATGTACAAACCGGGCGGGTGTACATGCTGACCTTGGGCTACACCTACTGACGGCAGACCTGCAGACAGCTGCGGCGCAATGTCTGAAGCTGCAGGGACCGGGTCTGCACCAATCCGTATCGATCGCCTGACTGACATGCAGGCGATCGATTGCGGCGTGTTGCATCATTCTCTCTGCCGCTCGGGTAGAAGCGGCAGGCAGCGGCATCTATGGCAGCTGTGCGGAGGCGAGATGGCAGGTATCCACTCCTGACCCGCATCGCGACTGCGTCCCCAGTCAGTCCCGGTGCAGCCATTTCACGCAGACCACGCAGGCGGCTCGGGCAAGGTGCGCGCATGCTTCTTCCGGACCTGCTCATGCCACCACGCATCTACGCTCGCGCCTGCTTGCTCGCCCTTGCTCTGGGCACCTCCCTGTCCGCACTGGCGCAAGCGCCGCAGCCTGCCGTTGCACCTGCGCCGGCACCTGCAGCAGCTCCCGCTGCGACGGTCGTGGCGACCGGCCCGCGTTCGGACTTGCATGCGCAGGTGCTGCTGGATCGCGCGCATTTCTCGCCGGGACAGATCGACGGCGAGCGCGGCTCTAACCAGAAGCGTGCGCTGTCCGGATTTCAGGCAGCGCACCAGATCAAGGTCACCGGTGAGCTGGATGACGCCACCTGGCAGGCCTTGCAGGCCGACACCACGCCGGCGCTGGTGCAGTACACGCTCACCGATGCCGATGTGGCCGGGCCGTTCCAGCCGATTCCGAAAGGACCGGCCGAACAGGCCAAGCTGACGTCGCTGGGCTACACCTCGGTGGACGAGGCGCTGGGCGAGCGTTTCCACGCCGCTCCGGAACTGCTGCGCCAGCTCAACCCCGGCGTGGATTTGAACAAGGCCGGTGGCGTGATCCAGGTGCCCAACATCGACGGTGTCCCGCCATTGGCCAAGCCGGCCAAGCTGGTGGTCGACAAGTCCGAGTCGACGCTGCGCCTGTTCGATGCCGACGGCAAGGTGTATGCGCAGTTCCCGGTGTCCTCCGGCAGCAAGCACGACCCGCTGCCGATCGGCCGCTGGAAGGTGTTGGGCGTGGCGCGCGACCCGGTGTTCAAGTACAACCCCAAGCTGTTCTGGGACGCGAAGAAGGGCGATCAGAAGGCCACCCTGCCCTCCGGCCCGAACAATCCGGTCGGACGCGTGTGGATCGATCTGTCCAAGCCGCATTACGGCCTGCATGGCACGCCGGAACCCGGCCATGTCGGCAAGACCGAATCGCATGGCTGCGTGCGCCTGACCAACTGGGACGTGGTCAATCTGGCCAGCGTGGTTGGCCCGTCCATGCCGGTGGTGATGCAGGAGTAAGCATGAAACTGCTGATGATGCTGGTGGTCGGTGTCTTGCTCGGTGCAGCCGGCTATTGGTGGCTGGAACGCGAGGCGCCACAGGCGGCGCTGGCACCGGCGTCCGCAGCTGCACCCGCGGTGACAGCGCGGTCTGATGCGGCAGAGGCGGCAATGGCAGCGCCTTCTGCCGCTCCAGCGGTTGCCGATCCAGCCGTTGCCGCATCGTCGCCATCCACCGAGATGATGCCCGCCGCAAACACGCCAGCCGCGCCTGCGTCTGCAGCCGCTCCTGAAGCTGCGAGTTCAGGCAGCGGCCTGCTGATTCCGGTGCAAGGCATCGGCAGCGGCCAGCTGCAGGACACCTTTACCGACGCACGCAGCGAAGGCCGCGTGCACGATGCCATCGACATTCTTGCGCCGACCGGCACACCGGTCATTGCAGTTGCAGACGGCACGGTCGAGAAACTGTTCAACAGCGAGCGCGGTGGCCTGACCGTCTACCAGTTCGATCCGAACGGCACGTACTGCTACTACTACGCACACTTGGAACGGTATGCAGATGGCCTGGCAGAAAAGCAGGCAATCAAGCGCGGCCAGGTCATCGGCTACGTCGGCAGTACCGGCAATGCCGATCCTGCCGCACCGCATCTGCACTTCGAGATCCACCGCCTGGGGCCGGAAAAACAATGGTGGAAGGGAGAGGTCTTGAATCCCTACCCCGTATTGCATGGCGACCAGACCCTGCAGTGATGCACCAGGCGGTAATGCAGACACAGGCCTGCACGTGATGCGCAGGCCTGTGCATTCAGATCAACATGCCGCCCGATACCTCGATGCGTTGCGCGTTGATCCACCCGGTTCCCGGCGCGAGTAACAAAGCGACCACCGGCCCGATATCGTCCGGCAGCCCTGGGCGCCCCAGCGCCGTGACCGACGACACCATCGCATTGACCTGCGCGTTATCGCGCACGCTGCCGCCGTTGAAGTCTGTCTCGATCGCACCTGGCGCCAGCGTATTGGCACGAATGCCGCGCGCGCCCAGTTCCTTGGCCAGATAACGCGTGAACACCTCCACCCCGCCTTTCATCATCGCGTAAGCCGAGGCACCGGGCAGTGCGAAACGTGCCAGGCCGCTGGATACGTTGAGGATGCGTCCGCCGTCGGCGATCAACGGCAGCAACGCCTGGGTCAGGAAATACGGCCCCTTGAGATGGACATTGACCAGGGCGTCGAACTGCGCCGGCGTGGTGTCGGCGATGGCCGCGTGCAGCCCGGTACCCGCATTGTTGATCAGCGCATCGAACTGCGTGCGGTCCCAACCGGCCAGCACCTGCTTCAGCTGCTCGGCGAATGCCGCGAACGACTCCGCGTCGGCAACATCCAGCGGCAGTGCCTGCGCACGGCGACCGAGCGTGTGGATTTCGGCCACCACCGCAGCGGCCTCATCCGCCTGGCTGCGGTACGTCAGCACGATATCGCTGCCATCCGCAGCGAGCGCAAGCGCGGCATTGCGGCCCAGGCCGCGGCTGCCGCCGGTGATCAGGGTGATCGGTGTGGTGGTCGACATGATGAACTCCGTTGCGTGTTGGGATGCGATTTGGGGGCGATCACCTCAGGCGGTGCATGACCGCGGGGCGGGCGTGACATTGCCTGGCCATGCCAAGACTATTGCGCTTGCCGCGCCGTATAAATCAGTCCAACCTGATTGCACCGTTCAAGAACGTCGACCAATCGATGGATACCCTGGAGTCGCTACGCGCCTTCCTGCGCGTCGCCGAGCTCGGAAGTTTCACACGCGCCGCCGAAACGCTGGGCCTGCCCAAAGCCAGCGTCTCCACCGCCGTGCAGCGGCTCGAAGCCTCGCTTGGGACGCAGCTTTTGCATCGCACGACCCGACGCGTGCAACTCACCGGCGATGGCACCGCGTTCTACCAGCGCAGCCGCGATCTGCTCGACGACATGGACGAATTGCAGAGCATGTTTCAGCGCGAGCGCAGCCAGCTGCGCGGGCGCCTGCGGGTGGACATGTCCTCCGGCATCGCACGCAATTTCGTGATTCCCGCATTGCCCACGTTCCTGGCGCAACACCCGCAGCTGGAAGTGGAAATCAGCGGCACCGACCGCCGCGTCGATGTGGTACGCGAAGGCTTCGATTGCGTGTTGCGCGTGGGCACGCTCGAAGACACCAACCTGGTCGCACGACCGCTCGGCGTGTTTCGCATCATCAACTGCGCCAGTGCCGACTACCTCGCGCGACGGGGCATGCCGCAGCGCCTGGACGATCTGGTTCACCACGACCTGGTGCATTACGTGCCGACGCTGGGCCAGCGATCATCCGGCTTCGAGTACCGCGATGGACCGGCCTACCAGCTACTGCCGATGCGCGGCCCGGTGACGGTCAACAACGGCGATGCCTATCTTGCTGCGGCATTGGCGGGCCTGGGCATCATCCAGGCGCCGGCCAGCCCGTTGCGCCCACACCTGGACAGCGGCGCCTTGATCGAGCTGCTGTCCGCCATCGCGCCGGAACCGATGCCGGTCACCCTGCTCTACGCGCAGCGTCGCCATCTGCCGCAACGCGTAGGTGCGTTCATGGACTGGGTTGCAGAGGTGATGGCACCGTATCTGGAACCGCTGTAGCCCCGGGCCACCGTCGATGCGATTGCCGGCACGTCTTCGCGTGTACGTTTGCGTAGGCAGGAAGTGTTTCTGTAGCGCGCCGACATTGTTGGAAAGCATCAGTTGCTTGCGCGCCACTTCGATACCACCGACGCAAACCGATACCAGCAGGCAGCGTAGGCAGTGCGGCATGCGCCGCAGATCCACGATCACTCCGCTGGCGCCAGACACAAAAACAGGCACCTTCTGCAAGGTGCCTGCATCGTTGCAACAACAGGCCAGGCGCTGACATCGCGCCCGGCCCGGTCTGCGATCAGAACGTGTAGTTGAAGGTCAGCATGCCGTTGCGCGAGGCGCCCCATGCGCCATAGCCACCGTTGAACTGAGAGTAGTAGCGCTTGTCGAGCAGGTTGTCGACATTGAGCTGCACCGAGAACTGCGGCGACAACCGGTAGCGCGCAAACGCGCTGACCAGTGCGTAGGCACTCTGCTGAAAGGCGCCGTAGACCGGGTCCACATAGTACGAGCGGTTCTGCCAGTTGACGCCACCACCTACGGTCAGATCGCTCCACGCACCTTGCGGGGTGTAGCTGTTGAACAGCTTGAGGGTGGTGCGCGGCAGATGCGTATTGATCGAGGTGCCGCTGTCATCGCGGGCGGTGTAGTGCGAGGCGCCGAAGGTGGTGTTCCAGCTCTCGGTCACCCGCCCGGACACCTCGAAATCGAAGCCTTCGCTGACCACGCCGTTGGCGGCTTCATACGCCGACTCGCTGCTACCGGGGACGAAGCCGCCGGTGGCCACGCCCAGGTTGTCCTGCTCGATGCGGAACACCGCAAGCGAGGCGTTGAGCCTGTCATCGAACCACGCTGCCTTGACGCCGGCTTCGTAGCCCTTGCCGGTCAACGGATCCAGGTAGCCGCCAGTGGCATCGCGCAGGGTCTGCGGGTTGAAGATTTCGGTGTAGCTGACGTACGTGGACCACACATCGCTGATGTCGTAGACCAGACCGGCGTACGGGGTGACTTCGGTCTGGCTGTCGGAGAACGGCGCCAGTCCCTGCGTGGCATCGAAGTTGCCGCCATCGATCTGCCAGTCGGTGTAGCGCGCGCCCACCAGCAACTTCAGCGAATCGGCCAGCGAGAAGCGCGCAGCCACGTAGGCCGCCTTCTGCTTGATGGTGCCGGTGCTCTGCACCGTGCGCGGGCTCCAGTTGGGTTCCGGGTAGGCACCGGTCCAGCCGAGGTAGCTGTCCAGCGGCGCCGGGAAATCGAAGGTGCCGTTATTGACGTACTCGCGGCGGTTGTAGCTGGCGCCGGCAACCAGCTGATGCTCGCGACCGAACAGCTGGAACGGGCCTTCCGCATAGACGTCGGCACCATCGGCCTTGCGCTCGGTCAGGTAGTTGCCCGAATACGGCACCACGCCGCCACCGGTGGCACGGTCGAAGCCGAAGATCGTATAGAACGGATAGAACAGGTGATTGGCCGCTTCGGTCTTCTCATGGCTCAGATTGGCCTTGAGGGTCCAGCCGTTGTCGAAGCTCTGCTGCAGGCTGGCGAAGGTGCGCTGCAGGCGCGTGTCCCAGAACGTCCAGTCGGCCGCTGGGTTGAACGAACGGTCATAGTTAGTGCGGGTGCCATCGCTGTAGAACAGCGGGAAGCCGCCCCAGGTGACATCGTTCGATTCCTTTTTCTGGTACTCGTAGCCCACGCTCAGCAAGGTGCTGTCGGTGAGGTCGGCATCGATAATCGCCGAGCCGATCTTCTTGCGCAGGCCGTAGCGGTCCATGTCGGACTCGCCGTCCTGGTACACGCCGATCACGCGCGCACGCACGGTACCTTCGGGGCTGAGCGGCACGGTGACATCGGCCACGCTGCGGGTCTTGTTGAAATCGCCACCGCCCACCGACACGGTGCCGGTGAAGTCGCGGCTGAGCGCATGCTTGCGCACCAGGTTGATCGAGGCCGACGGATTGCCCGAGCCGGTCAGCAGGCCGGTGGCGCCACGCACCACTTCGACGCGGTCGTACAGCGCCACGTCCAGCGCCGAATCGCCGTAGCTCCAGGCCTGCTCCATGTACGCCGGGATGCCGTCGAACTGGTAGTTGTCGATGTAGAAACCGCGCGCGTAGAACTCCAGCCGCTCGCTGTCGCTCTGCGCCACCGAGATGCCGGAGACGTTGTTGAGCACATCGGTGATGCTCTGCAGGTTCTGGTCGTCCATGCGGTCGCGGGTGATCACGGTGACCGACTGCGGGATCTCCCGCAGCGACAGGTTCATGCGCGTGCCGGCGGTGGTCTTCTCCACCGTATAGCCCTTGGCCTGCTCGCCCTGCACGATGAGCCGGTCCAGGGTGGTGACCTCGGCATCGCCGGCCGGCGTTTCAGCCAGCGCCTGGCCTGCCGACAACGTGCACAGCGCGGCGAACACCGCATGCGACAGCGCGCGCGGACGCTGCGCAATGGGAAGAAGACGCATTACGGTAGGACGATTCATCACAGCTCCAGCACAGACAGTCGAGGGCACCGGTCGCGGCAAGGCTGCCCGACGGCGAGACAAGGGGGAGGACGTGCCACGCGACCGTGGCAACGCGCCATTTTAATGGGAATGATTTACATTTTAAACAGGTAATTCAGGCCGCCCTGCATCGCAATGGCGGGGAGCGAACGCCACAGCGGCCTCCGGCCGCGACCCGGCGGGCAAACGCCTGCGCACCGGCCACCCGGGCGACGCGCGCTGATGAAGTCGCCTGCATGCCACCAGGCACGTCGGCTTGCCCGACCTTCCGGACAAGTCCGGCCAGGTGATCCTCACGCAACACGCCAGGCACCTTCCCACCCCCGCGAGAACCGCGATTCCCCCGACCGAGGCGATACGTACATGCAAGGTCGCCACGTGCAGCGCAAACAAAAACGCCGGCTTTCGCCGGCGTTTCATTGGAAGCGACTCGACGCTTTTACAGCGCCTTTGCCGCCTGCACCACATGCTCGGCGGTGATCTTGAAGTATGCGTACAACTGATCGGCCGGTGCCGAGGCGCCGAAGGTGTCGATACCGACCACATCGCCATCCAGGCCCACGTACTTGCGCCAGAAGCCGGTCACGCCCGCTTCCACCGCCACGCGCTTGCGCACCGCATTGGGCAGCACCGATTCGCGATAGGCCGCATCCTGGCGATCGAACACATCGGTCGACGGCATCGACACCACGCGCGTCTTCAGCCCGGCCGCGTCCAGGGTCTGCTTGGCTTCCACCGCCAGACCGACTTCCGAACCGGTGGCGATCAGGATCACGTCGGGCGTACCGCCCTCGGCATCGGCCAGCACATAACCGCCGCGCTCGATCAGCTTGAGCTGCGCGTCGCTGCGCGGCTGGTGCTGCAGGTTCTGGCGACTGAACACCAGGCAGCTCGGGCCGTCCTTGCGGGTGATGGCGGCCTTCCAGCTCACCGCCGATTCCACCGCATCGCCCGGGCGCCACACATCGTTGTTGGGGATGTAGCGCAGCGAGGCCAGGTGTTCCACCGGCTGATGGGTCGGGCCGTCCTCGCCCAGGCCGATCGAGTCGTGCGTGTACACGTGGATGGCATGGGCCGGATTCAACGCGCTCATGCGCACGCCGTTGCGCGCGTAATCGCTGAACACCAGGAAGGTGGCGTCGAACGGAATGAAGCCGCCATGCAGCGCCAGGCCGTTGGCGATGGCGGTCATGCCGAACTCGCGCACGCCGTAATAAACGTAGTTGGCATCCGGATCATCGGTGGCCACCGACTTGCTGGCCTTCCACAAGGTCAGGTTGGAATGCGCCAGGTCGGCCGAACCGCCGATCAGTTCCGGCAACAACGGCGCGAACGCTTCGATCGCCAGCTGCGAGGCCTTGCGCGAGGCGATGGTCTGGCCGTCCTGCTGCGCCTTGGCGATGTAGGCATCGGCCTGGGCGATGAAGTCGGCCGGCAGCTCGCCGTGCGAGCGGCGGGTCAGCTCGGCAGCTTCGGCCGCGTACTGCTTGCCGTACTTGTCGAACAGCTGCTCCCACTCGGCCTGACGCAGGGTGCCGGTGCCACCTGCGCGCCAGCCGGCGTAGATCTCTTCGGGAATCTCGAAGGGGCCGTACGGCCACTCCAGCGCCTTGCGGGCGCCCTCGAGTTCTTCCTTGCCCAGCGGTGCGCCGTGCGAGGATTCCTTGCCGGCCTTGCTCGGTGCGCCGAAGCCGATCTTGGTGCGGCAGCAGATCAGCGTGGGCTTGTCGGTGTTCTCCAGCGCGGTCTCGATGGCGGCCTTGATCTTCTCGGCGTCATGTCCGTCCACATCGCGGATCACGTGCCAGCCATAGGCCTCGAAACGCTCCGGGGTGTTGTCGCTGAACCAGCCGGCGGTGTTGCCGTCGATGGAAATCTGGTTGTTATCCCAGAACGCGACCAGCTTGCCCAGGCCCCAGGTACCGGCCAATGAAGCGGCTTCATGGGAAATGCCTTCCATCATGCAGCCATCGCCCATGAACACCCAGGTACGGTGGTCGACGATTTCCAGCTCCGGGCGGTTGTAGCGCTGCGCCAGCAACTTCTCGGCCAGCGCGAACCCGACCGCATTGGCAAAACCCTGCCCGAGCGGGCCGGTAGTGGTCTCCACGCCGGGGGTTTCGCTGCGCTCGGGGTGACCGGCGGTCTTGCTATGCAGCTGACGGAACTGCTTGAGCTGCTCGATCGGCAGGTCGTAGCCGGACAGGTGCAGCAGCGCGTACTGCAGCATCGAGCCGTGGCCGTTGGACAGCACGAAACGGTCGCGGTTGAACCACTGCGGGTTGTTCGGGTTGTGCCGGAAGAAATCGTTCCACAGCACTTCGGCGATATCGGCCATGCCCATCGGCATGCCGGGATGGCCGGATTTGGCGGCTTCGACCGCATCGGCGGCGAGAAAACGGATGGCGTTGGCCAGCTGGCGGCGGGTGGGCTGGGTCATGGGCGTCTATGGAAGCGGAGGGGAACACCGCTGGAAGCGGAGACGCTTATTCTCCCACAGAGCGCGTCAGGGAGCCGGGATTGGGGATTCGGGATTCGGGATTGGTGAAGCCGGAGCCGACCTTGGCAGACTCGTCCGCTGGAAGCGATGCAATCAGTGTCAGACACCGTCGCAACATCGCAAGAACCAACCTGGCGCCTGACGATCGCAGCCCGCTGTGACGAATCCCCAATCCCGACTCCCTACTCCTCGCCCTTGGCAACCAAGGTCGTCAGCGCCAGATCGCCGGTCACGTTCAGCGCCGTCCGGCACATGTCCAGGAAATGATTGACGCCCAGGATCATGCCAATGCCGACCGGGTTGACCCCGACCATCGCGCAGATCAGCGCCACCACCGGCAGCGAGCCGGACGGCACGCCGGCGGTGCCGATGCCACCCAGGATGCAGACCAGCATCACCATGAACTGCTGGCCGATGCTCAGGTCCACGTTGAAGAACTGCGCCAGGAAGATCACCGTCACCCCTTCGAACAAGGCGGTGCCGTTCTGGTTGGCGGTGGCGCCCACGGTCAGCACGAAACGCGACACCCGCGGCGGCAGGCCCATCTCGTCGGCCACGCGCAGGGCGGTCGGCAGGGTGGCGTTACTGGAGGCGGTGGAGAACGCCATCATTGTGGCCTCCTGGGTCTGCCTGAAGAAGCCGATCGGCGAACGCCCGGCAAACTTCACCGCCAGCCCGTAACTCACCACCATGTGCAGGCCCAGCGCCAGCACCACCACGCCTACATAAGCGCCCAGGCGGATCAGCAGATCGAAGCCGAACAGCGCGGCCAGATTGAACATGAAACAGGCCACCGCATACGGCGCCAGGCGGATCACCAAGCCGATCAGGGTCATCGAGATTTCGAAGATGCCCTCGATGCCGCGCTTGAGTGTGGCCACTTTTTCGTCGGCGGTCAGCACCATGCCCACGCCGAACATCACCGCAAAGAACATCAGCGACAGGATCGCGCCGTTGCTGGACGCTGCCGCGATCACGTTGCTGGGCACGATCGACAACAGCATGTCCATGCCCTGCGGCTGGGTGCCGGAGCTGGAGATGATCTCGCGGGTACGCTCGGCGTTCTGCTGGATCAACTGGTTGGCCAGCTGCGGGTCCACGCCGGCACCAGGCTTGAGCACATTCACCAGCACCAGCCCCAGCAACACCGCCACGCCGGACAGCACGACGGTGTAGCCCAGGGTGCGCCAGCCCACGCGCCCGAGCGCACGGATGTCGCCCATTTCGGAAATGCCCATCACCAATGCCGAGAACAGCAGCGGCACGATCAGCATGAAGATCAGATTGAGGAAGATCTGCGAGAACGGCGTGGTGACGTATTTGGTGACCACGCGCACCCAGTCGGCATCGCTGCCAGCCAGGTAGTAGACAGCCAGACCCAGCAGCAGACCGACGGCGAAGCCAATGCCCATCTTCCAATGCAGGGGCAGGCCCGGGCGGCGTGCGGCGGGGGATGCAGTCATCTGGTCGGGCCTTGATCTGGACACAAGCCCCGGAGCTTAACAAACGCCATCGACGCGGCCACCTACCCGGCCTGCCGCCGTGCGCCTGCCCGAGGGTAGGTGCACCTCCCCATGTCAGCCGATACGGGCGTTGGAGCGCTCAACACATCTGGCGCGCTCGCCGTGGGCAGGCAGAGCGGATGCGTGAGCCGCCTGTACCGGGGCGCGATGCCCAACCGCTTTGGGAACACGCCATGGAATCAGTCCCTGAGCTCTTGCTTGCAACCATGCACACCAACCATCCCGACTGGCCCTTGCCCGCTCACCGTCGCGGGACCTTACGCGGCATGGATGCCGCGTAAGAGCCTACAAGGACGTACTTGCGGCGTGTCCCGCGAGGGTGGGCGGGCAAGGGCCCTGCAGCCAAGCCGTAGGGCAGCCGCTCTACAACTGATCCCTCCACACTATCCAAGCGCATCATGCTCTGCTTGCAACCGACCACACCGACCATCTCGACTGGCCCTTGCCCGCTCACCGTCGCGGGACCTTACGCAGCATGGTCGCCGCGTAAGAGCCTACAGGGACATACTTGCGGCGTGTCCCGCGAGGGTGGGCGGGCAAGGGCCTTGCAGCGAAGTCGCAGATCCGTCGCTCTGCAACTGATCTCTCCACACTGTCCAAGCGCATCATGCTCTGCTTGCAACCGACCACACCGACCATCTCGACTGGCCCTTGCCCGCCCACCGTCGCGGGACCTTACGCGGCATGGATGCCGCGTAAGAGCCTACATGGACGTACTTGCGGCGTGTCCCGCGAGGGTGGGCGGGTAAGGGCCCTGCAGCGAAGTCACAGACCCAACGCCGCGCTTCAGGCTGCACAGGTGAAGAAGTCAGAATGCAACCGGAATCAACACGTCAACGCGAGGCGCAGCATGCTGTTCATGCAGGACCTGCCCCTGTCCCCGCTGCCAATGCAGCGAAACCGATCAAGGCGCCGGCGGATACAGCGGCGCCAAGACCTCCGGCTCCGCAGCCGTGGCATGCCGCCAACGCGGGCCCTTGGCAAAGGCCTCGCGCAATGCCGAACGTGCACTGGTCACGTCGCCATCGCCGCCCCAGCGGGCGCGCTGCATCTGCGCCACCGCCGCCTGCTGCGCCGGGTCGCTCAACGCTGCCAGCACGCTGTCGATATCGGTAACGCCGGCCATGCCGCACAGCACCGCGGCCACGTCGTCCATGCCGCCGGTGTCGAGCGCGCGTCGCAGCTCGGCCACACCGTGCGTCACACGCCGGCCGGGCGCAGCTGCATCGCTGGCATTGATCACCGGCGCGCCATGCGAACCGCCGCGACGCCGTAACAAGGCCCACACCAGGGTGGCAATCCACAGCAGCCCAAAGCCGATCGCCGCAGCGATCCAGCCCCAAGGCCGTTGCGTGGCCGCAGCCTGCTGCAGACTCAGCGTGCCAGCCGCAGCGGTTGGCGCAGCGTTATCCGGTGATGGATTGGCTGCAGGCGTTGGCGCGGGCGCGGGCGCCGCAAACGCGCCGCTGCCTGCCGCCACGTCCAGTGTGAGGTCCGGCAACGCCGCGGTCTTGGCTGCCGCTGCACCCACATCCCACCACGCCACCTGCAAGCCGGGCACCACCAGCGGGCCGGCGCGGTTGGGCACGATCGAATAGCGGCGGGTCAGCCGCAGCTGCGGCGAGCCATCCACGAAGCGTTCTTCGTATTGCGGCGGCTCGGCGAACACCTGCGCGTCGGGCACGCTCGGGGTCGGCAATTCGGGGAACTGCGCCTGGGTGGCGCCGCGTGCGCTGGCCTCCACCACGAGCTGGGCCGCTTCACCGGCGGTGGCGCGCTGCGGCGTGGTCGTGTAGCGCAACTGCAGGCTGCGCAGCGGCAACCACGGCTGCGGCGCGTTGGCCGGTTGTGCGCGTACCTGCAGCGGGATGCTGGCGCTGCGTGCGCTCAGCTCGCCATTGCCACGACCGAAATAGTCGTCGAAGAAGCCGCCGACCGAGCGACCATTGAAGCGCGCCGACGGCAACACCAGCCGGCCGCTGCGCTCGGGCACCAGCAGATAGCGCCGCTCGACCACGTTGTATTGGCGGTTATTGAGTACCTTGACCGAACTGACGTCGTCGCCGATGCGCTGCAGCGATGCACCATCGGGCGCTTCCAGATCCAGCTCGCCGGACGCCAGCTGCGTGGCGAAATACAGCCGCACCACCACGCCCACACTTTGCTGCACATAAGGCTGAGGATCGTCCACCTGCGTCTGGACGAAGGCATCCTCGTTGCCTTGCGCCGCCGCTGCTGCGCCGGACGCGCTGCTGCCGGCATCGCTTGCCGACGCGCCCACCTGCAACCGCAACGGTTCGGTGCGCTCGTTACCCACGCGGATCGCCGGCACGATCAGCTCGCCGCTCTTGCGCGGCGTCAACACCACACCGAACAGCGCGCGCACCGTCACCGACCCATTGGTCACCTGCATCTGCTGGTTAGCGCTCTTGGCCCCCAGCGCGAAATCGTTGCGCAACGGCGTGTAATCCGGATCGACACCGCGTTGATCGGTTTCGATATTCAGCATCACCACGTCGCCGGCATTAGCGCTGTCGCGATCCAGCCACGCGCGCGTGACGGCACCCACGGGTGCACAGGTGAGCAGCATCACGCTGGTCAACATGCCGATCGCCGCGCGGCGCAAATGGTGTGTGCCGATCATCGTCCGTCCCGTTGCCTGCGTTCGTGTTCCAGCCTGAATTTGGTACGCAGCAGACTGCCCGGGTCGTCCGGCACCCGCCGCAACCAGGCATCCACTGCCTGGCGTTGCTCGCGTTGCTCCGGCGTTTCGTTCGCCGTTGCTGCAGCGGCCTGCTTGCCGTTTGCATCGGCACCCTTGTCGCCAGCCTGCGCCATCGCCTGCTGCATCTTTTGCCGCTGCGCGGCATCGGCCTGCTGCTGCGCCTTGGCGTCGGCCGATTGCGGCGCTGCGTCCTGCTTGCTCTGCTCGCCCTGGCCGTTTTTGGACTGCTGGTCCTGCGAGGCTGCGTCCTGCGGCGTCTGTGCAGACGGCTGATCCTTGCCGTCCTGTCTACCCTGCGAGTCCTGTTTGCCTTGCCCGTCCTGGCCGGGCTTTGGATCGTTCTGCTTGTTCTGCCCGGACTGATTCTGGCCGGAGTCATTCTGACCGGATTGTTTCTGGTCGTCGGACTGGCCCTTGCCGTCCTTGCCCTTGCCGTCCTTGTTGTTCTGCTGCTGGCGCTTACGCGCCGCCTCCACCGCCGCACGATTGGCGATGGCGTCGGGCTGATCCGGATGTTGCTTGAGCGCCCGGTCGTAAGCCGCAATCGCTTGGTCGTACTGGCCCTGCCTGGCCAGCGCATTGCCGAGGTTGTACAAACCCTCATCGGTGGGCACATTTTCGAAGGCTTTTTGTGCCGCGGCGAAATCGCCCTTGCGATACGCCTGCACGCCGGCATCCAGGCGTTGCTGCTGCACCTGATCGGCGCGTTGCCACAAGGTGCCGTCGGCAGCATGCGCGGGTTGGGCCAGCGGCAACACGCACACCAGGGCCAGAATCGCCACAACCGTACGCCGCCGGAACGCCAGCAGTGCCAACAGCATCACCGGCAGCAGCAGCCAGTAGCCCTCGTCCAGCCAGGTCTTGCCGCCGGTGGACTCGGCAGCTTCATCGGCCAGCGGCTGTTGCGCCGGGTCGAGCACGCCCAGCGCACGCAGGTCCGCATCGTCGGCGGTGATGCGCGCATAGCGACCACCGCCCTGCCCGGCAAGATCGCGCAGGCTGCCTTCATCCAGTTTTGTCTGCGCAATCTCACCGGTCGTGGTGCGATAGGCCGCGCCGCGCGTGCTCCCCACGCCGAGCGCGGACACGCTGAATCCACGCGAGCGCGCCAACCGTGCAGAACTTCCGGCCGCGCGATCGGCGCTGTCGCTGACCAGCAGGATGTCGCCCTGCTTGAAACCCGCCTGCAGCAGCAACTGCGTGGCCGCGTCGATCGCCGCATCGGCGCGCTCGCCGTCCACCGGCATCACCGATGGCGACAGCGCATCCAGAAACAACGCCACGTTGGCGGTGTCTTCGGTCAACGGCGCAACGGTGAAACTCTCGCCCGCATAGACCAGCAATGCGACTTCGCCACCGGCCCGCTTGCGCAACAACGTGGCCAACTTGGCCCGCGCCTGCAGCAGACGCGATGGTGGCAGGTCGTTGGCGGTGATGCTGGAAGACAGGTCCAGCGCCACCACCAGCGGCATGCTGGAGTGATACACCGGCCGCTCGGTCTGCCGCCAGCTCGGCCCGGTCATCGCCAGCACCGCCAGCGCATAGGTCAGCGCAGCCAGTACGAATCCCAGCCATCCACGCCGACTGCCGGACACCAGCAAGGTCGGCAACAGATGCGCATCCACGCTTTGCCGCCACACGTCCGCATCCCGTCGACGCAACTGCCACAGCACTGCCGCCGGCACGATCGCCAGTAGCGCCCATAGCAACCCCGGGCGCAGCAGATGCAGCGACTGCAGCCAGCCTGCCAGTTCGGTCAGCGCGTTCATCGCCATCTCCGCGGCAACACATAGGCCAGCAGCGCAATCACGATGGCAGCGCCCAACGGCCAGTAATAGCGTTCCACGCGCGGCTGCACCGAGGGGCCGAGCGCCTTGACCGGCTCCAGCCGATCCAGCTCGGCATAGATGCCTGCCAGTTCTTCGGTATCGCGGGCACGGAAAAAGCGCCCACCTGTTTGCGCGGCGATCTTGCGCAAGCCGTCTTCGTCGATATCGTCGTTGCCCGTGGCCGGAATCGGCACGCCGAACAACGAATAGCCGCCATTGCCGCCGAAGGCGATCGTATGCACGCGCACGCCTTCGGCCTTGGCAAGCTCGGCGGCCTTGAGCGGATTGAGCACGCCTGCGGTGTTGACGCCGTCGGTGAGCAACACCACCACGCGCTGGCCCTGCTTCTGTTCGCGCAGCCGTTTGACCGACAACGCGATCGCATCGCCGATCGCCGTCTCGCGCCCGGCCAGTCCCACCACGCTGTCGGCCAACTGGTCGCGTACCGAGGTCAGGTCGGCGGTCAACGGCGTCAACGCGTAGGCGCGCTGACCGAACACCAGCAAGCCGACCCGATCGCCGTCGCGACGATCCAGAAAGTCCGACAACACCGCCTTGGCGGCGGTCAGGCGATCCACCACATTGCCGCCGAGCACCATGTCCGGCTCGCTCATGCTGCCGGACAGATCCACCGCCAGCATCATCTGCCGTGCCTCGCGCGGCGGCTGGATCACATCGCCCAATTGTTGCGGGCGCGCAAGCGCTGCGCACAGGAAAAACCAGCCCAGCCAGGCAAGCCAGCGCGGCACCCGCAGTACCGGTGTACTGTTTGCCTGCGCAACCGCATGCAGTTGATCGGCGTAAGGCACGCGCAGCGCCGCCGTATCGGTGCGGCGCTGCGGCCAGAACCACATCAGCAACGGCAGCGGCATCAACCACCATGCCCACGGCCATGCGCAGTGCGCCAGCGCATCCTGCCACTGCGACCACTGCAGCCAGTTCATCGCCGGCCTCGCATCAGACTCAGAAAACGCTGCCGCGCCAGCGCCTGCACCGCATCCAGATCGGTCACCGCCGGCGCACGTTGAAAGCCGCCGTCCAGCAGCGCGCGCCCCGGTCCCTGCGAAAAGGCCTGCGTCTTGCTCTTGCGCCCGTCCAGAAACTGCAGCCATGCCTCGCCCTGCAGCCGGTCGGCCTGCGCATCGACGCTGCGCGCTGCGCGTCGCAGCAACACCGACAACGCGGCCAGACGCTGTGCGGGAGTCGTTGCGCGCTGCAGCTCGGCATCGAAGGCCGCCCGCCAGCGCCGCTGCTGCTGACGACGGCGACGCCACCACCACCATGCGCTGCCAAGCACGACGACCACTGCGGCGATCACCAGCCACCAGCCCGGCGCCAGCGGCCACCACGGCGGCGATGGCGGCAGATGGACATCGCGTAGCGGCAGCGATTGCGGCGACATCGTCATCGACTCCGCACGGCGGCACTGCCGCCCAACCAGGCATCGCTGGCATCGTCGGTGGACAGGCGATGCAAGCGCACACCGCGTGCCTGCAGGACCGCGGTCAATTGTTCCAGCGGCGCCACGAATTCGGACTGCCAACGCGCACGTCCGGCATGCGTGGACAGATCGATCGCGATGCGCTCGCCGCGCACATCGAAGCTGAGTGCGCGGGCCGGTGGCGCCAGCTCCAGCGGGTCGACCAGCACGATCACCACTACCTCGTGATGCAGGGCCAGGCCCGACCAGCGCGTGGCAGAAATCCTGCTGGCGCTGCGCGCATCGGCCAGCACGGTCAGCCGCGCACCCGGGCGCAGCAACCGCGCGGCATGGTCCAGTGCCACCTCCAGGCCCGCATCGCCGGACGGCGGCTGCGTGTACCAGCGCGCCAATGCGTCCAGCACCGGCAACACGCCGCGTTGACCCGAGCGCGGTGCAATCGGCGCTTCGCTGGCAGTGCCACGCAGCGCGGCGATCCGGTCGCCCTGCCGCTGCGCCAGCCACGCCGCAACGGCGCCGGCACGGGCGGCCTGCACCGATTTGTAGCGCACCCGCGTGCCGAAGAAGAGCGCTGGCGAGGTATCGGCCACAATCAGGCTCAAGCGTTCGCGCTCGGCCTGGAACAATTTGGTGTGCGCGCGCCCGGTACGCGCGGTGACGCGCCAGTCGATATGCCGCGCATCGTCGCCGGCCACGTACTCGCGCGACTCGGCGTATTCCATCCCGCGCCCACGCGTTGCCGCCGGTACCGGCCCCACCAGCCCATGGCGGCCACGCCCTGGCTGCCCGCGATGGGTCGTGGTGCCACGCAGCGCGATCAGCTCCGTCAGCGTCGGCCGCAGTCCATCACCAGCGATCGACGCCGGAGCGGTGACAGGGGAAGAAGACGGCATCGAAGACATCGGATTCTGGTCAGAGGACGGCATACCTCGGCGACACGCTACCCGATCAGGGCAGCGGAATCTTTTCCAGCAAGGCGGCGACCAGGCGCTCGCCATCCCAGCCTTCGGCAGTGGCTTCGTAGCTGGGCAGCACGCGATGGCGCAGCACGTCCGGCGCGATTGCGCGGATATCGTCCGGGGTCACGTAGTCGCGCCCGGCCAGCCATGCACGCGCCCGTGCGCAGCGCTCCAGTGCGATCGACCCACGCGGGCTCGCGCCCCAGGCAATCCGCCGCGCCAGTGCCGGGTCGTAGCGCTGCGCATCGCGCGACGCGAGCACGATCTCGATCAGGTAACGCTCCAGCTGCGGCGCCAGATGCACGTCCAGCACCACCCGACGCGCGGCAAAGACATCTTCCAGCGGGATCTTGTCGGGTACCGTCTCGTGCTTTTCCAGGGTGTCGCGCGCGGCCTCACGTGCCAGACGCAGAATCTCCGCCTCGGCATCGGCCTGTGGATAGCCGATACGCACGTGCATCAGGAAGCGATCCAGCTGCGCCTCGGGCAACGGGAAGGTGCCTTCCTGCTCGATCGGGTTCTGCGTCGCCATCACCAGGAACAGCTGCGGCAGCGCATAGGTATGCCGCCCGACGGTGACCTGACGCTCGCCCATCGCCTCCAGCAGTGCCGACTGCACCTTGGCCGGTGCACGATTGATCTCGTCGGCCAGCAGGATCGGATGGAAGATCGGCCCGGGCATGAACTCGAACCGGCTGTCCTGCGGCCGCCAGATCTCGGTGCCGGTCAGATCGGAGGGCAGCAAGTCAGGGGTGAACTGCACCCGCGCAAAATCCGCCTCCAGCCGCGAGGCCAGCGCGCGGATCGCGGTGGTCTTGGCCAGCCCGGGCGCGCCCTCGACCAGCAGATGTCCGTCGGCCAGCAGGGCGATCAGCAACCGTTCGACCAGCGCGGACTGGCCCACGATGCGCTGCGCCAGCGACTCGCGCAGCAGGGTGAATTGACGATGCAACCGGTCCTGGGCGGGCGCGGCAGCGGCTTCTGGGGGCAACAGCGGCGGTGCGTTCATAGGACCAGTGTGACCGATTCGAGCGCAATTGGTTCACTCGATCATCCCTGAGCATTCAGTCAGTGACTCCGGGCATGAAACAGGTCACACAAGCAGGGACCGCAGGCATCGCGCCTTGGCAAAGCAATCAGGCCAGCACGATCACAGCACAAGGGGAACCGGCCCAGAAGCTTTGATGGTCTTGATGCAAGACAACATATCGCTTGCTTGTGACCACCTCGGCGGCCCAAACCGCCTACCGCCCTTAACGACATGCTTCACCATGGAAAAAGCCGCTTTCGCGGCCTTTTTTCGACATGGCTGCCTCTTAAGGGGTAGCACTCGCAACACGTAACACCTTCGGGGTAACGAAGACCAGCAACTCGGCTTTTTCTTTGCTGCGTCCACGTTTCTTGAACAAATTTCCGAGGAATGGAATGTCGCCCAGGAAGGGAACCTTGGAGACGCTCTCGCGATCTGTGAATTCGTAAACACCACCGATTACCACCGTCTCGCCATCACCGACCAAAACGGCGGTGTTGACCTCACGACGATTGATTTCCGGCACGGTGCCATACCCTTCCAGAATGATAAACCGCGCGACTTCGTCTTTCTTGACATTCATGTTCAAGAAAACGCGATTGTCATTGGTAATGGTCGGAGTGACTTTCAGCTCAAGCAACACTTCCTTGAACTGTACGTTGGCTTGCGCGGCCGAACCGGCAGCACCGCCGCCGCTGATTGTCACATAACCGATTTCCCGTCCCTGCTTGATGACACCCTCACGCTGATTGGCAGTGACGATTCTGGGATTTGAAACGACCTCGCCACGCCCCTCCTCTTGCATCGCCGAAAGCTCGATATCGAGATTGAAATTGGAGCCCAGCAGCGTATATGCCAAACCTGCTGCCCTGCTGTTGGTAAACCCGCTTGCACCAAGGTCCACATTCAACCCAGTCGGGAATAGATGCGACGCTAGCGTTGTGCTTGTGCCCGTGTTGGCAAGTTCATTGGCACGCTGAGCCGAAGTATTCTGGAAATTGACATTACTATCCAATGAGCCGCTCAAAATACCGCGGCCAGTTGAACCAGTGATACCAAACCGCGCACCGAGGTCACGCGCGAACGTGTCGGTCGCGATCACAATGCGGCTTTCGATCAACACCTGATCCACCGGCCGATCGATATGCGAAATCAGCTCGCGCATCTGCGCGACCTTCTTCGGAATATCGCTGATCATCAGGGTATTGGTGCGCTCGTCGGCAACCAGGCGACCGCGAGGCGACAAAAATCCATTGTCCTGCTGGCCACCTTGTCCACCTTGACCGCCGCCCTGACCACCACCACCGCCACCAATCCCCTTGGCCTCCGTCAGCGCTTTGAAGATCACGGCCGCATTGTGGTAGTTGATCTGCACGTAATCGGTGATCAGATCCTCGCGGTTCTCGATCGCGATGCGGGCGTCTTCCTTGTCCTGCTCGAACTTGGCCAGCTCCGGCTGCGGGGCGACCCACACCACGCCGCCGTCGCGGCGCTTGTCCAGCCCCTTGGCGCGCAGCACGATGTCCAGCGCCTGGTCCCACGGCACGTTCATCAGGCGCAGCGTGACATTGCCCTGCACGGTATCGGAGGCGACGATATTGAGGTTGGATTCCTCGGCGATCAGCTGCAGCACGGTGCGTACCGGCACGTCCTGAAAGTTGAATGTCACCGGGCGGCCGCTGTAACCGCGCGCAGCGATCTGCGCGGCGGCCTGGGTGACGGCTGCGGCGCTGACGCCACCGACCGCGGGCTGGCCCTTGCGCGGAGTGATTTCGACCACGTATTCGTTGCCGGTCTGGTAGGCCAGCGAATCGAACGCGCCCTTGGTCGACAGCACCAGCTGCGACCCCGAGCCGGATGGCTTGACCTCGACGCGCTGCACCGGCGTTGCAAAGTCGGTGACGTTGAGCGGGCGCTGCAGTTCGGCGGGCAGGCGTGCGTTGCTGATGTCGACCAGCACGTTGTCGCCCTGCGTGCGCAGATCCGGGCTGGCGCCCTGGCCGTCGAACTGCAGGATCAGACGGCCAGCGCCATCCTCACCACGTTTGAAATCGATCTTGGACACCGCCAGGCTCGCCGGAGCGGTCTTGGCCGGGTCCTGCACAGGCTGCTTCAGTGCCGCCGCCGAGAACGCGCTACCGCTCGCCAGCGCCAGCGCGAACCCCATCGCGCAGGCCTGGAATACCGCGTGGCGTCGAACCGGACGCAGCCGCCGGGCATTGGAAAACGTCATCGTGCTATCCCCTATCACTTTATTGATCATCCAATGCGAGCGCGGCCGGCCGTTCAAGCCATCCGCCCGCACCGTCCGGCACAAGTTCAATCAGCTCGATGCGGTCTTCGTAGACCCCGGTGACCCGGCCATCGCTCTGTCCCAGATACACGCCCGGCCGCACCCGGTAGGTCACCTTGTCGGGTGCCATGACCAGCGCAACCAGGCCCGAGCCACCGCCAATGGTCCCCACCATGTCGAGGGCGTCGAGCGGATAGGCTTCCAGCGGCTCCTTGCGCCGGTTCGGATCCGGACGCGTGCCGTTGCCGCCTTCGGCGCTGACCCAGGCATCGCTGAACGGGTCGCGCATCGACTGCGCCGCATATTCGAACGTCTCGAACTGCTGCATCACCGGCAATGGCTCCAACGGCGGCGCCGGCCGTGCGCGCACTTCGGCGACCCAGGCTTCCAGGTTCGGCGCATCGCCCGGTGTGCTGGTCACCCCGCGCGTACACGCCGGCAATACAGCAATTAGCGCCACGCAGGACAGGATCTTGAGCAGTTTCATGGTCATTGGCCGCCCTTCTTCGCAGCGTCGGCCGCGGCCTTCTCCTGCTCTGCCATTTCCTCATCGTCAAGATAACGATAGGTCTTGACCGTGCCGGACAGTTCCAGCGCCCCGCGCGGGGTGATGCCGGCCTTGGGGTCCCTCGGCTTGAGGTTGATGTCGTGCATGGTCAGGATCACCACGCGCGGCAACGACGCCACACCGCTGACGAAGGCACCGAACTGGTGATAACTGCCCACCATGCGCAAGGCGATCGGCTTTTCGGCGTAGAACTCCTTCGGCGATTCCGGGCCCGGCTGGAACAACTCGTTGGACAGGCCGCTGGACAGCGCGGTCTGCGAGATGTCGATGATCAGATCGGGCATTTCGGTCTTGCTGGGCAGCTGCCGCAGCATCTGCTGCAGCACCTGTTCCATCTGCGCGAGCTGCTGCTTGAGCGGCTCCAGATTCACCGCGCGACCCTGCTGGGTCTCGAACTCGGTGCGCAGCTGCGTTTCGGTGCCTTCCAGGCCTTCGAGTTCATCGCGCTTGCCGCTGATCAACAGGAACCAGGCCAGCACCATGATGAACAGGCCGACCACCACGCAGAACACGATGCGTGCCTGCTGCGGCCAGCCGCCGATGTTGTTGAAATCCAGATCGCTGAGCTTGAATGCTTTCTTACTCATGACGCCGCCCCCTCCTGCGGCCGATTGGCGGACGCCGGCGCTGGCTGCACGGGTGCAGGAGCAGCGGCCGGCGACGTGGCAGGCGCAGGTGCTGCAGGTGCCGCCGCTGGCGCGCCCGCAGGGGCCGTACCGGCTGGCGTTGCACCCGGCGCTTGCGCATCGACCGGTGCGGTGCCGTTCTTGTCGGCCTCGTTCGGATTGGCCAGCTTGACCTTGAGCGTGAACACGTACGGCAGCGTCTTGGTGTCCATCGACGGTCCCGCGGGCTGCCCAGCCTTGTCCTGGCTCTTGGCCTCGATGATCGACAGGTCCGGATTGGTCATCCAGCCCGAGCCTTCCAGGTTGCGCATATAGGTACTGACGCGCGCGTTGGACTGCGAACGCCCTTCCAGGGTCAGGATGTCGCCGTCCTGCTTGATGTTGGTCAAGGCCACGCCATCGGGGATGGTGCGCACCAGCGAATCGAACAGATGCACCATCTGCGAACGATTGGCCTGCAGCTCCTCGATCACCTTCTTGCGCGCGAGCAGGCGGTCCTTCTTCTTGTCGAGCTCCTTGATCTCTTCGTTCTGCGCCTTGACCTTGTCGATCTCGGCGGTCAGGAACGCATTGCGCTCGGTCTGGCCGCTGATCTGCGCGTCGTAGTAGAACCAGATCAGGACCGACAACAGCACGCCGCCCAACGCGGCGAAGCCCAGCATCGAATAGAACTCACGCTCGCGCGCCTTCCGGCGCTCGGCGCGCCAGGGCAAAAGATTGATTCTTGCCATCAGTCAAAGCTCCTCAGGGCCAGGCCGGTGGCGATCATCAATGCAGGTGCATCCAGCGCCAGCGCATGCGCCTGGACCTTCGGGCCCAGCGTCATCTGCGCGAGCGGGTTGGCGACCACGGTGGTCACGCCGAGCTGCTCTTCCACCATTTCCGGCAGGCGCGACAGCGCAGCGCAGCCGCCGGCCAGCACGATGCAGTCGACGCGATTGAATTCGCTGCCCGCGTAGAAGAACTGCAGCAAGCGGCTGATCTGCTGCACCGTCGCCTCCTTGAACGGCTCCAGCACTTCGACCTCGTAGCTCTCCGGCAAGCCGCCCTGACGCTTGGCCAGGCCGGCCTCCTCGTAAGTCAACCCGTAACGGCGCATCACCTCGTCGGTGAGCTGCTTGCCGCCGAAGACCTGCTCGCGGCTATACAGGCTGCGACCGGAGCGCAGCACGCTCAGCGTGGTCATGGTCGCGCCGATGTCCACCAGCGCAACCACCGCATCGGCGGCCACCGGCAACTCGCTGGCGACCAGGGCGAAGGCGTTCTCGACCGCGAAGGCCTCCACGTCCATGACCTTGGCGGTCAGGCCACCGAGTTCCAGCGCGGACTGGCGCAGTTCCACATTCTCCGAACGCGAGGCGGCCAGCAGCACCTGGACCATGTCCGGGCTGTTGGGCATCGGGCCGAGCACCTCGAAGTCGAGATTGACTTCCTCGATCGGGTACGGAATGTAGTTGGTGGCTTCCAGTTCGACCTGGGCTTCCAGATCGCTGTCGTCCAGATCGGCCGGCATCGGGATCAGCTTGGTGATCACCGCCGACCCGGCCACCGCGGCTGCGGCGTTCTTGGCCTTGCTGCCGGAACGGTTGATGGCGCGACGAATCGCTTCGCCGACCGCCTCGACCTCGACGATGTTCTTTTCCACGACCGCATTCGGCGGCAACGGTTCCACCGCGTAATGCTCCACGCGGAAACGGTTCCCGCTGCGCGACAGCTGCAAGAGCTTGACCGCAGTGGAACTGATATCGACACCAATCAGTGGCGATTGACTCTTGGGTAGAAGCCCCACGGAAACTCCCCTGCCGATGGGCACTTGGACGCTTGTCTGCGCCCTCGTATTAATAATTAAATTTTAACAGGTGACAAGCCCTTCACGCGCATGGCAATGGCCCCGCGACGTGACCCCAGTGCTGTTTCCTGCGATCCCCAGAGTTCGGCCCCAGCCAAACCCGGCGTCATCTATACTCTGTGACCAAGAAATCTGCAATCGGAATCTCTCTTACATGCCCCGTATTCGCCGTTGGCTGGGCTGGATCCTGGCCGCGTTCGTGGTGCTCGCCCTGCTTGGCGCTATTGCTGCCGGCGGCCTGTATTACGCCATTTCCTCCAAGTTGCCGGACGTGCAGTCGCTCAAGCAGGTCGAGCTGCAGGAGCCGATGTACGTCTATTCCAGCGACGGCCGCCTGATGGCCGTCTATGGCGAGACCCGGCGCTACCCCATCCAGATGAAGGACGTGCCGCTGCGCCTGAAGCAGGCCTTCCTGGCGACGGAGGATGCGCGCTTCTACGAACACGGCGGCGTGGACTACAAGGGCATCGCCCGTGCGGTGTGGCTGCTGGCCAGCACCGATGCCAAGCGCGTGCCGGGTGGTTCGACCATCACCCAGCAGGTGGCCCGGCAGTTCTTCCTCAGTTCCGAATACAGCTACACCCGCAAGCTCGCCGAGATCCTGCTGGCGCGCAAGATCGAGAGTGAGCTGAGCAAGGACGAGATCTTCGAGCTGTATCTCAACAAGAGCTTCTTCGGCAATCGCGCCTACGGCGTCGGTGCTGCGGCCGAGTACTACTACGGCAAGAAGATGAGCGAGTTGAGCCTGGACGAGATGGCCTCGCTGGCCGGCATCCCCAAGTTCCCGTCCAGCGGCAACCCGATCAGCAATCCGGAACGCGCGCAGGAGCGCCGCGATTACTATGTGCTGCAACGCATGGCCGACCTGGGCTTTGTCAGCCAGGCCGAAGCCGACGCCGCCAAGGCGGTGCCGATGCACGCCAAGCCGCACGAGCCGCCGGTCGAGGTCTACGCCCCGTACGTGGCCGAGCTGGTGCGCCAGGAAATGATCGCCAAGTACGGCGGCGATGTGCTCAACAAGGGTTACCACGTCACCACCACCATCGATGCCACGCTGCAGACCGGTGCCGATGCGGCGGTTGCCGAAGGTCTGCGCCTGTACGACCACCGGCATGGCTGGCATGGGGTGGAGCAGCATTTCGATGTCGCCGCCGATGCGGATGCCGCGGCACTGGCCAAGCACCTGTCCGGCGTGTTCACCCAGGGCGGCCTGCGCGCGGTGATCGTGGCACGCACCAATGCCGACGGCGGCGTGACCGTCGTGCAGAGCGACAAGACCGAGCTGACCCTGCCGGCCAGCGCCAGTCGCTGGACCAACAAGACGCCGGCCAAGCTGCTGACGCGCGGCGACCTGACCCGCATCCGCGCCGGCGAGAAGGACGGCGAGTGGATCATCGACCAGTTGCCGCGCGGCCAGGCCGCGCTGGTGTCGCTGGATGCCAACAGCGGCGCCCTGCGCGCGCTGGTCGGCGGTTTCAGCTTCGCCGGCAACAAGTTCAATCGCGCCACCCAGGCACGCCGCCAGCCGGGCTCCAGCTTCAAGCCGTTCGTGTATGCGGCCGCGTTCGAGAAGGGCTTCAACCCGGCCTCGATCGTGCTCGATGCGCCGGTGGTGTTCCGCGACCGCCGCGGCAAGACCTGGTCGCCGCAGAACGACGGCGGCGGCTTCCGCGGCCCGATGCGCTTGCGCGAGGCGCTGGTGCAATCGCGCAACCTGGTCTCGGTCCGCTTGCTGGACGCGATCAGCGTCGATTTTGCGCGCAAGTACATCAGCCAGTTCGGCTTCCAGGAAGCCGAGCTGCCGCCCAACCTGTCGATGTCGCTGGGCACGGCTTCGCTGACGCCGTTGTCGGTCGCGCGTGGCTATGCAGTGTTCGCCAATGGCGGCTCGCGGGTGGAGACCTGGATCGTGGACGAGGTCAAGGACCGCGACGGCAATGTGGTCTTCAAGGAAGTGCCGGCGGTGGCCTGCCGTACCTGCGCATTGCAGGGCGGCAATGTCGCGCCGGTGAGCCAGGTGGTGGACGGCTTCAACTTCGGCGCCCCCGCGCTGCCCAAGTCGATCGAACCGACCCCGGCGACCCCGGCGGAGACCGCCCCGGCAGCCACTGCCGAAACCAAGATCGCGCCGCGCGCCATCGACGAGCGTACCGCCTACCAGTTGGTCTCGATGATGCGCGACGTGGTCCAGCGCGGCACCGGCACCGCGGCCAAGGTGCTGGGGCGCGAGGACGTCGGCGGCAAGACCGGCTCGACCAACGATCACCGCGACGCCTGGTTCTCCGGCTTCGGCGGCCCCTACGCCACCACGGTGTGGGTGGGTCGCGACGACTTCCGTTCGCTTGGCTATCGCGAGTACGGCGGCAAGGCGGCACTGCCGATCTGGATCGACTACATGCGCGTGGCGCTGAAGGACAAGCCGATCGCCGCCAACGATCCGCCCGACGGCATGACCCAGGCCACCATCAATGGTGCGGTGGAATGGGTGAAGAACGAGGACCTGGATCGCCTGCAGGACTACGACTACGGCCTGCAGGAACAGCAGGACGAGAAGGCCTTCGATATCTTTTGAGGGCCGGGATTGGGGAATCGGGATTCGGGATTGGGGAATCGGAACGGCTTCGTCCGCCCGATTCCCCGATCGGGTTCGTGGCATCGACTGTTTCCGGTTGCAGCAGAAGGGGCCGGGCAATCGCCATTGCGTGATTGCCCTTGCAGGGAGACACCGGGGCATTCGCCACCTCTTCATGCCGCTGTTGTAGAGTCGAACCAGGTTCATTAGGGGAGCCCGGTCATGCATCACGCGCGCGAACACGCCGATACGCGAACCCGAGAACGTCGCCATCGCC
Organism: Xanthomonas sp. MLO165; assembly: GCF_018831305.1. Taxonomy (NCBI): domain Bacteria; kingdom Pseudomonadati; phylum Pseudomonadota; class Gammaproteobacteria; order Lysobacterales; family Lysobacteraceae; genus Xanthomonas; species Xanthomonas sp. MLO165. The sequence goes on from NZ_CP029263.1 coordinate 3,704,838, forward strand.
TGGCGCACGAAGCGGCCCGGCTGATGGCCGAGGGTGGCATCCGTGATTTTCATCAGGCCAAGCTCAAGGCGGCCAGCCGGCTGGGCATCCACGACGACGCATCGCTGCCGCGCAACCGCGAGATCGAAGATGCGTTGCGCGAGCACCAGCGCCTGTTCGCCGGGCCTGCGCACGGGCTGCGGCTGCGCCAACGCCGCGAAGCCGCATTGCGCGCGCTGGAGTTTCTTAGCCCGTTCCAGCCGCGCCTGGCCGGCCCGGTGCTCGATGGCACGGCCGACGCCAATGCGCCGGTGCAGCTGCAGTTGCACAGCGACGATGCCGACGCCGTGCAGCGCTTCCTGGAGGAACACCGCGTTCCGGCCGAATCGCGTACGCGCCGGCTGCGCCTGGACCGCGAGCGCACGGCCGAGTTCCCGGTGTGGCTGTTCAGTGCCGAGGAACTGACCTTCGACCTGACCGTGCTGCCGTACGATGCCTTGCGCCAGGCACCGCTGTCGCAGCTGGACGAAAAACCGATGCAGCGCGCCTCGGCCGCCCAGTTGCGTCAGTTGTTGGCAGAAGAGGATGGTGGCCACGCCCTGCCGCGCACGCGCTGAGCGCAGCGCGCCATGACGCGTGACCACTGACCACAACGCCAACCCGCAAAAGCAAACGCCCCGCAATGCGGGGCGTTCGTTCAAGCAGACAACCGCAGGCGCTTAGCGCTGGCCGGCGTCGGTGTAGTCGCGCTTGTCGTAGCCGGTGTAGATCTGGCGCGGACGGCCGATCTTCATTTCCGGGTCGACCTGCTGCTCCAGCCAATGCGACACCCAGCCGGCGGTGCGTGCGATGGCAAACATCACGGTGAACATTTCCACCGGGATGTTCAGTGCCTTGTAGATCAGGCCCGAGTAGAAGTCGACGTTCGGGTACAGCTTGCGCTGCACGAAGTAGTCGTCCTTCAGCGCGGCTTCTTCCAGCTTCAGCGCCACTTCCAGCAGCGGATCGTTGACGCCCAGTTCGCCCAGCACCTTGTGGGTCATCTCGCGGATGATCTTGGCGCGCGGGTCGAAGTTCTTGTAGACGCGGTGACCGAAGCCCATCAGGCGGAACGAGGAGTTCTTGTCCTTGGCCTTGGCCACGGCGGACTCGACGTTGTCGGCGGTGCCGATCTCTTCCAGCATCTTCAGCACGGCTTCGTTGGCGCCACCGTGTGCCGGGCCCCACAGCGCGGTGATGCCCGCTGCGACCGAGGCGTACGGGTTGGCACCGGTCGAACCGACCAGACGCACGGTCGAGGTCGAGGCGTTCTGCTCGTGATCGGCATGCAGGATGAACAGCAGATCCAGCGCCTTGGCCACCACCGGATTGATCTCCAGCGGCTCGCTCGGCACTTCGAACATCATGTGCAGGAAGCGGTCGACGTAGTTGAGGTTGTTGCGCGGGTAGCGGATCGGCCAGCCGATCGAATAGCGGTACGCGGCAGCAGCCAGGGTCGGCACCTTGGCGATCAGACGGATGGCGGCCTGGCGGCGCTGCTCCGGATCGTTGAGGTCCAGGGTGTCGTGGTAGAACGCCGACAGCGAAGCGACCGAACCGGCCAGCATGGCCATCGGGTGGGCGTCATGCCGGAAGCCACCGAGGAAGTTCTTCAGCGACTCGTGCATCATCGTGTGATGCGTGACTTCGTGGTCGAACTTCTTGAATTCGTCCGCGGTCGGCAGCTCGCCGTTCATCAGCAGGTACGAGACTTCGAGGAAGCTGGACTTCTCGGCCAACTGTTCGATCGGGTAGCCGCGATACAGCAGCACGCCGTTGTCGCCATCGATGTAGGTGATGGCCGACTTGCAGCTGGCGGTGGCGGTAAAGCCCGAGTCGTAGGTGAACAGACCGGTTTCTTTGGTCAGCTTTGAAATATCGACGCAATCATTGCCAAGCGTGGGCTTGAGAACCGGCAGAACGACCGACTTGTCGCCGGCGTTGAGCGTGACCTGATCAAGATCGGACACTGTGTACGCTCCTTCAGTGGAAGGCGCCTGTCACCAAATGGGCAGGCACGTGATGGAAGTCCAGGGCATCGCCCCGGATCACGTCATTATCGCACAGCAACATTTTGGCCGTCGCTTGGACAGAAGTCGTAGACGCCCCGTCGACGGCGTGAAAACGAAGTTGCCGCCGCCCCAAAAAACAACGGCCGCGCAATGCGCGGCCGCTGCCGGTACAGCCCGTCCTGCAAGCTCAGCGCGCGTAGCGCTTCTGGAACTTGTCGATCCGGCCGCCGGTGTCGATCACCTTGTGCTTGCCGGTATAGAACGGGTGCGAGGCCGAGGAGATATCCACCTTGATCAGCGGGTATTCCTGGCCATCTTCCCACTTCACGGTCTCTTTCGAGCTCATGGTGGAACGGGTCAGAATCTTGAAATCGGACGTCACGTCGTGGAAGACGACGTCGTTGTAGCTGGGATGAACGTTATCTTTCATGGACTTGGCGCCGGGCTGCCTGGATAAGCCGGGCATTATAGCGGCCTCCAGACGCCCGGCGCAAGATCGCCTTACCCCGCCGCCAGCGCCGCGGCGACCAGGCCGAAGAATTGCGGGCGATCGTAGTCCAGCAGCAGGTTGGCATTGTCGGGGGTGCCATCCCGGCGCTCCCAGTCCACCAGGGTCATGCCGCGGGTGTGCGTACCGGTCAGCTCGATATGCACCGGCCGCTGCTCCAGCCGCTGCGCGCCCTCCGGATGCAGCGCGAACGCCATCGCCAGCGCGTCGGCGGCGTACCAGTGCTCGCCACGGCTGTCTTCGGACCACAGCCGGGTCTTGCGCGAAATCTCTTCGTAGAACCGCGCCTGCGCGGAGTCGGCCGCCAGCCATTGCTCGACATCGCGATGCAGCAGCCCGTGCGCGATGGTGGCTTCCCAGTCGGCCACGTCGAACTGCGGAAAACCGCGGAATACGATATGTGCCGCTTCCGGGTCGAAGCCGATATTGAATTCGGCCGCGGCGGTGATGTTGCCGTGCCCGGTCAGCGCCCCGCCCATCACCACCAGCCGCGCCACGCGCTGCGGCAGGGTCGGATCCAGCGTCAGGGCCAGGGCCAGATTGGTCAGCGGACCGAGCGCGACCAGCAGCAGCTCGCCGGCGTATTCGTGCGACAGGCGCAGGATGGCCAGCGCGGCGTGCTCGGTCTCGGCAGTGCGCTTGGCCGGCGCCAGGCCGACATCGCCGAAGCCGTCGATGCCATGCACATGCGCCGCGTCCACCGAGGGATGTAGCAGCGGCTGCGGGCAGCCCGCATAGACCGGCACATCGTCGCGCCCGGCAATCTCGCACACCTTCAAGGCGTTGCGCACGGTGTGCTCCAGGCCCACGTTGCCGGCGGCGATGGTCAGCCCAACGACCTCATGCCGGGTGTCGTTGAAGGCCATCAGCAAGGCCAGCGCGTCGTCCACGCCCGGGTCGGTGTCGATCAGCAGCGGTATCTTTTTGGTCATAGGATCGGAGATTGGTCATTCGGGATTCGTTGCCGCATCTTCGCAAGGATCGGCGAGGCACGCGAATCGGTTACCCATCCAGATCGCAGCGACCTAGCTCTGACGAATCCCCAATCCCGAATCCCCAATCCCCGCCACTCAAGCCGCGGCATAACGCACCGCGCTGCCGATCCAGCGCGCGACCACGCGGTCGGCAATGTCCGGCGCTTCGGCCAGCAGCCGTTCGGCGAGTACCTGCACGCGCGGCAGCAGCCCGGCATCGCGGGTGAGATCGGCGATGCGGAAAGTGGCCAGGCCGGTCTGCCGCGTGCCCAGCAATTCGCCGGGACCACGCAGCTCCAGATCCTTTTCTGCGATCACGAAGCCGTCGTTGGTCTGGCGCATGGTTTCCAGGCGTTGCCGCGCCATCATCGACAACGGGGCCTGATACAGCAGCACGCAGCTGGACGCGGCCGCGCCGCGACCGACCCGGCCGCGCAACTGGTGCAACTGCGCCAGACCCAGGCGCTCGGCATTCTCGATGATCATCAGCGAGGCGTTGGGCACGTCCACGCCGACCTCGATCACCGTGGTGGCGACCAGCAGATCGGTAAGGCCCTGCTTGAAATCCAGCATCGCCTTCTGTTTTTCCGCCGCTTTCATGCGCCCGTGCACCAGCGCCACGCGCACGCCGGGCAATTGCGCGGACAGCGCTTCGAAGGTGGCCTCCGCCGCCTGGGCCTCGATCCTCGGCGGGCCACCGGGGGGCGCGCCCTTACCGGGCTCTTCGCTTTCTTCGATCAAGGTGCAGACCCAGTACGCCTGACGCCCTTCGGCGCAGGCGGCGCGGATGCGCTCGACCAGGTCCGGCCGGCGCTCGGCACTGAGCACGATGGTCTGCACCGGCGTGCGCCCGGGCGGCAGCTCGTCGATGGCCGAGACATCCAGATCCGCATAGGTGGACATCGCCAGGGTGCGCGGGATCGGCGTGGCGGTCATCACCAACTGATGCGGCACGCTGCCGGCGGCCGCACCCTTGTCGCGCAAGGCCAGGCGCTGATGCACGCCGAAGCGGTGCTGCTCGTCGATGATGGCCAAAGCCAGATCGTGGAAGACCACCGCGTCCTGCATCAGGGCGTGGGTGCCGACCACCACCTGCGCCTGGCCGGAGGCCACCTCGGCCATTGCCGCAGCGCGTGCCTTGCCGGTGACCTTGCCGGCCAGCCAGACGATGCGCACGCCCAGCGGTTCCAACCAGCCACGCAGATTGGTCAGGTGCTGCTCGGCCAGCAGCTCGGTCGGCGCTGCCAGTGCGACCTGCTTGCCCTGCTCCACCGCCAGCATCGCCGCCAATGCGGCGACCACGGTCTTGCCGCTGCCGACATCGCCCTGCACCAACCTAAGCATCGGCGACGGTTTTGCCAGATCGCGGGCAATCTGCGCGAACACGCGCTGCTGCGCACCGGTAAGCTGGAACGGCAACGCCGCGCGCAGTTGCCGCACCAGGGTGCCGTTGCCAGGCAGCAGCGGTGCGCGGAAGCGCTGCAAGGCGATGCGCTGGCGACGCAGGCTGAGCTGATGCGCCAGCAGTTCTTCGATCGCCAAACGCTGCTGGGCCGGATGCCCGCCTGCGAGCAGTTGCTGCGGGTCGGTGTTCACCGGCGGGCGATGCATGGTCAGCAGCGCGCTGCGCAGCGAGGGCAGTTGTTCGTCCTGCAGCCAGTGCGGCGGCAGCAGTTCCAGCGCGGCCTCGGCCGGCAAGCGCTCCAGCGCCTGGCCGATGAGTTTGCGCAACGTGGCCGGGCCCACGCCTTCCAGCATCGGATAGACCGGATCCAGGCTGTCGCCCAGCCCGGCATCCTCGCCCGGTGCCAGCACGCGGTAACTGGGGTGCACGATTTCCCAGCCGTTCTGTCCCGGCTTGGGCGTGCCGAACACCCGCAGCCGCGTGCCCGGTGCGAACTGCGCGACCTGCGCCGCGCGGAAATGGAAGAAGCGCAGCACCACGCTGCCGTGCGACTCGTCCGAGACCGCCACCCGCAACACGGGCCGGTAACGGAAGCCACGCTCCACCGCATCCACACGCCCTTCGATCTGCGCCGGCACGCCGCTCTGCAACTGCGCGATCGTGGTCAGCCGCGTGCGGTCTTCGTAGCGCAACGGCAGATGCAGCCACAGATCCTGTAGCGTCGAGATGCCGCGCGCAGCGAATTTCTCGGCCACCTTGGGGCCGACGCCGGGCAGGCTGGCAAGCGAGGCCTGGCCTGCGACGGCCAGGCGCGGGGTGACGGTCGCTGCGCGCGGCACGGCAGGGCGCTCGGGTCAGCCGAGCTGGATCAGTCGAGCACCATCACCGCGTCGACCTCGAAGCCGGCACCCTTGGGCAGGCCGGAGACCTCGATGGTCGAACGCGCCGGGAACGGCGCCTGGAAATACTCCTGCATCACTACGTTGACGGCGGCGAACTGGCCGAGATCGGTGAGGTACAGGCCCAGCCGCACGATCTTGTCGAGCGAGCCACCGGCGGCTTCGGCCACCGCCTTGAGGTTGTCGAACGCGCGGCGTGCCTGCACGCCGACATCGCCCGGCACGATCTCGCCGGTGGCCGGATCCAGCGGGATCTGCCCGGAGAAATACACCGTGTTGCCGGCACGCACGGCCTGCGAATAGGGGCCAATGGCGGCAGGCGCCTGGTCGGTATGGATGATCTGGGACATGGCGACTCCATCAACACTGAAAACGAACGCGCATTGTATCGGCGCCTGCCATTGACGGGCGAATGGGGCGTAGCGGTGACGGTGCGCAGGCGTTGGCCGTCGGCGTAGCGGCGTGTTGCCCGATGGGCTGAGCATCTTGCAATGGGCTGGTGTCTGCCTGCGCGCGCGCGATGGCGTGGTGAGGCTGTGCGCGTGCGCCGCTAGAGGCCGCGCGACGGAGCACGGGGCTGCGCACGTCCCCTCATCCGCCCCGACGGGGCACCTTCTTCCGAAGGAGAAGGGAACGGCGCGCCCCTCTTTTGCTGGACGCTAGCCCCTCTTCCGCTGGAAACGCTGGCCACTGTCCTGCGAAACAGGGCTTGGGTGAAGGCCCGGGCGAAGCCACGCCAAATGCGTTGCACTGTGGTGCGGCAGCGCTGCGGCGCGCGATGCTCCGGGTGCGACCTGTGGCGCGGGGTCGTCACGACGCACGGGAGCGGTCACGACACCAAGAGACGTGCAACGCCGCATCATTGCTACCGACTCGGGAACATCGCCCCCTGCGCGGCGGCGCAACAGTCGGCCTGCGCTGCGCCACCTAGCGGCCCGCCACTGCGGAAAACCGGCAGGGCTAGGTGATCGGCGCCGGATTGAACAAGGCCAGATCGTTGTGCAGGCGGTGTTGCTCGGTCCAGGTGCGCTGGCCGCTGGCCACGTCCAGATAGCGCCGGAACAACTCCCAGCCCAATTGCTCCAGCGTCTTGGCGCCGGTCGCCACGCCGCCGGCATCGATGTCCATCAGGTCGGACCAGCGCTGCGCCAATTCGCTGCGGGTAGCCACCTTGATCACCGGCACCATGCCCAGGCCGTAGGGCGTTCCGCGCCCGGTGGTGAAGACGTGCAGGTTCATGCCCGCCGCAACCTGCAAGGTGCCGCAGACGAAATCGCTGGCCGGGGTGGCGCAATACTGCAGCCCGCGCCCCTTGACCCGCTCGCCGGGCGGCACCACGCCGTTGATCGCCGAGGAGCCGGACTTGGCGATCGAGCCCATCGCCTTCTCCACGATGTTGGCCAGCCCGCCCTTCTTGTTACCCGGGGTGGTGTTGGCGCTGCGGTCGGCCTGGCCGCGCGCCAGGTAGGCGTCGTACCAGGCCATTTCGCGTACCAGCGCCCTGGCGACATCGGCATTGGCCGCGCGCGGCACCAGCAGATGGATGCCATCGCGCACTTCGGTGTTTTCCGAAAACATCACCGTGGCACCGGCGCGTACCAGCAGGTCCGCCGCCACGCCCAGGCCCGGGTTGGCGGTCACGCCGGAAAACGCATCGCTGCCGCCGCATTGCATGCCTACCACCAGTTCGCTGGCCGGCACGGTTTCGCGCCGACGCAGGTCCAGATGGCGCAGGCGTTCTTCGGCCATGGCCATGATCGAACCGACCATGTCGGCAAAGCCCAGGCTGGCTTCCTGCAGACGGTAGACGCCGCTGTCGTCGGCGCTGGCATCGTCCGGCAGCAGGCGCTCGGGCGCGAGTTTCTCGCAGCCCAGGCCCACGATCAGCGCCTGCCCGCCGAAGTTGGGGCTGCGCGCGATATTGCGCAGCGTGCGGATGGGGATGATGGCCTCCGGCGCGGTGATTGCCACGCCGCAACCATAGACGTGATTGATCGCCACCACATCGTCGACATTGGGATACTTGGGCAGCAGCTCGGTGCGGATGCGCTCCACCGCGTGGCCGAGCACGCCCACCACGCACTGCACGCTGGTCATGATGCCCAGGATGTTGCGCGTGCCGACACTGCCATCCCGGTTGCGATACCCCTGGAAGGTGTAGCCATCCAAGGGCGCGGGTGCGGGTGCCGGCTGCAGGGACAGATCCAGCGCGGCCAGATCGGGCGCTTCGGGCATCGCCAGCAATTGCTCGCTCACCCAGGCCCCGCGTGCGATGTCGGCATTGGCAGTGCCGATCACCGCGCCCAGGCGGATCACCGGCGCGCCGGCGGCCAGGTCGCGTAGCGCCATCTTGTGCCCCTGCGGAATGTGTTCGACGGCGGTGAGCCCATCCGGAAAGGTGGCGCCGGCCGGTGCGCCGTCATCGTTGACGACGATGGCGACGTTGTCGCGCGCGTGGGCGCGGATGCTAATCCAACGGGTGGGTTGCTGGGTTGCGGACATCGTGGGGCTACCTTGCAGGCGTGGGGTGGAGTGCATTACCGGTCGGGGCTGTCGAACTGACGGCGGTACTGCAGGATCAAGCGGTTTTCATCGACATTGCGCTGGTAATTGGAGCGAAAGGTGCCGTTGAACCAGATGACGCTCAAGTGCTTGAAGCGCTCGCTCTGGAATTGATAGGTGGTCAAGACATCCCGGGCCCACTCGCGGCCTTGGCCGGCATAGGTGGCCGGCTGCGCATGGTCGCCATTGATGTAGCGCGCCATGACGCTGAGACCGGGGATGCCGATGCTCTTGCCATCGATGCTGTAACGCAGCTGCCAGCTGCGCTCGCCGCGTTCGAGAAAGTCGTTGATGAAGGTCCAGTTGAAGACATTGCCGTCGGTGCCGCCCGGCCAGGGCATGGCGCTGGGGCCGGACAGGCGTTGATAGCCGGCGCCGAATTCGTGCCCGCCCGTGCGCCAGGACAGCATGCTGCTGAACATGCGGTTGTCGATCGGCCCGGCCAGCGACTGGCCGATGTCATCGGTACGGAAATACCGCAGATCCACACGCAGCTGGTCCTTGCCGAAGGTGTGCGTCTGGATGAGGTTATAGAGCTGCTGCCGGTAGATGTCTTCCATCACCGCGCCCTGATAGCGCAGTTGCGTGCCGGGCACGACGCTGTAGGTTGCCGAGAGCAGATTCAACGCATCCGAATCCGGCGTGCCCAGAAAACGGCGATTTTTGTTGGTCAAGGTGATGGGGACGCGCGAATCGCCATCGCGATACCAGGCGCTGGTGAAGCGCGCGAGCAGCAGATCGAGCTTTGGCACGTCCTTGGATTCCAGCGTCACGCCCTGGAATGTTTCCGGCATGATGCGGGTGATGCTGGCGCGCACCAGCGGCTCGTTGGGAATGAAGCTGCCCCACTTCACTTCGGTTTGCGAGGCGCGCAGTTTGAGCGTGGGTGCCACCCGCGTCAGCGCATGTTGCGCAGTACCGTCGTCGTTGCTGGGCAGCAGGCCGGTGCCGCCTTCGGCGCGCACGCCATCGAGCTTGAAATCGCCGATACCCAGCAGATCCAGGCCCGCGCCGACCGGCCCGCGGGTATAGCCGCTACGGGCATCGACCACAAACCCCTGCGCCCACTCGGCACGCTTGCCCTGCCCTTCGCCGCTGCGGAAATCGCGGTTGTAGTAGAAGTTGAGTGCGGTGACTTCGGCCGTTGCGCCATTCCAGAACCCCTCATCGGGTTGTTGCGCACGCGCACGCCCGGCCGCGCCGACCGCCAGCAGCGCAGCGCCGCTGATCGCCATCATGCTTTTCATTACTCGGTTCTCCACCTGCGGTGAACTGGCGGCCGTACGCTGCTGCCGGCGCTCCGGCGGCAGGCATCGGGGCGCTTCAGCGCACCAGACAGGGCCGCTTGTTGTCGAAGGTCCAATTGGGGATCAGCGCCTGCATGGCGGCGGCATCGTCGCGCGCGCCCAGGCTCAGGCTTTGATAGGTGCGATGCGCGGCCTCCAGCGCGTCCATGTCCAGCTCCACACCCAGGCCCGGCTTTGCCGGCACCTGGATCTGGCCGCCGACGATCTGCAATGGGTCGTGGGTCAGGCGTTGGCCGTCCTGCCAGATCCAGTGCGTATCGATCGCGGTCACCCGCCCAGGCGCTGCGGCGGCGACATGGGTGAACATCGCCAGCGAAATATCGAAATGGTTGTTGGAATGCGAGCCCCAGGTCAGGCCCCAGTCGCGGCACAGTTGCGCCACTCGTACCGAGCCCTGCAACGTCCAGAAATGCGGGTCGGCCAGCGGGATATCCACCGACTGCAACTGGATGGCGTGGCCCATCTGCCGCCAGTCGGTGGCGATCATGTTGGTGGCGGTCGGCAAGCCGGTGGCGCGACGGAATTCGGCCATGATCTCGCGCCCGGAATACCCATCCTGCGCACCGCACGGATCTTCGGCGTAGGCCATCACGCCGTGCATGCCGCGGCACAGGGCGATGGCCTGATCCAGCGACCACGCGCCATTGGGATCGAGGGTGATGCGCGCCTGCGGAAACCGCGCGTGCAACGCGACAATGGCGTCGATTTCGTCTTCGCCGCGCAGCACGCCGCCCTTGAGCTTGAAATCGCGGAAGCCGTATTTCTCGTAGGCCGCTTCGGCCAGGCGCACCACCGATGCCGGCGTCAAGGCCTCCTGGTCCCGCACAGCCTCCCAGTCATCGCGGGCACCGCTGCCGTCGCGATAGTCGAACGCAGTCTTCCGCCGGTCGCCGATGAAAAACAGATAGCCCAGCACATCCACGGCGCTGCGTTGCTGGCCTTCACCGAGCAAGGCAGCGACAGGCTGGTCGAGGAATTGCCCGAGCAGATCCAGCAACGCCGACTCGATGGCCGTCACCGCATGGATGGTGATACGCAGATCGAAGGTCTGCAGGCCACGGCCGGCGCTGTCGCGGTCGGCAAAGGCGGTGCGCACCTGATTGAGGATGCGCTGATACTCGGCGATGGAGCGGTCGCGAATGAGCGGCGCTGCTTCCTGCAGCAAGCCGGCGATGGCCGCGCCACCAGGCACTTCGCCCACGCCGGTGCGTCCGGACGAATCGCGCAGCACCAGCACATTGCAGGTGAAGTACGGCGCGTGTGCGCCACTGAGGTTGAGCAGCATGCTGTCCTGCCCGGCGACGGGCACCACGCGGATGTCGGTGATGCGCGGCGTGGCGCCGATGCTTGCAGGTGCGGTGTGGATAGTCATCGAAAGTCTCCCAGGACGGTCACAGCGTTGCGGGCACGGGCATGGACGGGCCGCCGGGCGGCGCCTTGAGTTCCACGCGCTTGATTTCGCCCACCACCACCAGATAGGACACCACCGCCAGCAAGGCATTGAGCCCGACGAAGACCAGCGCCCACTCGAAGGTGCCGGTGGTGGAGACGATGTAGCCGATGACGATCGGCGTGGTGATGCCGGCGATATTGCCGAAGGTATTGAACAGGCCACCGGATAGGCCGGCGATTTCCTTGGGCGAGGTGTCGGCCACCACCGCCCAGCCGAGTGCGCCGATGCCCTTGCCGAAGAAGGCCAGCGCCATCAGCCCGACCACCATCCATTCGGCCTGCACATAGTTGCAGCCGATCATCGTCACCGACATCAACATGCCGACAACGATCGGCGTCTTGCGCGCGACGGTGAGCGAGTAGCCGCGCCGCACCATACGGTCGGACACATAGCCACCCAGCACGCCACCGATGAAACCGCACACCGCCGGCAACGAGGCCACAAATCCGGCTTCCAGGATCGACATGCCGCGCTCCTTGACCAGATACACCGGAAACCAGGTCAGGAAGAAATACGTCAGCGTGGTGATGCAGTACTGGCCGATGTACACGCCCAGCAACATGCGGTTGCACAACAACTGCTTGGCGTAATGCCATTGCGTGCCCTTGGGCTGGCGGCCGGGCTTGTTGCCCTGCTCCATGTCCACCAGCGCGCCGTTGCGCTGGATGTAGTCCAGTTCCTGCGCGCTCAGGCGCGGATGTTCGCGCGGGGCATAGATGGTCTTGCGCCACACCAGCGCCAGCAACACGCCAGCCGCGCCCATCACCAGAAACACATGCTCCCAGCCCCAGGCATGCACCAGCCAGCCCATCAACGGCGCGAACGCCACCGTGGCGAAGTACTGCGCGGAATTGAAGATCGACGCAGCCAGACCGCGCTCTGCAGTGGGAAACCAGGCCGCCACGATGCGGCTATTGCCCGGGAACGACGGCGCTTCGGCGATGCCGACCAGAAAGCGCAGCACGAACAGCGTGGTGACCGCCCAGGTCACCGGCACCCAGTCGATAAAGCCCTGCAAGGCGGTGAACAGCGACCAGATCAGCAGCGACAGGCCGTACACGCGCCGCGAGCCAAAGCGATCGAGCAACCAGCCGCCGGGAATCTGCCCGGCCACATATGCCCAACCGAACGCAGAAAAAATGAAGCCCATCTGCAGCGCGTCGATGCCCAGCGCATCCTGGACCGCGGAACCGGCGATGGACAAGGTGGCGCGATCGGCATAGTTGATCGTGGTGACCACGAACAGCATCAGCAAGATCAGGTAGCGCCTGCGCGGAACCGTCGTTGAACCGACCGTTTTTGAATCGATAGCCATCATCGTTCCTCACCTATGACGATGGAAGCGCACTGCGCTTCGGTACTCCACGTTGCGCCTGCGGATGGCGTACCGGACCCTCCTCCGGCACGCCTCAGGCATCGTTGCTGCGGCAGCCGTCAGTCGTGTCCCAGCGCGCCATCGACGCGTCGCCATAGCCCGAGCGGGTTGTCGTGCGCGACGGCGGCAGGCAACAGCGCAGCCGGCAGATCCTGGTAGCAGACCGGGCGCAGGAAGCGATCGATCGCCAGCGTGCCGACCGAGGTGCTGCGGCTGTCGGAGGTGGCCGGGAACGGGCCGCCGTGCACCATCGCGTGGCAGACCTCCACACCGGTGGGCCAGTCGTTGACCAGGATGCGTCCGGCCTTGCGCTCCAGCACCGGCAGCAATGCGGCGGCCAGTTCGGTATCGCCCACCTCCATGTGCAAGGTGGCGGTGAGCTGGCCTTCCAGGTGCTCGCTCAGCGCACGCAGCTGTTCGATGTCCCTGCAACGCACCAGCAGCGACGAGGCGCCGAAGACTTCGGCCTGCAGCGCTTCATCGGCCAGGAAGGCATCGGCGTCGGTGCCGAACAACGCCGCCGGACAGCGCCCGGCGTCCGCCGCAGCGCCGCGTGCCAGCGTGCTGACCTGCGGGTGCGCGGCCAGACGCTGCACGCCTTGCGCGTAGGCCTGGCCAATGCCTGCGGTGAGCATCGCTGCCGGCGACACGGCCTGCAGCGTTTGCGTTGCGGATGCGACAAATGCATCCAGCGCCGGCGAATCGATCGCCAGCAGCAAGCCGGGATTGGTGCAGAACTGCCCGCTGCCCAGGGTCAGCGAGCCGACGAACGCTTTGCCCAGATCCGATGCGCGCGCCTGAAGCGCCTGCGGCAACAGATACACCGGATTGATCGCGCTCATCTCCGCATACACCGGAATCGGCTCGCGGCGTGCGGCGGCAATCTTGACCAGCGCCATGCCGCCGGCCCGCGAGCCGGTGAAACCCACCGCCTTGATGCGCGCGTCGGCGACCAGTCGTGCACCGATCTCGATGCCGGCGTCGAACAGCAGTGAGAACACGCCCTCGGGCAGGCCGCATTGCGCCACCGCCGCCTGGATCGCACGGCCCACCAATTCCGAAGTCCCCGGATGCGCGCTGTGCGCCTTGACCACCACCGGGCAGCCGGCCGCCAGTGCCGAGGCGGTATCGCCACCGGCCACCGAGAATGCCAGCGGGAAATTACTGGCACCGAACACCGCCACCGGCCCCAGCGCGATATGCCGCTGCCGCAGATCCGCACGCGGCAATGGCGTGCGTTGCGGCAGCGCCGGGTCGATCCGCGCCTGCAGCCAGCTTCCTTCGCGCACCACGTTGGCGAACAGGCGCAGCTGCCCCACCGTGCGCCCCCGCTCGCCTTCCAGGCGCGGGCGCGGCAGGCCGCTTTCGTGCATGGCGCGTTCGATCAAGGCATCGCCCAATGCCAGGATCTGCTCGGCGATGGTTTCCAGGAAGACTGCGCGCGCGTCCAGCGTCGTTTCGCGGTAACGATCGAACGCCGCCCGCGCCAACGCACAGGCCTGTTCCAGATCCTGTGCGCTCACCGAGCCGAATGCCGGCTGCAATGCCGCACCGCTGGCCGCATCCAGCGCATGAAATTCCTCCCCTGCGCCGCGCACGTCGCGCTGCCCGATCAGCGATTGGCCCGTGATGCTGTGCATCAGCGGCGTCCTCCAATCAGTTGCTTGAGCTGGGCGAATTCGTCCTCGTTGAGGTCGGCCAGCGGCGTGCGGACCGGACCGGCCGGGCGGCCGACCGCGCGCATGCCGGCCTTGACGATCGACACCGCATAACCGGCGCGGCGATTGCGCAGCACGGTGTACGGCAACACGAAGTCATTGAGCTCGCGGTAGATGGTGACGTGGTCGCGCGCACGCACCGCTGCATAAAACGTCAGCGCCCACTCGGGCAGGAAATTGAAGATGGCCGACGAATACGTGGTCACGCCCATTTCCAGATACGGCAGCGCGAAGGTTTCGGCGGTGGGCAGTCCGCCCACGTAGAGCAATCGGTCGCCAAGGCGTGCGTAGATGCGGGTCATGCGATCCACATCGCCGATGCCGTCCTTGTAGCCCACCAGGTTGGGGCAACGCTCGGCCACCCGCGCCAGCGTCACGTCGTCGAGCTTGGCGTTGGCGCGGCCGTAGACGATCACGCCCAGCCTGGTCGCCTTGCAGACGCGCTCGACATGGTCGGCCACGCCATCGGCATCGCACTCGGTGAGGTACGGCGGAAACAGCAGGATGCCGTCGGCAGCATTGCGCTCGGCAGCCTGCGCCATCTCCATGGCGATCGCGGTGCCGTAACCGGCCGGTGCGATGACCGGCATGCGGCCGGCGGTCTGGGTCACCGCTGCTCGCACGGCGCGATTCACTTCATCCAGCGTCAGCGAAAACAGCTCGCCGGTGCCGCCGGCGGCAAACAGCCCGGCGGCCGGGTGCGAGGACAGCCAGTCCAGATTGCTGCGGTAGGCGGATTCATCAAAGGCCAGGTCGGCGTCGAAATGGGTCACCGGAAACGACAACAGCCCGGCGCCAAGCGCTTGGGCCATTTCAGAAGGGGTGTATCTGCTGCTCATCGGACAAACGCTCCTGGGCGGGGGATGCGGTTGATCCTAGAAACGCAGATCGTTGCCGGTCCAAACCAAAGGACGTATTGTTTGATACACAAGTTGAATCAATCGCGTCATCGATCGATGTAGTGCGCCGCAAATGGCTGCTTTGCAACGCTTTTTCGACAGTGCGTAATTATGGCCGGCTGCGCCCGCCAACGTGGTCGTTGGCGTGGCAGCGCCTATTCATCGGCGCTGGCGGCGGAAGGATGTTGCGGGTGCAGCATCAATTCACCTCTTTTGCCATGCGAGGCCCGTCCCCCATGTTCGATCTGCAGCAACTGCGTTGCTTTGTCGCCGTCGCCGACGAACTGCACTTCCGTCGCGCGGCCGAGCGCCTGAACATGACCCAGCCGCCGCTCAGCCGGCAGATTCAGCTGCTGGAGCACAGCGTCGGCACCGCGCTGCTAGAGCGCAACAGCCGGCATGTGCGGCTGACCCAGGCCGGGCGCAGCTTGCTTGCCGAAGCGCGCGCGATCCTGCGCATGGCCGAAAACGCCGGCCTGCGCGCGCGCCGGATCGGCACCGGCGATGCCGGTAACGTGTCGGTGGGTTTCACCGCAGGTGCCAGTTACCGCTTCCTGCCCGAGGCCATCGCGCGGTGGCGCAGGCAAGCGCCGGATGTGGATCTGCAACTCAAGGAGATGGTCAGCCTGGCGCAACTGGACGCACTGGATGCAGGCCGGCTGGATATCGGCCTGTTGCGCCCGCCGATCCAACGCCAGGGCCTGCACAGCCGCTGCGTGGCACGCGAACCGCTGATCGCCGCGCTGCCGGAGGACTCGCCGCTGGCGCACCGCGACAGCCTGCGTCTGCAGGATTTCCACGGCCAGCCGCTGGTCAATTACGCACCGGACGAGGCGCGTTATTTCTACGATCTGCTGGCGCAATTGTTCGGTGCGCGCGGCATCGCGCCGCGCTCGGTGCAATACGTCAGCCAGATTCATTCGGTGCTGGCGCTGGTACGCGGCGGCATGGGCATGGCGCTGGTGCCCGAAGGCGCCAGCGGCCTGCGTTACGCCGGCATCGTGTACCTGCCGCTGCGCGAGGAAACCCCTGCCACGCCGGTGGAGCTGCACCTGGTGTGGAAACAGGATAACGACAACCCTGCGCTGGGTCGTTTGATCGCCTGAGCCGGGCAAGGCGCGTGCGCTGTCACAGACGCACGGCAGCGCAGCCACTGTCCAACGCGGGGACCGGATTCGAAGCAACTGGCAACACGACTGCGCACCGCCGGGCGGGTGCGACCGGTGCCCGGTGCGGCATGGACCACGCGTACACGCCTGCTTTGAGCGCGACGCCGACAGCCACCTGACGACTGCTCGCCGCTTCTACTGCCGCCCCACGCTCTGCACCACATGCAGGCGCCGCAGCCGGCGCATCACTTCGGCCAGATGGCGGCGGTCGCGGACCTGGATGTTGAAGCGCAGCACCGCGGCGTTGAAATCGCGGTCCAGGTAATCCACGCGCTCGATATTGGACTGGCTCTGCGCAATCGCCGCAGCCAGCTGGGCCAGCACGCCGGTGCGGTTTTCCACCTCGACGATCAAGGCGGTGTCGTAGTCGCCACTGACGCTGGAATCCCAGTCGATCGGCACCCAGCGTTCGGGCGATTTGCGCAGCTCGGCCAGGTTGGGGCAGTCCAGGCGGTGCACCACGATGCCCTTGCCGGCGGTGTGGTAACCCATGATTTCGTCGCCGGGAATCGGCTGGCAACAGTTGGCGAAGCTGATCACGCCGCGCTCGCTGCCGTCGATCAGGATCTTTTCGTGCGAATGCTTGGAGTGGCCGCCACCGCGCAATTCGGCGTAGGCCATCAGCGCCTGCGCTGCCTGGGTCGGCATCCAGTTGCCCAGCGCCACGTCGGCCAGCAAGGCTTCCAGGCGTGGATAGCGGTGCTCGGTGAGGAAGGCGTCCAGGCGGCCCTTGGGCAGCCGCTCCAGCGAGCTGTCCATCGCTTCCAGCGCGCGATCGAGCATGCGGTGGCCGAGCTGCACGGCGTCTTCGTGTTCGAGCTGCTTGAGCTGGTGGCGGATCGCGGTACGCGCCTTGCTGCTGACCACAAACTCCAGCCACTGCGGCTTGGGCGTGGCCGAGCGCGCGGTGATGATTTCCACCGCCTGCCCGCTGACCAGCTTGGTGCGCAGCGGCACCAGCTTCTTGTCCACCCGCGAGGCGACTGCGCGGTTGCCCACGTCGGTGTGCACCGCATAGGCGAAATCCAGCGCGGTGGAGTTGCGCGGCAGCGCCAGGATCTTGCCCTTGGGCGTGAACAGATAGACCTCGTCCGGGAACAGGTCGACCTTGACGTTGTCCAGGAACTCCAGCGACGAGCCCGCCGCGCGCTGCGAATCGATCAGCTCCACGATCCAGTCGTGCGCGCGGCTCTGCGCGCTGTTGGGCGAGGCCGAGCCGACCTTGTAGGTCCAGTGCGCAGCCACCCCGCGTTCGGCGATCAGGTCCATCTCCTCGGTGCGGATCTGCACTTCGATCGGCGAGCCATACGGGCCAAACAACACGGTGTGCAGCGACTGATAGCCGTTGGCCTTGGGGATGGCGATGAAATCGCGGAAGCGCCCGTCCAGCGGCTTGAAGGTGGCATGCACCGCGCCCAGCGCGTGGTAGCAATCGGCCACCGAACGCACCACCAGGCGGAAGCCGAACACATCCATCACCTGGTCGAAGGACTTGTTCTCTTCGTGCATCTTGGAATAGATGCTCCAGGGCGTCTTGATGCGGCTGACCAGGCGATGCTCCAGCCCTTCCTTGGCCAGCCGCTGCGACAGCTGCACTTCCACCTGCGCCATCGATTCGCGCCGCACCACCGGCTGGCTGCGGATATGTTTTTCGATGATGGCGTGACGCCACGGATACAGCGCGCGGAAGCCCAGGTTCTGCAGCTCGGACTTGATCAGGCTCATGCCCAGGCGCTGGGCGATCGGCGCGTAGATTTCCAGCGTTTCGCGCGCGATGCGGCTGCGCGCCTCGCTGCTCTGCGCACCCAGCGTGCGCATGTTGTGCAGGCGGTCGGCCAGCTTGATCATGATCACGCGCAGGTCGCGCGACATCGCCAGCAGCATCTTGCGGAAGCTCTCCGCCGCCGCTTCCTGGCGGTCGCGGAACTTGAGCTTGTCCAGCTTGGTGACGCCATCGACCAGCTCGGCCACCGCTTCGCCGAATTCCGACGCCAGCTCTTCGCGGGTCAGCGGGGTGTCTTCGATGGTGTCGTGCAGGATCGCGGCGATCAGCGATTCCATGTCCAGGCCGAGCTCGGCGAGTACGCCGGCCACGGCCACCGGATGGGTGATGTACGGCTCGCCCGACTTGCGGGTCTGGCCGGCATGCGCGCTGGCGCCCACTTCCCAGGCACGGCGCAGGATCGGCAGCTGCTCCTTGGGAAGGTAGCTGGCTGCGCGTTCGAAGTGCAGGACGTAGTCGGGGATGGCCTGGTCGGAAGACGGAGACGTCACGACGGTCGCCTGGGCAGTGGGGCCTGGGTTCATGCCGGAAGACTATGCCAGCAGCGCAGTCACGGCAAACGTTTGCACACCGCGGGCGACAACGCGGGCCTGAAACGAAAACAGCCCGCGCGTGGCGGGCTGTTCAGATCGATCGCAGCGATGCGAACAATCAATCGTCGTTCTTGGACATGTCTTCGTCGGCAACCACTTCGGCAGCGGCCCATTCCAGCGCCTCGCGTTCGGCGCGCTCGCGCTCGGCCTTCTCGACTTCGTCGATCAGCGCATTGTCGATCCGGCGTGCGGCGATCTCGCGCAGTGCCATGACGGTGGGCTTGTCGCTGGCGTCGGCATTTTCGATCAACGGCTGCACGCCGTTGGCAAGCTGACGGGCGCGCTTGGACGCCATCATGACCAGCTCGAAACGGTTGTTCACGACTTCCAGGCAATCTTCTACGGTAATGCGGGCCATGCGGGCTCCCGGCGACCAGCAACGGCCGCGCATCGAATGAGGGAAAGGGGGCGGAGTGTACGCCCGGGCCGCCGTCACGGCAACCTGGGCCCATTCAGTTTCCTTTGGAATCAGGGATTTGAGCCGCTCAGTCCAGCAAGGCCCGGATCAACGCCGCATGCCGCTGCTGTTGCGCCTGCCGGCGCAGCCGGCTGGCGGTGAAGATCGCGCACATCTCCGAGACCGCGGTGTCGAAGGTCTCGTTGATGATGACGTAATCGAACTCCTCGAAATGCAGCATCTCTTCGCGGGCAGCGGCCAGACGCTGCGCCATCACGTCCTCGCTGTCCTGGCCGCGCTTGCGCATGCGCTCGTCCAGCGCCTGGCGCGACGGCGGCAGGATGAACACGCTGACCGCGTCGGGCACCTTCTGGCGCACCTGGCGCGCGCCCTGCCAGTCGATCTCCAGCAGCACGTCGTGACCGGCGGCCAGCTGCGGCTCCACCGACTGCCGCGCGGTGCCCTTCCAGTCGCCATGCACCAGCGCGTATTCGAAGAAGTCGCCGGCTTCGATCATGCCCTGGAACTCGTCGGCGGAGACGAAATGGTAGTGCTCGGCATGCCGTTCGCCCGGCCGCGGCGCGCGCGAGGTGAACGAGATCGACAAGGCGATCTTGGGATCACGCGCCAGGGTGGCGTTGACGATGCTGCTCTTGCCGGCGCCGGAAGGGGCCGCAACGATATAGAGGGTGCCGCGCATAGGGTCAGGGATTCGGGCTTGGGGAGTCGGGATTCGCGAACGGGCTGCGGACCGGTACCACCGGGGTCGATATGCTACCGGTATTGGCCGCGCCCCGCTGAAACCCGGGATGGCCGTCGACCAATCCCGAATCCCCAATCACCACTCCCGGCTACTCGATGTTCTGCACCTGCTCGCGGATCTGGTCGATCAGCACCTTCAGATCCACCGCAGCGTTGGAGGTGCGGCTGTCCACCGACTTGGAGCCGAGCGTATTGGCTTCGCGGTTGAATTCCTGCAGCAGGAAGTCCAGGCGGCGGCCGACCGGCTCGCGCTGCCTGAGCACGCGGCGGATCTCGGCGATGTGGCTGGACAGGCGGTCGAGCTCTTCGTCCACGTCCAGTTTCTGCAGCCACAGCACCAGTTCCTGCTCGGCGCGCCCCGGGTCCACCGGATGCGGCAGATCGGCCAGCCGGGCGGCCAGCTTGGCACGCTGCCCTTCGCGGATGACGGGAATCAGCGTACGCACCTCGGCGGCGATACGTTCGATCGCATCGACCCGCTCGCTGATCGCATCGGCCAGCTTGGCGCCTTCGCGCTCGCGCGCGGCGACGAAACTGTCCACCACCTCGTCCAGCAATGCCAGGGCCTGCGCCTGCAATGCCGGTGCGTCCACGTCCTGCACCTGCAGCACGCCGGGCAGCTGCAGCAGATCGGTGAAGCCGACCTGCAGCTTGGGGAACATGCCGTCAAGGCGCGTGGCCAGTGCGCCCAGTTCCTGCAGCAGCGATTCGTTCACGGCCAGGGTCTGCGCGTTGTCCGGCGCGCGCAGGCGCAGCGCCAGATCCAGCTTGCCGCGGCTGTTTTTCGCCGCCACGCGCTCGCGCAGCAGCGGCTCCAGCGCACGCAGTTCTTCGGGCAGGCGCACGCCCACTTCCAGAAACCGATGGTTGACCGAGCGCAGCTCGCAACCGAGCGTGCCCCAGGGCGTGATGCGTTCGCCACCAGCAAACGCGGTCATGCTTCGAATCATCGTCAGTCCCGTGCCTTCAAAGCGCGAATGGTACCCTAGCGGCCCGCGCTGGCTGACCGCCCCGCCACGCGCCGACCCAGACCCACCTCCCGACTTCCGGACTCATCGCATGACCTTTTCCCGTCCCAGCGGCCGCACGGCCGACCAGCTGCGCCCGGTGCGCATCGAACGCGCCTTCACCCGTCACGCCGAAGGCTCGGTGCTGGTCAGCTTCGGCGACACCCGCGTGCTGTGCACCGCCAGCGTGGAAAACCGCGTCCCCGGATTCCTGCGCGGCAAGGGCGAAGGCTGGGTGACCGCCGAATACGGCATGCTGCCGCGCTCCACCCACACCCGTTCCGATCGCGAGGCCGCACGTGGCAAGCAGGGCGGACGCACGCTGGAGATCCAGCGCCTGATCGGCCGCGCACTGCGCGCCTGCGTGGATCGCAATGCCCTGGGCGAGCGCACCATCACCCTGGACTGCGATGTGCTGCAGGCCGATGGCGGCACCCGCACCGCCGCAATCACCGGCGCCTACGTGGCGCTGGCCGATGCGGTGAACCTGCTGCTCAAGCGCGGCGACATCAAGAAGCACCCGCTGATCGGCGCCGTGGCCGCAGTGTCGGTGGGCATCTATCGCGGCGAGCCGGTGCTGGATCTGGACTACCCCGAAGACAGCGACTGCGACACCGACATGAATGTGGTGATGAATGACGGCGGCGGCTTCATCGAGCTGCAAGGCACTGCCGAAGGCCACGCCTTCCGCCGCGACGAACTCAATGCACTGCTCGCACTCGCCGAACAAGGCATGAGCGAACTGTTCGCCCTGCAACGCGCTGCACTGGCCGGATGAGCAGGCGCATCGCCCTGACCACCCTGTTGGTCGCCGATTACGACGCGGCGATCGCCTGGTACACCGGCGCGCTGGGCTTCCAGGTGCTGGAGGATCGCGCACTTGGCGACGGCAAGCGCTGGGTGGTGATCGGCCCGGGCAGCGCGCAGGACGCCGGCTTGCTGCTCGCGCAGCCGGCCGACGCCGCCCAGCGCGCGCGCATCGGCGACCAGACCGGGGGGCGGGTGGATCATTTTCTCTACACCGACGACTTCTGGCGCGACCACGCGGCGATGCAGGCGTTCGGGGTGGAATTCCTGGAAACCCCGCGCGAGGAACCGTACGGCACGGTCGTGGTGTTCCGCGATCTGTACGGCACCAAGTGGGACCTGCTGGAGCCCAAGCAATGAAACAACTGGTCCTGGCCAGCGGCAACGCCGGCAAGCTGGAAGAACTGCGCGCCATGCTCGCCGACCTGCCGCTGCGCATCGTGGCGCAAGGCGAGCTCGGCGTGGACGATGTGCCGGAAACCGGCCTGACCTTCGTCGAGAACGCCTTAATCAAGGCACGCCATGCCAGCGCGGTCACCGGCCTGCCGGCACTGGCCGACGACTCCGGCCTGATCGTCGATGCGCTCGGCGGCGCACCCGGCCTGTACAGCGCCCGCTATGCCGGCAGCCCGACCGATGCGCAGGCCAACAACGCCAAGCTGCTCGACGCCATGCGCGCCGTGCCGGCCGAGCGCCGCAGCGCGCGGTTTTACGCGGTGATCGTGCTGCTGCGTCACCCGGAAGATCCGCAGCCGCTGATTGCCGAAGGCAGCTGGGAAGGGGTGATCACCACCGAACCGCGCGGCACCGGCGGCTTTGGCTACAACCCGGTGTTCCTGGATCCGGTGCATGGCCTGACCGCTGCGGAGATGGATACCGCGCTGAAGAACCGGCTGAGTCACCGTGCGGTGGCGCTGGCCACGCTGCAGCACAAGCTGCACGCCCTGTCGCTGTGAACCATGGCCTGACGCAGTGCCCGACCTGATTCCACCGCCGCTGTCGCTTTACGTGCACCTGCCCTGGTGCGTGCGCAAATGCCCGTACTGCGATTTCAACTCGCATGCGGCCAAGGGCGTGCTGCCGTTCGAGGACTACGTGGATGCGTTGATCCGCGACCTGGATGCGGATCTGCCGCTGGTGTGGGGGCGCGTGGTGCATTCGGTGTTTTTCGGCGGCGGCACGCCGAGCCTGTTTCCGCCCGAAGCCATCGACAGATTCCTGCAAGCCGCCGCCGCGCGGCTGCGCTTTGCACCGAATCTGGAGATCACCCTGGAAACCAATCCAGGCACCGCCGAGCATGGCCGCTTCGACGGCTATCGCGCCGCCGGCGTGAACCGCTTGAGCTTCGGTGTGCAGACCTTCGACGATGTGGCGCTGCAGCGGCTGGGTCGCATCCACGACAGTGCCGAGGCCGAGCGTGCGATCAAGCTGGCGCAGGATGCCGGCTACGACAATTTCAATATCGACCTGATGTACGCGCTGCCCGAGCAGACCCTGGCACAGGCCGAGCGCGATCTCGAACGCGCTTTCGCGCTGCAGCCCACCCACATGTCGCATTACCAGCTCACGCTGGAGCCGAACACGGTGTTCTTCGCGCGGCCGCCCAAGGGCATTCCCGACGACGATGCGGCCTGGGACATGCAGGAGCATTGCCAGCGCCTGCTGGCCGAGGCCGGCTACGCGCAGTACGAAGTGAGCGCCTACGCCAGGCCCGGGCGGCAATGCGCGCACAACCTCAATTACTGGCGCTTCGGCGATTACCTGGGCATCGGCGCCGGGGCGCACGGCAAGATCAGTTCCGGCGCCGAACAGCATGTGCTGCGACGCTGGAAGCACAAGCACCCGCAGAGTTACCTGGCCAGCGCCGGCAGTGCGGCGTCGATCGGCGGCGACGAGATCGTGCCGCGCGAGCGGCTGCCGTTCGAATACATGCTCAACCTGCTGCGCCTGCACGAGGGCTTCGCCCTGCGCGACTTCGAAGTCTCCACCGGCCTGGACGCCTCGGTCATCGAGTTGCCTGTGGCGCGCGCGATTGCGCAAGGCTGGATGACCGCGCAGGACGGACGCGTGGTGCCGACCGAGCTGGGCCGCCGCTTCACCAATGACGTGGTCGAGCTGTTTCTGGCCTGATCGCGGCGATCGCGGCGCGGCACCGCAGCCAGCACGCCGCGCCATGATCGATAGCGCACACGACAGCATTGGCGCGCGGATCCAGCGAGCCGCGCCACGCGCGCCGTCCGCGTCCGGGTGGCGACCGAATCTGGCCAGGCACGTCTTGCGCCCGCGCGGTCGCTGCCCGGCGGAAAAA
The DNA here is from genome assembly GCF_018831305.1 of Xanthomonas sp. MLO165. Classification (NCBI taxonomy): domain Bacteria; kingdom Pseudomonadati; phylum Pseudomonadota; class Gammaproteobacteria; order Lysobacterales; family Lysobacteraceae; genus Xanthomonas; species Xanthomonas sp. MLO165. The sequence goes on from NZ_CP029263.1 coordinate 3,728,794, forward strand.
CATGCTACATAGCTCACGCCTCGCACCGAGCCTGCCTCCCCCGGATGTCCACTCCCGCTTCCTCCCTGCAGCACACGCTCAGCGGCCCGATCGCCGATGCACCGGTTTCCGCGCGCGGGCGGCGCCTGCTCGCCGCGCTGCATGCGCATTGCGTACAGGCGCTCAGCGGGCCGCTGCGGCTGACCATCGTCGAGCTGGAACGCGAGCTGCTGCATCAGGCCGAGCATGCCCGCAACAGCCAGATCCAGGCCGAAACCTATGCGCAGACACGTGACCTGCGCGACCACATCGATCGGTTTCCGCAGGCGTTCCTGCAGCAGCTGGCGCAGGACCTGGCCACGCTGCGCGATCGCCCGTCGCTGATGCCAGCAGCCGATGCCTCAGCGCATCCGCAGATGCTCACCCTGGTGGAGGACACCGATATCGATCGCGATATCGTGCTCAGCGAGATTGCGCGCCGCGAAACCTCCCGCCGCGCCGATGCGCTGCAATTGCTGGCGCAGCGGGTGGCGGTGATCGGCGCGGTGGCCGAGTTCGAACTGGAAGCAGTGCCGCTGGGCCCGTACGCCTTGTGCCGCGTGCTGCGCCAGTGCGGCGAAACGCTGGGACTGAGCCTGGATGGGCAGCTGACGCTGTACCGCGTGTTCGAGCGTCAGGTCATCGAGCGTCTGAACGATCTGTACGAGCGCGCCAACGGCACGCTCGCGCAGGAGGGCATCCTGCCGGGGCTGATCTATCACCCGTACCTGGTCAAGCCCACCCAGGTGCAGACGCGGCGCGCACCGCCTGCAGCAGCCACCGCACCGAAAGACGCTGCGGCTGCCAGCGCGCGCGCGCTGCCGCCGCGCAACGGGCGGCCTGCAACCGGCTGGAGCGGGCAATCGGCACCGACACCGTGGCAGAGCGCCCTGCTGGATCCGCCCGCCATGCCGATGACACTGGCAGCGGCGACCGACGGTGAGCAGGCAGCACCTGCCCTGAGCGATGCAGTGCAGGCGCTCGGCGGCCTGATGTCGTCGGCGCGCCGGTCGCAGGCGGCGGGCAACGTAGGCGCAGCGGCGAATCAAAGCTCTGCAGATCACGGCGCAGCGCCTGCAAGCAGCGCCCAGGCAACACTCGAGAAACCATCTCCCCGGCTCGCCTCCTCGGCCGTGCCCAAGGCCGCCGTCAGCGACGCACTGGCCAGCCTGCAGGGTACGCTGGCGGCACAAGCAGCAGCGGCGGCGCAGCCCAGCGGCATCGATGCGGTGCAGCGCCAGTTGCTGGCCTTGCTGCGGGCGCAACACGGCCCCGACGCCGCGCTGTCGCTGCAGGACACCGACACCTTCGATCTGCTCGGCCTGCTCTACGCGCAGATGCAACGCGAAGTGCGCGGGCAGACCCCCGCGCAGGCCCTGCTCGCCAAGTTGCAGGTGCCGGTGGTGCGCGCGGCCTTGGCCGATACGCATTTCTTCGTGCGCGACCAGCACCCGGTGCGCGAATTGCTCAACACCGTGGCCGAGTCCGGCGCGGTCTGGCTGGGCGACGACGATGTCGACCCGCAGTTGCTGCACAAGCTGGGCAGCGCGGTGGACCGGATCGTCAACGACTACCAGGGCGACGAGGCCGTGTTCGCCGCGGCCAACGCCGATATCCAGGCGCATCTGCGCGCCTTGGCGCGCAAGGCCGACCTCGCCGAGCGCCGCCATGTGGATGCGGCGCGTGGCAAGGAGCGGCTGGAGTCGGCCAAGCAGCAGGCCGAGGCGCGCATCGAGCAGCTGTGCGAGCAGAGCGTCCCGCCGCGCTTCGTGCAGGCGCTGCTGCGTCAGGCATGGTCGGACGTGCTGACGCTGACGCTGCTGCGCCAGGGCGAGCAATCGCCCGAATGGGACGAGCGCCAGGCCCTGACCGCGCGCATTGCCGAAGTCACCTGCCGCAGCAAGGGGCAACCTGCCGACATCGCGCTCGGCAGCGAGATCGAAACCGCGCTGCTGCAGGTCGGCTATCACCACGATGAAGCGGCGGCGATTGCGCGGCGCCTGTCCACGCCCGGCGGCGAGGACGAGACGACCTCGCGCACCGAGCTCGCCACCAGGCTCAAGGCGCGCACGCGGCTGGGCGACCAGGGCGACAGCACACCGCGCAAGGACATCGCCGGCCCGCGTTCGCCGGCCGAAGAGGCCTGCTACACGCAGCTGCGCAGCCTGCCGTTCGGCAGCTGGTTCGAGTTCGTGATCAACCAGCAGGGCGACCTGCGTCGGCAACGGCTGTCCTGGTACAGCCCGATGACCGGCAACGCGCTGTTCGTCAATCAACGTGGGCAAAAGGTCGCCGAGCACTCGCTGGATGGCCTGTCGCGGCTGATGGCCGGCGGCCAGGCGCGCCTGCTGGTCGAAGAGAAATCGCGGCTGATCGACCGCGCCTGGCATGCCACCGTGCGCACGCTGCGCAGCCTGGCCGGTCAGGCGCCCATTGCAGAGGTCAACCCATGATCCAGGACACCCGCCGCGCACCGCGCCGCCAGCCGTCCGACCTGATACCGGTGACCGACATGCTCAGCGAGGCGCAGATCGGCCGGGTCGGCAATGTCTCGGAAACCGGCATGCTGCTGCTGGCCTCGGTTCCGCTGCACGACGACGCCCTGTACCAGCTGCGCTTCAGCCTGCCCGAGCGCATCGGCCGCGCCACCGAGATCGATGTCGGCGTGCATCTGTTGTGGAGCGAAGCCGCGCACGCACCCGGGCAGGCCTGGGCCGGCTTCCGCTTCCTGACCATGTCCGAGCCGCATCGCCAACGCCTGCGCGCCTGGATCGCCGAAGAACACATGCTGGGCTGAAGGACAGCATCACCACGATTACGGCAAAATCGCGACCTGTCCTTGCATCGCCGATCGAGCCCCGCATGCCCCAGCCGTCCTTGAGCCACCTGTATTCCGACCACCTGCGCACGCTGACCGCGCGCGCCGACGAGGCGCTGCAGCGCGGCGGCTTCGACCACCTGGTGGTGCCCAGCGGCAGCCTGCATTACCAGGTGTTCGACGACCGCGACTATCCCTATGCGGTCAATCCGCAGTTCAAGGCGTGGGTGCCGCTGACGCGGGTGCCCAACAGCTGGCTGGTCTACACCCCGGGCAAGCGCCCGACGCTGATCTTCTGCCAGCCGTTGGACTATTGGCATGTGGTGCCCGAGGCGCCCAGCGGCTGGTGGGTGGAGCACTGCGACATCCACATCATCCGCACCCCGGACCAGGCCCTGGCGCTGCTGCCCAGGCAGACCGACCGTTGCGCCATCCTGGGCGAGGCGCAGAGCGCGCTAGGTGCGTATGTGCCCAACAATCCGCAGCCGGTGCTCGATTACCTGGACTACCAGCGGGCGTTCAAGACGCCGTACGAACTGGCCTTGCTGCGCATCGCCCAGCAGCTGGCAGTGCGCGGCCATCGCGCCGCCGAAGCGGCCTTCCGCGCCGGCCAGAGCGAGTTCGGCATCCATATGGCTTACTGCGCCGCCGTCGGTCAGGACGCCAACGAACTGCCCTACGGCAACATCATCGCGCTCAACGAGCACGGCGCGGTGCTGCACTACACCGAACTCGGCCAGCAGCCGCCGCAGCCGCTGCGCAGCTTCCTGATCGATGCCGGTGCTTCGGCCTACGGCTATGCCAGCGACATCACCCGCACCTATGCCGCCGACCCCGGCAGCGAATTCCAGGCCCTGATCGATGCGGTGGATGCCGCGCAGATCCGCATGGGCCAGGGCGTGCGCAGCGGCGTGGATTACAAGCAGTTGCACGTGGATGCGCATCTGGCCCTGATGGGCATCCTCAAGGACTTCGGCATCCTCACCGTGTCGCCGGAAGCCGCGCTCGCCACCGGCGTCAGCGCCGCATTCTTCCCGCACGGGCTGGGCCATCTGATCGGCCTGCAGGTGCACGACGTGGCAGGCTTTGCGGCCAGCGACCGCGGCGGCCGCATCGAGCGCCCCGCCGGCCACCCGTATCTGCGCCTGACCCGCGTGCTGGAACCGGGCATGGTGGTCACCATCGAACCGGGCGTGTACTTCATCGACATGCTGCTGGACGAAGTGAAGAAGAACGGCCACGCCGCCAGCGTCGACTGGGCGCGCGTTGCACAGTTCAAACCCTACGGCGGCATCCGTATCGAAGACGAGGTGGTGTGCACCGATGGCGCGCCCGAAAATCTGACCCGCCCGGTGTTTGCCGCCCCTTGAATCATTCCGCACCGCACGGAGCATTGCCATGAACGATCCACGCCAGTCCTCGCACCCCGACCATCCGATGTATCAACAGATCCAGCGCGGCGTGCATGCAATCGATGCGGCACATGGACGCACACCCGACCAGACCAGCGACCGGCTCAGCGCCGCCCTGTTGCCCGTGGCCAAGGAAGGCGGCCTGTCGCGCGTGGATCATGTGCTGATGAGCGAGGCCAACAATCGCGGCGTACACGGTGGCGAAAACGTGTTTGTGGTGCAGGGCGACCCGGCCAATCCGGCGCATCTGCGCGCGCACATGAAGACCGAGCAGGCATTGAGCACGCCGGAAGCGCAGTCGTTCGCACGCGCACAGCAACTGGCGACGCCAGGCGAACAGGTCCAGCAGCCCGAACGCACCCAGACGCCCCAGCTGGGCCAGTAGAACGGCCCGCAGCACAACGGCCGGGCGCCTCATGCCTGCAAGGCGCCCGGCGCGGCCCGAGCGCCGCCGCCCTCAGCCGGATACGCCGCGCAATCTCAACCAAGCCGGCAATGCGCGGGTCGCGTGCAGGGCAATGCACCGATCCAGACCAGGACGGCTCATCGCGGCATGACCGCGCTATGCGCGCAACGCGTCGCGGTCCGCCATCTCCGCCTCGATCTCGTCGGCGCTGCGCGCCAGCGCATCGGTCAGCACCCGATGGCCGTCGGCGGTGATCAGCACATTGTCTTCGGTGCGGATGCCGATGCCGCGCCATCTGGCCTCCACCGTGGTGTCGTCGGCGGAGATGTAGAGCCCCGGCTCGATGGTGAACACCATGCCGGGCTCGAGCAGACGCGAGTCTCCAGCCAACCGGTAGTCGCCCACATCGTGCACATCCAGCCCCAGCCAGTGGCCGGTCTTGTGCCGATAGAAGCGCTTGTAATGGCCGTCGGCGATGTTGCGCTCCAGCTTGCCCTTGAGCAGGCCCAACTGCAGCAGCCCCTCGGTCAGGGTCTGCACCGCGGCCAGATGCCCGGCTTCGTAGGGCACGCCGGGGCGCGCCTGCGCCAGCGCGGCAGCCTGCGCAGCGCCGACCAGATCGTGCAGCGCACGCTGCGCGGGGGTGAAACGGCCGTTGACCGGAAAGGTGCGGGTGATATCGGCCGCGTAGCCACGGTACTCGGCGCCGGCATCAATCAGCACCAGCTCGCCATCGCGGCTGCGCGCATTGTTGGCACGGTAGTGCAGCACGCAGGCACTGCTGCCGGTGCCGACGATGCTGCCGTATGCCGGCCACGCATCGGCGGCGCGGAATGCGCACTCCACCTCGGCCTGCAGTTCGTACTCGTGCACACCCGGCCGCGCCAGCCGCATGGCGGCGCGATGCGCGCGCACGCTGATGTCGGCGGCGTGCTGCATCAAGGCGATTTCGTCGCGCGACTTGAACAGCCGCTGCTCGTGCAGCAGATGCCCGAGCTCGAGGAATTCGTGCGGCGGCTGCGCGCCGTGGCGCACCTGCTCGCGCACGCGCTTGAGCCAGCCGATCAGCTTGAGGTCGAAGTCGACATCGCGCCCGAAGTGGTAATAGACGCGGCTGCGCCCTTCCAGCAGGCCCGGCAGGATCTCGTCGACATCGTCGATGGGGTACGCATCGTCCATGCCGTAGCGCTCCACCGCGCCTTCCTGGCCCTCGCGCGGGCCATCCCAGGCCTCGCGCTCGGCATCGCGCTCGCGGCAGAACAGGATCGCCTCGCCATGCTTGCGGCCCGGCACCAGCACCAGCACCGCTTCCGGCTCGGGGAAACCGCTCAGATACCAGAAATCCGAATCCTGCCGATACGGGTAGTGGGTGTCGTGGCTGCGCACCCGCTCGGGCGCCGCCGGCAGGATCAGGATGGCCTGATCGCCGGCCATCTGCATCAGCTGCTTGCGCCGACGCGCGTACTCGGCCGCGCCGATCCCGGTGAGTTTTTTCATGGCGGTCGTGCGGTCAGTTCAGACGTTGGCGGAAGCGCGGCCCCATCACGCAGTCGCCATGCAGCAACAGCACCGCCACGCGCACGAACTCCTCGATCTCCGCCAGGGCGGTGTCGTCTTCGTCGGCCGCATCGAAATCGTCGCTGGACGCCTGCGCCAGCCGCGCCAGGTCCTGTAGCGCCTCTTCGCCCTCTTCGGTCAGTGCCGGGCGCTGCTGCGCCGCCAGGCCGAAGCCACCCAGAAAGGCACGACACCAGTCGAACAAGGCATCGGTGCGCGCCGCCAGCGGTGCGCCGTCGTCGATCAGCAACAATTCGAAAGCGAAATCGCGGTCTTCCAGCTGCGCCACCGTGGCCTGCCGCATCTGGTCCAGCGCCCCGCCCTGCCTGGGTGCCACCTGCGCGGTGTCGGCCAGGATGCGCGCCAGCCAGTCGCCGCTGTCGGCACCGCCACCGGAGAGCCACCCGCACAGCCCGCCATGCAACTCCGCTGCGGAGGAAGCCAACTCCAGCTGGCGACTTTCGTTTTGCACAGCGGTTACATCGGGCAGATCCATCGGGTCATCCAGGCTGGGAACAGGAGGTGCCGGCACATGGGCCGGCGATTTGACTTCCCAGTGTATCAAGGCACCCCGCGTCGGCCGCCAGCGGCGTGTTCCCTACGGGATCCACGCGCGTGACGCCGGCCGCGCCGGGCGCGGTGCAAGCCCTTGTCGGGATTGGCCTGACGGCGGGCAAGCGGGCTGCGATCGGGCGCTTGACCGCCGCGCGCACGCGCCCCTATCGTGAGCGTATGGACAACGCCGCTGCCCTCGCCCAGATCCGCGCACTTGCCGCCCGTGTGGAGGCCCTGGTCGAGCGCAGCCAGCGGTTGACCGACGAGAACCGCAGCCTGCGTCACCAGCAGGAACAGTTGATCGGCGAGCGCGCGCAATTGCTGACCAAGAACGAACAGGCGCGCTCGCGCGTGGAAGCGATGATCGTGCGCTTGAAATCCCTGGAGCAGCACACGTGAGCAACAACGAGCCGGTCAGCGTGCGTATTCTGGATCGTGAATACACCGTTGGTGTCACCGCCGACGAACGCGAGAGCCTCACCGCTGCGGCGCGCCTGCTGGATCTGCGTATGCGCGAGATTCGCGGCAGCAATCGCATGGCAGCGGTGGACCGCGTTGCGGTGCTGGCCGCACTCAACCTGGCGCACGAATTGCAGCAGCTGCGCGATCAGCAAGCGCTGTACGACCGTGAATTGGCCAATACGCTGGACAGCTTGAATCGCCGCCTGGACAGCGTGTCCGACACGCCGCGTTGAGGTGCAGTTCGCACTGTCGTCGCAAATATGAACTTTCAATTGCGCCGGCCGACGAATGGGCTAGCCATCGCGCAGCAGAGGTCTATACTTCACCTGCGTTCTCTGCTGTAAACGACAGCGTGCAAAACATTCGCCTTGTCCCTTAATTACGACCACGGGGGCGCGACGAAGCCGGGAGTGCAAGTCCGCCTTGTAGCGGGAAGCCCGATGGCCTCACAACGTCCCCACTTGAACCCCGGGTTCAAGGTCGTTTCGCCCGCATCGTTCACGGCGGAGAATGCAAATCTGAAACGGCGCCTTCGGGCGCCGTTTCTTTTTGCGTGTCTGAAACGCACGGCACGCGCAGTTCGGCTGCGCCGCTGTGCAATGGCTGCGCCAAGACAGGCATGCATGCGTGCGTGGTGCGTGCGGCGCAATGTTGCAAGTACTGCACGCACATGCGCTCATCGACAGACGGGAGACTTGCGGGCACCGGCGATCGGTGGGACACGCGCAGCTAGGCAGGCGCGTCCACGCCATCGACAATATCCCTCCGCCTATCGCTGCGAGACGCCATGACCGACGACCGAGACGCCTTGCGCCAGCAGTTGCGCGCGCTGCGGCGCAGCCTGCCCGCAGCGCAGCGCCTGGCAGCCGCCGATGCGCTGGCCGAGCGCCTGCTGGCGCTGCCGTTCGCGCCGCAGACCGGCGCGGTGGCCGGGTACTGGGCGATGGATGGCGAAATCGCGCTGCACCGCTGGCAACTGAGCCTGCCGGCCGGCGTGCGCTATTGCCTGCCGGTGCTGGACGGGCGCGTCCTGCGCTTTGCGCCGTGGCGGCCGGGCCAGGGGCTGGTCAGCAACCGCTACGGCATTCCCGAACCGGACGTGGCAAGCACCGAGTTGCTCGCACCCGAGGAGATGGCGCTGGTGGTGACGCCGTTGACCGGCTTCGACGCGCAGTGCCGGCGGCTGGGCATGGGAGGCGGCTGGTATGATCGCAGCTTCGCGTTCCGGCACCGCCAGACGCCGCCGCCCTGGCTGGTCGGCGTCGGCTTCGCCGCGCAGCAGCTACCCGCCCTGCCCACCGAATCCTGGGACGTGGCGGTGGATGCGATCTGCACCGAACACGCCACCTTCCTGAAAGACGACGCCGTTTCCGTATGACTGCCCGCAAGCGCTACTGGTTGATGAAGTCCGAGCCGGACACGTTTTCCATCGATGATCTGGAACGCGTCGGCACCGAACCGTGGAACGGCGTGCGCAACTACCAGGCACGCAACTTCATGCGCGACGGCATGCATGTCGGCGATGGGGTGTTGTTCTACCACTCCAACTGCAAGGTGCCGGGCATTGTCGGCATCGCCAAGGTCGCCAGCGCCGCATATCCGGACGACACCCAGTTCGATCCCAAATCCGATTACCACGACCCCAAGGCCACCCGCGAAGATCCGCGCTGGATGCTGGTGGACGTGGCCTTCGAGCGCAAACTCACGCGCACGATCGCACTGGACGAAATCAAGCAGCAGGCCGACGCCCTGGGCGAAGGCTTCCCGCTGATCGCCCGCGGCAACCGCCTATCGATCCTGCCGGTGACCGCCGCGCAGTGGAAATTGTTGCTGGCGATGGAGTAGCCGGGAGTAGAGATTCGGGATTTGCGATTTGCAAATCCCGCTCAGCCCAGCCGCTCTTGCGATTCCCCAATCCCGATTCCCGATTCCCCAATCCCGAGCCCCAAAATGTCCGAAGCAAAACGCCTGGCCGCCGAAAAAGCGATCGATTACGTGGAAGACGGCATGATCGTCGGGGTCGGTACCGGTTCGACGGTGGCCTACTTCATCGATGCCTTGGGCCGCATCAGCCACCGCATCAAGGGGGCGGTGTCCAGCTCCGAGCAGAGCAGCGCGCAGCTCAGGCGCCACGGGATCGAGGTGCTGGATCTCAACCACACCGGCAATCTGTCGCTGTATGTGGATGGCGCCGACGAGTGCGACCCGAATCGTTGCCTGATCAAGGGCGGCGGCGCAGCGTTGACGCGCGAGAAGATCATTGCAGAGGCCAGCGAGCGCTTCATCTGCATCGTCGACCCGAGCAAGCAGGTGCCGGTGCTGGGCAAGTTCCCGCTGCCGGTGGAAGTGATTCCGATGGCGCGCAGCCTGGTGGCCCGCCAGATCCTGGCGCTCACCGGCGGTCAGCCGGTGTGGCGCGATGGCGTGATCACCGACAACGGCAACGTGGTGCTGGACGTGCACAACCTGCAGATCACCGACCCGGTGGCGCTGGAGCGCAGCCTGAACCAGATTCCCGGCGTGGTCTGCGTGGGCCTGTTCGCGCGTCGCCCGGCCGATGTGGTGATCGTCGGTGGCGAGCCGCCGCGGGTGATCTGAGCGATCGCGTGCAAGCACGCGCATACGCAGTTGCGGCCCGCGTTGCGAAGCGACAGCGGGCCGGACTCCTGTCACCTGCGATGACGGTACGACGCACCACAGCGGCTTGACGCACGCGGCCGCTTGGCAGATGGTGCGGCATCCCCACCCACTGGTATGCCGCATGCGCCGTCTTTGCTTCCTCCCCCTTGCGTTGTTGATCCTGCTCAGCGGCTGCGCCAGCAGCGGCGGCAGCTGGGTGGAACTGGCCGGCACGCGCTACCAGGTGGAGCTGGCGCAGAACGATGCCGACCGCGCCAAAGGCCTGATGTTTCGTGATGCCATGGCGGACGATCACGGCATGCTGTTCGTCCACGACCGCCAGGAACCGCTGGCGTACTGGATGAAGAACACCAAGATCGCGCTGGATATCCTGTATTTCGACAATGAGCGCCGGCTGGTGTCGCAGCAGCGCGACGTGCCGCCGTGTTCGGCCGGCGATGCCTGCCCGCCCTACCCCAGCAAGCGCCCGGCGCGTTACGTGCTGGAACTCAATGCCGGCCAGGCCGCCAGGCTCAACCTGCAGGACGGCGCCAGCCTGACCCTGAGCCCGGATATCCCAAAGCTCAAGTGAATCTCACGCGACAGGCCCTTCCTGTCAGGAAGTACCGGACTTGAACCACGCGCCGCTTGCCGACACTCTTGGCAACATGGTCGACATGCTCCCACTTCCCCATTGGACTGCGCTCGCCAGCCTGGACGACGACGCAGTGCCGTTGATGTCCACCGCGCTGCTGATCGCGCGCGACGAGTATCCGCAACTGGACGCCGAGCTGTACGACACGCTGGTGCAAAGCCATGTCGAGCATCTGCGCCGCGAGGTGGAGGCGATCGACCTGTGGCCGCTGAAGATGGCCGCGGTCAATCGCTACCTGTTCGACGAGCTGGGCTATTCGGGCAATCACGACGAGTACTACGACCCGCGCAACAGCTACCTCAACCAGGTCTTCGAACGCCGCCTGGGCAACCCGATCTCGCTGGCGATGGTGCAGATCGAAGTGGCGCGCCGGTTGGGCATTCCGCTGGCGGGCGTGTCGTTTCCCGGGCATTTCCTGGTGCGTTTGCCGGTGGACGACGGCGTGCTGGTCATGGACCCGTTCAACGGCGGCCGCCCGTTGGGCGTGGACGAGCTGCGCGAGCGCGCGCGTCCGCACCTGGGTGGCGAGATCCCCGACGACCGCGCCCTGGCGCAGATCCTCGACCCCGCACCGCATCGCGCGATCCTGATCCGCATCCTGCGCAATCTGCACGGCGTCTACGCCGATGCCGAACACTGGGACCGCGCCGCGCGCAGTGCCGACCGCATCCTGAAGCTGGTGCCGGACCAGCCCGAGGCGCTACGCGATCGCGGCATGGCCTATCTGCACCTGGGCCACCGCAACGGCGCACGCCACGATCTGTCGCGTTATCTGCAGCTCAATCCCAGTGCGCAGGACGCGGCCAATCTGCACGAACATCTGGTCGAACTGAACAGTCAGCGCGCGCGCGCGCACTGAAAACACAGCCTGCAAGGCCCTCGCCAGCACCATGCGAACGTGTGCCGGCGATGTTGTGGCGCGAAAAACGCAGCGACCCAGCCAGGACCTCAGTCGATCTCGACCATCTCGAAGTCGTCCTTGGTCACGCCGCAATCCGGGCAGGTCCAGGTGTCGGGAACGTCCTGCCAGGCGGTGCCCGGGGCGATGCCTTCTTCGGGGATGCCGTCGGCCTCGTGGTAGAGAAACCCGCAGACGACGCACATCCAGGTGCGGTAGGTGGTCGTGGATGTCTCGCTCATCGGATAATCGCGGTCACGCAACGGTGGGGCTGCATTGTCCCATCCCACCCACCGCTTCCGGAAGCGCTGCCATGCCCGACCTGCACAATGCCCGCGGCGTCTACCTCATCACGCCCGACGAACCCGACACCGCGCGCCTGATCGCGCGCACCTTGCCGCTGCTGCCCGCTGTCACCTGGCTGCAGTACCGCAACAAGCAGGCCACTGCGGCGCTGCGCCTGGAACAGGCCAGCGCGCTGCGCGAGGCGTGCGCTGCGCACGATGTGCCGTTGATCATCAACGACGATGCGCAGCTGGCACGACAGGTGGGCGCGCAAGGCGTGCACCTGGGCGAAGACGATGGCGAGGCGGCCGCGGCGCGTGCACTGCTGGGCGAACAGGCCATCATCGGGGTGTCGTGCTACGACGAGATTGCGCGCGCGCGCGCAGCGGTCGCGGCCGGCGCCAGCTACGTGGCCTTCGGCGCGTTCTTCCCGACCACCACCAAGGTGACGACACGTCGCGCCACGCCGGCGTTGCTGCAGCAAGCCGCAGCGCTGGGAGTGCCGCGCGTGGCGATCGGTGGCATCGCGGCTGCGCAGGTGCCCGAATTGGTGGCTGCAGGTGCCGAGTTGATTGCGGTGGTCAGCGGCGTGTACGCCGCGCCGGACTCGCTCGCGGCAGTGCAGGCATATCGGGCCGGGTTTGCACGCTAGCGTGGCTGGCAGACGACAGACGTTACCCGCGACACGCGCAAGCGAAGACTCAAGAGACCGAGACTCGAGTCGAAGCGTTGTTTATTAGATGCAGTCAAAAGTCTCGGTGGGTCGAGGGCGCAGTGCCCTCACCGCTCGCGGGACACGCCGTGAATCCGTCCGTGGAGGCTCCTTGGCGGCATCCATGCCGCCAAGGGTCCCGCAATCGGCAAGGACACCGCACCAGGAAATTTGCCGGCTATTTTCTTGAGAGCTTGTTGCGCGGCTTACAGTGGCAGATGAGGCGCTTGCAGGTCGCGTGTTGAAAGCTTGTCCACTGATCGGCTTGCGATAGGGAGGTGGCGGGAAGCTGGCTGACGCATAGTGATTCGACCAGCGCACGCCATGCCCTGCTTGCAACCACGCACACCGACCATCCCGACAGGTCCTTGCCCGCCCACCATCGCGGGACCTTACGCGGCATGGATGCCGCGTAAGAGCTACACGGACGTACTTGCGGCGTGTCCTGCGGTGGTGGGCGGGCAAGAGCCCCGCAGCCAAACTGCAGATCAACCGCTTTACGACTGATCTATGCGCGCGACCAATCCTCCATCAGCGCATACGAATGGCGACGTGACGTACAGACAACAAGGCAGCGACGCGTGCCATCACGCGTCGCTGCCTGGACCGACCTTACCGCCTGGCGCGATTAGAAGTCGTAGCTCAATGTCACCCGGCCCGAGCGCGGTGCCTGGTAGGCCACGACCTGATCCCAGAGCGGATTGGTGGTGTTGTCGGGCAACTGCGAGAACGGGTAGATGTTGGTTGCGGTCTGCTCGTTGGTGATGTTGAACACGTCAAAGCGCAGTGCCAGCTTGCCGGCGGCAAATGCCGGCTTGTAGGTCACGCCCATGTCGAGCTGCGCGATCCAGCCCAGCCGCCCCTGCGAGCCAGGAGGCGACGCCACGCCGGTGCCGGTCTCCGGGTTGTAGCAGTAGTGGTAAGGACCGCCGGTGATCGCGCTGCCACCGTAGCCGGCCGGGTCGGTGCCGGTGTAGTTGTCGCCGTAGTAGTTGCCCAGGCAATTGTGCGGCGCGCCCGAGATCAGGCTGAAGTTGGCCGACGCACCCCATTGCGGAGTGAACTGGTAGAAACCGAACAGCTTGAGCTGATGACGGTGATCGTTGGATTGATCGCCGTTGAAGTGTTCCATCAGCGCCGCGTGGTCCCAGCTCTGCGTGGTGGAAACCGAGGCCTGGCCCTGGTAGCTGCCCAAAGCGCCGCCGGTGCGCCACAGGTCAGAACGCACCTGACCTTCGGTGGTGCCGTAGCTATGCGACCAGACGTAGTTGACCTTGGCGTACCACTTGCCGTCGAACGGACGTTCCAGATTGAATTCGACCGCCGAGTAATTGCGCTTGAACTTCGGGAAGCCGGCCGCCTCGCGGCTCACCGACACCTCATGGAACTGGCCATCGGTGCCGATCACGCCCCAGGTGTTGGTCTGGCCCGGATTGATCAGCGATGCACCGGCAACCTGCGAGAAGTCGATGGTCACGCCCTGCGCGGCCGCAGCGGCGATCAACGCCGTATTGGAAACGTCGTAGTTCTGATCGTCGATCCCCGCATTGAGGCGGCGATGCGTGCCGCGCACGCCCAGCACCCAGCCGGTGTCCAGCTGCTTGGTGAAACCGAGGATGACCTCGTCCTGGTTCTCGCCCTCGATGTCCTTGACCACCGCGGTGCGCACGTCGGCGATGCGGCCGAAACGCGAGTTGGCCGACACGGCCGACCCCAGCTGCTGCGCCAGGATCGGCGTGCCATCGGCGTTGATGCCGCTGTAGGTGAAGTAGGTATCGGTGGTGGTGGCCGGGGTGAACAGGCTCACTGCCGACAACGGCAGGCCGAGGTAATAACGGCCCACGTTGCCGAACACCTTCAGGCTGGAATCGCCGTTGACGTCCCAGCTGAAGCCCAGCCGCGGCGCCCAGGCGTTATCCACTTCGATGTAGGGGTCGCCGAACGGGGTGTAGTTGGTGAACTCGTCCTTGCGCAGGCCGATGCTCAGCAGCAGGTTGTCGGTGACCTGCCACTTGTCTTCGATGTAATAGGCGCGTTGCTTGGCCTCGTACGAATACAGGCTGGTGTTGATGTTGCGCACCACGTAATAGCCGCTGGACCCGTTGACCGGATCGACCAGGCCCGGGCTAGGTGCGCCGATGCCGCCGGCTTCGTTGGCCGACTGGCTGACCAGCCCGCCCGTCCGCAGGCCATTGGGATCGTTGGTCTGGCCATAGGTCCATGCAAAGCCCGGGCCGGACAGCACCGAGCCCACATCGATACCCTCGGACTTCTGGTTATCGATACCGAAGTTGAGCGTGTGGTGGCCGATGCGCCATTCCAGATTCAGGCGTTGATTGTCTTTCTTGTATTCGCGATCCGGTGAACTGACCGAGGTGACCAGCTGATTGCCGATGCGCGGTGTGCCGCCGGTGTAGGCCGGATTCTGCAGCGCGGCACTGTTGATGACCGGCCCGCCGGCCGCGTTGTAGTTGAAGGGCGTCAGCTCATCGGGCGTTTTCATCTTGCCGTACAGCGCGGTCACGGTGAGGTTGTCGCTGAGGTAGCCGGTGTACTTGCCGGTGAACAGGGTCGGGCCGGTCTTCCAGGTGGACTCGTCGGTGAAATAGCTGCCACGCTGGCGATTGACGTAGTCGTAGCGGTAGATCGAACCGTTGGTCTCTGCCTCGTCGCTGGCGCCGGTCACCTCGATCAGGTGATTGTCGGTGATGTTCCAGTCCACCTTGGCGTACCAGCGCTTCTGCTTGTAGTCGTAGTCGGTGAGACCGCCGGTGCGGCCGTTGTCAGTGTCGCGATTGGTGCCGACGCGTACGCCGTCCGAATCCACCTGTTCGGCGGCCAGGAAGAAGAACAGCTTGTCCTGGATGATCGGCCCGCCGACGTAGGCGCTGTAGGTGGTCTGGTTGGCTTCGGCCTCGCTCGCCGGCTGATACAGGCCATTGGCCGAGCGCGCGTAGCGATAGGCGGCGTTGTTGATCGTGCTGCCCTGGCTGTCCGGGCGCCAATAGATGTCGCGCTGATTGGCCTTGAGACCGTTCGGCTCCCAGATCACCGCCGCGCCGAACTTCCACTCATTGGTGCCGCGCTTGCCGATCTGGTTGATCACGCCGCCATTGGCGCGGCCGTACTGCGCGCCGTAGCCGCCGGTGAAGATTTCCTGCTGGTCGATGGCGCCGTACGGCAGGGTCAGGCCGCCCAGATTGTTGCTGATGGTGGTGGTGTTGAAGCCGTTGAGGTAATAGGCGTTTTCGCTGGCGGCCGAGCCGCCGAAGCTGGGCAGCGAGCCACCGAGCGGGCCATTGTCGAAACCGCCGCTGTTGACCACCACGCCCGGTGCGAGCAGCGCGATTGCCTCGGCGGTGCGGCCCAGCGGCAGCTGCTGCAGCTGCTCGGCGGTGACCACGGTGCGGGTGTCCACGCTGCTGACGTCGATGGTGGTCAGGCCTGCGGCGGTGACGGTCACGCTGTCCAGGGTCTGCATGCCGCTGCCCGACGCGGCAGCGAACGAGACGTCGGTGTTGGCGCCGACGGTGATCGCGACGTTCTCGCGCGTCTCCACCACCGCGCCGTCGCGCTTGACGGTGACCTTGTAGGTGCCCAGCGGCAGGTTGCCGGCGGTGTAACGGCCGCGCGCATCCACCGGTACTTCGCGGCTGAACCCGCTGTTGTTTTCCACCAGCACGCTGGTGCCGCTGCTCTGCCCCACGCTGCCGACGATGCTGCCGCTGGTGGACTGCGCGTGGACGCTCCCCATGGCCATGACCAGCGCCAACGCCAAGGCACGCTTCTGGATACTACGGTTCATGCTGTCTCCCCCAAGTCTGGAACTGTCGGCAACGCGACAAAAATGAACGGCGCCAATGGCTACCGGAATCACACTCTCTGAACATCCGCCGCAGGAGGCCAATGACCGCAGGTCATCTGCTCATGCCAAACCGTCGATACCGTCCCGTTCGATCATAGGCAGCCGGGTTGCCCTACCCGCCCGCTCCGACGGGTAGGCAGGCACCTGGTGGGTAGGCGGACAGGGGCCGCAAGCCTGACAATGGCGAATGCGCTGCCCGCAGTCGGGCTGCGCCGCCCCCACTCGGTACCACTCAAGGATCTGCGCGCATGAACCACACCCGCTCCCACGCCCTGTTCGCCCAGGCGCAGACGCTGCTGCCCGGCGGCGTCAACTCACCGGTGCGTGCATTCAAGTCGGTCGGCGGCGAGCCGTTCTTCGTGGCGCGCGCCGATGGCCCGTATCTGTACGACGTGGACGACAACCGCTACATCGACTACGTGGGCTCGTGGGGGCCGATGATTGCCGGCCACAATCACCCGGCAGTACGCGAAGCGGTGGAGCGCGCGATCCGCGACGGCCTGTCCTTCGGTGCGCCGTGTGCGGCCGAAGTCACCATGGCCGAGACGATCCACCGGCTGGTGCCGTCCTGCGAGATGGTGCGCATGGTCAATTCCGGCACCGAAGCCACGCTGTCGGCGGTGCGCCTGGCGCGCGGCGCCACCGGGCGCAACCGCATCGTCAAGTTCGAAGGCTGCTATCACGGCCATGGCGACTCGTTCCTGGTCAAGGCCGGCAGCGGCATGCTGACCCTGGGCGTGCCGACCTCGCCGGGCGTGCCGTCCGGCCTCAGCGAGTTGACCGCCACCCTCAGCTTCAACGACTTCGAAGGCGCCACCGCCCTGTTCGACGAGATCGGCGCCGACGTGGCGGCAGTGATCATCGAACCGGTGGTCGGCAACGCCAACTGCATTCCGCCGCAGGCCGGCTACCTGCAGCATCTGCGCACGCTGTGCACCCGGCATGGCGCACTGCTGATCTTCGACGAGGTGATGACCGGTTTCCGCGTCGCGCTCGGTGGCGCGCAGGCGCATTACGGGGTCACGCCGGACCTGAGCACCTTCGGCAAGATCATCGGCGGCGGCATGCCGGTGGGTGCGTACGGCGGCCGGCGCGACTTGATGGAGCAGATCGCTCCGGCCGGCCCGATCTACCAGGCCGGCACCTTGTCGGGTAACCCGGTGGCGATGGCGGCCGGCCTGGCGATGCTGGAGCTGGTGCAGGAGCCCGGCTTCCACGCCCGCCTGAGCGAGGCCACCAGCGTGTTGTGCGAGGGACTGGAAGATGCCGCGCGCGCGGCCGGCATTGCCGTCACCACCAATCAGGTCGGCGGCATGTTCGGGCTGTTCTTCACCGACGAGATCGTGGAGAGCTACGCGCAGGCCACTGCCTGCGACATCACCACCTTCAATCGCTTCTTCCACGCGATGCTGCAGCGGGGCGTGTATCTGGCGCCGTCGGCGTACGAGGCCGGCTTCATGTCCAGCGCGCACGACGCGGCAGTGATCGAGGCCACACTGGCCGCCGCGCGCGAGGCGTTTGCGGAAGTGGCGCACTGAGGCGTCTTTAGATGTGGCGTTGCCTGCATGCTGGCACGGGCACGCTGACCTTGTGTGGCGTTGAAAGCCAGGCGTGATCGCGTGCCTCGCGATGCTCACCGATGGCGCTGGCCGCAAGGCTCGCGGCACCGATGATGCCTGATGTGTATCTCGACTCCGCGCCGACGCTGAACAGGCGCGGCGCCGGCGTCGTGTCCGGGCCCATGGCGTCCGGATGGACTCGGCTGTTGCCTGGCGCTTGCACGCACCCTGCGCCATCGCTTGCGCCATTCAGGCGGCGGCGCAACGACAAGCTTTGCTTTTGTCTTGTGGCTGTCATACCTTTCTGAAAGGTGTCCACGGATGGGCATGGGTGGGGACCCTCGAAGCAGCCGATATGACGTTGTCGCCGGTCACGGTGACGCCATCTGCATCGCCGCTGTTTCATCACGATCTGCAGCGTGTCGAGCCGGCGCGCTGCCGACGCTTGCCAGGGCCGCCCTCGCCTCATGCTCAAGCCTGTTGCGTTGCTCACACCGCGCCCCTCACCGTCGCGCGATTCCGCCCTTCCCGATTGGCTGCTTGCCAGCAAGCTGGAGCCGCCGCTGCCGCGTACCGGTGCGGTGGTGCGCGGCGCGTTGCTGGCGGCGCTGGATCAGGCCCAGGCCCGGCCACTCACCCTGCTGCTGGCACCGCCCGGATTCGGCAAGACCACACTGCTGGCGCAGTGGCATGCGCAGCTGCGCGCACGCGAGCACGCGGCCGTGGCCTGGCTGTCGCTGGACGAAGAGGACGCCGATGCCGCGCGCTTCCTTGGCCATCTGGCGTTGGCGATCCAGCACGCAGGTGCCGATCCGGCGCTGTGCGCCGCAGTGCTGCACAACCGCGACCAGGATCCGCGCGAGGCGGTGACGGTGCTGATCCGCGCGCTGCGCACGGCGCCACGGCGCATCAGCGTGATTCTCGACGATTACGACCGGCTCGGCAGCGGCATCGTCGACGAGCTGGTACTGCGCCTGGTCGAACACGGCGGCGGACGCCTGCACCTGTTGCTGGCCACCCGGCGCGTGCCGGCACTGCCGCTGGCGCGGCTGGACCTGCAGGCGCAACTTAGCCGTCTCGGCAGTGCGCAACTGGCGCTGGACGAGCACGAGGCGCAGGCATTGCTGGGGCCCCAGGTCCCGGCGCCGGTGGTGGACGAATTGCTGCGCTACACCGAAGGTTGGCCGGTGGCGCTGCATCTGGCGCGCCTGTGGCTGGAGGGCGGCGTGCAACGTCAACAGGAGGTGGCCGCGCGTTTCTCCGGCCGCAGCGCACAAATTGCCGCGTACCTGGCCGAACAGGTGGTCAACGACCTGGATGCCGACACGCGCGACCTGCTGTTGCGAACCAGTCCATTGGAGCGCGTCAACGCAGCGCTGGCCGATGCGGTGCGCCAGCGCGACGACAGCGGCCGGCTGCTGGCGCGGCTGGAACATTTCCACGGCCTGCTGGTGCCCATGGATGGCGAGCGCGAATGGTTCCGCTATCACCCCTTGTTTGCCGACTTCCTGCAGCAACTGCTCGATCGCGAACATCCCGGCCAGGCCACGCACCTGCATCAACGGGCCGCACGCTGGTTTGGCGAGCATCAGCATCTGGCCGAAGCGGTGCGGCACGCATCGCGTGCCGAGTGCGGCGACCTGGCCGCCAGCTACATCGCGCGCGCCGGCACCTGGCAACTGGTGCTAACCCACGGCACGCACGAGGTGCGCGCACTGCTCCGGCATTTCGAACACCGCACCATCCGCGACACCCCGGCGCTGAATCTCACCCAGGCGCATCTGCACGCAAGGCTCGGCGAATTCAGCCATGCGCGCCTGCTGCTGGAACGCTTCCGCGACTTTCCAGCGGCGCTGCGTGAGCCCTTGCAGCGCGACTACACGGTGGTGGTGGCGCTGTTGCGCGATCGCCTCGACGAAATCTGCGGCAATCCGCATGGCCTGACCCAGATCGCCGCGCAGGCATCCGCGCTGGACGAAGACGATCATCTAGGCCGCGGCATGCTGCTGTGTATCTGCGCCACCACCGCCATTGCGCAGGGCGCCTTTGCATTGGCCGAACGCTACGCCCTGAACGCACGCGACGCGATGCAGCGCGGTGGCAGCCAACCGGGCGCAAGCCAGGCGTTGCTGGCGTTGGGCCAGAGCTTTTTCTACCGCGGCCAACTCGGCGACGCCGAAGCCTGTTACCGGCAGGCCCTGAACTGGTGCGCGCGCACCCCGCAGCTGGATCGCGTGCTGGAGGCCGCCGGCCAGTGCCTGCTCGCGCAACTGCATTACGAACGCGGCCACCACGACGATGCGGCCGACCTGCTGCATCCGGCGCTGGAACTGCTGGAACAGCACGACGGCGGCATGGACGTGCTGGCCTCCGCCTACGACACCGCGCTGGGACTGGAGCGTGTGCGCGACCACAGCGGGCGCAGTGCATTGGCGCTGCTCGAACACGTCGAACAGATCGCACACGGGCGCAAGCTGACACGCCTGTCCGAGCTGGCGGCAGCATGGCGCTTGATGCTGTTGCTGGAACATCCAGGCAATGCCGCCATCGATGTGGTAATCGCCCGTACCGGCGGCGAATCCGGCCTGGCGCATACGTTGCGCTCGCCGCACCGCTGGCGCGATCGCGCGGCGATGGGCTTTGCGCTGGCACGCTGGCACCGGCTGGCCGGACGCAGCAGCGCCGCGCTGACCATCCTGGGCCAGATCGAACAGGCCTGCCTGGCCAATGACAATCTGTGCCACCTCGCGCGTACCCGCGCACGCATCGCCCTGGTGCTGCAGCAGCGTGGCGAACTGGCCGCGGCGCTGCCGCATCTGTACAGCGCGCTCGATCATGTAGCGCTGACGCAGAGCTGGCAGGCGATCGTCGAACTCGGACTGCCGGCCAAGGCGATGCTGCGCTCGCTGCGTCAACACGACCCGCAGACCGTCGGCGGCACCACCCGCGCACTCACCATCCAGGCCCTGCTCGAACGCCTCAGCGGCGACGAGGACCCGGCCGGCGACATCTTCAGCGAGCGCGAGCTGGAAGTGCTCGCGCAGCTGGCACGTGGGTATTCCAACAAGCAGATCGCACGCTGTCTGCACCTGTCGGAAAACACGGTCAAGTTCCACTTGAAGAACCTCTATCGCAAGCTCGATGCACGCAGCCGCGAAAGCGCGTTGGCGCAGGCCTTGCAACGCGGGTTGTTGCGCGCAGCGGCCCCGCCCGGCAGTGCGGAGACGTCGCCAGGCTGACCGCCAGCGCCGGCACTGGCTTCCGTCGATAAAAATACATCATGTATGATGTATTTTTATCGGGAGCTCACAGCATGGCTGCTCGTATCCTTGTCACTGGCGCCAGCGTTGCCGGCACCACCACGGCCTGGTGGCTTGCCAGGTATGGCCGCGATGTTGAAGTCGTGGAGCGCGCGCCGGCGTTCCGCGACGGCGGACAGAACGTGGACGTGCGCGGCACCGCGCGAGACGTGCTGCGCCGGATGGGCCTGGAGGCGTTGCTGCTCGAACGCAGCACCCGGGAGCGCGGCACCGATTGGGTCACCGAAGACAATCACGTGGTCGGCCGTTTCGAAGCGGCGCACTCCGACACCGACGGCGGCCCGACTGCGGAGATGGAAATCCGCCGCGGCGATATTGCCCGGATCATCTACGAGGCCGCAGCGGCGCAAGGAGTGCGCTTCCGCTTCGGTGACAGCATCGAACACGTTGAGCAGCACGACGGCGGCGTCCAGGTCACCTTTGCCGGCGGCCATCAGGAAACCTATGCACTTGTAGTGATCGCCGAGGGCGTCGGCTCGCACACCAGGGAGCTGGTTTTCCCTGCAGAGAATCGGCCGCGCTGGATGGACCTGACGATTGCCTACTTCAGCATTCCGCAGATCGCCAGTGACGGCGTCTATGCGCGGCAATACAACACGCTGGGTGGTCGGGGAGCGGTGGTGAAACCTGCACGCGACGGCAAGTTGGGAGTCTATCTTGGCATCCAGAAGCGACCCGGTCACGAGAACAGCTGGAGCGTGGCGCAACAGCGCGCCTTCATTCGTGCGCAGTTCTCTGCGCTGGGCTGGGAGTTTCCACGCATCCTGGATGCGATGACGGACGTCGACGACTTCTACTTCGATGTGCTGCGCCAGGTACGCATGGACCGCTGGTCCAACGGTCGGGTGGTCCTGACCGGCGATGCGGCATGGTGCCCGACCGCACTGTCCGGCATCGGCACCACGCTTGCGATCGTGGGTGCCTACGTCCTTGCCGGGGAGCTTGCCAGGTCGGACACGCCGGCAACCGCCTTCGCTCACTACGAACGCATCATGCGCCCCTTCGTCAAGCAGGGGCAGAACATTCCCAAGCTGGTCCCTCGCCTGCTGTGGCCGCATACCCGCTTCGGCCTGGCCGTGCTGCGCAACGCCATCCGCCTGGCCAGCCGGCCCGCACTCAGGTCGTTCATCAACAACCATTTTGCACGGGACGCCAATGCCATCGCCTTGCCAAGCTACGAGTAGACCAACCGATTGACCGGGAAAGCCCGTTAAAAACGCAGACTACATCGCGCTCGGCGAAAGACGCTGATGCGCCAACGCCGGAACCAGAAGCAGCGTCCACGACGCTGGTTGGCGCTGCCGTCCGCTCCGCTCACGATTGCCCTGGAGCACGCGGCGTGACCGCGTGCCAGCTCCCTCGCCTATCGCTCCTGCCGCGGCCACGCGCCTGCGGCAGCTGATACCTCATCCAAAACTCAGCGTGCCCTTCATCATCGCCCAGTGGCCGGGGAACGAGCAGAAGAAAGTGTAATCGCCGCCCTTGCTCAACTTGCTGGTGGGAAAGCTCACCGTGGTGCTGTCGCCGCCGCCGATCACCTTGGTGTGCGCGATCACGCGCGCGTCGGCCTTGGGCAGATAGCTGTCGGCAATGGTGGAGCGTATGCCGGCATTGGCCACTGCCTGGAAGTCGGCGGACTTGGTCAGCACCCAGTTGTGCCCCATCACCGTGGCGGCCATCTTGCCGGAGTGCTTGAGCGTGAGGTCCACCTGCGTGCAGTCGGGCGCCAGCTTGATCGCGCTCTGGTCGAACTTCATCTGATCGTTGCCGGTGATGGTGACGGCGCAGGTACGCGCCCATGCCGAAGGCGCCAGCAGCACCAGACCAAGCACGGCAAATGTCGAAAACACTTTCAAGGGAACACTCCTGCATTAAGGGATGCGCGACGCCCAGCGCGCCTGGCCACACCAGCGCGTTCGCATGCGCCGGTGGTGCCAGAGTAACGCCTCATGCGTAACGGAAAAAAGCATCCATCGGATCATGCACCGCTGCCGTGGCGTCCGGCAGCGGCAACGGGCCGCGCTTGCCGGCGATCACCTGCACGAAGGCCTGCTTGAAGCGTGCCATCTCCGCGTCGGTGCCGACGGTGATGCGCGACCAGGTCGGCCATACCGGCCAGCTACGCCCGATGAACACGCCATGGGTGGCCATGTCGTCCTTGAAGCCGGCGGCCGGGCGCTTCACATCGACCATGAAGCAGTTGCTCTCCGAGGCGGTGCAGGCGTAGCCCTGCTTGACAAGAAACTCCATCACGTCCTTGCGTGTGGCCGCGGTACGTGCGCGGCGCTGCGGCACCAGTGCGGGATCGCGCAGGCTGGCCAGGCCTGCGGCGGCGGCGGTCACCGGCAGGCTGTTGACGCTGTAGAACATCAGCTTGGCCAGCAGGTCCGGGCGCGCGGCCGCATAGCCCAGGCGAATGCCGGCCATGCCGTAGAGCTTGGAGAAGGTACGCAACACCACCACGTCCTCGCCCGCTGCGACCATGTCGACCACGCTGCTGGTGCTCTGCGCAAAGTGGATATAGGCCTCGTCCACCACCAGCACGCTGCCCTTGGGCTTGTGCGCCAATGCGTAGTCCAGATCCTTGCGTGCGGTGACCGAGCCGGTGGGATTGTTGGGATTGCAGATGTAGATCACGCCGGGGCTGGCGTCGGCGGCGCACATCGCCTGCACATCGTGCGAGAAGTCCTTGCGCAACGGCACCTTGATCAGTTTTGCGCCATTGCGGGTGGCGGCGCGCCAACCGGATTCGTAGGTGGGGTCGGCAGTGACCAGCGCGGCGCTGGGCGAGGTGAACGCCAGCATCGTGTAGTCCAGCGGCTCGGTGGAGCCGGCGTAGGCCATCAGGTGATTGACCGGCAGCTTGAGCTCGGCGGCCAGGGTATCCATCAGCTCCATCTGCACATCGCGCAGGTAGCGTCCGCCTTGCGGTGCGATCTGCGCGATGGCCTTGACCGCGGCCGCCGACGGGCCATCGGGAAATTCGTTGGAGCCGATCATCACCGGCGACAGCGCACTGGCCGGTGTCGGCGCGACGGCGGCGGAACGTTCGGCAGCGCTGGCCAGCAGCGGCAGCGCACTCGCACCGGCAGCGCCGGCAAACAGCGCGGAATCGCGCAGAAACATGCGGCGCGAAAGAGCAGTTTTCATGACAACCTCCAGCAGGACGGCACGACGGATTCAGGGACGAACGGCGACCACTTCGATTTCCACCCGATATAGCGGATTGCCGAGCGCGGCGATCTGGAAGGCCGAGCGTGCCGGCAGGTTGGGCTGCTCCTTGGTGCCGAAGAACTGGCGGTAACCCTCCATGAATCCGTTGAAATCCATCTTGCCGCCCATGGCCGGATCGCCGACCAGAAACACCTGCATCTTCACCACATCGCCCATCCCCAAGCCGAGCGCTGCGAGTTGCTGCTTGATCTGGTTCAACACGCTCACCGTCTGCGCCTTGGTGTCGCCATAGGCGGCAGCCGAATCCTTGGGCGCACTGGCATCCACCACCGCCGGCACCTTGCCGCTGACATAGACGGTGGCCTTGCCGGCGGGAATTTCCACGGCGGCAGCGATGGGGAAATCGCTGTTGGGGATCTTGTGGCGGATCACCTCGGCGGCGTGCGCAGCGGTGAGGCCCGCAGACCACAACAGGGCAGCGGTGAGGACGGCTGTCACTGGACGGGACATGGCAACTCCTTGCATGAGAGGAAAAGGGGGCATCAGTGGCGCAGCAATTTGACGTCGTCGACGGTGACGCGCTCGGCGTGGTCGTTGCCGAAGTGCGTGCGCACATAACTCACCACTTCGGCCACCTGGCGGTCGTTGAGCATCTCGCCGAAGCCGGGCATGCCGGCGTGGCCATCGAGCACCATCATGGTGACGTAGGGTCCAGCGGCCAGCTTGGGATTGCCGGCAAGTGCCGGGTATTCGCCGGCACCTTGCGCGCCGTGCCCGGCCGGCATGTGGCAGCCCTGGCAGATCGCCTGGTAGACATCCTGGCCGGATGCCTTGGCAAAGCCCTGTTGCGGGAACAGCTGGGTGGCATCGGAACTCTGCGCCCGCGCATCGTATGCGCCAGGCGGCACCAGCAAGGCAGCCATCGCAGCGACGAAGCTGGCCGCGGCCAATCGTGGTAACAGACTCATGCGCGACCTCCTCCGGCCAGCACTTTGCGATGCAGACGGCCGACGACATCGTGCGCGGACAAGATCGCGCCCTCCTGCCAGGCCGGAATATAGGAGACGTGTTCACCGGCCAGCGCCAGGCGCCCGTCGATCTGGCACAGCGGCGTGTAGTGCTCGGCACGCGCCTGCTCGCTCCACATGCCGAAACAGCCATGCGTGAACGGCACGCGGTGCCAACCGACCGAAATGCCGTTCTCGAACTCGCGTGGATACTGCGGATGCAACTGCGTGCCGTATTCGACCGCCTTGCGCACGCGCTGCTCCGGGGGCATCGAGGTGAACTGGTAGGCGTCCAGTCCCCAGACGTAGGCACCGAGCAGCACGCCCTTGCCGGGGCTGTGATAGTTGGTGCTGGGATAGCTGATCAAGGTGATCGGCAGATCGGTATAGCTGATGCCGCCGTAGATGGCCTCGTCCTCTTCCCAGAAGCGGCGCTTGAACTGCAGGCCCACCTTCACCGATGCCGCGTACGGCACCTGGCCGATCGCGGTGGTCATCGCGTCGCCGGCGGTGACCGGAATACGACTGAGCACCGACAGCGGAATCGTGCAGATGCACCAATCGGCGCTGGCGATGCGTTCTTCGCCGCCGTGCGCGGCATCCTGCCAGGACACACGCACGCCGTTGCCGTCCTGATCGATCCTGGTGACCTTGGCGTTGTAGGTGATGGCATCGCCAAGCTGCTTCGCGAACGCCTTGCCGATCTGGTCCATGCCGCCCACCGGCTGGAACATGGTGGTCTGCATTTCGTAGTTGTTGCCGGCCGCCAGCGTGGTCCACAGACGCGAGCGCAACACGTCCTGCACGCTGAAGGGATCGGAGAACTCCGGCTTGCCCGACAGGCCGCCGCCGGGATACCGCGCAAAGCCGCGCCGCTCGCTGCTGTCCTTGCCTTTGACGTAGCCGAACTTGTGGTCGAGCGCGCCCCAGGTGCGCAAGGACTCCAACAGCACCTCCTGGTCTTCGCGGCTCACGCTCTGGTCCAGCGCCTGCTGCTGCGTGCACTTGGCCAGCAACTCGGACACATGGCCCTTGTAATCGGCATCGATGGCGCGAAAGCGCTGCGGTTCGCCGCCAAAGCCTTGCTGGCTGTGCAACAGCGCGTTGTAGTTGACCTGGTTGAACGCCTCCAGGGCCACACCGAATTGCTTGCAGTAACTCAGCACCGCCTTGTGGTGATGCGGAATGCGCCACGGCCCCGGATTGAGGTACAGCCCGTCGTCGAACTGGCAATGCTGGGTCGCCCCGCCGAGTTCGGTATAACGGTCGCCGCCGCGCAGCGTCCAGTTACGCCCACCGGGGCGGTCGTTGTATTCCAGCACCTGCACGCGGTACCCCGCCTTGCGCAGTTCGAAGGCCGCAGCCATGCCGGCCAGCCCTGCCCCCAGGATCAGCACCGAGGCGCCCTTCGGGTCGCCATCCAGTTGCAGCGGCCCCTTGAAATCGGATTCGGCGGCCATGCCCAGGCTGCTCATCGCCTGGTACATCATCGCGCCGCCAGCGGTCATGCCGATGCGCGCCAGCAGTTGCCGCCGCGTCATCGCCCCAGAATGATTGCCTTGCATCAACGCGTAGTCCTTGCATGTCGTGGAACGAGTGCGACTGACAAAACGCATGACGCGGCCGGCAACGCAGCCGGCCGCGTCACCGCCTCAGAACTTGTAGGACAGACTGGCGAACAGCTGGCGCGGTGCGATCAACTGGTACGAGCCGGAACTTTCGTTCGGGAACACCGCACCGATCGCATCGTCCTTGTCGAACAGGTTGTAGACCGACAACTGCAGCCGCCCACCGGCCAGGAACCCGGCATCCTCGCCCTGGTAGCCGACGCTGCCGTTGACGATGAAGGTGGCATCCACCTGGTCGGTATTGAGCGTGTCGCCGTAGCGCTTGCCGGTGTATTTGGTGTCGAGGTTGGCGAAGAAATGCTCGCCCTCCCAACCGCCATTGAGGCTGAACATCACCTTGGGCGAGTCCGGCACTTCGTTGCCTTCCACCTGCACCAGGTTGCCGCTGACCGGGCCGAAATAGTTGTCCTGGAACTCGGATTTGTTCCAGGTCAGCGACGCCCCCAGCCGCCAACCCGGTGCCGGCTTCCACATACCCGACACTTCCGCGCCATAGGTCTGCACGTCGCCGACGTTGGCGTAGATGGTGGGTGCGACCACCAATGGATCCGGATCGGTCAGCGCGATGATGCGGTTCTCGTAATCGATCTTGTAGGCAGCGACGTAGCCGCTCCACTGGCTGGATTCGGCGCGGATGCCGATATCGATATTGGTGGATTCCTCCGGCGCGATATCCGGATTGAATGCGCCCGAGGTCAACGCCAGCCGCGGCGCCGAGCTGAAGTTCTCCGCGTAGTTGGCGAACACCTGCACGCCCTCGGCGAGCTGGAAGCTGGCGCCGACCTGCGGCTGGAACCAGTCGCTGTTCTTGATGGTGACATCGCGGCGCACGCCGACATTAAAGTCATCGAGATTGGCGATGCCGTTGTAGTCGCGTTTGACATCCAGCCCTTTGGCGCCGAACTCCATGGTGAGCCGGTCATCGAGCAGGCGCAGCGTGTCCTTGATGTAGAGCTGCTTCACCTCGGTGGAGAAGTGGTTGTCGTAGTAGATGACGATCGGCAGCGAGCCCTTGAGCAGTGCGCCGGTGGCCGGGTCAAGGTTGTACAGCGGGCGCACCTGATCGAAGTCGTAGTTCTCGTACCACGCACCGACTTCGAGCTTGTTGTGCTCGGTCTCCCACGACACCGCAGTGGTCACGCCGTAGCGATCGCCGCCCATGATTTCCTCGCGTCGCGTCATCGCACCGACGCGGGTGACATTGCCGTTGGCATCGACGATCTGCGGGTCGTTGATGGCGATGTCGGTGCGCCCTGGCGTACCGGCGATGGCATCGTTGTACAGGCCAGTGGCCGTGCTCGGCGGCGTGCCGCCGACGCCGTAACCATGCTTGTTCTCGTAGTAGCCGGTGAAGGTGAAACCGATCGCATCGTTGAACAGGAAATCGCCGTGCAGGCTGAGCAGCGAGTC
Organism: Xanthomonas sp. MLO165; assembly: GCF_018831305.1. Classification (NCBI taxonomy): domain Bacteria; kingdom Pseudomonadati; phylum Pseudomonadota; class Gammaproteobacteria; order Lysobacterales; family Lysobacteraceae; genus Xanthomonas; species Xanthomonas sp. MLO165. The sequence continues at coordinate 3,757,154 of NZ_CP029263.1, forward strand.
GCGGCGGCCGTTCTGCCATTCGCTGTAATGCTCGGCATCCACTTCCGGATTGCCGGTGATGCGTTCGTGCAGATCCCACGCGACCGAGCCGTCGGAGTTGTACGACTGCACGTCGTAGTCCTTGCGGTTGTTGTAGATCCAGCCCAGGGTCAGGTGGCCCACGTCCCAGGCCTGGCGGATCTTGGCTTCGAAGTGATCGCTCTTCTGCGTGGCCGGTTCCATGTCCCACACCCCGCCCTGCGTGCGCGAGGCAGACAGGTACGCGCTGGGGCCGCCTTCCCACCAGTCCGGCGTATCCAGCCGCACGAAGCTGCGTACCAGATCGTCCGAGCCGATGGTCTGGGTGAGATTGCCGCTCCAGCTGTCGCCGCCCTTCGGGGGCAGGCTGGTGTAGCGGATCGCACCGCCGAGTGCGTGGTACGACGGCTGGGTGACATCGCCGGAGCCGGCCGACACGGTGACGTCGAGCAGGTTCTCACTGGACACGTAGCGGGTGATCGGGCCGCCTTCGCGGGTGTCGAAGGTTTCGATCGGGATGCCGTCCAGGGTCACGCCGATCTGGTTGGCGGAAAAGCCGCGGATGGTCATCGAGTCGCCGAACTCGTACAGCCCGAATGGATCGGTGGTCTGCACATTCACGCCGGGCAGGCTCGCCAGCAACTGCTGCGGTGCCACGCCGGGCACCTGGGCCTGGATCTCGGCAACGGAGATGGAAGCCGTGGTGCGCGTGGAGCCGGTACCGACCACGCTGACCGCGTCCAGCGTGCGCGCTTCCTGTGCCAGGACGGGCAGGCTGTGTGCACCAGCCAGCACCAAGGTCATCGAAGCCAGCGTGCGACCACGCGTGGCAGTGGTGAGAATGGCGGCGACCGACGCCGCCAGTTGATCGGTGTTCAAGCGCTTGCGCATGCAATCGACCCCCTGGATGGTGTGACGTGCTGAGTGACCGGGCCCGCTCCCCAAGACCGGCTGACACCGCGGATGCGGCATGCATCGACCATACCCAGCACAGTTCCACCGCAAGCGCCGCGCGGAGGGTAGGGGCGGCGCGGGTGGGTAGGTTGCTGCCGAATTCAACGATCTGAATGGGTACCATCCCTACCCACCTGCGTGGATCCGGACATATCAGGTCTTGCACGCTTGCCATCCCGTGGCGAATCGACAACGCTGCCCCGCCACATCCCGAGTCCACCCATGCCGCCTGCAGCACCGTCCCTGTTACTGCTCGATTTCGACGGCGTACTGGCCAGCTATTCGCGGCCGCGCCGTGTGGCGGCCCTTGCCAATGCGGCGGCGTGCACGCCGCAACATGTGCAACAGGTGTTGTTCGAGCAGGGCCTGGAGCGCGCCTACGACGCCGGGGTGATCGACACGCCGGCCTATCTGGCCCAGCTCAGCGACGGCCTTGGCTGTACGATCGATCGCGCCACCTGGATCGCCGCACGCGTGGCGGCATGCCGCGCCGACCCGGCGGTGCTGACGCAGGTGCTGGCGGTGGCGGCAACCACCTCGGTGGCGGTGCTCACCAACAACGGGCCATTGATGGCGGAAGCGATTGAGCGGATCGTGCCGCCGCTGTTTCCGCTATTGCAGGGCCGCGTGCTGTGCAGCGGCGCGCTTGGCGGCCGCAAGCCCGATGTGCAGGTGTATCAGCGCGCGCTTGCACAACTGGATGCTAGTGCTGCGCGCACGTTGTTTGTCGACGATCTATTCGTCAACGTCCGCGGCGCGCGTGCCGCCGGCCTGCATGCGGACACGGTGCGCGATGCGCGGGCGTTGCGGCGGGTGTTGAAACGGTATGGGCTGGGGTGAGGAGCCGGGATTGGGGATTGGGGATTGGGGATTGGGGATTGGGGATTGGGGATTGGGGATTGGGGATTGGGGATTGGGGATTGGGGAGTCGGGAATCGGGAATCGGGAATCGGGAATCGTTGAGCATCGCGAAGCACTGATCACCCTCAAGGATTACGCAAGACGCTGCTCGCAGCGTTGAACGCGTCGGCGTCCACGGTCAGGTACAGCGTTGGCGCTTTGAGTTCGTTTCGGGTTAATGACGAACGCAAAAGCGAGCCCCTCTCCCGCCGGGTGACTTAGCGCCAATCAAGAAACGCAACGACCCGCGCCGCTTACCCCACCGCGCTTACCGTCGCGGCACCCGCCACGACGGCGCAGAAAGCGCAGGACTCCATCACTTCTGCGCCACGTACTCGGCAATGGCCAGGTGCAGGCGTTCCAACCCATCGGCCAGCTCGGCATCGGTCAGATTCAGTGCCGGCACGAAGCGCAACACATCCGGCCCGGCCTGCAGCAACAGCAGGCCATGCTTGGCGGCAAAATCCAGGATCGCCCCGGCCTGCCCGGCATGCGCCGGCGCCAGCACCGCGCCCAGCATCAGGCCACGTCCGCGAATCTGTGCGAACAGGCCGAACTCGGTGTTGAGCGCCTCCAGGCCGGCGCGCAGCGCCGCCGACTGACGCGCTACGTTCTCGGCGATCTGCGGCGAGGCCAGCTTGCGCAGCGCCACGCGCGCCACCGCCGCGGCCAGCGGGTTGCCGCCGAAGGTGGTGCCGTGCGCGCCGAACTGCATGGTTTCGGCCACCTTGGGGCCGGCCAGCGTCGCGCCGATCGGGAAGCCGCCACCCAACGCCTTGGCCAGCGTCACGATGTCCGGCGTCACCTGCTCCTGCCAATGCGCGAACAGCGTGCCGGTCCGGCCCATGCCGCACTGGATTTCGTCCAGCACCAGCAGCGCATCGTGCTGGTCGCACAGCGCACGCACGCGGCTCAGGAAGCCCGGCGCGGCCGGCATCACCCCGCCCTCGCCCTGGATCGGCTCGACCATCACCGCGGCCACATCGCCCGCGGCCATGGCCGCTTCCAGCGCAGCGACATCGTTGAAGTCCACATAGCGAAACCCGCCGGGCAGCGGCTCGTAGCCTTCCTGATACTTGGGCTGCGCGGTGGCGGTGACCGCCGCCAGGGTGCGCCCATGGAAGCTGCCGCGGAAGGTCACGATCACGCGCTTGTCGGCCTGGCGGCCCTGACTGCTGGCCCACTTGCGCACCAGCTTGATCGCCGCTTCGTTGGCCTCGGTACCCGAATTGCACAGGAACACCTTGTGCGCGAAGCGCGAGGCGGTGACCAGCTCTTCGGCCAGCTTCAGCGGCGGTGCGCTGAAGAACACATTGCTGGTGTGCCACAGCTTGCCGGCCTGTTCGGTCAGCGCGGCCATCAGGTCCGGATCGTTATGGCCCAGCCCGCTGACCGCGATGCCGGCGGACAGGTCCACATACGCGCGGCCCTGGTCGTCCCACACGCGACTGCCCTGGCCACGCTCCAGCACCACCTGGCGCGGGCGATACACCGGCAGGTAGTAATGCGCGAGGGACAGGGGCGAATCGGCAGCGGTGCTCATGATGGTGGGTCACAGAAGCGGAGGGAGAACGCGCATTCTCGCGCATTCGCCGGCCTGCGGCACAATGCGCGAATGCGCCCCTTCTCCGATCCCCAGCTCACTCCCGCCACCGATCACGGCTGGCGCCGGCAATGGTTCGACATCATCTACCGGCACGACACCCGCCCATCGCGCAATTTCGACCTGATGCTGGTGGTGGCGATCCTCACCAGCGTGGTGGTGATCATGATCGACAGCGTGCCGCGCATCCATTCGCATTCGGCGCACTGGCTGGTGCCGCTGGAATGGGCGTTCACGGTCCTGTTCACCGTCGAATACGCGTTACGCCTGGCGGTGGTGCGGCGCCCGCTGCATTACGCATTGAGCGTGTGGGGCGTGATCGATCTGCTCTCGATCCTGCCCAGCTATCTGTCGTTCTTCGTGCCCGGTGCGCAGACGCTGCTGGTGGTGCGTGTGCTGCGCATCCTGCGCCTGTTCCGCATCCTCAAGCTCACCCGCTACATCGAAGAAAGCGGGCAACTGGTGGACGCGCTGTGGCGCAGCCGGCGCAAGGTGCTGGTGTTCCTGTTCAGCGTGCTCACCATCACCGTGATCGCCGGCGCCACGATGTATGTGATCGAAGGCCCCCAACATGGGTTCACCAGCATCCCGACCAGCATGTACTGGGCCATCGTGACCATGGCCACCGTGGGGTTTGGCGACCTGGTGCCGCAGACCACGCTGGGCCGCTTCATCACCTCGGCCCTGATCCTGATCGGCTACAGCATCATCGCCGTGCCCACCGGCATCTACACCGCCGAGCTGGCCAGCACGCTGCGCGAAGGTGGCCACACCGGCAAGCGCGATGCGCGCAATTGTCCACGTTGCGGGCTGGAAGGCCACGCGCCCGACGCACGCTATTGCCGCCAGTGTGCCGAGCCGCTGCCGGAGATCTCCAACGGCTGACGCGGTGCTGCCGACGCGACGCAACGCCTGCGCCCGCCGAGAAGCGGAGGCAGCCGGCTTTGCGGTTCCCATCGGCATGCAACAAGGCTGACATGTGCGGTGGTCTTATTGATTTCGGAACCCCTGGCGGCAAGGATGCCGCTACGGAGCCTGCTGGCACGGATTCACGGCATGTCCCGCAAGCGGTGGAGGCATCGCGCCGTCGACTCGCCGAACTTTTGATCTCAGCAGCTGATCGCGCCTAAACACGGTCACGCTTCGAGGTCTCGACTTCTTTATGTGGTGTGTTTCGATGGACCTGGATAGTGCTGATGGATCAACCGTAGAACGAATGATCTGTTGCTTGGCCGCGGGGCCCTTGCCCGCCCACCATCGCAGGACACGCCGCAAGTACGTCCTTGTAGGCTCTTACGCGGCATCCATGCCGCGTAAGGTCCCGCGACGATGGGCGGGCAAGGACCTGTCGAGATAATCGGTGTGCACGGTAAAAGCAGTGCGCGATCCGCTTACACAACGCGACAGGAATGCCTGCACAGCATCAATGCGACATACGGTTGCTCATGTCGATCAGATCGTTGTAGCTGGCCAGCACGGCCTGGCGGGTGCCGCCCGGCGGCATCGAACCGCTTTCCAGCAGCATCTGCTCGCTCTTGTTCAATGGTGTCTTGGTGCGGATACGTTCGACCAATCGTCCCGACTCGCGTGCCAGCTTGTCGGCAGAGCGTTCCATGTGGCCCCACATCGCATCGCCCTGGCCGATCTTGGCTTTCTGCGCCTCTTCCAGAATGCCTTGGTAACGCGCGAGCTGGGACTGCGCTGCGGCAAGATCCGGCGTGTCGCTGTCGAGCACCTGCACCAGCTGCTTGCCTTCGCCGATGATCTTCAGGTGATACCAGGAGGCGCTGCGACCTTCTTCCTTTTCGATCGCATCGATCTGCGCCTGGCGACGCATGTCTTCGTTACGTTCGAGTGCGGCATTCATAGCTTCGCCGGCTTCGAAGAAGGCCTGATAGGCCTGCATCAACGGCGCGTGCAGCGCCTTCATGCCCTTGCCGTCGTCGCGCAGATAATCCTCGCGGTCGTAGTAGCGCACCGCTTCGCCGATACGCTCGTTGAGTGCGGTGAACCGTTCCTGATAGGTCTTGGCCACCGGATCGAGCTCGGGGTTGGCCGGCGTTTGCGCCAGCGCCGCGGTCATCGGCGCACCACATTCGTCCACGTGATGCGACAGTACCGTGCCCGGTGCATGGATACCGCTTTCCTTGCCGGTCGGGCCAGCCTCGGGGTCCTGCATCCACTCGATGTATTGCTGGTAGCTCTCGTGGATCGGCTGCTCAACGCCGTTGAAGCACGTGATGTAGGCATTGATCTTGTCGGCACCTTCCACTGCGGCGGCGGGTGCGTCTTTCTGGCAGCCGGCAAGCATCGCGGCGAAAGTCATCGCCGCGGTGAGCGGCGCATAACGAAGTCGAAGGGTCATCTTGGGTTCCAGTGATGGGTTGAACGAGGTGACTGCCGCAGCGTGCGGCCGAATGACATCTGGCGCGGCGCACCCTCGGTACGCGCGCGGCGGGTGCAGCGCGGCAATTACTGACGATTGCTTTCGAACACCAGCGCGTTGTACGTGTTGAGCAACTTGCGTGGCGAACCCTCCGGCGCCAGCGAGGGGTTGTCCAGCCAGCCCTGTTCCATCTTGCTATAGGGCGTTCGTTCGACCACGCGTTTCACCCGCGCCTTGGCTTGTCTGCGGAAGGTTTCCGCAGCGGTCTCGAAACTATTCCAGTCCAGCCTGCCCGGTTCCTGATCGGCCACCTTGGCATGCGCCTCGTCGGAGAGGCGGTTGAAGCCGTCCAGCAGCGTATTGACCCGTGGCACGTCGAACTGCTGCTCTTCCAGCGCATCGGCGATCTCCTTGGCGTCAAGCATCATCGCCAGCCGGTAGTATTCGCGCGTGCGGCCCTCGCCCTGCTCCAGCATCTTGAGTTTTTCGCGTTGCGCCGCGTCGTTTTGGGTGTCCAGTTCGGCGCTGAAGGCGGTACTGGCATCGGCATAGGTAGCCAGCACCTCCATCAGCTCCGGGTGCAGCTGCTTGCCCTTGGCGAACTGGTCGTCTTCGTAGTCCTGACGCGTGTAGTAGTCGGCTACCGCGTGACTGATCGGCTGCAGCGCCTTCAATGCCGCGCGGTAGTCGCGCGCCGCCTTGTCCAATGCAGGCAGCGACGGGTTCGCCGCAGCGGCGGCGCTGACCGGCGCATCGCACTGCTTCATGTCGTAGGCGTCGATATCGTACGGACCGGTCATGCCGGATTCGCGACCGGTGGGGCCGGCGAACGGGTCCTGCATCCAGCCGGTGTATTGCCTGGCGCCGGCGTGCACCTTCGCGTCGATGCGGTTGAAGCAGTCGATGTAGGCGCCGAGCTTTGCGGTCACGCCTTGCAGGGAGTCCGGCTGTTTTTCACTCGTCTTGGCATCGGTTGCAGGCGGCGACTTGCCGCCGCAAGCGGCCACCAGGACGGACACGGACGCCGCCAAAACGACTACACGGAACATCGAAGACACGCGCTGTACATCCCTGTTGGAAACGGTTTCAGCCGCGCACGATAGCAAACACGACTGTGAACTCCCTGTGCTCACGCCCGGGCGCCGACGGCATGGCTGGCACGCCGGGGCGCGGCCACTGGTCCGCCGCATCGATTTTTTCGAATCGCGCTGGCCGCATGCGCCGCTGACGGCGTAGCCGTATCAGGCCGGCTGCGCGCGCGGGCCGTTGGCCGCGCTCAGTCGAGAAACAGGTCCGGCAACAACGCACGCGACGGGTCGACCGCGTAGCCGCTCAGGTCGGTGACGCCGGCCTCGGCCAGCACCTGGTCGTCGTTCAGGAACTGGCCATGAAATCCGGCCGCCTCGCGCGTCAGCACCGCATGTGCCGCGTCGGCCATGATCTCCGGCCGTCGACACGCGGCTGCGTCCACGCCATCGATCATCTTGATCGCATCGGTGGCGATCACGGTGCGCGGCCATAGCGCATTGATCGCCACGCCTTGCGGGCCGAACTCGGCTGCCAGCCCCAGCGTCACCAGGCTCATACCCATCTTGGCCAGCGTGTAGCCGGTATGCGCGCCCCACCACGCCGGGTTCAAGGACGGTGGCGGCGCCAGCGTGAGGATATGCGGATTGGGCGCCTGCAACAGATGCGGCAGGCACGCCTGCGCGCACAGAAAACTGCCGCGCGCGTTGACCTGCTGCATCAGGTCGAAGCGCTTCATCGGCGTCTCCAGCGCACCACGCAACCAGATCGCACTGGCGTTGTTGACCAGGATATCGATGCCGCCAAACGCATCGACCGTGGCGGCTACCGCGGCACGCACCTGCGCTTCGTCGCGGATATCGCACTTGAGCGCCAGCGCCTGCCCACCGGCCGCAGTCACCGCCGCGGCCGCGCTGTGGATGGTGCCGGGCAACTTGGGATTGGCCACTGCCGATTTGGCCGCGATCGCCACATTGGCCCCATCCCGCGCCGCCCGCAACGCAATCGCCAGGCCGATCCCGCGCGAGGCACCGGTGATGAGGAGGGTTTTGCCGTTTAGGGTCATTGGATTGGGGATTGGGGATTGGGGATTCGCAAAAGCTTACAACCCGAGCAAGAACGGTGCGGGATTCGGGATTCGGGATTCGGGATTCGGGATTCGGGATTCGGGATTCGCAAAAGCGTATCGCCTCCCCCACTTGCATCGACCAACCCGCAGGCCCAAGCCATACGCTCTTACGAATCCCCAATCCCCAATAACCATTCCCCGCCCCTCAGGGCCTCGGCCCCCGCCCCTCGTTGTCTTCCCAATGCAGCACGCGGCGGGTCACGAAGCGGTAGACCGGCTTGCCGGTGGCGAACCACAGCTTGCGGACCCAGGAGGTGCGCTTGAGCACGCGACGTTCCACCGGGGTGATCGCGGCCGGGCAGTACATGCGCTTGTGCTTGAGCAGGTGCCGCAGGTCTTCGCGTGCAAGCAGACGCATCCAGGGCGCGCGCGGATTGCCGCGTACCGCCAGCTGGAAATCGATCACCGCCGGGCTGCCGTCGTCCTGCACCAGCCAGTTGGCTTCCTTGGCCAGATCGTTGTGTGCCACCCCGCGGCGGTGCAACTGCTGCAACAACCTGCGCGCACGGCGGAAGTAGGCCAGATCGCCGCGCGGCGGGCGCTGGTACATCGCGTCGCCGGCCAGATAGCTGCGGTCCAGATGGCGTCCGTCCCAGTGCAACAGACGCGGTGTCCGCGCCAGGCCATCGAGCTGGCGCAGCGCCAGGGCTTCGCGCCGCGCCAGCCACCAGGCCACCCCGCGCAGCAGCCATGGTGCCGCGCTCAGGTCGCGCCGCACGAACAGGCGATCGGCGTTGCGGATCAGCAGGATGCGCCCGAAGGTATCGGACTTCAGCGGCAGGTTGCCGGCGGGTTCGTCACTCATCCCCCATTGTAGGCGGGGCGCCCGCATCGCCACAGCGTGCGTTGCCTGCATGCCACTGCGGCGTGCGGCGTTGCCAGCCCGCAACCTGAGGTGAAGCGGACCGGGCGATGTGACGAGGGCGCAAGTCACCTCATCGCCATGCCCACCTATAATCGCCGGATGAATTCATGGATCGACGCCACGCTGGAGTGGATCGGACACCACCCCACCCTGGCTGGCGTGGTGATCTTTGCCATCGCATTTTCCGATGCGGTGATCGTGCTTGGCGCCATCGTGCCGGCGCTGCCGTTGCTGTTCGCCATCGGTGTGCTGATCGGGCTGGGTCAGATCAACGGGCCGTATGCGGTGGCCTGCGCCACCCTGGGCGCCTTCATCGGCGATGCGCTCAGCTTCTGGGTCGGCCATCGTTGGGGCCATCAGTTGCACACCTACTGGCCGTTTCGCCGCTACCCGCAACTGCTGGAGCGCGGCGAGCTGCTGTTCCGGCGCAATGCCTTCAAGAGCATCCTGATCGCGCGTTACGTGGGCGCGGTGCGGCCGTTCGTGCCGGCCATCGCCGGCATGTCGCACATGCCGTTCAAGCGCTATCTGATCGCCAGCGGCCTGGCCTGCATCTCGTGGGCGCTGCTGTTCCTGGTGCCCGGCTGGGTGCTGGGCACTGCCTACGACGCGGTGGCTGCAGTCGCCGGCCGCCTGTTCGTGGTGGTCGCCTTGCTGGCCGCAGTGATCGGCCTGGCCTGGGCGATGGTGCTGTACTCGTACCGCTGGTCGGCCGGCCACCTGGACGCCTTGCTGGCGCGCCTGCTGGAGTGGTCGCATCGGCATCCGGTGCTGGGCAACTGGTCGGTGAGCGTATTCGACCCGCGCCGTCGCGAGTCGGTACCGCTGGCGATGATGGCGTTGATGCTGTTGCTGCTGGGCTGGGGCTGGTTCGTGTTGCTGATGGTGGTGCTGGCGCACGGTGAGCCGCTGCGCGTGGACCTGGCCGTGCACGATCTGATGCTGGCGCTGCGCAACCCGCTGGCCGACTACCCGATGGTTGCGCTGGCCTCGCTGGGCGACTGGCAGGTGCTGCTGCCGGCGATCGCGGCGGCAATGGGCTATCTGGCCTGGCGGCGCCGCTGGATGGCGGTGGCGCATTGGGTGATCGCACTGGCCTTCGGCCTGGCGTTGACACAACTGCTGGGCGCCACCGTGCAGGTGGTGCGCCCGCCGGCGGCCAGCAGCGGTTTCGGGTTTCCGTCGGTGGCGGTCACCATGGCCACGATCGGCTTTGGCTTCTTCGCGCTGCTGATCGCGCGCGAGCTGCCGGGCCGGCGCCGGGTATGGCCGTATCTGGTCAGTGGCGCGATCGTGTCGCTGATCGGCTTCGCGCGCCTGTATCTGGGCGCGCACTGGCTCAGCGACGTGGTCGGCGGCATGCTGTTCGGCATCTTCTGGCTGCTGGTGCTGGGCATCGCCTATCGCCGTCGTGCCACCCGTGCGTTCTGGGTCAAGCCGGTCTCGTGGATCTTCTACGGCGTGTTCCTGACCTGCGCGATCGTGTTCGCACCGCGCAACCTGGGCACCAAACTGGCCAGGTTCGAACCACCGCCACCGTTGCTGATGGAGTTGCCCGCCAGCGACTGGTGGGATGGCCAGTGGCGCCTGCTGCCGGCACGCCGCAACGAATTCGACGACGACCAGCGCTGGCCGCTGGACGTGCAACTGGCCGGCCCGCTGGCACCGCTGCAGCGCCAGCTGGAAGCACGCGGGTGGCGCATGCAGCCACAAGCCGGCTGGGAGCAGGCGCTGCATCTGCTGGATGTCGGCGGCCGCCCGGACGAGGTGCCGATCCTGCCGGCCACGCTGGACACGCAGGTCGAAGCGCTGCTGATGGTGCGTCACGCTGCGCCCGGCCATGTGCATGTGTTGCGCCTGTGGCCGGCGGCCGCACGCCTGCAGCCCGGCGCGCAACCCTTGTGGGTGGGCAGCACGCAGACGCTGCGCTACAGCCGCCACTTCAGCCTGATCGGCCTGTGGTATCCGCTGCGTGGGGTCGACCCGGCGCTAAGCGCATTACGTGAAGCACTCGGCCCATTGCCGCATCGCGTCGAACAGCGTCGGCGCTCGCAGGTCCCAGTGATATTGATCGACAGCACGTCGGCAAATGCGCTGCAGCGAGAGGACAAAGACAGCGCTGCATCACAAACGGAAACCACCGCGTCCGATCCGGCTGCATCGGATCCGTCACGACAGCGTCCTTGATCAATCGGGCAGCAGCGGCGGCCAGCGAACGCGCCCTTCTGTAGACAGCAGCCGCCAGGAGAACTTCTTGAACGCTGTACCGATGGCGGCAACGCGCTCGCGTCGCGTGGATGCGGCCGAATGTTCAGCTCAACAGCCTGGTTGGTCGAGTGCGCGTTGCCTCACCGCTCGCGGGACCTTACGCGGCATAGGTGCCGCGTCCGCGCAAGAACCTACATGGACGGATTTGCAGCGTGTCCCGTGACGGTAGGCGGGCAAGGCCCCCTGCAGCCAGTCTGCAGATCAGCCGCCCTACAACCGACGCATCCGCAGCGTTCGATCAGCTCTCGAGCTGACCGAGAGCCTGCGCCTCAACGCCGTCTGGATACGCACAAACCGCATTGATGCAGGCGCGATGCACTCACCACAGCACGCCATCCACCGGCTGCATCGGCTCGGGCGCCTGTTCGCCGATCGCCTGCAAGGCGTCGATTTCCACCGTCCGGCACATGCTGTCCAGCGGCAGGTCGTGGATGGCATTGGCGAACGGGTCGACCAGTTCGTCGCCGATCTTGAGTACTGCCAGGAACATCAGACCTGCCACCGTCGACCCCACCGGCGTCGCATATTGCAGCGTCTCCACCAGGCCGATCGGCAGCAGCACGCAGAACAGCCGCGTGAACAGGTTCGGGTAGAAGCGGTATTGGTACGGCAACGGCGTATTCTTCAGCCGTTCCATGCCGCCCTGCGCGTTGGCGATATCCACCAGGATGCGCTCGACACTGGCTTGTTGAATGCTGTCGATCCAGCCATCGCGACGCGCCTGCTCGACGCTGCGTCCGGTGGTGTCGAGCAGGCCATTGGCGACATTGGTGCGGGTGATCACCGCGGCCACTTCGTCGGCATGCAGACGCGGCTCCAGCGCCATTGCCACCGGCAGCCGCCGCAGCTGGCAGCGCAACGCATTGACGTAGGCGATCTGGCGCAGCGCGATGGTGCGGCCCAGTGCTGCCGCTTCCGGCGCGGACAGGATGCTGACGCTCAGGCGGACCAGATTGCGCGATGCATTGATCATCTGGCCCCACAGCACACGCCCTTCCCACCAGCGTTGATAGGTCGAGTTGGCGCGAAAGCCCAGGAACAACGCCAGCGCCGAACCGAAGATGGTCAACGGCAATGCGGGCGCGCGGAACGGCAGCACGTAGTAGATGATCGTGATCAACACGTCCCACACGAACAATACCGCCAGGGTCCGCCAGACCTGACTGAACACATCCGCCACACGCGGTTTGACATCGATGATCAAGGCACACTCCGTGGATCGAAAACGGGTGACGCCCATGCGCGCATCCACTGCATGGATGCCATCGTGAGCGCACTCAAGCGTGGCGAGTGTGCCGTTGCAGGGGTGCAAGCGCGGTGACGGGTTACGCGCGCGCTTGGTTCACCGCGTCACGGCATCCAGGCCAGCAACTGGTCCAGGCGCCGATGCGGATCGTCCAGCTGCAACAGCGACAGACGCTGCTGCTCGGTCAGCGGCAGCAGTTCGGCCAGGCGCCAGCCGACCCATGCCGCCTGGTCCAGCAGTTCCGGCCCGGCAGAGGCGAATTGGCCGCCGACCTGTTCGAGCATGCGCTCGAGCACGGTCGCCAGCAGGCCATGCTCGGGCCGCAGTTCGTCATCGCTGTCGGGCTCGCACCAACTCACCTCGCCAACCACCAACCCGTTGTCGCGGATGCGCGAGCGCTGCACACGGAAGCGACGCGTGCCACGCAGGCGCAGCACCAACACGCCGTCGGCACCGACATCGAAATCCTCGATACGCACTTCGGTACCGAACGCAGCCGGTGTGGCCGGCACGCCGACTTCGCTGCCATCCAGGATCAGGCACACACCGAAGCTGCTGCCGGCGCGGCCGCTCTCGCGCACCAGGTCCAGATAGCGGCGCTCGAACACGCGCAAACCCATTGCCGCACCCGGCAACAGCACGTTGTGCAGCGGAAACAGCGGCAAGGCGCTGGTGTCGGCGGCGGTCGTGAGGCCGGTCATGAGGACAATTGCGTCAGGAAGCGACGCGGCGCGCCATCGAAACCGCCATTGGACATGAACACCACATGGTCGCCCGGCTGCGCAATCGCGCCCAGTGTCTGCAGCAACGCCTCCACGTCATGCGCCACGTGCGCGTCGCCGCGCACCTGCGCGATGATCGGTGCGGCGTCCCAGGCCAGTTCGGGGCGATGCAGAAACACCACCGCATCGGCATCGCGCAACGACGGCGCCAATGCCTGCGCATGTGCGCCCAGCCGCATCGAATTGCTGCGCGGCTCCATTGCCACCAGCACGCGCGCCGCGCCGACCTTCGCACGCAGGCCTTGCAAGGTCGTCGCAATCGCGGTGGGGTGATGGGCGAAGTCGTCGTATACGGTGATCTCGCGTGCCTGCCCCAACCGCTCCAAGCGCCGTTTGACACTTTGAAAGCGCGCCAGCGCCGGCATCACCGTTGCCGGATCCACGCCTACCGCATGCACGGCGGCCAGTGCCGCCAATCCATTGAGCACGTTATGCCGCCCGACCAGCGGCCACTGCACCTGGCCGATCTCCACCCCACGCTGCAGCACCGCGAATGCACTACCGTCGGCGGCGATCAAGCGTGCGCTCCACTCGAGAGAGGCATCGAAACCGAAGCGCTCCACCGGGGTCCAGCAGCCCATCGCCAGCACCTCGGCCAGGCGCGCATCCTCGCCGTTGACGATCAGCCGCCCGCGCGCCGGCACCGTGCGTACCAGATGATGGAACTGGCGCTGGATCGCGGCCACGTCCGGAAAGATGTCGGCGTGGTCGTACTCGAGGTTGTTGAGGATCGCCACCAGCGGCCGGTAATGCACGAACTTGCTGCGCTTGTCGAAGAACGCGGTGTCGTATTCGTCGGCTTCCACCACGAATTCGCGTCCCTGGCCCAGCCGCGCCGAGACCCCGAAGTCTTCGGCCACACCACCGATCAGAAAGCCCGGCGCGCGCCCGGCAGCTTCCAGCAGATAGCTCAGGATGGTGGTGGTGGTGGTCTTGCCGTGGGTGCCGGCGACGGCCAGGGTGTCGCGGCCCGGCAACACCTGCTCGGCCAGCCATTGCGCACCGGAGCTATAGCGACGGCCGGCATCGAGCACTGCTTCGACCGCCGGGTTGCCGCGCGACAAGGCATTGCCGATGACGACGTCGCTGGCATCGGCCGAAATATTGGACGGCGCGTAGCCTTGTGCCAGCGCGATGCCGAGGGTTTCCAACTGGGTGGACATCGGCGGATAGATGGCCTGGTCGCTGCCCTCTACCTGCCAGCCCAGCTCGCGCGCAAGGGCGGCGACACCGCCCATGAAGGTCCCGGCGATGCCGAGGATGTGGAGTTTGGTCATGGGGCGCATTGTCGCCGATCGCCGGAGTTGCCGGCCATTCCGCCTCGTTGCCGAGCGCAGTGTCAGGAAAGACCTACCGTACTGTCGGGAATTTCCCGATATGCGAACTGCGTCACATCCATCACTATGCTGAACGCCAGTCGCAGCACCCCTTTGGTCCTACTCCCCAAGAGGCCAAATCCCCAGGGAGCTCATGCTGTGGAGCTCTGAGCAAGCTCATTGCTGGCGTTATTCTGCCCCGGGCGTCTTGTACGTCCGGGGTTTTTCTTTTGCGCAATCAATGCGTTACGCAAGCCGCGACGGCTTCCAGCGCGGCGGATGGACCGGGCGCACGGCCCGGCCCGAACCGTCTCAGCGACCGAGCGCGGTGCCGATACGTTCCAGCACTTCATCCAGCGAGCCCACGCCGTCCACGCGTGCCAGCTTGCCGCGCTGTTCGTAGAAACCGATCACCGGTGCCGTGGAGTCGGTATAGACCTGCAGGCGCTTGCGCACCGACTCGGGATTGTCGTCCTCGCGGCCCTCGGCCTTGGCGCGGCCGGCGATGCGCTCGACCAGCAATTCGCTGGCCACATCCAGCTGCACCACCGCATCCAGCGGCTGACCGATCTTGCCGAGCAGGTCGTCCAGCGCATTGGCCTGCGCCACGTTGCGCGGATAGCCGTCGAGGATGAAACCCTTGGCGACATCGGCCTGACCGAGCCGCGCCTCCAGCATGCCGAGCAGGATCTCGTCGGAGACCAGATCACCGCGTGCCATCACTTCCTTGGCCTTCAGGCCCAGCGGCGAGCCGGCGGCCACTTCGGCGCGCAGCAGATCGCCGGTGGAAATATGCGGGATCTCAAACTTGTCTTTGAGACGTGTCGCCTGGGTGCCCTTGCCCGAACCGGGCGGTCCCAACAGAACCAATCGCATCAGTGGACTCCACTTTCGAATAAAAACGCGTTGCGGTTGGCGGCGTTAGACTCAGGTCTTCGCCAGCGCTGACCGTATGGTCGTGCAGCTTACCGCATCCGGGGAATGTCCCGGCACTGTCCCCTGCGCCATGTCCCATCGAGGAGCCCGCCCCCCTATGTCTACTGGCAACTTGCTGTATGCCCAATCCGGCGGCGTCACTGCCGTCATCAACGCCACCGCCGCCGGCGTGATCACCGAGGCGCGCGCTCGCAAGATCAAGGTGCTGGCCGCACGCAACGGCATCCTGGGCGCATTGCGCGAGGAGCTAATCGACACCTCAAAGGAGTCCGCCGCCACGATCGCCGCACTGGCGCAGACCCCGGGTGGCGCGTTTGGCTCGTGCCGCTACAAGCTCAAATCGCTGGAAGAAGACAGCGCCAAGTACGAGCGCCTGCTCGATGTGCTGCGTGCGCATGACGTGCGCTGGTTCCTCTACAACGGCGGCAACGACTCGGCCGATACCGCCTGGAAGGTCTCGCAGCTGGCCAAGGCCTATGGCTACCCGCTGCACTGCATCGGCGTGCCCAAGACCATCGACAACGATCTGGCGGTGACCGATACCTGCCCCGGCTTCGGCTCGGCGGCCAAATACACCGCGGTGTCGGTGCGGGAGGCGGCACTGGATGTCGCCGCCATGGCCGACACCTCGACCAAGGTCTTCATCTACGAGGCGATGGGACGCCACGCCGGCTGGTTGGCCGCTGCCGCAGGCCTGGCCGGCCAGGGCCCGGACGACGCACCGCAGATCATCCTGCTGCCCGAGCGGGCCTACGACCAGGCCGCGTTTCTGGCCAAGGTCAAGCAGGTGGTGGAAAAGGTCGGTTGGTGTGTGGTGGTCGCAAGCGAAGGCATCCAGGACGCGCACGGCAGCTTCGTCGCCGATGCTGGCGGCGCGGCCGATTCGTTCGGCCATGCGCAACTGGGCGGCGTGGCTTCGTTCCTGGCCGCGCAGGTCAAGCAGGAACTCGGCTACAAGGTGCACTGGACCCTGCCCGATTACCTGCAGCGTTCCGCACGCCATCTGGCCTCCAAGACCGACTGGGAGCAGGCACAGGCCGTCGGCAAGGCCGCGGTGCAATACGCGCTCAAGGGCATGAACGCGGTGATCCCGGTGATCGAACGCGTCAGCGACGCGCCATACCGCTGGAAGATCGTGCCGGCCCCGCTGCACAAGGTGGCCAACCACGAAAAGAAGATGCCGCCCAGCTTCCTGCGCAAGGACGGCTTCGGCATCACCGAGCGCGCCCGCCGCTACTTCGCCCCGTTGATCAAGGGCGAAGCGCCGCTGGCCTACGGCAGCGATGGGTTGCCGAAGTATGTGACGTTGAAGAATGTGGCGGTGTCGAAA
Organism: Xanthomonas sp. MLO165; assembly: GCF_018831305.1. NCBI lineage: Bacteria > Pseudomonadati > Pseudomonadota > Gammaproteobacteria > Lysobacterales > Lysobacteraceae > Xanthomonas > Xanthomonas sp. MLO165. The sequence goes on from NZ_CP029263.1 coordinate 3,773,913, forward strand.
AAACTGCCGACGTGGGCGGGATGAGCGTCGGCGTGGGCGACCGGAAGCGCTAATGGGCGCTGCACGCCCATACACCCACTCGCACCTCTGCCACAGTGCTCATGCACCGCAACACGGCATGCGGTCATCGATACAGCGCCCCGCCTGGTCGTCCAGGTTTTTGACGACATTGACCGACGGATGCGCCGCTGCGACGACGCATGTGACCTTGTGAAGCGTCATGCAGACAACCCCGGCCTTGGCCGGGGTTTGTCGTTGAATAGAATGACTGAAGCGGACGCCTGAGTTACTGACAGTCCTTGCCTTCCACCGTCATCTGCGCAGCAAACATCGGCACCTGCGGAATCTTTCCGGCGGCAGCCTGTTGCTTGGCATCTTCCAGATAGATGCGCGACTGGCCTTGGCCATCGAGCTGCGGCTTGGCATCCACCGGCTTGCGCCAGATGCGCACTACTGCCTGCTGCGCCGGGCAGGCTGCGCTGGGGACGCGGATCACGTCGTTGTAGATCCAGCCCGATGCGACGCTGGGCGTGGCCTTGGCGAAATCCACGAAGCGGGCGCGTGGCTGGCAGGTGGGACTGCTGCGCACCACCGACAACGTATACGGCTGCGCAGCATTGCCGGTGAACACGCCTTCCAGGCGCGCACAGGCTTCTGGAATCTGGCGCAGGGTGTGCACGGCACCGACCGCTTGCGCGGTGCCGGCCGGGCGCTGTTTCAGCTCCGGCGTCGGGTCGGCAGCGAGCGCATGGGCGCTGAGCAGCACTGCAGCGATGGTCACGGCATATGTTGACGCGGCATGGTTGGACATCGTCACTCCTGGATCGGCTCGATCACGTTGGCCGCAGGCTGTCATGCCGCGACTGAACGACGCGCCAAAGCCGCAGTGGTGGCAGCGGCGCAGGCCGCGGCGCATACTCGCCCGCAATCCGGCCACCCGAACATCGCGACGCGCATTGCGGCCTCCATGGCCGTCGAGTCCGTATTCGCCACCCCACTCGCTGCGTGCATCGCCCTTGGTTCGTCCCGACCGGACGACATCCATTCTCTGGGAGGGGTCATGCTGGAACACTACGGGTTACCACTTGCGCTGGGATGTGCGGTCCTGGCAATCGTCTATGGCGGTGTATCGGCACGCTGGGTGATCGCGCAGCCGAGCGGCAACGCACGCATGCAGGAGATCGCCGCCGCGATCCAGGAAGGTGCACGCGCGTATCTCAACCGGCAATACCTCACCATTTCGATTGCCGGCGGCGTGCTGTTCGTCCTGGTCGGGCTGTTTCTGAGTTGGTACACCGCCATCGGGTTTGCGATCGGTGCGGTGCTATCCGGGTTGGCCGGCTATATCGGCATGAACGTGTCGGTACGCGCCAACGTGCGCACGGCCGAGGCCGCACGCCATGGCATCGGCCGTGCGATGGATGTGGCGTTCCGTGGTGGCGCCATCACCGGCATGCTGGTGGTGGGGCTGGGATTGCTCGGGGTAGCAGGCTATTACGCGGTGCTGCAAGCGATGGGCCTGCCGCTGGAGCGCAACCTGCATGCGCTGGTGGGGCTGGCATTCGGTTCGTCGCTGATTTCGATCTTCGCGCGCCTGGGTGGCGGCATTTTCACCAAGGGTGCGGATGTGGGCGCAGACCTGGTCGGCAAGGTGGAAGCGGGCATCCCCGAGGACGACCCGCGCAATCCGGCGGTGATCGCCGACAACGTGGGCGACAACGTTGGCGACTGCGCCGGCATGGCGGCGGATCTGTTCGAAACCTATGCGGTCACCGTGATCGCCACGATGCTGCTCGGCAGCCTGACGTTGAGTGAAACCGGGCCGCACGCGGTGCTGTACCCGCTGGTGCTGGGCGGCGTCTCCATCATCGCGTCGATCGTGGGCGCCTCGTTCGTCAAGGTCAAAGCGGGCGGTTCGATCATGGGCGCGCTCTACAAAGGCGTGGTTGTTTCCGGCGTCTTGGCCGCACTCGCCTACTGGCCGATCACCCAGTCGCTGATGCGCGACAACACGCATGGCGCCACGGCCTTATACGCCTGCGCATTGATCGGCCTGGTGCTTACCGGCCTGATCGTCTGGATCACCGAGTACTACACCGGCACCCAGTACAAGCCGGTGCAGCACGTGGCCGCCGCAAGCACCACCGGCCACGGCACCAACATCATTGCCGGCCTGGGCGTCTCGATGAAATCCACCGCGCTGCCGGTCATCGCGGTGTGCGCGGCAATCTGGGGCGCGTTTCATTTTGGCGGTTTGTACGGCATTGCAACCGCAGCGACGGCAATGCTGTCGATGGCCGGCATGATCGTGGCACTGGATGCGTACGGGCCCATCACCGACAACGCCGGCGGCATCGCCGAGATGGCCGAGCTGCCGCCGGAGGTGCGCAACATCACCGACCCACTGGATGCGGTGGGCAACACCACCAAGGCGGTCACCAAGGGCTATGCGATCGGCTCGGCCGCACTGGCCGCGCTGGTGCTGTTTGCCGACTACACGCACAACCTGCAGGCGGCCAATCCCGGCGAGGTCTTCGCCTTCGACCTGTCCGACCACAGCGTGATCATCGGCTTGTTGATCGGCGGCTTGATCCCGTATCTGTTCGGCGCGATGGCGATGGAAGCAGTGGGGCGCGCGGCAGGCGCCGTGGTCGAAGAAGTGCGTCGCCAGTTCCGCGAGATTCCCGGGATCATGGCCGGCACCGCCAAGCCCCAATACGACCGCGCAGTCGACATGCTGACCCGCTCGGCGATCCGCGAAATGATCCTGCCTTCGCTGCTGCCGGTGGTGGTGCCGGTGGTAGTCGGGCTGCTGCTCGGCCCGCGTGCCCTGGGCGGCCTGTTGATCGGCACGATCGTGACCGGCCTGTTCGTGGCGATTTCGATGACCACCGGCGGCGGGGCCTGGGACAACGCCAAGAAGTACATCGAAGACGGCCATTTCGGCGGCAAGGGCAGCGAGGCGCACAAGGCCGCCATCACCGGTGACACGGTGGGCGACCCGTACAAGGACACCGCCGGACCGGCGATCAATCCGCTGATCAAGATCATCAACATCGTGGCCCTGCTGCTGGTGCCGCTGCTTTGAGACCGACCTTTCGCAAGCCGCGGGTCGATCGAAGCTGATGGAGGCCGGCCCCGGAACGTGCCGACTCACGTTCCGGGGCCCAGGCGCCGTACCCCGGGGCCGTGCGCCGGTGTGCGCCGCGTGCCGGCCTGCTACTGACCCGCGACAGGCCTGCGGTAATGATCCCGCGTGCCGCATCGGCTCGCACGTGCCGACGCCGGGCAGGTCCGGCGCCCGCATGCAATCGCTGCACCGGGCAACACACCGCGCCACGGCTTGCGGTGCAAGCGTTCCTCAGAGGCAGCCGATCAAGCCGTCATAGATCGGTGGCGCCCCACCGGGCAGTGGCTCGAACAGCGGATTGTTCACCGCCAGGGTGCGGTACATCTCGTCCAGACGCGTCCCTGCCTTCAGCGGCGCCGTGCAGCGCCAGACCCGACTGTCCGAGCGCAGGTACCCGCTGCCGGGGTCGACGCTGACCTCGCTGGCCCCGAAGGTCCAGATGCAGCTGCGCACCACGCCGCTAACCCGGTGCACCGAGCAACGCAAGCGCAGCGGGTGGTAGTCGCTGAACTCGCCGCCGCAAAAGGTGTCGCCGCAGATGTTGTCGAAATCCTGCTCCAGCCGCTGCTCCAGATCGACAAAGGCCTCCCAGCCTTCGCCATTGGCGGGCCAGTCCACCGCATCGACGAAGGTCGGCGCCGGCGTCGCCGCAGAGGCGAGCTGGCAGGCACCGGAGAGCAGCAGCACAACGAGCAAACGCACAGGCTTGAACATGGCAGTTCCCGAGCAGTGGATGAGTCTGCAGCGTGCGCCGCGCCGCGGGCCGCAACGATCGGAGAGCTCCCCGGGATGAATGCGGGCTATGCCGCACACGGCGGTCAGAACATTGCCCATTCAGTGTCGCTGCACCGCAACAGCCGAACGCGTAGAATCGCGCTCCACACACTAGATGACGCCTCGGGAGTTACGCGCATGGGTCTTGAACTGGTCACCTCCGGCAAGAATCTGCCGGAAGAAATCAACGTCGTCATCGAAATTCCGAAGGATTCGGAGCCGGTCAAGTACGAGGTGGACAAGGCCAGCGGCGCGATCTTCGTCGACCGCATCCTGTCCACCCCGATGCGTTACCCCTGCAATTACGGCTATGTGCCCAACACCCTGTGCGGCGACGGCGACCCGGCCGACGTGCTGGTGGTGCTGCCGCTGCCGCTGGTGCCTGGCTCGGTGGTGCGTTGCCGTCCGGTGGGCGTACTGCGCATGAGCGATGAGGCCGGCAGCGACGAAAAGATCCTGGCGGTGCCGATCGAGAAGATCTTCTCCGGCTACGCGCATATCGAGGACATCAACCAGGTGTCCAGCCACTGGATGGAGCGCATCGGCCATTTCTTCGAGCATTACAAGGACTTGGAGAAGGGCAAGTGGGTCAAGCTGGATGGCTGGGGCGGCGCGGCAGAGGCCAAGCGCATCCTGGTGGAGTCGGTGGAACGCTATAATTCCGACGCACCCTGATCCAACGACCGTGACGCAGCCCCGCAACCGCGGGGCGATCGGGATCACGCTTCCGGCGTGATCCCGGTGACCGCCGGCGGCAGATTGGGTACATTGCCGACAGCGTTTGGCCGGTGTCTGTCACCGGTGACTCTTGGGGAAGTGTCTTGCGTATTCTGTTTGTTGGGGACGAAGCCAGTCTTCCGTCCGAATTGAGCGACTATGTCGCCGATCTGGGTGATCAGTGGCAGGTGCAGCAGGTGGCCGACGGCAATTCGGCGATCGAGGCGGCCGCGTTATCGCCGTTCGACGCGGTCATCGTCGCCCCCGTCCTGCCCGATCTCACGTCCGCCACGTTGCTGGGGCAGATCCGTACGCTGCGCCCGGACACCATCCGCATCGCCCTGATCGATGCCCAGGATGGTCAGCGCACCCCGCCGGCTCGCATCATTGGCGTGGCGCACCGCTTTCTGCCGGTGCCGCTGGCCCCGGAAGTCCTGCTCGAAGCCATCACCAGCCTGGAAGAACTGCGCGATCTGCTCGGCAATCCGCGCTTGCGCGCCGCCATCGGCCGGATCGAAAAACTGCCGTCGCCGCCGCATCTGTATCTGAGCCTGATGCATGCACTGGAAGAAGACGATGGCGCCGACGCGGCCGATATCGCCAAGCTGATCGCCGGCGATCCGGCGATTGCCGCCAAGGTGCTGCAGCTGTGCAATTCCGCATTCTTCTCCGGCGGCCGCAGCATCACCGATCTGCGCACGGCAGTGACCCGCCTGGGCGTGGCCACGCTGCGCGACCTGGTCCTGGCCAGCGAAGTGTTCTCGGTGCAGACGCTGACCCCGGCCGAGCGCAATGCGATGCAGCGCCGCGCCCTGCTCTCCTCGCGACTGGCCGCCAAGGTGTTGCCGCCGACCAGCGCAGAACTGGGCTCCACCGCCGCGCTGCTGGCCGATATCGGCTTGTTGCTGCCCGGCGTGCGCGACGAGCGCGAACCGCCGCTGGAAGGCGGCGACGACCGCCTGGGCCATACCGAAGCCGGTGCTTACCTGCTCGGCCTGTGGGGCCTGCCGATGCCGATCATCGAAGCGGTGGCCTTCCATCGCCACCCGCAGCGCTCCAGCCTGCGCAGTTTCTGGGTGACCGGCGCGGTGCATGTGGCGACCGCATTGGCCAGCGGCGAAACCGTGGACGAAGAGTACCTGTCCAAGGTCGGCGTGCTCGCCCGCCTGCCAACCTGGCGCGAACAGGCCGATACCTTGCTGGGGCTTGCCGAGGCTTGAGCTGCCTGTGAATGAAAAAAAACGCGGCGAAAGCCGCGTTTTTTTTGCCGCATCACTGCAACAAGGCCGCACTGAAACGCAGCCGCTGAAGTGCAGCCGGCACCTCCTTTCCGATCGGCGGCTCGCCACACCAGTGCAGATGTCATCAGTGATGGCAGTGGCGTCGGCTGACCGTCGCCACGGTCGCTTTGATCATGAGGGCCGCAGAGGCCTGCATCGCATCCACCTCACCATAAAAAAAGGACGGGCCTTGCGGCCCGTCCCTCATGCTACAGCGCGTCGATGGATCAGAAACGCTGGGTGTACTTCATGTACACGAAGCGACCGATTTCGAAGCCGCCGTAATAGGCAAAGCTGCTGTTCGGTGCCGAGTACTGCAGCGGACCGCGGTGATCGAACACGTTGTTCGCGCCGAGTGCGATCGTTGCGTCCCACGGTGCCTTCCAGTTGACCTGCAGGTCGTGGAAGGTGTTGGAACCGGTGTGGCGCAGCGGATCGGATTCGCCGTTGGCGAAATGGTCGGGGGCGTCGCAATAGCCCTCGGCCAGCGTGATGCAGCTTTCCTTCATGCCCGAGTAGTAACGCAGGGTGTAGTTGACGCCGAAATCACCCAGCGCCCAGTTCACGCCAACGTTGGAACGCACGCGGAAGATGCCCGGCTCGCCGACGCGGCCGATCATGATGGCGTTGCCCGCGCTGTCCTGGCCGGCTTCGTCGTACTTGCTGACGTAGCTGGTCTGCCAATCCAGGGTGAAAGAGCCGATTGCAGTTTCCGGCAAACGGTACTTCACGCCCAGGTCGTAGCCTTCGGTTTCCATCTGGCCGAGGTTGGCCACGCCGTAGGTCATCGAGGAGATATGGCCGTCGGCTGCACGCGTCACGCCTGCGCAGCGCTCCGAATTGCCCAGCACGTAGCAGTCGCGCAGGATACGGTCGACGCTATCGGCGATGATCATGTCGTTGATCTCGTAGCGGTACCAATCCAGCGAGATATCCAGGCCCTGCACCCAACGCGGGCTCCACACCAGACCAGCGGTCTTGCTGGTGGAGGTTTCCGGCTTCAGGTTCGGGTTGGCACCGCTGACGAATTCGTCAGGCGTCTGGCACGGGTAGGTCGTGCAAGGCACGAAGCCCTGACCCAGCTGGGTGTAGCCCAACGGTACGCCGGCATTGGTGCAGGCCGCATTGCCGTTGACGCTGTTCGGGGCACCGACGCCGCAGGGGTCGATGTAATCCTCGAAGCTGCTGCTCAGGCCGCCGTACAGATCGCTGATGGTCGGCGCACGGAAGCCTTCCGCATAGGTCGCACGCACCAGCAGGTCTTCCAGCGGACGCCAGGTCAGGCCGAACTTGGAGTTCAGCGTGTCGCCGAAGTTGCTGTAGTCCGAGTAACGCGTCGCAGCGTTGAAGGTCAGTTCCTTGGCGAATGCGACGTCGCTCAGCAGCGGCACATTCAATTCGAGGTAGACCTCGTCCAGCGAGTATTCGCCCTGCGTGGTCTTGGCACCCAGGCCCGTGCTCTCGCCCGACTGCGCGAATGCGTCAGGAGAGAAGCGACCTTCTTCCTTGCGGTGTTCATAGCCGACCGCAATGCCCAGGTCGCCAGCCGGCAGTTCAACGATCGAACCGGACAGGTTGGCAGTGAAGCTGGTGGTCTTGGTCAGGCCGGTGTCGGTGAAGGTGGGGAACAGGAATTCCTGCAACGCCGGATCGGCGAGCGAGCCCTGACCTGCAACGTTGTACGGCAGCAACGGGTTCCACGGACGGCACGCCGACAGCGGGGTCGGGTTGGCAGCGGTACCGCACTGTGCAACGCCCTGGCCGTTGATGAAGGACGGGCCCAGTGCCTGACGCGATGCGATCAGGCTCATGTCGCCACGGCTGCGCTTGGTGTTCTCGTTGCGATTCCACAACGCGCCAACGTCCCAGTCCCAGGTCTTGCCACCGAGATCGAAGTAGCCGCTCAAGGTCGGCGCAAAGCGCAGGGTCTTGAGCTGGTTTTCGGTGGCGCGCGGCACTTCCCAAAGGCGGCGACGGAAATCGACGTCCTGGCCAACCGGATTGAACGCGCTGCCGGCTTCCAGCGGCGTGCCGAACGAACCGGACTGGTACGGATAACCCGCGATCTGTCCGTCGGTCGTGCGCTCGTTGTAAGCGATGTCGGCGTTGAAGGTGATGGCATCGGCAACGTCGTAGTTGACGTTGGCAAACACCGACTTCCGCTCGATACCGGTCTGCACCATCATCTGCTGGTTCGAGTTGGCGTACTCGGCCGGGGTGATGGGGTGATAGTCGGCCGGGTTGTTCGGGTTACCACCGGCATTGAGGGTCTGCCACACCGCGGTGTCCGGATCTGCGCAGTCGACCTGCAGCGGATTGCACCACGAGCCGTTCTGGCTGATCGGGCTCCAGCTGTTCGGGGTGGAGTTGGGACCACGCGAGCCATCGCGGCTGAACCAGCGGTTCTTGGCGAACACCGGATCCTGCTTGGAGTACTCGGCCGACAGCGTCACGCCGCCGCGCTCGCCCTGCGAACCGACAGTGAAGGAGTACTGCGTGGTATCGCCGTCGCCCTGACCGAACTGGCCGAACTGCACACTGGCTTCAGCGCCGTCGAAACGCTTGCGGGTGATGACGTTGACCACACCGGCAATGGCATCGGAACCGTAGATGGACGAGGCGCCATCCTTCAGCACTTCGATACGCTCGATTGCCGACATCGGAATCTGGCTGAGATCCTGCAGACCGGAGGTCGATGCACCCAGACGCTTACCGTTCACCAGCACCAACGTACGCTGCGCGCCGAGGTTACGCAGATCGACGTAGTAACCGCCGACGTCTTCGCCCGACGACAGCGCATCAGCGCGCGAGATCGCCGGCGAACCAGCGGAGGTCAGGTTCTGCAGCACGTCGGCGACGGAGGTCAGACCCTGCTTTTCCAGTGCCTGACGGTCAAGCGTCAAAATCGGCTGCTGGGTCTCGACATCGGCGCTGCGGATGCGCGAGCCGGTGATCTCGATACGGTCCAGCGTGGTGGTCGATTCTTGCGCGACGGCAAATGCCGGCGTCAACGCGATCGCAATACCGGCGGGCAACAGGCCCAGCCGCACTGCGGAGGTGCGAAGGTTCATCAATCTCTCCAGGGTTCGTTAGTGGCGCGTTAAGCGCCCCTGTGCAAATTACGATTGCGTGAACATCGTCGCTTTGCGCGTCACGCTCCGTGGCTGTGCCGAATCTGGCGGATTTGTCGTTTGGTCGCGGTAATGCGATGCGGAGACACCGAAACGCGCACGAAATGCACGCGCAAAGCTGCAGCAATTGTCGAACCCGCTTGCGGCCGCAACCTCACCGATCATCATCGAGGTATCGCGCAGCAGATCGGAGGCGCGTTCCAGGCGCAGGCGCGCCGACAGGGCCTGCGGGCTTTCCTCGTACAGGCTCTGGAACGTCTTGGACACATACCAGCTGGAGAAGTTGGTCAGCTGCGCCAGCTCAGCGATGCGCACCACGCGGTCGCTGTTGCCTTCCAGATACAGCCGCGCGCGTTGCATGCGACCGAAGACCTGACGGCGACGGCTGCGCGAACGCCCAGGGCAGCGCTGCTCCTGCGCGATGAAGTCGCGCTGCATCGCAGCCAGATGCAGCAACAACGGGCGTGCCGATGCACCGCCGCTCTGCGCAGCCGCGTTACGCCACAGACGCAATGCAATGCGCAGATCGCCACGCGACAGCTGGCTGCGTCCCGGATACAACGTGGCGTCGGTCAACTCGGCCAGCGACTGCAGACTGTCGCCATCGAGGCTGACGCCGACACAGAGCGCGCTGCGGTCGGCCTGTACGGTGGGATGCGATTCCTTGTCGAAGGCGATCCAGTCGCCGGCGCGCAGACGGAAGCGCCCTTCCTTTGACTCCACCCAGGCGCGGCCGCGCAACTGCACCCACAGCGTGAACGTGGCCGCGGCGGTCCGGATGCTGCCCAGGCGGGAGACCGCCAGACAGGTCGTCGACGTCGGCTCGCTGGCACCGTCCAAGCAAAGTGCGAGCCCGCGATCTGCGGTGATGACCTGTTGCATGGTGGCAGCCCCCTGTACAAAAGAGGGCGTAGTGTTTTGCCGAATCTGGCGTCAGTCAGGAAGTTCCGACGAAGGTCTGCCGAAATTGCCACGAAGTCTTTCCGAAGAACTTACGAAGCGATTTTCCTCAACACGATCAACAGGTTGGATATCACACCCAACGGCGTGGCCAGGCGCTCCGGCAACGCCATGAAGGCAATCGAGCTGCCGTCTTCTTCTGCCAATGCCACATACAACGCGCCGCTGCGCTGATCCACGCTGAAACCATTGATGGTGGTGTACTTGGCCGCATCCATGCAGCGCCCGACACCGCCGCGCAGGTCGCTGTCATAGGTGGCACAGGCGTCGGTGGACGACAGGTAATGCAATTGCCCGCGCGCGCCGGGAGCCCAGCTGCGATAGCGCCAGCGCGATGGCTGCTGCGGATCGACCGGTCGCAAGGTGTCGGCGGCCAGCGACGGGGCGACCTGCCATAGCCCGCCGCCGGTCAGACGCGTCAGCAATACCTGGCCGCTGGCGCGGTCCAGCCGCAGCTGCGAGACGTCCTGCAGCGACGCCAGCGCGCGCCATGGAGCACTGCGTCTGTCGTAGAGCGTGGCAAAGGTGCGCCCGTCATCGGCGGCAGCCACCACCAACAACTGATCGGGATCGGGAACATGGATCGCCTGCAACGGTCGCGGCTGCGGCACCGGGAGCCGCAGCGCCTTGCCGGTACTCGGGGTCACTTCGAACAGTGCCGCATGCCCGTGCGCATCGCTGCCGCTGACCAGCACGTGTTGCGAGTCGGCCGACCAGTCGGCGGCCTGGCGCGCATCCGGCCGCAGGCCTTCGATCAGGCGCACCGAGCCGGGCTTGCCGACATCGCCCCACCACAGGCCGTACGCACCGGAGCGATTGGAGGCAAAGATCAACTGGCGCCCGTCCGGCGCAATCATCGGCTGATCGTCGCGCCCGCTGGAAGGAAACAGCCGGCGGCGAATGTAGCCGCCATTCATGGGGTCGTGAATGACCTGATACACGCCAAATTGCGGTTTGCGCTGCACGAAGACCAGATGACCATGCGCCACATCCGGTGCCTGCGCATCGTCCACACCGAAGTCATGCAGGCTGCGGTCGACCAGATCGAGCCGGTAGAGCCGCGCTTCGCTGTCCACACGACGCCCGAAGATCAGCCCGCTGCCGTCGGGCAACCAGCTCCAGCCACGGATATCGGCGTTGTCGTGGGTCAGCCGCTCGGCGGTTCCGCCGCTTGCCGGAATGCGCCACAGATCGCCAAGCTGCGGATTGCGCAGAAACACGATCCAGTGCCCGTCGGGCGAATAGCGCGGCGTGTAGTCGAAGTCGCTCGGTTGCGCGCTGTAGCGCAGCGGCTGCCATTGGCCGGTTTCCAGATCCAGCCGCCGCATGCGCGGCGACCCGTGCATGCCGGTCATGCTGCCGAACAGCAGGGCACGGCCGTCCGGCGACCAACTGAAACTCAGCATGTCCGCGCCATCGCAGCGCGCCACCTCGCGTGCGGCAGCCGGGCCGTTGGCAGCAGCGATCATGATGCGGCAGCTGCCATCGGGCGCCTGCCGCGAGAAGGCGATCTCGCGCCCATCCGGTGACCAGGCCGGCAGCCGATCGGAAATACCGGCCGCCGGCGTGTCCAGCACGCGCGGGTAGGCGTTGTTGGTGGTCTTGACCAGGATCGAGGTGCCTGCGCGATCGCTGGTCAGCGAGGCATAGGCCACCATCGCCCCGTCCGGCGACAGGCTGGGCATGAGATCGAATCCGCCGCCCGCGGTGATGATCTGGTACGGGCGCTTGGGGCTGCCGAGCACTGCCGAGGCCGCTGCCGCGTCGCGATCCGGCGCGCGCATCCACAGCGTCCGCGCCGCCAGTCCCAGCACCACCAATAAGGCCACGCTGGCCACTGCCAAGGCCATCCATCGGCGCTGCCGCACTGCAGCCGACGCAGGCGGAACCGATGCTGGAGGCTGCCGGGTGACCGGGCTGCGCTCCACTGCAGCAGTCGCGGTGACGCCGGCGGTGCGGTTGCGCTCGCCGGGCTCCTTGTCCGATGCAGTCACCGCCGTCGCGGGCGCGGCAACATCGGCCGGACCGTCCGACGGCTGCTCCCACGCAACCGGGGCCAGCAGCCGATAGCCGGTCTTGGCAATGGTCTCGATATGCTCGAAGCGCTGGCTGCCGTTGCTGGCCAATGCCTTGCGCAGTTGCGTGACCGCCTGGGTCACCACGTCGTTGGTCGGCAAGGTGTCGGGCCAGACCTCGGCCAGCAGTTGCTCGCGCGTCACCACCTGGCCCGGCTGCCGCGCCAGCGTCAGCAATACCGCCAGGGATTTCGGCGCCAGACGCGCGGCGCGCTTGGCGCCGGGCGCATGCACTTCGCGCGAGGCGACGTCGACCACGCATTGGCCGACACGTAACCGGCCCGATGGCAAGGCATTAGCGGGAGTAACACTCATCGGCAAGAAACACGCATCGGCATGCAAGGACTACAAAGAACGCAACACGCACTTCGCGCGAAACGCCAAATTCAGCAAAGGACCACAACCAACTGTGTCATGCATCCATTTGGTGCAAATTTTACTCTATGCCTCGTTGCTTCCCTACGACAGGTGGCGACGTCAGGCTCTCTCTCTCTCGCCGACGAATTCAAATAATTACGATGTCCCCTTCGCGCCTCTGGCGCGATTTTTTTATCTGCGATTCAGGAAAATGCCGCGAAATGCTTGCGGGCTGTAACCGCTTGCAACGCAGTCACCGCGCGGCACTTGCGTACCGCGCTGCGATCTGACTAAGCCGAAGCTGAATTTTTCCTAAGCAGCCAGTCGGTCTGCTGCAACGTGACGATGCTGCCGCATGTCACGTGGCGCGATACACCTGCGCGCCTTGCGCCAGAAACTGCGCCGACTTCTCTTCCATTCCCGCCGACAAGGCATGCGCCTCGCCCATACCGTGCTCGGCCGCGTAATCGCGCACGTCCTGGGTGATCTTCATCGAGCAAAAATGCGGCCCGCACATCGAGCAGAAGTGCGCCAGCTTGTGCGCCTCCTTGGGCAGGGTTTCGTCGTGAAACTCCCTGGCCTTTTCCGGATCCAGCCCGAGATGGAACTGGTCGTCCCACCGGAATTCGAAACGCGCCTTGCTCAAGGCGTTGTCACGCACCTGCGCACCGGGATGCCCCTTGGCCAGATCCGCAGCATGTGCGGCGATCTTGTAGGCCATGATGCCGTCGCGTACGTCCTGCCGGTTGGGCAGGCCCAGATGTTCCTTGGGCGTGACATAGCAAAGCATCGCAGTACCGAACCAGCCGATCATCGCCGCACCGATGGCGCTGGTGATGTGGTCGTAGCCGGGCGCGATATCGGTGGTCAGCGGCCCCAGGGTATAGAACGGCGCCTCGCCGCATTCGCGCAGCTGCTTGTCCATGTTTTCCTTGATCAGCTGCATCGGCACGTGCCCCGGACCTTCGATCATGGTCTGCACATCGTGCTTCCAGGCGATCCTGGTCAACTCGCCCAGCGTTTCCAGCTCTCCGAACTGGGCTGCATCGTTGGCATCGGCAATGCAGCCCGGGCGCAGGCCATCGCCCAGCGAAAACGCCACGTCATAGGCTTTCATGATCTGGCAGATGTCTTCGAAGTGCGTGTAGAGGAAGTTTTCCTTGTGATGGGCCAGGCACCACTTGGCCAGGATCGAGCCGCCGCGCGAGACGATGCCGGTGACCCGCTTTGCCGTCAGCGGCACATAGCGCAGCAGCACGCCGGCGTGGATGGTGAAGTAATCCACGCCCTGCTCGGCCTGCTCGATCAAGGTGTCGCGAAAGATCTTCCAGGTAAGCTCTTCCGCACGCCCGTCGACCTTTTCCAGCGCCTGATAGATCGGCACCGTGCCGATCGGCACCGGCGAATTGCGGATGATCCATTCGCGCGTTTCGTGGATGTGCTTGCCGGTGGACAGGTCCATCACCGTGTCGCCGCCCCAGCGGATCGACCACACCAGCTTTTCGACCTCTTCCGCAATGCCGGACGACACCGCACTGTTGCCGATGTTGGCGTTGATCTTGGTCAGGAAATTGCGACCGATGATCATCGGCTCGCTTTCCGGGTGATTGATGTTGTTGGGCAGGATCGCGCGGCCGCGTGCGATTTCGTCACGCACGAATTCCGGTGTGATGCGTTGCTGGATCGCGGCACCGAAGGCTTCGCCCGGATGCTGCTTGCGCAGCATCGCGTCGGCCACCGCTTCCAGGCGCTGGTTTTCGCGGATCGCCACGAACTCCATTTCCGGGGTGATGATGCCGCGCCGCGCGTAATGCATCTGGGTGACATTGGCACCCTCGCGCGCCACGCGTGGCAGGCGCCGCGCAGGAAAGCGCACCGCATCCAGGCGCGCATCGTGCTCGCGGCCGCGGCCGAAGCTGGAACTCAGGCCATCCAGTGCCACGGTATCGCCACGCTCGGCGATCCAGCGCGCGCGCAGCGGCGCCAGACCGACGGCAAGATCGATCGCGGCATGCGGGTCGGTATACGGCCCGGAGGTGTCGTAGACGCTGAGCGGCGCATTGTCCTCGCCACCGAACAGGGTTGGTGTGCGGGTCAATGCAATCTCGCGCATCGGCACCTGCAGGTCGGCGCGCGAACCCTGCACGAAGATCTTGCGGGAGCCTGGAATCGGCTGGGTCACAGCCTCGGACAGCGACTGGGCTTGTTGCTGCAAAACGGTCGGCGCGGCATTCATGGCGTTCGTCCTGTGTGCTGGAAGACCAGCACCCACGGCGCTGGCCCTGCGAAGGATTCGCAGGCGGACGAAGCGGCGGCGCTCAATGGCGATGCGCCCGTACAGGCACGGACCATCGCATCTAACGAAGCTTCCCTACGCCGGTATCAGCCGGATCAGGTTCGAAGGGACTATCTCAACCGCAGCGCACTGCGGTACCCCCACTTCGGCGGCGATTAAACCACATCGCACCCTGCGCGGCTGAAAAAAATATCGCGGGGCGTCGGCAACGCGCCCGCACCGACTGCGCCAGCGGCGCATGCCGTTCTGGGCAGCGAACGCTGCCCACCTGGCAGAGCGTGCAGCAGTAGCCTCGCCTTCCACAGCGACATATGTCTCCGCCTGCCACCGCAGGTCGGCGGTGCACATGCACGGCCTCGCCACGGCATTGCATGGCGCGCCCGCGCACTGTGCGCGACGGAGCGCAACAAGGCGCCGATTGGCGAAAAACGGTGGCGACACCCGCTCGTTAAATTCCCGCTAAGCCTGCGTGTCGTGTCGATGAAGACGTACATGCGCAGGTGCCATCCAACGGGGATCGCGCTGTCGTTCCTCCTCTACCGGGAATCGCCGTACACATGACTATGTCCACGCTCCACCCGACCCTGCGTCGGGGCTCGCTCGCGATCGCCATCGGCCTGTGCATCACCACCAGTGCCGTTGCCCAGGAACAGACCGACAAGAGTCCGACCAATCTGGACAAGATCGAAGTCACCGGCTCGCGCATCCGCTCTGTCGATGTGGAAAATTCGCAACCGGTGCTTGTGCTCACGCGTCAGGACATCGAGAAGCAGGGCCTGACCTCGGTGGCCGACGTGCTCAAGCGCATCCCCTCCAATGGCGCAACGATGAACTCCACCGTCAACAACGGCGGCGACGGCTCGGCCACCGTGAGCCTGCGCAACCTGGGTGCCTCGCGCACCCTGGTCCTGGTCAACGGACGGCGCTGGGTGTCGGGCCTGTCCGGCTCGGTGGATCTCAACACCATCCCGTCGGCCATCGTGGAGCGGGTGGAAGTGCTCAAGGACGGCGCCTCGTCGATCTATGGCTCCGATGCCATCGCCGGTGTGGTCAACATCATCACCCGCAGCGATTTCGATGGTGCCGAAGTCAATGCCTACGTCGGCCAGTACGGCCAGGGCGACGGTCAGCGCACCTCGTTCGATGCCACCGTGGGTGCCACCAGCGAGCGTGGCAACCTGGTGATCGGGCTGTCCAGCGTCAAGGAAGATGCGGTGATGGCAGGCGACCGCGAGATCTCGGCCGAGCCGGTGTATGGCGCAGGGTCGTCGGCATACAGCAGCTACTCGGCAAGTGGCCGTCTGCGTGCAGGTGGCAACAGCGGTGCCTGGACCGTGTTGCCCGGCAGCGCAACCGCCAGCGGCGACAGCAATTATCCGCGCTACGGTCTGGACCAGTACACCGCCTTCAATACCTCCGACTACGGCTACAACTACGCCAAGGACAATTACCTGGTCACGCCGCAGAAGCGCGATGCCTTGTACGTGCAAGGCAACTACGCACTCACCGACAACGTGCGCTTCAAGTTCGATGGGCTCTATAACCGCCGCCAATCGTCGCAGCAGCTGGCCGGCTTTCCGCTGGCCTCGGTCAACACCGGCATCCTGATGAGCGGCGACAGCTACTACAACCCGTACAACAGCGTCTACGGCGGCGACGGACGCGATGTGGGCTGGTCGCATCGGTTGACCGAATTCGCGCGCACCTACCAGCAGGACGTCAAGACCTCGCACGTGTATACCGGGCTGGAAGGCGACTTCCAGTTTGCGGACAGGCAGTTCAGTTGGGATGTGGGCTTTGCGCACAATCAGACCGACCAGACCGAAACCCAGTACGGCGACGTCAATCTGCTCAACCTGGGCAATGCGCTCGGCGCATCCGCCATCGTCAATGGCACCCTGTCGTGCCTGGACAGCGGCGGCGCAGTCATTGCCGGCTGCGTGCCATTCAACCCACTGTCGCCGGCCGGTGGCGTGACTCAGGAGATGCTGGACTACATCCTGTTCACCGCGCACAACACCTATCAGTACAAGAACAGCAGTTTCACCGCCAACCTCACCGGCGATCTGTTCGAGCTTCCTGCCGGCTGGATGAGCTTTGCCGCCGGCGTCGAGCATCGCGAGGAAAGCGGCTTCTCCTCGCCGGATGCGTTGATTTCGGCCGGCTACACCTCGGGCAATTCGTTTACGCCCACCTCCGGCTCGTACACGCTCAACGACTACTACACCGAAGTGGCGATTCCGCTGCTGAAGGATGTGGCCGGTGCGCAATTGCTGGAATTGAGCGCAGCCGTGCGTTACTCGGACTACAACACCTTCGGCAGCACCACCAACAGCAAATTCGGTTTCAAGTGGAAGCCGGTCGCCGACCTGTTGATCCGTGGCAACTACGCTACCGGCTTCCGCGCGCCATCGATCGAAAACCTGTACCTGGGCGCATCGGACAGCTTCGATACCTATTCCGATCCCTGCTCGACCAACAGCACCTCCTACACCGGCGCGATTGCCGCCGCGTGCGCGGCCGGCGGCGTACCGGCCAATTACGTGGCCGAGTACAACAGCGCCAGCGGCAACTCCGGCCAGACCATCTATCCGTTCACCTACACCAGCAACGCCAACCTGCAGCCGGAAAAGTCCAAGAACGCCACGCTCGGTTTCGTCTACAGCCCCGCCTCGGTGCAAGGCCTGGATGTGTCGCTGGACTGGTGGAAGATCAGGATCACCGACGCCATCACCGAATTCAGCGCCAACCAGATCCTGTCGCAGTGTTATCAGTTCAATGTCTCGGCGTTCTGCGACCTGGTCACCCGCGATGCCACCGGCGCCATCACCGGCCTGGTGATCCAGCCGGTGAACGTCGGCGAGCAACGCATGCAGGGCTACGATTTCACCGCGCGCTACAAGCTGCCGCAGACCGCGATCGGCCAGTTCATGCTGACGCTGGATTCGACCTACGTGGCCGTCAACGAGCAGAAGCAGGACGACAATTCGGCCTGGGAAAGCTACAACGGCATCTACCACACCGATAACCCGAACTGGCGCACGCGCGGCACGCTCACCCTGGACTGGAGCTACGGCAACCTGGCCGCCAACTGGGCCGTGCGGTACTACTCGGGCATGAAGGACTATGACTCGGAGCTGGACGACACCGGCAACTATCGCCACGTCGCGGCGACTGCGTTCAACGACATGCAGGTGTCTTACCAGCTGCCGTGGAATGCAACCGTGCGCGTGGGTTTGAACAACGTCTTCGACCGCGACCCGCCGGTGGCGCTCAGCGCTTCTGCCAATTCGTTCGATTCGGCCTATGCCATCCCGGGACGCTACAGCTACCTGCAGTACACCCAGCGCTTCTGATCGCGCGCCCTTGGGCCGCCGGGCCCGCTGGCTGGATACGCCGGTTGTCACAACGGCCTCCCTCGGGAGGTCGTTGTGCATGTGCCAGGGCTGACACGCAGGCGGCCGCCTGGCACGCAGCACGCCAGCGGCGCCATGCAGGGACATTTCCACGGCACATCACCCCGCTAGCCTGCAGTCACTACAACAAGAAACCCGCTCTCTCTCCCTGCCGCCGATCTTCGGCGGCTTTTTTTTTGGACCTACTTGCCACAGCCGTCGCCGGTTCGTTATCGTTCTGTGAAACAGGGGATGGACGACGCAGATGCAGGGGATGCACCGGTTTGGCTGGGCGGCAGTGCTGCTGACGGGAATATTTTCAGGGACCGCGCAGGCCGCCTCTGCGCCGCCTGTCGAGGCATTCGTCGAATCCGGTCCGATCACCTCGCCGGCGATGTCACCCGATGGAAAGCATCTGGCGGTCAGTGCGGATCTGGGCGATGGCAACTACGCGCTGGTGGTCTACCGCATCGCCGGCATGCAATCCACCACGATGCTGCGCTTGCCGCGCTATGAATTGCCGGTGCGCATTGCCTGGGTCAGCGACCGGCGGCTGGTGATCGGCAAGGGGCGCAAACTCGGCTCGCTGGAAGAACCCGTGCCGATGGGCGAGATCATCGCCACCGATCTGGATGGCAGCAATCAGCGCTATGTGTACGGCTACCTGCAAAGCACGCGCAATGCGGGCCTGGAGCGCGGATTCGGCTATATCGAGGGCCTGCCGAGTCGCCGCAACGGGCACTTCTACATGCGGCGTCTGTCACTGGACTCGCGCCACTCGATGCTCTACGACGTCGACGCCAACACCACCACCCATCGCCTGATGGCCGACATCGACGTCCCCGATCTGCGGTTCGTGCTCGACCACGATGGCGTGGCGCACTACGCGTACGGCACCGACGACAACGATAACCCGTTGCTGTTCCGCCGCTCGGGCAATGGCTGGTCGCCAATGACCCAGGTCCAGGCCAGCTGGCGACCGATCGCATTCGCGCGGCAGCCGGGCCGCCTCTATGGCTGGTACAGCGACGCGGGTGGCCCTGCAGTCCTGGTGGCCACCGATCCCGATGGCCAGCAGCGCAGCGTGCTTGCGTCGGACCCGTTCTACAGCGTGGATGACCTGCAGTGGGGTTCGGCGCCGCAAACGCCGTTTGCTGCACGGTTGGGGCCAGGACGGCCGACACTGCGCTATTTCGAGCAGGACACCGCCGAAGCGCAACTGCACCGGAGCCTGAGCCAGACCCTGGCCGGCCAGTACGTGGACTTCATCAATTTCACCGAGGACGGCAATGGCCTGCTGCTGAGGGCCTACAGCGACCGCGATGCCGGAGCCTGGTACATCTTCGACCGGCCGAGCAATACGCTCAAACTCGTCATCAAGGCACGCAATGCATTGCAGGCGGCGCAGATGAGCGAGCGGCGCATGGTGACCTTTCAAGCCAGCGACGGCTTGACCCTGGACGGCGTGCTCACCGTTCCCGGCAACGCCGCAAACGGGGTGCGCATGCCGATGGTCCTGCTGCCGCACGGCGGCCCGCACGCAGATGGCGATGGCTGGGCCTTCGATACCGACGCCCAGTTCCTGGCCAGCCGCGGGTATCTGGTGCTGCAGGTCAACTATCGCGGCGGCCTGGGTCGTGGCAACCGGTTCGAGCGCGCCGGGTATCGCCAGTGGGGCGAACGCATCCAGGACGATCTGATCGACGGCGTACGCTGGGCAGTGGGCCAGGGACTGGCCGATCAGACGCGCATCTGCAGCTACGGCGCCAGTTTCGGCGCGTATGCCGCCATGATGGTGCAGGTCAAGGCGCCGGAGTTGTTCCGCTGCGCGGTCGGTGTGGCCGGCATCTACGATCTGCAGATGATGTACAGCAAGGGCGACATCAATCGCAGCGAGTACGGCCTGAATTATCTGGAGCGCGCCATCGGCCGTGATGCCGCCGAACTGGCCGCGCACTCCCCGGTGATGTTGGCCGAGCGCATCAAGGTGCCGGTGCTGCTCGTGCACGGCGAAGAGGACGAACGCGCCCCGTTTGCACAGGCCAAGAGCCTGCGCGCGGCATTGACGCGCAGCGGCAACGCGCCGCAGTGGATGGCCGTTGCCAAGGAAGGCCACGGTTTCTACAAGGAAGCCAATCAGATCACCTTTTACCGCACCCTCGAACGCTTTCTTGCCGAGCAGTTGGGTGACACCACCACAGCGACGACGTCCAGTGCCGTATCCGCCGCGCCGCAGTGACCACGCAAGCTAGTCCAGCGTATAGCCCACCCGCAAACCACCCCAGTGCTTGCGGCCGACGTAGATCGGGGCCGACAGGTCGAACATGATCTGGCCGGTGTCGCGGCGGTAGACCTGCAGGCGATACGGGTCGGTGTGCGCGCCCACGCTGCGGCCGACGCGGTCGGTGAACTTGCGCTTGGTGCGGTTGCCGACCAGATCGCGCTTGGGATCGCCGGTCAGCGGCTGGGTGAAGCGCAGATTATGCGTGGGCACATAGCCGTCGGGATTGGCGCAGATGGCGAACACGATCCACGGATGCGCATCCAGCAGCGGCTCCTGCAAGGCCGGCAATACCTCGTCGCAAAGCGCATCGAAGTCGGTAGTGAACTTGGCCGGCTCCACGCCGGCAATCGGCGTGTAGGTGCGGGCGAACAGCGCCGCTTCGTCGATCTGGCCGCGTGCGATGGCCTGCGCCAGGGCAGTGCCGATACGAGCGGCGGTCGCCACGGCGAGTTCCTTGACGCGCGCGTGCCGAGGCACTGTCAGCGGGTCGGCCGGCAGACGGAACAGGCCCACGCAATCGCGCAGCGTTTCGGTACCGCGCTCCAGCGCCTCGCTGCGTTCGGCCACGTGCGCGGCATGCTGCAGGTTGCTGCGACCCAGCGCCACCACGCCATCGACGGCACGTTCGATGCCGCGAATCTCGCCGTCCTGCGCCTGGATCCGCCCGGCCACCGTGGTCATCGCGCTGCTGGCCTGGCCGAGCACGCGGGTGATGCCGTCGAGTACCGCTTCGGTGCCGCGCGCGGAGGCCGCACCCTCGCCCACCGCGGCGCTGGTTTCGGCCAGGATCGCGCGCACGTCGCGCGCAGCCGCTGCCGCCCGTTCGGCCAGGCGGCGGATCTCGGTGGCGACCACCGCGAACCCGCGCCCCGCATCGCCGGCATGCGCGGCTTCGATGCCGGCGTTGATCGACAGGATATTGGTCTGGAACGCCACCGAGTCGATGACTTCGATGACCTCGCCGGCACGCGCGGCGCGACGTTCCACTTCGTGCATGGCCTGGCCCAGCGCATGTGCGGCGGCGACGCCCTGACGTGCGCTGTCGTCGGCACTGGCGGCCAGCGCAATCACCTGCGTCAGATCGGCGTTGACGTCCTGCAGGCTCGAAGAGAGCCGCTGCACCGCCGTGCGGGCGCCATCCAGTGCATCGGCCTGCGCCTGCGACTGACGCACCATGCCGTCGTTTTCGGCCACCAGCGGCGGCACTTCGGCGGCGATCTGCACCGACAACGCCACGGCCTGGCGGATCGCTTCGGCCAGATTGCCGAAGCCGGCCTGCAGCCGGCGCCCCATGTCGGTCTCCGCCAGACCGGGCGGCAGCAGCAGTTCCAGTTCGCAACCGGCCAACGCGTTGGCGGTGCGCTCCAGCACGGTGCGGTCTTCGTGTTCGGCCTGCAGGCGCGCCACCAGCGGCTGCAGCAGCGGCGAGATCGGCACCGGCCGGCTGTCGTCGGCCAGGCGGGTGGCTTCGCGCAGCAGGATCGCGGTTTCCACATGCGGCAACGACAGCATCCAGCCACCGTGCTCGCGGTCGCGCACATAGCGCACGCGCCGGGCCGGGTCGTCGCCCGGGGCCGCCCAGACGCCGTCTTCGCCGATCAGATCGGCTGCGGACAATCCCCACAACACCGACGCCGGTGCGCCCTGCAGCTCGCCGGCGGTCTTGCCCAGGACATCCAGGCCTGCGCGGTTGCAGGCCACCACGCAGGCCTCGGCCGATAGCCGCAACAGCGCGACCGGTGCATCGGGGAGCAGCGCCGCATGCGTTTGCGACGGCGGATCGGGCTGTTGCATCGAGCTCATGGGCTTTCCTAATCCATCACCATCATTAGCGGCGCACTGCGGTTGCAATTGAGCGGCGCCACGCACCGCAAGCGCCCGCTCAGTAGCCGGCGGCCTGCCCGTCCTTGCGGCTTTCCGAAGCGCCGTAATACACCCCGCTGGCCGGGTCGCGCGCGATCGCCTGGTACCCGCCATACGGGCCATCGGCAAAGATCACCCGGTGGCCTTTGCGCATCAGCGCGCGAATGGTGTCGTAGGAGAAGCCGGTTTCCAGGTTGACCTCGCCGCCGTCGCTCATCGCGGTGGCCTGGCCGGTCGGCTCGGTGGAGCCTTCATGCTGGATGCGTGGCGCGTCGCCGGCCTCCTGCAAATTCATATGGAAGTCCACCAGGTTCATCACGATCTGCACGTGCCCCTGCGGCTGCATCGCCCCGCCCATCACCCCGAAGCTCAGCCACGGCTTGCCGTCCTTGGTGACGAAGGCGGGAATGATGGTCTGGAACGGCCGCTTGCCCGGCGCGTAGCCGTTGGGGTGATCCTTTTTCAGCACGAACATCTCGCCGCGGTCCTGCAGGATGAAGCCCAGCCCGGGCGGGGCCATGCCGCTGCCCATGCCGCGGTAATTGGACTGGATCAGCGACACCATCATGCCGTCGGCATCGGCCACGGTCATGTAGATGGTGTCGCCTTCTTCCAGCTGCTTGGGCGTGCCCGGCTGCACTTCCTTGAGCGCCTTGTCCATGGAGATCAGCGAACGACGCTGCGCGGCGTAGTCCTTGGAAATCAGCCTGGCCAGCGGCGCCGGCTGGAACGCCGGGTCGGCATAGAAGCGCGCGCGGTCGGCGAAGGCCAGCTTCTTGGCTTCGGTGAACAGGTGCACATGCTCGGCCGAGCCATACGGGATCTTGGAGAAATCGTAGCCCTCCAGGATATTGAGCATCTGCAGTGCGGCGATACCCTGGCTGTTGGGCGGCAACTCCCAGACGTCATAACCACGGTAGTTGGTGGACACCGGCTCCACCCACTCGCCGGTGTGGCTGGCCAGATCCTCGTAACTCAGGTAGCCGCCATTGGCCTTGAAATAGGCGCCGATGGTGCGGGCGATGTCGCCCTTGTAGAACGCATCGCGGCCGCCGTCGGCAATCTGCTGCAAGGTGTTGGCCAGGTTCGGGTTCTTCCACAGCTCGCCCTTGCGCGGGGCATGGCCGTCGATGGTGAACTGCTCCTTGAAGCCTGGGTACTGCGACAGCCGCGGCACCGAGCGGTCCCAGTAATAGGCGATGGTCTCTGCTACCGGATGGCCCTCACGGGCGTAGCGGATCGCCGGGGCCAGGTTCTGCGCCATCGGCTTGCGCCCGAAGCGCTCGTGCAGCGCGAACCAGCCATCCACCGCGCCCGGCACCGAGACCGGCAACGGGCCGGTCGGCGGTATGTCCTTCAGCCCACGGCGCTGGAACTCGGCCAGAGTCAGCGACCTGGGCGAGCGGCCCGAGCCGTTGTAGCCGTAGAGCTTGCTGGTCTTGGGGTCCCAGACGATCGCAAACAGATCCCCGCCGACGCCGTTGCCAGTGGGCTCCATCAGGCCCAGCGCGGCATTGGCAGCAATCGCCGCGTCCACCGCCGAGCCGCCCTCCTTCATCACATCCAGCGCGATCTGGGTGGCCAACGGCTGCGAGGTCGCCGCCATCGCATGCGGGGCGATGACTTCCGAGCGGGTGGCGAACGGCTGCCCGGTGATCCGGTCGGCAGCAGTGAGGGGCGGCGCGAGCAGCGCCAAGGCAGACATCAACAACACAGGTACGCGACGCATGACAGAAGATCCCCGGACACCACAGATAAGTGGCCAACCATACCAGCGGGTCGGGCCGCCTCGCTCGACAAGCGCTGCCTGTCAGCACAAATACCGCGCATTTAGTGACTCGCATCGCCCGTCACCACCCTGCAACGATGCGGTTTCAACAGCAACCATGCTGCTGCCACGCGGTTTCGCGCGGCACAGCGCCGATTGATGCGGCCGTTTCATGCGCAAGGGTTGACACCCCACCTGCAGCGATGGTTATCTCAGTCACATGTCGCACCGCCACACCACCTCGAACGCCCCAGTGTCCGCGCCGATCGGCGCGTCGGCAGCGTCGCTTCTCGTGCTCGTACTTATTACCTCGCCAACCGGTGCGGGACGGGACTTCGTGTAGGCAACAGACACACAAGGCTTCGATCAGACCCCGCACCGGCAACGGCGCGGGGTTTCGCGTTTCAGGGACCACCAAAAGTTTCGAATGACATGAACGACATCACCGACATCGCCACCATCTGCCCTACCCGCGCCGACCACTGCGCTGGTGCAGTGCCTGCGTGGCCGGTGCCGTCGTCCATCCCCGCTTTGCTCGGCCGGCCAGCCCCTGACGCTGCCGGCTGATCCTTTTCCCACTGCCAACCCCGCAAGGACTACTCCATGAGCAACGACACCCAACCGAAAATCGCGATCATCGGCTACGGCAGCCAGGGCCGCGCGCATGCGCTGAACCTGCGCGATTCCGGCTTCGACGTCACCGTCGGCCTGCGTGCCGGTGGCCCGACCGAATCCAAGGCTCAGGCCGACGGCTTCACCGTGGTGGCGCCGGCCGAGGCGGTCAAGAGTGCCGACCTGGTCGCGATCCTGACCCCGGACATGGTGCAGAAGAAGCTCTACGAAGAGGTCATCGCCCCGAACATGAAGCAAGGCGCCTGCCTGCTGTTTGCGCATGGCCTGAACGTGCATTTCGACATGATCACCCCGCGCGCCGATCTGGACGTGGTGCTGGTCGCGCCGAAGGGTCCGGGCGCGCTGGTGCGTCGCGAATATGAGATCGGCCGCGGCGTGCCGTGCATCTACGCGGTCTACCAGGACACCAGCGGCAAGGCCGAGCAGTTCGCGCTGACCTATGCCGGCGGCCTGGGCGGCGCGCGCGCCAACATCATCAAGACCACCTTCAAGGAAGAGACCGAAACCGATCTGTTCGGCGAGCAGGCCGTGCTGTGCGGCGGCGCCTCGTCGCTGGTGCAGGCCGGTTTCGAAGTGCTGGTGGAAGCCGGCTACCAGCCGGAGATCGCGTACTACGAAGTGCTGCACGAACTGAAGTTGATCGTGGACCTGTTTTACGAAGGCGGCATCACCCGCATGCTGGAATTCGTGTCCGAAACCGCGCAATACGGCGATTATGTCAGCGGCCCGCGCGTGATCGACGCCAGCACCAAGGCGCGCATGAAGGACGTGCTGACCGATATCCAGAACGGCACCTTCACCAAGAACTGGGTGGCCGAGTACGAAGCCGGCCTGCCGAACTACAACAAGTTCAAGCAGGCCGATCTGGAGCACCCGATCGAGGAAGTGGGCAAGAAGCTGCGCGCCAAGATGGTGTGGCTCAACGGTCAGCAGCAAGCCGCCGCCGCACCAGCGAATCAACAAGCGGCGTAATGGCGCCGCACCCCCACCGCTAACACCGAAGGTCCGCAACGCATGAACACCTCCGCACACAGCACGCCCCGCAACGGCGCGCGCTGGCTGACGCAGGCCCTGGAAGCCGAAGGCGTGGAAACGCTGTTCGGTTATCCGGGCGGCACCATCATGCCGTTCTACGACGCCCTGGTGGATTCCAGGCTCAAGCACATCCTGGTCCGTCACGAACAGGGCGCCGCCCTCGCTGCCAACGGCTACGCCCGTGCCAGCGGCCGGGTCGGCGTGTGCGTGGCCACCTCCGGCCCGGGCGCGTCCAATCTGGTCACCGGCATCGCCGATGCGATGCTCGATTCGGTCCCGATGGTGTGCCTGACCGGCCAGGTCGCCACGCCCCTACTGGGCACCGATGCGTTCCAGGAACTGGACGTGTTCGGCATGACCATGCCGATCGTCAAGCACAGTTTTCTGGTGCGGCGTGTGGAGGATCTTCCGGAGATGGTGCGCGAAGCGTTCCGCATTGCGCGCGAGGGACGCCCCGGGCCGGTGCTGATCGACCTGCCCAAGGACGTGCAGATCGCCGATGCCTCGCATCTGCCCGATCATGTGCCGGCGGCAGTGTTGCCGCCTCCGGCCCCGGAAGATGCGAAATTGGCCGAAGCGCTGGCGGCCATCGCCAGCGCCGAACGCCCGGTGGTGTACGGCGGTGGCGGCATCGCCCTGGCCGGTGCGGTGGAGGCATTTCGGCGCTTTGTCGAAGCCACCGGCATTCCCACCGCGCTGACCTTGCGCGGCCTGGGCGCGCTGCCGCATGCGCATCCGGATTATCTGGGCATGCTGGGCATGCACGGCACCCGCGCGGCCAATATGGCGATCCAGGAATGCGATCTGTTAGTGGTGGTCGGCGCACGCTTCGATGACCGTGCCACCGGCAAGTTGAGCGAGTTCGCACCATTCGCGCGCGTCATCCATCTGGATGCCGATGCGTATGAAATCTCCAAGCTGCGTACGGCCGACATCGCCGTGCCCGGCGATGTGGCGGTCAGCCTGAAAGCACTGAGCGCGGCACGTGGCAATTGCCAGGCATGGCGTACGCGCTGCTTTGCCAACCGCGAAAAATTCGGCGCGCGTTACGACGCGCCCGGCACCGATATCTACGCGCCGGCGCTGCTCAAGCGCCTGAGCGAAGTAGCCCCGGCCGACACCATCATCGCGTGCGATGTAGGTCAGCATCAGATGTGGGTGGCCCAGCATTGCCGCTTCAACGATCCGCGCAATCACCTCACCAGCGGCGCGCTCGGCACGATGGGCTTCGGCCTGCCGGCGGCGATGGGCGCGCAGTTCGCCTGCCCCGACCGCACCGTGGTGCTGGTCTCCGGCGACGGCAGTTTCATGATGAACGTGCAGGAGCTGGTGACGATCGCGCGCTGCAAGCTGCCGGTCAAAATCGTGTTGCTGGACAACAGCTCGCTGGGCATGGTGCGGCAGTGGCAGGAACTGTTCTTTGCCGAGCGTTACAGCGAAATCGATCTGTCCGACAACCCGGATTTTGCCGCCCTGGCGCAGGTCTTCGGCATCCCGGCCAAGCGCATCATCGCGCGCGGCGATGTCGATGCCGCGCTGGCCGAACTGCTGGCGCAACCCGGCCCCGGCCTGCTGCATGTGGCCATCGACGCGCGTGCCAACGTATGGCCGCTGGTGCCGCCCAACAACGCCAACAGCACCATGCTGGACAGCAATCCCGCACACGCGGCCAAGGAGACATCGCATGCGTTACCGGCTTGATCTGGTGCTGAAGCCGGCCGAAGGCGCATTGGTGCGCGTGCTCGGCATGACCGAGCGACGCGGCTTCCGCCCCTGCGCCATCCACGGCGCCAGCGCCCCGGACGATGCCGGCCGCTGGCATCTGCAACTGGACGTGGACAGCACCCGCCCGCCGGAGACGCTGCGCCTGCAGCTGGAGAAGGTGTACGACTGCGAGTCGGTGACGATCACCGCGCTGGACTCGGTCGAGGTCGCGGCGTGAACGCCCGGACCTCGCGCGAGCATGAAACTGCTGTCCGGAGGTGTCTTCTCCCGGATCGGCCGTGCGCGTGCCGCAATGCCTGATTCCGGCCGCCCCTCCCCGCAGGAGCCAGACGTAGGCGACGTGGCGGTCAGCGTGGCCGACGTTCTGGCCGCGCAGGCCCGTCTGCGCAAGTATCTGTCGCCCACGCCGCTGCATTACGCCGAGCGCTTCGGTGTGTGGTTGAAGCTGGAAAATCTGCAGCGCACCGGCTCGTACAAGGTGCGCGGTGCATTGAACGCCTTGCTGGCGGGGCTGGAACGCGGCGACGAGCGCCCGGTGATCTGCGCCTCGGCCGGCAATCATGCGCAAGGCGTAGCGTGGTCGGCGTACCGGCTGGGCGTGCAGGCCATCACGGTGATGCCCTACGGCGCGCCGCAGACCAAGATCGCCGGCGTCGCGCACTGGGGCGCCACCGTCCGCCAGCATGGCAACAGCTACGACGAGGCGTTTGCGTTCGCGCGCGAGCTGGCCGACCAGAACGGCTACCGTTTTCTGTCCGCCTTCGACGACCCGGATGTGATCGCCGGGCAAGGCACGGTCGGCATCGAGCTGGCCGCGCATGCGCCGGACGTGGTGATCGTGCCGATCGGCGGTGGCGGGCTGGCCTCCGGGGTGGCGCTGGCGCTGAAATCGCAAGGCGTGCGCATCGTCGGCGCGCAGGTGGAAGGTGTCGACTCGATGGCGCGCGCCGTACGTGGCGATCTGCGTGAAATCGCTCCCGTCCCCACCCTGGCCGACGGCGTGAAGGTCAAGATTCCCGGCTTTCTGACCCGCCGCCTGTGCGCGAGCCTGCTCGACGATGTGGTGATCGTGCGCGAGGCCGAATTGCGCGAAACGCTGGTGCGCCTGGCCCTGGAAGAACACGTCATCGCCGAGGGCGCTGGCGCGCTGGCCTTGGCCGCCGGTCGCCGCGTTTCAGGGAAACGCAAGTGTGCGGTGGTCTCTGGCGGTAATATCGACGCAACTGTTCTGGCCACACTCTTGTCCGAGGTGCGGCCGCGGCCGCCACGCAAGCCGCGTCGTCGCAACACCGAGCGACTTCGCAACGAACGCAGCGCCAAGTCACTTCCCGAAACACCCGTTCTTTCCCGCCCATCCGCAGTCGCTCCAACGCCTGTCACCGCCATCGCCGTAGAGGAGTCTTCCTGGTGAACACGACCGTATCCAACCAGACCCCGCGTATCCGAATTTTCGACACCACCCTGCGCGACGGCGAGCAATCCCCCGGCTGCAGCATGACGCCCCAGCAAAAGCTGGTAATGGCGCGCGCGCTGGACGAACTCGGCGTGGACATCATCGAAACCGGTTTCCCGGCCAGTTCGCATTCGGACCGCGAGGCCGTCGCGATGATCGGCCGCGAGCTGCGTCGCCCCACGCTGGCGGTGCTGTCGCGCTGCCTGCAGGCCGACATCGAAACCTCCGCACGTGCACTGGAGGCGGCCGCCAATCCGCGCCTGCATGTCTTCCTGTCCACCAGCCCGCTGCACCGCGAGCACAAGCTGCGCATGAGCCGCGAGCAGGTGTTGGAGTCGGTGCACAAGCATGTGACGCTGGCGCGCGGCTATATCGACGACATCGAGTTCTCCGCCGAAGACGCCACCCGC
Organism: Xanthomonas sp. MLO165; assembly: GCF_018831305.1. Classification (NCBI taxonomy): domain Bacteria; kingdom Pseudomonadati; phylum Pseudomonadota; class Gammaproteobacteria; order Lysobacterales; family Lysobacteraceae; genus Xanthomonas; species Xanthomonas sp. MLO165. Next base: position 3,803,199 of record NZ_CP029263.1, read on the forward strand.
ACCGAAGAAGATTTCCTGGCCGAGGTGGCGCGCGTAGCGATCGCCGCCGGTGCCACCACGATCAATCTGCCGGACACGGTGGGCTTTACCACGCCGGAAGAAATCCGCGGCATGTTTTCGCGCCTGATCGCCAGCGTGGAAGGTGCCGACACCGTGATCTTCAGCGCGCACTGCCACAACGATCTGGGCCTGGCGGTGGCCAACTCGCTGGCGGCGATCGAAGGCGGCGCACGGCAGGTCGAGTGCACCATCAACGGCATCGGCGAGCGTGCTGGCAACTGCGCGCTGGAAGAAATCACCATGGCACTGAAGGTGCGCGGTGCGTTCTACAACATCGACACCGACATCAACACCCCTCGCATCGTCTCCACCTCGCAGTTGCTGCAGCGCCTGGTCGGCATGCCGGTGCAGCGCAACAAGGCAGTGGTCGGCGGCAATGCGTTCGCGCACGAGTCGGGCATCCACCAGCACGGCATGCTGCGCCATCGCGGCACCTACGAAATCATGCGTCCGGAAGACGTGGGCTGGGAGTCCTCGCAGATGGTGCTGGGCCGCCACAGCGGCCGCGCGGCGGTGGAACAGCGCCTGCGTGCCTTGGGGTACCTGCTGGAGGAAGAAGAGGTCAAGCTGGTCTTCGAGCAGTTCAAGGCGTTGTGCGAAAAGCAGCGCGTGGTCACCGACGCGGATCTGCAGGCCTTGATGCAGGACGCCACCGTGCAGGAAGGCTATCGCCTGGCGTCGATGACCATCAGCGATGTCGGCAGCCGTGCCAATGCGCTGGTGGAATTGTCCGACCCGGAAGGCAATCGCGTGGCCGAAACCGCACAGGGCAATGGCCCGGTAGACGCGCTCTTCGGCGCGCTGGCGTCGGCCACCGGTGTGAAGCTGGAGCTGGACAGCTACCAGGTACACAGCGTGGGCATCGGCGCAGATGCGCGCGGCGAAGCCAGCCTGAGCGTGCGCCACGACGGTGTGGAATACGAGGGCACCGGCACCAGCAAGGACATCATCGAAGCCAGCGCCCTGGCGTGGCTGGATGTGGCCAACCGCCTGCTGCGTCAGCGCGAGCGCGGCGTGGTTGCCGGCAAGACGGCTGCGGTGGCGTAACACCGCTCATTCGCTGGACGATGCAAACCTGACGGCCGGCAGTGTGATCTGCTGGCCGTTCTGGTTTTGGTGTCCCAGCTTTCTTGCAAGGGCGTCGATTTGCTGCGGGCGCCTGTGCGCCTACCGTCACTGGATACGGCGCCGCGCCACCGATCTTGGGGGCGGCATCTGCGGGTTTTATACGAATGCATCGGGTTGCTGCAGACGCTTGCACGCGTACCGGTGTGGGACACGCCGCAAGTACGTCCATGTAGGCTCTGGCGCGGCATCCATGCCGCTCAAGGTCCCACGCCGGCACCCGCGCAAGCACCACCAATTGCTATCGGGTGCGGAAAGAAATGCAGAGCGCATGCCGGGCTGGAGGTCCTTCGGAGCGTCCATCCTGGCGACGTGAGCAGATAGATGGCTTGCTGATTACATCGGCCAGGAAGTCCGCAGGCATCAACACGTGCTTGACGCATTGCTTGCCGGTCAGCAGTAGCAATCTTGGGAGCGTGGTGCCGCGTCGGGGGGCGGGACCGTGTGGCGGCATGGATGCCGCCACCGAGCCTCCAGGGACGGATTGACGGCGCGTCCCGACATCGGATGCGGCGCCGCGCTACCGACCGACCCTGCATGCCGACCAGTCCTGCGCACGCCATCCGCAGGTTCATGCAGATGCTTCGGTTGAATGATGTGGTCACGGATGAGGCAGCCGCCAAACGAAAGTGGCTATCGTCAGAAGAACGATAGCCACCAGGACGGCCACCACGCATCAAGGAAGCGATCGCTGTTACAGCGCGGCCACCACTGCATCGCCCATTGCCACCGTGCCAACCTTGGTCGTGCCTTCCGACCAGATGTCGGCGGTGCGCAGGCCTTGGTCGAGCACCTTGCCGACCGCTTGCTCGATCGCATCAGCGGCAGCAGATTGCGCAAACGTATAGCGCAACATCATTGCCACCGACAGGATGGTGGCCAGCGGATTGGCGATGCCCTTGCCTGCAATGTCCGGCGCCGAGCCATGGCACGGCTCGTACATGCCCTTGCTGTTGGCATCCAGCGAGGCCGAGGGCAGCATGCCGATCGAGCCGGTGAGCATCGACGCCTGGTCGGACAGGATGTCGCCGAACATGTTGTCGGTCACGATCACGTCGAACTGCTTGGGCGCACGCACCAACTGCATCGCTGCATTGTCCACGTACATGTGCGACAGCGCGATGTCCGGATAGTCCTTGGCCACTTCTTCGACGACGGCACGCCATAGCTGGCTCGATGCCAGCACATTGGCCTTGTCCACCGAACACAGCTTCTTGCCGCGCAAACGTGCCATCTCGAAACCGGCCTTGGCGATGCGGCGGATCTCGCTTTCGCTGTATGGCAGCGTGTCGTAGGCCTGACACTCGCCGTTTTCCAGCGTGCGCGTGCCCCGCGGCTGACCGAAATAAATGCCGCCGGTGAGCTCGCGCAGGATCAGCAGATCCAGCCCGGACACCACCTCCGGCTTGAGCGTGGAGGCCTCCGCCAGCTGCGGATACAGCAGTGCCGGACGCAGATTGGCGAACAACCCAAGCTGCGAGCGGATCTTGAGTAGGCCCCGCTCCGGGCGCAACGATGGGTCGATGGTGTCCCATTGCGGCCCACCGACGGCGCCCAGCAGCACCGCGTCGGCAGCGCGGGCACGCTCCAGCGTTTCGTCGGCCAGCGGGCTGCCGTACTTGTCGTAGGCCGCGCCACCCAGTTCGTCGTACACCACGCTGAAACCCAAATCATGTTGCGCATCGATGCGCGTCAGCACCTTGACCGCTTCGGCCATGATCTCCGGGCCAATGCCGTCGCCAGGAAGAATCAGAATCTGCTTGCTCATGCAATCCTCGTCAGTTGGCGCCGCAGCGCCTTGGAAATCAACATCGCGCCACACACACCTGGCATGACCGGCTCATCGGTGACCGCCGGCGACCTTACTGCAGCGCGCCGAACAGCCACGGTTGACGCGCGCGATGGCCTTGCTCGAAGCGACCGATCGCATCGGCGTCCTGCAGGGTCAGGCCGATGTCGTCCAGGCCGTTGAGCAGGCAGTGCTTGCGGAATGCATCGATGTCGAAGCCGTATTCCACGCCATCGGGGCGGCGCACGCGCTGTGCGGCCAGATCCACAGTGAGTTGATAGCCCTCGGTGGCCAGGCATTGCTCGAACAGGGCGTCCACTTCCGCTTCGGCCAGCACGATCGGCAGCAGGCCGTTCTTGAAGCTGTTGTTGAAGAAGATGTCGGCAAAGCTGGGCGCGATCACGGTGCGGAAGCCGTATTCGTCCAGCGCCCAAGGCGCGTGCTCGCGCGAGGAACCGCAGCCGAAGTTCTCGCGTGCCAGCAGCACGCTGGCGCCCTGATAGCGCGGGAAATTGAGCACGAACTCCGGATTGAGCGGGCGCTGGCTGTTGTCACGGCCGGGCTCGCCGATGTCCAGATACCGCCATTCGTCGAACAGGTTCGGCCCGAAGCCGGTGCGCTTGATCGACTTGAGGAATTGCTTGGGAATGATCTGGTCGGTATCGACATTGGCGCGATCCAGCGGCGCCACCAGTCCGGTGTGTTGGGTGAAAGGGGTCATTGAGAGAGGCCGGGATTGAGGATTGGGGATTGGGGATTCGAAAAGGCTGGGGATGGCGGAGCGCTTTTTACGAATCCCGAATCCCTATTCCCGAATCTCCAAGGTCACGCACATCAACAAAATGCCCGCTGACCGCCGCCGCTGCGGCCATCGCCGGGCTGACCAGATGGGTGCGGCCGCCGGCGCCCTGGCGGCCTTCGAAATTGCGGTTGGAGGTGGAGGCGCAGTGTTCGCCGCTGCCCAGCTTGTCCGGGTTCATCGCCAGACACATCGAGCAACCCGGCTCGCGCCATTCGAAACCGGCGTCCAGAAATACCTTGTCCAGGCCTTCGGCCTCGGCCTGCGCCTTGACCAGGCCCGAGCCGGGGACCACCAACGCCTGCTTGATCGTGGAGGCGACCTTGCGGCCCTTCGCAACCGCAGCGGCCGCACGCAGGTCTTCGATGCGCGAGTTGGTGCACGAGCCGATGAACACCCGGTCCAGGCGGATCTCGGTGATCGGCTGGTTTGCGCGCAAGCCCATGTACTTCAGCGCGCGCTCGATCGAATCGCGCCGGGTCGGATCCTGTTCGGTTGCCGGGTCGGGCACCAGCTGATCCACCGCCAGCACCATTTCCGGCGAGGTGCCCCAGCTGACCTGCGGCTTGATGTCTTCGGCGCGCAGCTCCACCACCGTGTCGAAGTGCGCGTCGGCATCGGAGACCAGCGTGCGCCACAGCGCGACGGCCGCCTCCCAGTCGGCGCCCTTGGGCGCGAACGGGCGACCTTGCACGTAGGCAATCGTCTTTTCGTCCACCGCCACCATGCCCACGCGCGCACCGGCTTCGATGGACATGTTGCAAATGGTCATGCGGCCTTCCATCGACAGGTCGCGGATCGCGCTGCCGGCAAATTCCAGTGCATGGCCGTTGCCGCCAGCGGTGCCGATCCTGCCGATCACCGCCAGCACGATGTCCTTGGCGGTCACGCCGAACGGCAGCGTGCCTTCCACGCGCACCTGCATGTTCTTCATCTTCTTGGCGATCAGGCATTGCGTGGCCAGCACATGCTCGACCTCGGAGGTGCCGATGCCGTGCGCCAGCGCGCCGAACGCGCCATGCGTGGAGGTGTGCGAATCGCCGCAGACCACGGTCATGCCCGGCAGGGTGGCGCCCTGCTCCGGGCCGACCACATGCACGATGCCCTGGCGTGCATCGTTCATCTTGAACTCGAGGATGCCGAAGTCGTCGCAGTTCTCGTCCAGCGTCTGCACCTGCAGGCGCGAGACTTCGTCGGAGATCGACTCCAGCCCGCCCTGGCGCTCGGCACGCGTGGTCGGCACGTTGTGGTCGGGCGTGGCGATGTTGGCGTCGATGCGCCACGGCTTGCGCCCGGCCAGGCGCAGGCCTTCGAACGCCTGCGGCGAGGTCACTTCATGCAGGATGTGGCGGTCGATGTAGATCAGCGACGAACCATCGTCGCGGCGCGTGACCTCGTGCAGGTCCCACAGCTTGTCGTACAGCGTCTTGGCAGTCATTGCGGCGATCCGGTTGGCGGATGGTGGGAGCACCCACCTGGCTGCGTTCGATGCTAGGAGCTTGCCTTGGATAACGCAAATTCATATTGTTTATTCAACAAATGAAATTTGGGAATGGCAATGGATCTGGCAAGCCTCAGCGCCTTCGTGGCGATCGCCGAGAGCGGCAGCTTTTCTGCAGCCGGCGAGGCCTTGCATCTCACCCAGCCGGCGGTGAGCAAACGGATCGCCTTGCTGGAAGCGCAACTGTCGGCGCGGCTGTTCGACCGCCTTGGCCGCCAGGTGGTGCTGACCGAGGCCGGCCAGGCCCTGCTGCCGCGTGCGCAACGCATCCTGGCCGAGCTGCAGGACACCCGCCGCGTACTGGAGCATCTTGGCGCGGCGATCGGCGGGCGCCTGAGCCTGGCCACCAGCCATCATGTCGGCCTGCACCGCCTGCCCGCCCTGCTGCGCGGCTTCGCTGCGCAACACCCGCAGGCCGCGCTGGACATCCAGTTTCTGGACTCGGAACTGGCCTATGCCGCGGTGCTGCGCGGCGAGGTGGAGCTGGCGGTCACCACGCTGGCACCGGATACGCGTGCGCCGCTACGCGCGCAACCGATCTGGCATGACCGCCTGCAGTTCGTGGTGGCGCCGGATCACCCGCTGGCCGCATTGCGCGCGGTGTCGCTGGAAGATGTGGTGGCGCATCCGGCGGTGCTGCCGGACCCGGGCACGTTCACCCATCGCATCGTCGCCGGCCTGTTCGCCGAGCGCGCCCTGGTGCCGAGCCTGCGTATGACCACCAATTATCTGGAGACGATCAAGATGCTGGTGTCGGTGGGCCTTGCGTGGAGCGTGTTGCCGGAGCGCATGATCGACCATCAGATCGTGGCGCTGCCGCTGCCCGACGTGGCGCTGTCGCGCGAGCTGGGCTGCGTGACCCATGGCGGGCGCACCCTGTCGCGCGCCGCGCAGGCATTTGTCGCGTTGCTGCATGCGCAGGCGGACCAGTTGCAGACATGAGCGCGGCAGCTCCACGCAGCCGGCACACAGCAGCCTTATTGATCCACCAGCCGATCGCGCCCCAGCCGCTTGGCGTGGTACAGACGGCGGTCTGCCAGCGCCAGCAATTCGCGCCGGCTCGGTGCCTCATCGCTCATCGCCATGCCCATGCTGGCGGTGCAGCGCACCGTCGTGCCCTGCGTCTGGACAGCGATCGCGGCGAGCCGCTGGCGCATGCGCTCGAACAAGGCGCGCGCCTGTGCCGCGTCCACACCCACTGCCGCGAGCAGAAACTCTTCGCCACCGTGGCGCGCGGCAAAGCACTGCGCCCGATCCTGTTCACTGAGCGCTTCGCCGATCGCGGACAGCACCGCGTCACCGACCTCGTGGCCGTATTCGTCGTTGATGTGCTTGAAGTGGTCGATATCCATCAGCACCAACGCCAACGGGGCGCCACCGGCGTGCGCATCGTCGAACCATTGCTGCAGGACCCGCTCGGCCTCGCGCCGATTCGGCAGGTCGGTCAGCACGTCATGGCTGGCGCGGTATTCGAGCTGGCGCATCAGCGCTTCGCGCTCCTGGCTGGCCTGCTGCAGCGCGAGGTTCTTGTCGCTCAGCTCGCGTGTGCGTGCGTCGATCACCGTATTGAGCTGGCGCTGCCGGCGGCGATAACTGGCGGTACGCCACAGATAAAACCCGTAGATCAGGCTGCCCAGCCCGAGGATGCCCAGGGCGATCACTTCGCCACGCCGCCACCACGGCGGCGCCAGCGCGATCACTAGGCTGGATTCGCCCAACAGCGCGGTCTGTCGCCAGTCCACCGGCAGCGACATCGCCTGGACACGGAAGCGGAAGCGCCCCGGCGGCAGATTGGTGTAGACCGCCTCGCTGGCGCTGTCGGCGTCCACCCAGTCCGGGTCGAAGCCCTCCAGCCGGTAGCGGTAGCGCACCTTGTCCGGGCCACGGAAATTCAACCCGGCATAGCCGATGGCGATGCGCCGGGTCTCCGCACCGAAGCGATGCAGGCCAGTGAGCGGCTGCACCATGCCGTCGACCAGCAGGCGCTCGAACACGATCGGCACGCGATGGCCTTGCAAGGTGCCCACGCGCGCCGGATCGATCACGCCCAGGCCCGCAGCGGTGGGGAACAGCAGCTGCCCGGACTGCGTCATCCAGCCGGCCGGCGCGCTGCTGCCGTTGCCTTGATTGCCGGGCATGCCGTCGCTGCGATCCACCACCTCCACGCTCAACTGCTCGCGCGTCCCGGCATCGAGCTGGTCGAAGTCGCTGCGCGCGATGCGGAACACGCCATGGTTGCTCGACAACCAGAAATAACCGCGGCCGTCATCGATCACCCGGAACACCTTGTCGCGCGGCAGCCCGACCCGGTGGTCGTAGACGCGAAAGGTCTCACCACTCAGCCGCAGCAGGCCACGATCGCTGGCGATCCACAGGTCGCCCTTGGCATCGCGCAGGAAGTCGAAGGCGTTCTGTCCGGGAAAATCCTGCTCGCCCAGCCATGCGCGCGTGCTGCCGTTTGCCGACAGCGCGGTCATGCCGCGATCGGTGCCGATCCACACGGTGCCCAGCGTGTCGCGATACAGCACCTGCACCGAGCCATCGGGTACGCCGTCGGCGGCGGTGTAGCGGCGTGCCTTGCCATCGCGCCAGCGCACCAGCCCGGCCGTGGTGCCGATCCATAGCGTCTGGCCATCCGGCAACACCGCGCGCACCGACAGCGACGGCAGGCCGTCGGCCGCACCGATGCGCGCCACCACGCGACCTTGCGCATCCAGCCGCACCACACCCTGGCTGTAGGTGCCGGCCCAGACGCCGCCATCGCCGGCGTCGGCCAGGGCCAGCACCGACTGCTCCAGCACGCGTCCGCCCTGGTTCGGCACCACCGACACGCGACTGATCTGACGATTGCGCCAGCGGTCCAGGCCCACCGCGCTGCCCACCCACACGGTGCCGTCGCCGGTCTGCAACACCGTGCGCACATAGTCCGAGGCCAGCCCGTCCTCGTGGGTGACGCCGTGCGCGGCGCCCTCGGCAATGCGGAACAGGCCGTGCGTGCTGCCGACCCAGATCAGGCCCTCGGCGTCTTCCAGCAGCGCCGGGCTGGCCACTCCTGAAATGGCGATCTGTTCGTCGGGCGCATTCGCACCGCTGTGGACCACCAGCGTGCCCGAGGGCAGGCTCATCCACAGATGTCCGCGCCGGTCCAGCAGCAATGCATCCACGCGCTGGCCCTGGCGGAACCGCTGCAGGCCGCCGCCGCGGCTCCACCACCACACGCCGTCGTCGCCTGCAACGAGCAGGCCGCCCTGACGATCGCCGGCCAGCCGCCGCACCGGTGCGGCGCGCATCCCATGTGCCTTGCCCCAGGCCTCGGCTGCGCTGCCGTCGCGGGGCAGACGATAGAGCCCGACTTCGGTACCCACCCATAAATCGCCACTGCCCTCGGCCGCCAGCGCGGTGATGCGCGCGCGCGGCAGGCCGGCCTGGCGACCGACGTCCACCACCCGCCCATCCGGCTCGATGCGGTACAGCGTCTGCGGCGTGCCGACCCACAGCGCGCCGTCGGCGCGTCGCAGCAGCGCACTGACCGCCAGGTGCCGCGCCGAAGCGTCGCCCAGTTGCTGCCAGTGGCCGTCCTGGTAGTGATAGACGCCATCGAACGCGGTGCCGAACAGCATTCCGCCGGTGCTGTCGCGTATCACCACGAACACGCCCCCCAGCTCGACGCCCGGTGTGTTCTGGCGGTCATACACGGTGAAGTCGCGGCCGTTGAAGCGCGCCACGCCTTCCCAGGTGCCCAGCCAGATCAGGCCGTCGGCGCCCTGCGCCACCGCATGCACCAGATTGTGCGGCAGGCCGTCGTCCATGCTCCAGCGCGTGACGGTGTGATACGCGGTATGGGTCGGCGGCTGGGCGCCGGCCGGCCACACGCCGAGCAGGATGCAGGCCAGCAATGCCCATCGCCACAGCAGCCCGGTCCGCCGCACGCATGTGCTGCGGACGCAGCCTGTATGCGCATGCGCCCCGACCCTGTCCACGCTCTCCCATCCCCTCGTCGTGCCGGCAAAAGAGGCTGCCGACATGCGCCGACAGACCGTTAGTCAATCTATCACCGGGGGTTTTTCGGCGCCCTAGGTGGATTCCCCACAAGGATGGGACGCACCATGACACCGGGAGGCATTCAGTTGAAACAATTATTGGCCATCACCAAGCGGGGGCGCAGCTAACGCGGGGGCGCGATCTTTCCTGAGTGCTTCAAGGCGCAGCGCGGGCGGCGAGTATAAATATAGAACCCGATGGTCTAGTATTGGCGGCATGTCCAGCTCGCCCCCCCTCAAGTCCAAGGCCAAGAGCAACGGCCCTGGACGGCCCAAGGATCTTGGGAAACGCGCCGCCATCCTGGGCGCTGCCCGCACCATGTTCATGGAGCAGGGGTATGCCGGTGTCAGCATGGATGGCATCGCCGCGCAGGCGGGCGTGTCCAAGCTCACCGTCTACAGTCATTTTGGCGACAAGGAGAGCCTGTTTTCCGAGGCGATCCGTGCGCAATGCCAGCACATGATGCCGGACGACCTGTTCGACCACGCCCCCGAGGGCGCGTTGCGCGATCAGCTGATCGAAATCGCCGACGCATTTTTCGCCATGGTCAGCACCGACTCGGCCATCGCCACCCACCGCATGATGATGGCGCCCGGCACCGGCGACGTACATGTGCGTGAGATGTTCTGGGACGCCGGCCCCAAGCGAACCCAGCAGGCGCTGGCGGATTTCCTGTCCGCGCGCGTGGCCGATGGCCAGCTGAAGATCGACGACGTGGCGCGTGCGGCCTCGCAGTTCTTCTGCCTGCTCAAGGGCGAGCTGTATGCGCTGATGATGTGCGGCCTGCATGGCCAGCCCACCCGCGCGCAGGTGGACGAGCACCTGCAGGCCAGCGTGGATTTTTTCCTGAGGGCGTATGCGCCGCGCTGACCGCCCCCGGCCTTTGGTGGCGATGACTTCCGGCACTGCGCCGTTTGGCGGCGCGCAGCGATGCTAGATGCGCCAGTTGCCCCGTGCACCGGTAAAATGCCTGCCCCACCGCGTTGGATAACCGCACCATGACGATCGATTTCTCCCAGGCCCGCGAAAAGATGGTCGAACAGCAGATCCGGCCGTGGGACGTGCTGGACCTGCGCGTGCTCGAGGTGCTGGCGCGCCTGCCACGCGAAGCCTTCGTGCCCGAGGCCTACAAGACCCTGGCCTATGTCGATGTGGAAATCCCGCTGTCGGCCGGCCACAAGATGATGAAGCCGGTAGTGGAAGGCCGCATGTTGCAGGCGCTGGATCTGCAGCCGGGCGAAGACGTGCTGGAAATCGGCACCGGCAGCGGGTTTTCCACTGCCTGCCTGGCCGCGCTGGCCCGCGAAGTGCTGAGCCTGGAGATCGACCCGGCACTGGCCGCCGCTGCACGCGCCAATCTGGATAGCAGCGGCCTGGGCAGCAATGTGCGGATCGAGACCGCCGACGTGTTCGGCTGGCAGAGCGAGCGTCGCTTCGATGCCATCTGCGTGACCGGCGCGGTCGAGTCGCTGCCGACGCAGTGGCTGCAGTGGCTGCGCCCGAACGGCCGGCTGTTCGTGGTGCGCGGTCACGATCCAGTGATGGAAGCGGTCCTGGTCCGTGGCGACGTCAACGCGCCGCGCATCGAATCGTTGTTCGAAACCGACCTCGCCTATCTCCAGGGCGCCGCACCGACGCCCCGATTCCAATTCTGATTCCCAAGGAAGCTTCCCCGATGATCCGCCGATCCCTCGTCCTGGCGCTGGCCGCCGCCCTGTCTCCGATGGCTGCGAACGCCACCGATCTGCTGCAGGTCTACGAAATGGCCCGCAACGGCGATCCGCAGCTGGCAGTGGCCGAGTCCACTCGCCTGGTCAATCGGGAGGGCGAAGTGCAGGCGCGTGCGGCGTTGTTGCCGCAGCTGGACGGCACCGCCGGTTACACCCAGTCGCACCGCGAGCTGGAAGGCGTGGATGGCCGCTCGACCACCAAGCAGCGTCAGTACGCGATCCAGGGCAACCAGACCATCTTCAACTGGGCGCAGTTCGCCAATCTGCGTGCACAGCGCGAAGTGGCCAAGGCGGCGGACTTCACGCTGGAATCGGCCAACAACGACCTGATCACCCGCACCTCGGCGGCGTATTTCCAGGTACTGGTCGGCATCGAATCGCTGGCGGCGGCAGAGACCAACGAAGCGGCCGCCAAGAAACAGTTCGACTACGCCGACAAACGCCTGGAAGTGGGCCTGGCCCCGATCACCGACGTGCACGAAGCGCGTGCCCAGTACGACCAGGCGCGTGCCGACACGATCAATGCGCGCAACACGCTAAAGGATTACTACCAGGCGTTGACCGAGCTCACCGGCCAGCCGGTGGTCAGCCTGCGTGCACTGCCGGAAGAGTTCCGTCCGGAAGTACCGGCCGCCTATGCCAACGTCGATCAACTGGTGGCCACCGCCATCGCCGACAATCCGGCGTTGAAGGCGCAGCAGTTGCAGGTCAGCGCCGCCGAGGCGCAGGTCAATGCCGCGCGTGCGGGCCACTACCCCACCTTGAACCTTGGCGCCAATATCGGCCGCACCAACAGCTGGGGAGGCGCAGGCACCGTCGACCAGGCGGCCGGCAACTTCACCACCAGCGGCCGCGACATCGATACCGATTCGATCGGCATCACGCTGTCGATTCCGATCTTCGCCGGCGGCGCCACCCAGTCGGCCGTGCGTCAGGCGCTGTCGCGTCGCGATATCCAGCAGGACACCTACGAGCAGCAGAAGCGCGCGCTGGATCGCAACACGCGCAATGCCTACCAGACCGTGGTCGCCGGCATCAGCGAAGTGGAAGCACGCCGCCTGGCCGTGGTCTCCGCACAGGCCGCATACGACGCTTCGCAGGTGGGCCTGGAAGTCGGCACGCGCACCGTGCTGGACGTGGTGCAGAACCAGCGCACCTTGTTCCAGGCGCAGCTGAACTATGCGCAGTCGCGCTACAACTTCCTGCAGAACCGTCTGCTGCTGGGCCAGGCGATCGGCAAGCTCGACATCACCGACCTGCAGGACGTGAACCGCCTGCTGTCGCAGGATGCCGAGTCCAAGCTGCAGGGCAGTGGCTCGCTGCAGTAATGCGGGCCGATAGGTAACTAAAAAGGCGGGCGCAGGCCCGCCTTTTTTATGTCCGATGCACGCGCGTACCTAGCTGCCTGCGATCCCTGCGATGACTGCGGCATTAGCCGCTGATCTGCGACTTGGCTGCAGGGCCCTTGCCCGCCCACCATCACGGGACACGCTGCAAGTACGTCCCAGTAAGCTCTTACGCGGCCTCCATGCCGCGTCAGGTCCCGCGACGGTGAACGGGCAAGGACCAGTCGAGATGGTCGGCGTGCAGGTTTGCAAGCAATTTCGACAAAGCAACCGGCGAACTCTCTGCTGCGGTGTCCTCGCCGGTTGCGGGACCGTATGGCGGCAGGGATGCCGCCACAGAGCCTCCACGGACCGATTCACGGCGTGTCCCGCGAGCGGCGAGGACACCGCACGCTCGACCAATGCGGCTTGAGACTCTCCAGATGACGCCCAAAGCGGCTGATCACACGACTGCGCGATCGCCACGCCCTGTTGGCACTCCAAGGCCGTTGGCTGACGCGCATTAGCGTGACTGCGGCAGGATCACTGCAATGCTGCAGTGCAGGCGCAGTGACATCCTCAGGACGCCGCGCCCTCGCTCACCACCGGCGGCAGGTCCGGCGCGATCTGCACCAGCGTCCGCGCCACCGCGCCCTTGCCATTGGCGACCAAGGCCAGCCCCGCCGCGGCCATCGCCTCGCGTTGGGCAGGGTCGCCGAGCAGGCGCGCAAGATCGTGGTAGACGCTGTCGGCATCGTCGCAGATGGCCACCGCATCGGCCTCGCGCATGCGCCGCGAAATCTCCGAGAAATTGTGCAGATGCGGGCCGGTGACCGCCGGCGTGCCGACCGCCGCCGGTTCGAGCAGATTGTGCCCGCCTATCGGTTGCAGGCTGCCGCCGACGAAGGCGACCTGCGCGCAGGCGTAGAAGCTCATCAGCTCGCCCAGGGTATCGATGACAAACACCTTGTCGCGCGCCTGCGGCCATTGCTGGCTCTTGCGCGTGGACACGGCCCAGCCACGCTCGCGCGCCACGGCCTCGACCTTGGGAAAGCGCTCCGGGTGGCGCGGCGCCCATAACATCAACAAGTCAGGAAACTGCAGCAGCAGGCGCGCATGGATGTCGGCCACGGCCGCTTCCTCGCCTTCGTGCGTGCTGGCGGCAATCCACACCGGCCGCGTTGCCGGCACATGCGTATGGAACTGCGCGACCAGCGCCTGCAACTGCGCAGGCGCGGCGATATCGAATTTGAGATTGCCCAGTGCGATCACCTGGTCGGGCCGCGCACCCAGCGTGATGAAGCGTTCGGCATCGTCGTGCGACTGCGCCGCCACGCAGGTGACGCTGCGCAGCGCGCGGCTGATCAACGGCGCCAGCAGGCGATAGCCGCGTAGCGAGCGCGCCGACAACCGCGCGTTGAGGATGTACACCGGAATTTGGCGATCGCGGCAGCCGAACAACATGTTCGGCCACAGTTCGGTTTCCAGGATCAACGCCAGGCGCGGGCGGAAATGCTCCAGGAACCGGCCAACGCTGCCGGGTACGTCATAGGGCAGATACACGTGGTCCACCGCATCGCCCCAGACCGCGCGCACGCGCTCGGAGCCGGTGGGGGTGATGGTGGTGATGACCCAGCGAATATCCGGACGCTGCGCGCGCAAGGCGTTGACCAGCGGCGCGGCGGCATTGACCTCGCCCACCGACACCGCGTGCACCCATACGCGTGGGCGACCGCAGGCATGCGTGTAGGAGGCATAGCGCTCGTTCCAGCGGTTGAAGTATTCGCGCACGCGAAAACCGCGCCACACCAGGTGGTACACCGTCACCGGCAGCAACAGGTACAACAGCGCCGAGTACAGTCCGCGCAACAGCCATTCGATCGGGTCTTTCCGCATCGCTGCAGGATACGGGAGCGTTGCGGCGTGCGCATGTGCACGCCGACGCGCGCGCGTGATCCCTTAGAATTGACGCATGTCCGAACCCGCCAACGTCGCTGTCCGCCCTTCCCTGCGCAACCCCAGGCACTGGCCGATGTATCTGGCCCTTGCCGTCATGGTGATCGCCGGACGCCTGCCCTGGACGCTGCAGCGCGCGCTCGGCCGTGGCGTGGGCTGGATCGCGATGCGCCTGGCCGGCACGCGCCGGCGCGCTGCCGAGGTCAACCTCAAGCTGTGTTTTCCCGAACAGGACGATGCCTGGCGGGCGCGGCTGTTGCGCGACAGTTTCGATGCGCTGGGCGTGGGCCTATTCGAATTCGCACGTGCCTGGTGGGGCAGCATCGATGCCATCCGTCCGGGCGTGCAGGTCGAAGGGCTGGAACATCTGCAGCGTCTGCAGGAACAAAAGCGCGGCGTGTTGCTGGTGTCCGGCCACTTCATGACGCTGGAGATGTGCGGGCGGCTGCTATGCGATTACGTACCGCTGGCCGGCATGTACCGCAGGCATCGCAACCCGGTGTTCGAGTGGGCGGTCAAGCGCGGGCGGCTGCGCTATGCCACGCACATGTTCGCCAACGAAGATCTGCGCGCCACCATCAAGCACCTCAAGCGCGGCGGTTTCCTGTGGTACGCGCCGGATCAGGACATGCGCGGCAAGGACACGGTGTTCGTGCCGTTCTTCGGGCATCCGGCCTCCACCATCACCGCCACCCACCAGTTGGCGCGGCTGACCGGCTGCGCCGTGGTGCCGTACTTCCATCGGCGCGAAGGTGGCCGCTACATCCTCAAGATCGCACCGCCGCTGGCCGACATCCCCTCCGACGATGTGATCGCCGATACCGCGCAGGTCAATGCGGCGATCGAGGACATGGTGCGCGAGGCGCCGGACCAGTACCTGTGGATCCATCGGCGCTTCAAGCGCCAGCCGGGCGGGCGCAGCGAATTTTATCGCTGATGTCGGCCGGTCTCACGCCTGCGCTGCGTGCAGCCGCAGCAGCGCACGGATGTGCGGCGAGTCAGCGCGGCAGCGGCTGATCTGCGTCGTCGTTGAGCAAGGCACCGGCATACAGGCCGGCCAGCATCAGGCTCAGCCCGCCCCAGAAGCTGGAATAGAACGCCAGATGCGTATTGAGCGGGAACACGGTTGCCACCAGCGCGATCATTGCCGGGCGTGCCTGCGCGCGCGCGGCCAGGCTGGAGTAGCGCCACGCACGCCAGGCCTGGGCCGCACCGGCCAGCCACAGCAGCAAACCGATCACCCCGGTTTCGGCCAGGATTTCCAGCACGATCTGGTGCGCATGGAAGGCCGGCCCGTCGCCCCATGCCGGCGCCTGCGCGGGGGCCGGATTGCAGGCCGGATACGCCTGCCGAAATCCGCGTGCGCCCACGCCATTGAGCGGATGCGCGCGGATCATGCACAGCGCCGCGCCCCAGATCTGCGCACGCCCGGACAGGGCCTGGTCGACGCCCTGCTCGCCATCGCTGAAGGCCAGGGCGGTTCGCTGGATCCGCTCGCGCGCCTGCGGCGCCACCGCCACCACGCCGGCCGCCAGCAGCGCGCCGATCAGCGCCACTCCCAGCAGGCGACGGCCACCCAGCAACTGCCAGCCGGACAGCAGCACGATCACGCCATAGGTGATCCACGACGCCCGCGAACCGGCCAGCACCAACACCACCCCGACCGCCGCCGCAGCGCCTGCCCAGGCCCAGGCATGGCGCCGGCCCACCGCCAGCAACAGGAAGGGCGACAGGCTGGCCAGGGTCTGGCCGAACTTGAGGTTGCACGGCCCCAGCACGCCGCTGAGGCGGTCGACCAGGGCCAGCTCCTGCGGCGTGCACAGGCCATGCCCGCTGATCAGCTGCTTGATCTGATCCAGGCCGAAGAACAACGGGCTGTTGCCGAACGCGGCCTGCAGCAGCGCATCCAGCGTCCACACCGCGCCAATCACTGCCAGGCCGGTGAAGGTGCGCCGACGCCGCTGCGCATTGGCCACCGCGATCGCGCACAACCACATGAAAGGCAGATAGCGCAGATCGGTGGCCGACTTGCGCAGCGCGCGGCCCACGTCCACCGCATCGAACGCCGACAGCATCTGCGGCAACCAGTACGCGAAGAACAACACACTGGTCAGCGCCCAGGCCGCACCGCTGAGCAGCCGGGTGCCGCCGCGGAAGCGCGCATGCAGCAGGCGATACGCCGCAAACAGCGCGCCCAGCGACAACACCGTCTCGGCCAGCCCGGGCGTGGGCCACAGGGCCACGAACAGGATCACCCACAGCGGCGCCCAGCGACCGGCATCGGGCGTCAGCACGGACGCGGGAGGGATGGCCTCAGCGGCGGAGTTCGTCATAGACCTTCAGGGTGGCCGCTTGCATGGCCTGCAACGTGTAGGGAAGCACGGCGGGCGCTGTCGGCGCCTGCTGCAGCAAATGAAGCGCCTGGGTGCGCAAGGCAGCGGCATCGAAGGCCGGCACCGCGCCGCCGGGTTGCAACTCGGCCAGCAGCTCGCCGACGCCGCCATGCGCCCACCCCAGCACTGGCCGGCCTACCGACAAGGCCTCCACCACGGTGCGGCCGAAGGCCTCGGGTTTGCGCGACAGCTGCAGCACCAGATCGCTGGCGGCGTAGGCCTCGGCGATGCGTGCGGTGGGTTCGGTGAAGGCGACCGCCTCGGCCACGCCCAGCCTGGTGGCCTCGGCTTCCAGCTCGCGCAGATAGGTTTCGCGGCCCGGCTCGCGCGCGCCCGGCAGCCACAACCAGGCCGGCACGCCGGCAGCGCGCACGTCGGCGAGCAGTTGCAGACCGTCGGCATGCCCCTTCAGCCGGGTACCGCGCCCGGGCAGCAGCAGCAGTGGCGCATCGGCCGGCAGGCCGGGCAGCATGCTCTGTGCCCAGGTGCGCGCGCGGCGATCCGGATGCGGGCGACGCGGAAACTGCGCGATATCGACACCGCGCGGTATCGTGCGCAAGCGCGCGCTGTCGGTCTGCGGATAGTGCGTGCAGACGTACTCGCGCACCGTCTGCGACACGCAGATCACCCGCTCGCCGTAGGTCATCACCGCGCTGTAGCGGCTGGGCGAGTTGAGCCCGTGCACGGTGGTGACAAAGCGCGGCCGCGTGGCCTGCGGCATGCCGCGCAACGCGTACCAGCCCAGCCAGGCCGGCAGGCGCGAACGCGCATGCACGATGTCGGCGCCCAGTTCGGCGAACAGCCGGCGCAGGCCGACCACATGGCGCAAGGTCAGCAGCGACTTGCGCCCGATATCCAGGGTGAGATGTTCACCACCGGCCTCCAGCAGCGGCTGGACCAGGCGACCGCCGGCCGACACCACCACCGCGCGGTGGCCGGCGCGCACCAGCGCAGCAGCGATTTCCAGGGTGGAGCGCTCGACGCCGCCGGACTGCAGCGCCGGCAGCAGTTGCACCACGGTCAGGCGGTGCATCCGGCCAGGATCAGTCGGCGAGCACGAACAGCGCGCCGCAGTACGGGCACTTGGCTTCGCAGTTGGGCTCGTCTTCGATCGGCAGGTATACGCGCGGATGCGAGTTCCACAACGCCATCTGCGGTGTCGGGCAGCTCAGCGGCAGATCGCTGCGATGCACGGTGTAGCGCGATTCGGCATTGGCGGGCGCGGTGGCGGTCTGGCTCATGGCGGCACGATCGTAGAGGCAAAGGCAGAGCGCGGATTCTAGCAGCCTGCGTGGTGATCGGCCCATTGAGCGGGCGACGCCGGTTCGGGTGGCGATGGTCCCGGCGCCAGCGCGGGCGCCGGCAACCTCGAGAGATGCTAAAGATCCAGCAGAGCCTGGCCCCTACAGGCACGGCAGCGCCACCCCACCCGGACATCGCGCTTATCATCGCCTGACCATGGCGCACCGCCCCGTGCCTGCGCCCCGTGTCCGGATCGCCCGCAGCACTCGGCCGGACCTGCCCTGCGGCATCGCACCCTAAGGAGACATCGCCACGTGACCTCGTCTGTTGTGCTGTTGCACCCGCGTGAGCTGTGGCTCCGGCTGGTTGTCGCCCTGGGCTGCGCTGCGCCGCTGTCGGTGAGCGCGGCGATTGAGTTTTCGAGTTCGTTCGAGCCCGGGCAGCCGTTGCCGGTGAGCGCAGCGGCAGGCGATGTGCAGATTGCCATCGGCACCGGCCCGGCCGCGCCGTATGCGGCCAAGCCCAACGCCGGCTACAGCGGTGCGCATGCATTGCGGTATCAAGGTCATGCTGCAGGTGGGCGGCGCACCCTGTTTACCGCCGATGTCCCGATCGGTGCCGATACGACGCTGTCGTGGCTGGTATTGCCGGAGAGTGTGGGCGGCGAGCATGTGGCATCGACCTACGTGTCACTGGATCTGCTGCTGGACGACGGCACGCGCGTGTCTGCCAGCGCTGCGCGGGATCAGCATGGCGTCGCGCCAGCTGCGCAGGCGCAAGGCGAGTCGAAGACGCTGTATCCGCAGCAATGGGCGCGCAAGGCGGTGCGGCTGGGCGACGTGCCCGGCCTGCGTGGCCGCCGTGTGCGTGCGATCGAGCTGGACGTTGCGCCGCCCGCAGGCGCGACCAGTGCCGGTTGGATCGACGACATCGCGCTTGCCGAGGTGCCGCTGACGCCGGCAACGCGTCCGTCGGATTGGGTGCTGACCACGCGCGGCACGCAGTCCAATGGCACGTTCTCGCGCGGCAATAATTTCCCTGCAACGGCCGTGCCGCATGGCTTCAACTTCTGGACGCCGGTGACCGATGCGGGCACGCTGACATGGCTGTATCGCTGGAACGAACATAACGATGCGGACAATCGCCCGCGCCTGCAGGCGTTGTCGCTCAGCCATCAGCCCAGCCCGTGGATGGGCGACCGCCAGACCTTTCAGGTGATGCCGTCGTTGGCCGCGGGCGTGCCGCCAGCCGATCGCAAACAGCGTGCACTGGCGTTTTCGCACGCCAATGAAACTGCGCGCCCCTATCGCTACGCGCTGCGGTTGGACAACGGGATCCAGGCCGAGATCGCACCGACCGACCATGCCGCGCTGTTCCGCTTTCGCTTCCCGGTGCAGGGCGATGCCAATCTGGTGTTCGACAATGTGGACGCGCGCGGCGCGCTGCGCCTGGATGCGGCAACACAGACGCTCTCCGGCTACACCGATGTGCGTAGCGGGCTATCGACCGGCGCCACGCGCATGTATGTCCATGCCAGCTTCGACACGCCGTGGAAAACCAGCGGCCTGAGCGATACCGGCCGGCCCACCGGCTGGATCAAGTTCGATGCCGGCAGCACCCGGCAGGTGCAGATGCGCATTGCCACCTCGCTGATCTCGCTGGATCAGGCCAGGCACAACCTGGCCCTGGAAATCGCGCCGCAGGCAACATTCGAGCAGGTTGCCGCGCGTGCGCAGGACGCCTGGGATGCGTTGCTGGGACGCCTGGAGGTGCCCGATGCCACCGCCGACCAGAAGACCACGCTGTACTCCAACCTGTACCGCCTGCACCTGTATCCCAACTCCGGCCACGAGAACGTCGGCAGCGCCAGCGCACCGGACTGGCGTTACGCCAGCCAGAGCAGCTGGTCGGACGACAACATCGATGGCAGCGCGGTGCGCAGCTTTGCGCCGATCCGCGATGGCCGGGTCTATGTCAACAACGGCTTGTGGGACACCTTTCGCACCGCGTGGCCGGCGTACGCCTTGTTCGCGCCCGACGATGCCGGTGCGCTGGTGCAAGGCTTTCTGGAGCAGTCGCGCGCGGGCGGCTGGGTGGCGCGCTGGTCGTCGCCCGGCTATGCCGATCTGATGGTCGGCACCAGTTCCGACGTGGCCTTTGCCGATGCCTGGCTCAAGGGCGTGCAGGGCTTCGATCCGCTCGAGGCGTATGTTGCCGCACGCAAGAACGCCACCGTGGTGGCGCCCGACAGGCATGTCGGCCGCAAGGGCATGGCGCGTTCGACCTTTCGCGGTTATGCCGATACCGACACCCACGAAGGCATGTCGTGGTCGATGGAAGGCGCACTCAACGACTTCGGTATCGCCAACATGGCCGATGCGCTGGCCACGCAGGCGAAAACAGCCACGGCGCGCGAGCGTTACGCGACCGAGGCTTTGTATTTCCGTCACCGCGCGGCAGGCTATTCGGCACTGTTCGATCCGGCGATCGGGTTCTTCCAGGGCCGCACCCCGGACGGCACCTGGCGCGTGGACGCGGCACAGTACGATCCGCGCGTCTGGGGCCACGATTACACCGAATCCAGCGGCTGGACGTTTGCGTTCACCGCACCGCACGATGGGCAAGGCCTGGCCGCGTTGTATGGAGGACGCGCCGGTCTGGCAGCGAAGCTGGATACGTTCTTCGCCACCCCCGAGACCGCCGAGGCCAGGTTCGCCGGCTCTTACGGCTCCACCATCCACGAAATGACCGAAGCGCGCGACGTGCGCATGGGCATGTACGCGCACAGCAACCAGACCGCGCACCATATCCCGTGGATGTACCTGTACGCCGGGCAGCCGTGGAAGACGCAACGCCTGACCCGCGAGATCCTGGCGCGCCTGTACCTGGGCAGCGAGATCGGCCAGGGCTACCCCGGCGATGAGGACAATGGCGAAATGTCGGCGTGGTATCTGTTCGCAGCGATGGGCTTGTATCCGTTGCGCATGGGTACGCCGGACTATGTGATCGGCTCACCGCTGTTCACGCACGCCAGCCTGCGTTTGCCCAATGGCGGGACGCTGACGGTCAATGCGCCGCAGAATTCGCCGCAAAACGTGTACGTGCAATCGCTCAAGGTCAACGGCAAGCCCTGGCGCAAGACCTGGTTGCCGCATGCAGACATCGCCAGGGGTGCGACGCTGGACTTCGTCATGGGGCCGACGCCCTCGCGCTGGGGCACCGGGCCGGACGATGCGCCGCCATCGCTGACGCCTGCGGGTGAACGCCCTGCCCCCTTGCGCGATGTGCTCGGAGACACGGCGCGCATCACCCTGGCCGATGGTGGCGATGTCCCGGCACTGCATGACGACGATGCCGGGACGGTCGCTGCAGTTGCATCGGCATCGGCACTGACGTTCAGTGGCATGGCGCGCGGCACGCCGACGCTCTACACGCTGACCAGCGGCAACGCGGCGATTGCGGCAAGCGGATGGACGCTGGAAGCACGGACGGCCGATGGTGCGTGGAAGGTGGTCGATCAGCGCCGCGAGGAAACGTTTGACTGGCCATTGCAGACGCGGCCGTTTCGCATTGCCTCCCCGGGTGCATATGCCGAGTATCGGCTGCGATTCAGCGCACCTGCGAAACTGCAGCTGGCGGAGATCGAGTTGCTGGGGGCTGAGCCCGCGGCGCGTTGAGGCGCCGGTCTCGCATCGCTGATCGCGCTGCTTTCTGCAGGCAGGCGACTGCAGGATGCAGGCACCCGCTCACGCAATCGACGGAGTTACACGGGGGCTGCCGGAGCGGGGGTTTTACTGCAACGTCAGCAGCGCTGGTAACCGTACCCTCACCCCAACCCCCGCTCCGCGCCCCGGCCCGCGCTTGCGGCGCGGGCGCTTCAAGGCACGCGTGCCAGTGGCGCGCAAGCAGTGCCTTGTCGCCCCGATGGGAGAGGGGCGTTGGCGCGGCACGTGGGGTGCCGCTAACGGATCGGTCTTTGATGTTTCCCGGTGGGGGATCTCAATCGCTATTTCTTTCGCTGGCGGTCTTCTCGGCATCGCGCTGCCGGCGGATCTGCGCATCCACCGCCGCGATCGCGGTCATGTTCATCACCCGGCGCGAGGTGGCGCTGGTGGTGAGGATGTGCACCGGCTTGGAGATGCCCATCAGGATCGGGCCGATCGCCACGCCGTCGGTGAACACGCGTACCAGGTTGTAGGCGATGTTGGCCGCTTCCAGGTTCGGCAGCACGAACAGGTTGGCGCGGCCCTTGAGCGTGCTGTTAGGCATGATCTGCTTGCGCAGCGCCTCGTCCCAGGCGGTGTCGCCCTGCATTTCGCCGTCGATGTTGAGCTCGGGCTTGCGCTTGAGCAGGGCTTCGCGCACCTGGCGCATCTTCAGCGCATCGCGCGAGTCGTGGCTGCCGAAGTTGGAGTGCGACAGCAGCGCGATATTGGGCTCGATGCCGAACAGCTTGAGGCGGTACGCGGCCTGCAGCGTGGCTTCGACCACCTGCTCGACGGTGGGGTCTTCCTGCACATGCGTGTCCAGGAAGAAGAACACGCCCAGCTGGTTGATCACGCCGGTCATCGCCGAGGTGGAGCTGACCCGCGGCTCCAGCGGAATCACGCTGCGTGCGTAGCCTAGCTTCTTGTGGAAGCGGCCGACCACGCCGGACAGCATCGCATCGGCTTCGCCACGCGCCACCATTACCGCGGCGATCAGGGTCGGACGCGAGCGCATCAGTTCCTTGGCGGCGGTGACGGTCACGCCGCGACGCTCGGTGAGCGCGTGGTAGTACTGCCAGTATTCGTTGAAGCGGGGATCGTCGAGGATGTTGGTGATCTCGAAATCCACTCCGGCGGTCAGGCGCAGGCCCATGCGCTCGATGCGCGCCTCGATGACGTCCGGGCGGCCGATCAGGATCGGGAACGCCAGGCCTTCGTCGACCACGTTCTGCACCGCGCGCAGCACCACTTCCTCTTCGCCCTCGGCATACACCACGCGTTGCTTGTCGGCGCGCGCGCGGTCATAGACCGGCTTCATCATCAGGCTGGTGCGGTAGACGAACTGGCCGAGCTTGTCGCGGTAGGCCTCCATGTCGGTGATCGGGCGCGTGGCCACGCCCGAATCCATCGCCGCCTGCGCAACGGCGGACGACAGCTCCACCAGCAGACGCGGGTCCAGCGGACGCGGAATCAGGTATTCCGGGCCGAAGCTCGGGGTCTCGCCGCCGTAGGCCGCGCCCAGGTCGGAGGCCTCGCGCCGCGCCATCGCCGCAATCGCCTTGACGCAGGCGATCTTCATTTCCTCGTTGATGCCGGTGGCGCCCACGTCCAGCGCGCCGCGGAACAGATACGGGAAGCACAGCACGTTGTTGATCTGGTTCGGGTAGTCCGAACGGCCGGTGCCGATGATGCAATCCGGACGCACCGCCTTGGCCGCTTCCGGGGTGATTTCCGGGTTGGGATTGGCCAGCGCGAAGATCACCGGCTGGCGCGCCATGCTGGCGACCATCTCCGGCTTGAGGATGCCGGCCGCCGACAGGCCCAGGAAGATGTCCGCACCCTCGACGATCTCGGCCAGGGTGCGCTTGTCGGTGTCGCGCGCGTAGCGCTGCTTGTCCGGGTCCAGGTCGGTGCGGCCGGTGTGGATCACGCCGTCGCGGTCCAGCGCCAGGATGTTCTCCGGCTTCAGGCCCAGCGAGACCAGCATGTTGACGCAGGAGATGCCGGCCGCGCCCATGCCGGTGGTGGCCAGCTTGACCTCTTCGATCTTCTTGCCGGTGACCACCAGCGCGTTGAGCACGGCGGCGCCAACGATGATCGCGGTGCCGTGCTGGTCGTCATGGAACACCGGGATGTTCATGCGCTCGCGCAGCTTGCGCTCGACGATGAAGCACTCCGGCGCCTTGATGTCTTCCAGATTGATGCCGCCGAAGGTCGGCTCCAGGCTGGCGATGATGTCGACCAGCTTGTCCGGGTCGTTCTCGTTGATCTCGATGTCGAACACGTCGATGCCGGCGAACTTCTGGAACAGCACGCCCTTGCCTTCCATCACCGGCTTGGAGGCCAGCGGGCCGATGTTGCCCAGGCCCAGCACCGCGGTGCCGTTGGTGATCACCGCCACCAGATTGCCGCGCGCGGTGAGCTCGCTGGCCTGGGTGGGTTCCTCGACGATCGCTTCGCAGGCGAAGGCCACGCCCGGCGAATACGCCAGCGACAGATCGCGCTGGGTCAGCATCGGCTTGGTCGCGGTGACCTTGATCTTGCCGGCCGGCTGCTGGCGGTGGTAGTCGAGGGCGGCCTGTTTGAAGTCGTCGTTGGACATCGGCTGTGTGGGTCTCGAAGGCGCAGGAGGGCTGAATTCTACCCTCCTGCCTGAACAAGGGCCTGTCGCGCAGCTGTCGGCGCGGCAGGAAGATCGCAGGCTGCAGCGCGTCGTGCGCGGCGGCCAGGGTGGGCTGGAAGCGGAAACGGCCCTGCACCCCGCCGGCAGCGCCGACGGAATACAGGGCCGTAGGAAGCATCAGCGTGCGCTGATCGGGGCGACGACGTCGGTCGAGGCCACCGGTGCCTGCAGCGGCGGCGAGCCGCCATCCAGCACCAGTTTGAGCTGGCCGCGGTCCAGCGCATTTTCCCAGCGCGACACCACCACGGTGGCGACCGCGTTGCCGATGAAGTTGGTCAGCGAGCGGCACTCGCTCATGAAGCGGTCCACGCCCAGGATCAGCGCCATGCCGGCCACCGGCACGTCCGGCACCACCGACAGCGTGGCGGCCAGGGTAATGAAGCCGGCACCGGTCACGCCGGCCGCGCCCTTGGAGCTGAGCATCGCCACCGCCAGCAGGGTGATCTGCTGGCCCAGGCTCAGATCCACATTGGTGGCCTGGGCGATGAACAACGCGGCCAGCGTCATGTAGATGTTGGTGCCATCGAGATTGAACGAGTAGCCGGTCGGCACCACCAGGCCCACCACCGACTTCTCGCAGCCGGCCTTTTCCATCTTTTCCATCAGCGACGGCAGTGCCGACTCCGACGAGGAGGTCCCCAGCACCAGCAGCAGTTCGGCCTTGAGGTAGCGAATCAGCTTGAGCACCGAAAAGCCGCACAACCGGCACACGATGCCCAGGATCACCAGCACGAAGAACAGCGAGGTCAGGTAAAACGACCCCACCAGCCAGGCCAGATTGACCAGCGATTCCACGCCGTACTTGCCGATGGTGAAGGCGATCGCACCGAACGCGCCGATCGGCGCGGCCTTCATCAGCATGTGCACCAGGCGGAACACCGGCGCGGTCAGCGCTTCCAGGAAGCTCAGCACCGGGCGGCCACGCTCGCCGACCAGGGCCAGCGCGATCCCGAACAGCACCGCCACGAACAGCACCTGCAGGATGTTGCCGTCGACGAACGCGCTGACCAGCGTGGCCGGGATGATGTCCATCAGGAAGCCGACCAGGCTCAGCTCGTGCGACTTCTGCACGTAGGTATTGACCGCGCTCTGATCCAGCTCGGCCGGGTTGATGTTCATGCCGGCGCCGGGCTGCACCACGTGCGCCACGATCATGCCCACGATCAACGCCAGCGTGGAGAAGAACAGGAAGTAGGTCATCGACTTGGCGAAGACCCGGCCCACCGTCTTGAGGTGGGTCATGCCGGCGATGCCGGTGACGATGGTCAGGAAGATCACCGGGGCGATGATCATCTTCACCAGTTTGATGAAGGCATCGCCCAGCGGCTTCAGGCTTTCGGCGAAGGCCGGCTCGAAGTGGCCCAGCAGGGCACCCAGGACGATCGCCACCACCACCTGGAAATACAGCTGACGGTAAAACGGGACGGGCGCCGGCAAGGGGCCGGCAGGCTTGCTGATGTGCATGACGCCACTCCGAGGGAACATAGAGGGTGCCTGAGCAGGTACCCGGTGCGGGCATTCTGGCCGTACGTCACAGCCCGAGCCGATAGCCCATTGGTACTACGCACTGTCCCCGGGCTGAACGTCGCCTTACACTTCAGCCGCGCCACCACCGGCCGTTAATTCCGTTTAACGCAGACACCGATTCCTGTGTTGTTGGCCGTCCGGAACCTGCGCGCTTGCTGAAGCTGTTCAGTGCGACCGCCATGGCAGGACGCCCGGCCCCTTCTCCTTGCCGAAGACCACACCTATGCGCCTCAATCCGCTCGTTCTCGCGTTGGCCATCGCCGCCGCGCCCGCTGCCGCCAATGCGGCCACCTCGCTGGAAAACTGGCCCACCAAGTACACCTTCGGGGATGGCACCGAGCTCGGCCTGACCGGCAACTATGCCTACGACGACAACAACTTCTCCGGCGACGACCGCCTGGAAGACCGCACCGACTTCCGCCGCAAGGAATTCGGCGCCACCCTCAAGAAGAAGGGCGTCTACGACGCCATGGTGTATTTCGACTTCGAGTCCAAGCTGTGGCTGGACGTGTTCTTCCGCGTCGAGACCAAGGCGCTGTTCGGCCAGGACTACGGTCGCGTGCGGATGGGCTACATGAAGGTGCCGGTGGGTCTGGAAGCGGTGCAGAGCTCGCGTGCCGGCAGCTTCATGGAACTGGGCCTGCCGATCCAGGCGGTGTTCCAGGGCCGTCGTACCGGCGTGGAATGGACGCTGGAGCGCCAGCAGTACCTGCTGCAGGCCGGCGCCTACGGCGGCAAGGACCTGCAGGGCGACAACCCGGGCACCACCCAGGCCGTGCATGCCGCCTGGACCCCGTTCAAGGCCGAAGGCAACGTGCTGCACCTGGGCCTGGCCGGTTCGGTGGAAAACCCGCGCGGCTTCAGCGACGGCCGCGGCGTGTCGTTCAGCCCGCGCGTGCGCCTGCGTGCCCGCCCGGAAGCCGGCCTGACCGACGTGCGCCTGATCGACACCGGCACCATTCTCGATGTGGACCACGTGATCCGCGCTGGCGTGGAAGCGGTGTGGATCCACGGCCCGTTCTCGCTGCAGAGCGAAGCGCTGCGCGCCGAGGTGGCGCGTAACGACAACCTGCCGCATTACATCGCGCAGGGCCAATACCTCTATGGCACCTGGACGCTGACCGGCGAGTCGCGCAGCTATGCCGGCGGCGTACCGGGCAACATCAAGCCGGCGCACGACTACGGCGCGGTCGAGCTGACCGCCCGCTACAGCCGCCTGGATCTGGAAGACAACCGCGTCAGCGGCGGGCGCCAGCACGACACCACCATCGGCGCCAACTGGTACCTCACCAGCCACTTCAAGATGCAGGCCAACTACAGCTGGGTGGATGCCACGCGCAACGGCGTGCATGAAACCCCGCATGTGATGGAGCTGCGCGCGCAGGTGCAGTTCTAGCCTTATCGCGCAACGCTGACGCGGGTCTGGTCGGCCGCGGCTTGGCTTCGGTTGACCGCTTCAACGCAGTAACCTGGCTATTCAAGCCAGCATGCAGGCCCCTGCGGCCGCTTCCTTCCGGGGATGCGGCCGCAGTCGTTTTCGGGGGCGCCGTGGCCGCGATGGCTGCACGATGCATCGGCGCACCGCCATACTTGTCGGCATGTACGCCTCGCAACGCCGCCGTCTGCTGCTCACCCTGACCATCGTGTTGGGCGGCGTGCTGGTGGCCATGCTGGCGGCCGGGCATTTTGTCGAACAGAACGCCCTGCACGAGGAAAGCGCCACCGTGCGGCGCCAGCTGCGCCTGTACGCGCAGGCCCTGCAGCAACGCATCGATCGCTATCGCACGCTGCCGCAGATCCTGGCGCTGGACCCGGAACTGCGCGCGGCCGTTTCCGGCCCGTTGTCGCCCGCGCAGGTGGAGCGGCTCAATCGCAAACTCGAGCGCGCTAACAATGTCACCCAATCCTCCACGCTGACGCTCATCAACCGCGACGGCATTGCGCTGGCTGCCAGCAACTGGCGCGCGGCGCGCAGCAACGTGGGCGTGGACTACGCCTTCCGCCCGTATTACCAGCAGGCATTGGCCAACGGCAGCGGCAGTTTCTACGGCATCGGCATGACCACCAGCGAACCGGGCTACTTCCTGTCGCAGGCCATCGTCGATGCCGGCGGCCAGGTGCAGGGCGTGGTGGTGATCAAGATCGCGCTGGCCGCGCTGGAACGCGAATGGCTGCAAACCCCGGACATCGTGCTGGCCTCCGACGCGCATGCGGTGGTGTTCCTGGCCAGCCGCCCGCAGTGGCGCTACCGCATGCTGGCCCCGCTGAGCCTGCGCGACCGCAGCGAATTGCGCAGCACCCGCCAGTACGCCGACCAGGGCCTGCTGCCGCTGCGACGCCGGTTGATCGAGCAGACCGGCAACGGTGGCGTGCTGGCCGAGGTCAGCGACCCACCGCTCGCCGGCCAGGTGCTGTGGCAGACACTGGAGGTGCCCGAAAGCGGCTGGCGCCTGCATCTGCTGCACGACACCCGCGCCAGCGCGGCGGCCGGCCGCGCCGCGGCGATTGCCGCGGCCGGTGCGTGGTTGGCACTGGCCTTGCTGTGGTTGTTCGTGCAGCAGCGGCGGCGCCTGTCTGCATTGCGCCAGCGCAGCCGGCACGAACTGGAAACGCTGCTGCAACAACACGCCGAAGAACTGCGTACCGCGCAGGATGGCGTGGTCACCGCCGCGCAACAGGCCAATGCCGGTCTGAGCCGCAGCCTGGAACACCTGCCGCAGGGCGTGGTGGTGATCGACGAGGCGCTCAATCTGGTAGCGTGGAATTCGCGCTATGTGGAGCTGTTCCGCTTCCCGCCAGAACTGCTGAAGATCGGCCGGCCGATCGAAGACCTGTTCCGCTTCAACGCACGCCGCGGCCTGCTCGGACCGGGGCCGATCGAAGCGGCGATCGAACGCCGCCTCAATCATCTGCGCAGCGGCAAACCGCATATGCGCGAGAGCGAGAAGGAGGACGGCACCGTGCTGGAAATCCGCGGCAATCCGCTGCCCGATGGCGGATTCGTCACCAGC
The DNA here is from genome assembly GCF_018831305.1 of Xanthomonas sp. MLO165. NCBI lineage: Bacteria > Pseudomonadati > Pseudomonadota > Gammaproteobacteria > Lysobacterales > Lysobacteraceae > Xanthomonas > Xanthomonas sp. MLO165. Next base: position 3,832,088 of record NZ_CP029263.1, read on the forward strand.
TATGCCGACATCACCAGTTACAAGAACGCCGCGCGCGAGCTGCGCTCGCTGGCCGATGCACTGGAACACCGCGTGGCCGAACGGACCCGCGACCTGGCCGCGGCCAAGCGCGAGGCCGAGAGCGCCAATCGCTACAAGACCCGCTTTGTCGCCTCGGCCGTGCACGACCTGCTGCAACCGCTCAACGCCGCGCGCATGTTCGTCTCGGTCCTGCGCGGACAGGTGGGCGAGGCCGGCAGCGCGCGCGTGGTCGACAACATCGAAGGCGCGCTCGCCGCGCAGGACGCCATCCTCAACAGCCTGCTGGATATCTCGCGGCTGGAGGCCGGCAGCCTGAAGACCCAGGTGCGCGATTTCGCCATCGCCCCGCTGCTGGAAACGCTGGCCCGCGAGTTCGGCATCCTGGCCGAAGACCGCGGCCTGCTGCTGGACTGGGTGCCCACGTCCGCGGTGGTGTTGAGCGATGAAAACCTGCTGCGGCGCATCCTGCAGAACTTCCTGTCCAACGCCATCCGTTACACCCCGCGCGGGCGGGTGCTGATCGGTTGCCGTCGTCGCGGCGGCTGGCTGCGCATCGAGGTGCACGACCAGGGGCCCGGCATTCCCGAGGCCTTGCAGGAAGAGATCTTCGAAGAATTCCGGCGCCTGGATGACGGCGTGGCTAACGATCGCGGCGCCGGTCTGGGCCTGGCCATCGTCGAGCGCATCGGCCGGCTGCTCGGCCACCGCATCGGCCTGCGTTCCACGCTGGGCAGCGGCAGCGTGTTTTCGGTAACCGTGCCGCTGGGCGAACGCGCTGCGATCGTCAGGCAATTGCCGCCGCCAACCACCACCACCGCAGAAAACGCCAACGACCCGATCCTGCACGGCTGCCGCGTGTGGTGCGTGGACGACGACCCGCGCGTGTGCGAGGCCAGCCGTGCCCTGCTGGAACGCTGGGAATGCCGCGTGGACTTTGCCGGCGGACCCGACGAGGCATTGGCCGCCGCCAGTCCCGACGAGGTGCCGGAGCTGTTGTTGCTGGATGTGCGCATGGGCGAGCACTACGGCCACATGCTGCTGCCGCAGCTGGTGCAACGCTGGCAACGCGAACCGCGCGTGATCCTGGTCACCGCCGAACCCGACCCGGCGCTGCGCGAACACGCGCTCGACCTGGGCTGGGGATTCCTGACCAAGCCGGTGCGCCCGCCCGCGCTGCGCGCACTGGTCACCCAGATGTTGTTGCGGCGCGGATAGGTTGCCCGGCTGCCGGCACGGCATGCTGCCTAGCGGTTGATGCAGAGCGGAAGCACACGCGCTGCTCAGGACCGATCTGCGCATCGGCAGCTCGAGACAGCGTTCGTTTCTACGCCCTGGATCGATAAACGCCCACGCCTCGCGGACGCCCTGCATGCACCTGCTGCGTGCCACGTTCGTCGCATCGCCGCCAGGTCGAGTCGAGCATTGCTCCGGCGTGGTTGATGTTCAACGCGCATCAGTCGATGAGAAAGCAGCAATTATCAATGCCGGCCCGCTCCACCAGAATCGATCGCCTCACCTATCAGACGCACGTGCATACCTATCGTGGAGGGCGATCTATGCAGACTTCGAACCTTGAGGCAACGCGACAGTCGAAACTGGGGATGGTGCTGAGGGTGACCTCGGGCAACTTCCTCGAGCAGTTCGACTTCTTCCTGTTTGGTTTCTACGCAACCCAGATCGCCGCGGTGTTCTTCCCGGCGAGCAACGAATTCGCCTCGCTGATGATGACCTTCGCAGTGTTTGGCGCAGGCTTTCTGATGCGCCCGCTGGGCGCGGTGATCCTGGGCGCCTACATCGACGATGTCGGGCGCCGCAAGGGCTTGATCGTCACCCTGGCGATCATGGCCAGCGGCACGGTGCTGATCGTGCTGGTGCCGGGCTATGCCAGCATCGGTTTGTGGGCACCGGCACTGGTGCTGCTCGGACGGCTGCTGCAGGGCTTCTCGGCGGGTGCCGAAATGGGCGGTGTGTCGGTGTATCTGGCCGAGATGGCCACGCCGGGGCGGCGCGGCTTCTATGCCAGTTGGCAGTCGGCCAGCCAGCAGGTGGCCATCGTCGCTGCGGCCGCCATCGGCTATGCGCTCAACCAGCTGATGCCGCCGCAGGATCTGGCGCAGTGGGGCTGGCGGATTCCCTTCGCCATCGGTTGCGTCATCATCCCCTTCATCTTTTTGCTGCGGCGGCGCCTGGAAGAGACTGCGGAATTCGCGCAGCGCACCCAGCGGGTGACGATGAAGCAGGTGATGCGCGGGCTGGCGAACAATGCCGGCACCGTGATTGCCGGCGGCTTGATGGTGGCGCTGACGACGACCGCGTTCTATCTGATCACCGTGTACGCACCGACCTTCGGCAAGAGCGTGCTCAAGCTCAGCACCGGCGACGCCTTGATCGTGACGCTGCTGGTGGGCATCTCCAACTTCCTGTGGCTGCCGATCGGCGGCGCGCTCAGCGACCGCTTCGGCCGCAAGCCGTTGCTGGTGACCATGGCGGTGGTGTGCGCACTGAGCGCCTATCCGGTGCTTGCGTTCCTTGCATCCGCACCGAGCTTTGCGCACATGTTGCAGGCGCTGCTGTGGCTATCCTTCCTCTACGGCATCTACAACGGCGCCATGATTCCCGCGCTCACCGAACTGATGCCGGCGCATGTGCGGGTGGCGGGCTTCTCGCTCGCCTACAGCCTGGCCACGGCAGTCTTTGGTGGGTTTACGCCGGTGATGTCGACCTGGCTGATCCATGTCAGCGGCGACAAGGCGGCCCCTGGGTACTGGCTGGTGTTCGCGTCGGTGTGCGCGCTGTTGGCGACGCTGTTCCTGTATCGCCGGCATGGCAACGCAGCGACAGCGACCGGCCTCGATCCGGCTGCGGGAGCGGCGAAATGATGCGAACCCTCTGGAGAAGATTGCTGGCTGCGGTTGTCGCCACGGCCTTGCTGTCGCCGGCCGCAGCCGCGCAGGATCTGACCGTGATGACCTCCGGCGGTTTCACCGCCGCCTTCGAACGTCTGGCGCCGCAGTACAGCAGGCAAGCCGGGGTGACGGTTGTGACACTGCACGGCCCTTCGATGGGGCAGACGCCGCAAGCCATTCCCAACCGGCTTGCGCGTGGCGAGCATGCCGATGTGGTGATCATGGTGGGCAGCGCGCTGCAGAAATTGATCGATGCAGGACTGGTGGATCCGGCATCGCGGGTGGAGCTGGCCGATTCCCGGATCGGCATGGTGGTGCGCAGCGGCGCACCCAAGCCGAAGATCGATACCGTCGAACAGTTCAAACACGCGTTGCTGCAGGCCGATTCCGTTGCCTATTCCGACAGCGCCAGTGGCGTCTACATCGAGACCACGCTGTTCAAGCAGCTGCAGATCCAGGGCCCGATGATGGCCAAGAGCCGCAAGATCGAACGCATCCCGGTGGGCTCGGTGGTGGCCGACGGCAGTTATCAGTTGGGCTTTCAGCAGGTGGCCGAACTGCTGCCGGTGGCAGGCGTGGATGTTGTCGGCAAGATCCCCGAGCAGTTGCAGTCGATCACGCGCTATGCGGCGGGTGTGCCGGTCAGCGCGGATCATCCCGCAGCGGCCAGGCGCCTGCTTGCCTACCTGCAGTCGGGTGACGCGCAGGCGGTTGCGCGCGCGACCGGCCTGGATCCGGTCTCACCGTGAGCGCGCGGGCATCCGTCGCACCAGTTCCGCCAGTTCGAGCGCGGTCGGTGTCAGCGTCCGCCCACGGCGTTTGAGGATCCCCACGTTGCGCAACACCTCCGGTTCGACCAGCGGTACCGCCGCCAGTACCGGATGCGGGCCGGAGGGCATGGCGATCGAAGGAACGGCGGCAATGCCGACGCCGGCCTCCACCAAGCCCAGCAATGTAGTGACGTGGCGGGTTTCGCAGATGCTCGGCTGCTCCGGCGTGAATGCAGACAGCGCCCGGTCCAGCACCAGCCGGTTGCCCGAGGTCTTGTCGAGCGTGATGTAGTCATGGCCATAGGCTTCCTGCCAGCTGACCTGCTCGCGCCCGGACAGGGGATGGTCCCGGCGGCAGGCAATCACATAGCGCTCCTGCAGCAACGGCTCGAACTCGACCTCCGGTGCCAGGTTGCCGCTGAAGCTGACGCCGAAATCCGCCTCGCCGGAGGCCACTGCCGCACTGACGTGACTGGCGCTGCCATCGAACAGCCTGATGCGGATCTTCGGAAACAGCTGATGCAACCCGTGAATCGCCTGGGGCATGAAGTAGTACGCCGCAGACGGCACGCACGCCACGGTGACCGTGCCCATCCGGCTGGATCCGGCATCGCCGATGCTCATCAGCGCCATGTCCAGGTCGTCGAGCATGCGCTCGACCTGCGGCATGAACGCCTGCCCGACTGTGGTGAGCGCGACCTTGCGCGTGGTGCGCTCGAACAGCTTGACGTTCAACGCCGACTCGAGCTTGTCGATCCTGCGGCTGAGCGCCGGCTGGGTGATGCGGATGCGTTCGGCAGCGCGGCGGAAGCTGCCGTTTTCGGCAACGGCACGGAATGCCTGTAGATCGTTGAGGTCGAATTTGATGGTCACGATGCCGCGGCTGCGATGTTCGATGGCGGTCGCCATAGCATAGACAGTTGCCTGCTGCGCTGCGTGCGCAGACGCGTGCAGATGCGGCGCGCGCGGCTTGCAACATTCGTGCAGGCGGTCATCGCCGCAGGAATGCACAGGCCTGTTTCCGACGCAGGTGATACCTGCACGCGCGGCGCATGGCTCGGGCATCGCCGCGATGCTGCCAACGCGCGCATTCGCAGCGCACGACGCTGCGACATGCCCAGCGTGGCGGCGCTCGCGCCTGCTAGAATGGCGATAATGATTCCCATTTAATCTTCACCTTTCGCGTTGCCGTGCACGTGCTGCGTCTGTGCCGACCGCGCCTTGGAGTTCCTTGCCCGATGAAGTCTCCCGTCTCCGGATCGGCCGGCATGCCGTTCGTTGCCACCCTCTGCCTGCTCGCCTCTGCCACCGCGTCCGCGCAATCGGACGTCACCGACACGCTGGACACCGTGGTGGTTGCCGCCTCGCGCTCCAACATGACCGTGGCCGAATCGCCGCAGACGGTGTTGATCATCGACAAGGCGCAGATCCAGCAGCAGCTGACGATCTCCAGCAACTCCTCCGACGTGCTCGCCAACCTGATCCCCTCGTACACGCCCAGCCGCGGCAAGATGAATGGCAGCGGCGAAACCCTGCGCGGGCGCACGCCGCTGATCCTGATCGACGGCGTGCCGCAGTCCAATCCGATCCGCCCCACCGGGCGCGAAGCGCACACCATCGACTATGCGATGGTCGAGCGCATCGAAGTCATCCAGGGCGCCAACGCCATCAACGGCCTGGGCGCCACCGGCGGCACCATCAACATCATCACCCGGCGCCCGCAGGACGGCTCGTTGAACCAGCACATCGACGTGCAGGCCACCGCACCTACCTCCGAAACGCGTGCGGAAACCAGCAGCGTCGAGACCCGCTACCGCGTGGACGGCCGCTCGGACAGGCTGGATTACCTGTTCTCGGCCAGCTACAGCGACCAGGGCCTGTATGTGGATGGACAAGGCCGGCCGATCGGCGCCGACAACACCCAGGGCGACCTGATGACGTCCAAGAGCTACGACGTGCTGGCCAAGCTCGGCTACGCGCTCACCGACACCCAGCGCCTGAGCGTCAGCGTCAACCGCTACCGCATCAAGAACGACAACGACTACATCGGCGTCGCCGGCAACCGCGCGCAAGGCCTGCCCACCAGCTCGGTGCGCGGCACCCCGCAGGGCACCGCGCCCTGGAACGATGTGCTGACCTCCAGCCTGTCGTACACCCATGACGATCTGGCCGGCATGCAGCTGAGCGCGATGGTGTTCAACCAGGAATTCGAAGGGCTGTTCGGTGCCGACAACTCGTCCACGTTTCAGGACCCGCGCATCGCCCCGGTCGGCACCTTGTACGACCAATCGCGTTCGGTCGCCTCCAAGTGGGGCAGCAAGATCAGCCTGACCAGGGACGACCTGCTCGACAGCCGGCTCAAGCTCACCGGCGGCGTCGACCTGCTGGCCGACACCGGCAAGCAGGATCTGTACGGCACCGGGCGCACCTATGTGCCCGAGTCGGACTACCGCAATCTGTCGCTGTTCGTGCAAGGCGAATACAAGCTGCTGCCCACGCTGACCCTGCACGCCGGCGTGCGCCGCGAAGAAGCCGAGTTGCAGATCGACAGCTACCAGACACTGTGGCGCTACAACCGGGTCGCTGTCGAAGGCGGCACGCTCGACTTCAACCAGACCCTCTACAACACCGGCCTGGTCTACACGCCGCTCGAGGGTGTGAGCTTTTTCACCAGCTATTCCGAAGGCTTTGGCATGCCGGACGTGGGCCGCGTGCTACGCGCGATCAACACGCCGGGCACGCGCGTGGCCAGCCTGAGCACGCTGGAGCCGATCCTGACCAAGAGCGTGGAAGCGGGCACCCGCCTCACGCGCGGCGCCTTCGACGCGGACCTGAGCTACTTCCAGTCCAACTCGGACCTGGGCACGCGCGTGGTGCCGATCAACGGCGCCTTCATGATGAGCCGCGAAAAGACCCGCGTGCAGGGCGTGGACGCCAGCCTGGGCTATCGCCTGGATGCGGCACATCGCTTGCGCCTGTCCTACGCCTACACCCGCGGCCGCTACGACAGCAATAACGATGGGCAGTTGGACGCACGCCTGGATGGGCTCAACGTGGCACCCAATCGGGTGATTGCCTCGTGGTCGACGCAGTGGACGCCGAAGCTCTCCTCGTTCGTGCAGGCCCAGCATGCCTTCAGCCAATCCTTCGACGAGGCCGACAAGCGCTTCAGTGGCTACACGCTGGTGGATGCGACCTTCAACTACGCGTTGCCGCATGGTGCAGTGCGCATGGGTGTGTCCAACCTGTTCGACAAGCAGTACATCACCTACTACTCGCAATCGGCCCTGGTCGAACCGCTGCGCTACTTCGCCGGGCGCGGCCGCACCATCACGCTGGGGTATTCGCTGGATTTCTGATGGCGTGGCGTGATTGTCAGCAGCGCGCGGGATACGCCTGTGCACGCGTGCTGCTGCGCATGGATGCCGATTCGTTGCGTCATTTAGATGCAATCAACAGCCTAGGCGGTCGAGGGCGCGGTGCCCTCGCCGCTTGCGGGACACGCCGTGAATCCGTCCGTGGAGGCTCGGTGGCGGCATCCATGCCGCCACACGGTCCCGCAAGCGGCAAGGACACCGCACAAACAGTTTGCTGGCTGTTTTATTGAAAGCCATGCGCACCAATCAACTCGACTGGTCCTTGCCGGCCCCACCGTCGCGGGACCTTACGCGGCATGGATGCCGCGTAAGAGCCTACACGGACGTACTTACGGCGTGTCCCGCGAGGGTGGGCGGGCAAGGGCCCTGCAACGAAGTCGCAGACATCAGCGTCTTGGTCGCTCGATCGCCTCCCAGTAGCGCGCATTCCTGCGTGACGATGCCGAGGTGACGATCCGGACGATCGGGCAAGGATGCCGGATCACCAGGCTCACGCAGGCCCGGCGGCCCGCGGCACAGTGCATCGCAACGCGCACAACGCCACTACCGGGAGACACACCGCATGAGTCAGAAACTGTCGCTGGACCACTATCGCCTGCTTGGCCGCTCCGGCCTGCGCGTCTCGCCGCTGTCGCTGGGCACCATGACCTTCGGCGAAGACTGGGGCTGGGGCGCGGACGCGGACGAAGCCAGGCGCATCTTCGATGCGTATGCAGACCGCGGCGGCAATTTCATCGACACCGCAGTCAACTACACCAACGGCGGCTCCGAGCGCATCCTCGGCGCGCTGCTCAAGCACCGCCGCGAGCGCTTCGTGCTGGCCACCAAGTTCACCATGGCGCGCGATCCGGACAACATCAACGCCGGTGGCAACCATCGTCTCAACCTGATCCGCTCGGTGGAGACCAGCCTTCGCCAGCTCGACACCGACCGCATCGACCTGCTGTACCTGCACGCCTGGGATTTCACCACCTCGCCGGAGGAGGTGATGCGCGGGCTGGAGCATCTGGTGCAATCGGGCAAGGTGCTCTATCTCGGCATCTGCAACACCCCGGCCTGGCGGGTGGCGCAGTTGCAGACACTGGCCGACCTGCGTGGCTGGTCGCCGCTGGTGGCGCTGCAGATCGAATACAGCCTGGTCGAGCGCAGCGTCGAACACGAGCTGCTGCCGATGGCACGCGAGCTGGGCCTGGGCGTGCTGCCATGGTCGCCGCTGGGCGGTGGCATCCTGACCGGCAAGTACAGCCGCGCCGATCTCTCCGACGACAACGCGGCCGAGGTCTCGACCAGCCGCAAGGGCGTGATCGCCTCGACCGGGCATCTCAATGCACGCTCGCTGGAGATCGCCGATGCGGTCGGTGCGGTCGCCGAAGAACTGGGTGCCTCGCGCTCGCAGGTGGCACTGGCCTGGACCTTGCGCAATCCGGCCGTGGTCTCGCCGGTGATGGGCGCGCGCACGCTGCAGCAGGCCGAGGACAACTTCGGTGCGCTGGAAATCGTCTTGAGCGATGAACACCTGGCTCGGCTGGATCGGATCAGCGCGCTGGCGCCGATCTTCCCGGAACGCTTTATCGGCCGGCCGATGGCGCAGCAGCTCATCTACGGGACGCACAAGCTGCAGCTGCGCAGCTGACCAGAGCGGAGTGCAGATGGGCAAGAATCTGCGCGCCACCGCTGCACCGCGCCTGCTCGCCGCAATCCGGCGCTGACCGGACTCCGCAAGGCGTTTGCCGGAGCGATCAGCCCTCGCCTTCCGGCTCCAGCGCCTTGACCAGCACTGCCGCCTGCGTGCGACTGTAGCAATCCAGCTTCTTCAGGATCGCGGTGACGTGCACCTTGACGGTGTTCTCGGCCAGCCCGAGTTCGTGCGCGATCTGCTTGTTGAGCAGGCCATCGGCCAGGCTCAGCAGCACGCGGAACTGTTGCGGGGTGAGCTGGGCGAGCTTGGAGGCCAGTTGCGCGTCGGCCTCCGAGCGCTCGGCGGTCATCGGCGGGAACCAGGTGCCGCCCTCCAGCACGCTGGCCACCGCAGTGCCGATCGATTCGGCCGGGGTGGATTTGGGAATGAAGCCGGCCGCGCCGAACTGCTGCGCGCGCCGGATCACGCGTGGGTGATCGTTGGAGGAGATCACCACCACCGGGATGTCCGGATGCTCGCCACGCACGTGCAACAGCGCAGAGAAGCCGCGTGCGCCCGGCATCGCCAGGTCCAGCAGCACCAGCTCGGCCTGTGGGTGCGAGCGCAGCATCGCGCTCAGCGTGGCGGCGCTGGAGGCCTCCACCACATCGGCCTGCGGCAGGGTCTGCTGCAGCACATGGATCACGGCGGCACGGAACAACGGGTGGTCGTCGGCGACGAGGATGGTGAGATCGGCCATGCGCCAAGTCTGGCACATGGCTGTGTCGGTTTCCCGCGTCAGGACATCCATCCCCGCCTCGCTGCGCGGGCATCCGGCCTGCCGGGCAGCCAGCATGGGCGTGGAAACCCCCGCGTCCACGCCCTGCACGCCAAGGCCGGCAGCGCGCGCCGCGCCGGCATGCAGCCGTTCGCGCAGCTCGTCAGCGCTCGCCTAGCGCGGCGGCTGCGTGCTGGCCCGCCAGGCATCCAGGAACTGCCGCCGTTTGAGCTTGTCCAGATACACCAGCAGGCCGGGGCCGAGCGGGATTGGCCGGAACGGCGGCTGCGCCGGGCCGCCACGGCCGCCGGCGGCAGGCAGGATCGGCATCAGCCGCGCCTCGCGCGAGAGCACCTGCTGGCCGCGTGGCGAGAGCAGGTAATCCAGGAACCTGCGCGCCTCCGGCGCATGCGGTGCTGTCCTGGGGATCACCGCAGTGCGCAACGCCACCAGCGTGTAGTCCTGCGGCTGTACGATGCCCAGCGGCGCGCCGGCGTCGATGCGCGTCTGCGCGTAGGAGCCGAGCACGTTGTAGGCCAGCAGCAGCTCGCCACGGCTGACGCGGTCGAGCAAGGTGCCGGTGCGTTCTTCCAGCCTGACCTGGTTGGCCCCCAACGCGGCCAGCAACGCGCCGGCAATACTGCCAACCTGCCCATCCTGGGTGGCGAACAGATAGCCCACGCCGCTGCGCTCGACATCGTAGGTGCCAACCCGGCCGCGTAGCGGCGCGTCGGGCGCGCGCAGCAAGGCCAGCAGCTGCCGGCGCGTGCGCGGCACCCGCGCGGCGGCCAGCTTGCGTGTGTTGTAGACGATCGCCACCGGCTCGTAGCTGATGCCGAACACTTCGTGCCGCCACTGCGCCCACGCCGGCAGCGCTTCGGTCTGCGCGGAGCGATGCGCGAGCGCGTGGCCGTCGTTCACCAGCTTGGTCTGCAGGTCCATGCTGGCGCTGATCAGCATGTCGGCGGCAGCCGTGGCCTTGCCCGGATGCAGATAGCGCTCGTAGATGTCCCAGGCGATCACGTCCTCGTAGATCACCTCGGTGCCCGGATGCAGGCGCTGGTAGTCCTGGATGACCGCGCCGAACACTTCCAGATCGGTGGAGCCTTGCACGCGTAATTGCGCCTGTTTCGGGCCGTGCGCAGGAAACACCCGCACATCGCCGGGCGCGGCACGCGCAACAACCGGCGCCAGCAAGACCACCATCAGCAACAGCACGCGCATCACCGCGTCCCTCCAGGAAAATGCAACGAGGCGATCAGCCCACCGCCGACGCGGTTGCTCAGATCGATGCGCCCGCCGTGCGCTTCGACCACGCGCTTGACGATGGCCAGCCCCAGCCCCGCGCCGCCGGCCGGTGCATCCGGCCCGCGGACGAAACGCTCGAACACGCGCTCGGCTTCGGCGGCGGGAATGCCGGGGCCGTGATCGGCGATGGTCAGCACGTGATGGCTGCCGTCGCTGGTGAGCGCCACCTGCAACGGCGCCCCGGCACCGTATTTGCAGGCGTTGTCGATCAGGTTCTTCAGCGCCTCGCGCAGCAGCAGTGCATCGCCGCGCACCAGTGCCGGTTGCGGGTCGATCGCCAGGTGCACGCGCGGTGCGCCGTCGCTGCGCGGCAAGGCCTCGTGCAAGGCCTGGTGCAGCACTTCGGCCAGGTCCACGGTGGCAAAGCGCTGCAGGTTGGCGCGGTGGATCACGCTGGCGTCGCTGAGCAATTGATTGAGCAGCCGGCTCATATGGCTGGCATTGCGCTCGATCGCCACCAGGCTGCGTTGCATCTCGCGCGGGTCGTCGTCGTCCATCGCCAGCTGCGCCTGCGCGCGCAAGGCGGCCAGCGGCGTGCGCATCTGGTGCGCGGCTTCGGCCATGAAGGCGCGCAGGGTTTCGTTGCTGGACGACAGCCGCGCCATGAAGCGGTTGAGCGCGGTCACCATCAACTGCATTTCCTGCGGCGCCGGCACGCTGAGCGGTTTCAGGTCGGAGGGCTCGCGCCGCGACAGGTCGCGCTCGATACGCTGCAACGGGCGCAGGGCGCGATACACGCCCAGCCACACCAGGCCCAGGGCGAGCAGCGACAGCACGCCGATCGCCACCAGCGCGTTGAGCACCACATCGCGTGCCACCGCATCGCGGGCGCGCCGGGTCTGACCGACCTGCACGCGCACCTCGCCCTGCCCGGAGGCCGATGCCACCCGATGCATCACCACCGCAAAGCGCACCGGCTCGCCGCTGTAGTCGGCATCGAACAGCACCGGGCGCTCGTCGCCGGGCGCGCGTGCCGGCAACGGCAAGCTCTCTTCGCCGGTGATGGTGCGGCCTTGCGCATCGAACACGCGGTAGAACACGCGGTCTTCCGGTGCCATGCCGAGCAGGTCCAGCGAGGCATACGGCAGGTCCACCTGCCAGTCGCCGCCGACCAGCGCCACGCTGTCGACGATGGACAGGGCCGAGGACACCAGCAGGTGGTCGTAGGAGCGGTTGGCGGCCCGCTCGCCATAGTCGCGTGCGGCAAAGAACAGCACCACCGCGCCCAGCACCGACAGGCTGCCCAGATACAGCAGCAAGGTGCGCCGGATCGACGGTGCCACCATGCGCGGCTCAGCCATCGACGCCCGGCTCCACCGGCGCATGCGGATCGGCTTCTTCGAGCTTGTAGCCGGCGCCGCGCACGGTGACGATGCGCAACGGCGCGCCCGCCAGCTTGCGACGCAGGCGGCCGACATACAGCTCAATCGCATTCGGCCCGGCATCGTCGTCGAAACCGAACAAGCCGTTGCCGATCTCGTCCTTGCCCACCACATGGCCCAGGCGCCCGATCAGGATCTCGAACAGGCGGTATTCGCGATTGGGCAACTCGATCGGCACCCCGTCCAGCACCAGCGTGTGCGCGGCGTTGTCGAACACGAACCCGCCGATCTGCACCACCTCGCTGGCCTGCCCGCGGTTGCGCCGCAGCAGCACCCGGCAACGCGCCTCGAACTCGCGGAAATCGAACGGCTTGCCCAGGTAGTCATCGGCCCCGACATCCAGCGCCTGCACGCGGTCTTCGATGCCATCGCGCGCGGTCAGCATCAGCACCGGCGTGGTATCGCCACGCTCGCGCATCCCGGCCAGCACGCGCAGTCCATCCAGCTTGGGCAGGCCGATATCCAGCACCACCAGATCGAAGCTCTGATAGCGCAGCACACTCGCCGCCGCCAGGCCATCGGACTGCCAATCCACCGCATGCCCGCTACGGCGCATGCGCCGCACGATGGCATCGGCGAGATCGGCGTTGTCTTCGACTAGCAGCAGGCGCATGGGCGGGGATTGGGGAGTCGGGATTGGGGATTCGCAAAGGCAATGCTCTCGCGGCCGGAAGGTAACAGGCCACGCAAACAAAAGCTTCTTTGGCTCTTGCCAATCCCCAATCCCGACTCCCCAATCCCCACCCAAACGACAGGTCCATGACAGCTTCACCGGACTAGGCTGCTGCCAACGCGCCGCAGCGTGCTTGTGCGGTGCATCGCTGAACGTGATTCACACATGTACCTGGGAGGGTCTGTGAGCAACGACACCTTGCGTCTGCGCGTCTTCACCACCTGCGCCGCGCTGTGCCTGGCACCGGCCGCGCATGCGGCCGACGGCGACGGCCCGGTCACCGCCGAGGTGGGTGGGCGCGTGCACTGGGACTTCACCGTGTTCGACAACGACGAACGCGGCACGCCCGAGCGCAACGACACCCAGTTCCGCCGCGTGTGGCTGGATGTGGCCGGCAAGTTCTACGGTTTCACCTACAAGGCCGAGGCGGAATTTGCCGGCCTGCAATACGAGTCCGGCAGCCGCGGCATCCTGGCGCGCGATGTGTACATCGCCAAGAAGTTTTCCGCCGGTACGCTGACCGTGGGCCAGTTCAAGCAGTACTTCTCGCTGGACGATCGCACCGGCTCCAACTACGGCCCGTTCCTGGAACGTGGCTATGCCTCCACCACACTGGCGCCGATCTATCGCAAGGCGATCTCCTGGCAGGCCAATCGCCCCGATGCGACCTGGTCCACCGCGGCCTACAGCCTGGAAAGCATCGACAATTCCTCGACCAAGGGCGGCGCGCTCGGCACGCGGCTGACCTTCGCACCGGAGATGGGCGAGGCACGGCTGCGCCACCTGGGCGTGTCGCTGGCGCACGAGCGCTATTCGCATCCGGGCAGCGGCGGCGCGGCGTCCCTGCTGATCCGTCCACGTCCCGAAAACGATCTGGCCAACAACAGCCGCATCACCCTGGCGCGCTTTGCCGATGGCCGCGATACCGATTTCGACAAATGGTCGCTGGAATACGCCGAAGTGCTGGGCCCGTGGTCGTGGCAGAGCGAATTCAGCGGCGGCCTGCTCGACGACGGCTCCCAGCATGCCAAGGTGTTGGCCAGCTACGGCCTGGTCAGCTGGTTCGTCACCGGCGAGTCGCGCGGCTACGACCGCAAGACCGGGCGTTTCAGCCGGATCAAGACGCCCAATCGCCCCTCCGGCGCGTTCGAGCTGGCCTTGCGTTACGACTACATGCGCGGCGATCAGCATCTGGATGGCCAACCCGACTTCATCAATGCCAGCACGCAGTCGTGGACGCTGGGCGGCAACTGGTATTTCAAGCCGAACCTGCGCGTGATGCTCAATGTGATCGACAGCCGCAACCGCGACCGCATGGCCGATGCGGTGGTCGATCACACGCTGGCGGTGACCGGCCGCTTCCAGTACGACTTCTGACCGTTTGCCTGACCTTCGCATGATGCGTCACCGCTGCCGCAATGCACCCGCCGCCGCGCGCTCCACTCTCCCCCTGCTGTACGCCTCAAAGGATTTGCCCGCATGCTGACCGCGCTCGGTTTCGGAATGGTGATCACCTTCATGTACCTGATCATGAGCAAGCGGCTGTCGCCGCTGGTGGCTCTGATCACGGTACCGATCGTGTTCGCGCTGCTGGGCGGCTTCGGCACCGGCATCAACGAGATGATGCTCGACGGCATCAAGAAGATCGCGCCCACCGGCGTGATGCTGATGTTCGCCATCCTCTACTTCGGCGTGATGATCGATGCCGGCCTGTTCGATCCGCTGGTCGGCCGCATCCTGCGCCTGGTCAAGGGCGATCCGCTGAAGATCGTCATGGGCACGGCGATCCTGGCAATGTTGATCTCGCTCGACGGCGATGGCTCCACCACCTACATGATCACCGTGTCGGCGATGCTGCCGCTGTACCAGCGCCTGGGCATGAACGCGCTCAACCTCACCTGCGTGACCATCCTGGCCAGCGGCGTGATGAACCTGACCCCGTGGGGCGGCCCCACCGCGCGTGCCGCCACCGCCCTGCATGTGGATCCGGCCGATGTATTCGTGCCGCTGGTGCCGGCGATGGCGATCGCAATCGCCGGCATCCTCACGCTGGCCTGGTATCTGGGCATGCGCGAACGGCGCCGCCTGGGCGTGGTGCGCCTGCCGGCCGACGGCAACTGGCTGGACACCAGCATCCCCGAGGAAAGCGATGCACTGCCGCGCGTGGAAGACACCGAGGACATGAAGCGGCCCAAGCTGCTGTGGGTGAACCTGCTCCTGACCCTGGCGCTGATGGCCGCGCTGGTGGTCGGCGTGCTGCCGATGCCGGTGCTGTTCATGATCGGCTTTGCGCTGGCACTGATGATCAACTACCCCAACCTGGCCGAGCAGCGCCGTCGCCTGGTCAATCACGCCGGCAATGTGCTGTCGGTGGTGTCGCTGATCTTCGCCGCCGGCATCTTCACCGGCATCCTGTCCAACACCGGCATGGTCGAAGCGATGTCGCGCAGCTTCCTGGCGGTGATCCCGGACAGCTGGGGCCCGTATCTGGCAGTGATCACCGCGATCGTCAGCATGCCGTTTACGTTCTTCATGTCCAACGACGCGTTCTACTTCGGCGTGCTGCCGATCCTGTCCGAGGCCGCCGGCCACTACGGCATCACTCCGGTGGAAATGGCGCGCGCCTCGCTGGCCGGGCAACCGGTGCATCTGCTCAGCCCGCTGGTGCCATCGACCTATCTGCTGGTCGGCCTGGCCAAGGTCGACTTCGCCGACCATCAACGCTTCACGCTGAAGTGGGCAGTGCTGATCTCCCTGCTGATGTTGGCGGGCGGGTTGTTGTTTGGCCTGTTTCCGTTGGCGCGCTGATCGCGCGCCGGGAATGGGGAATCGGGAGTGGGGAATCGTAAGGGCGGCACTGTGCTGTCATGTCGATTCCTGAGTTCCACATGGCGAACAGAAGCCGCAAAAGCGGCTCCTGCTCTACCAATTCCCCAATCCCGATTCCCCAATCCCGATTCCCCATTCCCAAACTCCGAAGGAGTTCAAGCAATGACACTTCGCATCGCATACGTCACCAGTGGCATGGGCAGTGTGGGTACCGCGATCTGCCAGAAGCTGGCGCGCAGCGGGCATACCGTGGTCGCCGGTTGCGGGCCCAATTCGCCGCGCAAGACCTCCTGGCTGCGCGAACAGCGCGAGCAGGGGTTCGAGTTCGTCGCCTCCGAAGGCAATGCCGCCGATTGGGATTCCACCGTGGCCGCGTTCGCCAAGGTCAAGGCCGAGGTCGGCGAGATCGATGTGCTGGTCAACAACGCCGGCGGTAGTCGCGACACCTTGTTCCGGCAGATGAGCCGCGACGACTGGAACGCGGTGATCGCCAGCAACCTGCATTCCCTGTTCAACATTACCAAGCAGGTGGTCGACGGCATGACCGCGCGCGGCTGGGGACGCATCGTCAACATCGGCTCGGTCAGTGCGCACAAGGGCCAGATCGGGCAGATCAATTTCGCCACCGCCAAGGCGGCGATGCATGGCTTCAGCCGCGCCCTGGCGCAGGAAGTGGCCTCGCGCGGGGTCACCGTCAACACCATCTCGCCGGGCTATATCGCCAGCGCCTCGATCAGCAGTTTCCCACCCGACGTGCTCGACCGCCTGGCCACCTCGGTGCCGATCCGCCGGCTCGGCAAACCGGCCGAAGTCGCCGGGCTGTGCGCCTGGCTCGCCTCCGATGAGGCCGCCTACGTGACCGGCGCCGACTATGCAGTCAACGGCGGTCTGTACATGGGTTGAGAGCCGCTGGCAGAACGGAGCGAGCAATCGTCAGCTCGATACAGACGGCGCGTCCGAGCAGGACTGTGCGGAGGAGACAAGCGGTTCCAGCGCCGAGCGCGCCGGCCGGGCGGTGAGCGCAGTCCTTGCTAGTGGCGGTGAAGCATCACCGCTCTGACGCAGCACTGCTCTGATGCTTGACTGCTCTGAAGCCTCATTCCCCTGAAGCCTCACCGCTCCACCCCCCGCTAGTCGTGGCCGCTGTCATGCACGCCACCTGCCGCTTGCATGCAGGTGCGTGATTGCGTTTGACCAGCGCGCACAAGCGGGCGCCACTACGTCGATCAACCCGCCTCCAGCGCGAACTGATTACACTCGGCGTTTTCCGCACTGCGCTGACATGGCCAAACCTTCAGAACGCGCCACGCCGGGTGCCCGCCCGCAGATGGCCGACATCGCCCGCATGGCGGGCGTGTCCGAATCCACCGTGTCGCGTGCCCTGGCCGGCAGCCCGGTGGTGGCCGAGCGGACGCGTGCGTACATCAAGCAGATTGCCGCCGATGCCGGCTACCAGGTCGATCCGATCGCGCGCAGCCTGCGCGCCAAACGCTCCAACACGGTGAGCGTGGCGGTGCCGATGATGCATGCGCTGGACCAGCCGCTGTCGGACCCCTTCATGATGACGATGCTGGCGCTGCTGGCCGAGGAACTGACCGGGCGTGGCTACAGCATGCTGCTGTCCAAGCTCGACCGGCATCAGGACGGGTGGGTGGAACAACTCGCACGCGGCAGCCGCTCCGATGGCGTGATCGTGCTGGGGCAAAGTTCCGAACATGCCGCGCTGGACGAAGCCGCGCGCGATGGCCTGCCGATGGCGGTCTGGGGCAGCCGCATCGACGGGCAGTCGTATATCAGCGTGGGCAGCGACAATTTCCAGGGCGGCGCGCTGGCCACCGAACATCTGATTGCCAGCGGCCGTCGCCGCATCGCCTTTCTCGGCGACGACCAGTTACCCGAGGTTGCACCGCGCTTTGCCGGCTATCGCCATGCGCTGCAGCGGCACGGGCTGGAGTTCGATACGCGCCTGCATGCGCGCAGCCACTTCCTCAGCGAAGACGCCTACCGCCTCACCCGCGCCATGCTCAAGAAGACCGATCCGCCGGACGGGTTGTTCGCCGCCTCCGATGTGATTGCGGTCGGCGCGATCCGCGCCCTGGTCGAAGCCGGGCATCGCGTGCCGCAGGACATCTCGCTGGTGGGCTTCGACGATATTCCGCTGGCCGCCTACAGCCAACCGCCGTTGACCACGGTGCGGCAGGACCTGGGCCTGGCCGCGCGCCTGCTGGTGGACCGGCTGCTGGCGTTGATCGGCGGCGAGGCGGTGGAGTCGGTGGAAATGCCGGTGAAATTAGTGGTGCGTGAGTCGGCTTGAGGCCGGGATTGGGGATTGGGGATTGGGGAATCGTAAGAGCGGGCGTGTTGGTGTGCGGCGCGTAACTGCGCGCTGCTGCCGGCGTGATCGCGGTCGGTTGTTTCAGTACGCAGCGACACAGACGTAACGCGTCGCGGTTACACCACTGCTGCCTTGGGCTTGCGCACGCGTACGCATAGCATCGCCACTGCGGCGGCCAGCATCAGTGCGCCGGCCAGGCGGATCACGTTGCGCGGGTCGCCGTGCAACAGCCACTCGTAGTACAGCGGCAAGGTGACGATCTGGATCAGCATGGGCAGCACGATGAACAGGTTGAACAGGCCCATGTACACACCGGTGCGCTCGGGCGGAATGCTGTCGGCCAGCATCAGGTACGGGTTGCCCATCATGCTGGCCCAGGCGAGCCCGATGCCGATCATCGGCAGCAGCATCAGCCAGCGGTCCTGGATACCCGGCAACACCCACATGCCCGCACCGGCCGCGACCAGGCAGGCCGCATGCGTGTACTTGGGGCCGATGCGGCGCACCACCGGCACCATCGCAAACGCGGCCAGAAACGCGACGAAGTTATAAAACCCGCCGATCTGCCCATTGACCAGGCCGGCCTGGCGGAAACCATGCGAGTCGGCTTCGGTGGTGCCGAACAAGCTGGTCGATAGCGACAGCACGATGTACTGCCAGTAGCAGAAGATCGCATACCACTGGAACAGCATTACCGGCGCGAGCTGGCGCATGGTCGGCGGCATTGCGCGCAGGGCGCCGTAGATTTCGCGCACTGTGGCGCCCAGGCCGGCACCGGTCTGGCGCATCCGCGCGATCTCTGCCGGCGCAAGCACCGGCTCGCGCACGCTACGCGCGGTGAGCAGGATCGAGGCCGCAGAAAATCCCGCACCGATCACGAAGGCGGCGATGGTGACATAGGGAATGTGGTGCGCATTGGCGGCGTCCTGGTTCATGCCCATCCACACCAGCAACGGCGGGGTGAGATAGGCCAGCGTCTGCGCAAGCCCGGTGAACGCGCTTTGGGTGAGATAGCCCAGCGGCCGCTGCGGTGGCGCCAGCACATCGCTGACCAGCGCACGGTATGGCTCCATCGCCACGTTGTTGGCCGCATCCAGGATCCACAGCAGGCACACCGCCATCCATAGCGCAGTGCTGAACGGCATCGCCAGCAGGCACAGGCTGCACACCAGCGCGCCCAGCACCATGTACGGCATGCGCCGGCCCCAGCGGGTGACCGAGCGGTCGCTCCACGCGCCGACGAACGGCTGCAGTACCAGCCCGGTGATCGGCCCGGCCAGCCACAGGTACGGCAGGCTCGCGTGATCGGCGCCCAGATAGTTGTAGATCGGGCTCATGTTGCTCTGCTGCAGGCCAAAGCTGTATTGCACGCCGAAGAAGCCGGCGTTGAGCGCCAGGATGCGCGCGAAGGAGAACGGAGTAGCGGTCGACGACATGCAGAACCCTGGGCATCGGTGCGGCTCCCAGTGGCCGCAGCGCACTGTACCCTGCCGTCTTTGCAATCGATTGTAACGCTGCGCCGCAACACGTTTCCGCTTGTCAAAACATGAGCGAGCGAGCCGAAAAATGATGCTGCAGCGCAAGATTGCAATCGATTGTATTGAGGCGTATTACTGCGCTCGCACTGCAGGCCACACGGCCACTCCCTGGGAGGGGACGATGCAGGCGTCGGCACACCACCATCCGTGAGAGAGAGAACCGCAATGTCCACCTTGCACACCCTGCGCCTGCATGCCCTGGCCTGCGCGGTCGTCTCCTGCCTGTGCGCGCCTGCCGCGCTGGCGCAGGACGCGACCACGGCCGCACCCGTCACCCCGCCGGCCGCCGACAGCGCCGCGGTCAATCTGGATTCGGTATTCGTCACCGGCACCTCCACCGCCACCACCAAGTTAAAGTCCAGCGTGTCGGTCAGCACCGTGGGCGCCGAGGCGATCGAACAGTCGGCGCCGCGCAGCACCGCCGAGATCTTCCGCAACATCCCCGGCATCCGCTCCGAATCCAGCGGTGGCGAAGGCAATGCCAACATCGCCGTGCGCGGCCTGCCGGTCGCCTCCGGCGGCGCCAAGTTCCTGCAGCTGCAGGAGGACGGCCTGCCGGTGATGGAATTCGGCGATATCGCCTTCGGCAACTCGGACATCTTCCTGCGCTCGGATTTCACCCTGGACCGCATCGAAGCCATCCGCGGCGGCTCGGCATCGACGTTCACCAGCAACGCGCCCGGCGGCATCATCAACTTCATCAGCAAGACCGGCGACACCGCAGGCGGCAGCGTCGGCGTGAGCCGCGGCCTGGATTACGACAACACCCGCGTGGACTTCGACTACGGCGCGCCGTTCGCGGAAAACTGGCAGTTCAACATCGGCGGCTTCTTCCGCCAGGGCGATGGCGTGCGCGATGCCGGTTACACCACCGACAAGGGCGGCCAGCTCAAGGCCAACCTGACCCGGCTGTTCGAGAACGGCTACGTGCGTGTCTACGGCAAATACCTCAACGATCGCGCCGCCGGTTATCTGCCGGTGCCGACCTCCGTGCGTGGCCGCGACGGCTCGCCAGACCTGGGTGGCTTTGCCGGCTTCGATCCGGGCAACGACACCTTGTACAGCCGCAACTTCCGCACCGATGTCGGCCTGGACGGCAACAACCAGCCGCGCCGCACCGACCTGGGCGACGGCATGCACCCGATCTCGCGCACCATCGGCGCCGAGGCCTGGTTCGACCTGGGCAGCGGCTGGAACCTGAGCGAGAAGTTCCGCATCGCCGACAACAGCGGCCGCTTCGTCAGCCCATTCCCGGCCGAGGTCACCGATGCCGCCACGCTGGCCGCGTCCATCGGCGGCGCCGGCGCGCAACTGGTGCAGGCCAGCGGCCCGGACGCCGGCCAGGCCTACACCGGCAACGCGATCCGCACGCATCTGTTCAACGTGGCGATCAACGACCTGGGCAACGTCACCAACGACCTCAGCGTCTCGCGCGAGTTCGGCGGCGACGGCCGCACGCTCAACCTGCGCATGGGCTATTACACCTCGCGCCAGACCATCGACATGGACTGGACCTGGAACTCCTACGTGCAGAGCCTGGGCCGCGATTCGCGCCTGCTCAACGTGGTCGATGCCGGCGGCGTGTCGCGCTCGCAAAATGGCCTGTATGCGTACGGCACCCCGTTCTGGGGCGATTGCTGCATCACCCGCAGCTACGACGTGCGCTACGACGTCAACGCGCCGTACGTCGCACTGACCTTCGACAGCGGCAAGTTCAGCATCGACGGCAGCCTGCGTTACGACATGGGCGATGCACGCGGCAGCTATGCCGGCACCGCGATCGCGCAGAACCTGGACGTCAACGGCGATGGCGTGATCCAGCCGGTGGAACAGCGCGTGGCCACGGTCGATACCGCCAACGCACGGCCGGTGGATTACGACTGGAACTACCTGTCGTATTCGCTGGGCAGCAACTACCTGATCAACGAGGACCTGGGCGCGTTCGCGCGCATCAGCCGCGGCGCACGCGCCAATGCCGACCGCCTGCTGTTCGGCGTGGTCCGCGACGACGGCTCGGTCTCCTCCGATGAAGGCGTCAACGTGGTCCGCCAGGCCGAAGCCGGCCTGAAGTGGCGCCGCGACGGCCTGAGCCTGTTCGCCACCGCGTTCTCGGCGCGCACCGAGGAACAGAACTTCGAAGTCACCAGCCAGCGTTTCTTCAACCGCAGCTACGAGGCGCACGGCGTGGAGCTGGAAGCCAGCTACCGCTACGAAGGCTTCACCGTCAACGGCGGCCTGACCTGGACCGATGCGGAGATTTCCAAGGACCAGATCACTCCGGAAAACACCGGCAACGTGCCGCGTCGCCAGGCCGATGTGGTGTGGCAGTTGACACCCAGCTATCGCGGCGACGGCTACCAGTTCGGCATCAACCTGATCGGCACCACCGATGCCTATACCCAGGATTCCAATCAGCTGAAGATGCCGGGCTATACGCAGGTGAACCTGTTCGGCGACTACCGCGTGACCGACGCACTCACCGTCGCGCTCAACGTCAACAACCTGTTCAACACCTTCGGCCTGACCGAGGCCGAGGAAGCCAGCATCCCGGCCAATGGCATCATCCGCGCGCGCTCGATTGCCGGCCGCACCACCAGCATCAGCCTGCGTTACGACTTCTAAGGACCCCTCGCCGGGTTCGTCCCGGCGCTTGCCAATGAGCACCTCCCCCACCGATTTCTCTGCATTGCGCGCGGCCTTTGCCGCGCCCCTGGATGCGCAGCGTGCGAGCGCGCTGTTGCCGCGCTTCGACCGGCATGCGCCGCGTCTGCTCGATGCCCTGCACGCCTTGTACGGCACACGTCCCGACACTGCATCCTGGTTGACGCAGTGGCTGAGTGCGTTGGGCAGCCACGCACAGCAGCGCCCGCAGGCGCTGCAACAGCTGGACGTCACGCGCCAGCCCGGCTGGTTCGGCGAGCAGCACATGCTGGGCTACAGCGCCTACGTGGACCGCTTCGCCGGCACGCTACAGGGCGTGGCCGAACGCGTGCCGTATCTGCAGGAACTGGGTGTGCGCTATCTGCACCTGCTGCCGTTTCTGCGCGCACGCGCCGGGGATAACGATGGTGGCTTTGCGGTCAGCGATTATGGCCAGGTGGAGCCGAGCCTGGGCAGCAACGACGATCTCGTCGCACTGACCACACGCCTGCGCGAGGCCGGCATCAGCCTGTGCGCGGATTTCGTGCTCAACCATACCGCCGACGATCACGCCTGGGCGCAGGCGGCGCGGGCCGGCGATGCGCGCTATCTCGACTACTACCATCACTTCGCCGATCGCACGCAGCCCGACCAGTACGAAGCCACGCTGGGGCAGGTCTTCCCGCATACCGCACCCGGCAACTTCACCTGGGTGGACGCCACCGGCCAGTGGATGTGGACCACGTTCTATCCCTATCAGTGGGATCTGAACTGGAGCAACCCGGCGGTGTTCGGCGAGATGGCGCTGGCGATGCTGCAGCTGGCCAACCTGGGTGTGGAAGCCTTCCGTCTGGATTCCACCGCGTATCTGTGGAAGCGCACCGGCACCGACTGCATGAATCAACCCGAGGCGCATACCTTGCTGGTAGCGCTGCGCGCGGTCACCGACATCGTTGCGCCGTCGGTGGTGATGAAGGCCGAAGCCATCGTGCCGATGACGCAATTGCCGCCCTACTTCGGCAGCGGTGCGGACCAGGGCCACGAATGCCACCTGGCCTATCACAGCACGCTGATGGCGGCCGGCTGGTCGGCGCTGGCGCTGCAACGCGGCGACATCCTGCACAACGTCATCGCGCATAGCCCGCCCTTGCCGGCCAACTGCGCCTGGCTGAGCTATGTGCGCTGCCACGACGATATCGGCTGGAACGTGCTGCAACACGAAGCCGCCGGCAACGCCGCGCAGCCGCCATTCGCACTGCGCGATGTCGCGCGCTTCTATGCCAACGAGGTGCCGGGCAGCTACGCGCGTGGCGAGAGCTTCCAGAGCAGTGGCGACGGCGTGCACGGCACCAACGGCATGGCCGCGGCACTGGCCGGGATCCAGGCCGCACAGGCATCGGGCGATACGGCGGCGTTGCGCATGGCGGTGGATCGGCTGGTGTTGCTCTATGCCATCGCGCTGGCGATGCCGGGCGTGCCGTTGATCTACATGGGCGACGAACTCGCACTGCCCAACGACGGCAGCTACCGCGACGATCCGCAGCGTCGGCACGAAGGTCGCTGGTTGCATCGCCCGGCGATGGATTGGCAGCTTGCAACGCAGCGCGAAGATGCAGCCAGCCTGAGCGGCACAGTGTATCGCCGGCTACGTGGATTGATCCGGCAACGTGCCGCGCTGCCCGCACTGGCCGCCGATCAGGCGCTGGGCAGCCTTGCACTGGGCGATCCGCGCCTGTTTGCATTGACGCGTGGCGATCGCTTCCTGGCCGTGCACAACTTCGGCGAAGAACTGTTGACGGTGGAGCTTGACGCGCTCGGAGATGGCCGATGGAAGGTGGTGGCAGATGGCGGCGAGACAGCTGCCGAATCTCTGGGCGATGACATGCGGCTGGTGCTGCCGGCGTATGCAGTGCGCTGGCTGGAGCGTATTGCTTGAACGCGATGGTGCAGGTTTGTCGCGCACCTGCAGGGCGGACGATCTGTGGCTAGGACGGACGATCTGTGGCCTGGCAGCCGGGCCCTTGCCCGCCCACCCTCGCAGGACACGCCGCAAGTACGTCCGTTTAGGCTCTTACGCGGCATCCATGCCGCGTAAGGTCCCGCGACGGTGGGCGGGCAAGGGCTAGTCACCATGGTCGGTGCGCCTGGTTGCGAGCACCGGATTGCGTCCGATTCTTAGGATGCTGCGGCGCTCTGGCAGCGGACGACGAAGGACGCCAAAAACTGCTGCGCTCACCATCAGACGAGTGCGGCCGCCGCTCGGCCCCGATATGTACCACGCATACACCCCGGTCCCTCCGCGACGTCCGCACCTTAGCTGACGACTACTTGCTCCGTTTTGTTGGCCGCTCCAAATCAAACGTCGCGATATCTTCCGGTGGCCGTCCAGGCATCACCAGACGACAACTGCAGAATCAGCGCTTCGACAACTCAAGCAACGCCTCGGCAGCCTTCTCCGACGAAGCCGGGTTCTGGCCGGTGACCAGCAAGCCATCGGTGACCACATGCACGCCCCAGTCGGCGCCCTTCTCGTAGCGGCCGCCAAGTTCGGTCAGCACGTCTTCGACCAGGAACGGCACGATCTTGGTCAGGCCCACGCCCTCTTCTTCGCTGTTGGTGAAGCCGGTGACGCGGCGGCCGTTGACCAACGGCTTGCCATCGCTGCCCTTGACCCGACGCAGCGCGCCCGGTGCGTGGCACACCAGGCCGTGCGGCTTGTTGGCCGCGGCAAACGCTTCAATCAGCGCAATCGAATCCGCGTCTTCGGCCAGATCCCACAAAGGGCCATGGCCACCCGGGTAGAACACCGCATCGAAGTCAGCGGCCTTGACGTCCGCCAGGCGCTGCGTACTAGCCAATGCTTTCTGCGCGTCGGTGTCCTGCTTGAAGCGCTTGGTGGCCTCGGTCTGTGCATCGGGCTCGTCGCTCTTGGGGTCCAGCGGCGGCTGGCCACCCTTGGGCGAGACCAGGGTGATGTCTGCGCCTGCATCCTTGAACACGTAATACGGCGCGGCAAATTCCTCCAGCCAGAAGCCGGTCTTCTTGCCGGTATCGCCGAGTTGGTCGTGGGAAGTGAGCACCATCAGGATTTTCATCGTATCGCCTCGTGTCATGGCCCATCTCGGGCAAGGCGAACAGTGTCCGGTGCAGTCCGTTGCAGCATCGTGTAGAACGCGTCGGCACGATGCTTACCGTTCAGCGCCTTGCAGTGGAAGCAATGCACTGCCAGGCACGTGTCAGGCGCTGCGCGGTATTGCCCGACTCGCGCCCACGGCAGCTTCGCCGCGCCGCCGCGCTGGCGCAATAACTGCGCGCAAGTTGCGCGGCAGGCTTCAGACGTTCATCGCCGGTGGCTGCAGCTGATCCATGCGGATGCGATTGGCGAACAACGAAAACGCCAGCATGCCGGCCAGGCCGCTGACCCGGCTCACCCACGGCGGCAACCAGCGCGGGGCGACCAGCACGCCGCTGTCGAACAAGGGCGCAAGGCGCGCCACGTCGCCCAGGGCCATCTTGCCGGCGAACAGGTAACGGCACAGCTGCAGCTGATCGCGCTGCAGTGCATGCCGGAAGAAGGTGTGCACCGCCACCAGCCCGCGCAGGTACACCGTGTCCTTGGTGAAGGCACCGCCGCCGGAGGTCGGCACGCCGCGGAATACGCGCTGCGCCGAGGAAAAGCTTTCCGCCGCGCTCTGCCCGCCTGCGGTGAAATAGCGGAACACCTCGATGAAGTCCGCACCCGAGCGCGCCATCGCGATCGCCTCGATACGCAGGCTGATGCGCTTCATGCGTTCGATATCGATGCTGCCGGTGATCTGCTCGGCAAATGTCGCCAGGCCTTCCTGGGTCGCGGTGGTCCGCGGCGAGGAAATGCCCAGGCTGGGCAGGTGCACCTGCGCGCGCCCGTTGAGCGCGGTCAGCGAATGCACCAGCGCCTCGTGATGGAACAGCTGCGCGCGGTCGTAATCGCTGAAGGTGGCACCGCTGCGCAGGCGGATGCGATGCGCGCCGGCCGCCGCCTTGGCCAGCAGATCCGGATCCAGCGTGACGGTGATGACGCGCCCTTCGAAGAAGGCGTCCAGATCGTTCTGCAGCTGCATGCGCAGGGCGGTTGCCGAGACCGGCACCTGTTCTTCCGGCGCCAGCAGTTCGCGGTCCAGCTCCTGCGCGATCTGGATGAAGTGCCGCGCTGCCTCGCGCGTGCTCGGGCCGTTGCCCGGCATCGGGTCGTCGGGCACGCCGAACAGCTGCGCCGAGTAATCGCTGACTGCGGGAGTGCCCAGCGATTCCAGCAGGCCGGCGGCCAGGCCCCAGCTATGCGTCGAGTCGATCAGGTAGGCGCCCAGCGGGTGATGCGGATCGGCCTGCTTGGCAATGGCCGCCAACTCGCGCCGGGTATCGCCGAAATCCAGTCGCGGATACTCCACCTGCGGCAGCTCCGGCTGCCCACGTGCCACGCTCTGCAGGAACGGCTCCTGCAGCGAGCGCGGCCAGCTGGCCAGCGCGAGCAGGCGCACGCCGCGCACGGCCTTGACCAGGCGCGCATCCAGCGCCGCATGGTGGACGATGTCCGGCGGCCCCTTGCGCAACGGCATCAGCGGCGTCCGTTGCGGTCGACGCTGGCAGGCCGCCGGCCCGATCCCTTGCCCCGGTTGTTCTGCGCCAGGCGTGTGGCAAGCTTTTCGGCCGCTGCGGCCACTTCCACGCGCAGCTTCATGTAATTGGCCACCCGCTCCGGATCCAGCGTATCGGCCTCGATCGCCGCACGCACCGCACAACCGGGCTCGGCGATATGCGCGCAATCGTTGAAGCGGCACTGCGCCGCCAACGCTTCCACATCGGAGAAGCCGCCCTCGGCCAGATCCTCTTCGCCGGTGGGCTTGAGCTCGCGCATGCCGGGCGTATCGATCAGGCAGGCACCGGACGGCAACGGAATCAAGGCGCGATGGGTGGTGGTATGCCGGCCGCGCGAATCGTTCTCGCGCACCGCATTGGTCTTCATCTTCTGCGACCCGAGCAGGGTATTGGTCAGCGTCGACTTGCCGGCACCGGACGAGCCCACCAGCACCGCGGTACGGCCATCGCCCAGCCACGGCCGCAGCGCCGCCACGCTGTCCGGATCCTTGGCGTTGACCGCGCGCAACGGGATGTTCTGCGCTTCCAGTTCCTCCAGCACGGCCAATGCATCCTCGGCGTATTCGGTCTGGTCGGCCTTGGTCAGCACCACTACCGGCTCGGCACCGCCGCCGCCGACCAGCAGCAGATAGCGTTCGATGCGGCGCGGATTGAAGTCCGCATCCAGCCCGCACACGATGAACACCGTATCGATGTTGGCCGCGATCACCTGCTGGTGGTAATGCTCGCCGGCCGCACCGCGCTTGATCGAGGTGCGCCGCGGCAGCAAGGCCACGATGCGCTTGCCCTCCATCAGCACCCAATCGCCCACCGACGCCCGCTCATGGCTGGGAAACCGCGGCCGCTGCCACTCCGGCAACGACTCGGCCTTGAGACCGGCCTCCGGCGTATCGGCCACCACATAACCGGTGCGGTGCTGCTCCACCACCCGCGCCGGCAACGCCTGCGGATGCGCGGCAAAGAGCGCCTGCCAGGCCGGATCCTCGGCAGGGCCAGGCCAGGGCCAGCCAATGGACTGGAGGGTGGGGTAATCGGGGGGTGCGTTGCTCATGGGGCGATTCTAGAGGGTATGGTGGGTTTTGCCACGTTTGCTCAATACGCTTGCCGGCTTTCACACACCCTGAGACAACGGACCTCAAATCTGAAAATATGACTTGAAATTCTTGCGAGGAATATACCGAATCTTTGGCAACTCCGCTCCAGCAATAATTTAACGCATAAATAAAATAAAGGCCCCGCCAAATGGCGGGGCCCGGCGTCGGCTATATAGTGATGATCAATTAGATAGCCGAACTTGCGAGCATCAACTTCGTCTCTTGAGTTTCACGCGATGCAATAAATGACACAGAAGAGGCATTTGCTACCGCCATAGCATCAATCAAGCTGGATACTTCGCTAGCAGCTACTGATCTATCATTAAAATCCAGATATTCAACTTGGGATGAGTCTGAGGCAAACCAACTTGCTACTGCCAGCTGATCTTGACTTCCCTTCAAAGTGACAAGTAGATCGTTACCAGATCGAGTGAAGACCGTATCATCCAGATTAATCCCGCTTCCAAAACTGACACGATCCACTGCACCGCTGTAGGTTGAGGTCTCTACCACCGTGTCGTGGCCATCACCCTTGTTGAAGAGGTAGGTGTCCGAGTACCAGCTGCCGTTGAGCGTGTCGTTACCCGTGCCACCGATGAACACGCTGTCGCGTGACTGCGAGTTCACCGACAACACGTCATCACCTGCACCGCCTTCCAAACGATCGGTGCCGGTGCCGCCGGACAAGGTGTCGTTACCGTCTCCACCGAGCAGCAGGTCGTTGCCGTTCCAGCCGGTCAACGTATCAGCCGCATCGGTGCCTAGCGTGGTCAAGCCCATCGCCCGCAAAGTCGCCGGCGTCCAGATCGTGCCGTCAGCAAATACCAGCTGCTCGATGCTGCTCGCATCGTTTTCATTGCCGCCGCTGAGCCAATCCTTCAGCCGCACCGAGTCAGTGCCGTTGCCCAGATCCAGCACGACATCTGGACCTTCACGCAACACACGCACATCGCCAGCAGCGATACCTTCGCCGAACACGACCCTGTCCACTGCACCGCTGTAGGTTGAGGTCTCTACCACCGTGTCGTGGCCATCACCCTTGTTGAAGAGGTAGGTGTCCGAGTACCAGCTGCCGTTGAGCGTGTCGTTACCCGTGCCACCGATGAACACGCTGTCGCGTGACTGCGAGTTCACCGACAACACGTCATCACCTGCACCGCCTTCCAAACGATCGGTGCCGGTGCCGCCGGACAAGGTGTCGTTACCGTCTCCACCGAGCAGCAGGTCGTTGCCGTTCCAGCCGGTCAACGTATCAGCCGCATCGGTGCCTAGCGTGGTCAAGCCCATCGCCCGCAAAGTCGCCGGCGTCCAGATCGTGCCGTCAGCAAATACCAGCTGCTCGATGCTGCTCGCATCGTTTTCATTGCCGCCGCTGAGCCAATCCTTCAGCCGCACCGAGTCAGTGCCGTTGCCCAGATCCAGCACGACATCTGGACCTTCACGCAACACACGCACATCGCCAGCAGCGATACCTTCGCCGAACACGACCCTATCCACTGCACCGCTGTAGCTCGAGGTCTCCACCACCGTGTCGTGGCCATCGCCCTTGTTGAAGAGGTAGGTGTCCGAGTACCAGCTGCCGTTGAGCGTGTCGTTACCCGTGCCACCGATGAACACGCTGTCGCGTGACTGCGAGTCCACCGACAACACGTCATCGCCTGCACCACCCTCCAAACGATCTGTGCCGGTGCCGCCGGACAAGGTGTCGTTACCGTCTCCACCGAGCAGCAGGTCGTTGCCGTTCCAGCCGGTCAACGTATCAGCCGCATCGGTACCTAGCGTGGTCAAGCCCATCGCCCGCAAAGTCGCTGGCGTCCAGATCGTGCCGTCGGCAAATACCAGCTGCTCGATGTTCGCCGAATCGCTTTCGCTGGCGCCCGAGAGCCAATCCTTCAGCCGCACCGAATCGGTCCCGTTGCCCAGATCCAACACAACATCAGCACCTTGGCGCAGCACACGCACATCGCTGGCAGCGATACCCTCGCCGAACACGACCCTGTCCACTGCACCGCTGTAGCTCGAGGTCTCCACCACCGTGTCGTGGCCATTGCCCTTGTTGAAGAGGTAGGTGTCCGAGTACCAGCTGCCGTTGAGCGTGTCGTTACCCGTGCCACCGATGAACACGCTGTCGCGTGACTGCGAGTTCACCGACAACACGTCATCGCCTGCACCACCCTCCAAACGATCTGTGCCGGTGCCGCCGGACAAGGTGTCGTTACCGTCTCCACCGAGCAGCAGATCGTTGCCGTTCCAGCCGGTCAACGTATCCGCCGCATCGGTGCCTAGCGTGGTCAAGTCCATCGCCCGCAAAGTCGCCGGCGTCCAGATCGTGCCATCGGCAAAGACAAACTGCTCGATGCTGCTCGCATCGTTTTCATTACCGCCGCTGAGCCAATCCTTCAACCGCACCGAGTCAGTGCCGTTGCCCAGATCCAGCACGACATCTGGACCTTCACGCAACACACGCACATCGCCAGCAGCGATACCCTCGCCGAACACGACCCTGTCCACTGCACCGCTGTAGCTCGAGGTCTCCACCACCGTGTCGTGGCCATCGCCCTTGTTGAACACATAGGTGTCCGAGTACCAGCTGCCGTTGAGCGTGTCGTTGCCGGTGCCACCAGCCAACACGCTGTCGCGGGCCTGCGAGTTCACCGACAACACGTCATCGCCTGCACCACCTTCAAGTTGATTGGTTCCGCTCCCACCATCCAAGAAATCGTCGCCAAGGCCGCCTATAAGGGTGTCATTACCGACATTTCCATAAAGGGAATCGTCGCCACTTGTTCCTATAATTACATCGTCGGCGCTACCACCTTCAACCGCGCTACCGAAAATGACACCCATTAAGCTTTTCGCTTGCCTCTCAAAATCTTGGCGATCGAGAGTCAAATCGCCTAACTCGACCAGCACATCCACCCAGCTCCAATCTAATGGAAGCCCACTAGCCCCCTCTTTCAGATCGTAAAGATCTTCAATGGCAGCCAGGTTACCATCTGTACGAAGAGTCTCTTTTAGTTTTTCAGCAACCCGATCCACCTTTAAGACAACTTCCCCATACTCATTAATGCCGAGCCTCAATTCGTCCGCGTAATCTCTTAAACGAGTATCTAAGACAACGCCATTGTAAAGCTGAAGCCGCAAAGCCTCATATCCTTTCATCAACAATTCAGTCTGCTCTTTCCCCAGAACCACTTCAAAACCCAGCCTCACCCCCGAGCTAACGGGAGACCAGGTCGAATTCCCGAGTCTAAGAGGAGCATCGTCGTCGCCTCCTGAAAAGAAAATTTCACCATTGAACTTTTCCATAACAGAAAGTATCTGGCCAATATCAAAAACATGACCATCGACGGCGGTTCCTTTCACCTCGAGACTTTTCCTGCCGGATTGTCCATTGAAATAATCCACACTGGACCGCATCGAAGAAGTATTAGCCCACTCTAGTAGCACCGCATCCATTGCGACTAAAGCATTTGATCGCGTAGCACCAGCAGTTACGCCATCCAATAAACGATATATATTGCCATTAATGCTGACCGATTCTTGGAGATCCCTTACCATCCCGGAGCCAGCGACATTAACAACTTCCTGCGCCAATGCCGTCAAAGGTACCTCATCGGTAAAATCACGATGAAATGCATTCGAAGCGAGCAGCAAGTCACCCGTTATACCTCGAGTCCCATCTTTACGGGTAAAGTATCCGTAGCTGTCTACTGTATTCCCATTCCCCAAGGCAACGTTCTCTGTCGACGTAGGAGCCAAAGCAATACTCTCTACACCAAGCTCGTTCAGCGAAAAAAGCTCTCCCGCGTTGGAAATTCCGTCTTGATTGAGATCTCTCCATACCTGAACAGAGGAAAAATTTTCATCACGGGAATCAAAAAACCCGTCCTTATTGGTATCCAGAGAGGATAGCGCACGAAGTCCGGCCGAAAGTTCCGACTTCTCGCCTGCCATTAATGCCGCACCGTCCGTGTAATCGCCGAAAAGCTCCGCCCCACCATCAATCAAACCATTTCGATTTCGGTCCAAAACCAATATTCCATCATCGGCACTAATCCAACCAGTCCCTTGCTTGACCGCATTCCCTTCATGATCGAAAAGTATGCTACCACTTGCACCAACTGTTTCAATCCCATCGCCATCTAGATCTAGCACTAGCGGATCTACCGCACGACGCCAACCTTTAGCGCTCTGATAATTATCCCCGGTCGCATCTTGAAGATATTCGTTTATCTCTCTATCGCGATGGCGCAACTTCCCATACACATCACCCAGCAACCCATTTGACCCAATGCCACCTAGTTCCGGATCAAAAATATCATCCATTGTGAAGTTTTCGGCAAGCGGAATATCGTAACTCCCAATAAACTTCCCATCAATTGTCAAATCCACTTTTGCTGACGGAACCTGACCAGCATACGGATCTGTTGGGTGCCCAACAAAACCATTCGGAGTTATATCTAGCCCGACACCAACACCGGCAGGAGTATCAAATCCGATAGAGACAGTATGCCCAGAAGCATTGAAACCACCATTCCCATCAGGGATTACGCTATCGGAACTTATACCGACTGACCCACGCCCGTAATTCACCGTGCCCGAAGCACCATCAGCCCCAATGGTAACTGATGCACCCGGGCCGCCAGGAGTCGAGTAGCTAACTGTAACGTTGCTACCATCACTCGAAAATCCGAAATCACCACCAACACTAGACTTTCCTTTTCCACTCATTTTAACACTCCTTTTTGGAAATTAAATTAATAAAAAATTATTAACTTTCAAACACAGCAACCAGCAGGTTGACGAACCTTTAGAATCAAAAAAACATCAACCTATCTTCGCGACAATTATCCAAACAGAACCTCGGATGCGCGTGACCAAAGCTTCCTGCAAACCGACAATCAACGTTCTCTCAGAGACTCATCCGCATGCGTTCGGAGAGGACTCAATAGGTAATCAATCACCCGCCGCTTCCCTGTCTTCACTTCCGCACTCAAGCTCATCCCGGCACTCATCCGCACCTCGACCCCATCGATCGCCAGCGTGCTGCCGTTCAATTTGATGCGCGCGGGGAACACCAGGCCCAGCTTTTCGTCCTGTGCGGCATCGTGGGAGACGCTGGCGACCGTGCCGGTCAGATAGCCGTAGCGGGTATAGGGGAAGCTGTCGACCTTGACGGTGACCGGCTGGCCCGGGCGCATGAAGCCGATGTCCTTGTTGAGGACGGTGACTTCTACCTCCAGTGCTTCTTCGGCCGGCACTACGACCAGTAACGGCTGTGCGGGCGTGACTACACCGCCTACGGTGTGGACGGCCAGCTGCTGGATCGTGCCGTCGACGGGCGCATGCAGGGCCATCAGCTTGTCGCGCTGGCCGGTCTTGGCGACATCCTGGGTCAGCTGGCCGGCCTGCTCGCTTGCCTCGCGCAAGGCATCCAGTGCCTGCTGGCGTGTGTCGGTGACAAGTACGCGCAACTCTTCCTGCGCCGCGCTAATTGCCGAGCGGATCTCCTGCAGGCGATTACGCTGGGTGGCGAGCTGGCTTTCTGCGGCGATGCGTTCCTGTTCGCGCAACAGGTAGTCATGGCGGCCGACGTACTTGCCTTCGACCAGGCGGGCGTAGTCCTCTGCGCGCACTTTGGAGATGCGTGCGGATTCGGCCAGCGGTTCGATCGCGTCCTGGGTGGTCTGCAACTCGGCCTGGCGTTGGGCGATGCTGGCTTGCAGGTTGTGTCGGCGCGCCTGGAATGCGTCGAATTGACTGCTGACCAATTGCTGCTCGTTGGCTACGCGCCCGGCGGGTAGATCCGGAGCCGGATCTAGCTGCGGCGGCTGCCCGGTCGCAATGGCGGTCGCCAGCGCTGCCTGGCGAAGCGCAGCGAGACGTGCGTTGACCAGTGCGTCGCCGGCCTGGGCGAACTCGGCGCCGGTGGCGGTGGCATCGAGTTCGACCAGCAGCTGGCCTTTCTTCACCGCTTGTCCGTCGCGTACCAGGATCCTGCGTACCACCGCGGTTTCTGCGGTCTGCACCACCTTGGTCCGTGAGTCGACCACGGTCTTACCTGGTGCCACGGCGACGATATCGAGCTTGCCCAGGCACGCCCACAGCAGCGCGACACAGAAGAAACCGATGATGATGCGCATCGTCCAGTGCGCGGTGGGCGAGACAGGCGTTTCGGTCAGCTCAAGATGGGCGGGCAGGAACGCGCGCTCGTCGGCGCTGCGCGCGGGCGGGTCGAGCTGGCGGCGCACCGCCCAGGCCGATTTGAAAATCTTGAAATAGCGGAGAAAGAAATCGCGCCATCCCTGGAGCAGGTGCTTCATGGTGTCCCCTGTTGCAGTCTGTATAGATGCGCGTACTGGCCTTCCGGCCGGTCGACCAGCTCGGCATGCGAGCCGCTCTCGACGATGCGTCCCTTCTCCACCACGACGATGCGGTTGGCCTGCCGCACGGTGGACAGGCGATGGGCGATGATCAGCACGGTGCGGCCCCTGCAGATCGCGCGCATATTGCTCATCACCGCGTGTTCCGATTCGTAATCCAGGGCGCTGGTGGCTTCGTCGAGAATCAGAATGCGCGGATCGCCGATCAGTGCGCGCGCGATCGCAATGCGCTGCCGCTGCCCACCGGACAGGCCGGTGCCGTGCTCGCCAACCTTGGTGTCGTAGCCTTCCGGCAGTTCCAGAATGAAGTCGTGGGCACCGGCCAGCTTGGCCGCATGGATCACCCGCTCCAGCGGCATGCCAGGATCGGTCAACGCGATGTTCTCGCGCACGCTGCGGTTGAACAGGAAGTTTTCCTGCAGCACCACGCCCAGCTGACGACGCAACCAGGCCGGATCGGCCAGCGCCAGGTCCTGGCCATCGATCAACACACGCCCGCGCTCGGGCGTGTAGAGCCGCTGCACCAGCTTGGTCAGCGTGCTCTTGCCGGAGCCGGAACGGCCGACGATGCCGATGATTTCGCCTGGGCGAATGTCCAGCTCGATCCCGTTGAGCACCTCGGGCGCATCCGGCCGGTAGCGGAACGTGACCCGCTCGAACGTCACCTGCCCACGGATCGGCGGCAGTGCCAGGCGGCTGCCCGGCACCTCGGTGCGGGTATTGAGTATGTCGCCCAGCCGCTCGACCGAAATGCCGACCTGCTGGAAGTCCTGCCACAACTGAGCCAAGCGAATGATCGGCGCGGTGACCTGGCCGGACAACATGTTGAAGGCGATCAACTGGCCAATCGACAGCTTGCCTTCCATCACCAGCTTTGCGCCCCAGAACAGCACCGCCACGGCGGTGAGCTTCTGCACCAACTGCACGCCCTGCTGGCCCAGCGTGGCGATACGGGTGACGTTGAAACCGGCGCTGACATAGCCGGCCAGTTGGTTGTCCCAGGTGCGGGTCACGCGCGGGTCTACCGCCATCGCCTTGACCGTGCCGATACCGCTGACCGTCTCCACCAGGAAGGATTGGTTGTCTGCGCCGCGCGCGAACTTGTCGTTCAAACGCTGGCGCAGCACCGGGGTGATCAGGCCAGAGATGGTGGCGTACAGCGGCAGCGACAGCACCACGATCAAGGTCAGCCAGCCGCTGTACCAGAACATCACCGACAGAAAGACCACCGTAAAGAACAGGTCCAGCACCGAGGTCAGCGCCTGTCCGGTGAGGAAGTTGCGGATGTTCTCCAGCTCGCGGACGCGCGCGATGGTGTCGCCGACCCGCCGCGATTCGAAATACGCCAGCGGCAGCGACAGCACATGCCGGAACAGCCGGGCACCCAGCTCCACGTCGATCTTGCTGGTGGTGTGGGCGAAGACGTAGGTGCGTAATCCGGACAGCAGCACGTCGAACACCGCCATCGAGACCAGCCCGATCGCGATCACGTCCAGCGTGGTCAGGCCGTTGTGCACCAGCACCTTGTCCATCACCACTTGATAGAACAGTGGCGTGATCAGCGCGAACAGCTGGATGAAGAACGATACGATAAAGACCTCGAGCATCAACTTGCGGTACTTCACCACCGCAGGAATGAACCAGCTGAAGTCGAACTTGGCCAGGTCGCCCAGCACCGAAGCTCGCGAGGCCACCTGTAGCAACCGCCCCTGGTAACGTGCTTCGAACTCGGCGGGAGAGATGGAGCGTGGCCGCTTTTCGACCAGATCGTGGATCAGGATCTGGTCCGCTCCCACCTTTGCGACGATAAACGCGTCGCCATCCGGCACCAGGGCCAGGGCCGGTAACGCCGCCATGCCGATCCGTGCGGCCGGCTGGGCCACGACTTTGGCTTTTAGCCCCAGTTGCTTGGCTGCCAGCAGCAGCGTGGTTTCGTCGAACGGCTCGCCGCCTCGGCCAAACCCATGCGCCAGCTGCACCGCGTCGGCGGCAACGCCATGAAATTGCGCCAGCAGGACCAACCCCTGCAGCCCCAGATCCGGTCGGTCTTGCACCGACGAGCCGCCCTCGACTAACGAGAGCGACGCACTTCCCCCTGACATACGCGTTCCTTGCTGTAGAGCCCAAGCCGGACTCAAGTGATGGAATAGAATCTGAAGATGTTAAGAAGCTGTCAATCAGCCAACCCCTCGACTTCAATCAATCTTCTCAATCAAGCGTCTCCGAGGCTGAGACGCCATCACTCGATCGAGTGCATCGGTGATCACGACCTCGCCTTTCCAATCGGACGCTGAAGCCCCGCCAGCGGCTTGACATCGTTGCCGATGCAAGCATGTCCGCCTGTCATATTTCCGCTACCATGCCAAGCCTCACGCCTACAACCGGCCCGTCGCATGTCCACTGCCCCGCAAAAGCCGCTCGCCATCCGCGAGCGTCTGTCCGAAGTCCGCTACGAAATCCGGGGCGAGCTGGCGCGACGAGCGCGGGAACTGGAGGCGCAGGGCCGCAAGCTGATCAAGCTCAATATCGGTAATCCAGGCGCGTTCGGGTTTCGTGCGCCGGAGCATCTGCAGCGCGCGATCGCCGACGACATGGGCCGCACCGATCCGTACACCCATCAGCAGGGCCTGCCGGAAGCGCGCGAGGCGATCGCCACCGCGTATGCGCGGCGCCAGCACCCGGATGCGCACCCGGACCGCATCTTCGTCGGCAACGGCGTCAGCGAGCTGATCGACCTGTCGCTGCGTGCGCTGCTCAATCCCGGTGACGAAGTGCTGGTGCCCTCGCCCGACTATCCGCTGTGGTCGGCCGCCACCATCCTCAACGATGGCCGGCCGGTGTATTACCGCTGCGCACCGGAAAACGGCTTCCAGCCGGACCCGGTGGAAATCGAGACATTGGTGTCTTCGCGTACCCGCGCCATCGTGCTGATCAATCCGAACAATCCCAGCGGCGCCAGTTATTCGCGCGAACTGCTGGAGCGCATCGTAGCCATCGCCAGCAAGCACAACCTGCTGCTGATGGTCGATGAGATCTACGACCAGGTGCTCTACGACGACGCCGCCTTCGTGCCGGTGGCGCCGCTGGCCGGTGCGCATCCGTGCATCACCTTCGGCGGCCTGAGCAAGGTGCACCGCGCCTGCGGCTGGCGTGTGGGCTGGGCGCTGCTGTCGGGCGAGCAGTCGCGCATCAACGACCTGCGCAACGCGATGGACCTGCTGGGCGCACTGCGCCTATGCGCCAACGTGCCGGGCCAGTACGCCATCGACGCGGCAGTCAACGGGCCGGACACCATCTCGGCGCTGTGCGCGCCGGGTGGCCGTCTGTACGAAACCCGCCGTGCGGTGATCGAGGCCTGCGCGGCCAGCGAGCACCTGTCGCTGGTGGCGCCGGCCGGTGCGCTGTACGCGTTCCCGGCGGTGGTCGGCCCGGCCGCGCGCAACTTCGACGACCATGAATTCGCGCTCGACCTGATGAACGAGGAAGGCGTGCTGGTGGTGCCGGGTTCCAGCTTCAACGTGCCCTACCGCCACCACTTCCGCGTGACCCTGATGCCGGAAGCGCCGGTGATGCGCGATGTCTTCGCACGCATCGACCGTGCGCTGGCACGCCGCGCCGAGGCGGTCACCAAGGTCGTGCCGCTCAAGTCGCGCAGCGTGGCCTGATGGCGGCGGCCGGCACGCCGCTGCGCTATCTGGCGCTCGGCGATTCCTACACCATCGGTGAAGGCGTTGCCCCCGAGCAGCGCTGGCCGGTGCAACTGGTCGACGGTTTGCGTGCCTACGGCTGGAACGTGGCGCCGCCGCAGATCATCGCCACCACCGGCTGGACCACCGACGAGCTGCAGGCCGGTCTCGATGCCGCTGCGCCGCAGGGGCCTTTCGAGCTGGTGAGCCTGCTGATCGGCGTCAACAATCAATACCGCGGACGCTCGCTGGACGAATACCGCAGCCAGTTCGATGCGTTGTTGCAGCGTGCGATCGGGTTCGCCGGCGGCCTTGCGGCACGCGTGTTCGTGCTGTCGATTCCCGATTGGGGGCTGACTCCGTTTGCGCATGCGCAGGGCGGCGATGCGCCACTGATCGGCGCACAGATCGATGCCTTCAACAGCGTAGCCGCCGAACGCTGCGCCGCGCGCTCGGTGCGCTTTGTCGACATCACCGCCACAAGCCGCGATGGCGGCGACGCTGCCGACATGCTGGTCGACGATGGCCTGCATCCCTCCGGCGCCATGTATGCGCGCTGGACCGCACTGGCACTGCCAGCGGCGCGCGATGCGATAGCGGCTGCCAACGCGATCGGGATGGACCACGCCACGCGTGGGCAGCCCTAATCGCGTTAGCAGGCCCCAAGCCAACCGCGCACCAAGCCTCATTGCCAAGGAACGACATTGCACAGCACCGCTACCCAACCCATGAGCCGTGCGCAGGCGCTGGCGATCGCGCGCGCGTTTTTGCCGCCGCATCCGCTGGGCAATCGCTACGACTATTACTACACCCATGCCAAGCTGCGCACCGACCCGCTGTATCCGGGCGTGCTGGCCGAGTTGCGCAGCACCACCGCGCCCGTGCTGGATCTGGGCTGCGGGCTGGGCCTGCTCGCGCACGCATTGCGTGCCGATGGCCAGGCATTGGCGTATCACGGGGTGGATGTGGACGCGTCCAAGATCCGCCGCGCGCAGCACATCGCGCAGCGCTCGGCATTGGGCAACACGCAGTTTGCCGTGGTCGATCTGAGCGTGGCCTGGCCGCAACACCGCGGCAGCGTGACCATTCTGGACGTGCTGCAGTATCTGCAGGCCGACATGCAGGCCAGCCTGCTGCGCAGCGTGGCGCAGATGCTCACGCCGGGCGCGAAGCTGGTGATCCGCAGCGCATTGGGCGATGCCAGCAGCCGTGGCCGCACCAGCCGCGTGACCGACGTGCTGGCGCATCTGAGCGGCTGGATGCAGCGCATGCCGCGCAGCTATCCCACCCGCGACAGCCTGCAGGCGCAGCTGGATGCCGCCGGTCTGCGTGCGACGTTTGCGCCGTTGTATGGCAACACGCCGTTCAACAACTGGTTGATCGTGGCCGAGCCGCGCTGAGGCAGTGCACAACGTGCCTGGCTCGCTTTAGAACGGCTGACAAGACGTAACGCGTGTTCGCCGGACGGATGTGGACGGTACGCAGAAACCCGGGTGTACGCGTCGCAAATGCCGCATCGGGCACCGGCCGCGCAGTCGTTTTGACGGCCGCTGTTGACGTCATGCGGATGATCGCGGGCCACGCTGTTCGAGGGCGGTACACCACCGCCCCAGAGAGTCCGCTGGTTGCCTTGTTGAAAGCCATGCACACCGACCATCTCGACGGGCCCTTGCCCGCCTACCGTCGCGGGACCTTACGCGGCATGGATGCCGCGTAAGTGCCTACAGGGACGTACTTGCGGCGTGTCCCGCGACGGTGAGCGGGCAAGGGCCCTGCAGCCAAGCGGCGGATCAGCCGCTCTACAACTGATCCATCCGCCGACCAATCACTTCGGGACAACCAACTCATCGAGCCGCCGCTTTCTCTAGATGCAGGCAAAGGCCTAGTTCGCCGAGTGCGCGGCGCCCTCACCGCTCGCGGGACACGCCGTGAATCCGTCCATGGAGGCTCGGTGGCGGCATCCTTGCCGCCACACGGTCCCGCAATCGGTAAGGGCACCGCGCCAGAGAATTTGTAGGTTGCGTTGTTGAAGGCCATGCACACCGACCATCTCGACTGGTCCTTGCCCGCCCACCGTCGCGGGACCTTACGCGGCATGGATGCCGCGTAAGAGCCTACAGGGACGTACTTGCGGCGTGTCCTGCGAGGGTGGGCGGGCAAGGGCCCTGCAGCCAAGCCGCAAAGCAGCCGCTCTACAACTGATCCATCCGCGCTAACCAATCACTTCGAGACAACCAAGTGATCGAGTCGCCGCGCCGTTTGGATGCAGGCAAAGGCCTGGTTTGCCAAGTGCGCGGCGCCCTTGCCGTTAGCGGGACACGCCGTGAATCCGTGCGTGGAGGCTCAGTGGCGGCATCCTTGCCGCCAAAGCCTGTCGTCTGGAGCAAGGTCAGAACTTCCAGGACAGCGTCAGCTCCACATCGCGCGGGTCGCCGTAGATCAACTGGCTCTGGTACACGATGTTGGCGTAGTACTTGCGGTCGAACAGGTTGCGCACGTTGAGCTGCGCCGACCATGCCTGGTTGATGTCGTAGCGTGCCATCGCGTTGGCCAACACCACGCTGCCCTGGGTCAGCCGTTGCGTTGTGCCCTGTGGCCCGGACATCAATTCGTAGATGGCCGACTGCCAGCTCAGGCCACCACCCACGCGCCATGGGCCGGTCTGCCAGCTGGTGAACAGGGTGGCCTCGCGACGCGGACTGGTCGGATTGACGTCGACACCGCTGGCATCGTTGGCATCGAACTGGGCAAAGCCGAACGCGATCCGCCACTGCTCGGACAGCTGCCCGTCGAGCTGGAATTCCACGCCCTGGCTGACCGTGCCCTTCGCGGCCAGGAAAGCCTGATTGGTGGTGCCGGGCACGAATTGTCCGGGGTCGTTGACCGCCAGGTTGTCCTGCTCGATACGGAACAACGCCAGCGCCGCGTTGAGCTGGCCACCGAGGTATTCGCCCTTGGCGCCGACCTCGTAGCTGTTGCCTTCCAGCGGGGCGAGATAGCGCCCGCTGCGGTCGCGATTGTTCTGCGGCTTGAAGATGCCGGTGTAGCTGGCGTAGAGCGAATGGTGGTCGTCCACGTCCAGGATCAGGCCGGCGTACGGCGTGGTGCGGCCGCGACGCTCGTAGGTATTGGCCGGCACCAGTTGATCGGTGTTCTTCCAGTCGGTGACGCGTGCGCCGACGATGGCCGTGAGCGCGTCGGTCAGGCTGAAGCGGCCGGCAGCATAGGCGGCCACCTGGCGCACGTCGCGCTCTTCGCCCTTCACCAGCGGCGTCCATTGCGGCTGCGCCATGCTGCCGGTCCAGGCATAGACGCTTTCGGCCGTCAGCACCTGCGGTGGCTGCGGCCCGTTGGACCAGCTGCGCACATTGCGGTTCATCCAGGTGGCACCGGCGACCAGTTCGTGGTTGCGGCCCCACCAGGTCAGCGGCACGCTGAGGTAGGCATCCAGGCTATTTTGCGCCGTGAGTGCGGGATAGCGCCCGCCAAAAGTATTAGCAAGGCCCAGGCCGGTCTGGCGGTCCGGGTAATCGAAGTAGCCGAACAGCACCGACTTCCAATCGGCTTCGAACCGCTGATGCGAATATTCCACGTGCAGCTGCGCACCGTTGTCGAAGCGATGGGTCAGGCCGGCAAACGCATTGGTGGTATCGGCCACGCCGCGCGCCCAGCGCGGCGTAAACGAATCCGAGCGTGCAAAATCGGTGCGGCTGCCGTCGCTGAAGTACGCCGGCACCCCGCCCCAGGTGGTGCCGCGGCCGTCGTTGCGCTGCTTGTTGATGCCGATGTAGGCGCTGGTGGCATCGCTGAAATCCGCATCGACGATGCCGTAGAACAGCGACGATTGCTTGCTGTAGTAATCGCGGAACGACTGCTTGTCCTCGTAGCTGGCAACCACCCGCCCACGCACGTTGCCGGCGGCGTTCAACGGCGATTGCAGGTCGACGGTGCCGCGATAGCGGTCCCAACGCCCTGCCGACAGATCGACCCGACCGGTGAACACATCGCTGTCGGCATGCTTGCGCACCAGGTCGATCGACGCGGCCGGGCTGCCCGCGCCGGTGGTCAGGCCGTTGGCGCCGCGGATGATTTCCACCCGGTCGTAGATCGCCATGTTCTGCTGCACATCGCCGGTGTAGTCGGTGGGAATGCCGTCGATGCGGTAATAGTCCACTTCGAAGCCGCGCGCGTTGATGTAGGTGCGCTCGGTGTCCCAGGTCGGCGAGTTGAAGCCGGCCACGGTGTCGGTGACGTCCTGCAGCGATTGCAGGTTGCGGTCGACGATCTGCTGGCGTGTCACCACCACCACCGACTGCGGCGTCTCGCGCAGCGACAGCTCCAGCTTGGTCGAACTGCGCGCGACATCGGCGGTGTAGGAGTCGCTACCTTCGGT
Source organism: Xanthomonas sp. MLO165 (assembly GCF_018831305.1). Lineage (NCBI taxonomy): Bacteria > Pseudomonadati > Pseudomonadota > Gammaproteobacteria > Lysobacterales > Lysobacteraceae > Xanthomonas > Xanthomonas sp. MLO165. The sequence goes on from NZ_CP029263.1 coordinate 3,874,457, forward strand.
CGCGGCGCCGCGGTGTGCCTCGATTTGCAGGCGGTCCAGATCGACCGGGTCGCGCATGCTCGATTGCGCGGCAGCCGCCAATGGCCATGCGCAAGCCAGCGCCAGCAGGGAGTACGCCAGCGGGAGCTGCGGCGAACGGAGATCCGCACGCGCAAGCGCGCGCGCAGGGACGATGCAATGGGACATGGGGTCAGCCTCAGGAGCGAATATGGCCGTCGATGACGGCTATTGAGGCTGGCGTCGGCAGCGCCATCGGAAGGCGCGCACCGTTTGCTGGCTGGGGGCGCATGTTCGATCCGCGTTAAATCGCTGTCAATACATGCGCGGATCGATGACGGAACTCAGGAGCGCCAGCTCCAGGCAATCCGGCGAACAAAAAAGACGCGTCGCACCAGAGCGTTCCCGCCGGCAGGGACGATGGATCCGGCAACGCACGCCCCGCTTCCACGCCACCGTCCACGCCGTGCGCAGGACCTTAGAGCGGACGCCGCCCGGCCAGGCCGCGCGCGTGCATCGCCTCCAGCACGCCGCGCAGGATGGTGAGGTTGTGGCCGTGCGCGGCGCCCTCGTGCAGCAGCACGATGGCGCCGGGGCGCAGGTCGCGCACGATGCGGGCCACGGTGGCCTGCGGCTCGCAACGCACCCCGTCGAACCCGCGCGCGCTCCAGGCCACGCGGGTCAGCCCGTGCGCACGCAGCGGCGAGGCGACGAAGGGATTGGTCATGCCCACCACCGAGCGGTACAGCCGCGGCGCCTGCCCGGTGATGGTGGCCAGCACGCGCTGTGCCTGGCCGATTTCCTGCGCCATGCGGTGCGGGCCCAGCGCCCAGAACCAGGCCTGCGGATGGGTATGGCTGTGATTGCCGATGCCATGCCCGCGGCGCACGATCTCGCGCACCAGTTCAGGCCGTTGCTCGGCGCGCGCCCCGACCACGAAGAACGTGGCCTTGGCATCGAAGGCGTCCAGCAGGTCCAGCATCGCCGGGGTGTCGTCGGAGGGGCCGTCGTCGATGGTCAGCCACACCTGCGGCGCGCGGCCCGGCAGGCGCGCCAGCACCGGCGCGTACAGGCGCGCGCGCGGCAGGAACACCGGCACCACGAACAAGGCGTGCGACACCAGCAACGCCGGCACGCCCCAGGCCCAGCCCAGATGCCACCACAGCAGCGCCACCGCCGCCTGCGACAGGGCCAGCAGGCCCACCCAGCGGTACGGGTGCGAGGGGATGCGATACAGCGTTTGAAGCGTGGTCATGCCGCATGATGCCATGCGGCGTAGAATGCCCGGACTCCACGATCTGACCGAAGTGCTGCCATGTCCCTCGATCCCGCCCTGCGTTCCCGCATCGATACGCTGCTGCAATCCAGCCGTGTGGTGCTCTTCATGAAAGGCCAGCCAGGCATGCCGCAGTGCGGTTTTTCGGCCAAGGCGGTTGGCGTGCTGGACGGTCTGGGCATCGACTATGCCCACGTCAACGTGCTGGCCGACCAGGAGATCCGCGAAGGCATCAAGGCCTACGGCGACTGGCCGACCATTCCACAGCTGTATGTGGACGGCGAGCTGATCGGCGGCAGCGACATCATCCTGCAGATGGCCGACAGCGGCGAGTTGAGCAGCATGCTGGGCCTGCAGGCGCCAGACCGGACTCCGCCCAAGATCACCATCACCCCGGCCGCGGTCGAGATGCTCAAGGGCGCGCTGGCCGATGCGCCGGATGCCTCGCTGACGCTGGCCATCGATGCCAACTTCCAGCCGAACTTCCAGCTGGCGCCGACCAACCCGAACGCCATCGCGGCCGAATCCAACGGCCTGCGCGTGCAGTTCGATCTGGCCAGCGCCCGCCGCGCCGACGGCATCACCATCGACTGGGTGGACGACATCCGCGGCCGTGGCCTGGCCATCGACAACCCCAATGCGCCCAAGCCGGTGCAGGAGCTGTCGGTGCGCGATGCCGACGACCGCATCAAGGCCGGTACGCTGACCCTGGTGGACGTGCGCCCGGCCGACGAGCGTGCCCTGGCCAGCGTTGCCGCGCCGTTCCGCACACTGGACGCGCACGAGCGCGCCGCCATCGAGCAGTTGCCCAAGGACACCCCGCTGGCGTTCCTGTGCCACCGCGGCGGGCGCAGCCTGCAGGCGGCCGAGCACTTCCGCGGCCTGGGTTTCAGCAACGTCTACAACGTCACCGGCGGCATCGACGCCTGGTCGGACGAGGTGGACAACGGCGTGGCCAAGTACTGAGCAAGCCAGACGGCACAGCCGGTGGCGGGGAATCCGCATCCGGCGATGGCTCGCCGCAACCGCCGGCCAGGTTTTGAGCCGCGTTTGCTACAGTGCACACCCCGAACGGGCGCTCCACCGAGCGTCCGTTTTTTCATGGATCGATATGCACAAGGACGTCGCTGCAATGCACACCCGCCTGCTCTCTCTTGCACTGGCCGCGCTGTTGCCGCTGGCCGCACAGGCCGCCGAGCCGGCACGCGCGGTCATGCTGGTACAGACCTACGACAACCAGCCGGGCGAAGACCCGCTGGAATACATTCCGGTGTGGCTGGGCAGCGGCGTGGCGAAGGAGTCCAGCATGCCCAGGTCGCTGCTGAGCCAGCCGCTGCAGGTCTTCAATGCGGGCGTGTCCAGCGGCACCGTGCGGCTTGCGTCGCTGAGCGTCGACGACAACAGCATGTGCGGCGGCACGGCAAAACTGCGCTTGAAGGGCACTGGCACGCTGTCCGATTCGCCGCTGTTATCGACGGTGGATCTCAATCCCGGCAAGCGCTTTGCCAGCCGTGACGCCACCGCTGCCGAACAGGCCGAGCTGTTGCGTCAGGCCGGCGCAACCGCGCAGCTGCGCAACAGCGTCAAGCCGGCGGCGCTGGCCCAGGCGTTGACGGCATTCCCTGCCGATCGTGCGCAGGATCTGGCCGCGCTGCAGATCGTGACCGACACCCGGCAGCCGCAGCGACGCGTGGCCGTGCTGACCTCCCATCACCCGACCAGGACCGGCAACCCGGACAACCCAACCGGCGTCCTGGCCGTGCTTGCGATCTTCGAACATGACGGCAGCCGCTGGCAGTTCCGCAAGGGCAGCGCGGCCAGTGGCTGCGACGATTGCGAAGACCTGCCACTGCGCACGCATCTGCTGCAGTTCGGCGATATCGACGGCGATGGCACGCTCGACTTCGTGCTATCGGAAAGCGGCTACGAGAGCTACGGCTTCTACCTGCTGCTCGGCGAAGGCACGCACTGGCGTTCGGAAGGCTTGATGGGCGGCTGTTGAGCGATTGCCGCGCGATGGCCGATGCCCGCAGCGGTATCGGCGTCACGTTGCGGCACGCACCGGATCCGGAAGAGCGCAACTCGCCGCCGCGCAAGTCATTCGCATCGCCGTTGCGAGGCTATTGGTGTGATTGCACCGCCGCACGATGTCGATCAACGCGCGACAGCGCGCGTATGTGCGCCATCAACCTATCGCGTCGATCGCCCGCTCGATCCGCGTGCCTATACGCAATGTGCAGCGCGGGAAAGCCACAGCGGCGTGCGGTCGCGGCAGGCCATAACCGCCGCCCTCCTTCAGCCGGCAAATCCGCCGTCATCGAGAAACTGCTGCTCTTCGGCGGTGGTCTCGCGCCCCAGTACCGCATTGCGATGCGGGAAGCGTCCGAAGCGCTGGATGATCTGCTGATGCTCCACGGCCCAGCGCGTGGTTTCGGCATCGTCCAGCGCGGTGATCAGCTGCACCGAGCGCGCCTGCTCCTGCAGATCTTCGGCATGCTCGAACGGCAGATAGAAAAACAGCCGCAACTGCGCGGAGACCTGTTGATCGAAGCCGCTGGCGATTGCCTGCCTGGCGCAGGACAGCGCCAGGCCATCGGTGGCGTAGGCATGCGCGCTGCCGCGGAACGCGTTGCGCGGAAACTGGTCGAGCAGGATCAGCAAGGCCAGCGCATCTTCGGCACGTTCCATCCAGTGCGCGTACTCGCCACGCGCCGCTGCAAAGTGCTGCTCGCTGAAATGCTGGCGGAAGTTGGCATCAAACGCATCGTTGTGCGTGAACCAGCGGGCCGAGCCGGCCAGTTCCCAGAAAGCCAGTACCACATCGGCCTGTTTGTTGCGCTCTGACTTGACGATCATCGACGTATTCCCTGACGAATACGGCATAGCATGCACTGGCGCATGTGATGAGCCCGCCGCCGCCGACCGTGCAGCACTTGGCAAGCACGCCGCCGGCCGCTAGGTTTGCGGCTGACGTTTTCGTTGCACCGGGGAAATCCATGCGTTCCATCCTGTTCGCCGCGCTCGGCGCGGCCGTGCTGTGCGGTCCTGTGTCTGCGGCATCGCGTTTCGTGCAAGACCCCTATCCCAGCACCTACCGTGCGCTCGCGTCCGCTCCGGTGTTGATCCAGCACGCCACCGTGCTCACCGGCACCGGCCAGCGGCTGGACGACGCCGACGTGCTGCTGCGCGACGGCAAGGTGGCCGCGGTCGGGCGCGGGCTGGAGGCGCCGGCCGATGTGCGCCGCATCGACGGCACCGGCAAGTGGGTGACCCCCGGCATCATCGACGTGCACTCGCATCTGGGCGTGTATCCCAGCCCCGGCGTCAGCGCGCACAGCGATGGCAACGAGATGACCGCCCCGGTGACGCCGAACGTGTGGGCCGAGCATTCGATCTGGCCGCAGGATCCCGGCTTCGGCACCGCCCTGGCCGGCGGCGTCACTTCGCTGCAGGTACTTCCCGGCTCGGCCAATCTGATCGGCGGGCGCGGCGTCACCCTCAAGAATGTCGCCTCCACCACCTACCAGGGCATGAAGTTTCCCGGCGCCCCCTGGGGCCTGAAGATGGCCTGCGGCGAGAACCCCAAGCGCGTGTACGGCCAGAAGGGCGGCCCCGGCACGCGCATGGGCAACGTGGCCGGCTACCGTGCCGCCTTCATCGACGCGGCCGAGTACCTGCAGAAGAATGCATTGAAGAAAAAGACTGCGAAAAAGCGCCATTGGTGGAGCCGCGGCGGCGACAACGACAGCAGCGGCGACGCCGGCGGCAAGCGCGATCTCAAGCTCGACACGCTGGCCGGCGCGATCAACGGCGACATCCGCGTGCATATCCATTGCTACCGCGCCGACGAGATGGCGACCATGCTCGACCTGTCCAAGGAGTTCGGCTTCCACATCGCCGCCTTCCATCACGGCGTGGAGGCCTACAAGCTGGCCGACCGGCTGGCGCAGGAGAACGTTTGCGGTGCGCTGTGGGCCGACTGGTGGGGCTTCAAGATGGAAGCCTTCGATGGCATCCAGGAAAACATCGCGCTGGTCGACAGGCCGGCCAACAGCTGCGCCATCGTGCATTCGGATTCGGAAGAAGGCATCCAGCGCCTGAATCAGGAAGCGGCCAAGGTGCTCGCCAACGCGCGCCGCAGCGGGATGGAGATTCCACCCGAGCGTGCGATCCGCTGGCTCACCAGCAATGCCGCCAAGGCGCTTGGCATCGAGCAGCAGACCGGCGCACTGGAGCCGGGCAAGATGGGCGATATGGTGGTGTGGAACGGCAATCCCTTCAGCTCCTACGCGCTGGCCGAACAGGTCTATATCGACGGCGCGCAGGTCTACGACCGCCACGATCGCCGCCTGCAGCCGGTGTCGGACTTCATGCTCGGCCAGGAGGTGGCGCGATGAGCCGCACAACTGGACTGCGCCCGCGCCTGCGCGTGATCTCCGCGGTGGTCCTGGCAGTGCTTGCATTGCCCGCATTCGGCCAGCAGGTGCTGATCCGTGGCGCGACCGTGCATACCGCCACCGCACAAGGCACGCTGCGCAATACCGATGTGCTGGTGCAGGGCGGCGTGATCCGCGCGATCGGCAGCAACCTGGCCGTGCCGGCCGATGGTCGCGTGGTCGAGGCCAGGGGCCGCCCGCTGACGCCGGCCCTGTTCGGCGGCATCACCGAGATCGGCATCGAAGAAGTCTCCGGCGAAGACAGCACCGTGGACAGCGGCGTCAAACTCAGCGACCAGCCGATGCGTCCGGAATTCGACGTCACCCTGGCCTACAACCCCGATTCGGTGCTGGTGCCGGTGGCGCGCGTGGAAGGCATCGGCTTCACCGCGCTGGGCGCGACCACCAGCGGTGCCTTCATCGCCGGGCAAGGCGGCGTGGTGCGGCTGGACGGCAGCCCGGACCCGCTCGGCCCGCATGCCTTGTTCATCCGCATCGGTGCGGCGGCCTCCGATCTCACCGGCAGCTCGCGCGCCGCGCAATGGATGCTGCTCGACCAGCTGGTGGCCGAAGCGCGCGGACGCGTGCCGGCCGACTCACCGCATGCGCTGCTGACCCCGGTCGGCCGCAGCGTGCTGGCCAGATACCTGGCCGGGCAAGGCCGCATCGTGGTGCAGGTGGAGCGTGCCGCAGACATCCGCCAGTTGCTGCGTTGGGCGCAGCGCGAAAAGGTGCGCATCGCCATTGCCGGCGGCGCCGAGGCCTGGAAGCTCGCGCCGCAACTGGCGCAGGCCGGGGTGCCGGTGCTGGTGGATGCGCTGGCGGACCTGCCGTCCACCTTCGACCAGATCGGTGCGACGCTGGAAAACGCCGCACGGCTGCGCGCGGCCGGCGTGGAGGTCAGCTTTGCCCAGAGTGGCGATGCCTCGCATAACGCGCGCAAACAGCGCCAGCTGGCCGGCAATGCGGTGGCCAACGGCTTGCCGTGGGAAGCCGGCCTGGCCGGCCTGACCCGGGTGCCGGCGGAGATCTTCGGCGTGGCCGATCGCATCGGCAGCATTGCGGTCGGCAAACAGGCCGACCTGGTGCTGTGGGAAGGCGACCCGCTGGATGTCGCCCACTACGCCGAGCAGGTGTGGCTGGGCGGTCGCGACATGCCGATGCGCTCACGCCAGACCGAGCTGCGCGAGCGTTACATGCAACCGGCCGGCGCGTTGCCGCGGGCCTATCTGAAATGATCGGGAGCGGCGTGCGCATGGGAGCGCGGTGACCCGCATGGCGTTGGGCGTGCGCTGCACCTACCTGTTGATCGCATTCGCCGTGTTTGTCATCGAAGTGGCGATCGGCGCAGGCACACTGGGCGGGCCGTGGGTGCGCGGCAGCCTGGGCGATGTGCTGGCGGTGATCCTGGTGTATTGCGGGTTGCGCGGTGTGCTTGCGCTGCCGCCACGCTGGGCGTGCGTGCTGGCGGTGGCGATCGGGTGCCTGATCGAAGGGCTGCAGGCGCTGCATCTGGCCGACCGGCTCGGGCTGCGCCCGGGCAGCGCGGCCTACATCGCGCTTGGCAATACCGCCACCGTGCACGATCTGCTGGTGTATCTGGTCGGCGGCGGGGTGGCGTACATCGGCGATATGGCATCGTGCCGCGTCGCCGCGTCTTCCCAGCGATAACAACTGCATTGATACACTCCCTCGGGCCTACCGCATGTTCTGCGTCTCCTCATCGACACTGATCGACAGCGTTGGCATCCCGTCCCGGCAACGGCAGCAACGGCGTGCCTGCGCCGCCGCTGCGTCGCAGTGACCTCGCTGTTCCAGGGAGGCGGCTTGCGCTCGATCGATCGCGTCGTATTGCGCCAGGCGCCGGCCAATCTGCTCCGCGGGCTGGAAGCGGTCGGCGGGCGGCTGATCCTGACCGCCGATGCGCTGCACTTCCAGCCGCATCCCTACAACATACAGACCCGGTCGTTGACCGTGCACCTGCGCCAGATCGCAGCAATGCAACCACGCTGGACGCGCCTGTTCGGCCTGCTGCCGGTGGCGCCAACCTCGCTGGCGGTGCAGCTGCATGACGGCGGCGAGCACCGTTTCGTGATCGGCAAACGCGAACAGTGGATGGCTGCCATCGCCTCGGCGCGCGACGCCCTGGGCTGACGCTGCACGACAAGCGCGGCCGCACTGATGCGCAAGGGCGCATGCCCGACTGGCGCACCGCAATGCCCCGGCGTCGTCGCGCATGCCTGCGCATCGCAGAAGGAGCGTGAACTGCGCTGCGTTTCAGCACTGCATCTTGTACGCGGTGCACGCTCTGCAGGTCCGACCATCGCCGTCGTTGTCCAGCCCGCCTAGCATCGCGCGTCGGCACCATAGCGACGCCCCTACTTCGGCATGGAGATCGATATGCCCCGCACTATCCTGCGCATCCTGGCGTGCGCATTGTTCCTGTACGGCGGCGTCAGCGCGCCGGCCATCGCCGCATTTGGCGTCACCCACAGCGGCGAACGTGTCGTTGTCGATACCGGCGCCGAGCTGGTGTTTGCGGTCAACGCCGGCAACGGCGACATCGTCTCGATGCGTTATCGCGACAACGCGCTGCAGACCACCGAGTCCAAGGGCTCGCAGATTGCCTCCGGCCTGGGCAGCGCCAGTGTGGAGGCGCGCGTGGTGGGCGCCACGATCGTGGTCTCTGCCAAGGCCGGCGACCTGACCCAGTACTACATCGCACGCAAGGGCCGCAACGCGATCTACATGGCCACCTATGCACCGACGCTGCTGCCGATCGGCGAGCTGCGCTTTGTCACCCGCTTGAACGTTGCCAAGCTGCCCAATGCGCAGCAGGAGCCCGACTCCAATGTCGGCAGCCCGGTGGAAGGCGAGGACGTGTTCCTGCTGCCGGACGGACGCACCAGTTCCAAGTTCTATTCGGCGCGCCGCATGATGGACGACCAAGTGCACGGCGTCAGCGGTTCGGGCGTGGCGGTGTTCATGCTGATGGGCAACCGCGAGCGCAGTTCCGGCGGGCCGTTCTTCAAGGACATCGCCACCCAGAAAACCCGCGTGACCCATGAGCTCTACAACTACATGTATTCCGATCACACCCAGACCGAGGCATTCCGCGGTGGCCTGCATGGGGTGTACGGGCTGCTGTTCACCGATGGCGGGACGCCCTCCAGCGCACAGCTGGACACCGCCTTCGTCGATGCAACGCTGGGGTTGACCGGTTATCTCGCCAGCGACGGGCGTGGCGCGCTGAGCGGCCGGGTGAGTGGCGTGCTGTCCGGCCAGCCTGCCGTGATCGGCCTGCGCAACGACCAGGCCCAATACTGGGCCACCGCCAACGGCAGCGGCGATTACCAGATTGCGGGCGTGCGCCCGGGACGCTACCGCATGACGCTCTATCAGAACGAACTGGAAGTCGCGCAACGCGATGTGGAGATCCATGCCAACGCGACCACGCAAGCGGCGCTGCAAGCGGTTGTGCTGCCGGGGACCGTCAAATGGCAGATCGGCACGGCCGATGGCACGCCGGCCGGTTTCCGCCATGCGGATCTGCTGCCACGCGCGCATCCATCCGACAAGCGCATGCGCTGGACCCCGGTGACCTACACGGTTGGATCGAGCAGTGCCGGCAGCTTTCCGGCAGTGCAATGGCGCGGCATCAACACCCCGACCCGTATCGACTTCACCCTGGGCTCGAGTGAAGTGCGTGGCTATCGCCTGCGCATCTTCGTGGCGCTGACGCAGGTCGGCGCGCGCCCGCAGATCAGCGTCAATGCGCATTGGAATGGCCCGGTGCCGGCCGCGCCTACGCAGCCCAAGACACGCGGCATCACCCGCGGCACATGGCGCGGCAACAACACGCTGTATGAGGTGGACATCCCGGCATCTGCGCTGCAATCGGGCAGCAACCGGATCGAGATCGGCATCGCCTCGGGATCGCCGGACAACGGCTTTCTCAGCCCGGCCGTGGTGTTCGACAGTATCCAGCTGGTGGCGCTGTAAGCAATCCGCCTATCCAGCGAGCGGTGGTCGGACAAGCAAGGGCTGCACGTAACAACGCCTCGCACCCATTGCAGAGACCGTGGCACTGCCCGCATTCGCCTGACACCTGTGCAAAGCTGGCGGTGGCAGCGCCAGCCACACCGATATGGCAATCACCGCGCGCAACTGCGTGCGGTGATTGCGGCGGTGCATGAGATTCCGGAAGCGGCAGACCCTCACACTGCACGGTCGATGCACGTCGCCATGCATATGACCTGCGCGCTGACTCGGCCTGCCCGACTGCCGTCAGTCGATCTGCTGCGCGAGCCGTCGGCAGCCAGGACGCGAGGCATGCAATGCGTGCGTCGCGCACATGCCACCTCGTTGGCTCTCAAGCGGCCTGCAATCGTCGACGATTGTCAGGCCAGCGCCGCAGGTGCGATCACCGGCGTGCGGTGTGCTGCACGCCGGTCTCTACGCTAATGACGCACCTCGGCCATGTCGCCGATGGGCATCGTGCTTACTGCGCATCCAGCGTCGCGCTCACCTTGGCCCAGCCATTGCCGCGCACCACTTCGAAACCGGCTTCGGCTGCATGCAGGTACATGCTGTTGTTGTAGCGCCCATCCTTGGACCGGTTGGTCTGCAGCCAGTTGAGGAAGGGCTTGGCGTCCACGTTGAGGCTGCCGCTGGTCTTGAGCGTGGCCTGCCCGGCGGTGCCGGTCGGGATGAACGTATAGACGTAATAGCCGGCGCCGGAGTTGAAGCCCTCCCACAGGTCGAAGGTACGCCCGCCCGCGGTGATCACCTTGCTGGCAGTCAGTGTGCCGATCGGCCAGGAGTTGTGGTCGCCCCAGATCATCACTTCCAGCTGCGGGTTGCCCTTGGCGGTATCCCAGCGGAAGAAGATGTCGTAGGCAAAGTCGCCTGCGAGATTGGTCCCGCCGGCGCTGTAGGTGAACTTGAGCGGGATCTTGCTCAGCGAGGAAATCTGCCGCGGAAACAGCGTGTCGCTGGTCGGGTTCCAGTCGTAATGCCAGCCGCGCACGATCGCCGGATAGCCGTAGAGATTGTAGTCGGCGAAGTTGAAGGTGACGGTCAGCTCGGGCGTGCTGCCGGTGCCGAACGTGCCCTGGATGATGTTGTTGGGATCGTTGAAATTATTGACCCACGCATAGTGGTTACCAAAGATCTTGTAGGGACCGGCCAGCGCCGCCGGCGTCAGCGCGACCAGACCCACGGCCAGTGCAGCCTTCCACCAGCGCGATGCGCGCCGCCGTGTAGTAGGCGCCTGTGCGCCAGTCTGAGTAAGGGTGCTGGATTGGCTGTTTTGCATGTTGACTCTCTCCGAGTAAGTTCAGCGCGGCGATGCCGGTGCGGCAGCGTCGAGAGCCGCTTTGCAGCGGTCGCGTCGGACCCTAGCAGCGGCGTTGTGACGGGAGCTATAGCAATTGCAGCAGGCCTCGCTCGTCATCTGCGATAGCGGGCGCCACCTTGCAGCCGAAGCGTGCGCCGATCCTCAGTTCGCAAGGTAAATCGCAGTGCGACAGCGTGTACCGGTCATCTGCATGACGGCGCGGTGCATGCCAATGCTGCGGAGCCACATCGGGGCGATCTGCGTTTTGACAGCGCCTGCAGCTGCTTGCTGCGGTCCATTCGCCTCCGTCGAGCTTGCCTGATGACCGCGCGCCAGGCTCCCGTCCGCGGCTTGCGCGCTTCGGCACCCGGCCTTCGACCGCAGCCCTACTCGCCTCCGCTGTTTTGCGATAGCGTTCGCAGTTACAGATAACGCAACAGCCGGAGGGGGCGACGATGCGCATCGGAATCGTGGTGGACAGTGCCTGCGATTTGCCGCAGGACTTCATTCAGCAAAACAACGTCATCGTATTGCCGATCAGCGTACGTATCGGCGAAGCGGTATTGGCCGATCACCGCGATGAGGAAGCGACGCTGAGCTTTCTGCAGGCACATGTGGCCGAGCGTGGGCACGAAGCGGAAACTACGCCGTTTTCGGTCAACCAGATTCGCGACCTGTTCCTGCAACGGCTGGTCATCGACTACGACCACGTGTTCTGCCTGACCATCTCCAAGCTGCGCAGCCAGATCTTCGATAACGCGATGCAGGCCAGCTTCGCGATCCTCAACGATTACAAGCCGATCCGGCAGGCCGCCGGCCACACCTCGCCGTTCGCGCTGCGCGTGATCGATACGCTCAACCTGTTTGCCGGCCAGGGCATCACCGCAGTGGAAGCGGTACGCCTGCGCGCGCAGGGTCAGGGCGTGGCGGCAATCCGCAGCCGGCTCGAACAGCTGGCCGAACACACCTACGGCTACATGATTCCGCGCGATCTCTACTACCTGCGTGCGCGTGCACGCACCAAGGGCGATCGCAGCGTGGGCCTAATCAGCGCCGCGCTGGGCACTGCGCTGGACATCAAGCCAGTGCTGCGCGCCTACCGCGGCGTCACCGAACCGGTGGCCAAGTTGAAAGGCTTCGAGCCGTCGACCGAAAAGCTGTTCGGCTTCACCGTGCGCAAGATCCGCGAGGGCTTGATGACACCGACCGTCTGCGTGGGCTACGGCGGCGAACTGGCCGAGCTGCACGCCCTGCCCGGCTACGCCGCCCTGCAAAGCGCCTGTCAGACCCACAACGTGGAATTGTTCGAAAGCGTGATGAGCCTGACCGGCATGGTCAACGTCGGCAAGGGTGCACTGGCCGTGGCATTTGCAGCCGAACCGCATACCTTTTCGGCCTGAAAACAAGGCCGGCGCGCGGCGCCCTCGCCGGCTTCAGGACACGCCGATCTACAGCTGACCTATCCGCGCACCCCGGATCTCCAAAGACAACCACGCACACCGACCATCTCGACATGTCATGCCTAGCTTGCCTAAACACACCAACTATCTCGACAGGTCCTTGCCCGCCCACCGTCGCGGGACCTTACGCGGCATGGATGCCGCGTAAGAGCCTACACGGACGTACTTGCGGCGTGTCCCGCGAGGGTGGGCGGGCAAGGGCCCTGCAGCCAAGCCGCAGACCAACCGCTCTACAACTGATCTATCCGTGCGGGCAATTTACTTCCAGACACAAGACAGTCAACAGTCGGGTCACAGCCTCGTTTGTTAGATGCGGCCAAAATTCCGGTTAGTCGAGCGCGCAGCACCCTCATCACTTGCGGGACACGCCGTGAATCCAAACCTGGAAGCTCAGTAGGCGGCATCCGTGCCGCCAAGGGTCCCGCAAGCGGCGAGGACAACGCACCTGAGAGTTAATCGATACTTTCCAAAGCTTGCGCGTTGCTCGGCTTGCATTGGGACAATGGCCGGACGCTGCACCATCCGAGTTAGCCCAGCGCAGCGTTACCGCAGCGGCACGTTCAATACCGATGGCGTTGCCGCCGGCGAGGTAAACGTCACCGTGCCGCCGCCGTCGCTGGCATCGGTGTAGCGCACGTCCTGCGTGTCGATCACCAGCACCAGGCGCTGCCCTGCCGGAATCTCCGCAGCAGCCGCTTGCAGCGACCAATCCAGCGTCACTGCGCGGCCTGGCGTGACCCCGCGTAGCGAGTACGGCGCATGCGTGATCAGTTGCGCCACGCCTAGCGCGTCCATGCGATACAGATACGCGAACAGGCTCACTTTCGGTTGGCTGGGTACCACGGTCACGCGCAGCGATGGACTGCCGGCCAGCCGCCGTAGCGTGTTCGATGGCGCACCCACCCACACTGCCGCGCCGATGCGATTGACCAACGGAATCGAGGTGGTGACCGGCACACCGATGCCTTGCAACAGGCCACTGACCAGGACCACGCCCGAGTCGGCCAACGTCGGCACATCGGTGGCAATGCGCGATTGCCATCCGCTGGCGGTGCCGCCGATCAAACCGCCGGTGGGGCTGAGCAATCCGGACGGTGCGGATAACCCCAGGCGCGTGTTGCCCTGTTGCACCGACGCCCAGTCCGCGTACTCCAGCCATTGCCCCGCGCGCGGCGACAACCGCACCGGCGCTTCGCTGTCCACGCCGTTACGCAGCTGCTTGAGATGACGATCGAACCAGCGCGTGGTCGCCGTGTAGACCTCGTTGGGCAGGCCGAGCGCGCCCGGCAGCTCTGCGGTGGCGTGATCGCCCTGGCTGAGCAGCAACTGCTTGGGCCCGCGCAACTGATTGAAGAATGCGATGGTCTGGTTCGGCGGAAACAGGCCGTCGTTGAAGGCATTGCCCAGCAGCACCGCCGTGCCACGCGCATTGAGCGCGGCCACATCGCTTGCCGGGCTGCGCGACGCGGCCTGCGGCAGGAAGCCCTGCACGGCGCCGTCGTAATCGCCAACGGCAACCCGTGTGCTGATCTGCGCCAGATCCGGGCCGGGACGTCCGGTCAACGCGCCGGCACCGACCAACAGCCCAACGCCTTGCTGGCTGACGGTGCGGTTGGAATACAGCGACGCTTCCAGATCGGCCCAGCCGCTGAGCGCAGCCACGGCCTTGATGCGCGGATCGCGCTCGGCCGCCAGCAGGCTGATGCCCGCGCCATACGAGATGCCCGACGCACCGATCGCATTCGCATTGGCCGGCGTATGCGCCAGCGCCCAGTCGATCACCGCGCTGACGTCTTCCACGGTGTCGGCGCCGGCGATATCGATCTGCCCGGCCGAATCCCAGAACCCGCGCGAGGTATAGCTGACGACCACGTAGCCATCGCTGGCCAATTGGGTCGCGCGGCCGAGGTACTCCAGATTCGGCAACGACCAACTGGCCGGCATCACGATCAGCGGAAACGGCCCGCTGCCCTGCCCTTGCGGCACCAAGACCAGTGCGCCCATCGGCGCGCCGTCCCAGCCGGGAATCCGTTCGTAGGTCTTGCTGAAAGCGCCCGCCACCGCCGACGCCGATGCCACCAGCAACGCCAGTGCGGCGATGCCTCCGATCCAACGCTTGTTCATGCGGATCTCTCCCACGCAAGGCCGGGCCGGGATGGCCCAGCGGCAACTGCCATGCATCCGTGGTTCGGGGGAGAACGTCGCGAACGTACCAGACGGTACGGTATGGCTCAAGGGCCGGGATTCGGGATTCGGGAGCGTAGGCGCCGCAATGGCTGGCACGTGCTGAAGTGCAAGCCGGCGGACGCCATCGCATGGCCGCTCCCGACCTGCAGACGTTGGCTGCAATGCAGCACGCCCGCGCCACGCCTCCCGCGCGCTCAGCTCAGCCCACGAAGTGCTGATACCCGCGCTGCGGCGGTTGCCACGGGTTGCCGTCGGCGTCGTGGACCACCACGCCCGGCGTGGCGACGATCTGGCCGATGCGCGTCACCGCGACTCCGGCGAAGTCCATCGCCTGCACCACCGCGTCGCGGTGTTGCACGGCGGCGGTGAAGCACAGCTCGTAGTCGTCGCCGCCGCCGAGTTGCCAACCGATGCATTGCAGCGCACTGATCCCGGTACTGCGCGGCATCGCCGGCAGTGCCGCCAGCGCCAGCTGCGCGCCCACGCCGCTGCGTTCGCACAGATGGCCCAGATCGGCGAGCAAGCCGTCGGAGATGTCCACACAGGCATGCGCAAGCCCACGCAAGCGCAGCCCGGCCTGCACGCGCGGCTGCGGGCGCAGCAGCCGGCCGCGCCACAGTTCGTGCAACGGATCGGCCGCCGCGCAGGTCACGTCCAGCTGGCCGGCCTGCCACAGCGACAAGGCCGCCGCCGCCTCGCCCGGCGCGCCGGTGACCCAGACGTCGTCGCCCACACGCGCGCCATCGCGACGCAGCGCCGCGCCCGGCGGCAGGCTGCCGATCGCGGTCACCGCACACGCCAACGGCCCGCGCGTGGTGTCGCCACCGACCAGCGCAATGTCATGCGCATCGGCCAGTGCAAAGAATCCATCGGCGAATGCGTCGACCCAGGCAGCATCGTCGTGCGGCAACGACAGCGACAGGGTGCACCAGCGCGGCTGCGCGCCCATCGCCGCCAGGTCGGACAGATTGACCGCCAGCGTCTTCCAGCCCAGATCCTCGGCACGCGTCTCGTGCGGGAAATGCACGCCCGCATTGAGCGTATCGGCGGTGATCGCCAGTTGCTCACCCGGCGGCGGCTGCAGCAGCGCCGCATCGTCGCCAATCCCCAACGGCACATCCGCACGCGCCGCAATGCGCGCGCGCAAGCGGGCAATTAGATCGAATTCGGGCATTTGAAGGGCCGGGATTGGGGATTTGGCAGTGGGGATTGGTCACGGCGCACTTTGGCAGGGAGCAGCGCCGCGGCCAATCCCCAATCCAAACTGCCCAATCCCGAGGCGCTTCAGGCGCCGCTAGCGCCGCTGGCGCCCGACTCCACCTTGCGCCACTCCACCGAGGCGCGATCCAGCACGCCGTTGACGTAGGTGTGGCCGTGCTCGGAGCCGAAGCGCTTGGCGGTTTCGATCGCTTCGTTGATCACCACGCGGTACGGCACGTCCTGGCGATACAGCAGCTCGTAGGCAGCCAGACGCAGCACTGCGCGCTCGATCGCGTCGACTTCTTCCACGCCGCGATCCAGATACGGGGTCAGCGCGGTATCCAGCTCGGCGCGGTTGCTCAGCACGCCTTCGACCAGGTTTTCGAAATAGGCCAGGTCGGCCACTTCGTGCGCCTGCTCATGCGCAAACTGCGAGATCACCTGCTTGGCGAACCCGCCGGAAATCTGCCAGGCATACACCGCCTGCAAGGCACGCCGACGCGCGCGCG
Source organism: Xanthomonas sp. MLO165 (assembly GCF_018831305.1). NCBI lineage: Bacteria > Pseudomonadati > Pseudomonadota > Gammaproteobacteria > Lysobacterales > Lysobacteraceae > Xanthomonas > Xanthomonas sp. MLO165. The sequence goes on from NZ_CP029263.1 coordinate 3,890,860, forward strand.
AACGCAGCACCGGGTCGATGCCGTCGCGACGGACGTGGCGGGCGTGTCCACCGGACTTGCTCATGGCAACAACTCCATCAAATTGACCAGTTCCAATGCCGCAAGCGCGCATTCTTCGCCCTTGTTGCCATGGCTGCCACCGGCACGCGCCTCGGCATCTTCCACGCGCTCGACCGCGAGCACGCCGTTGAGCACCGGCACGCCGGTCTGCAACTGCACGCTCATCAGGCCTTCGGCACAGAGGTCGGCGACGTGTTCGTAGTGGCGGGTGTCGCCGCGGATCACGCAGCCCAGCGCGATGATCGCCGCATGCTGTCCGGATTGCCCCAGGCGGTTGGCGGCGATCGGAATTTCCCAGGCGCCCGGCACGCGGATCACGTCGATGGCGTCCTCGCCGATGCCGTTGCCGGCCAGGCTCTGACGCGCACCGGTGACCAGCGCGTCGGTGATGCGGGCATTCCAGCGGCTGGCGATGATCGCAAAGCGCGCGGTGGTGGGGCGGAGATCGCCTTCGTAGTGGGTCATGCGGGTCGGCAACTCGAGGGGGCGGCAAGTTTAACAGCTGCGGGGCCCTGGCCCGGCCGGTACGTGGCGGCCGGGGTGCCGAAGCAGCCCCGGCCATGTCGCCAGGAAACGAATGTGGAGCGCGCAGCACGGGCTGTGCAGCTCGCAGCTGGCAGGGTCGATACGCAGCAACCGCGCGAACCACTCGGACAGCGCGGTTCCTGTTGCGCGCCCTGCAACCACCGGACAACGGCGGCTCCAGGCCGCCCGCGCCACGTCAGGGCAGCGCGGCCGCCGGCACCGAGCGCACCCCTTCGCCCGCGTGGCATTCCAGGTACTCCACCACCTCCAGCCCGAACCCGGCCAGGCCCACCTGACGCCGCGGCGTGCCCAGCACGCGCAGCTTGCCCAGGCCCAGTTCGGCCAGGATCTGCGCCCCGGCCCCGTTGCGCCGCCACTGGCTGACGTCCTTGGCGTTGGTGGCCGCTTCCGGTTGCTGGCGCAACCGCGCCAGCAAGGATTCGCTGTCGCGCGGCGCCGACAGCACCACCATCACGCCCTGCCCTTCGGCGGCGATCGCACGCAAGGCATCGGTGGCGGCCACGCCGAAGTCGTCGCGCTGCCAGTGCAGCAGATCGGCCAGCGGGTTTTCCACCTGCACACGCACCAGCGTCGGCGTGGCCGGATCGGCAGTGCCGCGCACCAGCGCAAAGTGCAGGTCGTGGGCGATGCGGTCGCGGTAGGTCACCAGCGTGAACGGGCCGAACTCGGTGCTGATCTCGCGCTCGTCCACGCGCTCGACGGTGTGCTCGTTGGCCAGGCGGTAGGCGATCAGATCGGCGATCGAGCCCATCTTCAGCCCGTGCTCGCGCGCGAACACTTCCAGCTGCGGGCGGCGCGCCATGCTGCCGTCCGGGTTGAGCACTTCCACCAGCACGCCGGCCGGTTCCAGCCCGGCCAGCATCGGCAGGTCGCTGGCCGCTTCGGTATGGCCGGCGCGGGTCAGCACGCCGCCGGGCTGGGAGATCAGCGGGAAGATATGCCCCGGCTGGCTCAGATCCTGCGGTTTGGCATCCGGCCGCACCGCGGTGCGCACGGTGTGTGCGCGGTCGTAGGCGGAGATGCCGGTGGTCACGCCTTCGGCCGCCTCGATGCTGACGGTGAAGTTGGTCTGGAACTGCGCGGTGTTGTTGCGCACCATCGGCGCCAGGCCGAGCTGCGCGCAGCGCTCGCGGGTCAGCGACAGACACACCAGCCCGCGCGCGTGGGTCACCATGAAATTGATGTCCGACGGCTTGACCAGCTCGGCCGCCATGATCAGATCGCCTTCGTTCTCGCGATCCTCGTCATCGACGATCACCACCATGCGGCCGGCGCGCAGTTCCTCGATCAATTCCGGAACGGGTGCGAAATTCATGCCGCACCCCGCGTGCCCAGCAGGCGTTCGACATAGCGCGCCACCAGGTCGATTTCCAGATTCACCTGCGCGCCAACTGCGGTCTGCGCAAACGCGGTATTGGCCACCGTGTGCGGAATCAACGCGACCTCGAAGCCATCCGCGTCCACTTCATTGACGGTGAGGCTGACCCCGTCCACGCAGATCGAGCCCTTCTTGGCGACATAGCGCAACACCGCCGGCGGGGCGGCAAACCGCCAGCGCTGCGCGCGCGCATCGCCATGTACCGACTGCACCTGGCCCAGGCCGTCGACATGCCCGCTGACCAGATGCCCGCCGAGGCGGTCGGTCGGGCGCATCGCGCGCTCCAGGTTGAGCAACGCGCCTTCCGGTAAGGCGCCCAACGTGGTCAGCGACAGGGTTTCGGTGGAGGCATCGGCCTGGAAGCTGCCCGCGTCGAAAGCGATCACGGTCAGGCACACGCCGTTGACGGCAATGCTCTCGCCCAGCTGTACCGCCTCGAACGGCAGGTTGCCGGTGGCGAAGGTGAAACGCACATCGCCGCCCTGCGGCTGGCGCGCCGCCAGATGGCCGACGCCTTCGATGATTCCGGTAAACATCAGCGCACCCCCGTCGTGGATGACGACAGTGCGGACGGAGTGCAGTGAAAGATCGCGACGCAGCGCGACGGGTGACGCATGGACATAGTCGTTTCTCGCAGGAGTTGAGCGAAAAACGCCACAAGGCAAACAGGCGCGCGCACAGCCGCAAGGCTGCGCGTTGGCCGTCTTCTTTCATCCGGACTATACCGTCGGCCCCGGCATCGCACCGGATCTGCTGACCTTGCGCAGCAGGGGTTTCGCGTGGATCCGCTCAACCCTGAAGTGCAAGCGCTCGCGGGCTCGCATGCTTGCGCATGCCTACCGCCGGTGGGGAATCGCACCCCGCCCTGAAGACGTTCGTGAGTACCGGCGAACCGGTGCGCAAAGTCTAACAGGGCACATCGGCGCGATGGCTGAGCGTGGGCCAAGGCTGACAGGACACTGCGTCATGTGGGGAAATCCCCCATAGCCAGGATTGTGAAGGATCTGTTAATTTACGCGCCGCGACGGGAGACGTCGCTTTTTTCCCTCCCGCAACGGGACGGAGACACGGACATCAATTCGGAGAGAGACATCCAATGCGTAACACCCTGATTCTGGCTGCCCTGCTGGCCGCCGCACCGTTTGCCGCATCGGCCGAAGGCCTGAGTTATTCCTACGTCGAAGGCGGCTGGAACCGGACCGAAATCAACGTCAACGACGCGTCCGACGACATCGAAGGCGGCTACATCCGCGGCTCCTGGCAGATTGCCCAGCCGGTCTACCTGCTGGCCAGCTACGAGCGTGCCACCAAGGACTACAACCTCGGCAGCGGCTTCGTGATCGACGGCACCCTGCAGCAGGCCACGGCGGGTATCGGTTACCGCCAGGAAATGACCGAGCGCGTCGAGTTCACCGCCGACATCAGCGTGCTGCGCACCAAGGTCGAATCCGATCTGCGCCTGCGCGGCCGTTCGATCGACAAGGCATCCGATTCGACCAACCTGGGCTTCGCCAACCTGGGCCTGCGCGGCAAGCCCTCGCCGCGGACCGAAGCCTGGATCAAGGCCGGCTATATCGACGGTAGCGACGTGGACGAAGGCGAGTTCGTCGGCACCCTGGGTGGTCAGGTCAACTTCACCCGCACCTGGGGCCTGGTCGCCGAAGCGCAGTTCATCGACGACGCCAACCAGTACAAGGTCGGCGTGCGCGCGAGCTTCTGATCGGCGCGTCGCATATACACCAAGGCCCCGCATGCGGGGCCTTTTTCATGCGCGCAACAGCACAGCTGCGCTGCATCGCGCGCGCCATGCAGCGCTCACCCGGCAACAACCGGCGCATAGCGCAGACGCAGATCCTGACCCAGCTGGCGCACATCCAGCAGCTGCAACGCAGCGCGCTGCGCCATCGTCTCAATGCCCAGCCCGGCCAGCAGCGGCCTGGCGGTATCGCCCAGCAGTACCGGCGCCATGTAGACCAGCAGTTCGTCTACCAGGCCGGCCTGCAGCAGCGCACCACCCAGCGTTGCGCCGGCTTCCACATGCACCTCGTTGATGCCGCGCTCGCCAAGCAGTGCCACCACCGCCGCCAGATCGAAGCGGCCGGCTTGCAACGGCATCGCAAGGAACTGCGCATCGTCCAGCGACGGCGCGGCGACATCCTCGCCATGCAGATACAGCGTGGGCGCATCGCCCTGACGCAGGTTCCTGCACGCCAACGTCCGTAGCCCGGCATCGAGCACCACGCGTAGCGGCGGCACGACCGGCGTGTCATCGCCCAGCCGCACCGTCATGGAGGGGTCGTCGGCCAGCACCGTGCCCGCACCAGTGAGGATCGCGCCCGCACGCGCGCGCCAGCGCTGCACGTCTGCGCGCGCGTCACTTCCGGTGATCCACTTGGATTCACCGCTGGCCAGCGCCGTACGCCCATCCAGGCTGGCGCCGAGCTTGACCCGCAACCACGGCCGCCCACGCTCCACCCGTGACAGAAACCCACGATTCAGCGCGCGCGCCTGTGTTTGCAGGACACCACTGAGCACTTCGATTCCGGCCTCGCGCATCAGCGCAAACCCGCCGCCGTTGACCTGCGGAAACGGGTCGGCCATCGCCGCAACCACACGCGCAATGCCGGCATCGATCAAGGCCAGGGCACAGGGCGGCGTGCGTCCGTAGTGCGCACACGGCTCCAGCGTGACGTAGGCGGTGGCGCCACGCGCCAGCGCGCCGGCCGCGCGCAGCGCGAACACTTCCGCATGCGGGCCGCCGGCACGTTGATGAAAGCCCTCGCCCACGCACACGCCATCGCGCACGATCACGCAGCCAACCATCGGATTGGGGCGGGTGGTGTAGGCGCCACGCTCGGCCAGGCGCAATGCCTGCGCCATCCAGCGATGGTCGTCGGCCGTTGCGCTCATTGCGTTGCCGCTTGCGGTTCGATACACATCACCACGATCTGCATCGGCCCCAGCAGTAATTCTGCATGCGTCTGCCAGCCCAGCCGCTGATAAAACGGCACCAGCACTGGTTGGCAATACAGGTACAACGCCGGCACGCCCATGCGCGCGGCGGACTGCACGCAGTGCGTCACCAGCGCCTCGCCGATGCCCTGCCCGCGCGCCTGCGGCTGCACGTACAGCGACGCCAGCCATGGCGACCATTGCCGAATGCGCGAATCGTCGTTTTCCAGCAGGCTGACCGACCCGAGCCACTGCGCCTGATCGAGCGCCACCCACGTGGTCGGGATCACCCCGTCGCGGGTGTGGCTGCGCAACTCGCTCAAGGCCTGATCGAAATTCCAGTCCGGCAACAGACTGCCGAAGGCCTGCAGATGCGCCTGCGCGATGGCGGGCAGCAGCTGCGGCGTGTCGGCCACGCACGCGATGCGCATGGCGCTCACCGCTTGCCGGGCTTGCCGGCGCGCTCCAGGGCCGCTTCCAGCAACGGCAACTGCTCGATGCCGACCGGGAGCTCGCGCTCGAGCTTTTCGATTTCCTCGCGGAAATCGGCCACGTCCTGAAAGCTGCGGTACACCGAGGCGAAGCGCACATAGCCCACATGATCGAGCTTGCGCAGCTCGACCATGACGTATTCGCCCACCCGCAGCGAGCCCACCTCGCGCTCGCCGGACATACGCAACTGATGCACCACCGCGCGCACTGCCGCTTCGATCTGTTCTTCGGACACCGGGCGCTTCTGCAGCGCGCGGTCGAAACTGGTGCGCAGCTTGCGCGCGTCGAACGCCTCGCGCCCGCCATCGCTCTTGACCACGGTCGGCAGCTTGAGCTCGATCGTTTCCAAGGTGCTGAAACGCTCGCCACACGCCTCGCACTCGCGACGCCGACGAATCGTCGTCCCGTCTTCGGACACCCGCGAATCGATCACGCGGGTGTCGTTGTGCTGGCAGAAGGGGCAGTGCATCAGGTCGCCGAGATTGGGAAGTGGGGATTGGGGATTGGCAACAGCAGGAGCAAGGACGCGCTTGTCGCGCATCCCCAATCCCGAATCACCAATCCCGGCACCTCAGCCATACACCGGATACTTCTTGCACTGCGCAGTCACCGCGTCGCGGACCTTGGCCAGCACCGCTTCGTCGCTGGGGGCGTCGAGCACGTCGGCGATCCAGTTGGCCAGGTCGATGCTGTCCTGCTCCAGGTAACCGCGGGTGGTGATTGCCGGGGTGCCCAGGCGCAGGCCGGAGGTGACGAACGGCGAGCGCGGGTCGTTGGGCACCGAGTTCTTGTTGACGGTGATGTGTGCCTTGCCGAGCGCGGCCTCTGCGTCCTTGCCGGAGACGTCGCGGCCGATCATGTCCACCAGCATCAGGTGATTTTCGGTGCCGCCGGACACGATCTTGTAGCCGCGCGCGATCAGCGTGTTGGCCATCGCCTGCGCGTTCTTGACCACCTGCTGCTGGTAGGTCTTGAATTCCGGCTCCAGCGCCTCCTTGAACGCCACCGCCTTGGCCGCGATCACGTGCATCAGCGGGCCGCCCTGAATGCCGGGGAACACGATCGACTGCAGCTTCTTCTGCAGCTCTTCGCTCGCGCCCTTGGCCACGATGATGCCGCCGCGCGGGCCGCGCAGGGTCTTGTGCGTGGTCGAGGTGACCACGTGCGCATGCTCCAGCGGGCTCGGATACACGCCTGCGGCGACCAGGCCGGCCACATGCGCCATGTCCACGAACAGATACGCACCGACGCTGTCGGCGATGGCGCGGAAACGCGCCCAGTCGATCTTCTGCGAATACGCCGAGAACCCGGCCACGACCATCTTCGGCTTGTGCTCGGTGGCCAGTCGCTGGACTTCGTCATAGTCGATCAGGCCCTGCTCGTTGACGCCGTACTGCACAGCGTTGAACAGCTTGCCGGAGACGTTGACCTTGGCGCCGTGGGTCAGGTGACCGCCGTGGGCCAGGCTCATGCCCAGGATGGTGTCGCCGGGCTGCAGCAGCGCCAGATACACCGCCTGGTTGGCCTGCGAGCCGCTATGCGGCTGCACGTTCGCATAATCGGCGCCGAACACCTGCTTGATGCGCTCGATCGCCAGCTGCTCGGCAATGTCGACGAACTCGCAACCGCCGTAGTAGCGCTTGCCCGGGTAGCCTTCGGCGTACTTGTTGGTCAGCTGGCTGCCCTGGGCCTCCATCACCAGCGGGCTGCAGTAGTTTTCGCTGGCGATCAGCTCGACGTGATCCTCCTGGCGGCCGGCTTCAGCAGCGATGGCCTGGGCCAGTTCGGGGTCGTAGGTTTCCAGTCGGACGTCGCGCGAGAACATGCAGAGCTCCGGGGCAGCTGTTGCCAGTAGGGGCGCAGATTGTAAGCCCCCGCATGGACAGGTGACCAATTGAGACGCTGGCGAGGCCAGGCGCGCCATGGCAGGTTCCCCCTGAACGACAAAGGCGCACCGGAGTGCGCCTTTGCGGGTTCCCTGCCTACCCAGGCCTGACCCGGACGGTAGACAGGCTTAGTTGTTGAGCACCAGGTCGGCGATCACCCCGGTGGCGATGGCCACCAGCAGCAGATTGCCGGTGTTGTCGCGCTGCCAACGGTAGCCATACGGCGGGCGGCGCAGGTTGTAGCGATCGTAGTCGTTGATCACGTAGACCGGGCCGTGGTAACGCTGACCGCGGGCCCAGTACGGGCGCGGCGGCGGGCCGGGGCGGTAGTAGCTGGGGCGATCGTAGACATAGACCCGGTTGCGGTCGTAGCGACGGTCCTGATAACGGGCATCGCGATAGCCCTCGCGGTAGCCGTTGCTGTAGTAACGGCGGTCATCGCGGCGGTCGGCCCGGCGCTCGTCGTGCCAGTCGCGGCGGTCGTTGCGCCAATTGCCACGGTGATCGCGGTCGTGGCGATCGTCGCGATCATGACCACGACGGTCGTGGCCGCGGCCCCAGTCGTCGGCAAACGCTGCCGGGGCCACGGAGCCCAGCGCCAGGATGGAGGAAAGCACAACAGTCACGATGCGTTTGCGGTTCATGGGATTGCTCCTGTCTGCGATGTCGCAATTTCATTAAGGCGCTGGCCGCCTTAACGCATTCTTGCTGGAATCGATTACGAAAACGCCCATTCAGGTGGAAGGTAAGCTGCCGTTTAGCTGCCGCCGCGCCGCCGCGAGCCAGGCCGGTTGCCCGTATAATCGGCGCAATCCCTTTTCCGCTGCCTCCGGCCCCGGCCGGTGGGCTGCCTGCGTCCACGGAGCACCCATGTCGCAATACATCTACACCATGAACCGCGTCAGCAAGGTGGTCCCGCCCAAGCGGCAGATCATCAAGGACATCTCGCTGAGCTTTTTCCCGGGCGCCAAGATCGGCCTGCTGGGCCTGAACGGCGCCGGCAAGTCCACGGTGCTGAAGATCATGGCCGGCGTGGATACCGATTTCGAGGGCGAAGCCCGTCCCCAGGCCGGCATCAAGGTCGGCTACCTGGCGCAGGAACCGCAGCTCAACCCCGAGCACACCGTGCGCGAAGCGGTCGAGGAAGGCGTGGGCGACGTGCTGCAGGCCCAGGCCGCGCTGGATGCGGTGTACCTGGCCTATGCCGAGGAAGGCGCCGATTTCGACGCCCTGGCCAAGGAACAGGAACGCCTGGAAGCGATCCTGGCCGCCGGCGATGCGCACACCCTGGAAAACCAGCTGGACGTGGCCGCCGATGCGCTGCGCCTGCCGCCGTGGGACGCGGTGGTCGGCAAGCTGTCCGGTGGCGAAAAGCGCCGCGTGGCGTTGTGCCGCCTGCTGCTGCAGAAGCCGGACATGCTGCTGCTCGACGAACCGACCAACCATCTGGACGCCGAATCGGTGGAATGGCTGGAGCAGTTCCTGGCGCGCTACACCGGCACCGTGGTGGCGGTGACGCATGATCGCTACTTCCTCGACAACGCCGCCGAGTGGATCCTGGAACTGGACCGCGGCCGCGGCATTCCGTGGAAGGGCAACTACACCGACTGGCTGACCCAGAAGGACGAGCGCCTCAAGCAGGAAGACAACCAGGAAAAGTCGCGCCAGAAGGCGATCCAGAAGGAACTGGAATGGTCGCGCCAGAACGCCAAGGGCGGCCGCACCAAGGGCAAGGCGCGTCTGGCCCGCCTGGAAGAACTGCAGTCGGTGGACTACCAGAAGCGCAACGAGACCAACGAGATCTTCATCCCGCCAGGCGAGCGCCTGGGCAATGCGGTGATGGAGTTCAAGAACGTCTCCAAGAAGTTCGGCGACCGCCTGCTGATCGACAATCTGTCGATGATCGTGCCGCCCGGCGCCATCGTCGGCATCATCGGCCCCAACGGTGCCGGTAAGTCGACCCTGTTCAAGATGATCACCGGCGCGGAGAAGCCCGATTCCGGCGAGATCGTGGTCGGCCCGACCGTGCAGCTGTCCTACGTGGACCAGAGCCGCGACAAGCTGGAAGGCAACCACAACGTGTTCCAGGAGATTGCCGGCGGCCTGGACATCCTCAACATCAACGGCGTGGAGATCCAGTCGCGCGCCTACATCGGCCGCTTCAACTTCAAGGGCCAGGACCAGCAGAAGATGGTCGGCTCGCTGTCCGGTGGTGAGCGCGGTCGTCTGCACATGGCCAAGACCCTGCTGCAGGGCGGCAACGTGCTGCTGCTCGACGAACCGTCCAACGACCTGGACATCGAGACCCTGCGCGCGCTGGAAGATGCGTTGCTGGAGTTCCCGGGCAACACCTTCGTGATCTCGCATGACCGCTGGTTCCTGGACCGCATCGCCACGCATATCCTGGCGTTCGAAGGCGACTCGCACGTGGAGTTCTTCCAGGGCAACTACCGCGAGTACGAAGAAGACAAGCGCCGCCGCATGGGCGATGACGCAGGTCCCAAGCGTCTGCGCTTCAAGGCGCTCAAGTAAGCACGACAAGGGCGCCGCAAGGCGCCCTTGTCACATCCGGGTGCAGCTGCGACCGATGGCCTACAGGTCGTAGGACAGCACGTCTTCGAAGCCGAAGGTGGCGAAGTTCTCGATCCGCGAGGGATACAGGCGGCCGACCAGATGGTCGTACTCGTGCTGCACCACGCGTGCGTGGAAGCCTTCGGCCTCGCGCTCGATCAGGCTGCCGTCCGGCGCAAAGCCGCGGTAGCGAATGTGGCGATAGCGCGGAATGACCGCACGCAAGCCGGGAATCGACAGACACCCTTCCCAGCCGTTTTCCATTTCTTCCGACAGCGGTTCGATCTGCGCATTCGCCAACGCGGTGCGCGGCACCGCCGGCGCATCGGGATAGCGTTCGCTGGCCTCGAAGCCGAACACCATCAGCTGCAGGTCCACCGCGATCTGCGGTGCGGCCAGGCCGACGCCACGCGCATCGTCCATGGTCTCGAACATCTCGGCCACCAGCGCGCGCAGCTCGGCACTGCCCAGGTTGGTCACCGGCGGCGCCACGCGCAGCAGGCGCTTGTCGCCCATGCGGATAATCTCGCGAATCATCTGACTGCTCCCGGGAAACGTTGCGGCGATTTTAAGACCTGTGCGGTAGGTGGGGGTGAGGTTGGGGAGTCGGGATTGGGGAATCGGGATTAGGGATTGGTAGCTGGGGCGTCAGTGGCGCTGCTTGGCGTTTCGCAGCTTGATCGGAGTTGGCTGCGCTTGATGTGGAGCGACTGCGTTTCGGGTATCTGTCTATCAGCCCGTTACGCGTTGCCCGGCATCGTCCAGCACGCGTTCGCCGTCTTCCTTGACGAAGCCGCTCGTCGCGTGCGGCAGCAGGTCGAGCACGCGTTCGGAGGGGTGGCACAAGCGCGTCCCCAATGCGGTTTGCACGAAGGGGCGGTTGATCAGGATCGGATGCGGGAGCATTGCGCTCAGCAGCGCTGCGTCGTCCAGCGCGGGATCGTCGAGTCCCAGTTCCAGATACGGGGTGCCTTTCTGACGCATGGCCGCGCGAACCGGGATGCCGGCGGCGGCGATCAGGGACTGCAGCGTTTCGCGGGTGGGCGGGTGCTGCAGGTCATCGACGATCTGCGGTTCGATGCCGGTGTGGCGGATCAGGGCGAGCGTATTGCGGGAGGTCCCGCAGTTGGGGGTGTGATAGATGACGGCGTGCATGGGAACCTGGTGCGCGGAGTCACCAAGACTGTAACGCGCTGCGGTCGAATGGCGCGCGGCGTGCAGAGCCAGCGCAGCGTACGCGCAGCCCGCGCCGATGCCGGGCATAAGCATCTCCCAGCAGGCCGGCAACGCATGGCTTGCGCGCATTGGTACGACCGCGCTACTTGCGTAGGCCGGGCCACTGGCCGGGTCGGACTACAGCCCCTCTCCCCTCGGGAGAGGGGTTGGGGTGAGGGTACGGGGCGAAGCTCAGGCGTACTCGCACCCTGCCCTCAACCTCCACCTGGCTTCGCTCGTACCCTCATCCGCACCTTCGAGGCACCTTCTCTCGGGGGAGAAGGGAATAAGTCGTCCAGATCTTGGCTGGCGTGAATTGTCCGTCGAGACCATGGGCTGGGGAGGCTTCCGGCCCGGTTGGTTCGTGTCAAAAATCTGGCCGATCTGGGGCCAGCTGCCGCTGTAATCCCCGGAAATTTCCCAACGCAACTGCGGCGATGACCGTTTCAGGCTCTCGCTTCGCATTCAGCGGCCTATATGTCAAAAGATTGACACACATCACGGATTCATGATTCAGTCATGAACAGACTGAAACGGAAGGATTCCCCCGATGCCGGTGTCTGCACGGCGTCCCTTTTCCCTGTTGGACTCAAGGAAACCCCAACGATGATGAGCTTTCGTAAGCCCGGATGGATGCTGTCCGGTGTGTTGTGCGTCGCCTGCCTGCCGGCCCTGGCCGTGGCGCAAGAGGCTGCAACCAGCAGTTCCAAGGTGGGTATCGATCCCGTCACCGGCAAGCTGCGCCCGCTGACCGACGCCGAGAGCGCGGCGCTGGATCAGCAGGCTGCGTCGGCTGCCCGCAGCAGCGCTGCCCGCACTGCGGTTCCGCAGACCGAATCTGCCGCACGCGCGACCGAGCGACGCCTGCCCAACGGCACCGTGGCGCGCAAGTTGCCGGCCACGCAGATGAGTTCGCTGATGGCGACCCGTCAGGCCGATGGCCGCATCGTCATCGAGCACAGCGAAGACGCCGACACCCAACCCGCCCACGCCGAGCACGGAGCGCTGCCGCATGAATAAGCCCTTGTTGCTGTTGTCCCTGGCCGTGGCTGCGGCCATCGCGCCGCTGCATGCAAGCGCCGCCAATGTCACGCTGATCAATGGCGATGCCGGCACCAGCGTCGGCTTGAACGATCCCACCAGCGCAGCGCCGTTGGGCGGCAATCCGGGGCGCTCGGTCGGCGAGCAGCGTCGCATCGCCTACCAGTACGCGATGGATCTGTGGGGCGCGGTGCTACAGAGCAATGTCGAGATCAAGGTGTATGCCTCGTTCGCGCGGCTGACCTGTACCGCCACCGGCGGCACGCTGGGCCAGGCCGGCCCGAACTGGATCGTCAACGACTTCCCCGGTTCCAAGCCCAATACGCTGTATCCGTCCGCGCTGGGCGATGCGATCGCCGGGCAGGATCTGGTCCCCGATCCCAGCGATCCGGCCGACGTGTTCTCGCAATTCAACGGCGATCTGGGCAAGCCCGACTGCCTGGCCGGCTCGGGCTGGTACCTGGGCCTGGACGGCAAGACGCCCGAAGGCCAGATCAACTTCCTCAACGTGGTGATGCACGAGATCGGCCACGGTCTGGGTGCGGCGGGCTTTCTCAACAAGACCACCGGCGTGCTCGGCTCGGGCAGCGGCCTGACCGACGTCTACACCGCGCAGGCCTACGACAACGTGCAGAACAAGCGCTTCGACGATCCGGCCATGACCAACGCGCTGCGTGCCGAAGCGATGCGCACGCCGGGTCGTACGGTGTGGGCCGGCACGCGCGTCAACCGCGAGGCGGCGCTGATCCTGGATCCGCGCACCCTGTTGCAGGTGAGCGCACCGGCCAGCGCGGCGGGCAAGTTCGAGGTGGGCTTTGCCAGCTTCGGGCCGCTGGCCACGGCGGCCAATTTCCCGGCCCGCGCAGTGGTGACGGTCAACGACGGAGTGGCTGCCGCATCGGCCAGCGATGGTTGCGAAACGCCGTTCGTCAACGCGGCCGAGGTGGCCGGCAAGGTTGCGCTGATCGACCGTGGCACCTGCGCGTTCGCGATCAAGGTCAAGAACGCACAGCTCAACGGTGCGGTGGGCGTGATCGTGGCCAATAACGCGGCCGGCGTACAGACGATGGGCAATGCCGCCCCGCCGATCACCGACATCACCATCCCGGCGATCATGGTCTCGCAGACCGATGGCGCGCGACTGAAGGGCAGCGCCGGAGTGGTGGCGGCGTTGTACGAAGACCCCGAGCTGTTGCAGGGCACCGATACCGCGGGCCGCACGCGGCTGTATTCGCCCAGCGTGGTAGCCGGCGGGTCGACGTTCTCGCACTTCGATACCGACCTGCAGCCGAACGCGTTGATGGAACCGTTCGATACGCCGGAAGTGCAGGCGCATCTGAACATCGACCTGACCCCGGCGCTGTTTGCCGATATCGGCTGGACACTCAATCGCGGGCTGGCCAAGCTGGGCAACTGCAATACGCTGGTGCCGACGCTGGAGACCGGCGGGCTGATTCCCGGCGCCAACATCTCGGCCGAAAACAGCCTGTGCAAGTCGCAGAACGCCGGCAACCGTCTGGGGTACCTGACCTGCATGGACGAGCACGCACGCGAGTTGCAGAACCAGGGTGCGATCAGCCGCATTCAACAGGCAGCGGTGTTTGTCTGTGCCACCAAGGTGCGCCCGTAACAACAGGCGCAGTCTGCGTTAATCGATGCAATGCGAACGGCGCCGGGAGGCGCCGTTCGTTTATCCGTGCTCACACTGTTCGCGCTGCGCCACACGCGGCGATGTCCACGCCCCACCGAGCGCGCGCGCGCCAGCATACGTGTACAGCGCGCAGCAAAACGCCGGCCAGAGACACCCGCCACAGCGCAGACCAACCGCCACGGCCAGAGGGCCGCGCAGTCGGTCTGCCTTGTCCTCAACGATCGGCAGCGTATGGCGAGGTCAGCACCTGTGGCGCACGACCCAGTGCCGCGCCCAGGCGATCCATCACGAACCGCAGATAGAGATTGCTGCTGAACTGGTTGTAGTCGCGCGCATTGTTGAAGGTCATGCGCCCGCCCAGGAACAGCTGCGGCGCCACCTGCCATTCGGCCGCGCCACTGAGATTGTAGGACACGCCGGTGCGGGTTTCGCCCGCATACACCGGGTCGGTGTAGCGGTTGACCAGCCCGAGCAAGGCCGCCAGCGAGGCGGCATCGTAGGCGGCCTGCTGCAAAGTCGGATCGGTCGGGAAATACGGCGAGGCGTCGGTGCTGAAGTGCTGCACGCCGATGCTGGCATCGACCTTCCAGTTCACCGTCTGACCGGCGCTGCGGCCGCTCCAGTGCACCGGAAAACCCAGGTCCACATAGTCCTGCGGGCTGAAGTAACCGCCGTGCCCATAGGTGAAGCCGCTGAGGTTCTTGTCGTACTGCATGGCGGTGAGATTGATGCCGGCCGTCAGCGACTGGTGCCGGGTTTCCAGTGCATGCACGTAGAAGCCCAGGTCGAGCTGGCGCTGGTCGTTGTCGGCGACGTTGTTGCCGAGCAAACGGTGCGCGGCAAGATTGGCATAACCGCCCAGCAGCCCATTGTCGGCAGTGGCCGACAACGACACGCCATTGCTGGTCACCCCGCCCCATTCGCGGCCGCTGCGGGCATCCTGCGCGCCGGCGAACGACAGCACGCTGTCGGTCACCGCGCGCCGCGAGGCTTCGGCCGACCAGCTCACCGCATCGCCAAGCTCGCCGCGATAGCCGACGCCGCCGATGAGGTTCTGTTCCTGGAAGCCGATCGGGGTGCTGCCGATGTCGGCACTGAACCCGCCATTGCGATAGCGCACACCGACGCCCACCCCGGTGTCGTCCTGGCTGAGCCGGCGCGCGCCGTTGCCGGTGGCGGCCATGGTATTGAGCGTGGCGGCCAGCCCGGTCGGAGTCTGTTGTGCGGCGGCGGTGCTGCCGGCCAGCGCGCGCAACGCGGCCGCATCGCCGGCGGCCAGCTGTTCGCTGAGCGCGGTATTGCCGAGGATGTCGCGCGCCAGTTGGGCGATCGGCGTGTTGGAGGCATTGATGCCGAGCAGGTAGGCCGGCAACGGTTCGTTGGCCAGCGCCGCCACGGCGGCGGCATTGCTGTTGTTGTTCTCGACCAGCAGTTCGTTGAACAGGCCGGTGTTCAAGGCGTAGCGACGCAGACGTTCGCGCGTGGCGGCGGTGTCGCCTTCGGTGGCGAGCAACTGGTACATCGACGAGCTGACCAGCGTATCGATCGGGCCGCGATCGGCCGCCAGCGCATCGTTGATGGCGGTCTGCGGGCCGCTGCCGAAGCGGCTGGCGGTGACGTAATCGGTGGTCAGCGTGCCGGCATCGACGATGGTCGGGGTCAGGGTGACGCCGAGCTTGCCGTCGCCGACCGCGAACTCGGCCTGGACCGGCATTTCGATATCGTCCAGGCGACCCAAACCGTCTTCGCCATCGCGCGAGCGGTACAACGCGCCGCCAGCGAGGTTGTCGCTGTTTTCCGACTGCACCGCACGCAACTCGTCGAGCACGCCGTTGCCGCTGCCGAGCGGCGGCAACGCCTGTGCGGCGGGCTTGGTCAGACGTGGACCGGCGTCTGCGGCGATCGGTGCGACCGCGCGCGCGGCAAGCAGCCCGTCGCCGCGCGACGACCCGCGCATGCGGCCGCTGGAGACCGGCAGCATGGCGGGCGCAGCGCCGGCGCTGATCGGCGGCGGCAATGCATCGCCACCATTGTCGGAAGGACCAATCGGTGTGGCAGCGGCGAATCGTGCAGAGCCCGGCGACGCTGCCACCGGTGCAACCGCCACGTCGCCATAGGCGCTACCGGCATCCATGCGCTCGGACAACACCGCCGGCGAGCGTGGCATGCCGCCGGTCATGCCGGAAAACGGATTGAGCGGGCGGCTGGAGGACGCGACCGCGGACGGACCACGCGCGGACGGCAGGCCATTGTCCAGTTGCCCGGCCTGACGCTGCTGCGCGGCCAGCGAGGCACGGAAATACTGCTCGGCCTTGCGGTTCTTGCCGGCGCTGCGATACACGCGGCCGGCCGCGGCCAGCACCTCCGGCGACTCCGGTGCCTGCGCCAGCGCGCGTTGCAGGTAATGCTCGGCATTGCGCAGGTCCGACTGCGCGGCCGCGCTGTTGGCGGCGGCAGTGAGCGTGTCCAGGTCGTCGGGATGACGCTGCAGGATCTGCTGGTAGATCGCCAGCGCCTGACGCTGGTCGCCGGAGGCGGCATACAGGCGTGCGAGCGCGGCCTGCGCATCGCGGCTGTCCGGCTGCTGGGCCAGGATCGGCGACAGCGCGTCGTAGGCGCCTTCCAGATTGCCGAGTTCGCGCAGCGCATCCACCTGGCGCAGCGTGTAGGCGCTGCGCAGGCGTTGATAACGACGCAGCTGTTCCGGGGTCAGGGTGGTGGCCTGCAACTGGCGCAGCACCGCCGACAGTTCGGCGTCCTGGTGCGCGCGCAGCAGCACGCCGGCATATTGCAGGCGATCTTCGCTGCGCACCGTGGCGCCGGTGACCAGACGCTGGGCCAGGGTCAGCGCGCGCGGGGCGTTGCCGGCATCGGCATGTGCGCCGGCCAGTGCGGCCAGCAACTGCGGGTCGTCGAGCTGATTGCCCAGCGCGGTTTCGGTGCGCGCCAGCAACTGCTGCGCGTCGCCGGGCCGGCCCTGCTCCACCAGCAAGCGTGCCTGACGCGCCTGCAGTTCGATCCAGGCGGTGGTGCGCAGCTGGGTCATTTCCGGCGTGCGCGAGGCGACCGGAATGCGCTCCAGGCTGTCGTAGGCGCCCTGCCAGTCGCCGCTTTCCTGCGCCAGCAAGGCGTTGGCCTGCAGCGCTTCGGGTTGGTCGCCATGCACGGCGAGCAGGCCATCCATCACGCTGCGGGCCTGGTCGGGGCGGCCGGCCTGTTGGTACAGGCGAGCCAGATCCAGACGGATCCAGGCATCGCCCGGGCGCTCGACCATCGCCGCTTCCAGCTCGGTCTGCGCGCTGACCGCATCGCCGGCTTCCAGCGCCTGGCGGGCGCGCGCACGCTGCACGTTGGAACGCAGCAAGGCCTGCCCCCCGGCTTTGGCACGTTCTGCGGCAGGCAGGCGATTGAACACGTCGCTGGCTTCCTGCATGCGGCCCTGGCGGCTGTACAAACCGACCAGGCCCTGCAGCGCGCCGGCATTGTCGGCATCGTGCGACAGCGCCTTGCGGTAGCTGGCCTCGGCGGCGGCCGGGTCGCTGGCGGCCTGCAAGCCGCCCAGCGCCACCTGCGCGGCCGGCTCGTTGGGCAGCAGCTGCACCGCCTGCTCCGCCAGCTGGCGCGCCTGTGCCAGATCGCCACGTGTGCGTGCGGCCTCGGCCTGCTGCAGCTGCAGCCAGTAGCGCGCGCTATCCAGCGCAGCTTTCCATTTGCCGTTATTCGCCGCGGCCGGGCGCAGCAGCTCCTGCGCTTCGGCAAAGCGCTGCTGACGCAGGCGCACCGAGCCCAGGCCGCCGAGCGCCTCCGGATCACGCGCACGTGCGCGCAACACCTGCGTGAAGCGTTGTTCGGCAGCGCCCAGATTATTGGCGCCCAGCGCACGGAAGCCTTCGCCCAGCAGCACGCCGTTGGAGTCGGCCGGCGCGGCGGTGGCCGCGCTGCGTTGTTCGCGCAGCTGGCCGAGTTTGGCGGTGACTTCCGCATCGGCCGGGGTGCCGGCCAGGAATGCCTGGTACAGCGGCGCATCGGCCATGCCGGCGTTGAGCCACAACAGCGCCTGGCGCCAGCTTGTGCGCGCCGGCCCGCCGACATCGGCGCGTTGCGCCAGCGTGCGCAGCTGCGCGATGCCGTCGCGGCGGGTGGGTTCGCGGTAACTCAGCACCTGCGCCAGCGCCAGTTGCACGGACGGGTTGCCCGGTTCGCTGGATTGCAGGCGTTGCAGGCCGTCACGCGCACGCTCCCAGCCGGTGGGGGTGCCGGCCAGCGACTGGTAGTACTCCAGCGCCAACGCCGGCGGCGGCTTGCCCGCGAACAGCGCGTCGTAGTTGCGCGCGGCTTCGACATAGCGCCCGGCCGCGGCGGCGCGGCGTGCGTTGCGCAGGTTCGGATCTTCGCCGGCAGCGCTGCTGCCACGGGCGCCGATCGCCACGCGCAGGCGCTGTGCCTGCGGCGATTGCGGGTGTGCCGCGTCGAGTTGCTGCAGGCGCTTGCGTGCTTCGGATTGACGGCCCTGCGCCAGATCGATCTGCGCCAGGCCGAGCAAGGCGTCGGGCTGATCCGGATCGACGCCAAGCAGCTTGCGCCAGGTGTCGGCGGCCAGATCGTCGCGGCCCTGGTCGTGCCAGTAATTGCCCTGCCCGACCAGTTGCTGGGTGGCGCTGGTCTGCGCCTGCACCGGCAAGGCGAGCAGGCACAGGTCGATCATGCCGACGAGGTACAGCGGGGTCAGTTTTTTGCGGAGCATGCAGGCGTTCTCCAGGCGGGCAGCAGGCGCCCGTCTGCGGCAAAGCGGTAGCGGTTCTCAAGCCAGCCCTGTCCGAACAGGGCCAGCGTGCGTTCGAAGTACGGCAGCACAGCGGCTGCCGCTTGTGCGGCGGCGGGAATGCGCTGCGCCTGCGCCTTGAGCAGCGCGGGCTGGCCCATCGCACTCAGGTAAGGCAGCAGCGCGGCAGAAAACCCGACCGGCAATGCGCCGCTGCCCACGCCGCGCGCGGTGTCGACCTTTTCCGCAAACGGGGTCTGTGCGGCGAGCAGGTCGGCCGGGCCGGACAGGTCGCGCAGCAAGCCGCTGCGCAGCGGCTCGCCGGCATCGAGCATGCCGGCCCACAGATACACGCGGATCGCGTCGTAGCTGCCGACGTTGCCGCGCTTCGGATCGGGGCTGAAGCGCTCGCCATCCCACACCGTCCAGTCCGGCGCAAAACCCACCGGCGCGCTCTCGCGCAACACGCGCGCGGCATTGCTGGCGATCGCCGCCCACGGCCCCTTGGGGTCGGCGTTGGCGCAGCGCCGCAGCACCTGGATCGGCAGGTAGCTGGGATTGAGCGTCCAGCGCTGCTTCTCGGCAAAGCCGGTGCGGCCGGGCAGCAACATCGCGCCCAGGCCCGGCAACGTGGCCACCTCCTGCTGGCGCATCAGTTGCAGGATCTGCTGGCCGGCCTTGCCGTAACCGGGCCGGCTCCACAGCCGCCCGGCTTCCAGCAGCGCGTAGGCAATCCACAGCTCGCCATCGCTGGCGGTATTGGCATCGAGCACGCGCCAGTTGCCGCTGCCATCGCGCCCCCACAACCACGCCGGCAGGTTCAGGTCCGGGCGGCCGCCGCACAGATTATGGCGGGTCCAGCCCAGCACCTTCTCGAACAACACCTGGTCGTTGTTGACCAGGGCGAAGAACAGCGCATACGACTGACCTTCGGAGGTCGAGCGCTGGTCCGGATTGAGGAAATCCACCACCCGCCCGTCGGGCTGGATGTGCTTGTCGACGAAGGCATTCCACAGCGGCCACGGCCCGCATTGGCCAGCCGCCGCCGCTGCGCGCGTGGGCAGCAGCGCAGCCAGGCCGGCCAGCGCACCGGCGCGCAGCAGGCTGCGGCGTGTCATCGCTGCGGCGCTGTCGTGCGCGCTCATGCGCTGCCGCCGTCGTTGAGCCGCTCGGCGGCATGCCGGCGCAGCAGCACGCGCGCGGCCAGCGCCAGCAACAGCGCCAACAGCACCACGGTCAACGCCAGCCACACCGGGTGGTGCGAGAAGTACCAGCGCAACCAGGTCGGGAGCGGCAGATGGCCGACGTAGTAGGTCTGGTTGCCGACCAGGCTGATGACCTTTTTCTGCTGCAGCAACACCACGCTGCCCTGGAAGTCCTTGAGCAGGGTCGGGTCGAACCAGGCATCGAACAGCCGGCTCATGTTGGCCGGGTCTTCGCTCTGGAACGCGACCACGCTGCGGCC
Source organism: Xanthomonas sp. MLO165 (assembly GCF_018831305.1). NCBI lineage: Bacteria > Pseudomonadati > Pseudomonadota > Gammaproteobacteria > Lysobacterales > Lysobacteraceae > Xanthomonas > Xanthomonas sp. MLO165. The sequence goes on from NZ_CP029263.1 coordinate 3,910,879, forward strand.
GGACTTCAACGGCGATTCGAATCCCATCAACAGCACGTCGTCCGGCTGCGGTTGCAGCGCGATTTCGGTGGTGGTCGGCAGGTCGGTGCGGCGTGCATCGAAGGACAGGAAGCCAGGCAGTTTTTCCAGCACCCAATCGGTCAGCGCAAAGCGGGTCGCCTGCCCGTCCTGGCCCACCGGCAGCTGTGCGCGCCATTGCTTGAACAGCGGCTGCGACTGCGCACTGCCGAGCAGCAACAGGTCGCGGTCGGCATGCTGCTGCACCGCGCCGGCACCAATGATCTGCGCATGCAGCGCCGGATACCCGGTGGAGGCGCCGAAGCGTCCGAGCAGGGTCAGCACATTGCCCAGGTCCTGGTCGCCCGGATTGTCGGGCAGCACGATGGTGGATTCGGACAGATCAGCCAGGCGGGTGAAGGGGTAACCGGCATTGGCGAACGCGGCCAGGTTCGGCATCGCCATGTAGTGGTGGAAACCGCTCAGGTCGATGCTGGAATCGGCGTCGATGGCGCCGGACACATCCGGGAAGGTGTTCTTGCACTCCTCGCCCTGCGGGCGATCGAAGAAGAAGTGGAAGCGCAACTGGCTGTTGGCCGAGAACGCACCCACCGGCAATGTCAGATCCTGATGCACCGGCATGCTGCCGCGCGCGCCCAGGCTGTTCCACCAGCGCCTCGGGGTGGACTCGGCGAACGGGCGGCCGGTCAGCGGCAGCGTGGTCACGAACGACTCGTTGATGCTGACGTTGAGCGCAGACTTGTTATCCACGTCCGGCACCGTGTAGCGGTATTTCAGCGCGACCGGAATGCCGTCGCGCTCCCACACGAACAGGTCCGGCGGCAGCTGCAGGCCGACCCGGATCAGGTCCGGGTGATAGCCGCTGACATTAAGCTGGCCGGGCTGGGTCACCAGATCGCCGAAGCGCACCGGATGCTGGCTGGACACCCACTTGGGCGCATCGTACGGCTGACGCGGCACCGGCGCGCTGACCTCGCCGATGCGGGCGACCGCCCCGGTCAACGGCGCGCGCAAGGCCAGCGCGGTGGCGGCGCGTTGCAGGTCTTCGCTGTTGCGGCCGAGCACCAGCAGCAGCTTTCCATTGGGATCGGTCGGGTTGACCACCACTGCCACGGTCGGGCCACGGATATCGGCCACGCCACTGTCGGCGGTGGCGAACTGCTCAGGCAGCGTGCTGGGCGTGGCGAACACCACTGCGTTGCCGGTGGCCGGCAGCGCTTCGGTCGAGGCCGGGAACAGCGCGCCGCGGTAGCCGGCCAGGGCGCCGAACCACGAGGCGACCACGCCGGCCGCCTGCAGCGTGGCGTTGTCCGGGCGCTGCGGAAAGTAGAACGGCAATTCCAGCCGGCGCGTGTCGCGCACATCGAAGAACGGCACCGGCAACAACGCCAGGTTATTGGCCAGCGCCAGCGGCGTGGTGGTCAGCGACAGGCTGGTGGCCGCGTCCACATTCGCCCACAGGCTGCTGTGGTCCGGGTCTTCGCACTCGCGCGTGTAATGGCCGATCAACTGCAGGTTGAGCTGGTTGTAATCGGTGACCAGGCGCGGGTCGATCGGCAGATCGGCCGAGAGCAGCTTGCCGGCATTGGCCTTGTCGGCGGGCAAGGTGCCCACGGTGACGCCATTGATGGTGACCTTCAGATGCGACAGGTCCGGCAGCAGCGCGGGCGAATAGCTGTACTTGAGGTTGAGCGTGGCGGCGGTGACGATCTCGTCGCTGCGCACGCTGAAGGGCACGCCGGCACTGCCCTGCACGCCGCGCAAGGTGATCTCGTAGTCGATGCCGAGCTCGCGCAGGCTGGAGGTGCGGGTGCTGCCGGCCGGCATCGCTGCCGGTGCGGGCGGCGCGCTCGCGGCGGTGCCGTCCTGCCCGGTCGGCGTGGTCGTCGCCGTTGCCGGCACGGCCTGCTGCGCCTGCGCCAGGCCGGTCAGCAGGGTGAGCACACAGGTCAACACGGCCGGGGACATTCGCATCGGTGGCTTCTTGGCAGGGAAAAGGGAAACGGCAGGCGTCACGCTCACGACTCCAGATCCAGCGCGCGCGCCGGGCGGAAGCCCTGACGCGCACTGAGCGCGATATGCCCGCCCAGGCGTCCGAAGCCGCGCGCGCTGGCGGCCAGCACCTGGCCCAGCGAGCGCCAGAACGCATCGCGGTCGTGCTGGCCCCATTGCGACAGCCAGATGTCGGCGCGCGCAAAGGTCGAGGCCACCAGCCAGCGCTCCTGTTCCATCGACATCGCGGTGAACTGCACGCTGACCTGGCCGTCGCGGTCCTGCCGCACCACCGCCGGCAAGGTCTGCTCCACGCCGCGATGACTGAGGCCGATCTGCACCGGCAACCCCGGCTCGATCGGCTGCGGCTGGGCGAGCCTGATCGCCATGCCGCCGGTGGAAAAATTCAGCGAGCGACTGGGCAGCACGCTGCCATCGGGCAGATACAGATTGACCGGGACATCCAGCGGCACGCGATGGGCGCTGCGCACCTGGCGGGTTTCGCTGGCGGTGGCGATGGTGGCGCCCAGCAGCACCATGTTGTAAAGCGTCCAGGCCAGGTTGAACCAGATCGTCTGCTGCTCGCCGCTGCCGCCGACATAGATCAGGCGCAGCACGCCGGCAGCCACACCGGCCAGGTTGAGCAACAGCAGGAACAGGTATGGCTTGGCGATTTGCGCATCGAAATAACTGCGCGCCACCAGCCCGCCCTTGGGCGTGACGTTGAACTTGCCCAGCTTGGGGTTGAGCAGCGCGACCAGGGTGGGACGGAAGATGTACCAGGCCAGCGTGGTCTCGTAGACCTCATTCCACAGCAGATGGCGGAAGCGGCTCTGCACCCGCAGGTTGGTCAGATTGGCCTGCAGGAGGTGCGGCAACGCATAGGCCAGGATCATCAACGCCGAGGCCTGGATCACGTGCGCGCCGAAGAACAGATAGGCCAGCGGCGCAGTGAGGTAGATGATGCGCGGCAAGCCGTAGAAGAAGTGCAGCATCGCATTGAGGTAGCACAGCCGCTGCGAGAGCCTGAGCCCGCGCCCCAGCAGCGGATTGTCGATGCGCGCGATCTGCGCCATGCCGCGCGCCCAGCGGATGCGTTGCGCCACATGGCCGGACAGGCTCTCGGTGGCCAGGCCTGCAGCCTGCGGCACCGCCAGATAGGCGGTGCGATAACCGCGACGCTGCAATTTGAGCGCGGTGTGGGCGTCCTCGGTGACGGTTTCCACAGCCACCCCGCCGACTTCTTCCAGCGCGCTGCGCTTGATCACCGCGCAGGAACCGCAGAAGAAGGTCGCATTCCACTGGTCGTTGCCATCCTGTAGCAGGCCGTAAAACAGCTCGCCTTCGTTGGGCACCTTGCCATGCGTGCCCAGGTTGCGTTCGAACGGGTCGGGCGAGAAGAAATAGTGCGGCATCTGCACCAGGGCCAGCCTGGTGTCGCGCAGGAACCAGCCCATCGCCACCTGCAGGAAACTGCGGGTCGGAATGTGGTCGCAATCGAAGATCGCCACGTACTCGGCGTTGCACTTCTTCAGCGCGGCATTGATGTTGCCGGCCTTGGCGTGCGCGTTGTTGGTGCGGGTGACGTAGTTGATGCCGACCTCGGCACAGAAGTCGCGGAATGCGTCGCGGCGGCCGTCATCGAGCAGATGGATGGTGATCTTGCCGGCCGGCCAATCGATCACGCTGGCCGCCAGCACGGTGGTGCGCACCACCGACAACGGCTCGTTGTAGGTGGGAATGAACACGTCCACGCTCGGCCACAGGGCCTGGTCGGCCGGCAACGGCACCGGCTTGCGATCGAGCGGCCACAACACCTGGAAATAGCCCAGCACCAGGATCACGAACGCATACAGCTCCGCGCCCAGCAGGCCCAGGCCCAGGATGAAATCCACCGCGCTGCCCACGCCCATGGTCTGGGTCGTGCGCCACCAGATGTAGCGGCACGACACCGCCAGCGACATGCCCATCATCGTCAGCATCACCACCCGCCCGCCGCGCTTGCGCACCGCCAGCGCAACGGCGAACAGCACCCCGGAGAACACCAGTTGCTGGGTGACATCCATCGGCACGGCAACCACGAACACCAGCAGCAGGCCGCCCAACAACCACAGCGCCCAGGTCGCCAGCATGGGCAGCGGTGATCCGGAACGGCGGCTGGCAGCAGTCATCAGATAATCCTTCAAGTGTGGCGGCGTGCGGCAAAACGAGGCGAAACGGGCGAGCGCAGCGGCGCTTGCCGAAGGTCACGCGGTGGTGCTGATCAACGCGAGCGCAGTCGCTGCAGCGGGCTTTGCGTCGCGCTGGGCGCATCGGCCTGCAACAGCCGCTGGAACAAGCACTCCAGCGGCGTCTGCGCCTGGCGCTCGCCCGGCTGCGCTGCAGGCGCTGCGGGCTCGTCGAGCTGGCGCAATTTGCGCAGCGGCGCGAGCGCATCGAGCGGCGGGCCTGCCGTCTCTTCGGCAGGCACGGACCGGTGCGCCGCCGGCACTGCCTGCATGGCAATCGAAACGCTCGGCACCGATGCGGCAGGCGCCAACAGCGGCGCTGGCGTCTGCACGGCGTCCGCCGCAGCGGGGGCCTGTTCGACCGCTGCCGGGACCGGCGTTTGCGTCACTTCCGGCCTGCGCGGCGGCAGCTGGGTGTGGGCGAAATCCTGATAGCCCGCGCTCGCCGGCGTCCCCAACCGCGCGAACAGGCCGGACACATCGTCATGCCCGGATGCTGCCTTGTTGTTCTTCGGTGCCATCACACTCCCCTTGCCCGACTTCAGCCGTTCATGCCGTCCGCAGCAACACGAGGTTGCGCAGATCGACGCTGTCGCCTGGCGCGGTCTGCACCGCCAGGCCTGCCAGCATCCCCAGTTGCTGGAACCATCCTTCGTACACGCCCTGCAGGAACCCATCGCTCCATGCCGCACCATCCAGTGCCACGCTCAACGGCGCGCTGGCGTGCTGGATCCGCACGTGGTCGGCGTGGTCGTGCATCGCGCACTGGCCCCAATCACAGCGCTCCCACACGGCGTTGGCGGCCTGCTGCATCTCGTCCAGGGTCGTGCAGTGCGCCAGCCGGTGCTCGCGCGCGAAGCGCCGGCCGATGCGCGCCATCAACGGGGCCAGATCGTCCTCGGGCAACTCGGCGCCGAACTCGGCGGCCATCGCACGCACAAAGCCCAGCCACTGCCGGGAGCAGCTGCGCGCGCGGTACAGCGACAATGGGTCGGGTGCAGTCATACGGGCATCGCGTGGGGAGGAAGCCGTCCGTCAACGTCGCGTGCATCAAACGTGAAGTACGCGTGATGCCAATGTTAACGAACCCATGCGGCCAATTGAGCGCTGCATCGCATTTTTTTTGGCCATTCCCTGACAGGGCCGCCAAGCCCCGGCACACGCTGCCGCTACACGTCAGTCACTGCCGCGCGTGGTCACCCGCTTCCGGTATCGGCGGCAGGCCGAATACATCGCGCAGATAGCGCAGGTAGCCGGCGTCCTCGCACATGCTCTTGCCCGGCGAGTCACTGAGCTTTGCCACCGGCTGCCCATTGCAGCGGACCATCTTGATCACGATCTGCAGCGGCGTCGGCCCCAGGTCGTTGGTGAGGCTGGTGCCGACCCCGAACGCCAGCCGGCAGCGCGTATGGAAGTGCGCGTACAGCCGCATCACCTTGTCGATGTTGAGGCCATCGCTGAACACCAGCACTTTGGTCGCGGGGTCGATGCGGTGTGCCTGCAGGTGGGCGATGACGCGCTCGCCCCATTCGAACGGGTCGCCCGAATCATGCCGCATGCCGTCGAACAGCTTGCAGAAATACAGATCAAAATCGCGCAGGAACGCGTCCAGCCCCACCACATCGGACAGGGCGATACCCAGATCGCCGCGGTACTCGCGCGCCCACGATTCCAGCGCGGCCACCTGCGAGTCGCGCAGCCGCGGCCCCAACGCCTGGAATGCCTGCAGATACTCGTGCGCCATCGTGCCCAGCGGAGTCAGGCCGTAATGCTTGGCGAAATACACATTGCTGGTGCCGACGAACTGCTCGCCCAGGCCATCGCGCAGCAACGGCAGCAACTCGCCGTGCCAGTGCCGCGAATAGCGCCGCCGGGTGCCGTAATCGGCGATCTTGCAGCCGGCCGGCATGCTGCGCAGGCTGCTCACCTTCTCGCGCAGGCGGCGACGGCCTTCTTCGTAATCCGGCTCGGAGGTGTTGCGGAACCACACCTCGTTGATGATCGCCAGCAACGGCACTTCGAACAGGATGGTGTGCAGCCACGGGCCGCGGATGGTCAGCTCGATCTCGCCCGGATGGGTGGTCGATGCCGACAGCTGCAGATACTTGCGGTCCAGATGGAACAGCGCCAGGAAGTCGGCGAAGTCCGGCTTGATGAAGCGCAGGCCACGCAGATAGGCCACCTCGTCCTCGCGCAGCCGCAGCCGGCACAGCGCATCGATCTCGCGCGAGATCTCGTCGATGAACTGGGCCAGATCCACGCCGGGCGTGCGGCACTTGAAGCGGTAGTCGACCTGCGCGGCCGGATGCTGATGCAGCACCGCCTGCATCATGGTGAATTTATACAGGTCGGTGTCGAGCAGCGAATGGATGATCATGCCGCCGGATTATGCCCGCAGCGGCGATCGCGCTGCGTGCAAGCCGCCGATGCGTCCGAGAGGCGATGCGCTGCGCGGCGGCAGTGCGCTTCGCCCCGGCAAGTCACCTCGGCAATTGCGCCTGGCGTTCTCTTGGAGAGTGCCAGGCGCCATCGCTCAGCGCGCCAGCACCTGCTGCGCCGGTTTGCCCTGCACGGTGAAGTCGCTGTCGCCCGGGCCGCCGGCCTTGGGGTCGGTGTACCAGCACCACAGCGCGATACCTTCCACGCCGTGCGCCTGCAGCACCTTGCGCCACTGCTGCAACACCTGCAGCTGCAGGCGGGTGTCCACTGCAGCGGCGCGTTGCTCCGGGCTCTCCCAGGGCGCGGCCAGGCTACCGCGTGCAGAACGCAGCCCCAGCTCCGCCACCCACACCGGCTTGCCCACGCGCTGGCCCAGTTGCTGCAGGCGCTGCGCGGCGGCATCCATCTCGGCCGTGCGCGCGGCAGCCGCTTCGGACAGCCGCGGATACAGGCTGGTGCCCACCGCATCGAACAAGGACCAGTAACGGAAGCTTTCGGCGTGCTCCATGCCGTCGGCCACATACAGCAGCTTGCCGTGGTAGACCTTGCGCACTTCCGCCACCAGACCGGGCCACTGCGGCGCGTCCTGCAGCTTGCGCAGTTCGGTGCCGATCACCAACGCTTCGGCATGCTCGTCTTCGGCCAGCTTGGCCAACGGCAGCAACGCGTTCTGATACGCGGCAAACCAGGCTGCCTGGTCGGTGGGCGCGGTGTCGCCGGCCCAATGCCCGGGAATCCACACATGCACCTTGAGCGTGGCCTGCAGGCCGGCGTGGTGGCTCTGCCGCAACGCCGCGCGCATGGCCTCCACGCTGCTGTCGCTGCCCAGCACCGGATCGTTCGCCTGCGGGTTGGCTTGCCACACAAACGCGACCAGCAAGGCCTTGCTGGCGCCGGTCTTGGCCAGCGCATCCAGCGACTGTCCCGCCGCCTCGCTCTCCCACGGCGCATTGGCCGAGACCTTGACGTTGGCGCCCATCCACGTCGATGCATCGGCGTTGCAGCCATTGACCAGCATGCACGCCCCGACCAGAAACGCGGTACTCAGAACGCGTTTGAACATGCGGCGGATGCCTTGGTGGTGGACGCGGTCGTGGTGTGCGCGCAGTCCATTGCACCGATGACCGCAGTGTTCTTGTCCGGCTGCACGATTGCAGCAGTGGCGGGCGCGCTGACGCCGGACGCGGGCTGCGTGGGCGCGGCCACGTCCGCGACAGTCGCCACGGTGGGCTGCGCCTGCACGGCGTCCATCGCCGGCGTCGCCGCGCCGGTCGGCAACGACACCGGCGCGCTCACCACCACCGCCTCGCCCTGCAGCAAGGACTGCGCATCGGCAGGCGCCGCACGCATCCAGCTGCCCCAGCCCTGCGGCTGTACCCAGGCCGCACCGATCAGGCCCAGCAACAGCAGGCCGGCGGCCTGACTGCGCTGATCGGCATGCAGCGCGCGCAGCAGCAACGCTGCCGGCACCCACAGCAGCAGCAAGGCGTCGAACCCGGCCCAGCCGAAGGCGAATGACAGTGCCGCCGCACAGATCACGGTGCCGGCACTGGCCAGCACGCCGCGCGTGAGCGCACTGCTGCGGCTACGGGCCAGCAACGCCAGCACCGGGAAGCAGACCACCGCCGCCACGCCCCAACGCACGGCCGGCGACCAGCCTTGCGCATGCTCGGCCAGCGGCAACGGCAGCGGATGCGCGCCCTGCCCGATGCTGGACAGCGTCGGCCACGGTGCGTTGAACACGGTCAGATTGACGTAGGCCCACATGCCGACCAGAAACGCGAAAGGCAGGTAGCACACCAGGTAGAACGAACCCGGCGCCTTGCGCAGCATCTGCGGCGGCATCACCAGCAGCAGCCACGGTGCCACCATCGTCGACAGCGCCAGTGTCTGCAGATCCAGGCACAGCAGGATGCACAACCAGCCGGCAATGCGCAGATAGGTGAAGGCCTCTACCGGCGTCTGCAGGCGGCGCAAGGTGCGGCACAGGCCGTAGAACGCCAGCAGACCCACCGCCTGGCTTCCGCCTGCGGCGATCGGCAGCAGGAACAGCGGATTGCAGCCCACCAGCATGGTCAAACCACTGGCCCAGCCGCGCCCGAACACGCCGGCCAGATCGCGCCACAGCAGCGACAGGAACAACGCGTTGGCGGCAACCGCCAGGAACGGCCAGACCTGGAACGGCAGGTTCCAGCTGTCCAGCCCCAGATTGATCGCCCACGACAACAGACCGGTTGCCGGCAAGCCGGCTGCTGGTGCGATTGCCGGTGTGGCGGAGCCGACCGACTGCAGCAGCAGCGGCTGGCTCAGCAGCGACAGGGCCACCACGGCAACCAGAAACGCCGGCAGCCCGCTGTGACGGCGCGGGACCGCCGACTCACTCTTCGAGTGCGGCGCGGCGCTCGTTTTCCGAATGCTTGCTGATGCCATGAGTGGTCTTCTCCCAATAGAACGGATTGTGGATCAGCTGCCAGAGACCCTTGTACGCGGCGATCGACTGCAGCACCCAGTAAAAGGGCACGGTCAGCGCGTAGGGCGCCAGCTTGAAGTAGTCGCGCTTGAACGCAGCCACCAGCGTGATGTAGATGAAGAACGCATTGGCCAACAGCAGATTGACCAACGACACGGTCGCCAGCCACGGCGGGAAGAAGCGCTCGAACGCGGTTGTCCCGGTGACTGCCCAGACCACATACAGCGCCCACAGCACCGGCACGCCCAACGCGGTGAAGAAGCCGCCGCCAATGAAGAACTGGAAACCCCAGAAGCCCTTGAACCCGGTGCTGCGATACAGGTGCACCGGGTCGCGCATGTGCACCAGCCAGGTCTGCATGTAGCCCTTGAGCCAGCGCGAGCGCTGCCGGATCCAGTTGGGAATGCTGACGTTGGCTTCTTCGAACGTGGTGGAGTTGACCACGTTGACGCGGTAGCCGTTCTGGATCAGCCGCACGCCCAGGTCGGCGTCTTCGGTGACGTTGTACGGGTCCCAGGCGCGCACCTGGCGCAACACATCCAGACGGAAGTGGTTGGAGGTGCCGCCCAACGGAATCGGGATGCGCAGGTATTCCAGCGCCGGTAGGTAGAAGTCGAACCAGAGCGTGTACTCCAGCGTGAACATCCGCGTCAGCCAGTTCTCGTCGGCGTTGTAGTAGTTCAGCCGCGCCTGGATGCACGCCACATCCTTGTCGGCCTTGCGGAACGCGGCCACCACGCGCTTGAGCTGATCCGGCTCGGGCTTGTCTTCGGCGTCGTAGATGGTGAGCAGCTCGCCGCGCGCAAAATGCAGGGCGTAGTTGCAGGCCTTGGGCTTGGTCTTGGGCTGCGACGGCGGCACCCGGATGATTTCGAAGAACGCCTCCAGGCCGAGTTTCTTGGCGGCCTCGATGGTGTCGAAATCGTCCGCCTCCAGCACCAGCTTCACGTCGAGCTTGCTGATCGGGTAATCCAGCTTGCGCAGCGCGTTGGCCAGGATCGGCAGGACTTCCGGCTCCTTGTACATCGGCACCAGCACGGTATAGACCGGCAGGTCGTCGTCGCGCAGCGCGGCCACTTCGTCCTCGGTGACCTTGATGTCGATACGGTGGCGCGAGCCGAACCACACCAGCAACAGCTTCAGTCCGAAGGTCGCCAGAAAGCCCAGCGCCACCAGCACGTTGACGGTGATCAGGGCCGGCACCGGGAACAGCACCATCGCGATCACCATCACCGCGGCGATCGCCCACAGCGTGAACTTCTGTCCGCGCGTCACCACCTGGCGCGCCGAGTACGTCGGCGCATGCGATGCGAGCAGGTTCAGCGCGTTGTCGGTGAGCTGCTCGTCGGCATAGCGCTGCAGGCTCCAGATGATGTCGAACTTGGCGGTGCCGACAAAACGCACGTCCTCACCGTAGTGCGCGCGCGCCCAGGCAAACACGGCCGGGTCGGGATCGGCCACGGCCAGCACCAGCACACCGTCTTCGCGACGCCACGGCAGCAGCAGGCGCTGCGCGTAACTTTCCAGATCGCCCGGGCTGAGCAGCTCCGGATCCGGCGGCTGCTGCACCAGATCGATGAACTCGAGGCCGAAGTGCGCGGCAACGATGGCGTAGAACCGCTGCGCCGGCACGCCGCGCTGGGCCAGGATCACATCGCCCAGGCGCGAGTTCCAGCGTTGCTGCAACGCCAGCGCCGAGCGCAGCTGTTCGTCGGTGATGACGCCTGCCGTGACCAGCGCGCGACCCAACAGACCGCGTTCGCGGCCGATGTCCGGTGCTCGTCCCAGCGCGTCCATTTCGCAGGTGACCGTCATTGTCGTGGCGTCCTTAGAACCGCCACCAGGCGGCCACGAAAGGCCCACCTGCGGCGCCGGTGTTGCGGCCCATCACTGGCTGCTGATATCCCACCTGCCACTGGCTGCCGCCCGGCGCTGTGTACAGCGTGGACAGCTGCAGCTTGGTGAGGTCGTAGTTGGTGCCGGTGGCGACGAAGCCGGAATCGCCAGGTGTCGAGCCAACGACAAACGCGTCGTTACGGCCATTGCCTAGGCCCTGGATCACGTTGACTTCGCCAAGCAGCAACCAGCTCGGGGTCAGGCTCAGGCCGGTGGACGCGTCCACCCGCACTTCGTCGGAAGCGGCACTGCCGCGCAGGCGCACCGCGCCACCCAGATCGACGTAGCCGTTGCGCCCGCCCAGCGTGTAACCACGGCCGCGGCTGTAACGCAGCTCCAGACCGTAGTCGCCAAGGCCGAGCGCGGGGTCGCGCCCAGGATTGTTCGGGTGATAGGTCTTGCTACGGCCATAGGCCGGGATACTGACCAGGGCCTGCACCGAGCTACGCCAGACATCGTCGGCCGCGCCTGGCAGTGCGTAGCGCAGGCCGATCTCCTGATCGGCAAAGCCGGTGGTGCTGCGGCGTGCCCGTCCGGGCGCACCGTTCACCGGTTCGTCGTTGTTGAAACCGACTTCGGTGAAATAGAAATTGCCGATAAAGCTCAGCTTGTCGCTCAGGCCATGCTCGACGTAGACATTGAGCTGGTCCTGGCGGCTGCGTCCGTTGTTGCCGAAATCGCCACGGTGGTGGGCATCGTCGAACCAGCCGGTGCCATCGCTATGCAGCGCCTTGACGATCACCAGGGTGTCGCCCTGCGGCTGGGTCCAGGCGCCTGCCACGGCCGTGTCCGGCAAGGCCGCCATCAGGCAGCTCAGCGCGAGCGCCGACAGCGCAGCTACCGGCGCGCGGCGCGCGATGGAATCAAGAGAAGAGGGCGAGACAACCGGACTGGACTGCAGCGCGGCGGCGCACGGCTGACGTCCCCGCAATTGCGGGTCGTTCTGTAAGGACATTGCACGATTCCTGATGGGGGACCCGGAAGGGACAGGAAGCTAGTGATTGATCACACTTCGAGGCGAAACGTATCACACATAAGTCCCGCCACCCATCACTGATTTATCACAAATTTAACGCGAGCGAACTCATCTCTTTCGCAACAATTTCGGTACCTGGGCGACGGCATGGGTCCAGATCGCCAGCCATACGCCCAGCCGGGTGAGCCACCCGCGCCGGCCCGCCTCGAACTTGCGGAAATAGCGCCACAGGCCGCGGTGCTTATGCCATTCGACAAAGAACGGCCGCGAACGACTGGACACGCCACGCACATGCACGACCCGCAGATCGTTGGCCACCGCCACCAGCGCACCGGCCTGGCGTGCCCGCCGGCACAGGTCCAGGTCTTCGGCATGCAGGCGGTAGGCGCCGTCCCAGCCGTCCAGCCGGTCGAACAGGCTGCGTTGCATCAGCATCAAGGCACCGGAGATGGCGTCCACCACCTGCAGGGGCGCAGCGGGATCGGCCGGCACCGCCAGCTGGGCGGCAGCGCGCGGTGCGCGCAGCATCGCGGCAAAATCCGGATCGCGGCGGCGCACTGCGGCATCCGGCTGCCCGTCCTCGTCCACCTGCTCCACGCCCAACAGCACCGCCGCATGGCCGGCCGCGCGTGCGCACAGCTGCGCCAAGGTGTCGCGCTCGACCATCAGGTCCGGGTTGATGAACACCAGCCAGGGCGCCTGCGAGTCGCGCGCGCCCTGGTTGCAGGCGCTCGCAAAACCCGGGTTGTCCGGATTGGCGATGAAGTGCAGCCGCGCATCGGCCAAGGCATGCCGCTGCACGACCTCCAGGGTGTCGTCGCTGGAGGCGTTGTCGACCACCCGGATCTCGCTGATGCCCTCGGCCGCGCGCAGCCGCGACAGGCACGCATCGATGGTGCTGCTGCTCTGATAGGTGACGACGACGGCGGCAATCTGGACGGGAGTCATCCGGCCATTATCCGGTGCCGGGGTGGCGCAACGCCATCGTGCGCCTGCCAGCGCCGACATGGCGGCTGGCAGCGGCAACAGGCATACTGCGCGCCCGGAACCGCCCAGCGGTTTTGCGCAGGCGCCGCCCACGGCGCGCCCCACATTTTTAGTGTCGAGATGACGGCCAGCGACCTTTCGGTGTTGCGCTGCCTTTTCATTCCCTGCAGCGCAACCGCCTGATGGCGGGCGCGCCGCAACGACGGCCTGGCAGCGCCGTCCGTGTTGTCGCCGGCGCGCGCGCCGGGTCCGCCGCTTCGGCACCGATCGACTGGTCTATACCACTGACCCGCACCGCATTGCCGGAGCCGGGCGCATGAGCACCTCGCATCAGGTGCATGGCATGAGCCTGGAGCTGGCGCTGCCGGACTGGCCGGTGTTGACCGCCGACGAAATCCGTCGCGTGCTGCAGCACTTTTCCGCTCCCGTCGGTAGCGAACTGATTCGCTGGCATAGCGCCCGCCCGTTTTCCGCCGCCGCCTGCGTGGACACCGCCAGCGGCACGCTCATCGTCAAGCGGCATCACCGCAGCGTGCGCAATGTCGCCGCGTTGCGCGAAGAGCACGTCTTCATGGCGCATCTGCGCTGGGCCGGCGCACCGGTGGTCGAGGTGCTGCACGATGCCGCGGGACGCACCGCCCTGGCCGATGCGGACTGGGTCTACGAAGTGCAGCGCGCCGGATTCGGCCAGGACCTGTATCGGGATGCCCTGTCGTGGACGCCCTTTACCAGCGTCCCGCATGCGGCGGCGGCAGGTACCGCGCTGGCACGCCTGCATCTGGCAGCGCAGGGATTCGATGCGCCGCCACGCCGCAGCAGCGTACTGGTGGCCAACCTGGCCCTGTTCGCGCAGGCCGACCCGCTCCGGGCGGTGGAACAGGCCTTGCTGTCGCGCCCCGGCCTGGCCGCCGATTTTCAGGACCGGCCCTGGCGCCGTGATCTGACCGACCACCTGTTGCCCTGGCACGCCCGGGCCTGGTCGGTGCTGTCGGCGCCTGGCGCGCTGCCGCCGCTGTGGACGCATGGCGACTGGCATGCCTCCAACCTGCTGTGGCGCACACACGACGATGGCGACGTCGAGGTCAGCGCGGTGTTCGACTTCGGCCTGTGCGACCGCAGCTTTGCAATGTTCGACCTGGCCACGGCGATCGAACGCAACCTGATTCCATGGTTGAACCTGGATGCGGGGCAGCGCGCGCAGCCGCAGCTGGAGCAGCTCGACGCCTTGCTGGACGGCTACGCCCGGCACTGCGCACTGGGCGCCGCGCAGCTGCGGCAGCTGACCGCCTTGCTGCCGATCGTGCATGCCGACTTCGCCCTGAGCGAGATCGAATACTTCGCCGGCATCACCCGCTCGGCCGACAACGCCGACATCGCCTATCACCGTTACCTGCTCGGCCATGCGGACTGGTTTGCCAGCGCCGATGGCCAGCGTCTGCTCGATCACCTGCACGCGCGCGCGCGTCGGTTGCCATGAGCGTTTTTCCCTCTCCTTTTCGAGCCCTGCGCATGCACCTGCCCGCCCTCCTGCCCCACCGCCGCCCGCTCGTGCTTGCACTTGCGCTGTGCATCGCCACGCCTGCCCTCGCGCAGCAACAACCCGGTGCCGAGGCGGTCGAACTGGATGCGGTCAACGTGCGTGGCGAACGCGCCGACGCCAGCACGGCCTTGACCGGCTTCGGCGCCACGCGGCTGCTGGATGCGCCGGCCTCGATCGCGGTGATCGATCGCCAGCAATTGCTCGACCGTCAGGCACGCGTGCTCAGCGAGGTATTGCGCGCCGATGCCTCCGCTGGCGACGCCTACGCCCCGATCGGCTACTACGAGAATTTCGTCGTGCGTGGCTATTCGCTCAACGCCGCCAACAGTTACCGCATCAACGGCCTGAGCGCGGTGGGCGAGCAATCCATTGCACTGGAAAACAAGCAGCAAGTGCAGATCCTCAAGGGCCTGCCCGGGCTGCAATCAGGTGTCAACGAACCGGCCGGACTGATCGACTACCGCACCAAGCGGCCCGAGCACGTGCGCAGCGTGACCCTGGGCACCGACGAGCAGGGCTCGCGCTATGTCGCCGCCGACCTGGGCGACTGGTTCGGCGCCGAGCGCAGCCTGGGCCTGCGCGTCAACGCCGCGCGCGAAGACATCAACAGCTATGTCGACCACGCCGACGGTTATCGCAATTTCCTGTCGCTGGCCGGCGACTGGAAGATCAGCCCGCAGTCGCTGCTGCAGCTGGATGTGGAGTATCAGCATCGCCAGCAACGCTCGGTGCCCGGCTACCAATTGCTCGGTGGCACGCAGGTACCGCGCGACATCGATGTGCATCGCCTGCTCGGCTACCAGCCGTGGTCGCGGCCGGTGGAGATGGATTCGCTCAATGCGCAGCTGCGCTACGCCTACCAATTCAACGACAACTGGCGCGCCACCGCTGAAGCGTCACGTAGCCGCTCGGTGATCAATGATTTCTCCGCGTTCGCCTGGGGCTGTTATGGCGCGACCAGTTGCGCCGACAGCGCCACCCCGAATTTCTTCAGCGCGCAAGGCGAGTACGACGTCTACGACTACCGCAGCCCCGACGACACCCGCGTGCACGATCAACTGCGCGCCACGCTCGAAGGCCGTGTGCTCACCGGCGCGCTGGATCACCGCCTGAGCATCGGCGGCGACTGGCTACGCCGCACCATCGATCGCTTCGGTTCGGTCAACGAATTCGTCGGCAGCGGCAGCATCGACCGCGACCCGGAGGTGTTTGCACAGACCGACGTCGCGCTGGACCCGAAGCAACGGCGCCTGGACAGCCGCCAACGTGCCCTGGTGGTCGCCGACAGGATTGGACTGGGTTCCCAATGGGAGTTGTCGCTGGGCGCGCGCTATGTGCGCCTGGACGAGCGCAGCTTCGACCGCGATGGCGTGCTGGAGCGACGCACGCGCAAGGACACGCTGCTGCCGCAGGCCGCGCTGCTGTTCAAACCGCAGCAGCAGGTATCGCTGTACGCCAGCTACGCCAAGAGCCTGGCCGCCGGCGGCACCGCCCCGTGGTTTGCCGACAACGCCGATGAGATCCTGCCGCCGACCAATGCGTACCAGCTGGAGACCGGCGCAAAATTCGATTTCGACGGCCTGCGCCTGGGCGCGGCGCTGTTCGACATCCGCCAGGCCTACCAGTTCACCCAGCCGCAGGCCGATGGTGGCCTGCGCTATGTGCAACAGGGCCGCCTGCACAACCGCGGCCTGGAGTTGTCGGCCGATGGCGCTGCCACCGAGCAATTGCGCGTGTTCGCCAGCGTTGCCACCATCCGCGCCCGTGCCGAAGACACCGACATCGCCGAGTACGAAGGCCACCAGGCCATCAACGTGCCCAAGCTGCGTGCCAGCCTGCAGGCCGATTACAGCGTGCCCGGCATCGATGGCCTGGCGCTGCTGGCAGGCGCGCAATACAGCGGGCGCAAGTTCGCCGACCGGCTCGGCAACGCCAGCGTGCCGGCCTACACGGTGGCCAACCTGGGCGCGCGTTACGCCACTGCACTGGGCGGGCTGGCCACCACCTGGCGCCTGAACGTGGACAACGTGTTCGACAAGCGCTACTGGCGCGATAGCGGCGAATACCAGGGCGATGCCTATCTGTTCCCGGGCGCGCCGCGCACGGCGCGTCTGACCGTGCAGCTGGACTTCTAAACGCAGCCGATGCGGCCATGCGATCCGCTGACGTGTGAGCTGCACAAGTTACGCGACAGCGGTGCTGCGCGGGCCGAGTGCGCTGCCGGTATCGGCTGCAGGCGGTGAACGCGCTCGGCCTGCCTGCACGATCGCGTTGAACTGTTCTGCGTCCCAGCCACCGATCCATCGTTCATCAGACATCCTTCCCAGACCTTCCATGTCATTGCTCGAATCTGCCGCCGTCGTGATCAACCTGCTGGGCGTCTGGCTGACCGCGCGGCGCATTCGCTGGTGCTGGCCGGTCGGCATCGTGGCGGTGGCGCTGTATGCCTGGCTGTTCTATCAGTGGAAGCTGTACTCGGACATGCTGCTGCAAGGCGTCTACGTGCTGACCCAGCTGTACGGCTGGTGGCAGTGGCAGCGCGGGATGGCGGCACAGACG
Organism: Xanthomonas sp. MLO165; assembly: GCF_018831305.1. Lineage (NCBI taxonomy): Bacteria > Pseudomonadati > Pseudomonadota > Gammaproteobacteria > Lysobacterales > Lysobacteraceae > Xanthomonas > Xanthomonas sp. MLO165. The sequence continues at coordinate 3,927,984 of NZ_CP029263.1, forward strand.
CGCATTCGCCCTTTGCCGATGCCGCAGGCGGAGCTGTGGATCTCGCTGTGCATCGGTGCCGTGTTCGCCGCCGCGCTCGGTGCCTACATGCATCACCGCACCGATGCCGCACTGCCGTGGCTGGACGCGGCGTTGGCCAGCTTCAGCCTGGTCGCCAGCGTCTGGGCCGCACGCAAGCGCATCGCCAACTGGATACTGTGGGTCGTGCTCGATTGCGTCTACGTGGGCGTGTTCGTCAGCAAGGGGCTGTATCCCACCGCACTGCTGTATGCAGGCTTCGTGCTGCTGGCGCTATATGGATGGCGCAGCTGGAAAACCCAACAGCAGCAGAACCTGGCAGGCCTTGCCTGAGCCACCTGCAGTTTGCGGGCGCGTTCTTCTTTACCATCGCCGCATGCACCTCTCTCATCTGACTGCCTTGCACCTGCGCCGCAGCCAACATCGGCGGATCGCCGCATGAGCGCGTCGCGCCAACACGCCATCACCGAAATCGTCTCCGCGCAGATCGCCGCCGGCGAATGGGGCCCGGATCAGCGCCTGCCGGTAGAGCGCGAGCTTGCCGAACGCTTCGGTTGCACCCGCATCACCTTGCGTGAGGCCTTGCAGCAACTGGAAGCGCAGGGTCGCATCTACCGCGAGAACCGGCGCGGCTGGTTCGTCAGCGCACCGCGCGTGCGCTACGACCCCACCAGCATCGCCGGCTTCATGCAGTACGTGGCGGCGCAAGGACGCAAACCGCGCACCGAGCTGTTGAGTGCCACCCGACAGGCAGCGGGGGCTGCCTACGCGGCCGCACTACGGCTGGAGACGCCTTACGAAGAGGTCTTCGTGCTGCAACGCCGGCGCTGGATCGACCGCCGCGCGGTGCTGCTGGAAACCAACGTGGTGCTGGCCGCCTGGGCGCCGGGCCTGCTGGAGCACGACCTGGCCGGCTCGCTGTCGAGTGTGTTCAACCAGAAACTCGGGCTGTTCCTGAGCCGCGCGCAATTGTCGATGCATCCGGCCGGGCTAGACGCCGCGCAAGCCCTGTTGCTGCAGTCCACCACCGGCACACCCTGCTTCCGGCTGCAGCGGATCAGCTTCGCCGAAGACGGCCGCGCGGTGGAACTGGATATCGAATCCTGGCGCCACGATGCACTGGATGTGGTGGTACGCACCGAGGCACCGATGCGGTCGGCTTCTTGATCGGCTAACAAGACGACGTCACGTCAGTCACTGAACTGCGGCCTGGCTGCAGGGCCCTTGCCTGCCCACCATCGCAGGACACGCCGCAAGTACGTCCATGTAGGCTCTTACGCGGCATCCATGCCGCGTAAGGTCCCGCGACGGTGGGCGGGCAAGGACCAGTCGAGATGGTCGGTGTGCATGTTTTCAACAAAGCAACCGACTCACTCTCTGGTGCGGTGTCCTCGCCGATTGCGGGACCGTGTGGCGGCATGAATGCCGCCACCGAGCCCCCAGGGACGGGTTCACGGCGTGTCCCGCTAGCGGTGAGGGCACCGCGCCCTCGACCCACTCGGCGTTTGACCTGGACGTCCGATAGCATCCACCAACATACAGCCGACAAAGCCATTGCACTCACCGTACGGCGAGCAGTCGTCAGGTTGCATAGGACAGCGCTCAAGAACTGCACTGTACGAGTCCACCGAACACCGACTGCGCCCGCCTGACGGTGAGCATGCCGCTTTGGAAGCTGTTCTACGCGTCAAATAGCCTGCGTTGTGGATCCGGCGGCGGTAAATCGGCTAGCAACTGCGCGAGTTGATCGCGCTGCGCACGCAGCGGGTCGTGCATCAGGAAGTTGGCCAGGCGTGCGTGCCAGGCCGGCCAGCGTGTGGCCAGTGCATCCATGTCGCCATCGGCAGGGCGGCCTTCGTGCGGCGAGGCGACGAAGGCGGTGTCGCACAGCACGTTGCGCCAGCCCAGGCCAGCCATGCGCAGGCTCAGGTCCACCAGTGCCGCATACCAGGAGCCATAGCTGCTGGCGTCCAGGCCGCCGGCCTTGCGCCGCGCGCTGCCGCGCAGCAGCACCGCGTGGCCGATTGCCGACGGCAGTTCCGGATGCAGTGGCGGCATCGCCGCACACGCAGCGGCAAGCCGCTCCGGTGCGGCAGGCATCGGATTGAGTTCGCCCAGGCGTGGCCAGCTGCAGGCTTCGCCCACATTGCTCCACGGGGTGGCGGTGGCAATCGCCGCATCGCGCGCAAAGCAGGCGTCGAGCTGATTCAACCAACCCGGCAGCGGGCAGGCATCCACACCCAGCACCACCACATCGGCATCGCCGCAGCCGCTGAGCATTTCGTCCAGATGGGCCACTTCGCCGAGCATACGCTGACGACGGGTGTGATGGGCCTGCAGCCGCGTGCGCGCCAACCAGTGCGCGATCACCGCGCGGCCACGCGGGCCGGCCTGCGCATCGTCGGCCAGCCACACCCGCGTGCCGGCGGGCGTGGCGGCATCCATTGCGCCCAGACAGGCATCCAGGGCCTCGTCGTCGGTGCCGACCGGCACCAGCACGACGGGCAACGTGTCGTTCATTAAACCTCAAGCTAGCTGATCAATTAGCTTCAAGCATATCAGGCGATATTGGAAAGAACTTCACCGTCCCGAGCGGCGAAAAAGACCTGTGAAACAGCGCCGATCAGCCAGAGATGCAAACAATCTCTATTAATTTAAATTAATTATCGAAAATGCTCGATAACCACCCCAGGGCATATCCAAGCACTCGGCGACCCCGGGAGTTGTTGCAGTAATGACCCATCCCGATGGAATAGGGGAAACCCCGCACACCTGCATAGCGGTCTGTCCAACTGAATCGGCTAAAGTGTAGGAAAGATACATCGATTTACCTGGATCGTAACACTTCGCATCACCAGAATTTACGCGAGTAATAACCCAGTTCACAGGAATCTGCGAAATCGAGCAAGCATTTATTTGCGATAGCCCCTGAACCCTCTCAATCCTGTAGGCCAAGTACCCAGTAGGTCCTGGGCAGTTCGGAGCCCCCGACACAGTTTCAACAATTACCCAGCCGGCAGGGATTGTGGACCCTTGACACACTTCTATCACCGTGCTTTTGACCAACGAGACATCCCGAACCCTTTTTACTAGACCATCTTTGCAATAGCCAGCCAGTTCATTTGATTTAATTATTGCATCTACAACGGATCCACTCTTAACCGCGTCACTGGCGCAAACATAATCAAAATCATCATATTCTGATGCCCTTGAAATACCAGGAACATAAATCAAAGCGATCGCGAGAAAAACTTGGCATAGAAGCATCTGTAAAATTTTGGCGCGCATATCTTTTCACATCCCTATGTGTACGTAGCCTTACGTTAACCGAGCATAGAGCTAAATTCCGCGACCGCAATCACAGAAAAAATAACCTTGACGATTAATAACTTATTTCCTATCAATTATTTTTCCCGGGATGAAGAGGCTCCATCGCACGGAATCGTTGGCCGTATTCGTCGGTGAGATTGCGCGCTTCCTGCGGGTTGCGTACGATCGACGGGGTGATTAGCACGATGACTTCGCGGCGGTTGTTGTCGCGGGTTTTGCTGCCAAACAGGGCCCCTACAACTGGCAACTTACTTAGGAACGGCACGCCGGAGCTGCCATCGGTCGTGCTGTCATCGATCAGCCCAGCCAGCATCATGGTGTCGCCACTCTGCACTGCAGCTTCAGTCTTGACGCGACGTGTATTGATATCGACGTTGCAGGCAGCGCTGTTGACTGTGGTGGTTGCCGCCGCCGTACACGCTGCAGGTCGTGCACCAGGTGTGCTGACTTCCTGCACGATATCCAGGAACACCATGCCGTCCTTGGTGACCCGCGGACGCACTTTCAGGATCACACCAGTATCGATGTACTGCACCGAAGAGAAACTGCTGTCGCTGCCCAGACCGGTGTTGATCGAAGTGGAATTGATCGGAATTCGTGAGCCAACATTGAGCGTGGCCTCGGCGTTGTTACGCACAAACACCGATGGCGTCTGCAGCAGGCGGACATTAGTCACGCGGTCCAGCGCGCTGATGACGGCTGCGGCATTTTTGCCAAGGAATGTCCAGCCAACGCCGTTGCCAGTCACGCTACCAGCAATGTCGCCCCAGATATTACGGCCCGCAGCCGGTGGCAGGGCAGGGCCGCCACTGCCATCGGCATTGAACGGTGTTGTCACCGCATTTTCGAAGTACCAGTTCACGCCATAACTTAGCTCGCCGGTCAGATTGACCTCCGCAATCTGCGCTTCGATATGCACCTGCATCGGCATCACATCGAGCTTTTCGATGACGTCGCGGATCGAATTCCACGACTGCGGCGTGGAGCGCACCAGCAAGGTATTGGTTTCGGCCACCGCCGACACGCCGACCTTGTCGCCTTCCACTTCCAGCGTCACCGCGCCATTGCCGTTGCTGCGCGGCGACAGCTGCAGGCTGCCGTTGCCCAGTCCACCGCTGCTGCTTCCACTGCCGCTGCTGCCGCCGAAGCTGCTGCCGGAGGAGCTGCCATCGCTGCTCTCGCCGATGCTGCCGCCGGTGGTGCCCGAGCTGCCGCCCATGCTGCTGTCGCGGTTGCCCAGCGCGCCGCCGAGCACGCTGGTTTCCGAGCCCGGGGCCAGCGAGGCGTTGGAGTCGCTGTTGTTGCCGCGCCCACCGAACACTTCCGACAGGCGGTCGGCCAGGTCCTTGGCCTTGATGTACTTCAACTCGTACGAGAACAGCCGCACGCCGCCACCGGCGCTGTCGATGCGGTCCAGCCACTGCTGGATCTGGTCCAGGTAACGCGGCTGCGGGGTGATCACCAGCACCGCGTTGGCGTTTTCCAGCGGCATGAAACGGAACATGCCGGCGCTGGGTGTCTTGCTCTGCTCGCCGAACACCTTCTCCAGATCGGCCGAGACCTTTTCGGCCTTGCCGGACTGGATCGGGAACACACCCACCGACATGCCCGACAGCCAGTCCACATCGAAGATCTGCACGGTGCGCAGGTAGTTTTCCAGCTCGGCGCGGGTGCCGCCCAGGGTGATCACGTTGCGCGAGGGATCGGTGCCGACGATGGCGTTCGGGCGCGCATAGGGCTCGAGCACCTTCTTCATTTCGCTGGCGGAGATGAACTTCAACGGCACCACGCGCACTTCGAAACCGCGCGCGGCAGACGGCGATGCGGTGCTGGGCGCGACGGTGCCGGCCAGCGCCTGGTCGGCCGGCACGATGTTGTAGCGGCCGCCGCTGAACACCATGCGCGCGTTGTTCCAGCCCAGCACCATTTCCAGTAGGTTCAAGGCCTGCGCCGGCGAGACCGGATTGGGCGTGGCCAGGGTCACGGTGCCCTGCACGCCGGGGGCGATGACGTAGTTCTGCCCGAGCATGTCGCCCAGGATCGCCTTGACCACCGCCTGCACCGATTCGCCTTCGAAGTTGAAGGTGGCGCTGCCGCTGCTGGCCATGCCCAGCGTCGGTGCCGGCGCGCTCGCAGCGCTCTGATTGATCATGGTGCCGCTGCCACGCCGGATCACCGGGGTGGGCTTGGCACTGGCATTGCCCTCGGCACGTTGCTCGGCGGTGGTCTGGGTGGCGCCGGCGGCGCCGACTTGCGGGTCCAGGCGCGCGTCGCGGCGCACGTCCGGCGGCGGAGTGGTGGCGCAACCGGCCAGCAGGCCGATCAGCAGGGGCACGGGAAACAGGCGCTGCGTCATGCGTTCACTCATTGGGTCTGACCGGGGGTAGAGCCGCTCTGGCGCTGCTGTTGCAGCTGGCGGCGTCGGGCTTCGATACGTTCGCGGATGGCGCGCATCTGATCATCGGAGGGGCGTGGGGCTTCCTGGGCGCCATCGCTGCGCTGCGGCGGCACCGTCGGCGGTGTCTGCCCACCGGGCTGCTGTGGCGGCGTGGCGGGCTGGGTCTGCGGCGGCTGCGTCGGTGCGACCGCGGCGGCATCGGGCGACGGTAATGGCGGGACGGCGCCGGCAGCGCCACGCGCGCCCGCATTGGCGGTGGGCGGTTGCCCGCCCAGGCCGTTGAACACGTGCAGCTCCAGTGTCTGGGTGCCGCCGGGGCCTTCGATGGTTGCGCTGCGCGGCTGCAGGGCGAGCAGGCGCCAGCCCTTGACCGCTTCGCCGCCCAGCTGCACCCGCACCGAATCCTGTGGATCCAGCGTCAGCGTGGCCATCTTGAAGTTGTCCGTCAGCAGCACGCCGGTCAGGCGCACCGTCGAGGCGGCGCTGCTGCCGTCGTTGCCGGACAGGAAGAACGGATGCGGCAGGCGGTCTTCGGCGAAGGCCGGATGCGCGGCGATCTCCGAATATTTTTCGAACGCGCCCAGCCGTTCCGGCGCTGGAGCCGGCAGGGTGGGCAGGCGCTGCACCAGCGCCGGGTCGTCCGGCAGCAGCTCCACGCGCTTGCCCAGCCCGGCCACGGCCAGCACGCACACCAGCAGCGCCCAGCCGACCACGGTGGCCAGCAGCCAGGTGCGCAGGCCGATCATGTCAAGGCGCATTGCTGGCCTCCGCGGCGTCGGGGGCGGCGGGCGCGGCGTCGGTGTTCAACGGCGCGGCGCTGGCGCCGGGGCGCAGGTAGCCGGCCAGTTCGAAGGCGATGTCCAGGCCGTTGCCGCTTTCGTTGGGCGAGAGTTGGTAGCGCTGCGCCATCACGTTGAGGTTGTCCACGAACAGGCGCGGGGTGCCGTTTTCCAGGCTGTACAGCACCGAGGCCAGCTCCGGGGTGCCGCAGCGCAGGCGTACCTGCACCGCGACGCGGGTGAAGCGGTCCTTGCTTTCCGGCTGCAGCGGCGAGCGGTTGCTGATCGCGCAGCTGCGGTTGCCGGGGCTGGCTTCCACCACCGCGCGTTCCAGCCGCTGCACCAGGCCGGCCGATGCCAGTTCGGCCGAGGTTTCCGGCAGGAAGCCCGGGCGACTTTCCAGGGTCTGGCGCGCCTGGCGTAGCCGTTTGCTGACTTCCGGCGCCTGCTGCAGTTGCACGCGCACGCGCAGCTCGCGCTCGCGCAGCGCTTGCAGGTCGTCCTGCACCGCGATCATCGGCTGGGTGAACCAGGGGTGCACCAGCACCAGATAGGCCACGCCGATCACCAGCAACAGCAGGCCCAAAGCGATCCAGCGATCGCGCTTAACGCTGCGTGGCATCGGCCGCCTCCTTGGCATCGGGGCCGGCCAGTTCGGCGGTGATGGTGAAGCGGTCGACGTTGCGACCGGCATCGCTCTGCAGCACACCGGTCAGCGAGGGCGTGCGCCACAGCGGCGAGCCTTCCAGGCGCCGCACCAGCGAGGAGGCTTCGTTGCTCAAGCCGATCAACTGCAATTGCCCACCTTCGACCGAGAATTTTTCCAGGTAGGTGCCGCCCGGCAGACGCCGGCTCAGTTCGTCCCAGATTTCCACCGAGGTGGGGCGGGTGGCACGTTGCTGCTGAAAGAAGTTGGCCCCTTCGACCAGATCCAGCAATTGCTGGCGTTCGGCGGCGACCTGGCGCGCACGCGCGGCGTTGGCCTGCACCTTGGCACGCAAGTCGTCGGCGGCCTGGCGGCGGTTGTCCAGCAGCAGCCAGCCGGCCACGGCCAGCAGCACCAGTGCGGCGGCAGCGAGCAACAGATTCCAGCGCTGCATCGGGTCGCTGCGCCGCAGCCGTCGTGCCGGCGGCAGCAGGTTCACGCCCAATGGCAGGCCCTGCGCATTGGCGACATCGATGCCGGACAAGGCGCTGGCCCATGCGTCGGGCACGCCGTCCGGGCCATCGATCAGGCGCCGCGGCACCACCACCAGTTCGGCATCGAGCTGACCGTCTTCGCGCACGTCCAGCACGCGCGCATCGAAGTACACCTGGTCGGCAGTGAACGGGGTTTGCCGATCGATCTCGAAGCGCGCCACATCCTGCAGGCGCGCCGCTGCCGCAGCAGGCAGGCGCAACGGACGACGCAAGGCATGCGCGGCCGGCAGCAGCCAATGCCGCGGCAGGCCTTCCAGCGCGGTCGGCAACAAGGCATGCACTTCCTGCGGCTGCACCGGCCACGGCAGGCTGGCGATGGTCTCGCTGCTGTGATCGCGCTGACGCAGCAACTGCAACGCCTGCCCATCGGGCTGCAACAACAGCCGCGACGGCGACAGGCCCAACTGCCATTGCCAGCGCTGCGGCAGCCAGGCCAGCAGCGATTGTTGCCACCAACGCCAGAAGCCTCCGGCTCCCGGCATGGCGCGTACGCCGATACGACCCAAGGTGTCCCGCCATGCGGTCATTGCACTGCTGCTCCCTCTTCCCAACGCAACACGGTATATGCAGACCCAGGTAATGCGGACGCACTGGTGGAGACCACCGCCCGCAACACAGCCTCGCGTCCCTGACTCAGTCGCGCCCGGCTCTCGATACTATAAGTGTCCGACCCACCGACCGTCGCCTCGCTGCCCGGCAAACCCGGCGGCGCGTCACGCTGGGCCAGCAGTTGCCGCGCATCCAGGCCCATCGCGGTCAGCACCGGGCCCGGCGCAAAGCGCGCTTCGGGGCGCGAGCGTCCGCTGTACAGGGTGAGGTTGGGCAACAGCTTGCGATACAGCTCGCCATCCATTCCCAGCACCAGGCGCAACTCGCCCAGCGTTTCGAACGGGCCATCCTTGGCACCGTATGGCAATCCGGCATCGGCATAATCGCGGTCTTCCGCGCCACCGCCGGGCTGGCTGAGCGAATCGCCATCGCGCCAGTCGACGATCGCGCCGGCAATGCGCGTATCGCGGCCCTGCTCGCCACCGACCGCGCGTACCAGGCCGGCCAGCAGCGCGGGCTCGGCCATGTTCAAGTCCACCTTGCCGCTTTCATCGGTAATGCGGATCTCCACCGTGGCATCGTCCATCTGCCAACGATAGCGCCGGCCGTCTGCAAGCCAGCGTGCCTGGGTGTCGGTGCTTTGCAGGCGGGACAATGCGTATTCCAGCCCGGAGCGCGCATATTCCTGCGCCTGCGCGCCATTGCGCAGCATGCTGCCCTGCAGTGCTTCCACCCGCGCGGTCAGCGCGAATGCGCCGATCATCGCGGTGAGCAGCGCAATCAGCCACAGCACCAACACCAGCGCGGCACCGCGCATTGCGCTCATTGCCCTGCTCCCGGGTTGCTGGATTGCGGCAAGGCCACCACCAGCGGCGGCCAGGCGGCACCGCCGCTACGGATCTCGATGCGCACCAGCAACGGCAGACGGTCGTGCCATTCCCACTGCGGCAACCATGCGCTCAGGCGGCCGCTCTGCGGATCCATGCCGCGATACCGAAAGCTCACCTGCTGCACGTCTTCGGCAAGTGTTTCCGGCGGCAGCGTGGTGCCCTCTTCGATCGACTTGCCCGATTGCAGCATGGTCAACGCGATCCGCAGCGTGCGCTGCTCGCCATCGCCGGCCACCGACAGATCGTGCAGGTACGGCCCACCGCGGCCCAGGTAATCCGGTACATCGGCGGCAAAACGCAGGCGCTGCGGTTCGCCGATGAACAGCATCGGCTGCTGACTCTGCGGGTCGATGCCCATTGCGATCGGCAGTGCCGCCGCCAGCCGCCGGCGCAGGAATTCTTCCACCGCACGCACGCGTTCGCTGCGCTGGGCAATCGCCTCGCCGCGCTGGCTGACCGCACTGGCCGAGCGCAAGGTGGCAAACGCCAATGCCAGCCCGCCGACCAGCAACATCGTCGCCAGCAACACTTCGATCAAGGTGAAGCCGGCACTGCGCGAGCGACTCATGGCGCGCTGCCCGGCTGCGCCGCAGCCACCAGCCGCAAGGTGCGCCACTGCAGGACCTGATTGGGCTGCTCGCCCCAGCGCACCACCAGGGTCAGCTGCAGCAGCGTGTGCGCGCCGGGGGAGACCGGCGCCTGCGGATTGCGTCGCGGCTCGTCGTACGGGCGCACATCCATCGACCAACGGAAATGCCCGTCTTCGAAGGTGCCTTGCTGCTGCTCGGGCACCAGCGGTTTGTCCATGCCCTGCGCTGCCAGCAACGATTGCGCATGCAGGGTGGCGCGCGTGCTCTCGTCGGCCGCGCGCACCTGACGCGCGGCACCGGACAGCGATCCCAGCAACAGACTCAACGCCAGCGCCAACAACGCAAAGGCGACGATCACCTCGATCAGCGTGTAACCGCGCTGGCGCTTCATGGCGACGGCGTCCGCAACTGGCCGGAACGCACTTCGCCGGTGATCCAGCCCACGTCCACGCGCCAGGTCGCATCCTTGACGCGCAGATCGATGCGCCCGCCGGTGGAGGCGCCATCGGGGAAGAACTGGATGGCGCCCTGATCCTGCCGCGACTGCACCTGCCGCGCGCCGGTGAAACGCACCTCCAGCGACGACGGCAGATCGCCGTGATGGCCGCCGGGTGCTTCCCAGCGGCGCTGCTGCGGATCGATCAGAAACCGCTGCGGCGTGCCGGTGGCAATCGCCTGGGTGCGCGTATAGCGCAGCTGCGAGGCGATCGCCTTGCCGGCGGTGCGCAGGCGCATGCCGTCGATTCCGCCGTTGAGCGCGGCGGCGGCCAATACGCCGGCCATCGCGATCAGGGCGATGACCAGCAACATCTCCAGCAACGAACTGCCACGCGTGCGGGGACGACCAGGGCCGACCACTCCATGCGGATGACGCAACGGCTGACACGCAACGCGCATGGCGAACGGCTTATTGGTACTTGATGTCCGCGTCGTAACTGCTGCCACCGGGGCGGCCGTCCTTGCCCAGGCTGATCAGATCGAACGGCTGGCCATCGCCGGGCGCGCGGTATTCGATGGTGTGGCCCCACGGGTCATTGAGTTCGGCCGGCTTGGCATACGGGCCCAGCCAGCCGCTGCTGCCACCGGGCTGGGTCACCAGATCATCGAGCTTGCTCGGCAACTTGCCGGTGTCGAGCTGGAAATTCTCGATCTTGCCGGCCAGGGTCTGGATCTGCGACTTGGCCAGGTTGGCCTTGCCGCGATCGGCACCACCGAGTACACGGCTGCCGACCAGGGTCAGCACCGCGCCGATCAGGACGATGACGATGATGATTTCCAGCAGGCTCATGCCGGCCTGGCCTGCACGCGACGGACTACGGGTGATGGAGCGCTTGATCATGAACGATTTCCTTGCACGTCGATGAAAGATGCTGCCGCCAGAAGATGACACGGCGGGCATTGCAATGGTTCCCGCATGGGTGTCGCGCGGTCACCGGAAAGTTGTTGTGAATCCGCCGCCACGTTATCCGATGGCATTGGTCAGGTCATACAGCGGCACCAGCACCGAAATGATGACAAGCCCCACTACCGAGGCCAGCACCAGCGTGATCAACGGCACCAGCGCGGCCAGCGCGCGGTCGATGGCTTGCGCGGTTTCCAGCTCGAAGGTGTCGGCGGTCTTGAGCAGCATCGTGTCCAGGGCGCCCGATTCTTCGCCGACCTGGATCATCTGCAGGGCCAGCCGCGGGAAGCGCTTGCCGCGTGCCAGCGACATCGCCAGGCCATGGCCGTTCTTGACGTCGTCGGCTGCGGCGTCGACATCTTCGACCAGCGCCAGATTGGACATCACATTGCGCGCAATGCCGATCGCCGCCAGCAGCGGCACGCCGTTGCGCAGCAAGGTGCCCAGCGTGCGCGTCAGCCGTGCGGTTTCCAGGCGCGCGATCAGGCTGCCGACCACTTTCTGCCGCAGCAACCACTCGTCCAGCGCGGCACGGAACGCGGCATTGCGGCGCTTGCGATCCAGCCACAGACCGAGCACGCCCGGCACCACGATCAACACCACCCACCAGTCGCGCACCAGCAGGCCCACGCTCAACACCGCCTGGGTGAACCACGGCAAGGCCACGTCTAGGCTTTCGTACATCTGCGCGAACTGCGGCACCACATAGCCGAGCAGGAACAGCAGCGCGCAGCCCACCACCGCCAGCAGGATCGCCGGATAGATCAGTGCGTTGATCACCTTGCCGCGCAGCGCACGGCTGCGCTCCAGGTAATCGGCCAGGCGCTGCAGCGTGTCCTGCATGCTGCCGCCGGCTTCGCCCGCACGCACCATGTTGATGTAGAGCTTGGAAAACAGCCCGTGCTGGCGTTCCAGTGCCGAGGACAGCGGCGCGCCGCCACGCACGGTGTCGCGCACATCGCCGATCACGCGCCGGCTTTTGTCGTCTTCGGGCAGATCCATCAGGATCGACAACGCGCGATCCAGCGGCTGGCCGGCCCCGATCAGCGTGGACAACTGCTGGGTGAACTGCACCAGCGCGGCGTTGTCGAACGGCTTCTTGCGCAACAGCATGCGCAGCGACGGCGAGTCGTTTTCGCCGGTGGCCAGGCGCGTTTCCACCGGCAGGTGGCCCTGCTCCTGCAGGCGCAGCGCAACGTCCGCGTCGCTGGCCGCTTCCATCTGGCCATCGAGCATTTCGCCATGGGCGTCGAGCGCTTTGTAGCGGTACAGGGGCATCAGGCTGGACGGCCGAGAGTGGGGAATCGGGATTCGGGAATCGGGAAAAGCAGGATCCTGCGCTGCGTTGGCGCCACCGGGCGCACGCGCGCGCGCGCGCGACGCGTTGCCGGGACCTTGCCCTGCCTATCTTCCGATCCTGAGCATCCGATGCTCGCTGTGGCTCCGTTGACTCTCACGCATCCTCCGTCACGCGCAGCACTTCTTCGATGGTGGTCTCGCCGCGCAAGGCCTTGGACAGGCCGTCCTCGTACATGGTGCGCATGCCGGCCTTGCGGGCCAGTTGTTCGATCTCGCCCATGCCGGCGCGACGCATCACCGCGCGCCGCAATTCGTCGTTCATCACCAGGAATTCGACGATGGTGGTGCGGCCCAGGTAACCGGTCGGCGCGGCAGCCGAGGCGCGCGGACGATACAGGTAGATCTCGCCGTCCGGTTGCAGCCGGCGCAGATTGAAGCGTTCGATTTCTTCCGGCGATGCCACGTAGCGCTCGGCGTTGGCCAGGTCGAGTTTGCGCACCAGGCGCTGCGCCAGGATGCCGTTGATGGTGGAGGTGAGCAGATAGTCTTCCACGCCCATGTCGAGCAGACGGGTGATACCGCCGGCCGCGTTGTTGGTGTGCAGCGTGGACAGCACCAGATGGCCGGTGAGCGCGGACTGGATCGCGATGCGCGCGGTTTCCAGATCGCGCATTTCGCCGATCATGATGATGTCCGGATCCTGACGCACGATGCTGCGCAGCGCGTTGGCAAAATCCAGCCCGATCTGCGGTTTGGCCTGGATCTGGTTGATGCCTTCGATCTGGTATTCCACCGGGTCTTCGACGGTGATGATTTTCACATCCGAGGTGTTGAGCTGGCTCAACGCGGTGTACAGCGTGGTGGTCTTGCCCGAACCGGTCGGGCCGGTCACCAGCATGATGCCGTGCGGTTGCTCCAGCACCTTGCGGAACTGCGGCAGAAACTCTTCGGTGAAGCCGAGCTTGTAGAAATCGAACACCACCGTTTCGCGGTCGAGCAGGCGCATCACCACGCTCTCGCCGTGCGCGGTGGGCACGGTGCTGACACGCAGATCCAGCTCCTTGCCCTGCACGCGCAGCATGATGCGGCCGTCCTGCGGCAGCCGGCGTTCGGCGATGTTGAGCTTGGCCATGATCTTGATGCGGCTGATCACCGCAGCGGTGAGCTTGGCCGGCGGGCTTTCGCCTTCCACCAGCACACCGTCCACGCGGTAACGCACCTTGAGCCGGCTTTCGAACGGTTCGATATGGATGTCCGATGCGCGCAGTTCCACCGCGTGCTGGATCACCAGATTCACCAGCCGGATCACCGGCGCTTCGGACGCCAGGTCGCGCAGCGCTTCGATATCGTCGCTGCTGTTGGCATCACCATCGGCGGTTTCCACGATGGTGCCCATCGCGCTGCGGCCCTGGCCGTACCAGCGCTCGATCAGGTCATCGATTTCCGAGCGCAGGCCGACCTGCAGCAACAACGGGCAACCGGTCGCAAGCCGCACCGCGTCGATCGCGTAATCGTCGTAGGGATCGGCGATCCACAACTCCAGCCGGCCATCGCGTTCGCCGACCGGGCATAGATGAAATTGTTTGAGGAAGCGCAGCGACAGTCCCTGCACTTCCGGCAGCATTTCCGGTGGGGTATCGCCGAGCTGGCGTGCATCCACCAGCGGCAGACCCAGCACATCGGCGCAGGTCTCCGCATGATCGCGTTCGGACACCAGGCCCAGACGGCCCAGCAAGGCCAGCAGGCCCATACCGGATTCGGTCTGCAACTGGCGCGCGCGCAGCAGATCGGTGTCTTTCAGACGACGGCGTTCAAGCAGCGCTTCGACGATGCGTGTCTCCGCACTGCGATGCTCAATTGGATCGACGGCAACCGCGTTCACACTCGTCTCCACTGGTCCGGCGCCGACTGTAGCAGTTTGCCGCGACGATCAACCGTACGCATCTGAATCGCCCTGAAAAACGATGCCCCCGGTGATTGGCCGGGGGCATCGGTCACACTATGAGACGGCTTACTGTCGTGCGACGAGCGTCAGCTTCGCGTAGTCGGCAGCGCCCACCAACTTGATGTAGTAGGTGCCGGCCTTGGGGGCAGTGAAACGCACGGTTTCGCTGTTGCCCGGGCGGGTCGACTTGGCGTCGTAACTGGTGGCGCTGGGCTCGGCTTCATGGCTGACGTATACCGACACATCGCCGGTGCCGCCATAGGTCATGAAGCTGAGCACGGCACCGGCCTTGGCTTCGAAGCTGTACAGCGTGGAACTGGCGTAAGCACCGCTCAGGCCGGTCAACGGGGCCTTATTGGTCAGGGCGATGGCGGTCGGCGCGCAGCTCTCGGTGGCCGGATCGCAGGGCTCCACCAACACCGCTTCCAATGCGGCCTTGGCATCGACGATGCCGCTGCCGATCGGGGTGCTGGCCGGCGGGGTCACCGGGAAGCGACGGCTGGTCTGCTTGAGCAGGGCTTCCACCGCGGCCGGGGTCAGCGGGCCATCGCCCAGACCGATCGCCGCGCTCTGCACCAGGGCGACGACACCGGCCACGTGCGGCGATGCCATCGAGGTGCCACCCAAGCCCATATAGGTATAGGTGCCCGAGGTCGGCGTGGTCGCACCGGTGTAGCCGGCCTGCCAGATGTAACCGCCCGGATTGCCGTCCACGCTGCCACCGCCGCCCGGGCCGGACAGGTCGACCTTGCTGCCGTAGTTGGAGTAGTAGGTGATGCCGCCGGTGATGCGTGTGGCACCCACGGTGATGGTGTTGTTGCAGCTGGCCGGCGAATGGTTGGCCGCATCTTCGCCGCTGTTGCCGGCCGCTACCACCACGGTGGTGCCGCGCGCGACCGCGCCGTTGATCGCCAGCTGGGTGGCCGAATCGCAGGGCTCGCCGCCGCCCAGGCTCATGTTGATCACCTCGGCCGGGTTGGTGTTGGCCGGCACGCCAGCGACCGTGCCGCCGGACGCCCAGACGATCGCATCGGCGATGTCGGAGGTGTAGCCGCCGCAACGGCCGAGCACGCGCACCGGCAGGATGGTCGCCTTCGGCGCCACGCCAGCCATGCCCACACCGTTATTGGTCGCCTCGGCCACGGTGCCCGAGACGTGGGTGCCGTGCCAGGAGCTCTCCTGTGCCACCGAGCCGTCATAGCAGACGTTGTCGGCCTCTTCCCAGTCGCCGTAATCCAGCGCGCCCGGCACGCGGGCATCGGTGGGACGACGCGAGACTTCGGCATCGGTGATGAAGTCGTAACCCTGCAGCAGGTTGCCGGCAAAGTCGGGATGGCCCGGCAGGATGCCGGTATCCAGCACTGCCACCACCACGCCCGCGCCCTGCGACAGATCCCAAGCGGCCGGCGCATTGATGCCGCCGTTGGGGTTGCTCAGATGCCACTGGTACTGCGCGTACAGCGGGTCATTGGGGACCAGTTGCGGGGTCACGTCGGTGGCGGCGACGCTCTTCTTGATGTCGACCGGGCGCAGCATGCGATCGATCTGCACGTCGGCCACGGACGGGTCGTTCTTGAGCTCGACCACCACCTTGTCCACCTGGGCGGTGGTCAGCGTGCTGGACAGCTTGATCAGGTCCGAGCCGATGCCGAGCTTGCGCACATACGTCGCCTTGGCGGCGGCTGCGCTGCTGCGTGCGCCGGTGCTCGCACCGACACGGCCGACCGCGGCCTGCACCGCGCTCAGCTTGCTGGCGCGATCGGTCGCGGCAGCAGTGTTGTCCTTGTAGCGCACGATCAGGCGGCTACTGAACGCAGCGCCGGCCGATGCTGCCTGGGTCGGTTCCTTGACCAGCAGTTTCGGGGCAGCAGCGAGCGTGCCCGATGCACCGAGCGCCATCATCAGGATGGCGCCGGTCAGCGGGGAGAGACGGAAATTCTTGTCGATCACGGTGAAGTCCTCTTCGTGTTTTTCGTCGATCAGCTGGGAGCGGCTTGCGAACTGCGGCGCAACTGCGGTGCAGCGCGCTGCGTTCGATCAGCCACTCCTGGTAAGGCCATCACTCCATCGAATCCGTTGGCCGGCCCAGCCACGGTCCTTGCCCGCCCCCTCAGGCCTTGCTCTGGCGCGGCGGCGCACATCGGTGCCGCCGCGTGTCATGCAGCGGCGCGTTACCAGCCGAAGCCGGCACCCACACCGATCGAACTGTCGTCACCGCTGAGTGCGCCGCCCACCGTCAAGGTGGCGCGCGGGCTGATCGCACGCTGGTAGCCCACCGACAACGCCGATTCGCCGTTCTGGAAACCGACGCCGGCACCGACGCGGTTCTGTGTGGCGATACCACCGACGCTGGCAGCCATGTTCAACATCGCCGAACTCATCGCGCCCTGACGATCCAGGCGACGGTTCTGCCGACGCAGACGGTCTTCGATATCGCCCTGGTAGGTCTCGAAGCTGTCGGCCATCGCGTTGTAGCGGCTGTCGGTATAGCTGTTGGCCGCGGCAACGCCGTTGTCCAGCTGGCCCTTGTTGACCGCATCGGTGGCACGTGTGCCGGCGGCCACATTGGCCACCTGACGCTCGCCGCCGACGCTGCCCACCGACACCGTGTTGGCACGATCGGCAACCGACCCCTGACCCAGCGCGACCGCACCTTGCGCACTCGCACGTGCGCCCTGTCCGATCGCCGTGCCGGAGGCCGCACTGACCTGCGCGCCTTCGCCCATCGCCACCGCATTGGTCGCCACCGCGGCAATCTGCGTATTGGCGCCGACCGCGGTGCTGCCATCGGCATTGACGCGCGCATTGCTGCCGATTGCGGTGTCGTTGGGGCCATGCGCATACGCGCTGCCGCCGATCGCCGTGCCGGTCACGTGGTTGGCCACTGCGGCCGTGCCGACGGCGGTGGACGTTGCAGCCGGGGTGATGCTGCCGACCACTGCGGCGGTCGGCGTGCCCTGCAAGCCTGCGCCGGTATCGGCAACGGCGTTGCCCGACGTGCTCACTGCGCTCGCAGCCACTGCAGGCACCCCTGCAGTGCGCAGCGACAGCGTGCGTGCCGCGGTGCTGGCCGTTGCGGTACCACCGCGTGCATCCAGCTCGGTGACCTTGCTGTCCAACGCGGTCAATGCCGCACCGACATTGTTGTAGCTGGCACCCTGGATCACGTAGGTCGGCGCGACGAACACGCCCTGCGCACCGATCGCCGCGCCACCGCCGAGGAAGCTGGCGGCATTGCTGAGCGACTGGAACAGCTGGCCGCCATTGATCGCATCGGTACTGGCACCGGCAATCGCACCATTGCCGACGTTGACGATGCGGCGCGTGGCCGGGCCGCCGCGGCCATCGCCGCTACCCACCGAGACCACGTTGGCATCGTAGGTACGCGAGCCTGAGCCCAACGCCACCGAGTCGGCACCACTGGCACCGGCATTGGCACCCAGCGCCACCGCATTGGCACCGCTCTGGCGCACGAAGGAGTTGTAGCCCAACGCCACACCGTTTTCGCCGATGGAATTGGTCTGCCGGCCCATCGCGGTGCTGTTCACGCCGCTGGCGCTGCTGTCCACGCCCATGGCGCTGGCGCCGGTGGCCGAGGCGCGGCTGCCGGAGGCGATCGCCACGCTGCGTGCGCCGCTGGCGGTTGCACCGGCGCCCGCGGCAGTGGCGCGATCACCGGTTGCGCTGGCCACCCCTTCACCGGTGGTTTGCACCATGCCGTTGGTGGTCTGCACATCGGCCGCCAGGGCATCCAGCTGGCCCTTGTTGACCGCATCGGTCGCCGCCTGGCCGTCGCTGACATTGATGATGCGACGCGTGGCCGGACCGCCGCGGCCATTGCCGCTGCCGATCGACACCGTGTCGGCTTCGTAGGTGCGCGAGCCCGAGCCCAGCGCCACCGAATCGGCACCGGTCGCACCGGCGTTGGCACCGAGGGCCACACCATTGACCGCGCTCTGGCGCACGAACGAGTTGTAGCCGACCGACACCGCGTTCTCGCCGATCACGTTGACCTGACGACCGACACCGGTGCTGTTGATGCCGGTTGCCGATGCATCCACACCGACCACGCTGGCGCCGACCGCATCGGCGCGGCTGCCGCCACCCAGGGCAAGCGTATTGTCGGCAAGGGCCGCCGCGCTCTGACCGAGCGCGGTGGCATTGACGCCGTCGGCATACGAATTCCAGCCGATGGCGGTGGTGTAGTCGGCCGTGGCCCACGCGCCCGCACCGAATGCGGCAGCGCCGGTGCCGGAGGCACGCGCCGGGATGAAGCCGAAGAACGTGCTGCCGCCGACGGCCACGCTTTCTTCGCCGGTGGCCTCGCTGAATTCGCCCACGGCCACTGCACTTGCGCCGGAGGCCAGTGCGGCGGCACCCACGGCGGTGCTGTAGTCGCTGGACGCCACCGCACCATAGCCCAGCGCCGACGACAGCCTGCCGCTGGATTCGCTGTAACCACCGAAGGCGGCGCTGCCGACATTGGAGGCGGTGCTGCGGAAACCGGCCGCGGTGGCCTGGTTGTCCGATGCCACCGCTTCGCTGCCGAGCGCGGTCGCATAGGTCGAAATTGCCTGCGCGCCGGCACCGTTTGCGCTGGCGCCGACATCGCTGGCCAGGGCATTGCTGCCGACGGCGCTGCTGTTTTCGCCGGTGGCCTGGGCGTTGTTGCCCACCGCCGCTGCGCCGGTTCCGCTGGCCAGCGCACTCACGCCAACCGCCGTTGCGTTATCGACCACCGCCTGCGCACCGGCACCCAACGCCGTGGCGCCGGTACCGGTGGCATTGGCGCCCTCGCCTGCGGCCAGGGCGTTGTCGCCCTCGACGTAGGCACCGGCATCGCTGTCATCGCTGCCGCTGGCCTGGAAGTACTTGCTGGTGGATTGTGCGGTTTCGGCAACGGCGTTGAGCTGATCCAGATTCACCGCGTCGGTGCCCTGCGTACCGGCGGCCACGTTGGTGATCTGACGCTCGTTGCCGGCGCTGCCCACCGAGACTGCAAAATCGCGATCGGCCACCGAATCGGCACCCAGCGCCACGCTGCCTTCGCCGGTGGATTCGGCAAAATTGCCGAGCGCGGTGCTGTTGAGGCCCGGTGCCCATGCCGCGCCGCCGAGCGCGGTGGAGTAGTCCCCGGAGGCTTCAGTCGGCAACAGGCCGAGCAGGGCGCCACCGACCGACACGCTGTTGTAGCCGCTGGCCACGCTGCCCTGGCCGGCTGCAACGCTGTAGTCGCCGGTTGCGGTGGCATCGCCACCCACGGCCACGGTATTGGAGCCGCTGGCGGTGCTGAAATTGCCCAGCGCGGTGCTGTTGAAACCGGTCGCACTGGAATAGCCGCCCAAGGCGGTGGAGTAGTTGGAGGTGGCCTCGGCACCGAAGCCGAACGCCGCCGCGCTGGTGCCATCGGCCACGCTTTCTGCGCCGACCGCAGTGGCCGACTCGCCACTGGCGCTGGCGAAATAGCCCACCGCGGTGGTTTCGCTGCCATCGGCCACGCTCAGCGTGCCAGCGGCCAGGGAACCATCGCCATACGCACCTGCCGCCGCACCCAGCGCGGTGCTCTGCGCGCCGGCGGCTTCGCTCTCGCCACCCACGGCCACGGCGTAATCGCCGCTGGCCTGGCTGAAGGCGCCGTTGGCAATGCTGCCGTAGCCACTGGCAGCGGCGTTGTAACCTGCTGCATTGGCGTACTGCGCGGTGGCGCTGGCACCGCTGCCGATGGCGACGGCGCCGATCGCAGTGGCCTGGCTGCTGGAACCGAACGCGCTGCTGTAATCGCCGTCCGCGGTAGCGTTGGAGCCGGCTGCGGTGGCGTCCTCGCCCTGCGCATCGGCTGTGCCGGTACCTGTGCCGGCAAACAGACGCGCAGTGGTTTCGGCGGTTTCGCCGACTGCGTTGAGCTGGTCCAGGTTCACCGCATCGGTACCCTCGGTACCGGCGGCGACATTGGTGATCTGGCGCTCGCCACCGACGCTGCCGACCGCCACCGTATTGTCGCGATCGGCAACCGCGCCGGCACCCAGCGCCACGCTGTTGTCGGCGTAGGCCACGCTGTCGGTACCCAGTGCCGTGCTGCCCTGGCCCCACGCCACGCTGGCCACACCCACCGCAGTGGATGCAGCACCGTTGGCAAGGCTTTCATAACCGAGTGCGGTTGCGCCGCGCCCGCTGGCGATACTGCTGGCACCCAGCGCCGTGCTGTTATCGGCGAGCGCCGACGCATCGGAACCTGCCGCAACGCTGTCGGCGCCTTCGGCAATTGCGGTGCCGTCACCGGTGGCGACGAACGTGCGCGCGGTGTTGGCGGCGCCATCGGACACTGCCGTGAGCTGATCCAGATTGACCGCATCGGTGCCTTCGGTACCGGCAGCGACATTGGTGATCTGACGCTCGCCGCCAACCGTGCCCACCGACACCGTGCTGGCGCGATCGGCCACTGCGCCGACGCCGAGCGCAACGCTGTTGTCGACCGCAATCCGCGCGCCGTCGCCGATCGCAATGCTGTCTGCGCCTTCGACGACTGCCTCGGTGCCGAGCGCAATGCTGCGATCGCCATAGCCGACTGACTGCGAACCGATGGCGATTGCACGCCCACCGCCGGCATAGGCGTTGTCGCCGATGGCGACCGAAACGCTGCCGCTGGCGGCCGAGGTGATGCCCACCGCGACGCTGCCCGCACCGTAGGCGGTGCTTTCCGCACCCACTGCGGTGCTGGTGTCGCCCCAGGCCACGCTGGCAAAGCCGAGCGCGGTGGATTCGAGGCCATTGGCGATGCTTTCGAAACCGATCGCGGTACCACCACGACCATTGGCCACGCTGGTGCCGCCGACTGCAGTGCCATAGAAACCCGACGCCGTGCTGTCGGCACCCACGGCAGTGGCATAGCGGTCGCTGGCGATACTGTTGAAGCCGAGCGCGGTGGCATTGTTGACATTGGCCACCGCACCACTGCCGACCGCAGTGGTGTTGACCGCTGACGCCAGGCTGCTCGAACCCAGCGCAGTGCTGTAATCCTCGTAAGCCGATGCATTGGAACCGGCCGCAACGCTGTCCACGCCTTCGGCAATCGCGGTGCCATCGCCGGTGGCCACGAACGTGCGTGCGGTGGTGGCGGCGACGTCGGACACGGCGGTGAGCTGATCGAGATTGACCGCATCGCTGCCTTCGGTACCGGCGGCGACGTTGGTGATCTGACGCTCGTCGCCAGCCGCACCCACCGACACCGTGTTGGCGCGCGTGGCCACCGAATTGGCGCCCAAGGCCACCGAGTTGGCGCCGCGTGCGGTGCTGTAGTAACCCAGCGCGGTGCTCAGCTCGCCGCTGGCCCAGGATTCCGGGCCGACTGCCGTGGCACCTTCGCCAGGTGCATAGGCGAAGTAACCCACCGCGGTGGCTTCGGTGCCGGAGGCTTCGCTGAGCGTGCCCACTGCCGTGGTGTAGCTGCCCGATGCGATCGCACCGGCGCCGAGCGCGGTGGAGGCTTCGCCGCTGGCCTGGGTCTGTACGAAGAAGCCCAGACCCGGGATGTAATCGACCGGACCACCGACAGCGGTGCTGCTGGTGCCGCTGGCGCTGGTCTGCGTGCCCACCGCAGTGGCGTAATCGCCCGCCGCATTGGCTACCGCACCGAACGCGGAAGACTGCGTCCCGGCCGCATACGCACCGACGCCGAACGACGAGGCGGCGAAGCCATCGGCATTGGCGCTGGCGCCGACTGCGGTTCCGCCGACGCCGGCACTGGTGGCGCCGGTGGTGACCGGCACGCCGCCGTTGGTGACCAACGGCTCGCCGTCTTCGTCCACGGCAGCGCCGCCCACGGCCACGCTGCCAGGGCCGTTGGCCTGCGCGTTATGGCCGAATGCCGCGCTGTTCTGCCCGGATGCGAGCGCATTGGCGCCGACCGCAGTGGCATTGTCGGCCACCGCATTGGCACCGGTTCCCAGCGCAGTGGTCGCCGTGCCTACCGCATTGGCGGCATCGCCGGCAGCCAGCGCGCTATCGCCTTCGACATAGGCGCCGACGCTGTCTTCGCCCGGGGTCGCCTTGAAGAACGTGGCCGTGTCTTCGGCCACATCGGCCACGTCGCGCAACTGCGCCACGTTGACCGCGTCGGTGGCGTTGACGCCGGCGCCGACATTGGTGATGCGGCGCGTGGCCGGGCCGCCGCGGCCATTGCCGCTGCCGACCGACACCACATCGTCTTCGTGGGTGCGCGAGCCTGCGCCCAGCGCCACCGAGTTGGCACCGGTCACGCCGGCGTTTGCACCCAGCGCGACGCCGTTTTCGCCGCTCTGGCGTACGAAGCTGTTGTAACCGATGGCCACTGCGTTCTCGCCGATCGCATTGGTCTGGCGGCCGATCGCGCTGCTGTTCACGCCGCTGGCGCTGCTGTCGGCACCGCTGGCGAGCGCGCCGGTGGCGCTGGCGCGGCTGCCGGCGCCGACGGCAGTGGCGTTGGCGGCAGGTGCCGATGCGCCGCGGCCGACCTCGACCGATTGCGCCATTGCAGAAAGCGGGAGTGCGATGCCGGCGCTACCCAGCGCCAGGGCGATCGCGGCAACCAGGCAACGGCTCTGGCGGCGGTCGATGAATGCGGCGGTGCTCACTGCGCCCGGGCTGTCGCCGCTGGCCAATTCCGATGCCACGGCCCACACGCCTAACGATTTGTTCCAGACCTTGCGATAAATCCGATTCATCGACGCACTGCTCCTGAATGTTGGGACTGGTTTTTTGACGAACACCCACCATCGCGAGGCGTTCCAGCCGCTGCGGTTCCCCGTGGTGATTGGCGCCATGGGCCAAATGGCAGTGCGCGGGAAGCTGCACCCTGGGTAGTCAAAAAGTGAACGCTACCCAACCATAGAACTGAGCGAAGTGTTAACAGCGGTCAAATCAGGCGTCAAGTTTTTGACAGAAAGCGAAGTTGAACGTGCGTTCCATCACACTTCTGCTTGCTTTTATTCGTTTTTTGATAATTCTTTGGAAAACAGCGATCTAGGTCATGTCTTGAGAGACATTTCCAAGCTGAATGCGCATGTCCGCAGCAGACAAAAAAGCCCGCTGGCAGGACGCCAGCAGGCTTGGTTGCGCAAAACCGCGCGCCGAACAGGTCAGGAATCGGACCAGCGCTCCCCGCGCCGACCACTCAGCCCATCATGGTGCACGACGAGAGCGGTTTTGCCCGCACCGTTGCGTCAGGAAACCGACGTCAACACCCCCTCGCGCCGCCATGTGTCGGATCACTGACGCGCCAACAGGCTCACTCCATCGAAGCCGCTGCCGTCGAGCCGGATGAAATAGGTCCCGGCACGCGGTGCGGTGAAGCGCACCGTCTGGCTGGTTCCGCTGCGGCTGGACATGCCGTCGTTGTCGGTCGCGCTCGGCGCGCGGCCCAAGGCGACATACAGCGCCGCCTGCCCGCTGCCGCCGAAGCTGATGAAGCTCAGCACCGCACCCGCGTTCGCCTCGAAGGCGAATACACCGGCATCGCCGGCCACATTGGACAAGCCGCGCTCGGGCACGCTGTTGCGCAGCGTCTGCGCATCCAGCTGGCAGCCCAGATCGCCGCTGTCGCAGCGACGCAGTGCACGATCGATCGCCGCACCGGCATCCACGATGCCGGTGCCGGCCGGCGTGCTCAACGGCAACTGCACCGGAAACGCGCGTGCACTGCGCTTGAGCAGGCGTTCCAGCGCCGCAGGTGTCAGCGGCGGCCTGCCATCGGCGATCAGCGCGCTCTGCACCAGTGCGGCAGTCCCCGCCACGTGCGGGGAGGCCATCGAGGTTCCGGCAAAGCCGGGCCCGATGTAGTCGAATTGGCCGGACGTGGGCGTGGTCTTGCCGGTGTAGCCGGTCTGCCAGATCCAGCTGCCGATCGGGCCGTCGTACAAGGTGTCGGTTGCCAGATCGCGTGCGCCACCACCGGGTGCGGCCAGATCGATCAAGCTGCCGAAATTGCTGTAGTACGCCAGGCCGCCGGTCAGGCGGGTGGCCGCCACCGACACCACATTGGCGCAGTTGGCCGGCACCGCACTGGACACATCCGAGCCATCGTTGCCGGCCGCCACCACCACGGTGGTACCACGCGACACCGCACCGTCGATCGCCGCCTGCGTGACCGAATCGCAGGGGCCAAAGCCGCCCAGGCTCATGTTGATGATTTCCGCCGGGTCGCGATTGTCCGGCACACCCTCCACATGCCCGCCGGACGCCCACACGATGGCATCGCTGATATCCGAGAACGAACCGCCGCAATGACCGAGCACGCGGACCGGCAGCACCTTGGCCTTGTAGGCCACGCCGGCACCGCCAATGCCGTTGCCGGTGGTTTCGGCGATCGTGCCGGCCACGTGGGTGCCATGCCAGGAGCTGTCATGCGCCGCGGAAAAAATGCCGCACTCGCCGTCTTCGGCCTCCCAGTCCCCACGGTCCAGCGCACCCGCCACGCGCGCATCGGTCGGACGTCGCGACCGGCCGGCATCGGTGATGAAGTCGTAGCCCTGCAGCAGATTGCCGGCCAGATCCGGGTGCGCCGGCAGGATGCCGGTGTCGATCACCGCCACCACCACGCCCTCGCCCTGCGCGGTCTTCCACGCCGCCGGCGCATCGATGCCGCCGACCGGATCGGTGAGATGCCATTGATTGCTCGCCAGCAGTGGATCGTTGGGCAAGCTGCCGCCGCTGCTCTGCAACGGATAGGCGCGTGCATCGATCTGTGCATGTTCCACCGCCGGATCGGCTTGCAGCTCGCGCACCAGGCGGTCGGCGTCGCTGCGGCTGAGTTGCGTGGGCAACCGGATCAACTCTCCACCCACCGCCAGGGTACGCACATGCGTCGGCGTCGCCTGCGCGCCGCTGCGCGTGGCCGACGCCAGGCGCACTGCCGCGCGTGATGCCGCCGCAGTGATGGTGGCCGTGGACGCGGCGCCGACGGTGCGCGCGCTCACTGTGCCGCTGCGATAGGTGACGATGATGGCGTCGACCGGCGCATCGCGCATGGCCTGCACTTGTTGCGCGCTGCGCATGCCGTCTGGTGTGGCCGCGCTGGCGAGGCCGCCGGCGAGTGACAGCACGGCGCTGCAGGCAATGGCGAGGGTTCGGGAACGATGGGTCTGAATCACGATGACGTCCTCTTCAAGATGAAATGCAAATGAGTGAGCACGCAGCCGCCGCGAGCGCAGCCGCTGCGATGGCAAGACCTGCGCTACCAGCCGAAGCCGGCGCCCAGGCCGATCGACCGGTCGTCACCGCTGAGTGCGCCGCCCACCGTCAAGGTGGCGCGCGGGCTGATCGCACGCTGGTAGCCCACCGACAACGCCGATTCGCCGTTCTGGAAACCGACGCCGGCACCGACGCGGTTCTGTGTGGCGATACCACCGACGCTGGCGGCCATGTTCAACATCGCCGAGCTCATCGCGCCCTGACGATCCAGGCGACGGTTCTGCCGACGCAGACGGTCTTCGATATCGCCCTGGTAGGTCTCGAAGCTGTCGGCCATCGCGTTGTAGCGGCTGTCGGTATAGCTGTTGGCCGCGGCAACGCCGTTGTCCAGCTGGCCCTTGTTGACCGCATCGGTGGCACGTGTGCCGGCGGCCACATTGGCCACCTGACGCTCGCCGCCGACGCTGCCCACCGACACCGTGTTGGCACGATCGGCAACCGCCCCCTGACCCAGCGCGACCGCACCTTGTGCACTCGCACGTGCGCCCTGTCCGATCGCCGTGCCGGAGGCCGCACTGACCTGCGCGCCTTCGCCCATCGCCACCGCATTGGTCGCCACCGCGGCAATCTGCGTGTTGGCGCCGACCGCGGTGCTGCCATCGGCATTGACGCGCGCATTGCTGCCGATTGCGGTGTCGTTGGGGCCATGCGCATACGCGCTGCCGCCAATCGCCGTGCCGGTCACGTGGTTGGCCACTGCGGCCGTGCCGACGGCGGTGGACGTTGTGGCCGGGGTGATGCTGCCGACCACTGCTGCGGTGGGCGTGCCTTGGAGCGCGTTGCTTGCAGCAAGCCCGCTCGCCGTTGCGGTGACGGAGGACACCGCGCTGTCGGCCATGCCGTCAATGGCCAGCGATGTCGACTGCAGGCCATCGGCTGTCGCATCCGGGGTAGTGGCGACAATCGAGGCGTCCGCAGCCGGGGCTGGCGCCGTTGCCGCACGCGCTGCAGCCGAACGCGCCGCAGCGCCAGGCGTCGCGGTACCACCACGCGCATCCAGCTCGCTGACCTTGCTGTCCAGCGCAGTCAGCGCCTCGCCCACATTGCGGTAACTGCTGCCCTGGATTACGTAGGTCGGCGCGACGAACACGCCCTGCGCACCGATCGCCGCACCACCGCCGAGGAAGCTGGCGGCATTACTCAACGACTGGAACAGCTGGCCGCCGTTGATCGCATCGGTACTGCCACCGGCAATCGCACCATTGCCGACATTGACGATGCGGCGCGTGGCCGGGCCGCCGCGGCCATTGCCGTTGCCCACCGACACCACGTTGGCCTCGTAGCTGCGCGAACCTGCGCCCAGCGCCACCGAATCGGCACCGCTGGCACCGGCATTGGCACCGAGTGCGACGGCATCACGGCCACCCTCGCGGGTAAACGCGTTGTAGCCCACTGCCAGACTGTTGTTGCCCAACGCATTTGATTGCACGCCCAATGCCACCGCCGCGCTGCCCGTTTCGCCGACGAACACGCCCACGTTGGCATTGCGCCCGATCGCGATCGCATCGGGCGCATCCGCCTTGGCGTTGGTTCCCAGCGCGATATTGTCGCCATAGAGGATCGACGTATTGGCGCCGCTCCCGATCGCGATGCTCCTGCTGGAGGTGGCACGCGCGTCATAGCCGATGCCGATGCCCTCCGCGCCCTCGGCCGATGCCAATGCCCCCAGCGACACCGTGCGCGGAGCGAACGACGCGGCGCTATGGCCGATCGCCACCGCGTCGGTATTGTTGTCGTTGGAGAACACGTTGGCGTTGTAGCCAAGCGCAACGGCGTAATCGCCGTCGCTGCGCGCACCTGCGCCGATGGCAACGCCACCGACCCGGAACGCACCCGCCGGCCTGAGCGTGGAGCTGATCAGCGACATGCCGCCGAGCGTCACGCTGCGCTCGCCGGCGGCAACCGCCAGACTGCCCACGGCAACACTGCTCTCGCCAAGACTGGAGGCATTGAAGCCCACCGCCGTGGTCATGCTCGCGTCGGCCCGCGCACCAACACCGAAGGCCGACGCCGCCGTGCTGCGCGCGGTCGAGAACGCGCCCACCGCGGTGGCGACATCATCCTGCGCACGTGCGCTGAATCCCGCCGCCATCGATTGCTCGCCGCTGGCCGCTGCCCCCGTGCCGACCGCGGTGGCGAAGCTGCGCGTGGCAATCGCCCCGCTGCCCAGCGCCGCTGCACCGCGCGCCTGGGCCAAGGTGGCCTGTTCCTGCGCGCCGACGATGGAACCCGCCGCATCGAATACCGGCACGGACGCGACGCCACCCACTGCAACGGCCGAGGCATCGGCCGCGCTGGCGTTGCGGCCGACGGCCACGGCATCGCGCCCGAGTGCCAGACTGCCCGAGCCCAGCGCATTGGCACCATCGCCGATCGCGTTGCTGGCGCTCCCCAACGCCAGCGCGTTGAGTCCGTCGACATGGGCAGCGACTTCGTCCGTATCGGTCTTGCCAATGGCCAGCGTGCTGTCGAGACGGTCGGCCACCGCACGCACGCTGTCGAGTTGGGCGACATTGACTGCGTCATTGGCCTCGGTGCCTGCCGCCACGCTGGTGATCTGCCGCGTCAGCCCCGCCTGCACATCGCCAACCGACACCGTGTTGCTGCGGTTCGCGTAGGAATGCGCGCCCAGTGCGACGGCGCTGGAGGCAGAGCGGTTCCAGGCATCGTCAACAAAATCGCCCACGCGCGCGCCATAGCCGATTGCCACCGCATCGATGCCATTGGTTTGGGAATCTGCACCGATCGCGGTGTTGTTGCCGTTGAACCACGAGGTGCCGGCACGTGCGCCCAACGCGATGCTGTTTTCAGTGTAGGCGGTGCTGTCGTGACCGATCGAGATACCACCATCGCCCATCGCCAAGGCGAAACCACCCAGCGACACCGTGCGTGGCGCGAACGAACCGGCGCTGTGGCCGATCGCCACTGCATCGGTATTGCCTGGCGCATTGGGAAAGATGTTGGAATCGTAGCCAATGGCAATCGCATAATCGGACTGGCTCTGCGCACCTGCGCCGAGCGCGATGCCGCCTGTTCCGGTGGCAGCGGTGATCGAGCCGAAGTTGCTGATGCCACCGACCACCACGCTCTGCACGCCACTGGCCAATGCGGTATCGCCCACCGCGATACTGCTGCTGCCTTGGCTGCGCGCCCGGTAACCGAAGGCCGTGGACGTGTCTCCGCTGGCACGCGAACTGTAGCCGCCGGCGGTGGAAAGAAAACCACTGGCCGTGGACAAACCGCCGATCGCGGTGGCGCCGTCGTTGAAGGTCTGTGCGCGATAACCCAGCGCCGCGCTCTGCACGCCAGTGGCGCTGGCGCCGCTGCCAACGGCGCTGGAAAACGGATCCCCAGCCACTGCACCACCGCCAACGGCAGTGGCTCCCACACCGGACGCTTGCGTGGCCTGTTCGCGTTGCCCGATGACAAATCCGGATGCGTCGTAGTCGTAGACCGTTGCCACGCTGCCGACGGCGGTTGCCGATTCCCCTGCGGCCGACACGTTATGTCCGATCGCGGTGGCGTCGCGCTCCAATGCCAGGCTTCCGCCGCCGAACGCGCTGGTTCCATCGCCCAGCGCATTACTCGCATTGCCCAGTGCCAGCGCATCCTGCCCATCCGCAAACGCCGGTGCATCGGCATCGGCCGCAGGTGTTGCCGCTGCTCGCGCGCTCACGATGGCAGGCGCGGCGCTGTCGCTTGTCGCCGCATCGGCGTCGCAACGCTGTTGGCCTTGAACCACCGTGCAAGGTTCAAGCGCGTCGGCTTGCGTGGTCGTGGCCTGGGCAACTCCAGCCACGCCGGCAAGCGCCAGCAGCAGTGCCGCCGCCAGCCTGCCGCGGGCATGCCCGGCAGACCGATATAACGCTTGATTTCCCGCATCGCGGGCAAGCCTCACCGTTCGGCGATGAGCACGCTGCTCACCACCGGCATCCAATTGAATTCGCTTCATTACCGACTGACTCCCCATTGGTCTGGCATGTAAAAACCGACCACCGTACGATTGCATCGCACGGTCCCCCTGAGGTTTATCGAAAACGCACTCGCCCTGCTTCTGCAGCGGCAACTACCCGCGCAAAAGCATCCACGATCAATCCATAAAGTGCTGCAGAAACGCCATGAATCGAAGATTCATAACGTGGTCTGAATCTATTGAAAAACCAAAATTTCAATTGAGATTGACGTCACACAAGCAGCATCACCAGATACTTCGACTAAATACCTAGTAGTTTTGATAGTTACTTAAAGTAAACCATGTTTCGACCTTCACTAAATGCATTTCATCGCAACAGCGCCAATGCGACCGCAGACGTTCGCCCCCACCAGGAACGCATGCAACGTGATGGCGACAAGCCTTGTGCTGGCCGCGGGCCAGGCTGGAAAGCCGCGTTTTTCTCGAGTGTCCTGCCGATGCGCGCGCTGCGTGCAAGGACGTGGCTGCCATTGGCAGCTGTTGCAGGCGAGCCCGGCTCCTTGGGAGCCTGCAGTCGACCCAAACGCGGCCATGCATTTTCTTGCTCATAAAGCACCAGGCATCGCCACGCCGCTCGCGGCAACGGTCGAAGGACTCGATACCACCGCAGGCCGTCGCGCAGCTCCGACACCGGAAACGACAACGGCCGTGTGCATCGCTGCACACGGCCGTCCAATGACACGGTTGGTACGGCGCTTCAGCTCACGCCACACACCTCCGCACCGTCAACCGCACCAGACCCGCGCGTTGCGGAACATGCGCAGCCACGGCGAGTCCTCGCCCCAGTCGGCCGGGTGCCAGCTCAGGTTTGCCGTGCGCGGGGTGCGCTCCGGATGCGGCATCAGGATGGTGGCGCGACCGTCGCTGCTGGTCAGCCCGGTGATGCCGTCCGGCGAGCCGTTCGGATTGAGCGGGTACTGCGATGCCACCGCGCCATCGCCATCGATGAAGCGCAGGGCCACACGGGCAGCCGCCTGATCCACCACGGTGTCGAACTCGGCGCGGCCTTCGCCATGCGCCACCGCCACCGGGATCCGCGAACCGGCCATGCCGCGCAGGAAGATCGACGGCGACTCCACCACTTCCAGCAAGGCGGTGCGCGCTTCGAACTGCTCGCTGCGATTGCGCAAAAAGCGCGGCCAGTGCTCGGCACCGGGAATGATGTCCTTGAGCTGGCTGAGCATCTGGCAGCCGTTGCACACGCCCAACGCGAAGGTATCGCTGCGCGCAAAGAACGCGGCGAACGCATCGCGCAAGGCCGAGCGCTCGAGGATCGAGGTGGCCCAGCCACGGCCGGCACCCAGCACGTCGCCGTAGCTGAAGCCGCCGCAGGCGGCAAACCCGGAGAACTGCGCCAGATCCACGCGGCCTTCGATCAGGTCGCTCATGTGCACGTCGAACGCACGGAAACCGGCGCGCTCGAAGTTGTAGGCCATCTCGATCTGCCCGTTGACGCCCTGCTCGCGCAGGATCGCCACCTTGGGCCGCGCACCGGTCGCCACGAACGGCGCGGCCACGTCTTCGGACGGGTCGAACACCAGCTTCGGACGCAATCCCGGCGCCTGGAAGTCGCGTGCCTGCGCGCGCTCCTCGTCGGCGGTTTCCGGGTTGTCGCGCAATTTCTGCATGGCGTGCGTCACCGACCACCAGGCATCGAACAAGGCTTCCCAACGCCACTCGGCCAGCACCCGGCCCTGCCCGCTCACGCGGATGCGCGGCGCGCCGGTGGGGCGTGCGATGCGCTGCGCGCACTCGGTCAGCGCGTGCCGCTCGACCAGATCGGCGAACGCGGCGCGGTCCTCGCTGGCGATCTGCACCACCGCGCCCAGTTCTTCGTTGAACAGGCTGCGGAATGCATCGTCGCCCCAGGCATCGAGGGTGATGTCCAGGCCCTGCCGCGAGGCGAACGCCATCTCGCACAGCGCCGCAAACGCACCGCCATCGCTGCGGTCGTGGTACGCCAGCAACAGGCCGCTCTCGCGCGCCGCGCGGATCAGTTCAAAGAAGCTGCGCAGCCGCTGCGCATCGTCCAGATCCGGCACCTCGCCGCCGAACGCCGGCAATGCCGCAGCGTCGGCATACACCTGCGCCAGCACCGAACCGCCCAGGCGCTGCTTGCCGCCGCCCAACCCGATCAACCACAGCTCGCTCTCTTCGTCGCTGCGCAACAACGGCGTCAACTGCGTGCGCACATCGCCGACCGGCGCGAATGCACTGATGATCAGCGAGACCGGTGAAACGCTCTTGTGGGCGATGGGATTGGAGATTGGGGATTGGGGATTCGCAACGGCGGAAGGCTGCGGCGTTTCGCCATTCCCGATTCCCGATTCTCCATTCCCGACAACCCACTGCGCCTGCATCGACAGCGAGTCCTTGCCCACCGGCACGCTCAGTTCGAGTGCCGGGCACAGCTCCATGCCGATCGCGCGCACGGCGTCGTACAGCAGCGCGTCTTCGCCGGCGTGACCGGCGGCGGCCATCCAGTTGGCCGACAGCTTGATGCTGTCCAGCGTCTGCACCGGCGCGGCGCACAGGTTGGTGATCGCCTCGCCCACCGCCATGCGCGCCGACGCGGCGGCGTTCAACAACGCCAGCGGGGTGCGTTCGCCGATCGACATCGCCTCGCCGGCGAAGGTGTCGAAGCCGGCCAGGGTGATCGCGCAATCGGCCAGCGGCAGCTGCCACGGCCCGATCATCTGCTCGCGCGCGGTCAGGCCGCCCACGCTGCGGTCGCCGATGGTCACCAGAAAGCTCTTGGACGCCACCGTGGGATGCGCCAGCACGCGCAGGCCGGCCTGCTGCAGGTCCAGCGCGGCGGTCTGCAGCACCGGCCACTGCGGCGCCGGCGGATGCACCGCATCGCGATGCATCTTCGGTGCCTTGCCGAAGAGCACATCCATCGGCAGGTCGATCGGGAGCGGGGATTGGGGATTGGGGATTGGGGATTGGTTGGAAGCAACGGCGGACCCGGCAGCTGATGAATCGCTTTTGCGAATCTCGAATCCCGGCTCCCCAATCCCGTCCCCAAACACGCCATAGCCAACCACCAGCCGCTCCTCGGCCGTGGCCACGCCGACGGCGGCAAACGGGCAGCGTTCGCGCGCGCAGATGGCGGCAAATTCGTCCAGGCGTGCCTGCGGTACGCCCAGCACGTAGCGCTCCTGCGATTCGTTGCACCACAGTTCCAGCGGCGACAGTGAGGGGTCGTCGGTGAGCACGCGGCCCAGGTCGATGATGCCGCCCACGCCGGAGTCGTGCAGCAACTCGGGGATGGCGTTGGACAGGCCGCCCGCGCCCACATCGTGGAACCAGCGGATCGGGTTGTCGCTGCCCAGCGCCACGCAGCGGTCGATGACCTCCTGGCAGCGGCGCTCCATCTCCGGGTTTTCGCGCTGTACGCTGGCGAAATCCAGCGCCTCGGCACTGTCGCCGGCCGCCACCGAGCTGGCCGCACCACCACCCAGGCCGATCAGCATCGCCGGGCCGCCCAGCACGATCACCGCATCGCCGGGCTGCAGGCGCAGCTTCTCGACCTGATTGCGATCGATCGCGCCCAGGCCGCCGGCCAGCATGATCGGCTTGTCGTAGGCGCGGGTCAGGCCCTCACCTTCGGCAAGCTCGAAACTGCGGAAATAGCCGAGCAGGTTCGGCCGGCCGAATTCGTTGTTGAACGCGGCGCCGCCGAGCGGGCCGTCGAGCATGATGTCCAGCGCCGGGGCCATGCGCGGGTTCAGCGCGCGCGGCGCCTCCCACGGCTGCGGCAGGGTCGGGATGCGCAGGTGCGACACCGTGAACCCGGTCAGCCCGGCCTTGGGCTTGCCGCCGCGGCCGGTGGCGCCTTCGTCGCGGATCTCGCCACCGGCACCGGTGGCGGCGCCGGGAAACGGCGCGATCGCGGTCGGGTGGTTATGCGTTTCGACCTTGATCGCAAACGCCGACGGCATCACCGCCTCGGCACGGTACTCGCCACTGGCCGGATCCGGGCGATAGCGCGCGGCCGGCACGCCTTCCACCACCGCCGCGTTGTCGCTGTAGGCCGACAAGGTGTGCTGCGGGGTCTGCTGGTGGGTGTGCTTGATCATGCGGAACAGCGAGCGTTCCTGCGGCTTGCCGTCGATGGTCCAGCTGGCATTGAAGATCTTGTGCCGGCAGTGCTCGGAATTGGCCTGGGCGAACATCATCAGCTCGACATCGGCCGGGTCGCGGCCCAGCTCGGCGAAGCGTTCGCGCAGGTAGTCGATCTCGTCCTGCGCCAGCGCCAGACCGAGGTCGCGGTTGGCCTGTTCCAGCGCCGCCAGCGGCACGCGCTGCAACTGTCCGCGATCGGGCACGTTGAACAGCGCCTCGGCGGCCGCGGCCGAGCCGAGCAGCGACTGCGTCATCGGGTCGTGCAGCAGCTTGGCCACAGCGGCCTGCATCGCTTCGTCGGCCGGCCAGCCGGCCAGATCGATGCGGGTGCCGCGCTCCACGCGCTGGATCGGCTGCCCAGCCCCACGCACCAGCTCGGTGGCCTTGCTCGACCACGGCGACAAGGTGCCCAGACGCGGCACCACATAGCGCGAGGAGGCATCCTCGGCCCGCGGCGTGGGGGCGGCTTCGGCCTGCAGGATCCGCTGCAAGGTGGCCTGGTCGGGCGCTTGCCCGGCCTCGGCGCGGATGAAGTACACGTGCCAGGCGCCGGTGATGCGCAGCGCGGGAACGAGGGTTTGCAGGCGGGTTTCGAGCCGAGCGCGGCGGAACGGCGAAAGGGCGGAAGCGCCCTCGAGGACCATCATGTCCGGGGAACCGTGTCAGAAACGGGGCTGCAGATTGTAACGGAGCTGATGCGTCGGCGCCGGACCCGGCGTGGGTGGGCCGCCGATCCGTGTGGTGATCATTCGCATAGCCCGGGCCGGATTCGGCGCGTTCCGGCCGATGCGGCAACAGCAACAGCAAGGCAAATGGCGATGCAAGCAGGGATTGTCGCGCCCACCTGCCTTTGGGCCGGTCTCCGCGCGGTGGCAACGTCGGCAACGCAGGCCAATGCCGGTCCACCGCCGCTCTCACCCCATAAACCATGCAGCCAGCCCGACCCTGAAACGCAGAAGGCCGGAATGCATGCATTCCGGCCTTCTGATCGATCACACCGACCGCCGCAGCGGCCAGCATCCCGGCTCCGCTGCCGGATACCTCAGCGGCTGCCGCCGGCAGTGCTGACCGCGCGCTTTTCCAGCGCCTCACGCAGCTGCGCCGGCGGCAGGTAGCCACCGAGCTGGGTGCCGTCCGGCGCAAAGATCGCCGGGGTGCCATTGACGCCCAGACGCTGGCCCAGCGTGTATTCCATGGACACCGGGTTCTTGCAGTCCTTGGCATTCACCGGCTGCCCGGACTTGGCCGCGGTCAGGGCCTGCTTGCGGTCGGCGGCGCACCACACCGCGATCATTTCCTTGTGGTCCTGGCTGCCCAGGCCCATGCGCGGAAACGCCAGATATTCCACCGCGATCCCCTGCTTGTTGAGTTCGCCGATCTCGCTGTGCAGCTTGCGGCAGTAGCCGCATTCCACGTCGGTGAACACCGTCACGGTGTACTTGGGGTTTGCCGGTGCGAACACGATGCGGTCGGCCTTGGGCACTGTCTCCAGCTGCTTGCGGCGGTAGGCCAGCAGGCCCGGGCTGGCAGCGAACTGCTTGTTCTGGATGTCGAACGGCTGCGCCTGGATCAGGTAGCGGCCGTCGTCGCTGACGTACAGCACCTGCCCGCCGACCACCACTTCGCGGAAACCGGGAAACGGCGCGGCGCCGATGTAGTCCGGCTTGAAATCCGGATCCAGCGCCTTGAGCGCGACGCTCACACGCTGGTCCACATTGCCCGCAGCGGCGGGGGCAGCGGCGGCGGCTGGCTTGGCGCCGGCATTGCTTGCCGCAGGCTGCGAGGATTGCGCGCAGGCGGTAAGGCTGATTGCGCCCAGCAGCGCGGCGATGGCAAGACGATACATTCACGCATCCAGTGGAATGGGGTGCCTGGATTCTCGCACAGCGCAGATGAAGCCAGGCAGCGAGCGGGACGCTTTGTTTGCCGGCCGAGCCGCTGAATGGGCCACGGCGGGCCGCCGCTGCGCCTGCGGCCGCAGTCAGCCGCGCGGATGATGGGCGGCGTGCAGCTTCTGCAGGTGCTGACGCGCCACCAGGGTGTAGATCTGCGTGGTGGACAGCGAGCTGTGACCGAGCAGCATCTGCAGCGCGCGCAGGTCCGCACCGTGGTTGAGCAGATGGGTGGCAAAGCTGTGCCGCAGCCCGTGCGGGCTGAGCGTGGCGGGGTCGATCCCGGCCACCGCCGCATAGCGTTTGACCAGCGCCCAGAACTGCTGGCGGCTGGGCGGCTGCCGTGCTGCATCGATGAACAACGGCACCTGCCCGTCCACTGCCGCCACCGCCTTGTGGCTGGCCAGCAGCGGGCGCGCCTGGCTCAGATACCGCTCCAGCCAGTGCTGGGACTCCTCGCCCAACGGGACCAGCCGCTCCTTGCTGCCCTTGCCGGTGACCCGCAGCACGCCCTGGCGCAGGTTGACCCCCACCGCCGGCAGGTTGACCAGTTCGCTGACGCGCAGGCCGGCCGCATACATCAGCTCGAGCATTGCGCGGTCGCGCAGGCCCAGCGGCGTGTCGATCTCGGGCGCGGCCAACAGCGCCTCGATCTGCGTTTCGGTCAGCGCCTTGGGCAAGCTACGGGGCAACTTTGGTGGGTCGATCAGCGCCGTCGGGTCGTCGCTGCGTACCCCATCGCGCAGGCACAGCGCGTAGAACGCCCGCAGCGTCGACAATAGCCGCGCTGTGCTGCGTGGGGAGTAATTGGCCTGAGAGCGCCAGCGCAGATAGTCGAACAACGCCGCCCGATCGACACCCAGCAGGCCGCCGCCGGCACCGTCGCGCCAGCGCGCCAGGCCTTCCAGGTCGCGCCGGTAACTGTCCAGGGTCTGCCGTGCCACGCCCTGCTCGGCCCATAACCGGTCCAGGAAGCGTTCGATGGCGGCGGCATCGGCCGCCTGCACCGGTGGCAGGTGTTGCGCCAGTTGGCGACGTTCGGCGGGACTGCTGGCTGACATCGCAACAGCATAGAGCGTGACATGCGATTTGCGGCGCGCCGTGTCGGCCAGGCGCGGGATTGCCGCAGCGCGACGTTGCCCGATCGGCTGCGCCGGCTATGCTCGCGGCATGACCTCGCCCCCTTCACCGCGCAGCGCGCGACCGCCCGCCCTGGTGGTCTGGCGCCTGCTGGCCCTGTGCTACGACGCCTGGCCGGTCCTGGCGCTATGGATGCTGATCTCCGCCGCGTTCACGCTGGGCTTTACGCTTGCCGGGCACCCGGCCCGCGAAAACATTGCCCCCTTCAGCGGCTGGCAATGGCTGCTATGGCTGTGCTGCTGGATCGCCGCCGGGGTGTACGCCACCGTCAGCTGGCGACGGGGTGGCCAGACCCTGGGCATGCGCCCATGGCGGTTGTCGCTGGTCGGCCCGCAAGCCACCTGGCGCGCGCTCTGGATCCGCTATGCCGTCGGCACGCTGTCGCTGACCTTGGCTGGCGCAGGATTCTGGTGGGCCTGGCTGGATCGCGACCGCCTGGCCTGGCACGACCGCGCCAGTGGTACCCGGCTGCAGCGCACGCCCAAGCGCTGAAACGACCAGACCGGCCTTTTGCCGATCTTTACGGCAGGCGCCGCAGGAGTGCGGCGGTCATGCGACGTACTAACCGCCTACACGCATGGAGCGGCAACCGCTGCTCAGAGCAGGCAGAACAAGGCTCCACCGACGCATCGGCGTCAGCTACTGCGCCGTCGGAACAGCCATGCCGACACGCCCAGCATCACCATCGGCGGCAGCGCGTAGGCGATGCGGTAATCCAGCTTGAGCGCGCCGGCCATGCGGCCGAAGAACAGCTGCAGCAGCCAGAACCCCAGCGCGAACAGGATGCCCAGGAACAGCCGCTTGCCCAGGCCGCCGCTACGCAGCGAACCGAACGAAAACGGAATCGCCGCCAGGCACAGCGCCAGGACGTTGAGTGGATAGAACCAGCGGCTCCAGTACTGGTCTTCGTAGTCGCGTGCGTCCAGGCCGTTGCGGCGGCGGTACTCGATGCTCTGTTCCAGATCGCGCGCGGACAGGTTGCGCGGCTTGGCCAGACCAGCCGCCAGCGCCGCCGGGCTGAGCTGGGATTGCCACGGCAGCTCGGGGAAGGTTTCGCGCTGCACCGAGCGCTCCTGGAAGGTGTCGCGGCGCACCTGGCGCAGCGTCCAGGTCCCATTGCGGTTCTCGGCCAGTGCCGCATAGGTCAGCTGCTGCATGCGGCCGCTGGCATCGAGGTGGTACAGCCGCACATCGTGCAGGTCCAGCGCGGTGCCGCCGCCATCGAGCAGCTTTTCTTCGCCGCTGAGCGCATTGAGGAAGGTGTCGCCCTCGCGCGCCCACAGGCCGGAATAGCGCGAGCCGGCCATGTTGCTGTTGTAGCGGGCGCTGGTCTTGAGGGTATCGGCCTGGTTCTGTGCCCACGGCCCCACCGTCTCGCCACTGATCACCATGGTGGCGGTCAGCAGCGCCATGGCCGCCACCACCGAGGCCGACATACGCTTGCGCGACACGCCCAGCGCGCGCAGCGCGGTGAGCTCGGACGTTGCCGCCAGCTGCCCCAGGCCCATCAAGGCGCCGATCACCGCCGCGGTGGGAAACAAGGTGTAGGCCCGGCGCGGCACGGTATAGGCCACATAGGCCACCGCATGGCCAAAGCTGTAGCTGCCCTGGCCGATGCTTTTGGCCTCGCTGGCAAAGGCGTTGACCAGGTCCAGGCCCAGCAGCACCGCCCACGTCAGCAGCACGGTGAACAACACCGCGCGCCCGATGTACCAGTCATGCACCCGCGGCATCAGCCTCATGCGCGCACCCTCGGCCGACGCACGCGGCCATCGCGCGCATACGCCCAGATCGCCACCGCCAGCAGCGGCAGGGTCAGCCACCACAGACCGAGCGCGGCCGGCGTCTTGCCATTGGCGATCCACTGGGTGCCGACGATCATCAGATTGGTGCCCACCATGTACGCCAGGAAGGCCAGCATGATCCGGCCATACCGCTGCTGCCGCGGCGCGCTGCGCGACAGCGGCAGGGTCAGCAGCGCGAAGGCCAGCGCCAGCAGCGGCGGCGCCAGGCGCTCATGCAGCTGCGCGCGCGCGGCCGGGCGCTGGTCCGACAGCAGCTGCGTGGTCCACATCACTTCCGGATCGTTGGCATCGTGCACCTGGGTCCGGTCGGGCAAGGCCACATCGTTGCTGGCGAACTTCATCAGGCGGTAGTCCAGGGTGTTGCCGGCGGCCGGGCCTTCGATGCGGTAGCCGTCCTCCAGGCGCAGATAACGGTCGGCCTTGCCTTCGAAGAACATCGCGCCGCGGTCGGCGGTGACCACATCGATGCGGTCGTCCTTCTGGCGCTGCATGAAGACCTTGCCCAGCCCCTTGCCGTCGGCCGAGATCGTGGTCAGGTACACCACGCCGCCACCGGACAGCGGGGTGAACTTGCCCGACTCCAGGCCGGCCATCACGATGCTGCGGTTGGCGTCTTCCAGCATGGTCTCGGCGGTGCGGCTGGCCCAGGGGCCCAGCCACAGCGAGCACAGCCCGATCACCACCACCACCGGCACCACCAGCATCAGCATCGGCCGCAGCAGGCGCCGCGGGCCCACACCGATGGCGGTGATGACGGCCATTTCTGAATCGCGGTACAGCCGCGCCAGTGCCAATAACAGCCCCAGCATCAGCGCCAGCGGCAGGATGATCGGCAGATACGCAACGAATTGCAGGCCCACCTGAGACAGCAGCAAGCGAGCAGGGATGCGGCCGTCGGCGATATTGCCGAGGATATCCACCAGCACACCGCCGACGCTGACGACCAGCAGCACGATCAAGGTGGCCAGGAAGCTCTGGGTGAAATCGCTAAGCAGGTATCGATCGAGCTTCGGCATGGGGTGGGCTTGTTTTAAACTCTCGGATTCGTTCGCGGCGGCGCCAGCCTAGTCCGGTTGGCGTAAACAGCCCGCGATTGTACGGATTTGCCTACGGAATCTGATCAATGGCCCTGCAATTCACCCTGAACCAAGACGCGCCGGCAAGCGCCGCCGTCGACTGCATCGTGGTTGGCGTGTTCGCCGACAAGACCCTGTCGCCCGCCGCCCAGGCACTCGATAGCGCCAGCCAGGGCCGTCTGACGGCCCTGGTGGCACGCGGCGATGTGGCTGCCAAGACCGGCAGCACCAGCCTGCTGCACGACCTGCCCGGCGTCGCCGCCCCGCGCGTGCTGGTAGTCGGCCTGGGCGAAGCCGGCAAGTTCGGCGTGGCGCCGTACCTCAAGGCGGTGGGCGATGCGACCCGCGCGCTGAAGACCGGCCCGGTCGGCACCGCCCTGCTCACCCTGACCGAATTGCCGGTCAAGGCGCGCGACAGCGCCTGGAACATCCGCCAGGCCATCATCGTCAGCGACCACGCCGCTTACCGTTACACCGCCACGCTGGGCAAGAAGAAGGTCGACGAGACCGGCCTGACCACGCTGGCGATCGCCGGCGACGACGCCCGCGCACTGGCCGTGGGCGTGGCCACCGCCGAGGGCGTGGAGTTCGCCCGCGAGCTGGGCAACCTGCCGCCGAATTACTGCACCCCGGCCTATCTGGCCGAGACCGCCGCCGGGTTCGCCGGCAAGTTCCCCGGCGCCGAGGCCGAGATCCTGGACGAGACGCAGATGGAGTCGCTCGGCATGGGCTCGCTGCTGTCGGTGGCGCGTGGCTCGGCCAACCGCCCGCGGCTGATCGTGCTGAAGTGGAACGGCGGCGGCGACGCGCGTCCCTACGTGCTGGTCGGCAAGGGCATCACCTTCGACACCGGCGGCGTCAACCTCAAGACGCAGGGCGGCATCGAGGAAATGAAGTACGACATGTGCGGCGGCGCCAACGTCATTGGCACCTTCGTGGCCACCGTCAAGGCCGAGCTACCGATCAACCTGGTGGTGGTGGTGCCGGCGGTGGAGAACGCCATCGACGGCAATGCCTACCGCCCCTCCGACGTGATCACCAGCATGTCCGGCAAGACCATCGAGGTCGGCAACACCGACGCCGAAGGCCGCCTGATCCTGTGCGATGCGCTGACCTACGCCGAGCGCTTCAACCCCGAAGCATTGGTGGACGTGGCCACGCTGACCGGCGCCTGCATGGTGGCGCTGGGCCACCAGACCGCCGGCCTGATGAGCAAGCACGACGACCTGGCCAACGAACTGCTGGCCGCCGGCGAGCACGTGTTCGACCGCGCCTGGCGCCTGCCGTTGTGGGACGAGTACCAGGGCCTGCTGGATTCCACCTTCGCCGACGTCTACAACATCGGCGGCCGCTGGGGCGGCGCGATCACCGCCGGCTGCTTCCTGTCGCGCTTCACCGAGAACCAGCGCTGGGCGCATCTGGACATCGCCGGCGTCGCCAGCGACGAAGGCAAGCGCGGCATGGCCACCGGCCGCCCGGTGGGGCTGCTGACCCAGTGGTTGCTGGACCGCGCGGCCTGATGTCGCCACGCACTGCACTGGCGCTGATTGCCGGCTTCTCCGTTGTGAACGGAGCAGCCAGCGCGGTGCCGGGCTGGACCAACCCCGGCATCGATCTGCTGTGGATCGTCATGCAGATTGTGCTGTTGTTTGTCTGGCTGGCGGCCGACAGCCGCCGGCTCGGCTACCGCCGGCCGGCCTGGATGAATATCGGCATCGTGGCGTTCGCCGTGCTGTTCCTGCCGGTGTATCTGTACCGTTCGCGCCCGCCGGGGCGCCGCCTGCGTGCATTCGGCGGCCTACTGTTGGCCGTGCTCGGCTTTGCTGCGCTGTTCGTGGCCGCCGGCATGGCCACCGAATTCTTGCTCTCCTCCCGCTTTGTGACCGCCTGATGCCCCGTGCCGATTTCTACCTGATCGCCAAACCGCGCTTCCTCAACGAACCGCTGCGGCTGGTCTGCGAGCTGGCGCGCAAGGCCAACGACGCCAACCTGTCCACGCTGATCCTGGCGCGCGACGCCGCGCAGGCCGAGGCATTGGACGACCTGCTGTGGGCATTCGATGACGAGGCCTACATCCCGCACCAGATTGCCGGCACCGACGAGGAAGACGAGCTGGCGCCGGTGCTGATCGCCGCGCCGGAGTTCGATGCCCCCTCGCGCCCGCTGGTGATCAACCTGCGCGACGACCCCTACCTGGGTGCCTGCGACCGCGTACTGGAAGTCGTCCCGGCCGACCCCGCCGCCCGCGAACCGCTGCGCGAGCGCTGGAAGCAGTACAAGGCCCTGGGCCTGGAACTGACCAAATACGACATGTGAGTGGGCGGGGATTGGGGAGTCGGGATTGGGGATTGGCAAAAGCAGGTTTTTTGCGCATCCCAGGGCTGCATCCAACGACAAATCCCCAATAGCCGATCTTCGCTCCACCGCACACCGCTGATGTTGATGAGTGGATTGCCAGTGCTTCTCGCCGGCCCCATGACGCAACCAATCCCGAATCCCGAACAACGAATCGCCGCCCCTCTATGACCACCCTCGCCTCCAGCTACGAACCCTCTTCCTTCGAATCGCGCCTGTACGCGCAGTGGGAGGCGGCCGGTTATTTCGTGCCGTCCGGCAAGGGTGAGCCGTATACCGTGCTGCTGCCGCCGCCGAATGTGACCGGGACGCTGCACATGGGCCATGCGTTCCAGCAGACACTGATGGACGCGTTGGTGCGTTATCACCGCATGCGCGGCTTCGATACGCTGTGGCAGGTGGGCACCGACCACGCCGGCATCGCCACCGAGATGGTGGTGTCGCGCAACCTGGCCCTGGAAGGCAACGGCGAAACACGCGACTCGCTGGGGCGCGAGGGCTTCATCGCCAAGGTGTGGGAATGGAAGGCCGAGTCCGGCGACACCATCGAGCGCCAGATGCGCCGGCTGGGCACCTCCAGCGACTGGTCGCGCAGCACCTTCACCATGGACCCGCAGCCGTCGGCCGCGGTCAACGAAGCCTTCGTGCGCTGGTACGAGCAGGGCCTGATCTATCGCGGCCAGCGCCTGGTCAACTGGGACCCGGTGCTGAAGACCGCGATCTCCGACCTGGAAGTGGAAAACGTCGAAGAAGACGGCTTCCTGTGGTCGATCCGCTACCCGCTGGCCGACGGCGTGACCTACGAGCACGTCGAACACGATACCGACGGCGTCGAGACGCTGCGCGAAACCCGCAATTACCTGGTGGTCGCCACCACGCGCCCGGAAACCATGCTGGGCGATACCGCAGTGATGGTGCATCCGGAAGATCCGCGCTACGCCACGCTGCACAGCGCCCGCATCGTGCTGCCGCTGACCGGCCGGCAGGTGCCAGTAATCACCGACGATTATGTCGACCGCGCCTTCGGCACCGGCGTGGTCAAGGTCACGCCTGCGCATGACTTCAACGATTACCAGGTGGGCGTGCGACATGACCTGCCGCTGATCAATCTGTTCACCGTCACCGCCACCATCAACGAGAATGCGCCGGAGCGTTATCGCGGCCTGGATCGTTATGACGCCCGCAAGCTGGTGCTGTCGGAACTGGAAGACCTGGGCGTATTGGTCGAAACCAAGCCACACAAGCTGCAGGTGCCGCGCGGCGATCGCACCGGCCAGGTGATCGAGCCCTATCTGACCGACCAGTGGTTCGTGAAGATGGACGCGCTGGCCAGGCGCGGCCTGGAGCTGGTCGAAAGCGGCCAGGTCAAATTCGTGCCGCCGAACTGGATCAACACCTATCGCCACTGGATGGAGAACATCCAGGACTGGTGCATCAGCCGTCAGCTGTGGTGGGGCCATCGCATCCCGGCGTGGTTCGACGAGGCAGGCAAGTGCTATGTCGGCCACGACGAAGCCGAGGTGCGCGCGAAACACGGCCTGGGCGCCGACGTCGCGCTGCACCAGGACAGTGACGTGCTGGAAACCTGGTTCTCCTCGCAACTGTGGCCGTTCTCCACGCTGGGCTGGCCGGATGCGAACGCGATGGCCGAGCGCGGCTTCGAGCGCTACCTGCCGTCGTCGGTGCTGGTCACCGGCTTCGACATCATCTTCTTCTGGGTGGCGCGCATGATCATGGCCACCGACAGCTTCACCGGCCAGGTGCCGTTCCGCGATGTCTACATCACCGGCCTGATTCGCGATGCGCAGGGCCAGAAGATGTCCAAGTCCAAGGGCAACGTGCTCGATCCGCTGGACATCATCGACGGCATCAGCATCGAAGACCTGGTGGCCAAGCGCACCCACGGGCTGATGCAGCCGCGCATGGCCGAGAAGATCGAAAAGGCCACGCGCAAGGAATTCCCGGACGGCATCATCGCCCACGGTGCAGACGCGCTGCGCTTCACCATCGCCGCACTCGCCACGCACGGCCGCGACATCAAGTTCGATCTCGGCCGCGCCGAAGGCTACAAGAATTTCTGCAACAAGCTGTGGAATGCCACGCGCTTTGTGTTGATGAATACCGAGGGCGCGCGCTTTGCCGGCGTGCCGCAGCCGCGCACCGAAGCCGAGCAATGGATTCTGGCGCGCCTGGACAAGGTCACTGCCGAAACCCACGCGCACTACGCCAACTACCGCTT
Organism: Xanthomonas sp. MLO165; assembly: GCF_018831305.1. NCBI lineage: Bacteria > Pseudomonadati > Pseudomonadota > Gammaproteobacteria > Lysobacterales > Lysobacteraceae > Xanthomonas > Xanthomonas sp. MLO165. The sequence continues at coordinate 3,972,215 of NZ_CP029263.1, forward strand.
CGATCTGCTCGCGCAATCGCTGTACGAGTTCGCCTGGAATGCGTTCTGCGACTGGTTCGTCGAACTGGCCAAGCCCGCGCTCAATGGCCAGGACAGCGAAGCTGCCGCCAGCACGCGGCACACCCTGCTCTACGTGCTCGAAGCGTTATTGCGCCTGCTGCACCCGCTTACCCCATTCGTCACCGAAGAACTGTGGCAGCAGGTCGCACCGCGCCTGGGCATCACCGCCGCCACGATCTCGTTGCAGGCATTCCCGCAGGCAGGCGATATCGATACCGCCAGCTACGCCGGCGCAGAGGCCGATGTCGAATGGCTGAAGTCGATGGTGTCGGCACTGCGTCGTGTGCGCAGCGAGTTGAACGTACCGCCGTCCAAACAGGTTCGCCTGCTGCTGCAGGCCGGCACTGCCGACGATCGCACCCGTATTGGCCGCTTTGCCTCGCAGCTGTCGTTCCTGCTCAAGCTCGAAGCGATCGACTGGCTGGAGGCCGGCCAGGACACCCCGCCGTCGGCCACGGCCATCGTCGGTGAGCTGACCCTGCTGGTGCCGCTGGAAGGCCTGGTCGACATGGATGCCGAACGCACGCGCCTGGACAAGGAAATCAAGCGCGTGGAAGCCGAGATCGGCAAGTGCAATGGCAAGCTGGGCAACGCCACCTTCGTGCAGAACGCACCGGCCGTGGTGGTCGAACAGGAGCGTGCGCGCCTGAACGACTGGACCACGCAGCTGACCGGCCTGCGCGAGCAACGCGCCAAGATCTAACGCCGCCAAAACGCACAACGCCCGCAGTGTTGCGGGCGTTGCGGAAACAGATGCAACGCTGCATGCGTTGCATGTGGCAGACGCCTTACAGCTTGCCTGCGCCGGCTTTTGCCTTGACGTCCGCAGCGACCTTGTCGGCCGACAGCAGGCTATAGGTGTACGGCGGGGTCCAACCGATGTTGCTATTCCACGAGCAGGTCAGTGCCTTGCCGTTGAGCAGCGAGCCCTGGTCGCGGTACACGCTGCCGCCGTAATCGGCCGCAATCTTGTCGCAGCTGCTCACCCCACTGATGTCGAACACGTTGCGCTCGGAGAAGATCTTGGACTCCTTGCCCACGCCGTGCGCGTGCGAGAACGGGTAGACCTTATTGCTGGTGCTGCCGACGTGGTAGTTGTTGTACAGGTGCACCTGGCCGAAGCGCACCCGCGGCGCGCGTGCGGAAATGTTCTCGAACAAGGTGTTGTGGATGGTCACCTTGAGCTTGCCGCTGTCGGTGCTGGAGGCGCTGTCGCTGGAGCCGATCAGGTCGTTCTTCTCGTGCGACTTGAACGCCGAGTAGGAAATGGTGACGAAGTTGGCGCCCTTCTTGACGTCCATCGCACCGTCGTGATGCTGCTTGGGGCGCCCGTTGGCGGTGCCGTTCTGATCGTCGGTGCGGCGACCGTCGGTGAAGGTGACATGGTCCACCCACACATTGGTCGCACCCTCGACCGTGAGGCCGTCGTACTCGGAATTCCAGTTGCCGGCACTGCCGTCATCCGGGTCCCAGACCGGCTCCGGATCCCATGGATTTTCGATGGTGATGTTGCGGATGATGACGTCGTTGGCCTTGACGTAGAAATAGCCTTCGCGAATTTCCGCGTTGCTGGTGATGCCGATCAGCGTGGTCTTGGTCGGGATGTCCAGCCGCGCGCGGCTCTTCATATCCGAGGTCGTGGTGTACGGCTTGCCCTCGCTGACATCGATGATGCCGCTGATCTTGATGATGCGCCCGTTGCTGCCCACGCTGGCTTTCAGCGCGCTCTTCAGCTCGGCGGCAGTCTTGACCGTGTAGATGTTGGCAGCGGCCGCCTTGGAGCCGCCCTTGGTTCCCCCGTTCTGGGTTGCCCAACCAGTGGTTGCAACTTCCAGTGCAGGATCGGCGCAGGCAACGCCAACGACCAGCAACGACCCGACAAACAGCGACGCGGCGGCCGCCGTTGAAAATTTCGGCTTCATCTTGATGTCTCCCTCGAATGGGTTCGATGCGCCGCGCGGCGGCACACCCCTCGTCTAGCAGGCGCGGAACATACTTTTCATCTCTGTAATGTTCAGTTCCGCGACGCCGATACTAGGAGCATCGCAATGGCTTGTATCTAGCCGATGCATCGATGTGCACGCGCAGTCACGCAAACGGTTGCGGGACACGCAAGAGAAGACAAAACGCTGTAATCAAGACACGTGGAGACAGTCGCGAGGACACTGCAGTGCAGCATGATCTGCAGCGCAGTACAGACGGGCGCGGGTCCAGCACGGTGTGCCACCACGCTCACAGACCTGCATGTTTTTTTGACGCGCACAGCGGCCGCAATGCGCTCTAGCGCCTTCGAGCGGCATCTCGCATGCGAGGACGCAACTGGTCACGTCACCGAAAAGAAAAAATACAAGATGGCGAAAGAATCACCATGATGTGTGCGAGCACGTCATGCCAGATGGCGGCGCGCGAGCGGCCGACGCACGCGGTGCGTCAGGAACGATGTGCGCCTTGCTGCGATCGATTGCAGTGACGCGCAAGGGCGTTGCTCACGGCATCGGCGATTGCCTGTTTACCCGATCGTCTGCTGTAACGACGAAGCCGCAGCTGCCGTGAGACAGCGCAGTACCGGCGCAATCGTTCGCCCGCGACGCAAGCGCCGGGCGGAATATCTGCGGGTCGTCAGGCCCCTGACCAAGGCAAACGCGCGGCGCCTGTCAGGTGAGTGGCTGACAGTGCCAGCCGGACGTGCCCGAACGCTCCCATCTGCAACCGCCGATACCGCTCAGGAAAACCCCTCGAAGGACAACTCGATCGCCATCACCAACGCATCTTCGCGGCCGGTGTTGGAGGGGTAGTAGCGTGGGCGCCGCCCGATTTCATTGAAGCCTTCGGAGTGATACAGCGCAATCGCCGACGGGTTGGACGGGCGCACTTCCAGAAACGCCCGCCGCGCGCCGCGATCGCAGGCGCCCTTGATCAGCGCGCGCAACAGCACCCGGCCATGCCCCTGGGATTGCGCCTCCGGTGCGATGCAGACATTGAGCACGTGCGCTTCGTCGGCGGCGATGCTGATCACCCCGTAGCCAATGACCTGCCCGCCCTGCTCCATCACCCAGCCCGGATAGCCGGCCTGCAGGCAGTCGCGAAAGATGCTGCGCGTCCACGGAAACGGATAGGCGCGGTGTTCGATCTCCATCACCACATCCAGATCGCTCTCGCGCATGGCGCGTAGCGACGTGGGCAGCGGCACGTTCAACGCGCTCATGCCGGATCCCGACGCCGCCGCAGCGCACGCAGTTGCGGCCACAGCGCGCGCTTGGCCGCCGGGTTGCCGCGCAACTCGGCCAGCGGCCAGGATGCCATCAAGGCCTGGGTATTCGGATCGCCTGGATTGCAGCCGGAGGCGCGCAGCAATGCCATCTGCAGGCGATCGGGCATGCCGACCCGGCTGCGCCGCTGCGGCGCTGCCGATGGCGCAGTCGTGACCGCAGACGGCGCGTCGGCCGGCGCAGCGGGTGCGCTGCGCCGGACCACAGGCGGTGCCGCGGGTGGCGGCATCGACGGCGCGCGCTCCACGCGTGACGGTGCAGCCGCCGCCGGCGCATGCTCGCTCGTCTCGTCAGGCGCCGCCGCGTCCACGGCGTCGCGGTCCAGATACACGGTGTGCCCCAACGCCTGCAGATACGACACCTGCAGATCGGACCACATCGGCTCGGAGGCCAATTGACTCATGGCAACTCGGGCGTGCGCCGCCAGCGCCGCCATAGCCACATCACCGGGCCGGACAGCGCATACAGCACGCCGATCACCAGCAGCGAACGGGCCAGATCGATCACCAGCAACGCAATCACCACCGTGGCGATCGCCAGCGCCAGGAACGGCACACGGTCAGCGCGCGGACCACGCGCGCCGCCCTTGAAACTCCAGAACCGGATCCGGCTGACCATCAGCAAGGCCGCCACCACGGTGACCGCCAGCGCCAGGTAACGCAGCTGCTCGCCGTCGAAGCCCAGGCTATCGTCGGCAAAGGCCCAGACGAAGGACATCATCAGGCCGGCGGCCGCCGGGCTGGCCAGGCCGATGAACCAGCGCTTGTCGACCACGCCGACCTGCGTATTGAAGCGCGCCAGCCGCAGCGCCGCGCAGGCCGCATACAGAAAGGCGGCCGACCAGCCGACCCGACCCATCACGTTGCTGTCGTACTTCAATGCCGACAGCGACCAGTGGTACATCACCAACGCCGGGGCCATGCCGAAGCTGACCAGGTCGGCCAGCGAGTCGTACTGCACGCCGAATTCGCTGCTGGTATTGGTCAGGCGCGCGACCCGGCCGTCCAGCCCGTCCATCACCGCGGCCACGAACACCGCCATGGCGGCCTGGACGAATTGCCCATTGGCGGCGGCGATGATGGCGTAGAAACCGGAAAACAGCCCGGCGGTGGTGAACAGGTTCGGCAGCAGGTAAATCGTGCGCGAGCGCGGGGGCGGTCTCATCTCATCCATCCGGCAAGTGTAGGGCCTGAGGTCCGTCCGGCGGTAGCGCGCCTGTGCGCCTGCAGCGTCACTTGCCAGCGCGGGCCGCGGATGCTGCAATCGCCGCGGGAATCATCCAGGGGAAGCCACATGCACCTGTCGTCCGGGCTTTGCGCCCTGCTGATGCTGGCCAGCGCCGCCGCCGGCGCGACCGATCTGTATAAATGGAAGGACGCCAGGGGCGTCACCCACTACACCGAAACCCCGCCACCGGCCGGCCAGCGCTACGAAGCGCGCCGGATCGATGCGCGCAGCGGCACCGCCGCCATCGCCGCGCCGGAAACCACCACGCCCGAATCGGCCGACTGCCTGACCGCGCGCCGCAACCTGGAACTGCTCAGCGGCAAGGGCGAGGTCACCATGGGCGCCGGCGCCGACGGCAAGCCCGGCACCCCGCTGGACCCGGACGCGCGCGCGGCGCAGCGCAATCTCGCCGAGGCGGCCGCCAAGGCCTATTGCAAGCCGGCAGCGAGCGGCAATCCGGCCACCTGAGCCGGCCCGGGACCGGCCACATACCGGTCCCGGCATCCGGCCGATCGGCCGGTGCCCCTGACCGGCAGGGCGCGAGACTGGCAAACTATGGGCTTTCCGCCCAAGCGAAGCCCGATGCGTCTTTCCCAGTTCCACCTGCACACCACCAAGGAAACCCCGGCCGACGCCGAGCTGGTCAGCCACCGTCTGATGCTGCGCGCGGGCATGATCCGCAAGCTGGCCTCCGGGCTGTACACCTGGTCGCCACTGGGTCTGCGCGTGCTGCGCAAGGTCGAGGCCATCGTGCGCGAGGAAATGAACCGCGCCGGGGCGGTGGAAGTGCTGTTCCCCACCATCCAGCCGCGCGAGCTGTGGGACGCCACCGGCCGTTGGGAGAAGTTCGGCGGGCAGTTGCTCAAGATCAAGGATCGCAAGGAGCAGGAGTTCTGCTACAGCCCGACCGCCGAAGAGGCCGCGGCCGAATTCGCGCGCCAGGAGATCAACAGCTACAAGCAGCTGCCGATGAACTTCTACCAGATCCAGACCAAGTTCCGCGATGAGATCCGCCCGCGCTTCGGGGTGATGCGCGCGCGCGAATTCCTGATGAAGGATGCCTATTCCTTCCATCTCACCGATGCCGACATGGCGCGCGAATACGACAACATGCGCGCGGCCTATACCCGCATCTTTACCCGGTTGGGGCTGGAATTCCGCGCCGTGCAGGCCGACTCCGGCGCCATCGGCGGCGACGCCTCGCAGGAATTCCACGTCATCGCCGCCTCCGGCGAGGACTCGCTGGCATTTTCCACCGGCTCCGATTACGCCGCCAACGTGGAAACCGCCAGCGCCGCCCTGCCCGCCCCGCGCGCTGCGGCTGGCGAGGCAATGCGCCAGGTCGCAACGCCCACCCAGAAGACCTGCGAAGACGTCGCCCAGTTGCTGGGCATCGCGCTGCAGCGCACGGTCAAGTCGGTGGCGGTGATGACCGAAGCCGGCTTCGTGCTGGTGCTGGTGCGCGGCGATCATGCCGTCAACGAGATCAAGCTTGGCAAGGTCGCCGGCCTGGCTGGTTACCGCCTGGCCAACGAAACCGAAATCCGCGACCACCTCGGCTGCGAGCCGGGCTTTCTGGGTCCGATCAATACCGCCCGCCCGGTGCGCGTGGTGGCAGATCGCGATGTCGCGGCGCTGGCCGATTTCGTGGTCGGCGCCAATGTGCCCGGCGTGCACCTGGTGGGCGTCAACTGGGGCCGCGACCTGCCGGAACCGGAAACCGTTGCCGATGTGCGCAACGTCATCGACGGCGAACGTGCGGCCGACGGCGGCGAGCTGCGGCTGGCCCGCGGCATCGAGGTGGGGCATGTGTTCCAGCTCGGCAGCCAGTATGCGCAGGCATTGCAGGCCACCGTGATCGACGAGAACGGCAAGCCCGCAGTGATGAAGATGGGCTGCTACGGCATCGGCATATCGCGCATCGTGGCCGCGGCGATCGAGCAGAATCACGACGATGCCGGCATCGTCTGGCCCGCGCCGATGGCACCGTGGCAGGTGGTGGTCTGCATCATCAACCCCAAGCAGGATGCGCAGGTGGTTGCCGCCGCTCAGGCATTGCTGGACGAATTGCTTGACGCAGGCATTGAAGCGGCGCTGGACGATCGTGGCCTGCGCCCGGGTGCGATGTTTGCCGATATGGAACTGCTGGGCATTCCGCATCGGGTGGTGGTCTCCGAACGCGGATTGGTCGCCGGTACCTTTGAATATCGTGCCCGTACTGCGGAAGCAGCAGAAAACCTGGATAAGGCCGGATTATTCTCCCGCCTGGGTCGTTGATCAAATCACCCGAAACTACTTCGATTAGATGAACACAATGCGCCGGAGTATTTCGGCGCATTTGTCACCCGGGTTTTCTGACATTATGATGGCCAGCGCTGCCACGGACCGGCATTCTTTTCTCTCTCATCTTCCGGAGTAGTGATGTCGATCGATCTTAGCGGCCTGTCGGCCAAGCAATTGGGTGCCCTGATCAAAAACGCGAAAAAGCAGCAGACCGTGGTTGCCAAGCGCGCCCCGATTGCCAAGGTCCGCACGCAGCTGACCCGCGCGGCAAAAGCCCAGGGTTATTCCATCGAAGAATTGTTTGGCGCCAGCGCCGGTGCGGGCCGTTCGGCTGCCGCTGCCAAGCCGGGTCCGCGCGCCGGCCGCAAGCTGGGCAAGGTTGCGCCGAAATATCGCAACCCCGCCAATCCCCAGGAAGCCTGGACCGGCCGCGGCAAGCAGCCGCGCTGGCTGGCCGAACTGACCGCCGCCGGCAAGAAGGTCGAAGACTTTCTGATCAGCAAGGTCAGCGCCAAGAAGACCCCGGCCAAGAAGGCCGCGCCGCGCAAAGCCGCCACCAAGCGCGTGACCAAGAAGCCCAAGGCGGCTTGATTGTTACCAATAAAAAACGCCGGCAGTGCCGGCGTTTTTTATTGCGCGTTTTCTGCCGGTCATAAATTCTTGCGGGCCGGAATCAACAGATTGCCGAACAGCAATCCGGCCATCAAGGCCATCACGATATTGGTCACCGCCAATAGCGCGGCCTGCCCCACACTGACATCCTGTTGCTGTATCAGGGTCAGAAAGCCGCGCAGGCTGACACTGCCCGGAACCAGCATGATGATGCCGGGCAAACGGATCAATGCCCCGGGTTTTTGTATCACCCGCCCGAACAGATTACCGGCGGCGGTCAATGCCATGGCCGATGCAAAGACACCGGCCGGACCGCCCCAGGCGTGCCCGGCATAACGCGCGATGACATACCCGGACATGGCCGCCGCCATGATCCATAAATAATCACGTCGATTGGCCTTGAACAACACCGCAAACGCATAAGCGGCCACCAGCAGCGAGGCCCATTCCACCCAGCCGGCCTGCGGGCGCAATGCGGCCACCTGCGGATGCAGGCCGAGCACCTGGGTCAGCGTCACCGCGATCACTGCACCGACGGTGAGCTTGAGCACCGTGGTCACCGCACCGGCCAGACGCGCCGTGCCCGAGACCCAGTGCTGGCTGGCCAGCTCGTTGAAGGCATTGGTCAACGACATGCCGGGCAGCAGCACCACCAGCGAGGCGATGATCACCGTGTTGAGGTTCAGTGGCCCGACCAGCGACGCCACCACGGCGGCCACCACCCCGGCCAGCAGGCCGGCCAGCGCCTCGCCGGCTTCCTTGGTCGCCGGCCGCCTGTCGGTGTATTGGGTCAGCAGGCCGATCGACATGCCGATCGCGCCGGCGGTGGCGATGTCCAGCCAGGGCAGTTTCCACAGCCCTGCCACGCCGGCGGCGGCCAGCCCGAATGCCAGCACCTGCATGGTCTTGCCGCGCCGATCGACCTCGCGGTCCAGCCGCCGCAGCGCGGTGTGGCCCTGCGCGATGCTCATGCGCCCGTTGGCCACGCCGTCGGCCACGTAATCGGCCACGCTGAGCTTGTAAAGGTCGTTCTCGCCCGGAGCCAGCCGGATCACCCGGGTGATGTCGCTGGAGCCGATGGCCTTGGTCGGGTCGCTGAAGCTCAAAATGATCCCGGTGGGATTGGACCAGGGCTCGCAGTCCAAGCCCAGCTTGTGCGACAGCCCGACCACGGCGGCCTCCAGGCGCTGCGCCGTGGTGCCGTAGGAATGCAGGCGTCCGGCGATTTCCGAAACAAAGGCGACGCGCTGGGCATAGGTGGCGCTGGCGGACGGTTGGACGACGGTGGCAGCGGACATGCGTGGCGGGTCGGATCGGAGAAACGCCGTCTGGCGAGACCGTCAGTGTATGCCGCAGCGCACCTGGCCGGCGCGCCGATTGTCTGTGCCGGGACCGCAGCGGCGAAGCGTCCCCATCATTCGCTCACGCCGGGCGCGGTATGCTGGCGCCACGGACAGGCCACCCATGATCAAAGCGCAACCTCCACGCATCGAACAAGACTCGCAGGATCACGCACAGGTCCGCCTTGCTGGCAGTTGGGTCCTGGCGACCGCGTTGCCCCAGGCCGAGCTGCTGCAGGCCGTGCCCGAAGGGATCCGGCGCATCGACGCGCGCGGCATCGGGCAACTGGACTCGGCCGGGGTGCTGCAGCTGCTGCGCTTCGCCAGCCGCATGGGCCTGAAGGAAGACGCGATCGACTTCCGCGATGAGCACCAGGCGCTGGTGTGCACCATCGAGGAACTCAACGACGAACGCCCCAAGCCCAAACGCGACTACGGCTTCGTCGCCGCGCTGGACCGTCTGGGCCGCACCACCCACGGCGTCGGCCAGGGCATTCTGGAGCTGAACAGCTTTCTGGGCGAGAACCTGGTCAAGATTGCGCGGCTGATCCACGAGCCGCGGCGCTTCCGCCTGACCTCCACCGTGCACCACATGGAGCAGGTCGGCCTGGATGCGGTGCCACTGGTGGTGCTGCTGTCGTATCTGGTCGGCGCGGTGATCGCGTTCCTGGGCTCGACCATCCTGCGCGACTTCGGCGCGGAGATTTACGTGGTGGAGCTGGTGTCGATCGCCTTCCTGCGCGAGTTCGCGGTGCTGCTGACCGCCATCGTGCTGGCCGGGCGCACCGCCAGTGCGTTTACCGCGCAGATCGGTGCGATGAAATCGCGCGAGGAAGTGGACGCGATCCGCACCCTGGGCCTGGACCCGATCGACCTGCTGGTGATTCCGCGCCTGCTTGCGCTGATCTTCACCCTGCCGCTGCTGACCTTCATCGCGATGATCGCCGGCCTGGCCGGTGGCGTCACCGTGGGCGCATTCGATCTGGATATCCCGCCACAGATGTACCTGGCGCGCATGCACGACACCATCCAGCTGCGGCATTTCCTGGTCGGCCTATCCAAGGCGCCGCTGTTTGCGCTGGTGATCGGCCTGATCGGCTGCCTGGAAGGCCTGAAGGTCAGCGGCACCGCGCAGTCGGTTGGCGAACGCACCACCTCCTCGGTGGTGCAGACGATTTCCTTGGTCATCATCCTCGACGCGGTCGCCGCGCTGTGGTTCATGAAGATGGGGTGGTGATGAGACCGGGATTCGACATGCGGGATTCGGGATTGGTGCAAGGCAGGAGCGCAGCTGGCGCCCTGACACTCGGGAGAACTGTGCTGTGACCAATCCCGAATCCCAAATCCCCAATCCCGGCACAGAGACCGACGCCGACGACGACCAGCTGGCGATTTCGGTGCGCGGGCTGACCAATCGCTTCGGCAGCCAGGTCGTGCATGAGGACCTGGATCTGGACGTGCGTCGCGGCGAGATCCTGGGCGTGGTCGGCGGCTCGGGCACCGGCAAGTCGGTGCTGATGCGCAGCATCCTGGGCCTGCGCGAGCCCGACGCCGGCAGCATCCAGGTGTTGGGTGCGGACGCACGCTCGGGCCGTTTCGCCGACCGCCAGCACATCACCCGCAATACCGGGGTGCTGTTTCAGGACGGCGCGCTGTTCTCGTCGATGACCGTCGGCGAAAACGTGCAGGTCCCGCTGAAGGAACATCACGGCGAGTTTCCCGAGCGCTGGTATTTCGAGCTGGCGCTGCTGAAGATCAAGCTGGCCGGCCTGCCGGCCGATGCGCTGGACAAGCTGCCCTCGCAATTGTCCGGCGGCATGCGCAAGCGCGCCGGCCTGGCGCGGGCGCTGGCGCTGGATCCGCCGCTGCTGTTTCTGGACGAGCCCACCGCCGGGCTGGACCCGATCGGCGCGGCCGCCTTCGACCGGTTGATCCGCACCCTGCAACAGGCGCTGGGCCTGACCGTGTTCCTGATCACGCATGACCTGGATACGCTGTACGCCATCTGCGACCGCATCGCGGTGCTGGCCGATCGCAAGGTGATCGCCAACGCGCCGCTGGCCGAAGTCGAGCAGATCGACCACCCCTGGATCCAGGAATATTTCCACGGTCCGCGCGCCCGCGCCGCGCGCGCGGCCAAGACCGACTCCACCGAGACCGCCTGAGCATGGAAACCAAAGCCAATTACGTCCTGATCGGCGCCTTCACCATCGTGGCGGGCCTGGCCCTGCTGCTGTTCGGGCTATGGGCCGCAAAATACTCCTCCGACCGTACCTGGCAGCAATACCGGGTGGTGTTCCGCGAGGCGGTGACCGGCCTGTCGGTCGGCAGCCCGGTGCAATACAACGGCATCGCGGTCGGCTCGATCACCGAGCTGACGCTGGCACCAAACGACCCGCGCCAGGTGGTCGCGCACGTGCGGGTGAACTCCACCACGCCGATCAAGAGCGATACCCGCGCCAAGCTGGCCATCACCAGCCTGACCGGCCCGTCGATCATCCAGCTCTCCGGCGGCACGCCCGAGGCCCCGTCGCTGACCACCATCGACAAGAGCGATGCGCCGATCATCCAGACCACGCCGTCGGCGCTGCAGAACATCACCGACACCGCCAACCGCATCGTCGAGCGCATGGACCAGATGCTCTCGGACAAGAACGTGGCCAGCATCACCGCCACCTTGCAGAACCTGGAAAAGATCAGTGGTGGCATCGCCGACCGCGACGAAGGCATGCAGGCGCTGATCGTCAGCGCGCGCGATGCCGCACGCAATCTGGACACCACCCTGACCACCACCAATGGCACCATCAAGCGGCTGGACCAGAACCTGGTGCAGCAGCTGCCGGGCATCCTGGAAAAGCTCGATGCCACCCTGGTCAAGCTGGATTCGGCCGCCGGCAACGCCGACAACATCCTTGGCGAGAACCGCGCGGCCATCAATAGTTTTGCCAACGACGGACTGGGCCAGCTCGGGCCCACGCTGACCGAATTGCGCGGCCTGATCCGCGACCTGCGCCGGGTCAGCGACAAACTGGACAACAACCCTGCGCGCTACCTGCTCGGCCGCGACGCACCCAAGGAGTTCGAACCGAAATGACTGCCATGCGCCTGTTGCGTCCCATGTTGTGCGTCTCGTTGCTGGCGCTGGGCGGCTGCTCGGTGTTGACCGGCGGCGACAAGAAGCCGGCCACCATTTACGCACCTAATGTGCGGATCGCGCCGAACCCGTCCTGGCCGCAGGTGAGCTGGCAGCTGTCGGTGTCCAAGCCCAGCGCCGCGCGGGTGATCGACAGCCCGCGCATCAACGTGCGCCCGACCCCGGGCGAGTTGCAGGTCTATCACGGCGCAGGCTGGGCGCAGCCGGCCACCGACATGCTGGAAGACAGCGTGGTCCGCGCGTTCGAGGACTCCGGCAAGATCGCCGCCGTCGCCCGTATCGGCACCGGCATCCGCTCCGACTACAAGCTGGCGATCGACCTGCGCCGCTTCGAGTCCGACTACGCCGGCCAGTCGCTGCCCTCGGCCACCATCGAACTCAATGCCAAACTGCTGCACGCCGCCGATCAGCGCGTGGTGGCTTCGCGCACCTTCCTGGTCGCACGCCCGTCCAGCGGCACCGACACGGCTGCGGTGGCAGCAGCATTCGAACAGGCGATGACGCAGGTCACCACCGAACTGGTCGGCTGGACCTTGGTCACCGGCCAGCAGGACAGCCAGATCCTGCCGCGTCCGCTGTCACCGCGACAGCCGAACTAGCGTTGGGGAGCACGCGGCGCAATCTGGCGAAAGGTCAGATTGATGCGCTCGCCGATGGGCTTTGTGGTGCGCGGCAATGCATGCTTGTAGTGGCGCTGGGTCTCGCCTGCCATCAGCAGCAGATCGCCGTGCCCCAATTCCAGCGTCTGCTTCAACGCAGCATCGTCGCGATGCTTGAATGCAAAGCGCCGCGTCGCGCCCAGGCTTACCGAGGCGATCAATGGTCGCGCCCCCAACTCCGGCTCGTCGTCGCTATGCCAGCCCATCGCATCGTTGCCGCTGCGGTAACGGTTGGCCAGCACGCTGTTGAACGGCGCCCCGGTCTCGGCCAGCAGGCGCGTGCGTAGAGGCTGCAATACCTCCAGCCACGGCTGCGGCGCGAACTGCGTGCCCGAGTAGCGATAGCTGGCGTCCGCATCGCCCATCCAGCTGCTCAGACGCGGCGAATCCACCGTCCGCCCGAACATGCGGATGCGATGCACCTCCCACTGCACCTGCGTCAGCAGCGCCTGCAGCAGCGCATCGGCCTGCGCGCGCGGCAACCAGCCGCGACACCAGGCGATCTCCGCTTGCGGCAATGCCACCCGAATCTTCATCCATCAAACGCTAGCACGCGCCCGCTGAGTGGAGGCTGCGCGGCGCGGATGAATCGATCCGATTTGCCGCCGTCACATCGAATCCCGGAAAATGCGCGGCAGCCATCGAGCCAACGGGAGCGGAGCAATGTCGGAAGCAGGAGTCGGCGCAAATGCGCCAGAGACGGTCGAGCGCGACGTGATGGAGTACGACGTCGTCACCGTCGGCGCCGGTCCGGCAGGGCTGGCCTTTGCGATCCGGCTCAAGCAGCTCGATCCGGCCATCAGCGTCTGTGTGATCGAAAAATCCAGCACCATCGGTGCGCATATCCTGTCCGGCGCGGTGATCGAGCCGGGCCCGCTGGATGCCTTGCTGCCGGGCTGGCGCGACAACCCGCCGCCGATCTGCGTGGCTGCCACCGACGACGAATTCTGGTTTCTCGGCAAGGACAGCGCGCGCAAGTTCCCGGTGGTGCCGCCGGGCATGCGCAACCACGGCAATTTCATCGTCAGCCTGGGCGCAATGTGCGCCTGGCTGGCGCCGCAGGCCGAAGCGCTGGGTGTGGAGATCTACCCCGGCTTTGCCGCCGCCGAAACCCTGCACGACGACAACGGCCAGGTCATCGGCGTGCGTATCGGCGACATGGGCGTGGCCAAGGACGGTTCGCACAAGCCCGGTTACACCGCCGGCATCGATATCCGTGCCAAGGTCACCGTGCTGGCCGAAGGCGCGCGCGGGCATCTGACCAAGCGCCTGCTCAACCGCTTCGACCTCACCGCCGATGCCGACCCGCAGGGCTATTCGATCGGCATCAAGGAGCTGTGGCAGGTACCGGAGGGGCGCGTCAGTCCCGGCAAGATCGTGCACACACTGGGCTGGCCGGCCGACAACCGCACCTACGGCGGCAGCTTCCTGTATCACCTGGACAACAACCAGATCGCGCTCGGTTACGTGAGCGGGCTGGACTACAGCGACCCGAAGTACCAGCCGTGGGAAGCCTTCCAGCAATGGAAGAACCACGCGCTGATCAAGCCATTGCTGGAAGGCGGCAGCATCCTCTCGGCCGGCGCGCGCGCCATCGTCACCGGCGGCTGGCAGTCGCTGCCGAAGGTGGAAATGCCCGGTGCCCTGCTGATCGGCGACACCGCCGGCCTGCTCAACGTGCCCAAGATCAAGGGCACCCATCAGGCGATCCGCAGCGGCATGCTGGCCGCCGAACATCTGGTGCAATCGCAGCTGGCGCCGCAAGGCTTCGACGCGAAACTGCGCGCGTCCGATGCGATGGCCGAGTTGAAGCAGGTGCGCAACATCAAGCCCGGTTTCAAGAAGGGCCTGTGGTTAGGCCTGCTCAATGCCGCCTGGGAAACCGCGCTCAAGGGCGCCTCGCCATGGACGCTGAAGAACAAACCCGACTGGTCGGCATTGCACAAGATCGGCGATTACGAGCAACCCAACCGCGACTACGGCACGCGCGAGCTCGCCCCGCGCGACCGCCTGCAGGCGGTCTACTTCGCTGCCACCGAGCACGACGAAGACCAGCCCGTGCATCTGAAGGTGCTCGACACCGACGTCTGCGCCACCCGCTGCGTACAGGAGTACGACAACCCCTGCACCCGCTTCTGCCCGGCCAACGTCTACGAAATGGTCGCAGACACCGGCAGCCCCTCCGGCAAGCGCCTGCAGATCAACGCCGCCAACTGCGTGCACTGCAAGACCTGCGACATCAAGGACCCGTACGAGATCATCACCTGGGTCACCCCGGAGGGTGGTTCGGGCCCGAACTACCAGAATCTGTGAGTAGCCAGTGCCGTACCGCGTGACCGGCAGTCTTTCCAAACTCATGGCTGCGGCGCGTCGCTCGGTAGAACTCCATGGCGGCGGTTTCTCCGGCGCAACCGCAGTCGCAATACGGGCACTCAAGCTGATACGCGCCTTGGGAATTCGTGGCCTGGTGGGGCGGTTACAGCTAGCCGGGCGCGCACGCCCGGCGGTTCATCGCCTGCCTGACCAACACCCATTCCCCGCGCCTGCTCCCCTGTCGCAGCTGCAGCTCAAGATTGGCGTGATGCTGCACGTCTTCTATCCCGACCTGATCGACGAATTCGCGCAGTCGCTCCAGCACATGCCGGCGGGTTATGACCTGCTGGTATCGGTGATGGATGACACAGCCGCAGCTCAGGCGCGCGAGCGCTTTTCAAAGCTGCCGCAGGTCGAGAAGCTCGAGATACGCGTCGTGCCCAATCGCGGCCGTGACATCGCACCGCTCTTGGTGACGTTTCGCGAGCAGATCCTGGCATTGGATGTTGTCGGCCATCTGCATACGAAAAAATCGCTGTATACCGGCAGCGAACAAGGCGAGTGGCGTCGCTACCTGGTGTCATCCCTGATGGGGAGCCCGGAGCGTATCGCCTGGCAACTGGGGATGTTTCAGGCCGAGCCGCGGCTCGGCATGCTTTATCCCGAAAGTTACGAGCGGGTGCTGCTGTGGGCGCATACCTGGCTCAGCAATTTCAGCGTCTGTCGCACACTTGCCCAGCGACTTGGATTCGACATCAGCCCCCCGGAGTACATCGATTTTCCTGCCGGATCGATGTTCTGGGCGAAGGTGGATGCACTGCGGCCGTTGTACGCACTGAATCTGGAACTCAAGGACTTCCCCGAAGAGCACGGGCAGATCGACGGCACCCTGCACCACGCAGTGGAACGCTTGTTCGTCGCTGTGGTGCGCCATCAGCGGTATCGCATCGGCATCCTGCCGCAAGACGGGACGCTGTCACTCAGCGACGAGGGTGGACGCAACTGGCAGGCGTCGCTCGAGACGCCGATCGCCACACGATTGACACTGTCGTCCCTGCAGGCTCGACTGGTGTCGCTGGATATCTTCGACACCTTGGTGGTGAGGCCGTTCCTGTTTCCGGCCGGTGCCCGCGCCTTTCTTGCCCACCTGATAGCACGCCAATTCGGGATCGGAAATTTTCTCGAACTACGCGAACTTGCCGAGTCAAAAGCGCGCCATCAACGTGGCGCCGATGTCGATCTATCGAGCATCTACGCCACACTGGCTGGCCTGCCCGATGCGAAGGGACTTCCGACCAGCGCCCTCCAGGCACTGGAAGTGGCCCTGGAAGCCCGGCTGCTGCGACCACGCCAGGGCGTGATCGCAGCAGCGACGCAACTAAAGCAACGTGGCATCCGCCTGGTTGCGCTTTCGGACATGTATCTGGATAGCGCATTGCTGCAGCAGGTCCTGCCACCAGAAGTCAGCGCACTGCCGGCTGCCTGGTATGTGTCCTGCGAGACGGGCTGGCGCAAGGATGCCGACAATGTCTGGAGGGAGCTGCCGGCCCTCGAGAAAATCGATGCCTCCCAGTGGCTGCATGTCGGCGACAACGAACATGCAGATGTCCAGCGTCCACAGATGCACAAGCTGTTGACACCGGTGCATGTGCTTCGGCCATCCGCACTGCTGGAGGTGATTCCTGCATTGCGCCCGCTGAGAGCCGCTTCGGGGGCGGCAACCCGGTGGCAGGACCAGTTGTGGCTTGGCCTGCTGGCCAATCGGTTCGCCGATCTTGCCGACCGGCACCCGGACACGTTGATGCCCTTGCCGGTTCTTTCACCGGCCTGTCTTGGCTATGTGGTGATCGGTCCGCTGATCTTCGATTATCTCGCCTGGCTGATCCGCACGGCGACGCAACGCAATATCGAAACGATCTTGTTCCTGAGCCGGGAAGGCCACCTGCTGGAGCAGGGGTTCCAGCTGGTGAGGCAGACATCCCCTGCACTGCAGCAGCTGCATGGCAAGTATCTGCTGGCGTCGCGGCGGGGAACCGGAACCCCCTCACTGCATGCGCCGGACGATCTTGCACTGCTGCTGGACAGCACCTACACCGGAACACTGGGTAACCTGGTACAGGCGCGCTTGGGAGAGGCTGCAGCACATGTTCTGGAACGTCGCCTGGGCCGCCCGGTCATGCAACGCGATGTCTACCTGCCGGAGATGCATGCCGAGCTGCTGGAACTGATTGCCCCGGCGATCAACGAACTGCTGGCGCTTGCCGAAACTGAAAGGACGGCTTACCTGCATTACTGGAGAGCGATTGCAGGCGACGGCACCGCCATGGTGGCCGATATAGGTTATTCCGGCACCATCCAGGCCAACCTCACAAGATTGACCGGACAGCCGCTGGGTGGCGCTTATTTTGCATTGAACGGGCGCGCCACAAAGATTACTGCGCAGAGCTGGGCAGCCGCTCGCTATTTCGATGGCCGTACCGAGAGCGACCCGGAGCAGTCAGCGATCCTGCGCCACGACCTGCTTTTGGAAACACTGCTCACCGCTCCTTCGCCGCAATTTTCCTGCTTCACAGCCAGCAACGACGTTCCGACTGCGGTCTACGCCCATCCGGAACTGTCGACAGCGCAATGGGCGACGATCGCGCAGGTGCACGAAGGTGCGTTGGCGTTCATTGCAGACGTCTGCCAGGTTGCACAGGACCAAAGCTACCTGCTGGACTTTGACCGAACCTCGGTCCAGATCCCGCTGCAATGCATCGGTTCCGGACGCTGGCAGGCGCCGTGGCTGGCGGATCTGCAACTGGACGACCGTTTCACCGGACGCGGCGTGGTGCGGGCCGGATGACCTGGCGGCCGTCCGGCCTTGCCTCACGATTAAAGCGTCAGAATTGTCACACCGGTCTTCTGGCGCAATTCCTCCAGCGCCACTCCTTCGGCCGCCTCCACCAGCACCAGCCCGCGATCGGTGACGTCGAATACCGCCAGGTCTGTGATGATGCGATCGACCACGCCGACGCCGGTCAATGGCAGGTCGCATTCGCGCAGGATCTTGTGGCTGCCGTCCTTGGCGACATGTTCCATCAGCACGACAACGCGCTTGACGCCGGCCACCAGGTCCATCGCGCCGCCCATGCCCTTGACCATCTTGCCGGGCACCATCCAGTTGGCCAGGTCGCCGCGCTCGGTCACCTGCATCGCACCGAGAATCGCCAGATCGATGTGCCCGCCGCGGATCATCGCAAACGAGTCGTGGCTACCGAAATAACTGGCCCCGGCACGCGCGGTCACTGTCTGCTTGCCGGCGTTGATCAGGTCCGCATCCACCTCGTCCTCGCTGGGAAACGGACCGATGCCGAGCAGGCCGTTCTCCGATTGCAGCCACACGTCCACGCCATCAGGAATGTGGTTGGCCACCAGCGTCGGCAGACCGATACCCAGGTTGACGTAGGCACCATCGGTCAATTCACGCGCCGCACGTGCGGCCATCTGGTCTCTGGTCCAGGCCATCAGTGCTGTCCTTCGCGCACGGTGCGCTGCTCGATGCGTTTTTCCGGGGTGGCGTTGAGCACCAGCCGGTCGACATAGATGCCGGGCAGATGCACCTGGTCCGGATCGATCGCACCCACCTCCACGATCTCCTCGACCTCGGCGACGCAGACGCGACCGGCCATGGCGCAGGCCGGGTTGAAGTTGCGCGCAGTCTTGCGGAACACCAGATTGCCGGCCGTATCCGCACGCCAGGCCTTGACCAGCGCGACGTCGGCCTGCAGTGCGGTTTCCATCACGTACTGCTTGCCGTCGAATTGCCGGGTTTCCTTGCCCTGGGCGACGATGGTGCCGTAGCCGGTTGCGGTATAGAACGCGGGAATCCCCGCACCGCCCGCGCGCAGGCGTTCGGCCAGCGTGCCTTGCGGGTTGAACTCCAGCTCCAGTTCGCCGGCCAGGTACTGCCGCTCGAATTCCTTGTTCTCGCCCACGTAGGACGAAATCATCTTGCGGATCTGCCGGGTGGCCAATAATTGACCCAGCCCGAATCCATCGACGCCTGCGTTGTTGGAGATCACGGTCAATCCGCCGACCCCGCTCGCGCGCACTGCCGCGATCAGCGCTTCCGGGATTCCACACAGCCCAAAGCCGCCGACCGCCAGGGTCTGGCCATCGGCCAGCACCCCATCCAGCGCCGCCCCGGCATCGGCATAGCGTTTGCCGCTTGCCGCACCACGTCCACCATTGCTCATCACCGCCCTCGCCTCGCTGATGTGAAGCGGCCATTCTAGCCGCTGACTGTTCCCTGTCCCCGATCGCAATTCCGCCACACCCAAGACACGGCACAGCCGCTAAACTCGGAATTCCCCCATCCCAGGAATTGCCCATGACGCTACCCGCCTTCAAGGCCTACGACATCCGCGGCCGCGTGCCGGATGAACTCAACGAGGACTTGGCGCGCCGCATCGGCGTGGCATTGGCGGCGCAGCTGGAGCAAGGGCCCGTGGTCCTGGGCCACGACGTGCGCCTGGCCAGCCCTGGCCTGCAGGAGGCGCTCTCGGCCGGCCTGCGCGCCAGCGGCCGCGAAGTGATCGACATTGGCCTGTGCGGCACCGAGGAGGTCTATTTCCAGACCGATTACCTCAAGGCGGCCGGCGGCGTGATGGTCACCGCCAGCCATAACCCGATGGACTACAACGGCATGAAGCTGGTCCGCGAGCAGGCGCGACCGATCAGCTCCGATACCGGCCTGTTCGCGATCCGCGACACCGTCGCTGCCGATACCGCCGCACCCGGCGAGCCAACCGCAAGCGAGCAGAGCCGCACCGACAAGACCGCCTATCTTGAGCATCTGCTCAGCTACGTGGACCGCAGCACGCTCAAGCCGCTCAAGCTGGTGGTCAACGCCGGCAACGGTGGCGCCGGCCTGATCGTCGACCTGCTTGCACCGCAGCTGCCGTTCGAGTTCATCCGCGTCTTCCACGAACCCGATGGCAACTTTCCCAACGGCATCCCCAACCCGCTGCTGCCGGAGAACCGCGACGCCACCGCCAGGGCGGTCAAGGAACACGGCGCCGACTTTGGTATCGCCTGGGACGGCGACTTCGATCGCTGCTTCTTCTTCGACCACACCGGCCGCTTCATCGAAGGCTATTACCTGGTCGGCCTGCTGGCCCAGGCGATCCTGGCCAAGCAGCCGGGTGGCAAGGTCGTGCACGACCCGCGCCTGACCTGGAACACCGTCGAGATGGTCGAGGACGCCGGCGGCATCCCGGTGCTGTGCAAGAGCGGCCATGCCTTCATCAAGGAAAAGATGCGCAGCGAAAACGCCGTGTATGGCGGCGAGATGAGCGCGCACCACTATTTCCGCGAGTTCGCCTATGCCGACTCCGGCATGATCCCGTGGTTGTTGATCGCCGAGCTGGTGTCGCAGTCGGGTCGTTCGCTGGCGGATCTGGTCGAGGCGCGCATGCAGAAATTCCCCTGCAGCGGCGAGATCAACTTCAAGGTGGACGATGCCAAGGCAGCGGTTGCCCGCGTGATGGATCACTACGGCGATCAGTCGCCGGAACTGGACTACACCGATGGCATCAGTGCCGACTTCGGCCAATGGCGTTTCAACCTGCGCAGCTCCAACACCGAGCCGCTGCTGCGCCTGAACGTGGAAACGCGCGGCGACGCCGCCCTGCTGGAAACGCGCACGCAGGAAATTTCCAACCTGCTGCGCGGCTGATTTAACATCTTCCCCCACTTTGACGCACTGGAGTTTCCCCCGCTCATGAGCGACGTCCTTCCGATCATCCTGTCCGGCGGTTCCGGCACGCGCCTGTGGCCGTTGTCGCGCGAATCCTATCCCAAGCAGTTCCTGCCGCTGGTCGGCGAGCACAGCATGCTGCAGGCCACCTGGCTGCGTTCCGCTCCGGTGGCGGCACATGCCCCCATCGTGGTGGCCAACGAAGAACACCGCTTCATGGCCGCCGAGCAATTGCAGCAGTTGGGCGTCAAGCCGTCTGCCATCCTGCTCGAGCCCAAGGGCCGTAACACCGCTCCGGCGATTGCTGTAGCCGCCCTGGAAGCCACCCGCAATGGCGACGATCCGCTGTTGCTGGTATTGCCGTCGGATCACGTGATTCGTGACGAGGCCGCCTTCCAGGCTGCCGTGACCGTCGCGGCAGCTGCCGCAGCGCAGGGCAAGCTGGTCACCTTCGGCATCAAGCCCACCGCGCCCGAAACCGGCTACGGCTACATCAAGGCCGGTGCCGGCACCGGCGCCACCGCAGTCGAGCGCTTCGTCGAAAAGCCCGACCTGGCCACCGCGCAAGGCTATCTGGCCAGCGGCGAGTATTACTGGAACAGCGGCATGTTCCTGTTCCGCGCCTCGCGCTATCTGGAAGAACTGCGCAAGTTCCAGCCCGCCATCGCCGATGCGTGCCAGAAGGCGTGGGAAGGCGGCAAGCGCGACGCCGACTTCACCCGTCTGGACAAGGACGCGTTCGCCTCCAGCCCATCGGATTCGATCGACTATGCGGTGATGGAAAAGACCGCCGATGCAGTGGTGGTGCCGCTGGATGCCGGCTGGAACGATGTCGGGTCGTGGTCGTCGCTGCTGGACGTCTCCGAACAGGACGGCCAGGGTAATGCACACCACGGCGATGTCATCCAGCTGGACTGCAAGAACACCTATGCGTATGGCTCGCGCCTGATCGCCATGGTCGGCCTGGAAGACGTCGTCGTCGTCGAGACGCCGGACGCCGTGCTGGTCGGTCATCGCGATCGCATCCAGGAGGTCAAGGATGTGGTCGGCCAGATCAAGACGGCTGGCCGTTCAGAGGCCACCTGGCATCGCAAGGTCTATCGGCCGTGGGGCGCCTACGATTCGATCGACATGGGCCAGCGCCACCAGGTCAAGCGCATCACCGTCAAACCCGGTGCGGTGCTGAGCCTGCAGATGCATCACCATCGCGCCGAACACTGGATCGTGGTGAGCGGAACCGCCGAAGTCACCCGTGGCGACGAGGTGCTGCTGCTGACCGAAAACCAGAGTACCTACATCCCACTGGGCGTGACCCATCGCCTGCGCAATCCGGGCAAGTTGCCATTGGAGCTGATCGAAGTGCAGTCCGGCAGCTACCTGGGCGAAGACGACATCGTGCGTTTCGAAGATACCTACGGGCGCGCCTGATCGGTCGCTTGCAGGCCCTTCCGACGTATCAGCAAACAGCCGGGGATTCCCGGCTGTTTGTTTTTGCGGCTCGTATCGATCAGCGGACCTATCGCCACCGACCAGAGTTGCGGATTTACTCTCTGGCAGCGGCGATTTCGGCAATCACGCGCTGCAGGCCGAGCTGCCAGTCCGGCAACACGATGTCGAAATCGCGCTGCAGTTTGTCGATCGACAGCCGCGAGTACGCCGGCCGCTTTGCGGGCGTCGGATAGTCGGCGGTCGTGATCGGCACCACGCGCGGTGCGCGCGACAACAGGCCTGTGCTGACGGCTTGCTGGAAGATCGCCTCGGCAAAACCATGCCAGCTGGTCTGCCCTGCCGCCGTGAGGTGCCAGGTACCCGACGTGTCGGGGGTGCGTTGGCGCAGCAACTGCGCAGTGACATCGGCAATCAGGGCGGCGGGTGTCGGCGTTCCGACCTGATCGGCCACCACCCGCAGCTCATCGCGCTCGGCACCCACACGCAACATGGTGCGCAGGAAATTTGCGCCGCGCGAGGCGTACACCCATGCCGTGCGCAGAATCAGATGCTGCGTGCCCGAAGCACGGATGGCCTCCTCGCCAGCAAGCTTGGTCTCACCGTAGACGCCCAGTGGCGAGGTCGGCGCGTCTTCCGGATACGGTGCGTGACCTCGACCGTCGAAGACGTAGTCGGTCGAGTAGTGCACCAGCGGAACGTTGCGGGATGCACACCATGCGGCGATGACGCCGGGCGAGATGGCATTTGCGCGCATGGCGCTGTCTCGCTCATGTTCGGCACGATCCACCGCCGTGTAGGCGGCCGCATTGACCACGCGCGACGGGCCGACCCGGTCCAACAAAGCGGCCAGCATTTCCGGCGCGTCGAAATCCGCCGTCTCGCACGCACTTCCATCGGCCAACCGGCCGCTGCGCGTCGTTGCACATATTGCGTCATCGGCTGCCAGTGCGCGCAGCAGTTCCGTCCCGACCTGCCCATTGGCACCAAACAACACCGTGGTCACGGCATGTACACCGGCAGTCGATCGACTGGCACCTCATTCAGAAACGGCGCTTTGGCATCCTTGGCGGACAGCACTGGATCGCTGATCGGCCAATCGATCCCGATCGCCGCATCGTTCCAGCGCACGCCAGCATCTGCCTCCTTGACGTAAATGTCGGTGCACAGATAGCTGAACAATGCTTTTTCTGAAAGCACGGCAAAACCATGCGCGAAGCCTTCAGGTATCCAGACCTGGCGGCGGTTTTCCGCACTGAGCAAAACGGCAGTCCAACGCCCGAAGTGGGGTGACCCGGCACGGATATCCACCGCGACGTCATACACCTCGCCTTCGAGCACGCTCACCAGCTTGCCCTGTGGCCGGGGCCACTGGTAATGCAGACCACGCAGCACGCCCCTGGCGGACGTGGAGACGTTGCTTTGTACAAAGCTTGTCGGCAGGCCGTGCTGCCCGAAGCGCTCTGCATTCCATGTTTCGAAGAAATAACCGCGCGCATCGCCAAAGACCGCAGGCTCGATGACGACGCAGCCGGGCAACGTCGTTTCGATCACTTTCAATGGACAACCCCGCGCTTGGCCAATGCAGTCAGATATTTGCCGTAGTCATTCTTCAACAACGGCGCCGCCAGACGCTCCAGCTGCTCGGCATCGATCCAGCCCTGACCAAATGCGATTTCTTCCGGGCAGCACACCTGCAGGCCCTGGCGCATCTGGATGGTCTCGATGAAATTGGCCGCTTCGTGCAATGACTGATGCGTGCCGGTATCCAGCCATGCATACCCACGCCCCAACGGCTCCAGGTGCAGATTGCCGGCATCGAGATAGCAGCGATTGAGATCGGTGATCTCCAGCTCGCCGCGCGGCGAAGGCTTCAACGCAGCCGCGTAGTCGCTGGCCTTGCCGTCATAGAAATACAAGCCGGTGACGGCGTAGTTGGAACGGGGCTTTTCCGGCTTTTCGGCAATATCGATGACCTTGCCTTGCTGATCGAATTCGGCAACGCCGTAGCGCTCCGGGTCGTTGACCCAGTAACCGAAGACGGTTGCACCCTGCTCACGCGCATCGGCGCGGCGCAAGGTATCGGTCAGGCCATGCCCATGGAAGATATTGTCGCCCAACACCAGGCAACTCGGCTTGCCGTCGACGAACTCGCGGCCGATCAGATAGGCCTGCGCCAGACCATCGGGGCTGGGCTGCACGGCATACTGGATATTGACGCCCCACTGGGAACCATCGCCCAGCAGCGTCTGGAACAGCGCCTGCTCGTGCGGCGTGTTGATGATCAGGATGTCGCGGATACCCGCAAGCATCAGCACGCTCAGCGGGTAGTAGATCATCGGCTTGTCGTACACCGGCAACAGCTGCTTGCTGACGCCCTTGGTGATCGGATACAGGCGCGTGCCGGAGCCGCCCGCCAGAATGATGCCTTTACGTTGTGTCATCAGGTATGTCCTGTTGAGGCCCGCACACGCTTACATGCGCGGACTCTTGCCTAAGGGCTCGCGTTAGGCCGCGGCGCCGATCCGTTCCAGCCGATAGCTGCCATCCAGCACGCCCTGCACCCAGGCCTGGTTGGTCAGGTACCACTCCACCGTCTGCGCGATGCCTTGCTCGAAGGTATAGGCCGGCTCCCAGCCCAGATCGTTCTTCAACTTGGAGGCATCGATCGCGTAGCGACGGTCGTGTCCGGGGCGGTCGGTGACATGGGTGATCTGGCTCGCGCGCGGTTTGCCGTCCTCACGCGGGCGGTGCTGATCCAGCAGCGCGCAGATCGCCTGCACGACCTCGATGTTCTGGCGCTCGGAGTTGCCGCCCACGTTGTAGGTCTCACCGACCTGGCCCTTGGCCAGCACGGTGCGGATCGCCTCGCAGTGGTCGCTGACGAACAGCCAGTCGCGTACCTGCTTGCCATCGCCGTACACCGGCAACGCCTCGCCGGCCAGCGCCTTGGCGATCACCAGCGGAATGAGCTTTTCCGGGAAATGGTACGGGCCGTAGTTGTTCGAGCAGTTGGTGGTCAGCACCGGCAGCCCGTAGGTGTGGTGGAACGCGCGTACCAGGTGATCCGAGGCGGCCTTGGACGCCGAGTACGGGGAATTGGGCGCATACGGCGTGGTCTCGGTGAACTTGCCGGTCTCGCCCAGCGTGCCATAGACCTCGTCGGTGGACACATGCAGGAACCGGAAGGCCTCGCGACGCGCATCCGGCAGTGCTTTCCAGTAGTCGCGCACGGCCTCGAGCAAGGCCAGGGTACCGACGACGTTGGTCTGGACGAACGCGCCGGGGCCTTCGATCGAGCGATCCACATGGCTTTCGGCAGCGAAGTTCAGCACTGCGTCCGGCTGATGGTCCTGCAGCAGACGGGTCACGAGCGCGCCGTCGCCGATGTCGCCCTTGACGAAGACATGGTCGGCATTGCCTTCCAGCGACGCCAGCGTGTTCAGGTTCCCCGCATAGGTGAGCGCGTCGAGATTGATCACGCGAATGCCGCGCGCCACTGCCTCAAGAACAAAATTTCCGCCGATAAAACCGGCCCCGCCGGTCACTAGCCAAGTCGCCACTGTCTACCCCTCCTGGTCGCGCGCGCAGCGCTGCGTTCTCAAACCACACAGGATATACGGTCGGAGCAATCCCAGGCCCAAACGGCATGCGCAAGTGTTGCGCCGCAGCATCCATACGCCATCGCATGGTGCATGCCGCCCGGTTAGAATGGCCCCACTCCCGAGCCTGCCGCCGCGGCCGGGCCTTCCCGCAACAGCTGAAGGATCTCGTACACGATGAAAATCCTCGTCGCCTACAAGCGCGTGGTGGACTACAACGTCCGCATTCAGGTCAAGCCCGATGGTTCCGGTGTGGTCACCGACGGCGTCAAGCTCTCGCCCAACCCGTTCGACGAAATCGCCCTGGAAGAGGCGTTGCGCCTGCGCGACGCCGGCATCGCCACCGAGGTGGTGGTCGCCACCCTGGCCCCGGCCGATGCGGCCGCGCACCTGCGCAACGGGCTTGCGATGGGCGCCAACCGCGCCATCCACGTGGTCACCGACGCGGCAATCCAGCCGTTGACCGCCGCGCGCACCCTGCTCAAGCTGGTCGAGAAGGAACAGCCGGATCTGGTCATCCTGGGCAAGCAAGCGATCGACGACGACGCCAACCAGACCGGCCAGATGCTGGCCACCTTGTGGGGTCGCCCGCAGGCGACCTTCGCCGGCAAGCTGGTGGTCGCCGATGGCAAGGCCACGGTGACCCGCGAAGTCGATGCCGGCCTGGAGACGCTGGAAGTGGACCTGCCGGCGGTGGTGACGACCGATCTGCGCTTGAACGAGCCGCGCTTCATCAAGTTGCCGGACATCATGAAAGCCAAGAGCAAGCCGCTGGAAACGCTGGCCTTTGCCGATCTCGGCGTCGATGCGCATGACAGTCTCAGCACCACCCACTACGCCGCGCCGTCCAAGCGCAGCCGCGGCGTGATGGTCAAGGACGCCGCCGAGCTGGTGGCCGCACTCAAGCAGAAGGGGTTGCTGTAATGGCCAAGGTTCTCATCGTTGCCGAACATCTCAACGGCCAGCTCAATGCGGCCACTGCCAAGACCCTCAGCGCCGCGCTGGCGGTGTCGGCCGAGTCCATTGACATCGTCGTGCTGGCGGCCGATCCGGCCGCGGTTGCGGCGCAGGCCGCGCAGCTGGCGGGTGTTGCTCGCGTGCTGACGGTGGCAAACGCCGCCAACGAACATGCCATCGCGCAGGTGCTGGGGCCGCAGATCGCCCAGCTCGCCGGCCAGGGCTACACCCATGTATTCGGCCCCTCGACCACGTTCGGCAAGGACCTGATGCCGGTGGTTGCCGCGCTGCTGGGCGTCAACCAGGTCTCCGACCTGATGGCGGTCGAAGATGCCTACACCTTCAAGCGCCCGATCTACGCAGGCAATGCCATCATCACGGTGAAAGCGCCGGCCGACCAGATCGTGGTCGCCACCGTGCGCAGCGCCTCCTGGCCGGAAGCGGCAGCCGGCGGTAGTGCGACGGTCGAAGCAGTCACCGTCGATGCCGCGCTGCCCACCCATACCCGCTTCGTCGGCCTGGCCGCAGGCAGCTCCGATCGCCCGGACCTGCAGAGCGCCAAGCGGGTGGTCTCCGGCGGCCGCGGCGTCGGCTCGGCCGAGAACTTCCAGCACATCTACAGCCTGGCCGACAAACTCGGCGCCGCCGTGGGCGCCTCGCGCGCCGCCGTGGACGCCGGCTATGTACCGAACGAGCTGCAGGTCGGCCAGACCGGCAAGATCATCGCCCCCGAGCTGTACGTGGCGATCGGCATCAGCGGGGCGATCCAGCATCTGACCGGCATCAAGGACGCCGGCACGATCGTGGCAATCAACAAGGACCCTGAATCGCCGATCTTCGAGATTGCCGATATCGGGTTGGTGGGAGATCTTTTCACTCTCCTGCCGGAACTTGAGACAGCGCTCGCATAGAGCGCTGTCCACCTCTTTCCTCGGCATCGTCCCCTAGAACGGTCGCTCTGGTTGTAAACTGTTCAACCCCCGCTCAGGCGAGATGGTCATGGATCGACATGTCGCATCGGCCTGCACCCACCATGCAGAGGATCCATCGCGCCCATGATTGTCGGTAGAGGACTGCTTGCATCCGCTTTTGATGCTCAAGCTATCGAAACACTGGAGGCCACATTATTCGCATCCGGAGTCTCAAATTCCAGTGAGATCGACCCCTCCGCCTATGCGCGCGAACAGCAACTGCTGGAGGAGCGGCTTGCGGCCGCCAGGGGCGCCTTCGTCTATTTCAGTACGTGCAGCATCGAAGACCCGGATCGCGGGAGCGGTCAGTACGCCCGTCACAAAGTGCGGATGGAACAGTTGGTGGCCGATCGCGGCGGCCGCTATCTGATCCTGCGCCTGCCGCAAGTGGTGGGGCGCACGGGAAATCCGCACAACCTGATCAATTTCTTGACCGACCGTCTACGCAGCGGCGAGCCGATCCCGATGTGGTCCGGTGCCGTGAGGTGCCTGATAGACGTTGAGCACGTCGCCGCAATCACCATGCGCCTGTTGCAGGATGGAGCGCCCGAGCAACTGCGCGCCAGCCTGGCACCGCCGGAGGTCATCAGCATGCCGGCACTGGTGGACGTCATGGAATCGATCTTGGGCCTGCATGCGCGCCGCGAGATTGTCGACCGCACCGGGGGGACGCAGCCGGATGCCACACTCATGATGCAGGTCGCACCGACCCTTGGCATCGACGTAAGCCCCGGGTACACGCGGCGCCTCCTGGAAAAATATCATCGCCATGACAATGCCAACTGAGACCTGCAAACTTTCGGTCGTTATCCCGGTCTACAAGAGTGCGTCGATCCTGCCGAAACTCGCAGACAAGCTGGGCCGGACACTGCCCACCATGTTCGGCGATTCCTTTGAAGTCATCCTGGTCAACGACTGCAGCCCGGATGACTCGCGCAAGGTGCTGTTTGACTTGGCGCGCGAGCGGCCTTGGTGGAAGGTGATCAACCTGCGCAAGAACGCAGGCCAGCACAACGCCATCATGGCCGGCCTGCGTGTGGCGCGCGGCCAGCAGATCATCACCATGGATGACGACCTGCAGCACAATCCCGACGACATTCCCGCGCTGCTTGCCGCTCTCGGCGATGGTTACGATGTCTGCTACGCAGGCTTCCATTCCAAGCAGCACGCGCTGTGGAAGAAAGCCGGAAGCGCACTGAATGACCGGATGGCGGTGTATCTGCTTGGCAAGCCCCAGGGACTCTATCTGTCGCCGTTTCGTGCGATGGTCGCTGGAGTCCGGGAAGAACTGGTCAAGTTCACCGGCCCCAACGTGTATCTCGATGGTTTGATTCTTGCCACCACGACGAGAATCACCAGCATCAAGATCGACCATCACGCGCGTGCAGACGGACAGTCCGGTTACAGCCTCCGCAAGTCCATCTCGCTGTGGCTGAAGATGGCCACCAGCTTTTCGGTATTTCCCCTGAGACTCGCCTCGCTGATGGGGATTGCAGTCTCCATGCTCGGCTTCCTGCTTGCACTGGTCTTTGTCGTTCAACGGTTCACCGTCAACGCCATGCCGGTCGGCTGGGCCTCCATGATGGTTTGCGTGCTCATCACTGGCGGCGTCCAGTTACTTGCGATCGGTGTCATTGGCGAATACCTCGGCCGCGCCCTGCGGCACGTTAACGCCACGCCGCAGGCAGTGATTGAGTCGACCGCGAATATCCCATCACATAACGAACGGGCCACATGATGAAATTACTGCGCGTGGCGCTGGCGGATCCGCGCATCCGCCAGTTTGTCCTTTACGCGGTCTGCGGGGGCTCCGGCGTCTGCCTGGACCTGTGTGTGTACACCGGGCTGATCTGGCTGCACGTCAACTACCAACTCGCCAACGCGGCTGGTTATCTTGCCGGCACCTTGCTCAGTTTCGCACTGAATCGCCACTTCACGTTTCAGACCTACGATAAAACGATGCGGCGTCTCGGCCTCTTCGTTGCAACGGCGTTGGTGGGCTACCTCGTCTCCAGCGCATTGCTATGGGGCCTGGTTTCGGTCCTCGGCTGGAATCCGCTTTGGGCCAAGCTGGCCACGTTGGTGGTCGTGCTGATTCTGCAATTCTCTCTAAATCGCGCCATTACATTCCGATCCCCTGCGAGCATCTCAAGCAAATGAACCAATTCCATACTGTGATCATCGGCGGCGGCTTCGCCGGCCTATCTGTCGCCTACGAGCTCGCCAAGCAGGGTAAGCGCGTCCTGGTCGTCGAGCGTGACCATGAACTTGGCGGCCTGGCAGGCGGTTTCAAGGTTGGCGACCAGGTCCTCGAGAAGTTCTATCACCATTGGTTCAACAACGATGTCGAGATATTCAAGCTGATCGAAGAATTGGGAGCAAACGACAACATCGTGCTGCGCCCCACCCGGACCGGCATGTATTTTGCGGACCAGTTCTATCGCCTCAGCACTCCAATGGACCTGCTCCGGTTCGATGCCCTGCCGTTCATCGATCGCATCCGTCTTGGCATCGCGGTCCTGCGTGCCCGCTCGGTCAAGGACTGGAAGAAACTGGAGAATCTCAGTGCCAAGGAATGGCTGCTCGACCTGTGTGGCGAGAAAGCCTACAAGGTCGTATGGGATCCGCTGCTTGTCGGCAAGTTCGGCGATGTGGCCGACGATGTTTCCGCGGTCTGGTTCTGGAAAAAGCTTGTGTTGCGCGGCGGCAGCCGCAGCAACTCGGGCGACGAAGTGCTCGCCTATTATCGCGGCGGCTTCGCCGCGCTGGCTGAAAAACTTGGTGAAGCCATCGTTCGACTGGGTGGTGAAATTCGGCTTGGCACCAGCGCGACCTCGGTACTGACCGCGAATGGCGTTGCCACCGGCGTGCTGCTGGAAGACGGCGAAGTGCAGGCTGACAACGTCGTATTGTCGACCGCCTTCCCCATCTCTGCCAACCTGCTCCAGGGCAAGACCGACGACGCATTCCTGCAGTCGCTGCGGCGCATCCGTTATCTGGCGAATGTGTGCATGGTGCTTTCGCTGGACCGAAGCCTGTCTGAAACTTACTGGCTGAATGTCAACGATCCCGGATTCCCGTACGTCGGGGTGATCGAG
Source organism: Xanthomonas sp. MLO165 (assembly GCF_018831305.1). Lineage (NCBI taxonomy): Bacteria > Pseudomonadati > Pseudomonadota > Gammaproteobacteria > Lysobacterales > Lysobacteraceae > Xanthomonas > Xanthomonas sp. MLO165. The sequence goes on from NZ_CP029263.1 coordinate 4,002,946, forward strand.
CATACGAACTTCGAGCCGGCCAGCTCGTACGGTGGTCGCCATATCGTCTACCTGTCCAAGTACCTTCCGACCAGCCACCCGATGTACACGATGACCGACCAGGAGCTGGTCGACTTCTCGCTGCCACATCTGCAGAAGATGTTTCCCGCGTTCGACCGTAGCTGGATTCAGGACGTCCATGTATGGCGCGCCGAATACGCCCAGCCGATCGCCGAGAAGCATTATTCGAGCCTGGTCCCGGGACGTAAGACCCCGCTGCCCAATGTCTACCTGACCAGCATGGCGCAGGTCTATCCGGAAGACCGCGGCACCAACTATGCCGTGCGCGAAGGCAGGAACCTGGCCAACGACATTCTGGCTTCGGACGGGCGTTAATGACTACCGAATACGTTGCACAGGGCACGGATGACTTGCGCCGGAACATGTCGGACAACCAGCGACGTATTCGCATCGCCTTGCTGTATCTGGTCGCTGGGCTGCTGATCGTCGCGGTGCTGTATCCAGTCCTCTGTAGCTTTCCGAGGGACCGTACCGGCGACGGCTCGGAATACTACGCGATGGAAATGGCCATGGGCATCGAACATCGGCCCTACGTCCAGGAAGAGACATGGGCCGCTTACGAGCGGCTGAGACTGTCGGGCCAGATCCGGGGAATGCAGCCGGTAGCCGATCTCAAGAACATGTACCGGCCGTTGACCGTCAACGGCGGTACTGATTTCAATCACTTCTGGTTTTACCCCGCAGCAGCAGCCGCGGTCGGGGAAGCAGGCGAAATCATCGGCCTCAGCACCGAGTCGCATGCGCACTACATGCTGCTGCACGCCATCTTGATTGCGGGCCTGTTCCTGTTGTGCCACCACCTGCACGGCCGGCGGGGAATCCTGGCGGCTGCAGCGATCCTGCTTGCGTCACCAGTGCTGTGGTACGTGAATAAGGTGCACACCGAGCTGTTCACAGTGGTGCTCAGTACAGCGGCGCTGGCCTGCGCCTTGCAGCGGCGCTGGGCGTACACAGGCCTGCTGCTTGCGATTGTGACGAGTCAGAACATCAGTTTTGCGGTGCCTGCTTGCCTGGCCTGCGTCCTCGCGCTGGTCATCCACGCAAGGTCGCGAGCTTCCGGCATGTCGTCGCTGGAAGTCCTGGCACTTGCATTGGCCCCGGTGTTTGCCCTGTTGCACCCGTTTTATTACTTTTCGCGCTTCGGCAGCATCACCCCGCAGTTGATCAACGGAGGCGCGCAGGTCTCGGATCTGCATGTCCTGTCGTCGTTGCGCTACCTGTTCGACCCCGATATCGGACTTCTGCCCAGCTGGCCGCTGGGGCCGGTGATCCTTGCAATTGCCTTGTACGGCCTGATCAAGCGACGCTACGCGCGCCCGGCACCGACCCTGCTCGTCTACGTGGTCGTCTATGCGCTGGCGGCCATGCTTGCGCAGGCGGCGACCACCAACATCAACTCCGGCGGCACATTCGGACCGGCACGATACGGCCTGTGGTACATCTGCCTTTTCTATCCGCTGATCGCCGCGCTGCAACCGATGTGGCCGGGTCGCTGGAGTCGCTGGCTTGGCACTGGAACGTGGGTCATCGTTGCGCTTACCGCCGTCTTGAGCGCGCGTACGGCCTGGCCGGCGAAGGTCGAGTCCTACCTGACCCCCAGCCGCGCCGCCCAGCTCATCTATGGCTACGTGCCGTGGCTCTGGAGTCCGACGGAAGAGGTCTTCTTTGAGCGCAATGCTGCCACCGAGGGTCCCCCATCGAGTCTTCCTGCCCTGGTGGTAGGTCCGAGATGTCGCAAGGCGCTCTACATTCCAGGACAGGAAGGCGCGCCCATTACCGTGTATCCCGCGGGAGCGTGCGCGCTGGCCCCGGACAGTGCTGCGGAACTCGTCGCCAAGAAGTTCGATCGCAGGCCGGATACTGCCCGCTACTTCGTGGTAGACCGACAGGATCTGCCCAAGGCACCGATCCTGCCCGCGGCGCAGTCCCTCACCCCCGGACACATTCGCCCATATCTGGGCGCGGGTTGGTCGGCAGACGAGCCATCCGGTACTTGGTCGATCGGCGATGAGTCCGAACTCAAATTCAGTGTGCAGCAATCCATTCCCGAGGGAGCACCGTTGGTGTTGCACGTGTCCGGACTATGGGCGCCGAAGAGGACCTCAATGAAGGTAAGCGCACGTGTCAACGACGGGCAGTGGCAGGTGCAGAAATTGACCGCATCGACGCCTCAACCGCAACCGCTGAGGATCAGCCTGCCCCAACTGCAGGCAGGGCAGGAAGTCCGTATTCAGATGCGTTATGACGAACCTGCATCGCCGTCGCAACTGGGCATGTCCCTGGATGACCGGGTACTGGGCATTTATCTGATGTCACTGGAACTGGGAACCCGTCCCTGAGAAGAGCAGCCGCATGTCTTGACACGTAAAGTGCAAGACATGCGGCCTGGCAGACACGCTTGCGTCCTGCCAGAGTGATTCGGCCGTCAAGCGGTCTGCATCGCCGGATAAAGAGCTCTCTGCCGCAGCCGTCGTTGGGCGCAAGCAATCATGCGATGGGAATGCCACGATCCACCGGCCGGGTGGACGCCGGGCCAATTGAATCGGGCTGGAGATGGCGATCATGCGGATCCATGGGGCGCCGTTGCAGCGCCCCTCGCATGACACCAATCAGGCGGCGAGTGGCTCGTCCTGGGATGGCGCGGTCAACATCCATTCCAGCGTTTCCCGCAATGGGGGACATGACCAATCACTGGTCATCTGCCGCAGCAACGTATTGTCCCCGCAAAGCATCTTCACTTCGTTGGATCGAACGAATGCAGGATTCACCGAGACATCGAGTGTGTGACCGGTGATCTGGGCACAGAGGTCTATGACTTCCCTCAACGAGAACGCGATGCCGGAACATACGTTGACGGTGCGGTCTACCGCCGCCTCGGACTGAAGCAGCCCACGGTACGCGCAGGCAACAGCCCTGACATCGCCGAAGTCACGGGCCACGTCCAGATTCCCGAGCTCCATCCGTGCGGCCCGCCTTGCGAAATGGGACACGATCTTGGGGATCAAGAAATTTTCTGACTGGCCACGCCCTGTGTAATTGAATGGGCGAACCACCGTGCAGGGAAGGCGCCCTTGCCACAATCGGACGACATGCTCCATACCGAGTTTGCTGACCGCATAGTCGTTGGCCGGCGCAGGAGTGACCGATTCGTCTAGTCGACCTGCCGAGGAATTACCGTAGACATTGGCGCTGCTTGCGATCAGGACGCGCTCAGGGGCAATCGCAGCGTCGTCGATCGCCTGCAAAAGGTGCCTGGTACCGACCAAATTCACCTGGTAGAAATCATCTGCATTGCCGTGCGCCACAAACGCGAGCGCCGCCAGGTGAATGACGATATCCGGACGACTTTCCTTGAGTACGTTGCGCAAGCCATCTGCATCACGCAGATCGGCCTGGAGATATCGGTCAGCCGGTCTCAGCCCAGCAGCCCAGGAGGGGACCGAATGCTCCGCCCCCCCAAGACCGATGACCTCGCAACCCTGTGCTTTGAGTTCGTCCGTCACATAGCGCCCGGTAAAACCGGACGCTCCTGTAATCAGGATCCGCTTGCTGCCGAGATCAGAATGAAGCACCACGCTCGTTCCTCCGCAGATCAGCGTCCACCATCATCTGGCACAACGATTCCAGCGTAGTTTCTGGACGCCATCCGAGCAGACGCTCGGCCTTCTCAGGATTGCCGATCAGCAGATCAACCTCGGCCGGACGGTGAAATTTAGGGTTGATCCGCACAACCACTTTCCCGGTTGCGGTATCCACCGCCGTTTCATCCAGGTCGCTGCCGCGGAATTCGACATGGATCCCGGCGCCCTTGAAGGCCATTGCGACGAAGTCGCGTACCGTCTCGGTCCGGTTGGTCGCAAGCACGAACGTATCGGGCTCATCAGCCTGCAACATCCGCCACATGCCTTCCACATATTCGCGTGCGAAACCCCAGTCGCGCTTGGCGTCCAGGTTTCCAAGTTCAAGGCAGTCCAACATTCCAAGCTTGATCTTTGCGACAGAGTCGGTGATTTTCCGCGTTACAAACTCGCGTCCACGCAATGGACTTTCGTGATTGAACAAGATGCCACTCGAACCGAAAATGCCGTAGCTCTCACGATAGTTGACGGTCATCCAGTGTGCGTAGAGCTTGGCAACGCCATAAGGGCTGCGCGGATAAAACGGCGTGCTCTCGATCTGCGGGACTGCCTGCACCTTGCCGAACATCTCGGAGGTGGACGCCTGGTAGAAGCGGATGTCCTTGTTCACCTGGCGGATCGCTTCCAGCAAGTGGACAGGACCGATGCCGGTGATCTGGGCCGTGGTGGTTGGCTGGTCGAAGGACACACCGACGAAACTCTGAGCAGCCAGGTTGTAGACCTCGGTGGCTCCGGCGCTCTCAAGCATGCGGATGCTTGAACCCAGATCCGTCAGATCGTATTCGATCAGATTGAGGTTCGGATGCGCTGCAATTCCCAGCTCCTCGATGCGCCAGAAGTTGACCGAGCTCGTGCGCCGGTACGTACCGAACACGCGGTAGCCTTTGTCCAACAACAGCTGGGCCAAATAAGCACCATCTTGGCCGGAGATTCCGGTAATCAACGCAGTTTTCATTAATAGTCTCTTGATTTACGTATTGGATTTGAATCAAGCCTGAGCGAAGCCGGCCCTATTCCAGTGATCGTTTGGATTCAGCGCGTGGCCAAGGGCTTTCCGCCTACGCCACAAACGGCCTGCGTGCCTTGATCCTGGCACGCTGTAATCGGGCCGTAGTCAATGGGCTCGATCTTGAAGTCGCTATACCACGCTACCGATTCCTGCACCAGGCCGAACCGCATGACCTTGCCAAGCACGGCCTGTGTGGGCACCTCAACGGTCACCTCGGCGGTACTGCCCGCGGCGATCCCACCCGTTGGAAGCGATGCGCGCACAAAATCCTGCTGAAGCACGGCACCGTCACGGTCCGCCAGGGAAATGGCGAGGTTTACCGGCAGCTTCCCCGTCGAACTGATCATGACCTTGCCAAGGTTGGTGACCGACACGACGGTCCTGAGCAAGGCCCCATTCTGAACGATAACCGGATCCGAAGCGATGGCATAGCGGGCCCCTGCCTGGTCCTGCGTCAATGCGCCGCTCATCTCGGGCGCTTCGGCCACTGTCTTCTGCTGCTGTACCGCACCCTGCACTGGCTGCTCAGCGTCCGGCGACCTGGAGCAGCCGACCAAGGCGATGACCGCCATCAATGCGACTACGATGCCCGACTGGGCGCGCAATTTGGATATTACGTTCATGGGTGAAGACCTGTGATGGATGGACATACGCCGCTGATTATTGAGTGGCTTCCACGAGCACGCGAAGCCGGGCCGGCAAAAATCCACGACTTTTGAACCAGCAAACTGATTCCTGGACCAGATCCAGCTCCAGGTAATACTCACCTGGAACTTCCGGAGCACGGACCGTGATTTCATGAATTCCGGACGACAGCGGGGTCACCACGTCATGCAGGAAATGGCGAGGCTGTTCGGCCAGTTCCTCTGTCGTATCCGCAGAGAACCAGAAATGTCCCAGGTAGATACCGAAGGGCTTCAGCGAATAGCCAAAAGGACTGAGCCATGGATACTCGCTGTGATTGATCAGCTCCACTTTCAGGGAGATCAGGCTCGTGGGCTCCACGACCGACGGTGATTCCAGCACGACGGCCTGGCCCTGAAAAGCCGCCTCGGGCAAGGGCTCGTCATACGGGTAGCCAACCGATGCTCCTACGATACGGGCATCAGGATCCAGCTCTTGCTCTTCCAGTGCGCTGATGGCTTTCCCAACCCACTGATCTCCCCGCAAGGTGCTCAGCACGTCGATCCGATGCAGTTCGTCAGCAAGCGGGGAGTCTAGATCGAGTTTCAAACTTGCCACTGCTTCGGCAACGGTATCCCTGAAATCGGAAAATACGCGGTGTTTCCGCAAGACACGCGCATATTGCTCGGCCGCCACGAATGGGTCGAATGCCGCTCGGCGTGCGGCATCGGTGCATTCGTCCGCCCAGGCTGCATAGGACCTCTGGTCCAGGATCAGCTGCCGCAGCAGGTCTGCCAGCGCTTCCGAACACCCGGCATCCGGCGCTAGCTTCTTTACCGAGACCGGTAGCTCGGCGTACCAACCGTGATCCGATACGATGGTCGGAAGGCCCGCCTGTAGCGCCTTGGACACGACTGCAGAGGTCTCGCCCATCGTCGGTTGTCGCAGGGCGATCATCAAATCGGCGCGCTCGAAGACGCTGCGGAATTGGTCATTGTCGACGTGTCCATGGTTGATCAGCCGCACGTTGCGGAGGCCCGATAAGGCTTCCAGCTCCACGCTGACAGCAGCCTCCAGCTCCCCCGCGATTTCCAGCGTGACCGGTTCCGTCAGATCTGCGTCGATGGCGACCAGGGCCTGCACCACCCAGTCGAAACGTCGGTTGGCGTGCCCGCCGCCCAGGAGCGCGATGGTACGCAACTGGTTACGTTCGCGGTGCGGTGCGACCACAGGATACAGCTGCGGCACCACGGTGACGGGAAGCCATGGAAAGTCCGCAGCGACGCGATCAGCCGCATAGCGGGAATGCACCACGACCTCGATGGCGAGCTTGGTGGCCACCTGATGAAGAGGAAACTGCACCACATCCTCGCGATTCCACACGGGAGCGCCGCAGCGAAGCGCCAAACCGGCGGCGCTGATCTCGTTCGCCGAATGCCACTTCTCCAGCAGGCTGAGGTAATCGCCGTTCAGCAGGCGAGCTTCGTCGTTCAAGACACCCGCGGCCATATGATGCAGCACAAGATCGTGCAGATGGACGACGCCCGGCCTGGCCGCCATCAGCGGCAGCATCCAGCCATGGAACGCGGGATGGTTTCCCATCTGGTAGACGACCGCATCCACATCCCGGAGGGTGTCGATCACGCTCATTGACCCCTCGCGTTCGAGGCGGCCCCGGGTGATCACTTCCACGTCCAGACCTTGCTTCCGCAGCATCTCCACCAGGCCTGCCGAATACTCCGCAATGCCCGAGCGCTCCGGGGGCTGTGGCCCGACCATCGCGATGCGATACGGGGCACTCAAAGCCGGCTCTCCACCAGATTGCTTATCACGCGATCCCACGTGATGGAGGTGCTCATGCGTTGACCTTCCTCGGCGAGGGCACGGAGCTGCGCCGGCTGCTTCGAGTAGCAATCGACCAGGCTCTCTGCAATGGCCTCCGGCGTGGGACGCGTCACCCAACCACTACCGGTGGACTGAACGATTCGGCCAACTTCACCACTGTCATCCACCGTAATGACCGGCTTGTATGCGGCGAAACTTTCCAGCGTTGCAAAACCGTAATCCTCGTCCACTGGTGAGTAGAAGACTGCACGGCAGTTGGCAATCAACTCCAATAGCCTCGCGTCATCGACAAAGCCCGCCAGCTCGACACGATCCTCCAGCCCCAACTCCCTTACCAGAGGCGCCAGCGAATGTGCGTACTCGCCGGCCCCCGTGCCTGCAATCACCACCTTGGCATGGGGAACGTGCTGGGCGGCGCGGATCAGCAGATCCGGCCGCTTCATCGACTCCAGGCGACCAATGCACAGCACGTAATCCCCGTAGTCGCCGGATTTGATGAAGGGCGCCAGCTTGGACGGTGGATAAAGGACTTCGGATCCCAGGCCGCTGTACTGCTGCAGCCTGTCCGTGACCGTCTGGGAGATCGTGTAGCGAGGTTCGATTTCTGACAGCAACTCCTTGTCAGACGCACGCAAGGCATCACGAATCGCAGCTTCCCTGGCGGTCAGGTGCGGTTGGTCGAAGCGCGTGCGCCCCAGGTCGTAAAGCACCCTGTGCTGATGGACAAGCCAAAGCGCCTTGTTGTCATGCGACGCCGCATAGGTCGGATACTTGGTACAGATGCACAGGTCGATCTTTTGACCATTACTGTCATTCAGATTGAGCAACCTCCATGCCAGCAGGGAGGACATGATCTCTGTTTCCGGGTACCACCTGTAAGGCAGCTGCACCAGTTCTGCAACGACATTGCGCGACTTGCCCCACAGATTAATCTGCCTGACCAGCTCCTCGTTGAGAAGCTCGGCGCCGCCCCTGACAAACGGCACTTGCGCGCCAAGCACAATAACTCTCTTCAAGTAAATTCCCCTTCAATGATGTCCCTGCCCACACAACTGCGTTGTCCGATCTTACTTGCGCATCCTTCTGATGCGAGCACCTAACTGATCCAGCGCGACCAATCGCTTGTCGATGGCTACGCCAGCCGGGGTATCCAGGGTGTGCTCCGAGACCGCCGTAACCGCTCCCTCTGTCCGCTGAATCAGCGGGACAGAGGGAGGAGCGCCGCGCTTGTTCACTTTCACACTGAACCACCTCAGCGGCGCCGTGACACGCCATGAGCGGCTGGCGTGAAACTCTGCAAGCTGCTTCTCCAGCATCTGGACAGCCAGCTCCAGCTCACGCGCACGATGACGCGCCGCTTCTATGGTTTCGAGACGTTGCGACAAGTCCGCCTGCAGATCTTTCAGCCTGCGCCCATCGTCGGCCTTTGACGCCTCGGACGTCTTGACGCGTTCCAGCAACGAAACGATCCTGGCCTGCAGTTGGGCATTGGTGGTTGCGTGCTGCTCGTTGAGCTGTTCCAGTTCCACCATCCTCGCCTGCATTGCATCGCGTTCTTCAACGAGTCGGCTGACATCGGCGGCCAGCAGTTCCGACAGTTCGCGAACCCGCTGACGCTCGACCAGCTCCAACTCCAGTTCCGCGACGCGTGCAACCAGCGTCGCGTTGTTTGCCGTCTGCTCGGCCAGGCGATCGGCTAGAACGCCATCATTTTCCTCAGCCGCGGAAGCGCGCTTTTCCAGTTCTCTTGCCCAGTCGTTCAGTTGACCGCTGGCCTTTTCAAGATCGCGATAACGGGCGTCGGCCGTCTCCACGTCAAGCTGGAGGGACGCAATCTTTTCCTGGCTCTGCTGGACACCTTCCTGCATCCGCTCCAGCAGCGACGCACGCCCGGCAAGTTCGACCCTGTCGTGTTCGTTCTGGGTATAAAGCGCGCCCAGGCGGGTGTTGTAGTTGAGCAGTGCCTGCTGCATGTGCAGGTACAGAGAGGTCCACTCAGGCGCACGGTCCGGACCTGCTTCGCCACGCGCGATGCACTGCTGCAGTTCGGCGAAGGTCCAGCGAGTCTGCTCCTGGCCGAAGGCCTGGATGAAGGCATTCCGGTAGCGGGGCGGCAGAACCATGAAGTCAAGCGCGGGTTCTCGACCTGGATTGGACGGAACGATCTGCCGCTGCAATATTTCCTTTACGGTAATCAGGAACGACAGCAGCAAATCACCGAGCCAGGAGCAATCGGTGGCATCGCTGGAAATCGCACCATAATCGATGAGAAGCGTGCGCCCATCCCGGGCCATCAACACGTTCCAGCAACGGACATCATTATGGTAAAGACCGGCGCGCTCCAGTACCACCAATTGCTCGAGCAGATCAGCGATCACTCGGTCGGCGTCATACGGAGAGCCGTCATCGATCAGCTCAGAAAGCAGACGTCCTTCCGCCATCTCCCTGACCAGAAACAGATCAGACGCATCGTCCAGCGCTGCGATCAACCGGGGTGCCGGGTAGGACGCCGGTGGATTGCTGAGGAATTCCACCTCATTATCGAATTCCTGCCGATTGATCTCGGATCGCCCGCCGATCCCCATCGTCATTTTCTTGACGAAAACCTGTTCGCCGAAATAATAGCGCCTGCTGTATTGATGGGTGCCGCGCCCGTAGGCGTGCGCCTCGCCCGACCACGAACTGAATCGGCCGACACTCTCTCCCACGTACCACAGCCGGCTGCTGGCGAAGTACAGAGGCCTGGAAACGGCGGACAGATGGGTCGCCTGCCGCGCCAACAGCCTGGTGAACGCATAATCGCTCAACAACTCTGCAGGGTCATGCGGGAGCGACTGCGCCCAGTAAAGTGGCTCTTCCCGCAATGCCAATTCAAAGATTGCTGCCTCAGTCACTTCGGAAAGCTTTCGGCACAGCGCCGCAACACGCGCAATTCCCTGAGAATGCACAAGGTGGTGGAAAACGCTCAGACCCAGCACGAGATCGTACTGATCCGGATCAAGCCGCGAGATGACATCCTCCACCGTGCCGTGCTCGAACGATGCGGCAAACACCGGATGCTCCCGAGACAGCGCCTGACACACGTTGACGTTGAGATCGAGGAAATCCACACCGTGCACCTGGTGCCCGTCAGCCGCCAGACTCAAAGAAAAGAACCCCTGCGCACAGCCGAGATCCAGCACCCGCAACGGCCGCCCCAGCGCTGCCTGCAGCTGCCGTGCACAGTCGCGGATCAGCACCAGCCTGTCTTCGCAACCGCGAGAGCTGCCGTCCGAGAGTTCCGGGTGGCCAAAAATGGGCTGATACTTCTCCGGCAAGGCTGCCACCAGCGCGTCAATATTCATCGGTTCGGTCATGACTCTTTATTCGCTAAAGTAATGCGGAATCCCACAGCCGTCATGACGACGCCTCTACGAGTTCGAAATCCGCCTTGAGATCCATCATTCCCCAGAACTGCATGCCTCTGGCGACATCCAGCACGATGGCATCGTAGCGGCGATCCAGAGGTGTCAGTTCCATGAGTGGGTCGCCACTGGAGATACCCAGGGAAACCAGGTAATTGGCTTCGTTGAGGTCCAGAGGCATGGTGAACTTGCAGACAATGACCTGTCCCGCCTTTACGGAAATCCCCGCCTGCCCACCGCTCGAAAGAAAGGAATTGGTACCGTAAAGGAACAGCCCCTCGATCGTTTTTACTAGAAACCCGGGGACAACGCTGTCGAAATCCCGGTCAAATGCAATCTTGACGTAAAACGCGGTCCTGGCACCGCTTTCGACACGTGCGGGAAACTCCTGCCCGCCGCTGGTCACCACATAATCCAGTATCCGCGCCCCGCCCTGCCCCCAGCGGTGCTCGTCGGCATTGTAATACGGGCGGGTATGGAAGACGTCTTCGTCGCCCGCGCCCATCTCGCGCGGCAGGTCGGTTGCCTCGGCCTGGAGCAAGGCAGGCTTCTTGCCGAAAAGTTCGTCCAGGTAGAGATTTGACACTTCACGCGACGGACCGTCGGCATGGACAGCCCCTCCCTTGATCAGGATGGCGCGGTCGCAATGCTTGACGATGTCCCCGACAGAATGACTCACAAGAATCAGAGTCATCCCCTTTTCCTTGAAGGACTGGATTCGCTTAAAGCACTTGGCCTGGAAGTATGCATCTCCTACCGACAGCGCTTCATCGACGATCAGCAGGTCCGGTCGGAACGCCGTGGCCACCGCAAAGGCAACGCGCACCTGCATTCCGCTTGAGTACGTACGCACCGGCTCGTCAAAATACTCACCGATCTCAGCAAATTCCTGTATTTCAGGCAGGACCGCCTCGATCTGCTCCAGGGTATAACCCATGAGCCCCGCAGAATGCCGAGCATTCTCGCGTCCACTCAGATCAGGATTGAAGCCCATGCCCAATTCAAGGATGGCGGCAATGCGCCCACGCCGAATGATTCGCCCTTCGGTAGGCTGCGATGTGCCGGTAATCAGTTTAAGCAGCGTGCTTTTGCCCGCACCATTGCGGCCCATGATTCCGATAGACTCGCCGGGAGCGACCGAGAATCCGACATTTCTCAGGACCCAGTGCTCTTCACGAGGCTTGACCTGCAGACCGAACCAGCTGGCTGCGCGCAACCATTCGCTCCCCCATACGCGATAGGACTTTCCAAGTCCTTCTACGGTCAGCATAGCGCTCATAGGGCATCCACCATTTCGGCGCTCGCGCGGCGGAAAACAATCATGGACACGGTGCAGAGGACGGCCGTCGCCACCATCAACGGCACCAAGCCCATCCATTCCGGAGAGCGCCCGTAGAGAAGCACGCCCTGATAGGCGCTGACGAGCGGGAACAGCGGATTGAGCTTGAACAGCTGCTGCGTCTGCTGCGGAAGGATATCGATGGTGTAAACGATAGGCGTCACCCAGAACATCGCCTGCAGAACGACCGGCACAACCTGCCCGATGTCACGCACGAAGACATTGAAGACGCCAAGCAGCAATCCGATCGACATCGCGAAAGCCAGCGTCAGCAGCATCAGCAGCGGCAGCCAGGCCGCCTGCGGCCCCAGGGTATGCCCCAGGATCGCGAACACGATGATGATTGCCAGGAACAGCAGAAGGTTGTTCACCATGACAGTGCCACCGGCAATGAGTGGCAGGCAGATCCGCGGGAAGGCCTGCTTCTTCATCAGATTGCCGTTATCTACAAACAATGAAACACACTTGCCAATGCATTCGGCAAACAGGGTCCAGCACAGCGTTCCGGCCATCAGGTACAGTGCGTAGGCAAACTTGTTGTTGACGCCCGGCAACTTGGCCGCCAGGACCTCAGAGAGGATCGTCGCAAAGATCAGCACCTGCATGAGCGGATGGATGATCATCCACAACGCGCCCAGCTTGCTCTGCACAAAACGCAGTCGCAGATCGTTCCTGATTGACGAGAGGATGAAATAACGGAAGGCCCATACGGACCGGATCATGTCCAACGTTGCTACCTCTGAAATCGTTCAGCACCTTGTTGAAGCCGCTGCACACAGATCGCTGCATGCCCATGAATGAGGTTACGCCGTCACCGGCGCGGTCAGTCCATGACTTCGGTTACTTCAGCAACCCGCGCCATCAGTTGCCGCGCCGCAGTGTCCGGGGAAAGTTGCAGGCGAATGTCGTCCCTCGCCACCTCACCGAGCGCGCGCGCGCGTGCTGGATCGTCGGCGAGGCGCCGCATGGCAGCAGCTGCGCTTTCAACCCGCGGCTCGGCCCAGCTGGCGCCGTCCGAATCGGGGTACCGGCCTGCAACGGCGACCAAATCGTACTCTACAAGACAGGAGTTCCGGCTGGTCATGAATTCCATATTGCCGGACCATCCGGTCGCGATGACGGGCTTGCCCTGCGACATGCACTCGGCCAGCCCCAGTCCGAAACCCTCTGCACGATGTAGCGAGACATACACATCGCAGCAACGCTGAAGCGCACGCACATGCGCGTTGTCGATCACTTCATCACGTAACAGGATTCGCGAATCCTGGACCACGAGTGCGAGGAGTTCACGCATCTGTTCGGGATACATATGCCCATTGCTTGACTTCAGCACGAGGCAGACGTCGTCACGACTGCGTGGGAACGCCTGCTGGAAGGCATGCACAACTGCCTGCGGGTTCTTTCTGGCGACGAAGGAATGGAAATCGAAGGTGAAAAGAAAGACGAACTTGTCTGCATCGAGCCCGAAGTCATGCCGCTGCAGCCCGCTATCGCGCCTGTCGGACAATGGCAAAGGCAGCCGAATGATCGGCTTGTCTGTAATTTGCAGGAAGGCGTTTTCGATGAACCGCGAGGCCACCATGATCTCGTCCACGAGTCCGATCGCGCTCAACCAGCTCGGCGGGATCACTTCCAGCTCCCAGAACCAGCAGGCGATCACATAATGCCCCTGCATGCGCGCGCGACCGACATGCTCGAACGCGGCCTCCAGGTAGTCGGGGTTCACGAAGACGATCGTGACCCGATGCGGCATGCGCTGGTCGATAAAGCCGTCCATGCTCCGTTCCTGCCAGGAGTGTGGCAGCCCCATTTCCAGGTCATACAACGACACCGGCACCCCTGCGTTGATGAGTGCCCGCGCGTACATCCTGGCGCTCTCTGCCAACCCGAATTCGCCACGGATATAGCCGAGAATATTGACTCCCGCTACCGATTCGACTGCAGGCAAGGCGCCGCTGTTTTCCAGCTGCAAAGACTCGTCGCAGCCCTGCAGTGCCAAGTCCCAGGCCTCCGTTCTCTGAAAGCGCGTTTGCACCCTGGCACGGGCGGAGAGCAGTGCGGATACGCGCGCGCGCAGGCCCCGCGGAAACAATCGATAGATGCGCTGCAGCCACGGCTGCTGGCGTATCCATGACTGCATGCGCAGTCCTGCAAGCCCGGTCCGCCAGGAAGCAGAGATGCCCTGACGTTGCGGCGACGCGGTCATGGAGAACTGGATGCCTCGAGCGCCTGCGCCAGATCCCCCCGCAAATCCCCCACATCCTCAACCCCCACGCTCAAACGCACCAGCGCATCGCTGATGCCAAGCTGCTCGCGGCGGGCCACCGGGATGGAGGCATGCGTCATGACGGCGGGATGGTTGACCAGGCTTTCGACGCCGCCGAGCGATTCGGCCAGGGTGAACAGTTCGGTCTTCTCGCAAAAACGTTTGGCCGCCTCGAAGCCGCCCTTGAGCACGATCGAGACGATGCCGCCGAAGCCGGACATCTGGCGCTGGGCCAGTGCGTGCTGCGGGTGCGAGGCCAGGCCGGGGTAGATCACCTTTTCGATCGCGGGGTGGGTTTCCAGCCATTGCGCCAGCGCCAGCGCGTTCTCGCAGTGCGCGCGCATGCGCAGCGGCAGGGTCTTGAGGCCACGCAGCGCTAAGAAGCTGTCGAACGGCCCTTGCACGCCGCCGATGGAGTTCTGCAGGAAGGCCAGTTGCTCGGCCAGTTCGGCGTTGTCGCCGACCACCGCGATGCCGCCGACCATGTCCGAGTGGCCGTTGAGGTACTTGGTGGCCGAGTGCACGACGATGTCGGCGCCCAGGCCGAGCGGGCGTTGCAGCATCGGCGAGGCGAAGGTGTTGTCGACCACGATCAGCAGGCCATGCTTGCGCGCGATCGCGGCGATGGCGGCGATATCGACCAGCTTGAGCATCGGGTTGGTCGGGGTTTCGATCCACACCATCTTGGTGTCGGGACGGATCGCGGCTTCGAAGGCGGCCGCATCGGTCAGGTCGACGAAGCTGAAATCCAGGCCGGCGGTGCGGCGACGCACCCGCTCGAACAGGCGGAAGGTGCCGCCATACAGGTCGTCCATCGCCACCACGTGGCTGCCGGCGTCCAGCAGCTCCATCACCGTGGAGGTGGCGGCCATGCCGGAGGCGAACGCGAACGCACGCGTGCCGCCTTCCAGCGACGCGACGCAGCGCTCATACGCAAAGCGCGTGGGGTTGTGGGTACGCGAATACTCGAAGCCCTGATGCTCGCCCGGGCTGGACTGCGCATAGGTGGACGTCGCGTAGATCGGCGGCATCACCGCCCCGGTGCTGGGGTCCGGCGACTGCCCTCCATGGATCGCCAACGTAGCGAGCGAGAGTTCGCGCTCGCCATCGTGGCTGGGTGTGGTGCGATTGGACATGGAGGTTCCCGGAAAAAGTGGCGGATTGTAGCAAGCAGGTCTGAATGGCCGGTGCGCGTCCCATCCGGGCGCGCGGCCAGCTGCGGTCACTGCACGCGGCGGCGCAGGTAGTTGAGCAGGTCGATGCGGGTGATCAGGCCGAGGAACTGGTTGCCGTCCATGACGATGGCGACCTGGCCGCGGTCGAACACCGGCAGCAGCGCTTCGATCGGCGAAGCGACATCCAGGCGATCGAGCTTGCTGACCATGGCGGTGGAGATCGGGTCGCGGAAGCGTGCCTCGTCGCCGTACACATGCAGCAACACGTCGCTCTCGTCGACGATGCCGACCAGCTCGCCGTCATCGATGACCGGCAGCTGCGAGACGTCGTACAGCTTCATGCGCTGGTAGGCGGTGGTCAGCAGGTCCTTCGGTCCGACCACCACGGTGTCGCGCTTGTTGTACGGGCGCAGGATCAGGTCGCGCAGGT
The DNA here is from genome assembly GCF_018831305.1 of Xanthomonas sp. MLO165. Lineage (NCBI taxonomy): Bacteria > Pseudomonadati > Pseudomonadota > Gammaproteobacteria > Lysobacterales > Lysobacteraceae > Xanthomonas > Xanthomonas sp. MLO165. The sequence goes on from NZ_CP029263.1 coordinate 4,018,736, forward strand.
CGCCGTGCTGCGGGCGTTCCAGGAAGCCGTTGTCCAGCATCCAGTAGTCGTTGTACATCTTGGACAGGTACTTGTTGCCGGTATCGCAGACGAATACCAGCACGCGCTTGGGCGTGGTCTGCTCGCGGCAATACTTCAGCGCGGCGGCCAGCAAGGTACCGGTGGACGAGCCGCCGAGGATGCCCTCCTTGGCCAGCAACTCGCGCGCGGTGTGGAAGCTTTCCGCGTCGCTGATCGAATAGGCCTTCTTGACCCGCGAAAAATCGGAGATGTCCGGCAGGAAGTCCTCGCCGATGCCTTCGACCAGCCAGCTGCCGGACTTCTCGCTGACCGTGCCCTCTTCGATGTACTGGGTCAGGATCGAGCCGACCGGGTCGGCCAGCACCAGCTCGGTGTGCGGCGAGGCGGTGGCGAAGGCGCGCGACAGGCCGGTCATGGTGCCGGAGCTGCCGCAGCCGAACACGATCGCATCCAGATCGTTGTCCATCTGCGCCAGGATCTCCGGGCCGGTGCCGAGTTCGTGTGCGGCCGGGTTATCCGGGTTGCCGAACTGGTTGATGAAGTAGGCGCCCGGGGTCTCGGTGGCGATCTTGGCGGCCAGGTCCTGGTAGTACTCCGGGTGGCCCTTGGCCACGTCCGACCGGGTCAGCACCACCTGGGCGCCCATGGCCTTGAGGTTGAAGATCTTCTCGCGGCTCATCTTGTCCGGTACCACCAGGATCAACCGGTAGCCCTTCTGCTGGGCGACCAGTGCCAGACCCAGGCCGGTGTTGCCGGCGGTGCCTTCGACAAGGGTCGCGCCCGGGGTGAGGTCGCCACGCTGTTCGGCCGCCTCGATCATCGACAGGCCGATGCGGTCCTTGATCGATCCGCCGGGGTTGGCCGCCTCCAGCTTGAGGAACAGCTCGCAGACGCCGGTGTCCAGGTGCTGTGCCTTGACGATCGGCGTGTTGCCGATCAGTTCGAGTACGGAGGAATGGATCGCCATCGGAATATCGTCACTGCGTCGCGCGGGGCTTGGCCGCCCATTATCCGACGAACGGCTGGGGAATGCTCATTCAGACTGGAACCGATCGCGCCGGCCAATGAACGGGCGGGCTCAGCCAGCGCTGCGCCACTACCACCGGCATGAGTGCGCGGCCGCCAGGCGGGCATCGCGCCCTGCCGCCAGGCGCGTGACACGGGTTGCGGAAATAAAGACGCGGACGGTGGCAAGCCGACGAGGAGGCCGCCACCGCCCGCGGCGGTGAACTTGTTCTAGCGGTGGGGAAGGATCAGTGGGTGAGCTGGTCGTACATCCGGGTGAGCTTTTCTTTCGCCTGCAACTTCTCGCGCTTCATCTGGCCCAAGGTCACGTCGTCGATGGGGAGTACCCCGAGTTCGGCATCCATGCATTTCTTGTTCAAGAGCTTGTGGCGTTGGTACAGCTGCTTGAACTCGGGATCGGACTTGACCAATGCGTCGATTTCGGTCTGCGGTTGCCCTTCGAACATGGCGTTACCTCCTTCACTTGAAACACTTAAAACAAGAACGCCCCGGCCGCGGGCGGCACGGGGCGCTGCTTGGGGATGGAAGACTCGCGGATCACAATGGCAAGCGCACTGGCGGAACCAAAAAGCTGTCCACCGAATTGCGTTGATGCGTGCCCTTGCGTCACTGGCCCGGCCCTCCGTACTTCCAGGCAGCGGAGTGCTGCCCGGGAGTACGACCCTACGCCGGTCGCGGAGGGGGTTCAAGGCCAGAACGGCTGCTTTTGCCGTTCCCTGCCTCAATCAGTGACCGCGGTTCAACCGGGCGTCATGCCCGGGTTAAAAGACCTTAACTTCCAACCACTTGCATTACGGCGCGACAACCACCTCGGCAGCGCGCGTCTTGCTGGCGGCGGCCTTGGTGCCATTGACCTGCAGCCGTGCGCTGGCGACACCGGCAGCCACCAGGGCGTCGCGCAACGCTTCGGCCCGCTTCTTGGCGGTGGCCGCATCGCTGTCGTAGCCGACGATGCTGACCCGGCCTTTCTTGCCGATGTTCAGATACTCGGCCAGTGCCTTGGCCTGCCCCGCGGCATCGCCGGACAGCGCGGCCTTGCCACCGAAGGCGCCACTGCCCAGCGAAAACACTTCGCCGCGGCTGTCGAACTTGGCGGAAGGCAACTTGGCCCCGGCCACCAGCTCGGCTTCTTCATGCGCCAGTTGCACCGCTTTCTGCTGGGCCGCATTGAGCTTGGCGGTCTGCTTGCCGGCCACGCTGGTCAGCGCCAGCTCGGCGTCCTGACGAGCCAGGGTCTCCTGTTCGGCCGCCTGACGCATGCGCTCGGCCTCTTCGGCCTGGATCTGCGCCTGCACGCGCAGACGCTCGGCTTCCTGGCGCGCGCGCGAGGCGTCGCGGCGGCTGGCTTCGATCAGCAGGTCGTTGCGGGTGCCTTCCAACCGATCCAGCTCGCGCCGCGCCAGTGCGGTGCGGGCGGTGAGTTCGGCGATTTCGACCCGACGATCGGCCAGGAACACCAGCTCGTCGCGGTCGCGCCGCTTGGCCTCGGCCAGCGCCGCCACGCTCTGCTGCGCCTGCAGCCGCTCGAAGCGGGCCAGTTCATTGGTCTGCGGGTCGTTCTGCAGCGCGGCCAGGCGCCGGTTGAGCGCGTCGGCCTGCGGGTCGTCCTTGGCCGCCATTGCCAGCGACGGCAGGGTGCCCAGGCTCAGTACGCCCAGATAGAGAAGCGGACGCAGTTTCATCGGCCGGCCTCCCCGGTGTTGAGGCTGTTCTGCAGTTGCGCCACTTCCTTGCGCCGCTGTTCCAGCTGGGCGGTGACCACCGCCTCTTCGCTGCGCGCCTTGGCCAGATCGGCGTCGGCCGCTGCGCGCAAGGCGATCTGTGGCACCTGCTTGCGCTGGCGCTTGTCCAGTTGAGCCTGTTGGGCCTGCATCAGTTCCTGGCGGGCCAGATTAACCAGATCGGGTGCGTACTGGTCGGCATCGGCCTGGGTGGCGCGTTGCACCGCCTGTTCGGCGGCGGTGAGCTCCGGTGCCACCTGGGCGGCAGCAGGAGAGGAAAGAACCATGAAACAGGCGATGCCATACAGGGATCGCCGCAAGTATGCGAAGCTAGCCGTCATTAGGGGAGCCGTAGCGAGAAGTCTCGAGCACGGCCATTGTCGGAAGCCTGCGGCGGACTTGCAACGAGACGCTGCCGTTTGTTGGGGAACCATTGCGCATGGATATCGGCTACTTCCTGAAGCTGATGACCGAAAAGAATGCCTCGGACATGTTCTTGACCACCGGCGCACCGGTGTACATCAAGATCGAAGGCAAGCTCTACCCGCTCGGCAATACGGGGTTGCCGCCGGGAATGGTCAAGAAAATCGCTTATTCGTTGATGGACGAAGGCCAGGTACCGCAGTTCGAGCGCGAGCTGGAGCTCAACATGGCCATTGCCCTGTCCGACGCGGGGCGCTTCCGCGTGAACGTGTTCAAGCAGCGCGGCGAGGTGGGCATGGTGATCCGCGCCATCCGCAGCCGGATCCCCAGCATCGAAGAGCTCAACCTGCCGCAGGTGCTCAAGGACGTCATCATGACCCCGCGCGGGCTGGTGCTGGTGGTCGGCTCGACCGGCTCGGGCAAGTCGACCTCGCTGGCCTCGATGATCGACCACCGCAACAGCACCACCACCGGACACATCCTCACCATCGAGGACCCGATCGAATATCTGCACAAGCACAAGATGTCGATCGTGAACCAGCGCGAGGTGGGCCTGGACACGCACGCCTTCCAGAGCGCGCTGAAAAACGCGATGCGCGAGGCGCCGGACGTGATCCTGATCGGCGAGATCCTGGATGCCGAGACGATGGAGGCGGCGATCGCCTTCGCCGAGACCGGCCACCTGTGCCTGGCGACGCTGCACTCCAACAATGCCGACCAGACCATCGAGCGCATCCTCAATTTCTTCCCCGAGAGCGCGCACAAGAACGTGCTGATGAACCTGGCGCTGAACCTGCGCGCCGTGGTGTCGCTGCGCCTGGTCAAGGGCGTGGACGGACGCCGCCGGCCGGCAACCGAAGTGCTGCTCAACACGCCGATGATCCGCGACCTGCTGCGCCGTGGCCAGGTGCACGAGGTCAAGCAGGCGATGGAGGAATCGCTGGAAGAAGGCATGCAGACCTTCGACCAATGCCTGTTCCGCATGGTCAAGTCCGGCGAAATCGAGCAGGAGGAAGCGCTGCGCGCGGCCGACTCGCGCGATGGCCTGGCGCTGAAGTTCCGCCTGTCCGAGGGCGGTTCCGGCGAGCACGACCCGTACGCGGATTACGAAACGGCAGCAGCGCCGAAGATCAGCCACGGCTTTATCTGATCATCGGCAGGTGCGCGGTGTTGCCGCGCACCTGCCCGGCACGGCGGATTGCGCAGGGCCGTTGCCGGCGTACGAGCGGTGCGCACGGTTGGGACAGCGCAGCGGCTAGCTCCGATCAACCCATGAGTGCCGCCGAGCGCGGCCGGTGCCCAGTGCGCGGAGACCGCGCGCCCGCCTGCGCGCCACCCGGCCAACCGACAACCGCTCGCTACCGGTACCTGCCCTGCCCGGGCTGCGATTCAACGCGGATGTGCCCCCGCACCAGGCAAAGGCCTGCCGCCGATCAGGCCGGCACCGCGTCGGCCTGCATTTCCGGCCGCGCCGCCGCGAATGCCGGCAATGCCAGGCAGGCCTGTTCGATACGTTGCAGGATCGGATACGCCACCAGATCGACGTCGAAACGGCGCGCGTTGTAGAGCTGCGGGATCAGCACGCAATCGGCCAGGCCCGGCGTGTCGCCGTGGCAGAACGTGCCGGTATGCGGATCACCGGCCAACTGCGCTTCCATCGCCGCAAAGCCACGCTGCATCCAGTGCCGTGTCCATTGCTGGCGCTGCGCGGCATCCAGCTGCCATTCGCGCTCGAAAAACTGGGTGACGCGCAGGTTGTTGAGCGGATGCACGTCGCAGGCGATCACCTGCGCCAGGGCGCGCACGCGGGCGCGCGCGGCCGGCGCTGCGGGCAGCAGCCGCGCGCTGTCCGGGAACGTATCTTCCAGATACTCCAGGATCGCCAGCGACTGCGGAATCACCACCGCGCCGTGCCGCAACGTGGGCACCAGTTCCTGCGGGTTGAGCTGCGCGTAGGCGGGTGCATGCTGCTCGCCGCCGTCGCGCACCAGATGCACCGGATGCGCGAGGTAGGCCAGCGCCTTCAGGTGCAGGCCGATGCGCACGCGATACGCGGCGCTGGAGCGCCAGTACGAGAACAATTCCAGTGGCGCGCTCATGCCCGGCCTCGCATGCAGTGTTGTGCAGACGCCCTTGCCGATGTCATGGCAGCGGCTGACGTTCGACCCGCTGTTCGATCGCACCGAAGATGCTGGCGCCATCGGCAGCGAACATCTCGATCCGCACCACGTCGCCGAAGGACAGGAACGGCGTGCTCGGGGTGCCGTCGCGCAGGGTTTCCACCACGCGCTGCTCGGCAAAGCACGAGGCGCCCAGCGTGGTGTCCTGGTTGGCGATGGTGCCGGAGCCGACGATGGTGCCGGCCGAGAGCGGCCGCGTTCTGGCCGCGTGGGCGATCAGCTGGGCGAAGTCGAACTGCATGTCGTTGCCGGCCTCCGGCGCGCCGAACCAGGCGCCATTGACGTGGGTGACCAGCGGCAGGTGCACCTTGTTGTCGCGCCATGCCTCGTCCAGTTCATCCACGGTAACGAACACCGGCGACAGCGCCGAGCGCGGTTTGGATTGCACGAAGCCGAAGCCCTTGGCGAGCTCGGCCGGGATCAGGTTGCGCAGCGATACGTCGTTGACCAGGCCGACCAGCTGGATATGCGCGGCGGCCTGCTCGGGCGAGGCGCCCATCGGCACATCGTCGGTGATCACCACCAGCTCGGCTTCCAGATCGATACCGTGGTCTTCGCTGATCACCTTGATCGCATCGCGCGGGCCGTAGAACCCGGCGCTGGTGGCCTGGTACATCAGCGGGTCGGTGTAGAAGCTTTCCGGCACCTCGGCATTGCGCGCACGGCGCACGCGCTCCACGTGCGGCAGGTAGGCGCTGCCGTCGACGAACTCGTAGGCGCGCGGCAACGGTGCGGCCAGCGCCTGCAGATCCAGATCGAACACGCCATCGGCGCTGCCCTCGTTGAGCGAGGCCGACAAGGCATTCAGGCGCGGCGCGACATTGCTCCAGTCTTCCAGCGCGCGCTGCAGCGTGGGCGCGATGCCGGTGGCGCGGACTGCGGTGCGCAGGTCGCGCGCGACCACGATCAGGCTGCCATCGCGGCCGCCCTCCTTCAGGGAACCTAGCTTCATGACCGTCCTGTGCTGTGGCTGATCGGTCGATTGTACGGCCTGTCGCAACAGTGGTTGCAACTGAAACAACTGACCCGTAGCCCAACCGATGAACTCGCCTTTTGTGCAGCGCGCCAAACGCGCGTACACTGGCGCGGTCTGCATGCGGCCGTCCGTTTCCCTTAGGGACAGCCGGCGAGGCCAGGATCGATCGATCCGCTCGCCCGCCCCACCCGACGCCTTTCGTGGTGCCGACAAACCCATCGCGTCTTGATTGGGTTGTTCCACCATCTCGCAGCGCGGTTCACGGGAACGCTCCGAGCCTCACTTTTTTGCATCTGCAATGCGTTTGCGCTCCGGGCCTGGCCTGGCGGCGACGCTTTACTTGGAGCTTCCTGATGTCTTTTGAATCCCTGGGCCTGGCGCCCTTCCTGCTGCGCGCGTTGGCCGAGCAGGGCTACGAAACCCCCACTGCGATCCAGCAGCAGGCCATCCCGCTGGTGTTGGCAGGGCATGACCTGCTGGCCGGCGCACAGACCGGTACCGGCAAGACCGCCGCGTTCGGCCTGCCGTTGCTGCAGCACCTGGGCACCTCGCCGCAGCCGGTCAACGGCCCGCGCAAGCCGCGCGCGCTGATCCTGACCCCCACCCGCGAGCTGGCCACCCAGGTGCACGACAGCCTGCGCGGCTACAGCAAGTACCTGCGCATCCCGAGCGCGGTGATCTACGGCGGCGTGGGCATGGGCAACCAGCTCGACACCCTGCGTCGCGGCGTGGACCTGCTGATCGCCTGCCCGGGCCGGCTGATCGACCATATCGAGCGCCGCAGCGTGGACCTGTCCGGCATCGAAGTGCTGATCCTGGACGAAGCCGATCGCATGCTCGACATGGGCTTCCTGCCGTCGATCAAGCGCATCCTGACCAAGCTGCCGCGCCAGGACCGTCAGACCCTGCTGTTCTCGGCAACGTTCGAAGAGAACATCAAGCAGCTGGCGCTGGAATTCATGCGCAACCCGATGCAGATCCAGGTCACCCCGAGCAACACCGTGGCCGAGAGCATCACCCACCGCGTGCACCCGGTCGATGGCGCGCGCAAGCGCGACCTGCTGCTGCACCTGCTGGCGCAGGACAGCCGCGAGCAGACCCTGGTGTTCGCCCGCACCAAGCACGGCAGCGACAAGCTGGCGCTGTTCCTGGAAAAGTCCGGCATCAAGACCGCGGCGATCCATGGCAACAAGAGCCAGGGCCAGCGCATGCGCGCGCTGAGCGACTTCAAGGCCGGCCGCGTGACCGTGCTGGTGGCCACCGATATCGCCGCACGCGGCATCGACATCGACCAGCTGCCCAAGGTCATCAACTACGACCTGCCGATGGTGGCCGAGGATTACGTGCACCGCATCGGCCGCACCGGCCGTAACGGTTCCACCGGCGAGGCGATCTCGCTGGTGGCGCAGGACGAAGCCAAGCTGCTGCGCCAGATCGTGCGCATGCTGGGCCGCGACGTGGAAATCCGCGACGTGCCGGGTTACGAGCCGCAGACCCCGATCCGTTGGGGCAACAGCGCGCCGGGCCGTGCCGAGCAGCCGGGTGGCGATCGCGCCCCGCGCAAGAGCCACGCCCGTCGTCCGCATGGCGATGCACCGCGTCAGGCGCATGCGCATGCCGGCCCGAAGAAGCCGGGCGGCCAGCGCAGCAGCGGTCCGCGTCAGGCCGGTGTTGCCGCCGGTGCCGGTGCAGGCCGTCGCGATGGTGGCCGTGGCGGTCAGCGTCCGGGCGGCTCGCGCTGACGCCGGAGCGCCGGTACGACCGGCGCCCAGGTCTGCGTTGAACTGAAAGAAAAAGCCGCCCTTCGGGGCGGCTTTTTTGTGCGCGTCGTGTAGCCGATGCACGCTGGGGTGCGAACAGGACTGCGCGTAGACCTCGCGACGCAATCCGTCATGCCCCCCTAGCCTTCGATCAACGCGGTATTGCGATCGATCGCCTCGCGATACCGATCCAGCACCGCGGCGGTCTGCACGATGTAGGCGCTCAGATCCTCCCAACGCCGGTCTTCCAGCGCTTCGCGGATGCCGGGCAAGGTCTTGACCTCGTATCCGGTGGCCAGGCCGGGCGCGTAGATCAGGTTCCGGTACCACGGCCGCCCCGGCAGACCGCCTTCGGCCAGCAGGGTCTGGTCGATGCGCTGCAGCGAGGCATTGAGCGTGCCGCGCACACGTGCATCCAACCCGCCGCCGCGCGATGCCAGTGCATCGTCATAGCGTCTGGCGCTGGTTTGCAGGCGGGTAATGGCCTGATCCAGTGCGGCAAAGTCGATCTGCGGCACTGCGGCTTTCGGCTCGGGGGCGCGTTGCGGCCGGTTCGGGTTATCGATGGCGGCATAGGCACCGGCCTGCAACAACTCGGCCTGGGTGCGGGCGGCAGTGCGGTCGCTGTCGGCCTGCTGCTTGAGCTCCTGCGCGTAGCCGGCCACCGCGTCGGCGAAGTCGCCGAAGCGTTGCGGCAACACCGGCGCGTTGGCGACGCGCAGCACCGTGCGGCCGACCGTCTGCGACAACAGCGGCAGATAGCTGAAATCCGGGTCGATATAGCGCGCGAAATAATCGTAGGAGTCGTACAGCGAGTGATAGACACCGCTGCCGCCGCCCTGCCCGCCATAGCCCAGATCCAGCGTGGTCAGCCCCAGATGCTGCAGGAACGGGCTGTAGTCGCTGCCCGAGCCCAGCGCCTTCAGCGGCACGTCGCCGCCGGCCGCGAGTTGCTTGGCAACGTCTTTTTGCGCCGGCTTGGCGGTGGGCGCCAGCGCGTCGATGCGGGCACGGGCGCGTTGCCGTTCGAGCACGCTCACGCCGCTGTCGGGGTCGCGCAGATCCGCCGCCACGCCGTTGACCAGGCGTTGCAGCGCATGGCTGCCACCGGCATTGAGAAAGCCGCGCCCGTTGCCGTCGGTGTTGACGTACAGCACCGCCTTGCGGCGCAGTTCGTCGGCGTGCTGTTCGGCCCATTCGGTGGAGCCGAGCAGGCCGGCCTCCTCGCCGTCCCAACTGGCGTAGACGAGCGTGCGCTTGGGGCGCTGCCCCTGCCTGGCCAGCTCGCCGATCGCCTTGGCTTCGGCCAGCAAGGCGGTGGTACCCGAGAGCGGATCGGCCGCACCGAACACCCAGCCGTCGCGGTGATTGCCGCGCACCACCCACTGGTCCGGATACTCGCTGCCACGCAGGGTGGCGATGACGTTGTAGATGGTCTTGCTGCCCCACTCCGCGTCCACCTTGAGATGCACGCGCGCGGTGTCGTCGCCGCCGATGCGGTAGGTGATCGGCAGCGCGCCACGCCAGTCCTCCGGTGCCACCGGCCCACCCAGCGCGGCCAGCAAGGGCTGCGCGTCGCCCCAACTGATCGGCAGGGTCGGGATCTTCAACACGCTGCCGGCCTGGTCGATCTTCAGGCGTTTGGCGCCCTTGCTGGCGCCGACGCCCGGGGTCAGCGGATCGCCGGGATAGATCGCGAAATTGGCGACCGAGCCGCGTTGCACGCTCCACTGGTTGCGCGCCGGGCCATCCGGATACGCCCGATCCTGAAAATAGCCGTCGTCGCGCGGATCGGAATAGATGATCGCGCCGATCGCGCCATGCTCCTGCGCCAGCCGCGGCTTGAGCCCGCGCCAACCCTTGCCGTAGCGGGCGATGACGATCTTGCCGCGCACATCCACGCCATTGCGCGCCAGCGCTTCGTAGTCTTCGGCGATGCCGTAATTGACGTAGACCAGATCGCCGGTGACATCGCCATTGCCGCCGTAGATCACATACGGCGGCAGCACGTTCTCGGTCTGGGTGGAGGTGCTGTCGCCCGGCAGCGGCGGCTCCTTCAGACGCGCGACATACGGCTTTGCCCCGAGCAATTCCAGCTGCGAGCTCCTGGGCGAGGGCCACAGCACCTGGAAGGTTTCGATGCGCGCATCCCACCCGTAGCCGCGCAGGCGGTTTTGCAGATCGCGGGCGTTCTCCAGGTTATGCGGCGCGCCAACGTGATTGGGCGCCGATGCCCATTGCTTCAACCAGCCGCGATAATCGGCGTCCTTCAGGCCGCTATCGAAACGCGCTTCCAGCGCGCGCTGCGCCTGTGCGGCAGCGGCGTCATAACCCGGCAGCGCGACGGGTTGGGCCGCAGGTTGGGCAGCGAGGGAAGGTGCGACAAAGGCCAGGGCGAGCAGCCAGGCATGCGGCGAAGACGTCATCGGAGTTCCTTGGAAAGTGTCCGGGGGCGAATGGCGATTGGGTTGAGACAGCACGCTGGAGCACGCACGCACCATCGCACGGGCGTGCATGGGCCGTGCGTATTCCGATCAGAATCGATAGTCCAGGCCAACGGTGAAGTAACGCCCGCGCAGGTCGTACTGGGTGAAGTCGTAAGGCGCACGAATGCCCGGGAACGAGGCGTCGACCGGCGGCTGCTTGTCGGCCAGGTTCTCGATCTTGGCGTACAGGGTCAGCTTGTCGATGCCGGTGTAACCCAGATACAGGTCGAACTGGTTGTAGTCGCCCACACGCGACTGCACGGCAGTGGCCGCGGCGCTGGCCCTCTGGTCGTAGCCGCCGGTGTAGTACCAGGTCAGTGCGGCGCTGACGGTGCCCAGGTTCCAGTCCAGCGTGGTGGTGGCCTTGTTGCGTGGCAGCGACGGGCCGAGATTGCTGCCGGCGTAATCCTGCAACGGGCCACCGACCACGGTGGGGCGGCGGTAATCGCGCACATGGGTATAGGCGGTATTGAGGCCGAAGTTGCCGGCTGCCTCGGTGCGCCAGCGCTGACGCAGTTCGACATCGACTCCCGAGGTCGTCAGCTCGCTGAGGTTCTGGTAGCGGTTGTACACCGCCACCAGGGTGCCGCGCTCGTTGCGGATCACGTCGGCCGGGTCGTTGTTCTGCACGATGGTGGCGTTGTTGCCGGTGCCGACCAGATTCTCCAGTTCGATCTTGTACCAGTCCACGCTCAGGCTGGTGTCGGCCCACGGCGACAGCACCACGCCCAGGTTGTAGCTGCGTGTGCGCTCGGGTTCGAGCGCGGTGTTGCCGACGGTGAAGAAGGTCGGGTTCTGGCGCGAGCCCGGCACGTCCGGATCGAACGGGTCGACCACCGAGCCGTAAGAGATGTTGGTGCTGGCCGCATTCTCCGACAACGACGGTGCGCGAAAGCCGCGCGAGGCGGCCGCGCGCACCAGCACGGCGTCCAGCGGCTGCCAGCGCAGGCTGGCCTTGGGCGAAAACGCCTCGCCGAAATCGCTGTAGTGATCGCCGCGCCCGGCCAGTTGCAGTTCCAGCGATCGCAGCAGCGGCAGGTTGACCTCGGCATACAGCGCCGACACCCTGCGCTCGCCATCCACCGCGGCAATCGCGGGGCGGATCTGCAGGCCCTGGTCGATCTGCCAGGGATTGCGCGAGACCAGTTCCTCCTGCCGCCACTCGGCACCGGCAGCGAACCCGACGCTGCCGGCCGGCAGCTCGAACAGGTTGCCGGACACCTTGGCATCGACGCCGCGCAGCGTCGATTGCGCCGGGCGCAGCGTGCTGAGGTTGATGCCGTCGATCACCGACTGCGGCGTGGCGGACGGGTCGAGCAGGTTGTAGCTGCCGTCGGCCAGCGCCTGCGCCAGCGTGAAGCGGTTGGCGAAGCCACCGGACACGGTTTCGTGCTCGGTGCTGCGTGCGGCGAACGCAGCCGCCTCCCAATCCCAGCGTTCGGTCTTGCCGCGCACACCACCGAGAAAGCGGTAGGACTGCGAGCGATTGGTTTTGACCGTCTGGCCCAGGTCGAAGAAGGTGTATTCGATCGGCACCGCGGTGCCGTACGGGTTGTACGGGCTGGAGGCCGGCAACAGGTTGGACACCGGCTCGGCCAGCCCGCTGCTGGCGTTCAAGGCGAAGCGGCCGCCTTCCAGGGTGAAGTACGGGCTGGAGCCGAAGATCGACACGCCCTTGACCTCGCTGTAGAGCGCCTCGCCGAACGCCTCGACATTGTCGCTGAGCCGGAAGGTGGCGTTGGTGTAGGCCTGATAGCGCTTGGTCGAGGGAATCAGCGTGGTGAACGGGGCCTGGTTGAAGCCGCAGGTGTCGCCGGCCAGGCCGTCGATCGGCGCGCTGGCGGTCAGCACGGTGCCGGCGGGGCAGTTGCCTTGCGCATCCAGCATCGGCACCGAGCGGCCGCCGACCAGGTAGCGCGCGCCCTTGGCCGACCAGCCGTTCCAGCGCCCGCCGGGCAGGTCGGTGTAGATGCCCGAGCGGGTCAGCGCGCGCTGATCCTGATCCAGCCGGTCGCGGTTGTAGGCGTCGAAACTGAAAAGGATGTTGTAGCCGTCGCGGTCAAGATCGCCGATGCCGCCGATGAACTTGGCGCGCTGGGTATCCATGCCGCCCTGATCGGAGGTGCCGCCGCTCACGCCCAGCTCTGCGCCCTGGAAATCCTGGCGGGTGATGATGTTGACCACGCCGGCCACCGCGTCGGAGCCGTACACGGCAGAGGCACCGTCCTTGAGCACTTCGATGCGTTCCACCGCCACCAGCGGCAATGCGTTGAGGTTGACGAAGGTGTCGCCCAGGCCATTGGCGGGAAAGCCGTAGTTGGCCAGGCGGCGTCCGTTGAGCAGCACCAGGGTGTTCTTCTGCGACAGCCCGCGCAGGCCGATGCCCGCCGAGCCGGACGCCCAGCCGTTGTTGGTGGTTTCGTTGGTGGCGTTGCCGGTGTTGGCCGAGATCGAGCGTAGCGCGTCGGCCACGGTGACCTTGCCGGACTGCTCCAGCTGCTGGCGGTCGATCACCTGCACCGGGTTCGGGCCTTCGCTGTCGGTGCGTTTGATATTGGAGCCGGTGACGCTGACGGTGGCCAGGGTCTTGCCCGTGTCGGCTGTCGCGTCGTCGGCATGGGCAAGGGGAATCAGCGCCGACAGAACGGCAGCAGACAGCAGATAAGGCATCGGGCGCTTCACGCACGGCATCCATGAATGGGGGTTTTGCAGTGGGCCATGCGCAATCGATTAACAAAAATTACAGATCTGCATAGAGATATGACGCGCGGTGACACACGTCGCTGGCCGGACGCAGTAAGACGCGCGTCGGACGTTGTGCGGCCGACCGGGTGCGGCGCTCCGGCGCAACGCGACCACCCCGCGTTGCGGGTGCCATGCCAGGGCGCAGAGACGCTGTGTCGCCGCGATCGGGTCAGCCCGGCAGGCACCGGCGCACTTACAATGGCGCGCATGGATATCTTCAAAGTCTTTACGCTCGAAGCCGCGCACCGGCTTCCCAATGTGCCCCCCGGCCACAAGTGCGCCCGCCTGCACGGGCATTCGTTCCGGGTCGAGCTGCATGTCAGCGGCGAACCCGGTGCCGAGACCGGCTGGATCATGGATTTCGGCGACATCAAGGCCGCCTTCCAACCGATCTACGACCGCCTGGACCACCACTACCTCAACGACATCGAGGGGCTGGAAAACCCGACCAGCGAGCGGCTGGCGATCTGGATCTGGGACCAGCTCAAGCCGGCGCTGCCGCAGCTGAGCGAGATCGTGGTGCATGAAACCTGCACCTCCGGCTGCCGCTATCGCGGCTGATCGCGCAGCGCAGTGGTGTGACGCAAGGCCGCCTCCAGGGCGGTCTTGCCGTTTCTACGGCACGGATAATGGATTGATTTCAAAACGCTTTGCAGGCGATTTCGGAAATTTTCAGCAAACGTGTTGCATCGCAGCAATATCCGCGTATGCTGCAACGCAACAACGGTCACAGCCTTCCCCAAGGGGTTCGCAATGTCGGCGCAGTTCGAAAACGGCTTCAACAGCTTTGCCTCTGCAGCGGCACGCGCCAACCAGTTGGCGATGGAACACGCGGAAAACGCGTTTGGCCTGCAGCTGAAGACGCTCGAACGCAACGTCAGTGCGACCACCAGCTTCTTCGGTGAGTTTGCCCAGGCCCGCGACCTTGGCGCCTACCAGACGCTCTGGCCGAAGGGGCTGCAACTGGCCCGCGACAACCTGGAACGGCTGGCCTCGGTGAATCAGGAAGTGGTTGGACTGGGATTGAAGGCATCCGATGCGCTCGGCCAACTGGCCAAGCAGCAGTTCGAGGCCAACAGCGAGCAGGCCGCCAAAAGCAAGACCCGGCGCACGTAAGCGCCGACAAAAAATTCAGCGTCTTTGCATGGGTCCCTCCCCCCATGCAATCCGGCCCGACAGATCCCTCCCTCTGTCGGGCTTTTTTATTGTCTGCGCATTGCGCGCGCTGCCACTCCGACCAGGTGGTATCGCGGCACGGCGCAGGGTGCACTGGAAACGCCGGGACGCAGGGCGAGCGCCCGGCAGCGCGCAAGGCTGGGATGGCATCTGGCGATCCGCGTCGCAGTGACGCGGCCGCCAGACCGCCAACATCACTCAGACCGGCACGTGCAGCCCCAGCGACTGCGCCGCGGCATCGGCGCCCGGCCGCCAGCCGATCCGGCCCCAGCACGGCATCGCCAGGCGCTGGCGCAGCATGCCGATGTTCTCCTCGATGCGCTCCATCTGCGGGTCGACCTCGTTGGCGATCCAGCCGATGCAGTCCAGCCCGTCGGCAGCGATCGCCGCGGCGGTCAGGCGCGCGTGATTGATGCAGCCCAGCCGGATGCCGACCACCAGCACCACGGGCAGCTTGAGCGCACGCACCAGATCGGCCTGGTCCAGATCGGCGCTCAATGGCGCAGCCCAGCCGCCGACACCTTCCACCACCACCACCTCGGCCTGCGCGCGCAATTGCGCGAAGGCCTGGACGATCGGCTCCAGCGACAGGGTCACGCCGACATCGGCGGCGGCCAGTTCCGGCGCCAGCGGTGCCGGCAAGGCATAGGGATTGAGGGTGGCGTAATCGGGTTGCGGGGCGCTGGCGGCCTGCAGCGCCAGCGCGTCCTCGTTGCGCCAGCCCTGCGGCGTGTGCTCGCAACCGCTGGCCACCGGCTTCATGCCGACCGCCGTGTGGCCCTGTCTGCGCAGTGCGTGCAGCAGCGCGGTGCTGGCCATGGTCTTGCCGATGCCGGTGTCGGTGCCGGTGACATACAACGCCGGAAGCTGCATGCGTCTGTTCCTGCGGCCGCGCCGCGGTTGCCGTGGGGGCGCGCAGCATAGCGTGCGGATCCGAACGCGCGGCTGAGTCGCAATGCCGCTGCGGATGGCCGCTGCTAAACTTCGGCCATGTTCGCAACCTCTTCGCTGACCGGCAGCAAGCCGGAACAATACGCCCAGCTCACCGCCCAGGCCCAGGCCCTGGTGCATGGCGAGCCGGACCGGATCGCCAATGCCGCCAACCTGGCCGCACTGATCTTCAATGCGTTGCCGTCGCTCAACTGGGCCGGCTTCTATTTCTACGACGGCCGCGAGCTGGTGGTGGGGCCGTTCCAGGGCTTGCCGGCCTGCGTGCGCATTCCGCTGGACAAGGGCGTGTGCGGCGCGGCTGCCAGCACCCGGCAGAGTCAGCGCATTGCCGACGTGGATGCCTTCCCCGGGCATATCGCCTGCGATTCGGCCTCGCGCTCGGAGCTGGTGATTCCGCTGGTCAGGGGCGATGCGCTGATCGGCGTGCTGGATCTGGACAGCCCGGAGCTGGATCGCTTCGACGCCGACGATCAGCGCGGCCTGGAAGCCATTGCCCAGGTCTTCGTCGGCGCGCTGACGTGACCACCGAACGGCTGCGCAACATCGGCCCGAAAAGTGCGGCGTGGCTGCGCCAGGTCGGCCTGCGCACGCAGCAGGATCTGCAGGCGGTGGGCGCGGTGGGCGCATTCGTCAAAGTGCGCCGCGCCGGCTTCAAGCCCAGCCTCAACCTGCTGTATTCGCTGGAAGGCGCGTTGACCGACTGCCATTGGCAGGACGTGCCGGAAGCGCGCCGGCATGCCTTGCTGGCCGAATACGAGGCAGCCAGTGCGCTGTTGCCGGTGCGCGGGCGCGCGGTCGGTGGACCGGTGGAAACCGTGCACTACGCACGCGCCGACAACGACGATACGCACGGTGAGATAGGCGAAGCAGACGACGAGACTGCGGACCAGAGCGACACGCGCGACGATTGAGTGCCTGCGCCGAGGTGTCACCGCTGCATGCGTGCGGCATCAACACTGCGATCCGCAGCAGCGTGCTTGTCGAGCGGGTTTTCCTCGAGCGCCTGCTTGATGGGACGTCATCGACGCGTCGCTGCATCCCGCAACGTTGGCGCAAGCGATGCGCCCAACGTCTGGCCATGGCTGAGGCCTGGCAGCGGTTGATAGTCGGCGGTAAGGCCGGGTAACGACGACAACAGCGCGACGAGGCGTCGGGCGGCCTGTGGATCTGCGCGCGGCCGCCCCGGGCGATCCGGTTTTGCCTTGTTCGCCGATGGTGCGCCCTCGCCTGCCATCAGCGTCAGCCGACGCCTGGATGGCTGCGTGCCCGCCGAACGCTCCCGTGCATGGTCGACCACACGCTGCGCCTGCTGCACGACAAACCCATCGCCCCACCACAGCGACGGGTCGACCGCGACGTAGTGCTGGAATAGCTGCGGCTGCGTCAGCAACACCTGCAGCACGAACAATCCGCCATACGAATGGCCCCACAGCGTCTGCCGCTGACGGTCCACCGCCACGCGCGCTTCCACCTGCGGGCGAATGCCTGTTGCGATCAGCTGCGCGAACGCCGCCGCACCGCCGGTTCTGCGCTGCGGATCGAGTGGATCGGTTTCCACCCGCCCGTCGCTATAGCGCGCAGGCGTGTAGTCCAGGCTGCGCCCCACCGCATCGATGCGCAATGCGCTGTCGTCGGCGATGAACACCAGCACCGGCGCATCGCCGTGGGTGGTCAGGCTGTCGAGCAGGCGCTCATCCAGCTCCATCAGCGCGGCATTGCCATCCAGCAGATACACCACCGGATACCCCGCAGCCGGTGGCGCAGCTTTGGGGGTGGCGATGCGCACGCGGTAATGGCGCTGGCCATCGGCCGAATCCAGGCGCAACGCGCTGAACACATACGAGGCACTGGGACGATCGGCGACGGTGCTGCCGATCGTGCGGCTCAGGTCCGGCTGTGCGAACGCCGGCACAGCGCCGGCGATCCACATCAGCGCAGCGGCACACGCAAGCCGCCAACGATGCTGTCGGGTCATTGCACTCTCCTGTCGCGGCGCGCACGTTCGCGCACGGCGCCGCATCGCTGTCAGAAACCGAAACTCAGGCTCGCCCAAAACGCGCGACCGGGTTCGTTGTAGGTGGCTGCACCCGCCGCGCCGCCGGTGTTGTTGGTGCCTTCGCGGAACAGACGGGTGTCGAACAGATTGTCCACACCGACGCCCACGCTGACCTTGCGGGTGATCCGGTAACGCGCACTGACGCCCCACAGGTCATAGGGGTCGCGCGTGTCGGGGGCGATGGCGCCGCCGCTGGTGCTCGATTGCGTGGCCGACTCCTGCTTGCCGTAGAAGGTCCCGGTGAGCAGCAGCGACAAGGCCTGGGTCGGCTGCCAATCCAGCGTGGTGTTGACGGTGTATTCCGGGATCACCGACAGCGGTTGATCGGTCGCGGTGTTCTTGTTCTCGATCATGTAGGTGACATTGGTGTTCCACTTCAGCTCGCGGCCCTGCTCGCCCAACAGCGGCAACGTGAGATTACCTTCCACGCCCTGCACGATCGCTTCCGATGCATTGGTCCACTGGAACACCTGCCCGCGCCGGTCGACGGTGATACCGACCGGCGTCATGCCGGCGACGATCTTGTTGTCGTAGGCGTTATGGAAGTACGTCAGCGAGGCGTGGTGACCGGTTTGCGGTGCCCACTCGATGCCGATCTCCTTGTTGATGCTGGTCTCCGGATCGAGGTTGTCGTTGCCCTGGATATAGCAGCCCGAACCAAGATTGGGGAACAGCACCGGGCAGCCATTGCCGCGTGTGTAATACAGATAATTGGCGTTGGACTGATACAGGTTGGGCGCCTTGAAGGCGCGCGCGATGCCGCCCTTGAGCAACCAGTCGTCGCTGAGTTTGTACTGCACGTTGAGGCTGGGGCTGAGGTTGTTGCCAAACTGGCTGTGGTGATCCAGCCGCACACCGGGCGTCAGCGTCAGCCGCTCGCTGACATAGATGTTGTCTTCCAGATACACCGCGCTGAGCGTGGCCTCGCTGCGTGGGCTGCGCGTGCCGTTGGCAAGACCGGGAAAGCCGCCGCCGGCGCTCACCGTCTGCGACATCGAATACGCATCGCTGAGGCGGCTCTGGCGGCGCTCGAAACCCAGCGTCAGCACCTGCTCGGCCCAGGCCTGCAACGGCATGTTGAACTCGCCGTCGATGTTGAGGTTGTCGAGCGTGGCGGTGGAATTGAGCAGGCTGGCGGCAATGGAGCCTTCGGGGCCGCCGGCCAGGCCTTCGTTAAGGCGGGTATTGTCGGTGCCTTCATAGGCGGCGGTGAGGCGCGAGGTACCGAGCGCCCAGGTGCCGCGATGGGTCAGCGAGGCGGTGCGGCGGATCATGGTGTTGGTTTCGCTGCCGAACAGTGCGCCCAGATCGGC
This sequence comes from Xanthomonas sp. MLO165, assembly GCF_018831305.1. Classification (NCBI taxonomy): domain Bacteria; kingdom Pseudomonadati; phylum Pseudomonadota; class Gammaproteobacteria; order Lysobacterales; family Lysobacteraceae; genus Xanthomonas; species Xanthomonas sp. MLO165. The sequence goes on from NZ_CP029263.1 coordinate 4,037,570, forward strand.
ACCGGCCAGGCCATCGGCGCTGACCGCACGATCACCGGCGTACAGATTGCCCTGGCGGCTGAAGCCGGCATCGAGTTCCATCACCTGGCCTTCCATCGGATCCCAGCGCAGCAGGCCGTTGATGTCCTTGTTGCGCACGCCCTCGCGCCCGGCCGGCGGCACCGCGGCGGCACTGCTGGCAAAGCGGCGATTGAGCTCCAGCGAATCCGGATCGGTCTTGTTGAGGTTTCCATACAGGCGGAACGAGAACGTGTCGCTCAGCGGCCCGCTGAGCTGGAAGCCGGCACGCTGGCCACCGCCTTCGGCACTGTGCTGCGGCACCAGGCCGAACACCGTCATCGAACCGGTCAGGTCGCCGGTCGGCTTCTTGGTGATGATGTTGACCACACCGCCGGAGGCACCGGAGCCGTAACGTGCTGCGGCCGGGCCGCGCAGCACTTCGATACGCTCCACCGCTTCGGCCGGCACCCAGTTGGTGTCGCCGCGCGTATTGCGCTCGCCGCTGCGGCCCATGCGCACCGCATCGCGCGATCCCACCGGCTTGCCGTCGACCAGGATCAGCGTGTTTTCCGGGCCCATGCCGCGCAGATCGATCTGGCGGTTGTTGCCGTACTGGCCGGAGGCGCTGTTGCCGGTGAGGTTGACGCCAGGCATGGTGCGCAGCAACTGCGACAGATCGTTGACCGGTGGGCGCCGTTCGATGTCTTCGGCGGTGATCACCGATGACCCCAAGGCCTGGCGTGCGATCTGCGCGGCGGTGACGTGCACGGTGCCCAGCGACTGTGGCTCGGCTGCAACCTCTTCGGCCGATGCGCTGCAGATGCAGCTGCCGCAACCGAGAGCAATGGCCAGCACCAGCTGACGGTGGGACAACACGGGACGACGTGCAGGCGCAGACATCCATGACCGGCGTGATGCGGACATTCTCAAACCTCTCGACAGGAGATGGACCTCTGGCGACGGCTTGAGGTGACACGATGGGAGTGATGCATGCAGCGCCGCGCCCGACGCGCGTGCGCGGCGCTGACACAGTCAAACTTGTCCGCGCATTCTACACAGATGCGATTCATTCTCAAATCGGAACGCTGCGCTGGCATGGCCGCACGCAGGCATTGCCGCTTCCGGCAGCGCAGACGTCACCAATGACGCACACCGGTGGGGAACTGTACGCGTTAGCTGGCCGACGATGCGGCCAGCGTGCGAAAGGCCTTCATTCAAGGCGACAAACGCAGCCAGCCGATGGTGGTATTGGTTGCCGCGCCGCGGTGTGGACGATGCCTGCATCCGCGCTGGCAACACTGCGCGTCTTACTTCAGCGCCAGCAATTGCCGCATGTCATCGATGATGGCCACGGCACCGGCGCTCTGCACATCGAAGCCGCGCAGATAGCCGTAACGCACCATCGCCAGCGGCATTGCCGCGGCGTTTGCAGCCGCCGCGTCGGTGGCCGAATCGCCGACCATCAGGCATTGCTGCGGTGTGCGCCCGAACTGTTTGGCCAGGTGCAGCAGCGGCGCTGCATCGGGTTTGCGCTGCGGCAGCGAATCGCCACCGAGCACGCTGCTGAAATGCGCAGCGATGCCCAGGTGCTCCAGCAGCGGCGCGATGAAGCGCGCTGGCTTGTTGGTGCACAGCGCCAGCGTGGCGCCGGCCTCGCGCAGGCCGGCCAATGCCTCGGCAACACCGGGATACAGCTGCGGGTTGTGCAGCAGGCTGGCCTGGTAGTGGCGCATCATCAGCGGCATCTCGGTATCGGCATCGTGGGTGCCGCCGGCTTCGCGCAAGGCGGTGGCGAGCAGCACGTGCACGCCTTCGCCGATCCAGCTGCGGATCGTCGCCTCGCTGAACTGCTGCAGCCCGAGTTCCTGCAAGGTGGCATTGAGCGCTTCGGCGATATTGGGTGCGCTGTCCACCAGCGTGCCATCCAGGTCGAAGATCACCAGCGGATACGGAAACATGCGCACAGTCTCGTTGGGGGAGCGGCCTGCAGTGTACGAGCTGCGGGATTCAGGGCGCGTCACCGTGGCGCGATGCGAACGGCCGATGCATGCGTGGCTGCATGCATGGGTGCAGTCATCGCTGCATGCACCACACGCCGCGGCCGCGGTGCAGCAGCCATGCCGCCACGCACTCACTGCGCCGGCGGCATGTCGCCGAACAACTCGCCCTGCACCGCGCCCTCTTCCGCGTCGCTGAAACCGCTCAATCCCACCCCGACCAGGCGATAGCGCGTGTCGTCGGGCAACTCCACGCGCCGGGTCAGCGCCAGCGCGATCTCCGCCAATGCCTCCAGCGAAGCCGGTGGCTGATCTGGCGTGTACGAGCGGGTCAGGATGCGGAAGTTGGAGGTCTTCAACTTGAGGACCACGGTGCGCCCGATGCGCTCGGTACGCCGCGTGGCCAGCCAGGTCTTTTCGGCCAGGCGCAGGATGTGCGGATCCAGTGCCTCCAGCGCGATGTCCTCGCTGAAGGTATCTTCCGAGGACACCGATTGCACCTCCTGATCCGGCTCGACCGGGCGCTCGTCGATGCCGCGTGCGCGGCGGTACAGGCTCTGCCCGAAGCTGCCGAAATGCGCCTGCAATTCTTCCAGGGGGCGCAGCCGAAGATCGCTGACGGTGACGATCCCCAACGCCGCCAACTTGCCATCCATCACCTTGCCCACGCCGGGAATGCGGTTGACCGGCAGCGGCAGCAGGAACGCATCGACACGACTGGGCGCGATGACGAACTGCCCGTCGGGCTTGCGCCAGTCCGAGGCGATCTTGGCCAGGAACTTGTTCGGTGCGATGCCGGCCGATGCGGTGAGCTGGGTTTCCTCGCGGATCTGGCTGCGGATCAGTTGCGCGATTTCGGTGGCCAGCTGCATGCCGGTCTTGGCTTGCGTGACATCCAGATAGGCCTCGTCCAGGGACAGCGGCTCGACCAGATCGGTGTGGCGATGGAAGATCTCGCGCACCTGCCGCGACACCGCCTTGTAGCGCGCAAAATCCGGCGGCACGAATACCGCATCCGGACACAGGCGCTCGGCACGCAGCGCGGGCATGGCCGAACGGATGCCATAGGTGCGCGCTTCGTACGAGGCCGCGCACACCACCGAGCGCGCACCGCGCCAGGCCACCACCACCGGCTTGCCGCGCAGCGATGGATCGTCACGTTGCTCCACGGACGCGTAGAACGCATCCATGTCCACGTGCACGATCTTGCGCATCAAGCTGGCATCTCTCCGAAAACGTCGGGCCATGATAAATCAGCCGCGTCTCACGTCTTGCGCCGCGCCATCGCGCAAGCCCGGGCGCGAACGGACGCGAGCGCTGGCGGGACGCTCTGCTGCGTCTGTCCGGGTGCCGATCCACGCCGAGCAGGCATGCCTGACGCGTTCCGCTGAATGCCGTGATCCGCGTTGGATCCTGTCTGCCACACATGCTTGCCGCACTGCGCAACCGGCTGAAAACAGCACGCATGCGTACGGATAAAACGTTTGATTGAACCGCGCGCCCTCATGCACCCTTGCCGGCCTCGCCTTTCGCTTCTTGCAGGAAACGTTCGTCATGACTCGTCAAAGTGCGTACTCGCGCGACCAATTGCTGGCCAGCGCGCGCGGGGAATTGTTCGGACCCGACAGTGCCCGCCTGCCCAACGACCCGATGCTGATGTTCGACCGCATCACCGAGATCAACGACAGCGGCGGCGCGCATGGCAAGGGCCTGATCCGCGCAGAACTCGACGTGCGCCCGGACCTGTGGTTCTTCGGCTGCCACTTCATCGACGACCCGGTGATGCCCGGCTGCCTGGGCCTGGACGCGATGTGGCAGCTGACCGGCTTCTTCCTCACCTGGATCGGCGCAGCGGGCCGCGGCCGCGCGCTGGGCTGCGGCGAGGTCAAGTTCACCGGCCAGGTGTTGCCGAGCGCGAAATTGGTCAGTTACGAAATCGATATCAGCCGCGTGATCAACCGCAAGCTGGTGATGGCCCAGTCCGATGCACGCATGCTGGTGGACGGGCGCGAAATCTACACGGCCAACGATCTGCGCGTGGGCATGTTCACTTCAACGGAGAATTTCTGATGCGTCGCGTCGTCGTCACCGGAATGGGCATCACTTCCTGCCTGGGCAATGATCTGGACACCGTCTCCAGCGCCTTGCGCGAGAGCCGCTCGGGCATCACCGCATTGCCCGATCATGCCGACGCCGGCCTGCGCAGCCAGGTCGGCGGTGCGGTGGCGCTGGATCTGGACAGCCTGATCGACCGCAAGCTCAAACGCTTCATGGGCGATGCCTCGGCCTATGCCTACCTGGCGATGCGCGATGCGATCGCCGATGCCGGACTGGATGCCGAGCAGGTCAGCGACCTGCGCACCGGCCTGATTGCCGGCTCCGGTGGCGGATCCAGCCAGTGGCAGGTGGAAACCGCCGATCTGCTGCGCAACCGTGGCGTGCGCAAGGTCGGCCCGTACATGGTGCCGCGCACGATGTGTTCGTCGGTCTCCGCTTCGTTGGCGACCGCGTTCAAGATCCGTGGCCTGAGCTATTCGCTGTCGGCCGCGTGTGCGACCTCGGCGCATTGCATCGGCGCGGCCGCGGACCTGATCCGGCACGGCGCGCAGGATGTGATGTTCGCCGGCGGCGGCGAAGAACTGCACTGGACCATGAGCGTGATGTTCGATGCAATGGGCGCGCTGTCCACCGGCTTCAACGATCGCCCCGCCGTGGCCTCGCGGCCCTACGATGCGCAGCGCGACGGCTTTGTCATCGGCAGCGGCGGCGGCATGCTGGTGCTGGAAGACTATGACCACGCCATCGCGCGCGGCGCACGCATCCATGCCGAACTGCTCGGCTATGGCGTGACCTCCGATGGCGCCGACATGGTGGCGCCCAGCGGCGAAGGTGCGGTGCGCTGCATGCACATGGCCATGCAGGGCCTGACGCAGCCGATCGACTACCTCAACACGCACGGCACCTCCACGCCGCTGGGCGATGTGACCGAGCTGGGCGCGGTACGCGAGGTGTTCGGCGACAACGTCCCGCCGCTGTCCTCGACCAAGGCGCTGTCCGGCCATTCCTTGGGCGCGGCCAGCGTGCACGAGGCGATCTACAGCCTGCTGATGCTGCGCGACGGCTTCATGGCCGGCTCGGCGCATATCGACGAACTCGACCCGCGCGCCGAAGGCTTCCCGATCCTGCGACAGACCCAGGACGCCACGGTGAACACGGTGATGTCCAACAGCTTCGGCTTCGGCGGCACCAACGCAGCGCTGGTGTTCGGGCGGGTGTGAGGGCGCGGCGGCGGGCGCCGCGCGGAATTGGGAATTGGGGATCGGTGTGCGGAGAGATCGCTCTTGCCACTCCCCAATCCCGATTCCCCACTCCCGGTTCAGCCGGCCATGCCGTTGTGCCGCAGCAATGCGTCGATGCTCGGCGCGCGTCCCCGGAAGGCGCGGAAGTTGTCGGCCGCGCTGCGGCTGCCACCGCGCGACAACACTTCATGACGAAAACGTGCGCCGGTGTCAGCGACCTGTTCCGGCGCTTCTTCGAACGCGGCGTAGGCATCGGCACTGAGCACTTCGGCCCACTTGTAACTGTAGTAACCGGCTGCGTAACCGCCGGCGAAGATATGGCTGAACTGGTGCGGGAAGCGATTCCATGCCGGCGGGCGGTTGACCGCCACCTCGTCGCGCACGCGCTCGATCAGCTGCAGCACGTTGTCCTGGGTCGGGTCGAAGCTGCTGTGCAGCTGCATGTCGAACAACGCAAATTCCAGCTGGCGCACGGTGAACATGCCGCTCTGGAAATTGCGTGCGGCCAGCAGCCGGTCGAACAGGTTGCGCGGCAGCGGCTCGCCGGTCTGCACGTGCGCGGTCATCGCCTGCACGCGCTCCCATTCCCAGCAGAAGTTCTCCATGAACTGGCTCGGCAGTTCCACCGCGTCCCATTCCACGCCGTTGATACCGGCCACGCCCAACTCGCCGATGCGCGTCAGCAACTGATGCAGGCCGTGGCCCATTTCATGGAAGAGCGTGGTGACTTCGCCATGCCGGAACGTGGCCGGCGTATCGCCACTGCCACGGCCGAAGTTGCACACCAGATACACCAGCGGCGTCTGCACGCCGTTGGCGGTGTCGCGGCGGTTGCGGCAATCGTCCATCCACGCGCCGCCACGCTTGCCTTCACGCGCGTACAGGTCCAGATAGAACTGGCCGACCAGCTCGCCCTGCGCATCTTCCAGACGATAGAAGCGCACATCCGCATGCCAGACCGGCGCGCGGTCGGGCTTGACGGTCAGGCCGTACAGGCTGTGGATCACATCGAACAGACCGGCCAGCACCTTGGGCTCGGTGAAGTACTGCTTCACCTCCTGCTCGGAGAAGCTGTAGCGCGCCTGCTTGAGTTTTTCGGAGGCGTAGGCCAGATCCCAGGCCTGCAGTTCGTCCAGGCCAAGTTCGTCGCGGGCGAAGGCTTCGAGCTCGGCACGGTCGCGTTGCGCATACGGCCTGGCGCGCACTGCCAGATCGCGCAGGAAGCCCATCACTTCATCCGGGCTTTGCGCCATCTTGGTGGCGACCGAATACTCCGCGTAACTGGCAAAGCCGAGCAGCTGCGCCAGTTCGGCGCGCAGGGCCAGGATACGATCGATATTGGCGCTGTTGTCCAGCGCGGCATCGCCGAACTCGGAGGCGCGCTCGGCGTTGGCGCGATACAGCCGCGCGCGCAGCTCGCGATTGTCCGCATCGGTCTGCACCGGCAGATAGCACGGCATCTGCAAGGTCAGCTTCCAGCCAGGCACGCCGTCCTTTTCCGCGGCCGCACGTGCAGCGGCGACCACCTCGGCCGGCAAACCAGACAGCTCGGTTGCGTCCTCGCTCACGTACGACCATGCATCGGTGGCATCGAGCACGTTCTGCGAAAACTTGGCGGCCAGTGCGGACAGTTCTTCCTGGACCTGCGCAAACCGCGCCTTGGACGCGTCATCCAGCTCGGCACCGCCGAGGCGGAAATCGCGCAGCGCGTTTTCCAGCACCTTGCGCCGCGCGGCGTCGTAGTGCGCCGCTTCCGGCGCTTCGGCCAGCGCCTTGTACTGCGCATACAGCGCCAGGTTCTGCGCCAGCGCACTGCCGAAGCGGCTGAGCTTGGGCAGATTGCTGTTGTAGGCCTCGCGCAGTTCCGGCGTATTGACCACCGCCTGCAGATGGCCGACCTGGCCCCAGGCACGCCACAGCCGCTCGGTAGCATCGTCCAGCGGCACCACGAAGCTGTCCCAGCTGACCGGGCTGACCTGCTCGGCCGCTTTCACCGAGGCCTCGGCCTCGGCGAGCAGTTGATCGATTGCCGGGCCCACGTGTTCGGGGCGGATCGCATCGAAGGACGGCAGTCCGGACAGGTCGAGCAGCGGGTTGGTCATGGGGCGCTCCGGCGGTGGACTGGATCAGGAATCAGGGCGAGGGACTGGCAGACGCTGCCAGAGGCAGCGGTTCTGCCAGCAGCTGATCGGATATGGCGGTCATTCCAGCGCCGCACAAGGCAGCGCAGGCAAGTCGCCGCCGTTGACGGCGATGGCAATGGCCGCATCGCTGTCGGTGACGTCGATGTCGCGCGCCACGTACCAGGCCGGGTCGTAATAGCTGTGCGCATAGCGCTCGCCGGCATCGCACAGGATGGTGACGATGGAGCCGCTGCGGCCGGCCTGGCGCATGCGCTGGGCGGCCTGCAGCACGCCGACGAAGTTGGTGCCGGTGGAGCCACCGACGCGGCGGCCGAGCGTGGCGCTGACATGGCGCATGGCGGCCAGGCTCAGAGCGTCGGGCACCTTGATCATCACGTCCACGCAGCTGGCGATGAAGCTGGACTCCACCCGCGGCCGGCCGATGCCTTCGATGCGCGAGCCGCCGGTGATGGCCAGCTCCTTGGGGCACTGCCCGTCCACCGCGCGGCAATAGCCGTCGAAGAACACCGACACTTCCGGGTCGGCGCAGAGGATGCGGGTGGCGTGGCGCCGGTAGCGCACATAGCGGCCGAGCGTGGCGCTGGTGCCGCCGGTGCCGGGGCTGCAGACGATCCAGTCGGGAATCGGATGCGGCTCCTCGGCCAGCTGCTTGAAGATCGATTCGGCGATGTTGTTGTTGGCGCGCCAGTCGGTGGCGCGCTCGGCGTAGGTGAACTGGTCCATGAAATGACCGCCGGTCTCGCGCGCGAGCTGGTGCGAGGCGCTGTCCAGATCGCAGGCACGCTCGACCAGATGGCAGCGGCCGCCCTGGAACTGAATCGCGGCGATCTTTTCCGGCGAGGTCGAAGCCGGCATCACCGCGATGAAGGGCACCCCCAGCAGCCGCGCGAAGTAGGCCTCGGAGATGGCGGTCGAGCCACTGGAAGCCTCGATCACCGGCCGCCCGGCACGCAGCCAGCCGTTGGTCAGCGCGTACAGGAACAGCGAGCGCGCCAGCCGGTGCTTGAGGCTGCCGGTCGGGTGGCTGGACTCGTCCTTGAAATACAGGTCGATGCCCGGAAAACCCGGCAGGTCCATCGGAATCAGATGGGTGTCGGCCGAACGGTTGAAATCGGCCTCGATCTTCTGGATGGCGGCGGCCACCCACTGGCGCTGCGACATGGCAGGACTGTGCGGCGAAGGAAGCGTCAATTCTACCGCTGCCGGGCGCGCGGCCACGGCCGGCGGGTCATCGGGCGGACAGCTGGGAGCCGGTGCTATGCTCGTGGCACCCGACTGCCCGCCCTGACTGCCCGTGCTGCGTTGCCTGCTCCGCCTGCTGCTGTGCCTGTGCCTGGTTGCCAATACGGCCACCGGCGCGTGGGCGTGGGTGGGCATGGCGCTGCCGGGGATGGCGTCGGCCGGGGCGGTTGCGACCGCGTCGATGGCGCACGCGCTCATGCCGGCCGCGATGCCGTGCCATGCCGACATGCCGCCGCCCGCTGCGGCGCATCCCCCCGATAAAACCCGGCACGCGCACGCGGCCGACTGCTGCAAGCTGGGCAGCTGCGACTGCCTGCAGCACTGCAGCCTCGCCTTGCTGACCCTGCCTGCGGTGCCCGCCGGCCTGCCTGGCCGCGCCACCCTGCCTGCCACCCTGGCCGAAGGGCGCGGCAGTCCAGTGCCCGAGCAACCGGTTCGACCTCCCATCGCCTGAGCGCTGACGGCCTTGGCCGTCATCGGGCCCGCGCGCTTGCTGCGCGGGGTTTCTAAGCGATGCGATGCGTCCGCCTTCATCGGTGGGCCGCAGCGGAGATGTCATGTCTTTCGATCCCAATTGTTTCGATCCACCCTCCAACGGCGGCCTGAGCCGACGCCGCTTCGTTCAGGGCATGGCCCTGGGCGGTGTTGCCGCCACCGCCGGCCTGTGGCGCAGCGATGCGCGTGCGTCCAACCCGGTGAGCACGCCGGTCCTGCGCGGCAGCAGCCAGACGCTGCAGATCGGCCGCATGCCGGTCAACCTCACCGGGCGCCGCCGCCCCGCCATCACCGTCAACCAGAGCCTGCCGGCCCCCACGCTGCGCTGGCGCGAAGGCGACACGGTCAGCGTGCGCGTGCGCAACGCGCTGGCCGACCAACCCACCTCGGTGCACTGGCACGGCCTGTTGCTGCCGGCCAACATGGACGGCGTGCCGGGGATGAGTTTCGACGGCATCGCGCCGGGCCAGGAGTACCACTACCGCTTCGCGCTGCGCCAGTCCGGCACCTACTGGTATCACAGCCATTCGATGTTTCAGGAACAGGCCGGCCTGTACGGTGCGATCGTCATCGACCCGCTGACACCGCCGCCGTACCGGCACGATCGCGAGCATGTGGTGCTGCTCTCGGACTGGACCGACCTGGACCCGGCCGCGCTGTTCCGGCGGCTCAAGCAGATGCCCAGCCACGACAATTACGCGCAGCGCACGGTGGGCGATTTCCTGCGCGATGCGCGCGACGACGGCCTGCGCGCAACGCTGGCCGACCGCGGCATGTGGGGGCGCATGCGCATGACCCCGACCGACCTGTCCGACGTCAACGCCAACACCTACACCTACCTGCTCAACGGCGTCGCCCCGGCCGGCAACTGGACCGGCCTGTTCAGGCCAGGGGAGAAGGTACTGCTGCGTTTCATCAACGGCTCGTCGATGACCTACTTCGACATCCGCATCCCCGGCCTGCGCATGACCGTGGTGGCCGCCGACGGCCAGTACGTGCATCCGGTCAGCGTGGACGAGCTGCGCATTGCGGCGGCCGAGACCTTCGACGTGCTTGTCGAGCCCATCGGCCAGGACGCGTTTACCTTGTTCGCGCAGGACATGGGCCGCACCGGATTCGCCTGCGGCACGCTGGCGGTGCGGCATGGGCTGCAGGCACCGATTCCCGCGCTGGATCCACGCGCGATCCTCACCATGCAGGACATGGGGCACGGCGATGGCATGGCGCATGCAGGTCACCCCATGCACGGCGCCGACACGCCGCACAGTGACCCGCATGCGGCGCACGCGATGGCAATGCCGATGCCAGCCGCACAGACGCACGGGCATGCAAGCGTCGATGCGCAGCGCAAGACACCGCACCACCCCGCCAGCGAAGACGGCAACCCGCTGATCGACATGCGCAGCAATGCCACTTCACCGCGCCTGGACGATCCTGGGGTTGGCCTGCGCGACAACGGCCGCCGGGTGCTGCGCTACGCCGATCTGCACAGCCTGTTCGAGGATCCGGATGGGCGCGAACCCGGGCGCGAGATCGAACTGCATCTGACCGGGCATATGGAAAAATTTGCCTGGTCGTTCGACGGCATCGCCTTCGCCTCGGCAGAGCCCTTGCGGCTGCAGTACGGCGAGCGGCTGCGCATCGTGCTGGTCAACGACACCATGATGCAGCACCCCATCCACCTGCACGGCATGTGGAGCGATCTGGAAGACGCCGATGGTAATTTCCAGGTGCGCAAGCACACCATCGACATGCCGCCCGGCACACGCCGCAGCTATCGCGTCCGCGCCGATGCATTGGGCCGCTGGGCCTACCATTGCCATCTGCTGTACCACATGGAAGCGGGCATGATGCGCGAAGTGCGGGTGGAGGCATGAGTACACCACGGACGCAATACAGGACGCTGCTCGCACTGCTGCTGAGCGCATCGGCCACTGCACAGGAGCATCAGCATGCGGCGATGGAATCATCCGCGCATGCCGACGGCGCACATGCAATGCAGATAGCCGACCAGGCAACGGCGGCCCACCCGCAGACATCCATCGCAACGGAGGCATCGCCGCCATCCGCGCAGCAGAGCGCAGAGGCGATGCAGATGGAGCATGCGCAGATGCAGCACGCGCAGCACTCCAGCACTGCATCGGCAAACGCTGCTGACAGCACGCCTGCGCAACGCCCGGTGCAGGCCGACGTTTCGGCAGCGCCGACATCGATGCACCACGCAGGCATGCAGCACGCCGCACACCAGACCTCTGCAAATCCACAACTGGACCACACCCGGCAATCACAGGCAGACAGCGACCACGATGCAATGGAGCACGCATCGATGGAGCACGCATCGATGGATCATGCGTCGATGCAGCACGGGCAACAGCATGGGACGATGGATCACTCCGACATGGAGCACGCGCCGCATGCCGAAGCGGTGACGCAAATGCCGGCATCGCCCACCACCGGCGCACTGCCACGTACGCCGATCCCCGAGCCCACTGCCGAGGAGATCGCGGCGGCATTCGCCCCCTTGCAGCACCATGCGATGCACGCGCCAGGCATCAATCACTACGTGTTGCTCGATCGACTGGAAGCCTTCGACACCACGCGCGGCAGTGGCCAGGACTGGGAAGCGCGCGCCTGGATTGGCGGCGATATCGACCGGCTCTGGTTGCGCAGCGAAGGCGAGCGGCAGGACGGGCGCACGCAGGCCGCATCGGTGGAAGCGTTCTATGGCCACGCCATCTCGCCGTGGTGGGACCTGCTGGTCGGCGCACGTCAGGACATCGGAGCGGGTGAGCAGCGCCGTTGGGCCGCCTTCGGCGTGCAGGGCCTGGCGCCCTACAAGTTCGAGACCGAAGCCACGCTCTATGTCGGCAGCGGCAGCCGTGCCGCGCTGCGACTGGAGGGCGAATACGAGGTGCTGCTCACCAACCGGCTGATCCTGCAGCCGCGCGTGGAAGCCGATATCGCCCTCACCGACGATGACCGGCGCGGCGTCGGCAGCGGGCTGGAGCAGGTCGAGGTGGGCCTGCGGCTGCGCTACGAAATCACCCGCCGCTTCGCGCCCTACATCGGCTGGGTGCACAGCCGCAGTTTCGGCGACACCGCCCGCCGCGCCGCGATCGACGATGAGCCTGCACGCGACAGCCGGTTTGTTGCCGGCCTGCGCATCTGGTTCTGAGACAACCGCTGTGCGCATGGGCCTGACCGTTCGTATTCGGATGCAGGCCCATGCCACGGCCTTGAACAAGGCAGGTCGCGCTGTCGCGCACGATCGACCACAGAGCGACGCCAGACCGCCGACGCGCACGGTGCAGACATGCCGACAACCATTGCCCCGCTAACATCCACCTCCAATGCAGCCTGACCTGCCCCCCGCATTCCATCGAGGAGACCGCAATGCCTTTGACCGACCTGCAACACGTCCCCGGCGCCAGCGCCGCACCTGCCGACACTGCCGGTTTCGTGTTCAACCACACCATGCTGCGCGTCAAGGATGCGCAGCGTTCGCTGGATTTCTACACGCGCGTGCTGGGCTTCCGCTTGCTGGACGCACGTGATTTTCCGGATGCGCAGTTCAGCCTGTACTTCCTGGCCCTGCTGCCCGACGACACCGCCATCCCCGACGACGATGCAGCGCGTCGGCTGTGGATGGCCGGCATCCCCGGCGTGCTCGAACTCACCCACAACCACGGCACCGAAACCCAGGACGGCCCGGTCTACCACGACGGCAACAGCGACCCGCGCGGCTTCGGCCACATCTGCATCTCGGTGCCCGACATCCACGCCGCTTGCGCACGTTTCGACAGCCTCAACGTGCCGTACCAGAAACGCCTGGAAGACGGCCGCATGAAGCACCTGGCCTTCATCAAGGACCCCGACGGCTACTGGGTGGAGATCATTTCCAATACGCCGCTGGTGTAATACTTAGCAAAATGCCCGGGTTCCCGGGCATTTTTGTTTCAGACACATGCGCTGTCTGTATTTCGCTTTCGAGCAGGGTATGTCGGCAGAGAATACCCACCCAGTTGGATGCGCGCAGCGCGCTTACAGCGGCTAACGCAACCTAGCGCGCAGTCATCAGGTGGGTGCGGACGGCGCGCTCAGAGCCGGAACGTACGAGTGGCACATACCGATTCCGAGCACCGGCCGCGCCCGCCTGACGGCGGCGCAATAGTTTTGGTAGCTCTTATCTAGATGCAGGCGCCATCCTGCGGCATGACGCGTTGCCTCAGTTGGAGGTGGCAACTGCTTCTCTATCCGGGAACCACTGCGGTAACTGCTCGGCAAATTTTGCGGCGCATTCCTCGCTGTAGGCCTGCGCGGCCTGCTTGACCAGCGCGTAGTCGTTTGCCTCCCACTCCTCGAGCGATGCGGTGCGCGGTGTGGGCGCGCAGTCCAGATTGACCGGACTCGCCTTGCGCTTCAACAGTCCGGAGCGTTCACCGCCGATCGTCACCGCGTAGCGCAGCTCGTAGGGCGACTTGGTATCGGCCAGGCTCTGGTAGACGAGCAGCCAGTCGGACATCAGGACCTGCAGCGGGAACGGTTCTGCCGGCAGTGCTGCCGGATGTCCGGTGAAGTAGCTCTTCAGGCGCGCATTGACCGCATCGCGCTGCAGTTGATAGCCGGGATTGCCCACGCCCTCCATCCTTTCGCCTTTCAGCTGCCCCTTGCCGAAGGCCGACACTGCGACGCCGCGTGTGAACAGGCTGGTGGCGATCTGCAGGCCCACCACTGCCCCGGTGTGCCCGCGCCGCACCACGCGCAACATTTCGTCGCCGTTGGGCAGGCCGTTGGACCCCACGCGCATGCTGGCATGCAACGGCAGCTGCAACGCCCAATCCGCCGATGGTGCAATGGCTGCGTCGGCATCGCCCTGCGTCTGTGCGGAGGGCTGTTGCTCTTTCTCGGCGACCGACAGCGTGCCGGCAACTGCAGCCGCGGCATAGGTCGTTGCCGTCGAAAAATCGCCGTTGGCAAATGCGGGCACCACTGCCACCGCCTCGGCACCACGGGTGGCGGTACAGAACGCGCTGGAGGCACGCATCTGCACTTCATGAAATGCGATGCCGTTGACTTGATGCACGGCCGCATCCTGGCCGTACTGCGCAACCAGCCTGGCAACGATGGCGTCCTGCTCGACAGGCTGCTGGCCGCAGACCTTGGCCGCAGCGATGCGCGACCAGGCGAACTGCAGCGCCGGATCCCACCCCATCGCGTCTTCGCCAACGAAGCCGTGGTCGTAGTGATAGGCATAGATGGCCGGGTCGATGTCCTGCAAGGTCATGCCGCCCACGCCCGCATAACCGGGCGGCACATCGCTGGCCATTGCGGCGCCGCTCAGCGCCGAGATCGCCACTGCAATTAATGCTTTCATGGATTCCTTCCCCTGGAGAGCGTCGCATTGCGTGTCCCCCACGCAATGCGACATGGCACTGTCAGATCGCGCGGACAGCGATCAACGGCACAGTGCTTTGGTCCATCAGACAACGGTCCGCAGTCGGCTAGAACGCTCAGTTGCGAACTTAGTGTGAGCGCATCATGCGCAATTGGCAGTCGGGGCGGTCCCCACAGCTGTAGGGACGGCCCCGGAAGTGACGCTTATCTACGCATGCAGCAGCCCGCCGTGACTGCGCTGCCACTCGCGCGGCGGGCGCAGCGCCGCAAGCGTGCGGACCAACTCGCGATAGGTGGCGGCCAACTGCGCGAACAGACCCGCATCGCTGTAACGCGTGTCGGCCACTTCGAAATACGCGCCGCGGCCCAACGCGATGAAGTAGTCGACGCTGAGCCGCCGGCGCTGCGCAATCCCGGGAAACAGGCCTGCAATCAGCAGGCATTGATCTCCGATGTCGCGCAATGCATCGGCCCGCAGACTGCCGATCTGGTCGTGCGCGTGCAACCAGGCCAGGGCCTGCGTGCGCGAAAACAGCTGCGCATCGCGCTGCAGGCGCAGCAACACGAAAACCAGATAGTGCTCGCGCGATTCGTCCAGCGGCTGCGCAATCCGCTGCCCCGCCTCACGTACCAACGCCTGCCACAATTCCGCCGGCGCGCCCTGTTTGAAAGACTCGTGCATACGTCCTCCTGCGTGATGGGACCCTCGCAGGAAGCGTATGCATAACCTGGGCCATCACGTTGGCAGCCGGAGCGGCAGTCTGCCAAACTTGGCTTGCTGCGGCACCGGCAGCGACCCGGGCGCGTTGCGAAACACGCCTCCACGCGGCCACCGGGCGATACCGACGCGGGGCCCCAGCAACGCCACCGATGTCCGCACGCTGCAGGCAATCGCGACAAAGAAACAGGGCGGGCAGTCGTTGGGCATGCGCACCGAGCCACAGCGCATGCAGGGAGATGCCGCACCCGGCGGCCGCGACGCTGATCGCGGCGAGCACAGCCCCCTCGATCGGCCGCGCTACTCCACCGTCACCGACTTGGCCAGGTTACGCGGCTTGTCCACATCCGTGCCGCGCGCCAGTGCGGTGTGGTAGGCCAGCAACTGCACCGGGATGGTGTGGATCACCGGCGACAGCACGCCGGCGTGGCGCGGGGTGCGGATCACGTGCACGCCTTCGGACTCGCTGAAGTGGCTGTCCTGGTCGGCGAACACGAACAGCTCGCCGCCACGGGCGCGCACTTCCTGCATGTTGGATTTGACCTTTTCCAGCAGGCGATCGTTCGGCGCAATCACCACCACCGGCATCGCCGCGTCCACCAGGGCCAGCGGGCCGTGCTTCAACTCGCCGGCCGGATACGCCTCGGCGTGGATATAGGAGATTTCCTTGAGCTTGAGCGCGCCTTCCAGCGCGATCGGGTAATGCAGGCCGCGGCCGAGAAACAATGCGTTTTCCTTGGCCGAAAAACGCTCGGCCCAGGCCATGATCTGCGGCTCCAGATTCAGCGCGTGCTGCACGCTGCCCGGCAGGAAGCGCAGCTGCTCCAGATACTCCGCTTCTTCGGCCTCGCTGATGCGCCCCTGCAACTTGCCCAGCACCATGGTGAGCTGGAACAACACCGCCAGCTGGGTGGTGAACGCCTTGGTCGAGGCCACGCCGATCTCGGCGCCGGCACGTGTGTAGCAGACCAGTTCGCTGGCGCGCGGAATCGCGCTTTCGGGCACGTTGCAGATCGACAAGGTGTGCAGGTGCCCCAGCGATTTGGCGTATTTCAGCGCCTCCATCGTGTCCAGCGTTTCGCCGGACTGGGAGATGGTGACGATCAGATGCCTGGGATTGGCATACGCGGCGCGGTAGCGGTATTCGCTGGCGATCTCCACGCTGCATGGCAGCCCGGCGATGGCTTCGATCCAGTAGCGCGCGGTCATGCCGGCGTAGTAGCTGGTGCCGCAGGCCAGGATCTGCACGCCGTCGATGTCGCGCAACACCGCTTCGGCATTGGCGCCGAACAATGACGCAGGGAAGCCCTTGGCGTCGATCGCCGCCTCGATGGTATCGGCCAGCGCACGCGGCTGCTCGTGGATCTCCTTCTGCATGAAGTGGCGGAATGGGCCCAGTTCCAACGATGCCAGCGACACGTCCGACAGATGCAGCGGGCGTTCGACCGGGGCGTCGTTGCCATCGAAGATGCGCACGCCATCGCGGCGCAGGTCGGCGGTGTCGCCCTCTTCCAGGAAGATCACCTGGCGGGTGGCCTGCACGATGGCCGAGACATCGGAGGCGACGAAGTTCTCGCCCTCGCCCACGCCGATCAGCAGCGGGCAGCCCATGCGCGCGCAGACGAAGCGCTCCGGTTCGGCCTGGCTCATCACCGCCAGCGCATAGGCACCGGTGAGCTCCTTGACGGTGCGCTGCAGCGCGGTCAACAGGTCGCCTGCGCTGCCCAGATGGTGATGGATCAGGTGCGCGATCACTTCGGTATCGGTCTGCGACTCGAAGGTGTAGCCCAGCGCGCGCAGCTTCTCCCGCTGCTGTTCGTGGTTTTCGATGATGCCGTTGTGCACCAGTGCCACGCCGTCACTGATGTGCGGGTGCGCATTGGCCTCGGTGACGCCGCCATGGGTGGCCCAGCGGGTGTGGCCGATGCCCAGCGTCGCGCCGAACTGCTCGGCCTGCGCGGCCTGCGCCATCTCCGCCACGCGCCCGGTGCGGCGCACGCGGCGTACCTGCGCGCCATCGAGCACGGCGATGCCGGAGGAATCGTAGCCGCGGTACTCAAGGCGCTTGAGTCCTTCGATCAGGACCGGGACCACATCGCGCCCGGCGATCGCTCCGACAATGCCGCACATAGGACAACCCTTGAGGACGAAGCCGGGCATTTTAGCGTGTCCGCTCTTGTCCGCTGCATGACCGTGCCCGGACAGCGTGTCCGCGCCGGTGTCCGCGGACACTGCGGACACCGGCCACGAACGTCTAAAAGCGATTTTATTCAACGACTTGGAGGTTGGCACAGACCCTGCTTTATCACCGTCACGCCACCGAGCCAGCCGACCATGATTCGCGATACCTCCGCCCAGGACCAGGTTCTCCGTACACCCGCCCAGAGCGCGCCATGGCGCCGCTGGCTATGGCCCGGCATCGCGGTGGTCGCGGTATTGGCCGGCATCGGCTGGGCAGTCACCGCGTGGAGCGCCGGCAGCCGCTCGTTCGATGCCAGCCGGGTGCGGATCGCCACGGTCAGCCAGGGCGACCTGGTGCGCGACATCGCCGCCGACGGGCGCGTCATCGCCGCCAACAGCCCGGTGCTGTACGCCATCTCGGCCGGCACGGTGACGCTGAGCGTGGTGGCCGGCGACGTGGTCAAGCAGGGCCAGGAGCTGGCCCGTATCGACAGCCCGGAGCTGCGCAGCAAGCTGGCGCAGGAGCAGGCCACGCTGGCCGGGCTGGAAGCCGAGTCCAGCCGCGCCGCCCTGGACGCCACCCTGGCCCGCGCCACGGCCAGCAAGCTCACCGACCAGGCCAAGATCGACAAGCAGGCCGCCGCGCGCGACCTGGAGCGCTACCAGCGCGGCTACGATGGCGGCGCGGTGCCACAGGTGGAACTGGCCAAGGCGCAGGACACCTTGAAGAAGACCGACATCGACCTGCAGCACGCCCAGCGGGATGCGTCGCTGAAGAGCCAGGGCGCGGACCTGGATTCGCGCAACAAGCGCCTGCTCGCCGACCGCCAGCGCGCGGTGGTGGCCGAGGTGCAGCGCCAGGTGGATGCGCTCACGCTGCTGTCGCCGTTCGATGGCCAGGTCGGCCAGGTGCAGGCGGTGCAGCACACCCAGGTCGCGGCGAACGCGCCGATCCTGGGCGTGGTGGACCTGTCCAAGTTCGAAGTGGAGATCAAGGTGCCGGAAAGTTTTGCGCGCGATCTGGCAATCGGCATGCCGGCGCAGCTCACCAGCGGCAGTGGCGAGCCGTTCCCGGGCGCGATCTCGGCGGTGTCGCCGGAAGTGGTCAATGGCGAAGTCACCGCGCGCATCCGCTTTGCCGACAAGCAGCCGCCGGGCCTGCGCCAGAGCCAGCGCATGAGCGCACGCGTGGTGATGGACACGCGCCGCAACGTGCTCAAGGTCGAGCGCGGCCCGTTCGTCGAACAGTCCGGCGGCAGCTACGCCTATGTGATGGATGGCAACACCGCGGTGCGCCGTCCGGTGCGCATGGGTGTCAGCAGCCTGGGCGAGGTGCAGGTGCTGTCCGGGCTGCAGGTCGGCGACCGCGTGGTGGTCTCCGGTGCAGACAACTTCGGGGATGCACCGCGCGTCACCGTTCACTAAAGGCGGCCAGCACCTGCTGCGCAGCCGTCAGGCTGCTCGCCACGGTTTGTCAGCCACTCTCACTCTCTTTCGCACACACCTTCTTCGTAAAGGAATCGGCAATGCTCAAGATGCAATCGGTCTCCAAGGTCTTCCGCACCGAACAGGTGGAAACGCACGCGCTGCGCTCGCTGGACCTGCATGTGCGCGAAGGCGAATTCGTTGCGGTCACCGGCCCCTCCGGCTCGGGCAAGACCACCTTCCTCAACCTGGCCGGGCTGCTGGAGACCTTCACCAGCGGGCAGTACCTGCTCGACGGCGAAGACGTCAGCCACCTGTCCGACGACGCGCGTTCGCGCTTGCGCAACCGCAAGATCGGTTTCATCTTCCAGGGCTTCAATCTGATTCCCGATCTCAACCTGTTCGACAACGTCGATGTGCCGCTGCGCTATCGCGGCATGGCCGCGGCCGAGCGCAAGCAGCGCATCGAAGAAGCCTTGACCAAGGTCGGCCTGGGCTCGCGCTTGAAGCACTACCCCACCGAGCTGTCCGGTGGCCAGCAGCAGCGTGCCGCCATCGCGCGTGCGCTGGCCGGCAGCCCGCGCCTGTTGCTGGCCGACGAACCCACCGGCAACCTGGACTCGCAGATGGCACGCGGGGTGATGGAACTGCTGGAAGAGATCAACAGCCAGGGCACCACCATCGTCATGGTCACCCACGACCCGGAACTGGCCGCACGCGCGCAGCGCAACGTGCATATCGTCGACGGCCAGGCCACCGACCTGGAACGCAACCCCACCCTGATGCGCGCGCGCGACAGCGCCGCCACCCTGGCCGAGTAAGAGGCACATCCATGTTCGGCTACTACTTCAATCTTGCCTTACGCAGCTTCCGCCGCAACAAGGTGCTCACCGCGCTGATGGTGCTGGCCATCGCGCTCGGCATCGGCGCCAGCATGACCACATTGACGGTGTTCTATGTGCTGTCGGGCGATCCGATTCCGCAGAAGAGCGACCGGTTGTTCTATGTACAAGTCGATGCGCAACCGAAGTCCGGCTATCAACCGGGAGAAGATCCCGACTATCAGTCCACCCGCTTCGACGCTGAAACACTGCTGCGCGAAAAGCGCGCCGTGCGCCAGGCAATGATGACAGGCGGGAACGTGGCGATCGAACCACAGCGAAGTGGGCTGAGCCCGTTCAAGCTGGAATCACGTTTCACTTCAGCAGATTTTTTCCCAATGTTCGACACACCGTTTCTTTACGGCCAGGGCTGGTCAAGTGCCAGCGACGAGCGACATGAACGCGTTGTGGTAATCAGCAGGTCGCTGAACGACAAGCTGTTTGACGGAGGTAATAGCGTCGGGCGCGACCTGCGCATCGACAAGAACACCTTCCGGATCGTCGGCGTCTTGGATGCATGGAAGCTCAATCCACGTTTTTACGACATCACCGACACCTATGGTTCCAACGAACAACTCTACGTGCCCTTCAGCGTTGCGATGGACTTGAAGATGACCCATGCCGGCGGAACCAACTGCTACGGCAAGGTCGAGGGTGGTGATTCCACCGCACTCAATGCGCCCTGCAGCTGGGTGCAGTACTGGGTGGAACTTGAGAACGCCAAGCAGGCAAGCGACTACAAGGCCTACCTGGAGAACTACTCCGATCAGCAACGCGCCTCCGGACGTTTCACGCGGCCGAACAATGTGCGCCTGCGCAATGTGATGGAATGGCTGGATCACAACAAGGTCGTTCCCAGCGATGTCCGCCTGCAGCTTTGGCTGGCGATGGGCTTTCTGCTGGTGTGTCTGCTCAACACCGTGGGGCTGCTGTTGGCGAAGTTCCTGCGCCGCAGCGGAGAGATCGGAGTGCGCCGTGCACTCGGAGCATCGCGAGGCGCGATCTTTGCGCAATGCCTGGTGGAGGCGGGAACCATCGGCCTGGTCGGCGGCATCTGCGGACTGGCTTTGGCGTGGCTGGGGTTGTGGGCCGTACGCCAGCAGCCGGTGGACTATGCGGCACTGGCGCACCTGGACATCAGCATGTTGCTGCTGACGTTCGCGATCGCGCTCGCCGCGAGCCTGATCGCCGGCATATTGCCGTCGTGGCGCGCCATCCAGGTCGCCCCCGCGTTGCAGCTCAAATCCTCCTGATCCTTTTGCCCTCCGCAATGCGGAGCGCCACGCCCATCCATCGAAGGTCAGCCCCATGGACATCCGCCCTATCGTTTCCACCCTCCGCCGCCACAAGACCGCAGCCGCACTGATCGTGCTGGAGATCGCCCTGGCCTGCGCCATCATCTGCAATTCGCTGTTCCTGATCGGCAACCGTGTGGAAACCCTCCATCGCGCCAGCGGCATCGCAGAACAGGAATTGCTCAGCATCAGGCTGGATGGCATCGGGACGCAGACAAATGCAGACGTCCGTACCCAGGAGGACCTTGCGGCATTGCGCGCTGTTCCCGGTGTGCGCAGCGCGGCCATCACCAACCAGGTTCCGTTCGTCAGCTACTCGTCCAACACCGGACTGACCTTGACCGCAGAACAGGAGCGCCCGACGCTCAACGCCGCGCAGTATCTGGTCAGCGAAGGCAGCCTCAAAACGCTGGGCCTTCAACTGACCGCCGGGCGCGACTTCACACCAGAGGAATACATCAGCCAGCAAAAGGCGGACAACGACGACAACGTCCGCAAGAAAGGCGCCGCTATCATTTTGACGCAAGCTGCTGCAGACAAGATGTTCCCGGACCACAGTGCGCTCGGCAAGACCATCTACTCCGGTGACGTCCCGTTACGGGTCGTTGGGATCGTGCATACGCTGGCGCGCCCGAACAACGTCAATGGGCTGGATCAAAAGGATTATTCGATGATGCTGCCGATCCGTCCTCCTTATAACGAGGGACAGTACATCCTGCGCGTGACCGATCCGTTGCGGCGGCAGGAAATACTGCAGGCGGCGGTGGCAGCCTTGATGAAGCTGGACAACAGCCGGTTGGTGCTGAAGCAGCAGACCTACGAGGATATTCGCGACGAGTATTTCCAGAACGATCGCGCAATGATCTGGCTACTTGGCGCAGTGTGCATCGCGCTACTGATCGTCACCGCGCTGGGCATCGTGGGCCTGGCCAGCTTCTGGGTGCAGCAGCGTACCAAGCAGATCGGCATTCGCCGCGCACTGGGCGCCACACGCGGCCAGATCCTGCGCTATTTCCAGATCGAGAACTTTCTGCTCGCCTCGGTCGGTATCGTGCTGGGCATGCTGCTGGCTTACTCGATCAATATCTGGCTGATGGCCCGCTACGAATTGCCGCGCCTGCCGGTGATCTACCTGCCGATCGGCGCGCTCACGCTGTGGGTACTGGGCCAGATCGCGGTGTTCTGGCCCGCACGTCGCGCGGCGCTGGTACCGCCGGCAGTCGCCACGCGCAGCGCCTGAGCTGGCCATGGGACGCTGCCTCAAGCCCACCACACCCTTGGGCCCGGCGCTGCCGGGCACTGGTCCGCTGCGCATGCCGACAAACCGCGATGCTTCCCTACCAAGGACCTTCTCCCTATGCATTCGATCGTCCATCCCCGCAGCGTCGCCGGTGTATTCGCCATCGCTGCGATGATCGGTACGCTGCATGCCGGCAGTAGCGCCTGCGCGCGTGCTGCCACGCAGACCACTAGCGAGGTGACCGAGCGCACCGTGCTGCGCATCGACGATCATCAACTGCGCTGGCGCCACAACGCACAGACGCTGGTGCTGACCGCCACAGCCGCCGGCCTGCTGGTCACGCAGGCCAGCGACATACCGGCACTGCAGCTGCGCAAAGGCGACCAGCTGCGCGCAGCCGATGGCCGTAGCATCGCAACCGTGGAAGATCTGCTGCACGTCCTGCGCGCTGCGGCCGGCCGACCAGTGCAGGTCCAGGTGGCACGCGGGCAGGCACGGATGGGCCTGACCTGGACCGCAGCGACGTATGCGCCGCTGCTTCCGCCGCTGGCGCCTGCGCCACCCGCCTCGCCACAACAGGTGCGGTAGCCCTCGCTTGCGACCGGAGTACATGCTGGCCTGTCGCACGAGCAACCACTACGCCGGGGCACTGCGCAGCTGCAACGTCCGTTGCCATCGACACCGGCTTGCGCCGTATGCTGTGGCGAGCGCTTTCTCCCCCGACACCTTTCGCCTTCCGAGCACCGCGATGCCGCAAATCCTGATCATCGACGACAACAACGCTGTGGCCACCGCGCTGGAGGTGCTGTTTTCCCTGCACGACATCGAAGCGCGGCATGCGTCATCGCCGCAGGCCGGATTGGCGCTGCTGGACGAACAGGTGTTCGACCTGGTGATCCAGGACATGAACTTCACCGCCGACACCACCTCCGGCGAAGAAGGCGAGGCGCTGTTTACCCAGATCCGCCAGCGCCACCCCGACCTGCCGGTGATCCTGCTCACTGCCTGGACCCACCTTGGTAGCGCGGTGGGTCTGGTCAAGGCCGGCGCCGCCGATTACATCGCCAAACCATGGGACGACACCAAGCTGCTCACCACGGTCAACAACCTGCTGGAGCTGTCCGAAGCGCGGCGCGAGCTCGCGCGCCGCCGCGAACGCGAGCACCGTGGTCGCGAGCAACTGACACAGCGCTACGATCTGCGCGGCGCGGTGTTCGCCGACCCCGCCAGCGAACGCGCCATCGCGCTCGCCTGCCAGGTCGCACGCTCGGAGTTGCCGGTCCTGATCACCGGCCCCAACGGCAGCGGCAAGGAGAAGATCGCCGAGATCATCCAGGCCAATTCGGCCAACAAGCGTGGCCCCTTCATCGCGCTCAACTGCGGCGCCCTGCCGGGTGAATTGATCGAGGCGGAATTGTTCGGTGCCGAAGCCGGCGCCTACACCGGTGCCAACAAGGCGCGCGAAGGCAAGTTCGAAGCGGCCGATGGCGGCACCCTGTTCCTGGACGAGGTCGGCAACCTGCCGCTGGCGGGCCAGATGAAACTGCTGCGCGTGCTGGAAACCGGTCGCTACGAGCGGCTGGGCTCCAACCGCGAACGCCACGCCAAGGTGCGCGTGATCAGCGCCACCAATGCCGACCTGCCATCGATGATCCGCGACGGCAGCTTCCGCGAGGACCTGTACTACCGTCTCAACACGGTGGAAATCGCGCTGCCTGCCCTGGCCGAGCGTCCGGGCGATATCGCGCCATTGGCCGATCACTTCCTGGCGGGCGGCAAGCCCCTGTCTGCACAGGCGCGCGATGCGCTGCAGCGACACGCCTGGCCGGGCAATGTGCGCGAGCTGCGCAACGTGCTGCAGCGTGCGGCGCTGCTCGCACAAGGCGCGCGTATCGAAGCCAGCGATCTGAACCTTCCGCGCGCCGCCGCGCCACGGCCGGCGGCGGCTGTTGCCGGCGAGCCGGATCGCGCACGCATCGAACAGGCCTTGGCGCGCGCGCAAGGCGTGATCGCACAGGCCGCCGCCGAACTGGGAATGAGCCGACAGGCGCTCTACCGGCGTATGGACCGTTACGGCATCAGATCGGAATGACTCCGCGCATGTGGCATCGCTCCTTCACGTTCACCCTGTTTCTCAGGCTGTTGCCGGTACTTGCACTGGCCGCCGCCCTGCCGTGGTTCATGGCGTACTGGCTAGACCACGGCTGGCAGGTCGCTGCAATGTCGGTCGTCGTTGTGCTGGCCGCGATGTGGTTCAGCCTCAACCGCGCCACCGCACCGATGCGCTCGCTGTTCCGTGCGCTGGCCGGCACCACCAGCAGCTACCGCGATGGCGAGTACAACTTCGGCGTGTACTGGCGCGGCACCGACGAACTGGCGCAACTGGTGCAGGCGCATTCGGAACTTGGCGATGTGCTGCGCGCGCAGCGACGCGACCTGGTGCAACGCGAGTTGATGCTCGACACCATGCTGCAGAACACACCGGTGGCGATGCTGCTGGTGGTGGCCGGTGGCGATGGCGTGCGCCGCATCGGCTTTTCCAACAACGCCGCACGCAAGCTGCTGCACGATGGCCGCAAGCTCGAAGGCCAGCACCTGGACGACGTACTGGCGCGCATGCCCGGCGAACTGCGCGATGCGCTGGCCCGCGGCGGCGATTGCCTGTTTGCGGTCCGCGAGGACGGCGATGACGAAGACGACGAGCAGATCTATCACCTGTCACGCCGCAGTTTCCATCTCAACGGACGCGGTCACGAGCTGCTGCTGATCCGCACCCTCACCACCGAACTGCGGCGCCAGGAAGTGCAGACCTGGAAGAAGGTCATCCGGGTGATCAGCCATGAATTGAACAACTCGCTCGCGCCGATCGCCTCGCTGGCGCATTCCGGTGCCGAGTTGCTGCGCCGCGAACGCACCGACCGGCTCGGCACGGTGTTCGAGACCATCGAAGAACGCGCACGTCATCTGGAAGGCTTCATCCGCGGCTACGCCCGCTTTGCCAAGTTGCCGCAGCCACAGTTGCAGACCATCGAATGGGCACCGTTCCTGGAGCGTTTGCGGCAGCAGATTCCGTTTCAGCTGCAGGGCGCACTGAACGATGTCTCCAGCCGCATCGATGCCGCGCAGATCGAGCAGGCGCTGCTCAACCTGCTCAAGAACGCGCACGAAGCCTGCAGCGAAGCACAGCCGCCCAACAGCGATGTCGCCGTGCGCGTCACGCGTGTGCCGCAATGGCTGCGGATCGAAGTGCTGGACCGCGGCAACGGCATGAACGAGGCCGTGCTGCATAACGCACTGATGCCGTTCTACTCGACCAAGCGCAATGGCACCGGGCTCGGGCTTGCGCTCACCCGCGAGATCGCCGAAGCACACGGCGGGCGCATCTCCCTGCATAACCGCGAACACGGCGGGTTGTGCGTCACCTTGCTGCTGCCGGCGGCGGTGGCCGGCTAGTTGCCGCGCACCGTCCCGCGCTCTTGGATCCGCGGTTGTTTCAACGCACCGCAGGCATCGTCGGCACCGCTGGTGCGGGTGGCGGCGATGGCGCCGTAATAGCCGGCTCCCACGGTGTTGTCGACGAACTGCCCGCCTTGCGACGGACATTCGCCATCGGGCTTGATCCAGTCCGAAAACGCCGCGTACTTGCCGGCCCGGACGAAACGGTTGGACGCCACGTAGGTGTTGTCGGAGGCATCGCGGGTACGCACGGCATCACCGTTGACGTCGGTGAAGGTATTGCCTTCGATGCGGTTGCCGGAGGAGTGGCGCGCCAGGTAGACCGCGTGCACGAAACCCGAGGTCCGGGTGTCGTTTTCGATCGACGCGAAGCGATTGCGTTCGATGCGGTTGTCGCGCGAGTTTTGCAGGCGGATCGCCGCGAACGAATAGGCGGCCTCACTGCTGCTGCCGTGGACCCCGCCGATCCGCTCGAAGGTCATGTTGCGGATGATGTTGCCGCTGTTGCCGTCCGCGCTGCGCTTGCTGCTGCCCAGGTCCATCGCCATCCAGTAATTGCTGACCTTCAACCCGGTGAAGGTCAGCCGGGTGGCTACATCGCCGCCGCCCTTCAGCGTGAACCAGGTCGCGCCACCGCGCCCGTCGAACCACGGTGGCGTGGCAGCGTCGGGCGCGGCGATGAAGCGAATGGGCGCCCCGTTGGTGAACGTCCATTGCACCGACTGCCGCAGATACGTGCCTGCAGCGATCACCACGTCCACCGCACCGCTGGGCCGCTGCTCCAATAACCGCTGCTGGGCGGCCGCCAGACTCCGCAACGCGGTCGTTGCGCTGGTGCCTGCCGCCGCATCGTTGCCGTCCGGCGCCAGATACAGCCGGTAGGTCTGCGCATGGGCCGCAGCTGGCAACACTGCCGCCAATAGCAGCAGCCATGCCACCAGCAACACGCAACGCGGCGTTCGCATCGTGCACCTCCTGAGCCATCGTGACGGGCATAGCCTATGCATGGCATCGCTTTACAGCAGCTGTGCGCGCTGCAGCGACATGCAGGCAGGCTACTTCTTGGTCGGGCGTTGCCAGCCTTCGACCACGGTCTGACGCGCACGCGTGACGCTGAGCTGCCCGGCAGGCGCATCGCGGGTGATCACCGAGCCTGCGCCAATGGTGGCCATGGCGCCGATCTCGATCGGTGCCACCAGTGCGCTGTTGGAACCGACAAAGGCGCCATCGCCGATGCTGGTCTGCGACTTGTTCACTCCATCGTAGTTGCAGGTGATGGTGCCGGCACCGATGTTGACCTTGCTGCCGATCACCGCATCGCCCAGGTAGGTCAGATGGTTGGCTTTGCTGCCCATGCCCATCGTGACCTTCTTGGTCTCGACAAAGTTGCCGATATGCACGCCATCGGCCAGCACGGTGCCAGGACGCAGCCGCGCGAACGGACCGATCTGCACCGCCCCTTCCGTCACCACGCCTTCCAGATCGCAATGTGCGCGTACCTGCGTACCGGCGCCGAGCGTCACATCGCGCAGGCGCACGAACGGACCGATCACCACGCCATCGCCCAGCGTCACATTGCCTTCCAGGATCACATCGATATCCAGCTGCACGTCACTGCCCACGCTCACCGTGCCGCGCTGCTCCACGCGCGCCGGGTCGGCCATGCGCACGCCCTGCAGGCAGAGCGCACGGGCGGCACGCAGCTGCCAGGCGCGTTCCAGCTGCGCCAGTTGCCAGGGGTCGTTGGCGCCTTCCACATCCTGCACGTCGGCCACATGCACCATGTCGGCCGGGGTGAAATCGGCTGCGGCGCTGGCAAACACGTCGGTGAGATAGAACTCGCCCTGCGCATTCTCGTTGGACAGGCCGGCCAGCCAGCGGCGCAGCGCCGTGGACTCGGCAGTGAGGATGCCGGTGTTGATGGTGCGGATGCGGCGCTGCTCGTCGTTGGCATCCTTCTGCTCGACGATCGCGGCGACCTTGCCCTCGGCATCGCGCAGGATGCGGCCGTAGCCGGTGGGATTGGGCACATCGGCCACCAGCACCGCCATGCGCCCGGGTGCGTGCAGCAGCTGCAGCAGGTCCTGGGACTGGATCAGCGGCACATCGCCGTACAGCACCAGCACCGTGGCCGCATCCGGAATCGCATCCATCGCCTGCTGCACTGCATGCCCGGTGCCCAGTTGCTGCCGTTGCTCGGCCCAGTGCAGATCGCTCTGCGCGGCAAACGCCGCCTGCACCTGCTCGCCGCCGTGCCCGTGCACCACATGGATCGCTGCCGGCTGCAGCTGCCGCGCCGTGGCGATCACATGTGCCAGCATCGGCTGGCCCGCCAGCGGCTGCAGCACCTTGGGCAGGGACGAGCGCATGCGCTTGCCCTCGCCCGCGGCCAGGATCACGACGTGCAGGGGCAGAGTCATCGAAGCGTTCCAGAACATGGGAGAGCCAAATTCTAGTCGCTGTCCAAGCAGTGCGTCGTGTCCTGCCTGCAGCATGCGCGACGATGACACTTTTCAAGCGCCGCTGCCGTTAGCATGAGCGCCCTTCCACGATGACACGGCCTGCATGAGTCTGTTCCGCCAAGGCAGCCAATTCATGATCATTGGCGCCCTGCAGCTGGCGGTGGACTGCGGCATCTTCATCGCCGCCACCGCGGCCGGCATGCCGGCCGTGCCTGCCAATCTGCTCGGGCGGATCAGCGGCGCGGTGCTGGGCTTCTGGCTCAACGGCCGCTACACCTTTGCCCAGGAAGGCGGCGCACGTCTGGGCTGGCCGCGTTTTCGCCGCTTTGCGCTGATGTGGCTGGCGCTGACACTCATCAGCACATGGCTGCTGTCGGCAACGGTGGATCTGGTCGGCCTGCGCCAGGCCTGGCTGGCCAAACCGCTGGTGGAAGGCGGCCTGGCGATCGTGTCATTTTTCCTGGGCCGGCACGTGGTGTATCGCTGAGCGAGCGTCCCTGAGCCCGGGCAGTGTCGGAGCCGGCGCGTATCAGTGGCAGAAATCGCCCAGGCTTCTCACCAGTGCCGCACGATGCAGCGCGTCCAGCTGCCATTGCGCGGCGTAATGGGCCGCCGCACGCGCGGTGCTGGTCGCGCATTGCGGCGCTGTACGTGCCGGCGCGACCTCGGCCAGTGCGTCGAGCAATTGACCTTGCAGTTGATCCAGACGCGTGCGCAGGATCGCCAGATCCGGACGCGCGGTGTCCGGCGCGCGTCCGCGTTCGCGCCAGTGGTGCAACAACGCGTATTGCACCGCCTTGTTGGCCTCGATCTGCGCAGCAAAGAAGCGCGCCGCATCGTCGGCATCCAGTCCATGCGCAGGCGCCTGCTCGCGTACGCTCTGCAGCACCGCCGCCTCGCGGGTCTGGTCCAGCACCGGCTTGCCGCTGTCCCACTTGCTCAGCGCCACCGCATCGCCGATGGCATTGCGTTGCACGATGCGATCCAGCAGCGGATCCAGCGGCGGCTGGCTGCGGGCCGGCAGCGCGCACCCCAGCATCGCCACGGCCAGCAGGCCGCTCAGCGCATAACTACGAAAGCCATCGATCGTGCGGGTCATCGGGTGTTCCTCGACGTGCGTGAGTGAGAGGCCGCGCCGCCTGCAACCGGCGGCATGGCACAAGGCAGGCAGTGTGCCTGCTGTGCCCAGGCATGGAGGCGGCGCCACGCACGCGCAGCTCCAGAAACGAAAACGCCGACCCTGAGGTCGGCGTTTCCAGTCCACACCGGCGTGCGGCGCTGCATCGGGTATCACGTCTGCGTGCGCTAGCAAATGCGCGCACGCCCGCGTGCTTAATGCTTGAGGTTGCGACGCAGGCGTTCCAGTGCTTGCAGCTGCACGGTCGCCTCGGCCAGCCGACGCTGCGCATCGGCCACATCCACCGTGTCGCCACGGTTGGCCAGCAGACGCTCGGCCTCTTCCTTGACCTTGCGCACGGCAGCTTCGTCGATGTCCTGCGCGCGCACCGCGGTGTCGACCAGCACGGTCACCACCTGCGGCTGCACTTCCAGGATGCCGCCGGAAATGGCGAAGTCCAGCTGTTCGCCGCTGGCGGTGGTGACCACCACCTTGCCCGGCTTCAGGCGCGTGATCAGCGGTGCGTGCTTGGGCGCGATGCCCAGCTCACCCAACTCGCCGGTAGCCACGACCAGCGTCGCCTCGCCGTGGAAGATTTCCTTCTCGGCGCTGACGATGTCGCAACGGATAGTGCTCATGGTGCCTCACTCTGTGAGGCGGGGATTGAGGATTGGGGATTGGGGATTGGCAACAGCGGCGTTCACCGTCGTTCCCATCCTCATCCACCGTCCCAATCACCGCCGTACCAAATCCCGAATCCCGAATGCCAAATCCCGGCTCTTACGCCTTGGCGCTCATCTTGTTGGCTTTCTCGACGGCTTCTTCGATGCTGCCGACCATGTAGAACGCCTGCTCCGGCAGGTGGTCGTACTCGCCGTCGCAGATCGCCTTGAAGCCGCGGATGGTGTCCTTCAGCGAGACGTACTTGCCCGGCGAGCCGGTGAACACTTCGGCCACGTGGAAGGGCTGGCTGAAGAAGCGCTCGATCTTGCGTGCGCGCGACACCGACTGCTTGTCTTCTTCGCTCAGCTCGTCCATGCCCAGGATCGCGATGATGTCCTTCAGTTCCTTGTACTTCTGCAAGGTCTGCTGGACGCGCTGGGCGGTGTCGTAATGCTCGGTGCCGATCACCAGCGGGTCCATCTGGCGGCTGGTGGAATCCAGCGGATCCACCGCCGGGTAGATACCCAGCGAAGCGATGTTACGGCTCAGCGTGACGGTGGAGTCCAGGTGGGCGAAGGTGGTCGCCGGCGACGGGTCGGTCAGGTCGTCCGCAGGCACGTACACGGCCTGGATCGAGGTGATCGAACCGCTCTTGGTCGAGGTGATGCGCTCCTGCAACACGCCCATTTCCTCGGCCAGGGTCGGCTGGTAGCCCACTGCCGACGGCATGCGGCCGAGCAGCGCGGACACTTCGGTACCGGCCAGCGTGTAGCGGTAGATGTTGTCCACGAACAACAGCACGTCCTTGCCCTTGCCGTTCTCGTCCTTTTCGTCGCGGAAGTACTCGGCCATGGTCAGGCCGGTCAGCGCAACGCGCAGACGGTTGCCCGGCGGCTCGTTCATCTGGCCGTACACCATCGCGACCTTGTCCAGCACGTTGGAGTCTTTCATCTCGTGGTAGAAATCGTTGCCCTCACGGGTACGCTCGCCCACGCCGGCAAACACGGACAGACCCGAGTGCGCCTTGGCGATGTTGTTGATCAGTTCCATCATGTTGACGGTCTTGCCGACGCCGGCGCCGCCGAACAGGCCGACCTTGCCGCCCTTGGCGAACGGGCACATCAGGTCGATGACCTTGATGCCGGTTTCCAGCAGCTCGGTGCTGGAGGACTGGTCTTCATACGACGGCGCAGCGCGATGGATTTCCCAATGGTCCGAAGCCTGCACGTCGCCGGCCTCGTCGATCGGACGACCCAGCACGTCCATGATGCGGCCCAGCGTCCCGGCACCGACCGGCACCGAAATCGCGCGCTCGGTGTTGGTGGCCAGCAGGTTGCGCTTCAGGCCGTCGGTGGAGCCGAGCGCAATCGTGCGCACCACGCCATCGCCGAGCTGCTGCTGCACTTCCAGGGTGATTTCGGTGCCTTCGACCTTCAACGCGTGATAGACCTTCGGCACTTCATTGCGCTGGAATTCGACGTCGACGACCGCGCCGATGATCTGAACGATCTTGCCCTGACTCATTTTGCTGCTCCGGTTAGCTTTGTTCTGTCCGAGTGGCAGATGCCATCTCGTGGAATTTTGTGATTTGGGATTCGTGATTGGGGATTCGCAAGGGCGCAGTTCGCTGCGCTCCTACCAATCCCGAATCCCCAATCCCGGCCGTGCTTATACCGCGGCCGCGCCGCTGACGATTTCCGAAATTTCCTGGGTGATCGCCGCCTGACGCGCCTTGTTGTAGACCAGTTGCAAGGTGCCGATCATCTTGTTGGCGTTGTCGCTGGCGGCCTTCATCGCCACCATGCGCGCAGCATGTTCGGAGGCCACGTTTTCCAGCACGGCCTGGTACACCAGCGACTCGATGTAACGCGTCATCACGTGCTCCAGCACGGTCGCGGCATCGGGTTCGTACAGGTAATCCCAATCGTGGTGCGCCACCTTGTGCTCGGCGGCCGGCAGCGGCAGCAGCTGATCGAAGCTGGCCTTCTGCGTCATCGTGTTC
Source organism: Xanthomonas sp. MLO165 (assembly GCF_018831305.1). NCBI lineage: Bacteria > Pseudomonadati > Pseudomonadota > Gammaproteobacteria > Lysobacterales > Lysobacteraceae > Xanthomonas > Xanthomonas sp. MLO165. The sequence continues at coordinate 4,069,581 of NZ_CP029263.1, forward strand.
ACGAAGCGGTTGTAGACCAGATACACGCGGTCCACCCTGCCCTCGACGAAGGCATCCAGCATCACCTTGATCACACCGATCAACTGCTCGATCTGCGGACTGTCGCCCAGATGGGTGACGCTGCCGACCATGTTGACCTTGATACGACGGAAGAACGCCGAAGCCTTCTGGCCGATGGTCACCACGTCGATCTCGGCACCCTTGTCCTGCCACGGGCGCACTTCGCCCAGCATCCTGCGGAACAGGTTGTTGTTCAGGCCGCCGGCCAGGCCGCGGTCGGAAGAGATCACGATGTAACCGACCCGCTTGACCTGCTCGCGCTCGACCAGGAACGGATGCTGGTAATCGGTGCTGGCCTGCGCCAGATGCCCGATCACCTGCTTCATCGCCTGCGCGTACGGACGCGAGGTCTTCATACGGTCCTGCGCCTTGCGGATCTTGGAGGCCGAGACCATTTCGAGCGCGCGCGTCACCTTGCGGGTGTTCTGCACGCTCTTGATCTTGGTTTTGATTTCGCGTCCGCCTGCCATACTCGCTCGCTTCGATGGTGGGATTCGAGATGGGTGATTCGGGATTGGCCAAAGCCGCCGACGTCACCTCACCCACAAACCCCGAGTACCTGAATCTGGAGATCCGAACTGGTGATCCTGGGCGTTCAAGCCCTCAGATCACCGCTTCTACGAATCCCGAATGCCCAATCCCGACTCCCGGCGCTGTTACCAGCTGCCCGTGGTCTTGAACTCTTCGATGCCCTTCTTGAAGGCAGCTTCGATGTCGTTGTCCCAGCCGCCGGTGCTGTTGATCTTGGAGACCAGCTCACCCTGGGTGTTGGCGAAGTGCGCGTGCAGGCCTTCTTCGAACGCCAGCAGCTTGTTGACCGGCACTTCGTCGAGGTAGCCCTCGTTGACGGCATAGATCGACAGCGCCTGGTTGGCGATGGACATCGGCGCGTACTGCTTCTGCTTCATCAGCTCGGTGACGCGCTGACCGCGCTCGAGCTGCTTACGGGTGGCTTCGTCCAGGTCCGAGGCGAACTGCGCGAACGCGGCCAGCTCACGGTACTGCGCCAGCGAGATACGGATGCCGCCGGACAGCTTCTTGATGATCTTGGTCTGGGCCGCACCACCGACGCGCGACACCGAGATGCCGGCGTTCACGGCCGGGCGGATGCCGGCGTTGAACAGGTCGGTTTCCAGGAAGATCTGGCCGTCGGTGATCGAGATCACGTTGGTCGGCACAAACGCGGACACGTCGCCGGCCTGCGTTTCGATGATCGGCAGCGCGGTCAGCGAACCGGTCTTGCCGGTCACCGCACCGTTGGTGAACTTCTCCACATACTCCTCGGACACGCGTGCAGCGCGCTCGAGCAGGCGGGAGTGCAGATAGAACACGTCGCCCGGATAGGCTTCGCGGCCCGGCGGGCGCTTGAGCAGCAGCGAGATCTGGCGGTAGGCCACGGCCTGCTTGGACAGATCGTCGTACACGATCAGCGCGTCTTCGCCGCGGTCCATGAAGTACTCGCCCATGGTGCAGCCGGCATACGGGCTGATGTACTGCATCGCGGCCGATTCGGACGCGGTCGCAGCCACCACCACGGTGTGCGCCAGCGCGCCGTTCTCTTCGAGCTTGCGCACGATGTTGGCAACGGTCGAGGCCTTCTGGCCGATCGCCACGTACACGCACTTGATGCCGGTGCCCTTCTGGTTGATCACCGCATCGATCGCCAGCGCGGTCTTGCCGGTCTGGCGGTCACCGATGACCAGCTCGCGCTGGCCGCGGCCGATCGGGATCATCGCATCGACCGACTTGTAGCCGGTCTGCACCGGCTGGTCGACCGACTTGCGCCAGATCACGCCGGGCGCAACGCGCTCCACCGGTGCGGTCTGGGTGGCGCCCAGCGGGCCCTTGCCATCGATCGGCTCACCCAGCGCGTTGACCACGCGACCGAGCAGTTCCGGACCGACCGGCACTTCCAGGATGCGGCCGGTGGTCTTGGCCACGTCGCCTTCGCGCAGGTTCTCGTAATCGCCCAGCACCACGGCGCCGACCGAATCGCGCTCCAGGTTCAGTGCGAGCGCGAAGGTGTTGTTCGGCAGTTCGATCATTTCGCCCTGCATCACGTCGGCCAGGCCGAAGATGCGCACGATGCCGTCGGACACGCTGGTCACGGAGCCTTCGTTGCGCGACTCTGCGGACAGCTTGACCGCCTCGATGCGGGTCTTGATCAGGTCGCTGATTTCGGAGGGGTTGAGCGTGGTTGCCATCGTTCAGTCCTAGGTGCCGGCCGCGAGGGCCATGCGTTTATGTGAATTCAGTGGGCGAGCGAGCTTTGCAGACGCGCAAGCTTGCCCTTCAGCGAGCCGTCGATGACCACGTCGCCGGTGTCGATCACCGCGCCGCCGATCAACGAAGCATCCACCGCGGTGGTGATGTCCACCTCGCGGCCGAAACGCTTCTTCAGCGCAGCAGCGATCGTGTCCAGTTCCGCCTGGCTCATTGCAGCCGCCGAGGTCACCGTCGCCTTGACGACGTGTTCGGCTTCGGCCCGCAGTTGTTCGTACAGTCCTGCCACTTCCGGCAACAGCGACAGCCGCTGCGCGTCGGCCAGCAGGCCGAGGAAACGCAGATAGTCTTCGCTCGCCTGCGGCGGCGCCAACAACGTCACTGCCTGATCCTGGCCCAGGGCCGGGTTGAGCAGCAGTGCGGCCACGCGCGGGTCGCCGGCCACCTGCGCCGAAAACGCCAGCGCATCGGACCAGGGCGCAAAGTTGCCGCCCTCACGCGCGATCGCAAACGCGGCGCGGCCGTACGGACGGGCAAGTGTGAGGGCCTGACTCATCGATTAAATCTCCGCCGCCAGCTCGTCGAGCAGCGCCTTGTGGGCGTTGGCATCGATTTCGCGCTTGAGCAGCTTTTCGGCACCGCTGACGGCCAGCACGGACACCTGCTTGCGCAGTTCCTCGCGGGCACGCGTGGCGGACGCGTCGATCTCGGTCTGCGCCAGATCCTTCTGACGGTTGGCTTCGGCAATTGCCTCGTGCTTGGCCGCTTCGATGATCTGGTTGGCGCGCGCATGGGCCTGATCGATGATCTCGTTGGCCTTGGTGCGTGCGTCCTTCAGTGCTTCGTTGACCTTTTCCTGCGCCTGCGCCAGATCCTTCTGACTGCGATCGGCAGCAGCCAGACCTTCAGCGATCTTTTGCTGACGCTCTTCGATCGCCTGCAGCAGCGGCGGCCAGATCTTGGTCGCGACGATCCAGATCAGACCGGCGAAGGCCAGCGCCTGGGCAAAGATGGTAAGGGTGATATCCATGGGTCGCTCAATCGCTGTTTAGGGGTGAAAGCGCCACCGCATGGCGACGCTTTCCGACCTTCATCCGCGGACGCAACCGCGAGCGGTTGCCTCCACATCCTGCTACCGCTGGATCAGCCGGCAGCCTGCGACAGACGCTCGATGAACACCTGGGCCAGCGGGTTGGCGAAGGCGAACAGCAGGCCGACGGCGACGCTGATGATGAACGCGGCGTCGATCAGGCCGGCGGTGATGAACATGCGGACCTGCAGCACCGGGATCAGCTCCGGCTGGCGCGCAGCCGATTCCAGGAACTTGCCAGCCATGATGGCCAGACCGAGGCCGGCACCCAGCGCGGCCAGGCCGATCATGATGCCGACGGCGAGGACGGTGGAGCTCTGGACTTGAGCGAGGTTGGTCAGGACGGCGAGGTACATGGTGATCTCCGAACGAAAGTTTCTAAGGGTGATGGATGAATCGGGATGAAGCGTATGAAGGGTGCAGCGAAACTCAGTGACTGTCTTCGGCAAGGCTCAGATACACGATCGACAGCATCATGAAAATGAAGGCCTGCAGCGGAATCACCAACAGGTGGAACAGCATCCAGCCGAGGCCGAATACGCCGCCAGCGACCATGCCGGCGATGCCCGCACCGCCCAGCACCCAGATCAGCAGGAAGACGATCTCGCCGCCGAACATGTTGCCGAACAGTCGCATCGCCAGCGAAATCGGCTTGCTCAGCCACTCGACGATGTTCAAAAGCAGGTTGAACGGCATCATCCACTTGCCGAACGGCGCCGTCAGGAATTCCTTGGTCATGCCGCCCACGCCCTTGGAGCGCAGCGAGAAGACGATCATCAGGAAGAACACGCTGATCGACATGCCCAGGGTGGCATTGACGTCGGCGGTGGGCACCGGCTTCCAGGCGTGGATACCGGCCCAGCCCAGCGGGATGGCGATGAAATCGGCCGGGATCATCTTGATGAGGTTCATCAACAGGATCCAGAAGAAGATGGTGATCGCGATCGGCGTCACCAGCTTGCTGCTGCCGTGATAGGTGTCCTTGGCCTGACGGTCGACAAACTCGAGGCAGATTTCGACAAACGCCTGCCACTTGCCCGGCACGCCGGCGGTGGCATTGCGGGTCGCCGTCCAGAACGCGAAGACCATCACCAGGCCCATCAGCACCGCCATGACCAGGGTGTCGACGTGGATGGTCCAAAACGTGCCGCCACCCTCGCGAACCGGATAGATCAGGTTCTGCAAGTGATGCTGGATATAGGAGGTAGGTGTTGCTGCCTCGCCCGCCATGTGTCCGGAGCCCTTTAAGTTCGAATCAACGCCTGGCCAGAGCCAGAACCTGAAAAATCAGCCCGATGGCGATACCCGCCAGCAAGGCCAGAGGAGGCAGCCGCCACAGGCCGAAGCCAAGCGCCAGCGCCACGAAAACCAACACCCACTTCAACACCATCGCCAGGATCAGCCGGACCATGGCAATGCCGGCTGCCTGGATACCGCCACCTAGCGCGGTACGTGCTGCCACCCAACCGCCCAGCACCGTCGCAAACCCGGTCAATGCCAGACCGGCAGAGTAACGGGGACCGACCAACAGCAACCCCAGACTGGTTATAGCTACAGCGGCAAGCGGATATACCGCAGCGCGCAGCATCAACCGCCGACCCGCGTCAACGGAGTTCAGCACTACGGTTACCTTACGTGTGAATGAGTGGGAAGCGCAGATGCGCCTCGTCGAGCCGCGAAAGTATAGCAATGGGACAAATTGCGAGACAACCGGCAGAGGTCATCCGTTGCTGCGTCGCACCATACAGGGTTGCCGCGGCGGGTGGGAACTTTGCCACAAACCGGCGGTCATAACCCGCGAGGCCTGCACATCCTCGTCGAAAGGTCCCGCCGCAGGTCGCGTATGGGAGCCCCGGAGCATCGGGGCTCCTGCTTTTTACGCATTTTGTCGCACCCTGCGACCTTCCCGTTGGCGGTCCAATCGGTGCCATGGCGGCATGACCCATGCCGTGGCGCTTCGCGCCTGGCGCCCGGATTGCGCAACGTACGACTAAAGTCTGACCCCTGCAGCAGCGGACCGTTTTGTCCGATTGCTATCTCGGCCTTCACAGCAATGCGACAGCTCCTTCACTTATGGAAGACGCCGTCTTATCGAAGATGCGCCGCACAGGCCGAAACGCCTGACCATTCCAAGAATTCGGAGCTCCCCATGAAACACCTTCTCGCACTGGCCATCCCGTGCGTATTGGCTGCCGCCTACGCCGCGCCGGCGCACGCCGAAGATACCGATGACCGCTTCCAGCTCCGTCTGGGTGCGATGAACGTCGACAACGACAACACCATCCGTGGCAACACGCTGGTGGCAGGCAACAACGTGTCGGTCAACGAAGACTTCAAGCTCGGCGGCAAGGAATGGGAGCCGCGCGTCGACGGCGTGTTCCGCATCAGCACCCGCCAGCGCCTGATCTTCGATTACTTCAAGTACGACAAGGATCGCCGCGAGACCCTGACCCAGGACATCAGCGGCGGTGGCGTCACCGTCCCGACCGGCAGCTTCATCAAGGGCGAGCTGAAGTATCAGGTTGCCACCCTGGTGTATGACTACTCGGTGATCGATTCGCCGGAATTCAGCCTGGGCCTGCAGATCGGCGCCGAATACGCCAAGGTCGAAGCCAACGCGTACGCCGACCTGGGCAGCGTCTTCAGCGGCGATGTGCTGGACGAAAGCGAAGACGGCGTTGCGCCGGTGGTCGGCATCCGCTTCACCGCGCGCCCGAGTGAGCATTGGCTGTTCAACGTGCAGGGCCAGTACCTCAACACCAGCTGGGGCGACTTTGGCGATTACGACGGCGACCTGAGCCGCGCCAACGCGATTGCCGAATACCGCTTCACCAAGAACTTCGGCATCTTCGCCGGCTATGACTGGTTCAAGCTCGACGTCGACCAGCGCGGCAGCGATGGCCTGATCGGTCTGAAGCAGGAGTTCAAGGGCCCGGTTGCGGGCGTGACGTTCGCGTTCTGATCGACGCGCAGCGTTGCACCAAAAGGCCCGCGTTTTGCGGGCCTTTTGTTTTCTTGTGCGGTGCCGACAGCACCAGCGAGTGCGCGGATATCGCCATGCGCGACCTGTTGCGTCAGCGCACCCGACATCTGCGCCTTGAAGACCGGATCGGCATGGCAATGCCGCACCAGCATCCACACCGTCACGCCCGCCTGCGCCGCACGGCAGGTCATTGTGCCCGGCGACGATGCGCCGGACCCTCGTCCCGCTGCGCAGCTGCAACGCGCCATGGGAGCACAGCGCAGAGCATCAGCACTGCGAGCACTGCATTCCGTGGCGCATGCAGCGCCCCGGTGGGAACGGCCGCACCCTGCAACCCCTCCCGGCAGCACACCGAAACGACAACGCCCCGCGCAAGGCGGGGCGTCGCTGGCCGTGCCGCAAGTGGCGGCGCTTACTTCTTCTTGGGGATGTACAGGTCGGTGATGGTGCCGTCGTAGACCTCGGCGGCCATGCCGACCGATTCGCTCAGGGTCGGATGCGCGTGGATGGTATGGCCGATGTCTTCGGCCTCGGCGCCCATCTCGATCGCCAGGCCGATCTCGGCCAGCAGATCACCGGCATGCACGCCGACGATGGCACCACCGATCACGCGGTGGGTTTCTTCGTCGAAGATCAGCTTGGTGAAGCCTTCGGTGCGGCCGATGCCGATCGCGCGGCCACTGGCGGCCCACGGGAACTTGGCCACGCCGACCTTCAGGCTCTTGGCCTTGGCCTCGGTCTCGGTCACGCCGACCCAGGCGATTTCCGGGTTGGTGTAGGCGACCGACGGAATCACCCGCGCCACCCATTCCTTCTTCTCGCCGGCAGCCACTTCGGCGGCCAGCTTGCCCTCGTGGGTGGCCTTGTGCGCCAGCATCGGGTTACCGACGATGTCGCCGATGGCGAAGATGTGCGGCACGTTGGTGCGCATCTGCCGATCGACCGGAATGAAGCCGCGCTCGGTGATGGTGACGCCGGCCTTGTCGGCACCGATCTTCTTGCCGTTGGGCGTACGGCCAACCGCCACCAGCACGCGGTCGTAGGCGGTGGCCTGCAGACCCGGCTTCTCGCCTTCGGTGGCCGCTTCGAACGACACCGTGATGCCGCTGGCGCCGGCCTTGACGTCGGTGGCCTTGGTCTTGAGATGGACCTCCACGCCCTGCTTCTTCAGGCGATCGGCCAGCGGCTTGACCAGGTCCTTGTCGGCGCCCGGCATCAGCTGGTCCATGAACTCGACCACGGTGACCTTGCTGCCGAGCGCGCTGTACACCGTGGCCATTTCCAGGCCGATGATGCCGCCGCCGACCACCAGCAGGGTCTTGGGAATGTCGTGCAGTTCCAGCGCGTCGGTGGAGTCCATCACGCGCTTGTCGTCCCACGGGAAGTTCGGCAGCTTCACCGCCTGCGAACCGGCGGCGATGATGCAGTGCTCGAAGCGCAGTAGCTGGGTCTTGCCGTCGTCGCCGACGATCTCCAGCTCGTTGGGCGACACGAACGACGCCACGCCGGTAACGGTGCGCACCTTGCGCTGCTTGGCCATGCTGGCCAGGCCGCCGGTGAGCTTGCCGACCACCTTTTCCTTGTACTCGCGCAGCTTGTCCAGGGTGATCCTGGGCTGGCCGAAGTCCACGCCGAAATCGCCGGCGTGCGCCACTTCGTCGATCACCGCGGCGGCATGCAGCAGCGCCTTGGACGGGATGCAGCCGACATTGAGGCAGACCCCGCCCAGGCTGGCGTAGCGCTCGATCAGCACCGTATCCAGGCCCAGGTCGGCGGCGCGGAATGCGGCGGTGTAGCCGCCAGGGCCGGCGCCGAGCACCACCATCTTGCATTCGATATCGGCCGGCTTGCCGCTGGCCAGCGCCGGCTTGGACGGCGCCGGTTCGGCCGGCGCGCGATGCGACGGCGTCACCGGCGGCTTGCTGCCGGGCGCGGCGGCAGGCGCCGCAGCCGCCGGTGCGGGCTTGCTGTCGGCCTTGGCGGGCGCAGCCGGTGCGGCGGCCTCGCCTTCGGCTTCCAGCAGCAGCACCAGCGCACCTTCGGACAGGCTGTCACCCACCTTGACCTTGAGCTCCTTGACCACGCCGGCGGCCGAGGACGGCACTTCCAACGTGGCCTTGTCCGACTCCAGCGTTACCAGGCCCTGATCCTTGACCACGCTGTCGCCGACGGCGACCAGCACTTCGATGACGGGGACATCGCTGTAATCGCCGATGTCGGGAACCTTGATTTCAATGACCGCCATTTGCTTCTCCTGTGGCTCAACCGGCCGTGCCGGCAAGCGTCTGCTGGAGTTCATCCAGCGACGATTCGATTTGGGTCCAGCGCTTGTCGCGCTTCTTTTCCTTGCCTTCGCTGGCTTCGATCAGCAACGCGGCCTGCTGCAGCAGCAACTCGCCGGCGCCGCAGCTCGGGCGTGTGCCGCTGTAACGCACGCCATCGACCTGGAACGACAGCACCTCGCCCTCGCTCACCGGGGCGCTGCGACCGCTCGGCGCCAGTTGCGTCAGTGCGCCGGTCCAGTTGCTGACCAGGCGCCTTGCCAACGCCGCCGGAATCGGGATCTCGACCGTTTCCGGGGTCTGCGCGGTGCGGAACTGCACGCTGCCACGATCGCTCTGGCTGACCCAGCTGTAGACGCGCTCGTCGGCGCGGCTATGCCGCAAAGTCCAGTCGGCACCGTCCTTGCCCGGCACGAGCGATACGCCGCTTTCCACGCCGCGGGTAGGCAGCGTCAGCAGCGACAGGCTCGGCCGGGTGCCGGCGTCGAGCAGCGTGGTCACCGCGGTGCCGTAATTGCCCACCGCCGGCGGCCAGCCGCGCCCGAGCGTGCTCTCGCACTCGCGTGCCGCCGCGGATGTCCACGGCAGCACGCCCAGCAGGGCGAAGGTCAGCAGCGCTGCTCTCACAGCAGGACGCGGCGCATGTCGGCCAGCACCTGGCTGAGGTAGGTGGTGAAACGTGCGGCCAGCGCGCCGTCGATGACGCGGTGGTCGTAGCTCAACGACAGCGGCAGCATCAGCTTGGGGGCGAACTCCTTGCCGTTCCACACCGGCTGCATCGCCGACTTGGACACGCCCAGGATCGCCACTTCCGGCGCATTGATGATCGGCGTGAACGCCGTGCCACCGATGCCACCCAGCGAGCTGATCGAGAAGCAGCCGCCGCTCATGTCGGCCGGGCCGAGCTTGCCGTCGCGCGCCTTCTTGGCCAACTCGCCGCTTTCCTGTGCGATCTGCAGCACGCCCTTCTTGTCGACGTCGCGGATCACCGGCACGACCAGGCCGTTCGGCGTGTCGGCGGCGAAGCCGATGTTGATGTACTTCTTCAGCGTGAGGTTCTCGCCGGCCGCATCCAGCGAGGCGTTGAATTCGGGGAACTTCTTCAACGCCGCGGCGCTGGCCTTGACCAGGAAGGCGAGCATGGTCAGCTTGATGCCGGCCTTCTCGTTTTCCTTGTTCAGCGCCACGCGCAGGGCTTCCAGGTCGGTGATGTCGGCCGATTCGAACTGGGTGACGTGCGGAATCATCGCCCAGTTGCGTGCCAGGTTGGCACCGGAAATCTTCTTGATGCGCGACAGCGGCTGGGTCTCGGTCTCGCCGAACTTGCTGAAGTCCACCTTCGGCCAGGCCAGCAGGTTCAGGCCGTTGCCACCACCGGCCGGTGCGGCCCCGGCTGCGGCAGGCGCGCCGCCGCTGAGTGCGGCCTTGACGAAGCGCTGCACGTCCTCACGGGTGATGCGGCCGCCCTTTTCGCTACCCTTGAGCTGGTTCAGATCCACGCCGAGCTCGCGTGCGAACACGCGCACCACCGGGCTGGCGTAGGCCACCTTGGACGGCAGCACGCTGTCGGCGTCGAAGGTCACCGGCGGGCTGGACGGCTGCCCGGCCGACGGCTGACCGCCCTGCGCAGGCTGCGCGGCCTCGCTGGAACGGGCGCCCTGCACATGCGCGATCTCGCGCTGGGCCAGCTTGTCCGGCACCGCAGACACGGCGACCGGCTCGACCTTGCCGGCGGTTTCGGCGGTGTCGGTGCTGGGCTTGGCCGGGGACTGCGCCGCACCGGCGCCGCCATCGCTGGCAGCGATGATCGCCACCACATTGCCCTGCGAGAGCGTGTCGCCGACCTTGACCTTGAGTTCCTTGACCACACCGGCGGCCGAGGACGGCACTTCCATCGTGGCCTTGTCCGATTCCAGCGTGACCAGGCTCTGGTCCTTGGCGACGGTATCGCCAACGGCGACCAGCACCTCGATCACCGGGATGTCGGTGTAATCGCCGATATCGGGCACACGGGCCTCGACCAAGCTGCCGTCCGAGGACGCGGCAGGCGCAGACGGCTCGGCCTTGGCGGCAGGCGCCGGCGCGGCAGCGGGCGCAGCCTTGGCCGGGGCGGCGGGAGCGGCGGCCGGGGCGGGTGCGGCGGCGGTTTCGGCGCCGGCGTCGGCCACTTCGATCAGCGCGACCAGCGCGCCCTGCGACAGCGAATCACCGACCTTGACCTTGATCTCCTTGACCACGCCGGCCACCGACGAGGGCACTTCCATCGTGGCCTTGTCCGATTCCAGCGTGACCAGGCTCTGGTCCTTGCTGACCGTATCGCCGACCGACACCAGCACCTCGATTACCGGGACATCGCTGTAGTCACCGATATCGGGGACAAGTGCTTCCTTGATTTCGGCCATACGGGGAACTCCGGCAACAGAATGGGGAAACCCCTATTGTGGCCGGCTGCGGGCCGCAGCGCCAACCATTGCCGTGGAAAAAGTCGCGCACCGGACGGGATGCAGCGTTCGCCGGCGCATGCGCCGGATCATTTCGACGCGCGTCGATCGACCCGCAACAGTTGCAGTGGCTCGCCCGAGGGCAAACGATACGCCAGCGCATTGTCCAAGCCGTCGAGCGCCTCGACCCGCGTGCACAGTTGCTGCGCGCGTGGCCGCAACGCACGCGCCTGCGGCTCGATCAGGCGCTCGATGCGCGTTTCCACCCCTTCCAGCGACCGCAGCTGCAGATCGTTTCCGGTCAGTGCCGACTGCACCGCACCGGCGACGACATCGCCGATCAGCTGCGGCAGCAGCTCGGCCACCATCGCGCCGATGTCGTCATCGATATCGATCGAGGTGAGCTGGCTCTTGCCGAAACTCTGCTTCAGGCGGGTGTCGATCTTTTCGCGCACGCCGCCAGCTGCACGCGTGTGGCCTCGGGGCTGCGGCTGAAGCCGGCCGCCACCTCGCCCAGCGCAGTGACGGCGATGTCGGCCGCTTCACGCCCGACCTCCTGCGCCAGCGGCACCACGTCGCGGGTCTGCCGCTCGAACTGGATCAACCGCGCGCGATCGTCCGCGCTCACCGCGACCCAGTGGTCGTCGACGAACAAGGCGCCCTGGCGCATCACCAGCCGTTGCGGCGTACCCGACGCGCGGATCAGGATCAGGCTGCGCGGGTTGAGCGTGAGGTCGTAGTCGCTGCTGACATTGCAATGCAGATCGTCGGCGCTGGCGGCCGGTACGGCGACCAACAGACCCAGCAGCAGGCCCGCTGCCATCGGTAATGCGTGCTTGATCGCCATCTGGTCGCTTCCGTTGATGCGTTGGCTGCAGCATGCCTGCACGGGAGCGGCACTTGCCCGTGCCGGACGCTGGCATGACTTCCGGCCGGTGGCTGCGCGCTGACCAACACGGCCGGCGCTGCAGTGGTGACAGGTGTCGGCCAACTCCGCCACGACGCAGGCACATGGTTCGCACGGCCCCATCAGCTCGCTGATGTCTTCGCTCATGAATTGGTTGCGCGGCGATCCGACGTCGCTAATCCAGCGCGTCGCGCAGCGGCTGCCAGGCCGCGCACAGCCGTGGCAGCGACCATGCCGCATTGGCCGGACTGGTGGACGGCAAGGCCCATACCGGCAGCGTGTGCAGGGCGACCGGCAACAGCGGCTGCACATGACGGCGCCATGCCTGCGCGGCGGCCGCACCGTTGCAGGCGACCGCGCGCAGCTGCGGCAGCGTCGCCAGCCGCGCCGCCAGCGGATTGACCACGATGCTGCTGGCGACGATGGCGGTATCCAGGCTGCCGCGCCGCTCGCATTGGCCGATCACATCCCACAGGCCGACCTTGCAGTCGGACAGCGCCTGCAGGCGCGCCGGATATGCCAACCCGGCGTGGATGCCCAGCAGTTCCTGCATCAGCGGCCAGAAACGGTTGCGCGGATGGGCGTAGTACATCGCCGCGTGCAACGAGGCGTTGCCCGGCATCGAGCCGAGCACCAGGACACGGCAATCGTTAGGAATGTGCGCTGGAAGGCCCTGCAACAGGTCGGTTTTCGTCACGGCGATCGCATCTGCGTGAATGTCTTTTTCAGCTTGCCTGTTGCAGCCACGGCCTTCTCCGGAAACTTGCTGAACAAACGAAATTTTAGCGAGCCACGGGTGGGCGTGGATTCAGATTTTCAGGAATAGCTTTGGCGCGGCCCACTCCACGGGCCTAACAAGAACACTGAGGAGACCCCCAATGCGTGCCATTTCCATCCTGAGCCTGGCTGCCGTATCCGCACTTGCGTTTGCGCCGTCGGCATTTGCACAAGACACCACCTACACCGGCGACACCTCCTCGGCTTCCACCAGCGCCGATAGCGCTTCCGGAAAGCATTGGGCAGTGGTCGGCGGTGTTGCTCTGATCAAGCCGAAGAACGATCCGGCTCCCGGCCTGGACGTCGATGGCGGCCCGGCACCGACGCTGAGCGCCAGCTACTACATCAACGACAACTGGGCCGTTGAGCTGTGGGGCGCCGCTGACAAGTTCAACCACCGTGTCAACGCCGATGGCGTGGGCAAGATCGGTACCGTCGAGCAGCAGCCGATCGCCATCAGCGGCCAGTACCACTTCGGCCAGGCCGATAACGTGTTCCGTCCGTTCGTGGGCGTGGGCTACTACGAGTCGAACTTCAGCAACGAGAAGATCGACGCGGCGTCGGCCACCGGCCAGCACGTGGGCCTGGACACCGCCAAGGGTGTCATCGGCACCGTCGGCGTGGACATGAACATCAACTCCACCTGGTTCGCACGTGCCGACGCCCGCTACATGCGTTCGCGTCCGGAGCTGCGCGTGGGCGGCCAGGGCACCGGCAGCGAGCTGGAACTGGATCCGTGGACCGTCGGCTTCGGCGTCGGCGCGCGCTTCTAAGCACGCGGGCAAGCGACGTTTCAGTTGAACAAGAACGGGCCGCAAGGCCCGTTTTTTTATGCTTTGAAATCGTGGCGCCACCCGCTCAGCGCCAGTAGACGCTGCCGCGCAGGCGCGCGCTGCGCCAGCGCCACCACAGCAAGGTGGCATAGGCGAGCGCATAGCCGAGCAGTACGCCGGCCGCGCCCAACAGGCTGGCGTGACTGAGCCACCCTTCCGTGGGCCAGGCAGCACCCTGCCAGGTGCTGCGCCACCCCTGCACCATGCCGGCGATCACGCGTACCACCACCAGCGCGGTCAGGGCCAGCACCAGCCACAGGTTGGGCCGGTAGAACAGGCCCTGCTGGGTGCGCTCGAAGCGGGTCAGACGCAGTGCCAGCAGCCCCAGCGCCAGCCCGCAGGTCCAGCCGAAGGCGGCATGGCTGATCGCGCCGGGCCAGAACGCGGCGGCGATCAACACGAAGATCACGAACAACACGGTGGAAAGGCCGGCCGAGACCAAATTGATCATCAACAGCCAGCCGCGTGCCTGCCGCCGCGCGGTGCCGACACGAAAGCGCTGCACCAGCGACAACGGCAACAGCACCGCGAACACCGCCAGGGCGATGATCACGGCCAGCGGTATGGCGAGGAGAAGTGGCATCACATGCTCGGTGGCGGCGAAGAGTGGTTGGCAACCCGAAACGCGCGGACGCCAGGTGAACGTGGACGGCGCGCAGCAACCGGCGTGTCCGCGAGGTGCATGCCGATGCCGGGCGCCGGCCGCACCCGCCTGGCGGTGAGCGCGGTCGGTTGGACCACCGCTCTTAGAACGCCGGCAATACCGCGCCTTTGTACTTCTGCTCGATAAACGCCTTCACTTCCGGGCTGGTCAAGGCCTTGGCCAGCTTCTGCACGCGCGGGTCGTCCTTGTTGTCCGGGCGCGAGACCAGGAAGTTCACGTACGGCGAGTCCTTGCTCTCGATCGCCAGCGCGTCGCGGGTCGGATTGAGGCCGGCGTCGAGCGCGTAGTTGGTATTGATCAGTGCCAGGTCGACCTGGTCGAGCACGCGCGGCAGCATCGCCGAGTCGAGCTCGCGGAACTTCAGCTGCTTGGGGTTCTCGACGATGTCGCGCTGGCTGGACAGGGCATTGCTCGGGTCCTTGAGTTTGATCACGCCCGCCTTGTCGAGCAGGATCAGCGCGCGGCTGTTGTTGCTCGGGTCGTTGGGAATCACCACATCTGCGCCGGTAGGCAGCTCGGCCAGCGTCTTGAACCGGCGCGAATACGCGCCGAACGGCTCGATATGCACGCCGACCACGGTCACCAGCTGGCTCTTGCGGTCGCGGTTGTAGGCATCCAGGTACGGCTCGGTCTGGAAGTAGTTGACGTCGATCTGCTTCTGCACGACCTGGTCGTTGGGCTGCACGTAGTCGTTGAACACGCGCACGTCCAGCTTGACACCCTGCTTGGCCAGCAGCGGTTCGACCACCTCCAGGATCTCGGCATGCGGCACCGCGGTGGCGGCCACCGTCAGTGTGTCGCCGCCGCTGCTGCCACCGCTACCGCTACCGCCACAGGAAGCCAGGGCCAGCGTGGCCGCAGCCAGGAGGGAACGAAACGCGAATGTGTTCATGTGGGGGTCCGTGGGAGGAGGAATGCGGCACTGCCGCAAGCGCTAAACCTAGCAGACCGCAGGTGGAGCCGCGATCGGCAGGCCCGTGTGCTTGCTGGGCCCTGCGCGCGCCGGCAACACGCGATCGCGGTCGAGCTCAGCGCCGGCTGTAGCGCGCCACCAGCCAGTCGCCCAGCATCTGCAGCAGCTGCACCAGCACCAGCAGGGCGATCACGGTGATCAGCGCGACATCCGAATGCGATCGCAGATAGCCCTCGCGGTACGCGACATCGCCCAGCCCGCCGGAGCCGATCGCACCGCCCATCGCGGTGAAACCGATCAGCGCGATGGTGGTCACGGTGGCGCCGGCGATCAGGCCCGGGCGCGCTTCGGGCAGCAGCACGCGCAGCACTAGCTGGCGGGTGGTGGCGCCCATCGCCTGGCTGGCTTCGATGATCCCGCGGTCCACTTCGCGCAAGGCGGTTTCCACCAGCCGTGCATAGAACGGTGCGGCGCCGACCACCAGCGGCAGGATCGCGCCGCGCACGCCCAGCGAGGTCCCCATCAACATCAGCGTGAGCGGAATCATCGCGATCATCAGGATGATGAAGGGCACCGAGCGCAGCAGGTTGATCAGTGCCGCGAGCACGCCGTACAGCACCGGGCGGCGGCGCAGCTGCGGGGCACCGCACAGGAACAGCGCAACGCCCAGCGGCAGGCCGATCAGCAGCGTCAGCGGCAGCGCGCCGGCCAGCATCAGCAAGGTATCGAGCGTGGCCTGGCCGATATCGCCCCACTTGGCGGCATCGAGATTGCGGAAAAACCCGCTTGTCGTGGCGATCAGAGTCATACGCGCAGATCCTCCACGTGCACGCCGGCGGCGACGAAGCCGGCGCGTGCCGCGTTATGGTCGCCGCCGGTCAGCGCGACGATGAGCTGGCCGTACGGGGTGTCCTTGATGCGGTCCACGCGCCCGGACAGGATGTTGTAGTCGACCCCGGTCTCGCGGGCGATACGGCCCAGCACCGGTTCGTAGGTGCCGTTGCCCAGGAAGGTCAGCCGCACGATGCGCCCGCCCACCGCAGCGAAGTCGCGATGCAGCTCGGCCTCGTCCACATGCTCAGCCTCGGACACGAAGCGCCGGGTGGTGGCGTGCTGCGGATGCAGAAACACCTCGGTCACCGGGCCGGTTTCCACCAGCTTGCCGGCATCCAGCACCGCGACGCGGTCGCAGACCCGGCGGATCACGTCCATCTCGTGGGTGATCAGCACGATGGTCAGGCCCAGCTCGCGGTTGATCTGCGCCAGCAGCTGCAGCACCGAGGCGGTGGTCTGCGGGTCCAGCGCGCTGGTGGCCTCGTCGCACAGCAGGATCTGCGGCCGGGTGGCCAGCGCGCGCGCGATGCCCACGCGCTGCTTCTGCCCGCCGGACAGCTGCGCCGGATACTTGCTGGCATGCTGCTCCAGCCCGACCCGTGCCAGCAGCTCGGCCACGCGCGCATCGACCTCGGCGCGCGGGGTGCCGGCCAGTTCCAGCGGAAACGCCACATTGCCGGCCACGGTGCGCGAGGACAGCAGGTTGAAGTGCTGGAAGATCATCCCGACACGCCGACGCAGCGCGCGCAGGCCCTGGCTGTCCAGCGCAGTGACGTCCTCGTCGCCGATCAGCAGCCGCCCGCCGCTGGGCTCTTCCAGCCTGTTGATCAGCCGGATCAGGGTCGACTTGCCGGCACCGGAATGGCCGATGATGCCGAACACCTCGCCGGGGCCGATCCGCAGATCGAGTGGATGCAGCGCCACGATCTGGCGACCGTCAACGGAATAAGACTTGTGCAGGCGCTGAAACTGGATCACCGCGCGTGGCCGATTGGGGGGCCGTGAAGCCTACCAGTCAATGTTTGCGGACGATATTCCAATGAGTTCTAAGTTGGGGATTGGGGAGTCGGGATTAGGGATTGGCATAGGACGGGATTGGGGATTGGAGATTCGGGATTCGCAAAAGCCAGAGCGCCTTGCCGTTGCTCTGGCGAATCCCAAATCCCAAATCCCGAATCCCGAATCCCCAATCACGGCTTATCCAACGACATCGGCCGATCCGCCTTCCGAATCCGCTCCCGGCGCAGCAGATACAGCCCGCTGGCGACGATGATGCCGGCGCCGGTCCAGGTCCAGCTGTCGGGCAGGGTCTGCCACAGTAGCCAGTCCCAGCCGATCACCCAGACCAGGCCGGTGTATTCCAGCGGCGCGATCATCGAGGCCTCGCCGCGCAGGAAGGCCTGGGTCAGCGCAATCTGCCCCAGTGCGCCGGCCAAGCCCATGCCGGCAATCAGCCAGGCGTGCTCGCCCCGCAACGGCACCCAGTCGGGAATGGCCAGCAGGCCGGCGCCGACCGCCATGAACAGCAGGAACCACACCACCATCGCCTGCGGGGTGTCGGTGCGGGTCAGCAGACTGACGGTGATGGCGGCGATGGCATAGGCGGTGGCCGCCAGCAGCACCATCAGCCCGGGCAGCGAGATCAGTCCGTCCACGCCCGGGCGCAATACCACGATCACCCCGACCAGGCCGATGCCGATCGCCGTCCAGCGGCGTGGCCCGACCCGCTCGCCCAGCAATGGCACCGACAGTGCCGCCACCAGTAGCGGGGCGACGAAATACAGCGTGTAGGCGGTCGACAGCGGCATGCGCTTCAGGCCGTAGACGAAGCAGCCGATCATCACCATGCCCAGCGCCCCGCGCAGCAGGTGCAGGCCCCAGCGCACCGGCACGATCGAGCGCGGTCCGGCGGTGGCGAATACCCAAACCAGCACGAACGGCAGCGAGGCGGCGCCGCGCAGCAGGGTGACCTGCAGCGGCGGGTAATGCGCCGACAGCAGCTTCATTCCCGCATCCATCAGCGAGAAGCAGGCCACGGCGGCCACCATCCAGGCGATGGCGGGAAGCGGAGAGCGGGTGGTGGGCATGGACCATTATCGCTGCGCGTGCGCGCAGCCTGGCAACCCTGTGTCGACAGGGGCGATGACGCGATGCCCTAGAATGGCGGCTGTTTACAGACAGCAGGAGCTTTGCATGCCTTCCTTCGACGTGGTGTCCGAAGTCGACAAGCACGAACTGACCAATGCGGTGGACCAGGCCAACCGCGAGCTGGATACGCGCTTCGATTTCAAGGGGGTCGAGGCCAGGTTCGAGCTGGAAGACGGCAAGGCGATCAACCAGTCCGCGCCCAGCGATTTCCAGGTCAAGCAGATGACCGACATCCTGCGCGCGCGCCTGCTGGCACGCGGCATCGACGTGCGTTGCCTGGAGTTCGGCGACATGGAAACCAACCTGGCCGGTGCGCGCCAGAAGGTCACCGTCAAGCAGGGCATCGAGCAGAAGCAGGCCAAGCAGCTAGTGGCCAAGCTGAAGGAAGCCAAGCTCAAGGTCGAGGCGCAGATCAATGGCGACAAGCTGCGCGTGAGCGGCAAGAAGCGCGACGATCTGCAGGACGCGATGGCGCTGTTGAAGAAGGCCGACTTCGAGCTGCCGCTGCAGTTCGACAACTTCCGCGACTGAGCAGGCGTGGTGGCTGACACGGCGCCTTGTCGTGCCGCGCTGTGCAGGCGGGCCGCACAGCGCGGCGTGCCAGCCGTCCGCTGCCCGGGCATTGGCCGCGCGCGCACCGGCGCGTTACGGATCTGATGCAAACATGCGCGGCCTGCTCTCCAGCCTGTTGCAACGCGCGCACCCGGCCACAGTGGGCCCGGCGCCGCCCGCTGCCGGGACGGCGTGCGCCGTGACGCACGCACAGCCACGCATCGAAGCCGGCTCGACGCTGCACACGTTGGCCGGGCTGGACCCGCTGGCGGCCGCAGCGTTTGCCGATGCGTTTGCGGTGGAAGTGCAGCGCGCCATCGCCAGCTGCACGCTCGGCCAGGCCAGCACCACCCAGGCGCAGGCACTGGAGCAGATCCATGCGCTCAAGAACACGCTCTCGCTGACTGGCTCTGGCGAACTGCTGAACGCCTGCGACCGGTTGCGCGGCGATGTCGACGGCGGCGAACCCGGGTCCGCGCTTGCGCAGCGCTACACCGCGATTGCGACCGCGGCCGGCCTGCTGGTCGAGAATTACCGGCGCACCCTCCCCAACGACGACACCGCTCCCCATGCGTAGTGGATCCAACCGCGCGGCGCCCGGCCTGATCCTGGCCGCCCGGCAGCTGCGCAACGACAGGCTGGTGCGGCTGTTCGAATCGTTCCTGGAATATCGCGCCTGCGTCGGCCGCGTGATCGTGCAGACCATCGTGGCGCTGTGGTGCTTCGGCTGGCTGTACGGGCCGCAGCCGGTGCTGGTCAGGGATGCACAGGCGGTCTTCCCCACCGCAGCGACGCTGTGGATGGTGGCGATGATCTGGATGGTGCTGGTGCGACGCAGGATCATCCCGCCGGGCGAGTGGCTGGATGCGATCGGGTTTGCGATGAACCTGCTGTTCATCGGCATCCAGACCTATCTGGCCTTCATCCTGCTGATGTCGCTGAACGCCTTCCTGCCCTTCATCACCATCGCCGCGGTGGCGCGCTATGGGCAGAAGGCGACGCTGCCGGTGCTGCTCAGCACCTTCGTGCTGATGCTGCTGACCGCGCCGGCCGGCTACTGGCTGTCGCGGCCGGCCTACTTTGTGTATGCAGTGGCGCTGAGCGTGGTGCTGCCGCTGCTGGTGGCGCGCATCGTCAGCGCAATGCAGGAGATCGCCCTGCAGGCGCTGGCCGCGCGCGATGCGCAGAGCCGCTTCATCAGCACCATGAACCACGAACTGCGCACGCCGTTGAACGCGGTCATCAACTGCGCGCAGTTGATCGACAGCGACACCTTGTCGGCGCAACAGCGCGAACTGATGCAGGCGGTGACGGTCAATGCGATCGCGCTGCGGCATCGGGTGAACGAAGTGATCGACGTGGCCAGCATCGACGGTGGTCGGCTGCAGCTGCACAGCAAGCCGCTGAGCCTGCTCGACGTGCTGGCCACGGTCAAAGCGGTGTGCGCGAGTGCAGCGTCGACCAAGGGCGTGGCGCTGGCGCTGCGCAGCGATGTGGCGCAGACGCCTGACCTCATCGGCGACGAGGGGCGTATCGAACAGGTCATCACCAACCTGGTCATCAATGCGATCAAGTTCACCCCGGCCGGTGGCGCGGTCGACGTGCTGATCGCCGCCACGCAGGTGCAGCAGCGCTGGGCGATCGCGGTGACCGTGACCGATACCGGCATCGGCATCCCCGACGCCCAGAAGGCCTATATCTTCACGCCCTTCACCCAGCTCAGCACCGGTTTCAGCCGTGCCGAGGGCGGGGTCGGGCTGGGCCTGTTCATTGCGCTGTCGGTGTCCGAGGCGATGGGCGGCAGCCTGAGCGTGCGCGATAACCCCGGCGGCGGCAGCGTATTTCGCTGGACCTTCGCACTGGCCGCCGCCGCAGCGCAAGGCTGCCGCCCGCCGGCGCTGCGCGAGGCCCTGCAACAGCATGCCGAGACGGTGCCGCCGCTGCACTGCCTGGTGTTCGAGGACATGGACACCAATCGGCTGGTGATCGGCAATCTGCTCACCCGCGCTGGGCACCGGGTGAGCTTTCACAGCGATGGCAGCAACGCGGTGCAGCGCATCCGCGAGGCAGCGCCGGACCTGGTGTTCCTCGACCTGCACATGCCCGGCACCTCGGGCTGGGACGCGCTGGGTGAGGCGCGCGCGGCGATCGCCGCGCTGCCGCCGATCATCGTGCTGACCGCCGACACCCGCACCGATTCGATGCGCGAGGCCACCGCGGCCGGCGTGGCCGGCTATCTGTCCAAACCGATCAACGCGCACCAATTGCTGGCCATCCTCGCCGCGCATGCCACCCATGCAACCGGCTGACCTGAAACCGGGCAATGCGGCACGCCGGCACTGGCATACCGCCGCGCGCACACGCACGCCGCTGGCGCTGCTGTACCTGCACGGGTTCGCCGCCAGCCCGGGAGAAGCCGGCGAACTGCCCGAGCAGATCGCCGATGCGCTGGCTGCCAACCTGTACGTGCACCGTTGGCCCGGGCATGGCCGCAGCGCCGCCGATGCGATGCAGGGGCTGACGCCGGCGGCGTTACAGGCCTCGGCCCTGGATGCACTGGCGCAGGCACGGCGCATGGGCACACGCGTGGCGATCGTCGGCTCGTCCATGGGTGCCACGCTGGGCTTGTGGCTTGCGGCGCAGCGCCCCGACGCGGTGGCTGCGGTGGTCGCCTGGTCACCGGGCATCCGGCCGGCCGACCCGGCGCTGCTGGATCAGGTCTGCGCCGCGCAAACGCCCTTGACCGACCCGCGCCCGCGCACCGCCGCGTCGCTGGCGTTCTGGTCCGGCACCATCCACCCGGATGGATTCCGCGCGCTGCGCAGCCTGTTCGACGCGGTTGCCGCCGATCCACCGTGGCCACGCGTGCAATGCCCGGTGTTTCTGGGCTATTACCGCGCTGCCAACGGCGAGGAGGATCCCACCGCCTCGGTGCCGGCGATGCTGGCGATGTTCGCTGCGCTCGGCAGCGCGCCGGAGCACACCTGCGCGATGGCCTTCGACACCGGCGCGCATGCGATCGGCTCGCCGCACAAGACCCTGCACGCCGATAAAGTTGCGCAGGCATCGAGTGCGTTCCTGCGTGCGCATGTCGGCGCAAACACGCATGCGGATGCCACCTAGGCTGCGTCAGCGCAGCAACTGCTGCAGTTCTCCCCGCATTCCGCCAAGCGCCGGCTCCGCGCTGCGCTGCAGCGGCACAGGCGGCCGCGCCGGCAGCGATCGCATACACTGGCCCACCATCACGCCGCCGCCACGATGACGACCACGCCTGCCACGCTCGACCCGTTGACCGCCACCCGCCAGTGGATCGAGCGCGCGGTGATCGGCCTGAATCTGTGCCCGTTCGCCAAGGCGGTCTACGTCAAGGAGCAGGTGCGGCTGGTGCTCAGCGATGCCAGCACGCCCGAAGCGCTGCTCGAACAACTGGCCGAGGAGCTGGTGTTGCTGCGCGACACGCCGGCCGAGCAGATCGACACCACCTTGATCGTGCATCCGGACGTGCTCACCGATTTCCTGGACTACAACGACTTCCTCGACAACGCCGATGCGGCGGTGGAAGCGCTGGATCTGGGTGGCGTGTTGCAGGTGGCCAGCTTCCATCCGGACTATCAGTTCGCAGGCGCGGCGGTGGATGACGTGGCCAACTTCACCAACCGCTCGCCCTACCCCACCTTGCACCTGCTGCGCGAAGACAGCGTGGAGCGTGCGGTGGCCGCGTTTCCGGATCCGGACGTGATCGTCGAACGCAATATCCAGACGCTGGAACGCCTGGGCCAGGACGGCTGGGAACGGTTGTTGAGCGCATCGCAGCACTGACCGCCGCGTCGGGTGCGGTTGCGCGTGCCTGAAACGCGCAGCGATGCCGGCGCGCAGCGGCGCGGCATGACGCGATAACGGCGGGCAAGCCACCAATCTGCATGCCTCGCGCGCGGCGATCGCGTTGCTACGGCCACCACGGCGCCCGCGTTACAGTGCGCGCGACCTCACTCCCCTGGTGCGCCCGATGCCCCTGACCCCCGCCGTCTCCGCATGGAATCCCTCCCCGTTGCAGGACCGCGTGGTGGTGATCACCGGCGGCGCCCAAGGCATCGGCCGTGGCATCGCGCAGGCGGTGCTGGGCGCCGGTGGCAGCGTGGTGATCGGCGACCTGGATGCCGATGCCGGCAAGGCCTGCCTGCAGGAGTGGGCATTGCCGCGACGCAGTGCCTTCGTGCGGTGCGATGCCGCGCGCCCGGCCCAGGCAACGCGCCTGATCGCCACCGCGCTCACCCGCTTCGGGCGACTCGATGGCCTGGTCAACAACGCCGGCGTGGCCGATCCGCATGTGGCGCCATTGCCGCAACTGGACTGGGACGAGTGGAATCGCAGGCTGGCCAGCCTGCATGGCGCCTTCCTGTGCAGCAAGCAGGCCTTGCCCGCATTGGCGCAGGCCCAGGACGGCGGTGCGATCGTCAACATCGCCTCCACCCGCGCCTGGCAATCCGAGCCGCATAGCGAAGCCTATGCCGCCGCCAAGGGCGGGCTGGTGGCCTTCACCCACGCCTTGGCGCTGAGCGAAGGCCCGCAGGTGCGCGTCAACAGCATCAGTCCGGGCTGGATCAGCACCGACGCTTGGCGCGCACCGGCGCGCCGGCGCACACCCAAGTTGTCACGGCGCGACCATGCCCAGCATCCGGCCGGACGGGTCGGCACGCCGGAAGACATCGCGCAACTGGCGGTCTATCTGCTGTCGCCGCAGCTGTCCGGCTTTGTGACCGGGCAGGACTTCATCGTCGATGGCGGCATGTCGCGCAAGATGCAGTACGTCTGAGGCATTGCCGCGCAGGCGGCCTGCAGCAAACCGCAGGCCGGAAGCGCCGCAGGCGCAAGCACTAGCGGCGTGGCTCAGGCCTGCTCGCTGCGGCCGAACAACACCGCAAGATCCCCTGCCTCCAGCGCGCGCCATTGCCCGGACGGCAGACCATCCAGCGACAAGCCACCGATGCGGCTGCGGTGCAAGGCCACCACGTGATTGCCGGCGGCGGCGAACATGCGCCGCACCTGGTGGTAGCGGCCTTCGTGCAGGGTCAGGCGTGCCTCGCGTGGGCCGAGCACGTCCAGTTCGGCCGGCAGCAGCGGCTTGGTTTCGCCGTCCAGCAACAGCGTGCCGCTGGCAAACAGCCCCGCCTCGTCTCCACGCAGGTCCTCGGCCAGGATGACGTCATAAACCTTGTCCAGCGCCGACTTGGGCGAAATGATCCGGTGCAGCAGCGCGCCGTCGTCGGTCATCAGCAACATGCCGCTGGTCTCGCGATCCAGCCGCCCGACGGGCGCCAGCACCGGCGCGCGCAAACGGAAGCGCGGCGGCAGCAGTTCGTAGATCAGCCGGCCGGTGTCCTTGGTCGAGCAGGTGTAGCCGCCGGGCTTGTGCAACAGCAGGCTGAAACCCGCCGGCGGATCCAGCGGTTCGCCATCGATACGGATCGCATCGTGCTCCACCTGGTCGTCGGCATACAGCACCTCGCCGGCGGCGTCGGTGACCGCGCCCTGGCGAAATAGCTGGGTCACCTGCTTGCGGCTGCCGTAGCCGAGGTTGGCGATGTGCTTGACCAGCTTCATACGCGCGCTCCGCGACCGCGCACGGCGGAAATCAGCTTGAAGCCGTCGCGTTCGGCGGCCACGCGCACCTGCCCGAAGCTTTCGTTGAGCACGTACTCGTAGGGCAGATGCCGGTTGGCGACCAGCAGCAGCTGCCCACCCGGGCGCAACGCCTGCGCGGCCACGGCGATGAAGCGCTGGCCGATATCCGGGCGATCGGCACGCGAAGGCGTGTGGAACGGCGGGTTGCTGACGATGAAATCGTACTGCGCCCCCAGGCCAGCGGTGACGTCGCGCCAGTGGTACTGCAGCTGCGCCGGATGCGCGATGGCCTGCAGGTTGCGCCGCGCCAGGGTCAGCGCGCGCGCCTCGGCCTCGTACAGATCCAGCCCGGTGACCTTGGGGCAACGCGCCAGCACCTCGGCCGACAGATAGCCAAAGCCCGCGCCCAGATCGGCGCCGTGTCCGGCCAGGGTGCTCGGCAGATGCTCGACCAGCAGCGCCGAGGCAGGATCGATGCGGTCCCAGGCAAACACGCCGGGGCGACTGACGAAGCGCCCATCCAGAATGGGGCGCGGCGCATCCAGCGCGGCCCAGCGCGCCTGCAGCGCCGCATCGGTGTCGGCAGGCAGCGGTGCGCTCCAGTAGGTGCGGCAATGGTGCTTGGTCAGGCTGCCGGCCAGGCCGGTGAGCTGACGCAGATCCGCCTCGCCCGAGCGCGCGCCCTCGTTGTTGGACTGGCAGGCCACCACGCGGCCGCCCGGTGCGGCCAGCGCGACCGCGCGCGCGAACAGGGCACGCGCTTCCTCGCGTTGCCGCGGCGGCAACACCAGCACCAGGGCGTAACGGGTGCTGTCGGCCTCGATCTCGCTCTCTTCGCGCACGTTCCAGCCATTGCGCTCCAGCGCCTCGGCGAAGGGACGAAAGCTCTGCTCGCAGGTCAGCGCATCGGCAGCCGCATGCTCGCGCAGCGGGAACCCGTCGCGCGCGCGCAGGAACAGCACCGGGCCGCTGGGCCATGGCAGCACGCCCTGGGCGAAGGGCAGAAACAGAGCTTGAAGCGGGGCATCGTGCGGGCCAGCCATCGGATCATCGGGTCGGGAACAGGCCGCCATTGTAAGGGAGCGCTGCCTGCCGCCCGCCCTGGCGCCCGCTTGGGCGGGCATTCGATTGCGTGACCTGCAGACGGCGGCCCTTCCAATGTCTATACGGTCTATTGATGCGCACGCAACATCCGCCCGCCTAGGCTGGAATCACACCAATACCGGAGAGACGCGATGCGAGCCCTGTTCGTAGGTGGAGTGGTCGACAACAGCGAAATGGATCTGGATGACACCCCGCCACCGATGCACTACCCCGAAAACACCGGTGCGGGCCGGCCGCGTTACCGCCTGCACCAGGTCGGCGAGCGCGACGATGGCAGCGTGGCATATGCGGTGTATGGCGCCCCGGAAATGGCCGATGACGACATCAGCCGGATCACCGAAGAACGTGGCTATGCGCGCCGCTTCAGTGCTTCGCCCGAACCGCCGCGCTGAGCGTGGGCGCATTGGCGTGGCACCGCGCACGATCGCGGCACACGCATGAAAAAACCGGGCCTGGGCCCGGTTTTTTTCGTTTGAACGCCTGAGCCAGCGCGTTGTCTGGATCAGCGCGCCTTGGGTGTCACCCGCCAGATCACATTGCCGACATCGTCGGCCACCAGCAGCGCTCCGGTATTGTCCGGGCTCACGCCCACCGGGCGCCCCTGCGCATTGCCTTCGGCATCCAGAAAACCATCCAGCACCGTGATCGGCGTGCCGCTGGGCTTGCCATCGACAAACGGCACGAACAGCACTTTGTAGCCGCTGGGCGGGTCGCGATTCCACGAGCCGTGCTGGCCGATGAAGGCGCCCTGGCGGAAGCGCTCCGGCAGCAGGCTTCCGCTGGCAAAGCTCAGGCCCAGCGAGGCGGTATGCGGGCCCAGCGCGTAGTCGGGCTTGATCGCCTTGGCCACCAGCTCGGGGTTCTGCGGTTTGACCCGCTCGTCCACATGCTGGCCGTAATAGCTGTAGGGCCAGCCATAGAAGCCGCCGTCGCGCACCGAGGTCAGGTAGTCCGGCACCAGATCGCTGCCGATCTCGTCGCGCTCGTTGACCACCACCCAGAGCGATTTGCTCTGCGGCTCCCAGGCGGTGCCGACCGGATTGCGCAAGCCGCTGGCGAACACCCGGCTGCTGCCGGTGGCCGGGTCGATCTCCAGGATCGCGGCGCGGTTGAGTTCGGCCTCCATGCCGTTTTCGGCCACGTTGCTGTTGGAACCGACGCCGACATACAGCTTGCTGCCATCGGCACTGGCCAGCAGCGACTTGGTCCAATGATGATTCAGGCCGCCGGGCAGATTGGCCACGAAGGTCGGCTTGGCGGTGATATGCGTCTCGCCGGGCTTGTACGGAAAGCTCACCAGCGCATCGGCATTGGCCACGTAGAAACGATCGCCGATCAGGGCCATGCCGAACGGGGAAAACAGCCCGCTGATGAACTGGGTGCGCACTTCGGCCACGCCGTCGCCGTCGGCATCGCGCAGCAAGGTGATGCGGTTGGCACTGGGCACCACGGCGCCGGCCTTGCTCATCATCGCGCCCTGCACCTTCTTGCGGATGCCGCCGCCTTCGGCGTCTTCCGGCTTGGGCGGCTCGGCGGTCTCGGCCACCAGCACGTCGCCGTTCGGCAGTACATAGACCCAGCGCGGGTGATCCAGGTCGCGCGCAAACGCGGCCACCTGCAGGTCGTCGGCAGCGATCGGCTTGGCGTTCTCGGTCCAGCGCTTGACCGGCGCCACCTTGACGGTGGGGATCAGGCGTTTGACCGGCTCGGGCAATTGCGGGTTCGGCCCGGTCCCTTGTTCGATGGCAAGCGTGGCGGTATCGCCGCAGGCGGCGAGGAGGGCGACGGTCATCAGCGACAGCGGCCAGCGGGCGAGCTTCAACGCGGGAGCATTCATTGCGCGATTGATCCTGAACAGTTACGACAATCGGCCATCATGCCGTCAACGCCATGACGAGAAGTAAACACATCGTCAATGCGTGACTCAGGGAGCGGCTTGCGGATCGCTGCCCAGCGGCAAGGGGTGCACTGCCACGATGCGGTCCATCCAGATCCAGTGCGGCTCCTGCGCGGCATCCAGCTGGTCGATGCGCAACTGGCCGTTGAGGCCTTCGCGCTGCTGGTCGTCCAGATAGGTCTGGATGCTCGGGCGCACGGCGACGGTGCCGCTGATCATGCTGCCGTCGTCGAGCTCGACGCGCACGCGCTCCTGGCCACCGAGCAGCGACACCCAATGTTCGAGCGTGGCGATCTGTACTTGTTCCGAATAGACATGCGGGGCGTATCTGGACATGGCGTCATCTCCATCGAGGGAATGCACCACGCTAGGCCATCGGCCGTGAAAGAGGCAGTAAACAGCCTCTTTCACCCGTGCTTGTCAGCCGGAGCAGCGGCGCGACATCGGCGCCGCCTGCGGTCTCACTCCACCGATTCGCGCGCGGCACGCACCGCGGTGACCAGTTGGGCGACGCTGTAGGGTTTGGCCAGATGCTCCTGGAAACCGGAGTCCAGCGCACGCTTGCGATCGTCGTCGCGTGCCAGGGCGGTCACTGCCACGGCCGGCAGTGCCGCCGCGTCCAGCCCCATATTCTCGCGCACGGTGCGGATCAGCCCGTAGCCATCCATGCCCGGCATGCCGATGTCGGTCAGCATCAGATCGAAGCGTGCGTGGCCGCGATGATCGATCAATGCCAGCGCATCGGTGGCGCTGCCGGCGGTGACCACTTCGGCGCCCTGCTCTTCCAGCAGGCGGCGCAGGTAATCGAGCATGTCCGGCTGGTCTTCCACCGCAAGCAGGCGCAAGCCATTGAGCGCGCGCGCTTCGATGATCTGCTCGGACATCAGCCGTCGGCGCAGCTCGCGCCGCGGCCTCCTGGCCTGATCGGGAATATGCTCCGGCAGGCGCACCGTGAAGGTGGCGCCCTTGCCGCGGCCGCCGCTGGTGGCGCTGACCTGGCCGCCATGCATTTCCACCAGCTGCTGTACGATCGCCAGGCCCAGGCCCAGCCCACCATGCTGGCGCGTGGTAGTGCCGTCGGCCTGGCGGAAGCGGCCGAACAGATGCGGCAGAAACTCCGCTGCGATGCCGTCGCCCGAATCGCGTATCGCGACCAGCAAGTGGCCGTCGTCGCGCTCGATGGTGACGTCGATGCGGCCATGCGCCGGGGTGAACTTGATCGCGTTGGACAGCAGATTCCACAGCACCTGCTGCAGCCGCGTGGCATCGCCCAGCACCAGGCACGGCGTGGACGGGGCATGTACTTCCAGCACCTGGTCCTTGCCTTCGGCAGCCAGCTCCTGGGTGTTCAGGGCCTCGCGCACCTGTTCGACCAGATCCAGCGACTCGACCTCCAGCTGCACCTTGCCCAGCAACATGCTGCTGAGGTCGAGCATGTCCGAGATCAGGCGTTTCTGCGCACGGGCGCTGCTGGCGATCACCGACAGGCCCTTGTAATTGGGATGACCTTCCTCGACCCGCTGCAGCAGCAGCTCGCTCCAGCCCAGGATGGTGGTCAGCGGCGTGCGCAACTCGTGCGACAAGGTGGCCAGGAACTCGTCCTTCAGCCGCGCCATGCTCTCGGCTTCGTTGCGTGCGCTGCGCTCGGATTCGAGCAGCTGTTCGCGCGCCAGTTCGATCTCGCGTTGTTCGGTCACGTCCGGGCTGCTGCCGGCCAGGCCGATGAAGCGCCCGTCGGCCGAATAGCGCGGCGTGGCGGTCATTTCGATCCAGCGCCACTGCCCGTCGTGGCGGCGCGCACGCACCAGTGCATGCAGGCCGCGCTGTTCTTCCAATGCGGTGGCCAGTTCGAACTGGAAGATCGACAGGTCGTCCGGATGCAGCAACTCGCTCCAGGCCGACACCGTGCCGCTGGAAATATCGATGCCGAAAAATTCGCCATAGGCACTGTTGACGAAGCGCACCACGCCTTGCGCGTCCAGCACCCAGACCGGCATCGGCAGGCCATCGGCCAGGGCGCTGAAACGTGCCTCGCTCTCGGCCAGCTCGCGCTCCACCCGCTTGCGCTCGGTGATGTCCATGAACAACACCGCCACCCGCGCCTGCTCCGGCTGCCCGACCCGGAATGCGTCCACCGAATACCAGCGGCGCAATGCCTTGGCCTGCATTTCGAAGTGGATGCGGTTGCCGGTGCGGGCAACATGGCCGTAGCGGTCGAACCATTCCTGTTCGTGATCGACCAGCATGCCGCGAATGGAGACATTCAATACATTGGAAAGACCGGTGTAGCGCTCGAACGCGCCATTGGTCATCCGGATCACGTAATCGATGGCCTTGTCGCCATCGAACACCATATCGATGACGCAGAACCCCGCGTCCAGATTATGGAAGATCTCGTGGTACATCCCCGGGTCGAGGAAGGGCTCGGCGAGGGCTGCCGGGTGGCTGGTAGCCAGATCGGGGCTGGTGGTCGAGGTGCTCAAATCGGGATCCAGGGGTGATGCCAGGGCGGATGACGAGCAGATGAAACCACGCCCGGTGTCGTCAGCGGGTGCACAGCCGGCCGACCCGGTTCACGCGCGTGCCACCGGCTCCCCAGGAATCACCACAGCAGCGCCGCGCACAGCGCGATGCAGGCCGCCAGCACCACGATCCCGGCGACTACCCCGCGAAACACCCACTCGCCTTCGCGGCGCAACTGCTCGTCCATCCAGCGCTGCGCTTCTTCGCGCCAGGCGGTGGAACGCGCGTACTCGGCGTCTAGCAACAGCAACCGCACCCGCGACAGGCCAAGTTTGGCGCATTCGCTGCGGCAGCGCTCGCTGAAACCATCCTCGCCGGTGGCGACCTGTGCGCCCAGCGGCAACTGCAGTTCGAGTTCATGCCTGGACATAACGGGGGCGCTCCTGATCAAGCTCGTGTTCCAGCGCCATCCGCGCCAGTTGGGTGTAGTTGGCGCGTGGACCCTGGCCGCGGCCGGTGAGCATTCCCTGGTAATCCAGGTCCTGCCAGACCCGCCCGGTCCACTCGACGCAATCCTCGGCGATCACCAGCATCAGCGAGTAGCGGTATTCCAGCCCGTTGGCGGCGGTGTAGGCGTAGACCGGCGGGAACTGCACCGCCACATCGCCCTGGCGCGCCAGCGCGGCCAGGTGTTCGCGCAAGGCATCGCGCGGCGAGGCTCCCGGTTCCATCCGCAGCGCGCGGGTCGCCAGATCCAGATCCACATCGCTTTGCAGGGCGACGAAGGCGGCGGCCCCGGTGGAGGGGTTATGGCCGTGTTGTTTCGCCCAGTCGATGAACTGCAGGCGCACGTCCGACGGCAGGTGTGCCGGCGCCGAAGAGGCTGACTTTGTGCGGAAAGAGTGGGTGTCCATGCTGGCGATCTTCCTGGCTGCGCCGTGAAGCGCAGGCGCAGGCGCGGTGAACCCGCCGTCATGGCGCCAGCGCTGCGGATTAACCGCGTGGCAATGGCCGGCAAGCCCTTGCGCGGCAAGCGTTGCGGGCGGTCAGACGCGCCCCCACACTGCAATGACGCCCGGTACGTCCACGTACCTTCCGCTTGGAGACTTTCCATGAAACGTTCCAGCCTTTGCGGCGCCAGCCTGTTGCTGGCAGGACTGCTCGCGGCAACCGGCGCGCAGGCACGTGTACGCAACGTCACCGACCCGCAGGCGCCACGCGCGCTGACCGGCGATGGCAAGGTCGATGTGCGCTGGACCGACCCGGCGCAGTTTTCCGAAGTGCGCTTCAGCGGCAACCGCTGGGAAGCGCAGCGTGGCGACTGGGTGACCCAGCTGGCGACCTATTTCCAGCAGAGCGCCGCGCGCAAGCTGCCCGACGGCCAGCGCCTGAGCGTGACCATCACCGACATCCGCCGCGCCGGCCAGTATGAGCCCTGGCACGGGCCGCGCATGCAGGACGTGCGCATCGTCAAGGACATCTACCCGCCGCGCCTGAGCTTCAACTACACGCTGACCGGCGCCGATGGTCAGGTGATCGACCAGGGCGAACGCAAGCTGGTGGATTCGGCGTTTCTGATGAGCGGCCCGCGCCTGACCGACAGCGATCCGCTGCGCTTCGAAAAGGCGATGATCGACGACTGGGTGCGCAAGCAGTTCCGCGGCGACCGGAGTACCGCCGGGCTGTAAGCAGCCGCTTCAAGCCTCTCCCGTTGGGGCACGGCACGGCTTGCGCGCCACTGGCGCGCGTGCCTTGGTGCGCCTGCGCCGCTGGCGCAGGCCGGGGCGCGGAGCGGGGGTTGGGGTGAGGGTACGGGCGAAGCCCACCTGTCGTTCCAAGTGTGGCTTCGCGTCCCCTCATCCGCCCCTTCGGGGCACCTTCTCCCGATGGGAGAAGAGACATCTCACCGCGTGACTCCCTCGCCCACTGCCGCCTCACCCACATACGTCCGCGGCACGCGCTTGAGTCCACACAGCAGTTGATATGCGCTGACATTGCACTGCGTTGCCAGCGGACTGACGCGCGGCGCATCTCCCCACAGCTGCACTGACGCACCGATGTCGGCCTGCGGGTGCTCGGTGAGATCCACGGTCAGCATGTCCATCGACACACGCCCGATCAGCGGGCAGACCTGTCCATCCACCAGCACCGGGGTGCCGTTGGGGGCGAACTGCGGATAGCCGTCGGCATAACCGGCCGCCACCACGCCGACGCGGGTGGGCCGCTCGGCGACGAAGCGGGCGCCGTACCCCACCGGCTCGCCGGCCGGCAGCTCGCGCACGGAGATGATGCGCGAGCGCAGCGTCATCACCGGGCGCAGTTGCGCGGTGGTGTCGGTGTCCTGCGGAAACGGGTTTGCGCCATACAGCATCAGCCCCGGGCGCGACCAATCGTTGCGCAGCGCCGGCCAGCCGAGCAGGCCGGGCGAATTGCGCAGGCTGGTTTCGGCCTGCATGCCGCCTGCAGTGAGTGCGAACGCCACCGCCTGCTCGTCGGTGCGGCTGCACTCCAGCTCATCGGCGCGCGCCAGATGGGTCATCAACACCAGCGAGGCGATCTGCGGCAGCCCGCGCAGACGCAACCACGCCGCACGAAAGTCTTCCGGTGACAGGCCCAGCCGGTGCATGCCGCTGTCCAGCTTCAGCCATACCCGCAACGGACGCGGGCTCTGGAACTCGGCCAGCGCGCGCACCTGCTGCGGCGTGGCCACCACCGTCCACAGATCATGCTCGGCAATCAGGCGCAGTTCGTCGTGTTCGAAGAACCCTTCCAGCAGCAGGATCGGTGCGCGGATGCCGGCCTGACGCAGCTCCAGGGCTTCTTCGATGCAGGCCACCGCAAAGCCGTCGGCCTCGCCGTCCAGCGCCTGCGCGCAGCGCACCGCGCCGTGGCCGTAGGCATCGGCCTTGACCACCGCCAGGGCCTTGCTGCCGCCCAGGCGCTTGGCCAGGCGGTAGTTGTGACGCAATGCGTCCAGGTCGATCAACGCTTGCGCAGGACGCACTACGCAGCCTCCTGCTGCGCGCGGGCGCTGCGTGGCGACAGGTAACGGAAGATGTCCAGGCCTTCGCTATCGATGTCGGGCGTGCGGCCCTGCATCAGGTCGGCCAGATAGCGGCCCGAGCCGCAGGCCATGGTCCAGCCCAGGGTGCCGTGGCCGGTATTGAGGAACAGGTTGGCATACGGCGTGGCACCGACCACCGGCGTGCCGTCCGGCGTGGCCGGGCGCAGGCCGGTCCAGAACTCGGCCTGGGCCAGATCGCCGGCGCCGGGGAACAGGTCGTTGACCACCATCTCCAGCGTGGCGCGGCGGCGCGGATTCAACGACAGGTCGAAGCCGGCCACCTCGGCCATGCCGCCGACGCGGATACGGTCGTCGAAGCGGGTCAGCGCGATCTTGTAGCTCTCGTCCAGCACCGTGGAGGTCGGCGCGCGCGCGGCATCCACGATCGGGATGGTCAGCGAATAGCCCTTGAGCGGATACACCGGCAGGTGCAGGCCGAGCGAGAGCAGCAGGTCGGCCGAATAGCTGCCCAGCGCCAGCACGTAGCGGTCGGCGGTCTCGATGCGGCCATCGATCTGCACGCCGGTGACGCGCCCGCCTGCGTGCTGCAGATGCTCGATCTGCTGCCCGTAGCGGAACTCCACCCCCGCCTGCGCGGCCAGTTCGGCCAGGCGCTGGGTGAACAGCCGGCAGTCGCCGGTCTGGTCCTCGGGCAGGCGCAGGGCGCCGGCCATTTGCGCGCCACCGCCGGCCAGGCCCGGTTCGAACTGCGCAATCTGCGCCGGGGTCAGCAGCTCGTAGGGCACGCCGTACTGGGCCAGCACCTCAATGTCCTGCGCGGCGGCATCCAGTTGCTGCTGGGTGCGAAACAGCTGGGTGGTACCGAGCTGACGGCCCTCGAACTCGATGCCGGTGCTGGCACGCAATGCGTTCAGGCAATCGCGGCTGTAGTCGGACATGCGCACCATGCGCGCCTTGTTCACTGCATAGCGCTCGGCGGTACAGTTGCGCAGCATCTGGCTGAGCCAGGCCAGCTGACGCAGGTCGCGGGTGGGCCGGATCGACAGCGGTGCATGCTGCTCGAACAGCCACTTCACCGCCTTGCCGGGCACGCCGGGCGCGGCCCACGGCGAGGTGTAGCCGAACGACAGCTGGCCGGCGTTGGCGTAGCTGGTTTCCAGCGCCGCCGCCGGCTGGCGGTCGACCACGGTGACCTCGCAACCGGCCTGCGCCAGATACCAGGCCGTGGTGGTGCCGATGACGCCACTACCGAGAATGAGCACCCGCATGTCGTTCTCCTGGAAAGGGTATTCCCCCACAAGCAGGCGCCGAGGGGGACAGTTAGACGCAGTATATTGCGAGCCAGGCAGTGCCATTTCTGGAATCGGCCCGCCTTGGCAGTGAATCCTCCTGTCAAACCCTGTGGAAGCAGACCCGATGACGACGCGCACCCGCGAGCTGGACAAGATCGACCGCAAGATCCTGCGCATCCTGCAGCAGGAGGGGCGGATTTCCTTTACCGAACTGGGCGAGCGGGTGGGCCTGTCGACCACGCCCTGCACCGAGCGCGTGCGCCGGCTGGAGCGCGATGGCGCCATTACCGGTTACTACGCACGGCTGGACCCGCACTATCTCAAGGCCAGCCTGCTGGTGTTCGTGGAGATCAGCCTGGCCTACAAGTCCGGCGACATCTTCGAGGAGTTCCGGCGCGCCGCGCTCAAGCTGCCCAACGTCCTGGAATGCCATCTGGTCTCGGGCGATTTCGACTACCTGCTCAAGGCGCGCATCAGCGAGATGGCCTCCTACCGCAAGCTGCTCGGCAGCACCTTGCTGACCATGCCGCATGTGCGCGAGTCCAAGAGCTACATCGTGATGGAAGAGGTCAAGGAGACCCTGGCGTTGCCGATCGAGGGCTGAGATTTGGGATTCGGGAGTCGGGATTGGTAACGGCGCGGGTCAGCGCACCACGCGCATGCCGTCACCGGCCGGGACCGCGTCGTAATAGCGCCCGGTCTTGGTATCCAGCACGCGGTTGGCGCCGGCCGGCTGCATGCCCTGCAGCAAGCGGCCATTGCGGTCGTAGACCATCGGCGCGCTGGCCGGCGCAACCTGGCTGCCGGCCGGCGCCACCGGCGTTTGGGCCGGGCCACGGGTCGGGATGGTGGGCGCGGACGGGCGCTGGCCGAGCTGCGATGGCACCGGAGCCGTGGCCGGCGCGGGCTGCACTGCGCGCGGCGCGGTCAGCGTGGGCTGGGCGGGCGTCGGGCTGGTGATCGGCTGCAGCGTATTGGACGAGCGTGTGCTGGTGGCCGATTGCGCCGCCGCAGCGCTGGCGGCAGCCAGCAGGCCACACAGCAGCAGGCCGCGCATTGAAGAAGGGATCGCCATGACGGACACCGTGCTTGATCGAGGAGTACTCACTGGATGGGGGCGCCGGCGTGCTGCGGCAATGCATCGGGCCGGCTATGGCCTGAACGCGTTCGCGAGATGAGTGCGGCGCGAAAGGCACTTGTCTGCTCCCATCGGGACAAGCTGGCGCACAGCGCCGGATGAGGGTGCGTGAAGCCTGGCAATCAGTACTGCGTCGTGGCTTCGCCGCCGTGCCCTCACCCCAACCCCGCTCCGCGCCCCGCCCTGCGCCAGCGGCGCAGGCGCACCAAGGCACGCGCGCCAGTGGCGCGCAAGCTGTGCAGTGGCGCCCCGGCGGGAGAGGGGCTTGGTCCCGGCACGCTTGAACCACGCCGACAGCGCCCACATCACGGGTGCAGGCGCGGCACCCTGCCAGCGCGCGCATGCGAGAACCCCATGAGCCAGTTCGATCTGACCCCTCCCTCCCCCGCCCAACGCGACGCCCTGATCGCCGGGCTCAGCGACGAGGAACAGCGCGTGCTGCTGCACCATGGCACCGAAGCGCCGTTCTGCGGGGTGTTCCTGGACAACAAGCTCGACGGCGTCTACACCTGCCGCCTGTGCGGGTTGCCGTTGTTCCGCTCCAGCGCCAAGTTCGAATCCGGCACCGGCTGGCCGAGCTTCTTTGCCCCGTACGACACCGCCCATGTGCGCGAAATCCGCGACACCAGCTACGGCATGATCCGCACCGAGATCGTCTGCGCGCGCTGCGACAGCCACCTGGGCCACGTCTTCCCCGACGGCCCGCCGCCGACCGGCGAACGCCACTGCCTGAACTCGGTCTCGCTGGGCTTTACCGAAAACGGCCAGGTCCTGCCCAACCCCTTGCAGCGCGCAGGCGCCGAAGCGCAACCGGCCTGAGCCGACACATGCATCCGGCCCGGGGATTCCGTGCCGGATGCATGCCTGCAACACCTGCGCCTACCTATGCGCCCACTGGCAGGCGCTGCCGCATCGGCGACGCAGCGCAGCGACCCCGGCAGTGCGTCGAACCATCATTGCGACCAAGCGCCGACTCAGCTGCGCCAAACTACGTCACGACGAGCGTTGCAGAGATTGCTTGCAGTGGGTATCCGCGCCGCAAAGCCCTTCAATCAAGGGCTGGAACGGCCTGAGCGCACCTAGCGCTAGCAACGACAGCGCCGCAACCTGCCGCGTGAAGAAGCGATCCACCAAGCGATCGTTCAGTTACACCGCACACCTTCACGCCGTGCGCTTCAAGAATCCGCCGCGCAAGCCGAAACAACAGCAACCCTGTTTGCTTTTGGCTGCGCCATGCTCATCATCATCGGCTTCATCGTCGTCATCGTCAGTGTCCTCGGCGGCTATGTGCTGTCGCATGGCAAGCTGGGCGCGCTCTGGCAGCCGTACGAGCTGATGATCATCGGTGGCGCGGCGTTCGGCGCGTTTCTGGTCAGCACGCCCGGCAAGATCGTCAAGGAGACCTTCAGCAGCATCCTGGGCGTGTTCAAGGGCCCGCAGTACAAGTCCGACGACTACAAGGACACGCTGAGCCTGATCTACGAGCTGCTCAACAAGGCGCGCCGCGATGGCTTCATGGCGCTGGAAGATCACGTCGAAAAACCGCAGGACAGCACCATCTTCGGCAACTACCCCAAGGTGGTCGCCGACCATCACCTGCTGGACTTCATCACCGACTGCCTGCGCCTGATGATCGGCAGCAATATCGAGCCGCACGAGCTGGAGCCGTTGCTCGAGCTGGAGCTGGAAAAACATCACCACGAGGCGCTGGCGCCCTCGCATGCGCTGAGCAAGGTGTCCGACGGCCTGCCCGGCTTCGGCATCGTGGCGGCCGTGCTCGGCATCGTGATCACCATGGGTTCGATCGGCGGGCCGATCGAGGAGATCGGCCACCACGTCGGCGCCGCCCTGGTCGGCACCTTCCTGGGCATTTTGCTGGCCTATGGCTTCGTCGCACCGCTGGCCGCGGCGATGGAAGCGCGCGCCGAGCAGGACGGGCGCATGTACGAGGCGGTCAAGACCGCGCTGCTGGCCTGCCTGCGTGGCTACAACCCGAAGATTGCGCTGGAATTCGCGCGCAAGACGCTGCCCTCCAACGTGCGTCCGAGCTTTGCGGATTTCGAAACGCACCTGAAGACGATCAAGTAGGACCGCGGTCATGGCCGAGGGCAAATCCACCGTCGTCATCCGACGGGTCAAGAAGGTGCAGGGCGGCGGCCATCATGGCGGCGCCTGGAAGGTGGCGTTTGCCGACTTCGTGACCGCGATGATGGCGTTCTTCCTGGTGCTGTGGCTGATGGCCGCCACCACCAAGGAGCAGCGCGCGGCGATCTCGGAATACTTCCGCAATCCCAGCCCGTTGTCGGGCAAGTCGCCGGCCCCCTCGCCGGGCATGAACGGCCCTGGTGGCGCCAGCACCTCGATGATCAAGCTCGGCGGCACCGCCGACATGGCCAAGGGGCAGAAGGACGAGATGGGCCGCAAGCGCGACAACGCTGCCGACACCAACGAGGACAGCCGCGCCAGGGACAAAAAGCGCCTGGAAGCGCTGATGCAGGACCTGAAAGAGGCCATCGACAAGAGCCAGGCGCTGGAGCCGTTCAAGGACCAGTTGCTGCTCGACCTCACCCCGGACGGCCTGCGCATCCAGATCGTGGACAAGCAGAACCGGCCGATGTTCGACATGGGCCGCGACCAGCTCAAGCCGTACACCGTGGCGATCCTGCGCGAGCTGTCCAGCTTCATCAACCAGGTGCCCAACCACATCAGCATCACCGGCCACACCGACACCACCGCCTACAGCAGCGATACCGGTTACACCAACTGGGAACTCAGCGCCGACCGCGCCAATGCCGCGCGCCGTGCGCTGGTGGGCGGCGGCATGGACGATGCCAAGGTCACCCGCGTGGTGGGGCTGTCCTCGTCGGTGCTGTTCGACAAGACCGACCCGCAGAACCCGATCAACCGCCGCATCAGCATCGTGGTGATGACCCAGGATGCCGAACAGGCCGCGCTGGCCGGCGCCGGCCAGGGCATTGCGCTGGGCAAGCCGACCCACGATGCCGACACCCATGTGCCGGATCTGAGTGCCGCAGCAACCGCCACCACCGCGGCGGGGACCCCGGCCGCGCTGCCTGCGGCAGGACCCAGCGCTGCTGCGCCGGCGGGTGGACCTGCGGCTGCGGCCAGCGCCACACCGCCTGCTGCAGCACCCCCGGTCACCAGCGCCGCGCCGGCGGCACCGCGCGTCTCCACGCGCAGCCAGGTGGCTTCGGCCACCGCACTGGCCAAGGCTGCCGAAGCCGCCGTGGCCGCACCGCGCACTGCGGTCAGCGAAGTACCCGCGCGGCGCTGACGGCGGCTGCGGGAACTTGGCCTGAGGTTGCCTGGCGGTTTTTGGTGTTCTTGGCGTTCTTGGCGTTCTTGGCGGTTGCGGGCAGCGGGCAGCGGGCAGCGGGCGGCGGCAGACGGCAGACGGCAGACGGCAGACGGCAGACGGCAGACGGCAGACGTTATCGTGCATGTCGAATCCGATGTGCATCCCGAACTTGATTTGCATCCCGGATCTGGTCGCCCTGCGGGCTGCTTGTCGGGCTTGTCGGGCTTGTAGGGCTTGTCGTCCTGAATGCCGATCCTGACCGGCAATCGCGCGTTGGCGCCCGGCAGACGCGCGGTGCCAGCCGCTGCAGCCTGTCCGGCATATCGGCGTCAGCGGCCTTCGCAACGCCGGAAGCGCCGACAGCAGCATCCCCCGGCGCGGCCGGCGTTCATCGGCCTGGCGGCGGTACCCGAGCCGGGTCACGCGCAAGCGCCTAGAATGGTCGGCCATTCCCAGCGTCGAGAACACCGTGTCCCGCAATTCCAAGGCCAAGCGCGACAAGCGCAAGAAGTCCCAACCCAAGCGCCCGATCGTCCGTCTGGGCCAGGCGCCGCAGATCGCCAACCATGCCGTGCTGCAGGATGCCGACGGCCGCGTGGTCGCTGCGATCGGCTTGCAAAACGGCAGCGAATGGCTGCTGTCGATCGGCGGCCAGACCATGGGCAGCGCC
This sequence comes from Xanthomonas sp. MLO165, assembly GCF_018831305.1. Lineage (NCBI taxonomy): Bacteria > Pseudomonadati > Pseudomonadota > Gammaproteobacteria > Lysobacterales > Lysobacteraceae > Xanthomonas > Xanthomonas sp. MLO165. Next base: position 4,108,818 of record NZ_CP029263.1, read on the forward strand.
GACAACCCGGTGCCGATGCTGGCCATGCTCAAGCACCTGGCCAATCTGCAGGAGAAGGAAGGCAAGACCATCTCGCTGGAATACTCCACCCAGCTGCAGCAGATGATCGACGACCTGGCCGCCGAAGACGGCAAGACCGCCGAGGAATACCTGACCACGCTGGTGTCCGAGTTCGAGAACAGCGACGCTGAAGGCGACGACGGCGAAGCCGAAGACACAGACGCCGAGGCAGGCGATGCCCCGGCAGATGCCGACGCGGACACCGATGCCGATGCTGATGCCACCGCCGAAGACGCCGCTGCCGAGACCGCAGGCGACGCGTCGCAGGACGACACCGACGACGCAACCGACGGCGGCAAGAAGAAGGGCAAGAAGGCCTAAGGCCTGCCCGTGGCCGTCTACGTCGACGATGCGGTGCATCCGTGGCGCGAGCAGCGCTGGGCGCACCTGCTCGGCGATACGCTGGACGAGCTGCATGCAATGGCGGCGCGGCTGGGCATTCCCCGCCGCGCCTTCCAGAACAAACTCAGCGGCGCGCACTACGATGTGTCCGCAACGCTACGCGCCGAAGCGATCGCGCTCGGTGCCATTGCGATCTCCCGTCACACCGACCGCGCCCTGCTCAAGGCCTTGATCGCCAACGCGCGTGCACAGGCGCGCGGCGAGGCGCCTTGAGGCGGGGATTGGGGAGTCGGGATTTGGGATGCGCAACCGCGGGCTGATCGGCGGCGCGCCGTTGTAGGAGCGCGCCCGAGCGCGAGGAGCCGTCCCGGTAACGCCCGTCGCGCGCAGGCACGCTCCTACGTGGCAATCGCTGGGCCGTGTAAGCCTCCTGGTAAAGAGGCCTGCAACTTCACGACCGGCGGCATCCCCTCCGCACCATAACGGCACGCTGTTGTAGGAGCGCGCCTGAGCGCGAGGAGCTGTCCCGGTAACGCCCGTCGCGCGCAGGCACGCTCCTACGTGGCAATCGCTGGGCCGAGTAAGCCTCCTGGTAAAGAGGCCTGCAACTTCACGACCGGCGGCATCCCTCTGCACATGACGGCACGCCGTTGTAGGAGCGCGCCTGAGCGCGAGGAGCCGTCCCGGTAATGCCCGTCGCGCGCAGGCACGCTCCTACGTGGCAAGCGCTGTGCCGAGTAAGCCTCCTGGTAAAGAGGCCTGCAACTTCACGACCGGCGGCATCCCTCTGCACATGACGGCACGCCGTTGTAGGAGCGCGCCCGAGCGCGAGGAGCCGTCACGGTAACGCCCGTCGCGCGCAGGCACGCTCCTACGTGGCAATCGCTGGGCCGTGGACCATGCCTGCGCGGCAGACCTTAGTGGCCACCAGGCGCTTGGCATGCTGCTGCGGCAGCACGCACCACCGCGGCTCGACACACCCACACCCACACATCGTTCCTGCGAATCCCGAATCCGGAATCCGGAATCCCGATTACTCCAATCCCGATTCCCCCAATCCCGGCCCCGCCTCAGAACGCCTCATTCCCCAGCCGCACTTCCACCCCCAACAGCGAGGTCAGCGCCAGCATGGCGTCGTCGTCGCGGCTGAGCGCGATCCAGCCGGCATAGGCGTCGCCACCGGTGTTCCAGTTCCACAGCGAGTAGCCGTGCTCGCGCAGACGATCGAAGGCCACCGCCATCAGGTCGGGCACACTCAGATCGCTGGAAAACTCCTCGTCATCCAGGTCGCCGCCCCAGTCGATGCGCAGGTTCCAGCGCGCGCTGAGTTCGTCGATGGCGGCAATGAACGCGTCGGTGTCCTTCCAGTCCACGAAAAAGCCCGAGCGCCAGTCGATCGCATCCTTCAAGGCCCACAACCAGGCATCGTCGCCCTCGTCGTCGTCCAGGTCGGCCTGCGCCTCGCGCCAGGTATCGAACTGGGCCATGGCGGTGTCTTCGTCGCCGGGATTGATCAACACCAGCAGATTCCACACCCGCGCCGGGTGGTCGTCGACATCGTCTTCGTCGCCTTCGGGCTGCAGGCCTTCGTCGTCTTCGTAATCGGCGCTGTTATCGGGCATGGCGGTCTGGTTCCAGGAGTACAGGCGTGAAGTGTGAGGCCTGGCGGGGCGCAAGCAAACCGCCCGGCGCGTGCGCAGGCAGCGCCGGGGCTGATCTTCGCGGCGCGGGCCCGTATCCTGTGCGGCCGAAGACGGCCATCCCGGCCGCCATGACGCCTTTCCCATGAGCGATACCCCTCCCGATCATCTGGCCATCGATGCACGCAGCCCGTTCCACAATGCCGATGCGCTCGGCCGCGGCGTCGGCGTGCGCTTCAACGGTGTCGAACGCGACAACGTGGAGGAGTATTCGGTCAGCGAAGGCTGGATCAAGGTGCAGGTCGGCAAGGCCCGCGACCGTCGCGGCAACCCGATGACCATGAAGATCAAGGGTGAGGTGGTGGCCTACTTCCTGGACACCAAGAGCGACGCCAAGCCTGCTGCCGAATAAGAGCGGCTGACACCACCACGTCACGCCGGGCTACTGCAGGCCGGCTGCCCTGCGCCGTGGCTGCAGGGCCCTGGCCCGCCCACCTCGCGGGGCACGCTGCAAGTACGTCCTTGTCAGCGCTGGCGACTGCGAGAGGGCGAGGACCATCGGAGGTGGTCGTTTCGTTGCGCAGAGCTTTCAATAAAGCAGCCGGCAAACTCTCTGGCGTGGCGCCCTCGCCGATTGCGAGACCGTGGGACGGCATGGATGCGGCTACCGAGTCCCCAGGGCCGGGTTCACGGCGCGTCCCGCGAGCCGCGAGGGCGCTGCGCACTCCCCCAGTCAACGTTGACCCGGACTGCCGACGGCATCCACCAGGGTGCGGCCGACCAAACCACTGCCGTCACCACTCACGCCTTGAGCCGGTAACCGCTGCGGAAGATTGCCGCCACCACGCCCAGGCACACCAGCAGGAACAGGAAAGTCATGCCGGTGCTCACCGCGATGTGCACGTCGGCCTTGCCGTAGAAACTCCAGCGGAACCCGCTGATCAGGTACACCACCGGATTGAACAGGGTGACCTTCTGCCATAGCGGCGGCAGCATGTTGATCGAGTAGAAACTGCCGCCCAGGAAGGTCAGCGGCGTCACCACCATCAGCGGGATCACCTGCAGTTTTTCGAAGCCGTCGGCCCAGATGCCGATGATGAAACCGAACAGGCTGAAGGTCAGCGCGGTGAGCACCAGAAAGCCCAGCATCCACAGCGGATGCGCGATCTCGTAAGGCACGAACAGCCGCGCGGTGAGCAGGATCAGCAAGCCCAGCAACACCGACTTGGTGGCCGCCGCGCCCACATAGCCGATCACGATCTCCCACCAGGCCACCGGCGCCGACAGCACCTCGTAGATGGTGCCGGCCCAGCGCGGCATGTAGATGCCGAACGAGGCGTTGGAAATGCTCTCGTTGAGCAGGGACAGCATCACCAGCCCGGGAATGATGAAGGCCCCGTAGCTGACGCCGTCGATGTCGCCCATGCGCGAGCCGATCGCCGCGCCGAACACCACGAAATACAGCGAGGTCGACAACACCGGCGAGGCGATCGACTGGGTCAGCGTGCGGAAGGCGCGCGCCATTTCAAAGCGATAGATCGCCGCGATCGCATGCCGGTTCATGCGCGCACCTCCACGTTGCGGGCGCCATGCACCAGGTTGACGAAGATCTCCTCCAGCGAACTCTCGCTGGAATGCAGGTCCTTGAAGTCGATGCCCTGCTCGTTGAGCCGCCGCAGCAACGCACCGATACCGGTCTGCTCGGCCTGGGTGTCGAAGGTGTAGACCAGGCTGTTGCCGTCGGCCGACAGCTCCAGCGGCAGATCGGCCAGCGCGGCCGGGATGGCCTGCAGCGGCGCCTGCAGGCTCAGCGTGAGCTGCTTCTTGCCGAGCTTGCGCATCAGCGTGTGCTTGTCTTCCACCAGCACCAGCTCGCCGCGATTGATCACCCCGACCCGGTCGGCCATGTCTTCGGCTTCCTCGATGTAATGGGTGGTCAGGATCACCGTGGTGCCCTGCTCGCGCAGCCTGCGCACCATCTGCCACATGTCGTGACGCAGCTCCACGTCCACGCCTGCGGTGGGTTCGTCCAGAAACAGGATGCGCGGCTCGTGCGCCAGCGCCTTGGCGATCAGCACGCGCCGCTTCATGCCGCCCGACAGCGTGGAAATCTTGTTGTGGCGCTTGTCCCACAGCGAGAGCTCGCGCAGCACCGTTTCCAGATACGCCGCATTGGCCGGCTTGCCGAACAGCCCGCGACTGAAGCGCACGGTGGCCCACACGGTTTCGAACGCGTCGGTGGCCAGCTCCTGCGGCACCAGGCCGATGCTGGCACGCGCGGCGCGGTAGTCGCGCACGATGTCGTGGCCATCGGCCAGCACGGTGCCGGTGCTGGGGTTGATCAGCCCGCAGATGATGCTGATCAGCGTGGTCTTGCCGGCGCCATTGGGACCGAGCAGCGCGAAGATCTCGCCGCGCCGGATCTGAAGGTCCACCTGCTTGAGCGCCTGAAAACCGCCAGCGTAGGTCTTGCTCAATCCCTGGATGGAAACGATTGGAGTCATGTCTTCTGCACTGGAGCGATCAGCCGCACAGGGTAGGCCGTGCGCCATGAAGATGGGAGAAGTGCGGATGGAATGGTGTCTTCCGGCGCGCGCCGGGAAGCTTCAGCGAACTGGACCGCGCACGCCTGCTGCGTCCGTTAGTCGGCGCATCTCCGTAGGAGCGCGCCTGAGCGCGATGGGGCTTTCCCGCCAACGCCCCATCGCGCCCAGGTGCGCTCCTACCCGAACACGGCAACCGCTGTGGCTCCTGCGATTCCCCACTCCCGATTCCCTCGCGCTCACGCGCGCTTGCGCGACTCGATCAGGTCCAGATTGCGCACCAGCCGGCGCGACAGGTCGTCGGAAATCTCGCGGCGCCTGGCCAGCTTGAACAGCTCGTTGCGCTCGGCCACCAGCGCGGCATGGCGGAACTGGCGCAGCGCCTGTTCGTAGGCGCCGGCCTCTTCCGGATCGGTCTCGGCCATGTCCACCGCGCCGAGCTTGCGTTGATAGCGCTGGCTGACCTGGTTGGCGGCGGCGTTGTAGCGCTCGGCATGCTTGCTGCCGTCCACCAGCCGCTGACGCAGTTTTTCCACCGCTTCCAGCGCCGCCTGCGAGGCCGCCTTCACCGCCAGGTCTTCCTTGAGCTGCTCGTCTTCCTCCTCGGGCAATTCCAGCCCGCGCAGCAGCCGCGGCAAGGCCACGCTGGCCACCAGCAGCGACACCAGGATCACCGAGGCGGCCAGGAAGATCGCCAACTGGCGGGCCGGAAACGGCGAGCCGTCTTCCAGCATCAACGGCAGCGTGAGCACGCCGGCCAGGGTGATCGCACCGCGCACGCCGGCCAGCGAGACCGCCACCACGATGCGCCACGGCGGGCTGACATGCTGCTCGCCGCGCCACTGCGCCTTGAAGATGTTCCAGCGCAGCGACAGGAACACCCACACGAAGCGCAACGCCATCAGGCTGGCGCTGATGGTGGCCACGTACACCGCCAGCCACCACGGATTGAGGTGCCCGGCCTCCTGCACGCTGCGCACCGCCCCGTCCAGGATGCCCGGCAACTGTTCGCCCAGCAGCACGAAGATGATGCCGTTGAAGGTGAACTGCACCGTGTCCCACACCGCCGAGCGCTGCAGCCGCATATTGCCCGGCGCGTTGCCGGCCATCTCCACGTAACTCATGGTGACGCCGGCGGCTACTGCGGCCAGGATGCCGGAGGCATGGAAGGCTTCGGCCAGCAAATAGGCCGCGAACGGGGTCAGCAGATTGACCAGGATCGCCGAACCCGGCTCCTCGCCGAAGTGGCGCCAGATCCAGGCCTGGATGCGGCTCAGGCCAAACGTGGTGGCCACGCCCAGCGCCAAGCCGGCCAATGCCACCCACAGGAAGGTCAGCGAAGCGGTGGCGAGCGAGAAGCTGCCGGTCAGTACCGCGGCCACCGCGAACTGGAAGCACACCAGCCCGGAGGCATCGTTGAGCAGGGACTCGCCTTCCAGGATGTGCATCAGGCGCTTCGGGATCGACACCTTGGAGGCGATCGAGGACACCGCCACCGGATCGGTCGGCGAGATGATCGCCGCCAGCGCGAAGGCCACTGCCAGCGGCATCGCCGGGATTAGCCAATGGATCAGCAGGCCCGCACCGATCACGGTGAACACCACCAGACCCAACGCCAGCTCGAGGATGGCCGCCTTGTCGCGGAACAGGCCTTGTTTGGGAATGCGCCAGCCATCCAGGAACAGCAGCGGAGGCAGGAACAATAGGAAGAACAGCTCAGGTTCCAGCTCGTGCCCGGCATCGAACACACCCGAAACCACCGCGCCAAGCGCAATCTGGACCAACGGCAGGGGCAACGAGAACGGCAGGATGCGGATCAGATAACCGCTGGCCGCGACCGCCAGCAACATGGCGAGGACGACATCGATCGAATGCATGGAAAACCCGGAAGAAGAAACGGTGCGCGCGTGCGGCATCGCATAGTGCAACGCACCATCACGCGCCTACGGAAACATACCGGTTTGCATCCGGCGATGAAACCTTTGCGCCACCTCGCCCGGCTTGCCGTCCGTTGCGGCAGATCTGCCATCGGGGCGCGTCGATGCCACACCGTTGCGATTCGCATCGGCCCCGGCGCCGCTGGATACGCCAGCGAATGGACGCGCGCGCCCTGTTGCGGGAGTGCCCTGCCAGGCAGCTCACCGACAGACTGCAATCAGCTGTGGCGAACGCGCCTGTTCGCATGCGGGGACGATTGCCGCGTGGTCTTGACCGGGACGATGAAGGTCGCTTGCTGCAGTTGCAGCCTGGAGTCGTAGTGACTCACCACCACCTTGACTGCCTTGGGCTTTTTCCGGAAGGCATACGGCCACTGCGCGCCGACCATCTGCTGGCCGATCTTCTGGCCGTTGGCGTCTTCCACGAGTTTGAGGTGCACCGGGTAATTGCCTGCGCCGCCATTGTCCGCATCGTTGGCATCGACCACATCGATATGGGCTTTCGAAAACGCCAGCGTCGAGGGCCCGCCATCCTTGTCGTTGGCGCTGTCATCGAACCCGATGTTCCTGTAGCTGTAACTCACCAGCAGCACCTGCGTGGGCCGCCAGGACCCACCGCCATCGTCATGGATGTTCACCTTGGCCGGGCGAACGGCATCGATAGTGAACTGCCACTCGCCCGGAACAATCCATTGCTGCCCTGGCCCGTAGGCTTCACCGGACGGAGCAACGGACTTTGCCGGCGTTGGCGTCGAAGCCGGTGCTGCGGCCCAGGCCTGCACGGTGCCGCACACCATCACGCTTGCAGCCAGACATGCTGCCAGTGCCAGCCGCGTGCATTGGGTTTTTTTCTGCGTCATCTAGCTACAACCTTTCTGCGTGATTCGGTGAATTGCGTTGGCCGCAAATGCGGAGCCAGCCTGCAAGGTTCAGCGTCATTATCTGCACTCCACGCTAGCTGAGATAAGTGCAGCCGGTGGCGCGAGGTTACATGACACAAGCAGCAGATCACCGACGACATCATGCTGCAGCCGTGGTTATTTAGTCCGGCTTCACCCACGAACTTATGTAGCAAAAACCACCTGATATTCACGCACTCGATAATCAGGTTGCAGGACTAAAGATAATCTTGCCTAACTTCTTCGCGCTTGCTGGTAACTGTCGTCAGCAACGCATTGAACCTTGCCTGCACTGGCTGCGCATCGCATGGACGGCGGCAAGTCGATCGCGTCCTGTCTGCAATGGCACCTCGACCTGCATCGCTTCGGTTTCGACCACCGGCACATGCCTGGGTTGCTGCTGCCGCCCGAGCCCAGCGAGCGCAACAGGCTGTGTCGACGTCTGCGTTATGACGATCTCGAGCAACGCGGTGCCAGGTACGCCCGTGTAAAAACCGCGTGATGCATCCGCGCTGCATCTACCCGCGTATCCAGCACTACGATTGCCATCCAGGCAGTCGCTTACCCAAAGGATCGATGCCTCATGAAGACCTCATTCCAGTCGCTTGCCATTGCCACCGCCATTGCCCTGACCAGCGCCATGGCCCCCGCTTACGCCGCATCGAACCCGACCGTGGGCGGTGCGCCGATGCTGGTGACCAAGGACATCGTCGACAACGCCGTCAACTCCAAGGACCACACCACCCTGGTCGCCGCGGTCAAGGCCGCCGGCCTGGTCGACACGCTGAAGGGGCCGGGCCCGTTCACCGTGTTTGCCCCAACCAACGCCGCATTCGCCGCCCTGCCGGCCGGCACGGTGGAAACGTTGCTCAAGCCCGAATCCAAGCCCACGCTGACCAAGGTGCTGACCTATCACGTGGTACCGGGCAAGGTCGACGCCGCATCGCTGATCGCCAAGATCAAGGCCGGCGGCGGTAGCGCCTCGCTGACCACCGTGCAGGGCGAGGCGTTGACCGCAAAGCTCAACGGCAAGAAGGTCACCATCACCGATGCCAAGGGCAACACCGCCAACGTCACCATTGCCGATGTCATGCAGAGCAATGGCGTGATCCACGTGGTCGACAAGGTGTTGATGCCGTAACGGCAGCTCGCTGCCTGACGCAGGCAGTCGCAGGCGCGTGACCTGCATCGGCGGAACGCAGCCAGGTTCCGTCGATGGGTCGACGACGAACTGCGCACGCCAGCAACGTTCTGAGCAGCTGCATTGCCGCAAGCACTCGGGTAGGCGTGGACGCTGCGCTCGACACCGGCAGGTACGGGTGGTACATGCCGATGTCGAACACCGCGCCTGCCTGACCAACATGCAGCAGTCGTGTCGGCAGCTGCCTCAAGTGATTGGTTGCACTGGCGTTGCACGGCAACGCCAGTGCATCAGCTGCACATGACTTAGGTGTAGACACTGCTGAATCGTTGTATCCGCGCATGCCTGGAAACAAGCTCCAGGCAGCGCCACCACACCGCAAAGCGGCGGTGAGGGAGCCACTGGCTCGCCAGTGGTTCCACTTGGTGTCTCGTTCTCCGACACCGTGCGCGTGCATTTGCACGCGCATTTTTTATGTCTTCGCCATGTGCTCTGCAGCAACCGGTGCATCCAGCAACTGGCGCAAGTCCTCGACAAACCCGCGGTAGCCTTCCTCGCGCGCGGCCTCCGAGCCCTGCCGCAATACCCAGGAGGGATGCACGGTGGTCAGCACCGGCGTGCCGTCGTCCAGCCGCTGCCACTGGCCGCGCTGCTGCATCAAGCGAAAGCTGCTTCCCAACACCGCCTGTGCCGCGGTCGCGCCCAGGCAGACGATCTGCGCCGGACGCAGCTGCGCGCGTTCGGCATGCAACCAGCCGCTGCAGGCCTGCACATGCGACCGTTCCGGGTTGCGATGCAGCCGCCGCTTGCCGCGTTGCTCGAAGCGGAAATGCTTGACCGCATTGGTCACGTAGACCGTGGCGCGGTCGATGCCGATTTCGCCCAGCGCCATGTTGAACAAACGCCCGGCCGGCCCGACGAACGGACGCCCGCTCAGATCCTCTTCGTCGCCGGGCTGCTCGCCGATCACCATCACCGACGCATTGCTCGGCCCTTCGCCGAACACCGTCTGCGTTGCCGGTTGCCACAACGCACAGCGCCGGCAATCGCGCGCGGCCACGCGCAACTGCGCCAGGCTTTGCGTGGCCACTTCCGGGACCGGCGCCGGCGCCGCCGGTACTCGCCGCCGCACCGGCTCGGGCGCACGCTCGGCCATCTCGCGCACGCGCACCCCGGCCTCGCGGATCAGCTCCGGCAACAGGCTCGCCTCGGGCAGGTTCTTCCAGTATTTCTGCGGCATTTCCTGCCGCATCATGGTCGGATTGAGACGCGCCGGATTGAAGATATGCGCGTAATAGGTACGCCAGAGCGTCTCCTGCGCATCGTCGGCCGGCACCTGGGTGCGCACGGCGCCTTCGCCGAACGTCAACGCCTCGCCGTCCCAGCGCACGCTGCGATACGGGGTGAGGATCGCCCAGCGCATGCCGGCGAAGCGGCGCGCGAAAAACGGCGCCACCCGATCCACGATCCAATGTTCGGGCTCGAACCACGCCACGAAGTCTTCCTCTTCCACCGGCAAACGCCGAAAGCGCACGAACGCCTTCATCTTGTGCGTATCGCGCTGCACCGCTTTTTGCCACTGCGTCACCCGATGCACATCGACATCGGTGGCCCGCTCCAGCAGCGCGCGCTCGCCGCAGGCCACCCGCCACAACAGCCGGTACAGCACCGCATAGCGCTGCGGATCGCGGTGACACAACACCGCTCCGGCCATCTGCAGGAACTCCGCCGAGACCCGCGGCGCCGCAGCCACGGCCGGCAAATCCAGCAGCCCCTGCCCCATCAACAAGCCACCCTGCGCTCCGCCATTCCACGCGATGGAGTCGGGCTCCACCTGCGCGCACCACCCCGCCCGCGCCAGCGCACGCCATGCTTCAAGGCTCCAGCCCGGCTCGACGTCAGCGTTGAACATCGCGGTGGTCAGCATGGAGAGGTGGGATTGGGGATTGGGAATTGGGGATTCGCAAAGCGTCGCGTTCCTGTGTCAGCACTGGCGTTCGGTGGCCTTTGCGCTTTCGGCGGTCTTTGCACTTGATGCCATCCTTCTCCGCCTTTCGGGCAGCTTGCCCGGCAACACGGCAGACGCCAGCGGACGCGGCGGTGCGCCGGATGCCGGCGGCCAGCTGCGGGTTCAATCGAACAGACTCGCCTGCCGGGGTGCCGGTGCCAGTTGCGCGCGCAAGCGCACCGGGTCGTCCAGGCGCTGGCGCGGATGATGGTCCAGCACGCTCACAAACGGCAGCAGCTTCTTCATCGGCACCCGCAACCGCGCCAGGTCGCCCACCCGCAAGCGCGCATGCCGGCGCGACAACAACAGGCGCTCCACATTGCGCGTGCCCAGGCCCGGCACCCGCAGCAGCATCTCGCGCGGCGCCGCGTTCAGATCCACCGGAAACCGCTCCGGATTGCGCAGCGCCCAGGCCAGCTTCGGATCCACGTCCAGATCGAGCATGCCGCTGGACTGCGCCGGTGCGATCTCCTCCACGCTGAACTCGTAGAAGCGCAGCAACCAGTCGGCCTGATACAGCCGGTGCTCGCGCTGCAACGGCGGTGCCTGCAGCGGTAATTTGGACGAGGCATCCGGGATTGGGCTGAAAGCCGAGTAATACACCCGGCGCATCCGGTAATTGCCGTAGAGATTGTGGCTGGTGTCCAGGATGCTGCGATCGTTGGCATCGTCGGCGCCGACGATCATCTGCGTGCTCTGCCCGGCCGGTGCAAAGCGCGGCGGCTTGGCGCGGCGCAGCTTTTCGGCCTTGCGCTCCAGCTGGTTTTCTTCGATGCGCCAACGCAGTTCGCCCATTGCCGAGCGGATGCCGCCGACGCTTTTTTCCGGCGCCAGCAGCGTCAACCCCTGCTCGGTCGGCAGCTCCACATTGATGCTCAGGCGGTCGGCGTAGCGGCCGGCGGCGGCCAGCAATTCCGGCGTCGCATCGGGGATGGTCTTGAGGTGGATGTAGCCGGCGAAGTGATGCACCTCGCGCAGCTGCCGCGCCACTTCCACCAGCTGCTCCATCGTGTAATCGGAGTTGCGGATGATGCCGCTGGACAGGAACAGGCCTTCGATGTAATTGCGTTTGTAGAAGTCCAGCGTCAGCGTGACCACTTCTTCCGGCGTGAAGCGCGCACGGCGCACGTTGCTGGACACGCGGTTGACGCAATACGCGCAATCGAACACGCAGAAATTGGTGAGCAGGATCTTCAACAGCGACACGCAGCGGCCGTCGGGCGTGTACGAGTGGCAGATGCCCATGCCCTCGGTGCTGCCGATCCCGCCGGTGCCGAGCGAATTGCGCTTGTTCGCGCCACTGGAGGCGCAGGACGCGTCGTATTTGGCCGCATCGGCCAGCACTGCGAGTTTGTCGAGGATTTTCACGCAAGCAGCATGTCGTGAAGGCGTCTCAGCCTATGAGACTGCACCGCACTTCATCGTGAATGCTTCAGAGCGCTGCGCTGCCGGCTCTCGTCGGCAGCATGCCTTGTCGCTGCGCCGCCGGCTCTTGCGGGCAGCATGCCTGGTCGCTACGGCCAGTGTGCCGTAGGTACCAAGCCGTATCGCCATGGATCTTGCCTGGTGTAGCCACCGCCCCACAGCGGTTTGCAGCGGCAGCAACTGGCCACATGCCATGGCTTGCAGGCGGCTGGGTAGTGCCTCGGGATTGCGGGGCCGGCATGCCGCCTGCACCGTCGATGACAGCGACGGTGCAGGCGTGCTGCGCCCGCCAGGGCTCAGGCGGCGGCCGGGCCCGCAAGCGCGCGATCATTACCGGGATCGCCGTCGAACCGGTAGATATCCATCGCCAGAAACCCCGCGTCGATGCCGGCATCGATGCGCTGTGCGCCGAGCCGGTCGGCGCCGGCGGCGCCCATCGCCACGTACAGCGGCAACAGGTGCTCGTCGGTGGGATGCGCCCGTGCCGCATGCGGTGCCTGCCGGCGATAGCCCAGCAACGCGGCGATGTCGTCCTCCACCAGTTTGCGCTCGGTCCACTCGATGAAGGGCCGCACATACGGCGCCTCGCGCTCGGCACTGTAGCCATGGCGGAAGTCGTGCAGGTTATGGGTGATGCTGCCCGAGCCGATCACCAGCACCCCGTCCTCGCGCAGCGGCGCCAGCGCGCGGCCAACCGCAAACTGGTGCGCCGGGCCCAGCTCGGGCTGGATCGACACCGACACCACCGGGATGTCGGCGGCCGGATACAGCAGGCGCAGCGGCACCCACACGCCATGATCGAAGCCGCGCTGTGGATCCAGGTGCGGATGCAGGCCAGCCTGTTCCAGCCGGCGCAGGATCTGCTGCGCCAGCGCCGGCTCGCCGGGCGCGGGATATTCCAGCTCGTACAGCGGCGCCGGAAAGCCGCCGAAGTCATGGATGGTGGGCGGCCGCGCCGCGCCGCTGACCAGCGGGCGACGGCCCAGCCAGTGCGCGGATGCAACGACGATCGCGCGCGGCCGCGGCAAGGTCTGTGCGAGCTCGGCCAGGCGCTCGCCGACCTGCCCTGGCTGCAGCGCAGTCATCGGCGATCCGTGCGAGATGTACAGGGAAGGCAAACGGGTCATGGCGTACTCCTCGGAAGAACGACAGGCAGCCTCAACGCTCCGGCTTCAGCGCCCACGCGCCTTCGCCGAGCAGGGCTTGCACGATCAGCAACACCGCCCACAGCGCCGGGTATTCCCAGCCGCCGCCCGGATTGGAGAAACCGAAGCCGTTGCCGCCGTGCACGCTGACGATGGTGCCCAGCAGCAGCGGCACGCCCAGCAACCCGACCCAGCGCGCATAGATGCCCAGCAGCAGGGACAGGCCCAGACCCAGTTCCAGCGCAATGGTGAGATAGGCCAGCGCGCCCGGCAGGCCCAGCGAGTGGAAATAGGCCACGGTGCCGGCCGGGGTGAACACCAGCAACTTGGTCAGGCCGTGGGCCAGGAACAGCGCGCCCAGGCTGATGCGCAACAAGCCGGCGCCATAGGCAGCGGTACGCGGGGAAGCAAGCGAGGTGGACATGGGACGGACTCCGGTGAGGACCTGCACAGCCTATTGCTTACAAATTTCTGATAAATAGTTTTAGTTCGGATAATTTATTGCGATCAAAGCAACAATCGGACACCCATGGATACCCTCGATGCGATGCGCGTGTTCGCGGCAGTGGCCGAACGCAGCGGCTTCAGTGCGGCCGCCGATGCGCTGGACCGCTCCACCGCCAGCGTGACCCGGCAGGTCGCCGCGCTCGAGCAACGGCTGGGCACCCGCCTGCTCAACCGCACCACCCGGCGGGTCAGCCTGACCAGCGCCGGCACCGCGTATTACCAGCGCTGTCTGCAACTGCTGGCCGACCTGGACGATCTGGAGGCCACGGTCGGCGCGCAGGCGCTCGAGCCGGCCGGGGTGCTGCGCGTCAATGCGCCGGTGAGCTATGGCATCGAGCGCCTGGCCGCGCTGCTGCCGGGCTTTTGCGCGCGCTACCCGCAGGTGGAACTGGACCTGTCGCTGTCGGACCGGCTGGTGGACATGGTCGAAGAAGGCTTCGATGTCGCCATCCGCATCACCCGGCAGCCGGCGCCGACGCTGATCGCCCGGCGCCTGGGCACGGTCCGCTTGGTGCCCTGCGCGGCGCCGGCCTACCTGGCCCGTGCCGGCACCCCGATGCATCCGTCCGACCTGGCCGGTCACGACTGCCTGCTGTACCACTACTCGCCCAACGGCGACGAAGTGCGCTTCCATGGACCCGATGGCGATAGCGATGTGCGCATCCACGGCAGCCTGCGCGCCAACAACGGGCATGTGCTGAGCGCGGCGGCGGTGGCCGGCCTGGGCATCGCGATGCAGCCGGACTTCCTGGCCGACGAGCATCTGGCCGCCGGCCGGCTGGTGCGCATCCTTCCGCAGTACGCACTGGGGGAGATCGGCATCTTTGCCGTCTATACCAGCCGCAGCCACCTGGCTCCGAAGGTGCGCAGCTTCATCGACTACCTGGTCGACAACATGGGCGATCCCGGGCGCTGATGAGCCCGGCAACAGTACGTCCCGTCGATGGTCATTAACCTGACACGGCATGTGTGGTCACAATCGGGCCCCCACCCGGATCAACAGGATTGCGCATGAGCAAGATCGCCATCATCTACTTCAGCGGCTACGGCCACACCGTCAAACTGGCCGAAGCCGTGCATGCCGGCGCCGCCAGCGTCGGCGAGGCCACGCTGTACCGCATCGATCAGGACGGCAACCTCCCCGACGACGCCTGGGAGGCGATCGGTGCAGCCGACGCCATCATCTACGGCAGCCCCACCTACATGGGCGGGCCGGCGTGGCAGTTCAAGAAGTTTGCCGACGCCAGCTCCAAGCCGTGGTTTGCGCAGGCCTGGAAGGACAAGATCGCCGCCGGCTTCACCAACTCGGCCTCGGTGAACGGCGACAAGTACGCCACCATCCAGTATTTCTGGACGCTGTCGCAGCAGCACGGCCAGGTCTGGGTGGGTACCGGCCTGCTGCCGTCCAACACCAAGGCGCACGGTCCGCAGGACATCAACTGGACCGCCGGCTCGGCAGGCGCGCTGGCGATCTCGCCCTCCGATGCCTCGCCGGAAGAAGCGCCGCGCAGCGGCGATCTGGAAACCGCCAAGCTGCTCGGCAAGCGCGTGGCCGAATTCGCCGGCAAGCTCAAGGGCTGAAGCGGCCAGTGGTAGCGCCTACGTAAGAACACCCGTGCATGGCGGTGGGCCCTGGCCTGCCGGCATGCGCGGGTTTTGCGTGGAGTCGCGTCGAGCGCCCGGATTTTTTGCGCTGTGCTGCCGACTGCTTGGCTGTGCGCCGTTTGCCCGTGCGCCCAGCGGACGCCACTGCAGCCCGCCAGCCGCCCACAGCGCCTTCATCGCACGGGCAACACCGTGCTAACGCGCGCCGCCGCATCCTCCCCTGACTTGTTCGCCGCACGGAGTTCCCTCCACCATGCAAACCCGCACGCTTGGCCGTTCCGGCCCCACCGTCTCTGCGCTCGGCCTCGGCTGTATGGGCATGAGCGCGTTCTACGGCGATCGCAGCGACGAGGCCGGCTCGATCGCAGTGATCCATCGCGCCCTCGACCACGGCGTCAGCCTGCTCGACACCGCAGACATGTACGGCCCGCACACCAATGAAATCCTGGTCGGCAAGGCCATTGCCGCGCGCCGGCACGAGGTGTTTCTGGCCACGAAGTTCGGCATCAAGCTCGACCCCAACGACCCGTCGGTGCGCGGCATCGACGGCAGCCCGGACTATGTGCAGGCGGCCTGCGAAGCCAGCCTGCGCCGCCTGGGCGTGGAGCACATCGACTTGTACTACCAGCACCGCGTGGACCCCAACGTGCCGATCGAAGACACCGTCGGTGCAATGTCGCGTCTGGTGGAACAGGGCAAGGTGCGCTTCCTGGGGCTGTCGGAGGCCGCTGCAGCCACCATCCGCCGTGCGCATGCGGTGCATCCCATCACCGCGGTGCAGACCGAATACTCGCTGTGGTCGCGCGAGCCCGAGGACAACGGCGTCTTTGCCACCGTGCGCGAGCTCGGGATCGGCTTCGTTCCGTATTCGCCGCTGGGCCGCGGGTTCCTGACCGGCGCATTCGCCTC
This sequence comes from Xanthomonas sp. MLO165, assembly GCF_018831305.1. Lineage (NCBI taxonomy): Bacteria > Pseudomonadati > Pseudomonadota > Gammaproteobacteria > Lysobacterales > Lysobacteraceae > Xanthomonas > Xanthomonas sp. MLO165. Next base: position 4,124,979 of record NZ_CP029263.1, read on the forward strand.
GCCGGACGACTTCGAGGCCGACGATTACCGTCGCCATTCGCCGCGTTTCCAGGGCGAGAACTTCACCCGCAACCTGCAACTGGTGGAACAGGTCAAGGCGATCGCCGCCGACAAGGGCATCACGCCGGGTCAGCTGGCGCTGGCCTGGGTGCTGGCGCAGGGCCAGGACCTGGTGCCGATCCCGGGCACCAAGCGTCTGGCCTACCTGGAAGAAAACCTCGGCGCGCTCGATGTGGCGCTGATGCCGGACGAACTCGCACGCATCGATGCGATCTTCCCGCTGCAGGCCGCATCCGGTACGCGGTATCCGGAAGCGATGATGGGCGCGCTCAGCCGCTAAGCGTGCTCACGTGAGTGCACGCAGTCGCAGCTGTGCGGCGATTGCATGCGCTCACGCCATCGCACCGGTATGGCTCGCACACTTGGCATCACCACCGTCCGAGTGACACGCCCTGCCATGCTGTCTTTCGTAATCCCCGCCCATGACGAGGCCGCACTGATCGGCCAGACGCTGCAATGCCTGCACGCCTGTGCGCAGGCCATGCAGCTGGACTACGAGGTCATCGTGGTGGCCGATGCCTGCGAGGACGACACCGCCGCCATCGCGCGCGCGGCCGGTGCGCAGGTGCTGGAGGTGCAACTGCGCCATATCGCCGCCACCCGCAATGCCGGCGTGCAGCAGGCGCAGGGCGATCGCCTGCTGTTTCTGGACGCCGATACGCTGATCAATCCGCAGGTGGTCGGCGCGGCGCTGGCGGCGCTGGATGCCGGCGCGGTCGGCGGTGGCGCGCAGGTACATCTGCAGGGCAGGCGCGCATGGTTCGAACGCATGGCGCAGGCGACGTTCGGCTGGCTGTTCCGTCTCAGCGGCATTGCCCCGGGCTGCTTCCTGTTCTGCACGCGCGCGGCATTCGTCAGCGCCGGCGGCTTCGATACGCGTTACTACGCCGGCGAAGACGTGGCATTGAGCCGCGCGCTGGCACGCTGCGGGCGGTTCGTGATCCTGCGCCAGACCGTGCACACCTCCGACCGCAAGCTGCGCAGCTTTTCCAAGCGCGAGCACCTGAGCCTGCTGCTGCGCTTTCTATGGCGCGGGCGCGGCATGCTGCAGACCCGCGATGCGCTGGGTTTCTGGTACCAGCGCCGGCGCTGAACCGCGCGTGTCCGCAGGCTGCCATGCCGGCTGCGCGCTGCCATCGCGTCGGGACGTGGCGACGGCGGCAATTTACACTGGTATGTCTGTTTTTCGTTTCCGAGTTGCACTCGCATGGCTCTTCTGCACCGCCCTGTCCTGATCGCTGCGCTGTCGGCTGCCCTGCTGAGCACCGCCGCGTGCCACCGGGATGGCACTTCACCGGCAACGACGGCGCACGCCAAGCCCGCGCCCACCACGCCCAAGCTGGGCGATTTCGGTTTCGATGCGGCAGGCATGGACCGCAGCGTGGCACCAGGCGACGACTTCTTCAGCTACGCCAGCGGCAACTGGGGCAGGACCACCCAGATCCCGGACGACCGCTCCAGCTTCAACAGCTTCGTCAGCATCGCGATCGAGACCGAGCAGCACAGCCGCGACATCATCGAGGGCGCCGCCGCCAACGACCGTGTCACCGGCGAAGACAAGCAGATTGGCGATTACTACGCGGCCTACATGGACGAAGCCGGGATCGAGGCCAAGGGCGTGCGCCCGGTGCAGCCGGAACTGGACGCGATTGCGCAGCTGGATGACAAGCAGGCGCTGGCGCGCACCCTGGGCGGCCAGCTGCGCGCCGATGTGGATCTGCTCAACTCCACCAACTTCCACACCGACCGGCTGTTCGGTCTGTGGATCTCGCAGGATCTGCATCACCCGGGCCGCTACGTGCCGTATCTGGTGCAGGGCGGCCTGGGCATGCCGGACCGCAGCTTCTATCTGGACGACGGGCGCATGACGCAGATGCGCGACGCCTACCGCGCGCACATCGTCAAGCTGCTGGAACTGGCCGGCATCGACGACGCGGCGGCCAGGGCCGAGCGGATCCTGGCCCTGGAAACCGCGATGGCGCGCGTGCACGCCACCGCCGAACAGACCAACAACGTGCAGGCCGGCGCCAACCCCTGGAAACAGGCCGATTTTGCGCGTAACGCGCCCGGCCTGGACTGGGCGCCGTTCTTCGAAGCGGCCGGCCTGAAGGCGCAGCAGGACTTCATCGTCTGGCAGCCCGGCGCGGTGACCGGGTTGTCGGCGCTGGTGCGCTCCGAGTCGCTGCAGACCTGGAAGGATTACCTGAGCTTTCGCGCCCTGGACCGCGCCTCGCCGTATCTGTCCAAGGCCTTTGCCGATGAGCGCTTTGCGTTCTACGGCACCACGCTGGAAGGCACGCCGCAACAACGGCAGCGCTGGAAGCGCGGTATCGACGCCACCAACGCGGCCCTGGGCGAAGCGGTGGGCGAGCGCTATGTGCAGAAGTACGTCAGCGCCCAGACCAAGACGCGTGCCGAGGAGATGGTCAGGAACATCGTCACCGCCTTCGGCAAACGCATCGATGCGCTGGAGTGGATGAGCCCGCAGACCAAGCAGCATGCCAAGGCCAAGATTTCCGGGCTGACGGTGGCGGTGGGCTATCCGGACACCTGGCGCGACTACAGCGCGCTGGATGTGCGCCGCGACGACGCGCTGGGCAATGTGCAGCGCGCCGAGCTGTTCGAGTACCGGCGCAATCTGGCCAAGCTGGGCAAGGCCGTGGATCACCGCGAGTGGTACATGCTGCCGCAGGAGGTCAACGCGCTGAACGTGCCGCTGGAAAACCGCCTGCTGTTTCCGGCCGCGATCCTGCAGCCGCCGTTCTTCGATCCGGCCGCCGACGATGCGGTGAACTACGGCGCCATCGGCGCGGTGATCGGCCACGAGATCAGCCACAGCTTCGACAACATGGGCGCGCAGTTCGACGAACATGGCGAGCTGCACAACTGGTGGACGCCGCAGGATCTGAAAAAATTCGAGGCCGCCGGCAACGCGCTCGCCGCGCAGTTCAGTGCGTACAAGCCGTTCGACGACCTGAGCGTCAATGGCAAGCTGACGCTGGGCGAGAACATCGCCGATGTCGCCGGCCTGGCCACTGCCTACGACGCCTATCAGCTGTCGCTGCGGGGCAAGCAGCCGCAGACCATCGACGGTTTCAGCCCGGACCAGCGCTTTTTCCTGGGCTTTGCCCAGGCCTGGCGCGGCAAGTACCGCGACGCGGCGCTACGCAATGCCGTGCTCACCGACGTGCACGCACCCGGACGTTTCCGCGCGCAGACCGTGCGCAACCTCGATGCCTGGTATCCGGCGTTCAATGTGCAGCAGGGCGAGCAGTTGTACCTGCCGCCCGAGCAACGGGTGCGGATCTGGTAGCCAGCCCCCGCGTCACACCACCGCCCTGCACACCAGGCAAGCACCCGCACTCACTGCGCCCCGGGCCACTCCAGCAACATCGTCTGCGGCAGCTGCATGCGGCGGCAGGCGCGTGCGGACAGCCCGTCGCGTAGCGCGGTGCTGAACAGGGGCGACAGGCTGCGCAACAGCCGCGCCGACGCATGTGCCTGTGCGCGCTGCGTGGTGGTGCGGCCGAGCATGTCGCTGGCCCAGCCCGGCAACAGGGCGGTACCGGCACCGAGAAACACCCCGCGCGACAGACCGGCCGCCGGCACCGGCAACTGGATGCTGGTGAGGATGTCGAGCACCTCGCGCGAGCGCGTGTCCATGCGCAACTGCCCGCGCACGGTAGCGAAATACGCATCAACCTGCGCTTCGCTGGCGGGCACATCGGCGGCGCCCAGCGCTTCGGCGACGCGGCGCGCTTCGTCGTAGTAACGATCGGCGATGTGCGCCGGCACGTCGCGGCAATAACGTCGGCAGCCCTGCAGAAAGCCGTAGGCTTCGGTGACGTGCACCCAGGTCAGCAACTGTGGGTCGTTGGCGTCGTACGGCACGCCGTCGGCAGTGTGGCCGTGGATATGCGAATGGATGCTGCGCACGCGGGCGATCAGTTGCTCGGCCTCGGCACGCGGTGCATAGGTGGTGCCGGCGACGAAATTGGTGGTACGCCGCAGCCGCCCGATCAGATCGGCGCGGAAGTTGGAATGGTCGTAGACCCCGGCCAGCGCGCGTGGATGCAGCAGTTGCAGCATCAATGCGCACAGTCCGCCGGACAACATGCCGGGAAATTCGGAATGCACGCGCCAGGTGACGCTGTCGGGCCCGAAGATGCCGGGATCCCCGAGTGGCTGGTCGTAGTCGATGGTGCTCTGGCCACGCGGAAACGCGCCCAGCACCCAGCGATGGATCTGCCTGGCGGCGGGAGCAGTGAGGGTACGCAGGACGGCTGACATGCGCGCAAGGATACCTAGCCGGTTGCAAGACCGCGTCGTGGTGCTGAGGGGCTGGGATTGGGGATCTGGGATTTGGGATTGGTGAAAGGCGGCGCTGTGTGCGCTGCTTGTAACGATGCGCGCCGATCGTCTCGACGGGTGCTTGCCTGCCTGTCGCTGGACCTTGCGCGGCATGCGTGCTTGCGCGGCGCTCACGCGATCTGTACGCCGGGCTGGGTCGCGCCGGTCGCAACCGCCACGGAGGCAATCACGCAGGCGCGAGTGTGCAGTGCAGCAAGAATCGCGGCGCACCGCAGCTGCAATCGCGCGGCAAACGCTGCAAAGCCCCTGAATACCGCGATTTGTGCGCCGGTACGCAGGATTGGCTGGCCTTCGGCGCGCAGCAGGCATTGCCAAGCACGGCGAAAGTGCTAGAACTAGGGCCGTCCGTGTACCGGCCAGCATCACTGCCAGCCGCTGCCCGGTCGCTCCAGGGCACCGGCGCGTTGCCGGGTGCAGCAAGTCGTTCGTACCAGCCATCCGTCAGGAGCTTGTCATGATCGCTTTGTTCCAGGGTTTGGGCCTGCTATTGCAGGACAACGCACTCCACCGGCTCTCCTTCGACGAGCAGGTCGCGCACTGGCGCGAAAAGACCGACGAACAGCTCGACCAGGAGCTCAATCTGCTCAAGGTGGCCAAGAAGCAGTGGGTGATCGCCTCGATCATCGGCTGGCAGGCGATCTCGCTGGTGCTGCTGGGCGTGATCACCCACCAGCTCTGGCAGAACGACTACCACCTCACCTTCAGCCGCGTGGTGATCATCTTTACTTCGTGGGCGTCGATCCTGTTCGTCATGTGGTACATCGCCGATCTGTTCGACCACAGCGCCGGTTTCGAACGCTGGCTGCGCGCCTTCAACAGCCGTGCGCGGGTCACCCCGGATGCCGATTCGGTCGAATGCGTGGCCGATGCGCTGGACATGACCCGCCGCTACCCGGAAGTGCTGCGCTACAAGCAGGAGGTCAGTTCCAAGCGCGAGCTGCGCCACGAGGACATCGTCAACATGCGCGAGATGGGGCGGCTGCGTCGCTACACCGAACTGTTGCGCGATCTGGACCGCTTCGATGGTGCGCCGCGGCTGGTGACCAATACCGCTCCCCACAGCGCGGCGGCGGGGACGCTGGCGTAGCGGTGTGGCGATGGATGCGGTGGTTGCCGCAAGGCATCGGCAATGCCGCGCGCCTGACGAAACGTTCTGATTGATCTGCCCGACGTCCGATCGCAACACGGCGTGCGCTGCCAGGCGGCGCCAGTCGCTGCACTCCATCGCGTGCGCGACGACCAACAAAAAAACGGCCGGTGCAGTGCACCGGCCGTTTCTGTCTGCGGCGTCCGGAGACAGACGCCTTGTTTCAGCAGCAATCAGCGATCAGGCGCTCACGCCTGCGCGACGGCCTTCTCCACCGACGGGGTGCGCCAGCCGCTGCGCACGCCCCAGATGTAGAACACCGCGCCGACTGCAGCCACTACCGCAAGATCGGTGCCGTAGCTGAGATAGCCATGGCCGCCGAAGTCGCTGCTGCCGGCCCAGGACAGCAGCGCGATCGTCGGCAGGTAGCAGATCATCCAGGCCGCGCCCTTGAGGTTGCGCCCAAGATCCGGCCAGCCCTGCTTGGCCTGGTAGTAGCAGTACACCGGCAGCGCCACGACCATCAGCAGGATGATCTCGCCGGTCAGCGGCCAGCGCGCCCAGTACAGCAGCTCGGTCGCCATCACGAAGGCCACGCCGGCCAGCACCGGCAGCGCGGCGATGCGCAGCGGGCGATGCAGCTCCGGGGCATGACGACGCAGCGCCATCGCGCTGATCGGGCCGGTGAGGTAGGAAATGATGGTCGCCACCGAGATCACCGCCGCCAGCGTGCCCCAGCCGCGGAAGAAGAACAGGAACACGAACGACACCGCCAGGTTGAAGAACATCGCCATGCGCGGCACGCCCCAGACCGGGTGCAGCTTGCCCAGCACCGACGGCATGGTGCCGTTCTTTTCCATGCCGTAGACCATGCGCGCGGTGGTGGCGGTATAGGTGATGCCGGTGCCGCTGGGGCTGACGAACGCATCGATGTACAGCAGCATCGCCAGCCAATGCAGGTTGACGATGATAGCCAGCTCGGCGAACGGCGAGCGGAAATCGATGCCGTGCCAGCCGGCCTTGGCCAGCAGGTCCGGCGGCACCGCGCCGATATAGGCCACCTGCAGGATCACGTAGACCACCGTGGCCAGCGCGATCGAGCCCAGCACCGCGAACGGAATGCTGCGGCCCGGGTTGCGCGCTTCACCGGCCAGGTTCACCGGGCTCTGGAAGCCGTTGAAGCTGAAGACGATGCCGGCGGTAGCCACCGCGGTGAGCACCGCGGCCAGGTCGATCACGTGCGCGTCGCCGTGGATGCCGACGCTGAAGTTCTCGCTGTGGAAGCCGCTGGCGATCAGGGCCACGCCGGTCGCCGCCGGCACCACCAGCTTGAACACGGTGATCAGGGTATTGGAGCGCGCGAACAGCTTGACGCTCCAGAAATTGAGGAAGAAATACACCAGCACCAGCACCGCCGAGATCAGCAGGCCGGGCACCGACAACTCCCCCGCCCCGCCGGGTGCCTGCACATACAGGCCCTGCGCCCAGGCCCATGGCCAGGACGCCATGTACTGCACCGAGGCCTCGGCCTCGACCGGGATCACCGACACGATCGCGATCCAGTTGGCCCAGCCGGCGATGAAGCCCACCAGCGAGCCGTGCGAGTAATGGCTGTAGCGCACCATGCCGCCGGACTCGGGGAACATCGCGCCCAGTTCCGCGTAGGACAGCGCGATGGTGGTGATGATCGCCGCACCCAGAATCCAGGCCCAGATCGCACCGGGGCCGGCCAGGCCGGCAGCGCGCCAGGCACCGAACAGCCAGCCGGAACCGATGATCGAGCCCAGGCCGGTGAGCATGAGGGCGAAGGGGCCAACGTCGCGGCGTAGCGATTGTTCGGACATGAGAAGCCTGGCAGTGAGGACGCCGTGAACCGGCAACAAGCCGGCAATCATCGCAGAAGCGGCCGCTGATCGTCAGTGCGTATTCAGGCTTGCGTCCGGTTGCATGGCTTGCGACATAGCCGAAAGGGCTTTCGGCCAAGCCAGGCCGGCAACGCCCGCTCAGCCATGGCAGTCGGCGCTGGGCGCGCTGGTATCCACACAGGTGTGCGCCTGACGCGGAATGCCACGCAGTTCGCGCACCTGCCCGGGTGTCAGCGCAAAGCTGTCCAGCGTCCTGCGTGCGCAGGCCGGTGTACCCGTCGTGTTGCTTGCGGCAGGCGCGGCGCAGTGTTCCTCGTACACCAGGTAATGGCAGCGACCGCTGCTGCTGGCCAGGCAGTGCACATTGAGGTCGGTGGCGGTGGCCAGGGTCTTGCTGAAGATCACGTCCTGGCCATTGCTGGTAGCGCGGGTGATGGAGGTGGTGCCGTTGCGGTCGTGGCAACCGGCCAAGGCAAGCAGGCAATACACGAGGGAGGCGATCAGGCGCATATCAGCAATCCTTTCAGTCGATGCGATCGGGGGAATTACATGCCGCGGAACAGGCTCATGAAGGGCTGGCTGACGGTGAGCGTTTCGCTGCGCCCGCGCAGCGCCAGCCGGCCCTTGCCGGTGTCCTCGCGCACCACCGAGGCGACCGCCTTCATGTTGACGATGGTGGAGCGGTGGATCTGCTTGAACACCTGCGGATCCAGCACGTCGAGCAACTCGCGCAGCGGCGTGCGCAGGATCGCCTCGCCGGCGGCGGTCATCACCGTGGTGTATTTCTGGTCGGCCTGGAAATACGCCACCTCGTCCAGCGCGATCAGGCGCGTCTCGCGGCCGCTGCTGGCGGTGAGCCAGGCCAACGGCGGCGCGGCGCTGGCGGCAGCAGGGCGCGCGGACAGGCGCTGCAACAAGGCCTCCAGCAGCTGGCCGTCCGGCTGGCCGGCGGCAGCGCGTTGCTGCACGCGCTGCCAGGTGGCCTGCAGGCGCTCGCGGCTGATCGGCTTGAGCAGGTAGTCCACCGCGCCGTGTTCGAACGCATCGATGGCGTACTGGTCGTAGGCAGTGACGAACACCACCTGGGTACGCGGGCTGACCTCGCGCAGCGCACGCGCCACCTCGATGCCGGTGAGCCCGGGCATGCGGATATCCAGGAAAACCACATCCGGCTGCTGCGCGGCGATGGTCTCCAGCGCGCCGGCGCCGTCTTCGCATTCGCCCACCACCTGCAGCTGCGGGCACACCTCGGCCAGCAGCGCGAGCAGGGACTGCCGCAGCAACGCTTCGTCTTCGGCGATCACCGCACGCAGCGCGCTCATGCCTGCACCTGCGCGGTGGAGCTGTGCGTGCCTGGCAACGGCGGCGGCATGCGTGTGGCGGTCATCGGCGCCGGCAGCGGCAGGCTGATGGTGGCGGCCACACCGCTGGGGAAATTGGACACGATGGCAAAGCTCGCCTTGCCGGCGTAGATCAACTGTAGCCGCTCGCGCAGGTTCTTCAGGCCGATGCCGGTGCCCTGGGTGTGGGTGCCGAAGCCCTGGCCATCGTCGGCCACGGTCAGCGTGGCGTGGTCGTCGACGCGACGCGCCAGGATCCATATCGTGCCGCCGCCGGGCTTGGGTTCCAGCCCGTGCTTGATCGCGTTCTCCACCAGGGTCTGCAGCATCATCGAGGGCAGTTGCAGCGCGCGCAGCTCGTACGGCACCTCCACCTGCAGGGCCAGCCGCGTGCCCATGCGGATGCGCAGGATTTCCAGATAGGCCTGGGTGCGTTCGAGTTCCTCGCCCAGGGTGGAGATGGCCCCGTCGGCGCTGGGCAGCGAGCTGCGCAGGTACTGGATCAGGTGCCCGATCATGATCTCCGCGCGCGGTGGGTCGGTGCGTGCCAGCACCTGTGCGCTGGCCAGCGTGTTGTAGAGAAAGTGCGGCTCGACCTGGGCATGCAGCAGGTTCAGGCGGGCCACCGCCAGTTCCTTTTCCATCACCGATTGCTCGGCCGCGGCCTGCTCGTCGCGACGTTGCTCGCCGACCCGGCGCACCACCGCGCGATTGATCGCCTCGGCATTCTCGTAATTGCTGCCTTCGTCCACCGCGAACAGATCCACCCAGGCACCGGCGTCGGGTTCGCACAACACCGTGACGCTGCTGGTGCCCTGCCCCGGCGTGATCGTCACCAGTACCTGATTGCGCTTGATCGCAAAACGCGCGAACAGGTTCCAGCGCGAGGGCTGGCGTCCTTCGTAAGGGTCGATGCGGCGCACCTTGGCGCGGATCAGCAGGCTGCCGGGCGCGCATTCGATGTCCTGCACGCGCGGCAACGCGCGCACGGCCTCTTCGACCACGGCAAAGCTGGCCTGCACGTCCAGCGGCACCTCGATCTGGCGGCGCTGGCGGGTCGACAAGGTGTCGTGATCCAGCCGCCCGGCGATCAGGCGCACCCGGCGCACATGCGTGATCGCACTCATCAGGGCAAGCGTCAGCAGCACCACGCAGATCAGCCCGAAGAAGGCGCCGGTGGAGCCGAACAACTGCGCCCACATGATCGCAGCCACCAGCAACGCGGCGGCCCAGGCGAACACGATACGCACGATCAGGAAGACGCTGGCAGACACGGGTGGGAGCTCGTTGGGTTGGGACGCGGCGAGCATAGCCGGCAAGCGATCGGGCGAACGCCCCCGGGCGACGAATGGCCGCTGGCGCGGCTTCAACTGCCCGGATCGCGGTGCGAAACCGGCCTGGTCGACGGTGGCAGGCACAGATGCGCGCGGTATGCTCGGCGTGCGCGACCGACGATGCTGCGGGTGCCGGTCGCTGGCGCGCAGCGCAGGGCCTGGCGTTTACCGGTACTGCACCGCGCGCGCTACGCGTGGCCGACCGCGCGGGCGCCGTTATCCCAATCACCTTCTCTACATCGCTCAGGAGCCGCATGCACCGTCGTCATTTCCTGCACAGCGCCGGCCTCGCGCTCGCGGCCGCTTCCACCGGGAGTTGGGCCACGACCGGCAAGGCGGCCGCTGCGCCGTCCTCGCCGCTACCCGCCACGTCGCCGGGCGCCTCGCCCGACCAGTTCGCCGCAGCGCCGCCGCTGGCGCCGATCCGCGCGGCGGTCGATCGCATCATTGCGATCAACGGCTGCACCCGCCCGTTCCGTGCGCAGGGGCCGCGGATCGAGGCCGAACGCATCGGCCGCAAGACGGTGGTGCACAACTATGGACATGGCGGCAGCGGGTGGTCGCTGTCGTGGGGCGCGGCCGAGCATGCGCTGCGGCTGGTGCAGGCCGCCGATGCGGATGCGCGCGAGCTGGCGGTGATCGGCTGCGGCGCGATCGGGCTGACCACCGCGCTGGTGGCGCAACGTGCGGGCCTGCGCGTGCGCATCTATGCGCGCGAGCGCCTGCCGGACGTGCGCTCGTTCTACGCCACCGGCGTGTGGTCGCCGGACTCGCGCGTGTGCACCAGCGAGCACGCCAGCGCCGATTTCAGGACCCGCTGGGAAGAGATGGCGCGCATTTCGTTTCGCCGCTACCAGACCCTGCTGGGCCTGCCGGGCGAGCCGATCGAATGGCGCGATGGCTATGCGTTGTCGGATGTGCCGTTCGATCAACCGAGCGCGTCGGCCGAAGCGCACGAGCCGGACTACCCGCCACTGGAGCGCGACCTGCTCGACGATCTCGGCCCACGCTCGCAACCGGTTGCGCCCGGCAGTCATCCGTTTCCGGTGCCGTTCGTGCGCCGCTACAGCCAGCTGACCTTCAACCTCAGCGCCTACGCGCGCCTGCTGATGGACGACTTTCTGCGGGCCGGCGGCGAGCTGTACACGCGCAACTTCGAGCATCCGCGCCAGTTCGGCCAGCTGCGCGAGAAGATCCTGGTCAATGCCACCGGCTATGGCGCGCGTGCATTGCTTGGCGACGACAGCGTCATCCCGGTACGTGGGCAGACCGCGCGCCTGATTCCGCAACCGGAAGTGACCTACGGCTTGGTCTGGCGCGGCCACAATCTCAATGTGGTGCCACGCCGCGATGGCTTGCTGGTGCAGTCGCAAGGTGCCCACGATTTCAACAACCCCGATGCCACGCCGGATCACGCCGCGTCCGCAGCAGCGGTCCGCGAGCTGGCACGGTTGTTTCCTGCGCGCTGAATCGGTTTTCCCGCGCGTTGCGCTCAGGACTCGCCGAGCGAGGCCTGCAGCGCGCGGGCCAGTGCGGCATCGCCGCTGACCAGCTCGTCCCACCGCAAGGCCACGCCTTTGCGTCGGCCTTTTTCGACCAGCTTCAAGCCCTGCGGGTCGATGACCAGGGTATAGGCCTGCTCGCCGATCTGCAGCTCGCGGCGTAACGGTTTGTCCAACGGCGTCATGGCAGCTCCAGGGGCAAGAACGAGCCATCGGTTGTAGCGCATCGGTCTGCAACAGCGTGCATTCCCGGCAGTGCATGCCGCACGGTGCCGGTGCAATCGCTGCGCGTGCGCATCAACATCCGCGCAATGGCATCGACATCGGCACAGGCGCACCGATGCCGCATGCACGGCCGCGGTCATGCGCGTTGTGCGCATGCATCTCGAGGAGCCGGCATCAACCTCGGTCGATTGCAGTGCAACTGCCCGGCTCGGCGCTGGCGAATCGATTGCATGCGCATCATCACCGCGCCGCTCACGGCACAGGTCGTTATCGCCTCGGCATCACCGCATCTACCGATCGCGCTAACACGCCGACGATTAGCGTAGCGACCATGCGAGACAGCTTGAGCAAGCACGACAACAACGCTGCATTGCAGGCTTGGCGTCACGCCAGGCACTGCGATGCCGCAGTGACGATGCAGCGGGTCCGCACGCAAGCGCAGGCAAGACGCACACACGCTGCACCGCATCGTTTATCTACCTATCCATCCAAAGGAGCCGCCCATGGCGATCAAGACAATTGAAGAGCTTTTCGTCCACGAGCTGTCGGACATCTACAGCGCAGAAAAGCAGTTGACCAAATCGCTGCCGCGCCTGGCACGTGCGGCCACCGAACCCAAGCTGGTGGAAGCGTTCAAGCTGCACCTGGAAGAAACCCAGGGCCAGATCGAACGCATCGACCAGATCGTCGAACTGCTCGGCATCAAGCTCAAGCGCATCAAGTGTGCCGCGATGGAAGGCCTGGTCGAGGAAAGCCGCGAGGTGATCGACGAGATCGAAGAAGGTCCGGTACGCGATGCGGCACTGATCGGCGGCGCACAGAAGGTGGAGCATTACGAGATCGCCTCGTACGGCACCATCGCTGCGATTGCAAAGCAGCTGGGCTACACCGATGCGGTCAGCCTGCTGCTGTCGACGCTGGAAGAAGAAAAGGCCACCGATGAAAAGCTGACCCTGCTCGCCGAGCAAGGCGGCAATCAAAAGGCATCCAAGGCCAGCAAAGCGGCCTGATGCATCGCGCGGGCGGCGCTGCCGCCTGCGTTTGTCCGCATCCTGCGGGCAACCCCCACCCGTAGCCAGCCTCAGGTTTCTGCGCGCATGCCGCGTTGCAGTCGTCGCCGGGCGCCAGCCAGGAAATACGATCCATGTTTATGCATAACAAGCGTCTGATGTACACCGTTCGCGTGGCCGAACCCAATCCGGATCTGGCCACGTTGATGCTCGAGCAGTTCGGCGGACCGCAAGGCGAGCTTGCTGCAGCGATGCGGTACTTCACCCAGGCATTGGGCGAAGACGATCCGGGCCGCAAGGATCTGTTGTTCGATATCGCTACCGAAGAACTGAGCCACCTGGAAATCATCGGCTCGATCATCGCCATGCTCAACAAGGGCCCCAAGGCCGTGTTGTCCGAGGGCATGGAAGAGGCCATGGAGATGCGCTCCATGACCCAGAACAGCACCAGCCACACCCAGCAGATCCTGTATGGCGGTGGCCCGGCCCTGGTCAACTCCAGTGGCGTGCCGTGGACCTCGGCCTATGTCGATTCGATCGGTTGCCCGACTTCGGACATGCGTTCGAACATCGCTGCCGAAGCACGCGCCAAACTGGTCTATGAGCGCCTGATCACCGTCACCGATGATCCGGGCATCGTGGATGCGCTGCGCTTCCTGATGACGCGCGAAGTGGCGCATCAGAAGTCGTTCGAGAAGGCGTTGTACTCCATCGAGCCGAACTTCCCGCCGGGCAAGCTGCCGGGCGACCCGCGCTTTACCGACATCTACTACAACATGTCGCAGGGCGAAGGCGATACGGTCGGCCCGTGGAATGCCGGCGAGCAGTGGGACGTGGTGGCAGACCGTGAGCTGCAGTCCGCAGTCGACGGTGGCGATGGTTCGGCCACGGTTGCGCTGGATGCGACCCAGACCGAGGCACTGGATGCGATGTCGCTGCGCCTTCTGTCCAATCCGGAGCTGGATCGGGTGACCGGTGCAGACCTGGGCGCAGGCCCGGGCGCCGGCTCCACCACCGGCGACATCCAACGCTGATCTTCAGCGCTAGCAGTTGCCGAGACTGGCCCGGGTCGTTCGCGACCCGGGCTTTTTAATGCGTAACCTACTGTGGACAGCGGGCTGCATGCAGTTGGTCGTCTTGCGGTGGTTATCGCGACAACGTCGGCGTGTGATTTGCGACGCCCATGCAACACGGGTGGGTCGATACAAGACGTCGACGAATGCGTAAGGGTTACCGGAGGACTGAAAAGAAAAGAGGCCCGACGGGCCTCTTGGTATCACTGCGTGCCCGCGCCTCTCACACCGGCGCGGCCTGCTGGGCATGCGCTTCGCTGGCCCACTCCGGACGCACGCCTGCTGCGGTGGTGCAGCGTTCCAACCGCCATGGCAGCAGATGACGCATGGCCTCCTCGCCACTGACCTGTAGCCATTGCGTGGCATCGCCTTCGACGCATAACGGGCGTTGTGTCGGCAGGCTGGTCGAGGAAGCGACCAGCAACGAGAACCCCATTTGCAGGCGACCGCCAATGTCCATGACATTGCGCAGGCCCGCGGCGTACAGCGCGCCACCGTCCTGACTCAGCCAGGTCGCCGACGTGGCGCCATCAGCCGATGCGGCGCAGACAAAGCCACACAGCGGGATCAGGCAGCGCTGGGTTTCCCAGATGGCGAGGTCCACGCGCCCCAGCCACTCCGGCTCCTGGGTATTGATCGAGCGCTGCTGTCCCGGAGCACGTCGACCGAAGGTTGCACGCTCCTCGCGCTTGCCGCCACGGTCGGCAACCAGAATGTCGGCATCGGCACCGACACCGATCTCGACCCAGGCATTGCTCGCAACGCGGCCCGACAACTGAAGAATGCGCGTAATCATGTTTACTCCACTGTGCATCTGGATGACAGCAGGAGCTACGCACAATACGCGCCAAGTTTTAGGGATGCCGCGCACTGATGCACCGCAATGGTCCTGCATGACGGCCGTGGCATCGGCATCGTTGCGAGGTGCGAATCCGTCGCAACATGTGCACGCACGCGCAGGAATTTCCGTGAGGGGCGCGTCGGGATGCGCAGCATTTTGCACATCGGCATGGCCGCGCCTGCCGAAGTGCGCACGGACTGCACGCGCGCGTGCAGGTCTCTAGCGCTCGTGCAGCGAGGTCAACGGCAACTGGATCTCGCATTCCAGGCGTGTATCGCTGAGCTCGTAACGCGTCTGTGCGCCATGGCTGTACGGCAGCGCCTTTTCGATCAGACGGCGGCCGAATCCGCCCGCCTGGTCGCGGTCGTCGCGCCGCTGCTGGCTGGCACCTTCCTCGATCCACGACAGCACCAGACGCGCAGAGGCGTCGTTGGTGGACACCACGTCCCAGCGCACCGACAGCGTGCCGGTCTCCACCGCCAGCGCCCCGTACTTGAGCGCATTGGTTGCCAGTTCGTGCAGCGCCAGCGCCAGCGTCTGCACCGTGGACTTGCGAAGCGCCACATCCGGGCCTTCCACCACGATGCGCTGTTGGTCGGGCTCGGCGCCGAGCGCATCCAGCTCCATGCGCAGCAGCGCACCGATGGTGGTGGGCTCGTTGTCCGACTGCGACAACAGTCCTTGCACACGCGACAACGCAGAGAGCCGGTCGTCGAACCTGCCGGCGAATTCCGGCATGCTGTGGCTGGTCTGGACGGTCTGCTTGGCAACCGACTGCACCACGGTGATCAGGTTGCGGGTGCGGTGCTGCAATTCGCTGACCAGCACGCGCTGTTCGTCCTGCAGGCGGCGCAAATTGTCCGATTCGGTCGAGGTTCCCAGCCATTCCAGCACCTGGCCGCGCTCGTCCAGCACCGGCGCGCTGCGCGTATGGAACCAGCGGTAGCCGTCTTCGGCTGCGTTGAACAGGCGGTGTTCCACATCCAGCCCGCCGGTACGCGCACTGTCATGCCAGGCATTCAGGGTCAGCTCGCGCTCGTCCGGATGCACCACCTGCAGCCAGCCCAGTTCCAGGCTCTCGCCATCGCGCTGGCCGGTGTAGCTGGACCATTGCGGGCTGGACCAGGTCCAGCGGCCGCCATCGAGCGAGCGCCACACCAGTTGCGGAATGCCTTCCATCAAGGTGCGCAGGCGCTGCTCGCTGCTGCGCAACGCGCGCTCGGCGCGTGTCAGCGGGGTGACGTCCATGAAGGTCAACACCGCACCGCCGATGAAATTGTTGACGGTGCGGTACGGCAGTACGCGCACCATGTAGCGCGCGCGCGTGGCGGGGTTTTCCACCTCGCGGTCCAGCACCGCCAGCGTGCGGATCACCCGGCGCACATCGTCCTGCAGTTCATCGTAGGCCACGTGCAGCTTGATGTTGCTGATCGGCCGGTGGATGTCACTTTCCACCAGCGGCAGGATGTCGGTGACCGCGGGA
Source organism: Xanthomonas sp. MLO165 (assembly GCF_018831305.1). NCBI lineage: Bacteria > Pseudomonadati > Pseudomonadota > Gammaproteobacteria > Lysobacterales > Lysobacteraceae > Xanthomonas > Xanthomonas sp. MLO165. The sequence goes on from NZ_CP029263.1 coordinate 4,141,170, forward strand.
GTGAAGTTGGTGACGCGCAGCTCGTTGTCCAGGAACACGGTGGCGATCTGGGTGCTTTCCAGCAGGTTCTTCAGGTCGCTGTTGGCATGCGCGAGTTCCTGCACGCGGTGGGCCAGCTCGCCGTTGACCGTGGTGACCTCCTCGTTGACCGACTGCAGCTCTTCCTTGGAGGTTTCCAGCTCTTCGTTGGCGCTCTGCAGTTCTTCGTTGAGCGACTGGTACTCCTCGTTGGAGGACTTGAGCTCCTCGTTGGTGCTTTCCAGCTCCTCGATCATCGACTGCAGGCGCTCGCGGGTCATGCGCAGCTCGTTCTCCAGCGCCTGCACGTGCGCATTGTCGGACACGGTATCTTTCGGCGGCGCCAGCTCGGCCAGTTCACGCGCTTCCACTTCCTGGAACAAGACCACATAGCCGCGCGGCACGTCCGAATCGGAGGTCGGCTCCACGAACAGGTCCACCGCCAGGGTCGCCGCGTCCTCGTGCATCTGGATGCCCCTGGCCTGCACCGGCGTCATGTCCGCTTCGGCACGGCTGAGCGCGCTGCGCAACTCCAGCCGCAGGTCGCGGTGAACCAGGTTGAGCAGGTTGAGGCTGGGTGCGCCGCCGCCGGGACGAATGAAACGCCCGGCCTGGGAAGAGAAATGCAGCACGTCGAAATGCTCGTCCAGCACCGCATAGGCCGGGGCATAGCGATCGGCGATGCGCTCGCCGGCGCGCACCAGTGCATTGCTGACACTGTGCTGCTGGCGGTTGGCCGCCGGTGCATGGCCGTCCAGTCCGAGCGAAGATGACGGGAAGGTCGCATGCATGCGGCTGTCGGCATCGATCTTCTGGAACACGCGGAAGCTGCGCTCCACCGGTGCGAACAACTTGGCATGCCGCGAGACGTTTTCGGCGTTGCCCAGGAACAGATAGCCGCCGGGCTTGAGGGCGAAGTGAAACACCGGGATCACCCGGTTTTGCAGCTCGGCGTCCAGGTAGATCAGCAGATTGCGGCACGACACCAGATCCAGCCGCGAGAACGGCGGGTCCTTGACGATGCTGTGCTGCGAGAACACGCACAGCTCGCGCAGCTGCTTGCTCACCACATAGGTATCGCCCTCCTTGACGAACCAGCGCTGCAGGCGCTCCGGCCCCACGTCGGCGACGATGCTGGACGAATAACGCCCCACCCGTGCGATGGCCAACGCCCGCCCGTCGATGTCGCTGGCGAAGATCTGGATGCGCGGCGCCACGTCCAGCGTCTGCGCATGCTCGCGCAACAGCATCGCCAACGAATAGGCCTCTTCGCCGGTGGAGCAACCCAGCACCCACACCCGCAGGTGATCGCCCGGCTGCTTGCCCTGGAACAGGCGCGGAATCACCTGCTGCTCCAGAAACTCGAACTCGCGGCGGTCGCGGAAGAACTGGGTGACGCCGATCAGCAGATCGTTGAACAGCAGCAGCGGTTCGTCGAAGCGGCTGCGCAGCTGCTCCAGATACTGCTCCAGCGTGTCCACCTGCACCACCTGCATGCGTCGCTGCACGCGGCGCAGGAACGTGGCGCGCTTGTACCCGTGGAAATCATGGCCGGTGGCATTGCGCAGGATGCTGGCGACCTGGCTGAGCTGATCGTTCTCGCTGCCGTTGCGCACGCCCACCGGTGCCGGATGACCGAAGCGATGGTGGCGTTGCATATGCGCGGCGATGCGTGCGGCCACGCGCGGCAGCGGCAGGATGTCGTCGCTGATGGCGGCCGGGTTGCCGGAACTGCGCAGATCCATGCCATGTAACGACGGGTCGTCCACCGCCAGCGCCAGACCGCCACATTCCTTGATCGCGGCGGTGCCCAGGGTGCCGTCGCCATCGAAGCGGCCCATGATCAGGCCGATCACGTTGCCGTCCTGGTCGTGCGCCATCGAAACGAAGAAACTGTCGATCAAGCCGTGATCGCTGGCTTCCTCCAACGGGCGCAGCCGCAGCCGGCCTTCTTCCAGGGTCACCAGGGTCTGGCTGGGCGGTAGGTAAATGCGCCCGGGATGCAGCGCATCGCCATCCTCCGGCGCCAGCAGCAGGCTGGATTGCGGGCCGAGCAACTCACGCAGGCGCGGCTCGTCCAGCAGGTGGCGATCGCGCAACAACAGCATGATGACCAGATTGGGCGCCCCGGCGACCGCGTCGAGCAGCTCGGCCAGGCGGGTGGCATCCAGGCCATCGGCGCCGACACCGAGAACGAATAACGGCGGTGGCGCCACGGCGTCGTGCACAGGGGTCGCTGCGGTGTCGTCGCAGGAAGTGTCGTCGTCAGTCATCGCATCGATCGCGTCGGGTGTGAGGCGCAATCGTCAATGATGGCGCAAACCCGCCTCTACTGCTACGCGGCGTCTGAGCGGTACAGCTGCCTTGCACGACCGGTTCTGGAAGCGCCTGCTTACGCGCGGCGTTAACCGACGCGACGCGCACTATGGCTTGCGCGTCGCCAGATAGCGCCACCGCTCCAGGAGCTCGCCATGCAGGACAATCCACTCAACGGCCGTCGCATCCTCGTGGTCGAGGACGATTATCTGCTGGCCGAATCGCTCAACGATCTGTTGGTGGAAGCCGGCGTCTATGTACTCGGGCCGGTGGGCAATGTGCCGGAGGCATTGTCGCTGGTGGCCTCCGGCCAGACCATCGACGGCGCTTTGCTCGACGTCAACGTGCGTGGCCAACCGGTGTTTCCGGTCGCCGATGCGCTGTTGGAGCGCGGCGTGCCGTTCTCGTTCTGCTCCGGCTACGACCGCTACACGCTACCGCCGCGGTTTGCGCACCTGTCGTACTGCATGAAGCCCTACAACCCGCGCACCATCACCGCCCTGCTCAGCAACCAGACCCAGCCTGCCGAGCATTACTGATCGGTGCTGTCGGTGGACATCGCATCGTCCTGGCGCAGGGCGCGCTCTTCTTCGCCCAGTTGATTGAGCAACTCCACCGCCGACTGATGGGTAGTGCGCAGGGTTTCCATGGGCTTGGAGGTCTCGTTGCGTAACGCATACAACGCAAAGCCCATCACGTTGAGGCGGTTGCGCAACTGATGCAGCAGCTCGCGCCGCCGCCCCTGGGATGCATCGCCCACTACGCGTCCTTGTCGCTGAGCCGGTTGTGCAAAGTGCGCACACTGATCCCCAACTCGCGCGCCGCTGCCTTCTTGTTGAAACGCGTGCGCGCCAGCGCTGCCTCGATCATGGCGTCCTCGGCCTGGCGCATGGTCCATCCCGCCGGAATCAGCAAGCCGTCTTCGTCGGCCTGCGGCACGGTCTGCACCACATCCGGCGCGCTCAGCAGATCGCCGTCCGCGCGCAGGTACAGATAGCGGATGAACGAGCGCAGCTCGCGCACGTTGCCCGGCCAGGTGTGGTAGGCCAGATAGCGTAGCAACGACTTGGTCGGCAGCTTGCGGGTGCCGTACTTGACGTTGAGCTCATCGATCACGCGCAGGCCCAGCAGCCGCGCATCGCCACGACGCTCGCGCAGCGGCGGCACCTGGATCGGGTACTCGTTGAGCCGGTAGAACAGATCCTCGCGCAGCACGCCGTGCTCGCGTTGCACATGCTGGTGGGTTGCCGCGACCACGCGCGCGTCCAGCGGGATCTCCTCGCTGCCTCCCACGCGCATGAAGCTGCGCGACTCGATCGCGCGCAGCAGGTAGACCTGCAGGCGGGTCGGCATCTCGCCGATCTCATCCAGGAACAGCGTGCCATCGGCGGCCTGCTCCAGGAAGCCGGCGTGCCGACGATCGGCACCGGTGAAGCTGCCGCGCTCGTGGCCGAACAACTGGCTGGCGAGCAGCTCCTCGGGAATGGCACCGCAGTTGACCGGCACGAAGCGACCACGCCGGCCGGAGACCCGGTGGATCGCGCGCGCGACCAGATCCTTGCCTGTGCCGGTCTCGCCGGTCACCAGCACATTCAGATCGGTCGGCGCCACGCGCAGGATGTCCTTGCGCAGCAGCACGATGCTGTCGCTGTTGCCGATGATGCCCAGATTGCCCTGCTGCGCGTCGCGCAGGCCGCCGAGCACGCGCTCCAGCCGCTCGGGCGCAAACGGCTTGGTGAGGAACTCACTGACGCCGAACTGCTGCGCGCGGCCCTGGGTTTCGTAGGCGTAATCGCCCGAAACCACCACAATCTGCGGCGTGTGATCCGGGTCGAGCCGTTCGATGAGATCGAAACCGCTACCGTCGGGCAGACCAACGTCCACCACCAACAGGTCGGGGAAGTTGCTGTCCAGCCAACGGCTGGCTTCGCCAAGGGTGTGGATGCCCTTGGCACGGAAGCCGCTATCGGTGGCTAACTCAACCACCTGATCGCAGAACTCCACGTCGTCGTCGATGATGGCGCAGGAAAGACGGTCCATGGGCGCTTCTGTCCGCAATGACTAATACATGTTCAGTTGAGAATTGTGACGGCTGCGCGAAAAACGCGCCTGTACGTCACCACGAGATGGCACATCCGTGTCACGGCCATCCGGCCGTATGGCGCCCGCTTCCCCCCAAGTCGAGCTCGCCGTAAATGGTCGACCGAAGTACGCATGGCGGCGCTGGATTACGCCAGTGCCAAGCGTCATGGTCGGGGTCGGTCAGCGCGTCGTCTTGGGCGAAACGCCAAGGAGCGCAAGGTTTGCGGGAGATGGAGGGCAGCCCGGACACGGGTGCCGTTGGACTGAGCTGACGGATCAGCTCGCTTGGCTTGCGCTACGACGCGCCTGCTGGACTGTCGGCTCGCGCCGACGTGGATCATTGCCGGTGGATGCCTTGTGCACGCCCGGCCGCGAGCCGTCGGATGCGCTGTGGTGCCAATAGCCTACGCACCGGCCGTGGAGAAAACGTGTATGGGGCGGCCAAGGCCGGCGCTGTGACACGACGGCAGAGTTGCGTGCGCCTACATCGCGAACGCCGGAACTGCAGCGTCCAGCGCGGCTCAGCGCTTCTCGGAGCCGTCCGGTCGCTCGTAATCGTGCTCGGGGTCGGCCTTGTTCACATCGCGGTCTTCGTCGGGCATGTCGTGCACCTTCCACTCCACATCCTCGTTGCGCTGTTCCTGCGGCGTAAACGGCTTTTGCTGGTCGTCGTCCGGGCCCCATGGCTTTTTCGGTTCGCTGCCCATCGTCGTTCTCCTGCGTTTGTGGTCGTGAGCCCACGCTAGGCCGGCGTGCATTGCACAGCAGTGAACAAAGCTGCGCGATGGCGTGAAGCAATCGCCGCATGCACAAGCGGCGCCATCGACAACACACACGCCGCCGACATCGCCTATCCCGCCCGTTTACGTCTGCGCACGCACACTGCCGCTCATCGTGATGCGTCACACCGCCAGGAGACTGAAATGCCCGTACCCAATTACCCGCACCCGCCATTCAAGCCGCAGCAGCAGAACTTTCCCGGGCGTACCGAGAAGATGGACCCGCGCCCGGATCACGGCGAAGACAGTTATGTCGGCCATGGGCAGCTCACCGGCAAGCGTGCCCTGATCACCGGCGGCGACAGCGGCATCGGTGCGGCCGTGGCGATCGCCTATGCACGCGAGGGTGCCGACGTGGCGATCGCCTATCTTCCCGACGAGCAGGAAGACGCCGCCAGAATCGGCGCATTGATCGAAAAGGCCGGCGTCAAGGCCTTGCTGGTGGGCTGCGACATCAGCGACCCGGCCCAGGCGGCTACGTTGATCCAACAGGTCAACAGCACGTTCGGCGGCCTGGATATCCTGGTCAACAACGCCGGCTATCAGAAATATTTTGAGAACTTCGAAGACATCACGCTGGACGAATGGCGCAAGACCTTCGACACCAACGTGCATGCCGTGTTCCACCTGGTGCAGTTGTCGGTACCGCTGATGAAAGACGGCGGCTCCATCATCAATACCGCCTCGGTGCAGTCCAAGAAGCCGACGCCGAACATCCTGCCGTATGCCGCCACCAAGGGCGCGCTGGCCAACCTGACGATTGGCCTGGCGGGCGTACTGGCCGACAAGCACATCCGCGTCAACGCGGTGCTGCCGGGCCCGATCTGGACGCCGTTCATTCCGGCCGGCATGGACGAGGAGTCGGTGGAAAACTTCGGCGGCCAGACGCCAATGGGCCGCCCCGGGCAACCGGTGGAGCTGGCATCGGCATACGTGATGCTGGCAGCCGATACCGCCAGCTACACCTCGGGCACATTGCTCACCATTGCCGGTGGCGCGGTCACGCTGTAACGCCGTCCAGCGCTGCAGCTGCGCGCAAAGCCCGCCTCGCTTGCTTAGCGAGGCGGCAGGCCGCGCGCGTGGGCGGCGAGCTGGTGGATGCAGTGTCCACTGTGTGGACGATCAAGGCGTTTACGGCGCGCGACCGTGAAAGCGCGCGGCTTGCCGAGCAGATCGGCGACGAGGCGGTCGCCCACCGCCGCAGCTGGATGTACGTGGAAAAGCCCGCGTGATCCACGACATCTGCCTGTCGGTGATGGCCGGCGGCATGCTGATCTGGGCGATCAGCATGTGGCGCGCCGGCATGGTGAGCGCGGGCGACGTGGTGCTGGTCAGCGCGCTGACCTTCCGCATCCTGCACGGCTCGCGCGACCTGGCGCTGACGCTGGTTGACACCACCCAGCAGCTGGGCGCCATCGCCGACACGCTGCAGATCATCCTGCAACCGCATGCCATCGTCGATGCGGACGCGCCGCTGGCCCCGGCCCTGGCCCAGGGCGATGTGCGGTTCGAACAGGTGCGCTTTGCCTATCCGGATCGGGCGGCGGTGCTGGATGGATTGAACCTGCACATCCCTGCCGGCCAGAAGGTCGGCATCGTCGGGCCCTCCGGTGCCGGCACGTCCACCTTGATCGCGCTGATCCAGCGTCTGGACGATGTGCAATCCGGACGCGTGCTGATCGATGGCCAGGACATCCGCAGCGTCAGCCAGGACAGCATGCGCGAAAAGATTGCGGTGGTCCCGCAGGAAACTGCGCTGTTCAATCGCAGCATTGCCGATAACATCCGCTACGGCCGCCCGGAGGCCAGCGATGCGGAGGTGCAGGACGCGGCGCGGCACGCATTCTGCGATGGCTTCATCCGGCAACTGCCGCAGGGCTACGACACCCAGGTCGGCGAACGCGGGGTCATGCTCTCCGGTGGTCAGCGCCAGCGTCTGGGCATCGCCCGCGCGTTCCTGAAGGACCCGCCGATCCTGATCCTGGACGAAGCCACCTCGGCACTGGATACCGAATCGGAAGCGGAAATCCAGGCCGCGCTGGATCACCTGATGCGCGACCGCACGGTGCTGGCGGTGGCGCATCGTCTGTCCACGGTGATCGGCTTCGATCGTATCGTGGTTTTGCAGGAAGGCCGCGTGGTCGAAGATGGCAACCCGGCACAGCTGCGTGGTCACGGTGGTGTGTTCGATGGCCTGTGGCAACGCCAGGCGGCGGGATTCGAGCAGGCTGCGCCTGATCAGCAATGACGACTGCTTGGAGATGAGATCGCCCAGCACTCGCTAAGCATGTTGCGTGTTGCGTGTTGCGTGTTGCGTGTTGCGTACCGCATGTCGAATGTCGCGAACCTGATCGACGCGTGCCACCCATGCCCACAACGACAACAGGCAGCCGAACTGCCTGTTGTCTGCATCGCACCGCGCATCACGCGGTGCCCGATCAACATCTCCGCCTGATCAGTGCGGCTGGTTCGACTTGGCACGCAGCGACTTGGCATGCTCCAGATGCTGGGCGATGGTCTCGCGTGCGCGCTGCAGTTCCTTGCCCAGATCGCTCGAACCCGGCTCGCTGGCCAGCTGCGCATCCAGCAACGTCAACGCCTGCTCATGGCTGGTCACGCTGGCCTGCAGGTACTGCGTTTCGAACTCCTTGCCGTTCAAGCCTTCCAGACGCTTGCGGGTGCCATCAGCGCGGGTGGTTGCAGCCTGCGCCAGCGTGCCGCTGCGATCCGGTGCAAAACGGCTGAGATCGGTCAGTGCCGCACTGTGGGCCTCGTCCATCTTGCGCGCAAACTGCAAGGTCTCGCCACCGAGTCCCTTGACGACTGCCAATTGCGCCAGCGTGCGCTCCTGCTCGTTGAAGACCACCAGCGCACCAAGCGCCTGCTTGCGATCGCCGGAGATTGCAGCGGCATCACGCAACGGGTCGCCATGCGGCGGCGTGCTGCCCGCATTGGCCGGCGCGCTCAGCGACTGCGGTTGAATGTCGCGATCGTTGTTCTTCGGGCTGGCTGCCTCACCGGACTCGCTCTGACGACGCTGCCATGCCTTGTAAGCCACGTAGCCCACTGCACCGGCGGTCACCATCTTGAAAATTCCCATCGTAGTCTCCTGGTTGATCGCGCAAGGCACGATCGTTGATTGTCGGGGTCGCATGGTCGCTGCATGCATGAGCTGCGAACGATCCAGAGTGGCATTCGAGAGTGCGAGCGCGCGGGTTATCCAGGCGTGACACACGCATCAACGCCGCGTCGCCAATCGAACGCGTCCACACCGTGCGCACGTGCCGTGCTGACGGACTTAACGGCGCGCTGCCGACACTGGCTGTGTTGCCGCACACCGACGGCCTTTCCGGAGAACCCCCATGCTCGCCCTCAATTACCACGGCTCACGCGATGTCCGGGTCGAAACCGTGCCGGACCCGGTCCTGGTCGAACGCGACGATCTCATCCTGCGCGTGACCGCCACCGCCATCTGCGGTTCGGATCTGCATCTATACCGCGGCAAGATTCCGGATCTGCGGCACGGCGATATCCTCGGCCATGAGTTCATGGGCATTGTCGAAGACGTGGGCCCCGACGTCACCGCCGTCAAACGCGGCGACCGCGTGGTGATCCCCTTCGTGGTGGCCTGCGGGCGTTGCTTCCACTGCATGCTGCAGGAGTTTTCCGCCTGCGAGACCACCAATACCGGCAAGGGCGCGGCGCTCAACCACAAGGACATGCGGCCGCCGGCGGCGCTGTTCGGCTTCAGTCATCTGTATGGCGGTCTATCCGGTGGGCAGGCCGAATACGTGCGCGTGCCCAAGGCCAATGTCGGGCCGCTGGTAGTGCCCGATGCACTGCACGACGAGCAGGTGCTGTTCCTGTCAGACATCCTGCCGACCGGCTATCAGGCCGTTATCGATGCCGGGGTCAAGCAGGGTTCGACGGTGGCGATCTTCGGTGCCGGCCCGGTGGGCCTGATGGCAGCGGCATGCTGCCGCATGCTGGGCGCCGAGCGCATCTTCATGGTCGACCGGCATGCCTACCGGCTGGACTTCGCGTCCAAGGCCTACGGCATCATTCCGATCAACTTCGACGAGGTCGACGACCCGGCCGATGTCATCGTCTCGCAAACCGATGGCCGCGGCGTGGATGCCAGCATCGAAGCGGTGGGCTTCGAGGCCGAAGGCAGCGCGATCGAAACCGCGTTGACCAACTTGAAGCTGGAAGGCAGCAGCGGTGTTGCAATCCGCCAATGCATCGCGGCAACGCGCCGCTGCGGTGTGGTCAGCGTGCCGGGCGTGTATGCCGGCTTCATCCATGCCTTCATGTTCGGCGATGCCTTCGACAAGGGGCTGAGCTTCAAGATGGGCCAGACCCATGTGCAGAAGCATATGCCGCATTTGCTGGAATGCATTGGCAATGGCGAACTCAAGCCCAGCGCGATCATCTCCCATCGCATGCCGCTGGCCGATGCGGCGCGTGGCTATGAGCTGTTTGACAAGAAGCAGGACGATTGCCGCAAGGTGGTGTTGACGCCGTAACAGCCGGCCAGCAACGCTGCAAATGCAAACGGCGCGGTCGATGACCGCGCCGTTTGCGTTCCCGGCTAGTGTGGCCGGGTCAGTCCAGCGGTTTGGCCGGCACGAACGGCGACACCGGATCGCTGGCCGGAAAGGTTTCTTCCAGCGCATCGTCCTGCAAGGCGTCCTGTTTTTCCTTCTCGCTGCGTTGGTCTTCGTGATCGCCGGCAAGATCGGGCGCAGTTGCGTGTTGATGGGCAGTATTCATGGGATCTCCTGTCGCGTTGATGCAGACCACCCAACGCTACGGTGGCCTGACGACGGCGCAGGTGAAAGAGGTCTTCGCATCGGCGCGACAAAGGCAACCGTTTAGGCAACGTCGGATGCATGGCAGGCTGTCGCAACGTCGCAATCGTACGCACGCGGACCACAGCACGATCGAGCGCGCAGCATGCCGTGCTTGCGTCCACCGGCAGACGCGCAAGGCAGGGCACTGCCGGCAATGTGATCATTGCGTTTTCGCGCCGCGAGAAAACAGCCTATTGCCGCCACGGCGGGGACCGGTTCACACCCCGGCGCGCCCAGGGTGTATGGTGCAAGGGCGGCCGGACTCCGGTGTCGCCCTCACTCTATCTGGCCTTCTCCATCAAGAATCTCTGCGAACGTTGCGACGCCGTCTGTTGCCGGCTCACCGTCATGGTCGATCCCTCCGACCGCATCCCCAACCACTTGACCAGCGTGACACCGCAAGGTTGGCACGTGATGGCGCGTGACGAGGAAGGCTGGTGCGTGGCCATCGATGCGGCGCGCATGTGTTGTTCGATCTACGAGACGCGGCCGGCGATCTGCCGGCGTTTCGTCATGTCCGGGCCGTATTGCCGCGACGTGCGTGCCACCTACGACGACCAACGCCGGCGGGGCATTCCCTTGACGCTGTACAACGCATGAGGATTTCGCCATGAACAACTCCCGCCGTCAGTCGATGACCGTGAGCAATCAGCCAGGCAAGCCGCGCTTGTCCGAGCAACGGCTGGCTGCCGACCTGGAGGCGTTCCAGCAATCCGGTGGCGCGATCGAACGTCTGGGCGATACCCCGCTGCGTCGCGACAAGAAGCGCGGCGAGCCCGAGGCCGCTTCTGCCAAGGCAGTCAAAAAACCCGCTGCCAAGGCAGCCGACGCGTCCGACGCAGAGACCGTGACAACCGCAACAACCGACGCCGAGTAAGCGCATCGCTGTGGCAGCACACCTGCGGTGTGGCTGTCGCGGCTGGAGTTGGAGTTGGCTGATCGATGCCGCGCTGCGTGCACACACCGCGGCCGGCTGAACCCACAGCGCCGGCATCGTCGGCTTCGAAATGACCGCCTTCCGGCACGCAGACCCGCGTCGCCAACAGGCAAGCGCGGATTACAGCAGTTGCGCGTGCTTGGTCGCGCCCAGTCCCTGTGCCAGCGAAGCCATCTCGTTGGCCAGTGTGATCAGATCGCCGCCGGCTTGCGCGGCAAGGGTCATGATGCGTTGATACGCGTCCCAGAAGTCCGGTCCACTGCCATAGGCAGCGTGGAACCCTTGTAACTCCAGGACCATGAGATCGGACACCTGCATGTCGCAGCGGTCCATTGTGGTCACCTCGTTGGGGAGTCGTCCCCGGACCGGCAGCCTACACGCGTTCACCTTACAAAACAGGGTCGGCCGTGAGACAGCGCAGTTGGAGCTGAATTGGTTAGAGAGCAGGCGCAGACCGGCGTGATTGCGCTTGATCGGACCCGCTGCTGCGTGTGCTGGCATGTGCGCTGACCCGAACCTGGCGCTGCATTGCGGCACGTCGATGTGCACCATGCGCGACCGCTGCCGCGATCATGCACGACCCCACGCCAGGCGCCGCACTCACGCCGCATCCTGCAAGCCCTGCTGCAGGCATTCCAGCAACCGGCTCAGCTTGGGCAGCAACTGGCGCGCGCGCATCCACACCAGATGCAGCGGCAGGCCTTCGGTATCGCACTGCGGCAGTACCGCGACCAGGCTGCCGCGCTGCAGGTGCTGATCGATCAGCCAGGTCGGCAGCTGTGCGATACCCAGCCCGGCCACCACCGCGTCCACCTGCGCCTCGGCATTGCCGAACACTACCCGCGCGTCCATCGCACGCTGTTCCACCGGCCCTGCGCCATGCCGCAGCAACCACGGGCTACTGCTGCCATCGGCCTTGCCGTAGAGCACCGCATCGTGCGCCAGCAAGGCGGCAATGCTGTCGGGCGTGCCGCGCTGGGCCAGATACTGCGGTGCGGCGCAGAACACGCGTTTTTCATGGCCCAGATAGCGGTGCCCCAGGCTGCTGTGCCACTGATCCGGCCCGCCGATGCGCACCGCGATGTCGATGCCTTCTTCGGCCATGTCGACGAAGCGATCGGTGAACGAAATGACCGGCTGCAGGCCGGGATAACGCTGGAAGAATGGTAGCAACACCGGCAACACCTTGTGCCGGCCGAAGCTCACCGGCAGGTCCAGCCGCAGCCGGCCGGTGGGCGCCTGGCCTTCGGCGCGCAGCACGTGCTCGGCCTCCTCCAGCTCGTCGAGCACCTTGACGCAGACCCGGTAGAACGCCGCGCCTGCGTCGGTCAGCGCCAGCCGCCGGGTGGTGCGTGCGAACAGGCGCACCCCCAGACGCGTCTCCAGGCGTGCGATGGCCTTGCCCACTGCCGAGCTGGTCAGGCTGAGCCGCTCGGCGGCGGCCGTAAAGCTGCCGGCATCGGCGGCGCTGACGAAGATATCGATGCCTTTGACGCGTTCAGAGGGATGCATGGATACACATTCAAGAACTGAAGTCCGCAATGTACGGAAAATACTCCCGATATACGATCTTAATTCTTTCCTATGATGGCCAGCCCACACTGCGGCGCATGCCATGTCTGCTGTCGGCTCCACCTCTTCCCCCATTTCCGCCACCGCGGCACCGGCCGCTGCTCGCAGCGGCCTGGCGATCTTCATCCTGGCGTTTGCCGCGTTCGTGATCGTCACCACCGAGTACCTGATCGTCGGGCTGCTGCCCGGCCTTGCACGCGACATGGAAATTTCCATCTCCGCGGCCGGCCAGCTGGTGACGTTGTTCGCCTTCACCGTGATGCTGTTCGGCCCGCCGCTGACCGCGTGGCTGTCGCATCTGGATCGCAAGCGCCTGTTTGTCATGATCCTGCTGGTGTTTGCGGTCTCCAACGCGGTGGCCGCGCTGGCGCCCAATATCTGGGTGCTGGCCTTTGCCCGCTTCGTACCGGCGCTGGCGCTGCCGGTGTTCTGGGGAACCGCCAGCGAAACCGCCGGGCAACTGGCCGGGCCGCAGCACGCAGGGCGCGCCGTGTCGCGGGTGTATCTGGGCATTTCGGCGGCGCTGCTGTTCGGCATTCCGCTGGGCACGGTGGCCGCCAACAGCATCGGCTGGCGTGGCGCGTTCTGGATCCTGGCCGCCCTATCGCTGGCGATGGCCGCGGCGCTGGCGCTCTGGATGCCGACGGTGGCCCGCAGCGAACGGGTGAATCTGCGTCAGCAGGCCGGCATCTTCGGCGAGCGCTTCTTCCTGGCCAATGTGATCCTGTCGGTGGTGGTCTTCACCGCCATGTTCACCGCCTACACCTATCTGGCCGACCTGCTGGAACGCAGCGTGGGCGTGCCGGCGGCGAATGTGGGCTGGTGGCTGATGGGCTTCGGCGCGATCGGCCTGATCGGCAACTGGCTGGGCGGGCGGGTGGTGGATCGCTCGCCGCTGCGTGCCACGGCGGTGTTCCTGCTGCTGCTCGCGCTGGGCATGGCCTTGTGCGTGCCGGTGGCCAAGACCGGCGTGCTGCTCTATCTGACCCTGGCGGTCTGGGGCATTGCCTACACTGCGCTGTTTCCGATCAGCCAGGTGCGGGTGATGAACTCGGTGACCCACTCGCAGGCGCTGGCCGGCACCACCAATGTGTCGGCGGCCAATGCCGGCATCGGCATTGGCGCCATCATCGGCGGGCTGGTGATTCCGGCCTGGGGGCTGGGCAGCATCGGCTATGTGGCCGCTGCGGTGGCGCTGCTGGGCGTGGTGCTGATTCCGTTGGTACATCGCGCCCGAGGCTGAGAGATCGCGTTGCGGGCCAGGCACATCCGGCCCGCAGCGTTGGTCGCGCTCGCTGTGCATGATCACGGAGCGCGTAGGCCAGATACCGCTGCAGATGGACTTGATCCTTGGGCGCTGCGCCTACTGGATCGCAGCGCTGCACGCTGCAATCGCACGCATGCCCCCACACCAGGCCGGCTGAATGCCGCCAGGGCCGGCCTGCGCGGCCAAGCCCGCAGCTGCCGGGCAAAGCGCCGAACCGCACAGCTTCCCGTGTAAAATGCGCGGTCTTTGACCGGAACAATGGCGAAAGCTTCTCCACGGGCGCCCCTGTCGGGCCCGGCGTTCATTCGCCTGCTTGCTCGCCTCACCGATGCCCACGTGGCCCAGTCCAACCATGCGCTCGCCGACCGGCTCAGCCAATGGATCGACTGGACGCGCGCGGTCGCCGTGTCCAAGGCGCTGGATGGCAAGCTGCCGGAGATCGAAGCGCTGCCCGACACGCGCAGACTCGACACCGAGGCCTGCGCCCGCGTGCGCACCGGGCTGGCGACCAGCAGCGTGGTCGAGCTGGATGCCGTTCTCGCGCGCGCGCGTCGCGATGCGCTCAGCGCCGCTGCCGACATCGACGCAGCGGCAGCGCCGCCCGCGCTCGACTATGCCCCGTTCCGCCAGCACTACCTGGCAATGCAGCGCGCGATGCGCACCGCCACCGGCGACCTGCGTGGCCGCCTGCGCGACATGCTGGCGCTGGAATCGGCGCCGATGGCGCGGCTGGCCGAGGTGGATGCGGTGATGGAGCTCACCTTGAGCCCACGCGAGCAAACCCTGCTGAATCATGTGCCGAACCTGCTCGGCGCGCATTTCGAGCGCCTGCGCGATGCCGCGCAGGCACAGAACCCGGCACCCGACGGCGAGGCCGCGCCACGCGCGCGCTCCGACGGCTGGCTGGATGTGTTTCGCAAAGACATGCAGAGCGTGTTGCTCGCCGAACTGGATGTCCGTTTTCACCCGATCGAAGGCCTGCTCGCAGCGCTTCGTACCCGCTAACTGGGACCTCATGTTCAGAACTCTCGTCCACCTGTGTGTGTTTGTCGTCGGCCTGTTGGCGGTTTGCTGGGTCGGCATCGGTTATCTGGGCTCCAATCCGCTCGGCGCCTGCGTCGCGGCAGTGATCGGCGCCTGTTATGTGGCCGGCGCGCTGGAGCTGTACCGCTATCGCCAGGCCAGCGCGACGCTGGACGATGCCGTCACCGCATTGACCACCGCGCCATCGGCGTTGGGCGAATGGCTGGAGCGCCTGCATCCGAGCCTGCGCAATGCGGTGCGCCTGCGCATCAAGGGCGAGCGCGTGGCGTTGCCGGCACCGGTGCTGACACCGTATCTGGTCGGCCTGCTGGTATTGCTGGGCATGCTCGGCACCCTGCTTGGCATGATGGCCACGCTCAAGGGCACCGGCTTCGCATTGCAGAGCGCCACCGACCTGCAGGCCATCCGCGGCTCGCTGGCCGCGCCGGTGGAAGGCCTGGCGTTTGCGTTCGGCACCTCGATCGCCGGCGTTGCAACCTCCGCAATGCTGGGGCTGTTGTCGGCACTGTGCCGGCGCGAGCGGCTGCAGGCAGTGCAGCGGCTGGACCTGAAGATCGCCTCCGAGCTGCATCCGCATTCGGACGCGCATCAGCGTGGCGAAGTGTTCAAGTTGCAGCAGCAGCAAAGCGCACTGATGCCGACGCTGATCGATCGCCTGCAGACGCTGATGCACAGCATCGAGCAGCAGAGCATTGCCGCCGATGAGCGCCTGGCCGCGCAGCAGGCCGAATTCCACGCCCGGAGCGAGGCGGCCTATGCGCGCCTGGCCACGGCGATGCAGCAATCGCTGCAGAGCGGCGTGGCAGAAAGCGCACGCGCGGTGGGCGCGGCCTTACAGCCGGCGATGGAAGCGACCATGACCAGCATCGCGCGCGACACCGCCGCCGTGCACGAGCGCCTCACCCACGCCGTGCAGCAGCAACTGGACGGCATCACCAGCGGCTTCCAGCACAGCGCCAGTGCCGCAGCCGCGCACTGGACCAGCGCGCTCGCCGCACAGGAACGCGCGCAGCAAGCGCTCGACACGCGGCTGCAGACCACGCTGGAGCAGATCACACAGCAGACCACTGCCGCGCAGGACGGCGTTGGCACCGCCGTGCAGCAGCAGTTGCACGCGCTCAACGACGGCTTCCAGCACAGTGCGCAGACGGCCGCCGAGCACTGGCAGGCCGTGCTGGCCGCGCAGGACCGGGCGCAGCACGCGTTGACCGAGCAGTTGCAGACCACGTTGGCGCAGATCGATCAGCGCAGCATCGCGGTGCAGGATGGCGTGACCCACGCGGTGCAGCAGCAGTTGGCCGCGCTCAATGACGGGTTCGAACGCAGCAACGCCGCCACGGCCGAGCACTGGGCCGCGGTGATCGCCGAGCAGCAGCACGCAGGCGCGGCGTTGAACGCGCAATTGCAGGCCACGCTCGCACAGCTCGCCCAGCAGAGCAGCGCACTGCAGGACGGCGTGCAGCAGGCCGTGCAGCAGCAACTCGACGGCCTGAGCAGCGGCTTCGAAAGCAGCACCGCCGCTGCCGCCGCCACCTGGACCGCAGCGGTGGCCGAACAGCAACGCGCAAACCACGCGCTGACGCAGGAGTTGCAGGGCACGCTGACCCAGTTCGCCAGCACCTTCGATGCACGCTCCAGCGCGCTGGTCGATGCGGTGTCCAGGCGCATGGATCAGTCCAGCAGCGAGACCGCCAGCGCCTGGAACGCCGCGCTGGCGCAGCAACAGGACGCCAGCGCCGCCTTGGCCGACCAGCACCAGCGCGCACTGGCAGCCGCCACCGCCAGCTTCGACGCGCATGCCGCCGCCCTGGTCGGCACCCTGCAGCAATCGCACACCGAGCTGCAGGCCGCACTGGAAGCCCGCGACACCCAGCGCCTGGCGCTGTGGAGCGAGCGCTTCAGCGCGATGAGCGCAGACCTGAGCACGCAGTGGGAGCGCACCGGCGAGCGCGTCACCCAGCAACAGCAGGCGATCTGCGACACCCTGGCCAGCACCGCCAGCGAGCTGTCCACACAGGCGCAGGCACAGGCCAGTGCCACCATCAGCGAAGTGGCGCGCCTGATGCAGATCGCCTCCGAAGCGCCCAAGGCGGCCGCCGATGTGGTGGCCGAGCTGCGCCAGAACCTGTCCGAGAGCATGGTGCGCGACACCGCGATGCTGGAAGAACGCAGCAAGCTGCTCGCCACCCTGGACACCTTGCTCAACGCGGTCAACCACGCCTCCACCGAACAACGCGCAGCGGTCGATGCGCTGGTCACCACCTCGGCCGACCTGCTGCAACGCGTGGGCACCCAGCTCACCGAGCAGATCGGTAGCGAGACCGGCAAGCTCGGCGCGGTAGCCGCACATGTCAGCGGCAGCGCGGTGGAAGTGGCCAGCCTGGGCGAAGCCTTCGGCGTGGCGGTACAGCTGTTCAGCGGCTCCACCAGCGAACTCAACGAGCGCCTGCAGCATGTCGCCAGCGCACTGGATGCCTCGCTGGCCCGCAGCGACGACCAACTGGCGTACTACGTGGCGCAGGCGCGCGAGGTGGTCGACCTCAGCATGCTGTCGCAGAAGCAGATCATCGAAGAACTGCGCCAGCTCGATCGCGGTCGCGGCGATGCCGGTGAGGCCGCTGCCGGCGAGGCCAGCGCGGCATGAGCGACGAGATCGACATCGACGGCGAATCGGGCACACCGATCTGGGCCGCCTTCGGCGACCTGATGTCGGTGCTGCTGGGCGCGTTCGTGCTGATCCTGGTCGGGTTGATCGGTGTGCAGCTACAGCTATCCAGCCGCCTGGACGAAGAGGTCAAACAGCGTCAGGCCGAAGCGCAGCGACGCAAGACGCTGGAGCAGGCACTGGCGGCGCCGCTGGCCGCCGGCCGCGTGACCCTGGTCGACGGCCGCATCGGCATCCGCGGCAATGTGCTGTTCGCCTTCAATTCCGATCAGTTGCAGCCGGAGGGCCGCGAGGTGCTGAAGACGCTGGCCGCGCCGCTGACCGAATACCTGGCGGCGCGCGAGGAGATCCTGATGGTCAGCGGCTTCACCGACGACCGCCCGGTGCTGGGCGGCAACCGTCGCTACGCCGACAACTGGGAACTGTCTGCCCAACGCGCACTCACGGTGACGCGTGCATTGATTGCCGAAGGCGTGCCGGCCGCATCGGTGTTTGCCGCGGCCTTCGGCTCGCAACAGCCGGTGGATTCCAATGCCGATGAAACGCGCCGCGCCAGGAACCGCCGTGTGGAGATCGCACCGATTGCGCGCCCGTCCACCTCGCGTGCGTCTTCTGCCGCCAAGCCGACAGCGGCCACAGGCACGCGATGAGCACGCAGGCGACATCCGCGCACGCGCGCCTGCAGCGCTGGCGCAGCCAGGGTGCCGACCAGCTGGATCCGGTGCGTTTCCACCTGATGGAAACGCTGGCCGCGCGTGCCGGCACACAGGCCGAGCCAGTGCGCGAGGTGCTGGAAGAAAAGCTGGGCAAGCTGGTCGATGCGTATGCGGCGACGGTGAAGCAGGCCGCGCGCCGCCGCGTCGCCAGCGCTGCCGCACAGCCGTCGCAACGCAGCGCGCTTGGCGCGTTAGCCGAGCGGATGGCAGGCCACGCCGCGTTGATGGAAGTGGACAGCAGAAAGACCGCCAGCGCCGATGCCACGCAGTTCCCCGAGCTGCCGGCGCTGGAGGATTTTCGCCGCACCTGGACCACGGTGCGCACCGCCAGCCAGGTGCGGCAGTCGCTGCAGGACGCCCCCAAGGACGCCGGCCCGCTCAATTCCAGCGTGCTGGTGCATCGCTGCATCAGCCTGATGCGCGAGTGCTCACCGGGCTATCTGCAGCACTTCCTCGGCTATGTCGACGCGCTGTCGTGGCTGGAACAGCTGCACAGCGGTGGCGCGTTGACCAGCGAGGATGCCGCGCCGGTGGCGCCGGGCAAGAAGCGCAGCAAGCGTCCGTCCACGCGGCGCAGCTAGCGCGACCGGTCAGTCGCGCTGGCGCTGCACGCACACGGCCGTTGGCTGAAACCCGCCTGGCGCAGGTGTCCGGCATGATCGCAGCCAGTGCGCGGGTCGTTCGCATCCGCCCGACCGGCGCTGGCGCGGTCCATCAAACGCGCAGAGGCGACTGTCGCCAGTCGGTGTCGTCAGCCAGCGACGCAGCGTGGACAACGAAGGCGGAGGGTGAATCGCAGCTGCCGCTATGACGCAGGATCGGCGCTTGCATCGAAACGTGGCGCGCGCCCGAAGTCCTCGCGCGTAAACGGGCGGTCGCGGAACAGATAGCCGTAATAGAACGTCCGCAGTGCCTGGTGGTAGGCGCGGATGCGGTCCTGGTACGCCAGTTGCGCGCGCAGATCGGTGCCTGCCAGGCGCGTCAACGCGGCCTGCAACGCCACCGGCGGCAACACGCTGGCAACACGCTGCGCCAGCGCCTCGCGTCGCTGCAAACCTTGGCGATACGCCCCGACCTGCGGGGCCACCTGTTGGTCGCCGTTTTCGTGGAAGGCGAAATACCACTTGTAGTGGAACGCGCCGGTCAGCGGCGCCGAGTCCGCCCACTGCGGGTTCTGCGCGTAGAAGGCCCGCATGGTGTGCTGGCGCGGAATGTCCCAGGCGTGGTTGACCGCCTCGCGCTGCAACCGCGCGATCTCGCTGCCTTGGTTGACCGGCACTGCCTGATTGATCGCCACATGCGCCAGCGCCGGTGCGACCAGCGCCAGCACCACCCAGCAGGTCGCCAGGGCGGTGGCATGCGCGGCGGGGCGCCACTGCAGACGCCCGACCAGCACCGCCAGCAGCACCCAGAACAGCAGATAGGCGCAGGTCAATGCCAGCACCGCGAGCTGTTGCAGCAGCGGCACCGCATTGAGCGTTGCGGCAATCACAAACGGCACACCCAAGCACACCAGCACCGCAGCGGCACGCACCGCCACGCGCCGCACCAGCAACGCCGTGCCCGCTCCCGGCAATGCGGCGAGCATGCGCGCACGCCCGGCCTCGCGTTCGCCCGAACGCAGATCGAACAGCAGCGCGATCACGAACAACGGCAGCAGGAACACCAGCACGAAGGCGTAGTCGAAGCGCCCGGCCAATGCCAGCTCCGGGTTGTAGCTGTCGCCATCGTGGATCTGCGCTTCCAGGCCCAGCGCGCGGACACGCAGGATGTACGGCGAGACATCGCGCATGCCCACCGCGGCAAATGCCAGTGGCGTGGGCACATCCCAGGTCGGATGGAAGCTGTAGTAGGCCGCGCTGCCGGCGTCGTTGGAGCGCGCCACATAGTCTTGCACCGCTGCGATGTCCTCCTGCTGCAGCGCTGCAATGCGCGCGATGTTGGCGCGCTGCGCAGCGATGAGGTGCTGGCCGGAGAGCAGGCTGCACACGGTCAACACCGCCAGCAACAGCAGGCCGGCCAGCGCAGCGCGTGCGCGCAGCAACAGCAACAGTTCGTATTTCCACAGCAGCATCAGCGCGCCACTCCCACACGCCGGCCGGCCACCACCAGCATGCACAGCGCCGCCAGCAGCCAGGCACCGACCAGGCCGAGCGCCGCGCCCGCGGCGCGCAATACCTCGGTGGTGGCCGGCGGCTGGAATGCGAACACCGGGATCGCATGCCAATGCGCGGAGGAGATGCGCTTGCGTTGGTCGGCACCGGCATCCTGCGCGGTGTCGTCGGCCATGCTCACCGCATCGGCCTGCAGCTGGTTGAGCTGCTGCACTAGCGTGTAGCGGTAATGCTCGGCCTGGGCGAGAAACCGCTCGTGCGCACGCAGGTCGGTTTCTGCCAGCGTCATCGACAGCTCGCGCAGCGCAACCGTGGGGCTCAACAAGGCGAACGTGCGCACCAGTAGATTCTGTTGCTGTTGGATGGCCGAATCACGCGCCGCATAGCGCTCGAACAGGCTCGCGGTGAGCCGCTCGCCTTCCAGCGCCAGCAGGCCCTTGTAGTTGACCGGCAGCTCTTCCACCCGCTGCACGCCATAACGCGCCAGCGTCTGCTGCTTGAACTGCGCAAAGTGCGGGTCATCCGGGTTGTGGCTGTCGCCGAGCGTGCGCAGGTCGCGCTGGATCGCCACATCGGTCTCCAGCCGCGTCGGCAGGCGGTACGCCGCACTGGCCGCATCCGGCGCCACGCGCGGCACCAGCAGGGCCAGCCACACCCACACCGCCAGCGACACCAGCAACGCATCGCGGCCGCGCCGGCACAGCATCGACACCGACAGCACCAACGCGCACCACACCAGCAGATACACCGCATACGCCAGCACCAGCAGCGCGACCCGCAGCGCCTGACCCGGCAACGACGCGATCGGCAGCAACCCGACCAGGGCCGGCAACAGGCAGGCAGCGGCCACCACCGCGAGCGCGAGATATTTGCCGCCGAACAATTGCCCACGCGTGGCCCCCTGCAGCAACAGCGCGCGCAAGGTGCCGGTCTCCTGCTCGCGCGCCACCGCGCCATAGCCGAGAAACACCAGCAGCAGCGGCGCCAGCACCTGCAACACGAACGCCGGGGTGAGCTGGCCGAAGCGCACCAGCAGCGAGCTCTGACGCACATCGCCGAAGTTGGCGGTGTTCTGGCGATGGCCTTCCAGGAACATGCTGTTGCCGGTGAACGCGTCCACGCCGGCATCGAAGGCGGCCAGCGCCGGCAACGGGCGATAGATGAAGTGGCCGTAATGCACCACCCGATGCGGGTGGCGGTCCGGCTGCGCTTCGAAGGCCTGCTGCGCGGCCAGTTGCTGGCGCGCGCGGAACTCGGCCACCTCGCGCTGATGATGCGCGGCGGTCAATGCCGCCACCAGCGTGAGCAGCATCAGCAGCACCACACCGATGGCAGCGGAACGATTGCGCGCCATGAAACGCAGTTCCTCGCGTGCGACCAACAGCACAGGACTCATGCAGCCCGATCCTGCGCACGCGCAAAACGCGCATGCAAGCTACGCACGTCGAAGCCGCTGTCGCCGGCACCGGTGTCTTCGGCAATGCGCCCGTGTTCCAGGAACCCGATCCGGTCGGCGACATCCACTGCGCCGAGCAGGTCATGCGTCACCATCAGCACCGCGCCACCGCGCTCGCGCACGCTGCTCACCAAGCGGTTGAAGTCACCAATGGCGCGCGGGTCCAGGCCCGAGGTGGGCTCGTCCAGCAGCAACACCGGCACCTGGCGCAGCGTGGCCACCGCAATCGCCACCTTCTGGCGCATGCCCTTGGAAAACCCCGCCAGCCGCTGACGCCAGGCCTCACGCTGCAGGCCGGCAGCGGCCAGCGCCTGGCCGATCTCGGCCTGGCTGCGGCGCTGGCCGGCCAGCGCGAGCAGGTAGTCGGCATTTTCCAGCGCGCTCAGGTGCTCGTAGAGCGCGACGTTTTCCGGCAGATAGGCCAGCCGCGCACGTGCGCCGCCAGGGTCGGCGACCGGGTCGATGCCATCGACCCGCAGGCTGCCGGAGGTGGGTTTGACGAAGCCGAGCAAGCTGGAAAGCGTGGAGGACTTGCCGGCGCCATTGCCGCCCAGCAAGGCGTAGACACTGCCGGCGGCGACCTGCAGATCCAGCCCCTGCAGCACGGCGCGGTCGCGGTAGGCCACGTGCAGGTTGCTGATCGAGATGGCAGGGGCGGCTTGAGAACTGGAAAGCATGGCAAGGCAATGGCTTAACGAAATGATACGTTATCACATTGCTTTCAGCGCTTGCAGGGGACCGGGCGACGCCGCGCAAGCGCCCGCCGGAGAGGCGAACGCGCGGTGCGATCCCGCTCGGACGACGGCACCACAGGAAGCAGGCTGGCCGCTGCGGCTGCGCGACCGTCGACGCGAACGCGCCCCATCAAATGTTACTGTATTACGCAAATATCCTGCTGGTCGTTGCGGTGCCGGAGGCACTCCCTGCACCGCGCGACCCGCGCCCAGGGACCAGCCCTCCGACCCACGCAGCCTGGTGCAACGCGCCGATGCGGCATCGCGCCGTCGAACGCCGCCGCCGGTGCGGCCACCCAGGAGCAGCAAGCCTTGCCACGTTCTCCCTGCAATCGAGATCCCGTACGCCCCACATGACTTCCGATACGCGCCCCTCTGCCCCGCACGCCTCGCCCCCTCCCGCACCCGCTTCCGGCAACGCCGCCGGACCTGCCAGCCGCAGCACCATACGTGCCGCTGCCGGCCTGCTCGCCGCAACCCTGTTGACTGCCGCACAGGCCAGCGCGCAGCCCATCGACACCAGCGCACCGCTGCCGCCGGTACGCGCCTGGCATGGGGCCAGCGAGGCGTTGATCGTCACACCGGACGATCCGTGGAGCACCCCGGCAGAGCGCAACGATTTCGCCAGCACTCCCAGCTATGACGAAACGCGTGCGTGGCTGGAACGCCTGGTCGCCGCCTCGCCGCTGCTGTCGCTGGAGGTGTTCGGCAAGAGCAGCGAGGGCCGTGACCTGCTGCTGGTCCGCGCGCACAAGGGCGCGCCCGGCAAGCCGGTGGTGCTGGCGCAGGCCGGCATCCACGCCGGCGAGATCGATGGCAAGGATGCCGGCCTGATGTTGCTGCGCGATATCGCGCAACGCGGCAAGGACCACCTGCTCGACCAGGTGGATCTGGTGTTCGTGCCGATCTTCAATGCCGACGGTCACGAGCAGCGCGGCCCGCTGATCGGCGCCGCATTGCGCGGCCCGCAACAGATGGGCTGGAACACCACCACGCGCGGCATCAATCTCAACCGCGACTACCTCACCCTGGAAGCGCCGGAAACGCGCGCGATGGTCGCGTTGCTGCATCGCCTGGATCCGGCGCTCTACATCGACCTGCATGTCAGCGGTGGGCTGGATCACCAGTACGACATCACCTTCACCTTCGCCGGCTGGGGCACCTATGCACGCTCGCGCGCCACTGCCGACTGGCTGCAGCAACGCTTTACGCCGGCGGTGAACAGCGCATTGCGCAAACAGGGCCACGCACCGGCCATCTACCCGAGCCTGATCGACGAAAACGAGCCGCGCTCGGGCCTGCGTTACGCGCCGGAAGGCCCGCGCTATTCCACCGGGTATGGCGACTTTGCCGGCATCCCCACCGTGCTGGTGGAGAACCATCGCCTGAAGTCGTACCGGCAGCGCGTGCTGGGCGACTATGTGCTGCTGGAAGCAGCACTGCGCGTGGTTGCCCGCGATGCAGGCAACATCGATGCGGCCAAGCGCGCCGATCGCGCCGCCCGCCCGCAGGAACTGATGGTGGCCTGGGAACGCCTGCAACAGCCGATCGCCCAGGTGCCGTTCAAGGGCGTGAGCTACACCCGCGCGTTGTCGCCGGTGTCCGGGCGGCAGGAACTGCGCTGGGAGGGCCGCGATGAAACCTGGACCATGCCGGTGATCGGCTATCGCCAGACCCAGGCGGTGCGCTACCCGCTCGCCTGGTGGATCCCGCCCGGCAACGACGATGTGGTGGAACTGCTCAAGGCGCACGGCATCACTTACGAACGCCTGCAGCAGCCGCGCCAGCTCCAGGTGCAGCAGATCCGCGTCGTGAAGGATGCCGGCACGCAAACGCCGCACGCCGAGCCCGTGGAAGAAACCTTCGTCGCCGGCAGCGTCCGCGTGCCTGCCGATCAACCCATGCGCATGCTGGCAGCCGCGTTGCTGGAGCCGCAGAGCAGCGACTCGTTGCTGGCCAGCGGGCGTTTCCGCAATGCCGGCAGCCCCGACAGCGGCTTGTACGGCGCCGAGCTGGTGGACTTCAGCGAGCGCGTGCTGCGCAGCGACGCCGCCCTGCGCGCCGCATTCGAACGCAAGCTCGCAGACGATGCCGCATTCCGCGCCGATGGCGATGCGCGGCTGCAATGGATCTATGCGCGCTCGCCGTATGCGGCGATCAACGGCTGGCGTTATCCGGTGCGGCGCCAGCTGGCGGAGTGACCCTGCGCATTGCCGATTGCACGCTGTGGGATCGGCAATGCGGCTTGAGCCTCTCTCGTATCGCGCATTGCGCAAGGCCAGTGGCGACGGCAACGGCAACCGCAACCGCATCGGCATCGGCATCGATACCGGCAGCAACGTCGCTTGCATGTCGGCAGACAGGACGCTTCACCACGCACTGCGCACTCCATCATGCGTGCGTGCCCCCGTGTCTTGCGTGCACGACCACGACCACATCAGCCACGCCACGCAGCGCGCTCAGCGCAGCGCCGGCGCTTCCACTGGCGCATGCTCGGCCATCAACGCACTCACCCACTCGATGAACACACGCAGCTTGGCGCTGACATGCCGGTTGGGCGGGAACGCGATCGACAGCGGCATCGGCTCCATCCGCCAGTCCTCGAACAGCGGCACCAGTTCGCCACTGGCCACGTGCGCCCTGGCCATGTACACCGGCAACCACAGCACGCCCATGCCGGCCAGCCCGGCGGCCAGATAGGCATTGCCGTCGTCGGACGCCACCACGTAACGCCCTTGCAGGTGCACCGCCTCGCTGCCGCGCTGCATGACATAGGGCACGGTCTTGCTGCTGCGCCAGCGCATGAAGCCCACACAGCGATGCCGGGTGTTTTCCAGCTCGCGCGGATGTGCCGGCATGCCCAGCCGCTGCAGATACACCGGCGCCGCGTACACACCCGCCTGCAGGTCGCCCACGCGGCGCGCGATCAGCGACTGATCGGTGATGGTGCCGCCGCGCACCACGCAATCCACGTGCTCGCCGATCAGGTCCACGCGGCGATCGCTCACGCACATGTCCAGCTGGATATCCGGATAACGCGCATGAAAGGCCGGCAGTGCCGGCATCAGGATCAGGCGCGCCAGCGGGCTGGGCACATCCACGCGCAGGCGGCCGCGCGGCAGCGCCGACGCATCGGACAGGCTGGTCTCGGCATCGTCCATGTCCGCCAGCAGCCGCAGCACGCGTTCGTAGTACGCCGCGCCATCGGCGGTGACATGCACCTGCCGCGTGGTGCGGTTGAGCAGCCTCACGCGCAGGCGTGCCTCCAGCTGCTGCACCAGCTGGGTCACGCTGGCCCGGCTCATGTGCAAGGTCTCGGCCGCCTTGGTGAAGCTGCCGGTCTCCACCACCCGCGCAAACGCCTGCATCGCGTCGAACCGGTCCATCGCCACTCCCGACCCCAAGATTGTTTGGATTCTACAAACAGTGCTGCTCGCCATCGCCGATTTATCGCGCGCAGGCAAGCACCTACGCTGCCTGCCTGTTCCGATTCGCCACCCGATGGAGGTCACCATGGCAACACGTGAGGCAGTTTTTCCGCAGGGGCGGCACGCGCTGTACGAGCGCCACCGCTATTCGCCGGCAGTCCGCGCCGATGGCTTGCTGTTCGTCGCCGGCCAGGTCGGCAGCCGCGACGACGGCTCGCCGGAGCCGGAGCTGGAGGCAGAGATCGCCCGTGCCTTCGCCAATCTCGATGCCATCCTCGCCGCAGCCGGCTGCAGCACACAGGACGTCGTCGACGTCACGCTGTTCATGCTCGACCCCGACGTGGTGTTCGAGGCCATGTGGGACAAATGGGTGAGCTACTGGGGCCCGGCGCCCTACCCCACCGTCACCGCAGTGGGCGTGACCTGGCTGGCGGGCTTCCGGTTCGAGATCAAGGTCGTGGTGAAACTCCCGACACGGCAGCAGTAAACGTTTCCAGTAACTTGCCGGCTGTATCTCGTTGCGTCTGCATGCAGCCGAAGCAAATCTTTGTTGGCCGCATCGCACTGGCGATCAGTAACTGGCGCGCCCACGCGAAATAATTCAAAGACCGCCACGCCTGGCTCGCCAGTGCGTGGCGTTTTTTTGCGTGCGCACTTCGGAGCAAACGCCTCTTTGTCGATTTCCCCCGGGAAAAATTCGGTTTTTTGCTTACCTCGCCCTTCACCGGCTGCGCTACTCATCGGCAGGCTCCCGATGCGGACGATTATGTCCGCAGATATTCATTCCAGCTGTTTCAAACACCTAAATCACGCGTCTCGATAGGGCGGAACTATCGTCCACTTCTTGTGGTGCTTTGGTTTCTTAACCGGTTTTTCCAAGTTGTAAAAATCTCGCTAAAGCAATGATGCAGACGGCCGCTACCGCAATCCAGGGCGTTGCGACGCTCATTACCGTTCTGCCCGCGCGCCTCCCATGGCGCTGCGTCCATCACCCACTCAGCCGAGATTCTCAATGAAATTGACCGTCAAGCTTCTCAGTGGCGCCATCGCCCTGGCGTCGTCGACCTGCGCCTACGCGCAGCAGGACTCGATGTTTTCCTTCAGCGGCTTCGGCACGCTGGGCGTGGTGCATTCGACCGAGGACCAGGCCGACTTCACGCCCGACATCCAGACCGTGGAAGGTGCCGGTGCCAGCCACTCCACCTCGGCACGTCCGGACTCGCGTATCGCCGGCCAGGTCAATGCCAACTTCACCGACAAGTTCACCGGCGTGTTGCAGGTGACCAGTGAGTACGCCGAACGCGGCGATTACGATCCCAAGGTCACGCTGGCGCATGTGAAGTATCAGTTCGGCCCGCAGTTCGCTGCGCGCCTGGGCCGCATCACTGCGCCGCTGTACATGCTGTCCGAGTACCAGCGCGTCGGTTACGCCACCCCGTGGGTGCGTCCGCCGTACGAGGTCTACAACTACCTGCTGCCGATGGACGGCGTCGAAGGCGTGTACACCATCAACGCCGGCGAGAGTGTGGTCAGCGTGCAGGGTTTCTATGGCCGCATCAATTCGAAGAAGGCCGATGTGTACGCCATGCGCGGCCTGGCGCTGGGCCTGGAATCGGGTGCGTCCACGTTCCGCGCCGCCTACATCGTGGGCACCACCGATTTCGATACACCGGCGCTGGAGCGCCTGTTCTCGGTCTATCAGCGCATCAATCCCGCACTGGCCGATCGCCTGACCACCTATGGCGTGGACGGCAGCTTTGCCAGCCTGGGTTACGCCTATGATCCGGGCAGCTGGTTCCTGCGCAGCGAAGTGATCCGCGCCGATTACTCGCCCTCGCTCAACGGCAAGACCACCTCCGGTTATCTCAGTGTCGGCGGTCGCTTCGGCACGCTGACGCCGTCGATCACCTATGCCAACGTCGATCGCAAGGGCCCGACCATCGCGGCCGGCCAGGATCCGGTCGGCGTGATGACGCGCGCACTGGCGCAGGCCGAAAGCGGCCGTCACAGCTTTACCGCATCGCTGCGTTGGGACGCGCGTGAAAGCGTCGCGTTCAAGCTGCAGGCCAGCCACATCAACAACAACGCGGGCTCGTTCGGATCGTTGAACAACATCCAGCCGGGCTTCCGTCCGGGCGGCAGCTACAACCTGCTGTCGGCCTCCGTCGACTTCGTGTTCTAAGAGAGCCCCCATGACCATTTCCAAGTGTTTTGCAGTCTCCCTGCTTGCCGCGTTGTCGCTGAGCGCGTTCTGCGCCAATGCCGATGTCGTGGTGGTGATGTCGGCCAAGGGCGGCCCGGACAGCCTCAGCGCCGCGCAGGTGTCGCAGATCTTCCTGGCCAAATCCAACAGCCTGCCCGGTGGCGGCGCGGCGGTGCCGATCGATCAGGAAGAAGGCGTCGCCACCCGCGATGAGTTCTACAAGAAAGTGGCCTCACGCGACGCGGCACAGCTGAAGTCGTACTGGTCGCAGCTGATGTTCACCGGCAAGGCGCAGCGTCCCAAGCGTGTCAGTGGCGACGATGCGGTCAAGAAGGCCGTTGCCGCCACGCCCGGCGCCATCGGTTACATCAGTGCCAGCGCAGTCGACGCCAGCGTCAAGGTCGTCCTGAAGCCGTGACCCGCCACCTGCTCGAGACTCAAGTCATGAGACGCATCCTGTCGCTACCGTTGTTCTGGAAAATCCTGATGCCGGCCGCGGTGGCGATCCTTTGCCTATCGAGCTATGTGGCCTTCAGTACGCTGGTCTTTCACCGCAACAACGACCGCCTGGAAGCGGTACGCGACGTGCATTTCCCGATGCTCGACGCCATGACACGCAACGTGGCTGCGCTGGACAAGCTCATCAACGGGCTCAACGGCGCCGCTGCCGCCGGCGATGCCGACATGTTGGCGGCCACCAAGCCGGTGGCCGACGAGATCCACGCCTCCTACGTGAAACTGCAGAAATCCGATCCTGCCAATGCGACGGAGCTGGCACGCCTGGGCAAGGAGTTCGATCAGTACTACAGCCTGGCGCACGGCGTGGCCGCCGCGTTCGTGGAACAGCGCGAACCCGATGCGGCGCAGATGAGCGCCATGGCACCGGCACTGGAAACCTATCGCACCACCCTGACCGCCATGCAGAAGCGTGCCGATGCACGCTTCCGCGGCACCGTGCAGGAAGCGGTGGACAGCTCGGTGGCGGCAAGCATCGGCGGGCTGGTGCTGGGCCTGGTCGGTGCGGTGCTGTGCATCGCCTTCGGCTGGATCGTGGCACGCGCCATCACGCAGCCGCTGAACCGTGCGGTGGGCATTGCGCATGCGGTGTCGTCGGGCAAGCTGGACAACAGCATCTCGATCGACCGCAACGACGAGGTCGGCCAGCTGCTGCAGGCGATGGACAGCATGCAGCGCCAGCTGCGTCGCGTGATCCAGGCGCAGACCGACATGGGCGACAAGCATGAAGCCGGCATGGTCAGTCACCGTATCGCCGAGCAGGAATTCCCCGGCGAATTCGGCAGCATGGTGCGGGCCAGCAATGCGCTGGTGTCCAGCCATATCGCGGTGACGATGCAGATCGTCGCATTGACCGAGCGCTATGCCGCCGGCGACCTGTCGCAGCAGCTGGAGCCGTTGCCGGGCGAGAAGGCGGTGATCAGTCAATCGATCAACGATGTGCGGGCCAGCCTGTTGTCGATCAATGGCGAGATCAAGCGGCTGGCATCGGCGGCGGCGGCAGGCGACTTCAGCGCACGTGGCGACGAGACCGCGTTCGAGCATGATTTCCGCCAGATCGTGGTCGACCTCAATCACCTGATGAGCAGCTCGGACCAGAGCCTGGGCGCGGTGTCGCAAGTGTTGCAGGCGATTGCGAGCGGCGACCTGACCACGCGCATGCACGGCGACTTTGCCGGCGTGTTCGCGCGCATGCGCGACGATGCCAACACCACGGTGGACCGCCTGACCGACGTCGTCGGGCGCATCCAGCATTCCTCGTCGGAGATCGATACTGCGGCCGGTGAAATTGCCGCCGGCAATCAGGACCTGTCGCGGCGTACCGAACAGCAGGCGGCCAGCCTGGAAGAAACCGCCGCATCGATGGAGGAACTCACCTCCACCGTCAAGCAGAACGCCGAGCATGCGCGACAGGCCAACGAACTGGCACGCAATGCAGCCGGTGTAGCCTCCAAGGGCGGCGAGGTGGTCAGCCAGGTCGTCGGCACCATGTCGGGCATCGAAACCTCCTCGAAAAAGATCGCCGAGATCATCAGCGTCATCGATGGCATCGCGTTCCAGACCAATATCCTGGCCTTGAACGCGGCGGTGGAAGCCGCCCGTGCCGGCGAACAGGGCCGCGGCTTTGCGGTGGTGGCCTCGGAAGTGCGCACGCTTGCGCAGCGTTCGTCCGCTGCGGCCAAGGAGATCAAGGAGCTGATCGACGCCTCGGTGGGCAAGGTGGCCGAAGGCTCGGTGCTGGTGCACAAGGCCGGCACCACCATGACCGAGATCGTCGCCAGCGTGAATCGGGTCACCGACATCATGGGTGAGATCACCGCCGCATCCAGCGAGCAATCGGCCGGCATCGAACAGGTCAACCAGACGGTGATCCAGATGGACGAAACCACCCAGCAGAATGCGGCGTTGGTGGAAGAAGCCATGGCCGCGGCACGGGCGATGGAAAAGCAGTCCAGCACCCTGACCCAGCTGGTCTCGCTGTTCCAGCTGCAGCCTGCCAGCGCACCGCAGCTGGAAAAAGAGGTCGCATAGTCGACCGAGCCAATCCTCTCGCGACGTCTTTGACGCCCTCTTCTGCATGGACTGCAGAAGGGGGTTTTTTGTGCCGCCGGTGGCGAACGCGGCGCTGGCAAGGCACCGTTTAAAACCGAGCCATGCGCATCCTGCGCCGATGACCGGCCCTGCGGTGTTCGCGACTGCACTCCCACGGTTGTCATCTGACCACGGGTGCCGGCATACCCCGACCTCCACGCGGGCGGTTGTCCGACAGCAGCAACCGCGCTCTGCTGATGGCCCAGCTATGCGTCATCGCAAAAACCCTGGCGCGGAAGCACATCCGCACGCTCCAGGCATAACCAGGGGCTTATCGCCTGTCAGCCCGTATGCCGCCCAATGCGCGAGACCGGTCACATTTTTGCCGGAAAAACTGACGCGACTGCACATTCCTCACGCCTACGTCACCACCAAGCAACATTTGCATGCGATAGCTGTCGCGCTCGCTAAAAAATGTGAGCCAACTATCCCCCTTCCAGCGCGCGTTCCGCTGAGCGTCGATCTGCCCCCCGGCAGCCGGCGAAGGCGTCGTGCGTCCGATTGATTTTCCAGGAGATTCACTGCCCATGCGCTTCCGGACTTTCTTCGCCGTTCTGCTGTTCACCGCTGCCAGTGCCAGCGCAAACGCCCAGGTCGTCACCCTCAACAAGGGCGGCTACACCTTGCGCTACGACTGCACCAACCACACCGCGCTGCGCTATGAGTACGTGCTGCAGGCCGATACCGGCTCGGCCGCGCGCCCGTCCAGTTTCAATCTGGACACCGAACTGCCCAGCGGCTGCGCCGGCCAGACCTCCACCGCCTCCTACGCCAGCGTGCGCACCGGCTACGATCGCGGGCACCTGGTGACCTCCAACCACATGGACTACAACGCGACCTACATCCGTCGCGCCAACCTGATGTCCAACATCGTGCCGCAGGTGTCCAGCTTCAACCAGGGCATCTGGGTACGCGCCGAAAACGTGGCCGAGTGTTACCGCGACATCGCCAGCGTGCAGGTCTACGGCGGTGTGATCTACAGCGACACGACCAACGATTACTTCCTGAGCAGCCACGGCATCCGCACCCCGGACTTCTTCTGGAAGACGATCATCACCGCCAACCCGGGCGGCGGCACCCGCGCGATCAGCTGGCTGATTCCCAACAGCGCCAACCTCGGTTCGCTGGACAGCTACATCGTCAGCATCGACGAACTGGAAGACCTCTACGGCGCCAGCACCATCGGCATCACCGCACCGGCCGCCGTCAAGGCCATGCTGCCCGCCACCACCTGGCCGCAGCCGAGCAATTGCGACCTGGGCTGAGGCCGGCTGTCCGCTTCTCCAGCCACGTCGATCAAGAGCAGCTGACACCATGTTGCGAGCAGTCGTCAGGTGGGTGCGAATGGCGCGTCCAGCATCGGAGTGCCCGAATGGCCCTTGCCGATGTCGGGCACCAGCCGTACCCACCTGGCGCTGAGCGCAGCAGCCTGCTCAGCCGCTCTACACCGCTGGGCGTGTGATCCAGCAGACAAGGCCCGGGATTCCCGGGCCTTGTCGTTGCAGGCGGCGGCACGCCTGGCCCGCTGCAACGCGCCCTCAGGCCTCGGGCGCGGCAAGCGCCGCAAACCAGTCCGCGTATGGCGTGTTCTTGACCAGATGCCGATTGAAGTCTTTGGCACCATCGCTCCACCACACCGGGCCGCGCTCTCCCAGCGCCGTCTTGGCACGATCGACCGCCGCACGCGCTGCAGCCAGCCCCCCGGCATCCTCATCGCGCTTGGCCGCCTTGACCGCGCGTCGCGCGTCCATCAAGGCGCCGACCAGCCCGGCACGCACGTCTTCGCGCAGATGCGGGTTGGCGGTACGCCAGAGCCGGCCACGCACGATCAGATACCGGCCATCGGGCGTGGTGACTGGCGCAGCGGCGGCAGCCGTCATTGCCAACGCACTCGCAAACGGCCCTGTAACGTCGTGCAGACCAAGCCGCGCCTACTCGACCCGCGCAAAGCGCGGACGCGCAACGCCGTCCACCTCGACCTGCTCGACGAACATCGCATACGGCCGCACCCACAGACCGACCTCGCTGTCCAACGGGCGATAGAGCACCAGCGGGGCCAGCGTTTCGCTGCAACGCACGACGCCGAGCACTTCATAACGGCCGCCCTTGAAGTGGCGGTACTGGCCCAACGCGATGTTGGGCAATGGCGACAGGGAGGTGTCCATGGATGTCACAGGATGGGCAATCCGCAAGTCTAGGCAGCATGGCCGGCCACAGCCAGCGCATGCCGCGCAACCGGTGCCCTCTGCCGGGTTCAGCGTTGCACGGCCGCGTGCAACGCTGCCACGCGCTTACTGGTCGTCGTCTTCGTCTTCGTCGTCTTCCGCGCCCAGGTCGTCATCGTCCTCGACCGGGTCTTCGATGCCATCGTCGTCATCGATCTCGCTGTCCTGTGCAGGCCCTTCCTGGATCGGTGTGTTGTCCCTGCCCGGTGCCTTGATGCCATTGGGCGGGGTCGGATCGTCTACGCCGCGGTTGCCGTTTTCGTCGTTGCTCATGGTCTGCTCCAGCGGTAAAAGACCGCACGGCCACCCTCCTCCCGCCGATGTGACGCGCACGTGTGTCCTGCACGATGGCAGCGCCACCGCGCGGCCATGCGTGGGACGAACGAGCGCGACTGCATCCGGCCGGCACCTGTGGCCGTAGTGATGAGAACGCCCACGGAGTCACCCGCATGCCGAGCCTGATCTGCGACCTGAAAGACCTGCTCGCCGCCTGGAAGGCCGAGGCCGGAACCTTCGATGCCTGCGACATGCCCGCCTCCGCGCTGGCCTTCCGCGACTGCCATCGTCGCCTGTCCGCGTTGCTGGACGAACATGCACGCCACGCGGCGGCGCCGACGGCCGCGCTGGCTGCGCACGAGCAGCCGGGCTCAGTGCCCCAGCTGCAGGCGCGCGCCATCGCGCCGATGGGTTCCTAAGGTTTCGATCAGCGTGTCGCTGGCCTGATTCACGCCGATCACCTCGACCTCGGCGCCGTGCGCGCGCAGCTTGAGCACCACCCGATCCAGCGCCGCCACCGCGCTGATGTCCCAGAAGTGCGCGTGGCTCAGATCGATCAACACCTTCGGCGGCGTGCCCGGGAAATCGAAGCTGGCCACGAACTGCCCGGCCGATGCAAAGAACACCTGGCCGCGCACCGCATACACGCGCACTCCGTCGTCACGCTCGCTGGCCTGCACCTGCAACATGCGCCCGACCTTGCGCGCAAAGAACAGCGCCGACAGCAGCACCCCGGCCAGCACGCCGCGGGCCAGATCGTGCGTCCATACCGTGACCACGACGGTGCCCAGCATCACCACCGACGAACTCCCCGGGTGCGTGCGTAGATCGCGTAGCGAGCCCCAGCTGAAGGTACCGATGCTGACCATGATCATCACCGCCACCAACGCCGCCATCGGGATCTGGCGCACCCAGGGCGCGCCATACACCACCATCAGCAGCAGGACGACACCGGCCACCAGGCACGACAGGCGCCCGCGCCCGCCCGAGCGCACATTGATCACCGATTGCCCGATCATCGCGCAGCCGGCCATGCCACCGAAGCACCCGGCCAGCAGGTTCGCCAGCCCCTGCCCTGCGCATTCGCGGTTGCGCTGCGACGGGGTATCGGTGAGGTCTTCGACAATCTGCGCGGTCATCAACGACTCCAGCAGGCCCACCACGGCCAGCGTCGTCGACACCGGCAGCAGGATGCGCACGCTGTCCCACGTCAGCGGCACGTCCGGCAGCAGGAACACCGGCAGGCTGTCGGGCAGACGGCCCATATCGCCCACGTTGCGGATGTCGATGTGCCAGTACGCGCACACCGCCGTCAGCACCACGATGGCGACCAGCGGCGAGGGAATCGCCGTGGTGAAGCGCGGCAGCAGATAGATGATGGCCAGGCCCGCTGCACACACCGCATGCACCGGCCATGGCATGCCGACCAGCTCCGGCAACTGCGCCAGGAAGATCAGGATCGCCAACGCATTGACGAAGCCGGTGATCACCGAGCGCGAGACAAAGCGCATCAATGCGCCCAGGCGCAATGCTGCGGCGATCAGCTGCAGCACGCCGGCCAGCACGGTGGCCGCCAGCAGGTACTGCAGGCCGTGGTCCTTGACCAGGTCCACCATCAACAACGCCATTGCGCCGGTGGCGGCAGAAATCATGCCGGGCCGGCCACCGGCGATCGAAGTCACCACCGCAATACAGAACGCCGCGTACAGCCCGACCTTGGGGTCGACGCCGGCAATGATCGAAAAGGCAATGGCTTCGGGAATCAGCGCAAGCGCGACCACGATGCCGGCGAGCACATCGCCACGCACGTTGCCGAGCCATTGCTGGCGCAACGAGAAAACTCTGGACATTGAAACGACTCCGCGCACCGGCAAACACACGGCGCGAATACATGAACGTCAAACACCTGGACCTTCGCAGCAACTGCGAGCGCGTGATGCCTTAGGTCAGGGTGGTGTCATGTGTCGGAGGAAATCGCTCTGGACGAGGCTGCATGCTAACGCGCTGAGGTCGGTCTGCACAACCCGATGGCGCGCTGCTGCGCACGCGCGTCGAGCCGAGCAACGCTGCCAATGCATGAGCAACATCAACGCACAGGCCGCTGGAAGCTGCGTGCTGGCATCGCATGCTGCCGCTGGCGAGGGCAAGCTGCATGCGTCGCGGGCGCAGGGCGTTGCGTGAGACACCTTCTGCACGCAGTGGATCTACCGGGCCAGCATGCGCCCCGTCGCTTCAGCCGCTGCCGGCAGCGCGTGGCTCAGTCGTCGCCGAGCACACGCTCGCCCATCAGTTCGCGTTCGCGCTTTTCCAGTTCTTCGGCATAGCGCTTGCGCACGAAGCCTTCCGACAACACGCCCAGCACCTTGCGTTGTGCATCGATCACCGCCAGCTCGTCGGCCTGCGTAGCGTCGAAGACCTTCATGACCGCCACGATGTCGGTGTCTGCCAGCAATGCCGCATCGCGGTGCTTGGCGTAGTCGCTCACCGGCGCATCGGCCTGCACGTTGTCCGCATACAGCACTGCCAGCGGCACCACACCGGCGTAATGGCCGGCGGCGTCTTCCAGCACCACGCGCTGCGTGGACCCCAATGGAAACCGCCGGCGAAACTCGCTCACCGTGGTGTCGTGCGCAGTGTGGTTGGCGTCCTTGCGCATCATCTTGCCGGCCGACAGATTGCGCACCCACCCCACGTCGCGTGCGCTGCGGATGTTCTCGCCACGCAGATGCAGGCGCCAGGTGGAGAACGAATAGCCGAACACCTGGCGCACCACGGTATTGGCCACCAGCACCGCCACCATCACCGCGCTCGCCAGCACAAAGTCGTGCGTGCCTTCCAGGATCAGCATGGCCATCGTCATCGGCGCACCGACAATGGCTGCCGCCAACGCAGCCATGCCCACCAACGAAGCGCTGGTGATGTCCACCGCCGCGGCGCCGACCAGCAGGTTCAGGAACACCGCAAACAGGCTGCCCACCAGCGAGCCCATGAACAGCGAAGCGAAGAACAGGCCGCCACGGAAGCCGAAACCCAGCGAGATGCCCGACGCGACGCATTTGAGCACCAGCAAACCGGCCAATACCTGCAGCGTGCTGCTACTGGTCAGGTCCAGATGCAGGGCGCCATGTCCCGACGACAGCACTTGCGGCGAATACATCGCCAACGGAATCAGCAGCAACCCGCCCACCACCGGGCGCCCCCAGAGCGGCAGCTCGATCCGCCCCACGGCGCGTTCGATACCGGCCACCAGCCGCATCACCGCGATGCCGATCAACGCGCAGGTCAGCCCCAACGCGATGTAGATCGCATAGTCACGCGGCTGCAATTGATAGGCGACCGCCGCCGGCAACGAATACGGCGCGGCACCGAGCGCATTGGCCATGAACGCGCCGGCCAGCGCCGCTGCGGCCACCGGCGCAAGCGCCGACGGCGTATAGGCGCCGATCACGATCTCGAACGCGTAGAACGCACCGGCCAGCGGCGCCCCGAACGCACCGGCGATCGCGCCTGCCGCGCCGGCACCGACCAGCGTGCGCATGTCGGCCCGGCGTACCCGCAGGACACGGCCCAGCTGCGAACCGGCGCCTGCGCCCATCTGCGTGTAGGTCGCCTCCAGCCCCACCGATGCGCCGAAACCGTTGGACAGCAGCGTCTGCACCGCAACGATCAGGTTGTCGCGCATCGACATGCGCCCGCCGTGCAGGGCATTGGCTTCCACCGCATCCACCAGCGGCCGCTTGCGCCGCCGCGCCAGCAAGGCCACCAGGCCCACCAGCAGGCCGCCCAACGGCAACACCAGCAACTGGGTGGCGGTGATCGATTCGGCGGTACTGAGCCGCTCGCCCGGTGCAAGCGCGTACAGCCAGGCCTGCAGCGCATGCGCCATGCCGGCCTGCACCACCATCAGTGCCGCCGCAATCAGCCCCACCACGGCTGCCAGCCCGATGAACCACAGATCGTTGGCGCGCAACTGCCGGCGCAACCACTCCAGCGGCCGTCGCCAGGATGCTGCCGCCGGGTGCACGGCGTGCGTGGGGTTATGAGGAAGTGGCTGCATGGAAGACCAGCGCTCCGCCGGATCAGGGTGCCGGCGCACGGGAGACGTCAGCGATGCGGCCTAGTGTGCAGCAACCTGGCTGACCTGCCGCAGTCTGGCCGCGGCAGTGCAAGCAACGAACACAGCGGCGGCAGCGGGCGCAGGCCACACGCCGGGGGACGGCGCGCTCACCCCAGCGCACACAGCGGCGTTTCCCCGGGGCGCAAGGTCAGCACACGCACACCGGTACGCGTCACCGCCACGGTGTGCTCGAACTGCGCCGACAACTTGCCGTCGCGCGTATGCACCGGCCATTGATCCGGCTCGGCGCGGATCGCCGCCCTGCCCTGATTGATCATCGGCTCAATGGTGAACACCATGCCTTCCTGCAGCTGCATCCCCGTGCCGGCATGCCCGTAGTGCAGGATCTGCGGCTCTTCATGCATCTGCCGGCCGATGCCATGCCCGCAATATTCCTTCACCACGCTATAGCCCTGCTCGCGCGCATGCCGCGCAATCGCATGACCGATGTCGCCCAGCCGCGCGCCCGGACGCACCGCCGCAATCCCCTTCCACATCGCCTGATAGGTGGCCTGCACCAGCCGCCGCGCCGGATACGCCACCTCGCCCACCAGATACGTCGTGCTGGAGTCGGCGATATAGCCGTCCTTTTCCAGCGTGATATCCAGATTGACGATCTGCCCGTTGCGCAGCACGTCCGCGGCCGCGGGCACGCCATGGCACACCACATCATCGATCGAGGCGTTGAGCACGAAGGGAAAGTCGTACTGCCCCTTGCTGGCCGGCCGCGCGCCCAGCGCGTCGACAATCATCCGCTCGACGAAGTCGTTGAGTTCCAGCGTGCTGCGGCCTGCCAGCGGCAGCTGATCCAGCGCATGGAACACCTGCGCCAGCAGCGCACCGGCGTTGGCCAGCAGCGCAATCTCCGCCGGCTGCTTGATCATGTCCGCGCCGGTTTCAGGGATTGCGGCCGCACGCCTGCCGCGCGCAGTTCCTGCGCCACGATGTCCTGGAACGAGGATTCCGGATGCATCTCACACAGCATGCCGACCTTGATCCAGAAAGTGGCCTGCGCGTTGATCGACCGGCTGGTCACCGTGCACGCGCGACGCAGCTGATCGTGCAGTTCGTCATCGATATTGACGATGCCCATGCAAGCTCCTGTGTCATGAATATACGAATCGTATATGAAACGTATAAACACCTGCAATGCCGGCAGTTGCCTGCGGCTGCGCTCGCTGGGTACCAGGCGGACGCAGCCGGGAAGACATCAGGTAGGGCAACGCTAGTGACCGGCAACCGGCGAGCGCGCGCCCGCCGCAAAGCCGTGCTGCCGGGCACGCCATGCAATCAGCAGCCCGATTGCCAGCAGCAAGGCCATGGCAACCGGAAAGGTCTGGGCGCCCCATCGGTCCAGCAGCACGCCGCCCACCACGCCACCGCCGGCGATGACGCTGTTCCAGGCAACCACGTTGAGCGACAGCGCAACATCGGCGCCTTCGCCTGCGCTGTCGGCAAGCGCGGTCTGCAGCAGGGTCGCCGCGCCGCCAAAGGTCAGGCCCCACACCGCCACACAGACGTAGACCACAGGCTGCACGTCTTGCAGCAATGCCAGCACCACTGAGATCGCAAGGAACGTCGCCAACGACACCAACACCGTGCCACGTAGGTGCTGCTCCACCAACTTTGCCGCCACGCCGATACCGACCAGTGCCGCAACGCCGAAGATCAACAGCAACACGTCCACGCGATGTGCCAGCCCCGCGTGTGCGGCGAACGGCGCCACATAGGTGTACAGGATGTTGTGGGCCAGCATCCACGCCATCACGGTGGCGAGCACCGGGCGCACGCCGGGCGTGCCGAGCACCTTGCGTAGCGGCACCCGCTGCGCTGCGGACTGGCCGGGGTAGTCGGGCACCTTCAGCAGCACCCACACGATCAGAATGAGCGTCAGTCCGGACATCGCGGCGAACGCGCTGCGCCAGCCCAGTATGCCGCCCATCCAGGTGCCCAGCGGCACGCCGAGGGAAAGCGCAACCGGCGTGCCCACCATCGCAATCGCCATGGCCCTGCCCTGCTGGTCCGGCTGCACCATGCGCCGCGCGTAACCGGCAAGCAGGCTCCACGCCAGGCCTGCCGCTGCGCCGGCAAACAAGCGCGCCACCAGGGTCAGCGCGTAACTGGTCGACAGTGCGGTGACCGAGTTGAACAGCAGGAAGCCGACGATGGTGAGCAACAGGACGTTACGCCGCCTCCACTGCTGGGTCGCAATGGTCAGCGGAATTGCGGCAATCACCGACCCCAGCGCGTAGGCGGTCACCGTCTGCCCGGCCAGTGCCGGGCTGATACCGAGGCCTGCGGACATCTGCGGCAGCAGTCCTGCCGGAAGGGTTTCGGTCACGATGCAGATGAAGCCGGTCATGGCCAGCGCCAGCAGCGCGGCGACTGGCAATGGCGGCGGGATCGCACCGGCGGTGGATGCAGTTGAAGAGGTCACACGCTGTCCTTTGTTGGGGAGGGGGATGCCGGTTAGGCCGCTACATATATATCGATCGATACACATAAAGACCGAAAAAAGCAGGTCTTCGTCCTGAGACCTGCCGGCCGGCACCACTGAGTGCCCACATATGTATCGATCGATATATATCTACAGGTTGGCTGCGTTGTCAACGATATCTGTATCGATTAGTCTTGATGTAGAGATCGGAGGGCGCCATGGCGCAAATGGGAAGGCCACGCAGCTTCGACCGTGACGCCGCGGTGGAAGAGGCGCTTCACCTGTTCTGGGAACAGGGCTACGAGTCCACCTCGTTGAGCCAGCTCAAGGCCGCGATTGGTGGCGGCATCACCGCGCCCAGCTTCTATGCCGCCTTCGGCTCGAAGGAAGCGCTCTTCAAGGAATGCATGGACCGCTACCTGGCGACCTACGCCAAGGTGACCCACTGCTTGTGGGACGCCGCGCTCGGCCCCAGGCAGGCGGTGGAGCTTGCGCTGCGCTGCTCCGCCAAGATGCAGTGCGAGCGTGGCCACCCGAAAGGCTGCATGGTCACGCTGGGAGTGATGAGCGCGCCGTCGCCGGAGCTCTCGGCACTGTGCACACCGCTGACGCGCTCGCGCGCACGCACGCGCGCCGGCATCCGCGCCTGCGTGGACCGCGCCATCGCCGGCGGCGAACTCGGGCCCGCCGTGGACGCCGCCGCACTGACCTGCGTGTTCGACAGTTTCCTGCTCGGGCTATCCACGCTGGCCCGGGATGGCATGAGCTTCAAGGCGATGGATGCCGCGATCACACAGCTCATGGGGTTGTGGGATGCCCAGGCGCGCTAGGTAGGCAGCGCTTCAACCTTGCTGCCGAGCAAGGCTGGAAGTCGATGCGCGTGTGCTCAAGCGTATCCGCAAGTGCTGTGGCTGGAGCCCCTGCCACAGCCGGTGGCCCCGGCCAATCCCTGATGCACTGGTCCTACGGCGGTTGGTGCGCGGCACCAGCCTCCGCGGTGCAGGCGCAAACTGAACCAACCATTGCACTTTGCAACTATATTTGTAGAGTAGCGCGATGAAAGACGATTCCGCTGTCGCAGCCCTCTCTGCCCTCGCACACACCGATCGACTGGCCGCATTCCGAATGCTTGTTCGCGCAGGCCCTGACGGCATGCCGTCAGGGGAGATTGCCGAGCGGCTTACGATCCCCCCAACACGAATGAGCTTTCACCTCGCGACGCTGGAGCGTGCTCGCCTGCTGCGCTCCTGGCGCGATGGGCGACGTGTCCTTTATGCGGCGAGCTACGAGGACATGCGCCAGCTGCTCTCGTTTCTCACCGAGGACTGCTGCTCGGGCAACCCAGAGATCTGTGGTGTGGCCCTGACTCGTTGCGCATCGGAAACCTGCGTTTGAGCCTTCCTCAGCCTTAATGCCCGTCGGCCTGACACGGCCCAGCTCAAGGAGATCATTGCGATGCTGACGATCTATCACAACCCTGCCTGCGGCACGTCCCGGAACGTCTTGGAGATGATGCGCCAGTCTGGCGAGGACCCTGAGATCATCGAATATCTGCACACCCCGCCGACGCGCGAGAAGCTGGTCGAGCTAATTGCCGCCATGGGCATCGCGCCGCACGATCTGTTACGCCAGAAGGGAACCCCGTACGCGGAGTTGGGCTTGGACAATCCTGCCCTCACTGACGAACAGCTGGTGGACGCGATGATCGCGCACCCAATCCTTATCAATCGTCCCATCGTCGTTTCCGATCGGGGCGTGGCGCTCTGCCGGCCATCCGAGAAAGTGCTCACGTTGCTGGCCCACCCGGTCGCGTCCTTTACGAAAGAAGACGGCGAAGCGGTGACGACAGGCGGAGCGTCGAAGTGATGGGTGGCGTTGCCATGGATCTACCAGGCATCGATCCGACACACCTCACCCCAATCGACGTCAACGCACTGGCCACGCCCGGCGACCCCAGACATCCGCCCCGCATCCTCATCCTGTACGGCTCGTTGCGCGAGCGTTCCTATTCGCGGCTGCTGGCAGAGGAAACTGGCCGCTTGTTGCGCTGGTACGGCTGCGACGTACGCATCTTCGATCCGCACGACCTGCCGCTGCCCGACGGGGCGGCTCCAGACCACCCGAAGGTGAGTGAATTACGCGAGCTCGCCTACTGGTCGGAGGGTATGGTTTGGGTCAGTCCGGAGCGCCATGGCGCGATGACAGGGATCATGAAAGCGCAGATCGACTGGATTCCTCTCACCGAGGGCGCCAAGCGCCCGACGCAGGGCAAGACGCTGGCCGTCATGCAGGTTTCCGGCGGTTCGCAAAGCTTCAACGCTGTGAACCAGCTGCGCGTGCTCGGCCGGTGGATGCGCATGCTCACGATCCCGAACCAGTCATCCGTTGCCAAGGCGTTTCAGGAGTTCGATGAGTCCGGGCGGATGAAGCCGTCTGCCTACTATCAGCGCGTCGTCGACGTTTGCGAGGAACTGGTCAAATTCACCTGGCTTGTGCGTGGCCGCTCGGCGTATCTGACCGATCGCTATTCTGAGCGAGTTGAAAACGCCGAAGAATTGTCCAAGCGCGTAAATCAGCGCTCCATCTGACCACTGCGGAGCGCTGCATGCTTGCCCTCGCGATTTTCATCGCCACCCTTGTTTTCGTCATCTGGCAACCGCGCGGGATTGGCATCGGCTGGTCGGCCCTCGCCGGTGCCGCAGTCGCTTTGGCTACCGGCGTCGTCGGGTGGAACGACGTCGGCACCGTGTGGGGGATCGTCTGGGATGCGACCTTTACCTTCGTCGCCCTCATCATCATCTCGCTCATCTTGGACGCGGCCGGCTTCTTTGCCTGGGCAGCACTGCACGTGGCTCGATGGGGCGGCGGCAATGGTCGGAAACTGTTTCCACTGATCGTTCTGCTAGGCGCCACGATCGCTACGGTTTTCGCTAACGATGGCGCGGCACTTTTGCTGACGCCCATTGTTCTCGCCATTTTGCTGCGCCTGAATTTCCCACCTGCCGGCGCGCTCGCGTTCACGGTGGCATGTGGTTTCATCGCTGACACGGCAAGCCTTCCGCTCGTTGTCTCGAATCTGGTCAACATCGTCACGGCGAACTTCTTTGACGTGTCGTTCGGACGCTATGCAACGGTCATGGTGCCGGTGAATCTAGTGTCGGTCGTAGCGACACTGATCGTGCTGTCGCTCTGGTTCCGGCGCGACATTCCTCGCACGTATCCGGTCAGCGATCTCGAAGCGCCGCGTGAGGCGATACGTGACACGGCGGTCTTCCGTGCTGCCTTGCCACTTCTCGCGTTGCTACTTGTGGCGTATTTCGTGACCGGGCCGCTCGGTGTACCCATCGCTCTGGTGACGGGCGCGGCCGCGCTGATGCTGATGGCAATTGCTGGCCGCTGGGCGACGGGCGGCAGAGGCGCCACGATGCAGCTGACGAAGATCCTGCGCGAAGCGCCCTGGCAGATCGTGCTGTTTTCGGTTGGCATGTATCTGGTGGTCTACGGACTCGGCAATGCTTGGCTAACTAAAGCGGCAAGTGCGGTCCTTGAGTGGCTGGCGGCGCAAGGAAGTTTTGTGGCCACGATCGGCACCGGCTTCGCAGTGGCGGGACTCGCCTCGATCATGAACAACATGCCGGCAACGCTGGTGGGCGCGCTCGCCATCGATGGGGCCAACCTTCCCGATGCTACCCGCGATGTGATGATCTATGCCAACGTCGTGGGCAATGATTTGGGTCCTAAGCTCACCCCGATCGGCTCGCTCGCGACGCTTCTATGGCTGCATGTCCTAGCCGGAAAGGGCCAACGAATCACGTGGGGCCAATACATGAAGGTGGGACTGATACTGACGCCGCCCGTTCTGTTGGCCACCCTCGTCGCACTTTGGATCTGGCTGCCGCTATCGCAATGATGGTCTGGGCGGTTGCTTGGACTGATGCGCGACAGGTTGATGATGGCGCAACGAAATCGCAGCCGAGAATTCTCAGCCCCCGTGAGTTTTACAGGGAGCCTAACCGCTCGGACGCATAGCCCACATAGTGGCTAGTCATCTCCACACCAGTCCAGCCGTATCCCTCAAGCTCGGCCGCTACCAGTGTCGTGCCGCTGCCGGCGAAGGAATCTAGGATTCGTCCGCCTGTCTCGCAGATCTTGACCAGCTGCCGCATCAAGTCGGTGGGTTTGCCGGTCAGGTGATGCTTGTCAGCCTTGCGCACCGATTCACGGATGAGCCCCGGCAGCACAGGCGCGCGGCGATCCAGTGGCATGTTGCCCTTGCTGCCCCACACGATGTGTGCGGCTTGGTTCCAGCAGCGCCCCAACTGCGGCCGCACGCCTTCGGTCTTGCCCCACACAGTGATGTCGCGCCAGGCAACGCCGACGATCTACAGCGCGTCGGTGAACAGCAGCACCGGCGCGCCTTCCTTGAGCACGCGCGCGCACTCGGACAGCCACAGGTGCATCCACCCCGGCCTTGCACAGCAGGCGGGCGCATTCGCCACAACGGAGGTTCTTGAGCATTGCGTGGTCTTGCGGTGGTACGAGATTACGCCGCTGCTCGTGGCGTAATTCGGTCAGGCTGGAATTACTGGAGCTGAAAATTTGCTGCATGGAGTGATGGCGCAATTCGCGCTGGCATACGCCTATGTCGGCCAACACCGCCTTAAGGATCGCGGCGCTGACCAATCGTTTCGGCACCGCCACCGCTATGAAGTGTGCTGCCTCGAGACTATTGCTATAGCGTTGCGGA
Organism: Xanthomonas sp. MLO165; assembly: GCF_018831305.1. Classification (NCBI taxonomy): domain Bacteria; kingdom Pseudomonadati; phylum Pseudomonadota; class Gammaproteobacteria; order Lysobacterales; family Lysobacteraceae; genus Xanthomonas; species Xanthomonas sp. MLO165. The sequence continues at coordinate 4,185,763 of NZ_CP029263.1, forward strand.
TTTTTCCGTTGACACGCTCCTAGCAGCGGAGCGAGTATTCCAACGTCGCCGCACATTCGGCGACCGGGATTGGTCTCCCGAATCAAAAGGCGCACCAGCGCCCATCGATCGATGCATGGCGCTTTTTTATCGCCCGCATCGTCGCGGGCGCATGCCGGCCAGCTTTATGGCGGGCGGTGCGCGGGGGCCGCAAGGCCCACCGGTTCCTTTTGGCCGGCAGACCAACCGCGCACTGTCCGCCACCCCGATTGGTCTCGGCGTGGCGGATTCCAAACCACAAAAGGAGTCCAGCATGTCTTACAACACCCAAGTAGCGCCCGCGTCTGCGGCGCGCCAGATGCCCCAGCGTGTGGGTCTAATCGCCAACACCCTCGAATGCAGCCATACCGCGTGGCTGAGCCTGATGGCACGCCTCGGAAGTACAGGCGCCATCACGATTGCCGACGCTGCTGCAGCGATCACTGCCGTCGACGCCTTAGATGCGCAGGTGCGGCGATGAGCACTAGCAAGCAGTTCCGTGTCTGCACGGGCGTCACCCTCAGCTTCGAAATGATGCAGGGCTATGTGCTGGCCATGCTGCATTCCCACGCGCAGCCTGGTCTGCCGCCGGTCCTGATCGCCTGCGAAGCCACCGGCCTTGATGACGTCTTGCCAGGCGGCGATGCGCAGAGCATCGTGCTGGGCCGGCTGCATGTCTGCATGCATGAAGACCCGGCAGTTGATGTCCTCACCTGGCTGCGCAAGCAAGCGCACCGCAACTGAGCGGCACGATGACTACCGCACACGCAAACGCTTATCCAGAAGACGCCGACTACGCGATCAGCGAAGAAGAACACGACGTGTCCCGGTAGTTTCCGAGCAGCAAAAAAGGCACTTGGCCGCGCGTCCAAGTGCCTGCTTTCTATTGGTGGGCCCACCAGGATTCGAACCTGGAACCAAAGGATTATGAGTCCTCTGCTCTAACCGTTGAGCTATAGGCCCGGCGGGGTGGGTGGCGAGATGCGGGGCATGTCGGACCGTCCAGCTGAGGCGAAAGTTTACCTGTCCGCGCGCGTCGCTGTCTGCTGACATCAGGCATCGATGAGGAGAAGCGCCCGCACCCACCCGTGCCCGTGCATGCCCACAAAAAAAGCCCGGCGCGAGCCGGGCTTCTAAATTTGTATGCGATCAGTGCGCTTTGCGCACCATTCGCGGTAGACGACCCGGATCGACAAGCACCTCAGCAATCCCGAATCTCCACTCCCCACTCCCGGCTACTAAGCCACCTCAAGCTGCGCATCGACCAATTGCCGGCCTGCACGGAATCCCTGCGCGATGGCTTCCTGGTAGGTCTCCCATCCCTGTTCCCGGCCACCGATGCGTGGCTGGCGTTTGCCGCCCAGTGCATACACGTCGACCCACAACGTCCACCTGGCGCCCGGGGACGCCTGCTCGGTGCGTACGCGAATCTCGTGCTCGCGGTATGTGGTGGTTTCAAAGCGGCTTTGCCTGCTCATACGACGGCCTCGTTCCATTCGTCCATCAACTTAGAAGCCACGGCTAGAACGTCACGTGAGTCAGGCAGAAACACGGGCTTTATGTTGCGCCGCTGTCTGGCTTCGTCGCCGGGGCGTGAATGTCGCCTGCGCCATCCCCGGCGCGTCCGTGCTTCGGCGACGTCCACCCGGGCAAGCATAGCGCGCAGCATGCCCCACAACGCAACAGCCCCGCATGTGCGGGGCTGTTGTGTGATCACTGCACCGATACGGCTACCGGATCAGTCGATGTCCAGGAACGAGCGCAGCTGTTCCGAACGGCTCGGGTGACGCAGTTTGCGCAACGCCTTGGCCTCTATCTGACGGATCCGCTCGCGGGTGACGTCAAACTGCTTGCCCACTTCTTCCAGCGTGTGATCGGTATTCATGTCGATACCGAAGCGCATCCGCAGCACCTTGGCCTCGCGCGGGGTCAGCCCTGCCAACACGTCCCGCACCGTCTCGGAGAGATTGATGTTGGTGGTGTTGTCGATCGGGGACTCCACGTTGGTGTCCTCGATGAAGTCGCCCAGATGCGAATCCTCGTCGTCGCCGATCGGGGTTTCCATCGAGATCGGCTCCTTGGCGATCTTCATCACCTTGCGGATCTTGTCCTCGGGCATGTCCATTTCCTTGGCCAGCTCCTCCGGCGTGGCCTCGCGGCCGAACTGCTGGAGCATCTGGCGGGAAATGCGGTTCAACTTGTTGATCGTTTCGATCATGTGCACCGGAATACGGATGGTGCGCGCCTGATCGGCGATCGAACGGGTGATGGCCTGACGGATCCACCACGTCGCATACGTCGAGAACTTGTAACCGCGGCGGTATTCGAACTTGTCCACGGCCTTCATCAGGCCGATGTTGCCTTCCTGGATCAGGTCGAGGAACTGCAGGCCGCGGTTGGTGTACTTCTTGGCGATGGAGATGACCAGGCGCAGGTTGGCCTCGACCATTTCCTTCTTGGCCTTGCGTGCCTTGGCTTCGCCATAGGCCATCGCGCGGCTGATCTCCTTGATCTCGCCCAGGGTCAGGTAGTTGGCCTTCTCCATCTCGATCGAGCCCTGCTGCTCGGAGACGATCTGGTCCTTGACGTCGCGCAGCGCCGACGACCACTTCTGCTTGCGCTTGAGTGCGTCTTCCACCCATTCCAGGTTGGTCTGGTTGCCTTCCCAGGAGCGGATGAAATCCTTGCGCGGCATGCGTGCCACGGTGGTGGCCAGGTGCAGCACCTTGCGCTCGTGATCCTTGATGCCGTTGACCACGCCACGCAGCTGGGTGACCAGCGCATCGGTCAGCGGCAGCGGCAGCTTGAGCGTGGTGAAGATGGCGGCCATGTCTTCGCGCGCCTTGACCACCAGCTTGTGCTCGGCGCCGTTCTTGGCATAGATCTTCTTGAACTTGGCGTATTCGTTGGCCAGGTTCTCCATGCGCGTGGCCACTTCCACCGGGTCCGGACCGGTCGGGCCGGCCTCTTCCTCGGCAGCGTCGTCATCGCCGTCTTCGTCGTCGTCTTCATCGACCGCATCTTCGTCCACGGCGACCGGGCCGGCGGCGGCCAGCGCAGCAGCGGCGGCGTCGGCTTCTTCGATCAGGTCGTTGAAGCCGACCACGATCTCGGCCAGACGCTTCTTGCCTTCCTTATGCGCTTCGTAATCGGCCAGCAGCATTTCGGTCGACAGCGGGAACACGCCCAGCGCTGCCTGGACCTGGCTCAGGCCTTCTTCGATACGCTTGGCGATGGCGATTTCGCCTTCGCGGGTCAGCAGCTCGACCGTACCCATTTCGCGCATGTACATGCGCACCGGGTCGGTGGTGCGGCCACCTTCGGTGTCGAGCGCGGTCAGCGCGGCGGCAGCTTCTTCGGCTGCGGTGTCGTCAACCTCGCGGTTGCCGGTGTTGCCATCGTTGAGCAACAGGGTTTCAGCATCGGGGGCAACTTCATGGACATCGATGCCCATGCCGTTGATCATGCTGATGATGTCTTCGATCTGCTCCGGGTCGACCAGGTCGTCGGGCAGGTGGTCATTGACTTCGGCGTAGGTCAGATAGCCCTGTTCCAGGCCCTTGCTGATCAGTAGCTTGATGTCGGATTGCTGGGCAGGACGTTCGTTGGCCATGAGTGCTCGCGCCACCGGCTTTGAGATTGGAAAGAGAACCTAGCATTATACCAGCGTGAAGCCCGGTCTGCCGGATTCAAGACAGGACCGCTGGTGGACGTGGGTTTCTAGGGTCTGAGAAGGAAGGTCACCGGGCCATCGTTGACCAGGTCGACAACCATATGGGCACCAAAGCGCCCGGTTTCCACCCCGCCGCGATGTTTTTGCCGGCAGATCGCCACCAATTGATTGAACGCCCGTTCAGCCTCCGACGGCGGTGCGGCCGTGCTGAAGCCGGGGCGATTGCCGGAACTGGTGTCTGCGGCCAGGGTGAACTGGCTGACCAGCAGCAGGCCGCCGCCGGTGTCGGTGAGTGAGCGGTTCATCTTGCCGGCGTCGTCGGCGAACACGCGGTAGCCGAGCAGGCGCTCGGCCAGGCGCCGGATCTGCGCGTCGCTGTCGCCGGGTTCGACCCCGACCAGGGCCAGCAGCCCGGGACCGATCTGCCCGACGGTCTGCGCATCGACCGTGACGGCGGCGCGGGTGACACGTTGGATCAGCGCAAGCATGGGCACTCTCCGGCAGCAAACTGTGCCGCGCAGCATGCCCAGCACGGTTGGCACTGTCACGCGCGGGTCATCGCCGGCCGCGCTGTTTAGAATTGCGCGGATGAAACCCGATGTTCGCGCTCGCCTGCTCTACGCCACCGCCGCCACCGTGGGCCGCCTGCCGTGGCCGTTGCTCAAACGTGTGGCCGACGCGCTGGCCTGGAGCTGGCGCAAGCTCAATGCGCGCGAGGCGCGCGTGGCACGCCGCAACCTGGAACTGGCGTACCCGGAACTGGATGCCGGCCAGCGCGCGCAGCTGCATGCGCAGGTGCTGCGGTCGACCGCGCGGCAGACGCTGGAAGTGCTGCGCACCTGGACCCGCCCGCCGGCCGAGAACCTGGCCCGGCTGCAACGCAATGGCCAGGCGCTCTACGATGCCGCACTGGCTTCCGGGCGTGGTGTCATCGTGGCCGCGCCGCACTTCGGCAACTGGGAGCTGCTCAACCAGTGGCTGTCCGAACGCGGGCCGATCGCCATCGTGTATCGCCCGCCCGAATCGGACGCGGTGGACGGTTTCCTGCAACTGGCCCGCGGCGGCGACAACGTGCGCCAGGTGCGTGCCGAAGGCCCGGCGGTGCGGCAGTTGTTCAAGGTGCTCAAGGACGGTGGCGCGGTCGGCATCCTGCCCGACCAGCAGCCGAAAATGGGCGATGGCGTGTTTGCGCCGTTCTTCGGCATCCCCGCCCTGACCATGACCCTGGTCAACCGACTGGCCGAGCGCACCGGCGCGATCGTGCTGTATGGCTGGTGCGAACGTGCCGGCGGCGACCTGCAATTCGCGTTGCATGTGCAGCCGGCCGACCCGGCAGTGGCCGACGCCGACCCGGTGCGCGCCGCCAGCGCGCTCAACGCGGGCATCGAACAGATCGCCCGGCGCGACCCGGCGCAATATCAATGGACCTACAAGCGCTACACGCTGCGCCCGCCGGGCAGCGGCGAGCCCAATCCGTATGCGACCGAGCGGCATCCGCACTGACGCCGGCTGCCTAAAGACGGAGCCGCCCGCGCATGGCGCGGCGTTGCCGGCGGCTCAATCGTCGTGCGGAGCGGCCGGCGTGGCGAGGATGCGCTGATAGAACGCCAGGTCCAGCCAACGGCCGAACTTGAAACCGGCCTCGCGCACGGTGCCGGCATGGGTGAAGCCGAACTGTTCGTGCAGGGCGATGCTGGCCTGATTGCTGGCATCGATGCCGCCGACCAGCACATGCACGCCGCGCTGTTCCGCCGCCGCGATCACGCCCTGCAACAGCAGGCGTCCAAGCCCCTTGCCGCGGTGGTCGCGGTGCACGTAGATCGAATGCTCCACGCTGTACTTGAACGCCGGCCAGGCGCGGAAGGTGCCGTAGCTGGCGAACCCCATCAGGCTGCCGTCGGCAGCTTCCACCCCGATCACTGGAAAGCCGCCCGCGCGCTTGGTCGCAAACCAGCCGACCATGCTCTCCGGTGGCCGCGGCTTGTAGTCGTACAACGCGGTCGAGTTGGCGATGGCGTCGTTGAAGATCTCCAGGATGGCGCTGGCGTGGCGGTCTTCGCTGCAGTCGATAAGAGACATGGGGTCCGGTGCGGGCAGAGGGTCTTGGGATTAAAAGGCATTGCCGGGCGATGAACAACGCAGCCGGTACGCAACCAATCCACGCCTGCCGCGCAACTCAAACGGCGGGCGCTGGATGCAGCGTTCCACCCGGCCGTGGCGACTGGCGCTTGCGAACCACGCGACAATGACCGCACGCGGCAGGCAACGGCCGCGGCGGCGTCCGCCTTGAAGCGGCCGTGGCAATCCCCATCTGGAGTCGTGCATGAGCAGCCCCGTCCCCTCCCCCAGCGCGCAGGCCTTCGGTGATCCGGCCGCGATCCGTTGCGAGCGCGCCGCCTCCGAGCTGCGCGCCGGCCGCCCGGTGCTGCTGACGGCGGCCAACGGGCAGGCGCGCGCGGTGCTGGCGCTGGACAGCAGCACCGCGCAGTCCTACGCGGCCTTCGCGCGTGCGGCACAGGGGCGGCACTATCTGTTCGTCACCCCGACCCGCGCCCAGGTGCTGGGCCTGAGCGCGCCGCAAGGCGCACGTGTGGCGCTGGTCGAACACGACTACGACCAGCTCGCTGCCCTGGCCTACCTGCGCGACACCCCGGTACCGACGCAATGGACCCCGGGCGATGCGCTGGATGCCGGCGCGGTGGAAATCGCGCGGCTGGGACTGCTGCTGCCGGCGATGCTGGCCGTGGAACTGCACGACGCGGATGACCACGCCGCCTTCGCCGGTTGCCAGTCGCTGGCACTGGACGATCTGGGCAGCGGCTGCGCCAAATCCGCCGCGGCCGGCTACGAGCTGGTCACCCGCACGCCGGTGCCGTTGCGCGGGCTGGGGATGAGCGAGTTCGTGGTGTTTCGTGGCGGAGTGGCGCAGCGCGACCAGGTGGCGATCGTGGTCGGCCAGCCCGACCTGTCGGCGGCAGTGCCGGTGCGCGTGCATTCCTCCTGCCTGACCGGCGATCTGTTCGGTTCGCTCAAATGCGATTGCGGCGACCAGCTGCGGCATGGCCTGGCCAAGCTGAAGGAACTCGGCGGCGGCGTGCTGCTGTATCTGGATCAGGAAGGCCGCGGCACCGGCATCGCCGCCAAGATGCGCGCGTACGGCTACCAGCATGCCGGCCTGGACACCATCGATGCCGACGCGCAACTGGGCTTCGGCCCGGACGAGCGCCGCTATGGCAGTGCGGTGGCGATGCTGCGCGGTCTGGGCATCGGCCGGATCCGGCTGCTGACCAACAATCCCGCCAAGGCCGAGCGCCTGCGTGCGGCCGGCATCGCGGTCGAAGACCGCATCCCGGTGACCGGCGACATCACTCCGGAGAACGAGCAGTACCTGCGCACCAAGGCCGCGCGTGCCGGGCATGCGCTGGATGTGGACGCGCTGATTCTGGCCGCGCAGTAAGCGCCGCTGCGCCGGATGCGCCCGTCCGCGGCGCCCGGCTATGCTTGCGCACCGCTCCTGCAGGCCAACCTTGTGCACGACGCTCCACCGCCGCACCCCGAGGTCATCGTCGCTGCCGCGCCGGCACAGGCTCCGGCGGTGGACCACACCCAGTGGCAACCGCTACCGCAACGCGGTGCGTATGTGGCCGGCGTCAACGGCGCGCTGGGCGGCGGATGTGCCGGGCTGATCGCCGCCGGCGCAACCGTCGCCGTGCTGCACGCCTGGCATGACTGGCCGGTGGTGCTGGGCGTGACCGTGGTGGCCGCGCTGCTGGGTGCGTGGTTCGCGGTCAAACGGCATCGGCTCACCCACTGGAAACTCGACCAGCACGGCCTGGCGCTGCAACGCGGCCATCTGTGGCAGAGCGACACGCGCATTCCGATTTCGCGCGTGCAGCACGTGGACCTGCGCCGCGGCCCGATCGAACGCGCCACCCGGCTGACCACGCTGGTGGTGCATACCGCCGGCAGCCGGCTCAACGCGGTGGCCTTGTCCGGCCTGGATCAGGGCGATGCCGAACGCCTGCGCGACCGCCTCGCCCGCCAGCTCGATCACGACGACGACGCGCTGTGAGCGCCATCGAACACTCCGGCCAGGACGAGCAGCGCCTGCATCCGCTGTCGTGGGTGTTCGTGTTGTTGCAGCAGATCCGCCAGTTCCTGATTCCGCTGGCGGCCCTGGTGCTGTTCGGCAGCCGCGATGGCAGCCGCGACTCGGCCGACCACATCGCCACCGGCGTGGTGATGGCAGTGCTGGTGGCAATCTCGGTGCTGCGCTATTTCACCTATCGCTACCGCATCGGCACCGATGGCGTGGCGATCCGCAGTGGGCTGCTGGAACGCAGCCGGCGCGATATCCCGTTCGCGCGCATCCATAACGTGGTGGTGCATCAATCGCTGCTGCACCGGCTGGCCAACGTGGCCGAGGTGCGCCTGGAATCGGCCGGCGGCCACAAGCCCGAAGCGGAAATGCGCGTGCTGCGGCTGGACCAGGCACTGGCGCTGGAAGACCTGATCCGTCGCCGCACGCATGACGCCGATGCCGGCACGCCGCAGATCGAGGCCGACAGCAACACGCTACTGCGTCTGCCGCTGGGCGAAGTGATCCGGCTGGGGCTGATCTCCAACCGCGGCATGGTGGTGGTGGCTGCCAGCTTCGGCGTGATCTACCAGATGATTCCGCGCCGCACCGTGTCCAACTTCGTCGAACACAACGGCGAGCTGGCGTACCGCTACGTCAGCCAGATCCATCCGGGGGCGGCGGTGACCGCCGCGTTGGTGGTGCTGGGCGCCCTGGCCGTATTGGTCGCGATGCGCGCGCTGTCGGTGGCGCTGGCGGTGGCGCAGTACCACGGCTTCCATCTCAGCCAATCCGAGCGCCGCCTCACCGTGGAGCGCGGCCTGCTGACGCGCATCCGCAGCAGTGTGGCGCTGCGGCGCATCCAGTCGTGGACGCTGTACGAAAGCCGCCTGCATCGCCTGTTCGGCCGTCGCCAGTTGCGGGTGGAGACTGCAGTAGCCGGCAGCGCCGACCGCGAAGGCAGCGCATTGAAGGAGCTTGCACCGATTGCCGACCCGCAGCGCTGCGATGCCTTGTTGCAGCGCCTGCTGCCGGGGATCGCCTGGCCGCCGGCACAGTGGCAGGCGATCGCCACGCATTGCTGGTGGCGCTTGAGTCTGCCCACGCTGCTGTTGCTGCTGCCGCTGGTGATCGGCCTGGCCTGGCAATTCGGCAACCAGGCGGCGTGGTTGCTGCTGTGGTTGCCGTGGAGCGCATTCAAGGCGCATCGCCAGGTGCACCGCATGGGCTACGCGGTGGATGCACGGTTTGTCGCCGTGCGCGGTGGCTGGTGGAAACGCTGGTGGCGGCTGGCCGAGCTGGACAAGCTGCAGGCGCTGCAACTGCAACGCTCGCCGCTGGACCGTCTGTCCGGCACCGCAACGCTGTGGCTGGACACTGCCGGCGCCAGCGCGGCCGGCCCGGGGTTGCGGCTGCGCTTCGTGCCGTTGGCGCAGGCGCAGGCACTGCAGGCGCAGTTGGGTGCCGCGTTGGCGCGGCGCAAGCTGCGTTGGTGATTGGGAATCGGAATTGGGGAGTCGGGAATCGGGATTGGGTGAAGTGCTGATTGGCAGCGTTATCTCGTCGATGCGCAACTCGCAGCGATCAGCGTTGTGCCGGGCCCCAGTATCCGAGTTCGCGGCGGATCTGCAGGCCTCGCCACACTGCGCCCAGCGGCTTGCGCCGCAGTGGGCCGAGCTTGCCGGCGATGAAGTCCTCGGTCGCTGCCATCACCCGCTCCGACGACTGCCCGTCGCGGTACGGGTGGATCGCGTCGGCATAACGGGCGAGCGCATCGCGCAGCGACGCATCCGGTGCCAGCGCGCGCGCCAGCTGCTGCGGCAATTGCCCGGGCTGCTGGAAGTCCAGCATATGCGGCTGCGGCACGCGGTTGCGGAAGGTCACCACCGGTTTGTGCTGCACCACGAACTCGGACACGATCGACGAGGTATCCGACACCAGCACATCGGCCGCACGCTGCGCGGCCATCACTTCTTCGGGTTCGACAAAGCGGGCATGCGGCCCGGCCAGCGCGCGATAGCGATCGAACAGCTCCGGCGCGCACTTCGGATGCAGCGTCAGCAGCCAGTAATGCGCACCGCGTGCGATATCGGCGGCGATCTCGTCGTAGAGCGCGGGCGCAGCGCTCAAGCGCTCGGTAAACGTGGAGCCGAACAGGATCACCGGGCGCCCGTTGGCGGGCGCGCGCAGTGCAGCGCTGCGGCCGCCATCGTCGCGGAACACCGGGTCGAGCTTGGGCCAGCCGGTTTCGACCACGGCAAAATGCCCTTCGCGCTCGGCAAGCGCGCGAAACGGCGCCGTGGTGGCCGAGCCCTGCGTGCAATACAGATCGAACAATCCGCGCACGCGGAAGTGCCCGCGGTTGTCTTCGCGTTTCTGCACGTTGAACCCATGGAACAGCTGCACCTTGGCGCCCGCAATGAACGGCGGCACCCAGTTGGCCGCGCTGAACACCGCACGCGGACGCAACGCCAGCGCCTCGCGCAGGCCGACCTCGCGCACCTCCGGCAACACCAGCCCGCGCGCACCGCCCTCGAACCACGCCGACACGGCGTGCCCGCGGGCCTGTAATGCCTGCGCCAATGGCGCCAGAATAGGCAACGCGTAACGTTCCGTTGCGAACAGCAGGTATTGAGCCATCACATGTCCTCTTCGACCGCACCCGACGAACGGCCGCGCATCAGCGCCTGCATTATCGCGTTCAACGAGGCCGATCGCCTACGCGACTGCCTGCGCTCGCTGGCGTTCTGCGACGAGATCGTGGTGGTGGACTCCGGCTCCACCGATTCCACCGTGACGCTGGCCACCGCGCACGGGGCACGCGTCCTGCAGCGTGCCTTCGATGGCTACCGCAGCCAGAAGGCGTTCTGCGTTGCGCAGGCCAGCCACGACTGGGTGCTGTGCCTGGATGCCGACGAACGCGTCAGCGATGCCTTGCGGGCGTCGATCGTTGCCGCGCGCGATGGCGGCTTTGCCAATGCCGCAGGCTATCGCTTCGCACGGCTGTCGGATTATTTCGGCCGGTTCCTGCGCCATGGCAATGCCTATCCGGATCGGGTGCTGCGCTTGTTCGATCGACGCCGCGGCGGCTGGCGCGGCAAGCGCGAGATCCACGAGGCGGCCAGTGTCGACGGTGCAGTGGTGACCCTGGCCGGCGATCTGATCCACTACCCGTACCGCTCACTGGCGCAGCAACTGGCCAAGACCCAGCGCTACGCGCAGATGATGGCCGAACACGACCACGCCCGCGGCAAACGCGCGACCTGGAGCAAGCTGGTGCTGGCGCCGGCCTGGCGCTTCTGGCGCGGCTACCTGCTGCGCGGCGGGTTTCGCGATGGCTGGCGCGGGTTGATCTATGCCTACGTGCGCGCCAACTACGTGCGCCAGAAGACCATCATGCTGTGGCTGCTGCAGCACAACCAGCCGGTGCAGGACCCGCCGCGTGCGGACGAGCGGCGCGGCGACTGAGAGCGGTCAGCAACACGACTGCGCTCGCCGCTACGTCGGCGCAAGACGCGCTCGAAGCCGGCAGTCCACCACGTCAATTCCGGTGACGAGCGAATAACCCACCGCCACCGCAAGCCCGCTTGCTAGACCTTGTCGGCCGCTCGAGCCGGGAACTCCTGCGCCTGACGCGCTGCCAGCCCGACCAGCACACCGACCATCGCCGTATAGAAGCTGGCCGACACCTGGTGCGCAAACATCGACTGGGTCAGTCCGCACAGCGCATAGCTCACCACGATCATCACCCCGGCCGCGGCCGGTCCGCGGAACTGGCGCTGGCCGCTGCGGCGATGCAGCCGCGCGAAGACCCATAACGGCACCCCGTAGACCGCAAACAGCAGCAACAGGCCCGGCACGCCCTGGGTGGCGCCCCACTCGGCCAGATCGTTGTGCGCATGGCCCAGATGGCAGCGCAGCAGCCAGGTGTCGCCGGCGCACACCGGCAGCTCGCGCATCGCATCGTCGAAGCGCCCGACGCCGATGCCGGTGAGCGGATGCGCGCGCAAGGTGTCCCAGGCCACGTGCAGGCGCTCGATCCGGGCACCGGCGGAGGAGTCGCTGTCGCCGACCTCATAGCGCTGCAGGTCGCTCTGCAACTCGCCCAGGCGCATCTGCTGGGTCAACGCCGGCACGCTGAGCACCACGCCCACCGCCAGCACCGCACTGCCGACGAAGGTCAGCAAGCGCATGCGTGCGCTCTGCCAGGGCGCGCCCCAGATCAGCACGCCCAAGGTCACCAGCAGCGACAACCACACCCCGCGGCTGCCGCTGAGCACGATCACCACCACCGTGGCGATGGCCGCGCCCACCAGCCAGCGCACCTTGCCAGGCGGGCGGCAGAACACCGCCACTACCAGCAACATCAGCGCGATATCGGCAAATACAATCGCATTGGTCCAGCCTTCCGCGCGGTCGGCACCGTTCATCACCTGCAGCATGGCGATCAACATTGCCGCGAACACGCCGGCCAGCGCGCCACGCCATAGCCAGACCTGGCGCGGCCGCAGTGCGTACGCCCACACCGCCGCCCACGGCAGCACCAGAAAGCGCGAGCGGTTGTCGACATCGCGCAGCCCGTGCTCGAACAGCACGATCGACAACAGCGACATCGCGATCACCGCCGCGGCCAACCACCCCAGCGCACGCAGCGACCAGGGGCGCATGGCAACGCCTGCGCGCAGGCTGCGCCAACCCACCAGCGAGCCAAGCAACAGGCACAGCCCGAACGGCAGCAATCCGCTCGGCATGCTGACCACCAGCGCGGTCAACGCGAACACGCCCAGTTCGGCGATGCCCACACCTGCGGGTGACGCGATGGGGGCCGACGAGGAAAGCGCAGCGGGCTGGGTGGGCAAGGAATTCATTCAGACATCGGTGGCAAGTGGGGGTGACATCGGGCGACACGCGTCAGCGACGCCGGCCAAGCTAACGATGCCCCGCATGAATCCATGCTAGACAGCGGCCGGCGACGGCATTGACGGGCCGCCGATCGCGGCAGACACCTGCGCTGCGCCGGCTCATTCGGTGTCCAGGTTGCCCTGCTCCTGCGCTTCCACTGCCCGCTGCTCGGAACTCGCCACGCAGCTGCCGTGCACGGCATCGGCCGGCACCAGCCACCAGCGACGGCGGTTGGCCACCCCCACCATCTGGCTGCGGCTGCGGTCCACGCAGGCCAGCAGCGCGGTCTCCTGCGCCATCAGCCAACGTCGATCGGGACGCTCTGCCTGCCAGGCCACCGCGCGCTGCAGCTGTTGTTCCCACGGCACCTTGAAGCCGAAGGTCTGCGCGGGGCGGTCGGCCATCAGCAGGTTCTGCTCTTTCCAGGCCACCAGCCCGAGCTGCGCGTCCGGGCCGATCCGGCGCCCGGCCTCGCGCATCACCGCGCCCGCCGAACTGGAGTCGTTGAAGATCGGATAGCAGACCAGGCCGAACGCCACCCACCACGCGCCCAGCAGCGATGCAGCGGCAAGCGCGGAGCGGCGCACCCGCAGCAGCAACAGGCTGGCCACGCCCCACAGACCGACCGCCAGCAGCAGCCAGCCGAGCGGGTCGGTGGCCTCGCTGCCGACCCCGCGGCTGTCCATGATCTTCTGCTCGAAGCCCGGGTGCCCGATCAGCATCGCCGCGCCGCCGGCAGCGAAGGCCACCGTCAGCAGCAGCACGAATCCGAACAGCAGCCGCTGCACCCCGGCGCGACGCAGCAGGCCTGCCGCCAGCGGCGCCAGCGCCAGGCAGAACATCGGCAGCGCCGGCAGGATGTACACATCGCGCTTGCCGCTGGGAATGGTGAAGAACACCAGCACCAGCAGCCACCAGGCCAGCGGCAACAGATAGCGCGCATCGCGTCGCTTGAGCCGGCGCCACCAGGCCGGGATCGCCCAGGGCAGCACCAGGATGGTCGGCAGCCACATCGTGGCCATGCCCTTGAAGTGGTACCAGACCGGCTGCGCGTGATCCCAGGAATTGGCATAGCGCTTGGCGGTCTGGCGCAGCAGGATGTCGTTGAGATAGACGCGGTACTCGGGCTGGCCGGCAGTCAGCGCGGTCACCATCATCGGCACGAACCACAGCAGGATCGCGACGAAGAAGAACAGCGGCCCCAGCCAGAAACGCCGATCGCGCACATGCACGCGCACGCCCGGCCAGCCGCGCGCCGCCGCGATGCCGGCCGGGATCAGCATCAGCAGGGCGATGATGCCGACCCCCTTGGTGATCACGCCCAGCCCGGCGGCAAACCAGCCCAGCGTCCACCAACGCCAGGCCGGCCCCAGCAACAGATGGCGCAGCAACCCGTAATTGGCCAGGGTGATCCAGAACACCACCAGCGGATCGATCTGCGCCTTCTTGGCCTGGAAGGTGAAGTGCAGCGTGAACAACAGCATCCACGCCGCATACGCGCCCACACGCCGGGTCCACAGGCGCCGCCCCAGGTCGTACACGCAGGCCAGCGTGCCCAGCGCCGCCAGCAGCGACGGCAGCAGGAACGCCACCCGCCAGTTGCCCAGCAGCGTGTAGAACAGCGCCTGCAGCCACATCAGCATCGGCGGCTTGTCCGAATACAGCTCGTTGCCGCGATGCGGGAACAGCCAGTCGCCGCTCATCACCATCTGCTTGGCGACCAGTGCAAACCGCGGCTCGTCCGACGGCCAGGGGTCGCGCAGTCCCAGGCCGGCACCGATCACCAGAACGGCGGTGATGGCCAGCAGCCAGAAATCCTTGGAAGCACGAGTCTTGAGCATGACGGGCGGCAGTGGATGCACAGGTGGAGCGCCGGGATCGGCGCGCGGTCAGGACGCTTTTAGCAAAAGCGCGTAGAAAAAACCGTCGCAGTGCTGCTCGCCGGGAAAACGCTGGCGTCCGGCACCGGCCGCATGACCGAATTGCGCGCCCAGCGGCTGCGCCTGCGCATCGGCAGTGCGTTGCAGGAATGCCTGCACCTGCGCCTGGTTCTCGCGCGCCAGCAGGGAACAGGTGGTGTAGAGCAGCTGCCCGCCCGGCCGCAGCGTGCGCCAGGTGGCATCGAGCAGACGCGCCTGCAACGCGCACAAGGCGTCGATATCGTCGGCACGGCGATGCAGCAGCACGTCGGGCTGACGGCGCACCACGCCGGTGGCCGAACACGGCGCATCCAGCAGCACCGCATCGAACGGCTGGCCGTCCCACCATGCGGCGGTATCGGCTGCGTCAGCGGTGTGCAAGGTCACCTGCGCGGCCGGCACGGTGCGCTGCAAGGTCTGCTGCACCCGCTCCAGCCGGCGCGCATCCACATCCAGCGCGGTGAGCTGCAGGCCAGGATGACGTTCCAGCAGATGCGCGGCCTTGCCGCCGGGCGCCGCGCAGGCATCGAGCACGCGTGCAGATGGCGCCAGCGCCAGCGCATCGGCAACCTGCTGGGCAGAGCCGTCCTGCACCGAGACATCGCCGTCGGCAAAGCCCGGCAACTGGCTCACCGGCACCGCCCCGCGCAGACGCACCGCATCCGGCAACAGCGCATCGGTGTCCGCGCCGATGCCCAGCGCGGCCAGCCGGGCGACATAGCCGGCCGGGTCGATCCGCGCGCGCTGCACGCGTAGCCACATCGGCGCCATCTGCGCGCTGGCCACGAAGATGCGTTCGGCCTGCTCGCCCCAATCGGCGCGCAGTTGCTTGCGCAGCCAGGACGGCCAGCCCGCATCGGCGGACACCGCTGGAAACCCCTCGCGCTGGGCGCGCCGCAGGATCGCGTTGACCATGCCGGCCTGCCGCGGCCGGCCCAGCGCGCGGCACGCGTCCACGGTGGCCGACAAGGCCGCGTGCGCGGGCAGCTGCAGCACGTCGAGCTGGGCGAAGCCGGCCATCAGCAGCGCTTTCAGTTCCGCGTCGCGCGGCGGCAGCGGGCGTTCCAGCCACTGCCGCAATGCCACGTCATAGGCCGGGCGGCGGCGCAGCACCGCAAAGCAGATCGCCTCCACCAGCGCGCGGTCGCGTGGATCAGCAAGACCGGGCAAGGTCGCGGCCAGTTCGGCCTTGAGCGAGCGGCCCTGGTCGAACACCGCCGTCAGCACCCGTGCCGCGGCCAGACGCGAGCCAACGCCGGCGGTTGCGGTCTCTGCCGACATCAGCGCAGCGCCGGCAGGTCGCGGCGCGCGTTGAGGTAGTCGGCAGCGGTGATCGCCTTGCCGCCCTCGCGCTGCAGCACGCGCACCCGCAGCGCGCCCTGCCCGCAGGCGATGTCGATGCCCTGCTTGCTGGCGGCGAGCAGGGTGCCCGGCGCCTGCTGATGGGCCAGCTCCAGCGCCACCGCACCATGCAGGCGCACGCGCTCGCCGGCCAGGACCGCCTCGGCCACCGGCCATGGATTGAACGCGCGTACCCGCCGCGCCAGCTCCTGCGCCGGCTGGGTCCAGTCCAGCCGCGCCTGCGTCTTGTCCAGCTTGTGCGCATAGGTCACGCCCTCGGCCGGCTGCGGCTGCGCCACCGGGCGGATGCCGGCACGCAGCAGGCCCAGGCCATCGGCCAGCACCTGCGCGCCCAGCGCGGCCAGGCGATCGTGCAGCTGCCCGCCGGTTTCCTGCTCGCCGATGGCCAGCCGCTGCGACAGCAGCACTGGGCCGGTATCCAGCCCGGCTTCCATCTGCATCAGGCAGACGCCGGTTTCGGTATCGCCGGCCTCGATCGCGCGCTGGATCGGCGCGGCGCCACGCCAGCGCGGCAACAACGAGGCATGCACGTTCCAGCAGCCATGGGTCGGCGCGGCCAGCACTGCCTTGGGCAGGATCAGGCCGTAGGCCACCACCACCATCAGATCGGCATTGAGCGCGCGTAGCGTGGCCAGCGCCTCCGACGAGCGCAGCGTTTGCGGCTGGAAGACCGGGATGCCGCGCGCAATCGCCTCCAGCTTGACCGGCGACGGCGTCAACCCGCGGCCACGGCCGGCCGGCCGATCCGGCTGGGTGTAGACCGCCACCACTTCATGCCGCTGCGCGGCTGCGCGCAACGAGGCGACGGCAAAATCCGGCGTACCGGCGAATACGATTCTCATAGGGCGGGGATTCGGGAGTGGGGATTGGGGAGTGGCAGCGGCGGGGAATGGGGATTCGGGCATCGGGATTCGCAGCAGGGGGCTTGGGCAACACCGCAGTGGCTGGCCAATCCCATATCCCAGGTCCCGACGTGTCGCTCCATCCGTGTACGCGGAGCGCGTGCAGCGACGGCCTGCGCCATCGCCCAATCACACGCATAGCCCCGCGCCTAGCGATTGAGCGTGGGACCAACGGACCGGCAAGCAGCCAGAAAACCCGCTTCACCAATCCCCAATCCCAACTCCCCAATCCCTGCCCTCAGGCCACGTGCTTACGCTGCTTGGCCAGTTTCTTGCGCACCATTTCGCGCTTGAGCGGCGACAGGTAATCGACGAACAACTTGCCGTCCAGATGGTCCATCTCGTGCTGGATGCACACCGCCAGCAGGCCGTCGGTGCTCAGTTCCTGCGCCTTGCCCTGGCGGTCGAGATAGCGCACGGTGATCGCATCGGCGCGGGCGACGTCGGCATAGATGCCCGGTACCGACAGGCAGCCTTCCTGGTAGACCTGCTCGCCCTGCCTGCTCACGATCTCCGGGTTGATGAACACCTGCGGGAGCGTCTTCTCCTCGCTGACGTCGATCACCATGAAACGCTTGTGCACGTCCACCTGACTGGCGGCCAGGCCGATGCCGGGCGCCTCGTACATGGTCTGGAACATGTCGTCGAGCAGGGTCTGGAATGCCGGGCTGGTGAGCTCGGCAGCATCGACCGGCACGGCCTTGGTGCGCAGCCGCGGATCGGGGAATTCGAGAATAGGGAGCAAAGCCATGTGATTACCCGTCTGGGAACACCGGCGCTGCGCCGGCAAGACGCTGTCATTCTAGCGCAATGCTTGCGTGACGCCCCGGTTTCTGGACTATAGTGCGCAGACCTGTTGGGGAATCAGGCAAGAAGGCACTCATGTTGAACCGACTTCGTACGGTCGTCGCTGCGGCGATGCTGACCGTCGCGACCTACGCTGCCGCGCAAGCGGTGGGCGAGCATCCAGAGACTTACGTGGTCCGCAAGGGCGATACCCTGTGGGACATCGCTGGACGTTTCCTGCAAAAACCCTGGTTGTGGCCGGAAATCTGGCAGGCCAACCCGCAGATCCAGAATCCGCACCTGATCTATCCCGGTGACGTGATCAGCCTGGCCTACCTGGATCGCGTCGCCAAGGGCACCGTCCAGCCCGGTCCGCGCCAGGAAGCGCCGATCAATGCGATTCCGCTGGCCGATGTCGAGCCGTTCCTGAAGAACCTGCGCGTCACCGACGACTTCGACCAGCTGCCGTACGTGGTGGGCCTGGAAGGCGGCCGCACGCGCGCCACCACCGGCCAGGTGGCCTATGTGGTCGGCCTGGACGATGCACAGCCGGGCCAGCGTTTTGCGGTGGTGCGCCCGACGGTGAAGTTCAGCCTGCCCAAGCACAACGAAGACCTCGATGCGGCCGGCAACATCACCGCAGGCGCCGGCAACATCTGGAAGAACTACATCGCGCCGAGCACGCGCCGCGAGTTCCTCGGCTACGAACTGGCACAGGTCAACGTCGGCACCATCACGCGCAGCGCGGCGGGCGGCAACTCCAAGGCGGCCACCCTGCTGCTGCAGGACAGCGGCCGCGAAGTACGCGCCGGCGATCGCATCGTCGCCGTCGAGGCGCAGCCCTACGACCTGCAGTTCATCCCGCATCCGCCGTCGGAACAGGCCCTGCAGACCGAATTGCGGGTACTGGCCATCTCCGATGCCTTCACCGTCGGCGGCACCCGCGACGTGATCGCTATCTCCGGCGGTGCCCGCGAAGGCATCAACAACGGCACGGTGTTCTCGATCTGGCGCAAGGGCCGCACGGTCAGCGACCGCGTCAAGCACTCGCGCTTCTCGCGGACCGACGACGACTTCAGCGGCCCGGCCGGCTCCACCGTCGGCCTGCCCGACGAATACGCCTCGCACGCGATGGTGTTCCGTACCTTCGACAAGGTCAGCTATGCGCTGGTGATGGAAAGCGTCAAGCCGACCGGCCTGGGCTACTTCGTCAAGCATCCCGACGCGCAGTAAGCGAAAATTCCGATGCGGTAATACGACGGCGCCTGAGGGCGCCGTCGGCGTTTGCGGTTCAGGCTGGACGTATGGCCCTCCCCACTTCCGACCTGCGCGCGCTCCTGACCCTGCTCCTGGCGGGCGGCCGCAGCCCGCCGCGCCATGCGCTGCTGGACTGCTTCGCCAGCCCGGCCGAGCTACTGGCGGCCGGGCCCGAGGCCTGGCTTGCCGCCGGCTGCGACGAGTTGCAGGCGGCACGGCTGCAGACTCCCGATGCGCGCGCGCTTGACGCCGCCCTGCAGTGGTGCGAGCAGCCCGGCCATCACCTGATCGGCCTGAACGATCCCGACTACCCCGCCCTGCTGCGCCACATCGTCAATCCGCCGCTGGCCCTGTTCGTGGACGGCGACCCGAACGCGCTCTGGCACCCGGGCGTGGCCGTGGTCGGCAGCCGCTCCGCCACCGCCGGGGGCCGCGACCACACCCGCGCGTTCGCCTCCGGCCTGGCCGGCGCCGGGTTGGCCATCGTCAGTGGCATGGCCGCCGGCGTGGACGCGATCGCGCACGAGGCCGCGCTTGGCCGTGCCGGGGCCATCACCGTGGCGGTGGTGGGCACCGGCGCGGATGTGGCCTACCCGGCAAATCACCACTCCCTGCGCGATCGCATCGCCGCGCGTGGCGCGGTGGTCAGCGAATACCTGCCCGGCACCGGGCCGGTCGCGGGGCACTTCCCGGCCCGCAACCGGATCATCGCCGGGCTGGCCCTGGGCACCCTGGTGGTGGAAGCGGCCATGCGCTCGGGCGCGCTGATCACCGCGCGGCTGGCGGCGGAGGCCGGGCGCGAGGTGTTCGCCCTGCCCGGCTCGCTGCACAATCCGCTCGCGCGGGGCTGCCATCACCTGATCCGGCAGGGCGCCACCCTGGCCCAGGAGCCGGCCCAGGTCATCGACGGCCTGCGCCTGCTGTCGGGCGAACTGGCAAGCGCCTTGCGCCAGCGCCTGGCCGCCCCCACTGATCAGGCCAGGACACCGCCGCAAGCCGGCCCGGCGCGCCCGGATCCGGACTACCAGCGCTTGTGGCAGGCGCTGGGCCATGACCCAACCCCTATGGATTCCCTGGTCGAACGCACCGGATTGACGGCCGCCGCGCTGTCCTCCATGCTGCTCATCATGGAACTGGAGGGAGACGTGGTCACCGAGCACGGTCGCTATACCCGCAATCCCTAGTTTCTTCACCTCCACAGCGTCGCGCGACGCAGGCCGAGGGGCAATGAAAGAGAGCATTCTTGATGTACTGCTGTACCTGTTCGAACATTATTTCAGCGAAGATGCGGACCTGGTCCGCGACCGTGACTCGCTTCAGAATGGCCTGATCCAGGCCGGTTTCAGCCCCGCAGAAATCAGCAAAGCCTTCGATTGGCTGGACGCGCTCTCCGAGCAGCGGCCAAGCGTGGCGCGCCCGCATGTCGATGGACCGGTACGCATCTACCACGGCCCGGAGCTGGACAAGCTCGATGTGGACTGCCGTGGATTCCTGCTGTTCCTGGAGCAACACCGCATCCTCGACGCCGACCAGCGCGAGCTGGTGCTGGATCGCGCCATGGCGCTGGACCAGGACGAACTGGACCTGGACGACCTCAAATGGGTGGTCTTGATGGTGTTGTTCAACCAGCCGGGTGCCGAAGCGGCCTACGCCTGGATGGAAACGCAGATGTTCCTGGACGAGCCTGAACCCGTACACTGAGGCGGAAGCCGCAACGGACGCGTGCGAGGGGACGGCAATGAGTAGTTGGTATTACGCCGAGGGCAACCGCCACCGGCGTGGCCCGGTGGCCGGCGAGGCCTTGCTGGCGCTGTATCGCGAGCACGCGATTGCACTGGACACCCTGGTCTGGCGCGCAGGATTTGCCCGATGGGTGCCGCTGTCTGCATGCGCCGACGAGCTTGGGCCACCGATTTCCACCGATCTGCGCGCCGCAGCGCTGCCGCCGCCCCTGCCGTCGGTTCCGCCAGCGGCTGTTCACAACGCAGCCGCCAGTGCACCCTCTTCGTCAGCGCATCGCCTGCCTGGCAACGGGCCGGGGTGGCCGCTGGCGTTGGTGCTGGGCGCGGTGGTGGGCATGTTCGTGCTGGTGGCGATGATCGGCATCCTGGCGGCGATCGCGCTGCCGGCGTACCAGGACTACACCACGCGTACCAAGGTCGCCCAGGCGATCGCGGCGCTGACGCCCCTGAAGCCGCAGATCGCCGAATTTCTCGCGCAGCAAGGCCGTTGCCCGGTCAACGGCGACGCCGGCTTTCTCGCGCCCGAGCAGTATGCAAACGATGTCCTGAGCAGCGTGCGGATCGGCCGTTTCGACACCACCGAGTGCGGCGTCGAGGCGCTACTGCATGCGCCAAAAATGACCAGGATCGACGGCAAGGCGCTGTGGCTGGATTTCGACGCGGACGCCGGCAGCTGGCAGTGCAGCTCCGAGATCGACGACAACCAACTTCCGCCGGACTGCCGCGGCTAGTCAATCGCTTTACGCAAGGGGACTTCAATGACGCAGTGGTATTACGCCGACGCACAACGCGAGCGCCAGGGGCCGGTGGACACGGACACGCTTCGCGCGCGCCTGTCGGAAGGCCTGATCGATGCATCCAGCCTGGTCTGGCGCGAAGGCTTTCCGCAGTGGGTGGCACTTGGCGAGGTCATGGCCGAGCTGGGGATCGACAGCGCCGTTCCAGCGCCCGCCGCGCCGAGCGTCGGAGATGTGCCGGTGCACGTTGCGCACAGTGAGCCGCAGGCGACGGTTCACCCGACCAGCGTCGCGGTGGATCACACGCCTGCCGCAGATGCGCCGTTTGCCGGCCCGGCGGCAGACGCTGTGCTCGGGCGGTCCGACTCCGGCCTTGCCGATCACCCTCCCGTAGCCGACCACCTGCAGCGTCCGCCGAGCGGGCAGGCTGCGCTGACAGATCCAGCGGCGTGGCCCACCACGCCGGCAGACCCTGCGGCAACCCCGGCGGCATCGAGCCCGCTCCTGACCGACACCTCCCACGCGCCTGCAACACCCGCGCATGCCGTGTCGCAACCACCGGCCGGCGCGCCGCTTCCAAGCGCCTGGGATTCCGTCGCCGCGCCCGCGGCAAGCGTCGCATTGCACGATGCCCCGGTCGTCTACGCCGGCCTGTGGCGGCGCGTGGCCGCCAGCATCCTGGACAGCCTGATCACCAGCTTTGCGGTGTACCTGATCGTGATCCCGCTGGTGTTCGTCGTGGCGCTGGCGACCAGCCGGGGTGATTCCGGCTCGGCGCTGGACGACGGCAGCGCGCTCAGCATCGCCATCCTGGTGATGTCCTACGGCATCGGCCTGGCGATCCCGACGCTGTATTTCGCCTGGATGCAGTCCAGCCGGCACCAGGCCAGCCTGGGCAAGCTCGCCTGCGGCATCAAGCTGGTGCGCGCCGACAGCAACGGCGGCCGGGTCGGTTTCTGGCGCAATGTGCTGCGCTACCTGGCCTACATGCTGATCAGCGTGCTCACCCTGGGCATCGGCGTGGTCGTGGCCGCGTTCATGGCCGGCATGACCGCGCGCAAGCAGGCTCCGCACGACAAGGTCTGCGACACCCTGGTGGTGGACCGCTGGGCGTTTACGGATCACCCGGAGCGCCAATCCAGGGGTCTGGACACGGTCACCATCGTGGTGCTGGCCATTTATGCGGTGATGCTGGTGATCTCGGTGGTGGTGGTGGGCTTCATGCTGGCCGCCATCGGAATGAGCCAGAGCTAGCAGTTGGCAGCCCTGGCCGCTTGACACGGCGGCGTCCGCCGTGATCTTTCTAATAAGAGAACTGAACGCCCGGGCTCGTTTCCCGGGCGTTGACCTGTGGGAAACGGTCGATGTGCTTCCCTCCACCGGCCAATTAGGCCACGCTACCCGCCCCCCGGGCCCTGCCCAAAGAATTCGCCACCATGCCCAAGCACCTGCTCATCGTCGAATCGCCTGCCAAGGCCAAGACGATCAATAAATACCTCGGCAAGGACTTCACCGTCCTGGCCTCGTATGGGCACGTGCGCGATCTCGTCCCCAAGGAAGGCGCGGTCGATCCGGACAACGGCTTCGCAATGCGCTACGACCTGATCGAAAAGAACGAGAAGCATGTCGAAGCCATTGCACGCGCGGCCAAGAGCGCCGACGACATCTATCTGGCGACCGACCCGGACCGCGAGGGCGAGGCGATCAGCTGGCACATCGCCGAGATCCTGAAAGAGCGCGGGCTGCTCAAGGACAAGACGATGCAGCGGGTGGTGTTCACCGAGATCACCCCGCGTGCGATCAAGGAAGCCATGCTCAAGCCGCGCGCGATCGCGGCCGATCTGGTCGATGCGCAGCAGGCCCGTCGCGCGCTCGACTACCTGGTCGGCTTCAACCTGTCGCCGGTGCTGTGGCGCAAGGTGCAGCGCGGCCTGTCGGCCGGCCGCGTGCAGTCGCCGGCGCTGCGCATGATCGTCGAGCGCGAAGAAGAGATCGAAGCCTTCATCGCGCGCGAGTACTGGTCCATCGATGCGCATTGCCGGCATCCGTCGCAGCCGTTCAATGCGCGCCTGATCAAGCTGGACGGGCAGAAGTTCGAGCAGTTCACCGTCACCGACGGCGATACCGCCGAAGCGGCGCGGCTGCGCATCCAGCAGGCCGCGCAAGGCGTGCTGCATGTCACCGATGTGGCCAGCAAGGAGCGCAAGCGTCGCCCGGCCCCGCCGTTCACCACCTCCACGCTGCAGCAGGAAGCCTCGCGCAAGCTCGGCTTCACCACCCGCAAGACCATGCAGGTGGCGCAGAAGCTGTACGAAGGCGTGGCGCTGGGCGACGAAGGCTCGGTCGGTCTGATCAGCTATATGCGTACCGACTCGGTGAACCTGTCGCAGGACGCGCTGTCGGAAATCCGCGATGTGATCGCGCGCGATTTCGGCACCTCCTCGTTGCCGGACCAGCCCAACGCCTACACCACCAAATCCAAGAACGCGCAGGAAGCGCATGAGGCGGTACGTCCGACCTCGGCGCTGCGCACCCCGGCGCAGGTGGCGCGCTTCCTGTCCGACGACGAGCGTCGCCTGTACGAGTTGATCTGGCGCCGCGCCGTGGCCTGCCAGATGATCCCGGCCACGCTCAACACCGTCAGCGTCGATCTGTCGGCCGGCAGCGAGCACGTGTTCCGCGCCAGCGGCACCACCGTGGTGGTGCCCGGCTTCCTGGCGGTCTACGAGGAAGGCAAGGACACCAAGAGCAGCGAGGACGAGGACGAAGGCCGCAAGCTGCCGCTGATGAAGGCCGGCGACAACATCCCGCTGGACCGCATCGTCACCGACCAGCATTTCACCCAGCCGCCGCCGCGCTTCACCGAAGCGGCGTTGGTCAAGGCACTGGAGGAATACGGCATCGGCCGGCCGTCCACCTACGCCTCGATCATCCAGACCCTGCAGTTCCGCAAGTACGTGGAAATGGAAGGTCGCAGCTTCCGCCCCACCGACGTGGGCCGCGCGGTGTCCAAGTTCCTGTCCGGGCATTTCACCCGTTACGTGGATTACGACTTCACCGCCAAGCTCGAAGACGACCTGGATGCGGTCTCGCGTGGCGAGGAAGAGTGGATCCCGCTGATGGAGAAGTTCTGGGGCCCGTTCAAGGAACTGGTCGAGGACAAGAAGGATTCGCTGGACAAGACCGACGCCGGCAGCGTGCGCGTACTGGGCACCGACCCGGTCAGCGGCAAGGAAGTCAGCGCGCGCATCGGCCGGTTCGGCCCGATGGTGCAGATCGGCACCGTCGAAGACGAGGAAAAGCCCACCTTCGCCTCGCTGCGGCCAGGCCAGAGCATTTACTCGATCTCCATCGAAGACGCATTGGAGCTGTTCAAGATGCCGCGCGCACTGGGCCAGGACAAGGACCAGGACGTCAGCGTCGGCATCGGCCGGTTCGGCCCGTTCGCGCGCCGCGGCAGCGTCTATGCGTCGCTGAAGAAGGAAGACGACCCGTACACCATCGATCTGGCGCGCGCGGTGTTCCTGATCGAGGAGAAGGAAGAGATCGCGCGCAACCGCGTGATCAAGGACTTCGAAGGCAGCGACATCCAGGTGCTCAACGGCCGCTTCGGCCCGTACATCAGCGATGGCAAGCTCAATGGCAAGATCCCCAAGGATCGCGAGCCGGCGTCGCTGACGTTCGAGGAAGTGCAGCAGCTGCTGGCCGACACCGGCAAGCCAGTGCGCAAGGGCTTCGGCGCCAAGAAGGCCACGCTCAAGAAGAACGCGGTGAAGGATTCGGCCAAGGAGGCCAAGGACGCCGCAGCCAAGAAGACCGCGGTAAAGAAGACCGCCACCAAGACCGCGGCGAAGAAGGCGCCGGCCAAGAAGGCCGCTGCCAAGAAGGCCAGCAAGCGCGTGGTCAAGAAGACCGCGAGCAAGGCCGCAAGCTAAGACCGCCACATGCACACGCTCAGCCTGGACAGCGCCGTCGCCACCCTGACCCGGGGCGGCGTGATCGCCTATCCCACCGAAGCGGTGTGGGGGCTGGGCTGCGACCCGCGCCAGCAGGCCGCCGTGCTGCGGCTGCTGGAGATCAAACGCCGCCCGGTCGACAAGGGCGTGATCGTGGTCGCCGCCAGCGTGGATGTGCTGTACGACTGGGTGGATCTGGACGCACTGGCGCCGGCCCGCAAGCAGGAGGTGCTGGCCAGCTGGCCAGGCCCGCATACCTGGATCCTGCCGATCACCGCCCAGGCGCCGCGCTGGGTCACAGGCGCGCATGACGGGCTGGCGGTGCGCATCAGCGCACACCCGCTGGTCGCCGCGCTCTGTGCGGCCTGGGGCGGCCCGTTGGTGTCCACCAGCGCCAACCTGGCCGGCGAACCGCCCGCGCGCAGCCGACAGGCGCTGGACCCGGCCCTGCTGGCCAGCATCGACGGGGTGACGGATGGCGAGGTGGGCGCATTGGCGCAACCGACCCAGATCCGCGACGCCCGCAGCGGACAGATCCTGCGCGACTGAGCAGCCGCCACGCGCCGCCTGTCGGCGCGCTTGGCCATGAACACCGCCTGCCCCTTTGCCCACAGCCGGGTAGACGCGCACACTGCGGCCATGCGTACCGTCCTGACCCTTCTGTTGCTGGCCACCGCGCTGCCTGCGTCGGCGGCCAGTACCGCCAGCAAACCGGATCCGAATGTGCGGATCTACCGCTGCGTCAGCAGCACCGGCACCGTCGCCTTGCAGGATGCGCCATGCAGCAGCGGCCGCCAGCAGGTGCTGGACCTTCAGCGCCCGCAGGATCCGCCGCCGCAACCGCAGCGCACCGTTGCCGCCCCGGCCGCCGTCGCGACGCAGCCACCGCGCGAGGTGCGCATCGTCACCGTGCAGCCGCCACAGCCGATGTACGAGTGCACCACCGAAGACGGCAACCGCTATACCAGCGACAGCCCGGAAGGCAATCCGCGCTGGGTGCCGACCTGGGGCCCGGCCTATGTGGGCAACGGCATTGCCCCGCCGGTCAGCGGCGGCGGCATCCAGCGTCCGCCGATTTCGGTCCGCCCACGCCCGGCGATGTCGGTGCAGGGAAGCGCCGGTCGGGGTGGCAGCCTGCGCGGCAGCGCAAGCTTCGGCGGCGACGGTTATCAGGGTGGCTATCAAGGCGGCTACAACGGCGGCGGCTACGGCGGCACGGTGATCGTGCCGTACGGCAACGTGCAGATCCGCGACGAATGCCATGCCCTGCCCGAACAGGAAGTCTGCGCGCGCCTGGCCGACCGTCGCTGGGAACTGATCCGCCGCTACAACAATGCCCTGCAGAGCGAGCGCCAGGATCTCAGCCGCGAACAGCGCGGTATCGACGCGCGCCTGCAGCGCGATTGCGGCGGCGCATGAGGCGCTGGCCGTGGGCGGTATTGCTGGCGAGTGCCTCGGTGGCCGGCGCACAGGAAGTGGCGATCTACCGGTGCACCGACTCCAGCGGCGCGCTTACCGTGCAGAACATGCCCTGCCCGAAAGGCATGCAGCAGCAGAAGAAACTGATGACGGCACCGGCCGCGGTGCCGTTGACGGCGGGTGGATCAGGCGCAGCATCGCCTGCGCGTAGCACGCCCGCTGCGCAGCCCCCCACCATGCCCAAGACCGATGTGCCCGCCGCCGTCCCGGCTGCAACGCCGGCACCGACGCCACCTGCCGCGGCCTCGACCTCCACGCTGCCACCGCCACCCTTGTTCGAATGCACCGCGCACGACAACGGGCGCTATTTCACCGAAGACCGCGAGCCGGCCACGCGCTGCCTGCCGATGCAGACCACCAACCTGGCGGGCGGGCCGGCAACCGGCGGCGGCAGCGCCTGCGAAGTGGTCACCGACCGCTGCGCACCGGTGCCGGACCAGAGCCTGTGCGAGGCCTGGCGCCAGCGTGCCGAGCAGGCCGAATCGACCTGGCGCTTCTCCGACGAGGCGCAAGCGGCCGAGCGCAAGCAGCGCTATTTGCAGATGCGTCGGGTGCTGGACGAAAGCCGCTGCGCGAATCCGTCCGCCACGCCATGACGCTGCAGCCGGCGTGGCAGCGCATGGCAGCCAGTGTGCCGGTGCAGTGCTTGCCGGGCTGATTCTTTCGAGCCACTGCAACCGTTAGCGATCACCGGATGACCTGCGCGGTGCAGCGAGCCGCATGCGAGCAAGCCCGCCGCACTGTCGCCTGCGTTGCGTGCAGACGCGGCGGACGAACACTGCAGGCGCAGGCGCAGCGACGGGTCGGCGCCTGCCTGCGCGTCTTCCGATGCCATGCGCAGGCACTGTCCGCGCGACCACGCACGCAGGCGTGTCAGAACCCGTAGCGCAGGAAGCCGCCATCCACCGCGATGCATTCGCCGGTGATGTAACTGGCGGCCGGCAGGCACAGGAAACCGACGGCGGCGGCCACTTCTTCCGGTTCGCCGATGCGGCGCATCGGGGTGCGCTCGATGACCTGCTCGTAGTAATCCGGATCCGACAATGGCCCGGAGGTGCGACGGGTGCGGATGTACCACGGCGCCACCGCGTTGACGCGGATGCCGTCCTCGGCCCATTCCACCGCCAGGTTGCGGGTCATCTGCTGCAGCGCGGCCTTGGTCATGCCGTACGGCGCGCCGCTGCGCACATGGGTGATGCCGGAGACGCTGCCGACGTTGACGATCGCCGACGCCGCGTGGCGGGTCAGCAACGGGTGCGCATAACGCGACAACTCGAAAGCGGCGAACACATTGGTTTCGAAGATGCCGCGCCACTGGTCTTCGGTGTAATCGATTGCCGCGCGGGTGATGTTGCCGCCGGCATTGTTGATCAGCAGGTGCAGGCCATCGGCATGGTCTTCCACCCAATCCAGAATCGCGCGCCGCTCTTCGTCGTCGGCCACATCGGCGGCCAGCCCATGCAGCTCGCGCTCGGGAAATTCCTCGGCCAACTCGTCGCGCGCCTGCGCCAGCGCATCGGCATCGCGCGCCACCATCAGCAGGTCCGCGCCGAAGGCCAGCAATTCGCGCGCGATGGCAAAGCCAATGCCGGCGCTGGCGCCGGTGATGAGCGCGGTCTGTCCATCCAGCCGCCAACGGTGAGTTGTCACGTGGGTCATCCTCTTTCAAGACGCAGGAAACGGCCGCAGCAGCGCGCTTGACGCATGCCTGCGGCCCGGGCGTTAGGATACCGCCACCCCGAGCGAGGTCACGACGATGAAACGGCATTGGATTCTTGCGATCAGCCTGACGTTGCTGCTGGGCGCCTGTCAGCGGCCGCAACCTGCGCCCACCGAGCAGAAGCCCGAGCCGCAGGCCACCGCCCTGCGCGACCACATCCAGGAACCGTTGAACAAGGCGCACGCAGTGCAGGCGGCAAGCGATCAGGCCGCAGACGATCAACGCAAGGCGATCGATGCGGCCACACAGTAGCCGAAGCCTGACGTCTGAAGCACGCGCGTTTTTTGTCGACGCAGCAACTGCGCGTGCGCGCCTGCGATTGAGCGCAAGGCGATCACTACATCTGCGCATACGGCAAACACGCGTGAGGTCGCTCGACCGATGGCTGATTGCCTGTGATCGTGGCGCCGTGCGTTCTGCCATTCTTGCGCTGCTGGCGCGCCCGCATTGCTGCATCGCCTGAGCGCAGATACAACAACGCCGGCACAGGGCCGGCGTTGTCGATCCATCAGGTTGCGAACATGCCGCGTCAGAAGCCGCAGAAGCAGTACGCCAGCGACTTGACCGGGGTGCCGCCCGCCTTGCTGTCGTGCACGGCGTCTTCGACGAAGCGCAACTGCGTGTCCACTTCCGGCAGCGAGCGCGCCAACAGTGCGCGCGCCATGCCCGAGTCGCCCAGCACCCAGGCGCCCATGCGGCTGCCGGCAAATCCGCTCATGAACTGCGAGAACGGCGTCGCCGGCTTTTCCACGTAGCGCACGCGGAACTTGCCGCGGCTCAACTTGGCGCGGTCGGCCGCATCGGCCACCGCTTCGGACATGCCACCGAACGCGTCCACCAGGCCATGCTGCCTGGCCTGCGCACCGCTCCACACGCGGCCGCGTGCGACCTTGTCGATGGCGTCCACCGACTGATGCCGCGCCTGCGCCACCTTGCCGGTGAAGTCGGCGTAGCCCTTGTTGATCACCGCCTGGATCACCTGGCCGGCGGCGGGGTCCAGCGGACGGGTGATGTCGAAGGCACCGGCAAAGCGCGTGGTGCCCACGCCATCGGTGTGCACGCCGATCTTGTCCAGCGCGCGGGTCAGGTTGGGCACCATGCCGAAGATACCGATCGAGCCACTGATGGTCGACGGGTCGGCATAGATGCGATCGGCGTTCATGCTGATCCAGTAACCGCCCGAGGCGGCCAGATCGCCCATCGACACCACCACCGGCTTGCCGGCCTGCTTGAGCGCGACCACCTCGCGACGGATCTGCTCGGAAGCGAACACTTCGCCGCCGGGCGAATCCACACGCAGCACCACCGCCTTGACCTCGTCGTCGTCGCGCGCCTGGCGCAGCAACGCGGCGGTGGACTCGCCACCGATGCGGCCGGCCGGCTGCTCGCCACCACTGATCTCGCCAGCGGCCACCACCACGGCCACCTGCGGACGGCTGTCCATCGGCGAGCGCTGCGCCTGCAGCTGGCTCAGATAATCGTTGAAGCCGATGTTGCGAAAGCCGCTGTCGGCGTCGCTGTCGGCCACGCCGCGCTTGGTCAGCAGCGCATCGACGTCCTCGCGGGTCTTGAGCCCGTCGACCAGCTTCTGCTGCAGCGCGAACTTGGCCAGATCGCCACCGGCGGCGGCCACGCCCTCGGGCAGCGTGTCGATGCCGGCGGTCAGCTGCGCCGGGCTCAGCTTGCGCGCCTTGCCGACATCGGCCAGGTAGCGCTGCCACACGTCGTTCATCCAGAACAGGTCCGCTTCCTTGGCGTCGGCCGAAGCGGCATCGAGGATGTACGGCTCGGCGGCGGACTTGTATTCGCCCACGCGGAACAGATGCACGTCCACGCCGAGCTTGTCCTGCAGGCCCTCGCGAAAATACTGGCGATAACGGCCAAGCCCTTCCAGCAGCACGCTGCCCATCGGGTCGAGATAGACCTCGTTGGCCTGTGCGGCCAGCAGGTACTGGCCCTGGCTCATGCTCTCGCTGAAGGCGACGATCTGCTTGCCGGAGGCGCGCAGCTTCTGCAACGCCGCGGCCACTTCGCGCTGCGAGGCAAAACCGGCGGGCTGAAACTTGTCCAGGTTCAACACCACCCGCTCGATCTTGCGATCCTTGCCGGCGGCCTCGATCACCCGCACCAGGTCGCGCAGCTGCACTTCCTCGGCGCTCTTGTCACCGACCGCCTTGGCCAGCGACCGGCTCACCGGGTCGGCGCTGAACTGCTCGACCAGCGTGCCTTCGGGGTTGATCACCAGGGTGGTGCGCTCGGCCAGCGGCTTGCTGCCGTCGCCACGCGCGATCGCCACCACAAACAGCAGCAGCACCAGGAACAGGAAGCCGAAGAACACCAAGTTGAAGATCAGGCGCCGGGTGAAATTCATCACATCCCACAGGCCGACGAAGAAACTGGCGATGGGACTGCGATGCACGGGGTGGTTCATGGAAAACTCCGTCGAAAGACGCTGCATACAATTCAATGGTGTCCAGCATACCGGCTGCGCGGTGCGCGCGGCATGCGCTGGAAGTCAGGGGGCCGTGCCGGCAGTCAGCCGCCGGCTGGTCTGCCGGAAGCGCAAGCCCATCAGGACCGACGCCACGGTCAGACCCAGAATCAGGCCGATCCACATGCCTTGCGGCCCCCAGCCCAGCCCCAGGCCGAGCCCGGCGCCGATCGGCATGCCGACACCCCAGTACGAGAACATCGCCAGGAACATCGGCACACGGGTGTCCTTGAGCCCACGCAGCGCGCCGCTGGAAAGCACCTGGATGCCGTCGGGAAACTGGAACGTGGCGGCAAACAGCAGCAGCACCGAGGCCAGCGCGGCCACCGCCACATCGTCGGTATAGACGCTCACGATGGCATCGTGGCCCAGCAACAGCACGCTGGCCGACAGCGCCTGGGTGCCCAGCACGATGGCGTAACCGGCCCAGGCCGCGCGCCGCATGCCGAGCGGATCGCCGCGCCCGACCGCATGCCCGACCCGCACGGTGGTCGCCTCGGCCACGCCCATCGGAATCATGAAACACAGCTGCGCGACGTTGATCGCAATCTGGTGCGCGGCCGCTTCGGTGGAGCCGAGCCGGCCGATCAGCAAGGCGGTGACGATGAACAGGCCGCCCTCCATCAGCACGGTGATGCCGATCGGCAGACCGGTGCGCAACAGATCGCCGATCGCACGCCAGCGCGGGCCTTCGAAATGGGCGAACAACTGCAGGTGCGCGAAGCGGCGCGAGCGCCACAGATACAGCGCAAACACACTGGCCTGCACCCACATGGTGACCGCCGAGGCCATGCCCAGGCCCTGCGCACCGTGCTCGGCAACGCCGAACTTGCCATAGGTCAGCGCATAACCCAGCGGCGCCAGCACTAGCAGGCCGCCAAAGCCCAGCAGCATGGTCGGCAGGGTCCAGTGCATGCCCTCGCTGAGATAGCGCATGCAGAAGTAGAACGTCAGCGCCGGCCCGCCCCAGCGCACCGCGTGCAGGAAGTCGGTCGCGCCCGGCACGATGTCCGGCGCAATCCCGAAGGTGGGCAACAGCGGCGGCACCGCACTGAGGAACGCGAACATCACCGCGCCCAGTCCCAGCGACAGCCACAGGGCCTGGCGGAACAGCGGGCCGATCTCGCGCTCGCGGCCGGCGCCACGCAGCTGCGAGACCGAGGCGGTCAACGAGATCAGCGTGCCGATCGGCACCAGCATCGGCAGCCACAGCAGCGAGGTGCCGATGGTGACCGCCGCCAGCGTGGCGGTGCCGTGGTGACCGGCGATGACGTTATCGACAAATCCGATCAGGCCGGTGGAGACGTGACCGAGTACCAGCGGCAATGCGAGCAGGCCGGTGGTGCGCACTTCCGCGCCGAAACGCGGCGTCGCGGAGGTGGGTACAGGAGAGACAGACATGACAACCGATCGCTGCGCGGACTACGGCCGTGCCGGGAGGCGCTGCCACCGGGTCGCGTGGGGCCGCTATCTTACCCGCACTTGCGACACGGGCAGCGGTTGTCGGCGGCAAGGCGTAAGGCGGGAGATGCGCGGCAATGAGCGGCCGGCGTGGCTGGTCAGCGGAACGGAATGCCCGGGCTTCAGCGCGGTCCGTGTCCTTCGTGACGCCCGCCGCTTCGCGCACGCATCGCCGAAGGCGGCAGCCCCGCAGGCTCTCGGCTCGGTGTCCGGCCCGACTGCCCGGTATCGAGGATGGACACCGAGCACGCGTGGAGACGACGCCGACGCAGGGGGCTGCAGCGGCGCAGTCCCGCCGCTGCCAATCAGCGCGCCAGCTGGCGCTTCAACCAGGCGCTGCGCGTTGCCGGCGCCTGCGCAAGCAGGGCATCGCGCAAGCCATCGCGCTCCTGCGGCGGGGTGCGTTGTGCCAGCATCGCCAGCTGTTCCAGCTGCCCGGCGTCCAGGCTGCGCAACGCCGCCAGCAGCGTATCGCGCTGCGCTGGCGGCACGTAGCCGATCAGGGGCTGCAACTGCGGATAGAACGCACCCAGCTGCGAGCCCAGGCGCCAGCCATCGCGATGCAGGCGATCCATCGCGGTGAACTGCGTGCGCAGCGCGCGCTGCTGGTCGTCGGGCAAGCCATGCAGACGCTCGCGTGCCTGCCGCAATACCACCCGGTCGGTGGCGGTGAGCCCTTTCCAGGCCGCATAACGGGCGCGCAGCTCGGCCCGCTGGGCCGGCGTCAATGCGTCCCAGCGCGCGCGCTGCTGCGCGGCGCTCGGGGTTGCGGCAGTGGCGGCTGCGGGCGTCGGCATGCCGGCGGGCGCAGTCGCGTTGCCTTCCTCCAACGGCGCCGGCAGGGTCTGCGCAGCGGCCATGCCGACAACAGCCAACGCCAGCAGGCCGCACCACTTAATTGTCGTCATCGACGGTCTCCAGGGTGGCGGCAGGCTGGTCGGCGGTGGTGGCATGCGCGCCGGATTCGTCGGCCGGCACCGGATGGCCGGCCGCATACCAGGCGTAGAAATCGGCCGAACGCGCCAGTTCCAGGTCCGGGTCGGCCAGCATCGCCTGGTCGCGCGGATCCAGGCCGGGGTTTGCCACCGCCTCCGGCAAGTCGGCGGCGGGAAGGTCTTCCACCAGCACCGGCGCTGCATCGGTGACGTGCAGCACGCCGGCCGGGGCCTGCGAGACCGGCTCGGGCGGCAGGGCCGGGCGGCGATGCGTCCACCACCAGCCCAGCGCCGCAAGCAGCAGCGCCAACGCCAGCACGGCCAGCACGAGGCCGGCGTGGCGGCGGTCGATCCGCGGCCACTGCCACTGGCGTGCAGGACGGTGGCGCGGCGCGGCCGGGCG
Organism: Xanthomonas sp. MLO165; assembly: GCF_018831305.1. Lineage (NCBI taxonomy): Bacteria > Pseudomonadati > Pseudomonadota > Gammaproteobacteria > Lysobacterales > Lysobacteraceae > Xanthomonas > Xanthomonas sp. MLO165. The sequence goes on from NZ_CP029263.1 coordinate 4,219,584, forward strand.
GCGCGCTTCGGCGGCGGCCGCAGGCGCGGCCGCGACAGGCTGCAGCGGCATGCCTGCCAGGGCCGACTCGCGGAGCTGTGCCAGCCGGCTGACCTGCGCCGGGCTGAGCTCGCGCAACTCCTGCTGCGCCGCCTCGGCCAGGGCCCGCCAGGCCTGCGCATCCGGGTTGCCGGCCGCATCGCGTGGGCAGGCACGGGCCAGCGACTGCCGATAGGCCGCCACCTCGATGCCCTGCACCTCGCTGGCAGGCTCTTCTTCCAGCCCGGCCACGATACGCAGCAGCAGCGCCAGCCGGTCGCTGGTCTGCATCCGCCCCAGTGCGGTGAACGGCGGCAGCCAGGTCCCCGGCATGGGCTCGCGCCGCAGCGGCGGTGCCGTTGCCAGCAGGCTCCAGAAGCGCATCGGCCAGCCGGCCATCGGGCGACCCGCCGCCTGGCTGCTGAACGCACGCAACGCCGCCGCCAGGGCCCGCTCGGCCGCCGCGCCATCGCCGCATTGCAGTTGTGCGAGTACCAGACCCCGGCGTTCGACACCGCGCAGGAAAGCAGACAGCGCGGCAGGGGTGACGGGGGCGTCGGGGACTACGGTCATGGGAACTCCAGCATCGGCCGGCATGATACCGACGCAATCGGCCCCCGCCGATGGCTTGACAGATCGACCCGGCTGCGCTGCGTCCCGGTGCCATCGACTGCCGTCACCTGCGCAGGTTGTGCACAGCGGCAGACATGCCGATACGCGGGCGTCTGTCAACTGTTGATTTTTCTTTGTTGCATTCGTGTTTCACGCCTAAGTGATTGATCCTTATCGCTTTAAGCCGATTGGCGAAAAAATGTCCAACAGGTTGCAGAAGCTAGTGAATCCGCCTTCACAGCGTGGAGCACGAGACTAATTCACAGGTTTATCCACAGGCAGTGTGGATAAACCCGTTTCCCTAGTCCTCACATAGGTTTACGTCGGATTTATCACTTCCGTCACACAAACGCGTCGTAAGCCGAAGCACCGATTCGGAGACGACCGAGCGGCGTCTGCCGGGTACTGGACAGGGTCGGTAGACTGACCGGATGTCTTCGACCGTCGCCACCTTGCGCGTCGCCCTGCCGGTGCCGCTGCCCCAACTGTTCGACTATCTGCCTCCGGCCGACGCGCCGCTGACCGACCCCGCGCGGGTCGGCTGCCGGGTGCGGGTGCCGTTCGGGCCGCGCGAGCTGGTCGGGGTGGTGGTGGAGATCGGCCAGTTGGCCTCCGCCGAAGGACTGCGCCCGGCGCTGGCCTGGTGCGACGACGCCCCGCTGCTGGTCGAGGAGCTGGCGCGTTCGCTGCAGTGGCTGGCGCGCTACACCCACGCACCGCTGGGCGAGGCCCAGTCCAGCGCCCTGCCCGGCCCGTTGCGCCGCGGCGAGCCGCTGGCCGACACCCATGCCTGGGCCTGGCAGCTCACCGAGGCCGGGCGCACCGGCGCCGCCAGCCTGCGCGCCGGCAGCCGCCCCGCCTTGCTGGCCGCCCTGCTGCTGACCGGTGCGCTGGGCGAAGAACAGCTGGACCCCTTGCTGCCGCAGTGGCGCGAGGCCGCACGCAGCCTGGTCAAGCGCGGCCATGCCGAGCGCGTGGCGGTGCCGGCCGACAGCATCCCGCCCCGTCCCGGCAACGGCCCGCAGCTCAACGACGAACAGCAGGCCGCCGCCGACGCCATCCGTGCGCAGCGCGGTTTTGCCACCTATCTGCTCGATGGCGTCACCGGCAGCGGCAAGACCGAGGTCTACCTGCAGGCGATCGCCGACTGCCTGGCGGCTGGCCGCCAGGCGCTGGTGCTGGTGCCGGAGATCGGCCTGACCCCGCAGACGCTGGGCCGCTTCCGCGCCCGCCTGGGCGTGCCGGTGCACGCGCTGCATTCGGGGCTGTCTGACGGCGAACGGGCGCGGGTGTGGGCGGCGGCCTGGCGCGGCGAAGCCAAGCTGATCGTCGGCACGCGTTCGGCGGTGTTCACCCCGCTGCCCAATGCCGGGCTGATCGTGATCGACGAAGAACACGACGGCAGCTACAAACAGCAGGACGGCATCCGCTATCACGCCCGCGATTTCGCGCTGGTGCGCGGCAAGGCGCTGGATGTGCCGGTGATCCTGGGCAGCGCCACGCCGTCGCTGGAGAGCCTGCACAACGCCTATTCCGGCCGCTACCGGCATCTGCGCCTGTCGCGCCGCGCCGGCGAGGCGCGTCCGCCGCGCGTGCGCGTGCTCGACGTGCGCAAGCGCCCGCTCAAGGACGGCCTGTCGCCGGAGGTGCTGGCCGGCATCGGCGCCACCCTGGCGCGCGGCGAGCAGGTACTGGTGTTCAAGAACCGCCGCGGCTATGCGCCGGTGCTGCTGTGCCACGACTGCGGCTGGACTGCCGCCTGCCAGCGCTGCAGCACGCCGCTGCACCAGACCCCGATGACCGTGCACGCCGGCGGGCGGCGCCTGCAATGCCATCACTGCGGCGCGCGCCAGCAGGCACCGCTGGCCTGCCCGGCCTGCGCCAGCCTGGCGCTGCAGCCGCAAGGCATCGGCACCGAGCGGCTGGAAGAACGCCTGACCGAAGCGTTCCCGGAGTTTCCGGTGGTGCGCATCGACCGCAGCACCACCCAGCGCCGCGACGCGCTGGAGACCCAGCTGGCGCGCCTGGGCAGCGAGGCCGGCATCCTGGTCGGCACCCAGATCCTGGCCAAGGGCCACGATCTGCCACGGCTGACCATGGTGGTGGTGGTCGGCATCGACGAAGGCCTGTTCTCGGCCGACTTCCGTGCCGCCGAAAAGCTCTCCCAGCAGCTGATCCAGGTGGCCGGACGCGCCGGCCGCGCCGACCGCCCCGGCGAGGTCTGGCTGCAGACCCATCACCCCGAACATCCCCTGCTGCAGACCCTGGTCAACGGCGGCTACCACGCCTTCGCCGATGCCGAATTGCAGCAGCGCGAGGCCGCGGGATTTCCGCCGTTCGCGCATCTGGCGCTGTTCCGCGCCGAGGCCAAGGACGTGGCCGCGGCCAACCAGTTCCTGATGGCGGTGCGCGGCCTGACCACGGCAGACAGCACCGCACAATCGCCTGCGTTTGCCGCAGTGGAGTGCTACGGCCCGATGCCGGCACCGATGCCACGTCGCGCCGGTTTCCAGCGCACCCAGTTGCTGTTGTCCGCGCAACAGCGCTCGGCGCTGCATCGTCTGCTGGATGCGCAACTGCCTGCGGTCTATGCGTTGCCGCAGGCGCGGCGCGTACGCTGGTCGCTGGATGTGGATCCGATCGATCTGTATTAGGGCGGGCGTATCGCACGCGGGGCTGCAGCCAGACCACCGTGTACCCAGCTTGCGTAGGAGCGCACCTGGGCGCGATGTGGCGTTACCGGGAATGCCCTCGCGCCCGGGTGCGCTCCTACAACACCGCGAGCGAACAGGCCGCACGTGTCCTCACGTTTTTGTAGGAGCGCGCTTGCGCGCGATGGGGCGTTACTGGGAATGCCCTCGCGCACAAGTGCGCTCCTACAGAGAACGCGGGCTATTTGGCCGCGCGATGTATGAGGCGCATGTCCTTGCAGCAACGTGCCGTGTCGGCAGCGCGTGCGGTGTCTGCCATGGGCCATGTTGGCCTGAGCGGAAACGCGAAACTCAGGTCAGCGCGGTCATCACGCCACGCTGGTACGCAGGCCGTGCGCGCAGGCGCTGGTACCACGCCTGCAGATGTGGCAGCTCGGGCCGCTCGATCGGCATTTCGAACCAGGCGTAGATGAAGCTGCCCAGTGGAATATCGCCCATCGCAAATTGCGCGCCGGACAGATACGGCTGCTGCGCCAGGGCCGCATCCGCGCGTGCGAGCAGGTCGCCCGAGTGCGCCAGCGCCGCGGCGATGCGCGCAGGATCGCGCTCGGGTTCCGGTGTGCGCAGCACGCCCCAGAACAGGTCGCGAAACACGCCGGCAAACGTCGAGGTGGTCCAGTCCATCCAGCGATCGCCCAGCGCGCGTTCGGCCGGTGCCTGCGGATACAGGGCCGGCGCATATTGCGCGGCCAGGTAGCGCACGATCGCATTGGACTCCCACAGCACCAACTCACCATCCTGCATCGTCGGCACCAGACCGTTGGGATTCAACGCGCGATACTCGGGCGTGTCGTTACGACCAAACGCACCACCGACTTCGATCGAGGTGTACGGCACCCCGGCTTCTTCGGCGCACCACAGCACCTTGCGGACATTGCTGGAATTGCGCCGCCCCCATAGCGTGATCGAGGCGTTTCCTGCCGCCGGTTGCATCGCAGCGTCAGCCATCGTCATTTCCCTGCTGGCGGTTTGGGGGTCGCGCGCGCCGGACGCTTCGCGGTGGACGCCTGCGTGGCGACGGCGGCCGCTGGCTGCGCTGCTTTCGCCCGCCCGCCCTTGGGCGCATCGCGCACCCACAGGGCCTGCTCGTCCTGCTTGATCTCGAACAGGCCGATCGCACGCACCAGGTCGCTGAGTTTGCGATAACCGTAGTTGCGTGGGTCGAACGAGGCCTGGTTGGCCACCTGCTTGCCCACCGCGCCCAGATGCGCCCAGCCATCGTCTTCGCAGGCACTGTCGATCGCATTGCGCAGCATCTGCACCAGCCGGGTGTCGCCGCGCAGCGCGGTGGCATCCTTGCGGCCGGCGGCGGTGTCGCTGGCCGCTGCCGCCTGCTCGCCCAGCGCTTCGACATAGGTGAATTTGGAACAGGCATTGACGAACGGCGCCGGGGTTTTCTTCTCGCCGAAGCCATACACCTTCATGCCATCGGTGAGCAGACGCATCACCAACGGAGTGAAATCCGCATCGCTGGAAACGATCGCAAAGCCATCCAGATTGCGTGCATACAACAGGTCCATCGCATCGATCACCATCGCCATGTCCGAGGCGTTCTTGCCCGAGCTGTAGGCAAATTGCTGGATCGGCCGGATCGCGTATTCGTGCAGCGCCGCTTCCCAGCTCTTCAGGTGCGGACTCTTCCAGTTGCCGTAGGCGCGGCGCACGTTGGCCACGCCATAGCGCGCCACTTCGGCCAGCACCACGTCGATCTTGCCGGCCGGCGCGTTGTCGGCATCGATCAGCAAGGCGATGCGTTTGTCGGGATTGTCGATCATGGTCATTCCTCGAAGGTGTCGGCAGAGTCGGTGTCGATTTCGGTGTCGGCGGCATCGGCCGACGGCAGCGTGTACTGGCTGCCATCGTGCATGGTCAACACGCCATCGCTCAGGATCTCGCGCTCGGACCCGCCGCTGACCCAGGTGGCATGCACGCGGCCGCGGCCGCGATCGCCTTCCACCGTGAACACGAAATCGTCGTCACCCGGCGCCAGACCGGTGCGCACCAGATCCACCCGCATCGTGTGGATCTGGCCGATCTGTTCCTGCACCACCGCATCGTCCTGCAGCGCGGCGCGTGCCTGGTCGGCAAACAGCGACCAGCCGAACACGATCAGCCAGCCGAGCGCGCCCAGCACCAGCATGCCGAACAGCACCACGCAGGTCGCCAGCCCGATCAGGCCGAGTGTGACGCCGCTGAGCTTCTGTCCGGGCGCACGCGCGGCAGCCGGTGCCATCGCCGGAGAAGCGGATGGCGGTGGCGACAGCGGCGGCAACGGTGGGGGTAGCGACGGCATGCGGTCATCATGTGGATGAGATGCGACATGATGCCGCAGGCAGGCCGGGTCCAGGCGGCATGTTCATTACCGATGCGGCATGCTGATGAGCCCGCGTCGCAATCCATCGGACCTTACGATGACTTCTTCCCCCTCCCAAGCTCCGCTGCACCTGGTTGTGGTTGGCGGCGGTTTCGCCGGCTTATGGGCCACCCGCGCACTCGACGATCCCGGCATCCGCATCACCCTGATCGACCGCCAGAACCATCACCTGTTCCAGCCGCTGCTGTACCAGGTCGCCACCGCCGGCCTGTCGGCACCGGATATCGCCGCGCCGCTGCGCCATATCCTGCGCGAGCAGCGCAATGTCGAAGTGCTGCTCGGCGACGTCGCCGAAATCGCACCGGCCCGCCGTGAGGTGGTGCTCGCCGACGGCAGCACGCTCGGCTACGACATGCTGCTGCTGGCCACCGGCGCCACCCATGCCTACTTCGGCAACGATCAATGGGCCGAGCATGCGCCCGGCCTGAAGACGCTGTACGACGCGCTGGTGCTGCGGCGCAAGTTGCTGCTCGCCTTCGAGCGCGCCGAGGCAGAGTCCGACCCGGCCGCACGCGCGGCCTGGCTGAGTTTTGCCGTGGTCGGCGGCGGCCCGACCGGCGTCGAGCTGGCCGGCACGCTGGCCGAGATCGCCCGCCACACGCTCAAGAACGAATTCCGCCATATCGACCCGCAGCAGGCGCGCGTGCGCCTGGTCGAAGCCGGCCCGCGCGTGCTGCCCTCGTTCCCGGACGATCTCACCGCCAAGGCGCGCAAGCAGCTCGAGCGCCTGGGCGTGGAGGTGCACACCGGCACGCCGGTCACCCACATCGATGCGCTGGGCTATCAGCTCGGCGACACCTTCGTGCCTGCACGCACCGTGGTGTGGGCCGCCGGCGTGGCGGCATCGCCGCTGGCGCGCACGCTGGGCGTGCCGCTGGATCGTGCCGGCCGCGTGCTGGTGGAGCCGGACCTGAGCGTACCCGGTCACCCGGAGATCTTCGTCGGCGGCGACCTGGCCTCGGTCCAGCAAGACGGCCGCCCGGTACCAGGTGTGGCACCGGCAGCAAAGCAGATGGGCAAGCACATCGCCAAGGCGATCCGCGCCCGCCACCGCAGCCAGCCTGCACCAGCCTTCCGTTACCAGGACTACGGCAACTTGGCCACGATCGGCCGCATGGCCGCCATCGTGCATGTCGGCAAGCTCAAGCTCTCCGGCATCGTGGCCTGGTGGTTCTGGCTGGCCGCGCACGTGTACTTCCTGATCGGTTTCCGCAACCGGTTCGTGGTGCTGGTGAACTGGGCGATGGCGTACTGGAGCTACCAGCGCGCCGCGCGCATCATCTTCGGCGGTGCCACCGACGATCCGCCGCCCAGCAGCAAGGACGGATGACAGCGGCGCAGGCCGTGCGCGATGCTGTGCGGCCTGATGCGACGGTCTGATCGTGACCACTCTCCTGTTCCTGCTGGATCTGCTCGGCACCTTCGTGTTCGCCCTCAGCGGCGCGACCGTGGCGGTGCGCAATCGCCTGGATCTGTTCGGCGTACTGGTGCTGTCGTGCGCGGCGGCTGTGTCCGGCGGCATCGTGCGCGATGTGCTGATCGGCGCCACCCCGCCGGCCGCGCTGGTGCATCCGCAGTACCTGCTGGTCGCCTGCCTGGCCGGCGTGGCCGGTTTCTACTGGCATGCGGCGGTGGAACGGCTGCGCAACCCGGTGCAGTTGTTCGACGCGGCCGGGTTGGCGCTGTTTGCGGTGTACGGCACCAGCAAGGCGCTCGATTACCAACTCAGCCCGCTCAGCGCGACCTTACTCGGCATGCTCAGCGGCATCGGCGGCGGCATCGCGCGTGATCTGCTGGTGGCGCGGACGCCGGTGGTGCTGCAGGCCGAGCTGTATGCGGTCGCCGCGCTGGCCGGTGGCGGCCTGGTCGCGATCGGGCACATGCTCGCAGTGCCGCAGGCCTGGTCGCTGGCGACCGGCGCGCTGGTCTGTTTCGGGCTGCGTTTCATGGCCATCCGCTACGGCTGGCATCTGCCGGTGGCGCGCCTGCCGGAATAGCGCGGGCGGGCGCAGCGCGCGGTCGATCATCGGCGAGCGACCACGACGAACAACCACGCGTCGTCGGACTCGACGCAGCACCGGCAGCCCACATGCAAACGGCCCGGAAGACCGGGCCGTTTGTACGACACCTGGGGCATGATCGAGAGATCAGGCCACGAACAGTGCCTTCATCTTCTTCAGCGCATTCGCCTCGATCTGGCGGATACGCTCGGCCGACACGCCGTACTCGTCGGCCAGCTCCTGCAGCGTCACCTTGGAGTCGGAGTCCAGCCAGCGGCGCTTGACGATGTCGCGCGAGCGCGTGTCCAGGCCGGCCATGCCTTCGCGCAGCAACTGCAGCTGATTGTCTTCGCTGTCGTGGCGCTCGTAGGCCTGCGACGGATCTTCGTCGTTGGCCACCAGGTAGCTCACCGGCGACGGCGGACCATGATCGTCGTCTTCGTCGGACGAGGCATCGAAGCCGATATCGCGACCGGACAGACGCGACTCCATCTCCATCACTTCGCGCTCGGAGACGTTCAGGTCCTTGGCGACCGCAGTCACCTCGGACGCATTGAGCCAGCCCAGGCGGGTCTTGGACTTGCGCAGGTTGAAGAACAGCTTGCGCTGCGCCTTGGTCGTGGCGACCTTGACGATGCGCCAGTTCTTCAGGATGAACTCGTGCATCTCGGCACGGATCCAATGCACCGCGAAACTGACCAGGCGCACGCCCATTTCCGGGTCGAAGCGCTTGACCGCCTTCATCAGGCCGATGTTGCCTTCCTGGATCAGGTCGCCCAGCGGCAGGCCGTAGCCGTTGTAGCCGCGAGCGACGTGCACCACGAAGCGCAGGTGGGAATGGACCAGCTCGCGCGCGGCGTCCAGATCCAGCTCGTCACGGAAGCGACGGGCAAGATTCTGTTCCTCATCGACCGACAGCACCGGGATCTGGTGCACGGCACCGATGTAGGCGTCCAGCGAACCGAGCGCACTGGGAATCGGGAGATTGTTTGCCACTAGGGCAGTCGAGGTGATCTGGTTCATAGGGCACCATCTTAGCAGTCGAACTATTGGACTGCCGGGTACAGAAAAAGTTCCCAGCGTTCCATTTATAGGACGTTCGGGCTTTTTGCGTCGCCGTCGTTCTACGGCGAAGCTCCCCGACTTCGAGCATCTACGCTACCACCGCCGCCCTGCGCAGACCGTGACAAAGCCGCCGCGAAACGGGCCGGCGCCGGTACCGTTCAGCCGCTGGCCGGAGTGGTGTCCAGCGCGTTGCGGGGCGGCAGCGACCAGTCGATCGGGCCCAGCCCGCGGCGCTGCAGGTGCTCGTTGGTCTTGGAGAAGTGCTGGCAGCCCAGAAAGCCGCGATGCGCCGACAACGGCGAGGGATGCGGGGCCTTGAACACGCGATGGCGCGCCTGGTCGATGACCTTGCCCTTGGACTGCGCGTAGCTGCCCCAGAGCAGGAACACCAGACCTTCGCGCTCGCGGTTGAGGGTCTCCACCACATGGTCGGTGAAGCCTTCCCAGCCCTTGTTCTGGTGCGCGCCGGCACGGCCCTGCTCCACCGTCAGCACCGCATTGAGCAGCAGCACGCCCTGGCGCGCCCACGGCATCAGATAGCCATGGTCCGGACGTGCGATGCCCAGGTCGTCCTGGATCTCCTTGTAGATGTTGAGCAGCGACGGCGGCACCGGCACCCCGGGCAGCACCGAGAAGCACAGCCCATGCGCCTGGCCTTCACCGTGATACGGGTCCTGGCCCAGGATCACCACCTTGACCTGCTCGAACGGGGTGGCGTCGAAGGCCGCAAAGATCTGCGGGCCCGGCGGGAACACCCGCGCCCCGGCCGCCTTGCGCTGGCGCAGGAATGCGGACAGCTCCTGCATTTCCGGGCGCAGCAACCAATCGCCCACCCGCGCCTTCCACGACGGTTCCAGCTGGATACGCGCTTCCACTTCAGCCACTTCGGTCATAGCGTGACAGCCTGGTCCTCGAGCCGTGCCAGGCGCAGCTGGAACAGCACCTTGGTCACCAGCAGACGTTCTTCGATGGGTTTCTGCACCAGGTCGTTGGCGCCGGCGCGCAGCAGCTCGGACTGGTTGCGCGGATTGGTGTCGCCGGTCATCACCAGCACCGGCAGGCGACGCTTGCCGTAGGCGAAGTCGATGCGGATGCGCTCGACCACGTCGCGGCCGTTGAGCTCGCCCTTCAGGGTCACATCGGTCAGCACCACGTCGATGCGGCGCTCGGTGCGGCCCAGCGATTCGGCGGTGAGCAGCGCAAAGGCATCCTCGGCGGTGAGCACATGCACCACCTTCAGGCTCTGCCGCTCGAGCATGCGCTTGGTCGCCTCGGCCACCACGCGGCTGTCCTCGATGTACAGCACGGTCGCGCCGACCACCGGCTCGGGCTGCACATAGCCGCGGATGAAGGTCGCCAGGGCTTCGTGGCCCAGCGCCTTGTCGAAATAATCGGTGACGTATTCGGTGAAGCGGCGCTCCACCAGATGCTGCTGCGCATCGCCGGAGACCACGATCACCGGCACATAGGCCTGGCCGGCCGCTTCGCGCACGCTGCGCGCCAGGGTCAGGCCATCGCCATCGGGCAGCGACAGCGAAGTGGTGACCAGATCCACCGCCCCGGCTTCCAGCGCCTGGCGCGCCTCGGCGATGCTGGAGCAGCCGATCACCTGCACGTTGGGCAGATCGCGCTGTAACACATCGGCGATCAGCTTGCGCACCAGCTTGGAGCCATCGACCACCATCACACGCGGCGCGTCGCTGATCAGGTGCTTGAGATCCGGTGGATGCATGGCAGGCCTCAGGTCTCGGTGGGACGGGTCTGGCGAAGGAAATGGCCGGTGACCAGCCAGGCGCCCAGCCAGCCCAGGACCAGGGTGCCGACCAGCACCAGCGCAGAATGCAGCAGATCCAGCCCGTGCAGGGTAAAGGAGCTGCCGTAACTGTCGGCCAGGGTCGCCAACGGCGCGCGCAGTGCCAGCCCGGAGGCGGCGATCAGCGCGAGCGCCACAGCGCCGGCACCGAGCCCGTACCAGGCCCCCAGGTACAGGAACGGACGCCGGATGAAGCCATCGCTGGCGCCCAGCAACTGCAGCACGCCGATTTCCTCGCGCCGCGACTGGATGTCCAGCCGCACCGTATTGCCGACCACCAGCACCGCGCCGACACCCAGCAGAGCCGACAGCACCTGCACCAGCCGCTCGCCGAAGTGCAGCCAGCCATCCAGGCGCTTGCGCCACAGCGCGTCGTGCTGCACCTGGTCGGCCTGCGGCAAGGCCTGCAGCGCGCCGGCCAGCTGCGCATCGTCGGCCGTCTCGCTGGGCGTGACGACCAGCAGCGTCGGCAGCGGGTTGTCGCCCAGCGCATCGATCGCCTCGTCGAGCTTGGCGCTCTCGCGCAGTTCGGTCAGCCCCTGCGTCGGCGTGCGCAGCGCGACCTGGGCAACGTCCGGGCGCGCACGCAGTTCGCCGGCCAGGGCCTGCGCGGCCTCGGCGCCGATCTCGACCTTCAGGAACAGGTTGATCTCGCGCGACTGCTGCACGCTGCCGGCCAGCAACTTGACGTTGTCCAGCGCGATCGACAGCCCCAGCGGCAAGGCCAGCGCCAGCGCCATCACCACGATGGTCAGCAAGGTGGCCCACGGCTTGCGCATGGCACGGCCCAGGCTGAAGGCGATGCTGTGCAGATGGTGGTCGATCCACACGCCGACCCGCGAGGGGGCGACGGCTTCGGTATTGGCGGGCTTGCTCATTCGGCCAGATCCTGCGGCGAGATGTCGTCGACCAGGCGGCCGTGATCCAGGATCAGCACGCGCTTGCGCATCTGCTTGAGCAGGGCCAGGTCATGGCTGACCACCAGCACGCTGGTGCCGCGCGCGGGCAGTTCGGCGAACAACTGCATGATTTCCGCGGCCAGCGCCGGATCCAGATTGCCGGTGGGCTCATCGGCCACCAGCAGGCGTGGTTCGCCGACGATGGCACGGGCGATGCCCACGCGCTGCTGCTCGCCGGCCGACAACTGCGACGGCAAGGCCCGCTCGCGATGGGCCAGCCCGATCCGCTCCAATGCCGAGCGCACGCGCTTGCCTATCTCGGCACGCCGGGTGCCGCGCAGGATCAGCGGCAACGCCACGTTCTCGGCGATGCTGCGGTCGTTGAGCAGGCGATGGTCCTGATAGACCGCACCCACCTGGCGACGGTGCAGCGGAATCTGCCGGCCGCGCACCTTGAGCAGGTTGCGTTCGCCCAGCAGCACCGCGCCCTGGCTGGGCCGCTCGCTGAGGTGGATCAATTTGAGCAGGGTGCTTTTGCCGGCGCCGGAGTGGCCGGTCACGAACAGCATCTCGCCATCGGCCACTTCGAAGCTGACATCGGTCAGCGCCTGGTGGCCACCGGCGTAGTGCTTGCTGACGTTGTCGAAACGCAGAACGGTCATTCAGCGATTATGCCGGAGCGCCAGCGCTTGCGTCGCATCGCCGGAGCCCGGCAATGCGACGCAGGCCGCAGGCGATCAGTTGCCGGACACCAGCGAGCGCAGGCGACGACCGATGCGGCTCAGCAGCGACGGGCTGCCGGACGGCTTGGCGGCGCTGCGCACCGGCTTGGCGACCACCTGGGTGGGCTTGCGCGGTGCGGCAGGTGCGGCGACCGGTGTGGAGGCCACTGCCGGCTCGGCACCTTCGACCGGGCGGCCGTTGCGACGACGGCGCCGCTTGCGTGGTGCGCGCTCGGCATCGGCCACGATGGTGGAAGGCGCCTCGACCGACGCCGCCACAACCACCGGCGTTTCGGCCGGCGCTGCCGCTGCCGGGGCTTCGCCCTCCACACGCGGCTTGCGACGCGGACGCGGCTTGCCATCGGCACTGCCGCCGTCGCGACGACCGCCGCCACTGCCGCTGCGCGATGCGCCACCCGAACCGCTGCGACCACCGCCGCGGCGCTGCTCTTCGGCAGCACGCTGTTCGCGCGCCTCGCGGAAGATGGTGCCCACGCTGTCGCCAGCATCCTCGTCGGCCTCTTCGCCTTCCACCGGTACACGCGCGGTACGCGGCAGCGGCGTCAGCAGCTCGGAGGTCACCGGCTCGACCGGGATCTTCTGCTCGATATAGGCCTCGATGTCCGGCAGGCTCATCGCATAGCGCTCGCAGGCGAAGCTGATCGCATCGCCCTCTTCGCCCAGCCGCGCGGTACGGCCGATACGGTGCACGTAGTCTTCCGCATCGAACGGCAGGTCGTAGTTGTAGACGTACTTGACGCCGTCGATGTGCAGGCCGCGCGCGGCCACGTCGGTGGCGACCAGGATTTCGAGCTGGCCCTTCTGGAAGCGGTTGAGCAACGACTCGCGCTTCTTCTGCGGCACGTCGCCCGATAGCACGCCGACCCGGTAGCCGTGCCGTTCCAGCGTGCGCGCCACGCGCTCGACGAACGCCTTGGTATTGACGAACACCATGGTGCGCGCGCCTTCGCTGCGCGACAGCAGGCCCAGCAGCAGCGTCTGCTTCTCTTCGTCAGACGGGAAATAGATGCGCTGGCGCACCCGTGCGGCGGTGATGCTCTCGGTTTCGACGACCAGCTTTTCCGGCTCGTTCATGTGCTCGTAGGCGAGCTCGAGCACGCGGTGGCTGAGCGTGGCCGAGAACAGCAGGGTCTGGCGGGTGCCGCGCTCGGGCATGCGCCGCAGCAGGAAGCGGATGTCCTTGATGAAGCCCAGGTCGAACATGCGGTCGGCTTCGTCCAGCACGCAGATCTCGCAGGCATGCAGCGAGACCACCTTGTGCTGCTTGACGTAGTCGATCAGCCGGCCCGGGGTGGCGATGATCACGTCCACGCCCTGCTGCAGCAGCTCGCGCTGCTTGTCGTAGTCCACCCCGCCGTAGACCAGCGCGAAGCGCAGGCCCAGGTCGGCGCCGAACTTGACCGCATCCTTGTGGATCTGGATCGCCAGCTCGCGGGTCGGCGCCAGGATCAGCGCGCGCGGGTCTTCCGGCTTGCGGTCGGCCAGCGCCGGGCGGATCAGCAGGCGGTTCATCACCGCCACCAGGAACGCCAGGGTCTTGCCGGTGCCGGTCTGGGCCTGGCCGGCGACGTCGCCGCCCGGCAGCGCGACCGGCAGGGTCAGCGCCTGGATCGGGGTACAGCGGGTAAACCCGGCGCTCTCCAGCCCGGCGATCAGCGCCGGATGCAGGTCGAACGTGGAAAAAGTCAAATCGGTCAGCGGTTTGTCGCTCATTATTCCGTCTTCGTGAGGCGCCCTGGGCAGCCCGGGCGCGGCTTGCATCGATGCCGACAGCGTCGCAAACTGCGGCTGTTGTGGCGGACAGCGCGGCTTCAGGACTGACACTTGATTCAGTCGCGCAATGCCCCAGTTTAACGCAATGTAGCGGCCTGCCCGTTCGGGCGGGCCGTTTTGGTTTCCAGGAGACCCAACGTGAGCGATAAGGTTCAACATGTCGGCGATGCCGACTTCGATACAGCTGTACTGCAATCCGGCGAACCGGTGCTGGTGGATTTCTGGGCCGAGTGGTGCGGACCCTGCAAGATGATCGCCCCGGTGCTGGACGATCTGGCCGATACATACCAGGGCAGACTGAAGGTTGCCAAGGTCAATGTGGACCAGAACCGCGCCCTGGCCATCAAGTACCACGTGCGTTCGATCCCGATGCTGTTGCTGTTCAAGGATGGCCAGGTGCAGGCCACCCAGATCGGTGCGGTTGGCAAGGGCCAGCTGACCCAGATGATCGACAAGACCCTGGGCGGCGCGGCCGCCTGAGCGAGTGGGCGTCCAGCGATGGGCGCCCCGTGATGCGCCAGCAGTTAAATCCTGCTGCGGCAGGCGCTTGCGCGGTTGCGCGCAGCGGTGATAGTGTCAGTTGATCCGGAGCACGTTCGTGCGCCGACGTACCCCTCTAGAAACCTCTTCTAGACTCCCATCACCTAAAGTTCGCCCCCCAGCCGGGCGCTCGCACTCTTAGCGAGGAATCACGCACTTGTCCGATCATCCTTCCTCCGATACCGGGAGCAGCGTCGACGCTCCTGTCGAGAAGCGCGTGCGCAAGCCGCGCGTGAGCAAGACCGCCGCTGCCACCGACGACGGTGGCGCGCAGCAGCCCAACCTGCCCTTGCCCGCCAGCCCCGCACCCGACGCTCCACGTGCCCCGCAGGCCCCGTCGCACGCTGCCGATTCGGCACCGGCGCAGACGTCCGGCGATGGCGCGTCCTATGCCGGTAACGCCCCCAGCCCCAACCAGGGCAACCAGGGCAACGACACCCATGGCGACTCCCGCGAGGGTGGCCAGACACAGCAGCAGCGCTTCAATCAGGCGCAGCAGCAACAGAACCAGAATCAGGCGCAGCACCGTGGCCAGGGCCAGAACCAGGCTCAGCCCCAGGCGCAAGGTCAGGGTCAGGGTCAGGACCAAGCCCAGAATGGCGGCCAGCATCAGCAAGGTCAGGGGCAGGGGCAGAACCAGCAGGGCAACCGCCGTGACCGCTTCCGCAACCGCCGCGACCGTGGACGCGACCGCTTCGGCAACGAAGGTGGCGGCGGCATGCCGTCGTCGGATGGCAGCAACGAGCCGTTCGTCGCGCGCCCGCACCCGGCCGTGCCGGAAGGCTTCCCGGTCTACTCGCTGAGCGATCTCAAGCGGATGCCGGCGCAGAAGCTGCTGGATATCGCCGACCAGCTCAACATCCAGGAAGGCGTGGCGCGCGCGCGCAAGCAGGACGTGATCTTCGCTCTGCTCAAGGTGCTGACCCGCCACGGCGAAGGCGTTGCCGCCGACGGTGTACTGGAAATCCTGCCCGACGGCTTCGGCTTCCTGCGTGCCGCAGAAGCCAGCTACCTGGCCGGCCCGGACGACACCTATATCTCGCCCAGCCAGATTCGCCGCTTCAACCTGCGGACCGGCGATCACCTGTCCGGCCGCATCCGCTTCCCGAAGGACGGCGAACGCTATTTCGCGCTGTCGATCGTCGACACCATCAATGGCGAGCCGCTGGAAGCCAGCAAGAACAAGGTGCTGTTCGAGAACCTGACCCCGCTGTTCCCGCGTCGCCGCTTCCGTCTGGAGCGTGGCGATGGATCGACCGAGGACATCACCGGCCGCATCCTGGATCTGATGGCGCCGCAGGGTAAAGGCCAGCGTGCGCTGATCGTCTCCCCGCCCAAGGCCGGTAAGACGATGATGATGCAGCAGGTGGCCACGGCCATCACCAGCAATCATCCCGAAGTGCACATGATCGTGCTGCTGATCGACGAGCGCCCGGAAGAAGTGACCGAAATGCAGCGCACCGTGCGCGGCGAGGTCATCTCCTCCACCTTCGACGAACCGGCCGCGCGCCACGTGCAGGTCGCCGAGATGGTGATCGAGCGGGCCAAGCGCCTGGTCGAGCACAAGAAGGACGTGGTGATCCTGCTCGACTCGATCACCCGCCTGGCACGCGCCTACAACAACGTGGTGCCCAGCTCCGGCAAGGTGCTCACCGGTGGTGTGGACGCCAACGCGCTGCACCGTCCGAAGCGCTTCTTCGGTGCGGCCCGTAACGTGGAAGAAGGCGGCTCGCTGACCATCATCGCCACGGCGCTGGTGGAAACCGGCAGCAAGATGGACGAGGTGATCTACGAAGAGTTCAAGGGCACCGGCAACAGCGAAGTGCATCTGAACCGTCGCATCACTGAAAAGCGCGTGTACCCGGCGATCGACATCAACCGCTCGGGCACGCGTCGCGAAGACCTGCTGATCGAGCCGGAGCTGCTGCAGAAGATCTGGATCCTGCGCAAGCTGCTGCACCCGATGGACGAAATCGCGGCGATGGAATTCCTGCTGGACAAGATGAAGACCACCAAGTCCAACGACGAGTTCTTCAGTTCGATGAAGCGCTGAGTCGGTCGGTATTCTCGACAAGAAAAAGCCCCGCATTGCGGGGCTTTTTTTGTGGGTGCGTGGTTGCTTGCAATCACAAGTCGGGTTGGTCGAGTGCGCGGTGCCCTCGCCGCTCGCGGGACACACCGCAGGTACGTACGTGTAGGCTCGGGAGCGGCATCCTCGCCGCCCGCGGTCCCGCAAGCGGCGAGGACACCGCACCAGGAAGTTGATCGGCGGGGCCAATACCTGCCTATCGCCGCGTCTGCGTTGGGATGCCAGAAGGCTTTGCAGGGTGCTTGTTGAAAAGCCTGCCTTCTCTCGGCTTGAAATGGAACGCTGGTGGGACGCGCTGTGACTCAAACAACAAACCTCATGCTCTGCTCGCAAACATGCACACCGACCATCTCGACGGGTCCTTGCCCGCCCATCGTCGCGGGACCTTACGCGGAATGGATGCCGCGTAAGAGCCTACACGGACGTACTTGCGGCGTGTCCCGCGAGGGTGGGCGGGCCAAGGGCCCTGCAGCCAACTGGCAGATCAGCGGCCTTGTAGCCAAGCCCTGATAAGCCGTCAGGCAGGCAACGATCAAGACCATCCGCTCTGCATGCAACAGGCGTGAGGTACCTTCGCCAGCCGCGCTGATGTTGGCTTCGCGCTTAAGTTCCTTGCAGCGGCGTCACCAGCCGCACACCTTCTCCGCGTGCGGAGAACAAGCCACTACCCGGCAGCGCATCCGGACTGTCGGTCGATGCCGACGCATCGCGCTGCTCGTGCCAGGGCGCCGGCTGACGCGGGCCCGGCAGATAGGATTGCCACTTTTTGGCTTGCTTTGCAGCGATCGAATTGCCTGGCCAGGATTCGATGGCGAAGGTGACCGGAACCCGCATGACCCAGTACGGCGCGTCGGCCTCGGCGCCTTGCGTTGGCGGCACAAATGTCCAGCCTCGCGCCTTGGCGATTGCAACGTCGGCAAACGCCTTGCGCCAGCGCGGGCGCTTGGATTCCGGCGCCAGCGTGGTCAGGTTGACCTGCTCGGCGACCAGATCTTCGACCTTGCCATCGCGCCCGACCTTGAGCAGCAGATAGACCACCCCGGTCACACCTTCTCGAAACGCATGCTCAGGGTACGCAGGTGCCGGCATGTCCTTGGCAGCGACGCTGGCTGCAGCTTGCTCCTGGCTGCCGAAATGCGCGCTGCGAATCGATACGGAATAGGTGCCGTTATCGGCCGGCTTGGCGACCAGCAGCAGATTCATCAGCAATTGCGCGGGCAAGGCGCTTCCATCGTCTTTGACAGGGTCAAAGCGCCAGGAAGCGATCGATTGTTTGACGCGGTCGCGGACCACTGGCGGCAGGCTTGCTTCGTCGGTGAGCTTGACCTCCGTAACGGTACCGTCCGGCGTCAGCGTCAATTCGCCTGCAATATTCATGCTGGCCTCCATCTGTGCCTGTACCTGCGCGGCACTGGGAACTGCCTGCACGCCGCTGACATTCGCCATTGCCAACAAAATGCCCAAGCCCAAGCGTTGCTTCCACTGCATGACCGCACTCCATGGTTATTGAGTTTCGTTGTACCAGCTTGGCGCATACGCGTAAATCGTCAGGCCAGTTTTCGCGAGTCTGCGTAGGGCGGGGTGTCGGGGTAGTCGTCCTCGCGCAGGCGGGTTTGCAGGTCGCGCCACCATTGCGGGTCGAATAGTTCCGGGTGCAGGTGCTTGACCGCTTCCAGCTGCGAGGGTGGCAAGCCCATGAACAGCGCGAAGCGCTCGGGAAACACATCGCGCGGGCCGACATGGAACCAGGGCTCGGCAGCCATCTGTTCTTCATAGGTGGTGGCGGTTGGCCAGTCGCGGAAGGTGCATTCGGTGATCAGGCACAGCTCGTCGTAGTCGTAGAACACCGCGCGCTGATGGCGGGTGATACCGAAGTTCTTCAGCAGCATGTCGCCGGGAAAGATATTGTTGCGCGCCATGTCCTTGATCGCCTGGCCGTAGTCCAGCGCGGCCGCATGCGCGGCTTCGGGCAGCTGTTCGCGCAGGTAGAGATTGAGCGGGCGCAGGCGGCGCTGCACGTAGCACAGCGCGATCAGCACGTCCTGGCCATCTTCGCTCAGGCTCGTCGCACAGCTGGTCTGCAGCTCTTCCAGCAACGCGGGCGAGAAACGCGATTTGGGAAACCGCAGGAAGCGATACGGCTGCGCGTCCAGCAAGCGCCCGATGCGATCGAGCTGGAACACCAGCTCGTACTTGCCTTCGACCTGCGCACGACTCATGGTCTTGGGATAGGCAAAGCGGTCGCGAATCAGTTTGAACACCAGCGGATAACTGGGCAGGGTAAATACCACCATGACCATGCCGGGCGTGCCGTCGGCATGCACCAGCTGCTCGGAGGGATGCGCCTGGAAATGGCTGAAAAACGTGCGATAGCGTTCGGTCTTGCCCTGCTTGGCGCGCCCGAGCATCGTGTACAGCTCGTCGACCGGCTTGTGGGTGAGCAGGCTGCGCAAGAACACCACTGCGTCGCCGACGGTGGCCAGATCGGCCTGGAAGTAACTGCGCGAGTTGCTGAACAATTGCGCGACGTCGCTGCGTTTGGTCAGCACCGCTTCGGCACGCAGGCCGGCGTCGTCGTTGACCAGGGCGATGACGCATGGCGAGAAGCGATGTTCGCCGAACACGCGGCCGACCAGGTAGGCGCGCCGTTCGCGATAGAACACCGTCTCCAGCAGCTCCACGCTGCGCACCGGGTGCTCGCCCCAGTGCGCGAGATCATCGAGCAGGCGCACCGCGATCGCCGCTGCACAGCGGGTGCGATGCGCATACGGAACGTCGAAGGAATAATCGCCGAGCACGCGCACCAGCATGTCGGTCAGCCGGCCGGGCGAGACCGCATAGGTATGCCGTGCGACCGGCACGGTGATCGCGTCGGTCGGCTCGATATCCAGCGCGATGAATTCGATCTCCGCATCCACGCCGTGGGTGCCGAAGTAACGCCGGGTCAGGGTGTTGTAGAAGGTCTTGTACAACTCCTGGTCGATCAGCCCGCTCAGCAGCGCGTCGTAATGCACGCGTGCGCGCATCCACAGCGCGCGATCGTGCGCCTGCCCCAGCAGCACCGCACGCAAGCGCAGCATGCATTCGCTGATGTACTGGTCGTACAGCGCGATCCGCGCCACCGCATCATCGCGCGCGCCGCTCCAGTCGCGCGTTTCAAAGCGCTGTTTGGCGCGTGCGGTGATCTCGGCAAAACGGGCGTGATAATCCTCGAAGGCGTCGTACACGGCATGGGCGATCGCCAGCGCACGGCGCTCGGACTGTGGCGGTAACGGGAGCTGGCTCATGCCGGCAGTGTACCCAGCGCATGTTGCGACGTGCAGCGGAGACAAACGATCAATCGAACAGGCGCACAGTCGGCCACATGCCGAGACTGCTCGCACCGAGGCGCAGGATCTCTCGCCGGCAAGGCATTACCAGGTCGTGAGGCCTGGCACGCAACGACCGTGTTCTCGCTGTTGCGCGCAAACGCCGGAAACGACAAGGCCCGCCCCTCATCGAGGCGGGCCCTGCCTGTTGCACCTGCTGGACGCACCGCCAGGCGGTGCGCTGGATCAGGCCTTCAGCGTGGCCAACACGTCGTTGAAGGTCTTGCTCGGGCGCATCGCCTCGCTGACCTTGGCCAGGTCGGGGTGATAGTAGCCGCCGATCTCGACCGGCTTGCCCTGGGCGCCGTTGAGCTCGGCCACGATGGTGGCTTCGTTCTCGGTCAGGGCCTTGGCCAGCGGTGCGAACTTGGCCTGCAGGGCGGTGTCCTCGGTCTGCGCAGCCAGGGCCTGCGCCCAGTACATCGCCAGATAGAAGTGGCTGCCGCGGTTGTCCAGTTCACCGACCTTGCGCGCTGGCGACTTGTTGTTGTCCAGGAACTGACCGTTAGCGACGTCCAGCGCCTTGGCCAGCACCGTGGCCGACGGGTTGTCGTAGCGGTTGCCCAGATGCTCCAGCGAGGCGGCCAGGGCCAGGAACTCGCCCAGCGAATCCCAGCGCAGGCTGTTCTGTTCGACGAACTGCTGCACGTGCTTGGGCGCCGAGCCACCGGCACCGGTCTCGAACAGGCCGCCACCGGCCATCAGCGGCACGATCGACAGCATCTTGGCGCTGGTGCCCAGCTCCAGGATCGGGAACAGGTCGGTGAGGTAATCGCGCAGCACGTTGCCGGTGACCGAGATGGTGTCCTGGCCCTTGCGGATGCGCTCCAGCGAGAAGGTGGTCGCTTCCACCGGCGGCAGGATGCGGATATCCAGGCCGCTGGTGTCGTGATCCTTCAGATAGGTTTCGACCTTGGCGATGACCTGCGCATCGTGCGCGCGGGCCTTGTCCAGCCAGAACACCGCAGGCGTCTCGCTCAGGCGCGCGCGCTCCACAGCCAGCTTGACCCAGTCCTGGATCGGCGCGTCCTTGACCTGGCACATGCGCCACAGGTCGCCGGCTTCCACCGCATGTTCGAACACGGTGGCGCCGGTGTCGTCGGTGACCTTGACGGTCCCGGCGGCGGCAATCTGGAAGGTCTTGTCGTGCGAGCCGTATTCCTCGGCCTTCTGCGCCATCAGGCCAACGTTGGGCACCGAGCCCATGGTGGACGGATCGAATGCGCCATGCGCCTTGCAGTCGTCGATCACCGCTTGATAGACATCGGCGTAGCAGCGATCCGGGATCACTGCCTTGGTGTCCTGCAGCTTGCCTTCGGCATTCCACATCTGACCGGAGTCGCGAATCATCGCCGGCATCGACGCATCGACAATCACGTCGCTGGGCACATGCAGGTTGGTGATGCCCTTGTCCGAATTGACCATGGCCAGGGCCGGACGCTGCGCGTATTCGGCCTGGATATCGGCCTTGATCTGCGCCTGCTGGTCGTCCGGCAGCGTGGCGATGCGTGCGTACAGGTCGCCGATGCCGTTGTTGGGGTCGAAGCCGACCGACGCAAGCGCTTCGGCATGCTTGCTCAGCGTGTCCTTGTAGAACTCGCCGACCACCACACCGAACAGCACCGGGTCGGAGACCTTCATCATGGTGGCTTTCAGATGCACCGAGAACAGCACATCCTTGGCCTTGGCATCGGCGATCTGCGCGTCGATGAAGCTGGCCAGCGCGCGCTTGCTCAGCACCGCGGCATCGACGATTTCGCCGGCCTTGACCGCCACCTTGTCCTTCAACACGCTGCTGCTGCCGTCGTTGCCGACGAATTCGATCTTCAACGCGCCGGCGGCCGCCACGGTGGTGGATTGCTCGCTGCCGAAGAAGTCGCCGTCGTCCATATGGGCCACGTGCGACTTCGAATCGCTGCTCCACTTGCCCATGCGGTGCGGATGCTTGCGCGCGTAATTCTTCACCGACAGCGGCGCGCGACGGTCGGAGTTGCCTTCGCGCAAAACCGGATTGACCGCGCTGCCTTTGACCTTGTCGTAGCGCGCCTTGACGTCCTTTTCGGCATCGTCTTTGGGCGTGTCCGGATACGCCGGCAGCGCATAGCCCTGGCCCTGCAGTTCGGCGATGGCGGCCTTGAGCTGCGGCACCGAGGCGCTGATGTTGGGCAGCTTGATGATGTTGGCTTCCGGCGTGGTGGCCAGCTCGCCCAGCTCACCGAGGTCGTCGGCGATCTTCTGCGCGTCGCTCAGGTGCTCGGGAAACAGCGACAGGATGCGGCCGGCCAGCGAGATGTCGCGGGTTTCGACCACGATGCCGGCAGTATTGGTGTAGGCATCGATGATCGGCAGCAGCGACTGCGTGGCCAGATACGGTGCTTCGTCGGTGAGCGTGTAAATGATCTTCGGTGTCTTCGACATAAGGTGCGATGGCTCGTGTGGTCGGAAGGAGCGCCGGCGTTGTTGGCACTGGCGTTGGCGTGCGCGACGAGGGTCGCTGCTGGCACGCCGGTCGGCCGGCGCGTGGAACGCGGCGATGGATTAGCACGGCATTGTCGCGTCTGAGCCGCGCCCGGGTAAAGCGACCACAGGCGGATGCTCCATCCCGCCACTCGGCCAATGCGATGGATGCAGCTGTAACGAATGTGCCGGCTGAGAGAATTACGCAGAAGCAAAGGCGCGATCGTGTGATCGCGCCCTGATGGCCTGCTTAATGAGCGTTGGGGCAGCGCGATGGACGCGCGTGTCCGACATGCTTGGAGTCAGTGCGCTACCCAGGTTGCGAGCACGCATCCCTATCTGCAGACTGCCCGCTCGCGTGGCTGCTTACTTGACCGTGATGGTCTGCGGAGTACCCGCCGGCTTGCCATCCACCATGACCTGCGCGGTGTAGCTGCCGGCCGGCCAGCCATCTGGCTTGCTGAAGCTGAGGTTGGTGGTTTCCGGGCCAGTCGTGGTCAAGGTGGCATTCTGCTCGCCGGCCACCTGGCCATCCTGATAGGTGAGCTTGGCTGCGACCGCCACATTGCTCGCGCTGCCATCGGTTTTCACCGAGACGATGATGGTGTCTTTGCTGCCGATATTGGCCGACGGGGTCACTGACTTGTCGGCAGTCGCCGTGGTGCCGACCACTACGCTTGACACCATGACTGCCGAACCCGTCGTGGCTGCGGTATCGGTGCTGGCGGCGCCGGTCGCGGTGCTCTGGCCCGCCTGATCGCTCGCCGGCGGTGTTGCGGCCGGGCCCGGCATCGCCTCGGTGGCAGCCCCGGAGGTCGGATCCTTGGACACGCTGTCGTCGTCGGCCTTCTTGCTGCAGCCCGACAGGGCGAGAACGCCGGCAAGGGCAATGGCGAGGGTGCTAGAAACGGATGTAGTACGCATGGATCGATCTCCGGATATCAGAATAAAAGTGGGTTTCGAAAGGTGCCAGGGGTGCGGTGCGCCTATGACTTCGGCGGCAACTGCAGGACCTGACCTGGAAAGATCTTGTCCGGATCCTTGAGCGTTTCGCGGTTGGCCTCGAAAATCCGCGGCCACAGGTTGCCGTCGCCGTAATGACGCTTGGCGATGCTGGACAGACTGTCGCCCGCCTGCACGGTGACCGATTCGCCGACCAGCTGCGCAGTGCTCTGCACGCTGGTACGCACGTTGGAGAAATCCGCCGCTGGCGCGACGTCTGCGGTGCTGTCGACCGAGGACGTCACGTTGGAAAAATCTGCTTTCTTGTCGACATTCATTGCCGCGATCCCTTTGCATCACGATGACTGCAGGGTGCGCGGCGCGCTGTTAAGCGTGGATCGCGCCACCGTGAAGCTGGCGCGAGCCTTGAATGGGCGCGATTACTGGCGCAGGTCGCGGAAGATCGATAGCGGCGTCGGCACGCTGGGCGAGCTGCGCAAGGGGTTGATGTCCAGCCCGCCACGGCGGGTATAGCGCGCTTCCACCACCAACCATTCGGGCGCGCAGCGGAGCAGCACGTCATGGAAGATACGCTCCACGCATTGCTCGTGAAACTCGGCGTGGTCGCGGAAACTCACCAGATAACGCAGCAGGCCTTCGCGGTCGATCGGGGCGCCGCGGTAGCGCAACGTGACGCTGGCCCAATCCGGTTGACCGGTGACCGGGCAATTGGACTTGAGCAGGGCCGAGGTCAGCACTTCTTCCACCACTGGTTGTGCGTGCGCCGCCAGATATGCGGCATTGGGCGGGCCGTAATCGTCGATGCTGACATCCAGTGCGTCGATCGACTCGCCCTCACCCACCGCATCGATCGGCGGCAGACCGAATTCCACCACCACATCGGCACCGGCGCGCGTGGACAGGTCGGAGGCGATGCGCATACGCACCGCTTCGGCGCTATTGAAGCGGGTGGCATTGAGCGAATTGAGATACAGCTTGAGCGACTTGGATTCGATCAACGACGGCGACTCGCTGGGCACGTGCAAGGTGGCAGTGGCCACGCACGGCTTGCCCTGCGCATCGAGCCAGCTGAGTTCGTAGGCATGCCAGCGGTCGCGGCCGATGAAGGGCAAGGCCCCCGTCAGGCCGATCGCCTCGCGCCCGGCCGCGCGCGGAATCGGGAACAACAGCGACGGATCGTAGCCGCTGGGATAGGCGACCTCACGACCGAGGGTGGAATCTTCTGGGGTATTCATCGCGCCATTTTAGGCCGAGCGGGCTGGCCGTGAGGTGTATAGCGGACGCTGGAGCGAGCTGGCGACAGAAGCAGCGGGCCGTCAAGCGGCCCGCCGCCCCACACGATCACCAACGCTCAGCGGAGACCGCGCAACTGCACACGATTCCCGATTCCCCATTCCCCATTCCCGAATCAGCCAGCCTCCCCCTGATGCAGGTAATCCAGCGACACCTGCAACAGCGCGCGCAGACCCACATCCAGCGACGATTCGTCGAGCAGGAACTGCGGCGAATGGTTGCTGGGCGCGGTCGCCGGGTCGATGCCCTTGGCGGTGGAGCCGACGAAGAAGAACATCGAAGGCACCTGCTGGGCGTAGAAGGAGAAATCTTCCGCGCCCATCTGCAGCGGCGGCTCGTAGACATTGTCGGCGCCGACCACGGCCTGCAGGCTGGGCAGCATCCTGGCGGTCAGCGCCGGGTCGTTGACCGTGGCCGGGTTGCCGGGCTGGTCCGGTACCTGCGCCTCGACCTTGGCCCCGTGGGCGGCGGCGGTGTGCTCGGCCACCGTCTTGAGGTCGGCGAAGATCTGCTGGCGCATGGCTTCGTCGAAGGTGCGGATGGTGCCGACCATTTCCACGTCGTCGGGGATGATGTTGTAGCGGATGCCGCCCTTGATCGCGCCGAAGCTCAACACCGCCGGTTGTTTGGACAGGTTGGCGCGGCGGCTGATCACGGTCTGCGCGGCACCGATCATGTCGGCGCTGGCCACGATCGGGTCGATGCCGTTCCACGGCGCCGAGCCATGCGTCTGGCGGCCGATCATCTTGATCGCAAACCGGTCCGAGGCGGCCATCAGCGGGCCGCTGCGCACCGCGATCTTGCCGGCCTGCACGCTGGAGAACACATGCAGGCCGAACACCGCCTGTGGCTTGAAGTCGGCGAACAGGCCTTCCTTGAGCATCAGCGAGGCGCCGCCCTCCTCGTTGCCGGGCGCGCCCTCTTCGGAGGGCTGGAAGATCAGCATCACTTCGCCAGGCAGCTGCTCGCGCATGCCGACCAGCGCTTCGGCCACTCCGAGCAGGATCGCGGTGTGGGCGTCGTGGCCGCAGGCGTGCATCACCCCGACCTGCTCGCCGCGGTACTCGGCGGTGACCTTGGAGGCATACGGCAGGCCGGTCTGCTCCTTGACCGGCAAGGCATCCATGTCCGCGCGCAAGGCGATCTTCGGACCCGGCTTGCCGCCCTTGATGATGGCCACCACGCCGTGATGGGCGATGCCGGTACGCGGCTTGAGGCCGAGCTTGCGCAGCTGCGCGGCCACGGTGGCGGCGGTGCGCTCCTCGCGGTTGGACAGCTCCGGGTGCTGGTGGAAGTCGCGGCGCCACTGCACCAGCTTGCTCTGCAACGGCGCGGCGGCGGCCTGGACGTCGGGCCGGGGCGCGGCCTGGGCGGCGGCCAGGGTGGGCAGGGCGAGCAGCAACGCGCTGGTCAGCAGGCGGGAGTGGCGCATCAGCAATCCTCTAAAGATGGTTGCTTAATGTAGTGCAGGTGCACGCTCGGTGGGCTGCAGTGGGGCTCGATTCAGTCCTGCGGTCAACCACATCGGCCCTGACGCGTTGCCGCTGCATTGCATCTGTGAACGCTGCAGTCGTTTCGTCCGGCGGGCCGTTACTTCAGTAACGCTCAATTGCCTGATCGCAACGATATGCTTCGCACAGCCGCCCCACGGTCGCACCAGCGCCCGGCCCGCCCTCAGGAGTTGTCGCATGTCGCGTTTTTGGAAGATCACACTGCTGGTCGTAGCGGTGCTCGTCGTGGTGTTCGTCGCAATGCGGATGTTCGGTGGGGGCAACCACGGCAAGCGGGCGGACGCGCCGGACGGCAATGGCACCGAGAACAGCGGCCCGGTACCGGTCACGGTCGTGGCCGCCACCACCCAGGATGTGCCGGTCTACGCCAGCGCGCTGGGCACGGTGACCGCGCTCAATACCGTCACGGTCAGCCCGCAGGTCGGCGGCCAGCTGATGAGCCTGAATTTCAAGGAGGGCCAGGAAGTGAAGAAGGGCGAGCTGCTGGCGCAGATCGACCCGCGCACCCTGCAGGCCAGCTACGACCAGGCACTGGCGGCCAAGCGCCAGAACCAGGCACTGCTGGCGACCTCGCGGGTGAACTACCAGCGCTCCAACGACCCGGCCTACAAGCAGTACGTCTCGCGCACAGACCTGGATACTCAGCGTAACCAGGTGGCGCAGTACGAGGCGGCGGTATCGGCCAACGATGCACAGATGCGCTCGGCGCAGGTGCAGTTGCAGTTCACCCGCGTGACCGCGCCGATCGACGGCATCGCCGGCATCCGCGGCGTGGATGTGGGCAATATCGTCAGCGCCAGTTCCACCATCGTCACCCTGACCCAGATCCGCCCGATCTACGTGTCCTTCAACCTGCCCGAGCGCGAGTTGCAGGCGGTGCGCAGCGGCCAGGCGGCCGCCCCGCTGGACGTGGCGGCGCTGGACCGCGGCGATGCGCACGTGATCAGCGGCGACGGCAAGCTGGAGGTGATCGACAACCGCATCGCCGCCGACAGCGGCACCTTCGGTGCGCGTGCGATCTTCGCCAACACCGACAATGCCTTGTGGCCGGGCCAGTTCGTCAACGTGCGCCTGCAGCTGCGCACCATCTCCGGCGGCACCGTGGTGCCGACCCAGGCCGTGCAGCGCGGCCCGGACGGCGATTACGTCTACGTGGTCGGCAACGACAACACCGCGCAGATGCGCACCGTGGTGCAGGGCGTGGAAGTGGACGACAGCCATGTGCAGGTCACCAAGGGGCTCAAGCCAGGCGAGCGCGTGGTGACCGAAGGCCAGTTCCGGCTCAAGCCGGGCAGCAAGGTCAGCGCACTCAAGCCGGGCGAGACCCCGCCGGAGCCGACCGAGGCCGAACTCAAGGCCGCGCAGGACAAGAGCCGTGGCGGCGCCGGCGGCCGACGTGGCGGCGGCGGTCCGCGCTAACTCGCGAGCACCGGCGACGGGCCTTCCGTCGCCGGTGTGCATCGGCGCTGCGCGCGCCGGCATCGATTGACGTCTTCAGCAAGGACACCCCCCGTGGGCTTTTCGACCATCTTCATCCGCCGTCCCATCGCCACCTCGTTGTTGATGGCGGGCATCCTGCTGCTGGGCATCCTGGGCTACCGGCAATTGCCGGTCTCGGCGCTGCCGGAGATCGACGCGCCCAGCTTGGTGGTCACCACCCAGTATCCCGGCGCCAACGCGACCACCATGGCCTCGCTGGTGACCACGCCGCTGGAGCGCCAGTTCGGGCAGATCTCCGGGCTGCAGATGATGACCTCCGATTCGTCGGCAGGCCTGTCCACGATCATCCTGCAGTTCTCGATGGACCGCGACATCGACATCGCCGCGCAGGATGTGCAGGCGGCGATCCGTCAGGCCACCCTGCCCTCGTCGCTGCCGTATCAACCGGTCTACAACCGGGTCAATCCGGCCGACGCGGCGATCCTGACCCTCAAGCTCACCTCCGACTCGCTGCCGCTGCGCGAGGTCAACCGCTATGCCGATGCGATCCTGGCCCAGCGCCTGTCGCAGGTGCCGGGCGTGGGCCTGGTGTCGATCGCCGGCAATGTACGGCCTGCGGTGCGCATCCAGGTCAACCCGGCGCAGCTGTCGAACATGGGCCTGACCATGGAATCGCTGCGCAGCGCGCTGACCCAGACCAACGTCAGCGCGCCCAAGGGCTCGCTCAACGGCAAGACCCAGTCCTACAGCATCGGCACCAACGACCAGCTCACCGACGCGGCGCAGTACCGCGAGACCATCATCAGCTACAGCAACGGCCGCCCGGTGCGGCTGGCCGATGTGGCCAACGTGGTCGACGGGGTGGAGAACGACCAGCTCGCCGCCTGGGCCGACGGCAAGCCGGCGGTGCTGCTGGAAATCCGCCGCCAGCCCGGTGCCAACATCGTGCAGACGGTGGAGCAGATCCGCAGCATCCTGCCGCAGCTGCAGGCGGTGCTGCCGGCCGACGTGCACCTGGAGGTGTTCTCCGACCGCACCGAAACCATCCGCGCCTCGGTGCACGAGGTGAAGTTCACCCTGGTGCTGACCATCGCGCTGGTGGTGGCGGTGATTTTCGTGTTCCTGCGCCGGCTGTGGGCCACCATCATTCCCTCGGTGGCGGTGCCGCTGTCGCTGGCCGGCACCTTCGGGGTGATGGCATTTGCCGGCATGTCGCTGGACAACCTGTCGCTGATGGCGCTGGTGGTGGCGACCGGGTTCGTGGTCGACGATGCGATCGTGATGATCGAAAACATCGTGCGCTACATCGAACAGGGCAAGAGCGGGCCGGAAGCGGCAGAGATCGGCGCCAAGCAGATCGGCTTCACCGTGCTGTCGCTGACCGTGTCGCTGGTGGCGGTGTTCCTGCCGCTGCTGCTGATGCCGGGCGTGACCGGGCGCCTGTTTCATGAGTTTGCGTGGGTGCTGTCGATTGCGGTGGTGATCTCGATGCTGGTGTCGCTGACGCTGACGCCGATGATGTGCGCCTACCTGCTCAAGCCCGACGCCCTGCCCGAAGGCGAGGACGCGCACGAACGCGCCGCCGCCGCCGGCAAGACCAACCTGTGGACGCGCACCGTGGGCGCTTACGAGCGCAGCCTGGACTGGGTGCTGGCGCACCAGCCGCTGACCCTGGCGGTGGCGATCGGCGCGGTGGCGCTGACCGTGGTGCTGTACATGGCGATCCCCAAGGGCCTGCTGCCCGAGCAGGACACCGGCCTGATCACCGGCGTGGTGCAGGCCGACCAGAACGTGGCGTTCCCGCAGATGGAGCAGCGCACCCAGGCGGTGGCCGCGGCGCTGCAGAAAGACCCCGCCGTGACCGGCGTGGCCGCCTTCATCGGCGCCGGCACCATGAACCCGACCATCAACCAGGGCCAGTTGTCGATCGTGCTGAAGACGCGCGGCGACCGCGAGGGCCTGGACGAGGTGCTGCCGCGCCTGCAAAAGGCGGTGGCCGGCATTCCCGGCGTGGCGCTGTTCCTCAAGCCGGTGCAGGACGTCACCCTGGACACCCGCGTGGCCGCCACCGAGTACCAGTATTCGATGTCGGATGTGGACAGCAGCGAGCTGGCCACCTGGGCCGGGCGCATGACCGAGGCGATGCGCAAGCTGCCCGAGCTGGCCGACGTGGACAACAACCTGGCCAACCAGGGCCGGGCGCTGGAGCTGAGCATCGATCGCGACAAGGCCAGCATGCTCGGCGTGCCGATGCAGACCATCGACGACACGCTGTACGACGCCTTCGGCCAACGCCAGATCTCCACCATCTTCACCGAGCTCAATCAGTACCGGGTGGTGCTGGAAGTGGCGCCGGAATTCCGCAGCAGCACCGCCTTGATGAACCAGCTGGCGGTGGCCAGCAACGGCAGCGGCGCGTTGACCGGCACCAATGCCACCAGCTTCGGCCAGCTGACCTCGTCCAACTCCTCCACCGCCACCGGCGTGGGCGCGCAGAACACCGGCATCGTGGTCGGCGCCGGCAGCATCATTCCGCTGGCCGCACTGGCCGAGGCCAAGGTCACCAACACGCCGTTGGTGGTCAGCCACCAGCAACAGCTGCCGGCGGTCACGATCTCGTTCAATCTGGCGCCCGGCCATTCGCTGTCGCAGGCGGTGGAGGCGATCGAGCAGGCGCGCCAGGATCTGAAGATCCCCACCCAGGTGCATGCGGCGTTCGTCGGCAAGGCGGCCGAATTCACCGGCAGCCAGACCGATATCGTATGGCTGCTGCTGGCCTCGATCGTGGTGATCTACATCGTGCTGGGCGTGCTCTACGAGAGCTACATCCACCCGCTGACGATCATCTCCACGCTGCCGCCGGCCGGCGTCGGCGCGCTGCTGGCGCTGATGATGTGCGGGTTGAGCCTGTCGGTGGACGGCATCGTCGGCATCGTGTTGCTGATCGGCATCGTCAAGAAGAACGCGATCATGATGATCGACTTCGCCATCGACGCCCGCCGCGAAGGCGCCAATGCGCACGAGGCGATCCGGCGCGCCTGCCTGCTGCGTTTCCGCCCGATCATGATGACCACCGCCGCCGCGATGCTGGGCGCGCTGCCGCTGGCGCTGGGCACCGGCATCGGCTCGGAACTGCGGCGTCCGCTCGGCATCGCCATCGTCGGCGGCCTGCTGCTGTCGCAGCTGGTGACGCTCTACACCACGCCGGTGATCTACCTGTACATGGAACGTGCCGGCGAGCGGCTGCGTGACTGGCGCACACGGCGTGCCGCCCGCCGCGACGGCGTGCCCCCGGCCTCCACTTCGGAGCGCCCGGCATGATGACCGGCGCAGCGATGGCTGATCGGATTACCGGACCGCGGCTTCGCCTGCGCGCAGGCGCGCTCGGGCGTGGCGCTGCCCCCGCTTGCCGAATCCCTAATCCCGATTCCCAAATCCCGGCACCACAGCCATGAACATCTCCGCGCCCTTCATCAAGCGCCCGATCGGCACCGCGCTGCTGGCGATCGGTTTGTTCGTGATCGGATTGATGTGCTATCTGCGGCTGGGCGTGGCGGCGTTGCCGAACATCCAGATTCCGGTGATCTTCGTGCACGCCACGCAGTCCGGCGCCGATGCCAGCACCATGGCCTCCACCGTCACCGCACCGCTGGAACGCCACCTGGGCCAGCTGCCCGGCATCGACCGCATGCGCTCCTCCAGTTCGGAGAGCAGCAGCCTGGTGGTGCTGGTGTTCCAGAGCAATCGCAACATCGATTCGGCCGCGCAGGATGTGCAGACGGCGATCAACTCCTCGCAATCGGACCTGCCGTCCGGGCTCGGCACGCCGATCTATTCGAAAGCCAATCCGAACGACGACCCGGTCATTGCCATCGCGCTGACCTCGGACACGCAATCGGCCGATGAGCTCTACAACGTTGCCGACTCGCTGCTGGCGCAACGGCTGCGCCAGATCACCGGCATCAGTTCGGTCGATATCGCCGGCGCCTCCACACCGGCGGTCCGCGTGGATGTGGATCTGCGCGCGCTCAACGCGCTGGGCCTGACCCCGGACGATCTGCGCAACGCGGTGCGCGCGGCCAACGTCACCTCGCCGACCGGATTCCTGTCCGACGGCAACACCACCATGGCGATCGTGGCCAACGATTCGGTATCCAAGGCCGCCGATTTCGCCCAGCTGGCGATCTCCACCCAGTCCAATGGCCGCATCGTGCGGCTGGGCGATGTGGCCACCGTCTACGACGGCCAGCAGGATGCCTATCAAGCGGCCTGGTTCGACGGCAAACCGGCGGTGGTGATGTACGCCTTCACCCGCGCCGGCGCCAACATCGTCGAAACCGTGGACCAGGTGAAGGCGCAGATTCCCGAGCTACGCGCCTACCTGCAGCCCGGCACCAAGCTGACGCCCTACTTCGACCGCACCCCGACCATCCGCGCCTCGCTGCACGAGGTGCAGGCCACGCTGCTGATCAGCCTGGCGATGGTGGTCCTGACCATGGCGCTGTTCCTGCGCCGCCTGGCGCCGACGCTGATCGCGGCGGTCACCGTGCCGCTGTCGCTGGCCGGCTCGGCGCTGGTGATGTACATGCTGGGCTTCACCTTGAACAACCTCAGCCTGCTGGCGCTGGTGATCGCCATTGGCTTTGTGGTCGACGATGCGATCGTGGTGATCGAAAACATCATGCGTCATCTGGACGAAGGCATGCCGCGTCTGGATGCCGCACTGGCCGGTGCGCGCGAGATCGGCTTCACCATCGTCTCGATCACCGCCTCGCTGGTGGCGGTGTTCATTCCGATGCTGTTTGCCAGCGGCATGATCGGCGCGTTCTTCCGCGAGTTCACCGTGACCCTGGTGGCGGCGATCGTGGTGTCGATGCTGGTGTCGCTGACCCTGACACCGGCGCTGTGCAGCCGCTTTCTGTCCGCACACACCGAACCGGAAAAACCTAGCCGTTTTGGCGCCTGGCTGGATCGCATGCACGAGCGCATGCTCGCGGTGTACACGGTGGCACTGGATTTCTCGCTGCGGCACGCCTTGCTGCTGTCGCTGACGCCGCTGCTGTTGATCGCCGCCACCGTCTTTCTCGGCGGCGCAGTCAAGAAGGGCTCGTTCCCGGCGCAGGACACCGGCCTGATCTGGGGCCGCGCCAATTCCAGCGCCACGGTGTCGTTTGCCGACATGGTCAGCCGCCAGCGCCGCATCACCGACATGCTGATGGCCGACCCGGCGGTGAAGACCGTCGGCGCGCGGCTGGGCTCCGGCCGGCAGGGTTCCAGCGCCTCGTTCAATATCGAATTGAAGAAGCGCGACGAAGGCCGCCGCGACACCACCGCGCAGGTGGTCGCACGCCTGAGCGCCAAGGCCGACCGTTACCCGGATCTGGATCTGCGCCTGCGCGCGATCCAGGACCTGCCCAGCGACGGCGGTGGCGGCACCAGCCAGGGTGCGCAGTACCGCGTTTCGCTGCAGGGCAACGACCTGGCGCAGCTGCAGGAATGGCTGCCCAAGCTGCAGGCGGCGTTGAAGAAGAATCCGCGCCTGCGCGATGTCGGCACCGACGTGGATACATCCGGCCTGCGCCAGAACATCATGATCGACCGCGCCAAGGCCGCGCGCCTGGGCATTTCGGTCGGTGCCATCGATGGCGCGCTGTATGGCGCCTTCGGCCAGCGCTCCATTTCCACCATCTATTCGGATCTCAACCAGTACAGCGTGGTGGTCAATGCACTGCCCTCGCAAACGGCAACGCCCAAGGCGCTGGACCAGGTCTTCGTGCCCAACCGCGCCGGCCTGATGGTGCCGATCACCTCCGTCGCCACCCAGGTGCCCGGGCTGGCGCCGCCGCAGATCGTCCACGAAAACCAGTACACCACGATGGATCTGAGCTACAACCTCGCACCGGGCGTGAGCACCGGCGAGGCGGACCTGATCATCAAGTCCACCGTGGAAGGCTTGCGCATGCCCGACGGCATCCGCCTCAGTGGCGATGACAGCTTCAACGTGCAACTCAGCCCCAACTCGATGGGCGTGTTGCTGCTGGCCGCGGTACTCACCGTCTACATCGTGCTCGGCATGCTCTACGAGAGCCTGATCCATCCGGTGACCATCCTGTCCACGCTGCCGGCCGCTGGCGTCGGCGCACTGCTGGCGTTGTTCCTCACCAACACCGAGTTGTCGGTGATTTCGATGATCGCGCTGGTGCTGCTGATCGGCATCGTCAAGAAGAACGCGATCATGATGATCGACTTCGCGCTGGTGGCGCAGCGCGTGCACGGCATGGATGCGCGCGCGGCCGCACGCGAGGCCTCGATCGTGCGCTTCCGCCCGATCATGATGACCACGATGGTGGCGATCCTGGCCGCGGTGCCGCTGGCGGTCGGCCTGGGCGAGGGCTCCGAACTGCGCCGCCCGCTGGGCATCGCGATGATCGGCGGGCTGATCTTCTCGCAGAGCCTGACCCTGCTCAGCACCCCGGCGCTGTACGTGATCTTCTCCTGCCTGAGCGAACGCTGGAAGGCGCGTCGCGCACGTGCGCGTGCACGCCGGGCAGAGCGCGCGGCGGCACGGCGCCCGGCGGCGTCGGCGCACTGAGGCGAAGCAGCACACGCGCCGGTCTGCACGGACCGGTGTGTGCCGGCTGGCATGGCGGTTGGCCGGCATCTCTCACCATCGCTTGCCGCTTGTTGGCATGACGTCGGGGCATCGCTGCTGGCAGCGTATTCAAACGCGGCACAGTGATGCGAGCTGCAAATGCGCGCTCGACTCACGCGGCTTCTGGCCAGAGCCCACGTGTTTGACCGCATCCAGACGACACTGCGACCGGAAGTTCGGCTGCCTTGACGTGTTGGACGGCAGGGATGGATCAGTTGTCGCGCGGCAGGGCTGCAGCTTGGTTGCAGGGCCCTTGCCCGCCTACCATCGCAGGACACGCCGCAAGTACGTCCGTGTAGGCGCTTACGCGGCATCCATGCCGCGTAAGGTCTCGCGACGATAGGCGGGCAATGACCTGTCGAGATGGTCGGTGTGCAAGATGCAAACCGTGCGTTACATGCGTTGTTCGGGCGACGGCGCGCCCTGACCGCTACACCAGCAACGCCTGCAGCGACGCCCGCTCCAGCTGCGCATACAACGCGCACTCATCCTGCACCTGCGCACCCAGCGCCTGTTCGAAACTGCGCTTGCTCGAATGGGCGGCATAGGCGCGTTGTTCGGCGCCACCGAGATTGGACTGGAAGATACCGGCCGCACTCACCGGCAGAAAATCTTCATAGATGATCGGATCGGCACTGAGCAGACCGAGCGCAATTGCGGTTTCTGCCGGCATTGCCGCCACCTGCGCGGGGTCGGCACGTCCGGCCTCGGTCAGCGCATAGCGGAAATAGCCCAGACCTTCCTGACGCAGCACGGCTTCGTCGTCGGGAAACGCCACGAACGCGGTCTGCAGCCGCGTGGCGTAATCGGTACCGGTGCTGCCCGCGCCATCGCTGTCGCGTGCCTGCGCCAGCAGCGCGTCGTACAGCGCGCGGCCCTTGGGCGTCAGCGCGAGCCCGCGTTGTTCGATCTCGCCGAAGCGCGCGGTGTGCGTGCCGTGCTCGGCCTGCCCGCTGTCGCCGACAAAGCGCACCGGCTCCTCCAGTGCCTTGAAGCTGGTCTGGCGCAGCAGGATCGGCACCTGCCGACGCGGCGGCCCCTCGATCACCGCCTTGGCATCGATGCCGGCGCGCTGCATCTGCGCCTGCGCCGCATCGATATCCAGCGTGCGTGGCGTCAGGTGGTTGATATGCGGCCCGTGGAAGCTCACCACGTCGGCGATCAGCTTGTGCGCCTCGCTCAGCGCGCGGTAGGTCGGCAGCGACACCGTGGCATCGCCATGCCAACGGAAGGTTTCCAGCGCTTCGTCCACGAACTGCTGCGCCTGCGCCGCCTCCAGCCCGCCGTGGCGCTCGTGCTGCTCGATCAGCTCCAGCGCGGCGGCGGTGAAGATCTGCCGCTGCTCCAGGATCTGCGCCGCCTGCGCCCGCAGCGCGGCGTCTTCGATCAGCTCCAGCCGCAGCAACGAGGTGAACACGCGGAACGGATTGACCGACAGCGCCGCCTCGTCGATCGGGCGGAACGCAGTGGAATGCACCGGCACACCGGCCACCGACAAATCGTAATAGCCCACCGGATGCATGCCCATCACCGCAAACAGCCGCCGCAACGTGGCCAGTTCCTGCGCCGTGCCGACCCGGATGGCACCGTGCCGTTCCAGATCCAGCCGCGCGCGTTCGTCGTTGCGTTGCAGGCGCGCGGCCAGGGCGGGATCGGCGCTCAGGGTGTCGGCGTTGACCTGCGCCACCAGCGTCATCAGGTCGCCGTACAACGGCACCTCGGCGCGATACATGTCCGACATCGCCTGCGCGAACAGGCTGCGGATGTGATCGGGAGAGACAAACACGGTATCGCGCATGGGCTGGTCTTGGCAGGGCCGGCCAACGCCGGCGTTGCGGCATTCTCGCCGACCGCGCCCTGCGGCGGCCAGCTGCACGGCAGCATGCCGGCGCCTGTGTTGGCGCGCAGACAGGAGCGTAGCCGGTTGGTCACCTCACGCCTCGCCACTGCGCGGGTTCCAACAAGGCGTAAAACGCATCAAGTGGCGGCTGGCGATCCTTGGCGAGCGGTCGTCCGCTGGATGCGGATGGTGGGAAAGCTCGGAACCGCAGCGCACGGCGTGGTCCATGTCGGTTTTAATGCCGGCTGCGCCCGTGTGGCCGGAAGCGCAGTCATCTTGTGGGTCGCTCCGAGGATGGCTAACAAGCGAGAGGGGCCGCCAGCCTCGTCCAGGCTCAGGCTGACCCGGCACGCATCGAACGGCTGGCACAGCTCCGGTGCCTCTACCTGCAGCGAGTTGACGCCGAATAGCACGCTGCCGCACCGGTAGCCGACACCACCTTGAGCCGGCAGCCGCCGGATGTGCGTGGGCGGCGCGCAGGAAACGCAGCGTACGAGTGGTACACGCCGGTTCCGAGCACGGCCGCACCCGCCTGGCGGCTACGCCGTCGGTTTGCCAGCCGTTCTAAAGCCCGGCCTGCGCCGCTGCCTCGGCCGCCTCGCTGGCCTGGCGCGCGGCTTCCAGCCGTTGCGCGTGATCGCCGAGCTGGCGGCGCAGCAGCGCGTCCAGCGTGATCGGACGTTCCCAGCGGTCGTAACTGGCGACGATGGCGTGCCGCAGCGCGCGCATATGCACGGTCTCCGGCGTGACCGACAGCCGCGCGATCACGCCCTCCCAGCCGTCATGATGGTCGCGGCTGTAGGCGCGCACGGTGTCGCGGCAGGACAACTGCAGCGTCTGCGCCCAGAAACAGGCGAAATAGATGTCGCCGGCGTGCCAGCCATGCACCTGCAACAACGCCTGCACATAGCCGCGCGGGGTGCCGGTGTAGCGCGCAACTTCGCCGATGAAGCTGTCCGGGTAGCGCTGTGCGTAGCTGCCCATGTCGGCCAGATGCTGATCCACCCAGGCATCGCCGGTGCCTGGCGTCACTGCCGGCGCAGCAGCCGGTGCCGCAGCGGCAGGCGCAGGCGACGTCTGCGCAACTGCCAGCATCGGCAGCAGCAGCGCGCTCAGCAGCGGCAGGGATCGCAACGGCGAGGTAAGCAGTGAAGGCATGCGCCGATGATGCCGCATGCCCGCGTCGCTGTCAGGCCGAGCGCTTGCGCCACCGACACAGGCGGCGCGCCGTCAGCGCGCCAGCCGTATGGGATGCCCCGAGTCGGAACGGATGCATGACGCCGGACCGCCACGAGCATTCGCATGTGTGGCGCGCACACAGCGGCGCCGGCCGCGCTCAGCGCAGATCGTAAAAGCCGCCGTAGTGCACTTCGCGGCAGCCGCTGAGATCGCAGGCACCCACATAGCCCGGGCCGATGTAACGCTGCCGCGCATCGCGATTGTGCGGGCTGCTGTAAGGGTCCGGGCCGTACAGACCATTGCCGTAATAGATCTGGCCGGAGGGGCGGTTGCGCGACGCGCCCAGCCGCAGCCCGGCGCCATACCCGAGGTATGCGCGGGCGTCGCCGCCGTATGGGCCGTAGCGCTCGCCCGAATATCCGTCGACAGCAAATACGCTGCTGCGCTCGTGCCGGTCCGGCCGGGTCTGCAAGGTCGCAATGCTCTGGCCCTGGGCATCCACATAGCCCTGCTCGCGGTCGAAGCGCACCATGCGGAAATACACCAGCTCTCCCGCGTCCCGACGCGTACGCAGGCGGACATAGTTGCCGCCATCGTCGTAGTAAGGCTGACCGTCGCGAAAGATCACTTCGCTCGGGTTGATGACTTCTTCTTCGAGCTCGGCAGCCGTCAGTGACGGCACGCCGCCTGACAGAGCCAGCAATACGGTCAGGCTGACACGGCAGGTAAACGACAACATGCGCATCGGTGATCCCTCCTAGTCGGCCAGGCATTCGCGCCTGACCGGAAACGTCCTGTTGCTGGGCGCCGCTGGTTGCGCCGGCAGATCCAGGTCGCGGCGCTGGCCGCGACGGAAGTCAGCTTAGCGCGTGCTGCCGGGCCACTGCATCCAGCGCATGCACTGCCGCCGGCCAGCCGGCAGCGTCGGGCACTTCGCGCATGCGTGGCTCGTCGGCGGCCACGCCATGCTCCTGCTCGTGCGCCCAGGTCACCGCGTACGGGGTGTAGATCCCCCAGCCGCCGATGGCCAGCACCGGCTCCACGTCCGAGCGCAAGGAATTGCCGATCATCACAAAGCGCTGCGCCGGCAGGTCGAACTCGCCCAACACGCGCGCATAGGTCTGGGGATCCTTCTCGGACACCACCTCCACGCGCGGAAACAGATCGGCCAGACCGGATTGCTCGATCTTCTGCTCCTGATGGGACAGGTCACCCTTGGTGATCAGCACCACCGCATAGTCGGCGGCAATTGCGCTGACCGCCTCACGCACGCCGGCAATCACCTCCACCGGATGCTGCAGCGTGGCGCGGCCGATCTCGACGATGCGCTGGATGTCGCGTGCGGCGATGCGCGCCTGCGTCAGTTCGATCGCCGTCTCGATCATCGACAGCGTCATGCCCTTGGCGCCATAGCCGAATACCTTGAGATTGCGCCGCTCCACCGCCAGCAGGTGCTGCTGCATGCGGCTGTCGCCCAGATCCAGGTAATCGGCCAGGATCGCTTCGAAATCCGCTTCGGCAGTGCGGTAATAGTCCTCGCTTTTCCAGAGGGTATCGTCGCCGTCGAAGCCGACCAGTTGGATCGCCTGGCCGTCGCGCTGTGCAGAAGAGGTCATCGCGCCAGTTTAGCAGCGCACTGGAGTGCTGCCGCGGTCAATCCCCCGCGGCGTCGCCTGGACCGGGCTGGTAGCTGGCGAATTCGTCGCGCGACAGGCGCCCATCACCATTGCTGTCGAAGCCGGCAAAATTCTCGCGCAGGACGGGGTCGGCGCCGGCTTCGGCCACCGTCAATGAGCCGTCGGCGTCGCTGTCCAGGCTGCGGAAGGTCCGTGGCGCCAACGTGCCGGCCTGCGGCGCCAGTGCGGCCTCCGCACCGCCTTTGGCAGCCGATGGCGCTGCAGCATCGACCGGAAGTAAGGGTGTTGTGGCAGGCGGTGGTGGGTCGATCGGCAACGGCGCCATTGTCGGTGTTGCCGGCCCTGTGGTGGAGGTCGCACGCGACGGGTTGGCTGGTGGCAACTCCGGCGGCGCCGCGAGCGCCCACAGTGGACTCGACAGGCCGACCAGCATGGCGATACGCAGCAGCATGAGAGTGTGCCGAAGGGACGAGCGGGCAATCTAGCGCGGTGCACGTAAAGAAAACGGGAGCGACCCTGGCAGATCGCTCCCGCGTGTCCATCCTGTTACGTGGTCATGCTGCTACTTGCCGATCACGGGCATCCACGAAGCGATGCCACGGATCAAACGACAACAACTGCTCAAATGACTGCAATTGCGAAAGCTGCCTCCTGATGTCGAAAAAACACGTCAGCAAACGAACTCACTACCTTGCTACCTACTACCTCAGTTGCCTTGCGACCCACTACCCGCTGCGCCGCCCTGCTGCTTGGCGACAAATGCCTTGTATTCGTCCGGGGTCAGCTTGCCGTTCTTGTCGGAATCGGCGTCATTGAAGATCTGCGCGAGCCCGGCATTGACCTGGGCCTCCTGTGTGCTGATGGCGCCGTCGCTGTCGGTGTCGACGCTCGCCCAGGTCTGGCCGCCGCCGGACTGCGCAGGCTGTGCCGCGCTCGTGGCAGAGCTTCCCGACTGGGCCGACGTCGCGGCGGCATCCTGCTGCGTGCTCTGCGCCATCGCCGGCAGCGCCAGGGCGGCGGCAAGAGCGGCAGCGGCGGCGAGCAGCGAGGTGCGATTGCGATTCTTCATTGGGTGGTCTCCTTGGCTTGGGAATGCGCGGTGTCGCCGCACATGGCCCCACCTTACCCAGCACGAATGAACGCAAAACCCGCCGCAATTTCGCGCAAAACATCCTCTTAACCACGCGTCGGACATTTGCGCCTAGCCATCTGTTAGACATCGGTGAGCCAAACAGAAGCAGCTCATTCAATGCATCGAAATATGCGAACCGCGCCCCATTTCATAACGTAAATTTACGCATTCGGTGCCTCGTCATCCCAGCTTCCGGAGCTGAACAGTTTCCAACCCAGCACCACACCGGCGATCGCCCCAGCCACTTCCAGGATCACCCGCGATCCCAATTCGTTGGGATCGTGGATCTTGGCCAATGCCAGGCGCGCGTACAGCGGCGACTCCAGCCGCACGATGCTGGTGTAGACGAGATTCCAGATGTCGTAGCCGCCGCCAATGGCGACCGCGAGCAGACAGGCAATACCCAGGGTGTGCCCATGGGTGAAGTGCACACGCCGGCCGATGTGCTCGACCCCAGCGAAGACCAGTACGCCCAGCACCAACGCGATCAGGCCAGCCTCCAGCGAACCGAGCAGACCGAAGTGCAGAGGCAGATTCATCGTGACGATCCAGGCAGCAGGCGCATCAGTCTAGCGGTTGCGGGTGATGGATCCCGGCCCAAGCAGCAAGCGCGAGCGCTTACGCGAACGCGGACCGGCCGGGCGCTACGAGTGCCCGATACTGCGGCACGCCGCGCTCACGCATCGTCCTGCCCGCGCGCACTCACCTGCGCCTCGCCTTCCTCATCCCATTGCACGCTGACCGAGATCGGCTTGCAGCACACCTGGCAATCTTCGATGTAGTGCTGGTCGCCGCCGGTCAGATCCAGCGCCAGGGTGATCCACTCCCCGCAATACGGGCAGGCGATATCGATAAAGCGTTCCGGGTCGGACATGGCAATTCCTTGCAGCGATTTGGGGTGATGCACAACATGGACAGGCCGGTGGCCGAGTCACCGCCTGCGGCGCGGTTGCTCAGTTGACCGGCACATCGAACGCGGTATCCGGCATCGGCTCAGGGCGGAAGGTGAAATGCCACCACTCCATCGGATAGTTGGCAAATCCCTCCGCCGCCATGGCACGCAACAGCTGCTGGCGGTGGGCACGCTGAGCGGGGCTGATGTCGCGCGCATCGGTATGCGCACGCGCATCGAAGAAATCGAAGTCGGTGCCCATCGCCACCGGCTGGCATGGGCCCTGCCGGCAATCGAGCAGGCCCAGGTCCAGCGTTGCGCCACGGCTATGCCCCGAAGTCTCGGCAATGTAGTCGCCCAACAGCGCGCGCTTGTCCACACGCGGGTAGTACTGCGCCTTGGTCGACTGATCCTGCAGATCCGCAGCCCAGGCCACGAACGCCTGCACCGCCCGCACCGGCCGGTAGCAGTCGAACACCTGCAGTCGATATCCCTGGGACTTGAGGGACCGCGCCACCCGTGCCAGCGCCTCCGCCGCCGGACGCAGCAAATAGCACGTGGGCGCCTCATACCCCGGCACCACACGCCCGGTGAAGTTGTTGCTGCCCGCATAACGCATGTCCACCGCGATCTCGGGCGCAAGGCCGTGCACATTGACCAGACCGGCTTGTGCGGCGGTTGTTGCCGAAGAGACATGCACCTCGGCAGCTGCGGCAACCAACGGCACCACCACGATCGACAGCAGTGCCTGACATACCGCTCCCCGAACCCGCCGACGCAATGTCCGCACCGACCTGATTTGCCTCATCGTTTTTTCCCTTGTAATCAATGGGGACATTGCACATCAGGCATCACGCCCGAATCGGTCGCCAGGATGGCGCTGGCGAACGCGACCACGATGCACTTATGAGCCTTCGCTCTCAAGCTGCTTGGCAGTAACTGGCACGCTGAGTGGTCGCAGCGGCCCGGTCAACGCATGCAGGATGCGCAAATCCTCGGCATCCAGCGTGCGGGCGTCGCTGCCGCGGTAGTGATGATGAAATGCCTGCAGCGTCGCAGCGGGATCGTCGAGGCTGTAGCCGAGCAGGGCCAGCGCCTGCCAGGGATCGAAGCCTGCCGGCGCGGCGGGGGCATCGGCGGCAGGCCAGCGGCCGAAGCCGGCGTCGGCCAGGCGCTTCCACGGAAACAGCGGGCCGGGATCGTTCTTGCGGGTCGGGGCCACGTCTTCATGCCCGACGATCTGCGTGCGCGGAATGCGCAGGCGGGTGCACAGGTCGTCCAGCAGCACCAGCAGGCTGTCGATCTGGGCGGGCGCGAACGGCTCGCTGCCGTCGTTGTCCAGTTCGATGCCGATCGAGGCGGAATTGATGTCGGTGATGGTGCCCCAGCGCCCGGCGCCGCCATGCCAGGCGCGCTGGTCGTCGCTGACCAGTTGATAGCGCGCGCCATCCTCGCCGATCAGATAGTGCGCACTGACCCGGCCGCCGCTATTGCGCCCGCGCAGCGTGCCCAGGCTCTGCGGCACCGATTGCTGGTCGGTGAAGTGCAGCACGATCAGGATCGGCCGCCGCGCGTCGTAGTTGGGCGAGGGCACCCACTGGGCCAGCGGGTTGCGCTGCGGCGCATGCGCGCACGCCCCCAGTGACAGCACCACCAGGCACAGCGCGGCACGGAGCCAGGGCAATGGCGACAGCGTGGGAGCAGATGACACCGGATTCTCCTGGCAAAACGGCAAGGGCTTGCGCTGTACCAGCACCCTGATGGGCCGCGCAGGCGATGTACCCATTATCTGCCGTGCGAACGATGGCATGCAGCATGCGGCTGCGGCCAGTGGCAGACAGACTGCGAGTGTGCAGAGACCGACAGACCTTGCAGCGCCGCTGCGCCATGCGACACGTACCCGTGATAATGCGCATGCGTACACTAAAGGCCGGCGCAGGTCCGCGCGCCTGCGGTCGTGATTCCCTGTAAAAAGCCTCGCCAGTCGCTGTATCCCATCAAGAGCCCTCTTCATGCCACTGTCGCGCCGCCTGCTGACGTTGTTGCTGCTGGTCATCGGACTGTCCTGGGATGCCGCTGCGGCAACGCCTGCCAACCCGATATCGCACACGGCACCGTTTGCGGCCAGCGATGCGCAGCTGACCGCCGACTACTGGATCCAGCGCACTGACAACGCGCAGACGCTGCGTATGACTGCCGCACAGATCGCCGGCTTCAATGCGCGTTTGCTGCGTGACGATGGCTCCATGCACGACCTGTCGCCGCTGGCCGAGGTGCTGCCAGCGGCCGAGGTGCGCGCGCGCATCGAAGCGTTGTCGGCCATGCCGACGCGTGCGCTGTACGACAGCGAGGGTCGCAGCATCGATGCCTCCCGCCTTGCGACGCTCCGCCACGCCCTGGCACTGGATGCACTGCCTGCGCAGGTCACGCCACGATTCGCACTGGTGGTGCAGCGCGCGGCACTGCGCACCTTCCCCACCGCGCAACGCGTGTTCAGCACTACCGACGACCACGATATCGACCGCTTCCAGGAATCGGCGCTCTACCCCGGCACGCCGGTGGCGGTGCTGCACACCAGCGCCGATGGTGCATGGCACTTTGTGCTGGCAGCCAACTATGCGGCCTGGATCGCTGCCGACCGGATTGCCGTGGGCACGCGTGAGGAAGTGCTGGACTATGCACAACGCCGCCCACGACTGGTGGTCACCGGCGCACGCGTGCAAAGCGCCTACACCCCGGAGGTACCCGCCATCTCCGCACTGGCGCTGGACATGGGCACCAGCGTGCCACTGCTTGGCGACTGGCCGCCGCAGCAGCCGGTCAACGGGCAGTTGCCGCAGGCCGCCCATGTCGTGCAGTTACCGCTGCGCAACAGCGAGGGTCGCTTGCAGCTGGTGCCGGCACTGATCCCGCGCGGTGCCGACGTGCGCGAGGGCCCGTTGCCGGCCACGCATGCAGCGTTGTTGCAGCAGGCGTTCAAATTTCTCGGCGAACGCTATGGCTGGGGCAACGATTACGATGCGCGCGACTGCAGCGGTTTCGTGCTGGATGTGTATCGCAGCCTGGGCATCGCATTGCCGCGCAATACCGGCGATCAGGCACGCAGCCCTGCGCTGCTGGGCGTTCCGTTCCAGGCGCAGGCCGCACTGCCGCAGCGCCTGCAACAACTTGCCCGGCTGCAGGTCGGCGACCTGATCTACATCCCTGGTCATGTGATGCTGGTGATCGGACACGAGCGCGGTGCGCCATGGGTGATCCATGACGTGGCCGGCGCCAATTACCGCGACGCAGCCGGCAACGTGCAGCGCGCGCGCTTGAACGGTGTGTCGGTGACGCCGCTGCTGCCCTTGCTCGCCAGCGACGGCACACCATTCATCGACCACATCACCCGCATCCAACGCATCGCACCGATTGGCTCTCCATGAAGATCACCGGCTTCCGCCTCGGCATGCTGCGCGTGCCATTGAAGACCCCGTTCAAGACAGCAGTGCGTACCGTGCAGGCGATCGAGGATGTGGTGGTGCTGCTGCAGACCGACAGCGGCCACATCGGCTATGGCGCAGCGCCGGCCACCGCCCCGATCACCGGCGATACGCACGGCTCCATCATCGCTGCGATCCAGCATTGCATCGGGCCGACGTTGATCGGCCAGGACGTGGCCGATCTCAACCGGCTATGCGCGCTGGTGCAACACGCGCTGGAGCGCAACACCAGTGCCAAGGCGGCGGTGGAGATCGCGCTCTACGACCTCTGGGCGCAGGCCCTGGGCACCCCGCTCTACCGGGCGCTCGGCGGTGGCATGCCGCGCATCACCACCGACATCACCATCAGCGTCGATAGCATCGACGTGATGGTGGCGCAGGCGCAATCCGCGCTTGCGCGCGGCTATCGGTCACTGAAGATCAAGGTCGGCAAGGACAGCGGCTCGGACCTCGAGCGGATCACCGCGATACATGCCGCTGT
Source organism: Xanthomonas sp. MLO165 (assembly GCF_018831305.1). Taxonomy (NCBI): domain Bacteria; kingdom Pseudomonadati; phylum Pseudomonadota; class Gammaproteobacteria; order Lysobacterales; family Lysobacteraceae; genus Xanthomonas; species Xanthomonas sp. MLO165. The sequence goes on from NZ_CP029263.1 coordinate 4,264,548, forward strand.
CGCTGGCCGCGCATCGCTGCGCCTGGATGCCAACCAGGGCTGGACGCCCAAACAGGCAGTACGCACCATGCGTACGCTGGAACACACCGGCATCGTGATGGAACTGGTGGAGCAGCCGGTCAAGGCCGCGGACATCGACGGGCTGGCGTTTGTCACCGCGCGGATCGACACGCCGGTGATGGCAGACGAAAGCGTGTTCTCGCCGGTCCAGGTGATCGACCTCATCCAGCGCCGTGCCGCCGATATCGTCAACATCAAACTGATGAAGACCGGCGGGCTATCCAACGCAATCCGCATTGCCGATATCGCTGGCCTGTACGGCGTGCCCTGCATGATCGGCTGCATGATCGAATCCAGCATCAGCGTGGCTGCTGCAGTGCATCTGGCGGTGGCCAAGGCCGGCAGCATCACCCTGGCGGATCTGGATGCGCCCGCGCTCGGGCAGTTCGATCCTACCGAGGGCGGCGTGCACTTCGACGATGCCCAGATCCATATCGACGACTCGCCCGGCCTGGGCATCCGCCGCATCCACGGGCTGGAGCTCCTGCCGGCTTAAAACGTCAGTAGGGTCTCCAGGCCGCATTGGTCCAGGCGCGATGCCTCACCACTTCTGCACACGCAGTCACCCCGACAGCGAACGTCGTGCATTGCTTGCACCATGCACACCGATCATCTCGACAGGTCCTTGCCCGCTCACGGTCGCGGGGACCTTACGCGGCATGGATGCCGCGTAAGCGCCTACAAGGATGTACTTGCGGCGTGTCCTGCGATGGTGGGCGGGCAAGGGCCCTGCAACCATGCCCCAGATCAGCCGCTCTGCAGCCAGCCAGCCACAGAGGCCAACTCTCCCAGAACAACAAAACACACTCGAAGCCCGGCCAAGCAGTCGCACAAACCAGGCGCGCGCATGCGACACACGGCCACATTGCTGAGTACAGTAGCGACATGATGGTGTGCCCAACGCGGCACCAAAGCAGCGTACTGTCTCCGTCAACCATGTATCGCCCCCAGACTCGTCCCCCGCTCGACCCATTCCCCCCGGAGCCTGCATGCGCCTTGCCACCTTGTTTCGATCCGCTGTGCTGTTGGCGCTGGCGAGCTGCGGCAGCGTTGCCGTCGCTGCCGGGCCGATCGATGCCCTGAATCAAGCGCGCGCATTGATCGTGGTGACCACGCCGGACTGGGACAGCACCCAGGCGCGCCTGCAGACATTCACCCGTGTGGACGGTCACTGGCAACCGGCAGCACCGGGCTTCGCGGTCGCGCTCGGGCGGCATGGCAGTGCCTGGGGCGATGGCCTGCATCCGGCGCAGGCGCAAGGCCCGCAGAAGCGCGAAGGCGACGGCCGCAGCCCGGCCGGTGTATTCGCGATCGGCCCGGCCTTCGGCTATGCCCAGCAGATCGACAGCGCCATGCCATACCAGGCGATGCGCGCCACCCACTACTGCATGGATGTGCCGAGTTCGCCGCTGTACAACCGCATCGTCGATGCCGCGCAGGTCGGTGAGGCCGCAGTGGCCGGGTCGACCGAACCGATGCGCCTGGACCTGCAACATCCCGGCGATGCGCGTTACAGCGAGGGCTTCGTGATCGCCCACAATCCTGACGCGGTTCCCGGGCGCGGCAGCTGCATCTTCGCGCACCTGTGGCGCACGCCGGGCCAGTTCACCGCCGGCTGCACCGCGATGGCGCCGGCCGATATGCAACGCCTGCTGGCCTGGTTGAAGCCAGACGACAAACCGCTGTTCGTGCTGTTGCCACGTGCCGAATATGCACGCCTGCAAGCCCACTGGCAGTTGCCCGAATTGAAGGAGGCGGCACGATGACCACCCCGGCTCCTGCACCCGATTCCACTGGCCTGGTCCGCGTGGTCAGCCGCTGGCAGATCGTCGGCTTGTCGATCAACGATGTCATCGGCAGCGGCATCTATCTGCTGCCCGCGGCCACCGCGGCACTGCTGGGGCCGATGAGCCTGTGGGCGGTGATGCTGGCCGGTCTGGCGGTGGCGTTGCTGGTGTTGTGCTACGCGCAGGCGGCCAGCTATTTCGACACGCCGGGCGGCAGTTACCTGTACACGCGTGAGGCGTTCGGCCCGTTTGTCGGCTTTCAGATCGGCTGGATGATCTGGCTCACGCGCATCAGTTCGGCAGCGGCATTGAGCAACGGCCTGGCCGATGCGGTGGCGCGGTTCTGGCCGACCGTGGCGACCGATCACTGGGCACGCTTGCTGGTGGTCGTCGGTTCCCTGGGTCTGCTCACCGCCATCAACGTGATCGGCGTGAAATCGGCTGCGCGTACCGGCATCGCGCTGGTGATCGGCAAGCTGGTGCCGTTGCTGCTGTTCGTGGCCATCGGTCTGTTCTACGTGGACTGGTCGTGGGCCTTTGCCGGCACCACGCCGGATCTGCGCGACCTGGGCAATCTGGGCGAAGCGGCCTTGCTGCTGCTGTTTGCCTATGCAGGCTTTGAAAACATTCCTGCGGCCGCTGGCGAATACCGCAACCCACGCCGCGACGTGCCGTTTGCGCTGATCACCATGATCGTCACCGTCACCTTGATCTACGCCGCGGTCCAGGTCGTCGCGCAGGGCACGCTGCCCAATCTTGCCGCCTCGCCCACGCCATTGGCCGATGCCGCAAGCCGTTTCGGTGGCGAAGCGCTGGCGCTGATCCTCACCGTGGGTGCCACCATTTCCATTCTCGGCACCACCAGCAATACGGTCATGCTCGGGCCGCGGTTTCTGTTCGCGCTGGCACAGGATGGCTACGGCCCCGCATTCCTGGCACGTGTGCATCCGCGCTTCCACACCCCGGCTGCGGCGGTGCTGACCCAGGGCGTGCTGTCGCTGGCGCTGGCGGTGTCCGGCTCGTTTACGCAGCTGGCATTGCTGTCGATGGTCACGCGGCTGTTTGCCTACATCGGCACTGCTGCGGCAGTGATCGTGCTGGCGCGTCGCTACCGGCAACGCACCGACACCTTGCGCCTGCCTGGCGGACCGGCCATTCCCATCGCAGCGCTGCTGCTGTCGCTGGGCCTGCTGGCCAGCGCCAGCTGGCAGAACCTGGCGGCCGCCGGGGTGGCATTGCTGGTGGGCTGGCTGATTTACCTGTTTCCGCGCAAGTCTGCTTAGCGGTTTTCGCAGGACGCTCGCACAATGATCACGCACGACTAACCGTGCCCGTCCAACGCTGCAGTTCTCACCTGCATGGGAGCTTGCGATGAAACTGCGCCGTGTCTACAGCACGCCCGATATCGAAAGTGCGCAACGCGTCATGCAGGCCGCACGCAGCGCCGGCATCGACAACGATGCGCTGTCCTTGATTGCCCGTTCGGATATCGAGCTGGAAGGTATTCCCGATGAACGCAAGGATGCCAAGACGGATTTTCTCCCTGCTGCCGCGCGCGGCGCCGCCACCGGGGGCGCTGCGGGCTTGGTCGCCGGACTGGTTGCCATCGCCGTGCCTCCGATCGGCCTCACCATCGCCGGCGCCGGCGTCATGGCACTGGCAGGTGCCCTGGTCGGCACCTGGTCGTCTGCACTGATCGGCGCCACCGTCCCCGATCCGGTCCGCCGCCAATTCGAGGACGAAATCCAGGCAGGGCGCGTCCTGGTCATCATCGACGCCGACGAGCCCTCGCTGCAGCATGCCGAAGCCAGCCTGCGTGCCGCCGGTGCCACGCCACTACCATACGAAGCTGCATCGGCAGCGACGTGACGCGCGCCGACCACCGGCTGAATCGTTGGGCGCGGCGCACCGTGTCGCGCAAGGGCGCGCCAGAGAGCGTCACCAAGTGCAGCATGCCTTGATGCCCTCCTCACCTGTCCTGGCAACGGATTTAACACCTGCCCGCCTAGGTTAGGGCGCACATTCAACACGGAGACGAGCATGAACGTGCCGTATCAGATTCCGGGCCGCGCACCGGACGAAGACCGCAGCCAGAACGTGTCCAATTATTGGCGCGAGCGCTTCACCGAAGAACCGTATTACACCGAAGGTGACCGCTACGAAGATTACGAGGGCGCCTATCTCGCAGGACACCAAGCGCGCATCCGCGAAAACGCCCGCGCCTACGATCAGGTGGAAGCGGAATTGCACCGCGAGTGGGAAGCCAACCGAGGTACCGATGGCCTGAGCTGGAGCAAGGCCCGTCACGCCGTCAAGCGTGCCTGGGAAAATGCAACAGACTTCGTGACTGGCGACAACAAGTCCAAGCCCTGAAGACAGCAACGCCACCGTCGAGGTGGCGTTGTTGTATCAATCTGTCTGTAGTGCATCAGTCCAGCGGCGGCGGTACTGCGCGTGAGTAATGCGATGCGTTGGCGACATCCATCGCATCGCGGGTGTTCTTTTGCACCGCAACTGCGCCGAACAGGCTCAATGCGTAGGCCATCGCGTAGAAACCTTTCTCGCTCAGCAATAAAGTCGCGTTGATCAAGCCGATTGCCAGTAGCAGCAGCGCGATGACCAGCGAAAACCAACAGATCGCGTAGTACAGGCCCGTCACCGGAATTCCATCTGCGCGGTCACGCACACTCTTCTGCAACGACACCGATGCGAACAGGCCAAACAACAGCAGCGTGAAGTAATAGCCTTTTTCGTTGAGCATCATCTGCGCGTTCCACAGCCCGACCAGGTAGGCAATGCCGCCCAGCAGCAATGCAGCCCAGGATGCGGCGATAAAAGCAGGTGACGTTTTTTGCGTGGCAGCCATGGAAACTCCTTTTCATGGTGAAGCGGTAATGTGGGACGCACACGTCTCACAAAGAAAGTGATCTACGACAAGGCGGCCTTGAAGGCGTCGTGTAAGGTACTTTAAAACCCGACGCAGGACACGTTGCGGGAGGGCTGCAACGTCACTGCGCCCATTCCCTGGAGGACCTCATGTCTGTCCGACGTCTGCTTGCCCTGGCCTGCTCGGCCAGCTTGTTCACCGCCGCCACCGCATGTGCCGCGCCTGCCGTCGCGCCGGCGGCCGCCATTCCCAAGGCGCAGTGGCCGTTCCAGGCCACCACCGTTGCCGATTTCGACGAACCCTGGGCAATGACCTTCCTGCCTGACGGCAGCCTGTTGGTCAGCGAAAAACGTGGCGCATTGATGCGGCTGGACCTGAAGACCAACCGCAAGAGCGCCATTACCGGCATTCCGGCGGTGGCGTACGGCGGACAGGGCGGTTTTGGCGATGTCCTGGCGCATCCGCGCTTTGCCAAAAATGGCCTGGTCTATGTCAGCTACGCCGAACCGGGACAGGGCGATACACGCGGCGCAGCGGTGGCACGCGCCAAGCTCACGCTGGATGCCAGCGGCAGCGGCACGCTGTCGGACCTGAAGGTGATCTGGCGCCAGGATCCCAAGGTCACCGGCAACGGCCACTTCGGCCACCGGCTCGCGTTCGGGCCGGACGGCAAGCTGTGGATCAGTTCCAGCGAACGCCAGAAGTTCACCCCCGCCCAGGACATGCAAGCCAATCTCGGCAAGCTGATCCGTCTCAACGATGACGGCAGCGTGCCGGCCGACAACCCGTTCGCTGCGCAGGGCGGCGTTGCCGCGCAGGTGTGGTCGCTGGGTCACCGCAATATTCTCGGCCTGGCCTTTGACGGCAAGGGGCGCCTGTGGGAACACGAGATGGGCCCGCTCGGCGGCGATGAGTTGAACCTGATCCAGCGCGGCGCCAACTACGGTTACCCGATCGTCTCCAACGGCGACAACTACGACGGCACCCCGATCCCGGATCACAACACCCGCCCAGAATTTGCCGCGCCCAAGATCAGCTGGACACCGGTGATCTCGCCAGCCGGCTTTGTGATCTACAGCGGCAAGCAGTTCCCGGCGTGGCGCGGCAACGGCTTTATCGGCGGCTTGTCGTCGATGTCGCTGGTGCAGGTCTCGCTCGGCGATCAGCCGCGCGAGGTGGCCCGCTACGACATGGGCGCGCGCATTCGCGAAGTGGAACAGGGTCCGGACGGCGCGCTGTGGTTGCTGGAAGACGAAGCCAGCGGCAGCACCGGGCGCCTGCTCAAGCTGACGCCCAAGAGCAAGGCAGCAGTCGAGAACGAGGCATAACTCCGCAAGATCGCGCCCAGGGGAGTCGTGCCACCGCCACGCGTCGAATGCGTGCTGGCGGTGGCCACGATTTTCGCGGCGAAGCCGCGTTCGATCCGGTGCGGTGCATGGCGCGACACGCGCAGATGCGAGCAACCCCGTGGTCCCACATCGACCAGGCACGCGCCTACATCTTCTCTGACCCGATGACGGCGCGCCCTTGGGCCACGTCCGCCACCGTCATCTCAAATTCCGCGTAGCAGCCGCACTCCGCTGCGTATCGCGTGAGTGCGCCCTACCACGCCTGCGGGTGTTTAGGCCTCCAGCAACTCGAACGTCACCGCCTCGCCACTCTTGGCCGAGGCGCACACCCACACATCGAACACGCCCGGCTCGGCGCCAAACACATTCTTGTGGTTGGTAAAGGCCAGTGCGTCACGGGTCAGGGTGAACACCACGTCCGTACTTTCGCCAGGCTGCAACAACACCTTGCGGAAACCCTTGAGTTCGCGCACCGGGCGCACCCGGCTGGCCACGCGATCGTGCACATATAGCTGCACCACTTCTTCGCCGGCCACGCGACCGGTATTGGTGACGCGCGTGGTGATGGTCAGGGTCTGGTCCCAGCCCAGCTGCGCACTGCTCAGCTGCGGCTGCGCATACGCAAAGGTGGTGTAGCTCAAGCCGTGGCCAAACGGATACAACGGCTCGTTGGGCATCTCGCGCCAGCGCGCCTTGTACTCGGACAGCGTCGGCAGTTCAGGGCGGCCGGTGCGCAGATGGTTGTAGAAATACGGCTGTTGCCCGGTCACCTGCGGAAAGCTGATCGGCAGACGCGCGGAGGGGTTGTAGTCGCCGAACAACACGTCGGCCACGCCGGTACCGGTCTGCGTGCCCAGGTACCAGGTCACTGCGATCGCATCGGCATCGCGCACCGCACCGCTCAGGGCCAGCGCGCGGCCATTGCGCAGCAGCACCACCATCGGCGTGCCGGTGGCGGCGATGGCTTCGGCCAATGCCTGCTGCGCCGGCGGCAACACGATCTCGGTGCGCGACTGCGCTTCGCCACTGAAGCGCTGCGGCTCGCCCAGCGCCAGCACCACCACGTCGGCGGCCTGCGCCGCATCGATGGCGGCGGAAATACCGCCCGGGAGCGCGTCTTCCAGGCCACAGCCCGGCACCACCGTCAGATGCTCGCTGTCGACCACCGCGCGCACACCCTGCTCCAGGGTCACGTAGCGCTGCTTGTCGCCGAACAGTGTCCAGCACCCCTCGATGTTCTCGCGGTCCTGCACGAACGGCCCGATCAACGCGATGTGCTGCCCGCTTTTCTTCAGCGGCAACACCTCGCCCTGGTTCTTCAACAACACGATCGAACGCCGCGCCGCATCGCGCGACAACGCATCGTGCGCGGGCAGATGCGCGGTGTCGGCTTCGCGTGCCGGATCCAGCGAACGGTACGGGTTGTCGAACAACCCGATCGCCTCCTTGAGCTGCAGCATGCGGCGCACGCTGGCATCCAGCGTGGCCATCGGCACCTCGCCGCTTTCCACCAGCGACGGCAGATGCGCGGCATAGAAGCCGCTCTGCATGCTCAGATCCAGGCCGGCCAGGAACGCCTTCTTGGTCGCATCGCGCTCATCGGCGGCATAGCCGTGCGCAATCAATTCCATGTCGGCGGTGTAGTCGGAAATCACCACGCCGGGGAACTGCCATTCGCCGCGCAGGATCTCGGTCAGCAATTCGTGGTTGGCACTGGCCGGCACGCCGTTGATGTCGTTGAACGAAGACATCACGGTCAGTGCGCCGGCATCGAAGGCGGCCTTGAACGGCGGCAGGTGCACATCGCGCAGCGTCTGCGGCGCGATGTCCACGGTGTTGTATTCCATGCCCGCAGCCACGGCGCCGTAGGCGGCGAAGTGCTTGGGCGTGGCCAGCAGGCAATCGTCGGCCTTCAGATCGCTGCCCTGGAAGCCGCGTACGCGGGCGGCGGCAAACGCCGCGCCCAGCACCACGTCTTCGCCGGCGCCTTCCGCGCCACGGCCCCAGCGCTGATCGCGCGCGATATCCACGGCCGGTGCGTAGGTCCAGTGCAGGCCGGCGGCGGTCGCCTCGATCGCGGTGGCGCGCGCGGTGCGCTCGGCCAGCTCGGGCTCGAAGCTGGCCGCCTCGCCCAGCGGGATCGGGAACACCGTGCGCATGCCGTGGATCACGTCCGCCGCCAGGATCACCGGGATGCCCAGGCGGCTTTCTTCCACCGCCACCTTCTGGATCTGCACGCCCAGCGCGGCGCCGACGCCATTGAACAACGAGCCGACCCGGCCTGCGCGCACCTGCTGCAGCACCTCGTCGGCGTTGAGCACATTGGCTTCGGGATTCACGTCCGGCGCGAACGGCCGCACCATGTCGGCGAACACACCCAACTGTCCGACCTTCTCTTCGACGGTCATCTGGGCAATCAGGGTTTCGATACGATCAGCAGCCATGAGATCCTTGAGAAAACGTTTACATGGCCGTCAATTCTAGCCTGAGGCGACCGCGAGGGGGCAAGTGCCGGGATTTGGAATTCGGGATTCGGGATTTGTCGGGTCCGGTTGAACCGCGCCTTGGGGCTGGGGATCGTTGGCGTGGTCGTAGATCTCGGTCCGGTGCCACCTAGGTTTTCCGGGGCGCGGCCAAGGATCGGAGCTCGCTGAGCGAGCCCGCGGCCGGTGGCCGTCAGCGGGCCCGCTCGCGCTCGATGATCACTCCCACCGCCTGCGCGCCGCGCACCGCACCGGGCTTGCTCAGCTTCAACCGCAGCCAGTGCACGCCGAACTCGTCCAGCACGATCGCCGCGCAGCGCTCGGCCAGGGTCTCCACCAACCCGAAGTCCGAGGCCTGCACGAATTCGATCAGCCGCTTGCTCACCGCCTTGTAGTTCAGGGTATCGGCGATGTCGTCGCTGGTGGCCGGAATGCGGTTGTCGAAGCCCATCTCCAGATCGAACCGCAGCGTCTGGCGGATGCGCCGCTCCCAGTCGTAGATGCCGATCAGCGCATCGATTTCCAGGCCTTCGATAAAAACTTTGTCCATTGGGAGCCGTGATTAGGGATTCGGGAGTGGGGATTGGCAAGAGCGCGACAGACAGCAGGTAGAGGGACTAGCTTCTACGAATCTCCAATCCCCACTCCCGAATCCCGCGCCGCCGCCAGCGGCGGCAGCGCAGCCATATCCCAACGCGGCGTCACATGCACTGCCGCGTCGGCGCGCTCGCCGGCCTCCAGCCGCAGCGCGCCGGCGAAGGCGATCATCGCGCCGTTATCGGTGCACAGGGCCGGCCGCGGGAAGCACACCCGGCCGCCGCGCCGCTGCGCCGCGTCCTGCAGGCGTGCGCGCAGGCGCTTGTTGGCGCCCACGCCGCCGGCCACCACCAGGGTGTTGCAGTCGGCCGCATCCAGCGCGCGCAGGCATTTGATCGCCAGCGTCTCCACCACCGCATCCTCGAACCCGCGCGCGATGTCCGCCCGCGTGGTGTCGGACTGGTCGCTGCCGCGCCAGGCCAGCAGCACCTGGGTCTTGAGCCCGCTGAAACTGAAATCCAGCCCGGGCCGGTCGGTCATCGGCCGCGCGAACTTGTAGCGCCCCGGAGTGCCGGTTTCAGCCAGCGCCGCCAGTTGCGGCCCGCCCGGATACGGCAGGCCCATCATCTTGGCGGTCTTGTCGAAAGCCTCGCCGGCCGCATCGTCCAGCGTCTCGCCAAGCACCTCGTACTCGCCCAGCGCCTTCACCGATACCAGCTGGGTGTGGCCGCCGGAGACCAGCAGCGCCACGAACGGCGGCTGCGGCGGGTCGTCTTCCATCAGCGGCGCCAGCAGATGGCCTTCCATGTGATGCACGCCGATCGCCGGCACATCCAGCGCCCAGGCCAGCGACCGCGCCACACCGGCACCAACAAGGAGTGCGCCGACCAGGCCCGGGCCGGCGGTATAGGCCACCCCATCGAGTTCGTCGATCCGCAATCCGGCCTCGTCCAGGGTCTGGCGGATCAGCGGCAGCAGCTTGCGCACATGGTCGCGACTGGCCAGCTCCGGCACCACGCCGCCGTATTCGGCATGCAGCGCGATCTGGCTGTAGACCGCGTGGGCCCGCAGCGCCGGCACGCCCGACAGTGCGGTGTCGTAGACCGCCACGCCGGTCTCATCGCACGATGATTCGATCCCAAGAACTTTCACGGCAACTCGGCAGGCAGGGACATGCGGGCTATTTTCGCAGCTTTTACCCTGCGCAGATCGGCCAGGGGCGATCTGCTGCGCGGCCATGTCATCGCCACCGGATCACCCGCAAGCGCAGGCTTTATCAGGCTTGCTCGCGCAGATGCTGCAGGGGGCTTGCAGGTCGTTGGCAAGTCGTTATAATGCGCGGCTCGCCGGGGCAACCCGGAAATTCCGTCACGCGAGTCCGCTCGCACCCGCCCGGGGCTCCCGGACGGAAATCCCATTATCTGGAGAACCCATGCCCAGCGTTAAAGTCCGCGAGAACGAGCCCTTCGAATTTGCGCTCCGTCGTTTCAAGCGCACCTGCGAAAAGGCCGGCGTGCTGGCCGAAACCCGCAAGCGCGAGTTCTATGAAAAGCCGACCCAGGAGCGCAAGCGTAAGGCTGCCGCTGCTGTGAAGCGTCAGTTGCGTCGTTCCTCGCGCGACGTCACCAAGCGCCAGCGCTTGTACTGATCGAACGCGGTTCCTTGCCGACGGGCATGCGCTGAAGGCGCGGCCCATCGGAGTGGAACCCAAGAGCCGGCACGCGCAAGCGTCGCCGGCTTTTTGTATTGGTCCGATGCCAGGCGACCGCTGCGTTCTGCGCTGCAGAGCCGGCCGGCGTCGCTGCCATGACCCGCGCCTGTCAGGCCGACTTCCTGCCGATGCACTGCGCCCGTCGTGGCGCATCGGCACATCTGCAACACGCACTCCCAGGAGTTACACCATGCCCCTCAAGCAACAGCTCACCGATGACATGAAAGCCGCCATGAAGTCCGGCGACAAGCACAGCCTGGGCGTGATCCGGCTGATCAATGCCGCGATCAAGCAGAAGGAAGTGGACGAGCGCGTCGAGATGGACGATGCCGCCGTGATCGCCGTGCTCGACAAGATGGTCAAGCAGCGCAAGGACTCGGTCACCCAGTACGAAGCTGCCGCACGCGACGACCTGGCGCAGGTCGAGCGCGAGGAGATCGTGGTGATCGAGCGCTACCTGCCGGCCAAGATGGGCGAAGCAGAGATCGTCGCCGCCATCCAGGCAGCCATCGCGCAGACCGGTGCCAGCAGCCCGGCCGACATCGGCAAGCTGATGGGCGCACTCAAGCCCAAGCTGGCCGGTCAGGCCGACATGGGCCTGGTCTCGACGCTGGTCAAGCAGCATCTGGCAGGCTGAGTCTTCGCCTGCACAGTGCCCTGTGCCCGATGGCCAGGGCACTGCAGCGAGCCGCCCGAGTGCGGCTGGCTGCAGCGCCGTTTCAATATCAGCACACGCGCAACATCCAGCGCCCGCTTTCACCCGCTCTTTGAACATGCCCTGTTAGAACACCTTCGCCAGCACAGGTCCGGGTGAAGCATTCCGCATGCCGGCTTCGCCTTACGACGCCTGCGCACACAACGGTATGCCCAAGGATTCTCCCGCCGGTGACGAAGCTCTCAACCGAACACCTGCAGAAACATCTGAGCCGCCTGCAGCGCAGCCTGCCGATGGCACTGCTCAATCGCTTTCTCGAGATCGACGTGATGACGCAGGCCGCGTCGCTGTCGTTCTACGCCTTGCTGTCGCTGGCACCGCTGCTGGTGCTGCTGCTGTGGCTGACCGCATCGCTGTATCCGCCCGCACAGGAAGCGCTGGTGCAGCAGATCGCGCAACTGGCCGGTGGCAGCGCGGCGGAAGTGGCCGACACGGTGATCCGCAACGCCACCGATCAACCCGGCGTAGGCTCGTTGGCCGGACTGTGGAGCACGTTGCTGTTGTTCATCGGCGCCACGGCGGTATTTGCGCAGTTGCAGAACGCCCTGAACCTGATCTTCCGCACCGACAAGCAGCGCCTGGAAGGCCTGATGGCGTGGCTGAAGAAGCGCGTGTTCTCGTTCGGCGTGATCCTGGCCCTGGGCTTCTTGTTGATCGTGTCGATGATTGCCACCACCGCGTTGCAGGTGGTGTTTGCACGGCTGCCATCAGTGCTGCCGGCGATCGGCTACGTCACCACCCTGGCGCTGTATTCGCTCGCCTTCGCTTTCCTGTATCGCTATCTGCCCGATCGTACCGTCAACTGGCGGCAGGCCTTTGTCGGCGGCGTGATCACTGCATTGTTGTTCGCACTGGGCCGCTACTGCATTGGCCTGTACATCGCCAAGGCCGCGCCTGGCAGCGCGTATGGTTCGATGGGCACCTTGGTCATCCTGCTGGTGTGGATGTACTACGCCTCGGTGGTGTTCTTCGTCGGCGCCCTGCTGACTGCGGTGATCGACGAGCGCGTACGCTCGCATCGCAAGCTGCGCGAGGCCGGGGTGGATACGGACAACCTGCCGCCGGTCGCCGCCGAACCAGACGCCACGCTGCAGCCGCCGGAAGCACCGACGCGCAGTTGATTGCGCATGCTGCGCCTGGCGCCGCGCGTACCCAGGCGGCATCCAGCGCTTTGCTGAGGACCCTCGCTCACTGAAATCGGCGCGCGCCGGCGGCTGGGATATCCTAGCGGGATGGCCCGCATCCCCGACGCATTCATCGACGAACTGCTTGCACGCACCGACATCGTCGAGGTGGTGGGCGGTCGCGTGCCGCTCAAGCGTCAGGGCAAGGAATACTCGGCGCGCTGCCCGTTCCATGACGAGCGCTCGGCCTCGTTCACGGTCTCGCCGACCAAGCAGTTCTATCACTGCTTCGGCTGCGGCGCGCACGGCACCGCGATCAGCTTTCTGATGAATTACGACCGCCTCGAATTTCTCGATGCGGTCGACGAGCTGGCCAAGCGTGCCGGCATGGAAATCCCGCGCGAGACCCAGCAACGCACCCCGCAGCAGCAGGACGACAGCCGCGAGCTGTATTCGGCACTGGAAGCGGCGACCAAGTTCTTCCAGCGTCAGCTCGAGGGCAGCGAACGCGCCCGCGACTATCTGGACGGCCGCGGCGTGGATGCCGACAACCGCGCGCGTTTCCAGATCGGCTACGCGCCCGATGGCTACAGCGCACTGAAGGACACGCTGGGCACCGATGCGCGCCGCATGAGCGTGCTCGAACGCGCCGGGCTGTTTTCCAAGAACGATCGCGGCCATGTCTACGACAAGTTCCGCGACCGGGTGATGTTCCCGATCTTCGACCGCCGCGGCCGCGTGATCGCCTTCGGCGGACGCATCATGGGCGCGCCGGCCGACGGCCGTGACCCGGGGCCGAAATACCTCAATTCGCCGGAAACCGCGCTGTTCCACAAGGGCCGCGAGTTGTACGGCCTGTGGCAGGTGCGCCAGGCCAATCAGAAGATCGAGCGGCTGATCGTGGTGGAAGGCTATATGGACGTGGTCTCGCTGTTCCAGTTTGGCGTCACCCAGGCGGTGGCCACGCTGGGCACGGCGACCACGCCCGAACATGCCGAGTTGCTGTTCCGCAACGCGCCGGATGTGTACTTCTGCTTCGACGGCGACAACGCCGGCCGCAAGGCGGGCTGGCGTGCACTGGAATCGGTGCTGCCACGCATGAAGGACGGCCGCCAGGCGTTCTTCCTGTTCCTGCCCGATGGCGAGGACCCGGACACCATCGTGCGCAAGGAGGGCGCGCAGGCTTTCGATCAGCGTCTGAAGCAGGCCACGCCGCTGTCGCAGTTCTTCTTCGACGAGATGTCGCGCGAGATCAACCTGCACACGCTCGATGGCAAGGCACGGCTGGCCGAACGCGCCAAGCCGATGCTGGCACAGATCCCCGAAGGCGCATTCGGCGACCTGATGAAGCAGGAGCTGTCGCGCCTGACCGGCGTGGGCGTCACTCAGGCGGCGCAGGCGTCCACATCGCAGGCACGGCCACCTGCCCGCATGGGCGCGCCCGCGCAGAAACGCAGCCTGGTGCGCGCGTCGATCGCGATCCTGCTGCAGCGGCCGTCGCTGGCGATGAGCCTGGAGGGCGACCACGATTTTTCCGGCCTGCGCCTGCCCGGCATCGACCTGTTGATGGAACTGCTGGCACTGGTGCGGCAACGCCCGGAAATCAGCACCGGTGCGCTGCTGGAACACTTCGCCGAACGCGACGAACAGGCCGCGCTGCAGAAACTGGCCGCACAGGCATTGCCCGGCGACGAACACAGCTGGGCGATGGAACTGCATGACGTCGTCGCGCAACTGGACAAGCAATTGCTGCGTCAGCGCCTGGACGAACTGCAGGACAAGCAGCGCGCGCAGGGCCTGGACGACACCGACAAGTACGAATTGCGCGAGCTGTTCAAGGCGCTCGCTGCGTTGTAGTGCGGGTAACGCGAGGGGATCGACTTACGCTGTCGTGTGCGGGCCAGGCGCGCACGCTGCACGACGCCATGGCCCAGTTGCACCGGCAACTGCTGCAGCAGCGCATCGAAGAGCTGTAGACAAGGCAACGCGCACACGGACTCGACGAGATCGACCAGCACGCACTGCGCGCACTGCCGCGCCTGCGTTCGACCGCGCACTGAGCATCCGGCGCATGCTGTCAGACCACCTGTTGCCGACGCAGCCGGCCAGCGCTGGCCGCCGCATGCAGATGCGCGCTCATAGCTGCTTGAACAAGGTCTTGGCCATCGAGCCGAGCGCCGCGCTGACCGCTTCGATCTTGTCGGCATCGGCCAGTGCGGCCTGGCCGGCATGCGCGGTCAGCCGCTCGATCAGGGCATCGCGCGCGGGTGCTTCGTCGGCACTCTGGCTCTGCGGCGTACCGGACACCGGCGTGAGCCACGGGGCAATCAAGGCCTGATAGGCGGTGGTGTGCTGGGAAGCCATCTGCTCGAGAAATTGCAGGACCGTGGTGGGGGTGCCGGTGAGCGTGCCGGTCAGCGGCTGGTTGGCGATCTGCCGGTAGTTCACCGTGGACGCCACCGCATTGGCGATGGCCACATCGACCAGCACATCGATCTCCTTGATCGGCGCGTTCCCGTACAGCGTCTTGATCTGGCTGAGCATCGGCACGGTCCAGGCATGCGGCACGCAATCGAGCGTGTTCCACAAGTCGGCATTCCAGATCTGATACGGCGCCGCGCCCGGCGCTGGAGAGGGTAATGCCTGCGCATACAGCGCGGCGAACCCGCCGTTGCCCGGCGTGGCGCCGGCGGTGGGATAGCAGTGCACGGCGCTGAAATTGTCCAGCTTGCCGTTGGTCTTCAACCAGGTCGCCAAGGTCGGCGACAGCGCACCGCCCAGGCTGTGCCCGGCAAAGATCACCGTCGCCTTGCTGCCATCCAGCGCTTGCAGGAAATCCAGCAGCGTCGTGTTCGGCGCCAGTGCGGTGGAGGGGCTGACCATGTTGAGCAGATGCCACACACCGGTGGCGGCCCCCATCGAGATGACCGCCGAACCTGGCTTGACGGGTTTCTTCGCCGCAACCGGCGCGGTGCCGAGCAACGGCGTGTAGGTCGCAAAATCCACCACCGAGGACACATCGAAGTCTTCGGTGAACCAGTCGTAGAGCGACTCCGGGTTGGTGGCGCTCAACGCGACCACATACGCCTCGCCGATGCCCGGCATGGCGTCGGTATGCGCCACGTACATGGCATTGCCCGACAGCGACGAATCGGCCGCCTGCCAGACCTGCGGCCCCCACACCAGTTGCCAGTCGCCGATCCGGTCCTGGGTGTCGGCCGATGCCAGCGTCTGCAGCAACGTGGCCTGGTAGTCCGCCTGCAACGCCGGCTGGCTGCCCCTGCGATCGCCCACCCAGTTGGCCAGGGCGGAAAGCGCAAAGGTCTGTTGATATTGGTCGTAGTGCATGGACTGGCTCCTTTCCTTAGGCCTTGCGTGGAAACACGAGCGAACATGGACGCAGCGCGCGGACACCGTTCGGGCACGGATACGCGCGGCGTGTGCAACCGGAATCTAACAAAGGATGTGCGTGCCAGAAGCGCCCGCGCAGCGGAATCTCGACGCATCGCACGAATCGCTCACCACCACACGCGGCGCCGTCTGCAGTGCTGCAGGCAGGCGCAAGCGCATGCTGCTGCCGGAGCCGGTGCGAGCACGCATGCGTCCCCGGCCTGCACTGCGCGGCCGACTCGCACGGTGCACGCTGGCCTCTACAATGGCACTCTGCAGGCAGCCCTCCCCCTGAATACGCACGATGATCAAACACTGGCTGGCGCGGTTGCGCATTGATCCATTCACCCTCGCGCTGCTGTGCACGGTCACGCTCGCCTCGTTCCTGCCGGTCTCCGGCACCGCCGCGGCGGTCATGGACGATGTCACCGACGTGGCGATCGCCGCGCTGTTCTTCCTGCACGGCGCGCGCCTGTCGCGCGAGGCGGTCAAGGCCGGCGCGCTGCATTGGCGCCTGCATCTGGTGATCCTGGCCTGCACCTTCGTGCTGTTCCCGCTGCTGGGGCTGTTGTTCAAACCGCTCGCGCATCTTGCGCTGACACCGGAGCTGTATATCGGCGTGCTGTTCCTGTGCGCGCTGCCGTCCACGGTGCAATCGTCGATCGCCTTCACCTCGATGGCGCGCGGCAACGTGCCGGCGGCCGTGTGTGCCGCCTCGCTTTCCAGCCTGCTGGGGGTGTTTTTCACACCGTTGCTGATGGGCGCCCTGGTCGGCAGCCAGGGCGCGATGGCGCACCCGGCCGAGGCGATCGGCAAGATCCTGCTGCAGTTGCTGGTGCCGTTCCTGGCTGGCCATTTCATGCGCCCATGGATCGGCGGCTGGGTCGAACGGCATCGCGCGGTGCTGCGTTACACCGACCAGGGCACCATCCTGCTGGTGGTCTACACCGCCTTCAGCGCATCGGTGAACGAAGGTCTGTGGCAGAAGACGCCGTTGCCGGCCTTGCTCGCGGTGCTCGGTGCCGCCGCGTTGTTGCTGACGGTGGCGATGCTCTCGATCACCTTCATCGCGCGGCGCCTGCGCTTCAACCGCGCCGACGAGATCGCGATCGTGTTCTGCGGTTCGAAGAAGAGCCTGGCCACCGGCGTACCGATGGCCAAGGTGATGTTCGCCGGCGGTGGCCTGGGCGCGATCGTGTTGCCGATCATGCTGTATCACCAGCTACAGCTCATTGTCTGCGCATTCGTGGCCGCGCGTTATGCGCGCAACGCGCCGGGCGAGCCGCAGATCACTCCCGGTGGTCATTGAAGGTAACGGCCACTGCACGGCGGTGGTCTGATCGACGACACATGGCGCATCCCACGCGGCGTGCCCTGCAAAGGCTTGCTTGCCGCCGGCGCGTTGCCTGCGCGCCATCGCCGGCCCGCTACGCCCGACGCGACACCGGTTCGCGTTGCGTGCCGGTGCCGGTTGTAAGCAGATATACAACGGTTATGACGCACTCCGACGCTGGCACAGTGCCGCTCGCTAGAGTGTTCGATCCACCTTGCTGCCGCCCCCATCGGTGATTGCCATGACGCTATCGTTCCGACGCCCTGCCCCGTCCCTGATCGCGCTGCTGGCGGTGCTGGCCACGCTCACTGCCTGCAACAAGCCCGCCACGCCGCCAGCCCCGACACAGACCAAGGCGGCCGCCACGCCGGCGCCTGCGTCCAGCATCGCCTGGCGCGAGGGCGATGTCGAAGATGCCTTCGCCGAGGCCAGGGAAAGCGGCAAGCCGATCCTGCTGTACTGGGGTGCGGCCTGGTGCCCGCCCTGCAATCGCCTGAAGGCCACCTTGTTCAAGGACCCGACCTTCATCGCCCGCACCCAGCAATTCGTGGCGGTGCATCTGGACGGCGATTCGGAGGGCGCGCAGGCCTGGGGCGAGCGCTTCGGCATCAAGGGCTACCCCACCATCATCGTGCTGCGCCCGGATCGCAGCGAGATCACCCGCCTGGCCGGCGATGCCGACAACGCACGTCTGGCCGATGTGCTGCGGGTCGCGGCCAAGAGCACCAGTACCGCCAGGCAACTGCTCGACACCGCATTGCAGACCCCGCAGCAGCTCAGCGCGGACGACTGGGCCGTGCTCGGCAACTATGCCTGGGGCACCGACGATCGGCTGGTCAAGCCGGAGCAGGCCGTGGATGTGCTCACGCGCCTGTCCAGGTCGGCGCCACAGCCGGCCCTGCAACGCAGCTTCGCCCTGACAGCGATTACCGCAGCCAAGGAACCGCCTGCACCCAGCGCGGCGTCACGCACGTTGCTGGAAGCAGTGCTGGCCGATCCGGCAGAGGTGCGCGCCAATCTCGGCACGCTGAGCTACATGCCTGCACGGCTGGTCGCCGCTGCCAGCAGCGATGCCGGTGAGCGCACTGCCTTGTCCAATGCGCTGAATCTGGCATTGGACAAGGTCTACGCCGACACCGCACTGCCGATCGCCGACCGGCTCGGCACCGCGTATGCGCGCATCCAGCTGGCACGCCTGGCACAAGGCCAGCCCACCGAAACCGAGGCCAAGGGCCCGCAACCGCCGTTGCCCAAGGCCGTGGTCGACACCGTGCAGCAACGCGTGCAATGGGCGACCGACACCGCCAGGACCGATGAGGAGCGCCAATCCACCATCAGCACCGCCGCGGCATTGCTCGGCGAGGTGGGCGACCGCAGCGGCGCCGAACAGTTGCTGCTGGCCGAGTTGACGCGCAGCAAGACGCCTTACTACTACATGCCCGAGCTGGCCGATCTGGCCGAACAACGCGGCGATAAGAAGACCGCGTTGTCCTGGCTCAGGAAGGCGTACGAAAGCGCGCAAGGCCCCGCCACTCGCGTGCAATGGGGCGTGATGTACGTGGATGGCCTGATCCGGCTCAGCCCGGACGACACCGCCGGCATCGAGGCCGCTGCCACGCAGGTGATCGGCGAGCTGGCCGGGCAGCCCGATGGCTACCGCCAACGCACCCGGCAGCGCTTCGCCACGCTGGGCGCCACGTTGAAGACCTGGAGCAAGCAGCATCGCCAGGAAGGCAATGCGGTGCTGACGCGCCTGCAGCAGAAGATGCAGAGCAGCTGCGACAGCAAGAACACCAGCGACTGCGCCAGCTGGTTGAGCTGAGCCGGCGTGAGCGAGCAGCCCGCTACGCGGCGAATTTGAGTGCATTAAGTAGCGATTGCGCGCCGGATGCCCAACGGCACGCACAACGGGTGTGTAAGAGCGAGATGGGCCGGTCCCAGCCACCGACCGCATCCGCCTGACGGCTGCCTCGGTCGCAGCCCTATCGATCGCCTTGATGGCAGCAGCTGGCATTCGCTGCCGCTAGCGCACCCACGGCAACAGCAGGTGGTCCACCATCAGAAACGCGAACAGCGCCATCAGGTAGACGATGGAGTAACCGAACATCTTCATCGAGAACAGCTCGTCCGGCGGGTCGAGCATGCGCCAGGCGTACCAGAGGAACACCACGTTGAGCACCACCGCGCCGCCCAGGTAGAACAGCCCACTCATGCCCACCGCCACCGGCAGCAGGGTCACGATCGCCAGCAGCACCGTGTACACCAGGATCTGCTTGCGCGTATGCGGCACGCCATGGGTGACCGGCAGCATCGGGATCGCCGCCTTGGCGTAATCGGCACGGCGGAAGATCGCCAGCGCCCAGAAATGCGGCGGCGTCCAGATGAAGATGATCAGCACCAGCAGCGAGGCGTTGATCCAGTCGGCGCTGGTCGGCAAGCCGGTCACTGCGGCCCAGCCCAGCATCGGCGGCGTGGCGCCGGCCAGGCCGCCGATCACGATGTTCTGCGAGGTCGCACGCTTCAGGTACACGGTGTAGATCACCGCGTAACCGATCAGCGACGCAAACGTCAGCACCGCGGTGATCACATTCACCCAGACCACCAGGATGGTCATGGAGATCACGATCAACACGCCGGCAAACAGCAGCACCTGCCACGGCCGCACCTTGCCCACCACCAGCGGCCGCCACGAGGTCCGCGCCATCTGCGCGTCGATCTTGGCGTCCAGCAACTGGTTGATCGCCGCCGCCGCCGACGCCGCCAGCCAGATGCCTAGAAAGCCCAACGCACCGGTGCGCACCTGCACCCACGTCGGCACATCGGGGATGGCCAGGAACATGCCCACCAAGGCGGTGAACACGATCAGTGCCACCACCTTGGGTTTGGTCAGATCCCAGTAATCGCGTGCGCTGACAGCCATGCTCACTCCGGCGCGCGCAGCCGCGCCAGCAGCGAGACCAGCACGAACAACAATGCGACCGCGCCGCCGTTATGCAGCACCGACACTTCCAGCGGTAACGCCAACTTGACGTTGAGCATGCCCAGCGTCACCTGCACCGCCACCAGTACCGCCAGCGCACCGGCCCACACCCGCATGCCCGGCGAACGCGACAGGCGCCAGGCCAGCCACCACAGATACAGCGCCGTCGCAATTGCCCACAACCGGTGCGCCATCTGGATGGCGATACGCGCTGCGCCATCGAGCACACCGCCTTCGTAATCCACCCCGATCCCGCGCCACAGCGTGAAGCCTTCGCGGAAGTCATGCGGCGGCCACCACTGACTGACGCAGCGCGGGAAATTGTCGGCCGACCAGCTACCGCCGCCACAGGCCAGCGCCGCGTAATTGGCACTGACCCAGCCGCCGAGGGCGATCTGCAGGCCCAGCACCGCCACACCCGCACGCAGCAGCCACTTGAGCCGCGAGGCATCGGCCAGCGTGATCGGCAGATGCGTCGCGCGCCAGGCCATCCACACCAGCAGCGAGAACATCAGCATGCCGCCGAGCAGATGGCCCATCACCACGATGGGTTTGAGCAGCAGCGTCACCGTCCACATGCCCAGCAGCGCCTGGAAGATCACCACCGCCAGCGTCAACACCGCCGCACGCGCCAGGTCGATGTTGCTCCAGCGCAGCGCCGCCAGCAGCAGGATGGCCTCGCCCGCGATCGCCACGCCGAACGCCAGCCTGTGCCAGCCGGACATGTACAGCGGAATCGACAAAGCCACCAGCACCGCGGCAGAAACCACCTGGGCGATGCCCATGCGGCGGCGGCGCACCGCCAGCAACGACAGCACCAGCACCTCCACCCCGAGCGCGCCGGCCAGGAAGCGGTGCACCTGCTCGCGCCAGGCCTTGTGCGATTCCAGCGGCCGGATCTTGCTGGCCACATGCGTATTGGCTTCGTCGCTGGTCTGCGGCCAGGTGACGCGGCCGTAGCAGGTCGGCCAGTCCGGGCAGCTCATGCCGGCATCGGACAGGCGCACGAACGACCCGAACAGGATCGTGCTCGCAGTGAACAACGCAGCCAGCCAGGCCATGCGATGGAAGTGGCGGAACAATGCCGGTGGCGCAAACAGATTCATCGAAACGGGCTCACATCAGTTTCAGCAGCTTGACCAGATCGGCACGCAGGCCGGCCGGGTCGAACCCCGGGGCGTACCGCAGGATCACGAAGCCATTCGGGTCGATTACATACACCGGCACGCCGGCGGCATCGTTGGCACGCGGCAGGCCCTGCCGCAGCCGCGCGTCGTCGCGCAGTACACGCAGGGCCGGCATCGGCGGCAGACCGGCCGGCGGGGCGCCGATCCACAACACCTCCACCTTGTCGGCGCGATGGCCGAGCAGCTGCCATACCTTGTCCAGTTCGGCCGCCAACATCACGCACTGCTGCGTGCAGCCGGCAGGCGGTGCGAGCGCAATCCGCCACACACGTTCTGCAGGCGTCCAGGCATACGGCTGCCCGTCCGCGCGCACCGGCACCAACCCGCGCAGGTCGGCGGGCGGCTTGAGCAGTTCGCCGTGATTGCGCATCGATGCCGGCTGCCATCCGGAGAAGCGCAGCACGCCGGCCAGCAACATCGAGCCGAAGAACAGCAACGCCAGGGCAATCAGCATCCTGCGGCCGCGTTTGACCGAATGCGGCGTGGCCGATGTGGAGGAGGTCATGCCGGCGATTTTCTCATGCCGCAGGCGTCAGTGCCCGCGTTGACGGCGGCGACGCGCACGCCAGCTCAGCAGCGTCGCAGTGGCCAGCACGGCCGCGGCCAGACCGAACCATTGCACCGCATAACCCAAGTGCCGCGCGGGTGGCAGCGTGTTCGGCAGCATCTCCAGGTCGCGTGCATACCCGACCGGCAGGGCGGGATCCAGGCGCAGGACCTGCGACGAAATGTCGCGCCTGCCCAACGCGCTGCGCAGGGCGCTGGTATCCAGGCGCGTGGCCAGCCAGGTCTGCGGCGCATTGCCGGCGGCCAACGCCGGCCCGATCGCAAGTCCGGCCGACGGCGGCGCACTCAGCAAGCCCTGCAGTGTCCGGGTGCCTTGCAGCGGGGTGATCGTCGGCAACTGCCGATTGGCCGGCAATGGCAGCCAGCCCAGATCGACCAGCAGCGTGACCGGGCTGCCTTGCGGCGCGGCAAGTTGATAGATCCGCACACCGGCGCGCCCGGCATGCAGCTGGTTGTCCAGCAGCACCTGCTGCGGCAGGAACCGCACCTCTCCGCTCACCCAGGCCAGCGCATGCGGCGTGGCCAGCGCCTGCACCAGGGTCAACGGCGTCTGCCGCACATGCGCTGCGCGTTCCAGCAAGGCCTGTTTGTCGTGCATGCGCTGCAGCTGCCACTGACCAAGCGCCGCAAACCCCGCACTGACCAGCACGGCCAGACACCATCCCAACACCGCCGTGTGCTTGCGCGTCATGACAAGCGACGCAAAAAGGCGTGCAATGCCGCTACCACGCCGACGACCACCGGGGCTGTTGTGAACGATTCGCTCAAGACGTTGCTGATTGTCGCCTTCCTGATCGTGATCCTGTGGAACCTGGGTGCGGGCCTGTACTACCTGCTCACCGACCGTGGCGAAACCAAGCGCACCGTCAACGCACTGACCTGGCGCATCGGTCTATCGGTCGCACTGATCGCCGTCGTGATCCTCGGCATCTACACCGGCTGGATCAAGCCGCATGGGCTCGGCCGCTGACGCGGCCGATGGATTGGGGATTGGGGATTGGGGATTGGTAACAGCAAACGCAGATCGCTCTTGCGAATCCCCAATCCCGACTCCCCAATCCCCGCCCTCAAAGTACATACACGAACAGGAACAACGCCAGCCACACCACGTCGACGAAGTGCCAGTACCAGGCCGCCGCTTCGAAGGCGAAGTGGTTGTCGCGGGTGAAGTGCCCGCGCGCCACCCGCAGCCACATCACCGCCAGCATGATCGTGCCCAGCAGTACGTGCATGCCGTGGAAGCCGGTGAGCATGAAGAAGGTCGAGCCGTAGATGCCCGATCCCAGCGTCAGATTGAGCTCGGTGTAGGCGTGGATATATTCCTCGGCCTGCAGGAACAGGAACACGCAACCCAGCAGCACGGTCAGGCCCAGCCACAGCAATAGCGCGCCGCGACGGCCGCCCTTGAGCGCGTGGTGCGCAATGGTCAAGGTCACGCCGGAGCTGAGCAGGATCAGCGTATTGATCAGCGGCAGGCCCCAGGCGGGAATGGTCTGGAACTGCCCACCGATCGTGCCGGGGCCATTGGTCGGCCATGCAGCGGAATAGCCGTTCCACAGCAGCTCGTTGGTCATCACGCCATCGCCTTCGCCGCCCAGCCAGGGCAGCGTCAGCACACGCGTGTAGAACAACGCGCCGAAGAAGGCGCAGAAGAACATCACCTCGGAAAAGATGAACCACACCATCCCCATGCGGAAGGAGCCGTCCACCTGGCGGTTGTAGTGCCCGGCGTTGGATTCGCGGATGACATCGCCAAACCACATGAACAAGGTCGCCAGCAACATCGCCATGCCGATGAAGAACGTCCAGCGCCCCCATGCCGCATCGTTGAGCCAGCTGGCCACGCCGATCATCATCACGAACATCGCAATCGACCCGACAAAGGGCCATTTGCTCTGGCTCGGGACGAAATACGCATCGGCGTTGGGACTATGGTCGGCCATGGCGTTGCTTCCGTGTCGGTGCTGCGTGTGGATGAAGGATCAAGGCGCCGCGCGCGGCGCGCTGGATGCGCCACCGCCCTGCAACTCCGAGGTCAGGGTGTCGTTGCGATAGAACGTGTAGGACAGGGTGATCGTGGTGACTTCTGGCGGCAGCGCCGGGTCGACGATGAAACGCAGCGGCATGTCGCGCGTTTCGCCGGCCTGCAAGGTCTGCGCGGTAAAACAGAAGCATTCGGTCTTGTTGAAGTATCCGGATGCCCGCGCCGGTGCGACCGATGGCACCGCACTGCCGACCACTGCCCGCGCACTGTCGTTGCGTGCGAAGTACAGCGCCTCATTGAGTTCGCCCGGCACCACATCCATCGTCATCTGCTCGGGATGAAAGGTCCATGGCAGTTTGGAATTGACCCCGGCATCGAACTCCACCCGCACCGTGCGTTTGCCAGCCCCTGCACTCGCGGCGGCATTGCCACGCGTACTGCCCGGCGCGCGCTCCATGCGGATGCCGAAGACTTTTTCGCACGCAATGCGATACAGCGGCACCAGCGAAAAGGTCAGCACGAACACGCCCAACACCACGCCCAGCAGCTTGAACAGGCCGGCCGTCGGTGCAGGTGCGGGCGCCCGCGCGTTCACCGCCCGATGACTCCCGACGCAATGAAACCCGCATAGATCAGCAGGGCGATGACGCCGACGGTGATCGCCGTGCGGCGCACCGCACGACGCTGTTGCGCCTGCCGTTCGGCAGCGGAGAGCAGACGTGCCACAGCCAGCGGCGCGGACTCAGTGACCGATGTCTTCATGCGCAAGATCTCCAGGCTTGATCACCGGCGGCACGGTGAAGGTATGCGCCGGTGCCGGCGACGGCACCGTCCACTCCAGTCCCTTGGCGCCTTCCCAGGCACGTGCGTCGGCCTTGGCGCCGCTGCGCAGCGAGGCGAGCAGGATGCCGGCCATCAGGAACGGCGTGGCGAACATGCCGAACGCGCCGATCGAGCTGATCAGGTTCCAGTCGGCAAACACCACGTTGTAATCGGGGATCCGCCGCGGCATGCCGGCCAGGCCAAGGAAATGCTGCGGGAAGAACAGCAGATTGACGAACACCATCGTCCACCAGAAATGGAACTTGGCCCAGGTCTCGTTGTACATCCGCCCGGTCCACTTCGGCCACCAGTAGTACACCGCCGCAATCAGCGCGAAGACCGCACCGGTGACCAGCACATAATGGAAATGCGCAACCACAAAATAGGTGTCGTGATACTGGAAATCCGCCGGCACGATTGCCAGCATCAGGCCCGAAAATCCACCGATGCTGAAGAGAATCACGAACGCCACCGCCCACAGCATCGGCGATTCGAACGTCAGCGAGCCCTTCCACATCGTGCTGACCCAGTTGAACACCTTCACCCCGGTCGGGATGGAGATCAGCATCGTGGCAAACATGAAGTAGATTTCGCCGCCCAGCGGCATGCCCACGGTGAACATGTGGTGCGCCCACACGATGAAGCTCAGGAACGCGATCGCCGCGATCGCATAGACCATCGCCTGATAGCCGAACAGCGGCTTGCGGCTGAAGGTCGGGATGATCTCACTGACTACGCCGAACGCCGGCAGGATCATGATGTAGACCTCCGGATGCCCGAAGAACCAGAAGATGTGCTGGTACATCACCGGGTCGCCGCCGCCGGCCGCATTGAAGAAGCTGGTACCGAAGAACTTGTCGGTCAGCAGCATGGTCACCGCGCCGGCCAGCACCGGCATCACCGCGATCAGCAGGAAGGCGGTGATCAGCCACGCCCAGCAGAAGATCGGCATCTTCAGCAGGTCGATGCCCGGCGCGCGCATGTTCAGCACGGTGGCGATGATGTTGATCGCACCCATGATCGAACTGACGCCGGCCACATGGATCGCGAACACGCTGAAGGCCACGTTGTAGCCGCCCTGCAGCGACAGCGGCGGGTACAGCGTCCAGCCGCCGGCCGGCGCACCGCCGGGCAGGAACAGCGTCAGCAGCAGTAAGGTAAATGCCACCGGCAGCAACCAGAACGACCAGTTGTTCATGCGCGGCAACGCCATGTCCGGCGCGCCGATCTGCAGCGGAATCATCCAGTTGGCCAGGCCGACGAAGGCCGGCATCACCCCGCCGAAGATCATCACCAGGGCATGCACGGTGGTCATCTGGTTGAAGAATTCCGGCTTGACGAACTGCAGCCCGGGCTGCATCAGTTCAGCGCGGATCACCACGCTCATCGCCGCGCCGATGATGAACATCACGAAGGAAAACAGCAGATACAGCGTGCCGATGTCCTTGTGATTGGTCGAGAAAAACCAGCGCTCGACAAAACCGGGCTGGTGGTGTCCGTGGTGATCGACTGCGGTATGCGCCATGACGGAACGACCTCTACGAAGCGGTGCGGTTGCGGGCGATTAAAGAGCGGCGGTCGGTGCGGCGGTCGGAGCAGGCGCTGCGGCTGGAGCGGCCTCACCGGCAGGCGGTGTTGCAGGTGTGGACGCCGGCGCCGGGGTGCCGGCCGGTGCGGCAGGCGCTGCGCTGGCACTGCGACGGGCCGCCAGCCAGCGCTGGAATTCGGCCTTGGGCAGCGCTTCCACCACGATCGGCATGAAACCATGATCCTTGCCGCACAACTCGGCGCACTGCCCGCGATACACGCCCGGCTGCTCGATATTGGTCCATGCCTCGTTGACGATGCCGGGGATCGCGTCCTGCTTCCAGCCCAGGGCCGGCACCCACCACGCATGGATCACGTCGTCGGCGGTGATCACGAAACGGATCTTGGTGTTGACCGGCAGCACCAGGCGATTGTCCACGTCCAGCAGATAATGCGGTTGCGATGCAGCGGTCGGACGCTCGCCACTCTGGCGGATGCGATCGGATTCGCGCGCCAGCCGGCTGGTGAACTCCACGCCCTGGCCCAGATACTCGTATTTCCACATCCACTGGTAGCCGGTGACCTTGACGGTCATTTCCGACTCGCGGGTGTCGTACATCGCAATCAGCTTGGCCGTTGCCGGCCAGGCCATCGCAATCAGCACCAGCACCGGGATCACCGTCCACAGCACCTCTGCCGTGGTGTTGTGGCTGAATTGCGCGGCCACCGCCCCCTTGGACTTGCGGAACTTGAAGATCGCATAGCCCATCGCACCGAACACCAGCGCGCCGATCACCACGCAGACCCACAGCGCCACCATGTGCGCCTCGTAGGCCATGCGCGCGGTCTGGGTGACCCCGCGGCCCATGTTGAGCTGCCATTCCTTCGGGTCGGCCGATTGCGCCCAGGCAACCGAGGCGCTCGACAGCGCCAGCATCGCCAAAGCCAATTTCGGATACGTCGCCTTCCAGCTGCTGCGTTGCGTCATTGCCTAGACCCTTACGTCATCGGTGACGGCCATTGGCGGCCGCGAGCAAGCGTTTCAGCGTAGTTGCCAGTTCCACACGTTCGGCCGGCCCGAGAAAACTTCCAATCTCGATCTGCTTGCCGCTGCTGACCAGCACCACCCTGTCGTCGCGTTCCATGCATAACCGCACCCAATGCGGATGTGCCTGAAACGCTGGTGGCGCATGTCCGGATGGAAACACCTCGACAACGGTCTCCCCTACCCGGATCGCTTCTTCGCGCTCGCCACTTCGCCACAACTGCCGTAGCGCCAGCGCCACCACACCACTGTGCAACAGGGCGAACACCGGCGCGAATGCATTGCCGGTCCACCACCCCAGGCCCGCAAATACCCACATCGTTCCCGCCAACACTGCGAACAGCTGCACGAATTGCCTGGCCGACAATGCCCGCGGAGGCCGCAACCGCAACTGCGTCCCGACCCCTTCGGACATCAACGGCAGTACTTCGATCATTGGCAACACGCAGCGCACTGCGGGAATGGCCCGATGGTAGACCCGCACGAACGCATGCGGCAAGCGTTTCCGGCAATCATGCGATTGCTGCAGTGCAGCTAAAAACACGCGTAAATCAATCACTTCCCGGTGCATGTGCCGATGCCCGCGGCTGCGGCCGGCAGGGAGCGAGTCCGTTTTGGGCCTGCGCCGGCCACGTGCACAAAACGGCGGAAAAGTTGCCGCTTCCACACAAGTGCGCAGGGGCTGCGGCTCTCTAGAATGAGCAAGGATTCCCAGGCACCCTTCGCATGAACGCTCAGCTCGACCCGCTTGCCTCTCCCTCAGTTGCGCGCCCGCTGCTGGCGCCCGAGCTGCCTGCCGCACCCGGCGCATTGCGTGCGGCGATCACCGCCGCCTGGCTCAAGGACGAAACCGAGCACGTCCGCGAATTGCTCGACCAGGCGCGTCTGCCCGCCGCCGAACAGGCCAAGGTGCAGGCGGTGGCCGCCGATCTGGTCACCCGCGTCCGCGCACGTGCGCAGGACCAGGGCGCGATCGAAGCCTTCATGCGCCAGTACGACCTGGGCAGCGAAGAAGGCGTCTTGCTGATGTGCGTGGCCGAAGCGCTGTTGCGCATTCCCGACCAGGACACCGCAGACAAGCTGATCCGCGACAAGCTCGGCGATGCGGACTGGAAAAAACACGTTGGCGGCAGCGACTCGGTGCTGGTCAACGCATCGACCTGGGGCCTGATGCTCACCGGCAAGCTGGTGCAGCTCAACGACCTCACCCGCGCCGACGTGCCGGGTGCGTTCAAGCGCCTGATCGGCCGCGTCGGCGAGCCGGTGATTCGCCTGGCAGTGCGCCAGGCGATGAAGATCATGGGCCACCAGTTCGTCATGGGCCGCACCATCGGTGAGGCCCTGTCGCGCTCGCGCAAGGGCGACAACGCCGATTACCGCTATTCGTTCGACATGCTCGGCGAAGGCGCATTGACCATGAAGGATGCGCAGCGCTATCTGCAGGCGTACCGCGATGCCATCCACGCGATCGGCCGCAGCGGCAGCTTCGTCGGTACCGATGTCTTTGCGGCGCCCAGCATCTCGATCAAATTGTCCGCGCTGTATCCGCGCTATGAGCATGCCAAACGCGCACGCGTGATGGCCGAACTGGTGCCGGGCGTGCTCGAGCTGGCGCAACTGGCCAGGTCCTACGGCATCGGCTACACCGTCGATGCCGAAGAAGCCGACCGTCTGGAACTGTCGCTGGACATCATCGAGGCCACCTTCTCGGACCCGTCGCTGGATGGATGGGAGGGCTATGGCCTGGCGGTGCAGGCGTATCAGAAGCGCACGCCGTACACGATCGATTTTCTCGCCGATCTGGCACGCCGCGTCGGCCGTCGCATTCCGGTGCGTCTGGTCAAGGGCGCGTACTGGGACGCGGAGATCAAGCGCGCACAGATCGAAGGTCACCCCGGCTACCCGGTCTTTACCCGCAAGCAGAATACCGACGTGTCGTATCTGGCCTGCGCGCGCCGCATGTTCGCGCACAGCGATGCGCTGTATCCGATGTTCGCCACGCACAACGCGCAGACCATCGCGGCGGTACGCGCAATCGCAACGACCAAGCATTACGAACACCAGAAACTGCACGGCATGGGCGATGACCTGTATGCCGAAGTGATTCCGGCCGATCGCCTGGGGCTGCCCTGTCGCGTGTACGCACCGGTCGGCTCGCACGAGGATCTGCTGCCGTACCTGGTGCGTCGCCTGCTCGAGAACGGCGCCAATTCCAGCTTCGTCAATCGCATCACCGACGAGGACGTCGCCATCGAAGACCTGATCCGCGATCCGGTCGAAGCGGTGTCCTCGTTCGGCTCCATTCCGCATCCCAAGATTCCGCTGCCCACCGATCTGTTGCGCAGCCAGAACCAACACAGGAAAAACTCCATGGGCGCCAATCTCGCCAACGACAACGATCTGCGGCAGCTGGCCGAGCAACTCAATGCCGCCATCAAGCCGTGGAAGGCCACCCCACTGGTGCCCGGCGCGGTGATCAGCACGCAGAGCGAGGCGGTGCGCAACCCGGCTGACCGACGCGAAACGGTCGGGCACTGGCAGCCGGCCGATCCGGCCACCGTGCAGACCTCGCTGGCAACCGCCGCTGCCGCGCAGCCGGCCTGGAACCGCACGCCGGCGGCCAGCCGCGCCACCATCCTGGAGCATGCCGCCGACCTGCTCGAAGCACGCATGCCCGAGTTCATGGCGATCTGCGTCAAGGAGGCCGGCAAGACCCTGCCCGACGCCGTGGCAGAAGTGCGTGAGGCGGTCGACTTCCTGCGTTATTACGCCGCCCAGGCACGCGCGCAGTTCGGCGCACCCGAGCGTCTGCCCGGGCCAACCGGCGAATCCAACGAACTGCAGCTGCATGGCCGCGGTGTCTTCGTCTGCATCAGCCCCTGGAACTTCCCGCTCGCCATCTTCCTCGGCCAGGTCGCCGCCGCATTGGCTGCCGGCAACAGCGTGATCGCCAAGCCTGCAGAGCAAACCAACTTGATCGGCTACGCTGCAGTGAAGCTGCTGCACGAAGCGGGTATCCCCGAAGCGGTCGTGCAGTTCCTGCCGGGCGACGGCGCCACCGTCGGCGCTGCGCTGACCAATGATCCGCGCGTGGCGGGCGTCGCCTTCACTGGCTCCACGGAGACCGCGCGCGTCATCAACCGTACCCTGGCGTCTCGCGATGCCGCGATCGGCGTGCTGATTGCCGAAACCGGTGGCCAGAACGCCTTCATCGCCGACTCGTCCTCGTTGCCGGAAGCAGTCGTCAAGGACGCGATCTCCAGCGCCTTCATGTCCGCCGGCCAACGCTGCTCGGCGGCCCGCGTGCTGTTCGTGCAGGACGACATCGCCGACAAGGTCATGACCATGCTGGCCGGCGCGATGGGAGAGCTGAAAATCGGCGATCCTGCGCTACTGTCCACCGATGTTGGCCCCGTCATCGACGCAGATGCGCTCAAGATCCTCGACGATCATGCGGCGCGCATGGATCGCGAAGCCCGCCTGATCGGCACCACCACCCTGGACCCCGCCACTGCCAACGGCAGCTTTTTCGCCCCGCGTGCGTACGAGCTGGCCTCGCTCGCGCAGCTGCAGCGCGAAATTTTCGGGCCGGTCCTGCATATCATCCGCTGGAAAGCCGACCAACTCGACGTCGTCATCGATCAGATCAACGCCACCGGTTACGGACTGACCCTGGGCGTGCACTCGCGCATCGACGAGACCATCGATCGCATCACCACGCGTGTTGCGGTCGGCAATGTCTACGTCAACCGCAATCAGATCGGTGCGGTCGTCGGCGTACAACCCTTCGGCGGCCAGGGTCTGTCAGGTACCGGCCCGAAAGCCGGCGGCCCGCATTACCTGCTCCGTTTCGCCACCGAGAAGGTCGTCACCGTCAATACGACGGCCGCAGGCGGCAACGCCTCGCTTCTGACACTAGGCGACTGAGATCCAGCCCAAACCATTTCAGGCCATCTCTTGGCTCGCTGAGGAAAACAAGAACCCCGCATCGCGGGGTTTTTTGTTGTGCCGAGATGTCCGCACAAGGTCTCGTGCCCGTAGATCTGCATTGCGTAGAAGTAAGCGGTAGGTCATTGCTACACAACAGCATCGCTGCGAGTACCTCCCTCTCGGCATCGACGTGAAAATCAGGGAACAGAGGTAAGAAAGAAGCTCAACCTTGGGCCGTGTCAGTGACCTGCGTGAACCGACGCGTCAGCTACTGCGCTACATGTCGATGAGGCCCCGATCACAGCGTGGCAAAAGTTCCAAGGGATGCGCCTGAAGTGCCCGACTGCCCTGGCGCTACTCGGCTTGAGCTCTGCCTTTGGCTCTGGCTCTGGCTCTGGCTTTGGCCAGTTGGCTTAAATTTCGCACAAAAAGAAACCCTCAGTCCTATTGGACTGAGGGTTTCGGGTAAAGCCCCTGGCGATGACCTACTCTCGCATGGCTTGAGCCACACTACCATCGGCGCAGCTGCGTTTCACTTCCGAGTTCGGGATGGGATCGGGTGGTTCCACAGCGCTAATTTCACCAGGGAGACGGTTGGAGCAGCGCTTGATAGCGCTCGTCTCGCATAGGTAACTTGTGACGTAGCTTGCGTTTGGTGATCTACCAACGTTCGTTGGGACCAAGGCAACTTGAGGTTATATGGTCAAGCCGCACGGATCATTAGTATCAGTTAGCTCAATACATTGCTGTACTTACACACCTGACCTATCAACCACATAGTCTATATGGTTCCTTTAGGGGGCTTGTGCCCCGGGAAGTCTCATCTTGAGGCGCGCTTCCCGCTTAGATGCTTTCAGCGGTTATCGCTTCCGAACATAGCTACCCGGCAATGCCACTGGCGTGACAACCGGAACACCAGAGGTTCGTCCACTCCGGTCCTCTCGTACTAGGAGCAGCCCCTCTCAAACTTCCAACGCCCATGGCAGATAGGGACCGAACTGTCTCACGACGTTCTGAACCCAGCTCGCGTACCACTTTAAATGGCGAACAGCCATACCCTTGGGACCGACTACAGCCCCAGGATGTGATGAGCCGACATCGAGGTGCCAAACACCGCCGTCGATATGAACTCTTGGGCGGTATCAGCCTGTTATCCCCGGAGTACCTTTTATCCGTTGAGCGATGGCCCTTCCATACAGAACCACCGGATCACTAAGACCTACTTTCGTACCTGCTTGATCCGTCGATCTTGCAGTCAAGCACGCTTATGCCTTTGCACACAGTGCGCGATGTCCGACCGCGCTGAGCGTACCTTCGTGCTCCTCCGTTACTCTTTAGGAGGAGACCGCCCCAGTCAAACTACCCACCATACACGGTCCCTGATCCGGATAACGGATCTAGGTTAGAACGTCAAGCACGACAGGGTGGTATTTCAAGGATGGCTCCACTGCAGCTAGCGCCACAGTTTCATAGCCTCCCACCTATCCTACACAGACGAACTCAACGTTCAGTGTAAAGCTATAGTAAAGGTTCACGGGGTCTTTCCGTCTTGCCACGGGAACGCTGCATCTTCACAGCGATTTCAATTTCACTGAGTCTCGGGTGGAGACAGCGCCGCTGTCGTTACGCCATTCGTGCAGGTCGGAACTTACCCGACAAGGAATTTCGCTACCTTAGGACCGTTATAGTTACGGCCGCCGTTTACTGGGGCTTCGATCAAGAGCTTCGCCTTGCGGCTGACCCCATCAATTAACCTTCCAGCACCGGGCAGGCGTCACACCCTATACGTCCACTTTCGTGTTTGCAGAGTGCTGTGTTTTTGATAAACAGTCGCAGCGGCCTGGTTTCTGCGACCCTCTTCAGCTATAGCTCGCATGAGCCACCAAAAAGGGTGCACCTTCTCCCGAAGTTACGGTGCCATGTTGCCTAGTTCCTTCACCCGAGTTCTCTCAAGCGCCTGAGAATTCTCATCCTACCCACCTGTGTCGGTTTACGGTACGGTCTTCGTGAGCTGAAGCTTAGGAGCTTTTCCTGGAAGCGTGGTATCAGTGACTTCGCCATAAAGGCTCGTCTCGGTGCTCGGTCTTAAAGGATCCCGGATTTGCCAAAGATCCAAACCTACCGCCTTTCCCCGGGACAACCAACGCCCGGTACACCTAACCTTCTCCGTCCCTCCATCGCACTCACGCGAGGTGCAGGAATATTAACCTGCTTCCCATCGACTACGGCTTTCGCCCTCGCCTTAGGGACCGACTAACCCTGCGTCGATTAACGTTGCGCAAGGAAACCTTGGGCTTTCGGCGTGCGGGCTTTTCACCCGCATTATCGTTACTCATGTCAGCATTCGCACTTCCGATACCTCCAGCAGACTTCTCAATCCACCTTCGCAGGCTTACGGAACGCTCCTCTACCGCGCATAAAACAAGTTTTATGCACCCCAAGCTTCGGTTCACTGCTTAGCCCCGTTAAATCTTCCGCGCAGACCGACTCGACCAGTGAGCTATTACGCTTTCTTTAAAGGGTGGCTGCTTCTAAGCCAACCTCCTGGCTGTCTATGCCTTTCCACATCGTTTTCCACTTAGCAGTGAATTTGGGACCTTAGCTGTGGGTCTGGGTTGTTTCCCTTTTCACGACGGACGTTAGCACCCGCCGTGTGTCTCCCGGATAGTACGTACTGGTATTCGGAGTTTGCAATGGTTTGGTAAGTCGCGATGACCCCCTAGCCATAACAGTGCTCTACCCCCAGTAGTATTCGTCCGAGGCGCTACCTAAATAGCTTTCGAGGAGAACCAGCTATCTCCGGGTTCGATTAGCTTTTCACTCCTAATCACAGCTCATCCCCGTCTTTTGCAACAGACGTGGGTTCGGGCCTCCAGTACCTGTTACGGCACCTTCACCCTGGCCATGACTAGATCACCCGGTTTCGGGTCTACTGCCCGCGACTATGCGCCCTTATCAGACTCGGTTTCCCTTCGCCTCCCCTATACGGTTAAGCTTGCCACGAACAGTAAGTCGCTGACCCATTATACAAAAGGTACGCAGTCACTCTTGCGAGCTCCTACTGCTTGTACGCACACGGTTTCAGGATCTATTTCACTCCCCTCTCCGGGGTTCTTTTCGCCTTTCCCTCACGGTACTGGTTCACTATCGGTCGGTCAGGAGTATTTAGCCTTGGAGGATGGTCCCCCCATATTCAGACAGGGTTTCACGTGCCCCGCCCTACTCGTCTTCACTGGAGTGGCCCTTTTAAATACAGGGCTATCACCTTCTATGGCCAATCTTTCCAGATTGTTTTTCTAAAGCCATTCCAGCTTAAGGGCTGCTCCCCGTTCGCTCGTCACTACTTAGGGAATCTCGGTTGATTTCTTTTCCTCCGGTTACTTAGATATTTCAGTTCACCGGGTTCGCTTCCAGCAGCTATGAATTCACTGCAGGATACTGCCGAAGCAGTGGGTTTCCCCATTCGGACATTGCCGGATCAAAGCTTGTTGCCAGCTCCCCGACACTTTTCGCAGGCTACCACGTCCTTCATCGCCTCTGACCGCCTAGGCATCCACCGTGTGCGCTTATTCGCTTGACCATATAACCCCAAGTTGCCTCGGAGCTACATGCCGTGTTGTGTGGGGTACAAAGCCACCAACGCGAACATACGACTCAATTATTTAGGGACTCGAAGTCCCCGCCTTAGCCTCAACGACACGTTTAGATAGATATCTCAAACGCTCGCTACGTCACAAGTTATAAAAGAACATGTATCAGCCTCAACGCTGATCCATATAAATTCTTAAGTGTGCACTACATTCAGAGTGGTGGGTCTGGGTAGACTCGAACTACCGACCTCACCCTTATCAGGGGTGCGCTCTAACCACCTGAGCTACAGACCCGAAGTCTTTTCACTCAATATGGTGGAGCCTGTCGGGATCGAACCGACGACCCCCTGCTTGCAAAGCAGGTGCTCTCCCAGCTGAGCTAAGGCCCCAAAAGGGACTTCGCATACCGACCTGTGCCGGTATGAATCTCTGAATGCAGGTAATTTGTGAGGACGCCCGCAAGACGATGACGTCATGCTCAAAAGGAGGTGATCCAGCCGCACCTTCCGATACGGCTACCTTGTTACGACTTCACCCCAGTCATCGGCCACACCGTGGCAAGCGCCCTCCCGAAGGTTAAGCTACCTGCTTCTGGTGCAACAAACTCCCATGGTGTGACGGGCGGTGTGTACAAGGCCCGGGAACGTATTCACCGCAGCAATGCTGATCTGCGATTACTAGCGATTCCGACTTCATGGAGTCGAGTTGCAGACTCCAATCCGGACTGAGATAGGGTTTCTGGGATTGGCTTACCCTCGCGGGTTTGCAGCCCTCTGTCCCTACCATTGTAGTACGTGTGTAGCCCTGGTCGTAAGGGCCATGATGACTTGACGTCATCCCCACCTTCCTCCGGTTTGTCACCGGCGGTCTCCTTAGAGTTCCCACCATTACGTGCTGGCAACTAAGGACAAGGGTTGCGCTCGTTGCGGGACTTAACCCAACATCTCACGACACGAGCTGACGACAGCCATGCAGCACCTGTCTCACGGTTCCCGAAGGCACCAATCCATCTCTGGAAAGTTCCGTGGATGTCAAGACCAGGTAAGGTTCTTCGCGTTGCATCGAATTAAACCACATACTCCACCGCTTGTGCGGGCCCCCGTCAATTCCTTTGAGTTTCAGTCTTGCGACCGTACTCCCCAGGCGGCGAACTTAACGCGTTAGCTTCGATACTGCGTGCCAAATTGCACCCAACATCCAGTTCGCATCGTTTAGGGCGTGGACTACCAGGGTATCTAATCCTGTTTGCTCCCCACGCTTTCGTGCCTCAGTGTCAGTGTTGGTCCAGGTAGCCGCCTTCGCCACGGATGTTCCTCCCGATCTCTACGCATTTCACTGCTACACCGGGAATTCCGCTACCCTCTACCACACTCTAGTGACCCAGTATCCACTGCAATTCCCAGGTTGAGCCCAGGGCTTTCACAACAGACTTAAACCACCACCTACGCACGCTTTACGCCCAGTAATTCCGAGTAACGCTTGCACCCTTCGTATTACCGCGGCTGCTGGCACGAAGTTAGCCGGTGCTTATTCTTTGGGTACCGTCAGAACAATCGGGTATTAACCGACTGCTTTTCTTTCCCAACAAAAGGGCTTTACAACCCGAAGGCCTTCTTCACCCACGCGGCATGGCTGGATCAGGCTTGCGCCCATTGTCCAATATTCCCCACTGCTGCCTCCCGTAGGAGTCTGGACCGTGTCTCAGTTCCAGTGTGGCTGATCATCCTCTCAGACCAGCTACGGATCGTCGCCTTGGTGGGCCTTTACCCCGCCAACTAGCTAATCCGACATCGGCTCATTCAATCGCGCGAAGCCCGAAGGTCCTCCGCTTTCACCCGTAGGTCGTATGCGGTATTAGCGTAAGTTTCCCTACGTTATCCCCCACGAAAGAGTAGATTCCGATGTATTCCTCACCCGTCCGCCACTCGCCACCCATAAGAGCAAGCTCTTACTGTGCTGCCGTTCGACTTGCATGTGTTAGGCCTGCCGCCAGCGTTCACTCTGAGCCAGGATCAAACTCTTCACTTAAAATTACATGCCCGAAGGCAAATTACTTTAGCTGCAGAAGTTCAACCACTGGCAACTTATCGCTTGCAAAGCAATTAATATGTTGCATTTTGATTAAACGTCTGCAAGATGGACAATCATCCTTCCTGCAGGCGTCCGCACAAATTACCTGCGCACACTGTCAAAGAACATTGGGAAGTGGCCTCAGCGCCGTTCCCGTCAGCTTCGTCGTTTCCGTCGAAGCGAGCCGCCCATTATAGCGGACTTTTTCTTGCCGTCAACACCTCATTTTGAGGCGGTTGACGCTGCTTCGTTTCGACCCGAAGGTTTTCTGCGAAGCGAGCCGGCCATATTAGCAGGCTTTTCATCTTCGTCAACCCCTCGTGAAGAGGAAGTTGCCGCCGCTGCACTTCAATCTGCCGTAGCGTCTTTCCGTGTAGCGAGCCGCCCATCATAGCCGGCTTTTCCGTTTCGTCAACACCCTAAATCAGGGAATTTTCGAACCCTTTCCGCTCTGGTTCCGCGTTTGCGGGTCCGTTGCGTCGGGGGAGGCGAACTATAGGCCCAAGCGGAGCATTTGGGAAGGGTTTTGTGAAAAAAATTTCACGATGCTCTTCTCTGCTGCAACGGCACGCCCTTGTAGTGCGCTATGGCAAGCCGCCGATCCGACTCAGGCGTTACGCCCCTCTCTATATAGAGGTCACCGCACAGCGGGGTTGCCGCTATGCAGCAACCTCGCGGCAGCTCAGCCGCCGACCAGCGCCACACGGGCGAAATTGCGTTTACCTACCTGGATGACACCTTCGAAGCCTGGCCCGAACTGGCGTGCCGGATCTTCGACCACTTCGCCATCGACCTTGACCGCTCGCTCCTTGAGCTTGCGCATAGCTTCCGAATTACTTGGCGTCAGGCCAGCTGCAGTAAGCAGGCTTGCGATGCGCAGACCTTCGGCCGGTACAGCGACCTCCTGCAGCGGCAACAGACTGGTGTCGCCCTGCCCTGTCACTACCGCGTGCCAGCCGGCAATGGCCTGCTCTGCGGTGGCAGCGTCGTGGAAACGTGCGGTGAGTTCGCGTGCCAGCCGCAATTTGACCTCACGCGGGTGCAGTTCACCCGAGGCGACCTGCGCCTTCAGGCGCTCTGCTTCCGCCACGCTGATGTCGAAAGACAGCAGATCGATCCAGCGCCAGGTCAGCTCGTCGCCGATCTTCATGGTCTTGGTGACGATGTCGATGGCCGGCTCGTTGATGCCGATGTAGTTGCCCAGCGACTTGGACATCTTGGCCACGCCGTCCAGGCCTTCCAGCAGCGGCATCGTCAGCACGACCTGCGGGGCCTGGCCGTAGTGCTCCTGCAGGCCACGGCCCATCAACAGGTTGAACTTCTGGTCGGTACCGCCCAGTTCGACGTCCGCCGTCAGGGCGACCGAGTCGTAGCCCTGCACCAGCGGATACAGGAATTCGTGGATGGCGATCGGCTGCTGGCCAGTGAAGCGCTTGGCGAAGTCGTCGCGCTCGAGCATGCGCGCCACCGTGTGCTGCGCGGACAGCTTGATCATGTCCGCCGCGCTCATCTGGCCGAACCACTCGGAGTTGAAGCGCACCTCGGTGCGTTCGCGGTCCAGGATCTTGAAGACCTGCTCCTCATAGGTACGCGCATTGGCCAGCACATCGTCGCGGCTCAGCGGCTTGCGGGTGACGTTCTTGCCGCTCGGGTCGCCGATCATGCCGGTGAAGTCACCGATCAGGAAGATCACCTGGTGCCCGAGCTGCTGGAACTGCCGCATCTTGTTGAGCAACACGGTGTGGCCCAGATGCAGATCCGGCGCGGTGGGATCGAAACCGGCCTTGACCCGCAGGGGCACACCTGATTTCAGTCGCGCTTCGAGCTGATCGAGCTTGAGGATCTCCTCGGTGCCGCGACCGATGAGTGCGAGGGATTCTTCGATAGTGGCCAACCACAGACTCCAGCGGCGTTTGCCGTCAACAACGTGAACGATGTTAAACGCGGGTTAATTCCGCGCCAAATGAAAATGTTGAACAGGCTCAATGGTTTGACGCGCTGTTACAGGCTGTCTATGGTACCGGCGATTGGGCTCGCACTTCGAGCCAGCGAGGAATTTGAACGATGCAGAATTCAGAGCAGGGCCGTGCACGCAAGCGGCGCTTTCACGAACGCCTCCACGTCCTCCACGACACTGCCCTGCATCGCAAGCTCAAGGCGCATCTCCCGGCGGCGTTCAACGACCGGTGGACACGCCGTCATTGGATCCATGCCAGCCTGTTCGCGACCATCGGTGCGCTGGTGGCCACGATCGTGCCGGGCTTCTCCAATGCCATCGATACCCCGCTGTCCAGCCATTCCACGCTGGCCTTGCCGCTGCCGCCGTTGGTGCCGAGCCGCAAGCAACTGGCGCCGAGCACCGATTGGGAAATTCTGCAGGTCAAGTCCGGGCAGACGCTGAGCACCTTGTTCGGCGAGTTGGGAATCCCGACCGCGGTGATGTACCAGGTGCTGGCGCATCCGGGCACCAAGGAGGCGCTGACCAAGCTGCGTCCGGGCGCCGAGATTGCCTTCGATATGCCGACGCCGGGCGAGTTGCGCGCATTGCGCTTCGACCGCGACGACAGCCACCGCGTGGAGTTGCGCCTGCTGGGCGATAGCGTGCGCGAGAACGTCACCGAGCGGGCGACGACCACGCGCACCGTGGTGGCAAGCGGGGAAATCAGCAGCTCGCTGTACGCCTCGGCCGGCAAGTCGGGGCTGTCGCCGGCGGCGGTGGCGGTCATGACCGACGAGATCTTCAAGTACGACATCGACTTCGACAAGGATCTGCAGCCGGGCGATCGTTTCAGCGTGGTGATGGACGAAACCTGGCGCGAGGGCGAGCGGATCAATACCGGCGACATCCTGGCAGCGACCTTTACCACCGGCGGCAAGACCTACACCGGCTTCCGCTTCGAGCGTGCCGGCAAGCCGGCCGAGTATTTCGACATCACCGGCCGGCCGTTGAAGAAGAGCTTCATCCGCATGCCGGTGGCCTACAGCCGCATCAGCTCGACCTTTGGCGCACGCAAGCATCCGGTGCTGGGCACCATGCGCATGCACAAGGGCGTGGACTACGCGGCAGCCTCGGGCACGCCGATCATGGCTGCCGGCGATGCGCGGGTGGTGTTCGTCGGCACCCAGCGCGGCTACGGCAATGTGGTGATCCTGGACCACGGCAGGAACTTCAGCACGCTGTATGGGCATATGTCGCGCTTCGGCAAGATCAAGGCCGGCCAGCGCATCAACCAGGGCACGGTGATCGGCTATGTCGGCATGACCGGCCTGGCGACCGGCCCGCATCTGCATTACGAATTCCGCGTTGCCGGGCAGCAGCGCAACCCGATGTCGGTGACCATGCCGCCGCCCGAGCCCTTGCAGGGTGCCGAGCTGGCCGCCTTCCGCGCGCAGACGGCGCCGGCGCTGGCGCGTATCGAAGGCATGGAGAAGTTGATCTACGCCGACGCCGGCAAGCCCGCCAAGGGCAAGCCGCGCGGTTGAGTGGCGGCGGCTGACTCCTCAGCCGCCGACATGGCCATCGCCGGTCGGATGGCTGCGCGGCGTTCGCGAAGGAGCTGATAGCTCATGCAACGTTGCGGCCGGCACCGGATCGCTGCCAGCGTCCAGTGGAAACCATGATGCCGACGCGACAGTCGGCGCTGCCGGTGCAGCGCTGACTATCGAGCGTAGAGCCGATTGGCCTCACCGTGAGGCGTGCCGGGGCGGTTGACTCTCCCACCCCGGCTGCACAAGCTGCATGACCACTGTGCAACTGGCTCTGGCATGTCTGCTCCGGAACACCTGGAATCCCCGCTCTACCTGGGCCTGATGTCGGGCACCAGCGCCGATGGCATCGATGCCGCACTGGTGCGCTTTGCCGATGACAGCCATCGCCGCTGCGAACTGGTTGCCGGCACCACCGTGGCCTGGGAGCCGCAACTGCGCGAGACGCTGGTGATGCTGGGCCAGGGCGCCGACGTGATCGCCATCGATACGCTTGGACACCTGGATGCGCAGGTGGGGCTGGCGTTTGCGGCCGCGGCCAATCAACTGATCCGCGACAGCGGCATCGCGCGTGGGCGCGTTCGCGCGATCGGCTCGCATGGGCAGACCATTCGGCATCGACCCAAGGCCGATCCGGCCTTTACCTGGCAGATCGGCGATGCCAGCCGGATTGCCGAGCACACCGGCATCACCACGGTGGCCGATTTCCGCCGTCGCGATGTGGCTGCCGGCGGTCAGGGCGCGCCGCTGATGCCGGCCTTTCATCTGGCCATGCTGGGCACGGGCGATGAAGACCGCGCGGTGCTCAATCTGGGCGGCATCGGTAACCTGACGCTGATCCCGCGCGATGGCGCGGTGCTGGGCTTCGATACCGGGCCGGCCAATGCATTGCTGGACAGCTGGTGCCAGCAGCATCGCGGCACGGCGTTCGATGCCGACGGTGCGTTCGCCGCCAGCGGGCGCGTCGATACCCCACTGCTGCAGGCGTTGCTGGCCGACCCTTGGTTTGCGCTGGCGCCGCCCAAGAGCACCGGGCGCGAACAGTTCCATCTGGACTGGGCGATGCAGGCGATGCGGTCGCTGGGAGACGTGGCGCTGTCTGCGGCCGATGTGCAGGCGACCCTGCTCGAACTGACCGCGGCCAGTGTCGCCGACGCGTTGCTGCGGCTGCAGCCCGATACCCGCCGGGTGCTGGTGTGCGGTGGCGGGGTGCGCAATCCGGTATTGATGGCACGACTGGCGGCGCGACTGCCGGGCGTGGTGGTGGAATCCAGCGCGCGGCATGGGCTGGATCCGGACTATCTGGAGGCGATGGGGTTCGCATGGTTGGCCGCGGAGCTGCTCGCAGGCCGGGCCGCCAATCTGCCGTCGGTGACCGGGGCGGCCGGGCCGCGGTTGCTGGGAGCGATCCATCCGGCGTGACAGGCCTGGATCAGTTGCGAGCGCCCGCAGTCGCAACATCCTCGCGCCGGATGGATTCGCACGCGAGGCAGCGCTGGCTGACCGTTTGCAGCTACGGACTATTCCCCGCCGGCAGCGCCTTGAGCGCGGCAATCGCTTCGGCCAGGGCATCGACTTCCGGGTGTTGCAGGCCGCCGGTGACTTCGTATTCGCTGGCGAACAGGCCCTGTTCGAGCAGATGCATCACGGTCTGATGCTGGGTCCAGCCGCGAGCGACGGAGATGCGACGAATCCTGTCCACCAGCAATGGATCGATGTCCCGCAACACCAGATCGGTCATGCCCTGCCTCGTGCACTGCGCTGCCCCGCCTGCATCATCGACAACCTGGGCGGCCGTTTCAATCCGGGCGCCCATCGCGGGCATCCAGCCGCGGCCACAGCCAGGCAAGCAGGGCCAGCGTGGGAACCACGGTCAGGGCGCTGAGGATGAAGAAGGTGCTGTAGGAGGTGGCCTCGACCAGGAACCCGGACACACCGCCGGCGAATTTACCCGGCAAATTGGCCAGCGACACCAGCAAGGCGTACTGGGTGGCGGTGAAATTGCGATTTGTCAGCGATGACATGAAGGCCACCAGCACGGTACCGGCGAACCCCTGGAACAGATTGTCGGCACTGAGTGCGGCGTAGAACGCCCACAATTTGCCAGGGTTCTGCGCCATCAACAAAAACGCCAGGTTGGACAGCGCCACGCCCAGGGCGGCCACCAGCAGCATGCGACGGAAGCCGAACGCCGCCACCGCCGCACCGCCGGCGAACGCGCCGACGATGCCCATCCACACGCCGAACAGCTTGGACACCGTGGCGATGTCGGCCTTGGTGTAGCCCGAATCCAGATAGAACGGCCCGGCCATCACGCCGATCACCTGATCCGGAAACTTGAACAGGCCGACAAATGCCAGCAGGACGATGCCCAGCGCCAGCCCATTGCTGGAGAAGAAACTGGAAATGGGCTGCCAGAATGCGCCGGCTACGTCGATGCGACGCACCACCGTGACCAGCGGCCGGTCCGGCTCGCGGCATACCAGGGTGGTGATGATCGGCAGCAGCATCAGCGCCGACATGGCCAGGTACGCCGAAGTCCAGTTGAGGTATTCGGCCAGATACAGCGCCCCGGCGCCACCGAGGATCAGGCCGATCCGATAGCCCAGGGTGTAGGTCGCCGCCAAGGCGGCCTGCGCGGTATCTGGGGCAATTTCGATGCGGTAGGCATCCACCACCGAATCCTGCGTGGCGCCCCAGAACGAGGCGAACAGCACCCAGGCGACCAGGCCGGTGACACTCATGTCCGGGCGCGAAAACGCCAGTGCGAACAGGCCGGCAGTGACGCCGAGTTGCGAGACCAGCAGCCAGGAACGCCGGCGGCCCAGAAACGCGGTGATCGGGAACGCATAGCGGTCGATCAGCGGAGCCCACAGGAACTTGAGCAGGTAGAAGAAGCTGGCCAGGCTGATCAGACCGATGCTGCCCAGATCCAGCCCGACGTCGCGCAGCCGGGTGGACAGGGTCTGCGAGGCGATCAACAGAAACGGCAGACCGCTGCCGAAACCCAGCAGTGCCATGGTTGCCGCCGATGGCGTGGCGAAGGCCTGCCGGATGCCGCGCAGTCCTTTGTAGTTGGGTACAGGCTTGGTCATGCGTGTGGCC
Source organism: Xanthomonas sp. MLO165 (assembly GCF_018831305.1). Taxonomy (NCBI): domain Bacteria; kingdom Pseudomonadati; phylum Pseudomonadota; class Gammaproteobacteria; order Lysobacterales; family Lysobacteraceae; genus Xanthomonas; species Xanthomonas sp. MLO165. The sequence goes on from NZ_CP029263.1 coordinate 4,308,217, forward strand.
GCTGGGAACGGGTGCTGATTGTTGCCGGGCGGGCAGTATCGCTAGCCGCTGCACGGATTGACCTGCCGGAAAGGCATGATTGGCTCCATGAAGGATCAATCACCATCAGGCTGCGGCCAGGCACAGCCTGCACGCACTCGACGTTGATCTGCATGGGGTGGCTGGAAGCACACCGCTGGGGGGCCTGGCCAACCGTTCCCATGCTCGTCGCTGCCAGCCGCGCGCCCTCACTCACTCCGCGTAATCCACGATGTACGGCGCGTGGTCGGAGAAGCGCTGCTCGCGGTAGATGGAGCAGGCCTTCACCTTGTCGCGCAGGCCGGGGGTGACCAGTTGGTAGTCGATGCGCCAACCGACGTTGTTGGTGCGCGCCGCGCCGCGGTTGCTCCACCAGGTGTAGTCCTGGCCCTGGGGATGCAACACGCGGTAGGTATCGACCCAGCCGCGGCCGCTGGCGGCGTTGGCGTCTTCCAGCGCATCGGCACACAGGCCGTTGAGCCAGTCGCGCTCGGGCGGCAGGCAGCCGGAATTCTTCTGGTTGGACTTCCAGTTCTTGATGTCCAGCGCCGAGCGCACGATGTTCCAGTCGCCGCACAGCACGTACTGCCGGCCGCTGGCCAGCCACTGCTCCAGGATCGGCCGCAGCCATTCCATCACATGGAACTTGTAGCCCTGGCGCAACTCGCCCGACGAGCCGGACGGAATATAGAAGGACACCACGCTGAGGTTGCCGAAGCGCGCTTCGACATAGCGGCCTTCTTCGTCGAACTCGGGCCAGCCCAGCGCGGTGCGCACTTCATCGGGCTCGTGCCTGCTGTAGATGGCCACGCCGCTGTAGCCCTTCTTGGTGCTGGCGTCGCGGAACCAGGCCTTGTAGCCGCTGGGCAGGAACTTGGGACCGGCCAGCTGATGCTCCTGGGCCTTGGTCTCCTGCACGCACAGCACGTCGGCGTCCTGGTCGGCGAACCACTCGAAGAAACCCTTGGTGACGGCCGAGCGCAGGCCGTTGGCGTTGAAACTGATGATGCGCATGAATGAAGAGCCGGGATTCGGGAATGGGGATTGGAGATTCGGGAAAGCGTACCGCATCAGCGGATGCCGCAAGGCGCGACCGGCTATGCTTTCCAATCCCGAGTCCCCACTCCCCAATCTCGTCACCATGACCGACCACCGCACCCGTTTCCTGCAGCTGGCCCTGGGCGCCGATGCCCTGCGCTTTGGCGAGTTCACGCTCAAGTCCGGGCGGCTCAGCCCGTATTTCTTCAATGCCGGGCGCTTCGATTCGGGCGCCAAGACTGCGCAGCTGGCGCAGTGCTATGCCGATGCGATCGACGCGGCCGGGGTGGAGTACGACCTGTTGTTCGGGCCGGCCTACAAGGGCATCCCGCTGGCGACCGCACTGGCCTGCGCCTATGCCGGACGCGGGCGCGACCTGCCGCTGGCGTTCAACCGCAAGGAAGCCAAGGACCATGGCGAGGGCGGCAGCCTGATCGGTGCGCCGCTTGAGGGCCGCAAGGTGTTGATCGTCGACGACGTGATCACTGCCGGCACCGCGATCCGCGAGGCGCTGGGCATCATCCGTGGCGCCGGCGGCATTCCGTCCGGGATCGTGGTGGCGCTGGACCGGCAGGAGATCGCCTCCGAGCAGGATCGCCGCTCGGCTGCGCAGGCGGTGGCGGCCGAGGCCGGCATCCCGGTGATCGCGGTGGCCAACCTGGGCGACCTGCTTGCTTTTGCGGCAGGAAACGCCGACCTTGTCGGCTTCCGGGAACCGCTGCTGGCCTATCGTGGCCGCTACGGCACCGACACCACAGGCTGACGGCAGGCGACAGGGGGCTGCGATGATGCCGAGACACACCCGTTTGGCGTTACTCGCCGCCGTTGCGGCAGCCGTGGCCGCCGCGCCTGCCATCGCGCAGGACAAGCCGGCCGCGAAGAAGCTGTATTGCTGGAACCAGAACGGCGCCCGGGTGTGCAGCGATACGCTGCCGCCGGAGGCGGTCAATCAGGCGCGTGACGAATTCAACGCCAAGAGCGGCCTGCGCAGCGCCGAGGTGCAGCGCGCCATGAGCAGCGACGAGCGCGCCGCAGCAGCCGCCAGCGAGCAGCAACGCCAGGCCGACCTGGCCGCCGAGCAGATGCGGCAGCGCACCGACCAGGCGATGTTGATGTCCTACCAGAGCGAGGACGACCTGCGCCGGGTCTTCAACGAGCGCATCGCCATCGTCGACAACAACATCCACACCGCGCGCTTCAACGTGACCAGCCTGCGCGAAGGGCTGGCCAGCATGCTGCGCAGCGCCGGCGACCGCGAACTGGCCGGCCAGGCGGTGGCCGACAAGCTGGCCGCCGACATCCAGCAACGCCATCGCGAACTGATGGCGCAATTGCGTCTGCAGACCAGCTTCGAGCAGCAACGGGTGGCGCTGGACGGCGAGATCGCCGACATCCTGCAGCGCTACCGGGCGATGAAGGAGCCGCCGGCCGGCGCGGCGCCAACCGGCTGACCGGCGCAGCCGTCATTTCCGCCCGTGCAGCGCACTGCGGCGGGCGGCATTTCCCGATCCGACGCCCTGCCCGCATAATGGCCGGTCTTACTCCCTGCCCACGAGGCTCTCCCGCATGGCCCGGATCATCGCCATTGCCAACCAGAAAGGCGGCGTCGGCAAGACCACGACCGCGGTCAATCTGGCGGCCGGCCTGGCGCGCGCGCCCAAGCGTGTGTTGCTGGTGGATCTGGACTCGCAGGGCAACGCGACCATGGGCAGCGGCATCGACAAGCGCGACGTGGCCGCCTCGACCTGCGACCTGTTGCTGGGCGAAAACACCGCCGCCGAAATCCGCGTCACCGCGCCGGAAGGCTTCGACCTGCTGCCGGGCAACATCGACCTGACCGCGGCCGAGATCCAGCTGATGGATCAGGGCGAGCGCGAGCAGCGGCTCAAGCGCGCCCTGGCGCCGATCCGCGACGAGTACGACTTCATCCTGATCGACTGCCCGCCGGCGTTGTCGCTGCTGACGCTCAATGCCCTGACCGCGGCCGATTCGATCATCGTGCCGATGCAGTGCGAGTACTACGCGCTGGAAGGACTGACCGCGCTGCTGGAAACCATTGAGGCGTTGCGCGCCAACCTCAATCCGGCGCTGGAAATCGAAGGCGTGCTGCGCACGATGTTCGACATCCGCAACAACCTTGCCAATGCGGTGTCGGCCGAGCTGACCGAGCATTTCGGCGACAAGGTGTTCCGCACCATCGTGCCGCGCAACGTGCGCCTGGCCGAGGCGCCCAGCCATGGCCAGAGCATCGTCGGTTACGACCGCACCTCGCGCGGTGGCGTGGCCTACCTGGGGCTGGCCGGCGAAATCGTGCGCCGCCAGAACGACCGCAACAAGGCCTATCGGCCCGTGGAGACCGTCTGATGAACAAGCCGATCCCCGCAAAGAAGCGCGGCCTGGGCCGTGGCCTGGAAGCGCTGCTGGGGCCGAAGGGCGCGGCCGCCGCCGCGGCGCCGAGCGTGGCCAGCGAGGAGGCCTTGCAGCCGGGCGACAGCCTGCGCCGGTTGCCGGTCACCCAGTTGCAGCCGGGCAAGTACCAGCCGCGCAAGGAGATGGACGAGGTCAAGCTGGCCGAGCTGGCGGAGTCGATCAAGGCGCAGGGGGTGATCCAGCCGATCGTGGCGCGCGAGCTGGCACCGGGGCAATTCGAGATCGTGGCCGGTGAACGTCGCTGGCGCGCCTCGCAGCTGGCCGGGCTGAGCGAAGTCCCCGTGGTGGTGCGCGAGCTGGACGACCGCACCGTCATCGCGATGGCGCTGATCGAGAACATCCAGCGCGAAGACCTCAACCCGCTGGAAGAAGCGCAGGCGCTGCAGCGCTTGATCGACGAATTTTCGCTGACCCACGCCGAGGCCGCCGGTGCGGTGGGCCGTTCGCGTGCGTCGGTGTCCAACCTGCTGCGGCTGCTGGAATTGCCGGTGGCAATCCGCGTGCTGCTGGAAACCCGCCGCCTGGAAATGGGCCATGCGCGGGCGCTGCTGACCCTGGCGCCGGAGCTGGCCAGCAAACTGGCACAGGAAGCGGCCGACCAGGGCTGGTCGGTGCGCGAGGTCGAACACCGTGCGCAGCAGTTCGCCGCCGGCAAGGTGCCCGGCGCATTGCGCAAGGGCAAGCCGGCCGCTGCTGCACCGCAGGCCGATATCGCCTCGCTGGAGACCGAACTGTCCGAATCGCTGGGCACCAAGGTGGTGTTCAACCACGGCCGCGGCGGCAAGGGCAAGCTGGTGATCCACTACACCGACCTGGACACGCTGGACGGCGTGCTCGAACGCCTGCGCCTGCAGCGCAGCTGAGCCTGTGCACCCGCACCAGGAGCATCCCCGGCAATGAATCCCGCCAAGGTCGATCGCAAGCACCTGCTGCATCTGACCGACCTGCCGAACGTGGGGCCGGCCTGCGAAAAGGATCTGCAGCGGATCGGCATCCGGGTTGCCGCGCAACTGCGCGGTCGCGACGCCTACGACATGTATGCGCAGCTGTGTCTGCGCACCGGCGTGCTGCACGACCCCTGCGTGATCGACGTGTTCCTGTCGATCACGCGCTTCATGCAAGGCGAGGCGCCACGGCCCTGGTGGGCGTTCAGCGCCGAACGCAAGGCAACCCTGGCCAGCGAAGCACCGCTCAGTCTGGGGTGAGTGCGCGCATGCGATCAGGTGCGGCCATCAACCGGAGCAACCCATGAGCACTGAAGACGACCAGATCAGCCCCGGCGGCAGCACGCTGATGCTGCACGCGCAGGAAAAGGCATTCGAGCCGGCACACGGCGGCGACTGCATCGAGCAGATCAGCGCACATATCGAGCAGCACCTGGGGCCGATCTCGGCCGTGCTGCACGAAATCATCTCCGACGCCGTGCATCTGGACGTGCATGTGGTGCCCGCCACTGCGGATGTCCCGTACCTGCGGCTGGTGACCTCGGGCATGAGCGACCGGCCGATGACCCTGCCCGAGGGCGTGGAAGCGCCGCAGTACATGGAGCTGATGCTGAGCCTGCCCGCCGATTGGCCGATGGACCAGCGCGACTTCGAAGACCCGCGCCACTACTGGCCGGTCCGCCTGCTCAAGACCCTGGCCCGGCTGCCACACAAGTTCGAGACCTGGCTGGGCTTCGGCCACACCATTCCCAATGGCCACCCGGCCGAACCCTACGCACCCGGCGTGCGCTTCGACGGCGCCATCGTGCTGCCGCCGGTGAGCACGCCCGAGGGATTTGCGCGCCTGGCCATCGATGCCGACAAGACCATCGTGTTCATGACGGTGGTGCCGCTGTATCCGGAGGAGATGGCGCTGAAACTGAAGGACGGCAGCGATGCGCTGCTGGATCGCTTCGATGCCAAGGGGATTGGGGACATCATTGCGCTCGATCGCGTCAACGTCGCCAAAAAGCGCTTCGGGCTGTTCTGAGCGCCGCCTGCCTGCCCGCCCGCTTCCGATATCTCCAGGACCACTGCAATGACCATTCTCGTCACCGGCGCCGCCGGTTTCATCGGGGCCTACACCTGCCGTGCGCTGGCTGCGCGCGGTGAGTCGGTGGTGGGCCTGGACAACTACAACAACTACTACGACCCGCAGCTCAAGCGCGACCGGGTGGCGGCGCTGTGCCCGGGCATCGACATCCGCACGCTGGACCTGACCGACCGCGACGGCCTGGCCGCGTTGTTCGACCAGATCCGGCCGACGCGCGTGGTGCATCTGGCCGCGCAGGCCGGGGTGCGTTACTCGCTGGAAAACCCGTCCGCCTACGTCGACAGCAACCTGGTCGGCTTCGTCAACATGCTCGAGCTGTGCCGGCATCGGGGCGTGCAGCACCTGGTGTATGCCTCGAGCAGTTCGGTGTACGGCGACTCGGCCACCCCGCCGTTTTCCGAAGACCAGCGCGTGGACCAGCCGCGCTCGCTGTATGCGGCGACAAAGGCCGCCAACGAATTGATGGGCTATACCTATGCGCAGCTGTACGGCCTGCGCGCGACCGGGCTGCGGTTCTTCACCGTGTACGGGCCGTGGGGCCGGCCGGACATGGCGCCGCTGATCTTCAGCCGCGCGGTGCTGGCGGGGCGGCCGATCGAGGTGTTCAACCACGGCAGGATGCAGCGCGACTTCACCTTCGTCGACGACATCGTGGCCGGCGTGCTGGGCGCGCTGGACGCGCCCAGCGGCGAGCCAGTGCCGCACCGGGTGTTCAACCTGGGCAACCACACCCCGGTGGAGCTGGAATACTTCATCGACGTGATCGCCCAGGCCGCCGGGCGCCCGGCCGAGAAGGTCTACCGGCCAATGCAGCCGGGCGACATGATCCGCACCATGGCCGATACGCAGCGCGCGCACGCCGCCTTCGGCTTCGAGCCGGCCACCCCGGTCGAGCACGGCCTGCCGCAGGTGGTGGACTGGTGCCGCAGTTATTTCGGTGAGCGCGCCTAGGGCACAGGTTCGCTTCATGCCTGACTCAGACAGTCAGGGCACAATGCGCGATCTTTTTCGCTCAGCCTTCATCTGGCACCACGAATCCATGAGCCAACCCCAGCTTTCCGTCGTCGTCCCGGTGTTCAACGAGCGCGACAACGTCGCCGCCCTGGTCGGCGAAATCGTCGCCGCCTTGCGCGGGCTGGTGGCGTTCGAGATCGTCTATGTCGACGACCACTCGCGCGACGACACCCTGGCGGTGCTGCAAGGCCTGAAGACCACCACGCCGGAACTGCGCGTGTTGCATCACGTGACCCAGAGCGGCCAGAGCACGGCGGTGCGCAATGGCGTCAAGGCCGCGCGTGCGAGCTGGATCGCCACGCTCGACGGCGACGGCCAGAACGACCCAGCCGACATTCCCAAGCTGCTGACCGCCCGCGCCAGTGCCGAGCCGCAGGTGAAGCTGTTCGCCGGCTGGCGGGTCAACCGCCAGGATTCGGGGTCCAAGCGCTGGGCCAGCAAGTGGGCCAACGCGATCCGTTCGCGCATGCTGCACGACAACACCCCCGATACCGGCTGTGGCATCAAGCTGTTCGAGCGCGAGGCGTTCCTGGACCTGCCCTACTTCGATCATATGCACCGCTATCTGCCGGCATTGATGCAGCGTGCCGGCTGGCGCACGGTGAGCGTACCCGTGCATCACCGCCATCGCACCGCCGGCGTGTCCAAGTACAACAACCTCAATCGCGCGCTGGTCGGCATCCGCGACCTGCGCGGCGTGGCCTGGTTGATCACCCGCAGCAAGCGCACCGTGGTGCAGGAGCGCTGATGGAACTGCATTGGCTGGATCAACCGCTGACCTGGCTGTACTGGACCGGGCTGCATGTCACCGGCTGGAAGCTGATCGGCTATGTGGGCGCACTGATGTTCGGCGGCCGCTGGCTGGTGCAATTCGTCGCTTCCAAGCGCGCCGGCAAGCCGGTGATCCCGCGCATGTTCTGGTACATGAGCGTGGTCGGCAGCCTGATGACGCTGAGCTACTTCGTGTTCTCGGCCAAGCAGGATTCGGTGGGCGTGCTGCAGAACCTGTTCCCGGCGTTCACCGCGTTCTACAGCCTGTATCTGGATGTGAAGCATCGCGGCTGGAGGCGGGATCGGGCGGTGCATTGAGCGGGGATTGGGGAGTGGGGATTGGGGATTCGTAAGTGCGGCACTCCTGCTCCACGTTTCCGGGCTTTGAGGCGATGCTGGTTGCGTAGCTGGGCTGATTGAGCGTGCTGCATTGACTCTGCTTTCGGTGGATAACGTCAGGGGCTCGCTAGCTGCGGTCAACGCGTTTTTTCGTACGTCGCGATGCGCTGGTTACCGACCTGGAATGAGGCGCGTGGCCGATGCCGCAGCTGTTTGCTCATCGGCACGCTGTGCCTATGTCCAGCGCGCTCCTCCATCGTCCGTTGTCCGGGTCGGCGCCGCTTGCGGCGCATTGGCACCTGCGGCTGTACACGCATCAGCAGGTGCCGTTGTTTGCCGACTGGCGTTGCGCGCGCGCGGCCGCGGCCAGCCTTGCGGCGGCCGGTCATTGGCAGGGTGCGCAGTTGCTGTGCTGGGTGCTGCTGCCGGACAGTTGGTGTGCGCTGTTGCAGGCGCCGGGCAAGGCTGCGCTGCTGCAACTGGCTGCGGTCGCACGACAGGCGGCTGCCGAGGCGGTCAATCGCGCGCGCGGCCGTGGCGGGACGGTGTGGCAGCCGCAGATGCAGGCGTCGGCGCTTGCGCCGACTGAGGACCACCGACAGTTCGCGCGCGCGCTGGTGGCGTTGCCAGTACGCGCAGGGCTGGCCGCGCAGATCGGTGGGTATCCGTACTGGGATGCGGTCTGGCTGTTGCATGACCGCGCTGCACACGGCGCCGCGATTGCAGCGCCAGATGATCGCGCACGCATGCCGGGTCCGGGACGCAGGTGACCGTGATCGCGTGCATTCGTCTGGCTTGAGCCGGAAAGACCGACCCGCGTCTTCGCCTGTCAGCCTTGCGGGATATCTGTGCGAGCGACATCTGCTCGATCAACATTTGACGTCCAGCGGCGCCTGCTCGATCAACGTCTGACGTCGAGCGGCGTCTGTTCGGGCGACGCCTGACGTCGACCGCCTACGCCTGTCGGAGCGGGCCGCGCGCTGCGGTGATAGCCTGCATCTGCCAGCGCCGAGCACGGTGTGGTCGGCAGCTGTGGCGACGCGACCTGCCCTGGCGGTAAGCCGGCAGGGCAGTCGCCCGGGACGTACCGGCCGGTCAAAATTCCAGTGGATGATCTGGAAGCAGGGCCTGCAACTGGCTGCGGAACAACCCGCGAATCCGCTGCAATGCGGCTTCAGTGTCGGCCTCGAAGCGCAGCACCAGGATCGGCGTGGTGTTGGAGGCACGCACCAGGCCCCAGCCGTCGGCGAAGTCCGCACGCAGCCCGTCGATCGTCGACAGCCGCGCCGATTCGAACGGCGATTCCTCGCCAGCCTGGGCACGCTCGACAATGCGCGCGACCAGTGCGTGCGCATCGCCGTCCACCGGCACCTTGATTTCAGGCGTGGACACGCTTTCGGGCAGGGCGTCCAACACCTCCGACGGGGTTTCCTCGCGCTGGGCCAGGATTTCCAGCAGGCGTGCGGCCGCATAGATGCCGTCGTCGAAGCCGTACCAGCGCTCCTTAAAGAAGAAGTGCCCACTCATCTCGCCGGCCAGTTCGGCGTCGGTCTCGCGCATCTTGGCCTTGATCAGCGAGTGCCCGGTCTTCCACATCAACGGGCTGCCGCCGTTGCGCAGCACGTGATCGGACAACTTGCCGGTGCACTTGACGTCGTAGATCACCAGCGCGCCGGGATTGCGCTGCAGCACATCGGCGGCGAACAGCATCAGCAGACGGTCCGGGAACACCATGGAACCCTGCTTGGTGACCACGCCCAGACGATCGGCATCGCCATCGAAGGCCACGCCGATATCGGCATCGAAGCGCTGCACCATCTTGACCAGGTCGTCGAGGTTGTGCGGCTCGCTCGGGTCGGGATGATGATTGGGGAAGGTGCCGTCGATCTCGCAGTACAGCGGGATGACCTCGGCGCCGATCGCTTCCAGCAGGCGCGGTGCGATATCGCCGGCCACGCCGTTGCCGGCATCCACCACCACCTTGATCGGGCGGTCCAGCTGCACGTCGTCGGCGATGCGCTGGATGTAGGCGTCGCTGATGTCGCGCTGTTCCAGATCGCCAGGCGTTGCCGCGGTGTGCAGGCGGCCTTCGTTGATGCGCTGGTGCAGTTCGGCGATCGCCGCCCCGGACAGGGTCTCGCCACCGATCACGATCTTGAAGCCGTTGTAGTCGGGCGGATTGTGGCTGCCGGTGACCGCCACGCAGCTGCCGGCGCGTAGTTCGTAGGCGCCGAAGTACACCACCGGGGTGGGCGCCAGGCCGATGTCGATCACCTGGCAGCCGGCGCGGCGCAGGCCGTCGATCAGGCCATTGGCGAGCTCCGGGCCCGATAGCCGCCCATCGCGGCCGACCACTACCTCACGCAGGCCCTGCGCCTGCATCACGCTGCCGATGGCCTGGCCGATCAACGCGGCGACGCCGGGATTGAGATCCTTGCCGACCACGCCGCGGATGTCGTAGGCGCGGAACATCTCGCTGGCGACCTGCAAGGCCGGCACCAGCGCTGGCGGTGAGGGCGGCGCATCTGCGTCCAGCGGGCGCGCCTGGCTGGCGAGGCTGGCGTCGTGCTGCAGGCTCTGGCTGAAGGTGGGTTCGTCGGCGGTTGGCTCGCCGGCCACGCGGCGACGCGGCAAGGCGACGCGGCCACGGCTGGCCAGCACCAACAGCACGGCGATGACGAGCAGCAGCGCGGCCACGATCGCGCAGCCCACGGCGCCCAGACCCAGCGGGCCGTCATCGCGTTGTGGTACCGCGGCGGCCACGCGCAGGCCGCTGTTACCCAGTGGCCTGGCCAGGGTTTCGGCAGCATCGGCCAGCACCAGATCGCCCTGCTGGGCAACGTTGTAGCTGCCCTGGCGCAAGGCCAGGTACGCACTGCCGGGCACTGCGATCGCATCCAGCGGGCCGGTCAGACGCAACAACGGCAGCCGCGCATACGCCACCGCCGGCTGCGCGCCCAGGCGCACCGCTGCCGCCACGCCGAGACGGACCTGCTTGGCATCGCGCACCACGTGCACCTGCGCACGCTCGGCCACCAGTGCCGACTCGAGCAGGCTCAGCCGCGCGTAGCCGAAGTCCTTGGGATTGTCGTAGGCGGCGGTGAGGTCGCCGGACAGGACCTGCACATCCTCGGCGCCCTTGAAGCGCTCGCGGATGCTCGAAGCAGCCGCAAGCGCGTCGCCATTGGCCAACGCGGCGATGACCTGCGGTTGCTTGAGCACGGCGTCGAGCTGGCTGGCCTGCTGGGCCATGGCCCGGCTGATGTCCTGCACGGCGCGGTCGCGCGCCTGTTCCAGCTCCTGCGCAACCGCATCCTGGCGCCATTGCGCATAGCTGCTCCAGCCGAACCAGGCAGCCAGCAGCACCAACACCCCCCCCAACACCGGACCACTCGTACGCACGCTGGACATCGACTGCCTGCGCTCGTTCGCCTTGCTCATGTGACGTCCCCCGTCAGCGCACGCCGGTGTGGCCGAATCCACCCGCTCCCCGCGCGCTGTCGACGAAAGTATCCACCACTTGCAAGCCCACGCGCACGATCGGCAGGATCACCAGCTGTGCGATGCGGTCGCCCGGCTCGATGGTGAAGGCCTCACGGCCGCGATTCCAGGTGCTGATCAGCAGCGGCCCCTGGTAATCGGCATCGATGAGCCCGGTGCCGTTGCCGAGCACGATGCCGTGGCGATGGCCCAGGCCCGAGCGCGGCAGGATCACCGCGCACAGCTGCGGGTCGGCCAGATGGATGGCGATGCCACTGGGAATCAGCGCCGCATCGCCGGGTTCCAGCGTCATCGGCGCTTCCAGCGCGGCGCGCAGGTCCATGCCGGCGCTGGCGTCGGTGGCGTAGGCCGGCAGCGGCCACAGATCGCCAAAGCGCGGGTCGAGCAGCTTCACCTGCAAGGACTGGGTCGGGGTGCTCATGCCTGCAATCTCTCCGCGATCAGGGCCAACAGCTGGTCGGCCAGTTCGGTCTTGCTGCTGCTGGGGAAGGCGCGCTCGCCGCCCTGCCAGTAGGCGGTGGCGGCGTTGTTGTCGCTTTCGAAGCCGCCGCCCTCGATCCCCACCTGGTTGGCGATGATCAGGTCCAGCCGCTTGGCGGCCAGCTTGCCACGCGCGTAATGCTCCACGTCGTGCGTTTCGGCGGCAAAGCCGACCACCAGCTTCAGCGCGCCGGTCTGCGCGGCGACCTCGGCCAGGATGTCCGGGGTGCGCACCAGTTCCAGGGTCAGCGTCTCGCCGGTCTTCTTGATCTTCTGCGCGACCACCCGCTTGGGGGTGTAGTCAGCCACTGCGGCGGCGCCGATGTAGATGTCGGCCGGGAACGCGCCCAGCACCGCATCGCGCATCTGCGCAGCCGAACGCACGTCAATCCGCCGCACCCCGGCCGGGGTGGTCTGGTGCACCGGGCCGCTGACCAGTACCACGTCGGCGCCCTGGCTGGCAGCGGCAGCGGCCAGGGCATAGCCCATCTTGCCGCTGCTGCGGTTGCCCACGTAGCGCACCGGGTCCAGGTCCTCGAAGGTGGGGCCGGCGCTGATCACGATGCGCAGGCCGTCCAGTTGCGCGCTGCTGGGCACGAACGCCGGGGCGGCAGCGGCCTTGGAGGCGAGCGGCGCGGCGCTGCCGGCACCGCCGGCCAGGGCGGCGATGATCGCCGCCGGCTCGGCCAGCCGGCCGGGGCCGGACTCGCCTTCGGCCAGCGGGCCGTCCTCGGGACCGACCACGCGCACGCCGCGCGCGGACAGGGTCGCCACGTTTGCCTGCGTGGCCGGGTGCAGCCACATGCGGTGGTTCATTGCCGGGGCCACGGTCAGCGGCGCGGTGGTGGCCAGGCACAGCGTGCTGACCAGATCGTCGGCCAGGCCGTGCGCCAGCCGCGCCAGCAGGTCGGCGGTAGCCGGGGCGACGATCACCTGATCGGCCCAGCGCGCCAGTTCGATATGTCCCATCGCCTGCTCGGCGGCGCTGTCCCATAACGTGGTGCGGGTGGGCTGCCCGGACAGTGCCTGGAAGCTGAGCGGGGTGACGAATTGTTGCGCGCCGCTGGTCATGGCGACCTGCACCTGCGCACCGGCGTCGCGCAGGCGACGGACCAGTTCGAGCGATTTGTAAGCGGCAATGCCTCCGCCGACGCACAGCAGCAAGCGCTGTCCGTCCAGGGGGCGGGCCTGAGTGGAGCCGATCACGTCGGAGTCGTCCTACGGTTACAAGGACAACTAGATTAGCCGATGCCCCCGTCCGGCCTGATAGGCGTGAGCGATGAGCACCGGCAATCTCGCCATATGCACATTCACGACTGGCCCACCCACGAACGCCCGCGCGAGAAACTGCTGGCGCGCGGGGCGCCTGCCCTGTCCGATGCCGAGCTGCTGGCGATCTTTGTCGGCTCCGGCCTGCGCGGCCAGGACGCCGTCCAGACCGGACGCAATCTGCTGCTGCGCCACGGCCCGCTGCGCGTGCTGCTGGATCACACGGCGCCCGCCCTGGCGCGCCTGCCCGGCCTGGGTCCGGCCTCAGCCTGCAAGCTCAGTGCGGCGCTGGAACTGGCGCACCGTCACCTGCTGAGCGCACTGGAACGCGGCGACGCGCTCAGCGACCCGACCAGCGTCGGCCGCTACTTTTCGCAGCGGCTGCGTGCGCGCCCCTACGAGGTGTTCGCGGTGCTGTACCTGGACACCCGCCATCACGCCATCGCCTTCGAGGAAGTGTTCACCGGCACCATCGACGGGGCCGACATCCACACGCGCGAAGTGGTGCGGCGGGCGCTACTGCACAATGCCGCGGCGGTGATCGTCGGGCACAACCACCCTTCAGGCAATCCGGAGCCGTCCGAGGCCGACCGCGCGGTCACCCGGCGCCTGCTGGATGCGTTTGAGCTGGTGGATATCCGCCTGCTGGACCACTTCGTGATCGGCGACGGGCGTCCGGTCTCGCTGGCCGAGCGCGGCTGGCTGGGATGAGCGCGCGGCGGTGACCTGAACCGTCGGCCCGACCCCGGGGCGCGCGGTCGGGTAAAATCGGTGGTTTCGTTCCAAGCAGATCCCACGTGAAAGCCCAACTCCGCGCACTGATCGGCCAAGGCATTGAAGCCTTGCGCGCCAACGGCACCCTGCCTGCCGACACCCTGCCGCCGGATTTTGTGGTCGAGCGGCCCAAGACGCGCGAGCACGGCGACTTCGCCACCAATGCCGCGATGCTGCTGGCCAAGCCGGCGCGCAGCAACCCGCGCGCGCTGGCCCAGGCGCTGGTCGCCGCATTGCCGGCCAGCGACGACGTGGCCAAGGTGGAGATCGCCGGCCCGGGCTTCATCAACTTCCATCTCGCCCCCACCGCCTACCAGCGCGAAGTGGCGCATGTGCTCAAGCAGGGCCACGACTACGGCCGCGGGCTGGCCGGCAACGGCCGCTCGGTGGGCGTGGAATATGTCTCGGCCAACCCGACCGGCCCGCTGCACGTCGGCCACGGCCGCGCCGCGGCGATCGGCGACAGCCTGGCGCGCGTGCTCGATGCCAACGGCTGGAACGTCAAGCGCGAGTTCTACTACAACGATGCCGGCGTGCAGATCGAGAACCTGGCCCTGTCGGTGCAGGCGCGCGCACAGGGGCTCACCCCCGACAGTGACGGCTGGCCGGAGAACGGCTACCGCGGCGACTACATCGCCGATGTGGCCACCGCCTATCTGGCTGGCGACACCGTCGACCTGGAAGGCCACCTGGTCACCGGCGGCAAGGACCCTGCCGATTTCGACGCGATCCGCCGCTTCGCCGTGGCCTACCTGCGTAACGAGCAGAACCACGACCTGGCCGCGTTCCGCGTCGATTTCGATATCTATTTCCTGGAAAGCTCGCTGTATAAGGACGGCAAGGTCGAAGAGGCGGTGCAGAAGCTGATCGCCTCCGGCCATACCTACGAGGAAGGCGGTGCGTTGTGGTTGAAGTCCACCGACTTCGGCGACGACAAGGACCGGGTGATGCGCAAGTCCGACGGCACCTACACCTACTTCGTGCCGGACGTGGCCTATCACCTGACCAAGTGGCAGCGCGGCTACGAGCGCGCGATCACCGAGCTGGGGGCCGATCACCACGGCTCGCTGACGCGCGTGCGCGCCGGCCTGCAGGCGCTGGAACTGGGCATCCCGCAAGGCTGGCCGGAATACGTGCTGCACCAGATGGTCACGGTGATGCGTGGCGGCGAGGAAGTGAAACTGTCCAAGCGTGCCGGCAGCTACGTCACCCTGCGCGATCTGATCGAGGAAACCAGCGCCGATGCGGTGCGCTGGTTCCTGATCGCGCGCAAGCCCGACTCGCAGCTCACCTTCGACATCGACCTGGCCCGTCAGCAGAGCAACGACAACCCGGTGTTCTACGTGCAGTACGCACATGCCCGCGTCTGCAGCGTGCTGCGGCAGGCGCAGGAGAAGGGCTACAAGTACGAGCAGGCGCATGGACTGGCCGAGCTGGCGCGCCTGGACGACGAGCATTCGCTCAACGTCATGGTCGAGCTGTCGCGCTATGCGGAGGTGGTGGACATCGCCGGGCAGACGCTGGAGCCGTACCAGATCGCGCAATACCTGCGTGAATTGGCGCACGCCTTCCACACGTGGTATCACAACACCAAACTGCTGGTGGACGATGCCGCAGAGCGCGACGCCAAGCTCACCCTCGCCGTCGCCACGCAACAGGTGCTCGCCAACGGCCTGGAACTGCTTGGCGTCAGCGCCCCAGAAAAGATGTAAGCCGGGCCGCATGGCCCGCAACGACGTGATTCGGAGAAGTGGTAGATGGCAGCACGACGCGGTAAGAGTCAGGCGCGACGCAACACCAGCAATGGCACCCCCGGTTGGGTGTGGTTGGTGGCGGGCGCTGCGATTGCGGCAGTGATCTTTCTGGCCGCGCCCAACCTGTTCAAGAAGGACGGCGACGGCTTCCTGCGCGTAGGCCCGCGCGCCAACCCCGACGCACAGCCCGAGCCGGTGGCCGATGCCGACGTGGATACGCCGGCCGAGCTGCCCAAGCCCAGCGCGCAACCGCCCAAGCCGCAGGCCAAGCCGGGCGATGCGCAGACCCAGTACGACTTCTATACCTTGCTGCCCGGCAAGGAGGTGCAGATGTCCGATGCCGAGCTGGCGGCCAGCGCGCGCGCCGAGGAAGCTGCACGTGCGCGCGCCGCATTGGAAGGCAAGCCGGTCGCGCCTGCACCGGGTGCGAGTGTGGCGGCAGCCACGCCGGCCGCCAGCGTGCCGGTCCCGTTGACCGAAACGGCCGCCAGCGCGCCGAAGCCATTGGCCGAGACCGCCCCGGCACGCCCGGCCGCCACCCCGGCCCCGGCCAGCACTGCGGCACTGAGCACGCCGGCTGCAACCGCTGCGCCGAAGCCGGCAGCGACGGCAGCAGCTGCCACCCCGGCAGCTGCCTCTGCAGTGACCGACAACACCCGCTACATCCTGCAGGCCGGCTCGTTCGGCGCCTCCGGCGATGCCGAATCGACCAAGGCCAAGCTGGCGATGATGGGCCTGGCCGCACGCGTGGAGTCGGCCGACATCAGCGGCAAGACCGTCTACCGCGTGCGCATGGGGCCGTACGGCAGCGCCAGCGAACTGGCAGAAGCCAAGCAGAAACTGACCGGTAGCGGCTTGCCCGCCATTGCGATCAAGGCGCAGTAGCCGCCGTGCTGCAGCGCACCGCCGGCCTGTGGTTGTGGTGGGGACTGATCGGCGCGGCGCACGCCACCGAGCAGATTCCCGACCGCATCCGGATCGACGGGCAGGACGCGGTGCTGCTGGCCGAGCCATTGGCGCCGGTGCTGGACGACCAGGCCACCTGGCAACGGTTCGTGGCGCATGCGCGGCCGGCGCTGGGCAGTTGCAGTGCAAACTGGCGCGGCTACCAGGCCGATTGGCGCGTGGAGCAGACGCAAGTGCTGCTGGATCGCATCGTCATCGGTGCCTGCGACACCGCGCCGCCGGCGTTACCGCTCGAGGTGTTGTTCCCCGGACGAACCGCCCCGGTCGCCGCGGACTGGATCGACGGTGAGCTGGTGATCGCCCTGCCAACCGCCGCGAGCGCCGGCGACACCGCACCCGGCACCGCAGAAGCACCGTATCTGCTCCTGCAGGTGCAACACGGTCGCGTAGTGACGCGCGAGCCGCTCAGTGAGGCCGAGCTGCGCGCGCGCCGTGCCCAGGCCCACGCACCCGGCGCTGCCACCACCCCCTGATCCCTTTGCCTGACCCCCTCGTTCGCAGGAGTTATCCCCCATGTCCAAGACTGTTCTGATCACCGGTGCCACCTCCGGATTCGGCAGCGCCGCCGTGCGCCGGTTTGCCGCCGCCGGCTGGAAGATCATCGCCACCGGCCGCCGCGCCGAGCGCCTGGATGCGTTGGCGGCCGAGCTGCCCGCCGGCCAGGTGCACACCGCAGCCTTCGACATGCGCGATGCGCAGGCCTTGTCGGCAGCGATCGACGCATTGCCGGCCGAGTTTGCCGACATCGATGTGCTGGTCAACAACGCCGGGCTGGCGCTGGGCACCGCGCCTGCACAACAGGCCGACCTGACCCAGTGGCAGCAGATGATCGACACCAATGTGACCGCGCTGGTCACCCTCACCCACCGCCTGCTGCCGGCGCTGATCGCACGCCGCGGCGCCATCATCAACATCGCCTCGGTCGCGGCGACCTACCCCTACACCGGCGGCAACGTGTACGGCGGCACCAAGGCGTTCGTGCAGCAGTTTTCGCTGGGCCTGCGCGCGGACCTGCACGGCACCGGCGTACGCGTGACCTCGATCGAACCGGGCATGGCCGAAACCGAATTCACCCTGGTGCGCACCGGCGGCAACCAGGCCGCCTCCGACACGCTGTACCGCGGCGCCACCCCGATGACCGCCGAGGACATCGCCGAGCAGATCTTCTACGTCGCCAGCCTGCCGGCGCATCTGAACATCAATCGGCTGGAAATCATGCCGGTCACGCAGTCGTTCGCCGGTTTCCAGGTGGCGCGCGACGCGCAGTGACGATGGCCTGCAACGCCATTGCCTCGGTCGCGTCGCGATCCGATGGTGGGTTGGTCGGCGCGTTGGCAGATTGCGCCGCATCCAAGCTGGGTGCGGCGCTGCAACCGGCGCACCGCCAGGGATGACGAAAACGCCGCGCATTGCGCGGCGTTTTGCTTTACCCGGTCAGCCGCGATCGGCGGCAGCCAACGGCTGCGCGCCTGGCCGCAGCATCCTGTCGCGCAGTTGCAGGAACGGGCGCTCCACCGCGTAGTGCAACAGCGCGCCGCCCAGCACTGCAACCAGCCCATACACCGCAAATGCCAGCATGCCCCGCCCCTCCAGCGCCGGGCCGAACCAGTCCTGGGTGAGATGGAAGACGGCCTTGTGGGTCAGATACAGGCTGTAGGAGATGGCCGCCAGCCATGCCGCGCCCGGCACGCGCAAACCGCCAAGCACACCGCTGCTGGCGGTGCCTGCGAGCACCAGAAAAGCCAGCCCCAGCGACAGCACCGGCCAGCCCACCGCATTGCCGAGCAGGCCGGTGCGCTCGCGGAACAGCCACAGTGCCAGCGCCAGAATCGCCACGCCGGCACACAGAATGGCGTTGCCGTGCTGCTGCAGCCGTTGCCACGTCATGGGACGAAACACCTTCAGCACCGCCAGCACGACACCGGCCAGCAGACCATCCAGACGATTCCAGGTCGGGTAGTAGATGTCTTCGATGAACCAGTTGCGCTGCAGACCGACGCCAGCGCTGTCCAGGGCAGTGTTGTGCCACCAGATGCCAGCACGCAGCGCGATGCCGGCAACCACGACCAGCACGCAGAGCACGCCAAAGCGTGTAGCCGAGGGCCGACGCAGCAGCAGCGTCGCCAGCAACGGAAACACCAGATAGAAATGTTCTTCCACGCACAACGACCAGGCGTGCGAGAACGCGGCGTCACGGCCGTAGTCGACGAACAGGTTCAGGGTGAAGGTGACGAACATCCACCACGGCGCCAGCCCGGGCGACTCGCGGAAGTCCGGCCACGCCATGTAGATCACCAGCACCAGCAAGAACGCCGGCAGGATGCGAAACGCGCGGCGCAGATAGAACTCCTTGAAGTCCAGGCGTTGCCCGCGCGCCAGCGGCCTCAGCACCTGCGTGCCGATCAGAAAGCCGCTCAGGACGAAGAACAGGTCCACGCCCATCCAGCCGTAGCGCGACAACCACGCCCAGTCCGGCCCCAGACCGCCGACCACGAAGGAATGGAACAGCATCACCCAGACAATGGCGATGCCACGCAGCAGATCGAGAGCGGGGTAGCGCATGCGGACGATGCAAAGCCGAGGGAGCCCGATTGTGCCGCATCCTACCGATGCGACGATGCCGGCGCTGGCCGCATTCGCCAGCTCGGATCAGCAATGCAGACGCTGTTTCCACCTCACTCCGTCGTGCAGGCATGGTCCGGTCGACCACCTATCGGCGGCAATAGGCCCCAGCGCCCCACCCGTGCAGCAGCCAAGGGGCTTCGGTGAGGCCAGCCGCATTGCCGCAGCCAATCCAATGTTGACGCTGTGGCTCCCCCCACAGCGTCAACCATCACGCATCGGCCTGTGTCACGCGACGGCCTGCTGCTCGATTCGCACGGCCGGCGCCACCGACAGCGCCGGTTGCAGCAATCCCCAGGCTTCCAGCTGCTCCACCGCACGGCCGATTCCGTCCTCCTCGCGGATGCGCTGCCCCAGCGCGCGCGCCGCTGCGCGCATGCTCGGCGCGCTGGCCTGGCCGATGGCATCGGCCAGGGTCTCCGGCTGCAGCCCGACCCGTGCGAGCGCCGGCGGGGCGACGCCGCGTTGGGCCAGGCAGTGCGCCCAGAACGGCTGGTCGTAGCCGAACGGCAGCACCACCGACGGAATCCCCGCAGCCAGCGCCGCACCGGTGGTGCCGGCACCGCCGTGATGCACCGCCACCGCCACCCGCGGAAACAGCCAATCGTGCGGTGCCTGCTCCAGCTGGAAGAAGCGCTCGGCATCGTCGGATGCGTCTTCCGCAGCCGCCAGCCCGCCCCAGCCGCTGGCCAGCAGCGCGCGTTGACCGGTCAGACGCACCGCCGCCTTGACGATGGCGGTGAGCTGGGCCGCATCGCTGCTGATCATGCTGCCGAAACCGATATACAGCGGCGGCGGGCCGGCCTGCAGAAACGCCTGCAGCGCGGCCGGTGGCTGCCACTGCGGCTGCGGCAACTGCCAGAAACCGCTGACCTGGGCCCGGTCCGGCCAGTCCGGCGGGCGTGGGCACAGATGCTCGCTGTAGCCATACACCACGCGCTGGGCGCTGCGATCGGGCCCGCTCCACGGATATGCCGGCAGCCCCAAGGCCGGGCGCACGATGCCGTTGAGCGCCGGGCGCATCAGCTGCCAGCCGGCAAAGCGCACCGCGTGATGCAGCGCCACGCTCACCAGCCCGGGCAGGCGTACGGTGGGCATGACCATCAACGGCACATGCCGCGAGGCGGTCAGCGGCTGCAATTGCGTGAACACCACCGGCAGGCCGTAGGCCTGGCCCAGGCTATGCGCCAGCAGGCTGGCGCTGCCGACGCCGAGAATCAGGCCGGCATCGGCACAGGCCGCGCGGCCCTGCTCGGCCCAGTCGCGCGCCCACTCCAGCAGCTGCGCACGCAAGGTGCCCCAGATGCCGCGCCAGCCACCGCGCATCTCGGCGACATCCGGATGGCCCTGCAGCAGTTTCTGGTGGTCGCCGCTGAGCGGGAAGAAGTCCAGCCCATTGGCGCGGATCAGCGCTTCGAAGTTGGCGCTGGTCAGCACCCGTACCGGATAACCGCGCGCCTGCAAGCCACGGCCCAGCGCGATGATCGGGCGCACATCGCCATGCGTGCCCAGGGTGGCGATCAGCACCGGGCGCCGGCGTCCCGCGTTGACGGAAGACTCAGGCATATTCGGCCACCCCGTCGCTGGCGGTGGCGATGCTGCCATCGCGTTGTGCGGCTTTCGTGGTGGCCGCGTGCAGCAGTGCGCTGAGCGTGGCCGCATGCGTGGACGACAGCATCGAGTGGTGGTCGCTGTCCAGCACATGCAGCTGCAGGTTGCGCACATACGGGCGCCAGGCCTGCGGCCGGTAATCCACCCACACCGTATCGTCGCCGCCGGAGGTCATGCGCACGCTCGCTTCGACGAACACCACATCCTGGTCCAGCGGCTTGGGACGATGACGCCGCGCCAGATGCAGGTGGTGCTGGGTCATGCCGCCCATGTCGTCCAGCAACGTGGGGCGTTGCTCGAGCAGCTGACGCACTGCGGGCAGGTCGTTCAAGCCGTAGTGATCGCACAGCAGGCTGGCCAGTTCGGCCACGGTGGTGGGCATCGGCTGGCCGGGTGCCAGATGCAGGCCCAGCGCATGCACCGATGCACGCACGTTTTCCGATTCCGGCAGCGACGCGGCCTGCTCCAGGTGCGGGTAGCTGTCGAGCATCGCCAGCAATTCGACTTCTTCGCCCAGCGCATGCAGTTCGGCAGTGATGGCATGCGCGATCAAGCCGCCCAGCGACCAGCCGATCAATCGGTACGGCCCCTGTGGCTGCACCGTGCGCAGCCGCGCCAAGTAATCGCGCGCGATCGCCTCGATGCTTTCCGGGCGATGCTGCGGGTCGCTCAAGCCCGGCGACTGCAAGGCATACACCGGCCACTGCGGATCCAGCTGACCGAGCAAGGTGAGATACGACCAGCCCAGGCCGACCACCGGGTGGATGCAGAACAGCGGCGGCGTACCCGGGGTGCCCGCACGCAGCGGCAACAGCACGCCGAGCGGGTCGTTCGGAGTCTGCGCGTTGCGCTTGATCACCTCGGCCAGGCCGGCGATCGTCGGCGCATGGAACAGGGTACCCAATGGCAGTTCGACACCGAACGTCTGCGGGAAGCGTGCTGCCATTTCTGCCGCGCGCAGCGAGTCGCCGCCGAGCTCGAAGAAGTTGTCTTCGACGCCTACCACTTCGATGCCCAGTACATCCTGCAGCATCGCGGCCAGCTGCTGTTCGAGCGCATCGCGCGGCGCCACATGCGCGCGCTGCGGCAGCGCACCTGGCGAGGGCAAGGCGCGGCGATCCAGCTTGCCATTGGGTGTCAGCGGCAGTGCCTGCAATGGCACCCACAAGGTGGGAATCATCGACGCCGGCAGGCGCTGCTGCAGATGGGCGCGCAACAGCTCGGGTGATGGCGTCGCGCCATGCTTGCCCACCACATACGCCAGCAACTGCAGTGTGTCGTGGTCGCCATCGCGATGACCGACCACCACCGCCTGCGCCACCTGCGAGTGGAGCAGCAAGGCGTTTTCGATTTCGGCCGGCTCCACGCGATGGCCGCGGATCTTCAATTGCGCATCGGCGCGGCCGATGAATTCCAGCATGCCGTCGCGGCGCTGACGCACGCGGTCGCCGGTGCGGTACATGTTGCTGCCGTCGTCGGCGAACGGGTCGCGCACAAAGCGCTCGCTGGTCAGCTGGCGCTTGCCGCGATAGCCCTTGGCCACGCCCGCGCCACCGATGTACAACTCACCGATCGCGCCGGTCGGCAGCGGTTGCCGCTGCGCATCGAGCACATAGACGCGGGTATTGAGCAGCGGCCTGCCGATCGGCGGGGCGGCAGCGTCGGTGAGCTGCAACGGCATGATGGTCGACCAGATCGTGGTTTCGGTCGGCCCATACAACTGGGTCAGGCGCCCGACCCGGCTCAGCAACTGGGTCGCCAGTTCCGGCACCAGGGCTTCGCCGCCGACCAGGGCGTGGATACGGTCCAGCGCCAGATCCTGATTGGCCAGCAGGATGCGCCACAGCGACGGGGTCGCCTGCACCATGCTGATCTGCTCCTGCGCGATCAGCCGCGACAGGCTGCGTGGATCGTGGGTGATGCCGGCCGGTGCGATGACCACGCGCGCACCCACCAGCAACGGCAGATACAGCTCCAGCCCGGCGATATCGAAGGTGATGGTGGTGACCGCCAGCACGCGGTCGCGCGGACGCAACGCAAGCTCATGCTCCATCGCATGCAGGAAATTGAACAGGTTGCGATGGCTGATTTCCACACCCTTGGGTGCGCCGGTCGAGCCGGAGGTGTACAGCACATAGGCCGTACCGTCCGGCGTGGCCAGCGGCGCGATTGCCGCCGGCAACACCGCCGGGCGCGGATCCAGCCAGACCATGCCGCCGAGCAGATAGCGCTCACACAACGCCGGCTCGCAGACCAGCGCGATGGCACCGGAATCGTTGAGCATCTGCCGGTTGCGTGCGGCCGGGCTTTCCGGGTCCAGCGGCAGATACGCCGCCCCGCTCCACATCACCGCCAGCAGGGCCACCAGCAATTGCTCGCTGCGCGGCAGCGCGATGGCGACCACGTCGCCAGGGCGGACACCATCGGCCACCCATTGCGCGGCGATGCGCGAGGCCAGTTCGCACAGCGTGGCGTAGTCCAGGGTGCGGTTGTCGTATTGCACCACCACTGCCGCCGGCATCAGCTCGGCACGCTGCAGCATGCCGTGCAGCAGCGTGGCCGGCTCCGGCAGCGCTGCGGCGGTGGCGTTCCAGGTCTGCAACAGGCGGCGGCGTTCCGCATCGCCCAGCACATCAATCTGGCCCAACGCGCATTCCGGATCGGCCAGCACCGCATCGGCCAGATGGGTCAGGCGGCGGCAGTGCTCGGCCAGCTCGTCGCTGTCGTACAGCGCCGGATTGGCATCCAGATCGAAGCGCAACGCGGCACCGTCGCCGCGCTCGTAGCAGAAGATGGTCAGATCGTCGGCCGGGCCGTTGGACAGGTTATGCGGCATCGCATAGGCCTGGCCAAAGCGCAGTGCGTAGTCAAAGGCTTCGATGTTCACTGCCAGGCGTGCGAACTTCTGATCGATCCCGAACATGCCCAGATCGCGGCGCACGTCCTCGAAGCGGTATTGCTGGTGGCGCAGCGCATGCCTGACCACCGAGGACACCTGCGCGAACAGCGCATGCACCGGCTGCTGCGGATCCATTTTCAGGCGCAGCGAAATCACATTGGCCACCAGGCCTGCGGTCTGCCGGTAGCGCGCATTGATGCGGCCGGTCACCGGCATGGCCAGCACCAGATCCTCGGCACCGGTGCAACGGTAGTAATACGCGGCGATCAGCGAAATCAGCATCTGCGGCAGGCTGGCGCCATAGTCCTTGCCGAGCGCGCGCAGCCGCACCACCTGCTGCGGCGAGAACTGTCCGGTGCCACGCAACAAGCCGGTCGACAGGTGATTGCCCGGACGCGCCAGGGTCGCCGGCGGCGGCAGGTCGGCCAGCTGCTGCATCCAGTAGCTGCGGTCGCGCTGAAAACGATCGGACTCGCGATACTGCTGTTCCAGCTCGATCAGCGACAGCGCGCTGCCGTACTGTGCAGGCTCCGGCTCGATGTTTTCTGCGTAGGCGTTATACAGCACCGCCATGCGCTGCATCATGATCGAGGCGCAATAGCCATCCATCACCAGATGGCTGACGCATTGCACCCACATATGGTGGTCTTCGCCAAGGCGAAACACCGCGCAATGCCATAACGGCCCGTTCTGCAGATCTTCCGGCTTGCGGATTTCTTCGTCGACCCAATGCTCGGCGGCGTTGCGCGGGGAAGGATCTTCGCTGACGTTGAAATACGGAATCGCGGCGGTGTATTCGGGCAGGACCACCTGATGCGGCACGCCGTCGTGCTCGGCGATGCATAGCCGCAGCGTGTCGAATTCGCGCGTCAGCTGCATGCTGGCGCGGATCAGCAGCTGCGGATCCAGCGGGCCAAACATTTCCAGGGCTTCGGACAACATCAAGGTGTTGTCGGTATGCAACTTGCTGGCCACCCACAGGCCGCGTTGCGCTTTGGTCAGGGGAAACACCGGAGAGTCGTCAGTGTGCATTGCGTGCATCCTTCTTGTGTGGCGCGCAGTCGCCCGGTGCGCCATGTCCGCAATGCGGTCAGTGGGACGCCGGATCAGCACCTGGCCTTGAGAACGTGAGGTAAGAGACACCGACGACCGCCAACGCATGCCGGCGATATACGATGGAAACGCACAATGGGAACGCACCACGAAGCGACGTGCAGCGTCGCTACCACGACGTGCAACGACATTGCTAAAAGCACTTGTTTCCCGACAAGTTAAACAAACACTAACAATTAGCCACCGCGATAAACCGTGCAAAAATCACGAAATCCGCGTCGCCTGCGAAAATTTTTTGCCGAAGTGTGATTTCAACTAATGTTCTGGATGCATACGTCCACAGCGCGCGTTTTTGCGGCGGTTGCGCGCTACCGAACCGACGGCCATGCATCGCACCGCAGCCGGTGAAGGCTTTTTTCCGGGAATTTTGCATGGCTTGCGCCGCGCCCATGGCCGCATGCACTAAGACCATTGTGTGCAACGGCATTGACGTTATTGCATTACCGGCGCAACCACTTCGCAAAATACAGTGATTTTTTGCAATGCCGTCTGCAACCGTGCGGTCACGCCACGGTTACTTGATTGTCATTGCCATGCTGAGGCAATCACGTATGCACAGCTGTTGCTGGTGATTGCCTGGCCCTGGCTGGGCCGATGGCGTTGATCGTGGCACGCCGTCGTTGCAGGCAATGCCTTACCGGGCTCGGCCAGGGCGCGTAGAAACCATGGCGTCCGGCGATGGCACCAGATAATGAACATGAGTTACGCCACATTACGGCCGCGCAGCGATGCTGCGGGCCGTCGCGTCAATGCAGTGCGCGCCAGGGTGAAAACAGCATGGCGCGCCACGGCCCCCGCAGCGCGCAGTGCCTCAGCCCAACGGTTCGTCGGACAGAT
Organism: Xanthomonas sp. MLO165; assembly: GCF_018831305.1. Taxonomy (NCBI): domain Bacteria; kingdom Pseudomonadati; phylum Pseudomonadota; class Gammaproteobacteria; order Lysobacterales; family Lysobacteraceae; genus Xanthomonas; species Xanthomonas sp. MLO165. The sequence goes on from NZ_CP029263.1 coordinate 4,333,690, forward strand.
AGGTGTAACCGGTCAACCCTGCTTCCAGCGCATCGCTCAATTCCTGTGCGCGCTCGGGCGACAGCTGCGCGGCGGCGATGCGATCGGCATAGGTCGCACGCAGCGTGTCAAGCCGATAGCCCACGTAGTCCAGCATCACATCGGTGGTATCGCCGCGGCGCTGCTGCGCGATGCGATAGCCATCGCCGTCCACGGCCACTTCCACCGCATCGGTATCGCCGAACAGGTTATGGATATCGCCCAGGATTTCCTGGTAGGCACCGACCAGGAAGAAGCCGATGCGATAACTCTCGCCCGGATTCAGCGTGTGCAGCGGCATCGAGCTGTCCAGGCTTTCGTTCTCGACGTAGGTCTTGACCATGCCGTCCGAGTCGCAGGTCATGTCGGCGATGATGCCGCGCCGCTGCGGCGCTTCGTTCAAGCGCTCGATCGGCACGATCGGGAACACCTGGTCGATCGCCCACACATCCGGAATCGACTCGAACACACTGAAGTTGACGAAGTACTTGTCCACCAGCCGCTCGTTGAGCTCGTCCAGCACCGGGCGATGGCTCTTCTCGTCGAAGCTCAGGCGTGCACGCACGCCATGCGCAATCGCATAGAACAGGTCGTCGATACGCGCGCGGTGGGTCAGGTCGATCTGGCCCAGTGCATACGCACTCAAGCCTTCGGCATGGAAGTGCTGCGCCTCCTGGAACAGTTCCACCGCCGGGCGCACATCGAGCTCGTCATGGATCTCGCGCAGGTGGCGGATCGCTGCCGGCTCGTCGTCGTGTGCGTCCGGCACGCGACCTTCCGGCGCCTGCTCCACTTCGGACACATTGGCGATCAGCACCGCATGGTGGGCGGTCATCGCGCGGCCGCATTCGGTGACGATGCGCGGCGGGGTCAGGCCGTGCTCTTCGCAGGCGCTGGCCAGCGGCTGCACGATGTTGCTGGCGTAGGAATGCAGGCCGTAGTTGATCGAGCAATAGCTGCGCGAGCGCGTGCCTTCGTAATCGATGCCCAGGCCGCCGCCGACGTCCACATGGCTGATCCTGGCGCCCAGCCGCGACAGCTCCACGAAGTAGCGCGTGGCCTCGCGCATGCCGTTGGCGATGTCGCGCACATTGGAGATCTGCGAGCCCATGTGGAAATGCAGCAGCTGCAGGCTGTCGGCGTACTCGGTGTCGCGCAGGGTCTTCCACAGGTCCAGCACCTGCCGTGGCGACAGCCCGAACTTGGCCTTGTCGCCACCGCTGTTCTGCCACTTGCCCGCGCCAAGCGAGGCCAGGCGCATGCGCACGCCCAGACCCGGCTTGACGTCCAGCGCGCGCGCCTCCTCCAGCACCAGCTTCAGCTCGGAGGGCTTTTCGATGACGATGAAGGTCTGCAGGCCGAGCTTGCGACCGATCAGCGCCAGGCGGATGTATTCGCGGTCCTTGTAGCCATTGCAGACGATCAGCCCGCCCGGACGCGACAGCGCCAGCACCGCCATCAGCTCCGGCTTGCTGCCCGCTTCCAGGCCGAAGCCGTCGCCGTGGTGGCTGGCCAGCGTGCCGGCCACGCCGCGATGCTGGTTGACCTTGATCGGGTAGACGGCCGTGTAGCCGCCGGCGTAGTCCCATTCGGATTGCGCCTGCGCGAACGCCGCCTGCAGCTTGCCCAGGCGCTGGCCCAGGATGTCCGGGAAACGCACCAGCAGCGGCAGCTTGGCGCCAGCTGCGCGCGCGGCGTCCACCACCTCGGGCAACGACACCGACGGACCGTCGCTGGTCGGCGTGACCACCACATGTCCGGCGTCGTTCACATCGAAATACCCGTCGGCCCAATGCGGGATCGAATAGGTCTTGCGGGCTTGGTCGAGGGACCAATCGCTCATTTCGCTGACTCGGCTGGGGCAAAAAGGGCGTGAAGTGTAACGCCTGGCACGCGCAGGGTCCGTTACAATCCGCGCCGACTTCACGCCCTGCTCCTGATTGGAGCGGGGTTGGCGGGGGTTCGGGATGGCCGCCAGCAGCTTGCCTGTGCGCGGCTGCGCCCGACCCTCATCCGGCGCTTCGCGCCACCTTCTCCCAAGTGGGAGAAGGAACAGCCCCATCTTTCAGGACCTTGCATGAGCGCCAACGACAACTGGTACATCGAACATTTCCAGCCGACCGGCTCGGCGATCGGCTTCCGCATCAGCGGCAAGCTGGACGAGGTGCAGTCCCCGTTCCAGAAGATCGAGATCTACCAGACCACCGACTGGGGCAAGCTGATGCTGATCGACGGCGCGGTGATGCTGACCAGCCGCGACAATTTCTTCTATCACGAGATGATCAGCCATCCGGCGCTGTTCACCCACGCCGCGCCCAAGCGCGTGGTGATCATCGGCGGCGGCGACTGCGGCACCCTGCGCGAGGTGCTCAAGCACCCGGGCGTGGAAAGCGCCACCCAGTGCGACATCGACGAGCAGGTCACCCGCATGTCGGAGAAGTATTTTCCCGAGCTGTGCGATTCCAACCACGATGCGCGCGCCGAGCTGCTGTTCGACGACGGCGTGGCCTACATGGCCAACTGCCCGGCCGGCAGCGTGGACATCGTGATCGTCGATTCCACCGACCCGGTCGGCCCGGCCGAGGGCCTGTTCAACAAGGCCTTCTATGAGAGCTGCTTCAAGGCATTGAAGGACGACGGCATCCTGGTGCAGCAGTCCGAATCGCCACTGGCGCTGCTCGAGCTGATCAAGGAAATGCGTACCGAAATGGGCAAGGCCGGCTTCCAGTCGTTCAAGACCCTGCCGTTCCCGCAGCCGTGCTACCCGACCGGCTGGTGGAGCGTGACCATGGCCAGCAAGCAGGCCAACGCCGATTTCGCCTTCCGCCAGGACGCTGCGCAGGCCAAGGGCTTCGAGACGCTGTACTACACCGCCCACCTGCATACCGGCGTGCTGGTCGCACCGCCGTTCGTGGCCAAGGCACTGGGCGAGTAAGCACGGCTCACGCACCGTAGCGCGCCGCCAGCGGATGCGGGCGGCGCGCCAGTAATCACGGCCAGGCCGTGACCAGGCAACCGTGCAGAGCACGCTACAACCGCGCCAGCACCTCGGCTTTCTTGGCTTCGAACTCTTCCTGGGTCACCAGTCCCGCATCCAGCAGTTGCTTGAGCTTGCTCAGCACCTGGATCGGATCGTCCGCGGCCGCTGCCGTGCTCTGCGGTGACGAGGACGCGCTGCCCTGCGCGGTGGGTGCGTGCACCACCACGCCACCTGCCGATGCGCGCAACTTGTCGAACTCCAGCTGCTGGCGCTTTTCGTAGGCCGATTCCTCCACCTGCTGCGCATAGGCGTAGACCCGCCGGGCCTGCTTCTTGGGCAGGCTGTCGATGGACAGGTAGCCGCCTTGCGTGGTGCGGCACATGATCGTCGCTCCCAGCATCTGCTCGCTCATGTGCACGTCGAGCACCTCGCGCCAGGGGACATCGCGAAACGTCATCCCGAACAGCGTGGGGTGCACCACGATGAATCTGCGAGTGGTCAGCACCACCGCGGCCGGCGACAGGTTCACCATCATTTTCTTCTGCACTGCGATGTACTCGACCTGCTCGTCCCGCGTCAGCAGCTCGTTCACCTTGGGCAGGATCTTGCCCACGGCCACCGGGTCCTGTTCGTCGGTCAGGAATTGCGTAAAGACCTCCATACCTTCCTCGTCGTGATCGCCTGCGCCGCAGCGTTGTCTTGTATGACACCACATCCGTGCCTTCGTGGTCCCGATCAGCGTTCCGACCAAGCGTGCGCAGTACCGGATCACTGAGCGCTTCATACAGCCCCAACGGTAACAAGGCGGATGTCGCCATCCGCCTTGCTGTGTGCACAACGCTGTTTTTATCGCCGACTCAGAAGCGGATTTCGGCGCCGACGCTCAGCACTTCGGCACGATTGATGGTGATGTCTTCGTAGTCGTCGTAGTACTCGTCGGCGTACAGGTAGTTGGTATAGAGGGCGCTCAGACTGAAATGCTTGCCGATATCCACACCGAGGCCCGCACCCAGATATGCGCCGTAGACACGCTCGGTGTAATCCTCGCCTTTTGCCTCGCCGCCCCAATAGCCCGCGCGTACCAAGGCGAACACGGGGGTATTGCCGAAGTTGAAGCGCGCCGTTGCGCCGATGCTGCCGAAGTCCACTGTCGGAATGACGACAAAGCCATCCGCATCCTTCGAACCGTCGACCTTTCCGGTGGCCACTTCAATGCCCACCAGCGTGACCGGACCAGCACGCCAGCGGTAACCGACGTTGAAACCTGCCATGTCCTGCTTGTTGCCCTCGAACACCTTGGCGTCGCCGGCCTGCGCGCCCAAGAACATGCCGCTCTTGAGGCGCGGCTCTTGTTGGCGTGGTGCAGGCGCAACGTAGGCAGGCGCCGTTGCGGGCGGTGCCGCCACTGCAGGCGTCTGTGCCGTCACCGTGGTGAATCCGCCGGTTTCGTCGGCTGCACTGGCTTGCACTGCCGTCTGTCCTGCGGCGGTACCGTCCTGCGACGGGCCGGACGGTGGCGCTGCCGGTGCGGTGGCCCCCTGGGTGCCAGCCTGCTGCTTTTGCTGTTGCCGATAGGTGTCCCAGCCACGCGACAACGACTGTGCGGCCGCGTCGGAAACGCAGCCCAGCGCCGTGCAGGCCAACAGCCATGTTGCGGTCCTTTTCATTGCATTCCCCAATGAGTCGTCCTCCATCGTCCCCGCATCCATGCGCACGCAGGCGTGACCTGGCGGCGTCCGGAAGTGGCGCAGTTGCTGTCCCATTCGGGGGCTTTCCCAGCATCACCGGATCGTGCGCGTACTCGGCTTCAGGCATCGTCCGCGTGGACGTGCCGATCCTGACGTGTGATGCAGCCCCCTGACCGCAGCCGGCACAGTGAATCGAGTCTCAGCAGCTGTCAAGAAGGGCTGTGATCGCTGACCATCGGTGCGCACAGTGCGCGGCCAGCCCGCCCCGAGAAGCGCTCCTGCCGACGGGTACGACATGCGCTTCGCTCCACGCACGCCCGCTGCAGGCAGCGCGTCGTATGGACATATCGACAAGATTGACTGCAGCTGACGCGGCAAGCTATTGATTCTTCGGGCCGTTCCACTTCCGGAACATTTCATTTGTTAAACAAATGTAATTTCAGTACTCGCAAGTTCTAAAATTCACCGGACCGATCCCCCGCGATCATCGTGAACCTGCCAGACGCGTGATTCCTCCGCGCCGCCAAGGTCCGGAGACTTGCCATGCATTACCAGCCGCTGGACACCTCCAGCCTGCAAATCGTCACGCCCGTGCTGCTCAAGCAGGGCACCCGGCTGCTCGAGCCCAACGTCTATCGCACGCATCTGGATGGGCAGCTGGCGGTGGTCAAGGACTACAGCCGCTACCGCCGTACGCTGCTGGCGCCGATCGCGCGGCTGATGGTGCGGCACGAGGCCAAGATGCTGGCCCGCCTGCACGGCTGGCGGCACGCGCCGGCCCTGCTCGGCACGCTGGGCGGGCTGGCGTTGGGCATGGAGTTCATCCCCGGCGACACCCTCAGCGCCAGTGCGGTGGTCGGCCAGGAAGTGTTCCAACAATTGCAGCAGGCGCTGCGCCGCCTGCACGCCGTCGGCATCACCCACAACGATCTGCACGGCACCAATGTGGTGATCAGTGCCGGCGTGCCGGTGCTGATCGATTTCACCTCGGCCTGGCGCTTCCCGCGCTGGTTGCGGCGCGGCACGCTGGCGCGGCAACTGCAGCGCAGCGACCTGGCCAATTTCCAGAAGATGCGCCAGCGCCTGGCCGGGATCGCGCCGACCGCCGACGAGGCCGCACGCAGCGCCGAGCCGCGCTGGGTACGCACCATCCGCGGCAGCTGGAAGCGGCTGTATCGGCACCTCAAGCGCGATGCGCAGCCAACCAGTGCCGACTGAAACCCGCTGACCGGCAGGCCACGGCCACCCGCCGCCAATGCAGCGCGCGCCGGGCGCGATGCCTGGCCGGTGACATGCAACCGCGCCCTGCATCCAGCACCGGCACCAGCGCAACAACGTATATCGATCTGCGTCCCGCGTGCTGATCCGGCGACGCGGGCCACTCCCACCGGGCTGCAAGCCTGGCCATCCCGATGCCACGCCAACAGTGCGCCGATCTTCCTGGCGAGCAAGCGCCAGGCGGTGCGCAACGGCGCGGGAGGAATCGCCGGGGACAGGGGTATACGCCGACGCAGCGCACCGGCGGCGCCCTCCAGGCGGCTAGCCGGTCGTCCGGTCGCCGCCCCGGCTCCTCACTGCGCGCTTGCCGCTTCGCCTGCCGACGGCGCGCGGTAGGCGATCAGTTGCGGCGCGTCGGCGACGAAGCGGTCCAGCACGCCATCGGCGATCTTGACCGGGCCACCGAAGCGCGTGGCGCCGGGGATCGAGGGGATCGCCGCGGCTTCGGCGGCGATCCGCTTGGCATCGGCAAACGCAACTGCTGCCTGCGCGTCACCGCGATTGGCGGCATCCAGCCCGGCTGCGGTCTGCTGCAGCGCGCGGCCCCAGCCTTCCATCGCCTCCAGCCAGGGGCGCGATTGTTCCGCAAAGCCCTTGTCGGCCACACCGGCACGAATGCTCTGCGGCGCGGCCGCGAACGCATCGGCCGTGCGCGCCAGCTCGGCGATGGCCTGGCTGCGCGCTGCCGCATCGCCGAGCGCGATCGCCTCGCGCACATGGTCGAGCACCCCCTTCAGCCGCGGCGCCTGTTCCTGCCACGGCTGGCTGCCGAAGGTCGGCGCCAGATGCTGGGTATCGAAGAAGGTCAGCAGCGCAGCGGTCACCTGCGCGTCGCCACCGGCCAGGTCGCGTGCGGCGGCATGCCAGGTGCGCTGGGCGTCGTAGCCGGTGTCGTTCCAGGCGAAGGCGGTCAGCCCCATCACCGCGACCCGGCTGGGCACTTCCTGATTCATCGGGTTGGAGACGATGCCGGACAACTCCGCCGACAGGCCGGCCTCGCGCCGCGCGTACGGCGCCATCAGCAGGCGCCCGGCCGAGGTTTCGAAATCGTTGACCGGGTAGTTGTCCCACAGCAGCGTCTTGCGGCCGAACGCCTTGGTGGCCGCGCGTGCATCGGGAATGGAAATGGCCGGCGGCACCACGTCGGTGCCGGTCCACTGCACCACGATCTTCGGGTCCAGATGCTTGCGCAGCGCTTCCTTGTACGGGCTTTCCTTGGCGTCGTAATACTCGGTCGGCACCATGATCAGCTCCGAGGCTGCATCGTGGCGGGCGACCAGATCGGCCTGCACCAGGTTGAGCAGATGCGACTGCGCGATACCGGCCGCCTGCGCGCCGGACGCGCCGAAGGTGGTCTTGTCGCGCTCGCAGTTCCACTTGGTGTATTCGATATCGTCCAGCGCCACGTAGAAGCTGCGGACGCCCAGCGCACGGAAGGCATCGAACTTGCGCAGCAGCGCCTTGGCATCGGCCGGATCGGAGAAGCACACCGACGGCCCCGGCGAGATCGCATAGACGAAGTCGACATGGTTGCGCCTGGCGGTGGCCGCCAGCTTGCCCAGCGCCTTCAGCGTCGCGGCCGGATATGCCTCGCGCCAGCGATCGCGCGCGTACGGGTCGTCCTTGGGGCTGTAGATGAAGGTATTGGCCTTGCTGCGGGCGAGAAACGCGATGTGCTTGCTGCGGTCGGCCATCGACCATGGCGCGCCGTAGAAACCTTCGATGGTGCCGCGGATCGGCATCGCCGGATGATCCTGGATCGCCAGGGTCGGAATGGCCGGGCGCTCGACCAGCTGGCGCAGCGTCTGCGCCGCATGGAACAGCCCGTCGTTGTCATGACCGGCCAGCGTGATCAGGCTGCCGGTGCCGAGCGCCACGCTGGCGAGCGTATAGCCCTCCTTGTGGGTGTCCTGTACCGCCTTGCTGCGGGTCAGCGCATCGCGCACCACTGCCGCCTCACCGGTGCCGAGCACGATGTGCGGGCGGTCGAGCGTGGCTGGCAGACGCGCCGCGGTGGCGATCTTGGTGACGCCGGCCGCACCGAGGATGCGGCGTACCAGCGCGACCGATTCCGGATCCGCACCCGGCGCCGCCACCAGCACCACTGACTGACCCAGCGTGACGGTGCCGCCCTGCAGCGTGATCGAAACCGGCGTGGGGAAGATCGCCGGCTGGGTGACCGGCTGTGCCAGCGCGGGGACGGTTGCCGCTGCCAGGCCCGCTGCCAGCCAGAGCGAGAGCGGGCGCAAGCCCGACTTCCTATCGCGTCGCTTCATCCCCGAACTCCGGTATTGAAATGGTATTAGGCCCTAGAGTAGGCAAGTCGTCGCGTGGCGACAAGCGGGCCCGGCCTCACGACATTTCTTGAGAGCAGAAGGGCGGGCTGCGTGACGGCACAACGTTGAGGCCGCTGCTGGCCTCAGGCGCCGGATTTGATCTGCGGTATTGAAATGGTATGAGCACACGCGTGGGCGTGTTACCGCTCGGGTCATGTCGCGGGCCAACTGCCCCGGATGAGGTTGCGCACGGAGCACCGTCTCGCAGACGCGTCGGCCATCGATGCCAGATGCCGCCTACCCACGGCGAACGGTGACCCACGACGCAGTGGTGGACACCGTGGCGCTGTGTCGCGGCAATCGGGCGATGACGGGTGCGGTATCTCAGCAATCGGCCAATCGCCTGAGTACCAACGGCGCAGCAGCGGCCAAAGGCGCTGCCCGCTGACGCCTTACAGCGCGTCGCTGTCCAGCTCGCCGGTGCGGATGCGCACCACGCTGCCCAGGTCGTAGACGAACACCTTGCCGTCGCCGATCTTGCCGGTCCCGGCCGCGGTCACGATGGCTTCGACCACGCGCTCGGCCTGGTCGTCGGTCACCGCCACTTCGATCTTCACCTTGGGCAGGAAATCGACCACGTATTCGGCACCGCGATACAGCTCGGTGTGCCCCTTCTGGCGCCCGAAGCCCTTGACCTCGGTGACCGTGATGCCTGCCACCCCGCAGCCGGCGAGCGCTTCGCGCACATCGTCGAGCTTGAACGGTTTGACGATGGCCATGATCATTTTCATCGGTGCAGATCCAGCGGCATGACAGGGCGCGCAGCATACCGTGGACGGCCGTAACACTCACCCCGTGGCGCGCGGCCGTCACCGCGGCCGACAGTCGAATGGGACTATCCTTACCGCCTGCCGACTGCCTTGCCGATGTCCCGCGTGTCCCGGCCTGCACTAGGCTTCCTACGGACCTGCGGAGAACACCCATGATCGATTTCAACCAGCTCGACGACCTCGCCCGCCGCCTCAGCGACCTGGTGCCGCCGGGCCTGCGCCAATCGCGCGAAGAACTGCAGAGCACCTTCAAGGGCGCGCTGCAGGCCGGCCTGGGCAAGCTGGATCTGGTCACCCGCGAAGAGTTCGACGTGCAGCGCGCGGTGCTGCTGCGCACGCGCGAAAAACTCGACGCGCTGGAGCAAGCCGTGGCCGCGCTGGAAGCCCGCGCACCCGCGACGCCGCCCACAGCGCCACCTGCCGCTCCCTGATCGGGGCCGTCCACCATGAGTCTGGCGCTGGTGCACAGCCGTGCCCGCGTGGGGGTGCATGCACCTGAGGTCCGGGTGGAGGTGCATCTCTCCGGCGGGCTTCCCTCCACCCAGATCGTGGGCCTGCCCGAGGCTGCGGTACGCGAATCGCGCGAACGCGTGCGTGCGGCGCTGCTGTGCGCACAATTCGAATTTCCCGCCCGGCGCATCACCATCAACCTGGCCCCGGCCGACTTACCGAAGGAAGGCGGCCGCTTCGACCTGCCGATCGCCCTCGGCATCCTGGCCGCCAGCGGGCAGATCGATCGTCAAACCCTTGCCGACTACGAGTTTCTCGGCGAGCTGGCGCTGACCGGCGAATTGCGCGGCGTCGATGGCGTGCTGCCGGCCGCCCTGGCTGCCGCGCAGGCCGGGCGACGGCTGATCGTGCCGCTAGTCAATGGTGCCGAAGCGGCTGTCGCCGGGCACGTCGAGGCCTTCACCGCGCGTACGCTGCTGGAAGTCTGCGCCGCGCTCAACGGCAGCCAACGGGCGCCCGCTGCCGAAGTAGCGGTTCCGGCGCTCGGCGCGCGCGCGCTGCCCGACATGGCCGATGTGCGCGGCCAGCCGCACGCGCGTCGCGCGCTGGAGATCGCCGCTGCCGGTGGTCACCATTTATTGCTGGTCGGCAGCCCTGGCTGCGGCAAGACCCTGCTCGCCTCGCGCCTGCCCGGCCTGTTGCCGGAATCCAGCGAGGCCGAGGCACTGGAAACCGCTGCCATTACCTCGGTCAGCGGCCGCGGGCTGGATCTTGCGCGCTGGCGGCAGCGGCCCTACCGGGCTCCGCACCATACCGCCAGCGCGGTCGCATTGGTCGGGGGCGGCACGCATCCGCGCCCGGGCGAGATCTCGCTGGCCCACAACGGCGTGCTGTTTCTGGACGAATTGCCCGAATGGCAACGGCAGACGCTGGAAGTGTTGCGCGAGCCCCTGGAATCCGGCCTGGTGACGATCTCGCGCGCCGCGCGCAGCGTGGATTTCCCGGCACGCTTCCAGCTGGTTGCTGCCATGAACCCATGCCCGTGCGGATGGGCCGGCGATGGCAGCGGGCGCTGCCGCTGCAGCAGCGACAGCATCCGCCGCTATCGCAGCCGCATCTCCGGCCCGTTGCTGGACCGGATCGACCTGCATGTCGAAGTGCCGCGACTGCCCCCGCAGGCCTTGCGCAGCGGCGATCCCGGCGAAGACAGCGCCAGCATGCGTGCCCGCGTGGTCGCCGCACGCCAACGGCAACTCGCGCGTGCCGGCGCACCCAACGCTCACCTGGATCAGGCACAGACCGATGACCACTGCCGCCTGGAAGGCGACGATCAGGTGCTGCTGGAACGCGCCATCGAACACCTGCAGCTCTCCGCACGCTCGATGCATCGCATCCTGCGCGTGGCCCGCACCATTGCCGATCTCGACGACAGTGCGGCCATTGCCACCCGGCATCTGACCGAGGCCATTGGTTACCGCAAACTGGATCGCGCCATCGGCACGGCGAGCGCGGCGTAGCAGCGCGCGCCATCGGCACGGCGAGCGCGGCGTAGCAGCGCCGATCCAAACGCCTCAACGTGGTGGCAGTGGTCCACCGTACGACGATGCCGCGCAGTTTCGTTAGGATGCTAAGGAATTCCAGACGGCAATGCGATCGATCGCTGTCTCCATCGAAGGGTTATCTGCTGCCGGTTCGTCGGCAGGGCGCGTACGCGTGCTTCCATCCGGCGGCACAGCATCCGCCGATACGTCCACACGCTCTCTCCAGCGTCGCAACATCCATTTCATGGCGATGCACGTACAACGTCCGCCTTCCCATTGCGCAGAGGCCGTCATGAGCCGACTTCCCGACCTAGTCACCGTCCCGTCCCTGGATCTGAATCGTTATCTGGGCACCTGGTACGAAATCGCACGGCTGCCGATTCGCTTCGAGGATGCCGATTGCACCGATGTGTCGGCGCACTATTCGTTGCAGGACGATGGCACTGTGCGGGTGCAGAACCGCTGCCTGACCGCCGAGGGCGAGCTGGAAGAAGCGATCGGGCAGGCGCGCGCCATCGACGACAGCAATGCACGACTGGAGGTCACCTTCCTGCCCGAAGGCCTGCGCTGGATTCCGTTCACCAAAGGCGATTACTGGGTGATGCGCATCGATGCGGACTACACCGCCGCGCTGGTCGGCGGACCCGACCGCAAGTACCTGTGGCTGCTGGCAAGGCTGCCGCAACTGGACGAAAACACCACCCAGGCCTATCTGGCGCATGCGCGCGAGCAGGGCTTCGATCTGGCCCCGCTGATCCACACCCCGCACACCGGGCGACTGACGGAGCAGCCACTTCTCTGACAGCTACGCCAAGCTGACAAAGCAGCCTTCAACTTCCTCGCTAGGGCACGCACCACGGGCCAGCGAATGTCTTATGTCTTTGGGGATCGGGGTTGCGGTTAGCTCGACTGTAGAGCCAGGCCAATTCGAGAGCGGCTGATCTGCGGATTGGCTGCAGGGTCGTTGCCCGCCTACCATCGCGGGACACGCCGCAAGTACGTCCCTGTAGGCTCTTACGCGGCATCCATGCCGCGTAAGGTCCCGCGACGGTAGGCAGGCAAGGACCAGTGGAGATGGTCGGTGCGCGCGGGCAAGCAAGGCAAGACATCGGGTGTTCGGATCACGGTGTATGCCACCGGCTTCCCATCCCAAGCCGCGCGGCAGACAGGTTTTCAACGCGCAACTGACAAACGTCTCCTCTGCCCGCCACAAGCTCAGGAACACGCTTTCGAGAAAGCAGCCGACCAACTCGCTAGTGCGGGACCCCCGCCGGTTGCGAGACCCTTGGCGGCATCAATGCCGCCAAGGAGCCTACACGGACGGATTCACGGCGTGTCCCGCAAGCGGTGAGGGCGCCGCACCCTCGACCTACCCCCTCGCCTAGCACCCTCGACCTACCCCCCTCGCCTATCTGATATTGGACGACTGGCGACCGGACTGCAGCCCGACTCAACCGTCGAGCGCACCCAGATCCTTGGCCGCAGCCTGCGCGCCTTCCAGGCTGTCGAAGGCGACGCCGGTGTCGCCGACCACGTACTTGGTCAGTTCGCCATCGCGGGTGGTTTCCTGCATCTTGAAGATCGGCACCGCATCGGTGCCGCCGACGCGTTCTTTCTGCGTTGTCATGGTAATTCCTCCAGGGAGAGTGCCTTGCACGGGGCCGGGTGGCGCCGTGGCTCCCGCTTGGGAGCACAGACACTTCGACCCTAGCGCGCCGCCTGGTGCAGGCGCGTGAATCCGTTGACGAGGCCGATTGCCACACCTGCCGGCATCGTCGTTTGCAGAAAATCACGTCTGCTTCGCTCCGCGGACGCGCGCAACCCGCGCGTCTGTCGTACATTCGCGACGTGCAGCCTCATCAGTCCACCGTCACTGTCTCCAGCGTCCTCGCGCGGCACGTCCGCGTGCGGCGCCGGCATGCTGCGCCAGTGGCGGGGCGATACGCGTCAGCGTCGCTCTGCACGGGCTGTCGTGCGTGAGCACCCCTCCACGCAGATGTGGGTGGTGAGGTGAAGCGTCAACGCATCATCAGTCTGACCGTGCTGCTGGTATTGCTGGGCGCAATGCTTCCGATCAGCCTGTCCTACTATCTGGCATGGCGGCTGGCGCTGGACCGCGAGGAGAGCAAACTCGCGCAGCTCGCGGCGCTGTCGATCCGGCGCACCGACACTGCCTTCGACGAGGCCCATGGCGCGCTCCTGAGTATGGGCGCATCGCAACTGCCGCCCTGCTCGCAGTCGCATCTGGCGCAGATGCGCGCACTGGTACTGGCCAGTCACTACATCGTCGAACTCGGCTACATGCAGCAGGGCCGGTTGCGCTGTACCTCATGGGGGCCATCGCCGCAGGCGGTTGCGCACACCGCTGCCGACTTCGTGGTCAAGCGTGGCATTGCGGTCACCACGCGGCTGCGTCCGCTGGCCAATCCGCAACACCCGCTGATGGCCCTGCAACTGCGCGACTACAACGTCCTGATCAATCCGACCACGCTGACCGACATCAATCTGCCGCCCGGCCTGCAGTTGGCGATCGGCACGCCGGACGGACAGATACTGAGCAGTACCGGCACTGCCGCCGAGCGGCTGCTGATCGCAGCGCCGACCGATGCATCCGGCACCGGCGCAGATGCCCAGGTGTTGTCCGGCCGCGACCGCCGCGGCGACTGGGCCGCGGTCGTCACCGAGCCGGCGGCCTATCTACGGGGGCCGCTGGCAGCCGCACGGCTGCAGGTGGTGCCGGTCGGCATTGCGCTGGCGCTGCTGTTGGTCAGCCTGGTGATCTGGGTGTCGCGGCGGCGGTTGTCGCCGCTGGCACGGCTGGAAATCGCCGTCCAGCGCAACGAGTTCGTCGTGCATTACCAGCCGATCATCGCGCTCGACACCGGCGCCTGCGTCGGTGCCGAGGCGCTGGTACGCTGGCAGCAACCCGATGGCGTGCTGATCCCGCCCGATGCCTTTATCCCGCTGGCCGAAGAAAGCGGCTTGATCCTGCCGATCACCGACCTGGTGGTGGCCGAAGTCATCCGCGACCTCGGCCCCACCCTGGCGGCTGACCCCTCCCTGCACGTGGCCATCAATGTCTCTGCCGAGGACATCAAGAGCGGCCGTGTGCAGACCGTGCTTGCCCAGGCGCTGCATGGCACTAGTGTGGACAGCGGGCAGTTGTGGGTGGAGGCGACCGAACGCAGCCTGATGGACATCGAAGCGGCACGCACCACCATCACCCATTTGCGCGGTGCCGGCCACACGGTGTCGATCGACGACTTCGGCACCGGGTACTCGAGCCTGCAGTACCTGCAGGGATTGCCGCTGGATGCGCTGAAGATCGACAAGTCGTTCGTGGATACCATCGGCACCCATTCGGCCACCAGCGCGGTGACCTCGCACATCATCGACATGGCCAAGACGCTGCAGTTACGCACCATTGCCGAAGGCGTGGAACGGCAGGAGCAGCTGGACTATCTGCGCGCGCACGGCGTGGATCTGGCGCAGGGCTGGCTGTTCTCGCGCGCGCTGCCGGCTACCGGCTTCATCGCCTACCACGCACTAATGCGCGGCGCTGCGCACTGACCGGCGCCGGGACGGCGCCCTGCACTGACCTGGACCGTCAGGACGCGCAATCGACCAACAGCCACGGCGATCCGGGCACCGCAATAAACGGTATGCGCGCACGGCATGCTCGAATCGCAGCGCAGGTGCTGATCTCACCCGCACGCAAGCTCAAATTGCCCGAACGCGTGTTGCCCGAGCTGGCGCTACCGCTTTGCGTCCACCCCTGCCGCAAGCACCGATGCCGAGCCCCCGGCAAGGCGCAATCTCGTGTGGCGATCCGGCAGGGACTGACTGCACCCCAAAAAAAAGGGCCGCCAATGGCGGCCCTTTCGATCAGGCGCCCTGCAAGGCGCCTTCGCGTTGGCGGCGTACCGGCTTGGGCCGGCTCGGGAACGCGTGCCGCACGATCCGCCACATCACCTGGCCGAACTGACGCGGCAGCGAGCCGGTGTTGTAGTGCTGGCCGTAGCGCGCACAGACCTGCTTCACCTCGACCGCAATCTGCGCGTAGCGATTGGCCGGCAGGTCCGGGTAGAAGTGATGCTCGATCTGGTGGCTCAGGTTGCCCGACAGCACGTTCATCAGCTTGCCGCCGGTGAGGTTCGAGGAACCCCGCAGCTGACGCAGATACCAGTGGCCGCGCGACTCGTTGCGGATCGACTCCTTCGGGAACACTTCCGCATCGGCGGTGAAGTGGCCGCAGAAGATGATCACGAAGGTCCAGATGCTGCGCAGCACGTTGGCAGCCAGGTTGCCCAGCAGCACGGTCAGGAAGAACGGGCCGGCCAGCAACGGGAACACGATGTAGTCCTTGAGCATCTGGCGGCCCATCTTACGGCCGACCGGCAGGAACGAGGCGCGCAATTCGGCCGCCTTCATCTTGCCGGCGAACCAGCGGCCCAGGCGCAGGTCCTGGATGGCCACGCCCCATTCGAACAGCAGCGCAAAGAACACCGCCACGAACGGCTGCAGCAGGTAGAACGGACGCCAGCGCTGCTCGGGGAAGATGCGCAGCAGGCCGTAGCCGATGTCGTCGTCCATGCCGCGCACATTGGTGTAGGTGTGGTGCTTGAAGTTGTGCGTCTTGCGCCAGTTGTCGCCGGTGGCAACGATGTCCCACTCGTAGGTGTTGCCGTTGAGCTGCGGGTCGCCCATCCAGTCGTACTGGCCATGCATGACGTTGTGGCCCAGCTCCATGTTCTCCAGGATCTTGGACAGGGTCAGCAGCACCACGCCGGCGATCCACGCCGGGATCAGCACGCTGTGCACGAACGCACCCAGGAACAGCAGCGCGCGACCGGCCACGCCGGTCCAGCGCACCGCCGCCACGATGCGGCGGATGTAACGCGCATCGGCAGCGCCAACCTGGCTCTGCACGCGGGCGCGGATGGCATCGAGCTCGTCGCCGAAGGACTGCAGTTCGGCAGCGGACAGGGCGCGGTTATGGACTCGGCTCATGAAGATTCCTTACAGATCCAGGATCAGGTCAGTGCTCGGGGCACTGATGCACAGGCGGACCTGTGCGGTGGGTTCGTTGCTGCGCTCACCGGTCAACAGGTGGCGCGTGGTGCCGGACTGGCGCGCGCAGGCGCAGCTGTTGCAGATGCCCATGCGGCAGCCGTACTTCGGGCGCAAGCCTTGTGCTTCCAGTCCTTCCAGCAGCGACCGGCCGCGCGGCAGGCTGAGCGTACGGCCACTGCGTGACAGCTGGACCTGCACGTCACCGGTTTCGCCGTCTTCCAGCGTCGGCACACTGAAGGCTTCGGCCTGGAACGCGGCCACGCGGCCCTGCAGGCGTGCACGCGCCGCCTGCACGAAACCGCCCGGCCCGCAGACCATGACGTGACGGCTGGAGAGATCGGCGATCTGCTCCAACGGATAGGTATCGATGCGCGCCGCCGGCGTAGCGCCTTCGCGGGTGGTCAGCAGCCGTACGCGCAAGCGCGGATGGGCGGCCGCCATCGCCTCGAATTCGTCGACGAAGCAGGCTTCGTCGCGCTGGCGCACCCAGTACAGCAGGTCCACGTCCATCGGCATGCCGGCCTGCGCGGCGGCCTGCAGCAGCGCGCGCATCGGGGTGATGCCCGAGCCGGCCGCCAGCAGCAACAGCGGCGTCGGGGTGGTCGGCAGCAGCATGTCGCCGAAGGCCGGATCCAGCGACACCACCGTCCCGATCGGCGCAGCGCCGGCCAGGTAGCGGCTGACCAGCCCGCCCTCGATCGCCTTGACGGTGATCGCCAGGCGGCCATCGGCCAGCACGGTCGGGCTATAGCTGCGCAGCAGGCGGCGGCCGTCGATCTCCACGCCCAGGCTCACGTGCTGGCCGGCCTGCAGGCCCTGCCAGTGGCCATTGGGCCGCAGCACCAGGGTCACCGCGTCGCGGCTGGCGGCCGTGCGCGCGACCAGGCGGGCCATCGGCCGTTCCAGCGTCCACAGCGGGTTGAGCCGGGTCGCCCAGAAGTCGAACAGCTGCGGCGACACCAGCCGGCGCGCCAGACGCGTCGGCAATGGGGACTTGGACTTGGGAGGAGATGCCAGGTTCATGGATTGCACTATACGCATGCATGCACAGCCGTGTATACAGTTGTATATCAATCAGAGGAGCTATGATTCAGGCCCACGCCTAGCTGCTGCCTCATGACCTCCATCGCCCTGCCTTCCCAAGACGCGCCGCCGTCACGCAAGCCGGCGATTTCACGCGAGGACCTGATCGCCGCGGCGCTGTCGCTGATCGGACCGCATCGCAGCCTGTCCACGCTGAGCCTGCGCGAGGTGGCACGCGAAGCCGGCATCGCGCCGAACAGCTTCTATCGCCAGTTCCGCGACATGGACGAGCTGGCGGTGGCCTTGATCGATCTGGCCGGGCGTTCGTTGCGCACCATCATCGGCCAGGCCCGCCAGCGCGCCACCTCCACCGACCGCAGCGTCATCCGCGTGTCGGTCGAAGCCTTCATGGAGCAGCTGCGCGCCGACGACAAGTTGCTGCATGTGCTGCTGCGCGAAGGCGCGGTGGGCTCGGATGCATTCAAGCAGGCGGTGGAGCGCGAGCTCAGCTATTTCGAAGACGAGCTGCGGGTGGACCTGATCCGCCTGGCCGCCGCCGACAACGCCAAGCTGCATGCACCGGCGCTGGTGTCCAAGGCGATCACCCGGCTGGTGTTTGCGATGGGCGCGGTGGCGATGGACTCGCCGCCGGAAAAAGATCCCGAGCTAATCGAACAGATCTCGCAGATGTTGCGCATGATCTTGACCGGCGCACGTACCTTGGGCACGCACGGCGGGTGAGCGTGGTTTGACGTTGGAAGCGGCGTGCCTGCCCTGCTTTCATCGATGACGCTTGATCGTTGAGCGCTGCAGCCAGGCTGGCTGCGGATGGATTGCATCGCACGTCTGCAATGTCATCGCGTCAATGACCTTGTGGTCATGCTGGCGTCGTCCACCTGCGTTGCCGCGTCGAGCATCGTTCAAGCGCCCGTGCATCGACATGGCCGCAGGTACTGCGTTTCGCACAGCCAGCCAGAAATATCGATCGCTGAAACATCTGTAGTGCCTGCTTTCGAAGGCATTTCGATGACCTGCAGGGCAATACGGCCGCATCTTCTGAAGGCCACCGCTTTGTGGAAATACGCTTGGCGTTATCGGCTGACGTCTTGATACAGATTATCCGTACACACCAACCACGTAAGGCCATTCGATAAATCAATACACCTGCGGTGCAAGCTTGCTTGAGCGCGATATTGCAGGCTGGCGTCAGCGACCTCATCCATACCGACAGATGCACAGTTCAGTCTTGTCGCGACGGCACTCACGTCCAAGCACACGCGTTTCACTCCTCGCTGGCCAAGGTGGCGCCACGTTCGCGATCTGCTCGACAGACGCACCTACAGCCACCCCGGAGACGACATGAGCAACCACGATATCCCTCTCGACAAGCAGGAACGCAAGGCCGAAGCACAGGATTTGAATCGTGATCCGATCTCCGGCGCACCCGGTTCGCATCCGGTAGGCGTGGGTGTGGGCGGCGTTGCAGGCGGCGCTGCCGCAGGCGCGCTGGCCGGTACGGTGTTCGGCCCGCTGGGCACCCTGATCGGCGCTGCGGTGGGCGTGGTGGCCGGCGCCGCAGCCGGCAAGGGCGTGGCCGAGCGCCTGGACCCGACAGTGGAAACCGAATACTGGCGCCAGGAATATCAGAACCGTCCTTACTACAAGGAAGGCACCGATTACGATCGCGATTACGCCACCGTGTACGGCTTCGGCCTGCAGGCGCGTGAAACGCGCCCAACCAGCACCTGGGAAGAAACCGAAGCGACCCTGGCCGGCGAGTGGCCGCGCAATCGCGGGGAATCGCGGCTGGAATGGGAAGAAGCGCGCCTTGCTGCGCGTGATGCCTGGGAGCGCGCCGATCGCACCCATAGCGTCTATCGCGAGGGCGACACGCATTACGAAGGCCGCTTCGACAGCGCGAGCTATCGCGATGCCGAGTATTCCTATGACGATTATCGTCCGGCCTATCGTTATGGCATGCAGGCGCGTCAGCAACACGCCGGCCGCCAGTGGGACGACCATCTGGAACGCGACCTGGGCGACGGCTGGGACCGGTTCAAGTCCAACTCGCGCCTGAGCTGGGAAAAGGCCAAGCACGCAGTGCGCGAAGCCTTCGATTCCGAGCATCACGGTGATGCGGCACGTCGCAACCCGACCGACCCGCGCGTCTAAGCTCATACGGCGTGGCGGCGCGCCAGGTTGAAGTCTTGGAAAAAGAACGGGCCCCACGGGCCCGTTCTTCTTTGTGGAAAGCACTGCCATGCACGAGGCGTTCTAGCGAACGCGCGAATCAGCTGGAACTGTTCTCCACCGCACGGATATCGCCACGGAATTCGTTCGTTTCCTGCCCCGGCGAGGAGAGCGCATCGCTCTGCTGCTTGAGCCTGTGCTTGCGCGCGGCCACCACTTCCTTGGCCAGGGCGATGCGCCGGCCGACCACCATCTCGGTCAGCCAGTCGATCAGCGTGCGCGTATATTCCTGCTGGTGTTCCTTGACGCTCAATGCGTGATCGGCACCGGCAATCACGCGTGCACTCAGCGAGCGCGCATTGACGAAGGCATTGGCGTAGTTGCGCAACACCGGATGCGGCACGATCACATCGTGTTGCGCCTCCACCAACAGCACATCGCCTTTGTAATCGGCACAGGCGGCCAGGGCGATATTGTCGTCGGGGGTCAGCACGCGTTGCCGGTAGTCCATCAACTCCGGATCGGCGTTGAGGCTCACCTTGGGGTGATCCCAGTGCTCGTCCTTGTAGAGCGCGGGCGAGCGTAACGCCAGCCATTCCACCGGGCGTTCGCGCGTCAGCAATGCCGACAGGTAGCCGCCGTAACTGAGCCCGACCACCGCAATCGACTGCGGATCGACGTACGGCAGGCCAGCGAGCTGATCGTAGGCGGCCTTGATGTCGTCCAGGTTCTGCGCGCGTGTCACGCTCTGGCGCATCGATGCATAGCCTTCGTGACCGCGCAGATCGAAGGTCATGCAGATGCAGCCCAGGCCGACCGCTTCGCGCGCACGCACCAGGCTGTGATGCTGGCTGCCGCCCCAACCATGGACGAACAACACCGCGGGAATGCCGGTGGGCGTCAGCAAGGTGCCGCTGAGTTCGTCCTGGTCGACCGGGATCTGGATGCTAGAAAGTTTGGCTTCCATTATGCGGTGGATACCCTCCTGTATTTGAAGCGCGGACCCGGCCCGGCGCGCTCTGCGCGGTAGTAGATCTGCGCATCCGCGGGCGGTTCGCCCTGATAGATCTCATGCGTGGATGCGTGCACCCACTGCAGGCTGGCGTCATCCTGGAAGCTGGAGATCGCGGCAAGCTCGGCCGGTGTCGCGCCGCCGACGCGCCAGGATTGCTCCAGCACACCGCAGACCGGACCGGCCTGCCCATCGTCGCCGCTGACCACGTCGTAGTTGCGCCGCGAGATGTGCAACCCAGGATAGGCGGCGGTGATGAATCGATCGTATCTGCAGGCCTGCTCGACCACCCGCTGTTGCAGCGACGGAAGCGCGGTCGCAGCCAGTGCCTCGAGCGATCCGCGATACACATGCAGCGACGAACCGCCATAGACCTCTTCATCCTGCATGTTGCGCACGCTGCATTGCGTGCCGTAATACGCAATCTGGACACCCGCAAGGCAGAGCTCGCCCACGCTATGCGTCACGGGCTGCAGGATGTTGCGCTCCAGCACCGCGCCATGCGTGCGCAAATAGTGCTCCGGCAGGCTGTCCAGCACCTGCGCGAGGTGCGCTGCACCGGCGATACGCCATTGGCCGTTGCCACCCACGCCTGTCGGCAGCTTCAGTCGCACACCGCCATCCGGAAGCAGGAGCTCCAATGTACGCAGGGCATCGACGCGCGAAAACACCGTATAGCCCGCCAGTGTTGCCGGGATCAGCGCGGTGGCCAGCGTCTGGTTCCATCCGGCGATGCTGGCTGCATGGTCGGCAATGAGCGGGTGGCCGATCACCTTGGTCGCCAGGAAGGCATGCGGCACGATGCCGCCCAGCAAATCCGCCGCATCATCGATACCGAGTCCATGCGCCTGTTCCGAGGTCAAGGTCTCATCGGGCACATGAAACACGGTCTCAGGGACAGCATGCTTGAAGTCACTGGCGTGCCCTGCGCCGCGAACGCCCAGCAACCGTGCGATTTCACCGCAGACCCAGGCATGCGTGGCACGCTCGTGACCGTACTCGGCCACCGGACGCGTGACATGCCCCACGACCTGGCAGTACTGCCTGTGCGCCATCACGTCTCCCCTCGCAGCATCGAGCCGAGTGCCGTTGCTGGCTTGTTCAAACAGTTGAGACGCACGCAGGCATTGATGCAGCGCTACGCGATGCCCGGGAGAACCGGCTTATTTCAGCGTCAGATAGAACGCGAATACGATCACAAGGACGACGATCAAGCTGATGGCGACACGTCCCCCTCGTAGCTCCACCAAGGCATGCCACCACACGCGTGCTTCGGAGGTACCGCTGGCGGCTTGCGGCTTACGGCTGCTTTCGCTGTCCTGCATCCTGAGTACTCTCATCTCCCTAAAGTCATCCCACATCCTAAGCATCAGACGTTACACAAGTGTGGAACGATTCAGAATCTTCCGTAAATTGCGGCATTGCGCAGGGGTTTTCTCGCTCACCAACGCAGCTACCAGCCGATGCGCGATGCAAGCCTCACACCTCGATGGCCGACATTTCAGCCAATGCAATCGATTGCTGGCTATTACTCAGCACGACGCCATCGCCTCGATCGCACTGCACGTCATGCGCGACATGGCCTGCATACGCAGCGTGTAGAGGCGCAACTGCAAGCTGACCAGTTAAGCACGCAGCGCGGCAGTGCGTTGAATAGTCGGGTTCGATGATCATTCGTTGACACAGCCGCAGTTACCCTGCATGTCAAGTTTGTTTAACCCGGACCACGCGAAGTCATGAGCAGAGACCCATCCGTCATCGATGTACAAGCCGAAATCGCGCATTGGCAGGCGCGGCACGCGCAGGGCAATCTGGGTGCAGGCAAGTTCAGCGAATTGTCCCCGGTGGTGAAGATGGCCTGCGATATCTATCTGCAGGCGCCGCGTTCGAGCGATCAGGAACGTCTGCGCCTGTTTCGCGACCGCCTGGAGCATCACTTCATTTCATCCAGTACGCAGTCCAATTACGAGCAATTGGCCACCGACTGCTGGCAGCGGCTGGGTGCACGCAATAGTTGAGCAGTATGTGTTGAGCAAGACCGTTACTCATTGGAGAGCATCATGAAAACCCCGTATCAAGTGCAGCAGGAGCTGGAGCGATTGGAGCGGCTGGTTCCGCACATCGTCAGCGACCAGGGCGACCGCGCGGAGGACATCCTAGGCTTCCATGTCGCCAGCTTGTTGGGCAGTGCCCCGGCCAGCGAACACGCGCTGATTCGCGAGCGCACCGCACGCATGGCGCGCGTGTGCCGCACTGCACAGGACAGCGTGCGTACACCAGCTAGACCGCTGGGCCTTGGCGCAGCCGCCCAGGCGCAGCTGGCCTGACCGGCAGGCGCCGATCCACGCATCACCGGAGCCGCGTAGCGGCTCCTTTGCATTTCACCGTCGGCAGTATTGGCCGCATTCTTTTAGGACCTCCATGAAATCCCTTCTTGTCGCGACATCGCTCCTTGCCGTGCTCTCCCTGACCGCCTGCGATCGCCCCGGCGGCGATGCCTCGCGGACTGCGCCGGCAGTATCGCCCGAGCCGACTGCCGCGCCGGTCAGCGGCACCGGCGCTGCCGAACTGGCCAAGGGCGATCCCGCCGTGCTCGGCGTGCTGGCGGCGCTGGATGAAAACGAAATCGCGCTGGCCAAGCAGGCCATCTCCCAGGATCTGGGTGGTGCGACCGACACCTTCGCCAAGCAGTTGCTGCACGACCACGAAGCCAACCTGGAAAAGAGCAAGGCGCTGGGTGCCACCGACAGCCCGCGTGCCGATGCAATGCGCGCCAAGGGCAAGGCAGCGGTGGATGCACTGGCAAAGACAGCGACCCTGCCCGATGGCAAGGACGCCTACCGCAATGCGTTCCTGCGCACGATGGTCAGCGACCACGGCGACACCATCAAGATCATCGACGCCGAACTGCTGCCCGCCGCCGAAAGCGCGCCGGTCAAGCAGCATCTGGAAGAAAGCCGGCGCGTGGTGTCGGCGCACTTCGAGCGCGCCCACGCGGTGTCATCCTCGCGCTGAGCCTGTTGCAGCGTCTGCAAGCACCCAACGCGCCGGCCTGTCCGGCGCGTTGGCGTTTGGGGCTTGCCGGTCTTTACTGGTGGACGCGCGCTGCGCCCGGCCGCCGTCCTGGTGCCGCACGCGGCCATCGCAGCGGGTGCAGCAGCGACTTCACTTTGCAGCAGGCAGCGCTGGCCTATCGTGCCGCATCGATTCGGCGCAGGAATGTCCCATGCAGTTGCTCATCACCGGCGGCACCGGCTTCATCGGCCAGGCCTTGTGTCCGGCACTCGTGCAGGCCGGGCACCAGGTCAGCGTGCTGACCCGCGACCTGCGGCGCGCAGCGCGTCGCCTGCCCGGCATGACCGTGGTGGACACGCTGGACGGCGTGCAGGCCGATGCGGTCATCAATCTGGCGGGCGAGCCGCTGGCGGCCGGCCGCTGGACCGATGCGCGCAAGCAGCGCTTCCGCGCATCGCGCCTGGGCATCACCGGCCAGCTGCATGCCTGGATCGCGCAGCAGCCGGCCGAACGGCGCCCGGCGGTGCTGATTTCCGGCTCGGCGGTAGGCTATTACGGCGAGCGGGGCGACAGCGTCCTGACCGAGGCGGACCACGCCGGCAACGATTTCTCTGCGCAGCTGTGCCGCGACTGGGAAGCCGAAGCGGCCAGGATCGCCGCACTCGGCCCGCGCGTGAGCTGGGTCCGCACCGGCATCGTGCTCGACCGCGACGGCGGCGCCCTGGCCCGCATGCTGCCGGCGTTCCGCTTCGGCGGCGGCGGCCCGTTCGGCGATGGCCGCCACTGGATGAGCTGGATCCACCGCGCCGACATGGTGGCCTTGCTGCTGTGGTTGCTGGAACACGGCCAGTCCGGCGCCCACAACGCCACCGCACCGACCCCGGTCACCAATGCCGAGTTCGCGCGCACCCTGGCCCACGTGCTGCATCGTCCGGCACTGCTAGCGCTGCCAGCCGGCCTGCTGCGGCTGGGCTTCGGCGAGATGGCCGAGCTGCTGCTGATCAGCCAGCGCGTGCTGCCGCAACGCGCGCTGGATGCCGGCTTCCGCTTCCAGTATGTCCATCTGGAAGCGGCGTTGCGCGCCATCCTGCAGCGCTAGCGCCTGCGTGGCCCTGGGGCCCTGCGCAATGGCAGGGCTGCCGGCCGCCTGTAACGGCCCGGCGGGCCATGCACTAATATTTGCCTAACGACCATCTCCGACAGTGCTGCCGATCTCGGACTGGCCCTGGGCCCGGCGGAACACCTATGCACCTGCTGCTTGTCGAAGACGACACCATGCTGGCCAACGCGATCTGCGATGGCGTCCGCCAGCAGTCCTGGACCATCGACCACGTCGGCAGCGCCAATGCCGCCAAGACCGTGCTGGTGGACCACCGCTACACCGCGGTGCTGCTGGATATCGGCCTGCCGGGCGAGTCCGGGCTGACGGTGATCCGCTTCATGCGCGGCCATTACGACGCCACGCCGGTGATCGCACTGACCGCGCGCGGCCAGCTCACCGACCGCATCCGCGGCCTGGATGCCGGTGCCGACGACTATCTGGTCAAACCGTTCCAGTTCGACGAGCTGATGGCGCGGCTGCGAGCGATCACCCGGCGCAGCCAGGGACGCGTGGTGCCGCTGCTCACGCAGGGCGATGTCTGCGTGGACCCGAGCAGCCGCAAGGTCACCCGCGACGGCAAGTGGGTGGCGCTGAGCGCGCACGAATACCGCCTGCTGCTGGCGCTGATGGAACGCGCCGGGCGCGTGGTCACCAAGGATCAACTGGAAGAAGGCGTCTACGGCGGCCCGTCCGAAGGCGGCAGCAACATGATTGCGGTGTACGTGCACCAGCTGCGCCGCAAGCTGGGCGACGAGCTGATCTCCACGGTGTATGGCCAGGGCTACATGGTCGGCAAGGCACCGGAATGAAATCGCTGCAGGCGCGCATGCTGGCGGCGCTGGCCGCAATCGTGTTGTTGAGCTGGTCCACCTCGTTGTGGATCCTGGTCGCCCTGGTCACCCAGGGCCATCACAGCGTGTTCGAGCAGGAGCTCAACATGTTCGGCGACCAGTTGATCAGCGCCCTGCCCGACGCGCTGGAGCACCGCTTCGATACGCAACCGGAGCCGCCGGCCGCGGTCGATACGCACACCCCGATCGGCAATGCGTCCTCGCGCATGAGCTTCAAGCAGACCTTGATTGCGATGGTGCTCAACACCTTGCAACTGGGGGTATTGGGCGTGCTGGTGTGGTGGGCGGTCCGCACCTCCCTCGCACCGCTGCGCGCCATCTCCGGCGCCATCGCGCAACGCACCGGGCTGGAAACCGAACCGGTGCCGCTGGCGCAGGTGCCGGACGAGATTCGCCCGCTGATCGGCTCCTTCAATTCGCTGCTGGCCCGCGTGGAAAAGACCGTGCAGGCCGAGCGCGATTTCGTGGCAGACGCCGCGCACGAACTGCGCACCCCGCTGTCTGCGCTGCATGCCTACGCCGAGGTCGCGCTGCGCGCACCCACGCTGGAGGCCAAGGACGCGGCGCTGCAGCAGCTGCTGGAAACCGCGCGCCGCAGCAATCGGCTGGCCGAGCAATTGCTGGATCTGGCACGGCTGGATGCAGGCATCAGTTCGGCGGCGTACCAGCAGGTGGACATGGGCGAGCTGATCTCGCATGTGCTGGACGAATTCAGCGTGCAGGCCGAGGCCCGCCACATCAATCTGCAGGTGGAAGCATCGCCGTGCCTGCTGCGTTGCGATGTGGATGCGGTGGGTATCCTGATCCGCAATCTGGTCGACAACGCCATCCGCTATGGCCGGCCTCATGGCATGGTGGAAGTGAGTTGCGGCTACTGCCTGCGCGCCGATGCGCTGCATCCGTTCGTGCAGGTCAGCGATGACGGCCCCGGCGTGCCGGAGAGTGCCCACGCGTCCATCTTCGAACGCTTCTACCGGGTTGCCGGCAGCCAGGTGCAGGGCAGCGGGATCGGGCTGTCGCTGGTGGCCGGCATCGCGCGCCTGCACGAAGCCAGCATCGAAACCTGCGAAGGCCACGAGGGCCGCGGCCTGTGCGTGCGCGTGGTGTTCGCCAGCGAGGGCGTGCGCCGCACCGGCTGAACGCAGGTGGCGCGTGGCGATCGCCCAGCGCCAAACCCAATAAGTTTCCAACACCCGCTGCCTACAGTGCACTCACCGCACGCATCCAGGATGCATGGTGATGTTTCACTCGATCCGTTCCACCCCGCTTTCCCCCGCCGCCATCGCGCTACTGGCACCGCATACGGCTGCCAACGACAGCGTTGCTCCTGCACCTGTCGCCGATGTCCTCCTGCTGGACTTTCGCTGCGGCCGCACCGGCACGCGCAATCGCGACATCTGGAGCGAACTGCCGGATATCCGCAGCGCGCGTCAGGCCCGCCGGCTGCAGCAGTGGGCCAAGAGCGGGGTGTTGTTCACTGCCGCCGCAGTGGTGTTTGCGCTGGCGGTGGCCAGCTATCTGATGCATTGAGCGCGCGGCCCTGCTGGCGCGTGCTTGCCCCTATCTGCTTCCTCTCCAGGTATTTGCCCATGTCGTTGCATTCCCTTGTCCGCTGCTGCGCGCTGCTGGTTGTCGGCGTGACGCTGATCGGTTGTGCCAGTACGCGCCCGATGCCGTACAGCCAGCTGCCGTCTTCAAGCTATCTGCGCCCGCACGATGGCAGCCGTGGTGACCGCATGCCATACGCCTACCAGGGCGAGGTGGATTGGACGCGCTACCGCGCCGCACTGGTCGAGCCGGTCAGCATCTATCGCGGTCCTGACGCGCAATTCGAAGACGTGCCCGAGCAGGACAAACGCATGCTCGCCGATTACATGCAACAGGAGTTCGGCAATGCGATCGGGCAGCGTTGGCAGCGCGCGACGGTGGCCGATCGCGACACCTTGCGCGTGCACATCAGCCTGACCGGTGCCAAGCCCAGCAAGCGGGTGCTGGGCACCTTCATGAAGGTGGATCTGGGCGGCGGTTCCTATAACGCGGTGCAGGCCGCACGCGGCAAGGAAGGCGCGTTTTCCGGCTCGGTCAGCTACGCGGTGGAAATCTTCGACGCGCAGAGCAACCGCCTGCTCGCCGCCTATGTCGAAAAACAGTATCCGAGCGCAATGAACATCAAGGCCAGCCTGGGCGCCTACGACGCCGCCAAGGCCGGTATTCGCAAGGGCGCCGAGCAGTTGGTCAAGGGAATGGAGTAGCTGGGATTTGGGATTTGGGATTTGGGATTTGGGATTTGGGATTTGGGATTTGGGAATCGGGAGTCGGATTAGCGGAAGCGATGGCTTCCAGTTTTCGTCCCCCATCGGGAGAAGGTGCCCCGCAGGGCGGATGAGGGTACGGGCGAAGCCTCGCGAATGCGGGACGACATGCGGCTTCGTCGGTTTCACGCTACCGCCGCTGCACACCCAACCCATTCTTGCAGCGCAGGCGCTCAAGGACGCGCGCCCATGGCGTGCAAGCCGTACCTTCTCGCTCCGTGAGGAGAGTGGCTTGATGTCCCGCATCTGGCGAGCGGTGCGGACAGATGCCCATCCGGTTCAAATGTCAGATCCAGTCACTTGCCCGATCACATGAGCGCAGCAAGCAAGGGACCGCCTCGTTAACGATCACACCACAGAAAAGGCCGGCGCTGCACAGACAGCGCCGGCCTTTGTCGGTCTGCACGGCCAACGCATCGTCAGCGTGCAATGCCATCTTGGTGCCGCAGCATCAACGCGTCACGCGCTTGGCCACCTTCTTGCCCACCGCCTTGCGGGCGGCGGTGGTCTTGGCCACGGCACGTGTGGCCGGGGTTTTGGTGACCTTGGCGGCCTTCTTCAAGGTGGTCTTGGTCACCGCCTTCTTGAGCGGGGCCTTTTTCACTGCGGCCTGTTTGGTGGCGGTCTGTTTGGCCACCGGTGCCTTCTTGGCGGCGGGCTTGACGATGGTCTTGGCGACCGGCTTCTTGACCGGCGCCGCCTTGGCCGCAGCCTTCTTCGCTGCCGCACGCGCGCCTACCGTGGCCACCGCGCTCTTGCGCGCTGCGCTCTTGGCCGCGGTCTTGGCACTCAGTGCTGCCGCTTCGGCCTTGGCATTGGCCTTGGCGGTTTCCAGCTTCTGCTTGGCGCTGGCCTTGGTGTTGGCCAGTTTCTTCTTGGCAGCATCGGTGGTGCTGCTCAGCTTCTGCTTGGCGGCATCCTTGGTAGATGCAAGCTTCTGCTTGGCAGCGTCCTTGGTGGCGGTCAACTTGTCCTTGGCGGCCTCCTTGCCCGACACCAGCGAGCGCTTGGTCTTGGCCACGCTGCGCTTGACCGCGGTGGCTGCATCGCCAGCCTTTTCGACGACGCGCTGTTCAACCTTGACCACGGCCTTGCGGGCCTTGGCGACGCGGATCTTGACCTCGGCCGCCGCCGTGCCGGCCGCGTCCTGCACGCTGGCCACCGCGTCGCTGGTAGTACTGGCGATGGTCTCGCCCAGTTCGGTGGCAGTGCTCTTGACGCTATCGACAGCCTCGGACAGGGTTGCCGTCACACCATTGCCGTTGCTCATAGGACCCTCCTTAAGGGCATCAGTGCTGAAAACGCGGGCGATGCGCAGCGGCATGCGTATGCTGAACAGGCATCGGATCAAGCGGACGCTACGCCGGGCTCAAGCGACTGTCAACGCAGCGCCGGCAAGGGCTCGGCGGCGCTTTCACCAGGCGTTAAATTGCCCGCTGGCACTCTCGTTCAGCTTGATTTACGCAGTCAGACGCCCTATTCCTCTTCCACCGCGTAACCCGGACTCGTTGCATGCGCCCGCTGCCCACCTTGCTGACCCTTTCCCTGGCCGCTGCCTTCGGCGGATTTGCCGCCACCGGCATCAATGCCTGGATGGACAACCGCGCCGAGGCCGCACCGGCCGGCGCGTCCACCACCTTTAGCCTGCCCGCGGCCGCCGCACTGCCGGCCGCCGTCGCCGGGCAACCGGTGCCGTCGCTGGCGCCGATGCTGCAACAAGCGATGCCGGCGGTGGTGAGCGTCAATACCAAGCAAGTGGTGCGCGTGCGCAACCCGTTCTTCAACGACCCGATCCTGCGCCGGCTGTTTCCGCAGGTGCCGCAGGACCGCATCAACGAGTCGCTGGGTTCTGGCGTGATCATCGATGCGCAAAAAGGCTATGTGCTGACCAATCACCACGTCATCGAAAATGCCGACGATGTGCAGGTGACGCTTGGCGACGGGCGCACGGTCAAGGCCGATTTCATCGGCTCCGATGCCGATACCGATATCGCGCTGATCCGCATCAAGGCCGACAACCTCACCGACATCAAGCTGGCCGACAGCAATGCGCTGCGCGTGGGTGACTTCGTGGTGGCGATCGGCAACCCGTTCGGCTTCACCCAGACGGTGACCTCCGGCATCGTCTCGGCAGTGGGCCGCAGCGGTATTCGCGGGCTGGGCTACCAGAATTTCATCCAGACCGATGCCTCGATCAATCCGGGTAACTCCGGCGGTGCGCTGGTCAACCTGCAGGGCCAGTTGGTGGGCATCAATACCGCCAGCTTCAATCCCCAGGGCAGCATGGCCGGCAATATCGGCCTGGGTCTGGCGATCCCCTCCAACCTGGCGCGCAATGTGGTGGAGCAATTGGTGACCAAGGGCGTGGTGGTGCGTGGCACGCTCGGGCTGGAAACCCAGAACCTCACCCAGCAGATGCTGCAGGGCCTGGGTGTGGATTCGTTGCGGGGTGCGCTGGTGACGCGTGTGTTGCCAGGGTCCGCTGCGGCCGCCGCAGGCGTGCAGCCGGGCGATGTGGTGGTGGCGGCCAATGACCAGCGCGTGGACAGTGCAGAGGCGCTGCACAACTATGAAGGCCTGCAGGCGGTTGGTAGCCCGGTCAGGCTGGAGATTCGCCGCGATGGCAAACCGCTCACCCTCACCGCCAAACTGAAAGAGCAGGACCGCGCAGTCACCGGCGACATGCTCGACCCGCGCCTGGGCGGCGCCACCTTCGTGGACCTGCCCGAATCGCTGCGCCAGTCCGGCATTACCGGCGTCATGGTCAGCGAGGTCAAACGCGGCGGTCGTGCCGCAGCCAATGGTCTGGTCAGCGGCGATGTGATCGTGGCCAGCAGCGTGGGCGAGTTTGCCGATCTGGCCAGCTGGCGCGCCAATTTCCAGCGCAAGCCGCAGCAACTGGTCGTGCGCATCCTGCGTGGCAACGCGCAGTACGACGCGTTGATGCGTTGACGTGGCGTGCACTGCCATCGGTGCGCACTAACACCTCCTACACCGTAGCGATGCTATTGCTGCACCACGCCCGCACGCTGTCGCGGCTGCCATCAATGACCGAAGGAGATATCACATGAGCCCCACCAATACCGACCAGCTGAAGGAAAACCTGAGCGAAGCCGGCACCCACCTGAAGTCTGCCGCCAGCGCCGCAGGCGAAGCCGTCAAGGGCGCCACCAGCGCTGCAGGCGATGAGCTCAAGCTCGGTCGCGCCAACGTCAAGGCTGAGCTTTCCGATACCGCACTGGCCGGCATGGCTGCTGCCGAGTTCGGCGGCGCCGCTGCCAAGGAACAGCTCGACGTGCTGGTCAGCAAGGGCAACGATCTGCTGGAAAGCGCCACCGATCTGATTCGTGAGCGCCCGCTGGCTGCGTTCGGCGTTGCGTTTGCGACCGGCTGGATCATTGCCAAGCTGGCACGCAGCAACGACAACTAAGTCGTGAGCGACCAGGCCTCTACAGCTGCCGCCTCCGACGCGCCCAACGCGCGTCCGGAAACGCCAGGACTGGACGAAAGCGTACGTGCGGTCGGCGCAGCCGGCCGCGCCACGCTGGGCTCGGCCAGGGACACCAGCCGCGCGTTGCGCCGGCTGGTGTCGGCCGACTTGCAACTTGCACGCAGTGCCTTCGGGCGTGGACTGGCCTGGGCATGCGTTGCCGTGGTCTTCGGCGCGTCGTCGTGGCTGTTGCTGGCAGGTGCGATCATCGCGCTGCTGCAACGCGCAGGCCTGTCGTGGTTCCAGGCGATGTTTTTCACTGCATTGGCCAGCTTGCTGGTCACCGGCATTGCGGCGTGGCGGGTGTTCTTCTACTTCGACCACACCGGCTTGAATGCAACACGTCGTCAGCTGGTCAAGCTGGGCATCTTCGATGACAGCAGCGACGACGACGATGCCCACGCATCGGCTGCCAATGGAGCACGCACATGAAGTTTGGCACCTTGCGTCAGCGCGTGGAACGCGCCGAATTCCTGGTGGAAGGGCGCGCCCAGGAAACACGCCTGCATTGGGGAGAATTGCGTGACACCTGGCGTGCCGGGTGGTCGCCGCTGCGGATCATGGTGGTTGGTTTCGGCCTGGGCTTTGTCACCGGCCGCAACGAACCGCAGGCGGCATTGGGCAGCATCGCCAGCAAGCTGGGCGGTATCCCGAAAATTCTGCAGATGATCAGCACGATCTCTGCGCTGTTCACCGCACACCGTGCGCAGGAAGCCTCCGAGCAGGCCGAACGTGCTGCAGACAGTGCCGAAGAGGTCGCTGCCGATCCGCCGGTGACGGTGGTGCAGGCGCCGATTGATCGCGCCGCGTGATGGCGTGATCCCGAGCACCGCTTGGGATCACGCAGCGGGTGTCCGCCGCCCGCTGCGCGGCAGAGCCCGCCACCTATGCTGTTAAGGACTGACGTTACGCGCACGCCCTCTGTGCGCTGCGTTGACGCGTTCGGCTGATAATGGCCCACCGCTGGCAGCACGCCAGTCTGCTGCCAGGGCGCGCATGACTCTTCCCGTCGATTCTATGGATGCTGCCGCTGCGGCAGATTCACTCCCGCCGCCACCGGCACCACGCCCGCGCGCACCGGTCTCGTTGGTGGTGCTGGCCACGCTTGCGGTGGGTTATACGCTGTGGGCTGCACAGACGATCATCCTGCCGGTGATGCTGGCCGCCTTCTTTGCCTTGATCGGCAACCCCATCCTGCGCGGTCTGCGCAAGCTGTACATCCCCCGCTTCCTCGGCGCCTTGATGGTGTTGTGCCTGGGCCTGGCCGGTACCGTGACACTGGCCGCGCAGCTGGCCGGGCCGGCCGCCGAATGGGTGCAGCAGGCGCCCCGGCAGATGCGCCAGATCGCGCGCGACGTGCGCGATTTCACCAAGCCGGTGATGCAGGCCAATCAGGCCGCGGAAAACTTTGCACGCGCGGCCGGCGGCGATGGCCAGCGCAGCGTGCAGATCGTGCGCACGCAGATGGACGACCCCTACAAGGCGCTGGTGCGCACGCCCAAGCTGGCCGCCTCGGTGCTTGCGGTGGTGCTGCTGACGTTCTTCTTCATGGTCTACGGCGAAAGCCTGCAACGGCATGCGATCGCCTTGCTGCCCAACCGACAGCAGCAACGCTTCACTACCGAAATCATGCTGGACATCGAGCGCGAGGTCTCGCGCTACGTGCTCACCATCAGCGTGATCAATACGCTGGTCGGGCTGGTCTTCGCCGGAATTCTGTATGTGCTCAAGATTCCGCTGCCCGAAGCGCTGCTGTGGGGCACGGTGGTGGCGCTGCTCAACTTCGCGCCGTATGTGGGCCCGTTGATCGGCGTGATGCTGATGCTGCTGATGGGCTTTGTGGAATTCCGCACCACCTTGTCGGCGATGCTGCCGGCGATCCTGTACCTGGCACTGCACACCATCGAAGGCCAGGTGGTCACCCCGATCGTGCTTGGCCGCCGCATGGCGATCTCGCCGCTGATGCTGATCCTGGCGCTGATGCTGTTCGGCTGGCTATGGGGCATGGTCGGTTTGCTGCTGGCGGTACCGCTGCTGGTCTGCATCAAGATGGTGCTGAGCCGGGTGGAGGGAATGCAGCGTTGGGCCAGGCTGTTGGAGTAGCCGGGATTGGGGATTCGGCATTGGGGATTGGTAAACGCAACCGCGCAGTTGCCGTTGACAATCCCCAATCCCGATTCCCCAATCCCAACGCAAGACCGTAAAATCTGGCGATGAGCTTCCAAATCAGCGCCATCACCCTCGACCTCGACGATACGTTGTGGCCCTTTGCGCCGATCGGGGCGCGGATCGACCAGGTGTTGTACGACTGGATGCGCGAGCACAGTCCAGTCACCGCCGAGCGGTTTCCGGTAGAGGCAATGCGCGAACTGCGCGAGCGCAGCTTTGCCGACAACCCGCACCTGCATCATGACCTCAGCGCGCTGCGGCGATTGACGCTGGAAATGGCGCTGCGCGAGAGCGGCGGCGACCTGGCCTTGCTGGAGCCTGCGTACGACGTCTTCTACGCCGCGCGCAACCAGGTGGAGTGCTACCCGGATGCGCTGGACGCACTGACGCGCATCGCCGCGCACATGCCGGTGGCGGCACTCAGCAATGGCAATGCCGATCTGCAGCGCATCGGGTTGATGCATCACTTCGCGTTTCAGCTGGGTTCGCGCGAGCACGGCAGCGCCAAGCCGGATCCGAGCATCTTCCTGGCCGCATGCGCGCGGCTGGAGGTGCCGCCGGCGCAGGTGCTGCATGTGGGCGACCACGTGCGCATGGACGTGCTGGGCGCGCTGGATGCCGGGCTGCGCGCCTGCTGGATCAATCGTGATGGAGCGCAGTGGTCGCACCCGACCCAGCAACCGGATCTGGAGTTCGACTCCATGACCGGGCTGGCCGACTGGCTGGACGCGCAGCAGCCGCACCCCGACCCCGCACACGCCGGCATCCGCCTTCCCGCCTGAGCCACTTTTTGCTCGGCGCATGGCGCCGCCTCCGAGGATTTCCATGTCGCAGCTCACCGGTTTCATCGATCCCAATGCCGCAGCCTTGCCGCTGCATGTGCTCGACCGCGAAGGCTTTGCACGTTGGTGCGCCGAGCAGCCCACGCACGTGCTGTCGTGGGCACAGGCGCAACGGTTCGATGCCGCGCCAGGCAGCGTGCTGTTGTTGCCGGGCGAACAGGGGCTGGCCGGCGCGGTGCTGGGCATCGGCGACCGCGCCGATGCCTACGCCTACGCGCATGCACCGATGGCGCTGCCGCCGGCCAGCCGCTGGACCCTGGCCAACACGCTGAGCGAGAGCGAGCAGGCGCTGCTGCACCTGGGCTGGGGCCTGGGTGCGTACCGCTTCTCGCGCTACCGCAAGGTACCGCGCGCACCGGCCGAACTTGCCGCTACGCCGACACCGCAGACGCGCGCCTTGATCGAGGCCTGCATCCGCGTGCGCGACTGGGTCAATACGCCGACCGAGGACATGGGCCCGCAGCATCTGGAAGAGGCCACGCGCGCACTGGCGCAAACGCATGGCGCCCAGGTCGATGCCATCGTCGGCGAGCAATTGCTGGCGCAGAACTTCCCCACCATCCACGCGGTCGGGCGTGCCTCGCACCGGGCGCCGCGGCTGATCCAGCTGCAATGGGGCGATGCGGCGCATCCGCATCTGGTGCTGGTTGGCAAGGGCGTGTGCTTTGACACCGGCGGGCTGGATCTGAAGCCGGCCGATGGCATGCGCAACATGAAGAAGGATATGGGCGGCGCGGCGCATGCCTTGGCGCTGGCCGGCCTGGTGATGGCGCAGCAGCTGCCGGTACGACTGACCCTGTTGATTGCCGCGGTGGAAAACGCCGTCGGCCCGGATGCGTTCCGCCCGGGCGAAGTCATCACCACCCGCGCCGGCGTCACGGTGGAAGTGGACAACACCGATGCCGAAGGCCGCCTGGTGCTGTGCGATGCGCTGAGCTACGCCACCGAGCAGCGCCCCGATCTGATCCTGGATTTCGCAACGCTCACCGGTGCCGCACGCATCGCCTTGGGGCCGGACCTGCCCGCGCTGTTCGCCAACGACGATGCGCTGGCGCAGGCCTGGCTGCGTGCCGGCGAGCAGACCCGCGACCCGGTCTGGCGCATGCCGCTATGGCGCCCGTATCTGCGTTACCTCAACAGCCATGTCGCCGACATGGCCAACGCCGGCTCGCGCATGGCCGGCGCGGTCACCGCCGCGCTGTACCTGGAGCGCTTTGTCGCGCCGGGCCAGCTGTGGGCGCATCTGGACGTGTATGCCTGGAACGACAGCGACCGCCCCGGCCGCCCGGCGGGCGGCGAGGCGCTGGCGCTGCGCTCGGCCTTTGCGATGCTCCAGCAACGCTACGGCGGCTGAGCTCGCTGAGCTCGCCGCGCACGCAAGCGCGCGGGCCATCAGCACGCAGCTTGAGTCGCGCCGGTCATCCCTGGCTGCGCAGCAACGGTGCGATCGTGCGCATGCGTGTCTGCGTCGCCGGGCCGACCAGCGCAAACGCGGTCTCGCCTTCGGCCCAGTACTGCGCCAGTAGACGGCCATCGCGCCGTTCGCCGGTGGGCATCGGCCCGCTGCGCGGACGCAGATACAGACCGATACGCGCGCCGTCGGCATCGCTGTAGACCAGCATCGCTGCCGCGCCTTCGGGCGTGGAAAGCAGCTGCCCGCCGCGCAGCACATAGCCCTGCGCGCGCAGATCCGGCACCACACCGGCATTGCCGAAATGCGTGCGCAACCACGGCTCCAATTCCGTACGGCGCTGCACCTCCAACGCAACGCCCGGATGCGCGTCGACATCGGCAAACAGGCGGTAGGCGGCCACTGCATCAGCCATCGGCACGCGCTGAATGGCGAGCCGGCTCTCGCGCAACTGCCAGCCCAGCCCGGTGCCCAGGCCCAGCGCCAGCACGCAACTGGCGGCCATGGCCACCAGGGTCCGGCGGCGTTGCTGCAGGCCACGGCGAATCGCTGCAGGCGTCAGCGCCAGCGTGGCCATCTCCGGCTCCAGGCCGGCGTGCGCGGCGCGCAGCGCTTCGGCATCGCGTTTCCAGCCGGCCACGCGCGCGGCCTGCGCCGGGTGCGCCTGCAACCAGGCGGCCACCGCTGCGCGTTGCGCCGGCTCCAGCCGGCCATCGACATAGGCGTGCAGTGCGTGTTCGTCAGGCGGCGGGGTGCTGGTCATTTCAGGATCCTCAATGCAGGTGCGTGGCGCACGTGGCCTTCGTTCAATGCACGCAGGCGTTCGCGCGCGCGCGACAGCCGCGACATCACCGTGCCGATCGGGATGCCGAGGGTGTCGGCCACCTCGCGGTAACTGAAACCCTCCACGCTGACCAGGAGCAGCAAGGCGCGCTGTTCCGGCGGCAGCAACGCCAGGCTGGCCAGCATGGCGCGGCCGTCGTGCACCTGCTCGGCCGATGCGGACTGGCTGGGCTGCTGCGGTGCGAACAGGCCCACCACGCGCTGCCAGCGCGCGGCGCGGCGCTGCCCGTCCAGAAACTGCCGGTACAGGATGGCGAACAGCCACGGCTGCAGGGCCTCGGCGGTATGGCGGGTGCGCCAACGCCGCAGCGCACGTTCCAGCGTGGCCTGCACAAGGTCGTCGGCGCTGGCGGGCTCGCCGCTCAGCGAGCGCGCGAAGCGACGCAGCGCCGGCAGCACGGCACGCAGTTGGTCATCGTCCAGAGCATCCATCGGCAGGTTTGGTGGTGGCATCACACAGTAGACGCGCTGGAGCGTGGACTATTCCCACGTTCGATGCGCGTGCCACAACGCCTGGGCGATCACGGGAATAAGCCGGCCTGCACGTCGTCTCACTGCATCGACCACTCACCGCACCGACCCCTGGAGCCAGCCATGACCTTGCCACCTCCTTCCCCACCGCCACAGCATGGACGCGTTCGCGTGGCGCCCTTGCTGGGGATCGCCGCGATTGCCGGCGGCCTGGCGGTTGCGTTCGCCTGGACCGCCGGCTGGATCGGTGGCGACCGGCTGACCGCCGCGCGCATGACCGACACCATCGAGGCCAGCGGGCCGCCGCATCCGGGCTTTCGCCGCGCACATACCAAGGGCGTGTGTGTGAGCGGGGACTTCAAGTCCAGCGGCAAGGCCACCTGGCTGTCGTCGGCACGCATCTTCAGCCAGGCCAGTACGCCGGTGCTCGGGCGCCTGTCGATCGGCGGCGGCGACCCGCATGGCGCCGATGGTGCGGCACGCGTACGCAGCATGGCATTGCTGTTGCGCAGCGACGACGGGCAGGAATGGCGCACCGCGATGAATAGTTTTCCGTTCTTCGTGGTGGCCACGCCGGCCGGTTTCCAGGCATTGAACGTGGCATCGCGGCCGGACCCGGCTACCGGCAAGCCAGATCCGGCCAAGCTGGCCGCGTTCGGCAAGCAGTATCCGGAAGCGGCCAAGTTCCAGCAGTGGGCCAAGACCGCACCGTGGTCCAACAGCTGGGCCAATACGCAATACAACGGGGTCAATGCGTTCCGCGCGATTGCCGCCGATGGACGCGAGCGCTACATCCGCTGGTCGATGCGTCCGCATACCCCGTTCCAGGAGCTCAGCGCCGAACAGCGCGCGCAGGCCGATGGCGATTTTCTCGCCACCGATCTGGGCACGCGCCTGGCGCAGGGGCCGCTGCGTTGGGACCTGGTGCTGACCGTGGCCGAGCCGGGCGATGCGGTGGACGATCCCTCGCAGCCATGGCCGGAAAGCCGCAAGCAGATCGTCGCCGGCACGGTATCGATCGACCATGCCGAGCCGCAGGCCACCGGCCCGTGCCGCGACCTGAATTACGACCCGCTGATCCTGCCCAAGGGCATTGCCGGATCCAACGACCCGATCCTGGCGGCGCGCTCGTCGGTGTATTCGCAATCGTTCAACCGGCGCGAGCATGAGATCGCCAATGGCACAGGCAGCGCCGCCACCGGCCAGGGAGCACGCCAATGAGCAGCCACACCCACTTCAACTTGCCCGCACGCGTGCTGCATTGGTTGATGGCCGCGATGATCCTGACCATGCTGTTCGTCGGCGTGGGCATGGTGGCTTCGGTGACGCAGCGGCCGTGGTTGATCGATCTGCATCGCCCCTTGGGCATTGCGATCCTGATCCTTGCGGTGCTGCGGCTGATCAATCGCCTGCGCAACCGCCCGCCGCCGCTGCCGGCCGACCTGCCGGCCTGGCAGAAGGCCGCGGCGACCGCTTCGCACTGGTTGTTGTATGCGCTGATGCTGGGCATGCCGTTGATAGGCTGGGCGATGCTGTCGGCCGGCGCTTATCCGATCGTGCTGTGGCCGGGCGCGAACCTGCCGGCGATCGCGCCGCACGATCCAGCGCTGTACGCCTGGTTGCGGAGCGCGCATGGCTGGTTGGCGTACCTGTTGTTCGCCACCGTATTGGGGCATCTGAGCGCGGCGCTGTTCCATGCCTGGGTGCGCCGCGATGGCGTGTTTTCCAGCATGGCGCGTGGCGAGCGGTCTGCGCGTTGATGGACGGGCGTCGGCTCCCTTCTCCCGCCGGGAGAAGGTGCCCCCGCAGGGGCGGATGCGGGTACGGGCGAAGCATCGGGTTGACCGCCATCTGGAGTGGCGTTGCCGCGCACCCTCACCCTCACCCCTCTCCCGGCGGGAGAGGGGCTAGGATTTAATGCTGGCGTTTTGTCTTGGCCGCTGGCGCGGATGCTTGGATGCCCTTGCCGGTGGCGGCCCAGTAAATCCCGCCGTACAGATGCTCCAGGTAGCGCGGGTCGTTGTAGGCCTCGGCCAGGTGGCCGAGCGCGGTGGCGAACACGCGGCCGCCTTCGAAATGGTGGTACCAGGCCACCGGGTGCTGCTTGCCCATGCCCTTGGCGACCTGGCCCGGCCAGATCAGCGTGGGGTCATAGCTGGTTTCGTCCACCGTCATCAGCGTGACCAGGTCGTCGCTGTACGGCGGATCGTATTCGTACCATTCGTCGGTCCACACCCAGCGCGCGGGCAGGCCGGCAGTGGCCGGGAAATTGGCGTCCACCACGTCGACCATCGCGGTCTGCATGTACGGATGGGTGCGGAACGAGCGGCCGATCAGATGGTCGTACCATTCCCAGTCGCCGCGCTTGATCGCAAACGCCTTGTGCACCGCCACCACGCCGCCGCCGTTGCGCACGTAGGCCTGAAAGTTCGCACGCTGCGTGGGATCCAGATCGGTGGCCGGCGTATTGAGCAGCACGATCGCCGCGTATTGCGATAGATCGCCATCGAAGGCCTTGGCATTCCACGCCCACACCAACTCGACATAATGCTTGCGCGCCATCGCTTCGAATTGCGGCTTGGCGACCGGGATATAGTCGTGGTGATACTGGTTGGGAATCGCCGCCACCAGGATCTTGAATTGCTCGGCAGACGCGTTGAATGCGCACACCATCAGCAGGCCCAACAGCCACAGGGATTTCATGCCGTTCGCTCGCAGGGATCGTTCTGGCCCGGCAG
The DNA here is from genome assembly GCF_018831305.1 of Xanthomonas sp. MLO165. Taxonomy (NCBI): domain Bacteria; kingdom Pseudomonadati; phylum Pseudomonadota; class Gammaproteobacteria; order Lysobacterales; family Lysobacteraceae; genus Xanthomonas; species Xanthomonas sp. MLO165. Next base: position 4,373,293 of record NZ_CP029263.1, read on the forward strand.
TGTACCCGCGCCTGCGCGGCATGCTTTTCGCGTTATTTGGAATAGCGGCAGGCAGCAATGCACAACGGATACGCGGCGCAGCATGCCATTCATTGCCGCGCTCGCTGACAGCGCAACGCGCCTGCGTCACTGCGTCACAGCCAGCCTTTCTGCCGCGCCAGCCGATACGCTTCGATGCGATTGGCCACGCCCAGCTTGCCGATGCATTCGGACAGGTAATTGCGCACCGTGCCATGCGACAACTGCAATTGCTGCGCGATCTCGCTGGCCGAGCGGCCTTCGCCGGCCAGCCGCAACACCGTGCGCTCGCGTTCGCTCAAGGGATCGGCTTCGACCCAGGCGTCCAGCGCCAGTTGTGGGTCGATCACCCGCCCGCCACGCTGCACCTGACGCAGGGCGCCGACCAGTTGTTCGGCCGGCGCGTCCTTGAGCAGATACGCCGCCACACCGGCATCCAGCGCGCGGCGTAGAAATCCCGGGCGGGCGAAGGTGGTGACGATCATCACCCGTACCGGCAGTGCCTGGCGCTGGATGCGCTGGGCCAGCTCTAAACCGGTCAGGCCAGGCATTTCGATATCGGTGATCAGCACGTCCGGCTGCAGGCGTTGCAGCTCGCGCCAGGCAGTTTCGCCATCGCCTGCGCTGCCGACCACCTCGATATCGTCTTCCAGCCCAAGCAAGGCGACCAACGCGCCACGCAGCAGCGCCTGGTCTTCGGCCAACAACACCCGGATCATCGCGCGCGCTCATATGCAGACAACGGTGGCGCACGATAGCAGCGCTTGGGCCCGCCGTGCATTGCGTGCAATGCGGTGGACGTGTGCGCGATCAGCGCGACGGTGGCAGCAGCGGCACCGGCAAGGGCGGCTGCGCCGTCGCCAGCGTGGGCTGCGGCAACGGCACGCTGGCGCGCAGGCGCATGCCGCGCGGCAGCGCTTCCACTTCCAGCGCGCCGCCCAGGCCGTGCAGGCGTGTGCGCATGCCGTCCAGGCCATTGCCGGGCACGATCACCCCGCCACGCCCATCGTCGCTGATGTCCAGCACCGCCTGCTCGCCCTGCGCGCGCAGGCTCACGCGCATCCGCCTGGCCTGCGCATGCCGTTGCACATTGGTGGCCGCTTCGCGCACCACCAGTGCCAGTGCGGTTTCGTGTTCGGGCGGCAAGGCCAGCGTTTCCAGTGCGTGTTCCAGCACGATGCCGTCCATCTCCAGCAGTACCCGCGCCGACGCCAGCTCGGCCACCAGCCCGGCGGCGCGAATGCCGGTGACCGCACGCCGCACCTGCGCCAGGGCATCGCGCGAAATCTGCGCCACCGCATCGATCTCGCCGCGCGCGGCCTGCGGATCGCGCGCGATCAGGCGCGCGGCCAGATCGGACTTGAGTGCCACCAGCGACAAGGTGTGGCCGAGCAGATCGTGCAGGTCGCGGCCGATGCGTTCGCGCTCGGCGGTGGCGGCCAGCCGGCGCACTTCGTCCTGCGACAGGCGCAGCAACGCGTCCTTGCGTTCGTTGATGCTGTACACCGCACCGACACCGGCCATGCCCAGCACCGACACCGGCAGCCACACCAGCGATTGCAGGCGCATTCCCAGCCAGTGCGCCCAGCCCAGGTAGAGCACGTTCATCACCACCAGCATCGCGAAGTGCCGCCACAGGGCCTGCCGTGTGGACGGGGGCAGGCTCAGGCAGGCGAAGACGAAATAGCTGATTCCCGAGGGATACACCGGCAGCAACGCGGCACTGAGCACACCCATCGCCCAGGCATAGCGATATAGGGTGCCGCGCGGCGCCAGCAACATGCGCGCATACAGCAGCAGGAAGACCGGATACGACAGCAGGGTGCACAGCAGCCAGGTGCTGTCGTACCCCCGCGAGGAAAACACCGGCACCACGAACACCCAGCTCGACCACAGCAGATGCACGCCATCCATCCACGGCGACTGGCCCTGCGCCAGCCGCGCGGCAACCTGCGAATTGGCGGCGGGGCGAAGCCAGGCGGGTAACGACACGCGCATCGGGGTGGGTCCATGTGGGTGATCGGATTCTGCCACTGCCGGGCCCGACCGGGCGCCCGATGCTGCAGCCTCGCCCATCCTGAAGGGCGCGGCCAGTTGCCGCTGTCATGCACGGCAGGTGACAGCTGTCACTGGTGGATGCCGCCATCGCGGTCGCATGCTGCGCAGCACCTGGCAGCAGCGTTGGTCGCGCTACCGTTCGTCGCCGCGATCGCATTGGTGACTTCCGGCAGCTTGCGGCGCCGCCTGCGGCCGGTCACATTTCGCGCAGCATCCCGTCCTGGTCATCGATGAATACTTCCGCCGATCTGCTCAAGCAACTCCGCATCGACCGCCAGCGTCCTGCCGCCCCCCAACCTGCACGGCGCGGCGGCTGGGTCATCGCCGCCGTGATCGTCATCGTGCTGCTGGCGGCCGCGGCGTGGTGGTTCACCCGCCGCCCGGTGGCGAAGGTACAGACCGCAGCGGTGGTGGCGATCAGCGCCGGCAGCAGCAGTGCCTCGGTGCTGGACGCATCGGGCTACGTGGTGGCGCGGCGCATGGCCACGGTGTCGGCGCAGGTCACCGGCAAGGTGCGCGAGGTGATGATCGAAGAAGGCATGCGCGTCGAACAAGGCCAGGTGATGGCCACGCTGGACCCGCTGGATGCCGATGCGCAGCGCACGCTGTCGGCATCGCAGCTGTCGGCCGCACGCAGCCAGGTCGACAACATGCAGGCGCAACTGGCAGTGGCCAATGCCGATGCGGCGCGGCTGCAATCGCTGGTCGGTGCGCAACTGGTGTCGCGCTCGCAGTACGAGCAGGCCACCGCACAGCGCGATGCCTTGCGCGCACAGCTGCAGAATGCGCAACGCAATGTGCGCGTGGCATCGGACCAGCTGGCGATCTCGGCAATCCGCTCGGACTTCAACGTGGTGCGTGCGCCGTTTGCCGGCGTGGTCACCGCCAAGGCCGCGCAGCCCGGCGAAATCGTCTCGCCGCTGTCGGCCGGCGGCGGCTTCACCCGCACCGGCATCGGCACCATCGTGGACATGGAATCGCTGGAGATCGAAGTGGAAGTGGGCGAGTCCTACATCGGCCGCGTGCAGCCGAAGATGCCGGTGGAAGCGGTGCTCAACGCGTACCCGGAATGGAAGATTCCCGGCGAGGTGATCGCCATCATTCCCACTGCCGACCGCGGCAAGGCCACGGTGAAGGTGCGCGTGGCGCTCAAGCTCAAGGACCCGCGCATCGTGCCGGAGATGGGCGTGCGGGTGAGCTTTCTGGAACGGGCCAATACGCAGGAGGCCAGCAAGCCGCAAGGCGTGCGCGTGCCGGCTGCGGCACTGGTCGAACGCGACACGCGCACGGTCGCGTTCGTGGTCGGCGAGCGCAACACCGTCAGCATGAAGACGGTCACTCCCGGGATGGTGATGGGCGAGGACCGCCAGGTGGTGTCGGGTTTGAGTGCGGGCGACACTGTGGTGCTGGATCCGCCGCAAGGCCTGAAAGACGGCGACACGGTGGCCGAAGCCGACGCGGCCGCTGCCGAGTAACTGCGCCGGTCACTGCAGTCACCAGCTGGGCAGCGACGCCGCTCCGGGGAGCGCGGCGCCCACGGTGGCGGCAATGGCTGATGCGATCGTGGCACCTGGATGGCCCTGCGATCGCGCAAGGCGATGCAGCCACATAGCAACGATCACAGCGGCGTTGGTGATCCACAGCCAGCGGCGTCATCGGTCAGTGCAGACCTAGCCGCCTGGCTTGTCGCCGCCATGCGTCGTCGCGCATGTCCCAGCAGTTGCGTCTGTCGTCATCCAGCCTCGCACCGTCTTGCCGCCTCACCGTCACCGCATCGCCGTGTTGCCGCCTCATGCAATCGCGGTCGCCATGCCGCATCGCGCTTGCCTCTTTCCATTGCACCGCCAGGAGTCGCCATGACCGCTCTCGTCAGCTTGCGCAACATCACCAAGACCTACCAACGCGGCCCCGAGCAGGTGCAGGTGCTGCACGGCATCGACCTGGAAATCGCCAGTGGCGACTTCGTCGCGCTGATGGGTCCGTCCGGCTCGGGCAAGACCACCTTGCTCAATCTGATCGGCGGGCTGGACAACCCCAGCGGTGGCGAGATCGAGATCCAGGGCGAGCGCATCGACCGCATGAGCGGCGGCCAGCTCGCGACCTGGCGCAGTCACCACGTCGGCTTCGTGTTCCAGTTCTACAACCTGATGCCGATGCTCACCGCGCAAAAGAACGTGGAGCTGCCGTTGCTGCTCACCGCGCTCAACGCCGCGCAACGCAAGCGCAATGCGGAAATCGCCCTGACCCTGGTCGGCCTGCAGGAACGCCGCAACCACAAGCCCAGCGAACTGTCCGGCGGCCAGCAGCAGCGCGTGGCGATTGCACGCGCGATCGTGTCCGACCCCACGTTCCTGATCTGCGACGAACCCACCGGCGATCTGGACCGCCATAACGCCGAGGAGATCCTGCGCCTGCTGCAGGAACTCAACCGCGAACACGGCAAGACCATCGTGATGGTGACCCACGACCCCAAGGCCGCCGAGTACGCCACCCATACCATCCATCTGGACAAGGGCGAGCTGGCCGATGCGCCGCTCGTGCTCTAAGGGAGTGCTGCCATGAAGTATCTCTGGCTGGTGTGGGCGCAGTTGTTCCGCAGCAAGACCCGCACCTTGTTGACCTTGCTGTCGGTGGTGGCGGCGTTCCTGCTGTTCGGCATGCTCGATTCGGTGCGCGTGGCCTTCACCTCCGGCGGCAGCGTCAGCGGCGTGAACCGCCTGGTGGTGGCCTCGCGCCTGTCGATCACCCAATCGCTGCCGATCAGCCTGGAGCCGCAGATCCGCAGCGTGCCGGGCGTGCGCGATGTGACCTCGGCGATGTGGTTCGGCGGCATCTACCGCGACCCGAAGAATTTCTTCCCGAACTTTTCGGTAGCGCCCAATTTTTTCGACGTCTACAGCGAGTACGAGCTGCCCAAGGAGCAGCTCAAGGCGTTCCAGACCACGCGCACCGGCGCCATCGTCGGCGAGACCCTGGCCAAGGCCAATGGCTGGAAGATCGGCGACACCATTCCGCTGCAGGCCACCATCTTCCCGCGTGGCGGCAGCAACGACTGGCCGCTGCAACTGGTCGGCATCTTCCGCATGAAGGACCGCGCGGTGGCGGCCAATCAGGAACGCCAGTTGATGATGAACTGGAAATACTTCGACGAGTCCAACGACTACATCAAGAGCAGGGTCAGCTGGTACACGGTGACGTTGCGCAACGCCGACCAGGCCTCGCGTGTGGCGCAGGCGATCGACGCGTTGTCGGCCAACTCCGATCATGAAACCAAGTCGCAGACCGAATCGGCGTTCCAGCAGGCCTTCATCAAACAGTTCGCCGATATCGGCCTGATCGTCACCTCGATCATGGCCGCGGTGTTCTTCACCTTGCTGCTGCTGACCGGCAACACCATGGCGCAGGCGGTGCGCGAGCGCATACCGGAGCTGGCCACGCTCAAGACACTGGGCTTTCAGGACCGCACCGTGTTGAGTCTGGTGATGGTGGAGTCGGTGCTGTTGATCGGCCTGGGCGGGTTGATCGGCATGGGTCTGGCGTCGCTGGTGATTCCGCTGGTGGCCGCACGCAGCGGCGGGGTGATGCCGGTGCAGGGCGTGCCGCTGCAGACCTGGTTGGTCGGGCTGGGCCTGATGGCCGGCATCGGCATCGTGGTGGGTGTGCTGCCGGCGCGACGCGCGCAGCGCTTGAAGATCGTCGATGCCCTCGCCGGCCGCTGACAGGAGCAGGCAAATGCAAACCCAATGGAAGAACCGTCTGGTCAATCTGCTGTCGGTCGTGTCGCTGGCCGTCGGGTTGGCCGTGTGGATCGCGCTGCCGTGGATCGGCGTGCTGGTCGCCGCCGCCTTGCTGGCGGTGTGGCTGGTTGTCACGCGCAGCGGCCGGCTGTCGTTGGCCGCTGCACGTATCGGCATCGCCACGCTGCCGCAACGCTGGGGTGCCAGCTCGGTGATCGTGGTCGGCATCGCCGGTGTGGTCGGCGTGCTGGTGGCGATGCTGGCGATGGGCCAGGGGTTTCAGGCCACGCTCAACAGCACCGGCGACGACACCACCGCGATTGTTCTGCGCGGCGGCTCGCAGGCCGAAACCAACTCGGTGATCACCCGCGACCTGGTGCCGCTGATCGGCAGCCTGCCCGGCATCGCCGCCGATGCCAGGGGCCGCCCGCTGTTGTCGCCGGAGCTCTCGCAGGTGGTCAACATCGCCTCCAGATCCGATGGCACCGACGTCAACGCGCAACTGCGTGGCGTGGGCGAACAGGCCTGGGCGGTGCACGACAAGGTCAGGCTGGTGCAGGGCCGGCGCTTCACCCCTGGCCTGCGCGAGATCGTGGTCGGCAAGGGCGCGTTGACTCAGTTCCGCGGACTGCAGCTGGGCAAGACGCTCACTCTCGGCAGCCAACAATGGACCGTGGTCGGCGTGTTCGCCTCCGGCGATGCGCACGATTCGGAGCTGTGGACCGATGCGCAGACGCTGGCCACCACCTACAACCGCAGCGCCTACCAGTCGATCAGCGTGCGCACCGCCGGCAAGGCCGGTTTCAGCCAGTTCAAGACCGCCATGGGCGCCGATCCGCGGCTCAAACTGGATGTGGAAACCACCCGTGCCTACTACGGCAAACAGGGCGGTGGCTTGAACAGGTTGATCAGCATCCTGGGCACGGTGATCGGCGCGATCATGGCGGTGGGCGCGGTGTTCGGCGCGCTCAACACCATGTATGCGGCGGTGGCCACGCGCGCGCGCGCGATCGCCACGATGCGCGCGATCGGTTTCCGCGGCACGCCGGTGATCATGGCGCTGATGCTGGAGACCATGTTGCTGGCGCTGCTGGGCGGCTTGCTCGGTGGCCTGATCGCCTGGGCCATCTTCAATGGCTACAGCGTGTCCACGCTGGGCAGCAACTTCAGCCAGATCGTGTTCCAGTTCAAGGTCTCGCCGGAGCTGTTGTGGAGCGGGCTCAAATGGGCGCTGGGCATTGGCCTGGTCGGCGGGCTGTTCCCGGCCTTGCGCGCGGCGCGGTTGCCGATCACCACTGCCTTGCGTGAGGTGTAGCGCGGGCCTTGGCCCGCCGGGAATCGGGAATCGGGAATCGGGAATCGGGAGTGGGGATTGGTGACAGCCAACGCGGAGCAAGTGCGCTGCTGCGGCTGAACGCAGTGCGGGCTGTCATCGTTCTGTCACTGCAGTGCGGTAGATGCGCGGGTCGGGCAGGCCGTAGGCTGCCCGGCCGTTGCATCCATCGATCTTCGCCCATGACGCGCCTGATTCTGCTGGCCTGCGCCTGCCTGTGGCTGGCCGGCTGTTCCTCGTCCTCCACCTCGCTCAGCGAGCGCCTGGTTGCGCCCGGCGGTACCTCGCCATTGCTGGATGAGGAGCGCATTGCCGCCACCATCGCCACGGTGCCCAACCGCAGCGGGCATGTGGTCACGCGCGATCAGGTGCCGATCTTCTGGCGCGCGATCGACCCCGGCCAGTACGCCATGCACTACCGCTATCTCGGCCAGCGCCACGATCCGGCGCATGCGCTGGATGTCGATTTCAGTTTCAAGGTGCCCACCGCGGCCCCACCGACGCCGCGCGGCACCGTGGTGCTGCTGCATGGCTGGATGATGGATGGCGATTCGCTGCTGCCATGGTCGCTGGAGCTGGCGCAGGCCGGCTACCGGGTGATCACCATCGACCTGCGCAACCATGGCCATTCCGGCGGTGGCCCGTCCGGTTACGGCACGCGCGAATCCGACGACGTCATCGACGTGCTCGATGCACTGCAACCGCGTGGCGAGATCCGTGGCCCGCTGTACCTGTTCGGCATTTCCTACGGCGCCGCCACCGCGCTGTTCACCGCCGACAAGCTCGGGCCGCGCGTGACCGGCGTGGTGGCGATGGAATCCTTCGCCAACGCCGGGCGCGGCATTCGCGACATGGTCCCGCACCTGCTCGCCAGCCAACCGAATGGCTGGCGTGGGCAGGCGGTGGCCGCGTATGCGCGCTGGCGCTATGCCGACCAGGATATCGATGCGGTGATCGCCGCCGCCGACCGCCAGCTGCAGCTGGACCTGGACCACGTCGACGTCACGCAGGCCTTGGCCGACACGCGCAGCTGCGTGCTGCTGGTGCACGGCGATGCCGATCAGCACATCCCGGTCGCGCATGGGCGTGCGCTGGCGCTGGCCAGCCCGCGCGCGCACTACGTCGAGCTGCCTGGCGAAACCCATCTGAGCCTGCCGCTGCGGCTGGATCTGCTGGGTGGGCCGATCGACCAGTGGCTGGCGCAGACGCAACAGGATCCAGGCCACTGCCCCGCGCCGCAGGCACTGCCGACCTCCACGCTGGCGGTGGCGACACCGGCGTTGGCGCCGCGCGGCTGAGAGCGGTGGACGAAGGTCGCGAACGGTCGTCAGGCGGGAGCGGACCGCGCGTTCCGAAACGGTGGGTCTGAATGACATGCCGATGACTGCACCCGCACCGCGGTGAACGCAGTCGTCTGTTGCTCGCCCTGAATCCAGGCAGGAGCTGCGCAACGGCAGGCTGTCGAAGCGCGCACCGCGCTGCTGCCCACCGCGCAACGCAGCCGCTGCGCGATTGCCCGGATCGCGCATCGGCCGATGCTTAAGGCGTCACCACCACCGGCCGCCGCTGCCGCCACAGGCTATCGCCGACGAACAGCAGCAGCCCCACCCAGATCGCGGCAAATCCGATCGCGCGCCCCTGATCGAACGGCTCGTGGAAGAACCACACGCCCAGCAGCAACTGCAGGCTCGGCGCGATGTATTGCAGGATGCCCACCAGCGACAGCGGAATCCGCCGCACGCCATACGCAAACCCGATCAGCGGCACCGCGGTCAGCACGCCGCCGACGATCAGCAGCAGATCGGTACGCAGGTCCCAACCGCTCAGGAAGGCGCCGCCATGGCCCTGCTCGCCCCAGCCCGCCAGCAGCAGCGCCGGCACGAACAGGTACACGCTTTCCACGCCCAGCCCGGCCACCGGATCCACCGCCACCAGCTTGCGCAGCAGGCCGTAGGCACCGAACGAGAACGCCAGCCCCAGCGCGATCCACGGCGGCGCACCGGCATCCAGGGTCAGCCACAGCACGCCCACCGCCGCACACACCACCGCCACCCACTGGATGCGCTGCAGGCGTTCCTTCAGCACCAGCACGCCCAGCAACACGCTCAGCAGCGGATTGATGAAATACCCCAGGCTGGCCTCGATCACGTGCCCGGCGTTGATCGCCCAGATATACAGGCCCCAGTTGAACGCAATCGCCACGCTGCTGCCGGCCAGCATCCATAGCGCGCGCGGCTGCGCGGCGATGGCGCGCCACCAGCGCAGGCCCGAGCTGGCCAGCAACCACGCCACCACCAACAGCGCGCTCCAGACGATGCGGTGCGCGATGATCTGCAGCGACGGCACCGCCTTGAGCAGGTGCCAGTACAGCGGCACCAGGCCCCAGATCACGAAGGTCGATGCGGTGATCAACAGCCCGCGACGCGCCTCGGTCGGCGAGACCGCCGTCATCGCCGCGCCTTGGCCAGGGTCACCACCAGCACGCCGGACAGGATCACCGCCATCGCGCCGATGTCGTGCGCGCTGAAACGCTCATGCCCCAGCCAGGCACCCAACGCCACCGCAATCACCGGGTTGACGTAGGCGTAGCTGCCGGCCAACGCCGGGCGCACGTGATGCAGCAGCCACACGTAGGCGGTAAACGCCACGATCGAGCCGAACACGCACAGATAGGCCACGGCCAGCAGCCCCTGCGAGGTCGGCAGGCTCTGTGGGCGCTCGCCGATCAGCAGGCCGGTGCTGACCAGCAACACGCCGCCGCACAACATCTGCCCGGCGGCAGTCATGAACGGCGACGGCAGGTCGCGTCCGCGCGACCACACCGAGCCGAAGGCCCAGCCGATCGGCGCGATCAGCAACAACACCAGCCCGCCCGGCGTGGCGGTCAGGCTGCTGCCGGCGTTGAGCCAGACCACGCCCAGAAAGCCGATCACGATACCCAGCCATTCGCCACGGCTGGCGTGCTGCCCGCGCAAGGCGCCGAACAAGGCCATCCACAGCGGCACCGATGCCACCGAGGTGGCGGCCAGGCCGGACGACACGCTGCGCTCGGCCAGCACCACCATGCCGTTGCCCAGCAGCAACAGGGCCGCGCCCATCATCGCCACGTTCTTCCATTGCGCGCGCGTCGGCGCAGCTACCCCGCGCCAGCGCAGCACCGCATACAGCACCGTGCCGGCCACGATGAAGCGCGCCCCGGACACCATGGTCAGCGGCAGCGCGCCGCCTTCCAACGCAAAGCGGATCGCCAGATAGGTCGAGCCCCAGACCACATAGACCAGCAACAACGCGACAACGACCAGGCCGCTGCGCGCAGGCGCCACAGCATCGTGTGAAGAGGACATCGAAGATTGCCAAATACAGCGGAAGCTTCAATTCTAGATCACCTGCCCACGCCAACGTCGTACGCCTCTCGGGCGCCTGCCGCGGTATGGTGCGCATTGATCCCCGGCCCGGAGTGCATATGCAGCGTCGCGTCCCCTGGTTGATGTTGGCCGCCCTGACCGTGCTATCGGCCAGTGCATTGGCACGCGTGCCCGAACCCTGGGAGCCCAGCGGGCGCAAGCTCCTCGAGGCCGGGCTGGACGGTTCGTTGGCGCCGGAGATCGCGCCCGAACAAACCGAGCTCAAGGTCATGCTCTCGGCGAACCGCGCCGGCGCTTACCTGCTCGGCGTCGCCAGCAGCAGTTACCGCACGCAATGGTGCATGCCGGCCGGCAAGAGCGGCCCGCCGGACATGCAGGCGATCATCAGCGATATCGGCGCGCTACCCGATGCACGCCTGGACGAGGCCGCACCTGCGTTGATCGTGCAGGCGTTGGCCAAGCGCTACCCGTGCCGCAAATAGGCGGCGCGGTCGCCGCAGGCCGGCTCGACCAACCGCCACGCAATGGCCGGATGCACTGACGTTCGCCTCGCCGATCGCCCGACGCCCGGGCTCGAAAGCACCAGGCGTTTGCACACCACCGGCCCTACTTGCGCGCGGCGTCGCTGCTGGCGCGGATCGCCTTGAACTCCGAACCGTCCTGCCAGCTCGGCCACTGCCGGCCGTTGGCCAGCGCCACACCGACGTCGTAGACCAGGGTGGTGTCGGCCGCGTGGCCGCTGGCATCCCATTGCGGGGTCCAGCGATCGCAGGGCTGGTGATAGCACTCGGCAAAATACTTGTCGCGCAGCGCCTTGCCGGCCGCCACGCCGCCGTCGAGCATGTCCAGCCCGGGACCGGCGGTGATCGCCGGCACGCCCATGCGCGCAAAGGCGAAATGGTCGGCGCGGTAGAAGAAGCCCGCTTCCAGATTCGGGTCCGGCGAATAGCTGCGGCCGCGTGCCTTGGCCGCGGTTTCCAGATCGCCTTCCAGCGACACCCGTCCGCGTCCCCACGAGGCGATATCGCGGGTGGGGCCATCGGGGCTGAACATCTCCATGTTGAGTACCGCCACGGTCTTGTCCAGCGGCGCCAGCGGATGCGCGGCGTAATAGTTGGCGCCGAGCAGGCCCTTCTCTTCCGCCGTCAACGCGATGAAATACAGCGTGCGCTGCGGCTTGGGGCCGGCCGCGAACACGCGCGCCAGTTCCAGCACGCTGGCCACGCCGGTGGCGTTGTCCACCGCGCCACGCCGCACCGTGTCGCCGCCGGCATCGGCCTTGCCCACGCCGAAGGCATCCCAGTGCGCGGAGAAGATCACCGTCTCGTCCGGATGCTGGCTGCCGGTGAGCTTGGCCACCACGTTGTGCGTGACCACGCGCTCGCGCTTGAGCTTGAAGTCCACCGACAGCGTCGCATCGCCCAATGCCACCGGGGCGAAGTCGCGCTGCTGCGCGCGCTGCTTGGCCTGCGCAAAATCCAGCCCGGCGCGCTGGAACAGCGACACCGCCAACGCCTGCTGCATCCAGCCACGCACCGGCACATGCTGCGCCTTCGCATCGGCATCGCTGCGTTCGATATCGAACAACGGCGATAGGCCCGAACTCTGCACCGTCGCCCAGCCGTATGCGGCCGGCGCGGTCTCGTGCACGATCAACACGCCGGCGGCACCACGACGCGCGGCCTCTTCGTACTTGTAGGTCCAGCGGCCGTAGTAAGTCACCGCCTTGCCATCGAAGGCGCCAGGCTGGCTGGATTCGAAGTCGGCATCGTTGATCAGCACCACCGCGATCTTGCCGCGCAGGTCCACGCCCTTGTAGTCGTCCCACTGCCGCTCCGGCGCACTGATGCCGTAGCCCACGAACACCAGCGGTGCATGCTTCAAGCGCACCGCGTCCTGTGGACGCAGGCTCTGCAGGGTCACATCGGTGCCATTGACCAGCGTCTGGCTCTTGCCGCCGACACGCAGGCTGGCGCGCACCGGGCCATCGACCTGGGCGCGCACCAACGGCACCGCCTGGGTCCAACCGCCCTGCTCGCCACCCGGCTGCAGGCCGCCAGCCTTGAACTGCTCGACCAGGTAATCGACCGTGCGCTGCTCGCCGGCACTGGCCGGCGCACGGCCCTCGAACTCGTCCGATGCCAGCAGACGCACATGCCGCGACAACGCTTCGGCATCGATGCCGCCACCGGGCAGATCGTTGGCGGCCTGCGCCACGCCCCCCACGAACAGGCAGGCGGACAACAACAGGATGCGCATCGGGTTCACGGCATGGCCTTGCAACTGATAGATGACACACAGTTTACAAGCGCACGGCCGCCACGGGAGCGCTTTGACCAGCGTTGGCAGGCGCGATGTCTTCCTCTCTAGCAGGCCCCTTGGGCTGCATGGATGCTGTCAGGGAGCTCGATGGCGGATTTACCGCGTGTCCTGCAAGCGGCAAAGACACCGCGCGCGCTTCTCCGTGAAAGGAGGGCGGGAGACTGAAGCCTCCGCTCACAGAGCTCTTGGTTCACGCCTCTGATCGCGCCTAAACATGACTACGGTTCGAAGTCTCGATTGCTTTGGCATTGTTTTCCCGGAGCCTGTGCAGTGCGGATAGATCGGTTGCAGGGCGGCGGATCTGCGGCTTGGCTGCAAGGCCCTTGCCCGCCCACCCTCGCAGGACACGCCGCAAGTACGTCCATGTAGGCTCTTACGCGGCATCCATGCCGCGTAAGGTCCCGCGACGGTGAGCGGGCAAGGACCCGTCGGGATGGTCGGTGTGCATGGTTGCAAGCAGAGCATGAAGCGCACTGGCCGGTCACTTGTTCGTTCGATTAGCGCCTCACCATCTTCCCATCGCGAGCCGAGCGGCAGGCAGGCAGGCTTCAACACGCTAGCTATAAACGTCTCATCTGCCATCGCTAGCCGAGCAACAAGCTTTCAAGAAAGCAGCCGATCAGCTCTCTGGTGGGTGTCCTCGCCGCTTGCGGGACCGTGTGGCGGCGTGGATGCCGCCACCGCGCCTCCACGCACGGATTCAAGGCGTGTCCCGCAAGCGGTGAGGACACCGCGCACTCGACTGACGCGGCTTTTGACTGTCGCCGAACGATGCGACGACTCGCTGCAGCGTTCGAGTGGGTGGGTGTTACCCACTCCAGCGGCGCTAATTGGTGCGCGTCGCGCGATCCAGCCAACACGCCAGGCCCTGCGCGTTGAGTTCGATGTCGGTGCCCAGTAGCTGCGCCACGCGTGCATCGTCCAGCCGGCAGCCGTGCAGGCGGGCGCGCTGCAGATACAGGTCGGTCAGCGCCGCCACCATGCAGCGATGGCGGTCCGCTTGCTGCGCGCAGTCCAGCGCGATGGCGATCATCGCATGGATCTGCTCAACCAGCGCCTGCGCCAGCGGTGCCGGCGATTCCACCCGGCCGTAATGGGTGAGATACATCGACTGCGGCGCGGTCTCCATCAGCCGCGCGATCGAGTGCAGCATCGCCTCCGGTTCGAATTGCACCGGCGAGGAGGTCGGCAGGATGAAGGCGCCTTGCGCGCTGTCGAGCTGGCGATACGACAGGCCGAAGGTGTCGCCGGTGAACCAGCTGCGGCTGCGCGCATCCCACACGCACAGATGATGCCGTGCGTGGCCCGGCGTCTCGATGGTGCGCAGCGCGCGCTCGCCCAGCATCACGGTTTGTCCGTCGGTAGCTTCCACCACGCGCTCGGCCGGCACCGGCACGATCGCGCCGTAACTGCGCGCCATTTCCGCCGCGCCGTACACCGCCGTGGCCCCGGCGATCAGCCGGGTGGGATCGATCATGTGCGGTGCGCCGCGCGGATGCACCAGCACCCGCGCATTGGGCAGATGCTGCAGCAAGGCTCCCGCCCCGCCGGCGTGATCCAGATGCACGTGGGTCAGGATCAGCCAGTCCACCTGCGCCGGCGTCAGCCCGGCCGACTGCAATGCGGCCAGCATCTGCGGCACCGACAGCGAAGTGCCGCAATCGACGAAGGCGCCACGTTGCGCCTCGACGATCAGGTACGCCGCATCGAACTGCACACCGCCAAAGCCGGTGTCGATGGTGTGGATGCTGGAATCGGCAGTCGCTGTCATTGCTCCCCCCACGGCTATGCGAGAGGCCACAGTCTAGCCACCGGCTCCACGAGTGTCGTTACGCCTCGCGCAACACGCGCAGCGCCGCCAGGATCACCTCCGCCTCCACCTGCGCATGCACGCCCGGCAATTGCAGGTCGCTGCCTTGCTCGGCCTGCTTCAGCCGCGCAATCAGTTGGCCCGCATCGCGTGGCGAGGCGAAGCCATCGCTCTGCAGCAACAACGCACCGGCGCCATCGGTCAACTTGAAATAGAACTGCCCGTCGCTCTCGCGGTATTGCTTGAACACCGGCGGCGCGCTCTTCTCGCCCACCGGCGTCGCAGCCGCATCGCCCTGGCTGGACAGATCGCGCAGCCCCACCGCAGCACGCAGCTCGGCCAAAAACGGCGTGGCGTAGCGTGCGCGCAGACGTGCGCCACCGGCGCGCAGAATCGCCTCGATCTTGGCCGGCTCGGCCATCAGCGCCTCGTAGCGCGTGCGCAGCGGTGCGATCTCCTGGTCGATACGCTCGAACAGCTGTTGCTTGGCGTCGCCCCAGCCGATGCCATCGGCAAAGGCCTGCGCAAAGGCCGCCGTTTCCTGCGGCGTGGCAAAGGCCTGGTACAGCTGGAACAATGCCGACCCCTGGGTGTCCTTGGCCTCGCCCGGCGCGCGCGAATCGGTGAGGATGGAGAACACCAGCTTGCGCAGTTCCTCGCGCGGTGAGAACAGCGGAATCGTGTTGCCGTAACTCTTGCTCATCTTGCGGCCGTCCAGACCCGGCAAGGTCGAGACCTGCTCGTCGATCACCACCTCGGGCAGGGTGAAAAAGTCGCGGCCATACACGTGGTTGAAGCGCTGGGCGAAATCGCGCGCCATCTCGATATGCTGGATCTGGTCACGCCCCACCGGCACCTTGTGCGCGTTGAAGATCAGGATGTCTGCAGCCATCAGCACCGGGTACATGAACAGGCCGGCGGTCACGCCCGCATCGTCGTCTTCGCCGTCGGCGCGATTCTTGTCCACCGCCGCCTTGTAGGCATGCGCACGGTTGAGGATGCCCTTGCCGGCCACGCAGGTCAGCAGCCACAGCAACTCGGTGGTCTCCGGCACATCGGACTGGCGATAGAACCACACCGTTTCCGGGTCCAGGCCGCAGGCCAGCCAGCTGGCGGCGATCTCCAATGTGGAGCGCTGCGTCCGCGCCGGGTCCTGCGCCTTGATCAGGCTGTGCAGGTCGGCCAGGAAGTAGAAGCTTTCCGTATCGGCAGCCGTACTGGCCTGGATGGCCGGGCGGATCGCGCCGACGTAATTGCCCAGATGCGGGGTGCCGGAAGTGGTGATGCCGGTAAGGACGCGAGTGGTCATCTGCGTAAGGCCAGGGAGTCAGCACGCAAGTTTAGCGGTTCCGTGCCCCTGACATGAACGAGACGGTGCCTTGTACCTGCCGCTACCGGCAGCGGCGGCAAACGCAAGACGCGCCGCATCAAGCGGCCCGTCCTGTGCAGTTGCGCTCACCACGGAAGGTGGGCGTGGTTGCGCGGCACCGTCAGGTGTCGTCGCGCAACGACTTTTCGAAGGCGCGCACTTCGGTCTGGGCGCGGTCGCGATCCCAGCCGTAGCGCTCCTGCAGCTTGCCCTGCAGATATTCGGCGTTGCCCTCGGCAACCTTGAAATCGTCGTCGGTGAGGTCGCCCCACTTGGCCTGTGCCTTGCCCTTGAGCTGGGTCCACTTGCCGGAAATGATGTCAGTGTTCATTGCGTCGACTCCGCTGATGCGGCCGCGATTGACCGTCTACGCAGGTTGCCCATGGCGCCGTTCGCCGCAGATCAAAAGCCGTCAAATCCGCACTCACCGCACTGAACGGTTGCCGACGCTTGCGGCGCAGTTCTATGTATGGCCGCGCCGTCGCATGCCCAGATGCGTCGCCGCGCTGCCCTGCCTGCGCAAGGCATCAGGCAAAAAAAACGGGCCTTGCGGCCCGTTTTTTCTGCATGCAGCGCTAGATTACTTGCGCGCAGCGTCTTCCACCTTCTCGCCAGCGCCCTGCACGTCCTTGCCGGCACCTGCGACGGTGTTGCAACCCGACAGCATACCGACCGACAACACCGACAGCACCAGCAGCACAATTGCACGCTTCATAACAGACTCCTTCGTGGGTAAAGCGGCGGCTTGCCGCAGATCAATCAAATCAAACAACTAGGGTTCAAAACGCAAGGATCAGCACTTACCGTCGCTGCAGTTGTCGGCCTTCTTTTCGACCTTCTCGCCTGCACCCTGCATGTCCTTGCCGGCGCCGGCCATGGTGTTGCAGCCAGTCATCACGCCGGCCGAAAACAGGCCCAGTACCATCAGTGTCAGCAGTCGCTTCATCGGTCTTCCTCAGTTCTGCGTTCGGTGCAGACGCACCGTGTCTGGCGACAAATCTGACTGCGCGGCCGTGGATTTGATGTGAACGCGGCGTGCTGCGTTCAGCGATCGATCAATCTCGCATCAGTGTTGACTTGCCGAACAGGCTCTCGACCAGATCCACCGCCAGCTCGGCGGTGGCGTTGCGGTTGTCCAGGACCGGATTGAGCTCGACGATGTCCAGCGACCCCATGCGCCCGGTGTCGGCGATCATCTCCATCACCAGCTGCGCCTCGCGGTAGTTGGGCCCACCCGGCACGGTGGTGCCCACGCCCGGTGCGATGCTCGGGTCCAGGAAATCCACGTCGAAGCTCACATGCAGATGGGTGTCATCACTCATGCCCTGCAGGGCGGTTTCCATGGTGCGCTTCATGCCGGCCTCGTCGATGTAGCGCATGTCGTAGACATCGATGCGGTGCTGCTTGATCAGGCGCTTCTCCTCCGGGTCCACCGAGCGGATGCCGATCTGCCGCACCTGCTCGGGCAGCAACGCCGGTGCGCTGCCGCCCAGATGCGTCAACGCCTGCGGGCCCAGCCCGCACAGGCAGGCCACCGGCATGCCGTGCACATTGCCCGACGGCGTCACCTCGCTGGTATTGAAGTCCGAGTGCGCATCCAGCCACAGCACCCGCAGCGGGCGTTGCTGCTCGCGGCAGTACTTGGCCACCGCGGTGATCGAACCGATGCCCAGGCAGTGGTCGCCACCGAGCATGACCGGCATGCGGCCGGCGCGCAGCTGCGCATAGCTGGCCTCCATCAGCGCCTGGTTCCAGGCCACCACCTCGTCCAGATGCCGGTAGCCGGCCTGCGGGGCCTGCCAGGGATTGCGCGGGCCATCCAGGTTGCCCAGGTCGTGCACCTCCACGCCGCGGCCGATCAAAGCCTCCTGCAGCCCGGCGATGCGCAACGCCTCCGGCCCCATCCGCGCACCACGGTGGCCGGCACCGATGTCGGTGGGAACGCCAATCAGGGAAACCGGCAGGTACTGCGTCGCCATGCATTGCTCCAGCATCGAGAAAGCGCTGCAGTCTAGTCGCCGGCTCGTGCGCTGACGCGCGGCAGCGCAGCACGACGTCCGGCCTGCGTCACCGATCACGCAATCGCATTTGCCACTGCAGCAATCGAAAGTGCGGCCGATAGTGCGTAGCGGGCAATGGTCGGACCGGTACGGATGGCAGGCGCAACACCGCGGTACAGGCGCGTTGCAGTCAGGCCGGAGCACTGGCAGTGCATCGGCCGCGCCCGCTTGGCGGCGGCGACCGCGGTCTGATGGCTGCTTGAAGTGACGTGGTTGGGCAGTTTGTGGCGTATCTGCGCTTTGCGGACTGTGCTTGTCTGACCGCACAGTTAAGAGATTGAGGGTGCTATGACGATGACGGAAGGTGCCGATGCTACTGTTCGCCCGCCAGCGCGGGACCCGGTGTCATCGACAAGGTCTTTCATCGCGCAGCGGGTTTCGTACAGGGGAGGATTTCATGCCGCATAACGCCGTCAACCAGGTCGTCAAGGCTGCCGTGGGCGAGGTCGCGCGGGCGTCGCACCAATACGATCTGCAGCGCATCGGGCGCGAGTTCGCGCAGACCATCGAGCGCGAGCCGGGCATCCGTCTGCTGATGCTGTCCACTGCCGACGGGCGCGCCATCGCCGAACAATCCAGCCTGGATGTGGACGGTCGCCGGCTGGCAGCGATGGCCAATTCGTTCCTGACCCTGGGCGAGACCCTGGCACGCGAATCCAGTCTGAGCGAAGCCGACTACGCCACCATCAGTACGCGCGGCGGGCAGCTGGTGCTGATCCGCATTCGCGCCGACAAACCGCTGACGCTCACCGCGGTGGGCAGCAGCGATCTCAATGCCGCAGCGCTGCTGTTCAACGCACGCGACTGCGCCGGCCGACTGGCGACAGCGCTGGCGCAGCCGGCCGACTGAGCGTTTGGCACTGTTCGTGCTTGTGCCAGTGCACTGAATTTCTCACCGCTCGTAAGGACGACCCGTGTCAAAACTCAATCTGGAACACCTGCATTCGATCGCCGGCTTCGTCGGCGCTGCCCTGGTCGATAGCGACAGCGGCATGGCGCTGGGCATGACCGGCGGCACCGATCTCAACCTGGAACTTGCCGCAGCCGGCAACACCGAGGTGGTGCGTGCCAAGCGCCGTATCGCCGAGCAGCTCGGCCTCAACGACACCATCGAAGACATCCTGATCACCCTGGCGCGTCAATACCACCTGCTGCGCCCGCTGGAGAGCAACGGCACCTTGTTCCTGTACGTCGTGCTGGATCGCGCCAAGGCCAATCTGGCCATGGCCCGTCATGAGCTCAAGGCGTTCGAGAAGACCCTGGACTTCGGTTGATGCCAACCAAGCGGCGCGCACGCGTCGCCTGCCCGGCCTGCCGGTCCGTACCGGCAGCCACCGTACTTGCTACGCGCCGACGCGGCGCCCTGTCATGACCTCACCCATTCACACCATGCGGGTCGCCACGGCCGGCCTGGACCTGCTGCACACCACGCGCCTGAAACTGGCGTGCTCGTTGCTGCTGGCCGAGCGCATCGACGTGCAATTGGGACAATGGCCGCAACACGCCGCCGAGGTGGTGGTGCTGGGGCTGGAAAGCCCCGATGGCCTGGCCGCCTGGCAGGCCTTGCAGGGGCAACCGGTGCGCGTGCTGGTGGTGTCGCGGACACCGGTCGGCGGCGCATGGCTCAAGCACGGCGCCACCGTGCGCGAACTCAACGAGCAGATGCGCCTGTTGCTGTCGTCCTCCGATCATGCGCAGGTCGCCGAGCCGGCCTTGCTGGTCCGCCATTGCCGCGGCGAATTCGGCACCGCTGCGGTGCTGCTGCGCAACGGGCATTTGCAGGTGCGCGTGGACCCGGCCGACAGCTGCGTGCAGCTTCCCGCCGGCATCGCCTTGACCGAGCTGCTGGCGGCCCTGGATCGCCCCGGCTGGCAGGTTGCGCCGGACACCGCCGACAGCGTACTGAGCCAACGTATTTCCTTCGAGGCGCTGTACTTCGCCCTGCCCGAGCACCTGCGCCCCGCGCTGCCGGCGGTCGAACCCAGCCATGCGCTGCGGTTGCGGCAATGGCCGGAGCTGAGTGCCGAGACCAGTTCGCCGGCGCAGCTGCTTGCCATTGCCCACCTGCATGCGCGCCCGTGGCGCCCGCAGGCGCTGGCCAATGCTTGCAAGCTGCCGCTGCAAACGGTGGAATGCCTGTTCGCCGCTGCACTCGCCAGCGGCCTTGCCCAGACTGCGGAGATTCCCGTGCCTGCAACGCAGCCCCGTCCGGACAGCAGCAACTCCCGGTTTTTCTCCTGGGTCGCACGTCGCTTTGGCCTCTCTCTCTTTCAGGCGCAGTCATGAGTCTTCCGGCCAACAAACTGGTGTTCGTTGGCGGCATGGGCGCCGGCAAGACCACCGCCGTGCGCGCCATCTCCGACGTGGAGCCGGTCAGCACCGAGATGCCGCTCAGCCAGGATGCCTACGGCGACAAGACCTACACCACGGTCGCACTGGACTACAGCTCGATCGAACTGGAAGACGGCGAGTTGCTGCACGTCTACGGCGTGCCCGGGCAGAAGTACCTGGATTTCATGTGGCCGCTGGTGTGCGACGGCGCGTTGGGCGTGATCGTGCTGGTCAGCGCGCGCGATCCGCAGATGCGCGATGCCACCGTGGCCTTGCTGCGCGAGTTTTCGCAGATCGCACCTGCGGCAAGCCTGGCGGTGGGCATCACCATGACCGACGAAATGCAGGACTTTTTGCTGCCGCCGTTTCGCGATGCGCTGGTGGCCGAAGGCTTCCGCATCCCGGTCATGCGCGTGGACGCACGCTCGGCCACCCAGATCACGTTCCTGGTGAAGTCGCTGCTGTCCTATCGTTACACCTCGGCGACCAGCTGAGCGGGCGCGTACGTGGCATTGCCGACGTGGTCGGCGCGCGAGAAAAACAAGGAATCCGGTCACGACGGTGCCTGAGAGGGCGTCACGCGGGGGATGCCGCCTCTAGGGTGACGGCGACGCGTCCATCTTCCTTGTTGCCAGGCACGCGACGCGGACGTCATACATTCGGGTGCTTTGCCTGACTTGTTCAGTATGCCGCGCAGCCAGAAATCAGGGCATCGGGACGTTCCCGACATCGCGCAGGACATACCGGTCATACGGCATATGCAATAACGCCAGCAGCCGGCAGCGCCTGCAATCGGCGGTCGTGATGCGGTTGTTGTGCGCGCCCGGCGCTGCGTTGCACAGACCGTCGTCAAGCCATCTCGCACAGGCATCGACGCGCGGCAGCGGCGGTGCCATCGGTAACGCGCAGCGCAGACCCGATGCGCCGGGATCGGCCGCTGCAGGGCGACGTCCGCGCCAATGCCAGGTGCTGATCCAGCACCACGATCGGATAAAGTAGCGCGATGACAATCGAACTGAAGCCCGGCGGTCTACTGATCGCGATCGAAGGCATCGACGGCGCCGGCAAGACCACCCTCGCCCGCAGCCTGGCCACCACGCTGGAAGCGGCCGGCGCGCGCGTGGTGCTCAGCAAGGAACCGACCAATGGCCCCTGGGGCACCCAGCTGCGCCAGTCCGCCGCCACCGGCCGCCTCAGCGCCGACGAAGAAGCCGAGCTGCTGATCCGCGACCGCCACGAACACGTGGACACCCTGATCGTGCCGGCGCTGGCACGCGGCGACATCGTGATCCTGGACCGCTATTTCCCCTCGATGGTCGCCTACCAAGGCGCCGCCGGCCTGCCGCTGGACGACCTGCTGGACCGCAACGCCTTTGCGCCGCGCCCGGACGTGCTGCTGCTGCTCGACCTGCCCCCGCCTACCGGCCTGGCGCGTATCCGCGCCCGCGGCGATGCACCCAATCACTTCGAAACCCAGGACAACCTGGAACGCTGCCGCAGCATCTTTGCCCAGCTGCAGTTGCCGGGGAAGCACGTCGTGGACGCCAGCGCCGATGCGGACAGCGTGCTCCGCCAGGCCCACGCCATCGTCGTTGCCGCACTGGCCGAACGCCTGCGCGTCGACGCCACCGATGCCGACCAGGCCACGCTGGAACTGCTGTCGGCCGGTCGCCCGGCCTGAGTCGCTGCGCGTCTTGCGCGCAGGCAACAGCAACTGGCGCGTTGTGATTGGCGGGCCGCGGGCAGATAGCTGTTTCGGCCGATCACACCGGACAAGGCGCGGCCCGGAGACGCTGACCCAACAGCGCAGTCAGCCCCGAGCTACATGGACATTTCGGGATAGGACGAGAGAACCTTCGTGGTGCCGGCACCCGGATTCGAACTGGGGACCTACCGCTTACAAGGCGGTTGCTCTACCAACTGAGCTATGCCGGCAAAGGCAGGCGCGTTGCGCGCCGGTGCGCATTCTAGCGCAGCGCGGCGCAATCTAGCGACCGCTGACGCGTTGCACCTGCGGTGCCTTGCAATGTGCCGATCGCAGCCGTGCTGCGCACATCGATCCACCAGCGCGATTGCCCGGTGCCGCTGGGCAGCAACTGCGCCGGAAACCCTGCACCGACCAGGCTGGCCTGCCGTCGCTCTGCACGCTCGCGACTCTGGTACTGCCCCAGCGCGATGGTGTTGTTCTCGCCCTGGGCAATCACGTAATAGTCGCCCATGCCGGCGGCGGCGATGCGCTTGACCAAGGCTTGCGCCGCTGCACGATCGCCGACATTGGGCAGCATCACCCGGAACGTACTGACCCCGGCGTCCTTGTCCTCGCGCACGCGGGTGCGCGTGGCCTGGCCACGCAGGCGTGCCAGCGCGGCATCGGCATCGGCGCGCGCCGCATACGGCCCCAGGCTGGCGCAACGCTCCGGCGCAGCGGCGGGAGTAGGTACCGCTGGCGATGGTTTGATCGCCACTGCCGCAACCTCGTTCGGTGTTGGAGCGACCTTGGTTGGTGGTGGAACCTGTGCCGACGTCTGCGACGGTGCGGCCACCTTCGCGGCGGCCGCATCTATCGAAGAAGACGCTGCCGCTGCTGCCGTCTGTGTCTGTGTCTGTGTCGATGCAGGTGCAGGTGCAGGTGCAGGTGCAGGTGCATCCGATGGTGCGGTGACCGCAGCTGCCGGGCCCATGCCTGCCTCGCTCGCCTCGCCTGGCGATGCTGCCGCAGTGCTCGGCAGCACTTCCAGGCGCGCCACACCGGCCGGCTGCGGCGGTGCCGCCACCGCTGCCGGTGCCGGCTGCAACGCCCACCACAAGGCCACACCGGCATTGAGGACGATCAGGACGACGATGAGTGCGCGTACATACATGCGATGGATTCTAAGCGCGGGCAGTCACAACCGGCGAGCGCTGGTCGGCTTGCTGCCCATGCCAGGTAGTGGGGGCGCAGTGTACGAGCGCTGCCGACCGATTCCGTCTCCCGGCCGCGCCCGCCGCGTGGCCGCACGATCGCATGGCCCGCCGTTCAAGGCGCCGACGCAGACCTCGCCCAGGTCGCCAGCCCGTCCAGCACCAGCGCGGCGCGGAAGCTGGCATCGGGCAACAACGGCAGCAGCGGCGGCGCGCCCCCCCCGTGCACCAGCAGCCGCACCGGTACGCCCAGACTACGTTGCGCGTGCTGCAGGCTGCGCTCGATCAGCGCCACCGCCGCGCCATCGCAGCCGGAGGTCAGCGCATCGTCGGTGTCGTCGGCCAGCTCGACATAGGTCCCGCCACTGGCCGGCAACTGCACCGCGCGCGCATGCAGCGCCTCGCGCATGGTGGTCGGCGAGGCGGCGATACGGCCGCCGTGGTGCTGCCCATCGGCGCCGAGCACATCGATGGTCAGCGCGGTGCCCACGCCGGCCACCAGCACCGGTGCGTCGCCGCGTGCGCCCAGCAGAGCCAGGAAGCGATCGACCCCGAAGCGGCCCGGGTCTGCATAGGCGATGCGGATGCCGGCGCACTCGGCCGCGGTCCGCACGATGCGCACCTGTTCGAAACGCTCGCGCAGGCAGCCGAGCATGCGCTGCGTCAACGCCGGCGCAGCCACGCTGGCCACGTGCGCGATGCGTCCGGTGGGCAAGGCCGACAACGCGGCCGCGTCCATCGCCTCGGCACCATGCGGCCAGGCCTGCACGTCGCCGGCGCGGTCGCCCTGCAGCGGTGCGTACTTGAACCGCGAATTTCCCAGGTCGAACAACCACTCGCTCATGCAGGTCTCACGCTCACTTCTCCGGAGTGGAACAGCCGCACCGTCTCGCCCAGTTGCACCCGCAACGCGCCGTCGGCTGCCAGGCCAAGCGCAATGCCGTGATGCCGGGTGCCGGCTTCCTCGACCTGCACCGCGCGGCCGCTCAGGACGTCCAGGTCCGCATAGCGGCCCAGGAACGGGGCCAGCCCCTGCGCCTCGAACAGCTCCAGCGCCGGCAGCAGCGCCGACAACACTGCAGCCACCACGGTATCGCGCGACACCGCGTGGCCGGCCAGCGTATCCAGATCCACCCACGGTTGGTCGATCGCAGCGGCCGCTGCCGCCGGCATATGCACGTTCAAACCCAACCCGATCACCGCGCGGGCGTTGCCGGCCATTTCGCCGCCGCCTTCGATCAGCAGGCCGCCCAGCTTGCGCTCGCGCGCCAGCAGATCGTTGGGCCACTTCAACCCGACATCGGCAAAGCCACAACCGCGCAGGGCCTCGGCCACCGCCACGCCCACGGCCAGGCTGAGCCCGGCCAGCTGGCCCAATCCGCCGCTGAAACGGCGCGAGGCCGACAGATAGATGTGCGCACCCAGTGGCGAGGTCCATTGACGCCCACGCCGGCCGCGCCCGCCGGTCTGCCGCTCGGCCAGCAGCACCGCCACGCCCTGCTCCGGCGCCGGGCGCGCCAGCAAGCTGGTGTTGGTGGATTCCAGGGTCCAGGCAATCTCCAGCGCAGCCAGGCCTGCCAGCGCTTCGGCCGCCATCGCCGCACGAATGCGCGCGTCGTCCAGCAGGTCCAGCGGCGCCGCCAGGCGGTAGCCGTCCCCGGCCCGCCCTTCGATCTCGACCCCGGCCGCGCGCAGGTTCTGAATCCGCTTCCACACCGCCGCACGGGTCAACCCGGCATCGCGCGCCAACGCATCGCCGGATAGCCGGCCGCTCGCAAGTTTGGCCAGCAAGGCGCGGTCATCCACGGCAAGTCCCCAAATCGATCCGTGAAAGTATGCGCCAAGCGTCCGCACCCGCCCAGCCTGGCTTGCGTGAGGGAGTGAAAAGCACGTTATGATCGGCGACTCACGCCGCTTGCCCTGGATGTGGACGATGCGCCGAATCACGGTTTGCCTGCTCCTGTTGTTGGCTCCGCTTGCCGCACTGGCATCGGACCAGCTGGCCGATGGCGATCATGAGAGCTGCGTCAGCAGCAACTCGGCGGCACGCGGCAGAACCCCCAACGGCGAGCCGGCAACCCCGGCACGTGCTCCCGCGCACAAGCCCGCACCGGCCACCGGCGGTGGTGGTGGCGACGGCGACGGACTGTTCCCCCGTATGCGCACGATGCCGCGCTGGCATAGCTTCCTGCCGGGCATGTTCCGCTGATCCAGTGGTTGTTGCGCCGGCTGCGCCGGCCGCCGGCCGATATTCCCGATGCCTTATGGCTGCCGGTCAGCCGCCGCTGCGCCTGGGTCGCTGCGCTCGATCCGCCCCGCCAGCACCGTCTGCGTGCACTGACCGCGCAGTTCCTGCAGCAAAAAACCATTTCCCCGCTCGACGGGCTGCAGCTGCAACCGCACGATCACGTTTTGCTGGCTGCCATGTGTTGCCTGCCGCTGCTGAACATCGGCGCGGCCGGCTGGCGTGGCTGGTCGCAGCTGATCGTTTACCCGGACGCATTCCGCGTGCAACGCACGCATGTGGATGCGGCCGGAGTGATGCATGCCTGGGACGACACCCTGATTGGCGAGGCCTGGGAGCAAGGGCCGCTGATCGTCAGCTGGGCCGACGTACAGGCCGACTTGGACGACCCGCAGGCCGGCTTCAACGTGATCGTGCATGAGATGGCGCACAAGCTCGATGCACTCGATGGCGCGCTCGACGGCACCCCGCCGCTGCCGCACGCTGCGCAGCGTGCCTGGGCACGCGATTTCCAGCGCGCCTTCGATACGTTTTGCCAACGCGTCGATGCGGGCGAAGACACCGAGATCGACCCGTATGCCGCCGAGGCACCGGAAGAATTCTTCGCGGTCGTAAGCGAATACCACTTCTCCGCGCCACAGCTGCTGGCGCGCCTCATGCCGGATGTCGCTGCACAGCTGACGCGTTTTTATGGACCATCGCCGTTTGCGGCGTCAGCGCAGCGCTGATGGTGCGCTGACATGCCTGCATGCGTTGGGCTGTCGTCTCATGCAACGCTGTCGCGCGCATCAATCGCAGGCGTTTCAAGCGACTGAGCACACCAATGCGCGATGCCGCACGCGGCCACACGCGGGACGGATCGACATCGCTCGCGCATTGCCAGGCATTCACACCAACCCAAGATCGCGCGGCCTGGCACCGGGAAACACCCGTTCCAGCTGCGCAGCCGACAATCCCCACAACCGGCTCAGTACACCGCCGAACAGGCTGCGGTAATTGGTGAGCACCGGATAATCGCGGTTCTGCAGCAGCTGCGCCTGCGCAACTTCTACCTGCTCGCCGGCGATCCGGCCGCCACGCACGCTGCCACCCAGCACCCAATAGGTGGTGCCGTGCCCGTGATCGGTGCCCCTGCTGCCGTTCTCGCGGAAGGTG
The DNA here is from genome assembly GCF_018831305.1 of Xanthomonas sp. MLO165. NCBI lineage: Bacteria > Pseudomonadati > Pseudomonadota > Gammaproteobacteria > Lysobacterales > Lysobacteraceae > Xanthomonas > Xanthomonas sp. MLO165. The sequence goes on from NZ_CP029263.1 coordinate 4,399,997, forward strand.
CGGCCGAACTCGGACAGCACCACCACCACGGTATCCTTCCATGCCGGCCCGAGGGCGTCGGCGTATGCCGCCAGCCCTTCGCCCAGATTGCGCAGATTGTTCGCCAGCCCACCTTCGACACTGCCCTGATTGGCGTGCGTGTCCCAACCGCCGACATCGACAAAGCCCAGCCGATAACGCTCGCGCATCAGGCTTGCCATGCGCCGGGTTTCGTCGGCGAAGGTGCGCGCACTGGCGGCGCCGCGACCGGCCTGCTCCATCTCTTCGCGCAGCTGCGCGGTGACCTGCTGACGCAGTGCCAGTCCCTCGCGCGCAGCGGCCGCCAGCGGGGTTGCGTCGTACATTTGCGACAGGATCTGTGCCTGACGCGCATCCAGACCGCCCTTGCCGATGCCCCGCAACGACACGTTGGGCAAGTCGCCGCCGCCCTGGAAGGTCAGCGGTAAGGAATCGGTGAAGGCAATCGCCGGCACTCCGCTGAGCACACCCGACAGGCGCGCCATGAAGCCGGAACGATAATCGCGGCGCTGTCGGCCGGATTGCCCGGATTCGATATCGTCCTGGGTTTCGAAGTGACTGCGCGACAGATCGTCGGTACCGGCAAACGGCACGAACGCCAGTTGCCGGCGTTGCCACAGCGGCAGCAGCGCATCGCACATCACCGGGTTGAGACCCCATTGCGTATCCAGCGCAACGGCACTGTTCGGGTTGGCCGCATCCGGCCGCGCGATCGCCAGGGTCGGACGCGCCTGATAATAAAAATCGCTGGCATGCGGTACCAGCAGATTATTGCTGTCGTAGCCGCCGCGCAGGAACACCACCAGCATGCGCGCACTGTCGCGTGGCGCAGCAAACAGGCGACCGCTCCAGGGCAGACTTGCGGCCGCTGCAGAGGCAAGCAGAAATTGACGTCGTTGCATGGCGCGCTCCCGTGGCGGTGATCGCTGGTCGAACGTTGAACAGCGGGTTTGAATCGGCAACCGTCGAATCGGCGACCCTCGAATCAGCGATAGTTGAAGTCCGGCGATGACAGCAGGAATCCGTTCCATTCCGCAGGCGAACGCGCCTGCGCCAAGGCATCGCGCGTGCCGCTGGAGAGCGACGGCGCCACCCAGCGATACGATGGGCGCGTATCGATCTGCGTCAGCGCCGGCAGTGGCGTGTCGTTATCGCCATCGAAGCGGAACAGTTGCTTGGGTCCGCTACCCAGCGAACGTGCCACCTCGAAGCGTCGCGCCAGTTGCCCGGAGCTGGTCCATGCCTGCGATTGCAGCGACCAGCCATCGGGGGTGATGCGCCCGAACAGCGGCTCGCCGAGTTGCTGCAGCCAGCTCGCCATCGGCGCGGCATTGACCACCGGCTGGCCCTCGTACGCCAGCCGCATGGCCGAAACCACGAACCGATTCGGATCCTTGAACTTGCGCGGTTGCGCCTGCGCAAATTCCGGCGCGTCCAGCATGGCCTGCATCACCTTGGCGATGTCGCCATCGCTGCGTTGAAACGTGTTCGCCATGCGCTCGACCAGCGCGGCCGGCGGCTTGTCGCTGACAAAGTACTCGGCCAAACGCTGCGAAATGAAATGTGCGCATGCCGGCTGCCGTACCAACAGCTGCACCGCGCGCTCGATCTCATCCAGGCCGCCCGCAGCGATGCGCTTGCCCAGCAAGGTCTTGTCGCCGGGTTGATGGCGTGCGGGATTGAATTCGAACAGCCCCTTGCGCACCACCTGCGGTTGCCCCGGCACGGCAGTCGGCAAGGGCGGAGCGCCCTCGGCCTTGACCGGCACCAGGCCGGCGCCGGTCAGTATCAGCGCCAGTTGCTGCACATCCTGCTGGCTGTAACCGCCATGCACACCCAGCGTATGCAGTTCCATCAGTTCGCGCGCGTAATTTTCGTTGACCTTGCCCTTGGCGTTCTTGGCGTTGTCCAGATATTCCAGCATCGCCGGACTTTCCAGCGTCGCCATCACCAGGTCGGCGAACTTGCCGGTGGCATGCGGGCGGATCGCGTTTTCCATGTAATCGGCCGCCATCCATTTCACCCGCCCCTTGTCGGCGTACACGCTGAAATGATTGAGCCAGAACCACACCAGCTGCTCGCGCGTCTGCTCCGGCGCATACACCGCACGCAACAGCTGCGCCTGACGCGCCTGGGTCAGCATCTGCCCACCACGCGCCTGCCATGCCTTGCGCAAGGCGGTCTTTTCCTCACCATCGGGCATGTCTTGCAGGTGGATCTTGTCGGCCTCGTACTGCGTGAGCAATGTCAGCAACGGCGTGTGCAGCGCATCGAAGTGCTGCAGCTGTGCACGGATCGGCGCTGGCAACGCCGTATCGTCGCTGGCCTGCAACAGCGACCTGCCATAGCGCTTGGGGCCGAGCCGCTGCAGTTGCGCGGCGCTGTCGGCATCCACGCCGTAGGTCGCACGCTGCAGCCAGCGCGTCTGCGCCGGCGTCAGTGCTGGATTGCCAGCACTGCACGGCATGGCCAAAGCGCAGCCCGCCAACAGCCATGCCAGCTGCCACCGGTGATGGCGGGGCGCGCCCGCTGGACGTGCGCTCAGCCAGCGCGTCTGTGCATTGCGCTCGAACATGCAGCTCTCCATCGCAACGGCCTGCAACCGGCCCAGTATGGTCAAGCCAACGCGCGGGGCGTTAAACGGTTGTCGGAGCGCGCCGCAGCGTTGACCACGGGTTCATTCCGCACCCCCCCATGCCGGTCACAGTCCCGGTGGCAGGGTCACGTCGAAGCGGGCGCCGCCCAGTTCCTGCGAGCGCACCACCTGCAGCTCGCCGCGGTAAGCCTTGATCAGATCCTGCACGATCGACATGCCGATGCCGTGGCCTTGCACGCGCTCGTCGCCACGTACGCCACGCTGCAGGATCTTGGCTACGTCTTCCGGCGCGATGCCGGGGCCGTCGTCTTCCACCGACAGGATCAATCCGGCACGACGGCTGCCGGTGGTGGGACCGGGCTGTGCGGTCAGCAGCACGCGGCTGCGCGCCCACTTGAAGCCGTTTTCCAGCAGGTTGCCCAGCAATTCCTGCAGATCGCCCGGCTCGCCATGAAAGCGCGCATCGGGCGAAATATCGAATTCGCACAACACGCCCTTGACCGAATAGACCTTCTCCAGCCCGCGCACGATCTCCTCGGCGGTCGACTCGATCGGCAGCGGTGCGGCGAACAGCTTGTGTCCACTGGAGGCCGCGCGTGCGAGCTGGTAGGACACCAGATCGTTCATGCGGCGCAACTGCACATCCATTTCCTCGTGCAGGTCGCGCTCGGACTGGCCGCTATCGAGCTGGGTGCGCAACACCGCGATCGGCGTCTTGAGGCTGTGCGCAAGATCGGCCAGCGTATTGCGCTGGCGGTCCAGATTGTCGCGCTCGCTCTCGATGAAGGCGTTGATGCTTTCGGTCAGCGGCTCCAGTTCGCGCGGATGCTGCTCGCTCATGCGCTGGATCTCGCCGCGCTGCACCTTGGTCAACTCGTTGATGACCCGCCGCAGCGGACGCAGACTCCACTGCAGGATGAAGGCCTGCAGCACCAGCAGCACCACACCGGCACTGCCGAGGTAGAACCACACTGCGCCACGGAACACGCGCAGCTGCGCGCCCATCGAGCGCGCATCTTCCATCACGTAGATGGTGTATGGAATCTCACCGCCGTGTTCGCGCTCGACGTAACTCACGCCCAGGCCGTAGCGGTACAACTGGCCCACGCTGCCGTCGATCTGGGTCATCTCCAGCGGGCCGATGAATTCTTCCTGGCGCGGCTCGAGCATGCGCCCGTGCGGAATGTTCGGGCCTTCGGCCGACATCGAGGTCCAGCTTTCGTCCGGGCGCACGACTTCCACGTACAGCCCGCCGCCGGGCACATCGAAACGTGGATCCGGCGGCTGGCCGCCGATGTACAGCGAGCCGTCGCGGACGAAATCGATATTGGCGGCGTACGCAGAGGCGTAGTTCTTCAACCGCTCGCGCAGATTTTTTTCGGCCGTGTCGGCGAACGCCACATCCAGCGCGTAACCCGCCAGCGCCAGGAAGGCCACCAGACTGAGGCTGGCGGCCAGCAGCTGGCGGGCCTGCAGCGAGCGCGGCCGCCAGCGTCTATACCACTTGGAGCGGCCCGGCACCTGATCTTCCTGCTTGCCGATGCGCGGACTCAGCCTTCGGTACGCGGAATGGCGAAACGGTAGCCGCGACCGCGTACGGTCTCGATCGGCTTGAGCTCACCATCGGGATCGAGCTTCTTGCGCAGGCGGCCGATGAACACTTCCAGCACGTTCGAATCGCGATCGAAATCCTGCTGGTAGATGTGCTCGGTCAGATCGGCCTTGGAGACCAGTTCGCCGGCATGCATCATCAGGTATTCGAGCACCTTGTACTCGTAGCTGGTCAGATCCACGTTGGCGCCATTGACGCTGACCGTCTGCGCGGCCAGATCCAGCGCGACCGGGCCGCATTCCAGCGTCGGCTTGCTCCAGCCCGCCGCGCGCCGCAGCAGCGCATTGACGCGCGCCAGCAGCTCTTCGACATGGAACGGCTTGACCAGGTAATCGTCGGCACCCTGCTTGAGGCCCTCGACCTTGTCCTGCCAGCTCGAACGCGCGGTCAGGATCAGCACCGGGAATTTCTTGCCTTCGTCGCGCAGCGCCTTAATCAGCTCCATGCCCGACATCTTGGGCAAGCCGAGGTCGATGATGCCGACATCGAACGGGACTTCACGGCCCATGTACAGGCCTTCTTCGCCGTCTTGTGCAGCGTCGACAGCAAAGCCCTCACGCTTCAGGCGCGCGGCAAGGGTCTCGCGCAGCGGAGCTTCGTCTTCGACCAAAAGGATACGCATGCACTCTCCCTAGTTACGTTGTCGGCCAATGGCCGGGGAATTTATGAGACTGAACGCAGAACTATCTACGTCTAGTGGTTATCGTCGCGTGGTGGCGCATCCGGCGGCGCCTGGCTGCGCGGCGGCGCGGCCTGCATCTGCTCCGACTCGTACACGGTATGCACGCGGCCGTCCTTCATGTACTTGACGCGGTTGAGATTGCCCCCGTCAAACGGCACGCGTTCGGCGCTGAGGATCTGTCCACCGGTGGACCGCTGCACCTGTCGGATGGTGTCCGAGAGCGTGCGCCCATTACCGCGCGCGGAAGGCGGCAATGGATCGCGTCCCGCGTGCGACATCGGATATGCCTGCCCCCACGCCAATGGCGCTGCCATGGCTAGCCCGAGGGCAACCAGGACGACATAGCAAGCGCGGCAGGAGGGCTGGGTCACAATGAATCCTAGCGGGTTGTTCAGGAACATTCAAAATTCGTGAAACCGGCCACCGGTGACAGCATGGTCGAGCCCGAGAATGGTCCAAATTCTTGATTTTTCGGGGTGAATCCCATCTGAACTTTTTAGCTTTGTGTTAACGCTGTTCAGTGAAATGAATCCCTGGACGCCTGGAACGGCACTTTTCTGGAACTCGTACCCGTGCCCGGCAGTTGGCATCCCGGTCAGAAGCAGACAGCGGAAATGCCTGTTCAGGTAATGCAAGCGGCAGGCCAGTTCAGGCCACAACGCGCCAGCCCTGGGTGTCGGTGCGCTGCAAGGCCTGCTCGACCAGCTCCCAGCCGGCACCTGGCCGGTGTGCGCCCTCGCTCAGGACCTGCCGGAACGCGCGTCCGCCCGGCTGGCCATGGAACAACCCCAACACGTGTCGGGTCATGTGTTTCAAGGCCAGGCCTTGCTCCAGTTGGGACTCGACGTAGGGCCGCAAGGCGCGCAGTAATTGGTCGCGCGGCTGTTCCGCACGATGCGTCAGGGCTGCATCCAGGCGATGCAGTACGTAGGGGTCGTGGTAGGCGGCGCGGCCGAGCATGACGCCGTCGGTCTGGTGCAGATGCTCCATCGCGGTCTCCACCGCCGCGATGCCGCCATTGAGCACCACTGGCAGCGCGGGGCGCTCCTGCTTGAGGCGATACGCCCAGTCGTAACGCAGCGGCGGCACTTCGCGGTTTTCCTTGGGCGACAGGCCCTTGAGCCACGCGTTGCGGGCATGCACCACCACCATGGCGGCACCGGCTGCGACTACCTGATCGACGAAGCTGGCGAACACGGCGTAGTCGTCATCGTCGTCCACGCCGAGGCGGCACTTGACCGTGATCGGCAGCGTGGTCGCCGCACACATGGCGGCAACACAGTCGGCCACCAGGTCCGGCTCGCGCATCAGGCAGGCACCGAAGCGCCCGGCCTGCACGCGATCAGACGGGCAGCCGCAATTGAGGTTGATCTCGTCGTAGCCCCACTCCTGCGCGATCGCCGCCGCCTGCGCAAGCAGCGCCGGCTCGCTGCCGCCCAATTGCAGCGCCAGCGGGTGTTCGACCGGATCGAACCCGATCAGCCGCGTGCGATCGCCATGGATCACCGCATTGGCGTGCACCATCTCGGTGTACAGACGTGCCGAGGGTGCCAGCAGGCGATGGAAGACCCGGCAATGGCGGTCGGTCCAATCCATCATCGGGGCGACGGACAGGCGCAGGGAGGCGGCGTAGCGATCTGTGGAAGCGGTCATCGACATGTGGCCGCAGCGGGCAGCCATCGGAATGCGGAGCAGGATCAACAGCTTACACGGGTGTCGATGAATCTGCCGCAGCGCGGCATGGCATCCTGTGAGGCTGTCCTGCTGGAGCCCGCTGATCGATCGCCGGTTTACTGCGCCATGTGATCGACCCGTAGGGGCTGGCGAAGGTCGGCGTGCCGCGCGTTGATGGAACCCGCTGGCGGCGCGCCTCGGCGTCCAGTATCGCGGCTATCACTGCCACCGAAAGAGACGAACGACACCGCGCTGGCGCTGCTGTCGTTGCCCTCGCTCGCCAGGTGCGCGCGTTAACGGGCGGCATCGCTGCAGGATGCGCAGTGCCTGGGCGTTCGCCCATGTCGAGCGAACGCGGTGCATCGTCAATGACGAGCGGAGCTTGTGTCGTCCAGTGCTGGCGTCGTGCACTGCGCCTGGACAGGATCTGCAGTTACGGGTTGCGGAAGCCCACACGCTCTTCGGCGCTCAGCGGCTTGCCGAGCGCATGGTACGAGGCGACCAGGGTGATCAGGGCGGTACCCAGCACGGTGTAGAAGCTCCACGACGTGGCCAGCACGTGTACCTGACCGAACACCAGCGCGACCACGGCGGTAGCGGTGCACAGCACCATCGCCAGCAGGGACATCAGGAAAGGGATGGAGGGATCGAGCTTCATGGTCCGGGGGTTCCAGTGTGCGATAGCGGAAGCATCGGCGTTCGCAGCGCTTTCTTGAACTGTTTTTTGCGATTTTTCCGAACAAATTTCAGGCAAGTCAGCGCGCACTCAGACTTATGTCAAACCCTTGGCGCACAAAGGTTTCCATGTCAGGGGACTCCTGACGCAGTGGCACAAAAATCACCACCGCCGCCAAAGATCCAACGCGCCTGCGGCGGAAAACCGGCGGAGGCGGTGGCTGCGTTTTCCAGCGGGTCGTGGAGACAAATCGAGCAGGTCGGCGAGCCACTGGCCGACCCGGGAGCGAGGATTCACTGCGCTCGGTGCACAGTGGTTGACCTCCGAACCGGGCCGAGGCGGTGGTTGCGCCTCTCGGCAGGTGATGAAGGCAGATTGAGTAAGTCACCGCGCGGCCAGCCGATCTAAGAGCGAGCATGCGGTGCGCTCGGTACGCAACGGCTACCTCCCGAACCACGTCGGTGGTCATAACTGAGCGGGTGTCGCCGGTACGCGCGGTGGAGTGCTGCAGGCGAGGCCGTCGAGGCTCCGGGTATCGAGGTGCAGGACTCGGGCGATACCGATCAGCGACTCATCCGACGGCCACCGGGATGGAGCTGCCGTCGCAACCACCTACAGCGCTTCGAAGACGGCCGAGCGCTATGCGTGCAATCCGCCAGGATGCGGGCTGCAGGCGATTGGCCTGTGCATCAGGTGCATCGTGGTACGGCACGCTGCAGCACGCATCGCCGTCGGCTCACGCCGGTATCGGCCGCATGGCGCCGGTGCGAGCCTGCTGACGCCTGGCGTCACGCATACCTGCCCCGCCACGCATGACAGGCGCGCTCAGCGCGCCGGGGTCGTCGCAAACTCGCCGCGCTGCAGCTTGGTCACATCGTTGCCCTGCCCATCCTTGAGGCTGAGGTCTGCGCCCTTGGCGGCCAGATCCTTGAGCACGTCGGTGCGCTGGAACAGCGCTGCGTACATCGCGGCGGTCTGACCGGCATTGTTGCGCTGGTCCGGCGCGCAGTCGGCCTGCATCAGCCGCTTGGCGATACCCAGCTCGCCCTTGAAGATCGCGCCCATCAGCGCAGTGTTGCCGCGCTTGTCCTGCGCGCAGGGGTCGGCACCGGCGCTGAGCAACTGCTCCACTGCCGGGCGCTGGCCGTGATAGGCCGCCAGGATCAGGGCCGTGTAGCCCTTCTCGTCACGGGTATTGAGGTCGTAGTGCGAGCGGATGAACTCGGCCAGCATGTCCTGCCGCCCTTCGCGTGCCGCGTCGAAGAAGTACTCGCGCAACTGCAGCTTGATCTGCGCCGGGTCGGCGGCGGCAGCGGTGGCGCTGGCGGACATCGGCGCGGGTGAGGCAGCATTGGCAGCTGCAGACAGGGTGCCAAGCATCAGAAACAGCAGGGTGCGCATATGGCTCTCCCGATAGCGAAAACGGCACCGCGGCACAGGCCGCGATGCCGTGGGTGGGTCAGTCCTGCAGGCTGGAGGCCAGCTGCTTGACCCGGGCCAAGTCGCCCTTGGCGACACGCGTCACGCCAGTGCCGTACTCGGGGTCGGCTTTGTACAGGAACGACAACAGGAGATGCTTGCTCTCGGTGTCGGTGGTGGCCAGCGACTCGCCGAAACTCTGCACCAGATCGGCGCGATCCTTCTTGCTGTAGGACCGATACAACTCACCGGCCTGCTTGAAGTTCTGCTCGCGGGTGATCTTGGCCTGCTGGGTGGTGCCCGACAGCGGCAACGCGCTGTAACGCGCAGCGGTGTCCTGCGGCCGCGGCTCCAGCCGGCTCGGCTCGTAGTTCACGCCGCTGGTGGTGTGGCCGTTATTTCCTTCGCCATCCTGGTTGCCGTTGTTGACGGCCACACGTGGGCGGTTGACCGGCAGGTTCAGGCCATTGGCACCGATGCGATACAGCTGGGTGTCGGCGTAGGAGAAGATGCGCCCCTGCAGCAGACGGTCTTCCGACGGCTCGATGCCCGGCACCAGGTTGGCCGGCGCCATCGCGACCTGCTCGGTTTCCTGGAAGAAGTTGTCGACGTTCTTGTTCAACACCATCTGGCCGACCTTCTGCTCCGGCACGTCGGGCCAGATCTTGGTGGCGTCCAGCGGATCGAAATCGAACTTGGCCAGGTCCTCCGGCTTGAGCACCTGTACGTACAGGTCCCACTTCGGGAAGTCGCCCTTCTTGATCGCACCGACCAGATCGTTGGTCAGGTGGCTGTAGTCCTTGGCCTGGACGGCAGCGACCTGCTTGGGGTCGAGGTTCTTGATGCCCTGCAGCGTCTTCCAGTGGAACTTGACGTAATGCACTTCGCCCTGCGCATTGACCAGCTTGTAGGCATGCACGCCGTTGCCATCCATGAAGCGATAGCCGGCGGGGGTGCCTTCGTTGGAGTACAGCAGGGTCAGCGTGCGTGTAGCCTCGGGCACGTGCGAGAAGAAATCGAAACGGCGCGAATCGTCGTCCAGATTAGTGCGCGGGTCCGGCTTGAACGCGTGGACCATGTCGGGGAACTTGATCGCATCGCGGATGAAGAAGGTCGGGAAGTTGTTGCCGACCAGATCCCAGTTGCCTTCGCTGGTGTAGAACTTGGTGGCGAAGCCATGCGGGTCGCGCAAGGTTTCCGGCGAGTGGTTGCCGTGCACCACCGAGGAAAAGCGCACGAAGACCGGGGTCTTTTCGCCGGCGCTGAATACCTTGGCCTTGGTCAGGCTGGACAGGTCGGCGGTGGCGGTGAACTCGCCTTTGACGCCGGTGCCGCGTGCATGCACCACGCGCTCGGGGATGCGCTCGCGATCGAAACGCTGCAGCTTCTGGATCAGCTGCACATCCTGCAGCAGGGTCGGGCCATTGGCTCCGGCGGTCTGCGAATTCTGGTTGTCACCGACCTTGGCGCCGTTGTCGCGGGTCAGGACGGATTGGGCGAAGACCGGCGGTGCGATCAGCGTCGGGGCTAGCAGGGCTAGCACCATGAGGGATCCAGGGCGCATGGCGTCAGCTCGTTTGAGGGAGCTGAATCATGGCCAGCGGACCGAAGCGTGAGAAGTCGTTAGTTATGATCGCTGCGATAGGCGAACATGATGATGACTGCGTTGCGTGATAAGCATCGCTTTCGATGTGGCATCGTGTTGCAGATAACAGCGCTTTCCTGGGCGGCGCTGCGTTATCGATGTCTGCAATGCATGACGAAACTGCCGAATGCGATGCACCGATGCTGCAATGCAACGCTGGCGCTTGAAGTGTTATTCAATGCCTCACTTTAGCCGGCTCACGAAGCAGACGTGGCTCCGACACACGCTCAGGCGGCGTGCGCACGGCATCTGGGCACTTGTAACGAACCAATGTCTTCCCTGGCATGGTCACCGTGTCCGCTAACTGCATCCCGTCTGGGGACAGCGTGAACTGTGCAGTTGACAGCCACGTCTCGCCCTCACCCGAGAGCTCGACGATCAACGCAATCTCCGCATCTCCCCGAACCACAACCGCCTTGATTGGGCCGTCACTCTCCCAGTAGGTGATATGCCCAGGCGCAATGCGCAGCATCAAATCGTCTGCGTCCGACCCGCAAGACTCGGCCCTCCCAGCCCACTGACCAACAAAGCGATCCGGCACCGTGGTCATGCCACTGCCTGCATGCGCCAAGAGCATCGGGAACAGTGCCAAGGCATAAAAACGAGTGCTCATGGCTCCCCTTGGCGGGCCAGTAAGTTGGGCGGGCAGGTGTGGTGCAGCAGCAGTGTAGTGTTGATACGCGCGCAACGGGTGACTTATTCACCCGTTGCGCGCTTTGTCGCTGCACGGCACGCGCAATGCCAATATCAGCGCCCGATCACCCGCTTGAACGGCGGCAACGCGTCGATGATGCGTTTGCCGTAGCGACGTGTCAGCAGGCGCGAGTCGAGGATGATCACGCGGCCGTGGTCGCTGGAACTGCGGATCAAGCGGCCCGCGAACTGCGTGAGCGTGCGCAGCGCGTGCGGGATGGCGATCAGGTTGAAGGCGTTATGGCCGCGACTTTCCAGCCATTCGCTCAGGGTCGAGGTCTGCGGGTCGGTCGGCACCGCGAACGGCACCTGGGTGATGACCACCGTGGTGCAGGCGTCGCCGGGCAGATCCAGGCCTTCGCCGAAGGAATTCAGGCCAAACAGCACCGAGCCTTCGCCGGCAGCGATACGGCGTAGGTGTTCGGTGATCAGTTGCGACTTGTTGCCCTCGCCCTGCACCAGCACGCGGTTGCGTTGCGCCAGCGGCATCAGGTCGGCGACCTTTTCCATCTTCCAGCGCGAGGTGAACAGCACGATGCTGCCCTTGGCGGTCCAGTCGAGTTCGCGCACCAGGTAACGCGCAACTTCCTTCGGGTGGCCTTCGCGATCGTCTGGGGTGACCGGGAAATTGGGCACGATCAATTCTGCCTGATTGGGCAGGTCGAACGGTGAGGCCAGCGAGGCCATTTCGGCGTGATCGGGCAGGCCGTTGTCGATCGCGAACGCTTGGAAATCGCCGCCGCCGGTGAGTGTGGCCGAGGTCATCACCACCGAATCCACTTCGTTCCAGATCATCGTGCGCAGCACCTGCGCGGCCGACACCGGCGAGCAATGGCAGATCAGATCGCCGTCGCGCGAGAGGGTGATCCAGCGCGCCATCGGCGGCTGGCCTTCCTTGTCTTCGCGCCGCCAGCCGCTCCACAGATTGTGTTGCTGTTCGGCCATCTCCAGGGCCAGGCCGAGGCTGCGCTGCAGGCGTTCGCGCGCCGAGTCGTCCTGCTTGCCCTTGGCGATCGCGCTGTGCGCGGCATGCACCCAGTTGAACAACGCGCGGGTTTCTTCGCCGAGTTCTTCGATGGCCGGGCCCCATTGCGGCGGCAGCTTGCCGTTAGCCGCACGCCACAAGGGATCGCGCTCGCCGGGCTCGGGCTTCCACACGCGTTCGACCTCGGCGTGGAAAGCCTTGAGCAGCTTGGACACGCGCGCGGCCACCTCGATGGCCTCGTTGGGCAACAGGTTGCCGATCTTGTCCTTGTCCACCGCGCGGTAGGCGGCAGCGATGAGGATCTGCAACCGGCCGGTGCGCTTGGCCATCTCGTCCAATGGCAGGCTGGCGGCGCCCTGGTCGATCGCCACGCCGGCGATGTGATGGCCTTCGTCGAGCACCAGCAGCATGTCGGCGGGCGGGGCGATCAAGGGCTGACCATTTTCGGCATCGCCTAGCGACAGCGACGACAGCAGCAATGCATGGTTGGTGACCACGATCTGCGCTTCGCGCACGTCGGTGCGCGCCTTCAGCACCGGGCATTGCGCGGCGTAGCTGCAGCGGCGGCCGGCACAGCCGGAGGCCGGCGTGGTGATGCGCAGGCGCAGCGGCACCGAGACCTGCTCGGGCGCATCGTCCAGATCGCCGTTCCAGCTGCGCTCGGCGTAGGCCGTGGCCAGGCGCTTGGCCAGATCCGCGTCGGCCGGGCTGAGCGGGCGGTCGTAGAGCACCTGTTCGTCGTCGAACATCCCTTCCTGGCTGGTCTCGCCCTGCAGCTCGGCGGCGTTGCGCGTGCACAGGTAGCGGGTGCGGCCCTTGGCCAGTGCGACCGTGGCTTCCAGCCCGGTGGCCTTGAGGAAAGCCGGAATATCGCGCTCCACCAACTGCGACTGCAGCGCCACGGTGCCGGTGCTGATCACCAGCTTCTTCTTGGTGGCCAGGGCGATCGGCACGCCGGCGGTGAGATAGCCCAGGCTCTTGCCGACCCCGGTGGGGGCCTCGGCAATGCCGATGCCGCCGGAGGTGGCCAGCGCGCGTGAGACCAGGCCGATCATCTGGCTCTGCGCCCGCCGTGTGGCAAAGCCGGGCGTGTTGGCCTGCAGCTTGGCGTAGGCCTCGCGGATGCCGGCCTTGATCGGATCGGTCAGAACGCGCTGGGTGGGAACCGGCGCCGACGGCGCGGCCGGTGGGGCGACTTCATTCATCGCGCTATTTTCGCACGGACCGGCGCAGCGCCTGCGACCGGCGTGGCACTCGGCTGAACGTGTTTGCTGGCGCGGGGCGGCGCCACCGCCATCTTGGTCCCGGGTACGCACGCTGCACGGCCACTGCATGCGTCGGATCCGATCATCGCTGGCGGGCACTGCCCGCAAGTTCTGACCCGAAGGGGCGCGCAACGGATGCCGCCCCAATCACCCTGCGCTGCCTGCAACGAGCAGGCAGCGTCGCTCCACGTTGTCAGCGGCCTTGCGTCCGCGGCGGCCATGCATGGCGTGCCCAGACCAGCCCGATGACCACCATTGCGACGCCCATCAGCAACATGCCGGCACCCACGCCAGTGGGCCCGAAGCGCTCATACAGCAGGCCGCCGCGATTGACCGCAGCCAGCGCCTGCGGATGCAGCAGCGTCCACCCGCCCTGCCCGGCACTGACCAGCCCGACCACCACCAGCGCGATGGCTTTGAGCGGAATCATGGGCGCGGGCCGGCGGCGGGCGGCACGCGTTGCAGGCTGCCTGCCAGCGTCCACACCAGCACGCCGATGCCCACGCCTTGCATCGCCATCAGCACGAAGTGGGCGATGCTGGTCACCATGCTGATCTGACGCACATTGCCTTGCTGCAGCAACAGCATCGGAATCGCCTGGAAGGCAACCTCGGCAAACAAGCAGCCCAGCAGCAGCCAGAGCGCGGCCAGCCCGGCACGCCGCAACGGGCTTTGCGAGGCACGCCACAGCAGAACCAGCCCGAGCAGCAACGCGATCAGCATCGGCACGCGCGACAGCAGGCTGGTGACCAGGGTCAGCAGGATATCGGTGGCGGTGACGCTGCCCACCTCAGTCGGCACTGACCAGAACGGCCTCGCGCGCGCGCAGCGCGGCGTAGACCGGGTCGGTGTCCGGGCGCACTCCGTGCCACAGCGCGAAGCTCTCGGCGGCCTGCTCCACCAGCATGCCCAGGCCATCGACGGCGTAGCGGCATTGCGCCGCGCGTGCCCAGGCCAGGAAGGCGATGGCGGTGGGGCCATAATTGAGATCGACCGCCGCGGTGAGGCTGTTGACCAGGCCCAGCGGCATGGCGAACGCACCGGCGTCGCGATCGCGCCCAGCCGCGGTGGCATTGACGATCAGTTCGAAGTCGCCCAGATCGCGCAGGTCTTCGATGTAGCGCGAGACCACCCGCCCCGGCTCGCCGAGCGCATCGCACAAGGCATCGGCACGCTCGGGCGAGCGGTTCACCACCACCATTTCGGTGATGCCCGCTTCCAGTAGCGCCGGCGCCACGCCGCGCGCGGCACCACCGGCGCCGAGCAGCAGCACACGGCGACCGCGCAGATCCAGCCCGTGGCGGTCGGTGAGGTCACGTACCAGACCGGCGCCATCGGTGTTGTCGCCCTGCCACTGGCCGTCGTTGCGCACCAGTGTGTTGACCGCACCGGCCAGACGCGCGCGATCGCTCAGGCTGGCCGACAACGCACAGGCGGCCTCCTTCAGCGGCAGGGTGACGTTTGCGCCCTTGCCGCCTTCGTCGGCGAAGCGCTCCAGCGCGGCAGCGAACTCTTCTGGCGGTGCGTCGATGGCGGTGTAGTCCAGCGCGATGCCGGTCTGCTTCCCGAAGTCGGCATGGATGGCCGGCGACAGCGAATGGGCGACGGGGTGACCGAACACGGCATAACGGGATACGGGCATGAAACGCTCTCTGGTTGACTAGACTGTGCGCGACTTGAGGCAGGAACCCCGCATGCAACTTCGATGGACACTGCTCGCGCTGGCGGCAAGTTTACTCTGCGTCCCGGTCGCGTCGGGGCTTGCCGAATTTGGCATCGAAGGCATGGGCGTGGTCTCCACGCCGGCCAACGAAGCGCGCGCCACGCTGAGTCCGGACGGGCAACGCATCGTCTGGGCCAGCGACCGCGCCGGCGGCAGCGGGGGCTGGGATCTGTGGCAGGCCCGGTTGAACGGCGGGCGCTGGCAGGACGCAGAAGTGCTGCCGATCAACACGGCGCAGGACGAGACCTCCCCGCTGTTCAGTGCCGATGGCCGCTGGCTGCTGTTCGCCTCCAGCCGCCCTGGCGGTGCCGGCGGCGCCGACCTGTATCGCGCGCCGGTGGATGCGCAGGGCCGGATCGGTGCGGTGGAATCCCTGGGTGCGGCGATCAACAGCCGCGGCGACGAGCGCTCCCCGACACTGTCGCTGGACGGCACCCGCCTGTTGTTCGCCAGCAACGGCCACGGTGGCGCCGGCGGCATGGACATGTTCGTGGCGCGCTGGGATGGGCAGGCGTTCATCGCGCCGGTGGCGTTGAGCGATATCGACAGCGCCGACGACGAGCTGGATGCGGCCTGGCTTGGCGATGGACGGGGGCTGGTATGGGCACGCGGCCGGCAGGATGGTCCCAGCCAGTTATTGCTGGCGACCTGCAACAACGGCCATTACACCGTGGGCCAGGCAGTGCCGCTGTCGTTCAACGGGCCGCAGGAACGCACCTTCGGTGCGGTGGTGGATGCGGCCAAGCCAGGCGAGTTGCTGGTGACCGGCAGTGCGCGCGCACCGCGTGCGGGGCAGTTGGACATCTATCGGATGAAGGCGCCGGCGGTGGATGGAGATACGAGCTGCCGTTGAGGATGGGTGGATGCGCAGACCCTTGCCAAGGGGCTGCTGGGGATACGACTTCACGCCAAGCTGTTGCAGAGCGGATGATCTGGGTCACGCTGCAGAGCGCTGGTTTGCGGTTTGGCTGTACTAAGGCTCGGCTGTAGGGCTTCTGATCTGAGGCTTGGTCGCAGGGCCCTTGCCCGCCCACCATCGCAGGACACGCCGCAAGTACGTCCTTGTAGGCTCTTACGCGGCATCCATGCCGCGTAAGGTCCCGCGACGGTGAGCGGGCAAGGACCTGTCGGGATGGTCGGTGTGCATGGTCAGCAGCAGGAGCGGCGGCCGGTGGGTCAGACGCAGCGGTGGTTACGTGCTCCTTTTGATCTGGCCGACGTAGTCTGATTTCCTGATCTTTCCGCCGAAGGCGGGCAGCAAGTAGATTGGGTTTGCCCCCTATCGCTAATAGTCATCCACACATGCATACAAGCAGCCAGGCCGCTGCGTTAAGTCGTCTCGCTTGAGTCATCTCGCTTTTTGCAGTTCCATCAGCGCACGACCATCTTGGCAGGCGTGATGTCCTTACCGGTTCCGGGACCCTTGGCGGCATGGATGCCGCCACGGAGCCTCCATGGACGGATTCACGGCGTGTCCCGGACGTGGTGAGGGCATCGCGTCCTCGACCAACCGGGCTTTTGATTCAAGCATCGGACCGCGCTTAGACGCCATGGTTGCAGCTAACAGAACCACCGTACACGCTGCAAGGAGGGCGCGGTCGATGCTTGCTAGGACGCAGCATGTCTCCGTCGTTCACCGGGATTTTCCCAAACCGTTCGCATCCGCTTGACGACCGCACGCCACGTTTTACTAGCCGCTCCAACCCAGCGATGTAGTGGCCATGACCGCGCTCAATACACATCGCGCCGATAACGTCCCGCTGCGGTCAGCGACTCCAGCCGCGTCTCGCCCAGCAATTCGCGCAGCGTGGCATCGACCTCACGCGCCATGCTGTCCAGGCTGCCACAGACATGGATCACCGCACCGCGATCGATCCAGTGGCGCAAGGTGTCGCCGGTCTCGCGCAAGTGATGCTGCACGTAGCGCTTGTGCGCCTGGTCGCGCGAGAACACCCGGTCCAGCTGCTGCAGATGGCCACGCGCGTGCCAGGCCTGGAGTTCGTCGGCAAACAGACCATCGTGCGCGGCCTGCCGTTCGCCGAACAGCAGCCAATGTCCGTGCACGCCGGCCAGCTCGGCCTCGCGTAGCAGACTGCGCAAACCGGCGATACCGGTGCCGTTGCCGATCAACACCATCGGCGCCTGTTCGATGCGATGGAATCCGGGATTGGTGCGCAACCGCGCGCGTATCTGCCCACCGATGGGTGCGTGGCAGATCAGCCAGCCCGAACCGAGGCCGGGGCTGCCGTCGGCGCCTGTGGTCAGGCGCACCACCGCGGTCGCAACGCCATCGGCCGGCACGCTGGCCAGCGAGTAATCGCGGGTCGGCAGCCAGGCGCAGGCGTCCAGCCAGGTCTGCGGATCCGGATGCGGCGTGGGCGGGCGCGTGGGCGGCTCCGGTAGCACGCGCTCGGCGACGGCCTGCTGCAGCGGCAGCAACTGCGCATCGACATGCACCAGCGCGTCGGGCGGCAGGCCCCAGGCGGCCAGACACGCGCGCACGTGCGTGTAGGCGTGCGCCGGCTGCACTTCGAGGATGTCGCCGGCCTGCCAGTGCGTGCCGGGCGGTGGCAGCAGATCGATCTGCCAGATCGGTGCTCCCTCGCTGCCCGGGTTGAGATGCGTGCGCGCCGCCAACGTCCAGTGCAGCAGCGTCGGGCGGGCCAGCGGCACGGCGGCCACCGGCGCACCGGCAATCTGCGCCAGTTGCGCATGCCATTGCGCCAGGGCCTGCGGATCGGTGTTGTCCATCTCCACTGCCGGAAACAACGGCTGCGCGCCCTGCGCCTGCAGCCACTGCTCGATGCGTCGGGAAAACCCGCAGAACTGCGCGTACTGGCGGTCGCCCAGGGCGAGCAGGGCATAGGTCAGCTGTGGCAGCGTCATGCGCTGACGCAACAGTTCGCGCTCGAAGCTGCGGGCGGTATCGGGCGGCTCGCCATCGCCGAAGGTGCTGACCACGAACAAGGCATGCCGGGTGCCCTGCAGATGCTGCGCGGTGAGCTGTGCCAGCGAGCGCACCTGCACCGGCAGACCGGCCGCCTGCAGATGCCCGGCCGCCTGCCAGGCCAGCCGTTCGGCAAACCCGCTCTGGCTGGCGAACCCGATCAACCACGGCTCGGCCTGCGAGGCCGCTGGGGCACCGTGCAGGACATCGCGCGCGGCACGCAGCGCGCGCTTCTTGCGGCGGCGATCCAGGTACAACATCCAGCCGGTCACGAAGAACACCGACATGCCGACACTGGCCAGCATCACCACGATGCGGCCCGGCAGCCCGAAGAAGCTGCCCGAATGCAGCGGAAACATGCTCACCAGCAACTGCTGCCCGCGCGGCAGCAGTGCATAGTCCTGGCGACGCAGCAACGCACCGCTGCCCGGCTCGATCTCCAGATTGTCGTAGGCGCGATCGTGATCGGGATGGTCGGGCAGGAACCGCACGCTCAGCGGTTGCCCCGCACGCGGCGGGATACGCAGGTCCAGTGCCGCGCTGTGTGTGGCCGGGATGGCATCCAGGGTGCGTTGCACGGCTGCAAAATCCACCGTGGCCGGGCGGTGATCGCGCCCGCCGCCACGCATCGCCGGCTCGGTGCCGAGCAAGGCCACCATGCCGTCGCGGTACCAGTTGTAGGACCAGGTCAGCCCGGTCAGCGCCACCAGCAGGTACACCAGCAGACACCAGGTGCCGAACACCGCGTGCAGGCTCCACAGAAAACTGCGCCCCTGCCGCCGCCATTCCACTGCCCACCAGGTGCGCAGACTCCACCAGCGTCGCGGCCAACGCAGATACAGGCCGGAAGCGCAGAAAAACAGCAGGATCAGGGTGCTCGCACCGGTCACCGCCTGGCCACGCTTGCCGGCGGTCAGATGGCGATGCAGGTCTTCGATAAAGGCAAACGCGCCGCTCAGCCGCGGAGCGGCGACTTGGTCGCCGGTATACGGATCGAAATACACCCGGCCTCCGTCCTTGCCGGCCAGGCGTGCATTGGACGGACGCTTACCAGTCGGATCGATCAGCATACGGGTGACCGCCTGTTGCTGATCCAGGTCCAGCCGGCGCAGCAGCACATCCACCGGCAATGGCCGCTCGCCTGCGGCATGCCGCTGTGCCAGCTGCGCGATGGCCGGATTGGCCAACCGCACGATCTCGTTTTCGAAGGACATCAACGCGCCGGTCAGCCCCATCACCGACAGCACCAGCCCGGCCGTGATGCCGAGCAGCCAGTGCAATTGGAACAGGACGGTCTTGAGCACGCGCGAGCAGCCGCAAACAGTGGGCTCGCCATTGTAGATGAGAATCGTTATCGCAGTTTGCGTGGGATTGCGAGGCTCATGCCACTGCCGCAGCGCCGTCAGTCAGCGACTGCTATGTCACTCGATCATTGCAGCAACGCCGGTACCCATTGATCTGCGGGAAGCAGATTGATCAAGCTGCCTGCGCCACACCTTCCCTCCCCATCCGGAAGGATGGCGCGCGCCGCACGCAGCGCAGGCCGGGACAGAACGCGGCCTGCGAGATCGTTGGGTTTTTCGAATCGGGCCAAGCCTGCAGGCGCCGATTGCGGCCTGGAGGGCGTCACAGCACCGCCTCGGCGCACTCAGCCTTCCCGCAACCAACGCGCCACCTGCGGTGCGAAATAGGTCAGCACGCCATCGGCGCCGGCGCGCTTGAACGCCATCAGCGCTTCCAGCACGCACTTGCGTTCGTCCAGCCAGCCATTGGCGGCGGCGGCCTTGAGCATCGCGTACTCGCCGCTGACCTGATAGGCGAAGGTGGGCACGCGGAATTCCTGCTTCACCCGCCGCACCACATCCAGATACGGCATGCCCGGCTTGACCATCACCATGTCCGCGCCCTCTTCCAGGTCCAGCGCGATCTCGCGCATGGCCTCGTCGCTGTTGGCCGGGTCCATCTGATAGGTGGTCTTGTCGGCCTTGCCCAGATTGCCGGCGCTGCCGACTGCATCGCGGAACGGGCCGTAGAACGCCGAGGCGTACTTGGCCGAATAAGCCATGATGCGCACATTGAGATGGTCCTGCGCATCCAGCGCGCGGCGGATCGCACCGATGCGGCCATCCATCATGTCCGACGGCGAGATGATGTCCACACCGGCTTCGGCATGCGACAGCGACTGCCTGACCAACGCCTCGACGGTGATCTCGTTGAGCACATAGCCCTTGGCATCGATGATGCCGTCCTGGCCGTGCGTGGTGTACGGGTCCAGCGCCACGTCGGTCATGATGCCGAGTTCGGGAAACCGCGCTTTCAGCGCGCGTACCGCACGCTGCGCCAGGCCGTCCGGATTCCACGCCTCGGCCGCGTCCAGGCTCTTGCCGGCCGGGTCGATCACCGGGAACAGGTCGATCACCGGAATGCCCAGCTCGAGGGCCGCTTCAGCTTCGCGCAGCAATTCGTCCAGCGACAGGCGCTCGACGCCGGGCATGGACGCGATCGGCGCGCGGCCGGACAACTCATGCACGAACACCGGCCAGATCAGGTCATCGGTGGTCAGCGTGTTTTCGCGCATCAAACGGCGCGAAAACGCATCGTGGCGCATGCGGCGGGGACGGTAGTGGGGATGGGCCATCGTGGGCTCCTGTCAGCAGCCCGCAAGTTTACGCCCGCGACCCGCCGCCGGACGCGCTGCGACGCTGTGTCGCAGCGGTGCAACGGGCCGGATCACGCCGTGATCAATGCAATGCAAGCGTGATCCGCTTGGACCACGCGGTCAGCTCACCCCACAGGGAACGCGCCCGGCTGGCGGCGGTGCCACGCGTCGATCTTCTCCATCGCCAGCCGGCGCACGGCCCTCCGAACTCGCGCGACCTGCCTGGAAGGCGACGCCGCGTGCTAGATCACGCCGCCGCCCAGGCTCAGGCGGATCACCCCGACCACGATCACCAGGCCGTTGAGCAGCAGACCGGTCTTGGCACGTCCGCGATTGCCGGCCGAGGTGAACAGCAGCGCGATCGCCGCGATCAGCGCGCCCAACGCCGCAAACGGGATCAGGAACCAGTTGCCCCAGCCCAGCAACGGGATGAAGGCCAGCACCATCCACAGCAGCGCCACAATGCCCCACAGCAGGCTGATCAATCCCACGTGCCACCTCGCCATTCAAAGAAGCCACGAGCTTAGCGCCGCGCCCGCCAAGGCGCTGTGGGCAGATGTTCACCCTGACCAATGGCGGCTTGGCGGTAGCCTCACGTGGGCATGGCTAGGGTGCGGCAAAGTCCAGAGCGATTCAGTCCGGGCGCCGGATCATCGTTGCCATTACCCACAGGGGGTTCCACCATGTACATGCAATCGCTGATCAGGAATGCCGCCATCGCGGCTGCCACCGTTGCCTTGCTGGCCGGTTGCGCCAGCAGTTCCAAGGTGATGCTGGGCCAGGCGCGCGCGCCGATCGACCCGTCACTGGTGCAGGTGTACGCCAATGCACCGGTCGGCTCGGTGGAAATCGCCCAGCTCGAATCCACCAGCGCTGCCGGTTTCGGCACCCAGGGCCAGACCGATGCGGCCGTGCAACGGCTCAAGCGCGAAGCCGCCAAGCTTGGCGCCAACGGCGTGGTCATCGTCGGCGTGGGCTCGGAACGCTCCGGCGGCGGCCTGTCGGTCGGCGGCGGCAGCTACGGCGGCCGGGTCGGCGGTGGCCTGGGCATCGGCATCCCGACCACACAGAAGCGTGCGGCCGGCATGGCGATCTGGGTGCCGGCGGGGGCCAGGGATACATCTACGAAAGAACTCTGAGAGGCGCTTCACTACAGCCTGGGCCGAAGCTTCCTTGCGATGACGAATGGCTAGCACGCACGTCTCCCTAGAGTGCTTCCCCCGAAAATCTGAAGGCATTCATCAAACAACCGAGCATTAAAAGTCTGGAAATGCGCCATGCTCTGTGGCACCTTACGGCAGACCTGCGTTTAACCGCACACAAGGAAGATGGCCGTGGCAGGCACTCAAACGAACAATTTCCGCGCTGACAGTAGCGCCAGCGCGGGCGCCTGTGGCTGTATCGGCGGCGTTGCGCCCGCTCCCAGGCAAGCCGCCAACAGGACCCGTTGGTGCTTTCGCCTGTCTTTTTTCCCGTATCAAGCCAATTCAGTGAGACTTGCCATGACTGACCATGTCCGTCGTTCACGCGTGCCATTTTCACGCTTTGCAGCAGGCCTGCTCCTCTCCGTGGGGCTTTGCGCTGGTCAAGCAAAGGCACAAGTGATTACCCATGACCCGGTAACGCTGGAAAGCATGATTGCTGAATACGGAAAGGACTTCGAACGTTGGAAGGAAACGTTGTCGCAATACCAGAAAGAATATGCGCACTACCAGCAACAGTTGATCAAGCTGCAGAGCCTGAATTTTGGCATTACCAACATGGAAGACAATTTCACCGAGCGTGACCCCAACTACGGGATGGCAGCAGCATGCTCCGGTGCAGGCAGTGGCCTGGGAAGCATCATGACAAGCATCAAAAGTATGCTGCCCAACATGGATGGCAACCTGGTGACTGAGCAGACCAAGATCTGTCAGTTGATGGTGATGACTGAAAACGCGCGCTACAACGAGTCTGTCCGCATGCTCAAACGATTGATTCAGCGCAACAAAGAGTTCGATCAGAAGATTCAGTCGCAACGGAAAGGTGTAGGAACCAGCCAGGGCGCGCTTGCTGCAAATGACAACGAGGTCGCGCGTTTTGTGGCGCAGAACTCGATGGATCTCGACTACTGGCAGGCAAAGCTAAAAGCCTACGACTACTACGAAGCTTCTTTGAAAAGCGACCAGCGAAAGCTGACCAAGCGCGCCTTTGACGGCAATAAGGAGGGCGGCATCCCACTGGTCACCCAGCTGGTACAGGCTGCGGCTTTGAAGGCGGCATTATCAGTTGATTGAGTGCACTTGTACATTTGCTGGGCACGGCAGGCAGTTTTATTAGGATCAAATCGGGGCGGATATGGACAGCGTTTTTCAGGGTGCATTGAGTTGGCTTAGGCCGATGGCCGATACAGGCATTGGCGACTATGTCTTTTTCAAGCTGATCAATGATTACCTGAATAAGGAAATCGACACGTTCGGCATGGAGCTGATCGGCCGTGCCATGACGTGGGTGAGCGTGATCGCCATGATTTTGGTCACGCTGTGGGTGATGATCGTTGGCTATCGGCTGGCGACCGGGCAGTCTCGCAATTCGGCAATGGAGACCATGGGCAAGGCCGCCAAAATCGTCTTTATCCTGAGTATCGCCACTGCAGTGGGAAGCAACGGCGCGATGCTGCACAAGACGATGACGCAGAACCTGGACCAGGAGATCCACGAACTGTTCACAGGCGAAAGCGGTACGTCAGCAGCCGATGCAATCGACGAAAATCTTGGCTATACGCAGCTCGCGATGGCCGCCGTGGATGTGGTGAACATCGACTCCGATGATCCGGAAGCGCTTCAAAAGAAGAGCAATGCCATGCTGCTTGCCGGATTTGGCACAGCAAGTCCTGCGATGGCGGCAGGCGCCATGCTGCTGTTGTTCAAGTTCACGATGGCGTTCCTGGTTGGCGTTGGCCCCATCTTCATCCTGGCACTGATGTTTGATTCAACCAAGGATCTCTTCAAGAAGTGGCTGTTCTATGTGATCGGCACCTTATTCTCGATGTCCATGCTCTCGGTGGTATCGGCCATCGTGCTCAAGCTTTCCACCAAGGTCGCCATCGCGCTCTGGGTTGCCAAAGGCATCACCGGGCTGATGGGTAACAATACCGAAGGCCTAAGCTCGCAAGCCTTGCAGCAAGGCGGTATCGGCTTGCTGTTGACCACCCTCATCATCACCATGCCTACCGTCGCGGCAGCGCTGTGGCAAGGAAGCATGGGAACGTTTATGGCGTACTCGGCATTTGGTACCGCTGGCGCGAGCAGCGCTTCTCCTGGTCCCCAAGGGCAGCCGCCCGGTTCGTATATTCCCCAGCACAGCGGAAGTAACACCTCAACTCCAGAAACCTCACGCCAGCTGCCAAGTAATCATAACTATTCAGGAGCCCTACAGACCTCAACATCACAAGAAGGTAGCGGCTCGAGGGGTGCAGCCAATAACACCAGCCGCTTTACTTGAGCGAAATAATCATGAGAATCCAAGTTATAATCCTCTCACTAGTTTTGATCATTTTTTTATCACCTCTAGCGCACGCTGAGGGCGGATGTCCGGCGGGGCAATACCCAATTGGGGGTCAAGGAGCAATCGCATGCGCCCCAATCCCCCAAGGAAGTGTTCAGCAAAAATCTCGCCCAAGTGGAAAGTGGATAAAAACGTGGGGGGCGATTGCTATGGGTTCAATTGATTCGACTACGAGCTATGGGGTTACCTCTGGCAAATTCTCAAAATCAGAAGCGGAACAGGATGCGCTAAGACGGTGCGCATCTCATGGCGAGGATAATTGTGAAATTGCGCTTTCTTATGAAAATCAGTGTGCAGTCATTGCCGAACCACAAATCGATGGAAAACCTCTTTCTAAGGGATTTGTAAGATTCACCGGCGCTGAAACGGTCTCAAAGGCTAGTGGAATAGCATTAAAAAATTGCAAGAAAGAGAACGCCACCACCGCCAACATCGAATGTAGAATTGTATATAAAAATTGCACAGAGCAATTTTTTCAAGAATTTTAACTCTATTACTTTTTATCGGATATTTGAAAGCAGCTTGCAACCCGGCTGATGCAAGGCGGCATTACCACTGCTAATGGTAGCCGCAGTCATCATCACCATGCCTACCGTCGCGGCAGCGCTGTGGCAGGGAAGCATGGGAACGTTTATGGCGTACTCGGCATTTGGTACCGCTGGCGCGAGCAGCGCTTCTCCTGGTCCCCAAGGGCACCCGCCTGGCTCATATGTTCCTCAACAACGAGGAAATGACGGGCCAAGAGGCAATGATCAAACAGAAATGGGCGATTTAAGTGCCGTACGAACATCGGGAGTTTCTGGCAGCACTCCAGCATTAGCTGCGCCCGGATCGCGCGGAGCAGCAAATGCTACCGATAATAGTCGAGTCGTTTAAGCGCACTCCAAAGAAAATATATGATCATACGGACGATAACGTTACTTCTCAGCCTACTGGCAGCCACCTCAGCAATGGCAGAGGAGGGCTGTCCAGCCGGACAAATTCCCGCACAAGCTGGGGCAGGAGTTACCTCTTGCGGGCCTATTCCTCAAGGATATTATCAACAAAACAAAAAACAGCCTCCACGCGCAGCAGGAAAGTGGCTAAAAACCTGGGGTGCGGTTGCTGTTGGTATATTGAACGACAAACCCCTGTATGCCGTACCGGTTGGTCTCGCCTCAGAAGACGCAGCAAAAAAAGAAGCTTTGGATAGATGCAATAAGTCAGGCGCCAAGGGCTGCCGGCCCTCGACGACTTTTCGCAATCAATGCATGTCCATAGGTGAACCTCAAATCGAAGGGTCGCCAAAACCTGATGGTATTATTGAGTTTTCAAGGCAGCCTACCGAACAGCTTGCAAAAGGCGCAGCCCTTCGTGGTTGTAGCGAGGAAAATCCAGGCGCTGAGTGCAAAATAATTCACACCGCTTGTTCTGAGCAAATTTTTGAGAAGTTTTGAATTAGTTTAAATAGAACACAGACTCACAGAACGGTCGGAATGGCTGTGAAATAGTATGCGTTTAGCCATCCTCCTTTTGTCTCCGCTTATATTTCAGGTAAAATCACGATAATTGCAAATTCCCCATAGCCTTTCGGCGTCTAGCCAAGGGATTCCTCGGGAACGTTTTACAGCCTAGACTGATCACAGTACGTATGCATTAGTGTGACTTCGGCCATCATGCTCAAGTTTTCCACCAAGGTCGCCATCGCGCTCTGGGTTGCCAAAGGCATCACCGGGCTGATGGGTAACAATACCGAAGGCCTGAGCTCGCAAGCCTTGCAGCAAGGCGGTATCGGCTTGCTGCTGACCACCCTCATCATCACCACATACCGTCGCAGCATCGCTGTGGCAGGGAAGCATGGGAACGTTTATGGCGTACTCGGCATTTGGTGTCGCTGGCGCGATCAGCGCATCCCCTGGGCCACAGGGGCAGCCGCCAGGTCATATGTTCCACAGCAGAGGGGTGCTAATTCATCTGTGCCACCCAGCTCTTATGAGGCGCCTACAGTCACCGGTCAGCGAATCACTGGAGGACAGCCTCAAGCAACACAAACGCCCGCCCCGGGATCTAGAGGTGTCGTATCCCAGAGCAATAACCAAGTCATCTAAATTTTGGGCTGAGGCATTATGAAAATTTATAAATTTTTTATTATTATCTTAGCTTTCTCTATTAGCTCAGCACACGGAGAGGGAGGTTGCCCCCCGGGGCAGTACCCTGTTGGCGGACAGGGGGCAGTTGCATGCGCACCAATCCCACAAAACAGTTCACAGTCACGGCCTCGACCAAGTGGAAAATGGATCAAAACGTGGGGTGCAATCGCAATGGGCTCTGTAAATTCAGTCATAAACTACGGAGTTTCGACGGGCAAGTTCTCTAAAGACGATGCGCAGCGTGAAGCAATGCAAAAATGCGCATCCCACGGCGAACAGGATTGCAAGATCACGCTTACCTATCAAAATCAATGCGCAGCAATATCAACGCCGGAAATAGGGGGCAAACCATCAGGAGGTACGGTTCACTTTTCTGGCGGCGAAACAATCGCTAAAGCATCGACTGAGGCGTCAGCTCAATGCAAAAAAAGCAACCCAACTCCTGCCCAGTGCAGCGTTATCTATAGCGACTGCACAGAGCAGGTATTCGAAGAATATTGATTTAATTTATTTATTCAATTATCAGAATTAATCAGCAGCAGCCAAATAAGGCCGCCAGCTGACAAGAAAATATAAATTTTATACTTGTTGTAGAATGCTTGAGCTACCAAGCGTCGCAACGAAGCGTCAGTGGGCTATTGCTTACCACTGTCATCATCACTATGCCTGCCGTTGCTGCAGCGCTGTGGCAAGGAAGCATGGGAACCTTTATGGCGTGCGCGGCGTTTGGTACCGCTGGCGCAAGCAACGCATCCCTTGGCCACAGGGGCAGCCGCCAGGTCATATGCTCCACAGCAGAGGGGGTGCTAATTCATCTGTACCGGCCAGCTTTTATGCAGCGCCTACAGCCACCGGTCAGCGAGTCATTAGAGGACAGCTTCAAGCAACACAAACGCCCACCCCGAGATCTAGAGAAGTCGCATCCCAGAGTCTTGAAGGACTCAACTCGCAAGCGGACTGGCCTTCACTGGCGAGCCGTACACGACTTTTGGCAAATACTTCACCAGCACAACGCTAGGCCAAATCGTGCTTTTCAGCGCGCGACCTGGCCAGGCAGTTGTTCATAAGAGCACCTATCCGGTACCGCGGATACCGCAGTTACTTTCGCTGCGCTGGGATGAACTGCGTCTCCACCGCCTTGGCCAGCTGGTCCGGCGGCAGCAGGCCCTGGTCGAGCAGGAAGTTGTTGAAGGCAAGACGGTCGAACTTCTTGCCCAGGACCAGCTCGGTGCGCATGCGCAGTTCGAGGATGCGGGTGTAGCCGTAGAAGTAGCTGCCGGCCTGGCCGGGCGCGCGGACGGTGTAGCGGTCCAGTTCCTGGCGGGTCATCGCTGGCGAGAGGCCGACGTCGTCTTCGAGCACCTGGCGTGCGCGTTCGCGGTCGATCAGGCCGAGGTTGAGCATCGGGTCGAGCATGGCGCGGGCGGCGCGTAGCAGGCGGAACTGCAGGGCGATCAGCTGACCGTCGAGCGGTTCGTACGGGACCATTTCGGCTTCGGCATACAGCGCCCAGCCTTCGACGTTGACCGAGTTGAACGCGAACAGGCTGCGCGCCAGCGACACGCCGCGTTCGACCATGGCGGTGAACTGCAGCTCGTGGCCGGGGCGGCCTTCGTGCGCGCTGAGCGTCCAGGCGGCCGAGCCGAAGTTGAAGTCGTCGTACTGCTCCTTCTTGGCGCCGTCGGCGGTCGGGTTGCCCAGCGGCAGCACGAACTGGCCCTGCTGGCCGGTATTGCCGATCAGCGGGGCCGGCAGGAAGTGCGGCGCCGGTTGCGCGGCACTTTCGGCGGCACTGCCCAGGCGCATCTGCATCGGGCGATTGGGCACATCGACGATGCGCTGCTGACGGATGATCGGGTCGATCTGGTCGATCACGCCGCGGTAGTGAGTTTCCAGCTGGTCGTCGGCGATCTTGTTGCCCTTGAGCGCACGGATCACCTGTACATAATCGCTGCCCTGCACGCCCTTGGCCTTGGCCACCAGCGGCGCGAGCTGACGCATCGCCGAGCGGGTTTCCATGAATTCCAGCTGCGCGCGCTGGATCAGCTGCTGCGGGGCGATATCGATGCCGACCTGCTTGAGCTGGAAGGCATACAGCGGTTCGGGCAGGCGGGTGTCCTTGCGTGCCTTCGGCAATACTGTGGTGCGGGTCCAGTTGGCGTAATCCTTCAACTGGGTGGACATCGCCTTGAGCGCTTCGTCACCGCCGGCGATCTTGTACTTGGCGAACAACTCGCCGATGCCGGCGACGTAGGTGTCCACGTTCGCTAGCGCCTGCTCCACTTCGCGCTGGGTGGGCTGCAGCAAGGTGGTGTTGCCAAGCTGCTCTTCGTAGCGCTGGCGGGCCAGTGTGGTGGTCGGCGTGCTGCCCGGCACCAGGCCGACGTAACGCTTGAGGCGATCCAGTGCCTTGGCGCGGCGCTCGGGCACGGTCTGGTCAGACAACAATCCGTTGAGGCCACTGAAGACCAGCTGCGGCGCATCGTTCCACGGCAACAGATAGCGCTCGTTGAGTTCGCTGCCTTCGATGTTCTGCTCGGCCGCAGCGATCATGATCTGCAGGTCCTGGCGCACATTGACGTCGCGCTCGGTGGCCAGCTTGGCCTGCAACGCGGCGCGTGCCTTGTTCATCGCATCGCGGTAGCGCGCGGCGTTGTTTGGCCCCAGGTCGATGACCTGGTCGTCGTAGCCGGGCACGCCGAAGAAGCTGGCGTATTCGGGCTGGAATGGCGCCTGCGCGTTCAGCAGGATCTGTGCATAGCCGTTGCTGGTCTGCACCCAGGCCGGCGTGGCAGGTTGGGCCTGCGCGGCTTTACCGGTCTGTGCCTGCAATGGCAGCGAAGCACCGAGCGCCAGCGCAATGGCGAGAACGAGTGGTTTCATGGGGCGGATCCGCAAGTTGAGTAGCGCGACCCTACCCATCCGCGGCGGCTGCGGCAATGCGTCTTAGGTCATGGTCGGCAGGAGTGCGGCGGCGCTTGCGGGTCGGCTACCAGGTTGATTGGATCGGCGGTCTGCTGGCGAATGTCAGCATTTGCTGGCGCCATCGCCCGTGCTTGCGGCTGGCGTCCGCCTGGCGCCGGCTTCCCTCGCCGCGCGGCCCGTGCAGGTCCACGCTACAAGGGGCATCTCCTGCCCGACCGCTCTGGTGAATGTCGCCGATGCCAGGCATCGGCGGTCGTTTACCACTGCAGTTCCGTCTCCCCGGCACCGATTGCCGGCCGCTCAGGGCATCAGGCAGCGCTGGATGAATGCCTCCGCGGTCTTGTAGCGATGCAAGGCAGTGCTGCCGGACAAGCCGTGCTTGGCGCCGGGATAGGTCATCAGCTCGAAGGCGGTGCCACGCGCCTGCAACGCGCTCATCAGCGCGGTGGAGTTGGTGAACAGCACGTTGTCGTCGGCCATGCCGTGGATCAGCAGCAGCTTGGCGCGCAGGCCGTCCAGATGGGTGGCGATGCGTGCGTCGCGGTAGCCGGCGGCGTTGCCGGCCGGCAGGTCCATGTACCGCTCGGTGTAATGAGTGTCGTACAGCCCCCAATCGGTGACCGGTGCACCGGCCACGCCGCAGGCATAGGCCTCACTGTGTTTGGCCAGCAGCATCAGCGTCATGTAGCCGCCGTTGGACCAGCCCTGCACGCCGATGCGGGTGGGATCGACCCAGCGCTGCGCCTTGAGCCAGGCCACGCCTTGCAGCTGGTCGTCCACTTCCACCGTGCCCTGCTTGCCGTACAGCGCGCCACCGAAGGCACGGCCACGCCGCGGGGTGCCGCGGTTATCCAGCGAGAACACCACGTAACCACGTTGCGCAAGATATTGATCGAACAGCGCATCGCCACGGCTTGGCCAGGCGTCGAGCACGGTCTGCGCGGCGGGGCCGCCATACACGTACACCATCACCGGATAGCGCTTGGCCGGGTCGAAGTCGTCCGGTTTGATCAGGCGATACTGCAGCGGCGTGGTGCCGTCGGCGGCGGTGAGCGTGCCGAATTCCACCGGGCGCTGCGCGTCACGGTATCTGGCATACGGGTGCTGCGGATCGGCCAGATCGTTCTTCAACAGTGTGGCGATTTTTTCGCCATTGGCGCGAAACAGCTCGATCTGCGGCGGTGTGGAGGTGTTGGACCAGCTGTCGACATACACGCTGGCGTTGTTGGCGAAGCTGGCGGCGTGCGTGCCGTGGGGTGTCGAACGTTGTTCGATCGCACCGCCGGCCAGCGGCACGGCGTAGATGTGGGCCTGGGTCGGCGACTCCTTGCTGGCGGAAAAATACACCGTGCCGGCTTGCTCATCGACGGCGAGCAGTGCATCGACCACCCAGGCGCCGGAGGTCAGCGGCGTGAGCGTGCAGCCATCTTCCGATGCCACGTACAGATGCTCGTAGCCGCTGCGCTCGGAGTTCCAGATGAAGCGACCGTCCTTGAGAAAACGCAGATCGTTGTGGAGCGGCACCCAGGTCGGCGAGGTCTCGGTGATCAGCACGCGCTGCTTGCCGCTGGCCAGCGTGGCTTCGATCAACTCGAGGGTTTTCTGGTCGCGCGACTGGAGCTGGAAGGTCAGCCGCTGCGCATCGCGCCAATCCACCCGTGCCAGATAGATATCGGGATTGCTGCCCAGCTCGATCCAGCGCGGCGCGGCGTTGGCGCGCGGTGCGATCACACCCAGCCGCACGGCCACGTTGGGCTGGCCAGCCTGCGGATAGCGCTGGCTGATGACCTCGGTATGGTCGGCATAGACCTCCGGGCGCTTTTGCACCGGCACGCCGGATTCGTCGATACGCGCGAAGGCGATCGCCGAGTCGTCCGGCGCCCACCAATAGCCGGTGTGGCGATCCATTTCCTCGTCGGCGACGAACTCGGCCACACCGTTGCCGATGGTCTCGCTGCCGTCGCTGGTGAGCTGCAGCTGCTTGCCGCTGACCAGGTCGATCACCCACAGGTTGCGCTCGCGCACGAAGCTGACGAAGCCGCCCTTGGGCGAGAGCTTGGCGTCGGTGGCGAAGCCTTCGCCGTGGGTGAGCTTGCGCACTGCCGCCGCGCCGGTCTTGCGCAGGTCGTACAGATACAGCTCGCCACCGAGCGGGAACAACAGTGCATGTGCGTCCGGCGCCCATTGGTAATCGACGATGCCGGCGAAGGCAGCGATGCGTTGGCGCTCGCGGCGGGCCTTTTCAACATCGCTGAGCGTTTCGGTGCCGGGCAGCACGATTTTGGAATCCACCAGCAGCCGGGTCTGACCGCTGGCGATGTCGTACTCCCACAGATCCAGCTGATTGCGGTCGCTGTCCTTGCCGCGCAGGAAGCTCACGCGCGAGCCGTCGGGGGCGACCTTGGGTTTCATCAGCGTCGGGCCGGACAACGGCAATGGGCCGGTGATGGCGTCGAGGGTGAGTTTTTCGGCGTGGGCGGTGGTGATCGTGCTGAGCATGAGGGCAAGGGCGGCGAACAGGGCGCGCATCGAAGATCCTGTCTTGAGATAGCACACAGGATGCGGGCGTGTGGGGTGTTTGAGAAGCGCGGCGATGCTGCGCGTGCGCGATGAAGGGCTGCGCGCGGTTCTGCGCGTGTGCTGCAGCATGGTGCTGGGTTGTTGTCGCTCAGTTTTTTAGCGAGCAGAGGTGCGTTTGGGCTGATGGTCGCAATTGGCGGGCTGCGGATGGCACATGCGCGTTTCGTGGTGCGCAGGTTACGGGGGGCGGTGGGTCTGGCTCCACTTGCGTACCTTCACCCCAACCCCTCTCCCGGGGGAGAGGAACTCGGGCGCCGTGTGGAACTGCTGTGCGTGCCGCGCTGTTGCTACTGCGCCCTCAGCGCTTGCCGAACAGATGCTTGCGCTCTTCCTCGCTCAGCGGCTTGCCGGCGTTGGGGTTGACCTGCTCCTTGAGCGCATACGCACGTTGCGTGGCCGGGCGCGCGGCGATGGCGTCGTGCCAGCGCTTCAGATGCGGGAGCTCGGCGTAATCGGGGCGGATGTCGGCGTAGACCTCGATCCACGGATAGCTGGCCATGTCGGCGATGCCGTACTCGGGGCCGGCCAGGAATGCCTGCTCGGCCAGGCGCTTGTCGAGCACGCCATGCAGGCGACGCACCTCGGCGTTGTAGCGTTCGATCGCGTAGGGAATCTTTTCCGGCGCGTAGACGTTGAAGTGGCCCATCTGGCCGCTCATCGGCCCCAGCCCACCCATCTGCCAGAACAGCCATTCCAGCGCGGCGATGCGGCCACGCGCATCGCGCGGCAGGAAACGGCTGGTCTTCTCGGCCAGATACAGCAGGATGGCGCCGGATTCGAACACGCTCTGCGCCGGGCCGCCGTCGGCCGGTGCGTGGTCGACGATCGCGGGCATCTTGTTGTTGGGCGAAATCTGCAGGAAGGCCGGCTCGAACTGCTCACCCTTGCCGATGTTGACCGGCTTGAGCGTGTAGTCCAGCCCGGCCTCTTCCAGGAACAAGGTGACCTTGTGGCCGTTGGGGGTGGGCCAGTAGTACAGGTCGATCATCGTGCGCTCCAGTTCGGCAAGGGGTGGCACGCAGCGCGCGCCTTGGCGATCGATGGTACGACCAAGCCCGCGACCGGTGCGTGCGCGTGCGGTGGTGCTGGCTGGAACGATGTGTGACGCGATTGGCTCGTGGCCGATGCTGCAGTGCAAATTGACTTGGTTAAGCCTGCGCTCACAAATGCACGATTGTGTCATCGACCTTCGCCTGTCCTCTCTGGGGCCGGCTATCTTCATTTGGGGAAGAAATCATTGTGAGAGAGCCACGCACCCTGCCGCGCACGCGGCGTCTGACGTCTGCCCTGCTGTTTGCCCTGTCGACGCCGCTGGCCGCGCAGACCGCGCCGGCACCGCAGTCCGCATCCACCGTCCCCGGCGCGAGCCAGGCCGATCCCGCCACGCTCGATGCGGTGCAGGTCACCGGTATCCGCGGCAGCCTGACCTCGTCGATGAACGTCAAGCGCGATGCGCAAGGCATCGTTGACGGCATCGTGGCCGAGGACATCGGCAAGTTCCCCGATACCAATCTGGCCGAGTCGCTGCAACGTATCAGCGGCGTGTCGATCGACCGTTCGCTGGGCGAAGGCTCGCGCGTCACCGTGCGCGGCGTCGGCCCGGACTTCAACCTGGTGCTGTTGAACGGCCGGCAGATGCCGGGCGCCAGCATCGAGGAATCAAACGCCTCCAATTCGCGCGCGTTCGACTTCGCCAACCTGGCGTCGGAGTCGATCTCCGGCATCGAGGTGTTCAAGACCAGCCGCGCCAGCACGCCCACTGGCGGCATCGGTGCGACCATCAACATCAAGACCAGCCGGCCGCTGGACAACCCGGGCCTGCATGCCAACGTCGGCCTCAAGGGCGTGCACGACAGCTCCAACGAGAATCTGCCCGGACGCCTGCAGGGCGATGCGCTGACCCCGGAAATCTCCGGCATTTTCAGCAACACCTCGGCCGATGGACGCTTCGGCGTATCGCTGAGCGGCAGCTACCAGGAACGTGACTTCGGCTATAGCCAGGTCGGCGTGCCCAACGGCTGGCGTTCGTTCCGCGGCGATTCCACCGCCTACGGCACCATCCCGCAGCCGGGTACACCGGGCTCGGAAAACATCGTCAACCGCCCCGGCCCGAATGACATCTATTCGGTGCCGCAGAACCTCAACTACCGCGTGGTCGGCGTCGAGCGCCAGCGCACCAACGGCCAGTTGACGCTGCAGTACAAGCCGCTGGACAACGTCACCACCACGCTGGATTACACCTATTCGGAAAACAAGATCCAGCAGCAGCGCAACGAGATGTCGGTGTGGTTCAACTATGGGCCGTCGGCCAGCGCCTGGACCAATGGCCCGGTCGCCGGGCCGGTGAGCTATTCGGAAATCGTCAATCCGGCCACCAGCGATCTGGCCACCGCCGGCTCCAATGCGGCCACGCGCAACCAGAACAAGTCGCTGGGCTTTAACGTGGATTGGGCGGTGAACGACCAGTTCAAGCTCAACTTCGACATCCACCGCTCCACCGCAGAAGCCGGTGCGGACAGCCCGTTCGGTTCCAGCAATTCGCTGGGCGTGTCCGGCTTTTACCGCGGCACCTCGGTGGTGGATTTCAGCAAGGATTTCCCGGTGTTGCAGCAGCAGCTGGGCTTTGGCCTGACCGGGCTGGATCCGTCGCGCACCTTGGTCACCGGCTCGGCGTTCCGCAACAGCTACATGAAGTCGGAGATCGACCAGGCCCAGGTCAACGGCGACTTCACCTTCGAAAATTATTCGCAGTTGAAGTTCGGTATCGGCAGCACCGAGGTCAAGAACCGCTCGGCATTCTCCAACGTGCAGCGCGACACCTGGGGCGGTGCCGGCACCGCGGCCGATTATCCGGACGATCTGTGGATCCCCAGTTCGTTTGCGCAGTACTTCGATGCGATCGACGGCAGTGGCAATCCGGCACAGTTCAACCAGCTGTTCCTGTTCGACTTCGAACGTGCCCGCCAGGCGGCCGCGCAGGTGGCCGGCGACGATGCGCTATACCGCACCTCGCCGGTGTTCACCACCGACCGCCGCGTGACCGAAAAATCCAAGAACGCCTACCTGCAGTGGAACAACAGCTGGGACGATCTGCGCGTGCCGATCAGCCTGGCCGCCGGTGTGCGTTACGAAGAAACCAAGGTGGAGGCGCAGGCACTGGTGCCGGTGGCGGTGGGCATCGACTGGGTCGCCAACAACGAGTTGCCGATCCGCCTGGCCGACTCGGCGTTCGCCAGCGGCAGCGGCAAATACGAATACTGGCTGCCCAGCCTGGACCTGAGCTTCAAGCTCACCGAGGATCTGGTGCTGCGCGGCAGCTACGGCGAAACCATCGGCCGGCCCGGCTGGGGCGATATCCAGGGCGGGCAGACGCTCAACCAGATCGCGCGCCTGGAAGGCGGCACCGGCCAGGAAGGCAATCCCGGCCTGAAGCCGCTGCTTTCGCACAACATCGATTTTTCGCTGGAGTGGTACTACAGCGATGCCAGCTACGCCTCGGTGGGCTTCTTCCGCAAGAACATCGACAACTACATCGGCGTGACCACGCGCAACGACACCTCGCTGGGCCTGAATACGCCAGTGGGTGGTGCGTACTGGAACGAAGCGCTGGGCAACGGCTGCGCCTCGGCCGACCTGACCTGCATCCGCAACTACATCTTCCGCAACCGCGGCGGTGCGCCGGGTGTGGCGCGCGGGCCGGACGACTCCAACGGCAACGCCACCGGCGTGATCAGCGGGCAGCCGGGCGATCCGGTGGCCAACTTCGCCATCACCGCGCCGGCCAACCAGCGCTCGGCCTCGCTGGACGGTTGGGAATTCAACCTGCAGCACATGTTCGGCGACAGCGGCTTCGGCGTGTCGGCCAACTACACCAAGGTCGACTCCGGCCTGACTTACGACAACTACGTGATCGGCGAGCAATTCGCGCTGGAAGGGCTGAGCGACTCGGCCAACGTGGTCGGCTTCTACGACAGGGACAAGTGGCAGGTGCGTGCGGCCTACAACTGGCGCGACGAGTTCCTGGCTGCACGTTTCGACGGCAGCGGCCAGCCCAACCCGGTCTACACCGAAGCCTATGGCCAGCTGGACCTGAGCATCGGCTACCAGTGGACCGAGAACCTGTCGCTGAGCCTGGAGGCGATCAACCTCACCGACGAGGTGCAGCGCCAGCACGGCCGTCACCCGAACCAGATCATCTACGCCACCCAGACCGGCCCGCGCTACATGCTGGGCGTGCGTTACAAGTTCTGGTGATGCAGCGCGTTAGTCATGCAGTGATGTTCTTTTAAGCGTTCCCGGCAGCGAGTCTGCCGGGGCGTTTCGCACGGCGCTCTCGTGGCGTTTCCCGGATGTGTCGCATCCGGGACTTGCCATGCCGAAGCAACTGTCCAAGCATGGGCCACGCGCCCCGCGTGATGTGTCTTTCCCCCCATGACCAATGCCGTGTTGTTGAACAACCTCGATCACCGCGACCTGCGCGTGATCACCGTGCACGGCGCCGCCTACGGCGACGACGTGATGTCGGCCGCGACCTTTCCGCAGGAGTTCCGCCAACTGCAGGCGCAGTACCCGATCGTGTTCCATCGCAGCGGCGAGCGCAGTTTTCAGCCGCTGGCATTGCTGGGATTACGCCTGGGCGAGAACCTGTTCCTGGATGGTGCGCGCTGGGATGCGCCGTACGTGCCTCTGGCGATCCAGCGGCAACCGTTTTTGATCGGCGAGCAAGAGGACGGGCCGATGGTGCACGTGGACCTGGACAGCCCGCGCATCAGCCGCAGCGAAGGCGAGGTGCTGTTTCGCGAACACGGCGGTACCACCGAATTTCTCGACCACATCGGCCAGGTGTTGCGCACCTTGCACGATGGCCTGGCCGCGAGCGAGGCGTTCGTCGACCGCTTGCTCGGCTACGACTTGCTCGAACCGTTCGTGTTCGAGGCCACGCTGCAGAACGGCCTGGAATGCCGTCTGACCGGGCTCTATGCCGTGCACGAGGAACGCCTGCGCGCGCTCGACGATGCGGCCCTGCTCAATCTGCACCGGCACGGCGATCTGGAACCGCTGTACATGGCGGTGGCCTCGGTCGCGCAGTTCCGCCATCTGCTCGACCGCATGCAGCGCCGTCATGCTGGCTGAGCCGCGCGCCATCGAAGAACGGCACGGGCTGGACCCGCAGCAGCTGGACCCGGCCGTGCTGCGCTCCACCACGCCGTTGGTATTGCGCGGGCTGGTGCGCGACTGGCCACTGGCGCAGGCCGGCGCCACCTCGGCGCAGGCGGCGGCGGCCTACCTGCGCGGTTTCGATCGCGGCGAAGCGGTGGTGGCACAGGTTGGCCCGCCGGACATCGGCGGGCGCTTCTTCTACAACGCGGACATGAGCGGCTTCAATTTCCGCCCCGAGCGCGTGCCGCTGGGCGTGGTGCTGGAGACCTTGTTGCGCGATCTGCACAACCCGCAGCCACCGGCGATCTACGTCGGCTCCACCACGCTGGACACCTACCTGCCCGGCCTGCGCGCGCATAACCCGATCGCGCTGCCGCAGCGCGAGCCGCTGGCCAGTATCTGGATCGGCAACCGCACCCGCATCGCCGCGCACCAGGACCTGCCCGACAACCTGGCCTGCGTGGTCGCCGGGCGCCGCCGCTTCACCCTGTTTCCGCCGCAGCAACTGGCCAATCTGTATATCGGCCCACTCGATCTCACCCCGGCCGGGCAGCCGGTCAGCCTGGTGGATATCGCCGCGCCGGACCTGCAGCGCTTTCCACGCTATGCGCAGGCGCTGGAACACGCGCTGGTGGCCGAGCTGGAACCGGGCGATGCATTGTTCATTCCCAGCATGTGGTGGCATCACGTCGAAGCGCTGACGCCGTTCAACGTGCTGGTGAACTTCTGGTGGCGGCAGAGCCCGGCCTACATGGATTCGCCGATGAACGCGCTGATGCTGGCGCTGCTCACCCTCCGCGACCTGCCAGCCGAACAACGCGCGATCTGGCAGGACGTGTTCGACCATTACGTGTTCGATGCCGATGCGGACACCGCCGCACACATGCCGGAGTCTGCGCGCGGCGTCCTGGCGCCGATGGACGAGGCCCGTGCCCGCAGCCTGCGCGCGCGGTTGCTGCAACGCCTGAATCGCTGAGGATCTGACGCCATGACCGACACCGCCCCTTCCGACCCACAACAGCGCCCGGTACGCCGCGTCGTCATCGCCGGTGGCGGTACCGCCGGCTGGATGGCCGCCGCCGCGTTATCCAAAGTGCTGGGCCGGCACCTGCAGATCACCCTGGTGGAATCGGACGAGATCGGCACCGTGGGCGTGGGCGAAGCCACCATCCCCAGCCTGGTCACCTTCCACCGCCTGCTGGAGATCGACGAAGCCGCGTTCATGGCCGCCACGCAGGCTACCATCAAGCTGGGCATCGGCTTCGAACACTGGCGCGATGTGGACCGGCACTACATCCACTCCTTCGGCCACACCGGCACCGATCACTGGAGCGCGGGCTTCCAGCATTTCTGGTTGAAGGGCCGGCAGCGTGGCCTGGCGCGCGACTTCGGCGACTACTGCCTGGAACTGCGTGCCGCGCAGGAAGGCCGCTTTGCGCATCTGCCCAATGGCGGCATGAATTACGCCTATCACCTGGATGCCGGCCTGTACGCGCGCTTCCTGCGCCGCTTCAGCGAAGGCTTCGGCGTGCAGCGTATCGAAGGCCGCATCGGCAACGTGGAGACCCACGCGCACAGCGGCTATCTCACCGCGCTGACGCTGGACGACGGCACGCGGGTGGAAGGCGATCTGTTCCTGGATTGCACCGGCTTTGCCGGTCTGCTGATCGGCAAGACGCTGGGCGTGGACACCGACGACTGGTCGCAGTGGCTGTTCGCCGACAGCGCGCTGGCGGTGCAGACCGAATCGGTCGGCGCGCCGGTGGCCTACACCCGCTCGCGCGCCGATCAGGCGGGCTGGATGTGGCGCATTCCGCTGCAGCACCGCGTCGGCAACGGCATCGTGTACTCCAGCCGCTACATGGATCAGGACAGCGCCGCGCAGGTACTGCAGCGCAATCTCAGCGGCCGCGCACTGACCCAGCCGCGCGCACTGCGCTTCACGCCCAATCAGCGGCATCGGGTCTGGGAAAAGAACTGCGTGGCGCTGGGCCTGGCCAGCGGCTTCCTGGAGCCGTTGGAATCGACCAACATCCATCTGATCCAGCGCGGCATCATCCGGCTGATGCAGACCTTTCCGCAGGTCATCAACGATGTCGACATTGCCGAGTACAACCGCCAGGCCGCTGCCGAAATCACCCATATCCGCGATTTCGTGATCCTGCATTACCACGCCACCGACCGCCGCGACACGCCGTTCTGGCGCGATTGCGCGGCGATGGACATCCCCGACACGCTGCGGCACCGGGTGGAGTTGTTCCGCCAGAGCGGGCGGGTGTTCCACCAGGCCAACGAGCTGTTTGCCGAAAATTCCTGGGTGCAGGTGATGCTGGGCCAGGGCATCACGCCGAAGCAGCACCACCCGGTGGCCGACCTGATGGGCGATGCCGAGCTTCGTCATTTCCTGGAAACCATCCGCACACGGGTCGATGCCGCATTGGCGCGGCTGCCTGCGCATGCGGACTTCCTGCACCGCTACTGCCCTGCGCCGCCGCTGCCCGAGCCGGCCACGCGGCTGCCGGCCGACGCCGCACTGGCCACCGGAGCGCGATGAATTTCGCGCCCGGCAGGCGCCCCCCCTTGGCTTAGACCGCCCCAGCAATGCTAGATTGCCGCTTTGCCGTCCATTGCGGGAACAATGGCCGGCCTCGCCGCAGCATCTTTCGCAATCGGGGTAAGGGGGACGCATGTTGGATCTGACACAGGGCCGTATGGCACGCCGGATCGCGCCGGTCATTTTGTTGGTCGGCCTGGCCGCCTGCTCCAAGCAGGACGACAAGGCCGCCGCCACCGCGCCTGCCACCGGCGCCACGCCTGCGGCACCGGCCGCCGCGCCGACGCCGGCCACGGCAGTGTCGCCGCAGGTGCAATCGATGGCCGCCGACCAGTTGCGCGCATCGGCCACCAAGGCCTTGCAGGACAATCGCATGTACGCCCCGGCTGGTGACAACGCGGTGGAGTACTACCTGGCCTTGCGTGAAAAGCAGCCGCAGGACGCCACCGTCAACAGCGCGCTGACCGACCTGCTGCCGTACACGCTGATCGCCGCCGAACAGGGCATCAGCCGCGAAGAATTCCCTGAAGCGCAGCGCCTGATCGCGTTGATCGAAAAGGTCGACCCCAAGGCACCGGCACTGCCGCGCCTGAAGAGCGGCCTGGAGACCGGCATGAAGACCGCCGCCAGCCGCTCCGAGCAGGATGCCGAGCAGGCCAAGAAGCTGGTCGAAGACAAGGCCAAGCAGGCGGCCGAGCAGAAGCGTCTGGCCGAGCAGCAGACCCGCGAGGCGGCCGCTGCGCAGCAGATCGCCGCGCAACAGGAAGCCGCCCGCCAGCAGAGCGCAGAAGCCGAACGCCAGGCCGCCGCGCGCCGTCAGGCCGAGACCCCGACGCCGGCTCCAACTCCGGCCGCCCCGCGCCCGGCCCCGGCGACTGCCGCGGCTGCACCGGCCGCGCAGTCGCTGCGCCCGATCAGCACCCCGGCACCGCGTTATCCCCCCGAGGCGCTGCGCGCCGGCACCTCCGGCGAAGTGCTGGTGGAGATCACCGTCGGCACTGATGGCTCGATCACCGCCTCGCGCGTGCTGCGCGCCACCCCGCCGCGCGTGTTCGACCGCGAAGCGCTCAATGCGGTCAAGCGCTGGCGCTTCGAACCGGTGGCCGCACCGGTGACCACGCGGCGCACGCTGTCGTTCAACCCCGGCGGTTGATTGGTGCGTTGGGCGATCGAGTGCATCTGCATGCGGCTGAGTGAGTGAGTCTGCTGGTTGCTTGATTGATTGCTTGGTTGCTTGGTCGTTGATCGCTTGATTGGTCGATCGTTTGTTGATTGCTGGCTGATGGCCAATGGCTGCCGATGATCGATGCACTGCACTCCCGGCGAATGTCGGGCACCAAACAAAAAGCCCGCAGCGATGCGGGCTTTTTGTTTGCTGGTGACCCGTACCCTCATCCGCCCTGCGGGCACCTTTTCCCGAGGGGGAGGAGGAACATCAGCCGGAAATCGCCAGCCGCTCCTGGTGATAGCGCCGCACTGCCGCGTAGCACAGCACCGCGGCCACACCGAAGCCCGCCAGCAGATACACCGCCCAGGTCTGCGCAGTGATCTGCTCGTGGCGGATCACCTTGAGCAGCATCTGGTTCTGCGCCAGAAACGGCACCGCGAAATGCCAGAGCTGCGTCTTCAACGGATACGCCATCAGCGCATAGCCCGGCAGCATCGGCAGCAGCAACAGCCAGGTCATATGCCCCTGCGCTTCCTTCATGCTCTTGGCGGCGGCGGCCAGATAGGTCAGCAGCGAGGTGCCGATGAATAGCATCGGCACCAGGATGAACAGCATCTGCAGCATCGGCACGAAGCCGACGTTGAGCTGGCGGCCCAGGTTCGAGGTGGACAGCTGCGCACTCAACTTGAAGGCCAGCAAGGTCAGCAACAGCGACACCATGCCGATCACGCAGGCGGCGGCGATCTTGCCGCTGACGATCGCGCTGCGCGGCGCCGGGGTGGCCAGCAAGGGTTCCAGCGACTGGCGTTCGCGCTCGCCGGCGGTGGCATCCAGGATCAGCGAGGCGCCACCCAGGAACGAGGTGATCACCAGCAGCACCGGCAGCAGCATCGCCATCATCTGCCCGCGCTTGGCGTCGGCAGTGGCCAGATCCTGCGCGGCGATTTCCAGCGGCCTGCCCACCTGCGCATCGATGCCGCGCGCCAGCAGCCGCAGTGCACCCACCTGCTGGCTATAGCTGCCGAGTGCGGCCTGCAGGCGCAGGCTCGGCACGTCGGCCTCGCGCCGCGTGCTGTCCTTGATGACCTCCACCAGCGCGGGACGCCCGGCGCGCCAATCGTCGGCGTAGCTGTCGCTGATGCGCAGTGCCACATCCACATCCTGGTTGCGGATCGCGGCGGTCAGATCGGCCGGCGCATCGACCGCATTGAGGCCCTGCGCGGCCAGGAACCGCACCAGATTGGGCGCGTTCTCGCGGCCGAGCATGGGGATCTCCAACGGCTTGTCGATCTGCGTACGCACGCGGCTTTCGCTCAATGCGCCCATGCCCAGGATCAGCACCGGATACAGCAATGGCGACAGCAGCAAGGCCAGTGCGAGCGTGCGGCGATCGCGGCCGATGTCGCGCAACTCCTTGCGCAGCACCGTCCATAGCGTGGACAACAACGATGTGCTGCTCATGCGTGCAGTCCCTCGTCCGAGCCGATCGCCTTGACGAAGGCGTCTTCCAGATTGTCTTCGCCGGTGCTGGCGCGCAGTTCGTCGGCGCTGCCGCAGGCCACCACCGTGCCCTTGGCGACGATGACGATGCGATCGCACAGCGCCGCCACCTCCTGCATGATGTGGCTGGAAAAGATCACGCAACGCCCCTCGGCACGCAGTTGCTGCAGAAAGCCACGCATGGCGCGCGTGGTCATCACATCCAGCCCGTTGGTGGGCTCGTCGAGGATGACGTTGCGCGGGTCGTGCACCAGCGCGCGCGCAATCGCGGTCTTGGTGCGCTGGCCCTGGCTGAAGCCTTCGGTCTGACGGTCGAGAATGTCGTCCATGTCCAGCGCGGCCGACAGCAGGCGCGTGCGCTCGGCGATCCGCGCACGCGACAGGCCATGCAG
This sequence comes from Xanthomonas sp. MLO165, assembly GCF_018831305.1. Lineage (NCBI taxonomy): Bacteria > Pseudomonadati > Pseudomonadota > Gammaproteobacteria > Lysobacterales > Lysobacteraceae > Xanthomonas > Xanthomonas sp. MLO165. The sequence goes on from NZ_CP029263.1 coordinate 4,442,545, forward strand.
CTCACCGAAGTAGGCAATGTTCTCGCGCGCGGTCAGCCGCTTGTAGACGCCGCGCGCATCCGGCAACACGCCCAGCGCGCGGCGCACGGTCACCGGGTCGCGGGCGGCATCCACGCCATCCACGGTGACGCTGCCCTGGTCGGGCGACATCAGCGTGTAGAGCATGCGCAAGGTGGTGGTCTTGCCGGCGCCATTGGGACCGAGCAGGCCGGTGATCTGGCCATCGGCAGCACTGAAACTGACCCCATCGACCGCCTTCACCAGCCCGGTCTTGGTCTTGAACGACTTGTGCAGCTTGTCGACGACGATCATGCGTGCGCCTCCGTGGCGTGGTCGGTGCGGCTCATGGTTCCCATCCGTTGAACGAGGTAAACGCGGGCACATTGTTGAGGCTGGCCACGCACTGCGCATCCAGTGCCTTGGCATTGGCGGTCTGCAGGAACTGGCCCAGCACCTTGGGCATGCAGCCCAGTCGAAACACCCCGTGGCCCTGCCCCGGCGCCACCAGGTGACGGCCATTGGGCAGGCCCTGCAGCACACGCTCGGCATAGCGCGGCGGCGTCACCGGGTCCAGCTCGCCCGACAGCAACAACACCGGCAGTTTGGATTTGAACGGTGCGGCGTCGGCAGCCGGGGTCGGCTTGGTCGGCCAGGCCTTGCAGGGCGCAAAGAACATCTGCGCCACTTCCGCTCCCAGCAAGGTGTCGTCCTTGCCGGATGGCGGCGTGTAGCGGCCGGCGTCTTCGCTGCACAGCACCGACCATTGCATCGGGCGATTCATCTGGTCGGACATGTCCGAGGCGCTCATCTGCGCCAACGCCATCAGCGAGGCGTAACGCCCTGCCGCCGCCTCGTCCAGCACCAGCGGCAACAACGAGGCGGTTTGCGGCACATACGAAAACCCGAACGCCAGGCCGACCACGGTATCGGCCGTCACCTGCTCGTGGTGCAGTTCACCGGTGCGCGGGTCGCGGTAATCCACCGCAACCGGCGCCTGACGCAAGCGCTCCACCACCTGCCGTAGCTGCGTGCGCGTGTCCACCGGAAAGCGTTTAGCGCATGCCACGTCCTTGCGGCATTGGGTGGCTTGCAACGCGATCGCATCTTCGAACGTGCGCGCGAACTCACCGCCGATCACCAGATCGTTCGGCGCCACGCCATCGATCACCAGCGTGCGTGTGTGTTGCGGATAGCGCGCCGCATAGTGCTGTGCGACCCGGGTACCATAGGAGCCGCCAATCAGGTTGAGCGTCTGCACGCCCAGTGCGGCGCGCACCGCATCCAGATCGCCAATCGCCTCGCTGGTGGTGAAATAGCGCGGATCGGCATCGTTGCGTAGCCCTTGTGCACATTGGCGTGCGTAATCGGTCAATTGCTCGGCGGTGGCGGCGCTGCTGTTTTCCAGTACGAGCGGCTTGCCGGCGGCATCGCGGCACGCAAGCGGATGCGAACCGCCGGTGCCGCGCTGGTCGACCAGGAAGATGTCGCGCCGTTTGCGGACTTCATGCAGCCCCATGTCCACGATCGCGGCGACCTGGGTGGCCGATTGTCCCGGCCCGCCGGCGATGAAGAACACCGGATCCGGCGTGCTGCCGGCGCCGGCCTCGCTTTCCAGCCAGGCGATCTTCAGATCGATGCTGCGCCCGGTCGGCGCGGCCGGGTTTTCCGGCACGCGCAGGCTGGCGCATTGCGCCTCGATATTGCCGGCCGCGCTGCCGGAACTCAGCGTGCACGGTGCAAATTGCAGCGTGCCGTAACGATTGCCTGCGGCGGTGACGGGCTGCGGCTGCGCGAGGCCGGGCGTGGCTGCGCCCGTCTTGGTCGTGGCAGCCGTGTTTTCAGCTGGCTGGTCCGCAGGCTGGCATCCGGTTGCCAGCAATGCGATCAGCAGCGCCGCCACCAGTGTGGGTTGCTTCACCATGTTCACCATCTCTCCTGATAGTTCCTGTCCCCTGACGCCGCATCCGGTCGGGTGTGACCGGCGCGGCTACTGCCCGTCTTCGTAAAGAAAGACGTGCTCGATCGATTCCCCGAACAGACGCGCGATGCGAAATGCCAACGGCAGACTGGGATCGTACTTGCCGGTTTCCAGCGCATTGATGGTCTGCCGCGATACGCCCAGGCGTTCGCCCAACTCGCCCTGTGACCAGCCGCTGGCCTCGCGCAATTCGCGCACCCGGCTATTCATTCGAACCGTCGGGCATTGATGCTTTTGGTGATGCCGTAGATGGCGCACAACATCGGAAATACCCACAACATCGCCACCGTCGCAGGGATGTCGATCAAGTCGGCAGCCTGCAGGAACCCGCCGGTCATGTACGCGCCGCTGACCAGGCCTGCGGCAATGGCGATCGACTCCAGTTCGATGCGCCGCTGCATTTCGTCCGAGTCGCGCACGTAGCGCGCCACCGCGCGGATCACCAGGGCGACCAGCACGGCCGGCAACAAGGCGATCAGCACGCGTGCCCAGCTTGGATCCACATGCGCAAGCAAATATCTCCAGAACAGCATCACCACCACATACAGGCCCATCGGCACGCCGAATTCGCGGTAATAGCGCCGCGCCAATGCCGGCCGTGTGCTGTCGCGCAGGCTACCGCGCGACAGCAAGAGCAGCAGCGACAGCACCAGGCAGGACACGCCCGCGCCGGCACAGAGCCCGGCAAGGTGGGCACTCAGCGGCAGCAGTTGCCAACGACCGAGCGCGCTGACGGCGAGCAGGCCGGCTCCCAGGCAGAGCGCCAGTAGCGCATTGCGTCTGCAGCGGGTCATGCGCGTTGCCTCGCGCGGTCCGATGGACGCACTGGCAGGTCAGTGCCCTCCATCCCGTTATCGCTGCGCAGCGGTCGCTGCGCCGACCACGCCGGTATGCACTCCCATTGCCGATGCTGCTGACGCATTCCCTTCGCCTGTCAAGTCAACTTGACAGGCACGATGCGCCGGGCGCGGCCAGCTGTCAAGCACCCTTTACACACTCGACCGCGTGCAATCCCTGCCCATCGCCACGCAACGCTGGCAGCAGGAAGACCAAGCACGCCCGTCCGCAGCACCGGGCCGGAGCTGGGTTACGCTCCGCGATCGAACATTGGCGGGAGCGGTGATGCGTCTGAAGATCTGGTTGGCAATTGCACTGAGCGGCTGCATGGCGAGCTCTGCCATGGCGCAGGTCGCCGCACCTCGCACGATCGAGCTGGATCTGGCCAGCGCCGCTGGACCGGTCGACCGGTTCTACGACCTGTCGATCGGCTCGGACTTTCCCGGCACCTTGATCCGCAGCGACAGCCAGGCGCAACTGGTTCCGGCGGTGCAGGAGCTGGGGTTTCGCTATATCCGCTTCCACGACGTGTTCCATGACGTGCTCGGCACGGTGAAAGACGTCGACGGCACGCTCGTCTACGACTGGACCAAACTGGATCAGCTCTACGATGCGCTGCTGGCCAAGCGCATCCGTCCGTTCGTGGAATTGGGCTTTACGCCCGCCGCGATGAAGACCTCCGAACAGACGCTCTTCTACTGGAAGGGCAACACCTCGCATCCGGACCCGGCCAAGTGGACGCAGCTGATCGATGCGTACGTGCGCCACATCCGTGCGCGCTACGGTGCCGACGAAGTGCGGCAGTGGTATTTCGAGGTGTGGAACGAGCCCAACCTCAAGGATTTCTGGGAGAACGCCGACCAGCAGGCCTACTTCGACCTGTATGCGAACACCGCGCGCACGATCAAGGCGATCGATCCGCAGCTGCGCGTCGGCGGCCCCTCCACCGCCGGTGCGGACTGGGTGCCGGAACTGCTGACCTTCGTTGCCAAGCACAAACTGCCGATCGACTTCGTCACCACGCATACCTATGGCGTGGAGGGCGGCTTTCTCGATGAAGATGGCAAGCAGGACGTCAAGCTGTCGGCATCGCCGGATGCCATCGTCGGCGACGTGCGCCGCGTGCGTGCGCAGATCCAGGCCTCGCCATTTCCGGATCTGCCGCTGTACTTCACCGAGTGGAGCAGCAGCTATACGCCGCGCGATTTCGTCCACGACAGCTACATCAACGCTCCCTACATCCTGACCAAGCTCAAGCAGGTGCAAGGCCTGGTGCAGGGCATGAGCTACTGGACCTACACCGATCTGTTCGAAGAACCCGGTCCGCCGCCCACGCCCTTCCACGGCGGCTTCGGGCTGATGAATCGCGAGGGCATCCGCAAGCCGGCGTGGTTTGCCTACAAGTACTTGAACGCGCTCAAGGGCCGCGATGTTCCGCTGCGCGATGCGCACGCATTTGCGGCGGTGGATGGCCAGCGCATCGCCGCGCTGGCCTGGGATTGGCAGCAGCCGGTGCAGGCGGTGAGCAATACCCCGTTCTATACCAAGCAGGTGCCGAGCACCGACAGCGCAGCGCTGGTCTTCCGCCTGGCACACGTGCCGGCCGGCAACTACCGGCTGCAGGTGCGCAAGACCGGCTACCGGCGCAACGATCCGCTGTCGCTGTACATCGACATGGGCATGCCCAAGGACCTGGCGCCACGGCAGCTGGCGCAGTTGCAGCAAGCCACGCGCGACACGCCCGAGCAGGACCGGCGCGTACGCGTCGGCGCCGATGGCATGGTGGAGATCCGCGTGCCGATGCGCAGCAACGATGTGGTGCTGATGACGCTGGAGCCGTCGGCGCGCTGAGCGCCCGGCACGCCGTTGCGCCTGCAATCAGGCGAGGCGTTGGGTGTGGATTGCGTGCGCGCAACGATGCGCGCAGTTCGGCGCGATGTCCCGACCGTGCATCGTTTGCGACATCGGGTGCGTCACGCGTGCGTTGCGGCACGTCGCGCGCATCGCCGCAGGACACTGCAGGCACGACATCATCAAGGTCCAGCGCGCTGGGCCGTCGCTCAGCCCGCGCAGCGCACAAGGTTGAAATCGAATCGGCGTGATCGCTTGGATCCGATGTGCAGGACTTGAAGCGGCAAACAAAACGTAGCGCGCAGTGACCAGCGGGTGCAGACAGCGCGGAGGAACCGTAGTGCACGAGTGGTACATGCCCATTCCAAGCACCGGCCGCGACCACCTGACGGTGAGCGCAGTCGTTTTGATGACCGCTCTTACTTGAGATAGGTCTTGAGAATGGCGGTGATGTCGTCGACCGCCAGTTCGCGCTCGCCCAGCGCCTCCGGTGCCGCGACGTGGTGCTTCAAATGCTCGCTGAGCAGCTCGACCATCAGGCCCTGCGCAGCGCCACGAAACGCCGCCACCTGCGTCAGCAACGCGGTGCAGTCCACGTCCTGCGCCAGGGCTTTCTCCAGCCCCTCCACTTGCCCACGGATCCTGCGCACGCGGGCAAGCAGTTTGGATTTGTCCTGATTCAGATGTGCCATTGCCATATACCCCCCGCGGGTATCTGAGATACCCTTGGGGGGTATCGTAGCCAGAGCCTCTTCCGATGTCGATCACGCACGCCGCGCCGCATTGCGCGCAGTTGCACACATTCGCCAGCGCCAACCCGCTCGCCGAGCGCAGCACCCGCAAGGCCGTCATCCTGACCGTGGTCATGATGCTGGTGGAGATCGTCGGCGGCTGGACGCTCAATTCCATGGCCCTGCTCGCCGATGGCTGGCATATGAGCTCGCACGCACTGGCGCTGGGGCTGGCACTGTTTGCCTACCGTTTCGCGCGGCGCAATGCCAACGACCTGCGTTTCAGCTTCGGCACCTGGAAGGTCGAAGTGCTGGGCGGCTATACCAGCGCCATCCTGCTGTTGGGCGTGGCCGGCCTGATGGCGTTCCAGTCGCTGGAACGGCTGTTCTCGCCCAAGCCCATCCAGTACCAGGAAGCCACCGTCATTGCCGTCATCGGCCTGCTGGTCAACCTGATCTGCGCCTGGTGGTTACGCGACTCGCACGGCCATGCGCATGGCCATCACCACGGTCACGCCCACGCGCATGATGGTCATGGTCATGGTCATGGTCATGGTCATGGTCATGGTCATGGTCATGGTCATGGTCATGGTCATCATGATGCTCATGCCGATCTCAATCTGCGTGCCGCGTATCTGCACGTGGTGGCCGATGCGGCGACCTCGGTCCTGGCGATCGTCGCGCTGCTCGCCGGCATGTACTGGGGCGTGACCTGGCTGGATCCGATCATGGGCATCGTCGGCGCGGTGCTGGTCACCGTATGGGCATGGGGACTGCTGCGCAGCACCGGCCGCGTGCTGCTGGATGCGGAGATGGATGCACCGGTGGTGGAAGAAGTGAAGCAGGTCATCGCCGAGCTGCCGCATGCCATCGACATCGACGACCTGCATGTCTGGCGCGTGGGCAGCGATCGTTATGCCTGTGTCGTCAGTCTGGTCACTGCGGCCGACATCGGTGCGGACCTGGTCCGCGCTGCCTTGCAGATCCACGAAGAACTGGTGCACATCACCGTCGAGCTGCAGCGCCCGCCAGTGGCGCGGGCTGCGGCCTGACGATTCCGCAGGGCGCTGCATCCGGCGCCCTGCAGTAGTGAGCGCGGAAGCGGTCAGCGAAAATGCCAGCCCGAGCAGCAGTGGCTCCAGTTGCACCACGCGCCGGAGCACAGGATGCGACTGCAGCAGCGCACAGTGGGCGGGAGGGATAGCCGGGACAGCATCGCGATGCTGTCGAGCGGCCTTGAACGCGTCGGGACCCGCGCACCGGGCGCGATCGGCGGGTACCGAGCAAGCCAGCCCGGCACCGTGCGACTGGCTCAGGTTTTCGCCGGAGCCGGGCTGACGTATTTCTCGCGGCGGATCTGCGCGTTCGGCAGGCCGGCTGCCTTCAACGCCTCGATGCAGCTGTCCACCATGTCCGGGTTGCCGCACAGGTAGGCGATATCGCCCTGCGCGTCGGGCGCGCATTCGGCTAGCTGCTGCTGCACGTAACCCTGGCGCACATCGGCATGCGGCTGCTCGGGCAGCTCGCGCGAAAAACACGGCACGTAGCGGAACTGCGGATGCGCATCGGCAAACGCGCGGAAGTCGTCGCCATACAACAGCTCGGCCGGCGTGCGCGCGCCCTGCAGCAGCAGCACCTGCACGCCACGGGTGGCGATCGCCTCGGCCAGCAGCGGCAGCATCGAGCGGTACGGGGTGACGCCGGTGCCGGTGGCGATCAGCACATAACGCCGGTTGTGGTCGCCCGGCGGCAGGCAGAAGCGCCCGTAGGGCCCGCTGGCCTGCAACTGGTCGCCAATCTGCAGGCCTTCGAACAGCGCGGTGGCCGAGCCGCCGGGCACGAAGCTCACCGCGATATCCACCGCCTCGCCCGGTCCGAGCGCATGGTCGTGGATGGTCGCCAGCGAATAGCTGCGCTTGGTCGGCGTGCCGTCGGCGGCATCGAAATGGATCTGGATGAACTGCCCGGGCTGGAAATCCAGCGGCTGCCCGTCGTCACGCAGGAACTGGCAGTGGGCCACGGTGGGCGCAATCATGCGCCGGTCGACAAGCTTGAGGGGGAATTGAACGGGCACGAACGTATTTGGGACAGTCTGTGATCGGGGCTTGCCCCCGCGGGCTTCTATAATAACGGCCTGCAACTCGCTGCGCCGTCACGCTGACGCGAAGGAACATCTTGAATTCTCCATCTCCGATCACCGCACCCGCGCTGCGTGTGTGCGATCTGCGCAAGACCTACGACAACGGCACCCAGGCGCTCAAGGGCGTCTCGCTGGACGTGGCGCCAGGCGATTTCTTCGCCCTGCTCGGCCCCAACGGCGCCGGCAAATCCACCCTGATCGGCATTATCAGCTCGCTGGTGAACCTGTCCGCCGGCCAGGTGGAAGTGTTCGGCACCGACCTGGTCGGCCAACGCAGCGATGCGATGCGCCTGATCGGCCTGGTCCCGCAGGAGGTCAACTTCAACCTGTTCGAAAAACCCTTCGACATCCTGGTCAACTACGCCGGCTTCTACGGCATGCCGCGCGAGCAGGCCGCCGCGCTGGCCGAAGCCGAGCTGCGCCGCTCGCACCTGTGGGAAAAGGCCCAGGTGATGAGCCGCACGCTGTCCGGCGGCATGAAGCGCCGGCTGATGATCGCCCGCGCCATGATGACCCAGCCGCGGCTGCTGATCCTGGACGAGCCCACCGCCGGCGTGGACATCGAGATCCGCCGCGACATGTGGCGCGTGCTCAAGGAGATCAACGCCGCCGGCACCACCATCATCCTGACCACGCATTACCTGGAAGAAGCCGAGCACCTGTGCCGCAACCTGGCCATCATCAACCACGGCCAGATCGTCACCCAGGGGCCGATGCGCGAACTGCTGGCCAAGCTGGACGTGGAAGGCTTCCTGTTTGATATCGACGGCGACCTGCCGGCCGAGCTGCCGGTGATCGAAGGCACCACGCTCACCGCCATCGATGGCCACACGCTGGACCTGGACATGCCGCGCGCGATGGACCTCAACCGCGTGTTCGCCACGCTCGGCAGCGCCGGCATCCGGGTGCGCTCGATGCGCACCAAGAGCAACCGGCTGGAAGAGCTGTTCGTGCGCCTGACCGGTGACGCCCCGGTACCGGCCACCGCCCCCACGCCTGTCGCCCCCAACGGCACACCGCCCGCGCAGCCGCGCAGCGGAGGCCAGCCATGAACGAGATCCGCACCGTGACCGAACCCACCAACGCGCGCCGCAACTGGATTGCGCTGGGCACCATCGTGCGCCGCGAAGTGCAGCGCATCCTGCGCATCTGGGGCCAGACCCTGGTGCCGCCGGCCATCACCATGACGCTGTACTTCTTGATCTTCGGCGGGCTGATCGGCTCGCGCGTGGGCGACATGGGCGGCTACTCGTACATGCAGTTCATCGTGCCGGGCCTGGTGATGATGAGCGTGATCCAGAACAGCTACGGCAACATCTCCTCCAGCTTCTTCGGCGCCAAGTTCGGCCGGCATGTGGAAGAGCTGCTGGTCAGCCCGATGCCCAACTGGGTGATCCTGTGGGGCTACGTCTCCGGCGCCGTGCTGCGCGGGGTGATGGTCGGCGCGTTGGTGCTGATCATCGCGATGTTCTTCACCCCGGTGCGCATCCCGCATCCGCTGGTCACGCTGACCACGGTGCTGCTGGGCGCGACCATCTTCTCGCTGGCCGGCTTCGTCAATGCGGTGTACGCCAAGAAGTTCGACGACGTGGCGATCGTGCCGACCTTCATCCTGACCCCGCTGACCTATCTGGGCGGCGTGTTCTATTCGGTGAAGCTGCTGCCGCCGTGGGCCGAAGCGGCCACCCACGCCAACCCGATCTTCTACATGGTCAACGCGTTCCGCTACGGCCTGCTCGGCAGCTCGGACGTGCCGATCTGGGTCGCCTACGCGCTGATGCTGGGCTTTGTCGCGGTGCTCAGCGCGCTGGCACTGTGGCTGCTGCGCCGTGGCGTGGGTTTGCGGAGCTGATGACGATGGCGATGCGTATCCTCATCCTCGGCGCCGGCGGCACCGGCGGTTATTTCGGCGGACGCCTGGCGCAGGCCGGGGTCGATGTGACCTTTCTGGTACGCGCTGCGCGGGCGGCGCAGTTGCAGGCCGATGGCCTGCGCATCCGCAGCCCGCTGGGCGATGCGGATCTGCCGGTGGCGCATGTCACCGCGCAGGACCTGCCGGCCCTGGTAGCGCAGCGGCCGTTCGATCTGGTGATCCTCAGCTGCAAGGCCTACGACCTGGATAGCGCGATCGAGGCGATTGCGCCGGCGGTGGGCGAGCACACGACGGTGCTGCCGATCCTCAACGGCCTGCGGCATTACGCGGCGCTGGACGAAAGTTTCGGTGCCGCACGCGTGCTGGGCGGGCTGTGCTTCATCAGCGCGACCAAGGGCGAGCACGGCGAAATCCTGCACCTGGGCAAGCCGGCGGCGATGACCTTCGGCGAGCGCGATGGCCGCGCCGCGTCGGCACGGGTGCAGGCGCTTGCGGCGGCCTGCGCGCAGGCCGGCATCGATCATGTGGCCAGCGAGCAGATCGCGCAGGAGCAATGGATCAAGTACAGCTTCCTCACCGCGCTGGCGGCGGCCACCTGCCTGATGCGTGCGCCGGTCGGGGCGATCGTGGCCACCGACGACGGCCGCGCGTTGATCAACGGCCTGTACAACGAATGCCTGTGGGCCGCCGATGCGGCCGGGCAGCCGATCCCGGAAGCTGCGCGCGCCAAGGCGCTGCAGACCTTGTTGCAGGTGGATTCGCCGCTGAAGGCCTCGATGCTGCGCGATCTGGAAGCCGGCCAGGACGTGGAAGCGGCGCAGATCGTCGGCGACATGTTGAAGCGGGTGCGCGAGACAGGGCGCAACGCGCCGCTGCTGATGGCGGCGAATGTGCATCTGCAGGCGTATCAGGTGTTGCGGCATAGCTGAGAGTGTTGGGGTGTGCGGGCGGTTGTTGGGCTGCGTGTGAACCGTACCCCCACCCGCCCTGCGGGCACCTTCCCTCGGTGGGGGAAGGGCTGCGGCTTCGGCTGCCGGCTTTTCTTTGGGGCGCGGCTTGCCCCTCGGGTAACGGAGGTCGCAGCTAGTTGGCGCCTTTGTTACGCCGATCGTGGGCGATCTGCGCAAACAGCGGGCCGCTGAGGCCTGCTTCGATCAGGTGCCGACGTCGCACTGGTAACGCATCGCACACCTCACGCGATGCCTCCACAGCGCGATGCCATCGACGTCGATGTTGCCATTGCCTTCGCGCTGCAACGACGCGGTGCACACGATGCTCTGCGTCCCCCTTGCCCGTGTCGCCGCCGATGAAAGCGCTCAGCCACCTGTTCCGTGCCGGTCATTTCGTGATCCTGGCGTTTTTCGTGCTGTGCGCGGCGGGTCTGGTGGCGATGGCCGGGCTGGAGCTGTGGCATGGCTTTACCCCGGGCGGCGACATGGTGGTGCGCGACCGCTTCAACGTGGTGCTGGAGGCGATCGGCCTGCTCACCGTGGCGCTGGTGACGCTGGAGCTGGGCCAGACCATCTTCGAGGAAGAGATCCTGCGCGACGTCAAGGTCAGCGGCCCCACGCGCGTACGCCGCTACCTGTCGCGGTTCTTCGTGGTGATCGTGATTGCGCTGGCGATCGAAACGCTGGTGTCGATCTTCGAGCTGATGCACGACGACCCGGCCAAGCTGCCGTATGCGGCGGCGGTGGGCCTGTGCGCGGCGCTGTTGCTGATCGCCTGGGGCGTATTCGTCAAACTCAATCGCAGCGCCGAAGAGCTGGAGCCCGAGGCGATGGCGGAAACCAAGCGCGAGGACCGCGAGGTCGAGGAATAAGCGCCCTCAGCTGCTGACCGCGGGCAGCGGCGGCACCGTGGTCGGCTTGCCGTCGTCGCCGAGCGCGATCATTACGAAGTGGCCGCGGGTGCACAGCTCGCGTGCGCCGCTGAGCAGGTCTTCGGCGATCAGTTCCACTTCCACCTTGATCGAGCTGCGCCCCACCGAGACCACCCGCGCGATGGTTTCCACCATCTGGCCCTGGCGGATCGGCAGCTTGAAATCCACCTGGTCCGAGCGCGCGGTCACCACCGCACGGCGTGCATAGCGCGAGGCGGCCAGGAAGGCGGCCTTGTCCATCCACGCCAGCGCCTGCCCACCGAACAGTGTGCCCATGTGGTTGGTGTGGTTGGGGAACACGATCTCGGCCATGCGGGCCTCGGTCGGTGCAACGGTGGTGGAGCTGCTCATGAAGGCGGTACCGGAAGAAGGAAGGAAAGCCAGCCAGATCAGCTGCGCAGCGTCGGCAGGAAGCTCAGGTCCATGTGGTAGCGCGCCGGGCGTCGTGGATCGACCAGGACCCGCAGCGGTTGCCCGTCGACCAGAAACGGCTGCGGATCGATCCACAGGTTGTCGCTGCGATACTCAGTCAGGGTGTTGTGCGTGCGGTCTTGGCGATGGGCAAGGATACGGAACGGGTGCACGCCGTTGACCTGCAAGGACGCATTGCGTTCGACGCACACGAAGCGGGCTTCCACCACCGTGCCATACCGGCGCAACCACGCAGCACGCCGCGCATGCCAGACGCGATAACCGAGGATGCCGCCCCCCACGCCGCCGAACGCCACACCCAGCAGCAACAGGATCCAGCGCGCCTGATCGGGCAACAGCGCCGCACCGGTCAACAACCCCAGCCCCGCCAGCAGGAAGCTCCAGGCGACGATGGTGACGGTGGCGTTCATCGCCGGAAGCCTGCGCGGTTGCGATGGACTTCCGGCGCGCTCACAGCCCGCTGCGGACCGCCGCTTCGACCTGCGCCGGCGACTGGAAACCTGGGAGACGTGTCACTTCCGCGCCGTCCTTGAACAAGGCCAACGTCGGCGTCTGCCGCAGGCCCAGACTGCGAAAGAACTCCTCGCCAACCACTTCCAGCTTCACCTTGAGCAGTGCGACGCCTGCGGCGTCCTCGCTCGCGGCAAACTTGGTCAGCGACATGTCGAGCATCTTGCAGCCCGGGCAATTGTCCTTGTAGTAGTCGACCAGCAGGCGCGGATGCGCAGCCAGGGCGGCGGTGTAGTGCTCAGGCGACGTGACGGTAATGGTCTGCATCATGGGGATCGTTCTTGCATTGGGCCAGGACCTCGTCGGTCCAGGCGGCGATGGCCTGCGCGTCGCGCTGGCCGTGGGGCATCTGTTCGATGGTCAAACGTGGAAACGGGCTGGCGAAGAACTGGGCGATGCGATGCACCGCGCCGCAAAAATAGTCCTCGCCCCATTGCGTTTCGCCGGTGCCGAACACCGCCACCCGCGGCGGCTTGCCCAGCGTCTCGACCAACTCGACGATGAAGCGTTTCATCTCTGCCGGCGTACGGCCGCCGTTGTCGGTCCAGCTACCGAGCAGAAACAGTTCGTACTGCCCCGGCGCATGCGGCACCTGCGCCAGCGTCTGCACATCGGTTTCCACCCAGGTCACCGCATGCCCGGCCGCTTCGCAGCGCAGTGCAACACTGCGCGCGACATCGCGCGTGTTGCCGCTCAACGAGGCCAGTGCGAGCAGGATGTTCATGAGGCGGGGATTCGGGAGTCGTGATTAGGGATTCGTCTAAAGCAGGGATTGGAGAGTCGAAGTGGAGATTCGTCAAAGCCCATCAAGTTGCTGTTGCAAATCCCGCCTACCCACTCTCCAATCCCGGATCTTGATGATTCGTAAAGCGCATCGATGCGGCTGCGACGAATCCCAAATCCCGAATACCTAATCCCGGATCCTCAGAGATCGTCGAAGCCGTTATCCGAGTTGGTCTTCTTGTACGAGGCATTCCGCATCTCGAAGAAGTCGGTCTTGGTTTCGGTGAAGTTGTCGGCGTAGGCCTTGATCCACGGCATCACGTTGTCGTTGGCGCCTTCGTACAGCTTCTCGATGCCGAGCATGCCGGCCATCTTGTTGGCGCGGTACTTCACGTAGCGGATCATCTCGTCGACATCGATGCCGTCGATGCCGTCCAGCACTTCGGCGGTCCACTGGGTTTCCAGGTCGATCGCGTGCTCGAACGCCTTGTGGACGTAATCGGTGAGCTGGTCGCCCTGCAGCGCCTGGTTCTCGCCGATGATGGCGCGAATCAGCTCGCTGATGAACTTGGAGTGGGCCAGCTCGTCGCGGTTGATGAAGCTGATGATCTTGCCGGTGCCGGTCATGCGGTTCTGGCGGACCAGATTGTAGAAATACGCAAAGCCGGAATAGAAGTTGATGCCTTCCAGGATCGAGGACTGGATCAGCGCGCGGATCAGCGTTTCGGCCGTCTTGTCGCGCATGAAGTCTTCGTAGGCGCCCATGATCGGCGCATTGCGCTTGATGATGGTCGGATGCGTGCGCGCGATCTCGAACACGCGGTTCTGATCGGCCAGGCCGGTGATCGAGGCCAGCACGTAGCTGTAGCTCTCGTTATGGATCACTTCCTGCTGGCCGATGATCGCGGCATTGGCATGCGCGGCCGGGTCGGTGATGTATTCGGCAACGTTGTAGATGAAGCGCGTCTGCGGCGAATCCAGCGTGGCCAACAGGCCGATGATCGAGTCGTAGGCGTTCTTTTCGCGCGCCGACAGCTCGTTGTACTGGCGCGCGTCGCCCTTCATGTCCACTTCGTCGGGGATCCAGAAGTTGGTCGACAGCTCCTTGTAAGCCCGATAGAAGGACGGGTACGGGATGTCGTTCCAGTTGAGGATGCCGGATGTCTGGCCATTGATGATGGCGGTGGAGCGGTTCGGGTGACGCGGCTCCAGGATCTTGATGCGCTCAAGCGATGTTGCGGACATGGGTTTCTACTCGTGTTTCAGGCGTCGCGCGTACGGCGGCGCAACAAATCAATCTGGAGGAAAGCCCCCTGAGTCAGGGGGCGCGCCGAGGGCGCGGGGGTGTGGGAGCTGATGAAGCAGGGTCCACGGTTCGCAACGCGAACCGTGGAAGCGAAGCGCGAATGCGCTTAGCTACTGCATGCGCTTTAGCTCGAACACCACTCGCATTCGCTGATGTCGATGTCGTTGGAGCGCACGTAGTACGTGGTCTTCAGGCCTTCGCGCCAGGCGGTCATGTGCAGGTCCAGCAAGGTGCTCGCACGGATGGTGCTGGGCACGTAGAAGTTGAAGCTGATCGACTGGTCGACGTGCCGCTGGCGACGCGCGTTCTGGCGCACGCTGGCGAACTGGTCGACCTTGTAGGCGCCCTTTTCGTAGTACGGCCAGGTTTCCAGCGACAGGCCAGGTGCGGCGACCGGACGACGGAAGTCCTTCTTTTCTTCGTAGTAGAACGCGCTGTAGATCGGGTCGATCGAGGCGGTGGAACCGGCGATCTGCGCGGTACTCATGTTTGGCGCAACCGCCAGCATCCAGGCATTGCGCACGCCGTTGACGGCTACCTGCGCGGACAGCTCCAGCCACTGCGGGCTGTTGTAGTCGCGCGCACGGAAGTACTCGCCGGTGTGCCAGTCGCTGCCGCGGAACACGCTGTAGGTGCCCTTTTCCTTGGCCAGCTCCATGCTCGCCTGGACGGTCAGATAGTTGATGCGCTCGTACAGCTCGTCGCTGTAGTCCTCGGCTTCCTTGGCATTCCAGTGGATGGACTTCTGCGCCAGCAGATGGTGCCAGCCGAAGGTGCCCAGGCCGATGGCACGGTACTTCTGGTTGGTGATGGTGGCCTGCGGCACCGGCAACTGGTTCAGATCGATCACGTTGTCGAGCATGCGCACCTGGATCGGAATCAAGCGCTCCAGCACGTCGGCGCCCAGCAGATCGGCCTGGTCTGCCTGCACGGTGATCGCGCGGCCCAGGTTGATCGAGGACAGGTTGCACACGACGAAGTCGCCGGCCTTCTTGGTGGTGACGATCTGATTGCCGCTGATGATCTCCTGCATCATCCGCGTCGGGCTCATGTTCTGCAGGATCTCGGTGCACAGGTTGGACGAATAGACCATGCCCTCGTGCTTGTTCGGGTTCTTGCGATTGACTTCATCGCGATAGAACATGAACGGGTTGCCGGTTTCCAGCTGGCTGACCATGATCCGCTTGAAGATCTCGATCGCCTTGACCGTCTTGCGGGTGATGCGCTCGTCGGCAACCACTTCCTCGTACTTGCGACGGAAGCTGCTGTTGGCGTCGCCCTTCTTCTCGTCGTAGAAGTCCTGCAGGTACCAGCCCTTGATCCGCTTCACTTCGTGCGGATCGAACAGGTACCAGTCGCCGCGACGCTCGACCGCTTCCATGAACAGGTCGGGGATGCACACCGAGGTGAACACGTCGTGCGCACGCAGACGCTGGTCGCCGTTGTTCAGGCGCAGATCCAGGAACGCCTCGATGTCGCGGTGGAAGATGTCCAGGTAGACCGCGATGGCGCCCTTGCGCTGGCCCAGCTGATCCACCGACACCGCAGTGTTGTTGAGCTGCTTGATCCACGGCACCACGCCGCCGGAGGAATTGGACACGCCGCGGATCGCCGAACCGGACGAACGCACATAGCCCAGGTACGCGCCCACGCCGCCGCCGTGCTTGGACACGCGCGCCACGTCGGTATTGGAGTCGTAGATACCCTGCAGGCTGTCGTCGACGGTGTCGATGAAGCAGCTCGACAGCTGGCCGCCGACCTTGCCGGCATTGGCCAGGGTCGGGGTGGCCACGGTCATGTACAGGTTGGACAGCGCCCAGTAGGCCTCGCCGACCAACTGCATGCGGCGCTCGCGGCTGCCCTTGCCGTTGCCGATCTCGTCCTGCATCAGGTACAGCGCGATGGTCAGCCAACGCTCCTGCGGCAGCTCGAACACGCCGCGCGAGTTGTCGGTGGCCAGGTAACGCGTGGCCAGCAGGTACAGGCCGTTGTAGGCGAACAGCTTGTCGCGCTCAGGCTCGATCATCTTGCCGGCTTCGATCAGCTCGTCCTTGGAATAGCGGCGCAGGATGTCGTTGGAATAGACATTGCGGTCGGCCAGGCTCTCCTGCAGGCCGACGAACGAGCCGTACTTCTGGCTGGCGTCGTAGAAACGGTTGCGGCTGGCGCGCTTGTACAGGCGGCGCAGGTACAGGCGCGCGGCAAAGTGCTCCCACTCCGGGGTGGTCAGATCGACGCGGGCCTCGGCCTCGCGGATCAGGTGGTCGACCAGGTCGTCAGCGTTGACGCTGTCCTTGCGGTCGACGAAGCCAAACACCGAGCGCTTGTAGTCGGCCACGTCCAGCTGCGGGAATTCGGCATGGATCTGGTCGATGGCGCGCTCCAGGCGCTCCGGCTCGAACGGAATCCGACGGTTGCCGGCTTCCTTGGTGATCCAGGTGGCGACGGCTTGTTCTTCGATGGTCTGTGCGTGCATTGCAATGGCTTGGCGGGGAGGCGGCACGATGTCCGACGGGTCGGTCAATTCCGGCGCGCCGCAACCGGGCGCGCTGACACTGGCAGGAACGCTGGTGGGTGTTGCGGTACCGGTGGCGATCGCGGCAAGGGTGTCGTTGGTGGTCATGCGTCCTCCATGCGTAGGCACACGAACCCGGCTGGGGACGGGTTGCGGCCGGATCCGGACTCCCTGGATAGCGATGGCGGTGCGCGACGACCAGCACGCAAGACCCACGGTCTGCGGCGGCATCGCCTTCACCAGCCATCTCCTTCCCGGAGATTCCACGGCCGCCACCGCGCGGTGTGCTGTCGCGCAGTGGTCGGTGGCGAAACAACCGCGGCGCAACGAGACCACGCCGCCCGCTCCAGGCGACGCCCGGATGGCTGTGATCGTTCGTTGCTGCCGCCGCGGAGAGGCGTTTGATTGGCAACCTGCTGCAAATCATGCTCTCACTGGTCCGGACGCCTTGGGGCGACCAACCACCGACTCCCCCAAGATAGTGGGGTCCCCCGGAGGGGTCAACACCAAATGTAGGAAAATCCCGAAAACCCTTACAGCACAAAGCACTGTCTGACGAACGGTCGGCGCAAGGCTACGAACCCGTCCAATTGGACTGCGCAGTCAAGGCCCAAACCGGTAATTCTGTCGATCAGTTGGGTCCGGTTAGGTTGGCTGCGACACCCATCGAGACTGAAGCCGGTCACGGTTGGCCGTGACTGTCTCAGGTGGCACCGCACGCCTGGGGGGCCTGCCCTGACACCGGCAATGGGAGGAACTCGCCGCTGCCGACGTCGGGTCGAGGGCGCGGCGCCCTCACCGCAGCAGAAAGATGGCTGCCCGCTTTGTTGAAAACCGTGCACACCGACCATCTCGACTGGTCCTTGTCCGCTCACCGTCGCGGGACCTTACGCGGCATGGATGCCGCGTAAGAGCCTACATGGACGTACTTGCGGCGTGTCCCGCGGGGGTGGGCGGGCAAGGGCCCTGCAGCAAACCCACAGCGTCAAGGGCGCGGCGAGTCAGTCGGTTGCCTTATCGAAAACCACGCACACCGACCAGCTCGACAGGTCCTTGTCCGCTCACCGTCGCGGGACCTTACGCGGCATGGATGCCGCGTAAGAGCCTACATGGACGTACTTGCGGCGTGTCCCGCGATGGTGGGCGGGCAAGGGCCCTGCAGCAAACTCACAGCGTAGAGGGCGCGGCGAGGACACCGCACCGATTGCCGGTTGCTTTGTCGAAAACCACGCGCGCCGGCCAACTCAACTGGTCCTTGTCCGCCCACCGTCGCGGGACCTTACGCGGCATGGATGCCGCGTAAGAGCCTACAAGGACGTACTTGCGGCGTGTCCCACGATGGTGGGCGGGCAAGGGCCCTGCAGCAAACCCACAGCGTCGAGGTTGGGCGTGCAAAGGCACTGCAGCCAAGCCACAGAACTAGCGACGCCCGCCCGATGGCCATGAAGACGCTGTCAGCCGCTATCAAGTGAACTGCATTACGCCCTGAGCGCGGCCATGCGCGAGATCAGATCTCGGTCGGGCCGATGTGGTGGCGCTTGCGGTAGCGGATCGACGACCACACCGAGGCGGCGATGAAGGCCACGCCGATCAGGCCGGTGAGTACTTCCGGCACGTGGTACACGGTGCCGACCAGCATGATGATCGCCAGCACGCCGATGGCGTAATGGGCGCCGTGCTCCAGGAACACGAACTCGTCCAGCGTGCCCTTGTGCACCAGATAGACCGTCATCGAACGCACGAACATCGCACCGATCGCCAGGCCCAGCATGATGATGACCACATCGCGGGTGATCGCGAACGCGCCGATCACCCCGTCGAACGAGAACGAGGCGTCCAGCACTTCCAGGTACAGGAAGGCAGCAATGCCCGAGCGCTTGGCCGGGCCCATGCCGTCTTCGCTCTCTTCGGACTCGAACAAGGCATCCACGCTGCCGACCAGCAGGTACAGCAGGATGCCGCCCAGGCCGGCGAACAGCACGCTCTGAAAAATGGCATTGGGCAGGAACAGCTTGGTGCACAGCAGCACCGTCACCGCCACGATCACCGACATCGCATCGGCCTTGCCCAGCTTGCCGACCAGCCGTTCCACCGGGCCGAGCCAGTGCAGCTTGCGCTCCTGGTCGAACAGGAAGTTCAGGAATACCAGCAACAGGAACATGCCACCGAAGGCGGCAATGGACGGGTAGTTGTCGGTCAGCACCTGGCTGTAGCGGTCCGGCTCCTTCAGCGCCATCTGCATCACTGGTACCAGGCCCATGCCGGTGGCCACCGACACGATCACGATCGGAAACACCAGGCGCATGCCGAACACCGCGATCAGGATGCCGACGGTGAGGAACAGCTTCTGCCAGAACGCGTTCATGTGCTTGAGCACGCCGGCGTTGACCACCGCGTTGTCGAACGACAACGACACCTCCAGCACGCTCAGCACCAGGCACAGCCACAGCGCCTGCCACAGTCCCATTGCGGTGGTGTGGCCCCACCAGGCGGCAACGCCCAGGCAGACGGCGGCGACTAACAACGACATTCTGAACTCGCGGAACATTGACACTCCCAGGCGGGCCGAGACGACAGCCGAAGCAACCGGCCAGGGTGAGGCCCGGCAGATCCGGCATGCGGTGGAGGATGGGGGACCGCGGCGTGACGTGAGGTCAGGCCGGGCGTGGCTCGCCCATTATAGGGAGTGTCACCGCCATCAGGGTCGCATCGTCCGGATCCGGGCGGACCCCGAAGCCCAGGCTCTGGCACATTGCCAGCATGGTGCGGTTCTCGCGCAGCACCTGGCCTTCGATCTGCTTCAGGCCCAGCCAGCGCGCGTACTCGATCATGATGCGCATCAGCTGCCAGCCGATGCCGTGGCCCTTGAGGTCGGAGCGGATCAGGATGCCGTATTCGCCGCGCTCGTAGTCGGCGTCGGCATGCAGCCGTACCGCGCCGAGCATGTCGCCGGTCTTGGGGTCGATGGCCACCAGCGCGATCGAGCGCGCGTAATCGAGCTGGGTCAGCCGCGCGATGAATTCGTGGCTGAAATGCTTGACCGACTGGAAGAAGCGCAGCCGCAGGTCTTCGTCGGTGACCCGTGCGAAGAACGCGCGGAACAGCGCGTCGTCCTCCGGGCGCACCGGGCGCACCAGCGCATGCGTGCCATCGCCCAGCCCGATCTGGCGCTCCCATTCCTTCGGGTACGGAAAGATCGCAAAACGCGGATGGCCGCGGCCCTTGTGCAGCTTGCGCGCGGGCGCCACCGCCACGCGCGCGTCCAGCGCGATCACGCCATCGCGGTCGGCCAGCAGCGGGTTGATGTCCAGCTCGGTGATCTCGGGGATGTCGGCGGCCAGCTGCGCCAGCTTGACCAGCACCAGCGCCACCGCGCGCTCGTC
This sequence comes from Xanthomonas sp. MLO165, assembly GCF_018831305.1. Taxonomy (NCBI): domain Bacteria; kingdom Pseudomonadati; phylum Pseudomonadota; class Gammaproteobacteria; order Lysobacterales; family Lysobacteraceae; genus Xanthomonas; species Xanthomonas sp. MLO165. The sequence goes on from NZ_CP029263.1 coordinate 4,462,706, forward strand.
GGCGGCCGGCACATCGCGGTAGGCCTTGAGGATACGCGACACCCGGGTGCGCCCGATCAGCTCGTGGGCCAGGCGCAGATCCAGCGGCGGCAACGCCAGCTCGCGGTCGTTGATCACTTCCACCGCGGTGCCGCCGCGGCCGAACACGATCGCCGGGCCGAACACCGGGTCGTCGGCGATCCCGGCGATCAGTTCGCGCGCCTTGGGCCGCAGCACGGTGGGCTGCACGATCACTCCTTCGATCAACGCATTGGGGTGCGCGGCGCGCGCACGCGCCAGGATGCCGGTCGCCGCTTCGCGCACCGCCGCCACGCTGGACAGGTTCAGGCGCACGCCATCCACATCGGACTTGTGCGCGATGTCGCTGGACAGCACCTTCAAGGTCACCGTGCGGCCGACGGCCAGTAACGGGTCGGCCAGCAATGCGGCCTCGTTGGCGGTGGCGGCCACCTGCAGCGGCACGATCGGGATGCCGTAGGCGGCCAGCAGGCGGTTGGTGGCCACCGGGTCCAGCCAGCGCCGACCGGCGGCCAGGGCGTCGTCGACCACCGCCCGGGCGATGCCGGCATCCACCACGAAATCTTCCGGCAGGCTGGGCGGGGTCTCCATCAACGCCGCCTGCGCCTCGCGGTAGCGCACCAGGTGGGTGAAGCCGCGCACCGCGTCCGACTCGGTGGCATAGGTGGGCACGCGCGCGGCATTGAGCGCGGCGATCGCCGCATCGTCCTGGCCCAGCCATACGGCAAACACCGGCTTTTCGCGCTGGTAGCGGTTGCGTTGGTCCAGCGCGCGGGTCAGCGCCTTGGCCGCATCGGCCGAGGAGGTGAACGCGGTGGGCACGTTGACCACCAGCAGCGCGTCGTTCTCCGGGTCGTCCAGCAGGGCTTCGATCGCCGCCGCATAACGCGGCCCGTCGGCATCGACGATGATGTCGACCGGATTGCTGCGCGACCAGCCCTGCGGCAGCGACTGATCCAGCCGCTCCAGCGTCTTGGCCGACAGCTCGGCCAGGGTGCCGCCGCGCAGCACCAGCTGGTCCACCGCCAGTTGCCCCACCCCGCCGCCGTTGCTGAGAATGGCCAGCCGCCGGCCGGGAAAACTGCCGAGCCGGCCCAGGGTTTCGGCGGCGGCGAACAATTCGTCCAGCGCGCCCACCCGCAGCAGGCCGGCACGTGCGAATGCCGCGCCATACACCGCGTCCGAGCCGGCCAGCGCCTGCGCGTGGGTGTCGGCATTGGGGTTGATGCGGAACTGACGCCCGGACTTGACCACCACCACCGGCTTGGCGCGCGCGGCGGCGCGTGCGGCCGACATGAACTTGCGCGCATCGCCGATGCGTTCGACATACAGCAGGATCGCGCGGGTACGGTAGTCGGTGGCGAAGTAGTCGAGCAGATCGCCGAAATCCACATCCAGCGTATCGCCCAGCGACACCACCGCCGAGAACCCGACCGAGCGCGCCACACCCCATTCCACCAGCGCGGCGGCAATCGCGCTGGACTCGGAGATCAGCGCCAGGTCGCCGGCCTGCGGGCAATGCGCGGCGATGCTGGCATTGAGCCGCGCATGCGGGGCGATCACGCCAAGGCAGTGCGGGCCGAGGATGCGCATGCCCTTGGCGCGCGCGGCCGCCTCCATGCGTGCGGCCGGCGAGCCGGGGCCGCTGCCCAGCCCGGCGGTGAGGATGATCGCCGCGGCCACCCCGCGCCGCGCCGCGATCGACACGATGCGCGGCACGATGCGCGCTGGCGCGGTGATCACCACCAGGTCCGGCACCCAGGGCAGATCGGTCAGCCGCGCCACCGTGCGCACGCCATCGATCTCGCTGTAGCGCGGGCTCACCCAGCCGATCTGCCCGGGAAACCCGGCCGCGCGCAGGTTGCGCACCACCGCCCGCCCGGCCGAGCGATCGCGCGGACTGCCGCCGACCACCGCCACGGTGGTGGGACGAAAGACCTGCTGCAGGTGGTAGGTACTCATCGTGCGGAAGAGAACAATGCCATCGCGCTACGGTACACGCACTGATGGATCCAGGCATCGGCGCGCTGTGCACCATGAGTGTGTCACGCCGGGGTCACCACCCCCAACCGGGGGTGCAGAGGCATCGCTAGAGTCGGCGATGCACCAGGCCGATGCACCTGATGCGCCAAGGACGCAGGCACTCACCCTTCCGGTCAGTCGAGACACGTCCGGCATGGATAGAGGCCTGGCGACTGCTCGCCAGGCCTCCAAGGCAACCGATTACAACAGCGTGCCACTCAAGATCGCCGCGGCAATGCTGAAATAGATCACCAGCCCGGTGACATCCACCAGCGTGGCCACGAACGGCGCCGAGGCGCTGGCCGGGTCGAAGCCGAGCCGTTGCAGCACGAACGGCAGCATCGAGCCGGACAGCGAGCCGAAGGTGACGATGCCGATCAGCGCCGCGCCGATGGTCAGCGCCACCATCTGCCAGTGCGGGCCGTAGTCGTACAGGCCGGCGGTCTGCCAGATGGTGATGCGCACGATCGCCAGGATGCCCAGGATGGTGCCCAGGGTGAGCCCGGTCGGCAGCTCGCGCAGCGCCACCTTCCACCAGTCGCCCAGGCGCAGCTCGCGCAGTGCCAGCGAGCGGATCAGCAGCGAGGTGGCCTGCGAGCCGGAGTTGCCGCCCGAGCTCATGATCAGCGGAATGAACAGGGTCAGCACCACCGCCTTGGACAGCTCGTCCTCGAAGTGCTGCATCGCGCTGGCGGTGAGCATTTCGCCCAGGAACAGCACGCTCAGCCAACCGGCGCGCTTCTTGATCATCTGGCCGAAGCCGATCTGCATGTAGGGCTTGTCCAGCGCTTCCATGCCGCCGAACTTGTGCACGTCCTCGGTGGATTCGGCGATCAATGCGTCCAGCACGTCGTCCACGGTGACGATGCCGAGCACATGGCCATGCGCATCCACCACCGGGATCGCCAGCAGGTCGTGGCGGCGGATCAGGCGGGCGACTTCTTCCTGGTCCAGTGCCGGGTCCACCGTGACCGGCGGATTGACCTGCGCCACCTCCAGGATCGGCGCCTCCGGCGCGCCGGTGATCAGCCGGCGCATGGTGACCACCTGGGTCAGCACGCGGCTGTGCGGGTCGAGCAGATAGATCGCATAGACCGTCTCGCGGCTGCGCTCCACCTCGCGGATGTGCTGCAGCGTGCGGCCCACCGTCCAGTCGGCCGGCACCGCCACGAACTCGGTGGTCATCAGCGCGCCGGCGGTATTGGGCGGGTAGCGCATCAACGCCTGGATCGACAGCCGCGCCTCGGCACTGAGCAGCCACAGCAGCGGCTGGCGCTGCTCGGCATCCAGGCCATGGAAGATGTCGGTGGCGCGGTCGTCGGCCATCTGCCCGAGCAGGGAGGCGGCCTGCTCGGCCGGCAGCAACGCGACCAGCGCGCTGGCGGCATGCAGCTCGGGCTGTTCGAGCAATTTCACCGCACGCGGCTGCGGCAGCGCGGCCAGCACCTGTGCGGCCTCGTCGCGGTCGAGGGTGTTGAGGTATTCCACCGCATCGGCCGTGTTGAAGTCGGCGATGGGTGCGATCAAGGCATCGACGCCTTGGGCAAGGCGCAGGGTTTCGTTGTACATGGTGGTTCGCCTGGTGACGACCGTCGTCGATGACAGCCGGCGAACCTGAGCCTCAGGCGTGCGCCAGCTGGGTCATCGACCCGGGTCTAGGGTGACTGTCGCTGGACATGAGTAAGGGCTCCGAAGGGTGCGTACCGACCGGTGATCCGGGCGGCAGCGCGGCGCAGTCTGCGCGCCTGCGCCCGCTTGGTCAATGCCCTGCGCAGGCCATGCTCAGCGGGCGTCCAGGCGGACGCCACAACGCCGGGCCTGTCATGTCGACAAGCGACTGCACTGCACCCGACGACCGGCCGTGCGCGACCGACCAGGACCGTGGGTCATTGCCTGCAACGGCGGCTGCGTGCACGCATGCAATGCGGAACGACCTGGCGACATGCGGCTCAGTCATGCGGACGACGTGGCGCATTGCTGCCCGCGATGTGGTGCTGCCGGCTTGCATCACCGGACCAGAGCACACCGCCAATCCACACAGTTGCACGCAGCGCACGCCGATCCAGGCCAGCAGCCGACCGCGGGCGGCATAATGCGAACCTCAACGGAGAACGTGCATGCATAGCGGTGGTCTGGAACTGGCTCTGGTGCTGATGCTGGCCGCCATCGTGGCGGTGCCGGTGTTCAAGCGCTTCGGCCTGGGCGCGGTGTTGGCCTATCTGGTCGCCGGTGTGGTGCTTGGGCCCGATGGCGTGGGCGTGGTGCAGGATGCCGAGCGCATCAGCGGCGCGGCCGAGATCGGCGTGGTGATGCTGCTGTTCGTGATCGGCCTGGAACTGTCGCCGGCCCGCCTGAAGGTGATGCGTCATTCGGTGTTCGGTGCCGGCGCCACCCAGGTGGTGGTGACCACGCTGATCCTGGGTGGCCTGCTGATGCTCGGCAACCTGGGCTGGAAGAGCGCGTTGATCGTCGGCGTGGCGCTGGCGTTGTCGTCCACCGCGGTGGGCCTGCAGCTGCTGGCCGAGCGCAAGGCGCTCAATAGCGACTACGGGCGCCTGGCGTTCGCCATCCTGCTGTTCCAGGATCTGATCGCCATTCCGTTGCTGGCGGCCATTCCGCTGCTCGGCGGCAGCAAGAACGCCACGCTGGCATGGCCGGACGTGGCCAAGGCGGTCGCGGCACTGGCGCTGGTGATCCTGTGCGGGCGCTTCGTGCTGCGCCATCTGTTCAACGTGGTGGCGCGCACGCGCATGCCGGAAGTGTTCACCGCCAGCGCCCTGCTGGTGGTGCTGGGCACCGCCTGGATCATGCAGGAAGCCGGGTTGAGCGCCAGCCTGGGCGCCTTCATCGCCGGCGTGCTGCTGGCCGATTCGGAATTCCGCCATGAGCTCGAATCGCAGATCGAGCCGTTCGAAGGATTGCTGCTGGGGCTGTTCTTCATCTCGGTCGGCATGGGCATCGATCTGAACCGGGTGGTCGCCGAGCCAGGCCTGATCGCCGGCGGCGTGGCGATCCTGCTGGTGGTCAAGTTCTCGCTGCTGGTCGGCATCGGCAGCGTGGCGAAGTTGCCGCTGCGCAGCAGCCTGATGCTGGGCAGCGTGTTGTGGCTGGGTGGCGAATTCGCCTTCGTGGTGTTCAACGAGGCCGATCGGGTCGGCTTGCTGGAGCGCGCCAACCACGACCGGCTGGTGGCCGTCGTCGGCGTGTCGATGGCGCTGACCCCGCTGTTGCTGCTGGGCATGCAGCGCATCCTCAACGGGCCGCTGCGGCTGCATGCGCCCAAGTCCGACCGCCCGTTCGACACCATCGATGCGCAGACGCCCAAGGTGCTGGTCGCCGGCATGGGCCGCTTCGGTCAGGTGGTCGCGCGCCTGCTGACCGCGCGGCATGTGCCGTTCGTGGCGCTGGAACACAACCCGGACACCGTGGAAGATCTGCGCCGCTTCGGCAGCCAGCTGTACTATGGCGACCCCACGCGACCGGAACTGCTGCGCGCCGCTGGCGCCGACCGCATCAAGGTATTCGTGATCGCGGTGGACGACCCGGACACCAACATCAAGACGGTGCGGCTGATCCGCCGGCTGTATCCACAGGCCACGGTGCTGGCGCGCGCACGCAATCGCCAGCACGCCTGGAAACTGATGGACCTGGGCGCCGAACCGTTCCGCGAGGTGTTCGCCTCCAGCCTGGAACTGAGCGAACGCGTGCTGACCTCGCTCGGCCTGGGCGAGGCGGTCGCCAAGGATCACGTCAAACGCTTCCGCCAGCACGACGAAGAGTTGCTGCATCGCCAGCACCTGGTCTACGACGACGAAGCCAAGGTGATCCAGACCTCGCGCGACGCACGCGCCGACCTGATGAATCTGTTCGAAGCCGACATCAAGGCCGATGTGGACGGCGAGCCCGCGCCTACCACACAGGATCGCTGAGCCCTTCGTAGGAGCGTGCCTGCGCGCGACCGGGCGTTACCGATAAAGCCCGTCGCGCGCAGGCACGCTCCTACGTGGATGTGGTGCATCGTTCGTCAGCGGTAACGGCGCCGTCGCTGCCTCGGCGACGACCTGCACGCGAGCGGCCGATTGCGTCCAAGTCATGCGCCGATGTGATGGCGAGCCCCCACCAACCACCCACAATCACTTCGCCCTTCGTAGGAGCGTGCCTGCGCGCGACCGGGCGTTACCGATAAAGCCCGCCGCGCGCAGGCACGCTCCTACGTGGATGTGGTGCATCGTTCGTCAGCGGTAACGGCGCCGTCGTTGCCTAGGCGACAACCTGCACGCGAGCGGCCGATTGCGTACAAGTCATACGCCAATGTGATGGCGAGCCCCCACCAGCAACCCACAATCACTTCGCCGTTCGTAGGAGCGTGCCTGCGCGCGACCGGGCGTTACCGATAAAGCCTCGTCGCGCGCAGGCACGCTCCTACGTGGAGCTGCGGCGGCTGCCTCCGTCAGCGGCGTGGCGCGCGCACCGCGGTCTTGCTGGCCGACTTCTTCGCTGCGCTCTTGCCTGCCGCGGTTTTGCCGGCGGTCTTTGCGACCTTGCCGGTTGCGCGTTTGCCCGCGGCTTTCTTTGCCGCACTGCCCGGCGACGTAGCCGCATCCTGCGATGGTCTTGCTGCAGCCGCGGATGCGCGTTTGGCTGGCGCCTTGGTGACCTTTTCGGCTGCCGCCTTGGTGATCTTCCTGGCCGGCGCCTTGGCAGCCTTCTTGACCGTCTTCCCGGTGGCTTTCTTGATCGGCGTGGTGGCGCTGCTGCGCGCTTCCGGTGCGCGGCGCGGCGGTGGCTTGCGGCCGGGGGTGAGCGCGCGCCAGGCGTGTCCACCGTTCATCGCCAGCAAGGCGTCGGCGGCCGAGGGTCCGGCGCTACCGGCGGCGTAATTGGGGAAATCGCTGGGCGGTTGCTTCCAGGCATCCAGGATCGGTTGCACGATGCGCCAGGCACCTTCCACCATTGCCGCATCCTGGAACAGGCCGGCCTCGCCGTTCATGCAGTCCTGCAGCAGGCGCTCGTAGCCCACCGTGTATTCCTTGGGGAACCAGTCGCGGTAGCGGAAGTCCATGCGCACCGGTGCCAGGCTGACCTGCGCGCCGGGGCGTTTGACGTCGAACTGCAGCGAGATGCCTTCGTCGGGCTGGATGTGCAGCACCAGCCAGTCGGGGCCATAGCCGCCCACTTCGGTGCTGCGGAACGGCGCCAGCGGCGCGGGCTTGAAGCGGATCGCGATCTCGGTGGTGCGCTCGCGCAGACGCTTGCCGGTGCGCAGGTAGAACGGCACGCCGGCCCAGCGCCAGGTGTCGACCTGCAGCTTCATCGCCACATAAGTTTCGGTTTCCGAATCGTCCGGCACCGTGTCTTCTTCGCGATAGCCGGGTACGGCGCTGCGGTTGACCGCACCGGAGGCGTACTGGCCACGCACCACGTCTTCGGGCCTGATCGGGCGCACCGCCTCGATCACTTCGGCGCGGCGGCGATGCATCGCTTCGGTGGTGAATGCAGCCGGCGGCTCCATCGCAATCATCGCCAGCAACTGGAACAGGTGATTGGGCACCATGTCGCGCAGGCAGCCGGTGGGGTCGTAGAAGCGCCCGCGCCCTTCCACGCCGATGGTTTCGGCGGCGGTGATCTGCACATGATCGATGCGGTCGCGGTTCCACACCGGCTCGAACAGGCCATTGGCGAAGCGGAACGCCAGGATGTTCTGCACGGTTTCCTTGCCGAGGAAGTGGTCGATGCGGAACACCTGGTCCTCATGCAGCACCTTGGCGACGGTGGCGTTGAGCGCGACGGCGCTGGGCAGGTCGTGGCCGAAGGGTTTTTCCACGATCACCCGACGCCAGCCCTCGCCCTCGCGTTGCTTGACCAGCCCGGCTTCGCCCAGGTTGAGCAATACCGGCTCGAAGAAGCGTGCGGCGGTGGCCAGGTAAAACAGCACGTTGCCCTGGGTGCCGTAGCGCTTGTGCAGCTTCTCCAGCGCGCCCCCCAGGGTTTGATAGGCACCCAGGTCGGTGAAATCGCCGCGCAGATAATGCATGCGCTCGCGCAGCCACTCCCAGGTGTCGGTGTCGAACTCGTCGGTCTGGAATTCGGCATCACGGCTGCTGAGCAGCTGGGTCATCGACTGGCCCATCATGGTGCGCCACGAACGCTCGCTGATATCGCCGTGATCCATGCCGACGATGGCGAACTGCTCGCCCAGTGCGCCGGAGCGGCGCAGGTTGTACAGCGCCGGCATCACCAGGCGCTTGGTCAGATCGCCGCGTGCACCGAACACCACGATGATGCACGGCGGGGTGGTGGCTTGTTCGTTCATGGATGTGTTTCCTCTTTGCCCATGCGTCCGTGCAGGCGCAATGCCGCATTGACCAGAGCCACGTGGGAATACCCTTGCGGGAAGTTGCCAAGCATGCGCTTGCTGCGCGGGTCGTACTCTTCGGCAAGCAGGCCCACGTCGTTGCACAGCCCGAGCAGGCGCTCGAGCAGCACGCGTGCCTGCTCGGTGCGCCCGAGCAGGGCGTAGTTTTCCACCAGCCAGAAGCTGCAGGCAAGAAAGGTGCCCTCGCCGGCCGGCAAGCCGTCGGCGCTGTCGTCGGCGCGATAGCGCTCGACCAATCCGTCGATGGTCAGATCGCGTGCGATCGCATCGGCGGTCGCGGCGATGCGCGGATCATCGGCCGGCAGGAACCCCACGATCGGGATCAGCAACAACGCCGCATCCAGACGATCGGAGCCGTAGCTCTGCACGAAGTGCCCATCCGGGTGCACGCCTTTTTCCAGCACTTCGGCGCGGATGTCCTCGGCAATGCGGCCCCAGTGCGCGCGCTTGGCCGCATCGGCATTGGTGATGCCATCGCGCGCGCCGCAATCGAACGCCAGCCAGGCCATCACCTTGGAATGCACGAAATGACGGCGCTCGTCGCGGATTTCCCAGATGCCTTCGTCGGGCAGGCGCCACAGTGTTTCCAGCGTCTCCAGCACCTTTTCCAGCAACGATGCCGACGAGCCACCGTCATCGGACGGCGGCGCCACGCCCTTTTCGCGCGCGTAATGGAACGCGCCGATCAACTCGCCGTAGACGTCGAGCTGGAACTGGTCCACCGCGCCGTTGCCGATCCGCACCGGCCCGGAATTTTCATAGCCGGGCAGCCAGTGCGCCTCCCACTCCTGCAGACGGCGCTCGCCGGCGATGCCGTAGAGCGCCTGCAACTGATCCGGCGAACCGGCGATGGCGCGTTGCACCCAGTCGCGAAAAGCTTCTGCTTCGTCGCGATAGCCGGCCTGCAGCAAGGCGATCAGGGTGAACACCGAGTCGCGCAGCCAGCAGTAGCGGTAATCCCAATTGCGGCTGCCGCCCAGGTGCTCGGGCAGCGAGGCAGTCGGCGCGGCGACGATGCCGCCAGTGGGCAGATAGCTGAGCCCTTTCAGCACCACCAGCGAGCGGCGCACCTGCGCGGTCCAGGGGCCGACATCGGTGCAGCGCCGCGCCCAGCCATGCCAGAACGCAGTCGTGCGTTGCAGCGCCTGTTCCGGATCGATCGCCGTCGGCGTGGGCTGATGCGACAGGCCGTGGCTGAGCACAAACCAGGCGCTCTCGCCCTGCCGCAGCGTGAAGTCGGTTTCGGTGCCCATGTCCTCGCCGTGCAGCGCCTGCGGCGAGCGCAGTGCAAGCTGGTCGGGGCCGGCAATGGCGCGGATGCCACCGTCGATGCGCGTCACCCATGGCACGGTGCGGCCATAGTTGAAGCGGAAGGTCAGGCGCATGTGCATCGGCACCTGGCCCTGCACGCAACGCACGATCCGCACCAGGTGCTGGTGGCCGTCGCCTTCATCGCTGGCGACCATGAAGTCGACCAGTTCCACCGTGCCGGTGTCGGTGTGCATGCGCGTGCACAACACCAGGCTGTCGTCTTCGTAGGCACGCTCGCTGCGAAAGTCGCCGGCCGGCGACAACGCCCATTGCCCGTGCTGCTCATCGCCCAGCAGGGACGCGAAAAACGCATCGGAATCGAAACGTGGCAGACACAGCCAGTCGATGGTGCCGCGGTGGTCGACCAGGGCCGCGCTGTGGCAATTGCCCAGCATGGCGTGGTCCTCGATACGCACGCTCATCGTAGAGGCGCTTCCTTCGTGCGAGGGAGGGCCAAGTTTTGCATGCGCGGTGTCGGGATCAGGTTACGACTGCACCGGCAAACGCAGCAGCGGTGGCACCGTGTGTTCCAGGCGACGGATCAGTGCCGGATCCATGTACGCGTAATCGTCGGGAATCTGCAGGCAGATCACCCGGCAATGGCGCAGATGCGCGGCGAAGCGCTTGCGCAGCAACTGCAGATGACGACGCTCCATCACCAGCACCAGCTGCGCTTCGTGCAACAGCTCCGGGGTGAGCTGTACCTCCGCATCGGCGGCCAGCCCGGCCGATTGCGTCTGCACGCCCGGCCAGTCGGCGAACACGCGCTCGGCAGTGGGGCTGCGCAGGCGGTTGCGGCTGCACACGAACAGCACCCGCAGCGGTGCGCCACCGCGCTGGCTCAGCGGCCTTCGCGCAGGAAGCGCGCCATCGAGGACACCCCCGGCAAGGCGGGTTCGAACTGGCCGGCCACATCGATGAAGCCGCGCATGATCGCGATCTCGCGCGGGGTGCGGTTGAGCGCGTCGCGGCGGTCGGCATCGGCGCCGGCACGCAGCAGGCGCTGCACCAGCAACGGCAGGCCGTGCAGTGCGGCCAGGTGCAGCGGGCCGAAACCGCGTTGATCGGCCACGTCCAGCGAGACGTCTTCGTCGAGCAGGCGTTCGACGCCGGCCAGCACCACCTGCTCGTCGCAGGCGGTGCCCGGTTCGGCGCGCGCGCCCAGCACCAGCAGCAAGGGGCTGACCCGGCCGCCGGCCAGGTAGCCCGGGTCGGCACCGGCCAGCAGCAAGGTATCCAGCAAGGCCAGCAGGCGGCTCTTGTCGCGCGCGGTGAAGCCGTACAGCGCGGCGCAATGCAGCGGCGCCAGGCCTTGATCGTCGTTGGCGTGCACATCGGCCGCCGCGGTGAGCAGGCGCGCCACGATATCCGGCAGGCCCAGCGCGCAGGCCAGCATCAGCACGGTGACGCCGCCGGGCAGGCGGTGCTCGATCTGCGCGCCGGCCTGCAGCAACGCGGCCACGATCTCGGTCTGACGCATGCTCACCGCCGCCGACAACGGCGTGGCGCCGCTATTGGCCGCGCGTTGCGGGTCGGCGCCGCGACCGAGCAGATGCGCCACCACGCCCAGATGGCCGCCACCGGCGGCACGCAGCAACGCGGTGCAGCCCTGGGCATCGATCGCATCGACCGGCAGGCCCAGATCGATCAGCCGACGCACCGCATCGGTGTCGCCGACCATCGCGGCGGCCGGCACATCCGCTTCGCGCAGGCTGCGCTGCGGCAGCGACCAGATGCGCCAGTCCAGCCAGTCGGCCAGGTCGCGGCGGCCGATCGACAGCGCCACCCCCAGCGGGGTCTGCCCGTCGGCAGCGCGCGCTTCCGGCGAGGCGCCCTGCTTGACCAGCAATTTCAGCGACGCCTCGCGGCCCAGCGCGGTGGCCAGATGCAACGCGGTCATGCCATGGCTGTCGCGCGCTTCGCGGTCCACGCCGTGTTCCAGCAACCACTGCTGCAGGCGCAGCCAGCCCAGCCGCACCGCCAGCGACAACGGCGGATCGCCGGCGGCCGACGCGGCGAACGGGTCGGCGCCGCGTTCGAGCAGTTCCAGCGCGAACTGTTCCAGCCCGCGCGATGCCGCATCGTGCTGCACGCAGGCGCTGAGCAGCCGCGTCAGGCCGCCGGCCCCGGCCGGCGACACGCCATGGCGCAGCAGCGCCTGCAGCGCCGGCACCGCCTCCACGCCCCGCGACAGCAGCGCGAACATCGGCACATCGCCGCAGGCATCGCGCACTTCGGCATCGGCCCCGTGGCGCAGCAGCCAGTCCACCGCATCGGCGTTCAAGGCCAGATGCGCGTCGTGCAGCAGGCCGCCGAGTTCTTCCGGGCCGCACAGGCGGGCCAGTGCGATCAGACCATCGCGCTGGCCGAACTGCAGGCCTTCGCGCAGCAGCACCAGTGGCGGGCGATCGGGCAGCACCGTCACGCCGGGGCTCTCGCCGTGCGCGTCACTGACCGCCGCCGGCAAGGGGTAGCCGGGATCGAGCAACTGCACGATCGCCCAGCGCCCGGCTTCGGCGGCCACATCCACCGCGCGACGGCCGTGCGCGTCGATGCTGTCGGCCGGCACCTGCAGCTCGAGCAGGCGCCGGATCAGCGCCGGCGACACGCTGTCGGCGGCGCAGGCCAGCATCACCGCATTGCGGCCCTCGCCGTCGATGGCCAGCACATCGGCCTTGCGCGCGACCAGGCGTTCGAGCACGCCGCTGCGCGCCTGCCGCGCCGCATCCAGCCACGGCGTGCGGCCGAGCAGGTCACGCGCTTCCAGGTTGGCGCCGGCTGCCAGCAGCGCCTCGACGATGTCGCCGTGTCCAGCCAACGCCGCTTCGTGCAGGGCGCTGCGGCGTTGGCGGTCGCGCGCATCCACGCGCGCCTTGTGCTTGAGCAGCAGTTGCACGCCGGCCGGGTCGTCTTCCTCGGTGCCGGCCGCCGCCAGCAGCACCGGCGCGCCACCCTCCGGTTCGGAGTGCGCGCCGCGTTCCAGCAGGAACTTGGCCAGCCGCCAGTTGCCGACCTGGCAGGCCATCGCCAGCGGCGAGTGGCCTTCGTTGTTGAGCGCATCGAGTTCGGCGGCGGCATCGCGCAGCAGCGCGGCCACGCCCGGGTCGGAACTGCGCACCGCGTGGTGCAGCGGCGTGTTGCCGTCGTTGTCGCTGGCGCGCGGGTCGGCCCCGTTGGCCAGCAGCGTCATCACCGCGTCCGGGCGGCCGTGCCAGCTGTCGCGGGTGGCGGCCAGCAATGGGGTCATGCCGCGGTGCGGCTGGTTGACGTCGACGCGGCGCACGATCAGCTCGCGCAGCAGGCGCAGATCCGGCAGTACCGCGGCCAGCGCGGGCAGGCTGCGTTGGTCGCGCCACTCCGGCAGCGGCATCGCCTGCGGGTCGGCGCCGGCGTCGAGCAACTGCAGCGCGCGGTCCACGCGTCCGCTGCGCGCGGCCTCGAACAGCTCCGGCACCAGTTGGTGCTGGGCCACCGGCTCCAGCGGACGCGGCTCGGCCGCCGCTTCGGAAAAGAAATCGGCCGCCTGCAAGGCCGCCGGGGCATCGCTGCGCGCCGGGGCGGCGGTGCGTTGCAACAGCAAGTGAGCGGCGGGCAGCAGCACGCTGGCCGCGATCGCCAGACTCCAGCGCAGGCTGCTCGACAACCAGCCCGGCCAGGCCAGCGCCACCACCAGCGTGCACATCGCCAGCACCAGGGCAGCAGCCAGCAGGCCGCGCCAGGCGTGCAACTCCTGCGTCGCCAGCGCATGCCAGCGCGGGGCCAGGGCGCCGCCATCGCGTTCGACCTCGCCCCACAGCGGCCAGGTCCGCCACAACCCGAGCAACGCGGCGCTGACCGCCACACTCAAGGCCAATGCGGCGGCCAGGCTGCCGCTGTCGCGCAGGGCGGTCAGCGGCCAGCTAATCAGGGCGGCCAGCGCCAGCAGGCCCACACCCCAGATCGTCAGCAACGGCGGCAAGGCCTGCGCAACCGCGCGCGGCCGGCTGGGCAATGCGCGGCTACCGCGCGCCCACGACACCGCCAGCGCGAACGCCGGCTGCGCCAGCCACAGCGTCACCGCGGCGACACCGCCGCCGATGCCGCCCAGCAACGACAACGCCACGCCGGCCAGGCCGGCCAGCGCTGCGGCCCGCAAGCGTGCGGCCCGTGCGGCCTCAGTCATAGTCGCACTCGCCCGCCAGCACCACCGTCTTGGGCAGTTGCAGATAGAAGCCGTGCCTGGCGAGCGCTTCGCGCACCGTGGCCACGTCGGCCTGCGCCAGACGGCGCTCCGGCGTCAACGCCACCTCCAGCACGAACGCGAACGGCGCCAGCTGCGCGTGCACGGCGGCGGGAAGACCGGAGAAGTCGTCGCGCGTGGCGAGATAGACGAAGGTGTCCTGCTTGCGTTGGCTTTTATAGACGTAGGCGTGCATGCGCGCGTGGTCGCGCTCGATCGGCAAGTGTGTCGCAGGATTGTGTCCCAATTGCGCCGATGGCGAAAGCGCGGCAACGCGCGAAAACTCCAGCCCCGTCAGCGACATGACCGGCACGTTCAGTTGCGCCATCGACGGGAGGCGCACCCGCCATCGATATACTGAGCCCACTTTTTGCCAGCCAGACCACCGTGAGCCAAGCGCAGCATTCGTCCCAGATGGCCCCGGTCGCCGTCACCGCTTTTACGTCCACCACCGCGCTCGGCGCCGGGCTCGATGCCCAGGCCGCCGCCCTGACTGCTCGCCGCAGCGGCATGCGTCGCAACGATTTCGGCCCGCAGCCGCTGGCGTGCTGGATCGGCCGCGTCGACGGCGTGGAAGACATCGTGTTGCCGGAGGCCCTGCAAGGCTGGGACTGCCGCAACAATCGCCTGGCCTGGCTGGCCCTGCAGCAGGACGGCATGGCCGAGGCGGTGCAGGCCGCCGCGCAGCGCTACGGCGCCGAGCGCGTGGCGGTGATCATCGGCACTTCCACCTCCAGCATCGGCGCCAGCGAAGAGGCCTACACGCGGCTGGTCGAAGACGCCGACGGCGCGCGCTTCCCCGACGACCTGGATCGCCCGATCGTGCACACCCCGCACTCGCTGGGCGACTTCGTGCAGCACGCCACCGGCCTGCGCGGCCCGAGCGTGACCGTGGCCACCGCCTGTTCGTCCAGCGCCAAGGTGTTTGCCCAGGCCGCGCGCCTGATCGATGCCGGGGTGGTGGATGCCGCCCTGGTCGGCGGCGTGGATACCTTGTGCGGCAGCGTGCTGTTCGGCTTCAACTCGCTGCAGGTGGTGGCGCCGGAGCTGTGCCAGCCGTTCGATGCGCGCCGGGTCGGCCTGAGCCTGGGCGAGGCCGGCGGCTTTGCCATGCTCGAACGCACCGCCGCCGCGCCGGACGCAACGCTGTGGCTGTACGGCTATGGCGAATCTAGCGATGCGCACCATATGTCCGCCCCGCATCCGCAGGGCCTGGGCGCGCAGCTGGCGATGCGCGGCGCGCTCGAACGCGCCGGCCTGGAGCCGGCCGCGGTGGGCTACCTGAACCTGCACGGCACTGCCACCCCCGCCAACGACAGCGTCGAAGCCGCCGCAGTGGCGGCGATCTTCCCGGCCACCCTGCACGCAAGCTCGACCAAGGCCTGGACCGGCCACACCCTGGGCGCCGCCGGCATCGTCGAGTCGGTGATCGCGCTGCTGGCGCTGCGCGACGGCGTGCTGCCGGGCACGCTCAACAGCGAAGTGCCCGACCCCGCCTGCGGCCCGCAGATCCGTTTCGACAATGCCCATTCCAAGATCGATTACGCAATGAACAACTCCTTCGGTTTTGGCGGCAACAACTGCTCGCTGCTGTTCGGGCAGGCCCGCTGATGCTGGCTGCCACCATCGAGGGGATCGGCTTCTGGACCCAGGGCCTGCCGAGCTGGGACGCCGCTGCGGCGTTCGTGCGCGGCGGCGCGCTGCAGGACACCGGCGCGCGCCCGGCGCCGCAGCTGCTGGCCGCCAACGAGCGCCGTCGCGCACCGGACACGGTGGCGGTCTCGCTGGAGGCCGCGCTGGCCGCCTGCACCGCCGCCGGCCGCGAGCCGGCCAGCCTGCCGTCGATCTTCACTTCCACGTACGGCGACCTGGCCATCTCCGACTACATGTGCACCACCCTGGCCAGCGACCCCACGGCGATCTCGCCGACCAAGTTCCACAACTCGGTGCACAACGCCGCGGCCGGCTACTGGACCATCGGCGCCGGGGCGATGACCCCGGCCACCGCGATCAGCGCCAGCCTGGGCAGCTTCGCGCAAGGCTTGCTGGAGGCGCTGGTCCAACGTGCCGCCGGCATGGACGCAGTGCTGCTGGCCGGCTACGACGCCCGCTCGGTCGGGCCGCTGGGTCGGGTCGCCCCCAGCCAGGGGCTGCTCGGTGGCGCGCTGGTGCTAGGTGCGCCAGGCCAGGCCGGCAAGCCGCAGCTGCGGGCGTGGCTGGACGACGGCACGCCGACGCCGGGCGCCGGCCCGCTGGCGCGGCATGTCGCCGCCAATGCGATGGCGCCGATGCTGCCGTTGTTCGACCTGATCGCCACTGCCGGCGAACGCGTGGCGCTGTACGCCGGCCCGGGCCGGGTGTTGCGCGTGGAGCTCCAGCAGTGAGCCGGCAGCCACTGACCCGCGAGGACACCGCGATCCTGGTGCCGGCGCTGAACGAATCGCTGCGCATCCGCGAAGTGGTCAACGATGCGCTGACCTATTGTTCCAACGTGATCGTGATCGACGACGGCTCCGATGACGGCACTGCCGACTGCATCGCCGGCCTGCCGATCACCTTGATCCGGCACCCGCAGCGCAAGGGCAAGGGCGCCGCGTTGCGCAGCGGGTTTGCACAGGCGCAGCGGATGGGCATGCGCGCGGTGATGACCATGGACGGCGACGGCCAGCACAAGGCCGCCGATTTCCCGCGCCTGTTGGCGGCGGCCAACCGCCACCCCGGCTGCGTCATCGTCGGCGCCCGCATGCGCAAGCGCGCCACCCAGCCCACCATCCGCCGCATCGGCAACGATTTCGGCGACTGGGGCATCGCCTGGGCCTGCGGCTTCCAGCTGGTCGACAGCCAGAGCGGCCAGCGCCTGTATCCGGCCTCGGTGTTCACCCTGCCCGACGTGCCCGGCGAAGGCTTCGTGTTCGAGGCGCAGCTGCTGATTTCCGCCGCACGCCAGGCCGGCGCGCGCGTGGTCGCGGTGCCGATCGAAACCCGCTACGCCGGCACCTCGCCGGGCACGTTCCGCAAGAGCCATTTCCGCCTGGTACGCGATCTGTGGGAAATCACCTCGCATGTGGTGGTCCAGGCCTGGAGCTACGGGCATATCTGGCGCGAGTACCGCCGCGTGCGCGCCAACCCGGTGCTGATCGACGACGCTGACGGCGAATTTGCTACTGTGCCGGCGGTTACCAAGAGCAAGCCATCCCCATGAATGCACAGCGTGCCGATGTCGTTATCACCGGTGGTGGCCTGGCCGGCCTGAGTCTGGCCCTGCAGCTGCGCCAACGCGACCCCGAACTGGCGATCACTGTGCTGGAGCGGCGTGCGCACCCGGTGCGCGAGGCGGCGTTCAAGGTGGGCGAGTCCACGGTGGAGATCGGCGCGCACTACTTCGCCGAGGTCTTGGGCCTGCGCGAGCATCTGGAGACCGAGCAGATCCGCAAGTTCGGGTTCCGCTTCTTCTTCTCCGACAAGCGCGAGGACATCGACCGCTGCACCGAGCTGGGCGTCAGCCAGATCCTGCCGACGCCGTCGTGGCAAATCGACCGTGGCCGCTTCGAAAATTTCCTCGGCGAGCGCGCCCGCGCGCAGGGCATCACGTTTGTCGACAACTGCAGCGTCAAGGGCGTGGACCTGTCCGATGACCAGGCCGACCACGCCGTGCGCTACGAGCGCGCGGGCGAGGCCGGCACACTGAGCGCACGCTGGGTGGTGGATGCCAGCGGCCGCGCCGGCCTGCTCAAGCGCAAGCTCGGCCTGGCGCAGGACAATGCACACGACGCCAATGCGGTGTGGTGGCGTGTGGAAGGCCTGATCGACCCCAATGGCTGGTCGCAGGACAGCAACTGGCTGCAGCGCTGCACGCCGCCGGACCGCTGGCGCTCGACCAACCACATGTGCGGACCGGGCTACTGGTTCTGGCTGATTCCGCTGTCGTCCGGCGCGCATTCGCTGGGCATCGTCTGCGATGCGTCGATGCACCCGCTGGACACGATGAACACCCACGACAAGGCGATGACCTGGCTGCGCACGCATCAGCCGCAGGTCGCCGCCACGCTCGACAAGGCCGACTACCGGCTGCAGGACTTCCTGTTCCTGCGCAACTTCTCCTATGGCTGCAAGCAGGTGTTCTCGCCGCAGCGCTGGGCGCTGACCGGCGAGGCGGGCTTGTTCCTGGACCCGTTCTATTCGCCCGGCAGCGACTTCATCGCGATTTCCAATACCTACATCTGCGAACTGATCGGCCGCGACCGCGCCGGCAGATCGCTCAGCCCGTATGTGGAGCTGTATCAGCAGCTGTATTTCTCGTTCTACGAAAATACCCTGACCCTGTATCAGGACCAGTACGCGCTGTTCGGCGACGCGCAGGTGATGCCGGTCAAGGTGATCTGGGATTACACCTACTACTGGTCGCTGCTGGCGCCGCTGTTCTTCAGCGGACGCATCGCCGACCTCAGCCTGCTCTCGCGCATGAAGTCCGATTTCTTCTATGCGCGCGACATGAATCTGGCCATGCAGCGTGTGCTGCACGACTGGGGCCAGCACAACACTGCACAGGGCCTGGCCACCGACGATGGGCGCCTGCTCGATCAATACCTGATCGGCTGGTTCAACGAACTCAATGGCGCCTTGAACGACACCCTCGACGACGATGCCTTTGCCGCACGCATCCACAGCAACGTGGCGCAGATGGCGGTGCTGGCACGCGAGATCCTGCAGCAGGCACGCCAGCGCCATGCCGCACTGCCGGACCACGGACTGGACGCCTTGACCGCCAACGCCATCGGCGAGCCGATCCTCACCGCCGCCTGGTACGCCGACGCGGCGTGAGTTTGAAAACCGCGCCGGCAACGGCGCGTTTTTTCTTGATTTGCGCTAGCTTGCCCCGCGCGTGTGATGCACCACGGCGACACCGGCGGCCAGCCCGAGCCTACATGGACGTACTTGCAGCCTGTCCCGCAACGGTCCCTGCGGCCAAGCCGCAGCTCCTCCGCTCTACAGCCGACGCATCTGCACGGGTCAATCGCTCTCACGCCAAACAAGGGGCTGAGCTTCAGCGTCGTTACGACATCCCAAAGCAGGGCTGGTCGGGGGGCGTGCCCATCAGGTGGCGAACACGGTCGTTTTCGTTAGCCGCCCTCAGCCCATCCCACCATTGATGCCGATGACCTGGCCGTTGATGTAGCCGGCTGACTCCGAACACAGAAACGCCACCAACGCGGCCACTTCGTCGGGCTTGCCGACCCGGCCGGCCGGTACCAGTTGCTTGATCACTTCCGGCGCGAAGCTTTCGCCGACCATCTCGCTTTCGATCACGCCTGGCGCGACCACGTTGACGGCGATGCCGCGGCTGGCCATCTCGCGCGACAGCGATTTGCTGGCGCCGTGCAAGGCGGCCTTGGCCGCGGCATAGTTGGTCTGCCCGCGATTGCCCAGCACCGCCGCCACCGACGACACGCTGACGATGCGGCCCCAGCGCGTACGCGCCATCGGCAGCAGCAGCGGCTGGGTGACATTGAAGAACCCGTGCAGCGATACGTCGATGACCCGATGCCACTGTTCGGCGTTCATGCCCGCCATCGGCGCATCGTCGTGGATGCCGGCGTTGTTGACCACAATCTGGATCGGGCCGCCCTCCAGCAGGCCTGCCAGCGCCACCGCACTGGCCTGCGCATCGGCCACATCGAACGCCACCGCCTCGGCGCTGCCACCGTCGGCTACGATCGCTGCGACCACGTCATCGGCGCGGGCGATATTGCGATTGGCATGCACGATCACATGGCGCCCCTGCGCCGCCAGCTGACGGCAGATCGCACCACCAAGATCGCCGCTGCCGCCGGTGACGAGTGCGCGGCGCTGTGGAATGGAAGTGCTCATGGAAGCCTCGATGAAAGCCGCAGACACGACGGCGGAAAGAGCCTCATCCTAACGACTCGCAGCAGGCGCAGGAATAGATCCAGCATTGATCGCCTACATCTTGTAGGAGCGCGCTTGCGCGCGATGCGGCGTCAGCGGTAAGGCCATCGCGCGCAAGCGCGCTCCTACGGGGCTTGGGTGGCCTGCGCGGCGCCCAGCATCACCGTGGCGCGCCCTTCGGCGAGCAACTGGTCGCCGTGGCTCAGGCGAAAACTGTATTGCTGGCTGTCCTCGCCCTGCATCAACACCTGTGCGTCGCAGACGATCGCATCGGGCAGGTCGTCCAGATACGCGACGTGCAAGTCCACTGCGCGCAACGCCACCAGCATGCCCGGGCGCACCGGCTTGCCCGATTCCCGGCCGAGCAAGCCGCCATGCACGGCCATGGCCTGCGCGCCGTATTCGCATAGATGCAGCGCGCGCAGGCGGCCATTGCAACGCAGCGGATGCGTGTCGCTGCGATGGGCATCACTGCGCAACACGATGCGCTGCGCATCCCATTCCAGCACTGCTTCCCACAGGCACATGCTGCCCTGGTGCGGAATCAGCGCGGCAATTGCCTCACGTCCCTGCATGTACATCTCCGTGTCTTGCGCGCTCCAGCGCCGGCTCGCGCGACACCAGCAAGGCGAGGATGAAATTGAACAATACCCCCAGCGCCACCGTGCTGCCGATCGCACGCAACACCGGGATGCTGGAGGCAGCCAACAACGCGAACACCAGCAGCGTCATCAGGCTGCACACGATCAGCGCATGCAGCGTGCGCAGCTGGTCGGCGTGATCGTCGCCGGCATGGTCGAAGAACAATGCGTAATCCAGGCCCAGGCCTGCCGCCAGGATCAGCGCGATCAGATGGAACAGGTTGAGCTCCACCCCCATGCCGCGCAGGATCGCCAGGATCAGCACCGTGGTCAGCGCCATCGGCAGCAATACGCGCACGATCCGGCGCGGACTGCGCAACGCGATCGCCACCGTCACCGCCAGCAGCAGCGCGGCCAGCACCAGCGCGCCGAGCACACGTCCGCGATACGCGGCCACCAGGGACTCTGACGCGTCCTTCAGATCCAGCAACTGCGCGCCGCTGCCTTTCACGGCGGCAGCCAGTACCGACGGATCGCGCAGGCCGGTCAACGACACCAACGCAGTGCTGCGATCGCCGCGACCCAGCAGCAGCCCGCCGACCGACGTTGCCAGCGGCGAGCCGGCCAGGTCCTTCGGCAACAGCGGGGCGGCGCGCTTGGCAGCGTCCAGGTCCTGCAGGAACGGCGCGAACGCGTCACTGCGAAACGGTGTGGCGGCCACCGCAGTGTCGGTCAATGCGCGCGCTTGCGCAGCATCCGGCAACGCAGCCTGACGCGCATGCTGGGTCTTGATGCTGGGCAGATAGCGCGCGGCCATGTCGTAACCGGTCAATGCGCCGTCGCGCACCAGGGCATCCAGGCGCGGGCGCAACTGCTCGCTGGCCTGCAGCGCGGCCTCGTCGTTGGCGGCAGACAGCGCGAGCACGTAACGCACGTCGGGGGCGCCCAGTTCCTGGCGCAGATGCGTGTCCTGCGCCAGGGCCTTGGGCGGCACCGGGGTCAATTTCGACAGATCGTTCTGCCAGAACTGCCCCGGCGCGAACGCGATCACCGCGATGCCGATCAGCGCAATCACCGCCAGGCTGATGCGCGGCCGTGGCAGGCGCGCGATACCGCGCCACAGCGCGGAGAGCATGCGTGAATCGGCGTAGTCGCGCGGTGCCGGGTCGATCAACGACGGCAACAGCCACCGCGTGGTGATCGCGGCGGTCGCCAGCCCAGCGATGGTGAACACCGCCAGCTGCCGCAAGCCGTCCACACCGGAAAACAGGAAGGTCACATAGGCAATGCAGGTGGACACCACGCCGGTGGCCAGCGTCGGCCATAGATGACGCGCGTTGTCGCGTGGATCCAGACCCGGGCGCTGATGACTGAACAGGTGGATCGGGTAATCCTGCACCACGCCGATCAGGGTAAAGCCGAAGGCCACGGTGATGCCATGCACGCCATCGAACAGCAGGGCCACCGCAGCCAGACCGGCCAGGCCGGCGCTGGCCAATGGCAGCACGCCGAGCACCGGAATCTTCCAGCTGCGATAGGCGACCAGCAGCAACAACACCAGTCCCACCGTATCCAGCGTCCCGATCCATTGCGCCTCGCCCTGCGTGCGCGCGGTGATTTCCACGGCGAATGCACCGGGGCCGGTCAAGGTAAGCCGGGTCGTGCTGCCCTTGCTGACCTTGGCGAAGGCCGCCTGCACCGCGTCGTAGGCCAGTTGCTGACCGGTGGGATCGAAGCCGGCTGCGCGCGTCTGCACGACCAGCAAGGCCGAGGTGCCGGCACGGTCGAACCACACCGCGTTGCGCGTCTGCGGCGCCGCGGCCGGCTGCAGGGTTTCGGCCAGATGCAGCACTTCCAGCGTGGGGTCGCGCGGCAGCAACGGCTCCACCAGCGCCGCCGCCGGCGACCCCAGATCCTGCACGCGCGACTGCAATGCCGCTTGCAGGGTGTGCGCATCCAGCGGCGTGGTGTCGAAGCTGTCGCTGAGCAGATAGCGATACGGCAGCAGGCGCTCGGGGATCGCATCCAGCCCCGCAGTGCCGCCGTTGCCGACCAGCTCGAACAGTTCCGGTTGTGCGGCCAGGGCCTGCTGCAGGGCCTGCGACTGCGCGGCCAGCGTGGCCGGGTCGCTGTTGGACAACGCCATCAGCAACAGGCGCGAGCCGGGGCCTTCGCCCAGCTCTTCGATCAGCAGTTTCTGCGCCGGCGTGCGCGGGGCGGGCATGAATTTGCGCAGATCACCGGTGACCTTGAGCGTCTCGCTCAACCAGAACCCGGCCACCGCCAGCAACGCCAGCCACAGCAACGCCAGGCCGATGCGGCGGTTTGCGTTCAACTTAAACGCCATGCGCAAGCCTCGCTGTGCCAGCGGAACGTCCACCGGCCGCGCGCGCGGCATCGGGCTGTGCGGGCGCCTTTGCGTTGCTGCGGGCGGGCATGAATTTGCGCAGATCGCCGGTGACTTTCAGCGTCTCGCTCAACCAGAGCCCGGCCACCGCAAGCAACGCCAGCCACAGCAGCGCCAGGCCGATGCGGCGGTTTGCGTTCAACTTAAATGCCATGCGCAAGCCTCGCTATGCCAGCGGAACGTTCACCGGCCGCGCGCGCGGCATGGGATCGTGCGAGCGGCTTGCTTGCGCCGTGGGCGCGCTGCGTCACGCGCCCGATCCGTGGCATAGCGTGGTCAGCGCGGCCGCATCGGTCACGCTTGCGGCCGCGCGCGCCGCACCGGCCAGCAGCGTGCGTTGCACGTCGCCCTTGGCCGGCTGGCTCTCGATGCAGCGCAACTCGTCATTGCGCCCGTACAGCCGCAACTCGCGCACCTGCTTGGCCACGGCAGCGTCCTTGGGCTGCAGCGTCAGTTGCCAGGCCTGCGGCTGGCCCTGCCCGCTGATGCGGTAGTGCTGCTCCAGCAGCGCACGGTCGCCGGCCAGCAACGCGCCGAAGCCGGACTTCAGGCCGGCCAGTTCGGGCACCCGGCTTAGCGAAAACCGCCGCGGCGATTTGCCTTCGCGTTCCAGCACGCCTTCGTCGCCCTGCAACGTGGTGGTCTCGCGATACGGCGCGCTGACCTCGCGCACCAGGGTCTGCGCATCCGGGCGACGGTAATGGCCCTGGACGCGCAGCGGCGTCTTCAGCAGCGCCGAGCCACGCAGTTCGACGAACTCGGTACTAACCGGTGCAGGGCGTGCCAGGCGCTGCAGCACCTGGCCGACATCCAGCGTCTCAGGCGGTGCGGCGCATAGCGGTGCGGCGCTGAACAGCAGTATCAGCATCCACGGCAGGGTGCGGCACATCGGCATGGTGGGTGTTCCAGAAATCGTAGAAGTTGAACCAGTTGTACGGCGCATAGCGTGTGTAATGTTCCAGCCTGGCCGCGTAATCGCGCATGAGTACCGCCAGCACCGGTGCGCGCTGGCGACGCGGCACGTCCAGGCCCTCGCTGAAGGTCTCGAACGCCAGCTCGTAATGATTGCCGCCGCGGTACAGGCCGAACGCCAGCACCACCGGCACCTTCAGCGCTGCGGCGATCAGCCACGGCGAGGTCGGGAACATCGCGTTGCGGCCAAGGAACGTCGCCGGCAACGCCGGGTCGCCCTCGCGCGGGCGATCGATCAGCAGCGCCACCAGCGCACCGGCGTCGGTGGCGTCCTTGATCGCCATGACGATCGAGGTCGCGTCCATGCCGGCGTCGATGATGTTGGCGGCCAGCTGCGGATTCAGCGCGCCCAGCAGCTCGGTCATGGCGCGGTTGTGGGCCTTGTCCAGCACCACCTTGACCTGCACGTCCGGCCGCTCCGTGGCCAGCACGCGCAGCGCATCAAAGCTGCCCAGGTGCGAGCCGAAGATCAGCACGCCGCGGCCGCGATCCATCTGCGCATGCAGCTGGTCCAGCCCGGTGATGTCGACCCGGAAGCGCTGCATCTGCCCGCACAGCATGTACACGCGGTCCAGAATCGTCGAGGCGAAGGTGTGGATATGCCGCGCCACATCGCGCAGCGTGGCCGGGCGCTCCAGCACGCGCGTCAGATAGGCACGCGAGGCGCTGCGCTCGGGCGCACGCACCAGCAGGAAGTACAGCGTGATCGGGTACAGCAGCGCGCGTCCCACCGCACGCCCGGCATGCTGGGCGATGCCGCGGATCAGCCACAGCGCGAAACGCCCGCCGCCTTCCGGGCGTTGCTTCCACTGACTGCTCATTGCGCCGCCTCCGCCACCAGTTCGCCGCTGACCAGCAGCTCGTCGGCCCGCTGCACGCGAAAGCGCCAGCGTGGGCCGGCGCCGTCCAGCATGACCGATGCCGTCTGCCCGGGCAGCAACGGCTGCACGAACTTCACCTGCGGCAGGCGTGCCGCCGCGCGTGGTCCATGTGCGGCCTCCACTGCCTGCAGCACATGGTCGAGCACGACCACGCCAGGCACCACGGGGCGCCCCGGAAAATGCCCGGGCAGGCAGGGATGATCATGCGGCACGACGAAATCCATAAGCGGGCAACTCAAATCCTGGGTTGGAGCATCGCAGCCACGGCGTCGTGTGCCTGCTTGGTCAATTGCTGGCGGTCCGGCGCATCCGGCCCGGTCACCGGGATCGGATCGCCGATACGTACCCGGATGATGCCCGGGCGCACCCTGAACACACCCTCCACCGGCAGCACCTTGCCGCAGCCATCCACCGCCACCGGCACCACCGGCACACCAGCATCGATAGCGGCCTGCAACAGCCCGGCCTTGAACGGCAATAATGCGCCGCTGCGGCTGCGGGTGCCTTCGGGAAACAGACACAACTGCTTGCCCTCGCGCAGCAGCGCGGCGGCCTGCCGGCGCACCATCGCCCCGGCACGCCGGCTGTCGCGGTCCAGGAACAGCATGCCGGTGGCCCGTGCATACCAGTTCACGAACGGCACCTTGAGCATTTCGTCCTTGAGCAGGAACCGCAGCGGCACCGGCAAGGCGTAGAACAACGCACAGATATCGATGATGGACTGGTGGTTGCTGACGAACAGGTAGTTCCTGGACCAGTCCACGCGCTCGCGGCCTTCCACGATCACCGTGGCGCCGGCACCGCGAAACAGCACCGGCGACCACATCCACGCGCCCATGCGCAGCAGGCGATCGGTGTCGCGCGTGATCGCCAGCAACGCCAGGCCATAGGCGATTCCGCCCGCGGTAAACGTCAGCGTGAAGGCCAGTTGCAGCAGATTGAACACGGCCCACGCCAGGCGCGACGGCATCCTTGCCAGCGGCATCTTTGTCTTGTCCCCGAAAATGTGCACGTACGTCGCTGCCCCTGGCCACGCACTCAGCGCAGCAGATCGCGCCAGAATTCCGGCCCGAGCCGCGCCATCTGGCGCAAGAAGTCTGGCAGATTACGATAGGGGCGCTGTGGAAACCAGCGGCCGCGCAATAGATATTCGCCTACAAAGAACCCGCCAACCACCCCGTACGCCAGCAGATTGGCGAACAACGATGCGCGCGCGTCGCTGATCGGCAGCGGCGAGACATAACCCAGTTGCGTCAGCACGCCACTGGGTTCGGCGCACAGGCCCAGCACCAGGTTGACCAGGGTCAGCGCGCACAGCAGCAGCGCCCAGGCCAGGGTGAGGCGGCGCGTGTAGCGGTACTGCTCCGGAGTGATCGGCATGCCGGCCTGGCGATACAGCCCCTCGACGATGCGCGTGATCAACGGCGTGCGCCCACGGCGCAGGCTGCGACCGAAGAACCAGGCGACCCAGCCGGTGAACACCACCGGCGGCGCGGCCAGCACCAGCATCGCGTACGGCGAGTGCCACAACGCACTGAGGCCCAGCAAGGTCAGCACGGCCAGCGCCCAAGCCCAGGCGCGGCGCGCGACCATCGGTTCGATCAGCACCATCAGCACCAGCAAGCCACCGGCGATGACGGCCAGCTCCGGGCGATGGCTGGCGTTGGCCCAGTGCGCCAGCGGCGAATACGCCACCGCCAGCAACACGCCCAGCCCCAGCACCCACGGGGGCGCATCGCCGGGCGCGGCGGTCGCGACCTCAGACGGTCTTGTTGGCTTCGACATGCGCCGACAATGCGCGCAGCGACGCGAAGATGCGACGATTCTCGTCATTGTCCGAGCGCAGCTGGAAGCCATAGCGCTTGCTGATCGCCAGCGCCAGTTCCAGCGCGTCGATCGAATCCAGTCCCAGCCCGGTATTGAACAACGGCGCCTCCGGGTCGATGTCGGCGGGCTGGACGTCTTCCAGGTTCAGGCTTTCGACCAGGAGTTCGGCCAGTTCACGTTCGGCAGCGGTTTGCGAGGACATCCAGAGAGCTTCCAGGTGAGGGTCGGGCAACAGATTCACAGCGAAATTGCAGAACAACCACAGCGGCGCAGACAACCGTCAGGTCGGCATCGGCGATGCTGCGGAACACAGACAGTGTACGTTGCCGTGCCGGCCGATTCCGAGCGCCCGCCGCACCGGCGTTGCGGCCGCATTGGCGAGGGTGTCGATCGGTCTGCAACAGCGAGTCGGCGGCCGGCATAGCTGTCCGGGCCGCCGGTCAGGCTATCATGACTGCATGACGCTCGCCCGCTGCAGGTTCGTTCCAGGATGACTTCCACCGCTGTTGGCCCTACCCCGACCGCCAAGCCGGCAGCCGGGCCGGCCCCCGGACCCGAGTGTCCGGATGTCCTGATCATCGGCGGCGGGCCGGCGGGCTGCGCGGCGGCCATCGTCCTGGCCCAGCAGG
Source organism: Xanthomonas sp. MLO165 (assembly GCF_018831305.1). Taxonomy (NCBI): domain Bacteria; kingdom Pseudomonadati; phylum Pseudomonadota; class Gammaproteobacteria; order Lysobacterales; family Lysobacteraceae; genus Xanthomonas; species Xanthomonas sp. MLO165. Next base: position 4,489,856 of record NZ_CP029263.1, read on the forward strand.
GCTGGCAGGTGACCTTGCTGGAGAAGGCGCAGCATCCGCGCTTCCATATCGGCGAGTCGCTGCTGCCGATGAACATGCCGATTCTCGAACGCCTGGGCGTGTTGGAAGAGGTGCGCAGCATCGGCGTGCTCAAGCGCGGTGCGGACTTTCCCAACGACAGCGGCGGCTACAACACCTTCCGTTTCTCGCATGCGCTGGAGGCCAAGGCCGATTTCGCCTTCCAGGTGCCGCGTGCGCAGTTCGACCAGGTGCTGTTCGAGCGCGCGCGGGCGGTGGGCGTGGATGCGCGCGACCAGGTCAAGGTCGACGCGGTGGAGTTCGACGGGCAGCAGCCGGTGCTGCAGGCGCAGGGCGTGGCGGGTGCGCAGCAGTTCCGCCCGCGCTACCTGCTCGATGCCAGCGGCCGCGACACCTTCCTGGGCAACCGCCTCAAGCTCAAGCGCGCCAATGCCAGGCATCAATCGGCCGCATTGTTCAGCCATTTCCGCGGCGTGACGCGCCGACCGGGCGAGGATGCCGGCAACATCAGCATCTATCGCCATGCGCATGGCTGGATGTGGCTGATCCCGTTGCCGGACGACATCATGAGCGTGGGCGCGGTCTGCTACCCGGAATACATGAAGACCCGCAAAGGCGACAGCGAGGGCTTTTTCATGCGCACGCTTGCGCTCAATACCGAGCTCAGCGCGCGCATGCTCGGCGCCGAACGCGTGGCCCCGGTGCATGCCACCGGCAATTACGCCTACGAATGCACGCGCATGTCCGGCCCGCGCTGGTTGATGCTGGGCGATGCCTACACCTTCGTCGACCCGATGTTTTCGTCCGGCGTGTTCCTGGCCATGCACAGCGCCGAGCGCGGTGCGGCGATGGTGGACCAGGTTCTGCGCATGCCGCAGCACGAGGCAAGACTGCAGCGCGCCTTGCAGCGCGAGCTCAAGCGCGGCGTGGACGAGTTCAAGTGGTTCATCTACCGCTTCACCTCACCGACCATGCGCGCCCTGTTCGCACAACCGCAGAACACCTGGCAGATCGAGGAAGCGGTGGTGGCGATGCTGGCCGGCGACGTATTCGACAGCCCCAGGGTGCGCCTGCGTCTGCGCGCGTTCCGCGCCATCTATGCACTGACCACCTTGTCGATGATGCCGCGCGCCTGGCAGTCCTGGCGCCAACGCCGACGTCAGGCCACGCTCGGCTTCGATGGCGACACCTTGCAACGCGACATGCAACAACGAGACACACGATGACCGCTTCCCCGGCCCAGACCACGCACACCGTGCGCCATCCCCGCCTGCAGGTCGACTATGTCGATCAGACCGACCCGTCTGCACTGCTGGCCGACCCGCAGGTGCTGGCCGTGTTCGGCTTCGGCACGGCGGCGCCGCGCCTGGACGACCCCCGCTACCTGCGCGTGCCGCTGCAGCCGTACCACGCCGACGTGCTGGAAGTGTGGCGGACCGACGCGGCGGTGCACAGCGGCCGCGATGGCAACATCGCCTGGGCCAGCGACGGCCGCCTGCAGTTCGGCGTGATCGAAATCGACGAGCAGGATGTCGATATCGAAGCCGCCGCCGCCAAGGCCTATGCGGAAATCACCGCCTTCGTCACCCGCAGCCAGACCCCGCGCCTGCTGCGTATCTGGAACTATCTGGACGCCATCACCCTGGGCAGTGGCGACCGCGAACGCTACCGGCAGTTCTGCGTGGGCCGTGCGCGCGGCCTGGGCGCCTTCGACAATGCGCAATTGCCGGCCGCCACCGCGGTGGGACGCTGCGATGCCGAGCGCATCATCCAGATCTACTGGCTGGCCGCCAGCGACGCCGGCACCCCGCTGGAAAACCCGCGCCAGGTCAGCGCCTACAACTACCCGCGCCAGTACGGCCCGCAGCCGCCGAGTTTCGCGCGCGCCATGCTGCCGCCGGCCGGCAGCGACATGCCGCTGCTGCTGTCAGGCACCGCCGCGGTGGTCGGGCATGCCTCGATGCACACCGGCCAGTTGCTGGCGCAGCTGGAAGAGACCTTCGCCAACTTCGACGCCCTGCTGGGTGCCGCCCGCCAGCATGCCCCCGCCCTGCCCACGCAGTTCGGCGCCGGTACCCGCCTGAAGGTCTACGTGCGCGAGCAGGACGATCTACCCAAGGTCGCGCAGGCCCTGGACGCCCGCTTCGGCGACGCGGTGCCGCGTCTGCTGCTGCACGCGGTGATCTGCCGCGACGAGCTGGCGGTGGAGATCGATGGGGTGCATGGGTGAGCGATTGCGGTCATCAGTACTGATGCCCGCTGCAGCCACGCAGCAGCAATGCTCCGTGGCGAGGCCTGCGCTCAGCCGTTGAGCAAACCCAGCACCACATCGCGTGGCAGCTTGCCGGTTTCGTTGCGTGGCAGGGCGGCGAGTTTGCGCAGGCGGCGCGGCAGGAACACCGGGTCGACGCTGACGCGCAGGGCGGCGAGGATCTGCGCTTCGTCCAGGGTCGGGGCGACCACCAGTGCGGCGATGCGGCCGACTGCCTGACCGGGCTCGGGTGCGAGCTGCACGATGGTGCCGTCGACGACGCCCGGGATGGCCAGCAGGCGACGGGTCAGATCGGCCAGCGAGGCGCGTTTGCCGGCGATTTCCAGCAGATCGGCCTGCCGGCCGCGCACCTGGAAGGTGCCGTCGGCAGCCACGTCCATCATGTCGGCCAGCAGCACCGGCGTGGCCAGATGCGGTGCGTGCACCAAGGTGCCTGCCGCCTGCGTTTCCAGGCGCACACCGGGCAGCGGTGTCCACGCCGCCTCCAGCGCGGTGCGGCGCACCGCGAACACGCAGGTTTCGGTGGAACCGAACATTTCGCGTACCTCGCCGCCAAACCGCGCTTCGGCGGCCGCGGCCACGTCCTGCGCCAACGGCGCGGTGGCCGAGACGATGCCGACCAGCGGCGGCAACGCCACGCCGGATTCGACCAGCGCGCGCAGGTGCACCGGCGTGGTCACCAGCACGCGCGGGGCAGGAATGTCCGACAGCGCGCGCGCCACATCGTCCGGAAAGAACGGGCGGCCCGCATGCACCGCAAGCTCGGTCACCATCGGCAGCAGCACCGACAGTTCCATGCCGTACATATGTTGCGGCGGCACCGTGGCGACCACGTGCGGCACCGCATCGGTGTGCGCCCACAGGCTTTCCAGCGCGACCAGATCCTGACGCGTACTGGTCAGGAAGCTGCCCCAGGTCTTGGGGTTGGGCTGCGGGCTGCCGGTGCTGCCGGAAGTGAAGCCGATGGCCACCAGGGCATCGTCGGCCAGCTGCGGAATCGGGCCTGCGGCCTGCGGCAACTCGGCCGGCAGCTGCCAATAGCGCGGCGGTGCCAGCTCCAGTGCCAGATCGCCCAGGCAGTAGGCATCGGCATGCCGCGCCTGCACCTCGCCAACCACGGCCGGCGCGCGCGAGGACGGCAGCAGCGACACCTGACCGCGCAATGCGCACGCATAGAACGCGACCATGAAGCGATAGCGGTCTTCGCACAGATTCACCGCGTGGCGACCGTCCGGCAATAGCTGCGCCAGGCCATGCACGTGTGCAATGAAGGTGGCCAGATCGACCGACTGCCCCGCGCGCCAGGCCAGCGGCCGGCCGGGCGCGCCGACGGCCATCGGGTGGGAAACGGCAGGAACAGGCAGGCTGGACATGGGAACCGGCAATCGCAAAAGCGCGCTAGCTTGGCCGCCACCTGCCCTGCTGGCAAGTCGGGAGGTTTCCGGCTGCGCCACGGAAGCGGCGGTCGGGAACCTTGGCAAGGCCCGTGCGCCAAGCGCATTCCAACTCATTGCAGCAGCGCATTGCAGCTGGCGTGCATTGGCCGTCAAGCGCGTACGCCCGTGCGAGCCAACGCGCGCACAACCGCTTGTGGTCGCGTCCGCCACTCGTCCATGCCTTGCCTGTTCGATAACGCACTCGCCTCCACGCGCACATGACCTGTGGCCCAAGCCCCCGGCGGAAGCGAGCTGCTAGGCTTGTCCGCTCCTCGTTGCGTCCAGTTGTTACCGATGCCCAGATTGTTGCCGCTGTCCTTGTTGTTGCTGGCTGTCACCGCGCATGCGCAATCCGCCACACCGCTCACCATCGAACAGGTGATGGCCGATCCGGACTGGATCGGGCCGTCGGTGGATCAGGCCTGGTGGCAGTGGGACGGCAAACAGGTGCAATACCTGCTCAAACGCAACGGTTTCCCGGTGCGCGACACCTATCGCCAGGGCGCCGGCGGCGGCAGCGCCGAACGCGTGGCCGACAACGCACGCGCCGGCCTGGATGCGGATAACCCGAGCTACGACGCGACCCGCCAGCGCATGCTGTTCGCGCGCAATGGCGACATCTTCCTGCGCGATTTGCGCTCCGGCGCACTGACCCAGCTGACCCGCAGCAACGAGGTCGAATCGCGGCCGCAATTTGCCAGCGATGGCGGTGCGATCTGGCGCGCGGGCAACAACTGGTACCACTGGCGCGCCGACGGTGGCACTGCGCAGGTTGCAGTGGTCAAGGCCGAGCGCGATCCCAACGCTGCGCCCAAGGCCGATGTGTTGCGCGAGCAGCAGCTGGCCACGCTGGCCACGCTGCGGCGCGACCGTGAGCAGCGCGATGCGTTACGCACCCAGGAAGACGCCTGGCGTCGCGCCGATGCCACGCGTGCGGCAGCACCGGTGTACCTGGGCGATGAGGTGGAGATCGTCGACAGCGCGTTGTCGCCGGACGGCCGCCACCTGCTGGTGGTCACCCAGGCCAAGGGTGCCGAAGAGGGCCAGGCCGGCAAGATGCCCAAGTACGTGACCGAATCCGGTTACGAGGAATTCCAGGAAGTGCGCACTCGCGTCGGTCGCAATGCGCCGGTGGCGCATGCGCTGTGGTTGGTCGATGTCAGCGCCGGCACTGCAAGACCGCTGTCCTTCGACACCCTGCCGGGTATCGCCACCGACCCGCTGGCCGCGCTGCGCAAGGCCGCCAAGCGAGACGCGCTCAAGGGCAACCGCGCCGTCCGTGTGGAAAGCGACGGCGACGGCAGCGGGCCGGCGGTGCACTGGAGCGACGACGGGCGCAACGTGGCGGTGGAGATTCGCGCGGTGGACAACAAGGACCGCTGGATCGCCAGCGTGGACCTGGCCAACGCCACGTTGCAGCCGCGGCATCGCCTGAGCGACAGCGCCTGGATCAACTGGGACTTCAACGATTTCGGCTGGCTGCCCGACAACCGCACGCTGTGGCTGCTGTCGGAAGAATCCGGCTATTCGCAGCTGTACACGGTGGAAGGCAACGGCAAGCCGCGCCAGCGCACGCGCGGCAAGTGGGAAGTGTCGATGCCGGTGCCCAGCGCCGACGGCAGCAGCATGTTCTTCCTGTGCAACCAGAAATGGCCGGGCGATTACGAGGTGTGCAAGCTGGACCTGCGCAGCGACCAGCTCAGCGAGGTCACTGCGTTGAATGGCGTGGAAGGCTTCAGCCTGTCGCCGAACGGGCAGCAACTGCTGGTGCGTTATTCAGGCAGCTACCTGCCACCGCAGCTGGCGGTGGTGCCGGCCGCAGGCGGCCAGGCCACGCTGCTGACCGACACCCGCACGCCCGCGTTCAAGGCGCAGCCGTGGATCGCGCCGCAGTACGTGCAGGTACCGTCCAGGCATGGCGCCGGCACGGTCTGGGGCAAGTACTACGGGCCGCAGAACCCCGAGCCCGGCAAGCAGTATCCGATCGTGATGTTCGTGCACGGCGCGGGCTATCTGCAGAACGTCTCGCAGCGCTACACGCCGTATTTCCGCGAGCAGATGTTCCACAACCTGCTGGTGCAGCAGGGCTACATCGTGCTGGACCTGGACTACCGCGCCTCGGAAGGCTATGGCCGCGACTGGCGCACCGCGATCTACCGCAACATGGGCCACCCGGAGTTGGAAGACTATCTGGACGGGCTGGAGTGGCTGGTGACGCAGAAGCAGGGCGACCGCGCGCGTGCCGGCATCTACGGCGGCTCGTACGGCGGCTTCATGACCTACATGGCGCTGTTCCGCAGCCCCGGCACCTTCAAGGCCGGCGCGGCGCTGCGTCCGGTCGGCGACTGGATGCAGTACAACCACGAGTACACCTCCAACATCCTCAACACGCCCGAGCTCGATCCCGAGGCCTACAAGACCTCATCGCCGATCAATTACGCAGATGGGCTGCGCGACCATCTGCTGATCGCGCACGGCATGATCGACGACAACGTGTTCTTCAAGGACTCGGTCGACATGACCCAGAAGTTGATGGAGCTGCACAAGGACAACTGGCAGGTGGCACCGTATCCGCTGGAACGCCACAGCTTTACGCGTGCCGATTCGTGGCTGGACGAATACAAGCGCATCCTCAAGCTGTTCAATGAGCAGGTGAAGCCGTAAGCCATGCCGCTGCGGCCGGGCGATGCGTGCTGCATCGCCCGGTCGATGACATCGCGCGCGGCGCCGGCATCCCCGTGCTGCAGCAAGCGACAGATCGCCCAGGTTGCACGCGTGATGCGCTGCCACGGTAGCCATCGCCATGCGTCACCCTGCCCGGCACTCACCTGCACGTACGCAACTGGCCCTAAGCTTGGCGCAGGATCGGCAGATCGCTGGCGCATTGCGCTCCCCTTTGCCGGCCCGCCGCCCGACCGGAGCGCCGCCGGCACCGCAGCGGTTTCCGATTCGCGGCGCGCAGAAGGTAATCGCGATGGGCCTGTGGGACCGTTTGTTTGGACGCAAGACCCCGGTGGCGAAGACGCCCCGAGCCGAACCGACCGCAGCGCCGGCAGCTGCAACCGATGGCACCGATACCGAGGTCCAGATCGACCCGGCATTGCAGCCCGCACTGAGCCTGTTCCAGCGCGGCGATCAGCTGGGCGCCTACAACGCTGCGCAAGCGCAGCTGCACCTGGGTGCCGACGCACAACGTCTTTGCGCACTGGCATTGAGCGCGCTGGACCGCTACCGCGAGGCATACCCGCACTGGCTGGCGCTGTACGAACTGGAGCCCACCGCGCACAACGCATTGCAGTTGGCGACCACTTCGGTGATGTGCAACGAGATCGATCGTGGCGAACAGTGGCTGCTGACCTTCGACGATCTGAATGCGCAGGAGCGCTCCACCTCGCCGGCCACCGCACGCACCAGTTTCCTCACCGCGCTGACCCGCGCCGGTCACGGCGCGCACGCGTTGCCGCATCTGGAGTGGTTGCGCGAGGCCTACGCCGGCATGTCGATCACCGACAGCCACTTCCTCTACGTGCGCGGGCTGCCCTTCTTCGAAGCCTTCCTGGAGCGCAGCACACCGTTGTTGCGCCAGTGCCTGCCGGCCGACGCGCTGCCCGGTTGGTACGCGCAACTGCAGCCGGCCCTGGATCCGGATGGCCAGGCCGCCGTGGCCGCCCATATCGCATCGCTGCAATGAGCGCGCCGACACCGCGCCCTCGACCGCGCGGCGGCTTCGTCACGCCGCTGGCATGGGTGTCCCTGCTGCTGGGTGTCGTCAGCGCGATGTCCAACCTGCTGCAGATCGCGATGATCGTGCTGATGCCCGACGCGGCGGCGCTGGGCTTGCCCAAAGGGATCAGCCTGCCCACCTCGTTGCAGTGGTTGATCGATCATGCGTTGTCATTGTCCGTCGTAGGCGTGGTGCTGTCGGTGGCCTTCGCATGGTTGAGCTGGGCCTTGCTGCAGCGACGCGAGTGGGCGCGGGTCGGGTTCGTGGCGGTGTTGCTGGTGACCGCACTGCTCAATGTCGGTGGCCTGGCGTTGATCGGGCCGTTGTTCGAGGGCGTGCAGGCGATGCTGCCTGCCGATGTCGTGCACAGCCCCGAGTGGCCGCAGCTGCAGGCACGCCTGCAGGCAACCCGCCAGGCGGCGTTGCTGCTGACAGGCCTGGGCGTGCTGGCAATCGGCTGTCTCCACGCAGCGCTGGCATGGCGGTTGTGCACGCCCGCAGTGCGCGCCGAATTTGCCGCCTCGCGCGAGCGCAACGGATGAGGGAATCGAGACGTCGAGCCGTGGCGACGGTTAGACACGGCACGAGGCTTGAATCACAAGCCCGGTGAGTCGAGGGCGCGATGCCCTCACCCACTTCCCGGACACGCCGTAAATCCGTCTGTAGAGGCCTCCTGGCAGCATCCATGCCGCCAAGGGTCCCGGAGCCGGTAAGGACATCGCACCAGGATGTACTTAGGTTGCTTCATTGAAAGCCCGTTGATTGCTAGGCTCGTCTTGGGAAACTGATTGGGCGCGCTGTCACGACAACACCGTCATGCTCTGCTTGCAACCTGCACACCAACCATCTCCGGCGGTCCTTGCCCGCTCACCGTCGTGGGACCTTACGCGGCATGGATGCCGCGTAAGCGCCTACAGGGACGTACTCGCGGCGTGTCCTGCGAGGGTGGGCGGGCAAGGGCCCTGCAGCAAACTCAGCTTTCAGGACGCGGGGAGGACACCGCACCGGTCGCAGGCGGTTCTGTTGAAAACCATGCACACCGACCAGCTCGACGGGTCCTTGTCCGCCCACCGTCGCGGGACCTTACGCGGCATGGATGCCGCGTAAGAGCCTACACGGACGTACTTGCGGCGTGTCCTGCGGGGGTGGGCGGGCAAGGGCCTGCAGCCAGACCGCCGATCGCATGCCCTGCTTCTGCTTCCTCTTCCGCTTCTGCTGCTTCTGCCTCGCCCACACTGCCCGGTCCCAACTAGAAAACAGCCGGCATATGAATCCTGGCGTGGGACGAGCCGGCAAAGCCTGCCTGGCCAAGTACCCGATGCCTACACCTACACGCCGCAGCGCCTCGCCCTGCGACAAACGGGCGCGTTTGCCCGACTGCATGAAGCGCGATGCACCGCTTAGAATCGTGGCATGAACGAATTCGACCGTGTACGCGATTATTTGACCGGCCTGCAGGACCGTATCTGCGCTGCCGTGGAAGCCATCGATGGCAGCGCGCGTTTTGCCGAAGACCTGTGGCAGCGCGAGGAAGGCGGTGGCGGGCGCACCCGCATCCTGCGCGATGGCGCGGTGTTCGAGCAGGCCGGCATCGGGTTTTCGGACGTGTCCGGCTCGCGCCTGCCGCCTTCGGCCAGTGCGCACCGGCCAGAGCTGGCAGGGGCGACGTGGCGCGCCTGCGGCGTGTCGCTGGTGTTCCACCCGCACAACCCGCACATCCCCACCACCCACGCCAATGTGCGCTACTTCCGTGCCGAGCGCGATGGCGAGGTGGTGGCGGCCTGGTTCGGTGGCGGCTTCGATCTGACCCCGTTCTATCCGGTGGACGAAGACGTGCTGCACTGGCACCGCACCGCGCAGGCGCTGTGCGCGCCATTCGGCGAGGAGCGCTATGCCGCGCACAAGCGCTGGTGCGACGAATACTTCTTCCTGCGTCACCGCAACGAGACGCGTGGCGTGGGCGGGCTGTTCTTCGACGACCTGGGGCAGGATTTCGAACGCGACTTCGCCTACCAGCGCGCGGTTGGCGACGGCTTCCTGGATGCCTACCTGCCGATCGTCGAGCGCCGCAAGGACACGCCCTACGGCGAGCGTGAGCGCGAGTTCCAGCTCTACCGCCGCGGTCGCTACGTGGAATTCAACCTGGTCTACGACCGCGGCACCTTGTTCGGCCTGCAAAGTGGCGGGCGGGCCGAAAGCATCCTGATGAGCCTGCCCCCACGGGTGCGCTGGGAATACGGCTTTACGCCAGAACCGGGCAGCGCCGAGGCGCGGCTGATGGACTATCTGGTCCCGCGCGACTGGCTCGGTTGAATCGGTCGATTAAAAACGCAGCGCTAATGAAACGCTGTGTTGATCGATTGAGTTAATTCGACCTATTTAAATTTGTGATTTCCCGCGACGCCGGTGGAGCGTGCAATACGATGAACCGGTTATGTTGCGTAGCAAAATAATTGCAGGCCGGAAATAAAAAGCCCCGCAGACCAGGGGGAGGTCGGCGGGGCCAGGGAACGGAAACTTGGGGAGTAGTTTCCGCTCCGAGATCTGCTCCAGGGGATGGGAGAGATCTGCCGACAGGCGTTGCGCCCGTCGAGGGATATAACACCATTTTCTACATTGATGGATCGTGAAGATAACTGTTAAAAATATGTAGAATTTAGCGGTTATTCATTCCATCGGCGCAGGCTCGATTCGTATTATGTCTGGTCTGCGCATTCAGCATATCCGCCTTATCTGCTGCGTCAGTGCGCCTCATCCCAGTTATCGCCAACGCCGGAATCGACCACCAGCGGCACGCGTAATTCGGCAGCGGCCGACATGCGCGTGGTCACTTCGCTCAGCAGCGTGTCGACGAAATCGGTCTGGGCTTCGAATACCAGTTCGTCGTGCACCTGAAGGATCATCAGCGCGCGCTCGGCATGGTCGGCGATCCAGCCGTCCACGCTGACCATGGCGCGCTTGATGATGTCCGCTGCGGTGCCCTGCATCGGTGCGTTGATGGCGGCGCGCTCGGCGCCGGCACGCTGGCCCTGGCTGCCGGCGTTGATGAAGTCCAGATACAGCCGGCGGCCGAACACCGTCTCCACGTAGCCCTTGTCGCGTGCCTGCTGACGGGTGGTTTCCATGAAGTCGCGTACGCCCGGGTAACGGCTGAAGTACAGCGCGATGTAGTCCTGCGCCTCGCCGCGGCCGATGCCGAGCTGGCGGGCAAGACCAAACGCGCTCATGCCGTACATCAGGCCGAAGTTGATCGCCTTGGCGGCGCGGCGCTCGTCGGCGCTGACGGTGTCGATGGTGCGGCCGAACACCTCGGCGGCGGTGGCGCGGTGCACGTCGGCGCCGGACTCGAACGCACCGACCAGGCCGGGGTCGCCAGACAGGTGCGCCATGATGCGCAGTTCGATCTGCGAGTAATCGCAGGCGATCAGCTTGCGCCCGGCCGGGGCGACGAAGGCGCGGCGGATGCGGCGGCCGTCTTCGGTGCGGATCGGGATGTTCTGCAGGTTCGGATCGGACGAGGACAGCCGCCCGGTGGCCGCGCCGGCCTGGTGGTAGCTGGTGTGCACGCGCCCGGACTGCGGGTGGATCATTTCCGGCAGCTTGTCGGTGTAGGTGCTGCGCAACTTGGTCAGGCCGCGGTATTCCAGGATCACCCGCGGCAGCTCGTGCTGGTCGGCGATGGCTTCCAGCGCCTCTTCGTTGGTCGAAGGCTGGCCCTTGGGCGTCTTGACCACGGCGGGCAGCTTGAGCTCGTCGAACAGCAGCGCCTGCAGCTGCTTGGGCGAATCCAGGTTGAAACTGCGCCCGGCCAGCTCGGTGGCCTTCTGCTGGGCGGCGAGCATGCGCTTGGACAGGTCCGCGCTCTGGCGGCGCAGTTCGGCCGCGTCCACGCACACGCCGTTGGCTTCGATGCGTGCTAGCACTTCCACCAGCGGCATCTCGATGTCGCGGTAGACCTGCTCCAGGCCCGGCTCGGCCGCCAGCCTGGGGCCGAGCACCTGGTGCAGGCGCAGGGTGATATCGGCATCTTCGGCGGCGTAGCGGGTGGCGTCGTCCAGGCTGATCTGGGCAAACGGGATCTGCTTGGCGCCCTTGCCGCAGACGTCCTCGTACTTGACCGTGTCGTAGCCCAGGTAGCGCTTGGCCAGGCTGTCCATATCGTGGCGGGCGCTGCCGGAATTGAGCACGAAGCTCTCCAGCAGGGTGTCGTCGCTGTAGCCGGCCAGGGCGATGCCGTGGCGGCGCATCACGTGCAGGTCGTACTTGCCGTGCTGGCCGAGCTTGCGCACCGCAGGGTCGGTGAGCAACGGCGCCAGCTGCGCCAGCGCCTGGGCACGGTCGAGCTGGGCCGGGGCGCCAGGGAAGTTGTGGCCGAACGGCAGATACGCCGCCTGGCCGGGCTCGGCGGCCACGCTCAGGCCGATCAGGTCGGCCTGCAGTGGGTCCAGGCTGTCGGTTTCGGTATCGAAGGCGAATTGGCCGGCGGCGCGCAGGCGCGCGATCCAGCTGTCGAGCTGTTCCTGGGTCAGGATGGTGTCGTACTGGCCGGGCGCCGACAGCGCCGGGTCCACTTCCACCGGAGCGCTGACCGGGCCGGACACGAAGCCGGTACCGCGCGCGCGGCCGGGTTCGGTGCGGGCGTTGGCAGCGGCGGCTCCCAACGGCATCGGCTCTGTCAGCAGGCCGGCCTGGGCGGCTGCACCGCCGAGTTCGCGCAGTGCCTGGGTGAAGCCGTAGCGTGCGTACAGCACCGCCAGCGTTTCGGCGTTGGGCTCGCGCAGGTCCAGCGCGCGCGGGCCGCTGGCCAGGGTCACGTCGGTCTTGATGGTGACCAGTTCGCGGTTGAGCGGCAGCCGTGGCAACGCGGCGCGCAGGTTGTCGCCGATCTTGCCCTTGATCTTGTCGGCGTTGGCGATCACCCCATCGAGCGAGTCGTATTCGGCCAGCCATTTGGCGGCGGTCTTGGGGCCGCACTTCTCCACGCCGGGCACGTTGTCCACGGTGTCGCCCATCAGCGCCAGCAGGTCGACGATCTGGTCGGGGCGCACGCCGAACTTGGCGATCACCGCCTCGTCCGAATCCATGCGGCTGCCGCTCATGGTGTTGACCAGTTCGATGCCCGGGCGGACCAGCTGGGCAAAGTCCTTGTCGCCGGTGGAGATGGTCACGCTCAGGCCGTCGGCGGCGGCCTGCAGGGCCAGCGTGCCGATCACATCGTCGGCTTCCACGCCGTCGATGCGCAGGATGTCGATGCCCAGCGCATGCACGATGTCGCACATCGGCTGCACCTGCGCGCGCAGGTCGTCGGGCATCGACGGACGATTGGCCTTGTAGTCGGCATACAGATCGTCACGGAAGGTCTTGCCCGGCGCATCCACCACGAACGCGACATAGGCCGGGCGTTCCTTCAGGGTGGCGCGCAGCATGTTGACCACGCCGAACAAGGCACCGGTGGGCTCGCCCTGGGCATTGGTCAGCGGCGGAAGCGCGTGGAACGCGCGATACAGGTAACTGGACCCGTCGATCAGGACTAATCTGCTCATGCGCCAATTCTACGCTGCACGCTCACGCCACATCGTGCCGGCGCATACTTGCCGACGACCTAGAACGGATGACGACGATGAAGAGAGCGAGTCTTTTGCTGCTGCCGTTACTGCTGCTCGGCGGCTGCGCCACCACCTCCGGCGGTACTGCCGGCGACGGTATCCCCGCCGGTGCCGATGTCACCAGCAAGACCATGGGCAACGGCGACAAGGTCGACGAGTACCGGGTCAACGGCCAGCTGGAAATGGTGCGGGTGACGCCTGCCCGCGGTGCGCCCTACTTCCTGTACGACCGCGATCATGACGGGCATACCGATGCGGAGAAGGACAAGGTCAATAAGGTGTATTGGAAGCTGTATAGCTGGTGATTCGGGAATCGGGAATCGGGAATCGGGAATCGGGAATCGGGAATCGGGAATCGTAGAGCGTAAGCCTCGCGGGTCTTGCGGCGCTGGTTTCGGTGACATCAGCCTAGTGCCGGGCGAGATGGCCCGCCGGTTTCGGTACGCCGCCGCATGGCGACAAGGATTGCCTGTGCTGTCGCCCTGCGGCAGCTGTCGGCCGGCGGTACTTGGCCGGCCCGATACTTCATCTCAGCGTTGCGCCACCGACTCCATGGTTTCTGCGCTGGAGGTTGCGGGAAGCGCCTTGGCCGGGGCGACCAGCGCCAAGGTCTGGCGTGCGGCGCGCAAGGGTTGTTCGGCATCGCCGTAGATGCCGGTCAGAATCTGCAATGCCTGCTGCGCGTGGTCGTGCGCGGCGGCCAGCTGGCCGAGCCTGCGCTCGGCTTCGGACAGGCCGCGCAGGATCTCGGCAGTCTGTGGATGCGCACGGCCCAGTATCCGCATGGACGACGCCAGCGACGCGCGCTGTTCGGCCAGCGAGGCATTCAGCTGGCCGTTGTCCAATAGCCACAACGCATGGTTGCTGCGATAGCCGATGGTGGCCGGCGCATCGTCGCCGAACAGGGTGCGCGCGCGCTCCAGGACTACGCGGTAATGCGGGCCGGCGTCGGCCAGCTTGCCCTGCTGCCGCAATGCGTGGGCCAGGTTGCTTTCCACCATCAAGGTGTCGGCGGCGTTGTCGCCGTAGAGCTTGCGGGTGAGGCGCAGCAACGAGGCCAGTTCGGTTTCGGCAGCGGCAAAGTCGCGTTGCATCAGCAGGAACACCGCCAGGCTGTTGCGCATCGACAGCACCAGCGGGTGCTCCGGCCCGCGCATGGCGATACGCTCGCGCAGCAGGCTGCGCTGCAGGGCGGTTGCCGGCAGCAGCTGGCCGACGTCGGCCAGCAGGCCGGCATAGACATTGCCGGCATCGATGCGTTGATCGGCGGTGCTGGCGCCGTTGGCCAGCGCGGCGACATAGGCATGCCGGCCCTCTGCCATGGCATCGGCCATGCGGCCCTGGTCGCGCAACGCCCATGCCAGCCGCGCGCGCATCTCGTTGCCCAGCGCCTGCTGTTCTGCATCGCCGCCTGCCGCCAGCGCGATGCTCTGGCGCAGCACATGCTCGGACTCGCTGGCCTTGCCGGCGCCGGTCAGCGCCTGGCCAAGCATCGAGGCCGCTTTCAGGGCCGGCACGCTGGCCGCGCCCATGTGCTGCCGCGCCAAGGTCTGGGCGATGCGCAGATGCAGCACCGCCTGCGGATAGTCGCCCAGCGCGATCAGCGTGCGGCCCAGGGTCAGCTCCACGTGCGTACGAGCATCCGGCTGCTCGGCCAACTCACGCGCGGCACGCTGCGAGGCCTGCTGCAGCACACGCAGCATCAGCGTCTTGTCCAGATCCTGCGCAATGCCCGGGTCCACGCTGGACAGCACCGACCCCATGAAGTCGCCGGTGACCTGCGCGCGCTGCGCATCGCGCGCTGCGTGTTGCAGCGACCACAGTGTTGCACCCAGGCCGGCAACCAGCGCGATCGAAACAAGTGCAGCAGCCAGCACGCCGCTGCGATGGCGCTGGGTGAACTTGCGTAGCCGCAACCAGCCGCCGGCCTGCAACGCGCCTGGCGGATAACCATCCAGCCAACGGTGCAGATCCTCCAGCAAGGCCGACACCGACGCATAGCGCGCGCCCGGCTCCGGCGCCAACGCGCGCAGCACGATCGCATCCAGGCCATCGCGCAGCTGATCCTGCAGCTTGCCGTGGCTGGTCGAACGGGCCGCGCAGATCCGCGCGCGCGCATCGGCCGGCACTGCCGCCACCCGCTGCGATGGCGGCTGCGGCACGCCGTCGCGGTCTGCCACCGGAACCAGCCCGCAACTCAGTTCGTAGAACATCGCGCCCAGCGCATAGATGTCGCTGCGTGCGTCCACCTCCGGCGCGCCGCGCGCCTGTTCCGGGCTCATGTAGCCGGGCGTGCCGCGGCCATGCGCGGAGGTCATACCGGGGTTGGACGCATCGACGGCGATGCCGAAATCGATCACGCCCGGCATCGGTCGCCCGTCGACCGCGCTGACCAGCACGTTACTCGGTTTGAGATCGCGATGGATCACGCCTTTCTGGTGCGCGTGCTGCACCGCCTCGCCCACCCGCAGCATCAGCAGCACGCGCGCCTGCAGCGATAGCAGGTGCGCATCGCACCACCAGGTGATCGGCTCGCCGCGCAGATACTCCATCACCAGATACGGACGGCCGTGCGCATCGGTGCCCACGTCGTGGATCTGCGCGATCGCCGGGTGCACCATCTGCGCCAGCAGCCGGCATTCGAATTCGAACAAGGCCCGGCCCTGCACATCCAGGGCTTCGGCGGCCACCAGCTTGATCGCCACCTCGCGCTCGTAGGCACCGTCGGCGCGATGGCCCAGATAGACCTGGCCCATGCCGCCGGCGCCGATCAGGCGGTCGATCGCCCAGGCACCGAAGCGCGTGCCGGCCGGCAGTTCCGGCAGCGGCGCGCGCAGTGCCGCGGCGGCCTGTTGCAACGGCGCACGCACGCGCAGCGTGGCCTGCGATTCCACCGCCAGCATCGCCAGCAACTCATCGCGCAGGACCGCATCGTCGCCGGCCTGCGCACGCGCGAATGCCTCGCGCGCCTCTACCGGCAGCTGACAGGCCTGATGGAACAAGGCCTCCAAGCGCTGCCAGGAGGTGGCGGCGCCGCTCACAGCTGCGCCGCCAGCCATACGCGCGCGAAGCGCAGATCGCGCTCCAGCGTCGGCACCGACACCTCCAGTTGCTCGGCCGCCTCGGCCACGCTGAAACCCACCAGCTCGGTCAGCGCGAAGGCCTTGGCCTTGCGCTCGTCCACCCGCGCCAGCTTGTCGAAGGCATCGGCGACCACCATCAAGGCCTCCGGCCGTGGCGTACCGTCGGACAGGCTGATCGTCAAGGTCACTGCCTGCCCCAGCCGCTTGGCGCTGGCATGGTGGCGCGCCAGATCCACCAGCAAATGGCGCATCTGCAGCGCCGCCACCGCATAGAAATGCGCGCGCGAGCGAAACGCCTGCTGGCCCTGCTCCAGCCGCATCCACGCCTCGTGCACCACCTCGGTCGCCTGCAGGCCGGCACGCACATCGCGCCGCAGCTCGCGCAACGCGGTGGCGCGCAGCACCTCGTAGACCTGCCGCGCCAATGCGTCGCCCGCGCCGGGCTCGTCGCGCTGCCAGGCCTGCAACAACTCGGTGATCGGCAGCTCGGACATCCGGTCCATCTCGCCTGCGTGGGAGCGCAGTATCCCGCATTGGCGACCGGGCAGGCACTTCAAAACCAAACGGTTTAGCTCGCCTGCCTGGTCCCCCGACCACGCGCGTCGGGCCGCCCGGGTCGGACAGCCACCACGGTGCGGGCTACCAGGTCGGCCCCTGACGGAAGAAGGCCACGCAGCCCGCCACCGTCAAGAAGCCATCCGCCCATGCGTGAGCGTGGCATTGCCGGCCTTGCCGGATGCCGGGCCGTAGATCCTGCCTTTCCACAGAGCCACGGCATCCACCAGTTCGCTGCGGATCAGCGTGCCTTCCATCGGGTTGTTGCGCTTGCCCGGATCCGGATTGACGATATCGCTCCTTGCGCTACAGGGTTTTGCTCCTCACGACCCGGTATTGCGCTCTTCCGGCAGCGTCTCCTGCGTTGCATACCTTCCAGTCCTTCCCCGCTGATGGGAGAAGGTACTGGACCGTCACGGATCCAACAGTCCGCTTGATGTGCGGCATGTGAGCTCTGTAAATCCCCGTTCAAAGAAGACTAGCTCAAGTTCAATGTCGAACCTTCTGCACCGGCACGGAACTGCTGCGCGCCGCCGCCCACGGCGGTGTAGACGATGGCAAAACTCTTCTTGACGTTGGGATCTGGGTCCCCGCCGAACGTCGCGTTGCTCACCGGGATCGCTGTGCCGCCGTTGTTGAGCAGCCACTGGCAGATCGAGGTGACGTCGTAACCGTTGTTGCCGGTCCCGTACATTGCACGCACGACGGTAAAACTGGGGTTGCTAGGCACCGGAACGGGCGTACTGGCAGTAGGCGGATTAGGCACCAGATCGATCTGGCCATTTTCCGCACAACCGAGCGCAATGGGATTCCCATTGTTCAACGCCGGATTCTTGTAAAGAATCGCAAAGTTTTTGACTGTGCCCGGATCGGGGTCGGTCCCGAAGAAGGTATTGCTTGCGGTGATATCGTCATTGCCTGTATCGACGCTACTCTGGCATAGCTGGGTGACATCGACTCCTGCATTGCCGGTACCGTATACAGCGGAAAGGATCGTGATAGCCATGATAAGTGCCCTTTTTCCGGGGCTGGGAAGGCTGCCCCGACTCGCCTCTCGCCATGGGCTGCCGGTCACCCGGCACCCTGGCACACCATTGACGCAGCCTGCAGCGACCCTGGATGCGCAACTCCGCATTCTTCGTCGGGTTTCCAGGACATCGTGACGCGGGTGGTGGCAACAGACGTGGGACTGACGCACAACGCACCCGGTTGCGGTCTAGCGGCTCCTGCAGTGGCAAACAACCCTGAGTCGCTGGACGCCGCAGTCGTGAATGTCGCCAGAGCATGCACACCGTTTGAGGCGGCGCCTGCACTCATGCCGCTTCCAACCTCTGCCACGTTCGCTCGACATCAGGGAGCAGATGGACACGCCCACCGAGACAACATTTCAGGTCCTTGCCGGGATCGAGATGCATTGACGCCGGCCGCAATCGCGGCGTTGCGGCCGGCGCCTGGCCGACGTCCGGCAATCAGCTGCCTTTGATAAAGGCAATCGCCGGATCACTCGAGTTGTAGCGGACGTAGTGATCGCCGTTGCGATAGGTGTTGACCTGATAGCTATCGCCTGTCTTGTCGTAGAAATAGTAGTCGTAGTGCTCGGTGTTGCTGAAATACAGGATGTAGGCCCAGGTTCCGCCGTAGGCTCCGAGACTGTAGCGAGGAATCGCAGCAATCGATTTGACCTCTGCGGTGGTATCGGTCCAGTTGTTTCCGGTCAGCGGCCAAGCGACCGCAATGCCGAAATCTTTCTTCGCTTCTTCACCTGCAGCATCGGCTGGCACCGTCTCCTGGTTGCTGCCGCGAAACCCGACCTGATAGGGAATGCCCTTGTCACTGACGGCGTCGGTCCATTCGATGCCGGATTCATCCTGCAGATGTGGCGATGCAATGCTCATTCTTTTTCTCCTGGTGGCAAACCAACACAATGTGTTCCGGCTGGAACACAGCTACGACCTGGAAACGACGACGCTGGCGCTGCCAACGCGTCCGGATTCCGGGTCAACGCCGGGCCGGCACGCCACGCACGGCGCGCTGCCTGGTGGCTGCGGGCAAAACGATTGAATGCCGCGAGCGGGCTGCCGACGCGGCTGCACGCACGGAAGCTCCACGCTGCGCGTGCGCATAGATCCGCTAGCCGCCCTATGTCCAGCGGCTGGCGACCCAGTCACGCGTCTGTTTCCAGGCATCTGTCTGCAGGTAAGCCTGGGTCTGGCTGGCCAGATCGGCGACATGCTTCCAGTCATCCAGTGCGTAGGGATGTTGCAGCTCGACATTGGCGCGCCTGAAGTTGCCGGCCAGCACCTGCTCGGCCTGGATGCTTGCAAGCTCGGCCGTCGCGTCCATGGTCAGATTCAGCAACGGCATGGCCGGGACCGGGCCGCTGGCCCAGGGATGCAGCCAGGATGTTGCGCCCCAGCCCAGCGGATTACCGATCGCGGCGGCCGGAATTCCTTGCGGGCTGCTGCCGGTTCCAAGCGACAGCAGCTGGATATCGCCGATGTTGGTCACCTGGCCGCTGGCGATGGCCTCGGCCACTGCGGTCATGGCCGGATTGTTGGCGAACACGCCGCCGTCGGCGAAGAAACCGTAATCCTCGTTCGTGCCGGCGATCCGATAAGGCGGAAAGTAGGTTGGCGCGGCAGACGTCGCCAATGCGGCATCGACCATGCTGATCTGCCTGTACGCATTGTTGGCGCCGTTGGAGAACGTGGCAGGCATCCAGTTTGCACTGCTCGCATCCCACAGGCGTGCGGCGTTGACGACGACGAGGCGCTGCGCTTGTGCAAGTTGCGTTGTACCCAAGAGACCGCTTGCGATCTGGATCAAGCCATCATTCTTGTACTGACTGCTGAAGAAGCCCGGCCCGCTTCCCAGTGCCGCATCCACCTCTTGCCGTTGCACCTGCGCCTGTTGATCGAGCAACCACCCATTGGGTTCGAAAATGCTGGCGCCCTTGGTCATGTACATCTCGATGATCGTGCCGATCGGGACGTTTTTCACCAATGCCAGCGCAAGCAGGCCGCCAGTGGAAGTGCCGGCAAAGCAATTGGCGTGGCTGAGGATACTGCTGTGTTGATCCAGGTCCTGGATGAGGATCGCGGTGATCAGGCCGCGAATTCCGCCGCCATCGCAACTGATGATATTGAACGACATTGAAGTCTCCTGCAGAGCGGGCACTGGCTTGAAACGTGTGCGGCAAAGGCGCCAAGAACAAGCTGTCCGACTGCCGGTCCAGCGCGCGATACCGATGGCTGTCGGGATCAATCGCAGGTATACGGAAGTGATTGCGACGGCTGTTGCGTCTACCGTTGCACCACCTTAGAAGCGGCTCCGCCCACCACCCGACAAATCGTCTCGCGACATCGAGCATGTGATCTGCGACCGCTTTTGCTGCGGGTCGTCGGGCCGTGGTGCCCTCGGTATTCGCTTGGCGACCGGCATCGCGCTGCACGACGCGGCGAATCAGTGCGACCCCACGCAACCCCGTGCCGGCCGTTGCCAGCCCAGATCTCGATGCGATGCCATTGGCTCCGCATCAGCCACCACACCGACGCGTAGGCCGGGCCAGGCGCTTCCAGTGTCGCGGTGCAGCGAGGAAAGGACCGGACGATCGATCTGGACTGCGGTCGATCGCACCAATGCGTGACGCAGCACCGGGTTCACGACAGGCAATGATGGGTTGGCGCCGCTTTTCTCGGTTGACCAGATGACAGGCCCCGGGGAGTGGGCCGCAGGCAGCACCCGCATGCGCAACACCAACTATTACGGCGCCATCGTCCCGCAGGCATCGGTGCAGGCGCATGCGCCGCTGATGAGCGGTCTGCTGGCCTACATCGAGCAGCACATCGGCGAGGCCGAGCTCGGTACCGAGTCCCTGCAGCAGGCGTTCGGGCTGTCGCGTGCGTCGTTGTACCGGCTGTTCCAGTCGCGCGGGGGCGTGGCCAGCTATATCCGCGAGCAGCGCCTGTACGCCGCGTACCGTTACCTGCAAGCCTACCCGGAGTGCAGCCTGACCTGGCTGCTATATGAGATGGGCTTTGCGTCGGAGCGGCAGTTCCAACGCTGTTTCCAGCAGCGTTTCGGCATGCCGCCGATGCACTGGCGCCGCCAGTGCCGCGCCGCGCCGCCGACGCATGCGCCACGCCGCGGACACTACATTCCGGTGGGGCGCTTCCTGCGTGAGCTCAACCAGCACATACACCGGGATGACGCGCCGGTGCGTGCCGGCCTGCCACCGGTGCGCCCCGCTCCCTTGCATACCGACGCGTTACGGCATCTTGCACGGCCGGCACCAATGGAAAACTGACCTCCAATCCGCAATCCGCGTAGGAGCGCGCCTGAGCGCGATGAGGCTTTACCGATAACGCCCCGTCGCGCTCAGGCGCGCTCCTACGAGAGATTGTGCGACTTGGAACGTAGGACGCTTTGCATCTGCTCTGGCGCAGCAAAACATCCGACGATCAGCGGATCACCAGCACCGGGATCGAACTGTGCGTCAGCACCTCCACCGTCTGGCTGCCGAGCAGCATGCGGCGCATGCCACGGCGGCCGTGCGAGGTCATGATGATCAGATCGCTGTTGCAGTCCTTGGCTGTCTGCACGATGCCTTCGGCGGCGAAGCGGTCCAGCACGTGGCGCGACGTGGCCTTGATATTGGCCGCAGCCGCCAGCTCCAGCGCCGGGCGCAGGATCTTCTCTGCGGCAGCTTCGCGTTCCTTGCGGTACTCCGGACTTGCCTCGTAGCCCACGCTCCAGCCCATCGCGTCGTACATGCCCATCGCCCACGGCTCGGACACGGTGACGATATCCACCTTGGCACCGGTGGCCTTGGCCAATTCCAGGCCTTGGAACAAACCGCGATGCGACAACTCGGACGCATCGATGGCGATCAGGATACGTTTGTACATGGTGATCTCCGAAGTGACTGGCAGCATCGCCGGTGATGGCAGCCTGACAGGGTCCAGCGACGCAGACGTTGATGTGGATCAATCCAGCTGCGGCAGTCGCACTGTTGCTCAAGCAGGGTTGCAGAGCTCGCCCGACGCATTTTCTGCGCATCCTGCCGTCTGTTGCTCTGCGTTCGATTCGATCGCAGGGTGTCACGGATGATGCTGTGAATGCATCGGGCAGCGCACAACGGCACGCTCGTAGTGACGGTTACATGTCCAATTTACGACCGCAATGCGTAGATGCAACGCGCTCGTCTGCTGTCGGATGCGTTGCACGTGTACGCATGACATGAAAACTTTCGCTGGCCGCTGGTATTGCCAGCTCGGCAGCCTCTAGCAGGACTGGCTGAAATTTACGAATGCTCCAGTGTGATCATCATAGAAAATGTATAGCTGCGCAGTGTCGTGACGGAGGCTGCCAATGTCGATCTGCCCCACAAACACCAACGGCCGTCCTTCAACGATAGGCCAATCAGGGCCTTGTAGCCACTTCGGCGCCGATTTCAAGAAACGAAAATCCTGCGCGATCTTGTCTTTTAAAATTCTCACTAGTTCCTTTCCCTTGCTATCGCCCTGACCTTCGATAGCAAGGGAGAAGTACCAGGATGGAAGATCAAGCCATTTGGGCTGAACTTTTAGTGTCAACTCGAGTAACTCGCCATATTTTTCACTACAGACATGCGCAACCTCGTGTTTCTTCAAGAAGCTGCAAAGTAGTTTTTGAACATTGTAGACAGAGCCGATCCGGCTGTAGTCCTGACTGATCAGATGCGTGTAGAGATCAGCTTCCTGGATGTAGGCAGGAAGTTGAACTTCATTCTTTAGAAGACGTTCGAAGGATGCATCTGACTGAATCTTGCGTTCAAATTCCTCTGCAGAAATCGAGGCTTCCACAAAAGCTTTTATCGTCGCTTCCACCATCATTGCTTCGCTCCGTCCTGTGGAAATTCGCGCATCGCCACTGCCAGCCACGACGTACCCTCCTCCGGCGCTGCGCGCCACCTTCTCCCGATGGGAGAAGGGAAAACCTCGTTGTCCAATCAGCAGCGGCCACCACAGTGCGTCCCCCCGTAGTAGAAGAAACGCCTACATCACCGTCAAATTCGCATACGCCATCACCAGCCACTTGGCGCCGACGTCGTCGAATTGCACCTGCACACGCGCGTGCGCACCGGCGCCCTCGTAGTCCACGACCACGCCGCCGCCGAACTTGGGATGTTGGACATTGGCGCCGAGCTTGATCGGCGCAGCTTCGACCACGCCGTGCACCGGTCCGCCACGTGCCGCACCCAGCGAGGCGGTGCGCGAGACCTGCACTTTCGGGCGCACCTCGTGCAGCAGGTCGCGCGGGATCTCGCGCAGGAAGCGCGAGGGCACGTTGTAGTTGTCCTGGCCGTGGATGCGCCGCGATTCGGCGTAGCACAGCACCAGCTTCTGGCGCGCGCGGGTGATGCCCACATAGGCCAGGCGGCGCTCTTCTTCCAGCCGGCCGCTTTCTTCCAGCGAACGCGCGCTCGGGAACAGGCCGTCTTCCAGGCCGACCAGGAACACGATGGGGAATTCCAGGCCCTTGGCCGAATGCAGCGTCATCAGCTGCACGCCTTCTTCGCCGGCCTGGGCCTGGCCTTCGCCGGCTTCCAGCGAGGCGTAGGCCAGGAAGGCCACCAGCTCGGTCATGCCCTGGCTGTCTTCATCGTCCGGGCGGGTGAAGCGCGAGGCCACCGACACCAGTTCGTCAAGGTTCTCGGTACGCGATTCCGAATCCAGCCCGCTGCGGCTTTCCTTGGCCCAATGCTCGCGCAGGCCCGAGCGCATCAGCACATGGTCGATGCGTTCGGCCAGTTCCATGTCGCCGGTTTCGGCGTGCAACTGGCCGACCAGGCTCAGGAACGTGGCCAGCGCATTGCGGGCGCGGGCGGCCAGGGTGTTTTCCTGCGTGGACAGCATTGCCGCTTCCCACAGCGACAAGGCGTTGGCGCGTGCCAGGCGGCGCACTTCATCCAGCGTGCGATCGCCGATGCCGCGCGTGGGCGTATTGACCGCGCGCTCGAACGCGGCATCGTCGCTACGGTTGGTGAGCAGGCGCAGGTACGCCAACGCATCCTTGATTTCGGCACGCTCGAAAAAGCGCATGCCGCCATACACACGGTACGGCAGCTGCTCGGAAATCAGCGCTTCTTCCAGCGCGCGCGACTGCGCGTTGCTGCGATACAGCACCGCCACTTCGCCATAACTGCCGCCGTCGCGCACCCACTGCCGCGCGCGCTCGACCACATAGCGCGCCTCGTCGACCTCGTTGTAGGCCGCATACAGGTCGATCGGATCGCCGTCGCCGGAATCGGTCCACAGCTGCTTGCCGATCCGGTCCGGGTTATGCGCGATGACCGCATTGGCCGCGCCCAGGATATTGGCGCTGGAGCGATAGTTCTGCTCCAGCCGCACGGTCTGCGCGCCGGGGAAATCCTTCAGGAAGCGCTGGACGTTCTCGACCTTGGCGCCGCGCCAGCCGTAGATGGCCTGGTCGTCGTCGCCGACCACGAACACGTGGCCGGTCTCGCCGGCCAGCACGCGCACGAAGGCGTACTGGATGGCGTTGGTGTCCTGGAACTCGTCGACCAGAATCTCGCGGAAGCGCGCACGGTAATGCGCCAGCAAAGCCGGGGTGTCGCGCAGCAGTTCGTGCGCGCGCAGCAACAACTCGGCGAAATCGAGCAGGCCGGAGCGGTCGCAACGTTCCTGGTAGGCCGCGTACACCTGCCGGCGCACCTCGGTCCAATCATCGTTGGGTTCGGGCTGGATATGCTGCGGACGGCGGCCTTCGTCCTTCTGTTCGTTGATCCACCAGCTCATCTGCTTGGGCGGATACTTGCCCTCGTCCAGCTCCAGCGCCTGCACCACGCGCTTGACCAGCCGCAGCTGGTCGTCGCTGTCCATGACCTGGAAGCCTTCCGGCAGCCGCGCATCCTGCCAGTGCAGGCGCAACAACCGGTGCGCCAGCCCATGGAAGGTGCCGATCCACATCCCGCGGCTGCCGTTGCGCAGCTGCAGGTCGGTGCGGTGGCGCATTTCGCCGGCGGCCTTGTTGGTGAAGGTCACCGCGAAGATGCCGTGGTTGGGCACGCCCTGGACTTCGTTGAGCCAGGCAATGCGATGGATCAGCACGCGCGTCTTGCCGGAGCCGGCGCCGGCCAGCACGAGGTAATGCCCCGGCGGCGCGGAAACGGCCTCGCGCTGGGCGGGGTTTAAATGATCGAGCAAATGAGAGACATCCACCGCCGTATTTTACCGGTTGTGGCGTCGCTGCGGCTGAGATTGCGATGAAGCGGTTGGGAATGCGGGGTTTCGCACGCACCCTCATCCGCCCCTGCGGGGCACCTTCTGCCGATGGGAGAAGGGAGTAAGCCCCTCTCCCATCGGCAGAGGGATTGGGGTGAGGGTACGGGGCGAAGCAGTCGGTGCATCACTTTCGAAGGCGCGTGGCGACGCGTTTGTCACTGCAGGCACTGGTAGATGTCTGAGGCGCCCTCATCCGGCACTACGCGCCAGCGTCTCCCGGCGGGAGAAGGGACCAACGCCCCTCTCCCGTCAGATCTCGCGGCTGGCCGATCAATCGCCGCCTGGCAGTCCCAACACATCCCGCGCAATCGCCGCTGCCTGCTCACGCAGCTCCGGCACTGCCAGGCTCTCCCACAACGACCCGATCCGCAGGCTGCCGATCACTCGCATCCTGGGATCGGCGCGACCATCGGCATCGATCAAGCTGCCATCGGCAGCGGTATCCACCCCGATTCCATGCGGCCCGGCCACCGCGATGCCCTGCCCCAGCAGTTGCTGCAGCAGCGGGTTGCGCATCGCCTGCACGCGCATTTCCACGCCGGTGGCGTTGACCAGCGTCTGCACATCCAGCTGCAAGGCATGCCCGGCACTGGCGCCGGCACTGAGCCGCACGCAGGCGCCGGCCTGGAACGCCACCTCCAGCCGCGCGCGATGCAGCTGCAACTGTCCGCGCGCCCGCATCGCCTGCAGTTGCGCATGCACCGGCGCGGCGATGCGGTGACGATGCACATCCCAATAGCGCACCACGTGGCGCAGGAAGCGGCGTTGGTCAGCAGCCGACAGCGTTTGCCACAGGGCCTGACTCAGCGGGCGCACACGCTCCATCACGCTCTGCCAGGGCAGGCCTTGCGCCACCGCCGCCCGCGCATGCTGCCGCAAGCTGCGCATGCGCGCACGCAGCGACAGCGCCAGCAACGGCTGCGGATCGAAGTCCGCCGCAACGCAGTGCGCCTGCGGCAACGGCAGCAGCCCATGCCGCGACACCACGTGCACCGCCCCGCGATGCGCCTGCGCGGCCAGCGTCACCACCGTGTCGGCCATGCTCAGTCCCGAGCCGACGATGCACACCGCCGCGTCCTGCGGCAACGCGGCGACCGCCTCGGTATCCCAGGCTTCCACCCGCTGGGTTGCCGACAGGCCGGTGGCCCCGCGCAACGGCAACGGCCGCAACGCATTGCCTACCGCCAACACCACGCTGCTAGCGTGCAGGGTCTGGCCATCGTCGAGCTGCAACCGCGCGCCGTCGGCATCGGCTTGCAGCGTCTGCACGCGGGCGCTGTGCACGGTGAGCGTCGCCGAGCTCTGCACACGCGCGGCCTGCAGGCGTTCGCGCAGGTAGGGCGCGTAGTGTCGGCGCCCGACGAAAGCCTGCGGCAGCCGTGCGTCTTCCAGCTCCGGGCAGCAGGCGTGCGCACGCAGGTAATCGACGAAATCCTGCGGCGCCTCCACCAGCGCACTCATCCGCGCGGCGGGCACATTGAGCAGATGTTCGGGACGCGCGGTGGAGTACGCCACGCCCTCGCCCAGCACCGGGTGCGGCTCGATCAGCACGATCTGCACCGGTGCCACGGCCTGACGCAACAGCTGCAGCGCCACCAGCACCCCGGATGCGCCACCGCCAACGATGGCGATCACTGCATCGCCGGGATCACGCAATTCATTCATCCGGCAATTGTAGGCGATGCGTCGCGTCGCACCGATGACAGCGGCCATGCCCGCCGCGATGGCCGGGATCGCCCCGCGCGTACGTGCCGACGCGACGCACCCGTCCAACAAAGCGGTCGCCTGAGGTGTCCATTCGAGCGCGGGCGCGTGTCCATGCTGCGCGATCTTGCCGCCCCAGACGCGCGCCCCGCTTCACCTGCCCCCGCAGGCACCCCTGCGCCACAACGGGCACTGCGCGCGCATGGACCGCACCCGCACTACATCAACGCATCGGCCAGCCGCGCAATGCCCTCGCGGCTGCGGCGCCAGGCCGGGCGCGTGCGCCACTGCTCCAGCTCCAGCTGGCGTGCGTTGGCCAGGTAATCCTGCTCGATCGCACGCAGCCGCTGCACCACGCCCTGGTCGTAGCAGAGCATGCCGATCTCGGCATTGAGCGCGAACGAGCGGATGTCCAGGTTGATCGAGCCGACCAGCGCGATGTCCTCGTCCATGCTCAGGTGCTTGGCATGCAGGAAGTGCGGGCGATACAGCGCGATCTTGACCCCGCAACGCAGCAGCTCCTCGAAATACGCCTCCTGCGCCCAGGCCGCCAGGATCTGGTTGTTGCTCTCCGACAGGATCAGCTGCACATCCACGCCCGACACCGCGGCAATGCGCAAGGCACTGAGCAAGGCTTCGTCGGGGACGAAATACGGTGTCACCAGCACCACCTTGCGCCGCGCCAGATGGATCACCGCGTTGATCGCATCGCGCGCATTCTCGAACGGATACGCCGGCCCGCTGGGCAGCAGCTGCGTGGCGATGTT
The DNA here is from genome assembly GCF_018831305.1 of Xanthomonas sp. MLO165. Lineage (NCBI taxonomy): Bacteria > Pseudomonadati > Pseudomonadota > Gammaproteobacteria > Lysobacterales > Lysobacteraceae > Xanthomonas > Xanthomonas sp. MLO165. Next base: position 4,517,306 of record NZ_CP029263.1, read on the forward strand.
GGCCTCGCACACCGGCGCGTCCGGCCATACGTCCAGGCGCTGCCCGGTTTCGGTGAACCAGTCGCTGGCGAACACCGCTTCCAGATGATTGACCACCGGCCCGCGCACGCGCGCCACCAGCTCGCGATTGGGCACCCCATCGATGAACCCGGCCTCGGCCAGGTTCTGCGAGCCGACAAAGCCCACCTGATTGTCGATCACCGCAATCTTGCGGTGGTTGCGCAGATCCATGCGCCCGCTGCGGCGCCAGCGCAGGCCACCGGGCAACACCGCCAGCACCTCCACCCCGCCAGCCTGCAGCTGCTTGCGGTAATGGCGCAGACCGCGCTTGGCGCCCACCGCATCCAGCAGCACGCGGCAGCGCACGCCGCGCGCACTGGCGCGCAGCAGCGCGGCGACCACAGCGTCGCCCACCGCATCGTCGAACATCAGGTAATACAGCAGATGCACGCGCCTTTCCGCCATGTCGATCGCGGTGACCAAGGCCTGCAGCGACTGCGTGTAGTCGTCCAGCAACTCCACCGCATTGCCCAGCGTGGGCATGAAATCGCCCTGGCGTTCGATCAGCGGTACCACCTCGGCGCTGCTGGTGTCCGCCTGCGGGGTCCAGCGCAAGACATGCAGCGGCAGTTGCTGCTCGCGGATCACCTGCGAGGCAGTGGCCTGGCGTTCCACCCGCACCCGCGATAGCCACGGATGCCCGAACAGCAGATACAGCGGCAGGCCGACCACCGGCACGAAGCCGATCAGCAGCAACCAGCTGCGTGCCGCACCCGGCGTGGTGCGGGCCGGAATCCACAACAGCGCGGCCAGGCGAATCGCCCAGTCCAGTGCCAACAGCCAGGTCCCTTGCAACCAGTCAGGCAGCATCAGCGATCCGTTCTCAAGAAGGCTCCGATTCTGACCGGCCGGTGCGTGAACGCAACGGGGCGGGCGCGTCGATCGGCGCGCAATAGCGAAACGGCCCACCCTGCGCATCGGCCGGCTGCACGCGCTCGGCACAGACCTGCCGCAGCGTCTGCACGAATGCCGACTGCGCGCGGGTGGGATGCCAGTCGCTGCGCAGCGTCATGCCGATCTGGCGGCGCAGCTGCGGCCCGGCGCGGCCGACCTCGCACAGCAAGCCGGCGCGGCGCTCGAACAGGAACTGGTCGCGCGACATCAGCGTGAGCCAGTCGCCTTCCAGCAGCAGCCCGCGGATGGTCAGCTCCGCGCCGCATTCGATGCGCAGCGCCGGTGGCTCGATCCGCTGATCGCGAAACATCTGCTCCCAGCGTGCGCGCACCGGCGTGCCGGTGGTGGCGATCACCCAGGGATAGTCCAGCAACTGCGCGAACGCGTAGGCGCGCCCGGCCAGCGGATGCCCGCTGCGCGCCACGATCACCGGCTCGTCGTCGAACAACGGCTCCTGCAGCACATCGCGCACCGGCAACGGCTCGCGCAGCGCACCGATCAGCAGGTCCAGCCCGCCCTCGCGCAGATGCGCCAGCAATTCGGCATACGGGCCTTCGACCACGTTGACGCTGGCACCGGGATGCGCGCGCGCAAACCGCGCCAGTACCTGCGGCAGCAGGATCGCCCGCGCCAGCGGCATCACTCCCAGTGCGATCCGGCCGGCGTGCTGCGAGCGCAACGCGCTCACTTCGTCCAGCCCAGCGCGCAATTCGGCCAGCGCCAGGCGCACCTGCCGCAGCAGCCGCGTGGCCACCGGCGTGGCCTCCATGGTCTTGCCGCGGCGCACCGTCAGCGGCACCTCGATCACATCGGCCAGCGACTGCACCGCGCGGTAGATGGCCGGTTGCGAGACCCCGGCGCGCGCCGCCGCCAGCGAATAACTCCCGGCCACATCCACCGCGACCAGCGCCTGCAGTTGCCCCAGCGAGACCCGTCGCTCCAGGCCGGGCCGGGCCGGCAGCCGCAACGCCCGCCGCGCCACCCGGATGCCGCGACCCAGTTGCTCCAACGCCCGTGCAATGCGCGGCACCAGCAACTGGGTGGCCTCGGTGGCGACCATGCCGCCCGGATGCCGCTCGAACAGGCGCACGCCGAGCTGCTGTTCCAGCCGCGCCACCGCCTGGGTCAATGCAGGTTGCGACAGATTCACCTGCGGCGCGGCCGCGCTGATGCTGCCAAGCCGGTGCACCACCACCAGGGCGTAAAGATGGCGAAGGTTCGGCTCGGGAGTCGGCGGCATGCTCTAACTATAAGCAAAACCAATATGCATACCTCAAATGAATCTTGAGCCAGCAGGCACTCGCCGCACAGACTCGGTACACGCCTAACGAGGATGGATGGATGAGCCAGGTCGTCACCCGGATCGCGCGCACCCCGTTGGCCGTCGTCGATGGGCTTGCGCAGGCCGGCGTGGCCACCGTGCACGAGGCGCAGGGGCGCAGCGGCCTGCTGCACCATCGCCTGCGCCCGATCTATACCGGCTGCCGCATCGCCGGCACCGCCGTCACCGTGTCGATCCCGCCCGGCGACAACTGGATGATGCATGTGGCCATCGAGCAACTGCATCCCGGCGATGTGCTGGTGGTCGCCCCCACCAGCGCCTGCTGCGATGGCTATTTCGGCGACCTGCTCGCCACCTCGGCGCAGGCGCGCGGCTGCCGCGGGCTGATCATCGATGCCGGGGTACGCGATGTGCGCGACCTCACGGCGATGCAGTTCCCGGCCTGGAGCCGCGCCATCTGCGCGCAGGGCACCATCAAGGAGACGCTGGGGTCGGTCAATGTGCCGCTGGTCTGCGCCGACGCACTGGTGCAGCCGGGCGATGTGGTGGTGGCCGACGACGATGGCGTGTGCGTGGTGCCGCGCGCCAGCGCCGCCGCGGTGCTGGCCGAAGCGCAGGCACGCGAAGCGCGCGAACTGCGCAAACGCGAGCGCCTGGCACGTGGCGAACTGGGCCTGGACATCTACGCCATGCGCGAGCGGCTGGCGGCCAAGGGCCTGCGCTATGTCTGAGCACGTCCGCGCGATGTGGATGCGCGGCGGCACCTCCAAGGGCGGCTTTTTCCTGGCCGACGAGTTGCCGGGCGAGCGCGCCGCACGCGACGCCTTCCTGCTGCGCGCCTACGGCTCGCCGGATGTCCGCCAGATCGACGGCATGGGCGGCGCCGACCCGCTGACCTCCAAGGTCGCGGTGGTATCGCGCTCGGCACGCGCCGATGCCGACGTGGACTATCTGTTCCTGCAGGTGTCGGTGGACCAGGCACAGGTCAGCGACGCGCAGAACTGCGGCAACATGCTGGCCGGCGTTGCCCCCTTCGCGTTGGAGCGGGGTTTGTTGCCGGCACGCGATGGCGAAACCGAGGTGCGCATCTTCATGCGCAACACCGGCACGCTGGCCACCGCCAGCGTGCAGACGCCCGGTGGCCAGGTGCGCTACGACGGCGACGCCCGCATCGACGGCGTACCCGGCACCGCTGCGCCGATTGCGCTGGCATTTGCCGACATCGCCGGCTCTTCCTGTGGTGCGTTGCTGCCCACCGGCAATAGCGTCAACATCCTGGATGGCGTGGAGGTCACGCTGATCGACAACGGCATGCCCTGCGTGGTGCTGCGCGCCAGCGATCTCGGCATCAGCGGTTACGAAGACCGCAACACTCTCGATGCAGACGAGGCACTGAAAACCCGCCTGGAATCGCTTCGCTTGCAGGCCGGCCCGTTGATGCAGCTGGGCGATGTTGCCGACGCCACCGTGCCCAAGATGATGCTGGTCGCCGCCCCGCGCCACGGCGGCGCGATCAGCGTGCGCTCGTTCATTCCGCACCGCTGCCACGCCTCGATCGGCGTGCTCGGCGCCGTCACCGTGGCCACTGCCTGCCTGCTGCCCGGCTCACCCGCGCATGCCCTGGCGCAGCTGCCTGGCGGCACCACCCAGCAGCTGGAGGTCGAGCATCCCAGTGGTGCGAGCAGCTGCGTGATCACGGTCGATTCGCACGGCGAGGTGGTGCGCACCGCCGTGCTGCGCACTGCACGCAAGCTGTTCGATGGGCAGTTGTATGGCTGAGCGGATGGATGCGCCACCACGCTGGATCGATCGCCATCGGCCATGCCCGGCCCACGACCTGCGCCTGCCGCGCGGCGTGGCCGACACCGCGTGCCGCAGCGACGTGCGCGTGAGCATCCATGCGCGCACCACACCCGACGTGGGCACCTGTAGGTTCCGCGCACCGGGCGGGTCAGCCTTTCGCGCGCGTGGCCGTTTGCTCACCGATCCCGCCGCCTCAACAAGACCCTTGCCATGATCATCGACTGCCACGGCCACTACACCACCGCGCCCGCGGCGCACGATGCCTTCCGCAAGGCGCAGATCGCGCAGTACGACGATCCGAGTTTGCCCGCGCCGGTGTATCCGTCCATCTCCGACGACGCATTGCGCGAAAGCATCGAACAGCACCAGTTGCGCCTGTTGCGCGAGCGCGGTGCCGACATGACGATTTTCTCGCCACGCGCCAGCACCATGGCGCACCATATCGGCGACGAAGCAGTCAGCCAGGTGTGGACGCGCCACTGCAACGACCTGATCGCGCGCGTGGTGCAGCTGTATCCGCAGACCTTCATCGGCGTGTGCCAGTTGCCGCAGTCGCCGGGCGTGCCGATCGCCCAGTCGATCGCCGAGCTGCAACGTTGTGTCACCGAACTCGGATTTGTCGGCTGCAATCTCAATCCCGACCCATCCGGTGGCCACTGGAACGGCGTGCCATTAACCGATCGCGCCTGGTATCCGTTCTTCGAAAAGATGGTCGAGCTCGACGTGCCCGCGATGGTGCATGTGTCGGGCAGCTGCAACGCCAACTTCCACGCCACCGGCGCGCATTATCTCAATGCCGATACCACCGCGTTCATGCAGTTTCTCCAAGGCGATCTGTTCGCTGATTTCCCGGACTTGCGCTTCATCATCCCGCACGGCGGCGGCGCGGTGCCGTATCACTGGGGCCGCTTTCGCGGCCTGGCCGACATGCTCGGCAAGCCACCGCTGTCCACGCATGTGATGCGCAATGTGTTCTTCGACACCTGCGTGTATCACCAGCCCGGCATCGATCTGCTGTTCGAGGTCATCGACATCGACAACATCCTGTTCGGCTCGGAGATGGTCGGTGCGGTGCGCGGCATCGACCCGCAGACCGGCCAGTATTTCGACGACACCAAGCGCTACATCGATGCCTTGGCGATTTCCGACGCCGACAAGCGCAAGGTATTCGAAGGCAATGCGCGACGGGTGTATCCACGCCTGGATGCGCAATTGCGTGCGCGCGGGCTGTAACTCTTTCTTATCTGCCAGAGAAGGTGCCCCGCAGGGGCGGATGAGTGGCGCCTCGCAGAGCGGTCACCGTCTGCGATGTCAAACGCGTCGCCACGCGCCTTCAGAAGTGAAACGCCGGCTGCTTCGCCTCGAACTGCCAGCGACTGACGGAGCGTGCAATCGGAAAAACGACGTTTCGCTTGCGAGTGGCCTCGCCCCGTACCCTCACCCCTACCCCTCTCCCGAAGGGAAAGGGGAGTGCACGCCGACCATTGTTGCGATCACCCCCGCAACACTCTTCAAACGCAAACACCCGCCTTGCGGCGGGTGTTTGCCTGGATGCAGATCGGGTAATCGGTGGATTACTTGATCTTGCCTTCCTTGTACATCACGTGCTTACGCACGACCGGGTCGTATTTCATCATTTCCATCTTCCCCGGAGTGTTCTTCTTGTTCTTGTCCGTGGTGTAGAAGTGGCCGGTAGCGGCCGAGGAAATCATACGAATCTTGTCACGCTTGCCTTTTGCCATGACTGCTTACTCCTCAGACCTTTTCGCCGCGCGCACGCAGCTCTTTCAGAACGGCATCAATCCCGTTCTTGTCGATGGTGCGCAATGCATGCGCGGAGACACGGAGCTTCACCCAACGGTTCTCGCTGGCGACCCAGAAGCGGCGCTCGTGCAGGTTGGGCAGGAAGCGACGACGGGTTCTGTTGTTTGCGTGGGAGACGTTGTTACCCGTCTGCACACGCTTGCCGGACACTTGGCATACGCGGGACATTACGCACCTCGATAAATGAATTGCCACCCATAGCCTGGGGAGCGGCGGCCCCGACAGCGTCAAGCTGCCACGCAACGTTGGGAATCAAGAACTTACGCTGGGAACAAGCCGGCAACCCCATCGCGCTGGGTGCCGCCATCCGGAGCGATCCGGGCACAGCGAGCCGCGCATTATGCACGGCTTTCCTATGTGCCGCAAGCACTTAGCCCGCACTCCCCGCCCGCTCGCGGTGCAGCCAGCGATACAGCACCGGCAGCACCAGCAGGGTCAGCAAGGTCGACGAGACGATGCCGCCGATCACCACCGTGGCCAGTGGGCGCTGCACCTCGGCCCCGGCGCCGACATTGAAGGCCATCGGCACAAAGCCCAGTGCGGCCACCAACGCCGTCATCAACACCGGGCGCAGGCGGCTCAGTGCGCCTTCGCGCAGCGCCTGCTCCAGCGACATGCCCCCGGCCCGCAGGCTGCGCACGAAGGCGATCATCACCAGGCCGTTGAGCACCGCCACCCCCGACAGCGCGATAAAGCCGACACCGGCGGAGATCGACAACGCCAGGCCGCGCAGCGCCAGCGCCACCACGCCGCCGGTCAGCGCCAGCGGCACGCCGCTGAACACCACCAGCGCGTCGCGCAGCGAACCGAACGACCAGTACAGCAGCGCGAAGATCAGCAGCAAGGTGCCTGGCACCACCCAGGCCAGGCGCTGGCCGGCGGAGATCAGTTGCTCGAAGGTGCCGCCGTAGCCGATCCAGTAGCCGGTGGGCAGCACGACCTCGGCCTGCACACGCTGCTGCACCTCGGCGACGAATCCACCCAGGTCGCGGTCGCGCACATTGGCGGTGATCACGATGCGGCGCTTGCCGTCTTCGCGATTGATCTGGTTGGGCCCGAGCACGGTTTGTACCTTTGCGACCTCGCGCAGCGGCACCGTGGTCGGTTCGCCACTGCGCCAGCCGGCCGCGCGGCTGGATTCGTCGACATCGGCGCGCTCGCCATCGCCACGCAGCGGGATCGGCAGATCGGCCAGCGCCGTCGGGTCCTGACGCAGGCCTTCGGGCAGGCGCACCACGATGTCGAAACGGCGGTCGCCTTCGAACAATTGCCCGGCCGCCTGCCCGCCCACCGCCGCCGACACCGTGTCCTGCACCACGCCGGGATTGAGCCCGTACCCGGCCAGCGCGGCGCGATCGGGCACCACCGCCAGCATCGGCAGGCCGGTGGCCTGTTCCAGGCTCACGTCGGCCGCACCCGGCACCGTGCTGGCGACTTCCTGCACGCGCTGCCCCAGCTTGACCAGCGTGTCCAGGTCATCGCCGTAGACCTTGATCGCCACATCCGCACGCACGCCGGAAATCAGCTCGTTCATGCGCATCTGGATCGGCTGGGTGAACTCGTAGTTGTTGCCGGGCAGCTGCTTCACCGCTTCCTCGATCTCGGCCACCAACTGCGCCTTGGGTTTGCGCGGGTCCGGCCACCGCGCGCGCGGATGCATGATCAAGAACGTATCGGCCACCGACGGCGGCATCGGATCGGTCGCCACTTCGGCAGTCCCGAGCTTGCCGAACACATGCGCCACCTCCGGAAACTGCTTGATGCGTTTTTCCAGCGTGGACTGCATGGTGATGGCCTGTTCCAGGCTGGTGCCGGGAATGCGCAAGGCGTGCAGCGCGATGTCGCCTTCGTCCAGGTTCGGGATGAACTCGCTGCCCAGGCGCGTGGCCAACACCGCGCACAGCGCCACCGCCACCACCGCGCCGAGACCGACCCAACGGCCGTGATGCAGCGCGCGATCCAGCAAGGGCGCATACACGCCGCGCGCCCAGCGCATCGCGCGGTTTTCGTGCTCGGCCACCTTGCCGCCGAGCAACAAGGCGATCGCTGCGGGGACAAAAGTGAGCGACAGCAACATCGCACCGGTCAGCGCCAGCACCACGGTGATCGCCATCGGATGGAACATCTTGCCTTCGATGCCGGTGAGTGCGAACACCGGCAGATATACCGCCGTGATGATGCCCAGGCCGAACAGGCTCGGCCGGATCACCTCTGCCGTGGCTTCGGCGGTCAGTTCGAAACGCTCGTCGCGCTCGAGCACCCGACCCAGGCGCAATTGCGCTTGCCCGAAGCGGCGCAGGCAGTTCTCCACGATGATCACCGCGCCATCGACGATCAAGCCGAAATCCAGCGCACCCAGACTCATCAGGTTGCCGGACACGCCACCGCGCACCATGCCGGTGAGGGTGAACAACATCGCCAGCGGAATCACCGCCGCGGTGATCAGGGCCGCACGCACATTGCCCAGCAGCAGGAACAGCACCACGATCACCAGCAACGCGCCTTCGATCAGGTTCTTGGCGACGGTGACGATGGTGCGGTCCACCAGCGCGGTGCGGTCGTAGACCGGCACCGCCTGCACGCCGGCCGGCAAACTGGCATTGGCCACTTCCAGCCGCTGCGCGGCGGCCTGCGCCACGGTGCGGCTATTGGCGCCGACCAGCATGAACACCGTGCCGAGCACCACCTCGGTGCCGTCCTGGGTGGCCGCACCGGTACGCAACTCGCGTCCCTCGCCGACCTGCGCCACATCGCGCACCCGGATGGGCACGCCTTGGCGCCGATCCAGCACGATCGCCCCGATCTGCGCGATATCGTCCACCTGCCCCGGCACCCGCACCAGGAACTGCTGGCCGTTGCGTTCGATATAGCCGGCACCGATGTTGCGGTTGTTCGCCTCCACCGCGCGCGCCACATCGTCCAGCGTGAAACCCAGGGCGACCAGGCGTGCCGGGTCCGGGGTGATGTGGATCTGCCGCGCGTAGCCGCCGATGGTATTGACCTCGGTGACGCCGGGCACATTGCGCAACTGCGGGCGCACCACCCAGTCCTGCAGGGTGCGCAGATCGGTGGCTGTCCACGCACTGCCATCGGGCTTGCGCGCATTCGCTTTGGCTTCGACCGTGTACATGAAGATCTCGCCCAGCCCGGTCGCGATCGGCCCCAGCTGCGGCTCCAACTCGGCCGGCAGTTGCGACTTGACCTGCTGCAGCCGCTCGGCCACCTGCTGCCGCGCAAAATACAGGTCCGTGCCATCGGCAAAGACCGCCGTCACCTGCGACAAGCCGTAGCGCGACAACGAGCGTGTGGATTCCAGCCCCGGCAAGCCCGCCAGCACCGTCTCCAGCGGAAACGTCACCCGCTGCTCCGACTCCAACGGCGAGTACCCCTGCGCGGCCGTGTTGACCTGCACCTGCACATTGGTGATGTCCGGGGTGGCATCGATCGGCAGGCGCGAAAAACTCCACGCTCCGATCGCAATCAACACCGCCGTCAACGCCAGCATCAACCACCGCTGCGCGATCGCGAACCGAATGATGTTAGTGAGCATGACGCGCACCTCCGCGCACACGCGTCGCAACGGCGTGCGCAGCCACGTCGATCAGTGCGTGCCTACGCACGCACGACGCCTGTGCAATCTCAGCGGGCTGCCGTCGGCCGACAGCAGCACCACAGCGAGGATCCCGACTTTCGCCGCTATCGCGCTCGCCCCCGACGCATCCGACCTTCGCAGCGCAGATTCTCACGCCGTTGCTGGCGTGATCGCCTGCGCCGTGAGTGCGTGGACGACGCAAAAAACGTTTCACCGAAGGATTGACGAGCTGGTCGCAAGCACGCGCTTGCGGTCGAGGCAGACGCAAACCGGAAGCGCAGCGATCAATGATCATGCGACGCCCCCGACTTCTCGATATCGGCCTTCACCAGATAACTCTGCTCCACCACTACCGCGTCACCCGCGGTCAGACCCGACACCACCTGCACCTGCTGCGCATCGCGCGCGCCCAGTGTCACCGGCCGCACCTCGTACACATCCCCCACCCGCACGAACACCACCTCCCAGTCGCGAAACTGCTGCAAGGCCCCCACCGGCACCACCATCGCCGCCGGCTGCTGCGCCACCGTCACCCGCGCCTTCACCGCCGAGCCCGGCCGCCATAGGCCATCGCTGTTGCGCAACACCGCGCGCGCCACCGTGCTCTGACTCGCGGTGGCCGTGCCCGGCAACACGCGCTCCAATGTGGTCTGCGCCACCACGCCATCGCTGAGGCGCGTCACCGTCACCGGTGCGCCGGCGGTGATGTGCCCGGCATCGGCGCCGAAGATGTGCAGATCCACCCACAGGCTCGACAGGTCGGCAATCTCGAACAACGCCTGGCCTTCGCTGGCGTTGCTGCCCAGGCTGGCGTTGCGGGCGAGCACGGTGCCGCTGATCGGCGCGCTGACCGAATACGTGGTCAGGCTCAGGTTGCTCTCCACCGTGGCCAGCACCTGGCCGGAGCGCACCTGGTCGCCGACATTGACGCGCAGGCTGCGCACCGGCCCGGGGAAGCGGGCGGTGGCCTGCGCCTGCGCACCTTCTGCCGGCGTCAGCAGGCCTTGCACTTCGTGCTGGTCGGCGATGCTGCCGGGACCGACCGGCGCGACCCGGATGCCGGCGTCCTGCGCGATTTTCGCCGCGATGGTGGTGCGCCCTTCATAGCTGGGATAGGCCCAGCGATGCGACCTGCCCTGCACGGTGGCGCGTACTTCCACATCGAACGAATGCGGCTCGCCGACCGTGCTGTCGGCCAACAGGCTGCCATCGTCGCGTGCGCGCGGTCGATGCACTTCGTTGGCGCCGCCGAGCCGGGTCAGGCGGACTTCGACACTGCCGGCGCTGGGCGGCAACGGCTTGCCGTCGCGGTACAGCCAGGCGCGATAGGTCGGCGGTGTGCCGTCTTCGGCAATCGCCAGCTCCACGCTGTCGCCGTCCTGGTGCAGCAAGCGCCCGCCGTGCGGGCCTTTTTCGGCTTCCTCGCCATGTGCGTCGGCGTCGCCCTCGGCGCCGGGCGTTGCATGGTCATGCGATTGTTCGCCGTTGCGGCCGCAGCCACCCAGCAGCAGCGCCAGCAACAGCGGCGCGAGCAGAAAACGTGTCATCGAAGAAAATCCTGGTTGGCGCCGACGCTGTGCGTCGGGCGAACGAACGAAGAAGGTGTGCGCTGGATGCCTTGGATGCGCAGTACGCGCGGTAGGCGCGCGCAGCGCTTGGCGACTGCTGGATGCCGATGCGGTTGCAAGCGTCGAGGCCGGTACCGACGCAGCAGATCCAGGCGGACGCAGGCAGGCAGGGCGAAAACGCGCAGCGGAGGTAGCGCTCATGGCCCCACCTGCGCAGTGCTGTCGGCCACGAACGGCTGCCCGGTCAGGCGCTGGATCTCGATCAATGCGGTCTGCGCTTCCAATGCGGCGGCCAGTTGCTGCTGGCGTGCATCGCTGCGCTGTGCCTGCAGCTGTGCCCAGTCCAGATAACTGGTGGCGCCGGCGCGGTACGCGCGCTCGGCGGCGGCATCGGCGCGCGCAAGTGCGGGCAGCACATCGCTGCGCATGCGCGCCACTTCCAGCTGCGCGGCGCGGTAGCGGCCATGCGCGTCGGCAAGCGTGGTGTAGAGCGCCAGTGCCTGCGATTGGCGTTCGATCTCCAGCAACGACAGCTCCGCTTCGGCGGCGCGGATCTCCGGTTGCGCACGCGCGGCGCTGCCCAGCGCCAGCGAGACGCTGCCGAGCAGTGCGGTGGCGTCGTTGGCTTCGAGCCGGCGCACGCCCACCTGCCAGTCCAGGTCCGGGCGCGCCTGGCTGCGTGCCAGCCGCACCCGCGCCTCGCGCACGCGCTGCTCACCGTTCAAGCGCGCCAGTTCGGGGGTGGCATCGAGCAGCTGCGCCAGCACCTCGAACTCGGGAACCGCCGGCAGCTGCAATGGGTCGCCGGTGACATCGCCGAAGTCCGGCGTGCGCTGCCCCCACAACACCGCCAGCTGGCGGCGCGCGGCCAGCAGTTCCTGCTGCGCGCGATCGCGCTCCAGTTCCGCGCGCGCCTGCAGGGCCTGGGCGGTCAGCAGCACCGATTCGGGCGATGCGCCGGCCTGCAGACGCTGGCGCGCGGCACTGACGGTGCGTTGGCGCTGGGCCAGGGTTTCCAGCGCGGCCGCATGCCGTTGCGCGGCCATGCCGATGACCAGATAGCGCCGGGCGACTTCGGCCAGCACGTCCAGCCGCGCCAGCGCCCGCTGCGGCGCCAGTGCGTCGATACGTGCCTGGGCCAGGGTGCGGCGCGCGTCCAGCTTGCCGCCGCGTTCCAGCACGCCAGCCAGGGTGACGGTGAGTTCGGCCTGGTCCAGCGCGCGGGTCGGGCCGCTGCCGAACACGTTTTCCAGTTCGGCGCCGATGCGCAACGGCGGACGCAGCGCGTCGCGCTCGGCGTCGGCGGTGAGGACCGCGCGCTGACCATCGGCCAGGCGCAGGTCGGGGTGCTGCCGGGCGACGCGCGCGATGGCGTCGTACAGGGTCAGCACGGGCTTGGGCGGTACGTCCTGCGCCATGGCGCACGGCACGACCGCGAAGACGGCAAGTGCCGTCAGTCGCAACCACATGAGGGTGTCTCCGGAATCGGGATCGATGGACAGGCCGGCAGCCGCCGGCGATGCATCAGGCCGCGATCGGGGGACGCAATCCGGTCTCGCTCAGGTGCGAGCGGTAGTACGCGAGCACGGCCACGGGCTGGGCCTGCGTGTGCGTGGACAACGGCAGCCAGGCCAGCGCCGGCAAGACGGCCGGATTCTGGCCGTGGCAGTAGCCGCTATGCATCAAGGCGTGCATCAGGCCGGCCCCATCGCGCTCGCCGGCATCGCCTTCGTCGGCGCCGTCATGGCCGTGCGGCGCGGTGTCTTCCAGATGCATCTGGTCGTGCGCCAGCGCATGCACATCGCCCAGCGCGCAGGCCACCGGTGCGACCAGTACGCCCATGGCCAGCACCGCCAGCGCCATCAGGCGCAGCAAGGGGTGCAACAGGCGGGCGCGACGCAGCAGCATGGGCGCAGCCTATCGGGGCCAGGCTAGTTACACAATCGCATGCCTGCCGCGCAGCATCGTAGGAGCGGACCTGGCCGCGACGCCGTCCTGGTCAGCGCGATGGCACTTCGCCTACATGCTGGTTGATCGCAGACAGCGCCCGGGAGGGCGAGAAGCTGCCGACGATTACCTGGAACTGGGATCGAGGCCACGACGGCGCCGGGGTCGGGGACGGCGTCGCGGCCGGGTCCGCTCCTACGTGGAGCGGACCGTTCGCCAGGGTCAGGGCGCGGCGGCGCCATCAGGCGCAACAGGCGGGCGCGACGCAGCAACACGGGCGGTCGTAGGAGCGGACCTGGCCGCGACGCCGTCCTGGTCAGCGCGATGGCACTCCGCCTACATGCTGGTTGATCGCAGACAGCGCCCGGGAAGGCGAGAAGCTGCCGACGATTACCTGAAACTGGGATCGAGGCCATGGCGGCGCCGGGGTCGGGGACGGCGTCGCGGCCGGGTCCGCTCCTACGTGGAGCGGACCGGTGGCCAGGGTCAGGGCGCGGCGGCGCTGGGCTTGGACGTTGCCGGGCGCGCCTTGCTCTCGGCGATGAAGGCGCGCACCTGCTGCTCCAGCACCGGCAAGGTGACCGAACCCTGCTTCAGCACCGCGTCGTGGAAGGCCTTGATGTCGAAGCGGTCGCCCAGTTCCTGTTCGGCCTCGGCACGCAGCTTGACGATGCTGATCTCGCCCAGCTTGTAGCTCAGCGCCTGGCCGGGCCAGGAGATGTAGCGGTCCACCTCGGTGGTGACCTCGTGCTCGCTCAGCGCGGTGCGGTCGCGCAGGTAGGCCAGCGCCTGCTCGCGGCTCCAGCCGTCGTGGTGCACGCCGGTGTCGATCACCAGCCGGCAGGCGCGCCACATTTCGTAGGTGAGCCGGCCGAATTCCTCGTATGGGGTCTCGTAGATGCCCATCTCCTGGCCGAGCTTTTCGGTATACAGCGCCCAGCCTTCGCCGTAGGCGGAGATGTAGTTTTCGCGGCGGAACGCCGGCTGGTCGCCCTGCTCCAGCGCCAGCGAGCCCTGCAGCGAATGCCCGGGCGAGGATTCGTGCAGGGTCAGCGCCGGCAGGTTGTACAACGGCCGCGACGGCAGGTTGTAGGTATTGACCCAGTAGGTGGTGGCGCCGCCGCGGCCGGCAGTCCAGAACGGGGCGATATCGTCCGGCACCGGCTTGATGGTGAAGCGCCCGCGCGGCAGCGTGCCGATGAACCTGCCGACCTGCCCGTCCACCCGCTTGGAAATCCACGCAGCGCGATCGAGCAGTTCCTGCGGGGTCTTGGCATAGAACTGCGGGTCGGTGCGCAGGAAGCTCAGGAACTGCGCGAAGCTGCCCTTGAAACCGACCTGTTTGATGATCGCGTCCATCTGCGCCTGGATGCGCGCCACCTCGTCCAGGCCGATCTTGTGGATCTGCTCCGGGGTCAGGTCCAGCGTGGTGTATTCGCGGATCTGCTGGCGATAGAACGCCTTGCCGTCGGGCAGCGCTTCGGCCGCCAGCGTGGTGCGCGCCTTGGGCATGTACTCGTCGCGGAAAAAGCTCAGCAACTTGCTGTAGGCCGGCAGCACTGCATTGCTCAGCGCGGCCTTGGCCTGTTCGCGCAACTGCGCCTGTTCGGCGGCGGGGATCTGCGCCGGCAGCTGCTTGAACGGCGCGTAGAAGCTGGACGCGGTCGGGTCTTTGACATCGGCCACGGTGGCGATGGAAACGTCGCGGCCATCCAGCACCGCGCGCGGCACGCTGAACCCGCGCGCCAGGCCGGCGCGCATGTTGGCGGTCTGCTGCTCGAAGTAGCGCGGCACATCGTTGAGGCGCGCGATGTAGGCGCGGTACTCGGCAGCGGTCTTCATCGGCCGCTGCGCCATGAAGCCGAGATTGGACCAGAACGAGCTGTCCGAATTGAACGGCATCTCGTACAGGCGCAGGCGCACCTCGGCGGCGAGGTTTTCCACCTGCGGGCGGTAGATGGCGTAGTTGACCTGGTTGGCGGGCGAGAGCTGTTTCGGGTCGATGCCGTCGAGCTGCTTAAGCACGCCGTCCCATACCGCCAGGCGCGCCTGCTGCGCGGCCGGGCCGACATCGGGCAGATGGGTGTTGTCGCCGGTGGTGTCGCTGTCTTCGTCGGCCTGGCCGGTCTCGGCCTGGCGCCAGCTCCACTCTTTTTCGTAGATGGCGCGGAAACGCGCATCGGCGGGGCGCTCGGCGGTCAGCGTGGCAGGCGCCACTGGTGCCGGTGCGGCGGCCTGCGCCGAGGTGGCGGCGAAGCTTGCGCCCAGCAGGGCGAGCGAAAGTGCGGCGGCGAGAGGAGATGTCACGTGCGGGCGGCCTGCGTTCGGATCGAACGTTCGATCATGGCAGCCCGGGCGGCAGCTGCCATGGGCCGGAAGTCCCAGCGCGGGGATTGCGGGTCGCGGCTTGCGGTGTGAATGCGCGCGACCGGACAGGCCGGCCGCTTCAGCCTGCCTTGCGCACCACCACCAGATGCCGCTCGCCGTCCAGGCCCGGCACCTGCAGCGGATGCACCTCGCCCACCGTCCAGCCGGCGGGCAGCGCGGCGATCTCGTCATGCGGGTAGACGCCCTTCATCGCCAGCAGGCTGCCGCCCGGGCGCAGCAGGTGGCCGCCGACGTCAATGATGCCGGCCAGCGTGTCCAGCGCCCGCGCGGTGAGATGGTCGTAGGCGGCCGGCTCGTCCAGCGCCTCGGCGCGCGACTCGGCCACGCGTGCGTTGCCCAGCGCCAGCTGGCGCAGCGCCTCGCGCATGAAGCGGGCCTTCTTGCCGTTGCTTTCCACCAGGGTCACCTGAAGCTGCGGGCGGGTGATCGCCAGCGGGATGCCGGGCAGGCCGGGGCCGGTGCCCAGATCGGCCAGGGTGCCGCTGGCGATGTAGGGCTGCATGGCCAGCGAATCGAGTAGATGGCGGGTGACCATCTCGCGCGGGTCGCGCACGGCGGTGAGGTTGTAGGTCTTGTTCCAACGCACCAGCAGCGTCAGATAGCGCAACAACGGCGCGGCAAAGGCCGCATCCAGGGATTGGGCCTGCAGGCCGTTGGCCAGCGCAGCGGCTACATCGGGGGAAAGTGCGGCATCGTTCATGCCGCGATTATCGCAGCTGGCTGGCGCGTGCGTGCCGCGCAGGCCGGCGATGCGTGGCGCGTGAGCGCGTGGGCCGCAAGCCGACGTAAGTGAACTTGCCCAGCACAACGTCCAGGCCTGCGATGCCGCAAGACCTGCCACCCACGACAGACCGCCGCTGCACCGGCGTGTAGGCATCGCTGTGGGCAGGGTCACCCGCCGCGGTGGCATACCCGTATCTGCCATCGGCAGTCGATGACGCAGGCAAGCCTGCGCCGACAGCGACACCACTGCCGCTGCCATTGAACGGACATGCGCCCGTCGCACTATGGTCGCGTTCGCCAGATCGCCTGTATGCCCATGTCTTTGATCGACCCGTCTTCCGCATCGCCCCTGCCTGGCCCCGGCAACACAGCTGCCGCCGTGGATCACAGCCGGCGCCGTCTTCTCGTCGCCGGTGCCGGGCTGGCGGCCGCCGGGCTGCTCAGCCCGTTCGCACGTGCCAGCGGCAGCCCGGACCCGTTTACCCTGGGCGTGGCCGCGGGCGACCCGCTGGCCGACGGCTTTGTCATCTGGACCCGGCTGGCGCCACGCCCGCTGGAGCCGGATGGACGCGGCGGGCTGACCGCTCCGGTGCAGGTGCGCTGGCAGGTGGCCAGCGACCCGGGCATGCGCCACATCGTGCGCCAGGGTCAGACCGTCGCCAGCCCGGCCTGGGGTCATGCGGTGCATGTGGAGGTCGCCGGCCTAGCCGCCGATCGCCCGTACTGGTACTGCTTCCAGGCGCTGGGCGCGCGTAGCGCCATCGGCAGCGCGCGCACCTTGCCGGCGCCGCACCAGTTGCCGGATGCCGCACGGCTGGGCTTTGTGTCCTGCTCGCACTGGGAGCTGGGCTATTTCAGCGCCTACCGCCACCTGGCCGCCGAACAGCCGGACCTGGTGTTCTTCCTCGGCGATTACATCTACGAATACAGCAACCACGGCGAGGCAGCGCAGAAGATCGTGCGCCCGCACGGCAGCGGCGAATGCCTGGATCTGGCCGGCTACCGCAACCGCTATGCGCTGTACCGCACTGACCCCGACCTGCAGGCGCTGCACGCCGGCAGCGCCTGCGTGGCGACCTGGGACGACCACGAAGTGCAGAACGATTACGCCAACCGCTGGTCGCAGGACCCGTCGATTGCGGTCGACACGTTCCTGGCCCGGCGCGCAGCCGCCTACCGTGCCTTTTACGAACACTTCCCGCTGCGCGCACGCAATCGCCCACACGGCGCCGACATGCGCATCTACCGCTCGCTGGACTACGGCCAGCTGGCGCGCTTCTACGTGCTCGACGGGCGCCAGTACCGCAGCGAACAACCCTGCCCGCAGGCCAACGGCTGGCGCGGCGGGCATGTGGTGGACGACAGTTGCCACGAACGCACCGACCCACGCCGCAGCATGCTCGGCTGGGAACAGGAGCACTGGCTGCATGGCGCCTTCGCGCAGTCGGCCGCGCGCTGGAACGTGATTGCGCAGGATCTATTGGTGGCACCGATGCAGCAGCACGGCCGCGACGGCGTGTTCGGACACTGGACCGACGGCTGGGACGGCTACCCGGCCACGCGCACGCGCATGCTCGACGCCATCGCCAAGACCCGGCTGCGCAACCCGGTGTTCTGGGGCGGCGACATCCACTCGTACTGGGTCACCGATCTGAAGGCCGATCCGGCCAACCCCGACTCGCCGACGCTGGCCACCGAATTCGTCGGCACCTCGGTCACCTCCGACGGCCAGAGCAACGCCGAGCTGCAACAGACCATGGCGCTCAATCCGCACGTGCACTACGCCGAAGGCGAAACCCGCGGCTATGTCTCGGTGACGCTGACACCGGGCCGGATGGAAACGCGCCTGCAAGGCATCTCAGACCGCCGCGACCGCCAGGCCACGGTCTCGACGTTGAAGCGCTTTGTGGTCGAGGACGGCAAGGCGGGTGCGGTGGAGGCGTGAGCCTGCGCTGCGCTGCCGCGGGTGGTGGCGCAGCGCAGGCTCACCATCCACCACAACTTGCCTTTGCCGATCTCCACGACCGTCGCAGCACGCGTGAACCGCCCTGCAACTGCCTTGCCGCGCAGAGCTTGCGGTGCGTGCTGCACAACGCGGTGACTGCATCCATCCCCACAGGCCGGGCGCGTCGTGCAGCGCAATGGACACGCGCCGGTAAGACGGCGGCGCTACATCTGGGCGCCGCTGCCAGACGTTCGAGGATCCCATGACCGCCTCCGATCCCACTCGCCGCCGCGTGTTGCAAGGGCTGGGTGCCGGCCTGTTGTTGCCGGCCACTGCCGGTTGGCCCACGCGTAGTCTGGCTGCGCCGTTCGGGCGGCCGCTGATCACCGATGGGGTGCAGAGCGGCGATGTCGTGGAGGGCCGGGCGTTGCTGTGGAGCCGCTGCGATCGGCCGGCGCGGCTGCGGGTGGAATGGGATACGCGCCCGAGCCTGCGTCAGGCGCGTCGCGTGGATGGCCCGGTGGCTTCGCCAGCGCACGATTTCACTGCGCGGGTGGATCTGGGCGCATTGCCGCGCGATCAGGACATCTTCTACCGGGTGCGCTTCGAAGATGCCGACAACGGCGTCTTGAGCGCACCGGTGCACGGCCATCTGCGCAGTGCGCCGCAGGCACGTGGCGATGTGCGCTTTGTCTGGAGTGGTGACACCGTCGGCCAGGGCTTTGGCATCAATCCGGACATCGGCGGCATGCGCATCTACAGCGCGATGCGCGAGCGCAACCCGGATTTCTTCCTGCACAGCGGCGACACCATCTATGCCGACGGCCCGATCCCGGCCGAGCTGATCGTGGAAGAAGGCAGGCGCTGGCGCAACCTCACCACCGCGGCCAAGAGCAAGGTGGCCGAAACGCTGGACGAATTCCGCGGCAACTACCGCTACAACCTGCTCGATGAGCATGTGCGCCGCTTCAATGCCGAGGTGGCGCAGGTCTGGCAATGGGACGACCACGAAACCACCAACAACTGGTCGCCCGGCAAGCAGCTGGACGAGCGCTATCAGGTGCGCGATATCGGGGTGCTGGCCGGTCGTGCACGTCAGGCATTTCTGGAATACGCACCGATGCGCGGCGTGCATGCCGATGGCAACGGGCGCATCTACCGCAAGATCAGTTATGGCCCGCTGCTGGATGTGTTCGTGCTGGACATGCGCAGCTATCGCGGCGCCAACAGCGACAACCTGCAGCCGCAACCGGGCGCGGACGCGGCCTTTCTGGGCCCGCAGCAACTGGCCTGGCTGCAGCGCGAACTGGCCGGCTCGCGCGCGCAATGGAAGGTGATTGCCGCCGACATGCCGATCGGCCTGCAGGTGCCCGATGGGCAGGACGCCGCAGGCCGCGCGCGCTGGGAGGCGATCGCCAACGGCGATCCGGGTGTGCCGCGCGGGCGTGAACAGGAGATCGCCACGCTACTGCGTTTCATCAGCACAGCGCGCATTCGCAACACGCTGTGGCTGACCGCCGATGTGCATTATTGCGCGGCGCATTACTACCACCCGGATCGCGCGGCGTTTCAGCAATTCGAACCGTTCTGGGAGTTCGTGGCCGGCCCGCTCAATGCCGGCAGCTTCGGCCCGAATGCACTCGATGCCACCTTCGGCCCGACGGTGATCTTCCAGAAAGCACCGCCGGCACCCAACCTGTCGCCGCTGGCCGGATTTCAGTTCTTTGGCGAAGTGGAGATCGATGCACGCACCGGCGTGCTGACGGTGACCTTGCGCAATCTGGATGGGGTAGCGCAGTTCCGTCAGCCGATTTTGCCGCACGCTGCGACGCGGCCGGAACATGCCTGAGACGTCGGTCGGACCAGCAACGCAAGCATCCATGTCCGGCACGTGCTGCATCACGGTCCAGGACGCAACGCTCACCTGCGCTGCAGCCACGCAGTAAAGCGATCGCCGCGCCTATTCGGCCGGCAACGGGTAGAACGCCAGCGCAGCGCGGCAATCCGGTGCGGCCCACCATTCGTGCAACTGCCATTGCGTGGCCTGGCCGAGCGCGGGGTCGCACCACTGCAACTGCAATGCGCCGTCGGGTGCCACTGCGTAGGCAAGCCGATGCAGGCCAAACGACAGGCCATGCCCGTACGCCTTGAGCAGCGCTTCCTTGGCGCACCACAGGCGGAAAAACAGCGCCTGTTGCGCGTCCGGCTGCAGGCCAGCCAGCACTGCGATTTCGTCGGCATGGAAAAATCGCTGCGCGATTTCCAGCAGACGTGGGCGCGCGCGGATGCGCTCCAGATCCACGCCCAGCCGCACGCCCTGCCCCAGGCCGACCAGCAGATAATCGCCGCTATGGCTCCAGCCGGTGTCCCGGTCGGGCAAGGCTGGCTGCAGCGACGGCCGCCCGCGCTCGTCACGCCGCAGCGGCACCTGGGCCGGTTCCAGCGCCAAAGCCTGGCCCAGCAACTCGCGCGCCTGCGGTTCGCCACGCTCGCCATGCCGGTGCGGACGCAACCACAGCTGCACCGGGCCGATATGCCAGCTTGCGTGCGCTGTCACGCTGCGTGCACCAAGCACAACAGCCGCATGCGCGTGCGACCGCGCTCGACAGTCACTTCACGCCGGTCTGCGTTGAATGGCGCCCATGCACTACTTCCGGTGCAATCGCATGAGGAGTTCGGCAACATGGGCATCATCATCTGGTTGATCGTCGGCGGCATCGTGGGTTGGCTGGCCAGCATCATCATGCGTCGCGATGCGCAGCAGGGCATCATTCTCAATATCGTGGTCGGCATCGTCGGCGCGCTGATCGCCGGGTTCCTGTTCGGTGGCGGCATCAATCAGGCGATCACGCTGTGGACCTTCGTGTGGTCGCTGGTGGGTGCGGTGATCCTGCTGGCAATCGTCAATCTGTTCACCCGTGGCCGCGTGCGCTAAGCACGCATCCACTGATGGAACATTCAACGCCCGGGCTTGCCCGGGCGTTGTCGTTTCAGCCATCGACCGGAGCGCGATCCAACGGATGGTGTACCCCATCTTCCACCGGCACGGCGATGTTCAACGCATAGGGATTGACGCCTTCCAGGCAGCCGACGTTGTAGCCATACTCGTTGGGATTGGAGCGCCGACGGTGATGCGTGTAGATACCGCAAACGCCGCAGAAGTAATGCGCCGCCGCATGCGTGTTGAACTGATACAGCCGCAGCACATCCTCGCCCTGCAGCACGTGCAGGCCATCCAGCGTCACCGAGGCGACGATGGCGCCCCGGCGGCGGCACATCGAGCAGTCGCAACGACGTGGATCGAGCAGGCCGTGCGGCAGATCCAGATCGATCTGCACCGCGCCGCAGTGGCAACTCAGCCGATGCACCGGGCTGATCGTGACCTCGCCAACCTTGTATGTGCTACGCCGCAGATGCCGCTCGCTCATGCGCCCGCCTCGGCCAGGCGCACCCAGGCCGGTGCGTGGTCGCTGGGGCGCTCCCAGGTGCGCGGTTCGCGATCGATGCCCGCGTCCACCGCGCGTGCGCGCAAGGCCTCCGAGACCAGGGTCAGATCGATGCGCAGGCCCAGATTGCGGCGGAATCCAGCCTGGCGGTAATCCCACCAGCTGAACTGCTCGGCTTGCTCATGATGCAGCCGGAACGCATCGTGCAGGCCCAGCGCCAGCAGTTGTTCCAGCGCGGCGCGCTCGGCGGTGGAGGTGAGGATATGGTGCTCGTTCCACACTGCCGGATCGTGCACATCGCGCGCATCCGGGGCGATGTTGAAGTCGCCCAGCACCACCAGATGCGGATATTTGTGCAGCTCCTGCGCCAGCCAGTCGTGCACCGCGGCCAGCCAGCGCAGCTTGTAGGCGTACTTGTCGGTGCCCACGTCCTGGCCGTTGACCACATACAGGTTGACGATGCGCACGCCATCGACGGTGGCGGCGATCGCGCGCTGCTGCACGTCGTCGAAACCGGGGATGCCCATCTGCACGTCCAGCGCCGGCGAGCGCGACAGGATCGCCACGCCGTTGTAGGTCTTCTGCCCGCAGAACACGCTGCGATAGCCGGCAGCGGCCAGCGCCGCATCCGGAAACTTGTGGTCTTCCAGCTTGGTTTCCTGGATGCCGACCACGTCGGGTGCGAACGTGCCCAGCCACTGTTGCAGGTGCGGCAGGCGCACATTGAGCGAGTTGACGTTCCAGGAGGCAATCTTCATGGCGTGGCGCGGACCGTGGTTCAAACCACCAATGGTACCGCGCCGCCGGAGTGTGCTCAGGGCCACGGGGCGATGCGCACGCCGAGCTGGTTGGCGACCGGGCGTTCCCGCTCGGAATGCCGGTATGGATGAGACGATTGAGCGCGCGCAGGCGCACCGTCCACGCGCACGGTCAGGGTGCTGGAGCCGCAGTCGGCGACCAGCATCCATCGCTTCTTCCGCGCGATCCAGGCCAGCACGCTGCGCGGCTGGGCGCCTCGTCGTAGTCGGCGCGACTGGCCTCGCGTGGCTGGCGCTTGCCGTCGGCCATCTGCAGCTCGGCGGTGCAGGTCGAGCAGGGGCAGCAGACCGCGGCCGGGAACACGGACAGGTGCGCAGGCGCGAGGCGGGATGACCGGTGATGACAGAGGCTGGCAATTCAATAACTTACTGTAAATTAATTATTTCGACCGGACCGGGTAAGCTGGCCCCTCCCCCGCGCCACCGCTCGCCATGCCGTCCACTGCCGCTGTCGCATTGCCGCCGCATGCGCCGAATTTCCCCGGCCTGAGCCGCAACGAGCGCGACATGCTCGACCGCCTGCGCCTGGCCGGCGTGCTCACCCGCGCCGACCTCAGCCGCGGCACCGGGCTGACCGTGCAGACTGCGGTGCGCCTGATCGAAGGCCTGCAGGCGCGCGGCATGGTCCACATGGGCAGCGGCGTGGCACGTGCCGGCCGCGGTAAGCCGGGGGTGGCGGTGTCGTTGAACCCGGCGCACGGCCACACCTTGGGCGTCTCCGTCGCCACCGACGCGCTGAGCCTGGCGCTGGTGGATTTCGCCGGCCAGGTACTGGCGGTCAGCGAGCTGCCGCTGGACGCGCGCAGTGCCGACGCGGTGTTGCTGCAGCTGCAGGCCGGCGACGCAGCGCTGCTGGCAGGCCTGGACCACGCGGTGGGGCCGCGACTGGGGATCGGGTTGGCGATGAGCGGGTTCTTTACCGGCGAGGACGGGCGCATCAATCCGCCCGAACCGCTGCGTGCGCTTGGCGAGTTCGCCCTGGCGCCGTGGCTGGCGCAGACCTGCACGCAGCCGGTGTGGATGGACAACGACGGCAGCGTGGCCGCCGCCGGCGAAGCGATGCTGGGCGTGGGCCGTCGACATCGCGACTTTGCCTACCTCTATCTCAGCTACGGGTTCGGCGGCGGCCTGGTCATCGACGGCCAGGTCATGCGCGGTGCGCGCGGCAATGCCGGTGAATTCGCCGGCATGCTGCCGGCACAGAAGCTCGAACGCGCCACGCTGGAACTGCTGCGCGAACTGCTGGCCGACGACGGCGTGGCGTTTGCCGACGTGCGCAGCCTGCTGGCCGCCTACGACCCGACCTGGCCGGCGATCGAGCGCTGGATCGCACGCAGCGCGCCGGGGGTGTCGTTGATCGTCTCGGCGATCACCGCGGTGTGCGACCCGGAAGCGATCGTGTTCGGCGGCCGCCTGCCGGCCGATCTGGCCCGACGCCTGATCGCCGCCGTGCAGATCGACAACCTGCCGCGTCGCGGTCAGGGCAGGCCGATGCCGCTACTGCTACCGGCCGAGGCACCGGCCGACGCCTGCGCGATCGGTGCGGCGACGCTGCCGTTGAAGGCGCGCTACTTCCGTTGACTGAAGGTGCCCCGCCCCTGTCGCGGGTGCTGACAGTCTGCGTTGCCGTTGGATGGGCGCTGGTTCGTGCGTCGCAGAACCGGCGTCAATCTGCGGTGGCAGCGCGCCCACGGCAGCAATAGCCGAACAACTCAACCGCCAGCTCACGTGCCTGTTGCTGCTGTTGTTGGGTGAGCGACTCCAGCAATTCGTCTTCTGCCTGCAACGGTGCCGATGGATCCAGCGCGTGGTCCGGCGGTTGGCGCGATGCCAGCCGCCACGCCGCCGCATACACCGGGTCGGGCGCATGCAACAACGGCGATTCCACCACCTGCGCCAAGGCGTCGATGGCATCGCGATGGCCCGCCAATGCCAGCGCTTCCAACTCGGCCACAATCGCGGCCATCTCCTGTTCGTCGCTCGCCGACAGGTGCGCAGGCATGCCGGCAGGTGCGCCGGCCACCGCACGTTGCAGCAACTCGGCCGCACGCTGCGCAAGTAGATAGCGTTGCGCATCGGTATCGCCGTGTGCCGCGGCCGTGCGTAGCAGCGCCTCGATCTGCAGCTGCGTGCCGGCGACGCAGCGACGGCCCTCCAACGGCGGCACCTGTGCACCGCCGTGCGCGATCTGCGCGGCTCGCTCCTCACCCTGTTGACGACAGGCCAGCTGTTGCATGGCGCTGTCGAACAGGCCCTGAGCGACGCGCGCCGGCAGCTGCGTCGATGCAACGCCGGCATGCACCGCAGGGCGCGCAGCGACGCTGCTCTGCGGGTGCAACGCAGCAGGCGTGCGCAGGCTCCACATTCCGGCGGCCCACATCGCTACGGCCACGCACACCGCGCCTGCCACCGGCCAGCGCGACCGCCTCCGATGCCATGGCCGCGCGCCAACGTTCAGCGCAGGCGTTGGCATCAACGCAGCGCCGCTTCCAGTGCGGCGCGATCGAACTGCAACGGGTTGTCCTGGCGCAGACGTTCCAGCGCAGCGGTGGCCGCCTGGTCGCGCAATTGCACTTCGATCTGTCCGCGCGCTGTCTCCAGCGTGGCGGGTATGCGCGCATCCACACGGATCAGGTGATATCCCTCCGGCCCGCGGACGGGGGCCGAAACCTGCCCCACGCCCAGCCCCTGCACGGGCGCAGCAAAGACATCGGCCACGTTGCGCAGGAAGATCGATGACAGCTGGCCGCCCTCGGCCGCAGTGCTGCCATCGTCGGATTCGCGCATTGCCAGTTCTTCGAAGGGCGTGCCGGCATCCAGCTGCTGCTTGAGCCGCTGTGCGCGTGCGAGCGCCTGCGCATCGGTCAACGGTGTGCCGCGCCGAGCATCGCCTTGGGGCTGCAGCGCCACGAATAGATGGCTGAGGCGAACCTCGTCGTAATCGTGCGGATGCGCATCGAACTGGGCCTGCACCTGCGTGGCGTCGATAGACGCGGCATCGCGTGCGCGCCGCTGCATTGCCTCGGCAAGAATGGCATCGGTGGCCTGACGGATGTGCGCGGCCACCACCGGGTCGTCTTGCAGATGCGCCTGGCGGGCCTGGTCCACCAGCAGCAGCCGGTCGGCAAATTCGCGTACGAAACTCGGGTCGGCCGCAATGGCCGGATTGGCGTTCTGCGGCAGGTCGGCCAGGGCCAGCGCGCGATATTCCGGCGCACTGAAGGTCTGGTGTCCAATCTGCAGCACCTTTCCGGAAGCCGGGCCAGTGTGCAGGTGTGCATCGGGTGTGGCGGCCTGCGCCAGCGGTGTGGAGCAGGCAAGGCTCAACCAAAGCAGCCTGAAACAATGCGGTGTGGAAAACATGGGCAATCTCCGTCATGGCATGAACCGGCGGCGGCAGTGCCGCCGCCGGGACCGCCGGCCCGCATGGACCGGCAACAGCTGCTGAGAGCGGCTAACGAAACGTAGCGAGCAGTCGTCAGGTGGGCGTGGGCGACGCGGAGGAACCGGCGTGTACGAGTGGTACATGAGGACTCCGAGCACCGGCCGCGCCCGCCTGGCGGCTGCGCAGTAGTTTTGTCAGTTGCTCTTAGTCGTGCTTGCCGCGCGCACGCAGGTAGGCGATGGCCGCTTTCGGGTCGTCGCTGGTGATCAGGCCAAAGGCCTCGTCGCGTACGATGAAATCCAGATTGCCGCGATTGTCGGCCGTGTCGCGGCCACCGCCGTAGGAGAAATACAGATCCGACAGCGCGTAGCAGCAGGCGCCGCTGTTTTGATAGAACTTGCCAGCAGACGGGCCATCCGGAATGGCCTGGAAGACGCCCACGCGATACCCACGCTCGCGAATGAAATCGGCATCGCTCTGCAGCAGGCCGCCGAGTTGCTTGACGTTGATCTCCATCGTCTGGTGACCGTTGTTCATCCATGCCGAAATCGTCTGGCGCACATTGATCTTGCCCAGCATGTTGGTGGTGAACACCGGTATGCCGACCATGCCGCTGCCATCTGCACGGTAGGCATCGCGACTGGTGTACAGCGTTGCATTGACCTTGGCGGCCACATAGCTGCCCGATGCCGCGCCGAACTGGCTTTCGGCGGCCTTGCGCACTGCGCGTACCGTGGCCGCATCCTTGATGTCGAACACCATCGGCGTACGCAGGTTGTGCTGCTTGTAATAGGCAAACAGCTCATCCACACGCGGTACGTGATAGCCGGTGGTGGTACGACGATCAGGCGTCAGCAGGAACAACTGGCTGACCTGCGACCACGGGGTGACCAGAATCGACGGGTTGACGCCCTGGTTGGTGATCGGGTCGTACTTCACTCCGGGATGTTGCTGCCACACGGTGGTGGTGCGGCCCAGGTTGTAGTCGTGCAGCAATACCGGCACGCCATCGCTGGTGAGCTTGACGTCCAGCTCCACGCCATCCATGCACTGGTCGTTGGCGATCTGCAGCGAGCCGCGCGAGTTTTCCGGCATGTCGGCGATGCCGGCGTATTTGCCCCATAAGCCACGGTGCGCCAGCACAACGGTATTGGAGGAGTTGAACAGGATGCGTTGCATCTTGATATCGGAGCTGTCGTTGCAGGCGGCCATCGCCAGCTGCGGCAGTGCAGCCAGCAGGGCCAGGGCGCCGAACAGGCGGCAGGCACGGGCCAGCGGATGTGGAGCGAGGAGGATAGGCATGGTCTCGGTGTCCCGGTTCGTAGGTACAGGAAGGGCAAGGGGTGGACGAGAGCCGACGGGTCGACGCAATCGGCGGACTCGCTTGCAGCGCACTCGCCAACCGGTCGATACCGGGGGAGAGGCCAAGCCGGGCGTGATCAGCGTTCGGCTTGCGGCCAATTTAGTCACCCTAGATGACTTAATTTCTTCGCTGGTGTTGCGGTTGTTCGCGATCGCGCAGGCATTGCGTGCAAAACGAAGCGGGCGATGCGATCGCATCGATGCCACGCAAGGACGCAGCGCTGTCGTGCGCGCGCAGCGCGTCGCACGCCCGCGCACCGAGGTCTGATGGGGCGTTGCGCACGGGTCGTCACGATGCTGGATCGCTGCCGGCACCGGCACGGTGCGCGCGCTCGACCGATACCCCCCCGCCCTTCGCGTCAGAAGACGATCGTAGGGGCGTGGCAACACAGACGCTGCCCGCTGCCAGCCTTGGCCAAAACGCAAAACGCCGGCACTAAGCCGGCGTTCTGCGACTGCGCAGTGACTGTACGTCAGTGACCCGACGCACCGCTGGCACCCAGGCCGGTTTCGGCACGGATCTGCTGCGCCTTGAACGCTGCACGTTCGTTGGCGGCCTGCGGGCTGTGATCCAGGATCGAGAACAGCCAGATGCCGACAAAGCCAATGGTCATCGAGAACAGCGCCGGCGAGGTGTACGGGAACGGCGCCGAACCGGCTGCATTACCCAGCGTGTCCACCCACACCGACGGCGACAGGATGGTGAGCACCAGCGACGAGACCAGGCCCAGGAAACCGCCGACCACCGCACCGCGGGTGGTGCAGTTCTTCCACAACAACGACAGGATCAGCACCGGGAAGTTGGCCGAGGCTGCGATGGCGAACGCCAGCGACACCATGAAGGCCACGTTCTGCTTCTCGAACACGATGCCCAGCAGCACCGCGATCACGCCCAGCACCAGGGTGGTGGCACGCGAGACCTTCAGCTCCGAACCCGGCGCCGGATTGCCCTTCTTGATCACCGTGGCGTACAGGTCATGCGACACCGCCGAGGCGCCGGACAGGGTCAGGCCTGCGACCACCGCCAGGATGGTGGCGAAGGCTACCGCCGAGATGAAGCCCATGAACACGTTACCGCCGACCGCATTGCCGACCAGCACCGCCGCCATGTTGGCCGCGCCCTTGCCGCCGTGGATGGTGCCGGTGGTGACGTCCGCGAACTGCGGGTTGGTCAGCACCAGCGCGATCGCGCCAAAGCCGATGATGAAGATCAGGATGTAGAAGTAGCCGATCCAGGTGGTGGCCCACAGCACCGACTTGCGCGCCTGCTTGGCATCGGGAACGGTGAAGAAGCGCATCAGGATGTGCGGCAGGCCGGCGGTGCCGAACATCAGCGCCATGCCGAACGAGATCGCCGAGATCGGGTCCTTCACGAAGCCGCCCGGCCCCATGATCGACAGGCCGGCCTTGGCCGCGTCCTCCGGCGATGCACCGCCATTGGCCGCGATCGCGGTCTTCACCCGCACGCCCTCGGCAAACAGCGCCTCGAAGCTGAAGTTGAAGTGCCACATGATCGCCACCGCCATGAAGGTCACGCCGGTCAGCAGCAGCACCGCCTTGATGATCTGCACCCACGTCGTGGCGGTCATGCCGCCGAACAGCACGTAGACCATCATCAGCACGCCGACCAGGGTCACCGCCACCCAGTAGTCCAGGCCGAACAGCAGCTTGATCAAGGCACCGGCACCGACCATCTGTGCGATCAGATAGAACAGCACCACCACCAGCGTGCCCGACGCGGCAAAGCTGCGGATGGCGGTCGGCGCGAAGCGATAGCCGGCCACGTCGGCGAAGGTGTACTTGCCGAGGTTGCGCAGCCGTTCGGCCATCAGGAAGGTCAGGATCGGCCAGCCGACCAGAAAGCCGATCGCATAGATCAGGCCGTCGTAGCCATTGGCCATCACCGCCGCGGTGATGCCCAGGAACGAGGCTGCCGACATGAAGTCGCCGGCGATCGCCAGGCCGTTCTGGAAGCCGGTGATGCCACCGCCGGCGGTGTAGAAGTCCGAGGCCGACTTGGTCTTGGCCGCCGCCCACTTGGTGATCCACAAGGTGCCCAGCACGAAGAAGCCGAACATGCCGATCGCCACCCAGTTGGTGGGCTGCTTGTCGACCTGGCCCATGTCGCCGCCGGCGGCCAGCGCGATGCCGGCCGGCATCAGCCCGGCCAGGATCAGGAGAAGGCGCGAATACTTACTCATTTGCGTGCGTCCTCGAGGATCTGCGCGGTCAGCTGGTCGTAGGTGTTGTTGGCGCGGCGCACGTAGATGGCGGTGATGACGATGGTGAACACCATCACCCCGATCGCGATCGGGATGCCGATCGAGGTCACGCCGGCACCGATCGGCTTGGCGAGGAATTCCTTGTCGAAGGCGATCAGGCCGATGTAGCCGTAATAGGCCAGCAACATCAGCACGGTGAGGGTCCAGCCCAGCGCGTTGCGCTGGCGCTTGAGTGCGTGGTACTTCGGATTGGCATCGATCTTGGCGATCAGTGCGTCATTCGAGACGGTCATTGTCTGTCTCCTGGTAGAGCGCGGGTAAAACGACGGTGGCCTTGCCCGTCCCACCGCAGTGGAACGAGCTGCCGGTGGCGGAAACTAGAAGCTGTACTTGGTGGTGAATTGCAGGCGCGAAATGTCGCCGCTGTCGCCGTTCTCGGCTTCGCGACGGCCATACATCAGCTCCGCGCCCACATCGACCTTGGGCAGCGGTGAATAGAACACGTTGGCGCGGATGCTCTGCTGCGATTTGCTCGCAAGCGCGCCGGTATTGGCGATGTCGTGGTCGTAGTTCACCCGCGAATACATGATCGTGCTGCGCAGCTTGGCGTTGTAGTCGTGGCGCCAAGCCACCCAGCCGGCGATCGTGCTGACGGTCTGGATGTTGCCGTCCATGTCGATCTCCACATCCGAGCCGTTGCCCAGGCCCAGATAGCGCCCCAGGCCCTCGCCGTAGCTGAGCTGGTAGCGCAGATCGTTGTTGGAATTGATGATCCAGCGGCCGCCGCCGGCAATCGCGCCGCCGAAGTCGGTGTCGTTGGTCAGCGCGCTGCGCGTGCGGTACTGGCGCGCGATCGCCGACAGGCCGAACGTGCCCCAGGTGCCCTTCCAGTTGTAGCGCGCGGTCAGGTCCGGCATCGCACCGTGGTCGGAGGCCAGGATGGTGTTGCCGCCCTGGTAGGGCGTGGTCAGCGTCTCGGGGTTTTCCGCCGACACGCTGAAGGCGCCACGGGTGTAGCGGATCTGGGTCTGGCGGCTGAACAGCGCGCCGTCGGTCGGCCCGACGATGTCGGCGGCCTCGGGCAGGATCGTGGAATCGATGAAGTTGGACCAGGTCTGGCCGGCCAGCCAGTTGTTCCAGCTCACGTAGGCGTGGCGCAGGGTGCCGCCGTACAGGTTGTTGACCTGGTTGGCCAGCGCGTTGCCGAAGAAATCCAGTTCGATGAAGCCGGTGATCTTGTCGCCGTTTTCGGTGACGGTGTCCACGCCCAGGTTGAAGCGCGAGAACTTGGCATGGAAGTCGGTATCGGTGCTCGAGGCCTGGCCACCGACCGGCGTCTGGGTCGGGATGTACAGGTAACGGCCCACCGCGCCTTCGGGCAATGCGCCGTCGGAGGTGCGGGTGGTCATGAAGTCGGCCTTGATGAAACCACCGTAACGGAACGTTGTCCCCGCCGCTGCGTTCGGCGTGATGCTGGTCAGCTGGATCGGCCGCTTGCCGGCCGGCACTGCAGGCGCGGCCGGTGCCTGTGCCTGCGCGGCGCGCACCTCGGTCACCTGGGTCTGCGTCTGCGTGATCTGGCCCTGCTGTTGTTGCTGCGCCGACACCAGCAGCTGGACCTGACGCTCGAGCTCGGCAATGCGTGCTTCCAGCGCCTTTTCCTTGGCGGTCTGCGCGAACGCCACGCCCGGCAGGATGCTCGCCACGAACAAGGCAGCCGCCAGCGGATGGCGCACCAACGGTGCAGTACGGTGTGTCATGGACCCCTCTCCCCGATAAGGCCTCGCGCTTGATGGCGATGCTGTGCGGAGCGTGAGGCAGTCCGCGCTTTGGAGCCTATTCGCCTTTGGTCGTAGCTGCAACGCAGCATTCCGCAAGGTGACCGATCGTCGCACCAGGGCCGGCAACCGATTGCCGATCGCGCGCTGCGGCGGTTAAGACCAAGGTCTAAGGCGCGGTTGAACGCCGGGACAGAATGGATGCGGCACACTGATTGCCTACCGAGGGCAGCCGCAACGTCCTCTTCCGACAAGTTCATCGCAAGTGAGGGTGCCATGGCTGATGTTTATCCCGTCGATCCCGCGTTCGCCGCCGATGCGCGCATTACGCGCGAGCAGTACGCAACGCTGTACCGCGAATCGATCGAACACCCCGAGCAATTCTGGGGCAAGGCCGCGCAGCGGCTGGAATGGTTCAAGCAACCCACCCAGGTGAAGGACGTCAGCTACGCGCTGGACGATTTCCATATCCGCTGGTTCGGCGATGGCGAGCTCAATGCCAGCGTCAACTGCCTGGACCGCCAGCTGGCCACGCGCGGCGACAAGACCGCGCTGTTGTTCGAACCCGACAGCCCGGATGCGCAGTCCTACCCGGTCACCTATCGCGAGCTGTACGAGCGCGTCTGCAAGCTCGGCAATGCGCTGCGCAATCTCGGCGTCAAGAAGGGCGACCGCGTCACCATCTATCTGCCGATGATCGTCGATGCCGCCGTGGCCATGCTCGCCTGCGCGCGCATCGGTGCGGTGCACTCGGTGGTGTTCGGCGGGTTTGCCGCCAACTCGATCGCCGACCGCGTGGTCGATTGCCAGAGCAAGCTGATCATCACCGCCGACGAAGGCCTGCGCGGCGGCAAGAAGATTCCGCTCAAGGCCAATGTCGATGCGGCGCTGAAACTGCCCGGCACCAACACCGTGGAAACGGTACTGGTGGTGCGCCACACCGGCGGTGCGGTGGAGATGCAGGCACCGCGCGATCGCTGGTTCCACGATGTGGTCGACGGCCAGCCGGCCGAGTGCGAACCCGAGCGCATGAACGCGGAAGATCCGTTGTTCATCCTCTACACCTCCGGTTCCACCGGCAAGCCCAAGGGCGTGCTGCACACCACCGCCGGCTATCTACTATTTGCCAGCTACACGCATGAAGTGGTGTTCGACCTGCGCGAGGACGACATCTACTGGTGCACCGCCGACGTGGGCTGGGTCACCGGCCACAGCTACATCGTCTATGGCCCGCTCGCCAACGGCGCCACCGCAGTGATGTTCGAGGGCGTGCCGAACTACCCGAACGTGTCGCGCTTCTGGGAAGTGATCGACAAGCACAAGGTCAGCATCTTCTACACCGCGCCCACCGCGATCCGCGCGCTGATGCGCGATGGCGAGGAGCCGGTCAAGAAGACCTCGCGCAAGAGCCTGCGCCTGCTCGGCAGTGTCGGCGAGCCGATCAATCCGGAAGCCTGGCGCTGGTACTACGAGGTGGTCGGCGACAGCCGCTGCCCGATCGTGGACACCTGGTGGCAGACCGAAACCGGCGGCATCCTGATCTCGCCGCTGGCCGGCGCGGTCGATCTCAAGCCGGGCTCGGCCACCCTGCCGTTCTTCGGCGTGCAGCCGGCACTGGTGGATGCCGAAGGCAAGATCCTGGAAGGCGCCACCGAAGGCAACCTGGTGCTGCTGGATTCGTGGCCGGGCCAGATGCGCTCGGTCTATGGCGACCATCAGCGCTTCATCGACACCTACTTCCGCACCTATCCGGGCAGCTACTTCACCGGCGACGGCTGCCGCCGCGATGCCGATGGCTATTACTGGATCACCGGCCGCGTGGACGATGTGATCAACGTGTCCGGCCACCGCATCGGCACCGCCGAAGTGGAAAGCGCGCTGGTCTCGCACCCGAAGGTCGCCGAAGCGGCCGTGGTCGGCTTCCCGCACGACGTCAAGGGCCAGGGCATCTATGCCTATGTCACCCTGATCGCCGGCGAAACCCCGAGCGAGGAACTGCACAAGGAACTGGTGAGCTGGGTGCGCAAGGAGATCGGCCCGATCGCCTCGCCCGATCACCTGCAATGGGCACCGGGCCTGCCCAAGACCCGCTCGGGCAAGATCATGCGCCGCATCCTGCGCAAGATCGCCGAAAACGCCCCCGATCAACTCGGCGACACCTCGACCCTGGCCGATCCGTCGGTGGTGGATTCGTTGGTGAGCGAGCGGTTGGCGCGCTGAGGGGCGGGGATTGGGCATTCGGGAGTGGGGATTCGCAGAAGCGGGTTCCCAGTCCTCCGCCATTCCGCGTTCGAATGTCCGGTATTGAACGGCAGTCGGGACGCAGACGGCGCTTTCAGACCGGCTCTTGCGAATTCCGACATCCCTGCTTCCACGAATCCCGACTCCCAAATCCCCCCATCCCGCGCTTCTGCAAATCCCCACTCCCCCCATCCCCAATCCCAGCCCCTCAATGACCACCCTGCTGATCGCCGATGACCATCCCCTGTTCCGTGAAGCCTTGCGCGGGGCTGTGCAGCGCGTGATGCCGGGGGTGCAGTTGTTCGAGGCCGACACGGTGGATGCGCTGTACACCCTGGCCGATGCGCAACCGGATGCCGATCTGCTGTTGATGGATCTCAACATGCCGGGCGCGCAGGGATTCAGCGCGCTGGTGCATATGCGCTCGCTGCATCCGCAGCTGCCGGTGGTGGTGGTGTCGGCACGCGAAGAGCCGACGGTGATGCGGCGTGCGATCGACCATGGCGCGTTCGGGTTCATTCCCAAGTCCGCCGATTCGGACACCATCGGCCGCGCCCTGGCCACGGTGCTCGATGGCGAGCGCTGGATCCCGGCCGAAGCGCAGAACCTGCCGCCGACCGACAGCGAAGAACGCGAAGTGGGCCAGCGCCTGCGCGATCTCACTCCGCAACAGTTCCGCGTGCTGCAGATGCTCGGCGCCGGGCGTCTCAACAAGCAGATCGCCTACGACCTGGGCGTGTCCGAGGCCACCATCAAGGCGCATGTCACCGCGATCCTGCGCAAGCTCGGCGTCACCAACCGCACCCAGGCGGTGCTGATGGCCGGCAAGCTCGCCATCGATGCCGACGGCATCGTGCTGCCGCCGCCTGAAGAAGACTGAGCGCGTTCGTCAGCCGGCCTGCGAAAACGAGGGCCTACCGCCGCAGCGAAGCGGCGCGTGAGGTCACCACCGCAGAGGACAATCAACGCAACGGCTGGCCCGTGCAGACCTTCGACGCGCTTTGCGGCGAGGGCACATGCCACACCGCGTTTTCGTTTTCGTCCTCGCCTTCATAGATCGCATAGCGCCCATCGTCCTGGCGATGCATGGTGGGGCTGAAGGTGACGAAATCGGTGCGGCCGTCGGGGCCGATGAAATGCATGTCGCCTCCGCACACGATATTGGAATTGGCTTCCGGCCCCAAGGCAGCGCAGGTGACCTGCGAGGTCTCCGCGCGCACCACGCGACTCACGCGTGGCCGGACCAGCCCGCGATCGGCCGCCTCGCAGAAGTAATCGGCAAGCACCGTGCGCATCTCACGCTGCGACGGCATCCAGGGCGGACAGCTGCTGTACGCATCGGCGGTGCAGCTTGAGACCACGGCGGCAGGCTGGCTGCGATCGGGCGCAGCAGCGAGGCTGTCTTGCAGTGGCAGCATCAGGCAGGCGGCGACAGCCAGCAGGGAAACGTAGGAAGGCATCGGAGCGTGGGATTGGAGTGCGCAGGGCATGCGACTGTACGCCATGCGCAGTTGATGCCATGCATGCCCGCGCTGCGGCATCGGCAGGTGCGTGGCATGCTGTGCGCCTGCGGCGCGTCGGTGCGTGCCGGTGCCAGGGGATCCATGCAGCCACTCTCTTTTCCGCGCGGCCCGCTCGGGTTGGTCCTTGCGCTGGCCGCACTCGGCTGCGGCAGTGCGCAGGCCAACGACAGCAGCTTCGGCGACGACAACGGCACCATCCGGCTGTTGCATCAGCCCGATATCAGCATGGACAAGGAAGCGCTGCTGCTCAGCGAGGAGCGCGTGCAGGTGGACTACGTGTTCACCAACCACAGCGCGCGCGCATTGAGCGTGCCGATCGCCTTCCCGATGCCGCCGATGTATTTCGGCATGGCCGATCACAGCGAACTGACCGATTTCAACCTGTGGGTGGACGGCAAACCGGTGACCACCACGCGCAAGCTGGTGGTGTTGCTGGACGATGGCAGCGACATCTCCAAGGCATTCGCCGCCACCGGCTGGAGCACCGACGATATCGCCGCGTTCGCCGAATCGGGCAACGTGCCGACCGGGCGCACGCCGTTGCCGGCGCGCTGGATCGACCGGGACCAGCAACCGCGCTTCACGCTCAGCGAGTACTTCGTCTGGCAACAGCTCTTCCCGGCACGGGGCAGCGTGCAGATCCGGCATGCCTACGCGCCCAGCCTGTCCACCGGCGTGCCGCAGAGCAGCGCGTTCCTGCTGGAGTCGTATGCAAAGCGCACCTGCATCGAACCGGCCACCAAGGCCAGCATGCAGCGGCGCGAGGGTGCGCACGGCCTGCGCTGGGCCAACCTGCGCTATGTGCTGACCACCGGCAAGAACTGGAACGGCCCGATCAAGGACTTCCAGCTGACCATCCGCAAACAGGCCGCCAGCGACATCCTCAGCCTGTGCTTCGACGGCGCGCTGAAGAAGATCGATCCGCTGACCTTCCAGTTCAGGCAGGCCGACTTCGTGCCGATGCGCGATCTGGAGCTGCTGTTCGTGCGCGGCGTCGAGTGAGCGGCGGGGCCAACACCCGCTAGCCGAACGCGCGTCTGCCTGCTGCCAGCACATTGGAGCCGCGCTGCAGATCAGCGCTGATGGATCGCGCACCGCTTGTGCTCGCCTGGCGGTAGGGCACCGCGTCATCGGTCGGCAATGATCGGTGCCAGCGGCAAGAATCAGATGACGGCGGCAATGCTTGCAGCCACCGATCGCAGGAACACGCGCAGTCGCCGCACGCACTCTTTCATCGATGGTTCGGATAGTGCTGCGTGCCTCGCAGACACGGCGCACTGCTGTTGATCGACACACCACTGTTGCGCAATCGACCCCTGCCAACCGCTGCGAGACTGGCAAGCCCAAGCGCAGCGGCGTGACCGCCTCCACAACCCCGCACCGCGCGACATCGCAGTTGTCGATATCACCATTGACCATCAACTCATGCCTGGGCAAGGCTCGGGCTTGATGACGCTACTGGAGCTGGCATGGCGCGACGTTTCCCCTGGCTCTGGACCGGGCTGCTGATTGCCTGTGCATTGATCGCGGTGCTGGCATGGCAGAACAAGCAGCTGCACGCGCAGCAGCAGTTGCTGCAGGCCCGCATCAGCGCGCCGTATGACGGCATGTACGTGCCGCGCATCGAGGTCACCGATACCGCCGGCCAGCGTCATCTGCTCGGCGTGCCGCAGGGACAGGCGCAGGTGCTGTTCTTCTTCACCACCACCTGCCCGTATTGCCAGCGCTCGGCCCCTACCGTGCTGCGTGCGGCGCGGCAGCTGCAGGCCAATCTGCCCGGCCGTCCGCAGTTGCTCGGCGTGTGCCAGTGCGATGCGACGCAGGCTGCGCGCTATGCGCATGTGCATGGCTTCGATTTCCCTGTGGTCACGTTGACCGATCGTCGCGCGTTGATGCTGTTTCGCGCGCGCAACGTGCCACTGCTGATGGCCATCGACGGGCAGGGGCGCGTGCGCCATTCCCGTCTTGGCGTCTTCGATACCACGGAGCAGGTGCAGGACCTGGTCGCCGCCTTGCGCCGCACGGATGCGCCAGCGGCTTTGGCAACGGTGAAGGAGTAATGCATGAAGAAGCGTTGGGGTACCTTGCGGACGGCGTTGATGGCGGCCACGTTCCTGGCCAGTACCGGTTTCGGTGCGTTCCAGGTGATGGCGGTCGATAACGCACAGCCGAAGACCGAATCGTGTAGTGCGTGGGCCTGCAAAGCCGAATGTCCGGAGTTTGGCGGCGACCTGGGGCAGGGCAACGTCTGCTACTGCTGCGGCTGACAGCGGCTATCACACCTACTGCGCAGTTCAGCCTCATCAGTCGCTTTAGGTCTGACGGCGGGGTCCCCCGGGCCCCGCCGTTTGCCGGCAGCACCGCGCTCAGCGCAGCGCGCGATAGCGGAAATCGCGCAACACCACTGCGCCCTGCTGCGCGGCGTAGATGCCAAGCTGCAGGCTCAGGAAGCCGCCGAACACGTTGTGGTGGAAGCCGGACATTTCCATGCGCGTCGGGTGGCGGATCCACTGCCGGCCCTGGTCGAACGAATAGTCGAAGGTCACGACATGCGCCTCGTTGCTCAGACGCAGGCGGATGCGTCGGTGCGTGTTGGGCGCGCGCGCCCACACCAGTTCTTCGGAGTACTCATAGGTCTTGATGGTGTCGGGCGTAACGCCGATGCCGACGAAGGCCTTGTGGTTGTAGAACAGCAACAGGCCGCCCTCGGCATTGCCGATGAGTTCCAGCGCGACCTCGGCGACGTAGCCGCGATCGGGCACGCCGCAGGTCAGTGGCGAGCTGTCGGCCGGCGAGCTGCCGGAACAGGCCAGCGTGAGCGACCGATCTGCCCGTTGCACGCGCGCCTGCTCGCCGGGCCCGGGCGCATGCAGGCTCCATTGGGTGCCGAACCTGTCGCTGGAAAAATCGTCCGACAAGGCGAAACCGCTGAGCGCCGCGTTGCCGGCGGCGTTTGCGCGTGCAGGCGTGCGCAATGGCCTGGACAGATCGCCACCGGTGGCGCGGAACCAGCCATCGGCGGTCCACTCGATCGGCTCCAGCAGGGTCTGCCGGCCCAGCGTGCGGAAGCCGTTTTCGTAGCCGTGATAGACCATCCACCAGTCGCCACGCGGCCCTTCCACCAGCGTGGCATGCCCGCGCGACCACCACGGCTCCTGTTCGGACTGGGTGCGCACCAGCGGGTTGCGCGGGCAGTGCTCCCATGGCCCATGCACCGAGCGCGCACGCGCGGCGATGACCATGTGCCCGGTCACCGGACCGGCGGTGCCGCCGACCGCGGTGACCAGGTACAGCCACCCATCGTGCCAGGTCAGCTTGGGGCCTTCGGGGGCGAAGTTCTCCACGATCCAGTCGTCGGGATAGCGCCAGGGCGCGTAGGCCGGTTCCACCTGCCCGTCGGTGGCCAGGCCGTCGTCGCGCAGGCGCACTTTGCGGATGCCGTTGACGAACAGGTAGCGCTTGCCGTCCTCGCCCAGCACATGGCCGGGATCGATGCAGCCGGCGATCTGCAGATCGATCGGGTCGCTCCAGGGTCCGCGGATGTCGTCGGCCCAGATCACGAAGATCGACCAGCCGGTGTCGTCCGGATTGGCCGGGATATAGATGAAGTAGCGGCCATCGTGCTTGCACAGGTCCAGTGCCCAGATCGTGCCCAGCTGCTTGCGCAGCGCCGGGCCGAGCGGCGTCCAGTTGACCAGGTCGGTGGAATGCCACAGCACGATGCCCGGATAGGAAAGGAACGACGAAAACGTCATGTAGTAGTCGTCGCCATCCTTGAGGATGGTGGGATCGGGGTGATCGCCGGCCACGATGGGATTGAGGTAAGTGCCGTTGCCCAGGTCTGCCTTGCGCTGGCCTTCGATACCGCGCGCCCACTGCGGGGTGCCGGTGCAGGCGGCGCGGGCGTCGCCCGCCAGTGCGGCCGGCGACAGCGGGGCGACAACGGCGCCGGCGGCAAGCACCTTGAACAGGTCCCGGCGGGTGGTGGTTGGCATGGGTGCGCGTTCGTGCGGGACGGGCTGGTATCTAGCCCCAGGCATCGGACCGGGGCAACCGCGCAGGCGGCGTTATAGGAAGCGCTCATGCCAGCTGCGGATTTCGACATAGATCAGCTACCACGGCGTGTGGAGCTTGCAAGCGGGCAAGGTGCTGGAATCCACACATGTCGCACGTGATGAACGCCGCCAGCTGCGATGCTGCACTGCAGCGTGATCTGTTCACTTATGATTGCGATATTCATATGCGAACAGACCGGCACCGGCCGGCTGGTGGACGTTGCGATGCCCAGTGACTGCTTCAAAGATTGCGTGAGCACCTGTTCGGCGACCGCCAGCTACGCGGAGCGTGCAGCGTGACCATTGCACGGCAGCGTCTGGGCAACACCGACGTGCAGCTCTCGGCACTGGGCTTTGGTGCCGCGCCGATCGGCAATCTGTATGCCGAGGTCGCTGAAGACCAGGCACTGGCCGCCGTGGCAGCGGCCTTCCAGGCCGGCATCCGCCATTTCGATACCGCGCCTTACTACGGCTACGGGCTGAGCGAGAGCCGCCTGGGCCGTGGCCTGGCCGGCGTGCCGCGCGGCGCGTACACGCTGTCGACCAAGGTCGGCCGCTGCATCTACGACGATGCGCAGGCCGCCGCCGGGCGCGACGGCTTTGCGGTGGCGGGCCGCCGCGCCGAGTTCGACTACAGCGCCGACGGCGTGCGGCGCGCGTTCGCCTCCAGCCTGGAGCGCCTGGGCACCGACTACATCGACGTGCTGCTGTTGCACGACATCGGTGCGCTGACCCACGGCGACAACCACGCCAACGTGCAGCGCCAGGCCTTGGAGGAGGCCTTGCCGGCGATGGCGGAGCTGAAGGCGGCCGGTGCCTGCGGGGCGATCGGGCTGGGCGTCAACGAGCAGGACGTGGCACTGGAGGTGCTGCCACGCTTTCCGCTCGATTGCGTGATGCTGGCCGGCCGCTACACGCTGCTGGAACAGCACAGCGCCCGCGCCCTGCTCGAGCAGGCGCAGCAACGCAACGTGGCGATCCTGTCGGCCGGCCCGTACAGCTCCGGCCTGCTCAGCGACGCACGCGGCCCCGGCGCCACCTACAACTACGCCCCGGTCGACGCCGCCACCCTGCAGCATGCGCAGCGCCTGTACGCGGCCTGCGCGGCATTCGAGGTGGATATCGGCGCGGCGGCGTTGCAGTTTCCGCTGGCACATCCGGCGGTGACCACGGTGGTGGCCGGCATGCGGACGGTGGCCGAGGTGCAATCGGCCGCCGGGCGCCTGCAGGCGCCGATCGCACCGGCACTGTGGCAGCGCCTGCGCGATGGCGGCCTGCTCGACGCGGACCTGCCCACGCCATGAGCCGCATCGACGCACACCTGCATTTCTGGCAGCTGGCCCGTGGCGATTACCACTGGCTGACGCCCGAGCTGGCGCCGCTGTATCGCGACTTCGGCCCCGCCGATATCGGTCAGGCGCTGGACGCTGCCGATATGGAGGGCGTGGTGGTGGTGCAGGCCGCCGCGACCGAAGCCGAAACCCGTTACCTGTTCGAGCTGGCACGCGCCGATGCGCGTATTGCCGGCGTGGTCGGTTGGGTCGATTTCGCCGCGCCCGATGCGGCCGCGCGCATCGACGCGCTGGTGCAGGCCGGCGGCGGCGTGCTCAAGGGTCTGCGCCCGATGGTGCAGGACATCGCCGATGTGCAATGGCTGGCCCAGCCCGAACTGGATGCCGCCTTCGATGCGCTGATCGCGCACGACCTGGCTTTCGACGCCCTGATCCGCAGCGTGCATGTGCCGGCGCTGCAGGCACGCCTGAAGCGCCATCCGCAGCTGCGCGTGGTCATCGATCACGGCGGCAAGCCGCAGATCGCCGCAGGCGAATTCGTCGCCTGGGCCGCCGGCATGGCCGCGCTGGCCCAGCATCCCAACGTGCACTGCAAACTCTCCGGCCTGCTCACCGAAGCAGCGCGCGGCGCCGGCGTGGAGGCGCTGGCACCGTATGTCGCGCATCTGTTCGCACGCTTCGGCCCGCAGCGTGTGCTGTGGGGCAGCGACTGGCCGGTGCTGACCCAGCGTGCCGATTACGCGCAGTGGTTCGACATCGCACAGCAGCTGGTCGCCACACATGCCGACGGCCATGCCGAAGCGGTGTTCGGCGACAACGCACGCTCGTTCTATCGTCTGCCACGGCCGGCGGCCCCCACCTACGGAACCTCTTCGGTATGACTGTCTCGATCCCTGTAACTCCCAACGACCGCCTGCATGGCAAGCGCTGCCTGATCACCGCCGCCGGCGCCGGCATCGGCCGCGAAAGCGCGCTGGCCTGCGCACGCGCCGGTGCGCAGGTGATCGCCACCGATATCGACGCCGCTGCCCTGCAGGCGCTGGCGGCCGAATCGGAGGCCATCACCACCCAGCTGCTGGATGTCACCGACGCGTCGGCGGTTGCCGCGCTGGTCGCGGCGCACGGCCCGTTCGATGTGCTGTTCAACTGCGCCGGCTTCGTGCACCAGGGCAGCATTCTCGATTGCGACGAGCCGGCCTGGCGGCGCTCGTTCTCGATCAACGTCGATGCGATGTACTACACCTGCAAGGCGGTGCTGCCAAGCATGCTCGAACGCGGCCGCGGCAGCATCATCAACATGTCCTCGGTGGCCTCCAGCATCAAGGGCGTGCCCAACCGCTTCGTCTATGGCGTGACCAAGGCCGCCGTGATCGGCCTGAGCAAGGCCATTGCCGCCGATTACGTGGCCCAGGGCGTGCGTTGCAACGCGATCTGCCCCGGCACCATCAAGACGCCGTCGCTGGGCCAGCGCGTCAAGGCGCTGGGCGGCGACGAACAGGCGGTGTGGAAGAGCTTCACCGATCGCCAGCCGATGGGCCGCCTGGGCGACCCGCGCGAAATCGCGCAGCTGGTGGTGTACCTGGCCTCGGACGAATCCTCGTTCACCACCGGCCAGACCCACATCATCGATGGCGGCTGGTCCAACTGATCGCGCTGCGCACCGTAACGTGGGCGGCCAGTGCCGGATGCGAGCCGTAGTGGCTTGATTTGAGCACGCCGTCCTTATCCACCCGATGCATGCGCGCTAGCGTTGCTGGCCGCTCCATTCCTCACCTGCAAAGGAAGACTGCATGAAACTCGTACGCGTTGGCGCCCCTGGCCAGGAACGTCCCGGCCTGATCGATGGCGAAGGCCGCATCCGCGATTTGAGCGGCGTGATCGACGATGTGGCCGGCGAGCACATCACCAATGCCGGCCTGGAAAAACTGCGTGCGCTGGACGTGTCCACGCTGCCGCTGCTCGAAGGCGAGCTGCGTTATGGCGCCGCAGTGGGGCAGATCGGCAAGTTCATCTGCGTGGGGTTGAACTACGCCGACCACGCGGCCGAATCGGGCATGGACGTGCCCAAGATGCCGATCCTTTTCATGAAGGCCACCACTGCGGTGACCGGCCCCAACGACACCGTGATCATCCCGCGCGGCTCGGTCAAGAGCGACTGGGAAGTGGAACTGGGCGTGGTGATCGGCGATGTGGCGCGCGATGTGGCGGTGGACGACGCGCTGAACCACGTCGCCGGCTACGCGGTCATCAACGATCTGTCCGAGCGCGAGTTCCAGCTCGAACATGGCGGCCAGTGGGTCAAGGGCAAGAGCGCCGACACCTTCGGCCCGATCGGCCCGTGGCTGGTCACCCGCGATGAAATCGCCGACCCGCAGAACCTGTCGATGTGGCTGGAGGTCAACGGCCACCGCTACCAGAACGGCAGCACCCGCACGATGGTGTTCGGCGTGGCCGAACTGGTCAGCCACATCAGCCGCTACATGACGCTGATGCCGGGCGATGTGATCAGCACCGGCACCCCGCCGGGCGTGGGCCTGGGCCAGAAGCCGCCGGTGTACCTGAAGCCGGGCGACGTGATGGAACTGGAGATCGAAGGCCTGGGCCGCCAGCGCCAGCCGGTGGTGGCGCATCCGCGTGATGCTGCCTAAAGCCCCTCTCCCACCGGGGCACTAGGGCACGGCTTGCGCGCCACTGGCGCGCGTGCGTTGGTGCGCCCGCGCCGCAAGCGCGGGCCGGGGTGCGTAGCGGAAGTTGGGGTGAGGGTACGTAGCGACATAGCCAGGCAGTTCGTCGCGATGTGCGTTTGCCGTCAGGCGTGACATGTCGGCATGTGTGTTGATGTGTCATGCGCAAATTTTTCAAGCGGCGTGCGAGAGCGTTGAACTTCCAGGCGCTGTCGCGCGTTGGTAGTGACACGCAGTTGGTCGTGCAGTGATGCGTTGATCTGTGTTGTTCGTTGATCTGTGTTGCAAACGCATGCGTACCTGCAGCGCTTCAATACAGTCGGCGCTTCGCGTCCGTACCCTCCCCCTCTCCCGCGGGGAGAGGGGCTCTGGCGCCCGTCTCCGTCTCCGTTTCCGTTTTATTTCGCGCGTTTTATTCCCGTTTCCATCGCCCAGGACTTCCATGAGCACCATCATCGCCCTCGACACCCACGACGTCCGCTTCCCCACCTCGCGCGAGCTGGATGGGTCGGATGCGATGAATCCGGATCCGGATTACTCGGCCGCCTACGTCGTGCTGCGCACCGATGCGCCGGATGACCTGGCCGGCTACGGCCTGGTGTTCACCATCGGCCGCGGCAACGATGTGCAGACCGCCGCGGTGGCCGCACTGGCCGAGCACGTGGTCGGCCTGTCGGTCGAGGAAGTCATTGCCGATCTGGGTGCGTTCGCGCGCCGGCTCACCAACGACTCGCAGCTGCGCTGGCTGGGCCCGGAAAAGGGCGTGATGCACATGGCGATCGGCGCGGTGATCAACGCCGCCTGGGACCTGGCCGCACGCGCGGCGAAGAAGCCGCTGTGGCGCTACATCGGCGAGCTCAGTCCGGAGCAGTTGGTCGACACCATCGACTTCCGCTACCTCACCGACGCGCTCACCCGCGACGAAGCGCTGGCAATCCTGCGCAATGCGCAACCGCAGCGTGCGCAACGCATCGCCACGCTGATCGAACAGGGCTATCCCGCCTACACCACATCACCGGGCTGGCTCGGCTACTCCGACGAAAAGCTGGTGCGGCTGGCAAAAGAAGCCGTCGCCGACGGCTTCCGCACCATCAAGCTCAAGGTCGGCGCCAACGTGCAGGACGACATCCGCCGCTGCCGCCTGGCGCGTGAGGCGATCGGCCCGGACATCGCGATGGCGGTGGATGCCAACCAGCGCTGGGACGTGGGCCCGGCGATCGACTGGATGCGCCAGCTGGCCGAATTCGACATCGCCTGGATCGAGGAACCGACCAGCCCGGACGACGTGCTCGGCCACGCCGCGATCCGCCAGGGCATCACCCCGGTGCCGGTCTCCACCGGCGAGCACACCCAGAACCGCGTGGTGTTCAAGCAGTTGCTACAGGCCGGCGCGGTGGACCTGATCCAGATCGACGCCGCGCGCGTGGGCGGCGTCAACGAAAACCTCGCCATCCTGCTGCTGGCCGCCAAGTTCAACATCCGCGTGTTCCCGCATGCCGGTGGCGTCGGCCTGTGCGAACTGGTGCAACACCTGGCCATGGCCGACTTCGTCGCCATCACCGGCAAGATGGAAGACCGCGCGATCGAATTCGTCGACCACCTGCACCAGCATTTCCTCGACCCGGTGCGCATCCAGCACGGCCGCTACCTGGCCCCGCA
This sequence comes from Xanthomonas sp. MLO165, assembly GCF_018831305.1. Lineage (NCBI taxonomy): Bacteria > Pseudomonadati > Pseudomonadota > Gammaproteobacteria > Lysobacterales > Lysobacteraceae > Xanthomonas > Xanthomonas sp. MLO165. The sequence goes on from NZ_CP029263.1 coordinate 4,561,797, forward strand.
AGCCGCCGGCTTCTCCGCCGAAATGCACCCGGCCTCCATCGCGGAATTCAGCTACCCCGACGGCCGTTTCTGGGTCGAAGACCTGGCCACGGCAAAGGCCTAATCCAACGCATCACCTGATCCCAGGATGTCGTAGGAGCGGCTCAAGCCGCGACAGGCGTTCCCGATTGCCTGATCGCGACCGAGGCCGCTTGTGCATGGAGCACGCGCACGACGGCTCCGGATAGCAGAATTCCGCCACCCGACAGCCGCTTCCGGGTCGAGGACCTGGCCGCAGCGAAGGCGTGACCCAACACGCCGCATCATCTAATCGCAGGATGTGTCGTAGGAGCGGCTCAAGCCGCGACAGGCTTTCCCGATTGCCCGATTGCCCGATTGCCCGATTGCCCGATCGCGATCGAGACCGCTTCTGCCTGGGGCATCTGCGACGCAGCTGTCACGCCTGCGCTGCACCACTCACGCTGCGCCCGCAAAAGACACCTTTTTCGACGCCCGGCGGCAGCGGCAGTAAAGACACTCAAGACCAACGCCTCACTGCGGAGCCAACACATCCGCAAAAAACGCAGGCCAACACCCTAACCCTGCCCCGCTCCAACCGCTGCACTCAAGGCAAAGATCTGCCCGGCCTCGCGCCACTTCTCTCCCGGCGCACTGCCAGGCAACGGCTTTTGAAACCGCCACATCAAGTCTTCCCAGGCCTGGATACGCGGATCGGCCGCATCCCGCGCCGCCTTGGCCGCCGGATCGTAGTCGTCGCCGACCTCCATCAGCATCACCAGGCGGTCGCCGCTGCGAAAGATCTCCAGCTCCTGGATGCCGGCCTGCTGCAGCGAGGCCACCACTTCCGGCCAGACCTCGCTGGGCCGATGCCAACGCTCGTACTCGGCGATCAACTGCGGATCGTCGTGCAGATCCAGCACGTAACACAGACGCCGCGTGCTCATGCGCCCACTCCTGCAACCACCGGCGCAGCGCGGCGCGCACGCAACGCGAACAGCAGGATCACCGCAAAGCACCCACCCGGTACCACCATCGCCCAGTGGATACCGGCCATGTCCGACACCGCGCCCATCACCGCCGTCAGCAGCGCGCCACCGATGATGGACATCACCAGCAACGACGAACCCAGCTTGCGCGCATCGTCATGCATGCCATCCAGGCCCAGCGCAAAGATGGTCGGGAACATCACCGACATGAACACGCTGGCAGCCACCAGCGCGTACAAGCCGGTCCAACCGGGGAAGGCGATCGCCACCGCGCACAACACCAGATTGATCGTGGCAAAACTCGCCAGCAACCTGGCCGGCGCCAGATAGCGCAACAGTGCGGTGCCGACGAAGCGGCCGGCCATGAACAGCACCAGCGAGATGGTCAGGTAGGTGGCGGCGGTTTTTTCGGGCGTGCCCGGCACCGCATCCTGCAGATAGCGGATCAGATAACTCCAGATACCGACCTGCGCACCCACGTAGAAAAACTGCGCCACCACCGAAAACATGAAGCGCCGATTGCGCAGCAGTTCGCCGAAGCGTGCACGCTTGGGCGCCACGCCGCTATCGCTCTCCGGCGCGCCGGTGGGAAAGCGCACCAGCGCGATCAGGATCGCCCACAGCACCACCACGGCGCCGATGATCAGATAGGGCGTCTGCACGGCTGAGGATTCGGCGGCAAAGAACGCCTCGCGCGCGGCTGGCGCCATTGCCGCCAGTTCGGCCGGGGTGTGCTCCACCCCGGAGAAGATGAAGTGCTGGCCGACCAGTACGCCGGTGATCGAGCCCAATGGGTTGAATGCCTGGGCCAGATTCAACCGCCGCGCCGCGCCTTCTGCCGGGCCGAGCACGGTCACCAGCGGGTTGGCGGTGGTTTCCAGGAACGCCAGGCCGCTGGCGATCACGAACAAGGCCAGCAGGAACAGCCAGTAGGTATGCACCTGCGCGGCCGGGTAGAACAGGAACGCGCCGCACGCATACAGCAGCAGGCCCAGCACCACGGCCGCCTTGTAGCTGTGGCGGCGCATGAACATCGCCGCCGGCATCGCGAACACGAAATAGCCCAGGTAGAACGCGCTCTGGACCAGCCCTGCCTGCAGGTCGGTCAGCTCGAAGGCCTTCTTGAACTGCTTGATCAGGATGTCGTTGAGGTTGTTGGCCATGCCCCACAAAAAGAACAGGCTCACGATCAACAACAGGGGAACCATGGCGGTACGCGCCAGGTTGCCGCGCGGTGACGCGGCAATGTCACTGTGATGCATGCGACCGATCCCCTCCCAAGGCTGTGGCGCTTGCGTTGCTGTGCGGCGAGCGTACTGCGCACGCCAGCGCCATGCAAATATAAAATCTTTGTTTATATTTGCACGCAAGCGCCACTTCTCACCGCTGCCCGCGATGCCTGTACCCTGGCGCGCCGCAGCCTTGCCTGGAGCCGCAAACGGATGAGCACCGAACCCGCCAAGTACCGCGCCCCCGCCCTGGACAAGGGCCTGGACATCCTCGAGCTGCTCGCCCGCCAGGCGCAGCCGATGAGCATGGGCGCGATCTCGCAGGGCATCGGCCGCTCGCGCGGGGAGATCTTCCGCATGCTGCAGGTGCTGGAGGAGCGCGGCTATCTCACCCGCGACGGCGAGGGCGACTACGTGCTGACCAATCGGTTGTTCATGCTCGGCATGCAGCAGCCGCAGGTGCAGAGCATCAGCGAAGCGGCACTACCGGTGATGCGGCGGCTGGCCGATGCGATCTATCAGCCCTGCCACCTGGTGGCGCCGTCCGGCGACCAGATCGTGGTGATCGCGCAGATGGACGTGCCCAGCGACCTGGGCCTGGTGGTGCGCCCGGGCCACCGCCGCCCATTGACCCATTCCAGCTCCGGGCTGGTGCTGTTCGCGTTCCAGCAGCCGGAGATGCAGGCGCGCTGGCTGGACATGCTCGACGCCAGCGAGGTGCCGTTCGAGCGTGCGCAGTTCCTCGCCGCCGCCGCGCAGGCCCGCAACGATGGCTACGCCATGCAACCCAGCGAAGCGGTGGTGGGCGTGGTCGACCTGACCGCACCGATCCTGCAACGCGGCAGTGCGACCTATACGCTCACCGTTCCCTTCATCGCGCGCCGCCCGGAGTTGGTCGGCCCGCACGCGGCCTTGCAGGCCCTGTGTGCGGCGACGGCGGAGATTTCCGCCGCATTGATGTAGCCGCGACCCGCGCCGGGAGTCTGCGTCGGCGCTGGTGTTTCTGTTGCTCGCTTCCGAAGGCTGACTTCTGCGGTCCTCCCGCAGCGCGGCCGGCCCTGTGCGTGGAGCGCAGCGCGCTCGTTCCGCAGCGCTGCGATGGCAGCCTGGCCATCGCCGTCCACCCGAACCACTTCGCCAGCACCTGCGGCATCGCAAGCCGTGCACATCGAGACGCCGGGGAGATCGCGGCATCGTTGTCGATCGCGGCACTCCTGCACGACGTCTGGAAAGACAGCACGAAGCAAGCGCTGGCTCATGCACGCGCATCCAAGCATGACGTTTCCACTCGCACTGCTTGCAGCACACCCCACATCAGCGGCTTTCCCCGCGTTTTTTCGCTACCTCGGTCACCGGCATGCAGACCGTTCGTCGCTATAGTCAAGGCTATCGGGTGCCGCATCGCGCCGTTGCGTGGACATGCCTGCCTGGCTTTGATGCCTGAAAACAAGGCAAAAACCGCGTCACCCCTGCTCGCAATAGCCACGGCTATAAAGATCAGACCGACCTTCGCGTGCGCTGCAGACGCACCGAACGCGGCCATGCGTTGGTACACTGCGCGCCCCTTGGGGAGTAGCCTGCTTTCGCATCGTCGGAAGCGCCTGCATCAACATACTCGGCCGTTGCGCCGTGGTGCAGGCAACCAGTTCCGGTTTGGCGAGACCAGCGGCATGCGTGCACGACGAAGGTTGGCGCGGGCGCATGTCGTTGTGACCGTGCCCAACCCGAGAATGTCGATGTCCCCTTTTTCCATTGTTTTGATCGGTTTCGCGATGTCGACCGATGCGTTTGCCGCGGCGATCGGCAAGGGCGCGGCGATGCGCAAGCCGCAGTGGCGCGATGCGCTACGCGCCGGCTTGATCTTCGGCTGCATCGAGGCGATCACCCCGGTGATCGGCTGGCTGCTGGGACGCGCCGCGTCCAGCTATGTGTCCGACTACGACCACTGGATCGCCTTCGTGCTGCTCGGTGCGCTGGGCACACACATGATCGTGGCCGGGCTGCGAAACGATGCGGACGACGCTGAAGAAGCAACGTCCGAGACCCCGAAACGGCATGGCTTGCTCGCCCTGGCCACCACCGGTTTTGCCACCAGCATCGATGCGATGGCGGTCGGCGTGAGCCTGGCGTTCCTGGACGTGCATATCGGCGTGGTGGCGGTGGTGGTGGGGCTGTGCACCTTCAGCATGGTCACCGCAGGCGTCATGCTGGGCCGCGTGCTCGGCAACCTGATTGGCAAGCGCGCCGAGATCCTCGGCGGCTTGATCCTGGTGATCGTCGGCAGCGTCATCCTCTACGAACACCTGAGCGGCGCAGCGTAAGCACCTCCCCTCGTAGGAGCGTGCCTGCGCGCGACCGGGCGTTACCGATAAAGCTTCGTCGCGCGCAGGCACGCTCCTACGCTGCAGTCGCACCGCTCAGCGCGTTTTCGCATCGTGATGCGCGCTCAGGAACGCGCGTAACGAGGCCGGCTTCACCGGTTTGGTCAGCAGGCGATAGCCACGCGCACGTGCGAGCTGCTTGAGTTCGTCGCGGCCGTCGGCGGTGAGCAGGGCACCGGCAATCGGCGCGGTGGCGACGGCCTGCAGCGCATCCAGTGTGTCCAGGCCATCGAGCCGGTCGTGCAGGTGGTAATCCACCAGCATCAGATCCGGCTGTTCGCGCGCGCGCTCCAGCGCCTGATCCACGGTGCTGGCGGTGATCACCTCCACCTGCCAGCGACCGAGCAGGGCGCGCATGCCGTCGAGGATCTCGCGGTCGTTGTCCACGCACAGCACGCGCAGGCCCGCCAGCGAATCGCCGCTGGGCAGCGCGCGCGCAACGGCCACCGGCAGCAGCGGCGGCAGCGGGGCTGCCGCCACGCGCGGCAGCAGGATCGAGAACATGCTGCCGCGGCCGACCTGGCTGCGTGCGCTCAGGTCGTGGTCGAGCAGGCGCGAGATGCGCTGGCAGATCGACAGGCCCAGCCCCAGGCCCTGCTCGCCCCAGTCGAACGGCTGCTGATAGCGGCGGAATTCTTCGAAGATCTGCCGCATGTGGTGCTCGGGAATGCCCGGGCCGGTATCCCACACCTGCAGCTCCACGTGCGCGCCGCGGCCGCGCATGCCCAGCACGATGCGGCCCTGGCGCGTGTAGCGCAGCGCATTGGCGAGGAAGTTCTGCATCACCCGGCGCAGCAGGCGGCGGTCGCTGCGCACCCACAACGGGCGACTGTGCACCTGCAGCTGCAGGCCGCGGCTGGAGGCCACCGGCGCGTATTGCGCGGCCAGTTCGTGCATCAGCGCACTGGCATCGAAATCCTCGACCGTGGGCCGCAGGCCGCCGGCATCCAGCCGCGAGACGTCGAGCAGGCCATCGAGCAACTCCTCGGCCGCACGCAGCGAGGCATCCACGCGCTCGGCCAGATGGCGTTGTTCCTCGTTGTTCTGATGGCTCTCGCGCAGCGCCGAGGCGAACAGCCGCGCGGCATTGAGCGGCTGCAGCACGTCGTGGCTGATCGCGGCCAGAAAGCGCGTCTTGGATTGCTGCGCCAGCTCGGCCTCGCGCGAGCGGTCGGCCACGCGCTGCTCCAGGTTCTCGTTGGCGTCCAGCAGCGCGCGTTCGGCACGCTTGTAGTCGGTGATGTCGTTGTAGCTGGTGACATAACCGCCGCCGGGCAGCGCCTGGCCGCGCATCTCGATCACCTTGCCGTCGCTGCGGGTGCGCTCGAACACATGCGGCGAGCCGGCGCGCATGTGGCGAATGCGGCGATCGATCTGATCTTCGATATCGCCCTCGCCCAGCTCGCCGCGCTCGGCGTTGTAGCGGATCAGATCGGCCACCGGACGGCCGACATACAGCATGCCGTCCGGGTAGCCGAACAGCTGCTGATAGCGGCGATTCCACGCGGTCAGGCGCATCTCCGGGTCGACCACGCTGACCGCGGCGCTGATGTTTTCCAGCGTGGTGGACAGGATCTCGCGATTGAAGCGCAGCTCCTGGCCGGCTTCGTCCAGCACCGCCACCACCTCGCCCAGGTCCATGCCCGAGCCGCGCAACAGGCTGGTCAGCACCAGGCGTGCGGAGGCCGCGCCGATCGAGGCGGCCAGCAGGCGTTCGGTGAACTGCACCCAGGCGCGGTCGGCCACCACGGTGGGTTGCAGTTCGCGCTCCAGCAGCACCGCCTGGTCGACAAAGGCGCGGTGCGCATGCCGCTCGCCCACCACGCGCTCGGCCAGGGCCTGCAGGTCGGCCACGCGCACATGCCCGGGCCAGTCGCCGGCCACCGCCGGCCGCTGTGCGTACGGGTCCAGGAAGGGCGCGGCGCGCAGGCGTTCGTCCACCCCGGGGCGCCAGCGTGCGGAGACCAGCATCATCGCGCCGACATTGATCAGCAGCGACCAGAACGTGCCATGCGCCAGCGGGTCCCAGCCGCGCATGCCGAACAGCTGCTGCGGCTGCAACCAGGCGATGCCGAACGGCCCGTCCACCAGCCACTCCGGCTGCAACCAGCCCGCGCGCGTGGCGGCCGGCAGCAGCAGCGTGTAGATCCAGGTCATGAAGCCCAGCACCATGCCGGTCTCCACGCCCTTGCGGCTGGCGCCGCGCCAGTACAACCCGCCGATCACGCCGGGGGCGAACTGCGCCACTGCCGCAAAGGCCATCAGGCCGTAGGCCGCCAAGGTGGTGTCGTTGGCCACGCTGCGGTGGTAGCCGTAGGCGATCAGCGCCAGCAACAGGATGGCGACGCGACGGATCCACAACACCCGCGAGGCCACCGCCGCGCGCGCATCGGCACTGCCGCGGCGGCGCAGCAGCACCGGCATCACCAGGTCGTTGCTGACCATGGTGGCCAACGCGATGCTGGCCACGATCACCATGCCGGTGGCGGCCGAGAACCCGCCCACATAGGCCACCAATGCCAGCACGGTGTTGCCCTGGCTCAGCGGCAGCGCCAGCACCACCGCGTCGTCGACCACCGTGCTGCCCTTGCCGAACAAGGCCACGCCGGCCGACGCGATCGGCACCACCATCGCCGAGATGATCACCAGGTACGCACCGAACAACCAGCGCGCGCGCCGGATGTCGCCGACGTCGCTGCATTCCACCACCGCCACATGGAACTGGCGCGGCAGGCAGATCACCGCCAGAAAGCTCAGCAAGGTCTGCGAAATGAAGCCCACCGACGGAGTGTGCTCGAACAGGGTGCGCGCCGAGTCGGCGATGGGCACCTGGTGGTCGCTCAGCCACACCCAGGCGAACAGGCCCACCGCGACGATGGCGATCAGCTTGATCACCGACTCCAGCGCGATCGCCAGCATCATGCCGCGGTGGTGTTCGGTGGCATCGACCTGGCGGGTGCCGAACAAGGTCGCGAACAAGGCCATCAACAGCGCCACGTACAACGCCGGATCGGCAAGGATGCCGCGCCCGGCACTGCTATGCCCGGTCAGCACCTCCAGGCTCATCGCCACCGCCTTGTACTGCAGCGCCAGATACGGAACGATGCCGACCAGCGCGATCACCGCCACCAGCGCCGCCAGCCGCCGCGAGCGGCCATAGCGCGAAGAGATGAAATCGGCGATGGAGACGGTGTTTTCGGCGCGTGCGATCAGCGCCAGCCGCTCGATGATGCGCCAGCCAAACAGCAGCAACAGCAGCGGGCCCAGGTAGATCGGCAGATAGCCGATGCCGTTGCGCACCGCCGAGCCGACCGCGCCATAGAAGGTCCACGACGAGCAGTACACCGCCAGCGCCAGGCTGTAGACCGCCGGCCGCAGCCACGGCCGCTCCGGGTACAGCGGACGACGGTCGCCCCACCAGGCCACGCCGAACAGCAGCACGGCATAGCCGACGGAGACCAGCAGCAGGATCCAGCTTGATACCAAGGGGCGTTCCTAGGCCAATGCGAACGGGGAGTTTACGCAGTGGGGAATCGGGAGTGGAGAACAGCCCGCCTGGCCGCACGTGCGTAGGAGCGCGCCTGCGCGCGATAGGGCACTGGCGGGAAAACCTTATCGCGCGCAAGCGCGCTCCTACACCAGCTTGGCAGTTATCGCAGTTGCCCCAATCAGGCGCCGCACCTGGCGCGCCGCTCAGCCCGGTAGCCGCACCTGCACCTGGTACGTGCGTCCGGCGACAATGCCGTGCACGCGCTGGTCCGGGCAGGCGGTGCCATCCACCTCAACGTCGACGTGCGTGCGCCCCGGTTCACGCGTCAGCGTCACCTCGAACTGCGCGCCGCGGAACTGGCGCGTCACCCGGGCCTGCGGCCAGTGCGAGGGCAGCTGCGGGCGGATCGCCAATGCGTCGCCTTCGCCGACCAGGCCGAACAACCCTTCCAGCACGCAGCGATACACCCAGGCCACCGTGCCGGTGTTGAACAGCTGGCTGGAACGCCCGGCCGTGCGCGGGTACTGGTGCCAGGCGCCGCGATAGTAGTTGGGCAGCGACACCGGCAGGTGGCCGCGCTGCAGCACGTCCTCGCGGGTGGGGCCGGGCAGCAGCGCGCGCAGGATCTCCCAGGCGCGGTCGGCTTCGCCGATCTGGTACAGGCTGTACAGGTAGAACGCCGCCGCGTGGTTGTAGACCGCGCCGTTTTCCGCGGCGCCCGGCCACTTCTGCGTCAGCCGCCCCACGTCATCGCGCATGTGCGTGTAGGCCGGGGCCAGCATCACCGGCCCGTACGGCGTATGCAGCTGCTCGCGCACCGCCTCCAGCAAGGCCGCGCGCTGCGCGCTGTCGGCGGTGCCGGCCAGCAGCGCAAAGCTCTGCGGATTGAGATAGATGCGTCCTTCCACATCCTCGGCGATGCCGAAGCGCACGCCATCGTCGGTGATGCCGCGCGCATACCAGTTGCCGTCCCACAGCTCGCGGTTGGCATCGGCGTTGATCGCCTGCACGGCCTGCGCAAACGTCTCCGCCTGCGCGCTTCGCCCATGCGCTGCGCAGATGCCCGACCACAGCCGCAATGCATACGCGGTGGCCACGGTGAGCCAGCCGGACACGCCCTTGCCGCGCCAGCCGACCATGTTCATCGGGTCGCACCAATCGCCCTGCGCGATGAAACTCAAGCCACGTGCATCGCGCGCGTCCAGCAGCCACTGCATCGCTGCATCCAGTCGCTCGGCCACGCTGAGCGCCTGTCCATCGTGCGTACGGACCACCGCATCGAGCACGCTGGCATCGCCGGTTTCGGCCAGATAGGCGCTCAGGAAGATCGGCAACCATACGCAGTGATCGGTATGTGGCACCTGGTTGATGTATTTCAGCTCGGCGCCTTCCACCAGCAGGATGCCGTCCGGCATCGCACCGCTGGGCTCCTGCTGCGAGAGTGCCTGCAACAACGCCGCGCGTGCGGTGGCCGGCTGCAGGTAGGCCATGCCCATGTGGTCCTGCAGATAGTTGCGCGTCTGCGGATCGGTGGTCAGGCGATTGACGTCGCCGTGATAGAAGACCTGCCGCGGCAACCAATGGTTGACCAGGTTGTCCAGGGCTGGATCGGGCGTGGCGATCTGCGCGCAGCCCTGCCCGCCCTGCAGATACTGCGCGTAGTCGCGCGCAGCGGCGGCAAAGCCGGCTTCGGACAGATAACGCGCACGCAGCGCGGCGATTTCCGCATCGTCCTTGGCCGGCCCGAACGCGAAGCGGTAGACGCGTGCCGCATCGGCGTCCAGCGTCAGCCGATACTGCAACGCGGCGGCCGGGTTCTCGTAGTGCGCATCGCTGTTGCCCAGCTGCTCGGCCTGGATGGCCGAGGGCGCATGCAGGCCGCCCTCGCCTTCGAAGGCCATCTGCTGCGCATCCCAGGCCACCGGCGGCTGCTCATGCAACAGGAAGGTGCAGTCCTTGAAATCGCGCTGACGGAAATAGTCGTCCACCTTCTGGTACGGCGCCACGCTACGGCAGACGATGCCGCCCAGCGCCGGCTCGTAAGCGCCTCCCTGATGCATCCACGACATGTAGCCGATCGGGAAATACGGATACAGGCTGAGCCGGCGCGTACGCCCGGACTGGTTATGCACGCGGCATTCCCACAGCTCCACTGCATCGTCGGTGGGCAACGCCACGCACAGCTCCACCACGATGCCGTCGTGACGCACCTGCCAGCGCACATCGTGCTTGCCCGCGGAAAACGCGAACTGCTCCGGCGTTGCACGCACCGGTTCGTGCGGCACCGAATACAACGCGCCGCTGTCTTCGTCCTTGAGATAGAAGAAGCGCCCGGGATGATGCGCGTAGTACGGCTGCTCGGGCATCATGAAATTGCGCGCTTCCAGCAGCGGTGCATGCGCGTATTTGGCCGGCTCCGGCTGCATGAACTGCCCGGTGGCGTAACCACGGCAAGTCAGCTGCAGCATCATGCGGCGGTTCCATAAGAACCCGCCCGCGTTCGGCATCGCGGTGGGGCTGTAGAGCGCATAACGCGTGCCGTCGGCGCTGGGCGCCAGCAACGCGGAAAGATCGTCGTCGGACGTGGACCTGGAATCGGCGTGGGAGAGTGCAGACACGGTCAGCGGTGCTCCTGTTCGTCGCGCTTGCGCGCGGCCAGTTCGTGTTGGATGCGGCGCAACAGGCCATCATCGAGCGGATAGAAACGCATGGTCCAGGCTGCCAGCAGCGCCACCGTGCCCGGGATCACCGTCAGCAGCAGCACGATGCCGGTCAACGACCCCGCCGACTGCGCGCTGTTGGCCACATAGCCCATGCCTGCCAGCACCCAGGCGATGCCAGCCGAGGCCAGCGCGCCACCGAGCTTTTGCGAGAAGGTCGCGGCGGCGAAGGTCATCGCGGTGGCGCGCCGGCCGGTGCGCCATTCGGTGTAGTCGGCGCTGTCGGCATACATCGAAAATGCCAGCGGCGACTTCGGCCCCAATGCCAGACCGATCAACATGTTCAACGCAAAGATCGCCCACACCGCGTCGGCAGGAATGAAAAACATCAGGCAACTCAACACGCCCACCACCGCCATCAGCGCGGTCATCAACTGGCGCTTGTCCCAATGCCGTGTCAGCAACGGCGTGATCGCGGCGCCCACTGCCAGCGACACCGAATAGCCACCCAGAAACAGCCCGGTCAGGTCCGGCCGCTGCACGTAGTACTTGAGGTAATACACGCCCGCACCACCGCGCATGACAATGGTGATCATGATGATCAGCGACAGTACGAACAGCACGCACCACGGCTTGTTCTGCAGCAGGTCGGCGATATCCCGGCGGATCGGCGTGCGCTGTTGCGGCGGTGGCTGCACGCGCTCGCGCGTGGTCAGCGCCACGGTCACGAACAACGCCACCGCCACCGCGCCGTACAGCATCATGGTGCGTTGCCAGCCCAGTGCATCGTTGCCGGCACCGAACCAGGCCACCAGATCCAGCGTGCAGTAATTCACCAACGTGGTGCCGACGAACGCGGCGATGAAGCGCAGGCTGATCAAGCTGGTGCGCTGGCTGCTGTCGGCGGTGATCACGCCGGACAATGCCGAGTACGGAATGCTCACCACCGTGTAGGCCAGCATCATCACCAGGAAGCTGATCGTGGCCCACCACATGCGTCCGTTCTGATCCAGCGCAGGCGTGGTGTAGGCGAGCACGCCGGTCACCGCCATCGGCACGGCGCCCCACAACAGATACGGGCGGAATTTGCCCCAGCGGCTGCGTGTGCGATCGGCCAGTGCACCCATCGCCGGATCGGCGATCGCATCGGCGATCTTGGTCAACAGGATCATCGTGCCCACCGCCGCTGCCGGCAGATGCATGGTGTCGGTGTAGAAGATCAGCAGAAACGCCGAGATGTTGGCCCAGTACAGATTCAGGCCCAGATCGCCGGCGCCGTAGCCCAGTTTTTCGCGCCAGCGCAGGCGCGCCGATGCAGGAGACGTTGCAGGCGATGACGGCATCGGCAGACCTTGGAGTGCGTTGAACCCGGCCGAGCGCGCCGTTACGCTGGGCGGCCCGCTCACCTGGCGAGGAGCGCCGACGCTACACCACGCATCGACTGCCGCCAACGTGAAATCCGGCAAAATGCCGAATCGATCCGGAGATATAACCTGACGTGATGGACACCGCCGCCCCCGCTACACCCGCGTCCGCTTCGCCCCTGGCCATCGTGGTGATGGGCGTTTCCGGCAGCGGCAAGACCACCATCGCGCAGGCGCTGGCAGCGCATTACGGCTACCGTTTTCTGGACGCCGACGACTACCACAGCGTGGCCGCACGCGCGCAGATGGCCGCCGGCCAGCCACTCACCGATGCGATGCGTCTGCCGTGGGTGGAGTTGCTGGCGGCCACCTTGCGCGACTGCGTACAGGCAGGCGAGTCGGTGGTGCTCGCGTTCTCGGGCTTGCGCGGCACACATCGGCAATTGCTGCGCCGCAGCGGCATTCCGATCCGCTTCGTGTTCCTGCACGCCGCCCCGCACGTGATCGCCGCGCGCCTGAGTGCACGCGCCGGCCACTTCATGCCGGCCAGCCTGCTGGACAGCCAGTTGCAGACCCTGGAATTGCCGTTGGACGAAGCCGATGTGGTGTCGGTGGATGTGGACACCACGGTGGCGGAGGTGGTGCAGGATGCGATCGCGCAGCTGGCGCTGATCGCTCCCGCTGCAGCGCACACCGCCGTGCCCTCGCCGCAAAGCGCATAACGCGCCGGATAACGCAGCTACCTGGCTGTTTCCTTCTCCCAGCGGGAGAAGATGCCCCGAAGGGGCGGATGAGGGGACGCGCGAAGCCTCGTGCATTTTGACGACACAGAAGCTTCGCACCGTACCCTCACCCACCCCCCCGCTCCGCGACGCGGGCGCTCCAAGGCGTGCGCGCCGGTGGCGCGCAAACCGTGCCTTCTCGCCACGCAGGAAGAGGGGCTGTGTTCGACACCGTGGCCAACCTCACAAGGTGGCGCAACATTTCCTGGTTACTTTTTGTAGACCATTGATTTGCATGCAAATACGCATGCATCGCGGCCAATCATTTTTCCTATCGCAGCGGCGCCGATCGTGATGAATCATCAGCATTTGTGCGAATAGCGAACACCTTGAACGCAATTTTTTCGAGCTGGTGGCACCAGATGCGAGCGGACCCGACCGTTGAATGAATGCGGAAAGGTGCGTGTGTTGCACGGTCGCCACAATCGGCCATCTTCACTCGGCAGATCCGGGGGGATCCAGCGCTTCCTTCCATCTATGGACATGCCGTGATGACAAATTCAATTCGCCGCTTGCGATTTCGCAGTTTGACGCTCGTTCCCTGCCTGCTTGCCAGCGCAGTGGCTTTCGCCCAGGCCGGCTCCGCAACCGCACAACAGTCGGTGTCGTCGCTGGATACCCAGGCTTTTGCACGCTCCGGCCAGATCTGGCGCAGCTTCGGCAATCAGCTGCCATTTGCCAGCCCCACCAGCTGGACCACCGCCGGCGGCGGCTACTTGAATCAGCGCTTCGCGCCGGGCGAGTGGAAGATCAACCGCACCACCGTCAAAGGCCTCAAGCCGGCCTGGACCCTGACCACCACCGGCGACATCTCGGCCACGCCGAGCGTGGAAGGTGGAACGTTGTATGTGCCCGACTGGGGCGGCACGCTGTATAGCGTCGACACCCAGACCGGCAAACCGAACTGGCAGGCCAAGTTGTCCGACTACACCGGCAATGCCAACTCGGTGACGCGCAACACGCCGGCCATCAGTGCCAACAGCATCATCGTCGGCGACCAGGCCGCCGGCACCGTGCTGGCGATCGACAAGAAGACCGGCAAGCTGCTGTGGAAGACCACCGCCGAAGCCAACCCGCAAGCGCGCATCACCTCCTCGCCGGTGATCTACGGCAACCGCGTGTACGTGCCCGTGTCCTCCGGCGACTGGGGCAACCTGGACCCGACCCACACCTTCAGTTTCCGCGGCAGCGTGGTGGCGCTGGATCTGAACACCGGCAAGAAGGTGTGGCAGTTCTACAACGTGCCCGAGGGCTATACCGGTGCATCGGTGTGGGGCCAGGTGGCGATCGATCCGATCAACCGCCGCCTGTATTTCGGCACCGGCAACAACTACAACATTCCCGCCAGCGTGGGTAACTGCGTGTCCAACGCACGCTCTTATCGCGGCAGTGAACTCACCGTGCAGGACGAACTGGCGTGCATGGCGCCGGACAACTACGTCGACTCGGTGATCTCGCTGAATCTGGACACCGGCAAGCTGGTCTGGGCCGACCGTGCACAAGGCTACGACGCCTGGAACCTGTCGTGCATCGTGGCGCCCACCAATGGCCTGTGCCCGAACACCCAGGCAACCAACCTGACCGGCCCTGATTACGACTTCGGCGGCGCAGGCGTGCAGCTGTTCACCGTGTGGCGCGATGGCAAGGCCCAGCAGCTGGTCGGCGCAGGGCAGAAGAGCGGCATCTACTGGGCCTTCGACGCCAAGACCGGTGCCAAGGTCTGGTCGACCCAGGTCGGTCCCGGCGGCACCACTGGCGGCGTCGAGTGGGGCACTGCGTTCGATCCGTACAAGTCGCAGGTCTATGTGGCCATCAACAACAGCTCCAACGCCACCTATACGCTGGGGCCTGCGAATACCCAGAGCCACAACGGCGGCTCGTGGGCAGCGCTGGATGCCGCCACCGGCAGGATCAAGTGGCAGGTCAAGGTGCCCGGCATCAACCGCGTGAATCCGAACGTGCCGGCCGGCGGCCAGGGCTCGCTGACGGTGTCGCCGAACCTGCTCTACGCCGGTTCGATGGCCGGCAACATGGTCGCCCTCGACGCCGACACCGGCGCCACGCTGTGGAACCACGACGCCACCGGCTCGGTGATCAGCTCGCCGGCCATCGTGGACGGTGCGCTGTACTGGGGCGCCGGCTACGGCCGCTTCAACTTCGGCACAGCCGCAACGGCCAACCAGCTGACCAAGTTCGTGCCGGAGGCCAGCCCGGCCAAGTAAGCGTCAACCCATGTGATCTGCGGCGAGCGACGCGCAATCACGGCAGAACGACGGCGCCACCTTCGGGTGGCGTCGTTGTGTGTCACGCCGCTACAGCCGCGTGACCTGGCACAGGCGGATCTGCCCCGCTTCCAGCCCATGCGCCTCTGCCGCACGGCGGCGCAACGCAGTGACCAGCCCGGCGGCATCCAGCACGCCATCGGCAGGCACGTCCACGCTATGGGCCAGTTGCCCCCACAGCACCGGCCGACCGTCGCAATAGCCCTCGTAGTCGGCGAAATAATGCAGCTGGCGCAGCTCAGGTACCGACGTGGACATCGCCCTGGATCTCCGTGCAGCCCAGATGTTCCAACGCGATTTCCAGCCCGAGCAGATAGCTCTGCGCGCAGTAACCGCGCACCGTCGCAATGCGCTGCCCGAACCCCTCCGGCAGGCAACGCTCCGGACGGTCCACGCTATCGTCGTGAGCCTCCACGAACGGGTACGGCAACGCGCTGAGTACACGGTGCAGGCGCGCGCTGTCCACGCAGCTGCCCGGATCGATCAACGCGATTTCCATCCGCGCCTGCCCGGCCACGCGCAAGGCATCCAGCAGCTCCTGCTCCGACCCGCAGGCACGCAAGGCCACCGTCTTGCCCGCGTCGCCGGCGCATTGCACGAGCTGCCGAATGACGGCCCGCGGCAACGGCTGCGGCCCACGCACCAGCGGCATCGCCGCCTCCGGCCCACGCACGATCATGATCGACATGGCGGCCTCCTCAGGCAGCGGCGCGCAAGGGCGCGCACAGCGACGGCAGACAACGCGCCGCAATACCCAGCGACATCGCATAGGCGCGCGGTGCATCGTGCGGCGTAATCACCACCGCCAGCGGCGCATGCTGCGGATGCAGCCACGGCTCCAGTTCCTGATCGGCATCGGTGTGTAGCTCGATATAGGGCGTAGGCAGCGCGTCCAGTGCAGCACGCAATGCGGTCGCATGCACCTGCGCACGCTCCGACGGCGCCAGATCACCCGAATCCAGCAGCACCAGCTCCACCTCGGCATCGCCACCGGCGGCCTGCAAGCCGGCGATCAAACCATCGACATCGGCACACGCCAGCGTGCGCAGCGCGCGTCCGGCACACTCGGGCAGCTGCAGCGGCGCCACCTGCGCCGGATCGGCCTGCGGACCTTGCAAAATCAGGATACACATCGTGTTCGACTCAACGCACCACAGTGCGGGAGTGCCAAGGTAGGCCTGCCGGGCATAAAGAGGCTATTTGCACCCTGGCGTGCGGGCATAAAGAGTGCGTAATGCCTGCCCGATGCCGGGCGTGCCCTGCCCCGCAACGTCGCGCGCCGGTTCTAGATCACCGCAGCGCTCGACCTGGCCATGCCTGACGCACGGCCTCATCCTGGACATCCGCATTGCGTCATATCCTGACCTGACGCAATACAACACCACACACCGTCGATGCGCCGATGCACGGCGGGCGACTACTTCTCCCGCCGCCAGTTCACCGAGCCCTTGGTCTCCACCGTGCTGGATTCGGCTTCGATATCGAAGCCGCGACTGAGCAAGTATTTCAGCGTCAGGACCGAGCCGCTGCCGACCATCGAGACGCCGTAGCCGACGTAGAGTTTCGGCGAGAGGTACTTGCCGAAGCCCACCACCGAGCCGACGGTGCTGGACTCGCTCACCCCCGCTTCGTCCAGGCCGAGCTTGGCGCCGATCTGCGAGGCGATCAGGCTGCTGCCGGCCGACAGGGCGGCCGAGGCGGCGCTGACCTGTTGGGTTTCGTCGCTGCTGGCGGTGGACAGGCCGCGGCCGAGCACCAGGTACGACAGTGCTTCGGATTGCGACATCGCCGGTTCCGACCACACATCGGCACGCGGCGATTCGGCGCGGCCGCTGACGTCGATGCCGGCGGTGACATCGCCGACCTTGCGTTCGGCGCGCAGGCTCACGCGCGGGTCGGAGACGATGTTGTTGTTCCAGGTCAGCTGGCCGCGGCTGATGGTCAGGTCCTGGCCGTAGGCCTTGTAGCGGCCGCGCACGTCCAGCCCGCCGTTGGCGGTCATCTCGCGGCCCGGGCGGGCGCGGATCTGCATCTGTCCGCTCAGCCCGCCCTTCAGGCCGAAGCCGCTCATGTTGACCTTGTCGCCAAGCACGATGGCCAGATCCATATCCAGCGGCGAGGCGGGCGCTTCTTCCGGATCCACCGGGTCCAGCACCACCACGTCCTCGGATACCGAGGTGCCGCGATCCAGGCGTTCCAGGTCGATGTCGGCTTCGGGCACGGTGACCTTGCCACGCAGTTGCATGGTGTTGTCGGTGATGCCGAACTGCATGTCCGGATTGGCGATGATGCGCAACTCGCTGGTGTTGTAGGCCAGCACGTTTTCGCCGCGGATATTCAGCAGCAACGGCGTGCTGGTGCCGAACCACGACAGCCCGCCATCGATGTTGAGCGTGCCCTGCCCCGACTTGGCAGAAGCAGTGATCTTTGCCGAGCCATCCGGTAGCGCGTCGAAGCGGCCCTTGCCCTCGCTCAGGGTCAAACCCATCGACGGATATTCAGCAGTGAAATCGCTCAGGGTGGCATCGCCACCCAGCAGCGGCTTGTCGCGAGTACCGCGCAGGCTCACATGACCTTCGACCAGACCCTTGGGCCGCACCACATCGGCCACCACCAGCTCCAGCCAGTACAGCCGCGACATATTGAGATACAGCTCGCCGTTGAGCGGCGCGTACGCATCCCAGCCGGTGTTGAACTTGGCATCGACAAAGCCGGCGCCCTGGAAGCCGATACCCAGCTTGGCCTGGATCTGCTGCGGGGTGAAATCGGCCTGCACGCTGAACTGGTCGTAGCGCAGCAACTCGCCGCGATTGGGGTTGCCGGCTACCGCGGCGTAGCGGGTTTCGCCCAGGCGGATGCCGCCTTCGGGCGAGGCGATGCGGAACGAGCCTTCCCAAGCATTGCCGCGCGGCTTGAAGCTGCCGTCCAGCGACAAATCGCCACGCAGATAGATCTGCCGCCCCTCCTGCTTGGGCAGCCACGGTTGCACCAGCGACAGCGGCAGTGCATCGCCGTGCACCACCATGCCCTCGCGCGGCCAGTTGGCGCTGGCGCACAGCGCGCCGCCGGTGGCCGCGCCCAGGCAGGTGTCGGAGAGCGTAAACGCGGCGCCATCGGTGCTGAACTGCGCCGGCTGGCGCAACGCCCAGGCATCGCCCTTGGCCGGTGCGATCCGCAGCGTGGCGACCTGGCCCTGCCAACGCTCGCCATTGCGACGGACATCGCCCTGCAGCGCGACGTTGGCCATGCTGTTGGCGATATCCGCATCCAGGCGCAGCGCTTCCACCGCACCGCGTGCCTGCACGCGCACGCTGTCCAGCACTACGCCGGCTTCGATCGCGGTGCCCTGCAAGGCCAGCTGCCCGTCGCTGCCGCGCCACGGCAGACGCCCGCGCAAGCTGATGCTTTGCGCGCTGTAGTCGTTCCAGCGCAAGCCGTTGCCGACCAGGTCGGCAGTGATGTCGGGCGCGTCGCGACGGCCGCTGACCTGCAGCTGCCCGCGCATCGTGCCGGTGGCGCCGGGCAAGACATCGTCCAGCTGCAGCGGCTGCAATTGCGCGGCGATATCCAGCTGGTCGCCGACCTTGCCCCTGGCAGTGATACGGCTATTGCCCAGCGACAGCTGCAATTGGCCCTCGCCCTGTTCACCACGCAGGGCGAACTTGCCGTTGGCCGACAGCGCGCGTTGACGCAGCTGGCCGGTCAGGCTCGGGATATCGGCCGTGGCCTCGAAGCCCGGCGACACGCCACCGGCCGGTGCCGGCAACTGGCGGCCCTTGGAGGCGACCTTGCCGGAGAGATTGCCGTTCCAGCCCGGCGCGAAGTAGCCCGGATCGAACTTGGCCAGCTGGGCAGTGACATCCCACTGCAGCTCCGGGGTCCAGCCCACCTCGCCGGTGAGATCCAGCGAGCCGCCCGGGGTCTTGGCCTGCACCTGCTTGAGCTGCGCACGTTGATCGTTGCCGCGGCTGTCGAACACCAGCGCGGCCTGCTGCCCGTCGCGCTCCAGCGTGGCGCGGCCGATCGCCGCCCACGCCTTCAGGTTACCGGCCACGCCCAGGCGCGCATCGACCAATTCCACCGGCACCACCGGCGCATCGGGGGTGGCCGGGTCCGGCGTCGGGGTGAAGCGCAGGCCGCTGGCATTGACCGCAAAACGAAAGCTCGGATTCTGCGTGTCGCGGAAATCGGCAGTCCCACGCAACTGCGCGCGGCCTTCGAAGGCATCGATCACCAATGGTTCGACGGTGATGACCTGGTCCAGCAGGCTGATGTGCGAGGGCTGCAAGGTGGCGCTGAGCTCGCCCTGCTTGACGCTGCCTTGCAGGTCGGCGTTGCCGCCCTTGCCGGAGGCCTGCAGGTTCAGCGCGATCGGTGTGGCCGGGGCGGCATACTCCCCATTGGTGGCCGGCGTCAGCAGCGAGGTATCCAGCGCGTCGGTGACGGCCTTGAAGACCCAGGTCGGATCGTCGCGCCCGGTGAACACCAAACTGGCCTGCAGCGGTGCCGGCGCGCGGCCGGCGATGGCCACTTCCATCTTGTCCAGATCGCCGCGTGCGACCAGCCCCAGGCTGGCCGGGGTGCGCCCACGCGCGGCCGGCAGCACCGCGGTTGCAGTCAGGTCGGCGCGGTAATCGTCGTTGGGCACGTAGTCGCCGTGCAGGCGGAAGTCGCCCATGTCGGTATCGACCACCAGATTGCGCGTGCGCAGTTCGCCGGTGGCCACTTCCAGCCCGCCCTGCACCTTGTGCAGGACGATCATCGGCTGCTGCAGCTGGGTGATGCGCAGGTTCTCCACGGCGATCTTGTCGGCCTGGATCGCCAGCGGCACGTTGATCTGCGGCAGCGATTCGGGCCAGCTCGGCAGCGTGAACGGCTCCTCGCTCTTGCCCAGATTCAGGCTGGCATTGCTGACCTGCACCGCATCCAGCTGCAGCTTGCGCCCGAGCAGCGGGCGCAGGTCCGGTTCCAGGTACACACGCTCGGCGGTGAAGTGGATGTCCTGATAACGGAAATCGACATCGCGCAAGGTCAGTGGGCCGGCCACTGGGCCTTCGACCTTGCTATAGGTAAAGGTGGCACCGACCGGCAGGCGCGCGGTCACCTGCGCCAGCAACACGTCGCGCCCGGCCACGGTCTGCAGCAGCCAGTACACCGCGATCAGCGCCAGCAACACCAGGCCCAGCAAGGTCAGCCCCGAGCCCACCCAGAAGCGGCGGCGGCGGTAGAAACGCGCGCGGCGCGGTGCGGCGGGTGGCGTAGGGGTCGGCGTACTCACAGGTTGGCCCCGATATCGATATAGAGCTGGAACTGCGAGTCGGGATCGTTCAGGCCATGCGCGATGTCCACGCGCACCGGGCCCACCGGCGAGCGCCAGCGCAAGCCGAAGCCGATACCGGTGTGCCAGTCGGGCGTGTCGTCGAAGGCGCTGCCGCTATCGACGAACACCGCGCCGCCCCAGGGGCCGCCCTTGAGGTAATGCTCGTATTCGGCACTGGCGGTGACCACGTTCTTGGCACCGAGCGCGAATTCGTCCGGCTTGGGCGTGCGCGGGCCCACTTCGCGGAAGGCATAGCCGCGGATGCTGTTGGCGCCGCCGGCAAAGAAGCGCAGGCTCGGCGGCATCGCCACCAGGTCGCTGGTCCAGGTGGTGCCGCCTTCGCCGCGCAGGATCACCCGGCCGTTGTCGCCGGCTCCCAGGAACCAGCGCAGCTGGCCGTAGAGCTGGCCGAAATTGGTGTCCGAGCCGGCGCCTTCTGCACCGCCGCGGATGAATGCCTGTCCGGACACGCCACTGCGCGGGAACAGGCGATCGTCGACATTGACGTAATTGACCTGCAACTGCGGATAGATCAGCGTGGAGGTCTCATAGACCGCATCGGTGAAATCGCTGCCGCTGCTGAACCGCCAGCGCTCGCGCAGGGCGTTGATCGAGGCGATCGCACTCCAGCGCTCGTTGATCTGGCCGCTGCGGCTGCCGGTGAGTTTGACGTTGCGCAGGTCGATGTATTCGGTCTGCTCGTCGTAGAGCCGCGCCGAGGCGGTGTACCAGCCATCCAGCCAGCGGAACGCCGGCACGCGGTAGCTGGTGGTCAGGCTCTTGCGGTTCTGCGCGTAATCCAGCTGCGTGTCCATCTTGTGGCCGCGCGAATTGACGTAGCGGCGCTCCACGCCGCCACGCACACCGGCGCCGCTCTCGCTGCCGTAGCTCAAGCCGGAGGTGTAGACGGTGCGCTTGGCGCGGGTGAGCTTTACATCCACCGGCACCCGGCCCTGGTCGTCGGCTTCTTCCGGCTTGGGCTGGATGTCGATGGTGCTGAAGTAATCCAGCTTGGTCAGCGACTCGCGCAGGCGATCCAGCTTGCCTTCGTGGTAGTAGCTGCCCTCGTCCCAATACACCAGCGGCTCGAACAGGCCGGGACGGAAGTAGTCGTAGTCGAAGCGCACCTTGCCCATGTCGTAGCGGCGGCCGCTGTCCCAGTTCAGATCGATATCGGCGGCGTGCTCGGCGCGCGTCACCGCGACGCGGCGCTGGGTGAAGTCGGCATCGAAGTAACCGCGCTCGGCCAGCCGGCGGGTGATGCGCACCTTGCTCGCTTCGTACTGCGGATGGCTGAAGACCTGGCCTTCGCGCGGTTCGAACTGCTTGAGATCCTGGCCCAGGTAACGGTCCTGCTCGGCCCAGCCGGTGATGGAGATATGCGACTGCCGCACGCGTACCGGTTCGCCGCGCTCCACGGTGATCACCACGGTCACCTTGTCGCCGGTGCGCGGCGCGGCCAGCTCGATGGTCGGCGAGTAATAGCCGAACGGTTCTAGCGCCTCGCGCGTCTGCCGTTCGGCCTGCGCCAGCAGATACTCCAGCCGCGACTCGCCTTGCTCCTTGCCGACGGCCTCATACAGAGACAGGGAGACCTCGATGTTCTCGATCATCTCGGCGTCGGCGTCGTCGTCCAAGCCCTTGATTTCGATCTTGTCGATGGTCGCCCGGGCAACCGCTTGCAGCGGAACGAACAGGGTGCACAGCAGGGAGAGAGCAAACGCGGCTTTAAGCATCGGCAAAGGATACCCAGCCTGGGCGTGAAGGGACAAAAAAACTGAAGAAACACGCCTATACGGCATCGGATAGAACTCGGTACAGTCGGTACGTTGTTAACGTTTCGTTGACACCCATTGCGTGCGGCCCCCCGATTGCCGCGCGCCCGTTCATACCTTTGGAGAGAGAGGTGCGTTTCATGAAACGTCATTTGCTGGTCACCGCCGTGTGCACCGCCCTGACCATGCCATCGCTTGCGACGGCACAGGATTCAGGTGAAGTGACTCAACTGGACAAGGTCACGGTGACAGGGTCGTTGATTCCCCGGTCCCAGGTCGAAACCGCGACCCCGGTGTTTTCGATCACCGCTCAGGACATCCAGCGCCGCGGCTTCAAGGACGTCTACGACGTGCTGCGCTCGCAACCGATGGCCACCGGCTCGGTCCAGGACGGTCAGTTCAGTGGCGGCTTCACTGCCGGCGCCAAATCGCTGAGCCTGCTCGGCCTGGACCCCGGCTTCACCCTGGTGCTGATCGACGGCCGGCCGATGGCCGATTACCCACTGCTCTACAACGGCCAGAGCAATTTCGTCGACCTGGCCAGCGTGCCGGTGGGCATGGTCGAACGCATCGACGTGGCGCCGGGCAACCAGTCCTCGATCTACGGCTCCAGCGCCATTGCCGGCGTGGTCAACATCATCCTGAAGAAGCGCATGGACGGCGTGCAGATGAATTACCGCATGGGCACCTACGATGGGGGTGGCGGCAACAACCAGCGCTTCCAGCTCACCGGTGGCAACGAGATCGGTGGCGCCAACATCGTGTGGGGCCTGCAGCTCAACAATCAGGATCCGATCTACGGCTACCAGCGCCGCGATTTCGATTCCACCAGCGACAATCCTGACCCGACCCTGCGTTACGGCTCACGCATTGCCTTGCATAACCTGCCCACCACCTATCTCGATCCGGGCGCCGAAAATTGCACTGCATTGGGACCGCTGTTCAATGGCTCGGTGCAGTACGACAACCGCGCCAACCGCGGCAACTTCTGCAGCAGCCGCACCGAGCCGGGCTACGCCAGCATCCTCAACAAGGAACGCAGCGCCAGCGGCTATGCCAACCTGAGCTATGCCTTCAACGATAACGTCGAGCTGTACTCGACCCTGCTGCTCAATCGCACCAAGGTCGAGGTCAATAGCGGCCCCCGCTTCTGGCAGACCTCCTCCGATACAGGTGGTTTTTTCTACAATCAGGACAGCCAGCAGCTCGAAAGCTATCAACGCATCTTTGCGCCGGAGGAAACCGGCAATCAAAACTTCAACAACGACCGCCAGACTGCCGACTCCTACAACATCGCGCTTGGCCTGAAAGGCGGCCTGGGTGCCAGCAACTGGACCTACGATGCCTACTACGCACGCTCGGAATATCGCATCGAAAGCCGTCAGCAGTGGCCGCTGGCCGACCGCATTGAAGATTTCTTCCGCGAACAGTTCCTTGGCGCTCCGCAGGGCGAGTACTACGGCTACCCGATCTATTCACCCAACGATGCCAACTTCTATCGCGCCTTGACGCCGGCGCAGTACCGCAGCTTCAACGACGAAATCCGCACCAAGTCCCGGACCTGGACCCAGAACGTCAACCTGCAGCTGACCAACACCGAGTTGTTCAACCTGCCGGCCGGTGCGGTCGGCGTCGCCGGTGTGGTGCAGGCCGGTAATCAGTACTGGACCAACCCGACCGACCAACGCGTGATCGCTGGCGACTTCTACCAGCTGACCGGCACCCAGGGCAGCGGCAAGCGCGAGAACTGGGCGGCGGCCTTCGAAATGCGGGTGCCGATCCTGAGCACCTTGACCGCCAATCTGTCGGGCCGCTACGACGACTACAAGAACCAGGGCGGCGGCGGCGATTCCAAGTTCACTTACAAGGCCGCGCTGGAATTCCGTCCGATCGATTCGCTGCTGTTCCGCGGCAACTACGCCACTGCGTTCAAGGCACCGGACATGGCATTTTCCTTCGCTGGCGACAGCGGCTTCTTCCAGGGCGTCAACGATTACTACCGTTGCGCACTCGAAGAACCCAACGTGCCGATCGCCGACTGCACCTATGGCGGCACCAGCATCCAGGGCCGTCGGTCCGGCAATGCGGATCTGAAGTCGATCACCGCAAAGTCCTGGGGTGCCGGCGTGGTGTGGTCGCCGAGCGCAAGCTTCAGCGTCAACGCCGATTACTACAACATCAAGATCGATGACAAGGTCAGCGACCTGAGCACCGATGCCCTGCTGCAGAACGAATCGGCCTGCCGGCTCGGCGCCCTGGATATCAACTCGCCGACCTGCGTCGACGCGCTGTCGCGCATCGATCGCACGGCCGCCGATGCGCCGGTACCCAATCGCCTGAGCAACATCCGCATCAACCCGGTCAATATTTCCAACGAGGAAATCTCCGGCGTGCTGACCAAGGCGACCTACAACCTGGCTACCGACTCCTGGGGCCTGTTCGTGTTCGACGCGCAATACAACCTCACGCTCAAGCATGAAAGTCAGCAGTTCCCGCAAGACCCGGTGCGCGACCTGCTGAGCGAGCCGTTCTTCTCTTCCGAGTTCCGCAGCATCACCAATGCCTCGATCACCTGGCAGAAGGATGCGTGGACCACCACCTTGTTCGGCCAGCGTTACGGACGCACGCCCAACTTCACCGCACAGCAAAGCACCGATGGCTATGCGGTGGAAGGCGCACGCAAGGTCGGTGCGTGGACCACGCTCAATGCCACGCTGGACTATGCGGTCAACGACGACATCTCGCTGACCGCCACGGTCAACAACCTGGCCGACACCCGGCCGCCGCGCGATCGCACCTACAGCAGCTATCCGTACTACAACATCTTCAACTACACCGGTTACGGACGTTCCTACATGCTGGAGCTCAACTGGCGTTTCGGCGCGCACTGAGTCAGCCAGGGTGGTATTTGCCAACGGCAGCCACGGGGCTGCCGTTGGCGTTTTGAGACAAGCGTTTTTGGATCGAGCGCTTGGGGATCGCCGCTGCTGCGAGTGGGCGGACTTGGAGTGGCCAGACACGACGAGGCTGGCGACACCCAGGCGTTTTCGATTGCGGGCATAGCGCATACATCGCGGCGGCGTCTCCGCGTCGTTTCGCTGGCCGTTGTCAGCGTGCGTCGGTCTGGATCAGGCCGGCACGCAACAAGGCCTGCCGCAGCGGCCCCAGCTGCGTGGCGTAGCGCCGCCATTCTTCGACGTTGCGCCCATGCACGCCTTCGCGTACCTGCACGCTGCTCAGCGTGGCCGACGCGGCCGCATTGCTGGTGATATCGATCTGCCCGGGCTCGATCTGCAGCCCACAGCGCGTCATCAACTGCTGCAACACCGCGGATGGATCGCGCACCATCTGCGCATAGTCCACATCGACCACCCGGCCCGGCAATGCCGCGCGCCACTGCGCCATCAGGGCGTGATACGCCTGATAGTGGCGCGCCAGCGTGTGCAGGTCGTAGCTGTAGGCGTAAGAATCACCGAACAGCGCGCGGTAATTGGAGAAGCACACCGCCATCGGCTCGCGTACCAGATGCACGATCAATGCCCCCGGCAAGGCGCGCGCGATCGCGCCGATCGCCACTGCATTGGCCGGTAGCTTGTCGATGTACCAGCGTGCCGATCCGGCTCGCCATTGCGTCTGTTCCAGGTAACGCGCGCCGATCTGCGCGTAGTCCAGCGTCGGCAAGGCCTGCAGCAGGCGCGCATCCAGCAGGCTGCGACCGGCCTGGTCGGTGCCCCAGCGCAGTTGATGGCCGAAGTCGTTCAACTCGCCAGCCGACACGATCTGGGAATGGTTGCCCAGCATCCGCTCCAGCACCGTGGTGCCCGAGCGCGGCAAACCGAGCACGAAGATCGGTTGCGGGCCGTGTGCGACGGGGGCTTGCTGCGCGGCGAACAGGCCCTGATCGGCCAACGCACCCAGCTGCGCGTACAACGCCGCCTCGGCCTCGGCGTCATGACGCAGGCGTGCATGCATCACCGCGTTGCCGTGCTGTAGCGCGTCCCAGGCGGCCTCGGTCTGGCCGAGGTCTTCCAGCTCCTTGTACAGCGCGAACGCCAGCCCGGCGCGATCTTCGCTGTCGGGCTTGGCGAGCTGCAACTGTTGACGCAGTTGTTCCACATGGTTGCTGCTGGCGCTCTGCCGGCGCAGGCGCGCACGCGTCAACGCCGCGCGGCCATAGCCGGGCGTGTGCGCCAGCGCATGCTCCAGCGCCTGCGCCGCTTCATCGAGGCGACCATTGAACTGCAACTGCACCGCTAGAAAAAACCGGAAATCCGGTCCATCGAATCCGCAGGCCTGCGCGCGCTGCATCATCGCCAGTGCGTCGACATGTTCGCCCAGCGATTGATGCACGTGCGCGAGCAAGGCCAAGGTCGCGCCGTCCTGGCACCGCATCACCGACGGGTGCCGCAGCAAGGCATGCAGTGCGCGATGCTCGCCGACCCGCAACAAGGCCTGCGCCACGCGGCAACGCATCGCCACGTCGTCGCCCAGATCGCCTGCGGCCAGCCGCAGCTGCACAACCGCCTCGCGCATCCTGCCGTTGGCCAGCACGGTGCCGGCCAGCAGCACGCGGGCCGACACATGCGCCGGCTCCACCTCCAGCAGCGCCTGCAACGCAGACGCCGCCACAGCCAGGTCGCGGCGTGCCAACGCGGCCTGCGCGGTCTGCCAGTGCACCGCGCCGGCGGACGCAGCCATCAGCTGGACAGATGCTCGATGGCGGCGACGCTGCCGAGGCGGTCGCCGAGCTTCTTCAGCAGGGCCAGACGATTGGCGCGCAATTGCGCGTCTTCGGCGTTGACCATCACCCCGTCAAAGAACGCGTCCACCTGCGGGCGCAACCGCGCCAGGCGTGCGAGCACGGCGACGTAGTCGTGCCGGTGCAGCGCATCGCCGGTATCGCCGATGGCCGCTTCCACCGCTTCGGCCAGGGCTTCTTCGGCCGGTTCGCGCAGCAGCGTGGTGTCGATGTCGCCGGGGATCTCGCCCTCGACCTTGCGCAAGATGTTGCGGATGCGCTTGTTGGCTGCGGCCAGGGCTTCGGCTTCAGGCAGCGTGGCGAAGATGCCGATCGCATCGATGCGGCGGTCGAAGTCGTAGAGGGAGCCGTGGGTCGCGCCCAGGTGCGCTTCTACGAGCCCTGTAGGAGCGCCCTCGGGCGCGACCGAGAACAGTGCGGCGACCGCGTTGAAGTGGGTGGCAGGAACGCCCTTGTCTGCGTAGTAGCCGCGTAGGCGGTCGAGGATGAAGTCGAAGAGCTCAGCCAATTCTTCCAAATGCAGCGATCGCTGATTCGCATGTGACGTGGGGGCATCTACACCTGACGCACGTGCTTTGTCTGCAACATCTTTTTTCTGCCGCAGCACAACCTCAGACATCGACTGTTTTGCAGAGCTGTAGGCGTGATAGAGCAGATCCTTGAGGTCCAGATCAAACCCACTCTCAATCACCGTCCGCGCCAGCCCCAGGGCATTGCGCCGCAGCGCGAACGGGTCCTTGTTGCCGGTCGGCTTCAAACCGGCCGCAAAGCCACCAGCCAAGGTATCCAGCCGTTCGGCAATCGCCAGCACCTTGCCCAGCGGCGACAGTGCGATGTCGTCGCCGGCAAAACGCGGCTGGTAGGCCTCGTCGATGGCCAGCGAAATCTCGCTCGGTTCACCGGCGGCCTTGGCGTAATGACGCCCGGCAATGCCCTGCAGCTCCGGGAATTCGTTGACCATGCGCGATTGCAAGTCGTTCTTGGCCAGCTGCGCAGCGCGACGCGCCTGCGCCGGATCGGCGCCCACCTGCGGCGCGATCGCCTCGGCCAGCGCCGCCACACGCGCCACCTTGTCGGCCACCGTGCCCAGCTTGGCCTGATACGTGACGCTGGCCAGACCCGCGCCCATCGCCTCCAGGCCCTGCTTGAGGTCTTCGTCGAAGAAGAACTTGGCATCGGCAAAGCGCGGACGGATCACCCGCTCGTAGCCCTTGGCGACTTCGGCTACGTCCTTGGAGACGATATTGGCGATGCCGATGAACTGCTCGGTCAACTTGCCGCCGTCGTCCAGCACCGGGAAGAATTTCTGGTTGATCTCCATGGTTTCGATCAGCGCTTCCTGCGGCACCGCCAGGAAGTCGCGCTCGAAGCTGCACAGCACCGCCGACGGCCATTCGACCAGGTTGACCACCTGCTCCAGGTTGTCGTCGCTGATGCGTGCGCTGCCGCCGGCCTGCCTGGCGGCGGCTTCGACCTCTTCGACGATGCGCGCACGGCGTGCGTCCGCATCCACCAGCACATGCGCCGCGCGCAAGGCCTCGACGTAGTCGCCCGGTGCCGCCAGCGATACCTCGCCCTGATGCATGAAGCGGTGCCCGCGGCTGAGGCGATCGCCACGCACGCCCAGCAGCTCGGCCGGAACCACGCTGTCGCCGAACAGCAGCACTAGCCACTGCACCGGCCGTGCGAAGGCGTATTCGTGCGCGCCCCAGCGCATCGGCTTGGGGATCGGCATCGCGGCGATCGCCTCGCGCAGGATGTCGGGCAGCAGGTCGGCGGTGCGCGCGCCCGGCGTCACCGCGCGGTGCACGAAGCGCTCGCCCTTGGCGTCGCTGGTGCGCTCCAGCGCGGTCCAGTCGATCCCGGCCTTAGCGGCGAAACCGGCCAGCGCCTTGGTCGGCTTGCCCTCGGCATCCAGCGCGATGTTGAGATACGGGCCCAGCACTTCGGAGCGCTGCTCGGGCTGCTCGGTGGCCACGCCCGGCAGCAGCACCGCCAGGCGGCGTGGTGTGGATAGCGGCTTGGCATCACCCCGGGTGACCGCGACGCCGCGCTTTTCCAGACCGTGCAGCACGCCATCGAAGAAAGCCTGCGCCAGACCCGGCAGCGCCTTGACCGGCAGCTCTTCGGTGCCCAGTTCGATCAGCAGGGGAAGTTGTTCGCTCATAAGACGTGGACCTTTACGTGTTCTCTTCTCCGGTCGGGAGAAGGTGCCCCGAAGGGGCGGATGAGGGTACGGGCGAAGCTCTGTGGAGTTTGGGTGCAGGAGGGCCACACCTCGTCCCCTCACCCCAACCCCTCTCCCGTGGGGAGAGAAGCTTGCGTGTTCCTTCTCCCGTCGGGAGAAGGTGCCTCGAAGAGGCGGATGAGGGGACCGGCGAAGCTCTGTGGAGTCTGGGTGCAGGAGGACTGCGCCTCCGTCCCCTCACCCCAACCCCTCTCCCGGGGGAGAGAGGCTTTGGTTACTTCTTCACTCCGGGAAAGCCCAGCTTCTCGCGTTGTGCGTAATACGCCTGCGCCACGCCCTGCGCCAGCGCGCGCACGCGCAGGATGTAGCGCTGGCGTTCGGTCACGCTGATCGCGCGGCGCGCATCCAGCAGGTTGAACGCATGGCTGGCTTTGGTGACCTGCTCGTAGGCCGGCAGCGGCAGGCCGACCTCGACCAGGTGCCTGGCTTCGGCTTCGCAGGCGTCGAAGCGATGGAACAGCTCGGCCACGTTGGCATGCTCGAAGTTGTAGGCGCTCTGCTCCACCTCGTTCTGGTGGTAGACATCGCCGTAGCTCACCGGTGTGCCGTCCGGGCCGTAGGTCCACACCAGGTCGTAGACGTTGTCGCAGCTCTGCAGGTACATGCACAGCCGTTCCAGCCCGTAGGTGATCTCGCCCAGCACCGGCTTGCACTCCAGTCCGCCGGCCTGCTGGAAGTAGGTGAACTGGGTGACTTCCATACCGTTGAGCCAGACCTCCCAGCCCAGGCCCCAGGCGCCGAGCGTCGGCGATTCCCAGTTGTCCTCGACAAAGCGCAGGTCGTGCACCAGCGGATCGATACCCAGGGCCTTGAGCGACCCCAGGTACAGGTCCTGGATGTTGTCCGGGTTGGGCTTCATCGCCACCTGGTACTGGTAGTAGCGCTGCAGGCGGTTGGGGTTTTCGCCGTAGCGACCATCGGTGGGGCGGCGCGAGGGCTGCACGTAGGCCGCATTCCACGGCTCCGGTCCCAGCGCGCGCAGGAAGGTGGCCGGATGGAACGTGCCTGCGCCCACTTCCAGGTCCAGCGGCTGGATCAGCACACAGCCTTGCTCGGCCCAGTACTGGTTGAGGGTCTGGATCAGGCCCTGGAAAGTGATCGGAACGCGCCGGGAATCGGACATGCAGCAAAGGCCGTGCGGAAGGGGTGCGCTAGTATACCGGCCGACCCGCAGCGCTTTGCCGCGGAGCACCGCCGCAGGGGAACATCGAACATGGAACAGCGGCGTACGGCCGATCCAGACAGCGCAGCGGCGATCCTGCCGCGCGGCCGGTTGATGTTCGACCCGGTGGCTGCCGCGTTGCTCGCCGATGGCATGGTGGTGCCGCACGAACACGAGCGCGTGCAGTTCTCCGCCGCCGGCGTACGCAATGCCAGCGAGGTGCATCCGCTGGTGCTGCTGGCCAATCTCAAGCTGCATGCCGCGCAGCCGCCGGCCGGCGAACTCGGGCTGGAACGGCTGACCGAATGGCTGGCCACCCGCACCGGCCTGCGTTATCTGCGCATCGATCCCACCCGCATCGATGTGGCCGCGGTCACCGGTGTGGTCTCGCATGCGTATGCGCGCCGCCACCGCATCCTGCCGCTGGCGCTGGACGCCGAGCGCGTGCTGATCGCCACCAGCGAGCCGCTGGCGCTGGAATGGCTGGCCGACGTGCAGCATCTGAGCCGGCGTCGCATCGAGCTGGCGCTGATCAACCCGCTGGACCTGCATCGCTACACGATGGAGTTCTTCGGCGTGACCCAGTCGGTGCGCGGCGCGCGCGGCGATGTGCGCAGCGCCGAACCGGGTGCCGGCCTGCCCAGTTTCGAGCAGCTGGTGGAACTGGGCCGCGCCGGCGACGTCAATGCCGACGACCACCACATCGTGCATATCGTCGACTGGCTGCTGCAGTACGCCTACGAACAGCGGGCCAGTGACATCCATCTGGAGCCGCGTCGCGAGGCCGGGCGCATGCGCTTCCGCATCGACGGGGTGCTGCACAAGGTGCTGGAAGTGCCGCCGTCGGTGATGACCGCGGTGGTCAGCCGCATCAAGGTGCTCGGGCGCATGGACCTGGCCGAACGCCGCCGCCCGCAGGACGGCCGCATCAAGACCCGGTCGCCGGGTGGGCGCGAGGTGGAAATGCGCCTGTCCACGATGCCCACCGCGTTCGGCGAGAAGTGCGTGATGCGCATCTTCGACCCGGATTCGGCGTTCAAGAGCATCGAGCAGCTCGGCTTCAGCCCGGAAGAGGCCGCCGGCTGGAGCGCGCTGGTCGAGCGCCCGCACGGCATCGTGCTGGTCACCGGCCCGACCGGCTCGGGCAAGACCACCACGCTGTATTCCACGCTCAAGCGCCTGGCCACGCCGGACGTGAACGTATGCAGCGTGGAAGACCCGATCGAAATGATCGCGCCCGAGTTCAACCAGATGCAGGTACAGCAGAACATCGACCTGGATTTCGCCAGCGGCGTGCGCACGCTGCTGCGCCAGGACCCGGACATCATCATGATCGGCGAGATCCGCGACCTGGAGACCGCGCAGATGGCGGTGCAGGCTTCGCTCACCGGGCATCTGGTGCTGTCCACGCTGCACACCAACGACGCTGCCTCGGCGATCACCCGCCTGCTGGACCTGGGCGTGCCGCATTACCTGGTGGCGTCCACGCTCAACGGGGTGCTGGCGCAGCGGCTGGTGCGCACCTTGTGCGTGCACTGCAAGCGCCCGCATACGCTCAGCGACGACGAGTGGGCGGCGATCCGCGAGCCGGGCGAAGCGCTGCCGCAGGTGCTGAACGTACACGCGCCGGTCGGCTGCCTGGAATGCCGCCGCACCGGTTACCTAGGCCGTGTCGGCCTGTACGAGTTGCTGCCGGTGAGCCCGCGCCTGCGCAGCCTGATCCGCGCCGACACCGACCTGGCCAGCTTCAGCCACGCCGCGCGTGGCGAGGGCCTGCGCACGCTGCGGCGCACCGGCCTGGAGAAGGTCGCCGCCGGGCTGACCACGGTGGAAGAGGTGTTGTCGGTGTTGCCGCCGCGGGACTAGGCGGATCGACTGGGACTTGCACGGTTATCGGCACAGGCGCCCCTCACCCCAACCCCCGCTCCGCGCCCCGGCCCGGCCCACGTTTGCGACGCGGGCGCTCCAAGGCACGCGCGCCAGTGGCGCGCAGGCCATGCCCTCTCGCTCGGCGGGAGAGGGGCTCGCTCCCTTCTCCCACCGTTTGCTCCCTTCTCCCACCGGGAGGAGCTGCCCGAAGGGCGGATGAGGGTACGTCGGCACGCACATTGCGCCATTGGCAGGGGCTCGGCCTCGCCATTGACCAGGTACACGGCACGGCCGAATACAACCAGATCAGCGGCGCACGATCACCGCGGCAACCGAGTCGGCAACCGACGTGGCACAAGCCATCTCAGCCATTACTGCTCTTACATCCACACAGCGCAAGTAACCAGCGCCCCGCCCCCCAGCCATCAGCACATAGCCATCCGGAATAACCTTAGCTGCATGCGTTGGCACGCCACTTGAAAAAAACCGCCTGGAGCTGCCTACAATCGGGCACATCAGTCGCTGCTGGATTTCCGTCCGCATGTCCGCCTTGCCGTTCCTGATCATCGAAACCGGGCATCCCGTGCCGGAGATGAAGCGATACGGCCGTTTTCGGCACTGGATCCGCGTCGCGGCCGGGCTGGCCGAGCATGAGACCGTCGCCGTCGATGTCGCCAACGGCGGCCGCCTGCCCGACCGCGGCGGCTTTGCCGGCACCATCGTCAGCGGCTCGGCCGCCTACGTCACCGACCGCGCCGACTGGAGCGAACGCAGTGCCGCCTGGCTGCGCGATGCCGCCCACCAGGGCATGCCGCTGCTCGGCATCTGCTACGGGCACCAGCTGCTGGCGCATGCACTGGGCGGCGAAGTCGACTACAACCCGGCCGGGCGCGAGTCCGGCACCATCGCGCTGGAATTGCACCCACCGGCCGAGCAGGACCCCTTGTTTGCCGGCCTGCCGGCGCACTTCCCGGCGCACGCCACGCACATGCAAACCGTGGTGCGCGCCCCGGACGGGGCCATCGTGCTGGCGCATTCGCGGCAGGACCGTTGCCATGCCTTCCGCTGGGGGCAGGCCACCTGGGGCGTGCAGTTCCACCCCGAGTTCGCCACCCACCACATGCGCGGCTATGTGCAGGCGCGCGCCGAGTGCATTGCCCGCCACGGGCACTGCGCCCGCACGGTCGCCCGCGAGGTCACCGCCGCGCCGATCGCCCGCAAGCTGCTGCGCCGGTTCGTGCATCACGCACGCGGCCTGCAAACAGTGACCACTCATCCCGCCGCACACACGCAAAAGCAGCGATAATCGCGCCACGCCGGATGGTCCGGTGCGTATCGATCCGGAATGGGAATGAGCGAAATCCGCAAGGTGCCGGCGTCTGCCGGCGCAGAATGGCTGTTGACCGGTTTCTCGCTGTTGAAGCGGGCGCCGCTGGCGCTTGGCTCGCTGGGGGTGATCTGGAGCGTGGCGGCCACCCTGGTGGTGTCGCTGTCGGTGCTGGTACCGCTGCTGGGCCCGGCCCTGCAGTTCCTGCTGGTGCTGGCCGGCCCGCTGTTCATGGGCGGCCTGCTGTGGGCGATCCGCGAGGTCGACGAAGGCCGCATCGCCAAGCCGTCGCATCTGCTGCACGGCCTGCAGGACGGCCGCGCGCCGCATCTGCTGGTGTCGCTGCTGCCGCAGCTGATCGCCGGCCTGCTGCTGGGCGTGCTGCTGCTGGTGATGATCGGCGCCAGCGGGCTGCAGCAGTTGTCCGAGGTGATGATCAAGATCAACCAGATCAGCCAGTCCGGCGCGCAGCCGGACCCGGTGCAGATCGAGCAGCTGGCCGCCAGCCTGCCGGCCGGACGCATCCTGCTGTGGCTGCTGCTGACCATCGCCACCTTCGCGGCGATGACGCTGGCGCTGTTCGTGATGCCGCCGCAGGTGATGTTCGACCGCAGCACCGGCGGCCATGCACTGCGCGAGAGCCTGCGCGCCAGCCTGCACAACCTGCCGGCGATGCTGGTGTTCTTCGTGCTGGCCTTCATCGCCATCTTCGCCATCTATTTTGCGGTGATGATCGTGGCGCTGATCGTCGGCCTGGTGGCCGGGCAGACCGTGGCGATGTGGCTGGCCCAGCTGCTGCTGATGGCGGTATTGATGCCGGTGTTCGCCGGCTCGGTGTACGCCGCCTGGAAGCAGATGTTCACCCACGCAGGCGCAACCGCGCAGCCCACGGCACCGTCGCGCCCGGATGTGTTCGCCGCCTGATCGCCTTGACCGGCAATGTGCTGACAACGAAACCCTGATCCGTAGGAGCGCACCTGGGCGCGATGAAGCGTCCCCCGGGAACGCCCTCGCTCGCGCCAACGTGTTCGCCGCCTGACCATCCCACCCCGTAGGAGCGCGCCTGAGCGCGACGAAGCTTTCCTCAGGAGAGCCCAGTCGCGCCCGGGTGCGCTCCTACGGGGGTGATTGCGTTCGGGTGATGCCGGGTTGCGCGCCTGCATATCGGCGCGCCTCACCGCGGCAAAAGCGCTAGGCGGGCTTCGGCCCCACCGCGCGCGAGGCGACGATACCCAGCTCGTAGAGCAGGCACATCGGGATGGCCAGCATCAGCTGCGAGACCACGTCCGGCGGGGTGAGCACCGCGGCCAGGATGAAGATGCCGACGATGGCATAGCCGCGGCCTTCGCTCAGCTGCTTGGGGCTGACCCAGCCCAGCAGCACCAGGATCACCAGTGCAACCGGCAGCTCAAAGCTCGCACCGAAGGCGAAGAAGATCGCCAGCACGAAATCCAGGTAGGAATTGGCGTCGGGGGTAATGGCGATCACGTCCGGCTTGAACGTGGTCAGGAAGTGGAACACCGCCGGCAACACCAGGAAATACGCAAACGCGCAGCCGATGTAGAACAACGCCACCGCCGAGGCCAGCAATGGGAATGCGAGTTTCTTTTCGCGCTGGTACAGGCCCGGCGCCACGAAGGCCCAGGCCTGGTACAGCAGCCACGGCACGCTGACGAACACCGCCACGAAGAAGGTCAGCTTGAGCGGTGCGAAGAACGCACCGGCCGGGTTCATCGCGATCATCGTCTGCCCCAGCGGCAGCTGCGAAATCAGCGGCGCGGCCAGCCACGAATAGATCGCACGCGAGAACGGCAGCAACGCCAGCAGCACCACGCCCAGGCCGATCAGGGCGCGCACCAGGCGCGCGCGCAATTCGACCAGATGCTCGATCAGACTGCTTTCGGCCTGTGCGTCGTCGAACAGGCTCACGGCTGTTTCTCCTGGATCTTGTGTGGCGCGGTCGGCTCGCTCGGCGCTTTCAGCGTGCTCGGCTCCAGCGGCGTGGCGGTGGCCGGCGCCTGCGCGCCGGTGCTGCTGAGATGCGCGGCATTCGGCGCCGGCACCACGGTGTCGTGCGGGGCCGGTACCGAGGTTTGATGGGGCGCCGGCGCAATCGGCTGGGCCTGGGCAATGACCGGTGCGGCCTCATGGTCGGCCGCATCCGCAGCGCCTGCTGCCGACGTGGCAGTTGCCCCGACCGACAGATCCGCGTGCGCCAGCTCCAGCGGTGTCGCCACCGGTGTGGCCGGGCTGCGGATATCGATATCGCGCCCCACCTCGTCGTGCAGCGCGCGGGCGCCCTGCTCCAGATGCTGCTGCTTGGTGCGCAGCTGGTCTTCGGCTTCGCGCAGCGAGGCCTGCACATCCTGCAGGCTGCGCTTGAGCTCTTCGGCTTCCAGCTCGCGCTCCAGCTCCTGCTTGACCGAATCCCACTGCATGCGCGCGCGGCGCACCCACAGTCCGGCAAACCGGGCCGCCTTGGGCAGGCGCTCGGGACCGAGCACCACCAGGGCGACGATCGCAATCAGCGTCAGTTCGCCAACACCTATGTCAAACACCGACGCCGCTCCGGATCAACGCGCGTCGCGATCGCGCTCGGCCTGCGCCTCACGTGCCTGCTCGGCCGTGCGGGTGTCGTCACCGAGCTTGCCGGCCGGCTTGTCGTCGTCGTGCATACCTTTCTTGAATTCCTTGACCGCGCTGCCGAGATCCTTGGCACCGCTGGTGAGCCGCTTGGTACCGAACACCAGCAACACGATCACCAGCACGATCAGCCAGTGCCAAATGCTGAAACCGCCCATGATCTGCTCGCTTGCTGAAGAAGAAGGAAGACGCAGGATACCCCAGCGCACCGCGCAGGGGGATGACAGCCTGTCAGCGGTTGCCGTCCAGCGATTCGGTACGGATTTCGCCATCGGACACCGGCTGGAAGCCCTGCTGCGGCGGTGGCGTCGTGCTGGGCTGCATCGGCACGGTGCTGGCCTCGTTCACCGCTGGCGGCGGCGTAGTGGTCGCCGGTGCCGGCGGCGGCGTTGCCGGACGCGGCGCGCTGGCCCCATCGTCGGCGCTGCCATCGGTACCGCGATTGGCGCGTGCGGTGTAGGTCGCCTCTTCCAGGCGGTCGCGGAAGGCGATCACGTCGGTGGAGGCACGCTCGTTGGTGCGGCCTTCGAAGATCATGCGCGGGGTGGCGCCGCCACCGTAGGCGTTGAGGTCGGCGGCATCGTCGATCTGCAGCACCGCACCGTCCAGCGCCACGCCGGCGAACAGGCCGCGGGCGCGCGACCACGACCAGATTTCGGCCTTGAGCTGGCCGTCGGTGGCGGCGGCGGCATTGCGGCCGACCGGGCCGGCGGCCACGCCGGCATCGGCACCGAGGGTGAACTTGCCGTTGACGATGTTGTCCAGGCTGCGGTCGTTGCGGAACACCAGCACCACGTCGGAGGACTGCACGCCGGCCTGGAAGCCGATGCTGCCGCCTGTGAGCTTGACGAACACCGGCTGCGACCAGCTGCCATCGGCATTCTTCATCGACATCAGGCCGTGCCCGCGCCGGCCGCCGATCACCAGCCCGGCCTTGAGCGTGTCGGGGATGACCACGATGGCGCGCGCCTCGTCGAGCAGCTTGTCCGGGATCGCCTGCTCGGGGATCTTCATGATCTCGTTGAGCACGCGCACCGCGTTACGCGCGCGCTGGTCCTCTTCCGGGCCGGCGACGGCGTGGCCGGCGGCGAAGGTCAGCGACAACAACAGGGCCAGGCGCGACAGACGAGGCATGACAAGCTCCAGAGGACAATCCGTCAAAGATAGCAATGGCGCGACGTTAGTGGTGGCGCAATGAATCGGTGGTGAGCGCAGCCAGGCGGCAGAGGCGGTCAATGGCGGCGATCGATGCGCTGTCCTCGGCAGCGCTGCTGCGCTCTGCCAGAATGGTGCGCATGAACACCACCCCCGATACCGCCCTGCTGGTCGTCAATCTCGGCACCCCCGAGTCGCCCACCGCCCCGGCCGTGCGCCGCTACCTGGCCGAGTTCCTCAGCGACCGCCGCGTGGTCGCGATCCCGCCGCTGTTCTGGAAGCCGCTGCTGTACGGGGTGATCCTGCCGATCCGCGGGCCCAAGTCGGCCGAGAAATACGCCAAGGTCTGGCTGCCCGACGGCTCGCCGCTGGCCGTGTACACGCGCCGCCTGGCCGAGGGCCTGAAAGAGGTCATGCCGGACTGGCACGTGGAGTGGGCCATGCGCTATGGCGCCCCGGCGCTGCGCAAGACGCTGGATGGCCTGCGCGCGCGCGGCATCAGGCGCATCGTGGTGCTGCCGCTGTATCCGCAGTATTCCACCACCACCACCGCCTCGATCCAGGACGTGATCGATGCCTGGCGCCCGAGCGCGCCGGAAATCGCGGTCGAGGTGATCCAGGACTATTGCGAAGACGCCGGCTGGGTCGCGGCGAT
This sequence comes from Xanthomonas sp. MLO165, assembly GCF_018831305.1. Classification (NCBI taxonomy): domain Bacteria; kingdom Pseudomonadati; phylum Pseudomonadota; class Gammaproteobacteria; order Lysobacterales; family Lysobacteraceae; genus Xanthomonas; species Xanthomonas sp. MLO165. Next base: position 4,599,884 of record NZ_CP029263.1, read on the forward strand.
CGCCGATTCGATCCGCGCGCACTGGCAGGCGCACGGGCGCAGCGAGAAGCTGATGTTCTCCTTCCACGGCCTGCCGCAGCGCGTGGCCAATGCCGGCGACCCGTATCCGCAGCAATGCGAGCGCAGCGCGCAGGCCATCGTCACCGCGCTCGGCCTGGGCGTGGACGAATGGCAGATGGGCTACCAGTCGCGCTTCGGTTCGGAACGCTGGCTGCAGCCGTACGCCGAGCCGACCTTGTGGAAACTGGCTGAAGGCGGCGTGCGCAGCTTCGACCTGGTCTGCCCGGGTTTTGCCACCGACTGCCTGGAAACCCTGGAAGAAGTGGCGCTGGGCTTTGCCGAAACGCTGGCCGAACGCGGCGCCAAGCTCAGCTACATCCCCTGCCTCAACGCCAGCCCGACACATGCGCAGGCACTGGCCGCAGTGGCGCGACGCGCGTGAGATTGGAGCCGTTTGCGTGCGACCTGGCGATCGGCCGGGTCACCGGGCTGCGCAACCCCGAACGTGGCCCGCGCCGGGTGCTGGCACTGCATGGCTGGCTCGACAATGCCGCCAGCTTCCTGCCGCTGAGCGCGCATCTGCACGCGCAGGACCTGGATCTGGTGCTGCTGGATCTGCCCGGCCACGGCCACAGCGCGTGGTTGCCGACCGGCGCCGAATACACGCTCAGCAGCGCGATCGCGATCCTGCTGCAGGTAGCCGATGCGCTGGGGTGGGAGCGCTTCAGCGTGCTCGGCCACTCGCTGGGCGGCGGCGTCGCCAGCTTGCTCGCGGCCGCGGCGCCGGAGCGCATCGAGGCCTTGATCGCGATCGAGGCCTTGGGTGCGCTGGCCGAGCCGGTCGAGAGCACCGCCACCCGCCTGCGCGATGCGGTGGCGTCGGCACGCACGCTGGCGCAGCGGCCGTTGCGGGTGTTTCCGTCGATGGAGATGCCGGTGCGCGCACGCATGATGGCCAACCAGCTCACCGAACCGGCCGCGCGGCTGCTGGTGGAGCGCGGGGTCTGCGCGGTCGAAGGCGGCTACAGCTGGTGCAGCGACCCGCGCCTGACCTTGCCCACCGCCATCCGCATGACCGAAGCGCAGATCGACGTGCTGCTGGCCTCCATCGCCTGCCCGACCCAGGCCATCTTCGCCACGCCGGCGCAGGTGTACTTCCCCGATGCCCTGCGCGATCACCGCGTGGCACTGATGCGCGATGCACGCCTGCATCTATTGCCGGGCACGCATCATGTGCACATGGAAGCGCCGGACGCGGTGGCGGCGGTGATCAATGGATTCCTGGCGTCGTTGCCGCCGCCGCACGCGTGATGCGTGGAATGCGTGCATGCGTCCTGCGCGATGCCATGGCGCTGACGTTCGTGCTTGCTGCCTTGCATGCGACAGCAGACCTCAGTGCCAGCAGGCATCGTCAGCGGCGCACGGCATCCTGGCACCGTTGAGCTAGCGCAATGGGCCATCCAGACCCGCTTGTCGCCGCGATCGAGTCCTTCGAGCAGTGGAGTTTGCCAGGGACGTTCCTGGAGACGGTGCACGCGTCGCCGCAACTGAATCCGGACGATCGCCGGCGCCTGGATGAGGTCTGGTCGGTGGCCTGCGACGCCGACCATTGGGGACCGGCACGCGAGCTGCAGGCCGGCATCGCGGCCATCGAGTGTGCCCTGACCAGGCGCTTTGCGTGGCTGTCGCCGCTGGCCTGCCGGCACCTTGCGCGCGCCGCGTCTTACCAATGGCGCTAGCGCAGCCGCGTGGCGCTATGTCACTTCGCTAGCCGCGCCATCGCGCAGCAGCTCTACGAAAGCCCGAAGCGCATTGGCGCCCCGACTTCGCGCATTGATCGTTGCAGGAGCGCCGCCACAGCGACGGCAACTGCATCGCGACGACCCGCGTCACTCCACCTGCAACAAGCGCCGCAGTTGCGCCTTGAGCTGGCGGCCGTGCTCGTGGAAATAGCTGCGCTCGTCGCGCCAGGCGGGGAAGCGTTGTTCCACCTCGGCCCAGAACGCCGGTGAGTGGTTGGCCTGCAGCAGGTGGCAGAGCTCGTGCACCAGCACGTATTCGAACGCGGACGGGCGGCCGAGCACCAGCGCCAGATCCAGCGCCATCGAGCCATCCGGTGCCAGCGAGCCCCACTGCGAGGACATCACCTTCAGCCGCACCCGCGCCGGGGCGCGCGGCAGGCCGGGCAGATAGCTCGGCAACCAGCGGCCGACATCGGCGCGCGCCTGCGCTTCGTAGAATTCTTTCAGCGTGCGGCGCAGGCCTGCATCGCCCAGGCGGGTCGGCACATGGAACTGCGCGCCGTCATCGGTGACCTCGATGCGTGCGTAGCGCCCGTCGTGCCAGCTCAGCGGCAACAAGGCGCCGCGTAACGGCAGCAGCCCCGGCACGCCACGCTCCAGCGCCGGAAACGCATCCACCTGCTGATAACGCGACAATTGCGTGCTCAGCCAGTCCAGATGCGCCTGCAGAAAGCGTTCGCCGGCCACCAGGCTTGCGCGCAGTGGCAAGGTCAGCCGCGCGCCGCGTTCGTCCACACTGAGCTTGATGCGCCGCGCACGCGGGTCGCGCACGCGCAGCACCGCGATCTCGCGCCCGTCCAGCTGCAGGCGCAGGCAATCGCGTTCGACAACCTGCGGGGCGGGCGCGATAAGGCGGCGGACGGGCTTGAACATGGGCACAGGATAGCGCTGCGATGTGTCAGGTGGTGAGACGGGGCGATTGATGCATTCGATGTTGGCGCGACTTCTTTGAGCGACTGGCAAACGACGCTGCCCACCGCCAGGTGGGCGCAGCCGACGTCGCTAGAGCTGCGGCCTGGTTGCAGGGCCCTTGCCCGCCCAGCACGGCCAAGTCTCTGTGTTTTGGGTGTCGTACTGGATAGCGCGAATGGAACAGTTGCAGAGCGGCTGATCGGCGACTTGGCTGCAGGGCCCTTGCCCGCCCACCATCGCGGGACACGCCGCAAGTACGTCCTTGTAGGCTCTTACGCGGCATCCATGCCGCGTAAGGTCCCGCGACGGCGAGCGGGCAAGGGCCAGTCGAGATGGTCGGTGTGTGGTTGCAGGCAGGGCATGACCTGCGCCGGTCGGATCACTGTGCGTCGACCAGCTTTTCACTCTCCTCCTTCGCATGCCGAGCGGTGGACAAGTTTTCGACACGCAAGCTGCAAACTTTTCATTGCCTGGCGCAGCGTAGCCGGACGACACGCTTTCAAGAAAGCAGCCGACCAACTGACTGGCGCGGTGTCCTTGCCAGTTGCGAAACCCTTGGCGGCATGGACGCCGCCAAGGAGCCTCCACGAACGGATGCATGGCGTGTCCCGCGAGCGGTGAGGGCACCGCGCACTCCACTCACCGGGCATTTGACTCGAGCATCGATCGCGACAACACCACGCCACCGCTCGACCGTTGCGCTTACTCGGCCTTGCTCAGTTTCAACGCGGTTTCCAGCAGCAGGAACAGGCGCCGGATTTCGGCGCTCATCAGCGCGAAACGGGCATCGAGTTCGGCGCGTGCGCCGTCGTCTTCGCTGTGTTCGAGCTGGTCCAGTGCGCCATCGAGGAACTTGAGCTTGCGGATCACCAGATCGTCGCCGAGCACGAACGACAGATTGTCGTCCAGCACCAGCGCCAGCTTGGTGACCTGCTTGCCGGCTTCCAGGTGCTTGTCGATCTCGTCGCCGCGCAGTTCCTGGTGCTGGCACTTGACCACCGCGCCGCCTTCGATCGGATCCTTCATCTCGCACTCTTCGCCCAGGCTCAGGCCTTCGGGCAAGGGTTCGCCGGCGATCCAGCCGGTGAGGATGGCGCGCGGTGCGACCTCGGCATTCAACGGCAGTGCCGGGAAGCTGCCGAGTGCGCCGCGGATCTCGCTCATCACGTTCTCGCCGCTCTTGCGGCTGGAACTGTTGACCGCAATGTAGCCGTGCTGCAGGTCCAGAATGGCATCGGTGCGCGAGCTCTTGACGAAGGCGCGCGGCAACAGCTCATGGATCAGGTCGTCCTTCAGGCGCTTGCGGGCCTTGCCACCGGGGCGACGGCCTTCCTTCTCTTCGATCTCGGCGACCTTGCGCTCGAGCAGGTCGTTGACCACCGCGCCGGGCAGGATCTTGTCCTCGCCACCGACGGTGAGCCAGAGGAAATCTTCCAGACGGTGCGAGAGCACTTCCTGCTCGTCGCGGCCGAACGGGGAGATGAAACCGCGCGAGCTCATTTCCAGCGGGCCGACCGGCTTGAGCTGCACTTGCGGCAGCAGCGTGTCGATCTCGGAGAAATCCAGCGTGGTCGGGAAACGGAACAGGGTGAGATTACGAAAGAACATGCGTCAGACCGAAGAGGAGGAAGAAACGGGGAGGGTGGAAAGACTGCCGGCGCCGCGATGGCCGCGTCAGTCGCTGTCGTGTGCGCTGTCGCCGGCGGCGAGCCAGGCGCTGGAATCGGGATCAGGATCGGGCGGTGCTGCATCGCCGTTGCGGCCCAGCGCCAGGAAATCGAACAGGGTGCGGTCGGCCAGTTGCTCGGGCCGCACATCGCCCAGCGCGCGGGCGATCTGCTCGACCCGCCCGGGCTGCTCGCGGTCCCACTGCTGCAGCATCCGCCCGACCTGCTGGCGCTGCAGGTTTTCCTGGCTGCCGCACAGGTTGCACGGAATGATCGGGAACTGGCGCGCCTGCGCGTAGGCGGCGATATCGGCTTCGCGCACGTAGGCCAGCGGGCGGATCACCACATGCGCGCCGTCGTCGCTGCGCAGCTTGGGTGCCATCGCCGCGAGCCGGGCGTGGTGGAACAGATTCATGAAGAACGTGGCCACGATGTCGTCGCGATGGTGGCCGAGCGCGATCTTGGTCACGCCATGCGTCTGGGCGTAGGCATACAGCGCGCCGCGCCGCAGCCGCGAGCACAATGAACACATGGTCTTGCCGGCCGGAATCACCCGGCTGACCACCGAATAGGTGTCCTGCTCAACGATGTCGAACGGTACATCCAGCCCACGCAGGTAAGTGGGCAGCACCTGCGCGGGGAAGTCGGGCTGCTTCTGGTCCAGATTGACCGCCACCAGGGTGAACGGCACCGGCGCCTTGCGCTGCAACTGCAGCAGCATGTCCAGCAAGGTGTAGCTGTCCTTGCCGCCGGACAGGCAGACCATGATCTTGTCGCCGGGGGCGATCATGCCGAAGTCGGCAATCGCCTGGCCCACCTGGCGCTGCAGGCGTTTGCCCAGGCGCAGCTGCTCACGCTGCAACCGCTGGCGCGGGTCGCGCGGCGCGGGGTCGGCCAGGGGTTGCGGCAGCGGCAGGACAGCGGTCATAAGCCGGCCATTGTAGCTGCCCGGCGCGCGGCGGGCCGGCGCCGCGCGTACGCGGCTGAACGGGCGGTCAGCCGCGTACGCGCGGGGTGCTCGGCGCTGGTTTGGCGGTGCCAGGGCGCTAGCGAGCCGATCAACGCTAGAGGTGTGCCGCAGGTGCTCGGGGCAGCGCACATCTCGCAGCGCAGCAAGCCTTTCTGCGCCGGGCTGGGTAAAGTCGGGCAGACCGCTTCACTCGGGATCGGCATGGCATCTTCAGCTTCGCTCCATCGCGCGGCTTTTTTCGGTCGCGATTGTGGTAGCGCTAACATTCTGCGCTGCACGGGTCAGGGCCCGTGCCGGCGTCCGTCCCCGGCGCTGATTGAGACTGCGCGCCGGTGGCGGCGGTGACGGCCTGCATGCGCGATCGCTGCGCTGCGTGGCTGGTCACTCGCGTGCGACATCTTTCCCTTCTCCCCTCGCCTCTCTGCAGGAGTTCCACCCCATGAGCAACACCGTCTACATCGGCGCCAAGGAATATTTCCCCGGTATTGGCAAGATCGGCTTCGAAGGCCGCGACTCGGACAACCCGCTGGCGTTCAAGGTCTACGACGCCAACAAGCAGGTCGGCGACAAGACCATGGCCGAGCATCTGCGCTTTGCCGTGGCCTACTGGCACAGCTTCTGCGGCAACGGCGCCGATCCGTTCGGCCCGGGCACGCGCGCGTACCCGTGGGATATCGGCAACACCGCGTTGAATCGCGCCGAAGCCAAGGCCGATGCCGCGTTCGAGTTCTTCACCAAGCTCGGCGTGCCGTACTACTGCTTCCACGACATCGACCTGTCGCCCGATGCCGACGACATCGGCGAGTACCAGAGCAACCTCAAGCACATGGTCGGCATTGCCAAGCAGCGCCAGGCCGACACCGGCATCAAGCTGTTGTGGGGAACCGCCAACCTGTTCTCGCACCCGCGTTACATGAATGGTGCGTCGACCAACCCGGACTTCAACGTGGTGGCGCGTGCGGCGGTGCAGGTCAAGGCCGCCATCGATGCCACCGTCGAGCTGGGCGGCGAGAACTACGTGTTCTGGGGCGGCCGCGAAGGCTATGCCTGCCTGCACAACACCCAGATGAAGCGCGAGCAGGACAACATGGCGCGCTTCTTGACCCTGGCACGCGACTACGGCCGCGCGATCGGCTTCACTGGCAACTTCCTGATCGAGCCCAAGCCGATGGAGCCGATGAAGCACCAGTACGACTTCGACAGCGCCACGGTGATCGGCTTCCTGCGCCAGCACGGCCTGGACCAGGACTTCAAGCTGAACATCGAAGCCAACCACGCCACACTGTCGGGTCACAGCTTCGAGCATGACCTGCAGGTGGCATCCGACGCCGGCCTGCTCGGCAGCATCGATGCCAACCGCGGCAACCCGCAGAACGGCTGGGATACCGACCAGTTCCCGACCGACCTGTACGACACCGTCGGCGCGATGCTGGTGGTGCTGCGCCAGGGCGGGCTGGCACCGGGCGGGCTGAACTTCGATGCCAAGGTGCGCCGCGAGTCGTCCGACCCGCAGGATCTGTTCCTGGCGCATATCGGCGGCATGGACGCGTTCGCACGCGGGCTGGAAGTGGCCAATGCGCTGCTGACCTCCTCGCCGCTGGAGCAGTGGCGCGCCGAGCGCTACGCCAGCTTCGACAGCGGCGCGGGCGCGGACTTCGCCAACGGCAGCAGCACGCTGGTGGATCTGGCCAAGTACGCCGCCGGCAACGAACCCAAGCAGCTCAGCGGCCGTCAGGAAGCCTACGAGAACCTGATCAACCAGTATCTGACGCGTTGATGTTATGCCGATGGTCGCCTGCACGCGCAGGCGACCATCGGCGGCCTGCGCGCAGAACCGCGTGCAGCGTCATGGCTGTTCCGTTGCATCCGGCGCCGCCGGTGCGGCCACCGAATCCCGCTTGACCAGCAGGTGCGCGACCACATGATCGACCATCTTCGCCGTGCGCTCCTTGGCGCGAATCGTCTTCAACAGGATGTCCAGCGCAGCGTCGGCCATGGCGGCGATGGGCTGCTGCACGGTGGTGAGTTCGGGCCATACCGCAGTGGCGGCGGAGGTGTCGTCGAAGCCGACCACCGACAGATCGCGCGGCACATCCAGCCCGCGTCGATGCGCGACCGAGATTGCGGCGGCGGCCATATCGTCGTTGCTGGCGAAGATGGCGCTGGGGCGGCGTTTGCGCGCCAGCAGTTTTTCCGCAGCGACCAGGCCGGATTTGTAGGTGTAGTCGCCCGGTTGCACCAGATGCCGGTCCAGCCGCAGGCCCGCATCGGCCAGCGCGGCCTGGAACCCCTCGAAGCGACGCGTGCTGGCAGACAGGTTGGGATGCCCGGCGATGTAACCGATACGCGTGTGGCCCTGCGCGATCAGATGCTCGGTGATTTCCTTGGCGGCAGCGAATTCGTCGATGCGCACACAGGCCACATCCGGGCTGAAATGGTTGGAGGCGATCGCCACCACCGGCACCTTGGCGCGCACCAGCTCCAGTACCGCGGCCTTGGATTCGCACAGCGGCGGCGGCAGGATCACTCCGGCCACGCCCTTGGCGAGCTTGCGCGCGGCACGGCGTTCGGCGTCGGCATCCAGGTCGTCCCAGCAATCGATCACCAGCTGGATCGGTGTGCGCGAGGCAACCCGCAACACGCCCAGCAGCAACTCACGCAGGTAGGCGCCGCTGGGATCGCTGTAGATCAACGCAATGCGCGTGCTCTGCGCGGCGGCCAGGGCACTGGCCGCCAGGTTGGGCGTGTAGCCCAGCTTGTCGACCGCGCGCAGCACGCGGGCACGGGTGGCATCGCGCACGCTGCCGTTGTTGTTGACCACGCGCGAGACCGTCATCGGCGAGACCTTCGCCAGCGCCGCCACCTCGTCGATGGTGGTCGCGCGGCTGGTGCGGCGGACCGATTTCCTGACCTTCTCCAAGCGTGGCCTCTTCAAGTGGGTGGCGAACCTGCACGATGCACACAACCCGCTGCAGTAACGCAAGCGCCGACTGCGTGCATGACGATGCGACGCATGGTACCGGGAAGCAGGCAGAGCGGCGATACGCCGCGGCGTGCGGTGATGTCGCTGGAGCATGCCGCATGAGCGCGCGTGCAATGCGGCGCTGCGGCGCGTATTGCGCAGCGTTGGCGCAGCCGTGGTGGCTGGCGCTGACGTTGCTGTGCGGATTGATGCTGGCCAGTGCCGGCGCGCGGGCCGAGGATGGCTACGATTTATGGTTGCGCTACCACCCGCTGGCCGACGCGGCGCAGTTGCGTGGCAACGCAAGCGAGTTGATCGTCGCCGGCGACTCGCCGACGTTGCAGGCTGCACGTGAGGAATTGCAGCGTGGACTGTCGGGCCTGCTTGGTGCTGCGCCGCAGTCGTCCGCCAATGTCACGCGCGATGGGGCGATCTTGCTGGGCGCGGCGGCTGCGCCGCAGATCGCGGCATTGCAGCTGCAGACCACCGGCCTGGGCCGCGAGGGCTATCTGATCCGCAGTGTCAGCGTGGACGGGCATCGCACGACCGTCATCGTCGGCGGCAGCGATGTCGGCGCGCTGTATGGGGCATTCCACTTCCTGCGCCTGTTGCAGACCGGCCAGTCGCTGGCCGCGCTGGACCTGCGCGAGTCGCCGCGCTTGCAGCTGCGCATGCTCAACCACTGGGACAACCTGGACGGGGTGGTCGAGCGCGGCTATGCCGGCGCCTCGTTATGGAACTGGCAGACCCTGCCGGGTTACCTGGATCCACGCTACACCGAGTACGCGCGCGCCAATGCATCGCTGGGCATCAACGGCAGCGTGCTCAACAACGTCAACGCCAAGGCCTGGAGCCTGACGCCGCAGTATCTGGACAAGGCGGCGGCACTGGCCAAGGTGTTTCGCCCTTACGGCATTCGCGTGTTTCTCAGCGCGCGCTTCAGCGCGCCGATCGAGATCGGCGGTTTGACGACCGCCGACCCGCTGGATCCGCAGGTACAGCAGTGGTGGCGCAACAAAGCCGACCAGATCTATGCACGCATTCCGGACTTCGGCGGTTTCCTGGTAAAGGCCAATTCCGAAGGCCAGCCCGGCCCGCAGGATTACGGGCGCAGCCATGCCGATGGCGCCAATCTGCTGGCCGACGCGCTGGCGCCGCACGGCGGGGTGGTGATGTGGCGCGCATTCGTCTATTCGCACGAGCAACCGGACGATCGCGCCAAGCAGGCGTACAGCGAGTTCCTGCCGCTGGATGGGCAATTCCGCGACAACGTGATCGTGCAGGTCAAGAACGGAGCGATCGACTTCCAGCCGCGCGAGCCGTTCCATCCGCTGTTCGGTGCGATGCGCAAGACGCCGTTGATGCCGGAGTTCCAGATCACCAAGGAGTATCTGGGCTTTTCGACCCATCTGGCCTATCTGGGCACGCTGTTTGCCGAGACCCTGCAGGCCGACACCTATGCACACGGCAAGGGCTCGACCGTTGCCAGAACCGTGGATGGCACGCTCTTCAACGATGCCAGACACACGCGCCTGACCGGCATTGCCGGTGTGGCCAACATCGGTGCGGACCGCAACTGGAGCGGCTCGATCTTCGATCAGGCCAACTGGTATGCGTACGGGCGGCTGGCGTGGAACCCGCAGTTGTCGCCGCAGGCGATCGCGCAGGAGTGGGCACGCATGACCTTCTCCAACGATGCTGACGTGGTGACGCCCGTGGTCGACATGATGCTGCGCTCGCGCGAGGCAGTGGTGGACTACATGACCCCGCTCGGCCTGCATCACCTGATGGGTCGCGGCCATCACTACGGCCCGGCACCCTGGGATGCGGGCAGCGAGCGCCCGGACTGGGACCCGGTCTACTACCACCGCGCCGACCGTAACGGGATCGGCTTTGACCGTAGCGCCAGCGGCAGCAATGCGGTGGCGCAATACGCCAAGCCAGTGGCGCGCATGTTCGGCGATGTGCAGCGCGTGCCGGAGCATTACCTGCTGTGGTTCCACCATGTGCCCTGGGAGCACCGCATGGCCTCCCGGCGGACGCTGTGGGACGAGCTGGTATGGCATTACGACCATGGCGTGGACGAGGTGCGTGCCATGCGAGCCACCTGGCAGGGGCTTGCCGGCAAGATCGATCCACCGCGTTACCAGCAGGTAGCGAACTTCCTGGCGATCCAGCAGGACGAAGCGCAGTGGTGGCGCGATGCCAGCATCGCCTACTTCCAGCGCGTGTCCGGGCTGCCGTTGCCGGCCGGCACGGCGCCGCCGGCGCATCCGTTGGCGTATTACCAGGCGCTGAAGTTTCCGTATGCACCGGGGAATCCGAAATGAACGCGCGCCTCTCGACGGTCATCATGGCAACGCTCTGCGCAGCACTGCTGCCGCGCCTGGCGCAGGCGGCCGATGCGCCGCTGCTGCATGCACTGTTTCAGGAGCATGTGGTGTTGCAGCGCGATGCGCCGATCCGGGTGTGGGGCGACGCACCCCCTGGCGCGCGCGTGAGCGTGCAACTGGATGCGCAGCAGGTGCAGGCACGCGCAGATCGGCAAGGCCACTGGGAGGCACGCCTGCCCGCGCACGCCGCGGGTGGCCCGTACAGCTTGAGCGCACGCACCAGCACGGGCGTGACGCAGCAGGTCAATGACGTGCTGATCGGCGATGTGTGGCTGTGCTCGGGCCAATCCAACATGGAATTGCAGGTGCATCGCACCCTGGATTCACGCAGCGAGATCGCCGATGCCGACAACCCGCGCATCCGCATGTTCAAGGTGCCGGCGCAGTCCAGCCCGACGCCGCAGCGCCGCTTCGGTGGCGCTGCGGCATGGCAACTCACCACACCGGAGACGGTGAAGGATTTTTCTGCGGCCTGCTATTACTTCGCGCGTGAGTTGCAGAAGACCGTCGATGTGCCGATGGGCCTGATCAACGCCTCCTGGGGCGGCTCGCAACTGCAGGCCTGGATCGGTGAGAAGGCACTGCGCGCTGCCGGTGACGATGGCCCGGCGCTGGATGTGCTGGCGCGTTACGCACGCGACCCGGTGGATGCCGCGCCGCATTGGGGGGCGCTGTGGGAGGCCTGGTGGCATGCGCACGGCGAAGGCGAGCCCTGGCAGGCGGATGCGCCCGGCGCCTGGCAAACCGCACCGGCGGCATTGGGCGCGTGGGACGACTGGGGTGTGCCGCAGTTGGTCGGCTTCAACGGCATGGTCTGGTACCGCACCAGCGTGGAGCTGACGCCGGCGCAGGCCGCGCAGGACGCCAGCTTGTTGCTCGGGCCGGTGGACGAACTGGACCAGACCTGGGTCAACGGGCGCGGCGTGGGCAGCAGTTACGGTGCCGACCAGCCGCGTCGCTACAGCGTGCCGCGCGGGCGCCTGCATGCCGGGCGCAACAGCATCGTGCTCAATGTGCTCAACACCTATCGGCGCGGTGGGCTGCTGGGCGATGCGCAATCGCGTGCGCTGCAGTTCGCCGATGGCAGCACGCTGCCACTGGATGCGCCCTGGCAGTACCGCATCGTGCCGCCGCAACTGGGCTCGCCACCGCGCGCGCCGTGGTCGTCGGCGGCCGGGCTGACCACCTTGTACAACGGCATGATCGCCCCGCTCGGCCAGCTCGGCCTGCGTGGCGTGGTGTGGTACCAGGGCGAATCCAATGCCGGCGATGCGGTGCATTACCCGGCCTTGCTCGCTGCATGGCAACGCGATTGGCGGCAGCGCTTCGGTGCGCAGTTGCCGCTGCTGATCGTGCAGCTGGCCAACTATGGCGCGCCGCCCACCCAGCCGGTCGACAGCGGCTGGGCGCAGCTGCGCGAGGCGCAGCGCCGCTTCGTCGCCAACGATGCGCATGCGGGCCTGGCGGTGACGATCGACATCGGCGACCGCTACGACATCCATCCGGCCAACAAGCAGGAACTGGGCCGGCGCCTGGCGCGTGTGGCGCGGCAAGTGGTGTACGGCGAGGCGCTTGCGCCCTCCGGCCCGGTGCCGCGCAGCGCGCAACGCGAAGGCGACAGCGTGCGCATCGCCTTCGACGAGGTGGACACCGCCTTGCTCAGCTATGGCGCCGATGCGCCGATCGGCTTCGAGCTGTGCGGCGCCGCGTCCAACAGCTGCCGCTATGCCGTTGCCAGCTTGCACGACCACGCCATCAGCCTGCGCGTTCCCACCGGCCTGGCCGTCACGCGCGTGCGCTACTGCTGGGCCGACAGCCCGGTATGCACCTTGTACGACCGCAGCGGCCTGCCGGCCGGCCCGTTCGAACTCCCCCTCACTGCCGCCACTTCTCCCTGAGCGAGACCACGATGTCACAGACCCCCGACTCCCCTGCTCCGCTGCAAGGCTCGGCCCGCGATCGCGAGATCGTCGAGGCGCGCGTCATCGTCACCTGCCCGGGCCGCAACTTCGTCACCCTGAAGATCCGCACCCGCTCGGGCATCACCGGGCTGGGCGATGCCACGCTCAATGGCCGCGAACTGGCGGTGGCGGCGTACCTGCAGGAACACCTGGTGCCGAACCTGATCGGCCGCGATGCCGGCCGCATCGAAGACATCTGGCAATTCTTCTACCGCGGTGCGTACTGGCGGCGCGGCCCGGTGACGATGAGCGCGATCGCCGCGGTGGACGTGGCCTTGTGGGACATCCTGGGCAAGATGGCCGGCATGCCGTTGTATCAGCTGCTGGGCGGGCGCTCGCGCGAGGGCGCGCTGGTCTACGGCCATGCCAATGGCCGCGATATCGCCGAAACCAGCGATGAGGTGGGCCGCTTCCGCGAGCTGGGTTTCATCGCCATCCGCGCGCAGTGCGGCGTGCCCGGCATCAAGAAGACCTACGGCATTTCCAGCGGCGGCAAACCGTATGAGCCGGCAGAGAGCGAGCTGCCGACCGAAACGGTGTGGTCCACGCCGCGCTATCTCGGCGTGGTGCCCAAGCTGTTCGAGCAGCTACGCAACGATCATGGCGACGAGATCGAGCTGCTGCACGACGCGCACCACCGGCTCACCCCGATCGAGGCCGCGCGGCTGGGCCGCGACCTGGAACCATACCGGCTGTTCTGGCTGGAAGACGCCACCCCTGCAGAAAACCAGCGCGCGTTCGAGGTGATTCGCCAGCACACGGTCACCCCCTTGGCGGTGGGCGAGGTGTTCAATTCGCTGTGGGATTGCAAGCACCTGATCGAGCAGCAACTGATCGACTACATCCGCACCACCATCGTCCACGCCGGCGGCATCACCCATGTGCGCCGGCTGGCCGATTTCGCCGCGCTGCATCAGGTGCGTACCGGCTTCCACGGCGCCACCGATCTGTCGCCGGTGTGCATGGGCGCGGCATTGCACTTCGACACCTGGGTGCCCAACTTCGGCATCCAGGAATACATGTTCCATTCCGACGAGGCCAACGCGGTGTTCCTGCACGATTACGTATTCCGCGATGGCCGCCTGCATTGCGGCGAAGCACCCGGGCATGGCGTGGACATCGACGAAGCCCTGGCCGCGAAGTATCCCTACGTGCCCAAGCAGTTGCCGATCGCGCGGCTGGAAGACGGTGCGATGTGGGACTGGTGATGCGCTGGCTGCCGGCCGCGCTTGCGGCACTGCTGCTTGCGGTGGCCGCACCTGCGCGCGTGCAGGCGCAAGCACACGCCGATGTCGCCTTCGACTGGTTCGAGTATCGCGGCGACGATGCGGTGTTCGCCACGCCGTTGCCACCCGGCCACTACCGCAACCCGGTGCTGGCCGGGTTCTACCCGGACCCCAGCGTGACGCGCGTGGGCGATCGCTATTACCTGGTCAATTCCACGTTTGCGTATTTCCCGGCGATCCCGGTGTTCGAGAGTACCGACCTGGTGCACTGGACGCAGATCGGCAATGTGGTCGAGCGCCGCGAACAGCTCGACTACGACGGGCTGGGCGTGTCGCGTGGCATGTTCGCTGCCAGCATCCGTCATCATGCCGGGCGTTTCTATGTGGTGGGTACCTCGGTCGACAGCGGTGGCAACTTCATCGCCAGCGCCAGCAATCCCGCAGGCCCATGGTCGGCACTGACGTGGTTGCCGGGCATCGACGGCATCGACCCGTCATTGTTCTTCGATACCGACGGCAGCGCTTACCTGCTCAACAACGGCCCGCCGGAAGGCACGCCGTTGTACGAAGGCCATCGCGCGATCTGGATGCAGCGCTTCGACCTTGTCAGCAATCAACCGGTCGGCCCGCGCAAGGTGTTGCTCAACGGTGGGGTGGATCTGGCCAGCAAGCCGATCTGGATCGAAGGCCCGCATCTGTATCAACGCGACGGTTGGTATTACCTCTCGTGTGCCGAAGGCGGCACCGGGCCGCAGCATTCGCAGGTGGTGCTGCGCAGCCGCACTGTGTGGGGGCCGTTTGAGCCCTCGCCGCACAATCCGATCCTGACCCAACGCGACCTGCCGGCCGATCGCGCGCACCCGGTCAGCAATGCCGGGCATGTGGATCTGGTGGACACACCGGACGGGCAATGGTGGGCGGTGTTCCTGGCCAGCCGCCCGTATGCGGGCGAACGCTACAACACCGGGCGCGAAACCTTCCTGCTGCCAGTGCACTGGCGCGATGGCTGGCCGTCGATCCTGCCGGCCGGCGAGCCGATTCCGTATGTCGCACAGAGCCCGCGCGGCGCCAAGACCCCGGCCGATCAAGCGCCGTTGTCGGGCAACTTCACCTGGCGCGACGACTTCGCCGGCACCTCGCTGCAGCGCGAATGGCTATCTCTGCGTGTGCCCAAACATGAGGTGGCCGATCTAAGCGCACGCGCCGGTTGGCTGACCCTCCATGCCAGTGCGCAAGGGTTGGATAGCACTGCCACACCCGCCTTCCTCGCGCGGCGCCAGCAACACACGCGTTTTACCGCGAGCACCGCGTTGGCGGTGCCCACGCAGGCCGGCGTCAGTGCCGGGCTTGCCGCCTTGCAGAATTCCAACGCGTGGTATGCGCTGGGCGTGCGACGCAACGGCGATGCGCTGGACGTCTTCCTCGACAAGCGCGAGGGCGCAAGAACCACCACGCTCGCACGCACCCGCGTCCCCGCAACGGCGCAGCTGCGCCTGCAGATCAGCGGCGATGGCGGTGCGTACAGCTTTGCCTTCGATGCCGATGGGCGCGGCTGGCAATCGCTACGCCGCAACGATGCTGCGGGCATGCTCAGCACCGCACAGGCCGGCGGCTTCGTCGGCAGCATGATCGGGCCGTTTGCCCAGCTGGAACCGCACCGCACCCAGGAGGACTGACCATGCATTCGCACCCCGCCCACCGCGCCACCGCCCCGCGTTGCCCACCTGCGCGCGGCTTACTGCTGGCGATGGCGCTGGCCGCCACCGGCACGCAGGCCGCAACGCCGCCGCCGTATCTGGACACCCAACGCCCCTTCGACGCGCGTGCGGCCGACCTGGTGTCGCGCATGACGCTGGAAGAAAAGGCCGCGCAGATGCAGAACGCCGCCCCGGCGATCCCGCGCCTGCAGGTGCCCGAATACGATTGGTGGAACGAAGCGCTGCACGGCGTGGCGCGTGCCGGCGGCGCCACCGTGTTTCCGCAGGCGATCGGCCTGGCTGCTACGTTCGATACCCCGTTGATGGCCGAGGTGGCCACCGCCATCAGCGACGAAGCGCGCGCCAAGCACCACGCGTTCCTGGCGCGCGGCGAGCACAAGCGCTACCAGGGACTCACCTTCTGGTCGCCCAACATCAACATCTTCCGCGACCCGCGCTGGGGCCGCGGGCAGGAAACCTATGGCGAAGACCCGTTCCTGACCGCGCGCATGGGCGTGACCTTCGTGCAGGGCCTGCAGGCGCAGCAAGGGCCGTACCGCAAGCTCGATGCCACCGCCAAGCACTTCGCCGTGCACAGCGGCCCGGAGGCCGACCGTCATCACTTCGACGTGCATCCCAGCGAGCGCGATCTCCATGAAACCTATCTGCCCGCGTTTCAGGCCCTGGTGCAAGAAGGCAAGGTCGCCGCAGTGATGGGCGCCTACAACCGCGTCAATGGCGAATCCGCCTCGGCCAGCACGCGGCTGGAAGGCATCCTGCGCCGCGACTGGGGTTTCGATGGTTACATCGTCAGCGACTGCGCCGCCATCCGCGATATCTGGCAGAACCACAAGATCGTGCCCACGCCCGAGGCCGCCGCCGCGCTTGGCGTCAAGCACGGCACCGACCTGGATTGCGGCGACACCTATGCCGCGTTGCCGGCGGCGGTGCGTGCCGGCTTGATCGACGAGGCCAGCATCGACATCGCGCTCAAGCGGCTGATGACCTCGCGCATGCGGCTGGGCATGTTCGACCCGCCGGCCAGGGTGCCGTGGGCGCAGATTCCTGCGGCGGTGAATCAATCGCCAGAGCACGATGCACTGGCCCGCCGCACCGCGCGCGAATCGCTGGTGCTGCTGAAGAACGACGGCCTGCTGCCGCTCAAACCCACGCTCAAGCGCATCGCCGTGATCGGCCCCACCGCCGACGACCCGATGTCGCTGCTGGGCAATTACTACGGCACGCCGGCCGCGCCGGTCACCATCCTGCAAGGCATCCGCGACGCTGCACCGCAGGCACAGGTGGTCTACGCGCGCGGCAGCGACCTGGTGGAAGGGCGCGAAGACCCCAATGCCGCGGCACCGATCGACACCCGCTATCTGCGCCCGGCGCCGGATGCCAAGCAGAACGGCCTCACCGGCGAATACTTCAAGGGCCGCGCCCTGGCCGGCCAGCCGGTGCTGACCCGCATCGACCCGCGTATCGCCTTCCGATGGGACCGCAATGCGCCCACCGACGATGCCGTGGGCCGCGGTGAACTGCAGGCCGACCGAGCGCTGGCCAAGGACGACTTCAGCGTGCGCTGGCATGGCCAGCTGTTGCCGCCGGTGTCGGGCACCTACGAGCTGCAGATTGCCGCCGACGACGGCGTGCGCCTGTTTCTGGACGGCAAGCTGCTCATCGATCAATGGAGCGAGGCCCCGCGGATGCGCGGCGGCAATGCCAGCGTCGCGCTGGAAGCCGGCAAGGCCTACGACCTGCGCGTGGAATACTTCGAGGCCACGCGCGATGCCGGCGTGCGTCTGGCCTGGCGCATGCCCGGCGCCAAACCGCCGCTGCAGGAAGCGGTGGACGCCGCACGCAACGCCGAGGTAGTGGTGTTCGTCGGTGGCCTCACCGGCGATGTCGAAGGCGAGGAGATGGACGTCAACTATCCCGGTTTTGCCGGCGGCGACCGCACCGACACCCGCCTGCCCAAACCGCAGCGCGAATTGCTGCAGGCACTGCAGGCCACCGGCACGCCGGTGGTTGCGGTGCTGACCACCGGCTCGGCGCTGGCGATCGACTGGGCGCAGCACCACGTGCCCGCCATCCTGCTGGCCTGGTACCCCGGTCAACGCGGCGGCAGCGCGGTTGGCGATGTGCTGTTCGGCCAGGCCAGTCCCGGCGGCCGCCTGCCGATCACCTTCTACAAGGAAGACGAGCGCCTGCCCGCCTTCGACGATTACGCCATGCGCGGCCGCACCTATCGCTACTTCACCGGCAAGCCGCTGTACCCGTTTGGCCATGGCCTGTCGTACACGCAGTTTGCGTATTCGGATCTACGCCTTGATCGCACCACCGTTGCCGCCGATGGCACGCTCACGGCCACGGTCACGCTGAAGAACACCGGCCAACGCGCAGGCGATGAAGTAGTGCAGCTGTATCTGCATCCGCTCAAGCCGCAACGCGAACGCGCCATCAAGGAACTGCGCGGCTTCCAGCGCATCACCCTGCAACCCGGCGAACAACGGCAGCTGCGCTTCACCCTCAAGGCGCAAGACGCCTTGCGCATCTACGACGAGCAGCGCAAGGCCTACGCAGTGGATCCAGGCGACTACGAAGTACAGATCGGCGCTTCCAGTGCAGACATCCGCAGCACACAACGCTTTACCGTCACCGACAAGTAGCAGCCGTTGACACCCTCGCCATGCGGCCACGGCCAAAGAAGACCCTCAGCCGCGATTGCCCTAAGCCCCTCTCTCGCCGGGGCGAAGAGGCGCCGCTTGCGCGCCACTGGCGCGCGTGCCTTGGAGCGCCCGCGTTGCAAGACGTGGGCCGGGGCGCGGAGCGGGGGTTGGGGTAAGGGTACGGCCACAGGCGAACTTGCAGCACCCCCACGATTCCAAACAAAAACCCATGCCAATTCCAACGCTCTCCATCGCAACACTCGCGCACCTACCAACCACCGTCCTCACTCCCAGCTACGACCCCAAACAGACCACCATCGGCATCGTCCATCTAGGCGCAGGCGCCTTCCACCGTGCCCACCAGGCCGTCTACATCGATGACCTGCTCGCGCAGGACCCCAGCTGGGCCATCTGCACCGTCTCCCTGCACAGCCCGAGCGTGCGCGACGCCCTGCGCCCACAAGACGGCCTCTACACCCTCGCCCTGCTCGACGAACACCCGCAGCTGCGCATCATCGGCGCCATCCGCGAGGTGCTGTGCGCTGCCGACGAACAAACCGCCGTGCTCGCGCGCCTGGCCGATCCCGCCGTGCGCCTGGTCACCCTCACCATCACCGAAAAGGGATATTGCCTCGCAGGCGACACCCTCGACCTCACCCATCCCGACATCGCGCACGACATCGCCAACCCCGGCACACCGCGCAGCGCCGTCGGCTATCTCGTCGCCGGCCTGCAACAACGCAGGCAGCAGGGCAGCGCACCGTTCACCGTGCTCAGCTGCGACAACCTGCAAGACAACGGCAACCTGCTACGCCGCGCAGTCTTGCTGCTCGCACAGCAAACCGATCCCGCGCTTGCGGCATGGATCGACCGGCACGTCACCTTCCCGCGCTCAATGGTCGACAGCATCACCCCCGCCACCGACGACGCACTGCGCACCAACGTACAAGCGCAAACCGGTCTGCACGACGCCTGGCCGATCCAGCGCGAGCGCTACAGCCAGTGGGTGATCGAAGACCGCTTCTGCAACGGCCGCCCCGCCTTCGAAAGCGCAGAGGTGATTCTCAGCGACGATATCGCCGGCTATGCACGCGCCAAACTGCGTCTGCTCAACGGCCCGCACTCCACACTCGCCTATCTCGGCGGCCTGCTCGATCTGGAAACCGTCGCCGACGCCATGCGCCACACGCAACTGGCTGCCTTTGTCGAAACCCTGATGCGCGAGGACATCGCCCCCACCCTGCAACCGATGCAAGGCTTCGACCCGCAGCACTACTGCGGCGCCATCCTCGCCCGCTTCCGCAACCCCGCCATCCGCCACCTGCTCGCCCAGATCGCCTGGGATGGCTCGCAGAAGATTCCGGTGCGTCTGCTCGGCGTCATCAGCGATGCATTGGACGCCGGGCGCCGGATCGACCGGCTCTGCATTCCGGTAGCGGCATGGCTGCAGTTCGTGCGCAGGCAGGCGGCCAACGGCATTACCCTGGTCGATCCACTGAGCGAGGTCCTCAGCGACATCGCCCGTTCGACCACCGGCGATGCCAGCCATGACATCGCGGCATTCCTCACCGTGGATGCGGTGTTCGCTACGCTCTCTGGCGATGCGCGTCTTGTGGAGGCACTGCGCGCTGCCTATGCTGCGCTGGGCACTGCAACACCGGCAGAGATACAGCTGGCAACCGATGCACGGTGATGCGCGGCAAACGCATCGCCGGCTGCCATCGCATGCCAACAAGGTCCGATATCTGCATCGTGCGATGTCGGGCAGCGTGTATATCGTGCCACCTGACCGACGGCCTGTTCCGGATAGCCAGGTACGCAGATGCAGGCGATTGGACGCCTAGCTACCGATTAGCTGCCCAATCCTGATCAGATTGCCGTTCTCATCGACAAGCGCAAATTCCCGCATGCCCCAGGGCTTGTCGCTGACAGCATCGAGTCTGGGGATGCCGTGCGCCGGTAGCTGCGCGGCGCGCATGGCGGCGTAGACCGCATCGACATCGCCAACCCGGATATAGCAGCCCGCATAGCAGGCCGCAGGATCCAGGTCCGGGTGTGCGAAGAAATGCAGCTCCACCTCGCCACGCGTCAGGATCGCGTAGCCCGCATCGTGCGGGTGCGCGTCGCCGACAAAGCCCAGCCGCCGATAGAAGGCGACCGTGCGTTCGATCGAGCGACCGGGGAGCAGTGGAATCGCACGGTCTGGCGTTTCGGCAGTGGAAGTCATCGCTTTCTCGTAGTGGGATAACGAAGCCGTCTTTGAGCACAACAATACGCCAGATACGAGGGATCGGTTGGGAGCCGTGCCGTGCTGTCTTGACTCGCTGCATTGGCGAGTAGCAAGATCGCTCTGCTGCGGCACATTCCGCAGCCGGGTTTAGCAGCCCGTAATCACAAGGCGCACCAGCGCCCATTGCACGATGTCGGCGCTTTTCTTTTGCCCGACTTATCGCATGGGCAGGCGTGCTCGCTTTACGGCGGGCGGTGCGCGGAGACCGCAAGGTCTGCCGGTTCCTTGTGACCGGTCTGCTAACCGCGCATCGTCCGCCACCCTCGTTTAGCAGCGAGATGGCGGACTTCCTATCGCACAAGGAGTTCGATATGACCCGTCCAAAAGCAACCGCCAGTGCACGCGCTGCATCGCCTTCCAGGCGGTCTGTTGTGACACGCGCCAGATCCAAGCACCGCCCGGCTGCCGGCATGACCGGTGCTGAGCCAGCGGTGGATCCAGCGCTGGCGCCTACCCCGCCCTTGCGCAAGCCCGGCTTCCGCATTCCCGAGCGGGTCACCATGAGCTACCAGCACTACGACGTGCGGCGTGCCGAGGATGTCATCGGTTGTGCGGTGCCCAAGCTGCGGCTGTCCGGGCGCTGGCTGGAACACTGCGGTTTCGCAGTGGGTGATGCGTTGCGGGTGACGGTGGGACGCGGCGTGCTGTTGATCAGCCGCGTGGCGCCTGCGGTACCAGCGGTGAGATCGCGCCGCAGGTGACACGCCTGGGGCGAGCGCCCTCACCCGGCGCTTTGCGGTTCCTTCTCCCGTGCACGGGAGAAGGGACGCATTCTGCTCCTGTCTGGATTGCAGAAGGGAGGCCGGCTGTTTGCGCCTGAGAGCAGAGGTGCCTGTTGCGGTGCGGAGCAGCAAAGCAAGGCTGCGTAGCGCAGGGGCTGTCAGCGGTAGAGAGCTTCGTGCCTGCAATGGCATCTGCGCCGCATCGCTCGACATGACATGCTTGGCCTCACCTACGCCCCGCCCACGTTCGGACAGGTTCAAGCGCCACATGGCCACGCGCAAGCTACCGTATTCGCGCACCGATGGAGTTCTCTGCATGAAAATGGCTGTCTTCAGCACGCGCCCTTACGACAAGCGCTTTCTCGATGAAGCGAAACTACGCCCAGGCACGCAATGTGCAGCCGAGTTCGTTTATTTCGAGGCATCACTCGATCTGCGGACGGCAGCGTTGGCGCAGGGCTGCGAGGTGGTCTGCGTGTTCGTCAACGACCAGCTCGATGCGCCCGTGCTGCAGGCACTGCACGCGACCGGTGTGCGCGCGGTGCTGCTGCGCTGCGCCGGTTTCAACAATGTGGATCTTGCTGCGGCCACCGCACTTGGGCTGTTCGTGGCACGCGTGCCGGCCTACTCGCCCGAAGCGGTGGCCGAGCACACCCTGGCGCTGGTCATGACGCTCAACCGCCAGACGCACCGCGCCTACAACCGCGTGCGCGAGGGCAACTTCATGCTCAATGGCCTGCTCGGCCGCACCTTGCACGGCAAGACGGTGGGCCTGATCGGGCTGGGCAAGATCGGGCTGGCGACTGCGCGTATCTTTCAAGGGATGGGCTGCGATGTGCTGGGCTTTGATCCTTATCCCACGCCTGGCTTCGATGCGCTTGGGCAGCGGGTGGAGCTGGAGACACTGTTCGCCCGCTCGGACATCGTCTCGCTGCACTGCCCGCTGACACCGGCAACGCAGCACCTGATCGATGACACGGCGCTGGCGTCGATGAAGCCGGGTGCGATGCTGGTCAACACCTCGCGCGGTGGCTTGGTGGATACCGATGCGGTGATCCGCGCGCTCAAGTCCCGCCAGCTCGGCCATCTGGCCATCGATGTCTACGAACAGGAAAGCGCATTGTTCTTCCAGGACCGCTCGGGCGAAATCATCGACGACGAAGCGTTTCAGCGCCTGATGACCTTCCCCAATGTGCTGGTGACCGGGCACCAGGGGTTCTTCACCGCAGAGGCATTGCAGGAGATCTCCGACATCACCCTGCGCAACCTTGCCGATTTCGCTGCCGGTTCCCCATGCGCGAATCGTGTTCCGGCACCTTAGCGGCACCTTCTCGCTCACCAGCCGCGCAGGTTCGACGCATCGACTCCTCTGTCGTGGTACTCGGGTTCAAGCCGGTACGGCAGTTGCCTGGCGACGCAGCGCACAGATCCGCGTGCAACCAACCGCGGCGGCCAGCCCCAGCTGACCGGTGTACCAACTCACCTGCCGCAAGTATCCACCCAGGCGGCAGTTGACTGCATGGCCCAGTGGCCGCACCCGCCTGTGGCCCCGGCGCATGTATGCATCCCGGATCACCGGCGCCACGCCCTGCAGCAGAACCGGGCCCAGCCGGCTTGCCAACAAGTATGCAAACACGTCGATACCCACCATCTCCAGCAGTGGTATGGCCGCTGCAACCTCCGGATTGGATGCGATGCAGGCAATCGCCAGCGTGGCGATGGCAATGACCGCCCTGCGGTTCAAGTTGACCGGCCACATGTCGATGGTCCTGAGCGCCCTCTGGATGTCATGCAGATCTGCACAATTCAGACATCTTGGCTTGCCTGTGGGTCACGATACCCGGACGCCCTGGCTGCCGCCGGATGTATTGAAGATGCGCGTCAGCACCAGCACGAGCAGGACCACAAAGCTCAACTCCCACACATAGAATGCGGCGCCCACGTGATCGATCATGACTTGCTGGCCAGCCTCGTTCTTGTCGAACCGGGTTGCGCGAAAGGTATCCAACCCGATCAGGCAAGCCGCTACCAACAGGGCCGCCGCCATCTTGTCCGCCTTGAGGAAATAACACAGCCATGCCAACAGGAACACCGGGTTACTCATCCAGGCCAGGCACTGGCCATCGAGCACCTGCATCCAGCCAAACAGCAGGATGACAAATCCACCCAGTTGATCATTACCGCCATGCAGTGCAGGAAGGCACAGCGAAATGCCGTACAGCAGGGCAGATAGTAGAAGTGGAAACAGCTTCATGGGCGTCCTTGTCTGATGATGAGGCGAGTGCATGTCCCCGCGTTGGGGAGGCTCGTTCCATCTCGGCACAAGCCAACCTGCATCACTATAGACACTGCGCGTGCCGCTTTCACGACCACGCTGCCAAGCCCGCCGACGCATCTCGTGGAGCGGCGGAGGCTTCGGCCCAATGCATCGCTATGGCATGCTTGAACCCCTGCCGCACAGCGTCCGACGTCCGCATTCCCATGGCCGCCCACAAGAAGCAGAACTTGCCGGAAAAGCTCTGCGTTCAATGCAGGCGACCCTTCTGCTGGCGCAAGAAGTGGGAAAAGGTGTGGGACGAGGTGAAGTATTGTTCGGACCAATGCCGCCGAAACAGCAAGCGGCAGAGCCCGGAACAATAGTCTGCTTACGCGCAACCCATCTCTCCCGTGCCGTCGCGCGTGAGCCGAGCGGGTTCGGCCATTCTGACAGCCGGTTGCGGCTAACGTTTACCAGCTTTTTTCGCAGCACCCGATCCACTCGCCCGCTTGGCAGCGCTGCCTTTACCTGCCACTGCCATGTTGTCCACCAGATTGGGATAGGGGCGGCCTGCTGCCTTGGCACGTTGTCTGGCCTGTGCCTTCTGCGCCGGGGACAGCGGACCTGAGCGCGAGCGACTCTTGGGGTTGGGCTTTTTCCATGGCGCAGACGTCTTGCTTGTGCCTTTCTTCGCTGCACCGCGCGTGGAAGCGCTCTTCCCGGCTGCAGTTCGGCGGGCGACCGTCTTGTTTACCGCTTTCTTCGTCGATGCTGCCTTCTTTGCAGGAGATTTCCTGGCCGCAGTCTTCTTGACTGCCTTCTTGACTGCCTTCTTGCCGGTCGCCTTGCGGGCGCCGGCCGAGGGCGCCGACTTGCGCGTCGCTGCGCTAGCGGCGCTCGTTTTCTTGGTCGCGGCCCGTGTTGCCGACGGTTTCCTCGCTGGCGACGTTCGGGTTGCTTTCTTTGCGACCGCCTTCTTTCTCGCGGTCTTCTTCGGGGTGCGCTTGTCCGCGGCACTGGCATGGGCGGCGGCCGTCGTGGTCGCGCTTGCTCGTTTTCCTGCCGGGGTCTTCGCGCTCGCCGCCTCTTCCAGACGCTGGTACTGCCGTGCCGCCCAGCGCTGGCCGGCATCGCCGCCCCAGAGCAGCCAGGCAATGTAGCCGGCCGATGGCGCGCTACGGTCGGCCCAGCCCTTGCCAGTCTTGTCCACGCTGTGGCGCGCGAAGTACGCATGCATGCGCCGGATGGTCTGCGTGGAAAGCGATTTCCGTGCCGAAAGATCGCGCGCACGCGCAACGCCGATTGCGGTGCCACCACGCCCATGCTGCTCGCGCAACCGCAGTCCGCGTGCCGCCGCGTCGGCAACTGTCTTGGGCGGTGTTGTCGAAGACGCCTGCTTTGCCGGTTTGCGTGCCACACCTTTCTCCTGTCGTATCGCGTTGCCGTAGTGTTCGCATGCGCGGTGCTGCTGCATGTGAAGAAGCCGGCAGCCAGGACTGCCTAGGCAGCCTGCCGGGGACATCACGGCAATGCGCAAGCACGCGCGACCTGGCCCTGGATCAGCCTGCTTGTGCGAGTGGATCATCGCGCACGTGTCGCTACACTGGCCTGCCCACGCCATCGGAAGAGTGCTGCATGCGCCTGTTGACGAGCTGGTTCCGCGCAAGCCTGTTTGCTGCCGCGGTCGGCACTTTCCCCGCGCTTGGTCAGGCCACCGACAAGGCGGTGCCGGTGGCCACCTCGGCACAATCGAAGCAGGTGGCCTCCTGGCAGACGCTGACCCCGCACAACAAACCGCACGCGCGCCATGAGAACAGCCTGGTGTCGGTCGGCGACAGGCTCTATCTGATCGGAGGGCGCGACGACCGCCCGCTGGACATCTTCGACACCACAACACGCCGTTGGTCCAAGGGCAGCACGCCGCCGCTGGCGGTCAGCCATGCGCAGGCAGTGGTGTCGTCGGGGAAGATCTACGTCGTCGGCGGCCTGACCGGCGACTACCCGGAAGAAGCCGCGCTGACCCACTTGTTGATCTACGACCCTGCCACCGATCGCTGGCAGGCAGGCGCGGAGATTCCCAAAGGCCGTCGCCGCGGCGCGGCAGGCGCGGTGGCGCACGACGGCGTGCTGTACCTGGTCGGCGGCAACACGCGCGGCCATATGAGCGGGTACGTGCCGTGGCTGGATGCGTTCGACACCAGGACGCAGCAATGGACGCAGCTGGCCGACGCACCGCGTGCGCGCGATCACTTCCATGCAGTGGTGCTCGACGGCAAGCTGTACGCGGCCGGTGGCCGCAGGTCATCGCACGAGAGCGGCAACACCTTGGCGCAGACCATTTCCGAAGTCGATGTCTATGACATCCAGCGCGGCACCTGGAGCGTTGCCCCGGCCGCACTGCCGACGCCGCGCGCCGGTGCCGCCGCCATTGCACGCAATGGCCAGCTGCTGGTCATGGGCGGCGAGAGCACGCGCCAGGTGAAGGCGCACGACGAGGTCGAAGCTTACGACCCGGCCACCTCCACCTGGACGCCGCTGGCCGCATTGCCGCGAGGGCGCCATGGCACCCAGGCCGCAGCGGTCGGCGACGCTCTGTACATCGTGGCGGGCAGCGGCAACCGCGGCGGCGGGCCGGAGCTGGATGATGTGCTGGTACTGCATGAAAGCAGCGCGCAATAGGCCATTCCGCCTCCCGCGTACGGCATGCTGCGAGAGACTTGGTTGAAGATTGTGCCTCTGCAGATGAGGATCTAATCTGCTGCATCGTTGTCCAATGTGCAGCGCCAGGGAGCGGTCATGCCGAAACGTGGATCAGATCACACGCCATCAACGATGCCTGGCGTTGCCGGGCAATTTTCGCTGCCACTGGTACAGGCGGAAGGCGAGCCGGCGACACCGCCACTACTGGCGGCTGCCGACCCGCGTTACAGCAATTACATCGTCTATGTCGATGAAAGCGGCGACCACGGCCTGGAGTCGGTAGATCCCAACTATCCGGTGTTTGTGCTGGCCTTGTGTGTCTTCCACAAAGGCCACTACGCGCAACGCGTGGTTCCCGCGATTGAGTCATTCAAGTTCAGGCATTTCGGGCATGACGTGGTGATTCTCCACGAGCATGACATCCGCAAGGAAAAGGGATATTTCCGCTTCAGTGATCGGTTGGAAAAGACGATTTTTCTGGACGAGCTGACGGGCATCATCGAGTCGCACAACTTCATCCTGATCAGCTGTGTCATCGACAAGACACGGCTGAAGGAAAAGGCCCAGACCGCAGACAATCCCTACCACCTGGCGCTCGCATTCTGCCTGGAAACACTTTTCGAACTGATGCAGGAAAAGAAGCAGGACGACGTTGCAACGCACGTGGTGGTTGAGTGCCGTGGCAAGAAGGAAGACCGCGATCTGGAGCTGGAATTCAGGCGGATCTGCGACGACGCAAACCGCTGGGGCCGGCAACTTCCCTTCACCATCGTCTTTGCGGACAAAAAGGCCAACTCATCTGGCTTGCAACTGGCTGACCTCGTTGCGCGGCCCATCGGGCTATCGGTACTGCGCCCGGATCATCCCAATCGCGCATTCGACGTGCTGCAGCGAAAATTCTTCTGCAAGCAAGGCCGGCGTCAATTGGGTGTCGACTATGAAGGCTGGGGCCTGAAAATTTTCCCGCCGCCAGAAAGCGAAAAGCCCCGGTGATCTCACCGAGGCTATGACGCCGACCGGGAACCCCCAGTCCACTTAGGGTGCGAGTCTAGAGTTCTGGACCGCAGAATTCAAGGTTGCCTGCTACAAAACCGGTCTGTCAGCACATCGTATCCATCAGCTGTTGTGACTGCTGAAAGCAGAACGATTTGCAACACAGGGTGACCGGTACAGCTCCATCGCGGCCAGGGCCGCTCCTACTAAAGCGGCGATTGGGCAAACTCCAAGCCAAGCGCCTTGACCCGCACCCGCGCCAGCATCGCGTGCGAGGTCATGTACAGCGTATGGCCGTCGTTGCCGAAGGCGCAGTTGGAGATGGGTTCGCCGGTTTCGATGCGGCCCAGCCTGCGGCCATCGGGGGCGAACACGATGACGCCGCCGGGGCCGGTGGCGAACAGGTGGCCGTCGGCGGAAACCGCCATGCCGTCGGGCAGGCCGGGCGCGTCCTTGGCGACCAGATCGGAGGCGTCGGCGAACACGCGCTTGCTGGTCACCGCACCGGCTGCGTCGAGCGTGTAGGCCATCCAGATCGGGCGCTCCGGATCGGAGTTGGCCACGTAAAGGGTGCGCGCATCGGGCGACAGTGCGATGCCGTTGGGAAGGCTGAGACTGTCGTCCAGCAGATGCACGCTGCCGTCGGTGTCCAGCCGGTAGACGCCGTTGTAGCGCAGCTGCTTGACCGGCGAATCGTTCATGCCCTTCAGGCCGTAAGGCGGGTCGGTGAAGAACACCACGCCATCGCTGCGGCGGACCAGATCGTTGGGGCTGTTGAAACGGTGACCTTCAAACTGCGTCGCCAGCGGCGTCTTCTTGCGCGTGGCCGGGTCGAGCCTGGCGACGATGCGCGTGCCCGAATCGGCCAGCAACACGGTGCCGCCCGGTTCGGCATACAGCCCATTGGCGCCGGCTTCGCGCAGCGTGGCCTGCTCCGGGCCGCTGTAACCGGACGGCGACAGCAGGACCGACAGGCCTGCGTCCTCGGACCAGCGATAGAGCTTGTTTTCCGGCACATCGGTGAACAGCAGATAGCCACCGTTGCGGACCCAGGCCGGGCCTTCGGACCAGGTGAAGCCTTCGCTGAGCTTCTCGATGCGCGCATCGCCAGCGACCACGTCGCTGAAGCTGCGATCGAAGCTCTGCAGATGCCCGATCGCGGCAAAGCGCGGTGGCGGCACCTCCTTCCTGGTGCAGGCGGCGAGGATTGCCAGCAGCGGAACGGCCAACAGCAGATAGGGCGGCAAGCGCATCGGTCTGTCCAGTAACGAAGTCGGGCCATGATGCCACCATGCGCGTGCAGGCCTGCTGCGCATGCCGGCAGCCGTGCTAGCGCTCGCCAGCGTGCGCGGGTACCGCCAACACCGCATCCAGCGCCGGTTTGGGCTGGTGATTGCGATCGAACAGCAGCGGATAGTTGGTGCGGCCCGGCACGGGGTAATCGTTCTTCCAGGACATGCCATCGCTGACACCCCACACGCTGACGCGTGCGAGCTTGTCGCGCTTGCGCCAGAACAGCGCGAACAGCTCGGCGTAGCGATCGCGCAGCTGCGCCTGCACCTGCGGCGGCAAGCCCTCGCGATACGGGTCGAGAAAGCGCTTGAATTCCGGCAGCTGGAACTGCTTGTGCGCAAGTCCGGTCCCGATGACCTGGCCTTCCCTGGTCAGTGGCAACACGTCGATGTCCAGCTCGGTGATCATGACCTTGATGCCGAGCGCGGCGTAGGCATCGATGGCGTCTTCGATATCGCGCAGGCTGGGATAGTTGAGCCCCCAGTGTCCCTGCATGCCGACGCCATCGATGCGGATGCCCGATTGCTGCAGCATCCTGACCATGCGCACGATGCCATCGCGCTTGCTCGGCCGCCATGCGTTGAAATCGTTGTAGTAGAGCTCCGCATCCGGCGCATACCGTTGGGCAAAGGTGAAGGCGTTGCGCACCACGGTGTCGCCATCGCCGACGCGCTGCACCCAGTTGGTATCGCGGTAACGTCCGTCTTCGTCGATGATCTCATTGACCACGTCCCAGGCCTGCACCTTGCCGACGTAGCGCCCCGCCACGCGCTCGATGTGCGCGCGCATGCGCTCCAGCTGCGCGTCGGCGCTGTTGGGCTTGCCTTGTGCATCGACGAAGAACCACTCCGGCGTCTGGTTGTGCCAGACCAGGGTATGGCCGACCACGAACATGGCGTGATCGCGCCCATAGGCGACGAAGGCGTCGGCCGTGCCGAAGTCGAACACGCCCGGGCGCGGAGCGACCACTTCGGCCTTCATCACGTTCTCGGCAGTGATGGCATTGAAGTGGCAGGCGACCAGCGCGGCAGAGGCAGCGTCCTTGCCGGAGACGATGTCGGCATTGACGGCGGTGCCGATCAGAAAGCCGTCGGCGTAGGCGTGCTCGAGCGAGGTGCTGCGGGTGTCGCAGTCAGCCAAGGCCGGCACTGCCATCACAGCGCCGATCAGGGCCAGAACAAAACGCAAGCCTGCTGCTGGGCGCTCGTGGGTCTGCTGCATCGCCGGATTCCTGTGCAGGTACCGCAGGTAGTGCGTCATCGGGAACCCCATCACTCCACCACCACCTGCGCACTGGCGGCCTGCAAACTGTCGGAGTCCACATGCAGCGTGATGGTGCCACGCGCGCCGGGCTTGGCACGCACGATCGCCAGGCACAGCCCGTTGAACGCATTGCGCTGCGGCGCGGCGAAGGATTCCAGGTTGGTGGGATCGCCGTTGTCGGTGGCGACCAGCTCGCCCGGGCCTTCGATGCGGAAACGCAGGCGGTCGCCGGCGGTCGGCACAGGACGTCCATCGCGATCGAGCAGGCGCACGGTGACGAAACTCAGATCCTGCCCGTCGCCACGGATGCTGCCGCGGTCGGGCGTCACCTGCATGCGCGCGGCGCTGCCGGCGGTTTGTACGCGGTCGTCGGCCCAGGGTTTGCCTTCCTTGTACGCCTGCACGCGCAGCTCGCCGGGTTGGTAGACCACCGCGTCCCAGCGCAGCCGGTACTGCAGCGGGCCCTTGCGCTTGCGCCCCTGCGAGACGCCATTGACGAACAGCTCGGCCTCGTCGCCGGAGGTGAACACATGCACCGGCGTGACCTGACCCTCGCGGCCGGGCCAGGTCCAGTGCGGCAGCAGATGCGCCATCGGCAGATCGGGGCGCCAACGCGATTGATACAGCCAGTAGCGATCCTTGGGAAAACCGGCCAGATCGAAGATGCCGGAGTACGAACTGCGCGAGCTGTAGTACGGCGTGGGCTCGCCCAGATAATCGAAGCCGGTCCAGACGAATTCGCCGGCGACATACCGATGCCGGTCCTGCGCCGCGAACACCTTGTCGGCGCTGGAGCCGAAGTCCACCGCATGCAGTTCGTAGGCGCTGACCTGGTGCGCGACCGAATCGCCGCCGCGCCCATCGCGCACCGGCGCGCTAATGTCTGGCGTCACCGGAAACAGATACACACCGCGGCTGCTCAACGCCGAGGCGGTCTCGCTGCTGAGAATGGGCTTGTGCGGGAACCTGCCATGGAACGCGGGATATTGCGGTTGTTTGCGGATGCGCTCGGTGCCTGCGAATTCCGGTGCGTCGCGGATGCCTTCGCCCTGGTAGTTGAGGCTGATGACATCCAGCACAGCGGGCAGCGGCATCTCGGGCGAGGCGTAGTTCATCGCCACCGTGGCGGGGCGCGTGGGGTCTTCCTCATGCACGATGGCGTGCAGTGTGCGTGCGATCGCCGCGCCCTGCTCGCCGGTGTACTGCTCACCGACTTCGTTACCGACGCTCCACAGGATCACCGAAGGATGATTGCGGTCGCGCCGCAGCATCGCGCGCAGGTCCGGCTCGTGCCACTGCGGGAACACCAGGTGGAAATCCAGCGGGGTCTTCTTCATCTCCCAACTGTCGAACACCTCATCCGCCACCAGCAGGCCCATGCGGTCGGTCAGCTCCAATAGCTCCGGTGCGGGCGGGTTGTGGCTCATGCGGATGGCATTGGCGCCCATCTGCTGCAGCAACTGCAGTTGCCGCTCGGCGGCGCGCAGGTTGAACGCCGCACCCAGCGCGCCGAGGTCGTGATGATTGTTCACGCCGCGAATCGGCACATGTTCGCCGTTGACCAGCAGGCCCTTGTCGGCATCGAACACGATGCTGCGGACACCGAACGGTGTTTCGTAGCGATCCACCACGTGCCCGTCCTGACTGACCTCCGTCACTGCGACATAGCGGTGCGGGCGCTGGGTCGGCGGCGGGCCCCACAGACGCGGGTGGTCGATCTGCGTACTGCCCTGCACACGGGCGCTGCCACCGGCGGCAACCGCAACCTGCACGGCGGCAATGCGCGCGACCGGCGCGCCGCTGCGTGTGCCGCGTGCATCGTCGAGCACATAGATGGCGGTGCTGACCTGTGCCTGCACCGCGCTGCGCGCGGCGTTGTCCAGCGTGATCACCAGCTGCACCTGCGCGGTGTCGGCCGAGACCTGCGGCGTGGTCAGCTGCGTGCCCCAATG
The DNA here is from genome assembly GCF_018831305.1 of Xanthomonas sp. MLO165. NCBI lineage: Bacteria > Pseudomonadati > Pseudomonadota > Gammaproteobacteria > Lysobacterales > Lysobacteraceae > Xanthomonas > Xanthomonas sp. MLO165. The sequence continues at coordinate 4,631,613 of NZ_CP029263.1, forward strand.
CGCGACATGCAGCGGCGCAGCTTTGGTCAGCCACACATTGCGATACAGCCCGCCGCCCGGATACCAGCGCGCCGAGTCGGGCGGGTTGTCCAGGCGGATCGCCAGCTGGTTGCGCGCACCAAACACCACATAGGGGCTCAGGTCCACGCGCCAGGAGCTGTAGCCATACGGCCAGCCGCCGACCAGCTTGCCGTTGAGCCAGACCGTGGCATAGGCCATGGCGCCATCGAGATCCAGAAACAGCGCGCGCCCGCGATCGCTGGCGGGGATGTCCAGGCGCTTGCGATACCAACCCACGCCCCAGCTCGGCAAGCGCCCCATGCCGCCATAGGGACCATCGGCCAGGAACGGCCCGGCGATGGCCCAGTCGTGCGGCAGATCCACGCGCTCCCAGCCGCTTTCGTCGAACTGCGGCTGCACGAAAGCGACACTGCTGCCGGGGTGGCCGGGCGGGCGTTCGTGCCGCTTCGCGGGATCTGCAATCAAGGCATTGGCCGTGGGCAGGATCCATGGCTTGAGCACGCGGGTTGCGGTGGTATCGAGGCGCTGCGCCTGCTCGGGCTGCGCGTCGGCCACCTTGCCGTCTTCGCTGCGTAGCACGTGCGGGCGGATGTCGTAGTCCAGGATTTGCCGATTGTCTGGAGGATCGCCGCGATGGAAGCGCCACTGCGCGTTGAGCGAGACGCGCTCGCGCGGCAACTGGGTCGGCGCCGGTAGTGCTGCCAGCGCGGGCACTACCAGGCAGATGCAAAGCATCGCGACACGCGCGAGGCGTGCGCAATCCCTGAGCGCGCGCATCACCCTCGCCTGCATGCCCGTGTGCGTCATATCGCGCCTCGCATCGACCGTGCCTGCAGGCGTGTCCCATCCGCACCACGTGCACGCGTGCAGGCATCGCTGCGTGCTGCCTCGCCCAGCCTCACAGCTTGTAGGCTTGCTTGGGCAGGCGATACGCCAGATCGATCGCAACCTCGACCGCCTCGTCCTCGTCCAGCCTGTGCTCGGCGACCAGTTTGGCGAGAAAGGCGCTGTCCACGCGCCGCGCCACATCGTGCCGCGCCGGAATCGACAGGAAGGCGCGGGTATCGTCGTTGAAGCCCACGGTGTTGTAGAAGCCGGCGCTGGCCAGGGTCTGCTCGCGGAAGCGCCACATGCCTTCCGGCGCGTCATGGAACCACCATGCCGGCCCCAGCAACAACGAGGGGTAATGGCCGGCCAGTGGCGCCAGCTCGCGGCTGTAGCTGGTTTCGTCCAGCGTAAACACGATCAGGCGCAGGCGCGGGTCGTTGCCGAACCGGTCCAGCAAGGGTTTGAGCGCGTGCACGTAGTCGGTGCGCATCGGAATATCGGCGCCCTTGTCGCGCCCGAAGGTCTGGAACAACTGCCGGTTGTGATTGCGAAAGCAGCCCGGGTGCAACTGCATCACCAGGCCATCGTCCAGGCTCATCGCCGCCATTTCGGTCAGCACCTGCGCGCGGAACAGCTCGGCCTGCGCCGGTGTGGCGGCACCACGTACCACGGTGTCGAACAGGCGTTGCGCCTCGGCCGGCGACAGATCGGCGGTGGCCGCGCTGGGGTGGCCGTGGTCGGTCGAGGTGGCGCCATGCGCGGCAAAGAAGGCGCGGCGCTGCCGGTGCGCACGCAGATAGCCTTGCCAGCTCAGCACATCCTCGCCGGTGAGCGCGCCGAACTGCTGCAGCGCAGCGGCAAACTGTTCGTGTTCGGGGTCGACCACCGGGTCCGGGCGGTACGCGGTGAGCACGCGTCCCTTCCAGCCGCTGGCGCGAATGGCCGCGTGGTGCTGCAGCGTGTCCAGCGGCGACTCGGTGGTGGCAATCACCTCGATGTCGAAGCGCTCGAACAGGGCACGCGGACGGAATGCCGGCGTCTGCAGCGCCGCGGTGATGTGGTCGTAGTAATGATCGGCAGTGCCGGCATCCAGCCGGATGCGCAGATCGAACACGTCATGGAAGACATGATTCAACCACAACGCTGACGGCGTACCGCGCAGCAACGTGTAGTGCTCAGCGAACACGCGCCACGCCGCGCGTGGATCCACGATCGCGCGCGATCCATCCGCACGCGGAATGCCCAAGGCATCCAGTGCGACGCCCTGGCTGTAGAGCATGCGGAACACGTAGTGATCCGGCACCAGCAATAACTCGGTGGCATTGGCGAACGGCGCGTCGGTAGCGAACCACGCCGGTTCGGTATGACCATGCGGGCTGATGATCGGCAGTGCAGCGATCTTCGCGTACAGGCGGCGCGCGATCGCACGCGTGCTGGGGTCGGCGGGCAACAGGCGGTCGGCGTGGAGGGTCAGCGGAATGGAGGTAGGCATCAGTCGATCGCCGAACGGGCAGGAAAAAGGCAGGGCACCGGGATCACCGCGCCGCACCGTGGCTGGCAACGTAATCGCGCAGCCAGGTCAGCGCCGGCCGCTCGGTGCCATCGGCGCGAATCAAATAGGCCGCTTCCTTGTCGCGCCACAGCCCGGGACGAAAGCCCCACAGCGTGATGCCGCGCACGCCGGGGTGCTCCCAGAACACCGGGAACACACGCTGGTAGGCGGCCAGCTGCTGCGCATCGGTGGGCCCGTCCAGATCGAACTCGGTGATGTAGATCGGCAAGCCGGTCGCGGCCAGTGCATCGAGATTGTCGCGGTGCACCGACATCGCCACATTCGGCGTGGTTTCGAAGGCATGCTCCTGCACGCCGATCGCATCGACCAGTTGCTCGCGCTGCAGCAACTGCACGATCTGCAGGTACTTCTGCGTGGCCTGGGGACTGTTGGTGATGCTGTAGTCGTTGATCATCAGCCGCGCACGCGGAAAGTGCTGGCGCGCCAGCCGGAACGACTGCAGCACCCACTCCCAACCGCTGGCGCCGTTGCCGCCGAGCGCCTGCAGATAATTGCCGCCGCCGGTGTCGTCCTTGCTGGGCGGGTCGTTGAGCGGCTCGTTGACCACTTCCAGCAGGTCGATCTCCGGATAGCGCTGCGCCACCGCGGCGAACCACTGCTCGATCTCGCGGCGTTGCTCGGCCGGCCGCAACGACTTGATCCACTCCGGCTGCTGATTGCCCCACACCATCACATGCATCTGGAACGGCATGCCGTTGGCCTTGGCCAGCCGGTAGGCGGTATCCAGCCCGCTCCAGTCCATCTGGTCGCGCACCGCTTCCACGCTGCCCCACTTGCCGCTGTTTTCCGGCGTGAGTTTGTTCCAGTACTGCGCAAATCCCGGGGACTGTTGCGGACTGTAGGCGCTGCCCAGGAACTTGGGCGCGCCGGAAGCCAGCGGTGCGGCCTGCGCAAGCGTTGCGACGTTCGCCGCCAACAACAACCCGATTGCCAGTGTGCGTAATTGCATGATGATCCCCTCAGGAAGATGCGGCGGTGGCGGCGGCATCTGCCGGCAGCTGCGCCGGCGCCAAGCGTGGCACCAGCATGTGTACCACCGCCAGCGCCAGCAGATACGCCGAGCCTGCCATCAGGAACACCGGCACATAACTGCCGGTGGCCTGCAGCAGGAACCCGATGAAGGTGGCGATCAGCATGCCACCGACCGCGCCGGCAAAGCCGCCGATGCCGACCACGGTGGCGACCGCGTGGCGTGGAAACATGTCCGATGGCAGCGTGAACAGATTGGCCGACCACCCCTGATGCGCAGCGGTGGCCAGGCCGATCAGGCCCACGGCCAGCCACAGGTTATCGGCGCGTGCAGCGAACACGATCGGCACCACCGAGATCGCGCAGATCAGCATTGCGCTCTTGCGTGCGCGGTTAACGCTCCAGCCGCGCGCGATGAAGCGCCCGGCGACCCAGCCGCCGGCAATGCTGCCGATATCGGCCAGTACGAAGATCACGATCAACGGCGCGCCCAGTTGCAACAGACTCAATCCGTATTCGGCATGCAGGAACTTGGGCAGCCAGAACAGGAAGAACCACCAGATCGGGTCGGTGATGAACTTGCCCAGCACGAACGCCCAGGCCTGCCGATGCCGCAGCACCTGCAACCACGACAGCCGCCGCTGCACCGGCTCGTGCGCATCGCTGCGGATATGCGCCAGCTCTGCCGCCGACAGGCCGGGTTGCTGCTCGGGCGGGTGATAGCTGAGCCACCACACCAGCAGCCAGGTGGCGCTGAGCACGCCGGTGAACAGGAATGCCGCCTGCCAGCCCCAGGCGGTGGCGATCAGCGGCACCAGCAACGGCGCGACGATCGCACCGATGTTGGAGCCGGAATTGAAGATGCCGGTGGCCAGTGCGCGCTCGCGACGCGGGAACCACTCGGCCACCGTCTTCAGCGCAGCGGGGAAGTTGCCGGATTCGCCCAGCCCCAGGAAGAAGCGCGCAATCGCAAAGCCCACCACGCTGGTGGCCAGCGCATGCCCCATCGCCGCCAGGCTCCAGATGCCGATCGCCAGTGCGTAACCGACGCGTGTGCCGAAGCGGTCGATCACCGCACCGCTGCACAACAGGCCCAGCGCGTAGGCGGCCTGGAACGCGGTGACGATATAGCCATACTGGATCTCGTTCCAGCCGATCTGCGTCTGCAGAAACGGCGCCAGCACGCCCAGCACCTGGCGGTCGACATAGTTGATGGTGGTGGCGGCAAGCAGCAGTGCGCAGACACGCCAACGCATGCGGCCCAGGCGCGCCAGCGTGCCGGCAGGGGCAGCCGCTTGCGGCAACTCGCTCATGTGCGCGGGCGCCATAGCGCTGCTGGACGCAGCCTGCGACGGGCAATCGCGCAACGGCCACTGCAATGCGCTGCCACATGTCGCGCGTGGCCCGGCCTCTGGTTGCCGCGTTCTTCGGTTCGATTCATCGAGCACTGCACCTGCACGAAGGTGGCCTTGCGCCACGGGTGATAGCGCTACCATTACCACGCTGCCGGGCAAAAACCATCGCGCAGTGCAACACGCCAGTGCGCCATATGCAGCCGGCACCATTCCGATCAGCGCCACTGTCGCAGCCGCCACGATGCCTTCCGTCGCCTATGCTGCCCTGCAGCGTGATGTTCTGAATTTGGTAGCGCTAACATCGGCCACCGCTGATCGCCCGTCTCCCCCATCGCACCATCGCCGCGCCGCTACCGGCAGCGGCACTCCCTGCGCAGGGGCGATGCGTGGGACATCTGCTCACCTGTTAGGGAAGGGATTACGGTGAAGAACAGCTACGCACAAACCGCGTTGTCCTGCGCATTGGGGTCCATTCTGCTGGGCATGACCAGCACCGCCGCCTGGGCACAGTCCAGCGATGCCGACAGCGCTGCCGCCACCGCACAACCGCCCACGGCCGCCGCTGCCAGCGGTGATGCGGTGACCCAGCTCGACACCGTCACCGTCTCCGGCTACCGGCGCAGCATCCAGTTTTCCACCGACGCCAAGCGCGACTCGGTGGGCTTTGCCGACACCGTGTTTGCCGAGGACATCGGCAAGTTTCCGGACATGAACATCGCCGAGTCGCTCAACCGCATCCCCGGCGTGCAGCTCTCGCGCGACGTCAATGGCGAGGGCCTCAACATCGCCATCCGCGGTCTGGGCACCAGCTTCACCAAGACCACGCTCAACGGCGCCAGCATCGCCACCGCCTCGATCGGCCTGAACGCGCAGAACCAGAACCGCGAAGTCGATCTGAACCTGTTTCCCACCGAGTTCTTCACCCAGCTCACGGTCAGCAAGACGCCCACCGCCAGCATGCTCGAAGGCGGCGTCTCCGGCGTGGTGGACATGCGCAGCGCGCGCCCGTTCGATCGCCCCGGCGTGCACTTCACCTATCAGGCCCAGGCGGACTGGAACAGCACCAGCGAAAAGACCACCCCGCGCGGCGCCTTCATGGGCAGCTGGACCAACGAGCAAGGCACCTTCGGCGCATTGCTGGGCGTGGCCTCGGTCCGCGGCAAGCTGGGCGTGCGCGGCTTCGAAAGCGTGGGCTGGACCAACCCCGGCCTCACCTACACCCAGTGCGGCCTCACCCCGCCTGCCGGCACCCCGGCCACCAATCAACCGGCCGCGTGCAACGTCAATGGTGGCGGCAACTGGCGCATTCCCGACCGCGTGCCGGCCACCGCCGGCAGCGGCCTGACCACCGGCGAGACCATCGATGCGGCCTGGCTGCTGGCGCGCAACCCGGGCCTGAGCATCGACCAGATCAGCGACGCGCTGATTCCGCGGCTGGGCCGCAGCGTCTACATGAATGGCGATCGCGACCGCGATGCCTCGGTGATGTCGCTGGAATGGCGCCCGTCCGACAGCATGCATTTCTACCTGGACACGCTGTATTCGGAAGCCAAGCGCACCACCGAGCGGATCAGCATGAATCTGATCGGCCGCAACGGCAACATGATCCCGCTGGGCATGCAGTTGGACCAGAACAACGTGGTCACCAGCGCCACGTTTGCCAATGCGCAGTACTTCCTGGAAGCCCGCCCGTACCGTGAAGAGGTCAAGTTCTGGAGCGTCAATCCGGGTGCCGAGCTGTTGTTCGGCGAGAACCAGGACATCAAGCTCAACGTGCAGGCCAACGCCACGCGCAGCTGGCTGGAGCGCGAGTCGCCCAGCATCCTGGTCACCTCGCCGTTCACCACCGTCGATTACCGCAACGAAGGCGGCGACCGCCCCTCGATCAGCAGCCCGCTCGATCTCAACGACCCCAATCTGGGCTGGGGCTGGAACGGCGGCCGGGTCAATATCCAGAACGAAAAACGCGTGACCGAAACCCGGGGCGCACGCGCCGACCTGCAGTTCGGCGAAGACAAGCGCAACATCAAGATCGGCGCCGCCTACGACCAGGCCGAGCGCACCATCCGCGGCTTCGACAACAGCATCGCCTGGGAGCAGGTGGTCTGCCGCGGTGGCGGTGGCAATGTCTGCAACGGCGGCCCTGGCTCGGCAATCCCGAATGCGGCGCTGGCCGGCTATCTGCGCCCCGGCCCGGATGGCTTCATCACCGCCGATTTCAACCGCTTCCTGGGCGACACCAATTACTACGCGCTGCGCGATTCCGCACCGGAGACCAACTCCGCCAACACCGGTGCCTCGGCCGGCGGCATCCGCGAAAAAAACTGGGGTTTCTATATCGAAACCAACGCGGAAACCGAAGTGTGGAACCGCACGCTGCGCTTCAATGCCGGCGTGCGCTACGTGACCACCGACCAGACCATCACCGGCCCGGTCACCATCAACGGCATCCGCCGCGTCCAGGTGCTGGATTCGGACTACAAGGAGACCCTGCCCTCGTTCAACGCCGCCTGGGACGTGGCCGACAACGTGGTGCTGCGGCTATCCAGCTCGCGCACGCTCACCCGCCCCGACCCCAGCGCGATGTTGCCCAACACCAACTTCAGCGACCCCTCCGCGCAGACCGCAACCCAGGGCAATCCGAACCTGGCGCCGTACCTGTCCACCAACGTGGATTTCGGTGGCGAGTGGTACACCGGCGGCGAAGGCTATGTGGGCCTGACGTTGTTCAACAAGCGCATCAGCGGCTTCACCGTCAACGGCGTGCGGCGTATCCCCTTCAACGACCTGGGCGTGCCCTACGACAGCCTGCTGCCGATTCAGCAGTCCGGCCTGGACCAGCGCGGCGGCCCGAATGCGGCCACCGTGGATGTCCAGACCCAGGTCAACGCCGACGGCGTGCTCAACATCCGCGGCACCGAGGCGATCTGGGTGCAGCCGCTGGACCGGCTGGTCGACGGTCTGGGCTTCAGCGTGAACTACACCCATGTCACCCAATCCTCCGAAGGCGAAGGCATTCCGGCAGTGGCGGTCGGCGTCGCACCCAACCTGTGGAACGGCACCGTGTACTGGGAAAAGGACGCCGCCTCGGTGCGCCTGTCCTACACATGGAACGACGACATGGTGATCTCCGGCGCCAACCAGAACGGCATTCCCTACGCGCGCCTCAACGCCGATGCGCGCGGGCAGCTGGATCTGTCTGCCAGCTACACGCTGGAATCGCTGCCGTCCAAGCCGCAGATCACCCTCAACGTCACCAACCTCACCGACGAGCCGCTGCGCACCACCTACGCCTGGCCCAACGCCACCTACGATCTGTACGAGCCCGGGCGCACGGTCATGCTCGGCATCCGCGGTACCTTTTGAGTGCTGTGTTTGCCGGTCGCGATCACCTCCCATCGCGACCGGCAGCCTGGCGCGCGCCGCGGCGTTTTCCGCAGCACTCCCTGAGCCCCGCCCCACCTCATGAACGATCGCTCACAACAGCTCTCCTTGCGCGAAAAGATCGGCTACAGCCTGGGCGACCTGGCAGCCAACCTGATCTTCCAGACGCTGGTCACCTTCCTGGCGTTCTTCTATACCGATGTGTTCCGCATCCCGGCGAGTGTGGCCGCCACCCTGATCTTCGTGGTGGGCATGCTCGGCGCGTTCGTGTTCACGCCCATCATCGGCATCCTGGCCGACCGCACCCGCACGCGCTGGGGCAAGTTCCGCCCGTGGATCCTGTGGACGGCATTGCCGTTCGGTGCCTTGTCGCTGGCCGCGTTCAACACGCCCGCACTCGGCGAGCAGGGCAAGATCGCCTACGCCTTCGCCACCTACACGCTGCTGATGCTGGTGTACGTGGCCAACAACCTGCCGTACTCGGCGTTGAGCGGCGTGCTCACCGGCAGCATGGAGCAGCGCAACAGCCTGTCGGCGTACCGCTTCCTGGCGGTGACGTTTGCACAGTTCATCATCCAGGTGTTGTTGCTGCCGCTGGTGCTGATCCTGGGCAATGGCGACAAGGCACAGGGCTTTCGCAACACCATGGCGCTGTTCGCCGCCGTCGGCACGCTGTGCTTTCTGATCACCTTCTTCACCACCCGCGAGCGCGTGCTGCCGATCAGCGAACAACGCAGCAGCGTGCGCCAGGACCTCACCGATCTGGTCCGCAACAAACCCTGGCTGGTGATGCTGTCGCTGACCATCCTGGTCTTCATCAATCTCGCCATGAAGGGCGGGATGTACATCTACTACTTCAAGTACACCCTCGACGCGAACGCGTTGACGCTGTTCCTCGACAACGCCGGCTTCAACCGCTTCATCGCTGCGATCAACAGCGCGCTCACCGGCGCCGGCCTGAGCGCGCTGCAATGGCCGCAGGACGCACCCACCTCGGCCTTCAGCGTGTTCAGCGCCGGCGGCATCCTGGCGATGATCGTGGGCATCGGCTTCTCCAAGCGGCTGGCCGATCGCTACGGCAAGCGCAACGTGTTCGGTGGCGCGCTGCTGATCTCCACGCTGTTCCTGCTGGCGTTCTACGTGTATCCGCCGACTGCGATCGCCTGGGTGTTCGCCTCCTACGTGCTGCACGGCTTCTTCTACGGCATCACCATCCCGCTGCTGTGGGCGATGATCGCCGACGTGGCCGACTACTCGGAATGGAAGAACCACCGCCGCGCCACCGCGATCATCTTCTCGGCGATGTTGTGCGGCCTGAAGATCGGCCTGAGCGTCGGCGGCGCGCTGGTCGCCGGCATCCTGGCGTTCTATGGCTACGATGCCGCCCTGCCGCTGCAAAGCGATGCCGTGACAAACGGCATTCGCTTGGCCATCAGCGTGTATGCGTCCATCCCGTTCCTGCTCGGTACCGCGTTGCTGGCGCTGTACGAGATCGACAAGCCGCTGGAAACCCGCATCGAACACGAGCTGGGCCTGCGCCGACGCAGCGCCGCGCTCGCCACCAGTTGACGCCCTCCTCCTCCTCCCACCTCATGCACAGGTACGCGCATGTCCGATGAACTGCACACCGCTGCACTGCAGGCGCTGGCGCGCACCGCCATTTCCGCACCGCTGGTCACCCACCTCTATACCGCCGACCCTTCCGCACACGTGTTCGACGGCGCCTTGTACATCTACCCCTCGCACGACATCGATGCTGGCGTTGCCTTCAGCGACGATGGCTCGCACTTCGACATGGCCGACTACCACGTCTTCCGCATGGCCCATCCCGGTGCACCGGTGGAAGACCTCGGGCAGGTCCTGCACGTGCGCGACGTGCCGTGGGCACAGCGCCAGATGTGGGCACCGGATGCCGCGCAGCGCGACGGCAAGACCTATCTGTATTTTCCCGCCAAGCGGGCCGACGGCATCTTCCAGATCGGCGTGGCGGTCGGCGATGGCCCGCAAGGCCCGTTCGTCGCCGCAGCCGAGCCCATCGCCGGCACCTACTCGATCGACCCGGCGGTATTTGCCGACCACGACGGCGCGCATTACCTGTACTTCGGCGGGATCTGGGGCGGCCAGCTGCAGCAGTACCGCGACAACGTCTATGCGCCGGACCATCAGGAACCGGGCGACGACGCGCCCGCACTCGGCCCGCGCGTCGCCCGCCTGCGCGAGGACATGACGCAACTGGCCGAACCCACCCGCGAGATCATCATCCTCGACGAACACGGCACACCATTACGTGCCGGCGACCATGCCCGCCGCTTCTTCGAAGGCCCCTGGGTCCACCACCACGCCGGCCGCTATTACCTGTCCTACTCCACCGGCGACACCCACCGCATCTGCTACGCCACCAGCGATACCCCGTACGGGCCATTCGCCTACCAGGGCGTGCTGCTCGCACCGGTGGTCGGCTGGACCACGCATCACTCCATCTGCCTGTTCAACGGCCAGTGGTACCTGTTCTATCACGACGCCGTGCTGTCGGGCGGGCAGACGCATCTGCGCAGCATCAAGATGGCACCGCTGGAACACGACGCGGATGGAAGGATCGCGACGATTCATCCATATGGGGAAGAAGCGGTATCGCCCTGGTGAATGCCGTCGGGCTACCGCCTGCCGGGACTATCAGCGCGTCATGGCTCGACCGCCGGCACTGAACGACACGTCCTGCCACCGCTGCGCTTTCAAAGCGCGCCGTAATCCTCGTGCGGCTGATCGTCGACCCGGCGCTCACCGCTCCGTGATCGCGCGTTTCCTGGCATGCGCAAGGCGTCGGCCTGGCGCTTCAACGCCGCCATGACATGTCGAGCGTTACGGTCATCCCGCTGGCACACCACGCCAGCGTGCACTCAGACCGGAACTGCATCGCATGGGCTTGCATCCGGACGCACAGTAACGCCGTAGGCCTACCTACGGGTTCTTTCTGGTGGAGGTTGCCATGCGAGGTGGTTCGATGCTGTTGTTGCTGACGCTAGCGGTCTACGGGAGTGCCAGTGGGAGCGAGTCGCGTGCCGCCCTGCCCCGCGCAGACAGCGTCGACGTGCCGCGCTTCATGGGCGACTGGTACGTCATCGCGCACATTCCCACCCGGCCCGAGCGCAAGGCCTACGATGCCGTGGAGCGCTATGCGCTGCGACCGGATGGCCGCATCCAGACCACCTTCACCTACCGCAAGGGCAGCTTCCAGGCGCCGCTCAAGTCCATGCATCCGATCGGCCAGGTGGCGAAGGAAGGCAATGGTGCGCTATGGAGCATGCAGTTCTTCTGGCCGTTCAAGGCCGAATACGTGATCGCCTGGCGGGATGCGGCGTATGCGCAGACCATCGTGGCGCGCAGCAAGCGCGATTACGTCTGGTACATGGCGCGTACCCCGCAGGTGTCCGATGCCGACTATCAGCAGGCTGTCCAACGCATCGCCGCCATGGGCTATGACGTGTCAAAGCTGCGCCGCGTACCGCAGTCGCAGCGGTGATGCGGTAACGCGGTAAGGGTGCAGCGAGCTCAGCGATGCAGTGACTGCATCGCCGGCTCTCGCACGCGGGCTGCGTCAGGCGTCCTTGTCATCCACGGAAAACTCCCAGCCGTCATTCAGGCCACCCAGGGGCTTGGCCTCCACGGCCAGCTCCTCCTCGAATGCCGAAATCGCCTTGTGCGACGGCACCATGGTCGGATACACCGTCACGTCCATCGGAAATGCGGTGTTTTCCGGATAGTGGCAGCAACGCACCTTTTGCTCGAAGCGCAGCAGCATCACCGAGAACTCCAAGGCCGATTCCTTCGTGGGGAAGACCACGGAGAACGCAATCTCGCGCGGCTTCGACAGGTCCACGCCTTGCTGGGCAATGTGCCAGAGCGTGTTGCCGTTATCGTCGTTGGGATACAGGTCCGGATGTCGTTGCATGTGAGCTTCGGTCTTTGGCGGCCGGTTGGCAGGGAGAGAATTCTAGCGCCTGGCTTGTGAAGCCTGTCATTAACCACGGCCTGAAATTGAATCGTGTCGGAATGCTTGTCGAGCCCACGATTTCTTTGCAATTACGTCATTTCCGCTTTATCAGCTGGCGTATCCGAGCCTCCCAATTAGACCCCGATGTGAAATTTGTGGATATTAATAACTATACCTTTGCGACACGACATTGATAATCCAAAAGAGCACCAGGATTCCAGGCCCGCATCTTGACTCCCCCATGCATCGGTAGCACACTCCTTCACGGAGCGTAGCAACTCCGCAAACAGCGGTACCACCCCCGTCAAGCGGTGGTTTTTTGTGCCTGATGTTCGGGCACATGCTCGGCGTCTCCACGCCGGGAGGGCGGCGAATACAACACCCGCAAGGGAAATAAGCCCGCCGTCTGTTTGCGGTTGCTAACCTCCCGGCATCCCGCCGCATCGTGCGGCGGGAGCCTGTCCGGAGAGTTGAGCATGGAGCAGTCTCTGTTCGGGTATTACCTGCTGCCGGAAGACGCGCAGCTTCGGTTGTTGCAGACGCGCGATCATTTACGCCTGCTGGGCATGTTGGCACGGCCACGCAACACAATCGCCAGACATTGCAATGAGCCGCATGTCAGCCTGGATGCGCTGGCGTTCTGCTTTGATCTATTGGCTGAGCAGCTGGAGACCGTCTTGAAGCAGACGCTGACGCCCGATGATTTTCCAGAATCGAACTTGGCACAGTAACTGCGGCAACACCTCAGGCTGTCACCTCAAGGTGCCCAGCCCGCAAGTAAAGCCTGGCCTCTGATTCATTCAAAACCGATCAAGTTTATATACGACACACCTTTGACTCCCATATGAGATTCGGTGTGACCCGATTCAACGTAGGCGCGGCTAACCCCGCACTGGCAGACTTTCTTGACGTTGTTTTTGATGGCGCCTTCAATGCTGTGATCGAAGCTAAATGCACTACTTCCCTCAACAACGCATACTTCTTTTTTCAGGCCATTCTCTATCGCCTGACTCTTTGTTTGATAGACCATCACCTCACAACTACCACTCTTATAGTTGGTAGCTGCGCCTATCATTCTCACCGATCCAGTTGCGCAACCAGACAAACAGCCAAAGATGATAGATAAAAATATTGCTTTATTGCTAGTCAAGAAAACCTCGATTTTTTAGCTGACCTGCTATGCGGGAAGTGATTCCGGCACGGATCATGGAATCCCTGCGAGCACGCATTCGTTACGCGCCACAGAGCCACATAAATCACAAGCCATGCGCGTCACAGCAACTCAATGATGCAGCTTAAAAGGGCGGAGGCGTCTTTCGCCTCCGCCGGTGATTATCACGGCAGCCAAACCAGATTCATCAGCTGCGGGTCTGCGGTCACCTTGACCAGCTTGCCGCTGGGGCCGAACTGCACCTGGTACTCGGAGAAGCTGTCGCGCCAGTAGCGCCACAGCGAGGCGTCCAGATTCGGGTTTTCGCTGCTGATCGGGTAGCCGACCGCCATCAGTACCTGTTCGCGGGTCATGCCGCCGGTGAGCTTGCCGTCATTGATGGCCTGGCGGATCTTGGGCGGGAAGGTGGCCAGCTTGAGCTTGGGGTCGGCGGTGACGACATAGCGGGCGGCGAAGGCGGTGTTGTCCAGGTCGCGGCTGTAATCGTTGCCGATGGACTGCTTTTCGCCGGCGATCTTGAGGTTGACGCGGTTGCGGCCGAAGCCGGTGACGCTGACCGGGGTGCCTACGGGAAGCATGCGCTTGCCGTCTTCGGCGTAGTTGCTGTCGCTGATCCAGCTGCCGTCGGTGCGCAGGTTGCAGCACAAAAAGCCGTCGTACTTGGCGACGTCGGCGGCGCTGGCCAGGTTGGCGGCGGTGAGCAGGCTCAGGGCCAGCAGGGAAGAACGCAAACGCATCGTAAAGACTCCTTTCTCGACGGCCATGGCCGCGCGGCAATGATGGGATCAGGCGCGCCGCCGTTTCCCCAACGGCGCGCAGGCATTGTCGCAGCCCCGGGCGGCTTGGCAAGCACGGGTGACGCGGCCGGCCCGTGGTTGTGTATGCTCGGAGCCGTGGAAACTCTCTCACCCGCCGAGATCGCCGAGCAGATCGCCGAGTTGCGACGCGCCCACCGCGCGTTGGACGAGGAGATCCAGCGCGTGCCCGCCAACATGGACGACGAGCTGCAGATGAAGCGCCTGAAGAAGCGCAAGCTGCATCTCAAGGACTGCATCACGCGGCTGGAAATGGAGCTGGTGCCTGACGAGCCGGCGTGAGGTTGGTGCGTGCGGCCGCCTGGGTTTGCTTTGCGGTCGTGGATACCAGCGTCGCGGTGACAGGAAGTTGAGTCAGTTGATGACGCAGGCAGGGTTTTATCGGTATGGCGCCGGCTTGAGCTGAGGCGTGTCGCGTTGGTCGCTTGGGCCACACCCTCATCCCAACTCCCGCTGCGCGCCCCGGCCACGTCTTGCGACGCGGGCGCTCCAAGGCACGCGCGCCAGTGGCGCGCGAGCGGTGCCTCTTCGCCCCGAGGGGAGAGGGGCTTGATATGCCGGTCTTGGAGAATTGTCGATCTCTTCGGCCGATCTGGGCAACGGATCCGGGCGCTTGTTCGCGTCAGCGGACGTGCAAGCGCCTCGCTTTTGCGCGTTAGGCGCCGACTGTCGTAAAGACGACCCGAGCCGCCGTCCTCAGCCTGCGCGCAGCAGGATCTTGCCGCGGCGGCCCGGTTCGGCGCTTGCCGCTGCCGCTTTCGCCGCGTCTTCCAGATCGAATACCGCTTCCACCGGCAGAGCCAGGCTGCCATCGACGGCGGCCTTGAGCAGTTCGCCGATCATGCGGCGCTTGTCCTCGGGCTTGGTGGCGGCCATGACCTTGCTGCCCCAGAAGCCGCGCACGCTGGCCTGCTTGAAGATCACATCGCCGCTGGAGATCTGCAGCGGCTCGCCGGTCATCGAGCCGAACGAGATCAGCTCGCCGCCCTCGGCAAGCAGCCCCATCAGGTCGCCGGCTGCGCTGCCGGCGACAGAGTCGATTGCGCGCACGATCGGCGCCTCGCCGACCAGCGCGCGCACGCTGTCCTGCCAGCCCTCCCGGGCGGTGGAGACCGCGTTACCGATGCCCAGGGCCTGCAGCTCGTCCACGCCGGCGTCGCGGCGCACCAGGTTGACCACGTTGATGCCGCGCACGGCGGCGAGCATGGCGACGGTCTTGCCGACCGCGCCGTTGGCGGTGTTCTGCACGATCCAGTCGCCTTTTTCGACCTGCAGGAACTCGATCAGCATCAGCGCGCTCAACGGCATGGCGATCAACTGGCAACCGCGGTCGTCGTCCAGCGCGTCGGGCAGCGGCACCACGCCGGACGCGTCGGCCAGGAAAAACTCCGCCCAGCTCTCGTGCACGCCGGCGGCGACCACGCGCTGGCCGGTCTGCAGGCCTTGGACGCCTTCGCCCAGGGCGTCGATCACGCCGGCCGCCTCGCTGCCGCCGATTGCGGGAAGCTCCGGCTTGTAGCCGTAATTGCCGCGCACCGTCCACAGGTCGTGGTTGTGGATGGGCGAGCGACGCATGGCGATGCGCACCTGGCCCTTGCCGGGCTGCGGGGTGGGCCGTTGACCGAGTTCGAGCACCTTGGCCGGGTCGCCGAATTGGGTGTGGATGGCTGCGCGCATGGAGATCTCCTGCCGGGCACGCCTGTGGTCCAACGCACCCGATCGTGATGAAAGGTGGCGCGATGCTATCGGCACGGCTGCAAGAGGCGGATGAAACGAACGGAACTGCTGTGTGAAGTTGCGGGCGTTGGTGAACAACGCCGCGAGTGACTCTGGTCAGCTGCAGCGCTGGATAATCTGCGTGCTGACCGACCCGCATCCGCCCTTCGGGGCACCTTCTCCCGGTGGGAGAAGGGAAGCATGGTGCGCATCTGCGCTTCCCTGCGGGTGCGCTGCCATTGCCCGGCATCACCTACCGCAGGGAGACGCTGGCGTTTGTACTGCCGCCTTACTCGGCCGGCGGCAGCACCACGTCCGGCTTGACCGCTTCGGGGCTGACCCGCTCGATGGTATGGCGCAATTCGCGGCCAAGGATGAACTTGGCGTCCTTGGCCCAGGCATCCAGGCGCTCGTCGAACAGCAGCTTGCTGTTCTCGTCCGGCCACACCAGGCGCAGCTCGCGCAGTTTCTGGATGAAGCTGCGGAACAGGGTCTTGTCGAAGAACTCCGGGGCGGCCGGGGCGTACAACAGGCTCAGGCGCTGCGCGGCCTGCTGGCACAGGCTTTCCAGTTCGCCGGCACCGAGCACGCCGGGGCCGTTCTTCACCAGCACCGAGATGGCGATGTAATAGCGCTCGAAGGCCTGCTGCAGCGAATGGCCGATCGCACGCAGGCGGAACACCTCGTCGGTCTGCCCGGTGTTGCGGGTGAGGATGCCGCCATCGTCGTCGGTGACGTTGAGCAGCAGGCCTTCGCGCACGAACATGTCGATGGTCTGCTCGATACGTTCGGCAAAGCGGTCCTCGCTCCACGGCAGGAACAACTCCGCCTGCAGGAACGGATACACGGTGCGCCCCAGGCGCAGCAGACCGGCACGGCTCATGCGGCGGTTGTTCTGGAAGCAGCACGCCACCCACGAGGAGGCCGTGAACAGGTGCAGTACGTTGTTGCGGAAGTAGCTCAGCAACACCGCGGTGTCGCCGCTGACGCTGAGCACATCGCCCAGCGGGTGCGACACACGCGTGAGCACGTTGATCTCTTCGGCATGGGTGATGATGCGCGCCGGGGTGTGCGGGGTGACGGTGACGCGGTCCGAATACGGCATCTCCGCCAGCAGCTTCTTGCACAGCTCGATCTGCGCGATCAGGTCGGCCTCGCCCATCGCGTGCTTGGGCGTGGACAGCAGCGCCAGCGCCAGCAGGTTGATCGGATTGACGTCGGCGGCGCAGTTGATGCGGGTCTGGATCTGGGTGGACAGCGTGTCCACCGCCGGTGCCAGCCAGGTGGGTTTTTCGTCGTCGGGCAGCGGTTGGCCGTCCCAGTCGGGTGCGTGCTTGGCCAGCACGTCGTTGAGCGCGATCGGCTCGCCGAAGTTCACCACCACCTGGCCGTAGTTCTGCTTGAGCACCTTGGGAATGGACCACAGCAGGCCCCAGATGGATTCCTTCTCCTTGGGCCGGCCGGTGAGCTCGTCCAGGTAGCTGTTGCCTTCCATCAGCTTCTCGTAGCCGATGTAGACCGGCTGGAACAGCACCGGCTTGCGCGGCTGGCGCAGGTAGGCGCGCAGCGTCATCGCGATCATGCCGCCCTTGGGCTGCAGCAGCCGGCCGGTGCGCGAGCGCCCGCCTTCGACGAAGTATTCGATCGAGTAACCGCCGGCCACCAGCTGGGCGACGTACTCGCTGAGCACCGCCGAATACAGCGCATTGCCCTTGATCGAGCGGCGGATGAAGAACGCGCCGCCCTTGCGCAGCAGCGTGCCGACCACCGGCAGGTTGAGGTTGATGCCGGCCACGATGTGCGGCGGCACGATGCCGCGTTCGTACAGCAGGTAGCTCAGCAGCAGGTAATCCATGTGGCTGCGGTGGCTGGGCACGTAGACCACTTCGTGCCCGGGGGCGGCCTGCTTGAGCTTGTCCAGGTGATGCACCAGCACGCCGGCGTAGATGCGGTTCCACACGTGGGTCAGCAGGAAGCTGGCCGAGCGCACCACCGGGCTGGAATAGTCGGCGGCGATCTCCCAGGCGTAGGCGTGCGCCTTGCGCCAGGCATCGACCGGCTTGGAGTTGTCGCGCTTGGCCTGGGTGGCGATGGCCTCGCGCACCGAGTCGGCGGCCAGCACCTGGTCCACCAGCAGGCGGCGGGTGGACAGGTCCGGCCCGATCACCGCCTCGCGGATGCGCCGGAAGTGGGTGCGCAGCACGCGCTGCAGCTTGCGCAGGGTGCGCTCGGGCGGCAGGCCTTCGGCCATGGTCTGGCGCAGCGAGATCGGCGGAGCGAAGCGCACGATGGTGGTGCGGCCGTTGAGCAGCACCGCCAGCAGGCGCCGGAAGCGGCCCACCAGCGCCCAGTTTTCCGAGAACAGCACCGCGAACCAGCCGCTCTGCTTGTCCGGCGCGCGGCCGACGAAGATCGACACCGGCACCAGGTGCACGTCCAGGTCGGCGCGCACGCGATGCGCCTGCAGCAGCTTGGCCAGCGAATCCGAATGGGTCTTGCCGCCGCGCTGCTCGGGGATCAGCGAATTGCTGCTGCTGCGCCGCGACAGCGCCAGGTAGGCGCGCTTGCGCTGCAGCGGGTCGCCCGGCAGCGGCACCAGTGGCGAGGGCAGCCCGGCCTCGCGGCAGGCCTTGTCCAGGATCAGCGCGCTGGACAGGCCGTAGTCCTCCAGCACGTAGACCACCGGCGTGCCGTCGTCGTAGCGGCTCGGCTGATCCGGTTCGATGGTCAGGCTCAGCCAGGGGTCGGCCAGGCGGCCGAGCAGGCGCGCCCACCACGGGCGTTTGGCGCTGCGGGCAGCGGCGACGGCGGGCGCGATCGACGGCGCAGCGTCCGGCGGAACCGGAACGGCGGTCGGCAAGGCGGCGGCCGTGGCACCGAGATCGGCAGCAGCGCTGGGCGGGGCGGGCTGGCCGTCCGGGAACGGCAGGGGATTCTGTTCTGGCATCACGGTCATTATCGCCCAGCCGGGCGTTGCCCGGTGGCGGCGGGCGTGGCGGGCGCGGCCGCCGGGGTGTCAGGCCTTGCAGCGGCGTCGGCTGCGGGCGCCGCCGGCGCAGCGCCGAGCAGCGCCTGCACCTCGTCCTGGGTCTGCTGCTGGTACCAGTGGCCGTCGCGCTTGATCAGGGCGATGCTCAGGTCGATGTCGTGCGCGGCCAGCGGATAGCGCAGCCGCACCTGGGCGCGGTCGCCGTCCTGCCTGATCAAGCCAGTGCGCAGCGCATCCAGGCTGCTGTCCAGCGACAGGCCGTAACGCTCCAGCACCTGCTTGGCCGCGGCCCAGAACGGCCCGAGCCGGCGCAGGCTCTCTTCCATCCCCAAGCGCTGCAGATCGGCGTCCGAGCCGATGCCGGTGGCGCGGGCGGCGGTCACCAGGTCGGCGATGCTGGCCTTGGCGCGCGCGCGGTCGGCCAGCGGCGCGGTGGCCGCCCAGGCGCTCAGGGCATCGACCAGCTGCACGTAATGGGCGCGCTGCTCGGGCTGGTAGTCGCTGCGGCTGCGCAGGTATTGCACGCCGAACTGGCCCAGCGACTGCGCGGCCTGGCGGATGCCCTGCGACTGGCCGGCCAGCTGTGCATCGAAGGCCTGCTGCAGCTGGCGCTCGGCGCCGGGCGCCGACAAAGTGCCGAGCAGGCTGCCGACCTCGTTGGGCAGCGGTAGCTCGGTCAGCGGCCAACGGCTGGCGCCGCTGCGCCAGGCCGCCTCCAGCTGGGTGTATTGCGCAGGTGTGACCCGGATCCGCGCATAGGCGACCAGGTCGTTGCGCCGCAAGGGCAGGGTCATCGACTGCATCGCTGCGGCTGGCTCGGCGCTGGCGCCCGGCAAGGCGGCGGTCTTGTCAGCGCGCTGGCAGCTGCCCAGGCACAGCGCTGCCAGCAGCACCCACGCGATGGACTGGAACCGGCCGGCGCGGACGGTAGATGGCGACATGCGCACGCTGTTCCCCTGATCGATCGGCGCATCTTGCTGTCTGAACGCACTGGCGGCAAGGCGCGCGACAACCGTGCGCCCGGGTACGGTGCGGAAACGTTAGATTTTCGTAGTTCCATGCATGTTGTCGCCCAGTGTCCGACATTGACTGCCGTTGTCCTTCCCGGACAAACTTGTCCAGGCGATGCCGCCAAGCCCTTGTGCCACCTGCGTTTGGCCCAATGGTGCAGCGCATCATGTAAGCGCTTGCAGTTCCTGCTAGCGTGCGCGCCATCTCGCTCTGAGGTCGCCATCGGTTGGGGCCGATGTCATTCATGTGCATGTGTGACACGAACGTTCTGCGCCAGCGGACCGTGCGACCCTTCCCGGCGTGCGGTGGCAACCGCGTTGTTTTGGAGGTTTTGCCATGAGTCGGCCACGCTCCGAAGGCGGTAGCGTCACCATCAAGGACGTCGCGCGCGAAGCGCAGGTGTCGGTGGCAACGGTCTCGCGCACCATGAATGGGCACCAGCATGTGGCCGAGTCGGTGCGCGAGCGCGTGCTGCAGGTGGCCCGCGCGCTGCATTACATCCCGCACCACGCCGCGCGCAGCCTCAGCAGCCGGCGCACCCACACCATCGGGGTGGTGTTGCCGGACCTGCATGGCGAGTTCTTTTCCGAACTGATCCGCGGCATCGACCAGGTGGCGCGCGAGCAGGGCTACCACCTGCTGGTGTCCAGCTCGCACGGTGACCCGCAGGCGCAGCGCAGGGCGCTGGAACGCCTGCCCGGGCGCGTGGACGGGGTGGTGGTGATGTCGCCCTCGCTGGGCGACTCCGGCGTGCACGAGGACGCCCTGCCCGGCGGCCTGCCGGCGGTGCTGCTCAACTGCGCCGGCGCGGCCAGCCAGCGCCCGGTGCTCAACGTGGACAACTACGGCGGCGCGCGGACGATGACGCGGCACCTGCGCGACAGCGGCCACCGCCGCATCGCCTTCATCGCCGGGCCGACCGACAACTTCGATGCGCACGAGCGTCTGCGCGGCTACCGCGACGAGCTGGCGCTGGATGCCGACGTGCAGCCGTGGGTGCTGCCGGGCAACTTCGACGAAGAGTCCGGCTACCGCGCCGGCCAGACGCTGGCACAGGGCGCGCGCCCGGATGCGGTGTTCGCGGCCAACGACATGATGGCGCTGGGCTGCCTGTTCGCGCTCGGCCATGCCGGGCTGAAGGTGCCGCAGGACATCGCGCTGGCCGGCTTCGACGACGTGCCGATGGCGCGCTACGTGCTGCCGGCGCTGACCACCATGCGGGTGGATATCGCCGGGCTGGGCGCGCGGGCATTGCAGTTGTTGCTGGGCCAGCAACTGGTCGATGCGCCCGCCCCGCCCGCCGATGCCGCACCGCCGGCGTTTTCCGAGATGGTTCCCGAACTGATCGTGCGCGCATCCAGCGCGCCGCGGGCGGCGCCTCCCACCTGAAACGCGCCACCACGCTTTGCCGAACGTGTGTTGCTTGCAGTCCGTTGCCGTTGTTGCCAGCTGTCCCGCTTGACGCAGTACCGACGCGCCAGCCACTCCGCTGGTTCGCGCTTTACCCCTGGGAGGGGGAAAGTCATGAAGAATTACCGCACCGTCTCCACCCTGCCCGCGCGCAGCCTGTTGTGCTGCGCCCTTGCCGCCTCGTTGCTGGCCAGCACCCCGGCCATGGCCCAGTCCAGCAATGCGACCTTGCGCGGCCAGGTTGCGGCAGCACAGGCCGGCACCACCGTGACCGCGACCAATGTCGCCAGCGGCGCCGTCCGGCGCGTGCCCACCGGTGCCGACGGCAGCTACGCGCTGGTCGGCCTGCCCCCGGGCACCTACAAGGTGGATGCCGGCCCCGGTAGCGAGCAGACCGTGACCCTGTCGGTGGCCTCGTCGGTCACCTTGAACCTGGGCGGCAGCGCAGCCGCGGCGCCTGCCGGCGATGCCACCACGCTGGATGCGGTGCAGGTCACCGCCACCACGCTGCAGGAGGTCAAGACCTCCGAAGTGGGCACCAACGTGTCGCTGAAGCAGATCAGCACCGTGCCGCAGCTGACGCGCAACTTCCTGGAGTTCGCCGACACCGTGCCGGGCATGCAGTTCGAGACCAACTCCAACGGCAACAGCCAGATCCGCGGCGGCGCGCAGGGCAGCTCGGCGGTGAACGTCTACATCGACGGCGTCGGCCAGAAGAGCTACCTGTTCGGTGGCGTGTCCGGCCAGGAGCAGAGCGCGGGCAACCCGTTCCCGCAACTGGCCATCGGCGAGTACAAGGTCATCACCTCCAACTACAAGGCCGAGTTCGACCAGGTCGGTTCGGCAGCGATCGTGGCCTCGACCAAGTCCGGCGGCAATGAGTTCCACGGCGAGATCTTCGGGCGCACCAGCAATACCGATTTCCGCGCGCGCCAGCCCGACGAACGCGCCGGCGCACCCAACTCCGATGGCAGCAAGCGCAAGACTCACCAGGACGAATACGGCTTTGCGCTGAGCGGGCCGATCGTGCAGGACAAGGCGCATTTCTTCTTCAGCTACGAAGGCAAGGGCTTCGAGGTCTCGGCCGATCCGGTGGCCGTGCCCGATCGCTTCAGCGCGCTCAGCGACGACCTGCCGGCCGGCGTGCAGAGCCGGCTCGGCTCGGTCACCCGCCCGTTCAACGAAGACCTGTACTTCGGCAAGGTCGATTGGGACATCGGCGAGAACGACCGCCTGGAGCTCACCGGCAAGTACCGCGACGAGGAAAGCCGCGACAGCGTCGGCGGCCAGACCACCGCGATCGCCTCCAAGATCAACCTCAACACCGAAAAGCGCTTCGACCTGCGCTGGCAGCATTACGGCGAGCGCTACGTCAACGAAGCGCGCGTGTCCTATGAGGACGTGCTGTTCAATCCCACCGCCTACACCGTGGGTAGCCAGAGCGTGTACACGCGCGGCATCGCCGAAGACGACGTGCTGCTCAACGACGGTGCCACCAGTGGCCTGGCGATCCAGCGCAAGGGCCAGAAGGGCCCCAGCTTCCAGAACGACCTGACCTTCAACAACCTGGAGTGGCACGGCAACCACGTCATCAAGATGGGCGTGAAGTACAAGGAAGTGGAGCTGACCCAGAGCGAGAACTCTGCGGCCAACCCGTCGTTCTACTACGCGGTGGGCGATGGCACGGGCACCTCGGCCATTCCCTACCAGGTGCGCTTCAACCTGCCGTTCGCCGGTGCCGCGCCGTCGGTGACCACCACCAGCAAGCAGCTGGGCCTGTACATCCAGGACGATTGGGACGTTAACGACAAGCTGCAGTTGAATATCGGCGTGCGCTGGGATGGCGAAAAGATTCCCTCGTACCTGGACAACGTGACCCCGCCGGAAGTGGTGGCGGCCTTGAACGGCCCCGGCACCGATCCGGCCGTGAGCGCCACCTACGCCGAGCAGCTGGCCAAGGGCGGGGTGGACATCAACGACTACATCAGCAACGGCCGCAATCGCAAACAGGACAACAACAACTTCGCACCGCGCCTGGGCTTTTCCTACGACTTCCGTGGCGACGAGTCGCTGGTGCTGTTCGGCGGTGCCGGCCGCAGCTACGACCGCAACCTGTTCGACGTGATGGGCCTGGAGCAGATCAAATCCGCGCTGGCGCAGTACACGATCCGCTTTGACGGGCCCACCAACTGCGTCCCGGCGCCGGGTACCTGCACCGCCTTCGATCCGACCTATGTGAGCAATCCCGACAGCCTGGCCAACCTGGTCGATGCGCGCGTGCGCAACGGCGAAATCGACCTGCTCAACAACGATCTGAAGACGCCGTATGCCGACCAGTATTCGCTGGGCCTGCGCACCCAGCTGGGCGACTGGAACACCTCGGCCACGCTGTCGTACATCCACAGCAAGGACGGTTTCATCTTCACCCTGGGCAACCGCTATGCCAACGGCGATTTCTTCCAGAACGGCAACCAGGCGTTCGGCCAGACACCCCGCGGCTTCGGCAACCTGATCATCGGCAACAACGGCGTGGAGACCAAGACCGGCCAGTTGCTGCTGTCGGCAGACAAGCCCTATACGCAGGAGAGCGGCTGGGGCCTGACTGCGGCCTACACCTTCTCGCGTGCGCGCGGCAATCGCGGCAACGACGATCGCTACGGATTCGATGCGGCCACCATTGCCGACTACCCGTTCCTGGATCTCAATGCGGTGCCGCGCCACCGCCTGGTGCTTACCGGCATCTACGACCTGTTCTGGGGCATCAGCGGCTCGGCCAAGCTGACCCTGGCCACGGTGCCGCCGCGCAACGAGGCGATCTCCTACGACCAGTACGGCGGCCCGAGTTCGGACAACATCCGCGTGGTCTCGGTGGATGCGCCCGGCGGCAAGTTCATCGCCGGCGGCGACATCTTCGGCACCCGCCAGCTGGACCTGTCGTTGTCCAAGGACATGCACATCACCGATGCGGTGACGGTGCAGGTGCGCGGCGATCTGATCAATGCGCTGAACTTCCGCAACTACGATCAGTACAGCATCGACTGGGGCAGTGCCGGCGTGTACGACCCGCGCGTGAGCATCAACCAGTACGGCGCGATGTCCACTCCGCCACGGACCTTGTTCATGAGCGCACGCATCATCTGGTAACGGCTGCGTTGGCGGCTCCGGCGTCTCGGCGCCGGTACCGCACCCGCTGCCTAAGCTGCATCGGCCCCACGGCAATGGGGAGGGGCCGGCCGCAGGCTTGTTGCATCGTCCCGATTGAGGTGTGTTGCTGCGGCGCGACGCGCGATGCGCGCGATGCCGCAGACGCCACGCTCCGGTTGGCGACCGTTTTTGTTGTGTTTGCCGTCCCTGCTGTTTGTTTGTTGCCCGCTGTACCCGTTCCATCCACACCAAGCACCAACCTCGACGCGCCAGTCACTTCACTGGTTCGCGCTTTACCCCTGGGAGGGGGAAAGTCATGAAGACTCACCGCACCGTCTCCACCCTGCCGGCACGTAGCCTGTTGTGCTGCGCCCTGGCTGCCTCGTTGTTCGCCACCACCCCAGCCATGGCCCAGTCCAGCAACGCCACGTTGCGCGGACAGGTCGCTTCCGCACAGAGCGGCAGCGAGGTCGTCGTCACCAACCTCGCCACCGGCTCGGTGCGACGCGCACCGGTCAATGCCAACGGCAACTACACCATCGTCGGTCTGCAGCCGGGCACCTACAAGGTCGAATCCAACGGCGCCAGCCGCACGGTGACCCTGTCGGTGGCCTCCAGCGCCACCGTCGATCTCGGCACCGAGGCGGCCGCGGCGCCCGCCGGCGACGCGACCACACTGGACACGGTGACGGTCAGCGCGCCGATGATTCGCGACGTCAAGACCTCCGAGGTGGGCAACACCATTTCGGCGCGACAGATCCAGCAATTGCCGCAGGCCACGCGCAACTTCCTCGAGTTCGCCGACACCGTGCCGGGCATGGTGTTTCAGGTGGATGGCAACGGCAACACCAAGCTGCGCGGTGGCGCCTCCAATGCCAGCGCCGGCAATCTGTATATCGACGGCGTCGGCCAGAAGAGCTACGTGCGCAGCGGCGGCGTTGCCGGCCAGAGCGACACCCAGGGCAACCCGTTCCCGCAGCTGGCGATCGGCGAATACAAGGTCATCACCTCCAACTACAAGGCCGAATACGGCCAGATCAGTGGCGCGGCGATCACCGCGGCCACCAAGTCCGGCACCAACGAATTCCACGGTGAAGCCTTCTATCGCTACACCGACCAGGATCTGCGCGACAAGCGGCCCGACGAGGAAGCCAACGGCAAGATCGATTCGCAGACCAAGGAATACGGGTTTGCGTTGGGTGGGCCGATCATCCAGGACCGCATGCATTTCTTCGTTGCCTACGAAGGCAAGGAGAACGTCGCACCCAAGAGCGTGCAACCGAGCGCAGAGGCAGCCGCGTTCCTCAACCAGCTGCCTTCCGATCTGGCCAGCCAGTACGGCCCGGCCAACATGCCGTTCGAAGAAGACCTGTTCTTCGGCAAGATCGATTTCGAACCCACCGATCGCGATCGCATCGAGCTGAGCACGATCTATCGCGACGAGACCCAGACCGCCAACGTGGGCGGCACCAACACGCTCGCGCAGGCCACCGACAAGATCAACAAGGACAAGCGCACCAACCTGCGTTGGCAGCACAGTGCAGACAACTGGTTCAACGAGGTCATCGTCGGCACCGAAAACTCGGAGAACAACCCGACCCCGCGCACGCTGGGCAACGGCATCGTCTACACATATTTCCAGCCGCGTGCCGGCTCCACCGATATCGATGAGCGCACCTTCCTGACCACCGGTTCGGCCGGCGGCAGGAATGCGCAGCGCAAGAGCCAGAAGGGCTGGTTCCTGCAGAACGACCTGACCTTCACCAGCTTCCAGTGGCACGGCGAACACACCATCAAGATGGGTGTGAACTACAAGGACATCGAGCTGACCTCGCAGGACGCGGCCGCGCTGAATCCGCAGTTCAGCTACCGCGTCAACGGCGGCAGCGTGGAATCCACGCCGTATCGCGTCGACTTCATTGCGCCCTACACCACGCCCGGCCAGCGGGCGACGGTGGTATCGCCGTCCAAGCAGTACGGCATCTATCTGCAGGACGATTGGGCCGCCACCGACAAGCTGATGATCAACATCGGCGTGCGCTGGGATTACGAGGACACACCGGCCTACACCGACTTTGTGACCTCGCAGGCCTTCGTCGACGCGCTGTACGCCAACGATGCGGAAAACCCCGGTCAACCATGGGCCAACCGTCTGCTGCCCAGCGGCATCAACGTGGCCGATTACATCAGCACCGGCAACAACCGCAAGAACTTCAAGGATGCCTGGGCTCCGCGCTTCGGTTTCTCCTACGACTTCTTCGGTGACGAGGCCGCCATCCTGCACGGCGGTGCCGCGCGTTCGTACGACCGCAACCTGTTCGAGCAGCTGGCCCTGGAAACCAGTAAGGCGGCGTTGTCGCCGGTCGCGGTGTATTTCGAAAACCCGGCAACCCAGCAGTGCTATCGCGCAGACCGCACGTGCGTTGCGTTCGACCCGCGTTACCTCAACGGCATCGATCAGCTCAACACCATTCCCGGTGTCGCTGGCAGCGCCGAGTTGTTCATGTTCAACAACAAGCTCAAGACGCCGTACAGCGACCAGTACAGCATCGGCATCACCAACCAGGTGGGCGACTGGCTGACCGATGTGACGTTCCAGCGCATCCTGAGCTACGACGGCTTTGCGATGGGCCTGATCAACCGCTATCCGGATGGCTCCTACTTCCAGAACGGCAACGTGCCGTGGGGCGAGCCGGTGCCGGGCTACCAGAACACCATTCTGGGCAGCAACGGCCTGGAGCAGCGCAACAGCCAGGTCCTGCTGTCGGCCGACAAGCCGTACACCAAGGAATCCGGTTGGGGCCTGACCCTGTCCTACACCCACACCAGCGCGCGCCAGAACCGCAACATCGATGAGCCGTACGGTTTCGACAAGGCGACCATCCGCGGCTATCCGTTCGTGAAGTCCGACGCCGTGGCCGCACATCGCTTTGTCGCTTCCGGTTCGATCGATGGTCCGTGGGGCGTCACCTTCGGTGCCAAGCTGGTGCTGGCAACGCCCGAGCCGATCAACACGATCGCCTGCTTCGGCTTCACCGATCCCGACGGCGCGACCTGCCAGCAGGTCGGTGTCACCCCGCCGGGCAGCGGCAAGTTCCTGGTCGGTGGCGATATCTGGGGCTACCGCACGGTGGACTTCCAGGCCACCAAGGAGTTCACCGTGGTCGGGGACTTCAAGCTCAACGCGCGCGTGAACCTGCTCAACGCCTTCAACTTCAAGAACTACAGCGCGTACGCCTACAACGGCTTCGGCAGCAACGGGCAGTTCGATCCGGACATCGCCATCAACACCAGTGGCGAAATCAACTACGTGCCGCGCAGTGTCGTGCTGGAAATCGGCGCCAAGTTCTGATTGGCCCCATCGCCACACGCGCCGACGTGGGCGTGTGGTAGTTCGAACGGGGCCGGCTGGCCCCGTTCGTTTGTCCGTCCGCCATCTTTGCCCAGGAACACACAGGCATGATCCCCGCTCCCCTCCGCAATATCGTCATCGTCGGCGGTGGCACCGCCGGCTGGATGGCCGCCGCGGCGTTCGCGCGCGTGCTCGGCCCCGGCTTCAAGGTGCAGCTGATCGAGTCCGAACAGCTCGGCACCGTCGGCGTCGGCGAGGCCACCGTGCCGCACATCAAGGCCTTCAATAACCTGCTCGGCATCGATGAAGCCGAGTTCGTCCGCCAGACCCAGGGCAGCTTCAAGCTCGGCATCGAGTTCGTCGACTGGCAGCGGCCCGGCACGTCGTACATCCATGGCTTCGGCACCCAGATTGGGCACCCGCTCGGGCTGCTGCCGTTCCACCAGTACTGGATCAAGCAGCACGCGCGCGGCAAGGCGCAGCCGCTGGGCGCCTATACGCTCAACACCGTGGCCGCGGTGCGCGGCAAGTTCATGACCTCGGCCGGCGATGTGCCGGCCAATTCGCCGCTGGCCAATATCGCCTACGCGTATCACTTCGATGCCACGCAGTACGCGCGCTTCTTGCGCACTTACGCCGAACAGCGCGGCGTCACCCGTATCGAAGGCCTGGTCGAGCAGGTGCAGCTGCATGCGGATAGCGGCCACGTGCAATCGCTGCAGCTGGCCTCCGGGCAGGTCGTCAGCGGCGACCTGTTCATCGACTGCTCCGGCTTCCGTGGGCTGTTGATCGAAGAAGCGCTGCACACCGGCTACCACGACTTCACCCATTGGCTGCCCTGCGACCGCGCCCTGGCGGTGCCGAGCGAAAACGTCGGCCCGCCCACGCCGTATACGCGCTCCACCGCGCGCGCGGCCGGCTGGCAGTGGCGCATCCCGCTGCAGCACCGCACCGGCAACGGCTATGTGTACTCCAGCGCGCACATCAGCGACGACGAAGCCGCCGCCACGCTGCTCGCCAACCTGGACGGCAAGCCGCTGGCCGACCCGCGCCCGCTGCGCTTCACCACCGGCCGGCGCAAGCAGTTCTGGAACCGCAATGTGGTGGCGCTGGGCCTGGCCAGCGGCTTCCTGGAACCGCTGGAATCGACCAGCATCCATCTGATCCAGGCCGGCATTTCCCGGCTGCTGGAGCTGTTTCCACGCGAGGGCATCAGCCCGGTGCTGGTGCAGCGCTACAACGACCGGCTGGCGTTCGAGTTCGACCGCATCCGCGATTTCCTGGTGCTGCATTACCACGCCACCGAGCGCGACGACAGCGCGTTCTGGCGCCACTGCCGCACGATGCCGATCACCCCGGAGCTGCAGACCACGCTGGACCTGTTTCGCGACAGCGGGCGCTTCTACCGCAATGCCGAGGAGATGTTCGCCGAGATCAGCTGGGTGCAGGTGATGGTCGGCCAGGGCATCCTGCCGCGGGGCTACCACCCGCTGGTGGACCAGGTACCCGATCACGACGCCGAACGCTTCCTGGCCAGCGTGGCGCAGACCATCGGCCACTGCGTGGACGTCATGCCGACCCACCAGCAGTTCATCGATCGCTACTGCAAGGCAGCGGCGCCGCGTTGAGCGACGGCACCGCCGACGCAGTCGCTGCAAGCACCGATCGGCAGGCAAAAAAAAGGACCGGGCACAAGGCCCGATCCCTTCGAAAACCGGGACAAGCCCGGTGGACAATGAGTGGCACAGCTTCCGACTGACATCGGACGAGGGGCATCGTACGCAGGCTTTAACGTTAAAGCAACACTTTAATAATATCTACGTAACTCATTGATTAGTCAGAAGCAGCGACCGCTGCGGTCTCGTGAAACAAGGTCGGGAAGTTGCGTGCGAACTCTTCGCTGCACTGAGCAACGTAATCAGCACCCACCTGCTTCACCTTGGCGTAGTCTGCCGCTTGCCAGTCGGCCAGTGACAACTCAATGGGTGCCGGATTGCAGCGTTGTGTGACCGTTGCCTGGCGCTGGCCGTCGCGGTCCGGAGCACGCGCTTCCATATCCAATGAAAGGTGCAATTGGTAGGGCGTCTGCGAATCCGACAACGAAGTGTAGATCAATGCCCATGTAGCGGGACGGATCACAAACTGCGCGGGCGGCGTGGCCGCAGGATGCGCCAGCGCATAACTGCGCAGTTGTTCTTCCAGCGCGCGCGGGAGTTCCTTGATTGAAGGATCTACCAGATCCTCATTCGGGTCACCGAGCAGATCCTCCTTCTTAAATGCCGTAATGTTTCCGCCGGTGCTCATCGCCCCGAAGATTCCCTGCATGACTTTCAGGCTGGTTGCCTTTGCGGTGTGCGAGCGATGCACGACACGCAACCCGGTGGTCTTGCGATAGATATCTTTCGACGCGACTACGGTCAATGGTGGCTGGATCGGCTCGGCGACGATCGCCTTGGGTTTTGGAGCCGTTGCGCAGGCGCTGAGCAGTGCGGCGCCCAGGCAAATGGAGATTAAACGGACATGTGCCATGGCAATCATTCCTTTGAGGTGGCGGGGCAGCTGGGTAACGCGGCGGCAATGGCGCGGCGTTCGGTCGTACCGTCGTTACGCTTTGTCAGGGCATACACATCGAGCCGGCAGCGGCCCGCACCGAAATCCACGTGCGCCTCGTAATCGATACCCGATTCCGGCACGAAACTGCGCGTGGTTGCGCAAGTCGGCCCGTGACCGATCGGGGCATTGCAGACCATTCGATAGCCTGGCGGCGCTTTGGGACACGTCTGACTGGCTACAGCACCGGCACTGAAACCCACCACCATGGGTTCACCTGCCCGCACAGCCAATTCCAAGGGATGTTTGGGTGTATCGCTCAAGCGCGGCATGCCCAGATCCTGCCCACCGAACACCAGCGCGCGAGCAGCTCTGCCAAATCCCGGCACGTTGGCACGGTCGCACGTGGTCCCAGGGTAGATGACGGTATTACCGTCATCGCCGACGATGCGCAGACGCGTTCGTTGACCGTCGGTGGGTTCGTTGTAGCGGAACAACTCAGGCACGTTGGCGACGAGAGAACAGGCGCCAAGGCCAATACAAAGCACCACCGCAGTTAGCGGCCGAAAAAGATCACGCATGACACTGCTATCCGAAACCGGTGTCCCATATCGGCAGCGACCGGCAGCGCGAGACGCTGCGGTAGTACCGTCCTTGGGCGATATGGCGCAAACATCGCGCACATGCGCATCCTTGCAGACGATGGTCACCGTCTAGGTCGCCTGCCGATAAAGAATTACGTTTTCACGTAATCCTCACCAGCAGGCAATACCCCACCCCAGGTGGGTGATTTCCCTACCTGAGTTGACTGGCTATCGCATTTCGCATCTTGCGAGGTCGCAAGAAACCGCAGCCGCCTTACTCGTGACGTTGCCCCAATGCAGTACGAATCTCGGCCTGGATCGCATTCGCCGCAGCGGCCGGATCGCCAGCCAGGCGGATCGGCCGGCCGACCACGATGGCGTCGGCGCCATCGTGGAAGGCCTGCGCCACACCCACGGTACGTTGCTGATCGTCGCCGACCGGGCCGCCGGGGCGGATGCCGGGGCAGACGATCGAAAACCCTGCGCCGGTGGCGCTGCGGATCCGGCCGGCCTCCTGGCCGGAGGCGATCACCCCGTCGATGCCGGCGGCCTGCGCGGCCAGCGCGCGCTCCACCACCACCTCCACCGGTTCGCGGTCGATGCCCATCGCCGCCAGGTCCGGCCGGCCCATCGAGGTCAGCACGGTCACCGCCAGCAGGCGCATGTCGCCGTGGTTGGCCTCGGCGGCGGCCTGCAGCATGCCGGCGTGCCAGCCGTGCACGGTGCAATAGCTCACCGGCCACTGCGCCAGGCGGCGGATGGTGCCGGCCACGGTGGCCGGGATGTCGAAGAACTTCAGGTCCACGAACACGCGCTTGTCGCGCCTGGCCAGGGCGTCGAGCACCTGGAAGTACTCGCCAGAGGCCAGCAGCTCCATGCCGATCTTGTAGAAGGACACCGACTCGCCCAGGCGGTCGACCCAGGCGATCGCCTCGTCGTGGCCGGGCACATCCAGCGCAAAGATCAACCGCTCATGCGCGGCCAGCGGCAACGGGGCGCGGCTCATCGGGCCACCTCCAGCGCGGCGCGCTTGGCATCGTGGCGCTGCTGCCAGGGCTGGGCGTAATCGTTGTTGAACTGCGCCGGCTCCCAGCCGCCGTAGCTGGGGTTGGGCAGCATCCACCAGCGCTCGCCGAACCAGTCGTGGTACTGCTGCAGCAGCGCGCCACGCGCCTGGCCGGTGTTGGCGGTGACCTGCACGAAGTCGCCCAACTGGTCGCCGAACTGCATCAGCACGCGGTACTTCTGGCCGGCCAACTGGCGCCGGCAGTTCTTCTCGCTGCCGTTCTGCTCGCAGCCCTGGACCACGGTGCCAAGGCCCAGAAACACGCTGTCATCGGCCACCGGCAGCCCGACGCTGCGCAGGTTGGCAAGCGTGGCGTCCTTGAGGTGCACGGCGCGGTTGGAGATGTAGACCAGGGTGATGCCGCGGGCGTTGGCGGCCTTGGCGAAATCCACCACGCCCGGGATCGCGGTGGCCTTCTTCTCCGCCACCCACTGGTCCCAACTCAGCTCGTCGTATTCCTTGCCGTCGCGCAGCAGGCGCGCCTGGTACGGCGAGTTGTCCAGCACCGTCTCGTCCACGTCCAGCACCACCGCCGGCTTCAGCCCGGTGGCGGCATTGCCGCGTTCCTCGGGCACCAGCGCGTCCCAGTTGGGCTGCTTCAGCGCCGCGTCCAGCTTGTCGGCAGCGGCGCGGTAGGTCTGCTCGGCCACGGCGCGGTATTCCTCCGAGCGCTGCATCCACAACACTGCGTTGAGGTTGTCGTCGCCAGCCGGCACGGTGGCGGCTGCGGGCGGCGTGGCGGTCTTGGCTGCGGCGGCGCCGGCGGCCGCATTGGCGGACACGGCGGCGTCCTGCGCGCGCTGCGCGAGCTCCTTGTCGCCGGGTTTGCAGGCGCTCAGGGCCAGCGCGGTGCAGGCGAGCAGGGACAACGGGGCGTAAAGCGAGGGGCGCATGGCATCCACCAGGACAGGAGCGGCAATGAAGACCGCGATTTTAGCGGGTTCGCGCCGCCCCGCCCGCTCCGGCCGACAGCAGTGCTGCGGGCAGCGACACGTGCGCACGCACGGCGACGTGGCCACCGTGGGATTTGCTGGCGTTGCACGCGTGCCTCATGCGCCTGCGACGACTGACGGCCGCTTCGATCCCGTTGCCGCTCTGGCTGCCCTGCACGGGATCGCGGTCTGAAGAACGCCAATGCAGGATCGGCATATGCTTGTGCGCTGATTGCCCCGGAGTCGCCCCCATGACAGATGCACCTTCCCCGCCCGTCCTCGATACCGCCCAGGCCCGCGTGCTCGGCTGCCTGATCGAAAAAGAGGCGACCACGCCGGATGCGTATCCGCTCACGGTCAACGCCGCGCAGGTGGCCGCCAACCAGAAGACCGCACGCGAGCCGGTGCTGAACCTGCAGACCGGCGTGGTGCATCACGCCCTGCGTCAACTCGAAACCCTGGGGCTGGTCCGCCAGCAGTTCTCCTCGCGCGCCGAGCGTTACGAGCACCGGCTGGGCAGCGTGCTGGACCTGACCCGCCAGCAGGTGGCCCTGATCGGCCTGCTGCTGTTGCGCGGCCCGCAAACCCTGGGCGAACTGTTCGCGCGCAGCGAGCGGTTGGCGCGCTTCAACGATGCCGACGACGTGCGCCACCATCTGGACCGGCTCATCCAGCGCAGCCTGGCGGTGCAACTGCCGCGCGCCAGCGGCCAGCGCGAGGACCGCTACATGCATCTGCTCAGCGGCGAGCTGGATCTGGACGCACTGCAGGCCGCAGCTGCCACGCGCGAGAGCACGCCGCGCGGCGCCGACAGCGCTGCCCTGGAAGCGCGCGTGCAGAGCCTGGAAGAGCAGCTGCAGGAACTGCGCGAGCAGGTGACCGCGCTGCTTACCCGCCTGGGCGAGTAAGCGCAGGAAGCGAAGCGCTCGCCCCGCCGCCAGTCGCACGCGGCCAATGCCTGGTGCGGCACGGCCCGCGCGTGCACTGCGGTAACTGCGCGCCGTCCCTGACAACTGCCCGCCACGGTGCGAGCCGCTCCGGGCAAGTCACCGCTCGGCACTGAGGGATCACACCGTCGCCGGCACCCGTTCCAGCACGCCGCCCGCATAGTCGGCCTGGAACGGCAGGTCCGGCCGATGCACATAGCCGATGAAGCAATCGCACCGCGTATTGGGGCAGCTGCGGGCACGCAGCTGCGCGGCGAAACTGCCGTCGTAGAGATTGCCCAGCGGCGTAGCGACGAAGTGGCAGCGCCGCACGGTGCCATCGCCATCCACCGACAGCACCGACTCGCCGGTCAGGCAGGGCGCGCCGAAGCTGGGCGGCGGGGCGAGGTTGTAGCCGAAATGCGGATCGATCCGGCTCAAACGCTGCACTTGCTCGGGCGTGTAGTAGTTCGGCGGGCGCGGATCGAAGGCGTTGAGCCACATCGGCGTGGCGGCAGGCAGTGCAGCACGTAGCGCCTCGATCTCGTCCATGTGCGCGTGCGAGGCGACCATGCCCACGCTGTGGCGCACGCCGCGTTCGCGCAATGCCTGGCAGCGTCGCAGGAAGGCCGCGCGCGTCACCTGGCTGGGATGGTAGGTGCACCACAGCGCCAGGCGGTCGAGATTGGCCGCGTCCAGCCAGCGCATGCCCGTGCACAGGTTGGTCTGGATCGCCACGCGGCGCAGCTGCGGCAACTGGCTCAGCTGCACCATCGCGTCGCGGTAATGCCGCCGCACCAGACCCTCGCCCCAGGGCGTGAACAGGATCGACAACGGCCGCGTCTGTGCCTGCGCCCAGCCGACGAACCGCGCCAGATCCTGCGCATCGCGGCGCAGCGCGGCGGGGCTGTCGTAGGTCTTGGCGAACGGGCAGTAATCGCAGGCGTAATTGCAGCTGCTCAGCCGTCCCCGATAGAGCAATGACAGATGCATCGGCCGCTTACCCGACCTGGTACTGCTGCATGCGCTCGACAATCGGCGCAGAGGTCAGCCACGGGCCGATGGTGTCGGCCCGCTCCATGCCTGCGGCGGTGAGCGACAACAGTGCTCCGTGCTGCTGCGCCAGCCCCAGCGCCAGCAACTCCTGCAGCTGCGGCAAGGCCTGCAGGCAATCCAGGCCGAAGCGCTGACGGAAGTCGTCCCGGTCCAGCCCCGGGAACACCAGCAACGACTGGATCGCATGCCGCCGCATGACATCGTCGGCATCCAGCGCGATGCCGTAGTCGGCGCAGGCGAAGCTGGCCGGATCGCGCGCCAGGTAGTGATCGAGGATCTCCGCCACCGAGCGCCGGCTGACACCGTATTCGCTGGAGTAATGCAGGCCGGCGGTATACGAGCGCGCGCCGCAGCCGATGCCCACCATGCCATCGCTCTGGCAGCAGTACACCGGCGCGTCGCCATCGCGCGCATGCGGGGCGCGGAACATGCGCATCGAGACCTGCGTGTAGCCGGCCGCCAGCAGATGATCGCGTCCGGCCCGGTACAGCACCAGGCGCTCGTCCAGCGGCTCTGGGTGCAGCATGAAGCTGCGTCGCCCGCCGCTCTTGGCCTCGATCCGGCCGAGGCCGGTCATCGGCCGCACGTACAGCGGATACAGATACAGCTCTTCGGGCGCATGCCGCAGTGCGCTATCGATGGAGGCCAGGAAGCTGTCCACGGTCTGCCCGGCGATGCCGTAGATCAGATCCAGATTCAGCGTCGGGATGTCCTGGGCGCGAATGGTGGCGATCGCCCGCTCCACCGTGTCGCGCTGCTGCGGCCGCACCAGTGCGCTCACTTCGGCGGCGCTGAAACTCTGGATGCCCATGCTGACGCGATCGATCCCAGCCTGCCGGCAGACCCGCAGCCGCTCGGCATCCACGGTTTCCGGCGAGACCTCGATGCCGGCCGGAATGGTGTCCAGCGCAATCGTCGCGTGCCGCGCCACCATGTCGAACACGCGCTGCAATTGCGGAGGAGTCAGATAGCTCGGCGTGCCGCCGCCCATCGCAAAGCGCACGAAGCGGTGCGTGCCCAAGGCCTGCACGGTGGCGCGCAATTGCTGCTCCATCTGCAGCAGATAGGCCTCCACCTGCGCCGCTGCCGGGCGTGCCAGCGCGAACAGGTTGCAGAACCCGCAGCGGTACGAGCAGAACGGGATATGCAGGTACAGAAACAGCGCCTGCCGGGGTTCGTCGGCCCAGACCTGCGACAACGGCACGGCCGGCTGCAGCGGCCGGTAACTGGTCTTGTGCGGATACGAGTACGAATAGGCCTGATAGGGCGGCTGGCGCAGCAACTCGGCCAACGAAGGCAGGCTCATGGGGTCACCAGGAAATGGGCATAAGGCACGGTCATCACCACCTCGTGGGCCAGGCGATGGCCATGGTAGCCATCCTCGCCGTAGGCCGTGCCGTGATCGGAACAGACGATGGCAAACGCGCCACCACGCGCACGCAGTGCGGCAAACAACGGCGCCAGCGCCGCATCCACATAGCGCAGCGCGGCGCAGTGGCTGTCGAAGTCGTCGCGTACCGCACCGGGGAGGTAATGGCAATTGGGCTGATGCAGGGCCGAGACGTTGATGAAGAGAAAACAGCGGGTATCGCGCAGGGCGGGATCGCCCAGGCGTGCGCAGGCCAGGGCGACCTGGCGCTCGGTCGAATCGGCGGCAGCGACGCCAAACGCCGGCGACCAGTGGCTCTCGCCGAACAGGCCGGGCAACTGCGCACCGAGCGCGTTGGCCTTGTTGAAGAAGCCGGTGCCACCGATGCACAGCGTGTGATACCCGCAGCGCGACAGCCCATCGACGATATCGCCGCTGTCGGCGAACACCTGGGTCTGCGCGACGATGGTCTCGCTGCCGTCGAAGGCCAGCGCGAACAGGCGCGGGTGCGGGCCCTGGCGCGCAGGGGTCGGTAAAAACCCGGCGAAAAAGGCCATGTGGGCCGCGTAGGTAAAGCTGCCCGGCGTGTGCCGCCGCTCCCAGCCACCGGCCGGCAGGTACGGCGCCAGCACCGGCAGCTCGCCCCGTGCAAAACAGCGCTGCGCAGCGTCGTAGCGCAGCGTATCCAAGGTGATCAGCACGATGTCGTACGCACCGACGATGGCGTGCATGTCCGGCAGCGTCTCAACCATGCAGGCGGTTCTCGCAATCGGTGTCGGCGACGCTGCCGACGGCGGCGCAAAGTGCTGCCTGATCCTCGTAAGTCGTGCGCCCCTGCCAGCGCAGCTGCGGCAGCAGGTCGCCAAAGCCGTTGGCTTCCAGCACATGGCAGCGCCCGGCGCGCTGGATCAGGTCGAAACCGATCATGCGACAGTCGGCAAACGCGCTGGCCGCCTGCGCCACGGTGCTGGCGACCGCCGCATCCACGTCGGCACGCTGCCAGGCCTGCGCCGGCAGGCGCCGGTTGCCCAGGTGCAGATTGGTCAGCGGGCCGCGGCTGGCACGCGCCACACGCTGCCGCGCCGCACCGTCGAACGCGATCACGCGCAGGTCGTAGTGATAGCCGGGCAGGCCGGGCGCGCGCGGCTTGGGAATCCACCGCTCCAGGTAAGCGCCCTGCGCGGCGATCGCATCCACCAGCGGCGCGATCTCCTCGGTGCGGGTATAGCGGCGCTGGCGCAATGCGTTGAACACCCGCACCTGGCCGCCCTGCACCACCAGCTCGGCCGAGCCGCTGGCGATCTGGCGCCCATCGCGGTGCCAGCGATACGCCAGCACCCCCGCGCCGGACGATCCGTAGCGCGGCTTGAGAAATGCCTGGTTGCAGCCGCTCGCCTGCAGGCGTTCGCGCAGGCCGGCGTAGCTGTCGACCGTGCCCAGCAGGGCAGGCACGGTGACACCTGCCGCAGCCAGGCGCTGCTGGCAGCCAAGCTTGTCGGTCATTGCCAGCAGATCCGCCGGTGGATTCAGATAGCGCGCCGCCGGCAAGGTCGCAAACAGGTCCGCAAACCCCGCATGCCACAGATGCTGATGCGCCAGTTCGCCATGCGCCAATGGCGCAGGTGCCGGCCCAGGCCGGCCCAGACACTGCCAACCGCGCACGATCAGCGCCTGATGCAACCCCGGCGCCTCGCCCGGCGATTCCAGCTTGACCAGCGCGGCCGGATGCCGCGCCAGCCAGTCCTGCAACGGCGCTGTGGTGTCCAGCAGCTGCAGATAATCGAACACCTTGGCCGCAGGCTGGCCCTGCGCCTGCAATGCCTGCTGCAGGGCGGCAACCCTGCGGCTGTCCCGTGGCCCCACCAAGACCCAATGCGCGCTCACGTCATTCGGAGACAGCGACGTAGCGCTCGTCTTCTTCTTCCTCTTCGGGGTCTTCCAGGATCACCGTGACCGGCAACGTCGTCAGACGGGCCTGCCAGTCGGCAGAAATGTAGTGATGGCTCAGATCGATCCGCTGCAGCTGGCCCAGTTGCGTGCTTTCGACCAGGGCCCGCGCGCCGACATCGCCGATGGTGCCCAGCGACAAGTCCAGCGTGTCCAGGCTGCCCAGCCACGGCTGGGTGGCCAGCCAGCTCGCCAGTTCGTCGGTGTTGGCTGCATTGCGCAGGCCCAGATAGCGCAGACGCTCCGGGCGGATGGCTGCCAGCAGCCGCTGATAGGTGCCCAGATCGCCGTCGTAGCCGTAATCCTCCACGCCCAGCCAGAGCTCCAGGTGCTGCAGCGCCGGCAGCGTGGAGTCGGCGATCGCCTGCACGATGGCTGACGGCAGCCCACCGCATTCGATCGCCAGTTCCTGCAGCTGTGTATGCGTGAACGGGGTCAGCGCCAATTTGGACGAACCGCGCACGCGCAGCGATTGCAGCGCCGGAAATGCGGCCAGCAGCGGGGTGTAGTCGGTCTGGATGATCCACGACACCTCGCAGTCCTCGCAGACCATGTCGCCGACGAACAGCGCGCGCAGCGCGGTCAGTTCGTCGCGGCGTTCGATCAGCCGCTGCAGATAGCCGCTGGGGCCTTCCTCATAGGATTCGCGCCAGGGGCCGATGATCAATGCCTGGATACTGGCCGGGTCGACCTGCGCCAGCAGGCTGTCGAGCAACTCCGCCTGGCTGCCTTCGCCTTCGTAGTCCTGGCGCAGCCGGTACACAACGTCGCCGCCGCTGGCGGGCTGGTCCACACTGAAGTCCACCACGCGCTTGCCGCGATAGAATTCCGAATACTCGCCGATCGTCATTGCATTGCCTCCCTGGCTCGGTGAGCGCACAGGATACCCGCACGCTCGTGGCAGCCTCGTTAATGCCATGCGCCACCGCTTCATCACCCGTTCCACAGGCGGTCGCCGGTGCCTGCACCGCGCCGCACGTTTTGCTCGAAGGACCGATCGCATGCACGCCCATCCCGCCGCCGCGCGCATTCGCGCCACCGTCCAGGCCGCCACGACCGGATTGATCGAGCGCGATCAGCTGGCCGAATTGATCGTGCTCGCAGCGGTGGCGCAGGAACATCTGCTGATCATCGGCCCGCCGGGCACCGCCAAGAGCGCGGTCGTGCGGCGCGTCGCCGCCGCACTGGGCGGTCGCTATTTCGAATATCTGCTGGGCCGCTTCACCGAACCGGCAGAATTGTTCGGCCCGGTGGACCTGCGCAAATTGCGCGAGGGCAGCGTGCAGATCGACGTGACCGGGATGTTGCCCGAGGCGGACATCGCCTTCCTCGACGAAGTCTTCCTGGGTTCCACCGCCATCCTCAACACCTTGCTCGGGCTGCTCAACGAACGCCGCTTCCGGCGTGGCCAGACCGACCTGCACTGCCCGTTGCGCCTGTGCGTGGGCGCGGCCAACGCGCTGCCGGACGACGATGCGCTGGCGGCCTTCAGCGACCGCTTCCTGCTGCATCTGTTCGTCGACCCGGTGGCGGACCATCAGCTCGAAGCGCTGCTGTCCGGCGGATGGCAGGCCGAGCGTGCGCCGCTGCAGCCGGTCGCCGGGCTGGCCGACCTGGACCTGTTGTGCGAACAGGCACGTGCGGTGGACATGGATGGCGCACGCACGGCGCTCGCCGCAGCGATCCGGACATTGCGCGGCGCAGGCGTGCAGCTGTCGGATCGTCGCCTGGTCAAGACCCAGCGGCTGATCGCCGCCGCCTGCGTGCTGGCCGGACGCACCCAGGCCAGCGAGGCCGATCTGTGGCCGCTGTTCTATGTGCTGCCGACCCGCGAGCAGCAAGCCAGCGCACGCGACCTGCTGCGCGGCACCCTGGCCGCCGCCACCAATCCCACCTTGCGCGCGGCCGTCGAACAGGCCGCCCTGCAACCGCTCTCGCGCACTGCCCGGCTGGTGGAGGCCGCCCAGTGCTGCCTGCAGGATCAGCACAATCCCGCCGTGCGCACCATGGCCGAAGCCTTGCTGCGCGAGATCGATGCCAACTTCACGGCCGCCTCGCTGCCGGCCGAGCTGGCCCACGAACGCACGCGCCTGATCGAGCAGATTGGCAAC
Source organism: Xanthomonas sp. MLO165 (assembly GCF_018831305.1). Classification (NCBI taxonomy): domain Bacteria; kingdom Pseudomonadati; phylum Pseudomonadota; class Gammaproteobacteria; order Lysobacterales; family Lysobacteraceae; genus Xanthomonas; species Xanthomonas sp. MLO165. The sequence goes on from NZ_CP029263.1 coordinate 4,671,883, forward strand.
GGCGCGTGAACTGGTCGTGGCAGGACGAGCCGGTGCCGGTCGCCCCGCAGGGGGTGATCGGCGTGGGCGATGCCGCACGCGGGTTGCTGGCGGCATGGGCGCGCCTGTCCGACGGCGCGGGCTTGCTGGTCACCGCCACCGCGCAGGCCTTGCTGCTGACCGGCCCTGCGCCGCAGCTCCCCTGGGCCGACGGCGTGCAGTACGTGGCGCCGCGCGCGGACACCACCGGCCTGTGGTTGCCCACCGCCGAACGTCCCGACCTGCCGCTGGAACTGCTGGAGCGTGCGCTGCGCCGCCAGCACGGGGCGCAGCCGCTGTTGCTGCTGCGCTCACCGGCACTGGTGCTGCCGCTGCATCGGTTGCTGCCGGCGCGTGCCGAGGTCGTGGCGCAGATCCGTCAGCGCTGGGAAGCCGCGTGAGCGCCGTGCTGCAGATGCCTGCACCGTTACAGCCCTGGCGGCTGTGGCTGGACTGGTTCGACCCGCAGATCGCCGCCCAGCTCGGTCCCTGGTTGGTGCGCCTGGACCCCTTGCTCGGCCGCGCCAGTCGCCTGCGCCGCCAAGACGGCGACAGCGAGCCGGACGGCATCGACGATCTGCGTCGGCGCGGCAGCTACGAGCACCTGCTGCTGAGCGAGTGGGCCCTGGCAGACGCACTGCCGGAGGAATTCCTGCGCCGCGCCGCACACGCCGAGCACCTGTTCCTGGTGCCCCGGATGCAGACCCGCACGCGCGATGCGCGCCTGGTGGCGATCTTCGATGCCGGCCCGGCGCAATGGGGCGCACCGCGCCTGGCACAGATCGCGTTGTGGATCCTGCTGGCACGCCGTGCGCAGGCGGCCAATGCGCGCCTGGTCTGGGGCCTGGCGCATCTGCCCGGCGAGCTGCACGACGCCGACAGCCCCGCCCGGCTGCAACAGCTGCTGCAGGGCCGCACCTTCGAGGCGACCGGCACGCAGCACGCGCACGCCTGGGCCACGCAGTTGGCAACCGCCACGCCGACCACCAACGAGTGCTGGTGGATCGGTGCGCAACCGGTGCGCGCAGCACCGTTCCACCACCAGGCCAGCATCGCGCCTGCAGCCGATGCGCATCTGCAGGTGGGGCTGCAGACGCGCCACGGCACCCGCAGCAGCCTGTTGCCGGTGCCTGCCAGCATGGCCGCCACGCAGCTGCTGCGCGGGCACTTCATCGACACCCAACGCCCCGCCGAGGCCGACGCCGCAAAACACGTGGTCAAGGGCAAGTTCTCGCTGCGCCACGCACCGCTGTTCAGCCCGGACGGCAGCCATGTCGCGTTGCTGCTGGCAGACGGCTACCGCAGCGCGATGGTGAAGGTGCAGCCCGCCGACAGCGTCAAACGGGCGGCGCCGCGCTATCACCAATGGACGCAGGGCGGACAGCTGCTGTGCCTTGCGGCGCAGAACAAGCACGTGGGCGGCATCGTCGCGATCGGTCAGCAGGCCGAGTGCTGGAATCTCGATGGCATGCCCCGCTCCATCGAGGCTGGCGGTCAGAGCATCTGCCCCGTACCCGGCCAGGTGCGGCTGCGTCCGTGCGTGTGGCTCAACAGCGGCGGCCAGCCGCAGCGGTTCCTGCTGTGGGACCAGCACGGCCGGCTGATGTCGTGGACGCGCGATAGCGCCCAGCGGCAGCGGGTTGCGCACGGCAGCGAGATCGCCGGGCAGGTGGTGGCGCTGGCGCAAGGCGATGCCGAGCACGCGATCTACGCCACCCATGTCGCGGGCGAACTGCGGCTGCTGCGCCTGCATCGCACCGGCAAGCAGGACCTCGTCCTGCAGCTGGCGCTGGGGTCGCGTCCGCCGGTCGTGTTGCTGCGCAACCTGGTCCAGGAGGGCCAATGGCGTGGCGCCATCGCCCTGGAACTGGTAAGCCGCCAGGCCGGCGGCGACCGCTCGCTGGCCTACCGTGTACTGCACGGGGGGCCGGCCGATGGCTTCCAGGAATTCGAGGCGATCGTGGCGTCCGGCGACAGGGCGATCGGCCTGATCGGCGACCCCGACGCGCCGCAACACAGCCTGCTGCTGGTGCTGCGCGCCGATCGTCGCGCACTGCTCGCCATCGGCGCCACCGGGCGCCGGACACTGCATCGCGCCGCCAGCGAGATCAGCGCTGCGGCGGTGTCCAGCGATGGCGCGCGGGTCGCCCTGGTCACCCTGCAGGGGCAGGCCTGGATCCTGGGCGATGGCGGCCTGACCCCGTTGATGGTCGTGCAAGGCCAGGCAGAGCAACCCGGCCATGACTAGCCCCGCGCGCACGGACAACGCTGGCGGCAGCGTGCGGTACCCGCTATGGCACGGCAGCCAGATGGTATCGGCGTTGTGGTTCTCGGCGGCGTGGCTCGGCCCGGAGCAACGCCTGGCCAGGCTCGTACGCGCCTGGCAACCGGGCAGCCGGGCGCTGCGCTTCGCCGACGGCGATGTGCTGTGCTTCGCCGCGCCGTGTGCGCTGGTCTGCGAGCAGGCGCCCGGCCTGGCGCTGTGCCAGGCGCATGGCGGCCTGTTTTCCGGCGCGTTGACCGCCGCCGAGGCGGCGCAGTTGCCCCCCGCCGATATCGGTCTGGTACATGGCGCCCAGGTGATCGCGCTGCAGTGGCACCAGGCGCTACCGCTGGATCCTGCCGAGGCGATCGACATGACCGGCTACCCGCTGCACACGCCCTACGACTGCAGCCCGAGCGCGCCACCGCTGGAGGTGGACCGGCTGCGCGGCAAACCGCTGCGGCAACTGCTGGGCGATGCCGTCCCGCCAGCCAGCGCAGAGCGCGATGCGTTCCTCCGCGCGCTGAAGACGCAGCGCCCCGAGGTGCAGAACAGCACGCTGTGGCAACGCCTGCTGGCGCGCGCTCAGCGCACGCTGGGCAGCGCGCATGCGCCGGCATCGAACCGATCCGCAGCCACCGGGCAGCGCACGCACGTGCCGGCACGCCGGGACGCAGCAGCGGTCTCGGCCTGGCGCACGCGGCTTGCCCGCGCACTGGTTGCCTCGCGGCTGGCCGGCCTGGTCGGACATCGCCAGGGTGCCTACATGCGCCGGATGCTGCGCCAGTTCGAGAACGGCGATCTGGACGAAGCCTTGCGCAATGCGCCGCCGCTCGATGGCGTGGGCGAGTCCTTGGGGCAGGCGTTCGGGGTGCCACAGCGGCGCAGCGACCTGAGCTTGTCGCGCACGCGCGGCGCCGGCACCCGCATCGGTCTGGGCGAAGACCTGCAGGCGCATCTGCGCGCGACCTATCGCAGCGCCTTCGCGCGCCTGGACCGCGAGGGGCAGATCGATCGTGCGGTGTTCGTCCTGGCCGAATTGCTCAATGCGCGCCACGAGGCGCTCGACTATCTGGTCAAGCACGCCCGTTACACACAGGCCGCAGAGCTGGCGCTGGGCTGGGACATGCCGGCGGCGATGATCATCCGGCTGCTGATGCTGGCCGGCGATCATGCACGCGCCGTGCAGGTCGCGCGCCGCGATGGCGCCTTCGCCGCGGCAATCCAGCTGCTGCACGGCACCGACCGCGCACTGGCCGACGCGCTGCGGCTGGAATGGGGCCAGGCACTGGTGCAGGCCGGCGACTGGCTGGCCGCCGTGGACGCGGTGTGGCCATTGCACGCGGCGCGCAATCAGGCCGCGCAGTGGCTGCTGGCCGCCGAACAGGCCGGCAGCACGCTGCGCGCACGCGCCCTGGTCAAGCGCGCGCAGCTGTTGCCGGACACGCTGGAACACTATGCCGAGCGCATCGCCGCGCTTGCAGACCCCACGGCCGACGCCGCACCGCGCAGTGAAATGGCAGCGGCGCTGCTGGTGGATGCTTCCCCCAACCGCTCGCTGCAACAGCTGGCGCGGCAGCTGCTGCCGGCGATCGCCGCCGATCATGCGTTCGCACGCAACAGCCTGTCCGTCGGTGATCTGACCACGCTGCTGAAGCTGGCCAAGGACCCCCTGCTCAGCGCCGATATCCCAGCCTTCAAACCACGCGCCGCGACCAGCCAATCCAGGCTATGGGAGGGCGCCACCACCGTGCACCTGCAGGCACCGCAGGCCGGCCTGGCGGCCATCCACGACGTGGCCGCACTCCCGGATCGCCGCTATCTGCTGGCCCTGGGCGAAGCCGGTGCGGCGGTGGTGGACGCGCACGGGCGCCTGCTGCGGCGCTACCCGGCGCCTGCATTCGGAGTCGTCATCGCCGATAGCGGACAGGTCGCCCTGGCAATCGCCCCCCGCGAGCGCGTGTCCACCGTCCATCGGCTGGATCTGATCACCCACGCGATGCGCGACCTTGGCCAGATCGCGCTGCAATACGCCGCGCCCAGCTACAGCGGAATCGGCTGGAGCATCGTGGTCGACAACCGGCTGCTGGTCGTCGATACCGACAAGGATCTGCACAGCGTGCTGTGGCATGTCGGCGACCTGCCTGGCCCGGTGATTGCGGCGGGATTCTTCAGCGATTGCGAGGTGTATCTGGTGCAGGCCCGCGAGCAGCTGGAGGACTGGACCTACAGCCTGCCCGAGAGACGCCTCAAGGCGCGCGATCCCCTGCGCGTGGACCCGCAAACGCCAGTGCTCGCGCATCGGCTCGGCAGCGTGCAGCAAGCGGATGTGCGCACCGATCCCGATGGCGACATCTGCCTGCACTACCAGCACCTCGGCAACGCCCGTCAGTGCCGGTTGCATCACCGCAGCGACGCATCCGGCGCGCCGGATGGATCGAGCGTGGTGGCGCTTGAACTGGGATTCCTGGTTGGCTTGCATTGGCCGCACGGCGCGCGCTATTTCCTGGTGCGCCACCATGACGGCGGCATCGTGGCGTCGCTGGACTGGCCTGCGGGCATCGCGGTCAAGGTGCGCGAGCAGCCCGGCCACCTGCTGTTGCATGACGCACACGGCCGCCTGCTGGATCTGCAGACCGACCGCTCGCTGACCCACGCCCTGTCCTTCCTCGGCTAGCGCGCAAGATCCCACCGCGCCACGACGCCATGCGGGTGCACGCCACTAAGGGGCTTGGCAGCACCAACGTCGCAGCGGTGCCCGCTCCGCTCAGGTCGGCGTATCGACCTCATCCCAGTCGGCGTCTTCGAAGTGCAGCAGCCAGTTGAGGGTGTAGTGACGCTCGTAGACCACGCCCGGCACGATGCCGGCCGGTGGCGGTTGCTCGCTCTGGCCGGCCTGGCGCACCGCCCAATGCAGGCGCAAGTGCCGATCCAGCGCATCCAGCAGCTCGGGCACCGGCCGTAGCGTCAGCGACGGCCGCGTCGCGGCTTCGGCATGCTCCAGCGCGCGCTGGGCCGCCAGGGGCACATCGCACAGGTCGGTCGGCTCCGGCAGCGCCTCGGCCAGCCCCAGGGCCCACTGCAGCACGGCCAGGCTCTCGTAGCGCCAGCCGAAGTTGGCGAGCTGCTGGGGCTCCGGCGCAGGCTGGGCAAAAAAGGCGCGCTCCTGCGGCGACAGTGCCGCCGCCACACCGGGCAGGCGGGTGTCCATCGCTTCCAACGCCGGTGGCGTATCGCCGGCGGCCAGCATCTCCGCGCGCAAGGCCACCGCAAACAACGCCAGCATACGCTGCGTCACCGCCGCCGCATCGCGCACCCGTGCTTCGGCCTCGCCAGGCACCGGCGGCAGGCTGGGTGGCACGCGGATGCCTTGCGCGGTCAGCTGCGCGAGTTGCTGCGCACGCCGCTGCAAGGCATCCGGCGGATACGGCACCTGCGCCTGCTCATCGAGCGCGGGCTCGCCCTGGCTGATCAGCACCCGCCCCTGCGGGTCGCGCACGCTACCGTCGGCCAGGAAACACACCGCGTTGGCCTGCTCGGCCCACTGCGCCAATTCCCCGAAGGCCGCATCGTCGACCTCGAAGGTGAAGTGCTGACGCACCCGCTGCACATGCCGCATCAGGTGATAGCGCGGCTGGGTCATCTGGCCGTCGCCGGCCTGACTTACGTAGCCGACGAAACCATGCAGATGCGTGGCCAGTTCCGGATCGGCGTGGTCACGGTGCTGCACGGCGGCGCGCGGCAGGAAATCCGGCCACAACGGCTCGCGCAGCGTGGAATAGGCGTTGACCAGCAATGGCATGCAAGTGTCCTTGTTGGGGCGACGGACACAACGACGGCGCTTATCGCCAGGCAGGTGCGGTGCGGAGGCGCTGCGCCGTTCGTCCACCGAAGTGCCTGCGCGCCGTCCCCGCCACGCTGACGACTGTTTGCTGCGTTGTGTCGGCCGCGTTCAGCGGTGAGAGTCGCCGCCAGGGTGCCGCAGGCCTGCCCGGCTGTCCATGTCGGCCGGAGCGAGCGCGATCGTGTAATACAGCACCGGATGGTCCTCCTGGCTCAACACGCGCAGGCCTTGCCGCTGCAATCCGAGTTTTTCCAGCGCGCGAATCGAATCGGCATTGTCCGGCGACACGATCGCGCACAGCTGCGGCAACCCCAGCACATCGCGCGCATGGTCCAGCACTGCGCGCCCGGCCTCGCTGACATAGCCCTTGCCGCGATGCTCGGGCAGCAGTGCAAAGCCGATATGCGGCATCGGCAAGGTATCGCGGCACAACAACCCCAATGTGCCGGCAAACGCCCCTTCCGCGCGCGTCTCCACCGCCCAGTGCGCAAAGCCGTATTTTTCCTGGTGCGCCTGCGCCCACTCACGCAGATGATCACGCGCCTGCTCGCGGGTGCGCACACCGCGGTCGTTGATGCCGGCGATGAAACCAGGGTCGTTGACCAGCGTCAGCACTGCGTCGGCATCGCGCTCGGGATCCAGCGTACGCAGGCGCAAACGCGGGGTTTCGATCACGTCAGTCACGGCGCACTCCGGCATCAGGGCAAACCAGACTGCCGTGCAGGCGTGTCGCTGGCAAGCCTGCGTGGTACGCAACAACCGCTAGTCGAACAACGCCTGGATCGCCGCCAAGCCCGCGCTGGCGCGCTCTTTCTTGCGCTCGGCATCGGCCACCGGGTCGGCACCATCGCGCTGCAATTCCTCGGCCGGGATCTCGTCGAAGAAGCGGCTGGGCTTGAGCCGCACATGCTCGCCGAACTTGCGCGTCAATTTGCTGTGGCTCATCCACAGCTGCTCCTTGGCGCGGGTGATGCCCACATACAGCAGCCGGCGTTCTTCCTGCAGGTTGCCTTCTTCCAGGCTCACTTCATGCGGCAGCACGCCGTCCTCGCAGCCGACGATGAACACATAACGAAATTCCAGGCCCTTGGACGCGTGCATGGTCATCATGCGTACCTGGTTGCCGCCATCGTCCTTGTCGTTGCGCGACAACAACGCCAGCTGCGCGGCCAGATCGCTGGCACTTGCACCACGCGGGCCGCCTTCGAACCACTCGGCCAACTCGTCCAGATTGCGCTTGCGCCGCTGGAAGCCGGTTTCGTCCTTGGACTGGTTGCGCAGGTCGTTGAGCAGGCCGGATTTGTCGGCCAGCATGCGTACCAGCTCCCCCGCCGGCAGCCTGGCCGAATGCTCGCGCATATCGCGCAGGATATCGGTGAACGCACTCAGGCCATTGGCCGCACGCGGCGGCAGGTGCTGCAGCGCGCCCATCGACTCGGCCGCGCGCGACATCGGCACCGACTTCGCACTGGCAAGCTCGGCCAACCGCGCCAGCGAGGTCGCACCGACCTCGCGCTTGGGCGACTGCACTGCGCGCAAAAACGCCGCGTCATCTTCGGGGTTGACGATCAGCCGCAACCACGACAGCACGTCCTTGACTTCCTGCCGCTCCAGAAACGCAGTGCCACCGGTCAGGTGATACGGCACGCGCAGCAGCTGCAGGGCTTTTTCCAGCGGCCGCGATTGGAAATTGCCGCGAAACAGGATGCAGAAATCGCTCCACGGCACCTGCTTGGCGGTACCCAGGAACGAGATCTCGGCGGCGACCTTTTCCGCTTCGTGCTCGCTGTCGCGGCATTCCCACACGCGGATGCGCTCACCGTCGGCCTGGTCGCTCCACAGGGTCTTCAAGTGCTCGTGCGGGTTGTGCGCGATCAAGGCATTGGCCGCACGCAGCACGCGGTTGGAGCAGCGGTAGTTCTGTTCCAGCTTGATGATTTCCAGCGCCGGATAATCGCGGCCCATCTGCTGCAGGTTTTCCGGATTGGCACCACGCCAGGCGTAGATGCTCTGATCGTCGTCGCCCACGCAGGTGAAGTTGCCGCGCGGCCCGGCCAGCATTTTCAACAGCCGGTACTGCGCATCGTTGGTGTCCTGGCACTCGTCCACCAGCAGGTAGCCGATGCGCTCGCGCCAGCCCATCACGATCTCTTCGTTGGCCTCCAGGATCTGCACCGGCAGGCGGATCAGATCGTCGAAGTCCACCGCGTTGAAGGTGGTCAGCCGCGCCTGGTAGCGCTCGTACAGGCTGGCGGCTTCCTTTTCGCGATTGCTGCGTGCCGCTGCCATCGCCTGTTCGGGCGACATGCCGGCGTTCTTGGCGCGCGAGATCAGGTTCTTGGCATCTTCGATCGCATCGGGCTTGGCGCCGTGCATCAGGTCCTTGATCTGGGCGGCGGCATCGTCGGAATCGAAGATCGAAAAGCCGCGCTTCAAGCCGGCAGCGGCGTGCTCGATCTGCAGGAACTTCAGCCCCAGCGCGTGGAAGGTACAGATGGTCAGGCCATCGGCGCCATCGCCACGGATGCGCTTGGCCACACGCTCGCGCATTTCCTTGGCCGACTTGTTGGTGAAGGTGATCGCGGCGATGCGCTTGGCCGGATAGCGGCCGGTGGCGATCAGGTGCGCGATCTTCTCCACGATCACGCGCGTCTTGCCGCTGCCGGCACCGGCCAGCACCAACAAGGGACCTTCGCAGTGCAGCACTGCGGCGCTTTGCGGGGGATTGAGACCGTGCATAGAGGCTTCCAACAGAGCAGGCCATTGTACCGGCGCCGCGCCGGGCAGGCCCGCGCCGCCGGTTCATGCAGATGGCCGTCACCTCCGGCCGCCCGGCCCGGTAAAATCCACCGATGGCCAAGCTCTACTTCTACTACTCGGCAATGAATGCCGGCAAGACCACCACCTTGCTGCAGTCGGCGCACAACTACCGCGAACGCGGCATGCGCACCTTGATCCTCACGCCAAAGCTCGATCACCGCGCCGGCAGCGGCGTGGTGGCCTCGCGGATCGGCCTGCGCGCGGACGGGCGCACCTTCGATCGCGGCACCGAGTTGCAGCAACTGATCGAACGCGACATCCAGGCCGAAGGCGCGCTGCATTGCGTGCTGGTGGACGAGGCGCAGTTCCTCAACCGTGGCCAGGTCTGGCAGTTGAGCGAGGTGGTCGACCGCCTGCGCATTCCGGTGCTGTGCTACGGCCTGCGGACCGACTTCCGCGGCGAGCTGTTCGAGGGCAGCCAGTTCCTGCTGGCCTGGGCCGACGAGCTGGAGGAGATCAAGACCATCTGCCATAGCGGCAGCAAGGCCACCATGACCGTGCGCGTGGATGCGCAAGGCCACGCGGTGCAGGACGGCCCGCAGGTGGAGATCGGCGGCAACGAGCGCTACGTGTCGGTCAGCCGCGCCGAGTTCAAGAAGATCATGCGTGGCGAAGGCCGCATCGACCCGCTGCAGATCGCGTTGCCGCTGCCGCCTGCGGGCTCGTCGGACAGGGAAACCGGCACGGGGACGGGCTGAAGAATTCAGCCAAAACGCTGTCGACGCATTGCCCCGGTATGCACGTGTGATGCGCCGCTAAACCCCTGCAGGCATTCGATCGCCGCTGTATTTCCGCTACACATCAACAGGCGTATCGTTGCCGTGCCGTTGCAGCGATCCACGCGCAACCAGGCGCAACCGCAGTCCTGTAAACTGGCGACCATCCACTTGTCGGGAGGCAATTCATGGGTCCGCTTCCTCCCGAGTTACGCGCAGATATCGCGCGTGTTGGCCGGCTATCGTCGGTCCCGGATGTCCTGACCATTCTCACCCGTCTGACCGGCATGGGGTTTGCGGCTGTTGCGCGCGTGACCGATACGCGCTGGATCACCTGCCAGGTCCGCGACGAGCTGTCGTTCGGCCTGGCGCCCGGCGACGAGCTGCCCCTGGTCACCACCTTCTGCGACAGCGTGCGTACCCAGGGCAACGCCTTGTGGTTCGGCCATGCCTCCGAGCACCCGGTCTTCCGCGATCACCCCACGCCGCGGCTGTACGGCTTCGAGAGCTATGTGTCGGTGCCGATCAAGTTCGACGACGGCAGCGTGTTCGGCACCTTGTGCGCGCTGGACCCGTTGCCGCGCGTCATGGACGCGCCGATGGTGGAAAAGGTCGAGCTGCTGGCGCAACTGCTGGCAGCGCAGATCCAGGCCGAACAACGCGCCGAAGAGAGCGCGCAGGAATCGCGGCGCGCACGCAGCGAGCTGGGGCGTATCGGCGCCTCCGCGCGCCTGCGCGAAGAATTCATCGGCATCCTTGGCCACGATCTGCGCAACCCGCTGCAGTCCATGCATGCGGTGGTGGACATGCTGGCGATCGACCCGCTCAACCAGCGCCAGGGCGGCGCGATCCGGTCGATGCAGCGCAGCCTGCGGCGCATGGAAGAACTGATCGACTTCGCCAACGATTTCGCGCGCGGTATCGAACGCGACTGGCTGCAACTGGACTACGGCAACGGCAGCGATCTGCTCGATGCCTTGTCGCAGGTCGTCGACGAAACCCGCGCCGCGTACCCGAACCAGGTGCTGTCCACACATGTGGCCATCGACGAGCCAGTGCATGGCGATGCGGTGCGCCTGGCGCAGATGTTCGGCAGCCTGATGATCAACGCCGTGGTGCAGGGGCAACAGAGTTCGCTGATCAAGGCGGTCGCGGTCACCGAGCAGGGCCGCCTGCGCATCGAGGTCTGCAATCTGGACGGGATCGATCCACGCCGGCTCGACGTGCTGCAGGCCTCCACCCACGTGCACACCGGCGGACGCGCCTTGCCCGAAGTGGATCTGGGCCTGCACATGGCCGCCCAGATCGCCCGGGCCCATCAAGGCGAACTGCGCATCCTCAGCGGCAAGGACGGCACCTGCTTCCGGGTGGACCTGGCCTGCGTGCGCCCGCGTGCGCGCATGCAGTTGGTCAACAGCTCGACGTCGGCCTGAGTCCGAGGCGCCTGGGCGCCGCATCCGCGACTGTGCGGCTGTAACGCAGCCGCGGTCGCCATTCGAAATCGGCGGCCTGTCGTCACTGCGCCATCCGCACCTGCGTGACAATCGCCCACCTCATCGGTCGCGCGACGTCCCTGTGCGCTAGTAGACCTTGCGCTCGCTCGCCGGCGGCGGCGTCCACTGGTACAGCCAGGTTTCGGTCAGCGGCTTGCCGTTGGCGCGCAGGAACAGGCGGATATCGATCTGCCGGGTGCTGTCATCCGGCGGCACCAGGTCGAACATCGCCCGGTAGCCCTTGAGCTCATGCAGCGGACGCGCCGACACGATCTCGGTGCTGCCACGCGACACCTGGAGGATGGCCTCGACCTTGGCTTTCGGGTCCTTGACCAACGCAGCCAGTTCGCCCCCGGCAAAATCCACCGCAAACCGCCACGAGAAATGGCTGCGCTTCTGCCCGACGATGCCGCCCAGGCCGGTGCGCGTGGCCACGCAGTGCGCCAGCGGCGAGCTGGCCGGCGGATGCGCGCCCCAATACAACCGGTACCCCATCAGCAACTCTTGCCCCGGCTGCGGTTTGTCCTGCGGATTCCAGAACGCCACGATGTTGTCGAAGGTCTCGTCCACGGTCGGAATCTCGACCAGTTGCACCGAGCCCTTGCCCCAGCCGTTCTTGGGTTCCACCCACAGGCAGGGGCGCTTCTCGTAGAACACGCCGTCGTCCTGGTAATGGTCGAAGTTGCGATCGCGCTGCAGCAGGCCGAATCCGCGCGGATTCTCATCGACGAACATGTTGAAGCGCAGCTGCGGCGGATTGCACAACGGCCGCCAGATCCACTCGCCGCCGCCGGTCCACATCGCCAGGCCATCGGTGTCGTGGATTTCCGGCCGCCAGTCCCAGTCCATGCGGCGATCGTTTTCGCCGACCTGGTACATGCTGGTGCATGGGCCGATGCCCAATCGCTCGATGGTCTTGCGCGGATAGAGCGCGCTGTCGATCTCCATCACCAGCACCTCGCCATTGGTGATGGCAAAGCGATACGCACCGGCAACGCTGGGCGAATCCAGCAGCCCGTACACCACCACGGTGTTCGAATCGTCGGCCGGCTGCTCCAGGTAATAGGCGATGAAGTCCGGAAACTCCTCCGGCCCGCCGGTGCCGGTGTCGATCGCCAGCCCGCGCGCCGACTGTCCGTACTGGCCTTCCTTGCCGACCGCACGGAAATAGCTCGCGCCCAGGAAGGCCGAGAAATCACGATCGGTGTCCTTGCGCGTATTGAGACGGAACCCGGCAAAGCCCAGGTCCTTGGGCAACTGCTTGCCGCCCAGCCCGCTGCTGCCGTAATCGAACGCCGCCGGGTCGTAGGCAAGTTGCTGCGCCTTGCCGTCGACGATGTCGTAGATGTGCACGGGGGTGTGGAAATACAGCCCCAGATGGAAGAACTTCGCCTGGAACTTGCCGTTGCCGTCGGCCCACAGCGCATGGTCCTGGCGGTAGCGGATCGACTGGTATTGATCCCAGTTCAACGCCTCCAACGACCCCGGGAGCAGCTGCTTATGGCTCTTGTAAGGCGCCGTGGCCAAGGCACGCGCCTGCCCCTTGAGCCAGCCATAGTCGAACGGCTGCGGCTGCCCCAGGCGACGCAGTCCAACGGCCTTGGCCGCCAACGCCCACTGCGGCAGCGCCGGCAAACCGAGCGCGGCCAATGCGGCGGCGGCATTCTTCAGGAAGTGGCGTCGTTGCATGCGCATCGGTCTGCTCAGGGAATGGCCGCCATCATAGCCACAGCTCGGCACGAAGGTGAATGCGGAGGTCAGGGCGCGGCAGACGAAGGCGCGCACGCATTGGTCAGTTGCAGCTCTTGCGCCTTGCTGCACAGGAACTGGTGTTGCGCCTGCTGCGCGTCGGGTCCGGTGTAGCACAGCAAGGTCCATTGCTCGTTCGCCTGCATGCGCTCGCCCGGCGCCAGCTGCCGGTACGGTGCGTGTACTTCCATTTCCAGCAGTCCGCGCTCGGGATGCTGCGGCGGCGCGTCCAGATACAGCTCCACCTGCCCTTGCTCCGGATGGATCGCGGACAGCGGCTGGTGCGCAAAGCGGATCACCAGCACCTGGTCGCCCGCAAAGCCTGCCATCCAGCCTGCCGAAGGCTGCAACAACACCTTGCCACGCTGAATCAGCCCGTCCTGACGTGCATCGGCACGCAATGCAAACACGCCGCCGTGATGCCGGTAGGCCGGCGCAACCGTGCCGGCCTCGGTCGGCGGCTGGAGGCGAATGTCTGCCGCGTCGGCAACCGGCACGAACACGCGCGTGCTCGCCGCGACACGCGTGTTGAACCACAGATCCCAGGCGATGGACTCGCTGCGGATATTGCGGGCGGTGGCCTCCACCTCCACGGTATCGTCACGTGTCGATGAAAGAGCCACGCGCTTGCGTAGCTGCACGCCGGTGACCGGACTTGGCACGCCTTCCAGGATCAGGTGATCGCCACTACGTGTGACTGCACGTGTGGTTGCCAACGACAGATACGGATCCGGTGGCCAAACTGCGGTGGCCGCCTTACGTGTCGGGTTGACCTGTTGATGCACCCACCACTGACTCTGCGGCCCCACCCAGACATCGTGGCCGAGGTACGGGATATCGCCTGCAGTCGCGGACACTTCTGGCGCGGGCTGCTGATCAACTGCCTCACCCGTCTTCAACACGTTGGGGTGTCCACGCAAATTGAAAGACAGCACGCGCCCACCGAACGCGGGCGTGGCACTGAGTTCAACAACTCGGTTGTGCAACTGGATGCGCTCAACTGCGGGTTTGGTGCTGGACATAAGCTCATCCGCGCATGCGCCTGTTGCCAGCGGCAACGCTGATGCAACCACAAGCATGATCGGCATAACGTAGCGCAGTGAGGCAGGCATGGACGACTCCAATCGCAGGACGTCACGATTGTGGCGCGATGCACGGCAACGCACCATCAAGCAATGGGCCACTGTGGCTTCAAGCGCGCCGTTTGCTGTTACCCGAGGGCTACTCGCCAGCTGTCGTAGCTGACGCAGAACTGGAGGCTGGTGTTTCGATCAGCGTGGGTCAGCTGGCCGGCGTTCAACGCTGGCAACTGCTGCACCACACCGTCGCACGTTGCCCGATCGTGGCGTGTTTCAACACACGTCCACACTGCTTGCAGGTTTCACCCTCGCGCCCATACACCGTGAGTTCCTGCTCGAAGTAACCGGGCGCCCCGTCCGGGCTGATGAAATCGCGCAGCGTGGTTCCGCCGCGCTGGATGGCGTAACCGAGGATGTCTTTCACTGCCGTGGCCAGACGCCGGTAACGGTCCAACGACACTTTGCCCGCTTCGCGTAATGGGCTGATTCCGGCGCGATGCAGGCTTTCTGCCGCATAGATATTCCCCACGCCGACGACGACCGCCTGATCCATCAGAAAGGTTTTCACTGCCGCGCGCCGGCCATGCGCCAATGCATGCAGATAATCGCCAGTAAATGCATCCGATAAGGGTTCCGGGCCGAGTGCCGCCAGCAGATCGTGCACGTGTGCATCGCTCTGCCACAACAGGCAACCAAACCGACGCGGATCGTTGAAGCGCAGGACACGGCCATTTTCCAGGCTGATATCCACGTGATCGTGCGCCCGCGGCGGGGTATCGCCGGGTAAGACGCGCAGGCTTCCGGACATTCCAAGATGCAGCAGCGCGCTGCCGCCGGCATCGGTATCGATCAACAGGTATTTGGCCCGGCGACGCACATCGGTGATGGTCGCACCGGGCAACAAGCGCTCGATCTGCTCGGGAATGGGCCAGCGCAGGTCGGGGCGTCGCAGGATGACGCCATGGATGCGTTGGCCAACCAGATGCGGAGCCAGGCCACGCAAAGTGGTTTCGACTTCGGGCAGCTCGGGCATGCAGGTCTCCAATCGTCCAGGCCGGCGGTACGCCGGCACGGATCAATATGGTGGCCAACGGCAGTAAATCCAGCTCGTCGCCCCAGTCTCGTTACGGTGCTCAATTGCGCCTAGAGCGTCCGAATGCCGTGGTGAGATTCGGACCTTTGCCTTTGGCTTTGCCTTTGGCTTTGCCTTTGGCTTTGGCTTTGGCTTTGGCTTTGGCTTTGGCTTTGGCTTTGGCTTTGGCTTTGGCTTTGGCCAGTTGTCTTAAATTTCGCACAAAAAGAAACCCTCAGTCCTATTGGACTGAGGGTTTCGGGTAAAGCCCCTGGCGATGACCTACTCTCGCATGGCTTGAGCCACACTACCATCGGCGCAGCTGCGTTTCACTTCCGAGTTCGGGATGGGATCGGGTGGTTCCACAGCGCTAATTTCACCAGGGAGACGGTTGGAGCAGCGCTTGATAGCGCTCGTCTCGCATAGGTAACTTGTGACGTAGCTTGCGTTTGGTGATCTACCAACGTTCGTTGGGACCAAGGCAACTTGAGGTTATATGGTCAAGCCGCACGGATCATTAGTATCAGTTAGCTCAATACATTGCTGTACTTACACACCTGACCTATCAACCACATAGTCTATATGGTTCCTTTAGGGGGCTTGTGCCCCGGGAAGTCTCATCTTGAGGCGCGCTTCCCGCTTAGATGCTTTCAGCGGTTATCGCTTCCGAACATAGCTACCCGGCAATGCCACTGGCGTGACAACCGGAACACCAGAGGTTCGTCCACTCCGGTCCTCTCGTACTAGGAGCAGCCCCTCTCAAACTTCCAACGCCCATGGCAGATAGGGACCGAACTGTCTCACGACGTTCTGAACCCAGCTCGCGTACCACTTTAAATGGCGAACAGCCATACCCTTGGGACCGACTACAGCCCCAGGATGTGATGAGCCGACATCGAGGTGCCAAACACCGCCGTCGATATGAACTCTTGGGCGGTATCAGCCTGTTATCCCCGGAGTACCTTTTATCCGTTGAGCGATGGCCCTTCCATACAGAACCACCGGATCACTAAGACCTACTTTCGTACCTGCTTGATCCGTCGATCTTGCAGTCAAGCACGCTTATGCCTTTGCACACAGTGCGCGATGTCCGACCGCGCTGAGCGTACCTTCGTGCTCCTCCGTTACTCTTTAGGAGGAGACCGCCCCAGTCAAACTACCCACCATACACGGTCCCTGATCCGGATAACGGATCTAGGTTAGAACGTCAAGCACGACAGGGTGGTATTTCAAGGATGGCTCCACTGCAGCTAGCGCCACAGTTTCATAGCCTCCCACCTATCCTACACAGACGAACTCAACGTTCAGTGTAAAGCTATAGTAAAGGTTCACGGGGTCTTTCCGTCTTGCCACGGGAACGCTGCATCTTCACAGCGATTTCAATTTCACTGAGTCTCGGGTGGAGACAGCGCCGCTGTCGTTACGCCATTCGTGCAGGTCGGAACTTACCCGACAAGGAATTTCGCTACCTTAGGACCGTTATAGTTACGGCCGCCGTTTACTGGGGCTTCGATCAAGAGCTTCGCCTTGCGGCTGACCCCATCAATTAACCTTCCAGCACCGGGCAGGCGTCACACCCTATACGTCCACTTTCGTGTTTGCAGAGTGCTGTGTTTTTGATAAACAGTCGCAGCGGCCTGGTTTCTGCGACCCTCTTCAGCTATAGCTCGCATGAGCCACCAAAAAGGGTGCACCTTCTCCCGAAGTTACGGTGCCATGTTGCCTAGTTCCTTCACCCGAGTTCTCTCAAGCGCCTGAGAATTCTCATCCTACCCACCTGTGTCGGTTTACGGTACGGTCTTCGTGAGCTGAAGCTTAGGAGCTTTTCCTGGAAGCGTGGTATCAGTGACTTCGCCATAAAGGCTCGTCTCGGTGCTCGGTCTTAAAGGATCCCGGATTTGCCAAAGATCCAAACCTACCGCCTTTCCCCGGGACAACCAACGCCCGGTACACCTAACCTTCTCCGTCCCTCCATCGCACTCACGCGAGGTGCAGGAATATTAACCTGCTTCCCATCGACTACGGCTTTCGCCCTCGCCTTAGGGACCGACTAACCCTGCGTCGATTAACGTTGCGCAAGGAAACCTTGGGCTTTCGGCGTGCGGGCTTTTCACCCGCATTATCGTTACTCATGTCAGCATTCGCACTTCCGATACCTCCAGCAGACTTCTCAATCCACCTTCGCAGGCTTACGGAACGCTCCTCTACCGCGCATAAAACAAGTTTTATGCACCCCAAGCTTCGGTTCACTGCTTAGCCCCGTTAAATCTTCCGCGCAGACCGACTCGACCAGTGAGCTATTACGCTTTCTTTAAAGGGTGGCTGCTTCTAAGCCAACCTCCTGGCTGTCTATGCCTTTCCACATCGTTTTCCACTTAGCAGTGAATTTGGGACCTTAGCTGTGGGTCTGGGTTGTTTCCCTTTTCACGACGGACGTTAGCACCCGCCGTGTGTCTCCCGGATAGTACGTACTGGTATTCGGAGTTTGCAATGGTTTGGTAAGTCGCGATGACCCCCTAGCCATAACAGTGCTCTACCCCCAGTAGTATTCGTCCGAGGCGCTACCTAAATAGCTTTCGAGGAGAACCAGCTATCTCCGGGTTCGATTAGCTTTTCACTCCTAATCACAGCTCATCCCCGTCTTTTGCAACAGACGTGGGTTCGGGCCTCCAGTACCTGTTACGGCACCTTCACCCTGGCCATGACTAGATCACCCGGTTTCGGGTCTACTGCCCGCGACTATGCGCCCTTATCAGACTCGGTTTCCCTTCGCCTCCCCTATACGGTTAAGCTTGCCACGAACAGTAAGTCGCTGACCCATTATACAAAAGGTACGCAGTCACTCTTGCGAGCTCCTACTGCTTGTACGCACACGGTTTCAGGATCTATTTCACTCCCCTCTCCGGGGTTCTTTTCGCCTTTCCCTCACGGTACTGGTTCACTATCGGTCGGTCAGGAGTATTTAGCCTTGGAGGATGGTCCCCCCATATTCAGACAGGGTTTCACGTGCCCCGCCCTACTCGTCTTCACTGGAGTGGCCCTTTTAAATACAGGGCTATCACCTTCTATGGCCAATCTTTCCAGATTGTTTTTCTAAAGCCATTCCAGCTTAAGGGCTGCTCCCCGTTCGCTCGTCACTACTTAGGGAATCTCGGTTGATTTCTTTTCCTCCGGTTACTTAGATATTTCAGTTCACCGGGTTCGCTTCCAGCAGCTATGAATTCACTGCAGGATACTGCCGAAGCAGTGGGTTTCCCCATTCGGACATTGCCGGATCAAAGCTTGTTGCCAGCTCCCCGACACTTTTCGCAGGCTACCACGTCCTTCATCGCCTCTGACCGCCTAGGCATCCACCGTGTGCGCTTATTCGCTTGACCATATAACCCCAAGTTGCCTCGGAGCTACATGCCGTGTTGTGTGGGGTACAAAGCCACCAACGCGAACATACGACTCAATTATTTAGGGACTCGAAGTCCCCGCCTTAGCCTCAACGACACGTTTAGATAGATATCTCAAACGCTCGCTACGTCACAAGTTATAAAAGAACATGTATCAGCCTCAACGCTGATCCATATAAATTCTTAAGTGTGCACTACATTCAGAGTGGTGGGTCTGGGTAGACTCGAACTACCGACCTCACCCTTATCAGGGGTGCGCTCTAACCACCTGAGCTACAGACCCGAAGTCTTTTCACTCAATATGGTGGAGCCTGTCGGGATCGAACCGACGACCCCCTGCTTGCAAAGCAGGTGCTCTCCCAGCTGAGCTAAGGCCCCAAAAGGGACTTCGCATACCGACCTGTGCCGGTATGAATCTCTGAATGCAGGTAATTTGTGAGGACGCCCGCAAGACGATGACGTCATGCTCAAAAGGAGGTGATCCAGCCGCACCTTCCGATACGGCTACCTTGTTACGACTTCACCCCAGTCATCGGCCACACCGTGGCAAGCGCCCTCCCGAAGGTTAAGCTACCTGCTTCTGGTGCAACAAACTCCCATGGTGTGACGGGCGGTGTGTACAAGGCCCGGGAACGTATTCACCGCAGCAATGCTGATCTGCGATTACTAGCGATTCCGACTTCATGGAGTCGAGTTGCAGACTCCAATCCGGACTGAGATAGGGTTTCTGGGATTGGCTTACCCTCGCGGGTTTGCAGCCCTCTGTCCCTACCATTGTAGTACGTGTGTAGCCCTGGTCGTAAGGGCCATGATGACTTGACGTCATCCCCACCTTCCTCCGGTTTGTCACCGGCGGTCTCCTTAGAGTTCCCACCATTACGTGCTGGCAACTAAGGACAAGGGTTGCGCTCGTTGCGGGACTTAACCCAACATCTCACGACACGAGCTGACGACAGCCATGCAGCACCTGTCTCACGGTTCCCGAAGGCACCAATCCATCTCTGGAAAGTTCCGTGGATGTCAAGACCAGGTAAGGTTCTTCGCGTTGCATCGAATTAAACCACATACTCCACCGCTTGTGCGGGCCCCCGTCAATTCCTTTGAGTTTCAGTCTTGCGACCGTACTCCCCAGGCGGCGAACTTAACGCGTTAGCTTCGATACTGCGTGCCAAATTGCACCCAACATCCAGTTCGCATCGTTTAGGGCGTGGACTACCAGGGTATCTAATCCTGTTTGCTCCCCACGCTTTCGTGCCTCAGTGTCAGTGTTGGTCCAGGTAGCCGCCTTCGCCACGGATGTTCCTCCCGATCTCTACGCATTTCACTGCTACACCGGGAATTCCGCTACCCTCTACCACACTCTAGTGACCCAGTATCCACTGCAATTCCCAGGTTGAGCCCAGGGCTTTCACAACAGACTTAAACCACCACCTACGCACGCTTTACGCCCAGTAATTCCGAGTAACGCTTGCACCCTTCGTATTACCGCGGCTGCTGGCACGAAGTTAGCCGGTGCTTATTCTTTGGGTACCGTCAGAACAATCGGGTATTAACCGACTGCTTTTCTTTCCCAACAAAAGGGCTTTACAACCCGAAGGCCTTCTTCACCCACGCGGCATGGCTGGATCAGGCTTGCGCCCATTGTCCAATATTCCCCACTGCTGCCTCCCGTAGGAGTCTGGACCGTGTCTCAGTTCCAGTGTGGCTGATCATCCTCTCAGACCAGCTACGGATCGTCGCCTTGGTGGGCCTTTACCCCGCCAACTAGCTAATCCGACATCGGCTCATTCAATCGCGCGAAGCCCGAAGGTCCTCCGCTTTCACCCGTAGGTCGTATGCGGTATTAGCGTAAGTTTCCCTACGTTATCCCCCACGAAAGAGTAGATTCCGATGTATTCCTCACCCGTCCGCCACTCGCCACCCATAAGAGCAAGCTCTTACTGTGCTGCCGTTCGACTTGCATGTGTTAGGCCTGCCGCCAGCGTTCACTCTGAGCCAGGATCAAACTCTTCACTTAAAATTACATGCCCGAAGGCAAATTACTTTAGCTGCAGAAGTTCAACCACTGGCAACTTATCGCTTGCAAAGCAATTAATATGTTGCATTTTGATTAAACGTCTGCAAGATGGACAATCATCCTTCCTGCAGGCGTCCGCACAAATTACCTGCGCACACTGTCAAAGAACATTGGGAAGCGGCCTCAGCGCCGTTCCCGTCAGCTTCGTCGTTTCCGTCGAAGCGAGCCGCCCATTATAGCGGGCTTTTTCTTGCCGTCAACACCTCATTTCGAGGTGGTTGACGCTGCTTCGTTTCGACCCGAAGGTTTTCTGCGAAGCGAGCCGGCCATATTAGCAGGCTTTTCATCTTCGTCAACCCCTCGTGAAGAGGAGGTTGCCGCCGCTGCACTTCAATCCGCCGTAGCGTCTTTCCGTGTAGCGAGCCGCCCATCATAGCCGGCTTTTTCGTTTCGTCAACACCTTGTGATGTTTCCGATTCGCCCCGTTCGTTGTTGCGATGCTTCGAGAAGCGCCGCCGTCCTGAGCGAGGCCGCGCAGTTTATCGAGACTGTGCAGAAGTGCAAGCACTTTTTGACACTGGCATGACACGGACGTCGTTGCGCCCATGCGCCAGGCCTGATTCCACGCACTTTGCGGTGTATCCGGCCTGCTCTCTCTCCGGTCATGGGGCCGTGTGCCCGCATCGCAGCGACGCCGTGCTTTCCAGGCAGGACAACAAGAGCGTCGATAGAGAGCCGACCACGCAAGGTGCTGCGCTATCGATCATCGGCGCGCTCGGTGAGAATGCATGCATTAGATAGAGAGCACCCGATGTCTCCCTTACGCAGCCTGCTTCGCGATCTGTCCCTGCCTGCGATTGCTGCGGGCTTTGTCACGGTGCTGGTGGGCTTTGCCAGTTCTGCGGTGATCGTGTTCGAGGCGGCGCGTCACCTGGGGGCGGATCAGGCGCAGATCGCCTCGTGGATGTGGGCGCTCGGCATCGGCATGGGCGTGACCTGCATCGGGCTGTCGCTGCGCTACCGGGTGCCGGTGGTGACGGCCTGGTCCACGCCGGGTGCGGCCATGTTGATCGGCAGTGCGGCCGGGGTGCCGTTGCGCGAGGCGGTCGGCGCGTTTGTGCTGGCGGCGGTGCTTGGCATGCTGGCCGGCTTCTCGGGCTTGTTTGAGAAGGCGATCCGGCGCATTCCGATCTCGCTGGCCTCGGGCATGCTGGCCGGGGTGCTGTTGCGCTTCGGGCTGGACCTGTTCGTGGCGATGCAGAGTCAGGTGTGGCTGGCGCTGGCGATGCTGGCGGCCTATCTGACCGGGCGGCGCTGGTTTGCGCGCTATGCGGTGATCGCGACCTTGCTGGTCGGCGTGGCGATTGCGGCCGGCAGCGGGTTGATGCAGTGGAAGAGCGTGCAGCTTGAACTGGCCCGGCCGGTGCTGGTGGTGCCGTCGTTGTCGTGGGCGGCGTTGTTCGGGCTGGCGATTCCGTTGTTCGTGGTCACCATGGCCTCGCAGAACGTGCCGGGCGTGGCGGTGATCCGCGCCTCCGGCTACGCGGTACCGATCTCGCCGACGATCGGCTGGATCGGAGTGGTCAATACGCTGCTGGCACCGTTCGGTGGCTATGCCTTGAACCTGGCGGCCATCACTGCGGCGATCTGCATGGGCCGCGAAGCGCACGAGGATCCGGCGCGGCGTTACACCGCTGCGGTGAGCGCGGGGGTGTTCTATGTGCTGATCGGCGTGTTCGGCGCGACCGTGGCGGCGGTGTTTGCCGCCTTTCCGCGCGAGCTGGTGATGGCCATCGCCGGGATCGCCTTGCTGGGCACGATCGGCAACAGCCTGGCGGCCGCCTTGCAGCAGGACAGTGAGCGCGAAGCGGCCTTGATCACCTTCCTGGTGACCGCATCGGGGCTGACGTTGGGCGGGATCGGCGCCTCGTTCTGGGGCCTGGTGGCCGGAACGATCACCTTGCTGGTGTTGCGACCGCGGGCCTAGGGCAGCTATCAAAACGACGGCGCGCACCGCCAGGCGGGCGCGGCCGGTGCGCGGAGTCCTCAACACTGCGGTACTTCCGCGCCGTCCGCACCCTGCTGGCGACTGCGGGCTACGTTTTGTCAGCCACTGCTGGCCGCGGCAGGCGATTCGGTTGCGGGTTGCGCTTATTCGGGGTCGCGTAGCTGCAGCAGCCAGTGGGCGGTGACGCCATTGGGGCTGGGCAGCGGTTCGAGATGGAACTGACGGTAGACCGGCGCGCCCTGCGAGCGCAGCGGCAGGGTGACATAGGCGGCGCGCCCTTGCCGCAGCGCGTCTTCGAGCAGCTCCACCTTGGACGGGGCGGCATCGCTGGCCAGCAGGGACAGGATGTCGCAACCGATCAGGTCGGCCACTTCGGTCTGGCTGAGTTCTGCGAAGGCCGGGTTGACGAACATCAGCCGGTGCGCGTCCGCGGTGCCGCGTTCGATGATGGCCACACCATCGCGCAGCCGCGAGAGCGAGGCTTCGAGCAAGGTGAAATCCTGCTGGAAGCGCTTGCGCTCCATCAGTTCGATCAGCACGCGCAGGCTGCGCGCCGATTCCAGGTGCAGCGGCGACCAGCGTCGCGCGCGACCGCGCACGGTTTCCTGCCAGAGGTCGAAGCTCTTGCGTGGCGACAAGCGCGAATTGGGAATGTCCTGCAGCTTGGCCAGCTGCGGATTGCCGGCCCATTTGACCTGTTGCACCTGCTCGCGGCGGGTCCACAGCAAGGCGCTGCGCGACTGCGGCATCAGCGGCACGAAAATGAAACCGGCCGCCAGCGGGGCGAGGTCGGCCAGCTCGGGGAACACCTCGCCAATTGCATCCACATGCAGGGCGCCGACCGCATCTTCGCGCAGGGCATCGTGGTGTTCGGATTCGATGTGGTCGCGGATGCGGCGCAGCGCGGCCGCGTCCGGAGTGCTGCCATGCCGGCTGATCTCGCCGCCATGGAAGATCGCCACGCCGTCGGCGTCGACCACGTCCATCAGGTCGGGCGCCATGTCGGCGAGCATTTCCACGGTCATCTGGTCGGCGTCGTTGAAGTCGGTGATCAGCTTCTCGCGCACGGTGAGCAGCACCGATTCCATGTGCGCACGCGCCACCGCCTGCAATCCGCCGATGCGCCCGGCCAGCGCGCGGGTTACCGCATCGGTGGCATCGCGCATGGTGTGGCTGGTGAAGTGCGGGCTGTAGTGGTGGCAGGCGATCAGCCCCCACAGCGCGTCGTTGACGACGATCGAGGACACCAGCGTGGCGGTCACGCCCATGTTGGCCAGGTATTCCAGATGCACCGGGGAGACGCTGCGCAGGCTGACATCGCTCAGGTCCACCGGGGTGCCCAGGCGCGGATGCAGGGTGGGTTCGATCGGCGACGCCCGATAGCCGACATCGGCGATCTGGCGGACGCGGTTGCGCAGGTACAGCGCGCGCGCCTGGGCCGGGATGTCGGTGGCCGGGTAATGCAGGCCGAGATAGGCATCCAGCTCGGGCTGGCGCGCTTCGGCGATGATGTCGCCATTCCACTCTTCGTCGAAGCGGTACACCATCACCCGGTCGAAGCCGATCATGCTGCGCAGCCCCTTGGCGGCGCGCACGGCGGCTTCGGCGATGCCGGGATCGCGCTCGATACTGCGCAGCAGCGGCAGCGCTTCGCGCAGGGTGACGTCCATCAGGCGTGCGTCGCGCGGCTCGATTTCCACCAGCCACTGCTCCGGATACAGATGCCAGGCGGCCACCCAGGGGTGGTCGGTGGGTGCTGCACGCAGGGGAAAGCGCACGTCGGCATGCAGCAGGTGCTGCGCCTGGTCCTCGACCGCGAATGGCTGCTCGCCGGGCAGTTCCAGCGCTTGCGTGTAGACCATGCCCAGCAGCTCGGCCAGCGGCACACCAAGCAGGTCGGCGGCGGTGGTGCTGGCCTGCACGATGCGGCCGTCGGCCGGCTCGATCACCAGCAGCACGCCGTATGGCTGGATCAGGCCGGGGATATGGATCGGCTCACGCGCACAGACATCCATATCCAGGGGTTCGGTGGGCTGATTCACGGGCGCGGCTCCGCTGCAAGACAGGTATGGAAGTGGGCAAACATGCGCTGCGCACCGTCGATGGCGGACGCGCGCGCGGAAGAGGTGTCCAGGCGTTGATCGAGCATGGCCTGGAACCGGCGCCAGCCGGCCGGGTCGTCGTTGGCCAGTTCGAAATAGCGCAAGGCGTCAGCCAGCGCGGGCTGCTGCTTGCGCAAGGTGCGCGCGATCATCCGCCCGCCGAGCTGCGAGCCTTCGATGACGTAGAGCATGCCCCAGCGCGCGGCATCGTTGCCGGCGGCAGGCGCCGCGATGGGCGCCTGCGGCGGCTGCCCGAGCGTGTGCAGGTCCTCGCGCAGGGCCGGGACGCGGCGGCGATACTGCCAGCCGGTGCCGATCAGGGTGCTGAGCCAGTCGCTCAGTTGCGCTTCGAAGCCGGCCAGCAGCGCATGGTGCCGGCGCAGGATCAGCGTGTAGGCAGCGCGATCGACCCGCCCCTGCCCCAGCGCCTGCATCAGCGGAACCGTCTCGACCAGGCGGTGGGCGTCCTGCGTGGCATGGCGCAGCGCGAGCGCGGCCGAGGGCGGAACAGCCAGGGTGTCAGGACACATAATGAGTGGAGGTGGTGCCGCAGCACGGAATGCATCAGCCTAGCAGTGACTGCGCAAATCAGATAAAGCGGGCGCGAGCACAAGCTGAATAGGTTGGCATCATCCCTGTGCCGCGGGGGCTATGCCGGCCTCCCGCCCTGCCCGCCGCCAGGCCATGACCCAGCCTGCGGCAAGCAGAACACCTGCCAGCAACCAGGGGGCGCCGGGCAGATGCAGCGGTGCGCCCGTGCCGATAAACCAGGCGAACACGTTGGCAAACAACAGCGGACCGGCGATGCCGGCCAGACTGACCAGGCTGGTCAGTGCGCCCTGCACGCGGCCCTGCGCATCGGCACCCACCTCGCGGGTGATCAAGGCCTGCGCGGCCGGTGCGGCGATCGCCCAGAACGCACTGATGGGCACGCCGATCAGGAACGCGGTACCGCTGTCGGCCAGCCCGTAGATGACGAAACCGACCACCCCGCAGCCCAGACCCAGCAGCAGCGCACGGCGTTCGCCCAGCCAGCGCACCAGCCGGCCGACCAGCAGCGCATTGACGATGATGCTGCACACGCCGACGCCGGCCAGCACCCAGCTCACCTCGCGCGGGCCCCAGTGGTATTGATAACCGGCGAACAGCACGAAGATGCTGGGATAGACGTAGTGCGCCAGGTTGGCCAGAAACACCACCGAGGCCAGGCCGAACACCTGCGGATAACGGCGCAGCAGCTTGAGTGCGCCGAGCGGGTTGGCATGCGACCAGTCCAGGCGTGGCGTGCGGCGTTCGGCAGGCAAGGATTCGGGCAGCACGAACCAGCCATACAGCACGTTCAGCAGCGCCAGCCCGGCCGCAAACCAGAACGGCCAGCGCAGGCCGATGCTGCCCAGCCAGCCGCCGATCAAAGGCCCGGCGACAAAACCAATACCGAACGCGGCGCCAAGCATGCCGAACGCGCCGGCGCGTTTGTCGGCCGGGGTGACGTCGGCGATGTAGGCATTGGCGGTGGAAAAGCTGGCCGAGCACACCCCGGAGATCACCCGCGCCAGCAGCAGCATCGGCAGGGAATGGGCGACCGCCATCAGGATGAAGTCCAGGCCCAGGCCCAGGCAGGAAAGCAGGATCACCGGGCGGCGGCCATAGCGGTCGGACAGGGTGCCCTGCAGCGGCGAGCAGACGAACTGGATGGCGGCAAACAAGAAGCCGAACCAGCCGATCCAGCCGGCGGCGACGGCGTAGTCGCCCCCGGTGAACTGGCGCACCAGATCCGGCAGCACCGGAATGATCACGCCGAACGACAGCACGTCGATCAGCACGGTGATGAAGATGAAGATCAGCGCGGCGCGGCGCCGGCCCGTGGCGGGAGCGGAATCTGCTGGGAGGGACATCGCGCTGCGCAGTGGGGCGAAGCGGCGAGTGTAGCGGTGGACCGGGTGGCGCAGTTGTGGGGATGAGCTGTCGCCTGATACGCCCAAGGTCCCCCTCACTGAAAGCCCCTCTCCTGAGGGGCGAGAAGGCATGGCTTGCGCGCCACTGGCGCGCGTGCCCTGGAGCGCCCGCGCCTCATGCGCGGGCCGGGGCGCCGAGCGCGGGTTGGGATGAGGGTACGGACGAAGCCGCAGGCATTGTGAGGTGACACGAGGCTTCGCCCGCACCCTCGTCCGCCCCTTCGGGGCACCTTCTCCCGGCGGGAGAAGGGAGCCGTGCTGCTTCTTTCCTGTTGGAAGGCAGCGCAGGATCTGGGCGATCCTGGTGCCAACTTGCACTTACTCGACGCTGATGGTCTGGGTCAGCGTGTGGCTGGCGCCGGGGGCGAGTTCGATGACGTCCGGGCCGGCGTTGGCCGCTTCCAGGCAGACGTAATCGCGCCAGCCCTCGCCCACGTCGGCCATCTTGGCGGCCGCTTCTTGGCCCGGGTTCCAGGCCACCAACGAGCGGCTGCCCTGGGTGGCGATGACGATGCGGCGGCCGAGTACCGGGTCGGTCAGGGTGTAGCGGCCGCCGGCGTTGGTGTAGATACGGTCGCTGCGGCCGGGGTCGCGTGGGTCGCGCAGGCTCCAGTCGCCCTGCTGGCGGTGGGCGGTGGCGTAGTTCTCGTACTTGTCGAGGTAGTCCAGCCCGTCCAGGCCCTGCACGCTGACGGTGAGCGCGTCGCCGACGCGGAAGTAGTTGTGCAGCGCCTGGGTGAAGCGCACCGGGGCCGGGCTGGTGTTTTCGGTGATCAGGCTTTGTTCGAGGGTGCGGCCAATGCGCAGGGTCATGCGCAGGCGCAGCGCCAGGTCGTCGAAGCTGGGCGGGGTCAGCGTGAGCACCAGGGTGCCGTCGTCCTCGCGCCGGCTCTCGGTGAGCTGCCAGGGCACGGTGCGCACGAAGCCGTGCGCGGGGACCTCGCCGGTCTGGTCCTGGCGGCCGAAGTACGGCCAGCACACCGGCGCGCCGCCGCGGATCGGGGTGGGCGGCTGCTTGGCGGTGGGCGACAGCCACATCACGTCCTGCCCGCCCTTGGGCACGAACGACAGCAGCTGGCCGCCGAACAGGCTGATGGCCGCAGTGGAGAACGGGGTGTCGATCAACAGCGAGGGAAAGCCGTGGAAGTCGCCTGTGCGCAGGCCGGTGAGGTCGGACATGGGGGGTGCCTTCTGGACGATGGGGGATTGGACGAATGCGGGATAGGCGGCCGGCAGCTTGAACGCCGTGGCGCGGATGGCCGCCGCGCCGGCGACCGGCGGGGCGGCGCGCAGGGCGGTGAGGATGCGTTGGCCGGGGCGGCCGTCGGCCGGCTGCAGGCCCAGGCGGGTCTGCTCGACCTGGATGGCGCGCCGGCTGGCGGTGCCGATCATGCCGTCGGCCTCGCCGATCAGGTGGCCGCGCGCCAGCAGCAATTGCTGCAGTTCGCGCCGTTCGGGGCGGCCCAGGCCGGGGTCGTCGGTGGGCCAGGCGGCGACCAGGCCGGCACCACCGCGCAGGCGGTCGGCGAGCAGGGCGATCGACAGCGCGTAGCTTTCGGCGGCGTTGTAGGCGTAGATCGCGTCGTAGTTGCGGAACACCAGGAATGCCGGGCCGGTCGCGCCGGCCGGCAGCAGCAGGGCGGCCGGGGTTTCGGCGGGCAGACCGGCCGGTGCCAGCGCCTTGCCGTCGGTGCCGAGCAGGCCGGCGTTTTGCCAGGCCTGCAGCGGTTGGCGCCGGGTGCGGCCGGCCTTGCTGGCATCGAAGCCGGCGGGCAGGCGGACTTCCATGCCCCAGGGGCGGGCGCGCTCCCAGCCGGCCTTGACCAGATAGTTGGCGGTGGAGGCCAGCGCGTCGGGAATGCTGGCGACCAGATCGCGGCGGCCGTCGCCGTCGCCATCCACCGCGATGCGGGCATAGGTCGAGGGCATGAACTGGGTCTGCCCGAAGGCGCCGGCCCAGGAGCCGGTCAAGCCATCCGGCGACAGATCGCCTTGCTGCAGCAGGCCGAGCAAGGCGAGAAATTCGCCACGGAAGAATGGCTGGCGACGGCCCGCGCACGACAGCGTGGCCAGCGAGACCAGCAGCGGGCGCTTGCCGGTGACACGGCCGTAGTCGCTCTCCACGCCCCAGACCGCCACGATGGTGGCCGGATCAACCCCGGTCTGTTCGGACAGGCGGGTAAGCAAATCGCGGTGGGTGGCCAGCATGGCCTGGCCGTCGGCGACACGCTGGCTGTCGACCAGGCTGGCGAGGTAGTCCCAGATCGGGGTGGTGAACTCGGGCTGGGCATCGAGCAGGGGCAACACGCTGGGATCGGGCGCCAGGCCGGCGGTGAAGCGCTGGAAATCGGCGGCCGCCACGCCTTTGGCGGCGGCCTGGGTCTGCAGGCCGGCCAGGCAGCGGTCGAAGGCCGGATCGGCGCAGGCGATCAGTGGCGCCAGCGCCAACAGCGCAGGCAGGACGCGCCGGGTCGGCATCACGGCGCGATGGCCGGCGTGTGGACGGAGGTCATGCGGTGGAACGCTCCTGCGGCAGGTCGAGCCGCCGAGGATAGCCAACCTGGCTGGTTGCAGGCGTGCAGGCCGTGATGTTGCGACGGCATCGTGCGCTGCGCTGGTCGGCAGCGATACGCAGGGGTGACTGTGCGGTGCGTACGCTTTTCAGCGCGATGGGCACGACGCAGAGATCGTGTGGCGCGAGTCGGAGAATGATGTTGAGTGCCGATGGAGTGGCATCGGTCCGGCCCGCCTGGCGAGGACGCCGCGGCAACCCAGCCGCGCCTAGCTACCGTCGCCGGTGATGCCGGTCAGCAGCGACAGCGCCGGGCTGGAGGGGCTGGTGTCGGGCATACGTCGGGCGCGCGCGCTGCGCGGGGCGTCGTGGCGGGGGCCGAACCAGATCAGTGCCGTGGCCAGGCACGCCGGCAGCACGATCGCAAATACCACGATGGCCACAAGCACCCACTGCCAGAGATTGAAGGTTGCCATCATCGTGTCCGCCCCGCGGCGAGCTCCGCCGAGGCGGCAAGCTTCCGGGATCGGCTGCGAACGTGGCGTCGAGAAACCGCGCCGGCCCGTGCCGTCCGTCGGGCTGAACAGCTTCATGGTGAGCGTGACCGCTGACCTCGCTCACGCCTGAGCCCGGCTCAGCGCGCGTCGAGGTAATACCAGCGGCCGTCTTCGCGCACGAAGCGGCTGTGTTCGGTCATGCGCACCGCGCTGCCGCCGCCGATGCGGTAGCGGGCCAGGAACGCCACTTCGGCAGTGTCGGTACCGGTCTCGATGGCGCGTTGCACGGTCAGGCCGAGCCAGGTGGTGCGGCCGCCCTCGTCCAGCGACAGCTCGGATGGGCGCGTGGAGGGATGCCAGCTGGCGAGCAGGTACCCCACATCGCGGCGGACGTAGGCGCTGTAGCGCGCACGCATGAGGGTTTCGGCATCGGGCGCGGCGGCGCCGGCGTGGTAGTGCCCGCAGCACTGTGCGTAGGTGGCGGCGCGGCCGCAGGGACAGGGATCGGTGGGTATGGAAGTCGGCATCTGGTGATTGTGCGGGAATTGGGAAGCGGCGAAGTGGGAGGCGGGGTTTCTGCGCGTTTATGCTGTCGCCCCGTCGTGCGGAGCACCGCCTTGCTGGAACTGATTCCCACCGAGTTGCCGTGGCTGCTGTGCATCGCTTTTGTCGCCGGGCTGGTGGATGCGGCGGTCGGCGGCGGTGGCCTGATCCAGTTGCCGGGATTGTTTGCGACCCTGCCGCAGCAGGCGCCGTCGCTGATCCTGGGCACCAACAAGTTCAGCGCGATGTTCGGCACCGGTGCCTCGGCATGGCGCTATGCGCGCACCGTGCGCTTTCCGTGGCGGCCGGTGCTGTACGCCACGGTGGCGGCGTTTACGTTTTCGTTTCTGGGCGCGACCGCGGTCAGCCTGATGCCCAAGCAGGCGGTGCGGCCGCTGATCCTGGTGCTGCTGATCGCGATGCTGGTCTACACGCTGATCAAGAAGGACTTCGGTGCGCTGCATCGGCCACGCCAGATCGGCCGGCGCGAATTGATCACTGCCTTGGCGATGGGCGCGGCGATCGGTTTCTACGACGGGTTCTTCGGGCCCGGTACCGGCAGCTTCCTGATCTTCCTGTTCATCCGCTTTTTCGGGCTGGACTTTCTGCGCGCCTCGGCCGCAGCCAAGGTAGTGAACCTGGCCACCAACCTGGCGGCGCTGTCGTTCTTCCTGCCCAGCGGCCAGGTGATGCTGGCGATCGGCATCCCGATGGCGGTGGCCAACGTGGCCGGTGCGGTCGCCGGCACGCGGATGGCGCTACGCGGCGGCACGCCGCTGATCCGCACGTTGTTCCTGGTGCTGGTCATCGTGCTGATCGGCAAGATGGGCTGGGATCTGCTGCACGGCGCTTAGAACTCCATACTCAGCGTCGCCGACACGGTGCGCGGTGCGCCGGGAGAGTGGTGGTCTGCTGTCCCCGACCTGCGACGCCTGCGACCGCAGCGCGGTGACGCAGGCATCCAGGCGGCGCGCTCAGCGTTTTCCGCGCGGCTTGCCTGCAGATCCGCGCGTGGATGCGGGACGCGCCTTGGCCGCGGTTTTGGTTGGCACGGGCTTGGCCGCGCTACGCGCCGCAGTTGCCTTGGTTGCGCCACCCAGCGAAGTGGTGGCGCGCCTGGTCGCTACCGTCGATTTGGCAGCAGGCTTTTTCGGCGCTGCCGCTGTTGTCGCGGCTTTGTTTGGCCTGGCAGTCGGTTTGACGGACGCGGTCGTGCGCCTGGATGCCGTCCCGGTGTTAGCTGGCGTCCTGGCCGGTTTGGTCGGCGTTGCCGGCTTGCTCGCTGCAGGCGATGTACCCCTGGCGGATGCAGGCTTGGCAGATGCGGCCTTGCCCGCTGCGGTCTTCGCCTTCGCCGCCGCCGACTTGCCCGATCCCGCACGTGCGCTGGAAGCGGCTGTTTTCGCGGGCTTCGGCGCGGCTTGAACGGCCGCCGTCGACGCCGGCGCGACCTTGCTGGCGCGCCTGCCCGCCTTAGCCGCCACGTCGTCCTGTGCAGGGACGTCCTGAAGTGCCGCGCCCTCAGCGCCAGAGACGGCAGCGGTGCTGTCCATCCGCGTTTCACCCTGCGTCGAACGCGGTGCATCCTCGCGCTGCGCAGCACTCACCGCCTGTTCCGTCACCGCTGCAGCGGCCTCGTCCCCGCGCGAGCGCTCGGGCAACTGGAGTCGCTGCGCCTGCTCGTCGTATTCGATCAGCAGCACGCCGGAGTTGTGCCGGCCGCTGATTTCCACAAAGCAGGCACCGCCGATGAACGGCTCCAGCGTCATCACCGATTTCAGCGGCGTGGCCACCACCATCTGGAAACCGAAGTTCTCGAAGATGTTCATCGCCAGCGCGGTGAATTCGTTGTCGGCCTTGTCGAAGGCTTCGTCCAGCACCACCGCGCAGTAGCGCGGCAGTTCGCCGTCTTCGCCACCGAGCTGGTAGCGCAGTGCGGCGGCCAGGCAGGTGGTTGCCAGCTTCTGGCGCTGACCGCCGGATTTACCGGCGCCGCTGCGGTAGATCTCCACCTGTGCGCGGGTCTGCGCATCCAGCTCCACGCCGATGAATTCCACATGCTGGCGCACGTCCAGCACCTGCTCGCGCCAGCGGCGTGCGTCCGGTTCCTGCGCGCCCAGGCGTGCTACCAACGCGCGCAGGGTGGAAAACTGCGCTTCGGCCAGTGCGCGGTCTTCGGTCTGTTGATGCGACAGCACCGCGCGCAGCTGTTGCTGGAATTCCTGCACCTCGCCCAGGCGACGGTCGCTGACCTCGATGGTCAGCAGCGTGCCACGATTGAACGGCACCTGCTCCAGACTGGCGTTGACCTCGTCCATGCGCTGCTTGATGCCCTTGTGGGCCTCGGCGGTGTGGCGCTGCAGGGCCAGCAGATTGTTCTTGCTCTGGGTCTGCAGCAGATCGAAGAAGCGGTGCTCGTGGCGCGGCAGGCCATCGCTCTCCAGGCGATCCAGGCGCGCGAGAAAATCGTCGGCACTGGCCAGGCTCACGGTGAAATCGCCGCTGTCTTCCGGCCATTGCTGGCAGTACTTGCGGAAACAGTCGAGCAGCTGCGCGCTGAGCCGGCTGTCGCGGCCCTGGCTCTCGGCCAGTTGCTCGGCCAGGCCACGCTCGACCACGCGGAAATGCGCCTCCAGATTGTCCAGCGACAGCGGTGCCAACGCCGCCAGGCGCTCGCGCAGGCCCTGCAGCTGGGTGGGCGTGAGCGCGGCGGTGCCGGCACGGCTGGCACAGGCAGCGTGCTGCTGTTCGAGCCGGACCCGCTCGCGTGCCAGCTGCGCGCGCTCCAGCCGCACGTCCTCGTAGGTGCGCTTGGCCTGGTCGCGCAAGGTACGTGCGGTCTCGATCGCCTGGCCGAGCGCGCGCAGGCCGCTGTTGCCTTCGCGCAGCTGCTGCAGCTGTTCGTCGATGTCGCTCAGGCGCTGCAGCTTGGGGCCGACATCGATCTCGTCCCAGTCGCGCTCCACCAGGGTGTGCGCGGCCAGCTGCCGTTCCTGGTCCTGCTCGCGTTGCTTGCGCAGCGCGGCCACGTCGGCATCGCAACCGGCGATGCGCTGGGCAAGCGTCTGCGCTTCGCGCTCGAACACCTTGAGCTTGTCGCGGTTGTCGTGGCCCAGCAACCAGCGCTTGCGGTCGTTGACCGCATGGCGGTCGTCCTTTTCGTAACGGTCGCCGGGATGCTTGACCTGCCCTTCGCGGGTGATGGCGCGGTCGGCATTGCGCAGCGCGGCGGCGTTATCGACGCATTCGTAGTCGAAGCGACGCATCAACTCGTTGCGCAGCCACTCGGTGAAGGCATGCTCGCGCAGCTGCAGCTTGCCCGGCAATGCACGCGCATCCGGCGTGCGCGCATGCAGCGCATCGTTGCGGCGTACCCGGAAATACACCAGCCGCGTGCCGAGCTGGGTGCGGTTGACCCATTCGCTGACCTGCGCGTAATGGCGGTCGTCCACCAGCAGCGACTGCGCAAAACCGCTCAGCACGCGCTCGATCGCGCCGCGCCAGGCAGATTGATCCTCGCGCACCTGCACCAGTTCGCCGACGAACGGCAGCGCCGCTTCGGCAATGCCGGTGTCCTCGCACAGGCGCGCGCGCAAGGCCTGCATCGGTGCCGGCATGCTGGACGGGGCGCGCTTCAACGCATCCAGTTCGGCGCGGATCTCGGCAAAGCGCCGCTCATCGTCGCGGCGCACACCCATGCGCTCGGCGATCGCCTCGTCCAGCGCGCTGGCGTCGTGCTTGCCGTTCTCGAGCACGGTCTGCGCGTACGCGATCTGCTCGGCAAAGCCGCTGGCGCCTGCGGCCAGGGCGGTGCCGAGCTGGCGGCAGGCCTGTTCGATCTGCACGCGGCGCCGCAGGCGCTCGTCGCGCTCGCGCTCGACCCGGGCGCGCTCGCGTTCGAGTTCCTCGATCTGTTCGCCACCGGCGGCGCGTTGTTCGCGTTCCAGCCCGGCGAGCTTCTGTTCGTGATTGTCCAGCGACTCACGCCGCTGGCCTTCTTCGCCGGCCAACCCGCGGTCCTGGCTGTCGAGTTCGTGCAGGCGCGTCTCCAGCAAGGCCAGACGCTGCTGTTCGCGGTAGCTGTCCACGCCCAGCTGCAGCTCGCGCACCTCGCCGACGCTGTGGCGCAGGGCCATCAGCGCCGCATGGTGCTCGCGTGCCGGGCTGAGCGTTTCCACCTGCCGGCGTGCGGTGACCACTGCATGGTGTGCGCCGTCGAGTTCGGCGAAGTCTTCCACCAGCCGGTCGGCCGCCTCGAACGTGCGCGGCTCGTCCAGCATGAAGCCGCGCAGGAACACATTGAGATCGCCCAGGTTCTTGGCCGACTGGGTCTTGTGCAGCAACCGCAACGCCATCTCGTTGCCGATGCCCAGCGCATGCCGAAAGCGCTCTGCGTAGCCGGCAAAGCCGTCGAAATGCGCGACCTCCTCGCCAAGACGCGCCTTGAGCCTGCGCAGATCCAGATCGAAGCCATCCAGCTCGCTGGCCACATCGAAGCTGCGCGGCGCGACCATGTAATGGCGGCGCACATCGGCCGCGGCATTGCCGCTGCCGGCGATCCAGAACAGGCGAATCAGGCTGACCGTCTCGCCGTGCGCGTTGCGGTATTCCAGCACCAGCGCCGACCAGGTGGCGCCCTTGCGCAGGTATTGGGTGGCGATCTCGCCCGAGGCGCTGTCCTGCTGATCGGCCCAGGCACCGCGCATATACGACACCAGGCTGCGATCGCGCCCGCTGCGCTCGGCCTCGCGTGCGGCGGCGTTGAAGTCGACGATGCTGGGCGGGGTCAGCAACGCCGACATCGCATCCAGCAGGGTCGACTTGCCCGACCCGGAGCGCCCGACGAACAGGAAGCCCTTCTCGGCGATCGGCACCTCGGTCAAGCCGTTGAACGTGCCCCAGTTGTGCACCTGCAAGCGCCGCATGCGGAACTGCTGCGCGCGCTGCTCGGCAAGCGAATCAGTGAACAGGGACGCGCCCGGCTGCGCCGGCGACAGGTTGGACTGGGAATTCATGGCTCACTCACCAAAACGGGATGACGGGTAACGCTGAAGACGACTTACATCAGGACTGTTTGTAGCGGGGTGTTGCGTGCTGCTGGGCTGGTGGCGGTGCTGTGGTCTGGGAGTGATTCGGTACGTCCCTTCGCGGCCTGGGCCGCTCCTACGGGGGCGGTGGTCTGCGTTGACGTGGGGCGGCGGCGGCCGATAAGGAAGCTGGATGCCCTGCTGCAGCCTGTGGAAAAGTGATCGCGTTTGATCGGGCGTGAGAGCCGACATCCGTCGCACAACGCACGACTACACAAACTCCATGCATCCCGGGCGTCATACATCAGGCATTGCGATCGGCCGTCCGCTCATCCGCCCTTCGGGCACCTTCTCCCGATGGGAGAAGGCACTTAGTCGAGCGCAACGTCTCCCTCGCGCAAGCCGCGATACGCCACCACCAGGGCCTGCACGTCTTCGGCCGAGAACAGCAACTTCAGCACCGGCGAGACCTCGTAGCGCTCCTCGCTGCCGCGCAGCCGCGACAGCAACTGGTTCTCGCGCATCTTGCCGATCGCCGTCAGCACCCGTCGCGCGAATCCGGCGCGGTCGGTGGACACGTTCTTCTCGTAGACCGACAAGGCCTCCACCAACTGCGCCTCGTCCACCACCGCCCGCTCGCCGCGCGTATCGGCTTCGGCCAGTTGCTGGCGCAGGAACAGCAGCAGCACCGACTCGATAAAGGTCAGCGGCGCGCTGCGCAGCAGGGTCGGCGATTCCAGCTCGGCGGTGTCGGCCTGACGGGTGAAGGCCACCCCGCCCTCGCGGTCCAGCACCAGCTCCAGGAACAGCTCGCACAACACCTGGCGGATCGCCGCCTCGTTGCGCAGCAGCGCAGGCCATAACGCACCGTGGCGTTGCGCGTCGATACTGGGGCCGGCCAGCAGCTGGCACAGCGCGCGCCGCGCGTCGAACGGCAGCGTGCCGGTGTCGCCCAGGAACAGCTCGCCGCGCGGCTGTGCAGGCGATGTCTCCGTCGGCGGCGTGCGGCCGGCATCGACCGACGCGCCGCTGTCCTCGTCCGCGTCCAGGCGGGTGTCCTCAGTCCAGTTCATTGCGTTTCTCCCGGGTGAACCACACCAGCGGAATGCGTGCGCGCCGCAGGGCGCCGTCGCCGCCTTCCCATTGCACCGTTTCCATCTGTCCGTCGATCACCACGCCGTGGCGCGTGCCCAGCGACAGGTAACCGATCACGCTGCCCAGGCCCTGCGCGGCCGGACGCTGCTGCAGCGCATCGCCGATGGTCAAGCGCGGGCGCTGGCCGAGCAGCTCGTGCAGGTCGCGGCGCAGGCTGCGCACGTCGATCTCCGATTGCGCGACCAGATCGCCCACGCTGTCGAGCGAGATGTCTGCCGCATCGGCGGCCTGCACGCGGCCATCGACCTGGGTCAGGCGCGGGTCGTGCAGGCGCCACTGCGACAGCGAACGCAGGCGGGCAGCGCTCAACGCCTGGGTGTAGCCGGTGGCGGTGGTGGCGTGCAGGCTGTCGCGCAGCTGCAAGGCTTCGCCCTGCGCCTGCTTGAGCAATTGATTGAGCCGGCGCTGCTCCAGATAGCCGCGGCTCTGCACGAAACCGCGCAGGCTGCGGGCGAAGTGCTGCATCACCGTGTGCACCTCGCCGCCGCGCTCCAGCAGCGTGCCGGTCAACCCGCGCAGGAAGGCGCGTTCGCGCCGGTCCAGCTTGCGCGCGAAGCCGCGTGCCAGCAGCGCATCCAGCGCCTGATCGAGCTGGCTGCTTTGCTGGGTGTCGTTGAGCAGGCTCCAGAACGCCTCGAAGGTGCGCCCGGCCTCGCTGTCGGCGATCACGTCCACGCCGTTGAACAGCTGCTCCAGCACATCGCCGCGCGCGCCTTCGTCGTCGATGATGCGCTCGCGGAACTGGCGGTTGAGTTGTTCGAAATCGTCGCGCACGCGATGGAAATCTTCGGCCAGCTCGTCGGAGAGATGGATCAGGTCGCGGGCACGCTCCAGCGCGCGCTTTCCATCCAGCGCGGCCACGCGGCCGGAGGCCACGCGTTCGATTTCGGCATCGATGCGCGCGCGTTCTTCGCGCAGGGCGGCCAGGCGCAGCTCCGGGTCGGCTTCGGTCTGGCCCGCCAGCTGCACCAGCTGCTGGATCACCAGCGACAGGCGGCTTTCGGTGGCGCTGCTGCTGCTCTCGCGCAGGCCGACGATGAAGCGGATGGCCTGGGTGGCCGCGCGCGACAACTCGTACTCTTCTTCAGCCGCACCTTCGGGCAGGCGGCGTTCCAGCCAGCCCTGTGCCAGCCAATGCGCCAGATAGGCCTGCGCGGTACGCGGCAACTCGCGCGAGAGTTCGTCGGCGCGCAGCGCGTCGAGCTGGCGCTGCAGGCGCTCGTGCAGCACGGCCGAGGGCAGGCGGCGTTCGCCGTCCAGCAACACCGTCTGCAGCAGGCCGATCAGCTCCGGCGCGTGGTCGGCGGCCAGCAGTTTCCACACCGGCTGCTCGCGCAATTGGCGATAGCCGGCGATACGTGCCTGGTGCTTCATGGCGACGGCAACGGCTGCCTCAACGCTTGCCGCCCACTTCGATGAACTGCAGGAACTCGGCGCGGGTGCGCGCGTCCTCGCGGAAGCTGCCCAGCATCTTGGAGGTCACCATGCTGACGCCGCGCTTGTGGATGCCGCGGGTGGTCATGCATTCGTGCGAGCCTTCCACCACCACGCCGACGCCGCGCGGCTGCAGCACATCCTGGATGCACTGGGCGATCTGCGCGGTCATCTTTTCCTGCACCTGGAAGCGCCGCGCATAGCTTTCCACCACGCGCGCCAGCTTGCTGATGCCGACCACCTTGCCGCGCGGCAGGTAGCCCACGTGCACCTTGCCGATGATCGGCGCCATGTGGTGCTCGCAGTGGCTTTCATAGGAGATGTCGCGCAGCACGATCAGCTCGTCGTAGCCGGCCACTTCCTCGAAGGTGCGTTCCAGGTACTCGCGCGGTTCCTCGCGGTACCCGCTGAACCAGTCGCCATAGGCTTCGGCGACCCGGCGCGGGGTGTCCAGCAGGCCTTCGCGGGCCGGGTCTTCGCCGGCCCAGCGCAGCAGGGTGCGCACGGCATCTTCGGCCTGGGCCTGGGTGACGGGGGAATCGGGCTGGTCGGACTGGCTCATGCGCAGGGTGCACCCAAAGGGGGCGAGCATGGTACCCGAGGACGGGCCGGCGGCCCCAGTGGCGGTTGCGCCGGCTTGCCCGGGTTCAGTGACTATTGATTCATTGTTGAATTGATAGCATCCTATCTATTATGACGAACAGCGTTCTCTCCCCCCGCGCCCAGCTCAGCTCCGGCCTGCTGGTCGCCGCCCGCCAGTGGCAGCGGCTGGCCGACCAGGCATTTGCCGAATTCGGGCTGTCCAGCGCCTGCACCGGGCCGTTGTTGATGATCGGCCGCTCCGGCGGCGGCATCCGCCAGGTGGCGCTGGCCCAGCAACTGGGCATGGAAGGCCCCTCCCTGGTGCGGCTGCTGGACAAGCTGTGCGCGCAGGCGCTGGTGCGCCGCGAGGCCGACAGCAGCGACCGCCGCGCCAACCAGCTGTGGCTCACCGACGCAGGCCAGACGCTGGTCGGGCGTATCGAGATCCGCCTGGATGCGCTGCGCGCGGAGGTGTTCGGCGCGCTCAGCGAAGCGCAGGTGCAGGTGGTGCTGACCTTGTGGGAGCAGATCGCGCAGGCGCACGCGCGGCTGAGTCAGCCCGACTGAGCCCGCTGTCGGGCGTCGCGCTGCGACGCCGGTTGTGACGTTCCGGATGGCCCGGTGCGCATTGCGCACGGCGCCGGACGTGGTTGTTCCCCCTTGCCCAGGATGTGCCCGATGTACGGCGAATTCAGTCTCTACGGTGTGTTCGTTCCCACCTTGCTGGCGTTGATGACGCTGGCCTACCTGCTCAACAGCGCCATCGGCGCGCTGCTGACCCGGGCCGGTGCGTACCGGCATATCTGGCACCCGGCGCTGTTCAACCTGGCGCTGTACATCGCGCTGCTGGGCGGCCTGTTTTCCCTTACCCGTTGGATGCAATCGTGAAAAAGCTGATCAAGAACGCGGGGCCGGCGCTGTTGACCCTGGCAATGGTGGTGGTGGCGGCCGTGGTGCTGCAGCACCTGTGGCGTTATTACATGGAAGCGCCGTGGACGCGCGATGCGCACGTGGGCGCCGATGTGGTGCAGGTGGCGCCGGATGTGTCCGGGCTGGTGGAGAAAGTGGCGGTGGCCGACAACCAGGCGGTGCGGCGCGGGCAGTTGCTGTTCGTGGTGGACCGTGCGCGCTATGCGATCGCGCTGGAACAGGCGCGCGCCGCGCTGGCCGAGCGCCAGGCCACCTTGAGCCAGTTGCGCCGCGAGATCGCGCGCGACCGCAGCCTGCAGGACCTGGTGGCCGCCGAAGATGCCGAGGTACGCCGCTCCAATGTGCAAAAAGCGCAGGCGGCGGTGGCCACCGCGCAATCGGCGGTGGACCTGGCCCAGCTCAATCTGGACCGCACGCAGGTGCGCAGCCCGGCCGACGGCCATGTCAGCGACCGCACCGTGCGCGTGGGCGATTACGTCAGCGCCGGGCGCCCGGTGGTGGCGGTGCTGGATACCGGCTCGTTCCGCGTCGATGGCTATTTCGAAGAAACCCGCCTGCAGGGCGTACATGCCGGCCAGCGCGTGGACGTGCACCTGATGGGCGAGCCGGCCACCTTGCACGGGCATGTGCAAAGCATCGCCGCCGGTATCGAGGACCGTTACCGCAGCGGCAGCGCCGGCGCCTTGCCCAACGTCACGCCGGCGTTCGACTGGGTGCGGCTGGCGCAGCGCATCCCGGTGCGCATCGTGCTGGATCGGGTGCCGGCGCATGTGCAGCTGATCGCCGGGCGCACCGCCACCGTGACCATCCTGCCGGACGCCGTGCGCGACGCCGCCACCGCGCCTGCCCGCGTGCCGGCCAAGGCCGCGCCATGAACCGCACCGGATTGCGTCCCCTGGGACTGGCCACGCTGCTGGCCGCCTTGAGCGCCTGCACCACGGTCGGCCCGAACTACGCGGTGCCGGCGGAGTCGGCCTACCAGCGCCCGGCCGCCAATGCCGCGTTTGGCGACACCGGCAACGACCAGGTGCAGGCCGGCGCACCGCTGCCGGCACGCTGGTGGGCGC
Source organism: Xanthomonas sp. MLO165 (assembly GCF_018831305.1). Classification (NCBI taxonomy): domain Bacteria; kingdom Pseudomonadati; phylum Pseudomonadota; class Gammaproteobacteria; order Lysobacterales; family Lysobacteraceae; genus Xanthomonas; species Xanthomonas sp. MLO165. The sequence goes on from NZ_CP029263.1 coordinate 4,712,164, forward strand.
TGTACCAGGACCCGATGCTGGATGGCCTGATCGAACAGGCCTTGCGCGACAACGTCGAGTTGAAGGTAGCCGGTGCCAACCTGCGCCGCGCCGCCGCGGTGTACGAACAGGCGCTGGACGCGGGCGGTTTCGATTACGAGGTGGAGGCTGGCGTCAGCCGCGCGCAGGTCTCGGCCGAGGCCTTCCTGCAGCAGGAAAAGCTGCCGGTGTTCAACCTGGCCGACGGCAAGTTCGGGGTGTCGTATCAGTTCGATCTGTTCGGCAAGCTGCAACGCGGTGCCGAGGCCGCGCAGGCCGACACGCAGGTCGCCCAGGCCGCGATCGACCTGGCGCGGGTCAACGTGGCCGCGCAGGTGGCCGGCAGTTATGTGGAGATCTGCCACGCCAACCACGAGCTGCACGTGGCCGAGCATTCGCTGCAGTTGCAGCAGCGCAGCCGCGACATCACCCAGCGCCTGATCGCTGCCGGCCGCGGCACCCCGCCCGATCTGGCCCGCGCCACCGCGCAGGTGGCGATGCTGGAAGCGGCGCTGCCGCCGCTGCGCGCGCGCCGCCAGGCCGCCGGTTACCAACTGGCCGCGCTGCTCGGCAAGACGCCCGGCGAGGTGCCGGCCGGCGTGGACGACTGTGCGCACGCGCCGGCCCTGCAGCGCCCGATTCCGATCGGCGACGGCCGCGCGCTGCTGGCGCGTCGCCCGGATGTGCGCCAGGCCGAACGCCGGCTGGCGGCAGCCACCGCGCGCATCGGCGTGGCCACCGCCGAGCTGTATCCGGATATCCGTCTGGGCGGCTCGATCGGTGCCACCGGCCTGCTGGCCGACTTCGGCGAGCCGGCCACGCATGCCTGGTCGTTCGGCCCGCTGATCTCGTGGACGCTGCCATCCGGCGGTGCGCGTGCGCGCGTGCGCGCCACCGAGGCCGGCGCGGACGCGGCGCTGGCGCAGTTCGACAACACAGTGCTGCAGGCGCTGCGCGAGGTGCAGACCGCCTTGTCGCGTTACGCGCAGGATCTGGACCGCCTGCACCTGCTGGAACAGGCGCAGCAACAGGCCGACCTGGCGTCGGCGCAGAACCGGCGCTTGTACCAGGGCGGGCGCACGCCGTATCTGTCCAGCCTGGATGCCGAGCGCACGCTGGCCACCGCCGACATGACGCTGGCCAATGCGCAGGCGCAGGTCTCGCAGGATCAACTGCAGCTGTTCCTGGCGCTGGGCGGCGGCTGGGAAGCGGCCGCCGGCCGCACCGACCCGACTGCCGCGCGATGAGTGCGCTGCTGCGCGATCGCCAGGCCTGGCTGTTTTCGGCCAAGACCTTCGCCGCCTCGATCGCGGCGTTGTACGTGGGGCTGGCCGGCAACCTGTCGCGGCCGTACTGGGCGATGGCCACGGTCTACATCGTCTCCCAGCCGCTGCTCGGCCCTACCCGCGCCAAGGGCGTATACCGCGTGCTCGGCACCTTGCTGGCCGGCGCGGCCACCCTGGTGATGCTGCCGAACCTGGTGGAAACGCCGCTGCTGCTCAGTGCGGCGATGGCGTTGTGGCTGTCGGCCTGCCTGTTCCTGGCGCTGCTCAATCGCGGCCCGCGCGGTTATGCGTTTTTGCTGGCCGGCTACACCACCGCCTTCATCGGCTTCCCGGCGGTGACCGCGCCGGAGGGCATCTTCGACACCGTGGTGGCGCGTAGCGAGGAGATCATCCTGGGCACGGTGATGGCGGTGCTGTTCGCCGCGCTGGTCTTCCCCGCCTCGGTCAAGCCGATGCTCACCGCGCGCATCGGCAACTGGATGCAGGACGCCGCGCAATGGTGCCGGCAGGTGCTGCAGCGCGGCCCGTCGCAAGCACCGCGCAATCGGCTGGCCGCCGATCTGGTGCAGTTCGAGGCCTTGATCGCCTTCGTCCGCCACGACGACCCACGCCATGCCGGTGCCGTCCCCACGCTGGAACAACTGCGCGCACGCATGTTGATGTTGCTGCCGGTGCTGTCGTCGATGGCCGATCGGCTGGATGCCTTGCAGCGCGATGGGTCTGCGTTGCCGCTCGCCACCGCCGCGCTGCTGGAGGACGTCGCAGCCTGGGTGGACCAGGGCGAGGACGCACCCAGCGATGCAGACGTCGGCGCCTTGCGCGCACGCATCGCCGCACTACGCCCGGTGGTGGATCAGGACATCGAGCATCTGCTGCTGGCCAGCCTGCTGCTGCGGCTGGAAGAGCTGCTCGACCTGTGGCAGGACTGCCGCGCGCTGCAGCAGGCGGTGGTGCACGGCACGGCGACGCCGGTGCTGCGCGCGATGCCGGCGGCGGCGAGGCAAGCTGCAACGGCCGAATCATCCGAACGGGCTGACGCGGCACACAGCGAACCTGCTGTGCGTTCACGCACGCAATCCTCGTTGCTGCAGCGCCTGACCTGGTCACCGCGCAACACAACCGATGCGCCGGCAGCGGCCAGCCCCCCCCGCCATATCGATTTCGGCATGGCCGCGTTTTCCGCCCTCAGCGCGGGCTTTGCGTTGATGGCGTACTGCGTGCTGTGGATCGGCATCGGCTGGGAAGGCGGCGGCAACGGCGCGATGATGGCGGCGGTGACTGCCGCATTCTTCGCCGCGCAGGACGACCCGGCGCCGAGCATGCTGTCGTTCCTGACCTGGGCGGTAGTGGCCAGCGTGGTCGCCGGCATCTATCTGTTCGGCATCTTCCCGGCCATCCACGATTTCCCGATGCTGGTGTTGGTGCTGGCGGCGGTGTTCCTGCCGATCGGCGCGTTGCTGCATCGCCCCAAGACCATGTTGATCGCGCTGCCGCTGGTGGTGAACCTCACCGCGCTGCTGAGCCTGCAGAACACCTACAACGCCAATATCCAGAGCTTCGTCAACGCGGCGGTGGCGATGGTGCTGGGGATTGGATTTGCCGTGGTGCTGACGCGCTTGTTCCGCTCGGTGGGCGCCGAATGGAGCGCACGCCGGCTGGTGCGCCAGGGCTGGCGCACGCTGGCCGATGCCGCCGAGGGCCGCGGCGCGCAGGACCGGCAGCAGTTTGCCGCCCGCATGCTGGACCTGCTTGGCCTGCTCGCGCCCCGGCTGGCATTGACCCCGGAAGGCAGCGAGCTGGCCTCGGTGGATATGCTCAACGAAGTGCGCGTGGGCTTGAACATCCTGCAACTGCGCAGCGCGCGGCATGGTTTGCCGCAGCCGAGCGTTGAGGCCGTGAATGCGATTCTGGCCGATGTTGCCGCGCACTACCGGCAACAGATCGCGCACAAGCGCCCGCTGCCTGCGCCGGATGCGCTGCGTGCGCGGCTGGATGCGTCGCTGGCGCGCGTCGGCAAGGTGCCGGCGGGTGCGCATCGCGATGAGGCGCTGCTGGGGTTGATCGGCTTGCGTTACAGCGTGTTTGCGCAGACGGCGCCGCATACCCAGGCAAACGCCGATACTGAGTCGTCCTTAGCCCATCTCCCTGCGGGGCGATAAGGCACTGCCTGCGCGCTGCTGGCGCGGGTTGGGGTGAGGGGTCGTGTACCAATCCACGACCGCAGGATCGATGCTTCACCTTGGCGGCGCGTGGCGACGCGCTCACCACGGTCGGCGTGCCAGTCACCGGAGGTGCCCCGCATCCGCCCCTTCGGCGCCCTTCTCCCGACGGGAGAAGGACAAAGCAGATCAGCGCTTGCGCTGATGCATCGCCGCTTCGTCGTCCAGCCAGTTGCTGCCCTTGTTGGTCAGGAAGAACATGTAGACCACCAACGACACCGCGATCACTGCCGTGGCGTAGATCACGAACTCGCTGACATGGCCGGTCTTCAACGAGGCCTGGTACAGCAGCGGCGCGGTGCCGCCAAAGGCGGAGTTCGCCAGCGCATAGCCCAGGCCCACGCCCAGCGCACGCACATGGGTGGGGAACAGTTCCGCCTTCACCACCGCATTGATCGAGGTGTAGCCGGTCAGGATCACAAAGCCCACGGTGAGGATCGCGAACGCGGTCAGCCAGTCGGTCTGCTTGGGCAGCTCCATCACCAGGAACCAGGTGTAGAGCACCCCACCGATGCCGAAGAACACCAGCAGGCTCTTGCGCCCCACGATATCTGACAACCAGCCGCCAACCGGCTGCATCAGCATCAGCACCGTCAGCGCGACCAGGTTGATGATGGTGCCGGCCATCACGTCGCCACCGGCGAACGCGGTCTGGATCATCTTCGGCCCGGTGACCGAATAGGTGTAGAACGCGATCGTGCCGCCGGCGGTGATCAGGAAGCACAGCAGCAGCGGGCGCCACTGGTTGACGAACAGCTCGCGCATCGAGCCCGACGCCTTGGCCTTGCCGGTGCGCGAATCGGCGATGGATTCGGAGCTCAGCGACTCGTCCATGGTCTGGCGCAGCCAGAACACCACCAACGCACCGATGCCGCCCAGGCCGAATGCCACGCGCCAGCCCCACTCGGACACCTGCGGCGCATCGAAGAAATGCAGCATTACCAGCAAGGTGGTCTGCGCCAGCACGTGCCCGCCGACCAGCGTGACGTAATGGAACGAAGACAGGAACCCGCGCCGGCCGGGAATCGCCGCCTCGGACATGTAGGTGGCGCTGGTGCCGTACTCGCCACCGGTGGCAAAGCCCTGCAGCAGGCGCGCCAGCAACAGGATGATCGGCGCGGCGATGCCGATCGTGGCCACCGTCGGCGTCACCGCGATGACGAACGAGCACAGCGCCATCATCGACACCGAGATGGTCAACGCCAGGCGGCGGCCGTAGCGGTCGGCGAAGCGGCCGAAGTACCACGCACCGATCGGGCGCATCAAAAAGGTCATCGCAAAGATCGCCCACACGAACATCGTGGCGTTCTTGTCTTCCTTGGAGAAGAACTGCGATTCGAAGTAGGTGGCAAACACCGAGTAGACGTAGACGTCGTACCACTCGACCAGATTGCCGGCCGATCCCTTGAGCGTGTTGGACACCGAACGGCGAAGGCTACCGGGGGCTGCGCCAGAACCGGCGGCGATCGGAGACGTTGGGGGTGCGCTCATGCAGTCAGAACCTTGTGGGTGGGACACCCCGGAAGTATAGGTGCGCGCTTGTGTGACGCATGTAAGCATTTCGGCGCATATACAGGCCCGGCAACGGCCGGCAGCGGCGCGCGCTTCAGCCCGCTTCCGACGGTCGTCGGTGTGGTGCTTGCGGCCGCGGGCAACAGCGCAACTGCTGGTTTCTGCCAGTGACGCCCGGCACTCGCTACGGCAGCACTTGCCTGAGCGTCTCGATGAATGCACGCAGCCCGGGGAATCTGTCGATGCCCCGGGTCATACAGCACCAGTCCCGGCACTGCCGGGCACCACGGCTCGCGCACGCGCGTTGGCCACCTGGATGGGTCAACATTGCCGGCATCACTGGCCGCAAGGACGCTTCGGGCGCCGCCGCATGAGCAAGCACCATACCGACATCAGCAAGTTCCTCAGTTTCGTGCTGCGCCACGAGCCGCAGGCGATCGGACTCACGCTCGACCCGGAGGGCTGGGCCGAGCTGGACGCGTTGATTGCCGGCGCCCGGGCCCACGGCACCGCGCTCGATCCGGAGCTGATCCAGGCGGTGGTCGCCGGTAGCGACAAGAAACGCTTTGCGCTGTCTGCCGATGGGCAGCGGATCCGCGCGGTGCAGGGGCATTCCACCCCAACCGTGGCCTTGCAGCTCGAAGCCAGGGTGCCGCCCGAGGTGCTGTATCACGGCACCGCCACGCGCTTTCTCGAAGCGATCATGGCCGAGGGCTTGCGCCCCGGCCAGCGCCACCATGTGCATCTGTCCGACAACCCGCAGACCGCCGCATCGGTGGGGCAGCGCTACGGCGAGCCGGTGGTGTTGCAGGTCGACGCCGGGCGCATGCATCGCGACGGCCTGCCGTTCTTCCAGGCCGACAACGGCGTCTGGCTCACCGCGCAGGTTCCGGCAGCGTTCCTGACCCGCCCGCGCTGAGCTAAGGCACTGCAGGCCTGCCACCGGCTGCCGGCCACCGGCATCGGTGCGCGGTGCCGGCCAGCACCTGGGCCGGCAGGGACACGCGCAGACGCCGGACGCATCCCCCTTCACGGCCCCCATGCCGCCCGCCTTGCCAGAATGCCGGCCGCTTGGGGCTGTCGATGGCAGGGGAACCGGAGTTGGATGCATGACATGGATCATCGTGGCCACGGTCGTCACCACGCTGGTGGTGGGGCTGCTGCTGCTCAACTTCGCCACGCCCGAGAAAAAGCTCGAGCACATCCCCAGCCATTGCTACGACGTCGCCGACCCGCAGTTCAAACGCGAGATGTCGGTGTTGCTGGGTCCGGCGATCCTGCCCGGCAACAAGATCCAGGTGCTGCACAACGGCAGCGAGATCTTCCCGGCGATGCTGGCCGCCATCCGCAGCGCGCAGCGCACCATCACCTTCGAAACCTATATCTACTGGTCGGGCGAGATCGGCCGCGAGTTCAGCCAGGCGCTGTCCGAGCGCGCGCGTGCCGGGGTCAAGGTGCGCGTCACCATCGACTGGGGCGGCAGCCTGAAGATGGATGCCTCGCTGGTGCAGGACATGACCGACGCCGGGGTGGAGGTGCATCGCTACCGCCCGCTGACCTGGTACAACCTGCACCGCGTCAATAACCGCACCCATCGCAAGCTGCTGGTGATCGATGGCCGCATCGGCTTCACCGGCGGCGTTGGCGTGGCCGACCAGTGGATGGGCGATGCGCAGGACCCGGAGCACTGGCGCGACTCGCATTACCGCATCGAAGGCCCGGTGGTGGCGCAGGTGCAGGCCGCCTTCAACGACAACTGGATCAAGAGCACCGGCCGCGTGCTCAACGGCGCCGAGTACTACCCCGAGCTGGCACCGGCCGGCGACAGCGACGCGCAGCTGTTCGTGGCTTCGCCCGCCGGCGGCAGCGAGAGCATGCACCTGATGTATCTCATCGCCATCGCCGCGGCGCGCAGCTCCATCGACCTGGCCGCCGCCTACTTCGTGCCGGATGCGCTGATCACCCGCTCGCTGCTGGAAGCGCGTGCGCGCGGCGTGCGCATCCGCGTGCTGCTGCCGGGCAAGCATATCGATGCGGTCTCGGTGCGGCTGGCCTCCAAGGCCAGCTGGGAACCGCTGCTGCAGGCCGGCATCGCCATCCACGAATTCCTGCCCACCATGCTGCACACCAAGCTGCTGATCATCGACGGCCTGCTGGTCTCGGTGGGCTCGACCAACTTCGACATCCGCTCGTTCCGCCTCAACGACGAGGCCAGCCTGAATGTCTACGACCGTGACCTGGCCGCGCAGATGACCGAGGTGTTCGAGCGCGACCTGCAACGGGCCGAGCTGTACACGCTGGAGCGCTGGCGCACGCGGCCGCTGCGGCAGAAGCTGGGCGAGAAGCTGGTGGTCCCGTTCCGCTCGCAGGTGTAGGCAACGGCCTTCCCCCACCTGGCAGTGAGCGCACCCGCGCTCAGCGCTGCACACTCGAGCAGGCGCTCACGCCTGCAGCCGCAGCTGGCGCAGCCGCCACCACAGCCCGCCAACGTGCACCAGCGAGTACAGCACCAGCGCCGCGGCAATGCCCAGCGTCAACGGGCTGGCCTGCGAGCCGGCCGCCGCCGCGCCCGCGCTGAAGGCGCCATCGGCCCAGCGCCAGGCCAGGCGCCCGAGCAGCACCAGCGTCAGGCCGCCGCCGATCCACGGATTGGGCGTATACCAGCCGCGCCCTTCCACCCATTCGGCATGCGTGTAGCGCAGCGACAGCGCGCCCAGCCCGATGCCGACCAGCGTTCCCACGGCGATCCCTGGCCGAACCTGCGGCAGGCCATACACCGCAAACGCCAGCGCTGCCGCCGCAATGAGCAGCACCACCGCACGCACTGCAGTGCCGACCGGCTTCCACGGCTGGCGGCCGAAGCTGCGCCGGATGCGCCGGTAGTAGAGCAAGGCGATGGCCGCCATCGACAGATACGGCGTCAGCGGTGCGATGGCAGCAGCGGGCATGGCGATTCCTTTGCGGGGTGAGGTGACCAACGCAGAATGAAACCGGCCCCCGTAACGAACAAGGTGCCAAGTGTCACTTTCTGCGCGCACAGGCGGCTTGCCCGGGTGGCCACCGCCGCGCGCGGCAATCGCGACAAACGACCGACCTTCGCGCAGGACCGGCCTGCCCGCTACTGCCGGTGAACGCCCCAGCCGCGCGCCAGCCATTGCCACACGCGAAGCGGAGCCGCACGGGTAGACTTGCCGGCAGAGTTCCCCCACCGCAGTGCCATGTCCGCCATCAAGCAAGAAGCCCGCACGCTGATCGACACGCTGCCCGAGACGGCAGGATGGGACGACGTGGTTCGCGTCGTGGACGCCGCCAGCTTCGAGGCGGCCGTGCTGGACGGCATGGCCGCAGCGGATCAGGGCGCCTTTGCCGCGCCGGCACAGGTGAGCGCACTGTTCGCCAGATGGGGCGTTGATGTTGCGGCGTGATTGGACCGTCCCGGCCGCCAGGCAACTCGCACACGCCCAGGATCACTACCACGCGCTCAACCCGACCGCCGCCGCCGCGATGGCGCGGCAGGTGCTGGAAGCCACCCGCACCCTGGCCGAGCAACCCGGCCGCGGCCGAGCCGGCCGGGTCGCCGGCACCCGCGAATGGGTGGTCAAGCAAACGCCCTATGTGCTGGTCTACCGCGTGCGCGACGACGCGCTGCAGCTGCTGCACGTCCGCCTGCAGACGCAGGACTGGCTGCCGCGCACCGAGCCGCTGATCGAACGCATCGAGCCCTGGATCGCCGCGCTGATCAGCGCCCTGCTGCACGTGCTGATGCTGCTGATCCTGCTGTTGGCCTCCACGCCCACCATGACCCCGCCGCAGGGCTCGGCCAGCGGCGGCCGCACCAAGGTGGATTTTGTCGGCGACACCTCCACGCCCGAACAACCCACGCCCTCGCCGACCCCGACTCCGCCGTCGCAAACGCCCGCGCCCGTGCAACCGCCGCCGGCCGCTTCGCCGGTGCAGTCCACCCTGGTCAAGACCGCCAAGAACCCGATCCCGCCGGCAGGCAACACCCGCCGCGGCGGCCTGGTCGAGCAGCGCCAGACGCGACCGGTGCAGCGCCCCACCCCGCCGCAACCGCCGGCAGAACCCTCGTCGCCGCCGCAGCGCCGCCCCGAAACCTGGACCGGCCGCCCACCCGGCATGCTCGAAGAACAAGCCGATGCCGCCGAAGACGGCATGTCCAACACGCCCACCATCAGCGAAGGCCGCCGCCGCGACCGTAACAACGCCCAACCCAGCATGGATGTGGGCGGCTACCAGGTCTATTACGAAGTGCGCAGCGAGACCCAGCTGCGCAACTGGCGCGACCAGGGCATGAAGGAAGTGGCCATCATCCTGCCCGGCACCCAGTACCGCATGGTCTGCCCGCTGGAAGTCGCGCTCAAGCGCGGCTCCAGCAAATGCCGCCTGCTGCCACCGGACTCGCCGGAGCTCAAAGACATCGGCGATGCCCGCGAGGTCATCAACATGATGGAGGTCTACAAGCAAGGCGAGCCGGTATGGCGCGGGCCCGGACCGTATCGGTGAGTGGTGGGGCCAGGTTGGCCCCTGGTTTCACTTACTGCTTGTGCGGGGATGACTGCTTCGATACCGGTGACGTTGTGTGAGTGCCTGCACTTTCCTGAAGTGCAAGCAACCTGATTCCTGCGCGAGGGCGACATGCCTTCTTTCACCGTCCGCAATATCCCCGACGACGTGCATCGCGCGATCCGCGCGAGGGCTGCACTGCACGGCCGCAGCACCGAGGCGAACGAGCCGAAGCTGCCTTCGGCGCGTTCGTCGATTACCCGGCGGTTGCAGACATCAGCGCCCCTGGTCTTTGCCCAACTTGGTACCCAGTGCTCCCTTGAACGGCGCCGGATTGCTGGTCACCAGGCAGTTGTAGGTCTTGTCGCTGTTGAGAACCAGCACGGACGACTGCGGCCCCTTGAAGTCCAGCCCGACCGAGAACAGCACATAGGTGTTGGGCAGCGCGCTCGGCCGAAACGCACCGAAGGCATACTCCCCGGACAAGCCCAACGGTGACAGCGGTATCGTCACCGTCATCGGCTGCGTGCCCCCCGGGGATGGCAGCGACGAGGACGCAGACATCATCTTGGACTGCACGTCGATGGAGTACTTGGTGGTGACCGCCGAGCCCAGGTACTTGGAACCCGGTGCGGAAACCTGCTTGCGACAGGCCGCGATGTCTTCGGGCTTCTGATCCTGCTGGCCCGTCTGCAGCGTGGCAAAGACATAGCTCAGCGTGACCGTATCCGCCCCGGTCACCGGTGCGGCAACGGCAGCGTCCATGCACAACGCGGCCACGACGAGTGAGAGGCCACAGGCCGCAAGCGCACCGCGATAGCTGGTTTTACGTTTCATTTCGATCGTTCCCTGGTGTGTGATGCAAGGTGTCGGCAGCGACTGCCGCTTGCGCCTTGAATGGACATTCGCAACGGCACCTGTGCATAACGCCAAGCGGCAGATGATCGATTGCGTACGATGACGACATGCGTGTGTGTGGCAGCACCACACCTACGCCACCCAGCTGGCCACGCCGCTGGTGGGTTCATCGTTGAAGACCAAGGCCTCGCAAACCCGGCAAATCGTCTCAACGACGTCGTTGCGTGATGCAGTTTGGAATTCGGGAGCAAACGCCGCGCTCCGTTGCTCGCAACAGACGTCCGTCAAGATGGAACGGTTACCTGGAATGATTCGGACATCTGATCCATGTTCTCAGCTGCATCAGGAGATCGCCTTGCCACACGTCACGCCAAGCCGTTGGGCTGCAACCTTCGCACTCATAGGGATCGCAGTGCTCTCACTTTCGTCCTGCACCAATGCAGAGACGGCACGCACCGCTTCGAAGCAGGATGACATCCTGAAATCAGAAGCCAAACCCATGCTCGACGAAATTTATGCGTCCCAAAAACCCCTTCGACTCCAACAGATCGACGTGAGCAGCATCGTCAGCAAATACATACCGCTGGCTACAGCAAAAGCAAGGGTGCTGGAGATGTTCGGCAGTTCTCCAACGTCAAATGTTGTTGAAGAAACCGCAGGCAAGCTGGTCGTCAGGGACAACAAGGAGCAGGCGATACTGAACCCCGATGCACGCTCCATCGTGATGACTTTTTCTCTGGATTCCAGCGGCAAAGTGACGCACGTCGATGCTGTCTACATCAAAAATCAGTAAGCGAACCAAGCACGGCATGGACAAGAGCTGACGTAAGACCCGATGGCGACCGTCTTCAACGCAACGCTTCGACCGCTTTCAACGCGTCCGTCAATGGACCAAACACAATAGATTGGATGTCTGTCAGACATTTGCCGAATTGAAACTGACGCTGGCTTTCGTTTTTGGTTACTTGGGGCTGGCCCAGCTTCACGCTACCGCTCGCGATGCCGGCCAGAGTTTGTGTCGCGTCCGGTTGATGATGTGAGCGCTGGAGCGGGCAGATCGGATACGGTGACCGGACCTCGCGTTGGTGGCGCACGGCCGGCCGGGAACTGGCTACAGTCTGCACAGGGCCGTGTGCGCCCGCTCCATCCACCTGCGTTCCCAAGGATCTGCATGTCTCTGCATCGTCTTGTCCCCCGCCTGGGTCTGGCCGTTGGCCTGTTATGCGCCTGCTGCGCGCACGCCGCCGCACCGGCAGCGGCCCATCGCCTGCTGCGCGTCACGCTGGACGGGGCGAGCGACCAGCCCGTATCCGGCCGCCTGCTGGTCTTCGCCACCCTGGCCAAGGATGCCCAGGCCGCGGCCAAGGATGGCAAGGACGGCAAAGCCGGCAAGGTGGAGGAGGTGAGCGTGAACCCGTTCCGCCCGACCGCGGTGGCGGTGGCGGCGCAGGAGGTGACCGCGCTCGCCCCCGGTGCCAGCGTCGAGATCGACCTGGACAACATCGCCTTCCCCAGCGGTTTTTCCGCACTGCCGGCCGGCGAGTACCTGTTCCAGGCCGTGCTGGATCCGGACCACAGTTACAGCTATGCCGGCCGCGATGGCGGCGACCTGTTGAGCGAGGTCACCGCGGTGACGCAGGGCAAGGGCAAGCCGTTGCCCACGCTGACGCTCAGCAAGCAGGTGCCGGCGTCGGACGACCCGTGGCAGGTGTCGCCGCGGGCGCCGCAGGCGATCCGCGACGCCATCCCGGAGGCCAGGCTGCATAGCGCGGACGCCTCGCTGGTCAGCCCGTCGCTGAGCGCGTTCTGGGGCCGGCCGGTGTCGCTGCGCGCCCGCGTGCTCACCCCGCCCGGCTACGACGCCAAGGCCCGCACCCGCTACCCCACCGTGTATGTCACCCACGGCTTCGGCGGCAACTACAACCGCTTTGCCGGCAGCATCGCCGCCACCTGGAGCGCGATGGCGGCCAAGCAGATGCCGCCGATGATCTGGGTGTTCCTGGACCAGTCCACGCCCACCGGCACCCACGAGTTCGCCGACTCGGTCAACAACGGCCCCTGGGGCACCGCACTGACCGAGGAGCTGATCCCCGCGCTCGAACGGCAGTACAAGATGGACGGCAACGCCAAGGGCCGGTTCCTCAACGGGCATTCGTCCGGCGGCTGGGCCACGCTGTGGCTGCAGACGCGCTACCCCAAGCTGTTCGGCGGTACCTGGTCCACCTCGCCCGATTCAAGCGACTTCCACGACTTCACCGGGCCGGATCTGTACGCGCCCAATGCCAACGTCTACCGGCGCCCGGACGGCAGCCAGTTCCCGCTGATCCGCGACCAGGGCAAGGTGGTGGCCGACCTGGAAACCTTCGCCAAGCTCGAACGCGTGTTAGGCCCGTATGGCGGGCAGATGACCTCGTTCGATTGGGTGTTCTCGCCGCGCGGGCCCGACGGCCGCCCGGTGCCGATGTTCGACCGCGACACCGGCAAGGTGGACCCGGCCGTGGTGGCCTACTGGCGCACGCACTACGACATCGCCGCGCGCGTGGCCGCGCAGTGGCCCACGCTCAAGCCGGATCTGGACGGCAAGATCCACCTGATCGTCGGCACCGCCGACACGTTCTACCTGGATGGGGCGGCGCGCAAGTTCCAGGCGGTGCTGGACGGCCTGGGCGCCAGGAGCGACTTCCGCTACCTGGAAGGCCGCACCCACTTCGACCTGTACAAGGAGGGCGAGGACAGCAACGCCTTGATGAAGAAGATTGCCTGGGAGATGTACGCCGTGGCGCGGCCCAAACAGTAAGCGCGCCGGCGCTGCCGATCGGCGTGCCGGCCACCGGCACGCCAGGGCGAGGCGTCACCGGCCCACTGCTCAGGCCGAGCGCTTGGGCAATTCCCACTCCAGCTGCTGCCTGAGCACCAGCAGCAACACCTTCAGGCTGCCGCTGCGGACCAGCGCGGCCGGCGTCTGCCCGTCCAGCGCGTTCATGGGCTTGCGGAACCAGCCAATCAGCGCCTCGTTGTTGCCGCCGTTCAAGGCCCAGGCGTGGCAGACGATCTCGCCCAGGTTCTCGATGCCGGTGCTGCCCAGCAGCTTGAGGTGCTCCGGCGTGAAGGCGAACAGCGACAGCACCAGCTCGGCGTCGGCGGCCTTGCCGTGGTCGACCGCCATCTGCTGGCTGTGCGCGGTGTTGTAGGCCGCCCCGTGCGCGCGGAAGTCTTCGGCACGCCGCATGCCGGTGAGCAGTGATGCAATGAGGTCGGCGCGTTCCATAAAGCAGTCCAACGGTGTGATAGCGCGCACGCTATCCGCGTCGCCGCCGCCGCTCAATCAGGAGTCTCCTGACAGCGGCGATGGGCGTCAGCGGCCGTTGCATTACGCGCCGGCCGGCCCGTGCGCGGTTGGCGGGCCGACGGCGGCTTCGGTGGCCGATTCCCGTTCGGTGGCCGATTCCCGCTTGCGCGCCCCGCCTGGAAGCAGCACCAACCATTGGCGGCGCTTAACGCGGGGCTTGCTAGCATCCGGGCGCGTCACTGGCAGCAGCCCGCCTGCAGGGCTGCCGTATTGGAGTGTCATCTCATGAGGAGTTGTCAGATGCCCTGGAAATCCGCTCTCGCCGTACTTGCCCTGTCCACCGCCGCGCTGCCGGCCTTGGCCCAGTCCGACCGCCAAGTGGTCGAGGACATGCTCACCCGCTCGGCCAATGTCTGCCCCGGCCACAGCACCGACCGCACCGCGCCCACCGTCAAGGCCGTGCCCGTGGGCGCACTACGGGTGATGCTGGAACGCGGCCTGGTCATGTGCCCGGACCGCCGCCTGGATGCCGCTGCACCGGCGGTGTTCTACGGCCGCCTGGGCGTGTTCGCCTGGAACCCGGAAGTGCCCGCCGGCAAGACGGTGATCATCAAGCAGATCGACACCATGACCCGCAACGAGGAATACCCCGCCGAGACGCTGGTGTGGGACGCCAAGGGCACCGCGCTCAAGCAGCAGACCGTGCCGATGTTCGAGCCCAAGCCGGGTGCGGCGGTGCTGTACAAGGTGCGTTGAGGCTGACGCGATTGCACGCGGCGCCCGGTCAGACCCTGGCGCCGCGCTGCCCGCTCGCTTCGGCCGCATCGTCCGGGCCATCGCCACCGAGCCGCTGCTCGTAAATCTCATCGACTACACCGCGTACCGCGCGGGCGGCATTGAAGATGCTCTCGCCCAGAACCGACAGACTGGTGACATCCAGCGGCTTGCCGCTGCACACCGCCACCATGTCGCTCTGCGCAGTGATCGTGCGCAGCAGCGTATGGAACTGGTCGATCTGCTGCAGGGTGACGCCGAAGGTGAAGGGCTCTTCGTGCGCTTCTATCTTGGCCGCTGGCCGCACGCGCTGCCGAGTATTGGTCGTAAGGGCTCTCGAAGTGCTCATGCCGTCTGTCCTCGACGTGAGCGGACGGGATGTCCGCACGGCCACCGTAGCGCGCTTTTTCGGATATCTGAAAACCAGATATTTCGCCTGATTTTTTTAGCGCAGCGCAGGTTTGCGTCTCAAGCCGATTTTGTCGGTTCGATCGTCGCGTTGAAGCGCCGAGGCTCACCAGTAATCGGGTCATCGAATGCCAACGTGTGCGCGAACAACTGCAGCGGCCGCTCCGGATCATCGGGCCGCTGGTCTTCCAGCTCGGGATAGAAACGGTCATGCAGGATCGGCGCGCCCAGCGCGGCCATATGCACGCGCAATTGGTGCTTGCGCCCGGTGACCGGCTCCAGGCGGTACGTCCACGTGTCTACGCTGCGTGCGACCACATCGATCACCGTCTCGCTGTTCGGCTCGCCCACGCTCTCGCGCATGCGGAAGAACGGCTCGCCCGGCTCCAGCCGGCTGCGATGCACATACGGAAACGTCAGCCCCGGCAGCGGCGGTGCGACTGCCAAGTAATGCTTGCGAATACGCCGCTCGCGGAACAGCGCCTGATAGATCCCGCGTGTTGCAGGATTCGCCGAGAACAACACCAGTCCGGCAGTGTCACGATCGATGCGGTGCAGTGGCACCAACGCGGGGTTATCGAAATGCCGCACCAGCCGCGTGAGCAACGTCTCGCGCACATACACGCCTGCGGGCACCACCGGCAGAAAGTGCGGCTTGCACGCCACCACCACGTGCGCGTCGGCATGCACCACTGCTTCAGCCGCCGCGATGACGGGCTCATCTGCCACTTCGCGGAAGTAATAGATCTCCGCACCCAGTCGATACGGCGCCGACACATCCAGCACCTGCGCATTCGCGTCCAGCACACGCCCACGCGCGAAGCGGTCACGCCACGTGGCTGCATCCACACTCGGGAAACATGCGCATAGCGCCTCCAATACCGTGGCCCAGCTTCCCATTGGTAGCTGGAACTGGCTGGCGGCCATGCCATCGAGGATCGGGCGTGTTGAAACCATGGCGACAGCGATGCGCGCTCAAACAGATGGGGTTGGATCGTACCGCGCCTACGTTTGGCTGTTGCGCACTCTGCGCAGCGACAGGCGCACCTGATCGGCGAAAAATGACTTTCGGGCGATACGCGCGCAGCCCCATTAGGTAATGCTGCGGCTCTTTGCCGAGAGATGGAACTCGATGCGTCGTCCTACGATCTACGCGGCCGTTGCCTGCCTTGCTGCATTCCTTGCACCGGTTGCCGCCGCGGCGCAGACGCCACCGCCATTATTCACCGCATGTGCCGACGCTGCGGCACACACACCATTGGTCGGTAGCGAATGCCTGATCACCGACGTGCCGCTGCGTCATGAGGCCGCGGATGCTGGCACGATCGAGCTATTCGTTCGCCGTTTTCCTACGCCGGACCAGAGCAAGCGACGCGGCGAAGTCTGGCTGATTGCGGGCGGGCCGGGCGAAGCCGGCGCATCGCTGTACCCGATGATCAGTACTTACCGGCGCGCCTTTCCCGGCTATGACCTGATCATTCCGGACCATCGCGGCACTGGGCGCTCGGCCCGCCTGTGCCCCGCGCAGGAAGCGCCGCAAAGCGCAGACGGCGTGGGCCTGGCCGGCGCCGAATGGGGCCCGTGCATCGGCGCGCTGTATGCAGATGCGCAAAGAACCAAGGCCTTCACCATCACCGAAGCGGCGCAAGATCTTGCACTGCTGATCCGCCAGCAACGACGCAAGGGCAAGCTGCTGCTGTACGGCGTGTCCTATGGCACGCAGTTGGCACTGCGCACCCTGCAAGTGGCGCCCATCCCGTTGGATGGGCTGGTGCTGGATGGCCTGGTGCCACCGGAGACTGCCGCGCAATGGGACTTGAGCCACCGCACCGCGGTGGTCGATGCGGTAGGCCGCGCGCTGTTGGACGACGCACACATCGCTACCTATCGCAGCGTGCTCGATCGCAGCGATAGCGCCGCATGGCGCACGCAGATCCCCGGCAAAGACCTCAAGCGCTTTCTCGGCATGCTGCTCAACTTCCCCACGCTGCGCGACCGGATCCCCGCGATCATCGACGGCCTGGCCCGTGACGACGCCACGTTGCTCACTGCCACTATCACCGACCTGCAGACATTACTTGCAGCCATGGGCCAAGGCGGCGACAACCAGCCCGCATTGCCGCTGGTCATGCTGATTGCCGCGTCCGAAAACAATGCGCGGCCAACCCTCACCCGCGAAACGGTCGCGGCCGAAGCCAAGGACGCCCTGTTCGTCAGCCCCATCCCCGGCCTGCTGGTGGACGCCGGCCTGCCCACCTACCCGCGCGACGCCTGGTTCGGCCGCAGCCCCGCCACCCTGCCACGCACGCTGGTCATCCACGGCACGCTAGATCCCAACACCCCGTACGCCGGCGCGCAGGCGCATGCCGCACTGCTGAAAACGGCAGGCCCGATGACCTTCAGCACCGTTGAGCGTGGCGCGCATCTGCTCGCGTTTGCAGCCCCTGCGTGTTTTGCGAGTGCGGTTGCTGAGTTTGTGGCGGACCGGAAAGTTGCTGAGCGCTGTCGTGAGCCTGGGGAATGATGATGGGCTATAGAACTGCCATCTTAATGCTCAGTATTTAAAGCGCTCCCCGTCTGCGGCCTACGAAGATGCGCTGATAGCGACACAAGCAAACTCAAGCATTTGCACAACGGCGAGCTCTACCGCAACGGAGCACTTAATGCAGCGCAGTTAATGGGAGATAGATCGCAACGCCGGTTGGTTTGCTGACAAACCTTGTTCCAGCGGTTATGTTCGAACCTGGAACGGGGGTTCTTGCATGGGACGCAGAAAGAAGCAGAGCGGGTTCGAAGCGTTGGCCGCATTGCCGTGGCCGGTTGGCTTCGTGATGGGAATCGCTGCATATCTGGTGGTGCGCTATGGCATCGCCTGGTGGTTCTCTCACCAGAGCGGAATGCTGTCGCAGGGCTTCGCCCAGCAATCGACTGGAATGTTCGCGCCATTGGCGTGGACGCTGCTCGGCGTCTGCTGGCTTGCTGCGCTGTTCTCCTATCTGCGCACACGCAGCCGGCGACGCTTTTTGGAAACACGCACAAGCCTGGAGAGCCTGGCCGCCGGCGGCTGGCGCCAGTTCGAACTATTGGTGGGCGAAGCATTTCGCCGCCAGGGCTACAGCGTCGAAGAAACCGGCCTGGGTGGCGCAGACGGCGGCATCGACCTGATCCTGCGCAAGGACGGCCGCCGTACGCTGGTGCAATGCAAACAGTGGAAGCGCCAGCAGGTCGGCGTCAGCGTCGTGCGAGAAATGTTCGGCCTGCTCGCCCATCACCAAGCCCACGCAGTAAAGATCGCCTGCATCGGCACCTACACGAAGGACGCTGAGCGCTTCGCCGAAGGCAAGCCGATTGAACTAATTGGGGGCGAGCAGCTGCTGGAAATGATTGGAGCGGTGCAACAACACGGGGCAACGCAACCGACGCAGGGACACGTAGAACCTATCCTTGCTTCCACTGTCACTGCCAATTCCTCCTATTTTACTGACATATCAAGCTGCCCGCGCTGCGGCAATGCCCTTGTACGGAGAACGAGCCGGCGCAAAGGCGAATACTTTCTGGGCTGCAGCCAGTTCCCGACGTGTAGAGGACCTTCGTAAGTGCAACTGATCTTATTAGGAACAGCTTATCGGTAAGGCGTGATGAAATTTCATCGCTAAACGGGTGGTTTCCAGGAGCATGTGATTTTCATGCTTAACTTCAAAATAATCTACAATTAATTTTAGTGGGCTCAATGAAAATAATAAAATTTGAAGTGTACGGGCTTTTAGGTCGAGAAGGATTAGTAGCTCTAAATTTCAATGAAGATATTAATATAATTACAGGAAGAAATGGATCGGGGAAAACCAGCGTCCTTAAACTCCTTTGGTACATAATGAGTGGAAATATCTTACTTGCCCTTAAAGAAGTCAACTTCAAGCGCGTTAGATTAGAAACCGATATTTATGATTGCACGATCCATCGACTATCGAAGAATACGTGCAAAATCGATTGGATCCAGGCTGGCAAGCTACGTGAATTCACAGACGAGGCTGATGATGATGGCGATATATTTGTTAATGCCGAGGACCAAGCAAATTCTCGTTTGAAAGAGCTAGGCTCGTCAGTTTTTCTACCCACATTTAGACGTATTGAAGGTGGGTTCACTTTATCTGATAGGGACCAAAACCCTTTCTCTCGCAATGTACGAGCTAGAGGAGAGATTGAAGAGTCGCTCTCTACTCTTTCTGCACGCCTCTCAAATGGGAAGCATGTGTTTGTCGCGTCACTGAGCACGGTCGATATTGTAGGCCTTCTATTTAAGCAATATACCGAATTATCAGAGCAATACAACGCGCTTCAGCAAAAAACGTCACAGGAAGTTATCAAGAGGATTCGGGATTTTAAATCTGATAAGGATGAGCAATCTGGGACCCATTTGCAGTTAGACGCGGCAAACCGAGTTCTAGATGAGGTTCGTCAGCAGGTAGAAAGCGTCGAGGGGTCTAGAGAAATAATCATGAGACCCATTGAAGCTGTCCGTGAGCTAGTGATGCGTCTTTTTAAGCACAGCGGAATTCAACTAGGCAAGATAAGTTTTGGGGAAGCAGCAGGAGCTGTGAATTCCGATTTTTTATCCGCAGGCGAAAAGCAAATGCTTAGCTTTATTGCCTACAACGCCTTCTATCAGGATTCAGTATTTATAATAGATGAACCCGAATTAAGTTTACATGTCGACTGGCAACGTCAGCTTTTCCCCACACTGGCTTCGCAAAAAGCAAGTAATCAATTTGTGATTGCCACACACTCCCCTTTCATTTATGGCAAGTATCCAGACAAGGAGCTTCAGATCGATGCGGATCGTGGAGACAGCGGAGCCATTGAATGAATCCGCTTGAAATGTCAGTAGATGAAATTATCTCGTCGCTAAAAAAATCGTCTCTTCCTACCATCATTGTTGAAGGAAACGATGACTTAATTGTTTATCGCAGATTTGAAGAAAAATTGATGGAGTTTGGTGTGTCAGTTCTTCCGGTAGGGGGCAGAACTAAGGTGCTTGACCTATTTGAGAGACGAATGGAAATAAGCACTGTAAAAATGGCGTTCCTGGCTGACAAAGACCATTTCGTTCACTCCGGCATACCGGATGACCTGAATCACGAAATAATGATATTTACAGAGGGTTACTCAATCGAGAACGATGCGTATCGGGATGGTGACCTATCCACGATCCTTTCAACTTCTGAATTAGTCAACTATAAGAACGACGTTAAAAAAATTTCAACCTGGTATTCGCTCGCTATGTTCCGGTTCTTGGCCGGCGATGAATCGAATCTATCTCTGCACCCAGACCATGTTTTTGACGCTTACGATGATTTGATCACTTTGAAAGAGGGGGAAGTTTATCCCGAGGAGTTCAGGGCGGAGATATTTACTAACTATGAAAGATTGATGAGAGGAAAAACTCTCTTAGCGCTTTTGGTCAAACATGCAAGTTATAAGGGACGGGAGGTGCGCCACCATACAAAAGCATTGTTAGAAATGGTTGCGGCTAGGCCAGGGCCTCTTATCTCCAAATTATTTGATCGTGTATCTGAGAGATTTGCGGCGTAGATTGAAATTCGACGTCTGTACAGCAAGTCAAGATTATTGACCTCCCATACATCCCCAACCCGCCATCCTCGGCCCCAGCCTCAACTGGAGAACACACGATGATGAAGTGGATGGGCACCGCGCTGGCCGCGGCACTGCTGGTGAGCGGTTGCGCCAAGGAGGAGGGCGAGAAGTTCGTCGGCCACTGGGTCAACGTGCAGACGCAGGAAGAGACGATGGACATCGAGCGCAATGGCGAGACCTTCATGGTCCGCAGCACCACGCCGAAGTTCTTCAGCCGCAAGCCCAAGACCGAGAGCTACCCGGCGGTCTACAAGGACGGGGCGCTGCAGGTCACCAACGATGGCGAAACCGTGAACTTCGCCATCGATGCGACCAACGGCCACCTCAACACCGGTGGCGAGCAGTACCAGCGCGTGCCGGCCAAGTAAGGCCGCCGCTGTCGCCAGCGCCCGCGTGCAGACCTTGCCGGCCGCACGCGGGCGTTTGCGTTTGTGGCCCAGCCGGCCACGCCGAAGGGCTACTGGTGCATGCTGCCTCGCGCGGGCGCCGGGCCGGACACACCGCCCGTCGCCCGGCCTTGCGCTGCCGCTGCCCTTCCCCCCCGCGCAAGCCGTACAGTGCGCAGGCACGCCAGGGTCATGGCGCTGCCCGACCGATCAATCCAGCAACTACGAGGGTGTCATGAGCAAGGGGATGGACCAGAAGAAGAGCCAGAAGAAAGAGCCGACCAAGACGCTGAAGGAAAAGCGCGCGGCCAAGCAGGAAAAGAAGGGCAAGTAAGCCGCCCGGCCTGCCAGACGGCAGACGAGGTCAGGCGCAGGCCTGGCCTCGCGTTTTTGAACGTAGCACTAGGCACTGAGCGTTGGCTTGCGAACTCGGCCTGTCGGTTTCTCCCACTCATCGCTGGCACGACCTGCGGTAGCACCCAACGCTGCTGTAGACCGATCAACGGCCCGGCCAAAGCTGCTGCACTAATGTGGGTTTGTGCGGATTTGGAGCTCGTCATGAGCCGTTTGACCATCGATCTGAACGATCAGCAGCACCAGAGCCTGAAGGCGCTGGCGGCTCTGCAGGGCAAGACCATCAAGCAATACGCGCTTGAACGCCTGTTCCCTGGCGACCTAAACGCCGATCAGGCATGGCAGGAGTTGAAGACCCTCCTTGGGGGACGTGTCGAGCAAGGCCTTGCCGGCAACGTGTCTACCAGGAGCATCAGCACCATCCTGTATGAAGAATTGGCCGAGGGCCGTCGCGGTTGATGCACGGCTAAGTCCTCACCGACGCAGCCGAAGCCGAAGCCGATCTG
This sequence comes from Xanthomonas sp. MLO165, assembly GCF_018831305.1. Lineage (NCBI taxonomy): Bacteria > Pseudomonadati > Pseudomonadota > Gammaproteobacteria > Lysobacterales > Lysobacteraceae > Xanthomonas > Xanthomonas sp. MLO165. Next base: position 4,733,950 of record NZ_CP029263.1, read on the forward strand.
CGCGGGATCATCCGCTACACCTCGGCACGCTGGGGCCAGGCGCAGGTTCGCCGATACATCGCAGACCTATCGAGGCGTGATCTCGATGATGTTGGATGTAGCAGTCTTCAGCGACGTCATATCGGCTGAGGTGGTTTTACTCTTTGATTCCTGCTGCTCCCGATAACGTATAAGTGGGTGTACCCCGACCGAGTAATTGCGCCCAGGCATGATCTGGTAACTCAATGACAGATTGATCGTCCTGACGATTGACTGCCCCGGCTTCAGGACAAGAGATGGCGTGGAACCTCGGACGTTGTGCACATAGATGCCGCGATAGTCGACGGGGCTGCCGTCCTCTTGCAGGACCTTGAACAGATTGGTCTGCAACACCCCGCCTTTGTCTACGTCTGGAACATACGAGGCAGGTAGCTCGATGGGCTGGTCACCTGCGTTGGCCATCGTGACTGAGACGGATGCTCCAGCTGTCGCTGTATGCGCTGCCTGTCTGTTTTGGAGTCTGATCTCCAGCCTCCCAGCCGCAGTCGCGCTGGAGCAGGCTGACAGCGCGAGAATCCCAAGAACCCATATCGCCTTCATCATTCACCTCTTACGCGCAAGCGCTTCTTTGTCGTCAGTTCTCATGCCATCTCTCCGGCTTGGGGTACGAGCCCTGGACGGGCGGAACCACCGTGGCGGGCGACTCCTGGGCAGCCGCTAGTCGCGATTCATCCTCGGAGCGATCTTTCAATCCAACGTGCACTATCGCGCGCGGTTGGGGACCTGACGCTTTGGCGCTTCCCACATCACCGCCTAGCGCAAGTCCTCGTCGGCACCGTCCACCCGGTCTCCTGCATCAAGCTGCTGCAACACGCGATCGAAATCGCTCACGAACAGCTGGTCCTGCACGATGCGGTACTTTTCGAACTCGCTTTCCGCATGCGCTTTGGCGATCTCGGCGGTGACGCGCCCTGCGTCCTGCAACACCTGCCGGTCGGTTGCTTCGATGAAACGATTCAGACGTGTTTCCCAATCCTGCATGGTCATCGGAATCTGCCGCAGTGCCATGTCCTCGGCCAGGTCCAGATAGGCCGATACGAGGCGTTGCAACTGCGCCATCTCGCCGGTGGTCAGGTAGTTCTTGGCAACCGCCACGTCGAACTTCTGGATCTTCCCGCGCGGTGCATCGGCCCAGGTGGTCAGGCCCATGTGCTGCTTGCCGGCATCGGCTCGGTGGTAGACGACTTCTGCTGCGGTTTGCCCGTGGATGGCCCAGTGCAGCTTGTTCTGCACTGTGGCGAAGAACCGCTGGGTTGCCTGCGCGGTGGCATCGTAGTCCAGGGCGGTGGCGTAGATGTCGGTGATCTTCTGGTAGAACTTGCGCTCGGAGAGACGGATCTCGCGGATGCGCTGCAACTGCTCTTCGAAGTAGCGCTTGCCGAGCACCGTGCCGTCATTCTTCAGGCGCTCATCGTCCATCGCGAAGCCCTTGATCGTGAAGGACTCGATGATGGTGGTGGCCCACTTGCGGAACTGCACCGCGCGCTCGGAATTGACCTTGTAGCCCACGGCAATGATGGCCGCGAGGTTGTAGTGCTTGGTGTCGTAGCTCTTGCTGTCGGCGGCAGTTATTCGAAAATTTCGAATAACTGCATCTGGCTGTAACTCGTTGTCAGCGAACACCTTTTTCAGGTGGTAGTTGATGGTGTGGGTTTCGACATCGTAGAGCTGGGCCAGCATCTTCTGCGTCAGCCAGACGTTTTCGTCGGCATACGCCGCCTGCACGCCGCCCTCGCCTGCGGCGGCCACGAAGGTCAGGTATTCGGCCGCCGACGAGCGGACGAGCGAAATTTCATGCTTTTTCGCCATTGATGCCTCCCATGCTGGCGATACCGCACAACCAGTTTTTCTTCTTCCATGATGCTATCCGGGCATGCCCGGTGATGGTGATAGGCGAACGTGCCGTTCTGCCGTAAGTGATGTTGCCATTGCGCCGGCTCGCGTCCATCAGAACAACGAACCCTGCACGGGCAACGCAGTAGCTGGTTCTGTTGCTGGCTTGGCGGGTGCTGCCTGCTGCTGCGCACCCAACCGCCACGCTAGGCCAGAGATGCGTGCGGCGTGCCGGGCCAGTGCGCTGCGGATGACCGCTTCGCTGCCGGCCAGGTGCAGTGCGCGGCGGGCGCGGGTGATGCCGGTGTAGAGCAGTTCGCGGCTGAGCACGCGGGCGTCGCGGGTGGGCAGTTGCAGCCAGACGGTGTCGAATTCGCTGCCCTGGGCCTTGTGCACGGTCATGGCGAAGGCGCTTTCGTGTGCGGGCAGTGCGGCGGGGTGGAAGCCGCGCACCTGGCCGTCGCCGTCGCCTTCGAACCAGGCGACCAATGGGCCTTGGGCACGGCTGTCGGTGCCGCCGGGCTGGCCTGGCCCTGACGAGGGGCCTTCGTCGCTGCGCCCCGAAGAGGAACCCGCGTCGCTGCGCAAACAGATGCCGACGTCGCCGTTGAACAGGCCGTGGCGGTAGCTGTTTTCGGTGATCAGCAGCAGGCGGCCCTGGAACCAGGGCGAGGCGGCGCCGAGGCGGCGCGCGCCGGAGCCGGTTTCGGCCAGCAATTGTTCGATACGGGCGTTGAGGCCGCGTGCGCCCTGCGGGCCGGCGCGCACGGCGGTGAGCAGGCGCAGGCGCGCGGCATCGCGCAGGGCGGCGGCCGGGTCTTGTGCATCGGCCAGCGCACGCCAGTGCGCGAGCAGTGCGTCGCGGCCCAGGGTGAGCGGGTCTTCGCCGTCTTCGTGGAAGTGCACGCCGGCCAGCTCGCCGCTGCGCAGCAGGGCCAGGGCGGTGTCGGCGTCGCCGGCGCGCACGGCGTCGGCCAACGGGGCCAGTGCAAAGTCGTCCGCCTGCCGGTAGCCGCGCAGCAGGTGGACGCGGTGGCCGGCCAGGCCGTCGCCGTGGGTGGCGGCGGGCGTGGTGTCGCCGGGTGCGTTGCCGAGCAGCGCTTGCAGCGCCTGTGCGTCCTGCGGCTGCAGGGCATCGCCGGGGCCGGCGGCCTGCAGGATGGCGGCGAGCACGTCGCCGGCTTCCACCGAAGGCAGCTGGTCGGCGTCGCCGAGCAGGATCAGCTGGGTGCCATCGGCCACGGCTTCGACCAGCTTGCACATCAGCGGCAGGTCGACCATGGAGGCTTCGTCGACGACGATCAGGTCCAACGGCAGCGGGTTGTCGGCGTGATGGCGGAAGTGCGGGGAATCCGGGATGACGCCGAGCAGGCGATGCAGGGTGCTGGCGCCGCTGGGCAGGGTATCGGCCAGGGCCGGGTCAATGCCGCCAGCGATGGCGCGCGTGACCGCAAGGCGCAGGCTCTCGGCCATGCGCTCGGCGGCGCGGCCGGTGGGCGCAGCCAGGGCGATGCGCGGTACCGGGGTGTTGGAGGCGTGTGCCTGGGCGATGCGCAGCAGCAGCAGGCGGGCGATGGTGGTGGTCTTGCCGGTGCCGGGGCCGCCGGTGACCAGCAGCAGGGTGCGGCGCAGCGCCAGCGCGGCGGCCTGGGCTTGGCGGTCTGGGTGGTGGGATGGGGCCCGTGGGGCCGCACCTTCCTGGTCGACGGATGGCTCGGGCAGGCCCGTGCCCTCACCCGCCTTTCGGGCACCCTCTCCCGGGGGGAGAGGGGAAGCCTGGGGGAATAGCTGCGCGAACAGTGGGGCTAGCGTGGCGGCGTCGAAGGGGGGCGGCGACTGGGCGGCGATGCGTTGCAGGCCTAGCGCCAGGCGGCGCTCGTACTCGCGGTAGCGGCGCAGGTAGAGCAGACCGTGTTCCAGGACCAGCGGGCAGTCGGCGGCGGCGGGGTCTTGCGGATTCGGTTGGTCGACCCAGCGCGAGGCGGCCAGGGTGCGTTGCCAGTCAGTGGGGTCCGGGAGTGCGGGCGCTGGGCCCTCGCGCGTGTCCAGCAGCATGCCGGCGCGGCTGGGGTCCAGCCCTGCGTGGCCGCTGGTGACGGCCAGCGAGGCGAGTGCGGCGCCGGCCAACACCTGGGGGTCGGTGTCGGGGGCCAGGCGTTGCAGGCTCTGGGCGAAGGCCAGATCCAGCGGGCGCAGGGCGTCGGCCTTGATCAGGGCGTTGAAGAGGGTTGGGTGGTTCATGCGGTGGACGCCTCCCGGGCGCAGGCGCCCTCACCCCACCCCCCGCTGCGCGCCCCGGCCCGCGCGGCGTGGCGCAGACACTGCCAGGCACGCGCGCCAGTGTGCGCAAGCGGGTTCTGCCCGCCTCGAGGGGAGCGGGGCGTGCGCACAGCGCTGATCGGGCGTGCGGTCTGTTGGGTCATGGCTTGGATGCTTCGGCGGCGGACGTACCCTCACCCCAACCCCCACTCCGCGCCCCAACCCGCGCCAGCGGCGCGGGCGCTCCAAGGCACGCGCGCCAGTGGCGCGCAACCAGTGCCTTATCGCCCCGGGGAGAGCGGGGCTTTGGTGCGTCAGCGGTAATGGGCTGTGCGCTAGCGGGCATCGGGCGTGCCTGGGTTGCTGGATGTCGGCTCCGGGGCGCTGCCGGCGAACAGGGCGTCCAGGGCTTGGACCAGCGCCGGGTCGAAGCGCCAGGCGTGGATGCCGGGTGCGGGCGTGGCGCCGTTGACGGCGTCGGAGCGGGCGTCGGCGTCGAAACCCGAATCGGAACCGGGGATAGAACTAGAGTCGGATGCGGGGTTGCGGGTGGCGTCCAGGCCGCGGCAGAACAGGTAGCGCACGCCGCCGAAGTCGCGGGCGTAGTCGTAGCCATCGCCCAGGCGGAAACGCAGCCAGCGGTGCAAGGCGACGGTGTAGATCAGCGCCTGCAATTCGTACTCGCTGTGCGCCATGGCGCGGGCCAGGGCGTCGGCGTCGTAGCTGGGCAGGCGGTTGGACTTGTAGTCGAGCACGTACCAGCGCCCGTCCACGGTGTAGGTGAGGTCGATCAGGCCGGTCATCAGGCCTTCCAGCCGCTGGCGTGCGCCGAAGGCCTGGCGGTCGCTCACCACGCCAAACCGGTGCAGCAACGCTAGCAGCGCATCGACGCGGGTGGGCCGCATGGCGAAGTGGAATTCCATCTCGTTGCGGCGCTGCGGCGCGGGCACGGCGGCCAGGGTGGTGCCTTCGGGCAGGGCCACGGTGAGGGTGTGGCCGATCAGCGCGGTGAGCATGGCCAGGCCGTCGTCCCATTCCTTCTCGACGTAGCCGCCGCGCTGCAGCGCCTCGAGGATGGCGGCGGCCTGGCCTTCGGGTGCGGGCAGACCGGGGCGCCAGGCCTGCCAGGCGGCGAAGTCGCAGCGCTCGAACACGTCATGCATCACCACGCCGAAGCGGTTGCCGGCAAAGCGCGGGTCGAAGGCGTCGACCTCGGCGGCCACCGCAACGGCCTCGCTGCCGGACGGCTCGTCGCTGCCGCCACTGCCGACCACCGTGGCGCTGGCCATCGGGTCGGTGGCGGCGCCGGCATCGGCATTGGCCAGCTGGGTGAAGCTGTAGACCCACCAGTCCGGGGCGATATGCCGCTGCGGCGCGCGCGCAGGCGGCACCTGCGCCTCGACCGGCGGCGGCAGGCGCGGCAGGTTGGTGGGCGGCGTGGACATATCGACCACCACTGCGCCCTCGCCGGCCGCGCCCTGCAGTGCGTCCAGCGCGCGCAGCATGCCGGACAGTGCGGTGCGCTCGTGCTGGTGGAACGGGCCGCTGGCGATCCACAGCGCGTGCTCGGCACGGGTCAGGCCGACGTAGAGCAGGCGCGCGTCTTCGGCACGTTGTTCCTGCTTCCAGGCCGCTTCGGCGGCGCTCCAGGTTGGGTCGTCTTTATCAGTCTTCCAGTGCAGCTGGCGGCCGAGCTCCGGCGCATGCACCACGCAATGGCGGCCTGCGCCCTTGTCGCTGCGGCCGATGCCGATGTACGGCAGGAACACCAGCGGATACTCCAGGCCCTTGCTCTTGTGCAGGGTGACGATCTGCACGCGGCGCGCGTCCGATTCCAGCCGCAGCTGCTGGGCTTCGTCGTTGTCGTCGGCATTGGCGATGCGGCGCGACAGCCAGTCGACCAGGCCGTGCGGGCCGAGTGCGCGGGCGTCGGCTTCCTGCAACAGCTCGGCCAGCTGCAGGTAGTTGGTGAGGCGGCGCTCGCCATCGATCAGGGCGAGCAGGCGTTGCCCGTGCGCGGCGCCCAGGTCGCCGATCAGGGCAAGCGGGCCGCCGCGCTGCCAGCGCTCGCGCCAGTCCAGCGCCTGCTGCTGCCAGCGGCGGTGACGCTCGCCGTCGTGTGCGAGCGCGGCGATGGCGGCGGCATCCGCGCCAATCAGCACGGTGGCCAGCGCGGCGCGCAGGCGGCTGTCGTCGCCCGGGTCGAGCAAGGCCTGCAGCAGGGCCAGCAGCTCCAGCGCTTCGTCGGTGGCGAACAGGCTCTGCTTACCGGCCGCCACGGCGGGGATGCCCACCGCGCCCAGCGCCTGTTGCATGCGCGTGGCCTCGCCGTGGCTGCGCACCAGCACGGCGATATCGCCGGCCTGCACCGGGCGGCCATTGACGGTGGCGGTGCCGTCGCGGCCGCCGGCCAGCCAGCCGCGAATCGCCGCCACGCAGGCGGCGGTGGCCAGCTCGCGGGCGCGGTTGGCGCTCCAGGGTTTGGGCTTTCCTGCTTGCTTGGTTTTTGCCGCTGCCGCGGCAGGTGGCGGCGGCGGGTCCGGGGCGCGCCACAGCGTCAGCGCCGGGGCGGGGCCGCCATCGCGTTGCAGGTCGGCATCCACCCGCTTGGTGCCGGGCCGCACCGGGTGGAAGGCGATGCCATCGGTAAGGAAGGCATCGGTGTAGCCGGCCTGTGCGTACAGTGCGTCGATGGCCGCCAGCACGCCGGGGCGCGAGCGGAAGTTGTGGCTCAGCGGCGGGGCGAGTTCGGCAGTGACGGCGGCGGCCAGATAGGTGCGCACGTCGCCGCCGCGGAAGCCGTAGATGGCCTGCTTGGGGTCGCCGATCAGAAACAGCGCCGGCTCCAGGCCGGCCGCGCGTGCGAGCGGGCCTTCGCCGAACACGTTAGAGAAGATCGCCCACTGGCGGTCGTCGGTGTCCTGGAATTCGTCCACCAGCGCGATGGCGTATTGCGCGCGCAGCCGCGCGACCAGCGCCTGGGCCTGCGCGCCTTCCAGCGCGTGCGCGACGCCATCGACCAGGTCGTCGTAGGTCTGCACGCGGCGCTGGCGCTTGAGCAATGCCAGCCGCGCAATGGCGTCCTCGCGCAGGGCATGCAGCAGGCGGATTCGGCGACGGCTGCGCCATGCTTCGACACCGGCCAGCGCGGTGAGATAGCCGTCGATCTCGTGGCTCAGCGGCGAGACCGGGGTGCGCTCGACGAACTTCTTGTTGGTGCCGGCGGCCAGTTCCGCAGCGGTGAGTTTGATCAGCTTGGCGTGCGGCGTTGTGTGCATCGATGGCGCGGCGGCGAAGCTGTCGAACCAGTGCCACAGCGCTGCCAGCCATTCCGGCTTGTAGCTGACCTTGCTCAGGACGCCGCCGTCGATGGCGGCCATGATGGTGTCGAAAAACGCGGTGCCGTGGGCCTGGAATGCCGCGGCCAGTGCAGTACTGGCGTCCTGCACCGCTTGCAGCAGCGCAGCGGAATCGTCGTTTGTCATGGCCACCGCCGGCAACAGCGTTGGATGACGCACCAGCGCGCGCAGATCGCTGGCCAGTGCCTCCGGGCCGCCCGACCACAGCGCGATCAGGTCTTCGGCCATTGCCGCATCGGCGGCGCGCTGGCGCCATAGATCGGCGGCGACTTCGCCGAGCAGTTCGCGGTCGTTGGCGAGCAGTTCCGGTGCGGCGAAGGCCTGGCCGCTTTCCAGCGCATGCTCGCGCAGCACACGCGCGCAGAAGCCGTGGATGGTGAACACGGCGGCCAGGTCGATTTCCTCCACCGCCTGTTGCAGGCGGCGGCGCAGGGCCGCGGGTGTTTCGGTGCCGGTGGCCAGGTGCGTGGCGAGGACGGCGCGCGTGAGCAGCACATCGGGCGCGTCCTGTAGGAGTGGACCTGACCGCGACGAGTCGTCGGCGAGCTCGGTCGCGGCCCGGGCCGCTCCTACGGGGGCGGCGGGTGTTTCGGTGCCAGGGGCCAGGTGCGTGGCGACAAAGGCGTCGGGCGCTTCGTGTAGGAGCGGACCTGGCCGCGACGGGTGGTCGGCGAGGTCGGTCGCGGCCGGGGCCGCTCCTACGGGGGCGTCGGGGACCAGGGTTGCGGCCAGCACCAGGCGCTCGCGGATGCGGCGGCGCAGTTCCTGGGTGGCGGCCTCGGTGAAGGTGACGGCGAGGATCTGGCCGATGCGCAGGCCACGCTCGACCACCAGCCGGGTGAACAGCGTGGCCAGGGTGAAGGTCTTGCCAGTGCCGGCGCTGGCCTCGATCAGGCGTACGCCATGCAACGGCAATTCCAGGTACGGGTCGGTGACCGGGCTGGCGCTCATTCGGCCTCTTCCTGCGCGCCGTGCCAGTGGCGCCAGCTCTCGATCAATCGCTCCGGTTCCAGCGTGGCATCGGCGTTGCCGCGCTCGAGCAGGTCGTACACGCGGTGGCTGGTGATGGCGAAATCGGCAAAGCGCTGCGCGTCGGCGAACGGGTCACGGCCGCGGTTGACCAGGCGCAGTTCCGGACTGTGCGACTCGCTCCAACCGAAGCTGGATTGCCACTGCCCGGCAGCGTCCTTGATGGCCTTGTCCAGGTCGTCGCTGCGCGCGGCCTGGTGATACTTCCAGCTGCTGTAGGGCGCGAACGCCAGCGGCGTCTGCAAGCCCTGCCGGTACATCTGCAGCAGCGCAGCCAACGCGCCCTGCGCCTGCGTCTGCGACAGCGGCTCGGCATCGATGGGATGCGGGCCCAAACCGTCTTCGTCTTCGAAGAAGCGTACATACGGCGCGTGCTCGCCGGCGGCGCGCAGCAGCAGCCATTCCAGGCCGTGGCGGATCGCGCTGCGGCCGCTGAGCGCGCCGACCTGCACCCGCCCCACCCCGCTCGCATACCAGCCGGGCACACGGCCGTGCACCTCGGTCTGGCCGATCTGCACCTGCAACCGGCGCGACTGCGCAGGCTCCTCGCCGCGCCAGTGCCGGAATGCCTCGGCATACGGGCGCAGTTGCGCCACCCGCTCATCGAGCTGGCGTCGCCCCAGCGGCCCGGACGGCAGCAACGCGCGCGCGCGCAGACGCTCGTAGAGCCGCTCGGTGTCGCCGGCCAGCGCGGCGTCGAACACATGCTGCTGCAGGCCGTATTGCTCCAGCCCGCGCGTGGGCGCGAGCAGCGGCTCCAGATCGCTGTCTTCGCCTGCCGGATCCGGCAGGCGCATTCCCAGGCGGTGGCGCAGGAACTGCCCGGCCGGGTCGGCGAACAGGCGGCGCAGTTCGTCGATCGACACATTCGTCGGCACTGCGATGTCATCGGCCGGCAACGCACCGGCCACCCAGGGCGCCAGCGGCTGGCGCTGGCCGGTAAGGCTGTCCACCGCGGGGCGCCACTGCCGGCGATAGCTGAAACGGCGCGGGTCGGCGCCGTGATCACCCGGCGCACCGAAGGCGGCGGCGGCAAACGGCTGCAACGGGTGGTGCACCACCAGCGTGTCGATTGCCGCCGGGTCGGCGTGGTACTGCGCGGCGCTGCCCAGCAACTCACTGACCAGCACCGATGGTTCGCGCGCGCTGCCGTCGCGCGCATCGGCGCCGAGATAGCTCAGGTAGAACACTTCCTGCGCGGAGGCGAACAATTGCAGGAACAGGAACCTGTCGTCCTCGCGGGTCGAACGGTCGCCGTGCCGGCGACGCTCGGTGCCCAGTTCTGCGGTGAGACGATTGAGCCCGGCGGCCGGGTCGCGGCGCGGGAAGTCGCCATCGTTCATGCCGAGCAGGCAGATCACGCGGAACGGCAGCAAGCGCATCGGCACCATGCGGCCGAAACTGATGCCGCCGGTGAGCAGCGGCGCACGCGTGTCCGACTCGCCCAGCACCGCAGCAAAATGCGCGCGCACCACCTCGGCCGGCACGCTGCCTGCGTACTCGGCGCGCACTGCATCGCGGGCGAACTGGTCGATCAAGCTACGCAAGCGGTCCAGCGCGCGCTGCGCACGTGGTGCCGAGGGCGCTTTTGGCATCAATGCCTCCAGCAGGCCGAGCAGCCGCTCGCGCCACTCGACCGGCGTCATCGCCTCGGCCAACACGGACTGGTAGCGTTCGAGCACACGCAGCAGCTTCAACAAGATATCCAGTGCGGCCAGCGCGCTGCCTTCCAGCTGCGGCCAGGGCGCCACACCCTCGATATCGTCGTCGGTGCCGCTGGCATGGCCGAGCAGCAGCCGGTCCAGCGCGAAGCGCCAGGTGTAGGCGTCGTCGCCCGGCGCCTGATGCTGGCGCCGGTGCGCCGCATCCAGCCCCCAGCGCGCGCCGGCCGCATGCAGCCAGCCGCGCAGACGTTCCAGCCCGGCTTCGTCCAGGCCGGCGGCCTCGGCGATCGGCGCACTGGCGAGCAGGTCGAGGATCTCGTGCAGGCCGAAGCGTGCGATCGGCAAGCCGAGCAAGCTCAGGAACACTTCGGCCAGCGGCTCGCTGGCCAACGGGCTGGCATCGGCCAGCGCGTACGGCAAGGCATCGTCGTTGCCGTGGCTGCCGAACACCGCGTCCAGGTACGGCACGTACGGGTCGATATTTGGCGACAGCACCGCGATCTCGCGCGGCTGCAGCGGCGGGTCGAAGCGCGCATCGTCGAGCAAGGCGCGCAGCTGGTCGTGCAGCACCTGCAGCTCGCGCAGCCGTGTGTGGCAGGCGTGCACCTGCAGGCTGGGGTCGTGCAGATTCACCGCCGGCAACACGGCAGGCACGCTGGGCGCGCGGCGATGGAACAGGTCGCTCTGCATGCGCCGCAGCAGGCTGTCGCCCAGGCCGCCGTCGGCCAGTGCGCGGCGGCCGGACTCCAGCGGGTCAGCATAGGCGGCGATCTCGGCCAGCGGGTGCACCACCTCGTAGTCGCCGACCAATGCCATGAAGTCGCGCCCGGCCGCGCCCCAGGCCTGCAGCAGCGGGTTTTCCTGCACCTGCTCGGCAAACAGCTGCACCGCACCGTCTTCGCGACGGCGCTGCCACAGGGTCTGCAGGTCGCCCCAGTAACCTTGCGTGGGCGTGGGCAGGTAGAAATGCAGCGTGCCCACGCGCGCCTGCGTGGCCAGCACGCGCAGCACGTCGGGCGAAATATTCAAGATAGCGAAGGCGAACAGGCGCCTGGGCAAGCCCTGCGGCAGCGGGCCGTCCGGGCGTGCGTAGCGATCCAGATACTGGCCGATGCGGCGCGCGCGGTATTGCCGGCCGGTGGCAATGCTGCGCCACAGCCGCGCCTGCGGATCATCGGGGTCGGCGCCGCCTTCCCAGCGCAGCAACCAGTCGCGTCGCCAGGCCTGGTACTTCTCGAACACATTGCCCAGCTCGCCGGCCAGCGCCCAGGGCTTGAGCGCATCGCCATCGGACAGATAACCGGCCAGGGGCGCCAACGCCGCGTCGCTGCCCAGGTCGGCCTGCAAGGCGGCGTACAGGCGCCACTGCGTGGTCGCCATGTCCAGATCGTCGTCGGCCGGGCCAAGATTGCATTCCAGCGCGCGCGCGACGAACTCGCCGGGGGTGAGGAATTCCAGATTGGCCGCCACGCCGTGCTCGGCCGCCAGCGTGGACTGCAGCCAGCGCCGCATCGCCACCTGCGGGATCAGCACCACCTCCGGCTGCAGCAACGGCTGCTCCGGCACCGGCCGGCGCAGCTCCTGTGCGAGCAAGGCAGCCAGCGTATCCAGCGCATTTGAGGGATAGAGGCGGAAATCGGGCGCGGAAGTGGCGTGCATGCGTACGCGCATTGTGCCGGATGCGGCCGTGCTGCGCTGTTGGCCCAGGGCCGGCGCGCAGCGAGTGGCGCCACTGTTCGGGCCGTACTGGAGTGGGCAGGCGCGCGGCCAACCATGGCGATGACGGCCGACACGCTGGAGCTACTGCACCCGAACGCAGCAGGCACGAGCGGATTGCCGATTGCCTGCGATGCCGTGCGGCCGCGGCGCTCGGCGGTATCGCTGCAAGCCGCCGTCGACCAACGCGCCTCCAGGCGCCGGCACCGCCATGCAATACCCCTGCGGGGGCATCACAAAAAGCGATGGGCCGGGGTCTTCGCCCGGCCCATCGTGTTGGCTTGGTGCACGACGCGGGAGACGATCAGTATTTCTTTTCCAGGTTGATCATCCAGGTCTGATCGTTGTTGCTGTCGCCATCGGTGATGCCGCGGTATTCCAGCCGCGTCGACAGGCCCTGCTCGGTCAGCAACGCCGCGCCGATGCCCACCATCAGGCGGTTGCGATCGAACGCGCTCTGGCCCGCGCGGTAGAACGGCCCGCCGTTCAGATCGGCGTAGCTCAGCGTGGCATCGCCGCGGCCCTGGAAGTCGCGCTGATATTCCACGCGCAACTGCGGGGTCAGCCGGCCCCAGGCCACTTCGCGGCGCCATTCCAGGCGCAGGCCCAGGTTGCCGGTGGTGGTGGCCACGTCCATGTCGTCATAGCGCAGCGCGAACGGCGCCACGCCATCTTCGACATAGCCATCCAGCGTGGCGCGCGCCACATCCACACGCGCATACGGGGTAATCTGCAGCTCGCCGCGTTGCAGGTCCGCACCGGTGGACAGCGAGGCGATCCACTGCTTGCCGTCGCGGTTGCCTTCGGCCATCGAGGCGTCGTCGGTGACATAGCGGCGCAGGTCGTAGGACAGCAGCTGGTAGCCGACCAGGGTGTCGAAGAAGAACGCCTTGCCCGGATGGAAGCTGGCATACAACGCCATGGTGTAGGCGGTGGCCTTGGAGTGGCTGCCGTTCCTGCCCACATCGCTGTCGTCGCGGCCCCAACCCAGACCCGCACCGATCGCCAGCGACTGCGCCACCCGGTAATCGGCACCCACGCTCAGGCCGTCGGTCTGGAAATCCACGCCGTTGCTGTTGGACTGCTTGTCCAGGCTGCCCGAGCGGATCGCACCGCCCACCCACAGCCCCAGATCGCCCTGGCCCTGCGCGGTGCTGGTGCCGGTGCTGGCCACTGCCGGCGCATCGCGGAAGTCGTTGTCGGCCTCCTGCGTGTCCGGGCTGCACGGCTGCGCACTGATGCCGCGGTCGGCCTGGCGGCAATGCGAGGTCGGCTGGAAGCTCACCGCGTTGCTGAAGGTGCTGCCGCCGCGATGGGTGGCTTCCAGACGGCGCTGGAAGTTGTCGATCTGCGCCCGCGCAAAACGCCGCGTGGACTCGGACTGCGCATCGATCAGGCCGCGTACTTCCGCATCCATGCTGGGATCGCGGCGCGGCGCGATGGTGAACACCACGTTGGCCGGCACCGACGTGGCGAACGCGTTGGACAAGGTGAACTGCACCGTGGCCTGGCCGACGAAGGCCGGGTTCGGGGTGAAGGTCAGCATGAAGGTGGGCGTCTCGGCCATTGCAGCTGCCGCCGGCGACGGGCCCGATGCACGTGCCGCCGCCGCGGTGGCGAGACCACCAACCTGGGTGATGGTGGCGGTACCGGCCGACGCAGGCAGCACCGCAACCACGGCTGCCGCCACGAACGGCCCGCCGGTGGCATTGCGGGTCAGATCGACCTGCTGCGCCTCGCCCGGCACTGCCGCCGCAGTCACCGACACCGCAACCGGCCGCGCATTGACCGCAATGGTCACGGTGGCCGCCGCCGAGGTGCCGCCGCTGCCGGTGACCGTGTAGCTCACCACATCGGTGCCGACGAAACCGGCAGCCGGCGTGTAGACCAGTTCCAGCCCGTTGACCACGGCGGTGCCGTTGGTCGGCGCAGCGGCAATGGCGATCGCGGTGATGTTGCCGGTGTCGTTGGCGGTCACCGCCACCGTCACCGCAGCATCGGACATGGTGGCCGCCACATCCGCTACCGCCACCGGCGCCGCATCGCTCACCGTGAAGCTGTAGGCCTGGGTGGCGCTGGCATTGCCGGCATCGGCCACCGCGATGGTGAAGGACGAGGTGCCCTGCGTCGTCGGCGTGCCCGACAGCGTGCCGTCGTTGGCCAGCGTCAGGCCGGTCGGCAACGTGCCGCTGGCGATGCTGTAGCGATAGGGCGCAACGCCGCCGCTGGCCGTGAGCACCTGGTTGTACGCGCTGCCGCGCACCGCCGGTGGCAGGGTCGGTTGCGCCAGCACCAGCGTTGCCGCCGCGATGGTGACCGAATAGTTCTGGCTGGCCTGCACCGCCGGGCTGGGCGTGCTGTCGGTCGCGGTCAGGGTGAAGTTGAAGGTGCCGGACAAGGTCGGCGTACCACTGAGCGCGCCGGTCGCTGCATCGACAATCACGCCATTGGGCAATGCGCCCGCAGTCAGTGCATAGCGGTAAGGCGCAGTGCCGCCGGTGGCCGGCGTGATCGCCGCGGAGTACGCCTGCCCGGCCGTGCCTGCCGGCAAGGTGCTCGCCGGCAACGCCAGGTTCGGGCCGGCCACGGTCAATGCATAGGCCTGCGTGGCGGTGAAGGTGTTCGCGTCGGTCGCGGTCACGGTCACGTTGAAGCTGCCTTCCACCGTGGCGGTACCCGACAACGTGCCGTTGCTGGCCAGCGTGATGCCGGCAGGCAGGCTGCCCGCGCTGACTGCATAGGTGTACGGCGCGGTACCGCCGCTGGCGCTCAGGGTCTGGCTGTAGGCGGTGCCGCGGGTGGCGGCCGGCAGCGTGGTGGGCGCGATCACGACCACAGGTGCCGCGATGGTCAGCGTGTAGCTGCGGCTGGCCTGCGCCGCCGGGCTGGGCGTGCTGTCGGACACGGTCAGGGTGAAGTTGAACGTGCCTGCCACGGTCGGCGTGCCGCTGAGCGCGCCGGTGGCCGCGTCCACCACCACACCTGCCGGCAGGACACCGCCGGTCAATGCATAGCTGTAAGGCGCCGTGCCGCCGGTGGCCGGCGTGATCGCCGCGGAGTACGCCTGCCCGGCCGTGCCTGCCGGCAAGGTGCTGGCCGGCAACGCCAGGTTCGGGCCGGCCACGGTCAGTGCATAGGCCTGAGTGGCGGTGAAGGTGTTCGCGTCGGTCGCGGTCACGGTGACGTTGAAGCTGCCTTCCACCGTGGCGGTGCCCGACAACGTGCCGTTGCTGGCCAGCGTGATGCCGGCAGGCAGGCTGCCCGCGCTGACTGCATAGGTGTATGGCGCGGTGCCGCCGCTGGCGCTCAGGGTCTGGCTGTAGGCGGTACCGCGGGTGGCGGCCGGCAGCGTGGTGGGCGCGATCACGACCACAGGTGCCGCGATGGTCAGCGTGTAGCTGCGGCTGGCCTGCGCCGCCGGGCTGGGCGTGCTGTCGGACACGGTCAGGGTGAAGTTGAACGTGCCTGCCACGGTCGGCGTGCCGCTGAGCGTGCCGGTGGCCGCGTCCACCACCACACCCGCCGGCAGGACACCGCCGGTCAATGCATAGGTGTAAGGCGCCGTGCCGCCGGTGGCCGGGGTGATCGCCGCGGAGTACGCCTGCCCGGCCGTGCCTGCCGGCAAGGTGCTCGCCGGCAAGACCAGATTCGGGCCAGCCACGGTCAGGGTGTAGGCCTGGTTGCCGGTGAAGCTGCCCGCATCGGTCGCGGTCACGGTGAGGTTGAAGCTGCCTTCCACCGTGGCGGTACCCGACAGCGTGCCGTTGCTGGCCAGGGTGATGCCTGCCGGCAACGTGCCACTGGCGAGCGCGTAGGTATACGGCGCGGTGCCGCCGCTGGCGCTCAACGTCTGGCTGTAGGCGGTGCCGCGGGTGGCGGCCGGCAGCGCGGACGGCGCGACCACGATCGGCGGCGCAGCGATGGTCAAGGTGTAGCTACGTGTGGCCTGCGACGGCGTGCCTGTGGTGCTGTCGGTGGCGGTCACGCTGAAGCTGAAGCTGCCCACGCTGCCGGGGGTGCCGGTCAGGGCGCCGCTGCTGCCGTCGAGCGTGATGCCCGCCGGCAAGGCACCGGCGGTGACGGCGTAGGTGTACGGCGCAACGCCGCCGGTCGCCGGATTGAGCGCACTCGAATAGGCCTGGCCGGCGGTGCCGGCCGGCAGGCTGGTCGCCGGGAAGGTGGTCGTGGCCACGGCCACGGTCAGCGTGTAAGCACGGGCGCCGCTGGTGGGGCTGCCGCCGCTGTCGGTGGCGGTCGCGGTGAAGTTGAAGCCGCCGCTGGCGGTGGGCGTGCCGGACAGCACGCCGCCAGCGCTCAGGCTCAACCCGGCCGGCAACGCACCGGCCGTGATGGCAAAGGTGTACGGCGCGGTGCCGCCGCTGGCGCTCAGGGTCTGGCTATAGGCGCTGCCCGCGGTCGCCGCCGGCAGCGATGCCGGCCCGACCACCACCACCACATCGTCGTTGACGATGGTGCCGGTACCGGTGGCGCGGGCGATGCTCGCGTTGCTGGCGCCGGACAGGCCGACGCTGAAGGTCTCGTTGGGTTCGACCGCGGTGTCGCCATTGACGGTGATCGCCACGCCCTGCGCGGTAACGCCCGGCGCGAAGGTCAGCGTGCCGGAGCGGGCGGCGTAGTCGCTGCCGGCGGTGGCGGTGCCATCGGCGGTGATGTAATTGACCGACACGGTCTGGCCGCTGGCCGCACTCAGGCTCACCGTGAAGGTGGCCGTGGTGGTGCCGCTGTTGCCTTCATTGACGCTGACGTCGTCGATCGACAGTGCAGGCAGCGCATCGTCGTTGACGATGGTGCCCTGGCCCTGGCCATCGCCCACGCTCGCCCCGGTGACGTTGCTGACGTTGACGAAGAAGGTCTCGTTCGGCTCGCTGAGCGTGTCGCCGTTGACCAGCACGGTGAAGGTGGCGCTGCTGCTGCCGGCGGGGATGGTCTGCCCGGTCAGGCTGGAGGCAACGTAGTCCACGCCGGCAGTGGCGGTGCCGTCGGCGGTAGCGATATCGAAGCTGACGCCGCCGGTGCCCGCCGGCTGGCTGAGCGAGACGGTGAAGGTGGCATTGGTGGTGCCGGCATTGCCCTCGTTCACCGACACGTTGTTGATCGACAGCGTCGGCTGGTTAGGAGTGATGGTGATGTTGACGGTGATGGTGTCGCCCCGGCCATCTTCCAGCGGGAACGTATCGCTGGTGGCGCTGTCACCGTTGTGGGTGTAGGTGACGATCTGCGTGCCCTGCGCACCACTCGGATTGGGCACCACGAGCGTGCCGTGCGGGGGTTGCACGCCGTTCCAGCCGATGCCGATATCGTCTGCTCCCGTGCCATCGCAGGTCGTCACGTCGATCTGTACCGAACCGCCCTGCACCACGGTGGCGTTCAGCGTCGGGCAGTAGGTCGAGGCTTGCGCCATCGCCCAGCCTGGCGCCAAGAGCATCATCGCGAACAGGACAAACATCACGGCCAAACGTGCGCGGCCGCCGGTGGCGTCCGCTGGAAACCTACGTTGCTTGTTCACTGTCCACACCCCTGGAGCGCGCCATCCCCGGCGCCGGCAACGATCCTCGTGCCTGAAGACAACGTCGCCCTAGTGGGATTGCTCCCTTCGACATTGCGAGGGTATTTGAACAGGAACTGACTAACGAATAAAGAACAAAAACTTAATACTTCATTCCAATTCTGAATAGTTGAGACTTGCTCTATTCAAACATGACATGTATCTGTGCAAATTATTCCGACACGCAGTCGGCGTTGCACTTACGGGAAGGAAGTCCGCATGAGTGAGTTCTTCTTGGGTCAGATCATGATGACCGGCTTTGTGTTTGCGCCCAAGTATTTCGCGCAGTGCAATGGCCAACTGCTGCCGGTCAATCAAAACCAGGCACTCTTCAGCTTGCTTGGTACGCGTTTCGGTGGCGACGGCCGCACTACCTTTGGCTTGCCGGACATGCGCGGGCGCACGCCCATCGGCTTCGCACCGTCAACGGATCCGAGCTGGCAACCGCCGGTGCCGCCACTGGGCCAGATGGCTGGCAGCGAGAACGTGACGCTGCTGCCAAGCAATTTGCCCGCACATACCCACCTGCTGGAATCCACCAGCACTACGGGCAATAACCGCAGTCCTTCTGGCCGCAACTTCGGCAACAATGCCAGCACCACCGGTCCGGCCACTGCGCTCTATGCGGCACCGGGGACGCTGGTGTCCTTGGACCCGAAGTCGGTAGGCCCTGCCGGCGGCAGCCAACCGCATCCAAACATGCAGCCTTACACCACGATCAATTTCTGCATTGCGCTGTCCGGCATCTTTCCCTCGCGTAGCTAGTTCGCCGGCACTTCTACACGCTGCGTGCCGATGACGGCGCGGCATCACAGACCAGGAAGGACACCATGGCCACTCCATTCATCGGCGAGATCCGCATGTTCGGCTTCGGCCGCACCCCGCAGGGCTGGCAGGCCTGCGACGGCAGCCTGCTGTCGATCTCCGAGTACGAGACCCTGTTCGTGCTGATAGGCACGCTCTATGGCGGTGACGGGCAGAACACCTTTGCGGTACCGGACCTGCGCGGACGCGTGCCGCTGCACCAGGGCCAGGGCCCTGGTCTGAGCAACTACGTCATTGCCCACACCTCTGGCACCGAAACGGTGACGCTCGACAGCCTGCAGATGCCGGCGCACACGCACACGCTGGTCGCCACACCCACTGCCGCCACCGCGACCGCGCCTGCGGGATTGCTGCCCGGCACAGTGACCGGCGACGTGTTCTACGCGACCGATACGACCGGTGCCACGGCAGCGCCGATGGCGACGCAATCGACGACGATCGCCGGCGGCGGACAGGCGCACGACAACACTATGCCGACCTTGACGGTGCAGTACTGCATCTCCACCGCCGGCATTTTTCCACAGCAGAGCTGATCGATTCGGCGCACCGCGCTCATCGCGACGCCCACCCGTTCCATCGGAGGAATGCGTTCATGACCGAACCTTATACCGGCGAAATCCAGCTGTTTGGCTTCGATTTCAATCCCGTCGGCTGGGCGCTGTGCAATGGCGCCACATTGCCGATCGTTCAGAACACTGCGCTGTACTCGCTGCTGGGTGTCGCCTACGGCGGCAACGGATCCAGTACGTTCCAGTTGCCCAACTTCTGCGCGCGCGCCGGCTGCCAGCAAGGCCAGGGCGGCGGACTGAGCAACCGGCAGCGTGGTGACACGTTCGGCACAGCCGGGGTGAGCCTGCTGAGCAATCAGATTCCGCCGCACCAACACGGCATCAACGCATTTTCACAAGCGGACTCGACCAAAAAGACCGGCACACCCGCCAATGGTGCGGCACTGTCGACGATGAGCAGCAGCACCGCACGTCCATTCGTGACGGTGACGCAGCCTGATACGCAGTTCTCGCCGACCGCGCTGCTGCCCACCGGCAATGGCGTAGCGCACGAGAACCAGCAGCCCTATCTGGCCGTGAACTTCTGCATTGCGTTGTACGGCGACTACCCAGACTTCGGTTGACGTCATGGCACGCCTGCTTTCCAGCAAGGTGATGACAGCATCGTTGGGCGCAGGCCAGGCCGCTGTACCGGATGCGCATGCCATCGCATTGCGGGCCGAGCAGGATGCCGATCTACCCTGGCTGCAGGGTCTCTACGCGAGCACGCGCAGCGAAGAGCTGGCGCAGGTGCCCTGGCCGGACACAACCAAGCGCGCGTTTCTGGATCAGCAGTTCGCCCTGCAGCGCGCGCATTATCTGCGCCATTTTCCCGATGCGGACTTCATGGTCGTGCAGTGGCAGCACGAACGCATCGGCCGGCTGTATCTGCAGCGCGCACCGTCGCAACACGCAGTGATCGATATCAGCCTGATGCCGGCATGGCGTGGTAAAGGCATCGGCACTGCGTTGATTGTGCAGGCGCAAACCCGCGCATGTGCAGCGGGATGCGGCTTATCGCT
The DNA here is from genome assembly GCF_018831305.1 of Xanthomonas sp. MLO165. NCBI lineage: Bacteria > Pseudomonadati > Pseudomonadota > Gammaproteobacteria > Lysobacterales > Lysobacteraceae > Xanthomonas > Xanthomonas sp. MLO165. The sequence goes on from NZ_CP029263.1 coordinate 4,753,810, forward strand.
GCACGTTCTGCATGCCAATCCAGCTGCCCAACGTCTCTATGCGCGTCTGGGGTTTGTCGCCGGCGATTCCGGCGATACGCATCTGGCAATGCATTGGCGCGGCACCGAAGCAGACGCGGTCACGCAGCTCAGTTGAAGATCGCCTGATACAGAAACCCGTCGCGCTCGCGCGCTACCGGCACCAGGAAGATGCCGATCTCGCCCAGCCGCGTGTGACGTAACCGATAGGTCTGCTGCGGAAACAGAAATGCCGAGCTGTTGCGGAACAGCAGCGAGAATGGCGCGCGATGGACTGCGTGCTTGGTGGGCAACGGCCGTGCCTCCACCAGCACGAATGGAACCTCGCCTTCGTTCAATGCGGCAGAGAACGTGTCGTTGACGCTGCCTGCAAAGTGCTCCAGGGTCAGTAAGTCCATTTTGTGCTCATGGTCGGCTGGGAATCCGATCATCCACGTAGGGCATACCTGCCACAACACCTGCGCGTTCGAAGATTGCATTGCGTCATGCATGAGACGGCCTGTTGCATAAGCGCCGGCGGTGACGCGTCTGCTGCAGTACAGGCGTCATGCGACAATACTGCACGCGCCGGTTCGGTTATGTTCAGCCGGATGACGGCTACTCTATCGCGTTGGAATTCTGTTAAAGGCTTCGATGACGGCGTCCGCATCCCCTGTCGTGCAGTTGTCCGGTGTCCGCATCGATCGCGGCGGTCGCACGATCCTGCGCGACGTCTCGCTCGACGTGCCGCGCGGTAGCATCACGGCCGTGCTCGGTCCTTCCGGTAGCGGCAAGTCCACCTTGCTGGCCGCACTGACCGGTGAGCTGCGTCCGGTTGCCGGCACGGTCACCCTGTTCGGCAGCGCAATCCCGCACGGCAACCGTGCACTGCTGGAGATGCGTCGCAATGTCGGCGTGCTGCTGCAGGGCAATGGCCTGCTGACCGACCTGAGCGTGGCCGACAACGTCGCGCTGCCGCTGCGCACCCACACTCGCCTGCCGGCGCCGGTGCTGCAGCGCCTGGTGCAGATGAAGCTGCATGCGGTGGGCCTGCTGGCCGCCGCCGATGCCTGGCCGCGCGAACTGTCCGGCGGCATGGCGCGGCGTGTGGCGTTGGCGCGGGCGCTGGCACTGGACCCGCCGCTGATGATCTACGACGAACCGCTGACCGGGCTGGACCCAATCGCGTCTGGCGTGATCATGAGCCTGATCCAGCGCCTCAACGACAGCCTTGGCCTGACCAGCATCATCGTCAGTCACCACGTGCACGAAACCCTGCCGATCAGCGACCAGGCCGTGGTCATCGCCAATGGCGGCATTGTGTTCGCCGGCACGCCCGAGCAATTGCAGGACAGCACCGACCCGCTGGTGCAGCAGTTCCTGCATGGCCAGCCGGATGGCCCGATCGCCTTCGATGCGGCGCCGCGGCGCGACCGGAGTGCTGCCTGATGGCCATGGTCGACTCGATCCGCGCCTTCGGCCGCGCCGGGCTGTTCTCGCTGACCGTGCTGCGCGGCTCGGTGCCCACGCGCGACTTCATCGCCGAACTGGTGCGCGAGATCTACAAGGTCGGTGCGCGCTCGCTGCCGATCATCGCCGTCGGCGGCGCCTTCGTCGGCCTGGTGCTGACCCTGCAGGGCTACCGCACGCTGACCACCTATGGTGCGTCGGATGCGCTGTCCACCTTGCTGGGGCTGTCGCTGTACCGCGAACTGGCACCGGTGCTGACTGCGCTGTTGTTCATTGGCCGGGCCGGCAGTTCGATCGCGGCCGAACTTGGCCTAATGCGCGCCACTGACCAGATCAAGGCGCTGGAGCTGATGGCCATCGATCCGGTGGCCAAGGCGGTGGCACCGCGCTTCTGGGCGGCGGTGCTGACGGTGCCGTTGCTCACCGGCGTGTTCTGCTCGCTGGCCATCACCGGCGGCTACTTCGAGGCCGTACACGTGTTGGGCATCGACAACGGCACATTCTGGTCGGGGTTGAGCAACAGCGTGGACTTCTGGGACGACTTCGGCGTGGCGATGCTCAAGTCGGCGATCTTCGGCGGCACGGCCGCATTGGTCGCCGCCTACGTGGGCTTCCACGCCGAGCCGACCATCGAAGGCACCTCGATCGCCACCACCCGTGCGGTGGTGAACGCCTCGCTGCTGGTGCTGATGTTCAACTTCGTCCTTTCTGCAATGTTGTTTAGGTGAGTGGAATAACTATGGCCATGCGTGGACCACGACTCGAATTCGCCGTCGGCGCCTTTCTGCTGCTGACCCTGGCCTCGCTGCTGGTGCTGGCGGTGGCCTCGACCAACCAGCGCTGGGGCTTCGGCTCCAGCCAGTACACGCTGACCGCGCGCTTCAGCCAGATTGGCCAGCTGCGGGCGCAGGCGCCGGTGAAGATCGGCGGCGTGACCATCGGCAAGGTGTCCGATATCAGCCTGGACCCGACCAAGTTCGACTCGGTGGTCACCCTGTCGCTGGACAACAAATACAAAGATCTGCCCGCCGACACCTCGGCCGGCATCTTCACCAGCGGTTTGCTGGGCGAGAGCTATATCGGGCTGCAGCCGGGCGGCGACCCGGAGACGCTCAAGCCGGGCGAAGAAATCGGCTTCACCCAGCCGGCGGTGGATCTGCTGCAGCTGGTCGGCAAGTACATGTTCAGTGGTGGCGGTGGTGGCAGCAATGCCCCGGCCGCCACCGATGGTCAGGCCCCGGCGCCTGCCCAGACCGCTTCTCCCTCTACGGAACCACACCAATGAAGACCACCCTGCTTTCCGCCATCCTGGCCTCGACCCTGCTGGTGTGCGCACCGGCCACCGTGCTGGCGCAGCCGGCTGCCGCCAGCGCGCCTGCGCAGGGCGCGGCGACCAAGACCGTCATCGACAGCAGCACCCGCATCCTGAGCACGCTGGATCAGCGCCGCGCCGAGTTCCGCAGCAACCCGGCCGCCCTGCGCCAGTACATCAATGGCGAATTGAACAAGGCCTTCGACCGCGATTACTCGGCCCGCCTGGTGCTGGGCGTCAACGGCCGTGGCGCCTCCGATGCGGACGTCAAGCTGTTCGCCGATGCGCTGGCCGACAACCTGATGCAGCGTTACGGCACCGCGCTGCTGAACTTCGAAGGCAAGCCGACCTTCCGCGCCAAGTCCGAGAGCGCGCTGCCGGGCAACCGCGGCGTCAAGGTGTCTACCGACCTGCTGCGCGCCGGCAACGACCCGACCCCGGTCGACTACATGATGCGTAACGTCGGTGGCCAGTGGAAGATCTTCGATGTGATGATCGAAGGCATCTCCTACGTGCAGACCTTCAAGACCCAGTTCGACGGCCCGCTGCGCGAGAAGGGCATCGCCAAGGTCGCCGCAGAGCTGCGTAGTGGCAATCTGCAGGTCGGTCCGGCACCGGCCAATGGCAAGTAACAGCTCCGTGCAACGCAATGGCGACACGCTGGTACTCACCGGCGTGCTCGACCGCGACGCGGTCACTGCGGCCTGGCCGCAGGCGATCGCGCAGCTGGACGGCATTCGCACGCTGGACCTGTCGGGTGTACAACGCCTGGACAGTGCCGGCGTGGCGATGCTGGCCGAACTGGCTGCACGTGTGCGCAGCAGCGGTGCCGGTCCTGTCACGGTGGTGGGTGAAGCGTCCGGTCTGGACGAATTGCGTGCCGCCTACCGTTTGTCCCCTACTTTCGATTTCCAGGCCTGAGCGCCACCCCATGACCCAGCTTCGCCCCCTTTCCCTGTTGGCCTGCCTGCTGCTTGGCGCCTGTGCCAGCCATGCTCCAAAGCCCGCACCGCCTGCGGCCGCTGCCGCGCCCGCCCCGGATGCGACGCCCGCGCCGGCACGCGACGATGCCGGTGTGACCGCGCAGCCGGCCGCCGCCGGCTTTGCCGCCCCCGACGCCCTGCCGGCCACCGCGGCGGCGCCTGCCGAGCAGACCAGCGCCGATGCCGGCACGGCCGGTGCCCCTACCTCGGCCGAGGACGACTTCGCTGCGCTCTACGGCCCCACCACCCCGCAGGCCGGCGCCAACGGTGCACCGGCACAACCCGGTGACGCGCCGTCCTACGATCCGTGGGAGCGCTACAACCGCGGCATGCACCGCTTCAACCTGGCGGTGGACCGCGGCGTGGCGCGTCCGTTGGCCACCGGCTATACCAAGGTGGTGCCGCGTCCGGCCCGCCTGGGCGTGACCAACTTCTTCGACAATCTCGGCACGCCGCTGACCATGGTCAATCAGCTGCTGCAGGGCCACCCGGTGTATGCGGTGCAGTCGCTGGGCCGCTTCGTGATGAATTCCACACTGGGCGTGGCCGGTCTGTTCGACCCGGCCTCCGCGGCGGGCATCCCGCGCCGCAGCGAGGACTTCGGCCAGACCCTGGGCGTGTGGGGCTGGCGCAATTCGCGCTACTTCGAGTTGCCGCTGTTCGGCCCGCGCACCGTGCGCGATACCTTCGGCCTGGGCGGCGACATTCCGCTGTCGCCGTTGCGCCAGGTCGACGACAGCGGTGCGCGCTTCGCCCTGCAGGGTTTGCAGCTGGTGGATACGCGCTCGCAACTGATGTCGCTGGATTCGCTGCGCGACCAGGCACCGGACGAATATGCACTGACCCGCGATGCGTGGATGCAGCGCCGCAACTACCAGATCGTGCGCGATCTGCGCAGCCATCGCGAGAAGGACAACGAGTTGCCCGACTACCTGCGCGAGGACAAGGACAGCACCGTGCCGGTGGATGCGATGCCGATCCCGCAGTGGATCCGTTGATCTGTTGAGCTTGCGGTTTGGATGAATACAAAGCCCGGGAGCGATCCCGGGCTTTTTTGTGCGCTGGTCTTTTACGGCCTTCCGGCTGACGGTGGCGGCTGGGGTAGCTGGAGCACCATCCGGGCCGCGATCGCGCGTGGAGGGAACTCCGCCGGCAAGGCCTTCCCCTTAGATGGCGCAGATCACCGGCAATATAAACAGCGATCGCAGCGACGCGGATCAAATCAGTTCGCCACCGCGCCAGGTGCTACGCCGCCAGCGCCGCATCCACCGCTGCACGCAGGCGCGCATCGTCTGCCGGCACGTCGGGGGCGAAGCGGTCGATGACCTGGCCGTCGCGGCCGATCAGGAATTTCTCGAAGTTCCACAATACGCCCGGTGCCGGGTTGGGTGCGATGCCGTAGCCGGCCAGCTTCTCGCGCATCGGGCCATCGCCGGTGGCTTGCGGGCGGGCGTTGGTCAATGCCTGATACAGCGGATGGGTTTCGGCGCCGGTGACGGCGATCTTGGAGAACATCGGAAAGCTCACGTCGTAGGTGAGCTGGCAGAACTGCGCAATCTCCGCCTCGCTGCCCGGCTCCTGTCCCTTGAAGTCGTTGGCCGGAAAGCCCAGCACTTCCAGCCCCTGTGCCTGCTTGTCGCGATACAGCGCTTGCAGGCCTTCGTACTGCGGGGTCAGTCCGCACTTGGAGGCGACGTTGACCACCAGCAACACCTTGCCGCGATAGTCGGCCAGCGTGGCGGGCTCACCGTCGATGCGGGCCACAGGGATGTCGTACAGCGTCTGGCTCATCGGTGCGTCCTGGACAGGTAGAGCCGAGAGCATAAACCGCCAGGGTGGAGCGAGCGATGCCGCTGGCTCATGGCGCTTGCAGTTATCTGTCGCGACGCGCACGGCCCGATCGGCTGATCGGCCCGTGCGCGCGCTTGACCCTGTTCGCAGCCATCAATCGATGCACAACGCGGCCTGGCCCATGCCGCCGACCACTTCCTGGCGGCAACCGAAGCGGTCGCTGTCGCGCTGGCAGGTGCCGGAGGTCGCGGTGCCGGTCGGCACGATGCTGGTGGCCAGGCAATCGCCGCGGCAGTCGGAGTTGTCACTGCAGGTCTTGCCGGCGTCGGCATACGGCACCACGCAACGCACCGTCTGCATGCGGCCGACCGGACGCAGCTGCCCGCCCTTTGCCGTGCAGTCGGCCGCGTCGGCAGAAACGGCGCGCGGAGGCTGCGGGGCGTCCGCCGCAGCGCCCGACCTGGTCGCCGGGGTATTGCTGCATGCGGTCAACAGCAGCGCGCAGAGCACTGCGTGGATCCATCGGCTTGCCATGTTGAAACTCTCGTCTTGAACCAGGTGGGTACCAGCATCGCGGTGGCGATGTCTGCGCGGCGTGCTCGCTATCGGCGCAGGAGGACTCGCCGGAGGCCTGCGTTGGTAGGAGCGCACCCGGGCGCGATGAGGCGTTATCGGTAATGCCTGGTCGCGCCCGGGTGCGCTCCTACGTCATGGCGTGTGGCATCGCCTTACGCAATGGATCACTCCTGCTCGTCGTTGCCGTCGTCTTCGCTGCTGCTTCCGGTGTCGTCGCTGCCGGGATCGTCCAGCAACGCCTGGGACTGTTCGCTGGCCAGGGTTTCCACGCCGCGCAGGCGGCGTTCGATGGTGCGGGTCTTGCGGCTGGCTTCGCCCAGGCTCTTGCCGACCGTGCTGATCTGGCGCTCGGCCTTTTCGAGAATGCCGGCGAACTTGCCGAACTCGCTCTTCACCGCGCCAAGCACCTGCCAGACCTCGCTGGAGCGCTTCTCGATCGCCAGCGTGCGGAAGCCCATCTGCAGGCTGTTGAGCAGGGCGGTGAACGTGGTCGGGCCGGCCAGCACCACGCGATGTTCGCGCTGCAGCAGGTCGACCAGGCCGGCGCGGCGGATCACTTCGGCGTACAGGCCTTCGGTAGGCAGGAACATCACTGCGAAGTCAGTGGTCTGCGGCGGGCAGACGTACTTGTCGCTGATCGACTTGGCCTGGATGCGGATGGCGCGCTCCAGCTGCGCGGTCGAATTCTTGATCGCGTCCAGGTCGCCCTTTTCCTGCGCATCGATCAGGCGTTCGTAGTCCTCGCGCGGGAACTTGGCATCGACCGGCAGCCATACCACGGTGTCGTCGCCACGCCCCGGCAGGCGGATCGCAAAATCCACCGCTTCGGCGCTGTCGGGCCTGACCCGCACGCTGCGCGCGTACTGCTCCATCGTCAGCGTCTGCTCGAGGATGTTCTCCAGCTGCACCTCGCCCCAGCCGCCGCGGTCCTTGACGTTGGTCAGCACGCGCTTGAGATCGCCCACGCCGGTGGCCAGCTGCTGCATTTCGCCCAGGCCGCGCTGTACCTGCTCCAGGCGTTCGGAGACGAGCTTGAAGGAGGCATCCAGGCGCGTATTGAGCGTGGTCTGCAGTTTTTCGTCGACGGTGGCGCGCATCAGTTCGAGCTTGCTGGCGTTGTCGTTCTGCAGGTTGGCCAGCTGTTGTTCCAGCGTGGCGCGCATTTCGCCGATGCGCAGTTCGTTGCGCTGGGTGAGTTCGGTCAGACGTTGGCCCAAGGCCTCGGTGAAGCGCTGCTGCGACTCGCCGGCCTCTTGCCGGCCCTTGCGGGAGTCTTCGGCCAGCGCATCGCGCAAGGCGGCCATGTGGGTATCGGTGCGTGCGATCAGCTCGGTCAGTTGCTGGCCGAACACCTGGATGCGGGTTTCCTGCTGCTGGCCGAAACCGTCGAGCTGGGTGCGCAATTCGGTCAGCCGCAGCGTCAGTAGTTCGCCGGTGCGTTGTTGCGCCAGGGCGCTTTCTTCGCGGGCCTTGCGGGCATCTTCGCCGAGCGCGTCACGCAACAGGTCAAGGCGCTGGTCGGTGCGCGTGGACAGTTCGGTGAGATTGCGCGCGAAGGTTTCCAGGCGGCTGTCCTGCTGCCGCGCCAGGCCTTCGAGTTGCTCGCGCAATTCGCCGCGGCCGTCGCGTTGCTCGGCGCGCAGCGCCAGCTCCAGGCCGCTGGTGGAAGGACGTCGCAGCAGCGCGATCAGCTGCAACACCAGGACTGCGACGAGCAGTCCGAGAAGGATCAGGGATTCGGATGACATGTGCGCAGTGTAGCCGGGCCGGTCGCAGGGGCTGCGTCAGCGGCTTGCCGGCCGGCGGCGGCTGCCGGGCGCAGTTGGGTGACGCGCACTGCGCCAACGCAGCACGTCGGGGGCCACTTCGCGCAGATGCCTGCAACCGCTGCGCAAAGCGGGCCAGACACCGCCGCGGTGATGGAGTTGCAGGCTGCTCGCAGCGCATTGACCTCAACGTGACCTGCGCATGGCTAGGGTGGGGCTTCGTTCCTGCCAGGCCAGCTGATGACCACTGCCACCAACCAAACCCGTCTGTTCGCGCTGGGCCTGTTCGCGTTTCTCGGCAGCTTTGCGGCAATCGTGTGGTACCTGATGCGGCCGTACGGCACGGCGTATTTCTTCCCGGTGCACTTCTTGATCGGTGCGGCGTTGCCGTTCGGGTTCTACGCGATCGGCGGCACGCGGCTGTGGTTCTGGATCGGGATCGGGGTTACCGCATTGGTGCTGCTGTGGTTCAACTTCTGGGGGCATGATGCCAACGGGGCGGCGCCACGCCTGCTCGACTGGACCCACTTTGCCGCCGGTGCGGTGGGCCTGGTGGGCGCGTGGGCGGTGCAGTTGGTCTATCGCAATGTGCGTCCACCGCATCGCCCGTCGGTTGAGTGAGCGGGGATTGTGCGGGGCGGTCGCGTTTGACCAGGGAACGGCGAGGTGTGGCGCGGGCTCACAGCAGGCGGTGGGCGTGCCTGCGCTGCCATGCCCGCACCGACGCATGACCTCGGACCGATAGCTTTGCTGCAGCGCGTTGGGCGACACTCGGGAATTCTTTGATTCCCGCGAGGTCCGCATGTCGTCTTGGCTCAGGCGCAAATCCATCGATCAGGTCACCGTGCACGAGGCCGGTCGGCAACTGGTCCGCAGCCTGAGTTGGCCGCATCTGATCGCGCTGGGTATCGGCGCGATCGTCGGCACCGGCATCTACACGTTGATCGGGGTGGGCGCGGACAAGGCTGGCCCGGCGGTGCTGCTGTCGTTTGTGGCCGCCGGCATCGTGTGCGCCTGCGCGGCGCTGGCGTATGCGGAGATGGCCACGATGATGCCGGCCGCCGGCAGCGCCTACACCTACAGCTACACCGCGCTCGGCGAGAGCATCGCCTGGGTGGTGGGCTGGAGCCTGGTGCTGGAGTACTCGCTGGTGGTGAGCACGGTGGCGGTGGGCTGGTCGGGCTATTTCGTCGGCTTCCTGCAGTGGTTGGGGGTCAACCTGCCGCATGCCCTGGTGGCCGGGCCGCACGCCGGCGGCATCGTCAACCTGCCGGCGGTCGTGATCACCTTCCTGGTGGCCGGCATGCTGATGGCCGGCACCAAGGAAAGCGCCACGCTCAATGCGGTGCTGGTGGTGCTGAAGATCGTGGCGCTGGGTGTGTTCGTGGCGATCGCGTTGCCGGCCTTCGACAGTGCCAACCTGCAGCCGTTCATGCCGTATGGCTTCCCCAAGACCGCAGGCCCGGATGGCGTGGAGCGCGGGGTGATGGCGGCGGCGGCGATCATCTTCTTCGCGTTCTATGGCTTCGATGCGATCTCCACCGCGGCTGAGGAGACCAAGAACCCGGGCCGCGATCTGTCGATCGGCATCGTCGGTTCGATGATCGGCTGCACGCTGATCTATGTGCTGGTGGCGTTGTCGGCGGTGGGCGCGATGAGCTTCACCGTGTTCGGCAAGAGCCCCGAGCCCTTGGCGCTGATCATGCGCGAACTCGGCCACGGCAAGGCGGCGTTGGTGATCGGCGCGGTGGCGATCATCGCGCTGCCGACGGTGTTGCTGGCGTTTCTGTACGGGCAGAGCCGCATCTTCTTCGTGATGTCGCGCGATGGCCTGTTGCCGCGCGGCCTGTCCAAGGTCAACGCGCGCACCGGTACGCCGGTGGCGATCACCCTGTTCACGGCGGTGCTGGTGGCCGCGTTGGCCGGTGTGGCACGCCTGGATGAAATTGCCGCATTGGCCAACGCCGGCACCCTGGCCGCGTTCACCGCAGTGGCAGCGTGCCTGCTGGTGCTGCGCGTGCGCGAGCCGACGCGTGTGCGGGCCTTCCGTACACCGCTGGCATGGGTGGTGGGACCGGTGGCGATCCTGGGCTGCCTGTACCTGTTCTGGAGCCTGCCCAGCACCACGCAGGGCTGGTTCCTGGTCTGGAACGTATTGGGCGTGGTGGTGTATGTGGCCTATGGGCGGCGGAATAGCCGCTTGGCGAAGGTTGGGTAGTTCCATCTCCCATCGGGAGAAGGTAGCCAGAAGGGCCGGATGAGGGGCGCCCCAGATATCTTTCAGTGCCATGCATGACGAACGCGTCGCCACGCGCCTTCAAGCTTGAATCGTCGATGGGAAAGTCCTGGCGGTAGCCGTCCCGTGCCGCACGACTGCTTGCGGATGCACGCTGACCACTCCCTTCTCCCATCGGGAGAAGGTGGCCCGAAGGGCCGGATGAGGGGACGGGCGACGCCTGGTGTTATCCAACCTGGTCAGGGGCTTCGCTCCCTACCCTCGCCCCCCCGCTCCGCGCCCCGGCCCACGCATGAGGCGCGGGCGCTCCCAGGCACGCGCGCCAGTAGCGCGCAAGCTGTGCCTTATCGCCCCGCAGGAGAGGGGCTTTAGCACATGCTCCGGCAACATCAGGGCTTTCCCTCGCACTCCCCACAACCCGGGGAGGAGCGTTGGCTCAAGGCGCGGCTGCAGGGGTGGCGCAGAACGAGGTTGGGAGTGCATCCGCCTGCGTGCCCCAGCCCTGGGTCGGGGGCTGTTTGGTCAGCGCGAACGACAGCGTGCCGCCCTGCTGCAGCTGGGCCCAGTCCAGGAACACCTGCCGCTGCGGTGTGCCGTTGAAACGCACGCTGTCCACGTATTGCAGCGCGCGGCCGTCGGCGCCGGGGGCGTCGATGCGCAGGCGCTTGCCGTTGCCCAGGTCCAGCGTGGCCCGCTTGAAGCGTGGGGCATGCAGCAGGAACTGCCCGCTGCCCGGCACCGCCGGATACAGGCCCAGGGCACTGAACAGGTACCAGGCCGACATCGTGCCGAGGTCGTCGTTGCCGGTGACGCCGTTGGGCGCATTGGTGAACAGCTGTTGGGCGGCGCGCACCACGGTGGCGGTCTTCCACGGCTGGCCGATCAACGTGTACATCCACGGTGCGTGCAGGTCCGGTTCGTTGTTGGGGTTGTAGCGGTACTGGTTGTAGTAGCTGTATGGGCCGACTACCCAGTGCGTGCGCGCGGCGTTGAGCGGGTCCTTCAGCAGGTCGTCGTAGGCGAAGAAGGCATCCAGGCGTTGGCCGGCCTGCTCGCTGCCGTGCATGGCCTGCAGCATGCCGGGGATGTCCTGCTGCACCAGCCACTGGTATTGCCAGGCGGTGCCTTCGTGGAAGCCATGCTGCGAGCGCGGGCTGTAGCGATCGTCCGAGGGGGCGTACCAGCTGCCGTCTTCCAGCCGCGGCCGTGGGAAGCCGCTGAAGCCGGTGTCGGCATCGCGCACGCTGGCGTCCCAGACGTTGTGCCAGTTGCCGCCGCGTTTGCGCAGCAGCGCGCTGTCGTTGGGGTGGCCGAGTGCCTGCGCCATCTGTGCCAGCGCGCAGTCGGCCAGCGCGTATTCCAGCGTGGCCGAACCGCCGTGGTGCGGGTCCACGTCCATGCCCTTGGACGGAAACGCGCGGTCGTACTGCACGAAGCCGTTGGCCAGGTAGCTGGCGTTGCCGGAACGGCCGGCGTGGCGCGAGTTGATTGGCGGTTGTTCGAAGGCGTTCTGGCGCAGCGCTGCGTACGCCTGCGCCTGGTTGTCCTGCAGCGCGCCGAAGCGCCACAGGTCAACCAGGAACGGGGTCACCGGGTCGCCGGTCATGATGTTGGTATCGAAGTTGGCATAGCCCCAGCGCGGCAGCCAGCCGCCTTGCTGATGGATCGCCAGCAGCGAGCGGCCGATGTCGCGCGCGCGCGCCGGCTGCAGCAAGGCGAGCAGCTGGTTCTGCGAGCGATAGGTGTCCCACAGCGAGAAATACTCGTAGTAGGTCCAGCCATCGGCGCGGTGGATCGCATCGTCGAAGCCACGATAGCGGCCATCGGCATCGCTGCCGGTCAGCGGCTGCAGCAGGGCGTGATACAGCGCGGTGTAGGCCACGCTGCGATCGTCGTTGCTGGCGCCATCCAGCTGCAGGCTGGCCAGCTGCTTGCGCCAGGCCTGTTGCGCGCGCTGGCGCATCTGCTCCAGGCCCAGCAGCTTGCCGCCGAGCATGCCGTCGGCGCGCAGGTTGTTGCGTGCACCTTCGGCATCCACGTGCGAGATGGCGCTGACCACGGTCACTGCGCGCGCGTTCTTGTTGTTGCCCAGCGGGAAACTGAGCCAGGCACCATTGGGCTTGAGTTCGCCGCCCATGCCGTGGCGCGCGTCGGGCACGCCGCCGTCTTCGCCCCAGACGCCGTGCGCGGTGAACGGGCGGTCGAATTCCAGCCGGAACCAGGTGGTGTATTCGTGGCCGCCGCAGAAACTTTGCGTGGTCAGTTTGCCTTCGACCACGCGGTCGCCGACCACCTGCAGCTGGCTGCCGATCACCACGTGGCGGTCGTTGGCCTGGCCCAGGTTGACCAGCACATGGCCAGTGTCGGCGCCGGGGGCGAATGTGTAGCGCTCGGCGGCGGCGCGGGTGAGCGCAGTGGCTTCGGCGTCGATGCCGCCGTAGTCGGTCAGCCGCACCTTGTAGTAGCCGGCCTGGCCGACTTCGCCGTCATGGGTGTAGCGGGCGGCGTAGCGCTTCTGGTCGAAGGCCTTGGCGTCGCCGGTGTCGAAATCGCCGCCCGGGCCGATGCGGCCGGTGACCGGCAGCACCGAGACCTGCCCGCCCTGCTCCCAGCAGCCGGCCCCGGATAGGAACGAGTGGCCGAAGCCGCGGATGCTGGGGTCGTCGTAGCGCCAGCCGGCGTAGTGCGCGCCGATCGGGCTGACCTGGACCAGGCCGAACGGCGCCGAGGCACCGGGGAAGGTGTTGCCGTCGTCCTTGCTGCCGATGAAGGTGTTGACCTGCGCCGGGTCCTGCGCGGCCAGCGGCGCGCACACCGCCATGCCGAGCAGGCACAGGCCGGCGGCGGCGCGGCGCCACCGCGGCGTTGATGGGAAATGCGACGAAGAGCGATCGGATGCAACGGCGAAGGGCATGCAGGACACCTCGGGGGAGAGAGCGGGCGAGGCCGCAGGTGGATGACGCGTGCCGACGGCCCGGACGCGGCGACCGGTCGATATCCGCCTGACGGCGGCTTGCGACGGATTGGCAGCGGCTCAGAAATCGAACACGTATTCTGCCGCGATTTCGCGCCCGACCGGGCTGAACAGGCGGCTGCGGATCTCCTCGGAGCCGATGATCTGCACCGGCGCCGGCCCTTCGGCCGGGACGCGCTTGATGCGCGAACCGGTCACGGTGACGGCATCGAGTTGTTGCGGGGCGCTGGCCTGCTGGGCCAGGGCGGACAGGGGCGACAGCAATGCGAGCAGCACGGCACGGGATAGCTGCTGCGGGCGACAACGGCGGTAATCGGTCATTCAAGCGTCTCGTCAAGGGCGGGTACGACGAAAAGACATCGTCTTTTCAAACACTTGCGGGGGAACGGCATACTTGGATCGATCTAAATCCGGTACCGCTTTGTGCCACTGGTTGGCAAAGGTTAAGCATTCTCGACCCGCGGCTGCACACCGCGGCGCAGCAAAGTGTGCGGGCCCTGGCAGTTTTTCGGTGTTTTAGGCGTTTTGAATCAGGCTGTTGCGCTTGGCCGGGTGCAGCAGTTTTGAAGCGTGTCAGTTGTGCTGACGGATGAGCTGGCTTAGGGGTGATTTGGCTACGTTGTGCGCGGTTGGTTGAGAGGGGTGCGCCTGGGCGTGTCGCGTATCGAGGGGCCGGACCCTCACCCCAAATCCCCGCTCTGCGCCCAGGCACGCGCGCCAGTGGCGCGCACGCTGTGCCTTATCGCCCCGGGGGAGAGGGGCTTGGTTCCCGGGGCTTGGTTGGCCCATAAAAAAGCCCGGTCAGTGACCGGGCTTGGCGACGCTGGCGTGGCGGCGGGAGGGGCCGACGCGCCGGTGACGCAGTTGCTCAGATCCAGCGCATGCCTTCGAACGGGTTCCAGCTGGTGCTGCCCTTCACCTTGTCCAGGTAATAGGCGTAGTTGGCGATCATGCCGGTCAACAACGACAGCGGCAGCCACAGCACATTCTGAAACGCGGCCGGCAGGAACGAGGCCACGATGCTCACCACGACGCTGATGCCGATCAGGCTCAACGCCTTGCGCCACAGGCCGATGATGAAAAAGTAGATGACGCCGAAGAAGAAGGCATAGAAGTTCATGCCGACCTTGACCTTCTCACCAAAGCTCAAGGTCTTCAGTGCGTTCTTGTAACTGGGGTCCTTGGGGCCACCGTGCCGGTCGAAGAAATCGAAACGGAACTGCCACTTGGGGCTGAGCTGGGTGCGATCGAAGGTGTCCATTCCAAACCATGTAGTTGAAAACGGTTACATGATAGGCGATCGCGTATTCACCGGACACGTTTGCGGGCGCCGGACGGAAGACGGGGTCAGCCGCCGATCAGTTTCGGCAGTGGCCGCTTGCAGCGGTGCAGCGCGCGTTATTCACGCTGGTCGCTGAGGCCGGTGCCGCGGCGCGCCCGGCGCAGCGCATACAGCGAGTGGTCGGCGCGGTCGACCACCGCCGCCAGCGCCTCGCCGTCGTTGCGCAGGGCGGTGCCCAGGGTGAACCGGATTGGCGCCTCGTCAATGGCGGCCATGTAGTCGCGCACCAGGGCCGCCAGCTGCGGCTGGGTGGGTTGATGCAGCAGCACCAGGAACTCGTCGCCGCCCAGGCGGACCAGACGGTCCTGGGTGCGCAGCGGCTGGTTGAGGAACCAGGCCATCTGCACCAGCACCTCGTCGCCGCGCTGGTGGCCATGGGTATCGTTGACCAGCTTGAACTTGTCCAGATCCACCACGATGCAGCCCCAGCGCACGCTGGGATCGCGCTTGTCGAGCTCGTCCAGGAAGCGGCGGTTGTAGCAGTTGGTGAGCGGGTCGGTGAACGACCATTCCAGCAGCTGCTTCTCCTGATGGTACTGGTTGGTGATGTCCTGGGCGTGCGCCAGCACGATGGTGGCGTCGGCCTCCACGTCCAGCACGTTGCGGTACTGCCAGTGGCGCAGGCTGCCATCGCTGGCGACCAGCTCGATCACGCCGGCGTCCTGGCCGTCGAGCACCATCCGCGACAGATAGCCGTGCAGGGCGGCATGCAGCTCGGGGCGGACGAATTCCAGCAACGAGCGGCCTTCCATGCCCTCCACGCTGCGGCCCAGCGAGCGCGCGGCGGCCGGATTGACGCTGATCAGGCGGCCATCCATGTCGTGAGTGCAGATCAGGCCCAGGCTGTACTGGAACATGTTGCGGAACTTGCGCTCGCTGGCGGCCAGCGCATCCACCGCGCGATGGCGGTCGGTGACGTCCTGGATCGCGCCGATCAGACGGGTGCGTCCGTCCACATGCTCCATCGAGCCGGTGCTGTGCACCCACAGCTGCCGGCCGGTGGCGCTGACCAGCGGCAGTTCCAGATCCCAGGGCGTGCCATCGCGCACGCAGGCCTCGACCGCCTCGGTGATCACCGCGCGCGCATCGAGCGGGTAGAAGCCGATCCCTTCGGCCAGGGTCGGCCGGTAGCCGGCCGGCAGATCGTGCAGGCGGCAGGTCTGGTCCGACCAGGTCAGGGTGCCGCTGGCCACGTCCACTTCCCAGCCGCCGACGCCGGCAACCCGGCCGGTGCGCTCCAGGAACGCCTCGCTCTCGCGCAGGCGTTGCTGCAGCTGTTCATTGGCGGCCTGGCGTTCCAGCATCAGCCGGCGCTGCTCCAGGCCTTCGGCGGCAACCCGGGCCAGCTGCTGCAAGGCGGCCAGTTGCGCCGGCTCCAGCGCGCGCGGGCGCTGGTCGATCACGCACACCGTGCCCATGCGCAAGCCGTCGGACAACACGATCGGCGCACCGGCGTAGTAACGGATCCCCGGCGCATCGGTGACCAGCGTATTGTCGCGAAAGCGCGGATCGGCCGGCGCATCGCGTACTTCCATCACCGCATCGTCCTGGATGGTGTATGCGCAGAACGCGAGTTCGCGTGGGGTTTCGCTGGCATCGGGCAGGCCGATATTGGCCTTCCACCATTGGCGATGTTCGTCCACCAGCGACACCAGCGCGATCGGCGTGCCGGCGATCGCCTGCGCGGCGGCGGCCAGCGCGTCGAAGAACGGCTCGGCATCGGTGTCGACGACCTGCAACAGCGCCAGACGCGACAGCCGCTCGGCCTCGCGGGAGGTGGATGACACGACGGCGTCGCAGTGGCTCAATGAAATGCTCGCTTGGTCCCCCGGGCAATCCGCTCAGTCTAGCGGACCGAACATACCTGCTAACGCAGCGTTGCGTGCGCCATCGCACAGAAGATGCCTTGTGCGCAGCCCACACGCTCCGTCACTGGATGGGCTCGGTCCCGCTTGCCGCAGTGGCGTCGCGCATCTGCAGGGCCAGATACAGGCGCACGCAGTCGTCGGTATTGCGCAGGTCCACGCCGCAGAGTTCTGCAATGCGCTGCATGCGGTAATCCAGCGTATTGCGGTGGATAGCCAGTGCCTTGGCGGTGGGCGCCATGCGCATGCCGGCGCCGAACCACACCGACAGCGTCTGCGCCAGGTCGCCGCGTCGGTCCTGGGCCAGCAGCGCCTGCAGCGGCTTGCGCAGTTCCTCGGCCTGCCAGGCCTGGCGCAGGTCGTCCACCAGCACCGGCAGGCGATGGTCGTCGTAGAAGAACGCATCGGCCTGCGGCGCGCGCGCCTTGCCGATGCGCATGGTGGTGCGCGCGATCTGGTGCGACAGCGCCAGCCCGCCGGGCTGCGGGAAATACTGCCCCAACGCGAGGCGGATACGCAGCGGGCTGCTGGCGCGCATGCGCTCGAGCAAGGTGTGGGCGCGGCGGCGTTGTTCGTCCACATCCCAGTGGCCGCGGCGGTCCAGTGCGGGCTTGAGCACCACCAGTTCGTTGAGCGCGGTGGCGGCGATCAGGTTGCCGCGCTCGGGCGTGGACAGCAGCGTGTGCAGGCGCTGCAGTTCCACCAGCATCGCGTCCAGGTCGAGGGTGTCGCTTTCCACTTCGATCACCGCTGCCACGCGCGGCAGGTCGAGCGCGATGCCGAGCCGTTCGGCCCAGCCGGCCAGTGCCGGGGTCGGCCCGTCGGCGCGGATCAGGCCGAGCGTGACTTCCTCGCGCAGGCGCGCATCGCGGGCCAGCAGGCGCAGCAGGCCGGCCTGTTCCAGCATCGCTTCGGCGGCCATGCGCACCAGTTCGGCCTGTTGCCCGATCCGCTGCGGGTCGCCGGTCAACCCGACGCAGCCGACGATGCGGCCATCGGCGATCAGCGGCAGGTTGACGCCCGGGCGAACCGCATCCAGCTGCTGCGCCAGCGCCGCATCGATCTCCACCCGGCCCTGCCTGGACAGCACCAGCAGCGCGCCCTCGTGCAGCTGACCGATGCGCGCCGGCTCGCCGCTGGCGATGATGACGCCGGTGTGGTCCATCACATTGACGTTGCCGTCGATGATGGTCATCGCGCGGTCGACGATGGACTGCGCCAGGGTGCGGTCGAGCGTGAGCATGGGCGTGGGGTCTGTTGACGCGATCGGGGAGGACACGGTGGCATGTTCGGTGCTGCATGGCGGTGCCCCGTCCTGCGCGCGCATGCATCAGGCAGGCAGCGCCAGTGGATAACGTGGCGACCGCATGGCACAGCCTGCGCACGGCATCCCGCGCGCTGCCGTCAGCGCGTGGCTGCACGCGCAGGCAACTGCGCCAAGGCCTGACCCAGCTGCAGCGCCGCGGCCACATTGTGGGCGGCGATGCGCACGTTGCTGGCGGCTTCGGCCAGCGCCTGCTCCACCGTGCAGGCGCGGTGCACCACCGCAAACATCGCGTCGATGCCGTGCCCATGCAGCAGCGCGGCGCCGTTGCCCAGGCAACCGGCGATGGCGATCACCGGCTTGCCGTGGCGCTGCGCCAGCCGCGCCACGCCCACCGGGGTCTTGCCGTGCAGGCTCTGGCTGTCCAGGCGGCCTTCGCCGGTGATGACCAGATCGGCCTGGGCGACCAGGGCATCCAGCCCGAGCGCCTGCGCGACGATCTCCACCCCGGGCCGCAACTGCGCACCCAGGTAGGCCACCAGCGCCGCGCCCAGGCCGCCGGCCGCACCGCCGCCGGGCAGGTCGTGCAGGCGCAGTCCCAGGTCGCGTTGCAGCACATCGGCGTAGCGCTGCAGGTTGCTGTCGAGCTGGCGCACCATGCTGGGGGTGGCACCCTTCTGCGGGCCGAATACCGCCGAGGCGCCGGTCGGGCCGATCAGCGGGTTGTCCACATCGCAGGCCACTTCGAACTGGCAGTCCTGCAGCCGCCGGTCCAGGTCCTGGGTATCGATCCGCGCCAGCGTCGCCAGCGCGCCGCCACCGGGGCCGATCGCCTCGCCCTGCGCATCCAGCAGCCGCACGCCCAACGCCTGCGCCAGGCCGGCGCCGCCGTCGTTGGTGGCGCTGCCGCCGATGCCGATGATGAAGCGCCGCGCGCCGGCATCCAGCGCGGCCAGGATCAACTCGCCCACGCCCGCGGTACTGGTGCGCAGCGGCGCGCGCTCGGCCGGCGGCACCAGTGCCAGGCCGCTGGCGGCGGCCATTTCGATCACCGCGGTGCGGCCGTCGCCGGTCAGGCCGAAGAACGCCTGCACCGGGGTGCCGAGCGGGCCGCTGACCGTGCAGTCGATCACCCGCCCGCCGGTGGCGGCCACCAGCGCATCGACCGTGCCTTCGCCGCCATCGGCCACCGGCACCTTGCGGTACTGCCAGTCGGGGAACACCTCGCGGAAGCCGGCCTCGATCTGGGTGGCCACCTCCAGCGCGGACAGGCTTTCCTTGTAGGAATCGGGGGCGATGACGATCTTCATGGGCACACTCGCTGGGACGGACGCATCACTGGTTCACCGCGCGTGCCGGCACCCGCAGCACCAGCGCGGCGCCCAGCAGCATGGCCCCGGCCAGCACATACAGCGCCAGCTCGGTGCTGTGGGTGGCGTCCTTGATCCAGCCCACCAGGTACGGGCTGACGAAGCCGGCGACCTGGCCGGTGGAGTTGATCAGCGCCAGCCCACCGGCAGCGGCGGCGGCGGTGAGAAAGCCGTTGGTCAGCGGCCAGAACAGCGGCAAGCCACTGACCGCGCCCATCGTAGCCAGGGTCATGCCGAACAGGGCCAGACCCAGGTTGTCGGTGACGCTGGCGGCGATGCACAGCCCGGCCGCCCCCATCAGCAACGGGATCACCAGGTGCCAGCGGCGCTCGCGGCGGCGGTCGGCCGAGCGCCCCATCAGCAGCATGAACACCGCCGCGGCCAGGTACGGAATGGCGCTCATCAGGCCGATCCGGGTCGGGTCGGTGACGCCGCTGCCCTGGATGATCGAAGGCAGCCAGAAGTTGATCGCATACACCCCGCTCTGGATGCAGAAGTACACCGTGCCCAGCATCCATACCGCCGGGCTGCGCAGCACCGCGCCCAGCGAGCTGGAGGCGCCGGCCGGCTTGCCGGCTTCGTCGGCGGCCAGCGCGCGGGTCAGTGCCTGCTTCTCCTGCGGGTCCAGCCAGGTGGCCTGCTGCACGCCATCGCTGAGCAGGAACCACACCCCGATGCCCAGCAGCACGGTCGGCAGGCCCTGCAGCAGGAACATCCACTGCCAGCCGGCCAGGCCACCCTGCCCGGCCGAGAAATGGCCGAGGATCCAGCCCGACAACGGCCCGCCCAGCACGCCGGAGATCGGGATGGCCGACATGAAGACGGTCATGACCCGGCCATGCTGGGCGCGCGGAAACCAGCGCGTCAGGTACAGCACGATGCCGGGGAAGAAGCCGGCCTCGGCCGCGCCGGTGAGCAGGCGCAGGGTGTAGAAGCCGGCCGGCGTGCGCACGAACATCAGGCAGGTCGACAGCAGGCCCCAGCTGACCATCATGATCGCCACCCAGCGGCGCGCACCGATGCGCTGCAGGATCAGATTGCTCGGCACCCCGCAGGCCAGGTAGCCGATGAAGAAGATGCCCGCACCCAGCCCGTACACGGTCTCGCTCATGCCCAGATCGCCGAGCATCTGCAGCTTGGCGAAGCCCACGTTGACCCGGTCCAGGTAGTTGAACAGGTAGCAGACGAACAGGAACGGGATCAGCCGCCACAGGATCTTGCGGTAGGTCGGGGCCATGTCATCGGGGGGCGGCAGTGGCCGGGTGGCTTGGGTCATCGCACGCTCCAGCAGTCGGTGGGCCCCACCGGCGCGCAGTGCTGGCACCGGCACCACACAGGGGTCGGCGCATTCTAGTTGGAGCTTTTTCCCGGAAGCATCGTCAGCCTGCTGCCTGTCTGCCGGCAGGCACACGCCGGTTTTTGTGCAAATGCCCAAATCCACGTCAGGTGTCCCGAGCGTGTGCGAGGCTAGGAACGCTGCAGCAACCATGATGTTGGTACAAGGCTGACCATCCCGATGCTGCGACGGCGACCCGCCACCCAACCACCTGGCTGACAACTAGTGCCGGCGCACTCCGCGCGCGCCCCAATCAGCCCATCCGGCGAAGAAGCCCGCAGCAGCAACGCGCCTCTACCCCAGCCCTGCACCAACAACCAATCTGGCGCCTCACCGCCAAGCCCGACGCAGCACCCAGCCCGCACGACAGACCGCCTCGGCCTTGCGAATCCCGAATCCCGACTCCCCAATCCCAGCACTACCTCCCCACTCCCGACTCCCGATTCCCCACCGCATACGCCTGCGCCTGCCCCATCACCCGCAGCAGGTTGCCGCCCCAGATGCCGGCGATCTGCTGCTCGGTGTAGCCCTTGCGCAGCAGCCAGGCGGTGATGCGCGGCAGGTCGGAGACGTCTTCCAGGCCGACCACGCCACCGCCGCCGTCCCAGTCCATGCCGATGCCCACGTGCTCGGGCCCGACCACCTTGAGCACATGCTCCAGATGGGCGAAGAAATCCTCCTCGGTGGCGCGCTTGATCGGATAGCGCGCATCCAGGTCCTTGAGCGCGGCGCTCAGGGCCGTGCCGTCGGCGATCTTGATGTGCTCCCAGCCGCCGTATTGCTCGGTCAGCGCCTTCTCGGCGGCCTTGCGCTCGGGGCTGGCGCCGCTATCGACCAGATAGCCGCCGTAGGAATTCACCTGGATCACCCCGCCGTGCTCGGCCAGCACCTTCAGCCGCGCGTCGTCGATATTGCGCGGATGGTCGAACACCGCACGCGCGCCGCTGTGCGAGAGCACGATCGGCACCGGCGACAGTGCGATCAACTGGTCGAACACCGCATCGGAGGCATGCGATTGATCGATCACGATGCCCAGCGCCTGCGCCTGTTGCACCAGTTGCTTGCCGGCCGGGCTCAGGCCCTTCCACTCCGGCCCCTTGGGGTCGGTGGCCGAGTCGGCGAACTCGTTGTTGAGAAAATGCACGGTGCTCATCAGGCGCAGGCCCTGCGCGTAATAGAAGCGCAGCAGCGTGGGGTCGGCCACCAGCGGGCTGGCGTTTTCCATGCTGATGTACACCACGCGCTTGCGATCGGCCTTGATGCGCGCGGCATCGGCGGGCGTGGTGGCGAAGGCGAAGCGCTGTGGTTGCGCGGCCAGCAGCGTGTGGATCTTCAACAACCGCTGCAGACCGGCATCGCGATCGTCCAGATGCGCGGCCGCACTGCGATTGCCCTGCGCGGTGTAGACCGCCCAGAAGCCGCCATCCAGCGCGCCTTCGACCATGCGCGGGTAATCCACCTGCGACAGCCGGTTGCCGGCATGCGCCTGCAACACGTCGAAGTCGGGGCGCTCCAGGTTGGCCGGCGTGTCCAGATGCGAATCCAGCGTGACCAGGCGCTGTTGCAGCGCCGTGGCGCGCGCCAGCTCGGCCTTGGAAAACTCCAGCGCGTGGGCAGGCAGCGCGGTGGCGAGCAACAGCGAGACAGACAGAGACAGCGTGTGCAGGTGCATGCGATCTCACAGCCAGGTGGGGGTCACCGGATCATAACGGCTTGCGGCACGCGTACTGCACGCGCCACGGCGCAGGCGATGCGCACATTGCGGCTCTGAAAAAATACACACGGAACCACATTGCGCGCAGTGCCAACGTCTGTACGCCGCGCCCAGCTTGCAGCCGCACGCAGGGATCCATGCGTGGCCCACCGTGACCGCTTGCCTGGCGATGGCATGCGGGGCTAGGTGTGGGTTCAATCGCCCAGTTCGGCCAGGCGCGCGCGCACGCTCTCGACATCGACGTGCTCGCGCACGTGCAGCCACTGCCGCGCCCATACCGAGCGCAGCACGATCCAGGCACCGAGCACGCCCAGGCAGGTCGAGCCCAGCGCCAGCAGCAATGGATGCAACGGCGAACCGTTGCCGGTCTGGAACAGGTACATGAAGGCGCCAGCGAACAGCAGCCACACCCCGAACACCGGCCAGTTGCTGGCCAGCAGACTGGCATGGGGCCGCTCGATCTCGCGCAGCAACCGGCTCAGCGCCTTGCGTTCCTCATCGTCCGCTGTCATCGACTGGCCGCTCCAGGGGTTGATCGCCGCGCTAGATCACGCGGCAGAAAACAGCCTTCAGATAGCGCGATTCCTGCACGTGCGCCATGAACGGGTGGTCCGGACCGGCGCCGGCCACCTTCAGGATCTGGATGGTGCGCCCGGAGAAATACGAGGCGCGCCGCAGCATGTCCAGGAACTCCTGTTCGGCCACCAGCCCGGTGCACGAGAAGGTGGCGAACAGGCCACCGGGCTTGACCACGCCCAGCGCCAGCTTGTTCATGTCCAGGTACTTCTTCAGCGCCGGAATCACCTGCTCGCGGTCGCGGGTCATCTTGGCCGGGTCCAGGATCACCACATCGAACTGCTCGCCGCGGTTGGAGGCATCGCGCAGCCAGGGGAAGATGTCGGCCTGCACGAACTTCGGCCGCACGTTGTTGAGCTTGGCGTTGCCCTTGGCGATGGCGATCACGTCCTCATCGATGTCCACGCCCAGCACCTCGGACGCGCCGCGCGCAGCCGCATACACCGCAAAGCCGCCGGTGTTGCAGCACAGGTCCAGCACGCTCTTGCCTTCGACCTGCTCGCTCAGCCACTGGCGGTTCTCGCGCTGGTCGGCAAAGAAGCCGGTCTTGTGCGCACCGGCCGGGTCGGCACGGAACTTGATGCCGTACTCGGTGATCACCGACGCTTCGGTGGTGGTGTTGCCGTGGAAATCGAAGCTTTCCTGCTTCTGCACGTGTTCGTCGGCAAAGCTGTGGAAGCGGCAGCCCGGGAACTGCTCGCGCAGCGCCTCGTAGATCCATTCGCGGTGGCGGAACATGCCGGCGGCGAAGAACTCCACCACCACCAGGTCGCCATAACGGTCCACCACCAGGCCGGACAGGCCGTCGCCTTCGCTGTGCACCACGCGCCAGGCGTCGGACACCGCGTCGAGCTTGAGCCAGTCGCGGCGCAGGCTCACTGCCGCGGCGATCTTGCGCGAGAACCAGCCCGCATCCACCGGCACCGCCTGGTCGGTCTCCAGGATGCGCACGGCGATGCGCGAGTGGCCGTTGTAGAAGCCGCGGCCGACCCACTCCCCGTCCACGCCGACCACATCGACGATGGTGCCGGGTTTGGGCTTGGCGGCGGGCTTTTCCACCAGCTTCTGGAAGATCCACGGGTGGCTGGAGCGCCACGCATTCTTGAGTCGGACGACGGGGACAGGAGTATTCATCCGCCCATTGTATCCGGCTGGATTGACGTGCCTGCCCCGGGCACGCAGAATCGGGCATAGAAGGGGAGTAGCTCCCAGCGTTGTCGCCGTCATGACGAGCCCTGCCAACAGGCGCTCCGGTGCAACGGCAACCGGCCCGGCCGGTTGTGAGCGAGACCTTCGCCGCGCAGGCGAAGGTCCGTCACCCGGAATCCACGATTTCCGTGTCACAAGGCCTCAGCCCACCGGCTGTCCAGGTCGTTTCACTTTCGGGATTCTTGTATGCAAACCATTGGCAATGTCTGGTTATGGGGCGGCTTCGCGATCGTGGTGATCGTGGCGCTGTTGGTCGATCTGGTGCTGATGCGCCACGGCGGTGCCCACAAGGTCACCTTCAAGGAAGCCACCTGGTGGAGCATCGGCTGGGTGCTGCTGGCGCTGGCCTTCAACGCCGGCCTGTGGTGGTACCTGCAGGGCAGCATGGGCGATGCGGCGGCCGACCGCATCGGGCTGGAGTTCCTGACCGGCTACCTGGTCGAGAAATCGCTGGCGGTCGACAACATCTTCGTGTTCCTGATGGTGATGACCTACTTCGGCGTGCCCGAGGAGCAGCGCCAGCGCGTGCTGATCATCGGCGTGCTGGGCGCGATCGTGCTGCGCGCGATCATGATCTTCGCCGGATCGGTGCTGCTGACCAAGTTCCATTGGCTGCTGTACGTGTTCGGCGCCTTCCTGCTGCTGACCGGCATCAAGATGTGGTTCTCCGCCGGCAAGGAGCCGGACCTGGAAGCCAACCCGGTGCTGCGCTGGATGCGTGGCCATCTGCGCCTGAGCCCGCAATACCACGGCCATGCGCTGAGCGTGATCAAGGACGGCAAGCGCTGGTTCACCCCGTTGTTCGTGGTGCTGATCCTGATTGCGGTGATCGATGTGATCTTCGCGGTGGACAGCATCCCGGCGATCTTCGCGATCACCACCGACCCGTTCATCGTGCTGACCTCCAACGTGTTCGCGGTGCTGGGCCTGCGCGCGATGTTCTTCCTGCTGGCCGGCATGGCCGACCGCTTCCATCTGCTGCCGTACGGCCTGGCGGTGATCCTGGTGTTCATCGGCACCAAGATGATGATCATCGATCTGTACAAGATCCCGGTGCTGGTCTCGCTGGCGGTGGTGATCGTGATCCTGGTCTTCACCATCGTGCTCAGCCTGCTGCGGCCGCCCAAGCCGGCCGGGCACTGACCGGCCGGGATTCGGGATTCGGGATTCGGGATTCGGGATTCGGGATTCGGGATTCGGGATTCGGGAATCGGGAATCGGGAATCGGGAATCGGGAATCGGGATTCGGGATTCGGGATTCGGGAATCGGGATTCGGGAATCGGGAATCGGGAATCGGGAATCGGGAATCGGGAATCGGGAATCGGGGTTGTGCTTGGCTGCAGCTGATGGTGCAAGGGATGCCGCGGTTTCGCTTCGGCTCTCGCCACTGGGGCCGGTCGTGGTCTTCGGCCGTGATCGTCGGCTCCGTCGCCCATTACGCGACTCGGCTGCAGCGCACCACAGGCGGTACCGGAGCATTGGGACCGCGCCCTGGTTGCCACCACACCTAACTGCGGTGAGGTATTGGCCGCCGCGGCCTGCCTGCCGGGCTTCGTATCAGCCCGGCGGGCAGCAGGATTGTCCCGCCGCCGGATCCGGTTATCCCGCGCAAATAGGGCTTGCAAAGGCAAAACCACGCCGCCATCCGTGAATGCATGACAACGCATTCCCTTGCCCCCGATCCCACCACCCAGAGCCGCCTGGATCGTTCCCGGGTCTTACGTGCCTTCAACTTCAGCCTGGCCGCCGTGCTGCTGCTGGTGGCGGTGTTCACCGCCCAGGGCATGTTCGACTGGCGCGCCTGGGCGGTGGCACCGCTGCAGGCCGACGGCCTGCTCGGCATCCTCTCCGCGCCGCTGCTGCACGGCTCGCTCGCGCATCTGGGCGCCAACGCCGCCGCGCTGCTGATCCTGGGCACACTGGCCGGCAGCGTGTATCCGCGTGCCACCGCCCTGGCGCTGCCGTTGCTGTGGCTGGGCTCGGGACTGGGCGCGTGGTTGCTGGGCGAGCCCGGTAGCCGGCATCTGGGCGCCAGCGGCGTCACCCACGGGCTGATGTTCCTGGTGTTCGTGCTGGGCCTGCTGCGCCGCGACCGCCCGGCGATTGCCACCAGCATGATCGCCTTCCTGTTCTACGGCGGCATGTTGCTGACCATCCTGCCGCACGAGGCCGGCGTGTCCTGGCAATCGCATCTGGGCGGCGCGGTGGCCGGCCTGATCGCCGCGCTGCTGCTGCGCCTGCGCGACCCGCAACAGGCCAGGCCGCGCTACAGCTGGGAAGACGAGGACGAAGACGCTGCCTGGGAGATCAGCAACGCCGAACGCGACGTGCTGGAACCGCCGCCGCCACGCCAGGTGCCGGTGCTGTGGCAGCGCCAGGAAGACGGCTCGCAGAACGTAGTGCTGCATTTTCCGCCACGCGAACGGCCACCTGGGACGTAGGAGCGCGCTAGCGCGCGATGGAGCGTTATCGGGAACGCTTCATCGCGCGCCAGCGCGCTCCTACAGACCGCATATGCGTCCAACGGTTAACGCGTTGCACGCTCGCTCAACGCACGCCGTGCCAGGCCCGGATCGTCGGCAAAGAACGCATCGATACCGGCATCCAGGTACGCCTTCAACTCGGCCAATGCACCGGCCTCGTTACGTTCGGTCACCGCAGCACTGCTGCGGTTGTTGGCGGCCAGAAAGTAATTCTCCGGGCGGAAGGTATACGGCTGCACCTGCAGTCCTGCCGCATGCGCGTCGTGCACCAGGCTGGTCGGCGTGCCCAGGCGTTGCTGCGCATCCAGCGGAATGATGCTGCGGATGTCCGGGCCGATCGCATCGGCGTAGCTGGCAACCTGTTTCAGCCCTTCGGGCGTGATCATCTGCGCGTAGGTGCGCGGTGCGCTGCCTACGCCCGCATCGGGCAGCGCCATCTGCGCGCCGCCCAACAGCTGCAGCAAACGAATAGTGCTGTTGCGCCCGATCTTGCCGCGCAAGTAACGCAGGTTGCCGGTCTCGAACGACTGGATCACCACCGGCGCGGTCTGCGTGTAGGCATGCGCACGCAGGCTCGCCAGCACCTTGTCTTCCATCGCCAGATTCAGCGCACTGAAATAGCTCGGGTGCTTGATCTCCGGAATCAGCCCGATCGTGCGCCCGGTCGCTGCCGATTCGGCCGCGACAAAATCGATGATTTCGTCGAAGGTGACGATCTGAAACTGCCCATCCCAACGCGTGCCGCGCAACTGCGGCAACCGCTCGCGCGCGCGCAAGGTCTTCAATTCGGCAAGAGTGAAGTCTTCGGTGAACCAGCCTTCCATCGCCTGGCCATCGATGGTCTTGCGGGTCTTGCGCGCGGCGAACTCCGGGTGGCTGGCCACATCGGTGGTGCCGCCGATCTCGTTCTCATGACGCGCCACCAGCACACCATCCTTGGTGGACACCAGGTCCGGCTCGACAAAATCGGCGCCATCGACAATCGCCTTGGCATACGAGGCCAGGGTGTGTTCCGGGCGCAACGCGCTGGCGCCACGGTGCGCAAAGATCTGCACCGTCTTCGCCAACGGCGCCTCTGCCAACGCGGGCCCGCTCATGCCGACCATCATCGCCCCCAACACCAACGCACGGTGGAACTGCATCATGCCTTTCTCCAACAAAAAAGCAGCCATCAACACCACGGCACAACCGCCAGATGAGCGCGGCCGATGAGCGAGGCGGGATGCACGACCTTGCATCCCGCACCTCCGCATCGTCGCATCCGCCCGACAATCACTCGACAGGTCTCGCCAGCCACTCTAAAACCATCCACGTCGATCACCACCGGAAATCAGTCAGCAGCCATAAGACCCGCTGTTACCAATCCCCAATCCCCAATCCCGACTCCCCAATCCCTAACTCAGAACTTGGCATCCAAGGTCAAAAACACCTGCCGCGGCGCGCTGGCATGGAATGCCAGCTGACGGCCATTCGGATCGCTGTTGGCGAACGCGGTGAGGTTGGACGCATAGCGCTTGTCGGTGAGGTTGGTCACGTTGAGCGAGAGCTTGAGCCCCTGCAGCACGCCGGCCTGGCCGAAGTCGTACCCGGCGCCCGCATCGAACGAGGTGTAACCGCCAAAGCCCTGGTCGTTGGTGTAGGTGTAGTAGCGCTGGCCGGTGTACTTGCCGCGCAGGTTGATGTTCCAGTTGGCGTAGTTGAAGGCGATTTCGCTGGCAAACATGCGCTTGGGCGTATCCACCGTGGTCTTGCCGGCAGTCGGAATGATCACCCCGTTCTGCACGTAGTTGTCGTCGTAGGTCGAGCGGTTGATCGAGGCCGAGTTGTACCACTGCAGGTAGCTGGTCGGCTTCCAGATCACGGTCAGTTCGCCGCCGCGGCTGCTCACCGAGCCCACGTTGAAGAAGCGCGTGGTGCAGGCCGGCGTGGTGCCCTGCTGGATGCTGGCGCAGGGATTGAGCGAGAGCAGGCGGTTGTCGAAGGTCACGTCGTAACCCACCAGCGAGGCTTCGAAGCGGTCACGCACGAAGCGGTAACCGGCTTCCACGGTGCGCGACTTTTCCGGCTCCAGTGCGCCGACGCTGGCATCGAAGGAGGCCTGCGTCACCAGCAACGGACCACCGGCGCCGCCGCCCTGGAACGCGGCGATGTTTTCCGCGTACGAGGCGAACACTTCCTGCCCGTCTGCGATGCGATAGCCCAGACCGACCTGCGGCAGCACCGACTCGCTGGCCTTGATCGAACCGGTCGCCACCGGCGCTTCCACCGCCAGCCCCGGCGTTTCGCGCGCGGTCATTTCGGTGCTCGGGCTCTTGATGCCCAGATCCAGGCTCAGGCGCTCGTCGAGGAACTTGAAGTTGCCCTGCACATAGAACTGCCGCGTGGTGATGATGTAGTTCTGCGAGAACAGCCGGCGGTCGGGATCCTGCAGGAACTTGTCATCGCTGACCGGCCCGTCGATCCAGTAGAAATTGCGCTCCACATCGTGGTGATTGCGCTCGTACCACAGCCCGGCTTCGAGATGATGCGGGCCCAGGTTCCAGCCGAGCGAGGCGATGCCGCCGGTGCGGTTGATCCAGTAATTGGTGCTGCGGATGGAGATCGGCAATGCCTGCGGCGTGCCCGGGTTGGACGCCTGGCCCGGCGACCACCAGTGGCCCTGACCCTTGTTTTCGTGGTGGTAGACCTGGGTGTGCAGGCTGATGGCATCGTTGGGCTGGAAGTCGCCGGCCACATAGAACAGATCGTCGTCGCGCAACGCGCGGCTCTGGTAGTACGCATCGTCGATGTTGTCCACGCCGCCGCTGAAGCCGCAGCGCGCCGCATTGCGCGTGGCCGGTGCGCAGTACGCCGCGGCCAACGCCCGGTTCCAGTCCGGTGCGTACAGGTTCCAGTCCCAGCCCAGGCCACGCGCCATGCCGCTCTTGGACAGATACGAATAATCGGCCTGCGAGGTCCGCGAGGTGTCGGCGAACGCGGTCAGCTTGCCGCCGTCGAACTGGTACACGCCCTTGGCATTGAACTGCCGCGTGGTGGTCGGCGACTCCGGGCGCGCCCACATGTCGGCTTCGGCATTGATGCCGGACAGATACGCCGAAAACCCGTTGTAGTCGCCGGTGTCCACGCGCAGGAAGGTGCGGCGGTTGGCATCGGAGCCCACCGTCTGCGACAGCTGCCCGCCGAACACGCTGGACGGATCGGCCGAGTAGTACTGGATGGTGCCGCCCAGGTTGCTGGTGGATGCGGTGCCCAGTGCGCCGATGCCCGATGCCAGCTCCACGCCGCCGAAGTTTTCCGCAATCAGGGCGCGGCTGATATTGAGGCCGTTGTAGTTGCCGTAGGCGTTGTCACCCAGCGGCAGGCCGTCGAGCGTATAGCCCAGGCGCGTGCCGTTGAAGCCACGCAGGCTGATCGTCTGCGACTCCTCGTTGGCACCGAAGGCATCGTTGGATTGCACGTTGACGCCCGGCATGCGGTTGAGCAGCTTCTGGATGCTGGTGCCCGGCGGCAACACCGGAATGTCCTGCTGGGTGATGCGCTGCACCTGACGCGTTTCGCCCTGGCCGATCACCGAGACCGCGTCGAGTTGCTGCACGGTCGTGCCGGTGTCGGCAGTCACCTCGGGATCGGCGGCGTAGGCGGCCGGCGACAGCACGAGCGCGGTAAGGACGGCGGCACTTAACAGATGGGTCTTGGGCATGAGCGGCAGGGGGGACGAGTCAAAAGATGACGGCAAGCGTGCGACAGCTGTCTTGCGCCGATGCGACCGGGACATGACAGTGCTGCGACAGCGGCTGCGCATTCCGCGCCGCAACTGCGTTGCGCTGGCATGCAGATGTCATCTGCGCGTCGTAATCTGCGCCCTCATCCATCCGTGTTGTCCGAGGGTTGCTGCATGTCCGATCGCATTGTTCGCGCTTGTTTCCGGACGCTGTCCAGCGTCGCCATCGCGGTGCTGGCATGGGGATGCGGCAGTGCGAGCGCCCGCGACAAGGCGGCTCCGGCGGGCTCGGTGATCGCCACCGATGCACACGGCTACCTGGAAAAAGCACAGGTGCCCGACAGCCTGCGCCTGGTACCGCCACCGCCACAGAACGGCAGCGCCGCGCTCGCCAACGATCAGGCCATCGCCACATCCATGCTTGCCCTGCGCGGCACACCACGCTGGGACCTGGCCACACAGGATGCTGCACTGACGTTCCCGGCGGCCGCCAATCACTTCAGTTGCGCGCTCGGCATCCAGATCGACCAGGCCCACACCCCGCACCTGCTGCGTCTGCTCGAACGCAGCATGCGCGACGCCAGCACCAGCACCAGCGCGGCGAAGGCACGCTATCAGCGGCCACGCCCGTTCATGCGCAACGACCAGCCGATGTGCACGCCCGACGATGACGCGGCGCTGCGCAAGAACGGCTCCTACCCCTCCGGCCACACCGCCATCGGCTGGAGCTGGGGCCTGATCCTGGCCGAGCTGGCACCCGCCCAGCGCGACGCCCTGCTCGCCCGCGGCCGCGCCTTCGGCGACAGCCGCCTGGTCTGCAACGTGCACTGGCAGAGCGATGTCCTGCAGGGCCGCATCATGGGCGCCGCCACCGTCGCCGCCCTGCACGACAACCCCGAGTTCCAGAAGGATCTAGCCGCTGCGCGCCGCGAGATCGACAAGGCGCATGCAAAGCAACCTGCCACCGCCACTGCATCGCCAGCCTGCGATGCCGAGAACGCGGCATTGCAGACGGTGCTGCCGGGTGTGATGTGACGCGTTTTGCAGCGCAGTTGCGGGCGCTCGCTTCGAGTTCCGGTATCGGCATGTGACCCGCTGTACAAGCGTTGTGCTTGTCGCCGTCCCTGATCCTTGATCCTTTCCTTGATGCAGAACACCAACAGCCAGCGTCTACATCGGCTCGTCATGCGTCGCGGCAGGTAAGCGGTTTACTTGCCGATGCAAAAACTCGAAAAGATCTTGCCCAGCAATTCGTCGGCGCTCAGCTTGCCGGTGATCTCGCCGAGTGCTTCCTGTGCCAGGCGCAATTCTTCGGCGGCCAGTTCGAGCTGTTCGAAGCCCAGCTCCAGATCCGCTGCGTCTGCATGCTGTTCGGCGCGGCACAATGCCTCGACATGCCGCGTGCGTGCGGAGAATTCGCCTTCCACGCTGTCCGCTCCGTCGCCCAGCGCAAGCTCGCGCAACCGGGCGTGCAACTGCTCCAGTCCCTGCCCGGTCACCGCCGAGACCGAGACCGCGACCGCGTCGCGATCGAGCGCTGTGGCTTCGGCCAGCAGATCGCATTTGTTGTGGATCCACAGCTGACGCGGCACAGTATCGATGGCATCGCCGATCGCATCGCGCGCGGCTTGCGGGTCGCGTGCATCCAGTACCACCAGCGCCAGGTCTGCGCGCTGCAACTCCGCACGTGCGCGACGCATGCCCTCGCGCTCGATCGCATCACCGCCCTCGCGCAGGCCGGCGGTGTCGACCAACACGAGTTCGAAACCATCGAGCTGGATGGCTTCCTGCAAGGTATCGCGGGTGGTCCCGGCGACATCGGTGACGATGGCGCGCTCGCTACCGGCCAATGCATTGAGCAAGGAACTCTTGCCCGCGTTGGGCGGACCGATCAGCACCGCGTGCAGGCCGTCGCGCAGCTTGCGCCCGCGCTCGGCATCGCGCAGCAGTTGCGCCAGCAATGCGCGCGCCTGCTGTAGCCCGTCGCGCACCTGCGCCCCTCCCAGGGTGTCGAGCGGCTCGTCGGCAAAGTCGATCGCCGCTTCCACATGGACGCGTAGCCGGGTGAGGCTGTCGCTGAGCGCATCGACCCGTTGCGAAAACACACCGTCCAAGGATCTGCGCGCAGCGCGTGCCGCGCGCAGATCGCCGGCGGCGATCAGATCGGCGATGGCTTCGGCCTGCGCCAGATCGAGTTTGCCATTGAGAAAGGCGCGCTCGCTGAACTCGCCCGCGCGTGCCTGGCGCGCGCCCAGCGCAATGCAACGCGCCACCAGCTGCCGCAACAGCACCGGGCTGCCGTGTCCCTGCAGTTCCACCACCGCCTCGCCGGTGAAGCTGTGCGGCGCCGGAAACCACAAGGCGATGCCATCGTCGATCACCTCGCCCTGCGCATCGCGAAAGCGCGCGTAGCGTGCCTGCCGTGGCTGCAGATTCGGGACACCCAGCTCGGCGGCGATCTGCGCCGCCTGCGGCCCGGACAGGCGCACGATGCCGATGCCTCCGGTTCCGGCGGCGCTGGCGATGGCAACAATGGTCGATGGCGAAGAAGACATAGTCAGACAGGTTGCGCGGATCAGAGGCGTTGCAGTTGCGTGCGTGCCTGCTCGGCGCCGCTGCCTTGCGGCTGCAGTTCCAGATAGGTGGCGTAGGCCTTGCGTGCCTTGTCACGGTCGCCGGCTTTTGCGTATGCATCGCCGAGATTGAGATAGGCCACCGCACGCGACGGATCGATTTTCAGGGTATTTTCCAGCCAGCGCGCCGATTCGGCAAAGCGTTCCTGGCGGTAGTACACAAAGCCCAGGTTGTTGGCGGCCAAGGCGAAATCCGGGCGCAGCTTCAAGGCTTCGGCAAACTGCTCGGCCGCTTCGGCGTAGCGTTTTTCCTTGTACAACTGCAGGCCGCGCTCGTTGGCCAGCTGCGCACGTTGACGGTCGCTGCTCTTCACCGCCGTCGGCAAGACCAGCCTGGCTTCGCCGCCTTGCAGCGTCTTCACCGTCACCGGCGCCGCAGCTGTTGCAGCACCGCTGGTGGTGGCGGCGGGACGCGCCGCATCCACGCGTCCGTTGAGTGCGATCGCGTCGGCAGACAACTGCGCGGTGCCGGCGGTCAGGAACTCCTCGCCACTCGGTACCTGGAACACGAACTCGCCGCCCTGCGAGCCGGGCAGGCTGCCGAACGCCGGGGTCTGCGCCGACACTGCCGACACCGCCGGTGCGACATAGGCCGCCAGTTCGGTACCGGTGATCAGGCCATCGCCATTGAGATCGCCCTTGCCCGCCAGCGCCTGCAGCAGTACCCAGGTAAACACCGAATGCCCGTTCGGGCCGCTATCGGCCACCTGCTGATCGGCACCGCCGGCAGTGAGCATCTGGCGGGCGATGCGTCGTGCGTTCTCGCGCAGGTAGGCGCCGGACGTCGGCCCGCCGCGCGTCAGCCCCAATCCGCTATAGCAGGCATCCATCACGAACAGCACATGCTTGGCCTGCAGGCTTTCGGCGATGTTCTGCAGGTCGCTCATCGCGATCGCATCGCTGGCCAGTTGCTGCGGATCCGAGTCGACCGGAATGATGTAGCCCAGGTCGCGCCCGGATGCCAGCCGGCGCGTGGCGCCATGCCCGGCGAAGAACACGAACACGCGGTCGTTGGTCTGCGCGCGTCCCTCGCCGAGGCGATCGTGGAATGCCGCAAGAATATTGTTGCGCGTGGCCTGCCCGTTCTTGAGCACGATCACCTGCGAGGACGGAAACCCCAACGGGCCGGTCAAGGTGCTGGCGATGGCCTGCGCGTCGTTGGCGGCATATTCGAGCTTGGGCCAGTGCGCGTAGTCGTCGATCCCGATCACGATCGCCCAGGAGTTGGCGTAGCCGGTGGTCACGGTTGCCTCGGCCGCCGCGCCGGGCGCGCGCGCCACCGAAAACTCGCGGCCATTCCAGCCGGCGAACTGGTAGCCATCGGCGATCAGGCGATCCAGGATCTGCGGCAGCGCCTTCACTGCACGGTCGTGGATGTCATGGAACAACACGATGCCGCGCTGCTCCTTGTTCACCTGGTCGAGCACGCGCTGCACGATCGACTCGGGCACAGGGTCGGCCCAGTCCATCGAGTCGATGTTCCACATGATCGACTTCAGGCCTGCCTCACCCAGCAGCTGCAAGCCTTCGGCATTGCGCGCCCCATACGGAAACCGGAACAACGGCGCACGCTTGTCGTCCACCGCCCGCAACAACGTGTCGGTGTCCAGCACCTGGCTGCGCAACGCATCGCCGGTGGTCTTGGACAACTGCGCATGGGTCAGGCTGTGGTTGCCCACCGCATAGCCTTCTTCCATCAGCGTGTGGCTGATCTTGGATAACGGCGCGAGTGTCGGCTTGCCCTGCGCGTCCAGGCTGCCCAGGTTGCGGCCCACTTCGAAGAACACGCCCGGTACGTCGTAGCGTTTGAGGATGGCCACGATCTCCTCGGTATAGGCCTTGTGCGGGCCATCGTCGAAGGTCAGCACCACCGTCTTGGGCGGCAGGTCGCGGCCGAAGATTTCGCTGTCGCTATCGCGCGCGGAGAACGGGTACGGCTCCACCACGCCATGATCGCGCAGGATCTTTTCGCGCGTGTACAGGCTGCGCAGATGCGCCACGTAGTCGTCCCACTTCTCGCGCTTGGGCACGATCGCGCGGCTGCGATCGAAGCGGCTGAAAATCTGCGTCAGTTCCTTGTTGTAGCTGCGCTCGATCTCGTCCAGCGCTTCCAGATCCTCACCGATGCGCTGATGCAGCTTCACCGCCGGCAGTGCCGAATCGCGGCCAATGCGTGCGTGCAGGTCGCGCAACACTTCGGCAAACGCCAGGCGGTCGGCATCGTAGAGATCCGGTGCCGATTCGATCTCGTCCAGCACCGTGGCGATCGTTGCGAAGCGACGCGCTGCGTTCGACGTCAGCACCGTCTCGAATCGCGCAGCGATGCGTTCTCGCTGTTGGAGGTTTTCATGGAACAGCTGCTGCCCCACGCTGCTGGAGGTGGCGCGATCGCGTGGCGTCTGGGCATCCGCGTCGGCCAGCAACACGATGATGCGGCGATGCCGGTCCAGTTGCTCGCGCAGCTGCGCGATCAGTGCGCGTGCGTCGTCGCTGTCGGCTTCGGCTGGCGCACCAGTGGCGGCCGGCGCAGCGGTGCTGGCAGCAGACGCTGCCTCGCCGGCGGTCTGCTTGCCGCAGCCGGCCATCGCCAGCATTCCTGCGAAAGCGGCGCACAGCCACAGGCGATACAGCGGCGATGACATCACGACGGCGTCCTTGGCAATGAAGACAACAGGGCAGACAGCAACTGCGGCGACATGCAGAAAGCCCGCCTTGCGGCGGGCTCTGTGCAACTGCGCTTACTTGGCGTTGGCCTGGATGATCTTGCTCGGCTTCTCGCCGTGCTGGCGGATCATCCACCACTGGATCAGCAGACCCAGGCCGCCGTTGACCACCCAGTACAGCACCAGGCCGGCCGGCATGAAGGCCATCATGACGCCGAACACCAGCGGCATGAACTGCATCATCTTGGCCTGCATCGGGTCCATGCCCGGGGTCGGGGTCAGCTTCTGCGTGGCCCACATGATGGCGATGTTGAGCACCGGCAGGATGAAGTACGGATCGCGCGCGGTCAGATCCTGGATCCAGCCCAGCCACGGCGCCTGACGCAGTTCCACCGATTCCACCAGCACCCAGTACAGCGCGAAGAAGATCGGCATCTGGATCAGCAGCGGTAGGCAGCCGCCCATCGGGTTGATCTTTTCCTTCTTGAACAGCTCCATCGTCGCCTGCTGGTACTTGACGCGATCGTCGCCGTAACGCTCCTTCAGCTGCGCCAGGCGCGGCTGGAAGCGGCGCATCTTGGCACCGGACTTGTACTGCGCAGCCGACAGCGGATACAGCGCCAGACGCAGCAGCACCACCAGGCCGATGATGGCCCAGCCCCAGTTGTGCAGGAAGCTGTGCAGATGGCTCAACACCCAGAACAGGCCCTGGCCGATGATGGCCATGATCGAGAAGCGGCTGTAGTCGACTACCCGGTCCAGTCCCTTCACGTCTTCCTTGGCGATCAGGCTGACCAGCTTCGGGCCCACCCACAGGCGCGCTTCGGTGGTCGCGGTCTGGCCCGGCGCCACGGTGAAGGCCGGGCCACGCAGTTCGGCCACGTCACGCGGGCCGTCCTGGTTCAGCACGTAAAGCGAGGCCTGGTCCTTCTGCGGAATCCACGCAGTGAAGAAGTGGTGCTGCAGCAGCGCCACCCAACCGCCGGTGATCTGGCGATTGAGGCCGCCGTCGTCCATGTAGTCCTTGAACGCGCGACGCTCGTAGCCTTCCTGCGGGCTGTACCAGGTCGCCCCGTTGAAGCTGAAGGAATCCGGATTGGTCATGCCGCGGCTGAGGATGGTCGGCACCCGGCTCAGCTTGCGGAACACGTAGCCGTTCCACGGCGCGCCACTCTTGTTGATCACCTCGTCCTTGATCGAGATCGCATAGCGACCGCGCTCCAGAGTGAAGGTGCGGCGGATCGACACGCCGTTGGGGCCATTCCACACGAACGGCACCACCAGGGTGTTCTGGCCCTTGGCCAGTTCGAATGCGGTGCCCGGCTGTTCGGCGCGGAAGCCGCCCACGCCCGGTACCGGCGAATGCTCGCTGGCCCAACCGCTGGTGGCGTTATAGGGATGCGCGGCATCTTCGGTCAGCAGGCTGACCGGCGCGGTGCCGTCCTTGGTCTGCGGAAACTGCAGCAGTTCGGCGTCGAGCACGCTGCGGCCGTCCAGCTTCAGGCGCAGCACGTCCGAGGTCAGGGTGATCACCGGCGCAGCACCGGCAGCAGCCGGCGTCGCGGCAGTCGTGCTGGTCGCCGGTACGGCGCCCGGCACACCCGCCTGCGGAATGGCCTGGGCCGCCGGCACATTGGCCGACGGTGCCGCAGCGTCAAGATCGCGCGCAGCCGGCACCGACTGCGTCGCCGCAACCACCGGCGCATTGGCGGCGGCCTTGTCCTTGCCCCACTCCATCCACAGCAGCGCCGCGACCATCAGCCAGGCAAAAATCAGGAAAACACGGGTCTGGTTCATCGGGCAGCAACTCGCTCAGTCGGAACTGGGTTCCGGCTCTGTCGGGGAAAGGGAGGATGGGTGCATCGTCCTGGCGGGCGGCATTGTGCCGGGCGCAGCAGGCAGGGGCAATGCGCCGGCACGGCGCAGCAGACGCAGGAAAGCGTCGCGAATCTGTGGATTGGTCGCTTTTGCGGCTGCGGAGCGCGCCACAATCACGTAATCGCCGCCGGCAAGCTCGGGCAGCAGATGCCGCATGGCATCGCGCAATACGCGTTTGATCCGGTTACGTCCCACCGCACGCGTGTCGACCTTGCGCGACACCGCCATGCCCAGGCGCGGCGGCGTATCGCCGGTCCGCCAGTGCAGGCTGAGCAACGGGTCCGAGGTACGACGTGCAGTATCGAAAACGACCGTATATTGCGCACGCGTACGAACCCGCGCAGAGCGAGGAAATCGCCTGCACGGGTTCGATGCGTTCACGTTAGGGACTGCCTCGGCCGCAGGGAGCGGCGCGGCAATCAAGCGCTCAGGCGCTTGCGGCCCTTGGCGCGGCGGCGAGCCAGGATCTTGCGGCCGTCGGCGGTTGCCATACGTGCGCGGAAGCCATGGTCGCGTGCTCGCTTGAGGTTGCTGGGTTGGAAAGTACGCTTGGTGGCCATGGGGCCCTCTGCATGAATGGAGACGAATAGAACCGGCAATTCTATAGGGCCATCAGCGGCCGGGTCAACTCCCCGCAGACGTCAGCGGAGGTGATGGCGGTCAAGCCCTGTGGATGGACCTGTGAATAAGTCTGGGAAAACCCTGTCCTCGGTGCTAGTCTGGCGCATCCTCTTTTCACTACCGGGCTGCGAGCACGGCGCTTTTCTGCGCGCCGCAGCCAGCAACAGATGATCATACTTTG